>NZ_CP114220.1:0-4896132 GCF_056673375.1 Enterobacter cloacae complex sp. HYC003_NIDB
AACTAAACCAACGTTGTTCTTTGGATAACTACGGCTTAATACGAGCTTTTAACCAGAGTTATCCACATCTGATCGCACGATCTTTAATCGTTTTTGAGTAAATTTTTCCATTCCGCGAGCCAGATCTCGGCTGGATCTTCGGGAATGTCATGATCGAGGATGTTGATCTTCAGCGTTTCACCCAGCTGTTTTGCTCCGCAGGCGGTCACCGCAGCTTCTACTTTCTCTATAGCGCCACAGAAAGTGTCATATTCACGGCTGCCGATCCCCACAGCGCCAAACCGGACGTTTGACAGATCGGGCTGTTGTTCCAGCAGTTCGTCATATAAAGGTTGCAGGTTATCCGGCAGATCGCCCGCGCCGTGCGTGGAGGTGATCAGCAGCCAGACCCCGTCAGTCGGGAGATCTTCCAGCAGCGGTCCGTGCAGCGTTTGTGTAGAAAAGCCCGCATCTTCCAGCTTCTCAGCCAGATGTTCCGCTACATATTCCGCACCGCCCAGGGTGCTGCCGCTGATAAGAGTAATGTCCGCCATTGATCGCTCGCTCAGATAAAGAGGCGGCCATTGTACGCTGTGAACGAGCTGGGATCTACCTGTGGAAAATGTGGGAATGAAATTGCCCGATCACGGGCGGATAGTACGCATGATCGGGTTTTGCAGGGAGATCAGGGTTTCAGTGGACTGAATTTCATCGATTGTTTGGATCTTGTTGATAAGTACCTGCTGGAGGGCGTCAATGGATCGGCACATCACCTTTATAAAGATGCTGTAGTGCCCGGTGGTGTAGTACGCCTCGGTGACTTCATCCAGCGCGTTCAGTTTCTCCAGCGCGGAGGGGTAATCTTTGGCGCTTTTCAGAATAATGCCAATGAAGCAGCAGACGTCGTAGCCAAGTTGCTTCGGGCTGACATCAATGCGTGCGCCGGTGATGATCCCGGCCTGCTTCATTTTCTCGACGCGAACGTGAATGGTCCCCGGGCTGACGCCAAATTGTTTCGCCAGTTCGGCATACGCGGTGCGTGCGTTGGCCATTAGCGCTTCCAGAATGCCGCGGTCCAGATTGTCGATCTGATAATTTTCCATAGGTTTTTCTTATGAAGATTAATGATTCCCTCTATTCTAGCGTCTTATTTTAACGAATCAAAAGTGAAGGCGGCTTTTTGTTGATGGGTTATTGAATTAAGCGCCTGTTCTGTTGCTTAATCAGTATCAACAGGACGCAGGAGTATAAATAATGAAAACCGCTTACATCGCAAAACAACGCCAGATCAGTTTCGTAAAATCCCATTTTTCCCGCCAGCTGGAAGAGAAGCTTGGCCTTATTGAAGTTCAGGCGCCGATTCTGAGCCGCGTGGGTGACGGGACGCAGGATAACTTGTCTGGTTGCGAAAAAGCGGTACAGGTAAAAGTGAAAACACTGCCAGACGCCCAGTTCGAAGTGGTTCATTCCCTGGCGAAGTGGAAGCGTCAAACCCTGGGACAACACGACTTCAGCGCGGGCGAAGGGCTTTACACGCACATGAAAGCCCTTCGCCCCGATGAAGACCGCCTTTCCCCGATTCACTCTGTCTACGTTGACCAGTGGGACTGGGAGCGCGTAATGGGAGATGGCGAGCGTCACGTCGGTACGCTGAAATCCACTGTTGAGGCGATCTACGCCGGGATCAAAGCAACCGAAGCGGCCGTGAGCAAAGAGTTTGGTCTGGCACCGTTCCTGCCGGAAACGATCCACTTTGTTCACAGTCAGGAATTGCTGAGCCGTTTCCCGGATCTGGATGCCAAAGGCCGTGAACGCGCGATCGCCAAAGAGCTGGGCGCGGTATTCCTTATCGGCATTGGCGGGAAATTGTCTGATGGTAAACGTCACGACGTCCGTGCGCCGGATTACGATGACTGGAGCACCGTGGGCGAAAGCGAATATGCCGGTCTGAACGGCGATATTCTGGTCTGGAACCCGGTTCTGGAAGATGCGTTTGAACTCTCTTCGATGGGGATCCGCGTGGATGCTGAAGCACTGAAGCGTCAGCTGGCCGTGACCGGTGATGAAGATCGTCTGCAACTGGAGTGGCACCAGGCACTGCTGCGCGGTGAAATGCCGCAGACCATCGGCGGTGGGATTGGCCAGTCTCGTCTGACCATGCTGCTGCTGCAACTCTCTCACATTGGTCAGGTACAGTGTGGGGTCTGGCCGCAGCAGGTACGTGAGAGCGTCGGTTCTCTTCTTTAATTAACGTCGCCAGCGTCTGAGCAGGCGGCTACGCAACCCGGTATCAAAGCGCCAGATGTGATCGAAGATGCGCATGATGCCGGGTTTTCCATGTGCAGACATCGCCACGGCATGGAAACGGTGCTGGTGCACGCGCTGCATCTCCTTCACTTTATTCACGACGTCGTCCGGCAGCCGCTGGGCGATAAAATCGGAAATCACCACCGCATCCGCGTCGTACCAGTCACCGCCCTGCATGCGCTCAATGATGCTGCGAAAACAGCTGGCCAGATCGGTGCCGCCGCGAAAGCGCTGGCTTAAAAAGCGGATCGCCTGCTCCAGCCCCTGTGGGCTGGTCAGTTCATACCCAACAACTTCGCTGGAAAAGAGCATGATGTAGCAGCGACGACGATCGGCAAGCGCCACGCGCATCAGAGCCAGGCAGAACGCTTTTGCACACTGTTCATTAAAGCCCCCCATCGATCCAGACGTATCGACGCAAACAATGAATGGGCCGCGCGGTTGCTCATCAAAATCCTGGTGTACCACCGGACGCTGGCTGATCTTCTCGCGCCAGGCTTCGCCATGCAGTCGATAGGTAATGAGCTGTTTTTCCACCAGCCGACGATAAAACTCATACTCCAGTTCGGTCATGCCCAGCGTGCTGAGTTCCGTAGGCAGCAGGCGCAGGATGTCATCGCTTTGCTGTAGCCCGTCCACCTGCTCCGGTACGGTGGAGGGTTCACGTACCAGCGTACGGAAGGTTTCCATCGGCGCATCTTTCTTTGGGACCGACCGGGCCTCCCGGGAATGGCCGAGCTGTTCTGCGAGCTTCATCAGCTCCGGCTGTTGTGCCAGAAAGTCGCCGTACTTTACGATCAGCTGATAATCGCCCCGTTTTAACTGGCCGGCACTCATATCCCAGAGTCGACCGGCGGCGTTTTCATTCTCCACCAGCACCTGTTCTAACTGGCCGCTCAGGGTCATTCGCTCCTGGACTTCACTGAGCAACTGTTCGCGCTCTTCGTCCAGCAACTGCTGATTAAGGGCCGTGGCCTGGACCACAAGGCTCAGACGCCAGCGCTGTAAAAACAGCGTATGCAGGGCGGGAGTAAAGCTGGGGTTGTCCGTGACCAGCGCTCTGGCCTGGCTGGCAAACGGGGAGTGAACGTTATCAAGCAGCGTCAGGGTTTGCTGTAGCTGGGCAATAAACTGCGGTGTTGAAAGCCGCTGGCACTGCTGGTAACCAGCCATTTCCTCTGTCAGTTCCGGCGGGACTTCCGTCTCCTTAAAACGCTGTCGCAGGTTATCGCGCCAGCGGGGCAGATCGTCCGTCATTGCTTTTCGGAGCTTCGGGAATTTTTCAAAGAAGGCCGCCAGCTGCGGTGAAGCGAGCAGGGTAATGACGACCTCTTCGATCAACCCTTCCTCGCTAACCGCCAGCATGACGTTAAGCGTGTCCAGCGTTAGCATTGACGCGCCTGTTTGATCTGCGCGCTGACATCCTGCAAGCTGGCTTCAATGCGACCTAACCAGTCGCTATGGATAAAGAGGCATTTCTGCTGTTCGCTGAAGCGCGTGTGCTGCTGATGCCATTCGTTATCCAGCGCGTCGAGCTGCTGTTTGATCTCCTCCGGAACAGTATCGGAGGCCGTGCCCGGCAGCGCCAGGCGCGATCCCTGAAGGCTGACGTCGCGGATCACAAGGTGCTGGCTGCTGTCGACTTCCATCGACAGCGGCTGTGCAAAGCCGATACCGTTGAGTTTACCGCGGATCTCACCGCCTTTATCCAGCCACTGAACCAGCGCAACGCGTTCGATCGTCACGTGCACAACCTGCATATCATGAAGCTTCAGCGGTTGCTGAAGAAGAAGCGTGAGCGAGGCGTCAGTCAGCCCGGCGGGCAGTTCATAGTGCGGTTTACGGGCAAACATCCCGCCAAGACGGTTCACCTTCAGCGCGGTTTTGTCACTTTGCTGCTGCTGGAGCTGAAGGCGACGTTGGGCAATCGCGCCCAGTTGATTAAGCATCGACTGTTGACCCCACGCGTGTCCGGTCATCAAAACGTCCAGCTGCTGTTGCATCAGATTCATCCCTTCTGCGTCGTGCCACAGGCAGTCTTTCAGCAGGATCAGATCGATTGGGGCGACAGCATCGCGGCCGCTAAACAGCGCGCTTGCCTGGAGCAGGCGAATGGCTTTTTTCCAGCGACGATCGGAGACGTACGGCGCGGAAGGCAGCAAATCAAGCTGCTGGCGCAGCATAAAGATCAGCTCAAAAACGGGATCGGGCAGTTTTATCTTGCCGATCTCCTCCTGCCACTGGTGGTATTCCTCGTCCGTGACCTGCAATGACGCTGCCACCGGGTTTTCGTTTTCATCCTGCTGGCTTACCAGCATGGAACGGAAGTTTGATTTATCCTGGACTTTATCCAGCCACAGGCGGATCAGCATACGGTCATACAGCGCTTCCAGGCTGCTGTCGGCTTCGGGCAATTCGTTAGACGCGGCCACCAGCAGGCGCATGGGGATCTTCTCTTCGCTGGCGCCGTTACGGAATCGACGTTCGTTAATTGCCGTCAGCAGGGTATTCAGAATGGCCGGGCCGGCTTTCCAGATCTCATCAAGAAAGACAATTTCCGCTTCCGGAAGATAGCCCGCCGTCAGACGTTCATAGCGTCCCTCATCTTTTAACGCCTGAATGGAGAGTGGGCCGAAAACTTCTTCCGGCGTGGAGAAGCGCGTCATCAAATACTCGAATGCGCGCGCGTTCTGGAAAGCGAATTTGAGGCGGCGTGCGATCAGACTTTTGGCAATGCCCGGCGGGCCCAGCAGAAATACGCTTTCCCCACTCAGCGCCGCCAGTAAACAGAGACGAATGGCGTGGCTACGCTCGTAAAGGCCTTTCTCCAGCGCACTGCTGAGGCGGGAAATTCTTTCTGCTAATAAATGTGAGTGAGCCATAATAGTTTTGCATCCTTTCGCCGTCGTGGCGGCTAATTGAAGCGAGTATAGACGTTTCGGTCTGGCCTGGTAATAGGCTGAAGTGCGGCGCTATTTTCTTTGCGCTACATTAATGCGGCTGCATTTAGGGGTACGATTTTGCATTGAATCGTGCATACTGTGCGCTTTTTGTGGGCCAAGGGACTAAGCACACATTTGTTATTCAAACGAAAAGACTAGTCTATGAGCACTGATAATAAGCAATCATTACCCGCTGTAACGCTTGCGGCGATCGGGGTTGTCTACGGTGATATCGGCACCAGCCCGCTTTATACGCTTCGTGAATGTCTGTCCGGTCAGTTTGGTTTTGGTGTAGAGCGTGACGCCGTATTTGGTTTCCTCTCGCTCATCTTCTGGCTGCTGATCCTGGTGGTCTCCCTTAAGTATCTCTCTTTCGTAATGCGGGCTGATAACGCGGGCGAGGGCGGTATTCTGACCCTGATGTCCCTTGCCGGGCGCAATACGTCTGCAAGAATGACCTCCGTGCTGGTCATCATCGGCCTGATTGGCGGCAGCTTCTTCTATGGAGAAGTCGTGATTACGCCGGCGATTTCTGTAATGTCGGCCATAGAGGGGCTGGAGATTGTCGCGCCACAGCTTGATACGTGGGTGGTGCCACTCGCTATTATCGTGCTGACATTGCTGTTTGCCATACAAAAACACGGTACCGGGCTGGTGGGTAAGCTGTTCGCGCCTATTATGCTGGCCTGGTTCCTGATCCTGGCGGCGCTGGGCTTACGCAGTATTATCGCCAACCCGGATGTCCTGCACGCGCTGAACCCAATGTGGGCGGTGCATTTCTTCCTTGAATATAAAGTGGTGTCGTTTGTGGCGCTGGGCGCGGTGGTGCTGTCCATTACCGGTGTTGAAGCGCTGTATGCGGATATGGGCCACTTCGGGAAACTCCCTATTCGCGTCGCCTGGTTTAGCGTGGTCTTGCCTTCACTGGTGCTGAATTACTTCGGTCAGGGCGCGCTGCTGCTTGCACACCCTGAAGCGATTAAAAACCCGTTCTTCCTGCTGGCGCCGGACTGGGCGCTGGTTCCGATGCTGATCCTGGCGACGCTGGCGACGGTCATTGCCTCTCAGGCTGTCATTTCCGGCGTATTCTCCCTGACGCGTCAGGCCGTGCGTTTGGGTTATCTCTCCCCAATGCGCATTATCCATACCTCGGAGATGGAGTCTGGCCAGATCTACATTCCCTTCGTCAACTGGCTGCTCTATTTCGCGGTGGTGATTGTTATCGTCAGCTTTGAGCACTCCAGTAATCTGGCGGCGGCGTACGGTATCGCGGTAACCGGAACGATGGTGTTGACCTCTATTCTCTCCACCACCGTGGCGTACCGTAACTGGCACTGGAATAAGTTCCTCGTGGGGCTGATCCTGGTTGGCTTCCTCTGCATCGACGTGCCGCTGTTCTCTGCGAACCTCGACAAGATTGTCTCCGGCGGCTGGCTGCCGCTGACGCTGGGTCTGGTGATGTTTATTGTGATGACGACGTGGAAGAGCGAACGTTTCCGCCTGCTGCGTCGTATGCACGAGCACGGTAACTCTCTTGAGGCGATGATCGCCTCGCTGGAGAAGTCCCCACCGGTGCGCGTGCCGGGCACGGCGGTGTATATGTCTCGCGCGCTGAACGTGATCCCGTTTGCGCTGATGCATAACCTCAAGCACAACAAAGTGCTGCACGAGCGCGTGATCCTGCTGACGCTGCGTACCGAAGATGCGCCGTACGTTCACAACGTGCGTCGCGTACAGATTGAACAGCTGTCCCCAACCTTCTGGCGCGTGGTGGCAAGCTACGGCTGGCGCGAAACGCCGAACGTGGAAGAGGTGTTCCACCGCTGCGGTCTGGAAGGCCTGAGTTGCCGCATGATGGAGACGTCGTTCTTTATGTCCCATGAGTCGCTGATCATCGGCAAGCGCCCATGGTATCTGCGCCTGCGCGGCAAGCTGTATCTCATTCTGCAACGTAACGCCCTGCGTGCGCCTGACCAGTTTGAGATCCCGCCTAACCGCGTGATTGAGCTGGGGACGCAGGTCGAGATTTAACCCTTCTGAATATGCCGGGTGGCGCTGCGCTTACCCGGCCTACCAGACCCGTAGGCCCGTGCAAGCGTAGCGCCGCCGGGCAATTTTCCTCTATTGCATTTCACTTAGCGAAACGTTTCGACGTTGATCACAAATCCGTTACGTCATGATGGTTTTCTGAACACTTCTGCGGCTACACTGTTTTTAGCGAAACGTTTCGCTAGTGGAGCAAAAAATGAAGAAAGGCACAGTACTCAACTCAGAAATCTCATCGGTGATTTCCCGTCTTGGGCATACCGATACGCTGGTGGTTTGCGATGCAGGCTTACCGGTTCCGCGCAGCACAACCCGTATCGATATGGCGTTAACGCAGGGCGTACCCTCGTTCATGCAGGTACTGGAAGTGGTCACCGCGGAGATGCAGGTTGAGGCGGCCATTCTCGCGGCGGAAATCAAACAACATAATCCGCAACTCCACGAAACGTTGCTCAGCCACATTGAGCAACTGCAACAGCACCAGGGAAACACCATAGAAATTCGTTACACAACGCACGAGCAGTTCAAACAACAAACCGCAGACAGTCAGGCGGTGATTCGCAGCGGGGAGTGCTCCCCGTATGCGAATATCATTCTCTGTGCTGGCGTCACCTTCTGAGGCCATCATGGACGCATTACTGCAACTCAAAGGGATCGATAAGTCGTTCCCGGGCGTAAAAGCCCTCTCCGGTGCGGCGCTGAACGTCTATTCCGGGCGCGTCATGGCGCTGGTGGGCGAAAACGGCGCCGGCAAATCCACCATGATGAAAGTGCTGACCGGTATCTACCAACGCGATGCCGGTTCGCTGCTGTGGCTGGGTAAAGAGACCACCTTTAACGGCCCGAAATCCTCTCAGGAAGCGGGCATCGGCATCATCCACCAGGAGTTGAACCTGATCCCGCAGCTCACCATTGCGGAGAACATCTTCCTCGGCCGTGAGTTCGTGAACCGGTTTGGCAAAATCGACTGGAAAACCATGTATGCCGAAGCGGACAAACTGCTGGCGAAGCTGAATCTGCGCTTTAAGAGCGACCGACTGGTGGGCGACCTTTCCATCGGCGATCAGCAGATGGTGGAAATCGCGAAGGTGCTGAGCTTCGAGTCGAAGGTCATCATTATGGATGAACCGACCGACGCCCTGACCGATACCGAAACCGAATCCCTGTTCCGCGTGATCCGTGAGCTGAAATCCCAGGGCTGCGGCATTGTCTATATCTCACACCGCATGAAAGAGATCTTCGAGATCTGCGACGACGTCACCGTCTTTCGCGACGGGCAGTTTATTGCCGAGCGCGAAGTGGCAACCCTGACCGAAGATACCCTGATTGAAATGATGGTGGGACGTAAGCTCGAAGATCAGTATCCGCATCTGGAGAAAGCGCCGGGAGAAATCCGCCTGAAGGTGGATAACCTCTGCGGGCCGGGCGTGAATGACGTCTCCTTTACTCTGCGCAAGGGCGAGATCCTTGGCGTCGCGGGCCTGATGGGCGCGGGGCGCACCGAACTGATGAAAGTGCTCTATGGCGCACTGCCGCGCACCAGCGGCTACGTTACCCTTGACGGCCATGAGGTGGTCACCCGCTCGCCGCAGGATGGCCTGGCGAACGGCATTGTCTATATTTCCGAAGACCGTAAGCGCGACGGCTTAGTGCTGGGCATGTCGGTGAAAGAGAACATGTCCCTGACGGCGCTAGGCTATTTCAGCCGCAGCGGCGGCAGCCTGAAACACAAAGATGAGCAGCAGGCGGTCAGCGATTTTATCCGTCTCTTTAACGTTAAAACCCCATCGATGGAGCAGGCGATTGGCCTGTTGTCCGGCGGGAATCAGCAGAAAGTGGCGATTGCCCGCGGGCTGATGACGCGCCCAAAAGTGTTGATCCTTGATGAACCTACCCGCGGCGTGGACGTGGGCGCGAAGAAAGAGATATATCAGCTGATTAACCAGTTCAAGGCCGACGGTCTGAGCATCATTCTGGTCTCTTCCGAGATGCCAGAGGTATTAGGCATGAGCGATCGCATTATCGTCATGCATGAAGGGCATCTCGGCGGTGAATTCACTCGCGAGCAGGCCACCCAGGAAGTTCTGATGGCTGCCGCTGTGGGCAAGCTTAATCGCGTGAATCAGGAGTAAGAAGATGACTACCCAGGCTGTTTCTGGTCGCCGCTATTTCACAAAGGCATGGCTGATGGAACAAAAATCGCTGATTGCCCTGCTGGTGCTGATCGCGATTGTCTCGACCATGAGCCCGAACTTTTTTACCGTCAATAACCTGTTCAACATTCTTCAGCAGACCTCCGTCAACGCCATTATGGCGGTGGGGATGACGCTGGTGATTTTGACCTCGGGTATCGATCTGTCCGTCGGTTCCCTGCTGGCCCTCACCGGCGCGATCGCCGCGTCGATTGTTGGTATTGAGGTCAACGCGCTGGTGGCCGTTGCCGCTGCCCTGGCGGCAGGTGCGGCAATTGGCGCCGTAACCGGCGTGATTGTGGCGAAAGGTCGCGTTCAGGCGTTCATCGCCACGCTGGTGATGATGCTGCTGCTGCGCGGTGTGACCATGGTGTACACCAACGGCAGCCCGATTAATACCGGTTTTACCGATAACGCCGATCTGTTTGGCTGGTTCGGTATCGGTCGCCCGCTGGGTGTCCCGACCCCGGTCTGGATCATGGCTATCGTCTTCCTGGCGGCATGGTACATGCTGCACCATACCCGTCTGGGTCGTTATATCTATGCGCTGGGCGGTAACGAAGCGGCAACGCGCCTGTCCGGTATCAGCGTTAATAAAGTCAAAATTATCGTTTACTCCCTGTGCGGCCTGCTGGCGTCTCTGGCGGGCATCATCGAAGTGGCGCGCCTCTCTTCCGCGCAGCCAACGGCGGGTACGGGCTATGAGCTGGATGCCATCGCGGCAGTGGTTCTGGGCGGTACGAGCCTTGCGGGTGGTAAAGGTCGCATTGTTGGGACATTGATCGGCGCACTGATCCTCGGTTTCCTGAATAATGGTTTGAATTTGTTAGGTGTTTCCTCCTATTACCAGATGATCGTTAAGGCAGTGGTGATTTTGCTGGCGGTACTGGTAGACAACAAAAAACAGTAACTGACGACACTACAGGACATCTTAGATATGAACATGAAAAAACTGGCTACCCTGGTTTCTGCTGTCGCGCTGAGCGCAACCGTAAGTGCTAACGCCATGGCGAAGGACACCATCGCGCTGGTTGTCTCTACCCTGAACAACCCGTTCTTCGTCTCTCTGAAGGATGGCGCGCAGAAAGAAGCAGATAAACTGGGCTACAACCTGGTGGTGCTGGATTCTCAGAACAACCCGGCGAAAGAGCTGGCTAACGTTCAGGACTTAACCGTTCGTGGTACCAAAATCCTGCTGATCAACCCAACCGATTCCGACGCGGTCGGTAACGCCGTGAAGATGGCAAACCAGGCGAAGATCCCGGTCATCACCCTTGACCGTCAGGCAACGAAAGGGGATGTGGTCAGCCACATTGCGTCTGATAACGTACTGGGCGGTAAAATCGCCGGTGACTACATCGCGAAGAAAGCAGGTGAAGGCGCGAAAGTGATCGAGTTGCAGGGTATCGCCGGGACTTCCGCAGCCCGTGAACGTGGTGAAGGCTTCCAGCAGGCTGTAGCGGCGCACAAATTCAACGTGCTGGCGAGCCAGCCGGCAGACTTCGACCGTACAAAGGGCCTGAACGTCATGCAGAACCTGCTGACCGCGCATCCTGATGTGCAGGCGGTATTCGCACAGAACGACGAAATGGCGCTCGGTGCGCTGCGTGCGCTCCAGACTGCGGGTAAATCAGATGTGATGGTTGTCGGATTTGACGGCACGCCGGATGGTGAAAAAGCAGTAAATGATGGCAAACTGGCTGCGACCATCGCTCAGCTGCCTGAGCAGATTGGCGCGACTGGCGTGCAAACTGCCGATAAAGTGCTGAAGGGCGAAAAAGTTCAGGCCAAATATCCTGTTGACCTGAAACTGGTCATTAAGCAGTAAAGGCGATTCAGGCAGTCGCTGGCTGCCTGAGGGACACCAAATAAAAGAAAAGTGTGGCATACGCCACCGGGTAAGACCGGTGGCGCTCTCAGATGGACACCTCAATACATGAAAACCGCAGGCAACCTCGTCGTCCTTGGCAGTATCAATGCCGATCACATTCTTAACCTTGAAATGTTCCCCACTCCGGGCGAAACCGTCACTGGCAATCAGTATCAGGTGGCGTTCGGCGGTAAGGGCGCAAACCAGGCGGTTGCCGCCGGACGCAGCGGGGCGAATATCGCGTTTATCGCCTGTACGGGTGATGACGATACCGGCGAGCGCGTACGCAAACAGCTGGCAAGCGACAACATCGACATTGCACCCGTCAGCGTGGTTGCAGGGGAATCTACCGGCGTGGCGCTGATTTTCGTCAATGCGGAAGGTGAGAATGTCATCGGTATTCATGCGGGGGCTAATGCCGCGTTAACGACTGAACGCGTCGAAGCGCAGCGTGGAATCATCGCCGGAGCGGAAGCCCTGCTGATGCAGCTGGAGTCACCGGTTGAAAGCGTGCTGGCCGCCGCGAAAATTGCGCATGAAAATCATACGTCTGTCGTACTTAACCCTGCGCCTGCCCGTGTATTATCAGACGAGCTGCTGGCGCTGGTGGATATCATTACCCCGAACGAAACCGAAGCGGAAAAGCTGACGGGTATCCGTGTCGAAAATGATGACGATGCAGCGCGTGCCGCGCTTGCACTGCATGAAAAAGGCATCGGCACCGTAATCATCACCCTCGGCAGCCGTGGGGTCTGGGCTAGCGTCAATGGCGAAGGCCGTCGCGTACCGGGCTTTAAGGTCAAAGCCATTGATACCATCGCCGCAGGAGACACCTTCAACGGTGCACTGGTAACGGCGCTGCTGGAAGGAAAAGCAATGGATGACGCGATCCGCTTCGCGCATGCCGCCGCTGCGATTGCGGTGACGCGTAAAGGCGCTCAGCCTTCTGTTCCATGGCGTAAAGAGATTGATGAATTCTTAAGTCAGCAGGGGTAACGCTTGGCCACAATGAAAGATGTCGCCCGTATGGCGGGCGTTTCTACCTCGACTGTCTCCCACGTAATCAATAACGATCGCTTCGTCAGCGAGGCGATTCGGGAGAAAGTTGACGCTGCAATTAAAGAACTCAACTATGCGCCGTCTGCGCTGGCCCGCAGCCTGAAGCTCAACCAGACGCGCACCATCGGCATGCTGATCACGGCCAGTACCAACCCTTTTTATTCTGAACTGGTGCGCGGCGTGGAGCGCAGCTGCTTCGAGCGCGGCTACAGCCTGGTGCTGTGCAATACCGAAGGCGATGAGCAGCGCATGAACCGTAACCTGGAAACGCTGATGCAAAAACGCGTCGACGGGCTGCTGCTGCTCTGTACCGAAACGCATCAACCTTCGAAAGAGATCATCCAGCGTTACCCTTCTATTCCCACGGTGATGATGGACTGGGCGCCGTTCGACGGCACCAGCGATCTGATCCAGGATAACTCGCTGCTGGGCGGCGATATGGCGACTCAGCATCTGATCGATAAAGGTCATACCCGCATTGCCTGTATTACCGGCCCGCTGGATAAAACCCCGGCGCGCCTGCGTCTGGAAGGCTATCTTTCGGCCATGGAACGGGCGGGGCTTGCCATTCCTGATGGCTATCGCATCACCGGCGATTTCGAATTTAACGGTGGATTTGAAGCAATGCAGAAACTGCTGGCGCAAGAGCTGCGCCCGCAGGCGGTGTTTATCGGTAACGATGCGATGGCATTCGGAGCTTATCAGGCGCTGTATCAGGCGGGATTACGTGTTCCGGACGACATGGCGATCGTCGGTTACGATGATATCGAACTGGCGCGCTACATGACGCCGCCGCTGACCACCATCCATCAGCCGAAAGATGAACTGGGCGAGCTGGCCATCGATGTGTTGATCCACCGCATGGCCCAGCCCACGCTGCAACAGCAACGTTTGCAGCTTACTCCTGTTCTGATGGAACGCGGTTCGGTTTAGCCTTCTCTTTGTGACGCTCTTTAATCAGGTTCCGGCCGTCTTTTGGTTTTAACAACATAAAGACCACCGCCGATACCACGGTAAGCGCGCCCATAGTGATAAAGGTATAGTGGAACTGCTCAACGGTATTAGTTCCCTCGAACCCTTCATAAAACCGCAGTACCGCCGCGCTCACGGCAACCCCGAGGCTGATCGACAGCTGTTGAGTGACCGCCAGTACGCTGTTGCCGCTGCTGGCATTCTCGTCGGTGAGGTCCGCAAGGGTGATGGTGTTCATCGACGTAAACTGCGTCGACATGGCCATACCCAGCACAAACAGCGGCAGGATCAGCATCCAGATTGGTAACGCCGCAGATTGCAGGGAGAACTGCGCAATCATCAATCCGATAAAGATCGTCACGCCAACCAGCGTCTTACGATAGCCAAACCAGCGCAGCACCTGCGTGACCGTCGATTTTGCCAGAATTGAGCCCATCGCCGTGGGTGCCATCATGCAGCCAGCAATCAGGGCCGGATAGCCGAAACCGACCTGGAGCATCAGCGGCATCAGGAACGGTACGCAGCCCGTGCCCAGACGCGAGGCAATATTGCCCGCGATCCCGACGGAGAACGTTCGGGTGTTAAACAGAGATAAAGAGATAAGCGGTGTCGGATGGCGACGCGCATGACGTATATATAGAAGGAACAGCAGAATACCGCTGAGGATGACGGCCAGCGCCAGCCACGTCGCTACGATTTTCTCGCCAAACAGCTCCATCCCGCTGGAGAACAGGACCAGGCTCAGGCCAAACAGGAAGAAACCACCCATATCGAAGCTGCGTCTTGGCGTGGTGAAGTTCGGCATATATTTGCGGGCATAAATCAGCCCTGCCACACCAATCGGAATATTAATCAGGAAGATCCAGTGCCAGCTAGCCCAGGTCACCAGTACGCCGCCGAGAACCGGGCCAAGTATCGGGCCGACCAGGCCAGGCATAGTCACAAAGTTGAGCACCGGGAGCAGTTCGCTGCGCGGATAGGCGCGTAATAACGCCAGACGCGCGACGGGCATCATCATCGCGCCGCCTATCCCCTGTAGAACGCGGAAGATAACCAGTTCCGTCAGCGAGGTGGAGAGGGCGCAAGCCAGAGAACCGAGCGTGAACAGCGTCACCGCCAGCATGAACACTTTGCGTGTGCCAAAACGATCGGCTAGCCAGCCGCTGACCGGAATAAGCATCGCCACCGTCAGGGTGTAGCTGATGATGGCGGATTGCATCGCCAGCGGGGAGCGGTTAAGGCTTTGGGCTATGGCGGGAAGGGCGGTATTGAGGATAGTGGCATCCAGTGCCTGCATAAAGAACGCCATGGCTGCAATCCACGGCAGTCCGGCCATACTGCGTGCTTTTTTCTCTGTCATTTATTTACCTGCTGGTGGGTTGGCGCGGCCAGCAACGCCTGGCACGCACTCAGGGCTCGCTGCCCGTCGCTCTCCTGAATGGCATCGACTATCGCCTGATGCAGATCCAGCTTCACCACCTCATCCTGCGTGATAGAGGTAAAGTAAGTGTGGTACACAGAATGGAATAAAGAAGCAAAGGAGGTCAGGAAAGGATTTCCGCTCATATTATAGATATGTTCATGCCAGGCCATATCGACCGCTATCCAGCGCTCGCGGTTAAAGTGCTTTTTCAGATCCACCATCTCTTCCATCAAAGTATTGAGCTGCGCTTTTTGCTCGGCTGTGCCGAGCGTGGCGGCAAGCAGGCAGGCCTGAGGCTCAAGACTGCTGCGCATGACCAGAAAGTGATCGACGACCTGATTAAAGTTATCTTCGGTCATCCACCAGGTGAGTAACTCCTGATCGAGAAAGTTCCAGTTTCCCTGAGGCATAACGCGGGTGCCAATGCGCGGACGTGGAAGCACCATCCCTTTCGCCGTTAATGTTTTTACCGCTTCGCGAACGGCGGTACGGCTAACGCCAAACTGATCTCCCAGCTCCATCTCGCTGGGCAGGATGCTACCTGGAGCATATTTACCCGCTAAGATCAGCTGCGCCAGTTTCTCTGCCAGCACATAGGACAGGTTTTTTTGAGCTGCCAGCTGTTGTGCGCTTAATGGCATCGCTTTTATTCCTTAAATATTGATGCGGTTAATTATGCCATCTCAGGTGTGATTGTGGTTGCAGATACATCAAATAGAACAATTTGTAGCTGGATCTCATCGCTTTTGGTGAAAAAAAACACGGTCAGAAACTTTTTTTAAATTTCCTCTTGTCACTTCAGAAGAACTCCCTATAATGCGCCTCCACTGACACGGAACAACGGCACGCAAGCCGCCGGGTCAGCAGAGAAAAGCAAAACAAACGCTTGACTCTGAAGCGGGAAAGCGTAATATGCACACCCCGCGCCGCAGCGAAAACGAAGCGGCACTGCTCTTTAACAATTTATCAGACAATCTGTGTGGGCACTCAAAGTGACATGGATTCTTAATGTCCTCGGACACTAAATGAATACCAAGTCTCAACGAGTGAACACGTAATTCATTACGAAGTTTAATTCATTGAGCATCAAACTTTTAAATTGAAGAGTTTGATCATGGCTCAGATTGAACGCTGGCGGCAGGCCTAACACATGCAAGTCGAACGGTAACAGGAAGCAGCTTGCTGCTTTGCTGACGAGTGGCGGACGGGTGAGTAATGTCTGGGAAACTGCCTGATGGAGGGGGATAACTACTGGAAACGGTAGCTAATACCGCATAATGTCGCAAGACCAAAGAGGGGGACCTTCGGGCCTCTTGCCATCGGATGTGCCCAGATGGGATTAGCTAGTAGGTGGGGTAACGGCTCACCTAGGCGACGATCCCTAGCTGGTCTGAGAGGATGACCAGCCACACTGGAACTGAGACACGGTCCAGACTCCTACGGGAGGCAGCAGTGGGGAATATTGCACAATGGGCGCAAGCCTGATGCAGCCATGCCGCGTGTATGAAGAAGGCCTTCGGGTTGTAAAGTACTTTCAGCGGGGAGGAAGGCGATAAGGTTAATAACCTTGTCGATTGACGTTACCCGCAGAAGAAGCACCGGCTAACTCCGTGCCAGCAGCCGCGGTAATACGGAGGGTGCAAGCGTTAATCGGAATTACTGGGCGTAAAGCGCACGCAGGCGGTCTGTCAAGTCGGATGTGAAATCCCCGGGCTCAACCTGGGAACTGCATTCGAAACTGGCAGGCTAGAGTCTTGTAGAGGGGGGTAGAATTCCAGGTGTAGCGGTGAAATGCGTAGAGATCTGGAGGAATACCGGTGGCGAAGGCGGCCCCCTGGACAAAGACTGACGCTCAGGTGCGAAAGCGTGGGGAGCAAACAGGATTAGATACCCTGGTAGTCCACGCCGTAAACGATGTCGACTTGGAGGTTGTGCCCTTGAGGCGTGGCTTCCGGAGCTAACGCGTTAAGTCGACCGCCTGGGGAGTACGGCCGCAAGGTTAAAACTCAAATGAATTGACGGGGGCCCGCACAAGCGGTGGAGCATGTGGTTTAATTCGATGCAACGCGAAGAACCTTACCTACTCTTGACATCCAGAGAACTTTCCAGAGATGGATTGGTGCCTTCGGGAACTCTGAGACAGGTGCTGCATGGCTGTCGTCAGCTCGTGTTGTGAAATGTTGGGTTAAGTCCCGCAACGAGCGCAACCCTTATCCTTTGTTGCCAGCGGTCCGGCCGGGAACTCAAAGGAGACTGCCAGTGATAAACTGGAGGAAGGTGGGGATGACGTCAAGTCATCATGGCCCTTACGAGTAGGGCTACACACGTGCTACAATGGCGCATACAAAGAGAAGCGACCTCGCGAGAGCAAGCGGACCTCATAAAGTGCGTCGTAGTCCGGATTGGAGTCTGCAACTCGACTCCATGAAGTCGGAATCGCTAGTAATCGTGGATCAGAATGCCACGGTGAATACGTTCCCGGGCCTTGTACACACCGCCCGTCACACCATGGGAGTGGGTTGCAAAAGAAGTAGGTAGCTTAACCTTCGGGAGGGCGCTTACCACTTTGTGATTCATGACTGGGGTGAAGTCGTAACAAGGTAACCGTAGGGGAACCTGCGGTTGGATCACCTCCTTACCTTAAAGAACCTGCCTTTGCAGTGCTCACACAGATTGTCTGATGAAAAGTAAATAGCAAGGCGTCTTGCGATTGAGACTGTACGTCCCCTTCGTCTAGAGGCCCAGGACACCGCCCTTTCACGGCGGTAACAGGGGTTCGAATCCCCTAGGGGACGCCACTTGCTGGTTCGTGAGTGAAAGTCACCTGCCTTAATATCTCAAAACTGACTTGCGAGTCATGTTTGAGATATTTGCTCTTTAAAAATCTGGATCAAGCTGAAAATTGAAACGACACACAGCTCATGTGTGTTCGAGTCTCTCAAATTTTCGCAATCAGAAGTGAAACATCTTCGGGTTGTGAGGTTAAGCGACTAAGCGTACACGGTGGATGCCCTGGCAGTCAGAGGCGATGAAGGACGTGCTAATCTGCGAAAAGCGCCGGCGAGGTGATATGAACCTTTGACCCGGCGATGTCCGAATGGGGAAACCCAGTGCAATCCGTTGCACTATCGTTAACTGAATACATAGGTTAACGAGGCGAACCGGGGGAACTGAAACATCTAAGTACCCCGAGGAAAAGAAATCAACCGAGATTCCCCCAGTAGCGGCGAGCGAACGGGGAGCAGCCCGGAGTCTGAATCAGCTTGTGTGTTAGTGGAACGGTCTGGAAAGTCCGACGGTACAGGGTGATAGTCCCGTACACGAAAATGCACATGCTGTGAACTCGAAGAGTAGGGCGGGACACGTGGTATCCTGTCTGAATATGGGGGGACCATCCTCCAAGGCTAAATACTCCTGACTGACCGATAGTGAACCAGTACCGTGAGGGAAAGGCGAAAAGAACCCCGGCGAGGGGAGTGAAAAAGAACCTGAAACCGTGTACGTACAAGCAGTGGGAGCCTCTTTATGGGGTGACTGCGTACCTTTTGTATAATGGGTCAGCGACTTATATTCTGTAGCAAGGTTAACCGTATAGGGGAGCCGAAGGGAAACCGAGTCTTAACTGGGCGTTAAGTTGCAGGGTATAGACCCGAAACCCGGTGATCTAGCCATGGGCAGGTTGAAGGTTGGGTAACACTAACTGGAGGACCGAACCGACTAATGTTGAAAAATTAGCGGATGACCTGTGGCTGGGGGTGAAAGGCCAATCAAACCGGGAGATAGCTGGTTCTCCCCGAAAGCTATTTAGGTAGCGCCTCGTGAACTCATCTTCGGGGGTAGAGCACTGTTTCGGCTAGGGGGCCATCCCGGCTTACCAACCCGATGCAAACTACGAATACCGAAGAATGTTATCACGGGAGACACACGGCGGGTGCTAACGTCCGTCGTGAAGAGGGAAACAACCCAGACCGCCAGCTAAGGTCCCAAAGTCATGGTTAAGTGGGAAACGATGTGGGAAGGCACAGACAGCCAGGATGTTGGCTTAGAAGCAGCCATCATTTAAAGAAAGCGTAATAGCTCACTGGTCGAGTCGGCCTGCGCGGAAGATGTAACGGGGCTAAACCATGCACCGAAGCTGCGGCAGCGACACTATGTGTTGTTGGGTAGGGGAGCGTTCTGTAAGCCGTTGAAGGTGTGCTGTGAGGCATGCTGGAGGTATCAGAAGTGCGAATGCTGACATAAGTAACGATAAAGCGGGTGAAAAGCCCGCTCGCCGGAAGACCAAGGGTTCCTGTCCAACGTTAATCGGGGCAGGGTGAGTCGACCCCTAAGGCGAGGCCGAAAGGCGTAGTCGATGGGAAACAGGTTAATATTCCTGTACTTGGTGTTACTGCGAAGGGGGGACGGAGAAGGCTATGTCAGCCGGGCGACGGTTGTCCCGGTTTAAGCATGTAGGCGGAGGTTCCAGGTAAATCCGGTACCTTATTAACGCTGAGGTGTGATGACGAGGCACTACGGTGCTGAAGTGATAAATGCCCTGCTTCCAGGAAAAGCCTCTAAGCATCAGGTAACACGAAATCGTACCCCAAACCGACACAGGTGGTCAGGTAGAGAATACCAAGGCGCTTGAGAGAACTCGGGTGAAGGAACTAGGCAAAATGGTGCCGTAACTTCGGGAGAAGGCACGCTGATATGTAGGTGAAGCCCCTGCGGGCGGAGCTGAAATCAGTCGAAGATACCAGCTGGCTGCAACTGTTTATTAAAAACACAGCACTGTGCAAACACGAAAGTGGACGTATACGGTGTGACGCCTGCCCGGTGCCGGAAGGTTAATTGATGGGGTTAGCGGCAACGCGAAGCTCTTGATCGAAGCCCCGGTAAACGGCGGCCGTAACTATAACGGTCCTAAGGTAGCGAAATTCCTTGTCGGGTAAGTTCCGACCTGCACGAATGGCGTAATGATGGCCAGGCTGTCTCCACCCGAGGCTCAGTGAAATTGAACTCGCTGTGAAGATGCAGTGTACCCGCGGCAAGACGGAAAGACCCCGTGAACCTTTACTATAGCTTGACACTGAACACTGGTCCTTGATGTGTAGGATAGGTGGGAGGCTTTGAAGCGTGGACGCCAGTCTGCGTGGAGCCAACCTTGAAATACCACCCTTTAATGGCTGGTGTTCTAACGTAGACCCGTTACCCGGGTTGCGGACAGTGTCTGGTGGGTAGTTTGACTGGGGCGGTCTCCTCCCAAAGAGTAACGGAGGAGCACGAAGGTTGGCTAATCCTGGTCGGACATCAGGAGGTTAGTGCAATGGCATAAGCCAGCTTGACTGCGAGCGTGACGGCGCGAGCAGGTGCGAAAGCAGGTCATAGTGATCCGGTGGTTCTGAATGGAAGGGCCATCGCTCAACGGATAAAAGGTACTCCGGGGATAACAGGCTGATACCGCCCAAGAGTTCATATCGACGGCGGTGTTTGGCACCTCGATGTCGGCTCATCACATCCTGGGGCTGAAGTAGGTCCCAAGGGTATGGCTGTTCGCCATTTAAAGTGGTACGCGAGCTGGGTTTAGAACGTCGTGAGACAGTTCGGTCCCTATCTGCCGTGGGCGCTGGAGAATTGAGGGGGGCTGCTCCTAGTACGAGAGGACCGGAGTGGACGCATCACTGGTGTTCGGGTTGTCATGCCAATGGCACTGCCCGGTAGCTAAATGCGGAAGAGATAAGTGCTGAAAGCATCTAAGCACGAAACTTGCCCCGAGATGAGTTCTCCCTGAGACTTTAAGTCTCCTGAAGGAACGTTGAAGACGACGACGTTGATAGGTCGGGTGTGTAAGCGCAGCGATGCGTTGAGCTAACCGATACTAATGAACCGTGAGGCTTAACCTTACAACGCCGAAGGTGTTTTGGCGAAGAGACAGACACGATTTTCAGCTTAGATTCAGAGTCCGAAGGATTTTGCGCTGAGACAAGGCGGCAAACGAAGGAAAGGAAGGAGCATACTGAGGTATGTGACTGACTTTACGAGAGCAGCCAACGCAGTATCAGTGCGAAAGACACAGGACAGAGCACAAGAATTTGCCTGGCGGCTTTAGCGCGGTGGTCCCACCTGACCCCATGCCGAACTCAGAAGTGAAACGCCGTAGCGCCGATGGTAGTGTGGGGTCTCCCCATGTGAGAGTAGGGAACTGCCAGGCATCAATTAAGTGAAGAGGCCATCCGGAAGGATGGCCTTTTTGCGTTTGTACGTCGAAAAACGGCAGGCCGGGCAAGGCGAAGCCGCCACCCGGCAGATCTCAGACTGCACACCACGCCAAAATAAACGCTGCAATCCCCTCCACATTATTCAAATCCAGAACCGGTACTTCCAGCGACAACGCAACGTCACTGGCCACGGCAATCACATGCTCATCCAGCATTAGTTCGCTAACATCATGCCCGGCGCCGTTTCTGAACAGCAAGATCTTAGGCACGGCCTCATGCTTAAACCCCTCAACCAGCACCAGATCCAGCGTGGAGTGATCCATCCGGCTGACAAGATAAGCGAGATCCAGCGGTGCTTCATCCGGTGTTTCTGTCATTAACGCCCAGCGCTGGTTACTCGCCACCATCGTTTGTGCAGCGCCAGCCTTACGCAGCTCATAGCTATCTTTCCCGGGCTTATCGACATCCATATTATGGTGCGTATGCTTAATCAATCCGGGACGAATGCCTTTGGCGCAAAGTGCAGGTATTAGTTTTTTTAGCAGCGTAGTCTTCCCGGTGCCACTCCAGGCAGAGATCGCTAATACGGGTATCATTTCTTCTCCTGCATTATCTGCAAATCTTCCGTCGTGTTTACATTCACAAACGCCGATTTCATGTCGCTGAAATCAACGGAATGCCCTCCGGACTGACGCATAAATACCATGACGCGCCGCTCTCCTGCGGCCAGGTAATCTTCCAGCGCGGATATTAACGAGCGATTAATCAATGCGATCGTTGGATGGTCGCGTTCACCGTCGTGTACCCAGACGACGGGAGCACCACCGCGCCGCTGCACCAGACGTTCAACCAGGCAGGACGGGATGAAGGGCGTATCACATGAACAAAAGAGAAACCACTCTCCATGCGACTGCTGCATAACGGAAAGCATTCCCGCCAGCGGACCGGGGTAGTCCACCAGGTTATCCTGATAAACCGGATACCCGCTGCGCTGATAAATATCAACATGTCGGTTAGCGCTGATCGCCATCGAGGACACCTGATCTGCAAGCGTATCAGCAACATGCTGCCATAATGGTGTGTTGTTCAGGAGCTGAAGCCCCTTATCCTTTCCGCCCATTCGCGTTGCCCTGCCCCCGGCCAGAACAACTCCGATGATTTCCTGGCATTGATTCACGAATATCGCCTCTTTTATTGTGGGATTGACCCTGCTAACGTGTCTCTCTAAATGAAAGGAGCACTACCATGAAATGTAAACGTCTTAATGAAGTCATTGAGCTTCTCCAGCCGGCCTGGCAAAAAGAGCCAGAGCTGAATCTGATGCAATTTTTACAGAAACTGGCGAAAGAGTCAGGTTTTGATGGCGAACTGGCAGACCTTTCTGACGACATCCTGATCTACCACCTGAAAATGCGTGACTCGGCTAAAGATGCTGTTATTCCTGGCATTCAGAAAGATTATGAAGAGGATTTTAAAACCGCATTACTGCGTGCCCGAGGCGTAATTAAAGAGTAAAAGCTTGTAAGCGGAGCCACCGAAATCGCCACAAGATGATATCCTGAATCATTCGTATAATTTCCGGATGATCGGATGAACGACCAGGCTTTTACTTTCCAGACACTACACCCGGATACCATTATGGATGCGCTGTTCGAACAGGGTATTCGGGTGGATTCCGGGTTAACCCCTTTAAACAGCTACGAAAACCGTGTCTACCAATTTCAGGACGAAGAGCGCCAGCGCTTTGTCGTAAAGTTTTACCGTCCACAGCGCTGGTCCGCAGAACAAATTCAGGAAGAGCATCAGTTTGCCCACGATCTGCTGGATGACGATGTTCCCGTTGCGGCACCCATTAAATTCAATAACCAAACGCTGCTGACCCATCAGGGCTTTTACTACGCGGTATTTCCGAGCCTGGGCGGAAGACAGTTTGAGGCAGATAATATCGATCAGATGGAATGGGTTGCCCGCTATCTGGGGCGCATTCATCAGACGGGACGTAAAAAACCGTTTGTTGCCCGTCCGACGATTGGTGTTCAGGAATATCTTATTGAGCCGCGACAGGTATTCGAAACATCGGCGCTGATCCCGAATGCGCTAAAGGATAATTTCCTCACGGCGACCGATAAGCTTATTGATGCTGTAAAAGCCTGCTGGCGGGATAATATTACTACTCTGCGCCTGCACGGTGACTGCCACGCCGGGAATATTCTCTGGCGCGATGGCCCACTATTTGTCGATCTTGATGACGCACGTATGGGACCCGCGGTGCAGGATCTGTGGATGCTGCTCAACGGTGATAAAGCCGAGCAGCGCATGCAGCTTGAGACCATAATTGAAGCTTATGAAGAATTTAGCCCCTTTAATTCAGACGAAATTGCCTTGATAGAACCTTTACGTGCGATGCGATTTGTTTATTATCTCGCGTGGTTAATCAGGCGTTGGGAAGACCCGGCTTTTCCCCGAAATTTCCCCTGGCTTACCGGGGAGGATTACTGGCGCAACCAGATATCCACATTTACCGCGCAGGTTAAGGTTCTACAGGAACCCCCTTTGCAATTAACGCCGATGTATTAATTGGACACACCCAGGAGAGAGTTAATCATGAAAAAAATTTGGCTGGCGCTGGCTGGTATGATTCTGGCATTTAGCGCAACTGCTGCGCAGTTTACCGACGGCAAGCAGTACATTACGCTGGACAAGCCTGTTGCTGGCGAGCCTCAGGTGCTGGAGTTCTTCTCCTTCTACTGCCCGCACTGCTATGAGTTTGAGCAGGTACTTCATGTTTCTGACAACGTGAAGAAAAAGCTGCCGGAAGGCACCAAAATGACGAAATACCACGTTGAGTTCCTTGGCCCACTGGGTAAAGATCTGACTCAGGCATGGGCGGTCGCGATTGCGCTGGGTGTGGAAGATAAGATCACCGCGCCTATGTTTGAAGCCGTACAGAAAACCCAAACCGTACAAACTACGGCAGATATCCGTAAAGTGTTCGTGGATGCCGGTGTTAAAGGTGAAGACTACGACGCTGCCTGGAACAGTTTCGTGGTGAAATCTCTCGTGGCACAGCAGGAAAAAGCTGCCGCTGACTTCCAGTTGCAGGGCGTGCCGGCGATGTATGTTAACGGCAAATACCAGGTGAATATGCGTGGTATGGACACGACCAGCATGGATATCTTCGTACAACAGTACGCTGATACCGTGAAATACCTGGTTGAGAAAAAGTAACAAACATAAAGAAAAACGCCGGTCACTGACCGGCGTTTTTGTATGAAGATTTAATCTTAGCTATCTGCTCGTCTTTCTCTTTCCAGAGTGTATTAAGCCAAAGCTGGAAACGACGTTTGAAGTTTTTATCGTTGACATAATCCCCGTGCAGTTCAGTGTTGACGGGCATCAGATCAACGCGGACAACGATACGCGTCAGCCTGCCGCTGAGCATATCGTAGAACGGCGTCCTGTCATTTTCCGGATAGCAGAGCGTTACGTTCAACAATTTATCGAACTGCTCACCCAGCACGTTGAGCGCCATTGCGATGCCCGCAGCCTTTGGCGGCAACAGGTTCTGATAAGGAGAACGAGTCTGCTGGCGCTTCTCTTCGGTAAAGCGTGATCCTTCGACGAAGTTAACAATGGTGGTGGGATGCGCGCGAAACTTCTCGCAAGAACGGCGCGTGGTTTCCACGTCCTTACCGCGGCGTTCCGGATGACGAATTAAATAGCTGCGTGAATAGCGTTTCATAAACGGCATATCCAGCGCCCAGCAGGCCAGTCCAATGAAAGGCACCCAGGCCAGCTGCTGTTTCAGAAAGTATTTGTTCATCGGAATGTGTTTGCGAAACAGTACGCACAATACAACGATGTCGGCCCAGCTGTGGTGATTGCAGATCAGCAGATACCAGTTCTTTTTGTTCAGCTTCTCCAGCCCCTGAACATCCCACTTCAGCCAGGGGTTCAGATGCAGCAGGATCGCCAGCCCTTCACACCAGCAGTACATCATAAAATTACAAAAAGCAGACACCGCGCGCCATACCGGAGGGACAGGCAGCAGAAGTTTAATTATTCCGGCAACGATGATTGGCACAGAACAGGCGATGGTAACCAGAATAGTTAAAATGACGCTTAACCATAATGTTATCGCTGCGAGTATTCTCGACATAATGAATTTATTCAGATAGTTAGCTGTAATTGAGCAGCCGGCTATCCGGTGCTGGGCGCCGATCTTATCAGAAATTCGCTCAGACCAGGGCGGTTTCACACCAGGAGGCTGCGGCTTTTCCTGCCAGGCAGCGAATTTTTGCATATAGACAGAGTGCTTAAGTCTTATATCCACATAGACTAAATAAACATCAGTGAAGCGCGATCTTAAGTGATATTATAGCAATGCTTTGATTTTATTAGATAAATAAGTTTTCAGTATCACTTTTATAAAGCTGTTATTCACCTGTATTAAAAATATGCACAAACTTATCCACAGTTTTGTTTTGCGAGCGATCTTCCCGATCGCAAAATCTTTTTCTGTATAAAGCGCTAAAACCTGATGTTTTCATCCTTCTGTGGCATCCTTTATCCATAAATTCATAAAAGGCACGGACATTATGGTTCAGATCCCAGAAAACCCACTTATACTCGTCGATGGCTCTTCTTACCTGTATCGGGCGTATCATGCGTTTCCTCCTCTGACCAACAGCGCAGGGGAACCTACCGGCGCAATGTACGGCGTGCTGAATATGCTTCGCAGCCTGATTCTGCAATACCACCCAACCCATGCGGCCGTGGTGTTTGATGCGAAGGGTAAAACCTTCCGCGATGAATTATTTGAGCATTACAAATCTCACCGTCCCCCTATGCCTGACGATCTGCGTGCGCAAATTGAACCGTTGCACGCTATGGTGAAAGCGATGGGGCTGCCACTGCTGGCGGTCTCAGGCGTTGAAGCTGATGACGTAATTGGTACCCTGGCGCGCGAAGCGGAAAAAGCAGGCCGCCCGGTTCTGATCAGTACCGGTGATAAAGACATGGCGCAGCTGGTAACGCCCGGGATCACGCTGATCAACACCATGACAAACACCATTCTTGGCCCGGAAGAAGTGGTCGCCAAATATGGCGTGCCGCCAGAGCTCATTATTGATTTCCTCGCCCTGATGGGCGATTCCTCGGATAACATTCCTGGCGTACCGGGCGTAGGCGAAAAAACAGCTCAGGCGCTGCTGCAAGGGCTGGGCGGGCTGGATACGCTGTATGCAGAACCCGACAAAATTGCCGGTCTTACCTTCCGTGGCGCAAAAACCATAGCCGGAAAGCTCGCCGATAACAAAGAGGTGGCTTATCTCTCCTATCAGTTGGCCACCATCAAAACTGACGTAGAGCTGGAGCTTACCTGCGAGCAGCTGGAAGTGCAGGAACCCGCCGCCGACGAACTGCTTGGCCTGTTCAGAAAATACGAATTTAAACGCTGGACCGCGGATGTTGAAGCCGGGAAATGGCTTCAGGCGAAAGGGGCTAAACCTGCGGCGAAGCCGAAAGAGACCATCGTTGTCAATGCCGAAGAGCAGGCAGAAGAAGAGGCGGCAGCGCTCTCCTTCGACAACTATGAAACCATCCTTGAAGAGTCACGGCTCATCGCCTGGATTGAAAAGCTGAAAAAAGCGCCAGTATTTGCTTTCGATACCGAAACGGACAGCCTTGATAACATTACGGCTAATATGGTGGGCCTGTCATTCGCAACGGAGCCGGGTATTGCAGCCTATGTTCCGGTGGCTCACGACTATCTGGATGCGCCGGAGCAAATCTCCCGCGAGCGCGCCTTAGAACTGCTGAAGCCGATTCTGGAAGACGAGAAAGTGCTGAAGGTTGGGCAAAACCTGAAGTACGACCGCGGTATTCTGCAAAACTACGGCATTGAGCTGCGTGGTATCGCTTTTGACACCATGCTGGAATCTTACATTCTGGACAGCGTGGCGGGCCGCCATGATATGGATTCCTTATCCGATCGTTGGCTGAAACACAAAACCATCACCTTTGAAGAAATTGCCGGTAAGGGCAAAAATCAGCTGACCTTTAACCAGATCGCGCTGGAAGAAGCAGGCCGCTACGCCGCGGAAGACGCTGACGTCACGCTACAGCTGCATCTCAAAATGTGGCCGAAATTGCAGAAGCACGAAGGGCCGCTGAATGTGTTCCAGAACATTGAGATGCCGCTGGTGCCTGTGCTGTCCCGCATTGAGCGCAATGGCGTTAAAATCGACCCAACGGTGCTGCATAACCACTCTGGTGAGCTGGCGCAGCGCCTGACCGAGCTTGAACAGAAAGCGCATGAGCTTGCTGGCGAGGCATTTAACCTGTCTTCACCGAAACAGCTGCAAACCATCCTGTTTGAAAAACAGGGTATCAAGCCGCTGAAGAAAACCCCGGGTGGCGCCCCTTCAACGTCTGAAGAGGTGCTGGAAGAGCTGGCGCTGGACTATCCGCTGCCAAAAGTTATTCTGCAATACCGTGGTCTGGCTAAGCTGAAATCGACCTATACCGACAAACTGCCGTTGATGATCAACCCGAAAACGGGCCGCGTGCACACCTCCTATCACCAGGCTGTGGCGGCGACCGGGCGACTTTCGTCAACCGATCCTAACCTTCAGAACATTCCGGTGCGTAATGAAGAGGGCCGCCGTATTCGCCAGGCTTTCATTGCGCCAGAGGATTATCTGATTGTCTCCGCGGACTACTCGCAAATCGAACTGCGTATTATGGCGCATCTGTCACGCGACAAAGGCCTGCTGACGGCCTTTGCCGAAGGGAAGGACATCCACCGGGCAACCGCTGCCGAAGTGTTTGGGCTGGCGCTGGAGAGCGTGACAAACGAGCAGCGTCGTAGTGCAAAAGCGATCAACTTCGGTCTGATTTACGGCATGAGTGCCTTTGGTCTTTCACGCCAGCTCAATATCCCGCGTAAAGAGTCGCAGAAGTATATGGATCTCTACTTCGAGCGGTATCCGGGCGTACTGGAATATATGGAACGTACCCGCGCGCAGGCGAAAGAGAAAGGCTACGTTGAAACGCTGGATGGGCGTCGTCTCTACCTTCCGGATATCAAATCCAGCAACGCCGCGCGCCGGGCTGGTGCTGAACGTGCTGCGATCAACGCCCCCATGCAGGGCACTGCGGCGGACATCATTAAACGCGCAATGATCGCTGTCGATGCCTGGCTCGAAAAAGAGAAGCCGCGCGTGAAAATGATCATGCAGGTACACGATGAACTGGTCTTTGAAGTTCATAAAGACGATCTGGATACGGTCTCTCAGAAGATCCATGAACTGATGGAAAACAGCATGAAGCTGGACGTTCCGTTGCTGGTGGAAGTGGGTAGCGGCGAAAACTGGGATCAGGCTCACTAAGGGTTAACGGAATAACGCGCGTTTTATGTAAGTAAGCAACATAAGTACGCGCGTTTTGTGACGATCATTAGAATTCCCTATGTAAAGAATGAAAAAAAACTACAAAAAGTGCTTTGTCCAGCGATAAAAAAAGAGTAGAGTTAACGACGTAGGGTACAGAGGTAAGATGTTCTATCTTTCAGACCTTTTACTTCACGTAATCGGATTTGGCTGAATATTTTAGCCGCCCCAGTCAGTAATGACTGGGGCGTTTTTTATTGCGGCAAAGAAAGTTTCTGGCAAAAAAAAGCGCGGTCATCGCCGCGCCTGTTGTTACTCTGCTTCCGCTTCAGTCGCCGGTTCCAGATCGTTAAACCAGCTGTCGAGCTTCTGTCGCAGTTTATCCACGCCCTGCTTTTTCAGCGAGGAGAACGGTTCAACCTGTACATCACCGTTGAATGCCAGCACCGCTTCACGAACCTTGTTCACCTGCGCCTTGCGCGCGCCGCTTGCCAGCTTATCCGCTTTTGTCAGCAGCACCAGCACCGCAATATCGCTTGCCACCGCCCAGTCAATCATCTGCTGGTCGAGATCTTTTAGCGGATGACGAATATCCATTAGCACCACCAGACCTTTCAGACACATGCGTTTTTCCAGGTATTCGCCCAGCGCACGCTGCCATTTGATCTTCATCTCTTCCGGTACCTGCGCGTAACCGTAGCCCGGTAAATCGACCAGGCGTTTGCCTTCAGCCACTTCAAACAGGTTAATCAGCTGAGTACGGCCAGGTGTTTTCGAGGTACGCGCCAGGTTTTTCTGATTGGTGAGCGTATTCAGGGCACTGGATTTTCCCGCATTGGAGCGGCCAGCAAATGCCACTTCAATCCCTGTGTCTGAGGGCAGGTGGCGAATATCGGGCGCACTGGTGACAAAATGCGTCTGTTGGTAGTTCCAGGTAGTCACGTGGTCGTCTCCAAAAATCGTAATCTGCGGGGATTATACCTGAATGCGGGCAAAAGGCTTTTCCCTTCGTCATTGACATGTAAGTGAAAGCCCTACGGAATGTAAGAGATCTGCTCTTAAGCGTATGAGAAATTTAAGAGAAATCGCAGGCGCTAAAAAACTCAAAATATTAAAATTCAAAGAGTTATTAATGAGTAATTATCTGAAAATCCGGTTTTGTACCTTTTCATAGCTTGTTAGTTTAAGGGAACAAGGTAAAGTGTGTGCCAGGGCGAGGATGCCAACAGGATAACGACTTAAGGATAAGGGTCAGGAGCGCCAGGAGGCGAAGACTCAGGATTGTCAGGACGACCGGCGCCTGGAGGCGTTTTTAACAGGAAACGGAACCGTATCACGGACGGTAGTAGCCAAGGGATAAACAGGGTTTGTTGCAGGCAAACAGGGAATGTCTGACCCGTTAAGGGTTGTGAGTCAGGAAAAAAGGCGACAGATTGCTCTGTCGCCTTTTTTCTTTGCTTGCTTTCTGCTAGATTTCGCCGCAATTCTATACTGAAGAAAACGACTTAAAGATAAAACATCATGAAAAAACCGACCTCCGCTGCGGGCGTGAAACGCCCTGCAAAAGCACGCCGCAAAACGCGCGAAGAACTGAATCAGGAAGCGCGCGATCGCAAACGCGATAAAAAACATCGTGGCCATGCTGCGGGTAGCCGTGCTAACGGTGGCGGTGCCGCAGGCGCTTCTGCAAAAGGCAAACAGCAGAAAGATCCTCGTATCGGCAGTAAAACTCCCATTCCACTGGGCGTGACAGACACGCCGGTCACTAAGCAGCACAAACCAAAGAGCGAGAAACCTATGCTTTCACCGCAGGCTGAGCTGGATATGCTGGAGAACGATGAGCGCCTGGATGCGCTGCTGGAACGTCTTGAAGAGGGTGAAACCCTGACCGCTGAAGAGCAGTCCTGGGTGGACGCCAAACTGGACCGCATTGATGAACTGATGCAGAAGCTGGGTCTGTCCTACGATGATGAAGAAGACGAAGAGGAAGACGAAAAGCAGGAAGATATGATGCGTCTGCTGAAAGGTGGAAACTAACATTTGCACCCGGCAGGTACACTCGTCCTGCTTATAACCCTTCCGGTTATATGTTATCTGGTGTGGTTATTCGTTAAACTACGGCGGTTGTCGCGGCGACAGAAGTGGCTGCGCACCCGAATGATGTCCCGCAACGGGACCAGAAGGGGCCGCCGTATACGAACGCGACACCAACGGAAGGAGTGAGCATGTCTGTACCATCTATCGACTGGGATTTGGCCCTGATCCAGAAATATAACTATTCCGGGCCGCGTTATACCTCATACCCCACCGCGCTGGAGTTTTCTGACGCTTTCGGCGAGGCGGATTTTCAGCAAGCTGTGGCGCGCTATCCCGAGCGCCCGCTGTCGCTCTACGTCCATATTCCGTTCTGCCATAAGCTCTGCTACTTCTGCGGCTGCAATAAAATCGTTACCCGCCAGCAGCACAAAGCCGATCAATACCTCGATGCGCTCGAACAGGAAATTCTGCACCGCGCACCGCTGTTTAAAGGGCGTCACGTCAGCCAGCTTCACTGGGGCGGTGGTACGCCAACCTATCTGAATAAAGCGCAGATCAGCCGCCTGATGGCGCTGCTGCGCGGCAATTTTAGTTTTAACGACGACGCCGAAATTTCGATCGAGGTCGATCCGCGTGAAATCGAGCTGGATGTGCTGGATCATTTACGCGCCGAAGGTTTCAACCGCCTGAGTATGGGCGTACAGGACTTCAACAAAGAAGTACAGCGCCTGGTAAACCGCGAGCAGGACGAAGCGTTTATCTTTGCCTTACTCAACCATGCGCGTGAAATCGGCTTTACCTCAACGAATATAGACCTGATTTACGGCCTGCCGAAGCAGACGCCGGAGAGCTTCGCCTACACGCTTAAACGCGTGGCTGAGCTTAACCCGGACCGTCTGAGCGTCTTTAACTATGCGCACCTGCCGACGCTGTTCGCCGCTCAGCGCAAAATCAAAGATGCGGATCTGCCTTCCGCCCAGCAGAAGCTGGACATTTTGCAGGAGACCATCGCCTCGCTGACCGAAACCGGCTATCAGTTTATCGGAATGGATCACTTTGCCCGCCCTGACGATGAACTGGCGATTGCCCAGCGCGAAGGTGTTCTCCACCGTAACTTCCAGGGCTACACCACCCAGGGCGATACCGATCTGCTCGGAATGGGCGTCTCCGCCATCAGCATGATTGGCGACTGCTACGCCCAGAATCAGAAAGAGCTGAAGCTGTACTATCAGCAGATAGACGAAACCGGCAACGCGCTGTGGCGCGGCATTGCGCTAACGCGCGACGACTGCATCCGTCGGGACGTAATTAAGGCGCTTATCTGCAACTTCCGTCTCGAATTTCGCGAGGTGGAGTCGCAATGGGATCTGCAATTCAGCGATTACTTTGCCGAAGACCTGAAGCTTCTGGCGCCGCTGGCGAAAGACGGGCTGGTGGATGTGTCGGAGAGTGCGGTTGTCGTCACGCCGAAAGGACGTCTGTTGATTCGTAATATCTGCATGTGCTTCGATGCCTATCTACGTCAGAAGGCGCGTTTACAGCAGTTCTCGCGGGTGATTTGAGCTGTAATGCCGGGTGGCGGCTTTGCCTTACCCGGCCTACTTAAGTGCGAGATGTAGGCCGGGTAAGCGAAGCGCCACCCGGCTTTTCATCGACAGCTCGTTAGCTAAACAGCCCAACCAGTGCCGCACACAATACCGCCGCAACGGCAGTTTGTGGCGTGTGGCTTTCTGCTGCTCCGCTCGAAAGCAAAGTCACTAATGATTCCAGCATGATGCTCCCCCCTGTTTCCGGGCACGATCATACAAAACTCATCGGAACAGTAAAGCGCAAAATAACGGCACTTTGCGCTCAATTAGTAACCTTTACACAGCGGAGTAAGATCACTCCATTCCCAGCTCTTTCAGCTTGCGCGTCAGGGTGTTTCGACCCCATCCCAACAGGCGAGCCGCTTCCTGTTTGTGGCCCTGGGTATGACGAAGCGCGGTAGTTAACAGCGTGCGCTCCATCTCAGGCTGCGCTTCGGAGAGCAGATTTTGATGACCGGAACGCAGCGCGCGATCTGCCCACTGCGCCAGCAGCGTCGCCCAGCTTTCCGGCAGCGCATGTCCGGCGGTGCTTTCGGGCACGGTGGCTTCAAACAGCTCGGCGGGGAGATCCTGAATCAACACTTCCTGTCCGGCGGCCATCACGGTCAGCCAGCGACAGGTGTTTTCCAGCTGACGCACGTTGCCCGGCCACGCCAGACGGGTGAGGGCGGCATCCGTTTCCGGATGAAGCTGCTTGGCTTCCACGCCCAGCTCGCGGGCCGCCACTTGCAGGAAATGGCGCGCCAGACGCGGGATATCTTCCCGACGCTCGCGCAGTGGCGGCAGGTGGACGCGGATCACGTTCAGACGATGGAATAAATCCTCACGGAATTTCCCCTCCTGCACGCGCAGCTCCAGGTTCTGGTGCGTCGCGGCAATAATACGCACGTCCACCTTCACCGGCGCATACCCGCCCACGCGGTAAAACTGGCCATCTGCCAGCACGCGCAGCAGTCGGGTCTGCACATCCAGCGGCATATCGCCGATTTCATCCAGGAATAGCGTTCCGCCGTCAGCCTGTTCAAAGCGTCCCTGACGAATAGTATTTGCCCCGGTAAACGCCCCTTTTTCGTGGCCGAACAGCTCAGATTCAATCAAATCTTTGGGGATCGCCGCCATGTTCAGGGCGATAAAGGGCGCTTTCGCCCGCGGGCTGTGGCGATGCAGGGCGTGCGCAACCAGCTCTTTACCGGTCCCTGATTCACCGTTAATCAAGACGCTGATAGACGAGCGCGACAGACGCCCGATGATGCGAAACACGTCCTGCATGGCCGGCGCTTCACCGATGATGTCCGTCGTAGGCCCGAAATCCGGCGCGTGGCGGGGCTGCTGTTGCTCCTGATAGTGGCTGATGGCGCGTTCGACCAGGGCAACGGCTTCGTCGATATCAAACGGTTTTGGCAGGTAATCAAACGCCCCCTGCTGGTAGGCGCTGACGGCGGCATCCAGGTCGGAGTGGGCGGTCATTATGATGACCGGAAGCATGGGGTGGCGCTGTTTGATCTGCTTTAAGAGCGCCAGTCCGTCCATGCCCGGCATGCGAATATCCGAGAGCAGAACGTCCGGCGTTTTGGTGGTGAGTGCGTCGAGCACCTCGCTGCCGCTCTCAAACGTCGTGCAGCTTAATCCCGCTCCTGTGAGCGCGCGTTCAAGCACCCAACGGATGGAGCTATCGTCATCGACTACCCAGACTATCCCTCGTTGCATAAACGTCACCTTTATTTTTTAATCGGCAGGAAAACCGAAAACTCGGTATGTCCCGGCCAACTGGTAAATTCAATTTTGCCGGAGTGTTGGTCAATCAAATTACGGGCGATGGATAACCCCAGCCCGGTGCCGCCTTCGCGACCGCTGACCATCGGGTAGAACAGGGTGTCCTGGAGATGCGGCGGGATCCCCGGCCCGTTATCTTCCACATCAATACGTGCCGCCAGACGATAACGCACGCCGTGCAGCGTCAGCTGGAACGCGGTGCGGGTACGCAGAATAATTTCGCCACCCTCCGGGCCCAGCGCCTGCAACGCGTTACGCACAATGTTCAACAGCACCTGTTCAATCTGGTCTGGATCGTGCGCCAGCTCCGGCAGGCTTGGGTCGTAATCACGTACCAGCGTGACGTTATCCGGCAGCTCCATAGAGACGAGTTTCACCACCCGCTCCGCGACCTTGTGAATGCTTTCTGAAACATGCATCCCCGGCTGCTGCGGCCCGAGCAGGCGATCGACCAGATTACGCAGACGGTCCGCCTGCTCGATAATGACGTTGGTATACTCCGCCAGGGCAGGGTCAGGCAGCGCTTTGGTCAAAAGCTGTGCCGCACCGCGTAAGCCGCCCAGCGGGTTTTTAATTTCATGAGCCAGCCCGCGTACCAGGTCGCGCGCCGCAATCTGCTGAGCATGCTGTAGCTGCTCCTGGCTGAGACGACGCTGGTTATCCATCGGCGCCATTTCCAGCAGAATCATGCCATCTGGCAGGCGCTGTGCGGTGAGGGACAAAATATGCGAGCGTCCGTCAATCACCAGCGTCACTTCGTTATCGGTGAAGCCCTGACCCGCCTGCAAACTCTCCTGCATCAGACCAATATTCAGCGAGAAATAGCTCAGCAGTTCAGGCAGCGGCGTGCCAAACAGTTTACGGGCGCTTTGAGCGAGCAGCTGCTGCGCCGCCGGGTTGGCGTAATGCACCGCCAGCTCGTCGTCGACCAGCAAGATACTGTTAATCAAAGAATTGAGGATCTGCCCAGCATCGGGCAGCGTGCCAGTTGCCATTCAGCAGTCTCCTGGAGTCGTTGCACTATTTTAGTGCAGTATAGCGTTTTAGAGGTAAAAAGCGCGTGAGATCAGGTTGTTGGTGGAGAAAAAAGCCCATCCGAAGATGGGCTAAAGTTTCCACGGCAACTACTCCCGACGCGTATGCGCCGGGTAAAACAAATCAATTAAACGCTGTAGTACAGTTCGAACTCAACCGGGTGCGGCGTCATGCGAACGCGGTCGTTTTCTTCGGTACGCAGCGCGATGTAAGCGTCGATTGCTTCATCGGTGAACACACCGCCAGCGGTCAGGAACTCACGGTCTGCGTCCAGCGCTTGCAGGGCTTCTTCCAGCGAGCCAGCGACCTGTGGGATCTCTTTCGCTTCTTCTGGCGGCAGGTCGTACAGGTTTTTGTCCATGGCTTCGCCCGGGTGGATCTTGTTCTTGATACCGTCCAGACCGGCCATCAGCAGTGCTGCGAAGCACAGGTATGGGTTAGCCGCCGGGTCCGGGAAGCGCACTTCGATACGACGCGCTTTCGGAGACGCCACCACCGGGATACGGATAGAAGCAGAACGGTTACGGGCAGAGTACGCCAGCATCACCGGTGCTTCGTAGCCTGGGACCAGACGCTTGTAGGAGTTGGTGGTCGGGTTCGCCAGGGCGTTGATCGCTTTAGCGTGTTTGATAACACCGCCGATGTAGTGCAGCGCCTGCTCAGACAGACCCGCGTATTTGTCGCCAGAGAACAGGTTGGTGCCGTTCTTGGACAGGGACATGTGGCAGTGCATGCCGGAACCGTTGTCGCCGAACATGGGTTTTGGCATGAAGGTCGCGGTTTTACCGAAACGGTGCGCAACGTTGTGCACAACGTATTTGTAGATCTGAATCTCATCCGCTTTTTTGGTCATGGTGTTGAAGCGGGTTGCGATTTCGTTCTGGCCAGCCGTTGCCACTTCGTGGTGGTGCGCTTCAACAACCAGGCCCATCTCTTCCATGATCAGACACATGGTAGAACGGATGTCCTGTGAAGAATCGACCGGAGGAACCGGGAAGTAACCGCCTTTCACGCCCGGACGGTGACCTTTGTTACCACCTTCGTATTTGGTGGAAGAGTTCCATGCGCCTTCGATGTCATCGATAGCGACGTGGGAACCAGAAATGGAAGCACCAAAACGGATGTCATCGAACAGGAAGAACTCTGGCTCTGGCCCGAACAGAACGGTGTCTGCGATACCGGTAGAACGCAGGTACTCTTCAGCGCGTTTTGCGATAGAGCGTGGGTCACGGTCATAGCCTTGCAGCGTGCCAGGTTCCAGGATATCGCAGCGGATGATCAGCGTAGGTTCTTCGTAGAACGGGTCAATGAGCGCAGTGGTTGCATCTGGCATCAGAACCATGTCGGATTCGTTAATGCCTTTCCAGCCGCCAATGGAGGAGCCGTCAAACATTTTGCCTTCTTCAAAGAATTCGGCGTTCACCTGATGAGCAGGGATCGTGACGTGCTGTTCTTTACCTTTGGTATCGGTGAAGCGCAGATCAACAAACTTCACTTCATGTTCGTTCAGCATCGTCAAAACGTGTTCAGCGGACATACTTAACTCTCCAGATTGGTCATTGTCGTCGTGGTAACGAGGTCTTCAAATCGGCTGGGCTGCCATATTTTTACTGTATTTCTGTAAAGCGAAATCTGTGCCAACTTTTAAAACACCCCAAAAAGGCGTTATCATGCGCACCATAGTGCAGAAGGGCTGCACCACATTGGATTTGTTGCACCATTATAGTGCTTCTGTGTGAACATCGAGCACCATATTGGTGCAATTTACGTTAAAGTGCCCTTTTACCGCTCCGTGAAAGCGATCACAAAGCATCTCTGCAATACTTGTTTGCGGGGGATGTTTGTGATCCTGTTTTGTAGTGCGATTAATCCGTGTACAATAACGCGCTATTTCTAAATGCCTGAGGCAAAGTTGTGATCGAAAAATTGCGTAATATCGCCATCATCGCGCACGTCGACCATGGTAAAACTACCCTGGTTGATAAGCTGCTACAGCAGTCCGGTACGTTTGATGCTCGTGCCGAAACTCAAGAGCGTGTGATGGACTCCAACGATTTGGAGAAAGAGCGTGGGATTACCATCCTCGCCAAAAACACCGCTATCAAATGGAATGACTACCGTATCAACATCGTTGATACCCCAGGGCACGCCGACTTCGGTGGTGAAGTTGAGCGCGTGATGTCCATGGTGGATTCCGTGCTGCTGGTGGTTGACGCATTTGATGGCCCTATGCCGCAAACGCGCTTCGTGACCAAAAAAGCATTTGCCCACGGCCTGAAACCTATCGTTGTGATCAACAAGGTTGACCGTCCTGGCGCGCGTCCTGACTGGGTTGTTGACCAGGTCTTCGACCTGTTCGTTAACCTCGACGCGACCGACGAACAGCTGGACTTCCCTATCGTTTATGCGTCTGCGCTGAACGGTATCGCCGGTCTGGATCACGAAGACATGGCGGAAGACATGACTCCGCTGTACCAGACGATTGTTGACCGCGTTCCTGCGCCAAACGTTGACCTGGAAGGCACCCTGCAAATGCAGATCTCTCAGCTCGACTACAACAACTACGTTGGCGTAATCGGCATTGGTCGTATCAAGCGCGGTAAAGTGAAGCCTAACCAGCAGGTCACTATCATCGATAGCGAAGGCAAAACCCGTAACGGTAAAGTCGGTAAAGTTCTGACTCACCTTGGTCTTGAGCGTATCGAGAGCGACATCGCTGAAGCGGGCGACATCATCGCCATCACCGGTCTGGGTGAACTGAACATCTCCGACACCATCTGCGATCCGCAGAACGTCGAAGCGCTGCCAGCCCTGTCCGTTGATGAACCAACCGTATCCATGTTCTTCAACGTCAACACCTCTCCGTTCTGTGGTAAAGAGGGTAAGTTTGTTACCTCTCGTCAGATCCTTGACCGCCTGAACAAAGAGCTGGTGCACAACGTTGCGCTGCGCGTTGAAGAAACCGAAGACGCTGATGCATTCCGCGTTTCGGGTCGTGGTGAGCTGCACCTGTCTGTTCTGATTGAGAACATGCGTCGTGAAGGTTTCGAGATGGCGGTTTCCCGTCCGAAAGTTATCTTCCGCGAAATCGATGGCCGTAAACAAGAGCCATTCGAAAACGTAACGCTGGACGTTGAAGAGCAGCACCAGGGTTCTGTGATGCAGGCACTGGGTGAGCGTAAAGGCGACCTGAAAAACATGAATCCAGATGGCAAAGGCCGCGTACGTCTCGACTACGTGATCCCAAGCCGTGGCCTGATCGGCTTCCGTTCTGAGTTCATGACCATGACTTCCGGTACTGGTCTGCTGTACTCCACCTTCAGCCACTACGACGACGTTCGTCCGGGCGAAGTGGGCCAGCGTAACAACGGCGTGCTGATCTCCAACGGTCAGGGTAAAGCGGTTGCGTTTGCGCTGTTCGGTTTGCAGGATCGCGGTAAGCTGTTCCTGGGCCACGGTGCTGAAGTTTACGAAGGCCAGATCATCGGTATTCACAGCCGTTCTAACGACCTGACGGTAAACTGCCTGACCGGTAAGAAACTGACCAACATGCGTGCGTCCGGTACTGACGAAGCAACGGTTCTGGTTCCACCGATCAAGATGACGCTGGAGCAGGCTCTGGAATTCATCGATGATGACGAACTGGTCGAAGTGACGCCTCAGTCAATTCGTATCCGTAAACGTCACCTGACCGAGAACGATCGTAAACGTGCAATGCGCGGTGCGAAAGAAGAGTAATTCGGTTATGCCGTAGGCCGGGTAAGCGCATGCGCCACCCGGCAACAAAAAAGCCGCTGAGCGATCAGCGGCTTTTTTTATTAGAACGAATACCGCAACCCTAAACGGATCCGGTACTGCTCGCGGTTGTAATCATTCCATCGGTCCAGCCACTGTAGCTCAAGATACGGCAGCCAGTTTCTGTCGATCTTATAGCTGAATTTATTGGTAATTTCCCAGTGATGGTCTTTGCCATTTTTGCTGTGGTAATCATTCACCCGCTGGAAAAAGTGCGGCTCAAAGGTGTAGAAAAACGCATCCGTCACTTTGAAATTCCAGTAGTTGGCAAATTCATGTGTGTCGTTCTTATCCATCTGCCCGTTATAGTCCGGCGTATCGTAATTGTTATGGTTATAGCGATAGCGGAACGTCAGATTAAACCAGTCCGTAAATTTATAGTTAGTATCTAAATAAACCGCGCCACCTGATCCTGCGCTGCTGTCATTAATCAAGCCGCCGGGCTGGAAGGTCAGTTTGTCGGTCGGTTTGAAGAGTGGATACCACCCCTCAATTTCGTTATAGCTGTGCTTCAGTTCGTCCCATTTCCCCACGTTATAAGCGTTGGTGAACATCAGTCCCGCGCCCATATCGAAGTTATAGCCCGCACGCAGGATCACTTCGTGCAGCTCAGAGGCGGTGTTGTAGGCTTCGCGCGTTTCGACATAGGCCCCGGCAAAAACCGGGCAGGACACAGACGACACGATCAGTACAGTGATGATTCTTTTCATAATTTGTCCATGTATCAGGTACAGAAAGGCCTCCCTCCTGATAAACAGGAAGGACATACTGGCCGGATTTATTGTTATAAAGTGACTGCTGACGCTTTATTGTTGGTGGTTATCTCAGGGGTATTTGCTGTCTGTTTTTTCCGTTTTCCAATCTCCTCGATAATAAAGGCGAAGCGCGCTTCGTTGAGTTTATAAAACAGCCCCATGGTCACGGCGGCAACGATCGCCAGGCCGCACGGCCAGAGGAAAATAAGCTGGCGCAACCCAAGCAGCGTGCCTGCGCTCTGTACGGCATGGGGAACATAGCCAATCTGGGTCAGCATGATACCGGGCAGAAAACCGGCCAGCGCCGCGGAGATTTTGCGCGAGAAGGTATAGCCGGTATACACCGACCCTTCGGCGCGGATCCCGGTTTTCCACTCGCCGTAATCAACCGTATCCGGCACCAGCGCCCAGTTCAGGCTGTTCACAAACGCGGTGCCGAAAAAGGCCATGCAGGAAAAGAGCACGAACAGCAGGGAACTGGTCCCCCAGACGAAGTTCAGCACGTCGCCCACCGCCCACAGCGTCAGCCCGCCCAGATAGACCGGCTTCTTGCCAAAGCGCTTCACCGCGCCAGGCACCAGAAACACGCCAATCAGAATGCAGCCCATGCTGAAAAAGCCCATCCACGACAGGAGATGCAGATCGTTCAGCACGTACTGGGTGTAATAGACCTGAATCGCCAGCTTGATGTTAAACGCGGCGAGGGTACACAGGTTAGCGATGCACAGCACCAGCAGCGGCGGATTGCGGAAAATCGCGCAGAACGATTTCAGAATGCCGGGCTTATGGTGATCGGGCGTAAGCTCGACGTAGCGCTCTTTCACCCCGCTGTAGCACCACCACATGCAGAACAGTCCCCCGGTGACGAATACCAGCGCGGCCACCAGATAGCCGAGTGAGGGCTGGCTGACGAACAGCGCCTGAATCGGCATAAAGCCGACAGTACAGAGCAACAGTCCTACCGTTGCGCCGCCCTGACGCCACGCCGCAAGCTGCGCGCGCTCGTTCGGGTTTTTGGTGATGGCCGGAACCATTGCACCGTAGGCGCAGTTCATCAGGCTGTAGCAGAGGCCAAACATCATGAAGAGCACGGTGGCGAGGGCCGTTTTCACCGTCAGGCTAAAGTCGTTGGCCATAAACTGCGCCGTGGCCACCAGCGCCACCGGAACGGAGGCGTAGAGAATGAATGGCCGGAATTTGCCCCGCGCGCCGATATTACGCCGGGAGTCCAGCAGCACCCCGGTCAGCATGTCGGTAAACGCGGTAAAGAACTTGGCGACCAGAAAAATGATGCCGCCGTAGAACGCGGGCATGCCCAGCTCGTCCGTGTAAAACTTCAGCAGATACAGCGTGCCAATACACAGCATCAGGTTCGAGCCAAAATCACCCATCCCGTAGGCGCACTTCTCTCGCAGGCTCAATTTCAGGGTTAACGGATCAGTATTATGTGTCATGGTCGATCCTCAAAGCGCCCCGCAGGGCGCTCAATCACGTCATTTATGCCGTACGTTTGCGCAGCTCAATTTCTTCCACGATGCGCACATACATCTTCTCGTTAAGGTTGTAGAAGCAGCCCATCGCCACGATGGTGATGACTGCCAGCAGACTCGGATAGATAAATATCAGCTGCCGTAGCCCTTCAACCGTGCCGGCGGATTGCACCACGTTAGGCACATAGCCGATCTGCGTGAGCATGATCCCCGGGAAGAAGCCCGCCAGCGCCTGCGATACCTTACGGAAGAAGGTAAAGCCGGTGTAGACCGTCCCCTCGGAGCGTACGCCGGTGCGCCACTCGCCGTATTCCACGGTATCGGACACCAGCGCCCAGTTCAGGCTGTTAACGAACGCGGAGCCGAAGAACGCCAGGCAGGAGAACGCCACGAAGCTCACCGAGCCGCCGCCGAAGAAGTAGTTAAGCAGATCGCCCGCCACCCAAATCATCAGCCCGCTGATGTAGACCTTTTTCTTACCGAAGCGCCGCACCGCGCCGGGCATCATAAAGACGCCGATAAAAATACAGCCCATGCTGAAGAAGCCCATGTACGACAGCAGGATCGGGTCGTTCAGTACGTACTGCGTGTAGTAGACCTGAATGGCGAGCTTAACGTTAAAGGCGCCCAGCGTGCACAGGTTAGCGATGCACAGGATAAACAGCGGACGGTTCCCGGCGATGGCGCGAAACGACTGCAACAGCCCCGGTTTCTGCGCCGGGTTAGCAGGCTGCGTCTCGACGTAACGCTCGGTTACGCCCTTATAGCACCACCACATAAAGAACAACCCGAACAGCGAGAAGAGGGTGGCGGCAAAGATGTAGCCAAGCTGGTCGTTGCCCTCAATCAGGTTCATCACCGGGACAAAGCCCACCGTACAGAGCAGCAGACCCAGCGTGGCGCCGCCCTGGCGCCAGGCGGCCAGCGAAGCACGCTCGTCCGGGTTTTTGGTAATGGCGGGCACCATCGCGCCGTAGGAGCAGTTCATCATGCTGAAGAACAGGCCGTACAGCATGAACAGCACCGTCGCCATCACCGTTTTACCGGTAATTTCAAACGGTGTGCCGACGAAGTTAGCTATGGCCAGCAACGTTACCGGGAAGGCTGCATACAGCACGAACGGGCGGAATTTCCCTTTCGGGCCGATCTTGCGCCGGGAATCGAGCATGATCCCGGTGCCCATGTCGGTGAAGGCGGTAAAAAACTTCGCAATCAGGAAGATAATCCCGCCGTAGGTGCCAGGCAGCCCCAGCACGTCGGTGTAGAACTTCAGCAGATACAGCGTGCCGATATCAAGCAGGATGTTAGAGCCGAGATCGCCCATCCCGTAGGCGAGTTTTTCTTTAAACGGCAGGCGCAGGGTTGCCGGATCAGAAGTATGTTGACTCATTATTGTTCTCCGTCTGCCCGCAGGTTTCCCCGCGGGCGAGCCTTATCAGATATGACGTAAGGTGCTAAACAGATCTGCCCATTCGCTGTGCTGGCGATAGAAGACCGGCGGTTTGCCGAGCGGGGCATCAACGGTGATGTCACCGCCCTGGCAGGTTTGGCCGGTCCACGCATTGACCCAGGTGTCCTGCGGCAGATAGAGCGACCAGTCGCGGCGTCCCTCTTCATGAACCGGCGCCACCAGCAGATCGCGGCCAAACAGGTACTGGTATTTCAGCGTGTAGGCGCGCGCGTCGTCCTCGTAGTGCAGGAACAGCGGGCGCATCACCGGCAGGCCGCTTTTCGCGTTCTGCGCAACCGCAGCTTTGATATACGGCTTCAGGGTGGTGAAGACGGTGGTCATGCGCGCGAAGTGGGCGATGGTTTCCGCGTCGCCGTCGAACTGCCAGTTATCGCCAGGGCGGTTGCCCTCGTGGGTACGCATCATCGGCGTAAAGGCGCTGAAGTCGCACCAGCGCAGCAGCAGCTCTTTGCTGCGCTTCATCTCGAAGAGCGTCGTATAGCCGCCAATGTCGCTGTGGTGCAGCCCGTGCCCGGTCATTGCCAGCGACAGCGCCGCCGGTACGACGGACGCCAGACCATCGTCCAGGCTCCAGTCGACGTTCTGATCCCCCGCCCACATCATCACCGAGTGCTTCTGGCTGCCGGTGTAGCCCGCGCGCATGAAGAACAGGATCTCCCCGAGCTTGCCGGTCTCCTCCAGCGCTTCGTAGTTACATTTCGCCCACAGGGCAGGCCAGGCGTTATGCATGATCTCCGCGCTCACGCCGTTGTGCAGGAAGGTATCGGTCGGCAGATATTCCCCGAAATCGGCCATCCAGCCGCCGCAGCCCAGTTCGATCAGGTTCTTTTTGATCACCTCTTTGTACCAGCTGTAGGCTTCCGGGTTAGTCAGGTCGATAACGCCCGCGTAGAACTCGCCGAACTCAACGTGGTAATCCTTGCCGTCGGCATCTTTGGTCAGATAGCCGCGCTTCGACGCCTCTTCGCAGAGATCTTTATCGCTGGCGACGTACGGGTTGATATAGGAGAGGAACTGCACGCCTTCCTCTTTCCACTGCGCAATCCGCTCATCAAGCTGCGGATAGAGCGCGCTGTTCCACTTCCAGTTCCACATTACGCGTTTGCCAAAGGAGGTCATCCGGATGCCGGACCAGTCCTGCGCCCAGATGCCGTTTACCTTCACGCCGCCCTCGCGCATGGCGTCGAGCTTCTGCTGACACACCTCGGTGCCGCCCTGAATACCCAGCGTCACGCCGTCGTAAACCCAGTCCGGCAGTTCAGGCTGACGCCCCAGCAGGCCGGTCAGTTTTTCCAGCAGATCGACGTAGGTTTCTGCGCATTCGAAGCGCAGCGTGGCGTTATCTTCCCAGAATGCCAGCTCGTGGAAGTCCGGCGCGCTGAAGTCGAAGTTCATATAACAGCTGTTATCCACGTGGCAGTAGTACTTCTGGGTGCTCACGAAGGTAGGCTGTGGGAAGAAGGTCCAGTAGTAGTCGCCGCCCGCGTTCTCTTTGCAGTCGGCCTGCCAGGTGACGTAGGTCTGCTTATTGCGGCCCACGCCCTGCTCGCTGGTCCACAGCGGGAACGGCTTGCCGCGCAGATCGAAATACGAGAACTGCTCGCCGCAGCCGTAGATATGATCGTCAGGCTGAGCCGCCAGCCGCAGCCAGATGCGGTTATGGCTGGCGGCGTCATTTTTCAGCTTCAGCTCAAGACGGCCTTCCGCATCGACGCCCACCAGCAGCGTGGCGCTCACCGCATCGCCGCGGGTAAAGCGGATCGCCCAGCCCGCGCTTTGCTGCGTGACGGTCGCGTTCGTCAGGGCAATCTTTTCGTTAAGCTTGTCTTTGATGCTGAAATTGCCGCGAAACATCTCGATATCCGCTTCGCCTGCACCGATCCACAGGCAGGGGGCATCCGCAGAGTGGGATAAAATCAGACGGTCCTGCCAGCGCAGGGTGAAACCACTTTCGTTATTTTTCAGGTCAATATTGTGTAGGGTACGCATAAAAACTCCGTCTTTATTATTTGGCCAGGCTATCCAGTAATCCGGCGGCTACGGCAGGGGCTAAGCCCGGCGCCAGCGGCAGGCGGGGGATCACCAGGCAGTGCAGCAGGTGGTAAATATCCTGCTTGCCGTCCCAGACTTTGGTGGTCACTTCGTTATTGGTGTCCAGCTCCTGCCACCATGAACCGTTTTCGTAATCCATCAGGTACTTGATGCAGTAATCCCACCATTTCTGATACCAGGCTTCGTACTGCGCCTCGCCGGTGACGGTGTAGAGCGCGTAAGCCGTGCCCATCGCCTCGACGATTGGCCAGCGCACGCGTTCGCGCACGATAGGCTTGCCGTCCCAGCCCACGGAGTAGACAAAGCCGTCCGCCCCGTCGGGTGCCCAGGCGTCGCGAATAGTGGCGTGAAACAGGCCTTTCGCATCTTCCAGCAGCCACTCCGGCGGGGTTTCAAAGCGGGCTTCCAGCGCGGCGCGCAGGTGCAGCATCAGGCGGCCCCACTCGATCCAGTGCCCCGGCGTGCCGCCGTAGGCGCGGAAGCGGTGGGCAGGGTTATCGATGTTGTAATCGCGGATCGGGTTCCAGCTGGTGTCGAAATGCTCGTTAACGCGGTACTCCCCTTTGCGCGCCACGTCGTGAATAATCACCGAGGCGATACGCAAGGCGCGGTCGAGCCATTTCCGGTCGTGGGTCACGTCATAGACGATGAGGAAGGCTTCCACGGCGTGCATATTGGCGTTACCGCCGCGATAGTCTTCCGTTTTGCTGAAGGCTTCGTCCCAGGACTCCAGGCACATCTGCTCCTGTTCGCTCCAGAAGTAGCGCTCAATCACCTCGATGGCATTGTCCAGCAGCTTGCGTGCCTGCGGGTGGCCGGTGGTGACGGCGCTCGCCGCGCCCAGCAGGACGAAGAAATGCTGATAGCCCTGCTTGGACGCATCAATCACGCCTTCATCGTTTACGCAGGCGTACCAGCCGCCGTGCTGTTTATCGCGCAGCGGACCGTTCAGGGCATTAATGCCGTGCTCAACCAGCGCGTACGCGCCGGGGCGCCCCATGTTCGCCGCCACCGCGTAAACGTGCAGCATGCGGGCGGTGATCCACAGATGGGTGCCCATATCGCTGCGCACCTGCCCGTTATTGCCCAGCCAGCCAAAGCCGGTCGGTACGGCGGCGTTTTTACCGAAATCGAGAATGCGGTCGGTCTCTTGTTCGAGCCAGCGGTTATGGCTCAGGGTGTTAAACCATTTCATGTTCGGGTCCTTTCTTAACGGCGAGCCATCATTTCGTCGACGATCTCACCCAGACGCTGAAGTTTTGGCACGGAAATATCACGCAGCATCAGCTCGGTGTCCGGCAGGCCAATCACCGATGACCAGACGGCGCGCCCGGCTAAAAAGCCCGATGCCCCCGCCTGCATGGCGACGCTTACGGCACGCGGGAATAACTTATCGTCCACGCCGGAGGAGAGGATCACCCACGGCATGGCGATGTTCTCGTTCAGCTTCTGCGAGGCCGTCAGTAGCTCGTGCTGTGTGCCCTTACCAAACAGCGGCATTTCCACTTTGTAGAGGTCGGCGCCGCTGTCGCCCAGCTCTTTGGCCGCATCGATGATCGCCTGCTCGCGGTCAAACGCGGCGCCGCGGCGCGGGGGACGCACCACCGGCTCGATAATGCTCAGCAGCCCGTTGTCGTGGCACAGCGTATTGAACGCTTTCACCATTTCCAGGCGCTGCTGCGGATCTTCATCGCTGCGCCACAGCACCAGCAGCTTCAGCGCCTTACCGCCATCGCGTTTGACCGCCTGCGCGTCAACGTTCTTGTCGATCACCACGCTGTCGACCGGAATGCCGTTCCCCGGGATAAACTCGTCGGCGGCGACAATCATTGCGCAGCTTTTGGCCACGGCCTGCTGCTCGACAATCTGGCGGTAGCAGAACTGCTGGTCGACGAGGATCGCAGAGGCGTACGGCGACAGAATTTTCGCCGCATTGACCTTGAAATCCGTCAGGTGCTGGTCGGTTACCGGCACCGGCGCGCCTGCGGCAGCAAACATCAGGCGCATCGCTTCGCGCTGATCCACGGCCAGCATCGCAAAACCGCCGGAAGGTCGGGTGATATCTTTCAGGGTGTACATCGTCATTCCTCAGTCCTTTCGTATCAGTGTGTTTTTTTCAGCCCGGCAGATGCGCGAACCTGTTCAAGAATGGCTGTCCAGTCTTCGCGCCCGCGCCCGGCGGCGCGTGCCTGGTTGTAAACTTCGCGGGAAGCCGCGCCCAGCGGCATCGGAACGTGGAGCTGGTTGGCCACGTCGAGGGCGATCCCCAGATCCTTATGCGCAAGATCGATCATAAAGGCGGGTGAAAGATCCCCTTTCAGTACCTTGTTCGGCCATGACGTGGTGAAGTGGCCTTTACCCGCCGGCGTGCCGCTCATCACCTTGAGCGCCACGTCAAAGGAGAGGCCAAGCGCTTCGCACAGTACGGCGGCTTCGGCGGAAAGGGCGTTCAGGGCGATGCTCATGTAGTTATTGATGAGCTTCACGCGGATGCCCATTCCCGGCCCGCCGGCGTTAATCATTTCATTGCCCATCGCCATTAAAACGGGGGTGGCGCGCTCAACCTGCTGCGCCGTACCGCCCGCCAGCAGGAGCAGCGTACCGGCGATGGCATGATCAGAGGTGCGTCCGACGGGCACGTCCATCAGGCTGAAGCCTTGCTCAGCCATGTCGCGGATCAGTGCGTCGGTTTGCAGCGGGTGAATGGTGGACATATCAATGACCAGCGCGTCGCGGGATAACCCTTCGCATACGCCGTGCTCGCCGAACAGCACGCTGTGCACCAGGTCGCCGTTTGGCAGCATGGTAATGACGAATTCGGCCTCCGTTACGGCCTGCGCTGGCGTTCCCGCCGCCCGGGCGCCGCTCTCTACCAGCGCCTGAACCGCCTGCGGGTTCACATCAAAAACGTTAAGCTGGTGGCCCTGTTTCAACAGATTCTTCGCCATGGGCGCGCCCATCTGTCCTAAGCCGATAAATGCGATTGCTGACATGCCTCTCTCCTGTCACATCGTGTCAATTTTTGCGCGTTTGTGGTGTCTGTTTTTGATCGTATTTGTAATTTATAGTCAAAAAATTGACACGGGTCACTTTTTAAACATTTGGTGAAATTAAAATGAAGGCATCAGAAATCGCAGAAGGAATCACCATGACTCGCATCGTTTGTGTCGGCATTACCGTGCTGGATCGCATCTGGTATCTCGATGATTTACCGAAAGAAGGTGGGAAATATGTCGCAAAAGACTATACGGAAGTGGGCGGCGGCCCGGCGGCAACGGCGGCAGTGGCAGCCGCGAAACTGGGCGCGGAAGTGGATTTTATTGGCCGGGTGGGGGACGACGATACCGGCAGACGACTGCTTGCGGAGCTGGAATCCCTGGGGGTGAACACCCGCTATACGCGCATAGTTAAGGGAGCCCGATCGTCGCAATCGGCGGTGCTGGTGGACGCAAGCGGAGAGCGCGTTATTGCCAACTACCCCAGCCCCGATCTCCCTGCGGCGGCAGACTGGCTGCATGAAATCGACTTCTCTCAGTGGGACATTGTCTTAGCCGACGTGCGCTGGCATGACGGGGCAAAACAGGCATTTACCCTGGCCCGCCAGCAGGGCGTACCGACGCTGCTGGATGCGGATGTCACCCCGCAGGACATCGCGGATCTGATTGCCTTAAGCGACCACGCGGCCTTCTCCGCGCCAGGACTGCGGCGGTTAACGCAGCTGGATGAAACCGAAAACGCGCTGAAGAAAGCACAAACGCTCACAAATGGACATGTGTATGTCACACAGGGGCGAGACGGCTGTTTCTGGCTGGAAAACGACACGCTATGTCATCAGCCTGGTTTTGAAGTGAACGTCATTGATACCACCGGGGCGGGCGACGTGTTCCACGGTGCGCTGGCGGTCAGCCTGGGGCAGAAATTACCCGCCGCAGACGCCGTGCGTTTTGCCAGCGCCGTCGCAGCACTGAAATGTACAAAGCCCGGCGGGCGCGCGGGTATACCCGACTGTGATCAAACCCGCTCTTTTTTGTCACTTTTTGTATAAAATGCGGGGCGTGATGGTTTTCAGAGGACAGCCCATGAGCCTTACCGAACTGACCGGCAACCCGCGTCACGATCAGCTGCTGACGCTGATTGCCGATCGCGGCTATATGAACATTGATGAACTGGCGCAGCTGCTGGATGTCTCCACGCAAACCGTGCGCCGGGATATCCGTAAGCTCAGCGAGCAGGGGCTGATCACCCGTCATCACGGCGGCGCGGGCAGGGCATCCAGCGTGGTCAACACGGCGTTCGAACAGCGTGAAGTCTCGCTTACCGAAGAGAAACGGGCGATTGCCGAAGCGATTGCGGACTATATTCCCGACGGTTCGACCATTTTTATCACCATCGGGACGACCGTGGAGCACGTTGCCCGGGCACTGCTTAACCATAATCATCTGCGCATCATCACTAACAGCCTGCGGGTGGCGCACATTCTTTATAAGAATCCGCGCTTTGAGGTGATGGTGCCCGGCGGTACGCTGCGCCCGCATAACGGCGGCATTATCGGTCCTGCGGCAACGGCGTTCGTGTCAGGATTTCGCGCAGATTACCTGGTCACCAGCGTCGGGGCGATAGAGCACGACGGCGCGATGATGGAATTTGACGTTAACGAAGCCAGCGTGGTGAAAACCATGATCGCTCACTCCCGTCACATTTTACTGGCGGCCGATCATACGAAATACCACGCCTCCGCGGCGGTTGAAATTGGCAACGTGGCGCAGGCGACGGCGCTGTTCACCGATGAGCTGCCCGGCCCGGCGCTGCAAAATCACCTCAAATCCAGCAAGGTTGAGGTTGTCGAAGTCAATTCCGGAGAAGAGCAGCAGGCTGGCTGAAAATCCTATGGCCCGATATTGCGATTCGGGCCTTTCCTTTCTCTAAGCTGAATCTGGCGCATAGCTAAAGTTTCTCTTTCCCGCTACAGTTACTTTTCCACGGCGAAAGGAGATAAACATGCTTTATATCTTTGACTTAGGAAATGTAATCGTCGATATCGATTTTAACCGGGTGCTGGGCGCATGGAGCGATTTTAGCCGTGTTCCGCTGGCGACGTTAAAGCAGAATTTCGCGATGGGTGAGACTTTCCATCTGCACGAGCGCGGTGAGATCAGCGATGAAGCGTTCGCAGAGCGTTTCTGTCAGGAAATGGGTCTCTCGTTAAGCTACGAGCAGTTTTCCCACGGCTGGCAGGCCATATTTGTCGCGATCCGCCCCGAAGTGATCGACATCATGCACAAGCTGCGCGAGCAGGGGCATCGTGTCGTCGTCCTGTCGAATACCAACCGCCTGCATACCACCTTCTGGCCGGATGAATACCCGGAAATCCACGCGGCGGCAGATAAGGTGTATCTCTCCCAGGAGATGGGGATGCGTAAACCTGAGGCGCGCATCTATCAGGCGGTATTGCAGGAAGAAGGATTCACGGCGGCGGATGCGGTCTTTTTTGACGACAACGCCGATAATATAGAAGGGGCTAATCAGTTAGGTATCACCTCCATTCTGGTGACCGGAAAAGAGACGATACCGAACTACTTTGCGAAGCAGTTATGCTAAAAACCGTTCATCAAAAAGCCAATCACCACACGCGCCCGCTGAGGGCGTGGCTGAAACTCCTCTGGCATCGCATTGACGAGGACAACATGACCACGCTGGCGGGCAATCTCGCTTACGTGTCCTTGCTCTCGCTGGTGCCGCTGGTGGCGGTGATTTTTGCGCTTTTTTCGGCGTTTCCGATGTTTGCCGATGTGAGCATGCAGCTTCGCCATTTTGTTTTCGCGAACTTTATTCCTGCCACTGGCGATGTGATCCAGAACTACATTGAACAGTTTGTCGCAAACTCCAGCAAGATGACGGCGGTGGGGGCATGTGGGCTTATTGTTACCGCGCTGCTGCTGATGTACTCCATCGACAGTGCGCTCAACACCATCTGGCGGAGCAAAAAAGTCCGCCCGAAGGTTTACTCCTTTGCCGTCTACTGGATGATTTTAACCCTTGGCCCATTGCTGGCGGGGGCAAGCCTGGCGATCAGTTCCTACCTTCTTTCGCTGCGCTGGGCGACCGACTTAAACAGCGTGATCGATAACGTGCTGCGTATCTTCCCGCTGATTTTATCGTGGCTTTCGTTCTGGCTGCTCTACAGCGTGGTACCAACCACGCGCGTACCCAACCGGGATGCCGTGGTGGGTGCGCTGGTCGCGGCGTTGCTCTTTGAGCTGGGCAAGAAAGGATTCGCGCTTTATATCACCATGTTCCCCTCTTATCAGCTGATTTACGGCGTGCTGGCGGTGATCCCCATTTTGTTTGTCTGGGTCTACTGGACGTGGTGTATCGTCTTGCTTGGCGCCGAAATAACTGTCACTCTCGGGGTCTACCGCGAACTCAAAAAAGCAGCAGAAGCTGAAAAACAACAAGAAGCAGACCAACCATGATTGCATTGATTCAGCGCGTAACCCGTGCCAGCGTCACCGTGGCGGATGAGGTGACGGGTGAAATTGGCCCAGGACTTTTGGTGCTCCTGGGTGTCGAAAAGGATGACGACGAACAAAAAGCCAACCGCTTGTGTGAGCGCGTACTGGGCTACCGCATTTTCAGCGATGCGGAAGGCAAGATGAACCTGAACGTTCAGCAGGCGGGCGGCAGCGTGCTGGTGGTCTCCCAGTTTACGCTGGCCGCGGATACCGAACGCGGCATGCGCCCAAGTTTTTCGAAGGGCGCGGCACCGGATCGCGCAGAAGCCCTTTACGAGTACTTTGTTGAGCGCTGTCGCCAACAGGACATGAATACACAAACCGGACGATTCGCTGCGGATATGCAGGTTTCGCTGGTGAACGATGGCCCCGTCACATTCTGGCTCCAGGTATGAGCCAACTGGCGGCATGGCCGCGGGTAACAAGAGAGAGTACAGCTATGTATCACCTTCGAGTACCGCAAACGGAAGAAGAATTAGACGCTTATTACCATTTCCGCTGGGAAATGCTGCGCAAGCCACTGCATCAACCTAAAGGCTCTGAACGCGACGCCTGGGACGCGATGGCGCACCACCAGATGGTGGTTGATGAAGAGGGCAACCTCGTTGCCGTGGGACGTCTGTATATCAATGCCGACAACGAAGCTTCAATCCGCTTTATGGCCGTTCATCCCTCCGTGCAGGACAAAGGCCTTGGAACGCTGATGGCTATGACGCTGGAATCCGTTGCCCGTCAGGAAGGGGTCAAGCGTGTCACCTGTAGCGCCCGCGAAGATGCCGTTGAGTTCTTTGCCAAGCTTGGTTTCGTGAATCAGGGGGAAATCACCGCCCCGCAAACTACGCCGATTCGTCACTTTTTGATGATCAAACCCATCGCCACGCTGGACGATATTCTCCATCGCGCCGACTGGTGCGGGCAGCTCCAGCAGGCGTGGTATCAGCATATTCCGCTCAGTGAAAAAATGGGTGTGCGTATTCAGCAATATACCGGGCAAAAATTTATTACCACCATGCCGGAAACCGGCAACCAGAACCCGCACCATACCCTGTTTGCCGGCAGCCTGTTTTCACTCGCCACGCTCACCGGCTGGGGACTGATCTGGCTAATGCTGCGCGAACGTCATCTCGGCGGCACCATTATTCTGGCCGATGCCCATATCCGCTACAGCGCCCCGATCAGCGGCAAGCCGAGCGCGGTTGCTGACCTGGGCGCACTGGGCGGCGATCTCGACCGTCTGGCGCGTGGACGTAAAGCACGCGTACAGATGCAGGTGGAGCTGTTCGGCGATGAAACGCCAGGCGCGGTGTTTGAAGGCACCTATATCGTTCTGCCTGCGAAGCCGTATGGCGCGTATGAAGAGGGCGGGAACGAGGAGGAGTAGTCTCCTTCTCACTCTCGCCCGGCATGGTTAATGCGCCAGGCAATATCTCGCATAACGTCTCGCGCTGACTGGCTAATTCCACCCAACTGGAAGAAGCCGTGTATTACACCCCGCCATCGTTGAGCGGTACACTTCACGCCTTGCTCCGTGAGGCGCTGATAAAGCGCCTCGCCTTCGTCGCGTAACGGATCATATTCCGCGGTAACAATATGGACCTTCGGCAGACCGCTAAAGTCGTTGCGCCACAGTGGGCTGACTTCAGGATGTTGACGGTCGGCTCCAGCCAGATACATTTCATAGCCGCTCAAAAGGGTATCGCGAGTAATCACGTAATCCATGCCATTGAGGGTATAGCTTTCAAAACTGGCGGTAGCGTCGAGCATGGGATAGATAAGAATGAGCTGCGCGGGATCCCAGAGACCTTTGGCCTTAAGCCGCAATGACGTTACCAGCGCAAGATGACCTCCCGCGCTGTCTCCACAAAGTTTAATCCGGTTTTTATCTACACCTAATTTTTCGGCATTTTGCCAGACAAGATCTGCCGCTCTCTCTGCATCGTCATGCGCAGCGGGGAAAGTATGCTCGGGTGCGAGTCTGTACTGAACCGCAATGACCCGACAGTTACCGTAAAACGCCAGTTGGCGAAGCTGATTATCATGGGTTTCAAACCCACCGCTGACAAAACAACCGCCATGATAGTAGAGGGTACAAGATAACGTTTCAGGGGCATTGAAAGGCGAAAATACCCGAAAGGTCATATCCTCAAGAACAAGCGTTTCAACCTGGACACGCGTTTCTGTTTCCCCGGCTAGCGCTGTGCTGGCGACATATCCGCTTCTCCGGTCATCAATACTCTGCTTTCGCGAGGAAGGTCGTCCTGCGACAATAAACTCCTGTACCAGCTTATCAATACCCTTTTCCAGTGCCATGATTACGTCCTTTTACTGTGTTTTTATACAGTTTATAGCCTGGTTTACAGCAGATGAAAACAGAGAAATGTTGAGAGGTGCATATTGTGGAAAGCGGCTCGCAAAATCGATCATTCCCTAAAAAACGTCCTTTCACCCTAAATTGATAAAGAGTATTTTGCCTGAAAATTAACCAAAGATGATATACTAAGGTGATATATGAGCGTTTTGGCGGAACTTGATATGGGCAGAATACTTATCGATTTGTCTGATGACGTGATTCAACGTTTGGATAATCTCAAGCAATTGCGAAATCAACCACGTGCTGAACTGCTTCGGGAAGCGATAGAGCTGTATCTCGACCAGCAGAGTTCTTCTGTTATCCGAAATGCGCTTGGTCTGTGGGGAGACAGAAAAGAGGACGGGCTTGAGTATGAACGCAAGCTGCGTGAGGAGTGGTAATCATGGAGCACATGGCAGTGTTTGATACCAATATTCTCATTGATCTCTTCAACAACCGTGTTGAAGCTGCGGATGCGATTGAGCATACCGCGTCGCATCGTGCCATCAGCTTAATTACCTGGATGGAAGTAATGGTGGGCGCTCGCAGGCATGGTCATGAAGCGAAAACGGCAGCCGTTATGGGCGCTTTTGAAATTATTGATGTGTCTCGGGATATTGCGGAAAGAAGCGTTTTACTACGTGAGAAGCATGGAATGAAACTGCCTGATGCTATCATTCTGGCCACAGCGCAGAGCAGAAAATGTCCGTTGATTTCTCGCAACACGAAAGATTTTGCGGGTATTGACGAGGTCCTTACGCCTTACCAGGTGTAGGCCGGGCAAGCTCGCGCCGCCCGGCACTCTCACAGGAGATTACTCCCCTTCACCCGGGAACAGGAACGGGTTGATCGAGCTGCGGGCAAAGCCCTCCTGCTCCATCTTCGCGTCCAGAATCAGCGAGGCGAGATCGTCGGCCACGGCTTCGACTTTCGGGTCTTTTTCCTGATACAGAATCTTCAGGTAGGTCCCGCAGTCGCCGCAGCTCTCCGCTTTCACCGCCGCGTCTTCATTTTCCAGCGACCAGTAGTTCAGATCGCGGGTCTGTTCGCAGTTGCTGCACTTGATGCGCACCACGTGCCACTCGGTTTCACACAGGTTGCAGTGCAGGTAGCGCAGCCCCTGAGTGGTGCCGATTTGCACCATGCTGGAGACCGGCATTGAACCACACACCGGGCAGAACTGGCGCGCTTCGCCGTATTCGGCGCGGGCTTTACCTGGAATCAGGCTCGCCATTTGCGCCCAGTAGAGCGACAGCGCAGCCCAGATGAACGGCGCTTTATCGCTGCTCACCAGTGAGAAGTCGGAAGCAAACAGCGCGCTCGCCATCTCTTCCAGCTCCTGATCGGAGGCTTTTTCCAGGTTCTCAATGACTGCCAGCGCCGTGCCGCTCATCTCGGGCTTCAGCTCGGCGATCAGGGAATGCAGCAGCTTATGCCAGTGCTTGTCGCGCGGCAGGACGTGAATATCCAGCGGTGGCTTGCCCTGCTCACTGGCTTCTTTGATGCGTGCGGTCAGGTCCATTTGCAGCGGATGGTCGTACAGCACCACTTCCTGCGCATGGGCGACCAGCGCGGCAAAACGCAGAAAATCGCCCAGCGGGTTGTTCTCTGCCAGCTCGCGCAGACGCTCTGCGCGGCGGTTGTAGAGGTTCTTGAGTCTGGGGAATAACAACGGCGGAATATACTCCGCCGTACGTTTCTCGCTCGACCCCAGCTCATCTTGCGGGATTATGCGAATACTCATTCAGATGACTTTTCCTGTTTCTGGCGGACTTCTCGGTACCAGCGCGGGTGATGTTTCTTCGCCCACGTTTTGGTGACCCAGCCTTCCACCATCGCGGTAATGGTGCCTTTCACCCAGAGGGCGGCGTAAATATGCACCATGATAACCACAATTAACGCCACTGCGGCAAATGAATGCAGCATCAGCGCGAATCGGATCACCGGGATTGAGAAAGCAGGCGCAAAGTACGGACGCCAGATGATCACGCCGCTCACCAGCAACAGGACCAGGAAGATAATCGCCGCCCAGAATACGCATTTCTGGCCGAAGTTATAACGCCCGGTATCACCCACTTCCTCGTTGACGACGATCTTACGAATATTCTTCGCCCAAAAGATATCATCCCGATTGATTAGGTTATGGTGCCAGTAGCGGAAAAACATGATGATGAACGAGGCAAACATCACCACACCCACGAACGGGTGAAGGATGCGCGCCAGCTGCGGCGTGCCCAGTATCTGCATCAGCCAGTTGAAGGACGGGAAGAAGAACCCCAGCCCGCTTATCGCCGCCAGCATGAAGCAGAAGGCGGTGACCCAGTGGTTGATGCGTTCCGGCGCGGTGTAGCGCACGATGGTGTCACGTTTTCTCATTTGCGCACCTCGTCTTTCTCTTCATGCAGGTTGTCGTCTTCCTCTTCCGCACGGTTCGGACCAACGCCGACGTAGTGGAAGATGCTCGCTGCGAAGGTGGCCGCAAAACCGACCGCGGCCAGCGGTTTCCAGATGCCTTTCCAGAACTTCACGGTCGCGCTGATTTCCGGGTTCTCCGGCAGGCCGTGATACAGGTTCGGCTTGTCGGCGTGGTGCAGCACGTACATCACGTGCGTACCGCCAACCCCGGCCGGATCGTACAGGCCCGCGTTATCGTAACCACGAGTTTTCAGCTCGCCCACGCGCTCTGCCGCCAGCGTTTTCATATCCTCTTTGGAGCCAAAGTGGATAGCGCCAGTTGGACAGGTCTTCACGCACGCTGGCTCCTGGCCGACATTTACGCGGTCAACGCACAGCGTACATTTGTAGACGCGGTTGTCTTCCGGGTTCAGGCGCGGCACGTCAAACGGACAACCCGCGATGCAATAGCCGCAGCCAATACACTGCTCGGACTGGAAGTCGACGATGCCGTTGGCATACTGAATGATAGCCCCTTCTGACGGACACGCCTTCAGGCAGCCCGGATCCGCACAGTGCATACAGCCATCTTTGCGGATAAGCCATTCCAGTTTGTCGTTCTGCTCCACTTCCGAGAAACGCATTACCGTCCAGGACTTGGCGGTCAGGTCCGCCGGGTTGTCGTACACCCCGACGTTGTGACCCACTTCGTCACGGATGTCGTTCCACTCTGAACAGGCCACCTGACAGGCTTTACAGCCGATACAGGTGGTCACGTCGATAAGCTTCGCCACTTCCTGCTGGTGGTCCCGCGCCTGAGGCGCGGGCGTGAAACCGTTAGTCGCGGAACGACGGATAATGTCTTGAGATTGATAAGCCATAAGTCGTCTCCGTTACACCTTTTCCACGTTCACGAGGAAGGCCTTAAACTCCGGCGTCTGCGTGTTCGCATCGCCGACGAACGGCGTCAGGGTGTTCGCAATGAACCCTTTCTTCGCCACGCCCTCATAACCCCAGTGAATTGGGATGCCGATGGTATCCACCTGCTGACCGTGAACGTTCAGCGTGCGAATACGCTTGGTCACCACCGCCTTGGCTTTGATGTAGCCGCGGTTAGAGGAGACCTTCACGGTATCGCCATGGGCAATGCCGAGTTTGTTCGCCAGCTTCTCGCCGATCTCCACAAACTGCTCCGGCTGCGCGATGGCATTCAGCAGCGCGTGCTTGGTCCAGTAGTGGAAGTGCTCGGTCAGACGGTAAGTGGTGCCGACATAAGGGAACTTGTCCTTTTTACCCAGCGCTTCAAAATCGCCCTTGAAGATGCGGGCTGCCGGGTTAGAGACCACGTTCGGGTGCAGCGGGTTAGTACCCAGCGGCGTCTCAAACGGCTCGTAGTGTTCCGGGAACGGACCTTCCGCCATCTTATCGATAGCAAACAGGCGCCCCATCCCTTCAGGCTGCATGATAAACGGCCCGACATCGCTGCCTGGTGCGGCAGTGCTGTAGTCCGGAATATCCACGCCGCCCCATTTCGCGCCGTCCCACTTCAGTAGCTGACGCTTCGGATCCCACGGGTTGCCTTGCGGGTCAGCTGAGGCGCGGTTATAGAGGATGCGGCGGTTAAGCGGCCATGCCCATGCCCAGCCCAGCGTATTGCCGAGGCCCGACGGGTCGGCGTTATCGCGGTTGGCCATCTGGTTGCCTTTTGGCGTCCAGCTACCGGCAAAGATCCAGCAGCCGCTGGAGGTCGTACCGTCATCGCGCAGGTGCGCAAAGGTGCTGAGCTGATCGCCTTTCTTCGCCAGCACCGCACCGGTCGCCGGGTCGATAACGTCCGCCAGCGCCTTACCGTTGCTCTCCATCGCCACTTCTTCCGGAGACGGATTCTCTGGCGTCGAGTAGTTCCAGGTCATGTTCAGCACCGGCTCAGGCGTTGCGCCGCCTTCAGCCGCGTACATTTTACGCAGACGTAAGAAGATACCGGCCAGGATCTCGCCGTCGTTCAAGGCGATGCCCGGGGCATCCGCGCCTTTCCAGTGCCACTGCAACCAGCGGCCGGAGTTGACGATAGACCCGTTCTCTTCCGCGAAGCAGGTAGACGGCAGACGGAACACTTCGGTCTGAATCTTCGACGGATCGACATCGTTCGACTCACCGTGGTTCTGCCAGAACGTCGACGTTTCGGTATTGAGCGGGTCAATCGTCACCAGGAACTTCAGCTTCGACAGAGACTCGACAACCTTGTTCTTGTTCGGGAACGACGCCACCGGGTTAAAGCCCTGGCAGATATAGCCGTTGACCTGGCCCTGGTGCATCATTTCGAAGTACTGAAGTACGTCGTAACCTTTGTCCCACTTCGGCAGCCAGTCAAAGCCCCAGCTGTTTTCTGCCGTCGCCTTGTCGCCGTAGAAGGCTTTCATCAGCGAGACGAAGAACTTCGGATAGTTGCCCCAGTAGTTCACCTGGCCTTCGAGCAGCGGTTTTGGCGTGCTGGCCGTCAGGTAGGTTTGCAGATCGGTCTGTTTCTCGCTCGGCAGGTTCATGTAACCCGTCAGGCTCTGAGACAGCAGGCCGAGGTCGGTCAGACCCTGAATGTTGGAGTGACCGCGCAGGGCGTTCACGCCGCCGCCTGCCATCCCCATGTTGCCGAGGAGCAGCTGAACCATCGCCATGGTGCGGATGTTCTGCGCGCCGATGGAGTGCTGCGTCCAGCCGAGCGCATACAGGAACGACGCGGTTTTATCTTTCGCGCTGGTTTCCGCAATCAGCTCGCACACCTTCAGGAAATCCGCTTTCGGCGTCCCACAGATGTTTTCGACAACCTCCGGCGTATAGCGGGACACGTGCTCTTTCAGCAGGTTCCACACGCAGCGCGGGTGTTGCAGGGTGGTGTCGCGCTTCGCAAAGCCGTTTTCGTCCAGCTCGTAGTTCCAGCTGGTTTTGTCGTATTTGCGTTTTTCGGCGTCATAACCGCTGAACAGGCCATCTTCGAAGTGGTAATCCTCACGCACGATCAGGCTGGCGTTGGTATAGGCTTCGGTGTACTCGCGGTTATATTTTTCGTTGGTCATCAGGTACAGCAATACGCCTGACAGGAAAGTGATGTCAGTACCTGAACGAATAGGGGTGTAGAAATCCGCCACTGACGCTGTACGCGTAAAGCGGGGATCGATCACAATCAGCTTCGCGCCGTTGTGGATTTTGGCTTCCATCGCCCAGCGGAACCCGACAGGGTGCGCTTCAGCGGCGTTACCGCCCATCACCACAATGAGGTTGGCGTTTTTGATGTCGACCCAGTGGTTGGTCATCGCACCGCGACCAAATGTTGGAGCAAGACTTGCTACCGTTGGTCCGTGTCAGACACGCGCCTGGTTGTCGACCGCGAGCATACCGAGTGCGCGCGTAAATTTCTGGGTTAAATAGCCGGTTTCGTTACTGGACGCAGAAGCACACAGCATGCCAGTGGAGAGCCAGCGGTTAACGGTGGTGCCTTCGGTATTCTTCGCGATAAAGTTGGCATCGCGGTCTTCTTTCATCAGCTTAGCGATGCGATCGAACGCTTCTTCCCAGCTGATTTGCTGCCATTTGTCAGAGCCGGGAGCACGATACTCAGGAAACTTCAGGCGGCTTTCGGAGTGGATAAAATCTACCAGACCGGCCCCTTTCGGACACAGCGCACCACGGTTGACCGGGTGATCCGGATCGCCTTCGATGTGGAAAATGGATGCTTTGGCGTTTTTCGCACCGTCGCCGAGGCTATACATTAACAGCCCACAGCCGACGGAGCAGTACGTACAGGTGTTACGGGTTTCGCGGGTGCGCAGCAGTTTATACTGCCGTGTTTCCGCCAGCGCTACACCGGGCGCAAAGCCCAGTGCCGCCGCCGTGGTGCCTGCCATACCGCCAGCGCAGATCTTAAAGAACTGCCTTCTGCTGACCTGCATGGGTCACTCCTTGGTTCATTACGACATTGCTATGTAGTTTTACTTTGCGGTTGAGAATTAACCGCAAAGGAGAAAAATTTGCATTAATCCCTCATTTCTCCGAGGGATAAGCCCAGAATACCACAATGTCGGTACGCCTGTTCTAACGGGGTTAAAACAAAGTGAACGTATTATCACGGCATTGATTATAAAATGTGATATCAATCACATTTTATCCTGTGCATGTTAAAGAGGTGTAGCAGCTGATCGGTTGCACCCCTCCGTATTGAGTAGGAGAATGGTTGCTGAAAAGTTGATCCATACTATGCGTAAGGCCTGCCGTTTGTGTTGCAATAGCAGGCTCACTTCCGTGGTTGTTCAGGAATACCGTTGTGTCTAAACAAAACCGTGCTGCCCACGTGTCGCCACTGCCTGCGGGCATTGTGGAACTGTCGGTACACAGACCGCCTCACATTTCACATGCCACGCCGGATTTTCTGGCGGAAGAGGTCCCCGTTGCCCTGGTTTACAACGGGATTTCGCATGTGGTGATGATGGCTTCACCGAAAGATCTGGAACTGTTCGCCATAGGTTTTTCCCTCTCGGAAGGCATCATTGCGCATCCGCAGGAGATCTACGGTATGGATGTGGTTCAGGCCTGTAATGGCCTTGAAGTACAAATCGAACTCTCCAGTCGTCGCTTTATGGGGCTGAAAGAGCGCCGCCGGGCGCTGGCCGGACGCACCGGCTGCGGCGTGTGTGGGGTTGAACAGCTTAACGATATCGGTAAGCCCGTCGCGCCGCTGCCGTTTACCCAGACTTTCAACCTCGGTAACCTCGACAAAGCCCTGGAGCACCTCAATGATGTCCAGCCCATAGGTCAGCTGAGCGGCTGTACACATGCTGCGGCGTGGTTGCTCCCGTCGGGCGAGATCGTCGGAGGTCATGAAGATGTGGGCCGCCATGTGGCGCTGGATAAGCTGCTGGGCCGTCGCGCGCGTGAAGATGCCGTCTGGCAGCAAGGGGCCGCGCTCGTTTCCAGCCGCGCCAGCTATGAAATGGTGCAGAAAGCGGCCATGTGCGGCGTGGAGATCCTGTTTGCGGTGTCGGCTGCGACAACGCTGGCGGTCGAAGTGGCAGAGCGCTGCAACCTGACGCTGGTGGGGTTCTGCAAGCCGGGCAGGGCGACAATTTACACCCATCCGCAGCGATTAATTGTTAATCAGTAATTTTGAATGAGTATAGCAAAACCTTCCGCTTTTAGTTGTTCATGATGAGGGCTAGTATTTGTCTCATCAAGGCACGGTGCCTTATCTAAACAACTTAACGAAAAGGTTTATCTCATGAAAAGCATCAAAACTTTTGTCGCTTTAATCGCTCTGGCTACTTCTTTCGGTTCTTTCGCTGCGCAGACTGTGACTGCATCCGCCTCTACGCTGGATGGTGCAGAAGCTAAAATCGCCGCACAGGCTCAGGAAGCGGGCGCGTCATCCTACAAAATTACCCAGGCATTCACCGGTAACCGCGTACACATGACCGCTGAACTGAACAAATAAGTCATATAGCCGCTGTCCCTTGCTTTTCGGAGCAGGGACAGGTTTCATTCTTCTTCCTTCTGCTTAATTTTCTTTTGACTCCTCCCAAAACAGTCATATCCTCCTGGATAAACCTTATTAACTAAATAAAATAAGTAATAATCCGCTTTTTAATGTGACTTTTGTTTAAAAAACAACAATCCCATAAGTATATTAAATAAATGGTCTGGCCAGTTGATTCTTTGTATTTATTCAATGAATGTTTTTGGCGGTTGCATTCGGTTATTTTAAGTTTCATATATAAAATATTTATTATTGATCTTGAGATTTAAGGAATTCCTCAGGCTCTAATCCTAAAACGTTTTGGGGTTATTGATCTGAGCTATCTGTAATGCTACTTTCTAAAACAATGTTTAGTAGTACCCCCTTAGGCCAAATATTAATTATTTGGCATATTTTGTATTTCACTTTTATAAGGAAATTAAATGAACGCGATGTTTAAAAAAGGAATGCTGGCGTCCGCGCTGGCTGTCGTGGCGTCCTCTGCTCTGGCAGCTTCCAGTGTTGATATTCAGGTGACGGGTAAAATCGTCCCCTCTTCCTGTACGCCTACATTTATTAGCGGTGGTGGTATTGCCGATTATGGCACGATAAGTGCGTCTTCACTGAATTCCACTTCGGCTACACCATTGGCGGATGTTAAAATTATTCCTGTTTCCATTACCTGTGAAGAGGCCACCCGCATTGCAGTAACGTTTAATGATGCCCATGCAGACTCAGGACCAACTCAAGTTTTGCCGACCAGTTTTATTGATACGGAATTTGGGAGAGAGGCGTACCAAACCGCCGGGCTGGGTATGTACAATGGTAAGAAAATTGGTGCCTACTCATTAGGGATTCAGCTTACGAAAGGCGCTGTCACGAACGACGCAGGCGATGAACTGTATCCTACTGCATCGCGCGATAACGGAACAACGTGGGCAACAACAGGCGGACAGCGCTATTTAAAAGTAAACACAGACAAAAGCGAATTATATTCCTTCAGTGACACATTGGGCGGCACGCCTGTCGCACAAACCAAGGTTAACTTTAATGTGGGTGTCGCCGCAATGATTAACCCAACCGATGATTTAAATATCACGGATGAAGCCACCCTGGACGGCTTAACCAACGTTGAGCTGGTTTATCTGTAATCGCACCCGCGCATCATGAAATACCTGACACCCCACTCCGGCGGGGTGTCATTACCAATATTAATGGACTAATATTATGCTGCTTTTAAAGAGAACGCTGATCTGTGCCTGCCTGCTGGCCTCATTTAACGGTATGGCTGCCGGGATGGTGCCGGATACCTCGCTGCTTATTGTCAATGAAGACAAGCAGGGGGCCAGCATGGATGTTAAAAACACGGATGCTGAAGCACAGCTGCTGTACACCAAAATTATTGATCTCCCGGACGACCCCAAGCCGGGCCTGTTTGCCACGCAGCCGGTTGTGCGCGTAGATGCGGGTAAAACCCAGCGCGTACGTTTTGTGCTGAAAAGCAGCGCTGAGCCGCTGAAGGTGGAACATTTCAAGCGTGTCATTTTTACCGCTATCCCTCAGCGTGAAAAAAATAAAGTTAAAGTGGTGTTTAGCCAGAACCTTCCCGTCATTATTCACCCGGCTGGCCTGGCGGTAAATATTGAACCCTGGAAGGCACTCACCTGGCAGATAAAAAATGGCAATGTCACGGTTGAGAATAATACGCCTTATGTCGTCCGACTGGAGCAAAAGGTGAAATTAATGGCCTCGGGTACGATCGCGACATTAGCTAAGACTTACATTCTTCCTGGCGAAAAAATGATGGCCAGCGCCCCAGCCAAAATATCAGCATCCGAAAAACAAATCGAAATCTATCCGGCAACGCGTTATGGCTATAAGGCAGGGAATTATATCGCCGACCTTCAGCAATAAAATCACTTAACAAACATGGAGTAGTTATGTTAAACGGTTCCTGTAAAAAGGGAATGCTCGTGTTTTGCCTTAGCGTGCTGGCATTTAATATTCGGGCTGAGATTCCCTCTAATGCGAATGAATCTCTGGAACTGGCGCGAGCCATATTTGACAGCGATGCTTTAAAAAATAACGGGCTTGATCCGGCCATTGCGGATTACTATTCCCTCACTCCCCGTTTTACCCCTGGCTACCATAATGTGACGGTTAATATTAATGGTAAGCAGCGCAATATTATGCCCGTGAAATTTGATGAGGAAGGAACGCCCTGTATTGATAAAGCGTTTCTGGAAAACGCGGGCCTGATTAAACAGACGAAAAGAGGCACCTGCCCGAAGATTTATCACTACTGGTCCGGATCAACGATTCAGACTTCGCCGGATATTGATGAAATATCGGTTGTTGTACCGCCTGAAGCGATCGACCCTGATTATGGCCGACAGTTCGCCGAGGTGCGTGGCGGACGTGCAGCCATGCTGAATTACTCCATGTTTGGCACCCATAATCACTATGATGATGAGAACGCTGACCGTTTCCAGTCGACCTTTGAAATGGGCTTTAATGCCGGAGACTGGATTGTGCGCAGCACGCAGTTCATTAGCGACGGCAGCGATCAGGATTTTGAGGTTGACTCCCTCTACACCTATGCCCAGCGTACCTTTACCGATTATGGCGTGATGGTGCAGGGTGGCCAGATTAACATCGCCAACAGCCGCTTCAGTATTCCGGGAATTTACGGGGTCCAGATGATGCCGGATACCGCACTCACTCCTCAGGTGGGGACGGGCGTCGAAGTCAGCGGTATTGCCCGTAATCCGCAGGCGCGCGTCGATATCCGCCAGGGCGGACAGCTTATTTACTCAACGCTGGTTCCTGCCGGTCCGTTCAACCTGGATGACGTGCCGCTGGCGAACCTCAACACCGACCTGAACGTAACGGTCACCGAGACTGACGGCAGCGAAAACCGATTCACTGTCTCGGCAAGTACGTTCCGCAGCAATCATATAGGCCGTGCCCCGGGCTTTACGCTGGCTATGGGCCGCGTTGAAGACATGGACTCACGCTTTGAAAATCCGTGGGTGGTGTCCGCCAACAACGGCTGGTCTGTCAATAAGCGTGTCAATTTCCTGGCCGGTATGGTGATGGCGGATAACCACTATTATGGCTTCTCCGGCAACCTCGATACCATACCGATGCAGAACCTGTATGCCTCGTTGGGTTTTCTGGCGTCAATAGACAACCAGACGCAAACTGACGGCAACAAAACGACGCTGGATCTGGGTTACTCCCTGCCGTGGGGCATTGGGCTTTCGCTGGGCGGTAGCTATGGCACACCGGACTATCGCGAGATGGCGGAACTTTACGGCGACGATGACGATATGTCGCAAACCAAATACGACACCAGCGTCGGTATCAACTGGTCGAGTACCACGCTGGGCCGCTTTTCCCTTAGCTATTATCGCAACGAGAGCTGGAACAGCGACTATGACAGTCGCCGGTTTATCTCGTCGTGGTCACAGACTTTTAAATACTTCAACGTGAGCGTGAACTGGGAGTCGGATGTCAGCCGGCACGACAGCAGCGACAACGATCAGTTTTACGTAAACGTGTCGATCCCGCTGGGACGCTCAGGCGTGACAACCAGCTCCTGGTATCGCGAGAGCGAAGGTAAGCGTTCTTACGGCACGCGGGCGATGGGCTCGCTCAACGCTGAGAACCAGTACACGGTGGGGGTCACTCAGGACCAGGAAGAGAACACCACCAGCTGGGACAGCTCGCTGAACAGTAATCTGCATTACACCAACCTGGCGCTGGCGGCAGGAGGAGATAACGACAGCAATACCAACTACTCAGCAGCATTAAGCGGCGGGATTGTCGCCCACAGCGACGGGGTGACCTTCTCGCCTTACCGCGTGACCGATACGTACGCCATTGCCAGACTGGATAAACCGGTGGCTGGCATCGAGATAGGTACCCCGCGCGGCGCGGTATGGACAGATAAATGGGGCCAGGCGATTATTCCTGCGCTGTCGCCGTTCCGTGAAAGCACGATTGAGATCAACACGGAAAGCCTGCCAGGCAATCTGGACGTAAGAAATGGCAGAACAGCGATCAAAGCGTCTCACGGCGCTGTGGCGAAGTGGGAGTTTGCGACGTTAAGCCAGCGCCGCGTGCTGCTCAGTATACGCCGTGCGGACGGTACGCCGCTGCCGGAAGGTGTCTCGATTGTGGACGCGGCAGGGGAGTATGTGACGAGTGCGCCAGAAGACGGCGTGATCTTCCTGAACGATATCTCTGCCAGCCAGCAGCTGTATGCGAAGCTGGATGAAGGGCGTTGCAGGCTGACGTACACCCTGCCGGAGGCAGAACCGAATAAATTCTATGAAGAGGTGACAGGGAAATGTCTCTGAATAACGTTCGTCAATACGCGCTGATGCTTATGCTGCTCTGCGGCGCAGCGGGACTTTCGGGAATGGCGCAGGCCGATGACGGCGCCTGTGAAATGATGTCGGCGGTGAAGAAAGTCGATTACGGGCGCTACCGTAAAGAGGATATGCGGCAAACGTCCGCTGAACATATTGGCAAAGTGTACAACGGTTATGCTTCTGTGATGCGTGAAGTTCAGGTTTCGGTGCTGTGTCCGGATGTGCGCAAAATGCGCATCTCCGTAGACGGGATTGCTCGACAGAACCTGGCGTATCGTTTTACGGACAGCGGCGCGATGAAAATCGAATTCAAAGATGGGCGGGTGGACGGGAACCCCGTGCAGCTGGCCGCGGTCGATATTGGCGCGGTAGCCTTTCAGGGAGGCGCTTCTCAGGTGACGCTGAAGCCGGAAAAAGCGCTGGCGGCGGTAAACGGTACAGAAGTGGCGGGCGAGCAGTTTGTCGCCACCATGATGATCACGACCTATCTCTCTGACAAGGCGTTTAGCGTTACTAACACCACGGATTTTGAAGAAACGCTGACGCTTAACGTCGATACGCTTCCTGCGCATTAACCCCTCAGATGCCCGGCAGCGCTGTTCTGTCGGGCATTTTTCTTAGTGGATCCCCGCCAGACGCAGCAGCGCCGTCACCACCGCCGCCGCGACGATCACCACAATTAACGGCATTTTGCGCCAGGCCAGAAACACCGCGAACCCCACCCCCAGTACGCGCGCCATCCCGGCAAAATGGTCCCCTTCATAAAACGTTGTTGCCAGCGCGACGGAGAACAACAAAACGGTTGCCGCGTCTGAAAGCAGCGCCTGCGACCGTTCAGAAAGCGCCAGCCGGCTACCGAGTTTCGCCCCGCCGAGACGCATCAGATAGGTTCCGGCAGAAAGAATGGCGATGCCGAGAATAAAAACCGTCATGTTTTCCATTATTTTTTCCTCGCGGCAAGGCCGAGCAAAGAGAGCAGCACCGGCAGGCCAACCGGCGCAAACGGTACGGCGGCCAGCGACAACACTGCGCCGCTACAGGCGCGGATCAGCGTGGTACGGTTTTTAAATGCCGGCACCACTAACGCCAGCAGGATTGCCGGGAACACCGCGTCCAGCCCGATGGTTTCCGGGTCCGGCAGCAGCTTGCCGACCATCGCGCCCAGCACCGCCCCCAGCGGCCAGATGATTGCCACGCCCAGGCCGCACAGCCAGTAGGCCGCTTTACGCTGCTCGGCGGTTTTTTGCGACAGGCCGAACACCACACTTTCATCATTCATGATATGACAGCCCAGAAAGCTCAGGCCGCGCTTGCCCACCAGTTCACGCACCGTAACGCCGAACGGCACATGGCGCGCGTTAACCAGTAAACCGGCCGCTGCCGCTGCCAGCGGATTGCCGCCGCTCGCCACGATGCCGATAAACATAAACTCGGATGCGCCTGCCAGCACCGTGAGGGAGAGGACAAACGGCACCCACAGCGGGAAACCGTAGGCCATCGCCAGTGAGCCATAAGACATGCCGACCACGCCCACCGCGAGGCAGACCAGGACGATCGCTTTTATCGTGTCGCCTTTCAGGCAAGAGAGGTGATTCTTCATACCATTTTAGCCATATCGAACGTATTTCCATTATAATGAACGCATCAGAAACGTTTTACAAGACGAACGATTCGTTCGTTATAGAGAGAAAGAGGCCGTTATTATGACGCAGCCAATCAGCGTGATCGCCAAAAGCCTGGTGCGAGAACGCTTGCGAACCGGGCTCTCACTGGCGGAAATTGCCCGCCGTGCCGGGATCGCCAAATCCACGCTTTCTCAACTGGAGTCTGGCAACGGCAATCCTAGCCTGGAAACGCTGTGGTCGCTTTGCGTGGCGCTGGATATTCCGTTTGCCCGGTTACTGGAGCCGCAGCAACCCGTCACGCAGGTGATCCGCCGCGGCGAGGGCACAAAAGTCGTCGCCGGGCAGGCGAACTACGAGGCGATTTTGCTCGCGGCGTGTCCGCCTGGCGCGCGTCGTGATATCTATCTGCTGCTGACTCAGCCGGGGGCAGACCGTATTTCCCAGCCCCATCCGCCTGGGTCGGTTGAGCATATTATCGTGACCCAGGGGCGGGCGGTGGTCGGTCTGATCGACGCGGCGGAAGAGCTCGGCCCGGGAGATTACATTTGCTACCCCGCTGACCAGCCGCATATCTTTAAGGCGCTGGAGCCAGATACGCACGCGCTGCTGGTGGCGGAACAAAACTAACAAAGATACGGAAAATCATGTCGCTTAAAGCCATTGCCAAAGAACTGGGGCTGTCTGTTACCACCGTCAGCCGCGCCCTCAACGGGTATGACGACGTTTCTGCTGAGACGCGCGCCCGCGTGGAAGCGGAGGCCCAGCGCCGTGGCTACCGACCAAATACCTTTGCCCGTCGCCTGAAGATGGGCAAAATCGACGCCGTCGGGCTGGTGTTTCCGGTGCATCCTGTTCCGCTCAATAACAGCGTTTTTATGGACATGGTCGGCGAAATTAGCCACGAACTGGCGCGACATGAGATTGACCTGCTGCTCATCGCTGACGACGATCTGGCGGACAAACACAGCTATATGCGCATGGTGCAGAGCCGACGCGTGGATGCGCTGATTGTGGCGCATACGCTGGATCACGATCCGCGTCTTGAGCAGCTACAGGCCGCCGGGTTCCCGTTCCTGGCGCTCGGCCGCAGCCAGCTCCCGCAGCCGTACGCGTGGTTCGATTTCGACAACTATGCCGGCACATATCAGGCCACCCGCTGGCTGATCGAGAAAGGCCATCAGCGCATTGCGCTGCTGGGCGAAAGCAACAACCAGGCATTCATCACCCAGCGCCGCCAGGGCTACCTGGACGCGCTGCGGGAAGCCGGACTTTCCAGCGAATGGCTGCGTGCCATGCCCCCTTCGCGTCGCGTGGGGTATGCCACCACGCAAGAACTTCTCTCCCTGCCGCAGCCGCCCACGGCCATCATTACCGACTGCAACACCCACGGCGACGGCGCAGCGATGGCCCTGGCGCAGATGGGGCGCTTAACCGGTGAAAATGCCGTTTCGCTGGTGGTCTATGACGGCTTACCGCAGGACAGCATTGTCGATATCGACGTCGCGGCGGTGATCCAGTCTACCCGTCAGGGTGTCGGGAAACAGATTGCCGATATGGTGCGCCAGCTGATTAATGGCGACGACATTGACACCCTTCAGGTGCTCTGGCAGCCAGAATTTTCCCCAGGCCAGACGGCCTGATTACACCAAAAATTCAAAACCCGATCACAGATCCGAAACGTTTTGGTTTGTATCCGAAACGTTTCGGATCAACACTCAGGACATCCCGATGACAGGAGATGTCCGATGCAAGATGCCATTTTTCGACTTGAAAGCAATACGGTTGACGTGGTGCTAAAAACCCACCCGTTCGCCGAAATTCTCTACTGGGGGCCGCACCTTCAGCACTTTACGCCGCAGGATGTGCTGAGTATTGCGCGCCCGGTTGCTAATGGCAGGCTGGACGTCGACTCCCCCGTCACGCTGATGGCAGAGCTGGGGCATGGGCTGTTTGGCTCGCCGGGCATCGAGGGGCACCGCCAGGGGCTGGACGGATCGCCGGTATTTAAAACCACGCAGGTGCAGCAGGCGTTAAACGCCCTGACAATCACTGCTGAAGACGAGCATGCAGGCCTGCGCCTGACCAGTGAAATAACGCTGGATGCCAGCGGCGTACTGGTGGTGCGTCATGGGTTAACCAACCTGAAAACGCAGGCGTGGCAGGTGGATCGCTTTGCCGTGACGCTGCCGGTGGCCGAACGCGCGCAGGAGGTGATGGCCTTCCACGGACGCTGGATCAGGGAGTTTCAGCCGCACCGCGTGATGCTTGAACATGACAGCTTTGTGATTGAAAACCGTCGGGGTAAAACCTCCCATGAACATTTCCCGGCGCTGATTTCAGGTACGCCGTCATTCAGTGAAATGCAAGGCAACGTCTGGGGTATACATCTGGGCTGGAGTGGTAACCACCGCCTGCGCGCAGAGGCGAAAACCGATGGCCGCCGCTATATGCAGGCCGAAGCGCTCTACCTGCCGGGTGAAATGGCGATTGAAGAGGGGGAAACGCTCTGGACGCCGCGCCTGTATGCCAGTCACTCCCCGCACGGGCTGAACGGCATGAGCCAGCAGTTCCACCGCTACCTGCGCGACAATGTTATCCGCTTCCCGGAAGATAAACCGCGCCCGGTGCACCTCAACACCTGGGAGGGGATCTACTTCAACCACGATCCGGACTACATCATGCGCATGGCCGACGAGGCCGCTGCGCTGGGCGTGGAGCGCTTTATTATCGACGACGGCTGGTTTAAAGGCCGCAACGACGACCACGCCGCGCTGGGCGACTGGTATCTGGACAAGAAAAAATACCCGAACGGCCTAAAGCCGGTAATCGATCACGTTAAACAGCTCAGCATGGAGTTTGGTATCTGGGTTGAGCCGGAGATGATTAACCCCGATTCCGATCTGTATCGCGCGCACCCTGACTGGGTGCTGGCGCTGCCGGGCTACGCCCAGGCGACCGGGCGACACCAGCTGGTCCTCAATCTCAATATTCCGCAGGCCTTTGAATATCTGGTCGAACGCATGAGCTGGCTGCTGGGCGAACACGCGGTCGACTACGTGAAATGGGATATGAACCGCGAGCTGGTGCAGCCAGGGCACAAGGGCAAAGCCGCCGCCGACGCCCAGACGCGCCAGTTTTATCGCCTGCTGGACGTGCTGGGCGAGCGCTTCCCGCACATTGAGTTTGAATCCTGCTCCTCCGGCGGCGGGCGAATCGATTATGAAGTGCTGACCCGCTGCCACCGCTTCTGGGCGTCCGACAACAACGACGCGCTGGAGCGCAACACTATCCAGCGCGGCATGAGCTACTTCTTCCCGCCGGAGGTGATGGGCGCGCATATCGGTCATCATAAATGTCACGCCACCTTCCGCCAGCACAGCATTCAGTTCCGCGGGCTAACAGCGCTGTTTGGTCACATGGGGCTGGAGCTGGATCCGCTCACCGTCGATGCGCAGGAGCGTGAAGGCTATCGCCATTACGCCGCGCTGCACAAGCGGTGGCGAGAGGTCATTCATCACGGCACCCAGTGGCGCGTGGATATGCCGGACGCCACCACCCTGGCGCAGGGTATAGTGAGCGAAGATAAGACGCAGGGGCTGTTTTTGGTCAGCCAGCTCGCGATGCCGGATTACACCCTGATGATGCCGCTGCGCATGCCGGGGTTAGACGCCAGCGCGCTGTACCGCATCACGCTGCTCGATCACCCGAACATCCAGATTACGGGCGAGGGCGGGCACACCATGCGTAAGCTGCCGGCGTGGATGAACGCGCCGCAAACGGTAAGCGGTGAGTGGCTGATGCAGGCGGGTATTGCGCTGCCGATTCTGGATCCGGAAACCGCCATTCTGATTGGTGTGGAACGCGTGTAAGGGTGACGGGCCGGGCAACCGGCCCTCCGTTGAGGATAAAAATAATGAACACAACAACCTGTACCCACAAAGACAACCCTAATTTCTGGATCTTCGGGCTGTTCTTCTTTCTCTACTTCTTCATCATGGCCACCTGCTTTCCGTTCCTGCCGATCTGGCTGTCGGACATCATCGGCCTGAACAAAACCCATACCGGGATTGTTTTCTCCTGCATCTCGCTGTCGGCCATTGCCTTCCAGCCGGTGCTGGGGGTCATTTCGGACAAGCTGGGGCTGAAAAAACACCTGCTTTGGATCATCTCGGTGCTGCTGTTCCTGTTCGCGCCGTTCTTCCTGTACGTCTTCGCCCCGCTGCTGAAAACCAATATCTGGCTGGGGGCGCTGAGCGGTGGGTTGTATATCGGCTTTGTCTTCTCAGCGGGGTCGGGGGCGATTGAGGCCTATATTGAGCGCGTAAGCCGCAACAGCTTTTTTGAGTACGGCAAGGCGCGTATGTTCGGCTGTCTCGGCTGGGGGCTGTGCGCCTCAACGGGCGGCATCCTGTTCGGCATCGATCCGTCGTACGTCTTCTGGATGGGGTCGGCCGCGGCGCTGTTGCTGATGCTGCTGCTGGTGGTCGCGAAACCGAAGCCTAACCAGACGGCGCAGGTGATGAACGCCCTGGGCGCGAATCAGCCGCAGATCACCGCTAAAACCGTTTTTACCCTGTTCCGCCAGCGCAGAATGTGGATGTTCATCCTGTACGTGATTGGCGTGGCCTGCGTGTATGACGTCTTCGACCAGCAGTTTGCCACCTTCTTCAAAACCTTCTTCGCCACGCCGCAGGAGGGGACCCGTGCCTTTGGTTTCGCCACCACGGCGGGGGAAATCTGTAACGCGATCATTATGTTCTGCTCGCCGTGGATCATTAACCGCATCGGCGCGAAAAACACGCTGCTGATTGCCGGGGTGATCATGGCGACGCGCATTATCGGCTCGTCGTTTGCCACCACTGCCGTGGAGGTGATTGCCCTGAAGATGCTGCACGCGCTGGAAGTCCCGTTCCTGCTGGTGGGGGCATTCAAGTACATCACCGGGGTGTTTGATACGCGCCTGTCGGCCACCATCTACCTGATTGGCTTCCAGTTTGCCAAACAGTCGGCGGCGATCTTCCTCTCCGCCTTTGCCGGAAATATGTATGACCGGGTCGGCTTCCAGGAGACGTATCTGATACTGGGCTGCTTCGTGCTGGCGATCACGGTGGTGTCGGCGTTTACGCTGAGTGGCAGGCGGGAGATTGCTGCCGCCTCGGGGGCAGCAGCGTTAACACATCAGTCCAGGTAAAACACCTCTTTCAGCGCCGAACTCACCGGGCTGTTATCCGGGTTCGACGGCATAACGTCACCCATATATTTCCACCAGCGCTGGCAGACATCGGTGTTTGCCACCGCGTTCCAGCGCTCTTCCGATTCAATCTCCACCGTCGCAAACAGCAGGTTGCGAGCTTTGTCGAGATAGATGGCGTAGTGGTGCGCGCCGTGGGCTTTCAGCACCGCTTCCAACTCGGGCCAGATCGGGTTGTGGCGACGTGCGTACTCCTCGTGCGCGTCCGGGTTTACCTGCATCACAAACGCTTTGCGGATCATAATGCCTCCAGGTACAGCTCGCGGACCTCATCGCGGCTGGCGGTGCGCGGGTTGCACGGCGCGCACGGGTCGGCGAGGGCTTTATCCAGCCAGCCTTCAATATCGGCTTTGGTGACGCCGAGCTGGCTAAATCCGGACGGAATGCCGACGCGAGCGCTCAGGTCGCGAATCGCCTGAATGGCCGACATGCTGGCCGCTTCATCGTTCATGCCGCGCGTGTCAACGCCCATCGCCTGCGCCACGCGGGCAAATCGGGCAACCGCGTTCGGGCGGTTAAAGTTTTCGATGATCGGCAGCAGAATGGCGTTGCACACGCCGTGCGGCAGGTTGTGCGTCGCGCCCGGCTGGTGCGCCAGGGCGTGCACCAGCCCCAGACCGGCACTGTTAAACGCCATGCCCGCCAGATACTGACCAAAGGCCATCTGCTCGCGCGCTTCCAGGTTATGACCATCGTCAACCGCTTTCGGCAGCCAGAGGTTGATCAGGCGAATCGCCTCCAGCGCGTTGGCATCGGTCAGCGGGTGCGCGCCGACGGACACGTAGGCTTCAATGGCGTGGGTCAAGGCATCCATGCCGGTTGCGGCGGTCACGGAGGCCGGAATATCAAGCATCACGCTGGCATCGTCCACGGCGATATCCGGGATGATGTTCGGGTCGATAATCACCTCTTTCACCTGTCGCGCGGCGTCAATGATCACCGCGTTGCTGGTCATCTCCGCCGCCGTGCCTGCGGTGGTGTTGATCGCCACCAGCGGTACGCCCGCGTTTTTTACTTTGCCGACGCCGGAGTAATCGGTTGACGGACCGGGATTGGCGGTGAGGATTTTGATCGCCTTGGCGGTATCAATCGGGCTGCCGCCGCCAAAGGCAATCAGGTAATCACACTCCGCATCCTGATATGCCGCATAGCCTTTTTGCACCAGCGCTTCCGTCGGATTCGGGAATACCTCATCGAACAGGTGATACGACATCTGATGGGCGTCGAGCGCGGAAAACAAACTGTCGAGCAGGCCAAGTTTCACCAGCTGGCCGTCGGTGACAATCAGCGCTTTTCCCCACTGTTTGTTTGCCACCAGATTGACCATATCGCCGATCGCGCCCGCGCCGTGCAGGCTGATTTTGGGGAGTGCCAACATAAAGCTCATGATAATTCTCCTTAATTACTGTGATTTTTATGCCCGGCGGCGCTGCGCTTGCACGGGCCTACGGTTAAGTAGGCCGGGTAAACGCAGTGCCACCCGGCTATGAGATCCGTCTTCGCTGCATCACCCGGCGGGTAATAATCGGCAGCGAAATCACCACGATCAGCATCGCGCCGATAATCACCGACATCACGATGCCGGGCACGTTAAGCAGGCTCAGGCCAAAGGTCACCAGCCCCATCAGGAAGGCGGCGATAATCACGCCCACCATGCTGCCGGACCCACCGAGAATATTGACGCCGCCGAGCACCGCCATCGTCACCACCGCCAGCTCCCAGCCCATCGCGATGGTCGGGCGGGTACTGCCCAGACGCGAGGTGAGCAGCACCGACGCCAGGCCGGACATCAGTCCTACCAGCGCAAACAGGATCAGGTTGTGGCGCTTCACGTTGATGCCGGAGTACCACGCGCCGGTCGGGTTGTTGCCGATGGCGTAGGTGCGGCGGCCAAAATTGGTGCGGTGCAGCACAAAGGCAAACAGAGCGGCCAGCACGATAAACAGCGCGAACTCAAACGACAGCGCGCCCCAGACGTAGCCCTGGCCGAACCAGGCGAAGCTCTCCGGGTAGCTGTTCAGCGCCTGGTCCCCGAGCAGGATGTAGGTGATCCCGCGGTACAGGCTCATGGTGCCGATGGTGATGACGATGGACGACAGGTTAAAGCGCGTCACCAGAATACCGTTGAACAGCCCGCACAGTAGCCCGACGCCTAATCCCACGCACACCAGCAGTGGCGTATCGACGCCCGCTGCCGCGCAAAAGCCCATCACCGTGGAGCTGAGCGCGATGGTGGAGGCCACAGACAGGTCAATTTCCCGGGCGATAATCAGCATCGCCATCGGCAACACAATGATCGCTTTTTCCGTGAAGTTGAACGTCGCGTCGGAGAGGTTCCAGATATTGAGGAAGTAGGGCGAGGCGAGCGCGTTCACCACAAACACCGCCAGCGTCACCGCCAGCAGGAAGCCCTCCCAGCACAGCAGGCGCTGGAAGATGCCCGGCGCAGAAGTGGGTTTGAACTCTTCAGATGTCATCATTTTGCTCATGGTTTCACCGCCAGTTTCTGACGTGCCAGCGCCGCGTCGTGCAGGATCAGCCTGCCTTTGCGCCTGTTGCCGCGCTCGTTCAGCAGCACAGCGATGACAATGACCGAGCCGGAAATCGCCATCTGCCAGAACGGGGAGACGCCGATCACCGGCAGGGCGTTGTTGATGACGCCAAGGAACAGCGCCCCGAACAGACAGCCGAGCACGCGGCCGGTGCCGCCCATGGTGCTGATCCCGCCAATCACACAGGCTGCCACCACCTGCAATTCAAAACCGTTAGCGACGTCAACATACGCAACGGCAAAGCGTGATATCCACAGGTAGCCGCAGAACCCGGCCAGCAGACCGGAAAGGCAGAAGCTGATGAACTGCATTTTCCCGGCGTTGATCCCGGTGTAGTACGCTGCCGTGGCGTTCCCGCCTGCGGTGTAGAGCGCCCGTCCGGTGCGACTGTAGCGCAGGAAGTAGCCCACCAGCAGCAGTACGGCGATGGCGCACCAGCTCAGCACCGGCAGGCCCAGCACTGACGCACGCGGCAGGCCGAGGAAGTCTGCACCCATCTGGTTGGAGTTCACCCAGCCGCCGCCGGAGAGCAAAAAGATCATTCCGCGGTAGATGCTCATGGTGCCGAGCGTCACCACAATCGCCGGAATGCCCAGTTTCCACACCAGCAGGCCGTTTATTGCGCCCATCAGCAGCCCAAGCGCGCTGGCAAGGATCAGCAGCGCCCAGACGGGCACGTCCGGGTAATGGAAATTAATCAGGGCGACAATCATCCCGGTCAGGGCCAGATTAGCCGCCATCGACAGGTCGATGCCTTTAGTGAGCAGCACCATCATCTGCCCGAGCGCGAGGACGATCAAAATGGCGGTGTCGTTAAACATCTCCACCAGGTTGCCCGGTGCGATAAACGATGGCACGCGGCTGCCAATGGCGACGACCATCAGGACAATCACCGCGCCAAGCAGCGCCTCGCGGTGTTTTAAGAGTGAGCTAAGCATTTATGCCGCCTCCTGTTTTGCACCGCTGGCGGCGCTGACGATGGTTTCCGCCGTCGCGTCTCCCGCCTGGTATTCGGCCACCATCAGCCCCTCGTGCATGACGATAATGCGATCCGCCATGCCCATCACTTCCGGCAGTTCGGACGAGACCATAATCACCGCCAGCCCCTGACTGACCAGCTCGGACATAAACTGATGCACGGCTGCCTTTGAGCCGATATCGATGCCTTTTGTTGGCTCATCGAGGATGATCACGTCAGGGTGCGTCGCCAGCCATTTGCCGATCACCACCTTTTGCTGGTTGCCGCCAGAGAGGGTCTCCACCGCCTGCTTCCAGCTGAAGGCTTTCACTTGCAGGCGTTTGGCGTACTCGTCCGCCAGCTTCCATTCGCGGTCGTCATGCAGCACGCCGTTCGGATTGAGCCTGCTGAGCTGAGGCAGGCTGATGTTCTGGGCAATCGGCAGGGCGATAATCGCCCCCTGTTTCTGCCTTTCTTCTGGCACACAGACGATACCGGCTTTGATCGCATCCGCAGGCTGGCGGAAGCGCCGGGGCTGGCCATTGAGGATAATTTCCCCGGACGATGGCCGCGTGACGCCGGAAAGCGCCTGCATCAGCTCGGTACGCCCGGCACCCACCAGCCCGTAAAAGCCGAGGATCTCCCCTTTACGCAGGGAGAACGAGATATGCGCAAACTCGGTCGGATGGCAGAGGTTTTTCACCTCCAGCACCGTCTCGCCTTTTTCGCAGTCGATTTTCGGGAAGGTTTGGGTAATGGCGCGCCCGACCATCATCGACACCATCCGCTCCTCGGTGATCTCATTTATTGCCCCTGCACCGACGAACACGCCGTCGCGCAAAATGGTGTAGTGATCGGCCAGCTCAAAAATCTCGTCGAACTTGTGGGAGATAAACAGGATGGCTTTTCCCTCCTGCTTTAAGCGCTCCACAATCTGGTAAAACTCGAGGATTTCATGCTGTGACAGCGCCGCCGTGGGTTCATCGAGGATCACCACCTGCGCCTCAAACGACAGCGCGCGGGCAATCGCCACCATGTGACGCTGGGCGATGCTCAGGGTTTTCAGCGTTGCGCGCGGGTCGATTTGCACCTCAAGGCGGGCGAGAATAGCCTGCGCCCGGCGGTGCATTTCCGGCCAGTCGAGCTTTTTCAGGAAGCCTTTGTGAAGGTACTGACCGACAAAGATATTTTCGGTGACCGAGAGTTCATCGAACAGGACGGTTTCCTGGTGAATGGCGGTGATGCCCATTTTATGCGCCGACTCCGGCGTCGGAAGGTGAACGGGGATCGCCTTGTAGAGAATTTCGCCCTCGTCGGGCTGGTATATGCCGGTCATCACTTTGACCAGCGTCGACTTGCCCGCGCCGTTTTCGCCGATAAGCGCCGTCACTTTGCCGGGCCACAGCGCAAGCTGCACGTTCTCAAGAGCACGCACGCCGGGGAACACCTTGGTGATGCCAGAAAGCTGTAGCAATGGGGTCATGATAGTTCTCCTGAACAGGGGAATTTGTAGGGCGGGTAAGCGGCAGCGCCACCCGCCTTTTGCCGGATGGCGCTACGCTTATCCGGCCTACAAATCGCATCAAAAGATTTTTGAGAACTTATCAATATTGCTGGCATCGTAAACGAACGGCTCGGCCATCGCGCCGTTGCCGTCGGCATCCAGCTTCACTTTGCCCAGTTTGCCCATGCTGGCCTCGCCTTTCGTGGCGTTGCCTTTCACCAGGTCATCCGCCAGGTAGGTTGCGGCATAGCCCAGGTCAATCGGGTTCCAGATGGCAAAGCTCTTGCTTGCGCCGGACTTCACCGCGCCCGCCATCTCAGACGGCAGGCCTAAACCGGTGACGTACACTTTGCCAATCTTGCCCTGGTCCTTCACCGCCTGCGCCGCAGCGACAATGCCGACGGACGACGGTGAAACGATCACTTTCAGGTCAGGATAGGTTTTCAGCAGGCCGACCGCTTCGCGGTAGCTCTTGTCAGAGAGATCGTCCCCGTAGGCCACGGTCACCAGATTGACGGACGGGTACTTCGGCAGCACCTTTTTCATCTCCGCAATCCAGGTGTTCTGGTTGGTCGAGGTTGGCGTGGCGCTCAGCACCGCCACATCGCCTTTCTCCACGTTCAGCGCTTTCAGGGCATCGGCGGCGAGCTTGACGTTAGTTTCGCCAATAAGGGCGTTATTGGACGGATTGAGGTGGATCTGACGCCCGGCTTTCGCCACCCCGGAATCCCACGACACAACCTTGATGCCGCGCTGCATTGCTTTTTTCAGCACCGGCACGACGGCGTCCGGATCGTTCGCGGAAATCGCGATCGCATCCACGCCCTGGGCGATCAGCCCGTTCAGCACCTCGATCTGCGCTTCCGCCGTGGTGGTGGTCGGGCCGGTATAAATCACTTTTACATCGCCTAACTCTTTGGCCGCCTCCTGCGCGCCGACGTTCGCTGCCTCGAAGAATCCATTCCCTAAGGACTTCGCCACCAGGGCGATTTTCACTTCTGCTAAAGCGGAACCGGACAACGCCAGAGCGGCAACGGTGAGGATCAAGCTTGCTTTTATTTTCATTGCTTTTACTCCACTGACTTGAGTTAGTTGTAGGGATTGCAGGTGGTTTTCGCCCCGTCTCGGTGAGCGGGGCGCGATGTTGTTATTGGTACAAATCTAACGCCGACTGCATGGGGGTGACGCCAAAGCGTTTACCCAGGGCGATCAGTTCTTCCCGGGTGATGGTCTGCTTCATGCCGCCCATGGAATAGACCTTCACCAGCACTTCCGCGGATTTCTCGGCGGTGTCGATCAGGCCGAAGGTTTCATCCAGCGTCGGGCCGCTGCCGAAGACGCCATGGAACGGCCACAGCACCAGTGAATGTTTCTGCATGTCCGTCGCGGTTGCCTGGCCGATTTCGTCGGTGCCCGGCACCATCCACGGCAGAATGCCGACGCCGTCCGGGAACACCACCAGACACTCGGTGCTGCCTTCCCACAATTTGCGGGTGAAGAAATCAGAATTATTTTCCAGCACGTAGGTCAGGGCGATCAGGTTGGTGGCGTGGCAGTGCATGATCACGCGGTCCTTGCCATTGGTCGCCTTGATGCGCTCGCAGTGGGAGAGGAAGTGCGCCGGCAGTTCTGAGGTGGGCACCGCCTCATCCGTCAGCCCCCACAGAATGTGGTAGCCCGCGCCGTCGCTATCCACTTTCACTACGCCGAGGTTGGCCTGCGGGTCGAGCTGAACGTTGCGGAAGAACTTCCCGGAACCGGTGACGATAAACGGCGTGTTGGCGAGCAGCGGCATCGGCTGGCTCAGGGCGATATAGCGCGGCTTCTGGTGGAAATCGGCGGCAAATGGCTCGATATCCGCGTCGTCCAGGCGTAGCGTCAGGTTGCCGCCGTTGCGCTCGTCCCAGCCCTTCAGCCAGGCATCGGAGGTGGCTTTGATCATGCCCTGGACGAACCAGGAGGTGGTGATGGTCTGCATACTGTGTTTCCTTTGAAAATGCCGGGTGGCGCTACGCTTACCCGGCCTACTTTTACCTGTAGGCCCGGCAAGCAACGCGCCGCCGGGCAATGTTTTTACTGACGAGCGGCAAGAACGTCTTTCTCATATGCCCGCACGTTGTCCAGCCACTGGCTGCCCGCAGGCGCATCGTGATGCTGGCAGTACATCTCCCACACCGCCTGCCACGGCAGAGATTTCTGTTCTTCCAGCAGCGCCAGGCGCGCGGTGTAGTCGCCGTTTTCTTCCAGCTGTTTCAGGGCGGCGACAGGCTCCAGCAGCGCGCGCAGCAGGGCTTTCTTCATGTTGCGGGTGCCGATAACCCACGCCGCGATGCGGTTGATGGAGGCGTCGAAGAAGTCGAGGCCGATGTGTACGCGGTCGAACAGATCGTGGCGGATGATTTCGCTGGCAATGGCCTGGGTTTCGTCATCCAGCAGCACCACGTGGTCGCTGTCCCAGCGCACCGGACGGCTGACGTGCAGCAGCAGGCGCGGCACGAAGAGCATGGCGGCGGAGATCTTGTCGGAGATCACCTCGGTTGGGTGGAAGTGGCCGGCATCCAGGCACAGCGCGGTCTGGCGGCTGGTGGCATAACCCATGTAGAACTCGTTTGAGCCCACGGTGTAGCTCTCTGCGCCAATGCCGAACAGCTTGCTCTCGACGGCATCGATGTGGTGCGCCGGGTCCAGCTTCTCGCTGATGGCTTCATCCAGCGCGGCCAGCAGGCGCTGACGCGGGGCCAGCCGGTCTACGGTGATGTCCTTCATGCCGTCCGGGATCCAGATATTCATCACCGACGGCGTGCCAAGCTGCTCGCCGAAATACGCCGAGACACGGCGGCTGGCTTTGACATGGTCGATCCAGAACTGGCGGATTTCATCGTTGGCGTGCGCAAGGGTAAAGCCGTCCGCGCTCAGCGGGTGCGAGAAGCAGGAGGGGTTAAAATCCAGACCCAGCCGGTTGGCTTTCGCCCACGCCACCCAGTTCGTAAAGTGCTCTGGTTTGATCTCGTTACGCGCCACCGGCTCGTCGGATTCGAGATAAATGGCGTGCAGATTCAGGCGCTTTGGCCCGGGGATCAGGCTCAGCGCCAGCTCCAGATCCGCACGCAGTTCGGTGGCGTTGCGCGCTTTGCCCGGGTAGTTACCCGTGGCCTGAATCCCCCCCGTCAGGGAACCGCCCGGGTTCTCGAAACCGGCGACGTCATCACCCTGCCAGCAGTGCATGGAGACGGGCAGACGGTCGAGCTGGCGCAGCGCCTCTTCGACATCCACGCCGACGGCGGCGAAACGCTGTTTAGCCAGGTCCCAGGCTTGTTCAAGTTGAGTGGTCATGCGCAAAGCTCCTTAGTCAGTCGTTTTTGCTGAAACTGCGCCCGGTAGCGGGCAATTTCATGGCAGGGATGGGGGGTGAAGGTGGTCAGGCTGTTATTCGCCGTCACCACCGAACGGAAATCGTCAACGTTGGACAGTTCGTCCAGGGTCATCAGCTGAATGCCGATATTGCCGAGCGTGGAGGCTTCAATCGGACCTGCCACCACGGTAATGCCGCAGGCATCCGCGCAGAGCTGGTTCAGTAGCTGGTTCTGGCAGCCGCCGCCCACGATATGCAGCTGCGTGAACGGTTTGCCGCGAAGGTCAGCCAGCTCGCTCAGGATGTCGGCATAGAGCAGGGCGAGACTGTCAAAAATGCAGCGCGCCAGCTCGGCGGGGCGGGAAGGTACCGGCTGCCCCGCTTCAAAACAGGCGGCCTGGATTTCAGCGCTCATGTGCGCCGGGTTGATAAAGCGGTCGTCGTTCGGGTTAATCAGGAAGGTGCAGGCCTTCAGCGTTTCGGTTTCCGCGATAAGCGCGGGCAGGTCGGTGATGTTCTGCTCTTTCAGCACCCGCTGGAGCAGCCACAGGCCCATGATGTTCTTTAGCACCCGGTAGCGCCCTTCGGCGCCACCTTCGTTAGTGATGTTCGCCGCCAGTGCGGCATCGCTGGTGTAGGGTGTTTTGCTCTCGAAGCCCATCAACGACCAGGTGCCGGAAGAGAGGTACGCCGCATCTTTGCCGGCGAGCGGCGAGGCAATGACCGCGCTCGCGGTGTCGTGACTGGCGACGGCGACAACGGGGATCTCATTCCCCTGCGGGCAAAGCCAGTGGCCGATCACATTGCCCGGATGGGTTGGCGCGCCGAACCAGGACGGCGAGGCGCCCGTCCAGGCCAGCAGATGTTCATCCCAGTTATCGGTGTTGATGTTAACCAGCTGCGTGGTGGTGGCGTTGGTGTATTCCCAGTTCATGTTGCCGGTCAGACGGTAGCTTAAGTAGTCCGGGATCAGCAGCGCATGCGCCACCTTTTCGACCAGCTCTGGCTGTTGCTCAACTACCGCGCGCAGCTGATACAGCGTGTTAAACGGCAGAAACTGAATGCCGCTGCGACCATAGATGTTCTCCTTGCCAAGCTGGGCGATGGCGTGCGCCATTAGCCCATCGGTGCGGCTGTCGCGGTAGGAGACGGGCAGGCCGACGCGTTCGCCGTGACTGTCCAGCAGTACGTAATCCACACCCCAGGTATCAATGCCGATACTGTCGATGCGAATACCGTCTTCGCAGACGTTGTGAAGTCCGGTGCGGATCTCTGCTTCCAGGGCGTCGATATCCCAGGTAACAAAACCGTCCTGTTTTTGCAGACAATTGGCGAAACGGTGCATTTCGCGAAGCGTAAGGGTGTGCAGGTCGCAGTCCCAGGTGGCGAGCATTACACGGCCGCTGGATGCGCCTAAATCGACAGCCACACAATGGCGAAAAGTCATGGTCGGGTCCTTTCTTAAGTCATTAGCGAGGAGTGTAAGAAAGGGAAGAAATAGCCACCTTCTCGCCACTGACAGCCCAAATCTCGCGCTGGCAAGAAAGCAAAGATGAACGTGAGGGAGTTCACAGTTTCCAGTAATGGCGGGGTTTGCAGGCAGTGTGACGCTGACCGCATTTCCTGATCTTTCCGTCTGTTTCTTGAAAAACCGACAGCTTTTGCGCGGTTTGCTGTCAAAAATTTAAGGTGAGCGTGGAAGGCCTTAATTACTATTTTGAGAACTTTTCTCATTGGTGGGGGCCGTTATGACCGTACTGCACAGCGTCGATTTTTTTCCTTCGGGGGCTTCGCCGGTCGCGATTGAGCCACGGCTGCCTCAGGCTGCGTTCCCGGAGCATCATCATGATTTTCATGAAATTGTGATTGTTGAGCACGGAACGGGAATCCACGTGTTTAACGGTCAGCCGTATACCATCAGCGGCGGTACGGTGTGCTTCGTGCGCGATCACGACAGGCACCTGTATGAACATACCGACAACCTTTGCCTGACTAATGTGCTCTATCGTTCTCCGGATGCGTTCCAGTTTCTCTCCGGGCTGAATCAGCTGTTGCCGCAGGAGAAGGACGGTCACTACCCCTCGCACTGGCGGGTGAATCAGTCCACGTTGCAGCAGGTGCGTCAGCTGGTGAGCCAGATGGAGCAGAGCGAGGATGGACAGGAGACGCACGCCATTGCTACCCGCGAGCTGCTGTTTATGCAGCTGCTGGTGCTGCTGCGGCGCAGCAGCCTGGTGGAAGGGCTGGAAAATAACGACGCGCGCCTGAATCAGCTGATGGCCTGGCTGGAAGATCATTTTGCCGAAGATGTCTGCTGGGAAACGCTGGCGGATGACTTTTCGCTCTCGCTGCGCACGCTGCATCGTCAGCTCAAGCAGCATACCGGGCTGACGCCGCAGCGCTACCTCAACCGTCTGCGCCTGATCAAAGCGCGGCACCTTTTACGTCATACCGACGAAAGCGTCACCGATATCGCCTATCGCTGCGGATTCGGCGACAGTAACCACTTTTCGACGCTTTTTCGCCGGGAGTTTAACTGGTCGCCGCGCGATATTCGTCAGGGGAAAGACGCGTTGCTTCAGTAACGCGAGGGCAGTCACCGTTTTTTTGCTGCAAAAAGGCTAATAATGTCCGGTTATTCGCCGTAGAGGTTGTGGTGTGGCTGCTCAGCTCATTCTTCGCAAAGATGATTTTTTTGCCTCCGCGAGTCAGGCCGTCGCGGTGGCCGACCGCTACCCGCAAAACGTCTTTGCCGAGCACACCCACGAGTTTTGCGAGCTGGTGCTGGTATGGCGAGGCAACGGCCTGCACGTCCTCAACGACCGCCCCTACCGCATCACGCGCGGAGACCTGTTCTACATCCGCGCTGAAGACAAACACTCCTACGCCTCGGTTAACGATCTGGTGTTGCAGAACGTCATCTACTGCCCCGACAGACTTAAACTGAATGTCGACTGGGCGGGCAATATCCCCGGTTTTCATGATGCCAGAGGCGAACCGCACTGGCGCTTAAGCAGCAACGGCATGGCTCAGGTACGCCAGACGATTTCCCAGCTGGAGCAGGAGAGCCAGAAGAGCGATCCGGTGGCAAACCAGATGTCGGAGCTGCTTTTTGCCCAGCTGGTGATGACCCTGAAGCGGCATCGTTACGCTACGGATAATCCCTCTGCTACCACGCAGGAAGCGCTGCTGGATAAGCTCATCACCCGGCTTGCGGGCAGTCTGAACAAGAGTTTCGTGCTGGAAAAATTCTGCGAGCAGGAGCAGTGCAGCGAGCGCGCGCTGCGCCAGCAGTTCCGCACCCAGACGGGGATGACGGTCAACCACTATCTGCGCCAGCTGCGCATCTGCCACGCCCAGTACCTGTTACAGCATACGGAGCTGATGGTGAGTGAAGTGGCGATGCGCTGCGGCTTTGAGGACAGTAACTACTTTTCGGTGGTGTTTAACCGTGAGGTGGGGATGACGCCGGTTCAGTGGCGTCATCGCAGTCGAAAGGCAGCGTAATCAGTTCGCCATGCCGAGGCCGACGATATTGGCCGCAATGATAATCACCACACAGCCCAGGCTCAGCACGCCAACCGGACGACGCCCGGCATTGTTCCACTCTTTCAGCACCAGCCCAACCAGCCCGCCGCACAGCACGTAGAAGCTCATGTGCAGCATCCAGCTCATGTAGTCATACTGCGCCGGAATACTGGCGTGACCCCAGGCGTAGAAGAAGAATTGCAGATACCACATCAGACCGCCGAGGGCGGAGAGCAGGACGTTGGTGACGATCAGCGGTTTTGCCAGCGAGAAGTCGGCTTTTACCGACAGGTTCTTCACTTTTGCCAGACGAATGAAGCAGAAGCCGAGGTTTACCAGCGCGCCGCCGCCCATGATCACCACGTAGCTTGGCAGGGCAACGTACAGCGGATCGACGCCCAGCGCCGCAGCGGCGTCGTGCATCGGTTTGGCGGCGTTCATGGCGAACGACATGCCCGCCGAGAATACGCCGCACATCACCGCCAGCAGCAGCCCTTTCTTCAGGTTGAACTCTTCGGCTTTGATGCCCATCTTGCGTTCTTTCAGCTGGCCTGCGCGGGTGACGATGCCCACGCCGATCACCGCCACCAGCACGCCCAGCAGCGTCATTCGCCCGCCCTGAGTGTTGATCAGCACGTCGAAGTGGCCGTTCAGGATTGGCGTCATCAGGGTGCCAACAATCAGCGTAATGCCAATCGCGATGCCAATCCCCATCGACATGCCTAGGTAGCGCATGGTGAGGCCGTAGTTGATATTACCGATGCCCCACATCGCGCCGAACAGGAATACCGGCAGCAGGGTGGAGGCGTTGAAGGAGGAGAAGTAGCCCCAGAAATCGGGCAGCAGCATGGCGCTGATTGTCCACGGCAAAATCAGCCAGGACACGGTGCCGCCAACGGACCACATGGTTTCCCATGACCAGCCTTTCACCTTTTTAAACGGGGCATAGAAACAGGCTGCACTGGCCGCGCCTATCAAATGCCAGAAAATACCCATCGTAATCGCATGATTCATTTTTACATCCTCATCGTTTTTATAGCCGGAGGCTTCCCGCCGACTTGATGAGTGTAAAAATGAGGCGGTTTGGGAACCTTCAGAAGGTTGCCGCACTTTTGTTCAGGATGGCAATCACCACGTTAAGCACGTGAGCAGACTCACAATTTTGTCATTTATCAAAAATCTAATAACCTTATAAAAACTACGGCATTGATAATCATTTTCAATATCATTTAATTAACTATAATGAACCAACTGCTTACGCGGCATTAACAGCTGTGCCGCCCGACAATAATGGAGAGGATTATGAGTTATACACTGCCATCCCTGCCGTATGCCTACGACGCACTGGAACCGCATTTCGACAAGCAGACGATGGAAATCCATCACACTAAACACCACCAGACCTATGTGAACAACGCGAATGCTGCGCTGGAAAGCCTGCCAGAGTTCGCTAATCTGCCTGTTGAAGAGCTGATCACCAAACTGGACCAGCTGCCGGCAGACAAGAAAACCGTGCTGCGCAACAACGCGGGCGGTCACGCTAACCACAGCCTGTTCTGGAAAGGCCTGAAAACCGGCACCACCCTTCAGGGCGACCTGAAAGCGGCTATCGAGCGTGACTTCGGTTCCGTTGACAACTTCAAAGCGGAATTCGAAAAAGCCGCTGCAACCCGTTTCGGCTCTGGCTGGGCGTGGCTGGTCCTGAAAGGTGACAAACTGGCGGTCGTTTCTACCGCTAACCAGGACTCCCCGCTGATGGGTGAAGCTATCTCTGGCGCATCCGGCTTCCCAATTCTGGGTCTGGACGTGTGGGAACACGCTTACTACCTGAAGTTCCAGAACCGTCGCCCTGACTACATCAAAGCCTTCTGGGATGTAGTGAACTGGGACGAAGCAGCAGCGCGTTTCGCCGCTAAAAAATAAGGTTGCATTGACGCCTGTGAGAAGCGAGTCTGATGACTCGCTTTTTTTGTATCTGAAGGAGTGGAGATGCATTACCCGGTGAATGTGTTTACAGGCAAGGTAAGGGAGTACGAAGGCAGCCGCCCGAGCGCCATCGCCAAAGTGCAGGTCGACGGTGAGCTGACGTTGACCGATCTCGGGCTTGCGGGTGACCAGCAGGCTGAAAAGAAAATCCACGGCGGGCCCGATCGCGCGCTGTGCCACTATCCGCGCGAGCACTATCAGCACTGGAAAGCCGAATTTCCTGAACAGGCGGACCTCTTCGTCGCCCCCGCGTTTGGCGAAAATCTCTCAACGGAGGGGCTGACGGAGAAGAACGTCTTTATCGGCGATATTTACCGCTGGGGCGATGCTTTGATTCAGGTCACCCAGCCGCGCTCACCGTGCTTTAAGCTTAATTACCATTTCGGCATTCAGGATATGTCGGCCCAGCTGCAAAACGCGGGTAAAACCGGCTGGCTGTATCGCGTTGTGCAGGCGGGACAGGTTTCGGCGGATGCGCCGCTTGAGCTGGCTTCGCGCTTGAGTGAGGTGTCGGTATACGAGGCCTGCGCAATTGCCTGGCATATGCCGTTTGATGACGAGCAGTATCACCGCCTGCTGTCAGCGGCGGGATTATCCACCAGCTGGACCAGAACGATGCAGAAGCGGCGGTTAAGCGGCAAGATCGAGAGCAGTTCGCGGAGATTGTGGGGGAAAGAGGTTCCGTAGAAAGTAGGCCGGGTAAGGCGAAGCCGCCACCCGGCACATACGGTTACGAACGCTTATACAGCGGCAGCCACAGCGTTAACCTCAGCCCGCCCAGCGGGCTGTCATCGGCTTTCACCCAGCCACGGTGCTGTTGCATGGCGGTTTCAACAATTGCCAGACCTAGCCCCGTACCACCAGATTCACGGTCGCGCGCCTCGTCGGTACGGTAGAACGGACGGAAAATCTGCTCGCGATCTTCCGGACTGACGCCAGGACCATCGTCATCGACAATGACGGTAATCCCGTCTTTATCCACCGAAAACGCCACTTCAATCTTCGTGTGCGAATAGCGCAGGGCGTTACGCACGATATTCTCCAGCGCGCTTTCCAGCGTGTTGGGGTTACCGTAGAGCGGCCACGGGCCCGGCGGGAAGTTGACGGTGAACGATTTGCCCATCTGCTCCGCTTCGAACGCCGCGTTGTCCAGCACCTCATGCCAGAGGTGATTGGCTTTCACCGTTTCGCTCACCAGCGCGTTTTTCTGCTGATTGCGCGACATCACCAGCAGATCGTTGATCATGCTGTCCAGGCGATGCGCTTCCGTCTCAATACGCTCCAGCTCTTTGCTCTCACCGCTGCGGCGGCGCAGCAGGGCGGTACCCAGCTGTAAGCGCGTGAGCGGCGTCCGCAGCTCGTGGGAGATATCCGACAGCAGGCGTTGCTGCGCGGTCATCATGCGGTCAAGAGCAGAGACCATCTGGTTAAAACTGGTTCCGGCGGCCAGGAACTCCTGCGGCCCGGATTCCAGCTCCGGATGCTGCCTCAGGTTGCCCTGCGCCACTTCGTCCGCCGCATTTTTCAGCTTACGCGCCGGTTTCGCCAGGCTCCACGCCAGCCATAACAGCAGCGGGGAACTGACCAGCATCGTGACAATCAACAGCAAAAGCGGACGGTCAAACAGCAGGTTGATAAAGTCGGACTGGGAACTGCTCGCAGGGCGAATCAGATAGAGCTGGTAATTGTCTTCCCCATCCCGCACCGAGAAAGGACCGACCATCTCTACCCGACCATATTTCTTTTTCTGTGGGTGATCGGCATTATCCGCCTGGCCAATAAAGTTGCGGATAATCTGCATTTCATTGCGATCGGCCCCAATCACGCGGCCTTCACTGGTGACCAGTAAAAGACGTTGTCCGGGGGGCGCCCACTTGTCGATAGCGCGAAACAACCTGCGCCACCACATTAAATCGTTCGGCGGATCGTTTGCCAGCTCCGCTTCCACGTGCTGCTCGATCATCACGCCCTGACGTTGCTCGCTGTCGAGTAGCTCCGTCATCTGGCGTGAGTCGAGTTTTGGCAACATCAAAACGAGCATTAAAACCAGTGCCAGCGTCAGCCAGAAGATGGCGAAGATGCGGGCGGTTAAGCTGCCTATCATGAAGCGGAAACCATCAGATAACCGCGACCACGCAGGGTTTTAAACCATGGGTGACCGTCTTTACGCTCCGGCAGCTTACGGCGCAGGTTAGAGATGTGCATGTCGATGGCGCGGTCAAACGGGGTGAGGCGTTTGCCGAGCACTTCCTGGCTTAAGTGTTCACGCGACACCACCTGGCCGAGATGCTGCGCCAGCAGATACAGCAGGGTGAACTCGGTGCCGGTTAGCTCCAGCGTTTCACCGTCGAAGCTCGCTTCCTGGCGGCCCGGGTTCAGGCTCAGGGAGTCCACTTCCAGCGTAGGTGAGCTGTTGTCGGTATTCTGCTGCTGCTCGCTCCAGTGAGAGCGGCGCAGGATCGCGCGAATACGGGCCACCAGTTCACGGTCGTTGAACGGCTTAGGTAAATAGTCATCCGCACCCAGCTCAAGGCCGAGTACGCGGTCAAGCTCGCTGCCGCGTGCGGTCAGCATAATGACGGGGGTCTGGTGTGTCTGGCGAAGCTCTTTCAACGTATCAATACCGTTTTTCTTCGGCATCATGACGTCGAGCAAAAGTAAATCGATGCTGTCGTCAAGGAGACTCAGCGCCTGCTCGCCATCATGGGCAACCAGGACGTTGAAACCTTCCATGTCGAGCAACTCCTTTAAAAGAGATGTGAGCTCTCGGTCATCATCAACTAACAGGATTTTATTCATTGTTTAAATACCTCCGAGGCAGAAATTACGACATCAAGGCTATCTAATCCATGACTTTACGTTGTTTTACACCCCCTGACGCATGTTTGCAGCCTGAATCGTAGACTGTCTCTCGTTGAATCGCGACACGAAAGATTTTGGGAGCAAGTGATGCGCAAAGTTACCGCTGCCGTCATGGCCTCAACGCTGGCCTTCAGTGCGTTTAGCCAGGCTGCTGTAGCTATCATCAGCGATAACGGTTCCTCAGCAGAGGGCGCAACGCAGCACAGCAGCCAAAGCCATATGTTTGACGGCATAAGTTTAACCGAACATCAGCGTCAACAGATGCGAGATCTGATGCAGAGGGCAAGACACGACCAGCCCCCTGTTAATGTTAGCGAAATGGAGACAATGCATCGCCTTGTCACCGCAGAAAATTTTGACGAAAGCGCTGTACGCGCTCAGGCCGAAAAAATGGCGCAGGAACAGGTTGCCCGCCAGGTAGAGATGGCGAAGGTTCGCAACCAGATGTTCCACCTGCTAACGCCCGAGCAGCAAGCGGTTTTGAATACCAAACATCAGCAACGTATGAATCAGTTGCGTGAGGTTGCACGGATGCAGCGAAGCTCAGATATGACGCTTTTCAGTAGCAATAGCAGTACCCGTAGTAACCAGTAAACCCTGTTTTCCTTGCCATAGACACCATCCCTGTCTTCCCCCACATGATGTGGGGGTTTTTTTTGCCCATTGTTCAGGTTTGTTAACGCTTTATTCATCCTTTCACTCCACCACCATCCGTTATACTAGCGCCATGGCATGACAGGAGTGTTTATGAATCAATCCTATGGACGGCTGGTAAGCCGGGCCGCAATAGCCGCGACGGTGATGGCGTCGTGTTTGCTGATCATTAAAATTTTCGCGTGGTGGTACACCGGGTCGGTCAGTATTCTGGCGGCACTGGTGGATTCACTGGTGGATATTGCCGCCTCGCTGACCAACCTGCTGGTGGTGCGCTACTCGCTGCAACCGGCGGATGAAGAGCATACGTTTGGCCACGGCAAAGCGGAATCGCTGGCCGCGCTGGCACAAAGCATGTTTATTTCGGGCTCTGCGCTTTTCCTGTTTTTGACCGGTATTCAGCATCTTATTTCGCCTTCTCCGATGAACGATCCGGGCGTTGGCGTGGTCGTAACGGTAGTTGCACTTATAAGCACACTTGTTCTTGTAACGTTCCAGCGCTGGGTTGTACGCAAAACACAAAGCCAGGCTGTACGGGCCGATATGCTTCATTATCAGTCTGATGTTATGATGAATGGGGCTATTCTTATTGCGCTTGGTCTGGCCTGGTATGGCTGGCATCGGGCCGATGCGTTGTTTGCGTTAGGGATAGGGATCTATATTTTATACAGCGCCTTGCGGATGGGGTATGAAGCGGTACAGTCGCTTCTTGACCGTGCGCTTCCGGATGCAGAACGTGATGAAATTTATGCCATTGTGACCAACTGGCCTGGCGTCAGTGGTGCTCACGATCTTCGTACGCGGCAGTCAGGGCCGACCCGCTTTATTCAGATTCATTTGGAAATGGAAGACAACCTGCCCCTGGTTCAGGCGCATATGGTCGCTGAACAGGTGGAGCAGGCGATTTTGCAGCGTTTCCCTGGGTCAGACGTCATTATTCATCAGGATCCGTGCTCTGTCGTACCCAGGGCGTTTTGAGCTTTCGTAATTCGTTGTAAAAAAGTGAGCCAGAGCAGCATTTTGTGGATAAATTACCACCATATGGCCTGACCTGAATCAATTCAGCTGGAAGGGATTGATATACTATTTGCAGTATTCGACGGTTGAACAGTTTCTTCCGGCAGCAGATTTCAATTTTGCATTCCTAAGTTCAGAGGTAGTCATGATTAAGAAAATCGGTGTGTTGACAAGCGGCGGTGATGCGCCGGGCATGAACGCGGCAATCCGTGGGGTTGTCCGTGCAGCGCTGACGGAAGGTCTGGAAGTTTTTGGTATCTATGACGGTTACCTGGGTCTGTATGAAGACCGCATGGTTCAGCTCGACCGCTACAGCGTGTCTGACATGATCAACCGTGGCGGTACTTTCCTCGGTTCTGCACGCTTCCCGGAATTCCGTGACGAACACATCCGTGAAGTGGCTATCGAAAACATGAAAAAACGGGGTCTGGATGCGCTGGTGGTTATCGGCGGCGACGGCTCCTACATGGGTGCAAAACGTCTGACTGAAATGGGCTTCCCGTGCATCGGCCTGCCTGGCACCATCGACAATGACATCAAAGGCACCGACTACACCATCGGTTACTTCACCGCGCTGGGTACCGTTGTGGAAGCGATTGACCGCCTGCGTGACACCTCTTCCTCTCACCAGCGTATTTCTATTGTTGAAGTGATGGGCCGTTACTGCGGTGACCTGACTCTGGCGGCGGCAATTGCCGGTGGCTGTGAGTTCGTGGTGGTACCGGAAGTGGAATTTAGCCGTGAAGATCTGGTCGCTGAAATCAAAGCCGGTATCGCGAAAGGTAAGAAACACGCCATCGTTGCTATCACCGAGCACATCTGTGACGTTGACGAGCTGGCGAAGTACATCGAAACCGAAACCAAACGCGAAACCCGCGCGACCGTTCTGGGTCACATTCAGCGTGGTGGTTCCCCAGGCCCGTACGACCGTATCCTGGCGTCCCGCATGGGCGCGTACGCGATCGAGCTACTGCTTCAGGGCCACGGCGGCCGCTGCGTCGGTATTCAGAACGAGAAACTGGTTCACCATGACATCATCGACGCCATTGAAAACATGAAGCGTCCGTTCAAAGGTGACTGGCTGGACTGCGCGAAAAAACTGTACTGATTGGCTCTGTTGCCCGGTGGCGGCTAGGTAAATGCAAAACGGTAACCCAAGGGTTACCGTTTTTTATGGTTGCTCCCTCTCCCGTGGGAGAGGGTTGGGGTGAGGGCATCAGGCCGCTCATTCACTTTTTTTATTCCTGCAAGTTATAGCCAATCTTTTTTTATTCTTTAATCATCGGTTAGCTTTCTGGCACGCTGCATTCATCAAAACACTACACAAGAGAGCTGGGCGATGAATAAATGGGGCGTGGGGTTAACATTATTGCTGGCATCGACCAGCGTTCTGGCAAAGGACATTCAGTTACTGAACGTGTCGTACGATCCGACGCGTGAACTGTACGACCAGTACAACAAAGCTTTCGCGGCGCACTGGAAACAGGAAACCGGCGATAACGTGGTGGTTCGCCAGTCTCACGGCGGTTCCGGTAAGCAGGCGACATCGGTGATCAACGGTATTGAAGCCGATGTGGTTACCCTGGCGCTGGCTTATGACGTGGACGCGATCGCGGAGCGTGGCCGTATCGACAAAAACTGGATCAAGCGTCTGCCGGACAACTCTGCGCCATACACCTCGACCATTGTCTTCCTGGTGCGTAAAGGCAACCCGAAACAGATTAAGGACTGGAACGACCTGATTAAGCCAGGCGTGTCTGTCATTACCCCGAACCCAAAAAGCTCCGGCGGCGCACGCTGGAACTATCTGGCAGCCTGGGGCTACGCGCTGCACCACAACAACGGCGATCAGGCCAAAGCACAGGACTTCGTCAAAGCACTGTTTAAAAACGTCGAAGTGCTGGACTCCGGCGCGCGCGGTGCAACCAACACCTTCGTCGAACGCGGCATTGGCGACGTACTGATCGCCTGGGAAAACGAAGCCCTGCTGGCGACCAACGAGCTGGGTAAAGACAAGTTCGAGATCGTCACCCCGAGCGAATCCATCCTCGCTGAGCCGACCGTCTCCGTCGTCGATAAGGTTGTTGATAAGAAGGGCACCAAAGCGGTGGCGGAAGCCTACCTGAAGTACCTCTACTCACCGGAAGGGCAGGAAATTGCGGCGAAAAACTTCTACCGCCCACGCGATGAGGCCGTCGCGAAGAAATACGAAAACGCCTTCCCGAAACTGAAGCTGTTCACTATTGATGAGGTTTTTGGCGGCTGGACCAAAGCGCAGAAAGAGCACTTCTCTAACGGCGGCACCTTCGACCAGATCAGCAAGCGCTAAGCGTTTTACAAAGAACGACACGGTAACCCGGTGTGAGAAATCCGCCGGGTTTTTTATTTGGTCATCATTTTGCGTTACTCTTTTGCCTCTATTGAAAACAGGGAACGCGTTGTGAAAAAAATTATCTTACTGATTCTGATCGTTATCGCCCTTGCCGCAGGCGGCGTGTACTGGATGAAAGCGGGTAATCCGAATGCGTTGCGTCATATCGTTCTCGACCAGTGTGTGCCCAACCAGCTGCATAACCGTAACCCGGCACCGTGTGCGCAGGTGAAGCCAGATGCGGGCTACGTGGTGTTCAAGGACCGCAACGGGCCGCTGCAATACCTGCTGATGCCCACGTACCGTATCAACGGAACCGAAAGCCCGCTGCTGACTGAGCCGCAGACACCGAATTTCTTCTGGCTGGCATGGCAGTCTCGCCATTTTATGAGTATGAAACGGGGGGCCGACGTGCCTGATAGCGCCGTTTCGCTGACCATCAACTCCCCGACCGGGCGCACGCAAAACCATTTTCATATCCACATCTCCTGTCTGCGCCCAGACGTGCGCGAGAAGCTGAACGCGTCGCAGGGGCAAATCAGCACCCAGTGGTTACCGCTTCCGGGCGGGCTGGAAGGGCATGAATACCTTGCCCGTCGGGTGACGGAGAACGAACTGGTGCAGCGCAGCCCGTTTATGATGCTGGCGGAAGAGCTGCCGGAAGCCCGCGATCATATGGGACGCTTCGCGCTGGCGATGGCACAGCAGTCGGACGGCTCGTTTGTATTGCTGGCGACAGAGCGTAACCTGCTTACCTTTAACCGCGCGTCGGCTGAGGAATTGCAGGATCATCAATGCGATATCCTGAAGTGACCCCACCATAAATAGCGTTTACTCGCCCTGCCTGTCGCCGTAGACTTGCTGAAAAATTCTACAGGAGACAGGTATGTCGCTCTGGTTAACGCATCCTCTGCTGCTTCCCTCGCTGATCGTCGGCGTCACCATTGTGCTGTGGGCGACGTCGCTATTGCCGGAATTTATCACCGCGCTGCTGTTTTTCACGGCGGCGATGACCGCCAGAATCGCCCCGCCGGAAGTGATCTTCGGCGGCTTCGCCTCGTCTGCCTTCTGGCTGGTGTTCAGCGGCTTTGTGCTGGGCGTGGCGATTCGGAAAACCGGCCTGGCGGACAGGGCCGCCCGGGCGCTGTCGGCAAAGCTTACCGACTCCTGGGTGCTGATGGTGGCGAGCGTTGTGCTGCTGAGCTATGCCCTGGCATTCGTGATGCCGTCGAACATGGGACGTATTGCGCTGCTGATGCCGATTGTCGCCGCGATGGCGAAGCGGGCCGGCATTCCTGATGGCTCGCGGGCCTGGTTTGGCCTGGCGCTGGCGGTCGGGTTTGGCACCTTCCAGCTCTCGGCCACTATTTTGCCCGCCAACGTGCCCAACCTGGTGATGAGCGGCGCGGCGGAAGGCTCATACGGTATCCACCTCAACTATGTCCCGTATCTGCTGCTGCACACCCCGGTGCTGGGTATTCTCAAAGGCCTGATTCTGATTGGCCTGATCTGCTGGCTGTTCCCCGGCAACCCGAAACCGGCGAAGGATCTCACGCCATCGGAACCGATGGGGCGTGACGAAAAACGACTCGCCTGGCTGCTGGCGGTGGTGCTGACGATGTGGGTGACGGAGAGCTGGCACGGCGTTGGGCCAGCGTGGACGGGGCTGGCGGCCTCGGTCATCGTTATGCTGCCGCGCATCGGTTTTATCACCGGGGAGGAGTTCTCGGCGGGGGTGAATATGCGCACCTGTATTTACGTCGCGGGTATACTCGGGCTGGCCATTACGGTGACGCAGACCGGTATCGGTGCGGCCGTAGGCGAGGCGTTGCTCCATATCATGCCGCTGGATGCAGACCGCCCGTTTACCAGCTTCCTGGCGCTGACGGGGATCACCACGGCGCTCAACTTCATTATGACCGCCAACGGCGTTCCTGCGCTGTACACCACGCTGGCGCAGAGCTTCTCGGACGCGACCGGCTTCCCGCTGCTGTCGGTGATCATGATTCAGGTGCTGGGGTATTCCACGCCGCTGCTGCCGTATCAGGCGTCGCCGATTGTAGTGGCGATGGGCTTAGGGAAAGTGCCTGCGAAGGCGGGGATGCTGCTTTGTCTGGCGCTGGCGATTGCGACGTATCTGGTGCTGCTGCCGCTGGATTATTTGTGGTTTAGCGTGTTAGGTCGTTTGTAGGGCGGGTTAGCGAAGCGCCACCCGCCACAAAGGCGATTACGCCTGCTTAGCCGCTTCTGCCGCTTTAACGATCACCGCGAAAGCGTCTGCTTTCAGGGATGCGCCGCCAACCAGTGCGCCATCGATGTCTGGCTGGGTGAACAGCTCAGCTGCGTTTGATGCGTTAACGGAACCGCCGTACTGGATGATGACCTGCTCAGCCACTTTCGCGTCTGCTTTTGCAATGTGGTCACGGATGAACTTGTGCACCGCCTGTGCCTGCGCTGGAGTTGCAGATTTGCCGGTACCGATCGCCCAGACTGGCTCGTAAGCGATAACCGCGCCTTCGAACGCTGCCGCGCCCTGGGTTTTCAGCACAGCGTCGATCTGACGTGCGCACACTTCTTCGGTTTTGCCTGCTTCGTTTTCTGCTTCGGTTTCACCGATGCACAGAACCGGGATCAGACCCTGCTCTTTCAGCACAGCGAATTTCTTCGCGATGAACTCATCGGATTCTTTGTGATAGGTGCGACGCTCGGAGTGGCCGATGATGATGTATTTCGCGCCGATATCTTTCAGCATTTCAGCGGAGGTTTCACCGGTGAACGCGCCAGACAGGTTAACGTCAACGTTCTGCGCGCCCAGAATGATGTGGCTGCCGTCAGCGGCACGTTTAGCCAGATCCAGGTACATATCCGGCGGAGCGATAGCAACCGCGCAGCCGGTCACGCCAGCCAGCTCTTTACGCAGGTTAGCAACCAGTTCGTTTACCATGTGGCGGCTGCCGTTCAGTTTCCAGTTACCCATCACTAAAGGATGTCGCATTTCAATTCTCCACGCTCAATAAGCGAATTAAGGAATATGGCCGCCCTGTCGGGCAGCATGGTCTGTGAATCAGTATAGAGATTTTCCCTCGAAAGGCTTTGCTTTTTGTCATTAATTCGCCCCCTCGAGTGCGTCTGATAGGGCCAGCTTAATCGGTTCAACCGCGAAGGTCAGCCCCTTTTCGCCGTTATCTGCGACGACATAGCGAACGGCACCTTCCGTATCGGCGTAATAGCGTTTGTTTTTCCCGGCGGTAAGCAGTTTTTGCAGCTTTTGCTGGCTTTGCGCTTTCGTGAAGGTGGGGGTAAAGGCGCGCAGAATAGCGCTCATGTACTCCAGCGCTTTCGCTTTCGCCGCTTTCTGCTCTGGCCCCTGAATCGGCAGCCAGGTGATCTGCATACTTTTGATTTTTAACGTTCCGCGCTCAAGGGCGGTAGAGGCATACAGATTCTCGTTAATTTTGCTGGCCGCGCGGGTCAGGGTCGGCGTATCGCGGGCGCTGTCAATCGCACGGAACTCTCCCAGCGGAAGTGAGGGGTTTTCTTTGTTGAAGGCTTCGCGGAACTGGCTGATAGATTGATCGAAAGAGGGGGCGCCCGCCAGAAGATAGGGGGCGGTGACCGGGGAAGCCGTTTCCGCGGCATACAGGGAAAAACTGGCGCTCAGCATCGCTAAACACAAATAAAGAGAGTGTGCCGAACTTTTCATCAACATTGCCCCTGGCCGTCATTGCCCATGATTAAAACGATATCTGGTCGGCTTGTCAAAAGGTCACAACTCCAGGGTAAAATGCGGGCTAAACAATAATAAGGAACCTTACATGACCATACAGCAGTGGCTGTTTTCATTCAAAGGGCGTATTGGACGCCGTGACTTCTGGATCTGGATTGCAACGTGGGTTGTCGCCATGCTGCTTCTGTTTTTTGTTGCCTACAACGCATGGCTGAGCACGCAAACGGCGGCATTTGCGCTGGTCTGTTTACTGTGGCCAACCGCCGCCGTAGTGGTGAAACGTCTGCACGATCGTGGCCGCTCCGGCGCATGGGCTTTCCTGATTATTCTGGCGTGGATGCTGGTGGCGGGGAACTGGTCAATGCTGCCCTCAATCCTCCCATGGGTGGTGGGCAGACTGCTGCCGACGGTTATCTTTGTAATGATGGTTGTCGAACTGGGCGCGTTTATCGGCACCCAGAGCGAGAACAAATATGGAAAAGATACCCTTGAGGTGAAGTACCGCTGATCACCAGTAGTGTTCGGCGGTCATGTGGCCCGGCCGGCGGCGAAGGTGCTTCGTCATCTGCCGGGTATCCTTCAGCAACTGCTGCGTATCGCGTACCATCTGCGGGTTACCGCACAGCATCACATGGCTGGTTTCGGTATTCATCGGTAAACCCACCGCTTCTTCCAGCGCGCCGCTTTCAATCAACGCCGGAACGCGACCGGTTAACGAGCCGGCTGCGGTTTCGCGGCTGACCACCGTCTGAATTTTTAACTTCCCGCCATATCGCTGTTCCAGCGCCTGCATCTGCGGCAAATAGCTCAGGTCTGCGGCGTAGCGCGCGGCGTGAACCAGCACGATATTTTTAAAGCGCTCCAGATCTTTGCCGTATTGCAGAATGGAAAGATACGGGCCAATGGCCGTGCCGGTCGCCAGCATCCAGAGCGTGTCACAGTCGGGGATTTCATCCAGCACGAAGAACCCCGCCGCGCCGGAGACAATCTGCACTTCATCGCCCGGCTTCAGCGCGGCGAGGCGTGGGCTGAGCTTACCGTCCGGGACGGTGACCAGATAGAACTCAAGGTCCGGGTTATCAGGCGCATTAACGTAAGAGTAGGCGCGCTGTACGCGTTCACCGTCGATATCCAACCCGAGCTTGGCAAACTGCCCGGCAGTAAACGGATGAACGGGAGCGTGCAGCGTGAGGCTAAATAGCGCATCGGTCCAGAACTGTACCTTTGTGACTTTACCTGTTACCCAGTCCGCCATGATCTTCTCCTGTGCTGTTTCTCTCTTCTATCTTCCGTACTTGCGGGAAACATTTCCAGCCCATTCGGGCCGGAAAGCTCTATCGATCAAACGGTTTTACAGAATGTGCGTCTGTACGTCCGGATCTTTACGATCGAGATAATGAATGGACTTAATGCGGCGAATGGTGCGGGATTTACCACGGATCAGCAGGGTTTCAGTGGTGGCCATGTTGCCCTTGCGGGTGATGCCGTCCAGCAGATCGCCTTTGGTGATGCCGGTTGCGGAGAAGACCACGTTATCGCTGCGGGCCATCTCGTTCAGCGCGAGCACTTTATTGGCCTCGATGCCCATCGCCGCGCAGCGCGCCAGTTCGTCTGCACCAATGCGAAGGTTCTCGTCGCTGTCGCCTTTGACCTCATGGCGTGGCAGCAAACGCGCCTGCATATCGCCGTCCAGCGCGCGGATCACTGCCGCAGAGACCACACCCTCCGGCGCGCCGCCGATGCCGTAAAGCACGTCGACTTCGCTGTCCGGCATGCAGGTCAGAATAGAGGCGGCAACGTCGCCATCCGGAATAGCAAACACGCGTACGCCGAGCGCTTGCAGGTACGCAATGGTGGCGTCGTGGCGCGGTTTCGCCAGAATGGTCACGGTGAGTTCGCTGAGCGCTTTACCCAGCGCCGCAGCGATATTGCGCAGGTTGGCGTCCAGCGGCAGGCTAAGGTCGATAGCGCCTTTAGCGCCAGGACCGACGATCAGTTTTTCCATGTACATATCGGGCGCGTTGAGGAAGCAGCCCTTATCGCCCACCGCCAGTACCGCCAGCGCGTTGGCCTGGCCCATCGCCGTCATACGCGTGCCTTCAATCGGGTCGACCGCGATATCCACGGCATCGCCTTTGCCCGTCCCGACTTTTTCACCGATGTAGAGCATCGGCGCTTCGTCGATTTCGCCTTCGCCAATGACGATAGTGCCATCGATATTGACCTGATTAAGCACAATGCGCATGGCGTGGACGGCTGCACCGTCTGCGGTATTTTTGTCGCCACGGCCCAGCCACTTGTAGCCTGCGAGGGCGGCAGCTTCGGTGACGCGGGAAAACTCGATAGCAAGTTCACGTTTCATGAGGTACTCGTACAATCAAAAGGAATTGCACGAAGTTTATCACAGAGTGGGGAGGGGCGAAGGGACCGGTGCGGTCGGAGCCCCTCACCCTAACCCTCTCCCAGGGGAGAGGGAATATAGGTTTACTCGTCGTGCTCTTCCCACGCCAGGGCACGTTTCACCGCTTTCTTCCAGCCGCTGTAGCGGTAGTTGCGCTCGGTGGTTTCGATGCCAGGACGGAATTCGCGTTCGATAACCGCTTTTTCCTGAAGCTCGTCGAGGTTTTGCCAGAAGCCAACCGCCAGACCTGCCAGATACGCCGCGCCCAGCGCCGTCACTTCTCGCACCTCAGGACGTTCAACGCGGGTGCCCAGAATGTCGGACTGGAACTGCATCAGGAAGTTGTTCGCGACCGCACCGCCGTCCACGCGCAGGGCGTGCAGACGAATGCCGGAGTCAGCCTGCATCGCTTCCAGCACGTCGCGCGTCTGGTAGGCGATGGATTCCAGCGTCGCGCGAATGATGTGGTTTGAGTTCACGCCGCGCGTCAGGCCGAAAATCGCGCCGCGGGCATACGGATCCCAGTACGGTGCGCCCAGACCGGTGAACGCTGGCACCACGTACACGCCGTTGGTGTCTTTCACTTTGGTCGCGAAGTATTCGGAGTCAAACGCGTCGCTGATCAGCTTCATCTCGTCGCGCAGCCACTGAATGGAGGCACCCGCCATGAATACCGCGCCTTCCAGGGCATAGTTCACTTCGCCGCGCGGGCCGCAGGCGATGGTGGTCAGCAGACCGTTTTCTGATTTCACCGCTTTCTCGCCGGTGTTCATCAGCATAAAACAACCGGTGCCGTAGGTGTTCTTCGCCATCCCTTCCTTGACGCACAGCTGGCCGAACAGGGCCGCCTGCTGGTCACCGGCGATACCGGCGATAGGAATACGGGTGCCACCTTTACCGCCAATGTTGGTCTGGCCGTATACTTCAGAAGACTTACGGACTTCAGGCAGCATCGCGCGCGGAATGTCCAGCGCGTCCAGCATCTTGTCATCCCACTCAAGGGTGTTGATGTTGAACAGCATGGTGCGCGAGGCGTTGGTGTAGTCGGTAACGTGAACGCGTCCCTGAGTCATCTTCCAGATAAGCCAGGTATCGACGGTGCCGAACAGTAGCTCGCCACGTCGTGCGCGCTCGCGTGAACCTTCCACGTGGTCGAGGATCCACTTCACTTTGGTGCCGGAGAAATAGGGGTCAACCACCAGGCCGGTGGCGCTGCGCACGTACTCTTCCATTCCTTCGCGCTTCAGCTGTTCGCAGATCTCTGACGTACGACGGCACTGCCAGACAATGGCGTTGTAGATGGGCTTACCGGTTTCGCGCTCCCAGACCACAGTCGTTTCACGCTGGTTGGTGATACCGATAGCGGCAATCTGGTCAGAACTGATGTCGGCTTTCGCCAGCACTTCCACCAGCGTGGAGCTTTGCGACGCCCAGATCTCCATCGGGTCGTGTTCTACCCAGCCTGGACGCGGGTAAATTTGCTCAAATTCGCGTTGAGACATGCTGACAATGTTCGCGTCATGATCCATTACGACAGCGCGGGAGCTGGTGGTGCCCTGGTCGAGCGCAACGATATATTTTTTTTCGGTCATGGTATGTGTCCCGTAGTCAGATTACAGCGAAGCTTTTTGTTGTGTGGTGGAAGCCGTCTCTTTCTCCTCTTCCACACAAGTGTCGCACGGTAAGTGGCGACCAATTAATTTGCGATAGCCGAATGCGCCCAGCGCCGCCCCTACGATTGGCCCGAACAGCGGAACCAGGAAGTAAGGAATGTCTTTGCCGCCCGTGAAGGTGACATCGCCCCATCCCGCAAAGAAGGCGAAGGTTTTTGGACCCAGGTCACGCGCCGGATTCATCGCAAAGCCGGTCAGCGGACCCATGGATGCGCCAATTACCGCAATCAGAAGGCCAATCAAAAGTGGCGCCAGCGGGCCGCGCGGAATGCCGTTTCCATCGTCGCCCAGCGCCATGATGACGCCCATCAGAATAGCGGTAATCACCATCTCAACCGCGAACGCCTGCACAAAATTGATATGCGGATTCGGATACGTTGAGAAAATGCCTGCCAGATCCAGACTTTCGACACTGCCACGCACCATATGATGCGTCTGTTCGAAGTCGATGAAAAGATTGTAATAAAGCCCGTAAACTAACGCCGCTGCGCAAAAGGCGCCGGCAAATTGCGAAATGATGAAAGGAACAACTTTGCGTCCGTCAAAACACGCGAATAGCCACAACGCGATGGTCACCGCCGGGTTAAGATGTGCACCGGAAACCCCTGCGGTCAGGTAGATGGCCATCGCCACGCCCAGACCCCAGATAATACTGATTTCCCACTGACCAAAACTGGCACCCGCCACTTTCAGTGCTGCGACACAGCCTACTCCGAAGAATATCAACAACCCGGTACCCAGGAACTCGGCAATACACTGGCCTTTTAAGGTTGATGTCTGACTCATAATCGGAATCCTGCAAAAGAGTAATGTTTATTGTTTGCGTGACCGCCCGTGACAGTCACGATGCCCTGTAGACATAGTGTTAATTTATCGTTAACGAGCACAAACGAGAAATATCGAAATCTAAATGTGTGGTCTGCGTCAATAAAATGAGCGTTTTCGCGCCATAAAGCGCGTTTTTGCATCAGATAATGATTATGGGCTGAATCATTTCTTTAACTTATGGGTTAACAACTTAGGGGTATATGCGGCGAACGCACCAGGACGAGGCCGAAAAGTGTTGCAAACCGCGATCTGCGTGGCATGCCGCTGGACAGGGGCGACGGCGCTCCATACAATCGGAACATATGTTGTGCGCGTTTATGTTAAAGCGTCGCCTTGCAATTCAGGAGAGGTAGGATCATGTCTTTAGAAGTGTTTGAGAAACTGGAATCGAAAGTACAGCAGGCGATTGACACCATCACGCTGCTGCAAATGGAAATTGAAGAGCTGAAAGAGAAGAACAACTCCCTGTCACAGGAAGTTCAGAATGCTCAGCACAGCCGTGAAGAACTGGAGCGCGAAAACAACCAGCTGCGCGAACAGCAGAACGGCTGGCAGGAACGCTTGCAGGCGTTGCTGGGACGTATGGAAGAAGTTTGATTTCCTTAGGGAATGCATTGAACAGGCCGGGTAAGGCGAAGCCGCCACCCGGCTTTTTTATGGTTTTCGCTAACCGACATCAAACCATAAAAAAGGCCGCCCTGGGCGGCCTTAACGCTACTTGTCCTGCGCTGTCGTAGCAAAAGCAACAAACCCAACAGGTTCATCGCTCTTTACAACGAGTACGCTGGCGACAATGAACGCGATACATAAATAGCGTTTCATTATGCGGTCCCTGCTGCTTACCGCTCCACCGTTCACCACCGGTGATAAGTCGGTGGACACAAGCCTTGATGTTAGCCTGCTTTACGGTAGTGAATACACCTTTCCCTGGACCGATGCCCATTTGCGAGATGGCGGAAAGGGACGCGGTATCATAATGAGCATCAACCAGGTAGTTAAGGTATTCACAGACAATTAGGATTTTATAAAGGTTAGGAAGGGTTGCCCAAGGTTTGGGCGAGAGTATGATGAAGTTCCTTGGTGTTAGTCTGTAAGACGTCCCAACGGACCGCGAATCCCGAGGGACAAAAAAAACCGCCACATTGCTGTTGGCGGTTTTTTTATGCATCTCGCTTACCGATTAATTACTCAATATCCAGCGCATCCTCAGAAAGGATAATGCCGGTATTGTCAGCATAAAGGTGGTCGCCCGAGAAGAAGGTCACGCCGCCGAAATTGACGCGCACGTCGCTTTCGCCGATGCCGTCGCCCGCTGCGCCTACCGGTATGGCCGCGATGGCCTGAATCCCGATATCCAGGTCTTCGAGATCGTCCACCTGACGCACGGAACCGTACACCACAATGCCTTCCCACTCGTTCTGGACGGCAATTCCCGCCAGTTCAGCATCAATCAATGCACGGCGCACGGAACCGCCACCATCCACCAGCAGGACGCGACCACGACCGTTCTCTTCGAGCAGATCGTACAGCAACCCGTTGTCCTCGAAACATTTCACCGTGATGATTTGTCCGCCAAACGACGACCGTCCACCAAAGTTGGAGAACAGGGGTTCAACGACGTTGACATCTTCCTGGTAGATGTCACAAAGCTCGGAGGTATCGTATTTCATAGGTTTAACGCTCTGTTGCTGCGAATGTGTTCAGTATATCGTGCGAAATGCGTTGTTGGCAAAATCATCAATTGTTAATTGATATTTGTCAGCTAACTCAGCGTCTGGCTTAAGACAATCCCGATGACGAACAGCAGGTTAGTCAGCAACGCGCCTTTTACCGTACGTTCCAGCATCGGTGGCATGGCGGCCGGGCTGAGTTCACGCATGACGTAGCGGGCCTGCTTAATCAGCAGCGGTGCGGCGAGCACAAACAGCCAGCCCCAGAGGCTGTGCAGCGAAATCAGATTGAACAGCGCCAGGCAGACCAGCGCGCCGATGAGCAGGCAGGCGTGATAGCGGCGTGCATTCACCGGACCCAGACGCACGGCCAGCGTGTTTTTACCGTTCTCGCGGTCGCTATCGATGTCGCGCAGATTATTGATATTCAGCACCGCCGTCGCCAGCAGACCACAGGCGGTCGCCGGCAGGAACAGGGCAGGGATCACCGTGTGCGCCTGTAAGTACCAGCTTCCCATCACGCTCAGCCAGCCGAAGAACACCAGCACGGAGATGTCGCCCAGACCAATATACCCGTAAGGACGCGTCCCGACGGTATAGGTAATGGCTGCAATAATGGCGAGCAAGCCCAGCACCAGGAAGCCAATGAAATCACTGGTGGTTTTCGAGGCGACCGTCACCAGCGCCAGCCCGGACAGGCAAATCAACACCACGGTGATAATCAGCGCCCGCTTCATCTGTGCCTGGGTAATCACCCCTTTTTGCATGCCGCGCAGCGGCCCGATGCGGTCAGGCTTGTCGCTGCCTTTTACCGCATCGCCGTAATCATTGGCGAGATTAGAGAGGATTTGCAGCAGCCCGGCGGTGACAAGCGCCAGACCTGCTACCAGCGGATCGAAATGACCCTGCCACCAGGCAAGCGTGGTACCGACGATAATGGCGGCAAAAGCCAGAGGAAGCGTTTTAGGGCGCAGACTTTCGAGCCACGCCTGTGTACGGCTGATATCAGTCATAGTTATTTAGCCAATAAAAATGGGGGCCATAGCCCCCATCAACAGTGATGAAAATGCATTGAACGCGATTATAGAATAAAACGGCTCAGATCTTCATCTGCCACTAACGCATCCAGGTGTTTGCCCACATAGTCTGCGTCAATGGTAATGCTTTGACCGTTAAGGTCGCTCGCATCATAAGAGATGTCTTCCATCAGGCGTTCCAGCACGGTGTGCAGACGACGCGCACCGATGTTTTCGGTGGTTTCGTTGACCTGCCACGCGGCCTGAGCGATGCGCTTGATACCGTCATCGGTAAATTCAATGTTCACGCCTTCGGTCGCCATCAGCGCTTTGTACTGTACGGTCACAGAAGCGTTTGGCTCAGTCAGGATACGTTCGAAATCTTCGGTGGTCAGCGCCTGCAACTCGACGCGGATTGGCAGACGTCCCTGAAGTTCCGGGATCAGGTCAGACGGGCTGGCAATCTGGAACGCACCGGAGGCGATAAACAGAATGTGGTCAGTTTTAACCATGCCGTGCTTGGTGGAGACGGTGCAACCTTCCACCAGCGGCAGCAGGTCGCGCTGAACGCCTTCGCGTGAGACATCCGGGCCGGACGCGTTGCCGCGCTTACAGATCTTGTCGATTTCGTCGATAAACACGATACCGTGCTGCTCAACCGCGTCGATAGCATCCTGTTTCAGCTCTTCCGGGTTAACCAGCTTCGCGGCTTCTTCTTCAATCAGCAGCTTCATCGCGTCTTTGATTTTCAGCTTACGCGCTTTCTGCTTCTGTCCGCCCAGGTTCTGGAACATGGACTGCAACTGGCTGGTCATCTCTTCCATGCCCGGAGGTGCCATAATTTCCACGCCCATTGGCGCGGCAGCGAGATCGATCTCAATCTCTTTGTCGTCCAGCTCGCCTTCGCGCAGTTTTTTGCGGAATGCCTGACGCGCAGCAGAAGGTTCAGGCTGCTGTTCAGCCTGTCCCCAGTTGTTTTTTGCCGGTGGGATCAGCACGTCGAGAATACGCTCTTCGGCCATCTCTTCGGCGCGATAGCGGTTTTTCTCAATTGCCTGGACACGCACCATCTTAATCGCCGAGTCGGTCAGGTCACGGATGATGGAGTCCACTTCTTTACCCACATAGCCCACTTCGGTGAACTTGGTGGCTTCAACTTTGATGAACGGCGCGTTAGCCAGTTTGGCCAGACGACGGGCGATTTCGGTTTTACCCACACCGGTCGGGCCGATCATCAGAATATTTTTTGGCGTTACTTCGTGGCGAAGCTCTTCATCGAGCTGCATGCGACGCCAGCGGTTACGCAGTGCGATAGCCACGGAGCGCTTGGCGTCGTCCTGGCCGATAATGTGTTTGTTCAGTTCGCTGACAATTTCGCGTGGGGTCATTTCAGACATGGGCGATCCTTACGCTTTAGACGGTAATTCTTCGATGGTGTGATTGTGGTTGGTATAGATGCAGATATCACCTGCAATATCCAACGCTTTCACCGCGATATCGCGCGCGTTCATGTCGGTATTTTCCAACAGCGCACGGGCTGCGGCCTGGGCGTACGGGCCGCCAGAGCCGATGGCAATCAGGTCGTTTTCAGGCTGAACCACGTCGCCGTTACCGGTGATGATCAGCGAGGCGTTTTCGTCAGCCACGGCCAGCAGCGCTTCGAGCTTGCGCAGCATGCGGTCGGTACGCCAGTCTTTTGCCAGCTCAACGGCGGCTTTCACCAGATGACCCTGATGCATTTCCAGTTTGCGTTCAAACAGTTCAAACAGCGTGAAGGCATCAGCCGTGCCGCCTGCGAAACCGGCGATCACTTTGTCGTTATAAAGACGACGTACTTTCTTCACGTTGCCTTTCATGACGGTATTACCCAGCGTGGCCTGGCCATCACCGGCAATTACCACCTGGCCGTTACGGCGTACACTTACTATTGTTGTCACGAGCAGACCCCCTGGTTACAGATTCGGGAAACAGAAGCCCTGAGCCTGTGCTCAGGGCTGAATTAAATGATAGATGGGGGGGATTTTGGGGGTTTCAACCCCCGGAGGCGAGTCGAATGCAGTTTGTGTGGCCAGCCACTTTCAAACGGGAAATGGTGCCGTCTGCGTTTTCTTTGCCTTTGACCGGTCCAATCACTACGCGATTCCAGCCGTTATTGGTGGTAATGCGTGAGTCAAATCCTTCAAATGCCAGCTGAGCACGCACCGTTTCTGCCTGTTCGGCGCCTTTAAACGAACCGCACTGAACCATCCAGCGGCGTTCATCTTTTTTCTCAGCCGTCTGCTTCGGTGCCTCGGTCTCTTTGGTGACCGGCGCAGCCTGCTGCGTTTTTGGCTGTTGCGCAGTGGTATGCGCAGGCGTCTGCAACAGATCCTGATACGGCTGTGCCGTTTGCTTCTGCGGCTGCGCCTTCGGTTGCTGCTGGACAGGCTGAGTTTGTACGGTACGCGTCTGCTGCTGCGGTTGTGTACGCGGCTGCTGTACCGGCTGCGTCTGCGTCCACTGCTGCTGTTGCGTTTGCTGCTGAGCCTGACGCTGGCGCTGCAACGTTTGCTGACGCTGCGCCGGGGTTTGTTCGTTCCACGGTACTTCGTTCAGCTGCGTAGGCTGCTGGCGCATGTCCGCCTGCATCTGAGCGAGCAATTGACGCTGTTCGTCCGTCAGCTGATCGGCATTCTTTACTTCACCCCCGGCAGAAGGCTCGGTAGGCGCACGTACGCCAGGCTGGCGGCTTTCCAGCTCTTTAATGTAGCGCCAGCGCTCTTCAGGCTTCGGCGGCAGGCCGTTGCCGACGACCTTATTACCCTGAAGGGCTTCAGACTCTTCTTTTTTATGATGCGTAATGAAGTAGAGGCCGCCAATAAAGGCCACCAGCACAGCCGCAGCAATGGCGACCATAGCTGGGGAGACAGCAGACAGGCTGCGTTGCTTGCTTTTTGAACTACTCTTTTTGCGTCGCGAAGGTGCCGGCTGGCCGCGACGTACATAATCTCGTTGTGCCACTATCGTTTCGCTGTATTTATTCGTTCGTCAGCCCGCCATGTTACTTAAGCGACGGGGCTTTGACCAGATAAGGGTGTCGAAAGGTATTTACTTTAAGTTAATGCCTGGGTAGAGCCGCGCACAATCAGCTCACAATCCAGTAGTCGTGACCCACTGCTAACTGATTGACCGTGCAGCTGATCCAGCAAAAGCAGCATCGCTTCACGGCCGATGTCATACCGCGGCTGTGCAACGGTCGAAAGCGGCGGATCGCAAAACTCCGAAAGTGAAATATTATCAAAACCGATTATCGACAGGTCCTGCGGCACGCGCAGGCCGTGACGTTTGGCGTAGGATAACGCCCCCAGCGCCATCACGTCGCTGTGGCAGAAGACCGCGGTGGGCGGTTCTGGCAAGGCCAGCAATTTTTCCAGCGCCTGCCCGCCCGCTTCAAAGGTGAAATCACCGCGCGCAATGTAGTGCGGATCGACGATAGCCCCGGTACGGCGCAGCGCCTGAACGTAGCCCTGCAAGCGGTAATGACACAGCGGCATCTCTTCTGGTCCGGCGATACAGCCGATACGCTTATGCCCCAGTTCCTGAAGATAGTTCACGGCGTTGAATGCGGCGGTGAGGTTATCGATATGAACGGTTGGCAGCTCCAGCTCCGGCGCGAATTCGTTCGCCATGACCATCGGCGGTAAATTGCGCTGTTCTTCAATGCTGGCATCAAACGGCAGGCGTGAGCCAAGCAGCAGCATGCCATCAATCTGCTTGGTGATGATCAGGTCGATGAACGTTTTTTCCTGCTGGTTCTGGTGAGCACAATCGCCAATCAGCACCAGATAGCCCTGGGCGGCGGCCGTGACCTCAATGCCGCGGATGATTTCGCTGAAGAAGGGATCGCAGATATCCGGCACGATCACCAGGATGGTGCGGGATTCGTTGCGTTTAACGTTGCGCCCCATGGCTTGCGGGAAATAACCGACCTCAAGCGCCGCCTTTTCAACCCGGTTTCGGGTCGCCTGGGAGACTTTGTCAGGGTTCATCAATGCGCGGGACACGGTTGCTGTTGAGACTTGTGCTTTCTCGGCAACGTCTTTCATGGTCGCCGAGGCAACCTCTTTCCTGGACTTCAACGTCTTCTCCTCGCCTGAACACCGAACTGCGGACAGCACCATTTTTACAGATAGTTAATGGAATCGGTTACAGAATTTTCATAAAAAGTGTGAGGCGCATTAAATTTTTCGATCCGTCTTCAGCCTTCAATCGGATCGACGTCAAGAACCCACTTCACTTTTCGCGCTTCCGGTAGGGTATTGATCAGCGCCAGCGTGCCGCTGACGATCTGCTGTAAACGGATACGCGAGGGGTGCTGAAGTAACAGTTGCCAGCGGAAACGGCCCCCGCGTTTCGGGGCGAGCGCGGGTACCGGGCCTAAAATCCACAGCTGATTATCCACCAGCGGGCTGGCTTGCAGTAGGTTCCTCAGCTGTTGCAGGAACAGCGGCGCCTGCTGGTTATTATGATCTTCCGCACGGATGATAACGTGGCTGGTCCACGGGGGAAGCTGCATCGTCTGACGTTCGGCCAGCGCCTGGTCCGCGAAGGCGTCATAGCCTTTGTGCAGCAGAGTTTGCAGCAGCGGATGTTCAGGGTGGTGCGTTTGCAGAACCACCTCGCCCTGCTTACCCGCTCGACCAGCGCGACCGGCAACCTGGGTATAAAGCTGGGCGAAACGCTCGGCGGAGCGAAAATCCGCGGAGAACAGCGCGCCGTCGACGTCCAGCAGGGCGACCAGCGTCACGTCCGGGAAGTGGTGCCCTTTCGCCAGCATCTGAGTACCAATCAGGATGCGCGCGCCGCCGCGATGCACTTCCGCCAGTTGCTGCTCCAGCGCCCCTTTACGGCTGGTGGTATCCCTGTCGATACGGGAGATGGGTACGTCCGGGAAGAAGGGCGCGAGCGCCTGTTCAAGCTGTTCCGTTCCCAGACCGACCGGCACGATGTGCGTTGAGCCGCAGGACGGGCATTGACGGGGGACCGGACGCTGGCTGTCGCAGTGGTGGCAGCGTAAATGGCGCTGAGCCTGGTGGAAGGTGTAGTAGTGATCGCAGCGCGGGCACTCCGCGATCCAGCCGCAGTCGTGGCACAGCAGCGCAGGCGCGAAGCCGCGGCGGTTCAGGAACAGGATCACCTGGTTGCCCGCCTGCAAATGCTGGCGCATGCGGCTAATCAGCGCAGGCGCTAACCCGGCCTGCACCTGCTGGCCTTTCAAATCCAGCACATGCTGAATGGCCGGGCGGGCATTCCCCGCACGGCGCGTCAGGCGCAGCATGTGGTATTTACGCTGGCGAACGTTGTGCAGCGTTTCAAGCGCGGGGGTGGCGGACCCGAGAATAATGGGGATTTGCTCGCTGTGGGCGCGGTACACGGCTAAGTCGCGGGCGTGATAGCGCCAGCCTTCCTGCTGTTTATAGGAGCTGTCATGCTCTTCATCGATTACGATAACGCCGAGATTTTTAAAGGGCGTAAACAGCGATGAACGGGTGCCGATCACAATTGCTGCTTCGCCGTTTTTCGCTTTCAGCCAGGCGCTGAGGCGCTCGCTGTCGTTCAGGCCGGAGTGCAGGACCTCAACGGGCGCATTAAAGCGTTCACGAAAACGCGCGATGGTTTGCGGCGTCAGGCCGATTTCCGGCACCATCACCAGCGCCTGTTTGCCCTGCGCGAGCACGTTTTCCAGCACGCTCAGATACACTTCGGTTTTACCGGAGCCGGTGACGCCCGCCAGCAGCCAGGCGGAAAAATGGTCGGCGGCGCTGTGAATCGCGCCCACGGCGGTGGCCTGCTCGGTATTCAGACGCAGGCGATCGCCCGAGACGGAAAAGCCGTCGCGCCAGTCGTGAAGGGCAGGTGCTTCACTGGCCAGCTCGCTCAACCCTTTCTTCCTTAATGCCTGCAACGCGGTTTCGCTTACCTCAAGCTCGTCGACCTGATGGCGCCAGATTTTTCCCTGGCGCAGCGCGGCCAGCGCCTGCTGCTGTTTCTGCGAGCGCTTCAGGCTGTTAATGTCCACAGCCTGGCCCTGCTCGGTGGCAAACCAGTACCACATTGGCGCGTGGCTGGCGCTCTTGCCCTGGCGCAGCATAATGGGCAGGGCATGGAACAGCACGTCGCCAATCGGATGATGATAATAATCTGCCGCCCACAGCAGCAGTCGCCAGGTGCTGGTGGAGTAAACCGGCTCGCTGTCCAGCACCTCAACAACCGATTTCAGCTCGTTAAGCGGCAGTTCGCTGTGTTCGCTGACGGACACCACGATCCCCACACGCTGCTGTTTGCCAAACGGCACGGTCACGCGACAGCCCGCTTTGGCGCTCATGCTGTCGGGCAGCAGGTAGTCAAAGGTGCGGGGAAGCGGAACGGGCAGGGCAACGTGAGCGACGGGCATCGAATCTTCCTGACTTGAAAAGTGGCGCGTTAGTATACACATTAGTGAAAGCGGCGTGCGGATCAGTTTGCATACGTTGGTCAAATTCTGTATGATTCGCCGCCTTTGGTGTATTTTACGCCAAAGAACTTACATTCAACATCGCGTGGTGTCTGGCGTTAGGGCTGGAAGAGCGACGCGGCCTTAACTGAGGTTCTCCCATGAAAAAAGATATTCACCCGAAATACGAAATGATTACTGCAAACTGCTCTTGCGGTAACTCTATCCAGATCCGCTCTACCGTGGGTCACGATCTGAACCTGGACGTGTGCGGCAAATGCCACCCGTTCTACACTGGTAAGCAGCGTGATGTTGCAACCGGTGGCCGTGTTGACCGCTTCAACAAGCGTTTCAGCATCCCGGGCGCTAAATAAGTTTCCCGAAAAAAAGGCACCGCAAGGTGCCTTTTTTGTATCCGCTTATCAGTATTCCCACGTATCCGGGTCGATACCCAGTTCACGCATGATCACCTTCGCCTCTTCTGGAATTTCGTCACTGCGCTCTTTGCGCAGATCGTCATCGTTCGGCAACGGTTGGCCGGTAAACGCATGCAGGAACGCTTCGCACAGCAGTTCGCTGTTGGTGGCGTGACGCAGGTTGTTCACCTGACGACGCGTACGTTCATCGGTGAGGATCTTCAACACCTTCAGAGGAATGGACACCGTGATTTTCTTGACTTGCTCACTCTTCTTACCGTGCTCAGCGTATGGGCTGATATATTCGCCGCTCCATTCAGCCATGAGATACCTTTAATCCTCTCAGTCATTAATCTAAAGGTGCAAAACCGGTAACCATCAGTTTTGAACCGTAATCTTGCGTAGTTTACCGTAGAGACGATACCGAGGCACGGATATTGCCGCTGTAGCGTGTCCTAAAGCATATAATTTTAACGGCTATTTGCACATTGCTCAATCTATACGCAAAGAAGTTTAGATGTCCAGATGTATTGACGTCCATACTTTCAATGTTTACTCTGGTGCCTGACTTTTCACCTCATTCGCCAGGAAGCCTCACCATGACGCGTAAACAGGCCACCATCGCAGTGCGTAGCGGATTGAATGATGACGAGCAGTACGGCTGCGTTGTCCCGCCAATTCATCTCTCCAGCACCTATAATTTCACCGGATTTAATGAACCCCGCGCGCATGACTACTCGCGTCGCGGCAATCCTACGCGTGACGTCACCCAGCGCGCGCTGGCGGAACTGGAAGGCGGCGCGGGTGCGGTATTAACCAATACCGGCATGTCTGCCATTCACCTGGTGACTACGGTGTTCCTGAAACCTGGCGATCTGCTGGTGGCGCCGCACGACTGTTATGGCGGCAGCTATCGTCTGTTTGATAGCCTGGCGAAACGTGGCTGCTACCGTGTGCTGTTTGTCGATCAAAACGACGAACAGGCGCTGAAACAGGCGCTTGCCGAGCAGCCGAAGCTGGTGCTGGTGGAAAGTCCAAGCAATCCATTGTTGCGCGTAGTCGATATTGCGAAAATTTGTCAGCTCGCAAGGGATGCGGGAGCGATAAGTGTAGTGGATAATACGTTCCTCAGTCCGGCCCTTCAGAACCCACTGGCACTGGGCGCCGATCTGGTGTTGCATTCATGCACTAAATATCTGAACGGCCATTCTGACGTAGTAGCAGGTGTGGTGATTGCCAAAGATCCTGATGTAGTCACCGAACTGGCATGGTGGGCCAATAACATTGGCGTCACCGCGGGCGCGTTCGACAGCTATTTGCTGTTGCGCGGCATCCGTACGCTGTCGCCGCGTATGGACGTGGCGCAGCGTAATGCCCAGGCGATCGTGGATTTCCTGAAAACCCAGCCGCTGGTGAAGAAGCTTTATCACCCGTCGCTGCCGGAAAACCAGGGGCACGAGATTGCCGCGCGCCAACAGAAAGGATTTGGCGCGATGTTAAGTTTTGAACTGGACGGTGACGAGCAAACGCTGCGTCGCTTCCTGAGCGGGTTGTCATTGTTTACGCTGGCGGAATCCTTAGGGGGAGTAGAAAGCTTGATCTCCCACGCCGCAACCATGACGCACGCAGGTATGGCACCCGAAGCACGTGCCGCCGCCGGGATTTCCGAGACGCTGCTGCGTATCTCGACCGGTATTGAAGATTCTGAAGATTTAATTGCCGATCTGGAAAATGGCTTCCGGGTCGCAGCCAAGGGGTAATCATGAGTGTGATAGCGCAGGCAGGGACGAAGGGTCGTCAGCTGCACAAGTTTGGTGGTAGTAGTCTTGCTGATGTGAAATGTTACCTGCGTGTCGCAGGGATCATGACCGAGTATTCACAGCCGGGGGACATGATGGTTGTCTCTGCGGCGGGCAGCACCACCAACCAGTTGATTAGCTGGCTGAAACTGAGCCAGACCGATCGCCTCTCTGCGCATCAGGTGCAACAGTCCTTACGTCGTTACCAGAGTGAACTGATTGCCGGTTTGCTGCCTGCGGACGTGGCGGACGGGCTGATTAGCGCTTTTACGCACGACCTTGAGCGTCTGGCCGCTCTGCTGGACAGCGGCATTACCGATGCAGTGTATGCGGAAGTGGTTGGCCACGGTGAAGTGTGGTCTGCGCGCCTGATGGCCGCTGTGCTGCAACATCTTGGTGTGGACGCCGCCTGGCTCGACGCGCGTGATTTCCTGCGTGCCGAACGTGCCGCACAGCCGCAGGTGGACGAAGGGTTGTCTTACCCGCTGCTGCAACAGCTGCTGGTGCAACATCCTGGTAAACGTATTGTCGTCACCGGTTTTATCAGCCGCAGCAACGCGGGCGAAACCGTTCTGCTGGGCCGTAACGGCTCTGACTACTCGGCAACGCAGATTGGCGCCCTGGCGGGCGTGTCCCGCGTCACCATCTGGAGCGACGTGGCCGGTGTCTACAGCGCGGACCCGCGCAAAGTAAAAGATGCCTGCCTGCTGCCGCTGCTGCGTCTCGACGAAGCGAGCGAACTGGCGCGTCTGGCGGCCCCGGTGCTGCACGCGCGCACGCTACAGCCGGTTTCCGGCAGCGACATCGACCTGCAACTACGCTGTAGCTACACGCCGGATCAGGGTTCCACCCGCATTGAACGCGTGCTGGCATCCGGTACGGGCGCGCGCATTGTCACCAGCCATGATGACATCTGCCTGATTGAGTTCCAGGTGCCTGCGGGCCAGGATTTCAAACTGGCACACAAAGATATCGACACCATCCTGAAACGTGCCCAGGTGCGTCCGCTGGCCGTTGGCGTACATAACGATCGTCAGCTGTTGCAGTTCTGCTATACCGCTGAAGTGGTGGACAGCGCCCTGAAAATTCTGGATGAAGCGGGCCTGCCGGGCGAGCTTCGCCTGCGTCAGGGGCTGGCGCTGGTGGCGATGGTGGGCGCGGGCGTCACCCGTAACCCGCTCCACTGCCACCGCTTCTGGCAGCAACTGAAAGGTCAGCCGGTGGAGTTCACCTGGCAGTCGGAAGAGGGCATCAGTCTGGTTGCCGTGCTGCGTAAAGGGCCAACCGAAAGCCTGATTCAGGGTCTGCACACCTCCCTGTTCCGCGCGGAAAAACGCATCGGCCTGGTACTGTTCGGGAAAGGGAACATCGGTTCCCGCTGGCTGGAGCTGTTCGCCCGCGAGCAGGTAACGCTTTCGGCGCGTACCGGGTTTGAATTTATTCTGGCAGGGGTGGTGGACAGCCGCCGCAGCCTGCTGAACTACGAAGGGCTGGACGCCAGCCGGGCGCTGGCCTTCTTTAACGATGAAGCGGTTGAGCAGGATGAAGAGTCGCTGTTCCTGTGGATGCGCGCGCACCCGTACGACGATCTGGTGGTGCTGGATGTGACCGCCAGCGAACAGCTGGCCGATCAGTATCTGGATTTCGCCAGCCACGGTTTCCACGTCATCAGCGCCAACAAACTGGCGGGCGCGAGCAGCACTGATAAATACCGTCAGATCCATGACGCATTCGAAAAAACGGGCCGTCACTGGCTGTATAACGCCACCGTTGGCGCGGGCCTGCCGGTGAACCATACCGTGCGCGACCTGATTGAAAGCGGCGACAGCATTCTGGCGCTGAGCGGGATCTTCTCCGGCACGCTCTCCTGGCTGTTTTTGCAGTTTGACGGCACCGTTCCGTTCACCGACCTGGTGGATCAGGCGTGGCAGCAGGGCTTAACCGAGCCGGATCCGCGCGTTGACCTTGCCGGTAAAGATGTGATGCGTAAGCTGGTGATCCTGGCGCGTGAAGCCGGCTACGACATTGAGCCGGGTCAGGTACGCGTCGAGTCTCTGGTGCCTGCGGGCTGCGAGGAAGGGTCCGTCGATCACTTCTTCGAGAACGGCGACGAGCTGAACGAGCAGATGGTGCAACGTCTGGAAGCGGCTAACGAGATGGGCCTGGTGCTGCGTTACGTGGCGCGCTTCGAGGCGAACGGTAAAGCGCGCGTGGGCGTGGAGGCGGTGCGTCCTGAACATCCGCTGGCGGCGCTCCTGCCGTGCGACAACGTCTTCGCCATCGAAAGCCGCTGGTATCGCGATAACCCGCTGGTGATCCGTGGCCCGGGCGCGGGACGCGATGTCACCGCCGGAGCCATTCAGTCTGATATTAATCGTCTGGCTAAGCTGCTGTAATTTCGCTTGTTCCCTCTCCCCGTGGGAGAGGGTTAGGGTGAGGGCAGCAGACCGCACTCACCCCCATCATGAACGCCCTTCATCTTCCCTGAGCAAACCTCACCGTTATTGTGATTATTTCTGTTGACGTCATCCCGCTTTTACGTCATTTTTACATCTGGACGTCTAAACGTATAGAAGTTCACAACACAACAAACAACGACACGCGAAAGATAGAGGTAAGGTATGAGCTTTTTTCACGCCAACCAGCGGGAAGCCCTGAATCAGAGCCTGGCCGAAGTAAACGGCCAGATTAACGTCTCTTTTGAATTTTTCCCGCCGCGCACCAGTGAAATGGAGCAAACCCTGTGGAGCTCTATCGATCGCCTGAGCAGCCTGAAGCCGAAGTTCGTCTCCGTAACCTACGGCGCCAACTCCGGTGAGCGTGATCGCACGCACAGCATCATTAAGGGCATTAAAGATCGAACCGGTCTGGAAGCGGCACCGCACCTGACCTGTATCGACGCCACCCGTGATGAGCTGCGCGCCATTGCCCAGGACTACTGGAATAACGGCATTCGCCACATTGTGGCCCTGCGCGGCGACCTCCCGCCAGGCAGCGGCAAGCCAGAGATGTTTGCCGCCGATCTGGTCGGGCTGCTGAAAGACGTTGCCGACTTTGATATCTCCGTGGCTGCCTACCCTGAAGTTCACCCGGAAGCCAAAAGCGCCCAGGCGGATCTGCTCAACCTGAAGCGTAAAGTGGAGGCCGGTGCTAACCGCGCGATTACTCAGTTCTTCTTTGACGTGGAAAGCTACCTGCGCTTTCGCGACCGCTGCGTCTCGGCGGGTATTGATGTCGAAATCATTCCTGGCATTCTGCCGGTCTCGAACTTCAAACAGGCGAAGAAATTCGCAGATATGACCAACGTGCGCATTCCGCTGTGGATGTCCAAAATGTACGAAGGGCTGGACGACGATCCGGAAACCCGTAAGCTGGTGGGGGCCAATATCGCGATGGACATGGTGAAGATTTTAAGTCGCGAAGGGGTGAAAGATTTCCATTTCTATACCCTGAACCGCGCGGAAATGAGCTACGCCATTTGCCATACGCTCGGTGTTCGCCCGGCGCTGTAAAGTAAAAAACCCTCATAAAATGAGGGTTTTTTAATCGAACGGAGAGTTAAAAGGTATTAGCTATCGAATCTGTGGATTAATTCAACTATCTCTTATCGCTAGTGGTGTATATCGTAACGGTAACACTGTAAAGGGAGCATAGCGATGAGCATGTCAGACGAGACCAATAACGCGGCATCCGCCGGCAAATGTCCGTTCCACCAGGGCGGCGTCGATCATAGCGCGGGTGCAGGTACCGGCAGCAAAGAATGGTGGCCTAAACAACTTCGCATCGATCTACTTAATCAACACTCCAGCCGTTCTAACCCTCTGGGTGAAGACTTCGACTACCGCAAAGAATTCAGCAAGCTCGACTATTCCGCCCTTAAGGGCGATCTCAAAGCACTGTTAACCGACTCACAACCGTGGTGGCCTGCCGACTGGGGCAGCTATGCGGGCCTGTTTATCCGTATGGCCTGGCACGGTGCGGGTACCTATCGCTCCGTTGACGGTCGCGGCGGCGCCGGACGCGGTCAGCAACGCTTTGCACCGCTGAACTCCTGGCCGGATAACGTCAGCCTGGATAAGGCTCGCCGCCTGCTGTGGCCAATTAAGCAAAAATACGGACAAAAAATCTCCTGGGCTGACCTCTTTATCCTCGCGGGTAACGTGGCGCTGGAGAACTCCGGCTTCCGCACCTTTGGTTTCGGTGCCGGGCGTGAAGACGTTTGGGAACCGGATCTGGACGTGAACTGGGGCGATGAAAAAGCCTGGCTGACCCACCGTGACCCGGAAGCGCTGGCGAAGCGCCCGCTTGCGGCCACCGAAATGGGCCTGATTTACGTTAACCCGGAAGGGCCGAACGCCAGCGGTGAACCGCTGTCTGCGGCGGCGGCGATCCGCGCTACCTTTGGCAACATGGGCATGAATGACGAAGAGACCGTCGCGCTGATTGCGGGCGGCCATACGCTCGGTAAAACGCACGGCGCAGGTGAAGCCACGCACGTGGGCACTGACCCGGAAGCGTCGCCGATTGAAGCGCAGGGCCTGGGCTGGGCCAGCACGCACGGCACCGGTATTGGCGCTGACGCCATCACCTCTGGGCTGGAAGTTATCTGGTCTCAAACCCCGACCCAGTGGAGCAATTACTTCTTCGAGAACCTGTTCAAATACGAATGGGTGCAGACGCGTAGCCCGGCGGGCGCCATTCAGTTTGAAGCCGTGGATGCGCCGGAAATTATGCCTGACCCGTTCGACCCGTCGAAAAAACGCAAGCCAACCATGCTGGTCACCGACCTGACGCTGCGTTTTGATCCGGAATTCGAGAAAATTTCCCGTCGCTTCCTGAACGATCCGCAGGCCTTCAACGAAGCCTTTGCGCGCGCGTGGTTCAAGCTGACCCACCGCGATATGGGGCCAAAAGCGCGGTACATCGGCCCGGAAGTACCGAAAGAAGATCTGATTTGGCAGGATCCGCTGCCTCAACCGGTGTTCCATCCGACGCAGGAAGATATTGAAAGCCTGAAAGCGGAAATCGCGGCCTCTGGTCTCTCCGTGAGCGAGCTGGTTTCCGTGGCCTGGGCGTCGGCATCGACCTTCCGCGGCGGCGACAAGCGTGGCGGCGCTAACGGCGCGCGTCTGGCGCTGGCGCCTCAGCGCGACTGGGATGTGAACGCCGCGGCGGTGCGGGCGTTACCGGCTCTGGAAGCAATCCAGCGCACCACTAATAAAGCCTCACTGGCCGATATCATCGTGCTGGCGGGTGTTGTGGGCGTTGAGCAGGCGGCGAAAGCCGCGGGCGTTTACGTCAACGTACCGTTCACCCCGGGCCGCGTAGATGCGCGTCAGGACCAGACGGACATCGAGATGTTTAACCTGCTCGAACCGGTTGCTGACGGTTTCCGCAACTACCGTGCGCAGGTGGATGTGTCCACTACGGAGTCGCTGCTGATCGACAAAGCCCAGCAGCTGACCCTGACCGCGCCGGAACTGACGGTGCTGATCGGCGGTCTGCGCGTACTGGGTGCAAACTTCGATGGCAGCAAGAATGGCGTGTTTACCAACCGCGAGGGCGTGCTGAGCAACGACTTCTTCGTTAATCTGCTGGATATGAACACCCAGTGGAAAGCGACCGACGACTCAAACGAGCTGTTTGCCGGTAGCGATCGCGCCAGCGGGGAAGTGAAATACACCGCGACCCGCGCCGATCTGGTCTTCGGTTCAAACGCCGTCCTGCGTGCGCTGGCCGAAGTTTACGCCAGCAGTGATGCACACGAGAAGTTCGTTCGTGATTTTGTTGCCGCATGGGCGCGAGTGATGGATTTGGACCGGTTTGATGTGAAGTAACCATTGTGCCGGGTGGCGGCTACGCCTTACCCGGCCTACAAATTAAAGTGCCATGTAGGCCGGGTAAGCGCAGCGCCACCCGGCTTTTTTCGTTACTCCCACTCCTGCAAGAATCGCTGTCCGTACTGGTCCGCCACCAGCAGCGCCGCATAGACCTGATCCGGCGTTACGCCGCCAGGCATGTTGTGAATGGTTTCCCCTTCGGCACAGGACGCCTCCGCGATCAGCCGCATTTTGGCCGGAATATCCTCTTTGATATTCAGCTGCGCCAGCGTGATCGGCAGCCCAACACTGTGGCAAAGCGCGGCGACGGTCTCAATTTCTTCAACCGGCGCGTTCTCCAGTACCAGTTGCGTCAGCGTGCCGAACGCGACCTTTTCACCATGGTAGAAATGATGCGCATCCGGCACCGCCGTCATGCCGTTGTGAATGGCATGCGCCGCCGCCAGCCCGCCGCTTTCAAAGCCCACGCCGCTGAGATAGGTGTTGGTTTCGATAATGCGTTCCAGAGCCGGTGTGACCACGTGCTGTTCCGCCGCCAGCATCGCTTTCTCGCCCTCTTCAACCAGCGTGTTGTAGCACAACTCTGCCAGCGCTAACGCTGCCTGCGTGCACTTGCCGCCCGCCATGGTCGTCGCGCCGCTACGTGAGCAGGCACGCGCTTCAAACCAGGTTGCCAGGGCATCGCCAATCCCGGCGGCCAGCAGGCGCGCAGGTGCGCCCGCCACCACTTTGGTATCGACAATCACCATGTTCGGGTTGTGCGGCAGCATCAGGTAGCGATCGAACTCGCCGCTGTCGGTATAAATCACGGAAAGGGCGCTGCACGGCGCATCGGTGGAGGCAATGGTCGGGGCAATGGCCACCGGCACGTCCATAAAGTGGGCCAGCGCTTTGGCAGTATCCAGCGTTTTTCCGCCGCCGATACCCAGCACCGCCAGACAGTCAGCGCTGTCGGCCAGCTTTTTCAGGCGATCGATTTCATTTTGCGAACATTCGCCACCAAATGGTGCAATTTCGGCATGGAGTCCGGCTTTTTTAAAACTCTGGCGCAGGGTTTCTTCAGCAAGACCCAGCACAAATTTATCGCCCACCACCAGCCAGCGATTTGCCAGCGGCTTCAGGTAGTCGCCGAGGCGAGTGAGAACATCTGCGCCCTGGATGTATTTTCCCGGGGATTGAATCACACGGTCCATAACATTACTCCCTTAGTGTTTGAGGTAAATTCTGTCCTGTTCGAACTGCACTAAGAGTGACTCTACTCCCGGCGTGCCGGTCATTTGTTGCGCTACGTCTAAGGGAAACATGATTGCCTTAACGGTGGCAAAGATTGAGGGGGAGATCAGGGAAGGGGGAAGATCGAGAAGTGCCCGGCAAGCGTAGCGCTGCCGGGCACTGAGCATTAACCGGTGTTGCGCATACCTGCCGCAACGCCTGCTATCGTTACCATCAGCGCCTGTTCAACGCGCGGATCCGGCTCTTTACCTTCCTCCTCCGCCAGACGCGAACGGTGCAGCAGTTCAGCCTGTAAAACGTTCAGCGGGTCGGTGTAGATGTTACGCAGCTGGATAGACTCGGCGATCCACGGCAGGTCTTCCATCAGGTGGGAGTCATTAGCGATATCCAGCACCACTTTAATATCGCCTTCAAGCAGCTCGCGCAGCTCTTTACCCAGCGCCCACAGCTCTGGTTTCACCAGACGCTGATCGTAGTATTCCGCCAGCCACAGGTCGGCTTTCGAGAAGACCATCTCCAGCATGCCCAGACGGGTAGAGAAGAACGGCCAGTCGCGGCACATGGTTTCCAGTTCGCTCTGCTTTCCGTCTTCCACCACTTTTTGCAGCGCCGCACCGGCACCCAGCCAGGCCGGCAGCATCAGACGGTTTTGCGTCCAGGCGAAGATCCACGGAATGGCGCGCAGGGATTCAACGCCGCCGGTCGGGCGACGCTTGGCCGGGCGCGAACCCAGCGGCAGTTTACCCAGCTCCTGCTCAGGCGTTGCTGAGCGGAAGTAAGGCACAAAGTCTTTGTTTTCACGCACGTAGCCGCGATAGAGGTCGCAGGAGATGTCAGACAGCTCGTCCATGATCCGGCACCAGGACTCTTTTGGCTCCGGCGGCGGCAGCAGGTTGGCTTCCAGGATCGCACTGGTATAGAGCGACAGGCTGCTGATGGTCACTTCCGGCAGGCCGTACTTGAAGCGGATCATCTCGCCCTGCTCGGTCACGCGCAGGCCGCCTTTCAGGCTTCCTGGTGGTTGAGAGAGCAGCGCTGCGTGTGCAGGCGCACCGCCACGACCAATGGAGCCGCCGCGTCCGTGGAACAGGGTCAGTTCAATACCGGCTTTTTCGCAGGTTTTGATTAGCGCATCCTGCGCCTGATACTGCGCCCAGGAGGCTGCCATCACGCCCGCATCTTTCGCGGAGTCGGAATAGCCAATCATCACCATCTGTTTGCCCTGAATAAAGCCGCGATACCAGTCGATGTTCAGCAACTGGGTCATCACGTCGTTAGCGTTGTTCAGGTCGTCGAGGGTCTCAAACAGCGGGGCCACTGGCAGAGCATAGTCAATGCCCGCTTCTTTCAGCAGAAGGTGAACGCCCAGCACGTCGGACGGGGTCTTCGCCATGGAGATCACATAGGCGGCCACCGATCCTTTCGGCGCATCCACGATCGCTTTACAGGTGTTGAGCACTTCGCGGGTGTCGTTGCTTGGCTCCCAGTTGCGCGGCAGCAGCGGGCGCTTGGAGTTCAGCTCGCGGATCAGGAACGCCTGTTTGTCGGCTTCTGACCAGCTTTCATAGTCGCCGATGCCGAGGTAGCGGGTCAGCTCGCCCAGTGCTTCGGTATGACGGGTACTTTCCTGACGAACGTCGATACGCACCAGCGGCACGCCGAAACACTTCACGCGGCGCAGGGTGTCGAGCAGTTCGCCGTTGGCAATGATGCCCATCCCACAGGCCTGGAGCGATTTATAGCAGGCGTACAGCGGCTCCCAAAGCTGTTCGTTCTGGCTCAGCAGACCTTCCGGCTTCGGCAGGCGCTGGCCTTTCAGGCGCGCTTCCAGCCAGACCTGAGTGGCCATCAGCTGACCGCGCAGTTTTTTCATCAGGAAACGGTACGGTTCGCTGGCGCCTTCTTCACCGGCCAGCGCGCGCAGTTCCGGCGTGGCTTCCACCATCGACAGCTCGGAGATCAGCACCTGAATATCTTTCAGGAACAGGTCGGTCGCTTTCCAGCGGCTCAGCAGCAGGACGTGGCGGGTGATTTCCGCCGTTACGTTCGGGTTGCCGTCGCGGTCGCCGCCCATCCAGGAGGTGAAGCGCACCGGAACAAAATCAACCGGCAGGCGGTAGCCCAGGTTCTCTTCCAGCTGTTCGTTCAGCTCGCGCAGGTAGTTGGGGACCCCTTCCCACAGGCTGTTTTCCACCACCGCAAAGCCCCATTTGGCTTCGTCGACCGGGCTTGGGCGATGCTTACGAATTTCATCCGTGTGCCAGGACTGGGCAATTAGCTGGCGCAGACGGCGCATAAGCTGGTTACGTTCGTAGTCGGCAATGTCTTTGTTATCCAGTTGCTTCAGACAGTTGTTCACTTCCACCATTTTGTGGATCAGCGTACGACGGGTGATTTCGGTTGGGTGTGCGGTCAGCACCAGCTCCAGCGAAAGGGATTCTACCGCTTTTTTGATGGTCGCTTCGTTGAGGTCGGGCTGGTCTTTGAGTTTACGAAGGGTGCGGGCAATGACTTCCGGGTTGCTGGCCGCTTCGCCTTTTGGCGAAATGCTGTGGTATTGCTCAGCGGTGTTTGCCAGGTTCAGAAACTGGCTGAAGGCGCGGGCAACGGGCAGCAGCTCATCGTTAGAGAGGTTCTGCAAGGTGGTGAGCAGCTCCTGACGATTGGCCTCGTTACCGGCGCGGGAAGATTTGGACAGCTTGCGGATGGTTTCAACGCGGTCGAGGATGTTCTCCCCCAGTGCGTCTTTGATGGTATCTCCAAGCACTTTGCCGAGCATACTGACATTACTACGCAACGCGGAATATTGTTCGTTCATAAAAACCCAGTCACCCCATCATTTTTGTTTATGCCCATGCGAAAATCTTCTGGACATTATTTTGTCATCTCCCTTTATAAAGCCACGTAAAACCCCCGTCGTCAATTGCTGCGAAAACGGTTCAGCAAACGAATAAATGTGGGCAATTTACGAAATTTAATTCGTATTGCGTCAGATAAGAGATGCTTATGGGAATGTGACGAAGATCATGCGATTTGTTGCCCTCACCCTAACCCTCTCCCACAGGGAGAGGGGACTGTTCGGTGCGTTTTTAATGCCAGCAGAAGTGATGCACAACCTGGGTAATGAGTTCGCGAGTGGGCTTGATGAAGCGGGTTTCGAGATATTCGTCCGGCTGGTGGGCCTGGTTGATGGAGCCAGGGCCCAGAACCAGCGTCGGACACAGCGTCTGAATAAACGGCGCTTCGGTGCAGTAGTTCACCACGTCGGTTTTCTCGCCGAGCAGTTTTTCCACCACCTGAACCAGCTGATGGTCAGGCGGACATTCGTAGCCTGGAATCGGCGGATGCAGTTCGGAGACCGTCAGACGGCCCGGCCAGCGCTCGCTGACCGGTGCCAGCGCTTCGTTCAGTAAGCCATCCAGATCGCTTAGCGTCATGCCCGGCAGAGGACGGATATCCATATGCAGTTCGCAGCAGGCGCAGATACGGTTGGACGCATCACCGCCGTGCAGGCTGCCGAGGTTTAGCGTCGGATACGGCACGGTGAACGCCTCGTAGTGATAACGCTCTTTCAGATCGTCGCGCAGGGTCATGATGCGGCCAATCGCGTCATGCATCAGCTCGATGGCGTTCACGCCGCGCGCCGGATCGCTGGAGTGGCCGGACTGTCCGAGCACGCGCACCGCGGTAGAAATATGGCCTTTGTGCGCCCGAATCGGTTGCAGAGAGGTCGGTTCGCCGATGATCGCGCAGTCCGGGCGAATCGATGTGTTTTCAGAGAAATAACGTGCGCCCGCCATGCTGGTCTCTTCATCGGCGGTCGCCAGAATGTAGAGCGGCTTTTTCAGGGTTGTCACGTCCACGTCACGCAGCGCGTCGAGGATAAAGGCGAAAAAGCCTTTCATGTCGGCGGTGCCCAAACCGTAGAGTTTGTTGTCATGTTCGGTCAGCGTGAACGGATCGCGCGTCCAGCGGCCATCATCAAACGGCACGGTGTCAGTGTGGCCAGCCAGCAGCAGGCCGCCCGCGCCATGTCCGGTACTGGCGAGCAGGTTAAATTTGTGGCGTGTTCCGGGGACGGGCTGAACCTCAACGTTAAATCCAAGATCGCTAAACCAACCCGCCAGCAGATTGATTAAAGACTCATTGCTCTGATCCAGGGCTTCTTCCGTCGCGCTGATGGAGGGTGTGGCAATCAGGGCGCGGTAAATCTCGATAAATGGCGGTAAGTTCATTTTCATTGTTGACACACCTTAGGTCGTGATAGTATCAATATTCATGCAATAAATGTGAATAAAAATACATTATCGTTGAGCATAAAGGAACCCGATGTTGAATACGCTGATTGTAGGCGCTAGCGGTTATGCGGGCGCAGAGCTTGTAAGCTACGTAAATCGCCACCCTCATATGACCATAACCGCTTTGACCGTGTCAGCGCAAAGCAATGATGCCGGAAAGTTAATTTCCGATTTGCATCCACAACTTAAGGGCGTGGTTGATTTGCCTTTGCAGCCCATGTCTGACATCAGCGAGTTCACCGACGGCGTTGACGTTGTGTTTTTAGCCACGGCGCATGAAGTTAGCCACGACCTGGCACCGCAATTTTTAGCCGCCGGCTGCGTGGTCTTTGATCTCTCCGGCGCGTTTCGCGTTAACGACAGCGCGTTCTACGAAAAATATTACGGTTTCACCCATCAGCACCCGGATCTGCTCGAAAAAGCGGTGTACGGCCTGGCGGAGTGGAGCGCTGACAAACTGAAAGAAGCGGATCTGATTGCCGTGCCGGGCTGCTACCCGACGGCGGCGCAGCTTTCCCTGAAGCCGCTGATCGACGCCGGTCTGCTGGATCTGAATCAGTGGCCGGTGATCAACGCCACCAGTGGCGTGAGCGGCGCCGGGCGCAAAGCGGCGATCTCCAACAGCTTCTGCGAAGTGAGCCTTCAGCCGTATGGCGTGTTTAATCACCGCCATCACCCTGAAATCACCACCCATCTGGGCGCGGACGTGATTTTCACCCCGCACCTCGGCAGCTTCCCACGTGGGATCCTCGAAACCATTACCTGCCGCCTGAAGCCGGGTGTGACCAAAGAACAGGTGAGCGAGGTCTTCACGCAGGCGTATGCGGATAAACCGCTGGTGCGCCTGTATGACAAAGGCGTGCCGGCGTTGAAAAACGTGGTTGGCCTGCCGTTCTGCGACATCGGCTTTGCCGTGCAGGGCGAGCATCTGATTGTGGTCGCCGCAGAAGATAACTTACTCAAAGGCGCTGCCGCACAGGCAATGCAGTGTGCAAATATTCGTTTCGGCTTCCCTGAAACGCAGGCTCTTATTTAAGGTGTGATGATGAATTCATTAATTATCAAACTCGGTGGTGTACTGCTGGACAGCGAAGAAGCGCTGGAGCGCCTGTTTACCGCACTGGTGAACTATCGTGAATCACATCAACGTCCGCTGGTGATTGTGCACGGCGGCGGCTGCGTGGTGGATGAGCTGATGAAAGGGCTCAACCTGCCGGTGAAAAAGAAAAATGGCCTGCGCGTGACGCCTGCGGACCAGATTGACATCATTACCGGCGCGCTGGCGGGAACGGCGAACAAAACGCTGCTGGCGTGGGCGAAGAAACACCATATCGCCTCCGTTGGCCTCTTTCTGGGCGATGGCGATAGCGTAAAAGTGACCCAGCTCGACGAAGAGCTTGGCCATGTTGGACTGGCGCAGCCAGGTTCGCCTGAGCTGATTAACACCCTGCTGGAAGGCGGTTTCCTGCCGGTGGTGAGCTCAATCGGCGTGACCGAAGAGGGCGAACTGATGAACGTCAATGCGGACCAGGCGGCGACGGCGCTGGCGGCAACGCTGGGCGCAGACCTGATCCTGCTCTCCGACGTGAGCGGCATTCTGGACGGCAAAGGCCAGCGCATTGCGGAAATGACCGCCGCAAAAGCCGAGCAGCTGATCGATCAGGGCATTATTACCGACGGCATGATCGTTAAAGTGAACGCCGCGCTGGATGCGGCCCGCACGCTGGGCCGCCCGGTGGATATCGCCTCCTGGCGTCACGCGGAGCAACTCCCGGCGCTGTTTAACGGCACGCCGATTGGCACGCGTATTCTGGCTTAAGATTCTGTGCCGGATGGCGCTTCGCTTATCCGGCCTACGTGAATTTTGTAAGCCCGGTAAGCGCAGCGCCACCGGGCAAAAATATCATCATTAAGGAAATTCGTTATGGCACTTTGGGGTGGGCGTTTTACACAGGCAGCGGATCAGCGGTTCAAACAGTTCAACGACTCTTTGCGCTTCGACTACCGCCTGGCCGAACAGGATATTGTCGGCTCTGTGGCCTGGTCCAAAGCGCTGGTGACCGTTGGCGTGCTGACCGCAGACGAACAGCAGCAGCTGGAAGAGGCGCTGAACAACCTGCTGGAAGAGGTGCGTCTGGATCCGGAGCAAATCCTCCAGAGCGATGCCGAAGATATTCACAGCTGGGTGGAAGGCAAACTGATCGACAAAGTCGGCCAGTTGGGTAAAAAGCTCCATACCGGGCGTAGCCGTAATGACCAGGTGGCGACCGACCTGAAGCTGTGGTGCAAAGAGACCGTCGGCGAACTGCTGGCGGCGAATCGTCAGTTGCAGAGCGCGCTGGTGGACACCGCGCAGAGCAATCAGGATGCGGTGATGCCGGGTTATACCCACCTGCAACGCGCGCAGCCGGTGACGTTCGCGCACTGGTGTCTGGCCTACGTTGAGATGCTGGCGCGTGATGAGAGCCGTTTACAGGATACCTTAAAGCGTCTGGACGTCAGCCCGCTGGGCAGCGGCGCGCTGGCCGGTACGGCGTATGAAATCGACCGTGAGCAGCTGGCAGGCTGGCTGGGCTTTGCCTCCGCCACCCGCAACAGCCTGGACAGCGTCTCTGACCGTGACCACGTGCTGGAGCTGCTCTCGAATGCCTCTATCGGGATGGTGCACCTGTCGCGCTTTGCCGAAGACCTGATCTTCTTTAACTCTGGCGAAGCCGGGTTTGTGGAGCTGTCCGACCGCGTGACGTCCGGCTCCTCCCTGATGCCGCAGAAGAAAAACCCGGATGCGCTGGAGCTGATCCGCGGCAAGTGTGGCCGTGTGCAGGGCGCGCTGACCGGTATGATGATGACCCTGAAAGGGCTGCCGCTGGCATACAACAAAGACATGCAGGAAGACAAAGAGGGGCTGTTCGACGCGCTCGACACCTGGCTGGACTGTCTGCATATGGGCGCGCTGGTGCTGGACGGCATTCAGGTGAAACGTCCGCGCTGCCAGGAAGCGGCGCAGCAGGGGTATGCTAACTCTACCGAGCTGGCGGACTACCTGGTGGCGAAAGGCGTACCGTTCCGCGAGGCGCACCATATTGTGGGTGAAGCAGTGGTGGAAGCGATTCGTCAGGGTAAAGCCCTTGAAGAGCTGGCGCTTGCCGACCTGCAAAAATTCAGCGCGGTTATCGGGGATGATGTCTACCCGATTCTGGCCCTGCAATCCTGCCTGGATAAGCGTGCAGCGAAAGGTGGCGTGTCGCCGAAGCAGGTAGCGCAGGCGATTGCGGATGCGAAAAACCGGTTGGTTTGAATAGTGCGGGCTGGTGCCCTCACCCCGGCTCTCTCCCACAGGGAGAGGGAGAAAAACGGAGCCTGGCTTAGTGCTGGGCTTTTTTTACGCAAAAAAAAGCGGACCACGGGGTCCGCAAAAGTTCACGTTGGCTTTAGTTTTTCGAGTTTTGAGAGAAACTCGCTGACGGTGCGGGGACGTCAAGGGTCAAACACGTGCCGCCTCGTCTATGTGATGTATTATTCAACAGAATGCTTGATAGGGATAATCGTTCGTTGCTATGCTATCTATCGCCATGAACTATCGTGGCGACGGAGGATGAATAATGAATATTCGTGATCTTGAATACCTGGTAGCGTTAGCTGAGCATCGCCATTTTCGCCGCGCGGCAGACTCCTGCCACGTCAGCCAGCCAACGCTGAGCGGTCAGATCCGCAAGCTGGAAGATGAGCTGGGCGTGATGCTGCTGGAGCGCACCAGTCGTAAGGTACTGTTCACGCAGGCAGGTCTGCTTCTGGTGGATCAGGCGCGCACCGTACTGCGCGAGGTCAAAGTGCTCAAGGAAATGGCAAGCCAGCAGGGGGAAGCGATGTCCGGCCCGCTGCATATTGGCCTGATCCCAACCGTTGGCCCGTACCTGTTGCCGCAAATCATTCCGATGCTGCACCAGACGTTCCCGAAACTCGAAATGTACCTGCATGAAGCGCAAACCCATCAGCTGTTGGCGCAGTTAGACAGCGGCAAGCTCGACTGCGCGATCCTGGCGCTGGTCAAAGAGAGTGAAGCGTTTATTGAAGTACCGCTGTTCGATGAGCCGATGATGCTGGCGATCTATGAAGATCACCCGTGGGCGAACCGCGATCGCGTGCCGATGGCCGATCTGGCCGGTGAAAAACTGCTGATGCTGGAAGATGGCCACTGTCTGCGCGATCAGGCGATGGGCTTCTGCTTCGAAGCGGGTGCCGATGAAGATACCCATTTCCGCGCAACCAGCCTGGAAACGCTGCGTAATATGGTGGCGGCGGGAAGCGGTATTACGCTGCTGCCGGCGCTGGCGGTGCCGCACGAGCGTAAACGTGATGGCGTGGTCTATCTGCCCTGTATTAAGCCGGAGCCGCGTCGCACCATTGGTCTGGTTTATCGTCCGGGGTCACCGCTGCGCAGCCGCTATGAGCAGCTGGCAGAGGCCATCCGGGGTGCGATGGATGGCCATTTCGACAGCGCGTTAAAACAGGCGGTTTAAGCCGTTCAGCGCAGCTACCCGATAAGCTTCCGCCATGGTCGGGTAGTTAAAGGTGGTGTTAACGAAGTACTCAATGGTGTTGCCACCACCTTTTTGCTCCATGATCGCCTGGCCGATATGAATGATTTCCGCCGCGCGTTCACCGAAGCAGTGAATACCGAGGATCTCTTTCGTCTCGCGATGGAACAGGATCTTCAGCGTACCCACGCTCATTCCCACGATTTGCGCCCGCGCCAGATGTTTAAACTGGGCACGACCCACCTCGTAAGGCACCTTCATGGCCGTCAGCTGCTGCTCGGTTTTGCCGACAGAACTGATTTCCGGAATGGTGTAGATGCCCGTCGGGATATCTTCAATCAGATGCGCCGTCGCTTCACCTTTCACCAGCGCCTGTGCGGCGATGCGGCCCTGATCGTACGCGGCGGAGGCCAGGCTTGGGTAACCAATCACGTCGCCCACCGCGTAAACGTGCGGCAGCGCAGTCTGATACATGCTGTTGACCTTGAGCTGACCGCGGCTGTCGGTTTCAAGCCCGATATTCTCCAGCTGCAATGAATCCGTGTTGCCGGTACGGCCGTTGGCGTACAGCAGGCAGTCCGCCTTCAGCTTCTTACCGGATTTCAGGTGCATGATCACACCGTCGTCGCAGCCTTCGATTTTCTCGTACTCTTCGTTGTGGCGAATCACCACGCCGCTGTTCCAGAAGTGGTAGGAGAGGGAATCTGACATCTCCTGATCGAGGAACGCCAGCAGCCGGTCGCGGGTGTTGATCAGATCAACTTTGACCTCCATTCCCCGGAAAATCGACGCATATTCGCAGCCAATCACGCCCGCGCCGTAGATGATCACATGGCGTGGCTCGTGGTGCAGGCTGAGGATGGAGTCGCTGTCGTAAATGCGCGGGTGCGAGAAATCCACATCTGCCGGATGGTAAGGACGGGAGCCGCAGGCGATCACAAATTTTTCAGCGGTGAGCGTCTCAACCGAACCGTCGTGGCACTCCAGCGCCAGGGTGTGTTCATCCACAAAATGCGCGTTCCCTTGCAGAATTTCACAGTGGTTGCGCTCATAGAAACCCTGACGCATGCGCGTCTGCTGGTTAATGACCGTGTCTGCGTGATTCAGGATATCGGCAAAGGAGGAGCGAAGAAGTCGGGAGTGGTCGCTGTAAAGAGGGTTCTGGTTAAATTCGATAATGCGGCTAACGGCGTGGCGGAGGGCTTTCGAAGGGATGGTGCCCCAGTGGGTGCAACCGCCGCCGACGTTATGGTAGCGCTCAATAACCGCTACTCTGGCTCCCTGTTTTACCAGACCCATAGCAGCACCTTCGCCGCCGGGGCCGGAACCAATAACTATTGCGTCGTAATCGTAGGAATGTGGCATGGCAAGGCTTACCTGTTCTTATACATAAAAGCAACAGAATCATAACATCATTGCCAGGGTAACCCAATTATCGTTGTGCTTTTTTCGGGCAGTGGAGCACAAACCGCCCGTAAACAATCATTCACAAAGCCAGGTAAACAGATTAATTTTATTCTCTGGTATAGTGCCAACGGGCCTTTGGAAGGATTCAACTATCGTGATGGGCGTAAGAGCACAACAAAAAGAGAAAACCCGGCGTTCGCTGGTGGAAGCCGCATTCAGTCAACTGAGTGCTGAGCGGAGTTTTGCCAGTTTGAGCCTGCGTGAAGTGGCGCGCGAGGCCGGGATTGCGCCAACGTCCTTCTATCGTCATTTCCGTGATGTGGATGAACTGGGCTTGACCATGGTCGACGAGAGCGGTTTGATGCTGCGCCAGCTTATGCGTCAGGCGCGTCAGCGTATCGCCAAAGGCGGCAGCGTGATCCGCACCTCCGTGTCGACATTTATGGAATTTATCGGCAATAACCCTAACGCGTTTCGCCTGCTGTTGCGTGAGCGTTCCGGAACGTCAGCCGCGTTTCGTGCCGCCGTCGCGCGTGAAATTCAGCATTTCATCGCGGAACTTGCCGACTATCTTGAACTCGAAAACCATATGCCGCGTGCGTTTACTGAAGCACAGGCCGAGGCGATGGTGACGATTGTTTTCAGCGCGGGTGCCGAAGCGCTGGATGTCAGCATTGAACAACGTAAGCAACTCGAAGAGCGACTGGTATTGCAGCTGCGGATGATTTCTAAAGGTGCGTACTACTGGTATCGCCGTGAACAAGAGAAGTTGGCACATCAAAACGATGAGTGAAGGTGAGTAATGAAACAGTCAGGTCAGGATAAAGGAACGCTGTTGCTGGCATTGATCGCTGGCTTATCCATCAATGGTACGTTTGCGGCGGTTTTTAGCTCAATTGTACCGTTCTCGATTTTCCCGATTATCGCGCTGGTGCTGACGGTGTACTGCCTGCATCAACGTTATCTGAACCGCACCATGCCGGTTGGGTTACCGGGACTGGCCGCAGCCTGTTTTATTCTGGGTGTACTGTTGTACAGCACCGTGGTGCGCGCAGAGTATCCGGATATTGGCTCTAACTTCCTGCCTGCGGTACTGTCTGTGGCGCTGGTGTTCTGGATTGGCTCGCGCATGCGTAGCCGCAAGAGCCAGTTACCGGAGTAATGAATTATTTGTAGGGCAGGTAAGCGAAGCGCCATCTGCCAAAAAATGCCGGATGGCGCTACGCTTATCCGGCCTACAGATCACCGTGCGGTAAGTAAAACGCCGCACTCCATATGGTGCGTATACGGGAACTGATCGAACAGCGCCAGACGTTCAACCTTGTGCGTCTGGCTTAATGTTTCCAGATTCTTGCACAGCGTCTCCGGGTTACAGGAGATGTACAAAATACGCGGGTACGCCTGCACCATCTTCTCGGTTTCGCTGTCCAGGCCACTGCGCGGCGGATCGACAAAAATTGTCTCACACTGGTAGCTCTTCAAATCAATCCCTTGCAGGCGGTTAAACTCGCGTACGCCGTTCATCGCCTGGGTAAATTCTTCTGCCGCCATACGAATAATTTGTACGTTATCAATATGGTTAGCGGCGATGTTGTACTGCGCGGCGGCCACCGACGGTTTGGCGATTTCCGTCGCCAGCACGCGCTCGAAATTACGCGCCAGCGCCAGCGAGAAGTTGCCGTTACCGCAGTAGAGCTCCAGCAGATCGCCCTTAGACCCTTCTGTCGCCTTCAGCGCCCATTCAAGCATCTGCACGTTCATGGCGGCGTTCGGCTGGGTGAAGCTGTTCTCTACCTGACGGTAAACCATCTCTTTACCTGCTACCGGCAGACGCTCGTCGATGTAATCCTGGTCCAGCATGATTTTGGTTTTGGTCGCGCGGCCAATCAGGTGCACGTTGATGTTCTGCGCGCGCAGCGCATCGCGCAGGGCTTCTGCCTGCTCGCGCCACTCGTCGGTCAGCGCTTTGTGATAGAGCAGAGAAACAATGGCCTGATTGCTCTGAGTGGTCAGGTAGTCAATCTGGAACAGCTTGTTGCGCAGCACCGGATTATTGCGTACACCGTCGATCATTAGCGTCATCAGCTGGTTGATGAGCTCACTCGCCGCCGGAAAACTGTCTACGCGAATGCGGGATTTCGTCTGCTGATCGAAAATGATGTGGTACAGGTCATCGCCATCGTGCCAGATGCGGAACTCAGCGCGCATACGGTAGTGGCTGACCGGAGAACGAAACACCTCGGGAACCGGCGCGTTGAAAGGCGTCATCATACTTTGCAGGCGGACAACTTTTTCTGCCAGCTGTGCGTCGTACTGTTCTGTCGGGAGGTGTTCGGGGGTCATGATGCGTCCTGAGTGATAAAGAATTACGCGGGGATTGTAGGGATTGTGCAGTGGATGTCCAGATTTAATGGCTAATAGCTATCTGGACATCTATACGTGTCTAATTGTAGCATTCTGTTTCCGGTCTCCTGAGAGTGAAAAGGGAATCCAGTGCAAATCTGGAGCTGACGCGCAGCGGTAAAGACTGGCGGGATGAGAGTTGTAGACACTGTGAAAATGGGAAGTCTTCATCCGTATAACGCCACCCAGCCCGAAGACCTGCCGGGATCACGTCGCATTTGGTTTCATCATCGCGTGCTATCGATGAGGCCTGCGGCATCCTTCTTATATTGTGGATGCTTTAACAATGATTAAAAAAGTATCGCTGTTGACGGCGTTTTCCGTCACGGCATTTTCGGGCTGGGCGCAGGAAAGCGCCGACTCGTTGGTGGTGACAGCAAACCGTTTCGAACAACCTGAAAAATCTGTTCTGGCTGCGACTTCTGTCGTGACGCGGGCCGATATCGACCGCTGGCAATCCACCACGGTTCTGGATGTCATGCGTCGCCTGCCCGGCGTAGATACCGCGCAAAATGGCGGGATGGGGCAGCTCTCTTCTCTCTTTATACGCGGTACGAACTCCAGCCATGTCCTGATTCTCGTCGATGGGATACGCCTTAACCAGGCGGGCGTCACGGGGTCGTCCGATCTCAGCCAGTTTCCGATCTCCCTGGTGCAGCGCATCGAATACATTCGTGGACCGCGTTCGGCGGTGTACGGCTCGGATGCGATTGGTGGCGTAGTCAACATTATCACTACGCGTGCGAAGGATGGCACAACGCTGAATGCTGGCGTTGGGACACACGGCTTCCAGAATTATGGTGGCAGCACCCAGCAAACGTTGGGTGACAGTACGCGCGTTACGCTGGCAGGGGATTACACCTACACAAAAGGTTTTGACGTCGTTGCTGACGGTAATAACGGCGGCCTTGCCCAGACCGATCGCGACGGCTTTATGAATAAAACGCTCTATGGCGCACTGGAGCATGCTTTCTCTGAGCAATGGAGTGGTTTCGTACGCGGCTATGGTTACAGCAACCGTACCGCCTATGACGGCTATTACAGTTCATTTACCCCTGATGTACTGGTCGATACCCGCCAGCTCTATAGCCAGACCTGGGATGCCGGATTACGGTTTAGCCGGGATATTTTCCATTCACAGTTGCTCTCCAGCTACAGTCACAGCAAAGACTACAATTACGATCCGCACCTTGGACGCTATGACTCCACGGCTACCCTGGATGAAATCAAACAGTACAATGTTCAGTGGACCAACTCTGTTGACGTGGGGCATGGCAATATCGGCGCGGGCGTTGACTGGCAGAAACAGAGCACCGAGCCGGGTACCAACTACGTCACCAACGCCTATGACCTGCGTAACACCGGCGTCTACCTGACCGGGTTGCAGCAGTTTGGCGATTTCACTCTGGAGGCGGCAGCCCGCAGCGATGACAACTCTCAGTTTGGTCGCCATGGTACCTGGCAAAGTAGCGCAGCCTGGGAGTTCGTTGACGGTTACCGCTTCATAGCCTCTTATGGTACGGCCTATAAAGCGCCGAATCTGGGTCAGCTCTATGGCTTCTACGGCAATACCCATCTTGATCCTGAAGAGAGCAAGCAGTGGGAAGGGGCGTTTGAAGGCCTGACGGCAGGCGTGAGCTGGCGCGTATCCGGCTATCGTAATGACGTTGATAATCTCATCGACTTCAACAATAACCTTCAGCAATATTACAACGTCGGCAAAGCACGCATTAAAGGTGTGGAAGCAACAGCGTCGTTTGATACGGGTCCGTTGACGCATACTGTAGGCTACGACTATGTGGATGCCCGCAATGCGGCAACCAACCAACTTCTGGACCGTCGTGCTAAACAGCAGGTGAAGTATCAGCTCGATACGCAGATCGATGATTTCGACTGGAGCCTGACGTATCACTATCTCGGCACGCGCTACGACACCGACTTTGGAACCTATCCGTCAGAGAAAGTCAAAATGGGCGGCGTCAGCCTGTGGGACGTCGCGGTTTCATATCCTGTCACCTCTCATCTCACAGTTCGTGGTAAAATAGCCAACCTGTTCGATAAAGATTACGAGACAGTTTATGGCTACCAAACTGCAGGACGGGAATACACCTTGTCTGGCAGCTACACCTTCTGATCCGCGTCCCACCGTGCTGGTGTTTGATTCCGGCGTCGGTGGGCTTTCGGTCTATGATGAGATTCGGCAGCTCCTGCCGGATCTCCATTACATCTACGCCTTCGATAACGTCGCGTTCCCGTACGGGGAAAAGAGCGAAGACTTTATTGTTGAGCGTGTGGTTGAAATCGTCACCGCGGTACAAAAGCGTTATCCCCTGGCGCTGGCGGTCATTGCCTGTAATACGGCAAGCACGGTCTCTCTTCCTGCCCTGCGCGAAAAATTCCCGTTCCCGGTTGTGGGCGTTGTTCCGGCAATCAAACCTGCGGCGCGTCTGACGGCGAACGGCATTGTGGGGTTGCTGGCTACGCGCGGTACGGTAAAACGTCCTTATACGCGTGAGCTTATTGAGCGCTTTGCCAATGAATGCCAGATCGCCATGCTCGGCTCCGCGGAGCTGGTGGAAATGGCGGAAGCAAAACTGCACGGCGAGACGGTATCGCTTGAAGAGCTGCGTCGTATTTTGCGTCCATGGCTGCGGATGCAGGAACCACCGGATACGGTTGTTCTTGGCTGCACCCATTTCCCGCTATTACAGGAAGAGCTGTTAAAGGTTCTGCCTGAAGGGACCCGGCTGGTGGATTCCGGTGCTGCAATTGCGCGTCGGACGGCCTGGCTGCTGGAACACGAGGCGCCGGATGCGAAATCAGCGGATGCGAACATCGCTTTCTGTATGGCGATAACAAAAGAAACCGAACAACTTTTGCCCGTTTTACGTCGTTATGGCTTCGAAACGCTCGAAAAACTGGCGCTGTAGCACGGTTTTGAGCAAAAAAGAGACGGTTGAACGTTTTTTTTCAAAGAGGGGTTGTCAACGTCGGAGAACTCCCTATAATGCGCCTCCACTGACACGGAACAACGGCTTACAAGCCGCCGGGACAGCGGGGTTCAGAGATGAACGCCAACAGAGAAAAGTGAAAATAATTGCTTGACTCTGAATGAGGAAAACGTAATATACGGGACCTCGCAACGATGAGCTGAAAGCCGCGTTGCAACTGCTCTTTAACAATTTATCAGACAATCTGTGTGGGCACTCAAAGTGACATGGATTCTTAATGTCCTCGGACACTAAATGAATACCAAGTCTCAACGAGTGAACACGTAATTCATTACGAAGTTTAATTCATTGAGCATCAAACTTTTAAATTGAAGAGTTTGATCATGGCTCAGATTGAACGCTGGCGGCAGGCCTAACACATGCAAGTCGAACGGTAACAGGAAGCAGCTTGCTGCTTCGCTGACGAGTGGCGGACGGGTGAGTAATGTCTGGGAAACTGCCTGATGGAGGGGGATAACTACTGGAAACGGTAGCTAATACCGCATAACGTCGCAAGACCAAAGAGGGGGACCTTCGGGCCTCTTGCCATCGGATGTGCCCAGATGGGATTAGCTAGTAGGTGGGGTAACGGCTCACCTAGGCGACGATCCCTAGCTGGTCTGAGAGGATGACCAGCCACACTGGAACTGAGACACGGTCCAGACTCCTACGGGAGGCAGCAGTGGGGAATATTGCACAATGGGCGCAAGCCTGATGCAGCCATGCCGCGTGTATGAAGAAGGCCTTCGGGTTGTAAAGTACTTTCAGCGGGGAGGAAGGCGATAAGGTTAATAACCTTGTCGATTGACGTTACCCGCAGAAGAAGCACCGGCTAACTCCGTGCCAGCAGCCGCGGTAATACGGAGGGTGCAAGCGTTAATCGGAATTACTGGGCGTAAAGCGCACGCAGGCGGTCTGTCAAGTCGGATGTGAAATCCCCGGGCTCAACCTGGGAACTGCATTCGAAACTGGCAGGCTAGAGTCTTGTAGAGGGGGGTAGAATTCCAGGTGTAGCGGTGAAATGCGTAGAGATCTGGAGGAATACCGGTGGCGAAGGCGGCCCCCTGGACAAAGACTGACGCTCAGGTGCGAAAGCGTGGGGAGCAAACAGGATTAGATACCCTGGTAGTCCACGCCGTAAACGATGTCGACTTGGAGGTTGTGCCCTTGAGGCGTGGCTTCCGGAGCTAACGCGTTAAGTCGACCGCCTGGGGAGTACGGCCGCAAGGTTAAAACTCAAATGAATTGACGGGGGCCCGCACAAGCGGTGGAGCATGTGGTTTAATTCGATGCAACGCGAAGAACCTTACCTACTCTTGACATCCAGAGAACTTAGCAGAGATGCTTTGGTGCCTTCGGGAACTCTGAGACAGGTGCTGCATGGCTGTCGTCAGCTCGTGTTGTGAAATGTTGGGTTAAGTCCCGCAACGAGCGCAACCCTTATCCTTTGTTGCCAGCGGTCCGGCCGGGAACTCAAAGGAGACTGCCAGTGATAAACTGGAGGAAGGTGGGGATGACGTCAAGTCATCATGGCCCTTACGAGTAGGGCTACACACGTGCTACAATGGCGCATACAAAGAGAAGCGACCTCGCGAGAGCAAGCGGACCTCATAAAGTGCGTCGTAGTCCGGATTGGAGTCTGCAACTCGACTCCATGAAGTCGGAATCGCTAGTAATCGTGGATCAGAATGCCACGGTGAATACGTTCCCGGGCCTTGTACACACCGCCCGTCACACCATGGGAGTGGGTTGCAAAAGAAGTAGGTAGCTTAACCTTCGGGAGGGCGCTTACCACTTTGTGATTCATGACTGGGGTGAAGTCGTAACAAGGTAACCGTAGGGGAACCTGCGGTTGGATCACCTCCTTACCTTAAAGAACCTGCCTTTGTAGTGCTCACACAGATTGTCTGATGAAAAACAGCAGTAAAAAACCTCTACAGGCTTGTAGCTCAGGTGGTTAGAGCGCACCCCTGATAAGGGTGAGGTCGGTGGTTCAAGTCCACTCAGGCCTACCAAATTTTTGCTGATGCTGCGTTGCGGCGACACTCACATACATAAGTATGCTTCGTGTCACCACGCCTTGCCTCAACAAAAATTACCGGTACAGAGGTGACTACGATGGGGCTATAGCTCAGCTGGGAGAGCGCCTGCCTTGCACGCAGGAGGTCTGCGGTTCGATCCCGCATAGCTCCACCATCTTTTACTGCGAACACAAGAAAACTTCAGAGTGAACCTGAAAAGGTGCACTGCGAAGTTTTGCTCTTTAAAAATCTGGATCAAGCTGAAAATTGAAACGACACACAGCTCATGTGTGTTCGAGTCTCTCAAATTTTCGCAATCAGAAGTGAAACATCTTCGGGTTGTGAGGTTAAGCGACTAAGCGTACACGGTGGATGCCCTGGCAGTCAGAGGCGATGAAGGACGTGCTAATCTGCGAAAAGCGCCGGCGAGGTGATATGAACCTTTGACCCGGCGATGTCCGAATGGGGAAACCCAGTGCAATCCGTTGCACTATCGTTAACTGAATACATAGGTTAACGAGGCGAACCGGGGGAACTGAAACATCTAAGTACCCCGAGGAAAAGAAATCAACCGAGATTCCCCCAGTAGCGGCGAGCGAACGGGGAGCAGCCCGGAGTCTGAATCAGCTTGTGTGTTAGTGGAACGGTCTGGAAAGTCCGACGGTACAGGGTGATAGTCCCGTACACGAAAATGCACATGCTGTGAACTCGAAGAGTAGGGCGGGACACGTGGTATCCTGTCTGAATATGGGGGGACCATCCTCCAAGGCTAAATACTCCTGACTGACCGATAGTGAACCAGTACCGTGAGGGAAAGGCGAAAAGAACCCCGGCGAGGGGAGTGAAAAAGAACCTGAAACCGTGTACGTACAAGCAGTGGGAGCCTCTTTATGGGGTGACTGCGTACCTTTTGTATAATGGGTCAGCGACTTATATTCTGTAGCAAGGTTAACCGTATAGGGGAGCCGAAGGGAAACCGAGTCTTAACTGGGCGTTAAGTTGCAGGGTATAGACCCGAAACCCGGTGATCTAGCCATGGGCAGGTTGAAGGTTGGGTAACACTAACTGGAGGACCGAACCGACTAATGTTGAAAAATTAGCGGATGACCTGTGGCTGGGGGTGAAAGGCCAATCAAACCGGGAGATAGCTGGTTCTCCCCGAAAGCTATTTAGGTAGCGCCTCGTGAACTCATCTTCGGGGGTAGAGCACTGTTTCGGCTAGGGGGCCATCCCGGCTTACCAACCCGATGCAAACTACGAATACCGAAGAATGTTATCACGGGAGACACACGGCGGGTGCTAACGTCCGTCGTGAAGAGGGAAACAACCCAGACCGCCAGCTAAGGTCCCAAAGTCATGGTTAAGTGGGAAACGATGTGGGAAGGCACAGACAGCCAGGATGTTGGCTTAGAAGCAGCCATCATTTAAAGAAAGCGTAATAGCTCACTGGTCGAGTCGGCCTGCGCGGAAGATGTAACGGGGCTAAACCATGCACCGAAGCTGCGGCAGCGACACTATGTGTTGTTGGGTAGGGGAGCGTTCTGTAAGCCGTTGAAGGTGTGCTGTGAGGCATGCTGGAGGTATCAGAAGTGCGAATGCTGACATAAGTAACGATAAAGCGGGTGAAAAGCCCGCTCGCCGGAAGACCAAGGGTTCCTGTCCAACGTTAATCGGGGCAGGGTGAGTCGACCCCTAAGGCGAGGCCGAAAGGCGTAGTCGATGGGAAACAGGTTAATATTCCTGTACTTGGTGTTACTGCGAAGGGGGGACGGAGAAGGCTATGTCAGCCGGGCGACGGTTGTCCCGGTTTAAGCATGTAGGCGGAGGTTCCAGGTAAATCCGGTACCTTATTAACGCTGAGGTGTGATGACGAGGCACTACGGTGCTGAAGTGATAAATGCCCTGCTTCCAGGAAAAGCCTCTAAGCATCAGGTAACACGAAATCGTACCCCAAACCGACACAGGTGGTCAGGTAGAGAATACCAAGGCGCTTGAGAGAACTCGGGTGAAGGAACTAGGCAAAATGGTGCCGTAACTTCGGGAGAAGGCACGCTGATATGTAGGTGAAGCCCCTGCGGGCGGAGCTGAAATCAGTCGAAGATACCAGCTGGCTGCAACTGTTTATTAAAAACACAGCACTGTGCAAACACGAAAGTGGACGTATACGGTGTGACGCCTGCCCGGTGCCGGAAGGTTAATTGATGGGGTTAGCGGCAACGCGAAGCTCTTGATCGAAGCCCCGGTAAACGGCGGCCGTAACTATAACGGTCCTAAGGTAGCGAAATTCCTTGTCGGGTAAGTTCCGACCTGCACGAATGGCGTAATGATGGCCAGGCTGTCTCCACCCGAGACTCAGTGAAATTGAACTCGCTGTGAAGATGCAGTGTACCCGCGGCAAGACGGAAAGACCCCGTGAACCTTTACTATAGCTTGACACTGAACACTGGTCCTTGATGTGTAGGATAGGTGGGAGGCTTTGAAGCGTGGACGCCAGTCTGCGTGGAGCCAACCTTGAAATACCACCCTTTAATGGCTGGTGTTCTAACGTGGACCCGTAATCCGGGTTGCGGACAGTGTCTGGTGGGTAGTTTGACTGGGGCGGTCTCCTCCCAAAGAGTAACGGAGGAGCACGAAGGTTGGCTAATCCTGGTCGGACATCAGGAGGTTAGTGCAATGGCATAAGCCAGCTTGACTGCGAGCGTGACGGCGCGAGCAGGTGCGAAAGCAGGTCATAGTGATCCGGTGGTTCTGAATGGAAGGGCCATCGCTCAACGGATAAAAGGTACTCCGGGGATAACAGGCTGATACCGCCCAAGAGTTCATATCGACGGCGGTGTTTGGCACCTCGATGTCGGCTCATCACATCCTGGGGCTGAAGTAGGTCCCAAGGGTATGGCTGTTCGCCATTTAAAGTGGTACGCGAGCTGGGTTTAGAACGTCGTGAGACAGTTCGGTCCCTATCTGCCGTGGGCGCTGGAGAATTGAGGGGGGCTGCTCCTAGTACGAGAGGACCGGAGTGGACGCATCACTGGTGTTCGGGTTGTCATGCCAATGGCACTGCCCGGTAGCTAAATGCGGAAGAGATAAGTGCTGAAAGCATCTAAGCACGAAACTTGCCCCGAGATGAGTTCTCCCTGAGACTTTAAGTCTCCTGAAGGAACGTTAAAGACGATGACGTTGATAGGTCGGGTGTGTAAGCGCAGCGATGCGTTGAGCTAACCGATACTAATGAACCGTGAGGCTTAACCTTACAACGCCGAAGGTGTTTTGGCGAAGAGACAGACACGATTTTCAGCCTGATACAGATTAACAGAATTTGCCTGGCGGCTTTAGCGCGGTGGTCCCACCTGACCCCATGCCGAACTCAGAAGTGAAACGCCGTAGCGCCGATGGTAGTGTGGGGTCTCCCCATGTGAGAGTAGGGAACTGCCAGGCATCAAATTAAGTAGTAAGCCGGTGCATTAATCCGGTGGTTACAGAAGTATTCGGTGGAGCGGTAGTTCAGTCGGTTAGAATACCTGCCTGTCACGCAGGGGGTCGCGGGTTCGAGTCCCGTCCGTTCCGCCACTCATTAAGACATTAAGCCTGCCCTTCCGGCAGGCTTAATGGCAAAAACTTTAGGGGCGTAGCTCAGTTGGTAGAGCACCGGTCTCCAAAACCGGGTGTCGCGAGTTCGAGTCTCTCCGCCCCTGCCATATAGAATCCTTTGCTTCGGCAAAGGATTTTTTTTGCCTGCAAAACAGCTCAACACCTTCCTGAAGAATAAGCAGCCTGCGTTTCCGCAGGCTTTTGCGTTAATCCAGTATGCTGGTTTTTAACAGATCTTTTATCTGCGACTGCTTATCGCTGTTTTGCAGCCAAATGGCATACAGCGGCCTGGAGAGCGTTGTCGAATCGGTGACAACATGGAGTGCGGGTTTATTATCCGCCCAGCGAACAGGTAACCAGGTACAGCCTTTCAATGCGGGAAGATGCTGGCATGCGATCTCCGCAGAGCTTGTCGTGAGCTGCGGGATATCATCGCTGGCAATTAACCCCGTCTCGTGCTGCTGAAAATCAGGCCCCCATTCCAGGCGTAAATAATTCAGGTCGGCCTTCATCATTGCAGGCTCCGATGCATAGAGCGCCAGGCTAAATTGTCCAACAATCTGGCTGCTAAATTCGTCCATCTTGGGGGCTTCTGTGGTGATCAGCAGATCAAGCTGCCGCTCGTGGAGTTGCTTAACCAGCGACTGACGTTGCGCAATCCTCGCCTCAAATTGCAGATGGTTGTGTGTGCGATATAGCCGCATAAGCCACTGGCTGAGCATGCATTCCCATAGTGAAGCGCTGGCACCGATCGAGAATTCATTATGCCGGGAGGTGTGCGCAACCTCCTTTCGCGCTGCCTGCCAGGTATTCATCAGGGTTTCTGCATAAGGCAACAGCTTTTCACCAGCCGGAGTTAAACGAATATTGTTGCGATGGCGGGTAAAAAGGTTCACACCCAGTTGATTTTCCAGCTGTCGAATACGAAAACTGACTGCTGACTGCGTCAGGTAGAGGGCTTCAGCTGCTCGCCCAAAGTGTCGCGTTCTGCTCACTTCGAGGAAAGTTTTTAGCAATTCCGTATCCACATCTTTCTCCACAAAATTATTTGTCGTTATGATTTAAATGTTTTGTTTTACACTCTGTCAAGCGTAACTAATACTCCGCGCCATAAATAGCTCGGCCAAAGAATTAGGAGCGTGTAGGATGGCGGAAAGCTTTACGACGACTAATCGTTTTTTCGACAATAAACATTACCCGCGCGGGTTCTCTCGTCACGGCGATTTCACTATCAAAGAAGCTCAACTTCTTGAGCGCCATGGTTATGCCTTTAACGAGCTGGATCTGGGTAAACGTGAACCGGCAACCGAAGATGAAAAACAGTTTGTCTCTGTTTGCCGTGGTGAGCGTGAGCCGCAGTCTGATGCAGAACGTGTATGGATCAAGTATATGGCTCGCATTAAGCGTCCTAAGCGTTTCCATACGCTGTCTGGCGGTAAGCCGCAGATGGAAGGTGCAGAAGACTATACCGAGTCTGACGATTAAGAAGAGAAGGGGCTACGGCCCCTTTTTTTACGCCAGCATTTTTTGCAGATGCAACAGCAGCCGATCGATCGCACGGTAACTTAATGCCTCCTGCAAATGCCGCCTCTCTATTCCGGGGCAGCCCTCCACGTCGGCGACCGTGCGCGCTACTTTCAACAAACGCTGCCACGCGCGAATGGATAGCCCAAACCGCGTCAGTGTCTCTTCCAGCCAGCCTGCATCTTCAGCGTTGAGAGAACAAAACTGTCGGATCCCGCTGTTATCCAGCCGGGCATTCAGCCTGTTCTGACGAGCATACTGCCGCGCCTGCGCCGCAATAACCCGTTCACGCACAGTTGCTGAGCTTTCGCCCCTAATACCGGTTTGCCTCAGCAGACCGGGCGGGGGCAGGGGGATCTCGAGAGATAAATCAAAACGGTCGAGGAAGGGGCCAGACAGCTTACTCAGATAGCGCAGCGTCTGCTCCGGCGTACAGCGGTTATGATTGCCCTGATAATGACCCGTAGGGCTAGGGTTCATCGCCGCGACTAGCTGAAACTGCGCAGGGTAGCTTATTTTGGCCCGTGTACGAGACAAATGGATTTCGCCGGATTCAATCGGCTCCCGCAATGCATCCAGCACGCGGCGTTCAAACTCTGGCAATTCATCCAGAAACAAAATGCCGTTGTGCGCCAGTGAGATTTCACCCGGTCCGGGGATCGAACCCCCGCCCACCATCGCGGTAAGAGACGCACTGTGGTGTGGAGAGCGGAAAGGACGGCGGCGCCACTGTTTATGCAGCGAGGTAGAACTGACCAGGCTAAATATCGCGGCGCTTTCCAGTGCTTCATGATTATTGAGGGGTGGCAACAGGCCGCTCAATCTGCTCGCCAGCATCGTTTTCCCCGTGCCTGGCGGACCTATCAGTAACAGGTTATGCCCACCCGCGGCCGTTATCTCTAACGCCCGTTTACCCTGTTCCTGACCCATAATATCGCTGAGATCCTCGGGCGAAGCTGGCGCCACCTCGTCATTCTCCTGCGGCTCGGCAAGCTCGTGTCGGCCTTCCAGCCAGGCGCAAACCTCTTGCAAATGTCCCGCGACAAGACACCCCTTTTCGGCGATAAGGCTTACTTCAGAGGCATTTTCATTGGCCACAATGATTTGTCTTCCCGCGCGTATGGCTTCAAGCGCACCCGAGATTGCTCCGGGAACGCCTCTTAACGCGCCTGTAAGCGCTAATTCACCCACGAACTCACACGAGCTTAGCCCTGGCGTATTGAGCTGTTCAGAAGCCGCGAGAAGCGCTATAGCAATAGGTAAATCATATCGCCCTCCCTCCTTTGGCAAATCGGCGGGCGCAAGGTTAATGGTGATCTTCTTCGCCGGAAAAGCATAACCGCTATTAATAATTGCGCTGCGCACGCGATCCCTCGCCTCTTTAACGGTCGTTTCTGGTAAGCCGACCAGCGTCAGTCCGGGCAGTCCATTACTTAAATGAACCTCTACAGAAATAAGCGGTGCCTTCACGCCGATGGCCGCGCGTGTATAAACAACTGACAGTGACATAAGCCCTCCTTGGCGGTGACTATGCCAGCATCATTTTTTCCTGTTTAGCACTAATTCACTGAATTACGGCGCTCGTTCCAGCCTTTTAGCGGCAAAATGTAATCCTTACATGTCGGTGGAATCGGCCTCGCAGAAAAGAAATCATGCGCGCCTTGCCTGATGAAACAGGACAAAAAAATGAAAAATCTTCATTTCTATTTTTTCCCTATATAAAACAACGATTTTGAAAGAAATAGTTCGCATGCTACAGATATAGGTCATAAAAAAATCTTGTGTCAGATGAAATATCTGTGGTAACTCTTTAGGTATTCCTTCGAACAAGATGCAAAAAGAACTGAAAATGACAGCCCTTCTACGAGTGATTAGCCTGGTCGTGATTAGCGTGGTGGTGATTATTATCCCACCGTGCGGGGCTGCACTTGGACGAGGAAAGGCTTAGAAATCAAGCCTTAACGAACTAAGACCCCCGCACCGAAAGGTCCGGGGGTTTTTTTATGACTAAAAAACTTAAATGAGGAGCAGAGAATGACGACTAGCACAAAATTCTGTTTCTCCAGATTTATGACGGGGAACTAACTATGAATGGGGCACAATGGGTAGTACATGCGTTGCGCGCGCAGGGAGTCGAAACCGTATTCGGTTATCCGGGTGGCGCAATTATGCCGATTTACGATGCACTGTATGACGGCGGCGTGGAACACCTGTTGTGCCGACACGAGCAGGGCGCAGCGATGGCCGCCATCGGTTATGCCCGTGCGACCGGTAAAACTGGCGTCTGTATGGCCACCTCAGGTCCCGGCGCAACGAACCTGATCACCGGCCTGGCTGACGCGCTGCTCGATTCCGTACCCGTGGTGGCGATCACCGGCCAGGTGGCCTCTCCATTCATCGGCACCGATGCTTTCCAGGAAGTGGATGTGCTCGGTTTATCGCTGGCCTGCACCAAACACAGCTTCCTCGTTCAGTCTCTCGAAGAGCTGCCGCGTGTGATGGCCGAAGCGTTCGAGGTTGCCAGCTCTGGCCGTCCTGGCCCGGTTCTGGTTGATATCCCGAAAGATATCCAGGTTGCACTCGGCGAACTGGAGCCGCATTTCTCTACCGTGGAAAGCGATAATGCGTTCCCGCATGCAGAGGTGGAAGAGGCGCGTCAGATGATGGCGCAGGCCAAACAACCGATGCTGTACGTAGGCGGCGGCGTGGGCATGGCGCAGGCTGTTCCGGCGCTTCGCGCGTTCATTGCGACCACGCAAATGCCCGCCACCTGCACGCTGAAAGGTCTCGGTGCGGTAGAGGCAGATTACCCGTACTACCTCGGCATGCTGGGGATGCATGGTACCAAAGCGGCAAACCTGGCGGTGCAGGAATGCGACTTGCTTATCGCCGTCGGCGCACGTTTTGACGACCGCGTTACCGGCAAGCTGAATACCTTCGCGCCGAACGCCAAAGTGATCCATATGGACATCGACCCGGCGGAGATGAGCAAACTGCGTCAGGCGCATGTCGCGTTGCAGGGCGATCTTAACGCGCTGTTACCGGCGCTGGAGCAGCCGCTGGATATCAACCCATGGCGTCAGCACACCGCTGATATGCGTACTGAACACGCGTGGCGTTACGATCACCCAGGCGACGCCATCTATGCGCCGCTGCTGTTGAAACAGCTGTCAGACCGTAAACCCGCAGACAGCGTGGTAACGACGGATGTCGGCCAGCATCAGATGTGGTCAGCCCAGCACATGACCTACACCCGCCCGGAGAACTTTATCACCTCGAGCGGGTTAGGGACGATGGGCTTCGGTCTGCCCGCTGCCGTGGGCGCACAGGTTGCCCGCCCGAACGATACCGTTATCTGTATCTCCGGTGACGGCTCCTTCATGATGAACGTCCAGGAGCTCGGCACCGTGAAGCGTAAGCAGTTACCGCTGAAGATCGTCTTGCTCGATAACCAGCGTTTAGGCATGGTTCGCCAGTGGCAGCAGCTGTTCTTCCAGGAGCGTTACAGCGAAACGACCCTGACCGATAACCCCGATTTCCTCACCCTGGCCAGCGCCTTTGGCATTCCTGGCCAGCACATCACCCGTAAAGACCAGGTTGAAGCGGCACTCGACACCATGCTGTCAAGCGAAGGGCCATACCTGCTTCATGTCTCAATCGACGAGCTTGAGAACGTCTGGCCGTTGGTACCGCCCGGTGCCAGTAACTCACAAATGCTGGAGAAATTATCATGATGCAACATCAGGTCGCCGTGCAGGCTCGCTTCAACCCGGAAACGTTAGAACGCGTATTGCGCGTGGTTCGCCACCGTGGCTTTCAGATTTGCTCTATGAATATGGAAACGGCCACCGACGCGCAGAACATCAGTATCGAATTAACCGTTGCCAGCCCGCGGCCGGTCGACTTACTGTTTAGTCAGTTATCAAAACTGGTAGACGTTGCCCATGTTGCCATCTGCCAGAGCACAACCACATCACAACAAATCCGCGCTTAAGCGTGACAGGACGAAAAAATGACGACAAAAAAAGCTGATTACATTTGGTTCAATGGTGAGATGGTTCGCTGGGAAGACGCGAAAGTTCACGTGATGTCCCACGCGCTGCACTACGGCACCTCCGTGTTTGAAGGGATCCGTTGCTACGATTCTCACAAAGGGCCAGTGGTGTTCCGCCATCGCGAACACATGCAGCGTCTGCATGACTCAGCCAAAATTTATCGTTTCCCGGTCTCCCAAAGCGTTGATGAGCTGATGGAAGCCTGCCGCGAGGTGATTCGCCAGAACAAACTGACCAGCGCCTATATTCGTCCGCTGGTGTTCGTGGGCGACGTTGGCATGGGCGTGAACCCGCCCGCCGGCTATAACACCGATGTGATCATTGCCGCGTTCCCGTGGGGCGCCTACCTGGGCGCGGAAGCGCTGGATCAGGGGATCGACGCAATGGTTTCTTCCTGGAACCGCGTGGCGCCAAACACTATCCCGACTGCGGCTAAAGCGGGCGGTAACTACCTTTCCTCACTGCTGGTCGGCAGCGAAGCGCGCCGTCACGGCTATCAGGAAGGTATCGCGCTGGATGTGAATGGCTACATCTCCGAAGGTGCGGGCGAAAACCTGTTTGAAGTGAAAGACGGCATTCTGTTCACCCCGCCGTTCACTTCGTCCGCGCTGCCGGGCATCACCCGCGACGCCATCATCAAGCTGGCAAAAGATCTGGGTATCGAAGTGCGCGAGCAGGTACTGTCCCGCGAATCCCTGTACCTGGCTGACGAAGTGTTCATGTCCGGTACCGCGGCTGAAATTACGCCGGTGCGTAGCGTAGACGGCATTCAGGTGGGCGAAGGCCGCTGTGGCCCGGTCACCAAACGCATTCAGCAAGCCTTCTTCGGCCTGTTCACCGGCGAAACAGAAGACAAATACGGCTGGTTGGATCAGGTTAATCACTAAATATAAATTTGGGACGGCACGCACCGTCCCATTAAATAGTCAGACGGGAGTAAATAAAGCATGCCTAAGTATCGTTCAGCCACCACCACCCACGGCCGTAATATGGCGGGTGCCCGCGCACTGTGGCGCGCCACCGGAATGACCGACGCCGATTTCGGCAAGCCAATTATCGCCGTGGTGAACTCCTTCACCCAGTTTGTACCGGGCCACGTGCACCTGCGCGATCTCGGCAAGCTGGTTGCCGAGCAAATCGAAGCCTCCGGCGGCGTGGCGAAAGAGTTCAACACCATTGCGGTGGATGACGGTATCGCAATGGGCCACGGGGGAATGCTCTATTCACTGCCGTCGCGCGAGCTGATCGCCGACTCGGTGGAGTACATGGTTAATGCCCACTGCGCCGATGCGATGGTCTGTATCTCCAACTGCGACAAAATCACCCCGGGGATGCTGATGGCTTCCCTGCGCCTGAACATTCCGGTGATCTTCGTTTCTGGTGGCCCAATGGAAGCGGGGAAAACCAAGCTCTCCGACAAAATCATCAAGCTCGACCTGGTCGATGCGATGATCCAGGGCGCGGATCCGAAAGTCACTGACGAGCAGAGCGACCAGGTGGAACGCTCCGCGTGCCCGACCTGCGGCTCCTGTTCCGGGATGTTCACCGCCAACTCCATGAACTGCCTGACCGAAGCGCTGGGTCTTTCTCAGCCGGGTAACGGCTCGCTGCTGGCGACCCACGCCGACCGTAAACAGCTGTTCCTTAACGCGGGCAAGCGCATCGTTGAGCTGACCAAACGCTACTACGAGCAGGACGACGCCAGCGCGCTGCCGCGTAACATCGCCAGCAAAGCGGCGTTCGAAAACGCCATGACGCTGGATATCGCCATGGGCGGTTCCACCAACACCGTTCTGCACCTGCTGGCCGCCGCGCAGGAAGCTGAAATCGACTTCACCATGAGCGACATCGACAAGCTCTCCCGCAAAGTGCCGCAGCTGTGTAAAGTCGCGCCGAGTACCCAGAAGTACCACATGGAAGATGTCCACCGTGCGGGTGGCGTGATTGGTATTCTCGGCGAGCTGGATCGCGCCGGGCTGCTGAACCGCGACGTGAAAAACGTGCTCGGCCTGACGCTGCCGGAGTCGCTGGAGCAGTACGACGTGATGCTGACCAAAGACGACGCGGTGAAAAACATGTATCGCGCCGGTCCGGCGGGCATCCGTACCACCCAGGCGTTCTCGCAGGATTGCCGCTGGGACACGCTGGATGACGATCGCGCCGAAGGCTGCATTCGCTCGCTGGAACATGCCTACAGCAAAGACGGCGGTTTGGCCGTGCTGTACGGTAACTTCGCGGAAAATGGCTGCATTGTGAAAACCGCAGGCGTGGACGACAGCATCCTGAAATTTACCGGCCCGGCAAAAGTGTATGAAAGCCAGGACGAAGCGGTAGACGCTATCCTCGGCGGCAAAGTGGTGGAAGGCGACGTGGTGGTCATTCGCTACGAAGGGCCGAAAGGCGGTCCGGGCATGCAGGAGATGCTCTACCCGACCACCTTCCTGAAATCGATGGGCCTCGGCAAAGCCTGCGCGCTGATCACCGATGGTCGATTCTCTGGCGGCACGTCAGGCCTCTCCATTGGTCACGTCTCGCCAGAAGCGGCAAGCGGCGGCAATATCGCGATCATCGAAGATGGCGACCTGATCGAAATCGACATTCCGAACCGCGGCATTCAGCTGAAGCTGAGTGACCAGGAGATTGCGGCCCGTCGTGAGGCGCAGGAAGCCCGCGGCGACAAAGCCTGGACGCCGAAAGATCGTCAGCGTGAAGTCTCCTTCGCCCTGCGCGCTTACGCGAGTCTTGCCACCAGTGCAGATAAAGGCGCGGTGCGCGATAAATCTAAACTGGGGGGCTAATGATGGCCGAGTCACAACCCTTATCCGCCGCCCCGGAGGGGGCGGAATACCTGAGAGCGGTACTACGCGCGCCGGTCTATGAAGCGGTGCAGGTCACGCCCCTGCAAAAAATGGACAAAATCTCTTCGCGTCTCGACAACGTCATTCTGGTGAAGCGTGAAGACAGGCAGCCGGTGCACAGCTTCAAGCTGCGCGGCGCCTACGCGATGATGGCCGGGCTGACGGACGAGCAGAAAGCGCGCGGGGTGATTACCGCCTCGGCGGGCAATCACGCGCAGGGCGTGGCGTTCTCCTCGGCGCGTCTGGGGCTGAAGGCGCTGATCGTGATGCCGGTCGCCACCGCAGATATCAAGGTCGACGCGGTGCGCGGGTTCGGCGGAGAAGTGCTGCTTCACGGCGCTAACTTTGACGAAGCCAAAGCCAAAGCGATTGAGCTGGCGCAGCAGCAGGGCTTCACCTGGGTGCCGCCGTTCGATCACCCGATGGTGATTGCCGGGCAGGGTACGCTGGCGCTGGAACTGTTGCAGCAGGACGCCCATCTCGACCGCGTTTTCGTCCCGGTGGGCGGCGGTGGCTTAGCCGCAGGTGTGGCGGTGCTGATCAAACAGCTGATGCCGCAGATCAAAGTGATTGCGGTTGAAGCGGAAGACTCTGCCTGCCTGAAGGCGGCGCTGGACGCCGGACATCCGGTAGATCTGCCGCGCGTCGGGCTGTTCGCCGAGGGCGTGGCGGTGAAGCGCATTGGCGACGAAACGTTCCGCCTGTGCCAGGAGTATCTCGACGATATCGTCACCGTCGACAGCGACGCTATCTGCGCGGCGATGAAAGATCTCTTCGAGGATGTGCGTGCGGTGGCGGAACCATCCGGCGCGCTGGCGCTGGCGGGAATGAAAAAATACATCGCCCAGCACAATATTCGCGGCGAGCGTCTGGCGCACGTGCTTTCCGGTGCCAACGTGAACTTCCACGGTCTGCGCTACGTTTCCGAGCGCTGTGAGCTGGGTGAGCAGCGTGAAGCGCTGCTGGCGGTGACCATTCCGGAAGAGAAGGGCAGCTTCCTGAAGTTCTGTCAGCTGCTGGGCGGTCGTTCGGTAACGGAGTTCAACTACCGCTTTGCCGATGCCAAAGATGCGTGCATTTTTGTCGGCGTGCGTCTGAGCCGTGGCGTGGAGGAGCGCAAAGAGATCCTCAGCCTGCTGCATGACGGCGGTTACAGCGTGGTCGATCTCTCCGACGACGAGATGGCGAAGCTGCACGTGCGTTACATGGTCGGCGGCCGTCCATCCAAGCCGCTGAAGGAACGCCTGTTCAGCTTCGAGTTCCCGGAATCGCCGGGCGCGCTGCTCAAGTTCCTGCACACGTTGGGCACGCACTGGAACATCTCTCTGTTCCACTACCGCAGCCACGGCACCGACTATGGCCGCGTACTGGCGGCGTTCGAGCTGGGCGAGCACGAGCCGGATTTCGAAACGCGCCTGAACGAGCTGGGCTATGAGTGCCATGACGAAACCCACAACCCGGCGTTCCGTTTCTTCCTGGCGGGTTAGGTTGTTCGGGAAAATGCCTGATGGCGCTGCGCTTATCAGGCCTACGTTCTAAGGGTTGAACTGCGTGTAGGCCGGGTAAGCGCAGCTCCACCCGGCTTTAGTGGTTCGGCAATATCGTCCAGAACGCATCAATAAGCGGCTCATGCAGCCGCTTTTTTTGTGCGCACACGCCGAGCTCGAACGGCGTTTTCTCATCGCTGCGTTCTAAAATCATCACGCGATTGCGCACCGGCTCCGGGCTGTTTTCCAGCACCACTTCCGGTAGCAGCGCTACGCCGCAGCCGAGCGCCACCATCGATACCATCGCCTCATGGCCGCCGACCGTGGCGTAAATCGACGGGTTACTGATCTTCTGGCGGCGGAACCACAGCTCAATGCGGCGGCGCACCGGCCCCTGATCGGCCATGATAAACGGCACCGTGGACCAGTCCGGTTTCTCCACCGAAACCTGGTTGCGCACCGGGCAGGGCAGCGCCGGGGCAATCAGCACTACCGCCAGATTTTCCAGCATCGAGAACGCCACCGCCCCCGGCAGCGTTTCGGGTTTCCCGGCAATCGCCAGATCCGCTTCGCCCGTTACCACTTTTTCCATCGCGTCGGCGGCATCGCCGGTGGTGAGCTTAATTTCAACCGACGGATGTTCCGCACGGAAGCGGTCGAGAATGGGGGGAAGATGGCTGTAGGCAGCGGTCACGGAACAGAAAATATGCAGCTCGCCGGAAAGCGACGGCCCTTGCTGGTCGATGGTGTGCCGCAGCTGCTGATACTGTAATAACGTCTGCTGAGCAAAGATGCGCAGCTCTTCACCTGCTTCCGTGAGGGTGACGGTGCGGTTATCGCGCACGAACAGCGGCTGGCCGAGGTCTTCCTCAAGGCGCTGGATCTGGCGCGACAGCGTGGAGGGGCTGACGTGCATCGCCCGGGCGCTACGGCCAAAGTGACGGCTTTCCGCCAGGTGCAGGAACATTTTCAGATCGCGTAAATCCACCGATTCCACTCCCTCTTTTTACATTGCATAAATTGCAATGTGACGTTGTGAATATATCAATTTCCGCAATAAATTTCCTGTTGTAATGTGGGTACATTCTCGCTGAAACGCGAACCGAACAATAAGACACACAACATCACGAGGTATCACCCATGGCTAACTACTTTAATACACTGAACTTGCGCCAGCAGCTGGCGCAGCTGGGCAAATGCCGCTTCATGGCGCGCGATGAATTTGCTGATGGCGCGAGCTACCTTCAGGGTAAAAAAGTGGTCATTGTCGGCTGTGGCGCACAGGGTCTGAACCAGGGCCTGAACATGCGTGACTCCGGGCTGGATATCTCCTACGCCCTGCGTAAAGAAGCGATTGCCGAAAAGCGTGCTTCCTGGCGTAAAGCGACCGAAAACGGCTTCAAAGTGGGCACCTACGAAGAGCTGATCCCGCAGGCGGATCTGGTGGTTAACCTGACGCCGGACAAGCAGCACTCTGACGTTGTGCGTTCCGTACAGCCGCTGATGAAAGACGGCGCCGCGCTGGGTTACTCCCACGGCTTCAACATCGTTGAAGTGGGCGAGCAGATCCGTAAAGACATCACCGTGGTGATGGTGGCACCGAAGTGCCCGGGCACCGAAGTGCGCGAAGAGTACAAACGTGGCTTCGGCGTACCGACGCTGATCGCCGTTCACCCGGAAAACGATCCGAAAGGCGAGGGCATGGCGATTGCCAAAGCCTGGGCTGCGGCCACTGGCGGCCATCGTGCGGGCGTGTTGGAATCTTCCTTCGTTGCGGAAGTGAAATCTGACCTGATGGGCGAGCAGACCATCCTGTGCGGCATGCTCCAGGCCGGCTCTCTGCTGTGCTTCGACAAGCTGGTGGAAGAAGGCACCGATCCGGCATATGCGGAAAAACTGATTCAGTTCGGCTGGGAAACCATCACCGAAGCGCTGAAGCAGGGCGGCATTACGCTGATGATGGACCGTCTGTCCAACCCGGCAAAACTGCGCGCGTTCGCACTCTCTGAACAGCTGAAAACCATCATGGCGCCGCTGTTCCAGAAACACATGGACGACATTATCTCCGGCGAGTTCTCTTCCGGCATGATGGCGGACTGGGCGAATGACGATAAGAAACTGCTGACCTGGCGCGAAGAGACCGGTAAAACCGCGTTCGAAACCGCACCACAGTATGACGGCAAGATCACCGAGCAGGAGTACTTCGATAAAGGCGTCCTGATGATCGCGATGGTGAAAGCGGGCGTTGAGCTGGCGTTCGAAACCATGGTGGATTCGGGCATCATTGAAGAATCTGCGTACTACGAATCGCTGCACGAGCTGCCGCTGATCGCAAACACCATCGCCCGTAAACGTCTGTATGAGATGAACGTGGTGATCTCCGATACCGCCGAGTACGGTAACTACCTGTTCTCTTACGCCTGCGTACCGCTGCTGAAAGAGTTCATGACCACCCTGCAAGCGGGCGATCTGGGCCAGGCGATTGCGGAAGGAGCGGTTGATAACGCGCAGCTGCGTGACGTCAACGAAGCGATTCGCAGCCACGAAATCGAGAAAGTGGGCCAGAAACTGCGTGGCTACATGACCGATATGAAACGTATCGCGGTAGCAGGCTAAACACGACGAATCGGGTGGCGTAAGCCACCCGAACTGTTTTAGCTACGCAATATCGCGCCGGGATAACCCAGCTGGCGCCACGCCTCATACACCACCACCGACACCGCATTCGACAGGTTCATGCTGCGGCTGTCCGGCATCATCGGAATACGAATTTTCTGCTCAGCGGGCAGGGCATCCAGAATGGTGGCCGGCAGGCCGCGGGTTTCCGGACCAAACATCAGATAATCCCCGTCCTGATAGCGTACGGCGCTGTGCGCTGGCGTACCTTTGGTGGTCAGGGCGAACATGCGCTGTGGTTTTTCGGATCCCAGAAACGCGGCGTAATCGTGATGACGAACGACGGCGGTAAACTCATGGTAGTCCAGCCCCGCGCGGCGCAGACGTTTGTCGTCCCACGTAAAGCCCATCGGCTCAATAATGTGCAGACGAAAACCGGTGTTGGCGCACAGGCGGATAATATTGCCGGTGTTCGGCGGAATTTCTGGTTCGAATAAGACGATGTTAAGCATGCTGCCCCCTTAATTGCGGGGGCAGAATAGCAGAAAAGAGAGGGACTAGGCGACGCCCGGCTCCTGCGCGCGGCTATACAGCATTTTGTAGACGGTTGCCGCCGCAGCCACGAGAGCAGGTACGCTGAGGATCATTAAAATACTGTCCGCCTGCCACTGCATGGAAAGAAGCTGGGCGCTGGTCATGGTGCCCGCCACGCCGCCGAAGCGGCCGATCCCCTGCATCCAGGCGATACCCGTCGCACGGCACTCGGTAGGGTAAAAGGTGGCGGCCAGGGTCTGCATGCCCGACTGCGCGCCGTTCATCGCGATCCCCATCAGGAAAATTAACCCGCCAAACAGGGCGATATGGTTATGCTCAATGCCGAGTAAAAGAATCAGGCCCATCGTCAGCACGAAACCACACGCTACCACCTTGTGCGCTTCCCAGCGATCCATCATCCAGCCCGCGAGCAAAATGCCAGCGGTGCCGCCGAAGGTGAACAGCGAGGTAAGCCAGGCGGATTCCGCCAGCGCATATCCCATCCCCTGCATCAGCGTTGGCATCCAGCTCAGCAGGACGTAATAAATCACCAGCCCCATAAAATAGGTGACCCACAGCATCAGGGTGCCGGGCAGCCAGGGCATGGAAAACAGCTGCGACACGCTGCCTTTTTTCGACGCGACTTTCTCCTCCGCGAGGAAAAAGCCCGTGACGCTATCCAGCGTGCTGCGGGCGAACCGGCTGGCGATGCGGCGAACCTGGGCGACGTCTTTCCCGCGCTGCACCAGAAACTTCACCGACTCCGGCAACAGCAGCGCCAGCAGCACCGTTAAAATCAGCGGCGCAATCGCGCCGGTCAGCAGCACGCTTCGCCAGCCGTGGTGAGGGATAAGCCAGGATGAGATTGCTCCGCCGCCCGCCGCACCCAGCGGAAAGCCGCAGTACATGGTGTTAATTGCCATGGCGCGGCAGCGCTGGGGGGCAAACTCGGAGATCAGCGTGATGGCGTTAGGCATGGCAGCGCCGAGGCCGAGGCCCGTCAGAAAGCGCCACAGCGTCAGGGTATTCAGACTTTGCGCCCAGGCCGTGCCCAGGCTCGCCAGGCCGAAGAACAGACACGAAAAGACCAGCACGCGCTTGCGTCCCATCCGGTCCGATACCGGACCTGCAATCAGGGCACCCAGCGACAGCCCCAGCAGCGCCGCACTCAGCACCGGCCCCAGATCCTGTTTATGTATTCCCCACTCCGTCGACAGCGTAGGCGCAATGTAACCCATCGCTGCGGTATCAAACCCATCAATCGCCAGCACCAGAAAGCCCAGCACAATAAGAAGCCAGTGAAACCCTGAAAAAGGACTTTCATCGATCACCTGCTGAATATCCACCTTACCTGAATACGCCATACGCTCCACTCCGATCTGATGTTGTTTTTGTGTTCTTGTATTTGCTTGTCTATACAATTGCGGACGGCAGGTGGATGTCAAATTTTATTATCCAGAATGTTACGCAGGTGTTATTTTCGACAAAAAAAGCGCCCGAGGGGGAAGTCGGGCGCGGAAGAAGGGGAGGCTAACCGGGGGAGATCAGGCCGCGTTTCCCTGAGAAAGAGGGGCCAGCGCCGCAGGCAGCTTACTGAGCTCCTGCACCAGCGAGTCTTTGCTGATTTCACCGATTGTTTTCGCACCGGTCAGCGTCATCGCCACCTTCATCTCTTTCTCGATCAGGTTCAGCAGATTCGCCACGCCCGCCTGGCCGCTGGTGGCCAGCGCGTACAGGTAAGCACGGCCCAGCAGCACGCTGTCCGCGCCCAGGGCGATCATGCGCACCACGTCCAGCCCGTTACGGATGCCGCTGTCGGCCAGGATCGCAATATCGCCTTTCACCGCATCGGCAATGGCCGGCAGGGCGCGGGCGGAGGAGAGCACCCCGTCAAGCTGGCGGCCACCATGGTTAGAGACCACGATCCCATCGGCGCCAAAACGTACCGCGTCGCGGGCATCTTCCGGGTCGAGGATCCCTTTGATCACCATCGGGCCGTCCCAGAATTCGCGGATCCACTCCAGGTCTTTCCATGAGATAGATGGATCGAAATTGTTCGCCAGCCAGCCGATGTAATCTTCCAGCCCGGTCGGTTTACCCAGGTAGGCCGAAATATTGCCCAGATCGTGCGGACGGCCGTTCACGCCCACATCCCACGCCCACTGCGGGTGCGTCACCGCCTGCCAGTAACGGCGCAGGGCCGCGTTAGGGCCGCTCATGCCGGAGTGGGCGTCGCGGTAGCGCGCGCCGGGGGTCGGCATGTCGACGGTAAAGACCAGCGTTGAGCAGCCCGCCGCTTTGGCGCGCTCCAGTGCGTTGCGCATAAAACCGCGATCGCGCAGGACGTACAGCTGGAACCACATCGGGCGCTTGATGGTCGGGGCGACTTCTTCAATCGGGCAGACGGACACGGTGGAAAGGGTAAACGGAATGCCTTTGGCATCTGCGGCGGCGGCGGCCTGCACTTCACCGCGACGGGCATACATGCCGCATAAACCGACAGGTGCGAGCGCTACCGGCATGGAGAGCGTTTCGTTAAACAGCTTCGTCTCAAGGCTCAGGTCAGACATATTCTTCAGCACGCGCTGGCGCAGGGCCACCTCCGACAGGTCTTCCACGTTGCGGCGCAGGGTGTATTCGGCATACGCCCCGCCGTCAATGTAGTGGAACAGGAACGGGGGCAAAATGCGCTGCGCCGCGGCGCGATAATCACTGGCTGCTGAAATAATCATGCTTTGTTCTCCCTGGAAATATCACTCTCGCCAGGCAGACGGGTAATACGCGCCTGTCGGGCCTGATCTTCATCGAATCGTTTAATGGTGGTATGCACGAAGCCGAGATGCGCCATCATCGCCTTGCGCGCGGCCTCGGCATCACCGGCCAGAATGGCGTTGAGCACCGCCTCGTGCTGTTCGGTCAGCTGAGCAAACACCGGCGGGACCAGATACATGCGCTGGCGGCTCTGCTTCACGGAGGATTGCAGCAGGTCGAAGAACCCGCGCATGGTTTGCAGCAGTACCACGTTGTGCGAGGCCTCGGCAATCGCCAGATGGAACCGCACATCCGCCTGGGAGGCGATGTCCGGGTCGCTGCTTTGCGTGGCTTCAAAACAGGCTTTGAGCTTCTCTTTGTCGGCGTCGGTTGCCCGCATCGCCGCGTGCCACGCTGTACTGGTTTCGATGGCGTGACGCGCTTCGAGGATGTCGAAGCTGTAGTCCGGGTCGTTTTCCATCAGCGTCTTCAGCGGCTGCACGATGTTTTGTTCGGACCAGTCGTCATGCTGCCAGCGCACGAAGGTGCCGCCGCCGCGACGGCTCAGCAGCACCCCTTCACTAACCAGCGTCGCCAGCGCCTCGCGCAGCGAGTTGCGCGACACGCCAAGCTGAGCGGCAAGCTGACGCTCGGCGGGCAATCTCATGCCCGCTTCCAGCTGTTGTTCTTCTATCAGCGCCCGTACGCGAGTGGCAATCTCGTCGGACAGGCGTCTGGGCATCACTATCATGGAATCATCCAGGTTAAGACATAGGCCTGCAATGTGGTGATCACGCCCACCATGCAGGTAAATATCAGGCTGTGTTTAACGGTAAAGCGGAACAGGTCCGACTCTTTGCCTACCAGCCCCACCGCGGCACAGGCAATGGCGATGGACTGCGGCGAGATCATCTTCCCGGTCACGCCGCCGGTGGTGTTCGCGGCGACCAGCAGCACGTCCGAGACGCCAATCTGCTGCGCGGCCGTGGCCTGTAGGGCGGCAAACAGGGCGTTAGATGACGTATCTGAACCAGTCAGGAACACCCCCAGCCAGCCGAGGAACGGCGAGAAGAAGGTAAACGCGTGGCCGGTATGCGCCAGCGCTAACGCCAGCGTCGACGACAGGCCGGAGTAGTTCGAAATAAACGCGAACGCCAGCACCATGCCGATGGAGTAAATCGGCAACATCAGCTCTTTAATCGTCGCCGCAAAGGTCTGCACCGCGGCGGCAGGCTTCATGCGCAGCCACACTACGGAAAGGATAGCGGCAAACAGGATGGCCGTGCCGGTGGCTGAGAACCAGTCGAACTTAAACACTGCCGCATATGGCGTGGCGTCGTGCACCACCGGCGGCATACGGGCGACCATTTTGTCGAGGAACGGCACGGAGATATTAATCACCATGTCGTACAGCGCGCCGCCCGGGGCGAACAGGGCTTTAAACGGCGGAATGCTCCACAGCGTCACGGTGGCGGTCAGGAACAGGAACGGTGACCATGCGCGCACAATCTGTCCGGCGGTATAGCCGGTGCGCGCCAGCGTCTGATCCACATGTGAGGCACCCATATCGGCAAAGCGGAAGATGCGCACCGGCTGCCAGCGTTTCAGGAACAGCGTCAGACAGACCAGCGACACCAGGGAAGAGATGATGTCCGGCAGTTCCGGGCCGAGGAAGTTGGAGCTGAGATACTGGGCAATGGCGAACGAACCGCCCGCTACCATCACCGCAGGCCAGGTCTCCTTCACGCCGCGCCAGCCGTCCATAATCGCCATGATCCAGAACAGCACGATAATGGTCAGGAACGGCAGCTGGCGACCTACCATCTGGCCGATCTCGAAGCTGTCCAGCCCGGTCACCTGGCCCGCCACCAGAATCGGAATGCCCATCGCGCCAAACGCCACCGGGGCGGTGTTCACAATCAGGCACAGGCCAGCGGCATACAGCGGGTTAAAGCCCAGCCCGACCAGCAGAGCGGCGGTGATCGCCACCGGCGCGCCAAATCCTGCTGCCCCTTCAAGGAACGCCCCGAAGGAGAAACCGACAATCAGCATCTGTAAACGCTGGTCCGGTGTAATAGAGAGAATCGACGAGCGAATAATGTCGAACTGCCCGGTTTTGACCGAGATTTTGTAGACAAAGACGGCGGCGATGATGATCCACGCAATCGGCCACAGGCCGTAGAAGAAACCATACACCACGGAGGCCAGCGCGCGATCGACCGGCATTTTATAGAAGAACAGCGCCACCAGCAGGGCGATGGCAACGGTGTACGTTGCGGCAAGGTAGCCCTTCAGCTTGAGCTTAATTAGCGCAAAGAAGAAGAACAGGATCGGTAGCGATGCGATCAGGCTCGACAGCCAGATATTCCCGGCCGGATCGTAGTTTTGTTGCCAGAGGCTCATGCAGGTCTCCTGAGGACCACACAGGTGTTCGTCGGGTGAGTCTCTGCTCATCTCAGCGTCACACTTAGTGTAAAAGTGGTCCGTCCAATATTGTGATGTAGGGTTAATGGCAATAAATGGTTAACCAAGTGTTGCTATTCGGCAATGGTTTTGTGAAGTGGAGCATCAAAACTGTGAACGATGGATAGCTTTGCACATGATTGGTAGGACCAAACCCGCAAAATTAACTTACCGTGTGCGATGGGAGCGGTAGTCAGGTGGAGAGCATTACATTCGTTTTTGAGCAGATACGACGCGTAAAAGATGTTGAATAAAATGGGGAGGTGATAATATTACGTGAATTGAATGAGGTTTGTTTGCTTTATTTGTGTTTTTGAAAAGCTGTATATATGTGAGCAGAGTGATTTATTTCCTATAAATAAAATTTTTTTTGGTTAAAAATGCGAAATCTAAGCTGTAGCAAAAAATTTTAATTAAGGTAAATTTCACATATAGATTTTAACAGTGTATTACAAACGATCAATTGCTGATCGATAAAGAAATATCCTGTTTAACCGTGATTTTTCAGGATAAAGGGCAAGAATTTTTTGCTGAAGTGACATTTTTTGGCTAATAATATTCTGAAATAAATTGATCAAACAATGATCAGTTGGCTCTCTTGTAATTTAGTTACGGTATTAAAAGCAAATTAATAATTATCAGGGCAATCGAAAGGGGTTAAATTTGTTAGCTGAGTGTTAATTCCAGAGTGTTTACAGACGCGGCGTACTGCTTTTCAATACGTAGACGTTAAAAGGCATATGATTTACTATTTATTCAGAAGCAACGTTACAGAAGACATTAAATTTATTACTAACCACAACGTATTCAGTGTTATTTTCGGCCAGAAGTCATTTCCTCAGTTGCAGGATATCTGTGTATGGCCTTCTGAAAATATACGGATTATCACCATGGGATGGACCCTGCTTTATTCTATAAGGTCGCGTCACCCATTCTGCTAAAACCCTTTTGGTGGCGTTTTTAAATCCTTATAGCGGTTATTGTACCTGGTACAACAAGTCTATATCTGTTTAATTTACAGAGGGGAAAGTGTTCCAAATGAAAATCAAAAATGTGGCGCTGGCGATTGCCGCGGCGGGGCTGCTGTTATCTTCTCAATCAGTACTGGCAAGCAGTGATTCTGGTGTTAATGCTTCCCTGGATACAGGCGCTGGCTCGCAGAGCACAGGCGGCGTGATCAACTTTACCGGGAAAATCACCCTTATTTCCTGTGATATTACCCCTGCGTCAAAAAGCAAAACGGTAGACCTCGGCGCGTGGGCGAAAAGCTACTTCGACGATCACAGCGAAACGACGCCGCGTGAGTTCAAAATCAACGTAGAGAACTGCCCGGAGACGGTTGAATCGGTTGCGGTACTTTTTGACGGAACCAAAGATACGGTGAATGACACACTGCTACAGGTTACGCCAGGCGAAGGTATGGCGACGGGCGTCGGCGTGAAGCTTTATAACAGCGATCGCAGCACCGCGATTAAACCGGGTACGGTATCTGAAACAACCGCACCGGATGCTGAAGGCAATGCTGAATTAACGTTTTATGCCTCTCTCGACAAAGACGGTTCGGAAATTAACGCGGGCGACGTCAATGCCGTTTCCAACTTCCTGATGGTTTATAACTGATTTCACTCTCAGCCACCTCCAGAGATAATAATGATGAAACGTTTATCGTATATTATGCTCACTGCATTAATGGTTAGTTCTGCGTCAGTTTCCGCTGGCGTTGTAATGGGGGGAACACGGATCGTATACCCACAACACAGCAAGGAGGTGGCATTTTCTGTTTCTAATATGGAAAGTGCGGTTCCCTATCTTATTCAGTCGTGGGTTGAAGGTGATGGGCAGGATAAAAATAACGCTGCGCCATTTATTGTCACACCACCTCTGTTCAGACTTGATCCGGAGCAGACCAACACGCTGCGTATTCAATATACCGGCGCTCCGCTGCCCACAGATCGTGAATCTGTATTCTGGCTCGATATTAAAGCGATTGCGCCAAAGCCAAAAGAGAGCAGCAACGAATTACAAGTTAACGTTAAATCGAAATTTAAAATTTTCTACCGCCCGGACAACCTTAAAGGGGACGCTGCCACTGCCTGGCAGAAAATAACGTTTTCGCGGACGGGAAAAGGGCTTAAGGCCGCCAACCCGACGCCATACTACGTCTCTTTTTATCGACTGTCCGTTGGCGGGCATAAAATTGAGCAGCCGGGCATGATCGGTCCAGGGGAAATCCGCGAATGGCCTGTGTCCGCCTCCGGGGGCGTAAGCTGGTCGGCTATTAATGATTTTGGTGCCATCACCGCCACCCACACCCAGCCTCTTTAAGACCATGTCTTTTCGCCTGTTTCGTTACGCGCCGCTTTCGGTGTTGCTGCTTAGCTTCAGCCGCGCGGGGATGGCCGAGGATTACTTTGATCCCGCCGCGCTGGAGCTTTCCTCTACCGAACAGAAAACGGCGGATCTGCACTATTTCTCTGAAAAGGGCGGGCAGATGCCAGGCACCTGGCTCGTGACGCTGGAGATTAACGGACGCGAGGAGCGGCATCAGGAGATCACCTTCGTCAATGAGAAAGGCAGCCTGCAACCCGTTTTTAGCGTATCGCTGCTGGAAGCGCTTGGGGTGAATGTCAGGGCCATTCCTGCATTCTCCCGGTTGCGGGAGGGAGAATCGTTCACGCACCTCGCGGATTTCATTCCGGCAGCGCGAACCTCCTATGATTTCAACCAGCAGCGTCTCTTTCTCAGCCTGCCGCAGGCGGCGATGAAACACCGTAGCCGTGGCTACGTGCCGCAGTCGCAGTGGGACGATGGTATCCCGGCGGCCTTTACTGATTACAGTCTGTCGGGCGGCCAGGCACATCATCAGCGTGGCGTCACGACATCCAGCTATCTGAGCCTGCGTAACGGTATCAATCTGGGGGCGTGGCGGTTGCGCAACACCTCCGCCTGGAGCCACAGCGACGCGGGCGGCGACCATTTTCAGTCGCAAAGTAGCTGGCTGACCCGGGATATTCGCCGTCTTAACAGCCAGCTACGGATCGGCGATGCCTGGACCGCAGGCGACGTCTTCGATAGCGTGGCGTTTCGCGGGGTACAGCTCACATCAAGCGAAAGCATGTTGCCCGACAGCCAGCGCGGCTTCGCACCAACCATCCGCGGCGTCGCACACAGCTTCGCTAAAGTCTCCGTTTCGCAAAATGGCTATGTGATCTATGAAACCTGGGTGGCCGCCGGGCCATTTATCATTAACGATCTGTTCCCCGGCGCACAAAGTGGCGATCTACAGGTGACGGTCACGGAAAGTGACGGCTCAACGCGCGTCTTTACCCAACCCTATTCTGCGGTGCCGTTTATGCGACGCCTGGGCAGCCTGAAATACAGCCTCAACGCCGGACGATTTCACTCCGGCTCCGGCGATGCGCGTTCACCTGAGTTTGTTGAAGGCGCTTTCTTCTACGGCCTGCTCTCGAGGATGACGGTGTATGGCGGCTTTCGTACGGCGAGCAACTATCAGGCCGGTGCAATTGGCGTAGGCAGAGGGTTTGGCGCATTTGGCTCGCTGGGCATTGACGATACGCTGGCAAAAAGCCGTTTACCCAATGGCAAAAGCGCGATGGGGCAGGCGTGGCGCATTCAGTATCAGAAAGATTTCAGCGCTACCGGCACCGCCTTCAACCTGGCGAGTTATCGCTATGCCTCGCGCAATTACTATGAATTCAGTGAACTGAATCAGTCTGACAGCCAACAGCTGCAACTCAATAATCGCCGTAGCCGCTCGCAGGTCACCTTCTCACAGACGCTGGGTCAGTTCGGCAGCCTCAGCGTCTCGGCATGGATGCAGGATTACTGGCATACGTCCGGGCAGGATAAAACCATCCACATTGGCTGGTACACCAGCTGGCGAGGCATTACCTGGGGCGCGGGGTATGACTACACCGACTCAGCGCTTGAGCAGCATCCCGATCGTACCGTGTCGTTTAACGTCAATGTTCCGCTTGGTCACTGGTTGCCGGACAGCTCGGTCAGTTACTTCATCAACCACAACAATCGTGGGATGACCACGCAGCAGGTGTCACTCAACGGCAGTGCGCTGGCGAATCGCAACCTTAATTACAGCGTTCAGCAGAGTAAGGCCAGCGAGGGACAAGCCGACAGTACCAGCCTGGCGCTGCAATACAACGGTGGCTACGGCAACGTCAGCCTCGGTTATGACCACAGCCGAAGCGGTAGCAACGCGAGCCTCGGACTCGCCGGAGGCGTTATCGCCACGCAGTATGGCGTCACGCTTAGCCAGCCGCTGGGCGATACCGTCGCCCTGCTACGCGTGCCCGGCGCGGCGAACGTTGAGCCGGAGGGCTACAACGGGATCCATACCGACAGCCGCGGCTATGCGGTCATGCCAACGCTCTCGGCGTACCGCAAAAATACCGTCAGTCTTGATACGGCGACGCTGGGTGAGAACGTCGACGTTGAGCAGAGCGGTCTGACGCTCATTCCCACCAGCGGCGCGGTGGTGCTGGCCAATTACAAAACCCACATTGGTTATCGCGTTCTGTTTTCCCTGCGCTACCACGGCGAACCGTTGCCGTTTGGCGCGCAGGCTGAAGTGGTGGAGCAGAACCGCCATTCTGCAAACCGAAGCATGGTCGCTGACGGCGGTCAGGCCTACCTGAGTGGGGTACCAGAGCGCGGCACCCTGCGCGTCAGCTGGTATCAGGACGGGGAGCAGCAGCAATGCCAGACACCTTTCAGACTGGGGAAAGCTCATATGGCCCCCGGTATCGCCACGCTATCCGTTGAGTGCCATTAGAGGAATATCATGCGTCGTTTTATTCACTGGTTTTTCTACCTGAGCCTTCTTTCGCTTTTTGGCATGCTGAGTTTTCATGCCCATGCTCAGACCTCATCTTGCCGCACCACGCGCGATCAGTGGGTCGTTCAGGTGCCCTACGCCATAGGGTATGCGCCCGGCACGGCGGACTGGACGCCGATATCTGCGCCGATACAGTCTACCGGGGCGGATTTCTACAGCTGTGATGGCGGGAATGATGCCTGGCGTAGTATCGGCTTTGTCGACATGGATAACCCCGTCGGCACCGTGGTTGGTGAAGACGGCGCGTCACGTCACGTCTATAAAACTCAGATCGATGGCATCGGCTATGCGCTGGGGTTCCGGGAACAGCAGTACTGCGGCGCCGATGCGGTACGCTATATTGACGGCACAAGTCAGGTGAATGGCAATGAGTCCCGGCGCATTTGCGACGCATCGCAAAACCCCGCCTTTGCCAGCGCCTCAATGTATAAAATGCAGTTCTGGGTGGTGTTTTACAAAATTCCAACGACCAGCGCCATGCCTGACGATAACGCCAATTCCCAGGAGCAAAATGTCGGATCGCTGATATTGCAGGCGGGAGAAAATCAAGCCAGCGCCACCAACGTGGCGACACCGGTACAGATCCATCTCGCCAGCTTCACCGTCAGGCGTACCAGCTGTTCAGTGGGCTCTCGCAGCATTCTTGTTCCCATGGGGAGCGTGAGCCAGCGTGAATTTCATGGCATAGGCTCCCGCGCCGGAGGCGGACGCTTCAGCATTCCGGTGACCTGCGAAAATAACACGGCGGTGAAGATGGGTTTCTTTGGCGATACCACGCCGGGCAACGATCGGGCGCTGGCGTTGACGAAGCAGGAGGATAGCGCCAGCGGTGTCGGGATCGAACTGCTTTACGGTGACAATACCGGTTCGGTTCAGGGGCAGGTGGTACCGTGGAACATCCCACAGGTGTCAGCATTTGAGCAAGTGGGGGATAACCAGACGCAAACCTTCTGGTTTGATGCGCATTACCTTCAGACGGAAGAGAACGTGACGGCGGGAAAAGCGGATGCGATGGCGACGTTTAACCTGATTTACAACTGAGTTTCCCCTGCCGCAGCGGCAGGGGAGGACGATCAGAACGCGGTCTTACAAAAACCCGTCATCTCTTTCAGGCCCATTTCGCGACCAAGCTCAGTCATCGGGTGCACCACTACCAGGCCACGGACGCTTTTCTTCAGCTTGCCCATGTCGGCCTGCTCTTTTTTGGTGATCGCGCGGCGATGCGGCATGTTCATCAGCTTCTGCGCTTCTTTACTCAGCTTCTGGCCTTTCACTTCGCGCAGGCGTTCAATTTCCGCCTCCAGCTTCACGGACTCTTTTTCCAGCTCGGCATATTTCTCGGCAGAATCGACCAGGGAGAGGCCAGCCATCTGATGGCGGATCAGATCCAGACGGTCGCTCAGGCGTTTAATTTCGTTCTTTTCGACTTCTTTCATGACAAATAACTCTGAAAACGGGGAATTTACAGGGAAGGATACACCAATGTGTGCGGGCTTACTTCTGAAACGCTTTTTTTAAGCTGATTTTAGAAATCAGCTCAGTCAGGGAAAGCACCATGGTGGAGCGCACAACCTGTTGATAACGCAGCTTTTGCATCGCGTACAGCTCAGGGTCGCTGTTATCAAACTGAGGTGCGGGAGGGAGCGCGGATACGCAGTGCAGTTCGCCGAAGGGCCCCAGTATCTCATCATCGGTAAAGGTGTACTCATTACCGTCATGATTGAGCTCTTCGCGCAGCGCCATTAACAGCTCGGCGTCTTCATACTCCTGGCGGTTCAGCACGCCAAGACCGTAAATCAGCTTCAGCCGTACCGATAAATCGCCCAGCGGTCCGTCTCCGTCCAGTAACGGTTCTACAGCATACTTTACCGCGTAGTCGTCTTTGCGAAACACCTGAAGCACCAGAATGTTCACCGCCTCGGTTAACAGCTCGACGGCGGCAATCAGGAAACTTCGTACGGTTTTGCCAGCATTCAGACGCTCAAGCACACGATTTTCAAAGGCCTGGGTTTGTTCCATTATTGCCTGCATATCTGACAATCTGTTATTCGGGCGCAGGCTAACCTGCGCCGGACTCTGCATCATTTGGTTGCGTTGTATGCGCTGACCGCCTCCGCAACTACGTCACTGTTGGCATCCAGACCGGAGATCTGCGCCAGCGCAGCCTGCGCGCCTTTGTCATCAATCAGCTGAGCCAGCTCAATCGCCTGCGGGTCCTGCTCGCTGCGGTAGTGCATGGCGGCAGCGATGCCCTTCACCAGGTTTGCGTGCGGCAGGCCGTATTCCAGCGTGCCCAGCAGCGGTTTAATCAGGCGGTCGCCCGCGCTCAGTTTACGCAGCGGCTGACGACCCACGCGCTCAACGTCATCTTTCAGATACGGGTTTTCAAAACGACCGAGGATTTTCTGGATGTATGCCGCGTGTTTATCAGCATCAAAACCGTAGCGTTTGATCAGCACCGCGCCGCTCTCTTCCATTGCCCCTTTGACCACCGCACGGATGTTCTCATCGAGGATCGCGTCACGAATCGTCTGATGACCGGCCAATTTTCCGAGGTACGCGGTTATAGCATGCCCGGTGTTCAGCGTGAAGAGTTTACGTTCGACAAATGCCATCAGGTTATCGGTTAATTCCATTCCCGGAATGGTCGGCAGCGCGCCCTTAAACTGGGTTTTATCAACGATCCACTCGCTGAAGGTTTCCACGGTCACTTCCAGCGGATCGTTGGTGGCGGATGCTGAAGGTGGAACGATGCGATCCACGGCGGAATCCACAAAACCTACGTGCGCTTCAACCCAGGCTTTATCTTCGTCTGCGACGGCCGCAAGAACGTGGCCTTTCAGCTGCGTGGTGCCGCGCACCATGTTTTCACAGGCGATGATGTTCAGCGGCGTTTCAACGCCCTGTGCTTTACGCTTCGCCAGGCCTTTCGCGACCGCCGGGGCGATACGCTCAAGCACCACCGGACCCACGGCGGTGGTGACCAGATCAACGCTCGCGATGAGGTCAATCACGTCGTCGCCAATGCTGCTTACCGCGTTGACGCCAGAGACCGTTTCAACCTGTTCGTTTTCACCCACCACGTGAACCTGATAGCTATGACGGGCATTCAGGGCATCCAGAACCACCTGATTCACATCGGCGAATGTCAGGGTAATGCCCGCGTCTGCCAGCAGTTTACCGATAAAGCCACGACCAATATTACCTGCGCCAAAATGTAATGCTTTCATAGTGTTAACCTTCATCAATGTTTTTACCCGAGAGGGCTGGGGTGAGGAACGTTTTCCCCTCACCCTAGCCCTCTCCCCGGGGGGAGAGGGAAGAGGCGCTGTTACTTGTTCAGCAGGGCCAGAACTTCTTCAACGCTGGTGGTGTTGGCCAGACGCTCAATAACCGTTTCGTCATCCAGCGCATTGGTCAGGCTGGTAATCACCTGGATATGCTCGTTGTTGCGAGCGGCGATACCAATCACCAGACGGGCGATGTCGTCCTCTTCTTCACCGAAGCGCACGCCATCAGGATACTGACAGAACACCACGCCGGTTTTCAGCACGCGGTCTTTGGCTTCCACCGTACCGTGCGGAACCGCGATGGATTCACCCAGGTAGGTTGGGGTCAGCTTTTCGCGTTCCAGCATCGCCTCAACGTACTCAGGCTGAACGTAGCCGCCTTTCACCAGCTGCTCACCGGCGAAGCGAATGGCCTCTTCTTTATTGGTCGCCGTGCGGCCAAGGAAGATGTTTTCAGCGCCCAGTTTGAACAGATGCGCGTTGCTCTCGTCGAAGCTGTCTTGCAGGCTGGTACGCACTTTCACTTCGTTATCTTCATGGCGCTGCGCCGCCACCAGGCGTTCGGTCAGGCTGGCGTACAGGCCGCTGTCGAGGAAGTTGGTCAGGGAAATGTGCTGCGCCTGCGGTACCTGACGCATAGCGCGTTCGGTCAGATCGCGGTGCGTGATCACCAGGTCAACGTCCGGCGGCAGGCTGTTAATCGCGCTGTTGGTGACGGAGATGTTGGTCAGACCCGCATCCTGCACTTTCTTCCGCAGTACGCCCGCACCCATTGCGCTGGAGCCCATACCGGCATCACAAGCCACGATGATTTTACGCACGTGGCTCAGGTCGTTAGAGACATCTCCCGCCGCCAGCGGCGTTGCGCCTTTGGATTCGGCTTTCATGTCATGCATACGACGGGTTGCCGCTTCGATATCGTCGTCTTCTTTCACCTTGCTGGTTTTCAGCAGGATAGCGGAGGCCACGAAGGAGACCGCCATGGCCGCACAGATCGCCGCGATGTTCGCGAAGTAGGCGCCTTTCGGGGTCATCGCCAGCACCGCCAGGATAGAGCCTGGAGAAGCAGGAGACACCAGACCACCGCCCAGTACGCTCAGGGTGAACACGCCGGTCATACCGCCAAGGATAACGGCCAGGATCAGACGTGGGTTCATCAGCACATACGGGAAGTAAATTTCGTGAATACCGCCCAGGAAGTGAATGATCGCCGCGCCGCCAGCAGACTGTTTCGCGCTACCGCGACCAAAGAACATGTACGCCAGCAGAACGCCCATACCTGGACCCGGGTTCGCTTCAATCAGGAAGAAGATGGACTTGCCGAGATCGTGTGACTGCTGAATACCCAGCGGTGAGAAGATACCGTGGTTGATGGCGTTGTTCAGGAACAGGATTTTCGCTGGTTCAACAAAGATAGACGCCAGCGGCAGCATGTCGTGCGCCACCATGAAGTTAACGCCCGCCGCCAGCAGCTTGGACAGCACTTCAACCGCCGGGCCAATGCCGAGGAACGCCAGAATCGCGAGGATCATCCCGATGATGCCCGCAGAGAAGTTGTTCACCAGCATTTCGAAGCCGGATTTGATCTTGCCATCAACCCAGACGTCAAATTTCTTGATCGCCCAGCCGCCCAGAGGACCGGCAATCATCGCACCGAGGAACATCGGCATATCCGCACCGACGATCACCCCCATGGTTGTGATGGCACCCACGACGCCACCGCGGTCACCGCCCACCAGACGACCACCGGTATAACCGATGAGCAGTGGCAGGAGATAGGTAATCATTGGGCCAACAAGTTTTGCCAGCGTTTCGTTAGGCAACCACCCTGTCGGAATAAATAATGCGGTGATAATACCCCACGCGATAAACGCGCCGATATTTGGCATCACCATGTTGCTGAGGAAACGACCAAAGCTTTGCACTTTGATCTTGAAATCGGATGACATAAAACACCCCTTCTTATGTTTACGCTTAGGCTTGTGGCCCGAGGTTTATCGTTAATGTGCGGCGGCAGAGGTAGCCGGGCCCTGTTCTGATGCTGTGAAATCTGGCACTGAATCGTTCAACTGTCCAGACAGTGAAATTTTGTGTGATCTGAATCACATGAATGTAGGGGGTGAGGATATTAATGAAGTGATCATGATCACAAAATGAGTGTGTAAAAAAAATACATCGCTCAAAGTTACGCCAAAATGGGCGGTGTTTTGTGATTTATATCACAATGTTAAGTTGGCCGTTTGTTTCCAAATTGTGATTTGATTCACAAAATATTTTTATTCCGATTCGTCCCGCTGCGAGCGCAGCCATTTTCTGCTCGCAATAGCGTGGCGCACTGTAAAAAAGCAACATTAATAGCTAAGCCGAATGCGTCATAATGTTGTATGGCGAAAAGCGAAAACCTGGATTACGCTCATATCGTAAGAGTGAATATATTATTATCCGGGTTATATTTTGACACGTTTATAAACTTGCATGCAGTTATTATAAAAAAGGATACTCCCCGGCTCTGAAATAATAGTCGCCGCCTGTTTGTTTAAAAATAAATTAATTAACAGGTTGCGTGCCAATTTATTCATTTAATGAGTTGATATTATGTAAGCGAGGAGACTATGTTTCTCAACTATTTCGCGCTGGGCGTATTAATTTTCGTGTTCCTGGTTCTGTTCTACGGGATCATTGCCATTCATGATATTCCTTACAATATGGCGAAAAAGCGTAATCACCCCCATGCGGATGCTATCCATACGGCAGGCTGGATCAGCCTGTTTACGCTCCATGCCATCTGGCCCTTCCTGTGGATTTGGGCCACGCTATACCGTGAAGATCGCGGCTGGGGTATGCAAAACCACATGCAGCCGTCAGACCGACCTTCTGATGTTGAAGCGCTTGCGAGACGCGTCACCGAGCTTGAGCAAAAGCTCGCCGCCGTGCAGCCCGTGGCCGATAAAAACGCGCTGGAGCGATAGTCATGGATCTGTTGATTATTCTGACCTATGTGGCCTTTGCCTGGGCTATTTTCAAAATATTCCGTATTCCGGTAAACCAGTGGACGCTTGCCACCACGTCATTAGGCGGGATATTTATTGTAGCGGGGCTAATCCTGTTAATGAACTATAACCATCCCTACACCTTTACGGCGCAAAAAGCGGTTATTTCAATCCCAATTACGCCACAGGTCACCGGTGTGGTCAGTGAAGTGACCCATAAAAATAATCAGCTCATTAAAAAGGGCGAAATGTTATTTAAACTCGATCCGGGTAAGTATCAGGCGCGCGTCGACAGGTTGAAAGCCGATCTGGTCACCGCCACACACAATATTGACGTACTGAAAGCCCAGCTCTCTGAAGCGCAGGCCAACACGACCCGCGTTTCTGCTGAACGTGACCGGCTGTATAAAGATTATCAGCGCTATGTCAAAGGCAGCCGGGCGAAGGTCAATCCGTTCTCTGAAAGCGATATTGATAACGCACGGCAGAACTATCTGGCGCAGGATGCGCTGGTAAAAGGCTCGGTTGCTGAACAGACTCAGATCCAGAGTCAGTTAGACAGTATGGTCAACGGCGAGCAGTCGCAAATTGCTTCTCTTCGGGCGCAGCTGGCCGAGGCCACCTATAACCTGGAACAGACGGTGGTCCGCGCGCCAGGCAACGGCTACGTCACGCAGGTCCTTATCCGCCCGGGAACCTACGCCGCCGCGCTGCCGCTGCGTCCGGTGATGGTGTTTATTCCTGAGCAGAAACGCCAGATTATCGCTCAGTTTCGCCAGAACTCATTACTGCGTCTAAAGCCTGGCGACGAAGCGGAAGTGGTGTTCAACGCGCTGCCGGGCCAGGTGTTTTCCGGTAAACTCACCAGCATCCTGCCGGTAGTGCCGGGAGGAACCTATCAGGCACAGGGGGCGTTACAGTCGCTGACGGTGGCGCCGGGAACGGACGGAGTGCAGGCGCTTATCGAACTGGAACCGAACGCGGATGTTGATGCGCTGCCTGACGGCATCTATGCCCAGGTCGCCGTCTATTCCGACCACTTTGCCCACGTCTCGGTGATGCGTAAAGTGCTGCTGCGTATGACCAGCTGGATGCACTATCTTTACCTCGACCACTAAGCGTTTGAGGGCAGGAATGCGATACGCATACCTGCCTTTTTCCACGGCTTGATCCATACTGACCTCTTTATGGGCATTAAGGATAAGCAATGAAACTCATCGGCAGTTATACCAGTCCTTTCGTGCGTAAGATTTCGATTCTCCTGCTGGAGAAAGGGATTGAATTTGAATTCGTGAATGAACAGCCCTACAACGCAGAGAACGGCGTTGCGCAGTACAACCCGCTGGGGAAAGTCCCGGCGCTGGTAACGGACGAGGGCGACTACTGGTTTGATTCCCCGATCATTGCGGAGTACATCGAGCTGCTTGGCGTTGCGCCAGCCATGCTGCCGGCGGATCCAAAAGCAGCGCTGGCGATGAAGCAAATTGAAGCCCTGGCGGATGGCATTATGGATGCGGCATTGACGTCCGTACGCGAGCAGGCAAGGCCCGCCGCCCAGCAGTCAGAAAATGAGCTGCTACGCCAGCGCGAAAAAATCAGCCGCAGCCTGGATATGTGCGAACAGCTGATCCGCGACGGGAAAATTCAGAGCGATAGCCTGAATCTGGCGACGATCGCCATCGCCTGCGCCATTGGCTACCTCAATTTCCGCCGCGTCTCGCCGGGCTGGTGCGTGGATCGTCCGCTGCTGGTCAAACTGGCGGAGACGCTCTTCCAGCGCGAAAGTTTTGCCCGGACTGAACCGCCAAAGGCTTGATGCGGGTTATAACACTTCCTGGCGGGAGGCGGTACAATCCCCCACATGTTAACTCCCTCTCCCGTCGGGAGGGGGGAAGATATTTACTCGCCAGGCGCATTCATGACTACTCATCATTCCCTCTACAGCCAGATCCCCGCTACCGATCGTCTGCTTCGTGACCCGCGCATCACTGCGGTGCTGGAGCAGTTTGGCCATACTGCAACGGTCGACATGCTACGCCAGCTTCAGGACGATGCGCGTCGCCATATTCAGGCTGAGAACGCGCTACCCGGCTGGTGCGAGGCGTGGGAGCAGGAAGTTGAACGCAGGCTGAGCAAGCACGGGCAAAGCGCGTTGCGCCCGGTTATTAACCTGACGGGCACGGTTCTGCACACCAATCTGGGCCGGGCACAGCAGGCAGAAGAGGCAACAGAGGCCGTCACCCGTGCCATGCGCTCGCCGGTGACGCTGGAGTACGATCTGGACGGCGCCGGGCGTGGGCATCGCGATCGCGCACTGGCGGATCTTCTCTGCCAGATCACCGGCGCGGAAGATGCCTGCATTGTGAATAACAACGCGGCGGCGGTGCTGTTAATGCTGGCGGCCACCGCGAGCGGAAAAGAGGTTGTCGTCTCTCGCGGCGAGCTGGTGGAGATCGGCGGGGCGTTTCGTATTCCGGACGTCATGCGCCAGGCGGGCTGCACGCTGCATGAAGTGGGCACAACTAACCGTACCCATGCAAAAGATTATCGCGCGGCGGTGAATGAAAACACCGCCCTGCTGATGAAAGTGCATACCAGCAATTACCACATTGAGGGTTTCACCAAAACGGTGGAAGAGGCCGAACTGGCCGCCATTGGGCGCGAGCTAAACGTGCCGGTGATTGCCGATCTCGGCAGCGGGTCGCTGGTGGATATGCGCCAGTACGGTCTGCCGAAAGAGCCCATGGTGCAGGAAATGGTTGCCGCGGGCGTAAGCCTGGTCAGTTTCTCCGGTGATAAATTGCTGGGCGGGCCGCAGGCGGGGATTATCGTCGGCAGGCGCGAGCTGATTGCGCAGCTACAGCAGCACCCGCTGAAGCGCGCCCTGCGTGCCGATAAAATGACGCTGGCCGCGCTGGAAGCCACGCTGCGGCTCTATCTCCACCCGGAGAAACTGGCTGACCGCCTGCCCACGTTGCGTTTGCTGAGCCGTGATGCGGCCTCCATTCGCGCGCAGGCGGAAGCGCTACTGCCGCAGGTTGCTCCTCATTACCCTGAGTTTGACGTTCGTATCGAGCCTTGCCTGTCGCAAATTGGCAGCGGCTCGCTGCCGGTGGACAGGTTACCGAGCGAAGCGCTGACGTTCACCCCGCGCGACGGACGCGGAAGCCAGCTTGAGGCGCTGTCGGCGCGCTGGCGCGCATTACCGACGCCGGTGATTGGCCGGATCGGTGAGGGTCGCATGTGGCTGGATTTACGCTGTCTGGAAGATGAAGTGCGGTTTCTGGAGATGATGTTGAAATGATTATTGCCACCGCCGGTCATGTTGACCACGGCAAAACCACGTTATTGCAGGCCATTACGGGCGTGAATGCCGATCGCCTGCCGGAAGAGAAAAAGCGCGGCATGACCATTGACCTGGGTTACGCCTACTGGCCGCAGCCCGACGGTCGCGTGCTGGGCTTTATCGACGTGCCCGGCCACGAGAAGTTTCTTTCCAATATGCTCGCGGGCGTGGGCGGGATCGATCACGCCCTGCTGGTGGTCGCGTGCGATGACGGGGTGATGGCGCAAACGCGCGAGCATCTGGCGATCCTCCAGCTGACGGGAAACCCGCAGTTGACCGTCGCCCTCACCAAAGCGGACCGTGTGGATGAGGCGCGTATCGACGAGGTGCGTGAAGAGGTGCTGGCGGCGCTGAGTGAATACGGTTTTAAGGATGCGTCACTGTTTGTCACCGTGGCGACAGAAGGCCGCGGTATCGACGCTCTTCGCGACCATTTGCAGCAGATCCCGTCTCGTGAACATGCCAGCCATCACCGCTTCCGTCTGGCGATCGACAGGGCATTTACCGTGAAAGGGGCTGGGCTGGTGGTGACCGGCACCGCGCTGAGCGGCGAAGTGAACGTGGGCGATACCCTGTGGCTGACGGGCGTGAACAAACCGATGCGCGTGCGCGGGCTTCACGCGCAAAACCAGCCGGTGGAACAGGCCCACGCCGGGCAGCGTATCGCGCTGAATATTGCCGGTGATGCCGAAAAAGACCAGCTTAACCGCGGCGACTGGCTGCTGGCCGACGCGCCGCCGGAGCCTTCTGAACGGATCATCGTTTCTCTCCAGACCCATACCCCGCTGACCCAGTGGCAGCCGCTGCATATCCACCACGCGGCCAGCCACATCACCGGACGCGTGTCGCTGCTGGAAAACGATCTCGCCGAACTGGTGTTCGACTCCCCGCTCTGGCTGGCGGATAACGACCGCCTGGTTCTGCGCGATATTTCGGCGCGGGAAACGCTGGCGGGCGCGTGCGTGGTCATGCTGGATCCGCCCCGTCGCGGCAAGCGTAAGCCCGAGTATTTACAGTGGCTGGCCGCACTGGCCCAGGCCCGCGATGATAAGTCTGCGTTAGATATCCACCTTGAGCGTGGTGCGGTGGATCTGGCGGCGTTCGCCTGGGCGCGCCAGCTCAGCAGCGAAGGATTGCGTCTTCTGACGCAGGAGCCAGGTTTTATTCAGGCCGGCAACAGCCTGCTGAACGCGCCGGTGGCGGCGCGCTGGCAGCGCAAAGTGCTGAGCACGCTGGCGACCTACCATGAACAGCATCAGGATGAGCCCGGCCCGGGCCGTGAACGTCTGCGGCGCATGGCGTTGCCCATGGAAGACGACGCGCTGGTGCTGTTGCTGATTGAAAACATGCGTGAAAGCGGCGTGATTGCAAGTCATCACGGCTGGCTGCACCTGCCGGAACACAAGGCCGGTTTTACCGCTGAGCAGGACGCGGTCTGGCAAAAAGTGGCGGCGCTGTTTGGCGATGAACCGTGGTGGGTGCGCGATCTGGCGCGTGAAACCAATACCGATGAGCAGCTGATGCGTCAGGTACTGCGCCATGCGGCGCAGCAGGGGATGATTGTGGCGATCGTGAAAGATCGTTATTACCGCAACGATCGGATCGTGGCATTTGCGAACCTGATCCGGGAGCTGGATCAGGCGCGCGGATCAACCTGCGCCGCAGACTTCCGCGATCGGCTGAACGTGGGACGCAAACTGGCGATTCAGATCCTGGAGTATTTCAACCGCATCGGGTTTACGCGTCGTCGTGGCAATGACCATGTGCTACGCGACGCGCAGTTATTTCCGTAAGCGTTAAGCGCTGCGCGCCTGCTTCTGCTTAGCCAGCCAGACCGCGCCCAGCCTTCCCGCCTGGTTACCCAGCTCGCAGGGAAGGATGGGCACCCGGAGCGCTTCCCACTCCTCGAATCGCTGTAGGTATTTATCCAGCAGGAGATAGATTTTCTCCTGCTCGCTAATGCCGCCGCCAATCAGCACCGCCTGCGGATCAAACATGGAGATCACGCTGTAGATGCCCCGCGAGAGGAAATGCGCCCACTCTTCTATGGCCTCACGCAGATGCACGTCGCTGTCCATGCGTTTAAACAGCTCCTCACCATCAGGCATCTCATCTTCCGACACGGCCAGCGCGCGGCGGCAGGCTTTCATCAGGCCGCTGGCGGACGCCACTTCGTGCATCGGCTCGCCGTTGTTGCCAACGGGCAGCACGCCAAACTCACCCGCCCGGTAGTGCGACCCACGGTAGAGATCGCCCTCCATGACGATACCGCCGCCGATGCCGGTGCCGATGGTGATGCAGACAAAATGCTCATAATCCTTACCGGCGCCCTGCCAGCGTTCGCCCAGCGCCGCGCAGTTGGCGTCATTTTCGGTTGTTACGGGGAGATCGGTCAGCTGTGCGAAAAGCTCGCACAGGTTTTCACCGTCAAGGTAATCCAGCGCCCCGGCCTTGGCCGCTTCGCCGGTATGGTGATTGATGTGGCCCGGAAAACTCACGCCGATGCCGACGATCTCATGCTCCTGGCGGTACTTATCCACCACCGCTTTCCACTTCTGTTTGAAGGTGCTTTCATCGTCAGGCGTATCATATTCATCGGATGTCAGTTCTTCGCCGTTTTCGTTGATCACGCCGTGTTTGATGTGGGTTCCGCCCACGTCAAAGCCGATAAATAGCTGCATTGCATTGTTCCTCATGAGCCCCTGAGCTATTAAGTATGGCTCCGGCGGCAGAAACGAAACGTAAAGTACGGTAATCCGTGATACGGCTCGTAAACCCGTTACCGACTGGCGAGAAAATCACCAGCCGGAACTACCCTTGTTGTACACCTACTGCAAGGAGACGGTCATGACAAACAATCCTCCCTCATCGCGTATCCAGCCAGGCGAGTATGGTTTTCCTCTTAAGCTGAAGCCCCGCTATGACAACTTTATCGGCGGCGACTGGGTGGCGCCCGTCGACGGTGAGTACTATTCCAACTGACGCCCGTTACCGGCCAGCCGCTGTGTGAAATTGCCAGTTCGGGCAAGCGGGATATCGATTTAGCGCTGGATGCGGCGCATAAGGCGAAAGATAAGTGGGGACAAACGTCCGTTCAGGACAGAGCGGCCATTTTGTTCAAAATCGCCGATCGGATGGAGCAGAATCTGGAGCTGCTGGCGACCGCGGAAACGTGGGACAACGGCAAGCCGATCCGGGAAACCATGGCGGCGGACGTGCCGCTGGCGATTGACCATTTCCGCTATTTTGCGTCCTGCATTCGTGCCCAGGAGGGGGGAATAAGTGAAGTTGACAAAGATACCGTGGCGTATCACTTCCACGAGCCGCTCGGCGTGGTGGGGCAAATTATTCCGTGGAACTTCCCGCTGCTGATGGCGAGCTGGAAAATGGCGCCCGCGCTGGCGGCGGGTAACTGCGTGGTGCTGAAACCTGCACGCTTAACGCCGCTTTCGGTACTGCTGCTGATGGAGGTGATTGGCGACCTGTTGCCGCCGGGGGTCATTAACGTGGTCAACGGGGCCGGGGGAGAGATCGGCGAATATCTGGCTACTTCAAAGCGTATTGCTAAAGTGGCGTTTACCGGCTCAACGGAAGTGGGTCAGCAGATCATGCAGTACGCGACCCAGAACATCATTCCGGTCACCCTGGAGCTGGGCGGGAAATCGCCGAACATCTTCTTTGCCGACGTGATGGAGGAAGAGGACGCCTTCTTCGACAAAGCGCTGGAAGGGTTTGCCCTGTTCGCGTTCAACCAGGGTGAAGTCTGCACCTGTCCGAGCCGCGCGCTGGTGCAGGAATCCATTTATGAGCGCTTTATGGAGCGGGCGATCCGGCGCGTGGAGTCGATTCGCAGCGGTAATCCGCTGGATAACGTCACCCAGATGGGAGCGCAGGTATCGCATGGCCAGCTGGAAACCATCCTCAACTATATTGATATCGGTAAAAAAGAGGGGGCCGATGTGTTGACCGGCGGTCGTCGTAAGGTGCTGGGCGGCGATTTGCAGGAGGGTTACTACCTTGAGCCGACCATCCTGTTCGGTAAGAACAACATGCGCGTTTTCCAGGAGGAAATTTTTGGACCGGTGCTGGCCGTCACCACGTTTAAAACCATGGACGAGGCGCTGGAGCTCGCCAACGACACGCAGTATGGCCTGGGGGCGGGCGTCTGGAGTCGTAACGGTAATCTGGCCTATAAAATGGGCCGCGGCATTCAGGCCGGACGCGTATGGACAAACTGCTATCACGCCTATCCGGCTCATGCGGCGTTTGGCGGCTACAAGCAGTCGGGCATCGGGCGTGAAACCCATAAGATGATGCTGGAGCACTACCAGCAAACGAAATGTCTGTTAGTCAGCTACTCCGATAAACCGCTGGGGCTGTTTTAATCTCCGGGCTCAGGTCGTCCCGGGTAGGGTGACCTGAGCCGGGTTAAAGCCGGGTGGTGGCTTCGCCTTACCCGGCCTACGAGAGTGTCCGCATTTTTATCTGCAACATGACATGCCTCCTTCTTCTTTTCTCGACGCCTCTTCCTGTTTCGACAAAGCCTGGCTGCACTGCCTTTTTTAATGCGCTAATGTCATTCAATCCAGTAGTGGTGGTGTGTATCATGTGTATAATCAGGGAAGGGTTGGGATGTGAAAAGTGCGGATATCATTGCTGTTCTGGTTAGCCATGGCTGGAAATGTGTAAGAACGAAGGGAAGCCATCATCAGTTTCGCCATCCAGTGCAAAAAGGGTTGGTAACCGTTCCGCATCCTAAAAAGGACATTAAACCGGGCACTCTCGCACAGATCTGGCGACAGGCGGGCATTAAACACTGATATCAGGAGTAGTTATGTTTTATCCGGCTTACATTCATTCTGATTCCGACGGTAGCGCCAGCGGTTTCTTCCCCGACGTTCCGGGATGTTTTTTTGCGGGGGATTCACTTGATGACGCTTTTCAGGATGCACGTGATGCGCTCACGGCGCACTTCGAAGCGCTGTTTGAAATGGATGAAGCATTGCCTCTCCCGGGTAGTGTCGAAGTGCACCTTGAAAATCAACCTGACGACTTCACAGGCGGGCAATGGTTGCTGGTGGATATTAATATGAAGCAATTCGACGGCAGAGCCGAACGCATCAACATCACAATGCCTCGACGTTTGCTGGTGAAGATTGATTCCTTTGTCAGCGAGCATCCTCAATTCGGCAATCGAAGCGCATTTCTGGCCGAGGCAGCACGTCGCGTGCTGCCGTAGCATTAACCCTCTCCCGTGGGAGAGGGCTGGGGTGAGGGCAACAGGCCGCAGTTATTCAGCTTTCATCCACCCATATCCGCATTTCCCCTTCTCCCCGGTTTGCCCAGCTGAACCACGGAATAAAGGTCAGCGTCCGGGGCTGACGTTCTACCGGCGAGTGGTCGTACTGCCACAGGGCATCAGTGTCCTTCGCCTGACACCCGATCCCTTCCGCCTGTATCAGCATCTTGTGCGCGAAAATGCCTTTGCCTTCGAAGACCCGAAACGCGCTGTCCTGGGGCAAAGAAAGGTTATGCAGATTTGCGCCGTTATCGGCTTCTTCCAGGCAGTAAATCAGCGGTCCACGCTGCAATGCGACTTTCCCCGCCTGCTGGCGCACCTGCGGGTTGCCGTACACGCGGCGGACCGGCATCGGTAACGTCAGCGTCAGCGTGTCGCCTTCCTGCCAGTTGCGGTTGAGGTATAAGTATCCACGGGAGACCTCGCCTGTAATGGCCTGACCATTGAGCGAAACAGCCGGTTCCGCACACCAGTCCGGCAGCCTCAGGGCCAGCGTGTGAGTCACCGGAACTGGTGAGGTAATCTCGATTTTCACCTGCTCATGCCACGGATAGTTCCCGCTAATCCGCAGCTGGAGGATGTTATCCCCAACCGGAATGGCGACGTCGTTCCCCACGTACAGGTTGATCAACAGCGCGTCCGGGCGAACGGTATAAATGTAGTGCCCCAGCGAGGTCAGCACGCGCGCAATATTCGGCGGGCAACAGGCGCAGCCGAACCAGCGCTGGCGCACCGGTTTGACGTGGTCATAGATATGGTTAAAGGCCAGGGTTTTCGGGTGCACTTCCAGCGGATTCACATAAAAGAAATGCTTACCGTCCAGCGCCATGCCGCCCAGCACCGTGTTGTACAGCGCGCGCTCCATCACGTCGGCGTAGTGGCCGTCCGCCTCCATCTCCAGCATCCGGCGGGCAAACATCATCAGGCCGATGGAGGCGCAGCTTTCGGCGTAGACCGTATCGTTGGGCAGATCGTAATCGCTGCTGAACGCCTCGCCGCTGCTTTGGGAGCCAATCCCGCCGGTTATGTACAGCTGGCGCTGTGCCATGTTGTTCCACAGCCGCAGGCAATCCTGACGTTTCCCCTCGTCGCTGCTCAGGCGCGCCAGATGTGCCATGCCCGCCATCAGATAGACAAAACGCACGGCGTGGCCGATGGCCGTTTGTTGTTCCGCAAGGGGCAGATGCGCCTGGCTGTAGGCTTTGTCCTTGACCATCCACGCCGGGCCATAGGTGTTCCAGTATGACGTTCTGCCGCGCTTCTCGTATTCGATATCGTAGAAGTGAGGCTGCGCGCCGCGTTCCTCAATAAAGTATTTCACCAGATTGAGATAGCGTTGCTCCTGCGTGACGTCGTACAGCCGCATCAGCGCCAGCTCGATTTCCGGGTGGCCAGGGTAACCGTGCAGCTGGTTTTCGCCCGGGCCAAACACGCTGTCGATATGATCCGCCAGCCTGCACACCACGTCCAGCAGGCGGCGTTTTCCGGTTCCCTGGAAATACGCCACGCCCGCTTCAATCATATGTCCGGCGCAGTACAGTTCGTGGCATTCGGCCAGATTGGTCCAGCGCTCGGCCGGTGCTTTCACCGTGAAATAGGTATTGAGATAGCCATCTTCGCACTGCGCCGCTGCGACCAGCTCGATCACCTCGTCGGCGGTTTTTTCCAGTTCAGCATCCGGCTTCTGGCACAGCGACCACGCCACGGCTTCGAGCCATTTCGCCACGTCGCTGTCCTGAAAGACCATCCCGTAGAACTCCCCCTGTTCCAGACCGGCCGCAATGCGGAAGTTGGCGATGGCGTGGCTGGGTTCGGCCTCCGCCACGCGATCGTTAAGCGCATCCCACTGGTAGGGGATCACCACATCGCGGACCAGCCGTTGGTACTGACCAAGAAACGGGTCGTTGATTTTCAGCTGATGCAGGTCGGCTTCCATTATGGTCATATCGTTCTCCTCAGGACTGTACATGACGCTGGCGCAAATCGGTGGCAATGCGCGACATCACGGGATTGTTAAGCCTGCACCAGCGGATAGCGACCGCCAGCAGCAGGTGGAAAAGGGCAGGAAGCAGCGTCTCCATGACGGTGATGCCCTGCAATGAGGCGGGTGTCTGGTTACCTGCGCCTGGCTGATAGGCCACGGCAATAAACACCAGGCTGATGACCCCAGCGCTGGATGCCCACGCGAGCTTGATGAAAAACAGATTGAAGGCGAAGTTCATCCCCGATGAGCGCACGCCGGTTTTCCATTCGCCGTAGTCATCGGCAAAGGCCATCAGCGAGAAGTGCAGCGGCAGGGTGAAGCCCAGGATCACGCCGTTACTTAAAATCACGATCAGCCAGAGCGTCTGGTGCGCCGGGCCACCCGGCAGGAACCACATTCCCACCGCAAGCGCAGCGAGTATCAGGTTGGTGTAGTAGTAGAGTTTGACGGTATCAATCCGCCGCGACAGCGGACTGACGATCACCGCGCCCAGAATAGCGGCAAAGGTCACCATGGTGAAAAACAGCGAGGTGTACGCCGTGCTGCCCTGAAGCACGTAGGTGATGAAGTACATGTATCCGCCGCCGCGAATGTTGAAGACGTTGATCAGCAGAAACGACATCACCAGCATCAGCAGCAGCTGATCGTTTTTCCGCAGGCCCGCCAGGTGCTCGCGCAGGGTGAATTTACCCATCAGCGCAAGCGGGACGCGCTCGCGCACCCAGAAGAAGCAGCACAGGAACATCACCACGGCGATGGTGCACAGCACGCCGACGCCCAGCTGATAACCCCGGGCGGTATTGCCCTGTCCCAGCTCTGACACCAGCCACGGCAGACCAACGGAGACCAGAAAGCCCGCCACGCCGCACAGTACGAAGCGCCAGGACTGGCAGGATATAACCTCGTTGTGGCGGGTGGTCATGGTGTTGATCAGCGCGCAATATGGCACGTTGATGGCGGTATAGCCCACTGAAAGCAACAGATAGGTGCCGAACGCCCAGGCGATTTTCACGCCCATGCTGGCGTCCGGGACGGTGAAGGTCAGCACGCCGACGATCCCGATGGGAAGCGCGACCCACAGCTGCCAGGGACGAAAACGCCCCCAGCGGCTCTGCGTGCGGTCGGCAATCACGCCCATCACCGGATCGGAAATCGCGTCAAATACCCGAAGGGCAATAAACAGCGTGCCCACCAGCGCGGGCGTCAGGCCAAATACATCGGTATAGAAAAAGGTCAGAAAGTTCATGATCAGGCAGGTAATTACCGTGCCGCCCGCGTCGCCCAGGCCGTAGCCAATTTTCTCGCGGACTGACAGCCGGTCATCGGCTGCCTGTTTTGCAACTTCTGCGTCTGTAATCGGTGTGGAAGTCATGGGGTAACTCCTCGATAAACGATTTTTTATCGTATTTGTGCAAGGTACCCCATTTATTCTGCATTCAACGGGCAGACCAACAAGGGAAGGGAAAAGTATAAAAAGGTGACGATTCCGACCTGATGGTAAAACTGTGAGTTTGATCGAGCCGTTCTGCTGATATTTATTAATAATCAAGGGATAAAGACAATATTAGCCACCAAAAAAGCGGAAAAATGAATATCCATGCTTGAATTATCCATAGCACTTCCGATTAGAGTTCAAAATGGCGGGTTATTTATCTCCCGGGGCGTGGGCCGTCATCCCGCACGAAAATTATCTTCGTGGGAGATAATTTTTGTCGAAAAAGGGACATTAACGATCCAGGAGGAAAATACGCTGTTTGAGGTAAACACTGGCGAGAGTTTATTACTTTGGCCGAAGCGGCGGCATGTCGGCGTGGAAGATTTTCCGGGCGATCTCAAATTTTACTGGCTGCATTTTGAGGTGGATGAACGCTTGCCGGTGTTGCCAGGCGCGACGCCGCTGTCGATTGAGCAACACTGTAGCGTGCGGGATCCGCAATATGTTATTGCGTTATTCCGTCAGTTTTTAAGCGAGCAGGAAAAATTACAGCGTAGCCAGGCGCTGGAGATAATTTTGCTGTTAATTTTGCAGCAGATATCGCTCTCGCCGGGATATGAAGATAAAGCGGATGATGCGGGCGCGGCAATGGCATGGAAGGCCAAGCAGCTTATCCGCACGCACTTTCATTTGCCCCTGTCCACTTCGCAGCTGGCAAAAGAGCTGCACTGCAACGCAGATTACCTGGGGCGGGTATTTCGTCGGACGTTTCATTTAACCCTGACGGAGGCAATTCACCGCCAGCGCGTCAGGGCCGCTGAAAAACTGCTGCTGAACGATGCGGCCTCATTAACTGAAGTGGCCGCCCGGTGTGGTTTTAATGACGTGGGTTATTTCCGGCAAATATTCTCAAAACATACCGGGTTAACGCCCGCCGTCTGGAAACGGCGGTACTGTAAAGAGCATATTAATTCCGGATGATCACTGGCCGTAATAGGCATTTGCGCCATGCTTGCGCAGGTAATGCTTATCCAGCAATTCCTGCTGCATAACCGGAAGCTGAGGTGCAAGCTGGCGCGAGAAAAGCCCCATATAGGCGCACTCTTCCAGCACCACGGCATTGTGTACCGCATCGGCAGCGTCTTTGCCCCAGGCAAACGGGCCGTGAGAATGAACCAGCACCGCCGGGACCTGCATCGGGCTTATGTCGCGCTCCTCGAAGGTTTTGATAATGACTTCCCCCGTCTGGTATTCATATTCACCCGCGATTTCAGCCGTGGTCATCAGCCGCGTGCAGGGGATCGCACCGTAAAAATAGTCCGCGTGCGTCGTTCCCCACGCGGGTAAATCTTGCCCCGCCTGCGACCAGATGGTGGCGTGGCGGGAATGGGTATGCACAATGCCGCCAATTTCCGGGTAACGACGATACAGCGCGAGATGGGTCGGGGTGTCGGAGGAGGGCTTTTTACTCCCCTCGACCACTTTACCCGTGGCGATATTTACCACCACCATATCTTCTGCGTTCATCACGTCGTACTCCACGCCGGATGGTTTGATCACCATCATGCCGCTGGCACGGTCAACCGCGCTGACGTTGCCCCAGGTGAACGTCACCAGCTGGTGGGCGGGCAGGGCGAGATTTGCCGCCAGCACCTCGGCTTTGAGTTGTTCTAACATGTCATGCCTCCTTCCTGCATTCGGGCTTCAATCCAGCGGCGCGCCTGGATGATCTCCAGCACCGGCTCTTTGGCTTTCTCGGTCCACATTTCAATCAGAAATGCGCCGCGATAATTAAGTTGATTCAGCGTGTTAAACACGCCAACGAAATCGACGCAGCCCTCGCCAAACGGCACGTCGCGGAACTGTCCGGGGCTTTGCTCGGTAACGGGCCGGGTATCTTTCAGGTGGATAGCGGCGATGCGGTCAATGCCCAGCGTCAGCTCGGCGGTGACGTCGTTGCCCCACGCGCTCAGGTTGCCGACGTCCGGGTAAACGCTGAACCACGGCGAGGCGAGGATGTCGTCCCACTTTTTCCACTTGCTGATGGAGTTCATAAACGCAGTGTCCATGATCTCTACCGCCAGCATTACCTGCGCGGCGGCAGCCTGCTCTACGGCCCACGCCAGCCCTTCGGCAAAGCGCTGTTGCGTGCCCTCGTCGTGCTCCTCGTAGTACACGTCATAACCCGCAAGCTGGATGGTGCGAATACCCAAATCACGGGCCAGCCGGATGGCTTTGGTCATGATCTCGCGGGCGCGTTCGCGCACGATTTCATCGCGGCTGCCAAACGGGAAGCGACGATGGGCAGATAAGCACATCGACGGGATGGCCACGCCGGTCTCCAGCATCGCTTCCACAAGAGAGGCGCGCTGCGTGGTACTCCATTCAAGGCGCGATAAACGCTCGTCGGTCTCATCCACCGACATCTCCACAAAATCGAAGCCGCAGCTTTTTGCCAGAACCAGGCGCTCCGGCCAGGAGAGATCTTTTGGCAGCGCTTTTTCGTAAATGCCTAACGGATGCTGACGCATGGTTACTCTCCCCAGATGTCGCGGATTTGCGAATGGAATGCCTGTGCCACCTGCGGCGGATTATCGGCGCCTGCCAGCGCGCGCCCGGCAATGAAGGCTTTGACGTTGATCTGCTTAAACAGCGACAGGTCAGCGGGGGTGATACCGCCAGTTATAGAAAGCTGCAAACCGATATCGGACAGCGCCTTCATTTTGCTGAGATCCGCCTCACCCCACTGCTGGCCGCTGGCCTGTGCGTCGCGCCCGCGGTGGTAAATCGCCTGCTTCACCCCGATGCGATGCCACGCGCGCGCGTCGTCCAGCGTCCAGTTGCCAAACAGCTCCATCTGGATCTCGCCGCCGCAGCGCAGTGCGACCTCGTGGCCACGTTCAACGGTGGCCAGCGGGGCGGCACAGATGATGGTCATCCAGTTTGCGCCTGCGCCAAACGCCTGCTCAGCCAGCGTTTCTCCGGCATCGGCGACTTTCCAGTCCGCCACGATAATTTTATCCGGACACTGCGCACGCAGGGCGCGAACGGCGTTTAGCCCTTCGGTCAGGCATAGAATGGTGCCGGCTTCGACGATGTCGACGTGATCGGAAAGCGTCGCGACATCGCGCTGCGCGGCCTGAAGCGAGGTGTGGTCGAGCGCCAGCTGCAATAATGGTCGGCTCATAGGTCGTACTCCTTAACACGGGCGTGATAGCCCTGTAATGCTGAAATCAGTAGCTGGTAACGGTGATATTTGCGCTGGTAGGCGGCATGGGCACGCATGTCAGGTTCAATCATCCGGATGTCATGCCTGAGGGCGCGCTGAGCGGCGTAAAAATCGGGATAGAGGCCTGTACCGACGAGCGCGGCCAGCGCCGCACCGGAACAGCCGGTCTCTTCCACCTGCGGGAGTTCAATCGCCAGGCCGCTGACGTCCGCGAGCATCTGCATCCACACGTCCGAATGGGTGGGGCCGCCCGTCACGCGCAGGGCCTGCACGTGGGGAAAGCGTTCGAGCATACGGTTGAGGTGGGTCATGTGGCTGAATACCACCCCTTCATAAACCGCCTGGAGGAGGTGCGCGCGGGTATGCAGCGCCTGCAAGCCATAGAAGCCGCTGGTCATCTCCAGCCCGGCGTTGCTGCCGTAGAGGAAAGGCAGGAAGAACACATCGCTTTCAGCTTTTGGCAGGCTGGCCACGGCGTGGTTAATCTCATCGAATGACATATCGCCCCATTGGGCCGTCAGCCATTCCAGGTTGCCGGACGACGTGGGGCTGGCTTCATGAACGATGAACTGCTGCGGATGGACGTAGCGGCCATAGACGTAGGGGAAAGGCTCGTTGTCGCGGATGCCGTGGGCAATCCCACTGGTTACGGCCCAGGTCCCCATTACGGCATTCAGCGTATGTTCGTCATGCAGCCCGGCGCAGATCGCGGTGGAAACCACATCAAACAGTCCACCAACGACGGGAGTACCCGCCGTGAGACCGGTCAGTGCGGCTGCCTGAGCGGTGATTTCCCCGCAAATTTCTGCTGAACCGATAATAGGCGGCAGGGCACCGTCAATGTCGCTGATGCCGAGCCAGCGCGTGAGCTGCGGATCGTACTGCCCGGTATTCATGTTGTAGAGATTGGATTCCGAGATGTTGCTCTCTTCGCAGCCTTTGACCCCGGTCAGACACCAGCGCAGGTAATCGTGCGCCATCATCACGCTGCCAATTTGCTGATACCGCTGAGGCTCGTTCTCTTTAACCCAGCGCAGGAGTGAGGCCGGATGCCCCGTCCACAGCGTCTGGCGAGTATGCGGATAGAGCTTTTCGGGTATACCGTCCTGCTGCCAGCGTTGTACGATCTCCAGCGCACGGCGATCGGAGGAGAGTATGGCGTCACCCAGGGGGCGATCCTGTTTATCGAGCAGAAACAGCCCCTTGCCCTGGGCTGAAATGCCAACGCCTTTGATCTGACCGCCGTCAGCGCCTGAATTTTTGAGCAGCAGGGCGACGGTTTTGTGGCAGTGCTGCCAGAGCTGGTGCATATCCCGCTCGGCGTAGCCGGCGCGTGGGCTGAGCGTGGCCACTGAGCGGCGTTCAATACAGACTTCTTTGCCCTGGCTGTTGTATAAACCGGCTTTCAGATAAGTACCGCCACAATCGATACCCAGCCAGAAGGGCTCTTTTTCACTCATCTTCTTCTCGCTTAATTGCCGGGTGGCGCTTCGCTTACCCGGCCTACGGTTTGGTTTAGTGGGTCAGGTGAGGGCCTCAGGCCGCACGTTTATGTGGAGTCACCGTGGGGTTGGGCTCTGCTCCGGCATCGCATTTCGCCGGTAACAGCAGGGCTAGCAGCGATGCCAGCGCCAGCGAAACTGCCAGGCAGTAAACGCCTGCGTCTTTGCTGTACAGGGTGATCAGTACGCCTACCGCATAAGGACCGCAGAACCCGCCGAGGTTGCCCAGGGCATTAATCACGCCGCGAGCGCCACCCGCCATCTCAGCGCTGAACAGACGCGCCGGTATGGTCCAGAACACCCCCGCTGCGGATTGCAGGAAGAAGCCACAGCCCACCAGCGCGGCATAGGCCAGCCAGGTGTGCTCTTTCAGCGCCACGGAGAGGAACATGCAGAGCGCAAAGCCAATCAATGGCAGGGAGACAAACAGCTTGCGCTTGCCGGTGCGGTCAGAGAGCGTAGAGAACAGGAACATGCCGGCAATGGCGCCGATGTAAGGCAGAATGGCGAGCATTCCCACCTGGCCGATGCTGGTGTGCGTCAGCTCCTTCAGAATGGTGGGCAGCCAGAGGGTGTAACCGTAAATGCCAGTCTGGTAGAAGAAGTTGAGGGCGATCAGCTGCCACATGGTTTTGTCAGACAGCACCGCGCTGAGCGAGGCGTTTTTCACCTCTTTACCCGCAATGGCCTGCTGCTCTGCCGCCAGCGTTTGTACCAGGTAGTTTTTCTCGGCCTCAGAGATCCAGCGTGCTTCCTGCGGCCGGTCGTAGACGGTGAACGCCCACAGCACCAGCACAACAACGGACATCAGACCTTCAATAATGAACAGCCAGCGCCAGTCGAGAGCGGTAATAATCCAGCCCGACAGCGGGGCGGTGATGATCCCGGCGATGGGCACGAACATGATCACAATCGCGTTGGCGCGGCCGCGCTCGGCATCCGGGAACCAGTTACTGATCATCGTGAGCACAACGGGCAGCATCCCACCTTCCGCCACGCCGAGTAAGAAGCGCAGCACCAGCAGCTGATACTGGTTGGTCACAAGCCCGGTCAGAACCGAGATCACCGCCCAGGCAACCAGCGACCAGCCGATAAACTTCTTACCGCTGCCGTGCACGGCAATTTTGCCGCCGGGAACTTGCAGGAACAAATAGCCGATAAAAAAGATCCCCCCCGCCAGGCCCGCCATCGTGGCGGAAATGCCCAGCTCTTCATCCATACCGCCGGGCATCGCAAAAGCTATATTTACGCGGTCCATATAGGAAATAATGCAGGCGATAAGAATAGGGGGAATGATCCTTAGCCAGCGCTGGCGCGGAATGTCCGCGTGTAGAGCATTTGAAGAAATATTCATAGTTAATATCTCAGTGAAGGTAACCGGAAAATGTATTCTTTATTTTTATTGTGACGCTTTATTCATAGCGCTAATGCCGTCGCGCAAAATAGCGATGCGATGGCTGACGTCAGCATTAGCATTTATTTCCAGTAATTTAATACCGGAGAATTTCAATGTTGCGGCGCTCGCCGCAGTAAACAGCGTTTTTACATGTTCAGTGGACATGAGACTGTCGGCGCAGAACGAAGAAAACGGCGCGTGCAGATCCTGCCATTCTCCATACTCACCGTGAGGGGTCGTGCCCGAAAACATCAGCGCCCCCAGCTTCCCGGCAGCGAGTGCCGCCTGAACATGTTCCAGCGGAAGGGCGGTGTTGCGACCTTCGATGGCCGAACGTGCCCAGTTGATACAGACGCTGATATCGGTCTCTTTCACTACCTCCAGCACCTGCTCTAAGGGCAAGAACCCTTTACGCGGCGCCGGGCCATTCATCGCATCACAGTGTTCCAGCACCAGATCGCAGCCCCAGTCCCAGCTCGCGATTTCCCGTACCGAGCGGGAGAATGCTTCTGTCGCTTGCTCGACAGAATCATTACCCGCCTGCGGTGCGGCCTGCATTTCCAGAGCGATCACTTTCCCGGGAAAGCGGGTGTTAACGGCATCAATCTTTTGATGCAGATGGCGGTAATATTCAATGCACGCTTTACGCTGTTCTTCGTCCGCGGACGCCAGGCCAAACGCGCCGTTGCTGCCGCGGCGGCGCATGGTTTCCATAACGGCTGTGACAACGATCTGCCAGTCGCCCGGCGTATGACGAAACAGCCATTCATCACCAAACGGATGGAGATTTTCAAGGCAAGGTTGTTCCAGCCCGCGAATATTTGGCGTGTCGGAAAGTTCCCGCCAGAAGGCGTATTCTTCCTGCTCCCCTTTCTGGTGAAATGAGGGTGCACAGGGGTACGCACCAATAATAAAACCGGTGTTGGTCATTTCGCATTCCTGTATTTATCAGAAAATTAATCTAATTCGCTGATGGCCACTTTCACCACAATTTTACGAATTGCAGATCCCTTGTTTTTAATACAGGCAGGACGATGAACATCCTGCGGGAAAAATATGGCGTAACTGCCAGGTATCATTTCGATAAATGACTCATGTTCGCTGTCGTGATAAAAAATAATATCCCGTTGCTCCAGCAATGATTCGCTGATTTTGTTATTCCCGGTATCAATAGCAATACCGATTTTTTCTTCGCCCCAGGCCAGAAACTGGATATCCAGATAGCGGCGATGGACTTCAGGGCGGTTCTCGTGCTGTTCCTTTGTGGTGAGGTCGAGAACCTGGGCAAAAATGTTGCGGCCTTCAATTTCGATCACGCCCGGCGCCAGGGTGGTGAAATCCGTGGTACGCAGAAAATTAAGCGCCTTTTCTATCGCCAGCGGCAGGCGACATGGATTTGGCTGTGCAATATGTCCGAATATCATGACCCACTCCTTACAGAGACTGGATTTTCGCCCACACGCTGTCGTCAACCGTGATGCCGTTGCGGCGATTCTCCTCCAGCAGGCGTGTGAACTCATGGCCTGGCAGACGGACGGCGACATTTTCATCAGCGCGTTCTGCGGTGGTGATGAAGTCCATGATGCGCTGTAGTTTGGCATCGCGGGTTGGACCGTCGATCAGGCGATCCACTTCGATGGCGATAAAGATCTGCGATACGCCGTATTCGTCGCTGTTGTCCTGGGTCACTTCCGCGACGGACGCGCCGTCAGAGAGCAGGGTGGCGATCATGTCGAGCACAATCGACAAGCCGGAACCTTTCCAGTAGCCCATGGGCAGAATGCGACGGTTTTTCTCAATCACGCCCGGCTCTCTGGTCAGATTGCCTTCATCGTCAAAGCCGCCGTCGACCGGTAATTCGCGTCCGGCCAGGCGATTCACCTCCAGCATGCCGTAGGAGAACATCGACATCGACATATCGACCATGGTGATTGGATTCGACGGGATAGCTACGATCAGCGGGTTTGTGCCGATGCAGCATTCTTTTGATCCCCACGCGGGCATCACGGCAATAGAGTTGGTCCAGCAGATGCCGATATAGCCTTTCTCCGCCGCCTGCCAGCCGTAGCTGCCGCCGCGCATCCAGTGGTTAGCGTTACGCAGCGCCACCAGGCCGATCCCGTGATCGGACGCCAGCTCGGTAGCACGGTCCATCATCTTCTTCGCCGTCAGGTTGCCGATGGAACGCTGGGCATCCCACTGTTCGATGGCGCCTAATGTCGTTACGCGTTTCGGCTGGGCGTCAGGGATGATGTCGCCTGCGTCAAGCTGCTGAATAAATCGCGGGAAGCGGTTGACGCCATGTGAATAAACGCCGGACTCCGTGGTGCGGGCGAACATCTCGGCGCAGGCGTCTGCGGTATCCGCTTTTACACCGCGATCGAGCAGAACCCGATTGAACGCCGCTTTCAACTCTTCGAAGGTCACTTTCATCCCTGTTCTCCTGTTTTTTTAGGGGCAAGTGCGAGTGCTTTTTTATCGCTAAATTTCACTATACGAAATCTGATTTCAAATATAACGATCAAATTTTGTCAGATCAACGACATTCACGTTTTTCAAAATCGATTAAAATCAAATGGTTGTGTTTTTTCTGTTGAGATCGTGAACTAAACCACACTTTGCGCTACCATCAGGGCGCGATAAACAGGAGCCATTTGATGAGCATAAAAGAGAGCGAAATGACGCAAGAAAAAGAGAGGCCAGCAGGTAGCCAGAGCTTGTTTCGCGGCCTGATGCTGATTGAAATCCTCAGTAACTATCCGAACGGGTGTCCGCTTGCGCATTTATCAGAACTGGCGGGGCTGAATAAAAGCACCGTGCACCGGTTATTGCAGGGGTTGCAGTCGTGCGGGTACGTGACGCCGGCGCCGGCGGCAGGGAGTTATCGTCTGACCACCAAATTTATCGCCGTCGGGCAAAAGGCGCTTTCATCGCTCAATATTATTCACGTGGCGGCGCCGCACCTCGAGGCGCTGAACATTGCCACCGGCGAAACGGTCAACTTCTCCAGCCGTGAAGATGATCACGCGATCCTGATTTATAAGCTTGAGCCGACAACCGGTATGCTGCGCACGCGCGCATATATCGGCCAGCATATGCCGCTCTATTGTTCTGCGATGGGCAAAATCTATATGGCGTTTGGTCATCAGGATTACGTGGCGAGCTACTGGGAAAGCCACCAGGAACAGATCCAACCTTTGACCCGCAACACCATCACCGAACTGAGCGCGATGTATGATGAGCTGGCGGAAATTCGCGATCACAGTATGGCGATGGATAAAGAAGAGAACGAGCTGGGGGTGTCATGTATCGCCGTGCCGGTCTTTGATATTCACGGGCGCGTGCCCTATGCCATCTCCATTTCGCTGCCGACGTCGCGCATGAAGCAGGTGGGTGAGAAAAACTTGCTAAAACCGCTGCGTGACACGGCGGAAGCTATCTCGAAAGAACTGGGGTTTAACGTGCGCGAGGCGTAACTGATGAACCGATTTATTCTGACGGATCCAGAAAAATGTATCGGGTGCCGCACCTGTGAGGTGGCGTGCATGATGTCGCATCAAAGCAGCGCCACGCCAGAAGCGCTTACGTCACGGATCCGCGTGGTTAAGGGGGGTACCTTCACCACGGCCGTGGGCTGCCACCAGTGTGAAGATGCGCCCTGCGCGAATGTCTGCCCGACGGGGGCCATTCACCGTGCTGCGGGAGCCTGGCTCGTTGAGCAGGCTCGCTGTATCGGCTGCAAAAGCTGTATGGTGGCGTGCCCGTTCGGGGCAATGCAGGTTCGGGTCGTGGAAGATCGCGTTCAGGCGCTGAAATGTGATTTGTGCGCGCATCGCGAGGGCGGCCCCGCCTGCGTCGAAGCCTGTCCCACCCACGCGCTGCGCTGCATAGACCCCGCCAGATTACGCGCGGAACGGCTGCGTAATCTGGCCTGAGGTTTTATTAACCGGCCTCGCGCCAGGCGTTCTCAATCTCTTCGGCGAGAATTTTCACACCCGCTTCGATTTTTTCCGGGTCCGGGACGTAGTTCATGCGCATGCACTGGTGCGTGTGCGGCCACGGCTTATCCAGCCCCGGGAAGAAGTAATCCCCTGGCACCATCAGTACGCCACGTTTTTTCAGACGCTGATAAAGCAGCTCTGTCGTAATGGGCAGATCCTTAAACCACAGCCACAGGAAAATTGCCCCTTCCGGTTTATGGATCAGGCAGCGTTCTTCCGGTAAGTAGCGGCGAAGGATGGCGATGGTTTCCTGAACGCGCTGAGAGTAAAACGGCTTAATCACCTCATTCGACAGGCGCAGCAGGTCGTTACGCCTGATCATCTCGCACATCATCGCCGGGCCGATGCCGCCAGGGGAAAGGCTGATAATGCCGTTCATATTGGTAATGGCGGTGATGATTTTCTCGTTAGCAATGATAATGCCGCAACGGCTGCCCGGCAGGCCCAGCTTGGAGAGGCTCATGCAGAGGATGATGTTCGGGTTCCATAGCGGACGCGCTTCGCTGAAGATGATCCCCGGGAACGGTACGCCATAGGCGTTATCGATCACCAGCGGGATGCCGTGCTGATTCGCCAGCGCATCCAGCTTCATCAGCTCGTCGTCGGTGATCACGTTGCCCGTCGGGTTGGTGGGACGTGATACGCAGATCATGCCCGTCTCTTCACCGATATGCAGATGTTCAAAATCGACGTGATATTTGAACTGGCCCTCTGGCAGCAACTCGATATTCGGACGTGCGGAAACAAACAGGTCTTCTTCGAGGCCGGCATCGGCATAGCCGATATACTCCGGTGCCAGCGGGAACAGCACTTTTTTCGTGGTGCCGTCGGCGCGGCGTCCGGCGAACAGATTGAATAAGTAGAAAAACGCGCTCTGACTGCCGTTTGTCAGTGCAATATTCTGTGGTTCGATATCCCAACCCAGCGCTTCCCGCAGCATTGCCGCCAGAAGCGTCAGTAGTTCTGTTTTACCCTGAGGGCCGTCGTAATTACATAGCGCATCGGTTGCTTTACCGTTTTCCAGCATCTCTGCCAGCAGCGTCTGGAAGTAGGTGTTCATCTCCGGAATTTGAGCCGGGTTTCCGCCACCAAGCATGATAGCGCCTGGGGTGCGCAGCCCGTCGTTGAGGTCCTCCATCAGGCGGGTAATGCCTGAATGGCGGGTAAATTTGTCGCCGAATAGTGAAAACGTCATAGCAGGTGATCTGTCGGGCTTAATATGAAAGGCAGTAACCATAACGCCAGCACCGTGTTGGTGCAAATCGGCGAATGTGGTCGGATTTGTTGTTTTATGTGGTAGGTTTGTATTTGTGTGGTGAATTGTTCTGGTGAATGCCCCTCACACCGGCCCTCTCCCCCTGGGGCTGAGAGTTCCCCACAAAATAATGCCTGCACAGACGGCCCCCTCTCCCTTGAGGGAGAGGGCTGGGGTGAGGGGGAACATACGGCTCTGGTGGTCATTCCGTTCACGTTATGTTCCTTGCTACTCTGTCACGACATAACCGGTGAACGTGCCAGGGTGGCTCAGTCGCCACCACCCTGGCGACCCGGGCTTCCGGCGGTAAATCGCCGCTTCGCGGTGCCTTCGGCTTATTCCTTCCGGCTTATCGGGGACGGGCGGAGGTAACATCCCTGTAAAGCCCGCCCTCTCAGCGCATCCCTGCGCCTCGCCCCGGCCTACAGGAAACGCCTCAGCGATTTACAGCCGGACCGAGGCATCGCTGAAAGCCCTCAGTTATTCTGAGGCAACGTTATAGCTTTTGCTTTCAAATTACTGGGGATCCCTCAGCCCCTGGGGAGAGGGTTAGGGTGAGGGGGTCTATTGATTACCCGCCCACACCACCATCACCTTATCGCCCTTGTGCTCGCGCACAAAGCCGTAGCCCTCTTTCATTGACAGCGTTGTTTGCTTGCCTTCACCCACCGCCGGATGACGGGCGCGGAACTGCCCCAGAAGCTGCCAGTGGGCGACAGTTAACGCCTGTTTACCCGTGACGTCCTGCCAGTTCATATCCGAACGGGTTCCCTGTAGCGGATCGGAGCCCGTCGGGCCGAATGGACGCTCTGATTCATCGCCGTAATAGATCTGGACGCTTCCCGGTGCCAGCAGCAGTAACTCAGCGGCGCGCTGGCCCCCTTCACGGAACAGACGCGTATCATGGGAGGAGAGATAGCTCAGCACATTAAAACTTTGCAGCTTTTCTGCCATTTGCTGCCAGGTCAAATCCATATCGGCCAGACAGTCCACCGCTTTCGCCGCCTGCTCCTGATAGTCAAAGTTGATCATCGCATCGAAGCCGTGGCGGTAATAATCGCTCTGCATCACGCCGTGGCCCCAGGATTCACCGGTCATCCAGAATGGCGCATTGTCGAGTTTTTTGTCCGGGTTGGCGGCTTTCCACGCGGCCAGCGCCTGGCTGGCCTGGTTTTTCAGTTGCTGCCAGGCTTCAGGCTCAACGTGCTTAGCGGTATCGACCCGGAAGCCGTCGATGCCGTAGTCACGTACCCACTGGCTGAGCCAGTGGGTCAGGTAATCTCGCGGCGTGAAATTCGTCATCACTTTCGCGTTGGTGTCGGGCTTGTGTTGATAAAAGTTCGGCAAACCTGACGGGATCTTAGATTCCGTTTTCAGATCCGGCAGGAAGGCCAGCGACATGGTCAGATCGTCAAAGCCCGGGTTGTCATAATCACCGATATCGGTACGGATCCATTTTTTACCCCACCATTTTTCCCATGCGGCTTTGTCACTGAAGTTGATGTAATCGTTGAAGCTGTGCCAGCTTTGACCGGCGCCTGGCTTCCAGTCAGTCCAGCGCTCGCCGAGGGTTTTTTTCAGCTCATCGCCCTGCAAATAGAGCGCGCCAAACTGATACTCCTGCATATCTGCAAGCGTCGCATAACCCGCGTGGTTCATGACAATGTCAAACAGGACGCGGATACCGCGCCTGTGCGCGTCGTCGACAAGCTGGCGTAAATCATCTTCGCTGCCCATGTTGGCGTCGAGTTTCGTCCAGTCCTGAGTGTAATAGCCGTGATAGGCGTAGTGGGGGAAATCCCCTTTGGTGCCGCCGCCAACCCAGCCGTGGATTTGCTCCAGCGGTGAGCTTATCCAGAGCGCATTCACGCCCAGTTGCTGAAGGTAATCCAGTTTGCTGGTAAGCCCTTTCAGATCGCCGCCGTGGAAAGTACCAATCTCCTGCATACCGTCTTTATGGCGGCCATAGCTGTTGTCGTTGGTGGGGTCGCCATTTACGAAGCGATCGGTCAGCACGAAATAGACGGTGGCGTTTTGCCAGCTGAATGGCGCGGGTTTGTCCGTCTCGGCGCGCTCAAGCAGCAGCAGGCCATTGCTGTTGGCGGCTGGCTGAAGAATTACTTTGCCGTTTTGAACGGTCGCGGTCTGTTTGCTGTAAAAATCACGCACCACCGTGCCTTCCGGAAAGGTGTTAACGACATCGATCGTGAGCGGTTTGCCGTCCCACTTCGGGCACTGGCGGATAACGTTTGCGACAGGCTGTGGCGCCGCACTTTGTACCGTCAACATCAGCGTCGGCGTTCCCGAGCGCGTATCAATACGCATCTGATAAACGCCGTCACGGAATAACCGCCACTGCGGTGGGGTCCCTTCGCAGGGTTTGAGCGACAGCATCTCGTTGAGTTTAATGGCACCTGTCGGCTGCCAGCACGCGTTATCAAGACTCAACGTCAGCGGGCGGGTACCCTTCGCAAGCGTTGCCTGGCTGGTAAAGACGCCGGTACCTTCAGCGCTAAACGCGTTAAATCCCGGCGATGACCAGTCGGCATGCGCGAATGCGGGTAACATCAGAACAGCTAATGCAGTGCGTTTCATTCCATTTTCCTGTCGCGGCATTTTTGACCAGTGTGCCACTCGGCTCAGGGGAAAAACTCCTCCTCTGAGGCTTTCTGCCAGGAGGACGCGAAGGGATGAGTGATCCCGCGCAAAATTAGGCAGTTATCTGCGATATCGCGCACATTTTTCCAGTGCTGGTGATTTAATGAGCATGTTCCGGATGACATAGTTTCGGAATTGGACTATTTGTATACGTGCTCTTGAGGACTATTTTTGGTATGATTTGAGATTCCGCTCTCAAATTTTTGAAGAAAATAAGGTGTTGGAATGTTTATATCCGACCAGGAGACCTAATGATATCGACTCCCATTCGACGATATGGGGCCGCGATACTCATGTTACTCACCATGGCATTTTCAGGTGAGGTGCTTGCAAAGACGCACGCGGATACAACGAGTAAGAAAGCCCACGTCTTAAAGACGACAAGCAGTAAGGTTAGCAGTAAACAAGAGTATTCTCGCAATAGTGCAAAGAGTAGTTCACTTCCTGATTTGCGAAAATACCCTTCCGGGACACCAAGGAAAAAAGCGTTTCTCCGGACGGTAATGCCTTACATTAAAAGTCAAAATGCCGCGATTACTGCGGATCGTAACTGGCTGATCTCCAAACAGTACGATAGCCGCTGGTCGCCGTCTGAGCGCACTCGCCTGAAAGACATCGCCAAACGCTATAAAGTGAAGTGGAGCGGGAACACGCGTCGTGTGCCGTGGAACACTCTGTTAGAGCGTGTGGACATTATTCCAGGCAGTATGGTCGCGACAATGGCCGCCGCCGAAAGCGGTTGGGGCACCTCGAAGCTGGCGCGCAACAACAACAATCTGTTTGGCATGAAATGCGCAAAAGGTCGTTGTACTAATGCACCCGGCAAGGTGAAAGGCTATTCACAGTTTGAATCGGTGAAAGATTCCGTGAATGCCTATGTGGTGAACCTGAACACCCACCCGGCCTACTCCTCGTTCCGTAAGTCACGCGCTCAGCTGCGTAAGGCGGATCAGGAAGTAACGGCTACGGCGATGATCCACAAGCTGAAAGGTTATTCCACTCAGGGACAGCGTTATAACAATTACCTGTTCTCCATGTACCAGGATAACCAGCGTCTGATTGCCGCACATATGTAATGAAAAACGCCTTCCACTGGAAGGCGTTCTTTTTTCTAGAGCAGGACTTCACTGTACCGTTCCCGGTACTCCTTCGGCGTGGTGTCATACTCTTTTCTGAACACCGAATAGAAATACTGAAGCGACGGATAGCCGCACATCTGTGAAATCTCGTTGATCGACAGCGAGGTGGAGATCAGCAGACTGCGCGCTTTCTCCAGCTTTTCCGCATGGATCACGGCGTGAATCGTCTCACCGACTTCCTCTTTGAACCGCTTCTCCAGATTCGAACGTGAAATGCCGACCGAATCGAGCACCTGATCGACCTTAATCCCTTTGCAGGCATGATTGCGAATGTAGTGCATCGCCTGAATCACGGCCGGATCGTTTAAGGAGCGGTAGTCAGTTGAGCGACGCTCGACCACGCGAACGGGCGGAACCAGCAGACGCTGGAGCGGCAGGGATTCGTTGGCTAACAGTCTGTGCAGCAGCTTTGCGGCCTGATAGCCCATCTGACGGGTACCCTGAGCCACGGATGAGAGCGCCACGCGCGACAGATAGCGCGTAAGCTCTTCGTTATCAATACCAATCACGCACAGCTTTTCAGGCACCGGAATATGCAAATGTTCGCACACCTGTAATACGTGGCGGGCGCGGGCGTCCGTCACGGCGATAATCCCTGTCTGGGGTGGCAGAGTTTGCAGCCAGTCAGCCAGGCGATTTTGTGCGTGCTGCCAGTTTTCTGGCGCGGTTTCCAGCCCCTGATAAACGACGCCGCGATATTTCTCCTGGGCAACCAGCTGGCAGAAGGCATATTCACGCTCCATCGCCCAGCGCTTTCCGCTGGTGGCGGGCAATCCGTAAAACGCAAAACGATGTACGCCTTTCTCCTTTAAATGGAGGAAGGCGGTCTCGACCAGAGCATGGTTATCCGTGGCGATATAGTGAACGGGGGGGTAATGTTCCGGTGTATGGTAAGAGCCGCCAACGCCCACGATAGGCACGTCGACGCCACTCAGCAACTGTTCAATCACGGGGTCGTCAAAGTCAGCGATGACCCCGTCTCCCAGCCAGTCTTTGATGTTCTCCAGACGGGTACGAAAATCTTCTTCGATGAAAATATCCCATTCGGATTGCGACGCCTGCAAATATTCGCCAACCCCTTCAACCACCTGCCGGTCATAGGCTTTGTTGGCATTGAATAACAACGTAATGCGGTGACGCTTTTCAAACATGGCTCATTTCCCAAATTAGTCACGATAGTGTTATCAGGCGCGCCGCTTGGTGGCAGAGTCCATCCAGACTGCCAGCAAAAGAATGGCACCCTTGACGATATACTGCCAAAACGTCGGCACGTCCATCATACTCATCCCGTTATCCAGCGAAGCCATAATAAATGCGCCCATCACCGCTCCCGCCACGCTGCCAATGCCCCCGGCGAGGCTGGTCCCGCCAATCACGCAGGCGGCGATGGCGTCCAGCTCGGCAATATTACCCGCAGACGGGGAGCCCGCCCCCAGTCGCGAACTGAGGATCAGCCCCGCGATGGCCACCATCAGGCCGTTGATGGCAAAGACGGCGAGTTTGGTGCGTTCTACGTTGATACCAGATAAACGCGCGGCTTCCAGATTGCCGCCGATGGCATAAATACGGCGACCGAATGCGGTACGTGTGGCCATAAACATCCCACCTAACAGCAACAGCGCCAGCAGCAGAACGGGCGTTGGGACGCCGCGATAATCGTTTAACAGCCAGATGGCCCCCAGCACAATCACCGCAGTAAGCGCCTGACGGCCGACAACCGAGGTTGAGGCAGGCGAGGCCAGCCCCAGCGCCTGGCGACGCATACGTCCCCGCCATTGCCACGCGACAAACGCCATCAGCCCAACCACGCCGATCGTAAAACCGACGCCATCAGAGAGGTAGCTTTGGCCAATCTGGGACATCGAGGCGCTGGTCGGGGAGACGGTGGTGCCGTTGGTGATCCCAATCAGAATGCCGCGGAAGGCCAGCATCCCCGCTAAGGTGACGATAAACGACGGGACTTTACGGTAGGCCACCCACCAGCCATTCCACGCCCCCAGCAGCAGACCCAGCACCAGCGTGACCGCAATCGTCAGCGGCAGCGGCCAGCCGAGCCAGACGTCAAAAATTGCCGCCACGCCGCCGAGCAGACCCATCATCGACCCTACCGACAGGTCAATTTCCGCTGAGATAATCACAAAGACCATCCCCACCGCCAGGATCCCGGTGATGGCGGTCTGACGCAGCAGGTTAGAGACGTTACGTGCGCTCAAATAGGAGCCATCGGTCATCCAGGTAAAGAACAACATGATCACGATAATGGCGGCAATCATTACAAAAACTTGCAGATTCAGCGATTTAAGTCCTGCGAACGCACCGGGCGTCGGAACAGCGACTTTGATATCAGACGGGTTGCTTTTCGACATGGCGTTCGCTCCTTAAGGCAGCTTCCATCACCTGCTCTTGCGTCAGGTTCTGGTTGTTCAGGTTGGCTTTGAGTTTCCCTTCATGCATGACCAGCACGCGGTCGCTCAGCCCCAGCACTTCAGGCAATTCGGACGAGATAACAATGACGGCAATCCCTTGCTGCACAAGCTGGTTGATCAGCTTGTAGATTTCATACTTCGCGCCGATATCGATCCCGCGGGTGGGTTCGTCCAGAATTAAAATGCGCGGATTAAGCAGCAGGCAGCGCGCCAGAATCGCTTTCTGCTGGTTGCCGCCGCTCAGGCGTCCTATCGCCAGCTCCGGCGAGGAGGTTTTCACCCTAAGCCGGGCAAGCGACTGGAGAATACACTGCTGTTCTGCGGCATCATCCAGGCTGCTCAGCGCGCCGGAAAACTGGCTGAGCGCCGCCAGCGTGATATTTTTTCCCACCGCCATTACCGGCACGATGCCGTCTTTTTTGCGGTCTTCTGGCACCATGGCAATGCCCTTAGCAATAGCCTGCTGGCAGTTGTCGATTTTTACCGGCTGACCGTCGATATAAATTTTGCCTTCCCAGCGCCCCGGCCAGACGCCAAAGAGACACTGCACGGCCTCGGTTCTTCCCGCACCCACTAAACCCGCAATGCCGAGAATTTCGCCGCGGTGCAGCGAGAAGGAGAGGTTATCCACGCGCTTGATATGGCGGTTAACGGGATGCCACGCCGTCAGGTTTTCCACGCGCAGGAGCTCTTCGCCGATGGTGTGCGGTTTGTTGGGATACAGCGCGGTGAGTTCGCGACCCACCATCATGGTGATGATGTCATCCTCGCTCATGCCTTCTGCTTCACGCGTGCCGATGTGCTGCCCGTCGCGGATGACGCAGATGGTGTCGGAAATGGCTTTCACCTCATTGAGCTTGTGCGAAATATAGATGCAGGCGATACCGTGGTTTTGCAGATCGCGGATGATATTGAGCAGTACGGCGGTTTCCTGTTCGGTGAGTGAGGCGGTTGGTTCGTCGAGGATCAGCAGGCGCACCTGTTTGTTCAGCGCCTTGGCGATCTCGACCAGCTGCTGCTGGCCTAAACCTAAGTCGCCCACGCGCGTATCCGGTGAGATAGCCAGGCTCACCTGAGCCAGCAGTTTTTCGCAGCGCAGCGTCATGGTGTCGTAATCCAGTACGCCGTGGCGTGAGAGTTCGGCACCGAGAAAGATATTTTCCAGCACGGTAAGGTGCTTCACCAGCGCCAGCTCCTGGTGAATGATAGCGATGCCTTTACGTTCGGTATCGCGAATGTGCGTGGCCTGGAGCACCTCACCGGCAAAAACGATTTCGCCCTCGTAGCTGCCGTGCGGGTAGATCCCGCACAACACTTTCATCAGCGTGGATTTTCCCGAGCCATTTTCGCCGCACAGCGACATCACTTCGCCGGGATTCAGCCGCAGGCTTACGTTATCGACTGCTTTCACCGCCCCGAAGGCTTTGGTGATGCTTTTCATTTCAAGTAAATAAGACATAACTGCTCCGCATAGCCCAACAGATGAACAGGGCAGGTCAATGCGCCCCTGCCGGGCAGGGGCTGCGCTGGATTACAGTTCACTCTTCTTATGGAAACCGTCTTTCACCACGGTGGCGTCAATATTCTCTTTGTTGACTTCGATAGGGGTAAGCAGGCGAGCAGGTACGTCTTTCAGGCCGTTATTTAACGTCGCGTCTGCTTTAGGTTGCTGGCCATTGCCCAGCTCAACGGCAATTTCGGCGGCCGTATTGGCAAGCTCGGTAATGGGCTTATACACCGTCATGGTCTGGGTACCCGCGATGATGCGTTTTACACCCGCAAGGTCGGCGTCCTGTCCGGAAATAGCGACTTTCCCGGCCAGTCCCTGCGCGCTCAGCGCCTGAATGGCGCCACCCGCAGTGGCATCGTTAGAGGCCACCACCGCATCGATTTTGTTGTTATTTGCGGTCAACGCGTTTTCCATAATTTTCAGCGCGTTTTCCGGTAACCAGCCGTCAGCCCACTGGTCGCCGACGACTTTAATTTTGCCCTCGTCGATATACGGCTTCAGCACTTTCATTTGTCCCTGGCGGAACAGTTTGGCGTTGTTATCCACGGGCGAGCCGCCCATCAGGAAATAATTCCCTTGTGGCACTTTTGCGACCAGGCTTTTAGCCTGTAATTCGCCCACCTTTTCATTGTCGAACGAAATATAATAATCAATATCGGCATTATTAATCATGCGGTCATAAGCCAGGACTTTTATCCCTTCCTGTTTCGCTTCTTTCACCACGTTGCTTAATACCTGGCCGTTATACGGGATAATGACCAGCACATCGACGCCACGGTTGATCATATTCTCGATTTGCGACATTTGCGTCTCTTCGTTGCCGTTAGCGGACTGAACGAACACCTCCGCGCCGAGAGATTCCGCTTTTTTAACAAAGATATCGCGATCTTTTTGCCAGCGCTCCAGGCGTAAGTCATCAATCGCCATGCCGATTTTGACCTCTTTGGCGTGTCCGGCAAAGCTTGCAAGCAGGAGAGTAGTGCAGAGCGTTAGGGTCAGGTTCTTTATCTTCATAATTATTAGGCCTTTTTGTAGGGGTATGTGTAGCTGAGATAAAAGAAACGTTCACTGCTGAGACGCAGCAAATTTTTAACGTGGAAAGGCCTGCTGGCAATTACAGATTTTTATCTTCTCATTACGATATTTGGTTTATTTCTGAATTTATGACCGCGATCGGATTTTAAAAAGCGTAACCTATTAATTACATTTGATTCTGGAATGCGCGCCGAAAAATAGTTTGTCTGCGCATTATTTTGCGAGCCAGCGCACAATTGCGCATTATCTCAATAGCAGTGTGAAATAACGTAATTGAGCAACCTCCAATGTCTATTCACTATTACTCCAGAAGCAAGACCACGCCGCATACCCTGATTATGGAGCTCAATATGCAAGCTTATTTCGACCAACTCGATCGCGTTCGTTTCGAAGGCACGAAAACGACCAATCCTTTAGCATTTCGTCACTACAACCCGGATGAGCTGGTGCTGGGTAAGCGCATGGAAGATCACTTGCGCTTTGCCGCCTGCTACTGGCACACCTTCTGCTGGAACGGTGCCGATATGTTCGGCGTGGGCTCTTTTGACCGTCCATGGCAACAGCCGGGCGAGGCCATTGAGCTGGCGAAGCGTAAAGCCGACGTCGCGTTCGAGTTCTTCCATAAGCTGAACGTGCCGTACTACTGTTTCCACGATGTGGACGTGTCGCCGGAAGGGGCATCGCTGAAAGAGTATCTGAACAATTTCGCGCAGATGGTCGACGTACTGGCTGAAAAACAGCAGCAAAGCGGCGTCAAGCTGCTCTGGGGTACGGCTAACTGCTTTACCAATCCTCGCTATGGCGCGGGTGCGGCAACCAACCCGGACCCGGAAGTCTTCAGCTGGGCGGCAACCCAGGTCGTGACCGCGATGAACGCCACGCATCAGCTGGGCGGTGAGAACTATGTACTCTGGGGTGGGCGTGAAGGCTATGAAACGCTGCTGAATACCGACCTGCGACAGGAGCGTGAGCAGATTGGTCGCTTTATGCAGATGGTTGTGGACCACAAACACAAAATCGGTTTCCGCGGCACGCTGCTGATTGAGCCAAAACCACAGGAGCCAACCAAGCATCAGTATGATTATGATGTCGCCACCGTGTATGGCTTCCTGAAGCAGTTTGGTCTGGAAAAAGAGATCAAAGTGAATATTGAGGCTAACCACGCTACCCTGGCGGGCCACTCGTTCCATCACGAAATTGCCTCTGCGATTGCGCTGGGCATCTTCGGCTCTGTCGATGCTAACCGTGGTGATCCACAGCTGGGCTGGGATACCGACCAGTTCCCGAACAGCGTGGAAGAGAATGCGCTGGTGATGTACGAGATCATCAAAGCGGGCGGTTTCACCACCGGCGGCCTGAACTTCGACGCCAAAGTGCGTCGCCAGAGCACCGACAAATACGATCTGTTCTACGGGCATATTGGCGCGATGGACACCATGGCGCTGGCGCTGAAAGTGGCGGCCCGTATGATTGAAGACGGTGAGCTGGATAAGCGCGTGGCGAAGCGCTACAGCGGCTGGAACAGTGAGCTGGGCCAGCAAATTTTGAAAGGTCAGTTATCGCTTGCGGAGATCGCGAAGTACGCTGAACAGCATCAGCTTGCGCCGCAGCATCAGAGTGGCCATCAGGAGCTGCTGGAAAACCTGGTCAATCACTACCTGTTCGATAAATAACAGCATCCAGGCCCGGTAAGCGCAGCGCCACCGGGCATTTTCGTCAAAGGAGCCACCACATGTATATCGGGATCGATCTTGGCACGTCGGGGGTGAAAGCCATCCTGTTAAGCGAGCAGGGCGATGTATTAGCCACGCAGACTGAAAAGTTGCAGGTTTCACGTCCGTATCCGCTTTGGTCGGAACAAGATCCGGAGCAGTGGTGGCAGGCGACAGAGCGTGCGATGAAAGCCTTAGGCGAGCAGCATAGCCTGCGCGACGTGAAAGCGCTGGGCATTGCCGGGCAAATGCATGGCGCAACGTTGCTGGATAGTCAGCATCGCGTTCTGCGCCCGGCTATTCTCTGGAACGATGGCCGCTGTGCGGAAGAGTGCGCGATCCTTGAGGAGCGTGTGCCTGCATCCCGTGAAATTACGGGCAACCTGATGATGCCCGGTTTTACCGCGCCAAAACTCCTGTGGGTGCAGCGCCATGAGCCTGAGATTTTTCGTCAGGTGGCGAAGGTTCTGTTGCCGAAAGACTACCTGCGTTTTCGCATGACGGGGGATTTTGCCAGCGACATGTCTGACGCCGCGGGCACGATGTGGCTCGACGTGGCGAAACGGGACTGGAGCGAGGCGATGCTGGATGCCTGCCAGCTGACGCGCGACCATATGCCTGCGCTGTTTGAAGGCAGTGAAATCACGGGAGCTTTACAGCCTTCTGTTGCTGAACGCTGGAACATGCCAGCCGTACCTGTCGTTGCCGGCGGCGGCGATAATGCGGCGGGTGCGGTCGGCGTGGGGATGGTCGAGGCAGGGCAGGCCATGCTCTCACTCGGTACCTCCGGCGTCTATTTTGCCGTCAGTGACGGGTATCGTAGCAACCCTGGAAGCGCCGTACACAGCTTCTGCCACGCGTTGCCGGGTAAATGGCATTTGATGTCGGTGATGCTGAGCGCGGCTTCCTGCCTCGACTGGGCGGCAAAGCTAACCGGAATGGCGGACGTCCCGGCGCTTATCACAGCGGCACAGCAGGCAGATGATAATGCCGGTGCGGTTTGGTTTTTACCGTACCTTTCCGGCGAGCGGACGCCGCATAACAACCCGGAAGCGAAAGGGGTGTTCTTCGGTCTTACCCATCAGCACGGCCCGGCAGAGCTTGCGCGCGCGGTGCTTGAAGGCGTTGGCTATGCTCTGGCGGACGGAATGGATGTCGTGCATGACTGTGGACTGACGCCATCCAGCATTACGTTAATTGGCGGCGGTGCACGAAGCAGCTACTGGCGGCAAATGCTTTCCGATATCAGCGGGTTGCAGCTGGACTATCGTACGGGAGGCGATGTCGGCCCGGCGCTCGGTGCGGCACGGCTGGCGCAAATTGCGCTGAACCCGGATAAACCACTGCACCAGCTTTTGCCCCAGCTGCCGCTTGAACGGCAGCATCGTCCTGATGCGAAAAATCATGCTCGCTATGCTGAAAGACGAGACGTGTTCCGCAAAATCTATCAGCAGCTTTTGCCGCTAATGTCATAAACAGGAGCCGGGTGGCGCTAACGCTTACCCGGCCTACCAGCCTTCAACCGGGTTAGCTTACAAACCTGCGCGTATCGATTCTTTGCAGCAACATTGACAGCAGCAGGCTGACAACCAGCGTAACGGTAAATATCCAGACAATATCCAGCACCGGCCAGCTTTTAAGCTCAACGCCGCGGGTGCGCAGGGCGTGGATCACCAGCGCGTGAAAACCGTAAATGCCCAGCGAGTGGCGAGAGATAAACCCCAGCACCGGAAGCGGGCGGGCATTCAGGGTGTTTTTAACCAGCGTCAGCAGAGAGATCGCGCAGATAAAGACCATCGGCCCGCAGTAGAGATACCAGGTATCGGCAAAGTTGCCGCGCCATTGCAGCTCATGCAGCGTCCCGCGAGAGATAATAAACACACCGACGAGAAACGTGGCCGCGCATAGCCAGTTTATTCCTCGCTTTTGCGTCTCCATCATGCCAATGGCGCGCCCCAGCATGCCGTACAGCACGTAATAAAACGTATCCCCGGTGATATAAAGGTTAACGGGCAGCCATTCAAAGCCATCAATTTTCTGTGAAACGGTATTCGGGTTGGCCACGATCCCGATTATTACCATCAAGGCCAGCAGCATTTTACCGCTGACGTTTTTTACCTGAATTAACGGTGACACCAGATAGATAACGATTATCGCGAAGAAAAACCACAGATGATAGAACACCGGTTTTTGCAACAAATTGAGCAGGGAACGTTCAGCGTTAATTGAAGTGAACAGGATGATATAGAGCAGCGAAATGGCGCTGTAAAACAGCAGACAGGAGACAATACGGATGAAATGTCTTGGCTGCGCGCTACGCTCGCCAAAAAAGAGAAAACCGGAAATCATAAAGAACAGCGGGACGCTCACGCGGGAGGCCGAGTTCAGAATATTGGCGACATCCCAGTTAACAGGGCTGATACTGTGCGCGTTCGTGACATACCAGGTCGTTGTGTGGATCATCACCACCATCAGACAGGCTATTCCCCGCAGGTTATCAATCCAGTTAATTTTTGACTGCATCAGTTCCTCTGTATTCCTGATAAAAAAAGTGTGACTGCGATTGTGTAAAACTTTTCCCTTGGAAAATTCTGAGTTTAGCCAGGCTAACTTGTAGGGAGCTGGCGAGATTCGCAGAATGACGGACTTTAATCTATAAACGTGTTGCTACTAAAAATAACAGCCACTGACCAGGGCGGTAATAAAAATGATGATGAAGCGTGGGGTGTCACTCTTTCTGCTGCTCTTATTAACAGGATGCAGTGCTTCTGAGGAGATACCTGTCCAAAAAGCGCAGCAGGGGAAAATGAGCCCGGAGCGTTCCCTGAATATGGAACAGCTGTGCAGGGATCAGGCGGCTCACCGCTATAATTCCGAAGCACAGAAAATTCATATAAACGGCTTCGAGCGCTTTCAGGGCAGCTACGAACTGAAAGGCTATACGGCGCGTAAAGAGGGCTTTGTCTGCTCTTTTGATGCAGACGGCCAGTTTTTACATCTCTCAATGCGTTAAATTGCTCGTATAAGCAGCAACCAGAGCCTTCGCAGGTTCTGGCTGTAGGGCTTATTCCCCAATTTTCCCTAAACAACCCCGTTTCGTACTGTATATCTTGCAGCCAGCGGGTATACTGATCCCTTCCATTTAAAACCACACGTATCCAGCACGAAATACTATGCAAAAGTTTGATACCAAGACCTTCCAGGGCCTGATCCTGACCTTACAGGATTACTGGGCTCGTCAGGGCTGCACCATTGTTCAACCTTTGGACATGGAAGTTGGCGCAGGCACCTCACACCCGATGACCAGCCTGCGCGCGTTAGGGCCAGAGCCAATGGCGACCGCCTATGTGCAGCCATCCCGTCGTCCGACCGATGGCCGTTACGGCGAAAACCCGAACCGTTTGCAGCACTACTATCAGTTCCAGGTGGTGATTAAGCCATCACCCGACAACATTCAGGAACTGTACCTCGGGTCACTGAAAGAGCTGGGTATGGATCCAACCATTCACGACATTCGTTTCGTGGAAGATAACTGGGAAAACCCAACGCTGGGTGCCTGGGGTCTGGGTTGGGAAGTGTGGCTGAACGGCATGGAAGTGACCCAGTTCACTTACTTCCAGCAGGTTGGCGGTCTGGAATGTAAACCGATTACCGGCGAAATCACCTATGGTCTGGAACGTCTGGCCATGTACATTCAGGGCGTAGACAGCGTTTACGACCTGGTCTGGAGCGACGGCCCGCTGGGTAAAACCACCTACGGCGACGTGTTCCATCAGAACGAAGTGGAGCAATCCACCTATAACTTCGAATACGCGGACGTGGACTTCCTGTTCACCTGCTTCGAGCAGTACGAGAAAGAAGCCCAGCAGCTGCTGGCGCTGGAGACTCCGCTGCCGCTGCCTGCCTACGAGCGTATTCTGAAGGCTGCCCACAGCTTCAACCTGCTGGATGCCCGCAAAGCGATCTCCGTGACTGAACGTCAGCGCTACATTCTGCGTATTCGTACCCTGACCAAAGCCGTTGCAGAAGCTTACTACGCGTCCCGTGAAGCCCTTGGCTTCCCGATGTGCAACCGAAACAAATAAGAGGCGGCCATGTCTGAGAAAACTTTCCTGGTGGAAATCGGCACTGAAGAGCTGCCACCAAAAGCCCTGCGCAGCCTGGCTGAATCTTTCGCTGCGAACGTCACTGCTGAGCTGGATAACGCTGGCCTGGCGCACGGTAAAATTGAGTGGTTTGCTGCGCCGCGTCGTCTGGCGCTGAAAGTGGCAAACCTGGCGGCGTCCCAGCCGGATCGCGAAGTTGAAAAACGTGGCCCGGCCATTGCTCAGGCGTTCGACGCGGAAGGCAAGCCGAGCAAAGCGGCAGAAGGCTGGGCGCGCGGCTGCGGCATCACCGTTGATCAGGCTGAGCGTCTGACCACCGACAAAGGTGAATGGCTGCTGTACCGTGCCCATGTGAAAGGCGAAAGCGCCGAAGCGCTGCTGCCTGACATGATCGCGACCTCGCTGGCAAAATTGCCGATTCCTAAGCTGATGCGCTGGGGCGCGTCCGACGTACACTTTGTGCGTCCGGTTCACACCGTGACCCTGCTGCTGGGCGATACCGTTATCCCGGCGACCATTCTGGGCGTGGCGTCCGATCGCGTGATCCGCGGCCATCGCTTTATGGGCGAGCCGGAGTTCACTATCGACAATGCTGACCAGTACCCGCAGATCCTGCTGGAGCGCGGCAAGGTCATTGCTGACTACGAACAGCGTAAAGCCAAAATCAAAGCGGACGCAGAAGACGCGGCGCGCAAAATTGGCGGTAATGCCGATCTGAGCGACAGCCTGCTGGAAGAGGTGACCTCGCTGGTCGAATGGCCAGTTGTACTGACCGCGAAATTCGAAGAGAAATTCCTGGCCGTTCCGGCAGAAGCGCTGGTTTACACCATGAAGGGTGACCAGAAGTACTTCCCGGTTTACGCCAACGACGGCAAGCTGCTGCCAAACTTCATCTTCGTGGCGAACATCGAATCGAAAGATCCGAGCCAGATTATCTCCGGTAACGAGAAAGTGGTGCGTCCGCGTCTGGCGGATGCCGAGTTCTTCTTCAATACCGACCGTAAAAAACGTCTGGAAGACAACCTGCCGCGTCTGCAAACCGTACTGTTCCAGCAGCAACTGGGTACGCTACGCGACAAGACCGACCGTATCGCGGAGCTGTCCGGCTGGATTGCCCGTGAAATTGGCGCCGACGTTAACCACGCTACCCGTGCGGGCCTGCTCTCCAAGTGCGACCTGATGACCAACATGGTGTTCGAATTTACCGACACTCAGGGCGTGATGGGTATGCACTACGCGCGTCACGATGGCGAAGCGGAAGACGTGGCGGTAGCCCTGAACGAGCAGTATCAGCCGCGCTTTGCCGGTGACGATCTGCCGTCTAACCCGGTTGCCTGCGCCGTGGCGATTGCCGATAAGATGGACACCCTGGCGGGTATCTTCGGTATCGGTCAGCATCCGAAAGGCGATAAAGACCCGTTCGCGCTGCGTCGTGCTGCGCTGGGCGTGCTGCGAATCATCGTAGAGAAGAACCTTAACCTCGATCTGCAAACGCTGACCGAAGAAGCGGTACGTCTGTACGGCGATAAGCTGACCAACGCGAAGGTTGTGGATGATGTTATCGACTTTATGCTCGGTCGTTTCCGCGCGTGGTATCAGGACGAAGGTTACTCCGTTGATACCATTCAGGCGGTGCTGGCGCGTCGTCCGACCCGTCCGGCAGATTTCGATGCGCGTATGAAAGCGGTATCCCACTTCCGTACGCTGGAAGCTGCGTCTGCGCTGGCCGCGGCCAACAAGCGTGTATCCAACATCCTCGCGAAATCCGACGAAACGCTGAACGAGCGCGTCAACGCTGCAACCCTGAAAGAGCCGGAAGAGATTTCTCTGGCGATGCAGGTTGTGGTGCTGCGCGACAAGCTGGAGCCGTATTTCGCGGAAGGTCGCTACCAGGAAGCGCTGGTGGAGCTGGCAGAGCTGCGTGACGTCATCGACGCCTTCTTCGAGAAGGTGATGGTGAACGTGGAAGATAAAGAGCTGCGGATTAACCGTCTCTCGATGCTTGAGAAACTGCGTGAGCTATTCCTGCGCGTGGCGGATATTTCGCTGCTGCAATAACGTAAAAAACCCGCCCCTGACAGGCGGGAAGAACGGCAACTAAACTTTTTCTCTTCGTAGGCCGGGAAAGCGTAGCGCCTCCCGGCAAAAGCCCGATGGCGCGATGCTTATCGGGCCTACGTTACTTTGAGATACTTTTTCTTTACACCCTCTCAAACACCGTCGCGATACCCTGACCCAACCCAATACACATCGTTGCCAGTCCGAACTGGGCATCTTTGCGTTCCATCAGGTTAATCAGCGTGGTACTGATACGCGCCCCGGAGCAGCCCAGCGGGTGACCGAGGGCGATCGCGCCGCCGTTGAGGTTAATCTTCTCGTCGATCTGATCCATCAGCCCCAGATCTTTAATGCACGGCAGGATCTGCGCGGCGAACGCTTCGTTCATCTCAAAGAGGTCGATATCACTTGCGCTCAGCCCCGCTTTTTTCAGCGCCAGTTTTGATGCCGGAACCGGGCCGTAGCCCATGATGGAAGGATCGCAGCCCACGACCGCCATCGAACGCACGCGGGCGCGTGGCGTCAGGCCTAATTCGCGGGCGCGGCTTTCGCTCATTACCAGCATCGCGGCGGCACCGTCGGACAGGGCAGACGAGGTGCCCGCCGTTACCGTACCGGTGACCGGATCAAACGCCGGACGCAGGGTAGAAAGCGCTTCGACCGTGGTTTCCGGGCGGATAACTTCGTCGTAGCTGAACTGCTTCAGTACGCCGTCTGCGTCGTGACCGCCGGTTGGGATGATCTCATTCTTAAAGGCACCAGACTGCGTGGCGGCCCAGGCGCGGGCATGCGAGCGTGCGGCAAACGCATCCTGCATCTCACGGCTGATGCCGTGCAGACGGGAGAGCATCTCGGCGGTCAGGCCCATCATACCGGCGGCTTTCGCCACGTTGCGGCTCATGCCAGGATGGAAATCGACCCCGTGGCTCATTGGCACGTGGCCCATGTGCTCCACGCCGCCCACCAGACAGGCCTGCGCATCGCCAGTCATGATCATCCGCGCCGCGTCGTGCAGCGCCTGCATCGACGAACCGCAAAGACGGTTGACGGTGACGGCCGGAACCGAATGCGGGATCTCCGCCAGCAGGGACGCGTTACGGGCAATGTTGAAGCCCTGCTCCAGCGTCTGCTGCACGCAGCCCCAGTAGATATCGTCCAGCGCTGCTGGGTCCAGCGCCGGGTTACGCGCCAGCAGGCTACGCATCAGATGCGCGGAGAGATCTTCCGCGCGCACGTTACGGAATGCACCGCCTTTTGAACGGCCCATCGGGGTGCGAATCGCATCAACAATGACAACCTTTTCCATTGTGACTCCTTAAGCCGTTTTCAGTTCGCCAACCGGACGGGCTGGCTCAACTGCTGGGTAGTAGGGTTCGTTATGGCGCGCTTTGTTACGCAGCCCTTCCGGCACCTCATAAAGCGGGCCGAGGTGCTGGTACTGCTGAGCCATATCGAGATAGCGGGCGCTGCCGAGCGTATCCAGCCAGCGGAACGCGCCTCCGTGGAAAGGAGGGAAGCCGAGGCCGTACACCAGCGCCATATCCGCTTCTGCCGGGCTGGCGATAATGCCTTCTTCGAGGCAGCGCACCACTTCGTTGACCATTGGGATCATCATCCGTGCGATGATCTCATCGTCGGTGAAGTCGCGTTTTGGCTGACTGACGTCGGCCAGCAGGCCATCCACCGCCGGATCTTCTTCTTTCTTCGGTTTGCCTTTGCTGTCTTCTTTATAGCGCCAGAAGCCCAGACCGTTTTTCTGCCCGAAGCGGTTGGCGTCGAACAGGGCGTCAATGGCGTCGCGATAATCTTTCTGCATGCGCTGCGGGAAGCCCGCCGCCATCACCGTCTGCGCGTGATGGGCAGTGTCGATGCCGACAACGTCCAGCAGATACGCCGGGCCCATCGGCCAGCCGAACTGTTTTTCCATCACTTTGTCGATTTTGCGGAAGTCTGCGCCGTCGCGCAGCAGCTGGCTGAAACCGGCGAAGTACGGGAACAGCACGCGGTTAACGAAGAAGCCCGGGCAGTCGTTAACCACGATCGGCGTTTTGCCCATCTTGCTCGCCCACGCCACCACTTTGGCGATGGTTTCGTCGGAGGTTTTTTCCCCTCGGATCACTTCGACCAGCGGCATGCGGTGCACCGGGTTAAAGAAGTGCATCCCGCAGAAGTTTTCCGGACGCTTCAGCACGCTCGCCAGTTCGCTGATAGGAATGGTGGAGGTGTTAGAGGCCAGCACGGTTTCCGGACGCACCTTGTCTTCGGTTTCGGCCAGCACCGCTTTTTTCACTTTCGGGTTCTCGACGACCGCTTCAACCACCACGTCCACACGGTCGAAACCGCTGTATTCCAGCACTGGCTGGATGGTGGAGATCACGCCTGCAAGCTTCAGACCATCAATTTTGCCGCGCTCAAGCTGTTTATTCAGCAGCTTGGCCGCTTCGGTCATGCCCAGCGTCAGGGATTTCTCGTTGATGTCCTTCATCACCACCGGCACGCCTTTCCAGGCAGACTGATAGGCGATGCCGCCCCCCATAATGCCCGCGCCGAGTACCGCCGCGTGTTTTGGCGTTTCAACGTTTTTGGTGAGTTGTTTGGCTTTGCCCTTCACGAACTGATCGTTAAGGAAGATACCAACCAGCGCGCGGGCTTCGTTGGTGTGCGCCAGCGGGACAAAGCTCTGGTTTTCAAGCTTCAGAGCGTCATCACGGCCCAGACGGGCTGCCGCTTCAATGGTTTTCACCGCCGTGATCGGCGCCGGGTAGTGTTTACCCGCCGTCTGCATCACCATGCCTTTGGCGATGGTGAAGCTCATGGTGGCTTCAATTTTGCTGAGCTTTAATGGCTCCAGCTTTGGCTGACGTTTGGCTTTCCAGTCGAGATCGCCGTTAATCGCCTGACGCAGAATGGCGATAGCACCCTCAATCAGTTTTTCAGGCTTAACCACGCCGTCCACCAGGCCGATTTTCTGCGCCTGTTCTGCGCCGACATCTTTACCCGCGGCAATGATCTCCAGCGCGCTGTCGGCACCCAGCATGCGCGGCATACGCACGGAACCACCAAAGCCCGGCATGATGCCCAGCTTGGTTTCCGGCAGGCCGATGCGCAGGTCCGGCGTCGCCAGACGGTAGTCGGTCGCCAGCACGCACTCGCAGCCACCGCCCAGCGCGTAGCCGTTAACGGCGGAAAGGGTCGGGACAGGCAGATCTTCCAGACGATTAAAAACGCTGTTGGCAAAGTGCAGCCACTGGCTCAGCTGTTCTTCGGGCACCAGGAACAGCGACAGGAATTCGGTGATATCCGCGCCAACGATAAAGGCCGCTTTGTTGGAGCGCAGCAGCAGCCCTTTCAAATCTGATTGCTTTTCAAGTACATCCAGCGCCTGGCCAAGACTGGCCACCGTCGCGGTATCAAGCTTGTTCACTGAGCCGGGGGCATCGAACACCAGTTCGGCAATGCCATCTTCCAGCCAGTCTACGTACAGGGTGTCGCCTTTGTAGAGCATGTCGGTCTCCTGAATCCAGCAATTGGATCTGGTCATACCAGATGAAACGGAGTGTGGAATTTATGTTAATAAAATGCAAATTAGTCATTAAGAAATTGCTGCGCTGATCACGGTCGGTGGAAATCACGCAGCCGCAGTGAGGTGTGCTAAGATGCGATGACTTGAGGTCAAAAAAACGAAAGGAAGAATGATGGACTCACTGGCTTCGCTTTATAAAAATCATATCGTTACCCTACAGGAACGTACCCGCGATGTACTGGCCCGCTTCAAGCTGGATGCCCTGCTGATCCACTCCGGCGAGCTGATGAATACTTTTCTTGATGACCATGCTTATCCCTTCAAGGTTAACCCGCAGTTTAAAGCCTGGGTGCCTGTCACGCAGGTTCCAAATTGCTGGCTGCTGGTGGATGGCGTGAACAAGCCGAAACTGTGGTTCTACCTGCCGGTCGATTACTGGCACAACGTGGAGCCGCTGCCGACCTCATTCTGGACCGAAGAAATTGACGTGATTGCGCTGCCAAAAGCAGACGGCATTGGCAGCCAGCTGCCAGCGGCGCGCGGCAACATCGGCTACATTGGTCCGGTTCCTGAGCGTGCGCTGGGTCTGGATATTCCGGCAGATAAACTCAACCCGAAAGGCGTGCTGGATTATCTGCACTACTATCGCGCCTACAAGACCGACTACGAACTTTACTGCATGCGTGAAGCGCAAAAAACGGCGGTGAATGGCCACCGTGCGGCGCACGAAGCGTTCCAGTCCGGTATGAGCGAGTTCGATATTAATCAGGCCTACCTGACGGCGACCGGCCACCGCGATACCGACGTGCCGTACAGCAACATCGTGGCGCTGAATGAACATGCCTCGGTTCTGCACTACACCAAACTGGATCATCAGGTTCCGGCTGAGATGCGCAGCTTCCTGCTGGACGCGGGGGCTGAGTACAATGGTTATGCGGCAGACCTGACCCGTACCTGGGCGGCGAATGCGGACACCGATTTTGCGCAATTGATCAAAGACGTGAACGACGAACAGCTGGCGCTGATTGGCACCATGAAGGCCGGAACCAGCTACGTGGATTATCACATCCAGTTCCATCAGCGCATCGCTAAACTGCTGCGTAAGCATCAGATTGTCAAAGACATGAGCGAAGAGGCGATGGTTGAGAACGATCTGACCGGGCCATTTATGCCGCATGGTATCGGTCACCCGCTGGGTTTGCAGGTTCATGACGTCGCGGGCTTTATGCAGGATGATACCGGTACGCACCTGGCGGCACCGTCTAAATATCCTTATCTGCGCTGCACCCGCGTTCTGGCGCCGCGTATGGTATTGACCATCGAGCCGGGCATCTACTTTATTGAATCCCTGCTGGCACCGTGGCGCGAAGGGCAATTCAGTAAGCACTTCAACTGGGAGAAAATTGAAGCGCTGAAGCCGTATGGCGGCATTCGTATCGAGGATAACGTGGTTATTCACGAGAACAGCATTGAGAACATGACGCGAGATCTGAAGCTGGCCTGATGGAAAGCTGGCTGATACCGGCCGAGCCGGTCACCTTTGTTGAGGAAATCAAGAAAAGCCGCTTTATCACGCTGCTGGCGCATACCGACGGCGTGGAGGCGGCGAAGGCGTTCGTCGAGTCCGTCCGCGCGCAGCACCCCGATGCCCGCCATCACTGTGTGGCGTGGGTCGCAGGGCCGCCAGACGACTCACAGCAGCTCGGGTTTTCTGACGACGGTGAACCGGCGGGTACGGCCGGAAAACCGATGCTATCCCAGTTAATGGGCAGCGGCGTGGGTGAAATCACCGCCGTTGTTGTCCGCTACTACGGGGGCATTTTGTTAGGCACCGGAGGGCTGGTTAAAGCCTACGGAGGTGGTGTCCAGCAGGCGCTTAATCTGCTGATAACAACCCGCAAAACGCCACTTACGGAATATACTTTGTTATGCGATTACGCCCAGCTATCGGGTATCGAAGCACTGCTTAAACAGTTTAACGGTGTCATCGCACACAGTGATTATCAGGCAATGGTGCAATTACGCGTGGCGCTTCCTCAGGCGGAACTGGCTGCTTTTTCAGCAAAACTCGCTGATTTTAGTCGCGGTTCATTGCAATTACTGCCGATTGAAGAATAATCCCCACCTCACAATTTTGAATACCTAAGGAAGCGGCAGAGATGCATTTTCGTGCCATTACCCGAATCGTTGGATTGCTGGTCATACTTTTCTCCGGGACAATGATCATTCCCGGACTGGTGGCGCTCATCTACCGGGACGGCGCGGGGCGTGCATTTACGCAAACCTTTTTTGTCGCGCTGACGATTGGCTCCCTGCTGTGGTGGCCAAACCGCCGTGAGAAAGGTGAACTGAAATCCCGGGAGGGGTTTCTGATTGTGGTCCTGTTCTGGACGGTACTGGGAAGCGTGGGTGCGCTGCCGTTTATCTTCTCCGAACAACCGAATCTCACCGTCACGGATGCGTTTTTTGAATCGTTCTCCGGATTAACGACCACCGGCGCCACCACGCTTGTGGGGCTGGATTCGCTCCCGCATGCGATTCTCTTTTACCGGCAGATGCTCCAGTGGTTCGGCGGTATGGGGATCATCGTCCTGGCGGTAGCTATCCTGCCCATTCTGGGCGTCGGGGGGATGCAGCTTTACCGGGCGGAGATGCCCGGCCCGCTGAAAGATAACAAGATGCGCCCGCGTATTGCGGAGACGGCGAAAACCCTGTGGCTTATCTATGTCCTGCTGACGGTGGCCTGCGCGCTGGCGCTGTGGTTTGCCGGGATGCCTGCGTTTGATGCCATTGGGCATAGCTTTGCGACTATTGCTATCGGCGGGTTCTCCACCCACGATGCCAGCGTCGGCTACTTCGACAGCCCGACAATCAATACCATCATTGCCATCTTTTTGCTGATCTCAGGCTGTAACTACGGTCTACACTTCTCGTTGCTTAGCGGAAGGAGCCTGAAGGTGTACTGGCGCGACCCGGAATTCCGGATGTTTATTGGCGTCCAGCTGACCCTGGTGGTTATCTGTACCCTGGTACTGTGGTTCCACGATGTTTATAACTCGGCGGTCACGACCCTGAACCAGGCCTTCTTCCAGGTGGTATCGATGGCGACAACCGCTGGTTTCACCACGGACAGTATTGCGCGTTGGCCACTGTTCCTGCCGGTGCTGCTGTTGTGCTCTGCGTTTATCGGCGGTTGCGCCGGGTCAACGGGCGGCGGTCTGAAGGTGATCCGCATTCTGCTGCTGTTCAAGCAGGGGAACCGTGAGCTGAAACGTCTGGTCCACCCGAATGCGGTTTACAGTATTAAGCTGGGGAACCGCGCGCTGCCGGAGCGCATCCTCGAAGCGGTGTGGGGATTCTTCTCCGCTTATGCGCTGGTCTTTATTGTCAGTATGCTGGCGATTATCGCCACGGGCGTGGATGATTTCTCTGCCTTCGCCTCTGTGGTGGCAACGTTAAACAACCTGGGGCCGGGGCTGGGCGTCGTGGCGGATAACTTCGCCAGTATGAACCCGGTGGCGAAGTGGATCTTAATCGCCAATATGCTGTTTGGGCGTCTTGAGGTCTTTACGCTGCTGGTGCTGTTTACCCCAACATTCTGGCGTGAGTAAGGAGACATTGGTGAAAACGTTAATTCTTTTCTCAACGCGTGACGGACAAACGCGTGAGATTGCTTCATATCTGGCTTCCGAACTCAAAGAGCTGGGCATTTATTCTGATGTGGTGAACCTGAATCGCACAGAGCAGATTGCCTGGCAGGATTACGACCGCGTGGTCATTGGCGCTTCAATTCGTTACGGCCATTTCCATCCGGCGCTGGATCGCTTTGTGAAAAAGCATACGGCGGAGCTCGCTCAACTGCCTGGCGCGTTTTACTCGGTCAACCTGGTTGCCCGTAAAGCGGAGAAGCGTACGCCGCAGACCAACAGCTATACGCGCAAGTTTTTGCTAAGTTCGCCATGGCAGCCCGATATCTGTTCTGTCTTTGCTGGCGCGCTGCGTTACCCGCGTTACCGCTGGTATGACCGCTTTATGATCCGCCTGATCATGAAAATGACGGGCGGGGAAACGGATACGCGTAAAGAAGTGGTTTATACCGACTGGGCCCAGGTCGCCAGTTTTGCCCGTGAAATTGCGCGTTTAACGGACGATGCGCGGGATAAATAAGCGTTGAGTTTGAAAAGTGAGCGAACGAAATTTTTTTTGTATTTAGTGCTTGTCACTTCAGAAGAACTCCCTATAATGCGCCTCCACTGACACGGAACAACGGCACGCAAGCCGCCGGGTCAGCAGAGAAAAGCAAAACAAACGCTTGACTCTGAAGCGGGAAAGCGTAATATGCACACCCCGCGCCGCAGCGAAAACGAAGCGGCACTGCTCTTTAACAATTTATCAGACAATCTGTGTGGGCACTCAAAGTGACATGGATTCTTAATGTCCTCGGACACTAAATGAATACCAAGTCTCAACGAGTGAACACGTAATTCATTACGAAGTTTAATTCATTGAGCATCAAACTTTTAAATTGAAGAGTTTGATCATGGCTCAGATTGAACGCTGGCGGCAGGCCTAACACATGCAAGTCGAACGGTAACAGGAAGCAGCTTGCTGCTTTGCTGACGAGTGGCGGACGGGTGAGTAATGTCTGGGAAACTGCCTGATGGAGGGGGATAACTACTGGAAACGGTAGCTAATACCGCATAACGTCGCAAGACCAAAGAGGGGGACCTTCGGGCCTCTTGCCATCGGATGTGCCCAGATGGGATTAGCTAGTAGGTGGGGTAACGGCTCACCTAGGCGACGATCCCTAGCTGGTCTGAGAGGATGACCAGCCACACTGGAACTGAGACACGGTCCAGACTCCTACGGGAGGCAGCAGTGGGGAATATTGCACAATGGGCGCAAGCCTGATGCAGCCATGCCGCGTGTATGAAGAAGGCCTTCGGGTTGTAAAGTACTTTCAGCGGGGAGGAAGGCGATAAGGTTAATAACCTTGTCGATTGACGTTACCCGCAGAAGAAGCACCGGCTAACTCCGTGCCAGCAGCCGCGGTAATACGGAGGGTGCAAGCGTTAATCGGAATTACTGGGCGTAAAGCGCACGCAGGCGGTCTGTCAAGTCGGATGTGAAATCCCCGGGCTCAACCTGGGAACTGCATTCGAAACTGGCAGGCTAGAGTCTTGTAGAGGGGGGTAGAATTCCAGGTGTAGCGGTGAAATGCGTAGAGATCTGGAGGAATACCGGTGGCGAAGGCGGCCCCCTGGACAAAGACTGACGCTCAGGTGCGAAAGCGTGGGGAGCAAACAGGATTAGATACCCTGGTAGTCCACGCCGTAAACGATGTCGACTTGGAGGTTGTGCCCTTGAGGCGTGGCTTCCGGAGCTAACGCGTTAAGTCGACCGCCTGGGGAGTACGGCCGCAAGGTTAAAACTCAAATGAATTGACGGGGGCCCGCACAAGCGGTGGAGCATGTGGTTTAATTCGATGCAACGCGAAGAACCTTACCTACTCTTGACATCCAGAGAACTTTCCAGAGATGGATTGGTGCCTTCGGGAACTCTGAGACAGGTGCTGCATGGCTGTCGTCAGCTCGTGTTGTGAAATGTTGGGTTAAGTCCCGCAACGAGCGCAACCCTTATCCTTTGTTGCCAGCGGTCCGGCCGGGAACTCAAAGGAGACTGCCAGTGATAAACTGGAGGAAGGTGGGGATGACGTCAAGTCATCATGGCCCTTACGAGTAGGGCTACACACGTGCTACAATGGCGCATACAAAGAGAAGCGACCTCGCGAGAGCAAGCGGACCTCATAAAGTGCGTCGTAGTCCGGATTGGAGTCTGCAACTCGACTCCATGAAGTCGGAATCGCTAGTAATCGTGGATCAGAATGCCACGGTGAATACGTTCCCGGGCCTTGTACACACCGCCCGTCACACCATGGGAGTGGGTTGCAAAAGAAGTAGGTAGCTTAACCTTCGGGAGGGCGCTTACCACTTTGTGATTCATGACTGGGGTGAAGTCGTAACAAGGTAACCGTAGGGGAACCTGCGGTTGGATCACCTCCTTACCTTAAAGAACCTGCCTTTGCAGTGCTCACACAGATTGTCTGATGAAAAACAGCAGTAAAAAACCTCTACAGGCTTGTAGCTCAGGTGGTTAGAGCGCACCCCTGATAAGGGTGAGGTCGGTGGTTCAAGTCCACTCAGGCCTACCAAATTTGCGAAGCAAATTTGAAGAGGTTGTTTATACGATGGGGCTATAGCTCAGCTGGGAGAGCGCCTGCCTTGCACGCAGGAGGTCTGCGGTTCGATCCCGCATAGCTCCACCATCTTTTACTGCGAACACAAGAAAACTTCAGAGTGAACCTGAAAAGGTGCACTGCGAAGTTTTGCTCTTTAAAAATCTGGATCAAGCTGAAAATTGAAACGACACACAGCTCATGTGTGTTCGAGTCTCTCAAATTTTCGCAATCAGAAGTGAAACATCTTCGGGTTGTGAGGTTAAGCGACTAAGCGTACACGGTGGATGCCCTGGCAGTCAGAGGCGATGAAGGACGTGCTAATCTGCGAAAAGCGCCGGCGAGGTGATATGAACCTTTGACCCGGCGATGTCCGAATGGGGAAACCCAGTGCAATCCGTTGCACTATCGTTAACTGAATACATAGGTTAACGAGGCGAACCGGGGGAACTGAAACATCTAAGTACCCCGAGGAAAAGAAATCAACCGAGATTCCCCCAGTAGCGGCGAGCGAACGGGGAGCAGCCCGGAGTCTGAATCAGCTTGTGTGTTAGTGGAACGGTCTGGAAAGTCCGACGGTACAGGGTGATAGTCCCGTACACGAAAATGCACATGCTGTGAACTCGAAGAGTAGGGCGGGACACGTGGTATCCTGTCTGAATATGGGGGGACCATCCTCCAAGGCTAAATACTCCTGACTGACCGATAGTGAACCAGTACCGTGAGGGAAAGGCGAAAAGAACCCCGGCGAGGGGAGTGAAAAAGAACCTGAAACCGTGTACGTACAAGCAGTGGGATCCTCTTTATGGGGTGACTGCGTACCTTTTGTATAATGGGTCAGCGACTTATATTCTGTAGCAAGGTTAACCGTATAGGGGAGCCGAAGGGAAACCGAGTCTTAACTGGGCGTTAAGTTGCAGGGTATAGACCCGAAACCCGGTGATCTAGCCATGGGCAGGTTGAAGGTTGGGTAACACTAACTGGAGGACCGAACCGACTAATGTTGAAAAATTAGCGGATGACCTGTGGCTGGGGGTGAAAGGCCAATCAAACCGGGAGATAGCTGGTTCTCCCCGAAAGCTATTTAGGTAGCGCCTCGTGAACTCATCTTCGGGGGTAGAGCACTGTTTCGGCTAGGGGGCCATCCCGGCTTACCAACCCGATGCAAACTACGAATACCGAAGAATGTTATCACGGGAGACACACGGCGGGTGCTAACGTCCGTCGTGAAGAGGGAAACAACCCAGACCGCCAGCTAAGGTCCCAAAGTCATGGTTAAGTGGGAAACGATGTGGGAAGGCACAGACAGCCAGGATGTTGGCTTAGAAGCAGCCATCATTTAAAGAAAGCGTAATAGCTCACTGGTCGAGTCGGCCTGCGCGGAAGATGTAACGGGGCTAAACCATGCACCGAAGCTGCGGCAGCGACACTATGTGTTGTTGGGTAGGGGAGCGTTCTGTAAGCCGTTGAAGGTGTGCTGTGAGGCATGCTGGAGGTATCAGAAGTGCGAATGCTGACATAAGTAACGATAAAGCGGGTGAAAAGCCCGCTCGCCGGAAGACCAAGGGTTCCTGTCCAACGTTAATCGGGGCAGGGTGAGTCGACCCCTAAGGCGAGGCCGAAAGGCGTAGTCGATGGGAAACAGGTTAATATTCCTGTACTTGGTGTTACTGCGAAGGGGGGACGGAGAAGGCTATGTCAGCCGGGCGACGGTTGTCCCGGTTTAAGCATGTAGGCGGAGGTTCCAGGTAAATCCGGTACCTTATTAACGCTGAGGTGTGATGACGAGGCACTACGGTGCTGAAGTGATAAATGCCCTGCTTCCAGGAAAAGCCTCTAAGCATCAGGTAACACGAAATCGTACCCCAAACCGACACAGGTGGTCAGGTAGAGAATACCAAGGCGCTTGAGAGAACTCGGGTGAAGGAACTAGGCAAAATGGTGCCGTAACTTCGGGAGAAGGCACGCTGATATGTAGGTGAAGCCCCTGCGGGCGGAGCTGAAATCAGTCGAAGATACCAGCTGGCTGCAACTGTTTATTAAAAACACAGCACTGTGCAAACACGAAAGTGGACGTATACGGTGTGACGCCTGCCCGGTGCCGGAAGGTTAATTGATGGGGTTAGCGGCAACGCGAAGCTCTTGATCGAAGCCCCGGTAAACGGCGGCCGTAACTATAACGGTCCTAAGGTAGCGAAATTCCTTGTCGGGTAAGTTCCGACCTGCACGAATGGCGTAATGATGGCCAGGCTGTCTCCATCCGAGACTCAGTGAAATTGAACTCGCTGTGAAGATGCAGTGTACCCGCGGCAAGACGGAAAGACCCCGTGAACCTTTACTATAGCTTGACACTGAACACTGGTCCTTGATGTGTAGGATAGGTGGGAGGCTTTGAAGCGTGGACGCCAGTCTGCGTGGAGCCAACCTTGAAATACCACCCTTTAATGGCTGGTGTTCTAACGTAGACCCGTCACCCGGGTTGCGGACAGTGTCTGGTGGGTAGTTTGACTGGGGCGGTCTCCTCCCAAAGAGTAACGGAGGAGCACGAAGGTTGGCTAATCCTGGTCGGACATCAGGAGGTTAGTGCAATGGCATAAGCCAGCTTGACTGCGAGCGTGACGGCGCGAGCAGGTGCGAAAGCAGGTCATAGTGATCCGGTGGTTCTGAATGGAAGGGCCATCGCTCAACGGATAAAAGGTACTCCGGGGATAACAGGCTGATACCGCCCAAGAGTTCATATCGACGGCGGTGTTTGGCACCTCGATGTCGGCTCATCACATCCTGGGGCTGAAGTAGGTCCCAAGGGTATGGCTGTTCGCCATTTAAAGTGGTACGCGAGCTGGGTTTAGAACGTCGTGAGACAGTTCGGTCCCTATCTGCCGTGGGCGCTGGAGAATTGAGGGGGGCTGCTCCTAGTACGAGAGGACCGGAGTGGACGCATCACTGGTGTTCGGGTTGTCATGCCAATGGCACTGCCCGGTAGCTAAATGCGGAAGAGATAAGTGCTGAAAGCATCTAAGCACGAAACTTGCCCCGAGATGAGTTCTCCCTGAGACTTTAAGTCTCCTGAAGGAACGTTGAAGACGACGACGTTGATAGGTCGGGTGTGTAAGCGCAGCGATGCGTTGAGCTAACCGATACTAATGAACCGTGAGGCTTAACCTTACAACGCCGAAGGTGTTTTGGCGAAGAGACAGACAATCAAATTTCAGCCTGATACAGATTAAACAGAATTTGCCTGGCGGCTGTAGCGCGGTGGTCCCACCTGACCCCATGCCGAACTCAGAAGTGAAACGCCGTAGCGCCGATGGTAGTGTGGGGTCTCCCCATGTGAGAGTAGGGAACTGCCAGGCATCAAACAAGTGAAGAGGCCATCCGGAAGGATGGCCTTTTTGCGTTTCTGCACCTGCTTCCTTTCCATAAACAAATCACCTATCCCCCCATATATACGGTAAACTATCCCGGTTTTTGCATCAGGATAGCGTCTATGAATCACTCCCTTAAGCCCTGGAATACCTTTGGTATTCAACGGAATGCTAATCAAATTGTACGTGCCGACAGTGCTCAGCAGTTGCTGAATGCATGGCAAAACGCAACAGAAAACGGTGAACCCGTACTTATTCTGGGCGAAGGAAGTAATGTCCTGTTTCTCGATGATTTTGCGGGGACGGTAATCGTCAATCGCATCATGGGGATTGAGCGTAAAGAGAGCGCTGACAGCTGGCATTTACACGTGGGTGCTGGCGAGAACTGGCACCATCTGGTGCAATATACCCTTGAAAAAGGGATGCCAGGGCTGGAAAACCTGGCTCTGATCCCGGGCTGTGCAGGATCATCTCCTATTCAAAACATCGGTGCCTACGGCATCGAACTGAAACACGTCTGCGAATATGTCGACTGCATCGAACTCGCGACCGGAACGGCGAAGCGCCTGACCGCAGAGCAGTGCCGCTTTGGCTATCGCGACAGCATTTTCAAGCACGACTATCAGGATCGTTTCGTCATTGTGGCCGTTGGCCTGCGCCTGGCGAAAGCCTGGAAACCTGTTCTGACTTACGGCGATCTGACCCGTCTCGACCCGGCTACTGTAACACCGCGTGAGGTATTTGATTCCGTATGCCACATGCGAATGACCAAGCTCCCGGACCCGAAAGTAAACGGAAATGCGGGTAGTTTCTTCAAAAACCCGGTGATCAGCAGCGAAAATGCAAAAGCGTTTCTCGCCGGCTGGCCAACGGCCCCGCATTATCCTCAGGCGGATGGTAGCGTGAAGCTGGCCGCAGGCTGGCTTATCGATCAGTGTGAATTAAAAGGTACGACTCTTGGTGGCGCTGCTGTTCATCGTCAGCAGGCGCTGGTACTAATCAACCAGTCCAACGCGACAAGTGAGGATATCGTCAACCTGGCGCGTCATGTTCGCCAGCGCGTGGGCGAAAAATTCAACGTCTGGCTGGAGCCTGAAGTTCGCTTTATTGGCCGAACGGGCGAAGTGAATGCCGTGGAGACCATTGCGTGAAGGACAATACTATTCCGTTAACTCTCATCGGTATCCTTGCCGATGGCGAGTTTCATTCTGGCGAGCAGCTGGGCGAACAGCTGGGCATGAGCCGTGCTGCGATCAATAAGCATATTCAAACGCTCCGCGACTGGGGCGTGGATGTGTTTACGGTGCCGGGAAAAGGCTACAGCCTGCCGGAACCGATCCAGTTACTGAATGAAGAGGTCATCCGCAGCCAGATTGGGCACGGTAACGTCGCGGTATTGCCGGTCATTGATTCGACGAACCAGTATCTGCTGGATCGCCTGAGCGAGCTGAAATCCGGTGATGCCTGCGTTGCCGAGTACCAACAGGCAGGACGTGGCCGCCGGGGGCGTAAGTGGTTCTCACCATTTGGCGCCAACCTCTACCTTTCCATGTACTGGCGGCTTGAACAGGGGCCAGCTGCGGCCATCGGGCTGAGCCTGGTCATCGGCATTGTGATGGCAGAGGTGCTGCACGATCTGGGTGCCGATCAGGTGCGGGTAAAATGGCCCAACGATCTGTATCTCAACGATCGAAAGCTGGCGGGGATCCTGGTTGAACTGACGGGAAAAACAGGCGATGCCGCACAGATCGTCATTGGGGCGGGACTGAACATGGTGATGCGAAACGTGCAGAACGATGTCGTGAACCAGGCCTGGACCAACTTGCAGGAAGCGGGGATCACCATCGATCGCAATACGCTTGCCGTCCGCATGATCAATGAGTTGCGTAGTTCGCTGACGCTCTTTGAACAAGAGGGGTTAGCGCCATTCCTGTCCCGCTGGGAAAAGCTGGATAACTTTATTAACCGACCGGTGAAGCTGCTGATTGGGGATAAAGAGATTTACGGCACATCACGCGGCATTGACGCGCAGGGCGCGTTGCTTCTTGAACAGGATGGCGTGATTAAGCCCTGGGTGGGCGGTGAAATTTCGTTACGAAGTGCGGAGTAACCCTCTCCCCACAGGGGAGAGGGTGTAGCAGGTCATCACTGCGGATACGGCACCCAATCCCCGGCATTCAGTCGGACATAAGGCTTATTCTGATACTGGATCACCACCGCATTGGCGTTTTCCGATACCTCCGCCGTCTGCGGCAGCCCGCTGGTGAGCTGATCCCAGTTCACGCTATCTTCCACAAACAGCTTACCGTCTACAGCGCGAGCAACCAGTTCCGAGATAGCCAGATAGCTGCTTGGCTGGGTGATTTCAATGGGCGCTCCCTGATGCGGCGCCTTCATGCCAAAGAACTTAATCCCGGCCGGAACGTTAGTGATGGACGGGCTTGGGATATCGCGCAGACCAGACACCTGCATCCTGTCGCCTTTCAGCGCCCCTCCGTGTTCTGGTACCACCACCACCATCACTTTGCGACCTGATTTTTCCAGCTCGTTGAAGAACGCGTTCAGCTCGTCAAAGAACTTCTGAGCACGGGCCTTATAATCGGCCGTTTTACTCACGCCGGGATAATGGTTCCCGTCGTGCAGCGGCAGCGTGTTATAGAACGTCGCACTACGTGTCCCTTCCTCTTTGCCGACGGTATCTAACCAGCGCTGAAGCACGGCGGTATCGTCATACACCGGCGAGCCATCAAAGCCCAGCAACGTTACCGGCAGCCCTTTCTGGTCCATCAGCGGGGCCTGCATGCCACCCTGTTCACGCACTTCTTTCAGGAAGTTACCGAACTGACCGTTATGGCCCATCATCAGGTGCTGGGTAAAGCCCAGTTTTGCGAGGTTATCAAACAGATAACACTGGTTAGCTGCCGGCTGGTAGAGGTTCTTATGCGAAGGCTGTCCGCAGCTGGCGCGCAGCAGGCGGATAGCCGCCGGGCCGCTGTACGACGTGGCCGAGTTGAAGTCCTTAAACTGAATATCGAAATGCGACCACAGCGGGTGCGACATCAAACCAGCCGCGTCAACGTCAGCCCAGGACAGAGAACAGATGTTAATGACCAGCAGCTCAAACGGCTGAGCATCGGCAGGCAGCGCGTCCGGGAATTTCGTCTGACGCTTATCTTCCGCAGCGTAAAAACTGGAGAGCCACGCGTTCAGGTTAGTGGATGTCGGCGGTGCAGTCTGCGCAGGAATATCCCCAACCACAGGCGTATCCCCTGCTGTCGCAACGGTCGCGGCGGCGGAACCGCCCGTGGTGGTCACGGTTGTCGTCGGCTGACCGGCTGGCCACAGCGAGAAGCTCGGGCCCGTCAGCGTCAGGACGTTAAGCCAGATCATAATCGCGACGACAAACACCGTCACCCGGATCCACTGAGACAGGAACAGCCAGGCGACCAGCAGGACAAATACCGCGCCAATCATCTGCCAGTTAATAAAGCGCTCAACCAGATCGAGCATATAGTCCGCACTGAAACCTGCGACCTGGGAGCCCTGGCTCATGATGCTTTCAGGGCCGGGCAGCCAGGTATCATGCCAGAACAGGGCGAAACCGATGGGGATAGCGACCCAGTGACGTATACGGTGCAGCCTGAGGTTCGGGATTGGCATCAGCAGGAATGCCATAAACACCAGGTTAAGCAGAGGGTGGAAATTAAGATAGCCTGCCCACAGCAGACCAAACTTCACCAGAAAGTAGAAATTCCAGCCGGACAGGCCGCGCCAGTATTGCCAGAGTGGCGAGGGCGCCGAAGAGGTATAGGTAGAATTAGTCATGTTTTCGGTTTGCCTTGACGTTCGGAGCGCGAGTCAGTGTTCCGGCGGGTTTAATATAGCGAGGTTTGACGAACAGTAATCTGATCGTATCGCGAATACGGCGCAGGGAATGGCGTGCATAGTAGCCAAGCGGCAAAAAAATCAGCGCGCACAGAACAACCAGTTGGATGATATCGCTGATATTCATAATGGCGCGCTCTCCTTGTTCTCATCCAGTAAGCGTAGCGGCTCGGGTACCCGTCGCCAGACATGCCCGTCATGTTTCGCGTTCAGAACCGGTTTGGCGCCGCTTGTGACAGGCAACGGTTTGGCCCACTTTTCAGGTGGCAGGGCACGCATCTGGACAAGCTCAGCCGCGATCAGGTTATCTTCAAACCAGACCATACGGTTCGAGAAGATATCCGCGGTAGGAAGCGGGAAGATATGGTTAAGTGCAGTATCCAGATCGTTCACCCGGCAGAAGGAGAGGAACAGCACCAGGCGGTTATCGCCAATGGTCATGATGTCCCCGATACGGTTAGGGCGGCACAGAGTGAGCGCCTGCTCAACGCGAATACCCGGCACGGGGCGCAGGGCAACCATCACCCCTTTTCCGTCTGCCGGTAACAGCGTATTGCTCATCATGTTGCCCACCGCATCGCAGAAGGTGTCCCATTTCTGGTAGCCGCGCAGTTTCATCGGCTGCGTCATTGAAAGCAGGGTGCTGATATCTTCCGGAACATGTCGATTAAACTGCTGGCCCTGGATGCTTTCGATCAGCGTCAGACAGCGCGACAGGGGAGCATTCCACGGAATGACCATATTCGCGCCGCAGCCCAGTAATAAGCGCTCATCGGTGGCGCGCAGGCTGGTATTATTTTCACGCACTACAATTTTTAACGCGCTGCCGCGCTGGCGACGTAATGTGTGAATGTGCCTTGCCAGCGTTTCGATTTGGTTATTCTGGATCAACGAGAAGATAATAGTCGCCGCCTGCGTGGTGCGCGCCTCATCAAATAAGGCTTCATTGGTATCGAACAGTGACCAGTGCTCAGACAGTGCAGGCGCACCTTCCAGTACCGCAATATGGCTCAGAACACGTTTTTCATCACTGCGTGGCTGAACTACCGTCTCTTCCTGTTGAGCAAGATGCCACTCATCCCCGACTTGTTTGAGTGTAAGTTGTTGTCGGGAGCTCACCCCTTTTTCATTGCACCAGAAAGCCACGTCGTAAAGATGGCTGTCGGTCTGGACACGAATACTGGCCAGGCCATAGAGAGAACGGTATTCACTCATTAAAAGTGAAAAAAGCTTGTCATTATTACTGCCTGGGTTAACAACCAATAAGGTGCAATTTTGATTTTTTGCCCATCTGTTGATTCTTCCCAGCCATTTCAGCAGCTTTTCAGACGGTATATTTTGCAGGCCATCATTAGAGCATTTTAGAATCAGTAAATAGTGCTCAGGAACAATAGAACACTGAATATCGCGGGGTAAAAAGTATAGACTGTCAGCCTCCGCAGGCATGGAAAATAATCGTACTGTCTGGGGCCCACGGTCACTGTCGAGCCTGATGATTGACTTCGGCTCTTCGCCCATCGTAATGACGGCCACGCGGGAATCCTTCCCCTGCGCCGCTATCGTCTGGTTTACCAGACTGATGGCATCTTCATTACGATCCGTATTAACCCACCAGACTCCTCCGACTGGCATGTGGCGCAATTCGTCCCATAATGACTGGATGCCAATAGAAAATATGGAGTCCACGGTGTCCCTCTTTTCGTCGAATTTCTATGTCTCTCAGTTTACTAGCGAAAGCGTAGAAATAAACCTAACATTGAAATTAAAGAACATCAGATTTAGCATGTAAATGAAATTTAATGGCAGGACGCCTCGCTGCATCTGAATCTTATGATTTTACTCAAAGGGATGAAAAAAGAATGCAAAATAACGAACCCGCAACCCCAGTCGACTCAAGTCTGGGTTACACATTCCAGAACGATTTTTTGGCACTCACGCAGGCTTTTTCTTTGCCTGAAATAGATTACACCGATATTTCCCAGCGTGAACAGTTGGCGGCGGCTATTAAACGTTGGCCGTTATTAGCTGAGTTTGCCCAACAACAATAAGGAAGCCATTGATGGCTGTACTAGGATTACAGGGCGTCCGTGGTGGGGTGGGTACAACTTCCGTTACCGCGGCGCTGGCGTGGTCATTGCAGGTATTAGGTGAATCGGTACTGGTCATTGATGCCTGTTCCGATAATTTGCTGCGCATGTCATTCAATGTCGACTTTACGCATGCAAACGGCTGGGGACGCGCGCTTCTGGACGATAAAGACTGGCGGGATGCGGGTTTGCGTTATACCTCCCAGCTCGATTTGCTTCCCTTTGGTCAATTGACCGAAACCGAGCGCGGGAATGAAGCCGCGTACCAGCGCCTGTTCTCTCGCTTCATCACCGCATTGCAGAGCCTGAAAGAGAGCGGGCACTATCAGTGGATCCTGCTGGACCTGCCGCACGGTGCCGCGTCGCTGACCCGCCAGCTGCTGGCGCAGTGCGACCATGTGCTCTCCATCGCGAACGTAGATGCGAATTGTCATATCCGTCTGCATCAGCAGCCGATGCCTGCCAATGCCCATATTCTGATCAACGATCTGCGCATTGGCAGCCAGATCCAGGACGATCTCTACCAGGTCTGGCTCCAGAGTCAGCGCCGCCTGTTGCCGATGGTGATCCATCGTGACGAAGCGATGGCGGAGTGCCTCGCGTCCAAACAACCTCTCGGGGAGTACCGTAGCGATTCACTGGCGGCGGAAGAGATCCTGACGCTGGCCAACTGGTGTCTGCTGCACTTTGCTAAACGGCCGGAGCCTGCCGGGAGTTCAGTATGAGCCGCCTGACTAACTGGCTGCTCATTCCGCCGGTCAGTTCGCGCTTAAGTGAACGCTACCGCCATTACCGTCATCACGGCGCCTCGTCGCTGAGCGCTGCGCTGGGCTGTTTGTGGATGATTCTGGCGTGGATGTTCATCCCCCTCGAACATCCCCGCTGGCAACGCATTCGTGCGCGCCACGGTGAACTCTATCCGCATATCAACCCTGACAAGCCGCGTCCGCTGGATCCCGCGCGCTACGCTATTCAGTCCATCTGGCTACTAACGACCTCAACGGGCGCGGAGAAAAAAACGTCCCGCTGGCGCAGCTTCGATCGTGTGCAGAACCTGCGTGAACACTACCACCAGTGGCTTGACCGGCTACCTGACCGGGTGGGCGACAAAACGGGTCATTTAGATAACCACAAAGAGCTCGGGCACCTACACCCGGGCTTGCGGCGTTTTATTCTCGGCGTGGTTGTGGTGTTCTCGCTGATTCTTGCGCTGGTCTGTATTACCCAGCCCTTCAACCCGCTGGCGCAGTTCACCTTCCTGATCCTGCTGTGGGGCGTGGCGCTGCTGGTGCGGCGCATACCAGGGCGTTTTTCTGCCCTGATGCTGATTGTGCTATCGCTGACCGTTTCCTGCCGCTACATCTGGTGGCGATATACCTCAACGCTGAACTGGGACGATCCGGTCAGCCTGGTGTGCGGCTTAGTGCTGCTGTTTGCTGAGACTTACGCCTGGATCGTGCTGGTGCTGGGTTACTTCCAGGTTATCTGGCCGCTGAATCGACAGCCGGTGCCGCTGCCAAAAGACACGACCCAGTGGCCTACGGTTGACCTCTTCGTGCCGACCTACAACGAAGATCTGTCGGTGGTAAAAAACACCATTTACGCCGCGCTGGGTATCGACTGGCCGAAGGATAAAATCAAAATCTGGATCCTCGATGACGGTGGCCGTGCCGAGTTCCGCCAGTTCGCGGACGAAGTGGGGGTAGAGTACATCGCCCGTACCACGCATGAACACGCGAAAGCCGGTAACATCAACAATGCGCTGAAATATGCCAAAGGGGAGTTCGTCTCTATTTTCGACTGCGACCACGTGCCAACGCGCTCGTTCCTGCAAATGACCATGGGCTGGTTCCTGAAGGAGAAAGAGCTGGCGATGATGCAGACGCCGCACCACTTCTTCTCGCCGGACCCGTTTGAACGTAACCTCGGCCGTTTTCGTAAAACCCCGAACGAGGGCACGCTGTTCTATGGACTCGTGCAGGACGGGAACGACATGTGGGACGCCACGTTTTTCTGCGGCTCCTGTGCGGTGATCCGCCGGAAACCGCTGGATGAAATTGGCGGGATCGCCGTCGAGACGGTCACGGAAGATGCGCACACCTCGCTGCGTCTGCACCGTCTTGGCTATACCTCCGCCTACATGCGTATTCCTCAGGCGGCGGGGCTGGCCACGGAATCCCTGTCGGCGCACATCGGCCAGCGTATTCGCTGGGCCCGCGGCATGGTGCAAATTTTCAGGCTCGATAACCCGCTGATGGGTAAAGGGCTGAAGCTGGCGCAACGGCTGTGCTACGTCAACGCCATGTTCCACTTCCTGTCCGGTATTCCACGGCTTATCTTCCTCACTGCGCCGCTGGCGTTCCTGCTCCTTCACGCTTACATCATCTATGCGCCTGCGCTGATGATTGCCTTGTTCGTTCTGCCGCACATGATCCACGCCAGCCTGACGAACTCGAAGATTCAGGGGAAATATCGCCACTCCTTCTGGAGTGAAATTTACGAAACGGTGCTGGCCTGGTACATCGCGCCGCCAACCATGGTGGCGCTGATTAACCCGCATAAAGGGAAATTCAACGTCACCGCGAAGGGCGGGCTGGTGGAAGAGGAATATGTCGACTGGGTGATCTCCCGGCCCTATATCTTCCTGGTGCTGCTGAATATTGTGGGCGTGATTGTTGGGATCTGGCGCTACTTCTACGGCCCGGAAAACGAAATTCTGACGGTCTTCGTGAGTATGGCGTGGGTGTTTTATAACCTGATTATCCTCGGTGGCGCGGTGGCGGTATCGGTGGAGAGCAAACAGGTTCGCCGCGCGCATCGCGTCGAAATCAGCATGCCAGCGGCCATTGCCCGCGACGATGGACATCTCTTCTCCTGTACCGTACATGACTTTTCGGATGGCGGTCTGGGTATCAAGATCAACGGTCAGGCGAAGGTGCTGGAGGGGCAGAAGGTCAACCTACTGCTTAAGCGCGGCCAGCAGGAGTATGTCTTCCCGACGCAGGTGGTGCGTGTGAGAGGAAATGAAGTGGGTCTGCAACTGATGCCGCTGACCAAAAAGCAACACATTGATTTTGTGCAGTGTACGTTTGCCCGCGCGGATACGTGGGCTCTCTGGCAGGACAGCTTCCCTGAGGATAAGCCTCTGGAAAGCCTGCTGGATATTCTTAAGCTGGGGTTCCGTGGCTATCGTCACCTTGCAGAATTTGCCCCGTCGTCGGTGAAATTAATTTTCCGGTCACTTACTTCACTGGTTTCCTGGGTCGTGTCGTTCATTCCGCGTCGACCTGAGCGAGATGAAGCGAAGCAGGCGGACCCGGTTATGGCTCAACAATGATGATAACGCGATGAAAACAAAACTTTCCTGGTTATGTGCAGTGGCAATGGGGATGAGTGCGCTCCCTGCAACAGTGGCTAACGCAGCGCCTGATAACGCAGCGGCCACGCCCGCGCCAACGGTGCCTGTCGTCGCGCAAGCGACCGATCCGGTTGTGACGGCCGCGCCGGGGCAGACGGAAAACGTCGTCCCGAATCAGCCGACGACGGGGAATACGCTGCCCGCCGACAACCCGGTGGTTGGGCAGGTCATGCCTGGCGTGCCGGGAGCCAGTGCGCCGGTGGTTGCCGAAAATACGCCGTCGCGTGACGTTAAGCTGACGTTTGCCCAGATCGCGCCTCCTCCGGGCAGCATGGTTCTGCGCGGCATCAACCCAAATGGCGGTATCGAATTCGGTATGCGCAGCGATGAAGTCGTGTCGAAAGCGATGCTCAACCTGGAATACACCCCATCGCCGTCGCTGCTGCCGGTGCAGTCCCAGCTTAAGGTCTATCTGAATGACGAGCTGATGGACGTCCTGCCCGTCACCAAAGAGCAACTGGGTAAGAAAACCCTGGCTCAGGTGCCGATTAATCCGCTGTTTATCACCGACTTTAACCGCGTGCGTCTGGAGTTTGTCGGCCACTACCGCGATGTCTGTGAAAACCCGGCCAGCAGCACCCTGTGGCTGGATGTCGGGCGTAACTCTTCGCTTCAGATGACCTATCAGCCGCTGGCGTTGAAAAACGATCTCTCCGCCTTCCCGGTGCCGTTCTTCGACCCGCGTGATAACCGTCCGCTGAACCTGCCGATGGTCTTTGCCGGCTCTCCCGATGTGACCGAACAGCTGGCGGCCTCTATCGTGGCATCCTGGTTTGGTTCCCGCTCCGGCTGGCGTGGTCAAAGTTTCCCGGTCATGTACGACAAAATGCCGGACAAAAACGCGATCGTGTTTGCCACCAACACCAAACGTCCGGCTTTGCTGCGTGACCATCCGGAGGTGAAAGCGCCCACCATCGAGATGATCAGCCATCCGGACAATCCGTACGTGAAGCTGTTGGTGATCTTCGGCCGTGATGACAAAGATCTGGTGCAGGCGGCGAAAGGCATTGCGCAGGGGAATATCCTGTTCCGCGGTAACAGCGTTGTGGTGGACGAGGTGAAACCGCTGCTGGCACGTAAGCCTTATGATGCGCCGAACTGGGTACGTACCGACCGGGCCATCACCTTTGGCGAACTGAAAACCTATGAAGAGCAATTGCAGTCAACCGGGCTTGAACCTTCTCCTGTCAGCCTGTCGCTGAACCTGCCGCCGGATCTCTATCTGCTGCGCACCAACGGCATTGATATCAATCTGAACTACCGTTACACCGCGCCGGCGACCAAAGACAGCTCGCGCATGGATATCAGCCTCAACAACCAGTTCCTGCAATCGTTCAGCCTGACCAGCAGCCAGGAGACAAACCGGTTGATGCTTCGTCTGCCTGTATTACAGGGGCTGCTGGATGGCAAAACCGATGTGTCGATCCCGGCGCTGAAGCTCGGTGCGGTGAACCAGCTGCGGTTTAACTTCCAGTATATGAACCCCATGCCGGGTGGATCGGTGGAAAACTGTATTACCTTCCAGCCGGTGCAAAACCACGTGGTGATTGGCGATGATTCCACGATCGACTTCTCGAAGTATTACCACTTTATTGCGATGCCGGATCTGCGTGCCTTTGCTAACGCCAGCTTCCCGTTCAGCCGCATGGCAGACCTCTCTGAATCGATTGTCGTGATGCCAAAAGCGGCCAACGAAGGCCAGGTTACCACGCTGCTGGACACCATGGGCACCGTCGGGGCGCAAACCGGCTTGCCGGCGATCAACGTGACGGTGACGGATGACGGGAGCCAGATCCAGAACAAAGATGCCGATATCATGGTCATCGGCAACATTCCGGACAAGCTGAAAGACGAGAAGCGCGTCGATCTGCTGGTGCAGGCGGCTCAGTCATGGGTTAACACGCCGCTGCGTCAGACCGAGTTCCCGAGCATCATGCCGGACAGCGGCGATCGTCAGGCCAATATCAGGACGACCGTAAGCTCAACGGGTCCGATGGCCGCGATTGTCGGCTTCCAGTCGCCGTATAACGACCAGCGCAGCGTTATCGCCCTGCTGGCGGACAGCCCGCGCGGGTATGAGCTACTCAACACGGCCATGAACGACAGCGGTAAACGGGCGGCAATGTTCGGTTCCGTCTCGGTGATCCGTGAGTCGGGGGTAAACAGCCTGCGCGTGGGGGATGTCTACTACGTCGGTCATCTGCCGTGGTTCGAACGCCTGTGGTACGCCCTGTCTAACCACCCGGTGCTGCTGGCCGTGCTGGCTGCGCTCAGCGTTGTACTGCTGGCGTGGGTACTGTGGCGTCTGCTGCGAATCATCAGCCGTCGTCGTCTTAACCCGGACCATGAGTAAGCGGTGATGAAAATCTTTCGCGGGTGTGTAGTCGCAGCGTTGATGCTGGCGGCGGCGAATCTTCACGCCGCCTGTCGCTGGCCTGCCTGGGAGACGTTCAAGCAGGATTATATGAGCGAAAGTGGACGCGTCATTGATCCCAGTGACGCGCGCAAAATCACCACCTCCGAAGGGCAAAGCTACGGACTGTTCTTTGCCCTCGCGGCAAACGATCGCAAGGCGTTCGATCTGCTGCTGGCATGGACGCGCGATAACCTTGCCGAGGGAGATTTAACCCAACATCTCCCGGCCTGGCTGTGGGGGAAAAAGGACGACGAAACCTGGGCGGTTATCGACCCTAACTCCGCGTCTGATGCCGATATCTGGATTGCCTGGTCGCTGCTGGAAGCCGGGCGGCTGTGGAAAAATCCCGATTACACGCGCACGGGTAAGGCGCTGTTGACGCGCATTGCCAGTGAGGAAGTGGTGAAGGTGCCGGGGCTGGGTTCTATGCTGCTGCCGGGTAAAGTCGGTTTTGCCGAAGAGAGCGTCTGGCGCTTCAACCCCAGCTACCTGCCGCCGCAGCTTGCGAGCTATTTCACCCGTTTTGGCGCGCCGTGGACGACGCTCCGTGAAACCAACCTGCGTCTGCTGCTGGAGACCGCGCCTAAAGGATTTTCCCCGAACTGGGTGAAATACCAGAAAAAGGGCGGCTGGCAGCTGTCGCAGGATGCATCCCTGATCGGCAGCTACGATGCGATTCGCGTCTATCTGTGGGTAGGGATGATGAACGATAACGATCCGCAGAAAGCCCGGCTACTGACGCGTTTCAAGCCCATGGCGACCACCACAATCAAACAAGGCTTGCCGCCGGAGAAAGTGGACGTCGTGACCGGGAAACGCACCGGAGATGGGCCGGTAGGGTTTTCTGCCTCCCTCCTTCCGTTTTTACAAAACCGGGACGCGCAAGCGGTGCAACGCCAGCACGTCGCCGATCGTTTTCCCGATAACAATGCTTATTACAGCTACGTTCTGACCCTCTTTGGACAAGGGTGGGATCAGCATCGTTTTCGTTTCACCGTGCAAGGTGAATTACTACCGGACTGGGGCCAGGAATGCGCACGTTCACACTGAATCTACTCACCTTATCGCTTGGCCTGGCGCTAATGCCCCTGGCCCAGGCCGCCAACTCCCCGCAGCAGAGACAGCTGCTGGAACAGGTCCGTCTGGGGGAATCCACCCAGCGTGAGGATTTAGTGCGCCAGTCGCTCTATCGCCTTGAGCTGATCGACCCCAACAACCCGGACGTGATTGCCGCGCGCTTCCGCTACCTGTTACGACAGGGCGATACGGCGGGCGCGCAAAAAGAGCTGGATCGCCTGAAAGGAATGGCGCCCGATTCCAGTGCCTATCAGTCCTCCCGTACTACCATGCTGCTCTCCACGCCGGATGGTCGCCAGGCCCTCCAGCAGGCTCGCCTGCTTGCCACCACCGGGCACACCCAGGAAGCCATTGCCGCGTATGACAAACTGTTTGACGGTAAGCCGCCCAGTGGCGACATCGCGACGGAGTACTGGAACGTGGTGGCGAAAGAGCCAGCCCGCCGCAACCTGGCCATTAATCAGCTTAAGAAAATAAACGCCAGCAGTCCGGGCAACGTCCCGCTACAGTCCTCGCTGGCACAGCTTTTGTTCCAGAGCGGACGGCGTGATGAAGGGTTTGCGGTGTTACAGGAGATGGCCAAATCGAACAATGGCCGCAGTCAGGCGTCGGACATGTGGTACCAGCAGATCAAAGATCAGCCGGCCAGCAGCGCCAGCGTTACCGCGCTGCAACAATACCTGAGCGTGTTCAGCGATGGCGATAACGTGACGGCGGCGCGCGCCCAGCTTGAAGCGCAGCAAAAACAGCTCGCCGATCCGGCGTTCCGCGCCAAAGCCGAAGGGTTAGCCGCAGTGGATGCCGGGCAGGGCAGTAAAGCGATAACGGAGTTGCAAAAAGCAGTCAGCGCCAACCACGCCGACAGTGAAGCCGTAGGCGCGCTGGGGCAGGCCTATTCTCAGAAAGGCGATCGCGCGCGTGCGGTTGCGCAGTTTGAAAAGGCGATCGCCCTCGATCCGCAGAGCGATAACCGGGGCAAATGGGACAGCCTGCTGAAGGTCAACCGATACTGGCTGCTGATCCAGCAGGGGGATAACGCCCTGAAAGCCAACAATACGGCCCAGGCCGAACGCTATTACCAGCAGGCGCGCAATATCGACAATACCGACAGCTACGCGGTTCTGGGCCTCGGTGATGCGGCGGCGGCGCGCAAAGATAACGACGCGGCCGAGCGCTATTACCGCCAGACGTTGCGGATGGACAGCGGCAACAGCAACGCGGTACGCGGTCTCGCCAATATTTATCGCGCGCAGTCTCCGGAGAAGGCGACGCAGTTTATTCAGTCGCTCTCTGCCAGCCAGCGCCGCAGCATTGATGATATTGAACGTAGCCTGACGAACGAGCAGTTGTCAGCCCAGGCCGAACAGCTGGAAAGCGAGGGGAAATATGCGCAGGCCGCAGAACTTCAGCGCCGACGCCTTGCGCTTTCCCCGGGCGACGTGTGGATCACCTACCGACTGTCACGCGATCTGTATAGCGCGGGTCAGCGCAGCCAGGCGGATAACCTGATGCGTCAGCTGGCAAGCCAGAAACCGGGCGATCCGGATCAGGTTTACGCCAGCGGGCTGTACCTGTCCGGTAACGATCAGGACCGGGCGGCGCTGGCGCATCTGAACACGCTGCCGCGCGACAAGTGGAACGGCAACATTCAGGCGCTGGCGGACCGCCTGCAAAGTAACCAGGTGCTGGAAACCGCCAACCGCCTGCGCGACAGTGGAAAAGAGCAGGAGGCGGAAACGTTGCTTCGCCAGCAGCCTCCGTCCACCCGTATTGACCTGACGCTGGCGGACTGGGCTGAACAGCGTGGCGATCATGAGGCCGCGAAAACCGCCTACAACACCGTCCTGCAACGCGAACCGCAGAACGAAGACGCGATCCTCGGCCTGACCGAGGTCTCTCTTGCCCAGGGTAACAAGGACGCGGCGCGCGCGGCGCTGGCGAAACTGCCCGCGGCACAGAACGGCGAACCGCTCTCCATCAATATGCAGCGCCGGCTTGCCATGGCGCAGGCTGGCCTGGGTGATCATGCCGCGGCAGAAAAGACCTTCAACGCCATTCTTCCGCAGGCCAAATCGCAGCCGCCTTCGATGGAAAGTGCGCTGGTGATGCGCGATGCCGCCCGTTTCCAGGCACAAAATGGTCAGCCTCAGCAGGCGCTGGACACCTGGAAAGATGCGATGGTCTCATCGGGCATCACAACGACCCGTCCGACCGATAACGACAGCTTTACGCGGCTCACGCGTAATGATGAGAAAGATGACTGGCTGAAGCGCGGCGTGCGCAGCGATGCAGGCGATCTTTATCGTCAGCAGGATCTGAACGTCACGCTGCAACACGACTACTGGGGGTCCAGCGGCACGGGGGGCTATTCCGACCTGAAAGCGCACACCACCATGCTCCAGGTTGATGCGCCGCTGTCGGATGGACGTATGTTCTTCCGTAGCGATCTGGTCAATATGAACGCCGGTTCCTTTGCCACCGATAACGGAACCTACGATCCGACATGGGGTACCTGTGCCGAAACGCCATGTCACGGCAGCACGAACCAGTCGGCCAACGGCGCCAGCGTGGCCGTCGGCTGGCAGAACAAAACCTGGGCGTGGGATATCGGTACAACGCCGATGGGCTTCGACGTGGTCGATGTGGTGGGCAGCCTGAGCTATAGCAACGATTTAGGGCCGATTGGCTACACCCTGAACGCCCATCGCCGTCCGATTTCCAGCTCGGTGCTGGCCTTCGCCGGGCAAAAAGATCCCAATACCGACACCACCTGGGGCGGCGTGCGTGCCACCGGTGGCGGCGTGAGCATGAGCTACGACAAAGGCGAAGCTAACGGGATCTGGTCAAGCCTGAGTGCCGACAGCCTCACCGGGAAGAATGTCGAAGATAACTGGCGCGTCCGCTGGATGACCGGCTATTACTACAAGCTCATCAATCAGAACAACGAACGCCTGACGGTGGGCGTGTCCAACATGCTCTGGCATTACGATAAGGATTTAAGTGGCTATTCGCTGGGCCAGGGCGGTTACTACAGTCCCCAGGAGTATGTGTCGTTCGCCTTACCGGTGAACTGGCGTAAACGCACAGAGAACTGGTCATGGGAGCTGGGCGGCTCCGTCTCCTGGTCTCATTCAAAAACAAAAGATGTGATGCGTTATCCGTTACAGGGGCTGATCCCGGACAATGAGCCAGGCCGTTATACCGATAAAGGTGTGATGGAAACCGGAAGTAGCTCGTCAGGGACGGGTTATACCGCAAGGGCGATTGTTGAACGCCGCGTGACGTCCAACTGGTTTGTCGGTCTGGGCGTCGATATTCAGGAAGCAAAAGACTATACCCCGAGCCATGCGCTGCTCTACGTTCGGTATTCTGCCGCGGGCTGGCAGGGTGATATGGACTTACCACCGGAACCGCTGGTGCCTTATGCAGACTGGTGATCGGATTTTTTCTTAATCTAATTGTAAGTCTCTCTTAAAAGTGCAGCTATCGGGTATACTCGGGCGCACCAGGTTTACACCCTGGTGCGCCCTGCGCTTCGAGTTTTGTGGAGAGTCATTTTGCGTGTCAGCCGTTCCTTAACGATCAAACAGATGGCGATGGTGTCTGCCGTCACAATGCTGTTTGTCTTCATCTTCTGCGTCATTTTGCTGTTTCACTCCGTACAGCAGAATCGCTATAACACGGCTTCGCAACTGGAAAGTATTGCCCGCTCGGTGCGGGAACCCCTGTCAGCCTCGATCCTGAAAGGGGATATCCCCGAGGCGGAATCCATCCTGAAGCGCATTCAGCCCGCCGGTATCGTGAGCCGCGCGGATGTCGTGCTGCCGAACCAGTTCCAGGCGCTGCGGATGAGTTTTATCCCGGAGCGTCCCGTCCCGATGATGGTGATGCGCCTGTTTGAACTGCCGGTGCAAATTTCCCTGCCTCTCTATTCCCTGGAAAGACCGGCTAACCCGCAGCCGCTGGCCTACCTGGTGCTACAGGCCGACTCGTACCGCATGTATAAATTCGTCATGAGTTGGGTTGCTACGTTAGTGACTACTTACTTACTTTTGACACTAATGCTGAGCGTGGCGCTGACGTGGTGTATCAACCGGTTAATTGTGCATCCGTTGCGCCGCATAGCCCGGGAGCTGAACGACCTCTCTCCACAGGAGCACATGGGGCATCAGCTTCCCTTGCCGCGCCTGCATCACGACGATGAAATTGGCATGCTGGTCCGGAGTTACAATATCAACCAGCAGCGTGTCCTGCGTCAGCAGGAAGAGCTCAGTAGCAACGCCACCCGTTTTCCGGTATCCGATCTGCCAAACAAAGCGTTTTTAATGGCCTTGCTGGAGCAGACCGTTGCCCGCCAGCAGACCACCGCGCTGATGGTGATTGCCTGCGAAACCTTGCAGGACACGGCGGGCGTGCTGAAAGAGAGCCAGCGCGAGATGCTGTTGCTGACGCTGGTGGAAAAGGTGAAATCCGTTCTGGCGCCGCGCATGGTGCTCACCCAGGTCAGCGGTTATGACCTGGTGGTGATCGCGCACGGTGTTAAAGAGCCGTGGCACGCCATTACGCTAGGTCAGCAAGTACTCACTGTCATTAATGAGCGGCTGCCCATTCAGGGTATCCAGCTTCGCCCGAGCGCCAGCATCGGTATTGCGATGTACTACGGGGGGCTGACCGCCGAGCAGCTTTATCGTCGGGCCTTCTCGGCCGCGTTCACCGCGCGCCGGAAAGGCAAAAACCAGATCCAGTTCTTTGATCCGGAGCAGATGGAAAAAGCCCAGCAGCGCCTGACGGAAGAGAGCGACATTCTGACGGCGATGGACAATCGCCAGTTTGCGCTCTGGCTACAGCCGCAGGTCAATTTGCGCACGGGTGAAGTGACCAGCGCCGAAGCGTTGCTGCGTATGCAACAGCCGGACGGCACGTGGGAGCTGCCTGAGGGGATGATCGAACGTATCGAGTCCTGCGGCCTGATGGTCACCGTCGGCTACTGGGTGCTGGAAGAGTCCTGCCGCCAGCTTGCGGCCTGGCAACAACGGGGCATCACGCTGCCGCTGTCGGTGAATCTCTCTGCGCTACAGCTGATGCACCCGACCATGGTGCCGGAGATGCTCGAGTTGATCCACCGCTACCGCATTCAGCCCCACACGTTGATCCTGGAAGTCACCGAGAGCCGTTGTATCGACAATCCTGACGATGCTGTCGCCATTCTGAAACCACTGCGTAATGCCGGGATCCGCATTGCGCTGGACGATTTTGGTATGGGGTATTCCGGCCTGCGTCAGCTCCAGCACATGAAAACGTTGCCGGTGGACGTCCTGAAAATCGACAAAACCTTTGTGGAAGGGCTGCCGGAGGATTGCAGCCTGGTACAGGCCATTATTCAGATGGCGCACAGCCTGAATCTGCACGTCATTGCCGAGGGTATTGAAACCGACGCCCAGCGTGAGTGGCTGGCTGCGGCGGGCGTGGAGAGCGGACAGGGCTTCCTGTTTGACCGCGCCGTACCGACGGATATCTTTGAGAAACGCTATCTCGCCGACGCTGGCAATAACGCAAAAGTGTAATTTTGTTGCTGGCTTGTGCGAGCCAGCTCAAAGTTCTTAACATTTGTGTTTCAAATTTGAACCCCGTTTATTTCTGTCCTGTTATGTGGGTGTTATTTTAAAGCCGCAGGTTAACCATAACCTTACAAAGCCTGTAGTTTTTCTTTCCAGGGACACCCTATGAAAACCTCACTCTTCAAAAGTCTTTACTTCCAGGTCCTGACAGCCATCGCCATCGGTATTCTGCTCGGTCACTACTATCCGGAGCTGGGCGCGCAGATGAAACCGCTTGGCGACGCGTTCGTTAAGCTCATCAAAATGATCATCGCGCCGGTCATTTTCTGTACCGTGGTGACCGGTATCGCTGGCATGGAAAGCATGAAGGCGGTCGGGCGTACGGGGGCGGTTGCCCTGCTGTACTTCGAGATTGTCAGTACCATCGCGCTGATTATCGGTCTGATAATTGTCAACGTGGTACAGCCTGGCGCGGGCATGAACGTCGACCCGGCCACGCTGGATGCGAAAGCGGTGGCGGTTTACGCTGAACAGGCGAAAGATCAGGGGATTGTTGCCTTCCTGCTGGACGTGATCCCGAGCAGCGTGATTGGCGCGTTCGCCAGCGGAAACATCCTCCAGGTGCTGCTGTTTGCCGTGCTTTTTGGCTTTGCCCTGCACCGTCTTGGCAGCAAAGGCCAGCTGATTTTTAACGTCATTGAAAGCTTCTCGCAGGTGATCTTCGGCATCATCAACATGATCATGCGTCTGGCCCCGATTGGCGCCTTTGGCGCGATGGCCTTCACCATCGGGAAATATGGCGTCGGCACGCTGGTACAGCTTGGCCAGCTGATCGTCTGTTTCTACATCACCTGTATTCTGTTTGTGGTGGTGGTGCTCGGCTCCATCGCCCGTGCGACCGGCTTCAGCATCTTCAAATTTATCCGTTACATTCGTGAAGAGCTGCTGATTGTCCTCGGCACATCCTCTTCGGAGTCCGCGCTGCCGCGTATGCTCGATAAAATGGAAAAGCTGGGCTGCCGTAAGTCAGTGGTGGGGCTGGTTATTCCTACGGGCTACTCCTTTAACCTGGACGGCACCTCGATATACCTGACGATGGCGGCGGTCTTTATTGCCCAGGCCACTAACAGCCACATGGATATCTTCCATCAGATTACGCTGCTGGTGGTGCTTCTGCTCTCTTCAAAAGGGGCGGCGGGCGTAACGGGCAGCGGATTTATCGTGCTGGCGGCCACCATTTCGGCGGTGGGCCATCTGCCGGTGGCGGGCCTGGCCCTGATCCTCGGTATTGACCGCTTTATGTCTGAAGCCCGTGCGTTAACCAACCTGGTCGGCAATGGCGTGGCGACGATTGTGGTGGCGAAGTGGGTGAAAGAGCTGGATCACAAGAAGCTTAACGATACGCTGAATAACCGCACATCTGAGGACAAAACCCCCGGTTTATCCTCTTAATCCCTCATAAATGCCCGTATTCCCTTGTGGGGATGCGGGCACCTGCGCATAATAACCGTTCATACCTGTCATAATTCGACAAGATTTTTTTTGGGTATATTTCACTTCCGCCCGTGACGTTTAGCCGAACACGCTGTCTAATCGGAAGGTTTTCATCGTCATCTTTGAGTGCTCACGTCGCGAGACACTCTCTTTAACCAGGAATGTTGATCAGGGGTTCACATGCAGGGCACAAAAATTCGACTCTTAACCGGCGGTTTGCTGATGATGGCAGCAGCCAGTTATGTGCAGGCAGATGCGCTCCAGCCAGACCCGGCCTGGCAACAGGGAACACTGGCGAACGGTTTCCAGTGGCAGGTATTATCCACTCCGCAACGTCCGAGCGATCGCATTGAAATCCGTCTTTCTGTGAATACCGGCTCCCTCACTGAAAGCACCCAGCAGACCGGCTTAAGCCACTTTATTCCTCGACTGGCGCTCACCCAGAGCGGCAGTTTGCAGGCGGTTCAGGTGCGTTCTTTATGGCAACAGGCCATCGATCCGAAACGCCCGCTGCCCCCGGCTGTGGTCTCCTATGACTACACCATGTTTAACCTGAGCCTGCCCAACAACCGTAACGATCTGCTTAAAGAAGCGCTGACCTACCTTTCGGATGCCACCGGCAAACTGGCGATTACGCCTGAGACCGTTAACTATGCGTTGAGCAACAGCGACATGGTGGCGACCTGGCCGACGGATACCAAAGAAGGCTGGTGGCGCTACCGCCTGAAAGGGTCAACGCTGCTTGGCCACGACCCGGCAGAGCCGCTGAAACAGCCGGTTGATGCCGCGCAGGTGAAATCTTTCTACCAGCAGTGGTACACCCCGGATGCCATGACCCTGATTGTGGTGGGCAACGTGGACAGCCGTGCGGTGATAGAACAGATCAACAAAGCATTTGGCGATCTGAAAGGGAAGCGTGAAACGCCCGCCCCTGTTCCTACCTTGTCCCCGCTGCGTCCTGAGACGGTCAGCATCATGACGGATACCGTGCGTCAGGATCGTCTTTCAATGATGTGGGATACGGCCTGGCAGCCGATCCGCGAGTCTTCTGCGCTGTTGCGTTACTGGCGTGCGGATCTCGCGCGTGAAGCGCTGTTCTGGCACGTTCAGCAGACGCTCAGCAAGAACAACGTGAAAGATATTGGCCTGGGCTTTGACTGCCGAGTGCTGTTCCAGCGCGCCCAGTGCGCCATTAACGTGGAATCGCCGGGCGATAAGCTGAATGCCAATCTCGGCGTGGTGGCGAAAGAGCTGGCTAAAGTGCGGAAACAGGGCCTGTCTGAAGAGGAGTTTAACGCGCTGGTGGCGCAGAAATCCCTCGAATTGCAGAAACTGTTCGCCACCTATGCCCGCGCCGATACCGATATCTTAATCAGCCAGCGCATTCGCTCCTTGCAGAATCAGGTGGTGGATATCGCGCCGGAGCAGTATCAGAAACTGCGTCAGGACTTCCTGAACGGTCTGACCGTGGAGATGCTGAATCAGGATCTGCGTCAGCAGCTGTCGCAGGATATGGCGTTGATTCTGTTGCAGCCGAAAGGTGAGCCGGAATATGACATGAAAGAGTTGAAGGCCACCTGGAGCGCCATCATGGCGACGCCGCCGCAGCCAGCGCAAACGGCAGCCGATGATTTACACCAGGATGCGAGCGATATTCCGCAGGGCCAGTAAGCTCTGCGTTCCCTCAGCCCTGAGGGAGAGGGTTAGGGTGCGGGCATCAGCCCGCACAGTCCTTAAGCAGGCATCGCCTCGCGCGGAATAATCGCTCCGCGATACTGAATCACCGTGCTGGCCGTCAAGTGACCGCGCTGCGCCGCCGCTTCCGGCGTTCCCCCCGTCAGACGTACCGCCAGATACCCCGCGCTGAAAGAATCTCCCGCCGCCGTGGTATCGATTACCTTCTCTTTCGCCAGCTTCACCGCCGGCACCTCTGTCACGGCTTCACCCGCAACCGCCACCAGGCAAGACTCCGCCCCGCGCTTGATCACCACTTCGCTGACCCCGGCAGCCTGCGTCCGGGCAATGACCTCATCAACCGGTTTTTCGCCCCACAGAGCATCTTCATCATCCAGCGTCAGGAAGGCGATATCGGTGCATTCGAGCATCTGCTGGTAGACCTGCTGCGTCTCTTCGCGGCTGGCCCACAAACGCGGACGGTAGTTGTTATCGAAAATCACCTTACCGCCATTGGCCCGGCATTCGCGCAGCAGTGACAGCAGCTTTTCACGGCTCTCCTGGCTCAGGATCGCCAGGCTGATCCCGCTCAGGTAGAGATAATCGAAGGTCGCCAGTTCTTCGCAAATGGCAGCGGCGGCCTCGCTTTCCAGCCAGAATTTGGCGGCCGCTTCATTACGCCAGTAATAGAAGGTGCGCTCGCCGGTGCTGTCGGTTTCGATGTAGTACAAACCCGGCAGGCGGTTTTCCATTCGCTGGATCAGCGAGGTCCCAACGTTTTCACCCTGCCAGGCTTCCAGCATCTGCTGGCTGAAGCTGTCCGTTCCCAGCGCGGTAACGTAGCTCACGCTCAGCGCGTCGGGGGCGACCTGACGGGCAATGTAAACGGAGGTGTTCAATGTATCGCCACCAAAACCGCGGCTGACTTCCGCGCCTTTCTGGGACAGCTCAATCATGCATTCGCCAATCACGGCAATTTTTTTAGACATAGTCGTGAACCTGAACAAAGTAATTAAGGGTAGTGTGCGCTGTGTGTTTTTTATGGTCAACTATATTAAAACGACGTTCCATTATTTTTTTTGAGCCAGCGCGTATTCCGGCATATTTCTGTCATCTTAATTTCATTTTCCCGGTGAATTGAACATAAAGTTCTCACCTGGCGGGCCGATAACTCAGTGACGAGTCCAGAAAGGCTATCCCATACAACAGGACATCCGAAATGAAGTCAGAGCAGGTTATCCAGCGGCTGAGCACTACGCCTGAGGCAAGTATTGAGAACTTGCAGGAGCATCGCTACTGGCTGCAATGTGAGCGAGCGTACACCTATCAGCCCATCTACCGTACCGACGGTCGGTTAATGGCGATTGAGGTGTTAACGGTCGTCACTCATCCATCGAATCCTTCACAGCGTATTGCACCGGACCGCTATTTTGCGGAGGTTGCCGTGCGTCAGCGTATCGACGTGCTGGAAGAGCAGCTGAGAATGCTGGCGACGAAGCAGGCGTTCTTCGAGCAGCACGGTATTCTGGCGTCGGTGAACGTGGATGGCCCAACCCTGATGGCGTTACGTCAGAACGCGACATTGCAGGCGCTGATTGCCACCTTGCCGTGGATGCGCTTCGAGCTGGTGGAACATGTTCAGCTGCCACAGGACTCCTCGTTTGCCTCGATGTGTGAGTTTGGCCCGCTGTGGCTGGATGATTTCGGTACCGGTATGGCCAACTTCTCCGCCCTGAGCGAAGTGCGTTATGACTACATCAAAGTGGCCCGCGATCTGTTTATCATGCTGCGCCAGACGCCGGAGGGACGGAACCTGTTTACGATGCTCCTGCAACTGATGAACCGCTATTGCCAGGGCGTCATTGTGGAAGGCGTAGAGACGCTGGAGGAGTGGCGCGACGTGCAAAATTCCCCGGCAGCGGCGGCACAGGGTTATTTCCTCTCTCGTCCTGTCCCCATGGATACCCTGGAAAAGGTGATAACTACCCTCTGATCTGCCCGCTTCCCTTTGTCTGAACTATAGTTTTAGAGGCAAGTTCATCAGGAAAGGGGACAACAATGACAAAAACAACCAGGGTGATTTCCTGGACAGCAGGGATTTTCTTGTTGCTGATCGTGGTCTTAATCATCATTATCGCCACGTTTGACTGGAACCGGCTCAAACCGACCATCAACCAGAAAGTCTCAACCGAGCTAAACCGCCCCTTTGCAATACGTGGCGATTTGGGTGTCGTGTGGGAGCGCCAGAAAGAGGAAACCGGCTGGCGAAGCTGGGTGCCATGGCCGCACGTTCACGCCGACGACATCATTCTCGGCAACCCGCCGGACATCCCCGAAGTGACCATGATCCACCTGCCGCGCGTGGAAGCCACGCTGGCGCCGTTAGCCCTGTTAACCAAAACGGTGTATCTGCCGTGGATCAAACTTCAGCAGCCCGACGCGCGGCTAATTCGCCTGTCAGAGAAAAACAACAACTGGACGTTCGATCTCGCCAGCAGCGGCGATAAAGATCAGAATGCGCAGCCCTCTTCGTGGTCTTTCCGCCTCGACAATATTCTGTTCGATCGGGGGAGGATCGCCATTGACGATAAGGTGAGTAAGGCTGACGTGGAGATCCTCGTCGATCCGCTGGGTAAGCCTCTGCCGTTTAGCGAAGTGACGGGCAGTAAAGCCAAAGGCGATGACAGCAAAGCGGGCGATTACGTCTTCGGCCTGACGGCGAAAGGGCGCTACAACGGCCAGCCGCTGACCGGTAAAGGCAAAATCGGCGGCATGCTGGCGCTCAGGAGTGAGGGCACGCCGTTCCCGGTGCAGGCGGATTTCCGCTCGGGCAACACCCGCGTGGCGTTCGTGGGCACGGTTAACGACCCGATGAACATGGGCGGCGTCGACCTCCAGCTTAAGTTTGCCGGGGATTCGCTGGGTGAACTGTACGATTTGACCGGCGTGCTGCTGCCGGATACCCCGCCGTTTGAAACGGACGGGCGCCTGGTTGCCAAAATCAACACCGAAAAATCGTCCGTCTTTGACTACCGGGGATTCAACGGCCGCATCGGCGACAGCGATATCCACGGCACGCTGACCTACACCACCGGTAAACCGCGCCCGAAACTGGAGGGGGACGTTGAATCCCGCCAGCTGCGTCTGGCCGATCTTGGTCCGCTGATTGGCGTAGATTCGGGCAAAGGCACGAAGTCTAAAGAGGTTAAAAAGGACGTTCAGCCTGCGGGTAAAGTGCTGCCCTATGACCGCTTCGAAACCGACAAATGGGACGTGATGGATGCGGATGTGCGCTTCAAAGGACGTAAAATTGAGCATGGCAGCACGCTGCCGCTGAGCAACCTCTCGACCCATATCATCCTGAAAAACGCCGACCTGCGCCTGCAACCGCTGAAGTTTGGCATGGCCGGGGGAACCATCTCATCGAATATCCACCTGGAGGGGGATAAAAAGCCAATGCAGGGAAGGGCGGAGATCCAGGCGCGTCGGCTGAAGCTGAAAGAGCTGATGCCGGACGTGGAGCTGATGCAGAAAACCCTCGGTGAGATGAACGGCGACGCGGATATTCGCGGCACGGGTAACTCGGTAGCGGCGCTGCTGGGTAGCGGAAACGGCAACCTGAAGCTGCTGATGAACGACGGGCTGGTGAGCCGTAACCTGATGGAGATCCTGGGGCTGAACGTCGGGAACTTTATCATCGGGCAAATCTTCGGTGACGACGAAGTACGCGTTAACTGCGCGGCGGCAAATCTGGATCTGGTCAACGGCGTGGCGCGTCCGCAGATCTTCGCTTTCGACACGGAAAACGCGGTTATCAACGTCACCGGTACCGCCAGCATGGCGTCCGAGCAGCTGGATTTAACCATCGATCCGGAAAGTAAAGGCATTCGTATCATCACCCTGCGCTCGCCGCTGTACGTTCGCGGGACCTTCAAAGATCCTCAGGCGGGCGTGAAGGCCGGGCCGTTGATTGCGCGTGGTGCGGTCGCCGCCGCGCTCGCTACGCTGGTCACCCCTGCGGCGGCGCTGCTGGCGTTGATTTCGCCGTCAGAAGGCGAAGCGAATCAGTGTCGGACGATTTTGTCGCAGATGAAGAAGTAGTCCCGTTTCTCCCTCTCCCTGTGGGGAGAGGGGGCTCCAGTAATTTGAAAGCAAAAGCTATAACGTTGCCTCAGAATAACTGAGGGCTTTCAGCGATGCCTCGGTCCGGCTGTAAATCGCTGAGGCGTTTCCTGTAGGCCGGGGCGAGGCGCAGGGATGCGCCGAGAGGGCGGACTTTACAGGGATGTTACCTCCGCCCGTCCCCGATAAGCCGGAAGGAATAAGCCGAAGGCACCGCGAAGCGGCGATTTTCCGCCGGAAGCCCGGGTCGCCAGGGTGGTGGCGACTGAGCCACCCTGGCACGTTCACCGCTCATGTCGTGACAGGGTAGCAAGGAACATAAAGTGAACGGAATGACCACCTGAGCCGTATGTTCCCCCTCACCCCAGCCCTCTCCCTCAAGGGAGAGGGGGCCGTCTGTGCAGGCATTATTTTGTGGGGAGCCCTCAGCCCTGTGGGTGAGGGCTGAATCGTAGGCCGGGTAAGGCGTAGCCGCCACCCGGCATTCACTTACAGCGCCTGATGCTTCGTCTCGTGCGTCAGCAGCAGCGCAATCAGCGTCAGCGCTGCCATTGCCGCCAGATAGACACCCACATAGAACAGGCCATAGTTCGCCTGAAGCCATGTGGCGATATACGGAGCCACCGAGGCGCCCAGAATCGACGAAACGTTATAGGAGAACGACGCGCCGGTGTAACGCACTTCAGTCGGGAACAGCTCCGGCAGCAGCGCGCCCATTGGGCCAAAAGTCAGCCCCATCAGGCTCAGGCCAATCAGCAGATACGCCATCACCAGCGCAGGGCTACCTGAACCCAGCAGCGGCGGGAAGACAAACAGCGCGAACAGAATAATCAGCGAGGTGATGACGATCATGCTTGAACGACGGCCAAATTTATCCGCCAGCAGGCCCGCGATGGGCACCATCACGCCAAATCCGATGACCGCCATCATCAGCATCCACAGCACTTCGTTACGCGGCAGGCCCAGGCCGACCGGCGCGGCGGCGGTACTGAAGGTCATGGAGTAAACGGTCATGATGTAGAACAGCGTGTAGGTCGCCAGCATGATGAACGTGCCCAGCACGGTCACGCGGAGGTGTTTGGTCAGCAGCGTCCCCAGCGGAACTTTAACCTGCTTTTTCGCCGCGGCGACTTTAGCGAAGACCGGCGTCTCGTGCAGCGACACGCGAACGTACAGGCCAATCAGCACCAGCACGGCAGAGAAGACGAATGGAATACGCCAGCCCCAGTTCATGAACTGTTCATCAGTCAGCAGCCAGGAGAGGAGCAGGAAGGTGCCGTTAGCAAAGAAGAACCCAATCGGTGCGCCCAGCTGCGGGAAAGAGCCATACAGGGCTCGTTTGCGCGCCGGGGCGTTCTCGGTCGCCAGCAGTGCCGCGCCGCCCCATTCCCCGCCCAGCCCCAGACCCTGCCCAAAGCGCGCCAGCGCCAGCAGCACAGGCGCCAGAATGCCGATAGTTTCATAGGTCGGCAGCAGGCCGATGGCGACGGTGGAGATCCCCATCGTCAGCAGCGAGGCAACCAGCGTCACTTTACGGCCGACGCGATCGCCAAAATGCCCAAAGACCGCTGAACCAATCGGACGCGCAACGAAGGCGATAGAAAAGGTGGCTAAAGACTGTAGCGTGGCTGCCGTCGGGTCGCCCTGAGGGAAGAAAATATGCGGAAAGACAATGACCGCAGCGGTGGCGTAAATATAAAAGTCGAAGAACTCAATGGCGGTGCCAATCAGCGATGCGACGACGACTTTATTGCGCGAGTTGACCGGAACGTGTTCCGCCCCTTCGTTAAGTGTGGTGGCTGTTGCTTGCATAATATTTTCTTATTTTTGGACGAACGAAGGGCCATATTAGGCATAGCAAAAGCGACATTTCAATCTGTAACAAAGGCGTGGCGCGGTCATAAAAGCAACAAAAAGCGGATAATTTTCAGACCAGCGAAAACACTTCTATGAAATGCTTCACACTTTTTAAATATCAGTCATTAAAACTGGTTTTGCGTTAAATAAAAGTTACGGCCTGGATTTATATGCTGAAATGGCGAATCGGGCTGAAATATCAGCCCGACATGATATCAGCGGTGGGTTTTACCCGGCATGCGCGGGTCATCTTTATACTCTGCCGTGGCGATCCACGCGGCGCAGAACAGCGTCAGGCGAGCGAAGAAATAGAAGAAAGCCATCAGCCCCAGCACCGAACCAAAGGCCGCGCCGGAGGGAGACTTCACCAGGGACGGCAGCGTATAGGTCATCACAATCTTGATCACCTCAAAACCAATGGCGGCAATCAATGTCCCGCGCATCAGCGCCTTCTTGCGCGGACGATGGCGGGGCAAACGCCAGAAGATCCAGAAGAACAGAAGGTAGTTAGCAAAGATAGAAATGGCCAGCCCAATGCCGCGCCAGGCCGGTTTCAGCCATTCAATGTAATCCAGGTACAGCGCGGAGATAATCATCTGCTGCGCGGAACCGGCGACCGAGGTGATGGAGAGCGTAATGACCAGCGCCACCAGCAGCCCAATCAGAGAAATAAAGTCGCGCAAATACTTCACCCATATCTTCTCCTGATCCTGCGGTCTACGCTCCCAGACGTCACGCGACTGGGCGCGAATAGCCTCACGCAGGTTGCCCATCCAGTTCACCCCGGAATAGAGCGCAATCAGCAACCCGACGATACCCACGGTGGTACGCTGCTGCACGGCGGTGTTGATGGTGCTTTTGAGCGTTGCGGCGAGCGTCTGGTCGCTGACGTTGGTCAGAATCTTATTGAAAATGTCCTGCAACAGCGTCGGGTGAGACGCCAGCACAAAACCGGCGGCGGCAAATGACACCATCAGGATGGGGATCATCGACAGGAACGAGAAATAGGTAATCGCCGCGCCAAACTGATTTCCCATGCGGTCGTTAAAGCGCTCAGCGGCGCGTATCAGGTGAGCAATCGCGGGTATCTGCTGAATTTTTTCGGCTATGCCGGTCACGGTGCCCAGCGCTTTGCTGGCCGTTCCAGGCTCTTTCGGCGCTTCAGGCTCGTTATCCATCTTTTTGATGGGTTCATAATCTAAATGTTGAGTCGGTCGTTGCGGGTTATTTTCCGGCGTCACGCGCATTTTCCTTTTCGTTGAGCTGGATGTTACTGAATTATAGCTTGTGACTAGTCGACGTAACCTTTTGTGAGTTCGGTAAGCCACTCCATAAACACATGCACCCGGCGGGAGAGGTTATGGCGGTGGGGATAAATGAGGGAGACGGGCATCGGTTCAGCCCGGTATTGCGGCAGGATCTCAACGAGTTTTTTCGTGCGCAGGGCATCACGCACCCCGACGCGCGGAACCTGAATAATGCCAAGCCCGGCGATACAGGCGGCCTGATAGGTTTCAGTGCTGTTAACCGTCAATACGCCTCCCGTTTTTACCCACTGGGTCGCGCTGCCGTTGTAATACTCAAAACCCTGCGGACGCGTGCCCAGCGTGGCGGAGTAGTGGATGAGGGCATGCGAAGCCAAATCGTCCAGCGTCTCAGGGTAGCCGAATCGCGTCAGATAATCCGGGCTGGCGCAGTTAATCACCGAGAGTTTCCCAAGCGGGCGGGCGATAAGCCCGGAGTCCTTTAAGTTTCCCACGCGAACCACACAGTCAAATCCTTCGCGGATGACATCGACCAGACGATCGCTGCTACTCAGCTCCAGCTCAATGCCGGGAAACTGTTGTAAAAATGCAGGCAGTTTCGGAATGACTACATTTCGCGCAATGGCAACGGGCATATCCACACGTAGCCGACCGCTGATGGTTGAAGGGTCGTGCAGGAACATGCCGTCCAGTTCGTCCAGATTCATCAGCAGATCTTTAGCGCGCTCGTAATAAACCATGCCGTCCTGCGTCAGGCTGACGCGGCGGGTAGTGCGGTGCAGCAGCTGCGTGCCCAGTGCGTTTTCCAGTGCCTGGATCTGTCGCGATACGCTCCCCTTCGGCAGGCTTAACGTCTCCGCCGCGCGGGAAAAACTTTCCAGTTCCGCGACCCGAAGGAAAAGCTGCATTGCGTGTATTTTATCCATAGATGTTGGTCAATGTTGTTATGAATGAAACAGTGAAGCGCTGACGGCACTATTTATTGATTTTCTACCATCTAATAAGCTCTTTCTCAATCTTCATCACAGCCGAAACGAGGTGAATTATGAGTGAACGTATTGCTTTAGTGACGGGCGGTAGCCGCGGCCTGGGGAAAAATGCCGTTTTGAAGCTGGCCGCGGAAGGGACAGGGATCATCCTGACCTGGAACAACAGCCAGCAGGAGGCGCAGGAAGTTGTGCGCGAAATCGAGGGAACAGGTGGAAAAGCGGCAGCATTGCAGCTTAACGTCGGCGATACGGTAAGCTTTTCGCGCTTTGCTCAGCAGGTGAAGGATACCCTCAAACACGTCTGGCAACGTGACACCTTTGACTATTTAGTGAACAACGCAGGTACAGGGTTATACGCACCCTATACCGAGACGACCGAGGCGCAGTTTGATGATGCGCTGAACATTCACTTCAAAGGGCCGTTTTTCCTCACGCAACAGCTGCTGCCGCTCATAAAAGACGGAGGGCGGATCCTGAACGTCTCCAGCGGACTGGCCCGTTTTACTCAGCCCGGTTCAGGCACCTACGCGGCAATGAAAGGGGCGATGGAAGTGCTGACCCGCTATCAGGCAAAAGAACTTGGTGCGCGCGGAATTTCCGTCAATATCATCGCGCCCGGCGCGATTGAAACCGACTTTGGGGGCGGACGCGTGCGGGATAATGCGGAGCTTAACCAGCTGCTGGCCTCGCAGACAGCGCTGGGACGCGTGGGCCTGCCCGATGATATTGGTGACGCCATTGCGGCGTTGCTCAGTGACAAACTGGGCTGGATGAATGCGCAACGTATTGAAGTTTCAGGCGGTATGTTCCTGTAATGTTCAGTCTTAAGGGGGAGGGAACCCTCTTAAGGAAATCCTTAAAACAGGTATGTCTAAATGCTGGAAGATATAAAGAGAGCTGGGTGATTTGTAACCTCTCCATTCATTGAGTTTTTTCTTAAAAAATGCCTCTGTAGAATCCCCCTTCGCTATTCTCAGAGGAGTAAAACGATGCGAGTAATCATGTTTGACAGGCAGTCATTATTTATTCATGGAGCGATGTACAGTTTGCAGAAGTTAATTCCGAAAATAGAGATGACAGGGGCTCGTCAGACTGATGAATTATGGGCGCAATTATCCGCGTCACCCTCCGCTATCGTCATGATAGATGGGTATTTAATTCGTGATAATGGTGTGGCTTTACTGGAAGAGATTATGGATCGTTTTCCAGCGTCGCGCGTGGTGTTGGTGTTAACGAAAAAAGAGCGACGTTGGGTTGAGCAAATGTTTCAGCGCAACGTGGTGGCGATAGTTCCCCGCAATGCGAATCCCGAACGCTTTTCCGCAGTGCTGGATTCCGTATCGCGTGGAATGGTCTGTTTTCCCGGCGAGTGGCTGAAGCAGCACTCCTCTCAGGATGAACTGGCAGTGTTAAGCGAGCGCCAGCGTGAGGTATTGAAGTTACTGGCGGCCGGAGAGTCCAATAAAGAGATTGGTCGTAATCTCAATATCAGTGCGGCAACGGTAAAAGCCCATCTTGAGACGCTTTTCCGTCGTCTTGATGTCAAAAACCGGACGCAGGCCGCGATGTACTACACCCGGGCGACGGCCTGAAGGATCTTCTCAGGCAGAGGGGACTCTTCCCCAAAACTGAAGAGGGTTAATATCAGGGCGTCATGCTGCTGTTGGGTTAATGGGCGTTTGTTCATTTCCCGCAGCAGCGCCTCACATAATTGAATATCATTAAAAAGCAAATTCTCCGCCTCAATCGGCGTGATGAGACTGTTAAATTTTTCCCACTGGCGAATCACGTGACCATAACCAATAACCCATATACCCTTTTCGTCACGGTATTTCTCCAGGGAAAGACCCTGTTGTTTTTTAATTAATGCGATTGCAGCAGAAGATATCTGCATTGCATAACCCGTCATAAGCGTTTCCTCTTAGTGGCACGACTATAGAGGAAACGCCGCCGGGGAAATATCCGCCAAATGGCTGTTAATCAGGTTTAACTGAACGGGAATTCCTTTTTCAGTAAACCGAATAGCCAGTCGTTATGCCATTGCCCTGAAAGGAAATAACTCTCACGCAACTCACCTTCCAGTTGAAAACCTGTTTTTTCCAGCAGTCGCCTTGAGGCGATATTTCCCGCCGTCACGGTGGCGGTGAGCCGACGGATATTACCCTGAGTCAGCGCGAAATCACACACAGCCCGCAGAGATTCAAAGCCGTAACCTTTCCCCTGCGCAGAGGGCGCAAAGAGAAAACCGACTTCAGCACAATCTGCTTCCCGGTGCACATAGCCGGTTACGCCCAGCGGCGTCTGGCTGGCCGTCTCACGCACCACAAGGCAGAGCCAGTGCGAGCTGCCCGGCGTCCACGGCAACAGACGAGACTCAAAGGCTTCCCGAATGTCCGCCTCGCTACGCGCAGGGGCGACAAAACGCATCACCTCAGGATTTTGCTGTAGCGACAGAAAAAAGGGCCAGTCTTGCTCTTGCAGCGGCGAGCAGGTGAGACGCGCGGTGGTTAAGGCGGGCATGACGATCCTCCGGAGGCATTGCAAATGATTATAAGGTTGTCACTTTATTTCAACAGAAAGTCAGGTATGTTTAACCTCATATAAATAAAAAGAAAAACGACTTTTAATGCCGCTTTAGCGGTACTCATTGTCTCTCAAGGAAAACAATGATGATTAGCTCATCGCATCATACCCGCGAACAGTTTGAACACTGTCTGGCGGCGATCCGTCAGGCGTCTGTTGAAATTTTACTTCTGTTGAATGTACATGTTTCTGAAGGAAAAGATCCACGCTGGTTTCTGGAGCAACTGGATAGTGCCCGCCTGGGGCTGGGCGGGTGGGGCGCCGTAGCCAGGAAGCTGAATCTGAATGATGCGGAAATGACGGCCTTTACGCTGCAATTACGCTTGCTTCAGCAGCGTGTTCCCCAGTATGAAAGCGGGCAGGATGTCAGCGAAAATCAGCTGATTGCGGCGATGCGCTTCGTCACCTCCCTTGAATATCTGCGTCTGCAACAGCCCCTCCTGACCTACGATACCGGGAGGGTGCCAGAGAAGGAGAGCCAGCTTCAGGCGCAGAAACAGGTGCGTGCCATTGAGCTGATGATTAAAGGGCTGATACAGCAGGCGTGGCCCGATCCGGTGCGGCTGAATAATCATCTTAAGACCTTGTTTAACGCTGAACGCGTGCGTCGCTGGCTGAAAAACGGTGAGATTAATGATGTTCTGAGCGGCATGTTGTTCAGCGAACTGGCCCAGCTGCTGGTGGATAAAAAAGAATTTAGCCGCTACTACGCGCCGCTGTTTAACGCTCCGGACATGCTGACGCTGCTGGTAGAGCCCCGCAAAACCCTGCAAACCTTCCTCGAAGATATTCGACAAATCCGCAACAGCATCACCGTGCAGCAGCCGTTAAGCGGGGCGCAAATCCAGCTGCTCGACTGCTATTACACGCAGATCACCCGCTCCGTTCAGCGCGCGTTTGAGGAAGGGCGGACACGCGTTAACCCGGCGGCGCTGATGGCGGTGGACGAAAGCGAGCTGCACGCGTTCTGGGAAAAGGCGCAAAAAATGGACCGCACCACAGGCGGCGATCTTTTTGAAGTGCGCGACAGTATAGAAAAACCGACTCAGCGCGCCGCGCGTACGCCAGAGCAGCGCGAACAGCTGATTTCCGGCGTGCTGTGGGGAGCGGTTGGCGTGATGGTTATCGCGATTGTCGTGGGGGGATTCTGGCTGGTGACCAGCAGTAAACCGCAGCCGGCTGTGGCCAGTACGGCATCTCCCGCGCAGGTGCAGGAGATGCGCGAAACGCCTTCCTCACGCGAGACGTTAACCCGCATGGGTGTTACCTGGGATGAGAATAATTTCCGCTCGGCCATCAATCGCAATGACACCCGCGTGGCGCTCCTGTTTTTGCAGGGCGGGATGGACTGGAAAATGTCATGGACGGAGGAGGCGTTGTCGGCAGGCTACGACGATGTACTGGAAGTAATGTTGCGCTACCGCCTGCAAATGACAGAGCAAAAGCCCTGCCGACGCTTTATTAATACGCTTAGCCATGCGATGGCGAACGGCGAATCGCTGACGCCTATGCGTAAGCAGTACCTGAAAGCATTCTGTACCGTTCCCGCGGTGGTGAAACGCCAGCAGCACGACGCCGATATGGCAACGCGCCGCGCGAAGACGCAGCCCGATGCCAGCACAAAAAAATGGCAGTCCATCCAGACTGCCATTTATGAAGTGATCCGCTGATTATTTTTCCCCCTCACCCTGCCCCTCAGGGGAGAGGGGCAGGGTGAGGGGTGAGGCTCAGGGCTCCCCATACAGCCCTATCAACCGCCGCACCACGCCATTCGTCCAGCCGAAGCCATCCTGCAACGGATACTCACCCCCGCCACCTTCGCGTGGCGTGCTGCTGGCGATGTGGTACTTCTCAATCAGCTTATGATGGGTTTTGTAGTAATGGTTCACCGTGTGCAGCCAGCTCCAGGCGATCTCATCTCCCAGCGAGTCGTTGCCGTACTGCTTGAACCCCTGGATCGCCATCCACTGGAGCGGCGCCCAGCCGTTCGGCTTATCCCACTGCTCCCCGGTTTCATATTCGGTGGCGAGAATACCGCCCGGCGTGAGCAGACGGGCTTTAACGGCATCGGACAGCCGTTCAGCCTGCTCATGCGTCGCCATGCCCACATAGAGCGGCACAATGCTGGCCGCAGAGAACAGCGCCAGGGCTTCACGCCGCCAGTCGTAATCACGATAACAGCCGTTCTCTTCGTCCCACAGATAGCGGTTCACCGCCGCGCGCCGGTCGCTGGCTTTCTGGCGGAACAGATCAGCCGTCTCTTTATCCCCTTTCGACGCGGAGATATTGGCGATAGCGCTCTCCAGTTTGAACAGGAATGCGTTCAAATCAATGGGGATAAATTGTGTCGTGCGGATGCTGGCCAGCCGCGCAGGATCGCGCAGCCAGCGGGATGAGTAATCCCATCCTGAGGCTGCCCCGGCGCGCAGGTCGCGATACACCTCGTTCGGCGGACGACCGGAATGACGGGCGGTTTCCACGTCCTCAATCCACGATTCATCTCGCGGCGTGTCGCGATCGTCCCAGTAGCGGTTGAGCAATGAGCCATCCGGCATGCGAACCGCACTGCGATAGGCCTGATTGAGCAGCAGCGATTCCGCCCCGTCCATCCAGAAGGCGTACTCCATCTTAAGATGCTCAAGATAGCGCTTCGCCCCGCGCACGCCGTCCTCTTCAAACAGCTCCACCATCAGGGCAAAAACGGGCGGCTGGGAGCGGCTGAGATAGTAGGTACGGTTGCCGTTCGGGATATGGCCGTAGCGCTCTATCAGCCAGGCGAAGTTATCGGCCATACATTTCAGCAGATCGTTACGACCGCTTTCAGCAAGCCCCAACATGGAGAAGTAAGAGTCCCAGTAGTAGGTCTCACTGAATCGCCCGCCGGGCACAATATAGGCCTGCGGCAGCGCCAGCAGCGACGACCACGGGATGTGATCCTGCGGTTCGCGCGTCAGCACCGGCCACAGATTATCAATATGTTCTTTCAGGGACAGGCCGGGGTCAGAGACGTACTCTTTGCTGTAGTCCTCCGGCAGCCAGAAGTGATTCTCCACAAAGCGCGCCAGGTCAAAATCACGGTGACGACGCACCTTGCGATAGCGGATCAAAATATCCAGCGGATCCATCTTCGGCGCGCAGTCGGGAAAGGTTTTGCTGTCCGCAAACAGCCGCGACGACTGGACGTGTTCAAACAGTTCAAGGTAGCGGTCTGCGGGCGTAAGGGCATCGGACGCCGGCAGTCCTTCAATCATTTCCGGTTCCGGCTCTGCCTCGATCATCTCATCCAGTTTTAACTCACAGGGATCGGTTTCGTAGCGCAGCTCTTCTGCAATCTCGAACTCGATATCCTCGGCAGTCTGTAGTTTCTGGTTGAACATGGTGTTCAGGACCTCCGGTTTTTGTCGTAACCAATACGGGTTTTTCCCGGCTATCTTTAAAGCGTAGACATTCGCTTCGGTTAATGCGGTGCGAAGTGTGCGGTAGATCACGCTTTCAAAATGGATTTAAACACGCTGAAAATCAGATATCCCTTTGATTATGAAATTATTAAATCAGAATCTTTGGAAACAGAGCAGGAATAAAATTCAGAGCATTCGGTATTCTGCATATACGCAGGGATTAATGCGCCTGACGCGCATTGCCCTGAAGGCTGTTGGCGGTTTGATTGGCTTTCTGGCTGGCGCCTTCGCTTTTATCCATCGCTTTGCTGGCCGCTTTTTCCGCATGGGCGGCGCTGTACGCAGCCAGATGGGAAATCACGATGGCGTAAATGCTCATTAACGACACCCACAGAATGCTGTTTTTCCACCACAGCAGGGTAGGAATAGTCAGTATCGCCCAAACCAGCGCGAGAACAAGGTGCATTTTGGCCATCAGTTTTGCGGTGATCTTTACGTGCATTTTCATATCTCTAATCTTTTTCCGTAGTAACAGGCGAACGCGTAGCGCTTTCTAAGATTAGTTAATTCCACCGCGGGTACCGGGTTATTTTGTTACCGTTTGTACACCCGTTGGGTTTACCTGCCCAGGGCATAAAAAAACCGGCCAGCTGGCCGGTTTTGTTGCGGATCAGACGGATCAGCGCATAGTCACAAACTCTTCCGCCGCAGTCGGGTGGATCGCCACGGTGTTATCGAAGTCTTTCTTCGTTGCGCCCATCTTCAGCGCCACCGCGAAGCCTTGCAGGATCTCGTCCATGCCGAAACCAATGCCGTGGATGCCGACGATCTTCTCCTCCGGGCCCACGCACACCAGCTTCATGCGGCATGGCTGACGGTGCGAGGTGACCGCGGTATACATCGCGGTAAACGCCGATTTATACACTTTCACCTGGTCATCGCCGTACTGCTCACGCGCCTGCGGCTCGGTTAAGCCGACGGTACCGATTGGCGGGTGGCTGAAGACCACGGTCGGGATGTTGCTGTAGTCCAGATGTTCGTCCGGCTTGTTATTAAACAGACGCTCGGAAAGACGACGCCCCGCCGCCACGGCAACCGGCGTCAGCTCTACGGCGCCGGTGTTATCACCGACGGCATAAATGCCCGGTACGCTGGTGTTCTGGAATTTATCAACGACAATGTAGCCTTTTTCATTGGTTTTCACCCCGGTTGCGGCCAGGTTGAAGTTGTCGGTGGCCGGTTCACGACCAATCGCCCAGATCAGGCAATCAACGGTCTGGCTGCGGCCATCTTCCAGCTCCAGAGTCAGGCTACCGTCCGCATTTTTCACCACCGCTTTTGGCACGGCGTTGGTGTGCAGGGTTGGGCCTTCGGCGTTCATCACCTCGACCAGCGTGTCGACGATCAGCGGGTCAAAGCTGCGTAGCGGCGCGTGTTTACGCACGAACAGGTGCGCTTCCGCTCCCAGGCCGTTAATCACGCCGGCCAGCTCAACCGCGATGTAACCTGCGCCCACAATGGCAACGCGTTCTGGCAGAGCAGGCAGCTCGAAGAAACCGTCGGAGTCGATACCGTATTCCGCGCCCGGAATGTTCGGGTGGCTCGGACGGCCGCCGGTGGCGATCAGGATGTGATCGGCGGTGATCGTCTCGCCGTTCACTTCGATCGTCTTCGCATCCACGAAACGGGCGAAGCCGCGGATCACGTCGACGTTATTCTTGCCCAGCACGTTATCGTACGAGGTGTGAATACGGTCGATGTAGGCGGTACGGCTGGCGATCAGTTTATCCCAGTCGAAGTGGTTGATGGTGGTATCAAAGCCGTAGTCCGGACCATACATATGGATAGCTTCACGGATTTGCGCGGCATGCCACATCACTTTCTTCGGTACACAACCCACGTTCACGCAGGTGCCGCCGAGTTCTTTGGCTTCAATCAGCGCACACTTTTGGCCGTACATGGCCGCACGGTTGATGGAGGCGATGCCGCCGCTGCCGCCGCCGATTGCGATGTAGTCATAATGCTTAGTCATAGCGTTGTCCTTAATCGTGAATTGCCGCGATTGTATACCTGAAATCAATAGTTTCCACCGATGGCTGCGATTACTCCGGCACGATCCAGCTCACGGTGGCGTGACCCGTACCGGCTGGCACCAGCGTTTTGTGCAGCCACGGCAGCACGTTGTTCATCTGTGCTTCGAGCTTCCACGGCGGGTTAATGACGATCATGCCGGACGCGGTCATGCCGCGCTGGTCGCTGTCAGGGCGCACCGCCAGCTCAATTTGCAGGATTTTACGAATGTCGGTCGCTTCGAGGTCTTTGATCATGCGTTTAATTTGCGCGCGCAGCACTACCGGATACCACAGGGCATAGGTGCCGGTCGCAAAGCGTTTGTAACCTTCGTTAATGCCGGTCACCACCGCCTGATAGTCGGTTTTGATTTCGTACGGTGGGTCGATCAGCACCAGGCCGCGACGGGAAACCGGCGGCAGTTTGGCTTTCAGCTGCTGGTAGCCATCGGCTTTGTCCACGCGGGCGCGGTTATCTTTCTGAAACTCAGAACGCAGCAGCGGGAAGTCGCTCGGGTGCAGCTCTGTCAGCTGAAGGCTGTCCTGCTCACGCAGCAGCTGGCGGGCAATCAGTGGTGAACCCGGGTAGTAACGCAGCTGGCCGTTGCGGTTGAAGTGATTCACCACGCCAATGTACGGCTCCAGCTCGGCAGGCAGATCGTCCTGCTGCCAGATACGCGCAATCCCTTCCAGATATTCACCGGTACGCTCTGCATGCTCGCCGCTCAGCTGATAACGGCCCGCGCCCGCGTGGGTGTCCAGATAAAGGAACGGTTTATCCTTTTCTTTAAGCGATTCGATGATCAGGCTCTGAACGGTATGTTTGAGGACGTCGGCGTGGTTGCCTGCGTGGAAGCTGTGGCGATAACTGAGCATGGGTAATGATATTCCGCTGAATTGACGATTTGCCACAGTTTACAGCAGAACGGCACAGATTACCCGCAGGCCCGGTAAGCGCAGCGCCACCGGGCGTTTTTCGACAACCTTCGGCATTGAAATCCTCTACACTTAACCCCATTACTGAAAACAATATGCACAGCGCCGGATGCGCGCTTCATTCATCTATTTCAACAGGACAGCGTTTATGACCAATCCATTACTGACGCCTTTTTCGTTGCCACCGTTTTCTAAAATCCTCCCTGAGCATGTGGTTCCGGCCGTTACCCAGTCGCTGAACAACTGCCGTGCGGCGGTAGAAAGCGTGGTCGCGCAGGGCGCGCCGTACACCTGGGAAAATCTGTGTCAGCCGCTGGCCGAAGTGGACGACGTGCTGGGGCGTATTTTCTCCCCGGTGAGTCACCTGAACTCGGTGAAAAACAGCCCGGAGCTGCGTGAAGCCTACGAACAGACCCTGCCGCTGCTCTCTGAGTACAGCACCTGGGTCGGTCAGCATGAGGGGCTCTACAAAGCCTACCGCGACCTGCGCGACGGCGACCACTATGCCGAACTGAACACGGCGCAGAAAAAATCGGTCGATAACGCCCTGCGTGATTTCGAACTGTCCGGGATTGGCCTGCCAAAAGAAAAACAGGTTCGCTACGGCGAAATCGCCGCGCGCCTGTCCGAGCTGGGCAACCAGTACAGCAACAACGTCCTCGACGCCACCATGGGCTGGACGAAGCTGATTACCGATGAATCTGAACTGGCGGGTATGCCGGAAAGCGCGCTGGCGGCGGCAAAAGCCCAGGCCGAAGCGAAAGAGCAGGAAGGCTTCCTGTTAACGCTGGATATCCCAAGCTATCTGCCGGTGATGACCTACTGCGACAACCAGGCCCTGCGCGAAGAGATGTACCGCGCCTACAGCACCCGCGCCTCCGATCAGGGGCCGAATGCCGGTAAGTGGGACAACAGCCCGGTGATGGCGGAGATCCTCGCTCTGCGCCACGAGCTGGCACAGCTGCTGGGCTTCGGCAGCTACGCGGATAAATCCCTCGCCACCAAAATGGCTGAGAACCCACAGCAGGTGCTCGACTTCCTGACCGATCTGGCGAAACGCGCCCGTCCTCAGGGTGAAAAAGAACTGGCTCAGCTGCGCGCCTTTGCGAAAGCGGAGTTCGGCGTGGACGAGCTTCAGCCGTGGGATATCGCGTACTACAGCGAAAAACAGAAACAGCATCTCTACAGCATCAGCGACGAACAGCTGCGTCCGTACTTCCCGGAAAACAAAGCCGTTAACGGCCTGTTCGAGGTGGTGAAACGCATCTACGGCATTACCGCGAAAGAGCGTACCGACATCGACGTCTGGCATCCGGACGTGCGCTTCTTCGAGCTGTATGACGAGAAAAACGAGCTGCGCGGCAGCTTCTATCTGGATCTTTACGCGCGAGAAAACAAACGTGGCGGGGCGTGGATGGACGACTGCGTGGGCCAGATGCGTAAAGCGGATGGTTCCCTGCAAAAACCGGTCGCCTACCTGACCTGTAACTTCAACCGCCCGGTGAGCGGCAAACCTGCGCTGTTTACCCACGATGAAGTGATCACCCTGTTCCACGAGTTCGGTCACGGCCTGCACCACATGCTGACCCGCATCGAAACCGCTGGCGTCGCCGGTATCAGCGGTGTGCCATGGGATGCGGTCGAGCTGCCAAGCCAGTTTATGGAAAACTGGTGCTGGGAGCCGGACGCGCTGGCATTTATCTCCGGCCATTACGAAACGGGCGAACCGCTGCCGAAAGAACTGCTGGATAAAATGCTGGCGGCGAAAAACTACCAGGCGGCGATGTTCATCCTGCGTCAGCTGGAGTTCGGCCTGTTCGACTTCCGCCTGCACGCCGAGTTCAGCCCGGAGCAGGGGGCGAAAATCCTCGAAACCCTGGCTGAGATTAAAAAGCAGGTCGCGGTTATTCCAGGCCCGACCTGGGGACGCTTCCCGCACGCGTTCAGCCATATCTTCGCAGGCGGGTACGCCGCAGGCTACTACAGCTACCTGTGGGCCGACGTGCTGGCGGCAGATGCCTTCTCGCGCTTCGAAGAAGAGGGGATTTTCAACCGCGAAACCGGTCAGTCGTTCCTTGATAACATCCTGACGCGCGGCGGTTCAGAAGAGCCTATGGAGCTGTTCAAACGCTTCCGTGGCCGCGAGCCGCAGCTGGATGCGATGCTGGAGCATTACGGAATCAAAGGCTGATTGCTACGTGAAGATCTGCTTAGTAGATGAAACAGGCGCCGGGGACGGCGCCTTATCTGTTCTGGCGGCCCGCTGGGGGCTGGAACATGATGAAGACAACCTGATGGCGCTGGTGATGACGCCGGAACATCTGGAGCTGCGCAAGCTCGATGAGCCAAAGCTTGGCGGGATTTTTGTCGATTTTGTCGGCGGCGCGATGGCGCACCGGCGTAAGTTTGGCGGCGGTCGCGGTGAAGCGGTGGCCAAAGCGGTCGGCATTAAAGGCAGCTATCTGCCGGACGTGGTGGATGCCACGGCGGGGCTGGGGCGCGATGCCTTTGTGCTGGCGTCTGTCGGCTGTCGGGTGCGGATGCTGGAGCGTAATCCGGTTGTCGCCGCGCTGCTCGACGACGGGCTGACGCGGGGCTACGCGGACCCGGAAATCGGCCCGTGGTTACAGGAACGTTTGCAACTTATTCATGCCTCCAGCCTGACGGCGCTGACCGATATCACCCCGCGCCCGCAGGTGGTCTATCTCGACCCCATGTTCCCGCATAAGCAGAAAAGCGCGCTGGTGAAGAAAGAGATGCGGGTGTTTCAGTCTCTGGTGGGGCCAGATTTAGATGCCGATGGCCTGCTGGAGCCGGCTCGTCAGCTGGCGACGAAGCGGGTGGTGGTGAAGCGGCCGGACTATGCGCCGCCGCTGGCGGACGTTGCGACCACTAACGCGGTGACCACCAAAGGACACCGATTTGATATTTATTCGGGAACGCCAGAATAAAAAAGCCGGGTGGCGGCTTCGCCTTACCCGGCCTACATTCAGTGCCGCTTGTAGGCCCGGTAAGCGTTAGCGCCACCGGGCTTTTTTGCACTTACTCGTCTTCTTCGTCACGCAGTGGAACAATCAGCATATCCACGTGTACGGTGTTAATCAGCTGGCGCGCGGAAGACATCAGCTTGCTCCAGAAGTCCTGGTGATGACCGCATACCACCAGGTCCATATCGTATTTCTTAATCGCATCAACCAGCACCTGGCCCAGATCGCCGCTACCGCTTAAGGTTTCAGTGATTGGATAGCCCGCGTTGGTAGAAAGCTCGCTCAGCGCGTGGTGAGTCTCTTCGGAGATGCGTTTCTGCATATCGCCGAGATTCACGTCGATCAGACCGGTGTAGAGGTCGGAGTAATTCACATCAACGTGAATCAGCGAAACTTTCGCGTTGTAGGGACGTGCCATGGATACTGCTTTATCAACCAGCACTTTACTCTCCGGGGAGAGGTCTACCGCGATGAGAATGTGTTTGTAAGCCATAGTGTTACTCCTTCCTTAAGTTATCGATGACTAAATGGGAAAGCCGTCGTCTGATGCTTTCATTACGGCCCAGTTAAACATATTTTTCAAGCTTTGGTGTTGATAACGATTAACCTTGTGGCAAAAAAATTAACGGATCTCCTACACTATTTAATGAGCCGTTCGGATATTAAAACGCGAACCGGATCGACTTTTGGTCATTCTTTCACTGAACTGTCTGTCAGGGCATTGGGGTGCGGTAGCTCAGGAGCCTTGCTTCGTGGGCGGACGCCGGGGAGGATGTATGATTAGCACCGTCGCATTGTTTTGGGCGTTATGCGTGGTTTGCATAGTGAATATGGCGCGCTACTTCTCATCGTTACGTGCGCTGTTAGTGGTACTTCGTGGTTGCGATCCGTTGCTTTATCAGTATGTGGACGGTGGAGGGTTCTTCACCTCGCACGGACAGCCCAGCAAGCAGATGCGTCTGGTGGGGTATATCTACTACCAACGCTACCGCGATCACCACGATGAAGAGTTTATCCGTCGCTGCGAGCGCCTGCGTCGTCAGTTCATTTTGACCAGCGCCCTGTGTGGTCTGGTTGTGGTGAGTATGATTGCATTGATGATTTGGCACTGAGTACCACAGCAGGCGGGGAAAGCCCCGCCTTCTTTCCTCTGGCTCAGGGCTTAACTGAGAACCGGAGACTGGAGACATTGTTCTCAATCGAAATAACCTTTCCGCTATAGGCAATTTTCACTTCCCCGCTTGTATCAATACTGGCTGAGGTTATCGTGCCTGTACCTTCGATGACCGGATACTTCATAGCCAGCTGATGGATAATGTCAGTGTCTTTCCCTGCGAGCGCTCCAGAGAGATAGTATCGGTAAATTGGTGGTACGGTTGTGCCACCCTGATTGTTCACGGTCATATAGAGCCAGACGCTATCGGATAATTGATAAACGCGCTGTAGCTCATCGCTATTGCGCTGATTGGGTTGATGGTTTAACCAGAGAAATCCAATGACCAGAACCAGAAGCGAAACGGTAACAAGGCGATGAATCCATTTAATAGCCGTTTTGAATGGCATATTCTATTCCTTCTCTGATGTTGCGTTGGTCCGTTGGGTCGTCTCCGTAAGGAGGCTTTTCGTACCATTTTCCCCATTCCGGTTTTGAGGTACCTGCCCGGCCTTGAGCCCAGCCTGCGCCCATAAGAAGGATGTTTGCAGGGATACCTGCCGCAGTACCTGCGGCTCCGAAGTTGAAGTTACCAAATGCAGCAAAATAAGGGTCGAATTTTTTATAATCCCAGGGACCGCCATTTCGGACTTTTTGGTAGAACCAATAATACGTTGAGGGCGTGGCCATATTGCGTGACATTCCGTTAAGGCGAGCCTCGCGCATATTGTTCGCTATAACGATTGAACCCGGTCCTGAGAGAGGGACAGAAGCCATACATTCTCCTTTGTCTGGATTTTTCTTCTGGCCGCCATGATAGTTTTTTCTGTGTGTTAAAATTGAACAAAAAATGTTCAGGAAATCCTCATGTTATCAAATACTTCATGGCAAATAGCAGCCATAAAAAAAGCGGGCCAGTTTCCTGACCCGCTTTTTTGTCGCCTTCAGCCGATTAAATCAGCTTCAGCGAAATCCAGTACAGACCGCCAGACAGCAGGATGGACGCCGGGAGGGTGAACACCCAGGCCATCAGAATGTTGGTCACGGTTTTACGCTGCAAACCGCCGCCGTCAACAATCATGGTACCTGCCACGGACGAAGAGAGTACGTGGGTGGTGGAGACTGGCATACCGGTGTAGCTCGCCAGACCGATAGATACCGCTGCCGTCATCTGCGCGGACATACCCTGCGCATAGGTCATGCCTTTCTTACCGATCTTTTCACCGATGGTGGTCGCCACACGACGCCAGCCAATCATCGTACCGATACCCAGCGCCAGCGCGACCGCCATGATGATCCAGATTGGCGCGTACTCAATGGTGTTGAGCATATCGCCTTTCAGTTTCTTCAGCAGACGTTGGTCGTCAGCATTAACCTCTGGCAGCTTCGCGACTTTATCGGTCACGTCGGAGATACAGAGCATGATGCGACGCAGTTGACCACGCTGTTCAACAGCCAGTTTGTCATAACTTTCGATATCGGCCAGCATGCCTTTCGCACGTTCCAGCGCGTTAATCGCGTTTGCCGGATGGCAATGGAACTCGCCCGGTGCCGTCGTTGCGCCTGACTCCGGAGAAGGAATCAGCTGGTCCACGCCGGTCGCTTTCTTCAGCAAATCAGGATGCTGCTGGAAGTAAGTCTCAACGTTGTTCACCGCATCACGGGTACGGGTGATTTCGTAACCGGAGGCGTTCATGTTAACCACGAAGCCCGCCGGTGCGACGCCAATCAGAACCAGCATCACCAGGCCGATACCTTTCTGACCATCGTTCGCGCCATGAGAGAAGGCGACGCCAATAGCGGAAATGATCAGCGCGATACGCGTCCAGAACGGCGGCTTTTTCTTGCCGTCTTTCTTCTCACGCTCTGCTGGCGTCAGATGGATACGCGCACGTTTTTTCGTGTTGCTCCAGTAGCGACGCAGGATGAAAATCAAGCCACCCGCCACCACCAGACCGACGATAGGGGAGATGATCAGAGAGCCGAAAATGCCGAGAACTTTCGGGATGTTCAGCGCATCAACGACGGAGGTCCCGGTCATCAGGGCATTGGTTAACCCGATACCGATAATCGCGCCGATGAGGGTGTGAGAGCTGGATGCCGGCAGGCCGAAATACCAGGTACCGAGGTTCCAGATAATCGCAGCAAGCAGCATTGAGAACACCATGGCCAGGCCATGACCGGAACTCACGTTAAGCAGCAGATCCGTTGGCAGCATATGCACAATGGCATACGCAACGCTCAGTCCGCCCAGGAGGACACCAAAAAAGTTAAATACCGCCGCCATCACGACCGCAAGCTGCGATCGCATTGCGCGAGTGTAGATAACCGTTGCTACTGCGTTTGCAGTGTCGTGGAAGCCGTTGATCGCTTCGTAAAACAGCACAAAAACCAGAGCAAGCAATAATAAAAGCCCGGTATGTAAATCCAGGCCGGCAAACAAATGTAGCATAGGACGTTACGCCATTTTGAGGACATGAACGCGGCGCATTATCCAGGACAAATGCGCAACGGGCAAAGTGAAATATAGACTTTTTTTGACATACCACCTGATTTGAGAAATGTGCCTGAAAGGATAATCTTTAAATATCAATGAAATGGCTTTGTAATATCTTTTTACGCTGGTGCGACCACTGAGGAAACTTTACAATCCGCGGCAGTTAACGAAGAGGATTTTGACGTGGAAAGGTTTGATGCCGTAGTAATTGGCGCCGGTGCGGCGGGTATGTTTTGTGCGGCGATGGCCGGACAAGCGGGTCGTCGCGTGCTGCTGCTGGATAACGGAAAAAAGCCTGGCCGCAAGATCCTGATGTCTGGCGGCGGGCGATGCAACTTTACTAATCTTTATGTCGAGCCTGCGGCCTATTTGAGCCAAAACCGTCATTTTTGCAAATCTGCGCTGGCGCGCTACACCCAGTGGGATTTTATCGAGCTGGTGGGTAAACACGGTATCGCGTGGCATGAGAAGACGCTGGGGCAGCTGTTCTGCGACGACTCCGCGCAGCAAATTGTCGATATGCTGGTGGCCGAGTGCGAGAATGGCGGCGTAGTTATGCGCCTGCGCACCGAAGTGCTGGACGTCGCCCGTGACGAGGAGGGCTACACGCTGCAACTCAACGGTGAAACCGTCAGCGCCGATAACCTGGTGATCGCCAGCGGGGGCCTCTCGATGCCGGGGCTGGGCGCTTCACCGTTCGGCTATAAAATTGCCGAGCAGTTTGGCCTGAAGGTACTGCCCACCCGCGCCGGGCTGGTACCGTTCACGCTGCATAAGCCCCTGCTGGAACAGCTTCAGACGCTCTCCGGCGTGTCTGTGCCGTCGGTCATTACGGCCGAAGACGGCACGGTGTTCCGCGAAAATCTGCTCTTTACCCATCGCGGACTCTCGGGACCGGCGGTATTGCAGATCTCCAGCTACTGGCAGCCGGGGGAGTTTGTCTCCGTAAATCTGGTGCCGGACTGCGATCTGGACGCCTTCCTTAACGAGCAACGCGCTGCGCACCCGAATCAAAGCCTGAAAAATACCCTGGCGATGCAGCTGCCGAAGCGTCTCGTGGAGTGCTTGCAGGTGTTAGGGCAAATTCCGGATGTCGCGCTCAAGCAGCTCAACAGCCGCGAGCAGGAAGCGCTGGTGGAGACGCTGACGAACTGGCGCGTACAGCCAAACGGCACCGAAGGCTACCGCACGGCGGAAGTGACGCTGGGCGGCGTGGATACAAACGAACTCTCATCCCGCACGATGGAAGCCCGCAACGTGCCGGGTCTTTATTTCATTGGTGAAGTGATGGACGTGACCGGCTGGCTCGGCGGGTATAACTTCCAGTGGGCGTGGGCCAGTGCCTGGGCATGCGCGCAGGCACTCGCTGAGGGTAAATGACAAGCGGGCGCGGTCATTCATCATTGCATTTTAGGGGCTGACGGCGTCGTCAGTCAGGCGTACAACCTCCAGAATATTGCTGGCGGCCACGGTTCCCATCTTGATGTATGACGCTGCGCTGACGCCGCCAATATGCGGCGAAATGATGACGTTATCGACGGTCTGCCACAGGTTCGGGGCGGTCAGCGGCTCGCTGGTAAAGCTGTCGAGTGCCGCGCTGTGCAAGGTACCATCCTTTAGCGCGTGTAACAGGGCTTCATCGTTAATTAACCCGCCGCGCGCCGTGTTCACCAGAATCGCGTTACGTTTACAGTGCGCGAGCGTGTCTGCGTTGATCATTCCTCTGTTGTCGTCAGTGAGCGGGCAATGCAGGGAGATAACATCGGCACGGGATAAAAGGTCGGGTAAGGTGTTTGCCCGTTCACAACCAGAAGGCATCGTTTTAGCGTAAGGATCATACGCCACAACCTGCATGCCGAATGCCTGCCCCACCAGCGCAACCCGCGAGCCAATCGCCCCCAGACCGATAAGCCCCAGCGTCCTGCCTTCCAGCTCGATCGATTTGTGCGTGGCTTTATCCCAGTGCCCGTCACGCAGGCGTTTATCAAGGGTGACCACGGATTTGGCACAGGCAAGAATCAATGCCCAGGTATGTTCTGCAACCGCTGCCGCATTGGCGCCAGGGGCAGAACGAACGGCGATATTACGCGCCGCTGCCGCTGGCTGGTCTATCACGTCAATGCCGCTTCCGTGTTTCGATATAACCTGTAATGCAGGGGCTGCATCCATGATCCTTGCGGTTATTTTGCCGTAACGCACCAGGATGGCCACAGGATTGTGCCGTTCGCACAGCGTAACCAGCTGATCTTCAGTGGGCTGATGACCGGCATACACCACGTCAAAGTCTCGCAGCATGTTGACAGCCTGGTCCGCCAGGTCGCATCCCGTGACCAGTACAACGCGTTTGCCTTCCATTACAATGTCTCCCCGTCAGATAACATGCCCGCCTTACGCAGCGCGTCGTTAAGCCAGTGTGGACGTAAATCACCCTCACGAATAGCAGCAAGACGACGGGTCTCTGTTTCGAGTTTCCCTTTGGCCATGGCGATAACGGCCTGTACTTCATCACGCGGGATCACCACCACGCCGTCGATATCCGCGACCACCAGATCCCCGGCTCGTACCGTTGCGCCAGCGATTGAGATGGGGTGATTAACCCGGCCAGGAATTGATTTTGTCGGGCCACAGGGGTTAAGACCGGCGGCGAAGACGGGGTAGTGCCCTTTACTCAGGGTATCGGCATCACGTACCGCCCCGTCAATGATGATGCCCGCAATACCGCTTGCCTGGGCCTGCGTCGCCATAATCTCACCGAGCAGCGCACAGGTCAGGTCGCCTTTCCCGTCAACAACCAACACATCGCCAGGCTGTGCTACGGCCATTGCGGCATGGATGGCCAGATTATCTCCCGGGCGCACCTCCACGGTGACTGCCGGGCCCGCAACGGCCATGTGAGGCGCGAGCGGTTTGATACGACCATGCAATGTACCGCGGCGACCGGCAACATCCGCCAGAATGGCGGCCTGATATTCGGCAGCCTGGTGAACCTGTTCAGCCGATACGCGTTCGACCTGACGATTAATCAATGATTTTTCAGAAACGGACATATATGCCTCCATATTGTTTTACTGTGTACAATGCAGGTGTACAATACAAAACAACTATAGCGGTGTTGCTTTCCCTTTAGCCAGATCTGCGATGGCGTTTGTGATGTAAACACGAAGTGACTCACAAAAATTGAGGTACACTCACTGCCGAGCAGAAAAGGAGATGATGATGGGTAACGAAGGCGTTGTAGCGGTCGAAAAGGCGCTGGCTTTACTGGATTGCTTCCGTCCCGGCGATGAGAGCCTGACGCTGACCGCGCTGGCGCAGCTATCGGGTTATCACAAAACCACGGTTTACCGGTTAATGAATTCGCTTGAGCGAATGAACTATGTCGTCAGGCATGATGACGGCAATTATGCGCTTGGCCCACGTCTGCTTTACCTTGGCAAACTTTACGAACAATCTTTCCATCTTTCCCGGGTGGTGCAGCCTGAGCTTCAGGCGTTATCACAGGCCTCTCAGGAGAGCGCCAGCTGGTATGTGTTAGAAGGCGGGCAACGTCTGTGCCTGTTCCGGGCAGAAGCATCGCACGGGTTGCGTCACAGCAATCTGCCGGGTACTCAGTTTCCGCTGGACGATTCTGCCATCAGTAAAGTGCTTCGCCACTGGGGCCTTAATGACGCGCTGCCAGAGGGGGAGCCCGCTGTTCCACTTTATACCGCAGGCGCCCGTGACCCGCATACCGCGGCGTTCGCGATGCCCGTCTTCGGCGTCAATGACAAGCTGATTGCGGCGCTGGCGTTGACCGGGCCCATCTCCAGACTGACTGAAGATCGCCGTGAACAGGGGATCAGCCAGCTAATGCATGCCACCGCCAGCCGCCTGTCGCAGAAAATGGGGGCCAGTAAGCCTTTCTGCCAGCAGTTTTATGGGGAAACGCAGGATACTGCGGAAGAGAGTCTCTAAGTATAAAGCGGGACGTGCGTCCCGCTTTAGTTGTGTCTAATGGGTGATCTGCTTTTCATGCAACGGAGCACTGCGGGCCTGGCGTCCCATCACCAACACCGCGATACCCCCCGCGACGCATAACGCCGCCAGAGGAAGCATGGCCAGCGTGTGGCTACCCGTCCGTTCGTTGATAACACCGTAAGCGTTGACCATCACCGCGCCGCCGATAAGGTTAGCGATGGCGCCAATTGCAGCCAGCCCCGCAGCCGCCGACGTGCTGCTCATCCAGCCTGACGCCAGCGCCCAGAAAGGCCCCTTCATTGAATACGCCCCTATCAGCATGATGCTCAGGATAACAATGGTGGCGGAAAGAGAGACGCTGACAAAGGCGGCAAATACACCTGCGGCAATCATGAAAAGGGTCAGAGCGGTATGCCAGCGGCGTTCATTGGTTCGGTCAGAACTGCGTCCCCACACAATCATCAGTACGGATGCCAGACCGTAAGGAATGGCATTGAACAGACCCGTCTCCAGATTATCAAGGTGGAACGATTTCAGCAGCTGCGGTGACCAGACGCTGATGGTGGTGCCCGCTGATGACGCGCCTGCGTAAATCAGCGCCAGCAGCCAGATTTGACGATGCCTGAGCAGCTGCCATGTCGTCTGGTGTCCGATATTTTTTTGCTGTTGACGCTCGGTTTCAAGCGTCGTTTCCAGCCACTTTTTCTGTTCCGCGTTAAGCCAGTTAGCCTGGTGCGGACGATCGCGAAGAACAAACCAGGCGGCAATACCCAGCAGGACGGCGGGTAAACCTTCAATGATAAACAGCAGATGCCAGCCGCGCAGACCCAGCCATCCATCCAGCGACAGAATCAATCCGGACAGCGGCGAGCCGATAAAATTGGCCAGCGGGATCGCGACCATAAAGGACGCGATAATTCGCGCACGGTAGCGGGAAGGGATCCACCAGGTCAGAAAGAGTACGACGCCGGGGAAGAAGCCCGCCTCAGCAGCACCCAGCAGAAAACGCACGATATAAAGCGACGTCGTGTTTTGTACCAGTGCCATACACATGGACACCACCCCCCAGCTGATCATAATGCGGGGGATCCACAGACGTGCGCCAACTTTCTGCATTGCCAGATTGCTTGGAACTTCAAACAGAAAATACGCCACGAAATAGAGGCTACTGGCGAAGCCAAACGCCGCTTTGCTGAGACCGAGATCCTCATTCATCTGTAGCGAAGCCATGCCGATATTGCCGCGATCGATAATAGAGACCAGATAACTGACTATCAGAAACGGGAGGATACGCCAGATCACCTTGCGCATAGTCTCTCTTTCTATGTCCTCAGTGGCGGCAGCGCCATTACGAATATGTTCTGTCATGTTTTCCTCGCAGGGTCTGTTCTTTGTTTTATCAGGTACAACTCGGTTTTATTAAACAAAACCACTATAGCGTCGGCGCCTTCTTTTTATCCAGTTAATGGAAGGTTTAAATGATGTAAATAAGACGTGACTCACAGTTAACGGGCTTTACGTCATGAGCCGAAACGACAGATGCGCCACCCCCCGTTGTGAGGTAAAGTACACACCTTGCGCAGCCACAGAGCTGCGGTTTTGTGGGGTATAGGCGAATAACACGTCCCCCCATTCTCACTTCTGGTTTACGCCAGCCTGCATGGTGTTGTGGTTTGTTTTCTTAAAAGGGTTGTCTATGTCTGCTGCTCATCTCGGTTTCCCGACGGAAACCGTTGTTGTCTTCGTGGTGATGGCCGTTGGGGCGATGTTTATCGACCTCTTCATGCACCGTCACGATAAACCGATCTCGCTGAAAAGCGCGGTCATGTGGTCCATCTTCTGGGTCATGATGGCGATGGCCTTCGCCGGATTCTTATACGTGCACCACGGCGCGGAGATGGCCAGTCTGTTCCTGACCGGCTATGCGCTGGAAGAGGTGCTCTCCGTCGACAACCTGTTTGTGATGATGGCGATCTTCGCCTGGTTTGGCGTGCCGGATAGATATCGTCACCGCGTGCTCTACTGGGGCGTACTCGGGGCGATTGTGTTCCGCGGTATTTTTGTTGCCATTGGCACCAGCCTGCTGAGCCTGGGACCGTATGTTGAGGTCATTTTTGCGCTGGTCGTCGGCTGGACGGCGGTGATGATGCTGAAACGCAATGAAGAGAGCGATGAAGTAGAAGATTACTCCAACCATCTGGCGTACCGCCTGGTGAAACGCTTCTACCCGGTGTGGCCAAAAATCAGCAGCCATGCGTTTATCCTGACCCAGAAAGAGGTGGATGCCGAACTGGAGAAACCTGAAAACAAGGATGTGATGGTAGGCCGCGTGAAGAAGGCGAAGCGCTACGCGACGCCGCTGCTGCTCTGCGTCGCGGTGGTGGAGCTGTCCGACGTGATGTTCGCCTTCGATTCCGTACCCGCAATCATCGCCGTCAGCCGTGAGCCGCTGATCATCTACAGCGCAATGATGTTCGCGATCCTCGGCCTGCGTACCCTCTACTTCGTGCTGGAAGCGCTGAAGCAGTATCTGGTGCATCTGGAGAAAGCGGTGGTGTTACTGCTGTTCTTCGTGGCGTTCAAGCTGGGGCTGAATGCGACCGACCACTTCTGGCATCACGGTTATAACATCGGCGCCACGGCAAGCCTGTTTGTGGTGCTGGGGGTACTGGCGCTGGGGATTATTGCGAGCGTGATGTTCCCGGGAAAACGTGAGGCCTGATGTACCGCTTTTCTCCCTCTCCCTGTGGGAGAGGGCCGGGGTGAGGGCACCGGGCCGCACCTAACCCTTAATTGGTGAATTTCGGCGCTTGCTCGGATGATGAAAATGCCGCCAGTGCGGATCCTGCGCCGCCGCCAGCAACTCGTGGTCGCCACGCGTGTCGCCCCAGGCGCGCAGGTGATACGCGTTCAAATCCCCATACACCTTCTCCAGCCTCGCCACCTTCTGGGCACAACGGCAGTTGTGGCCGGTGATCCGCCCGGTCAGCTTGCCGTCTTTCACTTCCAGCTGCGTGCCAATCAGCTTAATGCCGAGCTTATCGGCCCACGGCTGCAATACCAGCGCCGGGGAAGCAGAGCAAATCGTCACTTCCGCACCGGAATTGACCTCGTTGGCGACGGCCAGCACACCTTCCGGGCGCATCAGCTTGTTCCAGTATTTTTCACAGAAGGCTTCCGCCTGCTGACGTAACCAGTGCTCATCCACCCCCGTCAGGAAGGTTTTGATCAACACCTCTTTCAGCTCATCTCGCGTCAGCTTGCGGCGCACACAGTGCAGCGTAGGCAGGGCCATGCGCACCAGTCGGCCAGCAAAGTAGCGCTTGCCAAAGGCAAAGCGCAGGAACGGGATAAAACTGTCGTGGTGCGTCAACGTACCATCAAAGTCAAAGACAGAGAGCACGCTGGACTTCGCCACGGCTTCGTCGGCAATCATATTGGTCATAAATACGTCTTAGCTGAAATACACATTCTGTTCACTAGTTTACCTGCTTTACCTTCACAGTCCTTATATCAGGTCGCATTTTTTCCTGAACCTGTGGCCTGACGGGTCAAACAATGTCATCCACCACGCCGCCGTCAACGCGCAGCGCCGCGCCGGAAGTCGCGGAGGCCTGCATGGAACAGACATATACCACCATATTTGCCACTTCTTCCACCGTGGCGGCGCGCTGGATCACCGAGCTGGGGCGATTTGCCATCACGAACTCTTTCGCCAGCTGTTCCAGCGATTTACCGGTTCTTTCGATCTCGTCTTTCATCATCGCGGCAAAACCGTCCGACATTGTCGGGCCCGGCAGCACGCTGTTCACCGTCACGCCGCTGCCTGCCACGAACTTCGCCAGACCGCGCGCCAGCGAGAGCTGGGCGGTTTTTGTCACGCCATAGTGGATCATATCCGCAGGAATATTGCAGGCCGATTCTGACGAGATAAACACTACCCGACCCCAGCCCTTTTGTACCATGCCTGGCAGCAGGGCACGGGAGAGGCGCACGCCGGACATCACGTTGGTCTGCCAGTAGCGTTCCCAGGTCTCGTCGTCGGTGGAATAAAAATCCTGCTGGCCATAGATCCCGGCGTTATTCACCAGAATATCGACGTGCGTGGCAACCCTGAGCAGTTCGTCAACGCCCTCCTGCGAGCTCAGATCGGCGATGGCGGCACGGACCTGTACGCCCGGCACCACCTGCTGTAGCGCCTGAATGCCTTTGTTCACCGAGTCGACGCTGCGCCCGTTCACGATCACTTCCGCACCGCTCTCCGCCAGCCCGCGGGCGATGGCAAACCCAATACCGCCGGTGGACGCGGTCACCAGCGCTACTTTCCCCGTTAAATCAATTTTCATCATTCGCTCCTTGTCATCTTATGGTTCAAAACTTAAAGCGTAGCACTTGACGATGATGGCTCCTGTTTAAAAAGGCGCAACAGCGTCTCAACCTGCTCGTCCAGCGGGCTGAGGGAGCGTTTGACGATGAGGTGCAGCGGCGTGGCGCGACGTACGCCGTGGCTGAGCGGCAGCGTTTTAAGGATGCCCTGCTGGAGCGGGGTCTGAATGCGTTCTTCCGGTAACCAGCCGTATCCAACCTGATACATCACCGCTTCGATCGCGGCATCGATGGTGGAGAAGGTCCACGACTCCCCGATGGGGTGAGCGGTGGGCTGGCTGTCTGCGATCTGAATGCGCGGCCACGGTCGTAGCATCTCGTCGTTAAGCGGTGTATCCAGCGCAAACAGCGGGTGAGCGTGATGCGCGACGGCAACAAAATCGATATTCATCAGCCATTCGCCCAGGCCGGTAATGTCCTGGCGGCGGGTTAAGACCATCACGTCGGCTTCATCATTGAGCGCATCCGCGCGGCTGTTTTCCAGCACCTCGGTAAGCCGCACCTGCGTTTGCGGGTACAGCTGCTGAAACTGGCGCAAAATCGCGAACAGCCGGCTGCGCGGAAAAATACTGTCTACCATCAGGTCGATACGGGTTCGCATCCCGCTGCGCAGGGTCGCAGCGCGCGTTTCAACATAGGCGAAGGCTTTCAGCAGCGGTTTAACCTGATTCAGCAACAGCTCACCCGCCGGTGTCAGCACGGCACGCCGTCCCTCTGTCATCAGGAGCGCCACGCCCAGCCGCTCCTGCAACAGCGACAGGTTATAGCTGACCGAGGACTGGCTGCGGTGGGTTTCTTCCGCCGCCTTAGCGAAGCTGCCAGCCTCGATGACTCTCTCCAGCAAGGCCCACTGTTCGAGCGTCGTCTTGTGCATAATTAATCTAAATTTTGGATGAATTTGATTCAAACATAGCGTTATTCATTCATTTTTTGAAGGGGTACGATCGTCTCATCAAAACAAAGGAGACATCGTATGAGCACCTTCGATAAACATGATTTAAGCGGCTTCGTCGGCAAACATCTGGTATATACCTACGATAATGGCTGGAACTACGAAATTTACGTTAAAAACGAAAACACCCTGGACTACCGTATTCACAGCGGTCTGGTGGGCAACCGTTGGGTGAAAGATCAGCAGGCCTACATTGTTCGTGTTGGGGAGAGCATCTATAAAATTTCCTGGACGGAGCCAACCGGTACCGACGTGAGCCTGATCGTGAACCTGGGCGACAGCCTGTTCCACGGCACCATCTTCTTCCCGCGCTGGGTCATGAATAATCCGGAGAAAACCGTCTGCTTCCAGAACGATCACATTCCACTGATGAATAGCTACCGTGATGCCGGGCCAGCGTATCCAACCGAAGTGATTGATGAATTTGCCACCATCACCTTCGTGCGCGACTGCGGTGCGAATGACGATAGCGTTATTGCGTGCGCGGCCAGCGAGTTGCCAAAAAACTTTCCTGATAATTTAAAATAAGCGCGACAATTAACTAAAAAGAAAAGTTCCCGACTTATTTCATATTTATTGGAAATGGTCGGGGATTTTTTTATTTGTTGATGTTTGGTTTAGATAATTGACTTTAATACGGTGAGCGGAATCACATAATAAATAATTTATAATTACTTAACCCATTGTTTAATAATGAATTTATATCAATTCACCCCTCCTTTTTATCACCATCTTAATTTTTCCCTAAGAAATGAACGTTACCTTGAGATGAGTTTATGGTTCGTTGAAATAAACGCATCGGCATTTGGTTAATATCAAAAAGTTGCCATGCATAACTCAAGGAAATTAATAATGCGTGATTTTTTGCCTTTTTCCCGGCCCTCAATGGGCGCGGAGGAAATCGCCGCGGTACAGGAGGTAGTAACCTCCGGCTGGATCACCACCGGGCCGAAAAATCAGATGCTTGAAGAGGCGTTCTGTACGCTGACGGGAAACCGTCATGCGATTGCCGTCTCCTCTGCCACGGCGGGGATGCACGTCACCCTGATGGCGATGGGGATTGGTCCCGGCGATGAGGTGATTACGCCCTCCCTGACCTGGGTATCGACGCTGAATATGATCGTGCTGCTGGGTGCCATACCGGTGATGATCGACGTCGACAGAGACACGCTGATGGTGACGCCTGAAGCGGTCGACGCCGCCGTTACGCCTCGCACCAAAGCCATTGTGCCGGTTCATTATGCGGGCGCGCCGTGCGATATTGACGCCATCCGCGCCGTCGGTGAACGTCACGGTATTCCTGTCATTGAAGACGCGGCCCATGCCGCCGGAACGTACTACCACAGCCGTCATGTAGGCTGGCGGGGCACCGCAATATTCTCCTTCCACGCCATCAAAAACATGACCTGCGCCGAAGGTGGGCTGGTGGTGACGGATGACGAGCAGCTGGCGCAAAACATCCGTAGCCTGAAGTTCCACGGTCTGGGCGTTGATGCCTATGACCGCCAGACCCATGGCCGCGCGCCGCAGGCCGAGGTCATCACCCCGGGTTTTAAATACAACCTCGCGGATATCAACGCCGCGCTGGCGCTGGTGCAGCTCGGCAAGCTGGGCGAAGCCAACAGGCGCCGTCGCGACATTGCCGACCGCTACCTGCTTGAACTCTCGGATACCCCTTTCCAGCCGCTGCGCATTCCGTCCTGGCCGCATCTGCACGCCTGGCACCTGTTTATCATTCGCGTGGATGAGGCCCGGTGCGGCCTCTCGCGTGATGCCCTGATGACCGCGCTGAAGGAGCAGGGCATCGGTACGGGCCTGCATTTCCGTGCGGCACATACGCAAAAATACTACCGCGAGCGTTTCCCTGATGTGTCGCTTCCGAACTCTGAATGGAACAGCGCGCGTATTTGTTCTCTCCCTCTTTTCCCGGACATGACCCATGACGACACAACCCGCGTCATTACCGCGCTCCATCAGCTTGCAGGACATTGATATGTTCAGTGCGCCGCCTGTACAAAAAGTTTCCGTGGTGATCCCGGTCTATAACGAGCAGGAGAGCCTGCCGGAACTGATCCGCCGCACGACTGCCGCCTGCGAGACGCTCGGCAAAGCTTATGAAATTCTGCTGGTGGACGACGGCAGCAGCGACAATTCCGCGCGGATGCTGACCGACGCCGCGCAGGCGGAGGGCAGCCACATTGTTGCCGTACTGCTCAACCGTAACTACGGCCAGCACTCGGCAATTATGGCCGGGTTCAGCCACGTTACGGGAGATCTGGTGATTACCCTGGATGCTGATCTGCAAAACCCGCCTGAAGAGATCCCGCGTCTGGTCGCCAAAGCCGACGAAGGCTACGACGTGGTCGGCACCGTGCGGCAAAACCGCCAGGACAGCCTGTTCCGTAAGCTGGCGTCTCGCACCATCAACCGTCTGATCCAGCGCACCACCGGTAAAGCGATGGGCGACTACGGCTGCATGCTGCGCGCCTATCGCCGCCACATCGTCGACGCCATGCTGCACTGCCACGAGCGCAGCACCTTCATTCCGATTCTGGCGAACACCTTTGCCCGTAAAGCGACGGAGATCCCGGTGCTGCACGCCGAGCGCGAGCACGGGGAGTCAAAGTACAGCTTCATGCGTCTCATCAACCTGATGTACGACCTGATCACCTGCCTGACCACCACGCCACTGCGCCTGTTGAGCGTGTTCGGCAGCGTTATCGCGCTGGCCGGGTTTGCGCTTTCCGTTCTGCTGGTCGTTCTGCGGCTGGTCTTTGGTCCCCAGTGGGCGGCGGAAGGGGTCTTTATGCTGTTTGCCGTGCTGTTCACGTTCATTGGCGCCCAGTTCATCGGTATGGGTCTGCTGGGTGAGTACATTGGCCGTATTTACAACGATGTTCGCGCGCGTCCGCGCTATTTTATTCAACGTGTTGTCCGTCAGGAGCACCTGGCATCTCAAGAGGAAAACCACCCATGAAAACCGTCGTCTTTGCCTATCACGATATGGGTTGCACGGGCACGCAAGCCTTGCTGGACGCAGGCTTCGACATTACCGCCATCTTCACCCATCCGGATGTTGCCGGGGAAAACCACTTCTTCGGCTCGGTGGCGCGTATTGCGGCTGAACACGGTATTCCGGTTTACGCCCCGGACGATGTGAACCATCCGCTGTGGGTGGATCGTATTCAGAAGCTTGCGCCGGACGTGATTTTCTCTTTCTACTACCGCAATCTGCTTTGCGACGACATCCTGAGCGTGGCGACAAAAGGCGCATTTAACCTGCACGGCTCGCTGCTGCCTGCCTACCGTGGCCGTGCGCCGCTGAACTGGGCGCTGGTTAACGGTGAAATGGAAACCGGCGTAACGCTGCACAAAATGGTACGCCGTGCCGATGCGGGCGGTATCGTGGCACAGCTGAAAGTGGGCATTGGCGCTGATGAAACGGCGCTGGAGCTGCACCACAAGCTCTGCATCGCCGCGCAAAGCCTGCTTCGCGACGCGCTGCCGACGATCCGTCAGGGGACTTTTACCGAAACCGCGCAGGACGAAAGCAAGGCAAGCAGTTTTGGTCGCCGCACGCCGGAGGACGGGCGACTGGACTGGGCGAAACCGGCGCGTCAGCTGCATAACCTAGTGCGCGCCGTGACCGACCCGTGGCCGGGCGCGTACAGCTTCGCCGGGGTCAGTAAATTTATCGTCTGGAAATCCCGCGTGCGTGAGGACATTCCGGCGGCAAAACCGGGCACCGTCGTCTCCGTCTCTCCGCTGATTGTGAGCTGCGGCGAGCAGGCGCTGGAGATCGTCACCGGACAAACGGATAACGGGCTGTACGTGCAGGGGGCGCAGCTGGCGCAGTCTCTGGGGCTGGTGGCGGGGGCGCTGATCACCAGCGCGCCGGTGGTGGCGATCAAACGCCGCACACGCGTCTTAATCCTCGGCGTAAACGGGTTTATCGGTAACCATCTGACCGAACGGCTGCTGGAAGACGACAATTACGAGATCTACGGTCTCGATATCGGATCCGATGCGATCGGTCGATTCCTCACTAATCCCCGTTTCCACTTCGTTGAAGGGGACATCAGCATCCATTCCGAATGGATCGAGTACCACATCAAAAAATGTGACGTGGTGCTGCCGCTGGTGGCGATTGCCACCCCGATTGAATACACCCGTAACCCGCTGCGCGTGTTCGAACTCGATTTCGAAGAGAACCTGAAGATTATCCGCGACTGCGTGAAATACGATAAGCGCATCATCTTCCCGTCGACGTCGGAAGTGTACGGCATGTGTACCGACAATAACTTCGATGAAGACACCTCCAGTCTGGTGGTCGGGCCGATTAACAAGCAGCGCTGGATCTACTCCGTCTCCAAGCAGCTGCTGGATCGCGTGATTTGGGCCTACGGCGAGAAAGAGGGGCTACGCTTTACCCTGTTCCGTCCGTTTAACTGGATGGGGCCGCGCCTGGACAACCTGAACGCCGCGCGTATCGGCAGCTCCCGCGCCATCACCCAGCTGATCCTCAACCTGGTGGAAGGTTCGCCCATTAAGCTGATTGAAGGTGGCAAACAGAAACGTTGCTTCACCGATATCAGCGACGGTATTGAAGCGCTGTTCCGCATCATCGAAAACAAAGACGGCCGCTGTAACGGAGAGATCATCAACATCGGTAACCCGGACAACGAAGCGAGCATCCGCGAGCTGGCGGAAATGCTGCTGGCAAGCTTTGAACGTCACCCGCTGCGCAGCCAGTTCCCGCCGTTTGCCGGTTTCCGCGAAGTGGAGAGCAGCAGCTACTACGGCAAGGGTTATCAGGACGTTGAGCACCGCAAGCCGAGCATCCGCAATGCGAAGCGCTGCCTGAACTGGACGCCGACGGTGAAGATGGAGCAGACCATTGATGAAACGCTCGACTTCTTCCTGCGCACCGTGGAGCTGTCGGAACAGGCATCATGAAAAAGGTCGGTTTACGCATTGACGTCGACACCTTTCGCGGCACGCGCGAGGGTGTGCCGCGGCTGCTGGAGTTGCTGAGCAAGCACGACGTGCGTGCCAGCATTTTCTTCAGCGTCGGGCCAGACAACATGGGGCGTCACCTGTGGCGCCTGGTTAAACCGGCCTTTCTGTTCAAAATGCTGCGCTCGCGCGCGGCATCGCTCTACGGCTGGGATATCCTGCTGGCCGGAACCGCATGGCCCGGCAGGCGCATCGGCGCGGAAAATGAAGCGATCATCTGCAAGGCCGCGCAGCATCATGAAGTGGGGCTGCACGCCTGGGATCACCATGCCTGGCAGGCCTGGGCGGGCGTGTGGGATATCCCCCGCCTGGCGCGTGAGGTTGAGCGCGGCGTGCTGGAGCTGGAAGCCATTACCGGCCAGCCTGTGCGCTGTTCCGCCGTGGCGGGATGGCGGGCCGACCAGCGCGTGGTGAAGGCCAAAGAACACTTTGCCTTTCGCTACAACAGCGATTGCCGGGGCACCGGACCGTTTTTACCGCTGCTGGGGGAAAACCGAACCGGCACGGTGCAGATTCCGGTCACTCTTCCGACGTGGGATGAAGTGGTCGGGCGCGAGGTGAGTGCCGACAGGTTCAACCGTTACATTCTGGATGCGATGCACCGCGATGCCGGTACGCCGGTTTATACCATCCATGCCGAAGTGGAAGGCATTGCGTATCAGCAGGATTTTGACGCGTTGCTTGCGCTGGCGGCGCAGGAGGGCATTCAGTTCTGCCCGTTAAGCCAGCTGTTGCCGGACGATCCTGGCACGCTGCCCCTGGGAAAAATCGTCCGTCGTGAAATGGCTGGCCGGGAAGGCTGGCTTGGCTATCAACAAACCGTGAGCCCGGCACTATGAAAACAGCCCGCTATGGCCTGACGCTTCTCGCCCTGTTTGTCGTTTACTACCTCCTTCCGGTCAACCTTCGCCTGTTATGGCAGCCAGATGAGACGCGCTATGCGGAAATCAGCCGCGAAATGCTGGCCTCCGGCGATTGGGTGGTCCCGCATTTCCTCGGGCTGCGTTACTTTGAAAAACCCATTGCCGGTTACTGGGTGAACAGCATCGGGCAATGGCTATTTGGACACACCAATTTTGCCGTTCGCGCGGGGGCGATATTCTGCACCGGGCTGACGGCGCTGCTGGTGATCTGGCTGGCCTGGCGTCTCTGGCAGGATAAGCGGGTGGCGATCTTCTCCGGCCTGATCTTCTTAACCCTGTTCCTGGTCTATGGCATCGGCACCTACGCCGTGCTGGATCCCATTATCACCCTCTGGCTGGTGGCGGCTATGTGCAGCTTCTGGCTGGCTTCGCAGGCGAAAACGATAGCCGGAAAAGCGGGGGGCTACATTCTGCTGGGGCTGGCCTGCGGCATGGGCGTCATGACCAAAGGCTTCCTGGCGCTGGCGGTACCGGTGATTGGCGTGCTGCCGTGGGTGATTGCGCAACGACGCTGGAAGGAGGTGCTGGTTTTCGGCTGGCTGGCGATCCTCAGCTGCGTACTTATCGTCCTGCCCTGGGGGCTGGCAATCGCTCAGCGTGAACCCGATTTCTGGCGTTACTTCTTCTGGGTGGAGCATATCCAGCGCTTTGCCCGGAGCGATGCCCAGCATAAAGCGCCGTTCTGGTACTATCTGCCGTTCCTCATCGCGGGAAGTCTGCCGTGGCTGGCGATGCTGCCGGGCTCGCTGCGCCTGGGATGGCGAGACAGAGAAAACGAGAGGGCGGGGCTTTATCTGCTGGGCTGGATAGTGATGCCGCTGCTGTTCTTCAGCATCGCCAAAGGCAAGCTGCCGACCTATATCCTGCCGTGCTTTGCGCCGCTGGCGATCCTGATGGCGCGCTACGCCTGCACCGTCGCCGAAAAAGCGTTACGTATTAACGGTGGGATCAATATCGCGTTTGGCGTGCTTGGCATGCTGGCGGCGCTGGTGGTATCGCCATGGGGGCTTGCTAAACATCCGGTCTGGACACCGGTCGAATTGTACAAAGTCTTCTGTGCCGTGGTGGCGTTTCTGGTCTGGGCCTCGGTGGGCTGGTTTACCCTTAAAAATCCGCAGCGCTGGTGGCTGGCGGCGCTTTGCCCTGCCGGGCTGGCCCTGCTGGTGGGTTTTGCGATCCCGGACCGGGTAGTGGATTCCAAACAGCCGCAGTCGCTGGTGGATTCCGTTCGCGAGCCATTGCAGATGAGTAAATTCGTCCTGGCGAACAACGTTGGTATAGCCTCCGGGCTGGCGTGGGAGCTTCAGCGTAATGACATCATTTTGTATGGGCAGAGCGGTGAGCTGAAATACGGCCTGGATTATCCGGACGCTAAGGGGCGTTTTGTGAGCAAAGATGATATCGCGCACTGGCTTGAAGCGCATCGTCAGCAGGGACCGGTGTCGCTGGTGATCCTGCTGTCGAAAAACGACGACCTGGCCCGCGCCGGGCTGCCAAAACCGGACAACCTGACGATTCAGGGGCGTCTGGCTTACCTGCAATATCTGCCGCAGTGATGGCCTGGATCTGGCTGGTGCTGGCAAGCCTGTTGAGCTGCGCAGGTCAACTGTGCCAGAAACAGGCGACCCGGGCAGGCGGCGGTCAGCAGGTCGCCCTGTGGCTTGGGCTGGCCCTGCTGATGCTGGGTGGCGGGATGGTTGCCTGGCTGGTGGTATTGCAGCATCTACCCGTCGGGGTGGCGTACCCCATGCTGAGCCTTAACTTTGTCTGGGTAACGCTGGCGGCAAAAATCGTCTGGCATGAGCCTGTCCCGCTACGTCACTGGCTGGGCGTCGGGTTGATTATCGTCGGGGTTATTTTGCTGGGAGGAAGCCTGTGAACGGTGCGTGTTGGGCGTTATGCAGCGTAGTGTTAGTCAGCGTGGCGCAGCTGCTGCTGCGTCATGCAATGGTGACGCTGCCCCCGATGAGCGACGCTTTCTGGGCAGCCCTCTGGCATATAGCCCCCGGTACGGGCGCGCTGATGCTGGGGCTGACAGGCTATTGCGCCTCAATGGGCTGCTGGTATCTGGCATTGCATCGTATGGCGCTCAGCAAAGCGTATGCCTTGCTGAGCCTCAGTTACATCCTGGTGTGGAGTGCTGCAATTTTACTGCCCGGCTGGGGAGAATACTTTTCCTGGCGCGGGCTGGCGGGCGTCGGCTTGATTATACTCGGTGTGTTGGTCATTTTTATGCCGCAGAAATACCGGAGTAAGTAACCGCTTCCGCCGTTAAGGTGAAAGGCGTAGGGGTACAGACCGCCAGGCTCAGCGAGCCGAAGCGTAGCTGACTGACCGGGAGAGGCTGGGCGGTGCTGTCAATACTGACAATCTGCCACGCGCTGCCGCCACGCTGTTTGACGATCGCCTCTTTGCGCGTCCAGATGCGCCAGAATGCGGAAAGCTGCTCTTCCGGCGCTTCACGTTCCAGCTCGTCATGTTCGGTGAGGCTGAAAACGGCATTCGCCAGCGCCTGCCAGTTCTCCCGCGGGCGGATCACTTCGATATCGCAGCCCACTTCACCTTCATCGCTCATCAGCAGGGCAATGTCGTCCCCGCTGTGGCTCAGGTTAAACCACAGAGGATGGCCGTTAGCGAAGGCCGGTTTTCCCTGCTCGCCGTAAATTATCTCGGGAAGCGGTGAGGGGGATAAGGTTCTGGCGAGCAGCGTCCGGCCTGCAAGCCAGGAAGCGTGTCGTGCACCCTGAGGTGCCATGTCTGCGAGCGTTGACGCCAGCGGGTCCGCGCTAAGGGTGGAGATCTTTCCCAGTACAAACTGGTACATAGTTACGCCCAGCGTTTAATGATTATCGAGGTATTGATGCCGCCAAAGGCAAAGTTATTGCTCTGAATAAATTCGCAATCAATCGGGCGGGTTTCCCCCATAATATAATCTAAAGCGCCGCATTGCTCATCCGGTTGTCTTAAATTGAGCGTTGGCGTGAACCAGCCCTCCCGCATCATGTGCAGACTCAGCAAGGCTTCCAGCGCGCCGCAGGCGCCCAGGGTATGGCCGAAATAACTCTTTAAGGATGAGATGGGCACGCTGTCGCCGAAAATGGCGGCGGTCGCCTGACTCTCGGCGATGTCCCCGCGATCGGTTGCCGTGCCGTGGGCAGAAATATAACCAATCTCCTGAGGGCCAAGGCCCGCCATCGCCAGCGACTGCGCCATACACACCTGCATGGTTTCACGCTGGGGCTGGGTGATGTGCGCCGCATCGCAGTTAGTGGCAAAGCCCACGATCTCGCCATAGATTGTCGCCCCGCGCGCTCTGGCGTGATCCAGCGCTTCCAGCACCAGCGTGCCCGCCCCTTCGCCAATCACCAGGCCATCGCGCTGAACGTCAAACGGCGACGGCGTGGTTTTTGGCGCGTCGTTACGCTGGCTGGTGGCAAACAGGGTATCGAAAACCGCCGCTTCCGACGGGCACAGCTCTTCCGCGCCGCCTGCCACCATCACCGTCTGGTAGCCGTGACGAATCGCTTCCCAGGCGTAGCCAATCGCCTGGCTGCCAGAGGTACAGGCGCTCGAGGTGGGGATCACCCGTCCGCGCAGGCCAAAGAACAGCCCGGTATTCACCGCCGTGGTGTGCGGCATCATCTGCACGTAGGTGGTGCCGGTGATGTTGTGGGTGTGCTTTTCGGTGAGCATAGAGGCAAACTCGCTGACCGGCCCGGTGCTGCCGGTCGACGAGCCGTAGGCGATGCCGGTCTGACCGTTGGTCAGCACCGCGTCGTCGATCAGTCCCGCCTGCTCCAGCGCCAGCTCGGTGGCGCGGGTAGAGAGCAGCGACACCCGGCCCATGGCGCGAATGCGCTTACGGGTATAGTGAGCGGGGAGAGTGAAGTCTTCAATCGGCGCGGCGAGCAGAGTTTGCAGGCCGTCATACGCCTGCCACTCCGTCATGGTTCGCACCGCATTTTCATACTCGCGCAGACGGCGCGAGATGGTCGGCCAGTCCTCGCCGAACGCGGTGACGCCGCCCATGCCCGTAATCACTACCCGGCGGGTCATAGCATGCCTCCGTTAATCGAAATCACCTGACGCGTCACATAGCCTGCTTTATCCGACATCAGGTAACTCGCCAGCCCGGCGACCTCCTCGGCCTGGCCCATACGCTGCATCGGGATCATCGACATCGCCGTGTGCAGCGCGGCTTCGTCCATCTCGATCATGCCGGTATCGATCAGCCCCGGCGCGATGCAGTTGACGGTGATTTTGCGTTTTGCCAGCTCGGTGGCGAGCGCTTTGGTGGCGCCGATGATCCCGGCTTTCGCCGCGCTGTAGTTCACCTGCCCACGGTTGCCCATAATGCCTGACACCGACGACAGGGTGATGATCCGCCCGCCCTTGCGGGTGCCGATCATCGGCATAATGCAGGGATGAATGACGTTATAAAAACTGTCGAGATTGGTGTGGATCACGCTGTCCCAGTCATCGTCGCTGAGCGCCGGAAAAGCACCGTCGCGGGTAATACCGGCGTTACTGACCACGCCATACCACGCGCCGTGGTCAGCGATCTCCTGTTCCAGCACCGTGCGGCACTGCTCGCGGTTGCCCACGTCGAAGGTGAGTAAACGGCCCGCGCCGCCTGCCTGAACAATCGCATCGAGTGTCTCCTGTGCGCCAGCGGCATCGCGGTGGTAATGCACGCCCACGGTGAAACCGTCCGCCGCAAGCTGAAGGGCGATAGCGCGGCCAATGCCTTTGCTGGCACCTGTGACCAGTACGGATCTCATGATGGCGTTCCCTGATTGAAAAGTGATGTTAATTCTTCTTCGCTCGGCTGGAAGGTGTTCACGCGGCCCGTGGCGAGGGAGACACTATCCGCATGAATGGCGCACTCGAAGCTGCCAAAGCGTTCATCCTGCATCAGACGTTCGATGGTGATGATCAGCGTGCTGCCTGCGGCAAAATGCCCGGCGTCGCACACCAGCTCGCGCGCGCCCAGCACCATGCCCAGCGCACAGTGCGGCAGCCCTTTTTGCATCCGGTGCCATTCAGACCAGACGCCCACGGTCTGGGCCATCAGCTCCAGCGCAAACCAGCCAGGCAGGTTGCCGTCCGCGTCCAGGAACGGAGCCAGAACGCCCCGATCGTTCACCGTCACGCTGCAAACGGCGCGGTCATCGGTGACGTTTTCCACACTCTCAAGCAGCAGCATCGGCGTGTCGTGAGGAAGATAATCCCCGGGAGGTAAGTAGCGCATCATACCCTCCCCAGCAGAAGGCTGGCGTTGTTGCCGCCAAACGCAAAGGAGTTTGACAGGATCGCCGGTTTATTCAGCGGTGCGCTCTGGTGCAGCAGGCCGAAGGCGGGCAGGGTGTCGTCTGGCGCGTAGCGGGAAAAATCCTGCGGCGGCAGCGGCAGGTCTCGGGTCAGGATCAGCCAGCTCAGGGCGGCCTCGGTGATCCCCGCTGCGCCCAGCGTGTGGCCGGTAAGATGTTTCGTGGAGCTGCACGGCACGCGGTCGCCAAAGAGATCGTGGATCACCTGCGCCTCAATGCGATCGTTCAGCGGCGTGGCGGTGCCGTGCAGGTTGATATAGCCGACGTCCGCCGCCGTCATGCCCGCCTCGTTCAGCGCCTGGTTGATGGCGCGGATCGCCCCTTCGCCCTGCGGATGCGGGGCGGAAATATGGTACGCATCGCTGGATTCCCCCGCGCCCAGGAGCGCAACCTCGCCCGGCTCGCGGGTCAGCACCATCAGTGCCGCCGCTTCGCCAATGGTGATCCCCCGACGGTGGCGGCCAAACGGTTCGCACAGGGTTGGGGAGAAGGACTCCAGGCTGTTGAAGCCGTTGACCGGCATGCGGCTCAGGCTGTCGGCCCCACCGACGATGGCGATGTCTACTAGCCCGGCGTCAATCAGGCGACGACCGCTGACGATCGCCCGCGCGCTGGAGGAGCAGGCGGTTGAGATGGTATACGCCGGGCCGTCCAGCGCAAGCCAGCGGGCGAGAAAGCGCGACGGATCGCCCAGCTCCTGCTGCGGATATTGCCACTGCGGGCTGCTCTCGCCGTTCTGCGCGCGGCGCACGTACTCATCACCCTCGTCCAGCCCGGAGGTGCTGGTGCCCAGAACAACCGCCACGCGGTCGCGCCCCACGCGCGCAATGGCCGCATCGACGGCGGGCCGGATTTGCGCCAGCGCCGCCAGCAGCAGCTGGTTGTTGCGGCTGCGATGCGCAGAAAAAGACTCGGGGAGAGAGGGAAGTTCACCCTCCACGCCCCCCAACACGGCCTCGGGTAAGCCCTGTAGCCAGCCCGCACGCTGGCGCATCCCGGGGGCCATACCAGCGATCAGGTTCGCCGCTATTTCATCAGCCGAGTTGCCGAGCGCGTTGACCATGCCAACGGCAGAAAGGTAAATCATCTCAGTCACCCAGATATTGAATGGTGATGTGGTAGTGAAAAGCGTGCTGCACAATGCTAATCGGATCGCGCCTGCCGTTACGGTTCAGGTAGACAATTTCCGTGACCAGTTTGCCCTCGGGGTTGCGCAGTTCGCGTCTGGTGTCAGTATCGTTCAGCGTCCAGCCTTTCGGCAACTGCGGCTGCCAGGCGCTGAGCGGCCAGTGGCTCAGCATCACGTCGGCCAGCACCTGGCTGGCGGGCGGCAACTGCGGCATCACAACCGACTGCTCGGTGTGGATCCCGGTGTCGTCGTAGGTGGCGAGGAACAGGCGGATCCCGACGGAAGAGAGGCCGGCAAGCGTCACTTTATCTCCGTCGGCGTTCAGCATCACCAGCAGCGACGGGGTCTGGCCTTTAAAACTGCCGGTAAGCAACTGCTGCGCGCGGATGGCAGGCGTGATGCCCGGCGGGGGCAGCGTGACGCGGGTGCCGGGCTGGAGCCAGGCCTGAGGGCGCGCGTCATCGCGGTTCGTTGTATGGCTACACCCCGCCAGCAACAGGGCCATCATCACTGCCGCCAGGCGAATGAAACGGGTCATGGTAAGTTCTCTTTGTTAGACGGCATCGCCAGCGGGGCGAGCAGGAACGCGGTGAAGATACCGCTCACCAGCACAATGCCAAAGCTGCTGATGGCCTGAGTGGTGCTGAACACCAGCATCCCCAGCGTCAGCAGGGTAGTCATCATGGCGAGGGTAATCGCCAGCATGGAGGTCAGCGGCGTGCCGCGCGGGTTGCTGAAAAACAGCGTGTAGTTAATGCCAATGCCGAGGACCAGCACCAGCGCCAGCAAGGAAAACAGGTTCACCGGATGGCCCGTCACGGCCAGCGCCGCCAGCCCGCCGCCCAGCGACAGCACGGACGGCACCAGCGCCACCAGCCCTTTTCGCCAGCCGAGGCGTAGCATCGCGCCGCAGGCAATCACCGCCAGCGCCACGCCCAGCAGCCCCGTCAGCAGCGAGCGGTAGAGCGCAAACAGGCTGTCGAAGCTGGCCTTACGGTCAACCCAGACGACCCCGGGATGGCGGGCGGCCAGCTCACCGAGCGCGGCGCTGTTTCTGACGCCATCGACCGGGACCAGCACACCGCTTTTGCCGTCCGGCAGCGTCAGCCACAGCAAACGCCAGCCCTCGCTGGCCGGGCTGGCGAGCCACGCTTCCACGCTGACAGGCATGGCGTTCAGGTTCGGTGGGACGGCGTTCAGCCCCGTGCTTTGCAGCATTTTCATCACCGTCGGTGCGGCGTTACGTAGAAGATGCAGATCGCTGTTCTGCCGCGCCAGCGAGTTCAGCGGCAGGGTGCGCCAGCGGGTTAATTTACCGGCTTTTTGCGCCTGCGCCAGCGCCGGGGTAAACGCCTCCAGCCGCTCCAGCGTTTCCTGAGCCGACGCGCCGTACACCACGAACCACTTCTGATCGACATTTTGCCCGGTCAGGGCGGTGATGGTTTTTTCCTGCGCCAGAATGTCCTGCGGCAGCGCCTGAAGCCGGGCGATATCGTCATCCACCCGCAGGCTGGCGATCCCGATGGCGGAGAGCAGCGCCAGCGCTACCGGCAGCCCGACAGAGAGGGCTTTACCGTCGCGCCAGGCGTTCAGCCAGCGCTGCATCATCCCTCTCAGGGGGACCGGGCGGACCGGCATGCCCCGGCACAGCCACGGATGCCAGAACATTACCGTCAGGCACGAGGCGCTCAACCCTGCGGCGGCGAACACCGCCATCTGACGAATGCCGGGGAAGGGGGCCAGCATCATGAAGAGATACGCCACGACGGTGGTCAGCAGCGCCAGCAGCAGCGCGTTACGTACTTTCGCCAGGCTTTGCCAGGGCGAGTGTTCCGCGCCGTGCACCATCCGCTCCGTGAGGTAGTAAATCGTATAGTCCGCCGAGATGCCGATGATGCTCATGCTCATCACCAGCGTCATCAGGTGCAGTTCACCGAACAGCAGCAGCGTCACGACCGTCCCCGCCAGCGCGCCGATGGCAATGGAGAGCAGGCTCAGCAGCAGCGGACGCACGGAGCGAAACACCGACACAATCAGCAGGATCACCCCGAGCACCGTGGCGACGCCAAGCGTGGAAATATCCTTTTTAGCCTGCTGGCTGGCGTAATCGCTGTAGAACACCGTCCCGCGCGAGAGCAGCTGCGCCTGTGGATACTGGCTTTTCAGCGTCTGCTGCAACGCGTTAAGGGTGGTCACCAGCTGGTGGGTTTGCTGCATATCAAACGACGAGCCCGCCAGCTCGCCGTGCAGCAGATACCAGTAGTTCCCGGCCGCGTCTTTTGTCACCAGCCAGCCGTCCATCAGCTGCATCTTCTGGCTGTTTTTCGCCAGTGCGAGCTGCGCGCCGCGCATCAGCATCAGCGGATCGTTTTGCAGCTCCTTGCCGCTCACGCCGGAAAAGGCGGAGTAGAGCTGGGACAGGATCCACTGGGCCTGTGCTTGACCGCCGTTTTGCAGGCGGGCGCGGGTGGCCGGATCGACCAGGCCATTGCGGTGTTGCCAGAAGAAATCTCCCCAGGCCTGTTGCCCGGCGGCATCCAGCGGACCTTTTACGACACTCAGCGCCTGGCTGCGTTGCAGCAGGGTTAACCACTGCTGCGCCACGCGCGGGTCCGGCTGTTTGCCGGGGCTGACCAGCCAGATGAGCTGGCGGTCGAGGCGCTGCATAAATCCGTCGTTGAGAGCGGGAGGGATCGCGCCGAGCGTCTGTTTCGGCAGCATGGCGAGCACGCTGCTGTTCAGCCGCGCGCCGGGCAGCAGCGACAGCAGCACGCCCAGCAGGATCAGGCATACCGCGGCCCACAGCAGCGCCGGGCGCAGGGCGTTACGGTGCGGCAAAGCGCTGGCGTTCTGCATCGGTCAGGCGGGCGGGCGTCAGTTGGTGGCGGGAGAGGGCGATATCCGTCGTGTCGCCCTGCTTATCGTTCAGGCGAATGGATTCCAGATAGATCGCGCCCTTCAAATCAAGGGTGGAGAAAATCTTGTCCAGCGGCGTGGTGACGGGCGTCAGCACCAGTGACCAGCGGCCTTCACCCAGATCTTTGAAATCGACGCGGAAGTTCTCTTCCAGCACCTTGCGGTCGGCCTGGAACAGCGCCCGCAGCAGATGGTTGAACTGGAACATCTGCGGGTTAGTGTCGGCGGTAATGGTCTGCGGCGACTGACCGTTGACGATCTGCACCATCCGTTTGTCATCCAGCAGCAGCGTCATCGGGAACGGCGCTTTTTGATCCCACAGCAGGCCATTGTCACGGGCGATCAGCATCTCCCCCTGCGAGCGCAGGGGCTGAGGCATATCCTTGATCGTGCGGATCTGTTCGAAGTGTGCGCGTACCACTGGTTGCTCCGCAAACCGCTGTTGCAGTTCATCCAGCGTGATCGCGTTCACCAGCGGGCTTACCAGCAGCGCGAGTAGCGTTATCCATTTCATGGCGCGATCCCCATGCGTTCGAACAGAATGGCCGGGCTGACAAAGCACATCTCCCGGCTTGCTTCTTCCACCGCCACCTGAATGGTGTAGCCGGTGGTGGTGCGTTTCCCGGTTTGCGCGTCGAAGATTTGATAGGCGATGCGCAGACGGTTTTCAACCTCTTCAATGTGGGCGCGGACGCGAATGCGCTGCTCGAAGGTCACCGCGTCGCGGTATTTCACCCGGGTATCCACCACCGGCCAGATGTAGCCGGACGCTTTCATCTGGCGGTAGCCGTAATCAAACTGGTTGAGCAGCGCTTCGCGGGCAATCTCAAAGTAGCGGAAGTAGTTGCCGTGCCACACCACGCCCATCATATCGACATCGTGGAACGGAACGGTGATTTCAACTTCAGCCGTAAAGCGGGGATCGGTCAGCACCCTTTACTCCTTCTCGTTGACCTCTGGCAGCTGCCAGAAATCGAAAAAATTAAACCAGTCGAGCGGCGACAAGAGCGCGTAATGCTCCAGCCGCTGCGCATAGCGGTCGACGGTCTGCTGTAGCGCCTGCTGGCGTTCGCCGCGTGGCAGCAGCAGCGGGTCGGCAAACGGCTCGCAGTGCAGAGTCAGCTTTCCCTGCTGACAGAGGGCAAAAATCAGCACCACCGGGCAGCGCAAAATGGACGCCAGGATAAACGGCCCCTGCGGGAACGGCGCGGGCTGGCCCATAAATTCGCTCCATATCACCCGCCAGCTACCGCCGCGCTGCGGGGTGACGGCGATGCGATCGCCCACGATCGCCACCCATTCGCCGCGATCCAGCTTCTCTTTAATGAGGATCGCAGTCTCCGGGCCAATGTCGGTGACCGGCATCAGGTGAATGCCCGCCTGCGGTGCCATCTCCTCCATCACCTGCTTAAAGCGTCTGGCGTTGTCGCTGAAGACCAGCGCGTTGATGGTTTTCGCCCCTTCGCGCTGGGCCAGCGCCCGACAGGCTTCCACATCGCCAAGATGTGACGCGAGCAGCAGTTTGCCCTGAGGATCGTCGAGCCCCAGCGCCTCCTGCGCGCCTGGCGCAAAGACCAGATCGCGATGGAGTTTCATTTCGCCGCGCCAGCTGGCCACTTTGTTCAGCATGGCATGACCGAAGCGCAGGAAGTGGAAAAAACTGTTAAGCCGCGCGGGTTGCGGCATTTGCCGCTGTGCCATCACCGTTTTAACCCGCGTCAGCCACTGCTGCGACGCCTGACGCGCAGCGCGGGCGGTCAGCCAGTAGACGGCGGTAACCGGCCACAGCAGGGCGGTAAACGCCTTACGCCCCAGCAACTGCCAGACGCGCAGCATCAGGCGCATGCCCCATAATCCTCTTACCTCCTGCTGCTGCGCCCAGTGCTGTGAGCGGCGACGCATCAGCAGGGAAGGAATGCGCGGCAGCATGCCGAGAAACAGACGGGTATGCATCAACGAGATGCGCACGTTGTCTTTCAGGGCATCGAAATGGGATACCCCGTCCGGCGGATAGGTCACGCGGGTGGGCAGAAAATAGCTGGTGTTGCCCTGCCAGTAGAGGCGCACCATCACTTCGGTATCAAAATCCATTCGCCTGCCGAGTGGCGTGGTTGCTGCAAGGCGCAGAACCGGGGCTATCGGGTAAACGCGAAACCCGCACATACTGTCTTTCAGTTGCAGGGAGAGGGTTTCAATCCAGACCCAGACGTGCGTTATCCAGCGCCCGTACAGGCGCGAACGGGGGATTGAGTCATCGTAAACGGGCTGCCCGGAAATGAGCGCATCGGGATGACGCCCGGCCAGCGCCAGCAGTTTGGGAATGTCCTCGATAGCGTGCTGGCCGTCAGCGTCCACCTGAACGGCGTGGGTGAAGCCGCGATCGGCGCAGGCTTTCAGCCCCTGCATCACCGCCGCGCCTTTGCCGCTGTTTTCGGCCAGCCGCAGCAGTGTCATCTGCGGACGATCCGCCGCCAGCGCTTCAAGCGTGCGGCGCGTGGTTTCATCGCTGCCGTCGTCCACCACCAGACAGGGCAGATCGAAAGGTGCCAGGCGCGCCAGCACCGAAGCCATCATCGCCCCGTGGTTGTAGCAGGGGATCAGCACGCAGGGACGGAAGGTTACTGACATAAGCGAATCTTCCCGCTGCTGGCGGTGTGGCGCTGGTTACCCGCATGGCGCTGGTAGCTAAAGGTCAGCAACTGGCGTTCAGGCTGCCAGGCAAGGAGCAGCGTGACCGTGTTCTCCGGCAACAGCGGGGCGGCGAACTTCACGTTCTGAATACTGTGAAAACGGTAGCCCGACGCCAGCGCGGCGGCGTAATGCATCACCCAGTCCAGCTGCGCCACGCCCGGCAGCAGCGGCTGTACGGCGAAATGTCCCTTAAACCAGAGCAGGTCAGGATCAAGATAAAAGGTTATCTCCAGATGCTGTGGATCGGGCTGGAGGCGCCCGATTTCAGGGATCTTCATGAAACAACTCCTGTAGCTGCGCAGTCACGCGCTTGTTCATGCTGTTGACCGGGATTTCATCAACGATCCGCCAGTAGCGCGGTACGGCAACCGGTTCAAGCCAGGGGCGAAGGGCGCGTCGCCAGGCGAGCTCCTGCGCTGTTTTGCTCTGTTCGTGTTGCTGACGCACCGCTTCATTCAGCACCAGCAATACGCCAATGCCCTGACGCCCGCCGCGCGTCACCGTCAGCGCGGCGGCCTCGCGGATGCCGTCCAGCGCCAGCAGGCGGTGCTCAATGTCATCGAGTGAAATGCGCTTATCTTCAATTTTGACCACCCGACCACGACGCCCGACGAGGCTGAACTGCCCGTCAGCCGTGAAGTGCAGGATATCATCCAGCACGATTCCCTCCGCCTCGGGGATCAGCGGCGACGTCACGCGATCGCCGTGAAACGCCACGCCGGGAAAAGGCTGCCAGCGCGTGCTTTCCTCCTGACGGTAGCGCCAGGCCATTACGCCCGTTTCCGTGCTGCCGTATATTTCATCCGGCCAGACGTTGAGCCAGGCCTGAACCGCGGCGACCTCCTGCCAGGGCAGCGCGCCGCCGGCGGAGACGAGCAGGTTGACGGGGGGCGGCGTCAGCGACGCGTCCAGCCGCTTGAGAAACGCCGGACTGCTGATGAAAAGGTAGCGTTTATCGTCGGGAAGGGCAGAGAGCTGCTCGGCATAGTTGAGCAGGCTGGCATGCAGCGGCAGGCCGAGCGCCATGGGTAAGACAACACGAAACGTCAGGCCATACAGGTGGTGCAGCACCACGGAAGCCACGACGTGACAGCCCGCCAGACGCTCGCCAAAATGCGCCGCCAGCAGACGAGCCTCACGATCAAGGCTGACCACCGGCTTACTTACCCGCTGCGGCGTGCCGGTCGAGCCGGAGGTGTAAAGCTCGATCGTGCGCATCTCACCGATGGCAGGCAGCGGTGAAAAGGGATGGCCTGCCCGCTGCGCGGAAGCCACCCGCAGCTGTCGCCCCTGAAAATCGAGCGTGGTGTCGCTCAGGACGCCGCTGAACAGCGCCCGCTGTTCGTTAAGCTGCGCCGCCCGGCTGTGCCCGGGGAGGACCGGCGTTTTACCCGCATGCAGCGTCGCCAGCAGCGCGACAATAAACAGATAACCGTTTTCGATGCACAACGCCCAGCGTTCGCCATCTTCACGACGCAGCGTGTCGACCAGCTGAGTGACGTCGTGGCGCAGATCGCCAAGCGTCCAGAGGCGGTCGTCCTGCCAGGCGACAGGGGAGTCGTCAGGGCGGGGCGCACTGAGCCACTGGCTAAGCGGAAGAGGGTTAAGCATCGTTTTTAATCACCCGTTGTCGCACCAGCCACTCGCCAGCCATCAGCGTGCCCATCAGGAGATAGGCAATCATCCCATTCCACAGCGTCCACAGACGGATATCGGCGTGTAATACGGTAAACAGCGCGATCGCCCCGTTGATAATAAAAAAGCCGCACCAGACCTGGGTAACCCGGCGCGTGTAACGTACCCCGACGGGGGAGAGATCCGGTTCACGCAGGCGCGCCAGCCGTTCAACGACAGGCATTGCCGTCCACAGCGAACCGCCAAACACCACCAGCATCACCAGATTCACCACCACCGGATATAACAGCACCCACTGGTGCGCGTGCAGGACGTAGCTCGCCGCGCAAAGCGCTATGCCAGCCAGCGCCACGCTCACGAACAGATAACGCAGGGGGCCGCCCTGCCGACGGGCCTGGCAGACGCGCAACAGCAGCACCAGCGCCATCACGGGCAGTATCCCGTGCAGGCTATTATTCGCCAGCCCGAAGCCGATCAAAAACGGCCATGCCAGCAGCATCAGCCCCGTCAGGGCGGGAAGAACTGGAATCGAACGCACGTTACGCGTCGCGCTGAAGCTGTTCCACAACGTCCACGACGTCCTGCACCGTGCGCACCGCTTTGAAGGTTTCGGGCTTGATTTTATGGCCCGTTTTCTTTTGCAGGTGCACCACCATATCGACGGCATCAATGCTGTCGAGATCCAGATCCTCGTAAAGACGTGCCTCAGGGGTAATATCCTCCGGGGCGATTTCAAACAGCGTAATAAGAAGCGCAGAGACTTCCTGATAAATCGTTTGTTGTTCTGTCATAGCGGTCATTCTCAGGCGCGTTGTTGATGGATAAAAGCCGCGAGCGTGGCAACGGAATAGAAGTGCTGACGCATCTCGTCACTTTCGGCAGAAAGCACTACGCCGTACTGATTTTTTACCGCCAGCCCTAGCTCAAGGGCGTCGATTGAGTCCAGACCGAGGCCGTCGCCAAAGAGCGCGGCGTCTGTATCAATATCCTCTGGGGTAAGTTCTTCCAGATTCAGCGTAGAGATAATGAGATTCTTAATTTCAAGATAGAGCGCTTGCATCTTTCGTTCCTGACAAAGATTGAAGACCGGTTGTTAACTGATGCTGCATATGCCGGTTTAACTGCCTTGCTGCCAGCGCGGGTTCGTGCTGACTCGCATCATAAAAATCATGAATGTTGATGCGTTCGCGAACATCCACGGTGAAAACAGGTTTGTTGGGGGGCACGTTATACCAGCTGCTCTGTTTATCAAGCATCCGTTCGCTACAGTGGATCACCACCACGCGCACGGCGCTGTTGCAGCGAACGGCGATATTCGCCGCCCCACGTTGCAGGGTCATGGCTTCCCCCACCCGGGTGCGGGTGCCTTCAGGGAAGATAAGCAGGGTATCGCCCTGGGCCAGACGCTGCTGGCTTGCGGCAAGCAGCGTGTCGGCTTCGCTGTTAATCAGATAGTCAGCCGCGCGGATCACGCCGCTGACGAACGGGTTACGCAGCAACGCGCTTTTCACCAGACAGTCGGTTTCGTTCATCACCGACGCCAGCAGAACGTAGTCCAGCAGCGAGGGATGATTCGCAATCACCAGACAGCCCCGCTCGGCGCGCAGAACGTCCAGGTTGTTGAAACGGTAATCCAGTACCCCTGCACCGCGTACCACCGCGAGGAACAGGCGAAAACTGGCAGAAATAGTGCGGCGTGCCAGGCGGCGACGTTGAGTGCGGTCGCGCTGGAAAATCAGCAGCAGGTTAAACCACACCAGCGACAGCGTCAGCCCGCCGAGGCCGAACAGGACGAAGCACAATCCGGTCATCAGCATCCGCCATATCCGATCGAGGCGGGAACGTAACCCTCTCATTGGCGCGTCCATTGCCACAGCAGGCGCTCGCCCGGCAGGGTAAACTGGCGCTCGTCCCGCAGGTAATGGCGCAGGAACTGGAGGCTTTGCGGCAGCGCGGGCTCTTCAGGCGCGCGGTTGACGTGCGTTTCACAGCTGAGCGTATTTCCCGCCTCAATCACCAGCGCCAGCGCGTAGGGCCAGACGGGCATCTGCGGCGGCAGCCCGGCGTGATAAAAATCAGGCAGCAGACCGTCGAAATCCACCAGCAACACGCGGGAGTAGCCCGCATGCAGCAGGCTCAGCACGTCGCACAAGCTCTGCTGGAAGGTATCCATACCGGCGGAAACCGACGAAGAGACAACAGGCTGACGCGCGGCGATAGTGAGATTGCCGACCGCCGAGTTGTGTACCGACATGGCAAAATCGGTGGGGGAAACGGGCTGTTCTGCCGCCAGGGCCTGGAGAATACGGAAATTGCGCTCCAGCTCCCCATGACGGCTACTGTAGACGACGGCATCGATGCGGTGTTTGCGCAGCATCATCAGGCCAAGATCGACGGCCAGCCTGCTGCCTGAATTCAGGCGGCGGGCGGTCATCATCGGCAGATCGGTCAGTTTCGCCAGCGGTGCAGCGGGATCGATGGCGTCAGACCGGCGTGACCATGCCTGCCATTCGTCGGCATCGCTGAGTCCTGGCGCTCTTGCCTGCCAGTCGATAAGGGTAAGTGTAAATTTCATCTACGCGCGTCCGCGATAAACCTGTTTCTGTGACTTTTTCTTCGCCAGCGCGATTTGCTGCGCACATCGTACAATGTTGTCGTCGCGCTGGCGAATAAACGTCACTTTTGACCCTTTCCACCCGGTTATCCCGGCAAACGGCTTTTTGGCCGACCCGGACCCAGAAGAATGGCGAGTTTACTGCCTCCTTTCGTGGTTTCCATCCAGATTTTACAGACGCTGGTGAGCGGCACGGAGAGCAGCATGCCCACCGGACCCAGCAGCCATCCCCAGATCAGTAACGATAAAAACACCACCATCGTCGACATGCCCAGACGGTGGCCCATCATGCGCGGCTCGAGAATGTTACCCAGCACCATATGCACGACAAGGAACAGCGCCCCTACCAGCATGCACTCGTAAAAACCGTTAAACAGGAACGCCTGGATCATCGGCGGAACGGCGGAAAGCACCGCGCCGATATTGGGTACGTAGTTCAGTAAAAAGGCCAGCACGCCCCACATCAGCGCGAACTGCACGTCCAGCAGTACCAGCCCCAGCCAGACGATCACGCCGGTCCACAGGCTTAACAGCGTTTTCAGCGCCAGATATTTGGATACGCCCTTCAGCGCACGGTGCAAGCCGGCAATGTGGATCTGAGGATTGTTCAGGGCAAAACGCAGTTTATACGGCACGTGGCGCACTTCGAACAGCATAAATACCACCGTCATCACCAGCAGCAGAATGCTGGCCATTGCCCCGGAAAGCCCGGTCATCAACGTGGTGGCGTAGGTCATCACCTTCTCGGAATCCATCCGACGCAGCATCCGTTCCGGTGAGATATGCAGATTCACGAACGGCAACATGCGCTGAAGATCGACCAGCTTGCGCGTCAGCTCTTTATTGTACTGCGGCAGCATGGTGGAAAATTCGCTCAGCGAGGCGGCGAGCACGCCGAACAGCGCCGTCAGGACAACCAGCATCACCATCACCACAATGGTAATCGCGACCGGGCGGCTGATGCCCCGGCGTAAAAACCATGTCACCAGCGGGTTGAGCACAATGGCGAAAAACAGCGCCAGCAGAAGCTGAACAATGATATCCGCCGCCGCGTGGATACCCGCAAGGATAACCACCAGGCAGGCAAGTTTTAATAAAATATGAAGTCCGGCTTTGTCGGGCGGGCTGGCAGTCATAAGAATTCCTTTTTCCGGGGGGCGTGTTAATTGTAGTGCGCCGGATGGGCTTCGTCTGGCGTGTTAGTCTGAAAGTCGTGGCAAAAAAATGGCCCCCGGCGCAAGCGACGGAGGCCACGGCATCCTGGTGAACGATTACTGGATCACGAGGGTGTTAATGATGTTTTCAGCGGCGGTCTGCGCTTTCTGCTGATTGTCTGCCGGCAGGGTGATCTGCATGGTCAGCAGTTTATTGTCCACCTTGCCGAGCACCACGGAGGAGTAGGCGGTCTGGCCTTTGGCAGAGATGATGCTGTCCAGCTGTTGCAGCGTGTGGCCTTTCAGTTCAACAGACTTGTTGGTGACCACCTGAAGCTGCGGGTCGCGGCTGCGCTGCTGATCTTCCAGGCGTTTGGCCAGCACGCCAAGATCTTCGCTGGTATCGTCACCGACGATCACAATCACCGCTTTTTGGCCGGTGGCATCGGAATAGACGTGCATATTGTTCGCCTGGGTACCCAGCTTACCGCTCTGGTCGGTCATGTCCGCAGGCAGAGAGAAACTGAGTTTGCCATCCATCAGGCTCACCGGCTGACCGGTGGCGTTGCTTTCTGCTGACGCGCCCTGAGCAGGCGTTTTGGTGTCGCTGTTATCACAGGCTGCAAGGCCAACAACCAGCAGGCCAATCCCGACATATTTAACCAGATTGCGCATTGACTTCTTCCTTTCGATAAACGGCCATAACGGCTCATTCGTTCATCTTATCACAACTGATAAAGCGAACCCTTAACCTGCCTGCAATGCGGAGATTTCAGATTTATCTGCCAGCCTTTTCAGCAGCATATTCAACAGCACGCCGTACATCGGCAGGAAGAAAACCAGGCTGATAAGCACCTTAAAGGCGTAGTCCACCAGAGCGATTTCCATCCAGTGTTCTGCCATGAAGGCGTCCGGGCTGCGCCAGAAGGCGATGAAGAAGAAGGCCAGCGTATCGCTCACGTTACCGAACAGCGTGGAGGCCGTTGGTGCCATCCACCAGCGATGGTTTTGACGCAGGCGGTTAAACACGTGGACATCGAGGATCTGCCCCAGGGCATAAGCCATAAAGCTGGCGGTGGCAATACGCGCGACGAACAGGTTGAAGTGCGTCAGCGCTTCGAAGCCCTGCCAGCTGCCCATGTAAAACAGCGAGGAGATGGCGTAGGAGACAAACAGTGCCGGGATCATCACCGCAAAAATAATCCGCCGCGCCAGCGGTGCGCCAAAAATACGCACGGTTAAATCCGTCGCGAGGAAAATAAACGGGAAACTGAACGCGCCCCAGGTGGTATGGAAACCAAAAATGGAGATGGGGAGCTGTACCAGATAGTTACTGGAGATGATCACCAGCAGATGAAATAGCGAAAGCCAGAACAACGCCTTGACGCGCTGCGATTGTGTAAAGGAGTTCATATTGTACCTTTTTGATTAATATTTGGGGTGAGGGAACCCAATAAAGCCGCCGCATGATACTGCTTTGACGACACTTTGCAATGGCTAATTTTCACGCAATCGTTAACCTGGTTTGCATTGGCGATAGCGGGGCGTAAACTACAGCCGTTTTTACCTGAACGAGAAGAAAATGACCGACCTGTTTTCCAGCCCAGACCACACGCTTGATGCTCAGGGCCTCCGCTGCCCGGAGCCGGTAATGATGGTGCGCAAAACCGTGCGCAACATGCAGACCGGCGAAACGCTGCTGATCGTCGCCGACGACCCGGCTACCACCCGTGATATCCCCGGCTTTTGTACCTTTATGGAACATGAACTGGTGGCGCAGCAAACCGAGACCTTGCCGTACCGGTATTTGATTCGTAAGGGGTAAGTGCGGCCTGACGCCCGGCGGCGCTTCGCTTGCACGGGCCTACGGGTGTAGTAGGTCGGGTAAGGCGCAGCCGCCACCCGACAAGTACTCATCACAATTTCGAACCATCGTTTCAAAATTTCGCGCTTTTGTGAGGCGCTTCACTCTCCCTTTTCCAGCCGTAGTCTAATTTTTAAGCGTCAAAAACTAAAACACCGTTTTAACGCTTATCTCACTACCCTGGAGTTGACTCAATGAAAACGACCCTCAAGCCGTTACTGGCCGCGCTGTGCCTGTCTGCTTTTGCCTGCACCGTTTCTGCCCAGACCATCAAAGCCGCCGATGTGCATCCCGAAGGCTACCCGAACGTGGTGGCGGTTCAGCACATGGGTGAAAAACTCAAACAACAAACCGATGGCAAGCTGGAGATTAAGGTCTTCCCCGGCGGCGTGCTGGGGGATGAAAAGCAGATGATTGAGCAGGCGCAGATGGGGGCGATCGACATGATCCGCGTCTCTATGGCGCCGGTGGCTGCCATTCTGCCGGATATCGAAGTGTTTACGCTGCCCTACGTATTCCGCGATGAAGACCACATGCACAAGGTGATCGACGGGGATATCGGCAAGCAGATCGGCGACAAACTCACCGCCAACCCGAAATCGCGTCTGGTCTTCCTTGGCTGGATGGATTCCGGCACCCGTAACCTGATCACCAAAGAGCCGATCGTCAAACCGGACGATCTGAAAGGGAAGAAAATCCGCGTGCAGGGCAGCCCGGTGGCGCTGGCCACGCTGAAAGCGATGGGGGCGAACTCGGTGGCGATGGGCGTCAGCGAGGTTTACAGCGGCATGCAGACCGGGGTGATCGACGGCGCGGAGAACAACCCGCCAACCTTTATCGCCCACAACTATATGCCGGTCGCCAAAAACTACACGCTGAGCGGCCACTTCATCACCCCGGAAATGCTGCTCTATTCCAAAGTGAAATGGGACAAGCTCAGCGCTGACGAACAGCAAAAGATCCTGGTGCTGGCCCGCGAAGCGCAGTTCGAGCAGCGCAAGCTGTGGAATGCGTATAACGACCAGGCGCTGGCGAAAATGAAGGCCGGCGGCGTGCAGTTCCACGACATCGATAAAACGGTGTTTATCAAGGCGACAGAGCCGGTGCGCGCGCAGTATGGCGATAAGCATCAGGATCTGATGAAAGCCATCGCTGACGTCCAGTAAACCGGAGTACGTATGTCCGAACTCTACCTGAAGTGGATGGACCGTCTGTATCTGTTCGCCATGGCGGTGGCGGGTATTTCGCTGTTGGTGATGACGATTGTCATACCCATCGGCATTTTTTCACGCTATGTGCTCAATCGCGGCGAATCCTGGCCGGAGCCGATCGCCATTATCTGCATGGTGACGTTTACCTTTATCGGCGCGGCGGTGAGCTACCGCGCCGGGTCGCATATTGCGGTCAACATGCTCACCGACCGCCTGCCCGCGTCGCTGCAAAGAGTGTGCGCGCGGATGGTGGATCTGCTGATGCTGCTGATTTCAGGCCTGATGTGCTGGTACAGCTACTGGCTGTGCGTCGAGCTGTGGGAGCAGCCGGTGGCGGAGTTTCCGCTTCTGACCTCCGGCGAAAGCTATCTGCCGCTACCTGTCGGGTCGGCCATTTTGATCCTGTTTGTGCTTGAACGCCTGCTGTTTGGCTCGCAGGAAAACCGTCCGGTCGTGCTGATCGGCAATCACAGTTAAGGGGTGAACAATGGATGCGTTTGTTTTGTTATTCACCCTCGCCATTTTGCTGGCGCTGGGGATGCCGGTGGCCTTCGCCGTCGGCTTAAGCGCCGTGGCGGGCGCGCTGTGGATTGACCTGCCGCTGGAGGCGCTGATGATCCAGATCACCAGCGGGGTGAATAAATTTACCCTGCTGGCGATCCCGTTCTTCATTCTTGCCGGGGCGATCATGGCGGAAGGGGGCATTGCCCGACGGCTGGTCAACTTCGCGTACGTTTTTGTCGGCTTTATTCGCGGCGGGCTGTCGCTGGTGAACATCGTGGCATCAACGTTCTTCGGCGCGATTTCCGGCTCGTCGGTGGCGGATACGGCGTCTATCGGTAGCGTGATGATCCCGGAGATGGAGAAGAAGGGCTATCCGCGCGAATACGCGGCGGCGGTGACGGCCAGCGGGTCGGTGCAGGCGATCCTGATCCCGCCCAGCCACAACTCGGTGATTTACTCCCTGGCGGCAGGGGGAACGGTCTCCATCGCCACGCTGTTTATCGCGGGCGTGCTGCCGGGCCTGCTGCTGGGCGTGAGCCTGATGGTGCTCTGCCTGTGCTTCGCCCGCAAGCGCGGCTATCCGAAAGGGGACAAAATCCCGTTCAGGCAGGCGCTGAAAATCATGCTCGATGCTCTGTGGGGGCTGATGACGGTGGTGATTATCCTCGGCGGGATCTTGTCCGGGATATTCACGGCGACCGAATCTGCCGCCGTGGCCTGTCTTTGGGCATTCTTCGTCACCATGTTCATCTACCGCGACTACAGGTGGAGCGAACTGCCGAAGCTGATGTGCCGCACGGTGAAAACCGTCACCATCGTGATGATTTTGATTGGCTTTGCCGCGGCGTTTGGCGCGGTGATGACCTACATGCAGCTGCCGATGCGCATCACCGAATTCTTCACGTCGTTGTCCGATAACAAATACGTGATCCTCATGTACCTCAATATCATGCTGCTGCTGATTGGCACGCTGATGGACATGGCGCCGATCATCCTGATTCTGACCCCGGTGCTGCTGCCGGTGACCAACTCGCTGGGGATCGACCCGGTACATTTCGGGATGATCATGATGGTGAACCTGGGGATTGGGCTGATCACGCCGCCGGTCGGGTCGGTGCTGTTCGTGGCGAGCGCGGTGAGTAAGCAGAAGATCGAGCACGTGGTGCGGGCGATGCTGCCGTTTTACGGTATGTTGCTGGTGGTGCTGGGGATGGTGACGTACATCCCGGCGATATCATTGTGGTTGCCGGGGGTGCTAGGGATGCAGTGACGCCGTTTTATGCCGGGTGGCGGCTACGCCTTACCCGGCCTACGGTTACGGTTCGGAGATGTTGTAGGCCCGGTAAGGCGTAGCCGCCACCGGGCATTTTTACCGACGGCGCAACAGCCGCAACGCGTTCGCCGTCACCAGCACCGTCGCCCCCGTATCCGCCAGTACCGCCAGCCACAGTCCGGTCATGCCGAGCAGCGTGGTGACCAGGAAAATCCCCTTCAGACCCAGCGCAATGCTGATGTTCTGCCGAATATTGGCCCGCGTCGCTCGCGCAAGATCTATCATCTGCGCCAGCCCGGTCAGGCGGTTGTGGGTCAGCGCCGCATCCGCCGTCTCCAGCGCCACATCGGTGCCGCTGCCCATCGCAATGCCGATGGTGGAAGCCTTCATTGCCGGGGCATCGTTTATCCCGTCCCCGACCATCGCCAGCGGGGCATGACCGTTCAGCTCGGTTACCGCGCTGACTTTATCCGCAGGCAACAATCCGGCCTTAAACTCCAGCCCCAGCTCGCCGGCAATCGCCGCCGCCGCGCGCGGGTTATCACCGGTCAGGATCACGCCCTGTACCCCCAGCCTGTGCAGCGCGTCGACGGCGTCTTTCGCATCGTCACGCAGGGTGTCGCGCAGCGCCAGCATGCCCATCGGTACACCGTCCTGCATCACGGCAACGACCGTCTGCCCGGCCTGCTCTAATGTCTCAACCTGTGGATTCGGGAACGCGCCTGCCGCGGCGATCAGCACTTTTTTGCCTTCGACCACAGCCTCAATCCCCGACCCGACCAGCGCTCGCTGGGCCGTTGCCGGAGGGATGTTCAGCCCGCGCCCCTTCGCTTCACGCACAATCGCCTGCGCCAGAGGGTGGGTGGAGCCCTGTTCAACGGCGGCGGCCAGTATAAGCAACTCGTCTTCACTGATGTCCTGCGGATACACGCCGGTCACCTGCGGCTTGCCGACGGTCAGCGTGCCGGTTTTATCGAAGGCGATGTGCTGAATCTGGCTCAGCTGTTCCAGCGCCGCGCCGCCCTTAATCAGCGCCCCGCGACGTGCCGCCGCCGCCAGCCCTGAGGTAATCGCCGCCGGGGTGGAGATCACCAGCGCACACGGACAGCCGATCAGCAGCAGCGTCAGCCCTTTGTAAATCCAGCCCTCCCACGGCGCGCCGAAGAACAGCGGCGGGACGACGGTGACCAGCAGCGCCACCAGCATGATGGCGGGGGTGTAAATCCGGCTGAAGCGATCGATAAAGCGTTCTACCGGCGCGCGGCGCTCCTCGGCTTCTTCTATCAGCCTGAGGATGCGGTCGATGGCGCTGTCGCCCGGTTCGGAAAGGACCGTCAGCAGCACCAGTCGGTCGACGCTGGTGGCGCCCGCAGGCACCTTTTCACCTGCCGCGCGCGCTACCGGGATGGATTCCCCGGTCAGGGCGCTTTCGTCAAAGCTCGCGGTGGCGGTAATGAGGGCCCCATCGGCTGGCAGACGTCCGCCTGCGGGCACTTCAATCACGTCGCCCGGGCGCAGGGTATTGATGGCGACCGTTTCACGCTGACCACGAATAACCCGCGTGGCGGTTTCCGGCTTCAGCGCCATCAGCGCGCTCACCCCTTTACGCGCCCGGCTCGCCGCCCAGCCCTCAAGGCGTTCGCCAATTAAGAACAGCAGCAGCACCATCGCCGCTTCCGCCGTCGCGCCAATAAACAGCGCCCCGATAGCCGCCACGCTCATCAGCGTTTCGATGGCAAACCAGCTGCCGCTTCTCATCAGACGCAGCGCCTGACGCGCAATCGGGAACAGGCCAACCAGCGTGGTGGCGATAAACGCCAGGTTGCCGAACGGGTGGTTGATTTGCTCCAGCCCCCAGCTCAGGGCCATCATGATGATGAGGGTAATGAGCGGCAGATTTTCTTTTAGCGGGGACGTTTTTTCTGCGGGCGCCGTTTCGCTGCGCAGGGTATAACCCGCTTTGCTGACGGCGGCTTCAACCTGTCTGCTGACGTCGTTTTCGGCGCTGACCAGCAGCTTTTCGGTAGCGAACAGCACCTGAACGTGTTTCACACCCGGCACCTGCTTCACCGCATTTTCCACTTTGCGGGCGCAGGCCGCGCAGTCCATGCCGTTGACCACCCAGCTATAGTGATTGCCGTTTTCAGGCAGCGCTTCGGTCCGGGTTTCGCACGCGCCCTCGCAGCAGCAGTCCTCTTTTGGCGGAACCGGGCTGAGCTTAAGTGCCGAGAATTGGGGAACTTTTTTAGGTATTTCTGGAGTCGACATGGCAGTCTCCGGTAATGATAATTTTCTCATTAACCGCAGCATACACTCTGGAGTCGACTCCAGAGTCAAGCGTTATTTAGATATACAGCGAACGCACAATCAGGAAGTGTCCGGCAAAGTAACAGGCGGCGGAAATCGCATTATCCGCACGGAAGCGGCGGCGATAGTGGCTGCCCAGCCAGACGATATTACCCAACAGCAACAGTGCGGCACCAAAGAACGCAGACATTGCCGGAGCGGTCGGACGGAAGAACCACAGCTCGCCCGCCAGCCACACCATCACCAGCGTCATGGCGATAAACGTACAGACCGGGAGACGCATCTCTTCCAGACGCGACCAGATCACCGCGATCAGCAGGGCGCCAATCACCAGCAGCACCAGCGGCAGCGGCCAGAAGAAGGAGAGCGTCATCTGGCTGGCAAAGTAGATGGTATAGAGCAGATGCGACAGGAAGAACGCCCCCACGGCGTACAGCAGGCGCTGGCGCGGCAGCAGGGTTAAGGCATCGCCAATCAGGGAAGCACACAGCCCCGCGAGGACAAGATAGCTAACGGCGTTAAACATCGGGGCCTGCCAGGCAAGCAACAGCAGGAGTAATAGCGTGACGGGTTTAAACAACCAGCGCTGCCAGGCTGGGCCACGGTAGGACGCATCGACGTATAGCCATGCGGAAAAACAGACAGCGATAAATGACCAAAGCATATTAACTCCCTGTAACTGTTGAGGCTGAATGATCAGTTCCTGATCCAGTGTAGTGACGCGAGCGGGCGTTTGGCAATGCCGGGGCAGGCGAGGTATCCTGAATTCCGCATAATCTGATGGGATTTTTCAATGAGCAAGATGCCGCTGTTTTTCATTATCGTGGTGGCGATTATCGTCATTGCCGCCTCGTTTCGCTTCGTGCAGCAGCGCCGTGAGAAGGCCGACAATGACGCCGCGCCGCTGATGCAAAAGCGCGTGGTGGTGACGAACAAGCGTGAGAAGCCGCTTAACGACCGCCGCTCCCGCCAGCAGCAGGTGACGCCAGCGGGCACAACGATGCGCTATGAAGCGAGCTTTAAGCCGGAAACCGGCGGGCTGGAGATGACCTTCCGCCTGGAGGCGCAGCAGTACCACCAGCTGACGGTGGGGGAGAAAGGCACGCTGAGTTACAAAGGGTCGCGGTTTGAAGGATTTGAACCGGAGCTGTAGTTTTCCCCTCACCCCGGCCCTCTCCCAAGGGGAGAGGGTGTAATCGTCCCCTCTCCCCTTGGGAGAGGGTTAGGGTGAGGGGCCTACTTCTTCACCAGCGCCTTAAACTTCTTCATCCACACCAGCAGCTCAAACACGCCGAAAATAAACACCCGCAGCTGCTGCCAGCCGGTCATCGGTGGGCCATCTTTCGGCAGACCGTTTTTCAGCATCACCATCTGCAAGGCATGCATGAAAGCGGTAAAAATCAGCGCCACGTTAATAAAGATATTCAGCGGACGCGGGAACGGGTGCACCAGATTCAAAATCAAAAATGCCCAGACGCCCAGCATCAGCACGCGCCCTACGTTAATCAGTACTGGCATCGGATCCTCCTTGTGCCTGACGGTGATACAGACGATAAGCCACCTGGCCGGCGACCTTCTCGCGGTGCAGATCCCAGTGAACGGGAACGGGCGGCAGGCCATTTTCCACTTCGCTTTCAACGTAAATCAGCGCGTCGTCTGCCAGCCAGCCATTTTTTTCCAGCAACGATAATGTCTCTTCCAGCAGCCCTTTACGGAACGGCGGGTCAACAAACACCACGTTGAACGGCGTCCCCTGTTGGGCGAGGAAGCTCAGCGTGTTGGTATTCACCACTTTCGCGTTGGTTGCCTTCAGCGTAGCCAGATTTTGCTGCAATGTCTGCGCGACGCCGCGCTCCATCTCCAGCAGCGTGGCGCTGGCGGCATAACGCGACAGCGCTTCCAGCCCCAATGCACCGCTTCCGGCGAAGCAGTCCAGGCAGTTGGCGTCTACCATAGACGGGGCGAGCCAGTTAAACAGCGTCTCGCGAACGCGGTCCGTGGTGGGGCGTAAACCGGGGCTGTCCGGCACCGGTAATTTCCGGCCTCGCCACTGACCGCCGATAATGCGAATTTGACCGGCCGGGGCGCGGGTGGGTTTCTTCATCTCAGGAAAGCTCTGTTAACCATTGCCCTGCGATTGCGGGCGGTGATGTCAATTAAGTAAAGTGTTAGACTATTTCATCATTTTTTTAGCTTCCCTGTATATAGCGCCGCGAGGAGTGTAGTCGCAGATGGCAAAACAAAAAAAACGTGGCTTCTTTTCCTGGTTGGGTTTCGGTGAAAAAGAGCAAGAAACAGAACAGAAAACCGAAGAACAGCAGGTTGTAGAAGAGCCGTCACAGCCTGAAACGCCTGTCGAAACCGCTGCGGTTGTCGAAGCGGAAGAGCCAGCCCACAGCAAAGAAGAGATTGAATCCTTTGCCGAAGAGGTGGTTGAGGTTACTGAACAGGTTCAGGAGAGCGAAAAACCAGAGCCGGTTATCGTAGAAACCCTTAACGAAGCGCCGCAGGCCACTATCGAACACGAAGAGCTGCCGCTGCCGGAAGAGGTGAAAGCTGAAGAGGTTTCTGCCGAAGAGTGGCAGGCCGAAGCGGAAACCGTTGAAATTGTTGAGGCGGTGGAAGAAGAAGCGGCCCTTGAGCCAGAGCTGACCGACGAAGAGCTGGAAGCCCAGGCGCTGGCGGCGGAAGCGGCTGAAGAAGCGGTCATCGTCGTGCCGGTGGAAGCGCAGGCCGAAGAAGAGATCGTTCAGGAGCAAGAAAAACCGACCAAAGAAGGTTTCTTCGCGCGCCTGAAGCGCAGCCTGCTCAAAACCAAAGAAAATTTAGGTTCCGGATTTATCAGTCTGTTCCGCGGCAAAAAGATCGACGACGATCTGTTTGAGGAGCTGGAAGAGCAGCTGCTGATTGCGGACGTGGGCGTGGAAACCACCCGGAAGATCATCGCCAACCTGACCGAAGGGGCGAGCCGCAAACAGCTGCGTGACGCCGAGGCGCTGTACGGCCTGCTGAAAGACGAGATGGGTGAAATTCTCGCAAAAGTTGACGAACCGCTTAATATTGAAGGCAAAATGCCGTTTGTTATCCTGATGGTTGGCGTCAACGGCGTGGGCAAAACCACCACCATCGGCAAGCTGGCGCGCCAGTTTGAGCAGCAGGGCAAATCGGTGATGCTGGCGGCGGGCGATACCTTCCGTGCGGCAGCGGTGGAACAGCTTCAGGTGTGGGGCCAGCGCAACAATATTCCGGTTATTGCTCAGCACACCGGCGCGGATTCCGCGTCCGTGATTTTCGATGCCATCCAGGCGGCGAAGTCGCGTAACGTGGACGTGCTGATTGCGGATACCGCAGGGCGTTTGCAGAACAAATCGCACCTGATGGAAGAGCTGAAGAAAATCGTTCGCGTCATGAAGAAGCTGGACGAAGATGCACCGCATGAAATTATGCTGACTATCGACGCCAGCACCGGACAGAACGCCATCAGCCAGGCGAAACTGTTCCATGAAGCGGTAGGACTGACCGGGATCGCGCTGACCAAGCTGGACGGGACCGCGAAAGGCGGGGTGATCTTCTCCGTGGCCGACCAGTTCGGCATTCCTATCCGTTACATCGGTGTGGGCGAGCGTATTGAGGATTTACGTCCGTTTAAAGCGGACGACTTTATTGAGGCACTATTTGCCCGAGAGGACTAACAATGATTCGCTTTGAACACGTCAGCAAGGCCTATCTCGGCGGGAGACAAGCGCTACAGGGGGTGACATTCCACCTCCAGCCAGGCGAGATGGCATTCCTGACCGGCCATTCCGGCGCGGGGAAAAGTACCCTGCTCAAGCTGATCTGTGGGATCGAGCGGCCAAGCGCCGGGAAAATCTGGTTCAGCGGCCATGAAATTAGCCGTCTTAAGAACCGTGAAGTGCCGTTCCTGCGTCGTCAGATTGGCATGATTTTCCAGGATCACCACCTGCTGATGGATCGCACGGTTTTCGATAACGTCGCGATCCCGCTGATTATTGCTGGCGCCAGTTACGATGATATCCGCCGTCGCGTTTCGGCGGCGCTGGATAAGGTCGGGCTGCTGGACAAAGCGAAGAACTTCCCGATCCAGCTCTCCGGCGGTGAGCAGCAGCGCGTGGGTATCGCCCGCGCGGTAGTGAACAAGCCTGCCGTTTTGCTGGCGGATGAACCGACCGGTAACCTGGACGATGCCCTCTCTGAAGGGATCCTGCGTCTGTTTGAGGAATTTAACCGCGTGGGGGTCACGGTACTGATGGCGACGCACGACATGGGGCTGATCTCCCGCCGTTCGTACCGCATGCTGACCCTGAGCGACGGGCATTTGCACGGAGGCCACGGTGAATAAGCGTGATGCAATGAACCAGATTCGGCAGTTCAGCAACCGGTTTGACCGTTTCCGCAAGCCTCAGGGCGGCGGGGACGGCAATCGCAATGCGCCTAAGCGTGCCAAAGCGGCACCGAAACCGAACTCCCGCAAAACCAACGTCTTTAACGAGCAGGTGCGGTACGCCTTCCAGGGCGCGTTGCAGGATCTGAAAAGCAAACCGCTGGCGACGTTCCTGACGGTGATGGTGATTGCCATCTCCCTGACGCTGCCCAGCGTCTGCTACATGGTTTACAAAAACGTAAACCAGGCGGCGTCCCAGTACTATCCGTCGCCGCAGATCACCGTTTATCTGGATAAAGCCCTCGACGATAACGCGGCGGCTCAGGTGGTGGGGCAGATTCAGGCCGAGCAGGGCGTGGAGAAGGTGAACTATCTTTCCCGCGATGAAGCGCTGGGTGAGTTCCGCAACTGGTCCGGATTCGGCGGCGCGCTGGATATGCTTGAAGAGAACCCGCTGCCCGCGGTGGCGGTGGTGATCCCGAAACTCGATTTCCAGGGCACGGATTCGCTCAACACCCTGCGCGACCGCATTACCCGCATTAACGGGATTGATGAAGTGCGCATGGACGACAGCTGGTTTGCCCGTCTTGCCGCCCTGACCGGGCTGGTAGGACGCGTGTCGGCGATGATCGGCGTGCTGATGGTGGCGGCGGTGTTCCTCGTCATCGGTAATAGCGTGCGCCTGAGCATCTTCGCCCGTCGCGATACCATCAACGTGCAGAAACTGATTGGCGCAACGGATGGTTTCATCCTCCGCCCATTCCTTTACGGCGGCGCGTTATTAGGTTTTTCTGGTGCATTTCTTTCATTGATATTGTCAGAAATTTTGGTGATGCGGCTGTCGTCTGCCGTGACTGAAGTGGCGCAGGTTTTCGGAACTAAGTTTGATATCAGTGGCTTAGGGTTCGATGAGTGCCTGCTGTTGCTGCTGGTGTGCTCCATGATCGGCTGGGTGGCGGCATGGCTGGCAACGGTTCAACATTTACGCCACTTTACTCCCGACTAATAAAAGCGTGATATAATCTTTCCCTGCACCGAGATGTTCGCTTGCAGGGAAAGCGTCCCTGTTGTCACTTCCCCTGTAATCATCTTCATGTCACATTTTGTGCGTAATTTATTCACTGTTGCACCTGGAACTTGTGGATAAAATCACTGTCTGATAAAAGAGTGAATGCTAATCTCGTTGCTCAAACGCTTTGGCATGGTTGTTGCCTGACGGGGACAACCTGGACCAGAAGAAACATTGAGAGGAATGAATGACCAAAGAAATGCAAACTTTAGCTTTAGCCCCTGTTGGTAACCTGGAATCTTACATCCGGGCTGCGAACACCTGGCCGATGTTAACGGCTGAGGAAGAAAAGGAGCTTGCTGAAAAGCTGCATTACCAGGGCGATCTGGAAGCAGCTAAAACGCTGATCCTGTCTCACCTGCGCTTTGTTGTTCACGTTGCTCGTAATTATGCGGGCTACGGCCTGCCGCAGGCGGACCTGATTCAGGAAGGTAACATTGGCCTGATGAAGGCGGTACGTCGCTTTAACCCGGAAGTGGGTGTGCGACTCGTCTCCTTCGCCGTGCACTGGATCAAAGCGGAAATTCACGAATACGTCCTGCGTAACTGGCGTATTGTGAAAGTCGCCACGACGAAAGCGCAGCGCAAACTGTTCTTCAACCTGCGTAAAACCAAGCAGCGTCTGGGCTGGTTCAATCAGGATGAAGTGGAAATGGTGGCGCGCGAGCTGGGCGTTTCCAGCAAAGACGTCCGCGAGATGGAATCCCGTATGGCCGCGCAGGACATGACGTTTGATATGTCTGCCGACGATGACGCGTCCGACAGCCAGCCGATGGCCCCGGTTCTGTATCTACAGGATAAAACCTCTAACTTTGCTGACGGCATTGAAGAGGATAACTGGGAAGACCAGGCGGCGAACAAGCTGACCTTCGCGATGGAAGGCCTCGACGAGCGTAGCCAGGATATTATTCGTGCCCGCTGGCTGGACGAAGATAACAAGTCCACGTTGCAGGAACTGGCCGACCGCTACGGCGTCTCTGCTGAACGTGTGCGTCAGCTTGAGAAAAACGCCATGAAAAAACTTCGCGCCGCTATCGAAGCGTAATTTCCGCGAAGTACACCGAGAACCCTCGAATGCAAATTCGGGGGTTTTGTTTTTTTAGCGCCCGCTCTGGCGAATTTCTTCCCCCTGGCAAACACTTACTGATGCGCTAAGCAGGCGACTTTCAGAGGGTGACAGGGTGAAAAATAACGAACTGAACGACCGGCGTTTACAGGCGACGCCGCGCGGTATCGGCGTCATGTGTAACTTCTATGCCGATAAAGCCGAAAACGCCACGGTGTGGGACGTGGAAGGTAACGAGTATATTGATTTTGCCGCCGGGATCGCCGTGCTGAATACCGGGCATCGCCATCCTAAAGTTATCGCCGCCATCGAAAAACAGCTTCACGCCTTTACCCATACCGCTTATCAAATCGTCCCCTATGAAGGTTATGTGGCGCTTGCCGAGCGCATCAACCAGCGCGTACCCATAGAGGGGCCAGCCAAAACCGCCTTCTTCTCAACGGGGGCGGAAGCGGTCGAAAACGCGGTGAAAATCGCCCGCGCGTACACCAGACGTCCCGGCCTTATCACCTTCGGCGGCGCGTTCCACGGCCGTACCTTTATGACCATGGCGATGACCGGCAAAGTGGCGCCCTATAAGCTCGGCTTCGGCCCGTTCCCCGGCTCGGTGTACCACGCGCAATTCCCCAACAGCCTGCACGGGGTTAGTACCGCCGAAGCGCTAAAAAGCCTGGAGCGCATCTTCAAAGCCGATATCGCGCCCGATCAGGTGGCGGCAATCATTATTGAACCGGTTCAGGGCGAGGGCGGGTTCAACGTCGCGCCCGCTGATTTTATGCAGGCGCTGCGTGCCCTGTGCGATACCCACGGGATTTTACTGATTGCCGACGAAGTGCAAACCGGCTTCGCCCGTACCGGCAAGCTGTTCTCCATGGAAAACCACTGCGTGAAGCCCGATCTGATCACCATGGCGAAAAGCCTGGCGGGCGGGATGCCGCTCTCTGCCGTCTCTGGCCGGGCGGAGGTGATGGATGCGCCCGCCCCGGGCGGGCTGGGCGGAACCTACGCGGGTAACCCGCTGGCGATTGCGGCGGCCCATGCGGTGCTGGATGTGATTGACGAGGACGATCTCTGCACCCGCGCGGCGCATCTCGGGCATCATCTGGTCGAGGTGCTGAATAAAGCGAAGGATGGCTGTCCGTATATCGCCGATATCCGTGGGCAGGGCTCGATGGTGGCGGTAGAATTTACCGATCCGCAAACCGGACAGCCGTCGCCCGAATTTACCCGTCAGGTTCAGGAGCGCGCGTTGAACGAAGGGCTGCTGCTTTTGAGCTGCGGCGTTTACGGCAACGTTATTCGCTTCCTCTACCCGCTCACCATCCCCGAAGCGCAGTTCCGTAAAGCGCTGGATATTATTTCCGCCTCGCTGACACGATAAAGCCAAAAGCCCGGCTGAAATAACGGTCGGGCTTATCATATTTTCATTTCAAATTAGCTATTCCAAAATCATAAAAATGGGGTATGTTTTAGCAGAGTATGCTGAAAAAGCGCGAGCAGCACGCCTATAACTGAAATAAAGCGCTACACAACAACATCACAACAATCGTTATAACCATAATAATGGGGAATCTCAGGATGAACATGAAGGGTAAAGCGTTACTGGCAGGATGTATCGCGTTGGCATTCAGCACTATGGCGCAGGCCGATATTAAAGTGGCCGTGGTGGGCGCGATGTCCGGTCCGGTAGCACAGTACGGCGACCAGGAATTTACCGGCGCGGAACAGGCGGTTGCAGACATTAATGCTAAGGGCGGCATCAAGGGCGAAAAGCTGCAAATCGTAAAATATGACGATGCCTGTGACCCGAAACAGGCGGTCGCGGTGGCGAACAAAGTGGTAAACGACGGGATCAAATACGTTATCGGTCACCTGTGCTCCTCTTCCACCCAGCCCGCGTCTGACATCTACGAAGACGAAGGCATTCTGATGATCACGCCGGCCGCGACGGCGCCAGAGCTGACCGCGCGCGGCTATAAGCTGATCCTGCGTACCACCGGTCTGGACTCCGATCAGGGGCCAACCGCCGCGAAATACATCGTGGAAAAAGTGAAGCCGCAGCGCATCGCGATTGTTCATGACAAACAGCAGTACGGCGAAGGCCTGGCCCGTGCGGTGCAGGATAACCTGAAAAAAGCGAACGCCAACGTGGTGTTCTTTGACGGTATCACCGCCGGTGAGAAAGACTTCTCGACCCTGGTCGCGCGTCTGAAGAAAGAAAATATCGATTTCGTTTACTACGGCGGCTACCACCCGGAAATGGGGCAGATCCTGCGCCAGGCGCGTGCGGCGGGTCTGAAGACGCAGTTCATGGGGCCAGAAGGTGTCGCGAACGTTTCCCTGTCTAATATCGCGGGTGAATCCGCTGAAGGGCTGCTGGTGACCAAACCGAAGAACTACGACCAGGTGCCTGCGAACAAACCTGTTGTCGATGCCATCAAGGCGAAGAAACAGGATCCAAGCGGTGCGTTCGTCTGGACCACCTACGCAGCGTTGCAGTCTCTGCAAGCGGGCCTGAACCAGTCAGCCGATCCGGCGGAGATTGCCACCTGGCTGAAAGCGAACTCGGTGGAAACCGTGATGGGGCCGCTGTCCTGGGATGAGAAGGGCGATTTGAAGGGCTTCGAGTTCGGCGTGTTTGACTGGCATGCCAACGGCACGGCGACTGACGCAAAATAAACGTAAAAAGGCAACGCAAGTTGCCTTTTTTAATGTTTTCTCCCTCTCCCCGTGGGAGAGGGCCGGGGTGAGGGCATCAGCCCGCTCAGCCCTCTTTTGCCCGGTGGCGCTTCGCTTGCCGGGCCTACAATGAGCACCTCGCAGCCGCCACCCGGCTTTCTTTTAGCGCTTCTCCCACCCGTTCGCCTGCGCCGTAAACCCTAACGCCTGCATAAACGCCGCCATCACGCCGCGATCCTCTACGCCCACGTCGGCCATCCACCAGGAGGTTACGCTCGGGTTTTCGCGGATCACCTCTTCAATCAAATACTGCCCGACCCCGCGACGACGGGTCACGTCGCGCACGCGCAGGGAGTCCAGCGCCCCTTCCGTGCCGCTCAGCGTTACGCGGACGGCGGCCAGCAGACGTTCATTAAAACGCGCGGCATAGATGCGGTGGTTTTCATCGACGGCCAGCGATGAAGGGGAATATTCCGGCCAGATCTTGCCCAGGTCGATACGATCCTGGTCGCTAAAGGTCACCAGACGCACGATAGTCAGTTTCATTAGCTGCTTGTCCAAATCAAAAAGAGTAGGGCCAGTGTACTCAATTTATTTGCTCAGGCGCTTTCTCTTTTTCTTCCCATTTACCAGGTGATTAGTTTTTTGGCAGCGCGATGGGCAGTTTGAAAACACATGGATCGAAAAATAAGCAGAATTTTAACCTGAAGGGCAGTGATTTATTCGGCGCTTTGTACCGTTATTTTATGCTGCAAACCGCGCTTTTATTTGTTTATCTCCGCCTGATTTCAGAATATTATCTTTGCTTAATCGCCTGAAAAATAGAGATTTTAGTCTGGTTTTTGACAAAAAACTGCGCTAAACCATTAAAGGCACTGGTAAAAATAGCGTTGTTCATAAAAAGTACAGAATGCTTTTTAACCATAATAAAACAAAATATAAACATGACATCACGAATGGGGATTCAGAGATGAAAAGGAACGCGAAGACGTTAATCGCGGGGATGGTCGCACTGTCGATCTCGCATGCCGCTATGGCAGACGACATTAAAGTTGCGGTAGTGGGGGCGATGTCCGGCCCTGTTGCCCAGTGGGGTGACATGGAGTTCAACGGCGCGCGTCAGGCCATCAAAGATATCAACGCCAAAGGCGGCATCAAAGGCGACAAGCTGGTAGGCGTGGAGTATGACGACGCCTGCGATCCTAAACAGGCCGTCGCGGTCGCCAACAAAATCGTTAACGACGGTATCCAGTACGTCATCGGGCACCTGTGTTCTTCCTCCACGCAGCCTGCGTCTGATATCTACGAAGACGAAGGCATTCTGATGATCACCCCGGGTGCCACCAACCCGGAACTGACCCAGCGCGGCTACCAGCACATCATGCGTACCGCCGGTCTGGACTCCTCTCAGGGGCCAACCGCCGCCAAATACATCCTCGAAACCGTTAAGCCGCAGCGTATCGCCATCATTCATGATAAGCAGCAGTATGGCGAAGGCCTGGCGCGTTCCGTACAGGACGGCCTGAAAAAAGGCGGGGCGAATATCGTCTTCTTCGACGGCATTACCGCCGGTGAGAAAGACTTCTCCGCGCTGATCGCCCGCCTGCAAAAAGAGAACATCGACTTTGTTTACTACGGCGGCTACTACCCGGAAATGGGGCAGATGCTGCGCCAGGCGCGCGCCACCGGCCTGAAAACCCAGTTTATGGGGCCTGAGGGCGTCGGTAATGCCTCCCTGTCCAACATCGCGGGCGATTCTGCCGAAGGCATGCTGGTGACGATGCCAAAACGCTATGACCAGGATCCGGCGAATAAGGCTATCGTGGATGCGCTCAAGGCGCAGAAGAAAGATCCGAGCGGTCCGTACGTCTGGATCACCTACGCGGCCGTGCAGTCTCTGGCCACCGCGCTGGACCGTACCGGCAGTAAAGAGCCGCTGGATCTGGTGAAAGATTTAAAAGCACACGGGGCGAACACCGTGATTGGGCCGCTGAACTGGGATGAGAAAGGCGATCTGAAGGGATTTGAGTTTGGTGTCTTTAAGTGGCACGCCGACGGGTCTTCCTCGGTCGCCAAATAATCATCCCACCGCCCGGCTCACCGGGCGGGTATAAAAAGGTTTTCTTATGTCCGAGCAGTTTCTCTACTTCTTGCAGCAGATGTTTAACGGCGTCACGCTGGGAAGCACCTACGCGCTGATCGCCATCGGCTACACGATGGTTTACGGCATTATCGGCATGATCAACTTCGCCCACGGCGAGGTGTACATGATCGGTAGCTACGTCTCCTTTATGATTATCGCCGCGCTGATGATGATGGGCATCGACAGCAGCTGGCTGCTGGTGGCCGCCGGGTTTGTCGGCGCGATTGTGATCGCCAGCGCCTACGGCTGGAGTATTGAACGGGTGGCCTACCGGCCGGTGCGCAGCTCCAAACGCCTGATCGCGCTGATCTCCGCCATCGGTATGTCCATTTTCCTGCAAAACTACGTCAGCCTGACCGAAGGTTCACGCGACGTGGCGCTGCCAAGCCTGTTTAACGGCCAGTGGATTGTAGGGGCCAGCGAAAACTTCTCTGCCACCATCACCACCATGCAGCTGGTTATCTGGGTTGTGACCTTTATTGCCATGCTGGCCCTGACCCTGTTCATCCGCTACTCCCGCATGGGACGCGCCTGCCGCGCCTGCGCGGAAGATCTGAAGATGGCGAGCTTGCTCGGGATTAACACCGACCGCGTGATTGCCCTGACCTTCGTGATCGGCGCAGCGATGGCGGCGGTGGCTGGCGTGTTGCTCGGCCAGTTCTACGGCGTAATCAACCCGTACATCGGCTTTATGGCCGGGATGAAAGCCTTCACCGCGGCGGTACTGGGCGGCATCGGCAGCATTCCGGGCGCGATGATCGGCGGCCTGATCCTGGGCGTGGCCGAAGCGCTCTCCTCGGCGTACCTGAGCACCGAATATAAAGATGTGGTGTCGTTTGCCCTGCTGATTCTGGTTCTGCTGGTAATGCCTACCGGTATTCTGGGCCGTCCGGAGGTAGAGAAAGTATGAAACCGATGCATTTTGCGATGGCGCTGCTCTCTGCCGCCATGTTCTTCGTCCTGGCGGGCGTCTTTATGGGCGTCCAGTTAGGACTGGACGGCACGAAGCTGGTGGTGGATACCGCTCCCGACATCCGCTGGCAGTGGGTGTTTATCGGCACCGCGGTGGTGTTCTTGTTCCAGCTGTTGCGTCCGCTGTTCCAGAAGACGCTGAAAAACGTCTCCGGGCCGAAATTCGTCCTGCCGGCGATCGACGGTACAACGGTGAAACAGAAGCTGTTCCTGGTGGCGCTGCTGGTGGCTGCCGTGGCGTGGCCGTTTATGGTATCGCGCGGGACGGTGGATATTGCCACCCTGACCATGATCTACGTGATTCTGGGGCTGGGTCTGAACGTGGTGGTGGGGCTGTCTGGCCTGCTGGTGCTGGGCTACGGCGGGTTCTACGCCATCGGCGCGTACACCTTCGCGCTGCTGAACCACTATTACGGCCTCGGCTTCTGGACCTGTCTGCCGCTGGCGGGGCTGGTCTCTGCCGCGGCGGGCTTCCTGCTCGGCTTCCCGGTGCTGCGCCTGCGCGGTGACTATCTGGCGATTGTGACCTTAGGCTTCGGCGAAATCGTCCGTATTCTGCTGCTCAACAATACCGAAGTGACCGGCGGTCCGAACGGCATCAGCCAGATCCCGAAACCGACCTTCTTCGGCCTGGAGTTCAGCCGTACCGCCCGTGAAGGCGGCTGGGATACCTTCAGCAATTTCTTTGGCATCAAGTACGATCCGTCCGACCGCGTGATCTGGCTCTATCTGGTGGCGCTGCTGCTGGTGGTGATTACCCTGTTCGTGATCAACCGTCTGCTGCGCATGCCGCTGGGCCGCGCGTGGGAAGCGCTGCGCGAAGATGAGATCGCCTGCCGCTCCCTGGGCCTGAACCCGACCCGCATCAAGCTGACCGCATTTACCATCAGCGCCGCGTTTGCCGGTTTCGCCGGGACGCTGTTTGCCGCACGTCAGGGCTTCGTCAGCCCTGAATCGTTCACCTTTGCCGAATCCGCCTTTGTGCTGGCGATTGTGGTGCTCGGTGGAATGGGCTCGCAGTTCGCCGTGATCCTCGCGGCTATCCTGCTGGTGGTCTCCCGCGAGCTGATGCGCGACTTTAACGAATACAGCATGTTAATGCTGGGTGGTTTGATGGTGCTGATGATGATCTGGCGTCCGCAGGGTCTGCTGCCGATGACCCGTCCACAGCTGAAGCTGAAACGCACACAGGCGAAAGGAGAGCAGGCATGAAGCCTTTATTATCCGTTAACGGCCTGATGATGCGCTTTGGCGGCCTGCTGGCGGTCAACAATGTGAATCTGGATCTGCACAAGAAAGAGATTGTCTCCCTGATTGGCCCGAACGGCGCGGGAAAAACCACGGTCTTTAACTGTTTGACCGGCTTCTACAAGCCGACGGGCGGCACCATCATGCTGCGCGACCAGCACCTTGAAGGGCTGCCGGGCCAGCAGATTGCCCGCATGGGCGTGGTGCGTACCTTCCAGCACGTGCGTCTGTTCCGCGAGATGACGGTGATTGAGAACCTGCTGGTGGCACAGCATCAGCAGCTGAAAACCGGGCTGTTCTCCGGCCTGCTGAAAACCCCGGCCTTTCGCCGCACGCAGGAGGAGGCGCTCGACCGCGCCGCGACCTGGCTCGACCGTATCGGCCTGCTCCAGCACGCTAACCGTCAGGCGAGCAACCTCGCTTACGGGGATCAGCGTCGCCTTGAGATCGTGCGCTGTATGGTGACCCAGCCGGAGATCCTGATGCTCGACGAACCAGCGGCAGGTCTCAATCCGAAAGAGACCAAAGAGCTGGACGAGCTGATTGCCGAGCTGCGCGATCATCACGACACCACCATTCTGCTGATTGAGCATGACATGAAGCTGGTGATGGGCATTTCGGACCGTATCTACGTGGTAAACCAGGGCACGCCGCTGGCGAACGGCACGCCGGAAGAGATCCGCAACAACCCGGACGTGATCCGCGCATACCTTGGTGAGGCATAAGATGGAAAAATCGATGTTAACGTTCGACAAGGTCAACGCTCACTACGGCAAGATCCAGGCGCTGCATGACGTCAGCCTGCACATCAATCAGGGCGAAATCGTCACCCTGATTGGCGCCAACGGCGCGGGTAAAACCACGCTGCTCGGCACCCTGTGCGGCGACCCGCGCGCCACCAGCGGGCGGATTGTGTTTGACGGCAAAGATATTACCGACTGGCAGACGGCTAAGATCATGCGTGAAGCGGTGGCGATTGTCCCGGAAGGGCGCCGCGTATTCTCCCGCATGACGGTGGAAGAGAACCTGGCGATGGGCGGTTTCTTCGCCCATCGGGATGAATTCCAGACCCGCATCAAGTGGGTGTACGAACTCTTCCCGCGCCTGTGGGAGCGTCGTATTCAGCGAGCGGGCACCATGTCCGGCGGCGAGCAGCAGATGCTGGTGATTGGCCGCGCGCTGATGAGCCAGCCGCGCCTGCTGCTGCTGGACGAGCCGTCGCTTGGCCTGGCGCCGATCATTATCCAGCAGATCTTCGATACCATCGAGCAGTTGCGCAAAGAGGGGATGACCATCTTCCTCGTCGAGCAGAACGCCAACCAGGCGTTGAAGCTCGCCGACCGTGGCTACGTGCTGGAGAACGGGCGCGTGGTGCTCTCCGATACCGGTGACGCGCTGCTGGCGAACGAGGCGGTGCGGAGTGCGTATTTAGGCGGTTAATCGCATTTCCCCCTCACCCTAACCCTCTCCCTCAAGGGAGAGGGAACCGATCGCTTTTCTCCCTCTCCCCGTGGGAGAGGGCCGGGGTGAGGGCACCAGACCGCACCCAATCCCCCTTCACACAACCATCATCCCCCTGACGCCTGGCTGTCACTTATCTGTAAACAAACAGTTATTTTTCTGTCATTCGAGCATGTCATGTTACCTCGCGAGCATAAAACGCGTGATATCGCGCATCCGGCACAATAAGAGAGATGACAATGACATCGTTACGACACACAGCTTTGGGTCTGGCACTGGGTCTGGCTTTTGCGACGAACGCAATGGCTGTGACCACCATTCCGTTCTGGCATTCCATGGAAGGGGAGTTGGGTAAAGAGGTTGACTCCCTGGCGCAGCGTTTCAACGACACCCACCCGGATTACAAAATTGTGCCGGTGTACAAAGGCAACTACGAGCAGAGCCTGAGCGCGGGCATCGCCGCCTTCCGTACCGGTAACGCGCCTGCGCTGTTACAGGTTTATGAAGTGGGCACCGCGACAATGATGGCCTCCAAAGCCATCAAGCCGGTGTACGAGGTGTTCAAAGAGGCGGGCATTAACTTTGACGAATCCCAGTTCGTACCGACCGTAGCGGGTTACTACACCGATTCCAAAACCGGCCATCTGCTGTCCCAGCCGTTTAACAGCTCCACGCCGGTGCTGTATTACAACAAAGACGCCTTCAAAAAAGCCGGTTTAGATCCGGAGCAGCCGCCAAAAACCTGGCAGGATCTGGCGGAGTACACCGCGAAGCTGAAAGCGGCGGGGATGAAGTGCGGCTACGCCAGCGGCTGGCAGGGCTGGATCCAGATTGAAAACTTCAGCGCCTGGCACGGGCTGCCGGTTGCCACCCAAAATAACGGCTTCGACGGTACCGACGCGGTGCTGGAGTTCAACAAGCCGGAGCAGGTGAAGCACATCGCGCTGCTGGAAGCACTCAACAAGAAGGGCGACTTCAGCTACTTCGGGCGTAAAGACGAATCCACCGAGAAGTTCTACAACGGCGACTGTGCCATTACCACCGCCTCGTCCGGCTCGCTGGCGGATATACGTCACTATGCCAAATTCAACTACGGCGTGGGCATGATGCCGTACGACGCTGACGTTAAAGGCGCGCCGCAAAACGCTATCATCGGCGGGGCGAGCCTGTGGGTGATGCAGGGTAAAGACAACGGCACCTACAAAGGCGTGGCCGAGTTCCTCGACTTCCTGGCGAAGCCGGAAAACGCCGCCGAGTGGCACCAGAAGACCGGCTATCTGCCGATCACCAAAGCCGCGTACGACCTGACCCGCGAGCAGGGCTTCTATAGCAAAAACCCAGGCGCAGACATCGCGACGCGCCAGATGCTGAACAAGCCGCCGTTGCCGTTCACCAAAGGCCTGCGTCTGGGCAACATGCCGCAGATCCGCACCATCGTCGATGAAGAGCTGGAAAGCGTGTGGACCGGTAAGAAAACCCCACAGCAGGCGCTGGACTCTGCGGTAGAGCGCGGAAATCAGCTGCTGCGCCGCTTTGAGCAGTCGACCAAATCGTAAAAAAATGCCCGGTGGCGCTGCGCTTACCGGGCCTACGGGGATCGTGCGGGCTGATGCCCTCACCCCAACCCTCTCCCACGGGGAGAGGGAGAAATATTTGTAGGCCGGGTAAGGCGTAGCCGCCACCCGGCAATGTTCAGGAACCTAATCTCAATGTCCTCATCCCGTCCGGTGTTCCGTTCCCGCTGGCTGCCGTACCTGTTGGTCGCACCGCAGCTGGTCATCACCGTTATCTTCTTTATCTGGCCTGCGGGCGAAGCGCTGTGGTACTCGGTACAAAGCGTGGATCCGTTCGGGCTTTCCAGCCAGTTTGTCGGGCTGGACAACTTTACCGCGCTGTTCCACGACAGCTACTACCTGGACTCCTTCTGGACGACGATCAAATTCAGTGCGCTGGTCACCGTGAGCGGTCTTGTCGCGTCGCTGTTTTTCGCCGCGCTGGTGGATTACGTGGTGCGCGGCAGCCGTCTGTATCAGACCCTGATGCTGCTGCCCTACGCCGTGGCTCCTGCCGTGGCCGCCGTGCTGTGGATCTTCCTGTTTAACCCAGGGCGCGGGCTGATTACCCACTTCCTGGGCGAGTTTGGCTACGACTGGAACCACGCTCAGAACAGCGGTCAGGCGATGTTCCTGGTGGTGTTCGCCTCGGTGTGGAAGCAGATCAGCTATAACTTCCTGTTTTTCTTTGCCGCGCTACAGTCTATCCCGCGTTCGCTGGTGGAGGCCGCCGCCATCGACGGCGCAGGGCCGGTGCGCCGCTTCTTCCGGCTGTCGCTGCCGCTGATCGCCCCGGTGAGTTTCTTTCTGCTGGTGGTTAACCTCGTGTACGCCTTCTTCGATACCTTCCCGGTGATTGACGCCGCCACCGCGGGCGGCCCGGTGCAGGCGACCACCACGCTGATTTACAAGATCTACCGCGAAGGCTTTGCCGGACTTGATCTCTCAGCGTCTGCCGCGCAGTCGGTGGTGCTGATGTTCCTCGTCATCATCCTCACGGTGGTGCAGTTCCGCTATGTCGAAAGTAAGGTGCGCTACCAATGATTGAGATCCGTCGCGGGCTGACGATTTTCAGCCATACCATGCTGATTTTAGGGATTATCGTCATCCTGTTCCCACTGTACGTGGCCTTCGTCGCCGCCACGCTGGACACTAAAGCGGTGTTCGACACGCCGATGACGCTGATCCCGGGCGGACACCTTTTCGAAAACATGAAGACCATCTGGACCCAGGGCGTGGGCGCCAACAGCGCGCCGTTCTGGCTGATGATGCTCAACAGCTTCATCATGGCGTTTGGCATCACCGTCGGCAAAATTACGGTGTCGATGCTCTCAGCGTTCGCCATCGTCTGGTTCCGCTTTCCGCTGCGTAACCTGTTTTTCTGGATGATTTTCATCACCCTGATGCTGCCGGTAGAGGTGCGTATCTTCCCGACGGTGGAGGTGATCGCCAACCTGAAGATGCTCGACAGCTACGCGGGCTTAACCCTGCCGCTGATGGCCTCGGCGACCGCCACCTTCCTGTTCCGCCAGTTCTTTATGACCCTGCCGGATGAGCTGATTGAAGCCGCGCGCATCGACGGGGCCTCGCCGATGCGCTTCTTCCGCGACATCGTGCTGCCGCTGTCGAAAACCAACCTCGCGGCGCTGTTTGTGATCACCTTTATCTACGGCTGGAACCAGTATCTGTGGCCGTTGCTGATCGTTCAGGACGTCAACCTCGGCACCGCCGTGGCAGGCATCAAAGGCATGATCGCCACCGGCGAAGGCACCACCCTCTGGAACCAGGTGATGGCGGCGATGCTGCTCACCCTTATCCCACCCGTAGTCATTGTTTTAGCCATGCAGCGCGCGTTTGTCCGCGGCCTGGTCGATAGCGAGAAATAAGATGGCAGGTTTAAAATTACAGGCAGTTACCAAAAGCTGGGACGGTAAAACCCAGGTCATTCAGCCGCTGACGCTCGACGTGGCGGACGGGGAATTTATCGTGATGGTCGGCCCGTCCGGCTGCGGAAAATCCACCCTGCTGCGTATGGTGGCCGGGCTGGAGCGCGTAACGTCCGGGGATATCTGGATTGACCGCCAGCGCGTCACCGAGATGGAGCCCAAAGATCGCGGCATCGCGATGGTGTTCCAGAACTATGCCCTCTATCCGCACATGAGCGTGGAAGAGAACATGGCCTGGGGGCTGAAAATTCGCGGTATGGGCAAAGGTCATATCGACGAGCGCGTAAAAGAAGCCGCGCGCATTCTGGAACTTGACGGCCTGCTTAAGCGCCGCCCGCGCGAGCTCTCCGGCGGCCAGCGTCAGCGCGTGGCGATGGGGCGCGCCATCGTGCGCGACCCGGCGGTATTCCTGTTCGACGAACCGCTGTCAAACCTCGACGCCAAACTGCGCGTGCAGATGCGCCTTGAGCTACAGCAGCTGCATCGCCGCCTGAAAACCACGTCCCTCTATGTGACTCACGATCAGGTTGAAGCCATGACCCTCGCCCAGCGCGTGATGGTGATGAACAAAGGCATCGCCGAGCAGATTGGCACCCCGGTGGAGGTCTACGAAAAACCGGCCAGCCGTTTTGTGGCGAGCTTTATCGGCAGCCCGGCGATGAACCTGCTGGACGGGCGGATCAATGCGGCGGGAACCCACTTCGAGCTGGAAAGCGGGATGGCGTTGCCGATCAACTGGTACTATCGTGGCTACGCCGGGCGTAAGATGACGCTCGGTATCCGCCCGGAGCATATTGGTTTGACGTCTCAGGCGGACGGCGGCGTGCCGCTGGTGATAGATACGCTGGAGATGCTGGGCGCAGACAACCTGGCGCACGGGCGCTGGGGCGAGCAAAAGCTGGTGGTGCGCCTGCCGCATCAGGAGCGCCCGAAGGCAGGCAGCACGCTGTGGCTGCATATGCCGGAAAATCACCTGCACTTATTTGACGGTGAAACAGGACAACGAGTATGAGCAACTGGCCTTACCCCCACATCGTCGCCCACCGGGGCGGCGGTAAGCTGGCGCCGGAAAACACCCTGGCGGCAATTGACGTTGGCGCGCGCTACGGCCACACGATGATCGAATTCGACGCGAAGCTGTCGAATGACGGCGAAATTTTCCTGCTGCACGACGACAATCTCGAACGCACCAGCAACGGCTGGGGCGTGGCAGGTGAACTGCCGTGGCGTGACCTGCTGAAGGTGGACGCCGGAAGCTGGTACAGCGGCGAATTTAAAGGCGAACCGCTGCCGCTGCTGGCGGAAGTGGCGGACCGCTGTCGTCAACACGGCATGATGGCCAACATCGAAATCAAACCGACCACCGGCACCGGGCCGCTGACGGGTAAAGTGATTGCCCTCGCCGCGCGCGAACTGTGGGAAGGGATGACCCCGCCGCTGTTGTCGTCGTTTGACATCGACGCGCTGGAAGCCGCACAGGCTGCCGTACCGGAGTTGCCGCGCGGGCTGCTGCTGGATGAGTGGCGAGAAGACTGGCGCGCGCTGACGACCTTCTTAGGCTGCGTGTCGATCCACCTCAACCATAAGCTGCTGGATGAAGCGCGCGTGACGCTGTTGAAGGAGGCCGGTCTGCATATCCTGGTGTATACCGTCAATAAACCCCAGCGTGCAGCCGAGCTGCTGCGCTGGGGCGTGGACAGCATCTGTACCGATGCGATTGACCAGATTGGGCCGAACTTTATTTATTAAGCATACTGCCGTTCTGCTGGGTCGGCAGCATGTGCTGCTGACCGCTGCTTTGCGACACCCCGCCCCCTAACATCCCACCGTTTGAGTTTGGCAGCGGCTGCTCCCGCATCTGGCCCTGCTGCACGCGCTGGGTGTTGGTATTCATCTGGTTTTGCAGGTGCTGCTGCTGCACCTGGGTCTGCGTTTTTAACTGCTGATTGAGCATCCCTTTCTGCTGCTGTTGCTGGCTCATCATCTCCGTCTGCATACGCTGCTGGCTCGGAATGACGTAGCCCGGCTGGTTCGGGTTGTTCAGGGTGTTGATTGGCTGTGCGAGCGCGGCGAACGGAAGCAGCGCGGTCAGGATCAGTAATCGTTTCATGGTTATCTCCTCCTTTGAGGCTTCTCTTAAGTTTACCCTGATTCCGGCATAACGATGATTTTTTAAGAGTTGTGAACCAGGCTTAAGCGGGGAATATGGGCCCCTTCACCTGGAGAACAATAATGATGAAACCAACCTTTTTGCGCTGGGTCGCCATCGCTGCGCTGATGGCAGGCGGCACATTTACCGTGGCGGCCAACCCGCCCGCCGCTCCTCCGGTCTCTTACGGCGTGGAGGAGGATGTTTTTCACCCCGTGCGGGCGACGCACGGCATGGTGGCCTCGGTTGACGCGCTGGCAACGCAGGTGGGCGTCGATATTCTTAAGCAGGGCGGTAACGCGGTGGATGCGGCGGTCGCGGTGGGATATGCGCTGGCGGTGACGCATCCACAGGCGGGGAACCTGGGCGGCGGCGGGTTTATGATGCTGCGCACCAAAGACGGTAAAACCACGGCCATCGACTTCCGTGAGATGGCGCCGAACCAGGCCTCCCGCGATATGTTCCTCGACGATCAGGGCAATCCGGACAGTAAAAAGTCTCTGACCTCGCACCTTGCCTCCGGCACGCCGGGCACCGTTGCGGGCTTCTCGCTGGCGCTGGAAAAATACGGCACGCTGCCGCTGAATAAAGTGGTGCAGCCTGCCATCAAGCTGGCGCGCGACGGCTTCGTCGTCAACGACGCGCTGGCGGACGACCTCAAAACCTACGGCAGCGAAGTTATTCCCAATCATGAGAACAGCAAGGCTATCTTCTGGAAAGACGGCGAGCCGCTGAAAAAGGGCGATAAGCTGGTGCAGAAGAACCTCGCAAAAAGTCTCGAACTGATTGCCGAAAACGGTCCGGACGCCTTCTATAAGGGGCCGATTGCCGATCAGATTGCCGATGAGATGCAGAAGAACGGCGGGCTGATCACCAAAGCGGATCTGGCGGAATATAAGGCGGTGGAGCGCGAGCCGATCAGCGGCACCTATCGCGGCTACGAGGTCTTCTCCATGCCGCCGCCGTCCTCCGGGGGCATTCACATCGTGCAGATCCTCAATATTCTGGAAAACTTCGATATGCACAAGTTCGGCTTCGGTAGTGCCGATGCCATGCAGGTGATGGCGGAGGCGGAGAAGCGTGCCTACGCTGACCGCTCGGAATACCTTGGCGATCCGGACTTCGTGAAGGTGCCGTGGCAGGCGCTGACCAACAAAGCCTATGCCAAATCGATTGCCGACGAGATCGACATCAATAAGGCTAAGCCGTCGAGCGAGATCCGCCCCGGCAAGCTGGCGCCGTATGAAAGTAACCAGACCACCCACTTCTCGGTGGTAGATAAAGACGGTAACGCGGTGGCGGTGACCTACACGCTTAACACCACTTTCGGCACCGGGATTGTGGCGGGCAACAGCGGTATTTTGCTGAACAACGAGATGGATGACTTCTCTGCCAAACCGGGCGTGCCGAACGTCTACGGCCTGGTCGGCGGCGATGCGAATGCGGTCGGGCCGAAGAAGCGCCCGCTGTCGTCCATGTCGCCCACCATCGTGGTGAAAGACGGCAAAACCTGGCTGGTGACCGGCAGCCCTGGCGGGAGCCGGATTATCACAACCGTGCTGCAAATGGTGGTGAACAGTATCGACTTTGGGATGAACGTCGCCGAAGCGACCAATGCGCCGCGTTTCCACCACCAGTGGCTGCCGGACGAGCTGCGCGTGGAGAAGGGCTTTAGCCCGGACACCCTCAAGCTGCTTGAGCAGCGCGGGCAGAAGGTGGCGGTGAAGGAGGCGATGGGCAGCACCCAGAGCATTATGGTCGGGCCGGACGGGGCGCTATTTGGCGCATCGGACCCGCGTTCGGTGGATGATTTAACGGCGGGGTATTGATTTTTTTGCCCGGTGGCGCTGCGCTTACCGGGCCTACAACGGCACGAACGTAGGCCGGGTAAGGCGAAGCCGTCACCCGGCAACAAACTACTTCATACGCGCCATATAATACGCATCCACATACTCGCCGTTGCGCAGGGCGTAGCGCCTGCCGGTGCCTTCAATCTCAAACCCGTGCTTTTTGTACACCGCGATTGCCGGTTCGTTATCCACAAACACCGTTAACTCGATGCGGTCGACGCGCAGCCAGTTGTCGCACATATCGATCATGGTGCGAATCAGCGCGCTGGCCACGCCGCGGTTATGCCACTGCGCGCCAACGCAGATACCGAAATCTGCAACGTGGCTGCGGCGTGGTCGCTGGGCGACATCAATGGTGAGGTGGCCGACCACGATATCATCAATGCAGGCAACCAGCTGTTTAATGCCCGGCTGTTCGCCTAGCCGCATTTGCCACATTTCCATTGAAGGATGAGGAACCTGTAGCGTGTTGTGGTACACCTCCGGCTGGGCGTGGATCTGACGAATGGCGTCGTAATCTTTCGGTTCAGCGTGGCGTATCACTATCTCACTCATTCCTTGTTCCTCAGTCAGTTAAAAGTCCCCTCCAACATCAGTGACTTTAAAAGTTGAGTCAATCGCTATTTTTTGCAAAAAGTGTTGGACAAGTGCGAATGAGAATGATTATTATTGCTCTGCATTCAGGAAGACCTCCTACGGGAACCTGAAAGCACGACATTGCTCACATTGCTTCCAGTATTACTTTAGCCAGCTTCTCGCTGGCTTTTTTTTGCCCTTTTTCTCCCTCTCCCTGTGGGAGAGGACTGGGGTGAGGGCAAAACATGCGCTATGGTAAAACTCAGTAACCTTCCAAAAGGACTGAGCCATGACACTACATTGTGCATTTATTGGATTTGGCAAAAGCACCACGCGTTACCACCTTCCGTATGTTCTTAACCGAAAAGAGACCTGGCACGTGGCCCATATCTATCGCCGCCGCGCGAAGCCAGAAGAGCAGTCTCCGCAGTATTCCCATATTCATTTCACCAGCGATCTTGATGAGGTGCTTAACGACCCGCAGGTGAAGCTGGTGGTGGTCTGTACCCACGCCGACAGCCACTTTGACTACGCGAAACGCGCGCTGGAAGCAGGTAAAAACGTGCTGGTGGAAAAGCCGTTCACCCCGACCATCGCCGAAGCGAAGGAGCTGTTCGCGCTGGCGAAAAGCAAAGGGCTGACCGTCACGCCGTACCAGAACCGTCGCTTTGACAGCTGCTTCCTGACGGCAAAAAAGGCAATTGAAAGCGGCAAACTCGGCGAGATCGTGGAAATCGAAAGCCACTTCGATTACTACCGCCCGGTGGCGGAAACCCAGCCCGGACTGCCGCAGGACGGATCTTTCTACGGTCTCGGTGTGCACACCATGGACCAGATCATCTCCTTGTTTGGCCGCCCGGACCACGTGGCGTATGACATCCGCAGCCTGCGCAATAAGGCCAACCCGGACGATACCTTTGAAGCGCAGCTGTTCTACGGCGACCTGAAAGCCATCGTAAAAACCAGCCATCTGGTGAAAATCGACTACCCGAAATTTATCGTTCACGGCAAGAAAGGCTCCTTTATTAAGTACGGTATTGACCAACAGGAGACCAGCCTGAAGGCCAATATCATGCCGGGTGAACCGGGCTTTGCGGCAGATGATTCCGTGGGCGTGCTGGAGTACGTGAACGACGAGGGCCTGACGGTCAGGGAAGAGCTAAAGCCGGAAACGGGCGACTATGGACGCGTCTACGATGCGCTGTATGACACCCTCGCCACCGGCGCGCCGAATTATGTCAAGGAATCTGACGTTCTGACCAACCTGGAAATCCTCGAACGGGCCTTCGAACAGGCTTCTCCTGCCACGGTAACCCTCGCCAGATAAGCAAAAATGGCTCCTCTTCGCTTGTTCTAAATTTTTGAACAGAGGAGTCAATTTTCACCCTCTATGATCCCAGGGCGTTTGCGTCCACACTTACTCCATCGAAACGAACTGAGGGTGAAAACAATGATCTACTTACGCAAAGCAAACGAACGTGGTCACGCGAATCATGGCTGGCTGGACTCATGGCATTCATTCTCGTTTGCCGACTACTACGACCCGAACTTTATGGGCTTCTCCGCACTGCGCGTGATTAACGACGACGTGATTGATGCAGGCCAGGGCTTCGGTACCCACCCGCACAAAGACATGGAAATCCTGACCTATGTGCTGGAAGGGGCGGTTGAGCACCAGGACAGCATGGGCAACAAAGAGCAGGTTCCGGCGGGCGAGTTCCAGATTATGAGCGCGGGTACCGGGGTGCGTCACTCTGAGTACAACCCGAGCAAAACGGAAAAACTGCACCTGTATCAAATCTGGATCATTCCAGAAGAGACCGGCATCACGCCACGCTACGAGCAGCGCCGCTTCGACGCGAAACAGGGCAAACAGCTGGTGCTGTCCCCGGATGCGCGTGAAGGCTCCCTGAAAGTGCATCAGGATATGGAGCTGTACCGCTGGGCGCTGGCGAAAGATGAACAGTCTGTACACCAGATTGCCGCTAACCGCCGCGTGTGGATCCAGGTGGTGAAAGGTGAAGTGTCCATCAACGGCACCAAAGCGACAACCGCCGATGGCCTGGCAGTCTGGGATGAGCAGGCGCTCTCCGTGCATGCCGACAGCGAAAGTGAAATTCTGCTGTTTGACCTGCCGCCGGTCTAAATAATTTCTCAACCTTCCCTTTAAACGGGGAAGGTTGAGCTTTGTCCGTGATAAACTGAGCAAATCTCTCACTTCAAGATTTCTCAGGACGATGAAAAAGAAACGCCCCGTACTTCAGGATGTCGCCGATCGCGTCGGTGTGACCAAAATGACGGTCAGCCGTTTTTTACGTAACCCGGAACAGGTTTCCGTGGCGTTGCGTGGCAAGATTGCCGCCGCCCTTGATGAACTGAGTTATATCCCCAACCGCGCGCCCGATATTCTCTCCAATGCAACCAGCCGTGCGGTGGGCGTCCTGCTTCCTTCCTTAACCAACCAGGTATTCGCCGAAGTGCTGCGTGGCATTGAAAGCGTCACCGATGCGTTTGGCTATCAGACCATGCTCGCCCACTACGGGTACAAGCCGGAACTGGAAGAGGAACGTCTTGAATCGATGCTTTCCTGGAACATCGACGGCCTGATTTTAACGGAACGTACTCACACCCCGCGCACGCTGAAAATGATTGAAGTGGCAGGCATTCCGGTGGTGGAACTGATGGACAGCCAGTCGCCGTGCCTCGACATCGCCGTGGGGTTCGATAACTTTGAAGCGGCGCGTCAGATGACGGCGGCGATCATCGCCCGCGGTCATCGCCATGTGGCCTATCTGGGTGCGCGTCTGGATGAACGTACTATCATCAAACAGAAGGGATACGAGCAGGCGATGCTCGACGCCGGTTTAACCCCGTACAGCGTGATGGTGGAGCAATCTTCTTCTTACACGTCGGGTATTGAGCTGATGCGTCAGGCGCGACGCGAGTATCCGCAACTGGACGGTATTTTCTGCACCAACGATGACCTTGCGGTCGGCGCCGCGTTTGAGTGCCAGCGTCTGGGTTTAAAAATCCCGGATGATATGGCGATTGCCGGCTTCCACGGCCACGACATTGGCCAGGTGATGGAGCCGCGTCTGGCGAGCGTCCTGACCCCGCGTGAACGCATGGGCCGCATTGGCGCAGAGCGCCTGCTGGCGCGCATTCGTGGTGAGTCAGTTACCCCGAAAATGTTAGATTTAGGTTTCACCTTGTCACCGGGTGGATCTATTTAATCCGACAAATTTGAAGTAGCTCACACTTATTCACTTCGCGCACGTTTGGATATTGCTTCTCTTATGCCCCGGCAGGACAATGTTACCGATAACTGTTACCCGTAACAATTGACTGAGGGACACCCTTTGAGCACGACTAATCACGATCACCACGTTTACGTCCTGATGGGCGTGTCCGGTAGCGGTAAATCTGCCGTGGCGAGCGAAGTGGCGCATCAACTCCAGGCTGCGTTTCTTGATGGTGACTTCCTCCATCCGCGCAGCAACATCATGAAAATGGCTTCCGGCGAGCCGCTGAACGACGACGACCGCAAACCATGGTTGCAGGCGCTGAATGACGCCGCGTTCGCGATGCAGCGCACCAATAAAGTCTCCCTGATCGTCTGTTCCGCACTGAAAAAAACCTATCGCGACCTGTTGCGCGACGGCAACCCGAACCTCTCTTTCATCTACCTGAAAGGTGATTTCGGGGTGATTGAAAGCCGCCTGAAGGCGCGTAAAGGCCACTTCTTCAAAACCCAGATGCTGGTAACGCAGTTCGAAGCGTTGCAGGAGCCGGGAGCTGACGAACAGGATGTCTTAGTGGTTGATATCGATCAGCCGCTGGAAGGTGTTGTTGCCAGCACCATCGAGGTTATTAATAAAAGGCAGTAAGTTTTGAGTACATTAACGCTAGTTTTGACAGCAGTGGGCTCCGTATTGCTGCTGCTGTTTTTAGTGATGAAGGCGCGTATGCACGCCTTTGTGGCTTTGATGGTGGTTTCTATTGGTGCCGGTCTCTTTTCCGGCATGCCGCTCGACAAAATCGCGGCGACGATGGAAAAAGGGATGGGCGGCACGCTCGGCTTCCTGGCCATTGTGGTGGCGCTGGGCGCGAAGTTTGGCAAGATTTTGCACGAGACGGGCGCGGTCGATCAGATTGCGGTCAAGATGCTGAAATCCTTCGGGCACAGCCGTGCGCACTACGCGATTGGTCTGGCCGGTCTGATTTGCGCGCTGCCGCTGTTCTTTGAAGTGGCCGTTGTGCTCCTGATTAGCGTGGCGTTCTCCATGGCGCGGCATACTGGTACCAACCTCGTGAAGCTGGTCATTCCGCTGTTTGCGGGCGTGGCGGCGGCGGCGGCGTTCCTGCTGCCGGGGCCTGCGCCGATGCTGCTGGCCTCCCAGATGCATGCTGACTTTGGCTGGATGATCCTGATTGGCCTGTGCGCGGCAATTCCGGGGATGATTATCGCCGGTCCGCTGTGGGGCAACTTCATCAGCCGTTACGTTGAGCTGCACATTCCGGATGACATCTCCGAGCCGCACCTGGGCGAGGGAAAAATGCCGTCCTTCGGCTTCAGCCTGTCGCTGATCCTGCTGCCGCTGGTGCTGGTGGGCCTGAAAACCATCGCTGCGCGCTTTGTGCCGGTGGGGTCAACCGCTTACGAATGGTTCGAATTTATTGGTCATCCGTTCACCGCGATCCTGGTGGCGTGTCTGGTAGCAATTTACGGCCTGGCGATGCGTCAGGGCATGCCGAAAGACCGCGTGATGGAGATCTGTGGTGCCGCGCTGCAACCGGCGGGGATTATCCTGCTGGTGATCGGGGCGGGCGGCGTGTTTAAGCAGGTGCTGGTGGATTCCGGCGTTGGTCCGGCGCTGGGCGAAGCGCTGACCGGGATGGGGCTGCCGATTGCAGTCACCTGTTTCGTGCTGGCCGCGGCGGTACGTATCATTCAGGGCTCCGCGACCGTAGCGTGCTTAACCGCCGTGGGTCTGGTGATGCCGGTGATTGAACAGCTGAACTACTCCGGTGCGCAGATGGCGGCGCTCTCTATCAGTATCGCGGGTGGCTCGATTGTGGTTTCTCACGTGAACGACGCGGGCTTCTGGCTGTTCGGTAAATTTACCGGCGCAACCGAAGCGCAAACCCTGAAAACCTGGACGCTGATGGAAACCATCCTCGGCACGACGGGTGCGGTTGTCGGGATGATTGCGTTTACGCTGCTGAGCTAATCCCTGTTTTCTCCCTCTCCCCGTGGGAGAGGGCTGGGGTGAGGGCATCAGGCCACACCCTAAAATAAAATTTCGTTTTGCGAGCCACCTTCCAGAGCCTCTCTTGTCACCCCGCCCCCAACGCAGTATCTTCTTGCCGCGCCTGCAAAATCAGGCGTCAGGATTAGCCTCCTGAACTACCTCATCAGCGACACGAGTGTTATCGTGTCGTGCGCTTGGCTACACTCCAATGGTGGGCCAGGCGGGGGCGTCGCAAGACGCGCCGGTAGCTGATGAGGCCGGTAAGGCTAACCCTGTCTGGTTCCACCACCCGTGAGATTAGCCTCTCCAGTGGTGGATACACATTACTCATCAGAGGCTGTCTTATGACTACTACCCCTAACTTTTCTCACACTTTATTTACTACCCCATTTGATCACACCACTGATTTCACCGAACTGGCAGATAATTGCTCGCGGTTTGTCGACGTGCTGGTTGAATGTGACGATCCAACCCAGAAGATGGCGCTGTGCGGACGGCTCTCAGCCTGCCTCGCACTGCTTCAGCCTACGCTGCTTGAACCTGTTCCGGAATATTTAAAAGCCAGCCTGACGGTAGATGACCTGCCGCTGGACGTGCCGGTCTTCGAACCGGAAGTGGATCAGTTAGGGCGATATTGCCAGCTGTTAACGCAAATGCTGTTAGCGCATTCGCTGTCAGAAAGCGATGAAAGAGTCGCAGGAGATTTGTTGCAGGATTTAGTGGGGTTTTACAGTGATACGCTGAAAGCGCCGCGCTGGTTGCTCACAAAGGAAGGCATCATGCCGCTGTAAAAAAACCGGGTGGCGCTTACGCTTACCCGGCCTACGGGACCAGAGTTTGTTGTAGGTCGGGTAAGGCGAAGCCGCCACCCGACAAAATAAGACCTCTGCGGCCTGATGCCCTCACCCCGGCCCTCTCCCACAGGGAGAGGGGGCAAACACTAAAAACGGCAATCAAAATTGCCGTTTTGCTTTTACCTACCCTTTCATCCACGCCCGGATCCCGTCCAGGAACATCTGCGTCGCCATCATCACCAGAATCAGCCCCATCAGGCGCTCCAGGGCGTTTACCCCTTTCTCACCCAGCAGGCGCAGGAACAGCGACGACTGCAACAGGATAATAAACGTCCCGCCCCAGGCGATCAGCAGGGCAATCACCAGATGGCTCATCTGATTCGGATACTGATGCGACAGCAGCATCAGCGTCGCCAGAATCGTTGGCCCGGCGACCAGCGGAATTGCCAGCGGCACGATAAACGGCTCTTCACCCGCAGGCAGGCCGCTGCTGCTGCCCTCCGCGCTCGGGAAAATCATCTTAATAGCAATCAGGAACAAAATGATCCCGCCGGAAATGGAGACCGTTTCGGCGCGTAAGTTCAGGAAAGCGAGGATTTTTTCACCGGCGAACAGGAAGATAAACATCACCAGCAGGGCGATGAGCAGCTCGCGGATCATGATCGCCCGGCGGCGCTTCGGCTCGGTATGCTTCAGCACTGACATGAAGATCGGCAGATTACCGAGCGGATCCATAATCAGGATCAATAAAACCGCTGCGGAAATGATTTCACTCATCTTAAATTATCCCTGATACTTATTGTGGTCATTGCGATGATTAGCACTTTTTCTGATTGCCGGGCAATCATCGATTAATTTCGCTTGCGACTTTGGCAGCATTTTGTAATGTGAAGCATATCCCAGTTCAATACTGGCTTGCACAATCAGCACACACCCCTTGCAGGAAAAAAATGCTATGAAAAACGTTGGTTTTATCGGCTGGCGCGGTATGGTCGGCTCTGTACTCATGCAACGCATGGTTGAAGAGCGCGATTTCGACGCCATCCGCCCGGTCTTCTTCTCCACTTCCCAGCTCGGCCAGGCTGCACCGTCCTTTGGGGGTACCACAGGCACGTTGCAGGATGCTTACGATCTGGAAGCGCTGAAGGCACTCGACATTATTGTGACCTGCCAGGGCGGCGATTATACCAACGAAATCTATCCGAAGCTGCGTGAAAGCGGCTGGCAGGGCTACTGGATTGATGCGGCCTCTTCGCTTCGCATGAAAGACGATGCCATCATTATTCTTGACCCGGTTAACCAGGGCGTCATCACCGACGGCCTGAACAACGGCGTGAAAACCTTTGTTGGCGGTAACTGCACCGTCAGCCTGATGCTGATGTCCCTCGGCGGCCTGTTCGCACAGGATCTGGTGGAGTGGGTCTCCGTGGCGACCTACCAGGCGGCGTCCGGCGGCGGCGCGCGTCATATGCGTGAGCTGCTGACCCAGATGGGCCAGCTGCACCAGAGCGTCGCTGCCGAGCTGGCAGACCCGGCGTCCGCCATCCTCGACATCGAGCGTAAAGTCACTCAGCTCACCCGCAGCGGCGAGCTGCCGGTGGATAACTTTGGCGTACCGCTGGCCGGTGGCCTGATCCCGTGGATCGACAAACAGCTGGATAACGGCCAGACCCGCGAAGAGTGGAAGGGCCAGGCTGAGACCAACAAAATCCTCGGCACCGCGAACACCATTCCGGTTGACGGTCTGTGCGTGCGTATCGGCGCGCTGCGCTGCCACAGCCAGGCCTTTACCATTAAACTGAAAAAAGATGTGTCTATTCCGACCGTGGAAGAGCTGCTGGCCGCACACAACCCGTGGGCGAAAGTGGTGCCAAACGATCGCGATATCACCATGCGAGAACTGACCCCGGCAGCCGTTACCGGCACGCTGACCACCCCGGTTGGTCGTCTGCGCAAGCTGAACATGGGGCCGGAGTACCTCTCCGCGTTCACCGTTGGCGATCAGCTGCTGTGGGGTGCAGCCGAGCCGCTGCGCCGCATGCTGCGCCAGCTGGCGTAATAATTTGTTAAACACGGGGGGTGATTGTCACCCCCTTTTTTTGCGTACTACATGGAGTAAAACGCAGATGTCTTATTTTTTATCAGGAGGACCCACGACGTTGGCTATGCTTTAAGGAAGATTTATTTCTCACCTGAGGGTAGGGCGGAGCAGAGAGGATTAACTGCACCGTTTAGGTCACATTAAAAGTCGTCCCGGAGCGCGTAAAAAGGGCGACATAAAAAAACAGGATGAACACCATGTCCGATCGTATTTCGAGAGACGTGATTAATGCGCTTATTGCGGGTCACTTTGCCGACCCCTTTTCTGTGCTAGGGATGCACCGTACAGAGGCCGGACTGGAAGTTCGGGCGCTGTTACCGGATGCAACAGAAGTGTGGGTTATCGAACCCAAAACCGGCCGCAAGGTGGGTAATCTGGAATGCCTCGACTCGCGTGGCTTCTTCTCGGGCGTCATGCCCCGCCGTAAAAATCCTTTTCGTTATCAGCTTGCCGTTATCTGGCACGGTCAGCAAAACCTGATTGACGATCCCTATAGCTTCGGCCCGCTCTTAAAAGAGATGGACGCCTGGCTGCTGTCCGAAGGGACCCATTTACGCCCCTACGAAACGCTGGGTGCCCATGCGGATACCATGGACGGTATCACCGGCACGCGTTTTGCCGTATGGGCGCCAAACGCCCAGCGCGTCTCCGTCGTCGGGCAGTTCAACTACTGGGACGGTCGTCGTCACCCCATGCGCCTGCGCCGGGAAACCGGCATCTGGGAGCTGTTTATCCCCGGCGCGCACAACGGTCAGCTCTACAAATTCGAGATGATCGATGCCAACGGCAAGCTGCGCATTAAATCCGACCCGTACGCCTTTGAGGCAGAACTACGCCCGAATACCGCCTCGCTGATTTGCGGCCTGCCGGAGAAGGTTGTCCAGAGTGAGGAGCGCAAGCAGGCCAACCGCTTTGATGCGCCAATCTCCGTCTATGAAGTGCATCTCGGCTCGTGGCGTCGCCACACCGATAACAACTTCTGGCTGAGCTATCGCGAGCTGGCGGACCAGCTGGTGCCGTACGCCAAATGGATGGGCTTTACCCATCTGGAGCTGCTGCCGATCAACGAACACCCATTTGACGGCAGCTGGGGCTATCAGCCAACCGGGCTGTATGCGCCCACGCGCCGCTTCGGCACGCGCGATGACTTCCGCTATTTCATCGATGCCGCGCACGCCGCCGGGCTGAACGTGATCCTCGACTGGGTGCCGGGCCACTTCCCGTCGGATGATTTTGCGCTGGCAGAGTTCGACGGCACAAAGCTGTACGAGCACAGCGACCCGCGCGAAGGCTATCACCAGGACTGGAACACGCTGATCTACAACTACGGTCGCCGTGAAGTATCGAACTACCTGGTCGGGAACGCGCTGTACTGGATCGAACGCTTCGGCATTGATGCCCTGCGCGTGGATGCGGTGGCGTCGATGATCTACCGCGACTACAGCCGCAAAGAGGGGGAGTGGATCCCGAACGAGTATGGTGGCCGTGAAAACCTCGAAGCGATTGAGTTTCTGCGCAACACCAACCGCATTATCGGCGAGCAGGTGGAAGGCGCCGTGACCATGGCAGAAGAGTCCACCGACTTCCCGGGCGTTTCCCGTCCACCGGCAATGGGTGGTCTGGGCTTCTGGTACAAATGGAACCTCGGCTGGATGCACGACACGCTCGACTACATGAAGCTCGACCCGGTTTATCGTCAGTATCACCACGATAAGCTCACCTTCGGGCTGCTCTACAACTACACCGAAAACTTCATGCTGCCGCTGTCGCACGATGAAGTGGTGCACGGCAAGAAATCCATTCTCGACCGCATGCCGGGGGACGCGTGGCAGAAGTTTGCCAACCTGCGCGCTTACTACGGCTGGCTGTTTGCTTTCCCGGGCAAAAAACTGCTGTTTATGGGCAACGAATTTGCGCAGGGGCGCGAATGGAACCACGATACCAGCCTTGACTGGCATCTGCTGGAAGGCGCGGACAACTGGCACCACGGCGTACAGCGTCTGGTCCGTGACCTGAACCTGACCTATCGCCACCACAAAGCGCTGCACGAGCTGGACTTCGATCCGTACGGCTTTGAGTGGCTGGTGGTGGACGACCACGAGCGCTCGGTGTTTGTCTTTGTGCGCCGCGACAAGGCGGGTAACGAGATCATTGTCGCCAGCAACTTCACGCCGGTGCCGCGCGAACACTACCGCTTCGGCATTAACCAGCCGGGCAAATGGCGCGAAATTCTCAATACCGACTCCATGCACTACCACGGCAGCAACGCGGGTAACGGTGGCCTGGTGCAGAGCGATGCCATTGAAAGCCACGGCCGTCCGAACTCCCTGAGCCTGACGCTGCCGCCGCTTGGCACAATCTGGCTGGTGCGGGAGGGTGAATGACGCAGCTTACGGCAGGTAAACCCGAACCGCTCGGGGCGAGTTTTGACGGAAAGGGGGTGAACTTCACGCTCTTTTCCGCCCATGCGGAGCGGGTGGAACTCTGTGTGTTTGACGGGGAAGGTAACGAGCACCGTTACGATTTACCGGCGCGCACGGGGGATACCTGGCATGGCTACCTGGCCGGAGGACGGCCGGGGATGCACTACGGTTTTCGCGTACACGGCCCCTGGGAGCCCTCTCAGGGGAACTGGTTTAACCCGGCGAAGCTGCTGATTGACCCGTGCGCGCACCGCGTGGACGGTGAGTTTAAAGATGACTCGCTGTTCCACGTTGGCTACGGCGAACCTGACCACCGCGACAGCGCGCCCATCGCGCCCAAAAGCGTGGTGGTGCACGATCTCTATGACTGGGAAGACGATGCCCCGCCGCGCACGCCGTGGGGTAACACCGTTATTTATGAAGCCCACGTCAAAGGGCTGACATATCTGCATCCGTCGATCCCTAAAGAGATGCGCGGCACCTACAAAGCGCTTGGGCATCCGACGATGGTCGCGTACCTGAAGCACTTAGGGATCACCGCGCTGGAGCTGTTGCCCGTGGCGCATTTCGCCAGCGAGCCGCGGCTACAGCGTCTTGGGTTAAGCAACTACTGGGGCTACAACCCGCTGGCGATGTTCGCCCTCGACCCGCGCTACGCGGTGCAGCCGGAGAAGGCACGGGATGAGTTTCGCGATGCGGTGAAGGCGCTTCACGCGGCGGGTATCGAGGTCATTCTGGACGTGGTGCTGAACCACAGTGCGGAAAGCGATCTTGACGGCTCGACGCTCTCACAGCGCGGAATCGATAACCGTAGCTATTATTGGATCAGGGACGACGGCGATTACGAGAACTGGACCGGGTGCGGTAACACCCTCAACCTCAGTCATCCGGCCGTTACGCATTACGCGTACGAGTGCCTGAAATACTGGGTTGAGACGTTCCACGTGGACGGTTTTCGCTTCGACCTGGCGCCGGTGATGGGGCGCACCCCGGCGTTCAGCCAGCAGGCGCCGCTGTTTGAGGCCATCAAAAACTGCCCGGTGCTTTCAAAGGTTAAGCTGATCGCGGAGCCCTGGGATATCGGAGAGGGCGGTTATCAGGTGGGGAATTTCCCGCCGCTGTTTGCCGAGTGGAACGACCACTTCCGCGATGCCATCCGCCGCTTCTGGCTGACGCGCGATCTGTCGCTGGGGGAGTTTGCCGGTCGCTTTGCCGGCTCCAGCGATCTCTTCAAGCGTGACGGCAAACGTCCGTCGGCCACCATTAACCTGCTGACGGCACACGACGGTTTTACGCTGCGCGACTGCGTTTGTTTCAATCAGAAACACAATGAGGCAAACGGCGAGGAGAATCGCGATGGGACTAACAATAACCATAGCTTCAACCATGGTATAGAAGGGTTAGGTGGAAGTCTGGATGTGATCGAGCGGCGACGCGCCAGCGTTCATGCGCTGCTGACGACGCTTTTGTTGTCGCAGGGCACGCCGATGCTGCTGGCGGGCGATGAGCACGGCCACAGCCAGCACGGCAACAACAACGCCTATTGCCAGGACAACACCCTGACCTGGCTCGACTGGGGAGAAGCGAACAGCGGGCTGACCCATTTCACCGCGGCGCTGATCCATCTTCGCCAGCGCATCCCCGCGCTCACCGCCGACCGCTGGTGGGAAGAGGGCGACGGAAACGTTCGCTGGCTGAATAAAGACGCGCAACCGTTAAGCGCGCAAGAGTGGCAACACGGCATACCCTGTCTGCAAATCCTGCTTTCGGATGCGTGGCTGGTGACGCTGAACGCGACGGATGACGTCGCAGAGATTGTTTTACCTGACGGGGAATGGCGAGCCATTCCTCCCTTTGCCGGAGCGGATAATCCGGTTGTTATGGCTGTCTGGCACGGGCCTGCGCACGGAGTGTGCGTATTCCAAAGATGATAAAAAAGGAGTTAGTCATGGTTAGATTAGAGAAGAACGATCCGTTAATGTTGGCGCGCCAGCTACCATTAAAAACAGTTGCCCTGATACTCGCGGGCGGGCGTGGTACCCGTCTGAAAGATTTGACCATCAAGCGCGCCAAACCGGCCGTTCACTTTGGTGGTAAGTTCCGTATTATCGATTTTGCACTTTCCAACTGCCTGAACTCAGGCATTCGCCGTATTGGCGTCATTACCCAGTATCAGTCGCACACGCTGGTGCAGCACATTCAGCGCGGCTGGTCATTCTTCAGCGAAGAGATGAACGAATTTGTCGATCTGCTCCCGGCGCAGCAGCGCGTTCATGGGGAGAACTGGTACCGCGGCACGGCGGATGCCGTGACCCAGAACCTCGACATCATTCGTCGCTACAGCGCGGAATACATCGTTATCCTCGCCGGGGACCACATCTACAAGCAAGATTACTCCCACATGCTGATCGACCACGTCGAAAAAGGGGCGCGCTGCACCGTGGCGTGTCTGCCAGTGCCTGTTGCGGAAGCAACCGCGTTTGGCGTGATGCATGTAGATGGCGATGACAAGATTATCGACTTTGTCGAAAAACCGGCGAACCCGCCAACCATGCCGGGCGACGACACCAAATCGCTCGCCAGCATGGGGATCTATGTCTTTGATGCCGATTATCTTTATGAACTGCTGGAAGAGGACGACAAAGACGAAAACTCCAGCCACGACTTCGGTAAAGACATCATCCCGAAAATTACCAAAGCTGGCATGGCGTATGCACATCCCTTCCCGCTGTCCTGCGTGCAGTCCGATCCGAATGCGGAGCCTTACTGGCGCGATGTGGGAACGCTGGAAGCGTACTGGAAAGCCAACCTCGATCTGGCGTCCGTCACGCCTGAGCTGGATATGTACGACCAGAACTGGCCGATTCGCACGCATATGGAATCGTTGCCGCCGGCGAAGTTCGTTCAGGATCGCTCCGGCAGCCACGGCATGACGCTCAACTCGCTGGTCTCTGGCGGTTGCATTATCTCCGGTTCGGTGGTGGTGCAGTCCGTGCTGTTCCCGCGCGTGCGTATAAACTCATTCTGTAATATCGATTCGGCAGTTCTGCTGCCGGATGTCTGGGTAGGACGCTCATGTCGTCTGCGTCGCTGCGTTATCGATCGTGCCTGCATCATTCCCGAAGGGATGGTGATTGGGGAAAACGCGGAAGAAGATGCGCGTCGTTTCTACCGTTCGGAAGAGGGGATCGTGTTAGTAACACGGGAAATGTTGCGGAAGCTGCAAATCAAACAGGAGCGATGATGCAGGTTTTACACGTATGTTCTGAGATGTTCCCGTTGTTAAAAACGGGCGGCCTGGCGGATGTTCTTGGTGCATTACCAGCGGCGCAAATCGCCGGAGGGGTGGATACCCGCGTGTTGTTGCCCGCTTTTCCGGATATCCGGCGCGGTATTCCCGATGCAAAGGTTGTTACCCGTCGCGAGACCTTCGCGGGACGTATCACCCTGCTGTTTGGACATTACAATGGCGTAGGGATTTACCTGATTGATGCCCCGCATTTATACGATCGACCCGGCAGCCCGTATCACGATACCAACCTGTACGCCTATACCGATAACGTGATGCGCTTTGCCCTGCTCGGCTGGGTGGGGGCGGAAATGGCTGTCGGACTGGATCCGTTCTGGCGTCCGAACGTGGTGCACGCGCATGACTGGCATGCGGGGCTGGCTCCTGCGTATCTGGCGGCGAAGGGGCACCCGGCCAAATCGGTGTTTACGGTGCACAACCTGGCGTATCAGGGCATGTATTACGCGCATCATATGAATGACATCGATCTGCCATGGTCGTTCTTTAACATGCACGGACTGGAGTTTAACGGACAGATTTCGTTCCTGAAGGCCGGTCTGTACTACGCCGACCACATCACGGCGGTCAGCCCAACCTACGCGCGGCAAATTACCCAGCCGGAGTTCGGTTACGGTATGGAAGGGCTACTGCAACAGCGCCACCGTGAAGGTCGCCTGTCGGGCATTCTGAACGGCGTGGATGAACAGATCTGGAATCCGGAAACGGACCTCCTGCTGGCGGCGCGCTATGGTCGCGACTCCGTGGAGGACAAAGCGGAGAACAAGCGCCAGCTACAGATTGCGATGGGGCTGAAGGTCAACGACAAGGTGCCGCTGTTTGCGGTGGTCAGCCGCCTGACCAGCCAGAAAGGGCTGGATCTGGTGCTGGAAGCGCTGCCGGGATTACTGGAGCAGGGCGGCCAGCTGGCGCTGCTCGGCGCGGGCGACCCGGTATTGCAGGAAGGTTTCCTTGCGGCCGCGGCGGAACATCCGGGGCAGGTGGGCGTGCAGATTGGCTATCACGAAGCGTTCTCGCACCGCATCATGGGCGGCGCGGACGTGATTCTGGTGCCGAGCCGCTTCGAGCCCTGCGGCCTGACGCAGCTCTATGGTCTGAAATACGGCACGTTGCCGCTGGTACGCCGCACGGGCGGGCTGGCGGATACGGTGTCTGACAGCTCCCTGGAAAACCTGGCGGACGGTATCGCCAGCGGGTTTGTTTTCGAGGACAGTAATGCCTGGTCGCTGCTTCGGGCGATCCGGCGTGCTTTCGTCTTGTGGTCCCGTCCATCCCTGTGGCGTTACGTACAACGTCAGGCGATGTCCATGGACTTTGGCTGGCACGTTGCGGCGCAGTCCTACCGCGACCTTTATCAACGCTTGATGTAACGAGGCGAAGTTACTGATATGAATGCTCCATTTAGCTACTCTTCCCCCACGCTCAGCGTTGAGGCGTTGAAACACTCCATCGCCTATAAGCTGATGTTTACCATTGGGAAAGATCCCGTTATTGCCAACAAACATGAGTGGCTGAACGCCACGCTGTTTGCGGTGCGTGACCGTATGGTCGAACGCTGGCTGCGCTCCAACCGCGCCCAGCTTTCGCAGGAGACGCGACAGGTGTATTACCTGTCGATGGAGTTTCTGATTGGTCGCACCCTCTCCAATGCGCTGTTATCGCTCGGGATTTATGACGACGTCAAAAACGCACTGGAAGAGATGGGGCTGGATTTAGAAGAGCTGATTGACGAAGAGAACGACCCGGGGCTGGGTAACGGTGGTCTCGGGCGTCTTGCCGCCTGTTTCCTCGATTCACTGGCGACGCTGGCGCTGCCCGGGCGCGGCTACGGTATTCGCTACGACTACGGTATGTTCAAGCAGAACATCGTGGATGGTCGTCAGAAAGAGTCTCCAGACTACTGGCTGGAGTACGGTAACCCGTGGGAGTTCAAGCGCCACAACACGCGCTACAAGGTGCGTTTTGGCGGGCGTATTCAGCAGGAAGGGAAAAAATCCCGCTGGGTGGAAACCGAGGAGATCCTCGCCGTGGCCTATGACCAGATCATCCCCGGCTACGACACCGATGCGACCAATACGCTGCGCCTGTGGAACGCGCAGGCCAGTAGCGAGATCAACCTGGGTAAATTCAACCAGGGTGACTACTTCGCGGCGGTGGAAGATAAAAACCACTCCGAGAATGTGTCACGCGTCCTGTATCCGGATGACTCGACCTACTCAGGCCGCGAGCTGCGCCTGCGTCAGGAGTATTTCCTCGTCTCGGCAACGATTCAGGATATCCTTAGCCGTCACTATCAGCTGCACAAAACCTATGCGAATCTGGCGGAAAAAACCGCCATTCACCTCAACGATACCCATCCGGTGCTGTCGATCCCTGAGCTGATGCGCCTGCTGATTGACGAGCATAAGTTCAGCTGGGATGACGCGTTTGAAGTAACCTGCCAGGTGTTCTCGTACACCAACCATACGCTGATGAGTGAAGCGCTGGAGACGTGGCCGGTGGATATGCTCGGCAAAATTCTGCCGCGCCATCTGCAAATCATCTTCGAGATCAACGACTACTTCCTCAAGACCTTGCAGGAGCAGTACCCGAACGATACCGGTCTGCTGAGCCGCGCCTCGATCATTGATGAATCCAACGGGCGTCGCGTACGCATGGCCTGGCTGGCGGTGGTGATCAGCCACAAGGTGAACGGCGTGTCAGAGCTGCACTCGAACCTGATGGTGCAGTCCCTGTTTGCGGACTTTGCGAAGATCTTCCCGACGCGTTTCTGCAACGTGACCAACGGCGTCACCCCGCGCCGCTGGCTGGCGCTGGCGAACCAGCCGCTCTCCGATGTTCTGGATGAGAACATTGGCCGCACCTGGCGCACCGATTTGAGCCAGCTGAGCGAGCTGGAGCAGCACATTGATTTCCCGACGGTGAATAAAGCGGTACGGGAAGCCAAGCTGCTGAACAAGAAGCGTCTGGCGGTCTGGCTGGCGATGCATCTGAACGTGGTGGCGAACCCGAAAGCGCTGTTCGACGTGCAAATCAAACGTATCCACGAGTACAAGCGTCAGCTGATGAATGTCCTGCACGTTATTACCCACTACAACCGCATTAAGGCTGACCCGACGGCGGAGTGGGTGCCGCGCGTGAAAATCTTTGCCGGTAAGGCGGCGTCCGCGTACTACATGGCGAAGCACATCATTCATCTCATCAACGATGTGGCGAAGGTGGTGAACCACGATCCGGACATTGGCGATAAGCTGAAGGTCGTGTTTATCCCGAACTACAGCGTAAGCCTGGCGCAGCTGATTATTCCGGCGGCGGATCTCTCTGAGCAGATTTCCACGGCGGGGACGGAAGCATCCGGCACCAGTAACATGAAGTTTGCCCTGAACGGCGCGCTGACTATCGGCACGCTGGACGGCGCAAATGTCGAAATGCTGGAGCATGTGGGCGCGGAGAATATCTTTATTTTCGGGAATACGGCGGAAGAGGTGGAGGCGCTGCGCAAGCAGGGCTACTCGCCGCGTGAGTATTATGAAGAGGATGAAGAGTTACGCCAGGTGCTGACGCAAATCGCCACCGGCGTGTTTAACCCTGAGGAGCCCGGACGCTATCGCGATCTGGTGGACTCGCTGATTAACTTTGGCGATCACTATCAGGTGCTGGCGGATTACCGCAGCTACGTGGATTGTCAGGATAAGGTGGACGAACTGTACCGTCAGCAGGAGAAGTGGACCAGCGCCGCGATGCATAACATCGCCAACATGGGATACTTCTCGTCGGACAGGACCATCAAAGAGTATGCCGAGAATATCTGGCATATTGATCCGGTGCGGTTGTAAAAAAAAAAGCCCGGTGGCGCTGCGCTTACCGGGCCTACGGGATCGAGTAGGCCGGGTAAGGCGGAGCCGCCACCCGGCTTTTTTTCAATTACGACGCCAACGACAATTCACGCTTTCCCGCATGCTGTTGCAACCATTGCGCCACGCGAGACTGCTGCTCGGCATTCAGCCACATCCCTTCTTTAGTACGACGCCAGATAGCATCGTCCAGACGGCGCACCCACTCGTGTTCCACCAGGTAGCGCAGTTCCGCTTCGTACAGCTCATGGCCAAAATGCTCGCCCAGATCGGCAATCTCTTTCGCCTCGCCGAGGAACAGTTCGGTGTTGCTGCCGTAGGTGCGGGCATAGTGGCGCGCCATTCCTTCGGTAATGAACGGGAAGCGGCGACGCAGCTTCGCGGCGTAATCGTCGCGGTTATCGCCGATATCGCCGCCAGGCAGCACGGCGCCTTTCGTCCACGCCGGGCCGATGCCTTTGTAATACGGCGCCAGTTTCTCCAGCGCGTGCTCCGCCAGTTTACGGTAGGTGGTGAGCTTACCGCCAAATACCGACAGCAGGGGCGCCTGACCGTCCACGTCATGAATATCAAGCGTATAGTCACGGGTGATGGCCTGCGGTGAGTCAGACTCGTCATCACACAGCGGACGCACGCCGGAGTAGGTCCAGACCACGTCATCGCGCGCCAGCTGTTTCTTAAAGTGCGCGTTGTACACTTTCAACAGATAGCTGACTTCACTCTCGTCGATCTCAACGTTTTTCGGATCGCCTTTGTACTCTACGTCGGTGGTGCCGATGATGGAGAACTCGTCCATCCACGGGATCACAAACACAATGCGCTTGTCTTCATTTTGCAGGATATAAGCCTGTTTCTGGGTATGCACGCGCGGCACCACAATGTGGCTGCCCTTGATCAGGCGGATGCCGTACGGAGAAGGCAGGTGCATACCGTCATCGAAGAACTGTTTTACCCACGGGCCGGTAGCGTTCACCAGGCCGCGCGCTTTCCAGCTGAACTTCTCGCCGGTATCCACGTCTTCCGCTTCCACAATCCACAGGCCGTTTTCGCGGCGTGCGGCGGTCGCGCGGGTACGGGTTTTCACCTCGCCGCCTTTCTTCTCGACCATCTGCGCGTTAGCCAGCACCAGACGCGCATCGTCCACCCAGCAGTCGGAATATTCGAAACCGCGCACGATTTCAGGCTTAAGGACCGACTCTGAGCCAAAACGCAAACCAGTCGAACCCGGCAGGCTGGTGCGTTTACCCAGATGATCGTACATAAACAGACCAATGCGGATCATCCACGCCGGACGCAGATGCGGGCGATGAGGCAGACGGAAACGCATCGGGATCGCCAGATGCGGAGCCATTTTCAGCAGTACTTCGCGTTCAGCCAGCGCTTCGCTGACCAGGCGAAATTCGTAGTGTTCCAGGTAGCGCAGGCCACCGTGGATCAGCTTGGAGCTGGCGGACGACGTCGCACAGGCGAGATCGTTAGCTTCCAGCATCAGCACGGATAAACCGCGTCCTGCGGCATCAACCGCAATACCGGCACCGTTGATGCCACCGCCTATCACAATCAGATCTTTGGTTTCCATAACACCCTCATGCACTTTCGTTAAAGCTCAAAAATGTTCGATATCGCTCATAATAGCAAAGGAACGCGCTTTTGGTAACATCAAAAAAACAATTTAGAGTGATATGGATAACATAATGGCGTTTACCCGCCGCCAGGACGTACACTACGGGGTAAAATAGTGCGGTCTGATGCCCTCACCCCAGCCCTCTCCCACGGGGAGAGGGGGATCCGTTTCCCTCTCCCGGAGGGAGAGGGTAAGGTGAGGGGAAAACCGCACCACACCTGAATATAAGATGAGAACACCATGGATCAGTTTGAATGTATTAACGTAGAAGAAGCCCATCAGAAGATGCACCAGGGACAAGCGGTGCTGGTGGATATCCGCGATCCGCAGAGCTTTGCGATGGGCCACACGCCGGGCGCGTTCCATCTCACCAACGACACGCTGGGCGCGTTTATGCGCGATAACGACTTCGATACCCCGGTGATGGTGATGTGCTATCACGGCAACAGTAGTAAAGGCGCGGCGCAGTATCTGCTCCAGCAGGGTTACGACGCGGTGTACAGCGTCGATGGCGGCTTCGATGCCTGGCATCGTCATTTCCCGGCAGAAGTTGAATACGCGTTTGAGCGCTGATCCCGCTATACTGTCCCCTTTTGTGTGGAAATAAGCGACCGCTGCCCATGTTGATGATCACCTCTTTTAGCAACCCGCGCGTCGCCCAGGCGTTTGTCGACTATATGGCGACGCAGGGCATTATCCTGACTATTCAGCAGCATACACAGACGGATGTCTGGCTGGCAGACGAAAGCCAGGCCGGCCGCGTGAATGACGAGCTGGCGCGTTTTCTGGAAAACCCGGGCGACCCGCGTTATCTGGCGGCAAGCTGGCAATCCGGCCAGACCGGCAGTGGCCTGCACTATCAACGTTTTCCGTTTCTCGCCACCCTCCGCGAGCGCGCAGGGCCGTTTACGCTGCTTTTGATGGCAGCCTGCATCATCGTCTTCATTATTATGAGCGTGGTGGGCGACCAGAGCGTGATGATTGCCCTCGCATGGCCGTACGATCCCTCCCTGCAATTTGACGTCTGGCGCTACTTCACGCATGCGCTGATGCACTTCTCGGTGATGCATATCCTCTTTAACCTGCTGTGGTGGTGGTATCTCGGCGGGGCGGTGGAGAAGCGGCTCGGCAGCGGCAAGCTGATTGTGATCACCCTTATCAGCGCCCTGTTAAGCGGCTACGTGCAGCACAAATTCAGCGGTCCATGGTTTGGCGGGTTATCCGGCGTGGTGTACGCCCTGATGGGTTACGCCTGGCTCAGAGGCGAGCGCGACCCGGATAGCGGCATCTATTTACAACGTGGATTAATAACCTTTGCGTTAATATGGCTTATTGCCGGATGGTTTGATCTGTTTGGTATGTCTATCGCCAATGGTGCGCACGTTACCGGCCTGGCGGTTGGGCTGGCGATGGCGCTGGCCGATACGCTCCATGCGCGAAAACGAACATAATACCCAGGGATATTTCATGAAACAAACACAACGTCATGACGCCATTATCGAACTGGTAAAAAAACAGGGATACGTCAGTACTGAAGAGCTGGTGGAGCAGTTTGCCGTCAGCCCGCAAACCATCCGTCGTGACCTCAACGACCTGGCCGATCAGAACCGTATTCTGCGTCACCACGGCGGCGCCGCGCTGCCGTCCAGCTCGGTGAACACCTCATGGCATGACCGTAAGGCGACGCAAACGGCAGAGAAAGAGCGTATCGCCCGTAAAGTGGCGAGCCAGATCCCGAACGGCGCGACGCTGTTTATTGATATCGGCACCACGCCGGAAGCGGTCGCCCATGCGCTGCTGAACCACGAGAACCTGCGCGTGGTGACCAACAACCTGAACGTGGCCAACACGTTGATGCAGAAAGACGATTTCCGCATCATCCTCGCGGGCGGCGAACTGCGCAGCCGCGACGGGGGCATTATCGGCGAAGCGACGCTCGATTTTATCTCTCAGTTCCGCCTCGACTTCGGCATTCTGGGGATCAGCGGCATCGACAGCGACGGCTCGCTGCTGGAGTTTGATTACCACGAGGTGCGCACCAAGCGCGCGATCATTGAAAACTCACGTCACGTGATGCTGGTGGTGGACCACTCCAAATTTGGCCGTAACGCGATGGTCAACATGGGCAGTATCAGCATGGTGGATGCGGTTTACACCGACGTAATGCCGCCGGCGGGCGTGATGCAGGTAATTAAGGATAACAATTTGCAGCTGGAATTGTGCTAGCAATTGTGTCGGATGGCGCTGCGCTTACCCGACCTACAAAATTTTCTCCCTCTCCCTGTGGGAGAGGGCCGGGGTGAGGGCATCAGACCGCAGAGGATCTACACTCCATATCCCATCATCTTCAACAGCTGCTGTGCATGCTGCACTGCATCCTGTCGGTGCGCTACGCCCAGCTTCTGATACAGATTGCGAATGTGCGTTTTGATGGTGGTCGCCGCCACCGCCAGCTCACCGGCAATCTGCTCGTTGCTGTAGCCGGAATAGATCAGCCCCAGCACCTGCCATTCACGCTGGGTGAGCGGGCTGGTGCGGATAAGCTCCGGCACTTCCGGATGGTTCAGCAGACGTTCAACAAAGTTCTCATCGAAGTGCGCAAACTTGTGGCGGTGGTGCTGGTTAATCTCGCGCAGAATGCGCTGGGCGCGATGCTGATCGAGTTCTGGCAGTGTGTTGAGCTGAATCAGCTGGCGCAGCTGCTGGGCCATCACTTCACCCTCAATCACAAAGTGGCTGATAAACCCGGTGCGGTTCGCCAGCTGCAACGCTTCCAGCAGTACGCGCTGGGCATCGTTTTTACGTCCCGCCTGCCAGTAAAGCTGGTTTAACAGCAGCAGGTTGCGGTTTAAATCGCTCATCAGGCGCAGGCTGCGGGCGTTTTCGTTTAACTCTTCCAGCACAATCTCGGCAGGCTCAAAGTCACCCAGCAGGATCTGCACGCGAGCGATGTTGCGCCACTGGCTTTGCAGGAAGTGGTTATTGGCAAATTCCGGTTTGGGCGTATGACGCAGCCAGTTGGCGGCGGACTTTTTATCGCCGGTCATCTGCCAGTAAATCACCCGCACCTTATCGGCGTTGGACACCCAGTCGCTATGGTACTGCCCGTTGCCGAGCAGGTTTTCCAGGCGGTTAAGATGGTTGCGGGCATTATCCAGGTCGCCGCGCGCCAGCGAGCACTGCACCAGCAGAGCCAGACACTGGAGCTGCTGCTGCGGCTGGAAGCTCGAAAGGACATTCAGACCCTGGCGGGCGCAGCTTTCTGCTTCATCCAGACGCGACCATGCCCACAGCAGCTGAGCGCGAATACGCAACAGGAACTCGTGCATCGGCAGCTGTTCCAGATGCTGTTCACGGATCAGCTGGAACGCTTTCTCCTGGTTTTCCCAGGCGGCTTGCAGGAATCCCTGAGCAAATAAAATCTCGCTTTGCTGGATCAGGTTCCAGAGGGCGTAATGCCAGACATCGTGGCGGCGCGCCATCTGTTCGGTTTGCTGCATGAGTGAAAGCGAACGCGTGAGATCGCCCTTACAGTGCAGCACTTCGCCGTGTACCGAGGTGGCCACAATACGGCTGTAAAAATTCGCCAGCGGCAGCTCATCCAGCGCGACCATCGCCAGCCGTTCGGCTTCCTCAGGGTCACCGTCGTTAATCGCCACCTGCGCACGCAGGGCGTTAAATTCGCCATGCAGGGTGGTATCCATCTCGCTTTCCATCTCCTGCTCGGCGCGCGCCAGCAGGGTGTTCACTTCGCTGTAGCGATGCTGGCTCTGCATCAGCCAGGCCTGGAGCAGCACCAGACGCGGATTCTCCAGCAGGCTTTCCCACGGCAGCGCTTTTAACGACTCTTCCAGCAGCGTCAGTTCACTGTGGTTGAACAGTCCCCACGCGTGGTTGAGCAGAATATCGCGCAGCATACCGGCATCCCCGGCGGCCAGCGCATGGTGGATAGCCTCGCTCGGAAAACCTTGCGCCATCCAGCTTTCGGCGGCGGCGCGGTGAATGTCAGGCAGCTCTGCGGCCAGTTCCCACTGGCAACGCTGGCGCAGGAAGCTGCCAAACAGCGGATGGTAGCTAAACCATTCGCCGGGATCGTCCATGCGCGTCAGGAACAGACCCTGACGTTCAATCTCTTCGAGCTGAAGCTGCCCGTTTTCAATGCCGGTGACGCGTACAATCAGCGCATCGTTCATGGAACGCAGCAGGGAGCTTTTCAGCAGGAAATGGCGGGTGGAGAGGTCAACGCTGTCGAGTACCTCATCCACCAGATAATCCGACAGGTGGCTGGCGTTGATGCCCGCCAGGCGGCGTGCGGACTGATGCGTCGGGCTGTTGTTTTGCCGCGCGGAGAGGGCAATCAGCTGAAGCGCCGTGGCCCAGCCGGCAACGTCATCGCACAGGCGGCTGCTTTCCGACGCCTCAATCGGAGACGTCAGGCGGCAGTCAAAGAACTGCTTCGCTTCCTGATGGGTAAAGGCCAGCTGCTGACTGCCGATTTCCAGCAGCTGATCGCGCACGCGCAGGTTGGCAATGCCCAACTGCGGAAGGTTACGCGACAGGACAACCAGCGTCAGGTTTTCCGGCTGATGGCGCAGGAAGAAACGCATGGACTCGTGAATAACCGGGTTGGTGATCAGATGATAATCATCAATCACCACATACAGCGGGCGATGCCATTCGGCCAGCTCTATAAACAGCTGGGAGAAAAGAGAGGACAGGCTGGCGTACTGGCGCTTTTGCACCATCACCTCGCTGGTGACGCAGTGTCCGTTGGTTGCCTGCTGAATCGCGGCAATTAAATAGCTGGCAAAACGCTCCTGCTGGTTATCCCCTTCATCCAGGGAGTACCAGCCAAGATCGCTTTTACCTGCCGCCCATTGCGAAATGAGCGTTGTTTTTCCATAACCCGCAGGACTCGTAACCAGCGCCAGTCGGAAATTATGCGCACCGGAAAGTTTAGCCAGCAGGCGCTCGCGGACCACAGTATGGTCAAGACGAACCGGGCGACTTAATTTGGACGGAATCAACATAGTTTTCACTTCACTGTGGGGAACGAGAGAATTTATTTTTTTTGCGCTTCGTAATTAATATCTATAAGTTCGGCCAATAGAGGAACTATTGCAAGTTATGTCTGGGTTTGGAGGCTCTGAATTTGCACTCTGTCACAAAACATTCTCATCACTGATTGAACTTTCCGTAAATGGCTGGATGCCGCGCTGCTTCTGGCTTGTGTGCATAAGTCGCGGTTGCGCTGAAACTGGTTTCAGAAAGAGATAATGACGCTGAAGTTAATTAACTTCGGGGAAAGTTGCATCGGCTTAATAGGGGTGCTGAATAATCCCGACGCGCGGAAATATTATTCTACGTAAGTAATCATTTCAGCGATGATTAATTTCCTCCGAAACTGCATTTCATTTCTTTGACGCTCTTCCGGGATCGCTTTTTCCGCGAAGCGCACACTCACACAGTGGCCTCGATCACACTTTTATGCTCATCCCCGCTACTCCTCCCTGTCTAATCCCCGACAGGAGGAGGAAGAGGCACAATGAGCCAGGCACACTAGCGTTAAATGTTTTTACTCTCTACAGGATGCCGATTCCCTATGTCACAGCCTACTTTCAACAAAGCTCAATTTCAGGCTGCCCTGACGCGTCAGTGGCAGCGTTTTGGTCTTCATGCTGCAAACGAAATGACGCCTCACCAGTGGTGGCAGGCGGTGAGCGGGGCGCTCGCAGAGCAGCTGGACGCTCAGCCTGTGACGAAGCCCGTGAAAGGCCAGCGTCACGTCAACTACATTTCAATGGAGTTCCTGATTGGCCGTCTGACGGGTAACAATCTGCTGAACCTTGGCTGGTATCAGGAGGTCGGTGACGTGCTGAAAGAACACGACATCAACCTGACCGATCTGCTGGAAGAAGAGATTGATCCGGCGCTGGGTAACGGCGGTCTGGGACGTCTGGCAGCCTGCTTCCTGGATTCCATGGCAACCGTGGGCCAGTCGGCGATTGGCTATGGCCTGAACTATCAGTACGGCCTGTTTCGTCAGTCATTTGCCGACGGCCATCAGATGGAAGCGCCAGACGACTGGCACCGCAATACCTATCCGTGGTTCCGCCACAACGCGCAGCTGGATGTGCAGGTCGGGATTGGCGGGAAAGTCACGAAGCAGGGACTCTGGGAACCGGCGTTCACCATTACCGGTGAAGCCTGGGACCTGCCGGTACTCGGCTACCGTAACGGCGTGGCGCAGCCGCTGCGCCTGTGGCAGGCGAAGCACGCGCATCCGTTTAACCTGACCAAATTCAACGACGGTGATTTCCTGCGCGCCGAGCAGCAGGGGATCGACGCCGAGAAGCTGACCAAAGTCCTCTACCCGAACGATAATCATCTGGCGGGTAAAAAGCTGCGTCTGATGCAGCAGTACTTCCAGTGCGCCTGTTCCGTGGCGGATATTCTGCGTCGCCACCACCTGGCGGGCCGCAAGCTGGCTCAGCTGCCGGACTTCGAAGTTATTCAGCTTAACGACACGCATCCGACCATTGCCATCCCGGAACTGCTGCGCGTGCTGATCGACGAGCATCAGCTGAGCTGGGACGACGCCTGGGCCATCACCAGCCGCACCTTCGCCTACACCAACCACACCCTGATGCCGGAAGCGCTCGAGTGCTGGGATGAGAAGCTGGTGAAAACGCTGCTGCCGCGCCATATGCAGATCATCAACAAGATTAACGACCAGTTCAAAACGCTGGTGGAGAAAACCTGGCCGGGCGATAAGGCCGTCTGGGCGAAGCTGGCCGTTGTGCACGACAAGCAGGTGCGCATGGCGAACATGTGCGTGGTCAGCGGCTTTGCGGTGAACGGCGTTGCCGCGCTGCACTCGGATCTGGTGGTGAAAGATCTCTTCCCGGAATACCACCAGCTGTGGCCGACCAAATTCCATAACGTGACCAACGGCATCACGCCGCGTCGCTGGATTAAGCAGTGCAACCCGCTGCTGGCCGGCCTGCTGGACAAGTCCCTGAAGAAAGAGTGGGCCAACGACCTGGACCAGCTCATCAACCTGGAAAAACAGGCCGACAACGCGAAGTTCCGCGAGCAGTACCGCGCCATTAAGCTGGAGAACAAGGTTCGTCTGGCCGAGTTTGTGAAAATGCGCACCGGAATTGAGATCAACCCGAATGCGATTTTCGATATCCAGATCAAACGACTGCACGAGTACAAACGTCAGCACCTGAACCTGCTGCACATTCTGGCGCTGTACAAAGAGATCCGCGAGAACCCGCAGGCCGACCGCGTCCCGCGCGTGTTCCTGTTCGGTGCGAAAGCGGCGCCGGGCTACTACCTGGCGAAAAACATTATCCTTGCCATTAATAAAGTGGCGGCGGCGATCAACAGCGATCCGAAAGTGGGCGACAAGCTGAAGGTGGTGTTCCTGCCGGACTACTGCGTTTCTGCGGCTGAAATGCTGATCCCGGCGGCGGATATTTCCGAGCAGATCTCTACCGCCGGTAAAGAAGCGTCCGGTACCGGCAACATGAAGCTGGCCCTGAACGGCGCGCTGACCGTCGGCACGCTGGACGGTGCGAACGTCGAAATCGCCGAGAAGGTCGGCGAAGAGAACATCTTTATCTTCGGCCATACTGTTGAAGAAGTGAAAGCCATCAAAGCCAAAGGGTACGACCCGGTGAAATGGCGTAAAAAAGATAAAGTGCTGGATGCGGTGCTCAAAGAGCTGGAAAGCGGGAAGTACAGCGACGGCGACAAGCACGCGTTTGACCAGATGCTGCACAGCATGGACAAACAGGGCGGCGACCCGTACCTGGTGATGGCTGACTTCTCGGCTTACGTTGAAGCGCAGAAGCAGGTCGACGTGCTGTATCGCGACCAGGATGCCTGGACCCGCGCGTGTATCCTGAACACCGCGCGCTGCGGTATGTTCAGCTCTGACCGCTCAATCCGTGATTATCAGGCTCGTATCTGGCAGGCAAAACGCTAAGGAAGCGCGATGGAGAGTAAACGTCTGGACAGTGCCGCGCAGGCGGCGGGAATTAGCCTCAGTTACATCAATGCGCACGGCAAACCGCAGTCTATTGGTGCGGACACCAAAAGACGTTTGCTGGATGCCATGCACAAAACCGACGCGAAAGCGTCGGGTGCGCCGGTGCCGAACGTCAAGGTCTTTACCGCGGGCAAAAAGATGCCGCTGGCGGTGGAAGGGCGCGGCGAGTTCAGCTGGCTGCTCACCACCGAAGAGGGGCATCAGCACAAAGGCCATGTCACCGGCGGCAAAACCCTTAACCTTCCGGCGAAGCTGCCGGAGGGCTACCACACGCTTACGCTGACCCGGGACGACCAGCGTTTTCACTGTCGAGTGATTGTGGCGCCAAAGCGCTGCTATGAGCCGCAGGCGCTGCGTGAAGGCAAAAAGCTGTGGGGCGCCTGCGTGCAGCTCTATACCCTGCGTTCGGACAGCAACTGGGGCATTGGCGATTTCGGCGACCTGAAAAAGATGCTGGCATCTGTTGGTGAGCGCGGCGGCGCGTTCATCGGCCTCAACCCGATCCACGCCCTCTATCCGGCGAATCCGGAAAGCGCCAGCCCGTACAGCCCGTCTTCCCGTCGCTGGCTGAACGTGATTTACATCGACGTTAACGCGTTAGACGATTTCAAAAACAGCAAAGAGGCGCAGGCGTGGTGGAAGCTTGAGACCACGCAACAGCTGCTGAAACAGGCCCGCGATGCGGACTGGGTTGATTACGCCTCCGTTACCGCGCTGAAAATGGCGGCTCTGCGTCTGGCCTGGAAGGGCTTTGCGAAGCGTGACGACGAGCACATGGCAGCCTTCCGCCAGTTTGTGATGCAGGAAGGTGAGAGCCTTTACTGGCAGGCAGCGTTTGATGCGCTGCATGCGTATCAGGTTCAGGAGGACGAGATGCGCTGGGGCTGGCCGGTGTGGCCGGAAGCCTATCAGTCCGTTGATACCCCGGAAGTGAAGGCATTCTGTGAGACGCATGCCGACGAGGTGGATTTCTATCTCTGGTTGCAGTGGCTGGCGTACAGCCAGTTTGCCGCCTGCTGGCAGGTGAGCCAGGGCTATAACATGCCGATCGGGTTGTATCGCGATCTGGCTGTCGGCGTGGCGGAAGGCGGGGCGGAAACCTGGTGTGACCGTGAACTTTACTGCCTGAAAGCTTCTGTGGGGGCGCCGCCGGATATTCTGGGCCCGCTCGGTCAGAACTGGGGCTTACCGCCGATGGATCCGCACGTGATGACGGCGCGTGCCTACGAGCCGTTTATCGACCTGCTGCGCGCTAACATGCAGAACTGCGGCGCGTTGCGTATCGACCACGTGATGTCCGTGCTGCGCCTGTGGTGGATCCCGTACGGTGAAACGGCTGACCACGGGGCGTACGTGCAGTATCCGGTGGACGACCTGCTCTCAATTCTCGCGCTGGAGAGTAAACGTCATCAGTGCATGGTGATTGGCGAAGATCTCGGTACCGTGCCGGTGGAAATTGTCAGCAAGCTCCGCGACAGCGGGGTTTACTCCTACAAAGTGCTCTATTTTGAAAACGACCATGAGAAAACCTTCCGCGCGCCGAAAGCGTACCCTGAACAGTCAATGGCAGTCGCGACGACGCATGATCTTCCTACGCTCAGAGGCTACTGGGAAAGCGGCGACCTAACGCTCGGCAAAACGCTGGGTCTCTACCCGGATGAAGAGGTTCTGCGTGGGCTGTATCAGGATCGCGAGCTGGCGAAGCAGGGGTTGCTGGATGCGCTGCATAAGCATGGCTGTCTGCCGAAGCGCGCCGGGCATAAGGCGTCGCTGATGTCGATGACGCCAACGCTTAACCGTGGCTTACAGCGCTATATTGCCGACAGCAACAGCGCGTTGCTCGGTCTGCAACCGGAAGACTGGATTGATATGGCGGAGCCGGTAAACATCCCCGGCACCAGCTATCAGTACAAAAACTGGCGCCGCAAGCTGTCCACAACGCTTGAAGCGATGTTTGCCGATGACGGGGTGAACAGGTTGATTAAGGATTTGGATAAACGGCGAAAAGCAGCCGCGAAGAAGTGATAAAAAACCCGCCAGTGGCGGGTTTTTTATTGCCCGGTGGCGCTAACGCTTACCGGGCCTACGTGCATTAAGTAGGTCGGGTAAGGCATAGCCGCCACCCGACTTAATACATCAAACCACCATATTCAACAGCAGCACCCCGACCAGACCGCACACCGAAATAATGGTTTCCAGCGCGGACCAGGACTTGATGGTTTCACCGATGGTCAGGTTGAAGTACTCCTTGAACAGCCAGAAGCCCGGATCGTTCACGTGGGAGAAAATCACGCTCCCGGAACCAACCGCGATAACCATCAGCTCAGGGCTGACGCCCGTGGTCGCAATCAGCGGCGCAACGATACCGCCCGCGGTAATCGCCGCAACGGTCGCAGAGCCCAGCGCGATACGCAACACCGCGGCAATAGACCATGCCATCAGCAGCGGGGAGACGTTGGTTTCATGCATCATGGCCGCGATGTATTTATCCACGCCGCTGTCGACCAGCACCTGCTTGAACGCGCCGCCACCGCCGATGATCAGCAGCATCATGGCAATGATTTTGATGGAAGAAGTCAGCGTGTCGTTGATCTGATCCATGGAACGGCCACGGTTAAGACCGAAGGTGAACATGGCGATCAGGACCGCAATCAGCGTCGCCATCACCGGGTCGCCCAGGAACTCCGCAACGGACAGGAACGCGTGACCTTTCGGCAGAACCATCTCTGCTATGGCACGCATCGCCATCAGGATCACCGGTACCAGTGAGGTCCAGACGCTGACGCCAAAGCCTGGCATCTCTTCTTCAGTAAAGGTTTTGGCGCTGTACAGCCCTTCCGGGATAGGCTTATCAATGCCTTTCAGGAAGCGCGCATACACCGGGCCTGCCAGAATCACCGTCGGGATCGCCAGAATCGTACCAAACAGCAGGGTTTTACCCATATCGGCATGGAAGATGGTGGCGATAGCCGTTGGGCCCGGATGCGGCGGCAGGAAACCGTGGGTGACGGACAGCGCCGCAGCCATCGGCACACCCACGAACAGCAGCGGGATGTTGGCGGCAGCGGCGATGGTGAACACCAGCGGCAGCATCAGCACGAAGCCCACTTCATAGAACAGCGCGAAACCGACGGTAAAACCGGTTAACACCACCGCCCATTGAATGTTCTTCTTACCAAATTTGTCGATCAGCGTGGTGGCAATACGCTGTGCGCCACCGCAGTCCGCGAGCATTTTACCGAGCATGGCGCCGAAGCCCATGATCAGCGCCAGGCTGCCGAGCGTACCGCCGACACCGGCTTTAATGGAGCTGATAACTTTAACCAGCGGCATTCCCTGCATCAGACCGACTGCAAGTGCCACCAGAACCAGAGCGATAAATCCGTTCATTTTGAAGCGGATCATCAAGAGCAGTAATAACACAACACCGATAGCGACGATGACTAATGGCATGATTGACCTGGCCTTTGAATTGTTATGGGTAACGTCATTGTTTCAACGACAAATTCCGGTTGTCCCAACTGGGAACAGAGTGTTAACGGCACTCATACTGATGCCTGCGAAAACGTTAAGTTTAGTCGGCTGTTATAAGGGTGTTGAGTGCCCACGAGAATGATACGGGTAACATGCGGTGATTGAGAATCACCCAGGGAGGCAAAATTTGAATTATGAGACGCAGGTCAACATACAGAGGGGGAGGCAAGAAAAAGTAGGCCCGGTAAGCGCAGCGCCACCGGGCAATACAGACGGGGACTGAATCAGTAGTAAGAGTGCTCGCCGCGCTGGTGCTCGGTCAGATCGCGCACGCCTTTCAGTTCCGGAAATTCGTTCAGCAGCTGCTTCTCGATCCCTTCTTTCAGGGTTACATCAACCATGGAGCAGCCGTTACAGCCGCCGCCGAATTGCAGGATCGCCAGACCATCTTCGGTGATTTCCATCAGGGAAACACGTCCCCCGTGGCCGGCCAGCTGCGGGTTGATCTGCGATTGCAGCAGATATTCCACACGCTCCATCAGCGGGGCATCGTCAGAAACTTTACGCATCTTCGCGTTTGGCGCCTTCAGCGTCAGCTGAGAACCCAGTTGGTCAGTGACGAAATCAATCTCCGCATCTTCAAGATACGGCGCGCTCAGCTCATCAACGTACGCGGTGAGCTGTTCAAATTTAAGGGCAGTGTCAGTTGCTTCCACAGCATCCGGAGGACAATAAGAGACACCACATTCTGCATTCGGAGTGCCTGGATTGATCACAAACACGCGGATCTGCGTCCCTTCTTCCTGATTTGCCAGCAGTTTGGCAAAGTGCGCTTGTGCAGAATCGGAAATACGGATCATAGCTTTGGCCTAATAGTTGACTAAATTACCTGGGTATAATCATACGCCCATTGAAGAAGGGCTACAAGGTACGGCACAGACACCATACCTGAACTGACGCGGCGCCGCTTTGCAAAAGCAGTCGGGAAAGTTCAGCCACGGTACTGCCCGTGGTGACGACATCATCCACAATCGCGATATGGAGGCCGTTGACCGGCAATTCAAGGCGAAAGGCGTTTTTCAGGTTCCTTTTGCGCGACCGGGCGTTGAGCCGGTGCTGAACGGCAGTGGCATGAGTACGTTTCAGCGTAGAGGCTGGGTACCGGCAACCCAGCCAGTGGGCGAGCGGACGGCACAGCAGGTCGCTCTGATTGTATCCCCGCCGCCAGTGCCGACGCTGAAACAGTGGCACGTTCACAAGCGTGTCGACCGGCGGCAGCCCGCGCGTTCTTCGCGCCTGTAATACCGCCAGTAACAACAGGCGTGCCAGGGGCTGCGCCAGTGCAGTCTGGCTGGAAAACTTAAACTGATGAACCAGACGACTCAGCGGCAAAACGTAATCATCCACCGCCACCAGCGCGCTCCACGGCGGCGCTTTTTTCAGGCAACGGCCGCAGGGGAGCGTCTGGCTTACGGCAGGCAAGCCGCATTGCGGACAGCCCTTCAGGTAACCCAGCGCTCGCGTGCAAACGGAACAGACGCCCCACGCGCTCATCGCAAGTGGCATTCGGCATAGCCAGCACAAGCCGGGCACTGTTAGCATACGCAACCTCCATGTGAAAAAAGAGAACGTTAACTGATGAAGACGCTGTGGTGGCAGACCGTTGGGACGGGAAATTGTCATCTTGTGCTGCTGCACGGATGGGGACTGAACGCCGAAGTGTGGCGTTGCATAAGTGAGGAACTGGCCTCGCAATTCACGGTACACCTGGTGGATCTACCGGGCTATGGCCGCAGCCACGGCTACGGCGCGATGACGCTCGGCGACATGGCGGAGCAGGTTCTGGAAGCGGCGCCGCAAAAAGCCGTCTGGCTCGGCTGGAGCCTGGGCGGGCTGGTGGCAAGCCAGATTGCGCTGCGCCATCCTGAACGGGTCCAGGCGCTGGTGACCGTGGCCTCATCACCCTGTTTCAGCGCCCGCGAGGCGTGGCCGGGCATCAAACCTGAGGTGCTGGCCGGGTTCCAGCATCAGCTGAGCGAAGACTTCCAGCGGACAGTGGAGCGTTTCCTGGCATTACAGACGATGGGAACAGAAACCGCCCGTCAGGATGCGCGGACGCTGAAGCAGACGGTGCTTTCTCTGCCGATGCCGGAGGTTGAGGTGCTGAACGGAGGGCTGGAAATCCTGAAAACGGCCGATCTGCGCGAGCCGCTGGCGTCGTTAACGGTGCCGCATCTGCGTATTTATGGCTATCTGGATGGACTGGTTCCGCGCAAGGTGGTTCCGCTGCTGGATGCGCTGTGGCCGGAGAGTAAATCAATGGTGGTTGCCAAAGCGGCACATGCGCCGTTCATCTCTCATCCTGCTGAGTTTTGTTCGGCGCTGTCCGGTTTTATCAGCGAAGCGTCCACCACTCCCTGAGACAGGCTTTACCTTCAGGACAACTCTTACAACTGCCGGACAGACAACCGTCCGGCTCTTCCTGAATGCGCACGGCTTTCCCCATGGCCTCCAGCCTTTCCAGCATGGCATCGATCATCGGCTGCGGCGTATGCAGGCTGAGGCTGAGCTGCTTCGCCTCCATTCGCCCCTGTAACGCCAGTAAGTCACGAACCTGAATCAACGATGCCATCTTTCTTCCCCTTAGTGACAGTCGCCCGCAGGGCTGCTACAGCAGGTCGTCGGGGTTTTGCGCGTTGCCAGCAGGTTAACGTCAACGCGGCTACGCGCCCGGCGTAGCAGGCCAATCACCATCACGTTAAACAGGATCACCGCGAGGATACAGACCAGGCTGTAGCGCGGATGCTGGCTGTAATTGACGGCCTGATAAAACACGGTCGCCAGCGAGTAGGCAATGTTCAGCCCCCACAGAATGGAGAAGCCCATCCAGCCGCGGCTGGACTCACGGGCAATGGCGCCCATGACCGAGATGCACGGAATATAGAGCAGGACGAAGATCAGGTAGCTGTAGGCCGCCGACGCGCTGCCAAATTTCTGGCCCATCACGCCCATTGCTCCGGTCGCCATTTCGCCGTCGCCTTTGCTGGCTTCAATCGGGTTCGCCAGTACGCTCAGGCTGAAGGTGTCTTTCAGGCTCTGCCAGGTTTCTTCCACCGCGCCAAGCAGTTCATCGCCGAGGTTGAACGCTGCCGGATTAAACTCCTCTTCCTGGATGTTTTCCGCGGTGTAAAGCGTGTTCAGGGTACCGACAACCACCTCTTTTGCCATCGCGCCGGTGAACAGGCCCACGGTTGCCTGCCAGTTGTCTTCCTGAACGCCAATCGGTTTGAAGACCGGCGTAATGATCCGGCTGACGGAGGCCAGGGCAGAGTCATTAATGTTGTCCGCGGCCTGGCCGCTCAGAGTGAAGCTGTTCAGGGCGCTCAGGAAAATGCTGACCACCACAATCACCTTACCGGCGCGCAGAACGAAGCCCTTCAGGCGCTGCCATGTCTGAATAATCAGGCTTTTCAGATGCGGAACGTGATAAACCGGCAGTTCCATCACGAACGGCGACGCTTCGCCACGCATGATGGTGTGCTTCAGCATCAGGCCGGTGAGAATAGCCATCACGATACCCAGCACATACAGGGAGAAGACGGCCAGCGCTCCTTCCTGACCAAAGAACGCCGCGGCAAAGACCGTGAAGATCGCCAGCCGCGCGCCGCAGGACATGAACGGCGCCATCATGATGGTCATCAGGCGTTCGCGCGGGGCATCCAGCGTACGCGCGCCCATGACTGACGGCACGTTACAGCCAAAGCCGACAATCAGCGGCACGAAGGATTTGCCCGGCAGCCCCAGCGCCTGCATCAGGCGGTCCATCACGAAGGCGGCGCGCGCCATGTAACCGGAATCCTCAAGGAAGGAGAGGAACAGGTACATCATGCCGATCTGCGGCACCAGCGGCAGGACGGTATTGATCCCGCCGCCGATCCCCTGCGCAAGGAAGATGGTCAACCATTCCGGGAAGTGGAGGGTGTAGCCCAGCCACTGAATACCGTGCACGAAGATAGCGACAGAGCCGCCATCAAAGATAGGTTGTAATGCACCGCCGATGTTAATGGCGAGCAGGAACATCACATACATCACCAGTAAAAAGATCGGTAAACCGAGGAAGCGGTTGAGCACAATTTTATCCACGGCGGCGGTGAAGCGGCTGGGTTCAGCGGTTAATGCATTGCTGACCACGTCACAGATAGCGGCGATGGCCTGATAGCGCGCATCCGCAATGTGCAGGGCCGGGTCATCCAGCTCGTCGCTAAGGCGAGCCTGTGCGACATCCAGCTTATCCGCCGCATCGCCTGCGTAGGCGCGGCTGTAGATATCGCCTTCCAGCATTTGCAGGCCAAGCCACAGACGTTGTCTGGCGGGCATGCTGTTATCCATCTCCTGCGCCAGCTGCCCGGCTTCGCGCAGCAGCGGCTGGGCGTAGTGCACCAGTTCGACGTCGGCATTGCCCGTGTGGCGGTCAATCGCCAGCTTCAGGGCGTCAATGCCGCGAGCGCGGGTGGAAACCAGCGGAACCACCGGGCAGCCCAGACGGGCGGAGAGGGCATCGACGTCGATGCGCAGCTTTTGCTTCTCCGCGATGTCGAGCATGTTAAGCGCCACGATGCAGGGAATACCCAGCTCCAGCAGCTGTAACGTGAGATACAGATTTCGTTCGAGGTTAGAGGCATCCACCACGTTGATAAGCAGATCCGCGTCGCCGCTCAGAATATAGTGGCAGGCAATTTGCTCATCGAGAGAGGTCTGGGATGAAATCGTGGTGAGGGAATAGGTCCCCGGTAAATCAACCAGCGTGACCTGATTATCTGTCGTGGTGAACTGGCCTTCTTTGCGTTCAACCGTCACGCCTGCCCAATTTCCCACACGCTGGCGTGCGCCAGTTAACTGATTAAATAAGGTTGTCTTGCCGGAATTAGGATTGCCAATTAAGCCAATAGTTAATTTTTTCATTGTAGTAGACTCACTGAAACCGCTGGCTTGTTAACGGGATAAAGATTCAATTTCAATTAATGCGAGATCTTTTTTACGCAGAACCAGATTAACGCGTCGGGTTTCGATATGAACTGGATCGCCCAACGGTGCAACGCGCACAACCTGGAATGATGAGCCGGGTAGCATGCCCAGTGACAGGAGCTTCTGCCGATAGGCCGGGCTTATCTCACGGGTAAAACCGATAATTTTCCACGCACTGTCTGGAGTGAATTGCATAGCGCCTGATTCCACGATAGGTTAAATAATCTACACTGCGATGATAATGAGAATAGTTTTTATCAGCAATAATAAAAATGTGACGGGATGTTGTTAATCGTATTAATTTGCGGTCTGCTTGACCTTGCTCAATATTTTCGAAATTGAGGTGAAAATAAAAAGAGGGCTATTTGTTAATGAGGTGATAATTCGTGGTTTAAATATGGATACAACATATTTATTTTAATTCCCTGCGGCCTGCTTGCCGGGCGGCACTGCGTTTGCCCGGCCTACAAAACCGTAGGCCCGGTAAGCGTCGCGCCACCGGGCATTTACAGCATTAGCGTTTCTTACCCATCGCCGCTGCCAGCGCATCCATCATCGCGCTGTTGCCCGCTGGCTGTGCGTCACGTCCGCGTGGCTTCGCGGCTTTCGCTGCCGGACGCTGCTGTTCACGGCCACCGCCATTACCGCCACGGCGCGCGTTAGTGTCGCCCGGCTGCTCGTCCAGACGCATGGTCAGGGCAATACGCTTGCGCTGGAGATCCACTTCGAGCACTTTCACCTTCACGATGTCGCCCGCTTTGACCACGGTGTGCGGATCTTCAACGAACTTGTCGGCGAGGGAAGAGATATGCACCAGACCATCCTGATGCACGCCGATATCCACAAACGCGCCAAAGTTGGTGACGTTGGTTACCGCCCCCTCCAGCACCATGCCCGGCAGCAGGTCGTTCATGGTTTCTACGCCCTCAGCAAAGGTCGCGGTTTTAAACTCAGGACGCGGATCGCGGCCCGGTTTTTCCAGCTCTTTGATGATGTCGGTGACCGTCGGCACGCCGAACTGTTCGTCGGTGAAATCCACCGCTTTCAGGTTACGCAGCGCGCTGCTGTCGCCCATCAAGTCTTTCAGCGCCTGCCGGGTGGCGGCCAGGATACGCTCGACAACCGGATAGGCTTCCGGGTGAACGGTAGAGGCATCCAGCGGGTTATCGCCGTGATTGATGCGCAGGAAGCCCGCGCACTGCTCAAATGCTTTTGGCCCCAGACGGCTCACCTTCAGCAGCTGCTGGCGGTTCTGGAACTGACCGTTTTCATCACGCCAGGCGACGATATTCTGCGCCATCATACGGGTCAGGCCCGCCACGCGGGTCAGCAGGGGCACGGAAGCGGTGTTCAGGTCCACGCCGACGGCGTTAACACAGTCTTCCACTACCGCATCCAGCTTACGCGCCAGCTGCGTCTGGCTCACGTCGTGCTGATACTGGCCCACGCCGATGGATTTCGGGTCAATCTTCACCAGCTCCGCCAGCGGATCCTGCAAACGACGGGCGATAGAGACCGCACCGCGCAGGGAAACGTCCAGATCCGGGAACTCCTGCGCTGCCAGTTCCGAGGCGGAATAGACAGATGCCCCCGCTTCACTGACGATCACTTTCTGCGCCGTCACTTTCGGGAACTGCTTCTGCACGTCGAGATAGAAACGTTCAGTTTCTCGGGACGCCGTACCGTTACCGATGGCAACCAGCTCAACGTTGTACTTCTCGCACAGCGCGGCGACGACGACAGCCGCTTTCGCTGCCTGACCGGTGTGCGGGTAAATGGTGTCGGTGGCAACCAGCTTGCCGGTGCCGTCAACCACGGCCACCTTCACGCCGGTACGCAGACCCGGATCGAGACCCATGGTGGCGCGCAGGCCAGCTGGCGCCGCCATCAGCAGGTCGTGCAGGTTACGGGCGAAGACGTTGATCGCTTCGTCTTCGGCGCGCTCGCGCACGGTGCCCATCAGCTCGGTTTCGAGGTGCATCAGCACCTTGATGCGCCAGGTCCAGCTCACCACGCCTTTGCGCCAGCTGTCCGCCGGGGCGTTGTTCAGGCGCAGGCCCAGATGGTCGATAATGATCTGCTCGCAGTGGCTCTCTTTTGGCGGCTCGTCAAACTGTGGATCGGCATTCAGGGAGAGTTGCAGCACGCCTTCGTTACGGCCGCGGAACATCGCCAGCGCGCGGTGAGACGGCGCGGTAGAAATGGGTTCGTGGTGATCAAAGTAGTCGCGGAATTTCGCGCCTTCTTCCTCTTTGCCGGACACCACGGTGGAGACGATATGCGCGTTCTTCCACAGGTAATCACGCACTTTGGCCAGCAGCGCCGCGTCTTCGGCGAAGCGCTCCATCAGAATGTAGCGCGCGCCGTCCAGCGCGGCTTTGGTGTCTGCTACGCCTTTATCGGCGTCGATAAATTTGGCGGCTTCGGTTTCCGGATCGTGGGACGGTTCGTTCCACAGCAGATCGGCCAGTGGCTCAAGGCCGGCTTCGATCGCAATCTGCCCGCGCGTGCGGCGCTTCGGTTTGTACGGCAGATAGAGGTCTTCGAGCTCGGTTTTACTCAGGGTACCGTTAATGGCTTTTTCCAGGTCACTGGTCAGCTTGCCCTGCTCGCCGATAGATTTGAGGATCGCCTGACGTCGGTCTTCCAGCTCGCGAAGATAGCCCAGACGGGTCTCCAGGTTTCGCAGCTGCGTGTCATCCAGACCGCCGGTGACTTCCTTACGATAACGTGCAATAAACGGCACGGTGTTCCCTTCATCAAGCAGGCGAACGGCAGCTTCTACCTGTTCGGCTCTGGCCTGAAGTTCACCCGCAATAATGCGGCAGAGCGACTCTTTCATCATGGTCAGTTCATCTTGTGGATCGAAAATCAGGGGGATAGTTATACGGGCTGACACCAAAAAATGCCAGCCGGGGAGGGCGCTCTCGGACTATTTAACATACTCGATTTCGTTGACGTACCAGCTTGCTTCACCCGCAGGCGTCTGGACAACGGCTAAATCGCCTACCTCTTTTTTCAGCAGGGCGCGGGCCATGGGTGAGTCGATAGAAATGTAATCCTTACGACCGAAAATTTCATCGTAGCCGACGATACGAAAACGCAGGGTGTCGCCGCTGTCGTTTTCAATTTCGACCCACGCGCCGAAGAAGACTTTACCTTCCTGCTGCGGGGAGTAATCGACAATTTTGAGATTCTCGAGGCACTTCGTCAGGTAGCGTACCCGGCGATCGATTTCGCGCAGCCGCTTTTTATTGTACTGGTAGTCCGCATTCTCGCTGCGGTCGCCCAGGCTTGCTGCCCAGGTGACTTTTTTGGTCACTTCCGGACGCTCTTCGCGCCACAGGTAATCCATCTCTTTTTTGAGTTTCTCGTACCCTTCACGGGTGATCAGAGGCGTTTTCATGGTGCAGCCTTTAATGCCGGTTAACTGTCTTTGCGCACAATACGTAGCGCACAGTGTAACAGACAAGATTAATAATGATTTATGTGATGAAATGAACAGATAAGCTGCTGTTAAATATGCTTTGTAACAATTTCGTCTAGAATTTATACCAGAATTTGCTGGTCGAACCCGTGCACTTTTTTAGAATACGCTGTTCCAGGCTTATCCGAACCTTTGGGAGTACACACAATGCAAGAGAACTACAAAATTCTGGTCGTAGATGACGACATGCGCCTGCGTGCGCTGCTGGAACGTTATCTGACCGAGCAGGGCTTCCAGGTTCGTAGCGTCGCGAACGCGGAACAGATGGATCGTCTGCTGACGCGTGAATCCTTCCACCTGATGGTGTTGGACCTGATGCTGCCTGGCGAAGACGGGCTCTCTATTTGCCGCCGTCTGCGCAGCCAGAGCAACCCGATGCCGATCATCATGGTGACGGCGAAGGGTGAAGAAGTTGACCGCATTGTCGGCCTTGAGATCGGCGCTGATGACTACATTCCAAAGCCGTTCAACCCGCGTGAACTGCTGGCGCGTATTCGCGCCGTGCTGCGTCGTCAGGCGAACGAGCTGCCGGGCGCGCCATCTCAGGAAGAGGCCGTCATTGCATTCGGTAAGTTCAAGCTGAACCTCGGCACCCGTGAAATGTTCCGTGAAGATGAGCCAATGCCGCTCACCAGCGGTGAGTTCGCGGTGCTGAAAGCGCTGGTCAGTCACCCGCGTGAGCCGCTCTCCCGTGACAAGCTGATGAACCTGGCGCGTGGTCGTGAATACTCCGCGATGGAGCGTTCTATCGACGTGCAGATCTCTCGTCTGCGCCGTATGGTGGAAGAAGATCCGGCGCATCCTCGTTATATACAGACCGTGTGGGGTCTGGGCTACGTGTTTGTCCCGGACGGCTCTAAAGCATGAGGCGAATGCGCTTCTCGCCGCGAAGTTCGTTTGCCCGCACGCTGTTATTGATCGTCACCCTGCTGTTTGTCAGCCTGGTGACGACTTACCTGGTGGTGCTGAACTTTGCAATCCTGCCGAGCCTTCAGCAGTTTAATAAGGTGCTGGCATACGAAGTGCGTATGCTGATGACCGACAAACTGCAACTGGAGGACGGCACGCAGTTGGTTGTTCCCCCGGCGTTCCGTCGGGAAATCTACCGTGAGCTGGGCATTTCTCTCTACTCGAACGAAGCGGCGGAAGATGCCGGCCTGCGCTGGGCGCAGCACTATGAATTCCTTAGCCAGCAGATGGCGCAGCAGCTTGGCGGCCCGACGGAAGTGCGCGTTGAGGTCAATAAAAGCTCGCCGGTTGTCTGGCTGAAAACCTGGCTGTCACCCAACATCTGGGTGCGCGTTCCGCTCACCGAGATTCATCAGGGCGACTTCTCGCCGCTGTTCCGATACACCCTGGCGATCATGCTGCTGGCCATCGGCGGCGCATGGCTGTTTATTCGTATCCAGAACCGACCGCTGGTCGATCTGGAGCATGCGGCATTGCAGGTCGGTAAAGGTATTATCCCACCGCCGCTGCGTGAGTATGGCGCATCGGAAGTGCGCTCGGTAACGCGTGCGTTTAACCACATGGCGGCAGGCGTTAAACAGCTGGCGGACGACCGTACGCTGCTGATGGCGGGGGTCAGCCATGACCTTCGCACCCCGCTGACGCGTATCCGGCTGGCAACAGAGATGATGGGCGAGCAGGATGGTTATCTTGCAGAGTCCATCAACAAGGATATCGAAGAGTGTAACGCCATCATCGAGCAGTTTATCGACTACCTGCGCACCGGGCAGGAGATGCCGATGGAGATGGCGGATCTGAACGCGGTTCTGGGCGAAGTGGTTGCCGCCGAAAGCGGCTACGAACGTGAAATTGCGACCGACCTTCAGGCAGGTGAGATTCAGGTACGTATGCATCCGCTCTCCATTAAACGCGCGGTGGCGAATATGGTGGTTAACGCGGCGCGGTACGGCAACGGCTGGATCAAAGTCAGCAGCGGTACGGAACTCAACCGCGCCTGGTTCCAGGTGGAAGACGATGGCCCGGGCATCAAGCCTGAGCAGCGTAAGCACCTGTTCCAGCCGTTCGTGCGCGGCGACAGCGCGCGCAGCACCAGCGGAACCGGCTTAGGCCTGGCGATTGTGCAGCGTATTGTTGATAACCATAACGGACTGCTGGAAATTGGCACCAGCGAGCGGGGCGGTTTGAGCATTCGTGCGTGGTTACCGGTGCCGGTTTTACGGGGGCAGGTGAAAGAGAGTTAAAAAAGGGGGGGCCTGATGCCCTCACCCCGGCCCTCTCCCACGGGGAGAGGGAGAAAACATTAAAAAAGGCAACTTTCGTTGCCTTTTTGCTTTTACCTTGGTCCCGCACTCACCAGCGCAGCACCGGCCGGGGTGTCGGTATACTTCTCGAAGTTTTCGATAAACAGTTTCGCCAGCGATTCAGCCTTCTCACGCCACTGTTCCGGTGAACCGTAGGTGTTACGCGGATCCAGGATACGCGTATCCACGCCCGGCAGCTCTGTTGGGATCGCCAGATCGAACATCGGCAGCGTAAAGGTCTCAGCGTTATCCAGCGAACCATCCAGAATCGCGTCGATGATGGCGCGTGTATCTTTGATGGAGATACGTTTGCCCGTACCGTTCCAGCCGGTGTTCACCAGGTACGCCTGGGCGCCGGATGCCTGCATGCGTTTCACCAGCACTTCCGCGTACTGCGTTGGGTGCAGCGACAGGAACGCCGCGCCGAAGCAGGCGGAGAAGGTTGGGGTTGGCTCGGTCACACCGCGCTCGGTACCCGCCAGTTTAGCGGTAAAGCCGGAGAGGAAATGGTACTGCGTCTGGCTGGCGGTCAGGCGGGAAACCGGTGGCAGCACGCCGAACGCATCCGCGGTCAGGAAAATCACCTTCGTGGCATGACCCGCCTTCGATACCGGCTTGACGATGTTCTCGATGTGGTAGATCGGGTAAGAGACGCGGGTGTTTTCCGTTTTCGAGGCATCGTCGAAGTCGATAGAACCATCGGCACGCACGGTGACGTTTTCCAGCAGCGCATCGCGGCGAATCGCGTGGTAGATATCCGGCTCTGCCTCTTCCGACAGGCGAATGGTCTTCGCGTAGCAGCCGCCTTCAAAGTTAAACACGCCGTCATCATCCCAGCCGTGTTCATCGTCGCCAATCAGACGACGTTTTGGATCGGTGGACAGCGTTGTTTTACCGGTGCCGGAAAGGCCGAAGAACACTGCTACATCGCCTTTTTCCCCGACGTTCGCCGAGCAGTGCATGGAGGCGATACCGCGCAGCGGCAGCAGGTAGTTCATGACCGAGAACATCCCTTTCTTCATTTCGCCGCCGTACCAGGTACCGCCGATCAGCTGGATACGCTCGGTCAGGTTGAAGGCGATGAAGTTTTCGGAGTTCAGACCCTGCTCTTTCCACTGCGGGTTGGTGCATTTCGCGCCGTTCATCACGATAAAGTCAGGGGTGAAGTCTTGCAGTTCTTCATCAGTCGGACGAATGAACATGTTCTTCACGAAATGCGCCTGCCAGGCCACTTCAGTAATGAACCGTACGGAGAGACGGGTGTCGGCGTTAGCGCCGCAGAACGCATCAATAATAAACAGACGCTTGCCGGAAAGCTGATGGGTGACAAGTCCTTTCAGATGCTGCCAGGTTTCCGGGGAGAGCGGTTTGTTATCGTTCTTCCCTTTGCCCTTATCAGCCCACCACAGCGTATCGCGGGTGGTGTCGTCTCGGACGATATACTTATCTTTAGGCGAACGACCGGTAAAAATACCCGTATCGACGGCGATAGCACCCAGGTTCGTCAACACACCGCGCTCGTATCCTTCCAGTGCCGGATTGAGCTCTTCCTGATACAGCGTATCGTAATCGGGGTTGTAGACCACTTCCTGGACGTCGTGAATACCATAAGCCTTGAGATCTTGCGGGGTTAAACCATTAACACGCATATCACTGCTCCTTAGCCAATATGTACTGCCTGAAATTGTAGGGTTTTTCTGGGGATGTTAACCGCGACGGGGCTCATAGATTTACGTATCTGGTCAAAACCCTTACTAACGGAAAACGCTGCGACTCCAGTCACAGGGCGGGCAGATTATCGCAGGAATCGCTTTTTGGATGGGGAAAATGTTCTTAAAAGGTTAATCTCTGGTGAATTTATCCAGAAGAATGTGAATGTAATCGCATACATGTAAGAAAATTACGTAAGGGTTACATTGGGAAAACGATTCAGCTTGGGTGGCGTTTTTTACCCCTCACCCAAAGGGGTGAGGGTGTTCAAGTTCCCTCTCCCCGTTGGGGAGAGGGTTAGGGTTAGGGTGAGGGGAAAGAGGTTTAGTGAACCTGCGGGTCCGCTGGAGAGGCGTTATTGCGGATCTCCGCGATATCCATGGAATTGAACACGTAGTGCGTACCGCAGTAATCACAGTGCATATCGATCTCACCGTCTTCCGCCATGATGCTGTCGATCTCTTCATCCGGCAGCGTTTTCAGGGCGCCAGCACAACGCTCGCGAGAGCAGGTGCACTTAAATTCCACATCCTGCGGATCGTAAACCGTCACTTCTTCTTCGTGGTACAGACGCCACAGCACGTCGGTCGCCGACAGGGTGAACAACTCTTCCGCTTTGATGGTTTCCGTCAACGTTGCCAGATGCTCGAAATCATTGGTCTGCGCATCCTGCGCAGGCAGAACCTGAAGCAGCATACCACCGGCAGCAGGCTGACCATCCACTTCACCGGTGCGGATGAACAGGCGGGTTGGCAGCTGTTCGGAACGCATGAAGTAATCTTCCAGGCAGGCGGCAAGCGTGTCGCCTTCCAGACCGACAACGCCCTGATAGCGCTCACCCTCTTCAGGCGAGATCGTGATAACCAGGTAGCCATTTCCGACCAGCGTTTTCAGATCCGCATTTTCAGGGATATCGCCCTGAACGCGCGCCACGCCGCGCATCTGCTGCTGGTTATTGCCGTTGATCACCGCCAGCGACATCGGGCCATCACCCTGCAACTGAACGGTAATATCGCCAGCGAACTTCAGCGTGGCGGTCAGCAGGCTGGTGGCAACCAGCAGTTCGCCCAACAGGGTTTTCACCGGCAGCGGGTAGTTGTGGTTTTCCAGAATCTGTTTCCAGGTTTCGGATACGGTGACCAGCTCGCCGCGCACGGCGAATTGTTCAAACAGATAGCGGTGTAATTGGTCGTGTTGGGCCATTTTCATCTCTCGTGCAGGTGAGGGTTACTCGCTCTCACCGTGTTTAAATTTCATCAGATCGCGGCGCTCTTTTTTATCCGGTCGCCGGTCCGGGTGAGGCATGGTCAGCGCATTCATCTTGCGCGCCAGCGCGGTTTTCTCGCGCTTCTCTATGCTTTCGGCCGTCTCTTCATACAGCAAAACGGCTTCGGTTGCGGGCCGCCGCTGCTCGGTAATGGCTTTCACCACCACCGTTTTCTCATCGTTGCCCTGGCGAAGCGTTAGCGTGGCATTCAGTTCAACCAGCTTGCTCGGTTTGCTGCGCTGACCGTTGTAATGCACCTTTCCGCCATCAACCATTTCACGGGCAAGGGCGCGCGTTTTGTAAAAACGGGCGGCCCACAGCCATTTATCCAGTCTTACCCCATCAGAGGGTTTTTCTTTCATGGCGTCTCCTTCACGGTGAGTGAGGGGATCATCCGGCGATAGTCGTTCAGCCCCGGATGTCGCAGATAGCTTTTTTCAGCCAGGCCGGAATCCGGATTGGTCACGCCCAGACAATAGCGAATGCCAAAAGCGGCCGCAGAATCCAGAATCGGCTCGCTGTCGTCAATAAACAGCGTGCGTTCAGGCTGTAAACCGGTCTCTTCCACCACGGCATGCCACAACCGCTGATCCTCTTTCGGATAACCAAATGTGTGGGTGGAAAGCAATAAATCAAGGTGTGAAGCAAGACCGGTATGTTCCAGCTTCACGGCCAGGTTATGGGGATGCGCATTCGTCAGCAAAATGCGGCGCTTACCGCAGGCTTTCAGCGCATCCAGGAACGGGACCGTATCGTCGCGCAGTACAGCGCGTGCGCCCTGGGCGGTGGTCATGGCACAAATATCCAAACCGAGTCGCTCGCTCCAGTAGTCAAGACAGTACCAGTTTAGCGTATGCTGCACCGCGCTATATTGCGAACGAATGAATTCCTGCGCTTCCGCCGGGGAGATCCCCTGCTGTTCACCGTATGTTTCCGGGACCAGCTTTTGCCAGAAATAGTTATCAAAGGCGAGATCAAGCAGCGTGCCGTCCATATCAAGCAGGACGGTATCGACCGCCTGCCAGTCGATATTAAGATGCATAAGGGGGAACTCCAGCCAGAAGAAACGTGCGCGACAGGGTAGCACAACTTGTCGCGCAGGGACGTTATCCGATCAGGCTCTCGGAAGAGGAGATCAGTTTCGGGTTCAGGCAATTTTCGTAGTAGGCCTGGATTTCTGCCAGCCGCGTGCGGGAACGCTGATAGCGGCGTACGGCCTGATAACCGTTCCAGACAATGCACGCCAGCATTGCAATCAGCAGCAGGGATGTCCCTATATAGCGCCACAGGCCAGCGCTATCCGGCATACGGTGCAGGCCAATATGACGCGTGCCGTTGGCGTCGGTAAAGAGGGTGGTGACGATCCCTTCCGCGCTGAATGGCGTCTGCATCAGCATCTGCGCCAGACGCTGGAATTCGCTCCACTGCTCCTGGGCAGGATAGTCATACAGCGAAACCTGCGGATAAGGTTGATCTACCAGGTCGCTGCCTTCATCGCTGGCAATCACAAAACCGCCGGGCGCCGGGCTGTTAAGCGCCTGGGCGGCACGGGTGGTTTCACGCATCACGAAGGGGGCGGTAGAGGTCGCCACCAGGTTATCCAGCGACTCGGCGCTGACCGGACGCAGAAGCACGTTCACACCGTCCAGGCGTCCCGCTTCGGCCCGTTTCACCAGCGCGTCCCAGTCTTTGCTGTTGCCGAGATTGACCAGCGCGTTCTTGAGCCGGATACAGTCATCCTGGGCGGAACAGAGATCCTCTGTTTTCAGGACGATTTCGCCAAAGTCATCCAGCAGTACCATGCCCGACTTCTGAATAGCCGAACGCAGGGCAGGGCTGACGCGAGAATCATCATCCGGTTTTGGATGGAGCTGGCGATTAATCGTCTGGGTGAGCGCAGTGGCCTTGTTGACCACATCTGATTCCGGCAGCGGCAGCGGAGAGGCGTCATTCCAGATGATCTGAGAGCAGTCGAACGGCGCGAACGGCGAGTTCTGGCGCGTGTTCCAGGCGCCCGGCGTGTGGATATTACACATCCCGGTGCCTTTGAGGCGCAACGTATCTCCCACGCGTACACCCGCTTCTTCGAGCTGCTGTACGCTGGTGGCTTCCACAGTTTGCGCCCCTTTGATCCACGACAGGGTAAATTTAATCGGCATATCCAGCGGCACGAAGAGCAGCAGCATGACGAAGATTAACGCGGCACCACCGGCAATCACCGCGCTGCGGAGCCAGTGCTGAAGCGGGAAGTTTTTCACTTCGTCGTGCAGGGATAAGTAGCGCCCCTGGCGTACAACGTGGCGGTCGAGATAGATATCAATATCCGTTTTGTGGCCAAGGTCCTGCGCTATCCACGGCTGCCAGTGGCGCGGATAGATAAGATCGATGATCCCGAGCGAGATATTGTTGATATGTTCCTGATCGTTCTCACCGAACAGTCCCCAGCGTTTTGGGGTTCCGCGCAGGCAGTGAATTTCGCGTAATGACGTTTTTGCCGGCGGAGCAAATATGCCCCACAGCCCGGCGGCCAGAAGCAGTACTGCGCCACCCGCGAGCCACGGAACAAACACGTCCGGCGTCAGCAGGCAGATGAAAAAGAGCAGGAACGAGGCGACAATCAACACCGCTTCGCGAATGCCATCCGGGCGGCTCAGGACGTACTCTTCATGCGTCTCCTGGCGGATGTTCAGCAGTTCGATCTGCTCAGTCTCTTCACCGCGAATAGAGGCCTGCGTTCCGCTTGCGCGTTCCAGCGCAAAGCGTGGCGCTTCCTGAACATATTCGCTCAGAGTATGACCATTGAGGGAGATAACCAGCGGCAGCGTATCGGTATGGATGAGCTCGACGCTGTTTTCGTCGTTAATATACTGCTCCCAGAAGGGAGGCAGGTGCACTTCAACAGAGTCGAGATAGTAACGCCACTTGTTGGGATCGTCGGTTGTAATACCGTAGCGGGTAATGGAGCGCGTTACGCACAGAACGGTGTCACTTTGGGCGTTCAGGTTGAGCGATACGGGGGCGGCGCTGGCACCGGTAGGGCCAGGCGAAAGCCGGGATCGGTTCAGCGTGTCGAGATACTGCTCAACGGTGCTGCGTTCCTCTGGCGAAAGCTTGCGCGTGTTTGCCCCGGCAAACGCGTTCAAAAAGGGCAGCCGATAACGGCGATGTACGCGGCGCCTGAATACCCACACCGCAATCGACGCGCAGGCCAGCACAGCAGCGAGAAAAATCAAAATGGTGCTCATGCTTTCCCCATCTTACTTATCTTCTTACAGGTGTTGTCAGTCGCACCTTTTGTACAATGAATGAGATTCTGTGGTCGGCTATCGGCAAGTATGGAGTCTAACTTGAGCATGTTGACGCGCATCCCAGTGACCGGTAATGATAACAAAGCCTGTTCCGGCGCGATATCAGCAAATTCCTGGAAACATTTCAACCTCTTGACATTTGTTTTGAAATGAGAATCGCCTACAGTTACGTTGCATAAATGTAAATAAAGAGCAATTGACATTGCCGAAACCGTGCGGCGTATCGCACAATAAAGCCAGTTCACCCAGCAAAGACCCGTCAAGATGACCAAACCCTTACAAAAGCCCACCATTCTGAATGTTGAAACCGTCGCGAAATCGCGTCTGTTTAATGTCGAAAGCGTGGATCTGGAGTTCAGCAACGGTGTGCGTCGTGTTTATGAGCGTATGCGCCCCTCCTCGCGTGAAGCGGTGATGATTGTGCCCATCGTCGACGAGCACCTGATCCTCATTCGTGAATACGCCGTGGGCACAGAATCCTACGAACTGGGCTTCTCCAAAGGACTGATCGACCCGGGCGAAACGGTGTTTGAAGCGGCAAACCGGGAGCTGAAAGAAGAGGTCGGTTTTGGCGCGAAAGAGCTGACGTTCCTGAAAAAGCTGAGCATGGCACCGTCCTATTTCTCCAGCAAAATGAACATCGTTGTCGCGGAAGATCTCTATCCTGAATCGCTGGAAGGAGACGAGCCGGAACCGCTACCGCAGGTTCGCTGGCCGCTGGCTCATCTGATGGATTTGCTGGAAGATCCTGACTTTAACGAGGCGCGCAACGTGAGCGCACTGTTCCTGGTGCGGGAGTGGCTGAAGGGACAGGGACGTTTGTAGCGCCACCATTAAAAACGGCAACCGAAGGTTGCCGTTTTGCATTGACGTTGTAGGCCGGGTCAGGCGTAGTCGCCACCCGGCTTTTTTGTTGGCGTCAGAACAGCTCGTGCGTTTCGCCGTTATCAATCAATTCCGTACCCACCTCATGCACTGCCTGCGTGGTTGGCTGAGTGCCCTCGATGAAATACTCGGCACGGCTGTTACCGCCATTCGCGAGCTGTCCGGTACTGCGGTCGATATTCACCGTCACCACGCCCGGCGGAGGCGTTAGCGGCTGCTCTGGTACGCCCTCGAGAACGGCCTTCATGTATGCATCCCAGGCAGGTTGCGCACTCTTCGCGCCGCCTTCGTAACCGGAAATCTGATCTTTAATCGCGCCAGAGGCGGTCGTGCGCCCCAGATCGCGGCGGTGATCGTCAAAACCAATCCAGACGGAGGTGACAACCCCCGGGCCATAACCTGAGAACCAGGCATCTTTTGAACTGTTGGTTGTCCCGGTTTTGCCGCCGATGTCGTGGCGCTGCAAATCGCGGCCCGCTCGCCAGCCGGTGCCTTGCCAGCCCGGTTCACCAAAGATGTTGGTGTTCAGTGCGCTCTTAATCAGGAACGACAGCGGCGTGCTGATCACGTGCGGGGCATACTCCTGCGCGCCACTCTGGGCGACCAGCGCCTGATTGGCCTGTTCCAGCTGCGGCTGCGGCACCGCCAGATTCTGACGTTCCTGAGAGATCGCCACATCTTCCATATCCTTGTTTTCCAGGACATTGGATTTTGGCGTGTCGCCGTAAATCACCGGAATATCGCATTCAGGGCAGGCAATTTTCGGTTTCGCTTCAAACAGTACGCCGCCCTGATCGTTCTCGATTTTGCTGATGAAATACGGATCGACCAGGAAGCCGCCGTTCGCCATCACCGAGTAGCCTCGCGCAACCTGGAGCGGCGTAAAGGACGCGGAGCCGAGCGCCAGAGATTCAGTATGAACGATGTTTTGCGCCGGGAAGCCAAAGCGTTGCAGATACTCTGCCGCATAATCCACGCCCATCGCACGCATCGCGCGAACCATGACCACGTTCTTCGACTGGCCAAGGCCCTGGCGCAGACGGATAGGGCCAGCGTATTGCGCCGGAGAGTTCTTCGGCTGCCAGTCAGAGCCCGCACCGGCATCCCAGCGGGAAATTGGCACGTCGTTGAGAATGCTGGCGAGAGTCAGCCCCTTATCCATCGCCGCGGTATACAGGAACGGTTTGATGTTCGAACCAACCTGACGCAGCGCCTGGGTCGCGCGGTTAAATTTGCTCTGGTTGAAATCGAACCCGCCAACCAGCGCCATCACGGCGCCGTTCTGCGGATTGATGGAGACCAGCGCAGAGTTTACGTCCGGCACCTGCGCCAGCCACCAGGCATCGCCGACCTGACGCACCCAGATTTGTTGTCCGGTTTGTACGACATCGGTCACTTTACGTGGCGTAGGCCCCTGAAGGGTGTCAGAGCGGTATGGACGCGCCCAGCGGACACCCTCCATGCGCAGCGAAACGGATGTGCCATCGGCCATCATCGCCACTGCTTCCTGTGGATCGGCCTGGGTGACGACCGCCGGACGCAGCGGGCCATAGGTCGGCAGCGCTTTCAGGGAATCCGTGATTTTTTTACTGTCCCATGCGCCTTCACCCACTTTCCACAGCACGTTGGACGGGCCGCGATAGCCGTGACGCATATCGTAATCCATCACGTTATTACGCACCGCCTGCTGGGCAGCCTGCTGCACCTTGCGGGTCACGGTGGTATAGACGCGATAACCATCTTCATACGCTTTATCACCGTAGCGACTCACCATCTCCTGGCGAACCATTTCAGTGAGATACGGTGCAGAGAAAGCAATTTCCGGCGCATGGTAATTGGCGTCAATAACGTCGCTGCGCGCCTTATCGTACTCAGACTGGCTGATATAGCCTTCGCTCAACATACGCGACAGCACCACGTTACGGCGCGCGGTGGCGCGGTCCAGCGAGTAGAGCGGGTTAAACGTGGATGGCGCTTTTGGCAGGCCGGCAATGGTCGCCATTTCGCTCAGCGTGAGCTGATCGATCGGCTTACCAAAATAGACCTGAGCCGCAGCCCCTACGCCATAGGCGCGGTAGCCCAGATAGATCTTGTTGAGGTAAAGCTCAAGGATCTCGTCTTTGCTCAGCAGTTGCTCAATGCGGATCGCGAGGAACACCTCTTTGATCTTACGCATCAGCGTCTTTTCCGGGCTGAGGAAGAAGTTACGCGCCAGCTGCTGGGTAATGGTACTTGCGCCCTGAGAGGCATGACCGGAGAACAGCGCCACGCTTGCCGCACGGAAAATACCGACCGGATCGACACCGTGGTGCTCGTAAAAACGGCTGTCCTCGGTGGCGATAAAAGCCTTCACCATCACGGGTGGAATTTGATTTAAGGTCAGAGGGATACGACGTTTCTCGCCGTATTGCGCCATCAGTTCACCATCAGCGCTATAGACCTGCATAGGGATCTGAAGCCGCACATCACGAAGCGTGGCGACATCAGGGAGTTGCGGCTCGACATATTTGTACAAACCAATAATCGAGCCTGCTCCCAGCAGAATGCAACAGACTGCAAGGATCAATAAATACTTTACGAACTTCACCGGAGATTTCCCATTTGGTTTAGCCTGGGCAGTTTCTAAACAATCGCGCGGTAGTATAAAGGCAAGCCTGATTCATTGATATAGCCGTCACTCCGACGGGCGATAAGGAGATCGTGAAGCATGGCTTTTAAAACGTGGCAAACAGGCGTTCATATTCAACAGGATAAGGTGGTTGCGGTAGCGCTGACCAGAGAGCGGGCCGGATGGCGTTTACGGCGCTGGTGGGCGGTGCCGCTGTCGGACAGCGTTATCGGGGAAGGCAAAATACTTAAGCCAGAACAGCTGGTTAACGCATTACGTGGCTGGCGGAAAACATTGCCGCACTCGCATCGGGTATTTCTCTCATTTCCGGCGACGCGCGTTCTGCAACGCGCGTTGCCCCGTCCATCCGTTACCTTGCGTGACAGCGAACAGCTCACCTGGGTAGGCGCCGCATTAGCGCGTGAGCTGGAGATGCCCGCCGATACGCTCTGTTTTGACTACGCGCAGGATACGTTCAGCAACACTTTTCAGGTTACCGCAGCGCAAAACAGAGAGGTCGATACCCTGTTGACGCTGGCGAACGCGCTGCGTTTGCGTCTGGCAGCAATCGCCCCGGATGCCGGCGCGCTGGCTAATCTTCTCTCTGCTGTTGCCCCCGCCCGGTGCGTCGCCTGGAGAGATCAACACCAGTGGCTATGGGCGATGCGTCACCAGTGGGGGCGGCGCTACACCACAGAAGCGGCGACGGTGAATGAACTGGCGGCGCTGCTTGCGCTTTCTCCTTCTGATATCGCCGTGTTTGATGCTGCCCGCGATCCCTGGGAAGCGGTGACGCTGTGCCAGCCGCCGTTGCCGGAATGCGGTGCTGATTACACCGTCGCCCTGGCGCTGGCCATGAGCGAGGCGCCGTAATGAGCATGCCCAATCTTTTACCCTGGCGTCGGCAGCAACGTAATCAGCGCCTGCGTTTCTGGGGGCTGCTGTTTGCTGGCTCATGGCTGGTGATGCTGGCGGGGAGTATCAGCCTGCGGGCGACGCAGACTCTCGCGTTACAGGCGTTGCAGAGCGAACTGGCCGGGACACGTGCGGTGCAGAAAGTATTGAGAGCCCGTCAGCCGCAGTCAGCGGGACAGAAAACCCCTTCGCCGCCGTCTGATCCGGCCTGGCAACCGGCGCTGGAGTCCCTTGCCAGCGCAATGCCCCGGCAGGCGTGGCTGACGGCGCTGCGTTATCAGCCACCCTCGCTGACCCTGACCGGCTATACCACCTCACTGCCAGCGCTCTCCGCCATGACCGATGCCCTGAAAGGGGTGAAGGGATTTAACCCCGGACCGGCAGGCGAAATGCAACAGGATAGCCAGGGGCGATGGATGTTCTCTTTTCAACTACATAGCCGGAGGTAGCCCGTGGGTATCTGGTATCAACGCTGGACTGATGCACGTCCTTCCCGGCGCGTCCTTTGCTGGTTGATCGCATCGGGGCTTGTTGCGTGGGCAATTTGGGGACTGCTGCTCAGGCCCGCTGCTCTGCGTTACGCCGATATTCAGGCGCAGGCCATCAGTGCGAAGCGAATCAACGCCTCGCTGTGGCCAGAGGCCGGACGGAGAGCAGTGGTTACGCAAGTGATGCCCTCGCGGCTCTTTTCTCCCCTGGCTTTTCAGCATGAGGGCGCAAGGCTGGTGTACTGGAAGCCGCAGCAGAGTGGGGGAGAGCTGGCGCTGGATGCCTCCTGGGGCGCGGTCCCGGCGCTCTTTTCCCGGCTGGCGCTTGAGAACGCGCGGGTGAGTGCGTTTTCCATCACCCCACAGGGCAAACAGTTACGCCTCAGCCTGCAACTGGAGATCGGTCATGCGCAGTAAAGCCCGTTTGCTGATCCTGCTTTCTCCGCTTTTCCTGACCGGGATGCGGGATCCCTTCTCTGTGCCGGAAGAGCGTTGCGCAGCCGGGCAGCTCAGCCAGTGGCGGTATCAGGGGGTAGTCAGCGGCAGCAGGGATATCGGCCTTATGCAGGACGGGCAGAAACGCTGGTACCGGGTAAAAACGCAGGTGCGGTTACCGACAGGCTGGCGGGTGAGCGCGATAGATAAACTACAACTGACCGTTGATGTCGGCGACATGTGCGAGCCGAAGCGATGGACATGGCAACGAGAAGGAACGAAAAAAAGTGAAGATAAGGATAGGGCTGTTACTGGCGGCACTCAGCCAGCCCCTGTGGGCCGCGACGCCAAAACCAGTCACCCTGCTGGTGGATGATGTCCCGGTGGTGCAGATATTACAGGCGCTGGTGGCGCAGGAGGATCGCAATCTGGTGGTGTCGCCGGATGTCAGCGGTTCGCTTTCGCTGAATTTAACGCGGGTGCCCTGGAGACAGGCGCTTCAGACGGTAGTGAACAGCGCCGGGCTGGTATTGAGGGAAGAGGGCGGCATTTTTTATGTGCATACGGCGGCCTGGCAACGGGAGCAACAGACGCGTAAAGAGCAGGAGCGGGCCCAGCGTCTGCTTGACGCCCCGCTGCACTCTCACAGCATTCCGTTTGCTTATGCGGATGCGGCCGAATTGCAAAAAGCGGCAGAAAAGCTCTTAAGCCCGAAAGGCAGTCTCTCCGTCGACAAGCGCACCAACCGTTTTCTGGTCAGGGATAACCAGACGGTGGTGGATATGCTCCAGCGCTGGGCTGTGCAGATGGATCTGCCCGTCGAGCAGGTGGAACTGGCGGCGCAGATTGTGACCATCAGTGAAAAAAGCCTGCGTGAACTGGGGGTGAAATGGAACCTCGCTGACGCAACGGAGGCCGGTAAGGTGGGTCAGGTCACGACGCTGGGGGCGGACCTGTCGGTGGCCAGTGCAACCACCCACGCAGGGTTTAACATCGGGCGCATCAACGGCAGGATGCTGGATCTTGAGTTGTCGGCGCTTGAGCAAAAGCAGCAGGTGGATATCATCGCCAGCCCGCGGCTGCTGGCGTCACACATGCAGCCGGCCAGCATCAAGCAGGGCAGCGAAATTCCGTATCAGGTTTCCAGCGGCGAGAGCGGGGCGACATCCGTTGAATTTAAAGAGGCGGTATTAGGCATGGAGGTCACGCCGGTGGTCCTGCCGGGTGGTCGCGTGCGCCTGAAACTGCATATCAGTGAAAATATGCCCGGCCAGGTGCTGCAACAGGCAGACGGCGAAACGCTGGCGATCGATAAGCAGGAGATCGAAACGCAGGTTGAGGTAAAAAGTGGGGAAACGCTCGCGCTGGGCGGGATCTTTTCGCAAAAGAATAAAACCGGACGCGACAGCGTGCCCGTGCTGGGCAACATTCCGTGGCTGGGTCAGCTGTTCCGCCATGACGGAAAAGATAATGAACGGCGCGAGTTAGTGGTGTTTATCACGCCACGTCTGGTCAGTATTCAGTAATGGGTAACGATCCCCGCAATGATTTTGCATTCAGTTTGTTGCAGATGTTTGACGTGGGGCATGAATTAGCATACAAGGAGTACCGATTTGAGTTGGACTTACGTCTTATTTCCTTATGCGCCGGGAACGGTGATTTAATCAGTTGCCAAACAAGCCGGAGTATTGAGATAATTTTTCGTCTGACTCTCGCTCTATTGCAAATGAGGTTTCAGTTCATGTCCTGCTACGCCGGGTGTCTGCGCAGCGGGGATTACCATTAACGAATAGTCTTAGTAGTACCGAAAAAATGGCAGAGAAACGCAATATCTTTCTGGTTGGGCCTATGGGTGCCGGCAAAAGCACTATTGGGCGTCAGTTAGCTCAACAACTCAATATGGAATTTTACGATTCTGATCAAGAGATTGAGAAACGAACCGGAGCGGATGTGGGCTGGGTCTTCGACGTAGAAGGCGAAGAAGGTTTCCGTGACCGAGAAGAAAAAGTGATCAACGAACTCACGGAAAAACAGGGCATTGTGCTGGCAACTGGCGGCGGCTCTGTAAAATCTCGCGAAACCCGCAACCGTCTCTCCGCCCGTGGCGTAGTGGTCTATCTTGAGACGACCATCGAAAAACAGCTGGCACGCACGCAGCGTGATAAAAAGCGCCCGTTGTTGCAGGTTGAAACACCGCCACGTGAAGTTCTGGAAGCTTTGGCCGATGAACGCAATCCTCTGTACGAAGAGATTGCTGATGTGACCATTCGTACTGACGATCAAAGCGCTAAAGTGGTTGCAAACCAGATTATTCATATGCTGGAAAGCAACTGATTCTGGCTTTATATACACTCGCCTGCGGGTAAAAGCATTTAAGGTGGATGTCGCGTCATGGAGAGGATTACAGTTACTCTCGGGGAACGTAGTTACCCTATCACCATCGCGGCTGGTTTGTTTAACGACCCAGCTTCCTTCTTACCACTGAAAGCGGGTGATCAGGCGATGCTGGTCACCAACGAGACGCTGGCTCCGCTTTATCTCGACCGTGTACGTCACCTGCTTGAGCAGGCGGGCGTGAAGGTCGACAGTGTGATTCTGCCCGATGGCGAGCAGTACAAAAGCCTGACGGTACTGGATACCGTCTTTACCGCACTTCTGCAAAAACCGCATGGTCGTGATACAACACTGCTTGCCCTGGGCGGCGGCGTTGTGGGCGATCTGACCGGTTTTGCAGCCGCCAGCTATCAGCGCGGCGTGCGCTTTATTCAAATTCCAACCACGTTGCTCTCACAGGTCGATTCTTCTGTGGGCGGTAAAACGGCGGTTAACCATCCGCTCGGCAAAAACATGATTGGCGCGTTCTACCAGCCTGCCTCGGTGGTAGTGGATCTCGACTGTCTGAAAACCTTGCCAGCGCGCGAACTGGCGTCCGGCCTTGCAGAAGTGATCAAATACGGCATTATTCTTGACGGGGAATTCTTCACCTGGCTGGAAGAGAATATGGATGCGCTGCTGCGCCTTGACGGGCAGGCAATGGCCTACTGTATTCGCCGTTGTTGTGAGCTGAAAGCAGAAGTCGTTGCCGCAGATGAGCGTGAAACCGGCTTACGTGCTTTACTGAATCTGGGGCATACGTTTGGTCATGCGATCGAAGCCGAAATGGGCTACGGTAACTGGCTTCACGGTGAAGCTGTCGCTGCCGGAATGGTTATGGCGGCGCGAGCCTCTGAACGTCTGGGGCAGTTCAGGCCGGAAGAGACAGCACGTATCATCGCGTTGCTTAAACGTGCTGGCTTGCCGGTGAGTGGTCCGCAGGAAATGTCTGCGCAGGCGTACCTTCCCCACATGATGCGCGATAAAAAAGTATTGGCAGGTGAGATGCGTCTGGTACTCCCGCTTGCAATAGGGAAAAGTGAAGTGCGCGGCGGAGTGCCGCGCGAAGTCGTACTTGGCGCTATTGCTGATTGTCAGCAGGCGTAACAACTAGAAAGGTCAGACCGCTGTAACAGGTGGTCGTTTTAGCTTCAGGTAAATGCAGAGTCGTTGGCAGAAGCCTTTGAGTGGGGTGTTAAATGGATGAATTCAAACCAGAAGACGAGCTGAAACCCGATCCCAGCGATCGTCGTACTGGTCGTTCTCGTCAATCTTCAGAACGTGATAACGAGCCGCAGATCAATTTTGACGATGTCGAACTGGATGCAGACGATCGTCGCCCTTCGCGTAGCCGTAACGCGCGAAATGAGCGAGAAGACGAGGAGTATGAATCCGAAGAAGAGTTAATGGATGAACAGCCTGTTGAACGTCGTCCGCGCAAACGTAAAAAAGCGGTAGCGGCAAAACCGGCCTCCCGTCAGTACATCATGATGGGCCTTGGCGTTCTGGTGCTGGTCTTGCTGATTGTCGGCATTGGGTCCGCGCTAAAAGCACCTTCTACCAATTCTACCGAGCAGACGGCGTCTGCCGAGAAGAGCATCGACCTGTCTGGTAACGATGCGAGCAACCAGGCGAATGGCGCTCAGCCTGCGCCGGGCACCACTTCCGCAGAGCAGACCGCAGGTAACACCAGCGCTGGCCAGGATATCTCTCTGCCGCCTGTCTCTGCGACCCCGACTCAGGGCCAGGCGCCTGCGACGCCTGAAGGCCAGCAGCGTGTTGAAGTTCAGGGCGATCTGAATAACGCGCTGATGCAGCCGCAGAATCAGGAGCAGGTTAACGCTGCCGTGGTGAACTCCACGCTGCCAACTGAACCAGCCACCGTTGCGCCAGTTCATGGCAGCAATGCCCAGCAGCAAACGGCGACAACGGAAACCAAACCGCGCCAGACGCAGACTGCGCCACGCCAGGAGCGTAAGCAGGCTGTGATTGAGCCGAAGCGTGAGACGAAACCGCAAACCGTGGCAAAAGCGCCAGCGCAGACAAAACCTGCGGCGACTCAGCCGGTTAAAGCGCCAACGCCTGCGGCAACCACTGCACCGAAAGCAACGGCGACCACAACCGCGCCTGCTGCAACAACACCTGCGGCTCCCGCAGCCAAAACGGGCGCTGCATCAGGTAAAACGACGGGCAACGTGGGTTCTTTGCAGTCGGCCTCTTCCAGCAACTACACCCTTCAGCTGAGCAGTTCGTCTAACTATGACAACCTCAACGCCTGGGCGAAGAAATCGAATCTGAAAAACTACGTGGTTTATCAGACGACCCGTAACGGTCAACCGTGGTATGTGCTGGTGAGTGGTATTTATGCTTCCAAAGATGAAGCAAAACGTGCCGTTTCCACGCTGCCAGCCGACGTGCAGGCGAAAAACCCGTGGGCGAAGCCGATTCATCAGGTGCAGGCCGATCTGAAGTAATGTTTAAAGCGCAGGATGCTGTCGGAGCTTTCTCCACAGCCGGAGAAGGTGTAATCAGTTAGTCAGCATGAAAAAAAATCGCGCTTTTCTGAAATGGGCAGGGGGGAAATACCCCCTGCTCGACGATATTAAAAAGCACCTGCCGAAAGGCGAGTGTCTTATCGAGCCCTTCGTGGGTGCTGGATCGGTGTTCCTGAATACCGATTTTTCTCGTTATATCCTGGCGGATATCAACAGCGACCTTATCAGCCTCTATAACATCGTCAAACTGCGTACCGATGAGTATGTGGAAGAGGCGCGGAAGCTGTTTACGCCAGAGAACAACAACCCGGACGTCTACTATCAGTTCCGCGCTGAGTTTAATCAAAGCCAGGATCCGTTCCGTCGCGCACTGTTGTTCCTCTACCTCAACCGCCATGGCTACAACGGCCTGTGCCGGTATAATCTGCGTGGTGAATTTAACGTGCCGTTTGGTCGCTACAAGCGCCCTTACTTCCCGCAGGATGAGTTGTACCACTTTGCTGAAAAAGCGCAGAATGCAGAATTCCACTGTCTCTCCTATGAGGAGTGCATGGAGCTGGCTGGCGTAAACTCGGTGGTCTACTGCGACCCGCCTTACGCGCCGCTGTCTGCCACGGCAAATTTCACCGCCTACCACACTAATAGCTTCAGCCCGGCCGAGCAGGCTCGTCTGGCTGAGATGGCGGAAAAGCTGGTCAGCAAAAGAATTCCGGTGTTAATTTCGAATCACGACACGCCTGATACGCGCGAATGGTACAAAGCCGCGAAGCATTTTCAGGTAAAAGTGCGGCGTAGCATTAGCAGCAACGGCGGCACACGTAAAAAGGTGGACGAACTTCTGGCGCTTTATCGACCCTGAGCCTTTGCCCGCCGGTAAACACATTTCAAGGAGATGCGGATGAAACAGTTTTTGATTGCCCCCTCAATTCTGTCGGCCGATTTTGCCCGCCTGGGTGAAGACACTGCCAAAGCTCTCGCGGCTGGCGCGGATGTCGTCCATTTCGACGTTATGGATAACCACTACGTTCCCAACCTGACCATCGGTCCGATGGTGCTTAAAGCACTGCGTAACTACGGGATCACCGCGCCCATTGACGTGCATCTGATGGTGAAACCGGTTGACCGCATCGTGCCTGATTTCGCCGCGGCGGGTGCCAGCATCATCACTTTCCACCCGGAAGCCTCCGAACACGTTGACCGCACGCTACAGCTGATCAAAGAGAACGGCTGTAAGGCGGGACTGGTCTTTAACCCGGCGACCCCGCTGAGCTATCTCGACTACGTGATGGACAAGCTGGACGTGATCCTGCTGATGTCCGTCAACCCAGGCTTTGGTGGTCAGTCATTTATCCCTCAGACCCTCGACAAACTGCGTGAAGTGCGCCGCCGTATTGATGAGTCTGGCTATGATATTCGTCTGGAAGTGGACGGCGGCGTTAAGGTCAATAACATCGGTGAGATTGCGGCGGCAGGAGCGGATATGTTCGTCGCAGGCTCCGCCATCTTCGATCAACCGGATTACAAAAAAGTCATTGATGAAATGCGCCGTGAACTGGCGAAGGTAAGTCATGGATAAATTGCAGGCTATTCGGGGTGTAGCATTTGACCTCGACGGCACGCTGGTCGACAGCGCGCCAGGATTAACCCGCGCCGTCGATCAGGCGCTATATGCCCTTGAACTCCCCGTTGCAGGCGAAGAGCGCGTGGTGACGTGGATTGGTAACGGTGCAGACGTGCTGATGGAGCGCGCGCTGACCTGGGCTCGTCAGGAGCGTGCCTCTCAGCGTTCCGCGCAAGGTAAACCGAGTGTTGACCACGCGGATATTCCCCAGGATGAGCAGCAGCGTATTCTGCGCAAACTGTTCGACCGTTTCTACGAAGAGACCGTCGAAGAGGGCAGCTTCCTGTTCCCGGATGTCGCTGAAACGCTGAGCGCGCTACATGCCAAAGGCATCCCGCTGGGACTGGTGACTAACAAGCCGACACCGTTCGTTGCGCCTCTGCTGGAAGCGCTGGATATCGCGAAATACTTCTCCGTAATTGTGGGCGGCGATGACGTGCAGAATAAAAAGCCGCATCCGGAACCGCTATTGCTGGTGGCAGGAAAATTATCCTTAGCGCCTGCGGAGCTGCTCTTTGTCGGGGATTCCCGCAATGATATTCTGGCTGCCAGAGCGGCAGGTTGCCCGTCGGTTGGGTTGACCTACGGCTACAACTACGGTGAAGCCATTACGCTGAGTGAGCCGGACGTTGTGTTCGACCACTTCAAAGATTTGTTGCCCGCACTCGGGCTCTCGCACAGTGAACATCAGGAATTGAATAATGACTAAGCCCATCGTTTTTAGTGGCGCACAGCCTTCAGGTGAACTGACCATTGGTAACTACATGGGTGCGTTACGTCAGTGGGTGAGCATGCAGGATGACTACCACTGCATTTACTGCATCGTGGATTTGCATGCTATCACCGCGCGTCAGGATCCCGAGAAGCTGCGCAAAGCAACACTTGATACGCTGGCGCTGTACCTGGCGTGCGGTATCGATCCAGAGAAGAGCACCATTTTCGTTCAGTCTCACGTGCCAGAGCACGCGCAGCTGGGCTGGGCGCTGAACTGCTACACCTATTTCGGCGAGCTGAGCCGCATGACCCAGTTCAAGGATAAGTCTGCCCGCTACTCTGAAAACATCAACGCCGGTCTGTTTGACTATCCGGTGCTGATGGCGGCCGACATTCTGCTGTACCAGACCAACCAGGTGCCGGTGGGTGAAGACCAGAAGCAGCACCTGGAGCTGAGCCGCGATATTGCCCAGCGCTTCAATGCGCTTTACGGTGACGTGTTCAAAGTGCCTGAGCCGTTTATTCCGAAATCCGGTGCGCGCGTGATGTCGCTGCTGGAGCCGACCAAAAAGATGTCCAAGTCTGACGATAACCGCAACAACGTTATCGGCCTGCTGGAAGATCCGAAATCGGTGGTGAAAAAGCTCAAGCGTGCGGTGACCGACTCCGACGAGCCGCCAGTGGTGCGCTACGACGTGCAGAACAAAGCGGGCGTGTCTAACCTGCTGGACATTCTCTCCGGTGTGACCGGACAGAGCATCCCTGAGCTGGAAAAACACTTTGAAGGCAAGATGTACGGCCACCTGAAAGGCGAAGTGGCAGACGCCGTTTCCGGCATGCTGACCGAGTTGCAGGAGCGCTATCACCGTTACCGTAACGACGAAGCTTTCCTGCAAAAAGTGATGAAAGAGGGCGCGGAAAAAGCCAGCGCGCGCGCCTCCGAAACTCTGAAAGCGGTGTACGACGCGATTGGGTTTGTGGCGAAACCTTAAGCCGCTTTGTCGGGTGGCGCTTACGCTTACCCGGCCTACGGGACCGTGCAGGTCGGGTAAGGCGGAGCCGCCACCCGACAAAACTGACGAAACAAAAAAACCGGGACATCCCCGGTTTTTTTACGCCTGAAAAACGCTTACTGCTGTGCCGCCGGGCCGCAACCGCCGATGATCTTCGAAATGGAGATCGCCGGGTGAAGCAGGTAATCGTAGCTGCAATTATTTTTAGTATTTTGAACGTGACCGGTGCAGGCCGTCAGAGTTGATAACAGGCCGACCAGAACGGCAGCTTTTGCCAGTTTGAACATACGCATTCCTTGTCAATAAATCGAAAATTGGATGTAACACGAGGGAATAAATGGAAAAGTTCCATTATGCGGGCGGTATGTTATCGACTGAGGTAAGAAGGGAGTAGTCCGCTTAAAGACTACTCCCGGGAGAGATTATGCGTTAGTGGCTGGAGAACCAGTTCAGTTTTTCGCGCAGGGCTACCACGCGACCCACCACGATCAGCGCCGGGCTTTCAACCTGCTGCGCCAGCTCGCCCAGCTGCGTCAGCACGCCATCGACCACGCGCTGCGTAATGGCGGTGCCGTTTTCCACCAGCGCGACCGGCATATCTGCTTCCATGCCGTGCTCCAGCAGTTTCGCCTGGATCGTGGCTGCCTGATTTAGCCCCATATAGAACACCAGCGTCTGCTTTTCAGCGGCCAGATTATGCCAGTCCAGTTCGCTGCCGGTTTTCAGGTGGCCCGTCACCAGGCGCACGCTCTGGGCATAGTCGCGATGGGTTAACGGAATGCCGGAATAGGCAGAACAGCCGGACGCCGCCGTAATGCCCGGCACCACGGAGAACGGAATACCCGCGTTGCACAGGGTTTCCAGCTCTTCGCCGCCACGACCAAAGATAAACGGATCGCCACCCTTCAGGCGCACCACGCGCTTTCCTTTTTGCGCTTCCCGCAGCAGGATCTGATTGATCTCCTCCTGCGGCACGCAGTGATAACCTGCCCGTTTGCCTACGAACACGCGGTCAGCATCCCGGCGCACCAGATTCATGATGTCATCAGAGACCAGACGGTCATACACCACGATGTCCGCCTGCTGGATCTGCTGGAGACCCTTCAGCGTCAGCAGGCCCGCATCGCCGGGACCTGCGCCCACCAGCACCACTTCACCGCGATGGTCCAGCGGCTCGCTCAGGAGCTGTTCGGTCGTCTCTTCAACGGCTTTGGTGTCCTGATTGGCAAGGGACTGCGCCAGCCTGTCGTTGACAAAGAACTTCTCCCAGAAGCGACGGCGTTCGCCCACGGTTGCGAAGGTTTGCTTCACGCGGGAACGCAGCTCCCCGGCGTAGTGGGCAATCTGACCAAGATGCTGCGGCAGCACGGCTTCCAGTTTTTCCCGCAGCAGACGGGCAAGAACGGGCGAGCGCCCGCCGGACGACACCGCAATCATCAGCGGTGAACGGTCAATAATCGACGGCATGATAAAGCTCGCCTCTTTCGGCGCATCCACAACGTTACAGAAGATGCGGCGCGCTTCGCAGGCGTCGCTGACGCGCTGGTTAACGTCATCGTTATCCGTTGCGGCGATGGTCAGCCAGCAGGTATCCAGAAGGGATTCATCAAATTCGCCCTGCACCTGGGTGAGCATCCCTTCCTGCGCCCAGACGTCAAACTGTGGGGCAAAGGTGAGGGCGTTGACGGTCAGCCGGGCACCCGCCTCTAACAGCAGGCGTGCCTTGCGTTCAGCCACATCGCCGCCGCCCACGAGCAGGCAGTCGCGGTTGCGTAATTGACAAAAAATCGGCAGGTGATCCACGACGTTACCTCACAGCATTCATGGCGGGGGAAGAATTGACGTCAGGATAACAGCAGGAATCGTACAGAACATACGGTTTTTCCTGCCGTTACCCATAAGGGGTCATAAGCCTTTCCTATTGAAAAGGCGAGGGGTTACGCTTTCAGCTGCACCTCGCCGTCCTTCACGCGGACGTCGTAGTGTTTGACCGAGAAGCTTTCATCTTCCATGCAGAGTCCGTCGGTTAAGCGGAAGCGCTGCTTTTTCAGCGGGCTGGCAACCCACAGCTCGCCCTGGTGCTCCGCAATCAGACCGCGGGAGAGCACGCTGGCCTCGAAGAACGGGTCGATATTGCTGATGGCATAGACCTGTTCATCGTGGCGAGGGCGGAAAATCGCCACCTGCTCGTTGCCCAGCAGGGCACAGACGCCGGTTGCTGGCAGAATGTCGTTAATGTTGCAGATGTTTACCCACTGGCTCATGCGTTTTCCTCCACCAGCATCACCGGAATACGTTCATACGGGGTCGCTGGACGGTGCTGTTCGCGCTCCGGCACCACCTGCACGTTCGGGTCGCGCTGGGTGCTGTTGATAAAGTGTTTGAAGCGCGTCTGCGCCGCTGGCGTGTTCACGGTTTCGGTCCACTCGCAGATCACCGCCTCGCGCAGGCGAGTCATCTCGGATTCCAGCTGTTCATTCAGACCCAGCTTGTCGTCGATAATGACCGACTTCAGGTAGTCGATGCCGCCTTCGAGATTATCCAGCCAGGACGCGGTACGGGTCAGCTTATCGGCGGTACGAATGTAGAACATCATGAAGCGGTCGAGGTATTTGATCAGCGTATCGCGATCGAGATCGGCGGCCAGCAGATCCGCGTGGCGAGGTTTCATCCCGCCGTTACCGCACACGTACAGGTTCCAGCCTTTCTCGGTGGCGATGATACCCACGTCTTTCCCCTGGGCTTCCGCACATTCACGGGTACATCCTGACACGCCGAACTTCATTTTGTGCGGCGTACGGATGCCTTTGTAGCGATTTTCCAGCTCTACGCCGAAGCCCACGCTGTCGCCCACGCCGTAGCGGCACCAGGTGCTGCCCACGCAGGTTTTCGCCATGCGCAGCGCCTTGGCGTACGCGTGACCGGTTTCAAAGCCCGCTTCAATCAGCTGACGCCAGATTTCCGGCAGGTCATCTTTCTGCGCACCGAACAGGCCGATACGCTGGGAGCCGGTGATTTTGGTGTACAGGTTAAACTCACGGGCGATACGGCCCACGGCGACCAGCCCTTCCGGGGTAATCTCCCCTCCGGCAGAACGCGGGATCACCGAGTAAGTCCCGTCTTTCTGAATATTGGCCAGGAAGTTATCGTTGGTGTCCTGAAGCGGAGTGTGTTCTGGTTTGAGCACATATTCGTTCCAGCAGGACGCCAGCAGGGAACCGACGGTAGGCTTACATACTTCACAGCCATAGCCCTGGCCGTGTTTCTCCAGCAGTTCGTCGAAGGACTTAATGCCTTCCACGCGGATTAAGTGATACAGCTCCTGGCGAGAGTAAGCGAAGTGCTCGCACAGGTTGTTGTTCACTTCAATGCCCTGTTTTGCCAGCTCGGCGTTCAGCACCTGAGTGACCAGAGGAATACAGCCGCCGCAGCCGGTCCCGGCTTTGGTTTCCGCCTTCAGCGCCGCAACGGTGTGGCAGCCTTTGTTAATGGCGGAGATCAGCATGCCTTTGGTCACGTCGAAGCAGGAGCAAATCTGCGCGCTGTCCGGCAGTTTATCCACGCCGATGGACGGCTTACCGCTGGAGGCGTGCGCCGGGAGGATTAGCGCGTCCGGGTTCTCCGGCAGCTCAATGGCGTTCAGCACCAGCTGGAGCAGGTTACCGAAGTCGCTGGTATCACCCACCAGCACCGCCCCGAGCAGGGTTTTGTTGTCCGGGCTGACGATGAGACGTTTGTAGACTTCTTTGCTTTCGTCCAGATAAACATAGCTGCGGGAGTTCGGGGTGCGGCCATGCGCATCACCAATACCGCCCACGTCCACGCCCAGCAGTTTCAGCTTGGCGCTCATGTCTGCGCCGGTGAAGGCGTTTTCGCTGCCGAGGATATGGTCAACGGCGACCTGCGCCATTTTGTACCCTGGTGCAACCAGACCGTATACGCGGTTATTCCAGCTGGCGCATTCGCCGATGGCGTAGATATCCGGATCCGAGGTCTGGCAGGTATCGTTGATCATGATCCCGCCGCGTTGCGCAACGGCCAGACCGCACTGGGTGGCCAGCTTGTCGCGCGGGCGAATACCGGTGGAGAAGACGATGAAATCCACTTCCAGCTCGCTGCCGTCGGCAAAGCGCATGGTTTTACGCGCTTCGGTGCCTTCCTGCACGATCTCTTTGGTGTTCTTGCTGGTGTGAACCTTCACGCCCATGCTTTCGATTTTACGGCGTAGCTGGTCGCCACCCATATGGTCCAGTTGTTCCGCCATCAGCATCGGGGCAAATTCGATGACGTGGGTTTCAACGCCGAGGTTTTTCAGTGCGCCTGCCGCTTCCAGACCCAGCAGACCACCGCCGACAACCGCGCCGCGTTTGCTTCGACGTGCGCAGGATTCAATGGCGTTGAGGTCTTCAATGGTACGGTAAACGAAGCAATCCTGGGTTTCCGACCCTTTAATAGGCGGGATCCACGGATACGAGCCCGTCGCCATGATCAGCTTATCGTAAAAAACCGTACGTCCGGCGCTGGAGTGGATCACTTTCTCCTGACGGTTGATGGTGATAGCGCGTTCGCCCACCAGCACTTTTACGCCATGTTTCTCGTAGAACCCTTCACGCACCAGAGAGAGCTCTTCGGCGGTATGGTGAGAGAAGTAGGAAGACAAGTGCACACGGTCGTACGCCTTGCGGGGTTCTTCACAGAACACGGTAATATCGAACTGCTCAGCATCGGCTTTATCGAGAAGATCCTCAATAAAGCGGTGGCCGACCATGCCGTTACCGATGATAGCGAGTCTGACTTTGCTCATTTTTGCCTCGATTTCTTTTCTATTACTGCCTACCTTAACGATTCAGCAGGGGCACTTATTGATGCAAATCAAATACGCCTTCACCTACCCCTTAGTGGGTATATCTATGATTTGTCAGGATTTTTATAAGTGACGGATATTGTTTGATTTTTGTGCTTGCTTATTTTTTGCACAAATGTAGTGGGGTTTTTTACCCATCGGCGGGCAGGGCGGGTAAGTAGGGGAAAACCCCTTTGCAGTACGCAAAGGGGTTATGGCGATTAGTGGGTAGCTGTTGCCGGGTTGTGTTGACGGTGACGGGTCACAAAGCCCAGCACGAAGCACATGATGAACACCACGGCGTACAGACCGTTAGCGGTATGCAGCGCCGCCAGCGGGCCGCTGTGCGCAACAATCGGGCCCGTGACCACGAAGGTCAGCATGGTGCCGATGGTGCCGCAGGTCAGCACGAAGTTCACCAGCTTCGGTGAGGCCACTTTGGTCTGAAGAGAACCAAGGGTGATGATCGAGGTATAAATCGCGCTGGAGAAGAAGCCCAGGGTCAGGATGAACCACGGCATATGCTCGGGGGAACCGTTGATGAACAGATACATCAGCACGGTTGCCAGACCCGCCAGAACGGTCAGGATCCGTTGCAGGTCGAAGAAGCGCAGGATAAAGCTAAACGCCCACATGCCGAACATGTAAGACATCCAGAAATCGCTCACCAGTTTACCCGCATCGTTCAGGCTCATGCCCAGACCTTTCGCGTATTCAGGAACCCAGGAGATAAAGCCCAGCTGGCCGAGGATGTAACACAGCGCGGCGATGGAGAGGAACAGTACGCCGATACCCCATTTTTCTTTCGCAACCGGCTCGGACGTAGTCTGCGCTTTTTTGCCCAGCACCGGGAACTCGCAGCCGAAGGTGAGAACAAAGATCGCGACATAAACCAGACCAATGCAGGCGTACACCCAGTACCACTCAATGCTGCGCGCCAGAAGATACGCGGCGACCATCGGGAAAATCATCCCGGCCATGCTGAAGAAGGAGTCGGTGAACAGCAGACGCGCGCCGCGCTGGCGGCCTTCATACATGTGCGTAACCAGGAACGTACCGATCGACATGGTGATCCCGCTCACCAGGCCCAGCACGAACATGGCGGCAGAGAAGAGGGCGATGCTGTGGCTCAGCATCAGGCCCGCCACGGCGGCAACCATCAGCACGAAGCCGAAACGCAGCTGCGTTTTCAGCGGCACGATTTCCATCAGCCAGGCATTAAGGAAAATAGAGATCAGGATCCCCGCGTTCAGGAAGGTGAAGGTGTTACTCATGCTGGAAACGGGCAGCTGGAAGTAGTCTGCGATATTTCCCATCACCATCCCGGTGACGATCACCAACGCGCCGGTCAGGGCGTAAGAGAAGAAGCTGATCCATGTGAGCTTGATGCGATTGCTGTTAGTCATGTCTGGCCTGTTAAAAGTAAAGAAAAACGCAATGACTGCGTTTGAGCGGGCAGATTTTAGTCGCGAAAGTGATCTAATTAAATCTTTTCAGAAAATTTTGAGCACAATTGCAGGTTTTAACGTGATGCAGATCACATTACGTTGTGGGGTGAACAATCGTTTGCGCGGTAATAATTGTTTCAATTTGGTAAAATTAGGTAAAAGACTGGTCTGGGTTCATACTGCTCTTTAGAATCAAGCCATTCGCTTTTTATACTGCGCTTTGTTAAGGAATTCTCATGCTCAAATCAACACTGGCGGCTGTCGCAGCTGTGTTTGCTCTTTCTGCCGTTTCCCCTGCTGCGCTGGCAGCCAAAGGAGACCCCCACGTCCTGCTGACTACCTCTGCGGGGAATATTGAGCTGGAGCTGGATAGCCAGAAAGCCCCTGTTTCGGTGAAAAACTTCCTCGACTACGTGAACAGTGGTTTTTATAACAACACCACGTTCCACCGCGTGATCCCGGGCTTTATGATTCAGGGTGGCGGTTTTAACGAGCAGATGCAGCAGAAACAGCCCAACCCGCCCATCAAAAATGAAGCAGACAACGGCCTGCTGAACAAGCGCGGCACCATCTCCATGGCGCGTACGGCGGACAAAGACAGCGCCACCAGCCAGTTCTTCCTCAACGTGGCTGATAACGCCTTCCTGGACCACGGTCAGCGCGACTTTGGCTACGCGGTGTTTGGCAAAGTGGTGAAAGGCATGGACGTTGCGGATAAGATCTCTCAGGTTCAGACTCACGATGTCGGTCCATACCAGAATGTGCCGTCTAAGCCAGTCGTCATTCTCTCCGCGAAAGTGCTACCGTAATCGTTCCCCCACACGGGCACATCTTGCCCGTGTCTTTCCACCCTCCCTGCGAAAGCGCGTTTTGCTGCTTATACTTGTGGCAAACGGACTATTCAGGGAGGCGTAGTGAAAAAACTCACCGACAAGCAAAAATCCCGTCTCTGGGAGCAACAACGTAAGGTCAATTTTCAGGCCAGCTGCCTCCTTGAAAAAGGTAAGGGTCCCGCTGAACCCGATATCGAGACGCTGGAACTGGGGCCTTCCGCACCGGGTTTACCCCATCTGTGTCTTATTCACCGCCATTTATTCCGCAACGAAATGAAAGGCGCGGGCGAGCTGCGCACCGCCGATATTTCTAAGGGCGACATTCCTTTTTGCCATTTCGAGTACATCGAGAAAGTGGGTAATGAGCTGATGGCTTCGCTGGAAAGTGATAAATATCTGGTGGGCCTTCAGAAAGAAGAGCTTACAGACAGAATCAGTCATTACTACTGTGAAATCAACATGCTACATCCGTTTATGAGCGGTAATGGCGTGGCCCAGCGGATCTTCTTTGAACAACTGGCTATTCATGCGGGCTATGTGCTGAACTGGCAGGGGATCGACCCGAACGACTGGGCAGCCGCCAATCAGAGCGGGGCAATGGGGGATTTGACAGCCCTGAACGCCATCTTTGCCAAAGTTGTGAGCGAAGCGCGGGAATCTGCGTAAAATAGGGCGGCCATTTTTTCAGGAGCCGCCATGATTCTGCTGATTGATAACTACGATTCCTTTACCTGGAACCTTTACCAGTATTTTTGTGAGCTGGGGGCAGAGGTGGTTGTCCGCCGTAACGATGAGATCGCGCTGGCTGACATTGACGCGCTGGCACCCCAGAAAATCGTGATTTCGCCGGGGCCGTGTACCCCTTCGGAGTCCGGTATCTCGCTGGAGGCGATCCGCCATTATGCGGGCAAACTGCCGATTCTGGGCGTCTGCCTGGGTCATCAGGCCATTGCGCAGGTCTTTGGCGCCTCCATTGTCCGTGCCGCGAAAGTCATGCACGGCAAAACCTCTCCGGTCACGCACACCGGTACCGGCGTATTTCTGGGGCTAAACAATCCGTTAACCGTGACGCGCTACCATTCTCTGATCATTGATCCGCCGACCCTGCCGGCCTGCTTTGAGGTCACCGCCTGGAGCGAGACGCAGGAGATCATGGGCATTCGTCACCGTGAGTACGATCTGGAAGGCGTGCAGTTCCACCCGGAAAGCATTCTCAGCGAACAGGGGCACGCGCTGCTGGCCAATTTCCTTAATCGCTGAATATCTGTTGCCTTGTTGTGATTTTTTATGCATATTTTGTGATTATATTTTCACAATCAATGTGACATAAAAATGGATGGTCATGACATGGCAACTGAACAACCAGCAATTACCCGCGCGACATTCGATGAAGTGATCCTGCCGATTTATGCACCGGCTGAGTTTATCCCGGTGAAAGGGAGAGGCAGCCGCGTCTGGGATCAGCAGGGCAACGAGTATGTTGATTTCGCAGGCGGTATTGCGGTGACGGCGCTGGGCCATTGCCATCCTGCGCTGGTGGACGCGCTGAAAACGCAGGGCGAAACGCTGTGGCACACGAGCAACGTGTTCACCAACGAACCGGCGCTGCGTCTGGGGCGTAAGATCATCGATGCCACCTTCGCCGAACGCGTGCTGTTTATGAACTCCGGCACCGAAGCCAACGAAACCGCCTTTAAGCTGGCGCGCTACTACGCAACCACGCGTCATAGCCCGTACAAAACCAAAATCATCGCCTTCCATAACGCCTTCCACGGACGCTCCTTCTTTACCGTTTCCGTTGGCGGCCAGCCGAAGTATTCCGACGGCTTTGGTCCGAAACCTGCGGATATCATCCACGTGCCGTTTAACGATCTCCACGCCGTTAAAGCGGTGATGGACGATCACACCTGTGCCGTGGTGGTCGAGCCCATTCAGGGGGAAGGCGGCGTCACGGCGGCCACCCCGGAATTTCTGCAAGGGCTGCGCGAGCTGTGCGACGAGCACCAGGCGCTGCTGGTGTTTGATGAAGTGCAGTGTGGGATGGGGCGTACCGGAGACCTGTTTGCTTATATGCACTACGGCGTAACGCCGGATATTCTGACCAGCGCGAAAGCGCTCGGCGGCGGTTTCCCGGTCAGTGCGGTGCTCACCACCCAGGATATCGCTTCCGCATTTCATGTGGGCTCACACGGCTCCACCTACGGCGGTAATCCGCTGGCGTGCGCCGTGGCGGGTGCGGCGTTCGACATCATTAATACGCCGGACGTCCTGAATGGCGTGAATGCGAAACGCGACCTGTTTGTGAAACATCTCCAGCAGATTGACCAACAGTTTGATGTCTTCAGCGACATCCGCGGGATGGGGCTGCTGATCGGCGCCGAACTGAAGCCGCAGTACAAAGGCCGCGCGCGCGATTTCCTGCACGCCGCCGCGCACGAAGGCGTCATGGTGCTCAACGCCGGGCCGGACGTGATGCGCTTTGCGCCATCGCTGGTGGTGGAAGACAAAGACATCGAAGACGGATTAACCCGTTTTGCCGCGGCGGTCGCGAAGATCGTCAGCGGCTAATACGCGGTTCGTTTTAACCGGCGCGTTAACCAAATCCCGTGATGCGGGCGCTGACGCCATGCCACCGACGAAATGGTGTGCATGGTGTTCAGGTGCCCGAGAACGCGCTGTAAATGCTGCTCAAGGGTGCTCATCGGCCCGTGGGTCAGCGTCTCCGGCGCTTCCAGAATGTTCGAATCCCCTGACTCGCCCGGCGCGTCATACTCCAGACGCTGCTGACAGCGCTGCAACGCAATTTCACACGACTGCAAATAGCGCTGCGCCAGATCCGTCGTCAGCATCGTGTGCTCCCGCGCCAGCGTCGTCATGGCATTGATGTGCTCGACGATAAACTGGCTGTGCGTGACCCACAGCTTCATGTCAGCCAGATAGTGCGCGTTAAAGCCCGGCTCCTGCATGGCCTGGTTAAGGGAGTTGAACAGGGCGTTATGCGCCTGGTTGACCTTCATGCGCTCGTAGGCCAGCGGAGAGGGCTGCGGGTCATCGCTCAGAATAAGACGAATGGCCTGCTGGTCAGCTTCGAGCGCGTCGTGGGCGTTCTGCCTGAGCAGCCCGCTTTGCCACTGCGGCCACAGCCAGACCATGCCGCCAAAGGCGATCAGGCAGCCAATTAGCGTATCGACCAGCCGGGCAATAATAAACTGTTCCCCGTTAAGCGTGAGCAGTTGCAGGGTATACACCGCCGTCACCGTAAAGCCCACCATCGCCCAGCCGTAGTTTTTGCGGATGATCAGGTAGCTCACCAGCGTGATTGCCAGCATACCGGCCAGGGTATAGCCTTCCGGCACGTGGAAGTGCAGCGTCACGCCCGCGATAATCAGCCCCGCCATCGTACCGCCCGCCCGATGCAGAATGCGCACCCGCGTGGCGCCATAGCCGTTCTGGGTGACAAACAGCACGGTCATTAAGATCCAGTAGGGTTTCGGCAGGTGCAGGGCCATTCCCATCAGGCTGGCGATGCTCAGCATCACACTGATCCGCGCGGCATTGCGCAGGGCGGAAGATTTCAGTGATAGATAGCTTTTGAGCGCGGGCAGCAGCGGCAGCCGTTTTTGCTTATCGGCCATCAGGTCCCGGGCATAAAGCGGGCGCTGGGTGCGTAACACCCGGGCGATGCGGCTGAAATGCCAGGCAGCAAATTGCCCGACCGGGTTATCCGCGTGCTGACGCGCAATCTTTTCCAGCGCGCCGAGCTGTTTGTCCATGTTAAAGCGCGTCGGGTAGCGGTGATAGAGGATATCGTCAGCCAGCACCCGCAGGCGGGCCGCGACGGTCTGCGCGTTCCAGCGGATCACCGCTTCCGCATGGCTGCGCTCCACCAGCTTTTGCACCTCTTCCGGATTATGAAGGCTGACGGAGATATGCTCCTGCAAATCCAGCCCGACCTGGAAGGTTCGCAGCAGCCGCTTGTATTCATGATTTTTGTTGGCGGCAAGCATGTGCAACTGCTGATAGCACTGGCTGATCAGATCCACCACTTTTTGCTGGCGCGCCAGCAGCGGCGGCAGGGATTTTTCCGGGTCGGTATGTTGAGTGAGCAGGGTGTATTTTGCTTCGCAGTATTCAGCAAGCTGCACGTAGAGCAGGCTCAGGGATTCGCGCAGCGGCTGTTCCCGCCACAGCCAGAACCAGAACCAGTTAAACAGCCCGTACCACAGCGTGCCGAGGGCGTAGATCAGCAATGGCTCCCACACCGGCATATTGCCCGCAAGGCTTAAGGTGAAGATGGCGGCAATCAGCGACGCGGGAAGCAGCCGGGCGTGCAGCGAGCTGATTTCGGCGGTGACGCCGAGCGTCATCGCCAGCACGGTCAGGATCAACGGCAGAGGAATGTCGCGGGCCAGTAAGAGTTGTACGGCAAGGCTACAGCCGGCAAACAGGCTGCCGCCAATAATCAGACGTTTAAAAAAGCGTTTATGCGGTGTATCCAGACCGGCAATGTTGCAGCAGGCGGGCACGAGGGAAAACAGCAGGCCTTGCTGAAGATGTCCGAGGATCAGGCCCACGGCCACGGGAAGACACAACACCAGCGTTTGTCGTAGTGCGTAGTTAACTTCCGGGTGATAGATCAGCCTGCGCCACATGAGGAGTAGAGACAAAAACGGCGTGCCACCCTGCGGCGGCACGCCGTTTGACCGAAATTAACGGGTTCCGTAGACCACGATAGTTTTACCGTGGGCAGAGATCAGGTTCTGGTCTTCCAGCATCTTCAGGATACGGCCCACTGTTTCACGGGAGCAGCCGACGATCTGACCGATTTCCTGACGGGTAATTTTAATTTGCATACCGTCAGGGTGGGTCATGGCGTCTGGCTGTTTCGCCAGGTTCAACAGCGTCTGCGCGATACGACCGGTCACGTCCAGGAAGGCGAGGTTACCCACCTTCTCAGAGGTCACTTGCAGACGGCGTGCCATCTGGGAAGAAAGACGCATCAGGATGTCAGGGTTGACCTGAATCAGCTGACGGAATTTCTTGTAAGAAATTTCAGCCACTTCACATGCTGTTTTTGCACGAACCCAGGCGCTACGTTCCTGGCCTTCTTCAAACAGGCCCAGTTCACCGATAAAATCGCCCTGGTTCAGATAAGAAAGGATCATCTCTTTCCCTTCTTCATCTTTGATCAGCACGGCCACCGAGCCTTTAACGATGTAATACAACGTTTCCGCTTTTTCACCCTGGTGAATCAGCGTGCTCTTTGATGGGTACTTATGAATGTGGCAATGAGACAAGAACCATTCGAGAGTCGGGTCTGTTTGCGGTTTGCCAAGCACCATGCGCTGTTATCCTCTGTTATAAGCTGTCACCAGAGTCATAAGATGCATCCGGACTCTGGGGTTGCAATCGAATTCTTACCCATACCTGGGAAGTCGGCTGTCGTAACGTTTCGCAGCCAGTAAAGTTTGATGTCCTCTGCATACATGTGTAACGTCAATGTATTACTGTAGCATCCAGAGTGTTTTAGCATAGCTTTCGCCGCGTGTCTCCTGGTGTCTCGCTTCAGCATGACGCAGGTCGCCTTCCGTTGCGAGAAATGTAACGTACACGTAATCTGTCATAAAAAATGCAACGTTGGAGTGAGTGAATATGCAAGCGCGTGTGAAATGGGTTGAAGGGTTAACGTTCCTGGGCGAGTCTGCTTCCGGGCACCAGGTTTTGATGGATGGCAACTCCGGCGATAAAGCGCCAAGCCCGATGGAAATGGTGCTGATGGCGGCGGGCGGATGCAGCGCGATCGACGTGGTGTCGATCCTGCAAAAAGGCCGTCATGACGTGACCGATTGTGAAGTGAAGCTGACGTCAGAACGTCGCGAAGAGGCGCCACGCCTGTTTACGCATATTAATCTGCACTTTATCGTCACCGGCAAAGAACTGAAGGATGCGGCGGTCTCGCGTGCGGTTGACCTGTCTGCGGAGAAATACTGCTCTGTGGCGCTAATGCTGGAGAAAGCGGTAAAAATCACCCATTCTTATGAAGTGATCGCGGCTTAATTTTTTGGCGGGTGGCGCTTCGCTGACCCGCCCTACAAAAGCACGCCCGTAGGCCCGGTAAGCGCAGCGCCACCGGGCAAAACAATTCACGCGATCTGCTTTCCTTCCATCAGCCGCTGCACCAGCGGTGTCATGATCAGCTCCATTGCCAGCCCCATTTTTCCGCCCGGTACCACTAACGTATTCATGTGCGAAATAAACGAACCCTGTAGCATCGCCAGCAGCCAGGGGTAATCAATGCCTTCCAGGTTGCGGAAGTGGATCACCACAAAGCTCTCGTCCAGGGAAGGGATGCTTTTTGCAGCGAACGGGTTGGAGGTGTCCACGGTGGGGACGCGCTGGAAGTTAATGTGGGTTCGGGAGAACTGCGGCGTCAGGAAGTTGATGTAATCTTCCATGGAGCGCACCACCGAGTCCATGACCGCCTCTCGCGAATGGCCGCGCTCGCTCATGTCACGCGTCAGCTTCTGGATCCACTCAAGGTTAACAATCGGCACCACCCCCACCAGCAAATCCACGTGGCGCGCCACATCGTGCTGAGGCGTCACCACGCCGCCGTGCAATCCTTCGTAAAACAGCACGTCAGTCGGTTCCGGCAGCGGCTGCCAGGGCGTGAACGTGCCGGGGACCTGGTTCCAGGGCACGGCTTCATCGTAGGTGTGGAGATACTTGCGGGACTGCCCGGTACCGCTTTGCCCGTATTCACGGAAGGTTTGCTCCAGCAGGCCGAAGTCATTCGCCTCCGGGCCGAAGTAGCTGATGTGTTTACCCAGATCGCGCGCCTTGCGGATGGCCATATCCATCTCCGGGCGCGTGTAGCGGTGAAAGCTGTCGCCTTCTACCTCTGCCGCCCGTAAGTTAAGCTGGGCGAAGATCTTGCGGAAGGCGAGGCTGGTGGTAGTGGTTCCCGCCCCACTCGAACCCGTAATGGCAATAACCGGATGTCTGGCAGACATAGCAACTCCCTGACTGGAAAAGTGTAAAGATCAGCCGTGAAACGCGTTGTGTGGCATGATATTGACCGTCTCATGCAGTTCGGACCATACCAGCACCACGTCGCCGCTTTTAAGCTGGCGCTTAACATCGTTGACCTTTTGTTCAAGCGAACGTTCATGTTCACCATAATCGGTGCCTTCGCGCAAGACAAAGCTTTCAATCAGATTATCGAGCGTGTCGGGAGAGAGATCCTGCCAGGGAATAATCATTATTTACCGTCCAGATAAGCCGTTAACCAGTCGGGAATACGCGTCTCAAGCCACATTTTTGGCCGACGCAGCGTGCCGCCGACAAAGCCGACGTGTCCGCCGAATTGGGTGAGCTGATACTCCACGTTGGCCGGCAGATGATCGGGCGCCGGAATCGAGTGGTGATCCATAAACGGATCATCTTTGGCGTGGATAATCAGCGTAGGTTTCGTGATTTGGTTCAGTAAAGGCATGGCGCTGCACTGACGGTAATAGTCAATCGCATCGGCAAAGCCGTGAATTTTCGAGGTGATCAAATCATCAAACTCGCGCAGGCGCTTCACGCGTTTGAGCTGTTGCAGCGTTACAGGCAGCGTATCCGGATAGGCCTTCAGCTTGCGCGCGGCGTTGGCTTTCAGCAGGTTGAGCAGGTAGCGCTGGTACACTCGCGAAAACCCCTTTTCCATATGATAGCTGCACTGCTCCAGCATAAAGGGCGCAGAGACGATCACCGCCGCATCCAGCGGTACGGCGTCGCTCTCCTTCGCCAGCAGGCAGGCCAGCATATTGCCGCCCAGCGAATACCCCACCGCTGCCGTTGGCGCCTCGCCGAAATTGTCTCTTAGCCAGCGCAGGAACCAGGTACCGTCCTCGGTTTCACCCGAGTGATAAATACGTTTCTGACGATTAGGCTCGCCGCTGCATCCGCGAAAATGCATCACTACCCCAAGCCAGCCGCGGGCTTTCGCCGCCTCAATGAGACCGTGTGCGTAAGGGCTGTGCAGGCTGCCTTCCAGACCGTGAAACACCACCAGACGGGGTTTATGTCTGGCCCGATCCGGATCTTCGCTCCAGGCGAGATCCAAAAAGTCGCCATCCGGCAAATCCAGGCGCTGCCAGTGCGGGGTAAACTGTACCTTGCGGCGGATCAGGCGCGGCAGCATGGTTTGCAGGTGAGGGTTAGCCACACCGCGCATGGGCACGAACTCTGCGCTCTCTTCGGCTGCAATGTCGAAGTCTGAGGGAATGATTTGGGTCATAAGGGCGATGCTGATTCTTGTCAGAAATTAACTATACCTTCCGAATTGTACCCCGTTTAGCCCGTTTTTCCGAAACATGAACTGATCCCGATCACAAATATTTACCTTGATTATTACTCTCAGGCTAATGATTTGGCTCTACGCTTAATTGATGCCTTTCTCACCAGAGCGCACACTTTACTCAACGTTAAGCAAATCAGAATGATGTGCTGAATCAGGAGGTTAATAATGTTATCTGGGCAAACACCCACCCGGCAATGGAACACCCGACGCAGTGAGAAAGCGCGTCGTCTGGCGTCCGTACCGGTGCAGGGCAAGGTACTGCCAACCGGCGATCTTGTCGCCATGCTGGAAAAACTGATCGCACCAGGCGACAAAGTCGTTCTGGAAGGCAACAACCAGAAGCAGGCGGATTTCCTTTCCCGTTCACTGGCGGAAGTGAACCCGCAAATCGTGCACGATCTGCATATGATCATGCCGAGCGTGGGCCGCAGCGAACATCTGGACATCTTTGAGAAAGGCATCGCCCGCAAGCTGGACTTCTCCTTCTCCGGTACGCAAAGCCTGCGAATCTCCCAACTGCTGGAGGATGGTCAGCTCGAAATCGGGGCGATTCACACCTACATCGAACTCTACTCACGTTTATACGTCGACCTATCGCCAAACGTGGCGCTGATTGCCGGTTTTAAAGCGGACCGCAAAGGCAACCTCTATACCGGGGCGAGTACCGAAGATACTCCGGCGCTGGTGGAAGCCGCCGCGTTCCATGACGGCATCGTCATCGCGCAGGTGAACGAGCTGGTGGACGACGAGTGCGACCTGCCGCGTGTGGATATTCCGGGCTCGTGGATTGATTTTGTGGTGGTTGCCGATAAGCCGTTCTTTATCGAACCGCTCTTCACCCGCGACCCGCGCCTGATCAAACAGGAACATATCCTGATGGCGATGATGGCGATTAAAGGCATCTACGCTGAACACCAGGTGCAGTCCCTGAACCACGGGATTGGCTTTAACACCGCAGCGATCGAGCTGCTGCTGCCAACCTACGGCGAACAACTCGGACTCAAAGGCAAAATCTGTAAACACTGGACCCTGAACCCGCATCCAACGCTGATCCCGGCCATCGAAAGCGGCTGGGTGGAGAGCGTCCACTGCTTCGGCGGCGAGCTGGGAATGGAAGAGTACATCCGCGCCCGTCCTGACGTGTTCTTTACCGGTGCCGACGGCTCCATGCGCTCTAACCGCGCCTTCTGTCAGCTGGCAGGTCAGTACGCGGTCGATATGTTTATCGGCTCCACGCTACAGGTCGACGGTTACGCTAACTCCTCAACCGTGACTCGCGGCCGTCTTTCCGGCTTCGGCGGCGCGCCAAACATGGGCCACGATCCGCACGGTCGTCGCCACGCCACACCGGCCTGGCTGAACATGATCACCGAGCCTGACCCGATGCAGCGCGGTAAAAAGCTGGTTGTGCAGATGGTGGAAACCTTCCAGGCGGGCGTGAAGCCAACCTTCGTGGAAAAACTCGACGCCGTTGAGGTCGCGAAAGCCTCCGGTATGCCGCTGGCGCCGGTCATGATTTACGGCGATGACGTCACCCACGTGCTGACGGAAGAGGGGATTGCTTACCTCTACCGGGCGAAAGATCTTGAAGAGCGTCGCGCCATGGTCGCCGCCGTGGCGGGTATCACCGATATCGGACTGGGCGTTGACGCCAAACGCGTGGCGGAACTGCGCCAGAGCGGCAAGGTTGTGTATCCGGAAGATATGGGCATTCGCCGCACCGATGCCACCCGTTCGCTGCTGGCGGCCGGTAGCGTCGCGGACCTGGTGGAATGGTCCGGCGGTCTTTACAACCCACCTGCGAAATTCCGGAGCTGGTAATGAAACTTCTGCCCCAGATCCAGGTTGAAGGCGGTGCCGAATGGCTGGCGCGAACCGCCACGCAGTGTCTGATTGACGAAGCACGTTTAAGCCCGAAGCCCGGTCTGGTGGACAGCCGGGGGAACGGCGCGCACCACGATTTATCGCTTGCGCTGATGGAGCGCTCCGCTCACAGCCTGACCCCCACGTTTCAGGCGCTGGCGCAGCAGAGCTGGCAGCGTCCGGCGGATATTGCCCTCAGGCAAACCGTTGGCCGCCTGGGTCGCGAAGGTGAACGGCAGATGATGGCCGCTACCGACGGCGTGAACACGCACCGTGGCGCGATCTGGGCGCTGGGATTGCTGGTGAGCGCGGTGGCGATGCTGGGCGGCGATGCCCGGGCGCAAACCGTCGCGAACACCGCCGCTCAGCTGGCGAAGCTGCCGGATGACGCGGCGCCGAAAGTGTTCAGCAAGGGGTTACGCGTTACGCACCGCTACCGTGTGCCGGGCGCGCGTGAAGAGGCTCAGCAGGCGTTTCCGCACATCATGCAGCGCGCGCTGCCGCAGCTTCGCCTCAGCCGTCTCAACGGCAGCAGCGAAACGCAGGCCAGACTCGACGCGCTGATGGCGATCATGACCTCGCTCACCGACACCTGCGTGCTGTCGCGCGCCGGCATGGAGGGGCTGGACGCCATGCAGAACGGCGCCCGTGCGGTGCTGAACGCCGGAGGATGCGCAACCCTCGCCGGGCAGCAGGCGCTGGCGCGGTTAGACCGTCAGATGCTGGCGCTTAACGCCTCGCCGGGCGGAGCCGCAGACCTGCTTGCCGCCACGCTGTTTCTTGACCGCGCCGAAACGCCCTATTCAAAGCATTAAGAGGATGTTATGGAAAAAATCACATTGACCGTGCCCGCCAGCCGCGAAGTAAGCGGCAGGGCGCTGGCAGGGGTCGTCGGTTCCGGGGATATGGAGGTGCTTTTCACCGCCGAACCGGGCCAGACCTTAACCATTGATATCACCACCTCCGTCGACAACAGCCGCGGGCGCTGGGAGGCATTGTTCAACCGCCTGCAAACCGTCAGCAGCCTGCCCGCCGGTAAGCTGACCATCCACGACTTCGGCGCGACGCCGGGCGTGGCACGCATTCGTATCGAACAGGTTTTTGAAGGGGTGAACCATGCGTGATGACAGCAGCTTTATCGAATTAAAAGCGCGCCAGCGTGCGCAGGCGCTGCTCGACGACGGCAGCTACCGCGAACTGCTGGATCCGTTTGAAGGCATTATCTCTCCGTGGCTTGGGCCACAGGGGATTGTTCCTCAGGCCGATGACGGCATGGTGGTCGCGAAAGGGACCATCAACGGCCAGCCTGCGGTGGTGGTGGCGATTGAAGGCACCTTCCAGGGCGGCAGCATGGGCGAAGTGTCCGGCGCCAAAATGGCGGCAGCGCTGGAGCTGGCGGCGGAAGATAACCGCAACGGCATTCCGACTCAGGCGGTGCTGTGCCTCGAAACCGGCGGCGTACGTTTGCAGGAAGCCAACCTCGGCCTGGCGGCGATTGCCGATATCCACGCCGCGATCGTTGACCTGCGTCGCTATACCCCGGTCGTCGGGATTGTCGCCGGGACCGTGGGCTGCTTCGGTGGGATGTCTATCGCCGCGGCGCTGTGCAGCTACCTGATTGTGACCCGCGAAGCGCGGCTCGGCCTCAACGGTCCGCAGGTTATCGAGCAGGAAGCGGGCATTGAAGAGTATGACTCCCGCGACCGTCCGTTTATCTGGAGCATGACCGGCGGCGAAGTACGCTTTGAAAGCGGGCTGGTGGACGCGCTGGTGGGCGACGGCGTGAACGCGGTGAAAGCCGCGATGAACGAAGCCATCGCCAAAGGCGTACCGGCGAAACATCGCACCGATAACTACGACGATTACCTGAACCGTCTGACGAATTTCGACACCCGCAAACAGGCCGATGCCGAACAGATTAAAGCGCTTTTTGCCCGGGAGGTGAAATGATGACTAACTCAATTAGCCGTGGCGAACTCTGGCTGGAAACTCTGGCCCCGAACGCGAAACGTCTGGAGGGGTTATGCCCGTCCGTGCAGGCCGCAGACGGCGAGCTAAACGGTGAAACGGTGCGTTTTGTCGCCGTGGTGCCGGACGCCAACAACCACTTCCCGCGCGCGGCGCAGGGTGAAGTCGGCCTGCTGGAAGGATGGACGCTGGCAAAAGTGGTCAGCGAAACCGTCGCCGCCGACGCAGATAAAGCCGTGAAGCGCCCGATTGTGGCGGTAATCGACGTCCCAAGCCAGGCCTATGGCCGTCGCGAAGAGGCGTTTGGTATCCACCAGGCGCTGGCCGGCGCCGCTGCCGCCTACGCTAATGCGCGGCTGGCGGGTCATCCGGTGATTGGTCTTATCGTCGGTAAGGCCATGTCCGGCGCGTTTCTGGCGCACGGCTACCAGGCTAACCGTCTGATTGCCTTCAACGATAAAGGCGTGCTGATCCATGCCATGGGCAAAGAGTCTGCGGCGCGCATTACGCTGCGTACCGTTGAGGCGCTGGAAAAACTGGCTGCAACCATTCCGCCAATGGCGTATGACATCAGCAACTACGCCACGCTGGGGCTGCTTTCCGACCTGCTGGATATCAGCAATCCGGATGCCCCTACCGAAAGCGATCTGACGCGGGTGAAAACCACCCTGCAACAGGCCATCAGCGACGCGCGTCAGGACACCACGTTGAAAAACCGTCTGGGTGCTGACAACCGCCGCAGCTCGGCGCTCGTACGTGAACGTATGCGAGCCAGCTGGTAAGTAAAAAGAGACCTGCCAGATGCATCACCCCGTGGGCGCGCCCGTTGCGTCCACGCGGGAACCTGCATCCTGAAAATAATAAACATCGCGCCAGTGCTTAAACTTTTTTACTACAGGTGATTTATGACTTACGTAATTGTTCATGCTCTTGCACCGATTTTCGTCATCATGCTGCTGGGATTCTGGGCCGGTAAGGCAAAGATGGTCGATAACAAAAATGTTTCCCTGCTGAATATCTTCGTGATGGATTTTGCACTCCCGGCTGCGCTGTTCAGCGCCACCGTGCAAACCCCGTGGACCGGCATCGTGGCGCAGTCGCCGCTGATCCTGGTGCTCACCCTGGCGATGTGGATCACCTATGCGGTCATCTACTTCCTCGCGACGAAAGTGTTTAAAAAATCCCCGCAGGATGCGGCCGTGCTGACGCTTACCGTCGCCCTGCCAAACTACGCGGCGCTTGGCCTGCCGATTCTGGGCAGCGTGCTGGGCGAAGGCCCTTCAACCTCACTGTCCGTGGCGGTCTCCATCGCCTGTGGTTCAGTGTTGATGACCCCGTTCTGCCTGCTGATTCTGGAGCGTGAGAAAGCCCGCGCCGAAGGCAATAACTCGGGTTCAACGCTTTCCATGCTGCCGGTGCTGATGTGGCGTTCCATTAAAAAACCGATCGTGATGGGCCCGCTGCTGGGTGTGATCCTGTCCGCTATCGGCATCAAAATGCCGGAGCTGGTACTGGCGGCGATTAAACCGCTGGGACTGTCTGCGACCGCTGCGGCGCTGTTCCTGACCGGGGTGATCCTCTCCGCGCGTAAACTTCAGATCAACACCATGGTGATCACTTCCACTATCGCCAAGCTGCTGATCCAGCCAGCGATCGCCTGGGGTATCGTTTTAATCTTCGGTCTGCACGGCTCCGTGGCGATCACCGCCATCCTGATGATTGCGCTGTCCGCGGGCTTCTTTGGCGTGGTGTTCGGTAACCGCTTTGGCGTGCAGTCGCCGGATGCTGAAGCCGTGCTGCTGTTGAGCTCCGTACTGTGTATCCTGTCGCTGCCGCTGTTTATCTCGCTGACTTCAGGAATGTAATCATGACCACAACATTACGCCCACACGACCTCATCTGGCTTACCGCGCGCGACGCCCTGGAAGGGATTACCGAATCCTGGGTGGACGCGGCCTGGCATGCCGGACTACCGGTAGTGGTGCGGCGTGATGTTGATAATGAAGGCCGTATTCCCGTTGGCGTGCGCGGATTGCGCCGCGACCAGCGGGCGGGCGGATGGGTGAAGCCTGAGAACGTGTTGCGCGTGGTGTCGCCCGAAGATTTGAGCGTTGCCGCCGACCTGCTGCGTTCGCCGTTTATCACTCAGCCGCCGGTTCAGGTGGCGCTTCAGCTTGCGCAGCAGTCGTGGCCGTGGACGTGGGGGATAACCGGCAGTACGGGTTACGCGCTGGCGACCGGCATTCCGGTGATCCACGCCGACAGCGATCTCGATCTGCTCATCCGCGCCCCGCGTGCCGTTTCCCCTGAGGCGTTTACTGGCTGGCAGGCTCAGCTCAGCCGTGCGTTGTGCCGGGCGGATACGCAGGTGGACACGCCCGAGGGCGGATTCGCGCTGGCGGAATGGTTACGCGACGGCAAAACGCTGCTAAAAACGCAATGTGGACCGCGCCTGGTGGCGGATCCATGGCACAGGGAGGAGTAATGAAAATACTGTTTACCTTCCCGGGGCAGGGCACACAGCATGAAGGTATGCTGCAAAACCTGCCGGGAACGGAGCTGGAGCAGGCCCGTGCTGTGCTGGGGGCGGAAGTCGATACCCTGGACAGCGCATGCTCGTTAACCCACACCCGTGCGGTTCAGCTTTCGCTGTTGATTGCCGGCGTGGCGTGGGCGCGCGAGCTGGAACGTCGCGGCGTGTCGCCGGATATCGTCAGCGGGCTGTCCATTGGCGCTTATCCTGCGGCGGTTATCGCCGGCGCGCTGGACTTTACGGACGCGCTGAAGCTGGTGGCGTTGCGCGGCGATCTGATGGAGCAGGCGTATCCTCACGGCTACGGCCTGACGGCAATTATGGGGTTGACCCTGCCGCAGGTGGAAAACCTGATTCAGGGGACAGGAACCTATATTGCTAACCTGAACGCCGAAACGCAAATCGTGATTGCCGGAGCCGATGACGGCATGGCGCAGGTGGCGGAGCGCGCCCTGGCAAAAGGCGCGAGCAAGGCTAAGCGGCTGGCGGTGAGCGTACCGTCGCACTGTGAACTGCTGGCGGAACCGGCGCAGAAGCTGGTGGCAGCATTTAATTCGGTCACGCTTTCACGTCCGCGCTGTGCGTACCTGAGCGGCAGTACCGGACGCGTGCTCTGGCAGCCGGAGAAAATTGCCGACGATCTGGCGATGAATATGGCGCGAACCGTGCGCTGGCAGGAGGCGGTGATTTCCGCTAACGAGCGTGAAGCGCGGCTGGCGATTGAGATGCCGCCAGGGGGCATCCTGACCTGTCTGACGCGGCAGGCGGCGTGGGAAGGTGAATCCATTTCGCTGGAGCGCAGCGGGGTGGACGTGGCGGTGCATCTGGCGGGTCGGCTTCGTGCATGAGTTTTTAGCCCGGTGGCGCTACGCTTACCGGGCCTACAATTCGGGAGTAGGCCCGGTAAGGCGCAGCCGCCACCGGGCAATAACATCAGGCACTATCCTGCAAACTTCTCGCATACATCCGCCCTTCGGCGGCCAGCGCGCGCAGGCTCGGATCCTGCTCGCGGTTGCGGGCAAAGACGATCGCAATCAGCTGCTGCATCTGGTACGGCTGCGCCAGCTTCAACAGTTGCACGGAATTCTCGTAGACCTTCTTCATCCTTCCCGGCATCAGCGTAAAGCCGACGCCCGCCTGCACCAGGCTGAGCATTGAGAAAATGTCGTTCACCCGGGTAACAATCTCTGGTTCAAACCCGGCGATATGGAACGCTTCCTGGAACCCGGCGTAGGTCGCAAAGCCTTCTGCAAGCGCGACAAATTTCTGATCTTTGTAATCGCGGAGATCCGCTGGCCCGTGGGTATTCAGCGTGGCAGAGGCCGGTGCGGCAAGGAAAATATCGTCATGGAACAGAGGAAGCACTTCGAGGCTGTTACGGTCGATATCGCTTTCGGAAATAGAGATTAAAATCGCATCCAGCGATCCCTCATCCAGCATATGGAGCAGGGTTTCGTTCGAGCCCATCGTCAGATCCATCTCCAGATCCGGACGGCGCAGCTTCATGCCCATTATCAGGCGCGGCACGGTTTCCAGCGTCAGCGAGTAGAGCGTGCCGACGCGCAACCGTCCCTGGCCGATACCGGCGATCTTGCGCGACTCTTCCAGCCCGCGCTCCATCACCTGCATCACCTCCTGACAATACTCCAGCAGCGTCCACGCGGAGGGGAGGGCAATCAGGTTACGCCCTTTGTGAGCAAAGAGCGGGCAGCGGACGTTCTCTTCGAGGGTATGCAGCGCGCGGTGCACGCTGACACCGCTCAGGCCGAGCGTTTCGGCGGTACGTGCGATATTGCCCTTCTCCATGAACGTCATGAAGATGCTGAGCTTACGGAATGTAATCTCGCTCGTGGTATCGAAGCCCATAACCCTCCCGGCGTGTTAGTCGGCTTGCAGCATCGCTTCCAGCTGTTCCTGCGCGTCCAGCCATGCCATTTCGCACTCTTCGAGGCTGGATTTGGTTTTCGCCTGAGTTTGCAGACAGTCCGTCAGCTCCGCTTTGCGGCTCTGATCGTACAGTTCGCTGTCGCCCAGCTTCTCTTCGACGGCAGCAAGCGTGGCGTTGAGCTTTTCCATCTCTTTTTCGAGACGGGCAATCTCTTTACGCAGCGGCTGCGTCTGGGTGCGCAGTTCCGCTTCACGGCGCTTCTGGTCTTTACGCGCCTGGGCGCTGTTGGCGTTGTCTTTCGCTAACTCTTCCGGCTGGTTTTCCTGCTTCTGCACGTCCGTCAGCCACTGCTGGTAATCTTCCAGATCGCCGTCGAACGGCTCCACTTTGCCGCCGTGCACCAGATAGAGATCGTCGGTGGTGGAGCGGATCAGGTGGCGGTCGTGCGATACGACAACCAGCGCTCCTTCGAACTCGATCAGCGCTTCGGTCAGCGCCTGGCGCATGTCGAGATCGAGGTGGTTGGTCGGTTCATCAAGCAGCAGCAGGTTTGGACGCTGCCAGACGATCAGCGCCAGCACCAGACGGGCCTTTTCGCCGCCGGAGAAACGCGCTGTATTTTCCGTCACCTTATCGCCCTGGAAGCCAAAGCCGCCGAGGTAGTCGCGCAGTTTCTGCTCCATCTCCTGCGGCGCCAGGCGCGCCAGGTGCTGGATCGGCGATTCATCCGCGCGTAAAAATTCCAGCTGATGCTGGGCGAAGTAACCAAGCTTGATGCCTTTCGCCAGGCCGATTTCGCCGCTGACCGGGTTAAGCTCGCCCGCCAGCAGCTTGATCAGCGTCGATTTACCGGCGCCGTTACGTCCCAGCAGACCAATGCGTGAACCTGGCACCAGGTTGAGCTTGATAGAGTCGAGGATAATGCGATCGCCATAGCCCGCGCTCACTTTTTCCATTTTCAGCAGCGGGTTCGGCAGGCTCTCCGGCTCGCGGAAGCTGAAGTGGAATGGGTTATCCACGTGCGCGGGAGCGATCATCTCCATGCGTTCCAGCATCTTGATGCGGCTCTGCGCCTGCTTGGCTTTTGACGCCTTGGCCTTGAAGCGATCCACAAAGCTTTGCAGGTGCGCCACGCGCTGCTGCTGGCTTTCATACATCGCCTGCTGCTGGGCAAGGCGCGTCGCGCGCTGGCGCTCGAAAGAGCTGTAGTTGCCGGTGTATTCGAACATGCTTTGCTGTTCGATATGAATGATTTTATCCACTACCGGATCGAGGAAGTCGCGGTCGTGAGAGATCAGAATCAGAGTGCCCTGATAGCTCTTGAGCCACTTCTCCAGCCAAATAACCGCATCAAGATCGAGGTGGTTGGTTGGTTCATCGAGCAGCAAAAGGTCGGAGCGGCAGATCAGCGCCTGGGCCAGGTTAAGGCGCATGCGCCAGCCGCCCGAGAAATCGCTCACCGGGCGTTCAAGCTGTTCGTTGCTGAAACCCAGACCGTGCAGCAGGCTGGAGGCACGGGAGCGAATGGTCCAGGCATCGATGGCGTCCAGCTTGCCGTGGACGGTGGCGATGGCGTGGCCGTCGTTACGTTCGTTGGCGGCGTTGAGCTCCGCTTCGAGCTTGCGGTATTCACGATCGCCGTCGATAACATAGTCGAGCGCGGGTTCGCTCAGTGCGGGCGTCTCCTGGTTCACCCAGGCGAGCTGCCAGTTGCCCGGGAAGGTAAAGTTACCGCCATCCGCGCTTATCTCGTTTTTCAGCAGCGCCAGCAGGGTGGATTTACCGCAGCCGTTTTTGCCGACCAGCCCCACTTTCTGGCCCGGGTTGATGGTAGCAGTCGCGTTATCCAGCAGGACGCGCACGCCGCGACGAATTTGTAACGAGGAGAAAACAATCATAGAAGCGCCGTATGTTCCGACTATGTTAATTTGTCATTATGATAATGTAAGGTGTGGGCCATTTTCCCCACCGGGCCGCCATGGTAGCCCAAAACGACAACAATACACAAAAACAGAACCGGGAGGGGAGTGATGTCTCAGACAGCGAAAGTGCTGCTGCTGTATGCCCATCCGGAATCACAGGACTCGGTGGCGAACCGGGTGCTGCTTAAGCCGGCCACACAGCTCAGTAACGTAACGGTGCACGATCTCTACGCGCACTATCCCGATTTTTTTATCGATATTCCTTACGAGCAGGAACTGCTGCGTCAGCACGACGTGATTGTGTTCCAGCATCCGCTTTATACCTACAGCTGTCCGGCGCTGCTCAAAGAGTGGCTGGACCGCGTGCTGAGCCGGGGCTTCTCCAGCGGGGTGGGGGGCAACCAGCTGGCGGGAAAGTACTGGCGGAGTGTCATTACCACCGGTGAGCCGGAAAGCGCTTACCGTCACGACGGGCTGAACCGTTACCCCATGAGCGACATTCTGCGGCCGTTTGAGCTGACGGCGGCGATGTGCCGTATGCACTGGATGAGCCCGATTATTATCTACTGGGCACGGCGGCAGGATCCGAAAGCACTGGCGAGCCATGCCAGGGCCTATGGCGAATGGCTGGCGTCACCGATTCCGGCGGGAGGACGCTAATGGACGGTTCGAATTTACTCCTTGCCGGGGTGCTGTTTTTGTTTGCCGCCGTCGTCGCGGTCCCGCTTGCCGCGCGTCTCGGCATTGGCGCGGTGCTGGGCTATTTGCTGGCGGGGATCGCCATTGGCCCCTGGGGGCTTGGGTTTATCAGCGATGTGGATGAAATTCTCCACTTCTCCGAGCTGGGCGTGGTCTTCCTGATGTTTATCATCGGGCTGGAGCTGAACCCCGCCAAGCTGTGGCAACTGCGGCAATCTATTTTTGGCGTCGGGGCGGCGCAGGTGTTACTCAGCGCGGCCATTCTCGCGGGACTGCTGATATTGACGCAGTTTTCCTGGCAGGCCGCGGTGATTGGCGGGATCGGTCTTGCGATGTCGTCGACGGCGATGGCGCTTCAGCTGATGCGCGACAAAGGGATGAACCGCAACGAGGCGGGGCAGCTGGGTTTTTCGGTGCTGCTGTTCCAGGATTTAGCGGTGATCCCGGCGCTGGCGCTGGTGCCGCTGCTGGCGGGCTCCGGAGACGATCATTTCGACTGGATGAAGATTTCCATGAAGGTGCTGGCCTTCGCGGGGATGCTGATCGGCGGACGGTTTTTACTGCGTCCGGTATTCCGGTTTATTGCCGCATCCGGCGTGCGCGAGGTATTCACCGCCGCAACGCTGCTGCTGGTGCTTGGCTCAGCGCTGTTTATGGATGCGCTGGGGCTGTCGATGGCGCTTGGGACGTTTATCGCCGGGGTGCTGCTTGCGGAAAGCGAGTATCGCCACGAGCTGGAGACCGCCATCGATCCGTTTAAGGGGCTGCTGTTAGGGCTGTTCTTTATCTCGGTGGGTATGGCGCTTAATCTTGGCGTGCTCTATACCCATCTGCTGTGGGTTATTGCGAGTGTCGCCGTGCTGGTGGCGGTCAAAACGCTGGTGCTGTATGTCCTCGCGAGGATTTACGGGCTGCGCAGCTCGGAAAGAATGCAGTTTTCCAGCGTGTTAAGCCAGGGTGGAGAATTTGCGTTTGTGCTGTTTTCCACGGCGTCGTCTCAGAAGCTGTTCAAAGATGACCAGATGGCGCTGCTGCTGGTGACGGTTACGCTGTCGATGATGACCACGCCGCTGCTGATGAAGCTGGTGGACAAACTGCTGTCGCGCCGCCTGAATCCCGCAGACGATGAAGATGAAGCGCCGTGGGTGGAAGATGATAAACCGCAGGTGATCGTCGTGGGCTTTGGTCGCTTCGGACAGGTGATTGGTCGCCTGTTGATGGCGAATAAAATGCGCATTACGGTGCTGGAGCGCGATATCAGCGCCGTCAACCTGATGCGCAAATATGGTTATAAGGTGTACTACGGCGATGCGACGCAGCTTGAGCTGTTGCGCTCGGCGGGGGCAGAGGCTGCGGAGTCCATCGTCATCACCTGCAACGATCCGGAAGACACAATGAAGCTGGTGGAGCTGTGTCAGCAGCATTTCCCGCATCTGCATATTCTGGCGCGTGCGCGCGGACGTGTTGAGGCTCACGAACTTTTGCAGGCGGGTGTGAAACACTTCTCCCGCGAAACCTTCTCCAGCGCGCTGGAGCTGGGACGCAAGGCGCTGGTTTCGCTGGGTATGCATCCTCATCAGGCGCAACGCGCCCAGATGCATTTCCGCCGGCTGGATATGCGAATGCTGCGTGAACTGATGCCCGTGCACAGCGACACGGCGCAGATCTCCCGCGTGCGGGAAGCGCGTCGCGAACTGGAGGAGATCTTCCAGCGTGAGATGCAACAGGAACGACGCCAGCTCGACGGCTGGGATGAATTTGAATAAAGGGTAACGAAAGATGGCTGTACGTAAACGCTTTATCGCGGGCGCAAAATGCCCTTCCTGCCAGGCGCAAGATACGCTGGGCATGTGGCGTGAAAATAATATCGATATCGTTGAATGTGTTAAGTGCGGTCACCAGATGCGTGAGGCCGATAAAGAAGCCCGCGATCACGTTCGCAAAGAAGAGCAAGTGATCGGCATTTTTCATCCAGACTAGCGATATGCTCTGAGTTTTTTTAAGCTTAAGGGTACACGGGTGCAGATTTCCGCTACAATCTGCGCCAGCAATTTTCCCACGCTCAGGAGATATCATGAAAGTAGCAAAAGACCTGGTGGTCAGCCTGGCCTATCAGGTACGTACAGAAGACGGTGTGTTGGTTGATGAGTCTCCGGTGAGTGCGCCGCTGGACTACCTGCATGGTCACGGTTCCCTGATTTCCGGCCTGGAAACGGCGCTGGAAGGCCATGAAGTTGGCGACAAATTCGACGTTGCTGTAGGCGCGAACGACGCTTACGGTCAGTATGATGACAACCTGGTTCAGCGCGTTCCTAAAGACGTATTCATGGGCGTTGACGAGTTGCAGGTTGGCATGCGCTTCCTGGCGGAAACTGACCAGGGTCCGGTTCCGGTTGAAATCACTGAAGTGGAAGACGACCACGTTGTGGTTGACGGCAACCACATGCTGGCGGGTCAGAACCTGAAGTTCAACGTAGAAGTTGTTGCGATCCGTGAAGCGACCGAAGAAGAGCTGGCTCATGGCCACGTTCACGGTGCGCACGGTCACGATCATGACCACGATCACGGCCACGATGGCTGCTGTGGTGGTCACGGCCACGACCATGGTCATGACCACGGCCACGGTAAAGGTGGTTGCGGTAACGGCGGCTGCGGTTGCCACTGATTCCGTACTCCGGAAAATAAAAAAGCGGGATAATCCCGCTTTTTTTACGCCTCAATAATGAGGTGGTGGTGTCTCTTCTGACTGAGAGGCAATGTTTGACGTCTGCGTGGCCTTCAGCTTTTCCGTCAGCAGGCGCATGTGATCGCGCAGTTTTGCCATTTCAAGCTCATGGGCCGTCACGGTCTGATTCAGTTCTTCGATGGTGATGTCCTGAAAAGCCAGGCGGCTTTCCAGCTCAGCCAGTCTCGCTTCGATCGTTGTATCCTTCATCATTCACCTCGTTTATCTCTCATTCGCCATAATGGACCAGCGGCGGCGAAGTTTAGCTGACTTTTTCCTTAAGTACAGTATCCATCTCCCTGACAAGAAACTTATTTAAACAAAAATAGTCTGAAAAGAAGCGACATTCGGGGGAGTCTGTCTGTAGATTTCTTCCGCAACGTTTTATAGTACGTCACTCATTTACGTTTAACACTGGGGTGAGAGACCTCAGGTCCTGGAGATATGGATGAAATCACTGTTTAAAGTTACGCTGCTGGCGACCACTATGGCTGTAGCGCTCAATGCGCCGCTGTCTTTCGCTGCTGATACTGCTGCGAAGCCTGCTGCGACTACAGACAGCAAAGCGGCATTCAAAAATGACGACCAGAAATCCGCCTACGCACTTGGCGCGTCTCTGGGTCGTTACATGGAAAACTCTCTGAAAGAACAAGAGAAACTGGGCATCAAACTGGACAAAAACCAGCTGATCGCAGGGGTTCAGGATGCGTTCGCAGACAAGAGCAAACTGTCTGACCAGGAAATCGAGCAGACTCTGCAAGCGTTTGAAGCGCGCGTGAAAGGCGCCGCTCAGACCAAGATGGAAGCAGACGCTAAAGATAACGAAGCGAAAGGCAAAGCCTACCGCGACAAGTTCGCTAAAGAGAAAGGCGTTAAAACCTCTTCTACTGGCCTGATCTATAAAGTTGAGAAAGAAGGTACCGGCGACGCGCCTAAAGACAGCGACACCGTTGTGGTGAACTACAAAGGTACGCTGATCGACGGTAAAGAGTTCGATAACTCTTATACCCGCGGTGAGCCTCTCTCCTTCCGTCTGGATGGTGTGATCCCGGGCTGGACCGAAGGCCTGAAGAACATCAAGAAAGGCGGTAAAATCAAGCTGGTCATCCCACCGGATCTGGCTTACGGCAAAACCGGCGTTCCGGGTATCCCGGCTAACTCCACGCTGGTATTTGATGTAGAACTGCTGGACATCAAACCGGCGCCGAAAGCGGATGCGAAAACAGACGCACCGGCTGACGACAAAGCCGCAGCAGCTAAGAAGTAATGCTGAAAAAAACCGCCGCCTTTACAGGCGGCGGTTTTTTATTGTGGGGCAGATATAATTAACACTGGAAAGCGTTATACACGCTGTATTAATTTAGTTGTCCGTGTAGATAATGAGCCTGCCCTGAAAACCTAACGACAGGCTCCTGAAAAGGAGTGTTTTTTTCATGTCCAGGTCGCTTTTAACCAACGAAACCAGTGAACTTGATTTGCTGGATCAACGTCCATTTGACCAGACCGACTTCGATATTCTGAAATCCTACGAAGCGGTAGTGGACGGGTTAGCGATGCTCATTGGTTCCCACTGCGAAATCGTATTGCATTCCCTGCAAGATCTTAAGTGTTCCGCTATCCGCATTGCGAATGGTGAGCACACTGGCCGTAAAATTGGTTCGCCAATCACCGACCTTGCATTGCGTATGTTGCATGACATGACCGGCGCGGACAGCAGCGTCTCAAAATGCTATTTCACCCGCGCCAAAAGTGGCGTGCTGATGAAATCAGAAACGATCGCGATTCGAAATCGCGAACACCGGGTAATCGGTTTGCTGTGCATCAACATGAACCTTGATGTGCCATTCTCGCAAATCATGAGCACCTTCATCCCGCCAGAAACGCCGGACGTGGGCTCATCGGTGAACTTTGCTTCTTCGGTTGAGGATCTCGTGACCCAGACGCTGGAGTTCACCATTGAAGAGGTGAATGCCGATCGCAACGTATCCAACAACGCCAAGAATCGTCAGATCGTCCTGAACCTCTATGAGAAAGGGATTTTTGATATCAAAGATGCCATCAACCAGGTGGCCGATCGCCTGAATATCTCCAAACACACGGTTTACCTCTATATTCGCCAGTTCAAAAGCGGCGACTTCCTGGGACAAGACAAGTAATGCGTTTTGCGTTAATGGTGACGGGCCCGGCGTACGGTACCCAGCAGGCCAGCAGCGCGCTACAGTTTGCCCATGCGCTGCTTGATGCCGGTCATGAACTGGCAAGCGTCTTCTTTTATCGCGAAGGCGTATATAACGCGAACCAGTTTACGTCTCCGGCGAGCGATGAGTTTGACCTCGTGCGCGCCTGGCAAAAATTAAATGAAACGCAGGGCGTTGACCTGCATATCTGCGTCGCGGCGGCACTGCGTCGCGGCGTGACGGATGTGACCGAAGCCGAACGCCTTAGTCTGGCGGGGGCTAACCTGCAACCGGGCTTTTCGCTCAGCGGACTGGGTGCCCTGGCACAGGCGGCGTTGACCTGCGACAGAGTGGTGCAATTTTGATGAAGCGCGTAGCGTTTGTTTTTACTTCTGCGCCGCATGGCAGCGCTTCAGGCCGGGAAGGGCTGGATGCATTGCTCGCGACATCGGCTTTAACCGAAGATATCGGCGTCTTCTTTTTAGGCGATGGCGTATTCCAGCTTCTGGCAGGCCAACAACCGCAGGCCATTCTTGCGCGCGACTACATTGCGACCTTCAAAGTTCTGCCGCTCTATGACATTGAAACCTTCTATGTGTGCGCCGACTCGCTGGCCGCGCGTGGGTTAAACGAGAAAACACCGTTCGTGCTGGACGTGACGATCCTGACATCTGCTGCGCTGCGCGAACAACTCTCTCACTACGATACCGTTCTGACTTTCTGAGGCTGTCATGCTCCATACCCTGAGCCGTTCACCGTGGCAATGCGATATCGACACGTTACTGAGCATGCTGCGCGAAGGTGATGATCTGCTGCTGATTCAGGATGGCGTGCTTGCGGCGCTTGAAGGCAGCCGTTTTGTTGAAATCCTCGCTAATGCCCCCATAACAGTCTCTGCGCTGAAAGAGGATCTGGATGCGCGGGGTCTTTCTGGTCAAATTTCAGCCAAAATTGACGTGGTTGGCTATACTGATTTCGTCAATCTTACTGTGACGCACGCCAGTCAAATGAACTGGTGATTTGAGATCGCTGTATATTTCTTGACACCTTTTCGACGTAGCCCTAAAATTTCGCGTCCTCATATTGTATGAGGTCGTTTTATTACGTGTTTACGAAGCAAAAGCTAAAACCAGGAGCTATTTAATGGCAACAGTTAACCAGCTGGTACGCAAACCACGTGCACGCAAAGTTGCAAAAAGCAACGTGCCTGCGCTGGAAGCCTGCCCGCAGAAACGTGGCGTATGTACTCGTGTATATACCACCACTCCTAAAAAACCAAACTCCGCACTGCGTAAAGTATGCCGTGTGCGTTTGACTAACGGTTTCGAAGTGACTTCCTACATCGGTGGTGAAGGTCACAACCTTCAGGAGCACTCCGTGATCCTGATCCGTGGCGGTCGTGTTAAAGACCTTCCGGGTGTTCGTTACCACACCGTTCGTGGTGCGCTGGACTGCTCAGGTGTTAAAGACCGTAAGCAGGCTCGCTCCAAGTACGGCGTGAAGCGTCCTAAGGCTTAATGGTTCTCCGTTAAGTAAGGCCAAACTGATTTATCTTAATGTCAAACTAAACTCGTAGAGTTTTGGACAATCCTGAATTAACAACGGAGTAATCCCATGCCACGTCGTCGCGTCATTGGTCAGCGTAAAATTCTTCCAGATCCGAAATTCGGATCAGAACTGCTGGCAAAATTTGTAAATATCCTGATGGTAGATGGTAAAAAATCTACCGCAGAAGCAATCGTATACAGCGCGCTGGAGACCCTGGCTCAGCGTTCTGGTAAAAATGAACTGGAAGCCTTCGAAGTCGCTCTCGACAACGTGCGCCCGACTGTAGAAGTTAAGTCTCGCCGCGTTGGTGGTTCTACTTATCAGGTTCCAGTTGAAGTTCGTCCGGTTCGTCGTAATGCTCTGGCAATGCGTTGGATCGTTGAAGCTGCTCGTAAACGCGGTGATAAATCCATGGCTCTGCGTCTGGCGAACGAACTTTCTGATGCTGCGGAAAACAAAGGTACCGCAGTTAAGAAACGTGAAGACGTTCACCGTATGGCAGAAGCCAACAAGGCGTTCGCACACTACCGTTGGTAATCCCTTCGGAGTCGTAGTCACCAGGCGGGCGCTTCAGAGAAGCCGCCCGCTCTGGGTAACTTAACTGAACGCCTAAAGATATAAACGAGGAATCAAATGGCTCGTACAACACCCATCGCACGCTACCGTAACATCGGTATCAGTGCGCACATCGACGCCGGTAAAACCACTACTACCGAACGTATTCTGTTCTACACCGGTGTAAACCATAAAATCGGTGAAGTTCATGACGGCGCAGCCACCATGGACTGGATGGAACAGGAGCAGGAGCGTGGTATTACTATCACCTCCGCAGCGACTACTGCATTCTGGTCAGGTATGGCTAAGCAGTACGAACCGCATCGCGTAAACATCATCGACACCCCAGGGCACGTTGACTTCACCATCGAAGTTGAACGTTCCATGCGTGTTCTTGACGGCGCGGTAATGGTTTATTGCGCAGTTGGTGGTGTTCAGCCACAGTCTGAAACCGTATGGCGTCAGGCAAACAAATATAAAGTTCCACGCATCGCGTTCGTTAACAAAATGGACCGTATGGGTGCTAACTTCCTGAAAGTTGTTGGCCAGATCAAAACCCGTCTGGGCGCGAACCCTGTTCCGCTTCAGCTGGCAATTGGTGCTGAAGAAGGTTTCACCGGCGTTATCGACCTGGTGAAAATGAAAGCCATCAACTGGAACGAAGCAGATGCGGGCGTTACCTTCGAATACGAAGATATCCCGGCAGAGATGCAGGACCTGGCTGACGAATGGCACCAGAACCTGATCGAATCCGCAGCAGAAGCTTCTGAAGAGCTGATGGAGAAATACCTGGGTGGTGAAGAACTGTCTGAGCAAGAGATCAAATCTGCTCTGCGTCAGCGCGTTCTGAACAACGAAATCATCCTGGTAACCTGTGGTTCTGCGTTCAAGAACAAAGGTGTTCAGGCGATGCTGGATGCGGTAGTTGACTACCTGCCATCCCCGGTTGACGTTCCTGCGATCAACGGCATCCTGGACGACGGTAAAGATACTCCGGCTGAGCGTCACGCAAGTGATGACGAGCCGTTCTCTGCACTGGCGTTCAAAATTGCTACCGACCCATTCGTGGGTAACCTGACCTTCTTCCGCGTTTACTCTGGTGTGGTTAACTCTGGTGACACCATCCTGAACTCCGTGAAAGCGGCGCGTGAACGTTTTGGCCGTATCGTACAGATGCACGCTAACAAACGTGAAGAGATCAAAGAAGTTCGTGCGGGCGACATCGCTGCTGCTATCGGTCTGAAAGACGTGACCACTGGTGACACCCTGTGTGACCCGGATCACCCGATCATTCTGGAGCGTATGGAATTCCCTGAGCCGGTAATCTCCATCGCAGTTGAACCAAAAACCAAAGCTGACCAGGAAAAAATGGGTCTGGCTCTGGGCCGTCTGGCGAAAGAAGACCCATCATTCCGCGTATGGACTGATGAAGAATCTAACCAGACCATCATCGCTGGTATGGGTGAACTGCACCTGGACATCATCGTTGACCGTATGAAGCGTGAATTCAACGTTGAAGCGAACGTGGGTAAACCTCAGGTTGCTTACCGCGAAGCGATTCGCGCGAAAGTTACCGATGTTGAAGGTAAACACGCTAAGCAGTCTGGTGGTCGCGGTCAGTACGGTCACGTTGTGATCGACATGTACCCACTGGAGCCGGGCTCTAACCCTAAAGGTTACGAGTTCATCAACGACATCAAAGGTGGTGTAATTCCTGGCGAATACATCCCTGCCGTTGATAAAGGCATCCAGGAGCAGCTGAAAGCTGGTCCTCTGGCTGGTTACCCGGTTGTAGACATGGGTGTTCGTCTGCACTTCGGTTCTTACCACGACGTTGACTCCTCTGAACTGGCGTTTAAACTGGCTGCGTCTATTGCCTTTAAAGAAGGCTTTAAGAAAGCAAAACCAGTTCTGCTTGAGCCGATCATGAAGGTTGAAGTAGAAACTCCTGAAGAGAACACCGGTGACGTTATCGGTGACTTGAGCCGTCGTCGCGGTATGCTGCGTGGTCAGGAATCCGAAGTAACTGGCGTTAAGATCCACGCTGAAGTTCCGCTGTCTGAAATGTTCGGATATGCGACTCAGCTGCGTTCTCTGACCAAAGGTCGTGCATCATACACTATGGAATTCCTGAAGTATGATGATGCGCCGAACAACGTTGCTCAGGCCGTTATCGAAGCCCGTGGTAAGTAATCCACAGGATTAAAACCTAAGTCCCGTGCTCTCTCCGAAGGGGAGAGCACTATAGTAAGGAATATAGCCGTGTCTAAAGAAAAATTTGAACGTACAAAACCGCACGTCAACGTTGGTACTATCGGCCACGTTGACCATGGTAAAACTACCCTGACTGCTGCAATCACCACCGTACTGGCTAAAACCTACGGCGGTGCTGCTCGTGCTTTCGACCAGATCGATAACGCACCAGAAGAAAAAGCTCGTGGTATCACCATCAACACCTCTCACGTTGAGTATGACACCCCGACTCGCCACTACGCACACGTAGACTGCCCAGGCCACGCCGACTATGTTAAAAACATGATCACCGGTGCTGCGCAGATGGACGGCGCGATCCTGGTTGTTGCTGCGACTGACGGCCCTATGCCTCAGACTCGTGAGCACATCCTGCTGGGTCGTCAGGTAGGCGTTCCTTTCATCATCGTGTTCCTGAACAAATGTGACATGGTTGATGACGAAGAGCTGCTGGAACTGGTAGAGATGGAAGTTCGTGAACTGCTGTCTCAGTACGATTTCCCAGGCGACGACACTCCAATCGTTCGTGGTTCCGCGCTGAAAGCGCTGGAAGGCGAAGCAGAGTGGGAAGAGAAAATCATCGAACTGGCTGGCTACCTGGATTCTTACATCCCAGAACCAGAGCGTGCGATTGACAAGCCATTCCTGCTGCCAATCGAAGACGTATTCTCCATCTCCGGTCGTGGTACCGTTGTTACCGGTCGTGTAGAGCGCGGTATCATCAAAGTTGGTGAAGAAGTTGAAATCGTTGGTATCAAAGAGACTGCGAAGTCTACCTGTACTGGCGTTGAAATGTTCCGCAAACTGCTGGACGAAGGCCGTGCTGGTGAGAACGTTGGTGTTCTGCTGCGTGGTATCAAACGTGAAGAAATCGAACGTGGTCAGGTTCTGGCGAAGCCAGGCTCAATCAAGCCACACACCAAGTTCGAATCTGAAGTGTACATTCTGTCCAAAGACGAAGGCGGCCGTCATACTCCGTTCTTCAAAGGCTACCGTCCACAGTTCTACTTCCGTACAACTGACGTGACCGGTACCATCGAACTGCCAGAAGGCGTAGAGATGGTAATGCCAGGCGACAACATCAAGATGGTTGTGACGCTGATCCACCCAATCGCGATGGACGACGGTCTGCGTTTCGCAATCCGTGAAGGCGGCCGTACCGTTGGCGCGGGCGTTGTTGCTAAAGTTCTGGGCTAATTAATTATCCCTGAAATAAAAAGGACGCTCCGGCGTCCTTTTTTGTTTTCTGCCGTTGGGGCATTGTCATAAAAATTCGCATTTTTTGCTTTCTCCCGCCACGTATTCCGACGCCCGCGCTATTGTAATCATAACCATTCTCACTTACACTTTGCGCATATTTTGAACGGGAGTCTTTATGTACGTTTGTTTATGTAATGGTGTAAGCGACAAAAAAATTCGTCAGGCCGTTCGCCAGTTTCAACCACAATCTTTCCAGCAGCTTCGCAAGTTTGTTCCGGTGGGAAATCAATGCGGTAAATGCGTTCGCGCAGCGCGTGAGATCATGCAGGACGAACTGATGCAGATCCCGGAATTCAAAGAGATCGCGTAAGCCTCTATCTTTTTTTTGACATCCCCGTAGCCCGATCTACGCTTCAATGAGTGGAAGCGGAGGGACTATATAATGAAAGGTGATGTTAAAATCATAAGTTATCTCAATAAATTATTGGGAAATGAGCTTGTCGCAATCAATCAGTATTTTCTCCATGCAAGAATGTTTAAAAACTGGGGACTGACTCGCCTCAACGATGTTGAATACCATGAGTCCATTGATGAAATGAAACACGCCGATAAATACATTGAGCGTATTTTATTCCTCGAAGGCATTCCTAACCTACAGGATCTCGGAAAACTGGGCATCGGAGAAGATGTCGAAGAGATGCTGCGTTCTGATCTCCGGCTGGAGCTGGAGGGTGCAAAAGATCTGCGTGAAGCCATTGCCTATGCGGACAGCGTACATGACTACGTCAGCCGCGATATGATGATCCAGATCCTGGCCGATGAAGAAGGGCACATCGACTGGCTTGAGACCGAACTGGATCTCATTAGCAAAATTGGCCTACAGAACTACCTTCAGTCTCAGATCAAAGTGGAAAGTTAATCAGGCTTTACCAGCCAACGCATAAACCCGCTGCCGCCAGAAATGGCCCAAAAGGCAGTGGGTTTTTTAATGCCTGCTTATCAGGGGTAAATAACGAGAAAGCAACCAGATACAGCAGAGCCATTAACGCGGCCACTAATGCAAGTATTGGTAGTACACACCAGCCATGCCATGCCCCCAGCGCCGCCAGATATTTTATGTCGCCATATCCCATCCCTTCACGTCGGCAGATGAGACGGTATCCCCAATAGATAATGGCGAATCCGGCGTATCCTGCCATCGCACCCACTACCGCGCTCGGCAAAAAATCAGGATGGAGACAAAGCTGGTAGAGCAGGCCCGTCCATAGCAGCGGGCAAAGAAATTTATCGGGAAGAAGCCCCGTGCGAATATCGGTGCGAACAAGCAAGGCCGATAACGCAAAATAGATCAGCAGAAAGGGGAGGGACAGTAGCATAGCGAGAGCCTCAAAATGGTTTGAGCGCATACTCGTAATAATCTGCATGCCCGGCAATGTGTAAAAACAGCAATTGCGTAGCGGCTTCAGACAAAGAGTTGAGAAGGGATACTTTGCATAAAAAATTGCGCGGCCTTACGTATAGTACGTCTTTGGCGCTTAATTTCTAAACGGCACTTGCGTCTTTCTCTGATTTACGTATAATGCGCGGGCTTGTCGTAATTGACGGCGGGTTCAATCTGAACCAGAGTAGCTCACTTTGTTACTCAACAATGCTCCCAATTGGGGAGCTACGTAAGAACGGTTACACTCTCCCATCAATCGTAATGGGTTTGAGGAGTAATCATTTTCGTTTATAAAATAATTGGAGCTCTGGTCTCATGCAGAACCAAAGAATCCGTATCCGCCTTAAAGCGTTTGATCATCGTCTGATCGATCAATCAACCGCGGAAATCGTCGAGACTGCTAAGCGCACTGGTGCGCAAGTCCGTGGTCCGATCCCGCTGCCGACCCGCAAAGAGCGCTTTACCGTTCTGATCTCTCCGCACGTTAACAAAGATGCGCGTGATCAGTACGAAATCCGCACTCACAAGCGTCTGGTTGACATCGTTGAGCCAACTGAGAAAACCGTTGATGCTCTGATGCGTCTGGATCTGGCTGCCGGTGTAGACGTGCAGATCAGCCTGGGTTAATCAGGTCATCGAGCGATTGAGAGGTTGAAACAATGATTGGTTTAGTCGGTAAAAAAGTGGGTATGACCCGCATCTTCACTGAAGATGGCGTTTCTATCCCAGTAACCGTAATCGAAGTTGAAGCAAACCGCGTTACTCAGGTTAAAGATCTGGCTAACGATGGCTACCGCGCTATTCAGGTTACCACTGGTGCTAAAAAAGCTAACCGTGTAACCAAACCAGAAGCGGGTCACTTCGCTAAAGCTGGCGTTGAAGCTGGCCGTGGTCTGTGGGAATTCCGTCTTGCTGAAGGCGAAGAGTTCACCGTAGGTCAGGACATTAGCGTTGAGCTGTTTGCTGACGTTAAAAAAGTTGACGTAACCGGTACCTCTAAAGGTAAAGGTTTTGCTGGTACCGTTAAGCGCTGGAACTTCCGTACCCAGGACGCTACTCACGGTAACTCCTTGTCTCACCGCGTTCCGGGTTCTATCGGTCAGAACCAGACTCCGGGCAAAGTGTTCAAAGGCAAGAAAATGGCAGGTCAGCTGGGCAACGAACGTGTAACCGTTCAGAGCCTGGACGTAGTACGTGTTGACGCTGAGCGCAACCTGCTGCTGGTTAAAGGTGCGGTCCCGGGTGCAACCGGTAGCGACCTGATCGTTAAACCAGCTGTGAAGGCGTAAGGGGATAGCAATGGAATTAGTATTGAAAGACGCGCAGAGCGCGCTGACTGTTTCCGAAACTACCTTCGGTCGTGATTTCAACGAAGCGCTGGTTCACCAGGTTGTTGTTGCTTATGCAGCTGGTGCTCGTCAGGGTACTCGTGCTCAGAAGACTCGTGCTGAAGTAACTGGTTCAGGCAAAAAGCCATGGCGCCAGAAAGGTACCGGCCGTGCGCGTTCAGGTTCTATCAAGAGCCCGATCTGGCGTTCAGGTGGCGTGACCTTCGCTGCGCGTCCACAGGACCACAGTCAAAAAGTTAACAAAAAGATGTACCGCGGCGCGCTGAAAAGCATTCTGTCCGAACTGGTACGTCAGGATCGTCTGATCGTTGTCGAGAAGTTCTCTGTTGAAGCGCCTAAAACTAAGCTGCTGGCACAGAAACTGAAAGACATGGCTCTGGAAGATGTGCTGATCATCACCGGTGAGCTGGACGAGAACCTGTTCCTGGCCGCGCGTAACCTGCACAAGGTTGACGTACGCGACGCGACTGGTATCGACCCGGTTAGCCTGATCGCCTTCGACAAAGTCGTAATGACTGCTGATGCTGTTAAGCAAGTTGAGGAGATGCTGGCATGATTCGTGAAGAACGTCTGCTGAAGGTGCTGCGCGCACCGCACGTTTCTGAAAAAGCGTCTACTGCGATGGAAAAAACAAACACCATCGTTCTCAAAGTTGCTAAAGACGCGACCAAAGCAGAGATCAAAGCTGCTGTGCAGAAACTGTTTGAAGTCGAAGTCGAAGTCGTTAACACCCTGGTAGTTAAAGGGAAAGTTAAACGTCACGGACAGCGTATCGGTCGTCGTAGCGACTGGAAAAAAGCTTACGTCACCCTGAAAGAAGGCCAGAACCTGGACTTCGTTGGCGGCGCTGAGTAAGTCGGAGGAGTAATACAATGGCAGTTGTTAAATGTAAACCGACATCTCCGGGTCGTCGCCACGTAGTTAAAGTGGTTAACCCTGAGCTGCACAAGGGCAAACCTTTTGCTCCGTTGCTGGAAAAAAACAGCAAATCCGGTGGTCGTAACAACAATGGCCGTATCACCACTCGTCACATCGGTGGTGGCCACAAGCAGGCTTATCGTATTGTTGACTTCAAACGCAACAAAGACGGTATCCCAGCAGTTGTTGAGCGTCTTGAGTACGATCCGAACCGTTCCGCGAACATCGCGCTGGTTCTGTACAAAGATGGCGAACGCCGTTACATCCTGGCCCCTAAAGGCCTGAAAGCTGGCGACCAGATTCAGTCTGGCGTTGATGCTGCAATCAAAGCAGGCAACACCCTGCCGATGCGCAATATCCCGGTTGGTTCTACCGTTCATAACGTAGAAATGAAACCAGGTAAAGGCGGTCAGCTGGCGCGTTCCGCGGGTACTTACGTTCAGATCGTTGCGCGTGACGGTGCTTATGTCACCCTGCGTCTGCGTTCTGGTGAAATGCGTAAAGTCGAAGCAGACTGCCGCGCTACTCTGGGCGAAGTTGGCAATGCTGAGCATATGCTGCGCGTTCTGGGTAAAGCTGGTGCTGCACGCTGGCGTGGTGTTCGTCCTACCGTTCGCGGTACTGCGATGAACCCAGTCGACCACCCACATGGTGGTGGTGAAGGTCGTAACTTTGGTAAGCACCCGGTAACTCCGTGGGGCGTTCAGACCAAAGGTAAGAAGACCCGCAGCAACAAGCGTACTGATAAATTTATCGTACGTCGCCGTAGCAAATAATTTTAGAGGATAAGCCATGCCACGTTCTCTCAAGAAAGGTCCTTTTATTGACCTGCACTTGCTGAAGAAGGTAGAGAAAGCGGTGGAAAGCGGAGACAAGAAGCCCCTGCGCACTTGGTCCCGTCGTTCAACGATCTTTCCTAACATGATCGGTTTGACCATCGCTGTCCATAATGGTCGTCAGCACGTTCCAGTCTTTGTTACCGACGAAATGGTTGGTCACAAACTGGGTGAATTCGCACCGACTCGTACTTATCGCGGCCACGCTGCTGATAAAAAAGCGAAGAAGAAATAAGGTAGGAGGAAGAGATGGAAACTTTAGCTCAACATCGCCATGCTCGTTCTTCTGCACAGAAGGTTCGCCTTGTTGCTGACCTGATTCGCGGTAAGAAAGTGTCGCAGGCCCTGGACATCCTGACCTATACCAACAAGAAAGCTGCGGTATTGGTCAAGAAAGTACTGGAATCTGCCATTGCTAACGCTGAACACAACGATGGCGCTGACATCGACGATCTGAAAGTCGCGAAAATTTTCGTAGATGAAGGCCCAAGCATGAAGCGCATTATGCCGCGTGCGAAAGGTCGTGCAGATCGCATCCTGAAGCGCACCAGCCACATTACTGTGGTTGTGTCCGATCGCTGAGACTCTGGAGACTAGCAATGGGTCAGAAAGTACATCCTAATGGTATTCGCCTGGGTATTGTAAAACCATGGAACTCTACCTGGTTTGCGAACACCAAAGAATTCGCTGACAACCTGGACAGCGATTTTAAAGTACGTCAGTACCTGACTAAGGAACTGGCTAAAGCGTCTGTATCTCGTATCGTTATCGAGCGTCCAGCTAAGAGCATCCGTGTGACTATTCACACTGCTCGCCCTGGCATCGTTATCGGTAAGAAAGGCGAAGACGTAGAAAAACTGCGCAAGGTCGTAGCTGATATCGCTGGCGTTCCTGCACAGATCAATATCGCTGAAGTTCGTAAGCCTGAACTGGACGCTAAATTGGTTGCTGACAGCATCACTTCTCAGCTGGAACGTCGCGTTATGTTCCGTCGTGCTATGAAGCGTGCTGTACAGAACGCAATGCGTCTGGGCGCTAAAGGTATCAAAGTTGAAGTTAGCGGCCGTCTGGGCGGCGCGGAAATCGCACGTACCGAATGGTACCGCGAAGGTCGCGTACCGCTGCACACTCTGCGTGCTGACATCGACTACAACACCTCTGAAGCGCACACCACTTACGGTGTAATCGGCGTTAAGGTATGGATCTTCAAAGGTGAGATCCTGGGTGGTATGGCTGCTGTTGAACAACCGGAAAAACCGGCTGCTCAACCTAAAAAGCAGCAGCGTAAAGGCCGTAAATAAGGAGCGTCGCTGATGTTACAACCAAAGCGTACAAAATTCCGTAAAGTGCACAAAGGCCGCAACCGTGGTCTGGCGCAGGGTACGGATGTTAGCTTCGGCACTTTCGGTCTGAAAGCTGTTGGCCGTGGTCGTCTGACTGCACGTCAGATCGAAGCAGCACGTCGTGCAATGACCCGTGCAGTTAAGCGTCAAGGTAAGATCTGGATCCGTGTATTCCCGGACAAACCGATCACCGAGAAGCCACTGGAAGTTCGTATGGGTAAAGGTAAAGGTAACGTGGAGTACTGGGTTGCCTTGATCCAACCGGGCAAAGTCCTTTATGAAATGGACGGTGTTCCGGAAGAGCTGGCCCGTGAAGCCTTCGGCCTGGCAGCAGCGAAACTGCCTATCAAAACCACCTTTGTAACTAAGACGGTGATGTAATGAAAGCAAAAGAGCTGCGTGAAAAAAGCGTTGAAGAGCTGAACGCTGAGCTGCTGAACCTGCTGCGTGAGCAGTTCAACCTGCGTATGCAGGCTGCAAGTGGCCAGCTGCAACAGACTCACCTGCTGAAGCAAGTGCGTCGCAATGTTGCGCGCGTTAAGACTTTACTGACTCAGAAGGCGGGTGCGTAATGACCGATAAAATCCGTACTCTGCAAGGTCGTGTTGTTAGCGATAAAATGGAGAAATCCATTGTTGTAGCTATCGAACGTTTTGTGAAACACCCGATCTACGGTAAATTCATCAAGCGTACGACCAAACTGCACGTACATGACGAGAACAACGAATGTGGTATCGGCGACAAGGTTGAAATCCGTGAATGCCGTCCACTGTCCAAGACTAAGTCCTGGACGCTGGTTCGCGTTGTAGAGAAAGCGGTTCTGTAATAGAGTACGCATTCTCAATACGAATAAACGGCTCAGCGATGAGCCGTTTATTTTTTCTACCCATATTGCAGAAGCGGTGTTATAATGCCGCGCCCTCGATATGGGGCTTTTTAACGGCTCTGATTTTAGAGTCTCAGGTAGTAGTTGACATTAGCGGAGCACTAAAATGATCCAAGAACAGACTATGCTGAACGTCGCCGACAACTCCGGTGCACGTCGCGTAATGTGTATCAAGGTTCTGGGTGGCTCGCACCGTCGCTACGCAGGCGTAGGCGACATCATCAAGATCACCATCAAGGAAGCAATTCCACGTGGTAAGGTCAAAAAAGGTGATGTGCTGAAGGCGGTAGTGGTGCGCACCAAGAAGGGTGTTCGTCGCCCTGACGGTTCTGTCATTCGCTTCGATGGTAATGCATGCGTTATTTTAAACAATAACAGCGAGCAGCCTATCGGCACGCGTATCTTTGGGCCGGTAACTCGTGAACTTCGTACTGAGAAGTTCATGAAAATTATCTCTCTGGCACCAGAAGTACTCTAAGGAGCGAATCATGGCAGCGAAAATCCGTCGTGATGACGAAGTTATCGTGTTAACCGGTAAAGATAAAGGTAAACGCGGTAAAGTAAAAAATGTTCTGTCTTCCGGCAAACTTGTCGTTGAAGGTATCAACCTGGTTAAGAAACATCAGAAGCCGGTTCCGGCCCTGAACCAACCAGGCGGCATCGTTGAAAAAGAAGCTGCTATTCAGGTTTCTAACGTTGCAATCTTCAATGCGGCTACCGGCAAGGCTGACCGTGTAGGCTTTAGATTCGAAGACGGTAAAAAAGTCCGTTTCTTCAAATCTAACAGCGAAACTATCAAGTAATTTGGAGTAGTACGATGGCGAAACTGCATGATTACTACAAAGACGAAGTAGTTAACAAACTCATGACTGAGTTTAACTACAATTCTGTCATGCAAGTCCCTCGGGTCGAGAAGATCACCCTGAACATGGGTGTTGGTGAAGCGATCGCTGACAAGAAACTGCTGGATAACGCAGCAGCTGACCTGACAGCAATCTCCGGTCAAAAACCGCTGATCACCAAAGCACGCAAATCTGTTGCAGGCTTCAAAATCCGTCAGGGCTATCCGATCGGCTGTAAAGTAACTCTGCGTGGCGAACGCATGTGGGAGTTCCTTGAGCGCCTGATCACTATTGCTGTTCCACGTATCCGTGACTTCCGTGGCTTGTCCGCTAAGTCTTTCGACGGTCGTGGTAACTACAGCATGGGTGTCCGTGAGCAGATCATCTTCCCAGAAATCGACTACGATAAAGTCGACCGCGTGCGTGGTTTGGATATTACCATTACCACTACTGCGAAATCTGATGAAGAAGGCCGTGCTCTGCTGGCTGCCTTTGACTTCCCGTTCCGCAAGTAAGGTAGGGTTACTGAATGGCTAAGCAATCAATGAAAGCACGCGAAGTAAAGCGCGTAGCTTTAGCTGATAAATTCTTCGCTAAACGCGCTGAACTGAAAGCGATCATTTCTGATGTGAACGCTTCCGACGAAGATCGTTGGAATGCGGTTCTCAAGCTGCAGTCTCTGCCGCGTGATTCCAGCCCGTCTCGTCAGCGTAACCGCTGTCGTCAAACAGGTCGTCCACATGGTTATGTGGGCAAGTTTGGGTTGAGCCGTATCAAACTGCGTGAAGCCGCCATGCGCGGTGAAGTGCCAGGCTTGAAAAAGGCTAGCTGGTAATTACCAATTGAATCACGGGAGTAAAGACAGATGAGCATGCAAGATCCGATCGCGGATATGCTGACCCGTATCCGTAACGGTCAGGCCGCGAACAAAGTTGCGGTCACCATGCCTTCCGCCAAGCTGAAAGTGGCAATTGCCAACGTGCTGAAGGAAGAAGGTTTTATCGAAGATTTTAAAGTTGAAGGCGACACCAAGCCGGAACTGGAACTTACTCTCAAGTATTTCCAGGGTAAAGCTGTTGTAGAAAGCATTCAGCGTGTCAGCCGCCCAGGCCTGCGCATCTATAAGAAAAAAGATGAGCTGCCAAAAGTAATGGCTGGTCTTGGTATCGCAGTTGTTTCTACCTCTAAAGGTGTTATGACTGATCGTGCAGCGCGCCAGGCTGGTCTTGGTGGCGAAATTATCTGCTACGTAGCCTAATCGGAGGAAAGAATGTCTCGTGTTGCTAAAGCACCGGTCGTTATTCCTGCCGGCGTTGATGTAAAAATCGACGGTCAGGTTATTACGATCAAAGGTAAAAACGGCGAGCTGACTCGTACCCTCAACAATGCTGTTGAAGTTAAACATGCAGATAACGCTCTGACCTTCGGTCCACGTGATGGTTTCGTGGATGGATGGGCTCAGGCTGGTACCGCGCGTGCCCTGCTGAACTCAATGGTTGTTGGTGTTACCGAAGGCTTCACTAAAAAGCTTCAGCTGGTTGGTGTAGGTTATCGTGCAGCTATCAAAGGGAATGCAGTAGGCCTGTCTCTGGGCTTCTCACACCCTGTTGAGCATCCGCTGCCGGCCGGTATCACTGCAGAATGCCCGACTCAGACTGAAATCGTGCTGAAAGGCGCTGATAAACAGCTGATCGGTCAGGTTGCAGCAGATCTGCGCGCCTACCGTCGTCCTGAGCCTTATAAAGGCAAGGGTGTTCGTTACGCCGACGAAGTCGTGCGTACCAAAGAGGCTAAGAAGAAGTAAGGTAACACTATGGATAAGAAATCTGCTCGTATCCGTCGTGCGACCCGCGCACGCCGCAAGCTCAAAGAGCTGGGTGCAACTCGCCTGGTGGTACATCGTACCCCGCGTCATATTTACGCACAGGTAATTGCACCGAACGGTTCTGAAGTTCTGGTAGCTGCTTCTACTGTAGAAAAAGCTATCTCAGAACAATTGAAGTATACCGGTAACAAAGACGCCGCAGCAGCTGTAGGTAAAGCTGTCGCTGAACGCGCTCTGGAAAAAGGCATCAGCAATGTTTCCTTTGACCGTTCCGGGTTCCAATATCATGGTCGTGTCCAGGCACTGGCAGATGCTGCCCGTGAAGCTGGCCTTCAGTTCTAAGGTAGAGGTGTAAGATGGCTCACATCGAAAAACAGGCTGGCGAACTGCAGGAAAAGCTGATCGCGGTAAACCGCGTATCTAAAACCGTTAAAGGTGGTCGTATTTTCTCCTTCACAGCTCTGACTGTAGTGGGTGATGGTAACGGTCGCGTTGGTTTTGGTTACGGTAAAGCGCGTGAAGTTCCAGCAGCGATCCAGAAAGCGATGGAAAAAGCCCGTCGCAATATGATTAACGTCGCGCTGAACAACGGTACCCTGCAACACCCAGTTAAAGGTGTTCACACGGGTTCTCGTGTATTCATGCAGCCAGCTTCCGAAGGTACCGGTATCATCGCCGGTGGTGCAATGCGCGCCGTTCTGGAAGTTGCTGGAGTTCATAACGTTCTGGCTAAAGCATATGGTTCCACCAACCCGATCAACGTGGTTCGTGCAACTATTGATGGCCTGGAAAATATGAATTCTCCAGAAATGGTCGCTGCCAAGCGTGGTAAATCCGTTGAAGAAATTCTGGGGTAATTGACCATGGCAAAGACTATTAAAATCACTCAAACCCGCAGTGCAATCGGTCGTCTGCCGAAACACAAGGCAACGCTGCTTGGCCTGGGTCTGCGTCGTATTGGTCATACCGTTGAGCGCGAGGATACTCCTGCTGTTCGTGGTATGGTCAACGCGGTTTACTTCATGGTTAAAGTTGAGGAGTAAGAGATGCGTTTAAATACTCTGTCTCCGGCCGAAGGCTCTAAAAAGGCGGGTAAACGCCTGGGTCGTGGTATCGGTTCTGGCCTCGGCAAAACCGGTGGTCGTGGTCACAAAGGTCAGAACTCTCGTTCTGGCGGTGGCGTACGTCGCGGTTTCGAGGGTGGCCAGATGCCACTGTACCGTCGTCTGCCGAAGTTCGGCTTCACCTCTCGCAAAGCAGCGATCACAGCGGAAATCCGTCTGTCTGACCTGGCGAAAGTTGAAGGCGGCGTTGTAGACCTGAACACGCTGAAAGCGGCTAACATTATCGGTATCCAGATCGAGTTCGCGAAAGTGATCCTGGCTGGTGAAGTTTCTACTCCGGTAACTGTTCGTGGCCTGCGTGTTACTAAAGGTGCTCGTGCTGCTATCGAAGCTGCTGGCGGTAAAATTGAGGAATAAGTAGCAGATGGCTAAGCAACCGGGATTAGATTTTCAAAGTGCCAAAGGTGGATTTGGCGAGCTGAAACGCAGACTGCTGTTTGTAATCGGCGCGCTGATTGTGTTCCGTATTGGCTCTTTTATTCCGATCCCTGGTATTGATGCCGCTGTACTTGCCAAACTGCTTGAGCAACAGCGAGGCACCATCATTGAAATGTTCAACATGTTCTCTGGTGGTGCTCTCAGCCGTGCTTCTATTTTCGCGCTGGGTATTATGCCGTACATTTCGGCATCGATTATTATCCAGCTGCTGACGGTCGTTCATCCGGCCCTGGCAGAGTTGAAAAAAGAAGGGGAGTCTGGACGTCGTAAGATTAGCCAGTACACCCGTTACGGCACTCTGGTGCTGGCAATATTCCAGTCGATCGGTATTGCTACCGGTCTTCCGAATATGCCTGGTATGCAGGGCCTGGTATTAAACCCAGGCTTTGCATTCTATTTCACCGCTGTTGTAAGTCTGGTCACAGGGACCATGTTCCTGATGTGGCTCGGCGAACAGATTACTGAACGAGGTATCGGTAACGGTATCTCAATCATTATCTTCGCCGGTATCGTTGCGGGTCTCCCGCCAGCCATCGCCCATACTATCGAGCAAGCGCGTCAAGGCGACCTGCACTTCCTCCTGTTGCTGTTGGTTGCAGTATTAGTATTTGCAGTGACGTTCTTTGTTGTCTTCGTTGAACGTGGTCAGCGCCGCATTGTGGTGAACTACGCTAAACGTCAGCAGGGTCGTCGTGTCTATGCTGCACAGAGCACACATTTACCGCTGAAAGTGAATATGGCGGGGGTTATCCCGGCTATCTTCGCTTCCAGTATTATTCTGTTCCCGGCAACCATCGCGTCATGGTTCGGGGGCGGTACTGGTTGGAACTGGCTGACAACAATTTCGCTGTATTTGCAGCCTGGGCAACCACTTTATGTGTTACTCTATGCGTCTGCGATCATCTTCTTCTGTTTCTTCTACACGGCGTTGGTCTTCAACCCGCGTGAAACAGCAGATAACCTGAAGAAGTCCGGTGCATTTGTACCAGGAATTCGTCCGGGAGAGCAAACGGCGAAGTATATCGATAAAGTAATGACTCGCCTGACTTTGGTTGGTGCGCTTTATATTACTTTTATCTGCCTGATCCCGGAGTTCATGCGTGATGCAATGAAAGTACCGTTCTACTTCGGTGGGACCTCACTGCTTATCGTTGTTGTCGTGATTATGGACTTTATGGCTCAAGTGCAAACTCTGATGATGTCCAGTCAGTATGAGTCTGCATTGAAGAAGGCGAACCTGAAAGGCTACGGCCGCTAACTGGTCGCCTGAGAAGTTACGGAGAGTAAAAATGAAAGTTCGTGCTTCCGTCAAGAAATTATGCCGTAACTGCAAAATCGTTAAGCGTGATGGTGTCATCCGTGTGATTTGCAGTGCCGAGCCGAAGCATAAACAGCGCCAAGGCTGATTATTTCGCATATTTTTCTTGCAAAGTTGGGTTGAGCTGGCTAGATTAGCCAGCCAATCTTTTGTATGTCTGTACGTTTCCATTTGAGTATCCTGAAAACGGGCTTTTCAGCATGGTGCGTACATATTAAATAGTAGGAGTGCATAGTGGCCCGTATAGCAGGCATTAACATTCCTGATCAGAAACATGCTGTGATCGCATTAACTTCGATCTATGGCGTCGGCAAGACCCGTTCTAAAGCCATTCTGGCTGCAGCGGGTATCGCTGAAGATGTTAAGATCAGTGAGCTGTCTGAAGAACAAATCGACACGCTGCGTGACGAAGTTGCCAAATTTGTCGTTGAAGGTGATCTGCGCCGTGAAATCAGCATGAGCATCAAGCGCCTGATGGATCTTGGTTGCTATCGCGGTTTGCGTCATCGTCGTGGTCTGCCAGTGCGCGGTCAGCGTACTAAGACCAACGCACGTACCCGTAAGGGTCCGCGCAAACCGATCAAGAAATAATCGGGGTGATTGAATAATGGCAAAGGCACCAGTTCGTGCACGTAAACGTGTAAGAAAACAAGTCTCTGACGGCGTGGCTCATATCCATGCTTCTTTCAACAACACCATCGTTACTATTACTGATCGTCAGGGTAACGCATTGGGTTGGGCAACAGCCGGTGGTTCCGGTTTCCGTGGTTCTCGCAAATCCACTCCGTTCGCAGCTCAGGTTGCAGCAGAGCGTTGCGCTGAAGCCGTAAAAGAATACGGCATCAAGAATCTGGAAGTTATGGTTAAAGGTCCGGGTCCGGGTCGTGAATCTACTGTTCGCGCTCTGAACGCCGCTGGTTTCCGCATCACGAATATTACTGATGTGACTCCGATCCCTCATAACGGTTGTCGTCCGCCGAAAAAACGTCGCGTATAACGCTCGTTTTTTAGGTTAGTTGGAGATAGAAAATGGCAAGATATTTGGGTCCTAAGCTCAAGCTGAGCCGTCGTGAGGGCACCGACTTATTCCTTAAGTCTGGCGTTCGCGCGATCGATACCAAGTGTAAAATTGAACAAGCTCCTGGCCAGCACGGTGCGCGTAAACCGCGTCTGTCTGACTATGGTGTGCAGTTGCGTGAAAAGCAAAAAGTTCGCCGTATCTACGGTGTGCTGGAGCGTCAGTTCCGTAACTACTATAAAGAAGCAGCACGTCTGAAAGGCAACACAGGTGAAAACCTGCTGGCTCTGCTGGAAGGTCGTCTGGACAACGTTGTATACCGTATGGGCTTCGGCGCGACTCGTGCTGAATCACGCCAGCTGGTTAGCCATAAAGCAATCATGGTAAACGGTCGTGTTGTTAACATCGCTTCTTATCAGGTTAAAGCGAATGACGTTGTTAGCATTCGTGAGAAAGCGAAAAAGCAATCTCGCGTGAAAGCCGCTCTGGAGCTGGCTGAGCAGCGTGAAAAGCCAACCTGGCTGGAAGTTGATGCTGGCAAGATGGAAGGTACGTTCAAGCGTCAGCCAGAACGTTCTGATCTGTCTGCGGACATTAACGAACACCTGATCGTCGAGCTTTACTCCAAGTAAAGCTTAGTACCAAAGAGAGGACACAATGCAGGGTTCTGTGACAGAGTTTCTAAAACCGCGCCTGGTAGATATCGAGCAAGTGAGTTCGACGCACGCCAAGGTGACCCTTGAGCCTTTAGAGCGTGGCTTTGGCCATACTCTGGGTAACGCACTGCGCCGTATTCTGCTCTCATCGATGCCGGGTTGCGCGGTGACCGAGGTTGAGATTGATGGTGTACTTCATGAGTACAGCACCAAAGAAGGCGTTCAGGAAGATATCCTTGAAATCCTGCTCAACCTGAAAGGGCTGGCGGTGAGAGTTCAGGGTAAAGATGAAGTTATTCTTACTCTGAATAAATCTGGCATTGGCCCTGTGACTGCAGCCGACATCACCCACGACGGTGATGTTGAAATCGTCAAGCCGCAGCACGTGATCTGCCACCTGACCGATGAGAACGCAGCTATTAGCATGCGTATCAAAGTTCAGCGCGGTCGTGGTTATGTGCCGGCTTCTGCCCGAATTCATTCGGAAGAAGATGAGCGCCCAATCGGCCGTCTGCTGGTCGACGCATGTTACAGCCCTGTAGAGCGTATTGCCTACAATGTTGAAGCAGCGCGTGTAGAACAGCGTACCGACCTGGACAAGCTGGTCATCGAAATGGAAACCAATGGCACAATCGATCCTGAAGAGGCGATTCGTCGTGCGGCAACCATCCTGGCAGAACAACTGGAAGCTTTCGTTGACTTACGTGATGTACGTCAGCCGGAAGTGAAAGAAGAGAAACCAGAATTCGATCCGATCCTGCTGCGCCCTGTTGACGATCTGGAATTGACTGTCCGCTCTGCTAACTGCCTCAAGGCAGAAGCTATCCACTATATCGGTGATCTGGTACAGCGTACCGAGGTTGAGTTGCTGAAAACGCCGAACCTGGGTAAAAAATCTCTTACCGAGATTAAAGACGTGCTGGCTTCACGTGGTCTGTCTCTGGGCATGCGCCTGGAAAACTGGCCACCGGCAAGCATTGCTGACGAGTAACCGGATCACAGGTTAAGGTTTTACTGAGAAGGATAAGGTCATGCGCCATCGTAAGAGTGGTCGTCAACTGAACCGCAACAGCAGCCATCGCCAGGCTATGTTCCGCAACATGGCAGGTTCACTGGTTCGTCATGAAATCATCAAGACGACCCTGCCTAAAGCGAAAGAGCTGCGTCGCGTAGTTGAGCCGCTGATTACTCTTGCCAAGACTGACAGCGTTGCTAATCGTCGTCTGGCATTCGCCCGTACTCGTGATAACGAGATCGTGGCAAAACTGTTTAACGAACTGGGCCCGCGTTTCGCGAGCCGTGCCGGTGGTTACACTCGCATTCTGAAGTGTGGCTTCCGTGCAGGCGACAACGCGCCGATGGCTTACATCGAGCTGGTTGATCGTTCAGAGAAAGCAGAAGCTGCTGCAGAGTAATCTGTAGTAACGTAAAAAAACCCGCCTCGGCGGGTTTTTTTATATCCGCAGAATCTCCACTTATCTACAATGTCTGTATCTTTTCTGCTCACCCCCTGGAGTTCATTATGTGGTTGCTCGATCAGTGGGCTGAACGCCATATTTGCGATGCCCAAAACAAAGGCGAGTTCGAAAATCTTCCCGGTAGCGGTGAGCCGCTGATTCTGGACGATGATTCACATATTCCCCCTGAATTACGGGCCGGTTATCGCTTACTGAAAAACGCAGGTTGTTTACCGCCTGAACTTCAGCAACGCAATGAAGCCGTCGAGCTTGCCGATCTGCTTAAAGGCATTCATAAGAATGATCCGCGGTACTCCGAAATCAGTCGTCGGTTGGCGCTCATCGAGCTAAAACTGCGCCAGACGGGAATGAATATTGACTTTTTGCATGGTGAGTACAGTGAAAGGTTAATGCAAAAAATAAACGAGGAGTAGCCATGTACCGCATAGGTGAACTTGCGAAGCTTGCTAACGTAACGCCGGATACTATCCGCTACTACGAAAAGCAGCAGATGATCGATCATGAGGTCAGAACGGAAGGTGGATTTCGCCTTTATACGGATAACGACCTGCAACGCCTTCGTTTTATCCGCTATGCACGGCAACTCGGCTTCACGCTGGAGTCGATCCGTGAACTGCTGTCGATCCGTATCGATCCTGAACATCATACGTGTCAGGAATCTAAAAGCATCGTTCAGGCCCGGCTGGATGAAGTTGAAGGACGCATTCAGGAGCTGCAAGCTATGCAGCGATCTCTGCAAAGGTTAAATGACGCGTGCTGCGGTACCGCTCATAGCAGTGTTTATTGCTCAATACTGGAAGCTCTTGAACAGGGCGCCAGTAGTGAAACTCAGGGTTGTTGATTTTTTATCAGCCAGGGACTAGACTCCCGCCGACATTAACTATGCTCAGGAGAAATGATGAGCCGCTATCAGCATACTAAGGGACAAATTAAGGATAACGCCATTGAGGCATTGCTTCACGACCCGCTTTTCAGACAGCGTGTTGAGAAGAACAAGAAAGGAAAAGGGAGTTATTTACGTAAAGGTAAACATGCACAACGGGGTAACTGGGAGGCCAGTGGCAAGCAAGCTAATCGCTTTTTTACCACTGGCCTTTCTGTTTCTGTCGCCTGATTAAACGCGGTTGTTCTGCTCTTTTAACAGATCGCGAATTTCAGTCAGTAAGACTTCTTCTTTAGTTGGTGCTGGCGGGGCAGCAGCCGGTTCTTCTTTTTTACGGTTAAGTCTGTTGATAAGTTTGATCGCCATGAAAATGGCAAATGCCACGATCACGAAATCAAATACGTTCTGAATGAATACGCCATAGTGCATTACAACCGCAGGGATATCGCCCTGAGCCTCCCGAAGGGTGAAGGCGAACTGTTTGAAATCAATGCCTCCAATCAACAGTCCTAACGGCGGCATAATAATGTCGGCGACTAATGATGAAACGATCTTACCGAACGCCGCACCAATAATGACACCCACAGCCAAATCCACCACATTCCCGCGCATCGCAAATTCGCGAAACTCTTTAATAAAACTCATTATGTTCTCCTTGTGCCAGCTGACGCCTATAAGTTTAACAAATGATTAGCTAATTGCCATTGGGGATAAATAATCGTTATGAAAAATAAAAGGCATGAAAATTAGAAGGTTAATATTTGGGTGCTCTCGTCTGAGCACCCAAATCATTACAGGAAGAACGGGCTTGGCTGGAATAAACGCTCGACGTCGGTAATAAATTTTTTATCGGTCAGGAACATAATAACGTGGTCACCCTGCTCAATACGTAAATTATCATTGGCGATCATGACATCGTTACCTCGTACTACAGCGCCGATAATGGTGCCTGGTGGAAGTTTAATTTCGTCGATCGCGCGACCAACAACGCGCGACGTCGTTTCATCCCCATGAGCGACGGCTTCAATGGCTTCAGCAACACCACGACGAAGAGACGACACGCCGACAATATCCGCTTTACGTACATGGCTTAGCAGGGCAGAAATGGTGGCTTGCTGAGGTGAAATAGCAATATCAATTACGCTACCCTGTACCAGGTCGACATAAGCCTTACGCTGGATAAGCACCATTACTTTTTTCGCCCCCATACGTTTAGCGAGCATGGCGGACATAATATTCGCTTCGTCGTCGTTGGTGACGGCAATAAAAAGATCAACCTGATCGATATGCTCTTCGGCCAGCAATTCCTGATCCGAAGCATCGCCATAAAACACGATAGTATTCTGAAGCTTTTCAGCCAGCTCCGACGCGCGCTGTTGATCTCGTTCGATCAGCTTCACGCTGTAGTCTTTTTCCAGCCGTCTCGCCAGACCTGCGCCAATATTACCGCCGCCAACCAGCATAATACGTTTATACGGTTTTTCGAGACGCTGAAGTTCACTCATCACCGCACGGATATGCTGAGAAGCCGCAATAAAGAAGACTTCATCCCCGGCTTCGACAATGGTGGACCCTTGCGGACGAATAGGTCTGTCGTGACGGAAAATCGCCGCAACACGCGTATCGATATGTGGCATATGCTCGCGCATTGTCGACAGGGCATTACCAATCAGCGGGCCGCCGTAGTACGCCTTCACGACCGCCAGGCTTACTTTTCCTTCCGCAAAGTTCACAACCTGCAACGCGCCCGGGTACTCAATCAGACGATAAATACTGTCGATAACCAGCTGTTCAGGGGCAATAAGATGGTCGATAGGTACTGCTTCGGAATTAAACAGCTTTTCCGCATCCCGGACATAGTCCGGGGAGCGAATGCGGGCGATGCGGTTCGGTGTGTTGAAAAGCGAGTAGGCCACCTGACATGCAACCATGTTGGTTTCATCTGAACTGGTTACTGCAACCAGCATGTCGGCATCGTCTGCGCCCGCCTCCCGAAGCACTCGTGGGTGAGAGCCGTGCCCCTGTACAACACGAAGATCAAACTTGTCCTGCAAAACGCGCAGGCGATCGCCATTGGTATCCACAATGGTGATATCGTTGTTTTCGCCCACGAGATTTTCCGCCAGCGTTCCGCCAACTTGCCCTGCGCCCAGAATGATAATTTTCATCTTTCGTGACCTGTTCTCAACATCACTCTTTGATTAGCTTAGCGTAAAAGAAACCATCACCCTCTTCTGCGCCCGGCAGGTTTTGCAGACCCGGGTGCTCAGGTGTTCCCGTATCATGCAGCGTAGCGTCCGGGGTGCGTTTCAGGAAAGCCGCAATTTGCTGACTGTTCTCTTCCGGAAGAACAGAGCAGGTTGCATACACCAGGGTTCCGCCGGGTTTGAGATGCGGCCAGATGGCATCCAGAATTTCGGATTGCAACTGGGCAAGCTCCTTGATATCACGATCGCGACGCAGCCATTTGATATCGGGATGACGACGAATCACGCCAGTTGCTGAGCAAGGGGCGTCCAGCAAAATACGATTGAACCTGGTATCACCACACCAGTCTGCGGGTTTACGTCCATCGCCTTGCTTAACCTGTGCTTTCATACCCAGACGCTTGAGGTTGTCATAGACGCGTGAAAGACGCTGCTCATCAACATCCACGGCCATCACGCTGGCCTGCGGCGCCACTTCCAGAATATGCGTTGTTTTCCCCCCTGGCGCTGCACAGAGATCAAGGATCTGCTCCCCGTCTTTCGGTTCAAGCCAGGTCATGCAGCCCTGAGCGGATGCGTCCTGTACCGTTACCCAGCCCTCTTCAAAACCGGGTAATGCATGTACCGGTGCAGGGGAGGCTAAACGAACCGCATCAGGATAAGCAGCGTGTGTGAAGCCGCTCATTCCGGCCTCTTCCAGCAGGGCCAGCCATGCGTCGCGGGTATGATGGTTACGATTGACGCGTAACCACATCGGCGGACGTTGGTTATTGGCATCCACAATGTCTTGCCATTGCTGTGGGTAGGCTTTTTTAAGGCGATTCAGCAGCCATTCAGGGTGCAGGAAGCGCGATTCGCTTTGCGCAAATTCTGCCAGCAGTTCGTCCTGCTGACGCTGGAACTGACGCAGCACGCCGTTAATCAATCCTTTCAGCTGGGGACGTTTAATCGAAACGGCACCCTCCACTGTCTCAGCCAGCGCAGCATGAGGTGGAATGCGGGTATGAAGAAGCTGGTAGAAACCGACCATGATCAAATAATGCACGGTACGCTGCTTGCCGCTCATCGGGCGTGACATCAGCTTATTAATTAACCATTCAAGCTGAGAGAGGGTGCGCAGCACGCCAAAGCACAGCTCCTGAAGCAGTGCTTTGTCTTTATCGGAAACCTTTTGTTGCAGTGGAGGCAGGACATTACTCAGTGACTGGCCCTGCTCGATAACCTGCTCAACGGCCTGAGCCGCCATAGTGCGTAGATTTTGTCTTTTCATAACCGTAAAAATAAAAATGCCCGGAAACACCGGGCCTTAAGAGTAAATTTGTTCAGGCAAGGCGATTGCCAGGGATGAACCATTCACGACGGGAATTTAATAGATCCTGCGCGCTCATTGCCTTTTTACCGGCCGGTTGCAGCGATTCAAGATTCAGGATCCCTTCTCCGGTCGCAACCTGGATACCGTTTTTGCTGGCGTCGATAATCGTACCGGGCTCTGCCGAAGTATTGCCGTTAATAACTGAAGCTTTCCAGACTTTCACTGGCTGCTCATCAATCATCAACCAGCTCATCGGCCATGGATTAAAGGCGCGGATACAGCGTTCGAGTTGAGCTGCTGACAGGGACCAGTCGATCCGGGCTTCTTCTTTACTCAGTTTTTCAGCATAGGTCACCTGTGCTTCATCCTGCACTTCAGGTGTCGCTGTATTGTCAGCAAGCTGTTGCAACGTCTCAATCAGCCCCTGCGGACCGAGATCCGCCAGCTTGTCATACAGCGTGGCGCTGGTATCTTCTGCGGTAATGGGACACGCCAGTTTATACAGCATGTCGCCCGTGTCTAAACCTACGTCCATCTTCATGATTGTCACGCCAGTTTCAGCATCGCCTGCCCACAGAGCGCGCTGAATAGGGGCTGCACCACGCCAGCGTGGGAGCAAGGAACCATGAACGTTAACACAGCCCAGGCGGGGCATATCGAGTACCGCTTTCGGCAGAATGAGGCCGTAAGCCACAACTACCATCACGTCAGCGTTCAGGTCTGCCACTAACTGCTGGTTTTCCTGAGGTCGTAATGATGCAGGCTGGAAAACCGGCAAACCATGCGTTTCTGCCAGCACTTTAACCGGGCCAGGCATCAATTTTTTACCGCGGCCAGCCGGACGATCAGGCTGAGTAAATACGCCAACAATCTGATGACCAGACGATAGCAGCGCGTCGAGATGACGCGCCGCAAAATCAGGGGTACCCGCGAAGATTATACGTAGTGATGTAGACACGTTATTCCTTGTATCCGGGGGGCGTTAAGCGCGAGAACGTAAACGATCCAGTTTCTCAACTTTCTGACGAATACGCTGTTGCTTCAGCGGTGAGAGGTAATCGATAAACAGCTTACCGACCAGGTGATCCATCTCATGCTGAATGCAAATCGCCAGCAGATCGTCGGCTTCCAGCTCAAACGGATTGCCGTCACGATCCAGTGCGCGGATTTTAACTTTTTCGGCACGTGGCACCAAAGCGCGCTGTTCAGGGATAGACAGACAGCCTTCCTCAATACCTGTTTCGCCGCTTTTTTCCAGCATCTCAGGGTTGATCAGCACCAGGCGCTCATCACGATTTTCAGAAACGTCGATCACAATAATACGTTTGTGAATGTCTACCTGGGTCGCGGCAAGGCCAATGCCTTCTTCAGCGTACATGGTATCGAACATATCATCGACGATACGCTGAATTTCTGCATTCACTTCTTTAACCGGTTCCGCGACGATGCGAAGGCGCTCGTCAGGAATATGTAACACTTGCAAAACTGCCATAAATTTCCAGAGTCGTGTTCAGGAGTTGATAAGAATATTACTTCTATTCTAGACAAATCCCCGGTCGATTGACAGCATCAGTGACCAATCGCAAAGATTGCTGAGGCTGCTTATGGCAGGGAAAAAGATGACGTCCACAGAGATATGGTTACGGCTTATAAACATCGGGTCGTTATACGGTGACGCGATGCTGGAGATTGCGCAGAGACTGCTTCGCCAGGCAACCGTCGATGCTGAAGCTGTCAACGCATCAGGGCTTTCGCCCAAACATGCCGTAAAGTTTTTTTCGTTCAGTGAGAGTGAGCTTGAACGTAGTCTGGAATGGCTGGAACACACCGACAACCACCTTCTCACAGCGGATGATCCTCGCTTTCCGCCATTGTTACGTTCTATACCTGATTTTCCCGGGGCGCTATTTGTGCGAGGCCGCGTTGACGTGCTTAATAGCATGCAGCTTGCGGTTGTGGGCAGCCGTGCGCCCTCGTGGTATGGCGAGCGGTGGGGGAAAATGCTGAGTGAACAGCTATCCCAATGTGGCTTTACGATCACCAGTGGCCTGGCTTGCGGCATCGATGGTGTGGCACATCATGCGGCGTTGTCAGCAAAAGGGCGAAGTGTCGCCGTGCTTGGCAATGGTCTTTTTAGTCTCTATCCGCGTCGTCATCACATTCTGGCTGAGCAACTTATCGCTTCAGAGGGGGCGATAGTATCTGAGTTTTCACTTTCGACATCGCCCAGACCGGGTAACTTTCCACGGCGTAACCGGATCATCAGTGGGTTAAGCCAGGGCGTGCTGGTGGTCGAAGCTGCGATTCGGAGTGGATCGCTGGTTACCGCAAGGTGCGCACTGGAGCAGGGGCGTGAAGTTTTTGCGCTACCCGGCCCGTTGGGGAACCCTGGCTGCGAAGGCCCTCACTGGCTGATAAAACAGGGGGCGACGCTGGTGACCTGTAAAGAGGATATCCTGGAAAATTTGCAATATGGTTTGCATTGGTTGCAGGATGATCTCCAAAAGCGACATATTTCATCGGATCAGGAGGCAGTAGCATTGCCATTTCCCAAGCTCCTGGCTAACGTAGGAGATGAGGTAACACCTGTTGACGTTGTCGCTGAACGTGCCGGCCAACCTGTGCCAGTAACGGTAGCACAGCTACTCGAACTGGAGTTAGCAGGGTGGATCGCAGCTGTACCCGGCGGCTATGTCCGATTAAGGAGGGCATGCCATGTTCGACGTACTGATGTATTTGTTTGAGACTTACATCCACAACGAAGCAGAAATGCAGGTGGATCAGGACAAATTAACACGGGATCTGACCGACGCAGGTTTTGAGCGGGAAGATATTTATAATGCGTTGATGTGGCTGGATAAGTTGGCTGATTATCAGGACGGCCTCGCCGAACCGATGCAGCTTGCTTCTGACCCATTGTCTGTGCGCATCTATACAGCTGAAGAGTGTGAAAGGATGGATGCCAGCTGCCGGGGATTCATTTTATTCCTTGAGCAGATTCAGGTGCTAAACCTCGAAACGAGAGAGATGGTGATAGAGCGCGTCATGGCGCTGGATACTGCTGAATTTGAACTGGAAGATCTCAAATGGGTGATCCTGATGGTTCTGTTCAACATCCCAGGCTGTGAAAATGCCTATCAGCAAATGGAAGAATTACTCTTTGAAGTGAATGAAGGTATGCTGCATTAATTCTATGTGCAGCAACAAGAGTTGTTATGGCCAAATCAGCACTCTTCACGGTGCATAAAAACGAGCCCTGCCCACAGTGTGGGGCTGAACTTGTTATTCGGTCCGGGAAACACGGTCCGTTTCTCGGTTGTTCACACTATCCGGAATGTGATTATGTCCGTCCCCTGAAAAGCCAGGCGGACGGACATATCGTCAAAATTCTGGAGGGACAGCTTTGTCCACTCTGTGGCGGCGAACTGGCGCTGCGGCAGGGGCGGTTCGGGATGTTTATTGGATGCAGCCGCTATCCGGAATGTGAACATACGGAACAAATTGATAAACCAGATGAAACGGCAATTGCGTGCCCTCAGTGCCAGCGTGGTCAATTGGTGCAGCGCCGCTCTCGTTATGGCAAGACCTTCCATTCGTGCGATCGCTATCCTGAATGCCAGTTCGTTATCAATTTCAAACCAGTAGCGGGCGTCTGCCCTCATTGCGATTATCCGTTACTTATAGAAAAGAAAACCGCGCAAGGCTTGAAACGCTTTTGCGCCAGTAAACAATGTGGAAAGCCGGTTTCGGCGGATCAAATCAGTGAATAATAACCTGCCATCAGGCTCCATCGCGCAGGCGGTGGACATCCTGAAAAAAGAAGAAGTCATCGCCTATCCAACAGAAGCCGTTTTCGGGGTCGGGTGCGATCCTGACAGCGAAGTCGCCGTTAACCGTCTGCTGGCGCTAAAACAGCGGCCTGTCGAAAAAGGATTGATTTTGATCGCTGCGAACTACGAGCAGCTTAAGCCTTATATTGACGATTCCATGCTGACACCTGCACAGCGGGAAACCATTTTCTCTGCGTGGCCAGGTCCCGTGACGTTTGTCTTTCCTGCACAACCGACAACGCCGCGCTGGTTAACCGGGCGTTTCGATTCACTCGCGGTACGCGTTACCGACCATCCCTTGGTGGTGGAGTTATGCCAGGCATTTGGTAAACCCCTGGTTTCAACCAGCGCCAACCTGACCGGGCTTCCCCCTTGTCGGACAACAGAAGAAGTTCTGGCGCAGTTCGGGAATGATTTCCCTGTAGCTGTGGGTGAAACCGGGGGTCGTCTTAACCCGTCAGAAATTCGCGATGCCTTGACCGGCGAACGTTTTCGCCAGGGATAATGTTATGGAAACCTATGCTGTTTTTGGTAACCCGATCGCGCACAGCAAGTCGCCTCTGATCCATCAACTGTTTGCAGAGCAATTGCAGATAGATCACCCGTATGGTCGGGTTCTTGCGCCTGTTGATGCATTTATACCGACGCTGAATAGCTTTTTTGATGCGGGTGGTAAAGGTGCGAACGTCACGGTGCCTTTTAAAGAAGAGGCTTTCGGGCGCGCGGATGAGCTGACCGAGCGTGCGTCGCTCGCTGGCGCCGTCAATACCCTTAAGCGGCTTGAAGATGGTCGCCTTCTTGGCGATAACACCGATGGCATAGGTTTACTCAGCGATCTGGAGCGATTGTCGTTTATTAAACCAGGCTTTCGGATCCTGCTGATCGGCGCGGGTGGCGCGTCGCGCGGCGTATTGCTTCCTCTTCTTTCGCTGGATTGTGCGGTGACAATCACCAACCGTACCTTCTCCAGAGCAGAAGAGCTGGCGGCGTTGTTCGCACACACAGGCAGCGTAACTGCGGTAGCACTTGACGATCTCGCGGGTCACGAATTTGATCTTGTGATTAATGCCACCTCAAGCGGTATTAATGGAGAGATCCCGGCGATTCCTGCATCCCTGGTTCATTCCCACATCTACGCCTATGACATGTTTTATCAAAAAGGGAAAACGCCATTTCTGACCTGGTGTGAACAACAGGGGGCAAAACACGTAGCTGATGGTCTGGGCATGCTGGTGGGGCAGGCGGCTCATGCGGTGCTACTCTGGCATGGCGTGTTACCTGCTGTAGAACCGGTGATCGAAAAGCTGAAACAGGAACTGATGGCATGAATCAGGCGATTCATTTTCCCGACAGAGAAATCTGGGATGAAAATAAGCAAGCGGTTTGTTTCCCGGTGCTGGTGCATGGAATGCAGCTCACCTGTGCGATTAAAGGGGAGACGTTGCATCAGCGCTTTGGTGGTTCAGATCCGTTAGCGGTCTTTTGCGAAAATCGCTGGGATCTGGAAGAGGAAGCCAGCGATTTGATCCGCGATCAGCAGGAAGACGATCAGGGTTGGGTCTGGTTATCCTGATCCAGATAGTCATTCTTCCATTTAACGTAATTGTTCGCTGAGTATTTCAATCCTTCGATCTCCGCCTCTTTTAGGGGGCGGATCTGTTTAACCGGACTGCCTAAATAGAGATAGCCACTTTCCAGACGTTTGTTTTGCGGAACAAGGCTTCCTGCGCCAATCATTACGTCATCTTCTACTATGACGCCATCCAGCAAAATCGATCCCATCCCAACGAGAACCCTGTTACCGATTGTGCAGCCGTGGAGCATCACTTTATGACCGACGGTGACATCTTCCCCAATGATGAGCGGATTGCCCTCAGGGTTATAAGATGACTTATGAGTCACATGCAGCACGCTGCCGTCCTGAATATTGGTGCGTGCACCGATTGCAACGTAGTTAACATCGCCCCGGATCGCGACGAGTGGCCAGATGCTGACATCCTCGGCCATGCGAACATCACCAATGACCACGCTGCTGGTATCGATCATCACGCGATCGCCTTTTTGGGGGAACAGATCTTTATAAGGACGTAATACTGCAAACATATCTACCTCGATACAGATGAGCGCTATTAAAGAAGACTTTGATCGTATTCCTGGATCGAGGCAAGGCAAAATGCGTCAATTTTTAAGCGGATCGGGTGGGTTTTCAGCGAAAAGAACGGAAAATCATCAGTTGGAAAAAAAGATCTAAAAAATACTTGTGCTAAAAACTGGGATCCCTATAATGCGCCTCCATCGACACGGCGGATGTGAATCACTTCACAGACAACCCGGTCGGTTGAAGAGAAAAAATCCTGAAATAACGGGTTGACTCTGAAAGAGGAAAGCGTAATATACGCCACCTCGCGACAGAGCGCTGAAGCGCGTCGCAACTGCTCTTTAACAATTTATCAGACAATCTGTGTGGGCACTCAAAGTGACATGGATTCTTAATGTCTTCGGACACTAAATGAATACCAAGTCTCAACGAGTGAACACGTAATTCATTACGAAGTTTAATTCATTGAGCATCAAACTTTTAAATTGAAGAGTTTGATCATGGCTCAGATTGAACGCTGGCGGCAGGCCTAACACATGCAAGTCGAACGGTAACAGGAAGCAGCTTGCTGCTTCGCTGACGAGTGGCGGACGGGTGAGTAATGTCTGGGAAACTGCCTGATGGAGGGGGATAACTACTGGAAACGGTAGCTAATACCGCATAACGTCGCAAGACCAAAGAGGGGGACCTTCGGGCCTCTTGCCATCGGATGTGCCCAGATGGGATTAGCTAGTAGGTGGGGTAACGGCTCACCTAGGCGACGATCCCTAGCTGGTCTGAGAGGATGACCAGCCACACTGGAACTGAGACACGGTCCAGACTCCTACGGGAGGCAGCAGTGGGGAATATTGCACAATGGGCGCAAGCCTGATGCAGCCATGCCGCGTGTATGAAGAAGGCCTTCGGGTTGTAAAGTACTTTCAGCGGGGAGGAAGGCGATAAGGTTAATAACCTTGTCGATTGACGTTACCCGCAGAAGAAGCACCGGCTAACTCCGTGCCAGCAGCCGCGGTAATACGGAGGGTGCAAGCGTTAATCGGAATTACTGGGCGTAAAGCGCACGCAGGCGGTCTGTCAAGTCGGATGTGAAATCCCCGGGCTCAACCTGGGAACTGCATTCGAAACTGGCAGGCTAGAGTCTTGTAGAGGGGGGTAGAATTCCAGGTGTAGCGGTGAAATGCGTAGAGATCTGGAGGAATACCGGTGGCGAAGGCGGCCCCCTGGACAAAGACTGACGCTCAGGTGCGAAAGCGTGGGGAGCAAACAGGATTAGATACCCTGGTAGTCCACGCCGTAAACGATGTCGACTTGGAGGTTGTGCCCTTGAGGCGTGGCTTCCGGAGCTAACGCGTTAAGTCGACCGCCTGGGGAGTACGGCCGCAAGGTTAAAACTCAAATGAATTGACGGGGGCCCGCACAAGCGGTGGAGCATGTGGTTTAATTCGATGCAACGCGAAGAACCTTACCTACTCTTGACATCCAGAGAACTTTCCAGAGATGGATTGGTGCCTTCGGGAACTCTGAGACAGGTGCTGCATGGCTGTCGTCAGCTCGTGTTGTGAAATGTTGGGTTAAGTCCCGCAACGAGCGCAACCCTTATCCTTTGTTGCCAGCGGTCCGGCCGGGAACTCAAAGGAGACTGCCAGTGATAAACTGGAGGAAGGTGGGGATGACGTCAAGTCATCATGGCCCTTACGAGTAGGGCTACACACGTGCTACAATGGCGCATACAAAGAGAAGCGACCTCGCGAGAGCAAGCGGACCTCATAAAGTGCGTCGTAGTCCGGATTGGAGTCTGCAACTCGACTCCATGAAGTCGGAATCGCTAGTAATCGTGGATCAGAATGCCACGGTGAATACGTTCCCGGGCCTTGTACACACCGCCCGTCACACCATGGGAGTGGGTTGCAAAAGAAGTAGGTAGCTTAACCTTCGGGAGGGCGCTTACCACTTTGTGATTCATGACTGGGGTGAAGTCGTAACAAGGTAACCGTAGGGGAACCTGCGGTTGGATCACCTCCTTACCTTAAAGAACCTGCCTTTGTAGTGCTCACACAGATTGTCTGATGAAAAGTAAATAGCAAGGCGTCTTGCGATTGAGACTGTACGTCCCCTTCGTCTAGAGGCCCAGGACACCGCCCTTTCACGGCGGTAACAGGGGTTCGAATCCCCTAGGGGACGCCACTTGCTGGTTCGTGAGTGAAAGTCACCTGCCGTCATATCTCAAAACTGACTTGCGAGTCATGTTTGAGATATTTGCTCTTTAAAAATCTGGATCAAGCTGAAAATTGAAACGACACACAGCTCATGTGTGTTCGAGTCTCTCAAATTTTCGCAATCAGAAGTGAAACATCTTCGGGTTGTGAGGTTAAGCGACTAAGCGTACACGGTGGATGCCCTGGCAGTCAGAGGCGATGAAGGACGTGCTAATCTGCGAAAAGCGCCGGCGAGGTGATATGAACCTTTGACCCGGCGATGTCCGAATGGGGAAACCCAGTGCAATCCGTTGCACTATCGTTAACTGAATACATAGGTTAACGAGGCGAACCGGGGGAACTGAAACATCTAAGTACCCCGAGGAAAAGAAATCAACCGAGATTCCCCCAGTAGCGGCGAGCGAACGGGGAGCAGCCCGGAGTCTGAATCAGCTTGTGTGTTAGTGGAACGGTCTGGAAAGTCCGACGGTACAGGGTGATAGTCCCGTACACGAAAATGCACATGCTGTGAACTCGAAGAGTAGGGCGGGACACGTGGTATCCTGTCTGAATATGGGGGGACCATCCTCCAAGGCTAAATACTCCTGACTGACCGATAGTGAACCAGTACCGTGAGGGAAAGGCGAAAAGAACCCCGGCGAGGGGAGTGAAAAAGAACCTGAAACCGTGTACGTACAAGCAGTGGGAGCCTCTTTATGGGGTGACTGCGTACCTTTTGTATAATGGGTCAGCGACTTATATTCTGTAGCAAGGTTAACCGTATAGGGGAGCCGAAGGGAAACCGAGTCTTAACTGGGCGTTAAGTTGCAGGGTATAGACCCGAAACCCGGTGATCTAGCCATGGGCAGGTTGAAGGTTGGGTAACACTAACTGGAGGACCGAACCGACTAATGTTGAAAAATTAGCGGATGACCTGTGGCTGGGGGTGAAAGGCCAATCAAACCGGGAGATAGCTGGTTCTCCCCGAAAGCTATTTAGGTAGCGCCTCGTGAACTCATCTTCGGGGGTAGAGCACTGTTTCGGCTAGGGGGCCATCCCGGCTTACCAACCCGATGCAAACTACGAATACCGAAGAATGTTATCACGGGAGACACACGGCGGGTGCTAACGTCCGTCGTGAAGAGGGAAACAACCCAGACCGCCAGCTAAGGTCCCAAAGTCATGGTTAAGTGGGAAACGATGTGGGAAGGCACAGACAGCCAGGATGTTGGCTTAGAAGCAGCCATCATTTAAAGAAAGCGTAATAGCTCACTGGTCGAGTCGGCCTGCGCGGAAGATGTAACGGGGCTAAACCATGCACCGAAGCTGCGGCAGCGACACTATGTGTTGTTGGGTAGGGGAGCGTTCTGTAAGCCGTTGAAGGTGTGCTGTGAGGCATGCTGGAGGTATCAGAAGTGCGAATGCTGACATAAGTAACGATAAAGCGGGTGAAAAGCCCGCTCGCCGGAAGACCAAGGGTTCCTGTCCAACGTTAATCGGGGCAGGGTGAGTCGACCCCTAAGGCGAGGCCGAAAGGCGTAGTCGATGGGAAACAGGTTAATATTCCTGTACTTGGTGTTACTGCGAAGGGGGGACGGAGAAGGCTATGTCAGCCGGGCGACGGTTGTCCCGGTTTAAGCATGTAGGCGGAGGTTCCAGGTAAATCCGGTACCTTATTAACGCTGAGGTGTGATGACGAGGCACTACGGTGCTGAAGTGATAAATGCCCTGCTTCCAGGAAAAGCCTCTAAGCATCAGGTAACACGAAATCGTACCCCAAACCGACACAGGTGGTCAGGTAGAGAATACCAAGGCGCTTGAGAGAACTCGGGTGAAGGAACTAGGCAAAATGGTGCCGTAACTTCGGGAGAAGGCACGCTGATGTGTAGGTGAAGCCCCTGCGGGCGGAGCTGAAATCAGTCGAAGATACCAGCTGGCTGCAACTGTTTATTAAAAACACAGCACTGTGCAAACACGAAAGTGGACGTATACGGTGTGACGCCTGCCCGGTGCCGGAAGGTTAATTGATGGGGTTAGCGGCAACGCGAAGCTCTTGATCGAAGCCCCGGTAAACGGCGGCCGTAACTATAACGGTCCTAAGGTAGCGAAATTCCTTGTCGGGTAAGTTCCGACCTGCACGAATGGCGTAATGATGGCCAGGCTGTCTCCACCCGAGACTCAGTGAAATTGAACTCGCTGTGAAGATGCAGTGTACCCGCGGCAAGACGGAAAGACCCCGTGAACCTTTACTATAGCTTGACACTGAACACTGGTCCTTGATGTGTAGGATAGGTGGGAGGCTTTGAAGCGTGGACGCCAGTCTGCGTGGAGCCAACCTTGAAATACCACCCTTTAATGGCTGGTGTTCTAACGTAGACCCGTAATCCGGGTTGCGGACAGTGTCTGGTGGGTAGTTTGACTGGGGCGGTCTCCTCCCAAAGAGTAACGGAGGAGCACGAAGGTTGGCTAATCCTGGTCGGACATCAGGAGGTTAGTGCAATGGCATAAGCCAGCTTGACTGCGAGCGTGACGGCGCGAGCAGGTGCGAAAGCAGGTCATAGTGATCCGGTGGTTCTGAATGGAAGGGCCATCGCTCAACGGATAAAAGGTACTCCGGGGATAACAGGCTGATACCGCCCAAGAGTTCATATCGACGGCGGTGTTTGGCACCTCGATGTCGGCTCATCACATCCTGGGGCTGAAGTAGGTCCCAAGGGTATGGCTGTTCGCCATTTAAAGTGGTACGCGAGCTGGGTTTAGAACGTCGTGAGACAGTTCGGTCCCTATCTGCCGTGGGCGCTGGAGAATTGAGGGGGGCTGCTCCTAGTACGAGAGGACCGGAGTGGACGCATCACTGGTGTTCGGGTTGTCATGCCAATGGCACTGCCCGGTAGCTAAATGCGGAAGAGATAAGTGCTGAAAGCATCTAAGCACGAAACTTGCCCCGAGATGAGTTCTCCCTGAGACTTTAAGTCTCCTGAAGGAACGTTGAAGACGACGACGTTGATAGGTCGGGTGTGTAAGCGCAGCGATGCGTTGAGCTAACCGATACTAATGAACCGTGAGGCTTAACCTTACAACGCCGAAGGTGTTTCGGCGAAGAGACGAAATTTTCAGCCTGATACAGATTAAACAGAATTTGCCTGGCGGCTTTAGCGCGGTGGTCCCACCTGACCCCATGCCGAACTCAGAAGTGAAACGCCGTAGCGCCGATGGTAGTGTGGGGTCTCCCCATGTGAGAGTAGGGAACTGCCAGGCATCAAATTTAGCGTGCTGATATGGCTCAGTTGGTAGAGCGCACCCTTGGTAAGGGTGAGGTCCCCAGTTCGACTCTGGGTATCAGCACCACTTTATACTTAGGTTAAAGTTCGGCAAGAAGTAAAAGAATTTGTCTGGCGGCTTTAGCGCGGTGGTCCCACCTGACCCCATGCCGAACTCAGAAGTGAAACGCCGTAGCGCCGATGGTAGTGTGGGGTCTCCCCATGTGAGAGTAGGGAACTGCCAGACATCAAACAAGTAGAAAGGCCATCCGAAAGGATGGCCTTTTTGCGTTATTGCTCCAGCAAAACCAATTCCCTCATTCGATATTCCTGCTGTCGCCATTAATACCTTACGGACGTATTAAAGCGTTTTACCCTACTGAAACTGAAGTTGTGGAATGCATTATGCTGGCTCGCAGCAGCGTTAAATCAATTAAATGTTATGTACAGGTATGGGGTATAGCGGGGAGTAAGGTAGCGTATTGAATTTAATTAATATCTGATGCTATTCGTGATGAGGAATATACGTTCCTTATATCAGGGAAAAATAAAAGCGCGGCGATGGCCGCGCTTTTAGAAGCCTTATTTAGTCAGGGCGACAATACCGAGTGTCAGGCCAGCGATTGCCGCGGCGCCACCAGCAATCGCACCTGCTGTTTCCCAGTTATCCTGGGTAGTGCCCTTCATACAGGTATTGGTGTGAACCAGTCGCCCCTGATCGTCGTATACCGGTACACATGGAGAGTCGTGCGCGCAACCAGCAAGCAGCGCAGCGAGAAGTGCAACGGAAAGGAATCTTTTCATGATGTTACCTCAATATGATCGCTTATTCGCTAAAGAGCCGATACAGCAATTAACGAACTGATGATTATTTTACCACCGCACTAATACCATGCAGCACGGGGAATAATCTCAATTTGTGTGGATTGTAAAAATTATGAAGAAAAAAGCGCGGGCACTGATTATTAATGGAGGAAATGTGAAGAGGGGATGTGTTTTTACATTGTTTTCAGGAAATAAAAAAGGCACCAGAGGTGCCTTTATGATTTTCATTAATCCTTGTGCTTTGTAAACCGTCTCCGGACAACCACAAAGAAAACAGGAACAAAGAAAATGGCCAACAGGGTGGCTGACAGCATCCCGCCCATCACGCCCGTCCCGACCGCATTTTGTGCCCCACTACCTGCACCGCTGCTGATGACCAGAGGCATAACACCAAGGATGAATGCCAGGGAAGTCATCAGGATAGGACGCAGACGCATACGCGAGGCTTCAAGCGTGGCTTCGATAATCCCTTTGCCTTCTTTATCCATGAGATCCTTGGCGAACTCAACGATCAGTATGGCGTTCTTGGCTGATAAACCAATTGTCGTAAGCAGACCAACCTGGAAGTAAACGTCATTGTTCAGCCCTCGCATTGATGCAGCCAGAAGCGCGCCGATCACCCCCAGCGGCACAACCAGCATGACCGAGAAGGGAATTGACCAACTTTCATAGAGGGCCGACAGACACAGGAACACCACAATCAGTGAGATGGCGTACAGCGCCGGAGCCTGATTCCCGGAAAGTCGTTCCTGATAAGACATCCCCGTCCAGTCGTAGCCGATGCCGGAAGGCAGTTTTGACGCAAGGCTTTCCATCAACGCCATTGCCTCACCGGTACTTTTGCCAGGGGCAGACTCACCAAGGATCTCCATTGACGGCATCCCATTGTAACGTTCCAGACGCGGTGAACCGTACACCCAGTGAGAGCTGCTAAAGGCAGAGAAAGGCACCATTTCGCCGTTAGCGCTACGCACATACAGTCCGTTAATGTCTCCAGGTAGCATACGGAAGCGAGCATCAGCCTGGACATAAACTTTTTTTACCCGTCCGTGATCGATAAAGTCGTTCACATAGGTGCCACCCAGCGCTGTTGAAATCGTCTGATTGACGTCAGACACGCTCACACCCAGCGCCTGTGCCTTCTCCTGATCGACGTCCAGCTTGAACTGTGGCGTATCTTCCAGTCCGTTAGGACGCACGCGGACCAGTAAGTCAGGATGTTCTCTCACCATGCCCAGCAGCTGGTTACGCGCCTGGGTTAACTGCGTATGCCCCAGGTTTGCCTGGTCAATCAATTCAAAGTCAAAGCCTGTTGCGGTACCCAGTTCAATAATGGCAGGCAGGTTAAACGGAAATACAAGACCGTCTTTGATCTGGCTGAACGCTTTCGTCGCGCGGCTGACAATCGCCTCAACGCCGTTTTCCTTGCCCGGACGTTCTTCCCATGGCTTCAGGCTGACGAAAGCGATACCGGAGTTCTGCCCCTGTCCGCTAAAGCTAAAACCGTTTACGGTAAAGACCGATTCAACGTTCGCTTTCTCTTTCGTCAGGTAATAATCCTGAACCTGATCGAGTACCTGCTGAGTACGCATTTGCGTCGCCCCTGCCGGCAACTGAACCATCGTCATAAACACCCCCTGATCCTCTTCCGGCAGGAAGGAGGAAGGCAGGCGCAGGAACAGAACTGCCATGCCGCCGACGATGACGACGTAAACCAGCAGATAGCGGCCGGTCTTACGTAAAATGCCGCTCACGCTGTTGCTGTAATGCTCCACACTTTTATCAAAGAGCGCGTTAAACCAGCCGAAGAAACCACCTTTCTTTTCATGATGTTCGCTGGAAACCGGTTTGAGCAGCGTTGCACAAAGAGCAGGCGTTAATATCAACGCCACCAGTACCGACAAGGCCATCGCGGAGACAATGGTCAGCGAGAACTGGCGATAGATAGCCCCGGTTGAACCACCAAAGAATGCCATCGGGATAAATACCGCCGAAAGCACCATGGCAATGCCCACCAGGGCGCCCTGGATTTGCTCCATCGACTTCTGCGTCGCCTCTTTTGGCGGCAGCTTGTCCTCAACCATGACGCGTTCTACGTTCTCGACCACCACGATGGCGTCATCGACGAGCAGACCTATCGCCAATACCATCCCGAACATCGTCAGGGTGTTAATGGAGAACCCGAACGCAGCCAGTACCGCAAAGGTGCCCAGTAACACCACGGGCACGGCGATAGTCGGAATAAGCGTTGCCCGCAGGTTTTGCAGGAACAAGTACATCACCAGGAACACGAGAACAATCGCTTCAAACAGCGTCTTCACCACTTCATGGATTGAGATCTTCACGAAAGGTGTGGTGTCGTACGGATACACGACTTTCAGGCCCTGAGGGAAGAAGGGCTGCAACTGCGCCAGTTTACTCTTGATGGCGGCAGCGGTATCCAGCGCGTTTGCGCCAGTCGCCAGCTTGATCCCCAGCCCCGTTGCTGCCTGGCCATTGATTTTGGTGACCATGTTGTAGTTTTCGCCACCCAGCTCAATGCGGGCCACATCTTTCAGGTGGACCATCGAACCGTCCTGGTTCACCTTCAGCGTCACACGACCAAACTCCTCCGGCGATTTCAGACGCGTTTGAGCAATAATTGAGGCGTTCAGTTGCTGCCCAGGTACGGACGGTGTTCCGCCCAACTGGCCCGCAGCAATCTGGTCGTTCTGCGTTTTTAGCTGGTTAATGATATCCAGCGGCGTGAGCTGATATTTGTTCATCGCGTTGCTGTCCAGCCAGATGCGCATTGCATACTGGGCACCGAACAGCTGCACGTCACCGACGCCGGAAGTACGGCTGATCGCATCTTTTACATTAGAAGCGACATAGTCGGAGATATCATCCTGCGTGAGGTTTTTATTGTCCGACACAAAGCCTGCAACCAGCAGGAAGCTGCTGCTGGATTTCTCCACGCCGATCCCCTGCTGCTGCACTTCTTGTGGCAGCAGCGGCATGGCGAGCTGGAGTTTGTTCTGAACCTGCACCTGCGCAATATCAGGATCTGTACCCGACTCGAACGTCAGCGTAATGGTGACGTTACCAGCGGAATCACTGGTGGACGACATGTACATCAAATTATCGATACCGTTCATGTTCTGTTCGATAACCTGAGTGACGGTGTCCTGTACCGTCTGGGCATCAGCGCCCGGGTAGGTTGCTGTCACCGCAACCGCCGGCGGCGCAATGGTCGGATATTGCGCGACCGGTAGTTTTAAAATGGCCAGCCCGCCCGCAATCATCAGAATGATGGCGAGTACCCAGGCGAAAACAGGCCGTTGAATAAAGAAATTAGCCATGTCGTTATTCCTTAACTGGCTGGAGTCGCTGCGGTATCAGGAATAGCCACGACGGTGACGCCAGGGCGAACTTTTTGCAGGCCGCTGATAATGACGCGGTCGCCGTTTTTGAGGCCTTCCGTGATCAGCCAGCGATCGCCAATCGCCTGCGGTGCAACGACAGTGCGTGATTCCACCTGGTTTTTCTCATTTACCACAAGCACGGTGGCATCTCCGCGTGGTGTACGGGTTACTCCCTGCTGGGGAACCAGTATGGCATCAGGTTGCGTACCTTCATCGATGCGCGCACGGACAAACATACCCGGTAACAGCATATGCTGTGGGTTAGGGAAGAGGGCGCGAAGGGTGATTGAGCCGGTACTTTCATCTACCGTGACATCAGAGAACTGGAGCGTTCCTTTCAGCGGATAAGGCTGGCCATTTTCCATCAGCAACTCGACGCTGCTGGTGTCTCCCTTTTGCAGGCTCGTCTGCTGCTTCAGGCGCATAAAATCGCTGCTGGATTGCGTCACATCGACATAAATGGGATCGAGTTGCTGAACCGTCGCCAGTGCAGTTGCCTGGCCATTAGTGACTAACGCCCCTTCGGTGACGCTGGATTTACCTATACGCCCGTTGATTGGGGATGTGACTTTCGTATAGGCCAGGTTGATCCGCGCGCTTTCAACGCCAGCCTTCGCGGCAACCACGCTCGCATCCGCCTGCTGGGCAGTTGCCACCGCCTGATCGTACTCCTGCTTGCTCACATATTGCGTACCAACCAGCGGAACGTAACGTTTCACCGTCAGATGGGCGATATTCGCCGCCGCCTGTGCTTTTACCAGTTCACCTTTCGCATTGTCGTAGGCTGCCTGATAGGTGGCCGGATCGATTTGATAAAGGGATTCACCCGCTTTAACGTCGCTGCCTTCGGTAAAATTACGGTGCAGAATGATACCACTTACCTGAGGACGAACCTCCGCAACACGATACGCGTCAGTTCTGCCGGGCAATTCTGTCGTTACGGCCAGTGGCGCGCTTTTAACAATATGAACACTGACCTGAGGAGCTTGCGCATGCTGCTGTGGGTTTTCTTGCCCATCGCACCCGGTGAGCAGCGCGGCACAGACAATGAAACCGGATAAGGGTAAGCATCTGAAGTGATTCGTCATTACTGTTCCTTAAACTACCCTTGAGCCGATATTTGCCATGAATCGGTGAAAGGGTGTGAGGCAAAAAATAGAAATGTAGCCGCGTATAATAATGAGGGTGTTTAATGTTTTTTAATTTATAAGTGCTGATGGAGCTTTTAAAAGTAAAAATCGGAATCTGACACAGTGTATTCGGTATTCTTTTTCTGTCAGGATAATCAACGAAATGTTTTCGGTGAATGCTATTCATATATTTTATGAATTTTATGTATTCGATTTATTCACGTGAATTATAAATTAAATGAATTGACTTTTTTTGTGCAAAATTAACACGGGTTTTGGTTAATACTTTGACTACACGACCACGGCAATATCCTTTGATAACGTATCAATTTTATGAGTAATGAGTAGCAGGTTATGGTGCGCAAAAAAAAAGAAGAGGCTCAAAAGACCCGCCAGCAGCTGATTGAAGCCGCTATCGGGCTATTCGCGACGCGTGGCGTGTCCAGCACCACGCTTACCGACATCGCCGATGCTGCTCAACTCACTCGCGGGGCGGTTTACTGGCATTTCTCGAGTAAAGCGGAAATATTTAATGCAATATGGGATCAGCAATTGCCGATGCGTGAGATGATTCGTGACAGGTTAATACTTTCCGAAAATGACGACCCTTTGTTAATGCTTCGTGAACAATTTATTGTCGCACTGCAATATATTGCGAGCGAGCCGCGGCAATATGCGCTTTTACAAATTTTGTATCATAAGTGTGAATTTCATGACGATGTGATTTCAGAATGTGAAATACGCAAGCGGATCGGTTTAAACGATGATTATCTTCGCAAGACGCTAAAGCGATGCATTGCTCGTAACGTTATCTCTTCGCAAACCAATATTGAACTGGCGCTGATTGTTTTCCACGCCTTTTTTAGCGGTGTCATTAAAAACTGGTTAATGGATAGCAACAATTTTAATCTGTACAAACAAGCACCGGCGCTGGTGGATAATATTCTGGCGACACTAAATATCACCCGAGTGGCACCAGTGGTTTACGATACAGCCTCATGACCGCGTCCGGGGTGGCGACATCTCCCCGTGTTGGCACTGTTCCATAATAGCTTGCGCGGTAATCGGTTTGCCCAGCAGGTAACCCTGTAGCGTATTGCATCCCAGTTCTGTCAGAAAGGTTTGCTGCGCTGCGGTTTCGACCCCTTCCGCCACGACCTTCAGATTCAGCGTTTTTGCCAGGGCGACAATCGCCGAGACAATCGTCGCATCTTCGCTCTCACCACTTAACTCTTTCACAAAAGCACGATCGATTTTCAACTCGCAGGCGGGGAGTCGCTTAAGATAGAGAAGGCTTGAGTAACCGGTGCCAAAATCGTCTATCGAGGCTTTTACTCCCGCATCCGTCAGCGCTGTCAGGACACGAACGCTTTCGTCCGGATTGTTCATTGCCGTGGTTTCGGTCACCTCCAGGATCAACATGCCGGGCGGTACGCTATGGCGCGTCAGACAATCGAGAACTGTTTTAACCAGCGACGGCTGTTCGAACTGCAATGTAGAAAGATTCACCGCCATTGACCAGTCCGTGTGGCCCTGAAGATGCCATTCACGCAGCTGGCGGCAGGCCTCGTCGATTACCCAGTTTCCAATCGGAATAATCAGCCCCGTTTTCTCTGCCAGCGGTAGAAACAGGTCAGGGGAGAGTAACCCCTGTTTGGGATGCTGCCAGCGTAACAGCGCTTCGAACCCGAGGACTGGCCCGGCAGGAGCGTGGAATTTAGGTTGATAAAGCAGGCGTAACTCATTACGGTCGATGGCTTGCCACAGATCATTCATCAGCTGAAGATGCGTCTGCGCCAGCGTATTCATTGACGGCTGGAAGAAGTGATAGCCGTTACGACCCATATGTTTCGTGTGGTACATCGCAGCATCAGCGTTAAACATCAGTTCACGATCGGTTTTGCCATCGTGTGGATAGAGCGCAATGCCAATGCTCAGGGTGACCATCAGTTCATAAGGATCGAGATGGAACGGGCTATCAATGACGCGCACCAGTGAATTTGCCAGTGAGGCAGCATCATCCGGAGTGACGGTTTCGGCCAGCAGGACGAATTCATCCCCACCGATACGCGCCAGCGTATACTGACCTTTCAACTGCAACAGCAAACGCTGAGTCACCGCAACCAGAAGCTTGTCACCGACATCATGACCATAGGCATCGTTGACGGTTTTAAAGCCATCAAGATCCATAAACATCAGCGCGAAAGGGCTTCCTTCGCGATCGGCCTTGCTGATGGCCTGATCGAGGCGATCCTCAAGCAGAATACGATTGGGTAATCGCGTCAGCGTATCATGTAACGCCAGCTGTGCGAGTTCACGATTAGCTTCTGCCAGTGATGAGGCCAGCAGCGAGGTACGAGCCTGAAGGCGGGCATCGAACATCGACACCAGCAGCGTAATCCCCAGAATAGCGAGCGCGACCACGCTAACCAGTATCGCCAGCCAGCTCCCGTTAATGCCATGATGGTGGACCATCGTCGACATTGGAAATTGTGCTGCTTCCATGCCGGCGTAATGCATGCCAGCGATAGCGATGCCCATGGTGATCGCCGCCCCCAGCCGCATCAACGCCATGCGTGCGGCTTCCTGACGTAAACGGAACGTCAGCCAAAGAGCGGCCAGTGAAGCGGCAAGGGCAATGACCACGGAGATAGCCACCCACTTTTTATCCCAGACAATACCCGGTGTGACCTCCAGGGCAGCCATACCAGTGTAGTGCATGGCAACAATGCCCGTTCCCATCACGACGGCGCCAGGCAGCAGCCGGCGCAAACGTAGCTGCTCGCCGCTAACGAGCCACAGGGCAAACATGGACGAGCTGATGGCGATAACCATCGAAAGCACGGTCAGGACCGCGTTGTAACTCATGCTCATGGAAAGATCCATCGCCAGCATACCGATGAAATGCATCGCCCACACGCCAATCCCCATCGAAACACCGCCACCTGCCAGCCAGACGCGTGCAGCGATGCCCTGGCTTCCGGCAACGCGCGCAGCCATATTCAGCGCGGTATAGGCGGCAAGAATGGCAACAACAAAGGAGATGACTACGAGGATTTGGTTGTATTGGCTAACCAGCATGGTCTGTTCACTCGTTGTGAGACGTTAAGCAAGAGCGGTTGGAAAGGGCACAGACATTATCATCGTCAGGAAATGACGAAAAGTGATTTAAATCCCTGTTTTTATTGAGTGATAACAGGGGGGGACAGGATGGAAGCGGTTAGTCCAGCTCTGAGCAGTTGACCAGTTTAAGCGGGTTCACGGAATTCATATTGCGACATTTATCGGTTTCGGTGCTCATCAGTTCAATCCACTGCATCAGCAGCGCATCAAAAATGAAAACAGAGACAGCAAAAACGACCAGCCACCAGTATTTACGAATCATGTGTCATTCCGTGAAAAGAGAGCCTGTAAGTTGCTGGAAATATACACGAAAAGCGGGCGTTGAAAAGTGGGGAAAGAGAAGGTTTACAAAGCATTGACGGTTGCCCGTCCGGACGATAAAAAAGGCGCTTCCCCATGCCGAAGAGCGCCTTTTTAAACAAGCAGTTAGCTAATCGAAATTAGTTCATGCCGTATTTTTTCAGTTTCTTACGCAGGGTACCACGGTTGATGCCCATCATCAGGGCAGCGCGGGTTTGATTACCACGGGTGTATTGCATCACCATGTCCAACAGTGGCTGTTCAACTTCAGCCAGTACCAGCTCATACAGGTCATTAACATCCTGACCGTTCAGTTGAGCAAAATAGTTCTTCAGTGCCTGTTTAACCGAGTCACGCAGGGGCTTTTGAGTCACCTGATCCTGAGAGTTAACGGTAGAAACGGTCAGTACGTCAGAATTTACGCGTTGTTCGAACATAGTTCTGTCAGCTCTTTATTTCATTACGCAAGATTTTCGAAGTATGCCTCCAACGCCTCCAGCTGTTCGCTGGCATCCTCAATGGCGTTGAATGTGCGCCGAAACTGGTCATTTGGAGCGTGCTCCTGGAGATACCAGGAGACGTGTTTACGCGCAATTCGGTACCCTTTTGCCTGGCCGTAGTGGTCATGCAGTTCCCGAACATGCGAACAAAGCAAGCGCTTAACCTCTGCCAGAGGCAGTGGGGCAAGCAGCTCCCCAGTGTCCAGATAATGCTGGATTTCCCGAAAGATCCAGGGTCTTCCCTGAGCGGCACGTCCTATCATCAGAGCATCAGCTCCCGTATAGTCGAGCACAGCTCTGGCTTTAAGCGGGTCAGTAATGTCGCCATTCGCGATAACCGGAATGGAAACTTTCTGCTTAACTGCCCGAATGCTGTCGTATTCAGCTTCACCGTTGAACAAACAGGCGCGAGTGCGTCCATGAATGGTCAGGGCCTGAATGCCACAGTCTTCGGCCAGTTGGGCAATCTCTACGCAGTTACGGTGTTCCGGCGACCAACCCGTGCGAATCTTCAACGTAACAGGAACGTCCACTGCGCTGACAACCGCCGTCAGGATTGACTTCACCTGGTCGGGGTATTGCAGAAGGGCTGAACCTGCAAGCTTGCGATTCACCTTTTTGGCCGGGCAACCCATATTGATATCAATAATCTGGGCGCCACTTTCCACGTTAATACGCGCGGCATCTGCCATCTCTTCAGGCACGCTTCCGGCAATTTGCACGGTGCGGATACCTGGTTCATCCACGTGCACCATCCGTAGGCGGGACTTATCGCTTTCCCAAACCTGCGGGTTAGACGACATCATCTCGGAAACGGTCAGGCCTGCTCCCATCTCGTAACACAGCGTCCTGAACGGCCGGTCGGTAATACCTGCCATTGGGGCTGCGATCAGGCGATTTCTGAGCTGGTGGTGTCCGATGCGCATGAGTTAAGAAATGACCATACTGTGACTGCAAGGCGGCGTATATTACGCATTTTTTGCACGAGATGAAAGGCCAAACTTTGAACAATCCTCTGTTGTAGATCAAGGAATCGCCAGTCATTCTTTTTGGATAAGATTATTCGCTATTTAAATCATTGTGTTATGAATAAATGAACATTTTGTGGGCGCTTACAATTTCCCGTAACTTCTCATCATTTCTGAATAAATGAATCAATTGTCCGGGATAATCTGCTGCTATAAGCAGCAGATTATGGCGCTTCTTTGCGATCTGCGTCGCATTTCAGCACAGGATATCAGTGTAAAAAAATCGACTTATTCAACAACCAGACGGCCATGAAGCGGTTGAACCGGGCGGCTGTTTTCATGGTGCATGGTGTGAGTGAATTTTTGCAGCTGTTCAGCAGAGACGGTCAGCGGGTGCTTGAGCACCAGCCATGTCACCCCTTCTGAACACGGTGGCGTGGTCAGAGAGCCGCTAAAACGCCAGTAGGTTTTATCCGTGGGCAGTAATTTATTCATATCGAGGGTTGGCTTAATCGTGACGTTCTGGTCAACCTGTCCAGGCATCACGCCCCAGAGTTTATCCAGTTCAGTGTTTGCCGCGCCCTGATCGAACATAACGGCAACGACCGTCAGTTCGCCGTCAGCGTTTTTATGGACCAGATGCATTTCCATTGCGTATTTTTTACCGTGCACCGTGTTTTCGGATGGCGCATGGAAATGGAACTGCTGTAACGTCCAGCGCTGTTTATCAAGCGTGATGCTGTCGCGTGTATCGGCATTTTCACTTGCCTGGATAGTATGGCCGTTGTTTGTCAGAATGACCGGGCCGTCGATATAGTGCGTTTCCAGCGGAGAGATGTGGGCTTTGACCGTGTTATCTATGTTGACCGGCGACTGATACATTCCGCTTTTACACGTCTTGTACGCCTCGTCCAGTTCGCCCCAATGTTCCGGTGCGCCTTCTCCCTGATAACTCCAGTGTGATGCGTAAGCCGTAGCCGAAATCATGCTCAGCGCCAGCAGCGCTGCCTTGCCTGAAATGTGTTTCATCATATTCTTCCTGTGAATTTTATTATCCAAATCAATGATTAACATTATGATTTGTGCGGTTATTTTATCGAAGAAAGGAAGAAGGCGGGAGAAAAAACCGAAGGGAAAAGGCGTGGTCAGACGACCACGCCAAACGCTTATTTTTTACGGCCGGTGATGCGACACCACTCTTCTTTCTCGACCACCGGGTCGAGCGCGAAGAGATCGGCGTAGGCTTCACAGACGCTGTCTGCCTGGCTGGCAAGGATACCGGACAGGCCCAGCAGACCGCCTTCAACCGGCAGCACGCTGATTAACGGCGCCAGCTCGCGTAACGGGCCAGCCAGGATATTCGCGACCACAACATCGGCTTTCATCGCCTCTGGCTGTGCATCGGGCAGATACAGTTCAAGGCGATCGGAAACGCCATTACGCTCGGCGTTATCACGGCTGGCCTGAATCGCCTGCGGATCGATGTCGATCCCGATGGCTTTTGCCGCGCCCAGTTTCAGCGCCGCGATAGCAAGGATCCCGGATCCGCAACCGAAGTCGATCACGGTTTTGCCTTCCAGATCCAAGCCATCCAGCCATTGCAGGCACAGGGAGGTTGTCGGGTGGGTGCCGGTGCCGAACGCCAGACCCGGATCCAGCATCACGTTGACGGCGTTTTTATCGGGAACTTCACGCCAGCTTGGGCAGATCCACAGACGCTGACCAAACTGCATCGGATGGAAGTTGTCCATCCACTCGCGTTCCCAGTCTTTGTCTTCCAGCTGTTCAATTTTATGCGCGAAACCCACGCCCAGCAGCGGATGGTTTTCCAGAATCGCCACGACCTCTTTCATGTCGGTTTCTGCATCGAACAGGCCGATAACGTCCGTATCACCCCACAGGCGCGTTTCGCCCGGCAGCGGCTCAAAGACCGGCGTGTCATGCGTGTCCTGGAAGGTGATAGAGACCGAACCGGCCTCCATCAGCGCATCACTCAGTTCTTCGGCGTTCGCGCCGGTTGTGTTCAGTTTTAATTGGATCCACGGCATGGCAAAACTCTTTATTTGTCAGTAGAAATCAGGACAGTTTGTGGCACCGGTCGACCAAAACGGTTTCCCACCACAAACGCCAGTAAACTTAACAGTAACGAAGGCACGATCGGATGGAAGCCCAGATACTGAATTTTAAACGTGGCGAGAACAGCATACAGGACGCCCCCGACAATCATGCCGCTTAATGCACCCGCGGCATTCGCGCGTTCCCAGTACAGCCCCAGCACCAGCGGCCACAGGAAAACGGCCTCCAGCCCACCAAAGGCGAGCAGGTTCAACCAGATGATCATCTCCGGTGGACGCCACGCGGCCAGCAGCAGCAACGCCCCCAGCACCAGGGTAATCACCGCCGACATGCGCTTGAGGCGTCGCTCATTTTCGACCTGTTCAGGGCGCAAATTCAGATAGAGATCTTTAATGATCGTAGCGGAACTTTGCAGCAACTGAGCGTTGATGGTCGACATAATGGCCGCCATGGGTGCGGCGAGGAAAATCCCGGCGGCAAACGGCGGAAGCACTTTCACCATCAGGGTTGGAATGACCAGATCCGGTACGGTAAGGTCAGGGATCACCGCGCGTCCCAGCGCACCCGCCAGGTGCATACCGAACATCAGGATCGCCACCACAATTGTCCCGATAATGATCCCGCGGTGCACCGCTTTGCTGTCTTTATATGAGATGCAGCGCACGGCGGTATGCGGCAGGCCAATCACGCCAAAGCACACCAGTACCCAGAACGAGGTCATAAAGGTTGGAGAGAGGATGTCATCCGCCCCCTGCGGCGAGACCAGTTTCGGATCGATCGCTTCCAGGGTTTCAACCGCATGACTCAGGCCTCCTGCGGCATGCACGATACCTACCAGCAGAACGAGGGTGCCAATGAGCATCACCATCCCCTGCATCGTGTCGTTGAGTACGCTGGCGCGGAACCCGCCAAATGCGGTATACAGCGCGATACTCACACCGAAAATGACCAGGCCCGTCTCATAGGGGATCCCGGCTGCCGTCTCCAGCAGTCGCGCCCCGCCGATAAACTGCACCGTCATTGCGCCAATAAACGCCACCAGCAGACTCAGGCTTGCCAGCCATACCAGCAAGCGACTCTGATAGCGGGCAAACAGCATATCGTTCAGCGTTACGGCATTGTAGCGACGGGCCAGAATGGCAAACTTTTTACCCAGTATGCCCAGAGAGAGCCAGATGGCAGGCAGCTGGATCATGGCCAGCAGTACCCAGCCCAGCCCGTACTTATAAGCGGCGCCGGGGCCACCGATAAACGAGCTGGCGCTGATGTACGTGGCGGTCAGCGTCATGGCCAGCACGACGCCACCCATAGAGCGGCTCCCGAGGAAATACTCGTTCAGAAAGGTGCCGGTCGAACGTTTACGCATCGCATAAACCGACAGGCCAAACACCAGGAACAGGTAAGCGATAAGGGGCAGAATGACTTCAAGCTGCATCATCGTCCTCCAGTGAAATATCGCGATAGATGAATTTCACCATCGCCCAGCACAGCAGGATAAACACCAGCGGCAGCAGCAGGCAGGCCATTTCAAACCAGTGCGGGAGGCCGGTAATGCCAATCGCCGAATCAGGTAAGTAAGCAGTTACTAACCACGCGGCGAGATAGAGAAGGGTCAGCCACAGCGCCCAGCGCGCTTCTTTATGGGCCTGAACAAAACGTTTGTCCATTTTTTGTCCCTTGTGGATGAAGAAAGCGGGGATTGTACATGATGGGGCTTAGCGATCCCCAGAAATAAAAAAGGCCGGATAATCCGGCCTTTTAGCAACACTGGTCTCTTACTTCTCGTTCAGACCGAGTTTTTTCTCCAGGTAGTGGATGTTAGTCCCACCATTCTGGAAGTGCTCGTCGCTCATAATGCGCATCTGGAGATCAACGTTGGTTTTGATCCCGTCGATGATCAGCTCCTGAAGGGCGTTCTTCATGCGGGCAATGGCCACGTCACGGTTTTCGCCGTAGCAGATCAGCTTACCAATCATTGAGTCATAGTACGGCGGTACGGTGTAACCGGCGTAGATATGGGACTCCCAGCGCACACCAAAGCCACCCGGCGCGTGGAAACGCGTGATTTTACCCGGGCTTGGCAGGAAGGTGTTCGGGTCTTCGGCGTTGATACGGCACTCTACCGCATGGCCTTTAACCACAACTTCTTCCTGTTTGATGGACAGCGGCTGACCGGCTGCGATACGCAGCTGTTCTTTGATCAGGTCAACGCCGGTGATCATTTCGGTAACCGGGTGTTCAACCTGAATACGGGTGTTCATCTCGATGAAATAGAACTCGCCGTTTTCGAACAGGAACTCGAAAGTACCCGCCCCGCGATAGCCGATATCGACACACGCTTTGGCGCAACGCTCACCGATGTAGCGACGCAGTTCAGGCGTAATGCCCGGCGCTGGCGCTTCTTCGACCACTTTCTGGTGACGACGCTGCATGGAGCAGTCACGTTCTGCCAGATAGATCGCGTTACCCTGACCGTCAGCCAGCACCTGAATTTCGATGTGGCGTGGGTTTTCCAGGTATTTTTCCATGTACACCATGTCATTACTGAAAGCCGCTTTCGCTTCCGCTTTGGTCATGGAGATGGACTGCGCCAGTTCAGCATCGCTGCGTACAACGCGCATACCGCGACCGCCGCCGCCGCCGGACGCTTTGATGATCACCGGATAGCCAATGCGTTTAGCATGGGCGCGGTTAGCATCCATATCGTCGGTCAGCGGGCCGTCAGAGCCCGGTACGGTTGGCACGCCGGCTTTTTTCATCGCGGTGATGGCAGACACTTTGTCACCCATCAGGCGAATGGTGTCGGCTTTCGGGCCAATGAAGATAAAGCCAGAGCGTTCAACCTGCTCAGCAAAGTTGGCGTTCTCAGAGAGGAAACCATAACCCGGGTGAATCGCGACCGCGCCAGTGATTTCGGCGGCGCTGATGATCGCCGGGATGTTCAGATAGCTTTTTACGGACGCAGCCGGACCGATACAGACCGTCTCATCCGCCAGCAATACGTGTTTTAAATCGCGATCCGCGCTTGAGTGCACGGCCACGGTCTTGATGCCCAGTTCTTTACAGGCACGAAGAATACGCAGTGCAATCTCGCCACGGTTGGCGATAACAATTTTATCCAGCATGTTCGCCTCGTTACTCGATGACGACCAGCGGCTCGTCAAATTCTACCGGCTGACCACTTTCGACCAGGATCGCTTTCACAGTACCTGATTTGTCTGCTTCGATCTGGTTCATCATTTTCATGGCTTCAACGATGCACAGGGTATCGCCTACGTTGACTTTCTGACCCACTTCGATGAACGCCTTCGCGTCCGGGCTCGGGGTGCGGTAGAAAGTACCAACCATTGGGGAACGTACGATGTGACCACTGATTTCTGTTGCAGCCGCAGGTGCCGCTTCTGCTGCCACTGGCGCAACGGCTGCGGAGAGCGCAGGCTGCTGCACTGGCGCAGCGTAAGCTTGCTGCATTACCGGGAAGCTAGCGGCCGGGGCTGCACGGCTGATGCGTACAGACTCTTCGCCTTCAGAAATTTCCAGTTCGGAGATGCCTGATTCTTCAACCAGCTCGATCAGTTTTTTAATCTTACGAATATCCATGAGTGGGTTCCGTACTCTTGTTTAGTGTGATTGTGACAAGCGTTTTACCGCTGTCTGTAAAGCGTATGAATAGCCGTCTGCACCCAGCCCACAAATCACGCCAGCGGCGATATCTGACAGGTAGGAATGGTGGCGGAACGGCTCTCGGGCGTGCACGTTACTCAGGTGGATCTCGATAAACGGGATACTCACCGCGAGCAGTGCGTCGCGTATAGCAACACTGGTGTGCGTAAACGCGGCCGGATTGATCAGGATATAGTCCACAGTGTCTTTAGCCTGATGAATACGGTCGATGATTGCGTACTCCGCGTTTGACTGAAAATGGTCCAAATCCACATTCAGCGAGGCTGCTTCCGTACTCAGACGGTTAACAATTTCGCTCAATGTCAGCGTGCCGTACTTCTCTGGCTCACGGGTGCCGAGCATGTTCAGGTTCGGACCGTTCAATACTAAAATTTGGAATTTGTCAGCCATTGTGCCGCTATCTCCTGCGATTTTCGGGTAAAAAACAACATATACCCTCAAAGCGCAATTGTCACCCTTTCAGAGGCCTAAAACCCCTGTCCGGAAAACCGAAGTCGCACATTATAACGATTTCGTAGCATTTGGCAGCTAAATACTGGTCTTATCAGGGAAGATTATCAACCGCTATCCGAAAAAGATTCGCGGTTGATAAATAATCTGCGGGAAAACGCACAGTTTCGTGAACTATCGCAACCACTGGCGGAACTTCTTGTAACGCCACGCTAAAAGGGCCAGGGCCAGCAGGGCGTAAATGACCGGCTGAGGAGATAAAATCTTCACCGACCACAGGTAATGAATGGGGGCGAGGATCGCGACAAGATAGACGAAGTTGTGCAGCAGTTGCCAGCGTCGACCCAGTTTTCGCTGCGCATACTGCGTGGATGTCAGCGTCAGCGCCAGTAAAACCAGCCAGCTTACGATACCCAGCGTCAGATAGGGACGCGTCACCAGTTCGCTGCCAAGGAGTGCCAGGTTGTTAATGCCCAGTTCCAGCAGGGCGTAGCTGGTGAGATGCAGCGTCGCCCAGGCAAAACACCATAGCCCTAAAAGCCGACGGGTGCGTATCAATAATGGCTGTTTAGCGTAGCGCGCCAGCGGTGAGACGAGCAAGGTCGCCAGCAAAAATTTCAGAGCCATCCGACCCGTAAAATGCTGAATATCTTTCGCCGGATCGGCACTGAACTGTCCCTGGCTGGCTGCCCAGAAGAGCCAGATAAAGGGGAGCAATCCTGCTAAATGCAGGAGTACCTTCAGCCAGGTTATCTGCTTTGCCGTTAAACGCACTTAGAAGTTCTCCCGTAAATTCAGCCCACGGTAGAGGGATGCCACCTCATCCGCATAGCCGTTAAACAGCAGCGTTGGCTGGCGTTTAACATCCAGCGCGCCGCCGGAGCCGATAAAACGTTCCGTCGCCTGCGACCAGCGCGGATGGTCAACGTGCGGGTTAACGTTGGCAAAAAAACCATACTCGTCAGGCGCTGCCAGGTTCCAGGTGGTGGGGGGGCGTTCACGGGTGAGCTTAATGCTGACGATCGATTTGATGCCCTTGAAACCGTATTTCCACGGTACGGTCAGGCGAATGGGCGCCCCGTTTTGCGGCGGCAGCGCTTTGCCGTAAACCCCAACGGTAAGCAGCGTAAGCGGATGCATGGCTTCGTCGAGACGTAAACCTTCAACGTAGGGATACTCCAGCCCGCCGCCGATAAACCGATCCTTCTGGCCTGGCATCTCGTCCGGGGCGTAGCGCGTCTGGAAGGAAACATACTTCGCGTTGCTGGTGGGCTCAACCAGCGCCAGTAGTTTATGCAAAGGGAAACCTACCCACGGCACCACCATCGACCAGGCTTCCACACAGCGCATACGGTAAATGCGTTCTTCAAGTGGGAAGCGGGTGGTGAGGTCATGATGATCCAGCGTCAGCGGTTTTGCCACCTCGCCATCTATCTTCAGCGTCCAGGGATCGGTTTTCATGCTCCCGGCGTTGGCGGCAGGATCGGCCTTATCGAGACCAAACTCATAGAAGTTGTTATAGCCGGTGACTTTATCTTCCGGCGTCAGCGCCAGTTTATTCTGCCACTGCGCCGGTTTGGTGAAGTTAAGCGGTGCGCCGGAGGGGGCTTTCGGGCGATCGTTGCCCTTAAACCAGTCGAGCAGATCGGCATGGGCCGCAGGGGTGAGCGTCAGGGCGGTGGCGCTGATGCCAAGCATTTTCAGGATCTGGCGGCGCTGTAGCATAAAGACAGATTCAGACGTTACGTCGGCTTCCGTCAGTTTTCGGGTTTTCATGGCATCCTCCGTCAGGCGTTTTTCTAAGCATGACGGAGGAGGAGGGTTAGCGCGAATATGTCACGAAAATTTGAAGATTAGGCGATTTTAACCAGCGCACGACCGTGGAACTGGTTGTCCATGATTTTACTGGCGAACTCTGGCGCCTGGCTCAGGGTAATCTCAGTGGCGCTCTGGTCAAAGAATGAGGCTGGCAGATCCTGCACCAGACGTTCCCAGGCCTCAGCCCGCCGCTCGGCTGGGGTCATGACCGAATCGACACCCTGAAGACGCACGTTACGCAGAATAAATGGCATCACCGTCGTCGGCAGGGCAAAACCACCCGCCAGTCCACAGGCCGCCACGCAGCCGCCGTAATTCATTTGCGCCAGCACCTTCGCCAGCACTTTGTCGCCGACGGTATCTACTGCGCCAGCCCAGACCTGTTTTTCCAGCGGGCGGGTCTCGGCAAATTCGTCGCGGCTCAGAATGCGGCTTGCGCCCAATTGACGTAGATAATCATGCGTACTTTCGCGGCCTGAGACGGCAGCGACCTGATACCCCAACTTGTGCAGCAGCGTGACGGCCGTGCTGCCCACGCCGCCGCTGGCGCCGGTGACGACAATTTCGCCAGAGTCAGGGCGGATCCCGGCCTCTTCCAGCGCCATCACGCACAGCATGGCGGTGAAACCTGCCGTGCCGATGATCATCGCCTTACGACCGTCCAGGCCTTTCGGCATCGGGACCAGCCAGTCACCTTTTACGCGCGCCTGCGCTGCCAGTCCGCCCCAGTGGTTTTCACCTACGCCCCAGCCGGTGAGCAGCACCTGCTGTCCGGCGTGAAAACGTGGATCTTCACTGGTATGTACGCGGCCTGCAAAGTCGATTCCTGGCACCATCGGGAAATTTCGGATGATTTTACCTTTTCCCGTAATGGCCAGCGCATCCTTATAGTTCAGGCTGGACCAGTCGATATCTACGGTCACGTCGCCCTCCGGCAGGCGGCTCTCCTCGATGGCTTGCACTGAGGCAACGGTTTTGCCGTCCTGCTGTTCTAAGATCAAAGCCTGCATACACGGTCCTCACTAGGTTTGATGATGGGAAAATACGTTCTGATGACTATACTCGCTCAATGAAACGCAGTGCCGATTTAACGCAATAAATTGCCAGATACGCCAGGTTTGGTAGTATGCCGCATTTGAAATGCAAGTTAGTGCTCACTTGCACCCCCCTTCAACCCACGGAGTAATCTCAAGGATGCGATTAACGACGAAGTTCTCAGCTTTTATCACCTTGCTGACGGGGCTGACCATATTTGTCACGCTAATCGGCTGCTCGCTGAGCTTTTACAATGCCATCCAGGATAAGCTGGTTAACCGGGTTGAATCGGTTGCATCGGTTATCGACACTCGCCTGATTGCAACCTCCTTCCCGGCGCTTTCGCGTGAGCTGGATGAGTTAATGGTGCCTGTGGATATCGTGCAGATCGACATTAAACAGGGGAAGCAGACCGTTTTCAGCCATACCCGCCAGGGCAGCTATCGTCCTGCCGGCACGGTAGATCAGTATCGGGACGTCACGGTTAATTCACTTAAACATCCGGGTATGACAATTCATTTGATGTACCAGGATCCGATGAGCAACTATTTACGCTCGCTTATGACCACCACGCCCTTAACCATCGCCGTTGCCTTTATCGTACTGCTGATTTTCCTCGCCGTTCGCTGGCAGCGTCGTCAACTTTCCGGCCAGGAGCTGCTGGAAACACGCTCCGTGCGGATACTGAATGGCGAACGGGGTCCACAGGTGCGGGGATCGGTTTATGAATGGCCATCACGCACCAGTAGCGCCCTGGACGTGTTGCTCTCCGAAATCCAGTTTGCCAGCGATCAGCGTAGCCGTATGGACACGTTGATTCGCTCTTACGCCGCGCAGGATAACAAAACGGGCCTCAACAACCGTCTCTTCTTTGATAATCAGCTGGCTACCCTTCTTGATGACCCCGAAAAGGTGGGTACGCATGGCGTGGTAATGATGATTCGCCTGCCCGACTTCGATCTGCTCCGTGATACCTGGGGTCAGCGCGTGGCGGAAGAGAACCTCTTTACGCTGATTAACCTGCTGTCCACCTTTATTATGCGCTACCCCGGCGCGTTACTGGCACGCTACCACCGCAGCGACTTTGCCGTCTTGCTGCCGCATCGCACCTTAAAGGAGTCCGAGAGTATCGCCAGCCAGCTGCTGAAAGCCGTCGATGCGCTGCCCCAGAGCAAAATGCTCGACAGAGACGATATGGTGCATATGGGCATCTGTGCCTGGCGCGGCGGTCAGTCGACGGAGCAGGTGATGGAACATGCGGAAGCGGCCACGCGTAACGCCGTATTGCAGGGGGCGAACGGCTGGGCAGTCTATGATGATACGCTGCCGGAGAAAGGGCGCGGCAACGTGCGCTGGCGAACCCTGATTGAACAGATGCTGAGCCGGGGCGGACCGCGCATCTATCAAAAACCGGCGGTCATGAAGAATGGTCATGTTCATCATCGTGAGCTGATGTGCCGTATTTTTGATGGCACTGAAGAGGTTATCTCCGCGGAATATCTGCCCATGGTGTTGCAATTCGGATTGTCCGAAGAGTATGACCGTCAGCAAATCACCCGTCTCATTCCGTTTTTATCGTACTGGCCTGAAGAAAATCTGGCTTTACAGGTGACCGTCGAATCGCTGATCCGTCCGCGTTTCCAGCGCTGGTTACGTGACACGTTAATGCAATGCGAAAAATCGCAACGCAAACGCATTATTTTTGAACTTGCAGAGGCAGATGTAGGTCAACACATCAGCCGGTTGCGCCCGGTAGTGCGTTTAATCAATGCGCTTGGGGCTCGCGTGGCGGTAACCCAGGCTGGTTTGACGCTGGTGAGCACCCGCTGGATCAAAGAGCTGGATGTTGAATTATTGAAGCTGCATCCGGGTCTGGTAAGGAATATTGAAAAACGCACGGAAAACCAGCTGCTGGTACAAAGCCTGGTGGAAGCGTGCAAAGGAACGCAAACGCAAGTATTTGCCACAGGCGTACGTTCACGTAGTGAATGGCAGATGTTGACAGAGCGCGGCGTGACGGGCGGTCAGGGGGATTTTTTTGCCGCCTCTCAGCCGCTTGACACCAATGTGAAAAAATATTTGCAAAGATACTCTGTTTGACCTGCCGTTTACTTTGTTTTCACGTAGAATATCGCGCCTGTAGCTTTGAGTAAGACGAGCATAAAAGCCAGTGAACGACCTTTAGTGGGTTACAAGTGAAAGTGAGGGACGCTGCTGTTTACTCAGCCCTGAGGGATTCAGGGGATGAATTTGTAACAAAGGAAACGTGCTGCACTAATTTTCACCGTAGCAGACGATTTTTGCGCCTTGTCGCTGCTGCGTGTGGTTGGTAAAGTAAGCGGATTTTGTTTTCCGCCCCAGCTTTCAGGATTATCCCTTAGTATGTTGAAAAAATTTCGTGGCATGTTTTCCAATGACCTGTCCATTGACCTGGGTACCGCGAATACCCTTATTTATGTAAAAGGACAAGGCATCGTATTGAATGAGCCTTCCGTTGTGGCCATTCGTCAGGATCGTGCCGGCTCGCCAAAAAGCGTGGCCGCAGTAGGTCATGATGCGAAGCAGATGCTGGGCCGTACGCCGGGCAACATCGCCGCGATCCGCCCTATGAAAGACGGCGTTATTGCTGACTTCTTCGTGACCGAAAAAATGCTTCAGCACTTCATCAAGCAGGTTCACAGCAACAGCTTCATGCGCCCAAGCCCGCGCGTGCTGGTGTGTGTGCCGGTTGGCGCAACCCAGGTTGAACGCCGTGCGATCCGTGAATCCGCTCAGGGCGCAGGTGCGCGTGAAGTGTTCCTGATTGAAGAACCGATGGCTGCGGCAATTGGTGCGGGTCTGCCGGTTTCTGAAGCTACCGGTTCTATGGTGGTGGATATCGGTGGCGGTACCACTGAAGTGGCCGTTATCTCCCTGAACGGTGTGGTCTACTCCTCTTCCGTGCGTATCGGCGGCGACCGTTTCGACGAAGCCATCATCAATTACGTTCGCCGTAACTACGGCTCTCTGATCGGTGAAGCAACCGCAGAGCGCATCAAGCATGAAATCGGTTCTGCCTATCCGGGTGATGAAGTACGCGAGATCGAAGTTCGCGGTCGTAATCTGGCTGAAGGCGTGCCACGCGGATTCACCCTGAACTCCAACGAAATCCTGGAAGCGTTGCAGGAGCCGCTGACCGGCATCGTGAGCGCGGTGATGGTTGCGCTGGAACAGTGCCCGCCAGAGCTGGCTTCCGATATCTCCGAGCGCGGTATGGTTCTGACCGGTGGTGGTGCGCTGCTGCGTAACCTCGACCGCCTGTTAATGGAAGAGACAGGTATTCCTGTCGTAGTTGCAGAAGATCCACTGACTTGCGTCGCCCGTGGTGGTGGCAAGGCGCTGGAAATGATCGACATGCACGGCGGCGACTTGTTTAGCGAAGAGTAGTCGGGTGTGAGAGGGTAGCAATTCGCTACCCTTTCTCTCTGACGCGAGAATACGCATAGCCTATGAAGCCAATTTTTAGCCGTGGCCCGTCGCTACAGTTTCGCCTGATCCTGGCGGTTCTGGTTGCGCTCGGGGTCATTATTGCCGATAGCCGCCTCGGTACGTTCAGCCAGATCCGAACGTACATGGATACCGCCGTCAGTCCTTTCTACTTTATTTCAAATGGTCCCCGTGAACTGCTCGACTCCGTGTCGCAAACGCTCTCATCGCGTGACCAGCTCGAACTCGAAAACCGTGCGTTACGCCAGGAACTGCTGCTGAAAAATAGCGAGCTGCTGATGCTGGGGCAATATAAGCAGGAAAACGCCCGTCTGCGCGAACTGCTCGGCTCGCCGCTGCGCCAGGATGAACAGAAAATGGTCACCCAGGTAATCTCCACCGTAAACGATCCGTACAGCGATCAGGTGGTGATTGATAAAGGCAGCGTGAACGGCGTATACGAAGGTCAGCCTGTCATCAGCGATAAGGGGGTCGTGGGCCAGGTTGTGGCGGTTGCCAAACTGACCAGCCGCGTGCTGCTGATTTGCGATGCCACCCATGCACTGCCGATTCAGGTGCTGCGTAACGATATTCGCGTGATTGCCGCCGGTAATGGCTGCACGGACGATCTGCAACTGGAACACCTGCCTGCCAACACGGATATCCGCGTGGGCGACGTGCTGGTGACGTCCGGTCTGGGCGGTCGTTTCCCTGAGGGCTACCCGGTTGCGGTTGTCTCTTCCGTGAAGCTCGACACTCAGCGTGCCTACACCGTGATTCAGGCGCGTCCAACGGCCGGCTTGCAGCGTTTGCGCTACCTATTGCTGCTGTGGGGCGCCGATCGTAACGGCGCTAACCCGATGACACCGGAAGATGTGCATCGCGTGGCCAACGAACGCCTGATGCAGATGATGCCGCAGGTGCTGCCTGCGCCGGATGCGATGGGTCCACCTGCACCCGTACCGGCTCCGGCGACGGGGTTAACGCAGCCGCTGCCGGATGCACCCCCACCGCCGCAAGTCTCGGGTGGAGGGCAGTAGTGGCCAGTTATCGTAGCCAGGGGCGCTGGGTAATCTGGCTCTCATTCCTCGTTGCACTGTTGCTGCAAATTATGCCCTGGCCGGACGACATTCTTGTTTTCCGGCCAAACTGGGTATTGCTCATTTTGCTCTACTGGATCCTTGCCCTGCCGCACCGAGTAAATGTCGGCACAGGTTTTGTGATGGGTGCCATACTGGATCTTATCAGTGGCTCTACGCTTGGCGTCCGCGCCTTATCCATGAGCATTATTGCGTATCTCGTCGCACTCAAATTCCAGCTCTTTCGTAACCTTGCGCTCTGGCAACAGGCGCTGGTAGTGATGTTGTTGTCGCTCGCTGCGGATATCGTTGTTTTCTGGGCAGAGTTTTTAGTGATCAACGTCTCTTTCCGACCGGAAGTGTTCTGGAGTAGTGTAGTAAACGGTGTGCTCTGGCCGTGGCTGTTCCTGCTGATGCGTAAAATTCGCCAGCAGTTTGCCGTGCAATAAAAGGTTTCTATGACGTCTTTGTATCTTGCCTCCGGTTCTCCGCGTCGCCAGGAACTGCTCGCGCAGTTGGGTGTCTCCTTCGAACGCATCGTTACCGGTATCGAAGAAAAACGCGCTGAGGGTGAAAGCGCTCAGCAGTATGTCTCTCGTCTGGCGCGTGAAAAAGCGCAGGCGGGCGTTGCATGCGTGCCGCGTGACTTACCGGTGCTGGGTGCGGATACCATCGTCATTCTCAATGGTGAGGTGCTTGAGAAACCTCGCGACGCAGACCATGCGGCGCGGATGCTGCGTAATATGTCCGGACAAACCCATCAGGTGATGACGGCGGTAGCGCTGGCTGATAGCCAGTACGTTCTGGATTGCCTTGTGGTAACGGAAGTGACGTTCAGAGTCCTCACCGACGAGGAGATCGCCGGCTATATCGCCAGCGGTGAACCTATGGATAAAGCAGGTGCATACGGTATTCAAGGGTTGGGTGGCTGTTTTGTCAGGAAGATAAATGGCAGCTATCACGCCGTAGTCGGCTTACCGCTGGTGGAAACGTATGAGTTGCTGAGCAATTTTAACTCACTGCGTGAGGGAAGGGATAATTATGACGGCTGAATTGTTGGTAAACGTAACGCCATCGGAAACCCGTGTGGCCTACATTGATGGTGGCATTCTCCAGGAAATTCATATTGAGCGTGAAGCGCGACGCGGAATCGTAGGCAATATCTACAAAGGTCGTGTCAGTCGTGTCCTGCCGGGTATGCAGGCGGCTTTTGTAGATATTGGGCTCGATAAGGCGGCGTTTTTACATGCCTCCGATATCATGCCGCACACCGAATGTGTGGCAGGCGAAGAGCAAAAGCAGTTTGCCGTGCGCGACATCTCTGAGCTGGTGCGTCAGGGCCAGGATCTGATGGTACAGGTGGTAAAAGATCCGCTTGGCACCAAAGGCGCGCGTCTGACCACCGACATCACCCTGCCTTCACGCTATCTGGTCTTTATGCCGGGGGCGTCGCACGTCGGCGTGTCACAGCGTATTGAGAGCGAAAGCGAGCGTGAGCGCCTGAAAAAGGTGGTCAGCGCCTACTGCGACGAGCAGGGCGGGTTTATTATCCGTACCGCGGCGGAAGGGATCAGCGAAGAAGATCTGGCCTCGGATGCGGCCTACCTGAAGCGCGTCTGGACCAAAGTGATGGAGCGTAAAAAACGCAACCAGACCCGCTACAGGCTGTACGGTGAGCTGGCGCTCGCTCAGCGCGTATTACGTGATTTCGCCGACGCCCAGCTTGACCGCATCCGCGTGGACTCCCGTCTGACGTATGAAGCCTTACTGGAGTTCACCGCCGAGTACATCCCGGAAATGCCGGGTCTGCTGGAGCATTACACCGGACGCCAGCCAATATTTGACCTCTATGACGTTGAAAACGAAATCCAGCGTGCGCTGGAGCGTAAGGTTGAGCTGAAATCGGGTGGCTATCTGATCATCGATCAAACCGAAGCGATGACCACCGTCGACATCAACACCGGCGCGTTTGTCGGCCATCGCAACCTCGATGACACCATCTTCAACACCAACATAGAAGCGACGCAGGCCATCGCGCGTCAGCTTCGTCTGCGTAATCTGGGCGGCATTATCATCATCGACTTTATCGATATGAACAATGAAGATCACCGCCGTCGCGTGCTGCACTCTCTGGAGCAGGCGCTGAGTAAGGACCGCGTGAAAACCAGCATCAATGGCTTCTCGCAGCTCGGTCTGGTGGAAATGACCCGGAAACGGACCCGCGAAAGCGTGGAACATGTCCTGTGTAATGAGTGTCCAACCTGCCATGGACGCGGAACGGTAAAGACGGTGGAGACGGTCTGCTACGAGATCATGCGTGAGATTGTCCGTGTCCATCATGCCTACGACTCAGACCGTTTTCTGGTCTATGCTTCCCCTGCGGTGGCGGAGGCCCTGAAAGGGGAAGAGTCGCACGCGCTGGCAGAAGTGGAAATCTTTGTCGGCAAACAGGTAAAAGTGCAAATTGAGCCGCTCTATAACCAGGAGCAGTTTGACGTCGTCATGATGTAAACGCAGTTCGCTGCGAGATTTAAGGCTGACAAGGAGAGACGCGTGAGGCGATTGCCGGGGATTTTACTGCTTACAGGGGCAACGCTGGTCGTGATTGTCGCGTTGCTCGTGAGCGGGCTGCGTCTCGCCTTGCCGCATCTGGACAGCTGGCGTCCGCAGATCCTGGCAAAAATCGAATCCGCCACCGGCCTGCCGGTGGACGTGAGTCATATCGAGGCAAGCTGGCAGAACTTTGGCCCGACGCTAGATGCCCGGGATATCAGCGCCGGCCTGAAAGATGGCGGCCACCTCAAAATCAAACGCGTCACCCTGGCGCTGGATGTCTGGCAAAGCCTGCTGCATCTGCGCTGGCAGTTTCGCGATCTCACCTTCTGGCAACTTCAGCTGATGACTAACACGCCGCTGCGAAGCGGCGACAGCGATCGGGGGCTGGAAACCAGCCGTATCAGCGATCTGTTCCTGCGGCAGTTCGATCATTTCGATCTGCGCGACAGCGAAGTGAGCTTTATTACTCTTTCCGGCCAGCGCGCTGAGCTGGCGATCCCACAGCTGACATGGTTAAACGGGAAAGATCGCCACCGCGCCGAGGGGCAGGTGAATCTCTCCAGCCTGAACGGGCAGCACGGCGTTATGCAGGTGCGGATGGATCTGCGTGACGACAATGGCTTGCTGAACAACGGCAGGGTGTGGCTACAGGCGGACGACGTGGACGTGAAGCCGTGGCTCGGTGAGTGGCTACAGCAGAACATGCAGCTGGAGACCGCGCGCTTCAGCCTGGAAGGCTGGATGACCCTGACGAACGGGACGTTCGCCAGCGGCGATATCTGGCTTAAGCAGGGGGGCGCGAGCTGGAAAGGGGAAAACCATCAGCATCAACTTTCCGTCGATAACCTCACCGCACACGTGACGCAGGATAAAGGCGGCTGGCAGTTCGCTATTCCGGATACGCGCATCTCCATGGATAACAAACCCTGGCCGCGCGGCGCGCTGACGCTGGCGTGGATGCCGGAGCAGGACGTCGGCGGGATAAACGGTAAACGCAGCGACGAGCTGCGTATCCGCGCCAGTAACCTGGATCTGACGGCGATCGAAGGGCTGCGTTCAATGGCCGCAAAACTCTCCCCGGAGCTGGGCGAAATCTGGCTGGCGACGCAGCCGAGCGGGCAGATAAACCGGCTGGCGCTGGATATTCCGCTCCAGGCTACGGAAAGGACGCGTTTTCAGGCGGCATGGAAAAATCTCGCATGGAAACAGTGGAAACTGCTGCCGGGTGCCGAGCACTTCAGCGGTAAACTGGAAGGAAGCGTGGAAAACGGCAGGCTGACGGCAGAAATGCAGGACGCGAAAATGCCGTACGAAACGGTCTTCCGTGCGCCACTGGAGATCGAAAAGGGAAATGCCACCCTCAACTGGCTGAAGAATGACAAAGGTTTTCAGCTCGATGGCCGCGATATCGATGTGAAAGCCAAAGCGGTACATGCCCGCGGTAATTTCCGTTATCTACAGCCTGAAGGCGATGAGCCGTGGTTGGGTATTCTGGCGGGCATCAGCACGGATGACGGTTCGCAGGCGTGGCGCTACTTCCCGGAAAACCTGATGGGGAAAGCGTTGGTGGACTATCTCAGCGGCGCTATTCAGGGCGGCCAGGCGGATAACGCCACGCTGGTCTACGGCGGCAACCCGCACCTGTTCCCGTATAAGCACAACGAAGGCCAGTTCCAGGTTCTGGTGCCTCTACGCAACGCCACCTATGCCTTCCAGCCGGACTGGCCGGCGCTGAAGAATCTGGATATTGAACTCAACTTCCTGAATGACGGCCTGTGGATGAAGACGGACAGCGTTGCGCTGGGCGGCGTAACGGCAAGCAACCTGACGGCAAACATCCCGGATTACTCCAAAGAGAAACTGCTGATTGATGCGGATATTAAGGGGCCAGGTAAAGCGGTTGGCCCGTACTTTGAAGATACGCCGCTGAATGACTCCCTGGCAGCCACCCTTCAGCAGTTGCAGTTAGATGGCGATGTGAATGCTCGCTTACATCTGGATATCCCGCTGGACGGTGAAATGACCACCGCCAAAGGCGACGTTCGCCTTAATAACAACAGCCTCTATATCAAGCCGCTGGACAGCACGCTGAAAAACCTCAGCGGTCAGTTCAGCTTTGTTAACGGCACGCTGAAAAGTGAGCCGCTGAAAGCGACCTGGTTCAATCAACCCGTCAATATCGATTTCTCCACCACCGAGGGCGATAAAGCCTACCAGGTGGCGGTCAATTTGGACGCGAACTGGCAGCCGTCACGCATGGATGTTCTGCCGAAGCCGATTGAGAATGCGGTGGACGGCGCGGTGTCATGGAATGGCAAGGTCGCCATCGACCTGCCTTATCATGCCGGTGCGCGCTATAACGTCGACATTACGGGCGATCTGAAAAACCTCAGCAGCCAACTTCCCGCGCCGCTGAATAAGAAAAGCGGTGAAGCATTGCCCGTCAACGTTAAGGTTGCGGGCAACCTTAACAGCTTCGATTTAACCGGAAACGCTGGTGGAACAAACCACTTCAACAGCCGCTGGCTGCTTAACCGCAAGCTGACGCTGGACAGAGCGATCTGGACGACGGACAGCCGTACCACGCCGCCGCTGCCGGAGCAGGCGGGCGTTGAACTGAATCTCCCGCCGATGGATGGTGCAGAGTGGCTGGCACTGTTCCAGAAAGGTGTCGGGCAAAACGTCGACCAAACGGCGCAGTTCCCACAGTCCATTACCTTGCGCACGCCTGCGCTGACGCTGGGCGGGCAGCAGTGGAACAACCTGAGTATTGTCTCCCGGCCGACGGTAAACGGCTCAAAGGTCGAGGCGCAGGGGCGTGAGATCAACGGTTCGTTGACCATGCGCGATCACGCGCCATGGCAGGCGGCTATCCGTTATCTCTATTACAATCCGACCTTTACGGCGTCTAAAGCAGAGTCGACAAGCACTTCTCCTGTCAGTGGCAGTGGGACGTCGCGCGTGGATTTCAGCGGCTGGCCCGATCTCCAGTTGCGCTGTGCGGAGTGCTGGCTGTGGGGGCAAAAATATGGCCGTATCGACGGTGATTTTGCTATTCAGGGCAATACGCTGAGCCTCTCTGGCGGGCTGGTGGATACCGGCTTTGGCCGCATGACTGCCGCTGGCGAATGGGTGAACAAACCGGGTGAACAGCGCACCTCGCTGAAGGGCGATATTAAAGGCAACAAGCTGGACGCCGCGGCTAACTTCTTCGGCATTAGCACGCCGCTTCGCGGATCGTCCTTCGATGTGAATTACGATCTGCACTGGCGCGCAGCGCCGTGGACACCCGATGAAGCTTCGCTTAACGGCATCCTGAAAACCCACTTCGGTAAGGGTGAGATTGCCGATGTGAGCACGGGGCGCGCCGGGCAGATCCTGCGTCTGCTGAGTTTTGACGCGCTGCTGCGCAAGCTGCGCTTCGACTTTAGCGACACCTTCAGCGAAGGTTTCTACTACGATTCCATTCGCAGCACGGCGTGGATCAAAGACGGCGTTCTGCACACCGACGACACGCTGGTGGACGGCCTGGAAGCGGATATCGCGATGAAAGGGTCAGTGGATCTCGTGCGCCGCGAGCTGGATATGGAAGCCGTGGTGGCGCCGGAGATTTCCGCAAGCGTGGGCGTTGCGGCAGCCTTTGTGGTCAATCCGATCGTCGGGGCGGCGGTGTTTGCGGCCAGTAAAGTGCTGGGACCGCTCTGGAGCAAAGTCTCGATTCTGCGCTATCGCATCACCGGGCCGGTTGATAAACCACAGATTAATGAGGTGCTGCGCCAGCCGCGCAAAGAAGCACAGCAATGATTTGACGTGGGCAGGTAATTGCCTCACTCTCAATAAATACGATCTTTATACCGCCACAGGCGGCAACGAACGAGTAGCAATAGATGAGTCTGAACCTGGTAAGTGAACATTTGCTCGCAGCGAACGGCCTGAGCCATCAGGACCTGTTCTCCATTCTTGGTCAACTGACCGAACGCCGCCTCGACTACGGCGATCTCTATTTCCAGTCGAGCTATCACGAATCCTGGGTTTTAGAAGACAGCATCATTAAAGATGGCTCTTATAACATTGACCAGGGCGTCGGCGTGCGCGCCGTCAGCGGCGAAAAAACCGGTTTTGCCTATGCAGACCAGATAAGCCTGGCCGCGCTGGAGCAGAGCGCGCAGGCGGCGCGAACCATCGTGCGCGATACGGGCGACGGACGGGTGAAAACGCTGGGTGAAGTGCAGCACGCTGCGCTCTATACCAGCATCGACCCGCTGCAAAGCATGAGCCGCGAAGAGAAGCTGGACATCCTTCGTCGCGTGGACAAAGTGGCTCGCGCGGCGGATAAACGCGTGCAGGAAGTCTCTGCCAGCCTGACCGGTGTTTATGAACTGATCCTGGTGGCGGCGACGGACGGTACCCTGGCGGCGGATGTTCGCCCGCTGGTGCGTCTCTCTATCAGCGTGCAGGTTGAAGACGACGGCAAGCGCGAGCGCGGCTCCAGCGGTGGCGGCGGTCGTTTTGGTTATGACTGGTTCCTGGGTGATGTCGACGGCGAAGCCCGCGCGGATGCATGGGCAAAAGAAGCCGTGCGCATGGCGCTGGTCAACCTGTCTGCCGTGGCTGCACCCGCCGGTACGTTGCCGGTGGTACTGGGCGCAGGCTGGCCGGGCGTGCTGCTGCACGAAGCGGTCGGTCACGGCCTGGAAGGTGATTTCAACCGTCGCGGGACGTCCGTATTCAGCGGTCAGATGGGGCAGCTTGTCTCCTCCGAGCTGTGTACCGTGGTGGATGATGGCACCATGCTCGACCGTCGCGGCTCGATTTCTATCGACGATGAAGGTACGCCGGGTCAGTACAACGTGCTGATCGAAAACGGCGTACTGAAAGGCTACATGCAGGACAAGCTTAACGCGCGCCTGATGGGCGTTGCGCCGACGGGTAACGGCCGTCGTGAATCCTACGCACATCTGCCGATGCCGCGCATGACCAATACTTACATGCTGCCGGGCCAGTCCACGCCGCAGGAGATTATCGAATCCGTTGATTACGGTATCTTCGCGCCAAACTTTGGCGGCGGTCAGGTGGATATCACCTCCGGCAAATTTGTCTTCTCTACCTCAGAGGCGTATCTGATTGAGAAGGGCAAAGTGACCAAAGCGGTGAAGGGCGCAACCCTGATTGGCTCCGGCATTGAGGCCATGCAGCAGATTTCCATGGTCGGTAACGACCTGAAACTGGATAACGGCGTGGGCGTTTGCGGCAAAGAGGGCCAGAGCCTGCCTGTGGGCGTCGGTCAGCCTACGTTGAAAGTGGATAATCTGACGGTGGGCGGCACGGCCTGATCTTAGGATGCTTAAAAAAGGCGCTACAGATGTAGCGCCTTTTTTTTAACGTAAGTTACCCAGCGGTATCTCTGGATCAGGCTCGTGAGTAATGCGGTTACGCAAGTCACGACGAATGATTTCGATCGACCAGAACCAGACCAGATGCCCCACGATCTCTGACACGTGTTCATACCACGGCAACTCAAGCAGCGGTGGCGTCAGACCCATCAGCGGGAAGGAGATCATATGCACAAAAAGCTGGGCTAACGCACCCGCCAGCAAACCCTGCCAGAGTTTAATTTTCGGAAAGACTTCCGCAACAACGCAATACCCCACAGCGAAGACGATTGAGAAAATAATATGGGTCACACCGACCCAGTTAAATATATGTCCGGCAAATGTATAAACGGCTGCGTTAGGATCAGCAACGCCCAGCCAGTCGCGTAAAAATACATAGGGAGGGTTTAAAAAATTGCGGGAGCAGTCAATCTGGCTTGCGGCTCTTATTAATTGCTCAGGTCCGCATGCGCCGGTGAATAAATCGGTGGGACTGCGTGGCGGAAGTGGCACTTCGGCTCCCCATTTGACAAACGCGGAGACGATCCCTGCAATTAAACCGATGAACGCGGCGAGTCCATAGCGCCTGCGTGAAGGCGGTGTTTGTTCGAATATATTCATCTCTTTTCCTTGTTTAACGTCATCCTGCGAAATACATTTTATTATTCATATTGGTAACAAATATATAACAGTCTGATGTTCAGACTGCTTATAAGGTAAATGGCGGGTGGCGGGAGTGTCAATTAGCCATTCCTGAGAGGAGGGCGGAAATATTCCTGGATGAATGTGAGTGCCATCCGGGGAATATTCATGCCAGATATGATTATAGCGATTACTTTATTACTCCTTTCTTCTGCCGCGCATCCCCTGAAACAGCTCCGCCACTTCGACAAAATACTCGGTCAGATAGTTAATACACACCTGTACTTTGAGAGGCAGTTTGTCCTTCTCGGTATACAGAGCGTAGACCGGACGTGGATCGGACTGGTAACGCGGGAAGAGGATCTCCAGTACGCCGCTGTTGATCTCATTGATCACCCACATCAGCGGCACGTAAGCGATCCCGGCCCCGGCGACCAGCCAGCGGGAGATGGTCATCGGATCGTTGGTGACGAAGCGGCCTTCAGGCAGCAGTTTAGTGGAAAGCCCTTCCGGCGCGATCAGTTCAAATTCGTTATCTGGCCGAACGCTGTATTCCAGCCACGAGTGGTTGCTCAGGTCGGCAGGTTTTTCCGGCACGCCATACTGTGCCAGATAGCTTTTCGAAGCGCAGACCACCATCGGCATGCTGCCCAGTCGACGCGAGAACAGGCTCGAGTCCTGCAACGCGCCAACGCGGATCACCACGTCTAACCCATCGGCAATCAGGTCCGGTGCCGGAATGCCCGTTACCAGATTAACGGTTAAACCGGGATACTCTTTCAGCATTTCCGCCGTCATGGCAGCGAGAACATTTTGTGCCATAGTTGAAGAACAACCGATACGCAGCGTGCCGATAGGCGTGTTGTTAAAGGCATAGAGCTGCTCGTGAACATCCTGCACCTCATGCAGCATTCGACGGCAGCCCTGATAGTAAATTTTACCCGCTTCCGTCAGCCCGATGCTGCGGGTGCTGCGGTTGAGCAGCTTCACCTGGAGCTCATCTTCCAGTTTTGACACTGTCTGGCTAATGGATGAGACGCTCATTTGTAGCTGACGTGCTGCGGCGGTAAAAGAGCCTTGCTCAACCACTTTCGCAAATACGGACATGCGTTTTAGACGTTCCATTATTCACTCTGGCTTAAAAGTGATTTAGATCACATATGATAGATAACAGCATAACAGTTACGTTAATATATTATTAATTACATAACGGCTGCGCCACTCTCGCCCGGCAATTCTTGCTCTCCTGCGGCGGCGCGAGCTTAAAAATCCAGTAACCTGCACTCTCTTTAATCAAGGTCAACATGAGTCTGTTTCCCGTTATCGTGGTGTTCGGTTTGTCGTTCCCACCGATATTTTTCGAGCTTCTTTTATCACTGGCGATCTTCTGGCTGGTGCGCAAGGTGCTGATCCCTACCGGGATTTATGATTTCGTCTGGCATCCTGCATTGTTCAATACCGCGCTGTATTGCTGCCTGTTCTATTTAATATCGCGCATGTTTGTCTGAGGTTGATGTGAAAACGCTAACAAGAAAAATCTCCCGCACTGCCATCACTATGGCGCTGGTCATCCTGGCGTTCATCGCTATTTTTCGCGCCTGGGTTTATTACACCGAATCCCCGTGGACGCGCGATGCGCGTTTCAGCGCGGAGGTGGTCGCGATAGCGCCCGATGTCGCCGGTCTCATTACGGCGGTCAACGTCCACGATAACCAACTGGTGAAAAAAGATCAGGTGCTGTTCACCATCGACCAACCGCGCTATCAAAAAGCGCTGGAAGAAGCGGAAGCCGACGTGGCGTATTACAACGCGCTGGCCGCTGAAAAACGCCGTGAAGCAGGTCGCCGTAACAAGCTGGGCATCCAGGCTATGTCCCGGGAAGAGATTGACCAGTCTAATAACGTGCTGCAAACCGTGCTGCATCAGCTGGCAAAAGCGCAGGCGACGCGCGATCTGGCGAAGCTCGATCTGGAACGTACCGTTATCCGCGCCCCGTCCGATGGCTGGGTGACCAACCTCAACGTCTATGCGGGTGAGTTTATCACGCGCGGCTCAACTGCCGTGGCGCTGGTGAAACAGAACTCCTTCTACGTCCTCGCCTATATGGAAGAGACCAAGCTGGAAGGCGTGCGTCCGGGCTATCGCGCCGAAATCACGCCGCTCGGCAGCAACCGGGTCCTGAAGGGAACCGTGGACAGCGTGGCCGCGGGGGTGACCAACTCCAGCAGTACCAATGATACAAAAGGGATGGCGACCGTCGATTCTAACCTCGAGTGGGTTCGCCTGGCGCAGCGCGTACCGGTACGCATTCGTCTGGATGAGCAGCAGAGCAACCTCTGGCCCGCAGGCACCACCGCGACGGTGGTGATCACGGGTGAAAAAGACCGTGATGCCAGCCAGGATTCTATCTTCCGTCAAATCGCCCATCGCCTGCGCGAGTTTGGTTGATCGCTATGGGCATTTTTTCCATCGCCAGCCAGCACATCCGCTTCGCCGTGAAGCTGGCATGCGCCATTGTGCTGGCGCTGTTTGTTGGCTTCCATTTCCAGCTTGAAACGCCGCGCTGGGCCGTTCTGACCGCCGCGATCGTCGCCGCCGGTCCAGCCTTCGCGGCGGGTGGCGAACCTTACTCCGGGGCAATTCGCTATCGCGGGATGCTGCGTATTATCGGCACCTTTATCGGCTGTATCGCCGCTCTGACCATTATCATCCTGATGATCCGTACGCCGCTGCTGATGCTGATTGTGTGCTGTATCTGGGCGGGTTTTTGCACCTGGGTCTCTTCGCTGGTGAAGGTGGAGAACTCGTACGCCTGGGGTCTGGCGGGGTATACCGCGCTGATTATTATCATCACCATTCAGAGTGAACCGCTGCTTGCTCCGCAGTTCGCCGTCGAACGTTGTAGCGAGATTGTCATTGGTATCGTCTGCGCGATTGTCGCAGATCTGCTCTTCTCTCCGCGATCCATCAAGCAGGAAGTCGATCGTGAGCTGGACGCGCTGATTGTTGCTCAGTACCAGCTTATGCAGCTGTGCATTAAGCACGGCGACAGCGAAGAGGTCGACAAGGCCTGGAGCGCGCTGGTGCGCCGCACGCAGGCGCTGGAAGGGATGCGCAGTAATCTCAACATGGAGTCTTCCCGCTGGGAGCGGGCCAATCGTCGTCTGAAAGCGATCAATACCGTCTCGTTAACGCTGATCACCCAGGCGTGTGAAACCTACCTGATTCAGAACACCCGCCCCGAAGTGGTAACGGATACTTTCCGCGAACTGTTTGATGAGCCCGTGGAGACGGTGCAGGACGTGCATCGACAGCTTAAACGCATGCGTCGTGTGATTGCCTGGACAGGAGAACGGGATACGCCAGTCACCATTTATACCTGGGTTGGCGCCGCAACGCGCTACCTGCTCCTGAAACGCGGCGTGATTAGCAACACCAAAATCAGTGCGGCGGAAGAAGAGGTATTGCAGGGCGAAGTGGTGATCAAACCGGAGTCCGCCGAGCGCCACCATGCGATGGTTAATTTCTGGCGTACCACCCTGGCCTGTATACTCGGCACGCTGTTCTGGCTGTGGACCGGCTGGACGTCCGGCAGCGGCGCGATGGTGATGATTGCCGTCGTCACCGCACTGGCGATGCGTCTGCCCAACCCGCGCATGGTCGCGATCGATTTTCTGTACGGCACCATTGCGGCGTTACCCATTGGTGCGCTCTACTTCCTGGTGATTATTCCCTCGACGCAGCAAAGCATGCTTTTGCTCTGCATCAGCCTGGCGGTGATGGCGTTCTTTATCGGGATTGAGGTACAAAAACGCCGTCTGGGATCGTTGGGTGCGCTGGCGAGCACGATTAACATCATCGTGCTGGATAACCCGATGACCTTCCATTTCAGCCAGTTCCTGGATAGCGCATTAGGTCAGCTGGTGGGCTGTTTCCTGGCGATGATGGTGATCCTGCTGGTGCGGGATAACTCTCAGGCGCGGACAGGGCGTGTGCTGCTGAATCAGTTTGTGTCGGCCGCCGTATCGTCATTGACTACCAACACCGCGCGGCGTAAGGAGAACCACCTGCCGGCGCTCTATCAGCAGCTGTTCCTGTTGTTGAATAAATTCCCGGGCGATGTCGCCCGCTTCCGCCTGGCATTAACCATGATTATCGCGCACCAGCGTCTGCGGAACGCGCCAGTGCCGATCAACGATGATTTGTCCGCTTTCCACCGCCAGCTACGGCGAACGGCGGACCATGTGATATCGGCATCGAGTGATGACAAACGTCGCCGCTACTTTAAGCAACTGCTGGAGGAACTGGATATCTACCAGGAGAAACTGCGGATCTGGGAAGCGCCGCCGCAGGTTACCGAGCCGGTAGAGCGGCTGGTGTTTATGCTGCACCGCTACCAGAATGCGCTGACAGACAGCTAACGAAGAGAAAACCGACGCCAAAAGCGTCGGTTTTTTTGTGGCTATACTTATTCTTGCAGGTTCAAACATTCAGGAAGGGAGGACACATGACAACCCAGGCTCTTCAGGACAGTATTCTTTTTCAGACCGGGTATCTGGTTAACGGTATCTGGAAAACACTCGACACCACGTTTGATGTGCTAAACCCGGCCACGGGCGAGGTGGTCGCGAAAGTGGCGAAAGCAGGGAAAGCCGAAACCGAAGAGGCCATTGCGGCCGCGACGAAGGCCTTTCCCGCATGGCGCGCAAAAACGGCAAAAGAGCGCTCCACGATCCTCTATCGCTGGTATGAACTGATTATCGAGAATAAAAGCTGGCTCGGGCGACTGATGACTACCGAGCAGGGCAAGCCGCTGAAAGAGGCTGAAGGTGAGGTGGACTACGCTGCCAGCTTCATTCAGTGGTTTGCCGAGCAGGCCAAGCGCGCCAACGGTGAAATCATTCCTCCGGTTAAACCCGGCTCCCGTATTCTGGCCACTCGTGAACCTGTCGGGGTGGTTGCTGCTATCACGCCATGGAATTTCCCGATGGCCATGCTCACCCGTAAGCTCGGCCCGGCGTTGGCAGCAGGATGTACCGGCGTCATCAAGCCTGCAAACAACACGCCGCTGAGCGCCTTTGCGCTGCTGACGCTGGCGAAGCAGGCCGGTGTGCCGGATGGTGTGCTGAATGCGGTCGCGGGGAGCACCTCAGAAATTAGTGACGCCATTATGGCCAGCCATGACGTGCGCAAAATCTCGTTTACCGGATCAACCGCCGTCGGGAAAACACTGGTTCGCAATTCCGCAGAGACCATGAAAAAGGTATCGATGGAGCTGGGTGGTAATGCGCCATATATCGTTTTCGAGGACGCGGATATTGAGGCCGCCGTCAAAGGTGCCATTGCCAATAAGTTCCGTAACGCCGGGCAGGTCTGCGTCAGCGTAAACCGTTTCTATATTCAGGAGACGGTCTATGACAAGTTTGTCAATCAACTTGCCGATGCGGTGAAGGCGCTGAAGGTGGGTAACGGTCTGGACGAGGGCGTCGTTGTCGGCCCGCTGATTGAGCCTTCGGCTGTCGAAAAAGTCCGTGAGCACGTCGAAGATGCGGTAGCGAAGGGCGCCACGGTGCTGGCTGGGGGTAAACCGCACGAACTTGGCGGCAACTTCTGGATGCCAACCGTACTCGGTGACTGCCATGAAGGCATGAAGCTGGCAGAAGAGGAGACCTTTGGTCCCGTTGCCGCTTGCTTCCGCTTCACGTCGGAAGACGAAGTGGTTATGCGCGCTAACAATACGCCTTACGGGCTGGCAGCCTACTTTTATACCCAGAATCTCTCGCGCGTGTTCCGCGTCTCGCAGGCCATTGAGAGCGGCATGATCGGAATTAACGAATGTGCTGTCTCGACCGAACTGGGTCCGTTTGGGGGCGTAAAAGAGTCCGGGCTGGGCCGCGAAGGGTCCGTGCTGGGGCTGGAGGAGTTTCTGGAAGTCAAAACCCTGCATATCGGGGGATTATAATAGACAGGGCGGCATTTGCCGCCCGCCTGTACCGGGTGGCTGGCAATGAAAATTTATACCTTTGATTTTGACGAAATTGAGAGTCAGGAAGACTTCTATCGCGAGTTTATTCGGGCGTTCGACCTGGAGCGGGGCAGCGTAAGCAATCTTGATATGCTGTGGGATGTGGTTACCGGCGATCGTCTGCCGTTACCGCTGGAAATCGAATTTACCCATCTGCCTGAAAAACTACGCAGACGCTTTGGTGCATTGATTTTATTGTTTGATGAAGCGGAGGAGGAGCTGGAAGGGCAACTGCGTTTCAACGTGCGCCAGTGATAAAAAAGCCCCTGACCGGGAGGTCAGGGGCAAGTCGTATGATGAGATACGACGAGGGTTTATTTGTACAGTTCTGCGGTAGCGTGCCAGTGGTCGCCACTGCGCGCTTCGATGATGCGATAGGATGACGCACCCTGTTCTTCCGCTTTTTTGTTCAGCATTTCGTGCATGTCCATCGGAGACGTACCGATGGCGCCAACAGAAACAGTCCCGATAGCCTGACGGGATTGTGCCTGTTCAGCATTGATGGTGTCGGCTGCAAACGCACCGAATGACAGGACTGACAGTACGCTCAGGGCAGCTACAGTGGTTTTAATTTTCATGATTATTTACCTCGTCAATTATTTTACTGGGGTCTTTGTTCTGTGACCCTCATCACAAAATCAAGTATACACTAATCACGCAAAAAATTAATACCAGACTAATGGTTTCGTCTGTTATTACGCGTTAAAAAATTCATTTTTTATAACGAGAATGCATAAAAAAGGGCGTCACAATGCGAGGTTTGTGGTTTTTTATTATTTAAATCAAAGGGGTATGGTAATTTGATTTTTTGTGCGATTTTGCGGCAGATCATTCACTGAATGAATGTTAACAGGCGGTAAAAAGCACTATTTGCAAAAGTAGCAGGCAGAGAAAAGCAGGGTAAAACGCGGTAAAAGCAGAATGATCCCCGCAGCCAGGCGCTACGGGGCAGACAATTACAGCTCCTGTTCGAACAGGACCAGAATCGCTTCGTAGAGGTCTTTCACCGAGAAACCATTTGCCGGGGTGGTAAAAATGGTGTCATCGCCGGCGATGGTCCCGAGGATCCCCTCTGCTTTACCCAGCGAGTCCAGCAGGCGGGCAATCAGCTGGGCTGCGCCCGGGCTGGTGTGGATCACGACCACGGCATCGTTATAGTCGATGTCCAGAACCAGGTTTTTCAGCGGGCTGGAGGTCGTTGGCACGCCAAGTTCAGCAGGCAGGCAATAAACCATTTCCATTTTGGCGTTGCGCGTACGCACCGCACCAAACTTGGTTAACATGCGAGAGACCTTCGACTGGTTGATGTTGTCGAAGCCTTGTTCCTGCAACGCCTGAACAATTTCTCCCTGAGAACTGAATTTCTCTTCTTTGAGTAGCGCTTTAAACGCCTTCACTAATTCTTCTTGCTTAGACGAGCTTCGCATAAGTCACCCGGAATATGACGATAGAAACAACATTATTATGCATGTGGATGAATTTTTATGCAAATTATCTACCTGGCACCAGGCTGAAATAATGTTATGAAAGGGAGAGATTTTATCAGATTTCGTTATCGGAAAACATGCCTGGGTCACGCCGCGCAAATAAGCTTAAAAGTAAATTAAATGTTATCAAAATGATGTTGTTTTGGTGGCGTGGCAGGGTGTATTGTAACCCCCTCTTAATTCGTTGTTGCCTGCATCCCGATAGTATTCAGGTGAAGGCGAAAGACGTGCGACCTCAAATTCTTTAGCGATGAAAATTGTAATTAATGACGTGCTGAATTATGGTCGCCGCAACGGAGTTACAGATACTTAAGTTAACCATAATAAGGAGTTTAGGATGAAAGTCGCAGTCCTCGGCGCTGCTGGTGGTATCGGCCAGGCGCTTGCCCTACTACTGAAAACCCAACTGCCTTCAGGCTCAGAACTCTCCCTGTACGATATTGCTCCGGTAACCCCAGGTGTGGCGGTTGACCTGAGCCACATCCCGACAGCTGTGAAAATCAAAGGCTTCTCCGGTGAAGATGCGCGTCCTGCGTTGCAGGGTGCCGACGTGGTGCTGATCTCCGCGGGTGTTGCGCGTAAACCGGGTATGGATCGTTCAGACCTGTTCAACGTCAACGCGGGCATCGTGAAAAACCTGGTTCAGCAGATCGCTGAAACCTGCCCGAAAGCGTGCATCGGGATCATCACCAACCCGGTGAACACCACCGTTGCTATCGCAGCAGAAGTGCTGAAGAAAGCGGGCGTTTACGACAAGAACAAACTGTTCGGCGTAACTACGCTGGATATCATCCGCTCCAATACCTTCGTGGCTGAGCTGAAAGGCAAGCAGCCAACGGAAGTGGAAGTACCGGTTATCGGCGGTCACTCTGGCGTGACCATCCTGCCTCTGCTGTCGCAGATCCCGGGCGTGAGCTTCACCGAGCAGGAAGTGGCTGATCTGACCAAACGTATTCAGAACGCAGGCACCGAAGTGGTGGAAGCGAAGGCGGGTGGCGGTTCTGCAACCCTGTCTATGGGCCAGGCGGCGGCACGTTTCGGCCTGTCTCTGGTTCGCGCGTTGCAGGGCGAAAAAGGCGTTGTTGAATGCGCCTATGTTGAAGGCGACGGTGAACACGCGCGCTTCTTCTCTCAGCCGCTGCTGCTGGGTAAAAACGGTGTTGAAGAGCGTAAGTCTATCGGCACGCTGAGCGCGTTTGAGCAAAACGCGATGGAAGGCATGCTGGATACGCTGAAGAAAGACATTACGCTGGGCGAAGAATTCGTTAACAAGTGATCTTATCCCGGTAAAAAAAACGGAGCGTTAAGCTCCGTTTTTTTATGCCCGTCAGTTAGTGGCCGGGTATTCCTGGATGGTGACCTGAATCGTCAGCTTCTTGTCATTACGCATGACTTCAACAGGGATGATGGAGCCCGGGCGAATCTCAGCCACCTGGTCCATGGTTTCCAGCGCAGAGACCGCTGGCGTACCGTTGACGGAAAGGATAACGTCGTTCACCTGGATACCTGCGTTGGCCGCCGGGCCGCCAGGCGCCACTTCGTTGACCACAATCCCCTGGATCTGATCGATACCACCGCCCTGCGTATGCATCGGCGCGATTTCACGCCCGCCAATACCGATGTAGCCACGGATCACGCGGCCATCACGGATCAGCTTGTCCATGATCTTGGTCGCCAGCTGGAACGGAATGGCAAAGCCAATCCCTTCCGGCGTTTCGCCGTCGTTGCTCTTGTCGAATGAGAGGGTGTTAATGCCCATCAGTTCGCCCAGAGAGTTCACCAGCGCACCGCCGGAGTTACCGTGGTTGATCGAGGCATCGGTTTGCAGGAAGTTCTGCCGCCCTGACGGGTTCAGGCCGATTCGACCGGTCGCGCTGATGATCCCCTGAGTGATGGTCTGGCCCAGGTTGTACGGGTTACCGATCGCCAGCACCACATCGCCGATGTGCGGCGTGCGTTTGCGATTAATCGGGATAGTCGGCAGACCGCCCGTGGCGTTGATCTTCAGCACCGCCAGGTCGGTAAGGCTGTCCGACCCCACCAGCAGGGCTTCAAACACGCGGCCATCCTGTAAGGCGACGATAATCTGGTCGGCATCGTTAATGACGTGTTTATTGGTGATGATGTAGCCCCGGTCATCCATGATCACACCGGAACCGAGCGTGCGGATCTCCAGCTGGTTATGAGCGGAACTGTTAAGCCCGCGGTTATAGACGTTAACCACGGCGGGGGCGGCACGGCGTACCGCCTGATTGTACGTCGCAGGCGTTTCATCCGTGCTGTCGAACTGAGGAGCCGACAGTTTGTTGAACTGGCGTAAAGATGGCATAGCCACCAGCAGCAGACCGGCAACGATCAAACCAATGACAATTGAACGAAAGAGCTTTAAAAGCATGATGCGTGTGTCGTTAAAAAAGGAACGGTTTGCAGCATAACATGAGTTATCCGGACATCACACGCAGCGGCGATGTCCGGAGTCGCAAATGGTTAACGCAGTAAAATGTAGAGGGTGTCGTTGCCACGGATAATTTGCAGGGCAATGACCGCCGGTTTACTCTCCAGCACCTTACGCATTTCGGCAATAGACTGCACGCGAGTGCGGTTCACGCCCACGATCACGTCGTCCTGATGTAAACCTGCCTGCGCGGCCGGGCTGCTCTTCTCAACGGTAGTGACGGTAATGCCTTTCGTGCCGTTTTTAAGCTGACCGTCGCTCAGCGTAGCGCCCTGTAGAGCAGGAGAGATCTGTTCTGCGCTGGCGGAAGAGGAGGTGCTCTTGTCCAGCGTCACTTCCACGGTCAGCGGTTTGCCCTCACGGATCAGGCCCAGCTTCACTTTAGCGCCCGGCTCCGTGGTGGCAATACGTGATCGTAATTCAGCGAAGCTGCTCAGCGGTTTATCGTTCAGGCTGACAATAATGTCGCCGGATTTCACGCCCGCTTTCGCAGAGCCTGAGTTGGGAAGCACTTCGCTGACAAACGCCCCGCGCTGGACGTTGAGCTTAAAGGCTTTGGCGATATCGGCGCTCATCTCCATGCCTTTGATGCCCAGCAGACCGCGCTTAACCTCGCCAAACTGAATCAGCTGTTGAGACAGGGTTTTCGCCATGTTACTCGGAATGGCAAAACCAATCCCGATGCTACCGCCGCCTGGCGCGAGGATAGCGGTGTTGATGCCGATCAGCTCACCGTTCAGATTAAGCAGCGCACCGCCGGAGTTGCCCCGGTTGATGGAGGCATCGGTCTGGATGAAGTTTTCCAGCCCTTCGAGATTCAGGCCGCTGCGCCCCAGGGCGGAGACAATTCCGGAGGTGGCGGTCTGGCCTAAACCGAACGGGTTACCGACCGCGACGGCAAAATCACCGACGCGCAGCTTATCGGAATCTGCAATGGCGATCTGGGTCAGGTTGCTGGGGTTTTGCACCTGTAGCAGGGCGATATCACTCTGATCGTCACCGCCGATCAGTTTGGCGTCAAACTCCCGACCATCGTTCAGCTGAACGCTGATTTTATCGGCCTGGCTGATCACGTGGTTATTGGTCAGGATATAGCCCTTAGCCGCGTCGATAATCACCCCTGAGCCCAGGCCTTCAAACGGCTGAGCCTGCTGATCCGGCGCGTCTTCGCCAAAATATTTCTTCAGCTCTTCAGGAATACGCTGGCTTTGGCGTGCCGTCCCTTCCACCTGAACGCTGACTACCGCAGGCAGGACTTTTTCAAGCATCGGCGCAAGGCTGGGAATGGCTTCTTGTCCAGGCACCTGCGAAGGCAGTGCCGCACTGGCGGGGAAGGACGCCGAGAGAGATAACCCGACACTTAACGCTAAGGCGCTCAACAGCTGGTTTTTTTTCTTCATTGATGCTGACTCTCGTATCCTGGAATGAAAAAGAACGGCCCCAAAAACATCTTGATGTTATTGAATTTTCAACCGCTGAACAATGAGGTGTTTGACTAAATAATAGCTGGGGACGGGAAGAAAGGACGGGCGCATAAGGTACGCCCGTAAAATTTATTCAGGTTGTGCGATTAATCGCGTTTTACGCCACCGCGCAGCAGGCCGGACGCGCCGTCTGAATAGTCGCGTGGCATCTGAACCGGAGCCTGATCGTTACCGGCTTCAGAATCAGCCAGACGATTGCGGAAGGGGTTGGTCTCCGCGGTCATTTCCGGCAGCAGGCTGCTGGAGCTTTTCGCCATGTGCTGGTAGAGCTGGCGATAATCTGTCGCCATGTTGTCCAGCAGCTCAGCGCTACGGGCAAAGTGGCTGACCAGCTCTTCGCGATATTCTTCCAGTTCAGCTTTGTTCTTTTCCAGTTCGTATTGCAGTGACTGCTGCTGACGCAATTTGCGGTTACCGAAACGCATGGCCACAGCACCAATGATGATGCCGACGACTAAACCGATTAGCGCATATTCCCAGGTCATGAACTTCTCCCGTTGTCTTGTTGTTCCGTAGGGTGTTGGCTCGGCTCCTGCCTGTGCCTGATTATGCCACTATAACCGCTATTTCCGCAGAAGTGGAATCCTGACGTATCATCGCGTAGTGTAGAACGGCCTTTTTTTCATCAGCCACGCGCGCTGGTGAGGTTTAACTAAAGGAATAACAACAACATCATGCAAAACCTGTCCCCTTCATCGCGTTACCAACTGGCCCTGAGCGAGGGCACACACCAGCCGGATGATGTCCAGCGTGAAGCGGTTAACCGCCTGGACACGATTTATCAGGAACTTCTGGCGAAACCCGCCGATGCGGTGCAGAGCAGTGGGCTGAAGGCGGCATTCGGCCGTTTACTGGGCAAAAAAGAGCCCACGGTAAACGCACCGGTTCGTGGCTTATATATGTGGGGCGGCGTTGGGCGGGGTAAGACCTGGCTGATGGACATGTTCTACCAGAGCCTGCCCGGCACGCGTAAGCAGCGCCTGCACTTTCACCGTTTTATGCTGCGGGTCCATGAAGAGCTGACGGCGCTCCAGGGCGAAACCGACCCGCTGGACATTGTGGCCGATCGCTTTAAGGCGGAAACGGACGTGCTCTGCTTCGACGAGTTCTTTGTTTCCGATATTACGGATGCCATGCTGTTGGGGGGCCTCATGAAAGCGCTGTTTGCGCGTGGGATCACTCTGGTGGCGACCTCCAATATCCCGCCGGATGAGCTTTATCGCAATGGTCTCCAGCGGGCTCGTTTCCTGCCGGCCATTGATGCTATCAAACAGCACTGCGACATCATGAACGTCGATGCCGGCGTCGATTATCGACTGCGCACATTAACGCAGGCACACCTGTGGCTTTCGCCGTTGAACGCCGACACAGCCCGCGAGATGGATAAACTGTGGCTGGCGCTGGCGGGAGCGCCGCGGGGTAACGCGCCAGCGCTGGAGATTAATCATCGTCCGTTGCCGACGCTTGGCGTAGAAAACCAGACGCTGGCCGTCTCGTTTGCAACGCTCTGCGTGGACGCCCGCAGCCAGCATGACTACATTGCACTTTCGCGTCTGTTCCATACCGTTATGTTGTGGGATGTGCCCGTTATGACCCCACTCATGGAGAGCGAAGCGCGCCGCTTCATCGCGCTGGTAGATGAGTTTTACGAGCGCCACGTTAAGCTGGTGGTCAGCGCCGAGGTGCCTTTATATGAGGTTTATCAGGGCGAGCGCCTGAAGTTTGAGTTCCAGCGCTGCCTGTCGCGCCTGCAAGAGATGCAGAGCGAAGAGTACCTCAAGCGTGAGCATATGCCGTAATAAATGCTCCCCTCTCCCCGTGGGAGAGGGGCTGGGGGGGAGGGCACCAGACCGCACAATACCTGACCCCGAAAAACCCATTCCAAATCACATTTAAGGGTCGATCTTTGACCTCAACTTCTCTATAATCTTGCGACCCCACGTTACGAGAAGGTTTTTTTCCCGAAACTTTCTATGTGTCGGCATGTGCTATTCGAAGGGGTAGGTTTGCCGGACTTTGTCGTGTGAACCTCAACTGACTAAACGTTTGGGTGTTCACCAACGTGTAACTTATTATTTGGGTAAGCTTTTAATGAAAACTTTTACAGCTAAACCAGAAACCGTACAGCGCGACTGGTATGTTGTTGACGCGACCGGTAAAACTCTGGGCCGTCTGGCTACTGAACTGGCTCGTCGCCTGCGCGGTAAGCATAAAGCGGAATACACTCCGCACGTTGATACCGGTGATTACATCATCGTTCTGAACGCTGACAAAGTTGCTGTTACCGGCAACAAGCGTACTGACAAAATGTACTACCACCACACCGGCCACATCGGTGGTATCAAAGAAGCGACCTTTGAAGAGATGATTGCCCGCCGTCCTGAGCGTGTGATTGAAATCGCGGTTAAAGGCATGCTGCCAAAAGGCCCGCTGGGTCGTGCTATGTTCCGTAAACTGAAAGTTTACGCAGGCAACGAGCACAACCACGCGGCACAGCAACCGCAAGTTCTTGACATCTAATCGGGATTATAGGCAATGGCTGAAAATCAATACTACGGCACTGGTCGCCGCAAAAGTTCCGCAGCTCGCGTTTTCATCAAACCGGGCAGTGGTAAAATCGTAATCAACCAGCGTTCTCTGGAACAATACTTCGGTCGCGAAACTGCCCGCATGGTAGTTCGCCAGCCGCTGGAACTGGTTGATATGGTAGAAAAACTGGATCTGTACATCACCGTTAAAGGTGGTGGTATCTCCGGTCAGGCAGGTGCGATCCGTCACGGTATCACCCGCGCGCTGATGGAGTACGACGAATCCCTGCGTTCTGAACTGCGTAAAGCTGGCTTCGTTACTCGTGACGCTCGTCAGGTTGAACGTAAGAAAGTGGGTCTGCGTAAAGCACGTCGTCGTCCACAGTTCTCCAAACGTTAATCCATTCTGCTTACGCAGAACGATTGGCGAAAAACCCGCTTCGGCGGGTTTTTTTATGGATAATGCGCAGGTTATCCACAGTAACATTTCATATATCTTCTCTTTTTCCACATTTCCGGAATCCCCTCACCACAAAGCCATCAAAATCTGGTAAACTATCATCCAATTTTCTGCCCAAATATCGGTGAATACTCGATTTTTGTTCGATTCTTGAACAATGTGTCTTCTCTGGGATGGGCGATACATCATCTGGCTGGCCCCGTTGGGCTGGTAGCAGTAAAAATTCTGAATATACCTGGAGGTTTTCATGGCTGTCGCTGCCAACAAACGTTCGGTAATGACGCTGTTTTCTGGTCCTACTGACATTTATAGCCATCAGGTTCGTATCGTGCTGGCCGAGAAGGGTGTCAGTTTTGAGATCGAGCATGTGGAAAAGGATAACCCGCCTCAGGATCTGATCGATCTCAACCCGAGCCAAAGCGTACCGACGCTGGTGGATCGCGAGCTGACCCTGTGGGAATCCCGTATCATTATGGAATACCTGGATGAGCGTTTCCCGCATCCGCCGCTGATGCCTGTTTATCCTGTTGCGCGTGGTGAAAGCCGCCTGTACATGCAGCGTATCGAGAAAGACTGGTACTCGCTGATGAACGTTATCGTCAACGGTTCCTCTTCTGAAGCGGATGCTGCACGTAAACAGCTGCGTGAAGAGCTGCTGGCGATTGCGCCAGTCTTTGGTCAGAAGCCTTTCTTCCTGAGCGATGAGTTCAGCCTGGTGGATTGCTACCTGGCTCCGTTGCTGTGGCGTCTGCCAACCCTGGGCGTAGAGTTCAGCGGCCCTGGCGCGAAAGAGCTGAAAGGCTATATGACTCGCGTCTTTGAGCGCGACTCTTTCCTGGCATCTTTAACTGAACCGGAACGTGAAATGCGTCTCGGCCGAGGCTAATGACTGTGGAAATGTCACAACTTTCACCACGCCGTCCGTATCTGCTGCGCGCCTTCTATGAATGGCTGCTGGATAACCAGCTCACGCCGCACTTGGTTGTGGATGTGACGTTGCCGGGCGTGCTGGTTCCAATGGAATACGCGCGCGACGGACAGATTGTACTGAATATTGCGCCACGCGCAGTGGGTAACCTGGAGCTGGCGAACGACGAAGTGCGCTTTAATGCGCGCTTCGGCGGCGTGCCGCGTCAGGTTTCCGTGCCGCTGGCAGCTGTGCTGGCTATCTACGCCCGTGAAAACGGTGCGGGCACCATGTTTGAGCCGGAAGCGGCTTATGATGAAGAGGTTGCCAGCCTGAATGATGATGAGGCATCCGATGAACGCGAAAGCGACACGGTAATGTCTGTCATCGATGGCGATAAACCCGATCATAATGACGACACCGATCCGGATGACGAGCCACCACCACGCGGTGGTCGTCCCGCACTGCGCGTTGTGAAATAAACAAACAGGCCCGACGGGCCTGTTTTGCTTTCGGTCCCTTTTCGCCCCCTCTAATTTCCTGTGTTATGATGAACTGTTTTCCTTCAATGGCACCGGACTGCAATGAAACCGACTGATCTTAAAGCTGAAAACTCTGATGAAACCATTGGTCGCAGCCTGCGCCGTCGGCCGCTGGCGCGCAAAAAACTGTCTGATATGGTGGAAGAAGAGCTGGAGCAGATGATCCGTCGGAAGGAATTTGCCCAGGGAGAGCAGTTACCCTCCGAGCGCGAACTGATGGAGTTCTTCAACGTGGGTCGCCCCTCGGTGCGCGAAGCGCTGGCGGCGCTAAAGCGTAAAGGGCTGGTGCAGATTAACAACGGTGAACGTGCCCGCGTAACCATGCCGTCTGCCGATACCATCATCAGTGAATTGTCGGGAATGGCGAAAGACTTTCTGACCCAGCCCGGCGGTATTGCCCATTTCGAGCAGCTTCGCCTGTTCTTTGAATCCAGCCTTGTTCGTTATGCCGCAGAATACGCCACTGACGATCAGATTGCGCAGCTCACAAAAGCCCTGGAGATCAACAGCCAGTCCCTGGATGACAACACGCTATTTATTCGTTCCGATGTCGATTTTCACCGCGTGCTGGCGGAGATCCCCGGCAATCCGATCTTCAATGCGATCCACGTTGCGCTGCTTGACTGGTTAATTGCGGCGCGTCCTAAAGTGCCGGACGCAGAGCTTTATCAGCATAATGAAGTCAGCTATCGCCAGCATATCGCAATTGTGGATGCGATCCGCCGCCGCGATCCCGATGAAGCGGATCGGGCGTTGCAAACTCACCTTAACAGCGTCTCCGCCACCTGGCACGCTTTCGGCCAGCATTCAAAAGCCAAAAAATAACGATCCTTTAGTGAAGCAGATCGCAATATAAGCGTTCTGTATTCTACTGCTGCTTAATTGATCTGGTATAACAGGTATAAAGGTATGTCGTTATAATAAACACACGATCGATTGAGGTAACTATGGCAACGCAATTACGCGGCGTAATGGCCGCACTCCTGACCCCGTTTAACTCTGAGCAGATGCTGGATAAAGAAAGCCTGCGCCGTCTGGTGCGGTTCAATATTGAACAGGGTATCGATGGGCTGTACGTCGGCGGTTCAACGGGAGAGGCCTTTGTACAGAGCCTTTCGGAACGAGAGCAGGTGATGGAGATTGTGGCGGAAGAGGCGAAGGGGAAAATCACGCTCATCGCCCATGTTGGCTGCGTCAGCACGGCGGAAAGCCAGCAGTTAGCCATGGCCGCCGCCCGCGTCGGTTTTGACGCTGTGTCCGCCGTCACACCGTTTTACTATCCCTTTAGCTTTGAAGAACATTGCGATCATTACCGTGCAATTATTGACTCCGCGGAGGGGTTGCCGATGGTGGTTTATAACATCCCTGCGCTAAGCGGCGTTAAGTTAACGCTGGATCAGATCAACACGCTGGTAACGCTGCCTGGCGTCGGCGCGCTGAAGCAAACCTCCGGCGATCTCTTCCAGATGGAGCAGATCCGTCGTGAACATCCGGATCTGGTGCTCTACAACGGTTATGACGAGATCTTCGCCTCCGGCCTGCTGGCCGGCGCGGACGGGGGGATCGGCAGCACCTACAACATTATGGGCTGGCGCTACCAGGCGATCGCTAAAGCGGTTCGTGAAGGGGATAACGCCACCGCACAGCGCCTGCAAAGCGAATGCAACACGGTGATCGATCTGCTGATTAAAGCCGGGGTGTTCCGTGGTCTGAAAACGGTTCTGCACTATATGGACGTGGTATCCGTGCCGCTGTGCCGTAAGCCGTTTGCCCCTGTGGATGAAAAATTCGTGCCAGCGCTGAAAGCGCTGGCGGAGCAGCTAATGGCGGAAAAACGCTAACACATCGCCGGGGGCGCAGCCGCCATCCGGCAAAACGACAGAGAAATCGTCGGGAGAGTGAAATGAGTAAGTCTACCCAAAGCATCCCGTGGTACCGCCATCTTACCCGTCCTCAGTGGCGCGCCTTCTCCGCCGCCTGGCTGGGATATCTGCTTGATGGCTTCGATTTTGTATTGATAGCCTTAGTCCTGACAGAAATAAAAAGCGAGTTTGCCCTGACGACAGTGGAAGCGGCGAGCCTGATTTCGGCGGCCTTTATATCGCGCTGGTTCGGCGGCCTGCTGCTGGGCGCCATGGGCGACCGCTATGGCCGCAAGCTGGCGATGATCACCAGCATCGTGCTCTTTTCCTGCGGTACGCTGGCCTGCGGTTTTGCGCCGGGTTACGTCACCCTGTTTATCGCCCGCATGGTGATAGGCATGGGGATGGCGGGGGAATATGGCTCCAGCGCAACCTATGTGATTGAAAGCTGGCCAAAGCACCTGCGCAACAAGGCGAGTGGTTTTCTGATTTCCGGTTTCTCCGTCGGCGCCGTGGTTGCGGCCCAGGTCTACAGCCTTGTCGTGCCCGTCTGGGGCTGGCGGGCGCTGTTCTTTATCGGCATTCTGCCCATCGTCTTTGCCCTGTGGCTGCGGAAAAATATTCCGGAAGCTGAGGACTGGAAAGCGAAGCACGAAGGCAAAGCCCCGGTGCGCACCATGGTTGATATTCTGTATCGCGGCAAATACCGCGTCATCAATATGGCGATGACGCTGTTTGCCGGTACGGCGCTGTGGTTCTGTTTTGCAGGCGAACTCAACAACGCGGGGCTGGTCGTTATTCTCGGCCTGCTGTGCGCCATCGTCTTTATCAGCTTTATGGTGCAAAGCAGCGGTAAACGCTGGCCGACGGGCGTCACGTTGATGGTTGTCGTGCTCTTCGCCTTTCTCTACTCCTGGCCGATTCAGGCGCTATTACCCACTTATCTGAAAACCGACCTGGCCTATGATCCCTCAACGGTGGCGAAGGTGCTGTTCTTTAGCGGCTTCGGCGCGGCAGTAGGCTGCTGCGTGGGTGGTTTTCTCGGTGACTGGCTTGGCACCCGCAAGGCCTATGTCTGTAGCCTGTTGGCCTCACAGCTCCTGATTGTTCCCGTCTTTGCGATCGGCGGCGCCAATGTCTGGGTGTTGGGCTTGTTACTCTTTTTCCAGCAGATGCTGGGGCAGGGGATCTCCGGGATCTTACCCAAACTCATCGGCGGCTATTTCGATACCGACCAGCGTGCGGCGGGTCTGGGCTTTACCTACAACGTTGGCGCGTTGGGCGGCGCGATTGCCCCGGTGATTGGCGCGCTGCTGTCGCAGGATATGGCGCTGGGCACGGCCCTGGGATCGCTCTCTTTTGGCCTGACGTTTGTGGTGATCTTGCTTATTGGTCTGGATATGCCCTCCCGCGTTCAGCGCTGGATCAGGCCAGAAGCCCTGCGTACGCATGACGCTATTGACGGTAAACCTTTCAGCGGAGCCGTCCCGTTTGGCGGCGATAAAAGCGCTTTAGCGAAAAGCAAAAGTTAATCCGCTTGCCCGGACCTGTACCGGGCACATTCGTAAGGGATGAAGTATGTCACAACGGGATAAAAACATTTCCGAGCGGGGCGGTGCTATGACGACACTGGCGATAGACATAGGTGGAACTAAACTTGCCGCCGCCCTGGTGGATGACGGTTTACAGATCCACGCGCGACGCGAATGCCCTACGCCCGCCAGTAAGACGCCTGACGCGCTGCGTGAGGCGCTGGCTGAGCTGGTCAAGCCGTTACAGACCCAGGCAACGCGTGCGGCCATTGCCTCAACCGGAATCATTCAGGACGGCAATCTGCTGGCGATTAACCCGCAAAATCTCGGAGGATTGCACCATTTTCCGCTGGTGCAGACGCTCGAAGACATTGCTGGTTTGCCGACCCTGGCGATCAATGATGCTCAGGCTGCGGCATGGGCGGAATATCACGTTAGTGCGAAGGAAATTAAAGACATGGTATTCCTGACTGTTTCAACGGGCGTGGGGGGCGGCGTAGTCAGTAACGGGAAACTCGTGACCGGAAGCGGCGGACTGGCAGGGCATCTTGGGCATACGCTCGCCGATCCAAACGGCCCGCAATGCGGCTGTGGTCGCGTGGGGTGCGTGGAAGCCATCGCGTCTGGTCGCGGTATTGCCGCCGCAGCCAGGGGAGAGCTTGCAGGATGCGATGCAAAAACGATTTTTGCGCGCGCGGCAGAGGGAAATAAACAGGCGGCGGAACTGGTCCAACGTTCTGCACAGGTACTGGCGCGGCTTATTGCCGACACGAAAGCGGTGATGGACTGCCAGCGCGTGGTGATTGGCGGCAGCATCGGGCTGGCAGGAGGGTATCTGGCGCGGGTCCGCGCGTATCTTGAGGAGCATCCTTCTGTTTATCACGTTGAATTAACCGCCGCGCACTATCGACACGATGCGGGCTTACTGGGCGCGGCGCTGTTAGCTCAGGGAGAAAGATGATGTTTTTTGGTGAGATTCGGACGCTTCCCTCCACGGGGTTGCATCCCGTTCTTCTGGAGGCGCTAACCCTCGCGCTGGCTGCCCGTCCGCTGGAAAAAGCGGCAGGACGTTATGAGCTTCGCGGTGAGGATATCTTCATGAACGTGATGACGTTTGCCACGCAGTTTCCAGACCAGAAGAAAGCGGAACTGCATGAGCAATATATTGATATCCAGGTGTTATTGACGGGAGAAGAGCGCATCCTCTTTGGCGTGACGGGCTCGGCACGCCAGCGTGAAGATTTTCATCCTGAAGAAGATTATCAGTTGTGCAGTGAGATTGCAGGTGAACAGTGTGTCACCCTCCGGTCGGGGATGTGCGCCGTATTTATGCCGGGAGAGCCACATAAGCCAGGATGCGCAATCCTTGAGCCAGGCGAGATAAAGAAAGTCGTGGTGAAGGTACGCGCCCGCTTGCTGGATACGTAGTTTATAGGCCTGATGGCGCTTCGCTTATCAGGCCTGCGGGCATAACGTAATTTGCAGGCCGGATAAGGCGCAGCCGCCATCCGGCAATGTTATTCGATATTCTGGCGCTTAAACGTCACCGCTTCCGGCTGCGTCAGGTGCAAGGTTGTCTGGCTGGGCACCGTCTCGGCAATCACCTTGCCGTGGCGAACAGAGTATCTTGCCGGCGTCTGGCGACGAACTGCATCAAACCCATTCTCTGCCGGGAGAATCACCAGGTTTGCTGTATTCCCAACGCGCACGCCATAGTCCTGCAAATCGAGCGTTTTCGCGCTGTGGGTAGTGATCAGGTTAAGCCCATCATTTATTTGCCCGTAACCCATCAGTTGGCAAACGTGCAGCCCCATATGCAGAACCTGAAGCATATTCGCGGTTCCCAGCGGATACCATGGATCGAAAACGTCGTCATGACCAAAGCAGACGTTGATCTCCGCTTCCAGCATTTCTTTGACGCGTGTGATGCCTCGGCGTTTGGGATAGGTATCGAAACGGCCCTGCAAATGCGTGTTAACCAGCGGGTTTGCCACGAAGTTAATGCCTGACATTTTTAACAGGCGGAACAGTCGGGACGTATACGCGCCATTATAGGAGTGCATCGCCGTGGTATGGCTGGCGGTCACGCGTGAACCCATTCCGTCACGATGTGCCAGTGCGGCAACGGTTTCAACGAAGCGCGATTGTTCATCATCAATCTCATCACAGTGGACATCGATCAGTCGGTCGTACTTTCTGGCCAGGGAAAACGTTTTATGCAGCGACTCAACGCCATATTCACGCGTAAATTCAAAGTGGGGGATTGCGCCGATGACATCCGCCCCTAAACGCACGGCTTCCTCAAGCAGTTCTTCACCGTTCGGATAAGAAAGAATGCCTTCCTGCGGGAATGCCACAATTTGCATATCGACCCACGGGGCGATTTCCTGCTTCACCTCCAGCATGGCTTTCAGTGCCGTAAGGGTGGGGTCCGAGACGTCAACGTGTGTACGTACGTACTGAATGCCGTTGGCGATTTGCCACTTCAGGGTCTGCATCGCGCGAGTTTTAACGTCTTCGTGGGTAAGCATCGCCTTGCGTTCGGCCCAGCGCTCGATTCCCTCGAAAAGCGTGCCGGACTGGTTCCAGTTCGGTTCACCCGCCGTTTGCGTTGTATCCAGATGGATATGCGGCTCGATGAAAGGAGGGATAATCAGCCCGCATTCGGCGTCCAGCACCTGACCGACTGGCGCAGAGGCGGTTTCCTGAGGATCGATACGGCTGAAGCGTCCGTCCTCAATCGTGATTTGCCATAAACCCTCTTGCCCCTGCAAACGGGCCTGACGGATAGTGAGGGAATTATTCTGCATGGGAAACCTCCGAAGGATTAGCAAGGGTACGTTTGGCGAATGGGTTTAACACCAAATAGCTGAAGACGCCACCCAATACTGCGTTAACGGGGACAATTCCTGGAATGTAGTGCCCGGCAGCAACACCCAGGGCAACCGAGAAAATGGCAATCCAGTTAACGGACACAAATTTTGCGTGGTCGAAGCTGGCATAGCGGCGGCGATTAATCAGGTAGTCGGCGATAATCACCCCGCCAATCGGCGGAATCGCTGCCGACAAAAAGGTCAGCCAGCCAACGAAGTTGTTGTATAGCCACAGCGCGCACAGCGTACCGATAATGCCATTAACCACCGACAGCGTACGGCTGGAAAGGCCAGTAATATTGGCGAAACCCAAACCAGAGGCGTACAGCGCGTTGTCATTGGTGGTCCAGATATTCAGGCCAAGAACGACAATGGCCGGCAGCAGCAGTCCCTGGGCGATCATCACGTCAGAAATATCGGCCTGTCCTACGGCGGCAGCGCCTGCCGCACCGAAGATAAACATCAGCGAATTGCCAAGGAAAAATGCCACCATCGCCACCAGAACGGCACCTTTGGCATTGCGGCCAAAGCGGACGAAGTCGGCGGTCAGCGTGCCTGCGCTGATAAACGAGCCTACGACCAGCGCCAGCGCGCTGGAAAAGTTGAGCGGCGTCTGCGGCACAATGGATTTGAGGTGGTCCAATCCTCCCACGCCGTCCACCGCCAGCCAGACGGAGTAGCTACCCAGGATGACGATAGCGGGTACGGCGATGATGGATAAAATCGTCAGTGCCGAGATGCCAAAAAAAATGGTTAACGTCATCAACAGGCCGGAAACCGCTATCAGGATGTTCACGTCGATGCCCGTGGCTTTACTCACCGGGATGGCAAACATCGCTACGCCGACGCCAAACCATCCTACCTGCGTACCGCCTAAAAGCATGGAGGGAAGCCAGGAACCTTTTATACCGAACGAGTAACGCGCAAGAAGATGGGTTGAGAGGCCGGTTTTTGCGCCAATGTAGCCAAGAAAAGCAGTGTAAATACCGAGGAGGAGATTGCCGAAGAGAACTGCGAGGAAGAAATCATTATAGGAAAGACCGGTACCGAGCGTGCCTCCGGTCCACATGCTGGCGGAAAAAAACGTTAGCCCTAACATCACAAAAGTGAGTGGAACCACGCCTTTCCGCGCCGCCAGAGGGACGGGGCCCTGGCTATAATTGTTATCTTGCGACACAACGCCTCCTTGAATTTTGGCCAAAAAATCCGCCGCATAATATACATTTTTTTCATGAAAGCAAACGTTTACGTCGGGATTTACGCTGCTTTTTTGCTTAAAAAGGCACCATTAACTTAAGGGTAGGCTACTGAAAACAGGCTCCCCAGCGTTCCGCTTTATGCTTCTGCCGGGGAGTCAGAGGGGCTTACACTTCCAGGAAGTTCATGATCCCGTCAGCCGCTTTACGGCCTTCAGCAATCGCCGTGACCACCAGGTCAGAGCCGCGAACGATGTCGCCACCGGCGAAGATTTTCGGGTTGCTGGTCTGGAACGCGTTATCGCTGCCTTCTGGCGCAATGATGCGGCCTTGAGAGTCCAGCTCTACGCTGTGCTTCGCCAGCCACTCCATGCTGTGAGGACGAAAACCAAACGCCATCACCACGGCGTCAGCCGGGATCACGTGTTCAGAACCGGCCACGATCTCCGCGCGACGACGGCCTTTCGCATCTGGCGCACCCATCTCCGTGCGCGCCATCTTCACGCCGCTCACTTTACCGTTGGCATTCACTTCAATACCCAGAGGCTGGATGTTGAACTGGAACTCGACGCCCTCTTCACGTGCGTTTTTCACTTCGCGCTTAGAGCCCGGCATGTTCTCTTCGTCACGACGGTAGGCACAGATGACATGCGCCGCATTCTGGCGAATGGAGGTACGCACGCAGTCCATCGCGGTATCACCGCCGCCCAGCACCACCACGCGTTTGCCTTCCATGCTGACGAACGGCTCATCGGCGGTCTCGCCGTAGCCCATTAGCTGTTTGGTATTCGCAATCAGGAACGGCAGCGCGTCGTACACGCCTGGCGCATCTTCGTTCTCCAGACCACCGCGCATGGACTGATAAGTGCCTACGCCCAGGAACACGGCGTCGTAATCTTTCAGCAGGTCGTCGAGCTGCACGTCGCGGCCCACTTCGGTGTTGAGTTTGAACTCAATGCCCATGCCGGTGAAGATTTCGCGGCGGCGGGTCATCACCTCTTTCTCCAGCTTGAAGGCCGGGATACCGAAGGTCAGCAGGCCGCCAATCTCCGGGTGGCGATCAAAGACCACCGCCTTCACGCCGTTACGGGTCAGCACGTCCGCACAGGCCAGGCCTGCCGGGCCCGCGCCGATAATCGCTACGCGCTTGTCGGTTTGACGCACACCGGTCATATCCGGGCGCCAGCCCATCTCGAACGCTTTATCGTTGATATAGCGTTCGATGTTGCCGATGGTTACCGCGCCAAACTCGTCGTTCAGCGTACAGGAGCCTTCACACAGACGATCCTGAGGGCACACGCGGCCGCACACTTCCGGCAGGGTGTTGGTCTGATGAGACAGCTCGGCGGCTTCAAAAATACGCCCTTCGTTGGCCAGCTTCAGCCAGTTCGGGATGTAGTTATGGACCGGACACTTCCATTCGCAGTAAGGGTTACCGCAGGACAGGCAGCGGTCTGCCTGTGCTTTGGCCTGGCCTTCTGAAAACGGCTCATAGATTTCAACAAATTCAATTTTACGGATCTTCAGCGGTTTCTTTGGCGGATCAACACGCTGAAGGTCGATAAACTGGTAAACGTTCTGGCTCATCTGAATTCCTTACTGCGCCTGCACGCGCAGCTCTGCTGCGCTACGACTACGGTGACCCAACAGGGCTTTAACATCGCTGGACTTCGGCTTCACCAGCGCGAATTTCGCAGAGAATGCCGGCCAGTTGGCCAGGATCTCTTCGCCGCGCGAAGAACCGGTATGCTGCACGTGTTCGGTAATTAAACCGCGCAGGTGTTCTTCGTGGATAGCCAGCGTATCAACGTCCAGCACTTCCACCAGCTCCGGGTTCACACGTTTGCGGAACTCACCGTCTTCATCCAGGACGTAGGCAAAACCGCCCGTCATGCCCGCGCCAAAGTTCACGCCGGTTTTACCCAGGACGCACACAATTCCGCCCGTCATGTATTCACAGCCGTTATCGCCGATGCCTTCCACCACGGTGATGGCGCCGGAGTTACGCACCGCAAAACGTTCGCCCGCACGGCCCGCGGCAAACAGACGACCGCCGGTTGCGCCGTACAGACAGGTATTGCCGATGATGCTCGCTTCATGGCTGCGGAAGGCTGAACCAACCGGAGGACGCACCGCCAGCAGACCGCCCGCCATGCCTTTTCCGACGTAGTCGTTGGCATCGCCGGTCAGGTATAACTCAACTCCGCCTGCGTTCCACACGCCGAAGCTCTGACCCGCGGTACCGCTGAAGTGCGCGGTAATCGGATCCGACGCCAGACCCTGGTCACCGTGCGTTTGCGCGATGTAACCGGAGAGGGACGCACCCACGGAACGGTCGGTGTTGCGGATATCAAACCAGAACGTTTTGCTCTGCTTCTCATCCACATACGGCTTCGCCTGTTGCAGCAGCTGTGCGTTCAGCACGCCGTTGTCGAACGGCGGGTTGTTCTCGGTACAGTAAACCGCTTTGCCAGGATGCGGCTGAGCGGTTTCCAGCAGCTTAGACAGCTCCAGCTTCTGCTGCTTGGCCGTGAAGCCCTCAAGCTCTTTCAGCAGGTCGGTACGGCCAATCAGGTCTACCAGACGCTTCACGCCCAGCTGCGCCATCAGCTCGCGGGTTTCACGGGCGATGAAGTCAAAGTAGTTGGTCACTTTGAACGGCAGGCCGTGGTAGTGATTTTTACGCAGCTTTTCGTCCTGGGTAGCAACGCCCGTTGCACAGTTGTTCAGGTGGCAAATACGCAGGTATTTACAGCCGAGCGCAACCATTGGGCCGGTACCAAAGCCGAAGCTTTCCGCTCCCAGAATCGCCGCTTTGATGATGTCGAGGCCGGTTTTCAGTCCGCCGTCCACCTGCAAACGGATCTTGTGACGCAGGCCGTTAGCGACCAGCGCCTGCTGGGTTTCCACCAGGCCGAGCTCCCACGGACAACCCGCGTATTTCACGGAGGAGAGCGGGCTTGCGCCGGTGCCGCCGTCGTAACCGGCGATGGTGATCAGATCCGCATAGGCTTTCGCCACGCCGGTGGCAATGGTGCCAACGCCCGGTTCGGAAACCAGCTTCACGGAGATCATCGCTTTCGGGTTGACCTGTTTCAGGTCGAAAATCAGCTGCGCCAGATCCTCGATAGAGTAGATATCGTGGTGCGGCGGCGGGGAGATCAGCGTCACGCCCGGCACTGAATAGCGAAGCTTAGCGATGTATGGGGTGACTTTATCACCCGGCAGCTGACCGCCTTCACCCGGTTTCGCACCCTGCGCGACTTTAATCTGAATCACGTCGGCGTTAACCAGGTACGCAGGCGTTACGCCAAAGCGACCAGACGCCACCTGCTTAATACGGGACACTTTATTGGTGCCGTAGCGGGCCGGATCTTCACCGCCTTCCCCGGAGTTGGAGTTGCCGCCGATGCTGTTCATGGCTTCCGCCAGCGCTTCGTGCGCTTCCGGGCTCAGCGCGCCGATAGACATCGCCGCGGTGTCGAAACGTTTGAACAGCTCAGACGCGGGTTCAACCTCGTCAATGCTGACCGCTTCATCACCTGGATTGAGGGCAATGAGATCGCGCAGCGTCGCTGCCGGACGGTTATTCACCAGCTCTGCATACTGCTGATAATCGCTGTACTCGCCGCTCTGCACTGCCTGTTGCAGCGTGCGCACCACGTCCGGGTTATAAGCGTGATACTCACCCCCGTGGACATATTTCAGCAGGCCGCCCTGTTCCAGCGGCTTACGTGCCAGCCAGGCGCGTTTCGACAGGTTCACCAGATCCTGCTGGAAGTCAGCAAAACCGGCGCCGCCGATACGGCTGATCACGCCCTGGAAGCAGAGGTTGGCGACGTCGTCATGCAGGCCGACCGCTTCAAACAGCTTCGAGCAGCGGTAAGAGGCGATGGTCGAGATGCCCATTTTGGACATGATTTTGTACAGACCTTTGTTGATGCCGTTACGGTAGTTCAGCATCACGGCGCGGTAGTCTTTGTCGATCGCGCGGGTATCTACCAGGCGGGCCAGCGTTTCGTAGGCCAGATACGGGTAGATTGCCGTGGCGCCAAAGCCTAACAGCACCGCAAAGTGGTGCGGGTCGCGCGCGCTCGCGGTTTCAACGATGATGTTGGCGTCGCAGCGCAGGCTCTTGTCCACCAGACGCGTCTGGATAGCCCCCACCGCCATGGGTGCAGGCACCGGCAGACGGTTTTTCGCGATGTTGCGGTCAGACAGCACCAGCAGAACGGTGCCGTTACGCACCATCTGCTCGGCTTTATCGCACAGCGCGTTCACCGTCTCTTCGAGGCTCGTTTCGGTCACGTCGAAGGTGATATCGAGCGTGTCGGCGCGATAGTGCTCCTCGGTCATGGTGGTGAGCTGTTTGAAATCGGAGTACAGCAGGATCGGTGATTTAAAGGTCAGACGGTGCGCCTGGCCTTCAGCTTCACAGAAGACGTTCATCTCACGGCCGATGCTGGTGGCCAGCGACATGACGTGGGCTTCGCGCAGCGGATCGATTGGCGGGTTAGTGACCTGCGCAAACTGCTGACGGAAGTAGTCATAAATAATGCGTGGCTGGCTGGAGAGCACGGCAAACGGGGTATCGTCACCCATTGAGCCGACCGCTTCCTGGCCGTTTTCACCGAGCACGCGGATAACCGAGTCCAGCTCTTCCGCGCTGTAGTTAAACTGCTTCTGGAAGCTCGCGAGGGTGTCATCGTCCAGCTCGCGGCTGCCCACTTCTTCGTCCGACAGATCTTCAAACGGCACCAGACGACGCACGTTTTTCTCCATCCACTCTTTGTACGGATGGCGGCTCTTCAGATCGTTGTCGGTTTCGGCGGAATGCAGAATACGCCCACCGCGGGTGTCGATCACCATCAGCTCGCCCGGTCCGACGCGGCCTTTCTCGACCACTTCGTCTGGCTGGTAATCCCAGATCCCGACTTCAGAGGCACAGGTGATGAGCTTGTCTTTGGTAATAACGTAGCGCGCCGGACGCAGACCATTACGGTCCAGGTTACAGGCGGCAAAACGACCGTCGGACATAACGATGCCCGCCGGGCCGTCCCACGGCTCCATGTGCATGGAGTTAAAGTCGAAGAACGCGCGCAGCTCAGGGTCCATATCCGGGTTGTTCTGCCAGGCCGGTGGCACGAGCAGACGCATGGCGCGCACGATGTCCATCCCGCCCGCCAGCAGCAGTTCCAGCATGTTATCCATGGAGCTGGAGTCCGAGCCGGTTTCGTTCACGAACGGCGCGGCATCGTGCAGGTCCGGGATCAGCGGCGTCTGGAATTTATAGGTACGGGCGCGGGCCCACTGGCGGTTGCCGGTGATGGTGTTGATCTCGCCGTTATGCGCCAGGTAGCGGAACGGCTGCGCCAGCGGCCAGCGTGGAACGGTGTTGGTGGAGAAGCGCTGGTGGAACAGGCAAATGGCCGATTCCAGACGCAGGTCCGCCAGGTCCAGGTAGAAGCGCGGCAGGTCAGCCGGCATACACAGACCTTTATAGATGTTCACAAGGTTAGAGAGGCTACAGACGTAGAACTCTTTATCATCCTGAAGACGTTTTTCAATGCGGCGGCGGGCGATAAACAGACGGCGTTCCATATCACGCGGACGCCAGCCCGCAGGCGCGTTGACAAAAATCTGTTCAATACGAGGCAGCGAGGAGAGGGCGATTTCACCGAGCACCCCTTCGTTGGTTGGCACATCGCGCCAGCCGACGATCGACAGGGTTTCACGCTGAAGTTCTTCTTCAACGATGCGGCGTGAGGCGGCAGCTTTTTCAGGATCCTGATTCAGGAACAGCATACCGACAGCGTAGTTTTTGGCTAAACGCCAGCCGCGCTCTTCCGCTACGATACGGAAGAAACGATCCGGTTTTTGCAGCAGCAGGCCGCAACCGTCGCCGGTTTTACCATCGGCAAGGATGGCGCCACGGTGCTGCATACGGGCCAGTGCGTGAATAGCAGTACGCACTACCTTGTGGCTAGGTTCGCCTTCTATGTGGGCGATCAGGCCGAAACCACAGTTATCCTTCTCAAGGGATTTATCGTACAACATATCAGTGAACCTCCCCAGGCTCGTCGGGCTTCCCACTGAACTTTACCGTGGCGCACAGGCGCAGAAAGAGCATGGCGACGGGGTTAGCGTTTCATACGCGGACCTCGCATTCGCCCTCTTTTTCATCCTTTCGCGCAGGTAAACAAGTTTGAGGACTTGCTTCAGAGGGAATCTCAATTACTGCATAAATATGATGAGCAGGCCGCTCATCCAGAAAGCTTCCAGCGGATTTCCAACTTATCGGGAATTGGTACACAGGTCAAATGGCAATCTTATTTATACAAAAATGTGCTAAAGCGTAGTTATCTTTTTGTTTTTAATATGTATTTAACTATTTTCACAACCACTTAAAGCACCGGGGAGGTGCAGGGGAGTGTGATCTGACTCACTATATGAAAGCGGTATTATCGATGCAGCGTGCTGAAATGCAGATTTATAGCAGAATATTAATCTGGTGTTGCATTCAAACCCGCATAAAATCACTGTTTTTCAGTCCTGGCGCTATAAATGAAAAAAACCATCAGAACATAAGGAAAAGTAATTACGTACAGGGTGAATGAAATCTCGGTAATCGTGATTATTTATTCAAGCAGATAAAGGCCGTCCAGGGCGATTGATCCAGGTCATCGCCGACAGAGGCTAAAAATGGCAGGCTTGTCCCCTTTCTTCGGGACGGTCTATCAGATTATGCAGTTACAGAAATTAGTCAATATGTTTGGTGGGGATCTTTTGCAGCGCTATGGGCAAAAAGTTCACAAACTGACGCTGCACGGCGGCTTTAGCTGTCCGAATCGCGATGGCACTATCGGGCGTGGTGGCTGCACTTTCTGTAACGTGGCCTCGTTTGCTGACGAGGCCCAGCAGCATAAATCTATCGCTGAACAGCTCGCCCATCAGGCGAGTCTGGTGAATCGCGCGAAGCAGTATCTGGCCTATTTCCAGGCCTACACCAGCACGTGGGCTGAGGTGCAGGTGCTGCGCTCGATGTATCAGCAGGCGGTTGCTCAAGCGAACATTGTCGGGCTGTGCGTGGGGACGCGTCCGGACTGCGTGCCGGAGGCCGTGCTGGATTTACTTAGTGAGTACAAAGAGAAGGGCTACGAGATCTGGCTGGAGCTGGGCTTGCAGACCGCGCATGACAAAACCCTGCACCGTATCAATCGCGGGCATGATTTCGCCTGCTACCAGCGCACCACGCGTCTCGCCCGTGAGCGTGGATTAAAAGTCTGCTCGCATCTGATTGTCGGCTTGCCAGGAGAAGGGCAGCAGCACGGGCTGGAAACGCTGGAAAAAGTCGTCGAGACCGGCGTGGATGGCATTAAGCTGCATCCGCTGCATATCGTGAAGGGCAGCATAATGGCGAAAGCATGGGAAGCGGGGCGGTTAAGTGGTATCGAACTCGACGACTATACGGTGACGGCGGGGGAGATGATTCGCCACACGCCTCCGGAGATTGTTTACCACCGCATCTCGGCCAGCGCCCGCCGCCCAACGCTTCTGGCACCGCTCTGGTGTGAGAACCGCTGGACGGGGATGCTGGAAATCGACCGCTATCTACAGGAGAACGGCGTACAGGGGTCGGCGCTTGGCCGCCCGTGGGTTCCCCCGCTACCGGCGACGGCCGCCTAGCAGACTTCCCAGCATGCCGCGTACTATCTGGTTGGTAATCTGACGCGTCGCGCTTTTTGCCATGGTCTGAACTACGCCATCGCGTTTGCCGCCGCGTGGCCCGGTGCTGCCGAACAGAATATCTTTCAGCCCGCCGAGAATGCCGTCGTCCACGGCAACAGATTGCCCTTTTGCGGCAGGGGCATCCTGCGATTCGGCAGTCGCCTGCACCCCTTTTTGCAGCATCTCGAACGCGGATTCGCGATCCACCTCGTCTTCATACTTCCCGTACACCGGGGAGTGATTAATCAGGGCGTTGCGTTCATCGTCCGTTACCGGCCCCATGCGCGAGCAGGGCGCAATCACCATCGCACGCTCGACAACTGTCGGGCTGCCTTTTGCATCGAGGAACGATATCAGCGCTTCACCGGTACCCAGCGCCTGAATGGCGGTTTCGGTATCAAAGGCCGGATTGGCGCGCATGGTTTGCGCCGCGGCTTTCACCGCTTTCTGATCTTTCGGCGTAAAGGCGCGCAGGGCGTGCTGCACGCGGTTACCCAACTGCCCCAGTACGTTGTCCGGAATATCCGACGGGTTTTGCGACACAAACCAGACCCCGACGCCTTTGGAGCGGATCAGGCGGATAACCTGTTCAATTTTATCCAGCAGCACCTGCGGCGCGTCGTTAAACAACAGGTGCGCTTCGTCAAAGAAGAACACCAGTTTGGGTTTTTCCAGATCGCCTGCTTCCGGCAGTTGTTCGTACAGTTCAGAGAGCATCCACAGCAGGCTGGCGGCGTAAAGCTTCGGCATCTGGTAGAGCTTCTCTGCGCTCAAAATGTTGATGATGCCTTTGCCGCTGCTGTCGGTACGCATCCAGTCTTTGATATCCAGCATTGGCTCGCCGAAGAAGTGTTCGGCCCCCTGTTGCTCCAGCGTCAGGAGCCCGCGCTGAATGGCGCCCACCGAGGCGCTGCTGATATTGCCGTACTGGTTCTGGAAGGATTTGGCGTTATCACCGATGTACTGGGTGATGGCGCGCAGATCTTTGAAATCGAGCAGCAGCAGCCCCTGATCGTCGGCGATACGGAAGATAATGTTCAGTACCCCGGACTGCACGTCGTTGAGGTTAAGCAGACGGGCCAGCAGCAGCGGGCCGAGGTCGGAGACGGTGGCACGCACCGGATGGCCTTTTTCGCCGAAGATATCCCAGGCCACCACCGGATTACCGTGCGGCGTCCAGTCCGTGATGCCGATACTTTTCAGGCGCTCAAGCAGTTTTTCTGACGCTGCACCTTCCTGAGCCACCCCGGTTAAATCGCCCTTCACGTCAGCCATAAAAACCGGCACGCCAGTCTCTGACAACGACTCAGCCAGCTTTTGCAGGGTGACGGTTTTTCCCGTCCCGGTCGCGCCGGTGATCAGGCCATGACGGTTCGCCATCGCGGGCAGTAAAAACAGCTCTTTTTCCAGCGTCCTGGCGATTAACAATGGTGTACTCATGATGCACGTCCTCTCGTAGTCCTGGGTGGAGTATAGGCAACCTGACGGCAAAATGTCTGCGTAAATTCCTCACTTTGCGGCGCATTATCCAGTGCGGACTATGCTTTTGCATACGGTAAACAAAATTTTGGGAAACTATGTCCAGATTCTTTTTTAACGACCGCAAACAGCTTGTCAACGATGCCATTGAAGGCATACTTCTCTCCGCGCCGCACGGTAATCTCGTCAAACTGGATATCGATCCGGCCATCCGCGTGGTGGCTCGCGGCGACTGGGATAAAAGCCGCGTGGCGGTGATCTCCGGTGGCGGCTCCGGCCATGAACCGGCACATGCCGGGTTCGTCGGTAAAGGCATGCTTACCGCAGCGGTATGTGGCGATCTGTTCGCTTCCCCAAGCGTGGATGCGGTCCTCAATGCCATTGTGGCGGTGACGGGCGATCGTGGCTGCCTGCTGATTGTGAAAAACTACACCGGTGACCGGCTTAACTTTGGCCTGGCGGCGGAAAAAGCCAAACGCTACGGCCTGAAGGTCGAGATGGTTATCGTGGCGGATGATATCGCCCTACCGGATAACAAGCAGCCGCGTGGTATCGCGGGAACGGCGCTGGTGCATAAGATTGCGGGATATGCGGCAGAACAGGGGAAATCGCTGAACGACGTGCGGGATATTGCGCAACAGGCCTGTGATAACCTCTGGAGCCTGGGGGTTGCGATGCAAACCTGTAACCTGCCGGGTAGCGATGATGAAGAAGGACGCATCAGGCAAGGCCACGTGGAGCTGGGGCTGGGGATTCACGGCGAGCCGGGGGCATCGGTGGTGGATACGCAGAACAGCAGGGCGATTATCGATACGCTGGTGACGCCGCTAAAAGCCCAGGCGGGTGACGGGCGCTTTGCGGTGCTGATCAACAACCTCGGCGGCGTGTCAGCGCTGGAGATGGCTCTGCTCACCAAAGAGCTGGCGCATTCGGCGTTGAAAGAGAACATTGCGTATCTGATTGGCCCGGCGCCGCTGGTGAGTGCGCTGGATATGAAAGGCTTTTCGCTAACGCTGTTAAAGCTCAACGATTTCTTCGAGAAGGCGATTCACGCCGAGGTCGAGACGCTGGGCTGGCAGAAGCCCGTCGCGTTCGCGCCCCTGCGTACCGTCCCCCATAGCGCCCTTCATGATCGCGTGGAATATACCCCGTCGGACAATCCGCAGGTGAGCGAGGCCGTCGCCTCGGTAACGAAAACATTGATCCAGCTGGAAAATCGCCTTAACGCGCTGGATGCCAAAGTAGGCGATGGCGATACGGGCTCCACCTTTGCGCAAGGGGCGCGGGATATTGCGCAGCGACTTGAGGAGAACAACCTGCCCCTTAACGACGTGCCGACATTACTCCTGCTGGTGGGGGAGCGGCTGGCAACGGTGATGGGCGGATCGAGCGGCGTATTGATGTCGATCTTCTTCACGGCGGCAGGACAAAAGCTTCACGATGGACAGTCGCTACCTGAAGCATTGCTGAGCGGACTGGCGCAGATGAAGCAGTATGGCGGTGCAGATCTCGGCGATCGTACGCTGATCGATGCCCTGCAACCGGCGCTGGAGGCGTTACAGAAAGGCAATATTCAGGCGGCAGCGCAGGCCGCGCAGCAAGGGGCTGAAGCAACGGCGAAAATGGCGAAAGCCGGCGCGGGACGCTCGTCGTACGTGAATAAAGAGAATCTGGACGGGGTGATGGATCCGGGGGCGGTCGCGGTGGCGGAAGTGTTTAAGACCATGGTAGATGCAAAACGGTAACAACCGTTACCGTTTTTAGTGTTTGCGCCCTCTCCCTGTGGGAGAGGGTTGGGGTGAGGGCATCAGGCCGCACATTCCCCGGCAATCTCACATCAGAAATCCGCTTTCAACACCACGCGGTAGCGGGCTTTGCCGTCGCGCACGTGCTGGATCGCTTCGTTGATTTTTGACATCGGATACAGCTCGGTGGTGGGTGCCACTTTTGTGCGTCCGGCAAACTTCATCAGCTTGCGCAGCTCGTACGGTGTACCGGTCGCGGAGCCTGACACGCTGCGATCCCCGCCGATCAGGGTAAACGCCGGAACCGGCAGCGGCTTCATCACCGCACCCACGGTGTGGAAGTTACCGCCGTAGGCCAGGGCTTCAAAGTACGGCTGCCAGTCGAGATCGACGTTCACGGTGTTGATGATCAGGTCAAACTGGCCTGCCAGAGCGGTGAGCGCCTGGGGATCGCGACTGTTCACCACTTTATCCGCACCCATCGCCAGCACTTCCTGCTCTTTCGCCGGGTTAGAGCTAAACGCCGTGACTTCACAGCCCATCGCGTGCAGCAGCTTGATGGCGATATGGCCCAGACCGCCAATCCCGATCACGCCCACGCGGCTGGTGGCGGTGACGTGATGCATCAGCAGCGGTTTAAAGACGGTGATACCGCCACACAGCAGCGGACCGGCGGATTCGATATCAATGCTGTCCGGCAGCGGGATAACCCATTGCCAGTCGGCGCGCAGCTTATCGGCGAAACCGCCCTTGTTCAGGATGGTCGGCGTTGCGCCCTCAAGGCAGTTGATCTGATTGCCGCTGATACAGGCGTCGCAGTGGCCGCAGCTGCGTGCCGTCCAGCCGATACCCACGCGCTGGCCCACTTTCAGCCCTTTGTCCTGCGCGGCGCTGCCGAGCGCCACGACGCGGCCAATGACTTCGTGCCCGGCCACCAGCGGATAGCTGGAGAAGCCCCATTCATTGTCGATCATCGAGAGATCTGAGTGGCAGATCCCGCAGTAATCAACCTGTACTTCGACGTCTTCCGCTTTTAGTTCGCCCGCATCGTACTCGTACAGCTCAAGTTCTGCACCCGCCTGCGGTGCGGCGTAGCTTTTTATCTTCGACATCGCATTTCCCCTGTTTTGGTGTGAACTGTGAGTGTAGAGCATTCAGTTTACAGACGCTTAACAGAAGACGGCAGGAACAAAACTTACAGATTTTTCAGCATCCTGACTTCGCAGTCCACGTGGCCCGTGCAGCCCAGTGGCGCATCAATATGCTCAAAGCCGAGATGTTCATACAGGCCAATGGCCTCTTTAAGGAAAGCGGTGGTTTCAAGGTAGCAACGTTTAAAGCCCTGTGAGCGTGCATGTTCCAGGGCGACCAGCGCCAGCTTTTTCGCCAGGCCTTGTCCGCGTATCGTTGGCAGGAAATACATTTTCTGGAGTTCACAGATATCCGGCTCGCTGCAAAGCAGTGGGGCAATGCCGCCGCCGCCCACGACCTGGCCGTCCTGCTCGATGACCCAGTAGGCATGGCCCGGCTGGCTGTACAGCTGAAAAAGTTCGTCCAGATTTGGGTCGGCCACGGTGTAGCCTTTGTCGGCGGTCAGGCCATATTCGGCAGAAACCGTGCGGATAACGGCGGCGATAGCCGGGTTGTCCTGCTCAGTGATCCGACGCATTGTCGTCGCGACGGGGGTAATCACGCTCATAGCATTACTCATGACAAAAATTGACACACAACTGCTGTTAATAGCACCGCAGAAAGGGGAGTGCAAGCGAGGAGTTTTCAGGAAGGATACCCCTTACGCCCTGAAGCGTAAGGGGTAAAAGCATTACAGCGCCGCGATAACCGCCTGCTGCTCGATCAGTTTGGTCTTCGCATCGGCGAAGGCAACCAGACGCTCACGCTCTTTGGCGATGACCGCTTCCGGCGCGCGGGCCACAAAGCCCTCGTTCGCCAGTTTGCTTTCGATTTTGCCAATTTCCACGTCGACTTTCGCCACTTCTTTCGCCAGACGCGCCAGCTCCGCATCTTTGTCGATCAGGCCCGCCATCGGGATCAGCAGCTCCGCGCCGTCGATGATTTTGGTCACGGAAACCGGACCTTTGTCATCGGCAGGCAGCACGGTGATGCTTTCCAGACGCGCCATGGTTTTCAGGAAGGTGTTGTTCTCGGTGACGCGACGAACGGCAGCTTCGCTGCAACCGCGCAGCAGCAGCTCCAGTGGTTTACCCGGAGCGATGTTCATTTCCGCGCGGATGTTACGTACCGCAACGATCGCCTGCTTCAGCCACTCGGTATCCGCAGATGCGGCTTCATCCACTTTCGCGGCGTCGAATGCCGGGAACGGCTGGAGCATGATGGTATCGGCATTAATACCGGCAATCACCTTCACGCGCTGCCAGATGGTTTCGGTGATGAACGGAATGATCGGGTGCGCAAGGCGCAGCAGACCTTCCAGAACGGTAATCAGCGTATTACGCGTGCCGCGCAGTTCCGCTTCAGAACCGCCGTTCATGACCGGCTTCGCCAGCTCCAGGTACCAGTCGCAGAACTGGTTCCAGGTGAATTCGTACAGAATGCCTGCCGCGATGTCGAAGCGGTAGCTGTCCAGCGCGTCGCGGAATGCTTTCACCGTCTGGTTAAATTCCGCCAGGATCCAGCGGTCTGCCAGAGACAGGGTCATTTCGCCGCCGTTAAAGCCGCAATCCTGATCTTCGGTGTTCATCAGCACGAAGCGGCTGGCGTTCCACAGCTTGTTACAGAAGTTACGGTAACCTTCCAGACGCTTCATATCCCAGTTGATGTCACGACCGGTGGAGGCCAGCGCCGCCAGGGTGAAGCGCAGGGCGTCGGTACCGTGAGATTCGATCCCGTTCGGGAACTGCTTCTCGGTACGCTTGCGGATTTTCTCCGCCAGCTGCGGCTGCATCATGTTGCCGGTACGTTTTTCCAGCAGCTCTTCCAGAGAGATACCGTCCACCATATCCAGCGGGTCGATAACGTTACCCTTGGATTTGGACATCTTCTGGCCTTCGTCGTCGCGGATCAGGCCGGTCATGTAGACGGTATGGAACGGAACCTGCGGCTTGCCGTCTTCGTCTTTGATGAAGTGCATGGTCATCATGATCATGCGGGCGATCCAGAAGAAGATGATGTCGAAGCCGGATACCATCACGCTGGTTGGATGGAACTGACGCAGCGCGTCGGTGTTTTCCGGCCAGCCGAGGGTAGAGAAGGTCCACAGTGCGGAGGAGAACCAGGTATCCAGCACGTCTTCGTCCTGGCGCAGGGCAACGTCAGCGCCCAGGTTGTTTTCATGACGCACTTCCTCTTCGGTGCGGCCAACGTAGACATTGCCTTCGTTGTCGTACCACGCCGGGATACGGTGACCCCACCACAGCTGACGGGAAATACACCAGTCCTGAATATCGCGCATCCAGGAGAAGTACATGTTTTCGTACTGCTTCGGCACGAACTGAATGCTGCCGTTCTCAACCGCTTCCACAGCCGGTTTCGCCAGCACGTCGGCACGCACGTACCACTGGTCGGTCAGCATTGGCTCGATAACCACGCCGCCACGGTCGCCGTACGGCACGGTCAGATCGTGAGGTTTAATCTCTTCCAGCAGGCCGAGTGCGTCAACGGCGGCTACGATGGCTTTACGCGCGGCAAAGCGCTCCAGCTTCTGGAACTCAGCCGGGATGTCGCTGGAATAAACGTCGGATTCGTTGCCTTTGGTGTCATACACTTCTGCGCTTTCGCGGATATCGCCGTCGAAGGTCAGAATGTTGATCATCGGAAGTTGATGACGACGACCGACTTCATAGTCGTTGAAGTCATGCGCCGGGGTGATTTTCACGCAGCCGGTGCCTTTTTCCATGTCGGCGTGTTCGTCGCCCACAATCGGAATACGGCGGTTCACCAGCGGCAGCACCACGAATTTGCCGATCAGATCTTTATAACGCGGATCTTCCGGGTTAACGGCCACGCCGGTATCGCCCAGCAGGGTTTCCGGACGGGTGGTCGCCACCACCAGGTAATCTTTACCGTCGGCGGTTTTTGCGCCGTCGGCCAGCGGATAGCGGATGTGCCACATGGAGCCTTTAGACTCGCGGTTTTCCACTTCCAGGTCAGAGATGGCGGTGCGCAGTTTCGGGTCCCAGTTGACCAGGCGCTTGCCACGATAAATCAGGTCTTCTTTGTACAGGCGCACAAAGACTTCTTTCACGGCGTTGGACAGGCCTTCGTCCATGGTGAAGCGCTCGCGCTCCCAGTCTACGGAGTTGCCGAGACGGCGCATCTGACGGGTAATGGTGCCGCCGGATTCTGCCTTCCACTGCCAGATTTTGTCGATGAACGCGTCGCGACCGTAGTCGTGGCGGGTTTTACCCTCTTCAGCGGCAATTTTACGCTCAACCACCATCTGGGTCGCGATACCCGCGTGGTCAGTCCCCGCCTGCCACAGGGTATTTTTGCCCTGCATGCGCTGGTAGCGGATCATGGTATCCATGATGGTCTGCTGGAAAGCATGCCCCATATGCAAACTGCCGGTGACGTTCGGCGGCGGGATCATGATGCAGAAGGACTCTTTGCTTTCGTCGCCGTTAGGCTTGAAATAGCCCTGCTGTTCCCAGTGCTCGTAAAGCGGCTGTTCGATATCGCGTGGGTTATATGTCTTTTCCATTATTTCCAGGTTGCCGTATTCAGGTTAAAACCGGCCAGGCGGTACGCTTTGTAGCGTTCGCGCGCCAGTTGTTTCAAGGATTCTTCGTAAGGGACAAAGTCTACCACTTCTGTGAAAGCGGTGGCAAAATCTGCAAAGTCTGTCCGCAGGCTAATGAGAATATCGCGCGCGCTGCTGTTGCGTTTTTGCGGCCAGGCAATCTCCACCGGTGCCCCGCCGCGTGGACCTTCGCCCGACAGGTTATGCGGAACAAAACTCTCCGGCGGGCGCGCCCATAGCGCTTCATCCAGGCGAATCGCCTGCTGCTCATCTTCACAGGCAATCAGGACGCGTTTACCTGCGCGCCAACGTTCTGCGGCAATTTCACACACCAGCTGTTCAACGGCGCTGAGGCCATCCTGATGGGTGTCATTGTCCAGAAGGTAGAACGTTGCATTCTTCATATATGGGGCTTCTTGTCGTGGATTTAAATGCAAAGCCGGGTGGCGCTTCGCTTACCCGGCCTACGGTTGAGTGATGCTGTAGGCCGGGTAAGGCGAAGCCGCCACCCGGCGTTTTTCATCACTCGTCGCCGTTAAAACCCGCACGATTGAGCAGGAACTGCGACAGCAGCGCCACCGGACGTCCGGTCGCGCCTTTGGCTTTACCGGAGCGCCATGCGGTCCCCGCGATGTCCAGGTGCGCCCAGTTGTACTTGCGGGTAAAGCGCGCCAGGAAGCAGCCCGCGGTAATAGCTCCGCCAGGACGACCGCCGATGTTCGCCATGTCTGCGAAGTTAGACTCCAGCTGTTCCTGGAACTCGTCCCCCAGCGGCAGACGCCACGCGCGGTCGCCGGCCTGCTCGGACGCGCCGATCAGCTCATGCGCCAGCGGGTTGTGGTTCGACATCAGGCCGGTGATGTGATGGCCCAGCGCGATCACGCAGGCGCCGGTCAGGGTAGCCACGTCGATAACCGCTTCAGGTTCGAAACGCTCAACGTAGGTCAGCACGTCACACAGCACCAGACGGCCTTCGGCGTCGGTGTTCAGCACCTCAACGGTCTGGCCGGACATGGTGGTCAGCACATCACCCGGACGATAAGCGCGGCCGCCAGGCATGTTTTCGCAGCCCGCCAGCACGCCGATCACGTTGATGGGCAACTGAAGTTCCGCGACCATGCGCATGACGCCGTAAACCGCCGCCGCGCCGCACATGTCGTACTTCATCTCATCCATGCCTTCTGAAGGCTTGATGGAGATACCGCCGGAGTCGAAGGTCAGCCCTTTACCGACGAGCACGATGGGTCGCGCATCTTCTGACGGATTGCCCTTGTACTCAATGACCGACATCAGGGATTCGTTCTGGGAGCCGTTACCGACCGCCAGATAAGAGTGCATCCCCAGCTCTTTCATCTGCTGTTCGCCGATAACGCGGGTGATGACGTTCTTGCTGTACGCGTCAGCCAGTTGGCGCGCCTGAGATGCCAGGTACGCGGCGTTACAGATGTTTGGCGGCATATTGCCAAGATCTTTTGCCGCTTTAATACCGGCGGCAATGGCCAGACCGTGCTGAATGGCGCGCTCGCCGCTGGTCAGCTCGCGACGGGTTGGCACGTTAAAGACCATTTTACGCAGCGGGCGACGCGGCTCGCTTTTGGTGGTTTTCAGCTGATCAAAGCTGTAGAGGCTCTCTTTTGCGGTTTCGACGGCCTGGCGCACTTTCCAGTACGTGTTGCGGCCCTTAACGTGCAGCTCCGTCAGGAAGCAGACGGCTTCCATCGAACCAGTATCATTCAGTGTATTAATGGTTTTCTGAATAACCTGCTTGTACTGGCGCTCATCAAGCTCACGTTCTTTACCACAGCCAATCAGCAGAATACGCTCGGACAGGACGTTCGGAACATGGTGCAGCAACAAGGTCTGCCCTGGTTTGCCTTCCAGTTCGCCACGGCGCAGCAGGGCGCTGATATAACCGTCGCTGATTTTATCGAGTTGCTCGGCGATCGGGGAGAGTCGGCGTGGTTCAAAGACGCCCACAACGATGCAGGCACTCCGCTGTTTCTCCGGGCTACCGCTTTTTACACTGAACTCCATGCACTACGCTCCTGAATCTTAAAGACAACGGCGGCGGCTACGGATAGAATTGAAACCTTTCGTAACTCATGTCCGCCGTTGTGGTGACTTCGTGTTAATCTTACGTTACTACGGTTTCGACACGTCAATAAATGTCATGAAGCGCGAATCCGCCGGGTTTTTTAATCTTAGCGATGATTTCGACGACTCAAGAGAATAAATGACGTTTAAGCCATGAAACAAGCTAAATTCCTGCATAAGACGAGTTTTAACGGGCGTATTTAAAGTGATAATCATAAGATATCTGGTTCGGGAGACGCTGAAGAGCCAACTGGCGATCCTCTTTATCCTCCTTCTGATCTTTTTCTGTCAGAAGCTGGTCAGGATCCTCGGCGCGGCGGTTGATGGCGAAATCCCAACGAATCTGGTGCTTTCCCTGCTCGGGCTTGGCGTGCCGGAAATGGCGCAGCTTATCCTGCCGTTAAGCCTGTTCCTTGGTCTGCTGATGACCCTGGGTAAGCTCTATACCGAAAGTGAAATCACCGTGATGCATGCCTGCGGCCTCAGTAAAGCCGTACTGGTAAAAGCAGCCATGGTGCTGGCGCTGTTTACGGGCATAGTTGCTGCGGTTAACGTCATGTGGGCGGGGCCGACCTCGTCCCGTCATCAGGATGAGGTGCTGGCGGAAGCAAAAGCTAACCCGGGGCTGGCGGCGCTGGCGCAGGGGCAGTTCCAGCAGGCGACCGACGGTAACTCCGTGCTGTTTATCGAAAGCGTCGATGGCAACCGCTTCAATGACGTGTTTCTTGCTCAACTTCGGCCGAAAGGTAACGCTCGCCCTTCTGTGGTGGTAGCGGACTCTGGTCAGCTGGCGCAGCGTAAAGACGGCTCTCAGGTTGTCACGCTGAACAAAGGAACGCGTTTCGAAGGCACGGCTATGCTGCGCGACTTCCGTATTACTGATTTTCAGAACTACCAGGCCATCATTGGTCATCAGGCCGTCGCGCTCGATCCCACGGATACTGAGCAGATGGATATGCGCACCTTAATGAATACCGATACCGATCGTGCGCGTGCTGAACTGCACTGGCGTATCACGCTGGTATTCACCGTATTTATGATGGCGCTGATGGTGGTTCCGCTGAGCGTGGTAAACCCGCGTCAGGGCCGCGTGCTGTCGATGCTGCCAGCGATGCTGCTGTATCTGGTGTTCTTCCTGCTGCAAACCTCAATCAAGTCTAACGGCGGGAAAGGAAAAATTGACCCGATGATCTGGACCTGGGTCGTGAATGGTTTGTATCTGCTGCTGGCAGTCGGACTCAACTTGTGGGACACGGTGCCTGTGCGTCGTCTTCGTGCCCGGTTTACGCGTAAAGGAGCCATCTAATGCAGGCGTTTGGCGTACTTGACCGCTATATCGGTAAAACGATTTTCACCACCATCATGATGACCCTGTTCATGCTGGTGTCGCTCTCGGGCATTATCAAATTTGTCGACCAGCTGAAAAAAGCCGGGCAGGGGAGTTACGACGCGTTGGGCGCCGGAATGTATACCTTGCTCAGCGTACCAAAAGATGTGCAGATCTTCTTCCCGATGGCGGCCCTGCTGGGTGCGCTGCTGGGTCTGGGGATGCTGGCTCAGCGTAGCGAACTGGTGGTGATGCAGGCATCGGGTTTTACCCGTATGCAGGTTGCGCTGTCGGTAATGAAAACCGCGATCCCGCTGGTGCTGTTGACCATGGCGATTGGCGAATGGGTCGCGCCGCAGGGCGAACAGATGGCGCGTAACTACCGTGCTCAGGCTATGTACGGCGGTTCACTGCTCTCCACGCAGCAGGGATTATGGGCGAAAGATGGTCAGAACTTTGTCTATATCGAACGCGTGAAAGGGGACGATGAACTGGGCGGCGTGAGTATCTATGCCTTCAATAACGATCGTCGTTTACAGTCGGTGCGTTATGCCGCCTCCGCTAAATTTGATGCGAACAACAAGCTTTGGCGGTTATCCCAGGTTGATGAATCTGACCTGACGAACCCGAAACAGATCACCGGTTCGCAGACCGTTAGCGGTACCTGGAAAACCAACCTGACGCCGGACAAGCTTGGGGTGGTAGCGCTCGATCCCGATGCGCTCTCCATCAGCGGTCTGCATAATTACGTGAAGTATCTGAAATCGAGCGGACAGGATGCGGGGCGTTACCAGCTCAACATGTGGAGCAAAATCTTCCAGCCGCTGTCCGTGGCCGTGATGATGCTGATGGCGCTATCGTTCATCTTTGGACCGCTGCGTAGCGTGCCGATGGGGGTTCGCGTGGTAACCGGTATCAGCTTTGGTTTTGTGTTCTACGTCCTCGATCAGATTTTCGGTCCGCTGACGCTGGTGTATGGCATTCCGCCAATTATCGGCGCACTGTTGCCGAGCGCCAGTTTCTTCCTGATCAGCCTCTGGATGCTGCTAAAACGCTCCTGATAAACCTTCTTCCTCGCTCCCGGTTGCCCGGGGGCGAGGCTAATCTCCTGTTTCACCCCGCACTTTTTCTCACAACCTTCAACGCCTCGCCGTGAATTTGAGTATTATTGAGCGATAAAGTCGTGAAGGGATCCTCTATGAAGCAAATTCGAATGCTGGCCCAGTACTACGTCGACCTGATGATGAAGCTCGGGCTGGTGCGTTTTTCCATGCTGCTGGCGCTGGCGCTGGTCGTTCTGGCCATTGTCGTGCAAATGGCCGTGACCATGGTTCTGCATGGTCAGGTCGAGAGCATCGACGTGATCCGCTCTATTTTCTTTGGCCTGCTGATTACCCCATGGGCGGTCTATTTTCTCTCCGTGGTGGTTGAGCAGCTGGAAGAGTCCCGACAGCGTTTATCGAAACTGGTGGATAAGCTGGAAGAGATGCGCGAGCGCGATCTCAAACTCAACGTCCAGCTCAAGGACAACATTGCCCAGCTGAATCAGGAAATTTCAGACCGTGAGAAGGCGGAAGCCGAGCGTCAGACCACGCTTGAGCAGCTAAAAGTTGAGATGAAAGAGCGTGAAGTGACGCAGATCCAGCTTGAACAGCAATCCTCTTTCCTGCGCTCGTTCCTCGATGCGTCGCCGGATCTGGTGTTCTACCGTAATGAAGATAAAGAGTTCTCCGGCTGTAACCGGGCCATGGAACTGTTGACCGGGAAAAGCGAAAAGCAGCTGATCCACCTGAAACCTCAGGATGTCTATTCCGAAGAGGCGGCAGCAAAAGTGATGGAGACGGATGAAAAGGTCTTCCGCCATAACGTTTCGCTGACCTATGAGCAGTGGCTGGACTATCCTGACGGGCGCAAAGCCTGCTTTGAGATCCGCAAAGTGCCTTATTACGACCGGGTGGGGAAACGTCATGGTCTGATGGGCTTTGGCCGTGATATCACCGAGCGTAAGCGCTATCAGGATGCGCTGGAACGCGCCAGCCGGGATAAAACCACCTTCATCTCCACCATCAGCCATGAACTGCGCACCCCGCTGAATGGCATTGTGGGGCTGAGCCGCATTCTGCTGGATACCGAGCTGACCAGCGAGCAGGAAAAATACCTGAAAACGATCCACGTCTCGGCGGTCACGCTGGGCAATATCTTCAATGATATTATCGACATGGATAAGATGGAACGCCGTAAAGTTCAGCTCGACAACCAGCCGGTTGATTTTACCGGTTTCCTCGCGGACCTGGAAAACCTGTCAGGTTTACAGGCTCAGCAAAAAGGGTTGAGCTTTGTGATGGAGCCAACGCTGCCGTTGCCGCATAAAGTGGTGACGGACGGCACGCGTCTGCGTCAGATCCTGTGGAACCTCATCAGCAACGCCGTGAAGTTTACCCAGAAGGGGCAGGTTGCGGTGCGCATTCGCTATGACGAAGGCGACATGCTGCACTTTGAAGTTGAGGACTCGGGTATCGGCATTCCTCAGGAGGAGCAGGATAAGATCTTCGCCATGTATTATCAGGTTAAAGACAGCCACGGCGGTAAACCGGCGACCGGTACGGGCATTGGACTGGCGGTGTCGAAACGTCTGGCGAAAAGTATGGGCGGGGATATCACCGTTGCCAGCCAGCCGGGTAAAGGCTCCACCTTTACGCTTACCGTCCACGCGCCTGCCGTGGCGGAAGAGGTGGAAGATACGTTTGAGAACGACGATATGCCGCTGCCAGCCCTGCACGTCCTGCTGGTGGAAGATATTGAGCTGAACGTCATTGTCGCCCGGTCGGTACTGGAAAAACTCGGTAACAGCGTGGATGTGGCGATGACCGGCAAAGCCGCGCTGGAGATGTTCACGCCGGGCGAGTATGACCTGGTGCTGCTCGATATTCAGCTACCGGACATGACCGGGCTGGATATCTCCCGCGAGCTGACGCGTAAATATGCTCCTGACGAGCTGCCGCCGCTGGTGGCGTTGACCGCAAACGTGTTGAAAGATAAAAAAGAGTATCTTGAGGCCGGTATGGACGATGTGCTCAGCAAGCCGCTGGCGGTACCCGCCCTGACGGCGATGATCAAGAAGTTCTGGGATACCTGTGATGAAGAGGAGAGCACCATGACGTCTGTTGATAGCACTAAAGCCCAAACGATACTGGATACCGCCATGCTGGAGCAGTATATCGATCTGGTGGGACCAAAACTGATCACCGATGGCCTCGCCGTGTTCGAAAAAATGATGCCGGGCTATCTGAACGTGCTCGAATCCAACCTGACGGCGCGTGACCAGAAGGGCATCGTCGAAGAGGGACATAAAATCAAAGGCGCGGCAGGATCTGTCGGGTTACGCCATCTCCAGCAGCTGGGCCAACAGATTCAGTCTCCTGATTTACCTGCCTGGGAAGATAACGTAGGTGATTGGGTCGAAGAGATGAAACAAGAGTGGCAAAACGATGTGGCAGTGCTGAAAGCCTGGGTGGATGCCAGAAAAAAATGACCCCGGCTATACCGGGGTGCGCGAATACTGCGCCAACACCAGGGAAATCGTGGCTGCGCCTGATTTTTATGGGTTGTTTTCGCATGGACGCCGCCTGAAAATTGAGGCCGCACGCAGATAAGATAGCAAATCTTAAACAGTTTGTTACATGAATCAGTGAAATGTGTGAAGCATAGCGTTTTAATCAGAATTTTTAATGTGCTTCAGCGAGTTGCATAGAAGGATCGTCAGAATGAAAAAGATTGGTGTCGTGCTGAGCGGATGTGGTGTTTACGATGGTTCAGAGATACATGAAACCGTATTAACGCTGCTGGCATTATCGCGCCAGGGAGCAGACGTTATCTGCTTCGCCCCGGATAAAACCCAGGCAGACGTGATTAATCATCTCACCGGCGAGCCAATGGCGGAAAGCCGTAACGTGCTGATTGAAGCGGCGCGTATTGTGCGCGGCGATATTCACCCGCTGGCACAGGCCGATGCCGCTGAGCTTGATGCGCTCATCGTGCCGGGCGGTTTTGGCGCGGCGAAAAACCTGAGCACGTTTGCAACGGAAGGCACGGCGTGTCATGTCGATCCCGATTTGAAAGCGCTATCGCTGGCGATGCATGCGGCAGGTAAGCCGCAGGGCTTTATCTGCATTGCGCCGGCCATGCTGCCGAAAATTTTTGATTTCCCGCTGCGGCTCACGATCGGAACCGACATTGATACCGCTGAGATTGTCGAGGATATGGGCGGCGAACACGTGCCATGTCCGGTAGACGACATTGTGGTGGACGAGGACAACAAGATCATCACCACGCCAGCGTATATGCTGGCGCAGAACATCGCCGAGGCTGCCGCAGGCATTGAAAAGCTGGTGGACAGAGTGCTGGTCCTGACCGAATGAGTCGTAAATTCTCCCCCGGCGGGTGGTTAAAACGGATCCTGCTGCGTATTGTGCTGGTCCTGGCCGTGTTCTGGGGCGGCGGTATTGCGCTGTTCAGCATCCTGCCCGTCCCGTTCTCGGCCGTGATGGCAGAGCGGCAGATTAGCGCCTGGCTCTCAGGTGATTTTGGCTATGTTGCCCATTCTGACTGGGTCAGCATGGATGCAATCTCGCCGTGGATGGGGCTGGCGGTCATTGCGGCAGAAGATCAGAAATTCCCGGAGCACTGGGGTTTTGACGTGGCGGCTATCGAGAAGGCGCTGGATCATAATGAACGTCATGAAAACCGCGTCCGCGGCGCATCGACGCTTTCTCAGCAGACGGTAAAAAACCTGTTCTTATGGGACGGTCGCAGCTGGGTGAGAAAAGGGCTGGAGGCCGGGCTGACGCTGGGCGTCGAGACGGTGTGGAGCAAAAAACGCATTTTAACCGTCTACCTGAATATCGCGGAATTTGGTGACGGCGTATTTGGTGTCGAAGCGGCATCGCAGCGCTATTTTGGCAAGCCCGCCAGCAGGCTGACTATGTCCGAAGCGGCACTGCTTGCCGCCGTGCTGCCGAACCCGCTGCGTTTTAAGGCCAGCGCCCCGTCAGGCTATGTGCGAAGCCGCCAGGCGTGGATTATGCGCCAGATGCGTCAGCTGGGTGGGGAAGGGTTTATGGAGCGAAATAATCTTAGGTAGGGCGGGTAAGCGCAGCGCTACCCGCCGACATGGCGAACGTTAGTCTTCGTCAAACCCGGCGTTGAACAGGGCAATCACTGCCGCCAGCGCTTCTTCTTCCTGCGGGCCGGTGGCTTCAACTTCAATCTGACGGCCTTTGGCAGAATCCAGCATCAGTAGCGCAATCACGCTGTTGGCTTCTGCCTCGGTTCCCTCGTCGTTGCGCAGCAGCACCTCCGCATCAAAACCTTGCATCAGTTCAAACAATTTCATTGCCGGGCGTGCATGCATGCCCAGCTTGTTGGTGATCTCAACGGTTTGTTTTACGGTCATGTTTTACGTTTTTCCAGCGTGCGATGACGGGACTGAACGTTCTTTCCGCGTGAGCGGAAGTAATCGGCCAGCTGTTCGGCAATGTAGACCGAACGATGTTTACCGCCGGTACAGCCAATCGCCACCGTCAGGTAGCTGCGATTGTTTGTTTCCAGCATAGGTAACCATAGCTCAAGGTAGCTTCGCGTCTGGTAGATAAAATTGTGTACTTCTGTGTGTCGGTCGAGGAACGCCGCCACCGGCTTATCCAGACCGGTCATCGGACGCAGTTTCGGATCCCAGTGTGGGTTCGGCAGGAAACGCACATCAAAAACGTAATCCGCATCGATAGGTATGCCGTGCTTAAAGCCGAAGGATTCAAACACCATCGTCAGTTCGCGCTCGCGCTTGCCGAGTAAGCGCGTACGCAGCATTTCCGCCAGCTCGTGGACGGACATTTCAGAGGTGTCGACAATCAGGTCGGCCCGGGAACGCAGCGGCTCAAGCAGATCGCTCTCTTTATCGATGGCGCTTTCCAGCGAAAGATTTTTACTGGAGAGCGGATGCAAACGACGTGTATCGCTGTAGCGACGGATCAGCGTGTTGCGGTCAGCGTCCAGGAACAAGAGCTGAGGCGAGAAGCATTCCGGCAGGCTGTTCATTGCCTGCTCGAAGATTTCCGGCGATTCCGGCATGTTACGCACGTCGATACTGACGGCGGCAGAGATTTGCCTGTCCGCCAGCGTCCGCGCCAGATCGGGTAACAACACTACCGGCAGGTTATCTACACAGTAAAATCCCATGTCTTCCAGCGCGCGCAGGGCCACGGACTTCCCGGACCCCGAACGACCGCTGACGATCATCAGCACCATGTTCCGTTTCTCCTCAGGGCAGCCGTACTGAAGGCCCTTTCCCGATTATGCCTCATCCTGATTGCCTTCTGCTTCAGTGATAATTTGATAAAGCTCTTCATCACTTTGGGCTGAGCGCAGTCGACGACAAATGGTTTTATCCGCCAGACGTTTGGCAACCAGCGACAGCGTGTGCAGGTGGGTTTTGGTCTGATCGGCAGGAACCAGCAGCGCGAAAAGCAGATCCACAGGCTGGTTATCGATGGCGTCAAAAGCGATAGGCGTTTCCAGTTGCACAAACACCCCCACGGCACGCAGCGTATCTTCTTCCAGCTTGCCATGCGGGATCGCAATGCCATTGCCGATGCCAGTACTGCCCATTTTTTCACGGGTCAGAATGGCTTCAAACACGATCTGCGGCGGCAGACCCAGCTGTTTTGCGGCCAGCTCACTGATGATTTCCAGCGCACGTTTTTTGCTCTGGCAGTGAACGCCACTGCGGGTACAATCCTGGTTAAGGACATTGCTCAGTTGAAGAGCGGAATCGTTGTTTATCATAATTTCACCTAAGCGCTAACTGTACAAATGGCCTGTTGTGTTTCACAACAGGCCGTCCTGCACCCGTTAACTGCCCGGACAATTAGTGTTGTTTCAGTTTATCTTTATGTTTATTGAGCTGTCTCGCAAGCTTATCAATTAAGCCGTCGATAGCCGCGTACATGTCTTGCCCTTCCGCACTGGCATGGAGTTCCCCTCCGTTGACGTGCAGGGTCGCATCCGAGATATGCGTCACTTTCTCCACTTTCAACACAACATAGACCTGGTTGATCCTCTCGAAATACTGCTCGAGTTTCGCAAACTTAGTGTTTACAAAATCGCGTAAAGCCTCAGTAATCTCGACGTTATGTCCGGTGATATTGAGCTGCATAGTGTCTTCCTTATCGGTTGTGTCAAACCAGTTGTTTACGCTGGTTAGACGGCGGAATGGATAAAGACTCTCGATACTTCGCGACAGTACGACGTGCCACCATAATACCCTGATCGGACAGCATGGTGGTTAACTTACTGTCACTGAGTGGCTTCGCGGGGTTCTCCGCGGCGATCAACTTCTTCACCAGTGCGCGAATAGCCGTTGACGAGGCTTCGCCGCCGCCTTCGGTGTTCACGTGGCTGGAGAAGAAATACTTAAGCTCAAAAATACCGCGTGGGCTGTGCAGATATTTCTGCGTGGTCACGCGGGAAATGGTTGATTCATGCATCTCGACGGCCTGGGCGATGTCTGCCAGCACCATCGGTTTCATAAACTCTTCGCCCTGCTCAAAGAACGCCTGCTGCTGTTCGACAATACAGCGGCTGACGCGCAGCAGCGTGTCATTACGGCTCTCCAGGCTCTTGATCAACCAGCGTGCTTCCTGAAGGTTGCTGCGAATGTATTGATTATCAGCGTCGTTACGGGCGCTGGTGCACATGGAGGCGTATTGCTGGTTGATTTGCAGGCGAGGAATGCTGTCGGCGTTCAGTTCAACGACCCACCGGCCATTGTGTTTTCTCACCAGCACATCAGGAATGACATATTCCGGTTCGCTGGTCTGGATCGACTGCCCCGGACGCGGATCGAGCGACTGGATCAGATTCACCGCTTCCTTCAGCACCTCTTCTTTCAGGCGTGTGACGCGCATCAGGGTGCGGAAGTCGTGATTCGCCAGCAGATCCAGATGATCGCTGATGATGAGCCGGGCTTCGTCAATCCACGGTGTCTCTTTGGCAAACTGCGAAAGCTGGATCAGAAGGCAGTCGCGCAGATCTTTCGCGGCGACACCTATCGGGTCGAAACGCTGAACGCGTTTCAGAACGGCTTCGATCTCTTCCAGTTCAATCTCGTCATCGCCGATGCTTTCCAGAATCTCGTCCAGCGTCACGGTCAAATAGCCCGTGTCGTCAACGGCATCGACAATCGAGGTGGCAATGGCGCGATCGGTATCGGAGAAAGGGGTCAGCTCTACCTGCCACATCAGGTAGTCCTGAAGCGACTGGGTGGTTTCGCCCTGGTAGACCGGGAGTTCATCGTCCTGGTAGTCTGCGCGCGTCCCGGAAGGGGTACCCGCGGTGTAGATTTCATCCCAGCTGGCATCCAGCGGCAGTTCGTCCGGCATCTCTTTCTGTTCAAGCGCATCTACGGAGTCGAGCGTTTCTGTGTCCTGCGTCTGCTGGGCGTCTACCTCGTCATGAAGATCGGTTTGCTCCAGCAGCGGATTGCTGTCCAGCGCCTGCTGGAGCTCCTGCTGGAGTTCTAACGTGGACAGCTGCAACAGACGGATTGCCTGCTGTAGCTGCGGCGTCATGGCCAGTTGCTGGCTGAGCCGTAATTGCAAACCTTGCTTCATGTTCAGAGCGTTTTTCTCCGGTTCGGCGTGACTTAACCTCTACCCTATCAGAGTCTGAAGTCTTCCCCAAGGTACACGCGCTTAACATGCTCATCTTCGAGGATTTGCTGCGGCGTACCGTGGGCAATCAGATGGCCCTGGCTCACTATGTAGGCGCGCTCACACACGGCCAGCGTTTCACGAACGTTGTGGTCCGTGATCAGTACGCCAAGCCCGCTGTCGCGCAGGTGCTCAATGATACGTTTGATATCGATAACGGAGATGGGGTCAACGCCCGCAAACGGTTCATCCAGCAGGATGAATTTTGGGTTTGCTGCCAGCGCGCGCGCAATCTCAACGCGGCGGCGTTCACCACCGGACAGCGCCTGGCCGAGGCTGTCACGCAGATGTTCGATATGAAACTCTTCCATCAGCTCGTTCGCACGGTCAGTGCGCTGCTCGCTGGTCAGATCGTCACGGATCTGGAGCACGGCCATCAGGTTGTCGAACACGCTTAAGCGGCGGAAGATAGACGCTTCCTGCGGCAGATAGCCGATGCCACGACGCGCGCGGGCATGAAGCGGCAGCAGGCTGATATCTTCATCATCGATGATGATGTTGCCGGCGTCACGCGGGACGATGCCCACCACCATGTAGAAGGTCGTGGTTTTACCCGCCCCGTTAGGGCCAAGCAAACCCACGATTTCGCCGGAGTTGACGGTCAGACTGACATCTTCGACGACGCGGCGGCCCTTATACGCTTTCGCGAGGTTTTTTGCAGTTAAAGTTGCCATAACGAATTAGTTACTCTTTTTCTGTGCCGGAGCCTGACCGTTGTTCTTGTCCTGCAACTGCGAAGGCACAAGCACGGTCGTGACGCGTTTGCCTTTTTCACTGGAGGCCTGCATTTTCTGCTCTTTCACCAGATAGGTGATCTTGTCGCCTTTGATATTGCTGTCCAGCTGTTCCAGGTAAGCATTACCGGTCAGGATGACCAGATCCTTCGCCAGTTCATAATGCATATGCGAGGCATGGCCTTTCACCGGCTTGCCGTTGTCCTGCATCTGGTAGAAGGTGGCCGGGTTGCCATAACCATCGATAATCTCTTTGCCCTGCTCGCCGCCCGGACGGGTAACGACCACTTTGTCGGCGTTGATTTTAATTGTGCCCTGGGTCATGACGACGTTGCCGGTAAAGGTGACGACGTTACCCTGCATATCCAGAGACTGGGTATCGGATTCAATATGAATCGGCTGTTCGGTATCGCCAGTCACAGCAAGCGCGGGAAGACTGGCCGCCAGCAGCGCGCTGGCGATAACAACTTTAAGGCTGAGTTTGTTTGTTTTGAATTTCATAGGAGGTTCTAACCTTTTCAATCAGCTCGGCGTTTTTGCTGCGTAAGTTCCCGCGCATTCTTAAACCGCTGGAATTAAATGTTGTGCCATACAGGGTGACTAGATCCTGCGACGTGACATCCTGGGTGACCAGGTTGATCTGGGCGTTATCCGTCGTAATTTTTCGCAGTTGCGCGTCAGCGGTCAGGGCGTTGACTTCAACGTGACCATACAGGTAAAGCATACGGTCATTTGTCAGTTTTGCCCGGTCAGACTTGATAGACCACGTCGGCACTTTGTCCGTATCAAAGGTGGTCATGACCGGTTGGGTAAACCACGAGGTACCGTCATCTGAAAAATATTCTACATGCTGAGCAACGAGGCGATAGTTCAGTGCGCCTTCCGGGCTATAGACCACGGTGTCGCTGTGATCGCTTTTATAGGTCGGGTCGCTCGTGTTAACCACTTCCGCTTGCGTATCATCGCGGTCAGCGAGGTTGACGCCAATCAGTACCAGGGCGACAAGCGCAAGCAGAATGATAACCCAACGTCTGGTTTTACTCATATCGATTGCCCTTTCGCCTCATCAAGCTTGCCCTGCGACAGCAGAAGCAGATCGCAGACTTCACGGACGGCGCCGCGGCCACCGTGAATATGGGTAACGTAATCAGCACGCGGGATCAGCAGCGGGTGCGCGTCAGCCACGGCGATGCTCAGACCCACCTCCGCCATCACTGGCCAGTCGATCAAATCATCCCCGACGTATGCCACATTCTCTGGTGCAATGGCCAGTTTTCCCAGCAGATCCCGGAAAGCTACCATCTTATCAGACTGCCCCTGATAGAGATGGGTAATGCCCAGCGTTTCACACCGATCTTCTACCAGTTTAGCTTTCCGCCCGGTGATGATTGCAACTTCAATTCCGGACGTGAGCGCACAGCGGATACCGTAACCGTCGCGAACGTTAAAGGCTTTCAGCTCTTCGCCGTTATTGCCCATATAAATCAGACCGTCGGAGAGCACACCATCCACATCGAGGATCAACAGGCGGATATTTTCCGCCTTTGCCATCATGTGGGCGCTCACCGGGCCATAACAGGTTGCAAGGGATGCACCCGCATTACTCATTGTCTTATCCTTCATTACACTACGCCAGCGCGCAGCAGATCATGCATATGTACCACACCCAGCAGTTGGTCGCCATCGGCAACCATCACTGAGGTAATATGACGGGACTGCATCAGGTTCAGCACATCTACCGCCAGCGTGCCCGGACGGACGCGGATCCCGCCTGGCGTCATCACATCAGCAATGCCCAGCGTTCGGACATCCACACCCATATCGAATACCCGGCGCAGGTCGCCGTCGGTGAAAATGCCCTGAATCTTCATCAGATCGTCGCAGATAACCGTCATGCCCAGGTTTTTACGGGTGATCTCCAGTAACGCGTCGCGCAAAGAGGCCTCTTTGCTCACGTGCGGGATCTCATCTCCAGTGTGCATAATATCGTTAACCCGCAGCAGCAGTTTGCGCCCGAGCGCGCCGCCGGGATGAGACAGGGCAAAATCTTCAGGCGTAAAACCGCGGGCTTCCAGCAGCGCAACGGCAAGGGCATCGCCCATGACCAGCGCGGCGGTTGTGCTGGAGGTCGGCGCCAGCCCCAGCGGACAGGCTTCTTTAGGCACTTTCACGCACAGGTGAATATCCGCCGCACGCGCCATGCTGCTTTCCGGTCGGCTGGTCATGCAAATCAGCGGTACGTGCAGACGCTTCAGCACCGGGATCAACGCCAGGATTTCATTCGATTCCCCGGAGTTGGACAGCGCAATAACCACGTCCTGCGGCGTAACCATGCCGAGGTCACCGTGCGCGGCTTCACCGGGATGAACGAAGAATGACGACGTGCCGGTACTGGCAAAGGTCGCCGCCATTTTGCGTCCGATATGGCCGGATTTGCCCATCCCCATCACCACGACTTTGCCGGCACAGTAGAACATCTTCTCACAGGCCAGACTAAAATCCTGATTAATGTACTGATCTAACTGCGCCAGACCTTCACGTTCAATCTCCAGAACGTCTTTGCCTGCTTTCTGAAAGTCAAAACCCGGCTGCAATTCTATTTGCGACATAATGCGTTTCCGTTTACCCAGAGAGAAGAGGCGAAAGCCAGTACAGCATCGCCAGCCATACGATAAATCCACCCGTCAGCAGCGCGCCTGCGCCTTTGCCGATCTGCTCTTTTCGCCGCCAGCAGAGCAGGGCGAAAATCACGCTGACCAGCAGCATCACACCGTAATCGCGCGTGAAAGCCATAGGGTTAAACGGCCCCGGCGAGATTAGCGCCGGCAGCCCTGTCACGATTGCGATATTGAAAATATTCGAGCCGATGATATTGCCGATGGCGATATCATCTTCCCCTTTACGCGCTCCGGCGATGGCGGTGGCCAGCTCTGGCAGGCTGGTGCCGATGGCGATTACCGTCAGACCGATTGTCAGTTCGCTCATCGCAAACGCGTTCGCCAGCACCGTCGCGTTATCGACCACCATCCGCGTGGCCATTGGCATGATGATTAGCGCGACGCCCAACCACAGCAGGGCGACGGGTAAGGTCCCTTCCCGGGGCAGCTCGGCGAGATGCTCACGCGTGAGGCTATCGTTACCCTGTTTTTCCGCCAGACGTGCGATCTTCACGCTGTAAAGCAACCAGATCGCGGCCAGGGCGAGCAGGAATATACCGTCACCGACGCTCAGCACCCCGTCATAAAGTACGTAGCCTGCCAGCAGACTGACGACTAACATTAAAGGCAATTCCCGGCGCAAAACATCAGAATGCACGCGAAATGGATGCAGTAATGCGGCTAAGCCTAAAATCAGTAAGATATTGACGATGTTAGAGCCAATCGCGGTGCCGATAGCGAGGTCGACCTGCCCATGCAGCGAGGCTGAAACAGAAACGATGATTTCAGGAAGCGATGTGCCTACACTGACCACCGTCATGCCGATAATGATGGGCGGCATGCCAATGAGTCGACAGAGAATGGATGCGGCAAAGACCAAACGGTCAGCACTGTAGACCACCAACAGTAAACCAATTATTAACAGTGCTGTTGCTAAAAGCATCAAAAGTCCTTTCTTCAGGTATACTCGCTGGTCCACTGCGCACGAATGTTGGCGCCAGATGAAGTCTGAGACGTAACGAATTCCTAATTTTGACTTTATGCGCCGGAAAAGTAAAACAAATGCCAGCTTTCGCTAACCCCAATAGTGAATATTCTGTAAAAATGCGGGGTTTAGGGCTGATTTACGCTTCATGCCAGCCGTGAAGCAAGGTAAGTAAGGAACCATAAATGAGCCAAACGATGGCGAATATAGTCGATGTCCGGGGCGTCAGTTTTTCGCGCGGCAACCGGTTAATATTTGATGATATTTCGCTGACCGTGCCGCGCGGTAAAATCACCGCCATCATGGGGCCGTCAGGGATCGGTAAAACCACGTTGCTGCGTCTTATCGGCGGGCAAATCCCCCCTGACAGCGGCGAAATTCTCTTCGACGGCGAAAATGTCCCGGCGATGTCTCGCTCGCGCCTCTACACGGTTCGCAAACGGATGAGCATGCTCTTTCAGTCGGGCGCGCTGTTCACGGATATGAACGTTTTTGACAACGTGGCCTATCCGTTGCGTGAGCACACCCATCTTCCTCCTGAGCTGTTGCACAGTACGGTGATGATGAAGCTTGAAGCCGTGGGGCTGCGGGGGGCTGCGAAACTCATGCCGTCCGAACTCTCGGGTGGGATGGCGCGCCGCGCCGCGCTGGCGCGTGCTATTGCCCTGGAACCCGATTTAATCATGTTCGATGAACCGTTCGTCGGGCAGGACCCCATCACCATGGGCGTGCTGGTGAAGTTAATTTCGGAGCTGAACAGCGCCCTTGGCGTCACCTGCGTGGTGGTTTCCCACGACGTGCCGGAAGTGCTGAGTATCGCTGATTACGCCTATATTGTGGCTGACAAAAAGATCGTCGCCCACGGCAGCGCGCAGGCGTTGCAGGAGAATGGCGATCCGCGCGTGCGGCAGTTCCTGGACGGTATCGCAGATGGGCCGGTGCCTTTCCGCTATCCGGCGGGCGACTATCATGACGATTTACTCGGAATAGGGAGTTAAGCCACTCATGCTGTTAAATGCGTTGGCGGGTCTTGGACACCGTGGCCTGAAAACCATCAGTACGTTCGGGCGTGCCGGATTAATGTTGTTCAACGCGCTGGTCGGCAAACCGGAGTTCCGCAAGCATGCGCCGTTACTGGTGCGGCAGCTTTATAACGTCGGCGTGCTGTCGATGCTTATCATCATCGTGTCGGGTCTGTTTATTGGCATGGTGCTGGGGTTGCAGGGGTATCTGGTGCTGACAACCTACAGCGCGGAAACCAGCCTTGGCATGCTGGTGGCGCTCTCGCTGCTGCGTGAACTCGGGCCGGTGGTTGCCGCGCTGCTGTTCGCCGGGCGTGCCGGGTCAGCGTTGACGGCGGAAATTGGCCTGATGCGCGCCACCGAGCAGCTCTCCAGTATGGAGATGATGGCAGTCGATCCGCTGCGCCGGGTAATCTCGCCGCGCTTCTGGGCCGGGGTTATCTCCTTGCCGTTACTGACTATCCTCTTTGTGGCGGTAGGTATATGGGGAGGCGCGCTGGTTGGCGTTAACTGGAAAGGCATTGATGCCGGATTCTTCTGGTCTGCCATGCAGGACGCCATCGATCTGCGGATGGATCTGGTGAACTGTCTGATCAAGAGCGTGGTTTTCGCTGTGACGGTTACCTGGATTGCGTTGTTTAATGGTTACGATGCCATTCCGACGTCGGCGGGCATTAGCCGTGCAACGACGCGTACTGTCGTACATTCGTCGCTGGCCGTTTTAGGTCTGGATTTTGTGCTCACCGCACTGATGTTTGGGAATTGAGTTCATGCAAACGAGAAAAAATGAAATTTGGGTTGGCGTGTTTCTGCTTCTGGCGCTGCTGGCCGCGCTGTTCATCTGCCTGCGAGCGGCTGACATCACCTCTGTTCGCGCCGAGCCGACGTATCGTGTCTACGCGACTTTCGATAACATCGGCGGCCTGAAAGCGCGCTCACCGGTGCGTATTGGTGGCGTCGTTATCGGACGTGTCGCTGACATTACGCTTGATGAGAAAACCTATCTGCCGCGCGTCGCGATGGATATCGAAGAGCGCTATAACCACATTCCGGACACCAGCTCGCTTTCTATCCGCACCTCTGGCCTGCTGGGGGAGCAATATCTGGCCCTTAACGTTGGTTTTGAAGATCCTGAGCTGGGAACGACTATCCTTAAAGACGGTAGCGTAATCCAGGATACCAAGTCAGCGATGGTGCTGGAAGATATGATTGGTCAGTTCCTTTACAACAGTAAAGGGGATGATAAAAAGTCTGACGATGCCCCTGCGCAGAGTGAAGACCACACCAACGTCGAACCGACGCCAGGCGCGACGAATTAATTTCAGGAGAAGTCATTCATGTTTAAACGACTGTTAATGGTTGCCATGCTGGTCATTGCCCCTCTTACCGCGGCGCACGCTGCGGATCAGAGTAACCCGTACAAACTGATGGATGAGGCCGCGAAGAAAACCTTCGACCGTCTTAAAAACGAACAGCCAAAAATCCGTTCTAACCCTGATTATCTGCGTGATGTGGTGGATCAGGAACTGCTGCCGTATGTGCAGATCAAGTATGCGGGCGCACTGGTGCTGGGCCGTTACTACAAAGACGCGACCCCTGCACAGCGCGAGGCTTACTTTGCGGCGTTCCGTGAATACCTGAAACAGGCTTACGGCCAGGCGCTGGCGATGTACCACGGGCAGACCTATCAGATTGCCCCTGAACAGCCGCTGGGCGATGCCACTATCATTCCTATTCGCGTGACGATTATCGATCCAAACGGTCGTCCACCGGTTCGTCTGGACTTCCAGTGGCGTAAAAACAGCCAGACCGGAAACTGGCAGGCGTACGACATGATCGCTGAAGGCGTCAGCATGATCACCACTAAACAGAACGAGTGGAGCGATCTGCTGCGCACTAAAGGCATCGATGGCCTGACGGCTCAGCTTCAGTCCATCTCTCGTCAGAAAATTACCCTGGACGAGAAGAAGTAATGTCACAGCAGCTTAGCTGGGCGCGTGACGGCGAGACGTTGACGCTGACGGGAGAGCTGGATCAGGATCTGCTTAACCCGCTGTGGGACGCTCGTCATAACGCGATGCAGGGCGTGACGCTGATTGATCTCCATGGCGTTACGCGGGTAGATACCGCCGGTATCGCCCTGCTGGCGCACCTGGTGGCCGCGGGCAAAAAGCAGGGGAGCAGCGTTACCCTGACGGGGGTAAGCGATAACGTGATTACCCTTGCACAGCTTTACAATTTGCCCGAAGACGTATTACCTCGCTAATTTTTTCAGTACGTTACTTCTGAAAGCCCCGACAGTTTACGCGTCGGGGCTTTTTGCTTGTTTAAGACCGCGCCACTTTGCTCTAAGATGTTGAGCTTGTTTTCACTATCAGATGATGTAGACCCCATGGAAAATAATGAAATCCAGACTGTGCTGATGAATGCACTCTCCCTTCAGGAAGCCCACGTCTCTGGCGATGGCAGTCACTTCCAGGTTATTGCTGTGGGTGAGATGTTCGACGGAATGAGTCGCGTGAAGAAACAGCAGGCTGTGTACGCGCCGCTGATGGAATACATTGCGGATAACCGCATCCACGCCCTGTCGATTAAAGCGTTCACCCCACAGGAGTGGGCACGCGATCGCAAACTAAACGGTTTTTGAGCTGAGGGCGAAACGCCCGCAGCACGGTTGAATTTATAAGAGAGCAAACGATGGATAAATTTCGTGTACAGGGACCCACGCGTCTCCAGGGCGAAGTCACAATTTCTGGCGCTAAAAACGCCGCGCTGCCCATTCTTTTCGCTGCGCTGCTCGCAGAAGAGCCGGTAGAGATCCAGAACGTACCGAAGCTGAAAGATATCGACACGACCATGAAGTTGCTCGGCCAGTTGGGCACCAAAGTGGAGCGTAACGGTTCCGTCTGGATCGATGCCAGCAACGTGAACAACTTCTCAGCGCCGTATGAGCTGGTGAAAACCATGCGTGCTTCCATCTGGGCGCTTGGTCCGCTGGTGGCGCGTTTCGGTCAGGGACAGGTTTCACTGCCGGGCGGATGCGCTATCGGCGCGCGTCCCGTTGACCTGCATATCTTCGGCCTGGAAAAACTCGGCGCGGAGATCAAGCTGGAAGAGGGTTACGTTAAAGCGTCCGTCAATGGTCGTCTGAAAGGCGCGCACATTGTCATGGACAAAGTGAGCGTGGGCGCAACGGTCACCATCATGTCGGCTGCTACGCTGGCAGAAGGCACTACCATCATCGAAAACGCCGCCCGTGAGCCGGAGATCGTGGATACCGCGAACTTCCTGGTCGCGCTGGGGGCGAAGATCAGCGGGCAGGGCACAGACCGTATCACCATCGAAGGCGTTGAACGTCTGGGTGGTGGTGTGTATCGCGTACTGCCAGATCGTATCGAAACCGGTACTTTCCTGGTGGCCGCGGCCATTTCTGGCGGTAAGATTGTCTGCCGTAACGCCCAGCCAGATACCCTGGATGCGGTGCTGGCGAAACTGCGCGATGCGGGTGCGGATATCGAAATCGGTGAAGACTGGATCAGCCTCGATATGCACGGGCAGCGTCCTAAAGCCGTTAACGTGCGTACTGCGCCACATCCGGCATTCCCGACGGATATGCAGGCACAGTTCACGCTGTTGAACCTGGTGGCCGAAGGCACGGGCTTCATCACGGAAACTATCTTCGAAAACCGTTTCATGCACGTACCGGAACTGATCCGTATGGGTGCGCATGCTGAGATTGAAAGCAACACGGTAATTTGCCACGGCGTTGAAAAACTGTCCGGTGCGCAGGTGATGGCGACCGATCTGCGCGCGTCTGCGAGCCTCGTATTGGCAGGTTGTATTGCGGAAGGGACTACCGTTGTCGATCGTATCTACCACATCGATCGTGGTTACGAGCGTATTGAGGACAAACTGCGCGCGCTGGGTGCAAATATCGAGCGTGTGAAGGGCGAGTAATCGTTCCGGCACCCCCCTGCCATAACAGGCCGGGGGATTGCTGTTCCTGTCAATCCTGGTGCATCAGTCCTGATGTGCTTTCTTCGTTTTGCCCTGGCGCATCATGCGCGTTCTGTCGATAAATTCATGGGTAATAGGATCGTGGTAGCGTGACGGCCATATCACCCACGGATGCGTATCCAGCGCCGTCGCGATAATCAGTTCCCCCTTCGGCCATGGGCGGGTCAGGGCGTTTGCCAGCGTCGACGAGCTTAGCCCATGACGACGTGATTCGGCAGCCAGCGATGTTCCTTTTTTACGCAGTGCCGCAATAATGTCAGCAGAATGCCAGTCGATGAATTTTGTATCCATAATGCTGTCCTTGTGTTCGTTATCGTCCACGTCGTTTCGTGTGAAAAGACAGCATTACTATACTCACTTCGAACATGTGTTCTAAAAAGTTCATGTTACGAGAAGCAATATTCAGAATAAGGCACGGCTTTATACATGCGGCCTGTAACCCGATGGGCTTACGCGGAAATGTAATTTATTGGTGTGTACTGGAATCTCCCTGCATGGGCGCAGGGAGATGAGAAGGGGATTATCGATCGCGCTGGACGGCGATGTGCGCGAGGCCGATTAGCGCATCACGCCATGGGCTGTCGGGAATGACCTGAATGGCGGCGATGGCTTTGTCCGCTTCTTCTTCAGCGCGCTGACGCGTCCATTCCAGGGAGCCGCAGATAGCCATTGTTTCCAGTACCGGTTCCAGAAGATGGCGTCCATTTCCCTGCTCGATAGCCTCCCGGATCATTTTCGCCTGCTCTGGTGTGCCATTGCGCATCGCGTGGAGCAGCGGCAGCGTTGGCTTGCCTTCGTTCAGGTCATCGCCGACGTTTTTACCGAGCGTTTCGCCATCCGCGCTGTAGTCCAGCAAATCATCAATCAGCTGGAACGCGGTGCCGAGGTAACGGCCATAGTCCTGAAGGCCCTTTTCCTGAGCTTCGCTACAGCCTGCCAGAATGCCGGAGCATTGCGCGGCGGCTTCGAACAGACGTGCGGTCTTGCTGTAAATCACCCGCATATAGTTTTCTTCGGTGATGTCCGGGTCGTTGACGTTCATCAGCTGTAGGACTTCACCTTCAGCGATAACGTTCACGGCTTCTGACATCACTTCCAGCACCTTCAGCGAGCCAAGGCTGGTCATCATCTGGAAGGCGCGGGTATAGATAAAATCGCCTACCAGAACGCTTGCCGCATTACCAAACGCGGCGTTGGCGGTGGCTTTTCCACGACGCATGTCTGATTCATCCACAACATCGTCGTGAAGCAGGGTGGCGGTGTGGATAAATTCGATCAGCGCCGCGATCGTGACGTGGGCATTTCCCTGATAGCCAACCGCGCGTGCGGCCAGAATGGCAATCATCGGACGAATACGTTTACCGCCGCCGCTGACGATGTAATAGCCCAACTGATTGATCAGCTGAACGTCAGAGTTGAGTTGCTCCAGGATTGCTGCATTCACACCCGCCATATCTTGCGCGGTTAACTCATTGATTTTTTCTAAATTCATCGCAAAAGCCGGGCTTTTTATCCTGTTTATCCCACACGAGATGGGTACACAAAGGGTTTCGGTTTATAAATAGTATTGCTGATTGTACTGAAAAAACGGCTCAGATAAACGTTACCGTACGTGTTGTGTTTTTTTTCTTCATGTATTGATGGTAGCACTTGTCAAAGGCTCGCGTTTTGCGTAATATTCGCGCCCTATTGTGAATATTTATAGCGCACTCTGAATCATACGAGGATGTGCGCGGAAGCGGAGTTTATATGTACGCGGTTTTCCAAAGTGGTGGTAAACAACACCGAGTAAGCGAAGGTCAGACCGTTCGCCTGGAAAAGCTGGACATCGCAACTGGCGAATCTGTTGAGTTCGCTGAAGTTCTGATGATCGCAAACGGTGAAGAAGTCAAAATCGGCGTTCCTTTCGTTGATGGCGGCGTTATCAAAGCTGAAGTTGTTGCTCACGGTCGTGGCGAGAAAGTTAAAATCGTTAAGTTTCGTCGTCGTAAACACTATCGTAAGCAGCAGGGCCACCGTCAGTGGTTCACTGATGTGAAAATTACTGGCATCAGCGCCTAAGACCTGAGGAGAGATTTAAATGGCACATAAAAAGGCTGGCGGCTCCACACGTAACGGTCGCGATTCAGAAGCTAAACGCCTGGGCGTTAAGCGTTTCGGTGGCGAATCCGTTCTGGCGGGTAGCATCATCGTTCGTCAGCGTGGCACCAAGTTCCACGCGGGTACCAACGTAGGTTGCGGTCGTGACCACACTCTGTTTGCTAAAGCAGACGGTAAAGTGAAATTTGAAGTTAAAGGCCCGAACAACCGTAAATACATCAGCATCGTTGCTGAGTAAGGTTTTCTCGGTCCGGTAACGGATTAAAGCCCCGCAACGTGTTGCGGGGCTTTTTACATTGGAAACCCGGAAAATTTTCTGTAGGGAAAACGGGCATGAAGCAGCAGGCCGGCATGGGTATTCTTTTGGCGCTCACTACCGCAATGTGCTGGGGTGCGCTGCCAATTGCAATGAAGCAGGTACTGGAAGTCATGGAGCCACCGACGGTGGTGTTTTATCGCTTCCTGATGGCAAGCATAGGCCTGGGCGCCATTCTGGCCGTCAAAGGTAAGCTGCCACCGCTGCGCATCTTCCGAAAACCGCGTTGGCTGGTGTTACTGGCTATCGCGACGGGCGGTCTGTTCGGTAACTTCATTCTGTTCAGCTCTTCCCTGCAATATCTTAGCCCTACAGCGTCGCAGGTGATTGGTCAGCTTTCACCGGTCGGCATGATGGTCGCCAGCGTATTCATCCTCAAGGAGAAGATGCGCGGCACGCAGATCATCGGGGCAAGCATGCTGCTTTGCGGGCTGGTGATGTTCTTTAACACCAGCCTGATTGAGATTTTTACCCGCCTGACGGATTACACCTGGGGTGTCATTTTTGGGGTGGGCGCAGCAACGGTCTGGGTGAGTTATGGCGTCGCGCAAAAGGTGTTATTGCGCCGTCTTGCCTCACAGCAGATCCTCTTTTTGCTGTACACTTTGTGTACACTGGCATTATTGCCTTTAGCGAAGCCGGGCGTAATTACCCAGCTCAGCGACTGGCAACTGGCGTGCCTCATTTTTTGTGGGCTGAATACGCTGGTCGGTTATGGCGCTCTGGCTGAAGCCATGGCGCGCTGGCAGGCAGCACAGGTGAGCGCCTTAATCACGCTTACCCCGCTGTTTACGCTGTTATTTTCAGATTTGTTATCAATGGCCTGGCCCGATGTCTTCGTCAAGCCGATGCTCAACCTGTTGGGTTATCTCGGTGCGTTTGTCGTGGTTGCGGGCGCGATGTATTCCGCCATTGGTCATCGTCTCTGGGGGCGTTGGCGCAAAAATGAAGCGGTTGTAATAGTCCCCCGCTCAGGCGAATGAGTTACGGAGAGTAAAATGAAGTTTGTTGATGAAGCGACGATTCTGGTCGTGGCAGGTGATGGCGGTAACGGTTGTGTAAGCTTCCGCCGTGAAAAATATATTCCTCGTGGCGGTCCTGACGGCGGTGACGGTGGGGACGGTGGCGACGTGTGGCTGGAGGCGGATGAAAACCTCAACACGCTGATCGACTACCGTTTCGAAAAATCTTTCCGCGCCGAGCGTGGCCAGAACGGCCAGAGCCGCGACTGTACCGGTAAACGCGGTAAAGACGTGACGATCAAAGTGCCGGTGGGTACGCGTGTCATCGATCAGGGCACGGGCGAAACCATGGGTGATATGACCAAACACGGTCAGCGCCTGATGGTGGCGAAAGGCGGCTGGCATGGTCTGGGTAACAGCCGTTTCAAATCTTCCGTTAACCGTACCCCGCGTCAGAAAACCATGGGTACCCCGGGTGATAAGCGCGACCTGCAACTGGAACTGATGCTGCTGGCGGATGTGGGGATGCTGGGTATGCCAAACGCCGGTAAATCGACGTTTATCCGTGCGGTCTCTGCGGCGAAACCCAAAGTAGCGGATTATCCGTTTACGACGCTGGTGCCGAGCCTGGGCGTTGTCCGTATGGATAACGAGAAGAGCTTTGTGGTCGCTGACATCCCGGGTCTGATTGAAGGGGCAGCAGAAGGCGCCGGTCTGGGTATTCGCTTCCTGAAGCACCTTGAGCGTTGTCGCGTACTGTTGCACCTCATCGACATCGATCCAATCGACGGTTCCGATCCGGTTGAAAACGCCCGTATTATTATCGGCGAGCTGGAGAAATACAGTGAAAAACTGGCGCAAAAACCGCGCTGGCTGGTATTTAACAAGATCGACCTGATGGATAAAGCGGAAGCTGAAGCGAAAGCTAAAGCGATTGCCGACGCGATGGGTTGGGAAGATAAGTACTATCTGATCTCTGCCGCCAGCCAGGTTGGCGTGAAAGATCTCTGCTGGGATGTGATGACCTTTATCATCGAGAATCCGGTTGTTCAGGCAGAAGAGGCGAAACAGCCTGAAAAAGTCGAATTCATGTGGGATGACTACCACCGCCAGCAGCTCGAAGAGCTGGAAGCGGAAGAAGATGATGAAGACTGGGACGATGACTGGGATGAAGACGACGAAGAAGGCGTCGAGTTCATCTACAAGCACTAACCCCTGTATAAAGCCCCTTAACGGGGCTTTTTTTTATCCTATTTTCGTCGGTAACCAACAGCTGGCGATGAGGCCGCCCTCAGCGCCGTTCTCCAGCGTTAAATGGCCATGATGGAGCTGTACGATACGCTGTACGATGCTCAGCCCAAGGCCGCTGCCGCCGTAGCGCTGGTCGAGACGTCGGAAAGGTTCGGTGATCGACTGGCGGTGCGCCTCATCAATTCCCGGCCCCTGATCGGTAACGCTCACCCGGGTACCGCCCTCCGTCGCTGTTAATGCCACTTCAATGGTTGTGCCTGCCGGGCTGTAGCGGGCGGCATTCTCCAGAAGGTTCCTTAGCATCAGACGTAACAGGACGGCGTCCCCCTGTACCGTCAGCGCGCTGTGGGCCGGCCATATTACCGTATGCTCTTTGGCTTCATGCTCCAGGCTGAGCGGAGCAATGATCGTCTCTGTCCAGTTCACGGTATCGTAATGGCCGCTGGCCATCGCCTGTCCGGCACGCGCCAGCATCAGCAGCTGTTCCACTGTGTGCATCAGCTGATCGATCCGGCTTATCAGTGGCGTGGCCTGCGGGGAACCGGACTGAGCCATCAGTTCCAGATGGAGCCTGATCCCCGCAAGCGGCGTACGTAACTCGTGTGCCGCATCGGCGGTAAACAGGCGTTCCTGTTGAACAGTGTGGTCCAGCCGGGCGAGGAGTTGATTGAGCGACGCGGTCACAGCGCCTATCTCTTCCATATCGGAATACATCGGCAGGGGAGTCAGATTATCCGCCGAGCGGTTCGCAAGGCTGGCGCGAAGTTTGTTGAGTGGTCGGGTGATCCAGGTGACTGCCCAGAATGAGAAGAGCAGGGTAAAACCGACCATCACCAGAGAAGGGACCAGCAGGGAGGCAATGGCTTCGCGGATCTCTTTTTCGACATGGTTGTTGCGCGCTTTGGCGGACAACGTTTCGTTCACCAGAAAACCGATCTGCTCGCGGCTCTCATGCCACAGCCAGACAACGCTAATGAGTTGAAAAAATAGCAGAATAACCGCCAGCAACACCATTAATCGCCGGCGCATACTGTTCATTTCTGGCTCTCCAGACGGTAACCCACGCCGCGTACGGTTTTGATGCGATCTTTACCGAGCTTGCGCCGCAGATTATGAATGTGAACTTCAAGCGTGTTTGATCCTGGATCGTCCTGCCAGGAGTAGATGTCCTGTTGCAGCGTTTCACGGTGCACGGTCTGCCCGCTGCGCATGATCAGGCGCGTCAGCAGAGCGAACTCTTTTGGCGTCACTTCCACAGGCTGAGACTGGCGCAGCACCTGCTGAGTTTGCAGATTGAGGGTGATATCTCCGTCCGTCAGCAGGTTGTCGCTGTGGCCCTGATAGCGGCGGATCAACGCCCGAACGCGAGCCTGTAGCTCGGCAAGGGCGAAGGGTTTTACCAGATAATCGTCAGCGCCAGAATCCAGCCCGTTAATTCTGTCTTCGATGGCATCGCGGGCGGTGAGAATCAAGACGGGATTCTCCACCCCGCGACGACGCCACTGGCAGAGCAGCGTCGCGCCGTCTTTATCCGGCAGCCCCAAATCCAGGATCACGAGGCTGTATTCACCGCTCTGGATCAGGGCATCTGCTTCAGCGGCCGTGGCGGCACAATCCAGGGCGTAGCCTTCATTCCCCAGCGCCAGCGCTAATCCTTCCTGCAATAACAGATCGTCTTCAACTATCAGTAGTTTCATCGCTAGTTATTCTGGTAGATGTCCTTATAGAGCCTGCTTTCGAAACGCACCAGTGGAATACGGCGATTGCGCTGGTCAGCCGGTTCGACGGCATAGCCGGAAAGATACTGCACAAATGCCATGCGTTGCCCGCTGGCGGTCGTGATAAAACCGGCAAGGTTGTAAACGCCTTGCAGGGAACCCGTTTTGGCTGACACTTTGCCATCCACGCCCGCAGCGTGAAGGCCCGCGCGGTACTGAAGAGAGCCGTCATGTCCGGCAAGCGGCAGCATCGTAATAAAGTTTAGCTCAGCGTCATGCTGAGCAATATACTGCAACACCTGCATCATGGTGGCCGGGGAGATCAGGTTATGACGCGATAAACCGGAACCATCAACGGCGATCGTATTGCCCAGATCGATACCTGCCTGCTGGCGCAGGATCTGACGTACGGCATCAGAACCGGCCCGCCAGGTGCCCGGCACACCAAAGCGCGCGTGCCCGATCATGCGGAACACCGTATCGGCAATCATGTTATCCGACTTTTTCAGCATAATCTTAAGCAAATCATGCAGTGGCGCGGACTGTTTGCTGGCAATCACCGTGCCTGGCTCATTTACCTGCGTCTGGCGCAGCAGCGTTCCAGTGTAGGTTATGCCCGCCTGCTTCAGTTCATCTTTAAAAATGGCACCGGCATAGCCAGCGCCATCCTGAATGGCAAAGGCCAGCGGGAGGGGGTCGGCCCGCTGGGTCAGGCAGCCGGTGAGCGTATAGCGATTGAGATCGCCTGGTACCACGTCCAGCTCGCAATACTGCGCCTCCGGAGAGCCTTTCGCCAGCGTCCGCACCTGGCTGAACATCGTGACCGGGTAGTATGAGGCCACGCGGATAAAAGCTAAGTCATTTGGTTTTGGCGCGCTGTAAAGCGATACGGAGAAGCAGTTACGGTCAACGATGGCGGCGGCTGGCGGGGCGCTAAAGCACTGCGTCATGTCGTTCCACGGCCAGCCAGGCGCTTTATCGTGGCTGGCGAAAATGGAGGTGTCGATCAGCACGTTGCCATCAATTTTTGTTACGCCGGATTTTTTCAGTACCGCCACCATATTGCGGACATCCTGGCGCTTAAAGGTGGGATCGCCACCAAAACGGGCGATAAGATCGCCTTTCAGTTCGCCACCCTCAACGTTACCTCTGGTTTCAAGGGTGGTAGTAAAACGGAAGTCGGGCCCGAGCTGGAGCAGGGCGGCGAGGGCAGTGATCACCTTCTGGGTACTGGCAGGCAGCGCCATCTGTTGACTGTGATAGTCAATCTCGGGAGCCTGCGCGCCAACCTTCTGCACCATCAGGGCAAGGTTCGCGCCGGCGGGCAGTTGATTAATGTACTCATCAACATTCGCGGCCTGAACGGTGAACGTTATACTGGTAGTCAATCCGATGATAAAACTGGAAAATCGCATAATCTCGCGCTAACAACCCGAAAACAAACCGTCATACTACGGTGCATGGCACTGTAAAGTAAACGATGACCCATAGTGAACTTCGCGGTAAAATGCGTATCAAATTGAAAAATTGCTGCTGACCTGGGGCGTTGCTCCCGGGTCGGTTTTCTTTTTGCTTCTGGCCTGTTCAGGTGGGCTGGAGCAGGGAACACTGCTCCCAACAGGAATGTTTAAGAGGTATAACAAATGCAAGCTATTCCGATGACCTTACGTGGTGCCGAAAAACTGCGCGAAGAGCTGGATTTTCTCAAATCCGTGCGTCGCCCTGAAATCATCGCCGCTATCGCGGAAGCGCGTGAGCATGGCGACCTGAAAGAGAATGCTGAATACCACGCGGCGCGTGAGCAGCAGGGTTTCTGTGAGGGGCGCATTAAAGATATCGAGGCGAAACTGTCTAACGCGCAGGTTATCGATATCACCAAAATGCCAAATAATGGCCGTGTGATCTTCGGCTCTACCGTCAGCGTCCTGAATCTGGACAACGACGAAGAGCAGACCTATCGCATCGTGGGTGATGATGAAGCGGACTTCAAACAGAACCTGATTTCGGTGAACTCGCCGATTGCTCGTGGCCTGATTGGCAAAGAGCAGGACGATGTGGTCACCATCCGCACCCCTGGTGGTGAAGTGGAATACGAAATTATTAAGGTTGAATACCTGTAATTCGCTTCTCTACTAAGATGTTGATACATTGTAAAGAAAAGAAAAAGGCCGCATAGCGGCCTTTTATCAACTCAAGGAGCATGGCATTTTGCTCGCCTGCTGAAAGAAATCCCTCGTTTCACACACAAAATGTGTTCGATTCAGGATATCCTTAACGTGGCAGCGAGATTTTGCGCTCTTTTGATGGGCGATAGAGCACCAGCGTTTTACCGATGACCTGTACATTACAGGCGCCGGTTTCGCGCACGATGGCTTCCACGATCAGGTTTTTAGTGTCTCTGTCTTCAGAGGCGATTTTCACCTTGATCAGCTCGTGGTGTTCCAGCGCTTGTTCAATCTCGGCAAGCACCCCTTCGGTCAAACCATTGTTGCCAAGCATCACTACAGGCTTGAGCGGATGTGCCAGACCTTTAAGGTGCTGTTTTTGTTTAGTACTCAGATTCATCGTATATTTTTGCTTACGTTGGGATTGAAAACGGTTCATTCTACCGCCATCTCCCTAATATCGCCAAATAGCTGCGTAGAAATTTACGTCACAGGCAAGCAACGATGAACCAGGACGGAAATGTTAAATGACAGGTAAAAAGCGTTCTGCCAGCTCCAGCCGCTGGCTTCAGGAACACTTTAGCGATAAATATGTTCAACAGGCGCAGAAAAAGGGGTTGCGTTCCCGTGCCTGGTTTAAACTTGATGAAATACAGCAAAGTGACAAACTTTTTAAACCGGGAATGACGGTGGTCGACCTCGGTGCGGCACCTGGCGGATGGTCCCAGTATGCGGTTACGCAGATCGGCGGAACGGGCCGAATCATCGCATGCGATCTTTTACCAATGGATCCCATTGTCGGTGTCGACTTCCTTCAGGGCGACTTTCGTGATGAATTAGTGCTTAAAGCACTACTTGATCGTGTAGGTGACAGTAAGGTCCAGGTTGTCATGTCGGATATGGCGCCAAATATGTGTGGAACACCGGCGGTGGATATCCCCCGCGCCATGTATCTGGTGGAACTAGCGTTAGAAATGTGTCGTGATGTACTAGCGCCTGGTGGTAGTTTTGTTGTGAAGGTGTTTCAGGGCGAAGGTTTCGAGGAGTATCTTAAGGAAATTCGCTCCCTGTTTGCGAAGGTCAAAGTTCGTAAGCCGGACTCTTCCCGGGCCCGTTCCCGTGAAGTGTATATTGTAGCGACCGGGCGAAAATGATAACCGGTAGATTTCAGGCGAAAGTTTGAATGAAACTGGATATAGAGTATCCTGACGCTGTTTTTAACACAGTTGTAATATGAGGTTAATCCCTTGAGTGACATGGCGAAAAACCTAATACTCTGGCTGGTCATTGCCGTTGTGCTGATGTCAGTATTCCAGAGCTTTGGGCCCAGCGAGTCGAATGGCCGCAAGGTGGATTATTCTACCTTCCTGCAAGAGGTCAATCAGGACCAGGTTCGCGAAGCGCGTATCAACGGACGTGAGATCAACGTTACCAAGAAAGATAGTAACCGTTACACGACTTACATCCCGGTGAACGATCCTAAGCTGCTTGATAACCTTCTGACCAAAAACGTCAAAGTGGTAGGCGAGCCGCCGGAAGAACCAAGCCTGCTGGCTTCTATCTTCATTTCCTGGTTCCCGATGCTGCTTCTTATCGGCGTCTGGATCTTCTTTATGCGCCAGATGCAGGGCGGTGGTGGCAAAGGTGCCATGTCGTTCGGTAAGAGCAAGGCGCGTATGCTGACGGAAGACCAGATCAAGACCACGTTTGCTGACGTAGCAGGTTGTGACGAAGCAAAAGAAGAGGTGGGTGAACTGGTTGAATACCTGCGCGAGCCGAGCCGTTTCCAGAAACTGGGCGGTAAGATCCCGAAAGGCGTCCTGATGGTCGGCCCTCCGGGTACCGGTAAAACCCTGCTGGCAAAAGCCATCGCGGGTGAAGCGAAGGTGCCGTTCTTTACTATTTCAGGTTCTGACTTCGTTGAAATGTTCGTGGGTGTCGGTGCATCTCGTGTGCGTGACATGTTCGAGCAGGCTAAGAAGGCAGCACCGTGCATCATCTTCATCGATGAAATCGACGCCGTAGGCCGCCAGCGTGGCGCAGGCCTGGGTGGTGGTCACGATGAACGTGAGCAGACGCTGAACCAGATGCTGGTTGAGATGGACGGCTTCGAAGGTAACGAAGGTATTATCGTTATCGCGGCAACTAACCGTCCGGACGTACTCGACCCTGCGCTGCTGCGTCCAGGCCGTTTTGACCGTCAGGTTGTGGTCGGTCTGCCGGATGTTCGCGGTCGTGAACAGATTCTGAAAGTGCATATGCGACGCGTACCGCTGGTGCCAGATATCGACGCGGCAATCATCGCGCGTGGTACTCCAGGCTTCTCCGGTGCGGATCTGGCTAACCTGGTCAACGAAGCAGCACTGTTTGCCGCTCGCGGTAACAAGCGCGTGGTGTCCATGGTGGAATTCGAGAAAGCGAAAGACAAAATCATGATGGGTGCGGAACGTCGCTCCATGGTGATGACGGAAGCGCAGAAAGAGTCCACGGCATATCACGAAGCGGGCCACGCGATTATCGGTCGTCTGGTGCCGGAACACGATCCCGTACACAAGGTGACGATTATTCCGCGCGGTCGTGCGCTGGGTGTGACCTTCTTCCTGCCTGAAGGCGACGCGATCAGCGCCAGCCGTCAGAAGCTGGAAAGCCAGATTTCAACCCTGTACGGCGGTCGTCTGGCTGAAGAGATTATCTACGGTGCGGAACATGTTTCCACCGGTGCGTCGAACGATATTAAAGTGGCGACAAACCTGGCGCGTAACATGGTGACTCAGTGGGGCTTCTCCGACAAACTCGGTCCGCTGCTGTATGCAGAGGAAGAGGGCGAAGTATTCCTGGGCCGCTCTGTGGCAAAAGCGAAACATATGTCCGATGAAACGGCACGTATCATCGACCAGGAAGTGAAAGCGCTGATTGAACGTAACTACGCTCGCGCCCGTCAGATCCTGAACGACAATATGGACATCCTGCATTCGATGAAAGATGCGCTCATGAAATATGAGACCATTGATGCACCGCAGATTGACGACCTGATGGCGCGCCGCGAAGTGCGTCCGCCGGCAGGCTGGGAAGACCCAGGCGCGTCTAACAATTCTGACAACAATGGCACCCCGCGTGCGCCGCGTCCGGTCGATGAACCGCGTACGCCAAACCCGGGCAACACCATGTCAGAGCAGTTGGGCGACAAGTAAGTCACTGCTGTTGAAGCGTTTGTCTGTATCTCAAACCCTGGAGCTTGCTCCGGGGTTTTTCTTATCTGTTTAACCACATTAATCCCAGGGACTTCACCATGAAACTATTCGCCCAGGACTCGCATCTCGACCTTTCACATCCCCATGTGATGGGGATCCTGAATGTCACGCCTGATTCCTTCTCTGACGGCGGCACGCATAATTCGCTTATCGACGCGGTTAAACACGCGAATTTAATGATTAACGCGGGTGCCACCATCATTGACGTTGGAGGGGAGTCAACGCGGCCTGGCGCGGCGGAGGTTTCGGTGGAAGAAGAGCTGGCGCGCGTGGTGCCAGTGGTGGAGGCTATCGCCCGGCGCTTTGAAGTGTGGATCTCCGTTGATACCTCCAAACCCGAAGTGATCCGTGAAGTGGCGAGAGTGGGCGCTCACATTATCAATGATATCCGCTCGCTGACCGAGCCGGGCGCGATTGAAGCCGCCGCAGAAACCGGGCTACCGGTGTGTCTGATGCATATGCAGGGTCAGCCTAAGACAATGCAGGAGGCGCCAAAATATGAAGATGTGTTTGCCGACGTCACCCGCTTCTTTATTGAGCATATCGAACGCTGTGAACGTGCGGGTATCGCAAAAGAGAAATTGCTGCTCGACCCGGGCTTCGGTTTCGGTAAAAATCTCTCACACAATTACGCGTTGCTTGCGCGCTTATCAGAGTTTCATCAGTTCGGCCTGCCACTGCTGGTGGGAATGTCGAGAAAATCGATGATTGGTCAGTTGTTGAATGTCGGGCCGAGCGAACGTCTGAGCGGCAGTCTGGCCTGCGCGGTGATTGCCGCGATGCAAGGTGCACACATCATTCGCGTCCATGACGTAAAAGAAACAGTAGAAGCCATGCGTGTGGTGGAAGCCACACTGGCAGCGAAGGAAAACAAACGCTATGAGTAATCGTAAATATTTTGGTACCGATGGCATCCGTGGGCGCGTAGGCGATGCGCCAATTACCCCTGACTTTGTCCTGAAGCTGGGCTGGGCAGCGGGGAAAGTGCTGGCGCGTCATGGCTCCCGTAAGATCATTATTGGGAAAGATACCCGTATTTCGGGTTATATGCTGGAGTCCGCGCTGGAAGCCGGGCTGGCGGCGGCGGGGCTTTCAGCTTCCTTTACGGGGCCAATGCCGACCCCTGCTGTTGCCTATCTGACCCGCACCTTCCGTGCGGAAGCGGGCATCGTCATTTCAGCTTCCCATAATCCGTTCTATGACAACGGTATCAAATTCTTCTCCATCGACGGCACCAAACTGCCGGATGACGTGGAAGAGGCGATTGAAGCGGAAATGGAAAAAGAGATCACCTGTGTTGACTCCGCTGAGCTGGGTAAAGCAAACCGTATTGTCGATGCCGCAGGCCGCTACATTGAATTCTGCAAAGGTACTTTCCCGAATGAGCTGAGCCTGGCACACCTCAAAATTGTGGTGGACTGTGCCAACGGTGCGACTTACCACATTGCGCCGAATGTGTTCCGCGAGCTGGGTGCCAAAGTGATCACTATCGGCTGCGAGCCGGACGGTCTGAACATCAACGAAGAAGTCGGCGCGACAGACGTACGTGCCTTGCAGGCGCGTGTGCTGGCTGAAAAGGCCGATCTGGGTATTGCCCTGGATGGCGATGGTGACCGTGTGATCATGGTTGACCACGAAGGTAACAAGGTCGATGGCGATCAGATCCTCTACATCATTGCCCGTGAAGGCCTGCGTCAGGGGCAACTGCGCGGTGGCGCGGTGGGCACGCTGATGAGCAATATGGGCCTGGAACTGGCGTTGAAACAGCTGGGCATCCCGTTTGTTCGTGCGAAAGTGGGTGACCGCTACGTGCTGGAAAAACTCCAGGAGAAAGGCTGGCGTATTGGCGCGGAAAACTCCGGCCACGTGATCCTGCTCGATAAAACCACCACCGGTGACGGTATTGTGGCGGCGCTTCAGGTTGTTGCCGCGATGGCGCGTAACCATATGAGCCTGCACGATCTGTGCAGCGGCATGAAAATGTTCCCGCAGATTCTGGTCAATGTGCGTTTCACCGCGGGTAAAGGCGACCCGCTGGAAAATGATAACGTGAAAGCGGTGATGGCAGACGTGGAAGCGACTCTTGGCAGCCGTGGGCGCGTCCTGCTGCGTAAGTCGGGTACCGAGCCGCTGATCCGCGTGATGGTGGAAGGCGAAGACGAAGCGCAGGTAACTGAATTTGCGCACCGCATTGCGGATGCAGTCAAAGCTGCATAATCTTTCAGAATAAGTGTTTAAAAAGGCGGCGTTTGCCGCCTTTGTTTTAAGCAATGAATGGCTTTTTGCTGTTTTTTTCCGCAGTTGATACAATGCCTCGAAAATGCCCTTGCGAAGGTGATTCGCTTTGGTTAGTATTCACACCCGCTTCAGTGGGAAACAAAATCCTGCTAATTGGTCGAAGCATTGGTATGCGGCAAATCCGCAAGGAACAGGTTGATTATGTACGAAGCTCTTTTAGTTATTTTCCTTATTGTAGCCATCGCTCTCGTAGCGCTGATTATGCTACAGCAAGGTAAAGGCGCTGATATGGGAGCCTCCTTCGGAGCAGGCGCTTCCGGTACGCTGTTCGGTTCAAGTGGTTCTGCGAACTTCATGACCCGTACGACGGCGATTCTGGCTACGCTGTTCTTCATCATCAGTCTGGTGCTGGGCAATATCAACAGCAACAAGACCAGTAAAGGAAGCGAGTGGGAAAATCTGAGCGCGCCAGCAAAAACTGAGCAAACTCAGCCAGCTGCACCGGCTAAGCCAACCAGCGATATCCCGCAGTAAGTATTCCGTACCGAGGTGGTGGAATTGGTAGACACGCTACCTTGAGGTGGTAGTGCCCTAACGGGCTTGTGGGTTCGAGTCCCATCCTCGGTACCAATATTCCAGAAGAAAGACGTCGCAAGACGTCTTTTTTTTCGTGTGTACATTCTGTGTATCCGATCTTTTGTAGGGCGGGTAAGCGCAGCGCCATCCGCCGTTTTGCCCGGTGGCGCTGCGCTTACCGGGCCTACGAAGAGCATAAAAAAGGCGCCCAATGGGCGCCTTTTGCATGACTTGCTGTCGATTATTTCTTATCGCTGTGTTCCAGGTTCTCAACCTGAGGGAGGCCATTACCGGAACTGGCGGAGAGCAGGCCATTCTCAACATAGTTGAACAGCTTCTCACGGGTATCGGTGATGTCCAGGTTACGCATGGTCAGCTGGCCAATACGATCGTCCGGAGAGAACACTGACTCACCTTTCTCCATGGTCAGACGCTCTGCTTTATAGGTCAGGTTGTCAGACACGGTATTGAGGATGGAGTAATCATTGCCGCGACGCAGTTCCAGCGTCACTTCGCCGGTGATTGCGCTTGCCACCCAACGTTGCAGGGCGTCACGCAGCATCAGCGCCTGTGGATCAAACCAGCGACCCTGATACAGCAGTTTGCCCAGCTGACGGCCATGAGAGTGATACTGCTCGATGGTGTCTTCGTTGTGAATACCGGTCAGCAGACGCTCGTAAGCGATGTGCAGCAGCGCCATCCCCGGCGCTTCGTAAATGCCACGGCTTTTCGCTTCGATGATACGGTTTTCGATCTGATCGCTCATACCCAGACCGTGACGACCGCCGATGCGGTTTGCTTCCAGCATCAGTTCAACATCGTCGGAGAAGGTTTTACCGTTCAGGGCAACCGGATGACCACGTTCGAAACGCACGGTCACTTCTTCCGCCGGGATCTTCACGTTCTCATCCCAGAACTTCACGCCCATGATCGGGTTAACAATTTTTACGCTGGAGTTCAGGAATTCCAGGTCTTTCGCTTCGTGCGTCGCACCCAGCATGTTGGAGTCGGTGGAGTAGGCTTTCTCAACGGACATCTTGTAGTCAAAGCCGCAGGCAATCATAAACTCAGACATTTCATGACGGCCACCCAGCTCGTCGATGAAGTCGGTATCCAGCCACGGTTTGTAGATCTGCAACTCGGCGTTGGTCAGCAGGCCATAACGATAGAAACGTTCAATATCGTTGCCTTTATAGGTGCTACCGTCCCCCCAGATGTTCACGCCATCTTCTTTCATGGCGGCGACCAGCATAGTGCCGGTGACGGCACGACCCAGCGGGGTGGTATTGAAATAGGTCAGGCCGCCGGTCGTATTATGGAAAGCACCGCACTGGATTGCGGCAATCCCTTCGGCAACCAGCTGCTTACGGCAGTCGATCAGACGTGCGTTCTCTGCGCCATATTCCATGGCACGACGAGGGATCGCGTCATAATCTTCCTCGTCCGGCTGACCCAGGTTCGCAGTATATGCATAAGGAACCGCTCCCTTCTGGCGCATCCACAGCAGTGCAGCGCTGGTATCCAGGCCGCCAGAAAAAGCGATGCCAATACGTTGTCCTACCGGGAGATGCTTGAGAATCGTCGTCATATAATAAAACCCTGCTTGATTGACTGATTAGAGACCGCTTTCGCTCTCGATGCATGTTTATGCAAAATAAGTGAGTATTCATTTAATCATCTTTTATCGACGACCGAAAGAGACGTGTGCGTTTTTTGTAAAAATTTCCCTTTTATTGCCCTGGCTGAAGTTGGGTTGACAGGTGGGGTCAACTATCAATATACTGAACGCCGATTTTACGTCCCGTCTTCGGTACCAAATCCCAGCATTATTTGCAAATTCTGTCCAAAACGCGTAGAATTTGCCACGTTTCAGGCGCGGGGTGGAGCAGCCTGGTAGCTCGTCGGGCTCATAACCCGAAGGTCGTCGGTTCAAATCCGGCCCCCGCAACCACTTTCCTATAAAGTTCTTTTTCAAATATACTGTGAAGACTTAGAGCCTTCGTAGCTGGATTTGAAAAAATGCTTTCGGAGAGTGCTCCAGGCCACAGTTGTGGCTATAGGGTTCAGTTATCTAAAGCCCCGATTTATCGGGGTTTTTTGTTATCTGACTACAGAATAACTGGGCTTTACGCCCTTTTTTTATGTCTTGGGGGTGGGCTTGTCCACATTAGAGCAAAAATTAACAGAGATGATTACTGCGCCGGTCGAAGCACTGGGCTACGAACTGGTCGGCATCGAATTCGTTCGCGGCCGTACATCCACACTGCGCATCTATATTGATAGTGAAGATGGCATCAATGTTGATGATTGTGCTGATGTCAGCCACCAGGTGAGTGCGGTTCTTGATGTTGAAGATCCGATTACCGTTGCGTACAACCTGGAAGTTTCCTCACCTGGCCTCGATCGTCCGATGTTCACGGCCGAGCACTACGTGCGCTTTACCGGTGAAGAAGTGGCTCTCGTTCTGCGTATGGCCGTACAGAACCGCCGTAAATGGCAGGGAATTATCAAAGCCGTTGATGGTGAAATGATCACGGTGACAGTCGAAGGCAAAGATGAAGTGTTCGCGCTGAGTAATATCCAGAAGGCGAACCTGGTTCCCCACTTTTAACAGTCTGGATTGAGGTGAAAAGCCCGCGATGAACAAAGAAATTTTGGCTGTTGTTGAAGCCGTCTCCAACGAGAAATCACTGCCGCGTGAGAAGATTTTCGAAGCGCTGGAAAGTGCACTGGCTACAGCAACCAAGAAAAAATACGAACAAGAGATCGATGTTCGCGTAGAAATCGATCGTAAAAGCGGTGACTTCGATACATTCCGTCGTTGGGTAATCGTAGAAGAAGTGACCCAACCGACCAAAGAGATCACGCTGGAAGCGGCACGTTTTGAAGACGAAAGTCTGAACGTGGGTGACTACGTTGAAGATCAGATTGAATCTGTTACCTTCGACCGTATCACCACCCAGACCGCGAAGCAGGTTATCGTGCAGAAAGTTCGCGAAGCCGAGCGCGCGCTGGTTGTCGATCAGTTCCGCGATCAGGAAGGCGAAATCATCACTGGTGTGGTGAAGAAAGTGAACCGCGACAACATCTCTCTGGAGATCAAATCCGAAGGGCTGCCGGGTAACGCTGAAGCCGTGATCCTGCGTGAAGACATGCTGCCGCGTGAAAACTTCCGCCCAGGCGACCGTATTCGTGGTGTGCTGTATGCCGTACGTCCTGAAGCGCGTGGTGCACAGCTGTTCGTGACGCGTTCTAAACCAGAAATGCTGGTTGAACTGTTCCGTATCGAAGTGCCGGAAATCGGCGAAGAAGTTATCGAAATCAAAGCGGCGGCCCGCGATCCGGGTTCCCGTGCGAAAATTGCGGTGAAAACCAACGACAAGCGTATCGACCCGGTCGGTGCTTGCGTCGGTATGCGTGGCGCACGTGTTCAGGCGGTTTCTACCGAACTGGGCGGCGAGCGCATTGATATCGTTCTGTGGGACGATAACCCGGCGCAGTTCGTGATCAACGCAATGGCACCGGCTGATGTGGCGTCTATCGTTGTTGACGAAGACAAACACACCATGGATATCGCTGTAGAAGCGGGCAACCTGGCGCAGGCGATTGGCCGTAACGGTCAGAACGTACGTCTGGCGTCACAGCTGAGCGGCTGGGAACTCAACGTGATGACCGTTGATGACCTTCAGGCCAAGCATCAGGCTGAAGCCCACGCGGCGATCGATACCTTCACCAAATACCTGGACATTGACGAAGACTTCGCCACTGTGCTGGTTGAAGAAGGTTTCTCTACGCTGGAAGAACTGGCCTACGTGCCAATGAAAGAGCTGCTGGAAATTGACGGTCTGGATGAACCAACCGTTGAAGCCCTGCGTGAACGCGCTAAAAACGCACTGACCACCCTGGCGCTGGCTCAGGAAGAAAGCCTTGGCGATAAGAAGCCGGCTGATGACCTGCTGAATCTGGAAGGTCTTGATCGTGCGATTGCGTTCAAGCTGGCTGCCCGTGGTGTTTGTACGCTGGAAGATCTCGCTGAGCAAGGCGTTGATGACCTGGCCGATATCGAAGGTTTAACCGACGAGAAAGCCGGCGAACTCATCATGGCCGCACGTAATATTTGCTGGTTCGGCGACGAAGCGTAATAAACTGTAGCAGGAAGGAACAGCATGACTGATGTAACTGTAAAATCGCTGGCTGCTGAGATTCAGACCTCCGTGGACCGCCTGGTACAGCAATTTGCTGATGCAGGGATCCCGAAGTCCGCTGATGACTCGGTGACCGCGCAAGAAAAACAAACCTTGTTAGCGCACCTGAACCGTGAACACGGCTCTACGCCTGACAAGTTAACGCTACAGCGTAAAACGCGTAGCACGTTGAACATCCCTGGTACCGGTGGCAAAAGCAAGTCGGTACAAATTGAAGTCCGCAAGACGCGCACCTTTGTAAAACGTGATTCGCAAGAGGCAGAACGCCTTGCCGCGGAAGAGCAGGCACAGCGTGAAGCGGAAGAACAAGCTCAGCGTGAGGCAGAAGCCACTGCCAAACGTGAAGCAGAATTAAAAGCTGAACGTGAGGCCGCAGAAAAAGCGAAACGCGACGCCGGTGAAAAAGCGAAGCGTGACGCTGCGGAAAAAGACAAAGTGAGCAATCAACAGACCGACGAAATGACCAAAACTGCCCAGGCTGAAAAAGCCCGCCGTGAAAATGAAGCTGCCGAGCTGAAGCGTAAAGCGGAAGAAGAAGCCCGCCGCAAGCTTGAAGAAGAAGCTCGCCGCGTCGCCGAAGAAGCGCGTCGCATGGCAGAAGAAAACGAGAAGAACGGTGTGAATACCGCTGAACCAACTGAAGATACCAGCGATTATCACGTCACCACGTCTCAGCATGCGCGTCAGGCAGAAGACGACAACGACCGCGAAGTTGAAGGTGGTCGTGGACGTACTCGCAGTGCAAAAGCTGCGCGTCCTGCGAAAAAAGGTAACAAACACGCCGAATCAAAAGCTGACCGTGAAGAAGCGCGTGCAGCGGTTCGCGGCGGTAAAGGCGGCAAGCGTAAAGGTTCCGCTCTCCAGCAGGGCTTCCAGAAGCCTGCTCAGGCCGTTAACCGTGACGTTGTGATCGGCGAAACCATCACCGTTGGCGAACTGGCTAACAAGATGGCGGTGAAAGGCTCTCAGGTCATCAAAGCGATGATGAAACTGGGCGCAATGGCCACCATCAACCAGGTCATCGACCAGGAAACCGCACAGCTGGTTGCCGAAGAGATGGGCCACAAAGTTATCCTGCGTCGTGAAAACGAGCTGGAAGAAGCAGTCATGAGCGACCGTGATACGGGCGCAGCGGCTGAACCGCGCGCACCGGTTGTGACCATCATGGGTCACGTTGACCACGGTAAAACCTCTCTGCTTGACTACATTCGTTCTACTAAGGTTGCCTCCGGCGAAGCGGGTGGTATTACCCAGCACATCGGTGCTTACCACGTAGAAACCGAAAACGGCATGATCACCTTCCTGGATACCCCAGGCCACGCAGCGTTTACCTCAATGCGTGCTCGTGGTGCTCAGGCAACGGATATCGTTGTTCTGGTTGTTGCTGCCGACGATGGCGTGATGCCACAGACCATTGAAGCTATCCAGCACGCGAAAGCGGCGCAGGTGCCTCTGGTTGTCGCAGTTAACAAAATCGATAAGCCAGAAGCCGATATGGATCGCGTGAAGAACGAACTGTCCCAGTACGGCGTTATGCCGGAAGAGTGGGGCGGTGAAGCGCAGTTCATCCCTGTATCTGCAAAAGCAGGTACCGGTATCGACGACCTGCTGAACGCTATCCTGCTTCAGGCTGAAGTTCTGGAGCTGAAAGCGGTTCGTAAAGGTATGGCGAGCGGCGCGGTAATCGAATCCTTCCTGGATAAAGGTCGTGGTCCGGTTGCAACCGTTCTGGTTCGCGAAGGTACTCTGCACAAGGGCGACATCGTTCTGTGTGGTTTCGAATACGGTCGCGTTCGTGCGATGCGTAACGAACTGGGTCAGGAAGTGCTGGAAGCGGGTCCGTCCATTCCAGTGGAAATTCTCGGCCTGTCCGGTGTTCCGGCTGCCGGTGACGAAGTCACCGTGGTACGTGACGAGAAGAAAGCGCGTGAAGTCGCTCTGTATCGTCAGGGTAAATTCCGTGAAGTGAAGCTGGCTCGTCAGCAGAAATCTAAACTCGAGAACATGTTCGCCAACATGACCGAAGGCGAAGTTCACGAAGTGAACATCGTTCTGAAAGCGGACGTTCAGGGTTCTGTGGAAGCGATCTCCGACTCCTTGCTGAAACTGTCTACCGACGAAGTGAAAGTGAAGATCATCGGTTCTGGCGTAGGTGGTATCACCGAAACCGACGCAACCCTGGCAGCAGCGTCTAACGCGATCCTGGTTGGCTTCAACGTTCGTGCTGACGCATCTGCGCGTAAAGTGATTGATGCTGAAAGCCTGGATCTGCGTTACTACTCCGTCATCTATAACCTGATTGACGAAGTGAAAGCAGCGATGAGCGGCATGCTGTCTCCTGAGCTGAAACAGCAGATCATCGGTCTGGCTGAAGTACGTGACGTGTTCAAATCACCGAAATTCGGTGCGATCGCGGGCTGTATGGTTACCGAAGGGACCATCAAGCGTCACAACCCAATCCGCGTACTGCGTGACAACGTGGTTATCTACGAAGGTGAGCTGGAATCCCTGCGCCGCTTCAAAGATGACGTTAACGAAGTCCGTAACGGCATGGAATGTGGTATCGGCGTGAAGAACTACAACGACGTTCGCGTTGGCGATATGATCGAAGTGTTCGAGATCATCGAAATTCAGCGTACCATCGCGTAATCTTCGTCAACTGAAGAGTAATTAGCGTAGGCCGGGTAAGCGAAGCGCCACCCGGCAGTAATTTTAAAAAGGGGCTTAAGCCCCTTTTTTGTCTGGAGAATTTATTATGGCGAAAGAATTTGGTCGCCCACAGCGCGTCGCGCAGGAGATGCAGAAAGAGATCGCTCTCATTCTGCAACGTGAAATCAAAGATCCACGCGTGGGTATGATGACCACCGTGTCTGGCGTGGAAATGTCCCGCGACCTGGCGTACGCCAAAGTGTTTGTTACTTTCCTGAATGACCAGGATGAAGACGCCGTGAAGAACGGCATTAAAGCGTTGCAGGAAGCCTCTGGTTTCATCCGCTCTCTGCTTGGCAAAGCAATGCGCCTGCGTATCGTGCCAGAGCTGACCTTCTTCTACGACAACTCGCTGGTTGAAGGTATGCGTATGTCCAACCTGGTGACCAGCGTGGTGAAACATGACGATGAGCGTCGTGTTAACCCGGCGGACGACAGCAAGGAGGACTGATGAGTCGTCCTCGTCGTCGCGGTCGTGACGTGCATGGCGTGCTGTTGCTGGATAAACCACAGGGCGCATCCAGCAACGACGTGCTGCAAAAAGTGAAGCGTATTTATAACGCCAACCGTGCAGGGCACACTGGCGCGCTGGATCCGCTGGCAACCGGCATGCTGCCGATCTGCCTGGGGGAAGCGACAAAGTTTTCCCAGTACCTGCTGGATTCGGATAAGCGCTACCGCGTGATTGCCAAACTGGGCCAGCGCACGGATACCTCCGATGCAGATGGCCTGGTGGTGGAAGAGCGCCCGGTGACCTTCAGCGCGGAGCAACTTGATGCGGCGCTGGACAGCTTCCGTGGTGATACGCTACAGGTGCCGTCGATGTATTCGGCGCTGAAATATCAGGGCAAAAAGCTCTACGAATATGCGCGTCAGGGCATTGAGGTTCCGCGTGAAGCTCGTCCGATTACCGTGTATGAGTTGCTGTTCATTCGCCACGAAGGTGATGAACTCGAGCTGGAAGTACACTGTTCGAAAGGGACCTATATCCGCACCATCATTGATGACCTCGGTGAAAAGCTGGGCTGCGGCGCGCATGTGATTTATCTGCGTCGTCTGGCGGTCAGCAAATATCCGGTCGAACGCATGGTGACGCTTGAGCATCTGCACGCCCTGGTTGAGCAGGCGCAAGCGCAGGGCGTTGCGCCTGCCGATCTGCTGGACCCGCTGCTGATGCCAATGGACAGTCCGGCAGTGGACTTCCCGGTTGTTAATCTTCCTTTAACATCGTCCGTTTACTTTAAGAACGGAAACCCGGTTCGCACATCGGGGGCGCCGCTTGAGGGCCTGGTACGCGTGACGGAAGGTGACGAAGGGAAATTCATCGGTATGGGCGAAATGGACGGCGAAGGGCGTGTGGCGCCGCGTCGTCTGGTCGTCGAATATCCGGTCGAAGCGTGACGGTGATAACGCCTCACCTTGCGATAAGCAGGGGAGACGAGTAGAATATCGCCGCTTAACGCCTGGTAAATTGTTTAACAATCTGCGGGGCGTACATGGGATAGCTGAATTAGAGATCGGCATCCTTACATTCTTTATACTTTGGAGTTTGAAAATGTCTCTAAGCGTTGAAGCTAAAGCTAAAATCGTTTCTGAGTTTGGTCGTGGTACTAACGACAGCGGTTCTACCGAAGTTCAGGTTGCACTGCTGACTGCACAGATTAACCACCTGCAAGGTCACTTTGCAGAGCACAAAAAAGATCACCACAGCCGTCGTGGTCTGCTGCGTATGGTTTCTCAGCGTCGTAAACTGCTCGACTACCTGAAGCGTAAAGATGTTGCACGCTACACCGCGCTGATCGAGCGTCTGGGCCTGCGTCGCTAATTCTTGCGAGTTTCAGAAAAGGGGGCCTGATGGCCCCTTTTTTCAACCAGACGGCAGCAATTCAATGGAAACTATTGTATTGTTGCTATAAATGATCTTCATTGCAGAGGTTCGCGCGGCTAATGAGAGGCTTCACCCATGGGGGTGTCGGTTGTCATTAGTCGCGAGGATGCGAAGAAGGTCGGGTTAAATCGTCAGCACACCTGAGGTGTGCTTTCAAACATTTAAGAAAGGACAGAATTTTGCTGAATCCGATCGTTCGTAAATTCCAGTATGGTCAGCATACCGTCACGCTGGAAACCGGCATGATGGCGCGTCAGGCTACTGCTGCCGTTATGGTAAGCATGGATGACACCGCTGTATTCGTTACCGTAGTTGGCCAGAAAAAAGCTAAACCAGGTCAGGACTTCTTCCCTCTGACCGTTAACTACCAGGAGCGTACCTACGCTGCCGGTAAAATCCCGGGTGGCTTCTTCCGTCGTGAAGGCCGTCCAAGCGAAGGCGAAACCCTGATCGCGCGTCTGATTGACCGCCCGGTTCGTCCGCTGTTCCCGGAAGGCTTCGTAAACGAAGTTCAGGTTATTGCGACCGTTGTTTCCGTTAACCCACAGGTTAACCCGGACATCGTTGCTATGATCGGCGCATCTGCGGCCCTGTCACTGTCTGGTATTCCATTCAATGGCCCAATCGGTTCCGCGCGCGTTGGCTACATCAACGACCAGTACGTACTGAACCCAACTCAGGAAGAGCTGAAAGAGAGTAAGCTGGACCTGGTTGTTGCCGGTACTGAAGCAGCGGTTCTGATGGTTGAATCCGAAGCTGAACTGCTGAGCGAAGATCAGATGCTGGGCGCTGTGGTATTTGGCCACGAGCAGCAGCAGATCGTTATCCAGAACATCAACGACCTGGTGAAAGAAGCCGGTAAACCACGTTGGGACTGGCAGCCAGAAGCGGTGAACGACGCGCTGAACGCACGCGTTGCTGCACTGGCAGAATCTCGTCTGAGCGACGCATACCGCATCACCGACAAACAGGAGCGCTATGCTCAGGTTGATGTGATCAAATCTGAAGTGACCGCGACCCTGGTTGCCGAAGACGAAACGCTGGACGCTAACGAGATTGGCGAAATCCTGCACGCCATCGAGAAAAACGTTGTTCGTAGCCGCGTCCTGGCAGGCGAGCCGCGTATCGATGGTCGTGAAAAAGACATGATCCGTGGTCTGGACGTGCGTACTGGCGTACTGCCACGTACTCACGGTTCTGCGCTGTTCACCCGTGGTGAAACGCAGGCGCTGGTAACCGCGACCCTGGGTACCGCACGTGACGCACAGATCATCGACGAACTGATGGGCGAGCGTACTGACAGCTTCCTGTTCCACTACAACTTCCCTCCGTACTCTGTGGGCGAAACCGGTATGGTTGGCTCACCGAAGCGTCGTGAAATTGGTCACGGTCGTCTGGCGAAGCGCGGCGTGCTGGCAGTGATGCCAGAAGCAGACAAATTCCCGTACACCGTACGTGTGGTGTCTGAAATCACCGAATCCAACGGTTCCTCTTCTATGGCTTCCGTGTGTGGTGCCTCTCTGGCGCTGATGGATGCAGGCGTGCCAATTAAAGCCGCCGTTGCGGGTATCGCAATGGGTCTGGTGAAAGAGGGCGACAACTACGTTGTTCTGTCTGACATTCTGGGCGACGAAGACCACCTGGGCGATATGGACTTCAAAGTAGCGGGTTCCCGTGACGGTATCTCTGCCTTGCAGATGGATATCAAAATTGAAGGTATCACCAAAGAGATCATGCAGGTTGCTCTGAACCAGGCTAAAGGTGCGCGTCTGCACATCCTGGGCGTGATGGAACAGGCGATTAATGCGCCGCGTGGCGACATTTCTCAGTTCGCTCCACGTATCCACACCATCAAGATCAATCCAGACAAGATCAAAGATGTTATCGGTAAGGGCGGTTCTGTTATCCGTGCACTGACCGAAGAAACGGGCACCACCATCGAAATCGAAGATGACGGTACTGTGAAAATCGCAGCAACCGACGGCGAGAAAGCGAAATACGCTATCCGTCGTATCGAAGAGATCACGGCAGAAATCGAAGTGGGCCGTATCTACAATGGTAAAGTGACCCGTATCGTTGACTTTGGCGCATTCGTTGCCATCGGTGGCGGTAAAGAAGGTCTGGTACACATCTCTCAGATCGCTGACAAGCGCGTTGAGAAAGTGACCGATTACCTGCAAATGGGTCAGGAAGTACCGGTGAAAGTTCTGGAAGTTGACCGCCAGGGCCGTATCCGTCTGAGCATTAAAGAAGCAACCGAGCAGTCTCAGCCTGCTGCGGCACCGGAAGCCCCGGCTGCTGAACAGCAAGGCGAGTAAGGTTGCCATTTGCCCTCCGCGCAGGCGGAGGGCTTATTATCAGGCAGGACGCCTTGTTAAGCCGCCGGGGGACAGGACGTTCATCAATAGTTGTCTTCGGGAGTGGGAAATGAAGCCTTTTTTGCGCTGGTGTTTCGTTGCGACAGCTTTAACGCTGGCAGGATGCAGCAACTCTGCCTGGCGTAAGAGCGAAGTCCTCGCAGTGCCATTGCAACCGACTTTGCAGCAGGAAGTCATTCTGGCACGCATGGAACAAATACTTGCCAGTCGGGCTTTAACCGATGACGAACGCGCACAGCTTTTATATGAGCGCGGAGTGTTGTATGATAGTCTCGGTCTGAGGGCACTGGCGCGAAATGATTTTTCACAAGCGCTGGCGATTCGACCTGATATGCCTGAAGTATTCAATTACTTAGGCATTTATTTAACGCAGGCAGGCAATTTTGATGCTGCCTATGAAGCGTTTGATTCTGTACTTGAGCTTGATCCAACTTACAACTACGCGCACTTGAATCGCGGTATCGCATTGTATTACGGCGGTCGTGATAAGTTAGCGCAAGATGATCTGCTGGCGTTTTATCAAGACGATCCTAATGATCCTTTCCGCAGCCTGTGGCTTTACATCGTTGAGCAGAAGCTCGATGAGAAGCAGGCCAAAGAAGCACTGAAACAGCGCTTCGATAAATCGGACAAGGAACAGTGGGGATGGAACATTGTCGAGTTCTACCTGGGCAACATTAGCGAAGCAACGCTGATGGAACGCCTCAAGGCGGACGCAACGGATAACACCTCGCTCGCTGAGCATCTCAGTGAAACCAACTTCTATTTAGGTAAGTACTACCTAAGTCTGGGGGATATGGACAGCGCTACGGCACTGTTCAAATTAGCGGTTGCTAACAACGTACATAACTTCGTTGAGCACCGTTATGCATTGTTGGAATTATCGCTCTTGGGCCAGGAGCAAGACGACCTGGCAGAATCGGACCAGCAATAGCTGACGACATAAACATCAGCCCGTAATCTTTTGATTGCCATCACCTTCACTGGTGAGGGCGTTGTTGTTCGTCAATACACCTAATTTGAGCCGGTTCACACTTTTCAATGAAAATTGCTAATCATTTTCACGATGAGCTAAGTAGACTGGCCGCCATTAATATCGAGGCACTTGTACTACATGGCTGAATTCGAAACCACTTTTGCAGATCTGGGCCTGAAGGCTCCTATCCTTGAAGCCCTTAACGATCTGGGTTACGAAAAACCATCTCCGATCCAGGCTGAGTGTATCCCACACCTGCTTTCTGGTCGTGACGTGCTGGGCATGGCCCAGACTGGTAGCGGTAAAACCGCAGCATTCTCGCTGCCGCTGCTGAACAACATTGATCCGGACCTGCGCGCGCCGCAGATCCTCGTCCTGGCTCCAACCCGTGAACTGGCTGTTCAGGTTGCTGAAGCCATGACGGAATTCTCTAAACATATGCGCGGCGTAAACGTGGTAGCCCTGTACGGCGGCCAGCGTTATGACGTGCAGTTACGCGCCCTGCGCCAGGGTCCACAGATTGTTGTCGGTACGCCGGGCCGTCTGCTGGATCACCTGAAGCGCGGTACCCTGGACCTCTCTAAACTGAGCGGCCTGGTACTGGACGAAGCCGATGAAATGCTGCGTATGGGCTTCATCGAAGACGTAGAAACCATCATGGCGCAGATCCCGGAAGGTCATCAGACCGCTCTGTTCTCTGCAACCATGCCAGAAGCGATCCGTCGCATTACCCGCCGCTTCATGAAAGAGCCGCAGGAAGTGCGTATTCAGTCCAGCGTGACCACTCGCCCGGACATCAGCCAGAGCTACTGGTCTGTATACGGCATGCGCAAAAACGAAGCGCTGGTGCGTTTCCTGGAAGCGGAAGATTTTGATGCGGCGATTATTTTCGTTCGTACCAAAAACGCGACCCTGGAAGTGGCTGAAGCCCTGGAGCGTAGCGGCTACAACAGCGCAGCGCTGAACGGCGACATGAACCAGGCCCTGCGTGAGCAGACTCTGGAGCGTCTGAAAGACGGTCGTCTGGATATCCTGATTGCAACCGACGTGGCAGCACGTGGCCTGGACGTTGAGCGTATCAGCCTGGTTGTAAACTACGATATCCCAATGGACTCCGAGTCTTACGTTCACCGTATCGGCCGTACCGGTCGTGCGGGTCGTGCAGGCCGTGCGCTGCTGTTCGTTGAGAACCGCGAGCGTCGTCTGCTGCGTAACATTGAACGCACCATGAAGCTGACCATTCCAGAAGCCGAGCTGCCAAACGCAGAACTGCTGGGCAAACGCCGTCTGGAAAAATTCGCCGCGAAAGTACAGCAGCAGCTGGAAAGCAGCGATCTGGATCAGTACCGTGCGCTGCTGTCCCAGATCCAGCCTGTCGCTGAAGGCGAAGAGCTGGACATGGAAACCCTGGCCGCAGCACTGCTGAAAATGGCGCAGGGCGAACGTAGCCTGATCGTGCCACCTGATGCGCCGATGCGTCCTAAGCGTGAGTTCCGTGACCGTGACGATCGTTTCGAACGTCGTGGCGACCGTAACGACCGTGGTCCACGCGGTGACCGTCCAGAGCGTGGTGGTGAAGACCGTCCACGTCGCGAGCGTCGTGACGCTGGCGAAATGGAACTGTATCGCATTGAAGTGGGCCGTGATGATGGTGTTGAAGTTCGTCACATCGTTGGCGCGATCGCTAACGAAGGCGATATCAGCAGCCGTTACATCGGTAACATCAAGCTGTTCGGTTCCCACTCCACCATCGAGCTGCCAAAAGGCATGCCGGGCGAAGTACTGCAACACTTTACTCGCACCCGTATCCTGAACAAGCCGATGAACATGCAGCTGCTGGGCGATGCACAGCCACGTCCTGACCGTGGCGGCGAACGTCGTGGCGGTGGTCGCGGTTTCGGTGGCGAGCGTCGTGAAGGCGGTCGCAGCGAAGGACGCGGTGGTGAAGGCCGTCGTTTCTCCGGTGAGCGCCGCGAAAACCGTGGTCCACGCCGTGAAGAAGGCGCCAGCCGTCGTCGTTTCGGTGACGCGTAAGCCTTTCGCTTCTAACGTAAAGTAAAATATACAGCCCCGATAGTTGCTATCGGGGCTTTTTTTATTCCTTTTGTACTCTTGTACTGGTACAGTGCAACACACTAAAATGCAGAACCACATTTTTCACTGGAGATAAGGCCGCATGGCAACACTAACCACCACCCAAACGTCACCTTCGCTGCTTGGCGGCGTGGTGATCATCGGCGGAACCATCATTGGTGCCGGGATGTTTTCCCTGCCTGTGGTCATGTCCGGTGCGTGGTTCTTCTGGTCGCTGGCGGCGCTGGTTTTCACCTGGTTCTGCATGCTCCATTCCGGGCTGATGATCCTTGAAGCAAACCTGAACTACCGCATTGGCTCCAGCTTCGACACCATCACCCGGGATCTGTTGGGCAAAGGCTGGAACCTGGTGAACGGGCTGTCCATCGCGTTTGTACTCTATATCCTGACCTACGCGTACATTTCAGCGAGCGGGTCGATTCTGCATCACACCTTCTCAGAGATGTCGCTGAACGTTCCGGCGCGTCTGGCGGGTCTCTGCTTCGCGCTGGGCGTGGCGTTTATCGTCTGGATGAGCACCAAAGCGGTCAGCCGCATGACGGCGATCGTGCTGGGCGCAAAGGTCATCACCTTCTTTCTGACCTTCGGCAGCCTGCTGGGGCACGTCACGCCGGCCACGCTGTTTAACGTTGCGGAAGTGAACACCTCCTACACGCCGTACCTGCTGATGACGCTGCCATTCTGTCTGGCGTCGTTCGGCTACCACGGCAACGTACCGAGCCTGATGAAATACTACGGCAAGGATCCGCGCACCATCGTGAAATGCCTGGTTTACGGCACGTTGCTGGCGCTGGGGCTGTATGTGATCTGGCTGCTGGGGACGATGGGTAACATCCCGCGTCCGGAATTTATCGGCATTGCGCAGAAGGGCGGTAACATTGATGTGCTGGTACAGGCGCTGAGCGGCGTGCTGAACAGCCGCAGTCTGGATCTGCTTCTGGTGGTCTTCTCGAACTTTGCGGTGGCGAGCTCATTCCTCGGCGTGACGCTGGGCCTGTTTGACTACCTGGCGGATCTGTTTGGTTTTGATGACTCTGCTATGGGGCGCTTCAAAACCGCGCTGTTGACCTTCCTGCCGCCGATTGTGGGCGGCCTGCTGTGGCCGAACGGTTTCCTGTACGCCATCGGCTATGCGGGACTGGCGGCCACCATCTGGGCGGCGATTGTACCGGCGCTGCTGGCGCGCAAATCACGTAAGCGCTTCGGCAGCCCGAAATTCCGCGTCTGGGGCGGAAAACCGATGATTGCGCTGATTCTGGTATTTGGTATCGGCAATGCGGTGGTGCACGTGCTGTCGAGTTTTAATCTGTTGCCGGTATATCAGTAAAACGTGCGGTCTGAACCCCTCACCCCGGCCTTCTCCCCATGGGAGAGGGAGAAAAGAATGTAGGCCCGGTAAGCGAAGCGCCACCGGGCAAAGCAAAAAACTACCCCACCAACTCCTCTTTCACCTGCATCGCCAAATCAAACGAATGCAGACGCGCCTGGTGATCGAAAATCTGGCCGTTAACCATAATCTCATCCGCCTGGGTTTCACGCAGCACCGCCTCCAGCCCGTGACGCACTTTCGCCTTATCACCCACCAGCGACATACTCAGAGCCTGCTGCACGCCATACTGCTCGGAGGCCGACCACAGCTGATGCATATTCTCTACCGGCGGTGGAAGCTGGCCCGTCTCACCGCGACGCAGCTTCACAAACGCCTGCTGCATAGAGGTAAACAGGAATTCCGCGTCGCGGTTGCTGTCGGCGGCAATGATATTGATACACACCATCGCATACGGCTTCTCCAGACGTTCAGACGGTTGGAAGTGCGTACGATAAAGATGCAGTGCCTGATGCAGCATATCCGGTGCGAAGTGGGAAGCGAACGCGAACGGCAGCCCCAGCTGAGCGGCGAGCTGCGCGCTGTACAGGCTTGAGCCTAACAGCCATACCGGGATCTTTTCCCCGTACCCCGGCACAGGACGCACGTGCGGGTTCGGATCCCGCGCGTCAAACCAGTCCACCAGCTCGGCCACATCGCGCGGGAAGTTATCGATATCGCCGCTCATATGGCGACGCAGGGCGCGCATGGTCGGCTGGTCGCTGCCCGGCGCGCGGCCAAGCCCTAGATCAATACGGCCCGGATAAAGGGTATTCAGCGTCCCGAACTGCTCGGCAATCACCAGCGGGGCGTGGTTCGGCAGCATCACACCGCCGGATCCCAGGTGCAGAGTGGTGGTATTCGCCGCCAGATAGCCAATCAGCACCGAGGTGGCGGCGCTGGCGATGCCCACCATATTGTGGTGCTCCGCCAGCCAGTAGCGGTGATAGCCGCGCTTTTCGGCAAGCTGAGCAAGATCGAGAGAGTGCGTGAAGGCTTCTCTGGCCGAGGAGCCTTGTGGAATCGGCGCCAGATCCAGCACCGAAAACGGAATGGTTTTGTCAGTCATAACAGCTCACTTTGTCGACGGTCAATCTTTAATACTGCATTAAAAAATGATAACCGTTGTTAACAAAGTGAGCCTTTTTTACGCCTGCAATTCCAGCCCGGCGAGACGTCTCCAGTAACCGTTGCAGTCGCTGTTTGCCGTCAACGGCAGCGGTGAGGCGCCGTTTTCGTTGGCGCGGAAGGCGTCCAGCATCGCGAAAACGCCGGTATCAAGCGGCGAAAGACGCACCATATCCACCAGCCCGTGCATTGACGCCAGTTCGTTGCCGAGGTTATAGACGTAACCGCTCATGGTCTGAATGCCGTTGAGGACAAACACCTGCTGGTTCTCCTGCGACAGCATACTGCGGCCGTTCGGGTACTTAATGCAGCAGGTTTCGCACTCGTCTTTCGGGCGATCTTCGGAACGTGCGGTGAAGCAGCGGGCAGAGTAGGCCAGCGGCAGATGGCCGTAGCTCAGAACCTCCACTTCAAACTTGTTGCGAATGCCCAGCTCTTCGCACTGTGTGAGCAGGTTGGCCAGCCAGTCGCGGGAGAGCTCAACCGGCATGCACCAGCGGGTCATCCCCTGTTTGAGCAACAGGCGCAGGGTCACCGCGTTATAGCAGTTCAGCGCATGTCCGGCGACAAACGGCAGCTTACGCTCGGCACACAGGTTTACCACGCCCAGGTCGCTCGCCTCCAGCAGGAACTCACCGTTTTCGACGTAGCGCTTCAGCTCGCCCAGTTCAGAGGACGCCTGCACCAGCGCCAGCGTCGAGAGCACCACCTGCTTGCCGCTGCCGGCCAGGTTTTTCGCTATATCCAGCCAGTCGCCCACTTTGGTGGCGCGGCGCTTGCTGCACACCGCTTCGCCGAGGTAAATCACATCGGCGCTGCTGTTAGCCGCCTGCTGGTAAAAATCTTCCAGCGTCTCTTTTGGCCAGTAGTAAAGCACCGGCCCTAATGAATATTTCATGATTATCTCACTGCCATTTACGGTGGTACGCGCCGAGCGTAGTTTGGGTGCCTTCAGACATCGCGCCGAGCGTCTCCATCCAGGCCGCTTGTGGAGCATAGTTTTGCGGGTCCGCCATGCAGCGGTCGATGGCCTGACGCCACACCTTCGCCACCTGGCTCACGTAGGCCGGGCTGCGCTGGCGGCCTTCGATTTTCACCGAGGCAATATTGGCGGCCAGCAGTTCCGGCAGCAATTCCAGCGTGTTGAGGCTGGTGGGCTCCTCCAGCGCGTGGTAGCGCTCGCCGTCCACCAGATAGCGGCCCTTACACAGTGTCGGATACCCCGCGTTTTCACCGTCCTGATAGCGGTCAATTAACACGTCATTCAGGCGTGACTCCAGTCCCTGCGGTGTTTGCTGCCAGCGAACGAAGCGGGCAGGCGAGCAGGCGCCGACGGTATTTGGCGATTCCCCGGTGAGATAGGAAGAAAGATAGCAGCGGCCTTCGGCCATGATGCACAGGCTGCCGAAGGCAAAAACCTCCAGCGGCACTGGCGTGACGCGCGCCAGTTGCTTAACCTGATGAATAGAGAGCACGCGCGGCAGCACCACGCGGGCTACGTCAAAGTGTCGATGATAAAAACGCACGGCCTCTTCATTGGTGGCCGATGCCTGAACAGAGACGTGGCGCTCAATATGCGGATAACGTTCTGCCGCATACTCAAGCATGGCGAGGTCGGCCAGGATCAGCGCATCGGCGCCCAGCTGGGCCGCCATATCCACGGCGCGCTGCCAGCGGGCATAGCCATCAGGATGGGCAAAGGTATTGATGGCGATGTGCAGTTTGCGCCGGTGCTGGTGAACGAAGTTAACGGCTTCCTGAAGCTTTTTCTCCGTAAAGTTAAGACCCGCAAAATGGCGGGCGTTGGTATCATCTTTCAGCCCGATATAGACCGCATCGGCCCCATTTTCGATGGCCGCCTTAAGCGCCGGAAGGTTTCCGGCAGGGCAGAGCAGCTCCATAATTTATCCCGATGTTGTCGATCGCAGGGATCGTAAAAAATGTTAACGAGCTGGGATTTTAATTAACCCATACGCGACAATTTTTGATTTAAGGCAGCTAATGGCGTATTGATGGCACCAATAATGAGGTATACCGGACAACGGTTTGTTGATTTACGCCGCTATCTTCTTGTCGGGATATGGCAAAATAGCAGGACTATAGCTATCAGGGAGTAAAGCTCGTGCTGGATAAACTGCGTTCACGTCTCGTACAATTTGGTCCATCAATGCTGAGCGTGCCGGTAAAACTGGCGCCGTTCGCGCTTAAACGCCAGGTGCTGGAACAGGTACTGAGCTGGCAGTTCCGCCAGGCGCTTCAGGACGGTGAGCTGGAGTTTCTGGAAGGCCGCTGGTTAAAGATTGAAGTGCGCGATATCGGGTTGCGCTGGTTTACTTCCGTTGAGAACGATCGGCTGATCGTCCGTGAAACCGCCGAGGCGGATGTCAGCTTTAGCGCGGATGCCAGCGATCTGCTGATGATCGCCGCGCGCAAACAGGATCCGGACACCCTCTTCTTCCAGCGTCGTCTGGTGATTGAAGGCGACACGGAGCTCGGTCTGTACGTCAAAAATTTAATGGATGCCATTGAGCTGGAGCAGATGCCGAAAGCGCTGCGTATGATGTTGATGCAAATGGCAGATTTCGTTGAGGCCGGGCTAAAAACCCCGCCGGACAGTAAACACACTTCAGTAGGTGAGCCATGCTGATTCGAGTCGAAATTGGGATTGATGCGCCGGGTATCGATGCGTTGTTACGCCGCTCTTTTGCAGGCGACGCCGAAGCCCAACTGGTTCACGATCTTCGCGAAGATGGCCTGATTACGCTGGGCCTGGTTGCCACCGACGATGAAGGGCAGGTGGTCGGCTACGTGGCCTTCAGCCCGGTGATTGTGCAGGGTGAAGAGTTACAGTGGGTCGGCATGGCGCCGCTGGCGGTGGATGAAAACTACCGTGGCCAGGGCCTGGCGCGCCAGCTGGTCTATGAAGGGCTGGATTCACTGAATGAATTTGGCTATGCCGCTGTCGTCGTTCTGGGCGATCCGGCGTTCTACGAACGTTTAGGTTTTAAGCCAGCGTCCAGATACGATCTGCGCTGCCACTGGCCGGGCACGGAAACATCTTTCCTGGTGCATCCTCTGGCGGATGATGCGCTCGACGGCGTTACCGGTCTGGTGGAGTACCACGATCATTTCAATCGTTTTTAAGCAGGCTTTCGCGTAGCGCCTCGAAAGAGCCGTCCCCGTTGACGAGACGCTCTTTCTGGCGCTTCGTCAGCTGCTTGATGCGGTATTCCAGCCTGAGCGCCAGGGATCTGTCGCCCACGGCGGCTGAAAACGCTAACTGAAGTTCACCTTTCCCCCGCAGCGCCTTCGCCCCTTTCCCCGTTTGATGTTGTAAAAAACGCCGTGCCACATCGGTAGTGATCCCGGTGTAGAGTGCGTTATCAGCGGTTCGGACAAGATAGAGAAACCAGCACACGGTAAACAGATTCAGTATGTTAAGGTGAACGCACCATAGCATGAGAGAGAGCGAAAATGGAAACACTGGCCGCCATTAACCGCTGGCTGGCAAAGCAGCATGTCGTGACCTGGTGCGTCTGTAAAGACGAGGAGATGTGGTGCGCAAATGCCTTTTATTACTACGATCCCGAGCGCGTGGCCTTTTACGTGATGAGCGAAGATAAAACGCGGCATGCGCAGATGACGGGCCAGCGGGCAAAAGTGGCGGGCACGGTAAACGGTCAGCCTAAAACCGTTGCGCTGATCCGCGGGGTCCAGTTTAAAGGCGAAATTCGTCGCCTGGAAGGTGAGGAGAGCGACGCGCAACGTAAACGCTATACGCGCCGCTTCCCGGTGGCCGCGGCGCTAAAAGCCCCGGTGTGGGAAATCCGCCTTGATGAGCTGAAATTTACCGACAACACCCTGGGCTTTGGCAAGAAGCTGCACTGGTTACGCGCCGAGCAGGCGTAGCGCTTCACGGTTAAACGCCGGCAGATCGTCCGGTGTACGGCTGGTGATCAGCTGATCGTTATCGTTCACCACTTCCTGATCGTAGAACTCGGCTCCCGCGTTTTTCAGATCGATAACGATCGGCTTCACCGCGGTGAGCTTACGCCCGCGTACCACCTCGGCGCTGATCAGCAGCTGCGGACCGTGGCAAATGGCAAATACCGGTTTACCGGTGCCGACGAAGTCACGGGTAAAGGTGACGAAACGCTCGTCTCCGCGCAGGGAATCCGGTGAATGACCGCCCGGTAACAGCAGGGCGTCGAAATCCGACGGGCTGACGTTATCAATGGATTCGTCAATGGTCACGCTGGCTTCGCCCTTATGGCCCTTCACGGTTTTACCCGCTTCTTTCTCGATGGTGACCACCTCGTGGCCCGCCTTGCGGAATGCCTCTGCTGGCGACGTAAATTCTGAATCTTCAAACTCGTCGGTAATCAAGACTGCGATTTTTTTACCCATGCTTCCTCCGTTGTTTTCGCTTCAGACTGTTTTTTTCCCGTTTGTGGTAAATACTTACCGGTAACAGACTTTTAAGTGTGGTAGAGCAGGCCCAGAACGCAAACGGACAATTCTGTAAAGGGGATAAGATGAGTCAGGTACTGATTACCGGCGCAACCGGGCTGGTGGGTGGACATCTGCTGCGGCTGCTGATCCAGGATCGGCATATCAATTATATCGCCGCCCCGACGCGTCGCCCGCTGTTGGATATCACCGGCGTCTATAACCCGCACGATCCACAGCTCACCGACGCGCTGGCGCAGGTGCAGGATCCCATTGATATCGCCTTTTGCTGCCTTGGCACCACCCGACGGGAAGCGGGCAGTAAAGAAGCTTTTGTCCATGCGGATTACACACTGGTGGTGGATACCGCCCTGACGGCGAAAAAGCTGGGCGCAAAACATTTCCTGGTAGTCAGCGCGCACGGCGCGAACGCAGGCTCGCCGTTTTTTTACAACCAGGTGAAGGGCAAAATGGAAGAGGCGTTAATCGCGCAGAAATGGGAGCGCCTGACCATCGCGCGGCCTTCCATGCTGATGGGGCACCGTGACGAACGTCGTTTTAACGAGTCATTTTTCGCTCCGCTGTTTCGTATCCTGCCGGGTAACTGGAAGTCCATCGAGGCGCGGGATGTCGCGCTGGCGATGCTAAAAGAGGCGCTGGCTCCGTCGCAGGAGGGGGTTAATATTATCCCTTCGGCAAAACTGCGTGAAATCGCGCAGGGCGAGGCGTAAACTTCCCCGGCTTATTAAATAACACCTTCCGGGGAATGGTATGACTGGTCAGTCTTCATCTCAGGCGGCAACACCTGTTCAGTGGTGGAAGCCCGCACTCTTCTTTCTCGTGGTCATCATTGGCCTCTGGTATGTGAAATGGCAGCCGTACTACGGTAAAGCCTTCACCGCCGCCGACACCCACAGCATCGGTAAATCGATTCTCGCGCAGGCCGATTCCAGCCCGCTACGCGCGGCGTGGGATTACGCCATGGTCTATTTTCTTGCCGTCTGGAAAGCGGCGGTATTGGGCGTATTGCTGGGCTCGCTGATTCAGGTACTTATCCCGCGTAACTGGCTGGTGAAAACCCTGGGACAGCCGCGCTTGCAGGGCACGCTACTGGGGACGATTTTCTCCCTGCCGGGCATGATGTGCTCCTGCTGCGCCGCACCGGTGGCGGCGGGTATGCGCCGACAGCGCGTGTCGATGGGCGGCGCGCTTGCCTTCTGGATGGGTAACCCCCTGCTGAACCCGGCAACGCTGGTGTTTATGGGCTTCGTTCTCGGCTGGCATTTCGCGTTTATCCGTCTGGCGGCTGGCCTGCTGACGGTGGTGCTTGTCGCTACGCTGGTGCAGCACCTGGTGAAAGACAACGAGGCCGGGCCTGCCTCCGTTGAGCTGGACGTCAGCGAGCCGCAGGGCAATTTCTTTGCTCGCTGGGGCAAAGCGCTGTGGCAGCTTTTCTGGAGCACCATTCCGGTCTATATCCTGGCCGTACTGGTGCTGGGGGCGGCGCGCGTCTGGCTGTTCCCGCATGCGGATGGCGCTATCGACAACACGCTGATGTGGGTGATTGCGATGGCGGTGGCCGGGTGCCTGTTTGTGATCCCAACCGCGGCGGAGATCCCGATTATTCAGACCATGATGATGGCTGGTATGGGGACCGCACCGGCGCTGGCGCTGCTCATCACGCTGCCGGCGGTGAGCCTGCCGTCGCTTATCATGCTGCGTAAGTCATTCCCGGCGAAAGCGCTGTGGCTGACTGCGGGGCTGGTGGCGTTGAGCGGAGTTATTGTGGGGAGTATGGCGCTTGTGTGAAAAAAGCCCGGTGGCGCTAGCGCTTACCGGGCCTGTAGTCAGGTGGTAATTACTTAATGTAAGTAAAGGCGGTGGTGACGTGTTTCACGCCGCTCACCCGGCTGGCGATATCCGCCGCCGCTTTCCCTTCACGTTCCGTCACCAGACCCAGCAGGAACACTTCGCCGTTCTCCGTGGTCACTTTCACGTTTGAGGATTTCACCTGGTCGGTACCCAGCAGCTGGGAACGCACTTTGGTGGTGATCCAGGTATCAGATGACGCGGTGCCGAGACCAATCGGCTGGCCCTGGCGGATCTCGTTAAACACTTCCGCCGTACCTTCCACACCCATCGCAATCTGTTTGGCGCGCGAGGCGAGTTCAGGATTTGGCGCCTGGCCTGCCAGCAGCACTTTGCCCTGATAAGCCGTCACGTTGATGCGTGCTTCCTTCTTGATCTGCTCGTCTTTCGACAGCGCACTGTTTACGCGCAGCTCAAGCGTACCGTCATCCACCTGCGTCCCAACGGTGCGCGGATCGGTCGCTGCTTTGGTGCCGACCGCTGCGGTGCCGACTACAGCGGCAGCGATGCATCCCTGAAGCAGTAATGCAGACATCACGACTGCAAGGGCCGATAAAACCTTCATGAGAACTCCTTAATCATCCTGGTGAGGGAAAAGCGTGTTATCGATCAGATCGCATAAGCAGTTCACCGTGAGCATATGCATCTCCTGGATGCGGGCGCTACGGTGCGAAGGAATGCGGATCTCCACATCCTGCGGCCCCAGCAGGCCAGCCAGCTCTCCGCCGTCGTAACCGGTCAGGGCGACAATCGTCATATCCCGGGTCACGGCCGCTTCAACCGCTTTAACGATATCCCGGCTGTTACCGCGCGTGGAGATCGCCAGCAGCACGTCTCCGGCATGGCCTAAGGCGCGCACCTGCTTGGCGTAGATTTCGTCATGCAGACGATCGTTGGCAATCGCAGTTAAGACCACGTTATCGGTGTTTAGTGCAATGGCAGGTAAACTCGGGCGCTCGGTTTCGAAGCGATTGATCATGCTGGCAGCAAAATGCTGTGCGTTGGCGGCGGACGTGCCATTGCCACAACAGAGGATTTTGTTGCCGTTGAGCAGCGACTGAACCAGCGTCATCGCTGCACGCGAGATCGCGTCCGGAAGGGCTTCCGCCGCGGCAATCTGCGTTTGAATGCTTTCTGTGAAGCACACTTTAATTCGTTCGAGCACGGTATCCCTTTAAAATCTTATTTATGCGTCTTCGCCAAACGCGTTTTTAAGCCAGTCGATCGCATTTCCGGTGAAGGCTACCACATCGAAACGGCAATCCACAGTATCAAAACTCCCATTATGGCGGGCAAGCCACAAGTGGGCAGTCTGTAATAATTTTTGTTGTTTGGCGAGCGTCACGCTGGCGGCAGCACCGCCAAAACGGGACGACTGTCGGAAGCGAACTTCAACAAACACGATGGTCTGACCGTCTTTCATGATCAGGTCAATCTCGCCGCCGCGCCCGCGAACGTTGGCGGCGACAAAGCGCAGTCCTTTGCCTTCAAGCCAGCGACGCGCCTTTAACTCCCACGCGTCGCCGGTCTGTTTACGGCTTAACTGGCCGGGACAATCTGCCCCTGCTGGTATTTGAGCCATGATAACTTCCTGTTAATCACACAATCCTGATCGGCGGTCAGATCGCCGGTATTCCCGTTAAGCTCGAAGCCCGGTACCTGACGCATCTGGGTGAAGTGGTTTGCCAGCGCCCAGGCATCGACGCCCATCGCGTACAGACGCGCCAGGGAATAGTCATTGCGCACCGCGCCCAGCGCCTGCTGCATCAACTGCGGGTTGCTGCCTGCCAGCATGGGGATCTCGCTGTATTGCAGTCCTTCCATTTCCAGACGGAAATCCGGGCCTGCGGTACCCTGTGCGCTGCGTGAGCTGGCGTAGAGCGTTGCACCGCTCTGGCTGCCGTTACGCATGGCGATCATCGGTTTGATAAAGGCGATCTCTTCCGGCGTAGCGACGATGTACGCCGAATCCACTTTACCGCCGCCGCTGATTTGCGCGTCGGTAGGTGGTGCCGGGATCGTCAGACCGCCGATGGTGACGCTCTGCTGCTGCGGCAGGCTGGCGGATACCGGGCTACCGTTGAGGGCAATACCTGCCCCGCCGTTCACGCCCGCTCTCAGTTCGGAAGCTGAGCCAAATTTCTGCTGCAACACCACGCCACCGCCAAGGGTCTGCCACTCTTGCGCAAACGCGTTGGCAACGCGATCGCCCAGCGTGCTGCGTGGGATCAGCAGCAGCGGCGCCTGCTTGCCCTGCTCGTGAATATGGCGGGCCGCATCGCGGGCTTCATCCTCCGGAGAGAGGGCGAAGTAACAGATATTGGCGCGGTTCTGAACCTGCTCAGGCTGGTTAAGCGCCAGCACGTTCAGCGTGGTGTTGCTCTTCATCAGCGCTTCCACGTTGTTTTTCAACAGCGGGCCGACAACGATGCTGGCCCCGTCCTGCTGAACCTGCGCCAGCACCTGGTCAAGCGGCTGGGCGCTGGTGTCGTAGATTTTCAACTCTGCACCAGGGTTAGCGCTGGTGGTGACCACAGCCTGCGGCTGGGCTGATGGCTGCTGTTCCGGCTGCTCGGTTTGCGGCTGAGGTTGTTCTGCCGTCGCGGGCGCCGGTGTTTCAGCCGGGGCCTGTGTTGCCGCAGGCGCTGGGGTAGCAGGCTGCGTCGTTGGGGCAGTAACCGGATTCTGCATGGTGCCCTGCGCAGGGGTTTGCGCGGTGGTCAGGTCGCTGGTTTCGGCGGCGGACGGGCTGACAACGTCATTCACATTCGCCGCCTGTGCAGCCTGCGCCGGAACCGCGCTGCCGCTGACGGCGGTGGTGCCGTTTTTCGCGGCTTCAAAACCTTGCTGAATGGCGCGACCAAACACCGCAGCCTGACCGTTTAACGGCAGCAGCAGGGCAATTTTGCTGGTGGAGGCGGGCTTAAAGTTTTGCACGTTCACCAGCTGCGTTGGCAGCATTTTCGCTCCCGGGTTTTGCGGGTAACGCTTTTGCCAGTCGGTAATGCCGGCTTTCAGCATGTTCGGATCGCTGCGGTTGTTGAACCACATCTGTTGCAGATCCAGCCAGCCTTGCAGGACATTTTCATCGGCGTTGATTACCAGCGCCTTGGCCTGATCCTGGGTCATGGAGGCGAGCGCCTGCCAGGTTGCGTCAATATTTTTTTGCTTGTCCGCACCCGCGAGCAGAGGCTCCTGGGCAATCAGCGCGCGGAGTAGCGTCAGGGAAGGGCGACCCTGCTCAGCGGTGATACCGGCCTGCCAGAAACGGGCCTGCTGGTTTTTATCCAGCGTGCTGAGATCGATGGTGCCGAGGATCTTCTTCGCGCCGTCGTAATCTTTTTGCGCGACCTTCAGTTCTGCCGACAGCAGCGTCTGCTCATGGCGCTGATTGTCGTTAAGATCCTGCGGCAGCTGGCTGAACAGCTCGGCGGCCTGCTGGGTTTTCCCTTCTTTCAGCAGTGCACGAATGGCGAGTAATTGCCAGTTGATCCTGGTATCATTTGTACTCTGCGACATTTGTTGCAGATAAAAGCCAGAATCAGCCTGAGCGGATCCCTGCATATGAGCAGTGCTCTGGTCAGGTGCCTGGGTGCCGCAGCCGGTAAAGATCAGGGCTGCCAGCAGGAGGGGCACGCTGTGCGCGGCTTTTTTTCGAAGAAACGTTAACGGTACCATACTGTATCCAGTGATTTTTTTACGCAATGCTCAATATTAAATCGGCAATACGGACGAAACAATGAAACAACACGAAACGGCAGATAATTCTCAAGGCCAGCTTTATATTGTACCTACTCCTATCGGGAATTTGTCTGATATTACCCAACGTGCGCTCACCGTATTGCAAGCTGTTGATTTAATTGCGGCTGAAGACACCCGTCATACCGGTTTACTGCTACAACACTTTGCCATCAACGCCCGTTTGTTTGCCCTGCACGATCACAATGAGCAACAAAAAGCCGAAACGCTGGTGGCGAAGCTTAAAGAAGGGCAGAACATCGCGCTGGTCTCCGATGCGGGAACGCCGCTGATCAACGATCCGGGCTACCATCTGGTACGCACCTGCCGGGAAGCAGGCATCCGCGTTGTGCCGCTGCCGGGGCCGTGCGCGGCGATTGCGGCGTTAAGCGCTGCGGGTCTGCCGTCCGATCGTTTCTGCTACGAAGGCTTCCTGCCTGCTAAATCCAAAGGCCGTCGCGATGTGTTAAAGGATCTGGAAGCTGAACCGCGTACGTTGATCTTCTACGAATCAACCCACCGTTTGCTGGAAAGCCTGGAAGATATGGTGACCGTCTGGGGCGAAGCCCGCTATGTGGTGCTGGCGCGCGAGCTGACCAAAACGTGGGAAACCATTCACGGTGCGCCGGTTGGCGAACTGCTGGCGTGGGTGAAAGAGGATGAAAACCGCCGCAAGGGCGAAATGGTGCTGATTGTTGAAGGCCACAAAGCGCAGGAAGACGCTCTGCCTGCCGATGCGCTGCGTACGCTGGCCCTGCTACAGGCTGAACTTCCTCTGAAAAAAGCGGCTGCGCTGGCGGCGGAGATCCACGGCGTGAAGAAAAATGCGCTGTATAAATATGCGCTGGAGCAGCAGGGGGAGTAAGACCCTGCCGCCTGTTTTGCCGGGTGGCGGCTTCGCCTTACCCGGTCTACACCGTATCAAAGCCTCACTATTTCTCCGGCATCGCCTCAAACACCAGCGTTTCCAGCGGTTGCAGCGTAATCACCACAGCGTTTTTATACTCCTCTGGTACGGTCGAATTACTGCCGTACACGGCTTTCAGGGTAAACTGCGAACGCTCTCCTGCCGGGACTTCAAAATCTTTGGTTAAATCCAGGAAGTAACGTTGCGGCTTATCCGATGGGTTGCGTAAGCCAAAAATCGCTTTGTCTTTACTCCATGAGGCCCAGCCGTAAACCTCAAGCGAAGTTGGGTCACCGCCAATCCAGTGAGTATCCACCAGCACGCTGGCATTCTCACGCGACCATTTCGCCGCCTGCGCCAGGGTATCCCACTTCGCCTTATTCAGCATGGACGGCGTAATGTACAGCTCCTGAAGCTGAGTTCCGGTTGCGAAGTAGCTCCAGACCTGATCGGCAAAATCGCTGTCTGTTTGCACTTTCTCGAGTCCATAGTAAGCGTTCTCTGCGCTGACGATCCCGTGGTACATCAGTGAGTTCAGCGGGAACAGCGGACCTTTACGCACGATGGATCGCCAGGTTTCGGCATCGCGGTAGGTCATCCACTGCTGCACTGGCGTGCCGGGGCCGTACAGGTTGATATCATCGCCCTGACGCCAGATTGAATCAGCATAGAACAGCCAGGACGGGCTGGCGTCGGTGCCGGTGGTCAGGTTGATAAACAGGTTCGGGTTTGCGCTGCGCATGTTGTGCAGCAGGGCAATGGACGCGTCAAAATCCGATGCAAATGGGCTGCCCTTGATATGCGAATTGGCATTACCCATTCCGTCGAGCTTGAACGAGGTAATATGCTCGTTTTTGATCAGCTTGATGATCTGATCGTTAAAGTTTTTAAAATAGTTCGGCCCCGACAGCGCCAGCTTGCCGTCTACGGTTTCGAAACCATACTCTTTTGCATGCGAGACGCGAATATCGCGCGGCTTGTTGTATCCGCCCCACGGAGAAAGCCACAGCCCAACCGAGCTATGCAGGCTGTCGGCTTTTTCCCTGACTTTGCCAAAACCGTTGCTGAATGCCGGGCCAAACAGCCAGCGTCCGGTGCGATCGTCCCAGCCATCGTCCAGCAGGAACGCGTCCAGCGCCACCCCGCGTCCGGCAATAAATTCTTTATTCCATTCGTCCATCCGCCCAATGACATCCTGCTCGGAGTAAGGGGTAAAGAAGCCGATGTCCATCCAGCTGTTGTAGTGCAGGTAAGGCTTATAAGGCCGCGGACGCACGGCATCGATAAACTGGTTTACGCTGCGGCGCAGCTGATTAGTTTCCGGGAAAGTGCCGAACCAGGTGGTAAAACTAACCGGTGTCTCAGGCAGAATTGGCGTTTTCAGCTCCACGTTGAGGTTCGTGGTGGCTTCATAAGCGTAAGTATTCACAATCGGTTTGTCTGGCAGGATGAAGAACGAGTCGGCCACGATTGGCGAGCTGTTAATCGCCCCGTCAACGTAAGGTGCCTGAGACTGCTTCTTCGTCGGGAAGAAGGTAATTTTCGCTACGTCCCGCGGCTGCCCGACGGCGGCGATGGTGTAGCCAATGCTGGCGTATTTTCCCTTCACCAGGTTCAGTTTCACCGTTACGATAAAATCCGGATGCGTAAAGTCGATGACTATCGCATTGTCCTGCTTTTCGACGTGCTTGATTTTGAAATCAGCGGTGTGGATTTTTGTTTCATCCGGTAGCGTCAGAAAGAACAACTCCTGGGGCGTGAGCGGATGGTTAGCTTTGCTGTCCGTTACCACTACCGTTGCGTTTGCATCATCAAACAAAAGGGCAATATTGTCGTTACTGAGCGCGTAGTTTGCTGCCGCCGCACCATGAGAAACACAGAGAGTCAGCAGCGAGAGAGTGAGCATTTTTTTCATCGGGGTAAGATCCTTATCAGTAATGCTTCAGCATTCGGTTGATGGACTGTTCCAGCCAGTAGCGCTGGGTGCCGAAGTTAATACGCAGGTAGTTTTCGCCGTTTTGTACGTAGTGGCTGCCATCTTCAATGACCACGCCAGCCTGTTTTGCGAAATGTTGAGTTAGCGCCGTCGCACTGCGATCGTCCGCACTGACGTCTATCCAGGCGAGATACGACGACTCCGGGTTCATCATCTTCCATGCAGGGAAATGGGTCTGGATGGCATCCGCAAGGTAGCGGGCATTGCCGCGCAGATAACCATTCAGCGCGTCGAGCCATGGCAGACCTTGCTGATAAGCCAGAATAATTCCCCACACGCCGAAGATATTGGGCGAGGTAATGGAGTTCTTCTCCAGTTGCTGGCGGAAACGCTGGCGCAGCGAATCGTCTGGAATCATTGAGTAGGATGTTTTTAGCCCGCCAAGGTTGAAGGCTTTATTGGGGGAGGTCAGCACAATCAGGTTGTCCTGGGCGGCACAGCCCGAAGTCAGACAACTGACGAATGTACCGTCCAGAATGTGCTCGGCGTGAACCTCATCAACCACCAGAATCGTGCCGTAGCGCTTACAGAGATCGGACACCTGACGTATCTCATCCGCGCGCCAGATTCGGCCCGAAGGGTTATGCGGCGAGCAGAAGAACCACAGTTTTGGACGGTGAGTTTTGAGCTGAACTTCAATCAGATTAAAATCCAGCTGATAGCGGTTTTCCTTCACGCTCAGCGGATTTGCAAGCACCCGCACGCCCTGTCGCTGTGTCGCCATCGCAAACGGGTCATACACCGGGGTATTCATCATCACGCAGTCGCCGGGTTTGCAGAACGCCTGAACCGTATAGTGCAGCGTGGAAACGGTGCCGTAGGTCAGGGTGATCCATGACTTATGCACCTCAACCTGATGACGGGTGCGCTGGAAGGCGATGACCGCATCGTAGAATTCGTCGAAGCACCAGGTGTAACCGAAGGTGCCATGCTCCACGATGCGCTGGAAGCCTTCAATCACGGCGGGTGGCGAGGTGAAATCCATGTCTGCTATCCACAGCGGGATAAATCCCTCCGGGACATCACCGAAACGCGAGCACACAAACGTATGATCCCATTTACGGCATTTATCGCTTTTACGCTCAATGATTCTGTCGAAATCAAACACAACGTCCCCCTGTTAAATTAAGGCTTCAATGCCGGATTTGACGCTCTGCACCTGCGGACCGATGATCACCTGAACGCTGTGGGCATCAAGCACCACTACTGACAAGGCGCCCGCGGCCTTCAGCGCCTGCTGGTCGATAAGCCCCATATCTTTTACCACCAGACGTAAGCGGGTAATGCAGTTGTCGAGCGACTCAATATTCTCTTTACCGCCAAGCGCGCGAAGAATAAGCCCATGATCGTATTTCGATTTTCCACGTGCCCGGGTATTGGCTTCCACCGCCTGGAGCGCACCCTGCGCGTCAACCTCACGGCCCGGCGTTTTAATATCGTGCCTGAGGATGTACCAGCGGAAGACGAAGAAGTAGATAACAAACCAGGCAATACCCACCGGGAACAGCAGATACCATTTGGTCGACATCCCCTGCATGACGCCGAAGATCAGCAGATCCAGAATGCCGCCGTCGGTGTTGCCGATGGTGACGCCGAGCAGCGCCATCACCATCAGCGCCAGGCCAGACATAACGATATGAAACGCGTAAAGCACAGGGGCAATAAACAGGAACAGGAACTCAATCGGCTCTGAAATACCCGTGACAACTGAAACCAGCACGCCTGAAAGCAGCAGCCCTTTAATCACCGGACGGTTTTCCGGGCGCGCGGTGCGGTAGATAGCGTAAGCCACGGCAGGCAGGCCGAAGATAAAGGTCGGCATAAACCCTTGCGATAAAAATGCCGTAACGTGCGGACTAAACGGCAGGCCAGCTTTCAGCTCGGCGTAGAAAATGTTCAGCGCACCGGCCACTTCCTGGCCGTTAACCATCTCAATGCCCCCCGCCGGGGTGAAGCGCACCATCGCCAGCAGGATGTGGTGTAGGCCAAAAGGTTTGAGCAGCAGTACGCCCACACCATACAGGAATGGCCCAAAGACGCTGGTGCTCTGGATGATATGACCAATCCCGGCAATGCCCATTGCCACATATTCCCACAGCAGGGGGATAAACAAGCCGACCAGCGACAGGGTGAGGGCGGTAATGATGGGCACAAAACGAATGCCGCTAAAGAAGGCAAACGCGTCGTGCAGCACCGTGTCCTGGAAACGTTCGTGCAGGAAGTAGGTGATCACCCCTACCACAATGCCGCCGAGCACGCCCATCTCCAGCGTTTGAATGCCAAGCACGATGGATTGTCCAACCTGTCTCATGGTGGCGGCATCCGCAAGCTGGTGGGTGGCGGTCAGGTAGTAGTTGATGCTCATGTTCATCAGCATGTAGCCAACGAATCCGGCAAAAGCGCCAACCGCTTTATTACGTCTGGCAAGGCCCATCGGGATCGCCATGGCAAACATCAGCGGCAGATAGGTAAAAGCAAAGCCGCCGACCATGGCGATAAAACCAAAGGTGAGCTGCGTTAACTCGCCGCCCAGAAAGGGAAAACTTTTGATGGTGGAAGGGCTGGTGACAGAACTACCGATACCTAATAACAACCCCATAAAGGCCAACAGTGAGACCGGGAACATAAACGTCTTTCCCAGGCTCTGGAAAAACTCCCACGCTTTCGATTTAAACGACTTTTCCTGTGTCATGTAGGGACTCCTCGGTTTTTTAGGATAATGGAAGGCGCTGTCCGGCTTAAGGACGCGCCTTCATATTTGCGAGGCTTATAGTTATTTTTTTAGGTACTAACGTTATGCGCGATGGGTTCAGGCTTCAGTCGCAAGCAGCAGCCGGTTCGCCGAGCCGCAAACGGTGATTTTGCTTCTGACCACCTCTTTCATGGCATCCATGCCGACGCGCATGTAGAAGCGCGGATCGTTGCCCTGTGGGTTCTCGGCAAACCAGGCTTTGACTGCGTCAGAGAAGGCGATTTTCAGCTCTGTTGCGACGTTAACTTTGCAGACGCCCAGCTCAATGGTGCGGCGCACATCCTCATCCGGCACATCACTCGCACCGTGCAGCACCAACGGCACTGTCACTACCTCGCGGATCTCGGCCAGCCGCTGGAAGTCGATTTTTGGGCGTTTGGTATAGAGACCGTGCGCGGTACCGATGGCAACGGCGAGGCTGTCCACGCCTGTTAGTTCGACAAAGCGTTTTGCTTCCTGCGGGTCGGTCAGGAACGCGCTTTCGGCGTCGACGCTCATGTCATCTTCCACTCCGCCCAGTCGGCCCAGTTCGGCCTCGACGCTACAGTCGTTGAGGTGGCAGAAATCGACGACCGATTTCACCAGCTTGACGTTTTGTTCGAAGGGGTAATGGCTACCGTCGATCATTGCGCTACGTACGCCGGCATGGACTTTGCGGCGAATGTCGTCCAGCGATTCGTGGTGATCGAGGTGTAGCGCCAGCGGCATGTCATAAGTAAGGGAATATGCGCTGCACAAGGCGTAGATCTCTTCCAGCGCAATATGTTTAAACGTCCCCGGCGTACCCGCGAGGATCACCGGCGATCGCATTTCGCTACAGACTTCGAGGATCGCCTGGATCGTCTCGGCGTTATGGATGTTAAAGGCCGGAACGGCATAGCCCTTCGCCTGTGCGTCCTGCAAAAGATATTTGGTAGAAATAATACTCATGAGCCTGTCCTCTTAAGCCTGCCACGGATGAATAACGACGCCCTGGACCACACGGTTAACCGTACCGCTGGCGGATGGCGTATCCGGCGTATTGCCAACGTGCAGAGACTGGGTCAGTGCGAAGACCTGGGCGTACATCAGGAAGCAGAACGCCTGCTCCATATCGTTAAATGAACGGGAAGGCGGCAGCAGGATATGCGGGCCAGCTTCAATGACCGGATCCGTTTCGGCTGCAATGGCTACCACGCGCATAGCCTGACGATCGCGTCGCAGCTCGGCGAGCAGATCCCGATCGTACTGACGCGTATACGGATGGCTGGAGACAAACACGACGACCAGCGTTTCGTTGTCTACCAGCGACTTAGGCCCGTGACGGAAACCCGTTGGCGAATCGTAGAATGCCGCCAGCTTGCCGGCGGTCAGCTCCAGCACCTTCAGCGCAGACTCCCGTGCGGCGCCCTGTAATCCACCGCTGCCCAGATAAACAATGCGTTTCCACGGTTCGTTACCAAAGACGCCGGGACTGAAATCGCCAAGCGATGTGAGGATCGCCTGACAGCGATCGGACACGTCGCGGAACGTTTTGCTGTTGATCGTTTCCGGTGCGAATACCGCCAGGCAGCTCGCCATCATGGTGGTGATGCTGCTTGTCATCGCGAACCCGCGATCGTGCGTTTCGGCTGGCATGAGCAGAGCGCAGGCGTTATCGCTGTCGACGGCATTCTGGTACAGGCTGCCTGCTTCATTACAGGTGATCGACAGGTGGTAGCACTCCGGTACAAACTGATTCGCCAGCTCAACGGCGGCGACGCTCTCCGGGCTATTGCCAGAACGGGCGAAAGAGACCAGCAGCAGCGGGTGCGCAGGGCTGAAATAATCCATCGGGTTGGTGACCAGATCGGTCGTAGGTATCGCGGTGATGTTTTTCCCCGTGTGGCTGGCAAGCCATGGCGCAATGATGTCGCCGATAAAAGCAGACGTACCCGCGCCGGTCAGAACGATCCGCAGATCGGGTTTGCGCAACAGTGGCGTCAGAAAACTGTCGATCGACGCGCGCAGATTATCAATATTGTTGAGCGAGCGAAGCCAGCTGGCTGGCTGCTGGCGGATCTCTTTTTCGGTCCAGGTGCCGGTGGTGGCGATAGTGGTTTGTGGCATAACTCAGTCCTTAGTCGTGTGAATTCCACATCAGACGCTGGCAAATGTGTCGCTATCTTTCGTTTCGTTTCACTTGTTCACTTTAGCAGTTAAAGAAAATCTATAGAAAAGAAATCGAAAGTTCAATGGCGAAAAAGAAATAAAACGAAAAGTGTGATCGCGAAAGGAAAGGTAAAAGTCAAGGAAAGGAAAAGAAAGGCCTTACGATCGTCTTCCGTAAGGCCAACAGGACACACTGTGAAAAGGCTACAGGGAAAGAGCCTGACCCTGGATCCAGATCTGCCGGAGGTGTAAACCCGCATCCAGCGCAAGAACATTGGCGCGTTTGCCTGGCGCTAACGTTCCCAGCAGGTGATCCATACCGAGCAGACGGGCAGGATGCAGCGAGGCCATATGGATTGCGTTTTCTGGGGCGATCCCCGTATGCTCCACCATATTCCGCACGGCGGCATCCAGCGCGAGCGTGCTGCCCGCCAGCCCGCCTGAGGCCGTGCGGACAACGCCGCCCTGCATCTCGACATTTTCACCACACAACGTATAGCGCCCATCAGGCATACCCGCCGCCTTCATGGCATCGGTAATCAGCACCGTACGATCCTTCGCGCAGCAACAACATAGCCGCATGGCTCCAGGATGAACGTGATGCCCGTCGGCAATAAGCTCCAGCCACGCGCGTGGGTCCGTAAGCCCGGCGCCAACCATGCCGGGCTCCCGGTGGTGTAACCCTGTCATGCCGTTGTAGCAGTGCACCAGCCCGGCTGCGCCTGCATCAAATGCGGCCAGGGTTTGCGCGTATGTAGCGGCGCTGTGGCCCAGCATGACGCGTATCCCTTTTTGCTTGAGGTGATGGATCGCCTTCAGGGCATCCACTTTTTCCGGAGCAAGCGCCACCACCCGCAGCGTGTTCTGCGAAACCGCAATCAGCTCATCAAGTTCCGCGAGATCCAGTTCGCGAAACAGTTCTGGCGGGTGCGCCCCTTTGTTCTGCGGTGTAAAGTACGGGCCTTCCAGATAGCTGCCCAGGATCTGCGCGCCGGGGCCACCGGCATGACAGCGACGGGCAATGCGCCGTAACGCGCCATGGATCGCCTCCAGCGGAGCGGTGACGGTGGTAGGCAGAAACGCCCCCACGCCTTCACGCGCTTTGTGCACGGCTAACCGGTCCAGCACGTCGGGCGCATCATCCATCACATCCACACCCGCGCCGCCGTGGACGTGGATATCAATGTATGCCGGGCAAAGCAGGTCTGCCTCGCGGGTATTAACCCCTGCCGGAATCGGCTCGATGGCGGTGATGACGCCTCTATCCATACGCAGCTGATGGTCATCCAGCCAGCCCTGCCCGGTAAGCAGACGACGCGCGCGCAGCAGCTGGCTCATATCCCTTCCTCGGCGGGCGCTTCCTCGCGACAGCGTGCAAGTTCATCCACCAGGCTGGTCAGGCCGCGATGGCCGCACTCCAGCGCCTGCAAACGAAAGGCTTCACTGCTTAATCCGTCGCGCTCCAGAACCATCTCCAGCAAAAGCTGGAGATTGGTGCCGGTGATCACTTCGCTGCCGGGGCGCTGCATCGCGAGGGTAGAGGCCACACGAAACGGCGTACCGCCGAGAAGATCGGTAAGAAACACAATATCGTGCTCTGCATCCAGTTCATTCACTGCCTGCTCAAGCTGCCCGGTCAGCCGCGCAGTGGTGGAGCTTTCCGGAAAATCGATGGCGATAAACTGCGGCTGTTCGCCGAGGATTTGCTTCATCGCCTGTTCCAGCCCGCTGGCAAAACCGCCGTGACCCGTCAAAATAATGCCTAACATCGCAACCTCTTTGCTTATTACAGGAAGTGACAGAATTTACCGACAACGCCCAGCACCACGGTGATACCAATCAGGCGCAGCGGGCTCCAGCCACGGCGTACCAGCCAGAACATGGTCAGGGTGTAGACCAGCGGCAGAAAAGCGGGCATCAGTTTGTCGATCACATCGGTTTGCAGTTTGACGACCGCATCCCCGGCTTTAATCTCGAGTGTGGTATTCAGGCGCACATAGGTTGCCACCAGCGCACCAATCACTGTCATCCCGACAATGGACGCAGCATGACCAACCTTTTTGGTGTTGGCCTTGATCAGCGGGATCGCGGCGACACCCATTCGATAGGCATAGTGCGCCAGACCAAAACGCAGGCCGAGATGCACCACGTTAAACAGCACGATAAAGACCACCGCGCCAAGAATGGATCCCTGTAGCGCCAGGCTGGCGCCAATCCCCCCGCAGATGGGCAGCAGGGTCAGCCAGAACATGGCGTCACCAATGCCACCGAGCGGTGCGCCGACGGCAATTTTAGTGCTCTGGATGCTGTTCACATCCTGCTTGGAACGCTCCATTGCCAGAATAATGCCGATGACGAAGGTCACCAGGAACGGGTGGGTGTTGAAGAAGCCCATATGGCCTTTCATGGCGCGCGCCAGGTCCCGCTTATTGGTGTGGATCTTTTTCAGCGCGGGCAGTAGCCCATACAGCCAGCCGGAGGCCTGCATACGCTCGTAGTTAAACGAGGCCTGTAGCAGCATGGAACGCCAGGCGACACGGTTAATATCCTTTTTCGTTAGCTCAGCGCCAATACTCTGGTCTTCGTAGACGTTTTCATTCACGCCGGTCAGCAGTGTCTCTTCACTTTCAGACACGCCCGGCAGGGTGGTGTGATTAGATGCCATCTTCAAATTCCTCTTTCTGGGCCGCAGGCGCCGTGGGTTCAGGCGATTTGCGCAGCAGGTCGATCAGCGCCATCGCCAGCGCAGCCGCGGCAATCGCCAGCACCGGGAGTTTCAGCCAGGCCGCGGCGACAAAGCCGATAATGAAGTAAGGGATGTAAACGTTTTTCATCATGATCTTCAGCAGCACGGCGAAGCCGATCGCTGGCATGATGCCGCCCGCGACGCCGAGACCGTCGATCAGACGTTCCGGCAGCACGTCAATGGCGGTTTTCGCATGTTCAGCCCCGAAGTAGATGGGCAGAAACGCGCACAGGAAGTAGAAGACGCCGAGCGCCAGCAGTGCCAGATAGTTGACCCGTTCAATACCACGGGTGTCTGCGTTAGCCGCCATGCGATCGCAGCGGGACATCACGCCGGACATCACCGAGAAGAGGAAGGTGATCCCCATCTGAACCGCCACGGCAAACGGCACGGCGACCCCAACGGCGACATCCGGCTTCACGCCTGTAGTAATGGCAAATGTGGTGCCAACGATGGTGCCGATAATCACGTTTGGCGGCTGCGCGCCCGCCAGCGGCGCGAGTCCCATCCAGACCAGTTCTAACGTACCGCCGGTCAGAATTCCGGTGTGCAAATCGCCCAGAATCAGGCCAACCAGTGGCCCGAGTACCACCGGACGGTGCATGTGTGTTAAGCCGTTAAACATATCCAGGCCCGCTATAAAGGCGAGAAGCCCCAGCGCGAAAGCCTGCAACAGACTGATTTCCATTGTGAATCCCTCAGAGCAGTTTAAAGAGATCCAAAGCAGTCTCTGTTGGAACGCCCTGAACGAAGCATTCCACTCCGGCCGCCTTCAGGCCGTTAAACGCGGCGATATCGTTCGCGTCTACAGATACCGTTTTGGCAATTTGCTGTTTGCCACTGGCGTAATGCATATTTCCGACGTTAATACGGGTGATGGGCACGCCGCCCTCGACCAGCGTTAAAAAATCAGCCGGTGTTTTACAGACCAGCAGAATTTTCTGCCGGTCGGCGGCGCGATGAATGTTGTCGATCACTTTTTGCAGGGACCAGAAACGCACGGCGATGCCTTCCGCCAGCACCATCTCCATCAGGTTTTGCTGAACCGGATCGTCTGCAACCTCGTCATTTGCCACCAGCACCAGGTTCGCCCCCGCAAACCCCACCCACTGTACGCCCACCTGACCGTGGATCAGGCGTTCATCAATGCGGCATAAGACAATGTTTGGCATAGCGTTTTCCTCTTTTTAATTATGCGTGTTGAGTCGTTACGCCTTCGCAGGCGGCATGGTACTGCTGGAGTATGTCCTGAATGTGGTCGAGGATGAGTTCCCGTGGTGTGGACCTGAGAGCGCCATCGCGAACTTTGCTGTACTGCAACGGCAGATACTGGCTGATCAGCGGCAGCGGGATCGGTTCATCCGCCAGGTTGCGTACCAGCCGCTCAAAGGCGTCGTCAATCTGGCTGTCTGGCCAGTAATAGCGCACGCGGTCGGAATAGCTGTAACCGCGCGCCAGGCGACGGGCATTGCCGTCGCCGTGATAGTGGCTTTGCCAGTATTCCGGGCGATCGAGCATCACGTTTTCCAGGACGTGACGCAGCCCTGAGCAGGCTTTTGCCGGCAGCAGCTCTTCTTCAATTGCTGCCAGTGAGAACAGCGCTTCGCGCAGCGCGAAGGTTAGCGCAGGGCCGACTTTCAGAATGGCGAAGTGATCTTTCACCAACTGGCGCAGCGCCTGCGGCGTCTGGTAATCGGTAGAGTGTGCTTCAAATACAAGCGTGTCGTAGGCTTCAACCATCTCGCTCAGCGCGACGGCTTTATGCGGTTGATAGTCACAAACCTGCGCATGGTCGAACTCAACGCCAGGCTGAACTACCAGGCCAATAATGCGCGGCCAGATGTCGCTTAACCCTTCCTTCTCGAATGCGTGGCGGTGTGCCTCAAGCGTGGCGCGTGCCGCCTCTGGCGTGGTGACCTCAAGCTCGGTCAGCGTCTCGTGTGCCCCACCGGGAACCGGAACTTCCGTGCCGATAACGTAGACCAGATCGGCTACGCCAAATTGCTCGAGACAGGTGGTTTCGGCAATTTTAGCCAGCCGAGCGGCACGCCCGGCAACGATTGCATCGGTTAACGGAACCGGGTCGTCTTCGCAGGACATGCTGCAATCGAGGTGAATTTTTTTAAATCCGGCCGCCACGTAGCTTCTGATCAGATCGTCGGCGTTCGCCATCGCCTGCGAAGCCGGCAGGTTTTGCCAGCGGTTTGGACCTAAATGATCGCCGCCAAGGATCAGCTGCGAGGTGGGGAAACCAAGAGATCCCGCCAGCTTGCAGACAAACCCATAAAAATCGGCGGGCGTCATACCGGTATAACCGCCAAACTGATCCACCTGGTTTGAGGTGGCTTCTATCAGCAGGGGCGTCTGTTGTGAATGGGCGTAACGTAGTGCAGCTTCAAGTACCAGTGGATGTGCGGAACAGACGGCATAAATCCCGTTTGTATTCCCCCGTTTATGTTGTTCCACCATTTCTGTCAGATGTTTCACTTTCCTCTCCATTTCGGATGGTGTTGGCATTCATCTTTCGTTTTGTTTCATTTGATACTGCATTATGGTGAGGTAAAAATAAAACGAAAGATAATAGTTTTCCGATCTGTTTCACAAAAGAAACATAATGAAAGGTTTCAGCGGCGATTAAGCTTGCGTCCGCACACCATACAGGGCTTGCATTCCCTCAAAAGAAAGGCGTTAATAAGCAAAACGAAATGAAACGAAAGTGTATTTACTAAGGAGCTCGTATGAGCAGCACCGATTCGTCCGCAGAGAAGCGCATCACCGGCACCAGTGAAAGGCGAGAGCAGATTATTCAGCGGTTGCGGGCGCAGGGAAGCGTGCAGGTTAACGATCTTTCTCTTTTATTCGGCGTGTCGACGGTGACGATCCGTAACGATCTGGCCTTTCTGGAAAAGCAGGGGATTGCCGTTCGCGCTTACGGCGGCGCGCTGATTTGCGAAGGCAATGCCCCCGGCGTGGAGCCGTCCGTTGAGGACAAAAGTTCCCTTAATACGGCAGTGAAGCGCAGCATCGCGCAGGCGGCGGCTGAACTGGTGAAGCCGGGTCACCGCATTATTCTGGACTCCGGCACCACAACCTTTGAAATTGCCCGCATGCTGCGCCAGCACACCGATGTCATTGCCATGACCAACGGGATGAATGTGGCAAACGCGCTGCTGGAAGCGGAGGGCGTAGAGCTGCTGATGACCGGCGGGCACTTGCGCCGTCAGTCGCAGTCCTTCTATGGCGATCAGGCGGAGCAGTCCTTACAGAATTACCATTTTGACCTGCTGTTCCTGGGCGTCGATGCCATCGATCTCGACCGGGGGGTGAGTACGCACAACGAGGATGAAGCCCGTCTGAACCGCAAAATGTGCGAGGTGGCGGAGCGTATTATCGTTGTCACTGACTCCAGCAAGTTTAACCGTTCAAGCCTGCATAAAATCATTGATACTCAGCGGATCGACATGATTATCGTTGATGAAGGCATTCCGGCGGAAAGCCTTGAAGGATTACGCAAAAGCGGGATCGATGTGGTGCTGGTCTAAAGAGGCTTTTCCCCTCTCCCTAACCCTCTCCCCATAGGGAGAGGGTTCCCCAGTAATTTGAAAGCAAAAGCTATAACGTTGCCTCAGAATAACTGAGGGCTTTCAGCGATGCCTCGGTCCGGCTGTAAATCGCTGAGGCGTTTCCTGTAGGCCGGGGCGAGGCGCAGGGATGCGCCGAGAGGGCGGGCTTTACAGGGATGTTACCTCCGCCCGTCCCCGATAAGCCGGAAGGAATAAGCCGAAGGTACCGCGAAGCGGCGATTTTCCGCCGGAAGCCCGGGTCGCCAGGGTGGTGGCGACTGAGCCACCCTGGCACGTTCACCGCTCATGTCGTGACAGAGTAGCAAGGAACATAAAGTGAACGGAATGACCACCAGAGCCGTATGTTCCCCCTCACCCCAGCCCTCTCCCTCAAGGGAGAGGGGGTCGTCTGTGCAGGCATTATTTTGTGGGGAACCCTCAGCCCCATAGGGGGGAGAGGACTGCCCGGTGCGGTTTTTTACCCTCTCCCCGGTGGGGAGAGGGTAGGGTGAGGGGCCATCAGGTCACCGGCGCCGGGTTAAACACCGCCAGCGAGTTATGCAATCCCCATTGATCGGAGAAGGTTTTCTTCCGCCCGCTTGCCACATCCAGAATGAAGTGGAACAGCTTCCAGCCCACTTCTTCAATACTCTCTTCCCCGGTGGCGATGGTGCCCGCGTTGATATCCATTAAGTCATACCAGCGGTTTGCCAGCTCGGTGCGGGTCGCCATTTTGATCACCGGTACCGCCATCAGGCCGTACGGCGTGCCGCGCCCGGTGGTAAAGACCTGTACCGTAATGCCGGACGCTACCTGCTGGGTGCCGCACACGAAATCACTGGCAGGCGTTGCCGCGTAGATCAGACCGCGTTTGGTTGGTCGCTGGCCAGGGGAGAGCACTTCCACAATCGCGCTCTGGCCGGATTTGGCAATCGACCCGAGGGCCTTTTCCACCACGTTCGCCAGGCCGCCTTTCTTGTTACCCGGAGACGGGTTGGCGCTGCGGTCGGTTTTGCCCATGTCGAGATAGTTATCGTACCAGGCCATCTCCTCCAGCAGGCGTTTGCCCACCTCTTCGTTGACGGCGCGCGGCGTGAGCAGGTGGATAGCATCACGTACTTCGGTGACTTCGGAGAACATCACCGTGGCGCCGCAGCGCACGAACAGATCGGAGGCATAACCGACTGCCGGGTTGGCGGTGACGCCGGAAAACGCATCGCTGCCGCCACACTGTGTCCCAACGACCAGTTCAGAGGCCGGGCAGGTTTCACGCTGGCGTTTGTTCAGCTTCTCCAGATGGTGCTCTGCCACCTGTAAAATGTCGTCGACCATCGATCTGAAGCCGACATGGTGTTCATCCTGAAGTCGCACAACACTGGCATCGTCAACCGGAATGGCTTTCACATCCTCAGTACCCTGCAACAGGCGTTCTGGCTGCAATTTTTCACAGCCGAGACCAATCACCATGACCTCACCGCCAAAGTTTGGGTTAAGGGCGATATTGTGAATCGTGCGGATCGGCACGACCGCTGCGGGCGCGTTGATCGCCACGCCGCAGCCGTACAGGTGGTTAAGACCCACCACGCCGTCAACGTTGGGGTATTTCGGCAACAGATCGCGCTCAATAATTTTCACCACATAATCCACTACGCCCGCCACGCAATGCACGCTGGTGGTGATGCCAAGCAGGTTTTTGGTTCCCACGCTGCCATCCGCGTTGCGGTAACCCTCGAAGGTATAACCCTCCAGCGGAGGCAACGGCTCAGGGACGCGGGTAGCCAGCGGCAACGTCTCCAGCGGCGGGGCGGTGGGTAGCTCAACCAGCGACTCTTCAATCCAGCTACCCTGCGGGATAGCGCGCACCGCATAGCCGATGACTTCGCCGTAGCGCACGATTTCGCCCTGCGCCGGGATATCGACCAGTGCGACTTTATGCCCCTGCGGAATGTGCTCAATCAGCTCCAGGCCATCCGGAAAGCGGGTGCCAGCTTTTAAGCCATTGTCGTTGACAATAATCGCCACGTTATCGGTATCGTGCACTTTTATATAGAACGCCGTCGGCGACGCCTGTCGAATTTCAATATCGGCCATTGTTCACTCTTCTCCAGCAAAATATCTGATACTAAATATAGCCAGATGGTTAATTGTTTCTTATTGAGGAAATAAAGAATGCCAGGAGAGGAAAGGTGAGAATGTGATCGCGATCGCTCCCGAACCACTAATCGTTGATTCTGTGCATCAGCGCCCACTGTGTTGGGCATATGCTCAAAATAGCGTGCTACTCCCGTTGGATAATTGAGCATTGAGACAATGTGCTGCCGGGTGGTGACGATTATACTGAATGACGATTTTATAACGCCAAAATTCAGTCAGGAAAATAAATATAACGCTGACGCTGAGTCGGAATAAATAAGAAAAGCTACTGGCTAAAACTGCGGAATTAAAAAAGGTATAAGTAATGAGTAACGACATCTTCCCGAATAAATTTAAAGCGGCCCTCGCGGCGCACCAGATTCAGATTGGCTGCTGGTCTGCGCTGGCTAACCCCATTAGCACCGAAGTGCTGGGCCTGGCCGGGTTCGACTGGCTGGTGCTGGACGGCGAACATGCGCCAAACGATATCAACACGTTTATTCCGCAGCTGATGGCGCTGAAAGGCAGCCACAGCGCGCCGGTGGTGCGTGTGCCCACCAACGAGCCGGTGATCATCAAGCGTCTGCTGGATATCGGCTTCTACAACTTCCTGATCCCGTTTGTTGAAACGGAAGAAGAAGCGGTGCTGGCCGTGGCGGCGACCCGCTATCCACCGGAAGGGATCCGCGGCGTGTCCGTCTCGCACCGCGCCAACATGTTTGGCACCGTGCCGGACTATTTCGCTCAGTCCAACAAGAACATCACCATTCTGGTTCAGATCGAGAGCCAGCAGGGGGTCGATAACGTCGACGCTATTGCCGCGACGGAGGGGGTAGACGGCATTTTCGTCGGCCCGAGCGATCTGGCGGCCGCCTTTGGTCATCTGGGCAACGCCAGCCATCCGGACGTGCAGCGCGCAATTCAGCACATTTTTGCCCGTGCCAAAGCGCACGGTAAACCGTGCGGCATTCTGGCGCCAGTGGAAGCCGATGCCCGCCGCTACCTGGAGTGGGGCGCAACGTTTGTCGCCGTGGGCAGCGATCTCGGCGTATTCCGCGCCGCCACGCAGAAATTAGCGGACGCTTTTAAAAAATAACCATCATTGAGGAAACAGATTATGACGCTGAAAGTGGGTTTTATTGGCCTGGGTATCATGGGCAAACCAATGAGCAAAAACCTCATCAAAGCAGGTTACTCACTGGTGGTTTTAGATCGTAATTCAGACGCGGTGGCAGAGGTGATTGCGGCTGGGGCAGAAACGGCGACAACCGCAAAAGCGATTGCTGAGCAGTGCGACGTGATTATCACCATGCTGCCAAACTCCCCGCACGTGAAAGAGGTGGCGCTGGGTGAGAACGGCATTATCGACGGCGCGAAGCCGGGTCTGGTGGTGATCGACATGAGTTCTATCGCACCGCTGGCAAGCCGCGAAATCAGCGAGGCGCTGAAAGTGAAAGGCGTGGAAATGCTGGATGCGCCGGTCAGCGGCGGCGAACCGAAAGCCATCGACGGCACCCTGTCGGTGATGGTGGGGGGCGATAAAGCTGTGTTCGACAAATACTACGACCTGATGAAAGCCATGGCTGGCTCCGTGGTGCACACCGGTGAAATTGGCGCAGGCAACGTCACCAAGCTGGCAAACCAGGTGATTGTGGCGTTGAACATCGCGGCCATGTCCGAAGCGCTGACGCTGGCCACCAAAGCGGGCGTTAATCCGGATCTGGTCTATCAGGCCATTCGCGGTGGTCTGGCGGGCAGCACCGTGCTGGATGCCAAGGCGCCGATGGTGATGGATCGTAACTTCAGGCCGGGCTTCCGCATCGATCTGCACATTAAGGATCTGGCGAATGCGCTGGATACCTCCCACGGCGTGGGCGCGCAGCTGCCGCTGACTGCCGCCGTCATGGAGATGATGCAGGCGCTGCGTGCGGACGGTCTGGGCACCGCCGATCACAGCGCGTTAGCGTGCTATTACGAAAAACTGGCGAAGGTTGAAATTGCTCGCTAATGACGTCCTGCCCGGTGGCGTTACGCTTACCGGGCCTACGGCTCAGGCATACAACTATGAAAATCGTAATCGCGCCAGACTCTTATAAAGAAAGCCTGTCTGCCACCGAGGTGGCGCAGGCGATAGAAAAAGGATTTCGGGAAATTTTCCCCGACGCTCATTACGTGTCTGTTCCCGTTGCTGACGGCGGAGAAGGTACAGTTGAAGCGATGATCGCTGCGACGCAGGGCACCTGGCAGCAGGCTGTCGTCACCGGCCCGTTAGGGGAAAAGGTGAAGGCCAGTTGGGGGATCTCGGGCGACGGTACCACCGCGTTTATCGAGATGGCCGCCGCCAGCGGCCTGGTGCTTGTTCCTCCCGCGCAGCGTAACCCGCTGGTCACGACGTCGCGCGGGACGGGGGAGCTGATCCTCAGCGCGCTGGATAAAGGCGCGCGCAACATCATTATCGGTATCGGCGGGAGCGCAACCAACGATGGGGGCGCAGGCATGATGCAGGCGCTGGGCGCGAAGTTTACGGATGCGAACGGGACGGAGATCGGCTACGGCGGCGGCAGCCTGATGGCGCTTAACCGGATTGATATTTCCGATCTCGATCCGCGTCTTCAGGGATGCGCAATCCGCGTCGCCTGTGACGTGACGAATCCGCTGGTCGGTGAAAGCGGCGCGTCGCGTATCTTTGGCCCGCAAAAAGGCGCCACGGAGGAGATGATCCTCGAACTCGACGCCAATCTTAGCCACTACGCCGGGGTGATCAAAAAATCGCTGCGCATTGACGTCAACCGGGTTCCGGGGGCTGGCGCCGCGGGCGGCATGGGCGCAGCGCTGATGGCCTTCCTGGGCGCTGAGCTGAAAAGCGGCATCGAGATTGTCACTCAGGCGCTCAATCTTGAAGAACATATTCACGACTGCACGTGGGTGCTGACCGGGGAAGGGCGCATCGACAGCCAGAGCATTAATGGCAAAGTGCCCGTCGGCGTGGCGAGCGTCGCCAAAAAATACCATAAGCCGGTGATCGGGATTGCCGGAAGTCTGACGCAGGATGTGGGTGTGGTGCATCAGTACGGCATCGACGCGGTGTTCAGCGTACTGACCAGTATCGGTTCACTGGAAGAGGCGTTCCAGGGAGCATATGACAACATTTACCGCGCCTCGCGGAATATCGCGGCCACATTGCAGGTAGGCATGCGTAGCCAGGGGTGACAGCGGCGCGCAAACCCTCTATACTGCGCGCCGAAGCTGACCAGACAGTCGCCGCTTCGTCGTCGTCCCTTTCGGGGGAGACGGGCGGAGGGGAGGAAAGTCCGGGCTCCACAGGGCAGGGTGCCAGGTAACGCCTGGGGGGGAAACCCACGACCAGTGCAACAGAGAGCAAACCGCCGATGGCCCGCGCAAGCGGGATCAGGTAAGGGTGAAAGGGTGCGGTAAGAGCGCACCGCGCGGCTGGTAACAGTCCGTGGCACGGTAAACTCCACCCGGAGCAAGGCCAAATAGGGGTTCACATGGTACGGCCCGTACTGAACCCGGGTAGGCTGCTTGAGCCAGTGAGCGATTGCTGGCCTAGATGAATGACTGTCCACGACAGAACCCGGCTTATCGGTCAGCTTCAACTTCTTACGAAACCCCGCTTCGGCGGGGTTTTTGCTTTCAGAAGGTTGCAGGCCGGGTAAGCGAAGCGCCAAACGACATCAATTCTCAATTTTGCGACGCCAAGCACATTTCACTATTTGGTTGACTGTGTGTTCCTCTCATCTGCTGCGCATGATCGCAATCACAAAATTTAACGCTATAAAATTAGAAAATTTTAGTGTTGAGCAGATGTTGTAAATGTTTAGTCAGTGATGCCGAATGTTATTCATTTGATAATTTAATATTGAATCTAAAAACATTCTTCTGGTGAATGTGTGATATATCCCACTCTTTAACCGGAAAGTGAATAAATATTCCTGGTAAAGTTGATAAACCACAAAAATGTTTTAAAGGAATAATGGTGTTTTATTAACCTTTAATTGCCTGAAAGATAGCCTTTATTAATATTTTTAAGGCAAAAAAATTCACGCTGGTTATTGCCATAAAATAAATTTATTACCGCGTTTTTTATTGATCAATGTCAGCGTAAATGTGTATTTTTATTGTAATAAGCATTTGATTTATAAAGACATAAATAGATTTTGGGTGCGGTTGAAAACAGAGCGTCCTGGCAAATTGTGAGTAACAGCACATACCCCCTGAAACAATATTGGGTAGAATCCGCTGCGTCATAGGGAAATAAGCGCAGAATATTATGAATACTATTATTCTACCGAAAACACAGCACCTCGTGGTATTTCAGGAAGTCATCAAAAGTGGCTCCATAGGTTCTGCTGCAAGACAACTGGGGCTGACGCAACCTGCCGTCAGCAAAATCATCAGCGACATCGAATCCTACTTTGGGGTGGAAGTGATGGTGCGTAAGAACACCGGCGTAAAACTCACTGCCGCCGGTCAGGTGCTGCTGTCCTACGCTGAGTCGATCACCCGCGAAATGAAAAACATGGTGAGCGAGATTAACAGCCTCAGTTTCAGTACCGTCATGGACGTCTCTTTTGGCTATCCGTCGCTGATTGGCTTCACCTTCCTGTCCGGGATGATCAAAAAATTCAAGGAAGTGTTCCCGAAAGCGCGCGTCTCAATGTATGAAGCGCAGCTCTCTTCATTCCTGCCCGCCATTCGCGATGGCCGGCTGGATTTCGCCATCGGCACGCTGAGCGACGGGATGCAGCTTCAGGATCTTCACGTTGAGCCACTGTTTGAATCCGAGTTTGTGCTGGTGGCGAGTAAATCACGAACGTGCACCGGCCCGACCAGACTGGCATCGCTCACGCACGAGCAGTGGGTGATGCCGCAAACCGATATGGGCTACTACAACGAACTCCTGACCACCCTGCAAGACAACCACATCAGCATTGAAAACATCGTCCAGACCGATTCCGTCGTCACCATCTATAACCTTGTCCTCAATGCCGATTACCTGACGGTGATCCCCCGTGACATGATTGCGCCATTCGGCTCGGACCAGTTTATTGTTCTGCCGGTGGAAGATGAATTACCCGTGGCGCGTTATGCCGCCGTGTGGTCAAAAAATTACAGTATTAAAAAATCGGCGTCAGTATTAGTTGAACTGGCAAAACAATATTCGTCGATGAATATCGAAAAACGACGATAGAAATAATGATGATTTAAAACACCCGGAGCGACGCTTTTTAACGCTCTGATACCCTGACTTTGCCTGAAAACAATGAATTATTATAACGAGGATATTATGCACATTACTTACGATCTCCCGGTGACCATTGAAGATATTCAGGACGCCAGAAAAAGACTGGCGGGAAAGATCTATAAAACCGGTATGCCGCGCTCGAATTATCTGAGCGAACGGTGTAAGGGTGAGATATTCCTGAAATTTGAAAATATGCAGCGTACCGGTTCGTTTAAAATACGTGGGGCTTTTAATAAATTAAGCTCGCTGACCGATGCGGAAAAACGCAAGGGCGTGGTGGCCTGTTCCGCAGGGAACCACGCGCAGGGGGTCTCTCTCTCCTGCGCCATGCTCGGCATCGACGGCAAAGTGGTCATGCCGATGGGCGCGCCGAAATCCAAGGTTGCCGCCACGCGTGACTACTCTGCCGAAGTGGTGCTGCACGGCGAGAACTTTAACGACACCATCGCCAAAGTGAGCGAAATCGTCGAGATGGAAGGGCGCATTTTTATCCCGCCTTACGACGATCCGAAAGTCATTGCCGGCCAGGGCACCATCGGCCTGGAAATCCTCGAAGATTTATATGACGTGGATAACGTGATTGTCCCCATCGGCGGCGGCGGTTTAATTGCCGGTATTGCGACAGCAATTAAATCCATCAACCCAACTATCAATATTATCGGCGTGCAGTCTGAAAATGTGCACGGAATGGCGGCATCGTATCAGGCCGGAGAAATAACCAGTCATCGTATTACCGGCACATTAGCTGACGGCTGCGACGTGTCTCGCCCAGGTAATTTAACCTTCGAAATTGTTCGTGAATTAGTCGATGACATTGTGCTGGTCAGCGAAGACGAGATTCGCAACAGCATGATCGCGCTTATTCAGCGAAATAAGGTGGTCACGGAAGGTGCCGGTGCGCTGGCGTGCGCGGCGTTATTAAGCGGCAAGCTGGACCACTATATTCAGGGCCGAAAAACCGTCTGCATTATTTCCGGCGGCAATATCGATCTCTCCCGTGTTTCCCAAATTACCGGCTTCGTTGACGCATAAAGGATGACTTATGAGCAACACAGAAAGCATTATCGTTGGCCAGACAAAAACGTCCACCTGGCGTAAATCGGATACTACCTGGACGCTCGGCCTGTTTGGTACCGCCATTGGCGCAGGCGTGCTGTTCTTCCCTATCCGCGCAGGCTTTGGCGGCCTGATCCCTATCCTGCTGATGCTGGTACTCGCGTTCCCGATTGCCTTTTACTGCCACCGCGCGCTGGCGCGTCTGTGTTTGTCCGGCAGTAACGTCTCCGGCAACATCACCGAAACGGTGGAGGAGCATTTTGGTAAGACCGGCGGGGTGGTGATCACCTTCCTCTACTTCTTTGCCATTTGCCCGCTGCTGTGGATTTACGGCGTCACCATTACCAACACCTTTATGACCTTCTGGGAAAACCAGCTCCAGATGCCCGCCCTGAACCGCGGCGTGGTGGCGCTGTTCCTGCTGCTGCTGATGGCTTTTGTTATCTGGTTCGGTAAAGACCTGATGGTGAAAGTGATGAGCTACCTTGTGTTCCCGTTCATCGCCAGCCTGGTGTTGATTTCTCTCTCGCTGATCCCGTACTGGAACTCGGCGGTGATCGACCAGGTTAACCTGAGCGATATCGCCTTCACCGGTCATGACGGCATTCTGGTCACGGTGTGGCTGGGGATCTCCATCATGGTCTTCTCCTTCAACTTCTCGCCTATCGTCTCCTCGTTTGTGGTCTCCAAACGCGAAGAGTACGAACCAGAGTTCGGGAAAGAGTTTACCGAGCAGAAATGTTCCAAAATCATTGGTCGCGCCAGCCTGCTGATGGTGGCGGTGGTGATGTTCTTCGCCTTTAGCTGCCTGTTTACGCTCTCTCCGCAGAACATGGCGGACGCCAAAGCGCAGAACATTCCGGTGCTCTCTTACCTGGCGAACCACTTCGCGTCGATGTCAGGCAGTAAATCCACGTTCGCCACGGTGCTGGAATACGGCGCCTCCATCATCGCGCTGGTCGCTATCTTTAAATCCTTCTTCGGCCATTATCTGGGCACGCTGGAGGGGCTGAACGGTCTGATCCTCAAGTTCGGTTACAAGGGCGACAAGAAGAAAGTCTCCGTGGGCAAGCTGAACACCATCAGCATGGTCTTCATCATGGGCTCCACCTGGATTGTGGCCTACGCCAACCCAAACATCCTGGACCTTATTGAAGCCATGGGTGCGCCAATTATCGCCTCTCTGCTGTGCCTGCTGCCGATGTACGCCATCCGCAAGGCGCCTGCGCTGGCGAAATACAAAGGCCGGACCGAGAACATCTTCGTAACCGTGGTCGGCCTGCTGACCATTCTGAACATCGTGTACAAACTGTTTTAAACCAAAGCTCAGGAAGAGCGGAGCCATACCATGATTGAGTTTCCGGTAGTACTGGTCATTAACTGCGGATCGTCCTCTGTTAAGTTCTCGGTGCTGGACGCCGCAGGCTGCGATGCCCTGATGACGGGCATTGCGGACGGCATCAACACAGAAAAAGCCTTTATTTCCGTGAATGGGGGTGAGCCGGTCAGACTGGCTCACCAGGACTACGAAGGGGCGCTGGCCGCCATCGCCCTGGAGCTGGAGAAACGCAACCTGATGGGCAGCGTGGCCTTGATTGGCCATCGCATTGCCCACGGCGGCGACCTCTTCAGCGAGTCGACCCTGATCACGGAAGAGGTGATGGCGCAGATCCGCGAGGTCTCCCCGCTGGCGCCGCTGCATAACTACGCCAACCTGAGCGGCGTGGAAGCCGCCGGGCGCCTGTTCCCCGGCGTGCAGCAGGTGGCGGTATTTGATACCAGCTTCCACCAGACCATGGCGCCGCAGGCGTATCTGTACGGCTTGCCGTACCGCTATTTTGAAGAGCTGGGCGTGCGCCGCTACGGTTTCCACGGCACCTCTCACCGCTACGTGTCGGCGCAGGCGCACGCGCTTCTCGGGCTCTCTCGCGATGACAGCGGCCTGGTGATTGCCCATCTCGGCAACGGGGCGTCCATCTGCGCGGTGCGTAACGGCGTAAGCGTGGACACGTCCATGGGGATGACGCCGCTTGAAGGACTGGTGATGGGCACGCGCTGCGGCGACGTGGATTTTGGCGCGATGGCGTGGATTGCCCGGCAGACCGGCCAGTCGTTCGAGGATCTGGAGCGCGTGGTCAACAAAGAGTCCGGGCTGCTGGGGATCTCTGGCATCTCCTCCGATTTGCGCGCGCTGGAGAAAGCCTGGCATGACGGCAACGAGCGGGCGCGGCTGGCAATAAAGACCTTTGTCCACCGGATTGCGCGACATATCGCCGGTCATGCCGCGTCCCTGCACCGTCTGGATGGCGTGGTGTTTACCGGCGGGATCGGTGAGAACTCCGTGCTTATCCGCGCGCTGGTGGTGGAGCATCTTAAGGTGTTTGGCATCATCCTCGACGAGTCCAAAAATGCCCTGCCGGGCAGCGCGGGCGAGCGCGTGATCTCTACCGAGTCGTCCCGCGCGGCCTGCGCGGTGATCCCTACCAATGAAGAAAAAATGATCGCGCTGGACGCCCTCCGTCTTGGGAAGGTTACTCCGGCTGCGGCTTACGCCTGATAAAGCGAGAATCTGATGAAAGTAACAATCGATACGGGCGTCGCGCCTTACAGCGACGCATGGGCCGGGTTTCGCGGTGAAGAATGGAAAAACGCCATTAACGTGCGCGATTTTATTCAGCATAACTACACCCCTTATGAAGGCGATGAAGCTTTCCTCGCGCAGGCGACGCCAGCAACGACGGCGCTGTGGCAGAAGGTGATGGTCGGCATTCGTCAGGAGAATGCTACTCACGCTCCGGTGGATTTTGACACCAACATCGCCACTACTATTACCGCGCACGGGCCGGGCTATATTGATCAGGAGCTGGAGACGATCGTTGGCCTGCAAACCGACAAGCCGCTCAAGCGCGCCCTGCATCCGTACGGCGGGATCAACATGATCCGCAGCTCGTTCGAAGCCTACGGTCGCGAGATGGATCCGCAGTTTGAATATCTCTTCACAGACCTGCGCAAAACCCACAACCAGGGCGTGTTTGACGTTTACTCCCCGGAGATGATGCGCTGCCGCAAATCGGGGGTGCTGACCGGTCTGCCGGACGGCTACGGGCGCGGACGCATCATCGGCGACTACCGTCGCGTGGCGCTGTACGGCATCAGCTATCTGGTGCGCGAGCGTGAACTTCAGTTCGCCGATCTCCAGGGGAAACTGGAGCGCGGAGAAGATCTGGAGGCCACGATCCGCCTGCGCGAGGAGCTGGCGGAGCATAAACGTGCGTTGCTCCAGATCCAGCAGATGGCGGCGAACTATGGCTTTGATATTTCACGTCCGGCGATGAATGCGCAGGAAGCGGTGCAGTGGGTCTACTTTGCCTACCTTGCCGCAGTGAAATCCCAGAACGGCGGGGCGATGTCACTGGGGCGCACGGCCTCGTTCCTCGATATCTATATTGAACGCGACATGCAGGCAGGAAGGCTGAATGAGGTGCAGGCCCAGGAGCTGATCGACCACTTCATCATGAAGATCCGCATGGTACGCTTCCTGCGCACGCCGGAGTTCGACACGCTCTTCTCCGGCGATCCGATCTGGGCCACGGAAGTGATTGGCGGCATGGGGCTGGATGGCCGTACGCTGGTGACCAAAAACAGCTTCCGCTACCTGCATACCCTGCACACCATGGGGCCTGCGCCGGAGCCAAACCTGACGATCCTCTGGTCCGAACAACTGCCGATCGCGTTCAAGAAATACGCCGCGCAGGTGTCGATCGTCACCTCCTCGCTGCAATACGAGAACGACGATCTGATGCGCGCCGACTTCAACAGCGACGACTACGCCATTGCCTGCTGCGTCAGCCCGATGGTGATCGGCAAGCAGATGCAGTTCTTCGGCGCACGCGCCAACCTCGCCAAAACGCTGCTGTACGCAATCAACGGCGGGGTGGATGAGAAGCTGAAGATCCAGGTGGGGCCTAAAACCGAGCCGCTGCTGAATGAGGTACTGGATTACGACACCGTGATGGCGAGCCTCGATCACTTCATGGACTGGCTGGCGGTGCAGTACATCAGCGCGCTGAATCTCATTCACTACATGCATGATAAATACAGCTACGAAGCCTCGCTGATGGCGCTGCACGACCGGGACGTCTACCGCACCATGGCCTGCGGCATTGCCGGGCTGTCGGTGGCGGCGGATTCCCTGTCGGCCATCAAATACGCCACGGTAAAACCGGTGCGCGACCACACTGGTCTGGCGGTGGATTTCGTCATCGAAGGCGACTATCCGCAGTACGGCAACAACGACGATCGCGTGGACAGTATCGCCTGCGATCTGGTTGAGCGCTTTATGAAGAAAATCCAGGCGCTGCCGACGTACCGCAACGCGGTACCGACGCAGTCGATCCTGACCATCACCTCCAACGTGGTTTACGGGCAGAAGACCGGCAACACGCCGGACGGACGTCGCGGCGGCACGCCGTTTGCGCCTGGCGCCAACCCGATGCACGGGCGCGACAGAAAAGGGGCGGTGGCGTCGTTAACCTCGGTCGCCAAGCTGCCGTTCACCTATGCCAAAGACGGGATCTCCTACACCTTCTCCATCGTGCCGCAGGCACTGGGCAAGGACGAGCCGGTGCGCAAAACCAACCTTGTCGGGCTGCTGGACGGATACTTCCACCACGAAGCGACCATTGAGGGCGGGCAACACCTGAACGTCAACGTGATGAACCGGGAGATGCTGCTGGATGCCGTCGCCCATCCGGAGAACTATCCGAACCTGACGATCCGCGTTTCTGGTTATGCGGTGCGGTTTAACGCCCTGACGCGCGAGCAGCAGCAGGACGTGATTTCGAGGACGTTTACGCAGGCGATGTAATACAGGCTTCATCTTCAGCCTCCTCAAATGGGGAGGCTTTTAATTTTGTGAACGCCGTCAATTTTAGAAAACTTACTCTCCTTTCTGCTATCCCGAAGTAATATTATTCTCTCGCTTTAGAAAATCCCTATAAAAGTTGTGACTTTTTTCTCCCGCGCTCCGGATATGATCTTCCCATATCAATAACTCACACCTGCACCCTCTGACTCGCAATCGCTGGCGATCGGAACCTTATAAAAACAACCAGTTACCCTACAAAATAAGCGAGTGCCCAATGAATATGGCAACAAACAGCAGTGTGATTGTGAGTGATTCCCCTGCGGCAAGGCGGGCGGGAATGAGCGAAAGCGAATGGCGAGAGGCGATCAAATTCGACAGCACCGATACGGGCTGGGTCATCATGAGTATCGGGATGGCTATCGGCGCGGGCATCGTTTTTCTTCCGGTGCAGGTCGGGTTAATGGGGCTGTGGGTGTTTTTACTCTCGTCGATAATTGGTTATCCGGCTATGTACCTGTTCCAGCGCCTGTTTATTAATACGCTGGCGGAATCACCGGAATGCAAAGATTACCCGAGCGTCATTAGCGGTTATTTAGGTAAAAACTGGGGCATCTTATTGGGTGCGCTTTATTTTGTGATGCTGGTGATCTGGATGTTTGTCTATTCCACGGCTATCACCAACGACAGCGCATCCTACCTACACACCTTCGGCGTAACCGACGGTTTGCTGTCGGAAAATCCGTTCTACGGCTTATTCCTGATCTGCATTCTGGTCGCCATTTCGTCGCGCGGTGAAAAACTGCTGTTTAAAGTCTCCAGCCTGATGGTGCTGACCAAATTATTTGTGGTGGCGGCGCTGGGGCTTTCGATGATTGGCCTCTGGCATTTAGCCAACGTCGGTATGCTGCCGCCGATGGGCCTGCTGATTAAAAATGCCATTATTACGCTGCCTTTCACCTTAACCTCCATTCTGTTTATTCAGACATTAAGCCCGATGGTGATTTCCTATCGTTCACGGGAAAAATCCGTAGAGGTGGCGCGTCATAAGGCGCTGCGGGCAATGAATATCGCCTTTGGCGTGCTGTTTGTGACGGTCTTTTTCTACGCGGTCTCCTTTACGCTGGCGATGGGGCACGACGAGGCGGTAAAAGCCTACGAGCAGAATATTTCCGCCCTGGCAATCGCAGCACAGTTCATCAGCGGTGACGGTGCGGGCTGGGTCAAAATCGTCAGCGTGATCCTCAATATTTTTGCCGTGATGACCGCGTTCTTTGGCGTCTATCTCGGCTTTCGTGAGGCGACGCAGGGCATCGTGATGAACATCCTGCGCCGCAAAATGCCGGCGGAGAAAATCAATGAAAGCACCGTCCAGCGCGGGATTATGCTGTTCGCTATCCTGCTGGCCTGGAGCGCGATTGTGTTAAACGCGCCGGTGCTGAGCTTCACCTCCATCTGTAGCCCTATTTTCGGGATGGTGGGTTGCTTAATTCCGGCGTGGCTGGTCTACAAAGTGCCCGCACTTCATAAATATAAAGGCGTATCGCTGGTGATTATTGTGATTACCGGGCTGCTGCTTTGTGTTTCTCCCTTCCTCGCCTTCTCATGAGGTTAAATAAGGTCGTAACGATGTCTGAGCAAATTAATCCTTTATGGAACCATTTTATTCGCGCTGTGCAGGAAGAGGTAAAGCCTGCGCTGGGCTGTACCGAACCCGTCTCGCTGGCGCTGGCGTGCGCGATGGCTGCCGGACAGCTTGACGGTGAGGTGACGCGTATCGAGGCGTGGGTATCGCCGAACCTGATGAAAAACGGGCTTGGCGTAACGGTGCCCGGCACCGGTATGGTCGGTTTACCCATCGCGGCCGCGCTGGGGGCGACAGGCGGTAATGCACACGCCGGGCTGGAGGTGTTGAAAGACGCGTCGGCCGAGGCGCTAACGCGCGCCAAAGCACTGCTGAACGCAGGTCTGGTGCAGGTGAAATTGCAGGAGCCGTGCGAGGAGATCCTCTATTCACGCGCCTGCGTTTACGTCGGTGAATCCTCGGCGATGGTGACCATCGCTGGCGGGCACACTCGCGTGGTGGAGGTAGTTTGTCAGGGCGAAACGCGCTTCAGGCTTGACGATCGTCAGAGCCAGAACAACGACGATCCGCTGGCGGTACTCTCGACCACCACGCTGTCGCAGATCCTTGAGTTTGTAGAGCAGGTGCCGTTTGACGCGATCCGCTTTATCCTCGATGCGGGGCGGCTGAACGATGCGCTCTCCCGCGAAGGTTTGCGTGGCAACTGGGGGCTGCATATTGGCGCGACGCTCAATAAACAGCGCGCACGCGGCTGGATGGCGCAGGATCTGGGTTCAGACATTATTATCCGCACCAGCGCAGCCTCGGATGCCCGCATGGGAGGCGCGACGCTGCCGGCGATGAGCAACTCGGGTTCCGGGAATCAGGGCATCACCGCCACCATGCCGGTAGTGGTGGTGGCTGAGCACGTTCAGGCCGATGACGAACGGCTGGCGCGGGCGCTGATGCTCTCGCATCTGTCGGCTATCTATATCCATTACCAGCTTCCGCGCTTGTCCGCGTTATGCGCGGCGACAACGGCCGGAATGGGGGCAGCGGCGGGGATGGCGTGGCTGATGGGCGGATCTTACCAGACCATTGCCATGGCGATCGGCAGTATGATCGGCGACGTGAGCGGGATGATCTGCGATGGGGCCTCTAACAGCTGCGCAATGAAGGTCTCGACCAGCGTCACCAGCGCCTGGAAAGCCGTGATGATGGCGCTGGATGATACTGCCGTGACGGGTAACGAGGGGATTGTGGCGCACGACGTGGAACAGTCTATCTCTAACCTGTGCGCCCTGGCGTGCCGCGCAATGCAGGCGACGGACCGGCAGATCATTGAAATTATGGCGAGTAAGGTGTTGTGATTTAATCCAACCCGTTACCCCTGACTCTAACCCTCTCCCATAGGGAGAGGGAACCGATCGAGCGAGGGGGCGTGTTGATCTTAAACCGGCAAATCAATCAGCAGCGCGCGCAGCGGCGTATCGGCAACCAGAGTGATATTCGCTTCGTCACGAATAAACGCCCCGTCACCGCAGGTGAGCGCTTCTTTCTCTTCCGTATGCGTGACCGCATGCACCGTTCCGTGAATGGACTGCAAATAGGCACGCGGGCCATGAAGCTGGAAGCTCGCCTGTTCACCTTTTTTCAGTTCGATATGGTGCAGCCACACCTGCTGGCGCAACTGCAAGCTGCCTTTGCTGCCGTCTGGCGAGGCAATCAGCTGCTGTTTACCGCCCTTCAGATCGATTTTTTGCACCAGCGGATTTTCCCGCTCCGGACAGGCATCCAGCCACAACTGCATGCGGGTCAGCGTTTTATCTTTGCTGAGGTTATGCTCGCTGTAGCTAATACCTGGCTGCGTGGAAATTAACAGCGCCTCGCCAGCCTTTGCCTGGACATGATTGCCCTCGCTATCGCGGTATTCTGCCTCGCCTTCCAGGATCAGGTTCAGGATATCGACTTTAGGGTACGTGCGCGGCTGGAAGGACGCGCCCGGGGCGAGCACTTCCTGATTCAATACGCGCAGTGAAGCGTAACCGAGGAGTTTAGGGTCAAAGTAGTGTCCAAAGGAAAAGGTGTAGCGGGCCTGCAACCAACCGAAATCGGCTTGTCCGCACTGTTTCGCTGTTCTTGTCGTAATCATAAACTTGACCTCTCTTTACACTAAATCAATGGTAAAGGTATGGACGCTGCATTGTTAGCCAGATATTCTGCCTGGTATGTTCAAATTTCCTGAATGAGAACGAGATGGCTAAAGAGAGAGCATTGACGCTTGAGGCGCTTCGCGTCATGGACGCGATTGACAGGCGCGGCAGTTTTGCCGCGGCGGCAGATGAACTGGGGCGCGTTCCGTCTGCCCTGAGCTATACCATGCAAAAGCTGGAAGAGGAGCTGGATGTTGTGCTCTTTGACCGTTCCGGTCATCGAACAAAATTCACCAACGTTGGGCGGATGCTGCTGGAGCGCGGCCGCGTATTGCTGGAAGCGGCGGATAAGCTGACGACGGATGCCGAAGCGCTGGCCCGCGCCTGGGAAACCCATCTGACGCTGGTGACCGAAGCGCTGGTGCCCACCGAGGCGCTGTTCCCGCTGGTGGACAGACTGGCCGCGAAAGCCAATACCCAGCTGTCGATCATCACTGAGGTGCTGGCCGGGGCGTGGGAGCGTCTTGAGACGGGCAGGGCGGATATCGTGATTGCGCCGGACATGCATTTCCGCTCATCGTCAGAAATCAATTCGCGCAAACTGTACAGCGTGATGAACGTCTACGTCGCCGCCCCGGATCACCCGATCCATCAGGAGCCGGAGCCGCTCTCTGAGGTCACGCGCGTGAAATACCGCGGCGTGGCGGTCGCGGATACCGCCCGAGAGCGCCCGGTGTTAACGGTACAGTTGCTGGATAAACAGCCGCGACTGACGGTAACGTCGCTGGAAGATAAGCGACAGGCACTCCTGGCGGGGCTGGGCGTGGCGACTATGCCGTATCCGTTTGTCGAAAAGGACATTGCAGAAGGGCGGCTGCGCGTCGTCAGCCCGGAATACACCAGCGAAGTGGATATCATTATGGCGTGGCGTCGCGACAGCATGGGCGAAGCCAAATCGTGGTGTTTGCGTGAAATTCCCAAGCTCTTTGCCCACCACAACAAATAAGCGTAGGCCCGGTAAGCGTATGCGCCACCGGGCAGAATTTACGCGCTTGCCTTAGGATCCGGACCAAAGCGGTTTTCGCCCGGCGTTCCGCTCTGACAGTTGAAAATCAAAATCACGATCCAGCCGATAAGCGGGATCAACAGCAACAGCAGCCACCACGCCGAACGATCGGTGTCGTGAAGACGACGAAACAGTACGGCCCATGATGGCAGCAGAACTAACACACCATAAATGGTGGTGAGAATGCCTTCACCCCCCTCGCGTTCCCAGCCGAGGATCTTGTCCACAATGCCCAGCACCATAATCAGGACGAAGTTCACCAGAACGAACATCCAGTACTCTTTACGGCGGGCACGGCCACCAAATCCAACGTAGTTGCGCAGTACTTTTAAATACCAGTCCATTTTTCCTTGCCTCTTAATCAGTCAATCACTTGTTTTCTAAGCGATCGAGGTAAGGATAGATGTATGCTGTGAATTAAAAAAGGGAATCAATTGATTCCCTAAATAATTATCCGAAACGCACGTCGCGCCCGTGCGGTTCATCCAGGTCCTGCCACGGGCCAATGGAGATAATGCCCGTTGGGTTGATGGTCTTATGACTGCGGAAATAGTGGGTGCGAATATGGTCAAAATTGACCGTCTCCGCAATCCCCGGCATCTGATAGATGTCGCGCAGGAAACCGTGCAGGTTCAGGTAATCACTGATGCGATGCTTGTCGCACTTGAAGTGGGTGACATATACCGGATCAAAGCGGATCAGCGTCGTCCACAGGCGGATGTCTGCTTCGGTGAGGCGATCGCCCGCTAAATAACGATGCTGGCCGAGGATCTGCTCCAGGCGCTCCAGGGATCCAAACACGTTGCCGACCGCTTCGTCGTACGCTTCCTGACTGGTGGCAAAGCCCGCTTTGTAGACGCCGTTGTTGACGTTGTCGTAGATCCAGCCGTTCAGCTCGTCAATTTTCTCGCGCAGCTCAACCGGGTAGTAATCCCCGGCGCGTGCACCGTGAGCGTCAAACGCGGTATTGAACATGCGAATGATTTCAGCGGATTCATTGCTGACGATCGTCTGGTTTTTCTTGTCCCACAGCACAGGCACCGTTACGCGTCCGGTGTAGTGCGGATCGGCGCGCAGATAGAGCTGATACAGGAAATCGTGATGATAAAGCTCATCACCCGTCGCGGCCGGGAAGCCACTGTCGAACGTCCAGCCGTTTTCCAGCATCAGCGGGTTGACCACCGAAACCGGAATTAACGATTCGAGACCTTTAAGTTTGCGCACAATCAGCGTGCGGTGCGCCCACGGACAGGCGAGAGAAACATACAGATGATAACGATCTTTTTCCGCCGCAAAGCCCCCTTCGCCACTCGGGCCGGGTGCGCCGTCGGCGGTCAGCCAGTTACGGAAGGCCGAAACAGAGCGCTTAAAGCGTCCACCGGTGGATTTGGTGTCATACCAGACATCCTGCCAGACGCCGTCTACGAGTTGTCCCATTTTTTACTCCTCCGTCAGATAGCAAAAGCGAGGAGATGTCTCCTCGCTTTGAATGTAATCAGTATAGCCTGCTTACCACTTCTTATTCAGAAGACGGTCGATGCTGTAGGCGCCCGGACCCGTGATAGCCAGCAGCAGGAAGCCGCCCGCGATGGTCAGGTTTTTCATGAACATCAGGGAGTTCACGCCTTCCGCAAAGTTGCTGTGGAAGATGAACGCGGTCAGCAGGGTAAAGCCTGCGGTGAACAGCGCCGTAGTGCGGGTCAGGAAACCGAACAGCACTGCCAGGCCGCCGCCGAACTCAAGCAGAATGGTCAGTGGCAGCAGGAACCCCGGCACGCCCATCGCTTCCATATACTGCTGAGTGCCCGCATAGCCGGTAATTTTGCCCCAGCCTGCGGTGATGAACAGAACAGGCATCAGAATACGCGCTACCAGTACACCAACATCTTCTAATTTTTTCATTTTACTCTCCAGGAAACCACATCAGCGGCTAAACGTTATTTGCTTGCAAATTCGGGTAGATACCGCGTCTTTGCTGTCGATGGAGAGGAGTGTAAACGGGGCGGATGGCAAATGTTAGCAAGGAAAACTGTTAATCTTCTTCAAAGATATTGAGTAAGGGAGGGGGTTTTGCCGGGTAGCGGCTACGCCTTACCCGGCCTACACGCAATCGTAGGCCGGGTAAGCGCAGCGTCACCCGGCAAGAAGGCTAGCGCAACTGCTGTTGTCGCAGCGTGGTTTTCACCAGCCGCCAGGCGCTCCAGGCGCCAAAGCCGCGGCGTGCCCAGCGGATCAGCATGTTAGGATGCCGAACCGACCAGATCGCCATCACGCTGCTGCCGACCAGCGCCCATGAGCGCAGGCTCAGGACCGTGTTCCAGCCGCGGTCAAACCGATGCGTGGCTTCAACCCAGTCTCGACGGCTGGCAGACAAATCCAGCCGCTGCTGCTGGATTTGGCTCAACAGATACGCTTTCCGCTTTTGACGTTCGGCTTTGTCGCTCACGACTTATCATCCTCCAGCAGGGCGCGGTCGTTGGCCAGCTCCTGGCGCGTATGGCGCAGGAAGGTCGACGTGCGCGCTTTATGCAGGGTCCAGATACCGCCTATCAGCGCCGCCACCAGCAGAACCACGGTAGTCGCAATCATCGCGTTCAGACGATACTGTGGATCGATAGCCCAGATGATTAACACCATCAGGCTCATCAGACCAAACGCGGCAAAGAGCATCGTAAGCCCAAGCATGAGCAGCATCTGGAAGAGGTTGGCTTTCTCCTCTTCCAGCTCCACTACCGCAAGCCGGACGCGCGTTTCGGCAATCCCGACCAGCGTCGTAAGAATACGCTGGCCGATGCCGAGGACGTTTTTAGCAGGCCCTTGTGCGTGACGTGGATCTTCCATAATCAACGACGCGTCAGCAGGACACCCAGCACCACACCCACTGCGGCGCCAATACCTACACCCGTCCATGGATTATCACGTACATATTCGTCTGCGCGCGCTGCCGCTTCGCGGGTTTGTTTCGCCAGCGCATCACCGGTTTCGCCCAGACGGTAACGGCTCTCTTTCAGTGCCTGCTCCGCTTTGCTGCGCAGTTTACTTACTTCTTCTTTCGATTTATCCGCAGAAGAGTTCAGCACCTCTTCCAGGGTGTCCGCCAGGGATTTCAGTTCAGCGCGCAGATTTTCTGAAGTTGTATCTTTTGACATGATTCTCTCCTGTTGAGATTTCCGTTAACTCAATAATCGCGAGCTTCCAGCGCTTTCAGTTCGTCCTGCGCCTCTTGCAACTTCCTCTCGCGCTTGGCAATTTTTTCCGCATCACCTTTCTCTTTCGCTTCCTGTAGGTCTTGACGGCGCTCGGCTATCTCGTCCTTCTGTTCAGCGATTTTTTCCTGATGATCGGCACGCAGCTTGCTGTCCGTACAGTTGTCTTTCACTTCGCTCAACGCTTTTTTCAGCCCGTCGATCCGGTGCTGATTGTTATGCTTTTCGGCATAACTGATTTCGCGTTGGATATCCTGTTCTTTCTCCTGACAAAGAGACATAGCGAAGGAAGCTGTGCTTAAAGAAAAAAGGGCCAGAGCCAGAGTGATGCGGTATTTCATTATAGAAACCTTCCATTGTGTTACGGCGTAAACCGTGTTCCAGAACTATGCGGAGAACATCTGAGGGGTGCTCCGCGTACTTAAGCATAGTAAGTAAACGGGAGTTTCACCAAAGTAGGTGAAAATATTCGGAATCTTAGTCGTTAACCAAATCGATGCGACGTGTCGCGTAACCGTGACATCCAGGAGGCTACGTGGCTGTCATCATCCTGTTGCGCAATGATGTAACCCTGCGGCAGCGTGCGGTCCAGCACGGCTTTCGCCGCGGCGCTTTGCGCACTGGAGTCAAATTTTATCAGCAGCACATCGTCTTGCGGCGTGATGCTCTTAAAGCGGATCCCGTTTGCGTCCAGATGATGCCAGATGGAAAAACCATCCGGCACGCTGGTTCCCTGGCTCACAGGACGGATAGCCAGCGTCGACTCCTGATGCTGTAGCGCAGACCACAGCAGGATAAGAGCGCTGAACATCATCAGCGCGACGATAGCGTAAGAGAAGCGGCGCAGCGCGAGCGGGGAGATAACCATCGTTAACCCCTGGCTCCGTATTTCTTCTTCCACAGTACGACCAGGGACCCGACCAGGCCAAACACCAGCAGAACGACGGGCAGCAGCATCAGGCAAGACATCAGCTGGTCTTCATATTTCATAAAGACCGGCGTTTTGCCCAGCGCGTAGCCGAGCGTGGTCAGGATCAGAACCCACAGCAAGCCGCTCATCCAGTTAAAGAACTGGAAGCGCGTGCTGCTCAGGCCGGACAGGCCCGCAATGGTGGGCAGCAGGGTGCGTACGAATGCGATAAAGCGGCCGATCAGTAAGGCGGAAAGCCCATGCTTATGGAAAAGGTGGTGCGCTCGCTGGTGGTAATGGGCCGGAAGGTGCGAAAGCCAGTTCTGAACGATTCGCGTGTTACCCAGCCATCGCCCCTGAATGTAACTCACCCAGCAGCCCAGGCTGGCGGCAATGGTCAAAAGCAGGACCGTTTGCGGGAAAGCCATCGCCCCTTTTGCACAGAGCACCCCGACCAGCACCAGCAGGCTGTCGCCGGGTAAAAAGGCAGCAGGCAGCAGACCGTTCTCAAGGAACAGGATCATAAATAACACAAAGTAGAGCATGCCAATCATGGACGGGTTGGCCAGCGTTTCGAAATCCTGAGCCCAGAGGGCGTTCAGTAGTTGGGTCAAAAGTTCCATTCAGTGTTCCTGGAAATCGGTTAACGTCACGCCTGTCATTCGGGAAAACAGCACGGCGACATTGTTATGATTTCATTATGGTCGCTCGCGGACACATTGATGTGTGGCCAACACTGTTCCCTGTTAATTGGCTGGTTAGCAAGCACTAACTTACAAAATAACGAAGTGAATCCAATTGTAACAAAGCCCGACGTTCTGCGTCACAGAATTTGAGGGGAAACACGATTTTGGCGTAAGCCACGGAGGGGAGCGAGAAATTTTACAAAGGCTGACACTATAGAGGTTTTCTTACCCTGTCTGGCCGGAAGGCGCGGCGGTGCGCCTGCCAGCAGTTCGGGGCGTTATTTTGCGAGATTGGTCGCGGTATCGAGGTGAACGACCGGATTATCGGCAAAAAGATAGCGGTCAGCGTTAAATTCAAAGTCATCACTTGTTTCATTAAACAGCATCTGTTTGGTGTTCTCCAGGTGCTGCCACATTGCCAGTTTCGCCGCATGCGGATCTTTACGAATCAGAGCCTTAAGAATCTGGTCGTGGTCGTCACACCAGTTGTCTACCGTGCGGGAATCAATGTGATCGTGTAATTTCTTCCAGTACGGGTTGTGAACGCGCTGAGTCCACATTTTTTCAACGATTGCCGCCAGCGCCGTATTCTGAGTCGCAAGGGCGACCTGGACGTGGAATTGCAGGTCCCATTCGGAATCGCGGAAACATTTTTCTTTACGCGCATGATCCTGGATTTCCATCAGCTTCATGATGTCCTGTTTGGTCACCTGCGTCGCAGCAAATTCCGCAATGTTGCTTTCAATCAGCTGGCGAGCCTGGAGAAGCTCAAACGGACCGTAGCTGGCAAACTCCAGACTTTCGTCCGGGGTGGGGGAGTGTTTCGCCTGGCTGGAAATCACATGAATGCCGGAACCTTTGCGTACCTCAACATACCCTTCCACTTCCAGCATGATGATGGCTTCGCGGACCACCGTACGGCTGACGCTTTTTTCATCCGCAATGAAACGCTCAGCGGGAAGTTTATCACCGACAAGATAGACCCCTTGCTCGATGCGATCTTTCAGCTCGGCGGCAAGTTGTTGATATAAACGACGTGATTCGGTGATTTCCATATGCGCTCCAGGCAGGGTACGGCGAATGATTTGTTATACCACTTTTGCGTGCCACTCTCCAGATTTCACCATGAAAAAAGCCGCCCGTAGGCGGCTTTTGAGAAGATTTTGCCGGGTGGCGCTGCGCTTACCCGGCCTACGATTTTATTGGGTTTTGTAGGCCGGGTAAGGCGTAGCCGCCACCCGGCACAACAACGCTAACTCTGCGTCGCCGGTCCCCCAAGGGACTCTTTCGCCAGTTCATCGGCGGATTTGCTCTTCAGCACCGTCCAGATAACCACCGCACCCATCAGGTCGAAGATAGCCAGTACCGCGAACAGCGGGCTGAAACCAATCGTATCTGCCAGCGCGCCGACCACCAGCGCAAACAGGGTACTTGCGGTCCAGGCGGCCATCCCGGTCAGGCCGTTGGCGGTAGCGACTTCGTTACGACCAAACACGTCGGACGAGAGCGTAATAAGCGCACCGGAAAGAGACTGGTGAGCAAAGCCCCCGATACACAGCAGGGCGATAGCCACGTAAGGGCTGGTGAACAGGCCGATCATGCCCGGGCCGATCATCAGCAGGGCGCCCATGGTGACCACCATCTTACGGGACACAATCAGGTTCACGCCAAACCAGCGCTGGAACAGCGGTGGCAGGTAGCCGCCGACGATACAGCCCAGGTCTGCAAACAGCATTGGCATCCAGGCGAACATCGCGATCTCTTTCAGGTTAAAGCCGTAAACTTTAAACATGAACAGCGGGATCCAGGCGTTAAACGTACCCCAGGCCGGTTCTGCCAGGAAGCGTGGCAGGGCGATACCCCAGAACTGACGGGTGCCCAGGATCTGCCAGACGGACATCTTTTTGCCGTTGTCGGTCTGATGCTGGGATTCCTGACCATTAATAATGTAGTCACGTTCTTCGTCAGACAGCTTTTTCTGATCGCGCGGGTGTTTATAGAAGATCAGCCACGCCATGGCCCAGGCAAAGCTCAGCACACCGGAGATGATGAACGCCATCTGCCAGCTGTGCATCACAATCGCCCACACCACCAGTGGCGGAGCAATCATCGCCCCGATGGAGGAGCCCACGTTGAAGTAACCGACAGCGATTGAACGCTCTTTTGCCGGGAACCATTCAGAGCTGGCTTTCAGACCCGCGGGGATCATCGCTGCTTCGGCAGCACCTACCGCACCACGCGCCAGCGCCAGTCCGCCCCAGCTGCCGGCCAGCGCGGTCGCCCCACAGAAGACGGCCCAGGCTACAGCGAAGAAGGCATAACCAATTTTTGTACCCAGAATATCAAGAACATAACCTGCAACAGGCTGCATTACGGTGTAAGCGGCAGAGTAAGCCGCAATGATGTAAGAGTATTGCTGCGTGGAGATATGTAACTCTTCCATCAACGTTGGCGCCGCTGCTGCCACGGTGTTACGTGTCAGGTAGCCCAGCACGGTGCCGAGCGTCACCAGTGCGATCATGTACCAACGTAACCCTTTAATTTTACGCATGTAAAACCTCATCGTTATGTTATTTCCGTGTCGGGACACGGCAACAACTCAACCGTTGCCGGGAGTTGTTCTGTAACGGGAGGGGCGTAACCGGGAACCTGTCCCGGAACGGCCCGAACCTTGCCATAAGTAATCGTGCTAAGTCGGCTTCCGTACCGTTAAATCCGATGTCTCAAACACCGGTAATGCATTCCGTCGGCTTATAGTTTGCGACGGCGAAAAGATAACTTGTCATACAACTTTAAAAGGTGAGTGACATCACAAAAGTGTGAATCTTTGTAGGGACATTATGCGGTGCGCGCAAAGCCAGAACTGGCGCGGTCTGCGAGAGGGTTTACCCCTTTGAGGGTAATTTATTTGTCGACGTTTATTGATCTAACTCACGAAAAAAACGTCGGACTCTGGAAATTGGTGTGATAACTTTGCAGCATCTGAACATAAGCTTTCTGACGCTCCCGTAATGAGGAAGACGATAATGACACCGTTTATGACCGACGATTTTCTGCTAGATACCGAATTTGCTCGCCGCCTGTACCACGACTACGCAAAAGACCAGCCGATTTTCGACTACCACTGCCATTTACCGCCGCAGCAGGTTGCCGAAAATTACCGTTTCAAAAACCTGTATGATATCTGGCTGAAGGGTGACCACTATAAGTGGCGCGCAATGCGCACCAACGGCGTGGCCGAGCGCCTGTGTACCGGCGACGCGACCGATCGCGAGAAGTTTGACGCCTGGGCCGCTACCGTTCCTCACACCATCGGTAACCCGTTATACCACTGGACGCACCTCGAACTGCGTCGTCCGTTTGGTATCACCGGCAAGCTGCTCTCTCCCGCCACGGCGGATGAAATCTGGGATCAGTGCAATGAACTGCTGGCGCAGGATAGCTTCTCGGCGCGCGGCATCATGCAGCAGATGAACGTGAAGATGGTGGGCACCACCGACGATCCGGTCGACTCTCTGGAACATCACGCGGTTGTCGCGAAGGACAGCACGTTTGACATCAAAGTGCTGCCAAGCTGGCGCCCGGATAAAGCCTTCAACATCGAGCTGCCGACCTTTAACGACTACATGGCGAAGCTGGCGGAAGTTTCGGATACCGACATTCGTCGCTTTGGCGATCTGCAAACCGCGCTGACCAAACGTCTGGATCACTTTGCCGCACACGGCTGTAAAGTGTCTGACCACGCGCTGGACGTAGTGCTGTTCGCGGAATCCAGTGAAGCTGAGCTGGACAGTATTCTGGCGCGTCGTCTCTCCGGCGAAGCCCTGAGCGAGCACGAAGTGGCGCAGTTTAAAACCGCGGTGCTGGTGTTCCTCGGTGCGGAATATGCCCGTCGCGGCTGGGTTCAGCAGTATCACATCGGCGCGCTGCGTAATAACAACCAGCGTCAGTTCAAACTGCTGGGCGCGGACGTAGGCTTTGACTCCATCAACGACCGTCCGATGGCGGAAGAGCTGTCAAAACTGCTGAGCAAACAGAACGAGCAAAACCTGCTGCCAAAAACCATTCTGTACTGCCTGAACCCGCGCGATAACGAAGTGCTGGGCACTATGATCGGCAACTTCCAGGGCGAAGGGATGCCGGGCAAGATGCAGTTCGGTTCCGGCTGGTGGTTTAACGATCAGAAAGACGGCATGGAGCGTCAGATGACGCAGCTGGCGCAGCTCGGCCTGCTGAGCCGCTTCGTTGGCATGCTGACCGACAGCCGCAGTTTCCTCTCCTATACCCGCCATGAATATTTCCGCCGCATTCTGTGCCAGATGATTGGCCGCTGGGTGCACGCGGGCGAAGCGCCAGCGGATATCCAGCTGCTGGGCGAAATGGTGAGAAACATCTGCTTTAACAATGCGCGTGACTACTTCGCCATTGAACTGAACTAAGGCCGTTTGAGGTTGATATGCAATACATCAAAATCCATTCGCTGGATAACGTTGCCGTCGCGCTGGCCGATTTAGCCGAAGGGACGGAAGTGACCTTCGACAACCAGTCGGTGACGTTACGCCAGGCCATTGGACGTGGACATAAGTTTGCCCTGATCCCCATCGCGAAAGGGGAGAACGTGGTGAAGTACGGTTTGCCCATCGGTCATGCGCTGGCGGATATTGCGCCGGGTGAATACATTCATTCCCACAATACCCGCACCAATCTCAGCGATCTGGACGAGTACAGCTATCAACCTGACTTCCAGGCAGAAGAAGGACAGGCGGCCGATCGTGAGGTGCAGATCTACCGCCGCGCCAGCGGGGAGGTGGGGATCCGCAATGAACTGTGGATCCTCCCGACCGTCGGCTGCGTGAACGGGATCGCGCGTCAAATTCAGACGCGTTTCCTGAAAGAGACCAACAATGCTGAAGGCACCGACGGCGTGCATCTGTTCAGCCATACCTACGGTTGTTCCCAGCTGGGCGACGACCACATCAATACCCGCACCATGCTGCAAAATATGGTGCGTCACCCGAACGCGGGGGCGGTGCTGGTGATTGGCCTCGGCTGTGAAAACAATCAGGTCGACGCCTTCCGCGACACGCTGGGCGAGTTCGATCCTGAGCGCGTGCACTTTATGGTGTGTCAGCACCAGGACGACGAAGTGGAAGCGGGCGTTGAACAGCTGCACCAGCTGTATGAGGTGATGCGTCACGACAAGCGCGAGCCGGGCAAGCTGAGTGAACTGAAGTTTGGCCTGGAGTGCGGCGGATCTGACGGGCTTTCCGGCATTACCGCTAACCCGATGCTGGGCCGCTTCTCAGATTACGTGATTGCCAACGGTGGCACGACAGTGCTGACCGAAGTGCCGGAGATGTTCGGCGCAGAGCGCATTCTGATGAGCCACTGCCGCGACGAAGAGACCTTTGAGAAGACCGTCACCATGGTCAACGATTTCAAACAGTACTTCATCGCCCATAACCAGCCGATTTATGAGAACCCGTCGCCGGGTAACAAGGCGGGCGGGATCACCACGCTGGAAGAGAAATCCCTGGGCTGCACCCAGAAAGCGGGCGCCAGCCAGGTAGTGGACGTGCTGCGCTACGGTGAACGGCTGAAAACGCACGGTCTGAACCTGCTGAGCGCACCGGGCAACGATGCGGTCGCCACCAGTGCGCTGGCGGGAGCGGGCTGTCACATGGTGCTGTTCAGTACCGGGCGCGGCACGCCGTACGGCGGATTTGTGCCAACGGTGAAAATCGCCACTAACAGCGAGCTGGCGGCGAAGAAAAAACACTGGATCGACTTTGATGCCGGCCAGCTGATCCACGGCAAAGCGATGCCGCAGCTGCTGAGCGAATTCGTGGACACGATTGTGGAATTTGCCAGCGGCAGGCAGACCTGCAACGAGAAGAACGACTTCCGCGAGCTGGCGATCTTTAAGAGTGGTGTGACGCTATAAGTGCTTTGTCGGGTGGCGCTAGCGCTTACCCGACCTACTAAATCCTGTAGGCCCGGTAAGGCGTAGCCGCCACCGGGCTTGTCTTTTTAACTGCGCAGGGCGTTCTTCGCTAAACGTGCATCTTCCGCCTGACAGGCCGCTGCGGTAAACAGCACGTCGGTAGAGGAGTTCAGCGCGGTTTCGCAGGAATCCTGCAATACGCCGATAATGAAGCCGACCGCGACAACCTGCATGGCAATCTCGTTCGGAATACCGAACATGTTACAGGCCAGCGGGATCAGCAGCAGCGAGCCGCCCGCCACACCGGAGGCGCCACAGGCACACAGTGATGCAACGACGCTCAGCAGCAGCGCGGTCGGCAGATCCACCGGAATGCCCAGCGTATGCACCGCCGCCAGCGTCAGCACGGTGATGGTGATCGCCGCACCTGCCATGTTCACGGTTGCACCCAGAGGAATCGACACCGAATAGGTATCGCGATCCAGATTCAGCTTCTCCGCCAGCGCCATGTTGACCGGAATGTTTGCCGCCGAGCTGCGGGTGAAGAAGGCATACACGCCGCTTTCACGCAGGCAGGTCAGCACCAGCGGATACGGGTTGCGGCGGATCTGCCAGAACACCAGCAGTGGGTTGATCACCAGCGCCACCAGCAGCATACAGCCGACCAGGACGACCAGCAGCTGCGCGTAGCCCCACAGTGCATCGAAACCGGTGGTTGCCAGCGTGGAGGAGACCAGGCCGAAAATACCGATTGGCGCAAAGCGAATCACCAGCTTCACCATAAAGGTGACAGCGTTGGACATATCGTTCACCAGGTTTTTCGTGGTCTCGTTACCATGACGCAGCGCGAAGCCCAGACCGATCGCCCAGACCAGGATGCCGATGTAGTTCGCGTTCGTCAGCGCGGTGACGGGGTTAGAGACCATGCTCATCAGCAGACCGCGAAGCACTTCCACAATCCCGGACGGCGGGGTGATATCACCGGCCGCGCTGGTCAGGTGCAGCGTGGACGGGAACAGGAAGCTAAACACCACGGCCGTTAAGGCAGCAGAGAAGGTTCCCAGCAGATACAGGAACAGAATAGGGCGAATGTTGGTTTTTTGTCCGTGCTGGTGGTTGGCAATCGACGCCATCACCAGCATCAGCACCAGTACCGGGGCGACGGCCTTCAGTGCGCCAACGAAAAGGGTGCCGAGCAGCCCCGTCGCTTCCGCGGCAGGTTTTGACACCATCGCCAGCAGAATACCCAGTACCAACCCGACCAGAATTTGTTTTACAAGACTGCCCTGCGCCAGGCGCGCGAACAGACCGCGTGATTGTGTGCTCATACGTTATTCCTGAGTGAAATTGCGTTCCATCCTGGATGTGCTCTAAGTCACATTTGTGTCCGGATGTAAGTATTTGTTTGCCTGGTTGAGTATCAGGGAAAGCAGCGAAAGGCGGAAGCGTAAAATGCTGGATTTTACGTGTTGTGTCATGTTTTTTAACTATTGGTTAACGAAAGTGCCGGGTGGCGCTGCGCTTACCCGGCCTACATTGCATTTCCCCCTCTCCCTGTGGGAGAGGGTTGGGGTGAGGGCATCAGCCCGCACCGAACGTTGCACTAAGCCTGCTGCTTCTTATCGTGCTGGCGGTTAACCCAGGTATTGATAATCAGCGTCACCAGCAGAATGCCAAACACCACGCCGAGCGAAATGGCGATCGGAATATGGTAGAAATCGACGATCAGCATCTTGATACCGATAAACACCAGAATCACCGACAGACCGTACTTCAGCATTGAGAAGCGCTCTGCCGCACCCGCCAGCAGGAAGTACATCGCACGCAGGCCGAGGATGGCGAACAGGTTTGAGGTCAGCACGATGAACGGGTCGGTAGTGACCGCGAAGATAGCCGGGATACTGTCCACCGCGAAAATCACGTCGCTCAGTTCGACCAGAATCAGCACCAGCAACAGCGGGGTGGCGAACAGCAGGCCGTTCTTACGCACGAAGAAATGCTCGCTCTCGATCTTGTCCGTCATGCGCAGATGACCCCGGATCCACTTCACCAGCGGCTTATCACCGATACCGGTATCGTCTTCTTTCGCCAGCGCCATTTTTACCCCGGTAAACAGCAGGAACGCGCCAAATACATACAGCAGCCATTCGAACTGGGTAATCAGCCAGCTACCGGCGAAGATCATGATGGTACGCAGGACAATAGCGCCCAGCACACCGTACACCAGCACGCGGCGTTGCAGAGCCGCAGGCACGGCGAAGTAGCTGAACAGCATCAGCCAGACGAAGACGTTATCAACCGCCAGCGCTTTTTCAATCAGATAGCCGGTGAGGAAGGCGAGTGCCTGAGGATCGGCCACCGCGCGGCCTTCGGTTGAGGCCAGATACCACCAGAAGGCGGCGCAGAAGAGGAGTGAGAGGGTAACCCATACCAGCGACCAGACGGCGGCTTGCTTGACGCTCATGCCGTGCTCGCCGCGACGACCCTGCAAAAAGAGGTCGATTGCCAGCATGATGAGCACGACAACCGCGAATCCGCCCCACAGCATTGGAGTGCCGACAGAATGCATACTATTTTCCTTACACATAAAAAACAAAAACGGCCATGGTCAGAAGACGATAGCCGTTAGCTTTTTATGCATAGACCTCGCCTTCCGGCAAGGTCTCACTTACAACCACGAAGGTTGCCCGGCGACCGGATGCGGTTTTGCACGCATCGTAATGACGATCCACCGACGAAGAAGTTACTCCCCTTTGCAGGTAACAAATTATGTCAGACCATCGGTTTCGTCAATGGTCTGCACGATTTCATTACACAGTTTTACGCGACGGCTTCCACATTCACGCCGTCTGCGGGGAAGATCACGCCAGTCTGTCGGCGGATCTCCGTTTGCAGCTTCGCCGTGGTGCGGCTGATCGCCAGCCCCGGGTGGTTCACTTCGTTGTCTTCTACCAGACGGGCGAAGACCTCTGCCTCATAGAGCATAGTGTTAATATGCTGAGGCTGCGTCAGCTCCTGCGCTTTGCCGCCGCGGGGAACGATGCTTAGCTTCTGGCATTCGGAGATTTTTTCGATCACCAGCGAGCCGTCTTCGCCCTGAATTTCGCTTGGCAGTACGGAGTCACTGACCTTCGAGTGCTGCAACGTCACGCTAAAATCACCGTAGTCCAGCACCACAACGCCGTGTGCATCCACGCCGCTTTCCAGCAGGCTGGCAGTGGCGGTTACGCCGTGCGGTTCACCCCACAGGGCGACCGCAGAGGCCAGGCAGTAAAAACCGATATCCATAATCGAGCCATTCGAGAATGCCGGGTTAAAGGTGTTCGGGTTTTCGCCGTCCAGGTAGCGCTGGTAGCGCGAGGAATACTGGCAGTAGTTGATAAAGGCTTTACGCACTTTGCCAATTTTCGGCAGCGATTGCTGCAACAGCAGGAAGTTCGGCAGGCTGGCGGTTTTGAACGCTTCAAACAGTACCACCTGGTTTTCGCGGGCAAGCGCAATGGCGGCTTCCACTTCCTCAATATTCGAGGCGAGCGGCTTCTCGCAGATCACATGCTTTTTGTGGCTGAGGAACAGCTTCGTTTGCGGGAAGTGCAGAGAATTCGGGCTGGCGATATAGACCGCGTCAATGGCGTCGCTTTGCGCCATCTCATCGAGCGAGGTGAACAGATGTTCAACCAGGTAGTCATTCGCAAAACTCTGCGCCTGCTCAAGGCTGCGGGAATAGACTGCGGTGAGCTTATATTTGCCGGTTTCGTGGGCGGCGTCGACGAACTGGCGCGTGATCCAGTTCGTACCGATGACTGCGAAACGTATCATAAACGTTTACGTACTCCGTAGCAGGGAACCTAAAGCCACTGTAGCACGTCATCATGACATTTCGCGTGCGCTACTGCGCATTACTCTTTAACGATAAATGCGTCAGCCACAAACGGGTATCAAACTCCAGCTGGTGGTACTGCGGCTCCATATGGCAGCACAGTGAGTAGAACGCTTTGTCGTGCTCTTTCTCTTTCAGGTGCGCCAGCTCGTGCACCACGATCATCCGCAGAAAGGCTTCCGGCGCATTGCGAAAGACGGTCGCGACGCGGATCTCCGCTTTGGCCTTCAGCTTGCCGCCCTGTACGCGGGAGATGGCGGTATGCAGGCCGAGCGCGTTTTTCAGCACGTGGATCTTATTGTCGTACATCACCTTGTTGATCGGCGGAGCGCTCTTAAGATACTGGTTTTTCAGATCCTGCGTATACTGCCAGAGGGCTTTGTCAGTCGCGAAATCATGCGTGCCCGGGTAGCGTTTTTCCAGCACCGCGCCGAGCTTTCCCGCGGCAATCAGGTCACGAACCTGGGAAAGTAAATGCTCCGGATAGCCCTGGAGATAAGTCAGCTGGTTCATCAAAACCCCAAAATAGTGTGAAAACGGGTATACTCACGCACCCTTTTCAGGGATACGCCAAATTTTACCATTCAGGAGGGCCGATGAGCCACTTAGACAACGGTTTCCGTTCACTCAACCTTAAACGTTTCCCGGAAACGGACGACGTTAACCCGCTTCAGGCGTGGGAAGCGGCGGATGAATATCTGCTGCAACAGTTGGATGGGACTGAAATCAGCGGCCCGGTTCTGATCCTGAATGACGCGTTTGGCGCGCTGGCCTGCGCGCTGGCGGAACATGCGCCTTACAGTATCGGCGATTCTTACTTAAGCGAGCTGGCGACGCGTGAAAACCTGCGTCACAACGATATCGAAGAATCCAGCGTGAAGTTCCTCGACAGCACCGCGGACTACCCGCAGGCGCCGGGCGTGGTGCTGATTAAAGTGCCCAAAACCATGGCGCTGCTGGAGCAGCAGCTTCGCGCGCTGCGTAAGGTCGTGACGCCGGATACGCGTATTATCGCGGGTGCCAAAGCGCGCGATATTCACACCTCGACGCTGGAATTGTTCGAGAAAGTGCTCGGCCCAACCACCACTACGCTTGCCTGGAAAAAAGCGCGCCTGATCAACTGTACCTTCAGCGCACCGGCGCTGGCCGACGCGCCGGAGACGCTGAGCTGGAAGCTGGAAGGCACCGACTGGACCATCCACAACCACGCGAACGTTTTCTCCCGTACCGGTCTGGATATCGGCGCACGCTTCTTTATGGAACATCTGCCGGAAAACCTGGAAGGGGAAATCGTTGATCTCGGCTGCGGTAATGGCGTGATTGGCCTGACGCTGCTGGCGAAGAACCCGGAGGCCAGCGTGGTGTTCAGCGACGAATCGCCGATGGCGGTGGCCTCCAGCCGTCTGAACGTGGAAACCAACCTGCCGGAGGCACTGGATCGCTGCGAGTTTATGATCAATAACGCGCTGTCGGGCGTAGAGCCTTTCCGCTTCAACGCGGTATTCTGTAACCCGCCATTCCACCAGAAGCACGCCCTGACGGATAACGTCGCGTGGGAGATGTTCCACCACGCGCGCCGCTGCCTGAAAATCAACGGCGAGCTGTATATCGTGGCGAACCGCCACCTGGACTACTTCCACAAGCTGAAGAAGATTTTCGGCAACTGCGTCACCATTGCCACCAATAACAAATTCGTGGTGCTGAAATCGGTGAAGCTGGGGCGTCGTCGGTAAGATTGGGTATGTGCGGCCTGATGCCCGGTGGCGCTTCGCTTACCGGGCCTACAATGGCCTCGAACCCGTAGGCCGGGCAAGCGAAGCGCCGCCCGGCAATGCCCTAGATCGCCAGAGCCAACTTCGTCCCCTGCGCAATTGCCCGCCGCGCATCCAGCTCCATCGCCACATCGCACCCGCCGATCAAATGCACCGTTTTCCCCGCCTCACGCAGCGGATCCGCCAGATCCCGCTTCGGCTCCTGCCCGGCGCACAAAATCACATGATCCACGCGCAGCAGTTGCGGTTCGCCGCCGATCAGCACGTGCAGCCCGTCGTCGTCGATCTTCTGGTAGCTCACCCCCGGGATCATCTTCACCCCGCGCGAGAGCAGGGTGGCGCGGTGGATCCAGCCCGTGGTTTTGCCCAGCCCTTCACCCGGCTTGCTGGCTTTACGCTGGAGCATCACAATCTGACGCGGGCTTTTCGGCAGCTGCGGACCTTCCGGGCGTAAACCACCGGACTGACTGAGGCTGGTATCAATGCCCCATTCCACGCAGAACTCAGCGATGTTCTGGCTGGTGGCTTCGCCCGGCTGGCTTAAATACATCGCGGTATCAAAACCGATCCCGCCGCAGCCGATGATCGCCACCTTCTCGCCAACCGGCGCTTTGTCCCTTAATACATCCAGATAGCTCAATGCCTTCGGATGATCGATGCCTTCGATCGCAGGCGTGCGCGGGGCGATCCCACTCGCGAGGATCACCTCGTCGAAACCGATCAGATCCGCCGCGCTGACAAACTGTTTAAGCCGCAGATCGACGCCCGTCACCTCGATCATCCGGCGGTAATAGCGCAGCGTTTCATAGAACTCCTCTTTGCCGGGGATCTGTCTGGCGACAGTAAACTGCCCGCCAATCTCCGCCAGCGCATCAAACAGCGTCACGCTGTGCCCGCGCGAGGCGGCATTGACTGCGAACGCCAGTCCCGCCGGGCCTGCGCCCACCACGGCCAGGCGTTTTTTATTGACCGCCGGAACGATCGGCATTTTGGTTTCATGGCAGGCGCGGGGGTTAACGAGGCAGGAGGTGACCTTGCCGACGAAGATCTGATCCAGACACGCCTGGTTACAGCCGATGCAGGTATTAATCTCGTCCGCACGGCCGCTTTGCGCTTTGGAGAGCAGTTCGGCATCCGCGAGGAACGGGCGCGCCATCGATACCATATCGGCATCGCCGCGTGAGATCACATCCTCCGCCACCTGCGGATCGTTAATGCGGTTGGTGGTGACCAGTGGAACGGAGACTTTGCCTTTCAGCTTGCGCGTTACCCAGCTGAACGCCGCGCGCGGCACCGGCGTAGCGATGGTCGGAATGCGCGCTTCGTGCCAGCCAATCCCGGTGTTGATGATGGTGGCGCCAGCGGCTTCAATCGCCTGCGCCAGCTGCACGGTTTCGTCGAAGGTGCCGCCGCCCTCTACCAGGTCGAGCATCGACAGGCGGAAGATGATAATAAAATCCGTACCCGCACGTTCACGCACCGCGCGCACCACCTCCACGGCAAAACGCATCCGGCGGGCATAGTCGCCACCCCATTCGTCGTCGCGCTGGTTGGTGCGTGCGGCGAGGAATTCGTTGATCAGGTAGCCTTCCGAGCCCATCACCTCCACCCCGTCGTAGCCCGCTTCCCGCGCCAGCGCCGCGCAGCGGGCAAAATCGTCTATCAGGGCCAGGATCTCGTCGTGGCTGAGGGCATGGGGAGTAAAGCGGTTAATCGGCGCCTGAATAGCCGAGGGGGCAACCAGGTTCGGCTGATAGCTGTAGCGTCCGGTATGCAGAATTTGCAGGGCGATTTTGCCGCCCTCGCGGTGGACCGCGTCGGTCACAATGCGGTGATGCGGCAGCTGTGACGCATCGTTCAACACTGCGCCGCCCTCCATCGTCACGCCGGAAGGGGCAGGGGCTATGCCGCCGGTGACAATCAGCGCCACCCCGTGGCGCGCGCGCTCGGCATAGAAGGCTGCCAGACGTTCAGCCCCGTCCGGACGCTCCTCCAGCCCGGTGTGCATCGAGCCCATCAGCACGCGGTTTTTGAGGGTGGTGAACCCCAGATCGAGAGGGGCGAATAACGACGGGTAGCGGCTCATAGTCTCTTCCAGTGTAAAATTATTGTTATGTGGTCGGATGAGTTACTAATTTAGCCAGCGGGGAGTAAAAGGGAAAAGGGGAATGCAGTGAATGTGATGGGATTCAAATATTGGTGTGGCCTGATGCCCTCACCCTAACCCTCTCCCACAGGGAGAGGGGACTTAATCTCCCTCTCCCTTAGGGAGAGGGCCGGGGTGAGGGGGATGCCCGCACTAACCCCGGTGCCTGCCACATCGACGTCGTCAGCCCGCTGTCCACCAGCCCAAGCTGGTCGGCATACACCGCCTGCCATTTCTGCATCATGCCGTCGTACAGCTCGCGGTGCTGCGGGTTCGGCGTGAACTCGCGGCTCCACTTCACCAGCCGCTCGCCCGTCGAAGCCATATCCGCAAACAACCCCGCGCCAGCACCTGCCGCAATCGCGCAACCCAGCGCCGTTGCCTCTTTGACTTCCGGCACGCGCACCGGCAGCCCAGTAACGTCGCTTAAAATCTGGCTCCACAGGGCGCCTTTGGCCCCGCCACCCGCAAACACCAGGCTCTCAAACGTCACGCCGGAGAAGCGCGAAATCTGCGCCAGGTTGCAGGCCGAGACGATGGCCGCGTTCTCTTCCAGCGCGCGGAACAGCGTCGCTTTGTTGCACTTTTCCGGGTCGATGGAGAGGTTAATAAACGACGGCGCTGCGTGATACCACTGCTTAAAATGCATCGCGTCGGAGAAGATCGGCATCACGCCGTGGGAGCCCGCCGGGACGCGGCTCGCCATCTCTTCGAGCAGGGAGTAGGTGTCCATTCCCATTCGTTCGGCAATCAGCTTCTCTTCGGCGCAGAAGGCGTCGCGGAACCAGCGCATGGTTAGCCCGGTAAAGAAGCTGATCGACTCCGCCTGCGCCATGCCGGGGATGACGTGCGGGTTTACGCGGATGTTCATCTCAGGGTCGGTGCGCACCTGCGGCAGATTCACCACCTGCTGCCAGAAGGTGCCGCCGAGAACCGCCGTTTGTCCGGCGCGGACCACGCCCAGCCCCAGACAGCCCAGCTGCACGTCGCCGCCGCCCATCACCACCGGTGTGCCTTCGCGCAGGCCGCTCTGCTGCGCGGCCTGTCTGGTAATCGCCCCCAGCACGGTGCCGGTCTCTTTCACCGGAGAGAGAATATCGGCGCGCAGCCCGGCCATGTCGAGCAGCGCCGGACGCCAGTCGCGGGAGAAGAGATCCAGCATGCCGGTGGTGCCCGCATTGGACGGATCGACCGCCAGCTCACCGGAGAGCTTCGCCGCCAGCCAGTCGCTGATCATGGTGATGGTGGCGGCTTTACGATAAATATCCGGACGATGGTGCGCCAGCCACAGCAGGCGCGGCATGGCGCTGAGGGCAAGCGTCTGGCCGGAAACATCATACACTTCGGATTCAAACCGGTAGTCGTGGATCTCTTTGAGTTCAGCCACCTCGCGGCTGGCGCGGGCGTCGACGTTGGCGCAGGCCCAGATAGCCTCGCCGTTGCGGTCGTACAGCACAATCCCTTCGCGCATCGAGCAGCAGGCGACGGACTGAATATCCGCCGCGCTCAGGCGTGCGCGCTCCAGCGCCTGATGAATACACCGGCAGGCCAGCCGCCAGTTGGTGTCGAGGTCGAACTCCATCGAGCCCGGCACGTTCTCCACGCTCAGGTGCTTCCACTCGGCCTGGCCAACGGCAATCTGGTTGCCCTGTAAATCAAAAATCACGGCGCGAACGCTGCCTGTCCCTGCATCTAACGCTAAAAGGTAACTCATGAGCTTGCCTCGTGTCAGGCGCAGGGCTGCTCTTATCCGGCCAGAGCCAGCACCGCGCGGGCTGTCGTCTCTTCCGTCACCAGGCCATTAATACGGCGACCTTTCAGTGCGGCATAAATCGCATCGGCTTTCTCTTCCCCTCCGGCCACGCCTACGATGGTGGGCAGCTGCGCCAGTTCATCGAGCGTGACGCCCAGTAATTCTTTGTGGATCTCCAGCTCCTCGACGCATTCCCCTTCGGCATTGAGGAAATAGCCAAGGATATCGCCCACCGCGCCTTTACGGGCGTACATCAGCTGTTCACCTTCGCTGATATAGCCGGAGCGCAGTATCGTCGCGTCACGGCGCTGGTTTACCGAGCCAATCCCGACCACCGCCACGTCAGCCGCGGTGGCGGCGAGGATCACGTCCCGCACGCTGGTTTCGCGCTTTAAGATCCCGGCGACTTCAGCGGATGACACGCGAAGCGGGGCGGGGATCATGCTGACGCTACAGGCCGCATCCAGCTGGCCGATACCGGTCATATACGGCCCGACGCCGCCAGAGAGCGTCACCAGGCGGATCTGCTGCGAGCTGATAAAGCCGCTTAAGTGTTGCAGACTGCTCATGGTGGTTTCACCGAAGCCCACCGCTAACAGCTGGCCGGGTTGCAGTACGCCCATCAGCGACTGTGCCGCGCCAATGCCCAGCCGCACGTTCATCGGCGGCGTATTCAGGGCGGGCATCACGCGCACCAGCTTCAGGCCAAATCGTTGTTGCAGCTCGGTTTCCAGCGCCAGGCAGCCCTCGTAGCGGGAGTTGATCTGCACGCGGATCACCCCGGACTGACGGCCTTTCTCCAGCAGGCGGGAGATCTTCAGACGCGGCAGCCCGAGCCGTTCGCCGATGTCGTTCTGGGTCAGCCCGTCGTGGTAGTAGCACCAGGCCACGCGCGCCACCAGCTCCTCTTCCGCCAGTGCCAGCCCGGCAAACCGTCCTTCTTCCGCAGTGCGTTTATCGCTCATAATTGAACTCTTATAAAAATTTAGATCATATGTTCGTGATGGTGCGACGTGAAAATGTGAGCCACGCGACAAAACGGATCTTTTCGATCGTTTCCGCTTTATCTGAATCTCAATCGATAAAACTGTGATCCCTGCACGGTTGTAAATATAGTTCACCGTCTACGCTTTTGAACATTATTAAATCTAAAAATCATTTGTTCAATAGCGGAGCGATGATGACACCACTTCTCGACGCGCGTGATATCAGCAAGCAGTTTTCAGGCGTACCGGTCTTAAAAGGCATTGATTTCACGCTGCTTGCGGGGCAGGTGCATGCGCTGATGGGCGGTAACGGCGCGGGAAAATCGACGCTGATGAAGATCATCGCCGGGGTAGAAACCCCGGATAGCGGTGAACTTTCGGTGGCGGGTGAGTCTTTTGCACGGCTTACCCCGGCGCAGGCGCACAGGTTAGGCATTTATCTGGTGCCGCAGGAGCCGCTGCTATTTCCCAACCTGACGGTGCGGGAAAACATCCTGTTTCGTCTGCCGCGAGAGCGCGATCGGGAAAAACGCCTGGCGGAAAAACTCCGACAGCTGCAATGCCAGCTTAACCTCGACGCTACCGCCAGCACCCTCGAGGTGGCGGACCAGCAGATGGTGGAGATCCTGCGCGGGCTGATGCGCAACGCCAGAATTCTGATCCTTGATGAACCCACGGCCTCGCTGACGCCCGGTGAAACCGAACGGCTGTTTCGCCAGATCCGCGCCTTGCAGGATCTTGGCGTCGGGATTGTTTTTATCTCGCATAAGCTGCCGGAGATTCGACAGCTGGCGAGTCACGTCTCAGTGATGCGCGACGGCGCGGTGGTGCTCAGCGGCGAAACTGCGCATTTTGACGATAACGCCCTGATCGCCGCCATGACGCCTGTAAGCCGGGAAGCATCCCTGAGCGATACGCAAAAGCTGTGGCTGGCGCTGCCGGGCAACCGCCGCACCCAGGCGCAGGATTTTCCCGTGCTGCGCGTGGAAGCGCTCACCGGGGAGGGCTTTATCGATCTCAGCCTTGAGATTTACGCCGGGGAGATTGTCGGTCTGGCCGGGCTGGTGGGGTCCGGGCGCACCGAGTTTGCCGAAACGCTCTACGGCCTGCGTCCGGTTCGCGGCGGGCGGGTGTGGCTGGAGAGCCAGGAGATCACCGCCGATCCGGTCAGTTCACGCCTGCAAAAAGGGCTGGTCTATCTGCCGGAAGACAGGCAGGTGTCCGGCCTGTTTCTCGACGCGCCGATCCGCTGGAACACCGTGGCGCTGAACGAGCCGTCGCTCTGGCAGCAGCGAAAGCGGGAGTCTGCGGTAGTGGAACGCTATCACCGGGCGCTGGGGATCAAGCTCAACCATGCGGATCAAACCGTGCGCACGCTCTCCGGTGGTAATCAGCAGAAGGTGCTGCTGGCGCGCTGTCTTGAGGCCAACCCGCTGCTGCTGATCGTCGATGAACCGACGCGCGGCGTGGACGTATCGGCGCGCGCTGATATTTATCAGCTGCTGAAAAGCGTGGCGGCGCAGAACGTGGCGGTGCTGATGATCTCAAGCGATCTCGATGAGTTTCCCGGCCTCGCGGATCGGGTGCTGGTAATGCATCAGGGCGTGCTCAGCGGCGAGCTGCCGCGCCACGCCGTCAGCCTCGACCGGATGATGGCGCTGGCGTTTGGAGGGCAATCATGAAGATCTTACTGAAAAACCGCGAGCTGAGCGCGTTTCTCTCCATTCTGGCGCTGTTCGCCGTGCTGGTGGCGCTGAACCCGTCCTACCTGAGCTTACAGACGCTGGGGATGATCTTCGCCAGCTCGCAGATCTTGATCCTGCTGGCTATCGGCGCGGCGCTGGTGATGCTGACCCGCAATATTGACGTCTCCGTCGGCTCCACCGTCGGGCTTTCGGCGATCGCCGTCGGCGTGGCGCTGAACAGCGGCTACAGCCTGCCCGTTTCCATTCTCTTCGCGCTGTCGATTGGCGCGCTGGCGGGGGCGTTCAACGGTTTTCTGGTGGTGGGCCTGCGCATTCCGGCGATTGTCGCCACCCTCGGCACGCTGGGGCTGTATCGTGGGGCGATGCTGCTGTGGACCGGCGGGAAGTGGATAGAAGGGCTGCCGCCGGGGCTGAAATCTCTCTCTGAGCCCGCCGCCGTCGGCATTTCGCCGCTCGGCATGCTGGTGTTGATTATCGCGGCCATCGGCGCGTGGACGCTGTCGCGCACCGCCTTTGGACGTGATTTTTACGCCGTGGGGGATAACCTCGCCGCCGCGCGCCAGCTGGGCGTGGCGGTGAACCGCACCCGCATGATCGCCTTTACCCTCAACGGCATGCTGGCGGCCTGCGCCGGGATTGTGTTTGCCTCACAGATTGGCTTCGTGCCCAACCAGACCGGCAGCGGGCTGGAGATGAAAGCCATCGCCGCCTGCGTGCTCGGTGGCATCTCGCTGCTGGGCGGCACCGGCACGCTGGTCGGCGCCTTACTCGGCGCGTTCTTCCTCACCCAAATCGATACCGTGCTGGTGCTGTTCAGGCTCCCGGCGTGGTGGAACGACTTTATCGCCGGGCTGGTGCTGCTGGGTGTGCTGGTGCTCGACGGGCGGCTGCGTCAGGCGCTCTCACGGCATCAGCGGGCGCTGAAATACAGCCGTTTCCAGCCGGGTAACAAAGGGGGAAAGCACGTTACCCCGTTCCCGAAACGCAAAAAAGAGGTGGCGTAAATGAGGCTTAACTGGGAAAGCGCGCTGCTGATTTTACTGGTGCTGGAGATCCTGCTCTTCGGCGCCATCAACCCGCGCATGCTTGATATCAACATGCTGCTGTTCAGCACCAGCGACTTTATCTGCATTGGCATCGTGGCGCTGCCGCTTACGCTTGTGATTATCAGCGGCGGGATCGATATTTCCCTCGGCTCAACCATCGGCCTGTGCGCCATCGCGCTGGGGGTGATGATGCAGGCAGGGTGGCCGATGGCGGTTGCCATCCCTCTGACGCTGCTGCTCGGCCTGCTGTGCGGGCTGGTGAATGCGGCGCTGATCCACTACACCGGCATCAGCCCGTTGGTCATTACCCTCGGCACGCTCTACCTCTACGGCGGCGGGGCGCTGCTGCTCTCCGGCATGGCGGGGGCGACGGGCTACGAGGGGATCGGCGGCTTCCCGGACAGCTTTACCACCTTCGCTAACCTCACGGTGGTGGGCCTGCCGATCCCGCTGGTGCTGTTCGCGGTGATTACCGCTTTCTTCTGGCTGATTACCCACCGCGGGCGCTTTGGTCGGCATCTGTTTTTAATCGGCCAGAATCCGCGTGCGGCGCGCTATGCGGCGCTGTCGGTGAACGGCATGCCGTACGCGCTGTACGGCCTGGTGGGGGTAGCCTCGGCGGTTGCCGCGCTGGTGATGGTCTCCTATTTCGGTTCCGCGCGCTCGGATCTGGGGCGCGATTTACTCATGCCCGCGCTCACCGCCGCCGTACTCGGCGGGGCAAATATCTACGGCGGGTCAGGTTCGGTTGTCGGTACGGCGCTGGCGGCGCTGCTGGTGGGGTACCTGCAACAGGGTTTACAGATGGTCGGCATCCCCAACCAGGTGTCGAGCGCGCTGTCAGGGGCGCTGCTGGTTGTGGTGGTGATGGGACGTTCGCTGAGTCTGCACCGCGAATGGGTGCGTTCTCTCTTCAGAAAACTATCCGGAGCGTAAGATGAAAACAAAACTATTCGTCCTGGCAATGGCCCTCAGCTTCGCTTCGGCGCAGGCGGCGGACCGCATTGCCTTTATCCCGAAACTGGTAGGCGTGGGATTCTTCACCAGCGGCGGCAACGGCGCGAAAGAGGCGGGGAAAGATCTCGGCGTGGACGTGACCTACGACGGCCCGACCGAGCCGAGCGTCTCCGGCCAGGTGCAGCTGATCAATAACTTCGTCAACCAGGGCTATAACGCCATTATCGTCTCCGCCGTGTCGCCGGACGGCCTCTGCCCGGCACTGAAGCGCGCGATGCAGCGCGGAGTCAAGGTCCTGACCTGGGATTCCGACACCAAACCGGAGTGCCGCAGCATCTACATCAACCAGGGAACGCCGGAGCAGCTCGGCGGTCTGCTGGTGGAGATGGCGGGCAAGCAGGTCACCAAACCGAACGCGAAAGTGGCGTTCTTCTACTCCAGCCCCACCGTCACCGACCAGAACCAGTGGGTGAAAGAGGCAAAGGCCAAAATCGAGAAAGATCATCCTCAGTGGCAGGTCGTCACCACCCAGTTTGGCTATAACGACGCCACCAAATCTCTGCAAACCGCCGAAGGGATCTTAAAAGCCTATCCGGATCTGGATGCGATTATCGCCCCGGACGCCAACGCCCTGCCAGCCGCGGCACAGGCGGCGGAAAACCTGAAACGGGAAGGGGTGGCGATTGTCGGCTTCAGCACGCCGAACGTGATGCGCCCGTACGTTGAGCGCGGCACGGTGAAAGCCTTCGGCCTGTGGGATGTGGTGCAACAGGGCAAAATTGCGGTCAATGTCGCCGATCGTTTACTGAAAAAAGGCGATCTTAACCCTGGCGACAGCGTCGACGTGAAAGATATCGGGACGCTGAAGGTCGAGCCGAACAGCGTGCAGGGCTACCAGTATGAGGCGAAGGGCAACGGCATCGTGCTGCTGCCGGAGCGGGTGGTGTTCACCAAAGAGAACATCAACAAATACGATTTCTGACGGGGGAGCAAATGGCTGATTTAGATGACATCAAAGACGGCAAGGATTTTGGCATCGGCACGCCGCAGCAGAATGTGCCGTACACCCTGAAGGGCTGCGGCTCGCTGGACTGGGGCATGCAGTCGAGGCTTGCGCGCATCTTCAACCCACAGAGCAACCGCACGGTGATGCTGGCCTTTGACCACGGCTACTTTCAGGGGCCGACCACCGGCCTTGAGCGTATCGATCTCTCCATCGCGCCGCTATTTGGTGAAACCGACGTGCTGATGTGCACCCGCGGCATCCTCAGGAGCCAGGTGCCAGCCGCCACGAACAAACCGGTGGTGCTGCGCGCCTCCGGCGGTAACTCGATTCTGGGCGAGCTGTCCAACGAGTGCGTGGCGGTGGCGATGGAGGACGCGCTGCGCCTGAACGTCTGCGCGGTGGCGGCGCAGGTGTATATCGGAAGCCCGTTTGAGCATCAGTCGATCAACAACATCATCAAGCTGGTGGATGCGGGGGCGCGCTACGGCATGCCGACGCTGGCGGTGACGGGCGTGGGGAAAGAGATGGCGCGTGACGCGCGCTATTTCTCGCTTGCCAGCCGCATCGCCGCCGAAATGGGAGCGCAGTTCGTCAAAACCTACTACGTGGACGAGGGCTTTGAAAAAGTGACCGCCAGCTGCCCGGTGCCGATTGTTATCGCCGGGGGCAAAAAGCTGCCGGAGCACGAGGCGCTGGAGATGTGCTGGCGGGCGATTGACCAGGGCGCATCCGGCGTGGACATGGGGCGCAACATCTTCCAGTCCAGCGCGCCACTCGCCATGCTGAAGGCGGTGAAGAAAGTCGTTCACGAGAACATGAGCGCCCGGGAGGCGTTCCAGTTCTGGCAGGAAGAGAAACAGGGAGAAGCAAAATGAACGTGACGCTGGTGGAGATTAATATTAAACCCGAGCGGGTGGACGAGTTTCTGGAGGTATTTCGCGCCAACCACGAGGGGGCCATCAAGGAGCCGGGAAACCTGCGCTTTGATGTCTTGCAGGACCCGCGGGTGAAAACCCGCTTCTTTATCTACGAAGCCTATAAAGACGAAGCGGCGGTGCTGGCGCATAAGCAAACGCCACACTATCTGGCGTGCGTGGATAAGCTTGAAGAGCTGATGTCAGAGCCGCGCAAAAAACGCTGTTTTGTGGGGTTGTTGCCGGAGTAGCGGCTTTGCCCGGTGGCGCTGCGCTTACCGGGCCTACATATGCAGTATTTGTAGGCCGGGTAAGCGAAGCGCCACCCGGCGTTGTTCACGCCAGCTCCAGCAACTGAACACGCGCAGTCGCGCCCGGCATCAGCTTTTGCAGATTGCTCACCAGCTCATCGCCAGCTTCCTGTAATGCCGCCAGCGGCATCGACGGCAGGCTTTCGAGAATAAACCACATGGACTGCGCCTGGCTGTCCAGACGCGTGCGTACCCCCTGTCGCCAGTTCCAGCGGCGGCAGGTGACGCCGAGATCGTCACGCCAGATAACTTCGCCTGGCTCCGGATTTTCTACAACCGGCTCACCTTCTTTAAAGGTATCAAACGGCTCGCTGCCGTCGGCCAGCGTCAGGCGCGGCGCTCCCGAGTAAGCCGCCAGATTTTCTCCCCCTACCGGAATAGCGTAGCGGATACTGATGGCATTATAGACATCCACCACCGGGTCGAGCGGCGGCAGCGAACCGTCTCTCATCACGCGCTTGCGCAGGGCCGAGGCCGAGCAGGGCGTACGTTTGGGTTTTGCACCAAAGGCTTTAAACACCTCATCCCAGGCGGCGAGATGATTTTCTGCCCAGGGCACATCATCATTGAGCATCTGCTGGCAGGCCTGCGCCAGCGCAGCGGGCGCAACCTCCGGTTGGGTAATCGGGGCAGCTTCAACCAGAATGCTCAGTGCCCGAAAGCCGGGCGCGATCCCGACAAGTCGCGAATCTATTGACGGTGTTAGAAGAGACATAAATAATCCTGTATTGACTGTTTTATACCATGGTAGTGAACAATGACTGATAAAGTCAATATAATGACCGATGCGGGCGCCGATGTTGCCCAGGTAAGCCTGGCCGTGGCGAACCGTATCCGCAGCTGGCGGAAAGAGAAAAAGCTGTCGCTGGACGAGCTTTCCCGCCGCGCCAGCGTCAGCAAAGGCATGCTGGTGGAGATCGAAAAAGGGGCTGCCAACCCCAGCATTGCCATTCTGTGCAAACTGGCCGCCGCGCTTGGCGTCTCGGTGGCAGACATCGTTAACGTCTCCAGCGAGCCGCAGGTACACATTATTCAGGAAGAGGCGATCCCGGTTCTGTGGCAGGGCGCACAGGGCGGTTATGCCAGATTGCTGGCAGGCACCGCAGGCCCGGACATGATTGAGCTGTGGCAGTGGGAGATGCATCCGGGAGAGACTTTCACCTCTCCGGGACATCCGGCGGGAACCTTTGAGCTGCTGCACGTGAACGAAGGCATGTTAACCCTGACGGTGGACGAGACGGTAACGCAGGTGGCTGCCGGGGCGTCGGCGGTGGCGAAAACGGAAGCCGCGCACGGCTATGCCAATGAGGGAGAAAAAGTGCTGCGCTTTACCATGACGGTAGCGGAGTTCCACCGATAAAAGCAGCCCGGTGGCGCTACGCTTACCGGGCCTACGTATGCAGTATTTTGCAGGCCGGGTAAGCGTAGCGCCACCCGGCGTTTTTTACGCCTCTTCCACGCTTACCCGCAGCGCCGCCAGCGCTTTACGCGCCGCCTTCAGCACCTGCTCACACTGCTCAATGGTAAGCGTCAACGGTGGCTCAATGCGGATGGTTTTCGAGTTGTTAAGCGTTCCCGCCACCAGTACCCGCTGGCGGAACATCTCGCTTGCGAAGCTATAACCGGTTTCGTTATCAACGAACTCAATCGCCATCAGCATCCCTTTCCCGCGCGCATCCTGTACCAGATCCGGATATTCCCGGCCCAACTGACGGAAGCCGTCCAGCAGCATGTCGCCTTTCTGCTCCGCTTGCGCGGGCAGGTTTTGCTCCAGCAGGACGTTGATGGTGGCCAGCGCCGCCGCACAGGCCAGCGGGTTACCGCCAAAGGTGGTGGTATGTAAGAACGGGTTATCGAACAGCACCGAGAAGACCTCCTCAGTGGCGACCGTTGCGCCAATCGGCATCACGCCGCCACCGAGCGCTTTCGCCAGGCACAGAATGTCAGGCTGAACGTTCTCGTGCTCGCAGGCGAACATCTTGCCGGTGCGCCCCATCCCGGTCTGCACTTCGTCGAAGATCAGCAGCGCGCCGAACTCATCGCACAGTTGACGCACGGCGGGCAGATAGCCCTGCGGCGGGAGGATCACGCCGCCTTCACCCTGAATCGGCTCCAGGATCACCGCCGCCACGTCGTCGCCGGTTTTACGGCATTCACTCAGCACGGTGCGCATGGCGTTGATGTCGCCAAATGGCACGTGGCGGAAGCCCGGCAGCAGCGGCATAAACGGTTTGCGGAAGGTTGATTTAGCGGTCGCCGACAGTGCGCCCAGGGATTTCCCGTGGAACGCGCCGCTGGTGGCGATAAAGGTAAATTTCCCGCGCGGCGACTGGTACGCTTTGGCGAGTTTAATCGCCGCTTCGACCGATTCGGTGCCGCTGTTGCTGAAGAAGCTGTATTTCAGCTTACCGGGCGTTAAGGCTGCCAGCGTTTTCGCGAGCATGGCGCGAAGCGGATCGAGCAGTTCCTGGCTATGGAGAGGTTGTTTCGCAAGTTGATTCTGTACGGCGGAAACCACAACTGGATTACGGTGCCCCACGTTGAAAATACCAAAACCCCCCAGGCAATCGATAAACTCCTGTCCCTGGGTGTCGACAAGCGTATTCAGACTGCCCGCTTGCCACTCTACGGCTCCGTAATCCCCGCCGGCGGTAACAGATTTGCGATACTCCAGAAAACCTGGATTCACATGCTCCTTAAAGTAATCAATGACCTCACGGTTAAGTTGTTTCATCTCCTCATGATCAAGCGTTCGCTTCTCAATGAGATTCAGTGCGTGCGCGGTACAGGCAAGAGCCGAGGCGCTGGAAGGTAACCTGTTCAAAATATGCTCCCGGGGATCGCGTATCACATGATACTGAGTTAAGTATTGCAGGGATTACGCCACCTCAGATGCCTTAACAAAAATCGGGATAAACGCCAGGTGAAATCAAAGTTGCACAATATTTAATCATGCCATCGCGCGCCGCACGGGATAAGGGATAACGAGCCGGGGATGGGGTGTCGTCAATTGCACTGCTCCAGGGCAGGGAATGCGCCTTAAGTGTGCACCGGGGTATCATGCTTTGTAGGTAGTTTCATGCCGAAAGTATTTTAAATCAATTAATTAGAAAAACGTACGAAAAGTGCGGTTTAACCGAGATTTGCGATCTCAATCATATTTAACAATTAAAGATAAATTTTTTATCGCCGAAAAAACATAAGCCACAAAATTAACATTCAAATAACCTGCAAGGGATGCTCACTATGTCCTCTCCTGACTATGTCACCCAGAATGAATATCCGCTGGACGATGACACCACGCTTATGTCGACCACCGACCTCCACAGCTACATGACCCACACTAACGACACCTTTGTGCAAGTGAGCGGCTTTACGCTCCAGGAGCTGCTCGGGCAACCGCACAACATTGTGCGCCACCCGGATATGCCGAAAGCGGCTTTTGCCGACATGTGGTACACGCTGCAAAAGGGCGAACCCTGGAGCGGGATTGTCAAAAACCGACGTAAAAATGGCGATCACTATTGGGTACGCGCCAATGCGGTACCGATGGTGCGTAACGGCCAGATGACGGGCTATATGTCCATTCGTACCCGCGCTACCGAGGACGAGGTCGCCGCGGTGGAGCCGCTTTATAAGGCGCTCAACGAAGGACGCTGCAAAAAACGCATTCATAAAGGGCTGGTGGTGCGCAAAGGCTGGCTCGGTAAATTACCGGCGATGCCGCTGCGCTGGCGCGTGCGCAGCGTGATGGCGATACTTTTCGCGGTGATGGCCGCAACGCTGGTTGCCAGTGCCGCGGGCTGGGCTTCGCTGGTGGCGGCAGCCGTGGTGATGCTGCTTGGCACCCTGGTGTTTGAACAACAGATTGTCCGCCCGGTGGAAAACGTCGCACGGCAGGCGCTCAGGGTCGCTACCGGAGAGCGTAACAGCGTGCAGCATCTTAACCGCAGCGATGAACTGGGGCTGACGCTGCGGGCCGTCGGACAGCTGGGGCTGATGTGCCGCTGGCTGATCAACGACGTCTCCAGCCAGGTGGTGAGCGTGCGCGACGGCAGCGACAGGCTGGCGCAGGGCAATGAAGATCTCAACGACCGCACGCGCCAGACCGTGGCTAACGTGCAGCAGACCGTGGCAACAATGAACCAGATGGCGGCGTCGGTGCAGAGTAACTCTGAGACCGCAGCCGAAGTCGACAAGCTATCGATGGCCGCCAGCAGCGCGGCCACGCAGGGGGGCACCGTGATGCAGACCGTGGTGAAAACCATGGATGACATTGCCGACAGTACCCAGCGCATTGGCTCTATTACCTCCCTTATCAATGACATTGCCTTCCAGACCAATATTCTGGCGCTGAACGCCGCGGTTGAGGCGGCACGCGCGGGCGAGCAGGGGAAAGGCTTTGCGGTGGTGGCGGGCGAAGTGCGTCATCTTGCCAGCCGCAGCGCGAACGCGGCTAACGATATTCGCAAGCTGATCGACGCCAGCGCCAGCAAAGTGCAGTCGGGCGCCGAGCAGGTTCACGCCGCGGGACGTACCATGGATGATATTGTCGAGCAGGTGAAAAACGTCACGCAGCTCATCGCGCAGATCAGTCACGCCACCTCAGAGCAGGCGACAGGCCTGACAGAGCTGACCCGTGCCGTGGCAGAGCTGGACAGCATTACGCAGAAAAATGCTGACCTGGTCGAAGAGAGCGCGCAGATTTCCGCGATGGTTAAGCACCGGGCCGGACGCCTTGAAGATGCGGTTACCGTGCTGCATTAAGAAATGCATGCTTCGATAAAGCCGTTTATTCCTCCGGGGTAAACGGCTTTTTTGTTTTTAAGAATACCTTATATTGTTAATGAAATATTAAGTAACTAAAAAAAGCGCCCGGTTTTTTAATTGTTACGCCCCAAATTCATTGAGGGTGAAAAATAAAAAAACGATCAAAGTCATAAAGTTAGCGTGTTTCCTGTCGATAACAGCGATCGTCTGAGAAATAATCACATCGATGGGGTAAATATGTTCATACATGACGTAAAGATCGGCACGAAATTATTTCTGGCGTTTGGATTATTTATTGTCCTGATGGTCGTCAGCGCAAGCTTGTCTCTGATGAGCCTGAATCGGGCAAACAATGGAATGCAAACCATCCTTACCAGCGACTATCCAACGACGGTAAAAGCGAACCAGTTAATCGACAACTTCCAGGAATTTATAAGCACGCAGCAGCTCATGCTGCTGGACGAACAGGGGACGTACACGGCGCAATCAGAGCAGCGTCTGAAGGCGATCAGCGAGCGCATCTCCTCAATCCTGAGCGAGCTGGACAACGCTCTCAAGGATAAAAAATCCCAACAGGTGCTGGCCGATATCCACGGCGTACGCCAGCAATATCTTGACTCGCGCTACCGCATTTTGCAGGCCGTGCAGAATAACGACCGTGCGGGCGCGATAAACGAAATGATGACCAACACCCTGAATCTGCAACAGTCCTATAAAGCGAAAGTGCAGGCGCTGATTGCGATCCAGGACCATGAAATGCAGAGTGCGGGCGAGCAGGTGGAAGGCGATTTCCGCACCAATCGTCTCCTGCTGGTCCTGATTACGCTTTTCAGCGTCGCGGCAGCCAGCCTGGCTGGCTGGTTCATTGTGCGATCCATTACCCGACCGCTGAACGACGCGGTGATTTTTGCGGAGGCCATTGCCGATGGCGATCTCACCGGCAGCATTATCTCGCACGGTAAAGATGAAACCGGACTGCTACTCACCGCACTGATGGAGATGAAAACGCGCCTGCTGGAGATTGTGCAGCAGGTGCAAACCGGATCGGAAAACATCTCCAGCGCCGCCGCGCAGATTGTCGCGGGAAACCAGGATCTGGCTGCCCGCACGGAGGAGCAGGCCAGTTCCGTTGAACAAACGGCCGCGTCGATGGAGCAGATCACCGCTACGGTGAAGAACACCGCGTCCCACACCGGAGAAGCGACGAACCTGTCTGCCGATGCGGCTGCCGTGGTCAAAAACAACGGCGAGATGATGAAGCAGGTCACCAGCAAGATGCGCCTGATTAACGAAACATCGAACAGGATGTCCGACATTATCGACCTGATCGACGCCATTGCCTTCCAGACTAATATTCTGGCGCTGAATGCGGCGGTCGAAGCGGCGCGCGCGGGTGAGCATGGTCGTGGCTTTGCGGTGGTGGCGGGCGAGGTACGCCAGCTCGCGCAGAAAAGTGCAACATCTGCGAGTGAGATCCGCCAGCTGATTGAAAGCTCCACAAGCCAGACGCAGGACGGCATGAACCTTGTGGAGAAGGCCAGCGGGCTTATCAACGGCATGGTCGGCAACGTAGAGGAGATGGACGTAATCCTGCGTGAGATTCGCCAGGCCAGCCACGAACAGACGGAAGGCATCTCGCAGATCAACAGCGCGATTGGCCTGATAGACGCCACCACCCAGCAGAACTCCGCGCTGGTGGAGGAGTCCGTTGCGGCGGCGGCATCCCTTAACGAACAGGCCATGCACCTGAAAGAGCTGGTCCGCGTGTTCCGCGTGAGCGACGGCGTGCTGGCTTAATCCAGCTGGGAGATCTCCAGCGCCGCGCGGTCAATCACGCCGATAATCTGTTTCAACTGCGCGTCGCTGAGCTCTCCCTGATTAACCTTCAGATCCAGTACCGCTTTGAAGTTATCCAGCGCCCGCTTCATCTGCGGGTTTTTGCGCAGCTGGAAACCGACGGAGCGCGCCTTGATACGCGTCTGGATCTGCTCCAGCTGTTCCCGGTTGTCATCCAGCCACTGTTCTCCGGCGGCGTTAATCGCAATCCGCTTACGGCCGTTCTCTTCTTCGGTAATGGTGATAAGCGCCTGATCCTGCAAGTAATCCAGCGTCGGATAGATCACGCCAGGGCTTGGCGTGTAATGTCCCTGCGTCAGGTTTTCGATCTCTTTGATCAGTTCGTAACCATGGCTCGCGTTGCGGGTCAGGATATCCAGGATCACCAGCCGCAAATCGCCATGACCAAAAAATCGTGGCCGGCGTCCGCCGCCGTCGTGTTCGTGTCGCATGTTTTTCCCTCAATTTGATATATCTAAACTATATCTAAGATATATTCAGATGCAATCTAAAAAATCTTGATTTCTTAGTTAATAGCAATCATTATCATTAAGAATTCATTCCGATATATCGTATTCACCTGAGAAGGGCATCAACATGGCATCTACCCGTTACCCTCAACGTGTCCGCAATGACCTGCGTTTTCGTGAGCTGAACGTGCTGCGCACTGAGCGAGTCAGCGCAGGATTTCAGCGCATTGTGCTAGGCGGCGAGGCGCTGGAGGGCTTTAGCTCTCGCGGCTTTGACGACCATACCAAAGTCTTTTTCCCGGCACCGGGCACCACTTTCGTGCCGCCTGTGGTGACCGATGAAGGCATCGACTGGGGCGACGGCGCGCGTCCGCAGGCACGTGACTATACCCCGCTGTACGATGACGAAAAACATGAGCTGGCGCTCGATTTCTTCGTTCATGATGGCGGCATTGCCAGCAACTGGGCGGTAGAGGCTAAGGTGGGCGACAAGCTGACCATCGGCGGGCCGCGCGGTTCGCTGGTGGTGCCGGAAGATTACGCCTGGCAGCTGTACGTGTGCGACGAGTCGGGGATGCCCGCGCTGCGCCGCCGTTTAGAAGGCATCGCAAAACTGCCTGTTCGCCCGGCGATCCACGCCATTGTCACCGTGGGCGATGCGGCGTATGAGGACTATCTGGCGCACCTGAGCGGGTTCAACATCACCTGGGTTATCGGCCACAACGAGCAGGCGGTGGCCGACCATCTTGCCGCGCTGGCCGTGCCGGAAGAGGATTACTTTATCTGGCTGACCGGGGAGGGGAAGGTGGTGAAACGCCTGAGCCGTCAGTTTGAAAACGACGCAATTGACCCGCAGCTGGTGCGTGCCAGCGCGTACTGGCACGCCAAATAATCAGGCAGCGGGATCCAGCTGCGCTTCGCTCACCTGATGTTCGAGCGAGGCGCATACCTCTTTCAGCGCTTTCTCCTGCTGGGCAAAGTAGGCTTCCATATTGCTGAGCGACGAGACGAGCAGCCAGGACTCTTCCTTCTCCAGCTCTGCCAGCTCGTTCACCAGGGTGTCGATTTGCTCACGCACCTGCGCCATCTTTTTACGAATACGTTCCAGGTCGTTCAGCCTGTCGCTTGCCATCATCGGTTCGAATCCTTGTTGTAGACGGGCGACCAGCGAGCGAATGGCCTTCACGTCGCCGCGTTGTTTGGCCTGGTTGAGTTGCACCATCATCCTGTTGGCTTCCTCTTTTAAATCATCGGCAACCAGATCCGGGTGGCATAGCTTGCTCGCCTGACGCCAGAGCCGCTTCAGCTCGTTCCGATCCTCTTCTGAGAGATCCTTGCCTTTACGCAGGCGAACTTCGGCATCATGATGCTGTTCGCGATACTTCTTGTACTCTTCGTTGGCCTCATCGCGCGCCTGACGTGCCGGCTCTTCTTCACGCGTTAAACCGGTCTCCAGCTCCATTGCTTCGGCCAGCAGGTTGGCAATCAGATTGCTTTGCTGCTGAAGATGTTTGCGCGCCTCTGCCGCCTGAACGGAATCCGCAGGCAGATCTCGCCAGCGCCGGGTGAGCGTTGTCAGAACCTCTACGGCCTGCGCCATATAGTCCTGGCAGCGGCGGTAATCCTCTTCCCGACGACGCGTCTCCGCCTGCTGACGACGCAGGTTAAGCTCCGCCAGCGTTTTACGCAGGGCGAGGATCTGCTGCATCAACGGCCCGAGGCGGGAGAAATAGAGATCGTTGAACTCATCTAGCTGCTGTACCCGGGCGTTACGGCGATCAATCAGATCGCGCAGACGCTCTTCCAGGGCTTTCAGCTCCAGCTTGCTGGCCGCCAGCTGTGGGTCACGCCACGGGGTAACGGCGCGCTGGCTTTGCAGCCAGGCGGTGATAGCGCGAAGGGCTGCGGTGTAGTTTTTCTGCTCAAGCGCCGCGACGATGGACAGGAGATCATCGTCAAAGGCTTCCTCTTTGAGACGTTTCAGCTGGCTCCGGATGATGTCGTCATCTTCCAGCTCAATGGCATTTTTAATGATTTCTAGCCGTTTGATCGGTGTGCTCATGATGCCTTTCGCTCTGGCGCTTAAGTATTTGAGTTAAGGTTAGTTGTTGTAAAAGCTACAGGAAATAATACACACGGATGATGATCGGCGCGATGGGGGATTTCTTTAGTTTTTAGGGTTTGTGAGGGGAAGCGGCAGGCCGGGCTACGTGTGGTGGATTACTTACAAAAAAGCCACTCAATCGAGTGGCTTAACTGGATGATTATAAAGCTAAAATTTGGTGGCCCCTGCTGGACTTGAACCAGCGACCAAGCGATTATGAGTCGCCTGCTCTAACCACTGAGCTAAGGGGCCGTGGCGGTGAATTATAAAGTAACTCCCCTCAGCAATCCAGCCATTCACACCTGCCTGCTGTTTTTATAAACAACGCATAATCAATCCTTTATACTTACCTTAAGATGCATAGACAGGAGTAGAGATGATCAACGATATTCTGGCCCCTGGCCTGCGGGTGGTGTTCTGCGGTATCAATCCGGGTAAGTCATCGGCGCACACCGGTTTTCACTTTGCTCATCCGGGAAATCGCTTCTGGAAGGTGATCCACCAGGCCGGTTTTACCGACAAACAGCTTAAGCCGGAAGAAGAGCAGCAGCTGCTGGATACGCGCTGTGGCATCACCATGCTGGTCGAGCGACCCACGGTACAGGCAAGCGAAGTGAATCTGCATGAGCTGCGCGCTGGCGGACGTGAGCTGATCGCGAAAATTGAAGACTATCAGCCCGCGGCGCTGGCGATCCTCGGCAAGCAGGCCTACGAGCAGGCGTTCAGCCAGCGCGGCGCCAGCTGGGGTAAGCAGAACATTACCATTGGCGTAACGCAGGTGTGGGTGCTGCCAAACCCGAGCGGGCTGAACAGGGCGACGCTGGACAAGCTGGTGGAGGCGTATCGGGAACTGGATGAGGCGCTGGTGGTGAGGGGGCTTTAGCTCCTCTGCGGCCTGATGCCCTCATCCTGACCCTCTCCCACAGGGAGAGGGAATAAACAAAAAAAAGCTCCCGATTGGGAGCTTTTTCATTTCAGGACCGATTAATCGTCCAGGAAGCTACGCAGCACTTCAGAGCGGCTCGGATGGCGCAGCTTACGCAGCGCCTTCGCTTCGATCTGACGGATACGTTCGCGGGTAACGTCAAACTGTTTACCCACTTCTTCCAGCGTGTGGTCGGTGTTCATGTCGATACCGAAACGCATACGCAGCACTTTGGCTTCACGGGCGGTCAGGCCAGCCAGCACGTCGTGCGTGGCAGCACGCAGGCTCTCGGTGGTGGCAGAGTCCAGCGGCAGCTCGAGGGTGGTATCCTCGATGAAATCACCCAGATGCGAATCTTCATCATCACCGATTGGCGTTTCCATGGAGATTGGCTCTTTAGCGATTTTCAGCACTTTACGAATCTTGTCTTCCGGCATCAGCATGCGTTCAGCCAGCTCTTCCGGCGTCGGCTCGCGGCCCATCTCCTGCAACATCTGGCGAGAGATACGGTTGAGTTTGTTGATGGTCTCAATCATATGCACCGGAATACGGATGGTGCGCGCCTGGTCTGCGATAGAGCGGGTGATCGCCTGACGGATCCACCAGGTAGCATAGGTGGAGAACTTGTAACCACGACGGTATTCAAACTTATCTACCGCTTTCATCAGACCGATGTTGCCTTCCTGAATCAGATCCAGGAATTGCAGGCCACGGTTGGTGTATTTCTTGGCGATAGAGATAACCAGACGTAAGTTCGCTTCAACCATCTCTTTCTTAGCACGGCGGGCTTTCGCTTCACCGATGGACATACGACGGTTGATGTCTTTCACCTGCTCGATGGTCAGGCCGGTCTCTTCTTCAATCTGATGCAGTTTTTGCAGGCCGCGCTGTACGTCTTCTTTCACGTCGTGCAGCTTTTCAGACCACGGCTTGTTCATCGCGATAGCGGCGTTGAACCAGGTTTCGCTGGTTTCATTGCCGGTGAAGAGGGTAATGAAGTTCTTCTTCGGCATTTTGCACTGTTCAACGCACAGCTTCATGATGATACGTTCCTGGGTACGTACGCGATCCATCATCACGCGCATGCTGTTCACCAGGTAGTCGAACTGTTTTGGCACCAGGCGGAACTGTTTGAACACTTCAGACAGCTTCAGGATCTCTTCCTGAGCGGCGGCATGGCTGCGGCCTTTCGCTTTGATGGTGTCACGCGTCACTTCGTACTGGGTACGCAGCTCGGCAAACTTCTCACGCGCCAGTTCAGGGTCGATGCTGTTGTCATCGTCGCTGCTGTCGTCCTCTTCTTCTTCATCTTCGTCTTCGTCGTCATCCATCTCTTCCTGAGACAGCTCAGACCCGACGTGAGTGGCGGTTGGCGCCATATCTTCTTCAGCGTTCGGGTCGACAAAGCCAGTGATCAGATCGGACAGACGCGCTTCTTCCGCTTCAACGCGATCGTACTGCTCCAGCAGATAGGTAATCGCTTCCGGGTATTCGGCAACAGAGCACTGAACCTGGTTGATCCCGTCTTCGATGCGTTTTGCGATGTCAATTTCGCCTTCGCGGGTCAACAGTTCAACGGTACCCATTTCGCGCATGTACATGCGGACCGGGTCAGTGGTACGCCCGATTTCAGATTCCACGCTGGACAGGACCTGTGCAGCAGCTTCTTCCGCATCTTCGTCAGTGTTGTTGGAGGTTTCAGCCAGCAACAGATCATCGGCATCCGGTGCTTCTTCCATCACCTGAATGCCCATGTCATTGATCATTTGGATGATATCTTCGATCTGATCTGAATCGACGATATCTTCCGGCAGATGGTCATTGACCTCGGCATAGGTCAGATAGCCTTGCTCCTTACCGCGTTGGACAAGAAGTTTCAGCTGTGACTGCGGGTTTTGCTCCATAAGACGGTATCCACACTTAATTCGTTTGATTGGTGTCGGCGATGGGCTGCCAACCTTTAAAGCGAGGGCGTACTTATATTTTTGCCGCTGCCTCTCAGTGCGGCTGCCGGGGGCTTCCCGATCGATATTCGGCACTTAAGCCGTTAAATTTTTTATTTCTTCGCCAGTTCCTGGTTAATCATCCAGAGCTCCCGGCGTTCTTCGCTGCTCAGGCCATGGGTGCGCTCGCGAGCTATCAACTCTTCCTGGCGCAACTCAAGCATCGAATCAAACATATGGTTGAGCGAGTCGGTGAACGTTTTTTCTGCGATATCCTTATCTGCTATATCGTCCCACATCGACAGTTTTTCAAGGGTAGCGGCCTCTTTTGTGCCGCGATAATGCTCTAAAAGTTGTCCGGTGGTCAGACCTGGCTGAGACAAACAAGTGTTGACCAATTCTGAAAATAAGCCAAGCCCGGGCAATTTTTCGTGGTTCAAACCCGCCAGCGACGGCACTTGCGGAGCAAGTTCGGGATTTTGCACCAGCAACCCTATCAGTATACGCATGGTTGTGCGTTTTAGCTGAGGCGCGGGGCGTACCGTGCCGTTTTCAGCCTGTTTCGGCATTAAACGTTCAAGCTGGCTGTCATCCAGAATGCCGAGCTTGTTGCCTAACTCCTGACGCAGATAGATGCGCAGCGTTTCGCCGGGCACCTGGCTGATTAACGGCAGCGCCAGCGTGCTGAGCTGCGCGCGCCCGTCAGGGGTACTCAAATCAACCTGCGGCATCAGGCTGTTAAACAGAAACGTGGAGAGCGGCTGAGCCTGCTCCATCCGCGCTTCAAACGCCGCTTTGCCCTCTTTACGCACCAGCGTATCCGGGTCTTCACCGTCGGGCAGGAACATAAAGCGTAGCTGACGCCCGTCGGTCATATACGGCAACGCGGTTTCCAGCGCTCGCCAGGCGGCGTCGCGTCCTGCGCGGTCACCGTCGTAACAGCAAATCACGTTGTTGGTGACGCGGAACAGCAGCTGGATATGGTCCGCCGTGGTGGACGTTCCCAGCGACGCAACGGCATAGTTAATGTCGTACTGCGCCAGCGCAACAACATCCATATAGCCTTCGACGACCAGAAGACGCGGAGGTTCCGCATTATCCTGCTGTGCCTCATAAAGACCGTAAAGCTGGCGGCCCTTATGGAAAATATCGGTTTCCGGGGAGTTAAGGTATTTCGGCAGGGCATCACCCAGCACGCGACCACCAAAACCTATCACCCGGCCACGCTTGTCGCGGATCGGGAACATCACCCGTTCACGGAAGCGGTCGTAGCTTCGTCCCTGGTCGTTGGTGACCAGCATGCCTGCGTCGATGAGGGATTTACGATCTTCGCTATTGCCGCCAAAACGCTTTAACACGTTGTCCCAGCCGGGCGGGGCGTAACCAATAGCGAAACGCGCAATCACATCGTCACTCAGTCCGCGCTTGTTCAGATACTGACGCGCAGGCTCAGCCGCAGAGTGCTTAAGAGACTGTTGGTAAAACGAATTCAGGCCATCCATCAGTTGGTACAGCGTTTGCCGCTGATGGCGCTCGATCTGACTTGGCCCACTGCCTGCTTCATACGGCACTTCAAGGTTATGCATCGCCGCCAGCTCTTCGACGGTTTCAACGAACTCGAGCTTGTCGTAGTTCATCAAAAAATCGACGGCATTACCGTGTGCGCCACAGCCGAAGCAATGGTAGAACTGTTTTTCACCGTTTACGGTGAAAGAGGGGGTTTTTTCGTTATGGAACGGACAGCACGCATGGTAGTTCTTGCCCTGCTTTTTTAGCTTCACCCGCGCGTCGATGAGATCGACGATGTCGGTTCTGGCAAGCAGGTCATTGATGAAAACGCGTGGGATTCTTCCGGCCATATGCCCCAAAAATTTAAGCGACTTATAAACGAAAACAAGCCGCGCATTCCTTCCGGAAGCACGGCCTTACGACTACAACTCTGTCTGTCAATTGAGGGCTGTGGCCCTCAACAGATTAGTACAGACGAGTACGGCGTGCGTTTTCGCGAGCCAGTTTCTTCGCGTGACGTTTCACAGCGGAAGCTTTAGCGCGCTTACGTTCGGTCGTTGGTTTTTCATAAAACTCACGACGACGAACTTCAGCCAGAACACCTGCTTTCTCGCATGAACGTTTGAAGCGACGCAGTGCTACGTCGAACGGCTCGTTTTCACGTACTTTAATTACCGGCATGTAACTCTCACCTTTAATAAATTCGGTTTGCCGCTGGCATCAACGCCAGCTTATTTCAAAATGGTGCGGAATTTTACTGCAAATGCTGCTGCTTTGTAAAGCACCGATGCGATTTTGAAAGGGACTTTAATAAGGGTGAGGAGTATACACGAGGCTTCTTCCTGGGGCGAACAAAGTTTTACAACAATCCGCCCAGGCTCTACACTGCGCGGTATTGAAACGAGGTAAAACAAGTCATGCGTGTACTGGGTATTGAAACATCCTGCGATGAAACCGGCATCGCGATTTACGACGACGAAAAAGGGCTTCTGGCCAACCAGCTGTATAGTCAGGTGAAATTGCACGCTGACTACGGCGGCGTCGTGCCTGAACTGGCCTCTCGTGACCACGTGCGTAAAACGGTTCCCCTGATTCAGGCGGCGCTTAAAGAGGCCGGGTTGAGTGCAAAAGATATTGATGCCGTGGCCTATACCGCAGGGCCGGGCCTGGTCGGCGCGCTGCTGGTCGGCGCAACGGTAGGGCGTTCGCTGGCCTTCGCGTGGGATGTTCCGGCCATTCCGGTTCACCATATGGAAGGGCACCTTCTGGCGCCGATGCTGGAAGACAATCCGCCAGAGTTCCCGTTTGTGGCGCTGCTGGTTTCCGGTGGGCATACCCAGCTGATTAGCGTAACGGGCATTGGCAAGTACGCGCTGCTGGGCGAGTCGATCGACGATGCTGCCGGTGAAGCCTTCGATAAAACCGCCAAGCTGCTGGGGCTGGATTACCCGGGTGGCCCGATGCTGTCGAAAATGGCGTCGCAGGGAACGGAAGGGCGCTTTGTCTTCCCGCGGCCGATGACCGACCGTCCGGGGCTGGACTTCAGCTTCTCTGGCCTGAAAACTTTCGCGGCCAATACTATCCGCAATAATGACGACAGTGAGCAGACCCGTGCCGATATCGCCCGTGCGTTCGAAGACGCGGTGGTGGATACGCTGATGATCAAGTGCAAGCGCGCGCTGGATCAGACCGGCTTTAAGCGCCTGGTGATGGCCGGTGGCGTCAGCGCTAACCGCACGCTGCGCGCGAAGCTTGCTGAGATGATGCAAAAGCGTCGCGGGGAAGTGTTCTACGCGCGTCCTGAATTTTGCACCGATAACGGGGCGATGATCGCCTACGCCGGGATGGTGCGTCTGAACGCCGGCGCAACGGCTGACCTGAGCGTGTCTGTGCGTCCGCGCTGGCCGCTGGCGGAACTGCCTGAGGCGTGAACGGCTCTCCCGTCGTCGCGGCGGGGGAGTTTTATATTCTGATGTCGAACATCTGGTTCTTGATGATCAGAGAGTAAAGCTGGCAGTCGTTTTGCACATCCAGCTTTTCCATCGCCCGGATCTTATGCGCACTGACTGTTTTGATGCTCAGGTGCATATGTTGTGCAATCTCCTTCAAATTTAATCCGTTACATATCAGACGCAGCACATCGATTTCCCGCGGCGAGAGTTTCTCTATATCTGTCATCTCATGACGAAAAAGCATATTTACCAGCTGGCTTTCGATATAGATCTCACCTTTAAGAACTGTAGCAATCGCCTGGCTTAAGGTTTTCTCGTTGATATCCCGCGACAAATACGATCTGACGCCTTCCTTTAGCGCCTGACGAATCAACATGGCGTTTGCATAGGGCGAGAGCAGGATAATGCTGAGCGTAGGATAAGTCTGATGGAGCCATCTCAACAGCTTCAGACCGTCCATACCCTTGAGAGGAGAGCGATTAAAGCTGGTTGTCAGTGAATAGCTGAGGATAACGATATCGGGGTTATGCTGGCCAAGAAGCGACAGAAGTTCTGCGGAAGAGGCTGCTTCACCGGTCAAAACACATCTCTTATTCATGCCTGAGGCGGGTAACGAGAGCGCTTGCATCATTGAGGATAAGCCGCGGCGAATCAACGAGGATTCTTCAGCGATAACGATTTTAATGTCCATAATGATGCGTCGTATTAACCCTTACATGATAATGGCGGGGTTGGAATCCCTCGCAAGATATATCGTTATTAAAATCCAGGCTGCGGTAAAATAGCAGTAACAATGAGAGTATTTTTAACGGCGGCGGATATTGATTATTTCATTATGCTTAATCTTTACGGCTTTTGTATCCAGGTGTATCCTCGTGTTGCCAAATATAAAGAAATGAGATATGGATTTTTCTTATTCAATTATAGAAAGATCGTTCCCCCAGATTAGGAAGTTCTTATTCATCACGGTGCATGTATCACAGATACTGAAAAAGGAGAAATGTCGATTCACAAAGGAACCGTGATTACCATGAAAAAAAGTACCTTGTCCCTTTTTATTTGTGCAGCAATTTCATTTTCCGCTGCGGCAGAAAATCAGGTGCAAAATGAGTTTGCACATGACAATGCGACCTACACAGCAATTGTACTCAAGCTAAAACCCACTACAGGTTTGCTAAAAGCGACAAACAATAAAATTACCCTGAATGATCCTTCCCTTATCACCACAAATATGTTTTGGCCGACGAATTTGCGGAGTTCAAATCAGTCATCCGAGTTAACGGAACTCAATAAACGCTATGGCTTTGACCGTTATCTGCGTATCGCGTTACCGCAAGATAAACGTCAGGATAAAACCTACATTAACCATATTATTACTGAGCTGGAGCAGAATCAGAACGTTGAGTTTGTTTACCCGGAGGCCGAACCGGTGTCGCTGGATGAAAACGCCCTTACGCCGCAGGTTAAATCTTCGGTAAATAATAATTTAACGTCTGCTGCCGTTCCGGATTTTCGCAATAAGCAGGATTATCTCAAAGCTCCTGATGTTAAGCGCGCCGGTTATTATATGGGGGGCGTAAACCGCGAAAGCGTTGATCACTATGCAGGCAGTGCGGGTGAAGGGGTGACGATTATTTCAACGGAGATTTATCCCTGGAATACCCACCACCTCAACTTACCGCCAATGAGTCTCAGCTCTGGAAAGACAACCTATGTTGAAAAGCAAGATCATGACACCGCTTCCGTCGGGATTATGACAGCGAAAGATATTGGCACCGGTATTCGAGGGATAAGCTGGAAAAGCCGACTGGGGTACGCGGCCTCAGCGCATAATAACCTCTATAATTTAATTCCGTTGCTAAAAGCTGGCGATGTGGTGCAGATCGGGGTACACGTAGCGGGCGGTTATCCAGCGGGTTGTCAGAAGGATTGCTGGGTGGCAATGGAGTCCGAGCCCGCCTATTACGATGTGATTAAAGCGCTGACGGATAAAGGCGTTCACGTTATTGAGGCGGCAGGTAACGGGAACGTCAACCTGGATAGCCCTGGCTTCCAGGGTGAGTTTGACGTGAACGTGCGGGACTCCGGGGCTATCCTGGCGGGTGCGTTTTGTGCAAAGGACGGTAAAAAAGCGTCGTTCAGCACCTATGGTTCGCGCGTCACCAGCTCTGCATGGGGCTGCTGGGACGTAGTGAGCACAGGTTATGGCGATCTCTATAAAAATGGCGGCGTTAACGATTCTTATACCGCGACGTTTGCCGGAACTTCTTCCTCAAACCCGATTATTGCGGGTGTGGTAGCCAGCCTGTCAGGCATCGCCAAAGCCAACGGTATTACCGTGACACCGCGGCAGATGCGTCAGATTCTGGCGGAGACCGGAACGCCACTGGCCAACGGAGATTCGGCAAAAGTGGGTACTCAACCTGACATGGAGCGTGCGGTGGCCCGTATTATGGCGCTCAAAGACGGTAGCACGCCTGTCGCGCCGGCTCCAACGGCTGTGGCAGGCGCAGATTACGCTCTGGTTTCTCCGACCACGGGGGTGATCACCTACGCGCTGGACGGCAGTAAGAGCCTGAATGCCAAATCGTATAACTGGCGTGTGACGAAAGGGGCAGAAACCTTCTCGCTGGAGGCGACACTGAACGGCACGCTGGTGAAGAGCGTGGACAGCGCGCATGCCTATGCCGTCATTCCTGCCAACAGCGAGGGTGAAGCGACCTTTACGCTGACGACGACCGGCGCGGATGGGCGAACCGCGACGGACAGCATGACCATCACCGTCAGTAAACCGGCGGTACCGGCTAAGGATGACACCCCGGCAAAAGATGACACACCGATAAATCCTGCGGCACCGGCCTATAACGCCAAAATTGCCTATCCAACCCGATGCACCAAAGTGTCTTACAACGGTAAAGTTTGGCTCAACCAGTGGTATGTCAACCCGGGGCAAGAAACGCCGGGAACCGGCGGCCAGTGGGGCGCATGGCGCGAACAAGGGTCTTCCAATAACAGCTGCAAATAACAATCACGGCCTGGCGTTATGCCAGGCCTTTTTTCAGATCCGCAGCATTCCTTTCTCTTCCAGAAACGCAATAATCGTCGCTAAACCGTCGCCCGCCTTCAGGTTGGTAAACGTCCACGGGCGCTCGCCGCGCATGCGATGAGTGTCGCGCTCCATTACCTCCAGCGACGCACCGACGTACGGCGCGAGGTCGGTTTTGTTGATCACCAGAAAATCGGATTTGGTGATCCCCGGCCCGCCCTTGCGCGGGATTTTTTCCCCTTCGGCCACGTCGATGACGTAGATGGTGAGGTCCGCCAGCTCCGGGCTGAAGGTCGCGCTCAGGTTATCCCCGCCGCTTTCCACGAAGATCAGATCCAGATTGCCGAACTTCTCGCTCAACGCTTCCACCGCCGCCAGGTTCATTGATGCGTCTTCGCGGATGGCGGTATGCGGGCAGCCGCCCGTTTCCACGCCCACGATGCGCTCTGGCTCCAGCGCACCCGCCTCGGTCAGGATGCGCTGATCCTCTTTGGTATAGATATCGTTGGTCACCACCGCAAGATGATAGGTGTCGCGCATCGCCTTGCAGAGCGCTTCCAGCAGGGCGGTTTTGCCCGACCCTACCGGGCCGCCCACGCCCACGCGCAGGGGATGTTTGTAATCAGCCATGTTGACTCCTCAGGAACGGAATAGTCGTGAATATTGGGTTTCATGGCGCGCAGAGGCGATGGCCGACAGCGGCGTAGCGGCCCCCAGCGCGTCGTCGTCACGTAAAAATGCCTGTTCAAACCCGGCGGCAAAATGGTCGCTCAGGTCGATAATCAGCTGTTGTGCGGCCTGCTGCCCAAACGGCACCAGCTTGACGCCCGCCATCACCGCGCTCTCTATCCAGCTGTAGCCGAGGCTCAGCGCCAGCTCGCGCGCGCTAATGCCCCAGCGCACGCCGAGCCACGCCATGCCGCCGAGCTGGCTTCGCATCAACAGCGGCAGCCATTCTGGCGGGCAGGCGGGTTCCCAGCTTTTAATCAGGCGCGTAAAGGCCGCCCCACGGTTGCGTTCTTCATCGCGCAGCTCGCGCGTTTCCCGACAGGCGAGCAGGTATGCCGTCCAGCGTTTTGCTGTCGCGACGTCCTGCTTCTCGCAGGCACAATACAGGCGGATAAACAGCGGCAGGTCGACGCAGAAAAAGCTCTGCTCCATCTGCTGGATCTGCCAGCGCCTGAAGGCCTCAGCGTCCGTGACCCACCCGGCCTCAACGGCCCACTCCAGCCCCTGCGACCAGGTAAACGATCCGACCGGCAGGCTACTGCTGGAGAGCTGCATCAGGCGCAGCCGCTGGCGGGCGTGCTCCATCAGCTCATCAGCGCCAGCAGGGCGGAGACGATCAGCCCGCCGCCGAAGGTTTTACGCAGGCCGTCGTGACGGCGCAGCAGCAGCCCTGCCGCGAAGCTGGCACACAGCACCGTGGCGCTGGCTAACATAAACCCGCTGGTGAAGAGCCAGAAGCTGTGGCCGGACATCTCCACGCCGTGCGCCCAGCCGTGGAACATCGCCAGGGCCGGCACCGCCAGCAGCAGGCGATTTTCAGTCTTAAACATCATCACGCCGCAGACCGCCAGCGAGGCGATAATCAGCATCTCCATGCCGCTAAAGCCGCCGAACAGGCTGCCCGCAACGGCACCAGCAAGCATCATGCCGAGCGTCGCTAACGGCAACAGCAGCTTGCGGCCGCTCAGGGCGGAGAGCACGCCAGCCCCCGTCAGCATCAGCAGGTGATCCAGCCCGGTCAGCGGATGGAGAAATCCGGCCTGGAAGCTGTCGGTCCCGTGGCCGGGATGGGCGAGCGCGGGAACGGAAAAAGCCAGCAGTAACAGCGGTAAGTACTTGCGCATGATGAGTCCTTAATGTGAATGAGCGTGAGAGTGGCTATGGCTGTGGGCATCGCTGGTGTAAGCGCCCGCTTCTGGTTCAAATGGCAGGCTGGCGAAGGTCACCTCCAGCCCGAACTGACGCAGCATATCGTCGAGGACGTGGTCGTGGTGGTAGCGCAGTTCGCCAGGCATTATTTGCAGCGGTACGTGACGATTGCCCAGGTGATAACAGGCGCGGGCGAGCAGGAACGGGTCGGCGCAGCGCACCACGGAAACCGACTCCGGGGCGGCGATCACTTCGATCACCTCGCTGCCATCGTCGGTAGTCAGCAGGTCGCCCCCGCGCAGCAGCAGGCCGCGCGGCAGCATTAGCCCGGCTTCGCGGCCGTCGTTCAGCGCCACGCGGGCGCGGCTTTTTACCCGCACATCAATCGGTAGCGTGACGCTGGCGGTAATCGGATGCGCATGGTCCAGGCGTTGGGTTAAATAGATCATCATGTCTCCTCAAAACAGAAAATAGCGTTGCGCCATCGGCAAAACCTCTGCCGGTTCGCTGGTGATCAATTCGCCGTCGACGCGTACCTCATAGGTTTGCGCGTCAACGGTGATATTCGGCTGTAAATCGTTGTGGATCATGTCGGCCTTTTTCACCGACCGGCAGCCTCTCACCACCGCGGTGGCGCTTTGCAGTCCGAGCCGTTGCGGAATGCCGCTGGCATCAGCAGCCTGAGAGACAAACGTCAGCCGCGTGGCGTGGCGTGCGGCACCAAGGGCACCAAACATCGGGCGGTAATGTACCGGCTGCGGCGTGGGGATCGAGGCGTTGATGTCGCCCATCGGCGCGCAGGCGATCATCCCGCCTTTGACGATGGTGGCGGGTTTGACGCCAAAGAAGGCGGGGGACCAGACCACCAGATCCGCCAGCTTGCCCGCCTCAATAGAACCGACCTCATGGGCGATGCCGTGGGTCAGCGCCGGGTTGATGGTGTATTTGGCGACATAGCGCTTCACGCGGAAGTTATCGTTATCGCCGGTCTCTTCCGGCAGTGCGCCGCGCTGCACCTTCATGCGGTGCGCCACCTGCCAGGTGCGGATAATCACTTCCCCCACGCGGCCCATGGCCTGTGAATCTGACGAGGTGAGCGAGAACGCGCCGATATCGTGCAGCACGTCTTCGGCGGCGATGGTCTCCCGGCGAATGCGGGATTCGGCAAACGCCACGTCCTCGGCGATATCCGGGTCGAGGTGATGGCAAACCATCAGCATGTCCAGGTGCTCGTCGATGGTGTTGACCGTGTAGGGCAGCGTCGGGTTGGTGGAGGAGGGCAGAATATTCGGGTGCGCGCAGGCGGTGATGATATCCGGCGCATGGCCGCCGCCCGCCCCTTCGGTGTGGAAGGTGTGGATGGTGCGCCCGGCGATGGCGGCCAGCGTGTCTTCGACAAAACCGGACTCGTTCAGCGTGTCGCTGTGCAGCGCCACCTGAATATCCATCTCTTCAGCGACCTCCAGCGAACAGTTGATGGCCGCAGGCGTCGCGCCCCAGTCTTCGTGGATCTTAAGCCCGATGGCACCTGCGGCGATCTGCTCGCGCAGCGCGTCCGGGTTGGAGCCGTTCCCTTTACCCAGCAGGCCAATATTCACCGGTAGCGTATCGGCTGCCTGCAACATGCGGGCGATATACCACGGCCCCGGTGTGCAGGTGGTGGCGTTTGTGCCTGCCGCAGGCCCGGTGCCGCCGCCGATCATGGTGGTGACGCCAGACACCAGCGCCTCTTCCGCCTGCTGCGGACAGATCCAGTGGATGTGGGTGTCGATCCCGCCTGCGGTGACGATCTTCCCTTCGGCGGCGATCACTTCCGTTGCCGCGCCAATCGGGATCGTCACGCCGGGCTGGATGTCCGGGTTTCCGGCTTTGCCGACGGCGAAGATCCGCCCATCTTTTACGCCGATATCCGCTTTCACGATCCCCCAGTGATCGACGATCAGCGCGTTGGTGAGCACCAGATCCACGCAGTCGTCGGCGGTCATCTGCCCCTGTCCCATGCCGTCGCGGATCACTTTTCCGCCGCCGAATTTAACCTCTTCGCCGTAGATCGTGAGATCGTCTTCCACTTCGATCCACAGCTCGCTGTCGGCCAGCCGCACTTTATCCCCGGTAGTGGGGCCGAACATATCGGCATACGCCTGGCGTGAAATCTCAGCCATGTTTCACCTCGCCCATGACCTCGCCGCGAAAGCCGAAAATGCGCTGTGCGCCCGTCACCTGCACCAGCGTCACTTCCCGCTTCTGGCCGGGCTCGAAGCGCACGGCAGTGCCGGCCGGGATGTTCAGCCGGTAACCTCGGGTGGCTTCGCGATCGAACTTCAGCGCCGGGTTGACCTCGTAAAAGTGGTAGTGCGATCCGACCTGGATCGGCCTGTCGCCGTGGTTTTCCACGATCACACTTCGGGTTTCGCGCCCGACGTTGAGAGCAATGTTTCCGGACTGGATCCGGTATTCGCCTGGGATCATCACGCGCTCCTTACACGATCGGGTTGTGGACGGTGACGAGCTTGGATCCGTCCGGAAAGGTGGCTTCCACCTGGATATCCGGGATCATCTCCGGCACGCCTTCCATCACCTGATCGCGCGTCAGGACGTGGCGGCCGGCTTCCATCAGCGAGGCGACGGTTTCGCCATCGCGCGCGCCTTCCATAATAAAGGCGCTGATCAGCGCGACCGATTCCGGGTAATTGAGCTTTACCCCGCGCGCGAGGCGGCGTTCGGCAACCAGCGCGGCGGTGAACAGCAACAGCTTGTCTTTTTCTCTGGGAGTCAGTTCCATAGCGTTTCTCTTATGTTTGCCAGATGCGCGGCGAACAGGCGGTTTTGGAAGTTAAAAGCGGGCGAAGCGACTGCCATATATCGCGCATCACCCGCTGACAAATCAGGTTGTCGTGGGAGAGAAAACGCACCGACAGCAGATCGTCTGTGAGCGTCGCCCCGCCAAAGTTTTCCAGCGGGGCGAGAAGCGCACGCACCGCGTCGAGAAGTGCTTCCCGGGCCGGATAGAACAGCAGCGTGCCGACCCACGGATGGTCCGCGACGGGCGTCAGATCGCCACTGCTGAGATGCAGTCGCTCAATCAGACGCGGCTCGCCATCCACCCACACCTCAAGGCGGTTCTCCAGCGTGCCGTGGCTGAAGGTTTCGTTTATCACCGGACGGCCCAGACAGTACAGTTCCCACGCCAGCAGCGTGCTGGTGGCGTGCAGGTGAAAGACGGAACGCAGCGCGGCGTTAGCGCCGGGGAAAATAATGGTGTCCTGCGGCAGCCACTCCAGCGTGGCCTCTTCGTCGAGGTAAAAATGCTGACTGAGGCAGGCCAGCGGGCCGCTGCTGCGATAGAACTTGCTGGCGCCGGGCATGGTAATGAGGGCATGGCTTTTGGCGTCGAGCCGCACGGAAATATCCAGCGTATCTCCGCCCACAATTCCGCCTGGCGGGTGCAGCAGGTAAAGGTGGCAGGTTTCCCCTTCGGGATAAAACGGACGCTGAACGGTGAGCGGCCCGCTGTGACGCGCGGAATGGAGGAGGGTTTTCTCAGGGGTATGACAAAACTGGAGGGCAAGCGAGGCCTGCCAGCCTTTGTATGAATTATCAGTGACCTGAGTTGCTAACATGGTGCTTCCATTTCCACACTATCGGGGTACGTTTCAGTATGCCCTGGCGGAAATGAAGGCTGTCATATGAGTCGCTTATGGATAAAAAAACCGGCTCATGTGAGCCGGTTTCAGTAATGTAGGCCGGGTAAGCGCAGCGCCACCCGGCAAGAAAGGCTAGCGATAATCCTCTGCATCCACATCATACCCCGACGGCTCCCAGCGGATCGCCAGCAGCGACGCCAGACCGATAAACGGCGCCAGCGCAATCACCCAGAACACGGCGGTATCCAGCGAGGCGACCAGCAGCGGGAACAGAAACAGTGACAGCGTTGAACTGCTGCGCATCAGCGTCTGGTTAAGCCCCACACCCACGCCGCGCAGCGAGGTCGGGTAGCTCAGGGAGGCAAACGTCATGGTATGCGCACCTGGACCAAAACCCTGACCAAACAGGAACAGCGCCAGCATCGCGACGGCGAACACGCCTTCCGTGGCCCCGTCAGGCCGGCCAATCAACGCCAGGCCGAGCAGTGCCGCAAGCTGGCACGCATAACCCGCCAGAGACATCCGCCATGCGCCGAAGCGCGGAACATAGCGCACCGCCAGCAGCCCGCCGACAAAGGCGAACAGCAGGTTAAGCGCCAGCGAGATCAGAATGGTGGTCAGCATCGACTGCACAAAGAAGCTGGAGATGATCACCGGCAGGCCAAAGGCTACGGCGTTATAGGCGAACGAGGAGACCACTGACAGCAGCGTGGCGAGCGTGGTACGCCGCAGATAGATACCGCGGAACAGGTTCAGGTAGTTCGACCATTTTGCCTTGTTCACGACAGGCGCGGGCTGGTCGAGCGCATCCTGCGGTACGTGGGCATTAATATTGTAAGACTGCCGCAGGATGGACGCCGCCTCCTTCAGATTGCCCTGATTCGCCGCCCAGACCGGGGATTCGCTCATATAGCGGCTGCGGATGGCGATAATCACCAGCGCGGGCACCGCGCCAAAGCCAAGGATCAGACGCCAGAGCCAGTCGCTATGGCTTTCCGGCAGCACGGCGTAAAAGAAGAGCACCAGAAGATAAGAGATGCTGATGGCCGCGTACCAGGTGGGGCACCACATTGCGACGCTGGAGGCTTTATTCCCCGGGCCTTTCAGCCTGGCGAACTCGCTGAGAAACGCCATCGCGACGGGAAGGTCGATCCCAACGCCAAGACCCATCACAAAGCGCGCGCCCGCCAGCACATATTCGTTCGGGGCCAGCGCACAGGCGATAGCGGCAACGACAAAGAACACCATGTCGGCCATAAAGACGCGGTAGCGCCCGATTTTATCCGTAAGATAGCCGCCGAGCAGCGCCCCGACAATCGCGCCAAAGGTAATCGCCGAGGCCACCATGCCGGTACCGGCGGGCGTCAGGTTAAATTCGCGGGTGATGTCTTTGATGCCGAATGCCAGCGCGCCGAGATCGTAGGCATCGAGGAAAATTCCCCCGAGCGCGATACCGACCACGATGCGGGCATTGGCCCGGCCCTGAGAGCCGTCATTAACGAGACGTGAAACGTCCGATGCGCTGCGCACCCACTTGATGTCGCCATCCGGGGTATTTCCTGCCGTTGGAAGGGGAGTTGAATCTGTGATTTCTGCCATTTTCTTTTTGTGTGGTTGTGTTGTGTCTCTAACAGTTACCACAGGCAGAAGGTGACAAAAATCACATTTGGTTATAAGGCATAACGAACGGTTTACTGAGCGTCTTTCTTTTTACGCCTGAGCTTCGTCCAGATCTTCGTTTCCTTACGCCGCCACAGGCGCTGAATGTTGTCGTGGTGGCGCAACAGGATCAGACACGAGAGCATCGACACCGGGAAGGTAAACTGCGGTTTAAACCACCAGACATAAAACGGGGCGATCAGTGCGCTGACGATGGCGCCCAGCGACGAATAACCGCTCAGCAGGATGGTCAGCAGCCAGGTGCCCGCCATCACGCCGGTGAGATCCCAGCCGATCGGCGCAATCGCGCCAAACGCGGTGGCAACGCCTTTACCGCCTTTAAAACCAAAGAAAACGGGCCAGATGTGGCCGACGCAGGCGGCGATGGCAATCAGCCCCAGCCAGAAGGGTGTGACGCCGAGCGCATACGCGCCCCAGACGGGAAGCATTCCTTTCAGAACATCAAAAATCAAAACCGCTACGGCTGCTCCCTTGCCGCCAATTCGTAGTACATTGGTCGCCCCCGGATTCCCGGAACCACTTTCACGCGGGTCAGGCAACCCGGCGATGCGGCAGACCAGAATGGCGCTGGAGATTGAGCCGCAAAGGTAGGCGAGGATAATCATTCCAGGCGCGATTGCACTCATAACGCTGTTCCGTTTTGAAAATGTATCTGTATTCTCAGCATCTGTGGATAATACGCATAATTCGCCGGAAGTGGTATCCGGTTTAGCCAAAAAGCAGGCAGGTCGTGATGGATATTGTATTTATAGAGCAACTTTCGGTAATCACCACAATTGGTGTTTACGACTGGGAACAGACCATCGAGCAGAAACTGGTGTTCGATATCGAAATGGGCTGGGACAACCGCAAGTCAGCAAAAAGCGATGATGTGAATGACTGTCTGAGCTACGCCGACATCAGTGAAACGGTCATCGCCCATGTGGAAGGGCAACGTTTTGCGCTGGTAGAACGCGTGGCGGAAGAGGTAGCAGACCTGCTGCTGAGCAAATTTAACTCCCCATGGGTGCGCATTAAGCTAAGCAAGCCGGGAGCGGTGGCGCGCGCCGCCAATGTGGGCGTGATTATCGAGCGTGGCACAAATCTGAAAGGAAAGATTTAACGTCATAATAGCTAAACCATTTTAGGTTATATCGGTCTTAAAGCTGTATCTTTCACGGTTGTCCGCGTGGGACACCGTTTTTTTATATCTTTTTAGGGGTTTATAGATGAGCGATATGCACTCGCTGCTGGTGGCGGCAATACTGGGTGTGGTCGAAGGATTGACGGAGTTTTTGCCGGTGTCCAGTACGGGCCATATGATTATCGTTGGCCATCTCCTGGGCTTTGAAGGCGATACCGCAAAGACGTTTGAGGTGGTGATCCAGCTGGGCTCTATCCTGGCGGTGGTCGTGATGTTCTGGCGACGTCTGTTTGGTCTGATCGGTATCCACTTCGGGCGTTTGCCGCAGCGTGAAGGAGAGGGCAAAGGGCGCCTGACGCTGATTCATATTCTGCTCGGGATGATCCCGGCGGTGGTGCTGGGGCTGGTGTTCCACGACACCATTAAATCGCTCTTCAACCCGATTAACGTGATGTACGCGCTGGTTGTCGGCGGCTTCCTGCTGATTGCCGCCGAAGTGCTGAAGCCAAAAACCCCGCGTGCGGAAGGTCTGGACGATATGACGTATCGCCAGGCGTTTATGATTGGCTGCTTCCAGTGTCTGGCGCTGTGGCCGGGCTTCTCCCGTTCAGGGGCAACCATTTCCGGCGGGATGCTGATGGGCGTGAGCCGTTACGCGGCGTCTGAGTTCTCGTTCCTGCTGGCGGTGCCGATGATGATGGGCGCCACCGCGCTGGATCTCTACAAAAGCATCGGCTTCCTGACCGTGGGCGACATTCCGATGTTCGCCGTGGGCTTTATCACCGCCTTTATTGTGGCGTTGATCGCCATCAAAACCTTCCTGCAACTGATTAAGCGTATTTCGTTTATTCCGTTCGCGATCTACCGCTTTATCGTCGCGGCTGCCGTGTACGTGGTCTTCTTCTGATGACCGACCGCCCTCAGTCTTTCGGCTGAGGGCAACGTTTTTCCTTCCACGCTGCAACCGCATCAATCCGCCGCTTCGTCAGCTCTTCGCGGATCGCCGGGCCTTTAAACCCTGCCTCCACCACCTCTTTTGTTGGCACCGCTTTCGCTACGTCCCACGCCTCACGCAGCAAACGACCCTGCGGATAATCGGACGCTTCAAACCCGGTGCGGCCGCGCACGTCGGCTTCGCTGGTCAGCGCAATTTGCTCCACGCGCTGCGGTTTGCGCCAGGCGTCGATGTTATCAAACAGCCTGACGATGGTGGCGGGTTTCAGGATTGGGAAGGTGTGGATCAGGTCGTGAAACTCGGCCACCAGTTTTGCCAGATCGCGAATGTCATTCGGCACGCGCAGGCGCTGGCAAAGCCCTTCAACCAGCTTCACGCCAGCCGGACCGTGCCCGTGGTGGCGTGGCCACAACTCCTTTGGCGTTAACCCTTTGCCGAGGTCATGGCAGAGGGTAGAAAAGCGCACGTCCACCTCCGGGCTGAGCATGGCGGCCATGCTCAGCGTCATCAGGGTGTGAATGCCGGTATCAATTTCCGGGTGCCATTTCGCCGGGGCGGGCACGCCAAACAGCGCATCTATTTCCGGGAACAGCACTTTCAGCGCCCCGCAGTCGCGCAGAACCTGGAAAAAGACCTGCGGATTACGGGTAGTCAGGGCGTTTTCGGTCTCTTTCCAGACGCGTTCTGGCGTCAGGTGTTCCAGCTCGCCCGCGTCGGTCATGGCCGTCATCAGCGCCATCGTCTCGTCGGCGATGCGGAAGCTGAGATGGGCATAACGGGCGGCAAAACGCGCCACGCGCAGTACGCGAAGCGGATCTTCAGAAAAGGCGGGGGAGATATGGCGTAAAAGACGGTCACGCAGATCGTTCTGGCCGCCGTAGACATCGATAATATGGCCGTTTTCGTCCTGCGCCAGGGCATTAATGGTGAGATCGCGGCGCAGTAAGTCCTGCTCCAGCGTCACATCCGGCGCGGCATAGCAGGTGAAGCCGGTATAACCGGAACCGGATTTCCGTTCGGTACGCGCCAGGGCGTACTCTTCCCGGCTTTTCGGATGGAGGAACACAGGAAAATCGCGGCCTACCTGCTGGTAGCCCGCGTCAATCATCGCTTCGGGCGTGGCACCGACCACGACCCAGTCTTTATCTTTGACCGGCAGACCTAATAACGCATCACGTACCGCACCACCGACCAGATAACTCTTCACGCCAACACTCCCGTTTTCTCTTTTCGCAAGATGATACGTAAGTGTGGCAGAGAAGACGAGTTAGTTCATCCAGCGGTCTTTACGTTTACGGCTTGGGATAAGGTGAGGAAGCACCAGACCCAGCACCAGACCGACGCCCAGCACTCCGCCGCCATACATAAACCACTGCATGATGATGGTGCGTTGTTTGTCATCCAGCTGTAGATTCGCGGCGTTCACTTTCTTCTGCGCGACGATGAGCTCATTTTTCAGCTTCTGATTTTCGTCTTTCAGACCGGCGATCACGCTGTCGCTTTGCGCCACTTTCTGCTGCATCTCTGCGGTGCGCTGGTTCCAGGTGCCGTCAATGTTGTTCAGCTTATCGGTCAGGGTTTTCACCTGATTTTCCAGGTCCGGCACGCGGGTGCGCAGGCTCGGCACCGTGCTCAGCTCTTTCAGCGGGATCCATGAGGTGCGGCCAGAGCTGTCACGAACCTGACCGTAATTGGTGTCTGCATTGGTTTGCAGCAGAGTCACTTCCTCGCCGGCATTTACCGTACCCACGAGGCGATAATTGTCTCCAGGGCCGCTGCGTACCCAGGTATTCAGTTCATCAGAAACGTAACGTTTCTCTTCAGCGTGGACCGCGGTTGCGGCGCTAAAAGCGAGTAAAGTAAGTCCAATCAGGCGTAATTTAAGCATATCAGTCGTTATTTTCATAAAAAGTGGAACGATAGTAGTGGTATCAGTGTCGCTACGCAAAGGATTCATCATCAATCGGAATCATCTGTGTCATGATTTCCACCGCTTTAAACTTTTACGCCCGTCAAATTGCTCATTGCGTGGCAATTTGGCGCAAAATACTATGTACTGACAAACAAATGGCGAGGAAGTTCGCCTTCATCGACGCGTCTGTGACGCACGCAAAAGTACAAGGCTATGGCACAAGAGATCGAATTAAAGTTTATCGTCGAAAAAGACAGCGCTGACGCGCTCCGCCAGCATCTGAATACGCTGTCCGGCGAGCACCATGAACCCGTACAGCTGCTCAACATCTATTACGAAACGCCGGACAACTGGCTGCGCAACCACGATATGGGCCTGCGCATCCGGGGTGCGAACGGGCGCTACGAGATGACGATGAAAATCGCCGGTCGCGTGGTGGGCGGTTTGCACCAGCGTCCGGAATACAATATCGACATCAGTAAGCCAGAACTTGAGCTGGATCGTTTTCCGGCGGAAGTGTGGCCGGAAGGGACGTTGCCCGCAACGCTGTCGGCAGAGGCGCAACCGCTGTTCAGCACCGATTTCTGGCGCGAAAAATGGCTGGTGACGGAAGGCAAGAGCCGCATTGAGATCGCGTTCGATCGGGGTGAAATTAAGGCGGGTGAAGAGCAGGAGCCGATCTGCGAATTAGAACTCGAACTGCTGGAAGGCGAGGCGAGCGACGTGCTGAAGCTGGCGCACAAGCTGGTGAACCAGCCTGGCCTGCGTCAGGGCAGCCTGAGTAAAGCGGCACGCGGCTATCACCTGGCCGCCGGGAATGCGCCGCGCGTGCTGCGAGAAACCCCGATTCTGCGCGTTGTGCCGAAAGCCTCCGTTGAGCAGGGCATGGAAGCGGCGCTGGAGCTGGCGCTCTCTCAGTGGCAGTACCACGAGGAGCTGTGGGCGCGTAACGTGAAAAATGCCAAAAAACAGGTGCTGGCCGCTATGGGGCTGGTGCGTCATACCCTGACGCTCTTTGGCGGCATTGTACCGCGTAAAGCCAGCACTCACTTACGTGATTTGCTCACTCAAACCGAAACGCTGATGCTTTCCGACGTGTCGGCACAAACGGCGATCTACAGCCCGCAAAACGCCGGCGCGAAACTGGCGCTGACCGAGTTTCTGGTGACGCGCGGCTGGCGCACGTTCCTCGATGCGAAAGGGCAGACCAAAATCGCGGAAAACTTCAAACGTTTTGCGGATATCCACCTCTCCCGTCACGCGGCCGAGCTGAGAACCACCTTTGCGCATCCGCTGGGCGACCAGTATGGCGATCAGCTTCCCCGCCTGGCGCGTAACATCGACAGCATGTTGCTGCTGTCAGGTGCGTATGAGGGCGTGAAGGCGCAGGCCTGGCTGGAGAACTGGCAGGGGCTGAAGCATGCCATCGAGACCCGTCAGCAGATCGAGATCGAGCATTTCCGCAACGAGGCCATTTCGCAGGATCCGTACTGGCTGCACAGCGGAAAACGTTAATTCTGGCAAGGAACCCCTGATATGCCGCTTTCTTCGCAGTTACAGCAGCACTGGCAGACCGTTTGCGAACGCCTGCCTGAGTCGTTACCCGCGTCATCGTTAAGCGAGCAGGCGAAAAGCGTGCTCACGTTCAGTGATTTTGTGCAGGAGAGCGTCAGCGCCAACCCGGACTGGCTGGCAGAGCTGGAAAGCGCGCCGCCGCAGGCTGACGAGTGGCGGCATTATGCTGGCTGGCTGCAAACCGCGCTGGCAGAGGTGGCAGACGAAGCCACGCTGATGCGCGTACTGCGTCAGTTCCGCCGCCGGGTGATGGTACGCATTGCCTGGGCGCAGGCGCTGGAGCTGGTGAGCGAAGAGAGTACCTTGCAGCAGTTGAGCGAGCTGGCGCAGACGTTGATTGTCGCCGCGCGGGACTGGCTCTACGCCGCCTGCTGTAAAGAGTGGGGCACGCCGTGCAACGACGAAGGGGTTCCGCAACCGCTGTTGATTCTGGGGATGGGCAAGCTGGGCGGCTGCGAGCTTAATTTCTCCTCAGACATCGATCTGATTTTTGCCTGGCCGGAGAACGGCTCCACGCGCGGCGGTCGTCGCGAGCTGGACAACGCCCAGTTCTTTACTCGCCTGGGGCAGCGGCTGATTAAGGCACTGGATCAGCCCACCCAGGATGGTTTTGTCTACCGCGTGGATATGCGTTTGCGTCCGTTTGGCGACAGCGGTCCGCTGGTGCTGAGCTTTGCCGCGCTGGAAGATTATTACCAGGAGCAGGGTCGCGACTGGGAGCGTTACGCGATGGTCAAAGCGCGGATCATGGGTGACAGCGACGATGCCTGGGCCAACGAGCTGCGCGCCATGCTGCGCCCGTTTGTGTTCCGCCGCTACATCGACTTCAGCGTGATCCAGTCCCTGCGAAATATGAAAGGGATGATTGCCCGCGAGGTGCGTCGCCGTGGCCTGAAAGACAACATCAAGCTCGGCGCGGGCGGTATTCGTGAGATCGAATTTATCGTCCAGGTCTTCCAGCTGATACGCGGCGGGCGTGAACCTTCTCTGCAATCCCGCTCGCTGCTGCCGACGCTGAGTGCTATCGAGCAGCTGCATCTGCTGCCGGAAGGCGATGCGCAAACGCTGCGTGACTCTTATCTTTTCCTGCGTCGTCTGGAAAATTTGCTGCAAAGTATCAACGACGAACAGACCCAGACGTTACCGGGCGACGAGCTGAACCGGGCGCGTCTGGCCTGGGGGATGCGGGTGGATGACTGGGCGGCGCTGACGCAACGGCTGGAAGCGCATATGGCGGGCGTGCGCCGCATCTTTAACGATCTGATCGGCGACGACGAAAGCGAATCGCAGGACGATGCGCTCTCCGAGCACTGGCGCGAGCTGTGGCAGGACGCGCTCCAGGAAGATGACACCACGCCGGTGCTGGCGCACTTAAGCGACGATGCCCGCCATCGCGTGGTGGCGCTGATTGCCGATTTCCGCTTCGAACTGAACAAACGCGCCATTGGCCCACGCGGTCGTCAGGTGCTGGATCATCTGATGCCGCATCTGCTGAGCGATGTCTGCTCCCGCGAGGATGCGCCGGTGCCGCTGTCGCGCATGATGCCGCTGCTGAGCGGGATCGTCACGCGTACCACTTACCTTGAACTGTTAAGCGAGTTTCCCGGCGCGCTGAAGCACCTGATTTCCCTCTGCGCCGCCTCGCCGATGGTGGCGAACAAGCTGGCGCGTTATCCGCTGCTGCTGGACGAACTGCTCGACCCGAATACGCTGTATCAGCCGACGGCGACGGACGCCTACCGTGACGAGCTGCGTCAGTATCTGCTGCGCGTACCGGAAGAGGACGAAGAGCAACAGCTTGAGGCGCTGCGTCAGTTTAAGCAGGCGCAGATGCTGCGCGTGGCGGCGGCAGATATCGCCGGCACCCTGCCGGTAATGAAAGTGAGCGATCACTTAACCTGGCTGGCGGAAGCGATCATCGACGCGGTTGTCCATCAGGCGTGGGTGCAGATGGTGGCCCGCTACGGGCAGCCGAAACACCTTGCAGAGCGCGAAGGCCGCGGTTTTGCGGTGGTGGGTTACGGCAAGCTGGGCGGCTGGGAGCTGGGCTACAGCTCCGATCTGGATCTGATTTTCCTCCACGACTGTCCGGCAGACGTCATGACCGACGGCGAACGTGAGATTGACGGGCGGCAGTTCTACCTGCGTCTGGCCCAGCGCATTATGCACCTGTTCAGCACCCGCACCTCATCCGGCATTCTGTATGAAGTGGATGCGCGTCTGCGCCCGTCCGGCGCGGCAGGCATGCTGGTCACCTCGACGGAGGCTTTCGCCGACTATCAGAAGAACGAAGCCTGGACGTGGGAGCATCAGGCGCTGGTGCGCGCCCGCGTGGTATACGGCGATCCGCAGCTCAAAACGCAGTTCGATGCGATCCGCAAGGCGGTCATGACGACCCCGCGCGAGGGCAGTACGCTGCAAACCGAAGTGCGGGAAATGCGGGAGAAGATGCGCGCGCACCTTGGCAACAAACATCGCGATCGCTTTGATATTAAAGCCGATAAAGGCGGCATTACCGATATCGAGTTTATCACTCAGTACCTGGTGCTGCTGCACGCGCACGATAAGCCGAAGCTGACCCGCTGGTCGGATAACGTGCGCATACTGGAACTGCTGGCGCAGAACGACATTATGGATGAGCAGGAGGCGCAGGCATTAACCCGCGCCTACACCACGCTGCGTGATGAGTTGCACCATCTGGCCTTACAGGAACAGCCGGGCCATGTGGCGCTGGACTGTTTCGCCGATGAACGCGCGCAGGTGACCACAAGCTGGCAGAAGTGGCTGGTGGAACCGTGCGTAACAAAACAAGTGTGATATTATCGCGCGCAAATTGTGAATCTTTCTGGAGTCAGGAATGAAAGTAACACTGCCAGAGTTTGAACGTGCTGGAGTTATGGTTGTCGGTGATGTGATGCTGGATCGCTACTGGTATGGGCCGACCAGCCGTATCTCTCCGGAAGCGCCGGTGCCGGTAGTTAAGGTCGACACCATTGAAGAGCGTCCAGGCGGCGCGGCAAACGTGGCGATGAACATAGCCTCGCTGGGCGCGCATTCGCGTCTGGTGGGCCTGACCGGCATTGACGATGCGGCGCGTGCCCTGAGTCAGTCGCTGGCGGACGTGAACGTGAAGTGCGACTTCGTTTCTGTTCCGACCCACCCAACCATCACCAAGCTTCGCGTCCTGTCGCGTAATCAGCAGCTGATCCGCCTCGATTTCGAAGAAGGATTCGAAGGCGTTGATCCTGAGCCGCTACACGAGCGTATTAGCCAGGCGCTGGGTAATATCGGCGCGCTGGTGCTGTCTGATTATGCCAAAGGCGCGCTGGCGAGCGTGCAGACCATGATCCAGCTGGCGCGTAAAGCCAGCGTACCGGTGCTGATCGATCCGAAAGGCACCGATTTCGAGCGCTATCGCGGCGCAACCCTGCTGACGCCAAACCTCTCTGAGTTCGAAGCGGTGGCGGGCAAGTGCAAAACTGAAGAAGAGCTGGTTGAGCGCGGCATGAAAATCATCGCTGATTTCGAGCTGTCTGCGCTGCTGGTGACCCGTTCCGAGCAGGGCATGACGCTGCTGCAACCGGGCAAGGCGCCGCTGCATATGCCAACCCAGGCGCAGGAAGTGTACGACGTGACCGGTGCCGGTGATACGGTGATTGGCGTGCTGGCGGCGACGCTGGCGGCGGGTAACTCCCTGGAAGAAGCGTGCTACTTCGCGAACGCCGCGGCGGGCGTGGTCGTTGGTAAACTCGGGACCTCCACCGTTTCGCCAATCGAGCTGGAAAACGCGGTGCGTGGGCGCGCGGATACCGGCTTTGGCGTCATGACCGAAGAGGAGCTGAAAGTGGCCGTTGCTGCCGCGCGCAAACGCGGTGAAAAAGTAGTGATGACTAACGGCGTGTTCGACATCCTGCATGCGGGTCATGTCTCGTATCTGGCGAATGCGCGTAAGCTGGGCGATCGCCTGATTGTGGCGGTCAACAGCGATGCCTCAACCAAACGTCTGAAGGGTGAAACGCGTCCGGTGAACCCGCTGGAGCAGCGCATGATCGTGCTCGGCGCGCTGGAAGCGGTGGACTGGGTGGTCTCATTTGAAGAAGACACCCCGCAGCGCCTGATTGCCGAAATTCTGCCTGACCTGCTGGTGAAGGGCGGTGATTACAAACCAGAGCAAATCGCAGGTAGCGAAGAGGTCTGGGCAAATGGCGGTGAAGTGATGGTGCTCAACTTTGAGGACGGGTGTTCAACCACCAACATCATTAAGAAGATCCAGAAAGACAGTCAGTAAAAAACGGGCCAGTTGGCCCGTTCGTTTTTCACCCTCTCCCTGTGGGAGAGGGCTGGGGTGAGGGCATCAGGCCGCACTTATGCCTGGTCATCCACCGGTGGAATAGCTGGCGCTGGCTTCACTTCTTCCGGCGCATTGCGGCTCTCCAGCTCGCTCAGACGCTGTTCCAGCAGCGCCAGCTTCTCGCGGGTGCGCAGCAGCACCTGAGTCTGCACATCAAACTCTTCGCGGCTGACTAAATCAAGGCGAACCAACTGTGCCTGCAACGTCTGGCGGATTTTCTTCTCAACGTCATCACCAAACTCACGAATACCTTTCGGCATGGACTCATGAACCTGACGCGCGATCTGCTCAATTTTCTTTGGGTCAATCATTGTCGTTTCCCTTGATGAAAAGGTGTTAGTGCCTATTGTAGCGCGTCATGCCGTGGGTTAAACAAAATTGTTTGAAGCTTATGCATTGCCCAGGGTAATCAATAGCGTTATAGTTATCTCGCTTATTCTCAGGGCGGGGCGAAATTCCCCACCGGCGGTAAATCAGCTTAACGCTGAAAGCCCGCGAGCGCTTTGGGTGAATTCTCAAAGGTCAGCAGATCCGGTGTAATTCCGGGGCCGACGGTTAGAGTCCGGATGGGAGAGAGTAACGATCCAGTCGGGCATGGCCCGCTCACGTTATTTTTTTGCCGCTAGTACGGCGCTCCTAAGACTGCCCTGATTCTGGTAACCATAAAGTTAATGAGGTTTTTTTACCATGAATCAGACGCTACTTTCCTCTTTTGGCACTTCAACTCAACGTGTTGAACATGCACTGGATGCACTGCGCGAAGGCCGCGGTGTGATGGTGCTTGACGATGAAAACCGTGAAAACGAAGGCGACATGATTTTTGCCGCCGAGAACATGACCGTTGAGCAGATGGCGCTGACCATCCGTCACGGTAGCGGCATCGTATGCCTGTGCATCACCGAAGACCGTCGCAAGCAGCTTGATCTGCCGATGATGGTTGAAAACAACACCAGCGCCTTTGGTACCGGCTTCACCGTGACCATTGAAGCAGCGCATGGCGTAACCACCGGTGTGTCGGCGGCTGACCGCCTGACTACCGTGCGTGCAGCGATTGCTGATGGTGCGAAACCATCCGATCTGCACCGCCCCGGTCACGTCTTCCCGCTGCGCGCGCAGCCGGGCGGCGTGCTGACCCGTGGTGGTCATACCGAAGCGACCATCGATCTGGTGACGCTGGCTGGCTTCAAACCCGCAGGCGTGCTGTGCGAACTGACCAACGATGATGGCACCATGGCGCGCGCGCCGGAGTGCATCACCTTTGCGCGACTGCACAATATGCCAGTGGTGACGATTGAAGATCTGGTTGAGTACCGCCGGGCGCACGAGCGCAAAGCCAGCTAAACATGCTGATGTGAAAAAGCCGGGGAAACCCGGCTTTTTTGTTTCTAGTGGTAGTTAATTTTGAACAATACTACGGTTTCGAACGGCCCGGACTGAATCGCTTTCCCTTCTTCCCGTGAAAGTTCAGCCGTGTAGTTTTGCTCAACATTCATAGTATCGCCTGTAAAATCGGCGTACTCCTTATACTGGTTGAAGGTGTAAGGCTCCGTTCCGTTAAGAATACGCAGCTTTAACCCATTCCCTATCAGTACCGCGGTGTCGTCTGCGCTAAGCGTTTCGGTTGTGTAAAACGACGAGTCCATCTTAAATCCGTCCGAGCATTGGGCATCCTGTACTTTGGTGGTTCGTATTGAAAACGTGCGCATACGCGTCTGCTGATTCACAATGTCGCGCGCGCTGAAGGCGCCGAAGTCGATCTCCTGATTTTCAGGGAAAATGCTAAACGTCGCTCCACAATCAAGCACCGTAATGTTTTGCAGTCCGTTGATGTGATACTTGAGGTTCTTCGCGTCGGCCATCTGATTAACGCCACCCTTACCGTCAAACTGCACAACGATGTAATCGCTGAGCGAACTGACATAACCATGTGGCGGCATAGTCTTAATTCTCACGAAAAGTCGTAATCGGGTGACGAACGTGCGTGAAATATGGATATCATCCGGATTGCCGGAGCAGATGCGATCCTCCCAACCCATCTGGCGGATTTGATCCGAGGTGTAAATGGTGATGTTATTGTTGTCCAGGCACTGGCGGGTATCCACGCCGTTGGGCTGGCCTGTAGCATCGTAATCTATGCCTTCATAGGTTACGCCCAGTTCATAATAGGGATCGGTTGCGGCAGGATAAGGGTTCACCCATGCAAAGACATCTTCCGGCTCAAAACTGCTCGTGACGTTGTTGTCACACGTCACCGGAATTCTAATGTCGTCAGACTCCCATATTTTTTGGCCAACCTGAGCGTTGCTGGGGATCGCAAAAGGGGTGATCGTTTTTGTCTCCTCGACGGGGCCGCCAGATCCACCCAGATAGCAGTTAAGCGCCAGCGCGTCTTTCAAAGGCAGCGCTGAAAGCAGCAGGATAACCAGCAAACTAGCGAGCTTTTGCATCTTTGTCGATTTTCCGTTCGGTAAGTTTACATTGCGCCATTCCGGTGCACTGCACGTCGACTTTTTTTAGGGCGCCGTAATCGTCGATATAGCCGATGCTGTAATAACTACCGTGGTAATTACCGGTAGAGGCGGTTGCCGTGGCGAAAGGCGCAATCATCAGACTGTCAAAACCCGGCAGCATGGTTTTGGCATTTTTGCTCAGCCACGCCAGCGTGATGTAATACGGCGTAGGGTTGTGGACCGTGAGCCCTTTCGCGTTGGCGGTAATTTCCATTCGCATTTCAGCCAGTTCGCCGGATTTTTTGCTAATCGCTTCCGGACGCCAGAACAGCTTAATTCGGCTTTGCATGGCAACCTGCATCACGCTGCGCTCCTCGCTGGCGCTGATGCTTTTTGGCGGTACTTCACGCAGGTTGAAATAAAACAGCGATTCCCTGTCTTTTGGCAACTGGCGGGTGGCGGCTTGTTTAACAATTCTTACCTGCGACGAGGTGCCCGCTTCGATACGTTGAATGGGGGGAAGAGCCATAAAGTGCGTATCTTCTTTTTGCCCCTTTTCGTCTTCAATCCAGGAGAGCGCCAGATAAGGTAAAGCCTTGCTCTGGTTGTCCACTTTCAGGCTGCTGGCCTTGTCGCTTTCTGGAAAAACAATGCGCGTGCGGTCCAGATTAATGGCCGCATGGGTGGTAAATGCTGTGCTGATTAGCATCAGGCACAGGCTTTTAATCGGCGTTAATTTCATGATGATTTCTTACTGACACGGCAGTATCAACTGCATACTGTTTTCTAAGTGAGAAGGTAACAAGAAGCGACACTGTTGGTTGTCGCCCCATGTCACGCGAAACTGCTGTTCTGGCTCAACGGCGCCGAGCCAGACGTGGCCTTCATCGGCCACCATCCCAACCTGCAAATCGTTTGCTTCCAGGCGAACAATCGCCCCGAGCGGTGGCGTTCCTGATGACATCCGCAGAACACCTGCCACGTCCCGACCTGCACGCGTGGCAATCTGACGAAAACCAATGGCCCCCTCAGTCCAGGTTGAGGTCACGACGCGGTTGTCCACGTCCACGCCATCCGGAAGGTTGTTCATATTGATCTGCACGCTGGAGGGGGAATAGCTGGAGAATGACGGTAAAACGCCGATGCCAAAACGGTTGGTCTCATCTCGCGACATGTTCAGCGGGATATTGCCTACCCCGTCGGTGCTGACCATTACGCGGGGGTTCATTACCGTAGCTGCGCCGGTGCAGCGCGGCGCCTTTCACCGTTGTGGTGAAGGAACCGCTCCAGCTTGCGCTGAGGGAGTTATATTCGTCAGCTTTATAGCTGCCGGAGAGATTAAGATCGCCGTACGCAGAATAATGCTGATAATTCCCGCTGAACTGCGCCCCGGAGTCTGGCTTCCCGCTCTCCGCGCCCGCGGAAACGCCCCAGGTGTTATTGCGATCCGACGTGTCGTACCACGACACGTTATGGCTCAGCGTGTCGCGGTTACGCAGGTCATAGTTAAGTCTATGATCGGGATCGAGCGGTACGCTGAGCGAGAGATAGAACTGAGTATCGTCACTTTCGTCTTTCTCATCGTAATGCGTTTTACTCCAGGACAGGGTTACGCCAAGGTTCTTCCAGCGGCCCATATCAAAGTTGTAGCCCGCCGTGATACTGCCGGTCGTGGAGGGTGAATCATTCCACCATGTCTGACGCAGCATATTGACGTACAGGTTCAGGGATAACGCCGAAATGTACTGGCTTGCCGTCACGCTCAGGGTTTGTTTTTCCGACTGGCGGTCACCGTCGTCATAATCAAGGTAGCGGGCGTAGCTCAAAAACTGTGGATCTGAGTAGCGGTAGCTGGCGAGCGTAAGCTGACTGCCGGTGGTATCGAAACGCTTGCTGTAGTTAATGCGATAGCTGTAACCCGTCTGGCTGCGCTGGTGTGGCAGCTGGCTGGTGGCCTGCGTGACGTCAAAAGAGAGCGCCCCCAGCCAGGCCATATTCTGGCCGATCCCGGCAGCGAGGGAACGATAGCGGTCGCCATCGGCCAGCGTACCGCCATACAGGGAGGTGTGCGACAGCATGCCCCAGGAAAATTCGCCGCTCATGAAGGCGTTATCTTCAACGTCATGGGAGGCACCCTGGCGCGCTTTACCCGCCGCGAGCTTGTAGCGCACCTGACCCTTGCGCGTTAAAAATGGTACGGATTCGGCCGAGACCTGGAAGGTGCTGACGCGTCCATCCTCTTCCGTGACTTTGACGTCCAGCGTGCCCTGAACCGACTGGTTAAGATCCTGAATAACAAAAGGACCTGGCGGCACTTTACTCTGGTAAATCACGCGATCGGCAAGGCTTACGGTTACCGTGGCGTTGGTTTGCGCTATCCCGGTAATCTGCGGGGCATAGCCGCGCAGCGACCATGGCAGCATACGTTCATCGCTGATTAGCGATGCGCCGGTGTAGGTAAAGGCGTCAAAAATTGCGGACTGGAAATCCGTTTCACCCAACGTCAGTTTCGCACCGATCGAGGGCAGAGGTCGGAACATATACACGCGTGAAAAACGTCCATTATGCTCCGAGCCTGCGTCAGTATGACTTTGCGTGTACTGGTAATCGCTGCGTAGCCGCCACGCGCCCATGTTCGCACCGGCGGTGCCATAGGTATTGGCGTTGTCATTGTTGCTGCCGCTATTGGGCTGATAATGGCTGGCAAAAAGATTGTAATCCAGCAGTACGCCCGGCACGCCGTTGTCCCAGGTGGATGGCGGCATCCAGTCAACCGCACGGTATTGCAGCCACGCCTGGGGGATGGTCACTTTCAGGGTCTGGCTGCCTTGCTCAAAAGTAAATTTGATGTCGGGTCTGGCGGCGAAATCAACGCATCCCTCTTTCTCCGGCAAAGCGTGACGAATGTCATCCTGCAACGCAAAGGTATCGGTCAGCTCGGGGGGAATACAGACCTGAACGGCGTTATTTATTTCTCGCCAGCGAAGCTGCCAGCCATTTGCCAGCGGAATATCATTGACGGCAACCGTAACGAAATAGCTTCCCGGCGTAACCGATATTTGATCTTTAAACAGTGATAAATCGACGCTGCCGCGCTGATCTTTATCGATGGCGTTTATATTAAACTCGGTGGCAGAGGCAACTTTCGTCATTAACAGGGACGCAATGATGATTATCCATTGTAATTTGTATGTCATCATCCTGTTACTCGAGTAAATAGAGAGTGCCGACCGGTATGAATTACCAGTCGGCTGGTGCCGTGACGTAACAGAATTATTTGTACATCAGGACGTAGTTAGCCGTGGCTTCAACCTGGCCTGCCGTCGCAGTTTTACCTGTAGGGACTTCCATAACCGCTTTGAAATGCAGCGTCTGGGTGGTTGAACCCGCCAGCAACTCAACCTCGTTGGCCTCTCCCAGCGTGATAGCAGACTCCGCGTTATCCAGCAGACGCACCCCCACGTTCTGCGCACCGCTTGCATAGGTGTTGCTCATCAGGCTGGTATCCGCCGCGTCTGTCGCTGCGCTGGTAAAGGTCACATCCACTTTGGTAATTGGCGTGTCGGTCTCGTCTGCCGGATCGTCAAGCTGGCAGTTTTCCAGATTGATATCGACCGGAACCGGGGTAGATTTTTTGTTGGCGTTGATAACAGCCGTGGTCACTTCACCCAGATCGACTTCTTTATCAACGCTATCTGGTGCGATACTGCACGGTGCGTCAATAACAATACCTTTGAATGTGATTTTTCCTGAGCCTTGATCATCTGCAAAAGCAGCACCCGATACAATGACTGCCATAGCCGTCGCTAACAGTAGTTTTTTACCCATATACATGAAAATATCCTTTTTCAGAGTGATTCATAATGTGAATATTAATTTCAGAATACTCGCGAAGTATACGAATTGGGGTGGGGAGACGCGATTAACATGACTTAAATATATTTTTAGATGGTTTTAATTAATATTTGCAGGTTATTTTAAGAGGCGTGGTTTTTCAGGGTTTTAACAGGTTTATATTTGCGGGTTATTATAGGTGAAATATATAGGATTGTTTTTTTGAATAATATAAAGCCTCCGTATAAAACGGAGGCATAAATTCTTAGCCAATACCGGCCGTTTGCAGCAGTACCAGACTCATCCCCATCACTGACATTCCACACAGTACGCCGTAGCTGGGGTTATTGTTGGGATCGATCTCTTTCGCCAGCGGCATCAGCTCATCGACAGAGAGCGCGACCATAATCCCGGCCACGGCAGCCATAATCGCAGCCATCACAATCGGGGAGACGAGGCTACCGAGGATCAGCCACGCCAGCACGCCGCCGAGAATTTCAGCCATCCCGGAGATACCCGCCCAAAAGACAGCCGTACGTTTTGAACCCGTGGCGGCATAAACGGGCCCGGCAACGGCAAGTCCTTCAGGAATATTGTGCAAAGCCACGGCCAGCGCCACACCAAAACCCATTTCCAGGTTGCTGCTGGCCGTGACATAGGTGGCGATACCTTCCGGAAAGTTATGCAGGCTGATACCCAGCGTCAGCAGAATGGCCGTGCGTTTGATATTGCCCGGGATGGGGGTAACGCTTTTTTGCATTAAATCCTGCGGGTGCGCGTGAGGAAGAATACGGTCGAGCGCAAAATAACCCAGCAGTCCAATGATAAACATGCCATAGCCCAGAACAGGCGACATACCTTCGGTGTGAAGCGCGGCGGGCAGCATCTCCATCAGCGAGATAAGCAGCATGATCCCGGCGGCGAAACCCAGCGAGAAGGCCAGAAGGCGATTAGAGGGTTTTTGCCCGAGTACCCCGAGGAACGCACCGATAAAGGTTGCGGCGCCCGCGAGTAAGGTCAAAATCAACGGTACTGACATGCATTCTCCTTAAGCGATATCTGACATTCAAATTTCCTGATGATGATCTTCACGGTTATCTGCGTTCATCTTCACCTGAATGCGCGTAATGTAGGCCCATCACATTGACACCTTCTCTAAGGATATCACCATGTCTTCTTCTCGTATGCCAGCACTGTTTTTAGGCCATGGCAGCCCAATGAACGTCCTGGATGATAACGTCTATACCCGTGCCTGGCGTCAGCTGGGTGAGACGTTACCGCGTCCGAAGGCAATTGTGGTGGTCTCTGCGCACTGGTTTACCCGGGGTACCGGTGTGACGGCTATGGAAGCGCCAAAAACGATTCATGATTTTGGCGGCTTTCCGCAGGCGCTGTATGACACGCATTATCCTGCTCCGGGCTCCCCCGAGCTGGCGCAGCGGCTCGTTGATCTGCTCGCCCCTGTTCCGGTTGCGCTGGACAAAGAAGCCTGGGGCTTTGACCACGGCTCATGGGGGGTTTTGATCAAAATGTATCCGGATGCCGATATCCCGATGGTGCAACTGAGTATCGACAGCACCAAACCGGCTGCCTGGCACATGGAGATGGGGCGTAAGCTGGCTTCGCTTCGTGATGAGGGCATCATGCTGATTGCCAGTGGCAACGTGGTACACAATCTGCGTACGGTACGCTGGCACGGTGAAAATACGCCGTACCCCTGGGCAACAGCCTTTAATGACTATGTAAAAGACAACCTGACCTGGCAAGGGCCGGCCGAACGACACCCTTTGGTGAACTATCTGGATCATGACGGCGGTTCGCTCTCTAACCCGACGCCGGAACACTTCTTGCCATTGCTGTATGTATTAGGCGCGTGGGATGGTCAGGAGGTTATTACAATCCCGGTCGACGGTATTGAGATGGGGAGCTTGAGTATGCTGTCGGTGCAGGTGGGGTAAAAACATATCGGGTGGCGGCTTTGCCTTACCCGACCTACATATTGAGCGTAGGCCCGGTAAGCGTAGCGCCACCGGGCAAGTCTTACTCGACGAAAATATGCGGGTAGAAACGCGACAGATCCTGCGTAATCAGCGCGCGATCTTCGCGAATGCCAATCCCGGCAGGCTGATCGTTAATAAGCCAGCTGCCGATCAACGTATAGCTGTCGCCAAACTTCGGCAGTTGATAAAACGCCTGGACGATCATCCCTTCTTCACCGTACGGCCCTTCAACCGCTTCCAGCGTTTTACCGTTTTCGATAATCGAGACGTTTGCCCCTTCACGGGAGAAAATAGGCTTAACGACGTATTTCTCCATCGGTGGGAAATCATCTTCAGCAAAGTAAGCAGGCAGCAGGTTCGGGTGATTCGGGAACATCTCCCACAGCATCGGCAGCAGGGCTTTATTGGAGATAATGCTCTTCCAGGCCGGTTCCAGCCAGCGCACGCCGGCGTCTTCCAGTTTGGTAGAGAACATTTCCCGCAGCATGTATTCCCACGGATAGAGCTTGAACAGGTTGCTGATGACCTGATCCTGCATGTCCGTAAACTGACCTTTTTCACCTAAACCGATATCTTCGATATAGAGGAATTCCGTCGCCACTTCCGCTTCGGCTGCGCAGTCCTGCAAATACTGAACCGTACCGCGATCTTCTTCGGTATCGCGGCAGCAGGCGAGGTGCAACAGGTTGAAACCGTGCTGTTCACGCAGTTCGACGAAACGCTCAATCAGCTTTTCCTGAAGGCTGTTGAACTGGTCGCTGCCTTCGGGCAAGTTTCCGGCATTCGCCTGATCTTCCAGCCAGATCCACTGGAAGAACGCGGCTTCGTACAGAGAGGTTGGTGTATCCGCGTTGTTTTCTAAAAGCTTCGGTTCACCCACGCCATCCCATGCCAGATCGAGGCGAGAGTAGAGCGAAGGCTGGTTCGTTTTCCAGGACTGACGAACAAAACTCCAGGTGTGCTTCGGAATGCGGAATTTGGTCATCAGCTCATCGCTGTCGATGACTTTTTCTACTACCTTCAGGCACATCTGGTGCAGCTCTGCGGTTACCTCTTCAAGCTTTTCGACCTGAGCGAGCGTGAGCTTATAGTAAGCATCTTCACACCAGTACGGCTCGCCGTACATGGTGTGAAAGTTGAAACCGTATTCGGTGGCTTTTTCGCGCCAGTCCGGGCGCTCAACAATACTGACTCGTTCCATGATCACCCGCCCATTGAGCGAGTTGAGGAGCCGGTCGCACTACGCTGCATGGTGGTTTGTTTGGCAACAGACTCACCAAAGCCGCCACGGGTAATGGTGCTGGTGGTGGCTGGTTTCGGCGCCATTGCGGTTTTCGGTACGGTCATCGTACGGCCTGGCGTTGCAGCACCGTAACCCTTGCCGGTGGCATCGGTGTATTTACCGTAGGCCGGGCTGTTCGGGTTTTTGGAGCTAAACAGCGGCTGCTGCTGGTAGCCCGCACCGCCGCTCATCAAACGGCCCATCATATAACCCGCCATCAGCGGCATCCAGAAGCTGCCGCCGGACTGTGCCTGCGCCTGGTTTTCCGGTGCCATACCCGCCTGAGCAGGTGCCTGCTGGCACTGGCCTTCACCGAATTCGGCTACACAGTCTTCGCGAGAGGCATATTTCGGCGCGGTACGTTCCGCTTCTTTGAGGGCGTTGTTATAGGCCGTCGTACACTCAGCGGCTTTACCGGTTGCGCTCGCGCAGTCGTCGGCGTTTTGATACAGCGAAACCGTTTCGTCGTTTTGCTCACAGCCTGCCAGCATAAAGACGGCGGTGACCGCCAGCGCGACAGGTGTCAGGTGGCGTGCGTTCCAGCTTTTGCGGAACGACGCGTGATTCATCGTTTTTGTCCGTTTCATATTTGTCTTCCAGGACCCAGTGGTAATAACGCTCAGGATAGAGGATGAGTGGTTGAAAATGAAGCGAAGAGGGGCGAAATGCGGGGGATCTTTACGTTGGCTTACGTTCAGGTGTGATTTTGCGCCGGGTGGCGCTGTGCTTACCCGGCCTACGGTTAAGTAGGCCCGATAAGCTCAGCGCCATCGGGCAAGGCTTAATGACGGAACGGATTCGTACCGCTGCTGGCAGGTGCGGTGCTACGCGCTGCCGCTGGCTGCGCAAGCGGGGCGCTGCTGTTAGGGGTGAAATTATCAACGGCGGCATCCTGCTGTGGATTTTCCGGCGCGACGCTGTCAGGCGACGTAGGGACCGGTTTGCCCAGCGTGCTGTTCAGCATTTGCAGATCCTGCTCGTTCAGCGTACCCAGCGCCTGCTTGATGTTCAGCTGGTTAATCAGATACTGATAACGTGCGCTGGAGAGCTGCTGTTTCGCGTTATACAGCGTGGTCGTTGCGTCTAACACGTCCACGATGGTACGCGTACCTACGGAGTAACCCGCTTCGTTCGCATCCAGTGAGCTCTGGGCAGAGACGACGGCCTGTTTATAGGCGTTGATGCTGCTGATAGAGGCATTTACGTTGTTGTAGGAAGAACGCACGGTCTGCACCACGTTGCGGTGTGCGCTTTCCAGCTGCTCACTGGCGCCCACAAAGTTGTACTGCGCCTGTTTAACCTGAGAGTTAACCATCCCGCCCTGGTACAGCGGCAGAGAGAAGCTGAGACCCACTTTGTTCTGGCCAACGTTGCTGTCGTCATAGGCCTGAGAGGTCGTTTTAGACCCGCTGTAGCTGGTGTCCGATACGCCGGTAGAGGCGCTCAGGCTCAGAGTTGGCAGGTGACCATCCTGTGCAAGACGGATCTGCTCGCGCGCCAGATCCTGGCTCAGGCGTGCCTGCAACAAGGTCAGGTTGCGGTTTTCCGCTTCTTTCAGCAGGGCGTTAACCGCCTGCGGTTTGTCCGTTTTGAAACTGTCCACGTTCAGAGAGGCCAGCTCAGGATAGTAGTTACCGGTGACCTGACGCAGTGCTTCCAGGGCGTTGTCGAGGTTGTTACGTGCGGTCACTTCGTTAGCCAGTACGGTATCGTACTGTGAACGGGCGTTCTGCACGTCAGTAATGGCGACCAGGCCCACGTTAAAACGCTGGGTGGTTTGATCTAACTGACGGTAAACCGCCTGTTTCTGCGCTTCGGTGTAGGAGAGGGCGTCAATCGCGCTCAGAACCTGGAAATAGGCGGTCGCGGTATTCAGGATCAGCGTCTGCTGATCGGTCTGATAGGTGACATCCTGAATGCCGGCGCTCTTTTCCTGCAAGCTCAGTTCACGCCATTTGGACATGTCGAACAGGGTTTGTGTAAGCTGTAAAGAGGCGCTGGTGGCATTCGAATCGATGCCATTGTTATCGCGAAAACCGTTAGTGTAGGTATAATCTGCACCTAAGCCTAACTGCGGCAGCAGTGGACTACGTGCTTCGTTAATCTTTTCAAACGCAGCATCACGATCGGCCGCTGATTTACGTAAATCAGGGTTGCCCAGACGTGCCTGCTGGTAGACCTGTAACAGGTTTTCTGCCTGGCTCATTGCACTGAAGCCCGTCAGGCTCAGGCCGATAAGGATGGGGAGCAATTTCTTCATTTGCATTCCTTGTTGTGAAGCAGTATTAGCGCTGATCTAATTAAAAATAATTGCCGATTCTAACAGAATCATCCACACCAAAAGGTTGGCGTAACGTGCCATCTGGCGGTAATTTGCTCCAATCTACCATATAGCCATACAAACGGCAGCCAAACAGCCTTGAAATTCACAATTTCATCACCATTGCTACCAGGACTCGACCGATGCAAAAACCAGAAAACGTGCCTGTCACCTTCGCCAAAAACGATGTAGAAATTATTGCACGAGAAACGCTTTATAGCGGTTTTTTTTCAATGGAACTTTACCGTTTCAGGCATCGTCTGTTTAACGGTGAGATGAGCGGTGAAATCAAACGCGAAATTTTTGAGCGCGGGCATGCGGCTGTGTTGCTACCCTATGACCCAGTGCGTGATGAAGTGGTGCTGGTCGAACAGGTGCGTATTGCGGCTTATGATACCAGCGATACGCCGTGGTTGCTGGAGATGGTGGCCGGGATGATCGAAGAAGGTGAGTCGGTCGAAGACGTCGCTCGCCGTGAGGCGCTGGAAGAGGCGGGCCTGGCGATCGGCCGGACGAAACCGGTGTTGAGCTACCTGGCAAGCCCGGGTGGGACAACGGAACGTTCATCTATTATGGTGGGCGAAGTGGACGCCAAGACAGCGGAAGGGATCCACGGTCTGGCAGATGAAAACGAAGATATTCGGGTTCATGTGGTGAGTCGGGAGCAGGCTTACCAGTGGGTAGAAGAGGGGAAAATCGACAACGCAGCGTCTGTCATCGCCCTGCAATGGCTACAGCTGCATTATCAGACATTACGACACGAGTGGAAAAAATGAAGCGTTATACACCTGACTTCCCAGAAATGATGCGCCTGTGCGAAACCAATTTCGCCCAGCTGCGCCGCCTGCTGCCGCGAAACGACGCGCCCGGCGAAACGGTGAGCTATCAGGTGAGCAACGCGCAGTATCGGTTAACGATAACAGAATCAACGCGCTACACTACGCTGGTGGAGATTGAGCAAACGGCGCCGAGCATCAGCTACTGGAGCCTGCCGTCGATGACGGTACGTCTTTATCATGACGCGATGGTCGCTGAAGTGTGTTCAAGCCAGCAGATCTTTCGCTTTAAAGCGCGGTATGATTACCCGAATAAAAAGTTGCATCAACGCGACGAAAAGCATCAAATTAACCAGTTTTTAGCCGACTGGCTAAGATATTGTTTAGCACATGGAGCAATGGCGATTCCGGTTTGTTAGCGTCATAAACCTACCTAAGGACACCATTTGGAAAGCCTGTTGAACCTGACTGTTGCTGGTGGGGCGCCAGTCAGGATATTACAAATCACCGACACCCACCTTTTTGCCGAAAAGCATGAGACGCTTCTGGGCGTGAACACCTGGGAGAGTTATCAGGCGGTTCTTGACGCGATCCATGCTGAAAAGCGGCCATGCGATCTGATCGTCGCGACGGGCGATCTGGCGCAGGATCAATCCTCCGCAGCCTATCAGCATTTTGCTGAAGGGATTGCGAGCTTTAGCGTGCCTTGCGTCTGGCTACCGGGCAATCACGATTTTCAACCCGCTATGTACAGTTCGCTTCAGGATGCGGGGATTTCACCGGCAAAATGTGTCTTTGCGGGGGACCAGTGGCAAATTCTGCTCCTCGACAGTCAGGTGTTTGGCGTTCCGCACGGTGAGTTGAGCGACTATCAGCTTGACTGGCTGGAGACAAAACTGGCCGCCGAACCGAATCGCAATACGCTGCTGTTGCTGCATCATCACCCGCTGCCGGCGGGCTGTAGCTGGCTCGATCAGCACAGCTTACGCAACTCTGCGGCGCTGGACGGCGTACTGGCGAAATTTCCGCGCGTGAAAAATTTGCTGTGCGGGCACATTCACCAGGAGCAGGATCTCGACTGGAATGGTCGCCGCCTGCTCGCGACGCCCTCTACCTGCGTGCAGTTTAAGCCGCACTGCGCCAACTTTACGCTGGATACCATCGCACCGGGCTGGCGCTGGCTGGAGCTGCATGCCGATGGCTCGCTGACCACCGAAGTTTGCCGTCTGACCGGGGCTCAATTCCGCCCGGATACCGCTTCGGAAGGCTATTGATGTCGACGCTTCTCTATCTGCATGGGTTTAACAGCTCACCACGATCGGCGAAAGCGACGCAGCTTCGCCAGTGGCTGAGCGCGAATCATCCCCACGTGGAGATGATTATTCCGCAGTTGCCCCCTTATCCGGCGGATGCGGCAGAGATGCTGGAATCGATCGTGCTTGAACACGGCGGCGAATCGTTTGGCGTTGTCGGGTCGTCGCTCGGCGGCTACTACGCCACCTGGCTGTCGCAGTGCTTTATGTTACCCGCTGTCGTCGTCAACCCGGCGGTCCGGCCATTTGAGCTGTTAAGGGACTTTCTTGGCGAAAACGAGAACCCCTACACCGGCCAACAATATGTGCTAGAGTCACGCCATATTTACGATCTCAAAGTTATGCAGGTCGACCCGCTTGAAGCGCCCGATCTTATCTGGCTGCTGCAACAGACGGGAGATGAAGTGCTGGATTACCGCCAGGCAGTGGCGTATTACGCATCCTGCCGCCAGACTGTAGAAGAGGGCGGTAACCATGCTTTCACGGGCTTTGAAGATCATTTCACCCAGATTGTCGATTTTCTTGGACTGCACAGCCACTGACAATCAATGCGAATTGCTAGCTTAAATCATGACGCAAACCTATAACGCTGATGCCATTGAGGTACTCACCGGGCTTGAGCCGGTTCGCCGCCGCCCGGGGATGTACACCGATACGACGCGCCCAAACCACCTGGGCCAGGAAGTAATTGATAACAGTGTGGACGAAGCGCTGGCAGGCCATGCCAGACGCGTGGACGTTATCCTGCACGCCGATCAGTCGCTGGAAGTTATCGACGACGGCCGCGGCATGCCGGTAGATATCCACCCGGAAGAGGGTGTTCCCGCCGTTGAGCTGATCCTCTGTCGTCTGCACGCGGGCGGTAAGTTCTCCAACAAAAACTACCAGTTCTCCGGCGGCTTGCACGGCGTGGGGATCTCCGTGGTTAACGCCCTGTCAAAGCGCGTGGAAGTGAACGTTCGTCGCGATGGCCAGGTGTATAACATCGCGTTTGAAAACGGCGAAAAAGTGCAGGATTTGCAGGTCGTCGGGACGTGCGGTAAACGCAACACCGGCACCAGCGTCCATTTCTGGCCTGACGAAAGCTTCTTCGACAGCCCACGCTTTTCCGTTTCTCGCCTGACGCACCTGCTGAAAGCCAAAGCGGTGCTGTGCCCGGGCGTGGAAATCACCTTTAAAGATCACGTAAACAACACCGAACAGAGCTGGCGCTACGAAAAGGGTCTGAACGACTACCTGTGCGAAGCGGTTAACGGCCTGCCGACCCTGCCGGAAAAACCGTTCGTCGGGAATTTCGAAGGTGACACCGAAGCGGTGGACTGGGCGCTGCTGTGGCTGCCGGAAGGCGGTGAGCTGCTGACGGAAAGCTACGTCAACCTGATCCCAACGCTGCTCGGCGGGACGCACGTCAACGGCCTGCGTCAGGGGCTGCTGGATGCGATGCGCGAGTTCTGCGAATACCGCAACATTCTGCCGCGCGGCGTGAAGCTTTCCGCAGAAGATATCTGGGACCGCTGCGCCTACGTGCTCTCCGTGAAGATGCAGGATCCGCAGTTTGCCGGTCAGACTAAAGAGCGCCTGTCGTCACGCCAGTGCGCGGCGTTCGTCTCCGGCGTGGTGAAAGATGCGTTTACCCTGTGGCTGAACCAGAACGTTCAGGCCGCAGAAATGCTGGCTGAAATGGCGATCTCCAGCGCCCAGCGTCGCCTGCGCGCGGCGAAGAAAGTGGTGCGTAAAAAGCTGACCAGTGGCCCCGCGCTGCCGGGCAAGCTGGCGGACTGTACCGCCCAGGATCTCAACCGCACCGAGCTGTTCCTGGTGGAAGGGGACTCGGCAGGCGGATCGGCCAAGCAGGCGCGCGATCGTGAATATCAGGCGATCATGCCGCTCAAGGGTAAGATCCTCAACACCTGGGAGGTCTCGTCTGATGAAGTGCTGGCCTCGCAGGAAGTACACGACATCTCCGTGGCGATCGGCATCGATCCGGACAGCGACGATCTGAGCCAGCTGCGCTACGGCAAGATCTGTATCCTCGCGGATGCGGACTCCGATGGTCTGCACATCGCCACGCTGCTCTGTGCGCTGTTCGTGAAGCACTTCCGCACGCTGGTGAAAAACGGTCACGTCCACGTGGCGCTGCCGCCGCTGTACCGTATCGACCTTGGCAAAGAAGTCTACTATGCGCTGACGGAAGAAGAGAAAGCGGGCGTGCTGGAGCAGCTCAAACGCAAGAAGGGCAAACCGAACGTTCAGCGCTTTAAAGGGCTGGGCGAGATGAACCCGATGCAGCTGCGTGAAACCACGCTGGATCCGAACACCCGCCGTCTGGTGCAGCTGACCATCAGCGATGAAGACGAACAACAAACCAACGCCGTGATGGATATGCTGCTGGCCAAGAAACGTTCTGAAGACCGACGTAACTGGCTCCAGGAGAAAGGCGATATGGCGGATATAGAGGCCTGATGTCCCCTCACCCTAACCCTCTCCCACAGGGAGAGGGTTAGGATCGTAGGCCCGGTAAGCGTTAGCGCCACCGGGCTTTTTTACGTCAAAACTCCATCTTCACCGTAAACTGCACTTCACGCGGGTCGCCAATCTGGTTGCCCAGGTTGTTGGTCGCAATCGACGACGTGTAGTAGGTCTTATCAAACAGATTCTTCACGTTCACCTGTAGCGTCACCGGATATTGCAGCTTCATTTTGTACGCCGCAAATGCATCCGCCACGAAATAGCCCGGCAGATAATAATCCGCACCGTTAGTCGCTGAGCGGCGGCTTACGCCGTGCCCGCCGCCGCCAATTGTCAGCGTATTCCCGGCAAACGCATTGTGAATATCGTACGTCAGGAACAGGGAGCCGGTATGGCGCGGTACGTTCGGCAGCGGTTTGCCCGCGTAGTCCGGGTCTTCCAGCACCTTCGCATCGGTATAGCCGTAGCTGGCGATAATGTTGGTGTTCTCGGTCAGCGATCCGGCGAGATCCACTTCGACACCCTGCGAGCGCACGCGGCCCGCGGTTTTGGCGACGGTTTCATCACCGACGCTCTCGGTGTACAGCACGTTGCGCTTGTGGATATCAAACAGCGCGATGTTGGCGGTAATGCCGTCGAACAGGTCGAACTTAGCGCCTATTTCATACGCGTTCGACGTTTCCGGCGGCAGGTCGCCGATGTAGCTCGCAATGGACGACTGCGGCATAAACGTCTGGGAATAGTTGGCAAACAGGGAGACTGCCGGCGTGAGCTTGTATACCAGGCCCAGCTTCGGCGTCCACTGGTCGTCGCGGCTGTCCGTGTTGACGTTAAACGGACGGCCTTTGCCCGCGTACTGGGTGTAATACTGGTAGCGCAGTCCGGCAACGGCGATCCATTTATCGGTCAGGTACAGCGCGTCCTGCGCGTAGGCGGAGTAGCTCTCCTGCTTGATGGTTTGATCGCTGTCGGCTGCCGAGACGGTGGTGCACTTGCCGAGGCTGCCGTAGCTCGGGTTGTAAATATTGAAATCCTTAACGTTCTTACAACGGATCATGTCCGTGCGCAGCAGATCGTAATTTTCATACGACACGCCGGTCAGTATCTCATTGTAAAAGCCCGCGATGTCCACGTTCCCCTGCAAATCTGCCCGCGTTGTGTGCATACGCTGGGTCGAACCCTGGGTCGCATCCACGCGGCGAGTCAGGTTGCCGGTTTTTGAATCGTAGGCCATCACGCGAGCCTGGTTATCGCTGTACTTATCCTGGCTGTAGCTGTAGTCGAACTTCGCGGTCCACTGGCTGTTGAGCCGATACTCCGCGTTAAGCTGAGCGAGGTCGGACTGACCGTCGGTCACGTTAAATGGCTCATCAAAGCGGGTTTTGCGATCGACGTCGACGGCCTTTTTGGTGTTGAGATCGAAGATCGTTCCGCGATCGAACGGCGTTTTATAGTCGCGATGCGAATAGAGCACGGTCACGGTGGCATCATCGCCGAACCAGGTCAAAGACGGGGCGATAAAGGTGCTGCGTTCGGTGCCGAAATTACGCCAGTAATCCTCGTCCTGATACTCCCCCGTCAGGCGATAGGCCAGACGCGTACCTTCAATTGGACCGGTGACGTCAAACTGTCCGCTACCGCCGCCAAAGCTGGTTGATGTGGCAGAAATCGAGCCGCCGAAGGTTTTCTCCGGGCGTTTGGTCACCACGTTAATCAGGCCGCCGGGGTCGAGAATACCGTAAAGGGTCGAGGCCGGGCCTTTTAGCACCTCCACGCGCTCGGTTGCGGCATTGAAGCTGCGCGGCAGCACGGTGCGCAGGCCGTTGGTCATGATCGAGCCATCGCGGTTTGCGCCGAAGCCACGGCGCACGAAGGCATCCTGCGTGCCGCCCAGGGTGTTGGTCTGCACCACGTTGCTGACGTTATACAGCGCCTCGTCTAGCGTGGTCGCGTTTTGGTCTTCCAGCACTTTATCGCTGACGGTATTGACCACCTGCGGGATGTCCAGCATCGGCATGTTGGTCAGCGTGGCGGTGGAGGTGTTCAGGGGCTGATAGCCGCTGGTGGCGTCGGTGGAAGCGTAAGGATCGGCAGTGACGGTAAGCGTCTCACCGTCTTTTGCTGCTGCGTGCACCAGAGGCGCCATGAACAGGAGTGAAAAGAGCGCGCGCCCTTTTACCCCGGCGAATGAAGGTGTGAACTTAGCCATTACATCTGTTTTCCCAAAATATCCTGCGATGAAATGCTCGCGGAAGAATGTGTGAGTCATTGCCCTTACGGTCTGTCCGTTAGCCTCTACGGCATCGGACTTGTAATTGAGAATCATTCAAGCATGAGGGCATGTAGTAGTAAATGGAATAAATAAAAATTTCGCTACAGAGGTTTCTCTCTGGCTAACACGCTTCGATTTATTGTTTAAGGTATTGAAAATAATCAATAAAAATGAATTTTAATTTGTGCGGTGATGCTCAATTATCCCTGGGTTTTACAGGGTGTATCTTCGCTTGACTACTACATGGAGCGGCGGCAAACTCACAAAAGAGAATGAGTTTTATTTTTATTTGTTGGTTTTTTTTCTTACGTTGGCGTTCACGTGGCTCACTACATCAAAAAGCCGGGACTGGTTCTTGAGAACCTCTCCGCGGGTTACCAGAAAAAAATCATCGTTGATGATATCTCCCTTGCGATCCCCCAGCAGAAAATGACTGTTCTGGTGGGCGCAAACGGCTGCGGAAAATCGACGCTGTTAAGTACCCTCGCACGGCTGCTTCAGCCGCTCGGCGGCAGCGCGGTGCTGGACGGCAAAGCCATCCACTCGCAACCAACCAAAGCGGTCGCCCGCCAGCTCGGGATCCTGCCGCAGTCTCCGCTGCTTCCAGAAGGGTTAACCGTATTTGAGCTGGTCTCGCGCGGACGTTTCCCTTGGCAGAACGTGATGCGCCAGTGGAGCGAGGAAGACGAGCGGGCCGTGGAAGAGGCGTTACGCCTGACCGGAACGGCAGAGTTTGCCCATCATCTGGTTGAAAGCCTGTCCGGCGGCCAGCGCCAGCGCTGCTGGATCGCTATGGTGCTGGCGCAGCAAACGCCCTATATCCTGCTGGATGAACCCACGACGTACCTCGATCTTCGCTACCAGGTGGAGATCCTCGAACTGCTGCACACGCTGACGCGCCGGCACGGGCGCACCGTGGTGGTGGTTCTGCACGATCTCAACTTCGCCGTGAATTACGGTGATTCGCTGGTCTTTTTACGTCAGGGAAAGGTTGAGGGGGTACTGCATGAGGGCGACGCCTGCACGCCGGAGCTAATCAAAGCGGTGTTTGACGTCGACGTGCATATGTCGGTTAACCCGCTGACCGGCAAGCCGTTCTTTATGCCGTTCCGTCAGGCTGACGACAAACCATGATGCGCACATCTGTGGCCTTTATTCTCTTTACGCTGCTGCTTCTGGCAGGCGCGATTGCGCACCTGAGCATCGGGGCGCGCGTTATCGCCCCCCGGACGGTAGTAGACGCATTTTTCCACTTCGACCCGCGCAATTTTGAGCATAGCGTGATCGTCAGGCTGCGCTTGATGCGGCTATGCGCCGCCCTGGTGACGGGCGCGGCGCTCGGCGTCGCGGGCGTGCTGCTGCAATCAGTGATCCGCAACCCGCTCGGCGAGCCGCATATCCTGGGGCTGAATGCAGGGGCGGCGCTGGCGGTGGTGCTGACGAGTGCCCTCGGGCTGTCGCTGCCGTTTGGCCGCCCTCTGATAGCCGCAGCTGGCGCCGCCGCGCTCTTTTTGCTGGTGCTAACGTTCTCCTCATCCGGGCGTACCGGTCTCACGCCGATGAAGGTCACGCTGTGCGGCGTGGCGATGTCGGCATTTGCCTCATCGATAACCGCCACGGTGTTGATTCTGGATGAACAGACGCTGCTGGCCATGCGGACCTGGCTTGCGGGGGATGTGGCGGGAGTCATCGGCGAGACGATCGCTAGCGCCGCGGGGGCCGCTGCCGTGGGTTTTGCGCTGGCGCTCTGGCTGTCGCCGTCGCTGAACATGCTGGCGCTGGGCGAGAGAATGGCGCAGGGGCTTGGCGTGTCGCTGCTGAAAACGCGCCTGCTCGCGCTGCTGGCCATCGCCCTGCTGTGCGGCGCGGCGGTTTCAGTTGCCGGACCGATCGGGTTTATCGGACTCGTGGTGCCGCAGCTGATTCGCCGTCTGGTATCGGTGGACCTGCGCGTGATGGTGCCGCTTTCAGCCCTCTGCGGGGCGCTGGTTCTGCTGATGGCGGATATCGCCGCCCGTACGCTGTTTACGCCGTATGAGCTGGCAACCGGCGTGATGACTGCGCTGGTCGGCGCGCCGGTCTTTATCCTTATGGCGTCAAGGATGTTCAAATGAACCGGGCTGGATTGAGGGCAGTACGATTTTTCTCCTTCTCGGCGCTGGTTCGCCCGAGGGCGCTGCTGTATCTGGCCGTATTATCGCTTGCCGCTCTCCTGCTGCTAAGTTTTGGCCTGACGCACGGTTCGCTGCCCATTCCTGCTTCCGCCATCGGACGTGCGCTGTTTTATCCTGAACGTCTGACGGCGGATGCGCATTACATTGTGATGGATATCCGCCTGCCGCGCCTGCTGATGGCGGTGCTGTGCGGCGCGATGCTCGGCATGGCGGGGGCGGCCATGCAGTCCATTACCCGCAACGGCCTTGCTGACCCCGGTCTTATCGGCGTGAAAGAGGGCTGTAGCGCGGCGGTGCTGCTGCTGATTTTTCAGTTTCCGGGATTGGGGCCGTACTGGCGTCCACTTATCGGCATGGCCGGTGGGCTGCTGACCGCGCTGCTGGTAGTGGCGCTGGCGCGTGATATCTCGCGCCCGCGATTCATCCTGATCGGCATCGGCGTGTCATGGGCGTTTGCCGCCGCGATGGGGGTCTTTATGACGACCGCCGACGTGCGCGACGTCCAGACGGCGATGCTGTGGCTGGCGGGGAGCCTGCATACGGCAAGCTGGACGCTGGTCAGCATCGCTGCTGCCTGGACAGTGCCAGCGTTTGCGCTGCTGCTCTTTACCGCACGCGCCGCAGACGTAGCCTTGCTCGGCAACCACACTGCGACGGGGCTGGGCGTGCGGACTTCACGCCTCGCTCTGCTGCGCGTGTTTGCCCCCGTGGTGCTCACCGCGGCCTGCGTCTCCTGCGTGGGGAGTATCGGCTTTGTCGGGCTAATTGCTCCGCACATGGCGCGCCTGCTGCTGCGCGGAGGGCAAACGGCACTGCTGACGGGAAGTGCCGTACTGGGCGCGCTGCTGGTGCTGCTGGCGGATAACGTTGGGCGGCTGGCATTTCTCCCGTTGCAGCTGCCGGCGGGAATTGTCATTTCACTGATTGGCGGACCGTTTTTCCTGCTGCTGCTCTGGCAGCGTCGGGATCGATTTTAGGGGATAAAAATGCGCGTATTTTTTGCAATGCTGGTGCTGGTGGGTTTTGCTGTAGGAGCCGCAGAGCCAACGCAGACGTTTACTGACGACCTGAACCGCAACGTGGTGGTGCCGGTTAACCCGAAGCGGATTGTGTCCCTGCACGACCTGGATATCACCATTCCGCTGATCGAGCTTGGCGTACCGCCGGTTGCCAGCCATGGCCGCACCCGACCGGACGGCAGCCATTTTCTGCGTTCCAGCGGTATGCTGACGGGCATCGATTTTGATAATTCCGACATCACATTCATCGGCACCGCGGATATCAATATTGAAGCCATCGCTGCGGCGAAGCCGGATCTTATCATCACCGAGCCGACCCGCAACACGCCGGTCGAACAGCTGGAAAAAATTGCCCCGACGGTGAGTATCGATCACCTCGACGGCGGTGCGCCGGAGATCTACCGCAAGCTGGCGCAGCTTACCGGGACAGAGGCGCGGCTGAAGATTCTGGAGCGTCGCTATCAGGAGCAGATCGAGGCGCTAAAGGCGACCATCGATACGAGCAAACTGACCGTCTCGGTGATTCAGGCCAATCAGGGCAAAATCAACGCCATGCACAGCTACCACTCGCTTGGGCGCGTGCTGCGCGACGCAGGGTTCAGGTTCCCGCCGCTGATTGAGAGCATCCCGGAGGGCGGGCGCATCGACGTCAGCGCCGAGCGCCTGCCGGAGCTGGATGCTGATTTTGTCTTTGCCACCTGGCGCGGGGACACCGGCGGAAAACCGCAGGACGAGCTGGCGGCGATGGATGCGGTGATGCCGGGCTGGTGTCAGTTTCTCAACGCCTGCCGAACCGGGCATTACGTGCTCATCTCCCGCGAGGAAGCGATCTCAAATTCATTTGCCTCGCTGGGGCTGATGGCCGCGCAGGTGCAGTCGCAGATAGCGGGCCGTCCGCTGCCGGAGGCCGCACGATGATCCGAAAAATTGATGTCTACGGCGACCGCCTCCGCTCGCGGGCGCACCAGCTGACGCCGCGTCTGCTGCAGGTGGCGAGCTATATCAATGAAAATCGTGAAGCGGTTATGGAGCAGACGGCAATGGAGATTGCCGCTGTGCTACACACCTCGGACGCCACCGTGGTGCGTGCCATTCAGGCGCTTGGGTTTGGTGGGCTGCGGGATCTCAAGCAGACCCTGGAGCAGTGGTTTGGCCCGGTGGTCACCTCCAGCGAGAAGATGTCCACCACGGTAAACACGCTTACCAGCGACGTCGACGCGAGCATCGATTTTGTGCTGGAAGGCCATCAGCACACCTGCGCGGTGTTGTCCGAACCGGGCAACCGCTACGCGATGGCGCAGGCCGTGTCGCTGCTGGCGCAGGCGAGACAGGTCGCTATTTTTGGCATTGGCGCATCCGGCATTCTGGCTGAGTACACCTCGCGACTGTTTAGCCGTATAGGCCTGCCTGCGATCCCGCTCAACCGCACCGGTATTGGCCTCGCCGAACAGCTGATTGCCCTACAGCGCGGTGACGTGCTGGTAATGATGGCGCAAAAATCCGCGCACCGGGAGGGGCAGACCACGCTGCGCGAAGCGAAGCGCCTGGGTATTCCCACCATTTTGCTGACCAACGCCACGGACTCGCGCTTTAGCAAAGAGGCAAGCGTAGTGATCCACGTCCCGCGCGGTGGCGAGAAGGGCAAAATCCCGCTGCACGGCACGGTGCTGCTGTGCCTGGAGATGATTATTCTGTCCGTCGCCTCCACTGAGCCGCAGCGCACCATCAAGTCGATGAAGCGCATCAACGAGTTACACCGCGGATTAAAGCCGGGGAAGAAGAGCGGTTGATCTTCCCCCTCTCCCCGTGGGAGAGGGCGGGGGTGAGGGCGTCAAACCGCACGATGGTTCTTCCTGTACTGCAACGGCGTCTCGCCAATCCCCTTTTTAAAAGCGCTGATAAACCACGTCACGTCGGAAAATCCCGCCTGTGCGGCAATGTCACGCACGCTCGAATCCGTGTGGAGTAAACACTCGCACGCCTTACGCAACCTTAGCGTGTTCAGGTAGTCGTGAATTTTTTCGCCCGTTTCCGCATGGAATCTTCGCGATACGTAACTGCGTGATTTACCCAGCTCTTCGGCCAGCGCATCCAGACGAAATTTCTCCTGATAATGCTCGTCGAGCCAGAACATTACCTGGCTGGCGATCCCCTGGCTGTTGCCCGGCTCACCGTCGCGATCGTCGGGGAGCATCGCGAACAGGCCGATCAGCAGGCTGGCGATGCTCTCGCCGTTCATCGGCGGTTTATAGCAGCTAAACAGATGGTCGATATGGTGGTGACAGTGGGCTAAATCGGCGACCCACGCTTCGCCGCCACGGCGTGACAGCCGCTCCAGGCGCTGCCGGGTCTGGGGAAAATCCCGCAGGATCTTCAGCACCGCGTGCTGGTCGAGATGAATAATGGTGCGGCGGTAAATTGCCTCCGCCTGTTCGTCCACCATGACCTTGTGCAGCGTAAAAGGCGGGAAGAAAAACAGTCGTCCGGGGCGCATGGTGTAGTGACGATTATCGACAATCGCCACGCCAAAGCCCTCTTCCACATAGAGGATCTCCAGACACTGATGCCAGTGATGGTAGCGCACCGTATTGGCAAACAGGCGGCTGAACGAGGCCACGGTATCATTCAGGGCGATCAGTTCCAGAAGGTCGGATGTCGGCGTGTCGCGCATAGTGCAATAAAACTCAACTTTTTCCCGTCTGATCGTCTTTATAAACCACCTTTTTAAATTTTCTCAACTGGAGGTTTATTCATCGTTCATGCCTGTGACATGGCTAACATTTCTGCCCCTTGCGGATTCACTATGCTTTGCCGCAGTTGATTACGAGGGCGAACCGATGTGGGCGGCAAACAAAGAAAAATCAAATCCGTTGTCTTCACGCCAGGAGGTAGTGGCGTCGTTGAATGCACTTTTACAGGCGCTGGACACGCAATTTCCGGCGAACCGTTCACGATTCCCGCTGGGCGACACCTGCGCCCATTACACAGCGGATATTGCGCAGATGGAGGGACTTTCTCGCGCGCTGTGGGGGCTGTTTCCGCTGATGGCATCTGGCGAAAGCACGCCGTTCAGCGAGAAGTACCTTACTGCCATTAAGCTTGGTACCGACCCGCAAAGCAGCGGCTACTGGGGTGAAACCGGCCCGTACGATCAACGTCTGGTGGAGATGGCGGCCTACGGTCTGGGGCTCGCTCTGCTGGGGGATAAACTCACCGCGCACTTTACCGGGCGCGAGGTGATGAACCTGCACGCGTGGCTCAACCAAATCACCGACGCGCAGATGCCGGACAGCAACTGGAACTATTTTGCCATTATGGTCCAGCTCGGCTTTAAGCGCGCCGGCCTGCCGTACGATCGGGCCGCCATTGACCACCGCTTTGCGCTGATGGACGCCTACTACCTCGGCGACGGCTGGTATTCCGACGGTCCCGGCCGCCCGAAAGATTACTACATCTCCATGGCTTTCCATTTCTACGGCCTGATTTACGCCACGCTGAGTGACGACGAGGCGAGGGCGAAGGTGCTGCGCGAGCGCTCGCGTCTGTTCGCGGAAGACTTTATCTGCTGGTCCGCCGCCGATGGCGCCTCGGTGCCGTTTGGCCGCAGCCTGACCTACCGCTTTGCCATGGTTGCCTTCTGGAGCGCGGTGGCCTTTTCTCAACTGGACGTCTTCACCCCGGGCATCGTGAAGGGCATTGTGCTGCGGCATCTGCGCTGGTGGCAGCAGCAGTCGATTGTCGATCGCGACGGTATTCTTACCCTGGGGTTTGCGTATCCGAACCTGGCGATGTGCGAGGATTACAACTCCCCCGGTTCACCGTACTGGGCGCTGAAAACCTATCTGATCCTGGCGCTGCCGGAAGCACACCCGTTCTGGCAGGCGGAAGAACAACCGCTGCCGGCGCTTGCTGAAAAACATGTGATTACGCATGCGCAGCAGATCCTGATGCATTCGAAAGATTCGCAGCACGTCGTCATGCTCACCGCCGGTCAGCTGGAGCTGAACAACTACGTCAACACCGAAGCGAAATACACCAAATTTGCCTACTCCAGCCGCTTCGGATTCACCCTTGAGCGCGGGCGTTTTGGCCTGAAGCATGCCGCCTGCGATTCCATGCTGCTGCTGGCGGACGGAGATGACTATTTCCGCGGTCGTCGCGAGTGCGACGAGGTTCGGGTGGATGAAAATTACATTTTCTCGCGCTGGTCGCCGTGGCGCGACGTGCAGATTGCGACCTGGCAGATCCCGTTCGGGGAGTGGCACCTGCGCCTGCACCGTATCAACAGCGCGCGCACTCTGCAAACCGTCGAGGGCGGCTTTGCGGTGATGAAAACCGCCCACCAGGTGCGCGAACGCGGTTGTTATCTGTTGGCTGAAAACGGCAGCAGCGTCATTGTCGATCTTTCGCCGATCATTCAGCGCCAGCCAGACAGCATCGTCACGCCGCCGAACAGCAGCATTATGTTTGCGGAGTGCGCCTCCATTCCGCTGTTAAAAGCTGACCTCCCGCAAGGGGAAAGCTGGCTCTGTTGCGCCGTTCTGGCTGGCGGAAAACAGCCCGCTGCGGCGACGCCGCAGCTGAATATAACCCATAACCAGGTCGTGATTAGCGAACCCGGAAGCGAACGTAAGCTGGCGTTCACATTATAAAAATCTGGCCCTACACCCCGGCGAGGATGATATGAAAAGCACATCGACAACCAACAGAACTGAATATTACAAAATCAGCAGCTTTATCTTTCTCTATTTCTTTACCTGGTCTGCCAGTATTGGTCTGCTGGCGATCTGGCTCGGTCAGAAAGCCAACCTGAGCGGATCGGTGATTGGAACCGTCTTTGCGGTGAACGGGATATTCTCCGTTATTCTCAAGCCGATCTACGGCTATATTCTCGATAAGATCGGCATGAGCAAATATCTGCTCTATTTTGTGGTGATCATGTCGGCCCTGATGGCGCCATTCTTTATTTATGTTTACCAGCCGCTGTTAATGTCTAATACCCTGCTGGGGATTATTATCGGCGCGCTCTATTTAAGCTTTGCCTGGTACGCGGGCGTGGCGGCGTGTGAATCCTATTCCGACCGCTTTAGCCGTTTGAATGGCATGGAGTTCGGGCAGATCCGTATGTGGGGATCGCTCGGCTGGGCGGTGGCGTCATCTTTCTCCGGCCTGCTGTTCAACCTCTCACCGGCGTATAACTTTATTCTCGGCAGCGTGGCGTCGGTGGTGATGCTGATTGTCCTGCTGAGCCTGAAAGTGAACACTAACTCCGCTCACGCAGGCGAGGTGCTGACGAAAGAGAAAATAGCCCCGTCTGACGTTTACGCCCTGCTGCGTAACCGCAAATTCTGGGCTTTCTGCCTGTACGTGGCGGGCGTGGCGTGGATGATGTTTATCGCTGAGCAGCAATTCTCGCGCTATTTCGTCACCTTCTTTGATGATATTCATGAGGGCAACGCCGTATTCGGCTATCTCGGGACCGTACAGTCGGGCATGGAATTTGTCATGTATATGGTGGTCCCGCTGTTTGTGAACTTTATTGGCGCCAAACGCGGGCTGTTAATTGTCGGGCTGGTGGTTGGGGCGCGTCTGATTATTTCCGGCATGTGTGATTCACACCTGTTAATTTCAGTGCTTAAGCCGCTGTACGGTCTGGAAATTTGTCTCCTGCTGGTGTCGGTATTTAAATATATCGCCGAGCATTTCGACAAGCGCGTCAATGCCACCATGTATTTACTCGGCTATCAGGCGATGCTCTACGTTGGCAACGTGGTGGTCTCTTCCCCTGCCGGCTATATGTATGACCGTATTGGCTTTGAGCACACCTATATCATCATGGGCGCAACGGCGCTGACCTTTACCCTTATTTCTGCTTTTACGTTATCCGCCTGTCAGAGCAAATGGCGCGGGGCTCGTGCGCTGAACGTAGCAGAAACGTCAACACGATAAATTACGCCGTCAAAGAAGGAACCGAAATATGTTAAGTCGTATCAAAGAAGAACGTCTGCCTGTTATCGCTGCGCCCGTTGACTCCCGCGCATTCAGCGATGAACTGAATTCGGCGCGCAGACACGTTCTTGACCTGATTAGCCGTCATTTAACGGAGTTCGGCGACAAATTCCCGGCGGAAACCTGCCAGAACGGTTTTTATCCGCTGACTGACAACGTGGAGTGGACCACCAGCTTCTGGACCGGGCAGCTGTGGCTGGCATGGGAGATGAGCGGCGAGGAAAAATTCCGCGCGATGGCGGAAAAACACGTGCGCTCGTTTGGCCTGCGCATCGCCGGGCGCAACGACACCAACACCCACGATTTAGGCTTCCTCTACACGCTCTCCTGCGTAGCCGCGTGGCGGCTGACCGGAAGCCGCGAGGCGCGCGGCTTCTCGCTGCTGGCGGCGGAAGCCCTGCTGGAACGCTTCCACGAGAAGGCGAAAATCATCCAGGCGTGGGGCGATCTCTCCGATCCGGAGCAGGCCGGGCGGATGATCATCGACTGCAACATGAACCTGCCGCTGCTCTACTGGGCAACGGAGCAGACGGGCGATCCGCGCTTTGCCGACGCCGCAAAAGCGCACGTCATGCAGGCCGCGACGTACCTCATTCGTGACGATGCCTCCACCTTCCACACCTACTATATGGATGTGGCAACCGGCGCACCGCGCTACGGCAACACCCAGCAGGGCTACGCCGACGACTCCTGCTGGTCGCGCGGGCAGGCTTGGGGCATTTACGGTTTCCTGCTGAGCTATATCTATACCGGCGATGAAACGATGATCGCCCTGTCAAAACGGCTGGCGAACTACTTCCTCAATCGCCTGCCGGAAGACTACGTCTGCCACTGGGATCTGGCGCTGGTGGGCACCGACGCACTGCGTGACTCTTCCTCGGCGGCAATTGCGGTGTGTGGACTGCTGGAGCTGGTGAAACATCTGCCGGTCACAGATCCGGATCGCGAACGTTACCTCGAATGGGCGAAAGGGATTATGTCCTCGCTGACAAAGCACTATCTGATGGGCAAAGAAGAGAAGGGCAACGGGCTGCTTAAGCACTCGGTGTATCACCTGGCGAGCAATAAAGGCGTGGATGAGTGCGCGAGCTGGGGCGATTACTTCTACGTTGAGGCACTGGTGCGTTTTACGCAGAGCTGGAAACTGTACTGGTAAAAACAGTCGGGGGTTAACCCCCGACTTATCGATCACGCTTTCGGAATACGCAGCGTCTGACCGGGATAGATCTTATCCGGGCTGGAGAGCATTGGGCGGTTAGCCTCAAAAATCTTATTGTACTGGTTGGCATCGCCGTACACGGTTTTAGAGATTGCGCTCAGGGTATCGCCGGATTTCACCGTATAGTAGGTGGCTTCATCTTTGGCATCTGTCGCGGTGATATTGTTCTCCACTTCGCTGACGCCCGCGATGTTGCCGACGGCGACCTGGATTTTTTCTTTCTGCTCCTGCGTCAGCCCGTCGCCCGTCACGCTGGCCTTGCCGTCAGTGACGTTAACCTGAACCTTATCGGAACCGGGAATGTTGAGTTTCTTGAGGTGCTCGGTGATTTTGTCGCCCTGACCTTTATGATCGGTCAGGTTATCCCACAGCTTTTCGCCTGCTTCTTTTACGAAGTTAAAAAGTCCCATTCCATCCTCCTGTTAACAATGAAGTCAGAATAAGCATAGCAGTTGAGTATTAAGATGATACAAAAAGCCCGGTGGCGCTAGCGCTTACCGGGCCTGGGAGGGAAGTTGAAGGCCGGGTAAACGCAGTGCCACCCGGCAAATTTCACGGAACTTAAACCCCTTGCTCCAGAATACGGATGTGGGTTTCCAGAACGTCCCCTTTCACCGCGTCGCTCCACGCTTTCATATGCGCGGTCTGCAAATGCGCTTCAAGGTGCGCGACGGTTTCCCACTGCTCAACCATGATGATTGAGTCTGGCGCGGTCGCCTGGAAGCTTGCGCTGGTGGCGGCGTCCACCATCGGCGCGTAGCCGTGGCAGCCTTCTTCTTTCAGTACGGTCGGGATGATCTTCGCGAACTCATCCAGTACCGCCTGGCGGTGATGTTGGCCAGGACGCGTACGGATTTCAGCAATAACGGTAAGCATAATTAACTCCTTCTAATTCCAGGCTACCAGTTAAGCAAAAATTTCCGCGAGATGCTTGCGATATTCTGCGATATAGCGCGGGACGTCCGGCATTTTAATCACGTCGTTGACGATAAAGGTCGGCAGCGGCTCCATCCCCAGGAACTGATTCGCCTTGTGGAACGGCAGATACGCGCCGTCTACGCCCACGCCTTCGAAGAACTGATCTTGCTCAGTGAAGGCTTCAAGCGGGGCATTCCAGGTCAGGGAGAGCATGTATTTCTTGCCCTGAATCAGGCCGCCGGAACCGTATTTTTTAGACGCGTCTGAGCGGGTGCGACCGTCGCTGGCATACAGCGAACCGTGACCTTCGGTAAACACATCGTCCATGTATTTTTTCACGGTCCACGGTGCGCCCATCCACCAGCCCGGCATCTGCCAGATAACCACGTCGGCCCACAGGAAGTTCTGCACTTCGGCCTTCACGTCGTAATCGCTGTCCGCGCGCACGACCTTAACATCATGTCCGGCGTCGCGCAGGAAACCATCCGCGACCTCGGTCAGGGTGTCATTCAGCTGGCCTTTAGAGTGCGCAAATTCTTTCGCGCCGTTGATAATCAGAATGTTGCTCATTATTTGTCCTCGATGATGAGAGTATGCCGGGTATTCTACGCGCGAGGACGGAGCGGAAAAATAAGCAAAATGTGCAAAGTCTTTTGCGCAGAGCGCAATAATGGCTACCAGCTGACGGTCACCTCAAAGCCCCCTTCCGGCGCATTGCCCAGCGAGACGCGCATCCCGTGCAACGCCGCGATACGCTTGACGATAGACAACCCCAGACCGCTGCCGGTGGCGTCCTGGCCCGGTGGACGATAAAAGCGCTCGCCGAGACGCGCCAGCGCATCGGAAGAAATGCCCGGGCCGTTGTCGCGCACGGTAAAGCTTTGGGTATGCAGCGTCACGTCCACCACGCTGCCGCGCGGGCTGTAACGAACGGCGTTGTCCAGCAGGTTACGCGCCAGAAGGCTCAGCAGTAGCGGCTGTCCGTGACGCATCACCTCGGGCGCGTTGACGTTGAGCCGAATATCAATGCCCGCCTGCTGCGCCGGATGCCAGATATCCAGCACCGCGGATTGCAGCAAATCGGCCATCATCACGGGTTCGACGTCATCAAGATTATCCAGTGAATCCAGGCGCGACAGGGTGAGAAGCTGGTCCACCAGCCGGGAGGCGCGGTCGATGCCCGCATGCAGCTGCCCCAGCGCTTTAGACTGCGCCCCGGGATCGTCAAGGGAAAGCTGCGCCACGTCGGTTTGCACCTTCAGCGCGGCCAGCGGGCTGCGCAACTCATGGGCGGCATCCGAGGTGAAGCGGCGCTCGCGGGCCATCATCTCCTGCGTACGGGCGAAAAGATGGTTAAGCGCATCAAGCAGCGGGCGAACCTCCGTCGGCACGCCGTGGGTGGGCAGCGTATCGGTCGCATCCGGCGAGCGCGAGCGCAGGGTCTGCGCCAGTTTTTTCAGCGGTTTCAGTTCCCGGCTCAGCAGAACAATCAGCAACAAAAGCATGACGGGCAGCGCCACCAGCCACGGCGTCAGCTGCGAGCTGACCACGTCCAGCGCCATATCCTGTCGGTACTCCCACTCCTGGCCAACCACCACGCGGTATTTCCCGTCCGGAGAAGTCAGCCACAGGAAACGCCATTCGTCGTTGTCATCCTGCAAGCGACCGTCATCAAACCCGTCCCGGCGGTAGAGGTAAGGTATGTCGCGCCCGTTTTCGCCGTCGTTAAGCACCATGCTGCCGTCGGCGGTGAAGATTGCGAAGGCCAGCGCATCGTCGTCCAGATGGCCGTGTTTGGCTTTTTTCGGTACCTCGCGCATGCGTTCCGGGGCGCGGAGTTCGTCCACGTCCATCGTCAGCAGCCGTTTGGCAAACAGCATCTGCTGGGTATCGAACAGCTTATCGAGCTTGTCGGTCGTCTGGTGCCAGGCCACCACGCTTGCGGCAAACCAGGCCGCCAGGGACAGCAACAAAAAGAGGAGCGTCAGGCGCAGCTTCAGGCTCAGGCGTTGGGTCAGTTTCATGCGTCACCCAGGGTATAACCGATGCCGTGCACGGTGCGGATAAATTCGCTGCCGAGCTTGCGGCGTAAATGATGAACGTGGACTTCGACGGCGTTGCTGGAGACGTCATCATCCCAGTTGTAGAGTTTCTCCTCGATGGTCTTGCGCGGCAGCACGCGGCCCGCGTTGCGCATCAGCAGCTCCAGCAGGGCGAACTCTTTGGGTTTGAGCACCAGCGTTTCGCCCTCCAGCGTGGCGACAAGGCTTGCCGGATCGAGCGTGACCTTGCCGTGACGCAGCTCGCTGCGCGCCTGCCCGTGACTGCGGCGCACCAGCGCTTCAAGGCGGGCCGCCACTTCAATCAGCGCGAACGGCTTACACAGGTAATCATCCGCCCCCAGGCGTAACCCTTCGACGCGCTGATTCAGCGCATCCCGCGCGGTCAGGATCAGCACCGGTTCGCTCTTACCGCTTTCGCGCCAGGCGCGCAGGATCTCAAGCCCGTCGATTTCTGGCAGCGTCAGGTCCAGCACCACGGCATCATACGGCGCGGTGTACAGGGCCGCCTGCCCGGTTTTACCGTCGGTAAACCAGTCCACGTTAAAGCCCATTTTGCTTAAGCCCGCTTTGATGCCGTCGCCGATGAGCCTGTCGTCTTCTACCAGTAAAATGCGCATATTTCCTCCTTGATGCCGTCAGTAAACCTTCTGCAAGCGCCTGCTGTACAGTAAAAATAAATAAATTTTCCCCTTAAGAAGTTGTTAAGGTTTACCCTGTTTAATGGATTGTGAAACGACATTAAAGGGAGAGATAAAGATGAAAAAATTCGCTGCAATTGCTGCCATCATGATGATGACCACGGCCCCTGTCTTTGCTGCACAGGGTGGCTTCTCTGGCCCATCTGTGACACAGAACCAGACGCAAACCCAGCAGGGTGGCTTTGTCGATAACAACGCCAACCTCACCACCGCGGCTAAAGTGAAAGACCTGAAGGACGATGCCTGGGTGAAGCTGCGCGGGAACATTACCGAGCGCCTGTCCGATGACCGTTACACCTTCCGCGATGAGAGCGGCACGGTGGTGGTGGAGATCGACCACAAGCGCTGGAACGGCGTGACCGTCAGCCCCCAGGATAAAGTCGAACTCCAGGGTAAAATCGATAAAGACTGGAACGAGTTTGAAATCGACGTGAAGCAGGTTATCAAGCTGAACAAATAACCCGGAAAGGGCCGCTTATGCGGCCCTTTTTCTTTGTGACTCAACTCGCCAGATGAGGTAGTATCTGCGGCAATATTGCCTGAAACCCATCGGTTTCTGAGTTGAGGAATCACACGTAATGAGCGATATGGCAGAGCGCCTCGCGCTACATGAATTCACGGAAAACGCCTACCTGAACTACTCCATGTACGTCATCATGGACAGGGCGTTGCCGTTTATCGGGGATGGCCTGAAGCCCGTTCAGCGCCGCATCGTCTATGCGATGTCCGAACTGGGACTGAATGCTACCGCCAAGTTTAAGAAATCCGCCCGTACCGTCGGCGACGTGCTGGGTAAATACCATCCGCACGGCGACAGCGCCTGCTATGAAGCGATGGTGCTGATGGCCCAGCCGTTCTCTTATCGCTATCCGCTGGTGGATGGCCAGGGGAACTGGGGGGCGCCGGACGATCCGAAATCCTTCGCGGCAATGCGTTATACCGAATCCCGCCTGTCTAAATATGCCGAAGTGCTGTTGGGCGAGCTGGGGCAGGGGACGGTCGACTGGGTGCCAAACTTCGACGGTACGATGCAGGAGCCGAAGATGCTGCCTGCGCGTCTGCCGAACATCCTGCTGAACGGCACGACCGGTATCGCCGTGGGCATGGCGACGGACATTCCGCCGCACAACCTGCGTGAAGTGGCAAAAGCCGCCATCACCCTGATTGAGCAGCCGAAAACCTCGCTGGACGATCTGCTGGATATTGTGCAGGGGCCGGACTATCCGACCGAAGCCGAGATCATCACCTCGCGCGCGGAAATCCGCAAAATCTACCAGAACGGTCGCGGCTCCGTGCGCATGCGCGCGGTGTGGACCAAAGAAGACGGGGCCGTGGTGATCACCGCGCTGCCGCACCAGGTGTCCGGTGCGAAGGTGCTGGAGCAGATCGCCTCCCAGATGCGCAATAAAAAGCTGCCGATGGTGGACGACCTGCGCGACGAATCGGACCACGAAAACCCGACCCGTCTGGTGATCGTGCCGCGCTCTAACCGCGTGGACATGGAGCAGGTGATGAACCACCTGTTCGCCACTACCGATCTGGAAAAAAGCTACCGCATCAACCTGAACATGATTGGTCTGGACGGTCGTCCGGCGGTGAAAAACCTGCTGGAGATCCTCACCGAATGGCTGGCCTTCCGCCGCGATACGGTGCGCCGTCGTCTGAACCATCGTCTGGAAAAAGTGCTTAAGCGCCTGCATATCCTCGAAGGTTTGCTGGTGGCGTTCCTCAACATTGACGAAGTGATCGAGATCATTCGTACCGAGGACGAACCTAAGCCTGCCCTGATGTCGCGCTTTGGCATCAGCGAAACCCAGGCCGAAGCGATCCTCGAACTGAAATTGCGCCATCTCGCCAGACTGGAAGAGATGAAGATCCGCGGCGAGCAGAACGAGCTGGAAAAAGAGCGCGATCAGCTTCAGGCGATTCTGGCATCCGAGCGCAAGATGAACACCCTGCTGAAGAAAGAGTTGCAGGCCGATGCCGACGCCTTTGGCGACGACCGTCGTTCTCCGCTGCACGAGCGCGAAGAGGCGAAGGCGATGAACGAGCACGACATGCTGCCTTCCGAGCCGGTGACCATCGTGCTTTCCCAGAGCGGCTGGGTACGTAGCGCCAAAGGCCACGATATCGACGCGCCGGGTCTGAGCTACAAATCCGGTGACAGCTTCAAGGCGGCGGTGAAGGGCAAGAGTAACCAGCCGGTGGCGTTCATCGACTCCACGGGCCGCAGCTACGCCATCGACCCGATCACGCTGCCGTCTGCGCGCGGCCAGGGCGAACCGCTAACTGGCAAGCTGACGCTGCCGCCGGGCGCCACGGTGGACCATATGCTGATGGAGGCCGACGATCAAAAACTGCTGATGGCGTCTGATGCGGGCTACGGCTTTATCTGTACCTTCAACGATCTGGTGTCGCGTAACCGTGCTGGTAAGGCGCTGATTAGCCTGCCGGATAACGCACACGTCATGCCGCCGCTGATCATCGAGAACGAAAGCGACATGCTGCTGGCGATCACCGCTGCCGGACGCATGCTGATGTTCCCGGTCAGCGATCTGCCGGAGCTGTCGAAAGGGAAGGGCAACAAGATCATCAGTATCCCGTCAGCGGAAGCGGCAAAAGGCGTCGATGGCCTCGCGCATCTCTTCCTGCTGCCGCCGCAGAGCACCCTGACCATTCATGTCGGCAAGCGTAAAATCAAACTGCGTCCGGAAGAGTTGCAGAAGGTGGTGGGTGAGCGTGGACGTCGCGGCTCACTGATGCGCGGCCTCCAGCGAATTGACCGCGTGGAGATCGACTCGCCGGCGCGCAGCAAAGCGGACGACAGCGAAGAGTAACCTGTTTCATCCCCCCTCTTTCCGGAGGGGGAATTACCATAAAATTTCCCGTAAAAACGTTGTTAATTCGTGCGTTGCGATTAACAATACGCGCTCGTAATAAAGTCCTTACCTGGCCACAGGTGAAGTATAATTGTCAGCTGTCAGGGCTTCAGAGGTCGCTATGCTATACATTGTTCGTCTCATTCTTACCGTTATTTATTGCATTCTGGTCTGTATTTTCGGATCGATTTATTGCCTGTTCAGCCCGCGTAACCCAAAGCATGTCGCGACGTTTGGCCACATGTTTGGTCGTCTTGCGCCGCTGTTTGGCCTGAAGGTTGAAAAGCGTCTGCCTGAAGGGGCGGAGAATTTCGGTAACGCCATCTATATCGCTAACCATCAGAACAACTACGATATGGTGACGGCCTCAAATATTGTTCTTCCGCCGACCGTAACCGTGGGTAAAAAAAGCCTGCTGTGGATCCCGTTTTTCGGTCAGCTGTACTGGCTCACCGGTAACTTACTGATTGACCGTAACAACCGCGCCAAAGCGCATGGCACCATTGCGGAAGTGGTGGATCAGTTTAAAAAGCGCCGGATTTCCATCTGGATGTTCCCGGAAGGGACGCGCAGCCGTGGTCGCGGCCTGCTGCCGTTTAAGACCGGCGCGTTTCATGCTGCAATTGCGGCAGGCGTTCCAATTATTCCCGTGTGTGTTTCCAATACATCGAATAAGATTAATCTTAACCGTCTGAATAACGGACTGGTCATTGTCGAAATGCTGCCGCCGGTAGATACCTCAAAATACGGTAAAGACCAGGTGCGCGAGCTGGCCACGCACTGCCGCGAGCTGATGGCTCAGCATATTGCGCAGCTCGATAAAGAAGTTGCAGAGCGAGAAGCCGCCGGTAAGATTTGACCCGGTGTCGTGTAAGGGAAAACGAATTCCCGCGTTGTTAGTCGTTTCAGATGGAGCTTATATGTCACTCAGTCGGCGTCAGTTTATTCAGGCTTCGGGTATCGCCCTTTGTGCGGGTGCGATGCCGCGGACAGCCAGCGCCGCCGGGCAGCAACAGCCGCTGCCTATTCCGCCGTTGATTGAATCCCGTCGCGGGCAGCCGCTATTCCTCACGCTTCAGCGTAGCCACTGGTCCTTTACCCAGGGAACGCGCGCGCAGGTATGGGGCATTAACGGACGCTACCTCGGGCCGACCATTCGCGTGTGGAATGGCGATGACGTTAAGCTCATCTACAGTAACCGTACGACGGAAAATGTCGCGATGACCGTCAGTGGTTTGCAGGTGCCGGGGCCGCTGATTGGCGGCGCGGCACGCATGATGTCGCCGAATGCCGACTGGGCGCCCGTCCTCCCGATTCGTCAGAGCGCGGCGACATTGTGGTATCACGCCAACACCCCGAACCGCACCGCCCAGCAGGTCTACAACGGCCTGGCCGGAATGTGGCTGATTGAAGATGAGGTCAGCAAAACGCTGCCGATCCCGAATCACTACGGCGTCGATGATTTCCCGATCATTATTCAGGACAAGCGGCTGGATAACTTCGGCACGCCGGAGTACAGCGAGCCGGGCAGCGGTGGTTTTGTGGGCGATACGCTGCTGGTTAACGGCGCGCAAAGCCCGTATGTTGAAGTGTCTCGTGGCTGGGTGCGCCTGCGTCTGCTGAATGCTTCTAACTCGCGTCGCTATCAGTTGCAGATGAGCGACGGCCGCGCGCTGCACGTGATTTCAGGCGATCAGGGGTTATTACCTGCGCCGGTGTCGGTAAAACAGCTGGCGCTCGCACCGGGCGAACGTCGTGAGATCCTCGTGGATATGACCAACGGGGATGAAGTGTCCGTGACCTGCGGCGAAGCGGCAAGCATTGTTGACCGTATTCGCGGCTTCTTTGAACCGTCGAGCGTTCTGGTCTCCACGCTGGTGCTCACGCTGCGCCCGACCGGCCTGTTGCCGCTGGTGACCGACAGTCTGCCGATGCGCCTGCTGCCGCAGGAGATTGTGACCGGCCCGGCAGTACGCAGTCGCGATATCAGCCTTGGCGACGATCCGGGCATCAACGGTGCGCTGTGGGACGTAAACCGCATTGATATCACCGCCCAACAGGGAACATGGGAGCGCTGGACCGTCCGCTCGGAGATGCCGCAGTCGTTCCATATTGAAGGGGTGTCATTCCTGATCCGCAACGTCAACGGGGCGATGCCGTTCCCGGAAGACAGGGGCTGGAAAGATACCGTCTGGGTGGATGGCCAGGTCGAACTGCTCGTCTACTACGGCCAGCCTTCCTGGCCGCACTTCCCGTTCCTGTTCCACAGCCAGACGCTGGAGATGATGGACAGGGGATCGGTAGGGCAGATGCTGGTGAATCCGGCACCATAAAACGCTTTCTCCCTCTCCCTGTGGGAGAGGGTTGGGGTGAGGGCAACAGGCCGCACAATACCCCTTCATTTCCCCCGGTAAACCAGCGTATAATCCCGCTCCTTTTGTCTATTTTTTCTTCGGAAGCATTATGAGCGCTATTTCCCTGATCCAGCCGGATCGCGACCTCTTCTCCTGGCCCCAGTACTGGGCAGCCTGCTTTGGACCGGCGCCGTTCCTGCCGATGTCCCGGGAAGAGATGGATCAACTGGGCTGGGACAGCTGCGATATCATTCTGGTAACGGGCGATGCGTATGTCGATCACCCGAGCTTTGGCATGGCGATCTGTGGCCGTATGCTTGAAGCCCAGGGCTTCCGCGTGGGGATCATCTCCCAGCCTGACTGGAACAGCAAAGACGACTTTATGCGTCTGGGCAAGCCTAACCTGTTTTTCGGCGTGACCGCGGGCAACATGGACTCGATGATCAACCGCTATACCGCCGACCGTAAGCTGCGCCATGACGACGCTTACACGGCTGACAACGTGGCGGGTAAACGTCCCGATCGCGCGACCCTCGTCTACACCCAGCGATGCAAAGAAGCATGGAAAGACGTGCCGGTGATCCTGGGCGGCATCGAGGCGAGCCTGCGCCGCACCGCACACTACGACTACTGGTCTGATACCGTGCGCCGTTCGGTGCTGGTGGATTCGAAAGCCGACATGCTGATCTTTGGCAACGGCGAGCGTCCGCTGGTGGAAGTGGCGCATCGCCTGGCGCAGGGTGAACCGGTCAGCGAGATCCGCGACGTGCGCAACACCGCGATCATGGTGAAAGAGGCGCTGCCGGGCTGGAGCGGGGTGGATTCCCGCATTATCGATATGCCGGGCAAAATCGACCCTATCCCACATCCGTACGGTGACGATCTACCGTGCGCGGATAACAAACCGGTTGAGCCGAAGAAAGCGGAAGCAAAGGCCGTGGTGGTGCAGCCGCCGCGTCCGAAGCCGTGGGAAAAAACCTATGTGCTGCTGCCGTCTTACGAAAAAGTAAAAAGCGATAAAGTACTCTACGCCCACGCATCGCGCATCTTACATCATGAAACCAACCCCGGCTGCGCGCGCGCTCTGATGCAAAAGCACGGCGAGCGCTATATCTGGGTTAACCCACCGGCGATCCCGCTCTCTACCGAAGAGATGGACAGCGTCTTTGCTCTGCCGTACAAGCGTGTGCCGCATCCGTCATATGGCAACAGCCGTATTCCGGCGTACGAGATGATCCGTTTCTCAATCAACATCATGCGCGGCTGCTTCGGCGGGTGCTCCTTTACTCTTGTTTTTATGTATTTAGAGTTAAACTCTACTTTTCTATTTTTAGAATTCAAGCTATTCATCGTAATTGAGAGATATCCTTTTAATGTTCAGCAAGCCTGTTAAAAGCACTTTATCTGAACCGCGTTTTGCCTAAATCCTGCTCAATATATACTCTCCCTGAGTTCTGAAATCCTCAAATTCCCCAATCTTAAAGCATTGATACATAGATGATGTCAGATAATGCGCAATCATCTCACCGCCAATATGGATCCGTTCCGGGTGTGGGTATGTCGCCTGTATAGCCCTTTGTTCATTCATCATTACAGGAATTGTCTGCAACAAATCCCCATCCAAGATTTGGCACTCAGGTTTTACTCCTGTTCCGTATTGTAATTGCTCTGATTCGAAATCATGGACTGAGCGATAGGCGAACGAAACGATATTTCCTGTTTCCTCGCAAATTGCGAACTGATAAACACTGGTTGTCACCGTTGAAGAAGAGGGAATTGCATGGTCATGCTTGTATTGTTTCCACAGCCTCCTTAGACAGGCCGATGTATGATAATTGAGATTTTGTATACCTGATACGACCATTCTGGTTGATGCTTCAAGCAACCAGGTGTTAGAAAATCCACCTGCCCCCGTTCCTGCTATGATGGTTCTTAGCTGGGGGATGTAACCTGCTTTGGAAACAAAAGATAACGGCTCCCCATTATCGGTGACGGCAAGGGTATCTGTTACAATCAGTGCTTGTGCTTCGTCTGTATAAAATATCAGTGATGACATATTTTCCTCATCCAGAAAAGACATTACATGAATCACAGAACAGGTCACTACAACCACGTGAAAGGGAGTCAGACCATTTTCCAGAGGTAAATATATTCTTGTGTTTGGACGCGTTGCGGTTCTCTGTAAAAAATATATAGCACAAACAAAAGTCCCCGCAGGGATAAATATAGTTATATGCGCTTTTTCTGCTGGCTTTTACAATTGAAAGTGACAGGTAAACGAAATGTGTTACAGGTTTCTTTTGCTTTTCGTTGGGTTCTGTATATGCGAATTTACCCTGTGTGTTATTTTTGCAATGGACTCAGGCTGTATTCAATCAATTAAGGTTTACTTCTGGCATTAAGATGTATCCGTTGCCTGTTTTTTAAGGGCACGGTTTGTGCCGGGAAATGAAAATCACATCTTAAGTTCTTCACTCAAAGGATTTGTGATGTTTATCACGTATGGTCCGGGTAACGTGTTGAGGTCAATGTATTGCATCGTGATGGTGTCGTTACATCTTTTACTTTCCTCCTGATTTGCATATTCACTCCCGGCAACCTGGTTGTTTGTTTTTTCTTCTTCCGGATTTATAGTGTAGGCATGAGGTGGCGTTTCAGGGCGACAGACTGTGAGGATAATCACTAACATTCATGCGCGTTATGGGCGTGTCAGCAAACTGGATGCAACAGAGCCGAAACTGAAATTTGAACCCGGATTTCTGTATGCTGAAATACCTTATATTAGCGGCATCCAGAATCGAAAACTGAGCCGATATGTACACTTTTATCTTATGGATAAAGCTATCCTGCAGGCCAGGGATTTAAAGCCTTTAGCCCGGGCATTTTTACGCTGGATAAGGTGGCTGGAGGATAACGGACTTGACCCTTTCACCCCGGGAACGTTGAAATACCAAAGCCCTACATATGGCTTCAGGGAGTATCTTCTGGGGGCCGTAAGGCAGGGGCGCATCGCCTCATCCACCGCGGCGGTGTACATCAGCGTTATCCGACGGTTTTACGTATTTCTGGGCAAGTGTGGTGAGCTGGCTGCCAGCTCATTTTTTACGTTGGTCGAAAAAGTCGTTGACGGGCGACGCAAGGTGATAAGTTCGGATCTTGCCATCAGGATAACCAGCACAACAAAAAGGACAATCAACCCACTGAATGATGCAGAGGTTCATATCCTGGATGAGGCACTGAAATCTGAGTCCGGGTTGTTCAGTTTAATGATTGTGCTGATGAAAAATTGTGGGCTACGGCTGGATGAAATGCTGACCCTGCCGTCGTCACTCTTTACTGAAGAGTACCTTGCCAGTGTCCCTGTATCTGAGTTGACCATCAGGGGGCTTCATATTGGTCCGAGATGCGGAGTTCATACGAAGTTTGGGATGACGCGAGAACTCTTCATCACCAGACGATTGTACGAGCAGGTTCTGGATTATCTGGCGGATGAGGAGTATGAAAAGAAGATCCAAAAATGGCGTGCACGACAGGGTGGGGAAGGGCGGCACGAGCCTTTATTTTTAATGGCAAACGGGAAACGGATGTCTGAAAAAGCCTTTTACTCCCGCTGGTACAGTTTTCGCCATCGCCTGGCCCGGTCTGCTCCGGGAAATGTGTTCAGACATAAACCCCATGATTTGCGGGCAACGTTTGCGACCCATTTTTTACGCTCGGCACTGAGTTGCTATCCCGATCAGGCCGCAAATGCGCTGGGTACAGTAAAATACTGGATGGGCCATAAAAGCGAAAATACGACGATGAAATACATCGTCTTTCTTCAGCAAAACCAGATTTCTGATGCAGTCGCCGGGGTCATGGACGCATTGATTGACGGTGCTGCAGGTCGCGATGGAGCCATATATGAGCCGGAGTGAAACGCAGATAACGTGGATGGCCGAAAATGTGCTGTCATGGGAGACGGTCAGCGGACACATCACTCAGCGGGATCTGAACCGATATTATTTACTTGACGTTTATCTTCAGGCTCATTTTTCAGATTATGTGTTGCTCCCCGGATGGTTTAGTGAACATTCGCATCTTGCCCGCCCTGAAAAACGCGATTTTATTGCCTCTCTGAAACGATTTCTTCTGTCTTACCGTCCCGCCGGAAGGTTAACCATTTTCCGTTATCTCAATATGTTTTTTATATGGCAGTCAGTCAATCAGTATGACTATGGCACGGCTGAAGGCGTTGAAATGTATATTAAACATCTCATGAACGATATTCGTCGGCGAAAAATTTCAGTCAGGATGGCAAGACACTACTTGTCCGTGGTCAACCGGTTTTTGCTTACGGGCGGGCAGATTCAGAGGCGGTATGAATATGAATTCTTACCGAAAGGAACGTATCAGCAGCAGGGAAGGGATAGCTATACCAGGAATGAACTTTCCGAGATCCTGAGGCAGTTGTCATCCATGAATGAGTTCCTTGCGGGATGTATCCGGGAGCATATCGCTAAATCGGAAAAAGGGGTGCGGCATTTCTCACCGTCTTTGCTGGCACCTGTTTATGAAGCGTATTTCCGGTATCCGGGAGAGAACGGGGTCAGCAGGGCAGAGATCATCATCAGGGACGTTCTGGAAAATTACTTTCTTACTTCTTTTTTTCTGTTCTGTTACCACACATGGGGAAACACCTCTCAGGTTCTGGGTCTGACGCGGGATGATATACATCTGGATGAAAAGGGTATCAGCACTGATTATGTTTATAAGGGGAGAGCGAATAAGTATATACGTCTGACGATAGGTAAATCGGAGTATGTGACCAAACGTGCGGGCTATTACTGGTTTCTGTCTTTTATCAGGCTCAGGGACGACATCGTTAACTATCTGGTTTCCGCAGATAACTTCCCTCCGGTACAGGCGCTGTTTCTGAGTGAGCCGCAGGTGAAATTCCGTAAGCTTTATTCTCTTAATCCCAGTCATCTGACTAAATTTTCTAACTCTGAGGGGGCGTGGGCCACGATGCGGCAGCTTAATCCCTCGCTTCCATCAATTACCGTTTCTGGCTTGCGCAAAACGTCTGAGCAGTATACGGACAGAACATTAAAGAATGGTCTGATTACGGCGGAAAAAGCACAGCATAACTGGGGCACTTACAGGCGGAATTATGCTGCAGGTAACCCACAGGGGGCGAAGGAAAACTTCAGTGCTGCACTTGATACGCTTATGAATCAGGGGATTGCGACACGTGCGTTATCCGAGCGGGTAAAAGTTGCTGATGAGCTGGGGATCGATCTGCGTGGAAGCGATGAGGGTGTGGATCTTTTATTGAATGGCCTGGGATGTCGATCGCAGGAGCCGCCTACAGATATTGAATTGCGCTTTATAAAAAAGCAAAAACGATTTGGCCGGACACCAAAGGCTTGTGCGGATTTTTCTCATTGTGTCGAATGTTCAAAAAGTTGCGTTGTGGAAACGCTGGAGTCTGTATGGCTCCTGCTGTCATTCAGGCATGCTATCGAGTATGGAAAACCGTTGTACATCGGTTCGGTCAATGCTGTGGAGCGTTATGAAACGTTACTCCTGAAGATTGATTTACGGCTTGGGCTGGTAGATGAGGCGACCCTGAAAAAAGCGCGCGTTAAACTTCAGCGAGAAGGTGTGGCTCCGGTATGGCAGATTTGAAGAAAAAAGAGGTAAGCCGTAGTCGAATGGCGGAGTTTCCTGCCGGAACGCCGCTTCGTTCAGGGGATGAGTTTCCGACTGAGGATATCATCTGTGAGGCACTAGAAAACAAAAGCTTTGAACGTCTGAATAACTGCCTGGTTATCGCCAGCTCAGATGAACATGATATGCGTTTTATCAATGAGGAGACGCTGAATATTTATTTCAGGGATGATGTCTGGACCAATCGCTATGTCAGAACCCATATTGGTGAAACGTTAAGAACCGTTAATTTTTCAGGCATACGGGATCCTGAACTGCGTCTTGAAGCCAAAATCATCTCAGCCAGCCTGCTCTGGATTGTCGGCAGGACCGCGAAGACGCAGTCACTGATCCGGAAATGTGCAAACATTGTGGCGGGAGCCCGTATTATTGAGTCTATGGGGTATCGCAGTCTGTTTCAGCTTCGTTTTCCGCTTGTCCGGAATGCTTTCATTGTAAAGATGAAGGAGGAGGATGAGCACGGCAGGAAGCGTTCTGAAAGAACATTACGTAATTACTTTATGGACCTGGCGGATATCTCGCTGACAGGTCATACCCGTCTTCGAAAATACGGTTACTTTCCTGATATTAGCTTCGACAGTTACAACAGTGTGGATGATTCAAACCAGACATATTGTATGCCTTTCAGTCTTATGATGTCTGTCTGGGAAGGGCTGATTACTGAACTGGATGCTGAAATCAGTGATTTCGATTTTGACGGGTTTTCCCGGCTGTGCGCTATCATAAACGGTTTTTATGATTCGCCTTACTATACGTCGATGCTGGAAGCCCGTAAAAGAGGGACAGCAAAAAGCATACCGGATTACCGGGCCGCGTATTACTACAATATTGTTGCCGGGGAAATTCGGGCGCTTTTCGCGACACTTGGCCCCGGGATGCAGGGCTGGTTCTCGGTACATAAAAATAAGCGCTGGAGATCTGATTTTATTGGCGTTGATCACATAAAGCTGAACACCTGGCATTTTGAGCTGACGTTAAAAGTCATGAATGTGATACAGGCCATGTCGGGGATGAGACACAGCGAAGTGCTTGGCGTGATGCACGGTTCACTGATTTATGATGGTGATATCCTGGGACTTCGTTCGGTGTTGCATAAGTTCGCCCCGGAAGGTGGAAGTCACGAAGACTGGGTTGTTTGTCGCTATGTGGAAAAGCCTTTTCAGCATTTACGCAGAATTAATCAAATCATGACAGGCCTGGACGGGAAGACGCTGGACAATGTTCCATTGTCTTTAAATATCAGGTCGTGGTTCTCGGAGCAAAAACTCTCTTTTATGGGGACGCAGCGCCAGACTGAGTGGGCAAAGAAATTTGTGAAAAGACACCATCTGTTCATCCGACGTGACCATATTGATGAGTTCAGGCTTTTAAATCCAAACATACGTGATGATGAACGCGTTGCGATGGAGATTCGGGAGGGGGCTTTCTGGCCATTGCGAACCCATCAGTTTCGCCGTTCACTTGCTGTACACCTCAGGCGTCTTGATCTGATTTCTACTAATGATCTTATCCGGCAGTTTAAGCACTTAATCAGAGGCATGACGGAGTGGTATATGTCCGGTGCACTCAACGCTTCGCATTTTAGCCGGGCGATCCCTCAGGCATTCGCTGCCGAGATTGAAAGGGTTGATACCGAACTCTCAGCTTCCAGGGCTGTTTCTTATCAGCATGAAGGCCTGCTTTATGGCGAAGGCGGGAAGTTACTGATGTCCCAGAGAGGTGGGCACTTACATCAGATGACGTTTCCTACACTGAAAAAAGCGATGAGCATGGCTAAACGAGGCGGGCAAAAACTGGTATCTCTTGGAAACGGTTTTTATTGCATGAATGGCCATGACTGCGAGTTTAAGGCGGTTGTTCAGTCAGCGTCCTGCAATCCGGGATGTGAGAACATGCTGGCCGGAGCTGATTCTGTTCCCGTGTGGAAACGCAGGATGGCTCATTATGACAACCTTCTGGAGATTGCCGTGCGAAATAATGCTCCTCAGGCTGACAGGGATTTTCTGATGCTTGAGAGAGATTTTTATGCAGATGCTGTCCGCTTTTTTGAAAAGGATGAATAGAGCATGACGAACGAACAGTCGGGGGTTAAAAAAACACAGGCAAGAGCAGAGCAGGCCCTGAGGGAACTGATGTTATCAGGGGAGCGTATCAGCCAGTATGCTGTGGAAAAACGAGCGGGGCTGGCAAACGGCACCCTGAATTATAACTGTCCTGAGTACAGGCAGGTCAGGGAGGCTATCCGCAGTCTGAAAAAAACGTGCCAGGGCACCGCGCCGGTTGATGAGCAGGGCATTGAGCAGCAGATCAAGCTGAAAGAAAAGTATCGCCGTCAGAGAAATGAGCTGAGGGAAGAAATCAAAAAGATGATGGCTGAAAATGTAGAGCTGTTACATAACCTTATACTTTTACAGCAGTATGTCAGGGAGCTTGAACGCAACACCGGGAGGGAGAAAGGGGACGTCATTCCGTTCTCGGGTGGTGTCAGGGACTGAGGCTATACTGAACGGAAGGACGCGAGGTGAATCGCCACGGGTTTAACAGACACCTCAGAGTCATTTAAGATGGCTTAAAGAGAGGTGCCCATGAGCGGTAAGCGTTATCCCGAAGAGTTTAAAATTGAAGCAGTCAAACAGGTTGTTGATCGCGGTTATTCTGTTGCCAGCGTTGCAACGCGTCTCGATATCACCACCCACAGCCTTTACGCCTGGATAAAGAACTACGGTCCGGATTCTTCCACTAATAAAGAACAGTCAGATGCTCAGGCCGAGATCCGCCGTCTTCAGAAAGAGCTGAAGCGGGTTACCGACGAACGGGACATATTAAAAAAAGCCGCGGCGTACTTCGCAAAGCTGTCCGACTGAGGTACGCCTTTATTCGTGACAACACCTGTTGCTGGCCTGTTCGCCTGCTCTGTCGGGTGCTGGATGAACATCCCAGTGGTTTTTACGCCTGGCTTCAGCAGCCGCATTCACAACGCCATCAGGCAGACCTGAGACTGACAGGACAGATTAAACAGTTCTGGCTGGAATCGGGATGCGTCTATGGTTATCGCAAAATCCATCTGGATCTGCGGGACAGCGGGCAACAGTGCGGAGTGAACAGAGTCTGGCGACTGATGAAACGTGTCGGGATAAAGGCTCAGGTCGGATACCGGAGCCCGAGGGCATGTAAAGGCGAGGCCAGTATCGTGTCGCCCAACAAGCTCCAGCGACAGTTCAATCCGGATGCTCCGGATGAGCGTTGGGTAATCACAGCGTGGTTTCCTCAAACCCTCGCTGTGAATTAACTGAAATACTTCATTGAAGCTGTAACCAAACAGTTAACTGAAACAATGAGCCCGCAGAGCATTGCACAGCGATGACACCATTTGTTGAGCTTCACCGTTTTCGCATACAACCGTCCGGGATTTGGAAAAGCACTGTCTTTTTGTACTGACCGATCATGATTAAGTGACACCTCTTCGAAAAAGAGAGCGCGATGAGCGATTAATATATGGCTCGAAAGACAATTATGTTGGGCTTTTATGACCGCTGTCAGAGGTATTATCTTACCCGGACGGCAACAGGGTCGGAATGTCATCAGCGGCACTGTAACAAGCTATCCGCCATCTTAAATATCTGCAGGTCCTTTCACCGAGTATGCACACCAACCGACAGAGTGATTTGACCCAAACTGGTGGATATTTTGCAAAACTATTAGCCTCTTATGACCGGTCTGCAGCCTGATATTGAGGAATTAGTGCGCTTTCATGGAATGCCTGCCGGGATCGCAAGTACGAACCCCCGGTACTGTTACACTGAATGTGCTCAGTCCTGTATCAGATTGTATTTTTCAGCAACTCAAGAACAACCCTTATTTTATCATTGTCACGTTTGTAGTACGTCCAGGGACCGATGCGCTGAGAAGTAACAAGTTGTGCCCGTTGAAGAGCTGAGAGGTAAAGAGAAACGGTAGACTGTGAGAGCCCGACCTTTTCCTGAATGATACTGACACACACACCGAACTCGTCCGCATCAGCATAAGGCTGATGGAAGTGTATTTTCGGTTCCTTGAGCATATACAGAATTTTTCTTCTAACAGGGTTTCCCAGCGCCTTAATCACGTCATTCAAATCAATATCAGGCATAAACTCTGTCACTTGTCGCATTGAGGAATTGCAATGTTACGATACTTCTCTACGTTAAGCATCAGCTTTTGAAAAGCTGATGCTCATAAGAATGGTTAGCCAAAGGCGGGATAATCTGTGTAGCCTTTTGCCGTTCCACCATACATGGTTGTTGGATCGACCGGATTCAGTGGCCATTCATGATAAAGGCGCTGCGGTAAATCCGGATTAGCTATGAACGGGCGGCCAAATCCGATAATGTCTCCCCAGCCAGCACCGATAATCCGTTCGGCTTTTTCTTGCGTATATCGCCCGGCATACATAATTACACCGCTGAATAATTTACGGACTTCAGCTCTGAATGCTTCAGGCAATTCGGGAGCATCATCCCAGTCGGCTTCAGCAAGAGAAATATAGGCTATTCCGATTTCTTCAAGAATTTTAACGGCTTCGGTATAGGTTTCATGGGGATCATCTTCCACCAGGCCAAGATAGACCCTTACTTCATCCGTGGTCTGAAAGAGCGGAGCAAAACGGACTCCCACACGGTCTTTACCGACCACATCAGCGACAGCCTGCGTCACTTCGCGCAGAAACCGCAGCCGGTTATGTAATGAGCCACCATATTCATCCTCTCTTTTGTTGCTATGGGATGACATGAACTGGTTAACCAGGTATCCATTTGCACAGTGAATTTCCACACCGTCAAAACCGGCATCAAGGGCGTTCTGAGCTGCCCCGGCGTACATCCTGACAATCTCACTAATTTCCTCTTTTTCCAGTGCGCGGGGGCAGGAAGCGGTAGCCAGCGCCCCCTCTCCCGGCCCGGTTTCGATGAATACCTTAACGTTTTCCCCTGCCGGTATCGCCGACGGAGCGACAGGCGAGGCGTTACCTGGCTGCAGGGAGTTATGGGATACTCTTCCGACATGCCAGAGCTGGGCAAAAATGATGCCTTCTTTTTCATGCACTGCCCGCGTCACTTTCTTCCAGCCTTCCACTTGCCGTGAGCTGTAGATCCCCGGGGTCCACGCATAACCCTGCCCACGAGGTTCGATTTGTGTTCCTTCGGTCACCATAAACCCGGCACTGCTGCGCTGTGCGTAATATTCAGCCATCAGTTCGTTCGGAATATCACCCGGTTGTGAGCTCCGTGAGCGGGTTAAAGGCGGAAGTACAACACGATTCTTCAGGGTGTAGGGACCTAGTCTGGTGGGAGAGAACAGGTTTTTCGTCTTCATTACATATCCTGATATAGCGAATTTTCAATATCACTGAAACGCCATGTCTCAGCATTTACGACCTGGCATGTCGTCGTTCGGCCGATGTAGCCGCAGAACCACGACACTTTATTCCACATATTGAGATTTACCAATATCTAGATTTATAAAAATTATGATCGGATGAGCGGAACGGGGGGTTGCCTGATGGCTCACAGAATCGGCATCATGAACCTAAATGGTTCTGATAATGTTATCGGAGATCCTGAACGGGAACGGTATGCGTCACGATTTTAATGACTATGTTGCATTCATGGCAGTAGCACAGGAGTGCAGTTTTTCACGGGCTGCTGTCCGCCTCGGGATTTCGGCATCCACGCTTTCACACACGATACGTCGTCTCGAGGAGCGCGTTGGCATGCCGTTACTTATGCGTACAACCAGGCGGGTGGCTGTCACCGAAGCCGGTAAACAATTATTACTGACGCTTGAACCCGGTCTTGCGCGCATTGAAGCGGGCGTGACAGCTCTTCAGAGACTGCGCCATACACCGGCTGGGCTGGTCAGACTTACGGTATCAGATCACATGATTCATGAATGTCTCTGGCCACGATTGTCACCGTTACTAAAAAAAATATTCGGATATCAAGGTGGAAATGTCGCAGCAGAACGGTTTTGTCGACATTGTTGAGGGCAATTTTGATGCCGGAGTCCGAATTGGTGATGACATATTAAAGGATATGGTGGCCGTCCGAATCGCACCGGACATACGGTTTGTCGTCATTGGATCGTCCACCTATCTTCCAGAAAGAGGTCTGCCGCTACATCCCTCTCAGCTGGAAAAACATGACTGCATCAATATACGTCTGTCACCCACAGGCCCGCTGTATGGCTGGGAATTTGTCAGGCAGGGGGAGAATATTGTGAAAAAAGTGGACGGGCAGCTTACTTTTTCAAGCATTTATCCAATGCTTCATGCAGTAAAAGATGGCTACGGCCTGGCCTACCTGCCGGAGTCTTCTGCCCTGGCGGGGATTGAGGCGGGACACTATTGTCGGGTGCTTGAGGACTGGTCAGAGGCTTTTCCCGCCGACATGATAATTCCAATAATGTCCATTACAGGCTCCGGTAAAGATAATACCGACACCTTACATGAGAAAGGCAAAAGCAATATAACCTGCTGTGCTCCGGATTTTAAGAATGAGCGGTTTACGTAGCAGGATGAGCAGTTCGAACCAGAAATTTCGTTACTATTGCTAAAGTAAAACCTGATGACCTCTAATCGTAACGGAGACCAATATGACTTCACAACTGAACTGGCAGGCCCCGGCTATCAATCGCAAAAAAGTAGGTGACATGACTGTGACCATGCTGAGTGATGGCTATCTGGACGTATCTTTTGAGCTGCTGTCTGGTATTGACGGCTCACGTGCCGAGGATTTACTGCAGAAGCGCGGTGTGCCAGCAGTACCCCGTATTAATATCAACGTCTACGTTATCCAGACGCCTGAGCGAACCATCCTGATTGACAGTGGTGCCGGAGGTATTAATGGCTGGGGCGGTCGGCTTCAGGTAGCCCTGGCCGCGGTAGGCATTGACCCGCTTCAGATTGATACCCTTCTCCTGACTCACGCGCATCCTGACCATATCGGCGGGCTTGCAGGCCCCCTGCAGACTCCCGTTTTCCGCAATGTTCAGCAGTTGTTTGTGCATGAGAAAGAACTCGCTTTCTGGCGTGATGAAACCATTTCCGCTGGCGCGCCTGACGCATTCAAGCCGTTCTTTGAAGTAGCAAGGAACGCCTTCAGCGCTTATGACGACAAACTGGTGCCATTCCGCGAGGAAGCGATTTTACCAGGTATTCAGACTGTACCGCTGTTCGGCCATACGCCAGGACATACCGGTTATCTGCTGGGTGATGAAAAAGAGTCGCTGCTCATCTGGGGTGATATTGTTCACTTCCCACACATTCAGGTTGCTCAGCCTGACGTTACTATCGCGTTCGACAGCGATCCTGCGGCGGCGGCGGCCATCCGTAGCAAAGTGCTTGACCGCGCAGCGAGCGATAACCTGGCTGTCAGTGGTATGCACTTCAACCTGCCTACTACCGGTAAGGTTATCCGTGAAGGTAACAGCTTCGCACTGAATTACGACCTGTGGTCACCCGCAGTCTGATCACCTTCCTTCCCGGTGCACACAATAGTGACCGGGAAGAGATCCCCTTTCATATCGCCCGACAAGAACCCACCTGCAATACTATGAATATCACTGCCTCACAAAAAAAATGGCTCATTACTCTTGCGCCCTGGCTTTTTGTATTCCTCTGGAGTCAGGGTTTGTCGCAGCCAAATTTACCGTGCAGTACAGCGCGCCGTTTCATCTTTTATTCCTGCGTGGCGCATTTTCCTGTCTGGTCCTTCTGCTGCTTACACTGGGGTTCAGGGCCCGTTTTCCGTCCGGCAGAGGAATGGTTCGCAACCTGATTGTCGGACTTTTCCTGCAGAGCTTCTTTCTGGGCGGATGCTTTTATGCCATCCATCGTGGCATGCCGTCAGGCATTGCGGCGCTCATCACCGGCCTGCAGCCGGTACTGACTGCAATACTGGTTTCACTCATGCACCGTCAGTCCCTGCATCCCCGGAAATGGCTGGGTATTGCGATTGGCTTTGCGGGCGTTTTCTTGGTGCTATCGCCAGGGCAGCATAGTTTTGCACTGGATCCTGTGGCTTTTGGGTCGGTCATGCTGGGGTTATTTGGCGTAACGATCGGAGCGCTTTATCAGCGCCGTGCTCAGGGAGATGGACATATCTTTGCGAACACGTTTTTACAGTACGTCACTTTGACAATATCGATGGGTGCAATTAGCCTGATGTTCGAATCTGCTCCGACGCAGTGGAGCTTATCATTTGCGCTGGGTCTGGGCTGGCTGGTTATTGGCGTATCGGTTCTGGCGATTATGTTGCTGATTTTTATGATACGAAGCGGTGAAGCAACCAAAGTCGCTACTTACTTTTACCTGGTTCCCATTCTCACGGCAGCTGAAGCGTGGTTGCTGTTTGGAGAGGCCATTACATTGCCTATGCTTGTGGGTATGGCAGTAACTATAATCGGCCTGATTTTTGTCATCCGGGAATAGACAACCGCACGCGTCGCTGTATGCTTTTGTATATGGCGACGTATAATAGCGGTCAAAGTCAAATTCCGGATGAATATGCAAACAGTCAGCTTTTCCGATTCTCCCGTTGATGATCTCCTCGCTGAGCTTCTTACCCTGGCACGCTCCCGTTTTCCACTTCCCTGCGATTGCCTTCGCGCAGAACAGACGCATCAGGTAAAGAAGTTCGAGGTGGAAGGTGCGACCCTTTCCTTCCCGCTGGAAGGAGAATTCCGGTATCGTGAAAATGAGAAATGGCACCGGGTGATCCCGGGCGAGATTATGGTCGTCCCGAATGCCCGTAGCATCGATATAGAATATGCCCCTTCAGAACAAAGTGGTGAGTTTGTCGCCCTGAGCGTGGTGCTCGCGGAGGAACAGCTTGAAGCAGCCAGGCTGTTACTTGCCGCACCACCACCACAGGACACCGGCAGCATCGCAGCCATTTCCGTATCAGCTCTTCTTTCACCCCTTAACCGCTGGACAGCCGCAATGCGGGAAGGGAAGCGTCCGCTTTCCCTGCACGCCATGGTTGAAGTGGTGCTCTGGCTTTATGGCATGGGATACCATGCTTTGCTGCGAGCCCGGCAGCCAAGTCTGGCCATGAAAATCCGTCAGATGGTAGCGGACAAACCGGCTCATCCCTGGAGTGCTGCTGAAATTGAAGATCTGACGGGACTCAGTGGCCCCACGCTTCGGCGCCACCTGGCCAGTGAGTCAACCAGCTTACGCTCAGTTATCGCCGATGCACGTATCGCGGAGGCTCTCCGCCTGCTGATGACATCGACGCTGCCGGTAAAAACGGTCGCGGGGCGGGTGGGTTACAATTCAGTATCGAGCTTCAGCAGGCAGTTTTCTGAACGCTATGGAATCGAACCTTCAGGGTTCCGCTGACTTCAGTTCGTTCAAGGTACACATTGCGTCCCTCGCACTTCAGTAACTTGCGTGGATCTTTCGAATATAACGGAAGATATTGGCCGGCATTGCGTGTAACCGGTTCAGGAGTTCTCATCGTGACGGGAGAGCTAAATCGGTACGGCTGTTGTTCTCAGCTATAAGAACAACTGAGTATCTGACCAGCTGTCTGGTGCTGGCAGCAGCATGCAGTGCAATCGGTCAGGCTCAAAGGAACTGACCTGATGTCAGGTTATAATTTCGGACACATCATAACCCCAGAAGGAGACAACTGTGGTTCATGTTTTCATTATCGGTGGTGCAGGCAAAATCGGCCAGCGTCTGTGCAGGATCCTTTCAGGAAGGGGGCATGCTGTTCGTGCCCTCTACCGTAAGCCAGAGCAGCAGGCATTGCTAGGCGAGCTGGGTGCTGAGCCCGTCAGTGGGAGCCTGACAGAGCTGGATGCAGCTGCGCTGGCGATGCACTTTGCAGGTAGTGATACAGTGGTGTTTACTGCCGGTGCCGGCGGTAAGGGGGGGCAGGAGATGACCAATGCGGTCGACGGCGAAGGGCTGAAAAAGTCGGTAGCTGCCGCCCTCAGTGCCGGTGTGTCTCGCTTTCTGCTCGTTTCTGCATTCCCGGAGTCCGCACGGGGAGAAACCACTTCTGAATCATTCGAAAATTATATGCGTGTTAAAAAAATGGCCGATGTGGAACTAGCACAAAGCGAGCTTGACTGGGTGATCCTGCGCCCCGGCGCGCTGCAGGATAAGACTGGTACGGGTTATGTACGTGCCGGCCTGGCCATCCCGTATGGTAACGTGCCCCGTGATGACGTGGCGGCTACGCTGGCTGAACTCATTGAGCAACCTGCCGTCAGCCGCGTCATCATTGAGCTGACGTCTGGCGATGCTCCTGTCCGTGAAGCCATACAGAAGCTGGCGGGCCGATAAAAGGCAGCGCACGTACCAGCAGGCTGCAGGCCCCCAGGCGTTTACAATAAACTTTCCAGCCAGTCGGTAAACGCCCGTACTTTTCGGGAGAGATGGCGGTGCGGATACAGAAGTTACAGTTTGCGATTCGGGGACGGATTATCTGGCAGAACCTCTACCAACAGCCCGCGATCGAGATAAGGCTGCAAAAAAATATTCATGCCCTGTAGTATTCCCAGCCCCGCCAGGCCTGCTGCAATGTAGGCTTCTGAGTTATCCACGACAAGCCTGCCTGGAAGTTCAATTTCGGTGGAGCCCTCTGACGTCCCGAATGTCCAGGGCATAACTTGTCTGTTGCTGCTGTTAATCCAGTTGACGGCCTGATGCTGCTGCAACTCGTCCATTGTTTCCGGGGTGCCGTGTTGATCAAGATACGCAGGACTGGCGCAGGTCGTCATTTTAACGGTTCCCACCTTCTTTGCGATATAGTCGCCATCGTCCAGCTCCCCTACCCTCAGTATGCAGTCCAGGCCATCATGCAGCATATTCCGTCGGCGGTCTGAGCTGCTCAGGATAATTTCAATTCCGGGATGCTGGCGATAAAAATCAGGCAGGTTGGGTATAACAAGTAAAGCCGCAAACGCGACAGGCATATCTATGAGCGAATAGCGGACGTCAAAATGATAGCGACAGGAAAGTTCTGCCATATTAAACATAACAACCCTTGGGCGCGCCGCCGCAGGCGCCCTCAGCACGTTTCTGCGGCCTCCCGCCTGTTTCCGGCACCTTTCCTGCCCCAACCCCTGAAAAACGCCCCTGATGATTTCTGCGCGTCTGCATGGCTATGCAGTGAGATCTGCTCTCCACCGATTAGTGCATGCAGATTTTGGAAACGTCCAATTCTGGCACGAAGCGGTCACCCCGGCGGGGTGCAGTCCGCTGTCAGCGAAAACGGACATTGAGCCAATCAAATAATCTGTGCCAGAATTTGTCATTGAGGCTAGTACTTTCGAGTAGATCTATTTCCCGCCCGTACTCTTAAACTCATCTATCTCATCCTTCTACGACTTATTACCGGGAATATAAAACCCCGCCGAAGCGGGTTTGGTAATTTGAGTTTTTCTCAGGCGGCCATCTTTCTGCATTGTTCGGCGCAGTGATGACAAGCGCTTGAGCAATCCTGACAATGGTCATGTTCATGCTTTCCACACTCGTCACCGCACTTCTGACAAACATCAGCGCAAAGACGGCAAAGATCCTGGGCAGACCCGCTATTTAGTGTCATGAATTGAGCTGCAAGACGGCAGATATTTGCACACTGCATATCCAGTTTTATGCACTCGCGCATCATCTCCAGATTCTCTTCGTCGAGACACGAAGCCGCACAGTTATCACATGCCGTTGCACATAGATAACAGGCTTCGATGCATTTTTTGTATTCGTCTAACATAATTTCTCCTTAGCTAAGGTTACGTATTAAGCATGGAAGAGATAACTGATTATTCAAATTTTGAATTAGTTAATAACCTTTTCAGCATTTCATATCATTGATTCAAAGTGCATCTCTAGGGTTACCTAATTCACCTATGTCTACTTCTGGCACAATGCAGAAATGAGATAGATTTACTTTATCCGCTTCTCGCTCAAAGCTGTCCGTAATCCCCTGCCTGCTTAAAAAAACCGGATTAACGTGTGATGTTTTTACGTTTTCCAGGCAGCCTTCATCGGTAAGTACCTGTCTTACAGACTTCAATGCACTTAGTTAAGAAACATCCTAATCGTCCTTTCGCCGATCGCGAGATCTGTTATGGCAGCTAAACTCGATTGATACCCCAATCCGCCGGGCAGCATTTCCTTTCCGCACGCAAGAAGGAGAAGATCATGAAAGCAGTAATTTACAACGGTCCTTATGATGTAAAAGTAAAAGACGTACCGGATGCGAAAATTGTCCGCCCCACGGATGTACTCGTCCGCATCACCACCACCAACATTTGTGGGTCGGACTTGCACATGTATGAGGGCCGGACCAGCTTTGAACAGGGACGGATTCTGGGTCACGAAAACCTGGGTGAAGTGGTCGAAATTGGCTCAGGCGTTGAACGTATTAAGGTGGGCGACTATGTTTGTCTGCCGTTTAACGTGGGATGTGGTTTTTGCGAAAACTGTGAAAAAGGTCTGACCGGCTTTTGTCTCACTACCAATCCGGGTTCGGCAGGCGCAGCTTATGGTTTTGCTGAAATGGGTCCCTGGGAGGGGGGGCAGGCGGAACTGCTTCGGGTGCCATTTGCCGACTTTAACTGCCTTGTTCTTCCCCCTGATGCGGCAGAAAAAGAAGATGATTATGTGATGCTCTCTGACATTTTTCCTACCGGCTGGCATGCAACAGAACTTGCCGGATTGAAGCCTGGTGAAAGCGTGGCCATTTATGGCGCGGGGCCGGTCGGTTTGATGGCAGCTCATTCGGCGATCATTAAAGGTGCTTCACAGGTGTTTGTGGTTGATACGCACACAGACCGGTTGGCTCTGGCTGAAAAAATGGGGGCGACGGGCATCAATGCTACTGGCGATGAAGCTGTACAAAAAATTCTCGACCTGACGGATGGACGCGGTACGGATTGTGGCTGCGAATGTGTTGGCTATCAGTGCTGTAACAAACATGGCCATGAAGATAACTCTGTCACCATGAACAGTCTTGTTGCGTCGACGAAAGCAACCGGGGGAATTGGTGTGGTTGGCGTCTTTATTCCTCAGGATCCGGGGGCTGAATCGGAGCTTGCCAGAGAGGGTAAGATGCCATTTGATTTTGGGAGTTTCTGGTTTAAAGGACAGGCAATCCGTACCGGCCAGGCGAACGTTAAGGCCTATAACCGTCAGCTGTCTCGCCTCATCCATCACGATAAAGCCAGTCCGGGCAAAATAATTTCTCATCGTCTTTCGCTTGAAGAGGCTCCTGCCGGATATAAGCACTTCGATGAGCGGGATGAAGGATGGACGAAGGTTATCCTTAAGCCTTAAATAGAGTTATCCGGTATGAGAAAGCAAAAACCGGGAAAGAATGTATGACTTTTGACAGGGTGCAATAAAATATCCTGTCAGGGCGTTATTATTCATACTTTCAGCTGCCAGGTGATGCTGCCAACTTACTGATTTAGTGTATGATGGTGTTTTTGAGGTGCTCCAGTGGCTTCTGTTTCTATCAGCTGTCCCTCCTGTTCAGCTACTGACGGGGTGGTGCGTAACGGCAAAAGCACCGCCGGACATCAGCGCTATCTCTGCTCTCACTGCCGTAAAACATGGCAACTGCAGTTCACTTACACCGCTTCTCAACCCGGTACGCACCAGAAAATCATTGATATGGCCATGAATGGCGTTGGATGCCGGGCAACCGCCCGCATTATGGGCGTTGGCCTCAACACGATTTTACGTCACTTAAAAAACTCAGGCCGCAGTCGGTAACCTCGCGCATACAGCCGGGCAGTGACGTCATCGTCTGCGCGGAAATGGACGAACAGTGGGGATACGTCGGGGCTAAATCGCGCCAGCGCTGGCTGTTTTACGCGTATGACAGGCTCCGGAAGACGGTTTGCGCACGTATTCGGTGAACGCACTATGGCGACGCTGGGGCGTCTTATGAGCCTGCTGTCACCCTTTGACGTGGTGATATGGATGACGGATGGCTGGCCGCTGTATGAATCCCGCCTGAAGGGAAAGCTGCACGTAATCAGCAAGCGATATACGCAGCGAATTGAGCGGCATAACCTGAATCTGAGGCAGCACCTGGCACGGCTGGGACGGAAGTCGCTGTCGCTCACAAAATCGGTGGAGCTGCATGACAAAGTCATCGGGCATTATCTGAACATAAAACACTATCAATAAGTTGGAGTCATTACCCTTTTTTCAACTTCTGATGGATGCGAGTGATTGAACTCATACATTAATGTTTTCCCACGAAGTCTTTTTTCAGGTAAGCCTTCGCACATATCGGTAAATAGCTTGCCTGCTTTTATTTTTTCTGTCATCGACATGTTCATTTTTAACATTCCGTCCTGATAAGTTGGTCGGATAAGGCGCTCGCGCCGTATCCGACATTAATTTCTTAAGCGACTTCATTCACCTGGCGACGCAGCAGAGAAAGTGGGCCGGGGCCGCTAAGCGTGAACACGGAAATTAAGGTGAAGCCCAGCGCCACCAGACCCAGCACCAGGTAAGCGCCCTGGAAACCGATGCTTTCATACATATTGCCCGCCAGAATAGACATAAAAATCATCGCCAGTTGCTTAAAGAAGCAGAAACAGACCAGATAAATCGTCGCTGAAAAACGCACTTCAAACTGGCTGGTAATATATTTAAAGCAGCCCACCAGCAGGAACGGTACTTCAAACATATGCAGCGTTTTCAGAATAACCACTTCCAGTGCTGAGGTAGCGAACGATGAGCCAATAATACGTACTGACATAATAGTGCCAGCCAGCAGCAGGGCGTTTTTCCCACCGATGCGATTAATGATCAGTGGCGCAAAAAACATAATCGAGGCGTTAAGTAATTCGCCCATTGTCGTTACGTAGCCAAATACCCGCGTACCCTGTTCACCGGTAGCAAAGAACGAAGTAAAGAAATTAGCAAACTGTTGGTCAAAAACATCGTAGGTGCAGGAAACGCCAATAACATACAGTGACAAAAACCACAGTTTTGGCTGTCTGAACAGTTCCAGCGCCAGCTTAAGGCTAAATGCCGAATGGTTGGCACCTACCGCATTGGCAACCGTGGCAGAAGAGGGCGCATCCGTTTTGGCGAAAAAGAGTAAAACGGCGAGGATGAATGCACAGCCAGAACCCAGCCAGAAAACAAACTGATTATTGATGGTGAACATGATGCCGACAATCGAGGCACACAGCGCCCAGCCAACACAGCCAAACATCCGCGCGCGACCATATTCGAAATTACTGCGACGGCTGACTTTCTCGATAAATGCCTCTACTGCTGGCGCACCGGCGTTAAAACAAAAGCCTAGATAAATACCACCAACAATCGATCCTACTAAAATGTTGTATTGTAACAGTGGCCCGAAGATAAAAATAAAGAACGGCGCAAACATCACTAACATGCCGGTAATAATCCACAGCAGGTATTTGCGCAGCCCGAGTTTGTCAGAAAGCAGACCAAACAGCGGTTGGAATAATAGCGAGAACAGAGAAATAGCGGCAAAAATAATACCCGTATCACTTTTGCTGATATGGTTGATGTCATGTAGCCAAATCGGGAAAAACGGGAAGTAGGCTCCCATGATAAAAAAGTAAAAGAAAAAGAATAAACCGAACATCCAAAAGTTTGTGTTTTTTAAATAGTACATAATGGATTTCCTTACGCGAAATACGGGCAGACATGGCCTGCCCGGTTATTATTATTTTTGACACCAGAGCAACTGGTAATGGTAGCTACCGGCGCTAAGGTGGAATTCCGCCGACACTGACGGGCTCCAGGAGTCGTCGCCACCAATCCCCATATGGAAACCGTCGATATTCAGCCATGTGCCTTCTTCCGCGTGCAGCAGATGGCGATGGCTGGTTTCCATCAGTTGCTGTTGACTGTAGCGGCTGATGTTGAACTGGAAGTCGCCGCGCCACTGGTGTGGGCCATAATTCAATTCGCGCGTCCCGCAGCGCAGACCGTTTTCGCTCGGGAAGACGTACGGGGTATACATGTCTGACAATGGCAGATCCCAGCGGTCAAAACAGGCCGCAGTAAGGCGGTCGGGATAGTTTTCTTGCGGCCCTAATCCGAGCCAGTTTACCCGCTCTGCTACCTGCGCCAGCTGGCAGGTCAGGCCAATCCGCGCCGGATGTGGCGTATTGCTCGCCACTTCAACATCAACGGTAATCGCCATTTGACCACTTCCATCAATCCGGTAGGTTTTCCGGCTGATAAATAAGGTTTTCCCCTGATGCTGCCACGCGTGGACCGTGGTAATCAGCACCGCGTCGGCAAGCGTATCTGCCGTGCACTGCAACAACGCTGCTTCGGCCTGGTAATGGCCGCCGCCTTCCAGCGTTCGACCCAGGCGTTAGGGTCAATGCGGGTCGCTTCACTTACGCCAATGTCGTTATCCAGCGGTGCGCGGGTGAACTGATCGCGCAGCGGCGTCAGCAGTTGTTTTTTATCGCCAATCCACATCTGTGAAAGAAAGCCTGACTGGCGGTTAAATTGCCAACGCTTATTATCCAGCTCGATGCAAAAATCCGTTTCGCTGGTGGTCAGTTGCGGGATGGCGTGGGGCGCGGAGGGGAGTGTCACGCTGAGGTTTTCCGCCAGACGCCACTGCTGCCAGGCGCTGATGTGTCCGGCTGCTGACCATGTGGTCGCGTTCGGTTGCACTACGTGAACCGTTAGCCAGAGTTGTCCGGCGCTCTCCGGCTGCGGTAGTTCAGGCAGTTCAATCAACTGTTTACCTTGTGGAGCGACATCCAGAGGCACTTCACCGCTTGCCAGCGGCTTGCCATCCAGCGCCACCATCCAGTGCAGGAGCTCGTTATCGCTATGACGGAACAGGTATTCGCTGGTCACTTCGATGGTTCGCCCGGATAAACTGAACTGGAAAAACTGCTGCTGGTGTTTTGCTTCCGTCAGCGCCGGATGCGGCGTGCGGTCTGCAAAGACCAGACCGTTCATGCAGAACTGGCGATCATTCGGCGTATCGCCAAAATCACCGCCGTAAGCCGACCACGGATTGCCATTTTCATCATATTTAATCAGCGACTGATCCACCCAGTCCCAGACGAAGCCGCCCTGTAAACGGGGGTACTGACGAAACGCCTGCCAGTATTTAGCGAAGCCGCCAAGACTGTTACCCATCGCGTGGGCGTATTCGCAAAGGATCAGCGGGCGCGTCTCTCCAGGCAACGAAAGCCATTTTTTGATGGACCATTTCGGCACAGCCGGGAAGGGCTGGTCTTCATCCACGCGCGCGTACATCGGGCAAATAATATCGGTTGCGAAGGTGTCGGCTCCGCCGCCTTCATACTGTACCGGGCGGGAAGGATCGACAGATTTGATCCAGCGATAGAGTGCGTCGTGATTAGCGCCGTGGCCTGATTCATTCCCCAGCGACCAGATGATCACACTCGGGTGATTACGATCGCGCTGCACCATTCGCGTTACGCGTTCGCTCATCGCGGGTAGCCAGCGCGGATCATCGGTCAGACGATTCATTGGCACCATGCCGTGGGTTTCAATGTTGGCTTCATCCACCACATACAGGCCGTAGTGGTCGCACAGCGTGTACCACAGCGGATGGTTCGGATAATGCGAACAGCGCACGGCGTTAAAGTTGTTCTGCTTCATCAGCAGGATATCCTGCACCATCGTCTGCTCATCCATGACCTGACCATGCAGAGGATGATGCTCGTGACGGTTAACGCCGCGAATCAGCAACGGCTTGCCGTTCAGCAGCAGCAGACCATTTTCAATCCGCACCTCGCGGAAACCGACATCGCAGGCTTCTGCTTCAATCAGCGTGCCGTCGGCGGTGTGCAGTTCAACCACCGCACGATAGAGATTCGGGATTTCGGCGCTCCACAGTTTCGGGTTTTCGACGTTCAGACGTAGGGTGACGTGATCGGCATAACCACCACGCTCATCGATAATTTCACCGCCGAAAGGCGCGGTGCCGCTGGCGACCTGCGTTTCACCCTGCCACAAAGAAACCGTCACCCGCAGCTCATCGCGCAGCTCGCCGTACATCTGAACGTCTGCCTCCAGTACAGCGCGGCTGAAATCATCATTAAAGTGAGTGGCTACATGGAAATCGCTGATTTGCGTGCTCGGTTTATGCAGCAACGAGACGTCACGGAAAATGCCGCTCATCCGCCACATATCCTGATCTTCCAGATAACTGCCGTCACTCCAGCGCAGCACCATCACCGCGAGGCGGTTTTCTCCGGCGTGTAAAAATGCGCTCAGGTCAAATTCAGACGGCAAACGACTGTCCTGTCCGTAACCGACCCAGCGCCCGTTGCACCACAAATGAAACGCCGAGTTAACACCATCAAAAATAATTCGCGTCTGGCCTTCCTGTAGCCAGCTTTCATCAACATTAAATGTGAGCGAGTAACAACCCGTCGGATTCTCCGTGGGAACATACGGCGGATTGACCGCAATGGGATAGGTCACGTTGGTGTAGATAGGCGCATCGTAACCGTGCATCTGCCAGTTTGAGGGGACGATGACAGTATCGGCGTCAGGAAGATCGCGCTCCAGCCAGCTTTCTGGTACCGCTTCTGGTGCCGGAAACCAGGCAAAGCGCCATTCACCATTCAGGCTGCGCGACTCTTGGGAAGGGCGATCGGTGCGAGCCTCTTCGCTATTACGCCAGCTGGCGAAAGGGGGATGTGCCGCAAGGCGATTAAGTTGGGTAACGCCAGGGTTTTCCCAGTCACGACGTTGTAATACGACGGCCAGTGAATCCGTAATCATTGTCATAGTTGTATCCTGCGTGAATTGTTATCCGCTCACATTTTCGCATAACATACGAGCCGGACACATAGAGTGTAAAGCCTGGGGTGCCTAATGAGTGAGCTGACTCACATTAATTGCGTTGCGCTCACTGCCCGCTTTCAAGTCGGGAAACTTGTCGTGCCAGCTGCATTAAGGAATCTGCCAACGTGCGGGGAGAGGTGGTTTGCGTATTGGGCGCCAGGGTGGTTTTTCTTTTCACCAGTGAGACGGGCAACAGCTGATTGCTCTTCACCGCCTGGCCCTGAGAGAGTTTCAGCAAGCGGTCCACGCTGGTTTGCCCCAGCAGGCGAAAATCCTGTTTGATGGTGGTTAACGGCGGGATATAACACGAGCTGTCTTCGGTATCGTCGTATCCCACTACCGAGATATCCGCACCAACGCGCAACCCGGACTCGGTAATGGCGCGCATTGCGCCCAGCGCCATCTGATCGTTGGCAACCAGCATCGCAGTGGGAACGATGCCCTCATTTAGCATTTGCATGGTTTGTTGAAAACCGGACATGGCACTCCAGTCGCCTTCCCGTTCCGCTATCGGATGAATTTGATTGCGAGTGAGATATTTATGCCAGCCCGCCAGACGCAGACGCGCCGAGACAGAACTTAATGGGCCCGCTAACAGCGCGATTTGCTGGTGACCCAATGCGACCAGATGCTCCACGCCCAGTCGCGTACCGTCTTCATGGGAGAAAATAATACTGTTGATGGGAGTCTGGTCAGAGACATCAAGAAATAACGCCGGAACATTAGCGCAGGCAGCTTCCACAGCAATGGCATCCTGGTCATCCAGCGGATAGTTAATGATCAGCCCACTGACGCGTTGCGCGAGAAGATTGTGCACCGCCGCTTTACAGGCTTCGACGCCGCTTCGTTCTACCATCGACACCACCACGCTGGCACCCAGTTGATCGGCGCGAGATTTAATCGCCGCGACAATTTGCGACGGCGCGTGCAGGGCCAGACTGGAGGTAGCAACGCCAATCAGCAACGACTGTTTCCCCGCCAGTTGTTGTGCCACGCGGTTGGGAATGTAGTTCAGCTGCGCCATCGCCGCTTCCACCTTTTCCCGCGTTTTCGCAGAGACGTGGCTGGCCTGGTTCACCACGCGGGAAACGGTCTGATAAGAGACACCGGCATACTCTGCGACATCGTATAGCGTTACTGGTTTCACATTTACCACCCTGAATTGACTCTCTTCGGGTGCTATCATGCCATACCACGAAATGTTTTGCGCCATTCGGAGGGGGCACGCCGAAGTGAGATTCAAAATGCCGACGTCAGTTCACAGGTGGGTAATGATACCAACGTGTTGATTTCGTATTTTCACTGACACCAGGATCATCCTGATGTTACAAGGATTGAATGACTACAGATTAAAATAGTCATCAACAGGTTGACAGCATTACCCAGCGCCCGCTTTCCGCGTATTTTTCGATTTGCACTGCCGGGGGCACTGGCGGGTATCGCGTTCCGCACACTTTTACATTTATTTATCTGGTGACTGACCTTTTTAAGGAGACAGAATGAAAGCCGTTGGTTTCTGGCAACCCGGGAAAGTACATCCGTTATTGAAGATTTGTCGCTTCCCCACCCATCCATGCCCAAGGGGCGTGATCTTTTGATCAGAGTCAGGGCGGTCGCGGTTAACCCACGGGACCTGAAAAGCCGGCGAAACATCAGTCCCTCTGCAGGCAATCCGGTAGTTATGGGATACGACGCTTCCGGTGTTGTTGAAGCAACCGGACCAGAGGTGACGCTGTTCAGGCCAGGTGACCACGTTTTCTATGCCGGTGTGCTCGATCGCCAGGGAGCCAACGCAGAGTTTCAGCTGGTTGACGAACGCATTACGGGGATAAAGCCGGCAGCACTAAGTTTTGAAGCTGCAGCGTCGGTTCCTCTGACCGGTCTGACAGCCTGGGAAATGTTATTTGATCGTCTGCAGTTGTCAGTGAACGGAGATGCTGATCAGACCCTGTTGATGCTTGGCGGTGCGGGCGGAGTCCCTTGTATGGCTATACAGCTTGCCCGCACTCTGAGTCGGGTGAACATCATCGGGACTGCCTCCCGGCAGGAGAGTGTCAGAGCGGTTCGCGGGTTTGGTGCGCATTATGTCCTGGATCATTCATGTGCGCTTGCGCCACAGGTTGCCAGCCTTGCTGGACTCCCTCCCATTACCCGGATTTTCTCAACGTACACCACGCCATCTGCCTGGGAAAATATGGCCGAAATTATTGCCCCACAAGGCCGTATCGGACTCATCGACGACCCTGAACCACTGGATCTGCGTTTGATCAAATTTAAGAGCGTTTCTGTTCACTGGGAGGCAATGTTTACCCGCCCCATGCATGCTACTGCGGACATGTCTAAACAGCATGATATTCTTAACAAACTCTCATGCATGCTGGATTCCGGTAAGCTCAAACCTCCGTTGCTGGCAGAGTATGGCAGGCTGAATGCTAAAGCACTTCGCCGGGCTCATGAGGACATGGAAAATAAAAATGTGAACGGGAAAATTGTTTTTTCAGGGTTCTGATGAACAGGCCTGTCAGAGTAAAAAAAGATTCGGGTTCAGCACAATGCTGAATTCTGTCTGGCTATAGAGTAAGAATCGTACCGGAATTGAGCATTTACCCTCAGTACCTGCGGATGAAAAAGCAGTCTGCCCTGACATACTGAACAATCCCTTCTCATAAGATGCCTCTCTTTTGCTGTTTAAAGAGCTGAGCAGTCCGGGCGGAGACTGACCTCGTTCCGCTTTCCAAGCGACCCCCTTGTTGAAAGTGCGACAAAAGAGATAGGGCGAATGACTATACTTCGCTCATAGCTGCCCGCCATGCCAGCTCAAAAAACAGGCTTAACGTAGGATATTTAATGAGATGGTCACTCCCTCCTTCCCAGTACTATGCTGAGGACAGGCTTTCATTCGGAGAACCATCATGGAAAACATTGCGCTTATTGGTATCGATCTGGGTAAGAACTCTTTCCATATTCATTGTCAGGATCATCGTGGGAAGGCCGTTTACCGTAAAAAATTCACCCGACCAAAGCTAATCGAATTTCTGGCGACATGCCCGGCAACAACCATCGCGATGGAAGCCTGTGGCGGTTCTCACTTTATGGCACGCAAGCTGGAAGAGTTAGGGCATTTTCCAAAGCTGATATCACCGCAATTTGTCCGCCCATTCGTTAAAAGCAACAAAAATGACTTCGTTGATGCTGAAGCTATCTGTGAAGCAGCATCACGTCCATCTATGCGTTTCGTGCAGCCCAGAACCGAATCTCAGCAGGCAATGCGAGCTCTGCATCGTGTCCGTGAATCCCTGGTTCAGGATAAGGTGAAAACAACTAATCAGATGCATGCTTTTCTGCTGGAATTTGGTATCAGCGTTCCGCGAGGTGCTGCCGTTATTAGTCGACTGAGTACCCTTCTTGAGGACAGTAGTTTGCCTCTTTATCTCAGCCAGTTACTGCTGAAATTACAACAGCATTATCACTATCTTGTTGAGCAGATTAAAGATCTGGAATCTCAGTTGAAACGAAAGTTGGACGAAGATGAGGTTGGACAGCGCTTGCTGAGTATTCCCTGCGTTGGAACGCTGACTGCCAGTACTATTTCAACTGAGATTGGCGACGGGAAGCAGTACGCCAGCAGCCGTGACTTTGCGGCGGCAACAGGGCTGGTACCCCGACAGTACAGCACGGGAGGTCGGACGACATTGTTAGGGATTAGCAAGCGGGGCAACAAAAAGATCCGAACTTTGTTGGTTCAGTGTGCCAGGGTATTCATACAAAAACTGGAACACCAGTCTGGCAAGTTGGCCGACTGGGTCAGGGAGTTGTTGTGTCGGAAAAGCAACTTTGTCGTCACCTGTGCTCTGGCAAACAAGCTGGCCAGAATAGCCTGGGCACTGACGGCGCGACAGCAAACTTACGAAGCATAAAGGCAGAAATACACCAGTTTAAACAATCATTCATCTGGTTTTGCGAATACTGATATTGATGATACTAACGGCCCACCGGCCTGTTGAGGAACCTGTAAAACGGAAAGGCTCATTGAAGCCGTATATTTTCTGGAGGTTCATCAGGCGCGGAACTCATCGAGGCGCGGGAATAAAATCCCATTCAGACGCCGGATAGATTCAAGCAAGCCAACTTGTCGTCAAAATCGGTGTTGCAAAAACGGGAGTGACCATAGATTCCGTTTTCCAAGCGGCCCCCTTTTAGGGTGAGGGAGCATGCCATAAACCAGATCGCCAAAAGGGGATGCTGCTGAAGGGACACTGTTATCCAGCGGGGTAATTTTCACGCCTTTATCCGATATATCAACATCGGGTAAATCACCGGCCAGCGCCATCGCGTTAACTTCTTCCAGACGCGATGCAAGAAGCGTCAAACGGCTCTTGATGTATTCATGGCAATCGGCCGGAACAGCAAGGGGTAACTGGTTATCCCGGAGTGATTTTTCAAAATCGTCTGACGGGATCAGATAATCATCGAAATTCCTGTAGCGGCGTGACCCCTTTACCCAGGTGTCACCTGAACGTAAGGCTCCCTTCAGTTCATTCAGCACGCAAAATTCGTAATATTTTCGGTCAATGCCGGTGGGGGTGATCACAACCTTTCTCCAGCTTTCCGGGATGAACCCGATTGGCGCGGAAGGCGGTACTTTTCGGAGTTGTTTTCTATACATATCTCTGACGGTATCCAATGCGTCACTGAGCTGCATTGCGGCGGGTGCAGCCCTGAACTGCAACACGGACAGCATCCGGGGGGCGTATTTACGCAACGTACTGTATTTTTCTGTGATCAGATGCAACGGGTCGAAGTTGTCCTTACGTGACAGGAACCGCGTCTCTTCCACGCTGTTGATGAATTCCTGCCAGGGAAGGACGTCTTCTATTGCGGCCCAGGGATCTTCCCCGGACTCTCTGGCGTTAAGTAATGCCTGTCCGACGGTAACGTATTGCTTCAGTTTACTCTGAATCAGCTTTCCCGTTTGCTGGAGCCGCTCGGCCTGAGTACGTTTTGCCCTGCTGAACAGACTACTCAGAATACGCTCGTGCAGATCAATAACTTCGTCAGTCAGGGTGGATCTGGCCTCCGATATGATACAAACCAGCGAGGCATAACGGCGAACATCCGTGAATCTTGCCAGATCCCGGCTACTCATTTTCCTGCCTTCGCGTGCGAGTTTCAGGAGTCGGTTCTGGTGAACGGAAAGTGCAATGCCGTCAGGGAGTGCCAGCGACTCAATCGCATTTAACCGGTCGATATGTTGCAGGACATTTTTACCATTAATTTTTCCCGGAGGCTGGAGCAGCCAGGCCAGCCGTGAAGGTTGCTCACCCTCAGATACCAACAGACGGTCCAGTGCCGCTTTATGCCCTGGTTCAAGCTGCGCGGTAAGCGCAGAAAAAACCGCCCTGTCGGCAAGTGTTGTTGCTTCGGCCAGGGTTCGTTCGATCACTTCAACAGAGGGGAAAATAACCTTATTATTGTGGAGCCAGGAGAGCATTTCCTCCGCAAGTAAAAAACCTCTGTCTGTCCGCATGGCGTGGGGATAAAGGTGGCGAATACAGGTTTTTTGCAGCGCCCGGTTAAAAGGGGATAATTCCAGGTAGCGGTAGAGTTCAGCCAGATGTTCCCAGCGGGTGACCTCTCTTGATGCATACTCGGCCCACAAATCAGACTGGACTTTCAAATGAGCCGCCAGCCTGAAGACAACACAGTCGTGAGGTGAAATACTTTTGTCGGGAGGAAACCCTAGTCCTCGCAAATAACAGAGTAAAACTGCAAAGCCCAGACGGTTAGCTGGCCTGCGGTGTTAATTAATGAGCGCGAGGTCATGTTCACTCAGAAAGCACATGCGCGTCAGAAATACGTCATCATCTGGCACAATCAACAAGCGTTCTTTTTCTTCACTACTGAGTATTTGTCTCCGTGGCATAAATGCTTCCCCTGCACATAGTTCATTAAAGTTATCATTCGCACTGACCGAAACCGGTCGGTTTCGTACGCCTCGCAAACAATATGTCCGAAAGTCAGCGAAATTTGTTTCGTACATACGTTATAATTCGGACACCCTTTGCGTACGGAAAGTTTCCTATGTCACGAGTTTTTGCCTACTGTCGGGTCTCCACTCTGGAACAGAATACAGAAAATCAGCGCCATGAAATTGAAGCGGCGGGTTTTGCCATCAGACCCCAGCGGCTGATTGAGGAACATATAAGTGGTTCGGTTGCTGCCAGCGAAAGACCAGGGTTCATCCGGTTGCTTGATCGAATGGAAAGCGGTGACGTATTGATTGTCACCAAACTTGACCGACTCGGCCGTAATGCGATGGATATCCGAAAAACAGTTGAACAACTGGCTACTTTAGATATCCGTGTTCATTGTCTCGCTCTCGGAGGTGCGGATTTAACCAGCCCGGCCGGAAAAATGACTATGCAGGTGATTTCAGCTGTGGCTGAGTTTGAGAGGGATCTGCTGATTGAACGCACACATTCAGGGATTTCTCGGGCAAGATCAGCCGGGAAACGCTTCGGTCGTCCGCCCATCTTGAGCGAGGAGCAAAAAAAAATAGTGTCAGAGCGCCTTAATTCCGGGGCCAGTATCAGTGCGGTTGCCAGAGAATTTAATACCACCCGGCAAACCATACTCCGGGTAAAAGCAGGACAGCAATAATACTGAATGTGAATAAAGCCCATAACTGGCCAGGCAGTTGAAACTGTTCTTGAAGTAAACATCTGGAAAGCATGAAACATCATTCTATCCACAGGGAGCAGTGGCTATTATAATCGAATTTCGATAACGAAATTCGATTATAATAGCCACTAAAACCAGCAATCAGGATCTGACCATGAACGATACTGCCAGGAATGATCACAGCCCCTGGGCTGTCTTTCTGATTTTCTTCCGACTTGGCCTGACATCCTTCGGCGGCCCAATTGCCCATCTGGGTTACTTCCGCGATGAGTTTGTGACGCGACGGCAGTGGTTGACCGAGCGCAGCTATGCAGATTTGGTCGCTCTGTGCCAGTTCCTTCCGGGACCAGCAAGCAGTCAGGTTGGTATAGCGCTCGGGCTGTCCCGGGCCGGTTATACCGGGGCGCTGGCAGCATGGGCCGGCTTCACGCTACCGTCAGCAGTTGCACTGATCCTGTTTGCGCTGGGGATGACCAGTTACGGGGATGTGATGCCCTCTGGTGTATTGCATGGGCTGAAAGTGGTAGCCGTTGCGGTGGTCGCGCAAGCTGTATGGGGCATGGCCCGAAATCTTTGCCCGGATATACCGCGTATTACTGTCATGGCAGTGGCAACCTGCTTTGTGCTTCTTGTGCCATCGGCCTGGGGACAGGTGGGAGTAATCGTCACTGCGGCTGTCACTGGCATGTTACTGTTCAAACCTCAGCAGACGACGGTACATGATCCGCTGCCCGTTTCAATACGGCGTCGCGTCGGATTGTTCTGGCTCACGCTGTTCTTTGTGCTACTGACAGGGTTACCATTGCTGACGGCGATATTCCCAAATCCGACGCTGTTAATGGTAGAAACTTTCTACCGGACCGGATCACTGGTTTTTGGTGGCGGGCATGTCGTGCTGCCATTACTGCAGACTGAAGTCGTTCCTTCTGGCTGGGTCAGCACTGATACATTCCTGGCTGGCTACGGCGCTGCCCAGGCCGTTCCTGGACCGTTGTTCACTTTTGCAGCCTTTCTCGGGGCTTCGATGAACCAGGTGCCTTCTGGCTGGCTGGGTGGTCTGGTTTGTCTGCTGGCAATTTTCGCACCGTCCTTCCTTCTGATTGTGGGAGCATTGCCGTTCTGGGAAAGTCTGCGCCGCAATATCCGTACACAAGCAGCGTTGCAGGGTATTAATGCAGCCGTAGTTGGCCTTCTGCTGGCAGCTCTCTATCAACCAGTATGGACGAGCGCAGTTCTCGCTCCGCAAGATTTCGGCCTTGCCCTTGTGGCACTGGTCGCTCTGATGTTCTGGAAACTGCCGCCGTGGCTGGTCGTAGTGAGTTGCGGTGTTGCGGGTTGGTTGTTGAGTTTAGCACTGTGAGGTTCCGGGCGTGACCGACAAAGATCTTTACGGCGGGATGATCCGTTTGCACATCCTGCATCATGCAGCCAAAGAACCCGTCTTTGGTCTGGGCATCATTGAGGAATTGCGACACCACGGTTATCAACTCAGCCCGGGTACCCTGTATCCGATGCTGCACGGTATGGAAAAGAAGGGGTATCTCACCTCACGACATGTTCAGGCCGGTCGACGAAGTCGGCGAGTATATGAAATCACCGGACAAGGGCACATAGCGCTAACGGACGCCAGAAACAGGGTGAAAGAGCTGTTCGGTGAACTTGTTGAAGGCAAATGATATGCCTATGGTTTTAGTCCGGTCTGCCGTCTTCTGAAAACGACAGACACATGTAAGATTATCCGCTGCCTGGCAGAAGGAGACTTTGTGAAAACGCTCATGGTGTGTATTTATACGATCAGAAGGCGTTATATTTTTTCCTGATTGACGCGGTACGAAAGTTCCTGATGACTCTCTTTTCGTTCGCTGTAGCGATCTGCAAGGTAGCTGGTTTGTCCCCTGAGCAGCAACGTAATTTTAAACAACTCCTCTGCGACATCTACGATACGGTCGTACCATGAGGACGGCTTCATCCTTCCGTTCTCATCAAATTCCTGCCAGGCTTTCGCCACCGAGGACTGGTTGGGAATTGTGAACATCCGCATCCAGCGGCCCAGAATGCGCATCTGGTTCACGGCATTGAAGGACTGCGAACCGCCGCAAACCTGCATCACTGCAAGTGTCTTGCCCTGCGAAGGACGAACCGCGCCTTCACTCAACGGTATCCAGTCGATCTGCGCCTTCATCACCGCGCTCATAGCCCCGTGCCGTTCCGGCGAGCTCCACACCATCCCGTCACACCATCTGACCAGCCCGCGTAGCTCGGAGACTTTAGGGTGCGTATCCGGGGCATCATCCGGCAGGGGTAAACCGGAGGGGTTAAAGAATTTCACCTCCGCGCCCATCGCCGTCAGCAGGCGACCTGCTTCCTCCGCGGCAAAGCGACTGTAGGAGCGCTCCCTTAATGAGCCATACAGGATCAGAATCCGTGGGGGCTCCTGCAGGTGCAGACGTTCGGCAATATGTTGATCAAAACAGTCAGTATTCAGGGCTGGAAATTGTTCCATTTTTCTCCTCCGGAGAGAACAGGTGATTTTAAAGTTAATATATATGATCTAACATATGTGTATTCTAAAGGGAACGGAGTGAAAAATGCTACAACCTGTTCAGCTTTTCAAAATCCTGTCGGATGAAACACGGCTAGCCATCGTCATGCTTCTCCGTGAGTCCGGAGAATTGTGCGTCTGCGATATCTGCGTTGCCACCTGCGAATCGCAGCCCAAAATTTCGCGACATATGGCTATCCTTCGCGAGGCTGATCTGGTTCTTGACCGTCGGGAAGGCAAATGGATCCACTATCGTCTGTCACCCCATATTCCGGCGTGGGCAGCAGAGACAATCACGACGACCTGGCAGTGTCTGCGCGAGGATGTACGTGAATGGCTGGACAAATCAGCCTGCACCTCCTGCTGAGGCAGGAAAACATATTTACAAAATCATATATGATGGGGTCTGAGATGCTTTTGGCAGGGAGTATATTTTTACTGACGCTGGTACTGGTGATCTGGCAACCCAGAGGCCTGAGTATTGGCTGGAGCGCGAGTATCGGGGCTGTGCTGGCGCTGGGAACCGGTGTCATCCATATCTCTGATATTCCCGTTGTCTGGAATATCGTCTGGAACGCGACAGCGGCATTTATTGCGGTCATCATCATCAGCCTGCTGCTCGATGAGTCCGGCTTCTTTGAATGGGCCGCACTGCACGTCTCCCGCTGGGGTAACGGACGTGGCCGCCTGCTGTTCACCTGGATAGTCTTGCTCGGTGCCGCTGTTGCTGCTTTGTTCGCCAATGATGGCGCCGCGCTGATCCTGACGCCGATTGTGATTGCGATGCTGCTCGCACTGGGGTTCAGCCAGGGCACGACACTGGCCTTTGTCATGGCTGCAGGATTTATTGCAGATACGGCCAGCCTGCCACTCATTGTTTCTAACCTGGTGAATATCGTCTCGGCGGACTTCTTCGATCTGGGCTTTACGCAGTACGCCTCCGTTATGATCCCCGTGGATGCGGCAGCGATTGCGGCCACGCTGATCATGCTGCATCTCTTCTTCCGCAGGGATATTCCGGCAACGTATGACGTTTCGCTGCTGAAGACGCCTGCCAGTGTGATAAAGGATGCGGCAACGTTCAGGGCGGGCTGGATTGTCCTGTTATTGCTGCTTGTCGGTTTCTTCGTTCTGGAGCCGCTGGGGATCCCTGTCAGCGCGATAGCAGCTGCTGGCGCAGCAGTACTGTTTATCGTGGCGAAAAGAGGTCATGGCATCAACACAGGGAAAGTCCTGCGCAGTGCGCCATGGCAGATCGTGATTTTTTCGCTGGGCATGTACCTGGTGGTCTATGGCCTGCGCAATGCCGGGCTCACGGAGTATCTGTCTGGTGTACTGAACCTGCTGGCAGAAAAGGGGTTATGGGCAGCAACGTTCGGCACCGGCTTCCTGACCGCGTTCCTGTCGTCGGTGATGAACAATATGCCGACGGTGCTGATTGGCGCGCTGTCGATTGACGGGAGTACGGCGACTGGCGTCGTCAAAGAGGCAATGATTTATGCCAACGTGATTGGCTGCGATTTAGGCCCGAAAATCACCCCGATTGGCAGTCTGGCAACCCTGCTTTGGCTGCATGTGCTTGCCCAGAAAAATATAACGATCACCTGGGGTTATTACTTCCGCACGGGCATTATCATGACTCTGCCCGTGCTGTTTGTCACTCTGGCCGCGCTGGCGTTGCGGCTTTCCATCACTTTGTAATGAGATAAAGATATGAGCAACATTACCATCTATCACAACCCGGCCTGCGGCACTTCACGCAACACGCTGGAGATGATCCGTAACAGCGGTAACGAACCGACCATTATTTATTATCTCGATACGCCACCGACCCGTGATGAGCTGATTAAACTTATTTCAGATATGGGAATTACGGTGCGTGCATTGCTGCGTAAGAATGTTGAGCCTTATGAACACCTGGGCCTTGATGAAGAGAAATTCAGTGATGAGCAGTTGATTGATTTTATGCTTCAACATCCGATCCTGATTAATCGGCCGGTAGTCGTTACGCCGCTTGGCACTCGTCTTTGCCGCCCTTCAGAAATAGTGCTGGATATTCTACCTGAAGGTCAGAAAGGAGCGTTTACCAAAGAGGACGGCGAAAAGATCATTGACGAAACGGGGAAGCGGGTTAAGTAACCTGTTTTTTTCGTCTCATTTTTATCGTATTCGGGTGTCTGTCTGTACCATGCAGACGCTCGCTTTTTGTAATGCCAGCTAAAGAAACAGGCTTAACGTAGGATATTTAATGAGATGGTCACTCCCTCCTTCCCAGTACTATGCTGAGGACAGGCTTTCATTCGGAGAACCATCATGGAAAACATTGCGCTTATTGGTATCGATCTGGGTAAGAACTCTTTCCATATTCATTGTCAGGATCATCGTGGGAAGGCCGTTTACCGTAAAAAATTCACCCGACCAAAGCTAATCGAATTTCTGGCGACATGCCCGGCAACAACCATCGCGATGGAAGCCTGTGGCGGTTCTCACTTTATGGCACGCAAGCTGGAAGAGTTAGGGCATTTTCCAAAGCTGATATCACCGCAATTTGTCCGCCCATTCGTTAAAAGCAACAAAAATGACTTCGTTGATGCTGAAGCTATCTGTGAAGCAGCATCACGTCCATCTATGCGTTTCGTGCAGCCCAGAACCGAATCTCAGCAGGCAATGCGAGCTCTGCATCGTGTCCGTGAATCCCTGGTTCAGGATAAGGTGAAAACAACTAATCAGATGCATGCTTTTCTGCTGGAATTTGGTATCAGCGTTCCGCGAGGTGCTGCCGTTATTAGTCGACTGAGTACCCTTCTTGAGGACAGTAGTTTGCCTCTTTATCTCAGCCAGTTACTGCTGAAATTACAACAGCATTATCACTATCTTGTTGAGCAGATTAAAGATCTGGAATCTCAGTTGAAACGAAAGTTGGACGAAGATGAGGTTGGACAGCGCTTGCTGAGTATTCCCTGCGTTGGAACGCTGACTGCCAGTACTATTTCAACTGAGATTGGCGACGGGAAGCAGTACGCCAGCAGCCGTGACTTTGCGGCGGCAACAGGGCTGGTACCCCGACAGTACAGCACGGGAGGTCGGACGACATTGTTAGGGATTAGCAAGCGGGGCAACAAAAAGATCCGAACTTTGTTGGTTCAGTGTGCCAGGGTATTCATACAAAAACTGGAACACCAGTCTGGCAAGTTGGCCGACTGGGTCAGGGAGTTGTTGTGTCGGAAAAGCAACTTTGTCGTCACCTGTGCTCTGGCAAACAAGCTGGCCAGAATAGCCTGGGCACTGACGGCGCGACAGCAAACTTACGAAGCATAAAGGCAGAAATACACCAGTTTAAACAATCATTCATCTGGTTTTGCGAATACTGATATTGATGATACTAACGGCCCACCGGCCTGTTGAGGAACCTGTAAAACGGAAAGGCTCATTGAAGCCGTATATTTTCTGGAGGTTCATCAGGCGCGGAACTCATCGAGGCGCGGGAATAAAATCCCATTCAGACGCCGGATAGATTCAAGCAAGCCAACTTGTCGTCAAAATCGGTGTTGCAAAAACGGGAGTGACCATAGATTCCGTTTGCCAAGCGGCCCCCATATTGAATGGCTGACGGTACTGGATTTCGATGAGATAAAAATAGACCGTATTTTTATTGCCAATATTGATGACCCGGTGAAGCGAGCGCTACTTGTTTCTGTGGTGAAAGGGTTACGTGGTACTGGCAAACCACTGGTGTTTGAAGGGGTGGAAACGCCAGGACAGTTTGAATTCGTCCGTTCTCTTGGCCCCGGTTACCTAGTTCAGGGCTGGTATACCGGAAAACCCGAAACAATATCTGCGATGAATATTCAGGGTTAAAACGATACGGGGCCCGGCCCGTATCGGCAACCCGACCCGTCAGCGTATCGCTTTCTGTCTGAAGCCGGTTCAGGTCGGCTTCTATCTGCGCGATGCGGCGGGAGATTTATTCAGAACGACTGCCGAAGTTCATCCGGCGAAGCTTATCCAGCTGCGCCTGCAGATGGTCTATTTCGCGCTCCCGGTCGGCCTGCTTTTCCAGCAGGGCGCGGTTCAGCGCTTCCTGTTCGGACAGGCGCTGTTTCAGCAGAAGGATGTCGTCAGGGGGAGGTGTTGTTCATAAGCCCGCATTTTACCAGGCTTATTCAACGACAACCAGGATAAAGAGGCCTACAACATGGTCAGGGACGTAAGCAGTCTTTTAGGCTGCCGCCAGTCGATGCCTTCCAGAAGCATTGCCAGCTGCGCCGGGGTCAGGAACACTTTGCCATCGCGGGCAGAGGGCCAGGCGAAGCGGCCGCGTTCCAGCCGTTTGGTCAGCAGGCACAGCCCGTCGCCGGTGGACCACAGCAGTTTGACCTTACTGCCGCTGCGGCCCCGGAAGATGAAGACATGGCCGGATATCGGGTCATCTTTCAGCATCGTCTGCACCTTTGCGGCGAGACCATTGAAGCCGTTGCGCATGTCGGTGATACCGGCAACCAGCCAGATTTTGGTGCCTGTTGGCAGGTGGTTATCACTTCCTTTATCTGTCCTGTGATGATCCTTATGACTTCGCCAGACTACTTCACCACACACATGGGTCTGCCAGATACCGGTTCGGGATGGATTTCCGCTTCTACGCTGAACACCGTCTTTAGAAGCTCTGGTTTCATCACTGCTTCCGGAGCACCTTGCGCCATCACGCGACCGCTTGCCAGTACCACCAGATGATCGCAATAGCGGCTGGCCTGATTCAGATCGTGGAGTACCGTCACTACGGTTTTCCCCTGCCTTTTGAGTTCAACCATCAGGCGCATCAGTTCAACCTGATGATTGATATCGAGGTAGGTCGTAGGCTCATCAAGAAGAATGAGTGGGGTATCCTGTGCCAGCACCATCGCCAGAAACGCACGCTGGCGCTGGCCGCCGGAAAGCTGGGTTAACCTGCGGTCAGCCAGATTGCGCGTCCGGGTCTGACTCATTGCCACGTTGACCCGCTCGTTGTCTTCCGCGGAGAGTCGCCCCCACAACGACAGCCACGGGCTGCGGCCGTAGGAAACCAGTTCCCGTACAGTGATCCCCTCGGGGGATAAATGGTGTTGCGGCAGTAAAGCCAGGCGGCGAGCCAGCTGGCGGGCGGAAAAACCGGCTATGGGTTTTTCATCAAGCAATATCTCGCCAGAGTCTGGTGTTAACAGGCGAGAAAAACAGTTCAACAGCGTCGATTTCCCGCAACCGTTAGGGCCGAGCAGGGCCGTGATTTTTCCGGCAGGCAGGGCGAGAGAAAGTCCATCCAGCACGGTTTGTGCGCCATAGCTGACGGTCAGATTTTCAGTACGTAATCTCATTTATCGCATTCTCACAAGCAGCCAGACAAACCACGGTGCGCCGATAATGGCGGTCAGCACGCCTGCCGGAAGCTCCAGCGGCGGATGAATGATTCGTGCCAGCAGATCGGCAATGACCAGCAACAACGCGCCCGTCAGGGCCGAAACGGGCATCAGCCAGCGGTGACGCCCGCCGGCGATCCTGCGCACCATGTGCGGCACGACGAGACCAATAAAACTTATCGGGCCACAGACGGCCACGCCGGTTGCTGTCATCGCGACAGCCAGCATCAGCCCCTGGAACCGGGTGCGCTGAACCGACACGCCGAGCGTGGCTGCTCGTGCATCGCCCAGCGCCAGCAGGTCGAGATCGCGACAAAAGCGCAGGCTCAGCGGCAAAAACAGAATGAGCAACGGCACGGCAATCTTCACAAAGTGCCAGTCGCGCCCCCATAAGCTACCCGTCAGCCACAGCAGGGCACTGTTTACATCCTGCGGGTGCAGGAGCATCAGGTAATCCGTCAGGCTCGCCCAGCAGGCGGAAAGCGCCACGCCGGTGAGCGCCAGCTTCATCGGCTGGTGGGTCTTTGCCAGCATCTTCAGCAAGATCAACCCCGCCATACCGCCCGCAAAGGCCAGCAGCGGCAGCACCATCACGGATAGTGATGGCATAAGAAGCAGTGCTCCCACAGAGGCAAGGCTGGCGGCATGGTTAATGCCGAGAATATCCGGTGATGCTAGCGGGTTACGCACAATCCCCTGTACCAGCACGCCCGCCACGGCGAGGGCTGCACCGACAAACAGTGCCAGCAGCAAGCGCGGCAGTCGGTACTCCATCAATACATAATAATGCTCGCGTCCGTCCTGCCAGTCGGTCAGCAGCGCGCGCCACGGCACGGGGATCACCCCCATATGGAGTGATAACAGCGCACAACCTGCCAGGGCAAGGGTGATGAAAATGACCAGCGCAATTTTCATCCTCGCCTCCTCACCAGCCAGACAAAGCAAGGACTGCCAATCAGCGCCAGCACTGCGCCTGCGGGCAGATCGCCGGGGAAGGCCAGCGCGCGTGCGAGTACATCTGCCATCAGCATCAGCGTGGCCCCCAGCAGCATGCTCACCGGCAGTACGTTGCGCTGATCGAAGCCTGCCCAGAAGCGCGCCAGATGTGGCACCAGCAGGCCGATAAACGCCACCGGACCTGCCACACTGACGCACGCGCCAACCAGAAGCAGCACTAACATATTGATGATCAAACGTAGTCTCGGCAGGTTCACTCCCAGCGTATGGGCGGTACTGTCGCTGACGTTGAGCAGGTTCAGTTGATTCGTCAGCAGCAACACGACAGGGACTGCAGTGACCACCACCGGCAAGAGCTGCCAGAAATCCTGCCAGTGGGCGTGGGACACTCCGCCTGCCAGCCAGTAAAAGATGCCGTAAGCATGATCTTCGGCCAGCAGCAGGGTGATGCGGGTCAGGGCCATACAAAAGGCCGACAGCGCGATACCCGCGAGGATCAGTTTGTTTCTGTCCTGGGTATGACGAAACCCGCCTCCTGCGGTCATGACCAGCAGCCAGCTCACGCCGCCCCCGCATGCCGCGATGAACGACAGGGAATAGCCTGCAACCGGCGTCGGACTCAGCGCGCTGGTAAGCGCCATAGCCAGCGCCGCGCCGCTGTTAATGCCGAGCAGTGAAGGAGAGGCCATTGGGTTGTGGGTCAGGGTTTGCAGCAGCGTGCCCGCGAGCGCCAGGCTTGCGCCGATCAGAACGGCGACCAGGCTTCGCGGCAAACGAAGGTTTTGCACCAGCGCTTCTGGTAGCGTTGGCGTGTGTCCAGGCAGCAGGGCGCGGATTGCGTCTGCTCCGGAAACAGGAATGGCCGAGTAGCAAAACAGACTCAGCCAGAAAATAATAATAAGTACTGCAACGGGAAGCCCCCACAGCAGCACCGGGTGTTTTAGCGCGGTCATTTCACATCGGTAAGCGGCTGATGGTGGAAGATTTTTACCGTGTCAGCGGCAATACGCTCTGCGGCAAAAATACCGCGCATCCGCGCCCAGGCGTTACTGTCGACTGAAGCAACCTGCTGCTTCTGCGCGGCGGTTAATATCTGCCAGAGCGGATCTTGTTGCCAGCGTTTAACAATGCTCTCTTCGCGATAGTGGGCAACCAGCAGCCAGGCAGGATTGACCGCCAGCAGTTGCTCCAGGCCGATGGACGGCATGGACGCGCCCGCCATCGCAGCGGGAACGTTCAGCCCCAGAGAAGCCAGCACGCTGCCGGTCCAGGTCTCCTGGGTATGCAGGTTGAATAGCTGTTCGCGTGATGTGCCAAAGGCCACGCGTGTCCCTGTGGGAAGCTGGCTGGACCACTGCGCCATCTTCTCTTTATGTTGTTCCAGACGCGCCTGCATCTCTCGTTTTTTACCTACCACTTCGCCGATGATAGCCGCTGAGTGCAAATTTTCAGCGTAGGTTTCGTTGCGGGACTTAAGCAGCAGTACCGGCGCGATTTGCTGCAAGGCAGTGTAAATCCCCGCATGGCGACTGCTGTCGGCAATGATCAGGTCTGGTTTCAGGGCAGCAATGGCTTCCAGGCTCGGCTGCGCGCGCGTTCCGACGGACTGCCACGGTTTCAGGTGCGCACGCACTTCGGGCAGGATGCGTTTTGCATCGTTATCTTCGGCAATACCGATCGGGCTGACGTCCACGGCGGCCAGCGCATCGGCGAACGAGAGTTCCAGCACCACAATCCGTTGTGGCGTTTTATCGAGTGTAAACGTGCCGTGTTCGTCCTGAACCGTGGCGGCAAAGGCGTGGCCGATCACCAGCAGCAGGCCTGCAAAAAGAAAACGGATAAATGCCAACATAGTCACATTCCAGCTAAAAGCCCGGCAAGCCGGGCGTTAACACATCAGAACTTCAACGACCCCTGCATATACAGCGTGCGCGGCTGGCCTGCGTAGATGCCTTTGTTGTTGTCGTCATAAGAGCGGATGAAGTAGTCCTGGTCGAAGATGTTTTTCACACCGAACGCCAGGTTCAGATCTGCCATCTGCGGGCCAAAGTCATACGCCACGCGTGCGCCCCAGAGCATGAAGCCGGGAATGCGGCCGGTACTGCCGTCGGCGCTCTCTTTCACCGTATTGGCGTTATCCGCAAACTGGCTGGACTGGAAATCGCTGTTCAGATTGAACGTCCAGTTGCCCGGCTTGTAGTCCACGCCCAGCGTGCCTTTATGTTTCGGGGAGAATGGCACCTGATTGCCATAGGTGTCGCCTTTCTCGCGGATTTCCGCGTTCACATACGCATAGCTGGCGTAGACGGAAACGTTATCAAGCGTTGGCGTTAGCGTACCCAGGTCGTAACGTGCCTGCGTTTCCAGCCCGGTATGGCGCGTTTTGCCACGTGCAGTGACGGTGTCGTTGGTCTGGTTGGAGTCGTACTGATTGTTAAAGTTAATCAGGAACAGCCCCATTTCCGCCGTCAGCGCGCCGTCATCGTAGCGGGTACCGAGTTCCCAGGTTCGCGCTTTTTCCGGTTCCACATTGCCGCTTTGCACAGCCTTGCCAATCTGGCTGTACTGTACGGTGCCGAACGAGCCTTCAGTGTTTGCATAAAGATTCCAGCTATCAGTCAGGTGATAGAGCACGTTCAACGCCGGAAGCGGTGCGTTATAGCTCACCTCTTCGTGCGTGCCTTTGATGGCGTTGTTCTGGTATGACTCGATATGTTCGAAACGCATACCCGGCGTGATGGTCCAGTTGCCGATGTCGATTTTGTCATCCAGATACCAGGCGTGCGCCTCGGTGCCGGAACGCGTGTCGCGGTCGTAAGGGCTTGAGCCGGACGGCAACTGCCCGCTGCTGGTGGCGGTGTAGTAACGCATTTCATGCGTTGATTCATTCACATAGCGATAGCCCACGCCCACTTCGTGCGCGGAAGGGCCGATCATAAAGCTCTGGCTGTAGCGTGGCTCAATACCGCGCACCCAGTAGTTACGCGGCGAGAGGGTGATGCGTTTGCCTTGCTCCAGGTAGCCGCTGCGCAGGGTTTGGGTGTAGAACCCCTGAATGTTGAATTTATGCTGGCTGTCCGGCTGGAACTGGTAGCCCAGGCTCGCCAGCTTGCGACGGCCCCAGAAGCGGTCATACGGGCGGGTGGATTGCCAGCGATCGGCGTCGTAATCCGCGCGGGACAGGCCGCCGGGCATGTCGGCTTCACCATCGTAATATTGCAGCAGGCTGTTGAAGGTGTGCACCTCATTCGGCGCATATTTGCTTTTCAGCATCAGGTCGTCGATGCGGGTGGCGCTGTGCTCGCGCCAGTCACTGCCGCGCGTGCCGGAGTAGAGCAGCGCGGTGCCAAAACCGTTGTCCGCTGTGCCGCCCACCATCAGGTTGTGCGTCTCTTTCGGGTTGTTTTGTGAAGAGGTTGGGCTGAGCTGACCTTCCACCCCCGCCTCGATACCAAAGTCCTGCGGAATGGCGCGGGTAACAAAGTTCACCACGCCGCCCACGCTCTGCGGTCCGTAACGCACCGCACCACCACCGCGCACCACGTCAATGGCATCCATGTTGCCGAGCGAAACGGGAGCCAGTGAAAGCTGCGGCTGACCGTAAGGGGCAAAGGGGACGGGGATGCCGTCCATCAGGACGGTCGAGCGGCTGGCGAGGCGTGGGTTCAGGCCCCGGATGCCAAAGTTCATCGCCAGGTCGTGGCTGCCGGTGCCGTTGTTTTCCGGCGCGCTGACGCCAGGGATGCGGTTAAGCACCTCACGCATGGTGGTTGCGCCGGTTTTGGCGAAATCCTCACGGCGGATCACGTCACGCGCGCCAGCATGTTCAAATACGTCGTTTTCACGCGCATCGCCCAGCCAGTCGCCGACCACGGTCAGGGCATCTTCTTTTGGCGCGGGCGCGGTCTCCAGCGTCCAGCTGTTATTTCTCAGCGGTTTTACCTGCAGTCCGCTGCCGTCCAGCAGTTGTTGCAGGCCGCTCTCGACGTCGTAATCTCCGTGCAGGCCGTTGCTCTGCTTGCCGCGCGTCAGGCTGGCGTCAACCGAGAGGGTAATTCCGCTGTGTGCGGCATACTGATTGAGCGCTTTGTCGAGCGATCCCGGTGCGATATCAACCTGTGCAGCAAAAGCGGAAAACGAGAGACCGGCCAGCGGCAGCAGGCTCAGGCGAATGGCGTTAACCAAAGGTGTTGTTTTACGAAAAACGCGTAACGGCGTCATACCTTCTCCATCATCATTTTTGTTGTGTTCAGCTATGAGTCGAACGAGAAGGGTAAAAAGGACAATCGAAATGAGAATTATTTTTCTTACAGCGGTGAAATGTTTATCCAGTACCGCGTAATAGACTGAATTTTAACGGGAAGCGTTTGAGCGATAACGTTCAGGATCGCATCGGTATTTTTCAGCGGGAACGTCCCGCTCAGGCGCAGCCCGGCAACGGCGGGATCGCAGCGCAGCACGCCGTTGCGGTAACGGCTTAGCGTGGCTATCACCTCACCCAGCGGTTTATCGCTGAAGCTCAGGATGCCCTTCGTCCAGCTTGTACTCTCGTCATCCAGCGGTTTCACTGCGCCAAACTCAGAGGCGCTGAACTGCAGGCTTTCACCAGCGTTCACGATGCGTTTTTGCGCGGGGGCACTGGCGAGAAGCACTTCCACGGCGTGCTGCTGCACGTCAAGCTGCGTGAAATTATCCTGCTGGCGGACGGTAAATTCTGTCCCTAAAGCGGTGAGTTGGCCCTGACGGGTCAGGACGCGGAAGGGGCGTTGCTGCGCATCTTTCGCGGTAGTAATGGCGATTTCACCGTACCAGAGCCGGACGGTGCGCTGATGCGCATCAAAACGCACATCCGCCGCGCTTTGGGTATTCAGCGTGAGCAGGGAGCCATCTTCCAGTTGCTGACGGCTGACTGCGCCTTTGGCGGTGCGGTAATCTGCCCGCAGACCTTCGCCGGTTTCCGACTGCCAGAGTTGCCAGCCTCCGCCAGCGCCGAGCAACAGCAGTAATCCTTTCATCACGTGACGGCGGGTGAGGCGGGTATCGTGCAGCGCTCGGCTGGCAACGTCGCCAGGCACACCGCCAAGCTGGTTGCGCAGGTTTTCAACCTGCTGCCAGGCCCACTGGTTATCCTGATCCTGTTCATACCACTGTTGCCAGCGCGCTTCCTGTTGTGGGCTGACGCGCTCGCCGCTTAGCACGGCATACCAGTGGGAAGCTGAACGCAGCGCCTGACGGCGGGAATCGGTTAACGAAGGATTCATAACCCATGCTCCAGACGAAACAGCAGGCAGTGCTCGACGGCTTTCGCCACGTATTTTTTCACGGAGCTGACGGAAACACCGAGTTTGTGCGCAATCTCGCTGTATGTCAGGCCATCCAGTTGCGAAAGCAGAAACGCTTCACGTGTTTTTCCGTTTAGCCCGTCCAGCATGCTGTCGACGAGTTGTAGGGTCTCGAGCTGGCTTTCGCGTTCCTCAGGTGAAGGCGCTACCCCCTCCGGCATAAGCGCCAGCATCTCCAGATACGCTTTTTCCAGCGCGTTTCGGCGAAACAGGTCCACCATCACGCGTTTGGCGATAGTGCACAGGAAAGAGCGAGGATCGCGGATCGTCGAGAGCGTTTCGCTGCTCATTACCCGCAAAAAAGTGTCCTGGGCAATGTCATCTGCATCAAAGGCAGACTGGAGTTTGCGCGTCAGCCAACTTTTCAACCAGCCGTGATGGGTGCCATAAAGCGACTCGAACGTTAAGGAAGCTGTGGAAGTGGCACGGTCAGACATGCGGAGTGCATCAAAAGTTAATTATCACGTAGCCATATTAATATGAGAATGGTTATCATTACAATTGGAAATAAAATTGTTTCCAATAAACATTTTTAACATGTTGTTTTTCTAAGTGTTATAAGGTAGGTATAAAATGGGATGGATCCTCTGCTTCTGGCATCTGTCGGTCAGAATGACATCATGATGTGGTCTGCTATTATTGACATCCTCCCCGCCCTTTAGGGCGGGGAGGATGTCAACTATGAGTGTTGCCTGAAATGTCGCCAGCCCCCGGTACAGCAGAAGTATCTCGGGCTTTCTGCGTTTGCTCCTGGTGGGTATGGCCCCCGCAAGCGGGGGTTATTGCTAACTGGGTAATGACTCAAAATTATTGATAGTGTTTTATGTTCAGATAATGCCCGATGACTTTGTCATGCAGCTCCACCGATTTTGTGAGCGACAGCGACTTCCGTCCCAGCCGTGCCAGGTGCTGCCTCAGATTCAGGTTATGCCGCTCAATTCGCTGCGTATATCGCTTGCTGATTACGTGCAGCTTTCCCTTCAGGCGGGATTCATACAGCGGCCAGCCATCCGTCATCCATATCACCACGTCAAAGGGTGACAGCAGGCTCATAAGACGCCCCAGCGTCGCCATAGTGCGTTCACCGAATACGTGCGCAAACCGTCTTCCGGAGCCTGTCATACGCGTAAAACAGCCAGCGCTGGCGCGATTTAGCCCCGACGTATCCCCACTGTTCGTCCATTTCCGCGCAGACGATGACGTCACTGCCCGGCTGTATGCGCGAGGTTACCGACTGCGGCCTGAGTTTTTTAAGTGACGTAAAATCGTGTTGAGGCCAACGCCCATAATGCGGGCGGTTGCCCGGCATCCAACGCCATTCATGGCCATATCAATGATTTTCTGGTGCGTACCGGGTTGAGAAGCGGTGTAAGTGAACTGCAGTTGCCATGTTTTACGGCAGTGAGAGCAGAGATAGCGCTGATGTCCGGCGGTGCTTTTGCCGTTACGCACCACCCCGTCAGTAGCTGAACAGGAGGGACAGCTGATAGAAACAGAAGCCACTGGAGCACCTCAAAAACACCATCATACAGGCTTTGTTGAATAAATCAGATTTCGGGTAAGTCTCCCCCGTAGCGGGTTGTGTTTTCAGGCAATACGCACGCTTTCAGGCATACCTGCTTTCGTCATTTTGTTCAGCGCTCGTACCAGGGCCATAGCCTCCGCAACCTGACCATCGTAGTCACGCAGCGTCAGTGAACCCCCGAACAGCTGTTTTACCCGGTACATCGCCGTTTCCGCTATCGAGCGACGGTTGTAATCTGTTGTCCATTTCCACCGCGCATTACTCCCGGTCATTCGCTGATTAGCCACTGCACGGTTACGGTCTGCATATTCACCGGGCCAGTAACCCGCACCTTTTCGGGGTGGGATAAGCGCGCTGATTTTCTTACGCCGCAGTTCATCGTGACAGAGCCGGGTGTCGTAAGCGCCGTCTGCCGATGCTGCCCTGATTTTTCTGTGAGTCTGCCGGATAAGACCCGGGAAGGCTTCTGAGTCCGTCACATTGTTCAGCGACAGGTCTGCACAGATGATTTCATGTGTGTTGCTGTCAACTGCCAGATGCAACTTTCGCCATATACGACGGCGTTCCTGGCCATGCTTTTTGACTTTCCACTCGCCTTCACCAAAGACCTTCAGCCCGGTGGAATCAATCACCAGATGCGCGATTTCACCCCGGGTGAACGTTTTGAAACTGACGTTAACCGACTTTGCCCGCCTGCTGACACAGCTGTAATCCGGGCAGCGTAGCGGAACGTTCATCAGAGAAAAAATGGAATCAATAAAGCCCTGCGCAGCGCGCAGGGTCAGCCTGAATACGCGTTTAATGACCAGCACAGTCGTGATGGCAAGGTCAGAATAGCGCTGAGGTCTGCCTCGTGAAGAAGGTGTTGCTGACTCATACCAGGCCTGAATAGCTTCATCATCCAGCCAGAAAGTTATGGAGCCACGGTTGATGAGGGCTTTATTGTAGGTGGGCCAGTTGGTGATTTTGAACTTTTGCTTTGCCACGGAACGGTCTGCGTTGTCGGGAAGATGCGTGATCTGATCCTTCAACTCAGCAAAAGTTCGATTTATTCAACAAAGCCCATCATACACTAAATCATTAAGTTGGCAGCATCACCGATTTTTTAAACATATAAAATACCATCAATGAAGTGATTAAGAAGTTATAGAGTAACAGAGAATTAATAAGATTCTTTTCTCTGAGACGCCAGAATATTTGTTCTGGCGTCTGATTTTGAGTTTATTTGACTAATGAAAATAGATCATTGAGTGATTCGCTCATCGACGGATGAGTAAATATCTGATCGCGTAATATGCTATAAGGCAGCCCGGCATCCATCACCATTTTCACTATATTGATCATCTCGTGGGAGTCAATACACAGCAGTGATGCCCCTAATATACGTTGGGTTTTATTATCAACAATCGCTTTTAATACCCCACGGGTATCGTTCATCACTCTGGCGCGCGGAATTGCAGCTACAGGCAATGTCACCACCTGAATATCAGCACCACTCTCTCTGGCTTGTTCTTCTGTCATACCAACCCTGGACAGGGGCGGTGTCATAAATACGGAATAAGGCACATTTTTCCGATCATCAGTACTACGTTTGCCTTCACCCAGTAACTCATCACGTACAATGCGGTAATCATCCAGTGATATGTAAGTAAATTGCAGCCCGCCGGTAACATCTCCCATCGCCCAAATATTGTCTGCGGTGGTATGTAATCGCTTGTCAACGACAATTGCCCCGCGCTCGTTTACTGCGATACCGGCATTTTCTGGATGTAACGAAGCGGTAGCCGGTTGACGACCGGAAGCTATTAACAGTGCATCCACCGCCAGTTGGGCGTGCTCGCTATGCACTTGCACTTGATTTTCATGGTGACTGATTCGCTCCACATGGGCATTGAGGATAATATCGACGCCCTGATCGCGTAAAATCGTCGCGATATTATCAGCAATATCCCGATCTTCCCGAGGCAAAAACAGCGAAGCTGCCTCTAAAATGGTTACTTTGCTGCCAAAATTAGCGAACATAGAGGCGAACTCAACGCCAATATATCCGCCGCCCAAAATACCTAAATGCCCAGGCAATTCTTTTAGATTAAGTAATCCGGTGCTGTCATATACACCAGGCGTGGTGGTAATTCCAGGAATTGGCGGAACCACGGCTTGTGCACCGGTATTAATAAAAATTTTCTCGCCATGAATCTCCAAATTTCCCTCAGGCCGATGAACACGCAGGCTATGATTATTGATAAACTCCGCCTGGCCGTCGATCACGTCGATATTGGGCATATCCGCAAGATTATGAAAATTCTTATTACGTAAAAAATTAACCACTTCATTTTTACGCTGTATGGCACGGACAAAATCTGTGTGCTGCTGTGCGTCATGAACCAATGTTTTGGTTGGGATACAGCCGATATTAATACAGGTCCCGCCATACATTGCATTTGATTGTTCGATGAGAGCCACACGCCAACCTGCTTTTGCCAGCGTGACGGCTAATGTTTTTCCAGCCTTGCCAAAACCAATAATAACTGCCTGATATTTATTCATGATGATTTCCTGTCGAAACGCGTTCATTTGACATCATGACTATAGACGCAAAAGGTGATGCTGCCAACTTACTGATTTAGTGTATGATGGTGTTTTTGAGGTGCTCCAGTGGCTTCTGTTTGGCTTTGTTGAATAAATCGAACTTTTGCTGAGTTGAAGGATCAGATCACGCATCTTCCCGACAACGCAGACCGTTCCGTGGCAAAGCAAAAGTTCAAAATCACCAACTGGCCCACCTACAATAAAGCCCTCATCAACCGTGGCTCCATAACTTTCTGGCTGGATGATGAAGCTATTCAGGCCTGGTATGAGTCGGCAGCGCCTTCTTCACGAGGCAGACCTCAGCGCTATTCTAACCTTGCCATCACGACTGTGCTGGTCATTAAACGCGTATTCAGGCTGACCCTGCGCGCTGCGCAGGGCTTTATTGATTCCATTTTTTCTCTGATGAACGTTCCGCTACGCTGCCCGGATTACAGCTGTGTCAGCAGGCGGGCAAAGTCGGTTAATGTCAGTTTCAAAACGCCCACCCGGGGTGAAATCGCACACCTGGTAATTGATTCCACCGGGCTGAAGGTCTTCGGTGAAGGCGAGTGGAAAGTCAAAAAGCATGGCCAGGAACGCCGCCGTATCTGGCGTAAGCTGCATCTCGCCGTTGACAGTAAAACACATGAAATCATCTGCGCTGACCTGTCGCTGAACAACGTTACGGACTCAGAGGCCTTCCCCGGGTTAATCCGGCAAACCCACCGGAAAATCAGGTCAGCCGCCGCCGATGGCGCTTACGATACCCGGCTATGTCACGATGAACTGCGGCGTAAGAAAATCAGCGCGCTTATCCCTCCCCGAAAAGGTGCGGGTTACTGTCCCGGTGAATATGCAGACCGTAACCGTGCAGTGGCTAATCAGCGAATGACCGGGAGTAATGCGCGGTGGAAATGGACAACAGATTACAACCGTCGCTCGATAGCGGAAACGGCGATGTACCGGGTAAAACAGCTGTTCGGGGGTTCACTGACGCTGCGTGACTACGATGGTCAGGTTGCGGAGGCTATGGCCCTGGTACGAGCGCTGAACAAAATGACGAAAGCAGGTATGCCTGAAAGCGTGCGTATTGCCTGAAAACACAACCCGCTACGGGGGAGACTTACCCGAAATCTGATTTATTCAACAAAGCCATTCACTGGATGTGGAAGAGAATATCATATCACTATGTTGCAACTGCCATAAACAAATTCATCTTGGCAAGGGGTTTGAAGATATGTTGAGGAAAATATATGCCGAGCGGAAAGATGTATTAAAAAAAGCGGGAATCGAGATATTATTAGAGGATTTGATTCTTTTTTACAAGATGGAAGGTAATTAATCTTCGAGAAGATGCATGCTTATTTTTATTTTTTAGCAATGAATGTGAAATACTGCCTGACTATCAATCCTGTCATGTGGTTCAGATTTATGGGGGAGGATTTTAATATTTTACCAGCATGGCATGTCGATCAATCGGTTAAGTATAGCGCCAGGTAACCAGACGGATTTTCCCTCTCAGGCGGGAGTCGTTATCCATCGTCCAGTACCTGATTAAAAGTAGGAGTAATTACAAGAAAATTAAATTGTATGACTATTATTTCCGTTCAGAAAAGAAAGTTACATTAAAAACCCGAAATTATTCGGGTTTTTAATTAGTTAAGTGCTATATATTTTCGTGTCCGGGGGTACCCTAAGAGGGTGCGCAAGACAACACTCCAGTGTTCATTATTTATGACTGTCAAGCCATTTATTCATCTGCTCAATTTCACCTTTTTGAGCTTTAATGATGTCCTGCGCAAGCTTTCTCATTTCGGGATCTTTTCCGTATTTGAGCTCGGTCTCAGCCATTGCGATTGCCCCTTCATGGTGTGCGATCATACCTTTTGCAAAGGCCTTATCGGGATTGGATTCATTAACGGCGGCCATCATTTTTTCATGCATATTTTTCATGCCAGCCATATATTCCTGTGATGATGCCGATGAGTGCATATCTGACATTTTCATTTCCGAATGTTCAGCAGAAATGGCTGGCAGGGATAACATTAATATTACAAAAAGGGTGTTTTTGATTTTCATATAATAATTCCTTTCAGACAGGTACCGGTTAAGTGTAGCTGAGTCAGACAAAAAAGCCCTCTGACGGGGGGCAAAAATGTAGCAACGTTGTTTCAGGAAAATCTATCAGGGAAAAGGTAACAGCACGGATACTACCGTCGCATTCAGCCTGCATTGATCATGCGGCGGTGCGCTTCGGCCATGGCCTGATGTGGGCCGGATTGCCCGTTATTCATGAATTCATGGGCAACCGCTGCTCTTTCATGCTCATTCATCGCCGCGTAAGACGTTGACGGGACGGTCGTGGATACCGTGTTATTTCCCATCATCTTCTGATGACTTTCCACCATTTTCTGGTGCGCATCCGCCGAGCCGTTCGTCATGGTCTCATGAGCAATAATGGCCTGTTCATGCTGGTCCATACCGGTCATACGAGGAGCAGTCCCCTGGATCCCGACAGGAGCCGCAGCAGACTGCATCTGGTGAGCAGGAGCCTGTGCATTGTTGACGCGATCATGGATATTCACGGTTTCAGTGGCCCAGGCCGATGAAATTAAACCAAAGCCCAGCAAAGATGCTAATACGATATTTTTCATGATAACTCTCCATTTCTGAATTAGTGATGTCCGGGGAAGTACAACCGGTGTTTTCAGTTCCATAACTGAAACAAGTTCGGCAGCGTTTATTTCTCCGGAAGAGGGCTGGATATTCATTTCCTGGCGTACTCTGACGCCGGGTATTGATGAAGCAATCCAGCCTTCCTGATAAGTTGCACTAATTATATCGAATGGCTTCTGTTTGCTGCATGACAGGCTAATGACATCTTTGTCATTTACATCTTTATTTTCAGCATTGGGTTTCCGGGATCATTTTCTCCAGTCTGGGCACGGATAAGATAAAACGCGTGGAGCGTACGTCTGATTCCACCTGCACTCTTCCGTGATGTGCTTCCACGATTGACTTCACAATCGCAAGGCCGATGCCGCTGCCTTCTCCTTTTCGTTGTCTGGATGGATCCACCCGATAAAAACGGTCAAACAGCCTTGATAAATGTTCTTCAGGGATCGGTTTCCCCGGATTTTCAATCACAAGGTCAAAAAAGCTCTCCTGCTCTCTTATTGAGACGGTGATTGCCTGTCCCTCCGGGGTATAACGCAGGGCATTGGATAACAGATTATTGATCGCCCTTCTGAACATTTGTGGATCTCCCTCAACCAGGCAGGGCATCCCGTTAAATTTGAGCGTGATATTGCGTTCTTCGGCCCAGGCTTCGAAAAACTCGAAGACTTTCATGACTTCCGCTCTGAGGTCAAACATGACCCTGTCAGGTATCAGCTGATTATTATCTGCCTGTGCCAGGAACAGCATATCGCTGACCATTTTGGTCATCCGGTTATACTCTTCAAGACTGGAATAGAGGACATCCTCAAGTTCCCTCTGTGTTCGATCCTGACTCAGTGCGATTTCAGTCTGCGTCACCAGATTGGTGATGGGCGTTCTGATCTCATGCGCGATATCGGCAGAGAAATTGGCCTGGCGGGTAAAGACATCCTCAATCTTTCCAATCATATGATTGAACGAGATAACCAGTTGCTCCAGCTCAATGGGAACGCGTGTCGGTTCCAGTCGCGCATCAAGATTCTCGGAGGTGATGTTTTTAATGGCATTGCTGACATTACGAAGGGGCAGGTGCCCCTGACGGACAGCGATTCGAATGATCAGAACAATCAACAGGCTTATCACGACGGCAATCGCAATCAGGTTCTTTTTCAGCGCATCGAGGTAATGGAGATGGAAATTAATGGATAGGCCAGTCAGCATGACATAGTTCTGCTGTTTGCCCTGAAATATCGCCTGACCAGAGGAGGCGATAATCCTGTATGTTTCCATCTTCATTTCGGACCCGGTATCCATCGGTCCCGCAGGATCCTCCACCGTCCAGAGAAAGACATCCCGTGCGCGGCTGTGCTCGCTAAAATCTGCTGAATTCACTGCCGGGCGTAGTGCCGCCCCCTGAGCTGAGCTAAAGAGCACTTCCCCCCTGGGATTGAGGAGCAAAAGGGCAACGTTGCGGTAGCTGGCAATTGATTCCTTTATTTTGCTTATTTTTTTATCATCCGGATCCACCGGGGACTGCAGTATACGGTTCAGTGTGGTGCTGATTTGTTGAAGATCGCTGACATCCTGCTCGGCAAAATGATTTTCAACAGAATGCAGCATAAACCAGGTGAAGGCGATAAAAGCCAGTATCGTGGACAGGCTGATAAAAAAGGTCAGCCGCAGAGCGAGTGAGAAAGGGCGTCTGGAAGGTTTGCTATGCATCCGGGACCTCCAGCATGTAGCCCACGCCCCGGACTGTCTGGATCAGCTTTGTCCCGTAATCGTTGTCTATTTTAGCGCGGAGTCGCTTTACTGCGACATCGATCGCATTAGTGTCGCTGTCAAAATTCATGTCCCAGACCTGAGAGGCAATCAGGGAGCGGGGAAGAACCTCTCCCTGATGGCGAATGAAGAATTCCAGCAGGCTGAACTCTTTACTGGTGAGCACAATGCGGTTTCCGGCGCGACTGACTTTTCTGGATACGAGATCAATCGAGAGGTCAGCCACCTTAAACTGGCTTTCCGTGATCATCGTGTTTCCCCGCCTCAGAAGGGTTCTCACCCGGGCGAGCAGTTCAGCAAACGCAAAGGGTTTAACCAGATAATCGTCCGCACCCAGTTCCAGTCCTTTGACCCTATGTTCGATCGTGCCGAGGGCTGTCAGCAGTAAGACCGGCATACCCTTTCCGGCAGTGCGCAGCATGCGGATGATATCCCAGCCGTTCACATCAGGTAGCATGATATCCAGAATGACTAAATCATACTCGGCTGTCATGGCGAGATGATATCCGGTAAGACCATTATCAGCGTGATCCACTACGAACCCTGCCTCTGTAAGCCCTTTGCTGAGATATTCACCTGTTTTAATTTCGTCTTCGACGATCAATATTTTCATCTTGCTCCCCGGCTGGCTGCTAATGTCATTCTATTGCGCCCACGATCGTTATCAACGGATTACAGCAAAAATGACAACATTGTCATTATCCTGTCACCCGGCAAACAGAGAGCGTTAGGTAAAGTACCCCTATCAATACTCTGGACTTCATTTGAACCATTTACCAGGTCTGCCTGGACGAGAAGCGTTATGTTCAAATTAAAATTACTCAGCATTAGCACGATATTCATCCTGGCAGGCTGCGTGTCGCTTGCGCCTGAATATCAGCGGCCCGCAGCACCGGTACCCCAGCAGTTTTCACTGTCCCATAACAGCCTGACGCCAGCGGTAAATGGCTATCAGGATACGGGCTGGCGTAACTTTTTTGTCGATCCCCAGGTTACCCGGTTGATCGGTGAAGCTCTGACTAATAACCGTGATTTGAGAATGGCTGCCCTGAAGGTTGAAGAGGCCCGAGCCCAGTTCAACGTCACGGATGCAGATCGTTATCCCCAGCTGAATGCCTCATCCGGGATAACATACAGCGGTGGTCTGAAAGGTGACAAGCCGACCACACAGGAGTACGACGCGAGACTGGAGCTCAGCTATGAGCTCGATTTTTTCGGCAAACTTAAGAACATGAGTGATGCTGACCGCCAGAACTACTTTGCCAGCGAAGAAGCCCGTCGGGCCGTACACATCCTGCTGGTCTCCAACGTTTCACAGAGCTATTTCAGCCAGCAACTGGCGTACGAACAACTCCGTATTGCGCGGGAAACGCTGAAAAATTATGAACAGTCCTATGCTTTCGTTGAGCAACAGCTCGTGACCGGGAGTACGAACGTTCTGGCACTTGAACAGGCGAGAGGACAAATCGAAAGTACCCGCGCCGAAATAGCCAAACGAGAAGGCGATCTGGCTCAGGCAAACAATGCCCTGCAACTGGTGCTTGGAACGTACCGCGCAGTTCCGTCAGAAAAAGGGATGAAAGGTGGGGAGATCGCACCAGTAAAATTGCCACCAAATCTGTCGTCACAAATATTGCTGCAGCGTCCGGATATTATGGAAGCGGAATACCAGTTGAAAGCGGCTGATGCCAATATTGGCGCAGCGCGAGCGGCTTTTTTCCCGTCCATTACCCTGACCAGTGGTCTCTCCTCAAGCAGTACGGAGCTGTCCAGCCTCTTTACGTCAGGAAGTGGAATGTGGAATTTTATTCCTAAAATTGAAATTCCTATATTTAATGCTGGCAGGAACAAAGCCAATCTGAAGCTGGCTGAAATTCGCCAGCAACAGTCGGTGGTTAATTACGAACAAAAAATTCAGTCAGCCTTTAAGGATGTTTCCGACACGCTTGCGCTGCGCGACAGCCTTAGCCAGCAACTTGAGTCACAGCAGCGTTATCTTGATTCACTACAGATAACTCTACAGCGTGCCAGAGGATTGTATGCAAGTGGTGCTGTCAGTTACATCGAAGTGCTGGATGCAGAACGTTCCCTCTTCGCGACGCAGCAAACCATTCTCGATCTTACCTATTCCCGACAGGTTAACGAAATTAATCTGTTTACCGCGCTGGGTGGCGGTTGGGTAGAGTAAATTTATTCAATTAATCAGGAAATTAAAAATGCGTAATTCACTTAAAGCCGTTTTATTTGGTGCCTTCTCTGTCATGTTTTCTGCCGGTCTTCATGCTGAAACACATCAGCATGGCGATATGAATGCTGCCAGTGATGCTTCGGTACAGCAGGTTATCAAGGGCACCGGTATCGTTAAAGAAATTGATATGAATAGTAAAAAGATCACCATTTCGCACGAAGCAATCCCTGCGGTGGGCTGGCCTGCAATGACCATGCGCTTCACTTTTGTTAATGCAGACGACGCTATCAATGCCCTGAAAACCGGCAACCATGTCGATTTCTCGTTTATTCAGCAGGGCAATATATCCTTACTCAAAAGCATTAACGTTACGCAATCCTGATTGACTGTCCGGAGCGAATACATCCAGTGCGTCTGAACATTCATTAAGGGATTACTGTGAATGAATGATCGGCCGCATATGCCAGGTGTTTTGATTTTTCAGCGAGAAATTGTATGGCTTCTTTAAAGATAAAATATGCTGCAATAATTATCAGCAGCCTCATAGCAGGAGGGCTGATATCGGTTACTGCCTGGCAGTATGTAAACTCATCACAAAAAACAGTACAAACCGAACAAAAGGCACCCGAGCGAAAGGTACTTTTCTGGTATGACCCGATGAAACCGGATACCAAATTTGATAAACCCGGAAAATCTCCCTTTATGGATATGGACCTGGTGCCAAAATATGCTGATGAAAGCGGCGATAAAAGCAGTGGCGGGATCCGTATCGATCCAACGCAGGTTCAGAATCTGGGATTAAAAACGCAAAAAGTCACGCGAGGAATGCTGAATTATTCTCAGACAATCCCGGCTAATGTCAGTTACAACGAGTATCAGTTTGTCATTGTGCAGGCGCGCTCTGACGGTTTCGTCGAAAAAGTGTATCCCCTGACGATTGGCGATCATGTGAAGAAAGGCACTCCGCTTATCGATATCACCATTCCTGAATGGGTTGAGGCACAAAGTGAGTTCCTGCTGTTATCCGGTACAGGCGGTACGTCAACCCAGATAAAAGGGGTTCTGGAGCGACTTCGTCTGGCTGGTATGCCGGAAGAGGATATTCAAAGGCTGCGTTCAACCCGCACAATCCAGACCCGTTTTACCATTAAAGCACCTATTGATGGTGTCATTACTGCGTTTGACCTGCGCACCGGCATGAATATTTCGAAAGATAAAGTAGTGGCTCAGATTCAGGGGATGGACCCGGTCTGGATCAGCGCTGCAGTGCCAGAATCTATCGCATATCTGCTGAAAGATACGTCGCAGTTTGAAATTTCGGTACCGGCTTATCCGGATAAAACATTCCATGTCGAAAAATGGAACATTCTTCCCAGCGTGGATCAGACAACCCGTACGCTTCAGGTCCGTCTCCAGGTTTCTAATAAGGATGAGTTTCTCAAGCCGGGCATGAATGCCTATCTGAAACTGAATACCAAGAGCCAGGAGATGCTGCTGATACCAAGCCAGGCCGTTATCGATACCGGCAAAGAACAGCGCGTGATTACTGTTGATGATGAAGGCAAGTTTGTGCCGAAACAGATCCACGTTCTGCATGAATCACAGCAACAGTCCGGCATCGGTTCCGGCCTGAATGAAGGCGATACCGTGGTGGTCAGTGGCCTGTTCCTCATTGACTCCGAAGCCAATATTACGGGCGCGCTGGAACGTATGCGCCACCCTGAAAAAACAGAAAGCAGTATGCCAGCAATGTCTGACCAGCCTGTAAATATGCATTCAGGGCACTGAGGAGACGACGATGATTGAATGGATTATCCGGCGCTCTGTCGCCAACCGTTTCCTGGTCATGATGGGGGCCCTGTTTCTCAGCATCTGGGGTACATGGACGATTATTAACACGCCGGTCGATGCCTTGCCTGACCTGTCAGATGTGCAGGTCATTATCAAAACCAGCTATCCCGGCCAGGCCCCGCAGATTGTAGAAAACCAGGTCACCTATCCACTTACCACCACCATGCTGTCCGTACCTGGCGCAAAAACCGTGCGTGGTTTTTCACAGTTCGGGGATTCGTATGTGTATGTCATTTTTGAAGACGGCACCGATCTGTACTGGGCCCGTTCCCGCGTGCTGGAATATCTGAATCAGGTTCAGGGAAAACTGCCTGCCGGTGTGAGTTCTGAAATCGGTCCTGATGCCACGGGTGTGGGCTGGATTTTTGAATATGCCCTTGTCGATCGCAACGGAAAACACGACCTTTCAGAACTGCGCTCTCTGCAGGACTGGTTCCTGAAATTTGAGCTGAAAACCATCCCGAACGTGGCTGAGGTCGCTTCGGTTGGCGGCGTGGTGAAACAGTACCAGATTCAGGTCAATCCGGTAAAACTGTCCCAGTACGGTATCAGCCTGCCCGAAGTGAAACAGGCACTTGAATCGTCTAACCAGGAGGCCGGTGGCTCATCCGTTGAAATGGCCGAAGCGGAGTATATGGTCCGTGCCAGCGGTTATCTTCAGAGCATTGATGATTTTAATAACATCGTCCTGAAAACAGGTGAGAACGGCGTGCCGGTTTATCTGCGGGATGTTGCCCGCGTGCAGACCGGGCCCGAAATGAGGCGTGGTATTGCCGAGCTGAACGGCCAGGGAGAAGTCGCTGGCGGCGTGGTGATCCTGCGGTCGGGTAAAAATGCGCGCGACGTTATCACGGCAGTGAGGGATAAACTGGAGACGCTGAAGGCCAGCCTGCCGGAAGGCGTTGAAATCGTGACCACCTACGATCGCAGCCAGTTAATCGACCGGGCGATTGATAACCTCAGTTCCAAACTTCTGGAAGAGTTTATCGTGGTGGCCATCGTCTGTGCTCTGTTCCTGTGGCACGTACGTTCTGCCCTGGTGGCGATTATCTCTCTGCCGCTTGGCCTGTGTATCGCCTTTATCGTCATGCACTTCCAGGGACTGAACGCCAATATCATGTCGCTGGGAGGGATAGCGATTGCCGTCGGTGCGATGGTGGATGCCGCCATTGTGATGATTGAAAATGCGCACAAACGGCTTGAGGAGTGGGATCATCAGCATCCGGGTGAGCAGATTGACAACGCCACCCGCTGGAAGGTGATTACCGACGCCTCCGTGGAAGTGGGACCCGCGTTGTTCATTAGCCTGCTGATCATCACCCTGTCCTTTATTCCTATCTTTACCCTGGAAGGGCAGGAAGGTCGTCTGTTTGGCCCGCTGGCATTCACGAAAACGTACTCCATGGCGGGAGCGGCCGCACTGGCCATCATCGTCATTCCTATTCTGATGGGATTCTGGATCCGGGGGAAAATTCCTGCCGAGACCAGTAACCCCCTGAACCGGGTGCTGATCAAAGCGTATCATCCTTTGCTGCTGCGGGTCCTCCACTGGCCAAAAACAACCCTGCTGGTTGCGGCCTTGTCCATTTTCACGGTTATCTGGCCACTGAGTCAGGTGGGCGGTGAATTTCTGCCGAAGATTAACGAGGGCGATCTGCTGTATATGCCGTCGACCTTGCCTGGCGTCTCTCCGGCAGAAGCTGCAGCGCTCCTGCAGACAACAGACAAGTTAATCAAAAGCGTTCCTGAAGTGGCTTCTGTATTTGGCAAGACCGGTAAAGCAGAGACCGCAACGGATTCCGCGCCGCTCGAAATGGTGGAAACCACGATCCAGCTCAAACCTGAGGATCAGTGGCGTCCCGGCATGACAATTGACAAGATTATTGATGAACTCGACAGGACAGTCCGTTTACCGGGTCTGGCAAACCTCTGGGTGCCGCCTATCCGTAACCGTATTGATATGCTCTCAACCGGGATCAAAAGCCCGATAGGTATCAAAGTGTCCGGGACTGTTCTGTCCGATATCGACGCGACGGCGCAGAGTATCGAGGCGGTAGCCAAAACCGTGCCTGGCGTGGTGTCTGTCCTGGCTGAGCGACTTGAGGGCGGGCGCTACATCGATATCGATATCAACCGGGAGAAAGCCTCCCGCTACGGGATGACGGTAGGTGATGTCCAGCTGTTCGTCTCTTCAGCAATCGGAGGTGCTATGGTGGGTGAGACGGTTGAAGGGGTGGCCCGGTACCCTATTAACATTCGCTACCCGCAGGATTACCGGAACAGTCCGCAGGCGCTGAAACAGATGCCGATCCTGACCCCGATGAAGCAGCAGATCACGCTGGGCGATGTCGCGGATATTAACGTCGTTTCTGGACCAACCATGCTGAAAACCGAAAATGCCCGGCCAGCCAGCTGGATTTATGTTGATGCCCGCGGCAGGGACATGGTGTCGGTGGTTAACGACATTAAGACGGCCATCAGCGAGAAAGTGAAACTGAGACCGGGAACCAGTGTGGCATTCTCCGGACAGTTTGAACTGCTTGAGCATGCCAACAAGAAACTGAAGCTGATGGTGCCGATGACGGTGATGATCATTTTCATCCTGTTGTATCTGGCATTCCGCCGGGTTGACGAAGCCCTGCTGATCCTGATGAGCCTGCCGTTCGCCCTGGTTGGCGGAATATGGTTCCTGTACTGGCAGGGCTTCCATATGTCAGTGGCGACCGGAACCGGGTTTATCGCCCTGGCCGGGGTGGCAGCAGAGTTTGGCGTGGTCATGCTGATGTATCTGCGTCATGCCATTGAAGCGCACCCGGAATTGTCCCGTAAAGAGACGTTCACACCGGAAGGTCTTGATGAAGCCCTCTATCATGGTGCCGTACTGCGTGTCCGGCCGAAAGCCATGACCGTGGCGGTGATCATTGCGGGTCTGCTGCCAATACTCTGGGGAACCGGCGCAGGTTCAGAAGTCATGAGCCGTATTGCGGCACCCATGATTGGTGGGATGATCACGGCTCCGCTGCTGTCCCTGTTCATTATTCCTGCCGCCTACAAATTAATCTGGCTGCGCAGACATAAAAAAAGCGTGTCCTGAACCTGAAAGGGCACCCCCTGTGGGTGTCCTTCTTTACTGATTCACCCTGACGTCAGGGTTTATATCGATAATATACAGAGGTGAGTATGAAAAAAGTGGTTCTAATGGCGCTGGCTCTCGGCCTTTCACTACCCGCGATGGCGAGTGAAAAAGTGATTGATATGTACAAATCTGAAAACTGTGGCTGTTGTTCCCTGTGGGGCAAAGCGATGGAAAAAGACGGGTTTGAAGTACGAACTCACGTCATGAATGATCAGGCGCTGTCAGCCCTGAAAGAAAAGCATGCTATTCCTGCAGGACTACGAAGTTGTCATACCGCGGTTGCCGGTAATTTGATCATTGAAGGCCATGTGCCTGCGACAACGATACATAAGGCAATGCAGTCTGGTTCGGGTATATACGGTCTCGCCACCCCCGGTATGCCAGCAGGAAGTCCTGGAATGGAGATGGGAGCCCGAAAAGAGGCTTACGATGTTATCGCATTCTCACCGGATGGAAGTAAAAAAGTCTTCCAGCGAATCGAATAGTCAGCGGAACGGCTGATAACGGGACGCCGGTAGCAGGCACTCCTGTGCCGGCGATATTCGTGGTAATCGCATCCATGACATACCCTGAAGACAGAAGATGCTTCGGTATGCATAAGGAGAGTTACTGTGAAAAATGACAATGCAGTGCAACACAACAACCAGACTGCTTCTGAGCAGACATTATCCCCGGACGAGGGCCACGTATTGCATAAGGTGAGAGATCCCGTGTGCGGGATGGCCATCCTGCCCGACAGGGCGCACAGCAGCATTCGATACCAGGACCACCAACTTTATTTCTGCTCCGCCAGCTGTGAGAGTAAATTTAAAGCCCATCCCGATCGTTATCTTACCGAAGATGCCAGTGAACATTCCCATCACCATCACCACGATCATCACGAAGTCAGCCCTGATCAGATAAAACAGCCTCACAACCAGGCGGAAAAAGAGAATTCTGAAGGTGTGTGGACATGTCCGATGCACCCGGAGATACGCCGCAGTGGTCCCGGAAGCTGTCCTGTCTGTGGAATGGCACTGGAGCCGCTCGTAGCTACGGCATCCACGGGGCCGAGTGATGAACTTCACGACATGACAAGACGCTTCTGGCTGGGGTTGTTGCTGGCGTTTCCGGTTCTGGTACTCGAAATGGGATCTCATCTGTTTCCCGACTTGAGGAATACAGTACCGCCACAGTACAACACATGGCTGCAGTTGCTTCTGGCCTCCCCTGTCGTGTTGTGGTGTGGCTGGCCATTCTTCGCCCGGGCCGGAATGTCGTTACGTAACCGCTCCCTGAATATGTTTACCCTTGTTGCAATGGGGACCGGCGTAGCCTGGGTTTACAGCGTCATTGCAACCGTCTTCCCCTCCTGGTTTCCTGCATCGTTCAGAAACATGGATGGCCTGGTGGCCGTTTATTTTGAAGCCGCAGCAGTTATTACGGTGCTTGTTCTGCTGGGACAGGTTCTTGAGCTGCGGGCACGGGAACAAACCTCAGGCGCCATTACTGCGCTTCTGAACCTTGCCCCCAAAACCGCCAGACGGCTGGATCATGACGGTCATGAAACGGATATTAATGCGGAAGATGTCCTGCCTGGCGATAAGCTCCGCATCAGACCTGGAGAGAGTATTCCGGTCGACGGTATCGTGGTCGAAGGCAAAACAACCGTTGATGAATCGATGGTGACCGGGGAATCTATGCCTGTTACCAAAACGGAGGGTGACCCTGTCATCGGGGGGACCATTAATCAGACAGGTAGTCTTATCATCCGTGCAGAGAAAGTCGGTGATGAAACGATGCTCTCACGAATTGTTCAGATGGTCGCTGATGCACAGCGTTCGCGGGCCCCCATCCAGAGAATGGCTGACAGCGTTTCAGGCTGGTTTGTTCCTCTGGTGATACTTATCGCGGTTGTTGCTTTCATGATCTGGTCTGTCTGGGGGCCCGAGCCCAGGATGGCGCACGGTCTCATTGCGGCTGTGTCGGTCCTGATTATTGCCTGTCCCTGCGCGCTGGGGCTGGCCACGCCGATGTCGATAATGGTGGGGGTGGGCAAAGGAGCCCAGGCCGGGGTGTTAATCAAGAATGCCGAAGCCCTTGAGCGTCTTGAAAAAGTGGACACGCTGGTTGTCGACAAAACAGGCACGCTCACGGAAGGTTCGCCGACGGTGACAGGGATTATCAGTCTCAATCCGGGTGGGGAAACATCTCTTTTGCGTGTAACGGCCGCAGTGGAAAAAGGCTCGCAGCATCCGCTGGGTATGGCAGTAGTTAAAGCAGCACAGGAAAAGGGGATCGCAATACCCGCAGTCACTCATTTCAATGCGCCGTCGGGTAAAGGTGTCTCAGGCGATGTCGAAGGTCAACGGGTTGTTATTGGTAATGAACTGGCTATGCAGGAAAACAGTATCGTTATTGATAATCAAAAGGCCGTTGCGGATACGTTGCGGATGGAAGGTGCTACCGTTATCTATGTGGCCACAGACGGGCACCTTGCAGGCCTGATAGCTATCTCGGATCCCGTGAAAGCAACCACGCCGGATGCGCTTAAAGCTTTGCGTCAGGCGGGGATCCGCATCGTTATGCTCACCGGGGATAACCAGCTTACCGCTGAAGCAGTCGCACGGAAACTGGGAATAGATGAGGTTGAAGCCGGGATTCTGCCGGATGGCAAAAAAGCAGCGATAACCCGACTGAAAGCGTCTGGCCATGTGGTTGCGATGGCCGGAGACGGTGTGAATGATGCCCCGGCGCTGGCAGCGGCTGACGTGGGAATAGCCATGGGAACGGGTACAGATGTGGCAATTGAAAGTGCCGGAGTCACCCTTCTCAAAGGCGACTTGATGATACTGAACAGGGCCCGTCATCTGTCAGAAATCACCATGAAAAATATCCGACAGAATCTGTTTTTTGCATTTATCTACAACGCACTTGGCGTGCCTGTGGCTGCAGGCCTGCTTTATCCTGTGTATGGAATACTGCTGTCGCCAGTTATTGCGGCGGCGGCCATGGCTCTTTCCTCCGTCAGCGTCATTGTGAATGCGTTGCGTCTGAAAAGTGTCAGGCTCGGGAAATAACACTGAGTGAAGGGGCTGTTACGAACAGAAGGAGTCCAGTATGAAAAGTACCACCTATGCGCTTATTGCTGTCGCCGCGATCGCGGCATTTGCCCTCCTGCGCGAACACTGGTCACATGTGGCAGGTTACTGGCCATATCTGTTATTGCTGGTCTGCCCGCTAATGCATCTTTTCCACGGCCACGGAGGGCATGGAGATCATCAACATCAAGGAAGTGAAAACGATAAAAAAAATTAATCCGGCAGACGGGGCCGCGTCGCGGCCCCGTTATCAGTCCAGGTATCGTTCGTAGTCTCTGGCATGCGCAAAGGCATGCTGTTCAAGTTTGTTATCAGCGGGTGCCGCTGCCCGGAACGCCAGTGAGTTAACAGGATTGTTATTGATGACCAGCTCGTAATGCAGATGAGGGCCGGATGAACGTCCGCTGTTACCGGATAACGCAATAGCGCCTCCCCGGGTAACCCTGGCCCCTTTAGTAACGAGTATTTTATTGAGGTGGAGATAGCGAGTTTTAACACCGGCTTTTCCTGTTACTTCAACAAAATATCCCATGGTGCTGTTGTATTCGGCCCGGGTGATTTTTCCGTCGATGACGCTGACTATTTTCGTGTTCATGGGCATGGAATAATCAATGCCATTATGGGGACTCACTTTTCCCGATACCGGGTTAAGTCTTGCAGGATTGAAAGGCGAACTGAGTCTTGCTGTGGCCGGTAACGGATAATCGAGACTGCCTTTCCCGGAAGTATCGGAAAGGTTATAGAACTTTTTATCTGATATACGATACGCCGTGTAATTAAATGAACCGGACGTAAATTTATAGGCCACGACACGTGATTTTCCCGCTTTCTTTTGCAGTACGAGTTTTAATGATTCATTTTTTTTCAAATGCCGCAGATTAAACCGGGAAGGCAAGGAGCGCTGAAGAGTAGCGATCTCGTTCGATTCCAGCCCCGAGCGGGTGGCTGAAAGGTAGGCATTTTCTTTTACGACATCGGTAGAATACATTTACTGGAATTCGCCGTTAGCATGAACACTGCGGCGTATGCTAGGGGTTTTCAGGAGGCGTGTCATCTGTCAGTTAATCGGGAGCACCGTTGATGGTCGTCATTTTTGTAACATATCTTGTTTCCCGTTTGCTCCTGAAGCTCTGGGAACTGTATGACCAGCCCGACGGTGATGATTAACGGGACTGAAACAGGTTACGGCAGAGCAATATGGGGCTCATGTCCTGCTACGTAACCCGTCAGTAAAGCCCTGCTGCGCACCTGATGCTAAGCACTAACCCGCCTGCAGTTACCTGGTCGAATACAGCCCGCGAAGCTTTCTTGCCTGCGTCTGATGTGCTTCCGCACCGGCATTATTGACCTGCTCATGCACGAGAGCGGCTTTTTCTCCGGCATTCAGTTCGTTAAAAGAAGAAGACGAGGTCTTTGAATTTGCATCACTGCCGGACAGCATTTTTTTATGTTCCTCAATCATTTTCTGATGCACATAGGACGCGCTGTTGTTCATAAATGAATGAGCAACAATGGCCCTTTCATGTTCATTCATTTCAGAGAATGAGGGCGTGTTGTTTTTATTAACCCTGTCCGGTAAGTTTTCATGCGTCGAGGAGTTCACATGACTGACGGCTGAGGCATTATTAACAAATCGATGTGCTTCATGGGCAATATCACTGGACTGAGCAAAAGCTGCCCCACAAAATAAAGCTGTAAACGCAGTGGTCGTGATTAATATATTCATGTGTAATTACCTTCTGAGGTACATAAAAGATGTCCTTATGATCATATATAAAAAAATCAACCTGTGGGGAAGATGACGTAAATGTAATACAGCCACGTACATTACACGATTGTAATGAATTTGTTTCTTAAGGTGTGCTAGATTCATTTCATTGTAAGTGGATGAACCAGTAATTTAATTTAAATCGGTTCTCGAATTCTGTCAGTAACCATACTTTAAATAAGGGAATGCGCATGCTGTTGAAAACGTCTCGACGAACTTTCCTGAAGGGGTTAACCCTCTCTGGCGTAGCCGGAAGTCTTGGCGTATGGAGTTTCAATGCGCGTTCCAGTCTGAGCCTGCCAGTTGCCGCATCCCTGCAGGGTACTCAGTTTGACCTGACCATTGGTGAAACGGCCGTCAATATCACGGGCAGTGAGCGTCAGGCCAAAACAATCAATGGAGGCCTGCCGGGGCCCGTTCTTCGCTGGAAAGAAGGTGACACCATTACCCTGAAGGTCAAAAACCGTCTTAATGAACAGACGTCCATTCACTGGCACGGCATTATTCTTCCGGCCAATATGGATGGTGTTCCGGGGCTGAGTTTTATGGGCATAGAGCCTGATGATACCTACGTTTACACCTTTAAGGTTAAGCAGAACGGGACTTACTGGTACCACAGCCATTCCGGTCTGCAGGAACAGGAGGGGGTATACGGTGCCATTATCATCGATGCCAGGGAGCCAGAACCGTTTGCTTACGATCGTGAGCATGTGGTCATGTTGTCTGACTGGACCGATGAAAATCCTCACAGCCTGCTGAAAAAATTAAAAAAACAGTCGGATTACTACAATTTCAATAAACCAACCGTTGGCTCTTTTTTCCGCGACGTGAATACCAGGGGGCTGTCAGCCACCATTGCCGATCGGAAAATGTGGGCTGAAATGAAAATGAATCCGACTGACCTCGCGGATGTCAGTGGCTACACCTACACCTATCTCATGAACGGGCAGGCCCCGCTGAAAAACTGGACCGGACTGTTCCGTCCCGGTGAAAAGATACGCTTACGGTTTATCAACGGCTCGGCAATGACCTATTTCGATATCCGTATCCCCGGGCTGAAAATGACGGTCGTGGCTGCAGATGGCCAGTATGTAAACCCGGTTACCGTTGACGAATTCAGGATTGCCGTTGCCGAAACCTATGATGTCATTGTGGAGCCTCAGGGTGAGGCCTATACCATCTTCGCACAATCCATGGACAGGACCGGTTACGCTCGAGGGACACTGGCCACGAGAGAGGGGTTAAGTGCTGCCGTTCCCCCCCTCGATCCCCGTCCTCTGTTGACCATGGAAGATATGGGTATGGGGGGAATGGGACATGATATGGCAGGAATGGACCACAGCCAGATGGGAGGCATGGATAACAGCGGAGAGATGATGTCTATGGACGGTGCTGACCTTCCGGATAGCGGGACATCCTCCGCGCCCATGGATCACAGCAGCATGGCCGGTATGGATCATTCCCGGATGAAGACCTTCCCGCATCCTGACTCACACAGCGATCGACCTTTTGTGTCCTGCCCTGGACCCGTCGGTTGCCGGAAGCGCCTTCATGCGAGGCATCTCCTCACCGATGCGCGTGACTCAAGAAGGGCCTGACGGCTTGTCTCGTTACTGTCCTGTCCGGGTTATCTGTCTGGAGATTCAACTCTGTTTCCTCACAGGAGCTCTGTCATGGTTGATAAAGTTACCGAAGCTGCCGTTGTGGGTGGCGTGGATACACATAAAGATTTGCACGTTGCCGCTGTCGTAGATCAGAACAATAAAGTCCTTGGGACTCAGTATTTCTCCACAACACGACAAGGTTACCGGCAGATGCTGGCATGGATGACCTCGTTTGGGACATTAAAGCGAATTGGTGTTGAGTGCACAGGTACCTATGGTTCCGGTTTGCTTCGTTATTTTCAGAACGCCGGGTTAGAAGTTCTTGAGGTGACTGCTCCAGACCGGATGGAGCGACGCAAACGGGGTAAAAGTGACACAATTGATGCTGAATGTGCCGCTCATGCAGCATTCTCAGGCATCAGGACAGTTACTCCCAAAACGCGTGATGGCATGATTGAGTCCCTGCGGGTATTAAAAACTTGCCGAAAAACAGCAATATCAGCCCGCAGAGTCGCTCTCCAGATTATCCATTCAAATATTATCTCTGCCCCGGATGAATTACGTGAACAGCTCAGAAATATGACGCGCATGCAGCTCATCAGGACCCTGGGTTCCTGGAGACCTGATGCCAGTGAATACCGCAATGTAACCAACGTTTATCGCATTTCATTAAAGTCCCTTGCCCGACGCTATCTCGAGTTACATGACGAAATCGCTGATCTGGATGTCATGATTGCGGCAATTGTCGACGAGTTGGCACCTGAGCTGATTAAACGTAATGCTATCGGATACGAAAGCGCTTCACAGTTGCTGATCACTGCCGGAGACAATCCTCAACGGTTAAGATCAGAATCAGGATTTGCGGCACTGTGTGGTGTCAGCCCGGTCCCCGTTTCTTCTGGAAAAACGAACCGTTACCGACTTAATCGTGGTGGAGATCGTGCTGCAAATAGTGCACTTCACATCATCGCCATCGGACGCTTACGAACTGACGCAAAAACAAAGGAATATGTCGCCAGGCGTGTAGCCGAAGGACATACAAAAATGGAAGCGATACGCTGTCTAAAGCGATATATCTCCCGCGAAGTTTACACGTTACTGCGCAATCAAAACAGGCGGATCAACAGTATCCCGATAACAGCTTGACTCTTAGAAGGGCGTCAGTAAGTTGGCACCCTTACCCTGTATAGGTACTCTCTGTTTTTCGTGGCCTGCCTCGCCCACGAATTTCGCCAGTCATGACTTTGCTCCTGCATTTTATTAACGGAAAAGAATAAGTGATTTTGCGCGGAGGCTTCAATCAGTTTATCCCCGGCGGTGACGAGGTGGCCACCTATGCCGACTGGACAGGGGACTGACTATTGCCATAACGCCATCGCAGGTTGCTTCAGTAAACCTGCTAATCCCGTACAATGGCGAATTCGCTATATCCGCTTCTCGCACTTAGCTGCCATAAATCGGCCAGGCAATCACAGGTCATTTCTGTCTCGCAAAGAAGGTGCCGTTTCTGCTTTGCGTTGACACCCCTAAATATTAGAATTAAAAGGAGAGAGTTACTGGAAAAAGGCAGCGGAGGCAGTGACAATCGTGGCTTGAAGCCACTACTCGATGGATGCGGACATGTAGTTGGCGTCATTCGACAAAACTAGCAAACTTCTAATAGTCACCATTTCTCCCGTCTGGCGGGAGTGCTGTCAAATGCCCCCCTCATCTCTGTGTGGGAAATGAAGGGTGAAGGGGAAATAGATGACAGCGTTATTTCTACGCCCAGAATACTGAATACCTTGTACAGACGATCAATACTGGCGCTAGCAGGGTTTGCTTCCAGGCGGGCATAGGTTTGCTGCGTTACGCCAAGCCTCTCAGACACATCTTTTTGCGTGAAGCCCTTGATTTTGCGAAACCCGATTAGCACAGGTCTGAGCTGGTTCAGCGTTTTTATCGGGAACTGATTATTCATAAGTGACCTGCCTCGCAGACTGAGTAGGGAGTACCGCCCTGTAATACAGCAGGTAAGGTGTATTTTGTGTTATACAGACTATAGGCTGTAAAACCTTTATTGAAAAGATGCTGATGTTCCAGGGGCATGCCGAGCATGGACGATTTTCTGCGGGGCGGTATTTCGCTACGGGGGAGATTGCGTTCGGGCAATGTACCGGTGTAAAAAACGTCAATTTTTCAAAACCGCTGTTATCGGGATAAGCTGAAAACTCCGAAGGCAGACACAGCCACGAATAATGTCAGACTTAAGCTCTGTAGCTGTCTTCTTTTGCCTGTAAATAACGTCTAGTTTGACTCTGATGAAGGCTGTACCAGGCAGAGAACATGTCACTCTCGGGGCCGGATGATAAAATGTGTTCAACTGGCTGGGCAGGGTAATAGCGAAGAACGTTCTCTGAAATTCGATTCAGCTCAGCGTAACGTGCGCTGTAGGTATGTATAATCCATTGCATCAATTTTGCATCCGTATTATTCGCAGATTACACACAAGAAGCTTAACAATGGCTGAAAGAGTGAGCAGGGATATGTAACAAAAACAAGGGCTTCAAGATGAACTGGATAAAACCGGAGCAGAGCAAGCCCTGTTCCGGTTTGTCAGGCTTTGGAATTTCTTCCAGGCCCCTGCAGCTAGTCACAACAAACACATTAATGTTTTCATTGCTTCAATTCAATATTATTGTGTGAAAGGGATTCCATCGAAATCGGCTTATGCATGCTTAAAACTAAACTGCCCCGGCTGCAGTCATTTGGTTGCTGTGGGCTCTGTACTGTGTCTAATAGTGAAAGAATCTTACGTTATAACGAAGGAAATTGCTGAATGACTCTACGATTGCAGACGGAATCACCCGCTGACCAGGATATGTTTAGAGGCAGCAGTCATGAAAAAGTTGCAGAGAATGTGGCTCAGATCATCAGGACACCTGATGTCAATATTATTGGTCTGGAAGGTGAGCTGGGTTCAGGTAAGTCAACAATATTGAAGTTCCTGCAGAAAAAGCTTAAAGATGATTTTACGTTCATTAACTTTGATGCAGAACGTTACCATCATGGCTCAACTAAAAAAGCGCTTATCGATGTCATCCACCACGGGGTCAGCCTACAATGTCCGGGCTCCCGGGATGTGTTGGATAAGTATAAAAATCTGGCTCTGGGTAACATCGTTGAATACGACAAGAGGGTCAGCAGCAGGCTAAGCTGGTTGACCGTCGTTTTTATTTTACTGTCATTGCTTTCCGTGCAGATGCTTCGTTATGTGCTAACAGACCTTAATCAATATTTTACTAACAAGGAGTCATTATTAGGGTGGCTTTTTTATGTTGAGGTGGCCGCGTTTCTTTCTCCTGCCATTATGGTCGCAGGACTGGCATGCCTGCAGAACATGGAATGGTACAGAAAGAAAGGGTATTCGAGTATTGGTGATTTGTTCAAACGCAACAGTACTGACAGGATTGAAGAGACTTGGCTAGTTAATAAGGAGGTCGGAGCTATTGAGCTGGCTGAAGCTCTGCAGGGATTTACCTCCAAAGAGGTCATTTCCCATGGAGATCGCTTCATCCTTATCATTGATAATCTGGACCGAATCAGTGCAGACAAAGTGAAAGAGCTCTGGAGTGATATGGAGCTTATTGCCGGAGCCACTCATGAACACTTCAGGATAGTGGTGCCCTATTCGGCAAGACAGGTTTCAGCCTCACTTTCTGTGGCGGGTTTCAGCGGGCGTGAGTTTATTGCAAAGCGGATTCCTGTAAGTTTTCAGGTTCCTCCTCTTATTTCGGCAGGATGGCAGGAAGCGTTAAGGCAGTACTGGAAAGAAACAGTAAATGAGGATGCAGGGATAGCGTGCCGGGAAGCAACGGTGTTGCTTGAGCGCTGGAAACCCTCTGAGTATCCTCGTATCACACCGCGATTAATGAAGAAGTTTGTTAATGATATTCATATTCTGAACCTTACCGTTCCTGCAACAGAAGATCATCGCCATATTCTTATTGCTCTCTACTTACTGGTGGTCAGATACGGGGAGCGAGATATTAAAGTATTACTTCGCGATCCCAAAGCTAGTCAGACCGAACCCGGTATTGCTCCGGATGATTTTGACGAGATGCTCTCGCTAACTTATCAACAAATATCCCGAATTTTTAATAACGATACAGAAAGATGGAGCGAATTTCTGATGAGCATCCACTATCAGTCCACGGTGGAGCTTGCCAGGAGCGAGTTGCTTGATACGCCTCTTAAAGACGCGATTGGTGCTATAAATATCCCACGGCTTGAAGAACTGACGGCCTTGTGGGGTTTCGCTGAAGCATGGCAGCGAGTGGCACCACATATTCAGATGCGAGACTGGCTGGTTTCTTATAGCCGGATGGATGAGAAGTGTCAGGCTCTCGCCGAACCGCAACTCAAAGTCGCAGTGCAAATGCTGAATCAGAGTTATGCTGTTTCACTCAGAGAAAAGAATGATGAAGGTTTCGTATTGAGTCTGCAGAAACTGATGGCTGACGGGCGGATAAGCCTAGAGCCTTTCGTCGAAAGGCAAATATCGTTTATTGTGAGTAAACTTGATGAAATTCAGGATTCAGAAAAATTGGAGGCTGAATCCACGAAGACGTTGCTGCAGGAAGCTGATTCATACTCTGTTCTGGCCGGTGAATCACTACTGAATAAAATGGAGAATTTTGTAGATGGCGTATTTTATGTGGAATACCTTGTCAATAATGAAGAGACCTTGTCAAACCTGAAAATTGGCACACTAGATATCGGAAATCACGGTCGGGAGGAGATGTTACGCTATGGAGCTGAGCAACCTCAGATAGACCTTTTTAATCCGGGAATTATCCGGCATATCAATATTGCATCGAAGGCGGTACAGAACGTAATTGGAAAGAATGATGGTACAGGTGGGGCTCAGGTTAGCTCTGCAATAATGACGCTTAAAAATCGTCAGGTTGTTGAGGACGTTATCCATTTCAGAAAAATTGTTCTGAGCCCGGACTGGAATAATAATGTTTTAAATCAATATTATCTTAATAATACGGCGACGAGGAATCTCTTCCCTGCGGAATTTGCTGCACAGGCTGTTGCTCACATGGTGCTCCATGGTAACTATGCCGGTATCGAGTCGTACAGTGAACATATTGGTGAGGAACGGTTTGACCTGGCTTTGGCTGCATATCTTCGTTATCTACGTACTGCCGAGAGTATCTTTATAGCACTTAAGGATAAAAATGTTCTGCCGTACATCAAAAATGCTGTTGGCAGGATTGTTGATTTAGGTCTTCTGGTGAATATACCTGTCCTGAGCTTTGTTAAAGGTCAGTATGACGTCATCAAAGAAGCTACAAATGCAACCTCTCTTTTAATATTTGTGCGAGAGCGTCAAAAAGCACTGTCAGAGAAAATAATTGAGTCTGATGTGAATGCTATGGGTCCAGTATTTCTCCATGACGTATATCAGTCAGGTGAGCAGTTTGATATTTTGAAGAAAAAGCTGAACGCCCTGGCATGTGGAGTATTTAGTTCTTCTGAAAGGCTTATTGAGTGTTTTACGGTTCTTCCTGTGAACATGCGCTTTATCCTTGAACAAATGCAACTTCAGGGGCAGCATATCCGGATGGAAGGTAGTGTGGGTATCTTTGCATCATGGTTCCGTGATGCAGAGCCAGACGTTGTCACAAATGCCGAGAACATTCATTTTCTGTGGTCTTGCCTCGACGATACCCAGAGAGAGACTGTACTTGATGAGTTGCACGATGTCTTACTTGAAAGACATATTCGTATTGACAGCCGTATTGCGATTATTACCCGTTTTCATAATGAGTTGTCGTTTATTGAACCTGAGAAGGCCGTTGAACGCAGGGCTATTGCGGCGCTGTTTAGCGCTTCTGTTGATAATGTATTATTGTCTCAATGGCTTGACCGTCAGACGTTTTCATTTTCATCATGGTCTCCGGAGGACGCCCGTACGGCAACGAGTTGTATAATGAATAACTCGGAGATTTTTCCTCTCATCTGCAGGAATTCACAGTATATTAAAAACAGAATGTTACCAGAGAAAGCGGACGTTACAGAAGATAGTGATACGTTTCCGGACTGAGTTCGTTCTTTAAATCCTATACCTGAAGACCACAGCGGTGGTCTTTGGGAGTTTTTTTATTGCCTGATATACATTAAGCATGTTATATCTTGCTAAGAAATAATCATTCAGGGATTAATCATAACTACTGAAGTTATGTTGTGTTCTTTTCTTTTAAAAATAAATTATTCAGATTTATTTTCTATTGATTTAATGAGGTAGGGAATGACAGAAAGTGCTTTGCTTTTGCGAGAGGCATTTAATGAATCGGTTAACTATATGACATGGTCTTTTTATTCACTGATAACTGCTTACGTTTCGATGGCTTTTTATGATAGAGTTGAGGTTAAGACCCGAATAAATAATTATCTGAATAAGTTACTTTTCGTGATTGCTATGTCCGTTTTTATCCCAAATATGTACTTTGTTTCAATGGTGTTCAGTCAGAAGTTAGGCACCGCAGCTGGCGTTGCGTCATTCATTATTGGGCTACTTTTCATGATGTTAAACTCGGCACCTGTAATTACTGGTATCGTACAGCAGCGCAAAGATTGAGTTTTATGAGTATAGTCAGTTGGGTTTTCATCTGTTTTATCAGACTTAGAAAAATGAAATCTTTCAATTCATTGATTTTAAACGCAAAAAAATTTCTAAATGATCAGAATTATAGGGTGCTCGCTCTGTTCGATCACCGAACACGAAGGCCGTATTATTCAGAGCCGTTCCGAAGAGTCGATTGTTAACGAGATCGAAGCGATTCGCGACACGGTGCCGGGCTTTACCGGCGTGATCTCCGATCTGGGTGGTCCAACGGCCAACATGTACATGCTGCGCTGTAAATCGCCGCGCGCCGAGCAGACCTGCCGTCGTCTCTCCTGCGTCTATCCGAGCATTTGCGAGCATATGGACACCAACCACGAGCCGACGATCAATCTTTACCGTCGCGCCCGTGACCTGAAAGGCATCAAGAAGATCCTGATCGCCTCCGGCGTGCGTTACGACATTGCGGTGGAAGATCCGCGCTACATCAAAGAGCTGGCGACGCACCACGTTGGCGGTTATCTGAAGATCGCCCCGGAGCACACCGAAGAAGGCCCGCTGTCCAAAATGATGAAGCCGGGCATGGGCAGCTATGACCGCTTTAAACAGCTGTTTGATACCTATTCAAAACAGGCGGGAAAAGAGCAGTATCTGATCCCATATTTCATCTCCGCACACCCCGGCACCCGTGATGAAGACATGGTGAACCTGGCGCTGTGGCTGAAGCAGCGTCGATTCCGTCTGGATCAGGTGCAGAACTTCTATCCGTCGCCGCTCGCCAACTCGACGACCATGTATTACACCGGCAAAAACCCGCTGAGTAAGATTGGTTATAAGAGCGAAGACGTGGTGGTGCCGAAAGGGGATAAACAGCGCCGTCTGCATAAAGCGCTGCTGCGTTATCACGATCCGAAGAACTGGCCGCTGATCCGTCAGGCGCTGGAAGAGATGGGGAAAAAGCACCTGATCGGCTCGCGTCGTGATTGCCTGGTGCCAGCGCCAACGCTGGAAGAGATGCGCGAAGCGCGCCGCCAGAACCGCAACACGCGCCCGGCGCTGACCAAGCACACGCCTATTGCGCATCAGCGTTTGAACGGTGTTGCGGGAACGAAGAAGAACGTAAAACGTAAGACCGGTTAAACCTGTAACAATGCCCGGTGGCGCTGCGCTTACCGGGCCTACAGGTCTAACCCTCTCCCCTCCGGGGAGAGGGCAGGGTGAGGGGATTACCCGCCAAACTGATCCGGGTCCGGCCCAAGCCGTTTGCCCTGATCCAGCTTCGCAATTTCACCCAGCTCGTCTTTATCCAGGCGGAAATCCCAGACGTCGAAGTTCTCGGCGATACGCGATGGCGTGACCGATTTCGGGATCACCACCAGACCGCTATCCAGATGCCAGCGAATGACGATCTGCGCCGGGGTTTTACCGTACTTATCCGCCAGTTCACGGATGATTTTCTGGTCAAACACCCCTTCGCCGCCCTGAGCCAACGGGCTCCAGGATTCGGTCTGGATCTTGTGCGTGGCGTTCCATGAATGAAGCTGGCGCTGCTGCATCAGCGGATGCAGCTCAATCTGGTTAATCACCGGCGCGACGCCCGTTTCATCAATCAGGCGTTGCAGATGATGAACCTGGAAATTACAGACGCCGATGCTTTTTATCAGCCCCTCTTTTTGCAGTTCAATCATCCCTTTCCAGGCATCAACGTAATGGTCGATAGCCGGTACCGGCCAGTGCATGAGATAAAGATCGACGAAATCGAGCTGGAGTTTCTCCAGACTCTCCTGCAACGCTTCGCGGGGACGCTTTTGATCGTCGTTCCACAGCTTGGTGGTGATGAAAAGCTCATCCCGGGGAACGCCGGCGCTGGTAAGCGCTTTTCCCACGCCGTCCTCGTTTTTATAGGCGGCGGCGGTATCGATGGACCGATAGCCGACTTCCAGGGCTTTATGAATGGCGGAGACGACCTCGTCGTTACCGGCTTTCCATACACCTAGCCCCAGCTGGGGCATCACGTTGCCGTCCTGTAGCTTGATTACGGTTTGGTTTGCCATTTTTCCTCCTTCAGGTGCTCATCGCCGGAGGGAACCTCCGACGATGTGATGTGCATTAAGTCTGGACGAAATGTCAAAAAACGAAAGTCAGGATCCTAAAAACGCTTAGCGTGCCGCTTCGTAAATACGACGGCTGACGTCCAGGGTGATGTCGCCATGCTCGCCGATCTGCGTCATACCGTGTGCTTCCAGTTTCGCCAGCAGGGCAGGGATGGAACTGCCGTCCAGGCCATAGCCAGAGAGACGCGTTGGCACGCCCAGGCTTTCAAAGAAGTGACGGGTGGCTTCAATCGCGGCATCGATACGCGCATCGTCGGAACCGTCGGTGATGTTCCACACGCGTTCGGCGTACTGGAGCAGTTTGGCGCGTTTAGCGTCACGTTTTTCGTTCCACAGCGCAGGCAGAACCACCGCCAGCGTCTGGGCGTGATCCAGGCCGTGCATCGCCGTCAGCTCGTGGCCGAGCATATGGGTAGCCCAGTCCTGCGGCACGCCTGCGCCGATCAGGCCGTTCAGCGCCTGGGTGGCAGCCCACATCACGTTGGCACGCACGTCGTAATTTTCAGGCTCTTTCAGCGCTTTTGGACCTTCTTCAATCAGCGTCAGCAGAATGCCTTCCGCGAAACGATCCTGAATTTTGGCGTTTACCGGGTAAGTAACGTACTGCTCAACGGTGTGAACAAAGGCGTCGACCACGCCGTTCGCCACCTGACGTGCAGGCAGGGTATAGGTGTAAACCGGATCGAGGATCGCGAACACGGGCTGAACGTGTTCGTTCATAAAGGCCTGCTTGTCACCGGTGGTTTTACGGGAGATGACCGCGCCTTTGTTGGACTCTGATCCGGTGGCCGGCAGCGTCAGCACGGAGCCCATCGGGATCGCACTGCTGATGTCGCTGCCGCCCGTTTCCAGAATATGCCACGGGTCGATGCCGTCAGCGTAATGGGCCGCCGCCGCGATGAATTTGGTGCCGTCCAGCACGGAGCCGCCGCCCACCGCCAGCAGGAAGGTGATTTGCTCCTCACGGGCGATTTTTACCGCGTTCATCAGCGTTTCATAAGACGGGTTAGGCTCGATACCGCCGAACTCGCGCACGTCCAGACCTTCCAGAGCGCTGTACACCTGATCCAGTACGCCGGTTTTTTTCACGCTGCCGCCGCCGTAGGTAATCAGGACGCGGGCGTCAGCGGGGATTTGCGCGCGCAGGTCGGCGATGGCGTCTTTACCAAACAGAATGCGGGTTGGGGTATGAAGATTAAAGTTGTTCATGGCTTGTTCCCTGTAGTGGGTAAAAAATCGTGGTGGCGCAGAAGGCAACCTGATGCTGCTCATTGTGGCGGGCAGGCGCTATCCTCTCAATGCACATTCCTGCCGATGTCTTGCCCATTTCTACAGCGCGCTGGAGAAACGGTAAGAAAATGCGCACACTGTCAGCGTCGGAAACCGTACCCGGAGTAACTGAAAATGAACCGTGATGCCATCTGCCGCCAGCTAACGTCGCAGATTAAAAGAATGATAGATAACGGAAATGATTCGGCTGAGCTGCTGCCGGATATCCGATTGCTGTACGGTACCCAGCCCGGGACGCGCACCCCGGTGATGTATCAGCCCGGCATCGTGTTTCTCTTTTCTGGCCATAAGATTGGCTATATCAATGAGCGCGTGTTCCGTTACGACACCAATGAATATCTGCTTCTGACAGTACCTTTACCCTTCGAATGTGAAACTTTCGCGACAGAGGAGGTACCGCTGGCCGGGATCCGCGTCAACGTCGACATCCTCCAGTTGCAGGAGCTGCTGATGGAGATTGGGGAGGACGAACTTTTCCGGCCGTCAATGGCGGCAAGCGGTATCAACTCCGCGACCCTGTCGGAGGAAATTCTCTGCGCGATTGAACGCCTGTTAGACGTGATGGAAAGGCCGCTGGATGCGCGTATTCTCGGAAAGCAGATTATCCGCGAAATTCTTTACCATGTGCTGCTGGGACCGGGCGGCGGGGCGCTGCTGGCGCTGGTAAGCCGGCAAACGCACTTCAGCCTGATTAGCCGCGTGCTGAAGCGCATCGAGAGCCAGTACACGGAAAACCTCAGCGTTGACCAGCTGGCGGCGGAAGCCAATATGAGCGTCTCGGCGTTTCACCATAACTTTAAATCTGTCACCAGCACGTCACCGTTGCAGTACCTCAAAACCTACCGTCTGCATAAGGCGCGGATGCTGATGATCCACGATGGCATGAAGGCCAGCGCCGCGGCGATGCGGGTCGGGTATGAAAGCGCGTCGCAGTTTAGTCGGGAGTTTAAGCGCTACTTCGGCGTCACGCCGGGGGAAGATGCGTCACGTATAAGAACCATGCAGGGAGCCTGAGGGGAAACGGAGGCCGGGTAAGCGGTAGCGCCACCCGGCTTTTATTTATGCGCTGCAATACTTTTTCTTAATCACCACCGCAATGGTACCCACCAGCCCTGCAACCAGCAGGAAAATCGGCAGGATCATCAGGAAGGTCATCACCTGGTCTTCATGGCGCTTAACAAAGGGGATCATATTCAGCGCGTAGCCGAGCGTGGTGACCACGCCTACCCAGAGCAGGGCGCTCAGCCAGTTGAAGAACTGGAAGCGGCGGTTAGAGAGGCCTGAAATACCCGCCATGGTAGGCAACAGGGTACGAACAAACGCCAGAAAACGCCCGGCAAGTAACGCCAGCAGGCCGTGACGGTCAAACATGCAGGTCGCGCGCTGGTGATATTTATGCGGCAGCTGCGCCAGCCAGCCTTTCACCACGCGAGTGTTTCCAAGCCAGCGCCCTTGCAGGTAGCTCAGCCAACAGCCGAGACTGGCCGCAGAGGTGAGGATCACCATTGTCGGTGCGAAGTCCATCACGCCCTTGCCGATTAACGCCCCTGCGAGCAGGAGCAGGCTGTCACCGGGTAAAAATGAGGCTGGCAGTAATCCATTTTCCAGAAACAGCGTCGCGAACATCACGAAATAGACAATCCCGACGACATGCGGGTCCGCCAGCGCGGCAAAATCGTGTTGCCAGAGCGCCGTGATGATATTTTGAATAACAGCCATGGACTTTCCTGTGGAACAGCAGATATAACGCTATTGTACTCCCAATTTTGCCTGTCGGGGTTGATCGCAGGCGCATCTCATACAGACTTTTCTGCTTGCGGTGTTCAGAATAGCGTCCGGGGAGTACATTTCAGCCAGCACTTTACACGATGCGCTCAAATCCTGCCGATAAATCCGCAATTAAATCGTCCACATTTTCCAGCCCGATATGCAGGCGGATTAAGGTCCCCTCGAAGTCCACCTCGCCGCCTGGGCGCAGGGCCGCAATCTGCTCCGGCTGGTTGGGCAGGATCAGCGATTCAAACCCACCCCATGAATAGGCCATGCTGAAGAGGGTAAAGTTATCCAGATAGCTTGCCAGTTCGGCGTCATTCAGGCGCTTTTTAAGAACAAATGAGAACAACCCGCTGCTGCCCGTAAAGTCACGTTGCCAGTATTCGTGGCCCTTGCTGCCCGGCAGCGCCGGATGGTTAACGCGCTCCACCTGCGGATGCAGCGCCAGCCACTGTGCAATTTGCAGGCTGCTTTCGTGATGCTGACGCAAACGTACGCCGAGCGTACGGATGCCCCGGCTGGTCATGTAGGCGGTATCGGCATCCACCATCTGGCCCATCAGGTAGGCGTTTTCACGCAATTGATCCCAGCAGCGGGCGTTAGACACCGCCGTACCGATCATGCCGTCGGAATGGCCAATCAGGTATTTGGTCGCCGCCTGAATGGAGATATCGATGTCAAATTCCAGGGCTTTAAACAGCACACCTGCCGCCCAGGTGTTGTCGAGCATGATGATCGCTTCCGGCGCTATGCTGCGCACCGCCTTCACGATGGCCGGGACGTCATGCACTTCCATGGTGATGGAGCCGGGAGATTCCAGGAACACAACGCGCGTGTTGGGCTGAATAAGCCCGGCAATACCGGCTCCAATCAGCGGATCGAACCAGCTGGTGGTGACGCCGAGCTTGCTGAGTATTTTGGTGCAGAAGTCCTGGCTTGGCTCGTAGGCGGTATTGGTCATCAGGACGTGGTCACCCTGTTCCACAAACGCCAGAATAGTATTGGCGACCGCCGCCGCGCCGCACGGGAACAGCGCGCAGCCCGCGCCGCCCTCCAGTTCGCACATGGCTTCCTGCAACGAGAAATGGGTTAACGTGCCACGACGACCGTAAAACAGCCCGCCCTTCGCGCGATTACGCGTAGCGATTTTTTTATCTTCAACGGTATCAAACACCAGCGAGGAGGCGCGCTGGATCACGCTGTTGACCGAGCCCTGCGTGTATTTCTTACTGCGTCCTGCCTGCACCAGCGTGGTCTCAAGCTGCTTTTTAGTCATGTTCGCTAACCCTTTTTTTATACGTCTGGACGTCCAGACTACCACGATTGTCAGAATGTGCATCCGGATGCTTATCGAATAAGCAGAAAATATTATCAAAAATTCGCATAAGAAATTTTTACTGCGTAAGCGCAAGGAAAGTGAGCGAAAATTACGGCACTATGTAAATACTAATGAGAACTACTATCAATTCGACGACGTTTTGATATTATTACGTTCAGATTTTGTGATTTGCGTCCTGGAGATACAGAGTGGGTAATAATTTGATGCAGACGGATCTCTCCGTTTGGGGCATGTATCAACATGCTGACATCGTAGTTAAGATTGTGATGATCGGCCTGATTCTGGCGTCCGTGATCACCTGGGCTATCTTCTTCAGCAAGAGCGCCGAACTTCTTTCACAAAAACGCCGCCTCAAGCGTGAGCAGAAGCAGCTGGCGGAAGCCCGCTCTCTGGATCAGGCTTCTGATATCACCTCATCCTTCCATGCGAAAAGCCTGACTACCCTGTTAGTGAACGAAGCGCAGAACGAGCTGGAACTCTCCGCAGGCAGTGAAGATAACGAAGGCATTAAAGAGCGTACCGGCTTCCGTCTGGAGCGTCGCGTTGCGGCCGTGGGTCGTCATATGGGCCGCGGTAACGGCTACCTGGCGACTATCGGCGCCATCTCCCCGTTCGTCGGCCTGTTCGGTACCGTCTGGGGCATCATGAACAGCTTTATCGGTATCGCCCAGACGCAGACCACTAACCTTGCGGTCGTCGCGCCGGGTATCGCAGAAGCGCTGCTGGCCACGGCTATCGGTCTGGTTGCCGCTATCCCGGCGGTTGTTATCTATAACATCTTCGCGCGCATGATTGGCAGTTACAAAGCCACACTGGGTGACGTTGCCGCGCAGGTTCTGCTGCTGCAAAGCCGCGATCTGGACCTGAACGCCAGCGCCGTTAAACCGGTACATGCGGCGTCCAAACTGCGCGTAGGTTGATTGTATGGCAATGCGTCTTAATGAAAATCTGGACGATAACGGTGAAATGCATGAGATCAACGTGACGCCGTTTATCGACGTCATGCTGGTTCTGCTGATTATCTTTATGGTTGCCGCACCGCTGGCGACGGTGGACGTGAAGGTGAATCTGCCTGCGTCCTCCAGCCAGCCGCAGCCGCGTCCGGAAAAGCCTATTTACCTGTCCGTGAAGGCCGATAAGTCCATGTTCCTGGGCAACGATCCGGTAACGGATGCCTCGGTTATTCCGGCGCTGGACCAGCTGACCGGCGGCAAGAAAGACACCACCGTCTTCTTCCGCGCGGATAAAACCGTCGATTATGAAACCATGATGAAGGTAATGGACACGCTGCATCAGGCGGGATACCTGAAGATTGGTCTGGTCGGCGAAGAGAAAGCGTCCGCGAAGTAAAACGAAAGCTTTTGCAGCCTTCCCTGCCGGGTGGCGGCGTCGCTTTACCCGGCCTGCATTCCGCAACAATCATTGTTGACTCACACTGAAGGCGCCGTCGGCGCCTCTTCATCAAGCGCTACACAGGTCACGTTTGAAGTTCGGTAATGACCTTCCGAGAGTTTACGGGTCAGGCGCAGGGTGGCTGTCTCGCGTGCCAGCAGGTACTGATAGTTCGCCTCCAGTCGCCCGAGGATCTTCTCTTTAAGCTCAGGGCGCTGTTCAATAATGGCGTTCATCACCGCGCCGTAAATCTCCTCCTTGGCCTGCAAGGCGTAAATCTCCCGACGATTCTGCCATTTCAGGCGCACCAGCGTGGCCGGAATCGAAACCAAATCCTGCGTAATTCGCGTCATCTCGTCATTTTTTATCTTTTTCAGGGCGTCGAGATTCTGCTTTAAGATAAATTCATCGCTTTTCTTATCATCTAAAGTCAAATAAACGTTATTACCGCTGTCATCATTCACGTTAATCTTCCCCCAGGTTATAAAAAATGGGATTGTTTTTTTCACGCGTAATTAAATTAAGCCAAATTTCATTGCCGGCCTCATTTATTTGCTGCGTTTTCTCGGTCATTATTTGACTGAGCGTCTGGGCATCTATTTCCCCTTCGGCCTGTAAATCATTTAGTAGATGAACTAAGGCTTCAATCTTGATGGCGCGAAATAAACGCTCTTTTAAATGGCGATCGTGCTCTTCCAGCACCATATTACGGGATTTGCCGGTGCGTGAAACACCAATTAATATGTCGGCTTCATAGTCGGAGAGTTTTCTTTTTCCTTGAGTGAAATTCGCCTCTTTATCTGCTTCCGTCGAAGGCTGTTCCACAGGCGTAATGTGGTACTTTGCCGGGACAAGATTGTCGGGCAGCATTTTAATTTCCTTTAATTTCAAAAAAGGTGGGGGTGGAAAAAGGGTGAGATTCGTTGACAATAACATGAGGCAATTTTAAAATCAAAAAAAATGGAGCCTACCCATGAACAGCATTTTCTTTACGGTCATAACGTTACTATTACTGACCGCTGGCGTGCTTTTATTGATGCAAGAGTTAAATAAACCGAAAGCGTCAAAAGACGTCAGTGAACCGCCGCAGCCTGAATTGATGTCGAAAGAGGAGGGGGAAGATCATTTCTCCGTATTGATGAACGCCGTGACGCCGGTCTGGTACTGGCGGGTAAATCACGAATATATCGATTTTCTCCATGCGACAATTAAGCGAATGAAAATGGCTGAAATTAATGATACGCCCGGCCTGTTCGACGCGCAGCGCCGTTGTAGCGACCTTAATTCGGCGGTTTATAAATATTACGACAATATCAAAAAACGCTGTCTGAATGGCGAGAAGGTGTCGTACTCCGATTTAGACGTATTAAATCTGCGCCAGTGTTTTCGCGAGTTTAGCCTGGAAGCCTACCCGGAACTGGTCGCGCTGGTCTGGCCGGAGTATGCGCGTCCGGATGTGGATCCCAACGAGGTATAGTTGAGATATACTGAGTGCTGGTTTCGTTTGCAGACAGGATTTTATGGAACGCTTCTTTGAAAACGCAATGTATGCCTCTCGCTGGCTGCTCGCACCCGTCTATTTTGGTCTCTCCCTGGCGCTGGTCGCCCTGACGATCAAGTTCTTCCAGGAGATATTTCATGTCCTGCCAAACATTTTCTCCGTGGCAGAAGCCGATTTGATTCTGGTTCTGCTGTCGCTGGTGGATATGACGCTGGTGGGGGGATTACTGGTGATGGTGATGTTCTCCGGTTATGAGAATTTCGTCTCTCAGCTTGATATCGCCGAGCACAAAGAAAAGCTCAACTGGCTGGGGAAAATGGATGCCTCATCGCTGAAGAATAAAGTCGCGGCGTCGATTGTGGCGATTTCGTCTATACACCTGTTACGCGTCTTTATGGACGCGAAAAACGTCCCGGATAATAAGCTGATGTGGTATGTGATTATCCACCTGACGTTTGTGCTGTCGGCGTTTGTGATGGGGTATCTGGATAAGATCAGTAAGAAATAAATTCACCATGCCCCTCACCCTAACCCTCTCCCACAGGGTGAGGGAATATCAATCTCCCTCTCCCTGTGGGAGAGGGACAGGGTGAGGGCAGCAGGCCGCACTATTTATTTATCCGACGACGCCTGCCACAAATTCAGCTCACCATCCGCAACGTGCTGGTCAATCCGCGTCAGTTCATCTTCGCTAAAGCGCAGGTTATTCAGCGCCTGAACGTTCTCTTCCAGCTGCTCCGGGCGGCTCGCGCCAATCAGCACCGACGTTACACGCTCATCTTTCAACAGCCAGCTTAGCGCCATCTGCGCCATCGTCTGCCCGCGCGCGTGCGCCATTTCGTTCAGCAAACGAAGGCTGCTCAGGTTGGCTTCCGTCAGCATTTTCTCCGTCAGGCCGCGCACTTTTTTCCCTTCGCGTTGCATACGTGAACCGTCCGGAATACCGTTCAGGTATTTTCCGGTGAGCAGGCCCTGTGCCAGCGGGGTAAAGGCGATACAGCCCGTTCCGTTTTTCTCCAGCGCGTCCAGCAGGCCGGTCTTGTCGACCCAGCGGTTAAGCAGGTTGTAAGACGGCTGGTGGATCAAAAGCGGGATCTTCCACTCGCGCAGCAATTCGGCCATTACCGCCGTGCGTTCCGTGGAGTAGGACGAAATGCCGACGTACAGCGCTTTTCCGCTCTGCACCGCGTGCGCCAGCGCGGAGGCGGTCTCTTCCATCGGCGTGTTTTCGTCTACGCGGTGAGAATAGAAAATATCCACATACTCCACACCCATGCGTTTCAGGCTCTGGTCGAGGCTGGCGAGCAGGTATTTACGTGAACCGCCCGAACCATACGGCCCTGGCCACATGTCGTAGCCCGCTTTGGTGGAGATGATCAGCTCGTCACGATACCCGGCAAAATCCTCCCGCAGCAGACGGCCAAAATTCTCTTCAGCGCTGCCTGGTGGGGGGCCGTAGTTGTTGGCAAGGTCAAAGTGGGTAATACCGAGATCGAAGGCCTTACGCAGCAGCGCGCGCTGGGAATCGAGCGGCTGAACGTGACCGAAGCTGTGCCACAGGCCTAGCGACAGTGCCGGTAAGCGCAGGCCGCTTTTGCCGCAGTATCGGTACTGCATGTTTTCGTATCGGCCGGTGTAAGGGTGCCAGGACATGATGTCTCCTTTCTTGTCGGTGAATTTTCGAAACAACGTTTTCATTCTATGCCGACTCGATAACAAAAAAGTATATTTTCTGCGGTAGCTGCCGATAAAGAGGGTAGTACTCGCCTCTGGGCGAATTCACCCTCACGGCAAGGAATACTCAATGAAGATGCTTCGTAATTTCACCATCCGTTTCGTCATGCTGACGATACTGGGGATCTTTTGTGTCATGTGGGCAGGCGTGGGGCTTTACAGCACCTGGTCTCTGTCTCGTGTTTCTGATGGTAATGACGTTGACCGCCAGCTGGTCCGGCAAATGACGGTGCTGAGCCAGGGCAACGATCAGTATTTCCGTTTCGTCACCCGCCTGAGCCGGGCGATGGAAGTTAAAGCGGCGGGCGGCACGCCGGACCTGGCTCCTGCACAGCAGGCGCTGGATAACATGAGTAAAAAGCTGGCAGAGATGAAAGCTATCTCTCCGGGCCCGATGGATGAAAAGGTGTCTGCGCAGGTGATTTCCACCTGGCAGGCGCTGCTCGATCGTGGCGTGACGCCGCAGATGGCGCAGGCGAAGCAGGCGACGCTCGAAGGCTATCGTCAGCATGCCAACAACGTCACGCCGCCGCTAAGCCGTGCATTCGGGTCAGCGGCTGAGAACTTTAACAACACCGCGGCGAAGGCGCTCGACAGCACGCGCGTGGTGGTCGACGGCCTCACCAGCATGACCCGGACGGTGATTATCACCGCCACGATCGTGGGTCTGTTGATCCTGCTGTTCACCGACCGCTACCTGGTGGCGATACTGGTAAAACCGCTGGATCGTATCCGTCAGCAGTTCCGCCAGATTGCGCAGGGCGATCTCAGCCAGCCGATTGAATCCTTTGGCCGCAACTGCGTGGGGCAACTGGTGCCGCTGCTGAGCGCCATGCAGGACAGCCTGCGGGAAGCGGTCAGCACGATTCGTTCCGGCAGCGAGAATATCTGGCGCGGGGCAACGGAGATCTCCAGCGGGAATAACGATCTCTCTTCGCGTACCGAAGAGCAGGCCGCCGCGCTGGAAGAGACCGCGGCCAGCATGGAGCAGCTAACCGCAACGGTGAAGCTGAACGCCGAAAGCGCGCGCCAGGCCAGCCAGCTTGCGGATGTCGCCTCCAGTACGGCCAGCCGCGGCGGCTCGCTGGTGGAAGATGTGGTCACAACCATGAGCGGCATTTCGGACAGCTCGAAAAAAATCGCTGAAATCACTACCGTCATCAACAGCATCGCCTTCCAGACCAATATTCTGGCGCTGAACGCCGCGGTGGAAGCGGCCCGGGCCGGGGAGCAGGGGCGGGGCTTTGCGGTCGTGGCGGGTGAGGTGCGTAATCTGGCCAGCCGCAGCGCGAATGCGGCAAAAGAGATCGAAGGGCTGATTGCAGATTCCGTTGCCCGCGTGGAGCATGGGGCGCAGCTGGTGAACGATACCGGCACCACGATGGAAGCGATCCTGCGCGACGTGACGGAAGTGACCGTCATTATGAAGCAGATCGCCACCGCGTCAGAGGAGCAGAGCAAAGGTATTTCTCAGGTCGGCGTTGCCATCACGCAGATGGACGGCGTGACCCAGCAGAACGCCTCGCTGGTGGAGCAGGTTTCCGCCGCCGCCGCCGCACTTGAACGGCAGACCGAAGAACTCCAGCGCTCAGTGCAGAAATTCCGTCTCACCGCGTAACCTCTCGTGTCAGGCCGTCTCTGGCGGCCTGACGTTTATCGCTCTGAATAATCTGTGTCACCTGCGACAGCTGACCAATTTTCACTTCACTTGCCCGCATAAATTTACTTTTGTCGATCAGCAGCAGCGACTGGCTGGCGCGGTTTAACAGCAGCGCCTTAAAGCCCGCGTTGTGCTCGGACGGATCCCAAAGGACGCCATGCTCATCGACCCCTTCACACGAGAAGATGAACAGATCGATCTCCAGCCCTTTTAGCTGCGTCACCAGCGCCGGGTTAACATAGCAGCGATACTTACGCTCAAGCGTTCCGCCGGAGCAGATAAGCGTGATCCGCTCGCGCTTTGCCATCTCGTGGCAGATAGGCAGACTGTTGGTAAATACGGTGAGGTCGATGTCCGGCAACTGGCGCGCCAGATGAAAGCAGGTTGAGCTGGCGTCGAGGGCGATGGTCATCCCTTCGCTGATCCAGCCCAGCGCGTGGCGGGCAATATCGGCTTTGTCGGCATAATGGCTTTTCAGGCGTGCGCCAAAGGGTTCACCGCTGTCGCGGCTGTCCGGGTGAATCAGACGCGCACGCCCGTGCTGGCGCAGAAGCTTCCCCTGCTGCTGCAACGACTTCAGATCCCGGCGGATCGTCTCTTTGCTGACGGAGAGCTTTTCAGCCAGCACATCGGTAGTCAGCCAGTCGCTTTTACTCAGCAAGGTGATAAGACTCTGCTGTCGGGTCGCTTTTAGCGTCTGGTCTGACATACGAGGCTCCTTGCGCACGCGTGCTGACGCATTTTTCTCATCGCGGAAGAAGGGCGGCGAACCGCCCGGTCATGGATCAACCCTGACGTTTATCTTCCGTCTGGGTATCGAAGTCGCTTGCTGAATGACGCTCATGTAACTGCTCGTTCAGTTCGCCGTTGGTACGGTTAACAATGCGCCCGCGTTTAACGGCCGGACGATTCGCCACATCTTTTGCCCAGCGCTGCACGTTGGTGTACTTCCCGGCATCCAGGAACTCGGCGGCGTTATACACGCTGCCCAGCGCCACGCAGCCAAACCATGGCCAGACTGCCATATCCGCAATGGTATATTCCTCACCCGCTACGTAACGACCGCGCGCCAGCTGTTTGTCCAGCACGTCGAACAGGCGTTTAGCTTCCATGGTGAAGCGATCGATAGCGTACTCAATCTTCACTGGTGCGTAGTTATAGAAGTGGCCAAAACCGCCGCCGAGGAACGGGGCCGCGCCCTGTAACCAGAACAGCCAGTTCAGGGTTTCCGTTCGTCCTGCCGGATCTTTTGGCAGGAAGTGACCAAATTTCTCGGCCAGGTAGAGCAGGATATTGCCGGATTCAAAGACGCGCGTCGGCGGGGTGGTGGAGTGGTCACGCAGGGCCGGGATCTTCGAGTTCGGGTTCACGTCGACAAAACCGCTGGAGAACTGATCGCCCTCACCAATGCGGATCAACCATGCGTCGTATTCCGCGCCCGTCACGCCCAGCGCCAGCAGCTCTTCCAGCATGATGGTAACTTTCTGTCCATTCGGCGTACCGAGAGAGTACAGCTGGAGCGGGTGCGCGCCCACAGGTAGCTCTTTCTCATGCGTCGCGCCCGAGACGGGACGGTTGATGTTGGCGAACGCGCCGCCGTTATTCTGTTTCCATTCCCACACTTTCGGTGGCTGATAGGTGTTATCTGACATGTTGGCCTGCCTTTTTGGTGTTGTGTTGAGGCAGTGTAGCAGGAGATGCAGGAACCGTTTAACGATGCGAGCGTAATGGGCAGGGCGGGTGTATGATAACGCCACCTCTGTCAGTTAATTACAACGTGCAGACGACGACAACCCCACAAAAAAATTGCCGCCTGCCTGTTTTAGGTTGGACACATGCGTAAAGGAACGTTAAGCAGTGACGCACCCTTCGGGACGTTATTAGGTTATGCGCCGGGTGGCGTGGCGATTTACTCTTCAAATTACGGCAGTCTCGATCCGCGTCACTACCCGGAAGACGCGGAATTCCGCAGCTATATCGGCAACGAATACATGGGCCATAAATGGCAGTGCGTTGAGTTTGCGCGCCGTTTCCTGTTTCTCAATCACGGGTTTGTTTTTACCGACGTCGGGATGGCGTGGGAGATCTTCTCCCTGCGTTTTTTGCGCCAGGTGGTAAACGACAATATTTTGCCGCTACAGGCCTTTGCTAATGGCTCAAAACGCGCGCCGCAGGCCGGTGCGCTGCTCATCTGGCAAAAGGGCGGTGAGTTTCATGAAACCGGCCACGTCGCCGTCATTACCCAGCTGCTGGATGACAGAGTGCGCATTGCCGAGCAGAACGTTATTCACTCCCCGCTGCCGATGGGGCAGCAGTGGACGCGCGAGCTGCGTCTGAGCGTGGAGGACGGTTGCTATACGCTTCATGACACGTTCAACGATACCGAGATCCTCGGGTGGATGATCCAGACGGAGGAGACGGAACACAGTATTCCTCAGCCGGAGATCGACGGTGAACTGCTGAAAATCAGCGGCGCGCGATTGAAGAACAACCGTCAGTTCGACGGAAAATGGCTCAATGAAAACGACGCCCTGCAACAGGCGTACGTTCGCGCCAACGGCCACGTTATCAACAACGATCCCTGCCAGTACTTCACCATTACCGAAAGCGCCGAGCAGGAGCTGATCAAAGCCACCAACGAACTGCATCTGATGTACCTTCATGCCACCGACAAGGTGCTGAAAGACGACAGCTTACTCGCGCTTTTCGACATCCCGAAAATTCTCTGGCCGCGTCTGCGTCTCTCCTGGCAGTGGCGTCGTCACCATATGATCACCGGTCGTATGGATTTCTGCATGGATGAACGCGGCATCAAGGTTTACGAGTACAACGCGGATTCCGCCTCCTGCCATACCGAGGGCGGGCTCATTCTTGAAGAGTGGGTGAAAAACGGCTATCGCGGCACCGGCCACAATCCGGCGGAAGGCTTGCTGGAGGAGCTAACCGGCGCATGGAAGCACAGCCACGCTCGGCCGTTCGTCCATATCATGCAGGACAACGATACCGAAGAGGATTACCACGCGCTCTTTATTCAGCGCTCGCTGATCCAGGCCGGGTTTGAAACCAAAATCCTGCATGGACTGGGGGCGCTGAGCTGGGATGCCGCCGGGCAACTGATTGATGATGAAGGCCGTCACGTCAACTGCGTATGGAAAACCTGGGCGTGGGAAACGGCGATTGAGCAGATCCGCGAGGTGAGCGAAACCGAGTACGCCGCCGTGCCTATCCGCACCGGTCACCCGCAAGGTGAAGTCCGCCTGATTGACGTCCTGCTGCGCCCGGAAGTGCTGGTCTTTGAACCGCTGTGGACGGTGATCCCAGGTAACAAGGCGATCCTGCCGGTGCTGTGGCAGCTGTTCCCGAACCACCGTTACCTGCTGGATACCGATTTTGAGGTCAACGATCTGCTCAAACGGACCGGTTATGCCGTTAAACCGATCGCCGGACGCTGCGGGAGCAATATCGATCTGATCGGCGCCCAGGACGAACTGCTGGACCAGTCCAGCGGCAAGTTTGTTGACCGCAAAAATATCTACCAGCAGCTATGGTGCCTGCCGAAAGTTGACGGCAGATACATTCAGGTCTGCACCTTTACCGTGGGCGGGAACTATGGCGGAACCTGTCTGCGCGGGGATGACTCGCTGGTGGTGAAGAAAGAGAGCGATATTGAACCGCTGATTGTGGTGAAAGATAAATAACGTCTCCCTGTTATAAAAACGCCCCCGCAGGGCATGTTGCGGGGGCGTTTCATTACTGCTCTTCCTCTTCCTGCTGCTCGCTGATCTTCAAATCAATGATCCGGCCAATCTGGTCATGGTAAACCGTCAGCAGGTTGTACTGGCTCATCTCGGACATAATTTGCGGCGTGACGTTAAAACTTTGGGCAAGCTCGTCATGGCGCAACATTTCCGGATGACGCCGCCTCACATGCGCGCGGCGGCGATTGTACTGATACCACAGGATCAGCAGCCAGCCGTTGAACGCGGCAATCAGCAGATAGACCAGCACCGTATTAAAAGAGGCGATAATCACGCTCCAGCGGTGATCGCCCTCCTCGGTTAACTGCATCCACAGCCTGGCGTAAAGGAAAAACAGGAATCCTCCCCAGGCTATCAGCGTTAATGCGGCATCGAAAAGACGCGGTGCCAGCCGCTGTTCAGTCAAAATTAACGTATTCTCGTTCATTGAATGCTCCCTTTACCCCGGTCCGGACTGATCCAGCGCGCGCGGGCGCGTTTACGTTTAAGCATGACTTTCGGAAATGCCACGAGGGTGGTAAACAGGCCAATCATCCAGTACACCATCGGGAACCAGATTACCCAGAACAGCGAGCCTGCCACTTTCCGCTCGTAGCGCCGCTCGATATACAAACTGACGAGGAATTGCAGCAGGCACATCACACCCAGCAGCAGCCCGGTAAACGCCGGGGGAAACAGGCTCGCAACGGCCAGGTTCGCGGGAAGAGGGATAATATGGCTGAGAATGAACAACACCACGGTTGCCCCATAGGCAAACGCCCACAGCGTTGATAGCGCGTACTCAAGAAACAGGGGCCACATGCGATGATGCTCCCAGCGGGCCATCTTGCGCAGGTTAACCAGAAACACCTCTGCCCCCCCCTGCGCCCAGCGCAGACGCTGTTTCCACAGCCCCTTTAGCGTCTCCGGCATCAGGATCCAGCACAGTGCCCGCGGCTCGAAAAAGATATCCCAGTGGCGAAGCTGAAGCTTCCAGCTTATGTCGATATCCTCTGTGATCATGTCCGGGCTCCAGTACCCGACATCCGCCAGCGCCTGTCGGCGAAAGGCGGCGATGACGCCGGAGACGGTAAAGACCCGGCCATAGATCCGCTGCGTTCGCTTGATAAGGCCAATAATGGAAGAAAACTCGCCCACCTGAATGCGGCCAATCAGCGTTGAGCGCGTGCGAATACGCGGATTCCCGGTGACGGCCCCAACGTGGGGATACTGAATCAGCGGTGCCACCAGATACGCCGCGGTGTCGCGGTCGAGCAGGGCGTCGCCGTCAATGCAGACCAGCAAATCGCCCCGGGCCGCCGCAGCGCCGGCCTTGAGCGCCACGGCTTTCCCCTGGTTCTCCGCGAGATTAATCACCCGCAGGCGCGGTTGCTCTCGCGCCAGCTGTTGCAGTACCTCCGCCGTGTTATCAGAAGAACCGTCGTTGATGGCGATAACTTCCACATTCCAGTACCGCTGACCCAGCGCGGCGCTAATGGTCTCCCGTGCGTTGCGTTCCTCATTGAAGCAGGGAATAAGAATCGAGATTAACGGCTCACCGGCTAAGGCGGGGGCGGGTGTTGCGTTATCCCACGACCAGTGCCGTTCAAGCTGAAACCAGAAATAGAGGCCGCCGGTTACCCAGAGCACGGACATAAACAGCGGCCAGAAAAAGACAAAGTCCAGAATCAGTTCGCCGGTAAACAGCGCGGCTACGCCTAACGGCAACCCGAATACCAGACACAAAATAGAGAAGGCGATAATGCGATCAGTCATTGTCAGGATACCAGTACGAAGAAAATTCAGGTCTGATACGTGAGATATCAGGTTGGTTGTTGAGGAAGTCGTCGGGGTAATAACCGTAATTTTTGATGCCGTTCAGCTGGAGCACCCGCATCCACTCCATCAGACGTTCATCGGCTACGGCACGCTGCGGTTTCTGTGCCCAGTCCCTGGCCTGTAGCTCAAAAATCGTTTTATTCAGCGCGCCGGGGCGTGCGGCGACGGCTTTGACTAAACGCGTCAGCCAGGCATTGCTCTCTTCTGCCGGGACGGACTCCATCAGCGGCATTGCCATCGGCACCGTCCAGTCGTAGGCCGCCAGAAAATCATCGAGATTTTGCGCAAACCATGCCTCGCTTTCCGGCTCGAGAATGGGCAACGCGAACATGTTCCGCGCGGTTTTGATCTGCGGGCCACGGATGTTTTTCACCGCCTGGCTCAGGGTGCGTGTAAAGCCGATAAGTCGCTGACTCTTCTGTCGGGTCGTGTCCTGTCCGGCATCGTCAACGTCCGTCAGCACCGCGTCGTCATGAAATAAGATGCCATTGAAGCTGGCATAGCGGGCCAGATCTTCATAGATCTCCGTCACCTGCTGGCGAACCTGCGGACTCCTAGGGGAGAGCCTGATATAGAGCTCGGCGGCCACGGTCAACTCTCCCGTTTGACGATCCCGGCGCTGCACGCGCGGCAAGGCTGGACTGAGATCGAAAGAGAGAACCGGCATCCACGCGAAGACTTTCACTCCCGCGCGGGTTTGTAGCTGCCAGGCGACAAAATTAAAGAGATCGGCCCGGACCGGAAGCCGGCGGTTGGGGAAATAGAGCGCGCCGATCCTGCCGTCGCCCCGCGGATCCGAAAACGCCTGGAGAAACACATGGCTGATTTTCATGTCGTAGACCCGCTGGACGAGTTTGTTGATGTTTTTCGTCTGCTGGGCCGGATCGGGATCGTAGACGTAATCGAGATCAACATGCATGACGCGCACCGGGTCAAACTCCTGAACGCGGCTAACCGTGTTGGCAAAGGTTTTTATCGACGGATTTCCGGCGATCAGCAGGCGCGGGATGTTGCCGAGGTCGCGCACGTTTCCCAGCCCGTCCTCCAGGGTAAAGGCCAACTGATAGCCCTGTTTTTGGGCGATAGCGAGCGACGTACCGTTGGCAGCCCCATAGGGCCACACCCAGGCACGCGGCGCTTTTCCCGTCACCTGGGTGATTTTATCGGTGACTTTGCGTACGTCTGCGGCGATCCGCTGGTTGAAGTGTTCATCGGTTTCGTAATGCCCCGTCGCGTTATCGAAAAAACGGTTGGCGATGGCGGGTTCACGGCTTCCCTGCGGGTTGGCCGGAATGCCGTAATGTGAGGCCCAGGTATGCGAGCCAATCTCAATCAGCGGGGACTGGCTGAGCTCGCGAACCATATCCCAGGTGGCAAAGCGATCGCGGGGCGTCATCAGACCGCCGAAGTTAACTTTTTGATTTGCCGGCGTATCCACCCAACTGCCCACCGGCGCCCACAGCGCAGGAACGTTCCAGGCCTGAAGCAGAGGCCAGACCCGGGTGTAAAAGCTGCTGTAGCCGTCGTCAAAGCTGAGCAAAACGGCTTTCGGCGGCAGCGCTTTTTTCCCTTCATGCGCATCCAGAATGTCCTGCACGCTGATGGCGTGATAGCCGTTGTGCAAAAGCCAGCTTATCTGCTCGTTTAACGCGCTGGTGCGAACGGAGAGGTAGCGCTGATCGGCGGCATCATCTTCAACGTCGTGGTAGGCCAGGACCAGAAACTGATTCTCCGGCCAGGGTTTGCTGGCCTCCAGCTGCGGCCTCTTTTCAGGGGCCATAAAGGAGAGCGGCTGCGCGCAGAGGCTCGCGCTGAGGCAGAGCCAGCCGATGACGATCAGGCTTACAGAAAAACGTGTGTTCAGCATATTCATCCTTAAAAGCGTAAAGTCGCATCTAACGTGACGGAGAGATTGCTCTCGCGTTTGCCGTCGTAAGGGCGCTTATCCCAGTTCAGCATCACGCCAGTATCGACAACGTTGTTCCACTGGATGCGTTGCCCGTAACCCAGCAGGGTAACGGCACCCGCGGACTGATTTTTCTGCCAGTAGCTGCCCCCTCCTGCCACGAACTGCTGGCTCCAGAGGGTGTCGTAGTGGCGGTACATCTCATGGTCAACGGACAGGGCAGCCGTCACGGACAGATCCCGTACCGGGTTGTAATAGAGCGTATTCCGCAGGCTGTTTTTACTGGCGGCGATCCCCGGTTCGAGATCCAGCGTCAGGGTCGGGGTCTGCCAGAGACGCTCTTTCCCAGAGAGGGTGTATTCCTGACGGCGGTTGTGGTCTGAGAAGCGGCTGACGGCGGCGTTGAACTGGTATTCACGTCGCTCGTTTTGATACCAGCGCACCCCACCTTCACCCCGGTTGGCGCTGATCCCATTGCGTAATGCCCGTAAGGGTGTGGCGTGTGACAAGCGTTCGAGGTTACCGCTGACCTGCCAGTGATCACTCAGGCTGTAGGTTGTTGAGAGCCGTGCGCCCGGCCTGTTTGTACCGTGATAGCGGTTGCTGGAGAGCTCGGCTTCGAGCGTGAGGTCACGGGGGCGCCACTCAACGCCGCCCAGCAGGTGGCGGCTGATGCCTTTACCTTCGTCGAAATTCCCCTGGGCATAGCGGGCGCCGGCAAACAGCCGCCAGTTATCCGCCACGGGCGGGCCATAGAGCGTGGCGTCCCAGCTCATGTCGTGGCTACCGCTGACGGGGTTATCTGAGTGCAATCCTTTACCCGCGTTCAGACGCAGCTCAGACATATGGTGGACCGCACTGAGTCTGTCCAGGCGACGGGCGCTGCGATCGGCGGGGGCGCGAGCAATTACGTCAGCAGCCAGTAAATCCATCTGGCGCCACTCCTGAAGGTCCATTGCGACGTAAGCCTGCTGTTTTTCAAGCTCCAGATTCGCGGGTTCAAGCGCCTCTGCTCGTTTAAGCTTTTGCTCGGCCGCGCGCGGCAGGCCTCTGGCCTGAAGCAGGGCGGCATAATCAATCTGTAACCCCTGATTTCCCGGCGCCGTTGACGCCAGACGATACGACAGCTTTTCGGCCTCCGGCAGGGCGTTGGTCGCCAGCAAATAGTTAAGTTTGAGAGACTGTCCGGTGAGCCACCGATCGTTCGGCTGAGCGGTCGGGGATCCGAAATCGTAGCGGGTCCAGGGAACGCTGCGGGTCTCGCGCTCAACGTAGCGGCGGGCGGTCTGATACTGCCCCGTATCCAGCCAGGCGTAGAAAAGCGCATGCTCCTCATCCTGCGGATCGGAGGCGTAGTGTGGATAGCGTTGCACAAGCGAGAAGGCGGCGACGGTGTTTTTCTCCTGCAAATATGCCGAGATCACCCAGCCGATGGCCCAGTCCGGTACCGGATGCTGTGCGGCCGTCAGCGCCTCATATTCGCTAATGACCTGCCGGTAATTACCCTGCGCATACAGGGCGCCAAGCCGATCGATACGTGCAAGGACGACGTCTTCAGCCGCCTGCGGTTCGTTTTGCCAGCGGGAAAGCAGGGCGTGATAGCGATCTAACGCGTTTTGTGCCAGCCGCAGGCGCTCTTTCTCCGTTCTGCCAGGCACATCCGCCAGGCGTACCCTTTCAGCCGCGGCGTTACGCTCAAGGCGGCGGCGCTCCGCGGGAGACATCGCCGCGCTTTGCGACAGCCAGAGTGCAGGCGTGCTTACCCGGTTTTCCGTTAACGCATCGATCGTCTCGCGAAGAAGGGCATTATTCCCGGGAGCGGCGTTCAGTGCGCGCATGTCCGCCAGCAGCCGGTCCCCGTTTTTTCCCTGGCGCATCCAGACATAGGAGAGCGTCTCAAGGTGCGCGGGAGAAGGATCGTCCTTAACCAGCTGCCGGGCTTCCGAAAGCGCGAGGCGATCTCCGCGGGCATCGGCCAGGGTCTTAACATAGCCGATGCGGTAATCGTCGTTATCTGGCGCAAGGCTGAGCGCCTCTTTCCACAGCGATAAGGCGGATGGCCAGGCTTTTTGGTTTCTTCTGGATTGGGCGACGGCAGCGATGGCGCGAGCGGGCAGCGGCATATAAATACCATAACGCTGCCAGACCCGGATAACCTCATCATCGCGTCCTGCCCAGGAGGCTACCTGTAACCAGTCCGCAACCTGTCCGGGTGTTAAAGCATGCTGTTGCTCATAGCGCTGTAGGTAATCAAGAAACAGAGCGTAATTACCGTTACGTGCCTGTTGTATCTGATGCTCATAAACGGATTCATCAGCCTGAACCAGAACAGGAAAGAGTAAAAGCAGGAGCAATAATATTGTGGTGCGATAAAAGAATAACGTAGTGAAGCTAAGCGATCTTTCCATATCTATTTGCCATTTGTTTATCGTGAATCCATTGCATAACACGGCCGCCTTTTAACTCTGTGTTAAAGGGCATAAAGGAGAACATTAAATCTGAATGATGCTACGTTATGGGGTACTTACTTAAAGGTAATTATGAGCCCTCATCTCAGTGGTCTGATTGGGCTTAATGTACACCCGATATGTTGGGGGATAAATAAGTTGAAAAGCGGCTGGGAGGTTTTGAGATAATTCTGGAAGAAGTAAGTTTTTTACATAATTCAGTGCAGGATTGTTCTTTTTAACTGATTGATGTTAAATGTTTTTTCTTTTGCTGCTTCCTGTTTTTTTATATTAGAAATGAAGTTCTGCTGAGTTAATTAAAGTACTTTCTGGTGCATGTTTGGGAAGTTTCATGACAAAAATTCTTAATGTTCAGAGAAGTGACTTTTCTGAAATTCTTTTTTATTTATAATTAACGCCAGGCATTGAGTGATAGTCTACAAAAAGTCTAGCTCACCAATGTCATATTGAGGGATGATCAAAGCCAGAAAACATTTGCCGTTAATGTAAAACGCTATAAACGAAAGCGTTCTTGTTTCTTAAGAGGCGGGCTTGCTTTAATCTAAAAGGGATGGTTAGTGGCGACTTCAATAGTGTTAGTGACTCAGGATTGTTTCCTTGTCAGGGGGATGCGGCTATTTTTCCCGGATATAATTTGCCTCAGTTCGATAGACAGAAACATATTTGATACCGACGCAAATGAATATACTGTACTGATTGATAGCCGTACGCCGCTCCGTTTATATGATTACCTGATACGCCATCCGGCCAGAACGAGAAAAACGATCTGCTGCGTTATGCTGGATATGCGTCCTCGAGAGGAGGATCTTCTCAGTATGAAGCTGTTTATGAACACGTCGCTTACGGCTCCGGATATGGCGTCGTTATTCAATCTGGTGCTTGATATGAAAGGCAGGCGTCTGACAACCAAATGGCTGCTTAACTTACGGCTGAGTCGACACGAAGCGATAATGATCAGGTTGCTGAAGGCAGGGAGGTCAATGGAAGAGATTGCAGATAAGCTGAATATGTCGGTTAAAAGCCTCTATCGCAAGCGAACGGTGCTGTCGGAGCGGTTAGGAGCAGGTAACTTCAACGAGGCGTGTTTGTTTATCTTTAAAAACAAACTGCTGGACGTGGTTGGGAACGATCCCTAGCTTCGTCAGAAGCCAAAAGCAGAAACCCGCCACGAGGGCGGGTTCTTTTAATGGAAATAATTCAGAACGACCAGCGCAGATTGGCGTTAACAGAGTTGACGCGGGTATCCGCACCATATTGTCCCTGGTAACCCACATCCAGCGTCGCAGCACGCGACAGCTGTACGCTCACGCCGATATCACCGACAATCACATCCTCATCCACGGCCTGTCCCTGAGTAATGAACGCGTCGCTGCCCGCAAACGCCATGCGCGAAGAGGTATTCTTATCGCCATAGGCGTGCTGCCAGCCCAACGAACCGTAGAGGTTAACGTGCTTCGGCAACTCGGTCACACCGCGCAACCCGAGTGTCGTATAGAAGGTGTTCATCGTTTCGTTACGGACGCTCAGCGCAGCGGCACCGCCGTCTTCCCTGAAGCTGTCGGTATGCAGCCGGATGTACGATAAATTGACGAACGGCTCAATATTCCTGTCTGGCTGGCCGAAACGGTAGCCCGCTTCGGTGAACGCCAGCAGGGAGTTCGCGTCGTAATCTGACTTCAGCCGATCCGAGAAGCCGCTGAAATCAACATTGCGCTCGCCTTCGATCTTGTGCCAGGTGTAACCCAGCGCGCCGCGAAGGGAGAACGCATCCTGTTGACCCGCCGCATACAGACCAAGGTGATAGTTGTCGGTATCCGTTGAGGAGCGACGGCTGTCGACGTCATAATCACCCCGGCTGTAGCCGAAGTAGCCGCCGACACGCACGTTATGGTCCGCCAGTTTGCGATCTGCCCCCAGCAGGAAGCCGGTGGTGTTGCCGTCCAGCTTGCCCACGTTACCGTCGCCGCTGTTTCGGCTCCAGGAGCTGAAGGTCTGGCCCCAGACGCCATTGTTTTGCGGCTCCGGCTGCTGCACCAGCGACATGGCTAACGGTGGTATCGGCAGGCTGTCGTTATCAAACGCGCGCTGCATCCGCTGGTTTAACACGTTAAACACCTGCGTGCTGCCAGCGATCAGGTTGGACTGCATTGACGGATAAACTTCACCAGAAAGCTGGTTGAACGCCTCGCGCGCTTCCGGTGCGCTTAGCAGAAGCAGCGAGTTATACAGCGCCAGCGACGGGCCGCTTTGCGTCAGCGTGGAGAGCGCGCCAGCGGTATTCCACTGGTTGCTGCTTTGGGCCACGGTCTGGAAAATGCCCGGCTTGCCGCTGCCCGGGTTTTCACCTCCGGGGTTTTCACCACCAGGATTCTCACCGCCAGGATTTTCTCCTCCTGGGTTTTCACCGCCAGGATTCTCACCGCCAGGGTTTTCGCCTCCGGGGTTTTCTCCTCCAGGATTCTCGCCACCGGTCTCTTTCTGCGCGATGGTCAGATCGACGGCGTTGGTGCTTTGCTTAAGCGCCACGTCGAGGAAGGCGGATTTGGAGATCGCTCCGGCGAACTCACCGTCGATTCCCCCGTCGGAGGTCAAAATGCGGTAGCTTTGGCCCGTTTTATAGCTGGTTTGCGGATCCAGCGCGGTGACCTGTACCTTAGCCTGATTGCTGATGGTGGTTTTGCCCGATACCAGTAGCTGGTCGCTGGGGCCATCTCCTGCGATATCCACGTCATAGAAGGATTCGCCGATAAAGTTCAGATAGCGTTTCAGCGTCAACGTACCGATATTGCCGTCGCCGGGCGAGATATGTCCGCCGGACAGGATCTCAGTCTGGCCCAGCGTCCCGTTGCCGCCCAGCGTGCCGCCGGACTTGATTGACGCGGCACTGCTGTAACCCACCCCGTTGCTGACGTCTGAACCCGCCGTCGCGTTGAGGATCAGCGTACCGCCGTTCTCCGCGCTAAGGGTCTGGACGTCAAAGATATCGTCTTCTGGCTGGGTATTAATATTGCTGGCAATGATGACTTTACCGCCCCGCGCGGTTACGTTCGCCTTGAGTGCGGAAAGATCGCCGTTCAGCGTCGTCTGCCCGGAGGTATTGATCACATCACCTTCACCGCTCATCGTGTTGCTGAAGAGGTAATTTCCGTCGGTATGGTTGAAGTAGACATAGCTGCCGAACAGTCCGCCACGCAGGCTGATTGCCGTCTTCGCATCGAGGGTACCTGCGCCGCCCGCCGTGCCAAGCGTTGGCTCAGTTAAACCCGTGCCGGTGTCCATATTGCCGCGGCTGCCGATAATGAGCGCACCCCGGTTCGAGCCGGAACCCGATGTCCCCACGATTAGCGCATTGCTGCCCGCGGAAAATGAACCTCCGTCAATCACAGACAGCACGCCATTGCCATAATCGCCCACGTTCACGCTGCTGCCGCTGGTAAAGCGCGAGTCCTTGCCCGCAATAACCAGTTCGGCGGTTTTCCCTGCGCCGGAGACGCCCGCCACCTGCACGCCGCCAACGTTAACCACCCCGCCGTTCAGCACGTCCAGGTCGCCATAAAGCGTCAACGTACGGCCAACGTTCCACTGTGACCCGCTCCCCATGACGGTGGCTTTCGGGCTCAGCGTGTCGGTTTCACCCGGTCCGGTACCGTTGCCGATGCGTACATCGTAAGCGGTATTGAGCGCAGCGCCGTCTCCAATCGCAAGCGTAGAGCGTGCGCCCAGATCGGTGCCTACGCTAAGAAAATTACTGGTCACACGAGAACCGGCACCCGTGGCGATTAGGTGGCTGTCGTAGCCGCGGGTGGTGCCGACAACGATCTCCTTCGCGCTCGCAAGCGCGCCCTCTTCGACTCGCAGGGTGCCGAGGCCAAGATTCAGGTCGCCGCGCAGGACGTACCGATCGTTCACCGCGTTAAGCTCAGCGTCTGGCCCACGGACCGTGACCACGCTTTCATAAATTTGGCCGTCGAACAGCCGACCGATATTGATGTTATAGGCGGTGATTTTGCCATTATCGATCAGCAGGTTTCCGCGTTGGTTACGTCCAACATAAACATCTCCGGTGTAACCCAGCGTTTCGGTAATACGCGACTCGCCATCAAAAAAGGCATCGGCTGCACCCGCGACATCGGCAGGTAAAAAAAGTAACAGCGGCGCGGAAAATAGAGCGAGGTAAAGTCTGGAAAGCGGTGTCTTAACCGCTAAAGAATGTGATGAAGAGTTATTCACGGGCTATCTCCGTACTCATTAGCATGATGTCAGGAACATCGTTTTTATATGAAAACTCAGATACGTCAGATAACGTAAAAGGCGTTATTTCAGTACGCCTTTTAATGCGGTGCTAATTATTTATGTGTGACAACTGGTGTACAGGTTGGCGCGCTCAGCGTCGGTGCAGATCCTAAAATTCCCGGCATCATCATCGATGAACAATCGAAAATACGCCCTTTTTCTGTCGTGGCGCGATAAGAGAGTTTTTGTCCTCCCAGTGCGTCCGGCTGGGCGCCATTAACGTTGGATACGGTTATTTCATCCGATGAGCCCAGTCCCAGCATTTTAGCGGTCTCCGCCTGTAGGAGTGGAATAGCCTGATCGGTTTTCAACGTGGAACAACCGGCTAGCATCAACGTAACGGTTAAAACGATTAGTGGTTTTTTCATAAATTATCCTTGATATCCAACCAGTTAATTTCACTGATTGTATTTATGTTTTCTTTTACCCAAATCAGCGAATAATATATTTCTCTTTCCTAATCGAAAAAACCCTCCTAAAGTAGGGTGGGTAGATAATAATTCATCTGTACTCTAAGATATGCGAAGGTAAAAGGAGGCTCCTTTGGGACAGAATTATGCGTTAGTCGTTGATGACCATCCATTGGTAGCAAGCGGCATCGCCAATTTTCTGATTACACATTGCCAGTTTAAGCAGGCGTGTGTGGTGACGAATGAGGATGATTGCTACCGCCAAATTAGGGATCATGGCCCGCCACGTTTGCTCGTAATCGATTTTTGGCTCTCTTCCGGAACGGCCCTGAAATTACTCAAAGAAGTAAAGCAACTTTACCCACAGGTACGACTCCTGGTGGTCAGCGGGGATGACAATAATGATATCTGGCGCAAAGTTAATGCCGCCGGGGGACACGGTTTTGTATTGAAAAGCGAGCCACCTGAGATGTTCTCGCGGGCCGTTTTCGCACTCACTGATAATCAGACATGGTTTCCTGAGGGAAACGAAATTTCCGTTAAGACGAATAATGAGAAGTTAAGTAAATTTAACTTAACGCCGCGACAAATAGACGTGTTAAATATGATTATGCGCGGCCTGCCAAATAAACGCATCGCCGCCCAGCTTTCAATTTCTGAGCCCACGGTCAAAGAACACATCAGCAATATATTGAAAAAGATAGGCGTTAACAGCCGGGTCGAAGCCATCACGCTTCTGCATGGCAAGCAGGAACCGTCGGAATGAGGTTTTTTCAGAGCTTACAAAATGATGGTATCTCTCCTCCGGCGCAGATCCGTTTGCTAAACAACACCTTTCTGCGGCTGGTATTCAGCTTTAGTGCAGTGCCCTTTGTTGGTATTCCTTTCGCCATCTGGATTTATATGCTTGGGGACGACCTCGGCCCAACGATTATCTGGATAATTATTTATCTGCTATGTGCCGTGGCGATACGAATATTGCACCGACGCTATCAGCGTGAAGCGAAAGAAAACGGTGAAAGGGACGTTCTGCGACGCTGGCTTCCGCGTATTAATAATATTGCCTTTATTCACGGGCTGGGAATTTCATCACTCTATTTAATTACGCCACAGACGCAGAATTTTGACTTTTTCCTGTTACTTAATATCAGCATTGCCGCCATCGTCGCCGCCAATGCGACGCATCTGACGCCTGTCATCAGTACCTTTACGCGTTTTTTCTTCGCCTCCTGGGGGGTGCTGAACCTCGGTATTATCTGGCGGCTGGATGAGTTGATGTTCATCGTGCTCATGCTGAATCTGCTTTACGGCTTCGCGATTTACCGCCATGCGTTAACTTCCCATGCGTTCTTTATTCAGCAAGCGCTGCTTGAGGAAAAAAGCTCACGCCTTGCGGAACAGTTTCGTCAGGCCAAAGAGGACGCGGAGCAGGCACTGCTGGATAAAAATCAGTTTCTGACCACCGCCAGTCACGATCTGCGCCAGCCCGTACACGCAATGGGCTTTCTGATCGAAGCCATCCTCCACCGAAACCGGGACGACAGCCTGACGCCGCAACTCCTTGACCTTCAGCAGAGCGTTCGCTCGGTGCATTTAATGCTCAATTCTCTGCTCGATCTGAGCAAAATAGAATCCGGGAATGTCCTCTCTGCCCCGACCAAAGTGGATATCGGTGCTCTGCTCGACTCGGTCATCACGCTGTTTCGTGAAGAGGCCAACAGCCGCGCGCTTAGGCTGTGCATCCGGCGGCCTAAACGCCGTATCGACGTGATGGGCGATCCGCTGCTGGTGCGACAGTCCCTGATTAACCTGATTCAAAACGCCCTTCGCTACACGCTCCAGGGCGGGGTGCTGGTCGCCATCCGACCGCGCGGTGACGAGTGTATGGTGGAGGTGTGGGACACGGGAGTCGGTATCGCCGATGAAGAGAAGGGCAAAATCTTCTCACCTTACTACCGCCCCGAGCTGGCATGGAAGATCGACAGCGCCGGGCACGGGCTGGGACTGGCCGTCGTTGCCCGTTGTGCCAAGCTGATGAAGGTGAAATACGGAATGCAATCCATTGAAGGTAAAGGCTCACGCTTCTGGATGCGCTTTATCCAATATGCTGGCGAAGATAGCGTGCTGGACACCCCGCCCGCCGCTGACAACACCGCCACGCCGGTACGCTATGCGCCGCTGCACGGTTCCTGCCTGGTCGTTGATGACGACCCGCTGGTGACGTCTGCCTGGGAGAGCCTGATGAGCGTCTGGGGAATCGACGTACGCTGTGCGGCCTCGGCTGAAGAAGCGTTTGCCATAATCGACGACGGCTTTACGCCGTTCGCCGTGCTGTGCGACCAGCGTCTGCGATCGGGCGAAAGCGGCTTCGATATCCTGAAAGCGCTTTTTGAACGTCTGCCGGATATGAGCGGCGCGATAGTCAGCGGCGAATTTAATTCACCGGTTCTGCTGGAGGCGGAGCAGGAGGGTTACCTGGTGCTGCGCAAGCCTCTGGAGCCGGCTAAACTGCATGCGCTGCTGACGCAGTGGTCGGGGTGTCGTGGATAGGGGAATAGATAATAGCAGCATTGCGCTTCACTGTAGGGCCAGATAGTACGCGGTGTCCTGCTGTGATGCCAATGTGTCGGTATGGTTGAGCCGCTGAGGGAGGATTTCGCGGGCCTGATTAATGATTTCATCGTGCATGATTCAGCCTCCTGTGGTGATCTGCATGTTGCTTCTACCGGGCAGGGCGGGAGATGTTGGAAGCGGCCCCGAAGGAGTCATTAGAGTTGCTACCAGCGAAGTTCCGCAGTGGGCAATAATGTCAGTTTTCGAGCGTATACTCTAAGATATCTTCAACTCGTTGATATATATAAATTTGACGAATATCGTCAGGTAGCGATTTATCCGCCAAATTAAGTTAAACTTCGTCACAGGTTTCAGTGAGTTATGGGACGGATAATAGAATGACCAGCGAAGAGGCACTTTTAAAATCAGGTTTTAGCAAACGAGATCTTCAAAAGTTAAAAAACAATATTGAAAATTACGGTGGTTCGTTTGATAGCGTAACTCATGATCTGGCCAATCGTTTTAAGGCTATGAAGTGGATAACTATTATTGCCTTCATCATACTGGCTTTAACTCTTTTACTTGCATCCAAGGATACAAGCCTGACACTTGCGCTCACATTATTGATTGTACTACCTTTCATCTGGTATATAACGCCAGCAAAACTTGGCTACAAATCCTGGCGTTATCGTAAAATGCTGACTAATTCTGGGACGGGTCGCTGACGGACAACAGATCAAAAATAATCTTAGCTTTCACGCCATAACCCGCTATTTTCATTGTAAGCTGCGGGCGGCTCAGTGTGCTCACCTTTCGGTAATAGTCAGCAGGGAGATAACGAAACAGTCGCCAGGTACCAGGTCGCCGTAACAAGCCAAAAATGGTGTACGCATTAGCGGCCAGTGAAATTGATTTGTAGACACCTAACCCATTCTCACGACTAAAGCCCATAAACTCAGCTGTAGACATCGCGGCATTCGCGACCAGCCCTTCACTGGTAGTGTTGTTAGTTGCGTAGCGAGCCACTTCTTTACTGATGCTGTTTGTCCCGTCAGTAACCAGAATCGCACCAGCAAGAACCCCGAGAGGGGTCATAGTGCCTATGAGGGTAAATCCTGCGGCTATTTCAGCACCGGCCAGGACAACACTAACAGCCGAGATCACATACCCAACAATTTTGTTATTCTCTCGGATAAACTCGACTTTAGCGTAAAGCTTCGCTGCCTACGTTCTTAATAAACGCGCTTGTTCCAGCAGGTTACTGTTTTCTTCTCTGAGAATTTTAACGCATTCCATGCATTCTTCATCTGATTTAGCCCGACGAGCTAACGTAAACTGATGTTCTATGAGGTCCCGAATTTCCTGAACAAACTTCATTCGAGTCAAACTATCGCTGAGATGAAAAGCCGACAGAGTGTTGGCTGTATTTACCAGTTTCCTGGCTTCCATATTCACCATAGTTTCCGCCCAGGCTTTATTTCTTCCATCTGAGCGCATCATGTTAAGTAATGCTGCATCCATTGTAGTTCCTCTCAATTGCTTTACCGGCCTCTGCTTAGACTGATAAACGCCCCCATGACAGCCATGCGTGCCAACGCACACACAATATAGTAGCAATGTGGTTACGGTGTCTGAAGTAGAAGTCGCTTTTTACAGCTTCGTTCCTCGGCCTACTTTACTGCGGTTAGCCAGGGCCTGTTCCAGCAGTGTACGGAACGCCGAAAGGTCACTTTTCAGGATGTCCCGGATGGATTTACCACCGATGAATCTAATAAAACAGTTAGCCGATGGGGGGTAATCACGGATACGTGATGCCGCTCTGTCGGGCTCTGTCCAATTGATATGTGCATTTGTAATGCTCAAATAGATCGGTGAAGGTCAGGTTTTTCTGCTTCTGTGTGGCGGTAAAGGCGGTAAACAACGCCAGTTGTACCACCGGGAAGCGGGGCCGGAGGAGAGATAAGGGCGGTAACTACTGTTCAAACAACGAGTTGCTGACTCAGAAAGCAAAAACCCCCGCCGAAGCGAGGGTTATAAATAAGTGGTGCCCGGACTCGGAATCGAACCAAGGACACGGGGATTTTCAATCCCCTGCTCTACCGACTGAGCTATCCGGGCAACGGGGCGCATTAAACCCGATCCTCCCTCCGGCGTCAACGAAATTTGTTGCTTTCGGTGCAGACTGCACACTCTCTCACCATTTCGTCGCAAACTTAAGCGAAAAAGCGCGTCCAGAGCGCGGAAAGCGGCATCGCGAGCAGCAGGGCAGGGAGCATGTTCACCACTGCAAACATCTTAATGCCACAGATGCGCAGCCCTGTCGCCAGCAGCAACAGGCCGCCGACGGCGGTAAAGTCTGCCATCATCGCTGGCGTTGTCAGCGGCAGGATCAGCGTGGCGCAGGTGGCCAGCGCCAGCTGAATAAGCAACATTGGCACACAAATCGCGGCGACGGCGATGCCGAGGGTGGTGGCAAAAATGGTGGCAGTAAAGAAATCCAGAAACGCTTTCGCAATCAATATGCTGGGATCGCCGGTCATCCCTTCCTGCATCGAACCGAATATCCCCGTGCCGCTGGCGCAGAACAGAATAATGATCGCAACGTAGTTCTGAATAAACGACTCGTGCGTGCCGTGCTTTGCCTTGCCCGGTCGGGCAATCAGATTTTTGGCTTTGCCTACCGCGTGATTAATACCTTTTTCCAGATAGCAAAACTCGCCGATGAGCGCGCCGAGCAGCGTCGCCAGTACCATCACCGGCAGGTTGGCGCATTTCACCACTAAAAGGATACCAATCCCTAACGACGCCAGGCCAAAAATAGAAGGCATGGAGACGCGAATACGCTCCGGCAGGCGCTGACTTAATACTGCCCCAAGTACACCGCCCAGCAATACGGCTCCCGCATTGATAAAGGGTCCAATTACCACGTTTAACTCCTGTTATTTAAGCACTGGCATTGCATGATTATGGCACGTTCGTCCCAGATTACGCTTAGCTTTGGGAGGTGTAACGCATACTGATTCCTTCTTGCACCTGAAAATAAAAGGTGACATGATTGCGCGAATTTTCTCCTTCCTGTCTCGCCGTTCGGTGAGGGTATTTGCGCCTATGAAAACCATGAAAATTGCCGTCAGCCGTGAGCTGGTATCCAAAGTTTCTACGCATCGCGAAAAAGTTATGCTGGATAACACCGATTTCACCGATGTGGCGGCAGTTGTCATTACGGTTGTTGAAAGCTACAGCGGCATTCTCGCATTGCTGAAGCGTACGGGCTTTCAGTTACCGGTATTTTTGTTCTCAACAGAGCCAGGAGAGGTGCCAGAGGGTGTCACGGCGATCATCTCGGGTAAAGCACAGGAATTGCTGGAACTGGAATCTGCCGCCTGCCGGTATGAAGAGAACCTGCTGCCACCCTTTTTTGACACCCTGAGCCAGTATGTGGCGATGGGAAACAGCACCTTTGCCTGTCCGGGTCACCAGCACGGTGCCTTTTTCAAAAAACACCCGGCGGGGCGGCAGTTCTATGATTTCTTCGGTGAGAACGTTTTTCGCGCCGACATGTGCAACGCCGACGTTAAGCTGGGCGATCTGCTGATCCACGAAGGCTCCGCCAAGCACGCGCAAAAGTTCGCGGCGAAAGTATTCAACGCGGACAAAACCTACTTCGTGCTGAACGGCACGTCGGCGGCCAATAAAGTGGTGACCAATGCGCTGCTGACCCGTGGCGATCTGGTGCTGTTCGATCGTAACAACCACAAGTCCAACCATCATGGAGCGCTGATCCAGGCCGGGGCAACGCCTGTCTATCTTGAGGCAGCCCGTAATCCGTTTGGTTTTATCGGCGGGATTGATGAGCACTGCTTTGATGAGGCCTGGCTGCGGGAACTGATCCGTGACGTCGCGCCGCAGAAAGCCGCCGAGGCGCGCCCGTTCCGTCTGGCGATCATTCAGCTCGGCACCTACGATGGCACGATCTACAACGCCCGTCAGGTGATCGACAAGATCGGTCACCTTTGCGACTACATCCTCTTTGACTCCGCCTGGGTCGGCTACGAGCAATTTATTCCGATGATGGCGGAAACGTCTCCGCTTCTGCTGGAACTGAACGAGAACGATCCGGGAATTTTCGTGACCCAGTCGGTCCATAAGCAGCAGGCCGGGTTCTCGCAAACGTCGCAGATCCATAAAAAGGATAACCATATTCGCGGTCAGTCGCGCTTCTGCCCGCATAAGCGGCTGAACAACGCGTTTATGCTGCATGCATCCACCAGCCCGTTTTATCCGCTGTTCGCGGCGCTGGACGTGAACGCCAAAATTCACGAGGGCGAGAGCGGACGCAGGCTGTGGGCAGAGTGCGTCGAGCTGGGCATTGAAGCGCGCAAGGCCATCATCGCCAACTGCAATATGATCAAACCGTTTATCCCGCCGGTGGTGGCGGGGCGGCCATGGCAGGATCACCCCACACAGGCTATCGCCAGCGAGCGTCGCTTCTTTAGTTTTGAACCGGGTGCAAAATGGCACGGTTTTGAAGGCTATGCCCGCGAGCAGTATTTCGTCGATCCGTGCAAGCTGCTGCTGACCACGCCGGGCATTGATGCTGAAACAGGTCACTATACCGATTTCGGCATTCCTGCGACCATTCTCGCCCACTACCTGCGCGAGAACGGCATTGTGCCGGAGAAGTGCGATCTCAACTCCATCCTGTTCCTGCTGACGCCAGCCGAGAGCGCGGAGAAGCTAATGCAGCTGGTGGCAATGCTGGGGCAGTTTGAACAGCATATTGAAGACGACACACCGCTCGCGGATGTGCTTCCGACCATCTGTCAGAAATACCCGGTGCGTTACCGCGACTACACGATCCGTCAGCTGAGCCAGGAGATGCACGATCTCTACGTCAGCTTTAACGTGAAGGATTTACAGAAGGCGATGTTCCGTCAGGAGAGCCTGCCTGCCGTGGTGATGAACCCGCAGGATGCCAACCAGGAGTACATTCGCGGGAACGTCGAACTGGTGCGTATTCGTGACGCCGAAGGACGCATTGCCGCCGAAGGTGCGCTGCCATACCCGCCGGGCGTGCTGTGTGTGGTGCCCGGGGAAGTCTGGGGTGGAGCAGTACAGCGCTACTTCCTGGCGCTGGAAGAGGGCATTAATATGCTGCCGGGTTTCTCCCCAGAGTTGCAGGGCGTTTACAGCGAGAAAGATGCGGACGGGATTAAGCGGCTTTATGGATACGTATTGAATGTCCGAACGTAGGCCGGGTAAGCGTTAGCGCCACCCGGCGAGTGCCCGGCGGCGCAAGCTTACCAGGCCTACAATACTGCGTCAGGCTTCTGCGCGGCGGTACATCCTTCTCGGATGCCCAATCTTCCCGTACAGCATCTCCACCGTCAGAAAACCCACCTCCACGCAGTGTTCCAGATAGCGCCGGGTGGTGGTTTTACTCAGGCCCGTCTCGCTCACCACCTCATCCACCGTAAAACAGTGCGCCGCCTTGTTGTTAAACAGCATTTGCACCCGCGCCAGCGTGTTCTCCTCTATCCCTTTGCTGCCGTTGTCCAGGCGATAGTTTTTCGCCTGCAACTGATAGAGTGAATCGACGTTCTGCTGGTCGACGATCTTCCAGACGCGCTGCTGTTCGGCAAACTGCACAAAACGTTCCAGCGACTGGCTCAGGCGCTTCCAGGAAACCGGCTTGAGGATGTAGTCGAACGCGCCGTTACGAATTGCCTGGCTACAGGTGTCCATATCGCTGGCGGCGGTGATGAAAATCACCGAGCAGTTGGCGCGGGTGAGCATCGGGTTGCTGATAAGGGTGATGCCTTTGCCGTCCGGCAGGTAGTTATCCAGCAGCATCAGCTTCGGCTGTTTGCTCTCCAGTTGTACCTGCGCGTCGGCCAGCGACGCGGCAATCCCCACCAGCCTCAGGCGCGGATGTTTACCGATAAGCTCCGCGTGCAGTTGCGCCAGTTCGTTCTCGTCTTCAACAATCAGTACGTCGATAAGTTCATGTTGCATAGTCGGTATCTTCCAGTTCCTGTACGGGGTGCCGGGCCGTTCCCGTTGCGGGAATAAACAGTGAGAAAATGGCACCGCGTGGGGGGTTATCGGCAACTTCAATTGCACCGCCAGCCTGTGTGACATAGCTTTCAATCAGATACAGGCCAATACCATGATCGCCGCGCGTTTTGGTGGTGATGCCGCGCTCAAAGATCCGGTCGCGTATCTCCGGTGTGATGCCGACGCCCTGGTCGGCGACTTCAATAATCAGTTCCTGCTCGTTCAGCTTTATCAGCACGTCCACCGGGGCATGCGGGAGCGGTGCACGCTGGGTCGCTTCAATGGCGTTATCCAGCAAGTTCCCGATGATCGAGATAAGTTCCGATTCGAGCAGCGGCAGGAACGGTTTATCCACCCGGCAGGCCGGGTCGAAACTCAGCTCAACGCCTTTTTCACGCGCGCGGGCGGCCTTTCCAAGCAGCAAACCACACAGCGTCGGAGAGCTAAAGCGGGACGAGATAAAGTCCAGCAGCTCCTGAGCGTGTTCCGACTGCGCCTGTATGTAGCGAATCGCTTCGTCATAACGGCCCATATGCAGCAGGCCGGACAGCGTAGTCATGCGGTTCAGCTGTTCATGGCGCATGATGCGCAGGTTATCAACGTAGCGCTTCACCTGGCTGAGCTGGGCGCTGAGCGAGTCGATCTCGTTGCGATCGCGAAAGGTGATCACCCAGCCCTGCAACGCATCTTCCAGCATGATCCGCACCCGGCTGGCAATAACTGTGAGATCGTTAAAGCGACAGATCTCATCGTGGGTGTCTTTCGCAAGCATGGTTTGCGCGTTGAAGAACGGGACGGGCGCGATCACCTGGCTGATGAGTTGACCCCGCAGTTCGCGGGCGGGCTGACGTAAGCCTAATAATTTACGCGCCGCCTGGTTAATCACCTCAATGCGAAGATCGTCGTCGATGGCAATCACCCCTTCATAAATGGATTCCATCATCGCCTTTTGCTGGCGCACCAGCAGGCCGATTTCGCGCGGCTCCAGAGAGAATATCTGCTTCTTGATGCTGCGGGTGAAGAACCAGGAGAAAATAAACAGGGCGATAAGCAGCAGCACGGCGGCAATCAGGATATTAACCACCTTGCTGACGGTGATGGTGTCCAGATAGCTCGTGAGATAGCCTACCGAAACAATCCCCACCACCTGCCCGGCATCATTAAAAATGGGCGCTTTGCTGCGCAGCGAAATGCCTAACCCGCCCTTGCGGATGGTGATGGTGCTTTTGCCGTGTAATACCTCGTCGTTATCTCCGCCAACCAGCGTTTTGCCTACCCGGTCGGCAAACACGGAGTGGAAAAGATGCAGCCCCTTATTGTCACCAATCACAATAAAACTGGCGTCGCTGCGGGCGGCTATTTTCTGCATAAAGTCATGGATACCCAGGATATCCTTTTGTTCGACTTCTTTTCGCAGGGTAGGAATAAGCGCAATTTCTTCGGCCTGTATTTTTGCGCGCGCGCTCATTTCCTGATAAAGCTGTCTGCCGACATCGACATAATAATATCCGCCCAGTAATGCGAACAGCACTGAGAAAAAGGCGACCAGCGAAATAAACAGCTTGATCTGAAACGATACTTTCATAACTATCACGCGAGATATCAACAGGTCGGCTGAATATATCATCTTTTAAGGCCAGGATGCCCGCTTTGCCGAAAACTTGTGATCCCTTGCACAGCGCAGCCTGTAAAAGATTTTTCCGAAAGTCTCATCCTCTTAAGGTTAAATGAATAAATGTTATTTCTTTGTTCAGTTAAGAAAAGAAACCATAAAAACCACGGCAATAAATAAGGCGTAAATCACATTAAATAAAAGAAACCATTAAAACCATAGCGTCCATTAAAACTTCGCTTTTAATATGCCATCCCTCACATAAAGTAAGCCTTTGTGACTCTAAGCTGAACGCACAAAATAACTAAGGGGCTTATTATGAGCACAACTGACGATTCATTCTCTGTTACCCACGACCCGATTGATATTCAGCGGCCATCGCTCAAAGAGCGCTGGTGGCATATTATGGATACCTGGAAAATCGGCATTATTCCTCTGCCGCTGTTCGTTCTGGCGGGTGCGCTGATTGCGATTGATTGCCTGGGCGGAAAACTGCCGAGCGACATTGTGGTCATGGTGGCCACGCTGGCCTTCTTCGGCTTTGCCTGCGGTGAATTCGGCAAACGCCTGCCGATTGTCGGCAAGCTCGGTGCGGCGGCAATTTGCGCCACCTTTATCCCTTCCGCGCTGGTCTATTACGGCCTGCTGCCGGACGTGGTGGTTGAGTCCACGACCAAATTCTATAAATCCACCAATATTCTCTACCTCTATATCTGCTGCATTATCGTCGGCAGCATCATGAGTATGAACCGCACCGTGCTGATCCAGGGCTTCCTGCGCATCTTCTTCCCGATGCTGTGCGGTGAAATCGTCGGCATGATTGTCGGCATGGGTGTTGGGCTGGCGCTGGGCCTCGAGCCGTTCCAGATCTTCTTCTTTATCATTCTGCCGATCATGGCGGGCGGCGTCGGGGAAGGGGCGATCCCGCTCTCTATCGGCTATGCCACCCTGCTGCATATGGATCAGGGCGTGGCGCTCGGCCGCGTGCTGCCGATGGTGATGCTCGGCGGCCTGACGGCGATCATTATCTCCGGTTGCCTCAACCAGCTCGGTAAACGCTACCCGCACCTGACCGGTGAAGGCCAGCTGATGCCGAATCGCGCCAACGCTGATGCCACTGTTTCCCAACCTGCGTTCTCCGGCAAAGCGGACGTGACGACCATCGCCTCGGGCGCGCTGCTGGCGGTGCTGCTGTACATGCTGGGCATGCTCGGTCACAAGCTGATTGGTCTGCCAGCGCCGGTGGGCATGTTGTTTATGGCGGTGCTGGTGAAGCTCTGCAACGGCGCCTCTCCGCGTCTGCTGGAGGGTTCCCAGGTGGTGTACAAATTCTTCCAGACCTCCGTGACCTACCCAATCCTCTTCGCTGTCGGCGTGGCGATTACCCCATGGCATGAACTGGTGGCGGCGTTCACCGTCAGCAACCTGCTGGTGATTGTCAGCACCGTTTCCGCGCTGGTGGCGACCGGATTCTTCGTTGGCAAAAAGATTGGTATGCACCCGATTGATGTCGCCATCGTCTCCTGCTGTCAGAGCGGGCAGGGTGGCACCGGTGACGTGGCGATCCTGACCGCAGGCAACCGCATGAGCCTGATGCCATTCGCCCAGATTGCTACCCGTATCGGCGGCGCGATTAACGTCTCTGTCTCACTGCTGATTCTGGGCAACTTCCTCGTTTAAGTTTTCAGGAAAGAACAATGAAACTCGCAAGCTTTTTATACCAGGGAAAACGCAGCTACGGCATCGTACAGGCCGAAGGCGTGATTGATTTGGGCCGCCGCCTGGGCGACCGCTATGGCGACCTTAAAGCGCTGTTGCAGGGGAACGGGCTGGCGCAGGCCACCCGTTTTCTGAACGACGTGGTGGATGTACCGCTGAACGCCATCACCTTCTTACCGGTGATTGTCCAGCCGGAAAAAATCCTCTGCGTGGGCATGAACTATGCCGACAAGCGCAAGGAGTTTGACCAGCACAACCCGGCCCCGACGCTGTTTGTCCGCTTCCCGGATTCACAGACCGGCCACAACGAGCCGGTGCTGAAGCCGCGCCACTCCAGCGAGTTCGACTACGAAGGCGAGCTGGCGGTGATCATCGGCAAAGGCGGGGAGAACATCAGCCGCGACGACGCCCTGCGCCACGTGGCGGGCTACAGCTGTTACATGGACGGCTCCGCCCGCGACTGGCAGCACACCTGGTTCACCGCCGGGAAAAACTGGCGCCAGACCGGGGCGTTCGGCCCGTGGATGGCGACGGCGGATGAGATCCCGGACCCGCACAGCCTGGCGATCCGCACCTGGCTGAACGGCCGCATGGTGCAGGAAGACAACACCAGCAGCATGATCCACAAGGTGGCGGAGCTGATCGAGTATATCAGCACCTTCACCCGTCTCAGCCCGGGCGACGTGATCATCACCGGCTCGCCTGGTGGCGTGGGTAAAAAGCGCAACCCGCCGCTGTTTATGAAGGAGGGGGATCGCATTGAGGTGGAGATCGAGCATATCGGTCATCTGAGCAACGTGATCGTGGAAGCGCCAGCCGTCGGGCTCGCGGCAGCGCACTGAGTAAGGCGGCAGCATGCAATCGCAACCCATTGATTTTCGGCACACCGTTGTGGCGAAACACCCGGAACGCTTAAGCCAGATCCGCTACCTGCTGGCAGACAGCGGCCTCGGCCTGGACAACGACATCACGCTGTTTGTCGAAGCCTGGTCCGGCGCGCAGCTGGTGGGGTGCGCCGGGCTGGCTGCCAACGTCATCAAATGCGTGGCGGTCAACGAGCAGCTTCGTGGGGAAAACCTCAGCGCGCGTCTGCTGGCAGAGGTGGAAAACGCGGCGCTGGAGCGCGGCCATTTTCACCTCTTCCTCTGCACCCGTCCGTGCAATAAGGAGCGCTTTGGCCGCAGCGGTTTCTGGCCGATTGCCCAGAGCGGGAACAACGCGGTGCTAATGGAGAACACTCCGCAGGGGATCGCGCGCTACTGCCGATCCCTGCGCGCGAAGCGCCGGTGTGGGGAAAAAACGGGCGCGATCGTGATGAACGCCAATCCCTTCACCCTCGGCCATCGTCATCTGGTGGAGCAGGCGGCGACGCAGTGCGATGCCCTGCATCTGTTTGTGGTGCGTGAAGACGCCTCGTTCTTCCCGTTCAGCGCGCGCCTCGAGATGGTGCGTGCGGGCGTGGCGCATCTGCCGAACGTGGTGGTGCATGAAGGCTCGCAGTACATCATCTCCCGCGCCACCTTCCCGGCCTACTTCCTGAAGGAGACCGGCAAAGTGCAGCAGGCGTGGAGCGAGATCGACGTGCTGATCTTCCGGGACTATATCGCCCCGGCGCTGGGCATCACACACCGCTTCATCGGCTCGGAGCCGTTCTGCGACATCACGCGGCAGTACAACCAGACGCTGCACGACCTTCTGGCCTCGCATATTGAGGTGGTGGAGATGCCGCGCATCAAGGCCACCGGCAACGCCATTTCGGCCTCGGAAGTGCGCCGTTTACTCAAGACACAGCAGTTTTCCCGGATCCGGGAGATTGTCCCGGACTCCACCTTCGCGCACCTCGAAGCACATTATCGTGCGAGTGCGGAAGTCGCATAACTATCAGGAATTTATCATGAATATTGTAAGGGAGGCGCTGGCCGGAACGCAGGAGTCCAGCGACCTGATGGTGAAAATCGCCCCCGCTCACGGTGAGCTGGAGATTGTCATCCACAGTGAAGTGATTAAGCAGTTTGGCGAGCAAATACGCCAGGTGGTCAACGACACATTGCGCGCCATGAACGTGCACCAGGGATTAATCATTATTGAAGACAAAGGGGCGCTGGACTGTGTGATCCGCGCTCGCCTGCAAAGCGCGCTTCTGCGTGCCGCCGATGAACAGGCCATCAACTGGGGGGCGCTGAAATGAGCAAACTCCGCCGCAGTATGCTGTTCCTGCCAGGCGCCAATGCCGCCATGCTCTCTACCGCCTTTATCTACCGCCCCGACTCCATCATGTTTGACCTTGAGGACGCCGTGGCCCTGCGCGAGAAAGACACCGCACGCATGCTGGTGTTCCACGCGTTGCAGCACCCGATGTATCAGGATATTGAAACCGTGGTGCGCATTAACCCGCTGAGCACGCCGTTTGGCCTGCTGGATCTGGAGGCCGCCGTGCGCGCGGGCGTGGACGTGATTCGCCTGCCGAAAACCGACACCCCGGACGATATTTACGAGCTGGAAGGCCACCTCGAGCGCATTGAGCAGGAGTGCGGGCGCGAAGTGGGTTCCACCCGCGTGATGGCGGCGATTGAATCGGCCATTGGCGTTATCAACGCCGTGGCGATTGCCCGCAGCTCCCCGCGCCTGATCGGCATCGCGCTGGCCGCCTTTGACTACGTGATGGACATGCAGACCGAGCGCGGCGACGGCACCGAGCTGTTCTATGCCCGCTGCGCCGTGCTGCACGCCGCACGCGCCGCCGGTATCGACGCCTTCGACGTGGTGTGGTCCGACGTTAACGACGAAGCCGGGTTCCTGCGCGAGGTCGACCTGATCCGCAAGATGGGCTTCAACGGCAAATCGCTGATTAACCCGCGCCAGATAGACCTGCTGCACAACGCCTACGCCCCGACTCAGGAAGAGGTGGATCACGCCAAAAGGGTGATTGAGGCGGCAGAAGAGGGCGAGCGTAACGGCCTGGGCGTGGTGTCGCTCAACGGCAAAATGGTGGATGCACCGATTATTAACCACGCGCAGGTGGTGCTGGAGCGCGCGGCGGCCTCTGGCGTGCGTCGGTAAGGATGACATAATGAATCAGACAGAACTTCTCCATGTAAATTTCCCCCATCTGCGGGATCTGAAACCCTTTGATACCGCCCACAGCGCGACGCCGTGGCTGGCGGACAGCGAGGCGAAGCACAGCCGCAAGCTCTGCGCCTCAATTGAAGAGGCGGTTAAGCGCAGCGGCTTGCAGGACGGGATGACCATCTCCTTCCACCATGCCTTTCGCGAAGGCGACCGGGTGATCAACACCGTCGTGGCGCTGCTGGCGCGGATGGGCTTCAAAAATCTGACCCTGGCTTCCAGCTCGCTGATGACCTGCAATGACGCGCTGATCGAGCATATCGAGAGTGGCGTCATCACCCGGATTTACACCTCCGGCATGCGCGGCAGGCTGGCGGATGCCATCTCCCACGGGCTAATGGACGAGCCGGTACAAATTCACTCCCACGGCGGGCGCGTGAAGCTGCTCCAGGACGGCGAACTGAGCATCGACGTGGCATTTCTTGGCGTGCCGTGCAGCGATGAGTTTGGCAACGCCAACGGCACGCACGGAAAATCGTGCTGCGGTTCGCTGGGCTACGCCATGGTGGACGCGCACTTTGCCCGTAAGGTGGTGCTGCTGACCGAAGCGCTGGTGCCATTCCCCAATATGCCCGCCAGCCTGGTGCAGGATCAGGTGGACTACATCGTGCAGGTGGAGAGCGTGGGCGACCCGGCGAAAATCAGCGTCGGCGCGGCGCGCGTCACCAGCAACCCGCGCGAGCTGATGATCGCCCGCTATGCGGCGGACGTGATTGAACACTCTGGCTATTTCAAACCAGGCTTCTCGATGCAGACCGGCTCCGGCGCAGCGGCCACCGCCTGCACCCGTTTTATGGAAGAGAAGATGGAGCGCGGCGGCGTGAAGGCGCGCTTCGCCCTTGGCGGCATCACCGGCAGCCTGGTGGATCTGCACGAGAAGGGGCTCATCGAAAAGCTGCTCGACACCCAGTGCTTTGACGGCCAGGCAGCGGCCTCGCTGGCGCGCAACCCGAACCACGTGGAGATCTCCACCAACGTCTACGCCAACCCCGGCAGCAAGGCGGCAAGCTGCGACCAGCTCGACGTGGTGATCCTCAGCGCCCTGGAAATCGACGTCGACTTTAACGTCAATGTCATCACCGGCTCCGATGGCGTGATGCGTGGCGCATCCGGCGGACACTGCGACGTGGCGGCGGCAGCCAACCTGACCATTGTGGTCGCGCCGCTGCTGCGAAGCCGCATCCCGACCGTCGTGAAGCGCGTTACCACCCGCCTCACGCCGGGGGAGAGCATTGACGTGCTGGTCACCGACCATGGTATTGCGGTCAACCCGGCGCGCCCGGAGATCCGCGAACGACTTATGGAAGCAGGGCTGAAGGTTGTAGATATCAACGCGCTGTATGAGCGAGCGATTTCGTTGACAGGCGTACCGAAACCGATTGAGTTCACCGACAAAATCGTCGGGGTGATCCGCTACCGCGACGGCAGCGTGATCGACACCGTGCGACAGGTAAAGGAGGAAGTGTGACGATTGCGACACCCGTGCGGACGGGTGTCAGCCTGGACGAACTGCTGGCGGCGAAAGAGCGCCGCGCAGCGCGCCAGGCTGACATGCTTGCGCACTATCAACAACCGGTGATCTCCCTCACGCTGGTTACGCCCGGGGAAATCAAAGACAGCCTTCGCTATCGCAACACCATGGGCGTGGCGCTGCAAATGTGCGACCAGCTGCTGTGGGAAAACCGCTGGCAGGTGCTGGACCGTAAGGTGCTGTGGCTACCCACCGGACCTGAAGCCTTGTGGTGCATCGCGCATCCGGCGGCGGAAATTAAGGCGCACTGTGCAGAACTGGAGCAGACGCACCCACTCGGCAGGCTGTGGGATCTGGATGTGATCTGCCCTGAAAACGGCCACGTCGGGCGTCAGTCGCTGGGGGCGAATCTCAGACGCTGCCTGATCTGTGACGAGCCCGCTCATGCCTGTTCCCGTTCGCGCAATCACCCCGCTGAGCAGGTGGTTTCCCGCGTGGAGAAGATGATCGATGACTGGTTTGCTCGCGACTGAACCGCGCCCGGTTGATCTCCCTGCGCTTGCCGCAGAGGCGCTGTGGCAGGAGCTGGAGCTGACGCCAAAACCGGGGCTGGTGGACAGGCTCAATAACGGCTCCCATCGCGATATGGACCATGCCTTGTTTGTCCGCAGCATTATGGCGATTACGCCGTGGTTTGCCCGGTTTGCGGAACTGGGTGAAGCACATGCGGCCAAACCTGCCGATCGGCAGTTGCGGATTCTTCGCCCAATGGGAATGGCCTGCGAGCAGGCAATGTACGCCGCCACGGGCGGGGTAAATACCCACAAGGGCGGGATTTTTGCCCTCGGTTTGCTCTGCTTCGCCGCCGGGCGTGTGAAAAATATCACTGCGGATAGCCTCTGTTGTGAGGTAAGTAACATCTGTCATGGGCTGGTGGCGAGGGAGCTGGCCGGGCGCAGTGGGCAGGCAACGGCGGGGGAGCGGCAGTTTCAGCTGTACGGTTTAACCGGCGCGCGTGGCGAGGCAGAAAGCGGCTTTGCCACGGTGCGTAAGGCTTTGGATGCGTGGAACGGTCAGTCGCTTCACGGCCTGCTGTTGCGCCTGATGGCGGTAAATCAGGACAGCAATCTCGTTTCGCGCGGCGGCATTGAGGGGCTGCGCTACGTTCAGGGCTACGCGCGGGAATTACTGGCTAACGGCTGGGACTGCGAGGCGTTGCTGAAGATGGATAAAGCATTGATTGAACGCAATCTGAGCCCGGGCGGCAGCGCGGATTTGCTGTCGGTGGGGTGGGTGCTTTCTGGAATAAAATAGCCGGGTGGCGGCTACGCCTTACCCGGCCTACGGTCTGGTTTTCCAGGCCCGGTAAGCGCAGCGCCACCGGGCACAACAATCAATGCGCGATCGGCTGCGCACCGTGCGGCTCGCGCACGTGCTTGTACTTGAACAGCGCGATGAACGCGAAGAACAGCACCAGCGAGTACCCGGCGAAGATCAGCCACACTGGTTGCCAGTTGGTGATGCCGTTAGTGGTATACATCTCAACCACTTTGCCGCTCACCACGCCGCCCAGAATACAGCCGAAGCCGTTGGTCATCATCAGGAACATGCCCTGCGCACTGGCGCGGATTTCAGGCTTCACCTCTTTTTCCACAAACACCGAGCCGGAGATGTTGAAGAAGTCGAAGGCACAGCCGTAAACAATCATCGACAGAACCAGCAGCACGGTGCCGAACGCGCTCGGGTCGCCATAGGCGAACAGACCGAAGCGCAACATCCAGGCGGCGATACTGATCAGCATGACGTTCTTGATACCGTAGCGGCTCAGGAAGAACGGGATGGTCAGGATGAACAGCGTCTCGGAGATCTGCGAGATGGACATCATCACCGACGCGTGTTCGACGATAAAGCTCCCGGCAAACAGCGGATCGTTATCGAAGCTGTGCAGGAAGGTATTACCGAACATGTTGGTGATTTGCAGTTCCGCGCCCAGCAGCATGGAGAAGATAAAGAAGATCGCCATGCGCTTGTTTTTAAACAGTGCGAAGGCGTCCAGGCCAAGCATGGTGCTCCAGCTCTGGTTTTTCTGCTGATTAGATACCGGAATGGTGGGCAGTGTCAGGGTGAACAGCGCCAGCAGTACGGAGAGCGCCGCGCCGATGTAGAGCTGCATATGGCTCAGCTCGAAGCCCGCGAAGCTCACGCCCCACATCGCCATGATAAAGCCGATGGTGCCCCAGATACGGATTGGCGGGAAGTCGGTGACGATATCCAGACCGGCAGATTTCAGGCGATAGTAGGAGATGGTGTTGATCAGGCCAAGCGTTGGCATATAGGCCAGCGAGTTAAGCAGGATCACCATGAACATCGCCCCCGGCGTGGTCACTTCGGCCGCCATAAACAGCGTCCCCGCACCCACCAGGTGGCAAAGCATATACAGCCATTTCGCGCTTAGCCATTTATCCGCCACGATACCGAGCAGCGTTGGCATGAAGACAGCCGCAATACCCAGCGAGCTGTAAACGGCACCGATCGACGCACCATCGAACTTGAGCGTCACAAACATATAGGAGCCGAGTGTAGTCAGCCAGCTACCCCACAGGCAGAACTGCAGAAACGACAAGATTTTAAGCTGCAGCTTAAGGTTCATGTTACTTTCCTCACAAGTGAGCGGGAGATATGTTGTTTTGGGAACATTCAGGGTTGTTATTTGATGCAATTCTATCAGTTGGCAACGATATGTTTTGTTACCTCCCGCAAAAAAATGCAATCCACATTAATTTGCAGTCTGGATTGTGATGCAAATAGCATTTTCGTATGGGTGGGATGAGATGGGTGCGGTCTGATGTCCCCTCTCCCTGCCCTCTCCCAGAGGGAGAGGGAACTTGAATACCCTCTCCCTCTGGGAGAGGGCAGGGTGAGGGGTAGTTTTCTAGCGGCGACGGTAGTTCTTCTGCGCCGTATTCACCTTATACAGATAGCGGCGTGATTCCGCAGACGGGTGGCGGGTGGTGAGGGTTGAGTAGACATCCCCCGGCGCCATGCTGTTGATGATGTTCGCGGCCTGCACTTTGTCATTTGAGAAGACGCGCAGCACGCTGCCCGCCCCGCCGTTATAGGCGGTGATCACCGCATAGCGGCGTGAGGTTGGGTTATCAATCCCGCCCAGGTAGACATTGTTCAGCATCGCCAGGTAGGCCGTACCGGTATCAATGTTGCTTTGCGGATCGAACAGGTAGCTGCGGCTCGGCGTGCCGGATTTCCCCTGTGCGCGGAACACGTCTTTACCGGCGCTGTGCTGTACAACCTGCATCAGCCCCAGCGCGTCGGAACGGCTTACCGCGTAGGGGTTGAACGAGGACTCGGTCTGCATAATCGCCAGGATCAGCGACTCATCCACGCCATACTTACGCGACGCCTGACGCACCATGCCCAGATACTTATGCGCACGCTTGTCGAGGTGGTTCGGCACCAGGTTGATCGTGACGCTGTAGATCACTTTCAGGCCGTTGGTGCGGCTTTTCAGGCGCGTTTGCAGCAGGTAGTCGGCAAATTTCGTGGCGCGGCCTTCCCAGCGGATCGGCTGACCGGTCTGGTCAACGACCTGGCCATACAGAAACGGCTCTTTGGAGATGGTGATGTCATCGGCATCAGAGTAGAGGTCGATAGACCCCGGATCGTCGCCCATCAGCAGGGTTTTGATGATGGCCTGACGTAAATGCGCCGCAGGTTCAGTCCCTGCGATGGTTTCAACCGTAATCGTACCGTCATCGAAGTTGATGTGGCTACGGGTCTGATAGGCGTCGGTGTACTTAACGTAGTCCTTCGGTCCGGCAATAAGAACTTCGTTAAATCCCCATATGTTCTCGATGTTGTGGGCAAACTGCCCCATCAAAATGTCAAAACCGTTGGTGTCCTTGACCCAGGCTTCGTTGTATTCATCGCCTTTTTTGGAAGAACAAGACACAAGCAACGGCGCAACAAGGGCTAGCGCTAAAAGTTTTTTCATCATTCCGGGAGTGCGTGTTGTGTTTGCTTTGGGGTTGCTGTTGCCGGGTGGCGCTGCGCTTACCCGGCCTACAAAACCGTAGGCCCGTGCAAGCGCAGCGCCGCCGGGCAGCAGCCGCAGAGTATTATTTTTCCGGTGGCGTATAGCCTTCGATATGGACGTCTTTACCCTCGAACAGGAAGTTCACCATCTCCTGCTCCAGCAGTTTGCGGTGTTCCGGGTTCATCATGCTGAGCTTTTTCTCGTTGATCAGCATGGTCTGCTTCTTCTGCCACTGTCCCCAGGCTTCTTTGGAGATCTCGTTGTAAATGCGCTTACCCAGGTCGCCCGGGTAGAGCTGGAAATCCTGGCCTTCAGCGTCGCGCTGTAGGAAAGTACAAAAAATGGTTCTGGCCATACTCATTCCTCTTTGTCTTGCCGATGCTAAACCATTGCACCGACACGTAATTGCTGTAACAGGCGCTCCACGGGAGCCGCCAGCCCGACTGATGGCGGTTGCGCTAAGTTATACCAGAGAGCGGTGCCTTCATCCATGCACGACGTGAATGAGGACACGGGAAGCCACATCGGCACAATATCCAGATGGAAATGGCTGAAGGTATGACGGAACGCGTTGAGTTGCGTCAGGGTATCGGCCGCAATGCCGCGCTGTTCAAGCCATGCCCGAAGCGAGGCTTCATCCTCAAACTGTGGGAAGCAGTATAGACCACCCCACAGGCCACTCGGCGGGCGCTGAGCGAGAAATACCTCGTCGCCATGCTGCATCAGCAGCATGTACCCGGTGCGTTCAGGCAGCGTCTGCTTCGGTTTTTTCCCCGGATACTGCGCCCAGGTGTGGTTCGCATACGCCACGCAGAGGTTGTTTACCGGGCAAAGTTCGCACTTCGGTTTTGAACGGGTGCAGACCATCGCGCCCAGATCCATCATCGCCTGGTTAAAACGCTCCACTCCTTTCGCCGGAGTGACCGCTTCACTGATCTCCCACAGGCGTTTCTCAACCTCTTTCTTGCCCGGCCAGCCATCTACGGCGTAGCAGCGTGCGAGCACGCGCTTGACGTTGCCGTCGAGAATAGGGAAATGTTTGCCTAAAGAGAGGGAGAGGATTGCGCCTGCGGTTGAACGCCCGACGCCGGGCAAATCCGCCACCTCGTCAAAGGTCTCCGGGAATTTACCGTTGTGGCGGGTGGCGACCTGCTTTGCGGCTTTGTGCAGGTTGCGCGCGCGGGCGTAATAGCCGAGGCCTGTCCACAGGTGCAGTACCTCGTCCAGCGGCGCGTTGGCCAGATCCGTGATTGTCGGGAAGCGCGCCATAAAACGCTCGAAGTAAGGAATGACCGTCGCGACCTGCGTTTGTTGCAACATCACCTCGGAGAGCCATACTTTGTACGGCGTTTTTTCAATTTGCCAGGGCAGGGTTTTACGCCCGTATTTGTCGTACCAGTCCAGCACCTGGGCTGAAAATTGAGAGGCTTGCATGGTCATCGATTCGCTTAATCAGGGACGCAGATTGCAGCACAGCGTCAATCTGCTGTAAACCGGATCTTTCCCATGCTTGCATAGAAGCCTTAACTTTGGATAATGCCCGTTTCCCGAACATTCTCACAAGCAGACAACTCTTTTATGAAAAACGACGTCATTTCACCGGAATTTGATGAAAACGGTCGCCCGCTGCGCCGTATTCGCAGCTTTGTCCGCCGTCAGGGGCGCCTGACAAAAGGGCAGCAACACGCGCTGGACAACTACTGGCCGGTGATGGGCGTTGAGTTCAGCGAGCAACCGCTCGACTTCACCGACCTGTTTGGCCGCGACGCGCCAGTGACGCTGGAGATTGGTTTTGGCATGGGCACCTCGCTGGTGACCATGGCAAAAGCGCGCCCGGAGCAGAACTTCCTCGGTATCGAAGTACACTCGCCGGGCGTCGGCGCGTGCCTGGCAACGGCCCACGAAGAGGGCGTTGAGAACCTGCGCGTCATGTGTCACGACGCGGTGGAAGTGCTGCACAAAATGATTCCTGACAATTCTTTGAACATGGTTCAGCTCTTTTTCCCTGACCCATGGCACAAAGCGCGTCATAATAAACGCCGTATCGTTCAGGCGCCGTTTGCCGAGCTGGTGAAAAGTAAGCTCAAGCTGGGCGGCGTTTTCCACATGGCAACCGACTGGGAACCTTATGCGGAACATATGCTGGAAGTGATGTCGTCCCTGGACGGGTATAAAAATCAGTCTGAAAGCAACGACTACGTACCGCGTCCGGATTCACGTCCGGTGACAAAATTTGAACAGCGTGGCCATCGTCTTGGTCACGGCGTATGGGACTTAATGTTCGAGAGGGTGAAATAATGGCAAAGAATCGTAGCCGTCGTCTGCGTAAAAAGATGCACATCGAAGAATTCCAGGAAGTGGGCTTCTCCGTTGCCTGGCGCTTCCCGGAAGGCACCAGTGTGGAACAGATCGATCAGGACGTTGATGCGTTCATCAACGAGGTGATCGAGCCAAACAAGCTGGCCTTCGACGGTAGCGGCTATCTGGCGTGGGAAGGTCTGATTTGCACCCAGGAAGTGGGGAAATGCACCGAAGAGCATCAGGCGCTGGTACGCAAATGGCTTGAAGACCACAAACTGGAAGATGTCCGCGTTAGCGAACTTTTCGACGTTTGGTGGGACTAATAAAGCAAGAACGGGCCAGCATTAGCTGGCCCATTTTGTCTGAGGGAGTGTTAAAGATGCGCAAAACGTTGCTGGCTGTTGCTTTACTGGCAATCGGAACCACCGCCCATGCGGAGTATAAATGTAGCGTCACCCCGCGTGATGACGTGGTGCTGAGTCCGCAAACCGTGCAGGTTAAGGGCGAGAATGGCAATCTGGTGATTACGCCGGATGGCAACGTGACCTTTAACGGCAAACCGCAAAACCTGACGGCCGCCCAGCGCGAGCAGGCGATGGACTACCAGGCCGAGTTGCGTACCGCGCTGCCCTGGATCAACGATGGCGCGCTGACCCGCGTTGAAAAGAGCCGCGTGGCGCTGGATAAAATCATCACCAAAGAGGTGGGGGAGAGCAGCAATATGCGCACCCGCCTGACGAAGCTGGATAAACAGCTGAAAGAGCAGATGAACCGTATTATCGAGACGCGCTCTGATGGCCTGACGTTCCACTATAAGGCGATCGATCAGGTGCGTGCCGACGGTCAGCAGCTGGTGAACCAGGCGATGGGCGGCATTCTCCAGGACAGCATCAACGAGATGGGCGCCAAAGCGGTGCTGAAGGGTGGCGGTAATCCGTTGCAGGGTGTACTGGGTAGCCTGGGCGGACTGCAAACCTCGATTCAGAACGAGTGGAAGAATCAGGAAGCCGATTTCCAGCAGTTCGGCAAAGACGTGTGTAAACGCGTGGTGTCGCTGGAAGACAGCCGGAAGGCGCTGGTGGGGACGTTGAAGTAATATTTGTGCGCACTGGGCCCTCACCCCGGCCCTCTCCCACAGGGAGAGGGAGTAACCAGTTCCCTCTCCCTGTGGGAGAGGGTTAGGGTGAGGGCATCAGGCATTGCAATCGTTGCAAAATAGCCATCAGCACCTGCTCCTCATTAGTCCTGAATTCATTATTCCAGAACCGTACGACTTCCCATCCGTTCGTATTCAAAAACGCGGTACGACGTGAATCATAGTTCTCCTCATCCTGATGTTGCCCACCGTCCAGCTCAATAATCAGCTTCGCCTTAAAGCAGGCAAAATCCACGATATACGGCCCAACCGGCATCTGACGACGAAACTTATACCCGAAGAAACGACGACCTCTGAGCAAATACCAGAGGCGTACTTCTTCGGGTGTCATTTGTTTGCGGAGTTGTTTTGATTTTTCCATCCCCACACTCTGCCAGCCTTTCCCTCAGCCAGCAGAACGGGATGTAAAATTCTGAATCAGCCTTCAGGATTTTCAGCGAGGAACAGCTCAAGAAGGGAGTTTAAGAACAGCTTGCCGTGCTCGGTGATCTGCCAGGACTCATCACACTCGGTCAGATACCCCTGCGCCAGCGCCTCGTCAATCTGCGGACGAATCACTGACTCCGGCAGCCCGGTATAACGCGTAAATTCCGCGCGCGGTGCGGCTTCCAGCAGACGGAAGCGGTTCATAAAGAACTCAAACGGCTTATCCGCCGCCTCGACGTCGTGCTGACGCTCCAGGTAGCGGCCTTCCATATACCCGCGCGGGTGACGCGTTTTGGCGGTACGCAGAATGCGTCCGTCCGGGAAGGTCACTTTGCCATGTGCGCCGCAGCCAATTCCCAGATAATCACCAAAACGCCAGTAGTTCAGATTGTGCTGACACTGATAGCCCGGCTTCGCATACGCCGACGTTTCGTATTGCTGATACCCCGCCGCGGTCAAAAGCTGGTGGCCCTGCTCGAAGATATCCCACAGCGCGTCATCGTCCGGCAGCACCGGAGGACGGGAACCAAACAGGGTGTTAGGCTCAATGGTCAGCTGATACCACGACAGATGCGGCGGATTCAGTTCAATCGCCTGACGCAAATCGTCCAGCGCTTCTTCGAGCGACTGATCCGGCAGGCCATGCATCAGGTCGAGGTTAAAGCTGCGCAGCCCAAGCCCCGTTGCCAGGTTTGCCGCGCGCTTTGCCTCTTCCGGGCCGTGGATACGCCCCAGACGCTTCAGCTTTGGCTCGCTAAAGCTCTGCACGCCGATAGAGATACGGTTCACGCCCGCACGCTGATACTCGACAAAACGGTCGGCCTCAACGGTACCGGGGTTGGCTTCCATCGTAATTTCAGCATCCACTGCCAGGTTCAGGCGTGCGCGCACGCCATCCAGCAGCGTCTGCATCGCCGGGCCTGAAAGCAGGCTCGGTGTACCGCCACCAATAAAAATGGTCTTCACTTCACGTCCCTGTGCGTACGATACATCAGCATCCAGATCGGCCAGCAGATGCGCGACGTAATCATCGTGCGGCACTTCGCCCTTCAGCGCGTGCGAGTTGAAATCGCAGTACGGGCATTTCTGCACGCACCATGGGATGTGAATATAAAGACTCAGAGGCGGCAAATTAGCCATTACGCAGTGCTTCCAGTAACAGTTTCAGGGCGCGTCCACGGTGGGAGATCGCGCTTTTCTCTTCGCGGGTGAGTTCCGCAGCGGTTTTTCCCTCGGTCGGGACAAAGAAAATCGGGTCGTAACCAAAGCCGCCGTTGCCCGCCGCTTCACGGGTGATCACGCCCGGCCAGCTGCCGTGACAGACAATCGGCGTGGGATCTTCCGCGTGACGCATGTAGACCAGCACGCAGTGGAACTGCGCGGTACGCTGTTCGTCAGGGACGTCTTTCAGGGCCACAAGCAGCTTTTCCAGATTCTGCTGGTCGGTGGCGTCCACCCCGGAATAGCGGGCGGAGTAAATCCCCGGCGCACCGCCCAGAAAATCCACGGCCAGACCGGAGTCATCGGCTATCGCGGGCAGTCCGGTGATCTGCGCGGCGTGGCGCGCTTTCAGAATGGCGTTTTCGATAAACGTCAGGCCGATCTCTTCGGCGGACTCGACGCCCAGCTCGGTCTGGGCCACCACGTCCAGCCCAAAATCATTTAATAGCGAGGCCAGCTCGCGCACTTTACCGGCGTTACCGGTGGCGAGAACAACTTTCTGCATGGTTTAGTCCTGTTCTTTCAGAGCCGCGACTTCCGTCGGGATAGATTGCGGGTTAAGGATTTTTACCTGTTTATGCCGGCCAAGTTCACCTTTCTCAATGATGACCTGGCTTTTAGCGACGCGAAACTGTTTAGCCAGATATTTGGTCAGATGCGCATTCGCCTGGCCGTCAACCGGCGGGGCAGTGATGGCGACTTTTAGCTCGTCGCCATGAAGACCAACAATACTGTCGCGGCTGGCTTTCGGCTGAATGTACAGCCGTAAAACCAGCCCGTCGGCGCAGGGGCTAACTGCACTCATAACGCCATCCACAGCCCCGGCAGCAGCATATTACCCGTCGCCTGTAACAGTTCCGCGATACCCATATTCAGCACGTACAGCAGAAGAACGAGAAGCATCGGGGAGAAGTCGATTCCGCCCATTGCAGGCAGCAGGCTACGAATCGGACGCAGCAACGGTTCAGTCAGCTGAATCAACGCGTACTCCACCGGGCTACGACCCCGGCTTACCCAGCTCATGATCGCCATCACCAGCAGGACCCAGAAGATCAGCGAGCCGACGGTTTTAACCAGGATCAGAACGGCTGAAATCCAGATAATCGGCTGGAAAGTGATGACCATAAACAGCACGATCGCTTTGATAACGCTCAGAATAAACGCCATCAGCAGAGATGAACTGTCAATTGGCCCCATTGCCGGAATGACGCGGCGAAGCGGCCCCACAACGGGCTGCGTGATTTTCACGATAAATTGTGAGAATGGATTGTAAAAATCACAACGGGCCCACTGCATCCAGACGCGCAACAGCAGCGCCATCGTATACAGTTCAATGACCGTTGAAAGCAGGAAAGTCAACGTCTTCATGGCGTTCCTCAGGTTTCCTTATTATTGGGGGTAATCGCGCGCACCGAAAATTGCCGTGCCGATGCGCACCATGGTGCTGCCTGCCGCGATGGCGGCTTCCATATCGTCCGACATGCCCAGAGAAAGCGTGTCTACCGTGTTATAGCGCGCCTTAAGCGCCTCAAATGCTACAGCCATTTGCTGTGCCACGGCAAACTGCCTTTCATAACTTGACTCTGGCGCCGGGATAGCCATCAGCCCGCGCAGGGTTAAGCGCGGCAGCGCCGCCACGTCTGCCGCCAGCGCCTCCAGTTCGCCCAGCGTAATGCCGGACTTGCTGTTTTCATCGCTGATGTTGATTTGAATCAGCACGTTAAGCGCTGGCATCTCCATAGGGCGCTGGTCGCTCAGACGGGTAGCGATGCGCAGACGATCGATGGTGTGGCACCAGTCAAAGTGCTCTGCTACCAGACGGCTTTTGTTCGACTGTAGCGGACCGATAAAGTGCCATTGCAGGTCTGTATTTCCCCGTTCCCGGAAAGCGCGAATTTTATCCACGCCTTCCTGCACATAGTTTTCACCAAAGGCACGATGACCGGCGGCTATCGCTTCTGCGATGGCGCTCGCAGGCTTAGTTTTGCTGACTGCAAGCAACGTAATTTCTTCTGGAGCACGGCCGCAACGCGTTGCCGCGGCTGAGATTTTGTCCCGGACCTGTGCCAGGTTATGCGCAATGTCGTTCATTTTCCGAGGAGTAGTCTATGGATGTGGAAGAAATTGTGGCCCTTAGTGTAAAGCATAACGTCTCCGATCTACACCTGTGCAGTGATTCGCCACCGCGCTGGCGCAGGTCAGGCCGTCTTGAACCTGCGCCGTTTCCGCCCCCGGATGTGGAGGCGTTATTAAAAGCGTGGCTCAACAACGAACAGCAGGGCGCATGGTGGGCAAACGGGCAAGTGGATTTTGCCGTTACCCTCGCAGGCCGTCAGCGGCTGCGCGGCAGTGCGTTTAAGCATATGCTCGGCGTTTCGATTGCGCTGCGGCTGTTGCCGCTGACGTGCCCGCAGCTCTCTGCGTTAGGTGTGCCGCGAGCGATCCCGGAGCTGCTGTCCAATGACAATGGCCTGATTCTGGTCACCGGCGCCACCGGCAGCGGGAAATCGACCACCCTGGCCGCTATGGTCGATTTCCTCAATCACCAGACGGACGGGCATATTCTGACCCTGGAAGATCCGGTGGAGTTTATGTACCAGAGCGAACGTTGCCTGATCCAGCAGCGGGAGATAGGCCAGCACAGCCCGTCCTTTGCCGAGGCGCTGCGCAGCGCGCTGCGTGAAGATCCGGATGTGATTCTGCTTGGTGAGCTGCGCGACAGCGAGACGATACGCCTGGCGCTGACGGCGGCGGAAACCGGCCATCTGGTGTTAGCCACGCTGCATACGCGCGGCGCGGCGCAGGCGATCGAGCGCCTGGTCGACACCTTTCCGGCGCAGGAGAAAGATCCGGTGCGTAATCAGCTGGCGGGAAGCCTGCGTGCGGTCCTGGCGCAGAAGCTACGTCAGGATGTCCAGGGCGGGCGCGTGGCGCTGTATGAGCTACTGGTGAATACCTCGGCGGCGGCAAACCTGATCCGCGAAGGCAAAACCTGGCAACTGCCGGGCATTATTCAAACGGGGCAGCAGGCGGGAATGCAGAACTTTGAGCAGAGTCTGGCGGAGCGACGGGCGCAGGGGCGGCTGTAGCCCCGGCGCTCAGTAACCCTGTTCGAAATAGCTTTCGAGGATAATGACGGCTGAAGCTGAATCCACGCTGCCTTTGTTCAGCGCCCGGAAGCCACCGTGCTCGAACAGGCCAGCGCGTGCCTCGACGGTGCTCAAACGTTCATCGTGCAGCTTAACGGAGACGCCAAAGCGGCCATGGATTTTGTTAGCGAACTTGCGCGCGCGGGCGGTAAGCGGTTGCTCGGTGCCGTCCATGTTTAGCGGCAGGCCGACAATCACGTCGTCCGGCTGCCACTCTTTGAGCAAGCGCTCAATAAGGTTCCAGTCCGGCGTGCCGTCGTTAGCTTTCAGCGCCATGAGCGGGCGGGCGGTGCCGGTGATCCGTTGACCCACAGCGACGCCGATGCTTTTGGTGCCGAAGTCGAAGGCGAGAAGGGTGCCGCTCATTACGCGTGCCCCGCAACGCCAGGCATGGTCAGAATATCAATGCCAATCAGTTTTGCCGCGTCACGCCAGCGATCGGCGATAGGGGTTTTAAACAGGATATTCATATCCGCAGGGGCTGTCAGCCAGGCGTTGTCCAGAATTTCTTGTTCCAGCTGCCCTTTTTCCCAGGAGGCGTAGCCGAGCGCAACCAGCACCTCAGAAGGCTGACTGGCAGTGCCCAGCGTTTCAAGCACATCGCGAGAGGTGGTGACGACGGTGTTATCGGAGATACGAATGCTGGACGAGAAAACCGGCGGGGTATGCAGGATAAAGCCACGATCTTCTGCAAGCGGGCCGCCGAGCATCACCGGTTTATCGAGACGGATTTCCGGCAGCCGCGCTTCAGCAGGGATTTTCAGCTTGTCCAGAATGCCTTCCACCTGGAGGTTTTCCAGCGGCTTATTGATGATAATCCCCATCGCGCCGTCTTCGTTGTATTCGCAAATATAGACCACGGAGCGGCGGAAAATCGGATCCTGGAGAGCAGGCATGGCAATAAGAAAGTGATGCTGTAAATTCATTGTCAGAGGTACTGTTTCCTGGTTTAAAAAGCGACAGCGCCCAGTATGGGGATAAACACAGGCGCTGTCACAGGTTATTTCTGTAAACGTTTTTCGATAGCGTCCATCAGCATTCCGGTGATCGAGATCGGGAATTCCGCTTCGATTTCACGAATGCAGGTCGGGCTGGTGACGTTCACTTCGGTCAGACGATCGCCGATGATATCGAGGCCGACGAAGATCAGGCCTTTGGCTTTCAGCGTAGGGCCGACGCGGCGGGCAATTTCCCAGTCGCTTTCGCTTAACGGACGCGGTTCGCCACGGCCGCCAGCCGCCAGGTTGCCACGGGTTTCCCCTCCCTGCGGGATACGCGCCAGGCAGTAAGGCACCGGCTCGCCGTCTACGACCAGCACACGCTTGTCGCCGTCTTTAATGGCCGGCAGATAGTTCTGCGCCATGCAGTAGCGGGTTCCCAGCTCGGTCAGCGTTTCGGCAATCACGCCAATGTTCGGATCGCCCTCTTTCACGCGGAAGATCGACGCGCCACCCATGCCGTCCAGCGGTTTCATGATGATGTCGCCGTGCTTCTGCCAGAATTCTTTCAGCTGCGTTTTGCTGCGGGTGACGAGCGTTTCCGGCGTCAGGTCAGAGAACCATGCGGTATAGAGCTTCTCGTTACAGTCGCGCAGGCTCTGCGGCTTGTTGACGATCAGCGTTCCTTTCTCTTCGGCACGCTCAAGGATATAGGTGGCGTAAATGTATTCGGTGTCGAACGGCGGATCTTTACGCATCAGGATCACGTTAAGGTCGGCCAGGGCAATATCCTGCTCGGTACCGAATTCGTACCATTTTTCGTAGTTCTGCTCGACGTTAACGATGCGGGTGCGTGCGCGGGCTTCACCGTTGATCAGGTAAAGATCGTTCATCTCCATATAATGGAGTTCATAGCCGCGACGCTGCGCTTCCAGCAGCATAGCGAAGCTGGAGTCTTTCTTGATGTTAATGTTTGCGATGGGGTCCATCACGATGCCGAGCTTAATCATCTTCTTCTCCGGTTATGGGTCAGGCTTTGCTTCAACCCAGATCGCCAAATCGCACCTGTAGCGCGGTAATGGCGGTGAGTGCCGTTGTCTCAGTGCGCAGAACGCGAGGTCCCAACAGAATATCAGTAAACTGGTAACGCGCCGTCATGGCAATTTCGTCAGCCGACAGGCCGCCTTCCGGGCCAATCAGCAGGCGTACACGCTCAACGGGCAGCGGCAGCGTATTGATGCTGGCGCTGGCGCGCGGATGAAGATTGAGCTTAAGCCCGCTCTCCTCTTCTGCACACCAGTCCTCCAGATCCATCGCCGGGCGGATCTCCGGGATACGGTTGCGGCCGCTCTGTTCGCAGGCCGCAATGGCAATTTTTTGCCACTGCTGGATCTTTTTGTTCAGACGTTCCGCATCCAGTTTAACGCCGCAGCGCTCAGAAAAAAGTGGCGTAATGAGGCTTACACCCAGTTCAATGGATTTCTGAATGGTGAACTCCATCTTTTCCCCACGCGACATCACCTGGCCCAGGTGAATGTGCAGCGGGGATTCCCGGTCATCCACCTCGCCACGCAGCACCTTCACGTGCACGCTTTTTTTATCGGCGCGCGTAATTTCAGCGTCGAAAACCTGATTAGAGCCGTCAAAGAGCTGAATCGCCTGGCCTGCACCCATGCGCAGCACGCGGCCTACATGGTTTGCGGCATCATCAGACAGGGCGATTTCGCCGCCTGGGGTAATCAGTTCAGGGTGATAGATGCGAGGGATGCGCATAGTCAGAAATTCCATGTGTCATGCGATATAAGCGAATTGCCGTAGTGTAGGTTAGCTCTTTTGCGCCTGGCAAGCCCGCTGGACGTAAGGGTTGTGATTCCCCTGGACTTTGGCGATACGTTCGTCGCGCTGGCATTCCCAGTCCGTCACCGGGTAGAGCTTGTCCCAGGCATTGAAGAGCTGCGTCTGCTGGCGGGAAAGATTGAGATCGTAGCGGTCGCGCATATAGAAGTAAGTGCGGGCGATGCTGCCGCGTGCGCGGGCAGGCGGTTCGGCGACTTTCTCTTTGAAATCGACCTTCATGGCGCACTGACCGTACTGGCCTTCGCCACCGTTCCACTGGCTGTACATGAAGTTTCCGCGGTCGCCATTGACCTCACCCACGGCGGGTTGCAGGTTGTGCATATCGCTTTCCATCTGGCGGTAGACCGGATCTTTTGCGCAATTTTTACGTCCACCGTCCTGCCAGCACTGGCGCTGGTGGCCAAACTGCCAGGCCGGAACAACGTGTTCCCATTCGATTCGGCTGGCGCGGTTCTCGTTCTTGCGCACCTTATAGCCGCAGGATCCCAGATCCACGACCCCTTTCTTACCCTGCCAGTTAATTTTACAGCCGCAGTAGAAATCACCCGGTACGTCGGCGTTAATCTTTACGCCTGCGGTTTTTGCCTGAGAGAAACTGTGAATACCGTCGGCCAGAGCATGGCCGGAGAGCGCTGTCGCCAGAAAAGCGACCGCGAGAGAAACATTACGGGACATCTTACACTCCGTGTCAAAACGAGCCCGCAACGTAACGAATGTTGTTCCCGTATGCAATCAGTCAGATCAGGAAAGTTCCTGAAAGTTCGAGTGATTATTCCGCAACCAGCGGTTCGCCGCATTTAACGCAGCGATAGGTCGCCTCGCCGCGCACCACACGGTTGTGACGGCGGACGGTAAGCTGGTGCTGCTGACACTGGCAGCGGTAGGGGAAGGTATTGCGGCGTACCGATTCCAGCTCGAACTGATGGGTGCGGCGGGCCGGAACCCCGAGCACCGCCTCCATCATCCATTTCCACTCTTTGCCGTGCGGCGCGACGCGGCCAAAGTGCTTCCACACCAGAAGGTGGGCCAGCTCGTGCGGCACCACTTCGTCGATAAACGCCTGCTGATTTTCCATCATCAGTACCGGATTCAGGCGGATCTCGTAGGCTTCCAGCCAGGCGGTGCCTGCCGCGGTGCCACGCTGCTGATAGACCAGCTTCGGTTCAGGATAATTGCGGCCGAGCTTCAGGTTGGCCTGGGCGAGTTTTTCCCGCAGGCTGCGCATGACGGCTTGCTGAATGGCGATGGGGAGACGGGGAGCTTTCATAGGGGCAGAGCATAAAGCGGGAAGCGGGGAGGCGCAAGAGGCGCCTCCCGCAGGAGGATCAGTCGTGTGCGCCGATTTCGCGCAGAGGACGACCTTTCATCAGGTTACGTTCAATGTGTTCCAGTGAAACATGTTTGGTTTCAGGAACCAGCCAGATAGTGAGAACAATAAAGAACAGGTTCAGACCGGCGTAGACCCAGAAGGTATTGGCGTTACCCAGGGTATTGAGCATGGTCAGGAACGTTGCGCCGACGATCATGTTGGCAATCCAGTTGGTTGCGGTAGAACAGGTGATACCAAAATCACGCCCTTTCAGCGGCTGGATCTCAGAGCACAGCACCCAAATCAGCGGACCGGCGCTCATCGCAAACCCAATGATAAACATCAGCAGCATCGCCACGGCGAAGTACTGTGCCGTTGGAGAGTGAATGCCCATGTGCATCATGGTACCCAGCACGCCCATCCCGACGGCCATCACCAGGAAGCCCAGCGTCAGGGTTGGCTTACGTCCCCAGCGGTCCACCAGACCGATAGCGATAAAGGTCGCCAGCACGTTGGTCAGGCCGACGATCACGGTGCCCCACATCTGCTCGGTGGTGTTGGTGTAGCCCGCCAGTTCGAAGATTTTCGGCGCGTAATACATGATGACGTTCATCCCGGTGAACTGTTGCATGATCTGTAACAGCACGCCGAGGAACACCGCGCGGCGGAAGTTGCTGTTCTCTTTGAACAGCGCCCAGCCGGACTGTTTGACCTTCAGGCTTTCGCGGATCTCTTCCAGCTCGTTTTTGGCTTCGGCGCTGGTATCACGCAGGCGTAAGAGCACGCGTTCGGCATCATGGAAGCGGCGTTTGGCGGCGAACCAGCGCGGGCTGTCTGGCAGGAAGAAAACGCCAATCAGCAGCAGGATGGCAGGAATGATGATGACGCCCAGCATCCAGCGCCATGCACCGCTGTAGCTGAATGCGGTATCCGAGAGATAAGCCCCCAGAATACCGATGGTGATCATCAGCTGATACATGGAAATCATGCTGCCGCGGATTTTTTCCGGAGCGATTTCAGACAGGTACAGCGGGGCAGTATAAGACGCCACGCCCACTGCCAGACCGAGCAGCACGCGGGAGATGATCAGCACTTCAACGTTAGGCGCAGCCGCAGAGAACAGTGAGCCGGCAACGAACAGGATCGCGCCGATCATCAGGCTCTTTTTACGCCCGAGCTTAAAGGAGAGCCAGCCGCTGCCGACCGCGCCGACGGCGGCACCGAACATCATGGAGCTAACCACCCATTCCTGAGTGTGTGCGCTAATCTGGAACTCATCGGTGATGAAAGGTAATGCACCGGCAATTACGCCAATATCCAGGCCAAAGAGTAATCCTGCCAGAGCGGCGAGGAAGCAGACGAAGAACGTCATTGCCTTATTGGACGTACGCCCCTGTTTATTATTGTCAGGCATTATGCCCTCCAGTTGGGTTATCAGTTTTTACGATATTAAGAGTAGGTGAGCGGCTCATAAAAATATGTGAGTCAAATCACAACGGTGTAATCGGTTACACTGGCTTGTAACCGTAAAAATAATTAAAGCTTTGAAAATATAGAGGTAAATTAATTGATGTGCATCGCGTTTGCACAAATTTCAGACTTAACTGAAAGGGAATGTAACAGCAGAAGAAATGCGATCATGCAAAGAGAATATTCTGAAAGCGGGGTATAGAGAGTGAGGTGTAAACGGTTCCAAACATTGCCGGGTGGCGGCTGCGCCTTACCCGGCCTACAAAAACTCACTACCCGTAGGTCGGGTAAGGCATAGCCGCCACCCGACATAAAAAAGGCCAGCACAAAGGCTGGCCTGTTTAAGCTACTGGCAGTCGATTATTTCAGACCGGCAGCATCACGCAGCAGGGCGGCTTTGTCGGTTTTTTCCCATGGGAAATGTTCGCGGCCAAAGTGACCGTACGCTGCGGTTTCCTGGTAGATTGGGTGCAGCAGATCCAGCATCTGAATCAGACCGTATGGACGCAGGTCGAAGAACTCACGCACCAGCAGGGTCAGCTGTTCAGAAGGCACTTTTTCAGTACCGAAGGTTTCCACCATGATGGAGGTTGGCTCAGCCACGCCGATAGCGTAGGAAACCTGGATCTCACAGCGGTCAGCCAGACCGGCAGCAACGATGTTTTTCGCCACATAACGTGCAGCGTACGCCGCAGAACGGTCAACTTTAGATGGATCTTTACCGGAGAATGCGCCGCCGCCGTGACGTGCCATGCCGCCGTAGGTATCTACGATGATTTTACGACCGGTCAGACCGCAGTCACCCATTGGGCCGCCGATAACAAAGCGTCCGGTTGGGTTGATGAAGAATTTGGTCGCAGAGCTCAGCCATTCAGTTGGCAGAACCGGCTTGATGATCTCTTCCATCACCGCTTCTTGCAGGGATTTCTGGTCAATCTCTTCAGCATGCTGCGTGGAAAGAACCACGGCATCAATACCGACGATTTTCCCGTCGTCATACTGGAAGGTCACCTGGCTTTTCGCATCCGGACGCAGCCACGGCAGGGTGCCGTTTTTACGTACTTCAGCCTGACGCTGCACCAGACGGTGGGCGTAGGTCACCGGCGCTGGCATCAGCACGTCGGTTTCGTTGGTTGCGTAGCCGAACATCAGGCCCTGGTCGCCCGCGCCCTGTTCCAGCGGATCGGCACGGTCAACGCCCTGGTTGATGTCCGGAGACTGTTTGCCAATCGCGCTCAGTACGGCGCAGGAGTTGGCATCAAAGCCCATATCAGAATGTACATAGCCAATCTCACGCACCGTGTTACGGGTGATCTCTTCGATATCAACCCATGCGCTGGTGGTGATCTCACCGCCAACCAGAACCATGCCGGTTTTGACATAGGTTTCACACGCTACGCGCGCCTTTGGATCCTGCGCGAGGATCGCATCCAGCACCGCATCGGAGATTTGGTCAGCAATTTTATCAGGATGTCCTTCTGATACGGACTCGGACGTAAACAGGTGTTTTGCCATGTTTTATTTCACCTAAGAGGAATTTGGTTAGCTCAAGCTGCTGTGTGGAATAGCCATAGGAGATAATTCTACCAAGGCCTACAGGATTTTGACACTGGCAGTCTGAGTGTTAATCGGTATGGATGGATTAACATCTGGACGTCTATTTTAGGTCACTTCTTCACCCGATTTCCAGTTTTTTTTGACTCACCTCTCACTGCGTTGAAAACACGGCTGGAAATTTTTCCTGACGACGCTGGCAACCTGCGCATTTTTGTTTTGCTTTTTAGCGACCTTCTCGGTATAAAACGCGGCGCGCGGCTCATATAAAATAAGCGCTCGATGAACACATCGTGTCGCCACTTCCAGCCGGGTTAAGCAGTGAACTTTTAGCTTTGGCTTGTGGTCCGTTTCAGCAGAGGCGGCCGTGGAGGTGATACCAGATAATGAACCATCGTTTTCCGCTCATTCAGCGCAGCCGTTCTGGCGCGCATTTGATTCCCACCCGCACTTCTGGTCTAAACACCTGCCGATGTTATACCCATCTCGGTGCTTCTCAGGATTCCAGAGCCGGTCACGCTTTGTGAAAACTGAACAAGGGCGCTCTTGTTAATACAGGAGTTTTCTCGTGGTTTCGCCGAACCTTGTCATACAGAGTTCGGATACGTGTTTTACAATGATATGAATAAGAAACCGGTCGCACGGTCTGGATTTCAGCATACTCTGCTGGGAAATGGAGCCGTTAATGGGTTGTTATCGCCGTATAACGCTGCGATAGTAGTCAACTGTTTTACACTTAATACAAAGAGTTGAGGTTCGCTATGTCTGACGACATGTCTTCGGTTTCGCCTTCGTCAGCAGGCGAACAGGGTGTACTACGTTCTATGCAGGAGGTTGCGATGAGCTCCCAGGAAGCCAGCAAGATGCTGCGCACTTACAATATTGCCTGGTGGGGCAATAACTACTACGACGTTAACGAGCTGGGCCACATCAGTGTCTGCCCGGATCCGGACGTCCCGGAAGCGCGCGTGGATCTCGCTAAACTGGTGAAAACCCGTGAAGCGCAGGGTCAGCGCTTGCCTGCACTGTTCTGCTTCCCGCAGATCCTGCAACATCGCCTGCGTTCTATTAACGCCGCGTTCAAACGCGCGCGGGAATCGTATGGTTATAACGGCGACTATTTCCTCGTTTACCCGATCAAGGTTAACCAGCACCGTCGCGTGATTGAGTCCCTGATCCACTCCGGCGAGCCGCTGGGCCTGGAAGCAGGCTCTAAAGCGGAGCTGATGGCGGTTCTGGCGCATGCGGGCATGACCCGGTCGGTGATCGTCTGTAACGGCTATAAAGACCGCGAATACATTCGTCTGGCGCTGATTGGCGAGAAGATGGGCCACAAGGTCTATCTGGTGATCGAGAAGATGACCGAAATCGCGATCGTGCTGGAAGAGGCCGAGCGTCTGAACGTGATCCCACGCCTTGGCGTGCGTGCGCGACTGGCGTCGCAGGGTTCCGGTAAATGGCAGTCTTCCGGCGGTGAAAAATCCAAGTTCGGCCTCGCGGCGAACCAGGTGCTTCAGCTGGTGGAAATTCTGCGCGAGCGCGGTCGTCTGGACAGCATTCAGCTGCTGCACTTCCACCTCGGCTCGCAGATGGCCAATATTCGCGACATCGCCACTGGTGTGCGTGAATCCGCGCGTTTCTACGTTGAGCTGCATAAGCTCGGCGTGAATATTCAGTGCTTTGACGTGGGCGGCGGCCTGGGCGTGGACTACGAAGGGACCCGCTCGCAGTCTGACTGCTCGGTAAACTATGGCCTGAACGAATATGCCAACAACATCATCTGGGCGATTGGCGATGCCTGCGAAGAGCACGGCCTGCCGCACCCGACGGTGATCACCGAATCCGGCCGCGCGGTCACCGCGCACCATACGGTACTGGTCTCTAACATCATTGGCGTTGAGCGTAGCGAAATCACCGAAGCCACGCCTCCGGCAGACGATGCCCCACGTTCCCTGCAAAGCATGTGGGAAACCTGGCAGGAGATGCACGAGCCGGGCACGCGTCGTTCCCTGCGCGAATGGCTGCACGACAGCCAGATGGACCTGCACGATATTCACGTCGGCTACTCGTCAGGCACCTTCAGCCTGCAAGAGCGCGCGTGGGCCGAGCAGCTCTATCTGAATATGTGCCACGAAGTGCAGAAACAGCTCGACCCGAGCAACCGCGCGCACCGTCCGATTATCGACGAGTTGCAGGAGCGTATGGCGGACAAAATGTACGTCAACTTCTCCCTGTTCCAGTCGATGCCGGATGCCTGGGGTATCGACCAGCTGTTCCCGGTTCTGCCGCTGGAAGGGCTGAACCACGCCCCGGAACGCCGCGCCGTGCTGCTGGACATCACCTGTGACTCCGATGGCGCAATTGACCACTACGTCGATGGCGACGGTATCGCAACGACGATGCCAATGCCGGAGTACGATCCGGAGAACCCGCCAATGCTGGGCTTCTTTATGGTGGGGGCGTATCAGGAGATCCTCGGCAACATGCATAACCTGTTCGGTGATACCGAAGCGGTTGACGTGTTTGTCTTCCCTGACGGCAGCGTGGAGGTTGAGCTGTCCGACGAAGGGGACACCGTGGCGGACATGCTCGAATACGTTCAGCTGGATCCGAAAAAACTGCTCACCCAGTTCCGCGATCAGGTGAAAAACACCGGTCTGGACGATGCCTTGCAGCAGCAGTTCCTGGAAGAGTTTGAAGCGGGTCTGTACGGGTATACGTATCTGGAAGACGAGTAAGAAAACCTCCCTCTCCCTGTGGGAGAGGGCATCAGGCCGCTGTGCCGCCGATGCCCGGTGGCGCTGCGCTTACCGGGCCTACGAATGTAGGCCGGAGAAGGCGAAGCCGCCATCCGGCAGAATGCTATACTCACTTGAACCCGTATGAATTAACGGCGATAATTCGCCCCAATATGCGATTTACGAATCAATCCCTTCCTCGTCGGGTTTAACGACGCGGAGGGGATTTTTTTTCATCTGTTTTTAATGTATCGACTTTATAAGAGGTCAGGACATGAGCACTTTAGGTCATCAGTACGATAACTCTCTGGTATCTAACGCGTTTGGTTTTTTACGCCTTCCGATGAACTTCCAGCCGTACGACAGCGATGCGGACTGGGTGATCACCGGCGTACCGTTCGACATGGCAACGTCCGGTCGTGCGGGTGGGCGTCATGGCCCGGCGGCGATCCGTCAGGTTTCCACTAACCTGGCCTGGGAGCACAACCGCTTCCCGTGGAACTTCGACATGCGCGAGCGCCTGAACGTGGTGGACTGCGGCGATCTGGTGTACGCCTTCGGTGACGCGCGTGAAATGAGCGAAAAATTGCAGGCGCACGCTGAGAAGCTGCTGGCGGCCGGTAAACGCATGCTCTCCTTTGGCGGTGACCACTTCGTGACCCTGCCGCTGCTGCGCGCCCACGCGAAGCACTTCGGCAAAATGGCGCTGGTGCACTTCGATGCGCACACCGACACCTACGCGAACGGCTGTGAATTCGACCACGGCACCATGTTCTATACCGCGCCGAAAGAAGGCCTGATCGATCCAAACCACTCCGTGCAGATCGGCATCCGCACCGAGTTCGACAAAGACAACGGCTTCACCGTACTCGACGCGGGCCAGGTGAACGATCGCGGCGTGGACGATATTCTGGCTCAGGTTAAGCAGATCGTCGGCGACATGCCTGTCTATCTGACCTTCGACATCGACTGCCTGGATCCGGCATTCGCACCGGGTACCGGTACGCCGGTGATCGGCGGCCTGTCATCAGACCGCGCCATCAAGCTGGTGCGCGGCCTGAAGGATCTGAACATCGTCGGGATGGACGTGGTGGAAGTGGCTCCGGCCTATGACCAGTCCGAGATCACCGCGCTGGCCGCGGCGACCCTGGCGCTGGAAATGCTCTACATCCAGGCGGCGAAAAAAGGCGAATAAGCCTTACGCGCTGATTGCTGCTGCGCGCCGCATGCGCAGCAGCAACATTCCCCCGGCAAGCAGGGTGACAACCTGCGAGACGACCAGCACCGAAAAGCCTGAACTGACCGACCCCACCGATCTCATCACCATCCCCATCAGCAGCGGAATAAACGCCGCGCAGATATTGCCGATCCCATTGATAATGCCGTAAGCGCTGCCCACCGCTTCCCGCGCTGCGTGATGCTGGATCACCGCCGGAATAGCCGCTCCCTGAAGCCCCCAGAACACGTTGGCAGACAGCATAAAGAGCGCCAGCCATGCGGGTTGATGGCTGAGCATCAGTGCGATCACGGAGAGTGCCGTCAACGTACCGCCCACCACAAACAGTACCGGCGCCTGTTCCGGCCGCATTTTGTCGAGCAGCACGCCGCCCAGAAACTTTGACCCCAGGCTCAGCAGGAAGGGGACCGCCGCAAGCATGCCCGTCGCGTGCAGCGAGAAGTGGTGCTCGTCACGCAGCCATGCGGGCAGCCACGCGCTGCTGCCCCACAGATAGCTCAGCGTGGCGATTTCAACCAGCAGGATCCAGCCCAGCAGCGGCGTCTGCCAGGCCAGCGTGAAGGTGTGAACAAACCCCGGTTTTTTCATCTTCACCGGGCTGTGTGGCGCGGGCAGAAAACGCCAGATGAGCCCGCCGCCCAACACCAGATTCATCACCGCCAGCGCGTAAAACGACCCGGCCCAGCCCAGATGCGACATCAGCCAGGTCACCAGCGGAAAGCCCACGGCCAGCCCGAGCGAGACGCCCAGCGCGGTCACGGCGTTGGGTTTGCCGATCTCTTGCGCGCTAAAGTTATCGCTGATAAAGCGCGTTTTCAGTGAAAAAAGCGGTCCCTCCGCGATCCCCAGAATCACGCGGGCGATGAGCATTCCCGTCAGCGAGCCGAGCAAAGGTGAAGCCGCGCAGACCGCGGCCCAAATCGCAATGCTGCTTAATAATCCTTGCCGATAATGAAGTTTGCTTTCAATAACTGGCGTTAATAATAAAGCGGAAAACCCATAACCCAGAAGAAAGCAGGTCATGAGCAGGCCCTGTAACATTCTGTTTTCATTTAACTGAAAATGTTCGGCAAATTCCGGGTTTAAAATCATTACCGAGATATTTACCCGATCGACGTAGGAAATAATAATGAGTAATAAAAGCGCAATCGTGCCTTGCCATCTTGCCGTCATCATGTCCGCCTTACGTTTTTTGTAACTTATATTTTTCATCAATGTGATTGTCACGGAGCTAAAATGGTTCGCCTGTGAAACTCTTTGTTTAATAAAGATAAATAAAAAATAAGTTTCACGGGTGAAACGCGATAGAGGTAACGTTCATTTATTTTTAGAGAGTAAAAAGAAAAGAAGTCAATCTGTTTTATTGAAAATAAGAGACCATTAAAAAAACCTATTTCTCACGCTGCAATAATGAAAATTTCATATCGCTGCATTTTTTCGTGATCCCTTGCACACTTAGTTAATTAATTGCCGATCGATTAACAAATTCGTCACATTGTCGCTTGACGAAACATTCATCGCTTTTATATTGACCGTATTAAATAAGAAACAGAGTTTCATATATAAAACAAAAGCCTGGAGGATCGTGATGAGCTGGATAGGCGTATGTGACGCAGAGCAAGTACAGGAAGATTTCCCTTTTAGCGGCAACGTCGACGGTAAAGAGATCGGCGTTTACCTGATCGACGGTGAATATTACGCGCTGGAGGACGTATGCCCGCACGCCTATGCCCTGCTGAGTCAGGGCTTCGTGGAAGACGGCAAGGTGGAATGCCCGCTGCATGAGGCGGTGTTCGACGTCAAAACCGGCCAGTGTCTGCACGGCCCCGGAGGACGCAACCTCAACCGATACCCGGTTCGGGTCTTTGAAAACCAGATTCAGATTACCTTCGTTGAGGAGACCGTGGCATGAGCGACACGCTGAACTACAACCCGGCGCTGCCGGAAAGCCGCCAGTTTACCCCGCCGGCAGAGGGCGGTAATGGCGCCATTCACAAGCCGGGCGAGTACCAGAACCTGATCTGGCAGACCCGCAGCCGCGAGCCGGAAAGCTGGGAAGTGAAGCTGATTGCGACGCTGGAAGATCTCTTCGAGCAGGGCGTTGAAACCCTGCCGGAGCTGGTAAGCGGGCTGAACGCGGTGCGTATGCACGATCAGCAGGGCGAGCCGTGGAGCGACGCCAGTTTCCAGGCATTCTTACAGGTTAACGGCTACTGAGGGCAACGTGATGACGACGACCGTACAACATTATCTGGATAAAGGTCTGCGCGGCCTCTGGTATCCGGTACTGGCGAGCTGGGAAGTGCAGTCTGCGCCAGTGGGCATCACCCGCCTGGGCGAGCAGATTGTGGTCTGGCGCAATAAAGATGGCCAGGTGCAGGCGCTGGAGGACCGCTGCCCGCACCGCGGCGCGCGCCTGTCGATGGGCTGGAACCTCGGGGACCGCATTGCCTGCTGGTATCACGGCGTAGAGGTGGCGGGCAACGGCGAGGTGAAAGACGTGCCCGCCGTGGATAAATGTCCGCTGGTCGGCCAGCAGTGCGTGCGCAGCTATAACGTGCAGGAGGCGCACGGCGCCATCTTCCTGTGGTTTGGCGTCACCGCGGACCAGCAGCCGGACGAACTGACCTTCCCGGATGAACTCGCCGACACGGAAAACTTCAGCAACTTCCTCTGCACCGCCGCGTGGAAATGTAATTACCAGTACGCGCTGGAAAACGTGATGGACCCGATGCACGGCACCTATCTGCACTCCTCGTCGCACTCGATGGCGGAAGGGGATCGCAAGGCCGACATGGTGCTCCAGCCGACCAAAACCGGCTTTATTTTCGAGAAAAAAGGGCAGAGCGGCGTCAACTTCGACTGGGTTGAGCTCGGCAACAGCGGCACCTGCTGGATGCGCCTCTCTATTCCTTACAAGAAGCGCTTCGGACCGGGCGGCCACTTCTTTATCGTCGGCATGGTGGTGCCGGAAGATAACGACAACTGCCGCGTCTTCTTCTGGCGCATCCGCCGCGTGCAGGGCTGGCAGCGCGATATGTGGCGCTTCATGTACCGCAACCGTCTGGAAAAACTGCACTGGGAAGTGCTGGAGCAGGACCGCGTGGTGCTGGAGAGCCTGGCGCCAAACGCGCGCGATCATGAATACCTGTATCAGCATGACGTTGGCCTCTCGCGCCTGCGCCGCATGATGCAAAAGGCCGCCAAAGAGCAGCTGGCGATGCGTGAAGCACAGCAGGGAGCCGCCTGATGAATGGGCTGCTGAGCGGCAAGCGCATCGTGGTGACCGGCGCCGCGCGCGGGCTGGGCTACCACTTTGCCCAGGCCTGCGCGGAGCAGGGCGCGGCGGTGGTGATGTGCGACATCCTCAAAGGCGAGCTGGCCGAGAGTGCCCACCGGCTGCGCGAGCAGGGCTATGCGATCGAATCGCACGTTATCGATCTGGCCGATCAGCACTCTATCGACCAGGTGTTCAGCGCCATTGGCGAGCAAGGGCAGATTGACGGCCTGGTGAACAACGCGGCGATGGCGACGGGCGTGGGCGGCAAAAACATGCTTGATTACGATCCGGATCTCTGGGATCGGGTGATGAGCGTCAACGTCAAAGGCACCTGGCTGGTGACGCGCGCCGCCGTGCCGCTGCTGCGCGAAGGGGCAGGCATTGTGAACGTAGCGTCCGACACCGCGCTGTGGGGCGCGCCGCGCCTGATGGCCTACGTCGCCAGCAAGGGCGCGGTGATTGCCATGACCCGCTCAATGGCGCGCGAGCTTGGCGAAAAGCGCATTCGAATCAACGCCATCGCCCCGGGATTAACCCGCGTCGAGGCAACCGAATATGTCCCCGCCGAACGGCATCAGCTCTACGAAAACGGACGCGCGTTAACCGGCGCGCAGCAGCCGGAAGATGTCACCGGCAGCGTGGTCTGGCTGTTAAGCGATCTGTCGCGATTCATCACCGGACAGCTGATCCCGGTCAACGGCGGTTTTGTCTTTAATTGAGGTAGGGCGATGATGGCAAACGATCGGGAAGTGAAGTATCTGGTGCCGGGGCTGGAGCGCGGTTTACAGCTGCTGTTGGCCTTTGGCGAGCAGCATCGCGAACTGACCTTTGCCGAGCTGCACCGGCTGGTGGATATGCCGAAGGCCACCGCCTACCGCGTGGTACAGACGCTGGAGTTCATGGGCTTTCTGGAGCGCAACGCGCGCACCAATACCTTCTCGCTGGGCATGAACGTGCTGCGCCTGGGCTTTGAGTACATCGCCTCGCTGGACGTGGCGCAGGTCGGCCAGCCGGTGATCGAGCAACTGCGCGACGTGAGCCAGTGCAGCAGCCATCTGGCGATCCGCGACGGGCGCGACATTATCTACATCGCCCGCGTCAGCGCCGCCGGGTCGCGCATCAACCAGGTCAGTATTGGTACCCGTCTGCCGGTGCACTGCACCTCGCTGGGCCGCATGCTGTTGACCGATATTTCCAGCGCTGATTTCGAACAGCTGTTCCCGCATGAGCGTCTGCCGGGCAACACGCCGGGGCAGCATCACGACCGCGAAGCCCTGTGGCAGATGGTGCAGCAGGACAAAGCCCGCGGGTATGTCATCGGCGAATCCTTCTTCCGCCACGGCATCTCTTCCATCGTCTACCCGGTGTATGACCGAAGTGGCCGCGTGGCGGCGGTGGTCAGCATTTTGGTGCCGTCGGAGGAGATCCCGCAGAGCGACCGCGAGCGCCTGCAAAACGAGGTTCGCCTCGCGGCGGATAAAATTTCTGGCTTCTTAGGGTATTTGTCACAGGCCAGTTAAATCAGTGAGTTAACGTCAGGCGCTTGACTGCGTCGGGCATGTTTTACGCCCAATCTGGGCCAGATGAGGCAACGAACGATGAGTGTAACCGGAATTGAAAAGCTGGAATTTGGTGTGGAAGACCTGACGCACTGCGCCAAATTTATGCGTGATTTTGGCCTGACGGGCGATGCCAGCGGCCAGCGTTTCACCACCCTGAGCGGCGCGCGCGTGGAGCTTAACCCGATCGACAGCCCCGACCTGCCGCCCGCGTTTGAAGCGGGTAACACCCTGCGCCGCATGACCTGGGCGGTTGCCAGCCAGTCAGATCTGGACGCGCTGCGCCCGAAGCTGGCGCAACAGCCAGGTTTTCGTGAAGTGGGCGACGCGCTGGAGTGCCTGGACCCGAACGGCATGACGCTGCGCGTGCAGGTGACCCAGCAAACTGACGTGGAGCTGAACGTCGAGCCGATTAACCAGTGGGGCGATGCCCGCCGTATCGACACCCCCAGCCCGGTTTACGATCGCGCCCAGCCGATCAACGTGGGGCATGTGGTGTTCTTCGTGGAAGAGCTGGCGGCAGTGGAGAAATTCTACCGCGAGGTGCTCGGCTTCCAGGTCTCGGACCGCTATATCAACCGCGCCGTGTTCCTGCGCTGCGGCGTGCGCGGCGGCCATCACAACCTGTTCCTGCTGCAACTGCCGAACCGCAAGCGCGGCCTCAACCACGTGGCCTTCACCGTGCGCGACATCCACGAGGTGATCGGCGGCGGTATCGCGATGAATAAACATGACTGGAGCACCTTTATCGGGCCGGGCCGTCATCCGGTGTCGTCGGCGTACTTCTGGTACGTCAACAGCCCGACCGGCGGGGCGTTTGAGTATTACACCAACGATGATTATCTGACGGAAAACTGGCAGCCGCGTGAGCTGGAGCATTCGCTGGTCTCCTTTACCGAGTGGGCGGTGGAAGGCGGGATTGACCACGACACGCGCCGTCAGCAGAAAAAGCCGGAGGCGGTATGACGTCGCGCATTGTCATTATCGGCGGCGGCCAGGCGGGCGGCTGGGCGGCGAAAACCCTGCGCGATGAGGGTTTCGACGGCGAGATTTGCGTGGTAGCGGAAGAAGAGTGGGATTTCTACGAGCGCCCGCCGCTGTCGAAAGCGTCTTTGCTGGAGCCGGACGCGGCGCTCCCAAGGCTGTTTAGCGACGAGGTGCAGCAGGCGCTGAACCTGGCCTGGTACCGGCCGCTGCGCGCTGAATCTGTCGATCGCGATGAGAAAAAAGTCGTTCTTAGCAACGGCGAGCGGCTTAGTTACAACATCCTTTTAATCGCTACCGGCGGTCGGGCGCGCCTGCCTTCGCAGGCGTGGGCCAGCCATCCGCAGGTCTATACCCTGCGTCACTGGCAGGACGCGCAGCGCCTGAAAAGTCGTCTGGCGGAAAGTAAAAAACTGGCGATCGTCGGCGGCGGCTGGATCGGACTGGAGATTGCTGCCTCGGCGCGGAAAAGCGGCGTGGCGGTCACCCTGTTCGAGCAGCAGCCCGCGCTCTGCATGCGCTCGGTGAGCGGCGAGGTGTCGCAGCGCCTGGAGGCCATCCACCGCGAGCAGGGGGTGGAGATCCGTACCGGCTGCGGTGCGCTGGAGCTGGAGGACGACGGCGGCCTGCCGGTCATCCACTGCGACGGCCAGCGTGAAACCTTTGATGCGGTCGTGGTTGGGATCGGCGTCGATCTCAATCTGGAGCTGGCGCGCGATGCGGGGCTGAAAACCGGGCGCGGGATCGTGGTGGATGCCCAGGGACGCACGTCGGATCCGTTCATCTTTGCCGCAGGAGATGTCGCCCAGCACCATCACTACGGGCTGTGCATCCAGTCCTGGGCCTTCGCCCAGAATCAGGCGGTGGCGACGGCGAAAGCGATGCTCAACCCCGATGCGCCGGGCTATGACGACGCGCCGTGGCTGTGGTCGGATCAATACCAGCACAACATCCAGATCCTCGGCATTCCGCAGCCGGGCAGCAGAACGGTCGTGCGTGAAGAGACGCTGTACTTCTCGCTGGACGACAACGGGAGGCTGACGCAGCTGGTGGCGTTCGACGATGCGCGTACCGTCAAGCTGGCGAAGCGCTGGATGGCGGCGGGGCGGGATCTGTCCGACGTGCCGCTCGCCGACCCGACCTTTTCACTGATGTCACTGCGATAGCTAACCCGCACCCGTAGGGGGAGAGATGACCACACTAGAGACTAACACCGCACCGGTTGAGGCGAGCGGTGAGGGGACCCGCACGCCCGAAAAAGCGGTGCGCTGGGCCATCCCGCTGTCGCTGCTGGCCTGCGTGCTGCTGGCGTTTTTCGACAAAATCAGCATCGCGGCGCTCTTTTCGGATACCCATTTCCAGCAGGCGATGGGCATTGATTTTGACACCACGCGTCTCGGCATTTTGATGAGCGCTTTCCTGCTGAGCTATGGCTTCTCATCGGTGTTTTTAAGCGGTTTAGGCGACAAAATCGCGCCGCTGCGCCTGCTCACCGGGATGATGGCGGTGTGGTGCGTGCTGATGGTGGCGATGGGCTTTACCCATAACTACACGCTGATGATCGTCCTGCGTATTCTGCTGGGCGTGGCGGAAGGACCGCTGTTCCCGCTGGCCTTCGCCATCGTACGTCACAACTTCCCCCAGCATTTGCAGGCGCGCGCCACCATGCTGTGGCTGCTGGGGACCCCGGTGGGCGCGGCGATTGGTTTCCCGCTTTCCCTCTGGCTGCTGAACACCTTTGGCTGGCAGAGCACTTTCTTTGTGATGGCCATGCTTACCGTGCCGGTGCTTATCTTTGTGCGCATTGGTCTGCGCGGGATCCGCCTGGAGGCAAAACCCGGCACCTCGCAGGCGTCCCGGGACGAGCGGCGCGCGGCGCGGCGTGAGCTGTTCGTCAGCCCGCACTTCTGGATCATCTGCATCTTTAACATCGCTTTCCTGACCTATCTGTGGGGCATCAACGGCTGGCTGCCGGGCTACCTGATCAAAGGCAAAGGCATTCATCTGGAGCACGCGGGCTGGCTGTCGTCGATGCCGTTCATCGCCATGCTGGCAGGGGAAGTGATTGGCGCGTGGCTCTCGGACAGGGTCGATAAGCGCGCGGCGGCATGCTTTATCTCCATGGCGGGGGCGGCCGTCGGGCTGGCGGCGGTGATGCACCTTGATACCCCGCTGGCCGTCATCGCGGCGATGAGCTTCAGCACCTTTATGTGGGGCACCGGCGCACCCAACATTTTCGCCCTGCTGGCGAAGGCCACCCATCCCCGGGTGAGCGCCACGGCGGGCGGTATCTTCAACGGGCTGGGAAACTTTGCGGGCGCGCTGTCGCCGGCGGTGATGGGCGCGCTTATCGCCTTCACCCACAGCATGGATTCCGGGCTGATTTTTCTGGCGGTGATGGCGGCGGTGGGCTGCGTCCTGTTACTGCCGCTGCTGAGACGTTACTGAGGAGAGTGTCATGACTGATTCAACCGTAACCAACACAACAGGCATCAAACCTGACCATCTGACGATGGAAGAGTGGGTCGAGTCGCGCATCGCGCGCTTCGAAGGCCGTAAATACGACTGGAACGCGCTGAAGTTCCAGGCCGATTTTGACCCGAAATACCGCCGGGCGCAGATGCGCTACATCGGCACCGGCGCAACGGGCGTCGCGAACGACACCAACACCGTGCAGGCGGACCATTTTACCTTCTCCACCATGGTGCTGCCGTCGAAGTGCGAAGGACCGCTGCACCTGCACGACGACGTGGAAGAGGTGTTCTTCATGCTCAAGGGGCAGATCACGCTGATGATCCAGGACGGCGACAACTACACAGAAACCGTGCTGCGTGAGCGTGACCTGATCTCCGTTCCGCCGGGCATCTATCGCGGCCTGTTTAACCACGGCGAAGAAGAAGCGCTGATGTGCGTCATGCTGGGGACCAACAAGCCGGAAATCCCGACCTATCCGTCCGACCATCCGCTTTCCAAAGTGAAGCGGAACTAAGGGGGCATGATGACGGGTTTTCGTGAACAGGGAAGCGGTATTCCGCTGATGCTGCTGCACGGGATCAGCTCCGGCGCCGCTTCCTGGCACAAGCAAATGGCGCTGAACGGTTTTCGCGTGCTGGCGTGGGACATGCCCGGTTACGGCGAAAGCCCGATGCTGGCCGTAGCGCGGGCAGACGCGGGGGATTACGCCGACGCGCTGGCGGCGATGCTGGATCGCGCCGGTGTCTGGCAGGCAGTGCTGATCGGCCATTCCCTGGGGGCGCTGGTGGCCAGCGCCTTTGCGGCAAAGTTCCCGGATCGCGTCATTCATCTGGTGCTGGCCGACGCCGCGCAGGGGTACGGCAATGCCGCGCCGGAGCAGCGGGAGCAGGTCTGGCGCAACCGCGAGCAGCAGATGGCGCTGGGGGGCGACATCCTCGCCCAGACCCGCGCCGCGAAGCTGCTGCGCCCCGGCGCGCGCGCGGAAGATATCGCCACCGTCGCGGCGGGCATGCGGGCGCTGCGCCCGGAAGGCTACCTTGCCGCCGCGTGGATGCTGGCGCATGACGATATCCACGGCTGGCTTAAACGCTACTCCGGCACGTTTGAAGTCTGGTGCGGCGAGCAGGATGCCATCACCCAGCCGGAACTGGTTCAGGGTCTGGCGCTGCGCTACGGCATGCCGTTTATCGCCATTCCGCAGGCCGGGCACGCCAGCTATCTCGATAACGACGCGTTTTTCAACCAACAGCTTTTACGCATTAACGAAGAGGTGCGCGATGAATGCACAAATTGACGGGCGCGTAGCGGTCGTTACCGGCGGTTCTTCCGGCATTGGCTTTGAAACGCTGCGCCTGCTGCTGGGTGAAGGGGCGAAAGTCGCCTTCTGCGGCCGTGACCCGGACCGGCTCGCCAGCGCCCATGCGACGCTGCAAAACGAATTTCCTCACGGGGAGATTTTTGCTTACCGCTGCGACGTGCTGAACGCCGACGAAGTTCAGGCCTTTGCGGATGCGGTACAGGCGCGTTTTAGCGCGGCGGATATGCTGATCAACAACGCCGGGCAGGGCTACGTGGCGCACTTCCATGACACCCCGCGCGAGGCGTGGCTGCACGAAGCCGAACTCAAACTGTTCGGGGTGATTAACCCGGTGCAGGCGTTTCAGCCTCTGCTGGAGCAGTCCGACATTGCCTCTGTTACCTGCGTGAACTCCCTGCTGGCGCTACAGCCGGAGGAGCACATGATCGCCACCTCTGCCGCTCGTGCCGCGCTGCTGAACATGACGCTGACGCTGTCGAAAGAGCTGGTGGGCAAAGGTATTCGCGTCAATTCCATTCTGCTCGGCATGGTGGAATCCGGCCAGTGGCAGCGCCGCTTTGAAAACCGGGCGGACAAAAGCCAGAGCTGGCCGGAGTGGACGGCGGATATCGCGCGCAAGCGCGGCATTCCGATGGCGCGCCTCGGCAAGCCGCAGGAGCCCGCGCAGGCGCTGCTGTTCCTCGCTTCGCCGCTGGCCTCGTTTACCACCGGCGCGGCGCTGGACGTTTCCGGCGGCTTCTGCCGCCATCTGTAAGGACACATCATGAAAAAGGTAATGTTGATTGGTTTTGGCGCCATGGCGCAGGCGGTGATTGAGCGCCTGCCCGCCGGCGTGGCTATCGGCTGGATCGTGGCGCGCGCGTCTCACCATGCCGCCATTCACGACCAGTTTGGCTATGCGGTTGAGGCGCTGACGTCGCCGATGGCGTGCGCACAAACGCCGGATCTGGTGCTGGAATGCGCCAGCCAGCAGGCGGTGGCCCAGTACGGGGAAGAGATCCTGCGTCGCGGCTGGCATCTGGCCGTCATTTCCACCGGCGCGCTGGCGGACAGCGCGCTGGAGCAGCGTCTGCTCGCTGCGGGCGGAAAACTCACCCTGCTTTCCGGTGCGGTGGCCGGTATCGACGGGCTGGCGGCGGCGAAAGAGGGCGGCCTTGAGCGCGTTACCTATCAGTCGCGCAAAAGCCCGGCCAGCTGGCGCGGCAGCTATGCCGAGCAGCTTATCGATCTGAATGCGGTGACAGAGGAAAAGGTCTTTTTTGAAGGCAGCGCCCGCGAGGCGGCGCGGCTGTTCCCGGCGAACGCCAACGTGGCGGCGACCGTGGCGCTCGGCGGCGTCGGGATGGACGACACCCGCGTGCAGCTGATGGTTGACCCGGCAACGAAACGCAATACCCACACGCTCCACGTGGAAGGATTGTTCGGCGAGTTTCATCTGGAGCTGAGCGGACTGCCGCTGGCTTCTAATCCTAAAACCTCCACCCTGGCGGCACTGAGCGCGGTGCGCGCCTGCCGCGAGCTGGCCCTGAGCTGAGGAGAGACGATGGACGATCTGAAGATTTTTATCGGCGGCCAGTGGCGACACGGCGGCGGCAACCCGATGCAGAGCCACTTCCCGGCAGACGGGTCTATCAACGCCACGCTGAACGCCGCCAGTCTGGATGACCTGGAGGAGGCGGTAGACGCCGGAGAGCGCGCCTGGCGCGATCCCGCCTGGCGTAACAGCCTGCCGCATATGCGCGCGAAGATCCTGTATAAGGTTGCCGATCTCATTGAATCCCGCGTCGACGCGCTGGCGCAGATGCAGAGCCGTGATAACGGCAAGCCGCTGGCGGAAGCGCGCGGGCTGGTGATGAGCGCGGCGGGAACGGCGCGCTACTTTGCCGCCGCCTGCGAGCTGCTGGAAGGGGAACTGCCCACGCCGCGCCAGCCGGATCTGCTGACGCTGAGCCGCTATGAGCCGCTCGGCGTGGTGGCGGCCATCACGCCGTGGAACTCGCCGATTGCCAGCGAAATGCAGAAGGTCGCACCGGCGATTGCCGCCGGGAACGCGGTGATCCTCAAGCCCGCCGAAGCCACGCCGCTGATGGCGCTGGAGCTGGCGCGGATTTTTGAACAGGCCGGGCTGCCCGCCGGGCTGCTGAGCGTGCTGCCGGGCAAAGGCTCGGTGATTGGCGATGCGCTGGCGCGTCATCCTCGCGTGCGCAAAATTTCCTTTACCGGCGGTACCACCACGGGCCGTCATCTGGCGCACGTGGCGGCGGAAAAACTGATCCCGGCCTCGCTGGAGCTGGGCGGCAAATCGCCGACCATTGTGCTGGAGGATGCTGATATCGAACAGGCCGCGCGCGGGATCTGCTATGGCATTTTCAGCTCGGCGGGGCAGGCGTGTATCGCCGGGTCGCGGCTGTTTATCCACGAGAGCATTTACTCCCCGCTGATGGCGAGGCTGCTGGAATTAACTCGCGGGCTGCGCGTCGGACACCCGTTTACCGACGGCGTGCATGTCGGACCGCTGATCGGCGAAAAACATCGCCAGAGCGTGATCGAGTACGTCGAACTGGCGAAGCGCGAAGGGGGCCGCGTGCTGTGCGGCGGTGAGATACCCGCCGATCCCGCTCTGGCAAACGGCAGCTTTTTCCTGCCCACGATTATCGAAGGGCTGAGCAACAGCGCCCGCGCCTGTCAGGAAGAGATCTTCGGCCCGGTGCTGGTGGCGATGCCGTTTGGCGATGAAGCCACGCTTATCCGCGAGGCGAACGACTCGGTTTACGGCCTGGCGGCGGGGATCTGGACGCGCGATACCGGGCGCGCCCTGCGTCTCAGCGAGCAGCTGGAGGCTGGCACGGTGTGGATCAACACCTACAAGGTTTTTGCGATTTCGACCCCGTTCGGGGGCTTTAAAGAGAGCGGTCTGGGCCGCGAGAAGGGTATCCAGGGGCTGAAGGCCTGGATGCAACAAAAGAGCATTTATCTGGCGACGGGTAACAGCGTCAACCACTGGTGCGACTGAGAAAGGGTGAGCAATGAGTGAAATGATAACCGTCGGCGACGCCATCGCCAGAACGCTGGAGCAGTATCAGGTTGAGGCCATCTACGGCGTCATCTCTATTCACAACCTGCCGATCGCGGATGCGGTTGGGCAGCGGGGCAATATCCGCTTTGTGCCCGCGCGCGGTGAAGCCGGTTCCGTCACCATGGCCGATGCCCACGGGCGCTTTTCCGGCCTCGGCGTGGCGCTGACCAGCACCGGCGCGGGGGCGGGTAATGCGGTAGGCGCGCTGGTGGAAGCCATGAATGCCTGCACGCCGCTGCTGCATTTAACCGGGCAGGTTGAGAAAGCCTGGCTGGACGCCGACACCGGGTTTATCCATGAAACCCGTGACCAGCTGACCTTCCTGAAGGCCAGCTCAAAACGGGCGTACCGCATCAGCAATGCGAATCAGGCGATAGCGATTCTGCATAAAGCTATCCAGGACGCGCAGACCCCGCCGTGCGGACCGGTCTCGGTGGAAATCCCGATTGATATTCAGGGCGCCAAAATTCCGCTGTCGCTGGTGACTAAACCGGTTAAACCGGCATCGGTTCCAGCCGTGGATACCGGAATGGTTGACGCGCTGTGGGCGCAGCTCCAACAGGCGAAACAGCCGCTGCTGTGGCTGGGGGGCGGGGCGCTGGGCAGCGCAGACGCGGTTAAAACGCTGGCGGATGCGGGCATCACCGTGATTTCCAGCACCCATGCGCGCGGCGTGCTGCCTGACAGCCACCGCGCCAGCCTGCGGGCGTTTCACAACTCGCCGTCGGTGGAGGCGCTGATCGCGCAGTGCGATTTTACGCTGGTGGCCGGTTCTCGCCTGCGCAGCAACGAAACCCGTTCCTGGACGCTTGAGCTGCCTTCCCCGCGGGTGCAGATCGATATCGACCCGGCGGCAGCGAGCCGTAACTACCTGATGGATAGCACGTTGATAGCCGATTGTTCAGCGGTGCTTGGCGCGCTGGCTGCAAAAGTACAGGGCCGCGAGTGGGGCAGTCCCCAGTGGGATATGCAGGTGCAGCAGGCGGTCGGGCAAGCTGAACAGGGGCTGCGCGAGCAGTGCGGCGCCTATGCGAAGCTTAACGACGCCATAGCAAAAGCCCTGCCGACAGACGGCCTGCTGGTGCGCGATATCACCGTGTCCGGCAGCCTGTGGGGTAGCCGCCTGTTCAGGGCTAACGGTCCGATGATGAACATTCACTCCCTCGCCGGGGCGATTGGTATGGGGCTGCCGATGGCCATCGGCACCGCGATTGCCAACCCGCAGCGCAAGGTGGTGGGGCTGGTGGGCGACGGCGGCCTGAGCCTCAATTTAGGCGAGCTGGCGACGCTGGCGCAGGAGAAAGCTAACGTGACGCTGCTGGTCATGAACGACGGCGGCTACGGGGTGATGCGCGGTATTCAGGATAAGTATTTCGGCGGGCGTCAGTATTATAACGCGCTGCATACGCCGGACTTTACCCTGCTGGCGCAGGCGATTGGCCTTCAGGCGTGGAGCGTTGAGCGGGCAGAGGATTTTGATGCGGTGATGACGGAGGCGCTGGCGATGCCGGGGCCGTCGGTAGTGGAAGTGCGGATGGGGCAGATTGGCGCCCTTAAGTTTGCGGGGCCGCCGCAGAAGACGCTTTACTAGCAGTGCAGTGCGGTCTGAAGCCCTCACCCCAGCCCTCTCCCAAAGGGAGAGGGTGACAGCGTTCCCTCTCCCTTTGGGAGAGGGTTAGGGTGAGGGGGTAAATCAGAACACGTTAAACGGGTATTCCACGTAAGCGCGGATCTCGTCCCCGCCCACGTTGTACTCGCTGGCGTTGCTGGAGACGCGCAGTACGGAGTAGCGCAGCTTCAGCTTCAGATCTTTCGCCGGGCCATCCTGCACCTGGTACTGGATCTGGTTAAACCACTCGTGCTCTTTGCCATTGCTGGTTTCAGAGGTTTTGATGTTATCGCCGCGCACGTAGGCGGTGGTCCAGCTCAGGCCCGGTAAACCAAGGCCGCCAAAGTCCAGACCGTAGGATGCCTGCCAGGAACGTTCATCTTCGCCGTTGAAATCAGACCAGTAGGAGTTCGCCAGCCAGATGGTGTTACCGCCGTCACCCACGCCGCCTTTGTCGCGATAGCCGCCGTAGTTGTAGCCGGTACTGCCGCTGCTCTGCTGGTACGCCACTTTGAACGTGTGAATGTCCCAGATATAGCTCGCTGCCAGGCTCCAGATGGTGTTGCTGCGGCCCGTGTTGAGGCTGTCCGCGTAATGCTGGTCGAGACGGGAGTTATAGCCGTTGAAGTCGAGCACCAGCTGCTGCCCGGTACTGAACGGCTGTTTGAAGTTCATGCCCAGGTACTGCTTGTTCATCACCTCTTCGTTATGAGAGGCGTACAGCGCGCCGCTGAACTGGTCGTTAAACTGATAGCTCGCACCGCCGAAGGAGAGGCTCTTCAGTCCGCTGTCGTGGCGGTCATCGCTTTTACGCTGCTCGTCGGTGAAGTAACCGGCGTTGACTTCCAGACCGTCGATCTCTTTCGAGGTCAGCAGGGTGCCGGTGTAGCTTTCAAACAGCAGGCGGGAGCTGTCGGATGTAATGATTGGCAGTTCAGGACGCTGGTTCCCGTAGCTCAGCACGGTATTGGAGATGCGCATTTTGGCCGTCGCGCCAAACTTTGCCAGATCGGATTTTGCCCGGCCGTCGTCTTCCTGCTTAAAGAAGTCGATGCCGCCCGCGCCGCTCTTGCCGCGGCCACCGTCCAGACGCACGCCATACTGCGCGATACCGTCCACGCCGAAGCCCACCAGCCCTTCGGTATAGCCGGATGCAAACGTGGCGATGATCCCCTGACCCCATTCGGCTTTGTCCTGCTGGCCCTGATGGTAGTCGCGGCTGATATACGCATTGCGTAAAAACAGATCCAGATGGCTGTCGTCAATAAAACCCTTGCTGTCGGATTGCTGGCTTGCGGCGGCAGGTAATGCGGCAAATAAACTTAAAGCAATTAATGATAATTCTTTTTTCACGGAGGGAACGTCTCTGTCTGGATATATTAATTTGAATAACTGCGGAAAAGATAATTACCGGAAAAAGTTACCTTTGCAATAATTATGTGACCAGACATTTCAGTGTGACAGGGCAGATTTGGCGGGCCTTTCAGGGGTGTTATCGATACGTGCTTTTAAGTTAACAATTCATGCGAAATAAAAAGGAGGCAAAACTGCCTCCTTCTGAAATTATTTAATTCCGTCTGCCGCCATACGGTCGCGAATATGCTGCGCACGCTCTTCCGAAGCCGGGTGATCGTCAAACATGGAGCTTTGACGGCCCTCCTCCAGTTTCGCCAGTTTTTCGAAGCTGGTAGCTAAACCCGATGGATTGATGCCGCGTTTGCGCAACAGATCGTAAGAGTAGTCATCCGCTTCCGACTCCTGACGCTGGGAGAACTGCGAGTTCACCAGTTTTTCGCCCACGTCGCCCAGCTGCGACTGGGACAGGCTGCCGACGATGCCGCCCGCAGAGGCCGCCGCTGCGCGCACGGCATTGGTGCCCAGCGCAACCTGCATCCCTTTCTTCACGTGACCCAGTGCAACGTGACCCATTTCATGGCCGATCACCGCTTCCACTTCGTTGTCGGTCATCATGTCCATCAGGCCGCTGTAAACGCGGATACAGCCGTTCGCCATCGCAAAGGCGTTGACGTCTTTCGCCATATACACCTTGTAGTTCACCGGCTGACCGTTAATGTTGTCGCCCAGCGCGGAAGCAATCTTGTTCAGACGCTGCGTGTAGGTGCTGTTTGCCGGGGCAAGCGTAGCTTTTCCATCCATATCCTTACAGGCCTCGTCGCTCAGCGCTTTCACCTGCGCATCGCTCAATGAGTAGGCCTGAAAAGCTTCTGCGCCTGAGGTCATCAGGCCGTTAGAATCCATATTCTGACAGCCGCTTAGCAGGAGCGTTGTTCCCACAGCCAGCCCGATTGCACGCATTTTCATGATGTTGCTTCCGTACTCGTTAATCTGAATTAATTCCGAAAAATGCACCGTCAACGAAGCCGGTGTCGGGCTAAGTATAAGGAATATCGACAGAGGCGGGCGAGCAGATTGCGCAACATGCGAGCATGATCCAGAGATTTCTTAAGCTGCAAAAGAATGGTCCATGTACATGCCCTGCGGCTTGGGTTACATTGTTGGCACTTTTTTCCGGCGTAGCCCAAAACGCGCTGTCGTCAAGGGCATGGCCTTTAACAGTCCGATCTGGAGTTAAAATGTCCTCACGTAAAGAGCTTGCTAATGCTATTCGTGCGCTGAGCATGGACGCAGTACAGAAAGCCAAATCCGGCCACCCGGGCGCCCCTATGGGCATGGCTGACATCGCCGAAGTCCTGTGGCGTGATTTCCTTAACCACAACCCGCAGAACCCGGCATGGGCAGACCGCGACCGTTTCGTGCTGTCTAACGGCCACGGCTCTATGCTGATCTACAGCCTGCTGCACCTCACTGGCTACGATCTGCCAATCGAAGAGCTGAAAAACTTCCGTCAGCTGCACTCCAAAACTCCAGGTCACCCGGAAGTGGGCTACACCGCTGGCGTTGAAACCACTACCGGTCCGCTGGGTCAGGGCATCGCTAACGCCGTAGGGATGGCGATTGCAGAGAAGACCCTGGCGGCGCAGTTTAACCGTCCTGGCCACGACATCGTTGACCACTTCACCTACGCCTTCCTGGGCGACGGCTGCATGATGGAGGGCATTTCTCACGAAGTGTGCTCCCTGGCAGGCACCCTGAAGCTGGGTAAACTGGTTGCGTTCTACGACGACAACGGCATCTCCATCGACGGTCATGTTGAAGGCTGGTTCACTGACGACACCGCCGCACGTTTCGAAGCCTACGGCTGGCACGTTGTGCGCGGCGTTGATGGCCACGATGCTGACTCGATTAAACGTGCCGTAGAAGAAGCGCGCGCCGTGACCGACAAACCGTCCCTGCTGATGTGCAAAACCATCATCGGCTTCGGTTCTCCGAACAAAGCGGGCACTCATGACTCCCACGGCGCACCGCTGGGCGACGCGGAAATTGCACTGACCCGTGAAGCACTTGGCTGGAAACACCCTGCCTTCGAAATCCCGTCTGAAATCTACGCTCAGTGGGATGCGAAAGAAGTGGGCCAGGCGAAAGAAGCGGCCTGGAACGAGAAGTTCGCGGCATACGCGAAAGCCTTCCCTCAGGAAGCGGCTGAATTCACCCGTCGTATGAAAGGCGACATGCCGTCTGACTTCGACGCGAAAGCGAACGAATTCATCGCGAAGTTGCAGGCGAACCCAGCCAAGATCGCCAGCCGTAAAGCATCTCAGAATGCGATCGAAGCGTTTGGCCCTCTGCTTCCAGAATTCCTCGGCGGCTCCGCTGACCTGGCGCCATCAAACCTGACCCTGTGGTCCGGATCTAAGCCAATCAACGAAGATACTGCCGGTAACTACATCCATTACGGTGTACGTGAATTCGGGATGACCGCGATTGCCAACGGTATCGCTCTGCACGGTGGCTTCCTGCCATACACCTCTACCTTCCTGATGTTTGTGGAATATGCACGTAACGCCGTGCGTATGGCTGCGCTGATGAAACAGCGTCAGGTGATGGTCTACACCCACGACTCCATCGGTCTGGGCGAAGACGGTCCTACCCACCAGCCAGTAGAGCAGGTGGCTTCTCTGCGCGTGACCCCGAACATGAGCACATGGCGTCCATGTGACCAGGTTGAATCTGCGGTGGCGTGGAAATACGGCGTTGAGCGTCATGATGGCCCGACCGCACTGATCCTCTCCCGTCAGAACCTGGCGCAGCAGGAGCGTACCCCAGAGCAGCTGGCAAACATCGCGCGCGGTGGTTACGTGCTGAAAGATTGCGCAGGCCAGCCTGAGCTGATCTTCATCGCGACCGGTTCTGAAGTTGAACTGGCCGTTGCCGCATGGGAAAAACTGACTGCCGAAGGCGTGAAAGCGCGTGTGGTCTCCATGCCGTCTACCGATGCGTTCGACAAGCAGGATGCCGCGTACCGCGAATCCGTACTGCCTAAAGCGGTCTCCGCTCGCGTGGCAGTGGAAGCGGGTATCGCTGACTACTGGTTCAAATACGTAGGTCTGAACGGCGCTATCGTCGGTATGACCACGTTTGGTGAGTCTGCGCCAGCTGAACAGCTGTTTGAAGAGTTCGGCTTCACCGTTGAGAACGTTGTCGCTAAGGCGAAAGAACTGCTGTAATTGCCGTTTTGCCCGGTGGCGCTAACGCTTACCGGGCCTACAAATGGCATAAAATGTAGGCCGGGTAAGCGTTAGCGCCACCCGGCTTTTTTGTATGCACGATTCCTCAGACATGTAACTGCTCTGTAAATTATTCCACCGAAAATGTGATGCAAGTCATATAGCTCGCTTATTCATCTGGACAGAGATTCCTTTTATTCCCCGATTCGCTTATTCTTGCTGAAGCGTTTCAGTCGATTAAATGTTCGACAATTGACCAATCAATCGCAGTTTGTGACAGCAAGGATTCCCCTTCGGGCGTCGCTGGATTACTCTTTCAGCCACCTCAAACTCAGGGATAGCTTTGCAGGAGATCTATGACCGTACGCGTAGCGATTAATGGCTTCGGTCGCATCGGACGCAACGTGGTTCGTGCTTTATATGAATCCGGGCGTCGTGCGGAAATCACCGTGGTGGCAATCAATGAACTGGCGGATGCTGCGGGCATGGCGCATTTGTTGAAATATGATACCAGCCACGGTCGCTTTGCCTGGGACGTTCGCCAGGAAAGGGAACAGCTGTTCGTCGGTGACGATGCCATCCGCGTGCTGCATGAGAACAGTATTGAAGGGCTGCCCTGGCGCGAACTGGGTGTGGATGTGGTGCTGGACTGTACCGGCGTGTACGGTAACCGTGAACATGGCGAAGCGCATCTGAATGCTGGCGCGAAAAAAGTGCTGTTCTCCCATCCCGGCAGTAACGACCTCGACGCCACCGTCGTGTTTGGCGTCAACCAGCACGAGCTGCAAGCTGAACACCGCATTGTCTCCAACGCCTCCTGCACCACCAACTGCATTATTCCGGTCATTAAACTGTTAGACGATGCGTATGGCATTGAATCCGGCACCGTGACCACGATTCACTCCGCCATGCACGATCAGCAGGTCATCGACGCCTACCATCCGGATTTACGGCGCACTCGCGCGGCGAGCCAGTCCATCATTCCGGTGGATACGAAACTGGCTGCCGGGATCACCCGTATTTTCCCGCAGTTTAACGACCGTTTCGAAGCGATTGCCGTGCGCGTGCCGACGATAAACGTCACCGCAATCGATCTTAGCGTGACGGTGAAAAAACCGGTAAAAGCCTGTGAAGTCAACCTGTTGCTGCAAAAAGCGGCACAGGGAGCATTTCATGGTATAGTTGACTATACGGAATTACCGTTGGTCTCAGTAGATTTTAACCACGACCCGCACAGCGCCATCGTGGATGGCACGCAGACGCGAGTCAGTGGTGCGCACCTTATCAAGACGCTGGTCTGGTGTGATAACGAATGGGGCTTTGCTAACCGAATGCTCGACACCACGTTAGCCATGGCCGCAAAAGGTTTCAGGTAGAGCGCACCTTGCGCTTGCAAAACTTTAAGAATCAACGAGAGGATTCACCATGTCTGTAATTAAGATGACCGATCTGGATCTGGCAGGTAAACGCGTTTTCATCCGTGCCGATCTGAACGTACCGGTTAAAGATGGCAAAGTGACCAGCGACGCGCGTATCCGTGCATCTCTGCCAACCATTGAACTGGCTCTGAAGCAGGGCGCTAAAGTGATGGTCACCTCCCACCTGGGCCGTCCAACTGAAGGCGAGTACAACGAAGAGTTCTCTCTGCTGCCGGTTGTTAATTACCTGAAAGACAAACTGTCCAGCCCGGTTCGCCTGGTGAAAGATTACCTGGACGGCGTGGAAGTTGCCGAAGGTGAGCTGGTTGTTCTGGAAAACGTTCGCTTCAACAAAGGCGAAAAGAAAGACGACGAAACCCTGTCCAAAAAATACGCTGCGCTGTGCGACGTATTCGTGATGGATGCATTCGGTACGGCTCACCGTGCGCAGGCATCTACCCACGGTATCGGTAAATTCGCAGACGTCGCCTGTGCAGGTCCGCTGCTGGCTGACGAACTGGAAGCGCTGGGTAAAGCTCTGAAAGAACCTGCTCGTCCAATGGTCGCTATCGTTGGTGGTTCTAAAGTGTCTACCAAACTGACCGTACTGGATTCCCTGTCCAAAATCGCTGACCAGCTGATCGTTGGTGGTGGTATCGCGAATACCTTCGTTGCTGCGCAAGGCCACAACGTGGGTAAATCCCTGTACGAAGCGGATCTGGTTGACGAAGCCAAACGTCTGCTGAGCACCTGTGATATCCCGGTTCCAACTGACGTTCGTGTAGCTACCGAGTTCTCCGAAACCGCTACCGCAACCCTGAAATCTGTTAACGACATCAAAGATGAAGAGCAGATTCTGGACCTGGGCGACGTTTCTGCACAGAAACTGGCTGAAATCCTGAAAAACGCAAAAACTATCCTGTGGAACGGTCCTGTCGGCGTGTTCGAATTCCCGAACTTCCGCAAAGGGACTGAGATCGTGGCTAACGCTATCGCAGACAGCGAAGCGTTCTCTATCGCAGGCGGTGGTGACACCCTGGCAGCTATCGATCTGTTCGGTATCGCTGACAATATCTCCTACATCTCCACTGGTGGCGGCGCATTCCTCGAATTCGTGGAAGGTAAAGTCCTGCCAGCAGTAGCAATGCTCGAAGAGCGCGCTAAGAAGTAAGCCATTCAGGGGCAGGGAAACCTGCCCAATTTTCAGCGCGCTTATCAGAGCTCGCACCTTTTCTAACGGCCGAAGATACAGGACTAAGCAACATGTCTAAAATTTTTGATTTCGTAAAACCTGGCGTTATCACTGGTGATGACGTACAGAAAGTGTTCCAGGTAGCTAAAGAAAACAACTTCGCACTGCCAGCAGTTAACTGCGTAGGTACCGACTCCATCAACGCCGTACTGGAAACCGCTGCAAAAGTTAAAGCACCGGTTATCGTTCAGTTCTCTAACGGCGGCGCTGCGTTCATCGCAGGTAAAGGCGTGAAAACTGACGTTCCTCAGGGCGCTGCTATCCTGGGTGCTATCTCTGGCGCACATCACGTTCACCAGATGGCTGAGCACTACGGTGTTCCGGTTATCCTGCACACTGACCACTGCGCGAAAAAACTGCTGCCATGGATCGACGGTCTGCTGGACGCAGGTGAAAAACACTTCGCAGCAACCGGTAAGCCACTGTTCTCTTCTCACATGATCGACCTGTCCGAAGAGTCTCTGGAAGAAAACATCGAGATCTGCTCTAAGTACCTGGCGCGTATGTCCAAAATGGGCATGACCCTGGAAATCGAACTGGGTTGCACCGGCGGTGAAGAAGACGGTGTGGACAACAGCCACATGGACGCTTCTGCTCTGTACACTCAGCCAGAAGACGTTGATTACGCTTACACCGAGCTGAGCAAAATCAGCCCACGCTTCACCATCGCAGCGTCCTTCGGTAACGTACACGGCGTATACAAACCAGGTAACGTGGTTCTGACTCCGACCATCCTGCGTGATTCTCAGGAATACGTGTCTAAGAAACACAACCTGCCGCACAACAGCCTGAACTTCGTCTTCCACGGCGGTTCCGGTTCTTCTGCTCAGGAAATCAAAGACTCCGTAAGCTATGGCGTAGTGAAAATGAACATCGATACCGACACCCAATGGGCAACCTGGGACGGTATCCTGCAATACTACAAAACCAACGAAGCTTACCTGCAAGGTCAGCTGGGCAACCCGAAAGGCGAAGACCAGCCGAACAAGAAATACTACGATCCACGCGTATGGCTGCGCGCTGCCCAGACTTCTATGATTACTCGTCTGGAGCAGGCATTCAAAGAACTGAACGCGGTTGACGTTCTGTAATTTGAGCTGTTCATAGCGTCAAGAAGGTCCGCATATGCGGGCCTTTTTTTATGCCTTTTCAATAGCCTGATGCCTCTGTTTTTGTGATCTGTTTGGCAATATCATGGCTTTTTGTTTACCCTTTACTGACCTGCCTGTCTCCGTGTGGGATAGATTTTGTGGTTTTTATGAGCATAAGGAAAGATAAATGGAAGATCTCGGTGTTGTAGATAGCATCAATAACGCTGGCTCCTGGCTGGTGCGCAACCAGGCGCTCCTGATTAGTTACGCTGTGAATATTGCGGCGGCAATCGCCATTATTATTGTGGGGATGATCGTTGCCCGCACGGTTTCCCGGGGCGTTAATCGCGTAATGCTATCCCGTCATATCGATGCAACCGTTGCTGATTTCCTATCTGCGCTGGTGCGTTACGGGATTATTGCGTTTACCCTCATTGCGGCAATGGGGCGGGTCGGTGTACAGACCGCTTCGGTCATTGCTGTACTTGGTGCCGCTGGTCTGGCCGTAGGTCTCGCTCTTCAGGGCTCGCTGGCTAACCTTGCAGCTGGCGTACTGTTAGTGACGTTCCGTCCTTTCCGTGCCGGAGAGTATGTTGATCTCGGTGGCACTGCGGGCACCGTGCTGAACGTGCAGATTTTTTCTACCACGCTGCGTTCGGCAGACGGCAAAATCGTCATTGTGCCAAACAAGAAAGTTATTGATGGCAACATTACTAACTTCTCTCGTGAGCCGGTTCGCCGTAATGAACTCATTATCGGGGTTGGCTATGATTCAGATACTGAGCTGGTGAAAAAGCTGATTACCGATATCATCGAATCAGATGATCGCATTCTTAAAGATCGCGAAATGACCGTTCGCCTGAACGAGTTGGGCGCGTCATCCATTAATTTTGTGGTGCGCATCTGGAGTAAAAGCGGCGATCTGCAAAACGTTTACTGGGACGTGCTGGAGCGCATTAAGCGTGATTTCGATGCCAACGGCATCAGCTTCCCGTACCCGCAGATGGACGTAAACGTCAAAAAAATCAAAGAAGCAGAGTAACGTCTCTCGTAGGCCCGGTAAGCGTCAGCGACACCGGGCTTTTCTTTTATTAGCCCGGCTAATCCCCAATTAATATTATCAATTTCCTCTAATGTCGTTCCCGCAGTATAGTCTGCCTCCAGGACAACTCTGCGAGAATTACGTCATGTTATCTTATTATTTTCAGGGGCTTGCGTTAGGCGCGGCCATGATCCTTCCCCTTGGTCCACAAAATGCGTTTGTGATGAACCAGGGCATTCGCCGCCAGTATCATCTGATGATTGCCCTGCTGTGCGCGGTGAGCGATTTGCTACTGATTTGCGCCGGGATTTTTGGCGGCAGCGCCTTGCTGATGCAGTCGCCGTGGCTGCTGGCGCTGGTTACCTGGGGCGGCGTAGCGTTTCTGCTGTGGTACGGGTTTGGCGCCCTGAAAACGGCCATGAGCAGCAATCTTGAGCTGGCGAGCGCCGAAGTGATGAAGCAGGGGCGCTGGAAGATTATCGTCACCATGCTCGCCGTGACGTGGCTTAACCCGCACGTCTACCTTGATACCTTTGTGGTGCTCGGCAGCCTGGGTGGACAGCTGGACGTTGAGCCCAAGCGCTGGTTTGCGCTCGGTACGGTCAGCGCCTCCTTCCTCTGGTTCTTTGGTCTTGCGATCCTGGCGGCATGGCTGGCGCCACGTCTGCGCACCGCTAAAGCGCAGCGCATTATCAATACCCTGGTGGGGCTGGTGATGTGGTTTATTGCCTTCCAGCTGGCGAAAGAGGGCATTCATCACGTACAGGGATTGTTCAACTAAGCGTTGTCTTATGGACATCTGAACAAGACCCGCTAAGCTTGCTGGCATGAGCCCTGTTGATGGGGCACTCTTCGCAACATGGAGGAATGACAGTGAAGTTTAAGGTGATGGCCCTGGCGGCATTAGTAAGTTTAGGTGCGGTGTCGGTGCAGGCGAATGAACTGCCAAACGGCCCGCACATTGTCACTTCAGGCACGGCAAGCGTGGATGCGGTACCGGATGTTGCAACCCTGGCAATTGAAGTGAACGTGGCGGCGAAAGATGCTGCTTCCGCCAAGAAACAGGCAGACGATCGTGTTGCGCAATACCTCTCTTTCCTGGAACAGAACGGTGTCGCGAAAAAAGACATCAGCTCTGCGAACCTGCGTACCCAACCGGATTACGACTACCAGAACGGCAAAAGCATCCTGAAAGGCTATCGCGCCGTGCGTACTGTGGAAGTGACTGTACGCCAGCTAGATAAGCTCAACGGATTGCTGGATGGTGCGCTGAAGGCTGGGCTGAACGAAATTCGTTCCGTCTCGCTGGGCGTTGCGCAACCGGAGAAATATAAAGACGAAGCGCGTAAAGCGGCGATTGATGATGCCATTCATCAGGCGCAGCAGCTGGCATCCGGCTTCAAGACCAAGCTCGGTCCGGTTTACAGCGTGCGCTACCACGTTTCAAACTACCAGCCAAGCCCGATGGTTCGGATGATGAAGGCGGACGCCGCGCCGGTTTCTGCTCAGGAAACCTACGAGCAGCCAACCATTCAGTTCGACGATCAGGTTGATGTGGTGTTCCAGCTGGAGCCGACTGAAAAGCCCGCTCAGTAACCCGTAGGCCGGGTAAGGCGAAGCCGCCACCCGGCTAGTTTTTCAATCCTGTCTTAACACCTTGTGCCCAAACGCCAGCAGCGCGTCAGTGACGTTGCGCATCATGCGGCTTTCCGGCGCAAAACGGTGCCAGTACAGCATCCGGCGCTGATACAGCCCCGGGGTTAAATCAATCAGCTCACCGCTTTTCAACTCTTTCTCAATCTGCAAATGCGGGATCATGCAGCAGGTGGTTCCCTGACGCGCGAGCTGTACGAAGGCTTCGGACGAGTTAACGATATGACACGGCACGCTGCCCGGCGGCAGATCGAAGTTTTGTTGCAGGAAGGCCTGATGCATATCGTCCAGATGGTCGAAAGCGACGGCAGGCGCTTTCAGCAGCGCGGCGCGGGTCACACCGTTCGGGAAGTAACGCTCGGCAAAGGCTTTTGAACCGACAAACAGGTAATCCAGCGCGCCCAGCTGATCCACCAGACAGCTTGGCAGCGCCTGAGGCTGAATACTGACCGCCCCAACCACTTCGCCACGGCGCAGGCGTTCCTGAGTGCGGGTCTCGTCTTCAACCTGGAGATTCAGGCGGATAGGGGAGTCGGCCAGCACCGGCGCAAGGGCCGGCAGCAGCCAGGTTGCCAGACTGTCGGCGTTCACCGCCAGCGACAGCAGCAGCGGCGTGGAGCCGGTCTGTTCATCGCCCAGCCACTCATCTTCCAGCAGTTCAACCTGCCGCAGCAGGGCGAGGAGCTTTTGTCCTTGCTCCGTCGGACGCGGCGGTACGGTACGCACCAGCAGCGGCTGCCCGAACATGTTTTCAAGCTGTTTGATACGCTGTGATACGGCGGACTGGGTGATGCACAGCTTTTGCGCCGCGCGCTCAAAACCGCGTTCACGAATAACTGCATCAAGTGCCTGTAGTGTTCTGTAGTCCGGACGTTTCATTGCTCTGGCTGACTCCTTAATTTTGCTTAATCTGCACTATGACACAATTTTCCCTTCGTGGCAGACGAAATCCATTCGACGTGTTCTATAATGCGCCCTGAGTTTTCACACCACAGGCAAAACGATCATGACGCAGGATGAACTGAAAAAAGCAGTAGGATGGGCCGCTCTCCAGTACGTACAGCCGGGTACCATTGTCGGTGTTGGTACGGGGTCGACGGCGGCGCACTTTATCGATGCGCTGGGCACGATGAAGGGGCAGATCGAGGGCGCGGTTTCCAGCTCCGATGCTTCCACGGAAAAGCTGAAAAGCCTCGGCATCACCGTTTTCGACCTCAACGAAGTGGACCGTCTGGGCATTTACGTTGATGGCGCGGATGAAATCAACGGCCATATGCAGATGATCAAAGGCGGTGGCGCGGCGCTGACCCGCGAGAAGATCATTGCCTCCGTTGCGGATAAGTTCATCTGCATCGCGGACGCCTCCAAGCAGGTCGACATTCTGGGGAATTTCCCGCTGCCGGTCGAAGTGATCCCGATGGCGCGCAGCGCCGTGGCACGTCAACTGGTGAAGCTGGGTGGTCGTCCGGAATACCGTCAGGGTGTGGTGACCGACAACGGCAACGTGATCCTCGACGTTCACGGCCTTGAGATCCTCGATGCCATTGCGCTGGAAAATGCGATCAACGGCATTCCAGGCGTCGTTACCGTAGGGTTATTTGCCAACCGTGGCGCGGACGTGGCGCTGATCGGCACGGCTGACGGTGTAAAAACCATCGTAAAATGATCTGACGGGGGGAGCGCTCCCCCCGCTAAAAAATTTTTGAAAAGCTAAATTCGGTGACTTGTGTCACGTTTTTCCGCCTCTTTTGCCGATCCTGCCACGTTCGTAATTTTCCGCAGCATTTTCCTCTGCCATTTTGCTCTGTATGACTTTTCTTCAGAGTGCCGACGCAAACGTTCATATTGCTGCAATAGTTTTTTTTGATATGTTGGCTGCACGGGATTTATATCCAGCACAACATCAGTTCAGATAAAAACAGGGTCGGGTAAATGGCAAAGGTATCACTGGAGAAAGACAAGATTAAATTCCTGTTGGTTGAAGGCGTGCACCAGAAAGCGCTCGATAGCCTTCGCGCAGCAGGCTACACCAACATCGAATTTCACAAAGGCGCGCTGGACACTGAAGAGCTGAAAGCGTCCATCCGTGATGCCCATTTCATTGGCCTGCGATCCCGTACCCAACTGACTGAAGACGTTATTGCTGCGGCGGAAAAGCTGGTGGCGATTGGCTGTTTCTGCATCGGCACCAACCAGGTTGATCTGAATGCCGCCGCCAAACGCGGTATCCCGGTCTTTAACGCGCCGTTCTCTAACACCCGTTCCGTGGCGGAGCTGGTGATTGGCGAGCTGCTGCTGCTCCTTCGCGGCATTCCGGAAGCTAACGCTAAAGCGCACCGCGGCGTGTGGAATAAGCTGGCTGCGGGCTCTTTCGAAGCGCGTGGTAAAAAGCTCGGGATTATCGGTTACGGCCACATCGGTACGCAGCTCGGTATTCTGGCGGAATCCCTCGGCATGCACGTGTTTTTCTACGATATCGAAAGCAAGCTGCCGCTGGGTAACGCGACGCAGGTGCAGCATCTCTCTGATCTGCTGAATATGAGCGACGTGGTCAGCCTGCACGTGCCGGAAAATGCGTCCACCAAAAACATGATGGGGGCGGAAGAGCTGGCGCTGATGAAGCCGGGCTCTCTGCTGATCAACGCCGCGCGCGGCACGGTGGTCGATATTCCTGCACTGTGCGACGCGCTGAAGCGTAAGCATCTGGCGGGTGCGGCGATTGACGTATTCCCGACGGAACCGGCCACCAACAGCGATCCGTTCACCTCTCCGCTGTGCGAGTTCGACAACGTGATCCTGACGCCGCACATCGGCGGTTCTACTCAGGAAGCTCAGGAGAATATCGGCCTGGAAGTGGCGGGTAAGCTGAGCAAATATTCCGACAACGGTTCAACGCTCTCTGCGGTGAACTTCCCGGAGGTGTCTCTGCCGCTGCACGGTGGGCGTCGTCTGCTGCACATCCACGAAAACCGTCCTGGCGTGCTGACCGCCATCAACCAGATCTTTGCCGAGCAGGGTGTTAACATTGCCGCGCAGTATCTGCAAACTAACTCGCAGATGGGTTATGTGGTGATTGATATCGAAGCGGATGAAGACATCGCCGAGAAAGCATTGCAGAGCATGAAGGCCATTCCGGGGACGATTCGCGCGCGCCTGTTGTACTGATGGTGCGGTCTGTGGCGTCGGGTGGCGGCTGCGCCTTACCCGACCTACAGTTGTCGTGCGGTCTGTGTGTCGGGTGGCGCTTACGCTTACCCGACCTGCAATGTTCGAGGATTTATGTAGGCCGGGTAAGGCATAGCCGCCACCCGGCTTTGTTCTACCAGGTCCAGGTTTTACTGGGCGTCACCACCGCCGGCAACGGCACATCCCATTTCTCTACGGGTAATGCCTCCACGCCCTGGCAATCATGCGCATACCCCACCGGCTGCAATCCGTACTGCTGCCAGTTTTGTAGCGTCCTGTCATAGAATCCCCCGCCCATGCCCAATCGCTGGCCCTGCTCGTCAAACGCCACCAGCGGCGTAATCAGCACATCCAGCCCGGAAAGCGGGAGCACGTCGCGCACGTCGAGTTTGGGTTCGGTGATTTTCAGACGATTCACCACCAGCTCGCTGTGCGGATGGTAGTGCAGAAACAGCAGATTGCCCGGGCTAAAGGGATGCAGAACCGGCAGGTAAACTTTTTTCCCGGCGCGCCAGAGCTGGTCGATAAGCGGTTGGGTATCCAGCTCACCATCAAACGAGAGAAACAGGGCGACGGTGTTTGCCATCACCACAGGCGGATAGGCCATCATGCGGGCGGCGGCCTGCTGAGCAAACTGTGCCTGTTGCTCGGCGCTTAGGGCGCGACGACGCTGGCGAATAAGCTGACGGATGTCCTGGCGTGAAGCAGAAACTTCAGGGAATTGAGTCATGGTAGTCGGTAGAAGAAAAGAGAGGGAATCTCCGAGATGCCGCCGCAGGCTGTAACCCTTGAACCCTTGGTTCAAGGTGAATGTGTCGTCATAGTTTTAAGGCTTCTCGGACGAACCGAGCATGCTCACCAACCATGGAGCGCCACATTCTTGTGGTATGAAATATCGGCTCAGGGGACTGGCCCGCTTGCGAACATCTCAGAGAAATTTTGTCTTCACAGTTACTCTACCATAGTCAACTGAGAAGTGTTATTCAAACTTTGGTCCCGGTCTTTCGGGACTGCGACCTTGATCAAGCAATGCCTGTTCTATGGTCTGCTGGAGCATTTTAATGCGCTGCTCCATGCTTGCCGCGTAATCGCGGGTCTTCGCTTTTTCCTGAGTCAGTTCATAGCTGATGTTCAACGCGGCGATGAAAACCAGCTGCTCAGTATTTGTGACTCTAGTGCGTTCTTTTAGATCTTGCAACCGCTGATTCAAATCGTCCGCAGCCTGATTCAAGGCATCCCTTTGTTCAGGCGGACAATTCACTCGCAGTGAACGGCCAAAAATCTGGAGATCGACGGGTTGTGCAGACATGCCACCTTCCTGCTGATTGACTGCGCTGCCTTCGCTTACTGCCCCGGGGGCTGCGAAGGGGCGACACTATAGCTACCCTGATGTGAAGATACAAGCCCTTTTCTGGTATCACCAGGGTCCAAAGTGGTAGCATATCATGAATATCCTCCCTTTGATGACGAATGCGTATGTCTATACAGAACGAAATGCCTGGTTACAAGGATTTAAACCAGTTACTGAACCAGCAGGGAGTCGGTCTGACCCCTGCCGAAATGCACGGTCTGATCAGCGGCATACTGTGCGGCGGAAACAGCGACAGCTCATGGCAGCCGCTGATCCACGACCTCACCAACGAAGGGCTGGCGTTTGGCCACGAACTGGCGGAAGCGCTGCGTAAAATGCACGCCGCAACCAGCGATTCCCTGGAAGACGATGGCTTTCTTTTTCAGCTTTATCTGCCTGAAGGCGACGATGTCAGCGTCTTCGATCGCGCTGATGCGCTCGCGGGTTGGGTAAACCACTATCTTCTTGGCCTGGGCGTAACCCAGCCTAAACTGGATAAAGTGACCGGCGAAGCGGGTGAAGCGATCGACGATCTGCGTAACATCGCCCAACTCGGCTACGATGAAGACGAAGACCAGGAAGAGCTGGAGATGTCTCTCGAAGAGATTATCGAGTACGTGCGCGTGGCGTCTCTGCTGTGCCACGACAACTTTACGCGCTCGCAGCCGACCGCGCCGGAAGTTCGCAAGCCAACATTACACTAAGAAAAATAACGCACAGGAGGGTGTCATGGTTATCTCCAGTCAAGAGTATTCTCGCCGTCGTCAGGCGCTGCTGGCAAAAATGCAGCCGGGAAGCGCTGCCCTGATTTTCGCCGCGCCGGAAGTGACGCGCAGCGCCGACAGCGAATACCCCTATCGCCAGAGCAGTGATTTCTGGTACTTCACCGGGTTTAACGAGCCGGAAGCGGTACTGGTGCTGATTAAAAGCAATGACACCCACAACCACAGCGTGATTTTTAACCGCGTGCGCGATCTGACCGCGGAAATCTGGTTTGGCCGCCGCTTAGGGCAGGAGGCGGCGCCAGAAAAACTGGGCGTGGACCGCGCGCTGGCCTACAGCGAAATCAACCAGCAGCTCTACCAACTGCTGAACGGTCTGGACGTGCTCTATCACGCGCAGGGCGAATACGCGTATGCGGATGACATTGTTTTCACCGCGCTGGATAAGCTGCGTAAAGGCTCACGTCAGAATTTGTCTGCACCTGTCACCCTGACGGACTGGCGACCGATGGTGCATGAGATGCGCCTGTTCAAGTCTGAAGAAGAGCTGAACGTGATGCGCCGCGCGGGCGAAATCAGCGCCCTGGCGCATACCCGCGCCATGGAAAAGTGCCGTCCCGGTATGTTCGAGTACCAGCTTGAAGGGGAAATTCACCATGAATTTAACCGTCACGGCGCGCGCTTCCCGTCCTATAACACCATCGTAGGCGGCGGGGAAAATGGCTGCATTCTGCACTACACCGAAAACGAAAGTGAACTGCGCGACGGCGATCTGGTGCTGATTGACGCTGGCTGTGAATATCAGGGTTACGCGGGCGACATCACCCGTACCTTCCCGGTGAACGGTAAATTCACCACCGCGCAGCGTGAAATCTATGACATCGTGCTTGAGTCTCTGGAGACCGCGCTGACGCTGTTCCGCCCTGGCACCTCCATCCAGGAGGTTACGGGCGAGGTGGTGCGCATCATGATTACCGGGCTGGTGAAGCTCGGCATTCTGAAAGGCGATGTGGACACCCTTATAACCGAAAACGCCCATCGTCCGTACTTTATGCACGGCCTGAGCCACTGGCTGGGGCTGGATGTGCATGACGTCGGGGCATACGGTCCGGAACGTTCGCGCGTGCTGGAGCCTGGCATGGTGCTGACCGTTGAGCCGGGGCTGTACATCGCGCCGGATGCCGACGTGCCGGAACACTACCGCGGGATCGGCATTCGTATTGAAGATGATATCGTCATCACCGAAACCGGTAACGAAAACCTGACCGCGACCGTGGTGAAAAAAGCCGACGACATCGAGGCGCTGATGGCGGCGGCACGCGGATGAGCGTAATCATTGTTGGCGGAGGCATGACCGGCGCTACTCTGGCGCTGGCTATTTCGCAGTTAACCCAGGGCCAGCTTCCGGTGCATCTCGTTGAGGCGGTCGCGCCGCAGGCTGCCGATCATCCCGGTTTCGACGCCCGCGCTATCGCGCTGGCGCAGGGGACCTGTCAGCAGCTTGCGCGTATTGGGATCTGGCAGGCGATAGCGGATTGCGCAACGGCGATCGGCACCGTTCACGTCAGCGATCGCGGGCATGCCGGATTTGTGACGCTGGATGCCCACGATTACCGGATCGAGGCGCTGGGGCAGGTTGTCGAGCTGCATGATGTAGGGCTGCGGCTGTTCCGTCTGTTACAGGACGCGCCTGGCGTCACGCTGCACTGTCCGGCGCGCGTCGCCAGCTTTAGCCGTCGTGACGAGGCCGTCAGCGTGACGCTGGACAACGGCACCACGCTGGAGGGGCAACTGCTGGTGGCGGCAGATGGTTCACGCTCCGCGATCGCCACGCAGTGCGGCGTCGAATGGCGCTCTGAACCCTATGGGCAGGCGGCGGTCATCGCTAACGTCTCTACGGCTGGCGCGCATAACGGCAGGGCATTTGAGCGCTTCACGGAGCACGGCCCGCTGGCCATGCTGCCGATGTCGAACGGGCGCTGCTCGCTGGTATGGTGCCATGCGCAGGATCGGGCCGATGAGGTTCTCTCCTGGTCCGACGAACGTTTTTGTTCCGAGCTGCAAAAAGCCTTCGGCTGGCGGCTTAGGCGCATCACCCATGCCGGAAAACGCGTGGCCTATCCGCTCGCGCTGACGACCGCATCGCAGACTGTCTCCCATCGCGTCGCCCTGCTCGGCAACGCCGCGCAGACGCTGCACCCCATCGCCGGGCAAGGCTTCAACCTTGGCCTCCGTGACGTGATAAGCCTGGCAGAGCTACTGGCCCGGACGTGGAGCGAACAACAGGATTGTGGCGCATACTCGGTGCTAAGCCATTACCAGAAACGACGCCAGGCGGACAAAGCGGCGACCATTGGCGTCACCGACGGTTTAGTCCACCTGTTTGCCAATCGCTGGGCACCGCTGGTTGCGGGTCGCAACCTTGGGCTGATGGCGATGGAACTGTTCATTCCGGCACGTGACGTGCTGGCGCAGCGGACCCTGGGTTGGGTCGCGCGTTAAGGAGTATTGACCGTGCAAAATGTTGATGTCGCCATTGTGGGTGGCGGAATGGTAGGACTGGCGCTGGCCTGTGGTTTACAGGGCAGCGGCCTGCGCGTGGCCGTGCTTGAGCAAAAAGCGCCGCAGCCTGTGGCGCAGGATGCACCGCCGGAGCTGCGCGTCTCGGCGATCAATGCCGCCAGCGAAAAGCTACTGACGCACCTTGGCGTCTGGTCTGAAATCGTGGCGCTGCGTGCCAGCTGTTACCATGGCATGGAAGTGTGGGATAAAGACAGCTTCGGCCGTATCGCGTTTGACGATGAAAGCATGGGCTACAGCCACCTTGGACACATCGTTGAAAACGCGGTGATCCACCACGCGCTGTGGCAGAAAGCGCAGCAGTGCAGCGACGTCACGCTGATCGCACCGGCGAAACTTCAGCAGGTGGCGTGGGGCGAAAACGACGCGTTTATCACTCTTGAAAGTGGCGACATGCTGACCGCGCGTCTGGTGGTGGGTGCCGACGGCGCCAATTCCTGGCTGCGTAACAAAGCGGATATTCCGCTGACCTTCTGGGATTACCGCCATCACGCGTTGGTGGCCACAATCCGCACCGAAGAGCCGCACGGCGGCGTGGCGCGCCAGATTTTCCATAATGACGGCATTCTGGCCTTCCTGCCGCTTGCCGATCCGCATCTCTGCTCCATCGTCTGGTCTTTAGAGCCGGAGAAAGCGCAGCAGATGCAGGAGGCGACGCCGGATGCCTTCAGTCAGGCGCTATGCGTGGCGTTTGATAACCGTCTGGGCCTGTGCATGCTTGAAAGCGAACGCCAGACGTTTCCGTTAACCGGTCGCTACGCGCGTCAGTTTGCCGCGCACCGTCTGGCGCTGGTGGGGGATGCGGCGCATACCATTCATCCGCTGGCCGGGCAGGGGGTGAACCTCGGCTTTATGGACGCGGCTGAGCTGGTTGAAGAGCTGCGTCGCCTGCATCGGGAAGGTAAAGATATTGGTCAGCATCTGTATCTGCGTCGCTACGAGCGCAGCCGCAAACACAGTGCGGCGATGATGCTGGCGGGGATGCAGGGTTTCCGCGAGCTGTTTGCCGGAGCGAATCCGGCGAAAAAACTGCTGCGCGATATTGGCCTCAAGCTGGCCGACACTCTTCCCGGCGTAAAACCGCAGCTTCTTCGTCAGGCAATGGGCCTCAACGATCTTCCCGACTGGTTACGTTAATCTCGATCCCCGTCACACTTTATTTTCCCGGCCTCCGCGCCGGGGAAATTTCCTCGTTTGAAATAATCTAATTTCACGTCATTTTTCGCATTAGAAAATCTAATCTTACTATTTTTATGTTACGGAAATTCGGCCCGTTTTTCCGCACGAAATATCACCATCTGCTAAATTCTGTTAGATCATTGTTAATTTTATGCGGGTTTAATCGCATTTTCCCAGTGAATAACTCTGTAGGCTTTTCAGCGATTTTTGGTCATAAGCTAATGTGATGACCCGTTTTACCTTATGGTTAACCGCCGGTTTCGGTGGTAAGTTCAGGTAAAAGAGAACGTTTGCGTCGGCCCCCGATCGCGAGGCCGACACCGGGTTTCACGGTGAATTTTTCAACGAGGAAAAGATGGCTCAACAGACTCCTTTGTACGAACAGCACGTGTTGTGCGGTGCTCGCATGGTGGACTTCCACGGCTGGATGATGCCGCTGCACTACGGCTCGCAGATTGATGAGCACCACGCGGTGCGCACCGATGCCGGTATGTTCGACGTGTCTCATATGACGATTGTCGACCTGCGCGGTAGCCGCACCCGGGAGTTTTTGCGTTATCTGCTGGCAAACGACGTCGCCAAACTGAAAACGCCGGGCAAAGCGCTCTATACCGGCATGCTCAATGCCTCTGGCGGCGTGATTGACGACCTCATCGTCTACTACTTCACCGAAGATTTCTTCCGCCTCGTTGTAAACTCCGCCACCCGCGAAAAAGACCTCTCCTGGATTTCCCAACACGCTGAACCTTACGCCATTGACATCACCGTCCGTGACGATCTGTCGCTGATTGCGGTGCAGGGGCCAAACGCCCAGGCAAAAGCCGCGTCTCTGTTCAGCGACGAGCAGCGCAAAGCCACCGAAGGCATGAAGCCGTTCTTCGGCGTGCAGGCGGGGGATCTGTTTATCGCCACCACCGGCTACACCGGTGAAGCGGGCTACGAAATTGCCATGCCGAACGAGAAGGCCGCTGATTTCTGGCGTGCGCTGGTGGAGGCGGGCGTGAAGCCTGCGGGCCTGGGCGCGCGCGATACGCTGCGTCTGGAAGCGGGGATGAACCTCTACGGTCAGGAGATGGACGAAGGCGTCTCTCCGCTGGCCGCCAACATGGGCTGGACCATCGCATGGGAACCGGCCGACCGTGATTTTATTGGCCGTGAAGCGCTGGAGATGCAGCGCGAGAAGGGCACTGAACAGCTGGTTGGCCTGGTGATGAAAGAAAAAGGCGTGCTGCGCGGCGAGCTGCCGGTGCGTTTCACCGATGCCGATGGCAATCATCGCGAAGGCGTGATCACCAGCGGAACGTTCTCCCCGACGCTCGGCTACAGTATTGCCCTGGCACGCGTGCCGGCGGGGATTGGCGAAACGGCGGTGGTGCAGATCCGCAACCGCGAAATGCCGGTCAACGTGACCAAACCGATTTTTGTTCGCGCCGGTAAGCCGGTCGCCTAACTATTTTTATCAGGAGAACTTCAATGAGCAATGTGCCAGCAGAACTGAAATACAGCAAAGAACACGAGTGGCTGCGCAAAGAGGCGGACGGCACTTACACCGTTGGGATCACCGAGCACGCGCAGGAGCTGCTGGGCGACATGGTGTTTGTTGACCTGCCGGAAGTGGGCGCAACCGTGAGCGCAGGCGACGACTGTGCGGTGGCGGAATCCGTTAAAGCGGCCTCTGACATCTACGCCCCGGTGAGCGGTGAAATTGTTGCCGTGAACGACGCGCTGAGCGACTCCCCGGAGCTGGTCAACAGCGAACCGTATGAAGGCGGCTGGATCTTCAAGATCAAAGCCAGCGACGAAGCGCAGGTTGCCGCGCTGCTGGATGCGACCGCGTACGAAGCACTGTTAGAAGACGAGTAATCAGTAATTCCCCTCTCCCTTTGGGAGAGGGCAGGGGTGAGGGTGCCAATCTTCCCCTCACCCTAACCCTCTCCCAAAGGGAGAGGGAACTTAAATTCACTGCACGTTTCAGGAACCATCGCTCATGACACAGACTTTAAGCCAGCTTGAAAACCGTGGCGCCTTCATTGAACGTCACATTGGGCCGGATGCTCAGCAACAGCAGGAGATGCTGAAGACAGTTGGCGCGGATTCATTAAACGCACTGATCGGCCAGATCGTGCCAAAAGACATCCAGCTTGCTACGCCGCCGCAGGTAGGCGAGTCCACGACGGAGTTCGCCTCGCTGGCGGAGCTGAAGGCCATCGCCGGCCTTAACAAGCGCTATAAGTCTTATATCGGCATGGGCTACACCAACGTGCAGTTACCGCCGGTGATCCTGCGTAATATGCTGGAAAACCCGGGCTGGTATACCGCTTATACCCCGTATCAGCCAGAAGTCTCCCAGGGCCGTCTGGAAGCGCTGCTGAACTTCCAGCAGGTGACGCTGGATCTGACCGGTATGGATATCGCCTCTGCCTCGCTGCTGGACGAAGCCACCGCCGCCGCCGAAGCGATGGCGATGGCGAAGCGCGTGAGCAAGCTGAAAAACGCCAACCGCTTCTTCGTCGCGGCGGACGTGCATCCCCAGACGCTGGACGTGGTGCGCACCCGTGCGGAAACCTTCGGCTTTGAGGTGATTGTCGACGACGCTGAAAAAGTGCTGGATCACCAGGACGTCTTCGGCGTGCTGTTGCAGCAGGTGGGCACCACCGGCGAAGTACACGACTACGGCGCACTGATCGCCGAGCTAAAATCCCGTAGGGTTATTATTAGCGTCGCCGCTGATTTTATGGCACTGGTGCTGCTGACGGCGCCAGGTAAACAGGGCGCGGATATTGTCTTCGGCTCAGCCCAGCGTTTCGGCGTGCCGATGGGCTACGGCGGCCCGCACGCGGCGTTCTTTGGCGCGAAAGATGAATTTAAACGTTCCATGCCAGGCCGTATTATCGGCGTATCGAAAGATGCCGCCGGTAACACCGCGCTGCGCATGGCGATGCAGACCCGCGAGCAGCATATCCGCCGCGAGAAAGCGAACTCCAATATCTGTACCTCGCAGGTACTGCTGGCTAACATTGCCAGCCTGTACGCGGTGTTCCACGGTCCGGCAGGCCTGAAGCGCATTGCCAGCCGCATCCACCGTCTGGCCGATATCCTGGCCTGCGGTCTGCAACAGAAAGGTCTCAGACTGCGTCATGAACACTATTTCGATACCCTGTGCGTCGAGGTGGCAGACAAAGCGGCCGTGCTGGCGCGCGCCGAGGCAGCGCAAATCAACCTGCGCAGCGACATTCACAATGCGGTCGGCATTACGCTGGACGAAAGCACCACCCGTGACGATATCCTGACCCTGTTCAACGTATTGCTGGGTGACGCACACGGTCTGGACGTTGATACGCTCGACAAAGAGGTTGCGCTCGACAGCCGCTCCATTCAGGAAAGCATGCTGCGCGACGACGCGATCCTGACTCACCCGGTGTTCAACCGCTATCACAGCGAAACTGAGATGATGCGTTACATGCACTCTCTGGAACGTAAAGATCTGGCGCTGAACCAGGCGATGATCCCGCTGGGCTCCTGCACCATGAAGCTGAACGCCGCGGCTGAGATGATCCCAATTACCTGGCCTGAATTCTCTGAGCTGCACCCGTTCTGCCCGGCTGAGCAGGCGGAAGGTTATCACATGATGATCAACCAGCTCTCCGACTGGCTGGTGAAGCTGACCGGGTACGACGCGCTCTGCATGCAGCCGAACTCCGGTGCGCAGGGTGAATACGCTGGTCTGCTGGCGATCCGTCACTATCACGAAAGCCGCAATGAAGGCCACCGTGATATCTGCCTGATCCCAAGCTCTGCCCACGGTACCAACCCGGCTTCTGCCCAGATGGCAGGAATGGAAGTGGTGGTTGTGGCGTGCGACAAAAACGGCAACATCGATCTGGCCGACCTGCGCGCCAAAGCCGAGCAGGCGGGCGACAAACTCTCCTGCATCATGGTGACCTACCCATCCACCCACGGCGTGTACGAAGAAACTATCCGTGAAGTGTGTGAAGTGGTGCATCAGTTCGGCGGCCAGGTTTACCTCGACGGCGCAAACATGAACGCCCAGGTGGGCATCACCTCTCCGGGCTTTATTGGCGCGGATGTGTCGCACCTGAACCTGCATAAAACGTTCTGCATTCCGCACGGCGGTGGCGGCCCGGGGATGGGCCCAATCGGCGTGAAAGCGCACCTGGCACCGTTTGTGCCGGGCCACAGCGTGGTGCAGATTGAAGGCATGCTGACCCGTCAGGGCGCGGTCTCCGCGGCACCGTTCGGCAGCGCCTCTATCCTGCCAATCAGCTGGATGTACATCCGCATGATGGGCGCGGAAGGGCTGAAGCAGGCCAGCCAGGTGGCGATCCTCAACGCCAACTACATCGCAACGCGTCTGAAGGACGCCTATCCGGTGCTCTATACCGGTCGCGACGGTCGCGTGGCGCACGAATGCATCCTCGATATTCGTCCTCTGAAAGAAGAAACGGGCATCAGCGAGCTGGATATTGCCAAGCGTCTGATCGACTACGGCTTCCACGCGCCAACCATGTCGTTCCCGGTAGCGGGTACGCTGATGGTTGAGCCGACCGAATCTGAAAGCAAGGTGGAGCTGGATCGCTTTATCGACGCGATGCTGGCGATCCGCAGCGAAATCGACCGCGTGAAAGGCGGGGAGTGGACGCTGGAAGATAACCCGCTGGTGAACGCGCCGCATACACAGAACGAACTGGTGGCAGAGTGGAACCACGGTTATACCCGCGAGCTGGCTGTCTTCCCGGCAGGTGTGGCAAACAAATACTGGCCAACCGTGAAACGTCTTGATGATGTTTACGGCGACCGTAACCTGTTCTGCTCCTGCGTGCCGATGAGCGAATACCAGTAACGTTGTTCCTGTAGTAACGTAGGCCGGGTAAGGCGAAGCCGCCACCCGGCTTTTTTATTGGGAGAAAAGAATGGCAATTGCACTGGTCACCGGCGCCAGCCGGGGTATTGGTAAAGCCACCGCGCTACAGCTGGCAAGCGAAGGCTACACCGTTGCGGTGAATTTTCATCACAACATCAAAGCCGCGACGGACGTCATTAATCAGATCGTGGACGCGGGCGGTAAAGCCTTTGCCGTACGCGCGGACATCAGCGATGAAGCGCAGGTGATGGCGATGTTCGACAGCATCGATCGCGAAGGTGAGCCGCTCGCCGCGCTGGTGAACAACGCCGGGATTTTGTTTGAACAATCCACCATCGAAAACCTCTCCGCTGAACGTATTAACCGCGTGCTGGCTACCAACGTCACCGGCTATTTTCTCTGCTGCCGTGAAGCGGTTAAGCGCATGTCGCATAAACACGGCGGCAAGGGCGGCGCGATTGTGAATGTCTCCTCGGCGGCATCACGGCTGGGCGCGCCGGGGGAATATGTGGATTATGCCGCCTCAAAAGGGGCGGTGGATTCCCTGACCACCGGCCTCGCGCTGGAGGTGGCGGCGCAGGGCATTCGCGTTAACGGCGTGCGGCCAGGCCTGATTTATACCGATATTCACGCCTCCGGCGGCGAGCCGGGGCGTGTGGATCGGGTGAAGTCGATGTTACCGATGCAGCGTGGCGGTCAGCCGGAGGAGGTCGCCCAGGCCATTGTCTGGCTGCTGAGCGACAAAGCCTCCTATGTCACCGGTAGCTTCCTGGAGCTGGCTGGCGGGAAGTAACGCTACGACGCCAGCCACAGCCGCAGGCGCATTCCCCAGCCGCTGGTCCAGCCGGTGGTGATCGACTTCACTTCACCGTGAGAGATCACCACCAGCGTTGGCGTAACCTTAACGTCCCACTCACGCGCCAGTTCTCCGCTGGCGTCGTTGACCGTGGGCATCGTCGCCTTCTTCTTCCTCATCCAGGTTTCGAGCGTCGCGTTATCGCCCGAGCGCAGCGCAACCGACATCACGTTACCCCCGTCCGCGGCAAGCGCCGCCACCGACGGCGTGGTGTAGCGGCAGACGCCGCACCATGTCGCCCAGACGTAGACCAGCAGCGGTCGCTCCTTACTCATGGCGATAAGATCGACGGGCTGGCCGTCAAGGGTGTGCAGTGCCGTCGCGGAGAAATTCTGCGGCAGCGCGGGCTGGCGGAAATAGTCCACCGCCAGGCTCACGGCTACGCCAATCAGCAGCCATACGCCCAGCTCGCGCAGCAGGCGCGGAAGCTTACTTGCCACGGGCGTTTGCCAGCTGTTCTTTGACCAGCCCCTCCAGGTCGTCATACGGAATTGCGCCCGCCACCATCTGGTCGCCGATAATGGTCGCCGGGGTACCCTGAATATTCAGCACCTGCGCCAGGATGAGGTTCATCTTTAGGCTGTCCATGGTTTTATCATCCTTTTTAATGCTGTCCGTTCCGGTCTTTACCTTCGCGGCGGCGATGCTGGCGTCATCGTGATAGCCCTTTTTCATCATCAGCCGCTGGTGGAGCGCCCAGAATTTATCCGGCGCCTGCTGCCACGTTGAGAGTGCCGCTTTCGCGGCATTTACCGAGCTTTGTCCCTTGAACGGCAGCAGTTTGACGATGAGCTGCACGTCGGGATTTTCCTGCACGATTTTCTCAAGCATTGGGTCGAACTGCTTGCAATACGGGCAGTTGTAGTCAGTGAAGGAGACGATGGTCAGCTTCGGCGATGTCGCGCCGGTTCGCGGGCTGTTGGGGTCGTTAAACAGCAGTTTTGCCAGCTGGTCGCTGGAAGCGTCATCAGAAGGTGCGGCGAAACCGAACGTTGATAACGACAGCAGAAGTAAGGCAACGAAGGCTCTCATGTTATTTTCCTTTTGCATCGGACAGGGTGCTCAGCACCGCTTCGCGGCTTAACAACGCAGGCAGCACGTGGCCCTGCGGTAATCCCGGTCCGTAGATCTGGTTAAACGGTACGGCGGCGCTGCCGCGCGTGGTTAAGAACTGGCTGATGGTATCTGAGGGGCGGCTCCAGTCGCCGCGCAGGGCGACAACGTCCGGGGCGGAGAGCGCATCCTGCACGTCGTCGCGCAGCAGCACGTTGTATTTATTGGCTTTACAGGTCACGCACCAGTCGGCGGTCACGTCGACGAACACCCGTTTGTTCTCCGCCAGCGCGCGGGCAATGGCCTGCTCGCTGAGCGGCTGCCAGTGAATACGATCGCGGCGGGAACCCTCGCCGCCGGAACCGGATACAAACGCGACCGCCCCGGCCACCACTACAGCTAATACCCCGGCGCGCAGTGCCGTTTGCCAGCGGTAGCGCCAGGCGGTGACCAGCAGCAGCGTAAGGATCAGGAACACGCCCAGCGTGATGACGGGCAGGCTGCCAATGTGCACCGTCAGCAGGCTCAGCAGCCACAGCGATGAGCCGAGCATCATCATCCCCAGCACTACGCGTACGACGTTCATCCAGCGTCCCGGACGCGGCAACCGCTGGGCCAGCCCCGGCCAGGCCGCCACCAGCAGCCACGGCAGGCTCATGCCGATACCCATCGCCAGGAAGATCCCCCACAGCAGGGGAAGCGGTGCCGCCAGCGCGACCGAGACCGCCGTACCCAGGAACGGCGCGGTGCAGGGTGTCGCCAGCAGCGTGGCAAACGCGCCTTGCCAGAAATGACCCGCAAGCCCGTTGCCGCCGCGCGTGGCGAGGAAGGTGCTGGCGCCGGAAGGTAGACGGATTTCAAACAACCCCAGCAGGCTGGCGCTGAAAAGCACCATCACCAGCGCCATCGCGCCAATAAACCACGGGTTCTGGAACTGGATCCCCCAGCCGAGTGCCTGATTGCCTAAACGTAAAACCGTCATCATCAGCGCCAGCGCGAGGAACGAGATCACGATCCCGGCTACCGACGTAAGAAACTGTCGGCGTACCTGACCCCGCGCCTGCCGTTCGGTTTGCATCAGCGTGCCCAGCTTCATGGCCAGCACGGGCAGTACGCAGGGCATGACGTTAAGGATCAGACCGCCCGCCAGCGCCATCAGCAGCACCCAGCCTAACGAGAGCGTCGGCGCGGCGTTCCCCGGCTGAATGCTCAGGCTGGACTCCTGTGCCTGCCCGCTATCGGCCAGAACCAGCGACAGGGTTTTGCCGCTGAGGTTGGGCGCGGCCTCGCCCCAGCTGTCCGTCACGGGCACGGTGGCGACCAGCGAGTCACCGCGCACGGTGAGGGCCGGTTTGCCGAAATCAACATCATCCATACCGTTGATAAACAGGGACGGCGCCTGCCAGCCTGTGTCACGCTGCGCCGTTACGGTCAGCTTGCCGGGGGCAAAGGTGGCGTTAAGCGTTGAGGTCAACCCGCCGCTGAGCGGAAGGGTGCCCATGGCCCGACTGAAATCGTAATCAAAACCGGCGCCTGCGGATGCGGTCATGTTCAGCGAAAACGGGTAGTCGGTAAGAATACAGACGTTGCTACAGGTGGAGAGCGTCAGTACGCCGCTCAGGATCTTCGGGACGTCGCCCCGCAGAGTGATGGGAAAGCTGACATCGCCGTGGTAGCCCTGCGTGGTGATGCCCGCGACGTCGAAACGCTGCGGCACAGGCCAGCGCCAGATCGCCTCGACGGGCTGATGCCATTTAATCGCGGGTGCGACGCCGCCTTCACCCGGCGAGCGCCAGTAGGTTTTCCAGCCTTTTTGCAGGGCGACGTCCAGCAGCAGGCGGGTTTCGCCAGTGCTTTCGGGTTGCGCACGCAACCTGACGCTGGCGTGCTGATTATCGGCGGCGCGCAGCCAGCCGCTGTCGGCAGCCTGGCTGAGGGGCAGCCATAGCCAAAGCAGGCAGACCAGCAGTCGCCTGAATACAGTAAACATAAATTTTCTCCGTAAATGATGAATTAACCTGAAGTAACAGGCGAAGGTTCATTCACGGAAGACGCATAATCGCAGATGCACCCTTAACCGGGGCGGGGAGATAACGCGGGGAGGCCACTGCCGTTCGCGGCGCGGTGGACTGGCTGCCAGCAACGCCAGCAGCAGGGTGACGGCAATCAGGGCGCCTTCAAACAAAACAGGCGGGACCGACATCAGCGACTTGGCGCTAAGCTCACACGGGGTTACCGGTGCGTCGGTACTCTCCTGCCCCTGCTGGACAGACTGGCTCGTGGCGGTGACGTTCATGACAAGCGCGTGCATCCCGGCCATCCGCTGGGCGGTGCATATCAGCACCACCAGGCAGGCCAGGGCTACAAGCAGGATAGCGTTGCGTTGTCGCTTGATCATGTTCGCCTCAAATATTCAGGACGCCTATATTATCGGGCGAACATATTTTGGCAACGCAAAAGCTGTAAAGAAGTGTCTGGAAGATAAGCGGTTTGCCCTCTCCGCTTGCAGAGAGGGCGAGCCATTACAGCGTTTCGCCGTTGCTGGCAATGACGGTTTTATACCACTCAAAGCTCTTCTTACGGGAGCGGGACATGTCACCGGTACCGTCGTCGTGCTTGTTGACGTAGATAAAGCCGTAGCGCTTACTGTACTGGCCGGTGGTGAAGGAGACGCAGTCGATGCAGCCCCACGGCGTGTAGCCCATCAGATCCACGCCATCCCAGGTCACCGCCTTCATCATCTCTTCCACGTGGGCGCGCAGGTAGTCGATGCGATAGTCATCGTTGATGCTGCCGTCCTCTTCCACGGTGTCGTAGGCGCCGAAACCATTTTCCACGATAAACAGCGGCTTCTGATAACGTTCGTACAGTTCACACAGCGAATAGCGCAGGCCTACCGGATCAATCTGCCAGCCCCAGTCGGACGCCTTGACGTGTGGGTTCGGCACGCTGCCCTCGAAGCCGGAAATGGCGTCACCGGTACCGCCTTCCGCTTTGACCGCGTTGGTCATGTAGTAGCTGAAACCTAAGTAATCGCAGGTGCCTTCACGCAGGATCTGCTCGTCGCCCGCTTCCATTTTGATGGAGAAGCCACGGCGCTCCCACTCGTTCAGCACGTAAGACGGGTAATAGCCGCGCAGCTGTACGTCGGTAAAGACGTAGCGCTCGCGCATGGATTCCTGAGCGAACATGACATCTTCTGGCTTGCAGGAGTATGGATAGAGCGCCACCATCGCCAGCATGCAGCCGACTTTCATTTCCGGGTTAATGCGGCGTGCGGCTTTCACCGCCAGCGCGCTGGCCACGAACTGGTGGTGCAGCACCTGGTACATGGTCTCTTCCGGGTTGTCGTGCTCGGTATAGACCACACCAGAGCAGCAGTAGCCGAACAGCGGCGCACGCCAGTTGCGCTGGTTGTTGATTTCGTTGAAGGTCATCCAGTATTTGACCTTATTTTTGTAGCGCTCAAATACCACTTCCGAGAAGCGCACAAAGAAATCTACCACTTTACGGTTGGTCCATCCGCCATATTCCTGAACGAGGTGCAGCGGCATTTCAAAGTGGGAGAGGGTGATCACCGGCTCGATGTTGTACTTCAGCAGTTCATCGAACATGTCGTCGTAAAACTTCAGCCCCTCTTCGTTTGGCTGAGTTTCGTCGCCTTTCGGGAAGATGCGCGTCCAGGCGATGGAGGTACGGAAACATTTGAAGCCCATCTCGGCAAACAGCCTGATGTCTTCTTTGTAATGGCCGTAGAAGTCGACGGCTTCGTGGTTGGGGTAATATTTGCCTTCAATCACTTCCTGCGTGATTTCTCGCGGAACGCCGTGTGCGCCGCCGGTGAGCACGTCGCAGATGCTTGGCCCTTTGCCGCCTTTGTTCCAGCCGCCTTCAACCTGGTGCGCCGCTACCGCGCCGCCCCATAAAAAATCTTTCGGTAAGGTGAGTTTTTTCATCTTTGCTATTCTCAATTCAGGACTTATTGATTTCGAGTCTAGCAAAGCGGAATTAAATGTCACGATATAACATTTTGCGGAAATTGTAATTTGTCACATCAAAAAAACAGGATGTTTTATTCTGTTAATTTCTTCGCCAGTTTCCGGCCTAATGATTCCAGAATATAGATGACGGGAATTTGCGTGGTGATATCGTAAACGCCGCCAATGCGCGTTTGCGGTACGTGCCAGGAGAGGTTAAAGTCCGCCAGCTTTGCGAGACGTGAATGTTCGTGGCTGGTGACTGAGAGCACCTTGCAGTGGTGCAGGCTGAACTGGCTGGCGAAGCGCAGGATCTCCTCGGTCTCGCCGGAGACGGAGAGTACAATGGCCAGCGCATTTTTAGCCATGTCGTTAGTGACCGGGAAATAAGGATCGTCGATATGGTTACTGAATTTCCCGATATTTGAAAAGAAACGTGCGCCATATTTTGCCAGCGATCCGGAGGTGCCCGCACCGACAAAAATAATTCGTTCAGATGATAAAATAATATCGACCGCGTTATCTAATAGCGCATCAAACTCTTCGTTATTTACGCTTTTAAAGAAGCTGATAATTTCACTGGCACCAAAATTCGCCTGCTGCGGCTCGTTCTGCTCCAGATAGAGTTTAAAGCGCACCCGAAATTCCGAGTAGCCATCGCAGTTAAGCTTGCGGCAGAAGCGCAGGATGGTAGTAGTGGAAACGCCCGCCGCATCCGCCAGCTCGCGGATGGTCATGTACATCACTTTATCGCGGTTCTTAATGACATAGTTGTAGACCATCATTTCCAGATTGTTGAGGCTGGCAATGGCGGAATGGCTGAACATACTCACAATGGCTAAACTCGCTGTCGGACACTATTCCTGAAGCATACCATGATGACGAAGGGCGGGAGACGGATTTATCTCCTTGATTACTTAGATGTTAATGAAATCATTTACACCTGTGCGGTGGATTGTTTTTATATTATGCTGATTTTTAAGGATAAATCTTGAGTGTGGATTTATTTTAGCTAACAGGTGTTCACTGGAATCATTCTCAGTTAGCATAGACTGGCGATGAATAATCATCTTTTGTTTTCCCGGAGTTAAGTATGGTGAGCAGACCATTAATCGCACAGGGATATTCGCTGGCTGAGGAAGTAGCCAACAGTATAAGCCACGGCATTGGCCTGGTTTTTGGGATTGTCGGCTTAGTGTTATTGCTGGTACAGGCAGTGGATACCAACGCCAGCGCGATGGCCATTACCAGCTACAGTCTGTATGGCGGGAGTATGATCCTGCTTTTCCTGGCCTCAACGCTGTATCACGCTATTCCGCATCAACGGGCGAAGATATGGCTCAAGAAATTTGACCACTGCGCTATCTATCTTCTTATTGCGGGTACCTATACGCCGTTTTTGCTGGTGGGGCTCAACTCACCGCTGTCGCGTGGCCTGATGATTGTGATCTGGAGCCTGGCGCTGCTGGGGATCCTGTTTAAGCTGACCATTGCGCACCGGTTTAAAGTGTTGTCGCTGGTTACCTATCTGACAATGGGCTGGCTGTCGCTGATTGTGGTGTATCAGTTAGCCATTAAGCTGGCGGTGGGGGGCGTGACGCTTCTGGCGGTGGGCGGGGTAGTCTACTCGCTGGGCGTGATTTTCTACGTCTGCAAGCGTATTCCGTACAACCATGCCATCTGGCACGGCTTTGTGCTGGGCGGCAGCGTGTGCCACTTCCTGGCAATTTATCTGTATGTTGGGCAGGTGTAGTTTTTTTGTAAGGTGCGGTCTGATGCCCTCACCCCGACCCTCTCCCACAGGGAGAGGGAGAATATCAACACCGTAGGCCCGGTAAACGCAGCGCCACCGGGCGATACAGCATCAATCTTCCAGAGAATACGGTAGCGGCTCAATGCTGAGCGTGTTTGCATCATCCCGCACGCGGAACACGCTGTCGGGCTCCATATCATTATTCATGACAACCTGCACCAGCAGGCGGCCATCATCGAGCTGGACGGCGGCTAACACGGTGCCGGTACGGCGCCAGTTTTCGCCCATCTTCATCTCAAGATCTTCACCCGCTTCCGGCACACGGCTGGCGTGACCAGCCAGTGTCCACAGGGCGCGTTTGTTCGCGCCGCGGAATTTCGCACGCGCCACCATTTCCTGACCAGTGTAGCAGCCCTTCTTAAAGCTGATACCACCCAGCGCCTGGATGTTTGTCGCCTGCGGGATAAACTGCGCGCTGTTTGCCGCGTCAATCACCGGCAGGCCCGCTTCGATGTTCAGCGCCAGCCACTGCTGGCTGTTGTTGAGCTGTGCTTCACCGCGCAGGGCGTCAGTGACGCGTTCCGCCGTTGCTTCGTCGGTTACCAGCAGGAAGCGCTCCGCCGGGTGTTCGAACCACAGAATGGAGGTCGCTCCCTCGCTGACCAGCTGTTTTTTAGCATCCGGCAGCTCGGCAAACAGGTTTTTCAGCGCTGCACGCGCCTGGAAACCCGCGACCCCCAGCAGAACGTGTTCATCGTCCGGGGCGATGGTGACTTTAGAAAAGACCGCGTATTTTTTCAGCTCTTTAAGCTGGGCGTCACGCAGGCTGCGGCGCTCAATAAAGGCGAATCCGTCCTGACGGCGGAACAGACGCAGGTTGCTCCACATTTTGCCTTTTGGATCGCAATGCGCGGCCAGCAGATGCTGGTGCTCAGTCAACTGCGCCACGTCCGCCGTGACCTGGCCTTGCAGGTATTTTTCACTGTCCGCACCAGTCAGTGTCGCCAGTGCCCAGTCATCAAGAGTAATCAGCGTCAGCGGCAGACGCGCAGAGGCGGCGGGCTGGCGAGGAGAAAATGGTGTAAATGCCATAGTGATGTCCTGAATTGCTTAACGCTTTGATAATACCTAATGGTAAAAGAGACTGTATTCAATGCAAGCGCTTTCAGCAGGCCATTCGTGCCATTACGCGGTTATGCGTGGCGCTACGCAAAATAGTGTAATCCGCTGTCTTTATAAGGATTATTCAGGGAGCCTGCTCGAGGTTCGCAATATTCCAGTAAAGAAACGGTCAAAAACACGTTACACTAGCAGGTGTTCCCGGAGAGCAATAATGAATACCAAACGGGATACCGACTGTGCCAAACGTAATGCAGGAAACAGAACATGGATATTAACAACAAGGCCCGTATTCACTGGGCGTGCCGTCGCGGCATGCGTGAACTTGATATCTCCATCATGCCTTTCTTCGAGTATGAGTACGACAGCTTAAGCGATGACGATAAGCGCCTGTTTGTCCGTCTGCTTGAGTCTGACGATCCGGATTTATTCAACTGGCTGATGAATCACGGCAAGCCCGCCGACACCGAGTTGCAACGGATGGTGCAATTAATTCAAACACGGAATCAGGAACGTGGTCCTGTGGCAATCTGATCTTCGCGTCTCGTGGCGCTCACAGTGGATGTCCTTACTGCTCCACGGGCTGGTGGCGGCACTGGTGTTATTGGTGCCGTGGCCGCTTAGCTATACCCCTCTGTGGTTGCTATTGCTGTCGTTTGTGGTGTTTGACAGCGTGCGCAGCCAGCGTCGAATCAACGCCCGTCAGGGGGAAATTAAGCTGCTGATGGATTCTCGCCTGCGCTGGCAGGGAAAAGAGTGGGAGATGATGGGGACGCCGTGGATGCTTAATACCGGGATGATGCTACGGCTGCGTCGGGTCGAGGATAACCGTCGCCAGCACCTGTGGCTGGCCGCAGACAGTATGGATCCCGCGGAGTGGCGAGATCTGCGCCGGTTGATCGTGCAACAGCCGACGCAGGAGTAAATCAGCTGAACTGCTCGGCCATCTCACCCAGAATCTGCTCGCACCAGCTCTGGAGGCGCTCGTCGCTAAGATCGTACTGGTTGGTTTCATCCAGCGCGAGCCCGACAAACAGCTGACCGTCGGCAATAATCGGTTTTTGACTGGTGAACTCATAGCCTTCCGTAGGCCAGTAGCCGATAAAGGTCGCGCCCTTTGGCGCCAGTTTGTCGTGCAGCATGCCGAGTGCGTCAAGGAACCACTCCCCGTAGCCCAACTGGTCGCCCATGCCGTACATCGCAATGATTTTGCCTTCAAAATTGACTGAATCGAGCTGATCCCAGATGGCTTCCCAGTCTTCCTGAATCTCACCAAAGTCCCAGGTAGGGATACCCAGAATCAGCACATCGTACTGCTCCATCAAGGCAACCGCGTCATCTTTCAGGTTATGCAGCGTCACCAGTTCCGGGCCAATGATGTCACGAATTTTCTCCGCCGCCATTTCGGTGTAGCAGGTGCTGGAACCATAGAACAGACCAATATTCATCGCGTAACTATCTCAATTCTTGCTATGACTTTGCGCGTAGTGTACCAGAAACCGATGGCATTCAGGCATAATGGCCAGATTGCAGAACCAAAGGGGCTGATGTGGAAAAGGATCTCGCACTCATCGAACAGTTTCTCGACGCGCTGTGGCTGGAGAAAAACCTCGCTGAAAATACGCTCAGCGCCTATCGTCGGGATCTCACGCTGCTGGTCGAGTGGCTGGCACATCGTGGGCTGACGCTTGAAAGCGCGCAAAGCGATGACCTGCAAGGGTTACTGGCTGAGCGGATGGAAGGGGGGTACAAAGCCACCAGCTCTGCACGTCTGCTGAGCGCCATGCGCCGCCTGTTCCAGCACCTGTACCGCGAGAAGATCCGCGCGGATGACCCCAGCGCACTGCTGGCATCGCCTAAACTGCCTCAGCGGCTGCCAAAAGATCTCAGCGAAGCACAAGTTGAGAGATTATTACAGTCGCCCGCAGTTGACCTTCCGCTGGAGTTACGCGATAAAGCCATGCTTGAACTATTGTATGCCACGGGCTTGCGCGTTTCCGAGCTGGTGGGCCTGACGATGAGCGATATCAGCCTGCGTCAGGGCGTGGTGCGCGTTATCGGTAAAGGGAACAAAGAACGGCTGGTGCCGCTGGGTGAAGAGGCGGTCTACTGGCTGGAGACGTATCTGGAACACGGGCGTCCGTGGCTGCTGAACGGCGTCTCCATAGATGTATTGTTCCCGAGCCAGCGCGCGCAGCAGATGACGCGACAAACGTTCTGGCATCGCATTAAACATTACGCCACACTGGCGGGTATTGACAGTGAGAAGCTGTCGCCGCACGTTTTGCGTCACGCCTTCGCGACGCATCTATTAAACCACGGCGCTGATTTACGCGTGGTGCAGATGTTGCTTGGACACAGCGATCTTTCAACGACGCAAATATACACCCATGTCGCGACGGAACGCCTGCGGCAGCTACACCAACAGCACCACCCTCGCGCGTGAGTGCCGACGAATTGTTACAGGAACAAATATGAAAAAGTCTTTAGCGCTGTTCACCCTGCTGGCAGCTTCGATTTCCGGTATTGCCCATGCGGACGATGCCGCCATTAAACAGTCTCTGACGAAACTCGGCGTCGCCAGCAGCGAGATCCAGCCAGCGCCGGTGGCTGGCATGAAAACGGTGCTGACCAACAGCGGCGTGCTGTACGTGACCGAAGACGGCAAGCACATCATTCAGGGGCCTATGTACGACGTGAGCGGCGCGCAGCCGGTGAACGTCACTAACCAGCTGCTGATGAAAAACCTGAACGCGCTCGAAAAAGAGATGATTGTCTACAAAGCGGCGCAGGAAAAGCACGTTATTACCGTCTTCACCGACATCACCTGCGGCTACTGCCACAAGCTGCATGAAGAGATGAAAGACTACAACGCGCTGGGCATTACCGTGCGTTACCTGGCTTTCCCACGCGCCGGCGTGCAGAGCCAGCCTGAGCAGGATATGAAAGCGATCTGGTGTGCGAAAGACCGCAACAAGGCCTTTGATGACGCGATGAACGGCAAAGGCGTGAAGCCCGCGTCCTGCGATATCGACATCGCTAACCACTACGCGCTGGGCGTACAGTTTGGCGTGAGCGGTACGCCAGCCATTGTGCTGAGTAACGGCTACGTGGTACCGGGCTACCAGGGGCCAAAAGAGATGAAAGCGTTCCTCGACGAGCACCAGAAACAGATGGGTGGTAAATAATTCGCGTGAAAGCCCCGATAAAACTGCGCCGCCGCGATGCGGGTGAAACCGCGGATTTACCAGACACGCTTCCGCTGCTGTTAAAGCGGCTGTACGCCAGCCGTGGCGTGCGTACGGCAAGCGATCTTGAGCGCAGCGTCAAAGGCATGCTGCCCTGGCAAGCGCTGAGTGGCATCGAAAAAGCGACTGAAATGCTCTACGACGCGTTCCGGGAAGGCACGCGGATTGTCGTGGTGGGCGATTTCGATGCCGACGGCGCAACCAGTACCGCGCTGAGCGTGCTCAGCCTGCGTGCGCTGGGCTGCGATAATGTGACTTACCTGGTGCCGAACCGGTTTGAAGACGGCTACGGCCTCAGCCCGGAAGTGGTCGATCAGGCCCACGCCCGTGGCGCACAGATGATCATGACCGTGGATAACGGGATCTCTTCTCATGCGGGGGTCGATCATGCCCATGCGCTGGGGATCCCGGTACTGGTCACCGATCACCACCTGCCAGGCGAAACTCTGCCTGCCGCCGAAGCCATCATTAACCCGAACCTGCGCGACTGCGATTTCCCGTCGAAATCGCTGGCCGGAGTAGGGGTGGCGTTTTATCTGATGCTGGCGTTACGCACGCTGCTGCGAGATAAGGGCTGGTTCGAATCGCGCGGGATTGCCGTGCCGAACCTCGCGGAGTATCTCGATCTGGTGGCGCTGGGAACCGTGGCGGACGTGGTGCCGCTCGATACCAATAACCGTATTCTCACCTGGCAGGGCTTAAGCCGCATTCGGGCAGGTAAATGCCGTCCGGGGATTAAGGCGCTGCTGGAAATTGCCAACCGCGATCCGCTGAAGCTTGCGGCAAGCGATTTAGGCTTTGCCCTCGGCCCGCGCCTGAACGCGGCGGGGCGGCTGGATGATATGTCGGTTGGCGTTGCGCTGCTGCTGTGCGACAACATCGGCGAAGCGCGCGTGCTGGCCAGTGAGCTGGACGCACTCAACCAGACCCGTAAAGAGATTGAGCAGGGCATGCAGGCCGAAGCGCTGACCCTGTGCGAAAAGCTGGAGCGCAGCGGCGATACCCTGCCGGGCGGGCTGGCGATGTATCACCCCGAATGGCACCAGGGCGTGGTGGGCATTCTGGCGTCGCGCATTAAAGAGCGTTTCCACCGCCCGGTGATCGCGTTCGCCCCCGCCGGGGACGGCACGCTGAAAGGCTCCGGTCGTTCCATTCAGGGTCTGCATATGCGCGATGCGCTGGAGCGTCTGGATACGCTGCATCCGAACCTGATGATTAAGTTCGGCGGTCACGCGATGGCGGCAGGCCTGTCGCTGGAAGAGGCGAAGTTCGACGAATTCCAGCGTCTGTTTGGCGAACTGGTCACCGAGTGGATCGATCCGGCTCTGTTGCAGGGTGAAGTGGTTTCTGACGGTGAGCTTTCACCGGCTGAAATGACCATGGAAGTGGCGCAGATGCTGCGCGATGCTGGCCCGTGGGGGCAGATGTTCCCGGAGCCGCTTTTCGACGGACGTTTTCGTTTGCTGCAACAGCGCATCGTGGGCGAACGCCATCTCAAAGTGATGGTGGAACCGGTCGGCGGCGGACCGCTGCTCGATGGCATCGCCTTTAACGTTGATACCTCCATCTGGCCGGACAACGGCGTGCGCGAGGTTGAGCTGGCCTATAAGCTGGATATTAACGAGTTCCGCGGTAACCGCTCCCTTCAGATCATCATCGACAATATCTGGCCAATTTAGCGTCAGTAATCTCTATAAAAAAGGGCGTGGATTCGGTACAATCCCGCTCTTATCACCGCATTTTGACAAGCTCATAAAAGAAAACAGACCATGTTTGAAATTAATCCGGTAAAAAACCGCATTCAGGACCTCACGGAGCGCTCTGACGTTCTTAGGGGGTATCTTTGACTACGATGCCAAGAAAGAGCGTCTCGAAGAAGTAAACGCCGAGCTGGAACAGCCGGATGTCTGGAACGAACCTGAGCGCGCTCAGGCGCTGGGTAAAGAGCGTTCCTCCCTCGAAGCCATCGTAGATACGCTGGATCAAATGGCGCAGGGTCTGGAAGATGTTTCTGGGCTGCTGGAGCTGGCTGTCGAAGCCGACGACGAAGAAACCTTTAACGAAGCCGTGGCAGAGCTCGACGTGCTGGAAGAGAAGCTGGCGCAGCTGGAATTCCGTCGCATGTTCTCCGGCGAATACGATAGCGCTGACTGCTATCTCGATATTCAGGCAGGTTCTGGCGGTACCGAAGCGCAGGACTGGGCGAGCATGCTGATGCGCATGTACCTGCGCTGGGCGGAAGCGCGCGGTTTCAAAACCGAGATTATCGAAGAGTCCGAAGGTGAAGTGGCGGGTATCAAATCCGTCACCATCAAGATTATTGGCGATTACGCCTACGGCTGGCTGCGTACTGAAACCGGCGTTCACCGCCTGGTGCGTAAGAGCCCGTTCGATTCCGGCGGCCGTCGTCACACCTCCTTCAGCTCCGCGTTTGTCTACCCGGAAGTGGATGAAGATATCGATATCGACATCAACCCGGCGGACCTGCGTATCGACGTTTACCGCGCATCCGGCGCGGGTGGTCAGCACGTTAACCGTACGGAATCTGCGGTGCGTATTACCCACATTCCAACCGGGCTGGTAACACAGTGCCAGAACGACCGTTCCCAGCATAAGAACAAAGACCAGGCCATGAAGCAGATGAAAGCGAAGCTTTATGAGCTGGAGATGCAGAAGAAAAATGCTGAGAAGCAGGCGATGGAAGACAACAAGTCCGATATCGGCTGGGGCAGCCAGATCCGTTCTTACGTCCTTGATGACTCCCGCATCAAAGACCTGCGTACCGGGGTTGAAACCCGCAACACGCAGGCGGTGCTGGACGGCAGCCTGGACCAATTTATCGAAGCAAGTTTGAAAGCAGGGTTATGAGGAACCAACATGTCTGAACAACAAGCACAGGGCGCTGACGCGGTAGTCGATCTTAACAACGAACTGAAAACCCGCCGCGAGAAGCTGGCAGCGCTGCGCGAGCAGGGCGTGCCGTTCCCGAACGATTTTCGTCGTGACCACACCTCAGACCAACTGCACGCAGACTTCGACGGTAAAGAGAACGAAGAGCTGGAAGCGCTGAACGTTGAAGTGTCCGTGGCGGGCCGCATGATGACCCGTCGTATCATGGGTAAAGCGTCCTTCGTGACCTTACAGGACGTTGGCGGCCGCATTCAGCTGTACGTCTCTCGTGACGACCTGCCGGAAGGCATCTACAACGAGCAGTTCAAAAAGTGGGACCTCGGCGATATCCTGGGCGCTAAAGGTAAACTGTTCAAAACCAAGACCGGTGAACTGTCTATCCACTGCACCGAACTGCGTCTGCTGACCAAAGCCCTGCGCCCGCTGCCGGACAAGTTCCACGGTTTACAGGATCAGGAAGCGCGCTATCGTCAGCGTTACCTGGATCTCATCTCTAACGATGAATCCCGTAAGACCTTCAAAATTCGCTCCCAGATCATGGCCGGTATTCGCCAGTTCATGGTTAACCGCGACTTTATGGAAGTAGAAACCCCGATGATGCAGGTGATCCCAGGCGGTGCCTCTGCCCGTCCGTTCATCACCCATCACAACGCCCTGGACCTGGACATGTACCTGCGTATCGCGCCGGAACTGTATCTGAAGCGTCTGGTGGTCGGCGGTTTCGACCGTGTGTTTGAGATCAACCGTAACTTCCGTAACGAAGGTATCTCCGTACGTCATAACCCAGAGTTCACCATGATGGAACTCTATATGGCGTATGCGGATTACAAAGATCTGATCGAGCTGACCGAATCCCTGTTCCGCACCCTGGCGCAGGACATTCTGGGCACCACCCAGGTGCCTTACGGTGAAGAGGTGTTCGACTTCGGCAAGCCGTTCGAAAAACTGACCATGCGCGAAGCGATCAAGAAATACCGTCCGGAAACCAACATGGCGGATCTGGATAACTTCGACTCTGCGAAAGCGATCGCTGAAAGCATCGGTATCAAGGTTGAGAAGAGCTGGGGCCTGGGTCGTATCGTGACCGAAATCTTCGAAGAAGTGGCCGAAGCGCACCTGATTCAGCCGACCTTCATCACCGAATACCCGGCGGAGGTGTCTCCCCTGGCGCGTCGTAATGACGAGAACCCGGAAATCACTGACCGCTTCGAATTCTTCATCGGTGGCCGCGAAATCGGTAACGGCTTTAGCGAGCTGAACGATGCAGAAGATCAGGCGCAGCGCTTCCAGGATCAGGTTAACGCGAAAGCGGCAGGCGACGACGAAGCGATGTTCTTCGACGAAGACTACGTGACCGCGCTGGAGCACGGCCTGCCGCCGACGGCTGGCCTGGGTATTGGTATCGACCGTATGGTGATGCTGTTCACCAACAGCCACACCATCCGCGACGTGATCCTGTTCCCGGCGATGCGTCCGGTGAAATAAGCCTTTAAGACGTAAAAAAAGCCCCGTGCGTTTATCGCCGGGGCTTTTTTATTGCGCCGCGAAGGCGCTGAGTTTTTCACGCGCGGTGTTCGCTTCCTGCACCATCCACGGGCTAAATGCCCACGGTGTGGCGTCCAGCGCGCGGAATAGCGCGTCCAGCTCCACCCACTGATACTCCATTACTTCATCGTCATTGATTGCGAGGGTATTCGTTACGCGGGCGGCATAGACCGGGCAGATTTCGTTTTCAACGATCCCTGACGGGTCGGCTTCACGGTAGCGGAACTCCGGGGCAATGGGGGTGATGTCTGTGATTTCGGCGCCGACTTCAAAGCGGCAGCGGCGGATAATCGCCTGCTCTGTCGCTTCGTCGGCCTGTGGATGGCCGCAAACGGAGTTGGTCCATACGCCGGGCCAGGCTTTTTTACTTAATGCGCGCCGGGTGATCAGACATTCTCCATTAGCGTTAAACAGCCATGAAGAGAAGGCCAGGTGTAGCGGGGTGTGTGACGTGTGCGCGGCGTACTTCTCCTGAGTGCCAATCACCTTTCCCTGGTCATTTACCAAAATAACGTGTTCTTGAATACTCATTGATGCTCCAGTGCCAAAATGCTTAATGGTTCAGCACCATCAGCGGAATTATTATACTGCATTCTTATGCGAACGGTTTGGCCCACAGAGCGGAAAAGGGCATGACCGGCATCAGTTTGGGCTGCTATCATAGTGCGCCATTCACGCTGACCGAGGAGCTGTTTTGTTTGCAGGAAGCCTGACGAGAAACCCGATCATTGCCGTTTTCTGCCTGACGCTGACGCTACTTGTAGCAGGATGCTCGGGGAGTAAATCTTCGGATATGGGCAGTTATTCCGGTGCAGTCTATACCGTTAAGCGCGGGGACACGCTCTACCGCATCTCACGCGCCACGGGAACCAGCGTGAAGGAGCTGGCGCGCCTGAATAATATCTCTCCACCGTATACTATTGAGGTAGGGCAGAAGCTCAAGGTTAACGGCGGTTCCTCCTCAGGGAAAAAGTCCTCAACGCGTAAAACAGCCAAAGTCACGCCATCCTATCAGGTGCCTAAATCATCCTGGCCGCCGGTCGGTCAGCGCTGCTGGATCTGGCCTGCAAGCGGAAAAGTGGTTGCGCCGTACTCGCTCTCGGAAGGTGGCAATAAAGGTATTGATATCGCTGCCGCACGCGGCACACCGGTTTACGCTTCAGGGGCCGGGAAGGTGGTCTATGTCGGTAACCAGCTTCGTGGATACGGTAACCTGATCATGATTAAGCATGGTGAGGACTACATTACGGCGTATGCGCATAACGACACGATGTTGGTCAATAACGGGCAGAACGTGAAGGCGGGGCAGAAGATTGCGACCATGGGCAGTACCGGGACGGATACGGTGAAGCTGCACTTCCAGATCCGCTATAAGGCCACGGCCATCGATCCGCAGCGTTATCTTCCGGCGCAGGGCAGTAAGCCGAAGTGCTAAGTGATTATTTAATCGCCACTTAGTGGGGTAAAGGCTTGTATGAAGAGGCGTAAGGTCTATAATGCCTTACGCACCTCAAAGCGGGCGTAGTTCAATGGTAGAACGAGAGCTTCCCAAGCTCTATACGAGGGTTCGATTCCCTTCGCCCGCTCCAGATCTCTCACCTCGTACGAACGCCTTAAAATCATTCTCTATCAGCAGCTTAAATAATTATCTGTTTTAGCCGCCTATGAGTTATGCCATCGTGATCCGCCCTTGGTAACTGTCACGCTAAGTTACATGGTGAGAAGACAAGATAACTCAGCGTTGGTGTCAGTTGCATCCTCACACCGCGATAGCAAAACGTGAAGAAAAAGCCACACTGGTATTGTTATGTCATCGACAGACTGCTCAGACGCATTTAAGCCCGATGTGCGGCCTTATGAGCCACGTAATAACCATAACTACAAACGACCTGTAGGCTTTATCAACGTTTCAGCCACGCTCCCGCAAGGGTACACGGTTATCCTGATAAGGTGTGATCCCTCTGACGGTCTGATGTTGTCGCTTAACGGCTCCGCTTGTTGCTGTATCACCAACGGGGAGTAGTGTTTGCACCGTCACTGTGTTTAATAAATGGCTAATGTTCGCGTATAGACTATTTCGACTTATGTTTTTACGATGTAGATAAATCATACAAGGAGGATAGTTTATGAGCGCATATGCAGAGGAAGGAACATTGCGCCGGATGACCTTAGGCGAGATTGCAATGGCTCGCAGAGTGTTCGGTGATTCGATAGTGTATAGCCGTGTCTGGATTCATTGCGACAGCTATTTACCGTTCGGCCTCCAGAAACAGAACTACGCGATGACTCCCAACGGGGAGTTGTGGTACAGAAAACAGATGTACAGGGAAGACTTTTCCGCAAACTCGGTTTTTGTTGAAGATAAATATGTTTTCATCCATGAATTGGGGCATGTCTGGCAACACCAACACGGGCAATGGGTGAGAATGCGGGGTGCGTTTAGCTGGGCTGCTGAATATACCTACAGGCTGGATAAAGAAAAGCTCACTGATTACTCTCTTGAGCAGCAAGCCTCTATTTTAGCTGATTACTGGTTACTGCTGGTTTATGGGATTAGTAAGTGGTCTTATTATCAAAGGCCTGGGCGCATGGGGATGTACAGAGGCGTAGATAAGTTGCAGGATGTCCCTTCGCTTTACCAAAAAATCGTAACAGGGAAGGGGTGTTAAACATGAAGAACAAAATGTTGCTGGGTGTTGTATTCCTCTTGACGGGATGCCCTGGGCCTGGTGATCGAATGGTAGATCGTGAATCTACAACGGCATTTATCAAAGATAATCAAGTTTGTGTGGTGTCACCACTGGAGCCACAGGAACGGATCACTGCTATCCAAATCAACAGTGATAATAGCGACTCTCTTCACAAGATTTTTGATGACAAGCCCGTGTATGTTCAAAAGGGCGGGTGTCTTCCTGTGTTCGGATTTAAGTTTACACCTGGAGAGCGGTATAACTTCGCGTATGACGTCCAATCTGATAAATCAGGGTCACATTTAGTCACTGCTGAATTTTCTTATCCCAAAGAATAAGGGGCTGAACGCCCCATATTCTTAACGGCGTGTAAACGCCAACCTGAGCCCTAATCCAATGAATGTTACACCAACAATTCTATCCAGTATTTTCTGCAACCTTCTGTTTTGCGAAACGGTTCCAGCTGCACTACCTGCAAGTACGGCGAACGTTAAATCAGTCATAAAAGCGATCAATGCGTAGGTCATACCCAGGAGTAGAAAAGAAGCTGTCTGGTGCTCGCTTCCAGGCGCAACGAATTGAGGGAAAAAGGAGATGAAGAATAACAGTACCTTCGGGTTGGTTAAGGTAGTTATGAAACCTTTAGTAAGTAGACTCGTCAGAGTCGCTTTTGCCTTAACGCTTTCAGCTTCGTTGTGATTAGTGGTTTGCTTTGTCAGCGTTCCCCAAATCATCTTACTACCGAGATACATCAGATAAGCCGCACCGAGAGACTTAATGATGGTGAACATCATCGGAGATGCTGTTATCAACGCGGTTAATCCCACAGCGCTTGCAATTGCATGTGTGCAACTACCTAATGCTACTCCAGCGGCAGAGATAATTCCCGCTCGTCTTCCATTAACCACGCTTTGACCTACCACGTAGGCTATATCAGGCCCAGGTGTAACGGAAAGGAGAAATACAGACAGGGCGAAAAGCCCAAAATGAGTTATGTCCAGCATAGCTATTTCCGGAAAAAATTAAGCACCTCCATGCTAACACTGAATTTTTATGCGTAAAGGGTGATTTGCTATGCTTTTAATCTTCTTCTGCTAAACGACGAATCACCCATGGCATAACACGCTAAGTTGCACATTTCCTGTACCCTGGATACCCTGAGATTAATCCTAATAACTCAAGGGTGAGTATGGCTACCGGGAAGAGAAAGAACCAAAAGGAATCACCTGAAGAAGAGTTAGATCGCTTGCTGAATGAGCTTGAACTCACAGAGGAGCAACGGGAGTTTATCGAATCCATGCGGGAGGATAAGGGCGATCCCAGTAGTGAGTAACGCTTGCCTTCAGCCGAACGAATACGAATGGCCGCATAACGGCATTGTAAAGATCTTTTCTCCTCACGAGGGCTTTCCGTCAGCGTCGATGGCTCAGCGTACCGTGCCAGAAATTGTCCTGAAATGATGCGGTATTCAGACCGGATCGGACTACTATTCATTATGATTTATCAATGCATTATACCCTGACCATGTGCATGTAAAATCGCGGAGCCGGGAGAGTTGACGGCAATGTAAAAGAAATCATGAGGAAAGAAATATGGCTGCTACAAACGGTATGATTGATACTGATGACGCTGTAATTTTACTCATCGACCATCAGAGTGGCTTATTCAACACGGTACGTGATGTGCCTGTACCAGACCTTCGTAATTATGTGACAGCGATAGCCAAAGTTGCCACGCTTTTAAATATCCCGGTGATCACCACGGCCTCTGTTCCTGACGGTCCCAATGGCCCGCTCATCCCGGAAATTCACAAATATGCACCCCATGCCGTGTATGTTCCACGCACCGGGCAGATTAATACCTGGGATAATCCGGCGTTTGTGAAGGAAGTGGAAAAGACGGGCAGAAAGACCCTGATTATTGCCGGCACGCTCACCAGCGTCTGCATGGCGTTCCCTGCGGTTAGCGCTGTCCAGGAGGGGTATAAGGTTTACTGTGTTGTGGATGCCTCGGGGAACTGGTCCAAAATCGCGAACGATACCACCATCGCGCGCGTGGCTCAGGCGGGGGCGATCCCTACCGATACGTTTGCCATTGTCGCTGAATTAATGAGAACCTGGAACCGCGCGGAAGGTTCTCGCTTTGCTGAGATCCTGGCAGAGCATGTCTGTCCGGAATATAAGTGCCTGATTGAAAGTTTCGGCAAAGCTCAGGAAATTGCCAGAACGGGCCCGGAAACCAATCTGGAGCATTATAAGTAAGGCCGGATAAACCTGAACAAAATTCCTGGATTTTATCGTCCTGTACCTGAACGTATTACAGGTGCAGGACGTAGCGGCGCCTTATTCCGGACGTCGCTGAATTGTCAGAGATATTAAGAGGGGCTGAACCGCGCATAATTTAAAATTAAACCCTCTTCCTTTTTACGTCATCAGGCGCCCCTGTTATATCTGTCGGCCAATTTTTTATTTCCCGGATCGCAGATGAAAACACGACTCCTCCTGTGCGCGGGCTTATTTGCCGCCTCCAGTGCCCATGCCAGCGCCCTCTATTTTTATGAAGCCGGCACCGAAGATACCGCGCTTGCCGGAGCAGGGCAGGCGGCTCGTGCGCAGGATGCCTCGACAATCATGACCAACCCTGCTGGCATGACGCGCCTGCCGGATCATATGTTCACTGGCGGGTTACAGGTTATGGATGGCTCCATCGACAACCATCTGGATAACGATGCCCATCAAAGCCCCGGCGACGTGATGAAAACCATCCCGAATGCCAGCGCCTTTTATAGCCAGAAGATAAACGACGATCTTTATGCCGGGATCGGGCTTTACGGTAATTACGGTCTGGGGATCGATTACGGTAGCTGGGCGGGCGACAGGCTGATTAAAAAGAGTACCCTGGTTGCAATGACGCTCAGTCCGTCACTGGCATACAAGCTCAACGACCGACTCTCAATAGGGGCGTCCGCCAACGTCAATTACGGTTATTTCTCGCTGACCCGCAACGTTAATGATAATGACTATCGGCAGCATGATGAGGACTGGGCCATGAGCTATCGGCTTGGGTTACTCATGCAACTGACCGACCAGACGCGAGCCGGTATTACATGGAGCAGCGAGACGAACTATCGCTACTCTGTTAACGGCAAAGCTCGAGTACAGAATGGTGCCTACGACCTCCCGGTGTCGGCACAAATCAGCGCGCCGCAGCAAATCATGCTCAGTCTTGTGCATGATATTAACCCGCGGTGGTCGGTTATGGGCGATCTCGGCTGGCAGGACTGGAGCCAGTTCGGTGCCCCGCAAATCGTCGTTGGGGATCGGCAACTGAACAACGTCAGCCGCCTGAAGGATACGTGGCACGGCGCGGTGGGCGTGCAGTATCGTCCAACACCTCAGTGGCGACTGAATATCGGTGTGGCGTTCGACAGCTCGCCGTATGAGAGTCAGAGTGATGTGGCCTTAACTTTACCCACCGGGGATGAGTGGCGATTTGGCACGGGAGCCCAGTATCAGATCACCCCGGCCAGCAATATTGGTATTGCCGTGTCGTATCTTCATATGCAGTCGTCGCATGTGAAATCCCCGACGGCGTTTGCCGGAAGTTACGATCATCCTTATCTTTGGTTTGCCAGCGTCAACTACAGCTATCAGTTTTGATCGGCTAACCGCTTAAAATATATGGTCTATAATGGCAGATATTGAATGTCAGAAGGTTGTACCATGCATATTTTACCGCCTGTTCGACCCGAAAAATCCATCGAAAGACTGACCGCCATCCTTGAGCCGATAGCGGAGAAAGTGCACGTTGTTCCGCGTAAGCGACTCACCTGGTTACGGAAGGGGAAACAGCAGATGTACCTCTTTCTGGAAGGAGAGCTGTCCCTGCTGCGGGCTTCGGATGGACTGGTGGTAGTGACCGTTTACGAGCCGCATTTGTTTGGTATTGCAGAGATGATCCAGCCTACGCAGGGGCACCTTCTCCGTGCTGAAAGAGAGTCGACTATTTTACGTCTCGATGCGGACAAGGCGGCTGAGTTGTTTCGTGCCGAGGGCGTCTGGGAGGATGTCGCCGCGCTGCTCTCATACCATACGGCCTATTTAATATTCCGTGATGCCCAGGTACTCCAGCAGCGTACCTATTCCGTTATTCGTAACCACCTTCAGGAAATGATTTTGCTCCCGGAAGAGACGCGTTTGCGTACCACGATTCTGGAATATATCCAGGATCGTACGCTGCTCTCTCGCAGCAGTATACTCAATGTATTATCTGCCCTTAAGCAGGGGGAATATATCGCCTTTAAGCGCGGTGGATATCTGCTTGAGGTCAGACATTTACCCGAGTCATTCTAGCGGAAGTTTAAAATTAAACAGAAATGCAATTAACGCTACCGTTAATTTTCTATATCGTTTGCTTTCTCAGATTTAACATTATCAAGTAAACGGTATATTTATGAAAAAGACAGTTATCGCATTGATTATGGCTAATGCATTTACCGCCACTTCCGCGTTCGCCGCCGCTGATGCGGGCACCTGGTATAGCGGGGCTAAATTCGGCTGGTCTCACTATTTTGATACCAATATGGGTTCAAAAGCGTTTGAGAACACACATTCCGATCACTTCGATTTTAACCATGATAATGTCGGCGGGGGTGTTTATACGGGTTATCAGATTACCCCATGGCTTGCGGTAGAAGGTGGTTATGATTATTTAGGCAACATGCAGATTAAAGGTCAGCATGGCGCCGGGGCGCAAATGAAGACGCAGGGGCTGCAAATGTCTCTGAAGGCCAGTTATGCCCTGACCAGTGACTGGGATATTTACGGCCGTGCCGGCGCAATGGGCTATCGCGCTGAATCCGATGTAAGTGGTCACAATCGTTTTGAAACCGGTGTGCGCCCGCTTGCAGCCGTGGGTACTGAATACGCTTTCAATAAAAACTGGGCGGGCCGCCTGGAGTATCAGTGGGTAAGCAACGTGGGCAATGTTAACCAGATCGGCGTGAGCAGCGACCTGAGTTCCGTCACCGCAGGGCTTAGCTATCGCTTTGGTCAGTACGACTGATGCCCGTGATATGCCCATTAATAAAAAACCCGGCTGCTTATATTGCCGGGTTTTTCGTTTTCAGCTGGTAAATAACGGTTCAAGAATGATATGAATATTTTGCAGGCCCGTGACATTATTATCTTTCAGGTATTGCTGATTAACCATATCTAACTGTTCCAGTTTGGTCAGCGAGGCATAGACGCGTTGAACGGCACTGTCCGCAACAAAAATTTCTTTTGCGGTGGTGTCCTGTAGATACTGAGATTTTACGCTGCGCGTTAAGGTCTCGATCTGCTGTTTATTTTCCTGATAAAGAGACGCGATATGCGATATCTGTGCCTGCGGCGGTTTTTCCCCCGGCAACACCAGTGGAATTTGCAGATGATTAATTTTTTCAACATTGTCTGGTTGGGGAGAACTACAGGCTGTTAATGTGCTGAGGGTTAATACAGCGAAAAAGAACGGCAGGCTCTTCATCGAATCACTCCGGGGAAATAACTGGACTCAGCATTATCCCTTAAGGACGCAGCGACGAAAGAATAAACTAATTTATTTATAAACGTTATTTCCATAGGTTAAAGATAAGCCTGGTGATAGCCTCCTTTCCCCCCATGTACCGCCAGCGTGAATATAACTCCTCGAGGAAGTATGAAATTTAAAACTCTCGTTAGTGCGATAGCCGTTGCTGGTCTGCTATTAGTGTCGTTGACCTCATTGCCTGTCCTGGCACAAAAGGAAGGGAAGGGAGCCACTGTCCATACGAAAGAGATGAATGATGCACTTTATGGTCAACTGCCCTTCTTTGATAAGACGGATTTCCGAAATGCGCACAAAGGCTTTATTGCCCCGCTGCCACCCGCGGTGATTAAAGGCGAAAAAGGCGCCGTTATCTGGAACCCCCAGAAATACGCTTTTATCAAAGAAGGGCAAAAAGCGCCGGATACCGTCAACCCGAGCCTGTGGCGTCAGGCGCAGCTGAATAATATTGGCGGTTTGTTTGAGGTCACGGAAGGCGTCTACCAGATCCGTAACCTCGATCTGTCGAATATGACGATTATAGAGGGCAAAGAGGGGATCACGGTTATCGATCCGCTGGTGTCTGCGGAAACGGCCAAAGCGGGCATGGATCTTTACGTTCAACATCGTGGCAAACGCCCGGTTGTTGCCGTTATTTATACCCATAGTCATGTCGATCATTATGGCGGCGTGCGTGGCGTAGTCGATGAAGCGGGAGTGATAACCGGCAAAGTGAAAGTCTATGCTCCAGCAGGTTTTATGGAAGAGGCGGTATCGGAAAATATCATGGCCGGAAATGCCATGAGCCGCCGTGCCAGTTATATCTACGGAAACCTGTTAAAGGCCAATGTAAAAGGTCAGGTAGGGGCGGGTCTGGGGACGACCACCTCAGCCGGGACGGTCACGCTTATCGCGCCCACTCACGCCATTACCGAAGACGGGCAGAAAGAGATCATCGACGGTCTCACCTATGATTTTATGCTGGCGCCGGGGTCGGAAGCGCCGTCTGAAATGCTCTGGTATGTGGAAGAGAAAAAGCTGATTGAAGCAGCAGAGAACGTCACTCACACCCTGCACAATACTTACTCGCTGCGCGGGGCGAAGATACACGATCCGCTGGCATGGTCAAAATACATCAATAACGCCCTCGATCGTTGGGGGGATAAAGCGGAAATTATTATCGCGCAGCACCACTGGCCCACATGGGGTAATAAGAAAGTGGTGAAGCTGATGAAAAGCCAGCGTGATATCTACCGCTATATCAACGACCAGACGCTGAGGTTGGCGAATAAAGGGCTGACGAGGGATGAGATAGCCGCTAATTTCGCCCTGCCTTACGGGCTGGCAAAATCCTGGGCAGGCCGTGGCTATTACGGCTCGGTAAGTAACAATGTCAAAGCCACCTATGTCTACTATCTTGGCTGGTTCGACGGAAATCCGGCGACGCTCAATGAACTGCCTCCGGTCGAGGCAGCGAAAAAATATGTCGATTACATGGGCGGAGCCCGCGCGATCCTTGAAAAAGCCCGGGTTGATTATGCCCGGGGAAATTACCGCTGGGTGGCGCAGGTAGTGAGTAAAGTCGTTTTTGCCGATCCAAATAATAAGGCGGCGCGCGAACTGGAAGCGGACGCGGTTGAACAGCTGGGATACCAGGCCGAGTCAGGACCCTGGCGTAACGCCTACCTCACCGGTGCGCAGGAGTTGCGTAACGGCGTGGAGAGGATGCCGACGCCCAATACCGCCAGCCCGGATGCGGTTCGTGCCATGTCGACTGAGATGATTTTTGACTACTTCGGCGTTCACCTTAACGGCGTCAGAGCCGCGAATGCCAGAGGGATTTTTAACGTTGATCTGGGTCGCGAGGGCGGCAGGTACAAGCTGGAGCTGGAGAATGGCGTGCTGAACCATAGCGCCAACGCTCAGGCAGAAGATCCGGATGCAACCATTACGCTCAGCCGCGAAACGCTGAATAAAATCATCCTCAAAGAGACCACGTTGAAAAAGGCGCAACAGGCAGGAGAGGTGACGATCGTCGGCAATGCCGCGAAGGTAAACGAAATGCTGCGCTGCATGGAGAGCTTCAGCTTCTGGTTTCCTGTCGTCAACCCTTAAACGTAAAAAAGGCTGCTTTCGCAGCCCTTTAGCTTTCGCCTGCAACAATTTGCCGGGTGGCAGCTTCGCCTTACCCGGCCTACACTCTGCGAGCCTTGAGCGCTAGATGACGCCATCCCCGCCGTCTGAACACCACACCTGCCCGGAGGTGTATGAACACTCATCCGAGGCCAGGGTGACATACAGCGGTGCGATCTCCACGGGCTGTCCCGGGCGTCCCAGAGGGGTACTCTCGCCAAAATGTTTCACTTTTTCCTGTGGCTGCCCACCGCTGGGCTGAAGCACGGTCCAGTAAGGGCCCGGCGCTACCGCGTTCACGCGGATCCCCTTCGGTCCCAGCTGTTTCGCCAGCGCTTTGGTGAACACCGCGAGACAGGCTTTGGTCTGCGCATAGTCAAGCAGTACGGCGCTCGGTTTAACCGCCTGAACGGAGGAGGTGTTAATGATGGAAGCAGGGGCTTTCATATGGCGCAACGCCGCCTTTGTGATCCAGAAAGGCGCATAGACGTTGGTCTTAAAGGTCGCGTCAAAATCTTCCGTGGTCAGTTCTTCCAGCGACTCACGGTACTGCTGGCGGCCTGCGTTATTCACCAGGATATCCAGCCCGCCCAGTTTTGAGACGGCCTGCTCCACCAGGTTCTGACAAAAAGTTTCGTCCCGCACATCGCCAGGAAGCGCGACGGCATTCCGCCCTTCCGCTTTAATCAGGGCGATGACTTCCGCTGCGTCTTCTTCCTCTTCCGGCAAATAGTTAATCGCGACATCTGCCCCTTCGCGGGCATAGGCAATGGCTACCGCGCGTCCAATGCCGGAATCGCCCCCAGTAATTAGCGCCTTCTTACCGGCAAGACGACCATGCCCTTTGTAGCTCTTCTCGCCGTGGTCGGGTACGGGTTCCATCTCTGAGGCCAGGCCCGGTGGCGTCTGGGGCTGCTCCGGGAAAGGTGGCGTTGGGTAAGCGTTCGTACGTTGTTCATTATCACTCATAGCTAACTCCTTGTTAGGGGTGAGATTTGATGGATAGTTACAGCGTTAACGCTTCGCTGAATTATTTTTGCAAGTGGCTGACCCGCACTACGGGTGGGGATGATTTTTTATCGAGCGAGCCGCTAATACTGATCATGTTGTCAGGTTCCACGGTTCTGTCGTCAAATACGGCTTTCGGGATAATAACGTCGATTTTCCCGGTTTTATCCTGGAATACGTATTTATCGCCATTGCCATCAATAAGATTGCCGCGCAATGAAATAGAGGCACCATCATGCATCTCTTTCGCCTGAGTAATAGTCATAATGCGCGCATCATCGGTACCACGATAACCGCTGTCCAGCGCATGCGGCGGTGGCGGCGCATCACCCTTTTGTAACCCGCCGTTATTATCTGCCCATGCAGTAGGGATAATTAATATAAACAAGGCTGAAATCACTGATAATTTCATCTGATACCCTTCATTTTGGATGTCTTGACTTATTAAGTATTGTTGCTATTCCTTTATGTGGCAAATGTGATAAGTCTTAAAAGCATTTGCACAGAAAAATCAAAAATTTCGGCAATTAAGCGAAACGGTGACCACAGCCATGGAACCAAAAAATGAAAAAGTGCCTGGGATAAAAGAGAGTAGCCGTTTACTGACGTTTGAGTATGCATTTCGCCAGGTGGGTTTTATTGTGCTGTTAGCTATTATCGTGGCCGCGATAGCCGGCCTGTTTTCCAGCGGCGCGGTCAGCGACGTGGAGAAAACAAACGAAGCAAAATCCCTGACCCTGAGCTATGAGCGCTTCGGTCGCCGCCAGACCGAATCGCGGATGGCACTGACGTTTCCGGTGACGTCTGAGGGGAAATATACCCTCAGCATGACCAGCGAAAGCAGCGACGCGTATGAGCCAGGCAGCGTTTGGCCACAGCCGGACAGCATGTACAGCCGGGGGAATACCCTGTTTCTCGTCTACGATCGTTTACAACAGACCGATAAATTTACCGTTTTGTTATTTATCACGCCGTCAAAAGCAGGGAAGTGGACAAACAGCATCCGCGTAAACAACGAGCCAGATATCCATTTCTGGCAGTTTATTTACCCCTAGGAGTCGAATATGGACATGGTTTTTCGTGCCCTGGCAATTTACCTGTTTCTGGTCATTGTGTTTAAAGTTGCCGGGCGACGCGCTCTGCTACAAATGACCAGTTTTGACCTTATTTTGCTCTTAATTATCAGTGAGGCGACACAACAGGCGCTGCTTGGCGAAGATTTCTCCGTCACCGGCGCGATGATTACAATAACGACGCTGGTGGTTGTGGATATTATTTTTGGCCTGCTGAAAAAATATTTTTCCACTGTCGAGAATATTCTTGATGGCACGCCGGTGATATTGGTGGAGAACGGTGTTCCCCTTGCCGATAAACTGAAAAAGGTCGATGTATCCTGTGATGATATATTGGTATCAGCCCGCCAGAATCACGGTATTACAGAATTGAAGGAGATTAAATACGCTATTCTTGAGCGTAATGGTCATATTTCTATTATTCCTGACGAAAATTAAGGGGCAACGCGATGAGCAACCTTATTCACGACAGCAACAGCACCATCAGCGAGCTGACGAAAAAGCTCGCCACTCAGCTTACGGACAGAGGTTTGCGGTTAACCACCGCAGAGTCCTGTACCGGCGGCAATCTCGCGGTTGCGCTTTGTGCCGAAGAGAACACGGCGGAATTTTATGACGTTGGCATGGTGGTGTTCAGCGATGCGGCGAAGGAGAGGATCCTCGGCGTGCGGCACGAAACCATTGAGCGCTTCACCGCCGTCAGTGAACAAACGGTGACCGAGATGGCCGCTAAAATTCGCGAAATTGCCGAGGCGGATATCGGCCTTGCCATCAGCGGCTATGCGGGACCGGAAGGCGGCGACGATGGCACCGCAGCCGGTACGGTCTGCTTCGGCTGGAATATTCGCGGACAGACGGAAACCCGCACCGTGCTGTTTTCCGGTGAATGTCAGGATGTGGTGGATAAAGCGGTGCGTTATTCCCTGTCTGAACTGATCGAAATACTCTCCGGCTGGGATAACGTCTGAAACAAGGGGAAAGGCTATGGCTGTGATCGTTATTACCGGCGGTACGGCGGGCGTGGGGAAAGCCACGGCGCTGCACTTTGCCAAAGCGGGCTACGATGTGGGCATCATTGCCCGCGACGAGCAGAGCCTGCGCTCCACAGAAGAGGAGTTGCGCCGTTTTGGGATCAACGCCCGTGCCGTTCAGGCCGACGTGGCGGACAGCAAGGCGGTGACCGATGCTGCTAACGAGATTGAATACCGGCTTGGGGCCATCGATGTCTGGGTGAATAACGCTATGGGCGGGATGCTGGCGCCGTTTCGCACCATGTCCCCGGAGGAGTTTCGCCGCGTCACCGAGGTGACCTATCTGGGCTATGTTAACGGCACCCGCGCCGCGCTGGAGTTAATGACCCCACGCGATCGCGGAACGATTATTCAGGTTGGCTCCGCGCTGGCCTACCGTTCCATTCCCTTGCAGTCAGCCTACTGCGGGGCGAAAGCCGCAATCCGCGGATTTACCGATGCTGTGCGCACCGAACTGATGCATGAAAACAGTCGGGTGCAGATCGCAATGGTACAGATGCCGGGCCTCAATACGCCGCAGTTTGAGTGGGCGAGGAATAAATTTGCCTGGGCGATGCGCCCGGTTCCTCCCGTGTTTCAGCCGGAAGTGGCGGCCAGCGCTATTTTTAAGGTGGCGCAGAAACCGGTGCGGGAACTGTGGGTGGGCAGCAGCACCGTCCAGTCGATTGTCGGGCAATTTCTTTTCCCCGGCTTTCTGGATCGGCTGATGGTTAAAAAGGCCTGGGAAGGGCAGATGACCGATACGTTAAATGCGGATGACCGTCAGGACTATCTGGATCAGCCGGTTAACGACCTGCATAAAATCCACGGTCACTTCACCGACGAAGCAAAAGAGCGCGCCACCAGCGTCACCTCCGGCATGCCGGGGAAAGTGCTGCTCGGCTCCCTTGCCGTCACGGGCGCGATCGTGGCCCGTCTGCTGCTCTCGCGGAGACGATAATCAGCGCAGTGCGGTACGATCGGTCCAGAACCAGCGGTAGCCATAGCCGCTGAGGTTAAGCGCGACGGTTTTACCGCACACCAGCGCGTCGTCGTAGCGTTTGTCCGCCAGGCAGGCGGTCCAGGTCGCATGCCGGATCCCTCTGGCGGTAAAATTAACGGGCTTATCGCTGAAGTTAACGAAGGTCAGAATGCTGCGCGTGTCGGTTTCGTAATAGATCCCCAGCACCGCATCGCTGTCGATATTAATAAGACGAAACGGTGCGACGCCGATCTCAGGGAACTCCGAGCGCGTATTGGCGATATCGATAATGCAGTGCAGGAGTGAGTTGCGGTGCAACAGCGAATCCGCCACGTTGATTTTTTGATAGCGGTACGGGCCGCGGTCAATCATCGGGGCGATAAAGGTTTCCGGGTCGGCGTCTGAGAAACCGCCGCCTTGCGATCCGGCCCACTGCATCGGGGTGCGTACGGCGTAACGCTCCTCCAGATCCAAATCATCCCCCATGCCAATCTCATCCCCGTAGCGCATGACCGGTACGCCCGGTAGCGAAAACAAGACCGCATGGCAAAAGGCCAGCCGCTTTCGATCGCCATTAAGCATCGGCGCCAGACGGCGGCGGATACCTCGCTGATACACACTCATCTCTTCGTCAGGGGCAAAGGTATCGATGACGGTCTGCTTCGCTTTTTTTCCTATCCCTTCCAGATCCAGCTCATCATGATTGCGCAGCCAGTTGGCGAAGCAGCAGGAGTCCGGCGGCACAATCATCTTCTTCACCGCGTTGCGCAGCGGTCGTGCGCTCTTCTCTGCCAGGCTGACGTAAAAGTACTTATTGAGCCAGAAATTCAGCACCAGGTTGAGCCGGTCGTTCTGACCAAAATAATCTTTGTAGGCCTCGACCTCCACGTCGACTTCGCCGAGCAGGATCGCGTCCGGGTTACGCTGCCCGATAAGACGGCGCAGATGCTCCAGGATCCACAGGCCGCGTTTTTCATCCCCACGTCCGGCCTGTTTTGTCAGGTGCGATGCCGCATCCAGGCGAAAGCCCGACACCCCGAGCTTTAGCCAGAAGATGATGATGTTCTCAATCTCCTTTAGCACCGCAGGGGAGGCCAGATTGAGATCCGGCTCGTGGTGATAAAACATATGCCGGTAGTATTGCCCCGCCTCGTCGTCCCATGTCCAGATGCTCTTCTCCACGCCGGGGAACATCGGTGGCGTATCGTCGTCGTCCGTGTCGGACCACAGGTAATAGTCACGGTAGGGTGACTGGGGGTTGCGGCGGGCCTGTTGAAACCAGGGATGCGCATCCGAGGTATGCTGGATCAGCAGCTCAATAATGACCTGCATCCCCAGCTCCCGCGCCTGTTCAATAAAGGCGATGATATCGTTGAGCTTGCCGAAGCGGGGATCGACCTGCAAATGGTCGCTCACGTCATAGCCTTCATCGAGAAAAGGCGTGAGGTAAAACGGGGTGATCCAGATAACCGTCGCGCCCATCCGACGGATGTAGCGCAGCTTCGCGGTGATTCCGGCGATGTCGCCACAGCCATCGCCGTTAAGATCGTAAAACAGGGCGGTATCAATCTGGTAAATAATGGCGCGTGTATGCCAGCCTGCCATAGCAATCCTTAATGATAACCTTCGGTATCAGACACTTTGCCCCGGAAGACGTAATAGCTCCAGGCGGTATAAACCAGGATCACCGGGATGATTAACAGCGTACCAATCAGCATAAACAGCTGGCTGGCAGGCGGCGCGGCGGCTTCCCACAGGGTGATGTGCGGCGGAATAATGTGTGGCCACAGGCTGATGCCCAGGCCGCTAAAGCCGAGGAAGATCAGGCCCAGCGTTAACAGGAACGGACGGGCATGGCTGTCGGGATTGCGCGTCAGCCGCCAGATCCACAGGCTGAATACCGCGACCAGAACCGGAACCGGCAGGAACCAGAAGAAGTTAGGCAGAGTAAACCAGCGCTCGGCGACAAACTGCCAGCCGAGCGGGGTCCAGATACTTACCACCGCAATAACGGCGATCAGCGCCAGCAGCACATGGCGGGTCAGCTCGCGCATCCGGTTTTGCAGCGCGCCTTCACTTTTCATGATCAGCCACGTGGTAGCCAGCAGGGTATAGGCGACAATTAAGCCCAGCCCGCAGAACAGATTAAACGGGGTGAACCAGTCCAGCGAGGAGCCCACAAAGCGACGCCCTTCCACGTCAAAGCCGTTGATCATCGCGCCAACCACGATCCCCTGGCTGAAGGTTGCCAGCAGGGAACCGCCGGCAAAGGAGTAGTCCCAGAATTTGCGGTGTGAAGGGGTAGCCTTGAAGCGAAACTCAAACGCCACCCCGCGGAAAATAAGCCCGATCAGCATGGCCGTCAGCGGGATGGTCAGGGCATCGATAATCACTGCGTAGGCCAGCGGAAACGCGCCGAACAACCCTGCACCGCCGAGAACCAGCCAGGTTTCATTTCCGTCCCAGACAGGGGCGACGCTGTTCACCATCACGTCGCGCTCTTTGGCATCGCCCACAAAGCTGAACAGCATGCCGATACCGAGATCGAAACCGTCCATGATGATGTACATCAGCGTGGCGAAGACAATAATGGCAAACCAGATGACCGGGATATCGACGCCCATCAGATCTTCTCCTCTTCCGGAACGGACTCGGCGGCGGACAGCGGACGGGCAGGGGTGCCCGACGTATTAGACGTTAGCGTGCCCACAGGCTGCGGACCTTTCTTAATCAACCGGGCGAGATACACATAACCCACGCCAAACACCGAACAGTAGACCACGATAAAGGCCAGCAGGCTGATGCTCATCTGCAACGTGCTGTGCAGAGACACCGCATCTATCGTGCGCAGATAGCCGTAAACGACCCACGGCTGGCGGCCCACTTCGGTGGTGACCCACCCGGCGAGCAGCGCGAGCAGTCCGGCAGGCCCCATACAGAGGGCAAACCAGTGGAATGGCCGCGAGTGATAGAGTCGACGGCGATAGCGCAGCCAGACGCTCAGCACGCCAAGGGTAATCATCAGCAGCCCCATGCCGACCATAATGCGGAAGGACCAGAAGACGATGAGCGAGTTAGGGCGGTCCTCTTTCGGGAAATCCTTCAGCGCCGGGACCTGTTTATCCAGGCTGTGCGTCAGGATCAGGCTGCCGAGCGCGGGAATTTCAAGCCCGTATTTGGTGCGCTCCTCTTCCATATCCGGTACGCCAAACAACAGCAGCGGGGTGGCCTCGCCGGGCGGGTTTTCCCAGTGGCCTTCAATCGCGGCGATTTTGGCAGGCTGGTGCTCAAGCGTATTCAGGCCGTGCATATCCCCAACCACGGCCTGAATGGGCGCGACCAGCAGCGCCATCCACATGGCCATGGAGAACATTGTGCGAATAGCGGGCGTATCGTTACCGCGCAGCAGATGCCATGCCCCGGATGCGCCCACAAACAAGGCGCTGCACAGGAAGGCGGCGATGGACATATGGATCAGGCGGTAAGGGAATGAGGGGTTAAAGATAATGGCCAGCCAGTCTTCGGGAATGACCTGACCGTTCTGAATACTGAAGCCCTGCGGGGTGTGCATCCAGCTGTTGGAGGCGAGGATCCAGAAGGTGGACATCAGCGTGCCCAGCGCCACCATGCAGGTGGCAAAGAAGTGCAGGCCGGGGCCGACCTTATTCCAGCCGAACAGCATTACGCCTAAGAAACCAGCTTCCAGGAAGAAGGCGGTTAGTACTTCATAGGTGAGCAGAGGGCCGGTTATGCTGCCTGCGAACTGGGAAAAGCCGCTCCAGTTAGTCCCAAACTGGTAAGCCATGACCAGCCCGGAAACCACGCCCATACCAAAGTTGACGGCGAAAATTTTCAGCCAGAAATGGTATAGCGAGCGCCAGACATCATTTTTGGTGCGAAGCCACATGCCTTCGAGAACCACCAGATAGCTCGCAAGCCCGATGGTGATCGCCGGGAAGAGAATATGAAAAGAGACGGTAAAGGCGAACTGTATCCTGGCCAGATGAAACGCATCAAGCTCGAACATGCTCCGTACCTCTGGAACTGATAACGCACAAGGCATTGCCAGACAGCCTCAGGCTGCCTGGCAAAACCGGTTACGGTTTTTTCTTACCTGCGCCAAGCTCGGCACCGGTAAGCGGATCGGCATTGGGGTCGGATTTCGTGCGTGCGCACATCGCTTTGACCAGCGTTTCCTGCTCTGTAGTGAGCGTTACGCTTGCGCCGCCGCCACCGCCATCGACCGCTGGCTGAGGAGATTCCACGTAGTCGAAGTGCTTATCGCTGTTCCAGCTGCCGCGAACTTCTCCCCCCTCAGACATATTGTAGTACTTGTTGGTGTACTCTTCGATTGGCGGCAATTTACCTGGTGGGAAATTGTTACGGATCGACTGGAGCGCCTTCTCAAACGAGAGCTGGTGTGCTGCCTCACGCGTCATTAAAAACGCCAGCGCATCTTTAACACCCGGATCGTCCGTTACGTTAATAAGCCGTTCGTAGATAATTTTGGCGCGCGCCTCGGCCGCTATGTTAGAGCGCAGATCCGCGGTCGGTTCGCCAATGGTATCCACGTACGCCGCCGTCCACGGTACGCCTGCGGAGTTAGTAAGCGGAGTACCGCCGCCGTAGAGCAGGGAGGTGATATGACTGTCGTTGCCGTTCTCGGTCATGGAGCGGTACAGTTCCGCTTCATTTTCAACGCCTTCCGCCAGTTCGCCTTTCGCACCCTTATTGAGCATACCCACCAGGGTGCCGATAATTTCCAGGTGACTTAACTCCTCGGTCGCGATATCCATCAACATATCTTTACGACCGGGATCGTCGTCGCTTAATCCTTGCGTAAAGTAACGACATGCCGCGGCAAGTTCGCCCTGTGGCCCGCCAAACTGCTCAAGCAGAAGATTGGCCAGGCCCGGATTCGGTTCGGCTACGCGTACCGTGTATTGCAGCTGTTTTACGTGTCGAAACATACATTCTCCTTATTTCGTTATTTTTTCGCTTCAACGCCGTCCGCGTCGGAGCGCAGCAGGAACTGTTCCGTCGTCTGTGGAATATGCTGGAGCAGCCAGTCTGCCATCTGGCGCTCTTCTTCCAGAATGGATTCAAGGGCTGGAATGGAGGCGGTATCGCCTGCTTGTTTGGCCGCAGCCAGCAGAGAGGTGTAGCAGGCAATTTCAAACTGCTCAAAAACGTAGCCGCTGATGGAGCCTTTAACAATTTCGTCGGAAGGGAACATGCCGCCAATGGACTGGCCGAGCGCCGCCATTTTGCTCATGGAATCTTTTATGACCGAACGGGAAATATCATTGCGGTCGAGAATTTCTTCCAGCACGGTAATTTGGTGTTTAGTTTCATTAACGTGTTGTTCAATTCGTGCACGTAAGTCGGGATAATTATCAATACGGCTGGCCATTGATTCCAGCATGGATTCGGCTTGCTTTTCCATCGCATGGGCATCGCGTAGCCAATCATGGTAGTGTTCTACATGATTCATAATTAACTCCTGTGATTTATTTTCTGGTTAATTTTTGGTGCTGATGCTCATCAGATATTAATTATCCTTTCTGGGCTTTTTGATTAATATTACCGACAGCCAGATCGGTTAATTTAAGATCGGTTTCTTTTTCTTCTTCCAGCGTTTCGGCAAGAAGTTTAACGGCTTTTTTATAGCCTAATTGTTCAGCCAGGGTGGCCAGGGTGCCGTAGCTGGCAATTTCGTAGTGTTCAACTTTCTGTGCGGCAGCAATTAATGCAGCGTCACGTACTTCATTTTTCTCAGTGCTCTCAATAACTTCGTTGGCTTCTTCAATTAAGCCTTCCATCGCAACGCATTTCATGCGCTTCAGTTTGAGGCCGGATTCCTGCTCAATAATCTGATCGATACGTTCGATCTGTCCCTGCGTCTCTTCGAGGTGAGCCGTGAACGCGGCACTCAGCTTCTCGCTGGATGCGGCGCGAGCTAATTTGCTTAGCGCGCGGGTCAGCTGCTTCTCAGCGCTGTAGGTGTCGGATAACAGGTGAATAAATACATCTTCAACAGTTTTCATATTCATATTTTCGCTCCAGTGAAATAAAGGGAAGGTACTGCGAGCCGACGGGCCCGCAGTATGCTCTCGGTATATTTATAAGAGCTTTAAATAAGATCAGGAGTTATCAGATTTACGGCCTCCGCCGTGACTGCTCTGTCCCCCTTTCTTACCCGCTTCAGATGCGCGTTGCGGATCGTTTTTGAAATTACCGCCGCTGTGCTGGCCGCCTTTACGTCCAGCTTCTGATGCCTTTTCACGGTCTTCAGCGAAATTACCGGAACCACCACGATGTTGCTCTGCCATATATCAACCCTCATGTTGCGTTTATGTCAGGAGATACGATAAGTAATTCGTATCAGTTGTCGTTCAGAAATTAACATTAGTCGTTATGTGAGAAGAGTCAAATTTCTTGTTTGGGTTGTTTTACGGTAATTTTGCAGGGAATGAAGAAATACCGCTTCGTTACGAGTTTTAAAAACGAATGGGAAATCCATCAGTTAGATGAAAATAAAACCGGAGGTTAAGATTGCGCTTAGCTAATAATCCTAATGTGAACGTGGCGGGAATTATTACAAGAATTGACACAGCGCAAAAATATATCTTCGCAACGGGTGTTCTTGTATTCGGAATAATCCTATGAACGTGACGAAGTCATGCGCTGAAAAGAGTGTGGCTAAACCTCGTTTTTGACGTGGTCAGGTGGATCGGGTGAGGGTATGCTTCTTTTGTCACCACAATAATTACAGAGGCAATGTCATGGATCAGGAGCTACTGGATGCGGGGTACCGGGCCTATACCGGTGAGAAAATCGATGTCTACTTCAACACCGGGATCTGCAAACACTCGGGCAACTGCGTGCGCGGCAGCGCGAAGCTGTTCGATCTGAAGCGTAAACCGTGGATCGCGCCGGATGAAGTAGATGCAGAAACGGCTATGCGCGTAATTGATACCTGCCCGAGCGGCGCGCTGAAGTACCGCCAAAAATAAGTGAGGAACCATGGAAATTCTTGAAGGCCATAACAAGTTTTACGTCAACGACGCCGAAGGCAATCAGGTAGCGGAGATCGTCTTTGTCCCGACCGGCGAGCATCTGAGCATCATTGAGCACACCGATGTGGATCCGAGCCTGAAAGGGCAGGGTGTGGGTAAACAGCTGGTGGCGAAGGTGGTAGAGAAGATGCGCGGTGAGAATCGTAAAATTATCCCGCTGTGTCCATTTGCGAAGCATGAGTTTGATAATACGCGGGAGTATGACGATATTCGGGCGTGACTTTCTGATAAAGCCTTCTTTGCCAGGACCGTAGAATTGTTCCGTTCACTACAGCATCTTTGCTATCTGAAACGCCCGCTGCGGTGAACGTGTTAAGGGGGCTATCGCCGCCCCCTTAACAATCCCGGCTCCCGGCAGGAAAATCGCCGCTTCGCGGTGCCCTCATCTTATTCCTTACGGCTTATCGGGGACGGGCGGAGGTAACGTCCGTGTAAAGCCGCCCTCGACGCGCATCCATGCGCGTCGCCCCGGCCTCCAGGAAACGATTCGGCGATTTTCAGCCGGACTCATCCCTGCTCCAGCTTCTTCATTGCCTGAATGGGGCACGGGTGTTGAGTCCCCGCTAAAATCGGCGAGCCGGAGACCGGATGACAAGGGCTGGGCGCCATGGATGGCGACCAGAGGCGAATCGAGACAGGATGTCGAGTTGAGCCGACCGCAGGCAGACGGTCGGGAGGTGAGCGCAGTGCGAAGCACCGATTTTCCGCGGGGCCGCGGGGATTGATAAGGGGGCCGCGGTGGCCCCCTTATCCCGTTCACAGGTTCAGGGGTAAGATTAACAACCAATCGTAAGGTGAACGGAAAAACGACACACTCAACCCACAAACATCACCGACACACACAGCACACCCACAATCAGCGTCAGCAGGTTACCGATGGAGCGGTACGGTTTTAACGACGGGATCAGGTACGTCGACAGCGTCGGCATGATGAACAGGATCATGGCGATAAGCGGACCGCTGATGGCGTAAATCATTGAGATGGCATTCGGGTTGATGCAGCAGACCGCAAAGGTAATCAGCGACACGCCGAGAATCGAAACCGCGCGGTTAAAGGCGCGACTTTTCTTCACACCCACCTGATTCAGCGACGATTTCACAATTTCCGTTGCCCCTTCAATCACGCCAAAATAGGTGCCGAGGAACGATTTCGACATCGCAATAATCGCCACGATAATGCCGGAAATGCCCAGCCATGCTGGGGACGATGGCATCATTGACAGCGCGGACAGGATCGTCACCCCTTCCTCTTTTGCCGCCACGATATACGACGGTGGAATCGAAAGCAGGCAACTGAACACAAAGAACAGCACGCTGAGGCAGATGATCAGGTACGCCACTTTCATGATTTTTTTGCATTTACCCATCGCCTCTTCACCGTATTTCTCGCGACGGTCTACGGCGAAGGTCGAGATGATCGGAGTATGGCTAAAAGCGAAAACCATCACCGGGATCGAAATCCACACCTGGTGCAGCGTATGCTGGTCGAAGGCCATCTGGCTGGTCAGCAGCGACGGCTGCCAGCTGCCCGTCAGATACAGCGAGACAAACAGGAAATAGGCGATCAGCGGAAAGACAAGGAAACCCATCACCTTAATGGTGATGTGCCGCCCCATCAGGAAGATCAGATTCAAAATCAGCACTACGCCAAAGCTCACCAGCATCCGCATGCCGGTATCCACCGTCATCCGTTTCGCCAGCTGTTCAGTGAGTGAGTTGGTTATCGCCACCGCGTAAATCAGAACTACCACAAAGAAGGCCACAAAATAGAGTGTGGTGATCAGGTTGCCGATCTTTTTGCCGTAGTAATGCGAAACGGCACCGGTGATCCCTTCGTTGCCTTTCGTCTTCGACGACAGAATAAATTGCGCCAGCGCTTTATGCGGCCAGTAGGTTAAGGGATACGCCACAAGGGCGGTGATCAGCAGGACAATCGCGCCAGCAGAGCCGAGCTGAATGGGCAAGAACAGGGTTCCTGCGCCCACGGCAGTGCCGTAGAGGGCGAAACTCCAGAGAGTCTCTTCTTTTGACCAAATTTTCGACATTAGAGCAACGTATCAACTATAAAACGAACAAAAAGGAGTGCAATTTACCATAATTATGCGTTGAGGTCGCCGTTGCTTCGCAGGGGGCGGGCCGGAGCAGGTCTCCGGCCGGAAGGTTATTCGCTTGCCAGGGCGCGTCGTTGCTGGCGGCGCTTGATGATTTTATCCCGCAGGGTGTCGTACGCCCAGTTGTAGAGCATGGTGTACGGCAGGAAGAACAGGAAGAAACCAATTTCCAGGGTAAAAGCCTGGAGCAGCGTCACGCCCAGCACGGCGGCAACGATGGTTACGCCAATCACAATAAAGCCGCATTCAAAACCCAGGGCATGCAGGGCGCGCACTTTCGCCGTGCGCTTCACCCGCTGGACGGGCCAGAAACGGTCGAAGCCAAAGTTATAGATAATGTTCCAGAGCATTGCCGTGGTCGCCAGAATAATGGTAAGACCCCCCATTTCAACCACCGAGCGCTGCATTAGCCACGCGGCCGTCGGGGCGAGGATCGCCGTGGCAATGCCTTCAAAACAGACGGCATGGAAGATCCGCTCCGGCAATTTACGTTGGAGTGCATCCTGATGTTGCATATTTACCTCATATTGACGCCAGTATGGGCGTTGATGCGGCCTATTCTTATCGTTTAAGGTGATATATAAAAGATGGTATCCATCGATAAAGTAGATACATCATGCGTTACTCTCCCGAAGCACTGACCGCGTTTGTTGAAACTGTCGCCGCAGGTTCGTTTTCTGCTGCGGCACGGCGGCTGCGTAAAAGCCAGTCCACCATCAGCACCTCCATCGCCAACCTTGAAGCTGACCTTGGCTTTGAGCTGTTCGATCGCTCGGCGCGTCACCCGGTATTAACCGCCCAGGGTGAACAGATGCTGGGCTATGTCCAGTCGATACTCGCCGCCAGCGCGCGCCTGGATGAGCTGGCCGTATCGTTAACCGCGCAAACGGAGGCGCGTTTTACCTTTGTTCTCTCCGATACGCTTAACCCGGCCGTGCTGGAAGAGATGATGAGCCAGTTCGACCAGCGTTTTCCGCACACGGAATTTGAGTGCCTGATTGGAGAAGAGGAGGACGTGATCGATCTGCTGCAAAAGGAGCGGGCGCAAATTGGCCTGACGGAAGCGCGCGACAGCTACCCGACCGATATTGGCGCGACCCGTCTGCCTATGCAGACGCGGATGGCCATCTACGTTTCTGCCGGACATCCTCTGGCAGGGCAACATGAGACGCAGGCGGACGAGCTGCATGGCTGGCGCGAGCTGCGGTTGAGCACCTATCTTGAACGGGAAGCGCCCCTTTCGCGCGGGCCGGTCTGGTCTGCGCCGAATTATCTGTTACTGCTGAGCATGGCGGTACAGGGCTTTGGCTGGTGCGCGTTACCCTGCGCGCTGGTCGACGAATTTGCCGCGTCGAAATCGCTGGTGCAGCTGAACGTGCCGGGCTGGCCGAGGTCGATTGCCATCGATCTGGTATGGAACAAACGAACCCCGCCCGGCGTCGCCGGAAGCTGGCTGCGCCAGTACTTGCAGGACGCACGATAATCCTGTGACTAAACTCACTAATTTTAAACATTTGCGTCAATTGTTGATAACAATCCTCTACTATCGTCATGTCATTTTGCACAGAGGTCGTGATGAAAGATGTCGTTATAGTGGGTGCGTTACGTACGGCTATCGGCTGTTTTCAGGGAGCGCTTGCGCGTCACTCTGCGGTTGATCTTGGCAGCGTGGTGGTAAGAGCGCTGGTGGAACGCTGCGGGATTGCCGCACATGAAATTGATGAGGTGATCCTGGGCCAGGTGCTGACCGCTGGCGCGGGACAAAACCCTGCGCGCCAGGCGGCGCTGAAGGGCGGCCTGCCTAATACCGTTTCGGCAATTACCATTAACGACGTCTGTGGTTCAGGTTTGAAAGCGCTCCATCTTGCAACGCAGGCCATCCAGTGTGGTGAAGCGGATGTGGTCATTGCCGGCGGGCAGGAGAATATGAGCCGCGCCCCGCATGTCCTGACCGACAGCCGGACCGGCGCGCAGCTCGGGAACAGTCAGCTGCTTGACAGCCTGGTTCACGACGGGCTGTGGGACGCCTTCAACGACTACCATATGGGCGTAACGGCGGAAAACCTGGCGCGGGAATACGGTATCAGCCGCGAGCTTCAGGATGCATATGCCCTCAGCTCACAGCAAAAAGCGCGTGCAGCGATCGACTCCGGGCGTTTTCGCGATGAAATTGTCCCGGTCAGTACCCAGCGCCAGAACGGCGAAGCGCTCATCGTCGATACCGACGAGCAGCCGCGCACCGATGCCAGCGCAGAAGGGCTGGCAAAACTCGATCCGGCCTTTGAAACGCTCGGTTCCGTAACGGCAGGCAACGCCTCATCCATTAACGACGGTGCGGCGGCGGTGATGATGATGAGTGAAAGCAAAGCCCAGGAGCTGGCGCTGCCGGTGCTGGCGCGGATCAAAGCGTTTGCCAGCGTGGGCGTTGATCCCGCGTTAATGGGGATCGCCCCGGTCTATGCCACGCGCCGCTGCCTGGAGCGGGCGGGCTGGGAGCTGAACGATGTGGATCTGATTGAGGTCAACGAAGCTTTTGCTGCACAGGCGATTTCGGTCGGGAAAATGCTGGAATGGGATCCGCTGCGGGTCAACGTCAACGGCGGAGCCATCGCGCTGGGCCATCCCATTGGCGCCTCCGGCTGCCGCATTCTGGTGTCGCTGGTCCACGAAATGAAAAAGCGTAACGCCCGAAAAGGGATCGCAACGCTATGTATTGGCGGGGGGCAGGGGGTGGCCCTGGCTATCGAACGGTAATTTCTCCCTCTGCGCACAGAAACCTCCCACGGGAGGTTTTTTTGTGTCCGCAGAATCCTTTTTTAACACTTATGCGTTCTTTCTGAAGCCCGCAATAATTATTGCGCGGTTAATTATTTGCTTTGTGAAGTGCTTAATGTGATCTCACGCCTGAAATTTACGGTTGATACCCTTTTTTTGTTGATGGGGTTCACGTCGATCTTTGCCAAAAAAAATGAAACAAATAATTTCGATCCTTGTCACTAAAATAACGGTGCATAAAAAATAAACTCAAGTTTCATAAAACGAAACGTTATTTTAATTGAGGGTTTTTTCATGTTTAAGAAATCTCTGCTCCTTGCTTCCCTTATTAGTGCCTCTTTTGCGGCTAGCGCCGTTACCGTCGATCTGCGTCACGAATATATTGACAGCGGCTCGAATGCCGACCGTGTTGCCGTCTCGCACCGCTTTGATAATGGCTTCGGTTTTTCAGTCGAGGCGAAGTGGAAATCAGGCGGGGACAAGGCAGATCAGCCATTCGCGGATGTAGTGGGGAACGGTCACGAAGATCAGATTAGCTGGCGCTGGAAAGCGACAGACAATATCGCCCTGACCCCTGCGTTTACGATTGAAAGCACAGACAGTCGCACCATTTATAAACCGAATCTGCATGTGCAATATAGCTTCGATAATGGCTTCTACGTGGCTGTGCGTTACCGTTACGAATATACCCGCTACCCGTCAAGCTCAAATAAGGACGATGATAAAGTTAACCGTGGCGATGCGTGGGTCGGTTGGGTATTAGGTGACTGGCGTACCGAGCTGAACTATGTTTACGCGAAAAGTTCTGAAGGCGTGGCCCGAAATAACAATAAAGATTATTCCAACGAATATAACGCCAAGCTGGCCTACAAATGGGATAAAAATTGGGCGCCGTATGTGGAGGTGGGCAACGTGGGGGTTAAAGACACGGACGAACGCCAGACCCGTTTCCGTTTAGGCGTGGCGTACTCCTTCTGATAATTTATCTTCTTCGCTAAAACTGCCGGGTGGCGCTTCGCTTACCCGGCCTACACCTTCCTTCCACTCCGTCGTTTCGTATGTCGCGCAATCACTCAAAAAAAAGCCCTCCGAATCGGAGGGCAAGGCCAGTTACAGAAACACTAACTCAAGTCAGGCATGCAACATTTCAGGTTGCTCAGGGAGTTTCGCGATATAGAGGGCCGGTTTGCCGTCTTTATCGGAACTGTACAGCACCGCTTTTTCGTCCGGCGTGAAGGACGGATGCGGGTGGGTTACCTGGCGGCTGTTCGCCACCGTAGCCCATGAGGTGTCATGACGGGCGATGCGGTAACAGGCTTTTTTCGCCACGTCAAAGGCATACAGATAAGGATCGTTATCAATGGTGTAGCCGCCGGTGTCTTTCACATCGACAGGCGTACCGGAGCCGTCGCCAACCAACAGGGTGCCGTCGACGTTGCTCATCAGGTGCGAACAGGCGGGCATATTCATTACCGCTTCATTCACGCCGGTGTCCGGGTTGAAGCGGGAGATGGTGCGCCCTTGCTGACCTTTCAGGTAAGAAACGTAGATCAGCGCGGACCCGTCCGGCACCCAAAATTCATGTGTACAGCTTTCACCTTCCGCGTGCGTTTTCACTTTCCGCACATTGCTGCCATCTTCGTTCACCAGCCACATGCGGGCGTCGACCAGGTCGTGCGGCCCTTCATGACAGAAGGCCACGGTATTGTCATCGAACGGGCGATATATTGGATGTCCCAGCCAGATCTTCTCGTCATGAATGGTGGTGCTTTCACCCGTTTTCAGATCAACGCGCAGCAGGCGGCAGTGCGGCCCTTTGTGGAAGAAGTCGTGGAAAATTTTCCAGTCGTTGAGTGGCGTCCAGTCACGTCTGGCAATCTCAATACCCACCAGTTTGGTGCAGTCGCTGTTCGCGACCCAGGTGCCGTAGCCGACCCACTCTTCCGGGACGCGGTACACTTCGCGCTCTGCCAGCGTCTGTAAATCCACCTCCAGCAGGGTGCGATCGTTCTTCACATAGTAGAGGGATTTATCGTCCGGAGAGAGGAACCCGCCAAAGGTGTTATCGCCCGCGCCTTCGGTCAACTGTACCGCTTCGGCGTTTTTCAGATCCAACAGGTAATAGTTCCAGTGACCGTCGAACTCCCCGGCGAACAGCAGGTGGCTGCCATCGTTAAAGAAGCACTTCTGGTAAAAGTAGTTGCGATGACAGGTTACTTCCGGTGGGGTCAGGCGGGTGACTTCCACGCCTGTATCCGGATCGCGGCTGACCTCATAGTTCAGCTTGACCCGCATACCTTTAGCCATAATGCACTCCTTTGAACGCGTAATGTAGGTTGAAAACTAGGTGATAAATTATCAAAACGTTGTTTCATTATGTGTGACTGACAGCGCACTTTCTCAGTTTGATTAACCAGATTGAGGGTCTTAAAAATTTATCGTGATCGAAACACCATTTCTGGCATAAACAAGCAGAAAAAATGAAACGTTGTTTTAAATGCAATTGAAAACCCCGTGGTCAGGGGATAATATGTGTTCATCACGAAAACGGAACGTTGTTTCGTTAATTATCTTTGCCTTCGGGCACGATCAATTCTGGAGGTTTACGTGGACGTCAGACAAAGCATCCACAGTGCGCACGCTAAAACGCTGGATACTCAGGGGCTGCGCAGTGAGTTTTTAGTTGAGCAAGTGTTCGAAGCCGACAAGTACACCATGGTCTACAGCCATATTGACCGCATTATTGTGGGCGGGATTATGCCGGTGGCGAAAACCGTCTCCGTGGGCGGTGAAGTGGGCAAACAGCTGGGCGTGAGCTACTTCCTCGAACGCCGTGAACTGGGCGTGATTAACATCGGCGGGCCGGGCACCATTACCGTTGATGGCCAGTGCTACGAAATTGGTCACCGCGACGCGCTGTACGTCGGCAAAGGGGCGAAAGAAGTGGTGTTCGCCAGCATTGATGGCAGCAAACCGGCGAAGTTTTACTACAACTGCGCCCCGGCTCATACGACTTACCCCACCAAAAAAGTCACGCCAGCGGATGTTGCCCCGGTGACCCTTGGCGATAACCTCACAAGCAACCGTCGCACCATCAACAAATACTTTGTTCCGGATGTGCTGGAAACCTGTCAGCTCAGCATGGGGCTGACCGAGCTTGCGCCGGGCAACCTGTGGAACACCATGCCGTGCCATACCCACGAGCGCCGCATGGAGGTCTACTTCTATTTCAACATGGATGAAGACGCCTGCGTGTTCCACATGATGGGACAGCCGCAGGAGACGCGCCATATCGTTATGCACAACGAGCAGGCGGTCATTTCGCCGAGCTGGTCTATCCACTCTGGCGTGGGAACGAAAGCCTATACCTTTATCTGGGGTATGGTCGGTGAAAACCAGGTCTTCGATGACATGGACCACGTCGCTGTTAAGGATCTGCGCTAGTCGCAGGCAGTTAAGTATATATCTGCCTGTTGCTGACAGGCGCTGAACGATTAAGGAATAAACATGATTCTGGATGCATTTTCTCTGCAAGGTAAAGTGGCTGTGGTTTCCGGTTGTGACACCGGGCTGGGGCAGGGTATGGCGTTAGGTCTGGCGGAAGCGGGCTGCGATATCGTCGGGATTAACATCGTTGAGCCAACGGAAACCATCGAGCGCGTCACCGCACTGGGCCGCCGTTTCCTGAGCCTGACCGCGGACCTGCGCAAAATCGATGCGATCCCTGAGCTGCTGGATCGCGCGGTGGCGGAGTTTGGGCATATCGATATTCTGGTCAACAACGCCGGCCTGATCCGTCGTGAAGACGCGATTAACTTCAGCGAAACGGACTGGGACGACGTGATGAATCTGAACATCAAGAGCGTGTTCTTTATGTCCCAGGCGGCTGCGAAGCACTTCATCGCCCAGGGGAAAGGGGGCAAGATCATCAATATTGCCTCCATGCTCTCTTTCCAGGGCGGCATCCGCGTGCCGTCTTACACCGCATCGAAGAGTGCCGTGATGGGCGTGACCCGTCTGCTGGCGAACGAGTGGGCGCAGCACAACATCAACGTCAACGCGATTGCGCCGGGCTACATGGCCACCAACAATACCCAGCAGCTGCGTGCGGATGAAGAGCGCAGCGCGGCAATCCTGGAGCGTATTCCAGCGGGTCGCTGGGGTCTGCCGAGCGATCTGATGGGCCCGGTTGTGTTCCTGGCGTCCCCGGCTTCGGATTATATTAACGGCTACACCGTTGCCGTTGACGGCGGCTGGCTGGCACGATAATTCACCCCGAATAAAGAACCTCTGCCCTCGGGTGGAGGTTTTTTTTGCGCCAAAATTGGCTTTATCCATATCCTTAAAGATGAAAAATCCATACTGAAAAGGAATGAATGACGGGTGTCACACATTTATTGCTTAAATATTAACTAATTAATAAAAAATAAGGTTAAACCACCCTGATTTGAAATTGTAATGTCCATCACAGATCGGTATGTCGTAGCGAAATAATCCATATCTTCACCAGTTCCGGCCTGACACTTTCTTCCGGTATCTCGTAATTTCACTTAACGAATTTCGCTGTTGAGGCAGGAAACTATGACATCTGTAAATGACTCTACCCTTATGCCCGCTGCGCTGCGCGATACCCGACGCATGAACCAGTTTGTTTCTGTTGCGGCCGCCGTAGCCGGTTTACTGTTTGGTCTGGATATCGGCGTTATCGCTGGCGCACTGCCCTTTATTACCGACCACTTTACGTTAAGCAACCGCCTGCAAGAGTGGGTGGTGAGCAGCATGATGCTCGGCGCGGCCATCGGCGCGCTCTTTAACGGCTGGCTGTCGTTCCGTCTCGGGCGCAAATACAGCCTGATGGTCGGGGCGATCCTGTTTGTTGCCGGCTCTCTTGGTTCAGCGTTTGCAACCAACGTTGAAGTGCTGCTGCTCTCCCGCGTGCTGCTGGGCGTGGCGGTGGGTATCGCGTCCTACACCGCGCCGCTTTACCTCTCCGAAATGGCGAGTGAAAACGTGCGCGGGAAGATGATCAGCATGTACCAGCTGATGGTGACGCTCGGTATCGTGCTGGCGTTCCTGTCGGATACATACTTCAGCTACAGCGGCAACTGGCGGGCAATGCTTGGCGTGTTGGCGCTGCCTGCGGTGCTGCTGATTGTGTTAGTCATTTTCCTGCCGAACAGCCCGCGCTGGCTGGCGCAAAAAGGGCGTCACGTGGAGGCGGAAGAGGTGCTGCGCATGCTGCGCGACACGTCTGAAAAAGCGCGTGAAGAGCTGAACGAAATCCGCGAGAGCCTGAAGCTGAAGCAGGGCGGCTGGTCGCTGTTTAAGGCAAACCGCAACGTGCGCCGCGCGGTGTTCCTCGGCATGCTGTTACAGGCGATGCAGCAGTTCACGGGGATGAACATCATCATGTATTACGCCCCACGCATCTTTAAAATGGCCGGTTTTACCACCACCGAACAGCAGATGATCGCCACGCTGGTGGTAGGGCTGACCTTTATGTTCGCCACCTTTATCGCGGTGTTCACCGTTGATAAGGCCGGACGTAAACCCGCCCTGAAAATTGGCTTTAGCGTGATGGCGCTCGGCACCTTAATACTCGGCTACTGCCTGATGCAGTTCGATAACGGCACGGCGTCCAGCGGCCTCTCCTGGCTCTCCGTCGGCATGACCATGATGTGCATCGCCGGTTACGCGATGAGCGCCGCGCCGGTGGTGTGGATCCTGTGCTCTGAAATTCAGCCGCTGAAATGCCGTGACTTTGGTATCACCTGTTCCACCACCACCAACTGGGTGTCGAACATGATCATTGGCGCGACCTTCCTGACGCTGCTGGATGCGATTGGCGCGGCAGGCACCTTCTGGCTCTATACGGTGCTGAACGTGGCGTTTATCGGCGTGACCTTCTGGCTGATCCCGGAAACCAAAGGCGTGACCCTGGAGCATATTGAACGCAAGCTGATGAGAGGGGAGAAACTACGTAATATCGGCGTGTAATGTCATTGCCCGGTGGCGCTTCGCTTACCGGGCCTACGATAGCCTGTAGGCCGGGTAAGCGAAGCGCCACCCGGCTTTGTGTTTACCGCATCGCACGTCTCAAAATACGCTCCGCCTGACGCTGGAAGTCAGCGGCCGTCTCTTCCACGGTTTTCTGCCCGTAGTCGATATACTGCAAAGAGGTACCGAACTGCGCCACAATCTGTGGGTCGTCAAAGTATGGCGAGACGGTGAGTTTCGCCGGCAGCGACTGCGCCAGGCGCAGGCCCGCCACGGATGGATCGTCCTCTTTAATGGTGCCGTCTTCGGTCAGATACTGCACCGCCACTTTGCTCAACGGCACGCCGCGCTCAAGACCCAGCGTATCAACCCCTTCTTTGCTGTTGAGCAGGAAGTTAATCAGCTTCGCTGCCGCTTCCGGGTTTTTGGTCGTCTTACCAATCGACAGCATCTGCGCCGGTTTGAAGAACAGACCCGCGTCGGTGGCGCCCGGCAGCATTGGGTAGCTGCCCAGCTCCAGTTTCGCCGGTGGCTTCAGGTTGTCGGAATATTTGTTGATGGTGGAGTTCCACATGTAGGTGCCGCCCCATTCACCCTGGATCCACGGCTTCATCTCATACATGTTGCTCTTACCGAACGAGGCATAGTATTTGGTGTCCGGCATGACGTGGCTGTCGATCAGCTTTTTGTAGGTCTGGAAAAACTCCACCCACTGTTCCTTTGTGTAGCTGAACTTTTTGGTTTTCTCATCCACCGCAGGAATGTTGTACTTCTGGATCATGTACGAATTCAGCAGCGCCAGCGTATCCTGGTGCTCCAGGATCACCGGATAGTATTGCTTGCCGAGCTTGCTCTCGAAGGTTTTACCGGCCGCCATCAGCTCGTCCCAGGTTTTCGGGTACGCAATACCCGCTTTTTTCCAGGTTTCGTCATTGAAGTAGAACACGCGCGCCGTCACCGAGATCGGAATGCCGTTCAGCTTGCCGTCCACGGTGGTGGTTTGCAGCTCTTTGGGATCGAACTGCGACAGGTCGATCACGTCCTTCATCTTGTTCAGATCGTAGAAGCCGTCACCGGTTTTGGAGAAGATCGGCAGCCAGTTCCAGTTGGTCTGCATCACGTCCGGCTCGGTGCCGCCCGCAATCTGGGTGGTCAGACGGGAGAGGTGACCGTCCCAGCCGGTGTATTCCGCTTTTACGTTGATGTCCGGGTTCTGCTTATGGAACTCTTCCAGCGCTTTCAGAGTGACCTGGTGACGGCCATTGCCGCCCCACCAGGACATCCGTAAATCCACATTCTGCGCCATCGATGGCAAAGCGGTAAGGCCCAGGGTCGCGGAGATTGCTGCGCTTAAAAGCACTTTTTTCATTTTTATCACTCCATCAGAGAGAGAGGTTCTGTTCAGTTTTTGCGTCAAAAATATGACACTTGTTCATCTCAAACGTGAAATACACCTTACGATGAAGCCCCTTATCAATCATTGGCTTAGCTTCATCGGACGGGATTCGGGCGGTCAGTTCGTAGTCCGCGACCTTCAGGTACACAAAGAATTCGTGGCCCATGTTCTCCACGCGCACCATCTCCCCGCTACAGCCGCCATTCGGGAAGGGCTCATCAGAGAGCGACACAAATTCCGGGCGCACGCCGTAGAAGATCTCCTGACCCGCGTAAGCCGCGACTTTCTCCTGCTTCTCCGCGTTCAGCGGCATGGTTTCATCGCCAATGGCGATGTGCAGCTGGCCCGCTTTTTCGACCAGCACGCTTTTGCGTATATTCATCTCCGGCGCGCCGATAAAGCCCGCCACGAACATGTTCTTCGGCTTGTGGTAGAGGTTGTCCGGCGTGTCCACCTGCATGATATGGCCGAGCTTCATCACGCAGATGCGGTCGCCCATGGTCATCGCTTCGGTCTGGTCGTGGGTCACGTAAACGGTGGTCGCCGGTTTTCCCGATTTCTTCAGCTGCTTGTGCAGGTCAGAAATACGGATACGCATCGAAGCGCGCAGTTTGGCGTCGAGGTTTGAAAGCGGCTCATCGAACAGGAACACATCCGGCTTTTTCACAATCGCACGGCCTACCGCCACGCGCTGCGCCTGGCCGCCGGAAAGCTGGCGCGGCAGGCGGTCGAGCAGCTCTTCCAGCTCAAGAATTTTGGCGGCTTCATTCACCTGAGACTCAATCTGATCTTTCGGCAGTTTGCTCAGCTTGAGACCAAAGGCCAGATTCTCGCGCACCGTCATGTGCGGATAGAGGGCGTAGTTCTGGAACACCATTGCAATACCGCGCTCTTTCGGCGCGAGGTTGTTCACGATCTTGTCGCCGATGCGCACCTCGCCGCCGCTGATGGTTTCCAGCCCCGCCAGCATGCGCAGGGTCGTGGATTTGGCGCAGCCGGATGGGCCGACGATCACCATGAATTCCCCTTCAGCAATTTTAAGATCGATAGCGTGTACCGCTTTAAAGCCGTTGGAGTAGACCTTTTCCAGCTTGTTGAAAATAACTTCAGCCATGGTATTTCCCTCTTAACCTTTAATTCCGCTGCTGGTGACGCCCTGTACGAAGTAGCGCTGTGCCAGGAAGAAGACAATGATGGATGGCAGAATGGAGATGCTCGCCATTGCCAGAATTTCGTTCCACGGCGCGCCTTCGGTGACGTCGATGGACATTTTCAGCGCCAGTGCGATGGGGTATTTATCCACGCTGTAGACGTAAATCAGCGGCCCGATAAAGTCGTTCATGGACCACATGAACTGGAACAGGGCGACGGAGATAATGGCCGGTTTCAGGATCGGCACCACCACGTACCACAGCACCTGAATGGAGTTACAGCCGTCAATCTGCGCCGCCTCTTCCATGTCTCGCGGGACGCCGCGCAGGAACTGGATCAGCATGAAGACGAAGAACCCCTGAGTGGCGAAGGCCATCGGCAGATACAGCGGCATATAGCTGTTGAGCATGCCCATTTCACGGAACATGAGGTACTGCGGGATCAGCAGCACGGTGCTGGGCAGCAGCATGGTGGTGATGAGCGTGGCGAACCAGAACTTCTTCCACGGGATCTCGAAGCGGGCAAAGCCGTACGCCACGATGGTGGAGGAGATAATGGTCAGGATCACTTTCGGGATCACATACTTAAAGGTATTCAGCATGTAATGGCCGAAGTTGTACTCGGTGCCGGTTTTCCAGCCGTTCACGAAACCATCCCAGGTGGCGTGGGCAGGCCACAGGCTCAGGGTGGTGAAGATCTCGTGGTTCGGTTTGAACGACGCGGAGAACATCCACACCAGCGGGTAAAGCATCAGCAGGCCGACAACCAGCAGGATCACATAGCGAACGGAGGCGTTGATTTTCTCTCTGCGCAGCGTGCGGGCCACTTCGCGTTCGGCGACGCTTCTTGCCGTGGAGAGTTGTTGAATATCAGCCATTTTTGCCTCCTTTATCGGCGGAGTAGAACACCCAGTATTTCGACGACTTAAAGGCGATACCGGCGAAGACGGCCACCACCAGGAACAGGACCCACGCCAGCGCCGCGCCATAGCCCATATCGAAATACTTAAACGCGGTGTCGTAGATGTAGAGCGAGAACAGATAGGTCGAATAGGTTGGCCCGCCGCCGGTAATCACGTACGGCCCGGTAAATTCCTGGAACGCCTGCGTGGTCTGCATGATGAAGTTGAAGAAGATCACCGGCGTAATCAGCGGCACGGTCACCTTCATGAACATCTGCCATTTCGATGCGCCATCGATCATTGCCGCTTCATACTGGGACTGCGGTACGTTTTGCAGCGCGGCCAGGAAGATGACCATCGCGGAACCGAACTGCCAGACGCGCAGCAGGGTAACGGACATCAGCGCCAGCGACGGTTCGCCCAGCCAGTTCACCGGATCAAAGCCAAATACACCGATAAAGCTGTTCAGCAGACCATCAATGGCAAATAAGGCGCGCCACAATACGGCAATGGCGACGGAGCTGCCGAGGATCGACGGAATATAGTAGGCCGTTCGGAAAAAGCCGATGCCGCGTAATTTAAAGTTCAGGACAAAGGCAATTCCTAATGCAAAGGCGAGCTTTAACGGGATGGTTAAAAATACATAGGCAAAGGTCACGCCCATGGATTTCCAGAAGAGCGTGTCTTCGGTAAACATGTAGCGATAGTTTTCAATGCCGTTAAACACCGGCGGACTCATCAAATCGTAATCCGTAAAGCTGAGGAAAAACGATGAGACGAAGGGGAATGCCGTAAAGAGTATCAGCCCGATGATGTAGGGTGATATCCATGCGAGCCCCAGCAGCTTGTTTTCATTCATACATACCTACCTGGCAATCAATGGTTTAATACGAAATCTGCTTTGTTACATTTTCCCAGGCCTGCGATGCGCGGCATGAGAGCTGAAATTCAGGGTGCAACGTCTGGCAACGGCGAAATCTACGTTTGTTTTTTAACGCTTTTTTGTCTTTCTTTGTGCTGTAAGCGCTTCTGGTTTCAAAAGAGCTGAACCGGCGTTCTTGGATACTAAAACATCGTTTTATTTTATATTATTGCGATTTATTTCTGCGTCATTCGCTTAATGGTGGAAATGTGATCGGCGTCGAAACGCTGTTTCAATATAGTGAGGGAGGTGGCATTTTTGACTTTTCACGAAGCTTTGCCGCCGGCCATGAGTAAGAGATAACGAAGCAAAAAGGGAGCGGGAATAAGAATAGTCACGCAGCGTGGCTAACTACCAGATCTGATAGCAGGTCTACAGATGTACCAATTCGTCATTCAGATAATTCTTACATTCTTGTATGATTTGTTACACCGGAACCAGTCAGGCAGAATTTCACTGCATCCTTAAAAGAAGAACAGTTATGTCAGCGATGGATTTCAAAAAACATACGGATCTCAACTTTCCTCACTATGCTCCCCCGGCGGTCAGCGCTAAAGAAATAGATCTTCTGGGTCTGCTGGACGTCCTGCTGGCAGCAAAAAAACGCATCATCACCATTGTCTTTGCATTTGCACTGGTCGGCCTGGCAATCGCCTTTCTGATACCGCAAAAATGGACCAGTAAAGCGGTCATTACGCCCGCGGAACAGACGCAGTGGAGTTCGCTGCGCCAGATGATGGTGGCGCTCCAGGTGCTTGATGTCGACGTGAAAATTACCCGTGCGGATGTGTTTAATCTGTTTGTTAAAAAGTTTCAGTCCCAGTCTCTGCTTGAAGAGTACATGAAGAGCTCACCTTACGTGATGGCTCAGCTCGATGGCGCTCAGGTTGACCCGCTGGAGCTGCACCGCGCGGTGGTCAATATTGCCGAAAAGATGAAAGCCGTTGATAACACGCAGGAAAAAAATGCCGATAAAGCACCGTACCTCTCCTGGACGTTAAGCTTCACTGCCCCAACGGCAGAGGACGCGCAGAAAGTGTTGAATGGTTACATTCAGTACATCTCCCGCATCGTCGAGCAGGAGACCATGCAAAACATTCGCGATCAGCTGATCCTGAGAACCAAAACGGTTCAGCAGCAGCTGGAGCTGGATCGGGTCCGTCTGACAAATATCCATAATACCAACCTGCAACGCCTGAACTACTCGCTGGAAGTGGCGAACGCGGCAGGGATCAAAAAGCCGGTCTACAGCAATGGACAGGCGGTGAAAGACGATCCGGATTATTCCGTCGCCCTCGGTGCGGACGGGATTGCGCAGAAATTGCAGATTGAAAAAAATCTGAAGGACGTTTCTGAGCTGAACGCCGATTTCCAGAACCGCGAATACTATCTGGCACAGCTGCAAAAACTTTCCTTCGAAGATGTGAGCCTGGAGCCGTTCAAATACCAGCTTTCACCTTCTATGCCGGTGAAAAAAGATGGCCCGGGCAAAGCCCTGATCGTGCTGCTGGCGTGTATTCTGGGTGGACTGTTCGCCTGTGGCAGCGTGCTGCTGCGCGAGGCAATGAGCACCCGCAACCCGCTGCCGGAACAACTTCCTGAGCCGGTTACGGAATAACATCAAAAAAGGCGCTCAACTGAGCGCCTTTTTTTATTTCAGGAAATCTTCGCGAACCGGCGTAAAGGTATCCAGCAGGGTGCCGGGTTTCAGGCAAACGCAGCCGTGCATCACGTGCGGCGCTTTATAGAGGGTGTCGCCCGCCATCACCACATGCTTCTCCTCGCCAATGGTGAACTCAAATTCCCCCGAGAGAACGTAGGTGAGCTGCTCATGCGGATGGTTATGCATCGGGCCAATCGCGCCTTGCTCGAAATTCACTTCCACCGCCATCATCCTGCCGTCGTGCGCCAGAATACGACGCGTCACGCCGTTGCCCAGATCCTCAAGCGTGGTCTCTTTATGGAAAATAAACATATTTTCGCCCTGTTATGTAATGAAACATTGTTTCAATTAATTTATCTCACCCGCGGCGAAAAGGAAACGTTTAGCCAAATAACTGGAAAGGCGATCACAAGTTTGCTTCACTGGGTGAAACGCACAGGAGGAAAGATGAAAACGATCGGTCTGTTAGGGGGCATGAGCTGGGAATCAACGATCCCGTATTACCGCCTGATTAATGAAGGTGTCAAACAGCGTCTGGGCGGTCTGCATTCGGCCAGCCTGCTGCTGCACAGCGTGGATTTCCATGAAATAGAAGCCTGCCAGTCGAGCGGGGAGTGGGACAAAGCCGGGCAGATGCTGGCGGACGCCGCGCTCGGGCTGGAGCGTGCGGGCGCGCAGGGTATTCTGCTGTGTACCAATACCATGCATAAGGTGGCATCGCATATTGAAGACCGCTGTTCGCTGCCATTCTTACATATCGCGGATGCCACCGGGCGTGCCATACGTGCCGCCGGCATGACGCGCGTGGCGCTGCTGGGGACGCGCTACACCATGGAGCAGGATTTTTACCGCGGGCGGCTGAACAGCCAGTTCGGGATTGAAAGCCTGATCCCTGAAGAGGCTGACCGGGCGCGCATTAACCAGATTATTTTTGATGAGCTGTGTCTGGGCACCTTCAGCGAAACGTCGCGCGCATGGTACGTCAGCGTGATTGAGAAACTGGCGCAGCAGGGGGCGGAAGGGGTTATCTTCGGCTGTACCGAAATTGGCCTGCTGGTGCCGGCAGACCAAAGCCCGATAACGGTCTTCGATACCGCCGCCATCCATGCCGCGGATGCGGTGGAGTTCATGCTGTCATAGTGGTTTTTGCAGGTCAGGTAAGCGAAGCGCCACCTGACGCGCGTGCGCAATCAGGTGTTCACTAAAGGCATCAACCAGCGCTGAGGCGGGCCGGTGCAGCGGGCGGATCAGGCTAACAGTAAAGGGAACGGAAACGCTAAAACGGCGCAGAACCACGCCGCTGCTGGCGTAGTCCATGGCCGTGAGCGGGTTCACCACCGAAATACCCACGCCCGCGCGCACCATCGCGCAAATAGACGCCGCACTGTGCGTTTCCATCACCACCCGCCGCTTCACCTGATGTTCGGCAAACAGGCCATCCAGAAGCTGCCGGTAGCTGTCGGTCTGCGACAGGCTGATATAGTTCTCACCGTGAAAATCCGCCGGCGTCAGCTCCGCTTTGTGGGCAAGCGGGTGGCTGGCAGGTAGCACGCAGACCTCATCCAGCGACAGCAGCTCCGTGCGTTCCGTTCCCGCTGGCGTGACGAGGGTTTCGGTCAGACCCAGATCGTGGCGCTGGGCCGAAAGCCACTCCTCCAGCAGCGGCGACTCCTGCGGCACGATGGTCAGGCTGACCTCCGGATAGCGGGCCAGAAACGGCTGTAACAGTACCGGCAGGAATGACTGGGAAAAGACCGGCAGGCAGACGATGGACAGCTCGCCCTGGCGGAACTCCCTCAGGCTCTCTGCCGCGCTCACGATCCTGTCCAGCCCGTACCAGGAGCGCTGAACCTCCTCAAACAGGCGTAAACCCTGCACCGTTGGATGTAGCCGGCCGCGGGTGCGTTCAAACAGCTTCAGCCCCAGCACTTTCTCAAAACGCGCCAGCTCGCGGCTGACCGTCGGCTGCGAGGTGTGCAGCATGTGCGCGGCTTCAGTGAGATTGCCGGTGGTCATTACCGCATGAAAAATCTCGATATGGCGTAGGTTAACGGCGGGCATAGGGCACCTGATGGCTGAGCGTAGTCCATATCATTTTTGCATAGACTCAAGATAAAACGATATTTTTTATTCTCTTCAGGCTATGGCGTAATGATAAAAAACAGATTTCCGGAGACGACCATGCCACGCCCACTCAACCAGACTGAGACCGATTTAAACGCCGATAACCTGCTGCGCTTGCCTGCCGAATTCGGCTGCCCGGTGTGGGTCTACGATGCGCAGATTGTCCGCGAGAAGATCGCCGCGCTGCATCAGTTTGACGTGGTGCGTTTTGCGCAGAAGGCCTGCTCCAATATTCATATTCTGCGCCTGATGCGCGAGCAGGGCGTGAAGGTTGACTCCGTATCGCTGGGTGAAATCGAACGTGCGCTGGCGGCCGGGTTTGATCCGAAAGCCGACAGCGACGCGATCGTCTTCACCGCTGACCTGATTGACGACGCCACGCTGGCGCGCGTGCACGAGCTGCAAATCCCGGTCAATGCCGGTTCGGTGGATATGCTGGAACAGCTTGGGCAGGTCTCTCCTGGCCATCGCGTCTGGCTGCGCATCAACCCGGGCTTTGGTCACGGTCACAGTCAGAAAACCAACACCGGGGGCGAAAACAGCAAGCACGGGATCTGGTATGCCGATATGCCTGCGGCGCTGGAGGTTTTACAACGCTACAACCTCAAGCTGGTGGGCATTCACATGCATATCGGGTCCGGCGTGGATTACGGCCATCTTGAGCAGGTCTGTGGCGCCATGGTGCGTCAGGTTATCGATTTTGGTCAGGATCTGGAGGCGATCTCCGCCGGGGGAGGGCTTTCGATTCCTTACCGCGAAGGGGAAGAGGCGATCGACACGGATCACTATTACGGCCTGTGGAGCGCCGCGCGTGACAGCATCGCCGCCCATCTGGGCCATGCGGTGAAGCTGGAGATTGAGCCGGGTCGTTTCCTGGTTGCCGAGGCCGGCGTGCTGGTGGCGCAGGTGCGGAGCGTGAAGGAGATGGGAAGCCGTCACTTTGTGCTGATTGATGCTGGCTTCAACGATCTGATGCGCCCGTCCATGTACGGCAGTTATCATCACATCACCGCGCTTGCCGCCGATGGCCGCGATCTGGTCAACGCCCCGCGCATCGAGACCGTTGTTGCCGGCCCGCTGTGTGAATCCGGTGACGTCTTTACTCAGCAGGAAGGCGGGAAAGTCGAAACCCGTTCGCTGCCAGAGGTAAAACCGGGAGATTATCTGGTGCTGCATGATACTGGCGCGTACGGGGCGTCTATGTCTTCCAACTACAATAGCCGCCCGCTGCTGCCGGAAGTATTGTTTGATAACGGCGTGGCGCAGCTGATTCGCCGTCGCCAGACCATTCAGGAGCTGCTGGCGTTAGAGCTGGTCTGATTAAACCAGGGCCCCGTCGTCACCGAATCGCGTAACACCAGCGTGCCGGTGAACGGCGGGATCGCTTCAACCGGCTGGTTTTTTGCCAGCCGGATCGCCTGGTCGATCGCCGTGACGATCATGTTGTCGATCGGCAGATACACCGACGACAGGGCAGGCTCCAGCCACTTTGCGCTGGGGGCATCGTCAAAACCAAACAGCGAAATATCCTGCGGGATCTTCAGCCCGGCCTGGTGTAATGCTTTGGAGGCGCCCAGGGCCATATCATCGTTACAGGCAAACAGGGCGCTGAACGATGTCTTTTCCGCAATCAGCTCCTTGCACAGCTCGTAACCCCGCGTCATGCCTGCATCGCCGTATTTAATCCGCCGCTCGTCGAGACGAATACCGTGCTTCTCCAGCGCCTTACGGTAGCCCATCAGTCGCGCTTTACCCGTTGGCGTGTGGATCGGGACGGTGATACAGGCGATCTCCCGGTGGCCCTGGCTTATCAGGTAATCCACCGCTTTGAAGGCTGCGTCCTGCTGTTCAAAGAACACGCAGCGATCCGCCGCCTGGCTCACTTCACGGTTAATGATCACCAGCGGCGTCTGCACGCTGTTGATCAGCTTCAGGATCGTCTTTTCGCTCATGTAACGCGTATACAGCACGATGGCGTCGCACTTGCGATCGGCGAGCATCTGGACCGCCTGTTCTTCCTGCTCAGGGGCGTCGTGACCGTCGGTAACAATCAGCTGTTTTCCGTGCTTTTCGGTCTGCCGTGACGCCTGCTGTAGCAAACGACCAAAGTAAAAACCGTCGAACGTCGAGACGACCAGACCAATGCTGTTGCTGGTCTGGTTAGCCAGCGAACGCGCGAGAAAGTTCGGACGATAGCCCAGCTCCTCCATCGCGCGAAATACCTGCTGACGCGTGCTCTCTTTAACCTGACCTGTGCCGTTCAGCACGCGCGAAACGGTGGCCTTCGACACGCCCGCACGCAGTGAGACATCCAGCATTGTTGCCATTCGAAATTCCTGTTTCCACGTAATGGTTTGCAGTTTAACACAGACCATCCGGCGCATAAGCGACGTGGGAAGGGCAAAACCCCATAACGATCACGCTTTTCGGTAACGATCCTCGCCCGCGGGATAAATGCCTGTCATTGGCATGCCAAAATGGTGATAAATCGCAATCTGGAATACCTCTTACCTCATTGAGAGCTTAATCACAGAACAAAGCGCCTGTGGACGCTATTTTTGGCATACCAATAGTATCCGGCTGTCCATCTTATTCAATAAAAGCCCTTTTACTGAGGTATTACCCTATGGCATTTCAGGAAAAACTGATCGACGCTCTGGGCAGTTTTGCCACCACCTTCAACAGCTATCGCTACATCCAGGCGATCAAGTCTGCGTTTATTACCTTAATGCCGGTCATCATTGTGGGGGCGTTCTCGGTACTGATCTCCAATATGGTGCTGGATCCGAAAAACGGCCTGGCGAGCTTTCAGTCGCTGTCGTTTCTGGCGGCGTTAAAGCCGATCACCAGTGCGCTGAACTATGCCACGCTCAACTTTCTCAACATCGGCGCGGTGTTTTTAATCGGCATTGAGCTGGGGCGTATTAACGGCATTAAGTCCCTGTTCCCCGGCCTGCTGGCGGTGATCTGCTTTATCTGCGTGACGCCGACCACGGTGGAAATGCTGGTGGACGGCGAGATGCACGTGGTGAAAGACGTGCTGCTGCGCCAGTTCTCGGATACCCGCAGCCTGTTCCTCGGCATGTTTATCGCCATCCTGTCAGTGGAGATTTACTGCTGGCTGGAAAACCGCAAGGGGCTGAAAATCAGGATGCCAGACACGGTGCCGCCGAACGTCGCCGCGTCGTTCTCTGCGCTGATCCCGGCCATTATCACCACCACCGCCATCGCCACCTTTGGCTTCGTGTTTCATCAGGTTACCGGAATGTATCTCTACGACGCGGTTTACCAGGTGGTGCAACAGCCGCTGGAGCGCGTGGTGCAAAGCCTGCCGGGGATCCTGCTGCTGATGTTTGTCGCCCAGCTGTTCTGGGTGATTGGTATTCACGGCAACCAGATGATCAAGCCGATCCGCGAGCCGCTGCTGCTGGGGGCAATCACCGTTAACATGAGCGCGTTCGAGCAGGGCAAAGAGGTGCCAAACATCATCACCATGCCGTTCTGGGACGTCTATATGAGCATCGGCGGCTCCGGCCTGACCATCGGCCTGCTGATAGCCGTCATGATTGCCACCAAACGTAAAGAGATGAAGGAGATCGCTAAGCTCTCCATCGGCCCGGGTATTTTTAACATCAACGAGCCGGTGATCTTCGGGATGCCAGTCATGCTCAACCCGATCCTGGCTATCCCGTTCATCATCACGCCGCTGGTGACGGGCTCGATTGGCTACTTTGCCACCGTGACCGGATTTGCCGGGAAAGCCGTGGTGATGGTGCCCTGGACCACGCCGCCGCTGATCAACGCCTGGCTGTCAACCGCGGGCTCCATGGGGGCGGTGATCACCCAGTTTATCTGCATCGTGACCGCGGTGATTATCTATCTGCCGTTTGTGAAAATTGCCTCACGCCGCGCAGATCAGGCCGCACTGCAACAAGCCACCGATAACGCATGAGGGCAGGATGAGCATAAAACAGATAACCATACCGCCAGATTTTATGCTGGGCGCGGCGGCATCGGCCTGGCAGACCGAGGGCTGGAGCGGCAAAAAGCCGGGGCAGGATTCGTGGATCGATCTCTGGTACAAGAACGATCGTCACGTCTGGCACAACGGCTACGGCCCGGCGGTGGCAACCGACTTTATCAATCGCTTTCGCGAAGACGTGGCGCTGATGAAGCAGGCGGGACTGACGCACTATCGCACCTCGATCAACTGGTCGCGCTTTTTGACCGACTATGAAAACGCCACCGTAGATGAAGAGTACGCCGCCTATTACGACGCGCTGTTCGATGAAATGCACCGTCAGGGCATTGAGCCGATGATCTGCCTGGAACACTACGAATTGCCGGGCGTGCTGCTGGAGACCTACGGCGGCTGGGCGTCGAAGCACGTCGTCGAGCTGTTCGTTCGCTATGCGGAAAAGGTGTTTGAGCGCTTTCACGGCAAAGTCACCCGCTGGTTTACCTTCAACGAGCCGATTGTGGTCCAGACGCGCGTCTACCTCGACGCGCTGCGCTGGCCCTATGAGCAGAACACCAGCACCTGGATGCAGTGGAACCACCATAAGGTGCTGGCGACGGCGAAAGTGGTGAAGCTGTTTCGCGAGAAAGGGTATGACGGCACGGTGGGTTGTATTCTCAACCCGGAGGTGACCTACCCGCGCTCGCGCGCGCCGCATGACGTGCGGGCGGCAGAGATGTACGATCTGTTCTATAACCGCGTCTTTCTTGACCCGCTGGTGCACGGGCGCTATCCGCAGGCGCTTTTTACCCTGCTGGCGCAGCATCAGGTGCAGTGGGATTACACGGCTGACGAGCTGGCGCTGATTGCCGACAACACCGTCGACGAGCTGGGCATTAACCTCTATTACCCGCATCGCGTCAAAGCCCCGTCCCGCGCCTGGCACCCGGAGACGCCGTTCCACCCGGCGTACTACTACGAGCCGTTCGAGCTGCCGGGGCGGAGGATGAACACCTCCCGCGGCTGGGAGATCTTCCCGCGCATTATTTACGACATGGCGATGCGGATTAAAAACGAGTATCGCAACATTGACTGGTTTGTGGCGGAAAGCGGGATGGGCGTGGAGAACGAAGCGCAGTTTCGCAATCGCGACGGCATTATCGATGACGCGTACCGCATTGCGTTTCTCAGCGAACATCTTTATTACACGCTGCTGGCGCGGGAGGCGGGGGCTAACTGCCACGGCTATATGCTGTGGGCCTTCACCGACAACGTCTCCCCGATGAACGCGTTTAAAAACCGCTACGGGCTTATTGAGATCGACCTTGAAAACCATCGCGCACGGCGGGCAAAGAAATCGGCATCCTGGTTTCGCCAGCTGCGCGATGAGCGTGTGCTGACGCTCAGGGTTGACGATGAATGGAAGTAAGCCTTCTGGTAAAATAGCGCACAAACTGGCCGGGAGGACGTCCGGCCCGCGCATTAACTGATAAACACAGGTGAAAACGTGGATAAGGCTGTCATCCTGCCGGAAAAAAAACAGTACCAGGAGATTGGCGAGGATTTACGGGCGCAGATTATCCAGGGGCATTATCCCGTGGGATCGCGTCTGCCGCCGGAGCGCAACATTGCCGAGACGTATGGCGTGAGCCGCACTATCGTGCGCGAGGCGCTGCTGATGCTTGAGCTACAGGGGACGGTGGATATTCGCCAGGGGTCTGGCGTGTACGTGATGCGCATTCCGGAGGAGCATGAAAATGAGGAAGAGCGTTTTCTGAACTGTGACGTGGGTCCGTTTGAAATTCTCCAGGCGCGTCAGCTGCTTGAAAGCAACATTGCCGCCTTTGCCGCAAAAATGGCGACGCGGGCGGATATCGACAACCTGCGCCGCATCATCGAGCAGGAGCAACGGGCTATTGCCGCCGACGATCGCAGCCAGGACAACAACAAAATGTTCCACCTGGTGCTGGCGGGAGCCACACAAAACCAGATGCTGCTGGCGACCGTTGAAAGCGTCTGGCATCACATGGACAGCAGCCCGCTGTGGCAGCAGTTTAATGGCCACATCGCCAGCCGCGCATGGCGGCTGAAATGGCTCGGCGACAGGCAAACCATTCTCGCTGCGCTCCGCCGCCGCGACGTGATGGGGGCGTGGCAGGCGATGTTCCAGCATCTTGAAAACGTCAAAAAGAGCCTGCTTGAGCTGTCAGACGAAGACGCGCCCGATTTTGACGGCTATCTCTTTGAATCGGTCCCCCTTTTCCAGGGGAAGCTGGTGTGAATATACTCTCGCTTCACGCTGCGCCGCAGTTTACACAGCGGGTGATCGACTGGATCTGGAACGCGTTTGGTGAAGGTATGCCGCGTGCCTTTTTCCAGAGCATTGTTGAGCACAGCCTGACGCCGGGCAAGTTACCGCTCACCTTTATTGCCGTTGAGGATGACCAGCTGCTGGGCACCGTTGGGTTGTGGCGTTGCGATTTAATTTCCCGACAGGATCTCCACCCCTGGCTGGCTGCGCTGTATGTCGATGAAGCCGCCCGGGGAAACGGGCTGGCGGGAAAACTTCAGCGGCATGTTATCGGCTACGCGCGACGCGCCGGATATCACGAGCTTCATCTCTGGTCTGCCTGCCGCGACTTCTACGAACGTTACGGCTGGCACTACATTGGCGATGCGCTGGAATACCCGGATAAAACCGTCCATCTCTATCGCTGTTCGCTCACGGCTTCCGCGGGCGATACCACCGAGTGACGGCGCACTAAGGTTGGGCTGAACAGGTGGGTAATTTCCGGTGGCGGGCGATGCTCGGCCAGCGCTAACGCCAGTTCTGCCGCCTGCGTTGCCATGGTCACAATCGGGTAGCGCACGGTGGTCAGGCGAGGGCGCACGTAGCGCGACACCAGCACATCATCAAAGCCAATCAGCGAAATTTCTGCCGGGACGTCAATCCCGTTATCATTCAGCACGCCCATTGCGCCGGCGGCCATGGAGTCGTTATAGCTGGCCACGGCGGTGAAATTCCGCCCGCGGCCCAGCAGCTCCGTCATCGCCTGCTCGCCGCCACTCTCATCCGGTTCTCCGTACGCCACAAGACGATCGTTGCACGGCAGACCGGCTTCGCGCAGCGCGTCGTAATAGCCCTGAAGGCGATCTTCCGCATCGGAAATTGGGTGGTTGGAGCACAGATAACCAATTCGGGTATGGCCCTGCTGGATCAGATGACGGGTTGCGAGCCATGCGCCGTAACGGTCGTCGAGCGCCACGCAGCGGGTTTCAAAACCGGGAATAATACGGTTGATAATCACCATCCCCGGCATCTGTTTCATCAGATGGATCAGCTCGGCGTCGGGGATCATTTTTGCATGGACCACCAGCGCCGCACAGCGATGACGGATCAGCTGCTCAATGGCCTGGCGCTCTTTCTGTTCATTGTGGTAGCCATTACCAATCAGCAGGAAATTTCCGGTGTGATAAGAGACTTGTTCTACGGCTTTGACCATCGCACCGAAAAACGGATCGGATACATCTCCGACCACCAGCCCGATGGTTTCTGTCGACTGCTGGGCAAGGGCGCGCGCGTTGGCGTTAGGGTGATAATTCAGGTTTTCCATGGCGTCCTGCACGGCCTGGCGCGATGCATCACTCGCTTTAGGGGAGTTGTTGATCACGCGGGAGACGGTCGCGACGGAAACACCGGCCAGACGAGCCACATCCTTAATTGTCGCCATTCAATACCTTCTTATAGGGGTAAGCGTTTACACACTAACTAGTGTTGCGGAAAAGCAGCGCGCATTCAAGGGGAGCGGGTGGGCGTCCTCTGCAAACGTGAAGCAGAACATCCCTCACGGTGTAATCGTTACACGGCCAGTCATGTCTGAATAATGTCAATCTGAACCTTTAGTTACACTTTGCCTCAGGCTGTTGCGATTGTCCGTTAGCAACGATGCGTAGTGAATTGCTAGAGTCGAGATCCCAGAGGTATTGATAGGTGGAATCAACTTCGGTTGATTAACACGATTTACACCAACCTGCGTTTTACGCAGGTTTTTTTTTGCCTGTAAGTTCAACCTGTAACAGCAAAAGAGAATATTCACACCTGGTTGCACTTCGGCTCATTCCCTTGCGTTTTCCCGCTGGCGAAGCCTGTCGCCGGAGGCCACAATCAAGATCCCAGAGGTATTGATTGGTGAGAATTCCTGGTACGTTTTCGTACTCTTCTCTTGCACCAACCTGCGCGGATGCGCAGGTTTTTTTTCGCCTCTGTTTTTGCTATCGCTCCCTCACTACTTCTCGTGTAATCTGCCACCATTTATACCTTTCACACTGGCTGGCAAAGGGAGTTGAAATGCTTTTTGGGTTCTTCCGCACACTGTTTCGTGTCCTGTTTCGCATCCGCGTGACTGGCGATACGCAGGCACTCTATGGCGAGCGTGTGCTTATCACACCGAATCACGTCTCTTTTCTTGATGGCGTATTGCTGGCGCTGTTTTTGCCCGTGCGCCCCGTCTTCGCGGTTTACAGCTCCATCAGTGAAAAATGGTACATGCGCTGGCTCAAACCGCTGATTGATTTTGTCCCGCTCGATCCAACCAAACCGATGATGATTAAACATCTGGTGCGTCTGGTTGGGCAGGGGCGCCCGGTGGTTATCTTCCCGGAAGGGCGTATTTCAGTGACGGGCTCCCTGATGAAAATTTACGACGGGGCCGGTTTTGTCGCGGCGAAGTCTCAGGCCACCGTCGTGCCGCTACGCATCGACGGGGCTGAGCTGACCTTTTTCAGCCGTCTGAAAGGGCTGGTGAAGCAGCGTCTGTTCCCGAAAATTACCCTGCATATATTACCGCCGACGTCACTGCCGATGCCCGAGGCGCCGCGCGCGCGCGACCGCCGTAAAATCGCCGGGGAAATGCTGCACCAGATTATGATGGAAGCGCGCATGGCCGTTCGCCCGCGCGAAACGCTGTATGAATCGTTGCTGTCGGCGCAGTATCGCTACGGTGCGAAGAAAAACTGCATCGAAGACATCAGTTTTACGCCGGATACCTACCGTAAGCTGTTGACCAAAACGCTGTTTGTCGGGCGTATTCTGGAAAAGTACAGCAAACAGGGCGAAAAGATCGGCCTGATGCTGCCAAACGCGGGTATCAGCGCGGCGGTAATCTTTGGTGCCGTCTCCCGGGGCCGCATTCCGGCGATGATGAACTACACGGCGGGCGTGAAAGGGCTCTCCAGCGCGATTACCGCAGCACAAATCAACACCATCTTTACCTCCCGCCAGTTCCTGGATAAAGGCAAGCTGTGGCACCTGCCGGAACAGCTGACGCAGGTGCGCTGGGTGTTCCTGGAAGATCTGAAAGCAGACGTCACGACCGCCGACAAGCTGTGGATTTTCGCGCACCTGCTGATGCCGCGTCTGGCGCAGGTTAAGCAGCAGCCGGAAGATGATGCCATTATCCTCTTTACCTCTGGCTCTGAAGGTAACCCGAAAGGTGTGGTTCACAGCCACAAAAGCATTCTGGCGAACGTCGAACAGATTAAAACTATTGCTGACTTTACCGCCAACGATCGCTTTATGTCGGCGCTGCCGCTGTTCCACTCATTTGGTCTGACCGTGGGTCTCTTTACGCCGCTGCTGACCGGTGCCGAGGTGTTCCTCTACCCAAGCCCGCTGCACTACCGCATTGTGCCGGAACTGGTTTATGACCGTAACTGCACGGTGCTGTTCGGGACGTCCACCTTCCTCGGTAACTACGCGCGCTTCGCCAACCCGTATGATTTCTTCCGCGTACGCTACGTGGTGGCGGGCGCGGAAAAACTCCAGGACAGCACGCGCCAGATCTGGCAGGACAAGTTTGGCCTGCGCATTCTGGAAGGCTATGGCGTGACGGAGTGCGCGCCGGTGGTCTCCATCAACGTTCCGATGGCGGCAAAACCGGGAACGGTTGGCCGCATTCTGCCGGGGCTGGACGCACGTCTGCTGGCGGTGCCGGGTATTGAAGACGGCGGACGTCTTCAGCTGAAAGGGCCGAACGTCATGAACGGCTATCTGCGTGTGGAAAACCCGGGCGTGCTTGAGGCGCCGACGGCCGAGAACGTCAATGGCGAGGTTGAAACGGGCTGGTACGACACGGGCGATATCGTGCGCTTCGACGATCAGGGCTTCGTGCAGATCCAGGGACGTGCAAAACGCTTCGCCAAAATCGCCGGGGAAATGGTCTCTCTTGAAATGGTCGAAACGCTGGCGACCGCAGTCTCGGCGGAGAAAATGCATGCGACCGTGGTGAAAAGTGATGCCAGTAAAGGCGAGGCGCTGGTGCTCTTCACGACAGACGGTGAACTGAAGCGTGATGCGCTGCTCAGGTATGCACGCGAACACGGTATCCCCGAGCTAGCGGTCCCCCGCGATATTCGTTACCTCAAACAGTTACCGGTGCTGGGCAGCGGTAAACCCGATTTCGTGACCCTGAAGGGCATGGTTGAAGAGGCAGAACAGCAAAATGCGTGAGTCAGTGCACACTAACACTTCAATCTGGTCGAAAGGCATGATGGCGGTTATCGCCGCCCAGTTTCTTTCCGCGTTCGGCGATAACGCGTTGCTGTTTGCCACGCTGGCATTGCTGAAAGCTGAGTTTTACCCCGACTGGAGCCAGCCGATCCTACAGATGGTGTTTGTGGGTGCTTACATCGTATTTGCGCCGTTTGTCGGCCAGGTGGCGGACAGCTTCCCGAAAGGTCGGGTCATGATGTTTGCCAACAGCCTTAAGCTTCTGGGCGCGGCAAGTATCTGCTTTGGTATCAACCCGTTTGTCGGCTACACGCTGGTGGGCATTGGTGCGGCAGCCTACTCCCCGGCGAAGTACGGTATTCTGGGTGAGCTCACCACCGGTGATAAGCTGGTGAAGGCCAACGGCCTGATGGAGTCCTCCACCATTGCGGCTATTCTGCTGGGTTCGGTGGCGGGTGGCGTACTGGCAGACTGGCATGTGCTCGCCGCGCTTGGCATCTGCGCCCTGATGTACGGTGGCGCGGTGATCGCCAACCTGTTTATCCCCAAACTGGCCGTGGCGCGTCCGGGGCAATCCTGGCGCTTCGGGCCAATGACCGGCAGCTTCTTCAACGCCTGCCGCGTACTGTGGCGTAACGGTGAAACACGCTTCTCGCTGATGGGCACCAGCATGTTCTGGGGGGCCGGCGTTACGCTGCGTTTCCTGCTGGTGCTGTGGGTGCCGGTGGCGCTGGGCATTACTGACAACGCCACGCCGACTTATCTGAATGCCATGGTCGCCGTCGGGATTGTTGTCGGGGCCGGGGCTGCGGCAAAACTGGTGACGCTGGAAACCGTCGCGCGCTGCATGCCTGCGGGGATCCTGATTGGCGTCGGCGTTCTGTTCTTCTCCCTGCAACATGCCCTATTGCCTGCCTATGCCCTGCTGTTGCTGATCGGCATGTTAGGCGGTTTCTTTGTGGTGCCGCTAAACGCGCTGTTGCAGGAGCGCGGCAAGCAGACCGTTGGGGCGGGTAACGCCATTGCGGTGCAAAACCTTGGTGAAAACATGGCGATGTTACTGATGCTGGGGATTTACTCGCTGGCGGTAAAAGCAGGTGCGCCGGTCGTGGCAATCGGGGTAGGATTCGGCGCGCTGTTCGCGCTGGCGATTAGCGGTCTGTGGGTCTGGCAGCGTCGTCGTTGATCTCACTGCCCGGTGGCGGCGTTGCCTTACCGGGCCTACAAAATCCACCAACATCACGAAACGTAGGCCGGGTCAGGCGAAGCCGCCACCCGGCAAGGCGTCCACTTACGGTGCCGGGTAGGTATAAACCTGATGCACCGCTTCAATCTCCGCTAATACCTCTTCACTCAGGTTCAGATGGAAACTCTCAATATTGGTTTTCAACTGATCCATCGTCGTTGCGCCGAGCAGGGTACTCGCCACAAACGGCTGACGACGCACGAAGGCCAGCGCCATCTGCGCCGGATCGAGTCCGTGGCGTTTCGCGATATCCACGTAGGCCGCAACGGCTTTTTGCGTCTGCTCGCCGCTATAGCGGGTGAAGCGGCTGAAAAGCGTGTTACGCGCACCAGCCGGTTTCGCGCCGTTCAGGTATTTGCCCGTCAGGGTACCGAAGCCCAGGCAAGAGTAGGCGAGCAGTTCCACCTCTTCGTACTGCGTCACCTCCGCCAGACCCACTTCATAACTGCGGTTCAGCAGGCTGTACGGGTTCTGAATGGTCACGATGCGCGGCAGGTCGTGTTTATCGGCCAGATGCAGATAGCGCATCACGCCAAACGCCGTCTCGTTGGAAACGCCAATGTAGCGGATCTTACCCGCCCGCTGGCACTCCGTGAGCGCTTCCAGCGTTTCCAGCAGGGTAACTGCCGGAGCACTTTCGTTCCAGGTGTAGCCAAGCTTACCGAAGCAGTTCGTCGGACGCTGCGGCCAGTGCACCTGATAAAGATCGAGATAGTCGGTTTGCAGGCGCTTGAGGCTGGCATCCAGCGCGGCACGGATATTCTTGCGATCAAGGATCTGGTTAGGGCGGATCCCGGCATCGTTATTACGGGAAGGGCCGCTGACTTTGGAGGCGATGACCAGCTTTTCGCGATTGCCGCGTTTCGCCAGCCAGTTGCCGACATACGTTTCAGTAAGACCTTGTGTTTCCGGGCGGGGAGGAACGGGGTACATCTCCGCCACGTCAATCAGGTTAATGCCCTGGCTGACGGCGTAATCGAGTTGTGCATGGGCATCGGCTTCGCTGTTTTGTTCACCAAATGTCATGGTGCCCAACCCCAGTTGGCTGATCTCCAGAGCGCTGTGGGGGATACGGTGATAATGCATAGCCGGTTTCCTTTTTTTGACATACAGACTGCGTCAGGAACCTCCCGACAAAGGAATATAAACATGGCAGAGGGAAGGCAAAAGGGGAAGGAAAAAATCAAAAAGGCCAGCAAGCTACTGACCTTTATCTGTTTAACGCTCGATGATCTGGGAGACTTCGTCGCGATTAATCTGCATTTGATTGCCTTCGCGATCGCGGTAACTCACCAGACCGGTATCGTCGTCGACTTCGGGTTTGCCATCGGTCAGGATCATACGACCATCTTTCGTTGACATGACATAGTCGCTGCTGCAACCCGATACCGCAAACGCTAAACCGACTGCTGAGATAATTACTGCCCATTTTTTCATCGTTCTCATCCTCACCTGGCTCGTATCAAATCATAGTGTAGTAATAACCTGATATTACGACAGGTGAAAGGGGGGAAATCTTAAAAAGGAGGAGATTATGTTAGCCGGAGCGCAAAATTGGTAAAAAACTATGTTTTCAACAGGAAGTGGCGTGCCAGCAGCGCCCCGGTGAAATTCTTTTTAAGATAGAAACCGCGCGGCAGCGTCAGGATCGGTTCGCCCTGTGCGCCTACCGCTTCAGTGAGCGCTTTGCTGTTGGCGGCTTTGGGACGAAGTTGCAGCACTTCGCCATGCCGGGCGGTGATACGCTCAACCTGTCCCAGCACAATCATGTCCATCAGCTCTTCCCAGTCCTGGGAAAGCTGTCTCTCCTCTTCTTCATTCGGGCTCCAGAGCAGCGGGGCGCCAACGCGACGCTCAGCCAGCGGGATCTGCCTGTCGCCCTCAACGGGTACCCACAACACCCGCTTCAGCTTATGCCTGACGTGGCTGGTTTCCCATGTCACTCCGCTGTTACCCGTGAGCGGCGCAACGCAGACAAAGGTGGTTTCCAGCGGCCGCCCCTGGCTATCGATGGGGATCGTCTTCAGTTCCACCCCCAGCGCCGCAAAATCTTGCTCGGGTTTACTGCCCGCGCTTGCGCCCAGCCAGCGTTCCAGCAACACGCCGATCCAGCCCTTATCACGCTTTAGATCGTTAGGTATCGTCAACCCCGCCATCACGGCCAGCTCGCCCAGTGAATAGCCTGCCAGGCGTTGTGCCTGCTGGAGCAACTGGGCTTCACTGACGGGAGGAGAGAGCAGTGGGGCGAGAGATTGCATGCTAACGACCTTTTGATTAAAAAATGAGCTGATATTTTATCCCTTGTGGACAGAGTTTACCTTTTTCTGTGCACCTATTCCATGTGGATGATTTATATCATCTTTTTAAGAATACAATCCGTCCCGCGGCGGCTAAAAAACAGGTTGTGCAATTCTGGTCACTGACAATAAACAGGATCTTACACCATGTTATCCACAGAAAAATGGGATAACTGGGAATAACTGCCACTACTGTTTCAATTTACAGCCTTGACGTGCGATGAAAATCGAATTTTCACACAAATTGTGCCTAACTTATTGGCACAAACTGTGGATAAAACCGACGCTGTTCGATCTTTCATCAGCAGGAGGATCTTTGATGTGATGATCGTCACGTTTATCGCCCTGGATACCCTTAATTTCAATATAATCATATGAATTTAAATGATTTGTTATAAGCGGGGTAAATTGGCGGCTCGTCGGGCTACAAGGTTGTTCATCGGTAATTCCGCACTTCTTCACAACTATATCCACAGAAAAGGTGAATAAAAATGGTCTCTGTCGCCCGCATCTGTTTATAACTCCGCACTAAATTGTGAGTTATTCAAATGTTATTAGGTTGCAGGCCTGTAAGAGAGTGGTTTACCGCCTCCCTGTAGTGTGAAACAATCATTCATATATCAGATTTAGTTTGGGGTAGTCCGGTGATTGATGACGATGGCTACCGCCCAAACGTAGGAATAGTAATTTGTAATCGTCAGGGCCAGGTGATGTGGGCCCGGCGATATGGTCAGCACTCCTGGCAGTTCCCGCAAGGCGGGATCAATCCCGGAGAGTCCCCAGAACAAGCGATGTACCGGGAGCTGTTTGAAGAGGTTGGTTTAAGCCGAAAAGATGTTCGCATCCTGGCTTCGACCCGCAACTGGTTGCGTTACAAGTTACCGAAACGTTTGGTGCGTTGGGACACAAAGCCGGTTTGTATCGGCCAGAAACAGAAGTGGTTTCTTTTGCAGTTGGTGGGCAACGATTCAGATATCAATATGCAAACCAGCAGCACGCCAGAGTTTGATGGCTGGCGCTGGGTAAGCTACTGGTATCCGGTTCGTCAGGTCGTGTCATTTAAGCGCGATGTATATCGTAGGGTGATGAAAGAGTTCGCAAGTGTCGTGATGCAGCTTCAGGAGACGCCTCCGAAGCCACAGAGCGCACCTGCCTGGCGACGTAAAAGAGGTTAAGCTACGCAAATCATGCTCACCCGCTTGCGAGAAATAGTTGAAAAGGTTGCCAGTGCGCCTCGCCTCAACGAGGCGCTGAATATTCTGGTGACGGACATCTGTCTTGCGATGGAAACCGAGGTCTGTTCGGTCTACCTGGCCGACCATGACCGACGTTGCTACTACCTGATGGCAACCCGCGGTTTAAAAAAACCACGGGGACGTACCGTCACGCTCGCGTTTGATGAAGGTATTGTTGGCCTGGTCGGGCGACTGGCGGAGCCAATCAACCTTGCCGATGCGCAAAAACATCCCAGCTTCAAATATATCCCTTCCGTCAAAGAGGAGCGGTTCCGCGCTTTCCTTGGCGTGCCGATTATTCAGCGCCGTCAACTGCTTGGCGTGCTTGTTGTCCAGCAACGAGAGTTGCGGCAGTACGATGAAAGCGAGGAGTCTTTCCTCGTCACGCTGGCAACGCAGATGGCTGCGATCCTCTCCCAGTCTCAGCTGGCAGCCCTTTTTGGGCAGTATCGTCATACCCGCATCCGCGCGCTTCCGGCCTCGCCGGGCGTCGCGATTGCCGAAGGCTGGATGGATGCCACGCTCCCCCTGATGGAGCAGGTCTATGAAGCCTCGACGCTGGATGAAGCGCTTGAGCGCGAACGGCTTACCGCTGCGCTGGAAGAGGCGGCGAATGAGTTTCGTCGCTACAGCAAACGCTTTGCCGCTGGCGCTCAAAAAGAGACGGCGGCCATTTTCGACCTCTACTCACACCTGCTTTCCGATGCGCGTTTGCGTCGTGAGTTATTTGCCGAGGTCGATAAAGGTTCGGTGGCAGAGTGGGCGGTTAAAAAGGTCATTGAAAAATTTGCCGAGCAGTTTGCGGTGCTGACTGACGGTTATCTGAAAGAGCGCGCCGGCGATTTACGCGCGCTTGGGCAACGTCTGCTGTTCCACCTTGATGATACTATTCAGGGGGCGAATGCCTGGCCGAGCCGGTTTGTACTGGTGGCCGATGAACTCTCAGCGACGACGCTGGCGGAATTACCGCAGGACAGGCTGGCGGGCGTAGTGGTGCGCGATGGCGCAGCTAACTCCCATGCCGCCATTATGGTGCGCGCGCTCGGTATTCCGACCGTGATGGGGGCGGATATTCAGCCCTCCGTACTGCATCGCCGTACGCTGGTGGTGGACGGATACCGCGGTGAGTTGCTGGTGGATCCTGAGCCGGTTCTCCTTCAGGAGTACCAGCGTCTTATCAGCGAAGAGAATGAATTAAGCAAGCTGGCGGAAGATGACGTCAACCTGCCCGCGCAGCTCAAGAGCGGTGAGCGGGTGAAGGTGATGCTCAATGCTGGCTTAAGCCCCGAGCATGAAGAGAAGCTCGGCAGCCGCATCGATGGCATCGGCCTCTACCGCACCGAAATACCGTTTATGCTGCAAAGCGGCTTCCCGTCAGAAGAGGAGCAGGTGGCGCAGTATCAGGGCATGTTGCAGATGTTTAACGACAAACCCGTCACGTTGCGCACCCTGGACGTCGGCGCGGATAAGCAACTGCCCTATATGCCCATCAGTGAAGAGAATCCCTGCCTCGGCTGGCGTGGGATCCGCATAACCCTCGATCAGCCGGAAATCTTCCTTATCCAGGTTCGTGCGATGCTGCGTGCCAACGCGGCCACGGGGAATCTCAGCATTTTGCTGCCGATGGTCACCAGTATTGACGAGATCGACGAAGCGCGGCGGTTGATAGAACGTGCAGGGCGCGAAGTGGAAGAGATGATCGGCTATGCGATCCCTAAACCCCGTATTGGCGTGATGCTTGAAGTGCCTTCGATGGTCTTTATGTTGCCGCAGCTGGCGACCCGCGTTGATTTTATCTCCGTTGGCACCAACGACTTAACGCAATACATTCTGGCGGTCGATCGCAACAATACGCGCGTTGCCAGCATCTACGATAGCCTGCATCCGGCGATGCTTCGTGCCCTGGCGATGATCGCCCGCGAAGCCGAGCAGCATAATATCGACCTGCGCCTGTGCGGTGAAATGGCCGGCGATCCGATGTGCGTGGCGATCCTGATTGGTCTCGGTTTCCGTCACCTGTCAATGAACGGACGTTCCGTTGCGCGTGTGAAATACCTGTTACGTCACATCGAACAAGATGAGGCGCGCGAACTGGCCGCGCGTAGCCTGGAAGCACAGCTGGCAGCCGAAGTGCGCCATCAGGTGGCTGCGTTTATGGAGCGACGCGGCATGGGCGGTTTGATCCGGGGCGGCCGCTGATCCCCACAAAATAATGACGGCTCGGACGCCCCCCTCTCCCTTGAGGGAGAGGGATGGGGTGAGGGGGAACAGCGCGCATGAAACCCTATACACATCTTTTACATCTCAGGCGCATCCTCCGCGCCTGCCTTATGCTATGATTCGCAACTTTGGAGCACCTGCCAACGGCGGGAATGCAATTCACCCGCTGTCCACTTTCAGCGGAATAACAACATCTTGTGGTGACAGATGAACAGTGGTTATCTGCATTTTCCGGAATTCGATCCGGTTATTTTCTCAATAGGACCTGTAGCGCTGCACTGGTACGGTCTGATGTACCTGGTGGGCTTCGTCTTTGCCATGTGGCTTGCTGGCCGTCGCGCCAGTCGTCCAGGCAGCGGCTGGACGAAGAACGAAGTGGAAAACCTGCTTTATGCCGGCTTCCTCGGCGTGTTCCTGGGCGGTCGCATCGGTTATGTCCTGTTCTATAATTTCCCGGTATTCCTGAACGACCCGCTCTATCTGTTCCGCGTCTGGGACGGCGGCATGTCCTTCCACGGCGGGCTGATTGGTGTGATCCTGGTCATGGTGATCTTCGCCAGACGCACCAAACGCAACTTCTTCCAGGTGGCTGATTTTATTGCGCCGTTAATCCCGTTTGGGCTGGGCGCAGGGCGTCTTGGCAACTTCATCAACGGTGAACTGTGGGGGCGTGTCGATCCGAGCGTGCCGTTTACCATGCTGTTCCCGGGTTCCCGCGCGGAGGACATCGCGCTGCTGCCTTCGCATCCTGAGTGGCAGTCCATTTTCGATACCTACGGCGTTCTGCCGCGCCATATGTCACAGCTCTATGAGCTGGCGCTGGAAGGCGTGGTGCTGTTCATCATCCTGAATCTGTATATCCGCAAACCGCGCCCAATGGGGGCTGTCTCCGGTCTGTTCCTGATTGGCTACGGCGCGTTTCGTATCATCGTCGAGTTCTTCCGCCAGCCGGATGCGCAGTTTACCGGGGAATGGGTACAGTACATCAGCATGGGGCAGATCCTCTCCATCCCGATGATTGTCGCGGGTGCCATTATGATGATTTGGGCGTATCGTCGTCGTCCACAGCAACAACTTTCCTGAGGAATCATGAAACAGTATCTTGAATTGATGAAAAAAGTGCTCGACGAGGGCACGCCGAAAAACGACCGTACCGGCACCGGTACGCTCTCCATTTTTGGCCACCAGATGCGCTTCAATCTGCAAGAAGGCTTTCCTCTGGTGACAACGAAGCGCTGCCATCTGCGCTCGATCATTCATGAACTGCTCTGGTTCCTGCAAGGCGATACCAACGTTGCTTATCTGCATGAAAACAATGTCTCCATCTGGGACGAGTGGGCAGATGAGAACGGCGACCTGGGGCCGGTCTACGGCAAGCAATGGCGCGCGTGGCCTACCCCGGACGGCCGCCATATTGACCAGATCACGACCGTCATGAACCAGCTGAAAAATGACCCGGACTCGCGCCGTATCATTGTCTCTGCCTGGAACGTGGGGGAACTGGATAAAATGGCGCTGGCGCCTTGCCACGCGTTTTTCCAGTTCTATGTGGCGGACGGCAAGCTCTCCTGCCAGCTCTATCAACGCTCCTGCGACGTGTTCCTCGGCTTGCCGTTTAACATCGCCAGCTACGCGCTGTTGGTGCACATGATGGCGCAGCAGTGCGATCTTGAAGTGGGCGATTTTGTCTGGACGGGCGGTGATACCCACCTCTACAGCAATCATATGGAACAGACGCATCTCCAGCTGACGCGCGAACCGCGTGCATTGCCGAAGCTGGTGATCAAACGTAAACCGGAATCGATCTTCGATTACCGTTTTGATGATTTCGAGATTGAGGGTTACGACCCGCATCCCGGCATTAAAGCTCCTGTCGCCATCTGATACGGCAAATCCTGACACAACCGGTGCTCTTTAGCGCCGGTTTTTTTTCACGCCCGTTTTGTTTTTCGAGCCTGTTTCCAGAGATAATGCAACGCGTTGCAACGGGTGAAAATCTCCTGAAAGCGGCTCGTAAAGTTCTGGTTTAACGCTCGCACCGTTTTTGCTATTCCGCCACACTCCCGCCATGAAAAACGAACAAGGCTTTACGCTTATCGAAACCCTTATCGCCGTTTCGCTGACAGTGATCCTCAGCGCCACAGGGCTCTATGGCTGGGACAGCTGGCAGCAGCGGCAGCGGCTTTGGCAAACCGCCTGCCAGGTGCGGGATTACCTGGTGTTTTTGCGCAATGACGCCAACCGTCACAACAGCGAGCACAGGATCGCGCTGCATAACGACGGTGAAAAGAACTGTCTGGCCAGTTCAGCGGTGACCGGTTGTGACAGCGGCGGACCGTTCGTGATGAAGCCGATGTGGCCCGAGGTCACGATAAGCGACATAACCCCTGCGCTGGGATTTTACGGTTTAAGGGATACCGCATGGGCCGGACATATCCGCGTGCAGAGCCGCGCTGGTGGGTGGTGGGTTATTGTCTCAAATGGCGGACGTATCAGGCTGTGTAATGCCGCAGGAGAAGGTGCATGCCAGTAAATCGAAAAGGGTTTTCCCTGCTGGAAGTGCTTATTGCGATGACGATAAGCAGCATTCTGTTACTCAGCACGTCACGTTTTTTACCGGGGCTACAGCGGGGTGTTTTACTGCAATCCGGACAGCAGGAGCTGGAGGATGAGGTCTGGCAACGTCTGTTCGCGATCGGTAAACAGTTTCAGAGGGCAGGATATTGTGCAGGGCATTGCCAGGGGCAGGGGATGATCATCGGCAGGCAAGGACGATGTGCGATTGTGCTATGGGATGCGAACAGCAACGGCCAGTGGGATAGCACCGCGTCAGAAAACGACAGTACGGGATTCCGGCTTGAGTCCGGATCGCTTGAAACGCTGCGGGGCGCCACATCCTGTGACGGTAAGGGATGGGATAAGCTCACCGACCCGGATCGGGTCCTGATAGAGCAATTTATGGTCACTAAAACCGATCATGATGGCTTTGCGCCGGTCATCAGTATCGAGCTGCGTGCCCGCCGTAAAGGTGAACTGACCGCACCCTTTTCGGCTCGCCATACCGTAACGGGGTTTAATCTGTGAATCGTCAGCGGGGCATGTCATCGCTGGCGCTGGTCCTGCTGTTGCTGGTGCTCGGCACGCTGATCCTCACCGGATTAAATCAGCAGCTGCAAACCTTTAGCACGCTGGTAAGTGGCGAGAGTTTGTCTGTTCGCCAGCAGGCTGCCGTGCAATCTGCACTGGAGTGGGGGCGCGTTCAGGAATGGGTTTTACAGCCAGAAGTTCAGTGCAAACAGACACAACGTTTGCGGGTCTGTATAAGGCTGTTTGGGGCGCGTGTGTTGCTTATTGCCGGCAATGACAATCTATTGCTATGGCGAGGCGGGGACATCTCGGAGGGGCAGATACGCTTTTCCGCCCACGGCTGGAGTGATTTCTGCCCCCTTAAGGAAAGTACGCTATGTCAGTTACCCTGAGCAGACAAAAAGGATTTAGCATGGTTGAGGTTTTGCTGGCAATGATGTTGCTGGTTGTGGTTGTGATGGCGTTATCCGGCTATCATCGCGCGCTGGCAGCCCGGTATGCGGCGCTTAGCCAGTATCGTCAGCTATGGCATCATGCGTGGAATCAGTCGCAGATCTCAACATTAACGCTCCCGCCGGGCTGGCAGGTCAGTCGGGGGCAGACAACACAGTCCGGATGTGTCAGCATCACGGTCACACTTATTTCTCCTATGGGGCGGCAGGGCGCGTTGACGCGTCTGCATTGCCCGGTTAGCCGCTAGTCGGGAGCGTTTATGCTAAGGGTTTACCACTCAAATCGTCTGGATGTGCTGGAAGCACTGATGGAGTATATCGTTGAGCAAGAGCGTCTTGACGATCCGTTTGAGCCAGAAATGGTGCTGGTGCAGAGCACCGGTATGGCGCAGTGGCTGCAAATGTCCCTCTCGCAGAAATTTGGCATTGCGGCCAACATCGATTTTCCGCTGCCCGCGAGCTTTATCTGGGAGATGTTTGTTCGCGTCCTGCCGGATATTCCTGAGCAGAGCGCCTTCAACAAACAAAGTATGGCCTGGAAACTGATGACGCTGCTGCCGGACATGCTGGCACATGATGAGTTTGCCATGCTGCGCCACTACCTGAATGACGACACCGACAAGCGTAAACTTTTCCAGCTTGCCTCACGTACTGCCGACCTTTATGACCAGTATCTGGTTTACCGTGCAGAATGGCTGATTCGCTGGGAAGCGGGAGAATTAGTCGATGGGTTACCGGAAGCGCAAATCTGGCAGGCGCCGCTCTGGAAAGCGCTGGTCGAGCATACCGGGAAACTCGGTCAGCCTAAGTGGCACCGTGCTAACCTGTACGATCGCTTTATCTCAATACTTGAGAACAGCGCAGAACGGCCAGCCCGTTTGCCGTCACGCGTGTTCATTTGCGGTATCTCCGCGCTGCCGCCTGTCTACCTGAACGCGCTAAAAGCGCTCGGTAAGCACACTGATATCCATATCCTCTTTACCAACCCGTGCCGACACTATTGGGGGGATATTCAGGATCCGCGCTGGCTTTCACGGCTGGTCACCCGCCAGAGAAAGCGCCTCTTTGAAGAGCGCGCCGTGCCGCTGTTTAAAGACAGTGAAAATGCGGCGCAGCTTTTTGATGAAGAGGGGATTCAGAACCTGCCGAACCCGCTGCTTGCCTCGTGGGGCAAGCTCGGACGCGACTATATTTATCTGCTTTCAGATATCACCTCTTCGGGAGAAGGGGATGTGGATGCGTTTGCGGATATTACGCCGGACAGCCTGCTGCACAATATTCAGCTTGATATTCTGGATTTGGAAAACCGTGCCGTTGCCGGGATCACTGCCGAAGAGTTTGCGCGAAGCGACAAGAAGCGAAAACTGGATCCTGACGATCGCAGTATCGCGATCCACGTTTGCCACAGCCCACAGCGTGAAGTTGAAATTCTTCATGACCGCCTGCTGGCCATGTTACAGGACGATCCAACCCTGACACCGCGCGATATCGTGGTGATGGTGGCGGATATCGACAGCTACAGCCCGTTTATTCAGGCGGTATTTGGCAGCGCAACGGGCGACCGCTATCTGCCCTACGCAATCTCTGACCGTCGCGCTCGTCAGTCACACCCGGCGCTACAGGCCTTTATCAGCCTGCTTTCGCTGCCTGATAGCCGGTTTATCTCTGAGGATGTGCTGGCACTGCTGGATGTGCCTGTTCTGGCCGCACGTTTCAACATTAACGAAGAGGGGTTGCGCTATCTGCGCCAGTGGGTCAACGAATCTGGTGTCCGCTGGGGTATCGACGATGATAACGTCCAGGAGTTCGAACTGCCTGCGACCGGCCAGCATACCTGGCAGTTTGGCCTGACGCGCATGCTGCTGGGGTATGCGATGGAAAGCATCCACGGCGAATGGAATGACGTGCTGCCGTACGATGAGTCCAGTGGGTTGATCGCGGAACTGGTTGGTCACTTAGCCTCGCTGCTTATGCAGCTCAACCGCTGGCGCCGTGCGTTGATGCAGCCCCGCCCGCTCGAAGAGTGGCTGCCGATTTGCCGCGAAATGCTGAGTGATTTCTTCCTGCCGGACAGCGAAACTGAAGCGGCCATGGCGCTTATCGAGAAGCAGTGGCAGGCCATCGTTGATGAGGGGGTTAATTCGCACTATCACGAGGCGGTTCCTCTTTCGCTTCTGCGTGATGAGCTGACGCAACGTCTCGATCAGGAGCGCATCAGCCAGCGCTTCCTTGCGGGGCCGGTGAATATTTGTACCCTGATGCCAATGCGTTCAATCCCGTTCAAAGTGGTCTGTCTGCTTGGCATGAACGACGGTATTTATCCGCGTGCGCTTCCACCTCTGGGTTTTGATCTCATGAGCGCACAACCGAAGCGGGGCGACCGCAGCCGCCGCGATGATGACCGTTATCTCTTTCTTGAGGCGCTGATGTCTGCGCAAAGCAGGCTGTATATCAGCTATATCGGTCGTTCAATTCAGGACAACAGCGAGCGTTTCCCGTCTGTGCTGGTGCAGGAGCTGGTGGATTACATCGGACAGAGTCACTATCTGCCGGGCGATGAAGCCTGCAACTGCGACGAAAGCGAACGTCGGGTGATAGCGCATATCACCTGTCACCATAGCCGTATGCCGTTTGATCCTGTCAATTACGTTCCTGATGAACTGCAAAGCTACGCCCGCGAGTGGCTTCCCGCCGCGAAGAAAGCGGGGACGCCGCAAACCGATTTTATTCAGACGCTCGAGCCGCGCGTCATAGATACCCTGTCGTTTGAGCAGCTACAGCGTTTTTGGGCGCACCCGGTCCGGGCTTTTTTCCAGCAACGCTTGCAGGTGAATTTCCGCTCTGAAGAGAGCGAAATCCCCGATGCGGAACCATTTATTCTTGATGGGCTGGAGCGTTTTAAGCTTAATTCCCAGCTTCTGAATGCGCTGGTTGACGAAGAAGACGCCAGTAAACTGTTCCGACGTTACAGGGCGTCGGGATTACTTCCGTATGGTGCATTCGGCGAAATCGTCTGGGATGCCCAGTGCGAGGAGATGCGAGCGCTTGCTGACCGCGTTATCGCGTGTCGGCAGCCGGCGAGCAGCATTGAAATCGATCTCGATTGTAACGGTATGCACCTCAGCGGCTGGCTCACGCACGTGCAGTCTGACGGGCTGCTGCGCTGGCGGCCATCCATGCTCAGCGTTTCACATGGCCTGCAACTCTGGCTCGAACATCTTGTCTACAGTGCGAGTGGTCACGAAGGTGAAAGCCGGTTGTTTGTACGTAAGGACGGCGAATGGCGTTTCCCGCCGATGGAGCCTGAGCAGGCGTTGACGTATCTGTCGCTTTATATTGAAGGTTACCGTCAGGGCATGAACAAACCTCTGCTTTTGCTGCCTGAAAGTGGGGGGGCGTGGATAAAAGCCTGTTACGACGCGCAGAATGATGCCATGTTAACGGATGAGGCTTCGCTCCAGAAAGCGCGCAGCAAGTTTTTGCAGGCCTACGAAGGGAACATGATGGTACGTGGCGAAGGTGACGATGTCTGGTATCAACGTTTATGGCGCACGCTGGAGCCAGAATATTTCGACATTATCACCCTGGAGGCGCAACGCTACCTGTTACCGTTGTTCAAATTTAATCAGTCCTGAGTGCTGTATAAAAATTGCGCAGTATGAGGTGTTCATTTATGATGCACCTCTTATCACGGACTGATGTACCCAAAGAAAGAGATGCTGGCGTGTCCAGCACGCACGTTGTTAATGATGTAGCCGTGATAAAGAGGTCGTAATGCCAGGCAGCACCTTGTTCAAAGCGTTTGTTTTGTTTGTCGCCCTTTGGGCTCCCGTCACTCAGGCCGATTCCGGTTGGCAACCTGTCAAGGAAACAATCCGTAAGAGCGATAAGGACACCCGTGAGTATCAGGCGATTCGTCTTGATAACGGGATGACCGTGCTGCTGGTTTCCGATCCTCAGGCGGTGAAATCGCTCTCCGCGCTGGTTGTGCCGGTGGGTTCGCTGGAAGATCCTGATGCCCATCCTGGACTGGCGCACTACCTTGAGCACATGACGCTGATGGGCTCTAAAAAATACCCACAGCCTGACAGCCTGTCCGAATTTCTGAAAATGCATGGCGGCAGCCACAACGCCAGTACCGCGCCGTATCGCACCGCGTTTTACCTGGAAGTGGAAAATGATGCGCTTGATGGGGCGGTGGACCGTCTGGCGGATGCCATCGCCGCACCGCTGCTGGATAAAAAATACGCTGACCGTGAACGTAATGCCGTGAACGCCGAACTGACGATGGCGCGCACGCGAGACGGTATGCGCATGGCGCAGGTTAGCGCTGAAACCATCAATCCGGCGCACCCGGGTTCGCGCTTCTCAGGCGGCAACCTTGAAACACTGAGCGACAAGCCCGGTAGCCCGGTGCTCGATGCGCTGCATGCGTTTCGTGAAAAATACTATTCCGCCAATCTGATGAAAGCGGTTATCTACAGCAATAAACCGTTGCCGACGCTGGCAAACATGGCCGCGCAGACCTACGGCAGGGTGCCAAATAAAAATATCGATCTGCCGCAGATTAACGTGCCGGTTGTCACGGACGCGCAAAAAGGCATTGTTATTCACTATGTGCCGGCCTTGCCGCGCAAGGTGTTACGCGTTGAATTCCGTATTGATAACAACACGGCGCAGTTCCGCAGCAAAACCGACGAGCTGGTGACGTATCTTATCGGCAACCGCAGCCCGGGTACGCTCTCCGACTGGCTGCAAAAGCAGGGGCTGGTGGAAGGTATTCGCGCTGACTCCGATCCCGTTGTAAATGGGAATAGCGGCGTGCTGGCCATCTCCGCGACGCTGACCGATAAAGGGCTGGCTCACCGGGACGACGTCGTTGCGGCCATTTTCAGTTACCTCTCTCAGCTGCGCGACAAAGGGGTCGATAAACGCTACTTTGACGAGCTGGCGCACGTGCTGGATCTCGATTTCCGCTATCCCTCTATCACGCGTGATATGGACTACGTTGAGTGGCTGGCAGATACCATGATCCGCGTGCCGGTGGAACATACGCTGGATGCGGTAAATATTGCCGACCAGTATGACGCCGGAGCGCTCAAAGCGCGTCTGGCGATGATGACTCCGCAGAATGCCCGCGTCTGGTATATCAGCCCGAACGAACCGCATAACGAAATGGCCTACTTCGTTGATGCCCCGTATCAGGTTGAAAAAATCAGCGAACAGACCTTCGCGGGCTGGCAGAAAAAGGCGGGGGAAATTGCGCTGGCGTTACCGGAACTTAACCCCTACATCCCGGACGATTTCTCGCTGATCAAACCCGCAAAGGCGTATCCGCACCCGGAGCTGATTGTTGATGAGCCGACGCTGCGCGTGGTCTACACCCCAAGCCGCTATTTCGCCGACGAGCCAAAAGCGGATGTTAGCGTGGTGCTGCGTAACCCCAAAGCAATGGACAGCGCCAGAAACCAGGTGCTGTTTGCGCTTAACGATTATCTGGCCGGTATTGCTCTCGATCAGCTCAGCAACCAGGCTGCCGTTGGTGGTATCAGTTTCTCCACCAATGCCAATAACGGTCTGATGGTGAATGCCAACGGCTATACCCAGCGTTTGCCGCAGCTGTTCCAGGCGCTGCTGGACGGTTATTTCAGCTATACGCCTACGGAAGAACAGCTCGAGCAGGCTAAGTCCTGGTATGCCCAGATGATGGATTCTGCCGAGAAGGGTAAAGCCTACGATCAGGCGATTATGCCAGCACAGATGCTGTCGCAAATTCCGTACTTCCAGCGCGAAGATCGCCGCGCGTTATTGCCCTCAGTCACCTTAAAAGAGGTGCTGGCTTACCGTGATGCGCTGAAAACCAATACCCGTCCGGAGTTCCTGGTTGTAGGGAATATGAGCGAAGAACAGGCTAAAACGCTGGCGCAAAACGTCCGTGCGCAACTGGGTTCAAAAGGCGATGAGTGGTGCCGTAACCAGGATGTGCTGGTAGAGAAAAAGCAGAACGTGATCTTCGAAAAAGCGGGAAGCAGCACGGATTCCGCGCTGGCCGCGGTGTTTGTCCCTGTCGGTTATGACGAATTTACCAGCTCTGCCCAGAGTGCGGTTCTCGGTCAAATTATTCAGCCGTGGTTTTACAACCAGCTGCGCACCGAAGAGCAGCTGGGCTATGCGGTATTCGCTTTCTCTATGAATGTGGGCCGTCAGTGGGGGCTGGGCTTCCTTCTGCAAAGCAGCGACAAGCAACCCGCTTACCTGTGGCAGCGTTATCAGGCGTTCTTCCCGCAGGCGGAAGCAAAACTGCGCGCCATGAAGCCGGAAGAGTTTGCCCAGATCCAGCAGGCGGTTATCGCCCAGGTGATGCAGCCGCCGCAGACGCTGGGTGAAGAGGCCTCGCAGCTGAGCAAAGATTTTGATCGCGGTAATATGAAATTTGATTCGCGTGATAAAATAGTGGCCGAAATAAAACAGCTGACGCCACAAAAGGTTGCCGATTTCTTCCACCAGGCGGTAGTAAAACCGCAGGGTATGGCCATCCTGTCTCAGGTTTCTGGCAGCCAGAACGGGAAAATGGACTACGTAAAATCAAAAGAGTGGACCGTCTGGAAGAGCGTCAGCGCGCTGCAACAAACTATGCCCTGGAGTAAGAAAGAATGACCCATACCGCTGAGCCGCTTGATCCCCTAAGTTTACCTCTACAGGGTGAGAGACTGATTGAAGCCTCAGCGGGAACGGGAAAAACCTATACCATCGCCGCGCTCTATCTGCGTCTGCTGTTGGGGCTCGGCGGCAACGCCGCTTTTTCGCGCCCGTTAAGCGTGGAAGAGCTGCTGGTGGTAACCTTCACCGAAGCGGCCACTGCCGAGCTGCGTGGCCGTATTCGCAGCAACATTCATGAGCTGCGCATCGCCTGTTTGCGTCAGACAACGGATAACCCCCTCTACGCGAGCCTGCTGGACGAGATTGCGGATAAGCAACAGGCTGCGCAATGGCTGCTGCTGGCCGAGCGGCAAATGGATGAAGCGTCCGTCTTCACCATTCACGGTTTTTGTCAGCGCATGTTAAGCCTGAATGCGTTTGAATCCGGCATGCTCTTTGAGCAGCAGCTTATTGAAGATGAATCCGAGCTTCGCTATCAGGCCTGTGCGGATTTCTGGCGTCGTCACTGTTATCCATTGCAGCGCGACATTGCCGAAGCGGTTCACGCCCTGTGGAAAGGTCCGGAAGAGCTTCTTCGCGCCATCGACCGTTACCTGCAAGGCGAAGCGCCGGTCATTAAATCTCCGCCGCCTGCCGATGAAACGCTGGCCTCGCGCCATGAAAAGATCGTCGCCAAAATTGCGGCGCTTAAGCATAAGTGGAATGAGTCGGTTGGTGAAATTGATGCAATCATCGAAAACTCAGGCATCGACAGACGCAAGTTCAACCGTGGGAACCAGGGGAAGTGGATCGAAAAGATCAGCGTCTGGGCCCAGGAGGAGACGCGGGGCTACCAGCTTCCGGACGCGCTGGAAAAATTTTCGCAGCGCTTTTTGACCGAGCGAACCAAAGCCGACGGCATTGTGCCTGAGCATTCCCTGTTTGTGGCGATTGATGCGCTGCTTGCGGAGCCATTAACGCTCAATGACCTGATGATCACCCGCGCTATGACGGAGATCCGCCAGGCCGTCGCGCGCGAAAAACGTCGCCGGGGCGAGCTGGGGTTTGATGACATGCTGAGCCGCCTGGACGAGGCGCTGTCCAGCGAGAATAGTGAAGCGCTCGCCAGCGCGATCCGTACCCGTTTTCCTGTGGCGATGATTGACGAATTTCAGGACACCGACCCTCAGCAGTACCGCATTTTTCGCCGCATCTGGCGACAGCAGCCCGACACTGCCCTGTTGTTGATAGGCGACCCTAAACAGGCGATTTACGCCTTCCGTGGGGCAGATATCTTCACCTATATGAAAGCCCGTAGTGAGGTTGTCGCGCATTACACGTTAGAAACTAACTGGCGTTCCGCGCCGGGGATGGTTGAGAGCGTCAATGCGCTGTTCAGCCGTATGGAGACGGCGTTCATGTTCAATGAAATCCCTTTCCTGCCGGTGAAATCCGCCCCAAAAAACGCATCCCTGCGCTTCGAAGTCAGTAGCGCGGTACAACCCGCCATGACCTTCTGGCTGCTGGAAGGGGAAGGCTATGGGGTTGCCGACTATCAGGCGGCGATGGCCCAGCACTGCGCCGCGCAAATCCGTGACTGGCTGAGCGCAGGCGCGCGCGGCGAGGCGCTGCTGTGGAAGGGGGAACAGGCGAATCCTGTTAAAGCCTCTGATATTACCGTGCTGGTGCGCAGTCGTCAGGAAGCGGCGCTAATCCGCGATGCGCTAACGCTGCTGGATATTCCGTCAGTGTATCTCTCTAACCGCGACAGCGTGTTCGACACGCTGGAAGCCCAGGAAATGCTCTGGCTGCTTCAGGCGGTGCTGGCCCCGGAGCGCGAAAATACGCTTCGAAGCGCGCTGGCCTGCTCTATGCTGGGGTTGAACGCGCGCGATATAGATGAGCTCAACCATGACGAAAACGCATGGGATGCGGTGGTGGAAGAGTTTGTCCATTACCGTGAACGCTGGCAAAAACGCGGCGTCATGGCGATGCTGCGCGAATTGATGACGCGGCGCCAGATTGCCGAAAATATGCTGGCGTCATCGGGCGGTGAAAGGCGTCTTACCGATATTTTACACATCAGCGAACTGTTGCAGGAAGCCGGCACCCAGCTTGAAAGTGAACATGCCCTCGTGCGCTGGCTGGCGCAGCAAATCGCGGATCCAAACAGTAACGCCTCAAGCCAGCAGATGCGTCTTGAGAGCGATAAGCATCTGGTGCAAATCGTCACCATTCACAAATCGAAAGGTCTCGAGTATCCGCTGGTCTGGCTGCCCTTTATCGCCAACTACCGCGTTCAGGATCAGGCCTATTATCATGACCGCGAGACTTTCGATGCGGTGCTCGATCTCAGCAAGGCGGAAACCAGCGTTGAGCTGGCGGAAGCGGAGCGTCTGGCGGAGGATTTGCGCCTGCTTTACGTGGCGCTGACCCGTTCTGTCTGGCATTGCAGCCTGGGCGTCGCGCCGGTTTTCCGCCGTCGCGGGGAGAAAACAGGGGAGAGCGATTTCCATTTAAGCGCCTTAGGGCGGCTTGTTCAGCGTGGTGAGCCGAAAGATGCGGCGGGGTTGCGCCTCTGTATTGAGTCGCTTTGCGGAGACGATATCGCCCTGCATATCCCTTCTCTGCCAGACAACAGCCGCTGGGAAATGGCGCAAGAGCCCGCGACCGATCTTAACGCGCGCCAGATTACACGGGTGCTTGCCGACGACTGGCGCGTCACCAGCTATTCTGGCCTGCAACAGCACGGGCAAAGTATTGCGCAGGATCTCATGCCGAAGCTGGACGTGGATGCCGCAGGGGTGGGCGATGTTCCGGTTGAACCGACGTTAACTCCACATCAGTTCCCACGCGGCGCGTCGCCGGGCACCTTTTTGCACAGCCTCTTTGAAGAGCTTGATTTCACCCAGCCTGTCAGTGAGGAGTGGGTGCTGAAGATGTTGCAGAGCGGAGGCTATGACGCGCACTGGCAGCCCGTTCTCACTGACTGGATCAACGCCATTTTGCAGGCGCCGCTGACGACGCAGGGCTTCTCTCTTCGCCAGTTAACGGCCAAAAATAAGCAGGTTGAGATGGAGTTTTATCTGCCCGTCGCAGGCCCGCTTAAGGCCGACGCGCTCGATGCGCTCATCCGTCAGTACGATCCGCTGTCAGCCGGTTGCCCGCCGCTGAACTTCCGTCAGGTGCAGGGCATGCTGAAAGGGTTTATCGACCTGGTCTTCCGTCACGAAGGACGGTACTACCTGCTGGATTACAAATCGAACTGGCTGGGCGAGAACAGCGAAGCCTATACCCAGCAGGCGATGGCGGCCGCCATGCAAATGCATCGCTACGATCTGCAATATCAGCTCTATACCCTGGCGCTGCACCGCTATTTGCGCCACCGTATTGCTGATTATCGCTACGACGATCATTTTGGCGGTGTCATCTATCTGTTCCTGCGCGGGGTTGATGCTGCCGATCCGCGCTCCGGGATCTTCAGCACTCGTCCGGATGCGGAATTGATTAATAAAATGGATAACCTGTTTGCAGCAAACACGGAGGAGATGGCATGACGATGCAGGACTTATTGCTGGATGCGGTAGAGCAACGCGTGCTGCGTCAGCTGGACGTGCAGTTTGCCATGATGATTGCCGCTGACCAGCCCGCCGTGATGCTTGCCGCTGCCCTGTTGAGTAAAGATGCCGGAGAGGGGCATGTGTGTCTGCCGCTCTCGCGTCTGGTGGTTGACGAGAAAATGCCGCCTGTCCTCCAGTCCTGCTTTGCGCTGCTGGGAGATAAGGTGGACTGGCAGAAAATCTTGCGTGAATCGTCAGCCGTCGGGCCGGGAGACAACCAGGCACCGCTGATCCTTACGGGGGAGCGCTTATACCTGAACCGCCTGTGGCGAAACGAACTGACGGTAGCGCGTTTCTTTAGTGAGACCAATGCGCCGCTTCCCTGCGACGAAGCACAGCTTCGCCAGACGCTGGACAGGCTGTTTGACTCCGGTGAGGCCACAGACTGGCAGAAAGTGGCGGCAGCCGTCGCCCTTACGCGGCGGATCTCGGTGATATCCGGCGGCCCGGGAACCGGGAAAACAACGACCGTCGCAAAGCTGCTGGCAGCCCTGATACAGCGTTCAGGCGAGCAGCGATGCCGTATTCGTCTGGCGGCGCCCACCGGGAAGGCCGCGGCGCGTCTGACCGAATCACTGGGCGGTGCGATGCAACGGCTGCCGCTCACCCAGGAGCAGCTTGCGCTTTTCCCGGGTGAAGCAAGTACTCTGCACCGTCTGCTCGGCGCGCAGCCGGGTAGCCAGCGGCTGCGCTACCATGCGGGCAATCCGCTGCATCTGGACGTGCTGGTGGTGGATGAAGCCTCCATGATCGACCTGACCATGATGTCGCGCCTGATCGATGCGCTGCCACCCCATGCGCGCGTGGTTTTCCTGGGCGATCGCGATCAGCTCGCCTCTGTAGAAGCCGGGGCGGTGCTGGGGGATATCTGTACCTACGCCAGTTACGGTTATACCCCCGCGCGGGCGCAGGAGCTCGCCCGTCTGACCGGTTGCTCGCTTGAACCCGATCACACGCCGATCGCGGGCGCACTGCGTGACAGCCTGTGCCTGCTGCAAAAAAGCTACCGTTTCGGTAGCGACTCCGGCATCGGCCAGCTGGCTGCGGCGGTCAACCGTGGCGACAGGCACGCCACGCGCACGGTGTTTGACGGTTCCTTCACTGACATTGAAAAGAAATCGCTGCAAAGCGGGGAAGAGTATCAGGCTATGCTTGAGGAGGCTCTTCAGGGATACCAGCATTTTCTGAGCTGCGTGCAGCAGCGCAGTCAGCCCGGGCAGGTCATCGCCGCATTTGGCGAATACCAGCTTCTGTGCGCATTGCGGGAAGGGCCGTTTGGCGTCACGGGCCTGAACGACAGGCTGGAGCAACTGCTGGTGCAGAAACGCAAAATTAACCGTCAACAGCATTCGCGATGGTATGAAGGCCGGCCAGTGATGATCTCCCGCAACGACAGTGCGCTGGGGCTGTTCAACGGCGATATCGGCATTGCGCTCGATCGCGGTAACGGACTGCGCGTCTGGTTCCAGCTGCCGGACGGCAGCGTGAAGTCCGTCCAGCCCAGCCGCCTGCCAGAGCATGAAACGGCATGGGCGATGACGGTACACAAATCTCAGGGCTCCGAGTTCAACCATGCGGCGCTGATCCTGCCTACCCAGCTGTCGCCGGTTGTGACCCGCGAGCTGGTCTACACCGCCATTACCCGTGCGCGCCAGCTTCTGTCGCTGTATGCGGATGAGCGCGTGTTGAGTCAGGCGATTGCCACCCGTACCGAGCGCAGAAGCGGATTAAGCGCGATATTTGAATCTGTCTGAGTGAACGCCCTCTCCAGCAGGAGAGGGTGACTGTTATCCCAGGTCCGCCATTAACACCTTCGAGCGGCGCTGGTAGTTGTACATCTCTTTCTTACTTTCCGGCAGGGAATCAATATCCACCGGCGTGAAGCCGCGCTCCTGGAACCAGTGAATGCTGCGCGTGGTAAGCACGAACAGCTTGCTCAGACCCATCTGGCGCGCCTGTGCCGCCACGCGTTCAAGCAGCAGTTCCCCCCGTGAGGAGCTACGGTAATCAGGATGCACGGCGACGCACGCCATTTCGCCAATCTGCTCTTCCGGGAACGGATAAAGCGCCGCACAGGCAATGGTCAGGTTATCCCGCTGAATGATGGTGAACTTGTCGATCTCCATCTCCAGCTGCTCGCGGGATCGGCGAACCAGAATTCCCTGTTGTTCCAGCGGACGGATCAGCTCCAGAATGCCGCCGATATCGTTGATGGTGGCACGGCGGATCTGCTCGGCGCTCTCCATGACGATCTGCGTACCGATCCCGTCACGGGAGAACAGCTCCTGCAACAGCGCGCCGTCTTCCTGATAGCTGATCAGGTGGCTGCGGCGCACCCCGCTACGGCACGCTTTAACGGCGCCGCGCAGAAAACGCACGGTACCGGAATAGTAATCGCCTTCTGCTTCCAGCGCTTCGACGCGCGCCTGGGCTTCATTCGGAAAAAGTTCTGGCACAATCACGCCCTCATCGTTCACGACACCCTGTGAGGAGCAAAAGCCGATCATTTTTTCCGCTTTCAGCTTGATGGCCAGCTGGGTGGCAATCTCTTCTGAGGTCAGATTAAAACTTTCACCCGTTACGGAGACGGCAACAGGGCCCATCAGAACGATCGCGCCATTGTCTAACTGGCGGTGAATGGCTTCTTCATCAATACGGCGGATGCGGCCGCTGTGGCAGTAATCCACGCCATCGTCCACGCCGAGCGGCTGAGCGATGATAAAGTTGCCGCTCACCACGTTGATGTGCGCGCCCTGCAACGGCGTATTATTCAGGCTCATCGACAGGCGGGCGGTGATATCGAGCTGCAACAGACCCGCCGCCTGTTTGACCAGCTCGAGGGTTTTCGCATCCGTCACGCGCGTGTGTTTGTGGTAGATCGGCTCATGGTGATGGGCGGCCAGGTTGGCTTCAATTTGCGGACGTGCGCCATACACCACCACCAGACGGATGCCGAGGCTGTGCAGCAGGCCGATATCATTGACGATGCTGGAAAAGTTTTCATGCTCAATGGCTTCGCCGCCAAGCATGATGACAAACGTTTTTCCCCGATGGGTGTTGATATAGGGAACAGAATGGCGGAATCCCTGGACCAGTTCGGTTCTGCGTTCCTTAACCATGACACAACCCTTAGTGAATGTTTATTCGTAATTTCTGTATTTTTATTCGATTGTGGCCGCGTGTGCAAGCCTAAATTTTCTGCGACCCACAGAAAATAATAAGTAATCCGTGCGTTAACGTATGATTGTTTACCCTTTTATAGATGACAGTTTATGCGTCATTCGTTAAAGTTTTCGGTCAATTTGGGCGTTTTGTTCATCAATCAGATTTCTTGCTCGGGAGAAGCATGTCGGGATCCAATTCAGCAATAAGCCGCCGCCGCCTGTTAAAAGGGGCCGGGGCGATGTGGTTGCTTAGCGTCAGCCAGGTGGGTCTTGCCGCCACAAGCCAGGTAGTCGCGGTGCGCGTCTGGCCGTCGTCGACCTATACGCGCGTGACGGTCGAGTCCAATCGCGTGCTGAAATACAAGCAATTTGCCCTCAGCAATCCTGAACGTGTGGTGGTTGATCTCGAAGGTGTAAACCTCAACTCCGTGCTTAAAGGCATGGCAGCTCAGATCCGTGGCGACGATCCGTTTATCAAATCGGCGCGCGTCGGGCAGTTCGATCCGCAAACCGTGCGTATGGTGTTTGAGCTGAAGCAGAACGTGAAACCTCAGCTCTTTGCCCTTGCGCCTGTAGCCGCCTTTAAGGAGCGTCTGGTGATGGATCTCTATCCGGCGAATGCGACGGATATTCAGGATCCGCTCCTGGCATTACTTGAGGATTACAACAAAGGCGATCTCGACAGCCAGGTTCCGCCAGCGCAAAGTGGCCCACAGCCGGGTAAGGCGGGGCGCGATCGCCCGATTGTGATCATGCTCGATCCTGGCCACGGCGGAGAAGATTCCGGCGCCGTCGGGAAATATCGCACCCGCGAAAAAGATGTGGTGCTGCAAATTGCCCGTCGTCTGAAGGCCTTGATCGACAAAGAGGGCAATATGCGCGCCTACATGACGCGCAACGAAGATGTCTTTATCCCGCTGAAGGTCCGCGTGGCAAAAGCGCAAAAGCAGCGCGCGGATCTGTTTGTCTCTATTCACGCGGATGCCTTCACCAGCCGCCAGCCGAGTGGATCTTCAGTGTTTGCCCTGTCAACGAAAGGGGCGACCAGTACCGCCGCGAGATACCTGGCGGACACGCAGAACGCCTCGGATTTAATCGGTGGCGTGAGCAAAAGTGGCGACCGTTACGTCGACCATACGATGTTTGATATGGTGCAGTCGCTGACCATTACCGACAGCCTGAAGTTTGGTAAAGCGGTGCTGGGCAAGCTGGGCCGGGTCAACAAGCTGCACAAAAACAGCGTCGAGCAGGCCGGATTTGCGGTCCTGAAAGCGCCAGATATTCCATCCATTCTGGTCGAAACCGCGTTTATCAGTAACGTGGAAGAGGAACGTAAGCTCAAGACGGCTAAATTCCAGCAGGAAGTGGCGGAGTCGATTCTGGCGGGGATCCGGGCCTACTTCTCAGACGGGGAAACGCTGGCGCGGCGGGGGTAGGGCATTAAGCCGGGTATCATGCCCGGCATTTTCACAAACGCCAGATACAAAAAAACACCCTTCAGGGTGTTTATTGTTTTAAGAAGTGTTGGTTGCGGGGGCCGGATTTGAACCGACGACCTTCGGGTTATGAGCCCGACGAGCTACCAGGCTGCTCCACCCCGCGTCCGTCTTTCTACACTTGTAGAAACTTACTTCTTCAAATTTGATTGGTTGCGGGGGCCGGATTTGAACCGACGACCTTCGGGTTATGAGCCCGACGAGCTACCAGGCTGCTCCACCCCGCGTCCGTCTTTCTACAGTCGTAGAAGATACTTCATCAAATTTTAATTGGTTGCGGGGGCCGGATTTGAACCGACGACCTTCGGGTTATGAGCCCGACGAGCTACCAGGCTGCTCCACCCCGCGTCCGTGGAAGCGCACTATACTCGGATAGGTTTGTGATGCAACCCCTTTTTCACATAATTCATTATTTTGTATGCAAAATGAACGGCAAAAGCCACTTTGGACTATTTTTTGTGCAGAATTTGCCAAAGGGAAGGCGATTGCATTTCATTAACACGGTGGGTTTGTTATCTTCATCTCGCGGAATTGGGCAACTAAAAGACGAGATATAATGAAAGGACGTTGGGCGAAGTATCTGATGACAGGCGCAATGGTGGCGATTCTTGCGGCCTGCTCTTCCAAACCGACCGATCGCGGTCAACAGTATAAAGACGGGAAGTTATCCCAGCCTTTCTCTTTAGTTAACCAGCCAGACGCCGTGGGCGCTCCGATCAATGCCGGAGACTTCTCCGAGCAGGTCTACCAGATCCGCACTGCTTCTCCGCGTTTATACGGTTCGCAGAACAACGTCTATAGCGCCGTGCAGGACTGGCTGCGTGCAGGCGGTGATACCCGCAATATGCGCCAGTTTGGTATCGATGCCTGGCAGATGGAGGGGGCGGATAACTACGGTAACGTCCAGTTTACCGGTTACTACACCCCGGTTGTCCAGGCGCGACACACACGCCAGGGCGAGTTCCAGTATCCCATTTACCGTATGCCGCCGAAACGCGGTCGTCTGCCGTCCCGCGCCGAGATCTACGCTGGCGCGCTGAGCGAAAATTACGTGCTGGCCTACAGCAACTCCCTGATGGACAACTTCATTATGGACGTGCAGGGCAGCGGCTATATTGATTTTGGCGACGGCTCGCCGCTGAACTTCTTTAGCTACGCCGGGAAAAATGGCCATGCCTATCGCAGCATCGGTAAGGTGCTCATCGACCGTGGCGAAGTGAAACGAGAAGATATGTCGATGCAGGCGATCCGCGAGTGGGGCGAAAAACACAGCGAAGCGGAAGTGCGTGAGCTGCTTGAGCAGAACCCATCGTTTGTCTTCTTCAAACCGCAGAACTTTGCGCCGGTGAAAGGGGCGAGCGCCGTCCCGCTGATTGGCCGCGCTTCTGTGGCATCGGATCGTTCGATTATCCCGGCAGGTACTACGCTGCTGGCGGAAGTTCCACTCCTCGACAACAACGGCAAATTCAACGGCAAGTATGAATTACGCCTGATGGTGGCGCTGGACGTGGGTGGGGCGATCAAAGGCCAGCACTTCGACATTTATCAGGGCATCGGCCCGGATGCCGGCCATCGTGCAGGCTGGTATAACCACTACGGACGCGTGTGGGTGCTGAAGGCAGCGCCGGGTACCGGAAACGTATTCAGCGGCTGATTGTGGTATTCTGAGGGCAAGACGGATTACGGTTCAGGGTGAGGAATACCTCACCCTTTTTACATCTGAGGTTTTATGTCTGTGGTAATCAGCGATGCCTGGCGCCAGCGTTTCGGCGGCACGGCACGTTTATATGGTGAAAAAGCCCTGCAACTGTTCGCGGATGCGCATGTCTGCGTGGTGGGCATTGGTGGTGTGGGTTCGTGGGCGGCAGAAGCGCTGGCGAGAACCGGCATTGGCGCAATTACGTTGATTGATATGGATGACGTCTGCGTCACTAACACTAACCGTCAGATCCACGCCCTGCGTGATAACGTCGGTCTGGCGAAGTCCGAGGTGATGGCGGAGCGTATTCGTCTCATCAACCCGGAGTGTAGTGTGACGGTGATCGACGACTTTGTGACGGCAGATAACGTCGCGGAGTACATGAGCAAAGGCTACAGCTATGTGATTGATGCCATCGACAGCGTGCGGCCAAAAGCGGCGCTGATCGCTTACTGTCGTCGTTACAAGGTGCCGCTGGTGACAACGGGCGGCGCGGGTGGACAAATTGATCCGACGCAGATCCAGGTGGCGGATCTGGCGAAGACCATTCAGGATCCGCTGGCCGCTAAGCTACGCGAGCGCTTAAAAAGCGACTTCAACGTGGTGAAAAATAGCAAAGGCAAGCTGGGCGTGGACTGTGTGTTCTCGACAGAAGCGCTGGTTTATCCGCAGGCGGATGGTTCGGTCTGTGCAATGAAAAGCACGGCGGAAGGGCCAAAGCGGATGGATTGTGCCTCAGGGTTTGGAGCGGCCACCATGGTGACCGCCTCCTTCGGCTTTGTGGCGGTCTCTCACGCCCTGAAGAAGATGATGGCGAAGGCGGAACGTCAGGCCTGAGCCTGATGGGCGGCATCCAGTACCGCGTCGTTTAGCGCAATCAGTCCCTGACCGCGCGAGGCGCTAAGCTGCGCGCGAAGTCCCAGCTCATCAAACAGCGCCAGCGGAGAATGCGCCAGCAGCTCTGCGGCGCTTTTCCCTTCGATTGCGGTCAACAGCACCGCCAGCAGACCGCGAACAATGCGTCCCTCGCTGTCGCCGAAGAAATGCAGTTTCTCACCGGATACGCTAAACCCAAGCCAGACGCGGTTCTCGCAGCCTGCGATCTCCTTCGCCTGTGATTTCAGCTCGTCTGACAGCGTGGGCAACTGTTTACCCAGCAGGATCAGCTGACGATATTTATCTTCCCACTGCGTGAGCGGGACGAAGGTCTGTTTTAACGTCTCTTCAGTAATAACGGTGCCGAACGGGTGCCCGGCTAAAGCTGAACTTGTCATTAATCCACCAGTAATTCCAGGGCGCGGTCGACGGCGGAAACCAGCGCATCGACGTCGCTTTTTGTATTGTACGGTGCAAACGAGGCGCGCAGGGTACCGCTCACGCCAATGGCCGCCAGCAGCGGCTGGGCGCAGTGCTGTCCGGCACGCAGGGCAATGCCGTATCCGGCAAGCAACGTCACCATGTCGCTATGGTGCACGCCCGCGAAATCAAAGGCGAGCAGGCTGGAGTCCTGGACGCGGAACGAACGAAAACCCGGACGTTTTTTCAGTTCTTCTTCCGCCAGCGTCGCCAGACCCCGGCTCCAGCTTTCAGCCTGAACCACGTCCGTTTCTGCCAGCCATTCGAGCGCTGCGCTCAGACCGATAACCCCGGCCACGTTTGGGGTACCGGCTTCCAGGCGGTAGGGTACATCCTGCGTTTTAAAACCGTCGAAGGTGACTTCGGTAATCATCTTGCCGCCGCCGAGCCACGGCGTCATCCGGGCCAGCAGTTCAGCTTTGCCGTACAGCGCGCCGATACCGGTTGGCCCGTACAATTTGTGTCCTGAGAAGGCATAGAAGTCGATATCCAGCGCCTGAACGTCAGCCGGAAAATGCACCACACCCTGCGCACCGTCGACCATCACCACCACGCCGCTGGCATGGGCAATCTCAATGGCACGCGCCAGATCCGGGCAGCCGCCGGTGACGTTGGACATCTGCCCCAGCGCCAGAATACGGCTGCGCGGCGTAATCAGCTCAGGCAGACGCGCCACGTCAGGCAGGAAGTCCGCACCCAACGGGAGCTTTACAACCCGTGCCCCAGTTTGTTCGGCCACCATCAGCCAGGGTACCAGGTTGGCGTGGTGTTCCGCCTCGCTGACGATGATCTCATCCCCGGGCTGCAACAGCGGACGCGCGTAACATTGCGCCACCATGTTAATGGCCTCTGTGGTGCCCCGCGTCCAGACGATGTTCTTACCGCTGTCAGCATTGATCAGGCGCGCGACCTGATCCCGTGCGGCTTCGTATTGCGCCGTTAAGCGCTGCGCGTCGGCATACTGGCTGCGGTGCACGTTCCCGGCGCTCAGGCTGTAAAACTGGCGGGTTGCCTCAATCACCGCCTGCGGTTTAAGGGCCGTGGCGGCGCTATCAAGATAAATGCCGGCATCGGCCAGCGCAGGAAACTGTGCGCGAAACTGCGCAGGACTGAAAGCGTTCATGGAATTCCTCATATCGATTCTACGATCGTCGCGCAAATTCATCGGCAGGGCAAGGAAGTTGATATCTATCAGATTTGTCTGCTTATCCTGGCGAGTCTGAAAAAGCAGGTTATGCTAAATAGTGTTAGGCGGATGTTTTAGCCTGTTATAAATCGAGGTTTGAATAGCATTAATTGCTAAAGGAGATAATCATGAAAAAGACAGCTGCAATCATTTCTGCCTGTGCGTTGACCTTTGCCCTGAGCGCCTGTTCTGGTAATAACTACGTAATGCATACCAACGATGGTCGATCTATCGTCTCTGAAGGGAAACCGACAACCGATAATGATACCGGGATGATTTCATACAAAGATGCTAACGGGAACAAACAGCAGATCAACCGCAGTGACGTGAAAGAGATGAAGGAAATCGAGCATTAACAGTTAGATAAGCGAAAAAAAAGCACCGCAAGTTGGCGGTGCTACATTAATCACTATGGACAGACAGGGTAAATGTACAGGAAGTGAAAAATTGGTAGCGTTGCTACCGTGGTCTGAATCGCAGACCAATTGCAAACACAACAACACAACATCACAACCGTAAGCCAAAAGCCCTTCAGAACACGCATTCCAAAAAAAGCTTTTCGTTCCGGCTCAGGAAGTGCCGCCACTATAGGTATTTGCTGGTAGTTCCTCAACGGACAAATTATAATGGCTCAGATAAAAAAAACTAATAGGTTAAACGTTGTTTCCTATATGTTAAATCTCGTTAACATCTAAGCCAGATAACCATGTCCAAGCGATTGCCACCCCTAAATGCATTACGTGTTTTTGATGCAGCAGCACGCCACCTCAGCTTCACCCGCGCAGCCGATGAGCTTTTTGTGACACAGGCCGCAGTAAGTCATCAAATCAAGTCTCTGGAGGATTTTCTGGGGCTTAAGCTGTTCCGTCGACGCAACCGTTCGTTGCTGTTGACCGAAGAGGGGCAGAGCTATTTTCAGGATATTAAAGAGATTTTTTCCCAGCTGACGGAAGCCACTCGCAAGCTTCAGGCCCGGAGCGCAAAAGGCGCCCTGACTGTGAGTTTATTGCCCAGTTTTGCCATTCAGTGGCTGGTGCCGCGACTCTCAAGCTTTAACTCAACTTATCCGGGAATCGATGTCCGAATCCAGGCGGTGGACCGTCAGGAAGACAAGCTGGCAGATGATGTGGACGTGGCGATTTTTTACGGTCGCGGTAACTGGCCGGGCTTGCGTGTGGAAAAATTATACGCAGAATATCTGTTGCCGGTCTGTTCACCGCTGCTGCTGACGGGGGATAAAGCGCTCAAAACGCCCGCCGATCTGGCGCAACATACGCTTTTGCACGATGCGTCGCGTCGCGACTGGCAAACTTATACCCGCCAGTTAGGTCTTAATCATATAAACGTGCAGCAGGGGCCCATTTTTAGCCACAGCGCGATGGTGCTACAGGCTGCCATTCACGGGCAGGGCGTGGCGTTGGCAAACAACGTTATGGCGCAGTCCGAAATTGAGGCAGGCCGTCTGGTTTGCCCATTTAACGATGTACTGGTCAGCAAGAATGCATTTTATCTGGTTTGTCATGACAGTCAGGCAGAACTGGGTAAAATAGCCGCTTTCCGGCAGTGGATACTGGCGAAAGCGGCAAGCGAGCAAGAAAAATTCCGCTTCAGGTATGAACAATAACGTTTGTGTGCCGGGCACGCATCAATTCAGGACTTAAACATGACCAGCCGATTCATGCTGATTTTCGCCGCGGTGAGTGGCTTTATTTTTGTAGCTCTGGGCGCGTTTGGCGCGCATGTCTTAAGCAAATCTCTGGGCGTTGTGGAGATGGGTTGGATCCAGACCGGCCTTGAATATCAGGCGTTCCACACGCTGGCAATTTTTGGGCTGGCGGTGGCGATGCAGCGCCGCATCAGCATCTGGTTTTACTGGAGCAGCGTCTTTCTGGCGCTGGGTACCGTACTGTTCAGCGGCAGTCTTTACTGTCTGGCGCTGTCGCATTTACGCCTGTGGGCGTTTGTTACACCTGTCGGCGGCGTCAGCTTCCTGGCGGGTTGGGTGTTAATGTTTATCGGAGCTATCCGTCTGAAACGCAAGGGCGTTGTTCATGAATAAGGTTGTTTTATATTGTCGCCCGGGGTTTGAGAAAGAGTGCGCCGCGGAAATCACCGATAAAGCGGCGAAGCGTGAAGTCTTCGGATTCGCTCGCGTCAAAGAGAACGCGGGCTATGTGGTATTTGAATGCTATCAGCCTGATGATGCCGACAAGCTGGCGCGCGAACTGCCGTTCAGCTCATTGATTTTCGCCCGTCAGATGTTTGTCGCGGGCGAACTGCTGAAAGATCTTCCGCCGGAAGATCGCATCACGCCGATTGTTGGCCTGTTGCAGGGTGTGGTGGAGAAGGGCGGCGATTTGCGCGTGGAAGTGGCCGACACCAACGAAAGCAAAGAGCTGATGAAGTTCTGCCGTAAGTTCACCGTGCCGCTGCGCGCGGCGCTGCGTGATGCGGGTGTGCTGACAAACTACGAAACGCCAAAGCGCCCGGTCGTGCATATCTTCTTTATTGCGCCAGGATGTTGCTACGCCGGCTACTCGTATACCACCAATAATTCGCCGTTCTTTATGGGGATCCCGCGTCTGCGCTTCCCGGCAGATGCGCCGAGCCGTTCAACCCTGAAGCTGGAAGAGGCGTTTCACGTCTTTATCCCGGCGGACGAGTGGGACGAACGTCTGGCAAACGGCATGTATGCCGTCGACCTTGGCGCGTGCCCGGGCGGCTGGACCTATCAGCTGGTGAAACGCAATATGTGGGTTTCGTCTGTGGATAACGGCCCGATGGCGCAAAGCCTGATGGATACCGGGCAGGTCACCTGGCTGCGTGAGGACGGCTTCCGCTATCGCCCGAACCGCAACAACATCTCCTGGATGGTGTGCGACATGGTAGAAAAACCGGCGAAAGTCGCGGCGCTGATGGCCTCCTGGCTGGTGAACGGCTGGTGTCGTGAGACGATTTTCAACCTCAAGCTGCCGATGAAAAAGCGCTACGAAGAGGTGTCGCAGAACCTGGCCTATATTCAGCAGCAGCTGGACGAACACGGGATTAACGCAGAAATCCAGGCGCGTCAGCTTTATCACGACCGCGAAGAAGTGACGGTCCATATTCGTCGCTGGTGGGCGGCAGTGGGTGGGCGTCGCGACGAGCGATAACGTTTGTAACGCCCGGTGGCGCTGCGCTTACCGGGCCTACAAAATCGTGTAGTTGTTTTAACGTTCTAACCTTAACTGCTGTAAATTCCCGTCCAGCTGTAAATCCGTCTGTAGCGTCGCCACCTCCCGGCAGATAAACGCCATCTCTTTATGCGCCTCCAGCTTTTTGCGCCATTTTTCCGGCACTTCATCAAGCCTGGCGTAAATTCCTTCCAGACTCTGAAACTCCGTCAGCAGCTGTGCGGCGCTTTTGGGTCCAATACCGGCGACACCCGGCACTTTAGAGCTGCTGATCCCCGCCAGCCCCCAGTAATCCGGCAGTTGCTCAGGCGATACCCCAAACTCGCTGGCAATGAATGGCGCGTCCAGCCAGCGTTTTTGAAAGTAGTCCCGGATGCGGATCGTTGGTGAGAGCAGCTGGCAGTAGCCTTTGTCGGTTGAAACGATAGTTGCCTGATGCCCGGCGCTCGCGACTTTAACCGCCAGCGTTGCGGCTAAATCGTCAGCCTCATTACCGTGGGCGCCCCAGCACGGAACGCCGCGCTGCTCAAAGGCCGCGCGGATAGCGGGCATTTCTGCGTGCAGATCGTCCGGCATTGGCGCACGTCCGGCTTTGTAGTCCGGCAGGCGCTGGTGCCGCCAGCCGGTATTGCGTGCTTCATCGTCGAATACGGCAACAGCGTGGGTGGGTTCGCTATGGCGAATGAGCTGCTCCAGCGCGTGTAAACAGGTGTCCTTGCAGGGGGTGCCCTGTACTGCATGAATACGGCGAATCAGGTTAAGTGCATCGACGATAAGCAAATGAACGGCCACAGATAATCTCCCTTCTGTCTGATAGGTGAAGGGTAACACTGAGCGCAGCATGAAACTATGAATGGTGGGGAAAACAGGAAGAAGCCTCGCAAAACGAGGCTTCCTGAGAGGCTTAATCGCAGGTGACGATCTTCATCGCCAGGCCACCGCGGGAGGTTTCGCGGTATTTGGCGTTCATATCTTTACCGGTTTCGTACATGGTTTCGATAACCTTGTCGAGGCAGACGCGCGGTTCGCTGGTACGACGCAGCGCCATACGGGCCGCGTTCACCGCTTTCACAGAGGCGATGGCGTTACGCTCGATGCATGGCACCTGGACCTGTCCGCCGACCGGATCGCAGGTCAGCCCCAGGTTATGTTCCATGCCGATTTCCGCCGCAATACAAACCTGCGCAGGACTTGCGCCCAGTAGTTCGGCCAGACCCGCCGCCGCCATAGAGCAGGCGACGCCCACTTCACCCTGACAGCCCACTTCCGCGCCGGAAATCGAGGCGTTCATCTTGTACAGTGAGCCAATCGCACTGGCGACCAGCATATACCGCGCGAGTGAGTTTGCATTCACTTCACGGATAAACTTGTCGTAATACGCCAGAACCGCCGGAACAATTCCGCACGCCCCGTTGGTTGGCGCGGTGACGACGCGGCCACCCGCGGCGTTCTCTTCGTTCACCGCCAGCGCGAACATGTTGATCCAGTCGACGACGGCCATCGGGTCGGTGGTGGTTTTGTCGGTGCTGACCAGCATGCGGCGCAGCGCAGCCGCACGACGCGGAACACGCAGTTTACCCGGCAGCACGCCTTCGGTGGTGATCCCGCGCTCAATGCCGCTGCGCATCACTTCCCAGACGTTAGCGAAGTGCTGTTCCAGCTCCTCTTTGCTGTGCAGGGCCAGCTCGTTTTTCATCATCAGGCCGGAGAGAGAAAGCCCTGTCTCCTGGCAGTGACGCTGCAAGTCGGCCGCGTTTTTGTAAGGGTACGGCACATCAACGGCAGAATTGGTGCTTTGACCAAAATGGTCCTCGTCGACGATAAACCCGCCGCCGATGGAGTAATACGTCTGGCTGTAAACCGCTTTGTCGCCGGCCAGCGCGGTAATGCGCATGCCGTTTTCGTGAAGCGACAGGTTATCCGCATGGAAATTCATGCAGTGATCAACCGGGAATTCAACCTCATGCTCGCCGTTCGCCAGCAGCAAACGACCGTGGGTGTTCACGTCCTGGATAAAGCCAGGTATTGCATCAATATCAACGGTATCCGGCAGATTACCCGCCAGCCCCATGATAATGGCAATATCGGTATGGTGGCCTTTACCGGTCAGGGAAAGGGAACCATATACATCGACAACCACGCGGGTGATGTCGTGCAAAATGCCGCGTGCAATCAAGTCATCCGTGAATTGTTTACCGGCTTTCATTGGTCCGACGGTGTGAGAGCTGGAAGGACCAATACCGATTTTGAAGATATCGAATACGCTAATCATGATGCGTCCATTGCTTCAGTCAGAGGGGAGAAGTGCGCCGTCCGCAGACGGCGCAGGAGGTATTAGCTGAACAGCGAGTAGAAAATAGCGGAGATGGCAATCAGGCCCATCACAACAACGAACACGTTGCTGATATGGCCGCTGTATTTACGCATCGCAGGCACTTTCTGAATCGCGTACATCGGCATCAGGAACAGGATCATCGCGATAATTGGGCCGCCCAGGGTTTCAATCATGCCCAGAATGCTTGGGTTCAGGGTGGCTACCGCCCAGGTGGTCACCAGCATGAACAGCGCAGTGATTTTGTTCAGACGGTTGATTTCAATGGTCTTGCCTTTACCACGCAGAGATTTAATCACCATGCCGTTGAAGCCTTCACGTGCGCCCAGGTAGTGGCCCAGGAAGGATTTGGTGATGGCGATAATTGCGATGATCGGCGCCATCCACGCAATCAGCGGTGCGTTAAAGTGGTTTGCCAGGTAAGACAGAATAGAGATGTTCTGCTCTTTCGCCGCCGCCAGATCCGCCGGGGAGAGGCTCAGCACGCAGCTGAACACGAAGAACATTACGGTCAGTACCATCATGATGTGCGCGCGAGCCAGGATGCTGGAGCACTTCTTCTCTGCGCCATTGCCGTACTCTTCACGCTTCGCTACTGCGAAGGAAGAGATGATTGGCGAGTGGTTGAAGGAGAACACCATCACCGGGATCGCCAGCCACAGGGTCAGCAGCAGACCGTTGCCGGTCGTGGATGCGCTGCTCAGAGACAGGGTTTCCAGCGCAGCGCCGTTCCACTGTGGGATCAGGTACAGAGCCAGCACCATCAGAGCCGCAACAAACGGGAACACCAGCACGCTCATCGCTTTCACAATCATCTGCTCGCCGAAGCGCACGATGGTCATCATACCAACGATCAGGATCAGGGACAGAATCGCACGCGGCGGCGGGGTCATCTGAAGCTGGTGCATCATAAAGCTTTCTACGGTGTTGGTGATAGCAACGCTGTACACCAGCAGAATCGGGTAAATCGCGAAGAAGTAGAGCAGGGTAATCAGCTTACCTGCGCCGACGCCGAAGTGTTCTTCAACGACTTCAGTGATATCTTCGCCCGGGTTTTTACCGGACAGCACGAAGCGGGTCAGGCCTCGGTGCGCAAAGAAGGTCATCGGGAAGGCGATGAGAGCCATGATGATCAGCGGGATCATACCGCCGACACCTGCGTTGATAGGAAGGAACAGTACACCAGCGCCGATTGCTGTGCCGTACAGGCCAAGCATCCACATGGTATCCGTTTTGCGCCAACCGCTTCGGGATTCAATCGAAGCAACGGTGCTGGTTTGAGTGGTTTCCATCTGTATCTCCTGGAGGAAGCAAATTGTCAGGTTTTTAGTCAAATCCGATGAAAAAGCGCCTGACGGTAATATGAAATTCGTTCAGTGACGGTTTTTTAATAATTTTTGCCCGTAACTATTGGCGGGCGGAAAGATACATTCTAGTTATGAATCTATCAGTGATCGCGATCCCAAATGCAATAATCCACTTGTGATGTGGGTATATTTAGACCATTTATCTGTTAAAAAAACATCAAAGAGAATTTACGGGCGCGAAGGCTACCATTAACGACATGTTTTCGAAAAGGTCGACCCGCGAGATAGGTGTCTTTCGCTGTAAAGAAATGGGATTTTAGGATTTTCTGGCGGGTAATTTCGATTAAGGCTGATTATTTATGGTTTCAAAAACGAGGTAATCGTTTGCGCAGACGTCAGATTTGTTAATAACATTGAAGATCGCTATGAATTACAACACGAATAAAAAAGCCGGATGACGATCCGGCTTGAGAGGAGAGGAATGTCGCTTTACTTGATGATTTCGTAACACGGAATATAGGCAGAGCCTGGAAGCTTCATGCGGTGCTGAGCGACAAAGCCCTGCAACATATCATCCATGCGGCGCATCATCTCCGGATCACCGTGGATCTTATACGGGCCAAACTCTTCAATTGCGCGTATCCCCACCTCTTTCACGTTCCCCGCCACGATGCCAGAGAAGGCGCGACGCAGGTCGGCAGCCAGCACTTCCACCGGCTGATCCGGATAGAGTTTGAGGTTCGCCATGTTCTCATGCGACGGCTCGAAGGGGATCTGAAGATCCGGTGCGATACGGATGGACCAGTTAAAGCTGTAGGCATCCCCGGTATCACGACGATTCTCTTTCACCAGCGGCATTGCTTTTTTCATCTGACGGGCCACTTCTGCGGCATCGTCAATAATAATGCGGTAGTGACGGCGCGCGTCTTCGCCCAGCGTATGCACGATAAACTCGTCCAGCACGCGGAAGTAGTCGGCGCTCTCTTTCGGGCCGGTCAGGATCAGCGGCAGAACCTGATCTTTGTTGGCCGGGTTCATCAGGATCCCGAGCAGATAAAGCAGCTCTTCCGCCGTACCTACGCCGCCCGGGAAGATAATAATGCCGTGCGCGATACGGACAAACGCCTCAAGACGTTTTTCGATATCCGGCATAATAATCAGTTCGTTAACCAGCGGGTTAGGCGGCTCAGCGGCGATGATCGACGGCTCGGTCATGCCGATAAAACGGCCTTCTTTATAGCGTTGCTGCGCGTGACCTACTGCCGCGCCTTTCATTGGTGCTTCCATCGCGCCAGGACCGCAACCGGTACAGATATTCAGTTCGCGCAGGCCGAGCTGCGTCCCCACGCGGCGGGCATACAGGTATTCGGTTTCGTTAATAGAGTGACCACCCCAGCAGACGACCATGTTCGGCGCTTCGCCCACGTGCAGGGCGCGGGCGTTACGCAGAATAGAGAAGACCAGGTTAGTGATATGAACGGAACTTTCCAGGTCAAGATGCTGGAAACGTCCGGCGTTGCTGATCTGTCCGTTAACAAACAGAATGTCGCGCAGCACGGCAAACAGGTTGGCCTGAAGTGAGCGAATAATACGCCCGTCGACAAAAGCGTCTTCCGGCGGGTTGATCACTTCCAGCTTCACCCCGCGCTCGCGGCGCAGCACGTTGATATCAAAACTTTCGAAGCGGGACAGCAGCTCTTTACTGTTGTCGGTCAGGCTTCCGGAGTTCAGTACGGCAAGTGAACAGTTACGAAACAGTTGATAAAGGTCGCTACTGGCGGTGCGTTTAAGCATGTCCACTTCCAGCTGCGACAACATATCCATAGAGCCAAGCGGGCTAATATGTGTAATCAAGTGAGCTCCTTATGGGACGATTATCGTCTTTCCCTGTTGATTACAATAGCCCTGGCTTATGACGTTTCACAACACTTCGGGCGGAATACCGCCCGCATATTGTGAAAATATTTATCTTACTGGCGCACCAGCCGTCCGGTGGCAGGCACAAAATCGGTATTGGTGCGCCACGGATTGATATCCAAACCGCCGCGACGGGTGTAGCGGGCATAAACGCTCAGCTTTTCGGGCTGGCAGAAACGCTGGATGTCGTTGAAGATGCGCTCCACGCACTGCTCGTGAAATTCGTTGTGATGACGGAATGACACCAGGTAACGCAGCAGCTTTTCACGGTCAATCTGCGGGCCGCGGTACTGGATCTGTACCGAGCCCCAGTCCGGCTGATGGGTGATAAGGCAGTTGGATTTCAGCAGATGGCTGACCAGCGTCTCGCTGACCACTTTTCCGCCCGCCGCGTTTTCCAGGTAGTCGGTGCTAAATTCATAGCTTTCCACCTCAATGTCCTGATCGTCGATGCAGGTGCCGTGGAAATGGGCAATGGGCTGTCCTTCCAGCTCATGCAGACGGTATAACGAGACGGTTACGTTGCCCTGCGCGCACGCGCTTAAATCACGTTCAAGCGTCTGTTGTACCTCGTCCCAGCTGTTGAATTTGGTCTGGTTAAAGCTGTTGAGATAGAGCTTAAAGCTCTTGGATTCGACCAGGTTTACGCTGGCGTAATCCAGCTCGACGTGGCCCACGGCCACCTGCGGCAGACCGCGCGCATTCAGCCAGGAGAGTTCGTACAGCGTCCAGATGTCGCCGCCGACAAACGGCAGCGCGTCAGCGTGCAGCCCGAGCGGATCGCGGTTCAGACTGCGCGGCACGCCCTGCAACAGGCTTGCATCGTAGGTGTCGCGGTAATCGGTCGATTTACCCAGCGTTAAGCCCGTTAACGCCTGATGATTTTCGTAAGACATGTTTCATAGCCACTTTACAGGTACACTTATGGGCTGAGTTTATCCTGTCTTACAAGAAGAGAGAAATCGGTGGATATCGAAACTGCAAATGCCCTGACGTCCTTCACGACCCGCTATTGCGATGCCTGGCATGAAAAGCGGGGGACGTGGCCGCAAAGTACTGACTTATATGGCGTGCCGTCACCGTGCATTATCGCTTCGCAGGATGATTACGTTATCTGGCAACCGAAACCGTTCACGGGCGAGCAGAATGTAAATGCGGTTGAACGCGCGATGGACATTGTGATACAACCTGCGCTTCATGCATTTTATACCACGCAGTTTGCCGGGGATATGACTGCATGTTTTGCAGGACAGCCGTTGACGCTGCTGCAAACCTGGAGCGAAGACGATCTGCAACGCGTTCAGGAAAACCTCATTGGTCACCTGGTCACGCAAAAACGCCTTAAGCTCTCTCCGACTCTTTTTATTGCGACGCTCGACAGTGAACTGGACGTCATTTCTGTCTGCAACCTGTCTGGCGAGGTCATCAAAGAGACGCTCGGCACCCGCAATCGCGACGTTCTCGCGCCTTCACTTGCGGATTTTCTTACCCAAATTGAGCCGCTTCTGTAATCCATGATGCTACTGGACGTGTGAGAGATCTCTTACACGCTCTGTGAGACATCGCCGAAACAGTTAGCGTTGCCTTAGGAATTTCAGATTAATATTAACTTTTCTTTCAACAGGTTAGTGGTTTTCTGAAAGGGAATCCCCCGTTTCGCCTGGCTTACATTGCTTACAAGGTGGGTTGTAAGACGAAGCAGAATAGCGGAATCTATCTGTGTCGACAGGATGCCGACACGAGAAACGAACATCAGGATGATGGCGTTTCTTACCAGGGACACGTCAGGATGACGCCGCAGGAAGGCTTCAGGATGAAGCAAAGTGGATCACGCAGGATGCGTAAGGGACACCTCCAGGAAGGAGAACGAGAGCCGGTCAGGATGGTCGGTGGGTCAGGATGGCCAGGACGTTTCAGGATGAAACCTACACATCAGGACGATGTGAGCAGGAAGCAAAAGGTAAAGGGATGACCAGGCCTTCGGGCATCAGGAAAAGTTGTCACGGATGAGCAGGGAGCACGTATTGTAGCTGGAATGCTGCGAAACGAACCGGGAGCACTGTTTTTACAGTGCTCCCTTTTTTTATTTCTGTCGTCCGCAATGCTATGCTTCGCGCCATTCCGTTTTTCAGTTGAGGTATATATGTCGCATCATGACAACGTTCGTGCGCAGTTGCACGCCATCGAAGCCCTTATGCGCCAGCATCAGCTGTGGCAGGATAACGCGCCGCAGCCAGACGCGTTCGCCAGCACCCAACCGTTTTGTCTGGATACGCTGGCCCCGTTCGAGTGGCTCCAGTGGGTCTTAATTCCGCGTATGCACGCGCTACTGGAAGGTGGTCACGCGTTGCCCGCGTCTTTTGCCGTCTCTCCCTATTACGAAATGGCGCTGGAAGCGACCCACCCGGCGCGTGCCATGATGCTGGTGGAGCTGGAAAAGCTCGATGCGCTTTTCGCCGGTGACGATGCATGACGCTTGAGATCCTTTATCAGGATGAGTGGTTAGTGGCGGTGAATAAACCGTCCGGCTGGCTGGTGCACCGTAGCTGGCTCGATCGCGATGAGAAAGTCGTGGTCATGCAAACCGTGCGCGATCAGATCGGTCAGCACGTCTTTACTGCTCATCGTCTGGATCGGCCAACCTCTGGCGTTCTGCTGATGGGGCTTTCCAGTGAGGCGGGTCGACTGCTTTCGCAGCAGTTTGAGCAGCACCAGATGCAAAAGCGCTACCACGCCATCGTGCGTGGCTGGCTGACGGATTCCGCCACGCTTGATTATCCGCTGGTGGAGGAACTGGATAAAATTGCCGATAAATTTGCCCGCGAAGATAAAGGCCCGCAGCCTGCGGTGACCGACTATCGCGGTATGGCGACCACAGAACTGCCGGTGGCGACCAGCAAATTTCCGACCACGCGATACAGTCTGGTTGAGCTTTTGCCCAAAACCGGGCGCAAGCACCAGCTTCGCCGCCACCTTGCACATCTGCGCCACCCGATTATCGGCGACAGCAAGCACGGCGATCTGCGCCAGAACCGCAGCGCGGCCGAGCACTTTGGCTGTAACCGGCTGATGCTGCACGCCAGCGAGCTACGCCTGACGCACCCGTTTACCGGCGAACCGCTGACTATTCGCGCAGGGCTGGACGAGGTCTGGATGCAGGCGCTGTCACAGTTTGGCTGGCTGGGACAACTCCCCGAAAATGAAAGGGTTGAGTTTGCCGCAGGCAACGTTCAGGATGAACAGCAAGCGCAATAATTACGGGAGCAAAGCATGGCTGAAGTAGGCATTTTTGTCGGCACGATGTACGGCAACTCGCTGCTGGTGGCGGAGGAAGCGGAAGCAATCCTTGTAAACCAGGGCCATAAAGCAACGGTCTATGAAGATCCGGAGCTGGCGGACTGGGAAAAGTATAAAGATAAATACATCCTGGTGGTGACCTCCACCACCGGGCAGGGCGATCTGCCGGACAGCATCGTCCCGCTTTTCCAGGGCATTAAAGACCAGCTCGGCTATCAGCCAGATGTTCACTATGGCATCATCGCCCTCGGCGATAGCTCTTACGCTAATTTCTGCGGCGGCGGTAAACAGTTCGACGCGCTGTTGCAGGAACAGAGCGCTCAGCGCGTCGGAGAGATGTTGCTGATTGATGCGGGTGAACACCCTGAGCCAGAAAGCGAGTCAAATCCCTGGGTTGAACACTGGGCAACGCTGCTTAAATAACCCTGCGCTATACCAATGCCAGGCCGGGTCAGGCGTAGCCGCCACCCGGCATTACACCCCGCCCCAAACGCCATTTCCGTGAACCACCTTCCACTCCTCTGGGCTTATGCCCTAAACAACCTCCCTCACGCCCTTCAATACTGTGTTTTTGCACGGTGAGGTGAAGAGGCACTCCTTCATATACTTTTCCCGTCACTATAAAACGGCTTCTGGCCGTACCAAAACCAAACACAAATCTCTCATTCTGATTACCCTACAGGTGCTGTACAGAATGAACCAGGCGAAAGCTATGTTTCAGGAGTGCAACAATGAGTACATTAAGCCACGCGGCGAGCAGCGCTGAGAAGCGCACCAACGCCCGCTACTGGATAGTGGTGATGCTGTTTATCGTCACCTCTTTCAACTACGGCGACCGTGCCACGTTATCCATTGCCGGCTCTGAGATGGCAAAGGACATCGGACTTGATCCGGTAGGTATGGGTTATGTTTTCTCCGCATTTTCATGGGCCTACGTAATCGGCCAAATCCCTGGCGGCTGGCTGCTGGACCGCTTTGGTTCAAAACGGGTCTATTTCTGGTCCATTTTCATCTGGTCGATGTTTACCCTGTTACAGGGCTTCGTGGATATCTTCAGCGGCTTCGGCATTATCATTGCGCTCTTTACCCTCCGCTTCCTGGTGGGCTTAGCGGAAGCGCCATCATTCCCTGGCAACAGCCGTATTGTGGCCGCCTGGTTCCCGGCGCAGGAGAGGGGAACGGCGGTAGCCATCTTTAACTCGGCGCAATACTTTGCGACGGTTATTTTCGCGCCAATCATGGGCTGGCTGACGCACGAAGTGGGCTGGTCGCACGTCTTCTTCTTCATGGGCGGGCTGGGGATCGTCATCAGCTTCATCTGGCTGAAAGTGATCCACGAACCAAACCAGCATCCGGGCGTGAACAAGAAAGAGCTGGACTACATTGCTGAAGGTGGGGCGCTGATCAACATGGATCAGAAAACCCAGAAAGCTAAAGTTCCGTTCAGCCAGAAATGGGGGCAGATCAAACAGCTCGTCGGCTCACGAATGATGATCGGTATCTATCTCGGCCAGTACTGCATTAACGCCTTAACCTACTTCTTTATCACCTGGTTCCCGGTTTACCTGGTGCAGGCGCGCGGGATGTCGATTCTGAAGGCGGGGTTTGTCGCCTCCGTGCCGGCCATCTGTGGCTTCGTGGGCGGGGTGCTTGGCGGGGTCATCTCCGACTGGCTGATGCGTCGTACCGGTTCGCTGAATATTGCGCGTAAAACGCCAATCGTACTCGGCATGCTGCTCTCCATGACCATGGTGTTCTGTAACTACGTCAGCGCGGAGTGGATGATTATCGGCTTTATGGCGATGGCCTTCTTCGGTAAAGGCATTGGCGCACTGGGCTGGGCGGTGATGGCAGATACCGCGCCGAAAGAGATCAGCGGCCTGAGCGGCGGTCTGTTCAACATGTTTGGCAACATTTCCGGCATTGTCACCCCAATCGCTATCGGTTACATCGTCGGCACCACTGGCTCCTTCAACGGCGCGCTGATTTATGTAGGCGTCCATGCGCTGGTGGCGGTACTCAGTTATCTGGTGCTGGTGGGTGACATCAAACGAATCGAACTGAAACCTGTTGGGGAGCGCGGATGATGACAACGCAATCAAGCCCGATCGTGACGGAGATGAAGGTCATTCCGGTGGCGGGGCAGGACAGCATGCTGCTCAACATTGGTGGCGCGCATAACGCCTGGTTCACCCGCAACATTGTGGTGCTGACCGACAGCGCAGGGAATACCGGCGTCGGGGAAGCGCCTGGCGGAGAGGTGATTTACCAGACGCTGGTCGACGCCATCCCGCAGGTGGTTGGGCAGGAGGTCGCCCGCCTGAACAAGGTGGTTCAGCGGGTGCATAAGGGTAACCAGTCGGCGGATTTTGATACCTTCGGCAAAGGCGCCTGGACGTTTGAACTGCGCGTTAACGCGGTGGCGGCGCTGGAGGCGGCCCTCCTCGATTTACTGGGCAAGGCGCTGAACGTGCCAGTCTGCGAACTGCTGGGGCCAGGCAAACAGCGTAATGCGGTAACGGTGCTGGGCTATCTGTTCTACGTTGGCGACCGGACGAAAACCGATCTGCCGTATCTGGAACGCTCGCCGGGCAGCCACGAGTGGTATCACCTGCGTCATCAGGAGGCGCTCTCTGGCGAGGCGGTGGTACGCCTTGCAGAGGCGGCGCAGGATCGCTACGGCTTCAAAGACTTCAAGCTGAAAGGCGGCGTTCTGCCCGGCGAGCAGGAGATTGACAGCGTGCGCGCGTTGAAAAAACGCTTCCCGGAGGCACGCATCACCGTCGATCCGAACGGCGCCTGGCTGCTGGATGAAGCTATCACGCTGTGCAAAGGGCTGGGCGACGTGCTGACCTACGCGGAAGATCCGTGCGGCACCGAGCAGGGATTTTCTGGCCGCGAGGTGATGGCCGAATTCCGCCGCGCTACCGGGCTGCCGGTTGCGACCAACATGATCGCCACCAACTGGCGTGAAATGGGCCATGCGGTGATGCTGAATGCGGTGGACATACCGCTGGCGGACCCGCACTTCTGGACCCTTTCCGGCGCGGTGCGCGTGGCGCAGCTGTGCGATGACTGGGGGCTCACCTGGGGCTGCCACTCCAATAACCATTTCGACATTTCGCTGGCGATGTTTACCCACGTTGGCGCGGCGGCGCCGGGCAACCCGACCGCCATCGATACGCACTGGATCTGGCAGGAAGGCGAAGCGCGCCTGACCAAAAATCCACTTGAAATCAAAAACGGCACAATTGCCGTACCGGATGCGCCGGGGCTGGGCGTGGAGCTTGACTGGGATCAGATCCACAAGGCGCATGAAGCGTATAAAAAACTGCCGGGCGGCGCGCGCAACGACGCAGGCCCGATGCAGTACCTTATCCCCGGCTGGACATTTGACCGTAAGCGCCCTGTATTTGGACGTCACTGATAAAAGGATCGAACGATGAGCACATTTTCTACCCCTGTAGTCACCTCCATGCAGATCATTCCTGTCGCGGGACATGACAGCATGCTGATGAACCTGAGCGGCGCCCATGCGCCGTTCTTCACCCGTAATATTGTGGTGATCAAGGACAACTCAGGGCATACCGGTGTCGGTGAAATCCCGGGCGGGGAGAAGATCCGTAAAACGCTGGAGGACGCCATTCCGCTGGTGGTGGGTAAAACGCTGGGCGAGTACAAAAATGTGCTGACTCGCGTGCGTACGACCTTTGCCGATCGTGATGCGGGTGGCCGTGGTCTGCAAACGTTTGATCTGCGCACCACTATCCATGTGGTCACGGGCATTGAAGCCGCGATGCTGGATCTGCTGGGCCAGCATCTTGGCGTCAATGTCGCCTCCCTGCTGGGCGACGGCCAACAGCGCAGCGAAGTGGAAATGCTCGGCTACCTGTTCTTTATCGGCAACCGCAAACTCACCCCGCTGCCGTACCAGAGCCAGCCGGACGAAAAATGCGACTGGTATCGTGTGCGTCACGATGAAGCGATGACCCCGGACGCGGTAGTGCGCCTGGCGGAAGCCGCGTATGAAAAATATGGTTTTAATGACTTCAAGCTTAAAGGCGGTGTACTGGCGGGTGAAGAAGAAGCAGAGGCGATCGCCGCGCTGGCGAAGCGCTTCCCGCAGGCGCGCGTCACGCTGGATCCGAACGGTGCCTGGTCGCTTGATGAGGCGATAAAAATCGGTAAGCAGCTTAAAGGCGTGCTGGCCTATGCGGAAGATCCGTGCGGTGCAGAGCAGGGGTTCTCCGGACGTGAAGTGATGGCGGAGTTCCGTCGCGCCACCGGGCTGCCAACCGCCACCAACATGATCGCGACCGACTGGCGTCAGATGGGGCACACGCTCTCGCTGCAATCGGTGGACATTCCGCTGGCAGACCCGCACTTCTGGACGATGCAGGGCTCGGTTCGCGTGGCGCAGATGTGCCATGAGTTCGGCCTGACCTGGGGCTCGCACTCCAACAACCACTTCGACATCTCGCTGGCGATGTTCACCCACGTGGCGGCTGCCGCGCCGGGCAACATTACCGCCATCGACACCCACTGGATCTGGCAGGAGGGCAACCAGCGCCTGACCAAACAGCCGTTTGAAATCAAAGGCGGTATGGTACAGGTTCCTGCTACGCCGGGTCTGGGCGTAGAACTGGATATGGACCAGGTCATGAAAGCGCATGAGCTGTACCAGAAACACGGCCTGGGGGCGCGTGATGACGCGCTGGCGATGCAATACCTGATCCCAGAGTGGACATTCGACAATAAACGTCCGTGCATGGTACGATAAGCGCATTGGGACCGCTCCCATGAGTGGTCCCTTACGTGGTGTATGCTTAACGTAACTAACATGCGTAAGGATGGCTTATGAAAATTGTTATCGCTCCGGACTCGTATAAGGAAAGCTTGAGCGCGCTGGAGGTGGCGACAGCGATAGAGGTCGGTTTTCGCGACATTTTCCCGTCAGCGGACTATGTCAAATTACCGGTTGCCGATGGTGGCGAAGGGACGGTGGAAGCGATGGTGGCAGCCACGCATGGGCGTCTTGTCCATGTTCCCGTTACCGGGCCTTTGGGTGAACGCGTGGAAGGGTTTTTCGGGTTATCCGGAGACGGGAAAAGCGCCTTTATCGAGATGGCGGCAGCGAGCGGTCTGGAGCTTGTTGCTCCCGCAAAGCGTAACCCGTTAATCACCACCTCCTGGGGAACCGGGGAACTGATCCGTCATGCGCTGGATGCGGGCGTAAAGCATATCATTATTGGCATTGGAGGCAGCGCGACCAATGACGGTGGCGCAGGCATGGTGCAGGCGCTGGGCGTAAAACTGCTGGATGCGAAAGCGCAGCCCGTAGGGCCGGGCGGCGGCGAACTGGCAAGCCTTGCGCATATCGATCTTAGCGGGCTGGATAAGCGGCTGGCAGACTGTCGAATTGAAGTGGCCTGCGATGTGACCAACCCCCTGATCGGCGAAGCTGGCGCTTCTGCGGTATTTGGTCCGCAGAAAGGGGCGACGCCGGAGATGGTCAGGACGCTGGACAACGCGCTGGCGCATTACGCAAAAATTATCGCCCGGGATCTGGATATTGACGTCTTAAACCTGGCGGGCGGCGGTGCGGCTGGCGGAATGGGGGCGGCGCTGTATGCATTTTGCGGCGCACAGCTCCGTCAGGGGATTGAGATTGTCACCGATGCCCTGCATCTTGATGAACAGGTCGCGGACGCCGATCTGGTGATCACGGGCGAAGGGCGTATCGACAGCCAGACGATCCACGGCAAAGTGCCCGTTGGCGTGGCGAGAGTCGCGAAACGCTATAACAAGCCGGTTATCGGCATTGCCGGCAGCCTGACGGCGGATGTTGGCGTGGTGCATGAGCATGGACTGGATGCCGTATTCAGCGTGATCTACACCATCTGCTCGCTGGAGGATGCGCTGGAAAATGCGCAACAGAATGTACAGATGGCCGCAAGGAATATTGCGGCGGTGATAAAGATGGGGCAGGGGATGTCGCGTTAACGTTCGTGCTCCTGTAGGCCCGGTAAGCGAAGCGCCACCGGGCTTTGGTCTTAGCTCCCCAACACCTTCATTGCTTCCCGCGTCACGTTGTCCATCTCGTCCAGCAGCTCCAGGAACTCCGGTTCGAGATCGGATTCTGGCGTACCCGCGCGGAGCTGCTGTTCAAGCAACTGGCAGAGATTTTTCAACCGCGGTACGCCGCTGTAGCCGCAGCTGCCATGCAGTTTATGAATGGCTTCCAGCAGTCCTTCGGGGTTTTCACCCACCAGCTGTTCTTCAACCTTGTTACGGATCTCAGGCAGGAAGTCCACCAGCATTTGCAGCATATCGCGGGCCAGATCGGGTTTGCCCGCCGCCTGGCGCAGCGCCAGTTGCCAGTCAAACGTGGCATTCTGGTTAACGCTGATCTCCGGCGATTCAGCTGTAATGGTGTATGTCCCGCCAATGTGCCCCGGCTTGTAGCGCAGCAGCAGGCTGTGCAGCTTCTCTTCGTCGATCGGTTTCGCCAGATAATCGTTCATGCCCGCACCCAGCAGTTTCTCCTTTTGCCCCGCCATCGCGTGCGCCGTCACGGCAATCACCGGCGTCTGCTGCTGGTGCGGAAGCTGGCGAATCAACTCGCAGGCGCGGATGCCATCCATGCCCGGCATCTGAATATCCATCAGGATCAGGTCGAACTGCATCTGTTTGGCTTGTTCCACGGCTTCGGCGCCGCTGGTACACAGCTCAACATGCTGAACCTGATCCTCAAGCAGCACGCCAATCAGCTTCAGGTTCGCCGGGTTATCGTCCACGGCCATCACCGTCATCGGCAGCTTATGTTCGTCGTTTTCCAGCGGCAGGGACTGATGCGTCAGACGGCAATATTCGGTCAGCGCAGGTAACAGCCGTGTGGCGGTGAGGGGTTTCAGCAGACACGCCGCCGCTCCGTCGTTTTTCAGCTCTTCGGCGTTGATTTGGGCGTGGCACGGCAGCGCCAGCAGCAGGTAGTCCGTCATTGAGGCCGCCTTCGCCAGGCGTTCCTGCTGCATGGTCAGTTCTCCGGTAAACGTCACCGGAATCCCCAACAACAGGATATCGTAATGATCGTTAGCCAGCGCGGAGAAGGTCGGGCTGTAGATGACCTCCAGCGGCGTGCTGCTTAATACATCCAGCGTACACTGCGCCGCCGCGGCGTTCGGTTCCACATAGGCCAGACGCATCCCTTTCAGGCAGCCGGTGACCGGGCCGTCGGTCTGCACGTTCGGGTTAAGATCAAGGTTGATATGGAACCAGAAGGTTGAGCCCCGGTTAGGCTGGCTGTGGAAGGAGATATCGCCTCCCATCTCTTTCACCAGCTTTTGGGTGATCACCAGCCCCAGGCCCGTTCCGCCGTGACGACGGGAAATGCTCGCATCGGCCTGGCGGAAAGCCTGGAACAGACGCGTCTGATCGCGCTCCGGAATACCAATGCCGGTATCCCGGATCTGCACTTCAATCTGGACTTTGTTATTACTGAGCGCCCTTTTTTCGACCAGAATATCGATGTTGCCGCTCTCGGTGAACTTAATCGCGTTGCCCACCAGATTGGTAATGACCTGTTGCAGGCGCAGCGGGTCGCCAATGACGTTATCCGGCACATCATTTTTAATATTGAGCGTCAGTTCCAGACCCTTATCATGCGATGAGTGGGCAAGAAGCGTGACCACGTCATCCAGCGTGCTGCGCAGCGGGAAGGGAATACTCTCCAGAATCAGCTTGCCCGCTTCCAGCTTCGAGAAGTCCAGTACGTCGTTAATAATGGTCAGCAGGTTGTTGGCTGAGCGTTCAATGGTATGCAGATGGTCACGCTGGGTCGGGTTCAACTCGCTTTTGAGCGTCAGACGGGTGAAGCCAATCACCCCGTTCAGCGGCGTGCGCAGCTCGTGCGACATGTTCGCCAGGAACTCAGACTTAATTCGTGCCGCCTCCTGCGCACGTTTTTTCGCCAGATCCAGCTCCACGTTCTGGATCTCCATCTGCTCCAGCGTTTCGCGCAGGTCAGAGGTGGCCTGGTCAACGTTGTGCTGCATTTCTTCGTGATAAGCCGCCAGCGACATCGCCATTGAGTTGATGCCATTTTTCAGCATATCCAGCTCGCCGAGCATAAAGCCTTCCACGCGGCTGTCGAGCTGACCCCGGCGGATCCGGTCAACGGTATTCACCATGTTGCGGATAGGCCCCGTGACGTCGCGCATCAGTCGCCAGCCGAAGATCAGCGCGATGCCGATGCAGAACAGCATCATCACGCCGGAGATGAAAATTTCTTTGTACTGCTGGAGCCGCACCGACTTGAGATCCAGCTCCAGCGCCACATATCCCAGCATATTATTGCTGGACTTCGCATCGGACTGGGCGGATTCGTCGGGTGAATAACTTTCGGAGATAATCGGCGTGCGCAGGATCATGATATCGCCGCGCCGCAACACCGTAAGATGACGCGGGAAGGGGGTACCATCCGGGATTTTCAGCGACGTGGGATCCAGATGGAAATTCGAGGTGACGAACAGACGGTTATGCTCATCGTAAACGGAAATAGCGCGCACAATCTCTGAATGACGGCGGTGCAGCACGCTGATTAACTGACCAATGGATTCACGGTTTTGCAGGTTCATACCGTACTCGCTGGAGACGGCCAGCGGTTCGATAATGCTGGCCCCGGCATCTTCAAGCTGTCTCTGCAAATCGTTATAGCGATGCACCACAAAGAAAATGCTCAGCAGCAAACCGATGAGAACGGTAGGAGCGAGGATCAAAATCATCATGCGCGCGCGCAGGCTGTAGTTGGTCATGGAGTTTCGTTATGGGACAATCAGGCTAATTATGTTTATTTGAGAACAATCTCGGCGATGGCGCAATTCTACTCTGCAAAACGACGCGTGACGACGCGTCAGATCATAACTGTTGAAGCCACGGACCTCGATCCTTTTGGACAGGGGGTGGCGCGTCATAAGGGTAAGACACTGTTTATCACAGGTTTGCTGCCAGGAGAACGCGCAGATATTACGCTGACGGAAGAAAAACGTCAGTATGCGCGCGGTCAGGTCAAGCGCCGTCTTAATGATAGCCCGGAGCGCGTGATGCCTCGCTGCCCCCATTTTGGCGTCTGCGGTGGCTGCCAACAACAGCATGCCAGCACAGAATTACAGCAAAAAAGTAAAAGCAGCGCGCTGGCCCGCCTGGTCGGACACGACGTGAATGACATCATTGCCGATCGGCCCTGGGGCTACCGTCGCCGCGCTCGCCTGAGCCTCAGCTACCAGTCCAAAACCGAGCGGCTGGAGATGGGTTTTCGCAAAGCCGGCTCCAGCGATATCGTCTCTGTCACGCAGTGCCCTGTTTTGGTGCCCCATCTTGAGGCGTTGCTCCCGGACGTGCACCACTGTCTTGCATCGCTGGATGGCGTGCGTTCGCTGGGCCATGTCGAACTGGTGCTGGTCAACAGTGGCCCGCTGATGGTACTGCGCCACACCGCGCCGCTGTCAAAGGCAGATCGCGAAAAACTGGAACGCTTTTCGCATTCTCATGAGCTTGCGCTTTTCCTCGCGCCGCAAAGCGAGATACTTGAGCAGGTCAGCGGAGAAGCGCCCTGGTATGCGTCAGACGGGCTACGCTTAACGTTCAGCCCGCGGGATTTTATCCAGGTCAACGACGGCGTGAACCAGCAGATGGTAGCGAACGCGCTGGCGTGGCTGGACGTACAGCCCACCGATCGGGTGCTCGATCTGTTCTGCGGTATGGGGAACTTTACCCTGCCGCTGGCCCGCAAAGCAGCAAGCGTGGTCGGGGTGGAAGGCGTTGAGGCGCTGGTGGTGAAAGGCCAGGAAAACGCCCAACAGAACGGCTTGCAAAATGTGACATTCTTTCATCAAAATCTTGAGGATGATGTTACTCAGCAACCGTGGGCTAAGCAGGGCTTTGATAAGATCCTGCTCGACCCGGCGCGCGCAGGTGCGCCGGGCGTGATGCAGCATATAATTAAACTCGCGCCTGAACGCGTGGTCTATGTTTCCTGTAACCCGGCGACGCTTGCCCGTGACAGCGAAGCATTATTGAGCGGGGGTTACCAGATTCGACGTCTGGCAATGCTGGACATGTTCCCGCACACTGGTCATCTGGAATCGATGGTGTTGTTCGAGCACATCTAATGAGTTTGGCTTGTCGACTTCGACAGGCCCTTGTCCCTAAAGGAGAGGACGATGGTTGCGGTAAGAAGTGCACATTTAAATAAAGCTGGTGAGTTTGACCCTCAAAAATGGATCGCAAGTCTGGGGATTTCCAGCCAGCAGTCGTGTGAACGCTTAACCGAAACCTGGGCCTATTGTTTACGCACAACGCAGGGGCATCCGGACGCTGAACTGCTGTTGTGGCGCGGCGTGGAGATGGTTGAAATTCTCTCCATGCTGAACATGGATATCGAAACGCTACAGGCCGCACTGCTGTTCCCCCTGGCGGACGCCGACGTGGTGACGGAAGACGTCCTGCGTGAAAGCGTCGGCCAGTCCGTCGTGGCGCTTATCCACGGCGTGCGTGACATGGCAGCCATTCGTCAGCTTAAAGCCGCGCAAACGGACTCTGTCTCTTCCGAGCAGGTGGATAACGTCCGTCGCATGCTGCTGGCGATGGTAGATGATTTCCGCTGCGTGGTGATCAAGCTGGCCGAACGGGTTGCCCATCTGCGTGAAGTGAAGGATGCGCCGGAAGACGAGCGCGTCCTGGCCGCTAAAGAGTGTACGAATATCTATGCGCCGCTGGCGAACCGTCTCGGTATCGGGCAACTGAAGTGGGAGCTGGAAGATTACTGCTTCCGCTATCTGCATCCGGCGGAATACAAACGCATTGCAAAATTGCTGCACGAACGCCGCATTGACCGCGAGCACTATATCGAGGAATTTGTCAGCGGGCTGCGCCAGTCGATGAAAGAGGAGAATGTGCGCGCCGAGGTCTACGGGCGTCCGAAGCACATCTACAGCATCTGGCGCAAAATGCAGAAGAAACATCTCGCCTTTGACGAGCTGTTTGACGTGCGCGCCGTACGTATCGTGGCGGAGCGTCTCCAGGACTGCTATGCCGCGCTGGGGATAGTGCATACTCACTTCCGCCATCTGCCGGATGAGTTCGATGACTACGTCGCCAACCCCAAACCAAACGGCTATCAGTCTATTCATACCGTGGTGCTCGGCCCTGGCGGCAAAACGGTGGAAATTCAGATCCGTACCAAACAGATGCACGAAGACGCCGAGCTGGGCGTGGCGGCGCACTGGAAATACAAAGAGGGTACCTCCGGCGGCGGTCGCTCCGGTCACGAGGACCGTATCGCCTGGCTGCGTAAGCTGATTGCGTGGCAGGAAGAGATGGCCGACTCCGGCGAAATGCTCGACGAAGTGCGCAGTCAGGTCTTCGACGATCGCGTCTACGTCTTTACCCCGAAAGGGGATGTTGTTGATTTGCCGGCAGGCTCCACGCCGCTCGATTTCGCCTACCACATCCACAGCGATGTGGGGCACCGTTGCATCGGGGCGAAGATCGGCGGACGTATCGTACCGTTTACCTACCAGCTCCAGATGGGCGATCAGATTGAAATCATCACCCAGAAGCAGCCAAACCCAAGCCGCGACTGGCTGAATCCGAACCTCGGTTACGTTACCACCAGCCGTGGGCGCTCTAAAATCCACGCCTGGTTCCGCAAGCAGGATCGTGACAAGAACATCCTTGCCGGTCGTCAGATCCTGGACGACGAGCTGGAACATATCGGGATAAGCCTGAAAGAGGCGGAGAAGTTCCTGCTGCCGCGCTACAACTTCAACGAGCTCGACGAACTGTTAGCGGCGATTGGTGGCGGCGATATCCGCCTGAACCAGATGGTGAACTTCCTGCAAGCGCAGTTCAACAAGCCAAGCGCAGCGGAGCAGGATGCGGCAGCGCTGAAACAACTCCAGCAGAAAACCTACGCTCCGCAGCAGCGCAGCAAGGACAATGGCCGCGTGGTGGTTGAAGGGGTGGGTAACCTCATGCACCATATTGCCCGCTGCTGCCAGCCGATCCCGGGAGACGATATTGTCGGCTTTATCACCCAGGGGCGTGGGATCTCGATTCACCGCTCCGACTGCGATCAGCTTGCAGAGCTGCAATCGCATGCGCCGGAACGTATCGTGGAAGCCGTCTGGGGGGAGAGCTACTCGGCGGGTTACTCGCTGGTGGTGCGCGTCACTGCCAACGACCGCAGCGGCCTGCTGCGCGACATCACCACCATTCTCGCCAACGAGAAGGTCAACGTGCTGGGCGTTGCCAGCCGCAGCGATACCCGCGAGCAGCTTGCCACCATCGATATGACTATCGAAATCTATAACCTTCAGGTGCTGGGCCGCGTACTCGGCAAACTGAATCAGGTGCCGGATGTGATTGACGCGCGTCGTCTGCACGGCGGCTAAACATCCTCTTCTGTAGGCCGGGTAAGGCAACGCCGCCACCCGGCTCAGGCATTTAATGGAATCTGTTATGACTCAAATCGACCGCCTGCTTGGCATCATGAAACGCCTGCGCGACCCGGAAAACGGCTGCCCGTGGGATAAAGAGCAGACTTTCGCCACCATTGCGCCTTACACGCTGGAAGAGACCTACGAAGTGCTGGACGCGATTTCGCGCGAAGATTTCGACGACCTGCGCGGTGAGCTGGGCGACCTGCTGTTCCAGGTTGTGTTCTACGCGCAGATGGCGCAGGAAGAGGGGCGCTTTAACTTTGACGATATCTGCGCCGCTATCAGCGACAAGCTGGAGCGTCGTCATCCGCATATTTTTGGCGATGCCTCCGCAGGCAACAGTGCGGAAGTGCTGGCGCGCTGGGAGCAGATAAAAAGCGCCGAACGCGCTGAAAAATCCCAGCACTCGGCGCTGGACGACATTCCCCTGAACCTTCCCGCGCTGATGCGCGCGCACAAAATTCAAAAGCGCTGCTCGGCGGTAGGGTTTGACTGGAACTCTCTCGGCCCGGTGCTGGAAAAAGTGCACGAAGAGATCGACGAAGTGATGCATGAAGCGCAGCAGGCCGTTGTGGATGAAGCAAAGCTGGAAGAGGAGATGGGCGATCTGCTGTTTGCGACCGTCAACCTTTCGCGCCACCTCGGTGTAAAAGCGGAAACCGCCCTGCAAAAAGCGAACATTAAATTCGAGCGACGCTTTCGCGAAGTTGAGCGGATTGTGGCCTCGCGCGGCCTGGAAATGAGCGGGATTGACCTCGACGCGATGGAAGAAGTCTGGCAGGAAGTAAAACGCCAGGAACATGATCTCTAACGAGATTTTGCGATCAAGCGCAATTTGTGTGATTTTTTAAATGACAAGCGCTTGATTTGCGTCAAAAACATTTACCCAAAAGGGGCTATTTTCTCACTCCTTATGTTTGTCATGGCCTGGAGTGGAGACGGAGAATGAAAGTTTGTGGCGCTCGTCGTGTTCGGGTATACTACTTTCCCGTCCTGGTTATTCCATCGTTTCACCCTAACTTCTCAGGTTCAGCATGACAACGAACTATATTTTTGTGACCGGCGGGGTCGTATCCTCTCTGGGTAAAGGCATTGCCGCAGCCTCCCTCGCAGCCATTCTTGAAGCCCGTGGCCTCAATGTGACCATGATGAAACTGGATCCGTACATCAACGTCGATCCTGGCACCATGAGCCCAACCCAACACGGGGAAGTGTTCGTTACTGAAGACGGCGCTGAAACCGATCTGGATCTTGGCCACTACGAGCGTTTCATCCGTACCAAAATGACCCGTCGTAACAACTTTACGACTGGCCGTATCTACTCTGACGTTCTGCGTAAAGAGCGCCGTGGTGACTACCTGGGCGCGACCGTGCAGGTCATCCCACACATCACTAACGCCATCAAAGAACGTGTCCTTGCCGGTGGCGAAGGGCATGACGTTGTGCTGGTTGAAATCGGCGGTACCGTAGGGGATATCGAATCCCTGCCGTTCCTCGAAGCGATTCGTCAGCTGGCGGTAGATATTGGTCGTGAGCACGCGCTGTTCATGCACCTGACGCTGGTGCCTTACATGGCAGCAGCAGGTGAAGTGAAAACCAAACCGACTCAGCACTCTGTTAAAGAGCTGCTCTCCATCGGTATTCAGCCTGACATCCTGGTTTGCCGTTCCGATCGCGCGATTCCGGCGAACGAACGCGCGAAAATTGCATTGTTCTGTAACGTGCCTGAAAAAGCCGTTATTTCAATGAAAGATGTCGATTCCATTTATAAAATCCCGGGCCTGTTGAAATCACAGGGTCTGGACGATTATATTTGTAAACGATTCAGCTTGAACTGTCCGGAAGCTAACCTGTCTGAATGGGAGCAGGTGATTTACGAAGAAGCCAATCCGGGCGGCGAAGTGACTATCGGTATGGTCGGCAAGTACATCGAACTGCCGGATGCCTATAAGTCAGTTATCGAAGCGCTGAAACACGGTGGTCTGAAGAATCGCGTCTCTGTGAACATCAAGCTGATTGATTCACAGGATGTGGAGACGCGCGGCGTTGAAATTCTTAAAGATCTGGATGCTATCCTCATCCCTGGCGGCTTCGGCTACCGTGGTGTTGAAGGCAAGATCGCCACTGCACGCTATGCGCGTGAAAACAATATTCCATACCTCGGTATCTGCCTGGGTATGCAGGTTGCGCTGATTGAATTTGCGCGCAACGTAGCGGGAATGGAAAACGCGAACTCTACGGAATTTGTGCCAGACTGTAAGTACCCTGTTGTGGCGCTGATTACGGAATGGCGCGACGAAGACGGTAACGTCGAAGTCCGTACCGAGAAGAGCGATCTGGGTGGCACCATGCGTCTTGGCGCACAGGCCTGCCAGCTGTCCGACGATAGCGTGGTACGCAAGCTGTACGGCGAGCCGGTCATCACCGAGCGCCATCGTCACCGCTATGAAGTCAACAACATGTTGTTGAAACAAATTGAAGCTGCGGGTCTGCGTGTTGCGGGCCGTTCCGGGGATGATCAGTTAGTCGAGATCATCGAAGTGCCTAACCATCCGTGGTTCGTGGCCTGCCAATTCCACCCGGAATTTACTTCAACGCCGCGTGACGGGCATCCGCTGTTTGCAGGCTTCGTGAAAGCCGCCAGCGAGTACCAGAAGCGTCAGGCGAAGTAAAAAAAGTTAGAACGGCAACGCGTACCTTTGGTACGCGTTGTTTGTCTGGAGTTTTAGTTTAACTTGTACTGAGGAAAATCTAATGTCCAAAATCGTTAAAGTCATCGGTCGTGAAATCATCGACTCCCGTGGTAACCCGACCGTTGAAGCTGAAGTTCATCTGGAAGGTGGTTTCGTCGGTATGGCAGCGGCTCCATCAGGTGCTTCTACAGGTTCCCGCGAAGCGCTGGAACTGCGTGATGGCGACAAATCCCGTTTCATGGGCAAAGGCGTACTGAAAGCGGTTGGCGCTGTTAACGGTCCTATTGCTCAGGCTATCGTTGGCAAAGATGCTAAAGATCAGGCTGGCATCGACAAGATCATGATCGATCTGGACGGTACTGAAAACAAATCTAACTTCGGTGCGAACGCAATCCTGGCCGTTTCCCTGGCGAACGCCAAAGCGGCAGCGGCAGCTAAAGGCATGCCATTGTTCGAGCACATCGCTGAACTGAACGGCACCCCAGGCAAATACTCCATGCCTGTACCAATGATGAACATCATCAACGGTGGTGAGCACGCAGACAACAACGTTGATATTCAGGAATTCATGATTCAGCCAGTTGGCGCGAAAACCCTGAAAGAAGCGGTACGTATGGGTTCTGAAGTGTTCCACAACCTGGCTAAAGTTCTGAAAGCTAAAGGCATGAACACGGCTGTTGGTGATGAAGGCGGCTACGCGCCAAACCTGGGTTCTAACGCAGAAGCACTGGCTGTTATCGCTGAAGCAGTTAAAGCAGCAGGCTACGAGCTGGGCAAAGACATCACCCTGGCGATGGACTGCGCAGCATCTGAATTCTACAAAGACGGTAAATACGTTCTGGCCGGCGAAGGCAACAAAGCGTTCACCTCTGAAGAGTTCACCCACTTCCTGGAAGACCTGACCAAACAGTACCCAATCGTTTCTATCGAAGACGGTCTGGACGAGTCTGACTGGGATGGTTTCGCATACCAGACCAAAGTACTGGGCGACAAAATCCAGCTGGTTGGTGACGATCTGTTCGTAACCAACACCAAGATCCTGAAAGAAGGTATCGAGAAAGGCATCGTTAACTCCATCCTGATCAAATTCAACCAGATCGGTTCTCTGACCGAAACGCTGGCTGCGATCAAAATGGCGAAAGACGCTGGCTACACCGCGGTTATCTCTCACCGTTCTGGCGAAACTGAAGATGCTACCATCGCTGACCTGGCTGTTGGTACCGCTGCTGGCCAGATCAAAACCGGTTCTATGAGCCGTTCTGACCGTGTTGCTAAATACAACCAGCTGATTCGTATCGAAGAAGCGCTGGGCGAAAAAGCACCTTACAACGGTCGTAAAGAGATCAAAGGCCAGGCATAAGCCTGAACCTTCGTTCTTATGAAAAAACCCGCTTCGGCGGGTTTTTTGTTTTCTATAGCAGAAGCGGCAACGTGGCGCTTGCCGTTTGCTGGCTAACGTCACCGTAATGGCTGTCTACTGCAATAAGGGAAGTGGTTAGCAGTTCAACCAGCAGCATCACGCCAACCTTGGCGTTGAGCGCACCCGCGCTCAGCGGTCCCTCTGGCTTGGCTGCAACCAGCTGTAAATCGCTCAGGGAGGCCAGCGGGCTGCGGGGCGTATTGCTGAGCGCCAGTACCTTAACGCCGCGCTTGCGGGCGAGTTTCACCACGTGAAGCAGATCCCGTGTAGAGCCGGAACTTGAGATGGCCACCACCAGCGTCTCTTTCGAGAGCGTCGTCGCATTCATGGCGGCGCGATGCATATCGCTAAACAGCTGTGCAGGTTTGCCGAGTCGCAGCAGCTTGTAATGCAAATACTCCCCCAGAATTGCGCTGGCCGCCACCCCGTAAATTTGCACTGACTGCGCCTGATGCAGGGCCAGTGTCGCCTGTTCAAGCTGGGCCCGGTCGAGGAGTTTTGCGGTATCTTGCAGCGCCTGGACAGACTCATCCACCACGTTATCTATTGCATCTCCTGCCTGACGCTCCGGCAAACCCTGCTGAATATCCAGCGCAAGCGCCATTTTAAATTCGTTATATCCCTTACAGCCCAGCGTGCGGCAAAGGCGTGTGACGCTGGCCTCGCTGGTGCCGCTTTCACGCGCCAGCTCGGTGATCGTCAGGTAGAGCACCCTGGCAGGATCGTTGAGGACAAACTCCCCCAGTTTTTGTTGCGTTGGGCTGTACCCGGAAGCCTCCTGGCGTAGCTTCAGCAGCAGGTTTTCATGGTCCGACATGCTAGATCCTTAATGCGTTTCTCTGCCAACTAGTGTGGCGGAAAGCGGGGGAGAGATGCCAGTCATTTCGAAAAAGTATGATCGGTGTCCTGGTTTTTGGTGGTAATTTTCACAATTAAAAATATATATGGTAAAAATTTTCATCAATAACCAGGGGGATAAAAAAATGATGCAAATGTTCAGCGGAGCGTCTTCCGGCGGATGGTTTGAAAAAGCGCAGCGCTTCGGCAAATCCTTTATGTTACCCATCGCCATACTGCCCGCAGCAGGTCTGTTGCTGGGGATCGGCGGGGCGCTATCGAATCCAAATACGCTTACTGCGTATCCATTTTTAGACGTTGGCTGGCTACAGGCCATCTTTACCATCATGAGCAGCGCAGGCTCGATTGTGTTTGCAAACCTGTCGGTACTGTTTGCTGTTGGGGTCGCCGTTGGGCTGGCGAAAAATGATAAAGGCACGGCAGGGCTGGCGGCGTTGCTCGCTTATCTGGTGATGAATGCCACTATCAATGCGCTGCTGATCCTGACCGGAAAACTGGCGCATGACAACCCGGGCGCCGTAGGGCAGGGCATGACGCTGGGTATTCAGACGCTTGAAACGGGCGTGTTTGGTGGGGTAGTTATTGGGCTGGTGACCTGCGCACTGCATCATCGGTTTAATAAAATCGCGCTTCCGCAATTCCTGGGCTTTTTTGGCGGCTCACGCTTCGTTCCCATTATCAGCTCACTGGCGGCGATACTCGTCGGCGCGCTGATGACCGTGGTCTGGCCGCATTTTCAGAAGCTGATCTTTGGCCTCGGCGGGCTGGTGGATGCCACCGGCTATCTGGGGACTTTGCTGTACGGCTTCATCCTGCGCATGCTTGGCCCGTTTGGTTTGCACCACATCTTCTATCTTCCGTTCTGGACCACCGCGCTTGGCGGCAGTGAAATTGTTAACGGTCACCTGGTTGAGGGCACGCAGCGGATCTTCTTCGCCCAGCTCGCCGACCCGAACACGCAGCATTTCTATGAGGGCACGTCGCGCTTCATGTCCGGGCGCTTTATTACCATGATGTTTGGTCTGCTCGGCGCCTGCCTTGCGATGTACCACACGGCCAGGCCGGAGAACAAAAAGCGGGTTGCCGGGCTGCTGCTCTCTGCGGCGTTAACCTCATTCCTGACGGGAATTACCGAGCCCATAGAGTTCTCATTCCTGTTTATTGCCCCGGTGCTGTACGTCATTCATGCGCTGTTTGACGGGCTGGCGTTTATGCTCGCGCACATGCTGCACATCACCATCGGACAAACATTCTCCGGCGGGTTTATTGATTTCGTGCTGTTCGGCATTTTGCAGGGGGAAGCGAAAACTAACTGGATGTTCGTCCCGCTGGTGGGCGTACCGTGGTTCTTCCTTTACTACTGTACCTTCCGCTATCTGATCAAACGTTTTGATTTTGCCACGCCGGGCCGTGAAAAGGAGGCGTTGGCTGACGAGGCTACCCTGCCGCAAAGCGAGCGCGCCGCGGCGGTGATCGCCGGGCTGGGAGGAAAAGACAATCTGGATGACGTTGACTGCTGCGCCACGCGCCTTCGCGTCACGGTGAAAGACGGTAGCAAAGTCAATGAATCTGCACTGAAAGCGACCGGCGCCCGCGGCGTAATCGTCCGCGGCAACGGTGTCCAGGTCATCTATGGACCGCACGTCACCATTATCAAAAACGAAGTAGAAGAGATCTTATCGTAATGAAAACTGTACTGGATAACCTGAAAGGAAAACTGGTCGTCTCCTGCCAGGCGCTGGAAAACGAACCGCTGCACAGCCCGTTTATTATGTCGCGAATGGCGCTGGCGGCGGCCCAGGGCGGTGCCGCTGCGATCCGCGCCAATAGCGTGGTGGATATTGAGGCTATCAAAGGGCTGGTCTCACTGCCGGTAATCGGCATCATCAAACGAGACTATCCGGACAGCGAGGTGTTCATCACCGCAACGCTCAAAGAAGTGGATGAGTTGATGGCGGTCGGCCCGGAGATCGTTGCGCTGGATGCGACCGCCCGGAAACGGCCCGGTGGCGGATCGCTGGACATGCTGATCGCGCAGATCCGCACCCGTTACCCTTCGCTGCTGCTGATGGCGGATATTGCCACCGTGCAGGAGGCCGTGGCCGCGCAGGTGCTGGGGTTTGATTGCGTCGGAACCACCCTTTACGGTTATACGGCGGAGACTGCGGGCCATTCGCTACCGGAAAATGACTGCGCGTTTTTGAAAGAGGTGCTGTCTGCCGTCACGATCCCCGTGATTGCTGAAGGTAACGTGGATACGCCTGAACGCGCGGCCAGGTGTCTGGCGCTGGGGGCGCACACGGTTGTCGTCGGCGGGGCGATCACCCGACCACAGCAAATTACGGAACGGTTTATGGCGGCAATTGGCGCGCAAAGCACCGATGGAGCATGATCATCTGACGGGGATCTGCGATACTTATCGTTTATCCCCTTAACAGAGTTGACTATGCAGTACCCGATTAACGAGATGTTCCAGACCCTGCAAGGCGAGGGTTACTTTACCGGCGTTCCCGCTATCTTTATTCGTTTACAGGGATGCCCGGTTGGCTGCGCCTGGTGTGATACCAAACATACGTGGGATAAGCTCGCAGATCGGGAAGTGTCGCTGTTCAGCATTCTGGCGAAAACCAAAGAGAGCGATAAATGGGGCGCGGGCAGCGCGGAAGATCTGCTTGCCATTATTGGTCGTCAGGGCTGGACGGCGCGGCATGTGGTGATCACCGGCGGGGAACCCTGCATTCACGATCTGATGCCGCTCACCGAACTGCTCGAGAAGAACGGCTATAGCTGTCAGATCGAAACCAGCGGCACCCATGAAGTGCGCTGCTCCCATTCAACGTGGGTCACGGTTTCACCGAAAGTGAATATGCGCGGCGGGTATGACGTACTGTCGCAGGCGCTTGAGCGTGCTGATGAGATCAAACATCCGGTGGGGCGCGTGCGTGACATCGAAGCGCTGGATGAACTGCTGGCGACGCTGACGGACGAAAAGCAGCGCGTGATCGCGCTACAGCCTATCAGCCAGAAAGACGATGCGACCCGTCTGTGCATTGAAACCTGTATCGCCCGCAACTGGCGGCTGTCGATGCAGACGCACAAATATCTGAACATTGCCTGATACTTTTGTGGCCCCGCTTAACGCGGGGCTTTTGTTGTTGGCAGTAAAGCCCAGGTCACGACTGCCGACCCAAGGCAAATCGCACTGTTGAAAAGCAAGGCATACTGCGCGGCACTGGCCGTTCCCATCGGCAGCCATAGCGCGTACAGCGATGCGGTGACCGCGATACCCATTGCGCCGCCCAGGGAACTGCCCATCTTATAGATCCCAGAAGCCACCCCCACTTTGTTTTCAGGGGCATTCATTACCGCCGTGTCCGTTGAGGGCGTAGCGTAACATCCGAGCCCCAGCCCGAATAAAATATTGCTCAGAAAAACGGTAACAATGTAGACCTCTTTGCTTAAGAAGGTGCATGAAATCAGCGAAATACCTGTTGCGGTCAGCAGCGGGCCGGTCATCATCGGCAGCCTGGCGCCATAGCGCTGAAGCAGTTTTTCACCCACCCGGATCATCGCCAGTACGGTAACCAGATACCCCAGCGTCATCATGCCGGTCTGTAGCGGTGACAGATGATGGCCCTGCTGCAACCAGATGCTGGCGATCATCATGGTGCCAATGCAGCCGTTGAGCAGGAAATTTGAGAATACCGAGGCGCTATAGGCCCGGTTTTTAAACAGGGCGAAATCGATCAGCGCCGCATCGCCTTTCCGCCGCCCGGTAACGATAAAGCACATCAGTGCAATCACGGCTCCACACAATACAAGAAGCGATAAACTGCTGCTCCAGCCCCAGCTGTGTCCTTTGCTGATAAACAGATTGAACAGCACCAGCATAAGGACAAAACTCACCAGGCCGCTGATATCCAGTTTGTGTCGACACGCATCAGGGCTGCGGCTTTCCGGCGTGGCGCGGATAAGCAATAGCGCGACCAGAGCCACCACCATCGACAGAATAAAAATCCAGCGCCAGCCCAGCGTGGTGGCGATGGCGCCTCCCACAAACGAGCTCAGGCCACTCCCGCCCCATGAACCGATAACCCAGAAACTGATTGCGCGCTGGCGTGCTTTACCTTCATACCAGGTTTTAATCAGCGCCAGCGTGGCGGGCATGATGCAGGCCGCTGATAGCCCCTGTATCGCTCTTCCCAACAAAAACAGGACGGGCTCCCATGAAATGAACAGCAGACCACTCCCGATCATGCTCAGGATCAGGCCAATCATGGTCAGGCGCATGCGCCCATACTTATCGGCAAACCCACCGCAGGCGACGACAAAACAGCCGCTGAACAACGCGCTCAGGCTGACGGCCAGCGTAAGGGTTTCGAGGGCAATATCGAGGCTATTCTGCATGGCCGGAACCACGTTGATAACCGACTGGGCAAACAGCCAGAATGTCAGAACGCTCATGACGATACCCGCCAGCAGCCGATCGTTACCGGCGTAGGCGGATGCGTCTGTCAGGGAAACGGTACTCATAGTGCAGCCCTCCCGGGAAGGTGCGAATCAGCGCAGATAGTGTTCGGTCAGTGCGGCCCACAGCGCCGCGCCGGTGAGGAGAATGTTGTCGTTAAAGTCGTAGCCCGGGTTATGTACCATGCAGCGGTCAGGCTCATCCCCGGCGCCAAGCGTGAAATAGCATCCATTGGGATTTTTCTCGAGCATGAAAGCAAAGTCCTCGCTGCCCATAAACGCATTGACCTCCGCGACGGCATCCTGACCGAACAGATCGGTGGCGACGCTGCGCACCATCTCGTTGGCTTGCGGATTGTTTTTCAGCACCGGGCTGCCGTTAATGTGTCGAATGGTGGCCGTCGCATTGAAACTTTCCGCCTGTGCAACGGCGATATCATGGATACGCTGTAGCACGGTTTGCCGCACGCGTTCATCCAGCGTGCGTACGGTAAGTTTCATCAACACTTTGTCGTTGATAATGTTAGGGGCGTGCCCGGCCTGAATGCTGCCTACGGTAACGACGGCTGGCTGGAAGGGGGTAATGTTGCGCGAAACAATCGACTGCAACGCGATAGTGATATGACAGGCAACCAGGGTGGCGTCAACGGTATGTTCTGGCACCGCGCCGTGACCACCCACGCCGTTAACCTCAATATGAAGGGTGTCGGAAGAGGCCATCATGGCGCCATCGCGCAGACCAATTTTTCCGAGGGGCTGTGACGGCATATTGTGTAGACCAAAGATGTGGTCGCAGGGGAACAGGTCAAACAAACCGTCCTCTACCATAACGCGTCCGCCATACAGAAGTTCTTCCGCGGGCTGAAAAATAAGGTGCAGCGTGCCGTTAAAATTACGGGTGCGTGCCAGGTACTCCGCTGCATACAGGAGCGTTGTGGTGTGGCCGTCATGACCGCAGCCGTGGAATTTACCCTCAACGGTACTGCTCCACGCCTTGCCGTTGTTTTCCTGCATTGGCAGCGCATCCATATCGGCGCGCAGGCCCAGGCGCTTATGCCCGTTACCCACCTTCAGTGTGCCGACCACACCGGTTTTCGCCAGGCCGCGATGAACCTCATATCCCCATTCCTGAAGCAGAGCTGCAACGCGATCGCTCGTGTTGTGCTCCTCAAAACCAATTTCAGGATGCTGATGAAAATAGTGACGTAATTCAGTGAACCGGGCTTCGTTGCCACGCAGAGCTTCGATAATTGGATGTGTCATTTTTGTTATCCTTTTTCTGCCAAACGATGATAATTTCGAGTCTATGACGATCGTCCCGCCTGAAAATGCATTTTTTTGTTGTAAAGCGACGGCTTTATTTTGATTGTTTTTCATACAATTCAGTTATGACAAAAAAGATCAGGTCATTTTTTGTCTTTGGTGAGGGGTAAGATGGCGCAACGGGGAGATGAGTTTTGGATAGAGATTCAGGACATTCGCCACTGCGTGGAGGATGAAGGCGATACGCTAACGTTGCTCTGGGTGCTGGAAGGGCGGGCAGAGCTGAACACCGATGTGGGACGTGACATCCTGGAGGCCAATACCCTTGCTATCATCAACCGTCATCGGCGCTGGCAGTTCACGAGCGAAACGGCAAATGTCACCCTGCGCGTAACCCTTTCCGGGCGCTGGGTCGTCCAGCTCTGCAATGATTTTTTTGCCCATGATTATGCTGTACCGGCAGAAGCCGGAGGCGTCTGGCCCCAATGCGATGCGCTTCGCGATCTGCTGCGCCAGCTTCTTGTGGTCACCCTCATCAACGACCCGCACCGCTACCGGCTGGAGGCGTACCGCTGGCTGAGCGAGATATTGCTGTTGCTGACCAGCCGCTTTCAACAGCCCGCCCGTATGCTGTCCCGGGAACTTTCCTCAGCGCACAGCAAACGCATCGCCCGGGTGATAGAGCGGATCAATGCCAGTTATTCCCGCCGTATTACGCTTGCGGAAATCGCCGCGAGTGAATATGTCTCTGAAGCCTGGCTCTCTCGTCTCTTTCGCAAGGAGGTGGGGATCAGTTTCATGCAGTACATCACCCACCTGCGGCTGGAAAAGGCGGCCGACGCTCTCCGGCTGACGAACCGACCGCTGCATCAGATTGCGCTTGAGCAGGGTTTCGCCAGCACGCGTATGATGAGCGATCGGTTCAGGCGTGTTCACAATATGTCTCCGGGTGAGTTTCGTAAGGCCCGGCGCCAGCACCCGGAGGCGGCACGTATTCGGACGGACAGGCGTGAGCAGCGCTATCCGGTCGCCGTGGACAAGCTGTTTAGCCTGCTCAATGAACCGGTGGCGCGCGGTTGGGGAGCCTCGCCGCTCATCGTTCATCCGCAGCAGGAGCAGAGCCTGGATCTTGAGCAGCTCAATCCTCTTTCTGCCTCGCTGCGCCGTATGCGGGTGGTCATTACCCTGCGTGAGCTCGACGATTTGCTGCGTGAGGACGTCCGACAAAATCTGGAGGCGATAAATGAGGCCATTCCCATTGAGGGAATTGATATCGCCGAACCTTTTCTCAGCAGTCGTCTGTTTGCCACCGGGTGGGATGACCCCCAGATGGCGGGCTACGCCTGCTGGTACAATCTGCATCAGCTCTTCACCTGGCTGGCAAAAAAGCAGTGGACGGTGCTACTGCACACCGGCGTAACGACCCGTCGCGATCTTCTTACCCGTTTTTTACAACAGTCGGTTAATCATTTTTCGCCAGAGATCACCGCGGGCTGGCACTTCGTCATGCACTGGTCAACACAGGCAAGTGAGGAGACCCGGGAGCAGGTCTGGCTGGCCCAGCAAAAGGCAATACGAACTTATCTTCCGCAGGCAAAGTTTGGTTTATGGCACCGATTTGCCCCCGTCAGCGCGGGCGTAAGTGAGGATACCCTGTTCAGTTCAGCCATCCTGATGCAGGCCGATTTTCTTGCCTGTTCGGCCGATGCCAATGAGCTTCTCGATCCCGCGCAGCTGGAGGCAACCCCTCTCTCCTCAACGGAAAATTATCCGATACTGAAGGTCCGCCAGATCCTCGCCGCCCTTCGCCTGCGAAAAAGTTCGCTTCCCGTCTGGCTTCTCTCCTGGAATACCCTCACCGGCAACACGCGGGCGACAAACGGCTGGTTTTTTCGTGGGGCGCTGCTGATGCAGAACCTGCTCGGGCTTTCGGAGCAGGTCTGGCTGGCGGGATTCTGGCTCAATTCAGGCCTTCAGGGAGAAGCTCGTGCGAACAACACCATCGATACATCAAGCCTGGCGCTACAGTATAACCATGGTCTGCCGCGTCCGGTTTATTGGGTACTCTGGCTCTGGCAACGTCTGCGGGGCGAGGTGCTGGTCAATGATAAGCGTGTCCTGCTTACGCGCCATCGCAATGGTTATCAGCTGTTGCTGCGTAATGTGGTGGTTTTTAATCCGCTCCTTTCCAGTGAAGAAGCATTCATCCAGCGTTTTCGCCAGCAGTATCATTTACACCTGAAGGGAATGCGCGGTAAATGGCGAATTAAATGTCATCTGTTTGATCAGCACAACGGCGCGCTCTATCCGTTACTTGAAGGGGTTGGCAGCGAAAGCGGCCCTGATGAAGAGATGTGGCGCTGGATAGCGCATAAAGCGCGTCCAACGCTTTCCGTACGCGATGAACGCCTTTATGACGGCTGGCAACTGAGTGAATCACTGGAGAGTAATGCGCTGGTGCTCTACGAGTTTACGCCGCTCGTGCCTCGTGAGGCCGCAACGGAGGAGATTCACTCCCCGCGGTAGACGCAGCCTGCCGTGCAGGTCTCTTTGATCATCACTGCGCTCAGCAGCGGGACCAGCGGTTTCATCTGATCCCAAATCCATTTCGCCAGCACTTCGCTGGTCGGGTTTTCAAGGCCCGGAATATCATTCAGATAGTAGTGATCGAGACGATCGTAGGTCGGCTTAAACGCAGCCTTCAGTTCGGCAAAGTCCATGATCCAGCCCGTATGGGGATCGACTTCACCGGTGATTTCAAGACGCACCATAAACGAGTGTCCATGCAGGCGGCCACATTTGTGCCCGGCAGGAACGTGTGGAAGGTGGTGTGCGGCTTCGAAGGTGAAATCTTTAAACAGTGTGGTGGACATCATAGCTCTCAGGAATGCGGAAAAAACCGCCGCATAGTACCGGAAAGCACAATTTTTATCATTAACTAAAACGGCTCTGAACGGTCACCGCCTCGTATTCATGGTGTTTATCGGCCTTTATTGTTTTATTTCAGATAGTTATTTAATCGCTTTTATCGTTAAGAACGATAACTAAAACAGGTTAGTCCATTTGGTTATTTATTATTTCCATCCCTTCTTTAATTGTTATTATCCCCGCCGTTAACCTTATCTTCAGTTTGGATTTATTCGCTTAAAGTCCGCTTTGCTACTGGAACATAACGACGCATGACAACACAGGCCCCACCTTCAAATTTGCTTCCCCTTAACCCGGAGCAACTGGCGCGCCTCCAGGCCGCGACTTCCGATTTTTCACCCACCCAGCTCGCCTGGGTCTCCGGCTATTTCTGGGGAATGCTCAATCAGCAGCCGGGTGCTGTGGCTGGCGTCCCGCCAACAGCCGTTGAAATTCCTGCCATCACGCTTATCTCCGCTTCGCAAACGGGTAATGCCCGTCGTGTGGCCGAAGCGCTGCGTGATGACCTGCTCGCCGCGAAGCTGAACGTCAACCTGGTCAACGCCGGGGATTATAAATTCAAACAGATCGCGTCAGAAAAACTGCTGGTGGTGGTGGCGTCAACGCAGGGGGAAGGTGAGCCTGCGGAAGAAGCCGTCGCGCTGCATAAGTTCCTGTTCTCGAAAAAAGCGCCGAAGCTGGACGGCACCGCCTTTGCCGTCTTCGGCCTCGGTGATACGTCCTATGAATTTTTCTGCCAGTCCGGTAAAGACTTCGACAGCAAGCTGGCGGAGCTGGGTGCAGAGCGCCTGCTGGATCGCGTAGACGCTGATGTCGAATACCAGGCCGCCGCCGCCGAATGGCGGACGCGCATCGTTGAGGTGCTGAAGGCCCGCGTCCCGAAAGAGACGCCAGCGCAGGCCGCCGTTACCGCAGCGGGCACCGTCAACGAAATCCACACCAGCCCTTACACGAAAGAGGCGCCGCTGACGGCGAGCCTGTCGGTAAACCAGAAAATCACGGGCCGTGATTCGGAAAAAGACGTGCGCCATATCGAAATCGACCTCGGTGACTCCGGCCTGCGTTATCAGCCTGGCGATGCGCTGGGCGTCTGGTATCAGAACGATCCGGCGCTGGTGAAAGAGCTGGTCGAGCTGCTGTGGCTGAAAGGCACGGAGCCGGTCCAGGTGGAAGGTAAAACCTTACCGCTCTCTGAGGCGCTTCAGTGGCATTTCGAGCTGACGGTGAACACCGCCAATATCGTTGAAAACTACGCCACCTTAACGCGCAGCGAGTCCCTTCTGCCGCTGGTGGGGGACAAAGTGAAGTTACAGCATTACGCCGCGACGACGCCGATTGTCGACATGGTGCGTTTCTCCCCGGCACAGCTGGATGCCGACGCGCTGATCGGCCTGCTGCGTCCGCTGACGCCGCGTCTTTACTCCATCGCCTCTTCACAGGCGGAAGTGGAAAACGAAGTCCACATCACCGTTGGCGTGGTGCGTTACGACATCGAAGGCCGCGCGCGGGCGGGCGGGGCGTCGGGCTTCCTGGCCGACCGCGTGGAAGAAGAGGGCGAGGTGCGCGTCTTTATCGAACACAACGACAACTTCCGCCTGCCGGCAAACCCGGAAACGCCGGTGATCATGATTGGCCCGGGCACCGGCATCGCACCGTTCCGCGCCTTTATGCAGCAGCGTGCAGCGGACGAGGCGCCGGGTAAAAACTGGCTGTTCTTCGGCAACCCGCATTTTACTGAAGATTTCCTCTACCAGGTTGAATGGCAGCGCTACGTCAAAGAGGGCGTGCTGACCCGCATCGATCTGGCCTGGTCCCGCGATCAGAAAGAAAAAGTATACGTACAAGACAAACTGCGCGAACAGGGCGCAGAGCTGTGGCGCTGGATCAATGACGGCGCCCACATTTATGTCTGCGGCGACGCCAATCGCATGGCGAAAGACGTTGAGCAGGCACTGCTGGAAGTGATTGCCGAATTCGGCGGTATGGATGCCGAAACGGCGGATGAATTTTTAAGTGAGCTGCGCGTAGAGCGCCGTTATCAGCGAGATGTCTACTAATGAGCGAAAAACATCCTGGCCCACTGGTGGTCGAAGGCAAACTGTCTGATGCCGAGCGCATGAAGGTAGAGAGCAACTACCTGCGCGGTACCATTGCCGAAGATTTAAATGACGGCCTGACCGGCGGTTTCAAAGGCGACAACTTCCTGCTGATCCGCTTCCACGGTATGTACCAGCAGGACGACCGCGATATCCGCGCCGAACGTGCCGAACAGAAGCTGGAGCCGCGTCATGCGATGCTGCTGCGCTGCCGCCTGCCGGGTGGCATCATCACCACCAAACAGTGGCAGGCGATCGACAAGTTTGCCGGTGAAAACACGATTTACGGCAGCATCCGTCTGACTAACCGTCAGACCTTCCAGTTCCACGGCATTCTGAAGAAGAACGTCAAGCCGGTGCACCAGATGCTGCACTCCGTGGGGCTGGACGCGCTGGCGACCGCCAACGACATGAACCGTAACGTGCTTTGCACCTCGAACCCGTATGAGTCCGAGCTGCACGCCGAAGCGTACGAGTGGGCGAAGAAGATCTCCGAGCACCTGCTGCCACGCACGCGTGCCTATGCGGAGATCTGGCTCGATCAGGAGAAAGTCGCGACCACGGACGAAGAGCCGATCCTCGGTCAGACCTACCTGCCGCGCAAATTCAAGACCACGGTGGTTATCCCGCCGCAGAACGATATCGACCTGCACGCCAACGACATGAACTTCGTGGCGATTGCCGAAAATGGCAAGCTGGTCGGCTTTAACCTGCTGGTGGGCGGCGGTTTGTCCATCGAGCATGGGAACAAGAAAACCTATGCCCGCACCGCGAGCGAGTTCGGCTTCCTGCCGCTGGAGCACACGCTGGCCGTGGCTGAGGCGGTGGTTACTACCCAGCGCGACTGGGGCAACCGTACCGACCGTAAAAACGCGAAAACCAAATACACCCTGGAGCGCGTGGGCGTCGAGACGTTCAAAGAAGAAGTGGAGCGTCGCGCGGGGATCAAGTTTGAGCCGATCCGCCCTTACGAATTCACCGGTCGCGGCGATCGCATTGGCTGGGTGAAAGGTATCGATAATAAATGGCACCTGACGCTGTTTATTGAAAACGGTCGTATTCTGGATTATCCGGGCCGCCCGCTGAAAACCGGTCTGCTGGAAATTGCTAAGATCCATAAAGGCGAGTTCCGCATTACCGCCAACCAGAACCTGATTATTGCCGGCGTGCCGGAAAGCCAGAAGGCGAAGATCGAGAAGCTGGCGCGCGATCATGGGTTGATGAATGCGGTTAAACCGCAGCGTGAAAACTCGATGGCCTGCGTGTCGTTCCCGACCTGCCCGCTGGCGATGGCCGAAGCGGAACGTTTCCTGCCGTCCTTCACTGATAAAGTGGAAGCGATTCTGGAAAAGCACGGTATTCCGGACGAGCATATTGTTATGCGCGTCACCGGCTGCCCGAACGGCTGCGGTCGCGCGATGCTGGCCGAGCTGGGTCTGGTGGGCAAAGCGCCGGGTCGTTACAACGTGCACCTTGGCGGCAACCGTATGGGGACGCGCATTCCGCGTATGTACCGTGAAAATATTACGGAACCGGAAATTCTTGATTCCATCGACGAGCTTGTCGGGCGCTGGGCGAAAGAGCGTGAAGCGGGTGAAGGCTTCGGCGACTTTACGGTGCGTGCGGGCATCATTCGCCCGGTGCTCGATCCCGCAAGGGATTTCTGGGAGTAACGCATCCTTTGCCCGGTGGCGCTTCGCTTACCGGGCCTACGGGTTTTGTAGGCCGGGCAAACGCAGTGCCGCCCGGCAAAACAGGCAAACGAGGTTCTTATGTCCGTACTCGATCTAAACGCCCTTAATGACCTGCCAAAAGTCGAACGCATTCTGGCCCTGGCAGAAACCAACGCCCAGCTGGAAAAACTCGACGCCGAAGGGCGCGTGGCGTGGGCGCTGGAAAACCTGCCGGGTGACTATGTGCTGTCGTCAAGCTTTGGCATCCAGGCGGCGGTCAGCCTGCACCTGGTGAATCGGATCCGCCCGGACATTCCGGTGATCCTCACCGATACCGGCTATCTGTTCCCGGAGACCTACCAGTTTATTGACGAGCTGACGGACAAGCTCAAGCTGAACCTCAAAGTTTACCGCGCGACGGAAAGCGCGGCCTGGCAGGAGGCGCGCTACGGCAAGCTGTGGGAACAGGGCGTTGAGGGCATTGAGAAATACAATGAGATCAACAAGGTCGAGCCGATGAACCGGGCGCTGAAAGAGCTGAACGCTCAGACCTGGTTCGCGGGCCTGCGCCGCGAGCAGTCCGGGAGCCGGGCAACGCTGCCGGTGCTGGCGGTGCAGCGCGGCGTGTTCAAAGTGCTGCCGATCATCGACTGGGATAACCGCACGGTGTACCAGTATCTGCAAAAGCACGGGCTGAAGTACCATCCGCTGTGGGATCAAGGCTACCTGTCGGTAGGCGACACCCATACCACGCGTAAATGGGAACCGGGAATGGCGGAAGAAGAGACGCGATTCTTTGGGCTGAAGCGCGAGTGCGGGCTGCACGAAGGGTAATGTTTTTTCGCCCGGTGGCGCTGCGCTTACCGGGCCTACAACGGCACGAAACGTAGGCCCGGTAAGGCGTAGCCGCCACCGGGCTTAACGACATCAGGCTTTCCCCGCTTTCGCCAGCTCCTTCACCAGCGGCAGCATCACTTTCACGACATCCCGGCTGCGGTGCTCAATCCGCTGCGGCAGCGCTTTATCAATGTGCTGCTGATTATCCAGCCGCACATCATGCCAGCTGGTCCCGTCCGGAAAGGCTTTCGATTTGCTGCGCTGCTGATAGCCATCTTTTTTGCCCAGCGCCCAGTTCGTCGCCTCGACGTAAAGCACCGGAATGCCCGCCTTATCAAACACTTCACCGTCATTACAGCAGCCTGTGCCTTTAGGATACTGCGGGTTACCGCCCGGATTTGTCGCGGCATAGACGCCATGCGTGCGGGCAAGCGCCAGCGCGCGGTCGCGGGTGAGTTTACGTACGCTGCTCGGCGTGCTCTGTCCGCTATTAAAATAGAGCTTATCCCCCACGATCAGATTATCGAGGTTAATCACCAGCAACGTATTTTTCTTCTCCTCAGCGCTCATGCGCTTAAGGAGATTCTCAGCGCCGAGTTTTCCTTCTTCTTCGCCGCTGGTCGCAACAAAGCGAATGCTGTATTTCGTCGGAATATTCTTCAGGCGTTCGGCCAGCTCAAGCATCACGCCCAGACCCGCCGCATTGTCATCCAGTCCCTGAAGCGTCAGCCCGCCGAGGTTATTATCGACATCGGCGTCGCTCAACGGCGTGTAGGTATCAAGGTGCGCCATAATAATAATCTGTTCAGCCGCCTTTCCTTCGTGCGCCGCAATGACCGTGCTGCCGGTTACGTTATGCCAGTTCTGCGTTTTATTGCGTGTGGTATAGATGTAGCGGCTATGGAAAGCGCGAATGTCGCTCTCATAGCCCATATCCGCAAATTGCTGACGGATATAGTCTGCCGAGAGCATCTCGGCTGGGGTTCCGGTCATACGGCCCGGAAAGACCGTCGCAATATGCCGCGCCTGCATACTGGCTATTTCACCGTAAGATTGATTTTTTGCCTGAGCCGGAAGGATAAAGCAAACGCCGAGCGCCAGGGCAACGAATCGGTGGCGCATTGCGGAAAACATAGTGAGTCCTTAAAAACAGAGCAAAATTTTAACCCGCATAGTATGAAACTGTGATCGGGTAGACACAATTTGAATTGCTCCTAAATGCCCGAAATTTCGCGTGTTAAGCACTTTTTGATATTTGCTTTTCCACGGCGTTATTCCATTGAGTAACTACTCATTCCAATTCGTAATTTCATTCGATCTAAGCCGCCCCCTATAGTCCCTTTATTCGTGGTTGTTAGTGAGTTGTTGTCTGTGGACTATCTCCCCCTTTTTGCTGCCTTAAAAGACCGACCGGTACTGGTTGTCGGGACGGGTGAAATTGCCGATCGCAAAATCGCCTTCCTGCAACGCGCCGGGGCGCAGGTGCAGATCGTTGCAGAGGCGGATTTTGAAGAGTCTCAGATCGACAGCGTGGTGCTGGTGATTGCGGCAACCGAAGATCGGGCGCTCAACCGCCGCATTTCCGACGCAGCTCAGGCCCGTCACCGTCTGGTGAACGTGGTAGACGACCAGCCGTTATGTTCATTTATCTTCCCGTCGATTGTCGACCGCTCGCCGCTGCTGGTAGCGATCTCCTCCGGCGGCACCGCCCCGGTGCTGGCGCGCGTGCTGAGAGAAAAAATCGAAGCGCTGCTGCCGACCAGCCTCGGACGCATGGCGGAGAAGGCCAGCTACTGGCGCAACCATTTGAAAACGCGTCTGACCAGCGTGACGGAACGCCGTCGCTTCTGGGAGCGTGTGTTTCGCGGCCGCTTTGCCAGCCTGATGCAGGCCGGTAACGAGACGGCAGCGCAACAAATTCTCGAAGACGAACTGGATAACCCCGGCAGTACGGGCGGAGAGATCATTCTGGTGGGCGCCGGGCCGGGCGATGCCGGGCTGCTCACGCTGCGCGGCCTCCAGGTTCTTCAGGATGCGGATGTCGTGTTCTATGACCACCTGGTCACCGACGGTATTCGCGAGCTGATCCGCCGTGACGCGGAGCAAATTTGCGTCGGCAAACGTGCCGGCGAGCACTCCGTGCCCCAGCACGACACCAACCAGATGCTGATTGCCGCCGCGAAAGCGGGCAAGACCGTGGTGCGCCTGAAAGGGGGCGACCCGTTTATCTTCGGTCGTGGTGGCGAGGAGTTGCAGGCGGCAGCCGAAGCGGGCGTCCCGTTCCAGGTGGTTCCCGGCATTACGGCGGCGTCTGCCGTCACGGCCTACGCCGGTATTCCGCTGACCCATCGCGATTACGCCCAGAGCGTGACCTTTGTGACCGGGCACTATAAAGCCGACAGCACGCCGTTTGACTGGTCGCATCTCGCCCAGAGCCGACAAACGCTGGCGATTTATATGGGCACGATGAAAGCGGCTGACATCAGCGAACAGCTTATTCAGCACGGTCGCGATGCGACGACGCCGGTAGCGGTGATCTCCCGCGGGACACGCGTCGATCAGCATGTCGCCATCGGCACCTTACAAGACCTTGCAACCCTGGCGAAAGACGCCCCAATGCCCGCCCTGATCGTGGTGGGAGAAGTGGTGCAGCTGCACAGCACGCTCGCCTGGTTCCAACACACAACCGACACAGAAGGCTTTGGCGCTTCTGTTATAAATTTGGCTTAAGGAACGGTTATGGACCAAAAACGACTTACTCACCTGCGGCAGCTCGAAGCGGAAAGTATCCACATTATCCGCGAAGTGGCCGCCGAGTTTTCTAACCCGGTGATGATGTACTCCATCGGTAAAGATTCCAGCGTCATGCTGCACCTGGCGCGTAAAGCGTTTTATCCGGGTACGCTGCCGTTCCCGCTGTTACACGTGGATACCGGCTGGAAATTCCGCGAGATGTACGAGTTTCGTGACCGTACCGCCAAAGCCTACGGCTGCGAGCTGCTGGTGCACAAAAACCCGGAAGGGGTGGCGATGGGCATCAACCCGTTCGTGCACGGCAGCGCCAAGCATACCGACATCATGAAAACCGAAGGGCTGAAGCAGGCGCTGAATAAATACGGTTTTGATGCGGCCTTCGGCGGCGCGCGACGTGACGAAGAGAAATCCCGCGCCAAAGAGCGTATCTACTCTTTCCGCGACCGCTTCCACCGCTGGGACCCGAAAAACCAGCGTCCGGAGCTGTGGCACAACTACAACGGCCAGATCAACAAGGGCGAAAGCATTCGCGTCTTCCCGCTCTCCAACTGGACCGAGCTGGATATCTGGCAGTACATCTATCTGGAAAATATTGAGATCGTTCCGCTGTATCTGGCGGCCGAGCGCCCGGTGCTGGAGCGCGACGGCATGCTGATGATGATCGACGACGATCGCATTGATTTACAGCCGGGCGAAGTGATCAAAAAACAGATGGTCCGTTTCCGTACTCTCGGCTGCTGGCCGTTGACCGGCGCGGTGGAATCCAGTGCGCAGACGCTGCCCGAGATCATAGAGGAGATGCTGGTGTCGACCACCAGTGAGCGACAGGGCCGCGTGATTGACCGCGACCAGGCAGGCTCCATGGAGCTGAAGAAACGTCAGGGTTATTTCTAAGGAGCCGCCATGAATACGACTATTGCCCAACAAATTGCCGATGAAGGCGGCGTAGAAGCTTATCTGCACGCCCAACAGTACAAAAGCCTGCTGCGTTTCCTGACCTGCGGCAGCGTGGATGACGGGAAAAGTACCCTGATTGGTCGTCTGCTGCACGACACGCGCCAGATCTACGAAGATCAGCTCTCTTCCCTGCACAACGACAGCAAACGCCACGGCACCCAGGGCGAAAAACTCGATCTGGCGCTGCTGGTGGACGGCTTGCAGGCGGAGCGCGAGCAGGGCATTACCATTGACGTCGCCTATCGCTACTTCTCTACCGAAAAGCGCAAATTTATTATCGCCGACACCCCGGGGCACGAGCAGTACACCCGTAACATGGCGACCGGCGCGTCCACCTGTGACCTGGCGATCCTGCTGATCGACGCCCGTAAAGGCGTGCTGGATCAGACACGTCGTCACAGCTTTATCTCTACGCTGCTGGGGATCAAACACCTGGTGGTGGCAGTGAACAAAATGGATCTGGTGGACTACAGCGAAGCGCGTTTCGACGAGATCCGCCAGAGCTACCTGACCTTTGCTGAACAGCTGCCGGGCAACCTCGATATTCGCTTTGTGCCGCTGTCGGCGCTGGAAGGGGATAACGTCGCCTCTCAGAGCGCGAACATGCCGTGGTACAGCGGCCCGACGCTGCTGGAAGTGCTGGAAACCGTTGAAATTCAGCGCGTGGTCGATACCCAGCCGATGCGCTTCCCGGTGCAGTACGTGAACCGTCCGAACCTCGATTTCCGCGGCTTCTCCGGTACTCTCGCTTCAGGCTCCGTGAAGGTGGGTCAGCGCGTCAAGGTGCTGCCATCCGGCGTGGAATCGACCATCGCCCGTATCGTCACCTTTGATGGCGATCTGGACGAAGCCGGGGCAGGTGAAGCGGTAACCCTGGTACTGAAAGACGAAATTGATATCAGCCGCGGCGACCTGCTGGTCGACGCGCAGGAAACGCTGGCGGCGGTGCAGGGCGCATCCGTGGATGTAGTGTGGATGGCCGAACAGCCGCTGACCGCAGGCCAGAGCTATGACATTAAAATCGCCGGCAAGAAAACCCGCGCCCGCGTGGACGGCATTCAGTTCCAGGTGGACATCAACAACCTGACCCACCGTGACGTGAGCGAGCTGCCGCTGAACGGCATCGGTCTGGTGGATATGACCTTCGACGAGCCGCTGGTGCTGGATCCGTATCAGCAGAATCCGGTGACGGGCGGGCTGATCTTCATTGACCGCCTGACCAACGTCACCGTCGGTGCCGGCATGGTCCGCGAGCCTGACGCACAGGCGAGCGTGACGTCTGAGTTCAGCGCCTTCGAGCTGGAACTGAACGCGCTGGTGCGTAAGCACTTCCCGCACTGGGGCGCACGCGATCTGCTGGGAGGCAAGTGATGGCCGCCCATGATGAGAACGTCGTCTGGCATCCTCATCCGGTCACCGTCGCCCAGCGCGAACAGCTCCACGGTCACCGTGGGGTTGTGCTGTGGTTTACCGGGCTGTCTGGCTCCGGTAAATCCACGGTGGCAGGCGCACTGGAAGAGGCGCTGCATCAGCAGGGGGTGAGCACCTACCTGCTGGACGGCGACAACGTGCGTCACGGCCTGTGCAGCGATTTAGGGTTCAGCGATGAAGACCGTAAAGAGAACATTCGTCGGGTAGGGGAAGTCGCCAGCCTGATGGCGGATGCCGGGCTGGTGGTGCTAACGGCGTTTATCTCACCGCACCGCGCCGAACGTCAGATGGTGCGTGAGCGCGTTGGGCAGAATCGCTTTATTGAAGTGTTTGTGGATACCCCGCTGGCAATCTGCGAAGCGCGCGATCCAAAAGGGCTGTACAAAAAAGCCCGCGCGGGAGAGCTGCGAAACTTCACCGGCATTGACTCGGTTTACGAAGCGCCTGAATCCCCTGAGATTCATCTGGAAGGCCAACAATTGGTAACAAATTTAGTAAGCCAATTATTAGACCTGCTCAGACGGGACGATATTATCAGATCCTGAGACGGTATCGTTCGGGAGCTGTCTTCCCGAGCGATGAGTCACGGTCACAGGATTAGCTATGCGCAACAGTGAAAACTACATGATTACCACCGGGTCGGAACCGTTAACGACCGACGACGAGACGACCTGGTCCTTCCCTGGGGCGATAGTCGGCTTCGTGTCGTGGCTACTGGCGCTGGGTATCCCGTTTTTGATCTACGGTGGTAACACCCTCTTTTTTTTCCTCTATACCTGGCCTTTCTTTCTGGCGCTGTTGCCCGTTGCGGTGGTTGTGGGCGTGGCGCTGCACTCCCTTTTCAACGGCAAGCTCCTGTATAGTACGTTCATCACTATCGCCACCGTTGTGGTCATCTTTGGCCTGCTGTTTTTATGGCTGATGGGCTAACTTACGGCATAATTAAAACCCCGCAGTAGAGTCCAGCGGAAAGTTATGGGATGATGATGCCGTTTTTTCAGGGGGCAGGATGGGTAAACTAACGCTGCTGTTGCTGGCTTTGCTGGTCTGGCTGCAATATTCGCTGTGGTTCGGCAAAAACGGACTGCACGACTACAGCCGGGTGAGCGATGACGTCGCGGCACAGCAGGCGACAAACGCCAAACTTAAAGCGCGTAACGATCAACTTTTTGCTGAAATTGATGACCTCAATGGCGGCCAGGAGGCGATTGAGGAACGCGCACGCAATGAACTCAGTATGACTAAGCCGGGCGAAACGTTTTATCGCCTGGTTCCGGATGCGTCTAAACGCAATCAGGGCTCCGCACAAAACAATCGATAATCAGGCCCAGGATTACGACATGGCAGCAACTTTTTCGGACGTCTGTGCCGTGGTGCCGGCCGCAGGTTTTGGCCGGCGCATGCAGACAGAATGTCCTAAGCAGTACCTCTCAATTGGCGATAAAACGATCCTCGAGCACGCCGTGGCAGCGCTGCTGGCGCATGCCCGGGTGAAACGCGTGGTTATTGCCATCAGCCCCGGCGATGCGCGTTTTGCACAGCTCCCGCTGGCAAATCATCCTCAGATTACCGTTGTTGACGGCGGCGCCGAGCGGGCCGACTCTGTTCTGGCGGGCATTCAGGCTGCCGGGAACGCGCAGTGGGTGCTGGTGCACGATGCCGCGCGTCCCTGTCTGCATCACGACGATCTGTCACGTCTGCTGGCCCTGAGTGAAACCAGTAACGTGGGCGGCATTCTGGCCGCCCCGGTGCGTGACACCATGAAGCGTGCCGAACCGGGTAAACCGGCGATTGCCCACACCGTCGAGCGCGTCGATCTCTGGCACGCGCTGACGCCACAATTTTTTCCCCGCGAATTACTCCACGACTGCTTAACGCGTGCGCTTAAAGAAGGTGCGACCATTACGGACGAAGCCTCGGCGCTGGAGTATTGCGGTTTTCACCCAACGCTTGTTGAAGGGCGCGCTGATAATATAAAAGTGACGCGCCCGGAAGACTTACAGCTCGCGGAATTTTATCTTACCCGTACGACCCCTCAGGAGAAGGCATAATGCGTATTGGACACGGTTTTGATGTACACGCCTTTGGCGGCGTTGGCCCAATTATCATTGGCGGCGTGCGTATTCCATACGAAAAAGGTTTGCTGGCGCATTCTGATGGCGACGTGGCGCTGCATGCGCTGACCGACGCGCTGCTGGGTGCCGCCGCGTTGGGCGACATTGGCAAACTGTTCCCGGACACCGATCCTGCTTTTAAAGGCGCAGACAGCCGCGAACTGCTGCGCGAAGCCTGGCGTCGTATTCAGGCCAAAGGCTACACCCTCGGCAACGTTGATGTGACGATTATTGCTCAGGCACCGAAGATGCTGCCGCACATCCCTCAGATGCGCGTGTTTATCGCTGAAGATCTGGGCTGCCATATGGACGACGTCAACGTCAAAGCGACCACCACGGAGAAGCTGGGCTTTACCGGTCGTGGCGAAGGCATTGCCTGTGAAGCCGTGGCGCTGCTGGTGAAGGCGGTCAAATGACGGATTTCGACAACCTGACGTATCTGCACGGTAAACCGCAGGGCAAGGGTCTGCTGAAAGCCAACCCTGAAGATTTCGTGGTAGTGGAAGATCTGGGTTTTGAGCCGGATGGCGAAGGCGAGCACATCCTGGTGCGCATTCTGAAAAACGGCTGCAACACCCGCTTCGTGGCGGACGCGCTGGCAAAATACCTCAACATTCACGCCCGCGAGGTGAGCTTTGCCGGTCAAAAAGATAAGCATGCCGTGACCGAACAGTGGCTTTGCGCCCGCGTGCCCGGCAATGCCATGCCCGATTTAAGCAAATTTGAGCTTGAGGGCTGTAAGGTACTGGAGTATGCCCGCCACAAACGCAAATTGCGTCCGGGAGCGTTGAAAGGCAACGATTTCACGCTGGTGCTGCGTGAAGTGACCGACCGCGATGACGTTGAAAAACGCCTGAAGGCCATTACCGAACGCGGCGTGCCAAACTATTTTGGCGCACAGCGCTTTGGCATTGGTGGCAGCAACCTGCTTGGCGCGCTGCGCTGGGCGCAAAGCAGCGCGCCGGTGCGCGACAGGAATAAACGCAGTTTTTGGTTGTCGGCAGCCCGCAGTGCGTTGTTTAATCAGATTGTGAGCGAACGGCTGAAAAAACCGGACGCGAATCAAGTTGTTGTCGGCGATGCGCTACAATTAGCGGGACGCGGAAGCTGGTTTATGGCAACGGCCGATGAGATGGCCGATGCCCAGTCGCGCGTGGACGCTAAAGCGCTGATGATTACCGCCGCCTTGCCGGGCTCAGGCGACTGGGGAACTCAGGGCGAGGCGCTGGCCGCTGAGCAGTCAGCGGTGGCGGATGCGCCAGAATTACAATCATTGCTGGTGCGGGAAAAAGTCGAGGCGGCGCGCCGTGCGATGCTCCTCTACCCGCAACAGCTGAGCTGGAACTGGTGGGATGACGTAACCGTCGAGTTACGCTTCTGGCTGCCGGCAGGTAGCTTTGCCACCAGTGTTGTCAGGGAACTTATCAACACGTCGGGTGATTATGCGAATATTGCTGAGTAACGATGACGGGATCCATGCGCCAGGTATTCAGACGCTGGCGAAACACCTCCGCGAATTTGCGGATGTGCAGGTCGTGGCTCCCGATCGTAACCGCAGTGGCGCGTCTAACTCATTGACGCTGGAGTCTTCACTTCGCACCTTTACCTTTGAGAATGGCGATATTGCCGTCCAGATGGGGACGCCGACCGACTGCGTGTTTCTGGGCGTAAATGCGCTGATGCGCCCGCGGCCGGATGTTGTGGTCTCCGGCATCAATGCCGGGCCGAATCTTGGCGATGATGTGATTTACTCCGGCACCGTGGCCGCGGCGATGGAGGGGCGTCACCTGGGGTTCCCGGCGCTGGCGGTCTCGTTAAACGGCCACACCCACTATGACACTGCCGCCACGGTAACCTGCTCTATTCTCCGTGCGCTTGGCCGCGAGCCGCTGCGTACCGGACGTATCCTCAATATTAACGTGCCGGATCTCCCGCTGGACGAGATCAAAGGGATCCGCGTGACGCGCTGCGGCAGTCGCCATCCGGCCGATCAGGTTATTCCCCAGCAGGATCCGCGCGGCAATACCCTGTACTGGATCGGCCCGCCGGGAGATAAATGCGATGCCGGGCCAGACACCGACTTCGCTGCGGTGGATGAGGGTTACGTTTCCGTTACGCCGTTGCACGTAGATTTAACCGCTTATAGCGCGCATGATGTGGTGTCGGACTGGTTAGATCGGGTCGGAGTGAACGCGCAATGGTAAGTAAACGTGTACAAACTCTTCTGGAACAATTACGCGCACAGGGGATTGCCAACGAGCAGGTGCTGGATGCGCTTGCCCAGGTTCCCCGTGAGAAGTTTGTAGATGAGGCGTTTGAACACAAAGCGTGGGAAAACGTGGCGCTGCCCATCGGGCAAGGCCAGACGATTTCGCAGCCTTACATGGTGGCGCGTATGACGGAGCTTCTGGAGTTAACGCCAGACTCTCGGGTGCTGGAAATTGGCACCGGTTCAGGGTATCAGACCGCGATCCTGGCCCACCTTGTGCACCATGTCTGTTCCGTGGAACGGATTAAAGGCTTGCAGTGGCAGGCGCGCCGTCGCCTGAAACAGCTTGATTTACATAATGTATCGACACGCCACGGCGATGGATGGCAGGGTTGGCAGGCTCGCGCCCCGTTTGACGCCATAATAGTCACGGCCGCGCCACCTGAAATTCCCGCTGCACTTCTCTCGCAGCTGGACGAGGGCGGCATTCTAGTTTTGCCCGTCGGCGATGAGCAGCAGCTTTTAAAGCGCGTTCGTCGACGCGGCGGCGAGTTTATTATCGATACCGTGGAAGCCGTGCGCTTTGTGCCCCTGGTTAAGGGCGAGCTGGCCTGAGACTCGGATTTTTCCAGGGTTATTGAGGCAAATTCAGCGTATGGTGTGGCGCGATAGGTTCGTGCCATCACGGTTATTTTTAAGTCACTGGTAGTTAACACATTCCTGGGGGATAAATGAGCGCGGGAAGCCCAAAATTCACCATCAGCCGTGTTGCGGCATTATCACTGGTTTCGCTCTGGCTGGCAGGCTGTACAAGTTCTGACAATGCACCTGCGCCCGTCAGTTCCGTCAATGGAACCAGCGGCTCGGGTAACACGTCCAGCGGAATGTTGATTACCCCTCCGCCTAAAATGGGCACGTCCACGGCGCAGCAAACTCCGCAGATCCAGCCGGTTCAGCGTCCAGTTACGCAGCCTTCGCAGATTCAGCCAGTAGATCAGCCTGTTCAGACCGAAAATGGCCGCATAGTGTATAACCGTAAGTATGGGAACATTCCGAAAGGTAGCTATACCGGCGGCAGCACCTATACCGTGAAGCGCGGCGATACGCTGTTCTATATTGCCTGGATCACCGGGAACGATTTCCGCGATCTGGCACAGCGAAACAACGTCCAGGCCCCGTATGGTCTGGAAGTCGGGCAAACGCTCCAGGTAGGCAATGCAACGGGTACCCCACTGACGCCTGGCAACACGGTTTCAGCGGCCGATGTGACGGCTCAAAATAACAGCGTTAAGCCTGCACAAAAATCCACCACGGTGGTTGCTTCACAACCTGTAATTACGTATTCTGAGGATTCAGGTGATCAGAGTGCTAACAAAATGTTGCCGAATAATAAAGGTACTGCGACTGTTGTCACAGCACCGACTACGGCACCTGTGGTTAGCTCTACTGTACCGACTGCAAGCAGTCAGAATGCCAGCTCGTCAATCACCACCTGGCGCTGGCCAACTGACGGCAAGATTATCGAGAACTTCGCTACCTCTGAGGGGGGCAACAAAGGGATCGATATCGCAGGCAGTAAAGGACAGGCAATCATCGCGACCGCAGACGGGCGCGTTGTCTATGCCGGTAACGCACTGCGCGGTTACGGTAATCTTATTATCATCAAACATAATGATGATTACCTGAGTGCCTACGCCCATAACGACACTATGCTGGTCCGGGAACAACAAGAAGTTAAGGCGGGGCAAAAAATCGCTACCATGGGTAGCACCGGAACCAGTTCTACACGCTTGCATTTTGAAATTCGTTACAAGGGGAAATCCGTAAACCCGCTGCAATATTTACCGCAGCGATAAATTGATGGGACATGCCAGCCAGGGTGTCTCGTCCAGGGATCACGGGTAGGAGCCACCTTATGAGTCAGAATACGCTGAAAGTTCATGATTTAAATGAAGACGCGGAATTTGATGAGAACGGAGCAGAGGCTTTTGACGAAAAAGCCTTAGTAGAAGAGGAACCCAGTGATAACGATTTGGCTGAAGAAGAGCTGTTATCGCAGGGTGCCACACAGCGTGTGCTGGACGCGACTCAGCTTTACCTTGGGGAGATTGGTTACTCCCCACTGCTAACGGCCGAAGAAGAAGTCTATTTCGCACGTCGTGCTTTGCGTGGTGATGTTGCCTCGCGTCGTCGCATGATCGAAAGTAACCTGCGACTGGTCGTGAAAATTGCCCGCCGTTACGGCAATCGTGGTCTGGCTCTGCTGGATCTGATTGAAGAGGGCAACTTAGGTCTCATCCGCGCAGTTGAGAAGTTTGACCCGGAACGCGGGTTCCGTTTCTCAACCTACGCGACCTGGTGGATTCGTCAGACCATCGAACGGGCTATTATGAACCAGACCCGTACGATTCGACTGCCGATCCACATCGTCAAAGAGTTGAATGTTTATCTGCGTACCGCGCGCGAGTTGTCCCATAAACTGGACCACGAGCCAAGTGCGGAAGAGATTGCAGAGCAACTTGACAAACCGGTTGATGACGTAAGCCGTATGCTGCGTCTCAACGAGCGCATTACCTCGGTTGACACCCCGCTGGGTGGCGACTCCGAAAAAGCGCTGCTGGACATCCTGGCCGATGAAAAAGACAACGGCCCGGAAGACACCACGCAGGACGATGACATGAAACAGAGCATCGTCAAATGGCTGTTCGAACTGAACGCCAAACAGCGTGAAGTGCTGGCACGTCGTTTCGGTTTACTGGGGTATGAAGCTGCGACACTGGAAGACGTCGGTCGTGAGATTGGCCTGACCCGTGAACGTGTTCGTCAGATTCAGGTTGAAGGACTACGTCGCCTGCGTGAAATCCTGCAAGGGCAAGGTCTGAATATCGAAGCGCTGTTCCGCGAGTAAGCAACCATTCGTCAGAAAAGGCCCGTCGTGAGACGGGCCTTTTTTATGCCTTACGGCTGCGCCGTTTCGTGCAGCAAACGCCAGGTGATGTTATCCCCTTCCTGATTAAGCACTGCGGTTGACCAGCGCACGTTGACGGGCTGGCCTGGCCGGGTTTGCGTCTCCCGGTAATGGAGCACTGCGCCGTTGTCCCATGTCTGAAGCGTTGTTAACGCATCAATGTCGATCCTGAGCCCCGGTCGGGTTCCCCGCTGCGCATATAAAAATTGGGCAAGCGCGTGATGATCTAAAGGGTTGCCACTCGGTGGAACCATCAGAAAATCCGGACGGAAACGGGCGAGCAGGGCGTCCCGATCGCCTTCGCCTGCACCTAACCAGTTTTCAAGGGCGACGTGAATGTCGAGGATCTCTTGTTCGAAATGGGTCATGGTTGCTCCTGTTGCAGTTGCGCAAGTAACTGCGTGTTGTTAAGACGGTAGACGTACAGTACGGGCAGTAGGGTGATGACTGCGGCAAAAACAAACATCCCGTGCCAGGCGGCCAGCGGCGCGACATAATCCTGCATGAAGCTCAGCGCCTGACCAACCGGGATCAGTAACCCCCCTCCGGCGCCCTGTACGACTCGCCAGGCAATCAGACTTTCCAGCGAAGATGAGAGACCCGCCGCAACGGAGGCCGCGCTAAAGAGAAGCAGTGAGAGCAGGATAACGCGCTTCGGCCCGACGCGGCGCGTCAGGATACTGCTGAAAGGGATGACTAGCGTCAGCCCGGCAATGTATCCGTTACTTACCCAGGCAAGCGCGGAAGGTGTGGTATTGAAAGCACGAGCCATCGCCGGAAAGGCGATACTGGCAATAAACATGTTTATCAAATCAAGGAAAAAGCCGAGCAGAAAGACGACGGCGATTTTGCTGCGATACGTCATGGAAGTTCCTCCGGTGAGGTGGCGTATCGTATCGGCCCGCGCGTTACGGATAAACGCGACAAAGCACGATATACTGTCAACATTATTTTGACAGTTAACCAGGCAAGCGATGCTTAATTTACAGCGTACGGCGATGTTTATCGCCGTAGCGGACACCGGCAGTTTCACCGCCGCAGCGGAGGCGATGGGGCTGACAAAAGCGGTGGTCAGCTTTCATATTCGTCAGCTTGAAGAGGAGCTGGCGTCACCCTGTTGCTGCGAACCACCCGACGCCTGACGCTGACCGAGGCGGGGAAGCTCTTTCATCAACGAAGCGTGATGCTGTTACGGGATGCAGAGCGATTGCAGGATGATGTTCGCGCCAACCACGCCGGGCTGACGGGAGAACTGCGGATCACCACCACGCCCGAATATGGCTCGCAGGTGGTGGTGCCTTTGCTGGCTGAATTTAGCCAGCTGCACCCGGACCTTCGCGTGCGGCATGTCTCGTCCTCTTTGCATGCCGATCTTATCGCCGAGCGCTTCGATGTCGCTATCCGGCTCGGCACGCTTGCAGATTCGCGCTACCACGCCGCGTTGATGACCTCCTTCACCATCCTGCCCGTGGCAACGCCAGGCTGGCTGGCAAACCATCCGGTTAACTCGCTGGAGCAGCTGGCGGAAGCGGACTGGATCATTCACGAGCGTTTAACCTCGCCGCTGCGCTGGCAGGTGAGAGGCGTTGATCGGCATCCGGTTTCCTTTGAGATCAAGAAAGCGCCGCGCCTGTATGCAGACAGCGCCCAGGCGCTGATGGCTTTTGTCCTCGCGGGATGTGGAGTGGCGCTGCTGCCGGAGTGGCTGGTGCGAAACGCACTGGATGCAGGGGAACTGGTCTCGCTGTTACCGGCGTACACGTTCGCTCAGCAGGGCATCTATGCCGTTTATCCTGATGCCCGGCATGTGCCCGCGAAAGTGCGAACATTTATTGATTTTATGCGCGTCAGGGTTACTTAATCCTGCATCATCTTTTTAATGAGCGCTGAAAATTGCTCTCGTTCCGCGCCGTTAAGGCGCCCTAAAAACGCCTCATCCACCTCATTTCCAATCGGTTTACTGCTCTCAAGCAGGGCCTCACCTTCGGCCGTCAGAAAGACAAACCGACGGCGCTTGTCCGCCGGATCGTGCTCGCGCCTGACCAGGCCGCGTGCTTCCATGCGGCTCAGCATTTCTGCCAGCGTCGCTTTGGTGCTCACCGCGACTTCAGTCAGGGCAACCTGCTCAATGCCAGGATTTTCAGCAATTGACCGCATCACCGCATACTGTGGCTTTGTCAGTTCGGGCAATGCGTGCTGCCACTGGGCGGTATGCTGTTGAAAAAGCTGACGTAGCAGGTGGAAAGCTTCTTGTCTTAACTCCATGGACACTCCGACGGAAAAATACTCCCTCTATGATAGCCGCTCTCGGGCTGAATTTTAACGCGAGAGTTTTTTAGCGATTAGTGTGATCGTATGCGAACAATCTTGTCAGCAGCAGGATCAAGGCGTAGTTTAATTAATATGTTCGTATACGAACAAACTAATTGAGGTGCTGAATGAGATTGATTGTGGGAATGACGGGCGCAACGGGTGCGCCATTAGGCGTGGCGTTGTTGCAGGCGCTGCGGGAAATGCCGGAGGTGGAAACGCATCTGGTGATGTCGAAGTGGGCAAAAACCACGATTGAGCTGGAAACGCCCTTCACTGCGCATGACGTTGCTGCCCTGGCGGATGTCGTCCATAGCCCGGCCGATCAGGCTGCCACCATCTCCTCCGGCTCGTTTCGCACCGACGGCATGATCGTCATCCCGTGCAGCATGAAAACGCTGGCGGGTATCCGCGCGGGCTACGCCGAAGGGCTGGTAGGGCGTGCGGCAGACGTGGTGCTGAAAGAGGGACGCAAGCTGGTGCTGGTTCCCCGTGAGACGCCGCTCAGCACCATCCATCTCGAGAACATGCTTGCCCTTTCCCGCATGGGCGTGGCGATGGTGCCGCCTATGCCTGCGTACTACAACCACCCGCAAACCGCCGATGACATTACCCAGCATATCGTGACCCGCGTTCTCGACCAGTTTGGTCTGGAGCATAAAAAAGCCCGGCGCTGGGAAGGTTTGCAGGCAGCGAAACATTTTTCACAGGAGAATAAAGATGGCATTTGATGATTTGAGAAGCTTCTTGCAGGCGCTCGATGAGCAAGGGCAGCTGCTGAAAATTGAGGAAGAGGTAAACGCTGAGCCGGATTTAGCGGCGGCCGCCAACGCTACCGGGCGCATTGGCGATGGCGCGCCTGCGCTGTGGTTCGATAATATTCGCGGTTTCACCGATGCTCGTGTGGTGATGAACACTATCGGCTCGTGGCAAAACCACGCTATTTCGATGGGGCTGCCGGCGAATACACCGGTGAAAAAACAGATCGACGAGTTTATTCGTCGCTGGGACAAATTTCCCGTCGCGCCAGAGCGTCGTGCAAACCCGGCCTGGGCGCAGAACACGGTGGACGGGGAAGACATTAACCTGTTCGACATTCTGCCGCTGTTCCGCCTGAACGACGGTGACGGGGGCTTTTATCTCGATAAAGCATGCGTTGTCTCCCGCGATCCGCTCGACCCCGATCACTTCGGCAAGCAGAACGTCGGGATCTATCGTATGGAAGTGAAGGGCAAGCGTAAGCTCGGCCTGCAACCGGTGCCGATGCACGATATTGCGTTGCATCTGCATAAGGCAGAAGAGCGCGGCGAAGACCTGCCAATTGCCATTACGCTGGGTAACGATCCGATCATCACCCTGATGGGCGCCACGCCGCTGAAATACGATCAATCCGAGTATGAGATGGCCGGTGCGCTACGTGAAAGCCCGTATCCGATTGCGACGGCTCCGCTGACCGGTTTCGATGTGCCGTGGGGGTCGGAAGTGATCCTGGAAGGGGTGATTGAAGGCCGGAAACGTGAAATTGAAGGGCCCTTCGGTGAGTTTACCGGTCACTACTCCGGCGGGCGCAACATGACGGTTGTGCGTATCGACAAAGTTTCTTACCGCACTAAACCGATTTTCGAATCTCTCTACCTGGGCATGCCGTGGACCGAGATTGATTATCTGATGGGGCCCGCCACCTGCGTACCGCTCTATCAGCAGCTGAAGGCGGAATTCCCGGAAGTGCAGGCGGTAAACGCCATGTACACCCACGGTCTGCTGGCGATTATCTCCACTAAAAAGCGTTACGGCGGTTTTGCCCGTGCGGTCGGGCTCCGCGCCATGACTACGCCACACGGTCTGGGTTACGTGAAGATGGTGATTATGGTGGATGAAGATGTCGATCCGTTTAACCTGCCGCAGGTGATGTGGGCGCTGTCATCGAAGGTCAATCCGGCAGGCGATCTGGTACAGCTACCGAATATGTCTGTGCTTGAGCTTGACCCCGGCTCCAGCCCGGCGGGGATCACTGACAAGCTGATCATTGATGCCACCACCCCTGTTGCCCCGGACAACCGTGGTCACTACAGCCAGCCGGTACAGGATCTCCCTGAAACCAAAGCCTGGGCCGAAAAACTGACCGCGATGCTGGCGGCACGTCAATAAGGAGGAAAAAATGATTTGTCCACGTTGTGCCGATGAACATATTGAAGTGATGGCAACATCACCGGTGAAAGGTGTCTGGACGGTATACCAGTGTCAGCACTGTCTGTATACCTGGCGCGATACCGAACCGCTGCGCCGTACCAGCCGCGAGCATTACCCGGAAGCGTTCCGCATGACGCAGAAGGATATTGATGAGGCGCCGCAGGTGCCGACGATCCCGCCGCTGCTGTAAAAAAAGCCCGGTGGCGGCTGCGCTTACCGGGCGATAATATTGTGCGGTCCTTTGCCCGGTGGCGCTACGCTTACCGGGCCTACGGGTTTTGTAGGCCGGGTAAGGCGAAGCCGCCACCCGGCAAAAAAGACCGCAGAGAACTAAACCAGACTCTTCAACTGATAAATCCACTCCAGCGCCTGTCGCGGCGTCAGGGAATCCGGGTCGAGATTTTCCAGCGCTTCCACGGCCGGAGAGGTCTCTTCCGGGACCGCCAGCAGTGACATCTGCGTACCATCTATCTGCGTCGCCGCCGCATTCGGTGACAAACTTTCCAGCTCACGCAGTTTCTGACGCGCGCGCTTGATCACCTCTTTTGGCACGCCCGCCAGCGCCGCGACGGCCAGGCCATAACTCTTGCTTGCCGCGCCGTCCTGCACCGTGTGCATAAAGGCGATGGTGTCGCCGTGCTCAAGCGCATCAAGGTGGACGTTAGACACGCCTTCCATTTTCTCTGGCAGCTGTGTCAGTTCGAAATAGTGCGTTGCGAACAGCGTCAGCGCCTTGATTTTATTTGCCAGACTTTCCGCGCACGCCCAGGCCAGGGACAGGCCGTCATAGGTGGAGGTACCGCGTCCTACTTCGTCCATCAACACCAGACTGTTCTCTGTCGCGTTATGCAGAATGTTGGCGGTTTCGGTCATCTCGACCATAAAGGTAGAGCGACCGCTCGCCAGATCGTCCGCCGCACCCACACGGGTGAAGATACGGTCGATAGGGCCAATCTCAACCTTCTGCGCCGGAACGTAGCTGCCGATGTAGGCGAGCAGCGCGATAAGGGCTGTCTGGCGCATATAGGTGCTTTTACCGCCCATGTTGGGGCCGGTAATGATCAGCATTCTTCGCTGCGGTGACAGGTTCAACGGGTTGGCAATAAACGGTTCGTTCAGCACCTGCTCAACCACCGGGTGGCGGCCTTCGGTAATGCGAATGCCGGGTTTGTCAGTAAAGGTCGGACAGGTGTAATTCAGCGTATCGGCGCGCTCGGCCAGGTTTACCAGGACATCCAGCTCGGCCAGCGCAGCGGCGCTCAGTTGCAGGTCAGCCAGGTGCGGCATCAGGATGTCGAACAGCTCGTCATACAGCTGTTTCTCCAGCGCCAGCGCTTTACCTTTCGACGTGAGCACTTTGTCTTCGTACTCTTTCAGCTCGGGAATAATGTAGCGCTCGGCATTTTTCAGCGTCTGGCGGCGAACGTAGTGAATAGGTGCCAGGTGGCTCTGCCCACGGCTGATCTGGATATAGTAACCGTGTACCGCGTTGTAGCCGACTTTCAGGGTGTCGAGCCCCAGACGTTCACGCTCGCGGATTTCCAGCTTATCCAGATAATCCGTCGCGCCATCGGCCAGCGCACGCCATTCGTCCAGCTCTTCGTTATAACCTGGAGCAATAACCCCGCCATCCCGCACCAGAACAGGCGGCGCATCAATGATGGCGCGTTCCAGCAGTTCGCGAAGCTCGGTAAATTCGCCCATGGTTTCGCGCAGCTTCTGCACTGGCGCGCTGTCGATCTCTCCCAGCTGAGCACGCAGTTCCGGCAACTGCTGGAACGCGTGACGCATACGGGCAAGATCGCGTGGACGCGCGGTGCGCAGTGCCAGGCGCGCCAGGATACGCTCAAGATCACCCACCTGACGCAGCACCGGCTGCAAGTCGGTGTAACGATCCTGCAATGCGGCAATGGTTTGCTGGCGACCGATCAGCGTGTCGGTATTGCGGATCGGCATATGCAGCCAGCGTTTGAGCATACGGCTGCCCATGGGGGTAACCGTGCTGTCGAGAACCGACGCCAGCGTATTTTCCATGCCGCCAGCGAGGTTCTGAGTGATCTCCAGGTTGCGGCGCGTGGCGGCATCCATGATGATGCTGTCCTGCTGACGCTCCATGGTAATGGAACGGATATGGGGCAGGGCGGTACGCTGCGTATCCTTAACGTACTGCAACAGGCAGCCTGCGGCACACAGCCCGCGCGGGGCGTTTTCTACGCCAAAGCCAATCAAATCTCGCGTGCCAAATTGCAGGTTCAGCTGCTGGCGCGCGGTATCAATTTCGAACTCCCACAGTGGACGACGACGCAGGCCGCGGCGACCTTCAATCAGCGCCGTCTCGGCGAAATCCTCTGCATAAAGCAGTTCTGCCGGATTGGTGCGCTGTAGTTCAGCCGCCATGGTTTCACGGTCAGCCGGTTCACTCAGGCGAAAACGACCGGAGCTGATATCCAGCGTGGCGTAGCCAAACCCTTTACCGTCCTGCCAGATCGCCGCCAGCAGGTTATCCTGGCGCTCCTGAAGCAGGGCCTCATCGCTGATGGTTCCCGGCGTCACGATGCGTACGACCTTGCGCTCAACGGGGCCTTTCGACGTGGCCGGGTCGCCAATTTGTTCGCAGATAGCGACAGACTCACCCTGGTTCACCAGCTTCGCCAGATAGTTTTCAACCGCGTGATGCGGGATACCTGCCATCGGGATGGGCTCGCCTGCCGACGCGCCACGTTTCGTCAGGGAAATGTCGAGCAGCTGAGACGCACGTTTCGCATCGTCATAAAAAAGCTCGTAAAAATCGCCCATACGGTAAAACAGCAAAATTTCCGGATGCTGTGCCTTCAGCTTCAGGTACTGCTGCATCATTGGCGTATGCGCGTCGAAATTGTCGATTGTGCTCATGGAGTTATGATATCCATTTCTTTGAAAATATTACGCTTTGAGCGGCTCAATGGCCGATTGTTCCTTCTATTGTCGCATGAAAAAAAGGTGCGGCGCAGAAAAAAGTCACGACTTTACGAGGCATCTTCCACCATTAATTCAATGATGATTTTCCCGTGCTCGACGCCCACCCGAACCTGCGAGTTGGTGGTAAATCCCGCTTGCTCAAGCCAGTCGCCTTTCAGGCTCAGCGCTGCGTGTACGCTGTAGCGTTTTGGAATTTTCGTTTTACGGTCTTCATGACGTTTTCTGAAGTAACCCACTTTCAAGTGACGATAGGGTTTGGCGATCGCGATCTCTTGCATAAGCTCTCCGGTGAATGCGGTCAAAGGTGGTTATTTATGCCTGTATAAAATACCAGTAAAACGCAGCGGGGGGCGGGGTAATTCTGGAAGGGCGCTTCAGAAAATGGAATGCAATGACTGAAAATGTGCGGATAAAAGGGTATTATAAATGCACTTTATTGTTGAGGACGACGTTATGTCCGGTAAACGTATTTCACGAGAAAAAAAGACGATCGCCAGAATGATCGCCCTGTACGAAAACAGGTGTCCGCACGCCATAAAAGAAGAGGGGCACTATTCGGCGCTCAAGGCTTATGCCGATAAGCGGCTGGATAAATGCGTGTTTGGTGAGGAAAAACCTGCCTGCAAACAGTGCCCTGTGCACTGTTATCAGCCCGCCCGACGGGAAGAGATGAAGCAGGTGATGCGCTGGGCAGGGCCACGTATGTTATGGCGCCATCCGATTCTGACCATCCGTCATCTGATCGACGATCGCCGTCCGGTTCCGGAATTACCCGAAAAGTATCGGCCCAAAAAATAACCGGCTCCGCGCCGCAGTGGGCGACAAATTACGCGCAGGGCGACGTCGCCGGAATGACGGGTTAATTCAGGCTCTCTTTATCGATTCCCAGACGCTTCATGCGCGAGAGCAGGGTGGTACGCTTCAGCCCCAGCCGTTGCGCCGCACCTTTCGGTCCGGCTACCACGCCGTTGGTCTCCTTCAGCACTCGCATAATGAGCTGATATTCATCTTCTCCCTCTTTCGCAAGCTCGGTTGCGGTCACGGTCGTTTCAGAGAGAGTAACCTCTGGCAGGGAGAGCTGGAGCACGTTCCCGCGGGTCAGCAGGACCGCGCGCTCAATGACGTTTTCCAGCTCGCGCACGTTCCCCGGCCACTCCATCGCCGAGAGTGTGCGTAGCGTTTCGGCAGGAATACTGTCGATATTTCGCCCCATCCGGCGGGCAATCTTCGCGGTAAAGGCTTTTACCAGCAGCGGAATATCTTCCGGGCGCTCGCGCAGCGGCGGCAGGCAGATCGGGAAGACGTTCAGGCGATAGTAAAGATCGCTGCGAAACTCGCGGTCGGCGACCATTTTTTTCAGATCGCGATTGGTGGCGGCAATCAGACGCACGTCGGTCTGGATCAGCTTGTTGCTGCCGAGGCGCTCGAACTCCTGCTCCTGCAAAACGCGCAGCAGCTTGGGCTGAAGCTCCAGCGGCATATCGCCCACTTCGTCGAGGAACAACGAGCTTTTATCCGCCAGTTCAAAACGGCCCAGCCGCTGGCTGCTGGCGCCGGTAAAGGCGCCACGCTCGTGGCCGAACAGGTCGCTTTCCAGTAAGCCCGCAGGCATCGCCGCGCAGTTCATCTTCACCATCCGGCGGCTATTGCGGTTGCTCAGGTTGTGGATCGCCCGGGCAATCAGCTCTTTCCCGGTACCGGTTTCACCGAGGATCAGCACCGTGCTGTCGCTCTGCGCCACCATTTCCACCTGCTTAAGGACGCTGTACATGGCATCGCTGCGTCCGATGATTTCGCCAAACTCGCTGTCCACGTTGTTGAGCTGCTCGGTCAGCGCCAGGTTTTCGTCCACCAGCCTCTCCTTCAGGCGGTGGATCTCCTGATAGGCGAGGGCGTTATCCAGCGCAATGGAGATACGCTCGGCGATCTGGCGCAGCAGCTTCAGGTTGGCGGTGGTAAATACGGCCTCATCGCACTGCGCCAGTTTAAGCACGCCGAGCATGGTGTTGCCGGACATCAGCGGCAGCAGGCACAGGGTCTGGATCTTGTTGCCCCAGGTGTTGAACAACATCCGCTCGTAGGGGGCTACCGGATCCTGTTCATTGAGATTGAGCAGCAGGATCTCTTTGCTTTTAAATACCCGCTCGGACAGCGTTCCCGCTTCGTCCACTTCGCTCTGCTCGTGCGCCGGGTTGGCTTCATCAAGGTAGTGGGTGGAGTAGATGTTCAGCTTGCCTTTCCGGTTGCCGCGTAGCGCAATGCTGATGGCATCGATTTTAAAATAGTGATGGATCTCTTTTGACACTTCGCTGACCAACTCATCCATGTCCAGGCGGGAGAGCACGGCGTTGGTGATGGCAACCAGAATGCGGAAGTTATCGCGCTCGCGGCTCAGCAGGTCGTAATCCACGTTATTGGTGACGCGGCTTTGGATCTGCTCCGCGACAACGGCCACAATCTGGGTAAAGGTGTGCAGGCGTTCGTACTCCGCCTCGCTCCAGGGCTGGTCGGTATCGCGGATAAACTCGCAGCCGCCAAAAATTTGCCCTTCCACCGCCAGCGGCAGCATGCTGTAGTGGCCGAACGGGTGGTAAAGATTGCTCTCTGCCAGCTTCGGCCAGGCCTGGCGAAACTGGTCAAAATTGCAGTGCAGCGCTTCCGGGCGGGAGAGAATACGCCGCACCGGACCGTGGGCCAGAAACGTTTCATCTTCATATTCGAAGATTTTGCCGTTATCACGCGTTGAGAAATAGCTCGCGCGGTGGGTTGCGCTATGCCAGAGCACAATGGCGGCGCTGTCCGCCAGCGCTGATTGCCTGACCAGCCGCGTCAGGGCATCGCTCAGCGCGCCGAGATCGGGCTGTTGTAAAAGTGTGCGCGTGATGTCAAACAGGCCCTGCTGTCCAAGATCGCTCATCGGTGTATACGGCATTGTTGCTTTCCAATAGAAACTGGCAAAAAGAGAAATTCAGCGCTGACCGCTTTTGGCGCGGTCTAGCAAATTCGGGGTAACGGTTCAGCGTGCGGCAGATCCAGCGTGCGCTTCACGCCGTAAAGCCCGGTCAGGCGCACCCCTTTGCGCTCAACCACGTCGCCGATGATGGCCGCGTCTTTCCCTAAAGGATGTGCGCGCAGCTGTGCAAGTACGGCTTCCGCCGCCGCGCGTTCCACGCCGATCACCAGCTTGCCCTCATTGGCAAAGTTAAGCGGGTCTAGCCCTAATAGCTCGCACAGCCCGCGCACGGCGGGCTTAACGGGCAGGCCGCGCTCGGTCAGCTCAATCCCGCAGCCGCAGCTTGCCGCGAACTCGTGCACGACGGCATTCACGCCGCCCCGCGTGGCGTCGCGCAGGGCTTTTACGCCCGACATGTCGCGCAGCGTCTGGATCAGCGGCGTGAGTACCGCGCAGTCACTGCGCAGCTCGCCATCCAGCCCCAGGCCTTCGCGCAGGTTCAGGATGGTTGCCCCGTGGCAGCCCAGCGTGCCGCTGACAATCAGCACGTCGCCTGCGCAAAGCTGCTGCGCGCTCCAGTGAATGTCGGCAGGGATCGCCCCCATCCCGGCGGTGTTGATGAAGAGCTTATCCGCCGCGCCGCGCTGTACCACCTTGGTATCCCCGGTGACGATGGCGATCCCCGCCTCGCGGGCGGTGTGCGCCATGCTGTTGACCACCGCCGTGAGCGTCTCCATTGGTAACCCTTCTTCGAGGATAAACCCGCAGGAGAGGTAGCGGGGGATCGCGCCGCTGACGGCGACGTCGTTTGCCGTGCCGCAGACGGCGAGCTTGCCGATATCGCCGCCCGGGAAGAACAGCGGGTCAATCACGTAGCTGTCGGTAGAGAACGCCAGCCTGTCACCGTGGGCGGTCAGGGCCGCGAGGTCAATACGCGCCTGATCTTCCTGCTCGGCGAGCCAGGGGTTATTAAAGGCTTCCATAAACAGCCGGTTAATCAACTGCTGCATCGCCTGTCCACCGCTTCCGTGCGCCATTTCCACCGTGTTCATGCTTCACACTCCTGGTTGCGATAGTGATACCACGCGGCGCATGCCCCTTCGGAAGAGACCATCAGCGCGCCAAACGCGGTTTGCGGGTTACAGGCGTTGCCAAATAACGGGCAGTGATGAGGTTTGCATTTGCCGGTGAGTACGTCGCCACAGCGGGCGCGGGGATCGTCGCACACCTGCTGCGGCTGCGGGCGGAAATGCGCTTCGGCGTCGAAGGCGCGATACGTGGGCGTCAGGTGCACGCCGGATTCGGCAATCAACCCCAGTCCGCGCCACTCGCTGTCGCCTTCGACGCTAAACACGTCGGCTATGGCCTGCTGTGCCCGTCTGTTACCTGCATCGGGCACCACGCGACGATACTGATTTTCCACCGCACTCAGGGCCGCTATTTTCTGCTCAACCAGCATGGTCACGCCTTGCAGTAGATCAAGTGGCTCGAAACCAGCCACCACTAACGGACGATTGTACTGTTCAGCGATAAAACCGTAGGCTTCTGTGCCGATCACCATGCTGACGTGGCCCGGCGCCAGAAACGCGTCGATACCGTTATCCGGCGCTTCAAGCAGGCTGCGCAGCGTGGGAATAAGCGTGATGTGCTGGCAGAAAAAGTAAAAGTTAGTGACGTTGCGGGCTTTCGCCTGCTGGAGGGTAATGGCGGTGGCGGGCATGGTGGTTTCAAAACCCAGCCCGAAAAAGACGACCTTACGCTCAGGATTAGCCATCGCCAGCGTCAGGGCATCCATCGGTGAGTAGACGATCCGCACGTCTGCGCCGCGCGCCTTCGCCTGGAGCAGCGAGCCATTTTTTCCCGGTACACGCATGGCGTCGCCAAAGGTGCAAAAAATCACACCGGGGCGGCTGGCGATGTCGATACAGCTGTCGATGCGCCCCATCGGCAGCACGCACACCGGGCAGCCGGGGCCGTGGATAAACTCGATGTTCTCCGGCAGCAGCTGGTCGAGGCCAAATTTAAAGATGGCGTGGGTGTGTCCGCCGCACACCTCCATGATCCGCAGCGGTTTTTCTTTCGTGTAGTCCAGCAGCGAGGCGCGGGTTTTCAGGCGATCGATAAGCTGCAACACCTGCTCCGGCGCGCGATATTCATCAACGTAACGCATGTGTTATCGCTCCTCGCCATACAGCAGGGCGCCCACGTCCGGCTCGACGTCAAACATATTCTGTAGCGCATCCAGCGTGTCGCGGGCTTCTTCCTCATTAATCACGCTCATGGCAAAACCCACGTGGACCAGCACCCACTGGCCGAGACGCGTTGCGCCGGTCTCATCGTGGCTGCCTACCAGCGTCAGGTCGACATCGCGCAGGATGCCGCAGACCTCCACTTTGGCCTGATTGCCGTCGAGGGAATGAATTTGTCCGGGGACGCCTATGCACATCGTTCGTTCTCCAGCCAGTTCAGCCAGGCGTCCATCCCGTCGCCGCGCGTGGCGGAAACCAGCAGGATCTCAATGTCCGGGTTCACTTCCCGGGCGTAAGCCAGGCACTTATCCACGTCGAAATTCAGGTACGGCAGCAGGTCGACCTTGTTCAGCAGCATGAGGGAGGCGGCGGCAAACATATGCGGATATTTCAGCGGCTTGTCTTCCCCTTCGGTCACGGAGAGCACCGCCACTTTATGCCGCTCGCCGAGGTCGAAGCTTGCCGGGCAGACCAGGTTGCCGACGTTTTCAATAAACAGGATACCGTTATCCGCCAGCGGCAGGCGCGGGGCGGCGTCGGCAATCATCTGCGCGTCCAGGTGGCACCCTTTCCCGGTGTTGACCTGAATCGCAGGCGTACCGGTTTCGCGGATGCGCGCCGCGTCGTTTACCGTTTGCTGGTCACCTTCGATCACGGCGCAGGAGACGCGTTTATTCAGCCGTTTGAGGGTTTCGGTCAGCAGCGTGGTTTTACCGGAGCCGGGGCTGGAGACCAGGTTCAGCACCAGCTGTTCGCGCGCGGCAAAGCGGGCGCGATTGCGGGCGGCGAGCTGGTTATTCTTGTCCAGCACGTTGATCTCCACCTCCAGCATCTGGCGCTGGCTGATGCCCGGCGCGTGCGTACCCGCTTCGCCGTGGCCGTAATGGAGGTCGCCCGCGTCGGAACGCTGCGGGGCAAAGGTGATGCCGGTCAGGGCCGCCGCGGGACGCGGGGCAGGAGAAAAGGGCGCGGAGCGAAACGCGGAGTGGGGACGGTGTTCATCCCCTTCTATATACAGGTTGCCTTCAGCGCAACCGCAGGTACTACACATACATTACTCCTTCTCGATTTCGAGGCGTTGGATCTGCATACCGTCATCCGCCACGATGCGCAGCCCGCTGCTCTGGCACTGCGGACAGCGCTGTACCTTCGATGACAGCAGCGTGACGTACTGCTGACACTGCTCGCACCAGCACTCCGCCTGCTGCTCGTCGATATGCAGCTCGCACCCTTCCGCCAGCGTGCCGCGGCACACCAGCTCAAAACAGAAGGTGAGGGCGCTGGTCTCGACGCAGGAAAACGCCCCGACCTTCAGCCAGACGCCGGTGACGCGTTTCGCGTGGTTTTGCAATGCCTGCTGTTCGATAAGTTCCAGTGCCCGCTGGCAGAGGGTGATTTCGTGCATGACGCCTCCTTAATGAATTGCCCCTTCAATGCAATAACGGTGCCAGCTTGATTTGCGTTACGGCGTGACGATGTCAACGCTGTCGAAATGACACGTCGACACCGCGGCGGTGACAGTGCGCATCTCTTTAAAACCCATTTAAATCAACAAATTAAAAACTGGCACGAAATATGCTTAATAGCCGCTAACTCCATTAACCGGATACCTTTTATGACTATTTGGGAAATTAGCGAAAAAGCGGATTACATCGCGCAACGTCATCAGCAGCCCCAGGAGCAATGGCACCTGTACTGCAATTCACTGATCCAGGGGATCACGCTGTCGAAGGCCCATCTGCATCACGCCATGAGCTGTGCGGCGCAGGGGGATATGCGTTTTGTCCTGTTCGGCCACTTTACGATTTACGTCACCCTGGCGGAGACCTTCAACAGCCACACGATTGAGTACTACGTCGAGACGAAAGAGGGCGACAGACACTGCATCGCCCGGGCGCAGCTGATGGCGGACGGCATGGTGGACGGTCACGTCAGCAACCGCGATCGCCAGCAGGTGCTGGAGCACTATCTGGAGAAAATCGCGCCGGTTTATAACGGCCTCTACGCCGCCGTTGAGCATGACAGGCCAGTCAACCTGAAACAGCTGATCGACGGAAAATCCTCCGCGAACGTGGCCTGAAAAGCGAGTGTCGAGAAGTGTCGATAAGACAGTTTTTTTCGTCAAAAATGACCATCACCAGAGGATGACCCGGTGAACCGTTTTGTAATTGCTGACTCGACGGTCTGTATTGGCTGTCGGACCTGTGAGGCGGCGTGCTCAGAAACGCACCGCCTGCACGGGCTACAGTCCATGCCGCGCCTGCGCGTCATGCGTAATGAGAAAGAGTCTGCCCCGCAGCTCTGTCACCACTGTGAAGACGCCCCGTGCGCGGGCGTCTGTCCTGTCAATGCCATCACCCGCGTTGACGGCGCGGTACAGCTGAACGAAAGCCTGTGCGTGAGCTGCAAGCTGTGCGGCATCGCCTGTCCGTTCGGCGCTATTGAGTTTTCCGGCAGCCGTCCGCTGCATATTCCGGCGAATGCCAATACCCCAAAAGCGCCGCCTGCGCCACCAGCTCCGGCACGCGTGAGTACGCTGCTGGACTGGGTGCCGGGCATTCGCGCCGTTGCGGTGAAGTGCGATCTGTGCAGCTTCGATGAGCAGGGTCCGGCCTGCGTGCGGACCTGCCCGACCCGGGCGCTGGTCCTGGTCAACATCCGCGACATCGCTCGCACCAGCAAACGCAAGCGCGAGCTGACCATCAATACCGACGTCGGCGATCTTTCGCTGCTGCGGGCGCTTAACGAGGGGGCGAAATGAACGCGATAGTTATGATGACCAGCGGTGTGGCCTGGTTTGCCGCCGCCGCTGTCCTGGCGCTGCTCCTCTCCTTCCATAAAACGCTGAGCGGCGTGATCGCCGGTATCGGCGGGGCGGTCGGCAGCCTGATGACGCTGGCGGCGGGCGGGGTTGTCCTGATCGACGGCCAGTCCGTCGACACCCTCATCCCGCTGATTCACCACGCCGTTGAGCTTACGCCGCTGAACGCCATCTGGCTGATAACCTTTGGCCTGTGCGGACTGTTTATCAGCCTGTTTAATATCGACTGGCACCGACATCAGCACACCAAAGCCAACGGCCTGCTGGTTAACCTGTTGATGGCCGCCGCGGTCTGTACCGTTATCGCCAGCAACCTCGGCGCGCTGGTGGTGATGGCAGAAATCATGGCCCTGTGCGGCGTGTTCCTGACCGGATGCAGCGCCTCCGGCAAGCTGTGGTTTGCGCTCGGACGTCTCGGTACGCTGCTGCTGGCGCTGGCCTGCTGGCTGGTGTGGCAGCGTTTCGGCACGCTGGATTTTGCCGCGCTTAACGGTCAGCCGCTGGGCAACGACGTCTGGCTGTTGGGCGTAGTCGGTTTTGGCCTGCTGGCCGGGATTATCCCGCTGCACGGCTGGGTGCCGCAGGCACATGCCAATGCCTCAGCCCCGGCCGCTGCGCTGTTCTCCACCGTGGTGATGAAGGTCGGTCTGTTCGGCATCCTGATGATAACCCTGACGGGCGGTCAGCCGCCGCTGTGGTGGGGCGTGGCGCTGCTGATTGCGGGGATGATCACCGCGTTCGTCGGCGGGCTGTACGCGCTGATGGAGCACAACATCCAGCGTCTGCTGGCGTACCACACCCTGGAGAACATCGGGATTATCCTGCTCGGCATGGGCGCGGGCGTCACCGGGCTGGCGCTCAACCAGCCGGCGCTGATTGCCGCCGGGTTTATTGGTGGTCTGTATCACCTTATCAACCACAGTCTGTTTAAAAGCACCCTGTTCCTCGGTGCGGGCAGCGTCTGGTTCCGCACCGGGCACCGCGATATTGAAAAGCTCGGCGGGATTGGCAAAAAAATGCCCGTCATTTCGCTGGCGATGCTGGTCGGGCTGATGGCGATGGCTGCGCTGCCGCCGCTGAACGGCTTTGCCGGCGAGTGGGTTATCTATCAGTCCTTCTTCGCCCTCGGCCAGAGCGAGGCGTTTATCGGGCGTTTACTCGGCCCGCTGCTGGCGGTGGGCCTGGCGATCACCGGCGCGCTGGCGGTGATGTGTATGGCGAAGGTTTACGGCGTCACCTTCCTGGGCGCACCGCGTACGCGTGAGGCTGAGAACGCCTGCTGCGCACCGCTACTGATGGGCGTAAGCGTGGTCGCACTGGCGCTGTGCTGCATCGCGGGCGGGGTTGCCGCGCCGTGGTTGCTGCCGCAGCTGGGCCACGCCATTCCGCTGCCGCTGGTCACGGCGCATACCGTCGTTTCCCAGCCGATGATGGCGCTGCTGCTGATTGCCGCGCCGCTCCTGCCGTTCGTGCTGATGCTGTTCTTCAGACGCGACCGTCTCGCCTCCCGCTCGCGCGGCGCGGCGTGGGCCTGCGGCTACGAACATGAGCAGTCGATGGTCATCACCGCCCACGGTTTCGCTATGCCGGTGAAGGAGAACTTCGCCGCCGTGCTGAAGCTGCGCCACTGGCTGAACCCGGTGGGCTGGGTGCCGGGCTGGCAGGGTGCCGCCGTGCCCGTGCTGTTCCGCCGCCTGGCGCTGATCGAACTGGCGGTGCTGGTGGTGATTGTCATTTCACGAGGAGCCTGACATGAGTCTGTTACTGGCAATTCTTCAGGCGCTGGTGCTGTTCGCCGCCGCGCCGCTGCTGTCGGGCATCACGCGCGTGGCGCGCGCCCGGCTGCACAACCGTCGCGGACCTGGCGTGCTCCAGGAGTACCGCGATCTCTTCAAACTGCTTTCCCGTCAGAGCGTCGCGCCGGACGCCGCAGGCTGGGTGTTCCGCCTGACGCCGTTTGTGATGGTGGGCGTGATGCTGACCATCGCCACCGCGCTGCCGGTGGTGACGGTGGGCTCGCCGCTGCCGGTGCTGGGCGATCTGATTACGCTGATCTACCTCTTCGCCATCGCGCGTTTCTTCTTTGCGATTGCGGGTCTGGATACCGGCAGCCCGTTTACGGGTATCGGCGCCAGCCGCGAAGCGATGCTCGGCGTGCTGGTTGAGCCAATTCTGCTGCTGGGGCTGTGGGTCGCCGCGCAGGTTGCAGGCTCGACCCATATCAGTTTTATCACCGACACCGTTTACCACTGGCCGGTTTCACGTTCTCTCCCGCTGGTGCTGGCGCTCTGCGCCTGCGCGTTCGCCACCTTTATCGAGATGGGCAAGCTGCCGTTCGATCTCGCGGAAGCGGAGCAGGAATTACAGGAGGGGCCGCTCACCGAATACAGCGGCTACGGCTTTGCGGTGCTGAAGTGGGGCATCAGCCTCAAGCAGCTGGTGGTGTTGCAGATGTTCGTCGGCGTTTTCTTCCCGTGGGGGCAGATGACGCACTTCTCTGCGGGCGGCCTGCTGCTGGCCGTGGTGGTGGCTGTGCTCAAGCTGCTTATCGGCGTGCTGGTGATTGCCCTGTTTGAAAACAGCATGGCGCGCCTGCGTTTTGTCGAAACGTCACGCATCACCTGGGCCGGTTTTGGTTTTGCATTTTTAGCGTTCGTCTCCTTGCTGGTGGCGTGATTAAAGAGAGTGTTTATGTCTGAAGAAAAGAAAGGTCAGCAGTATCTCGCCGCGTTGCATCAGGCTTTCCCGGGCGTGGTGCTGGAGGAGTCCTGGCAAACCAAAGACCAGGTAACCGTCACCATTAAGGTGAACTATCTGCCGGAAGTGGTGGAGTTTCTCTATTACCAGCAGGGCGGCTGGCTGTCAGTGCTGTTCGGCAACGACGAGCGTCAGCTGTGTGGCAACTATGCGGTGTACTACGTGATGTCGATGGAGCAGGGGGAGAAGTGCTGGCTCACCGTGCGCGTAGAGGTCGATCCGGCTAAACCGGAATACCCCTCCGTCACGCCGCGCGTGCCTGCCGCCGTCTGGGGCGAGCGCGAAGTGCGCGACATGTATGGTCTGGTGCCGGTTGGCCTGCCTGACGAGCGCCGCCTGGTGCTGCCGGACGACTGGCCGGATGAACTCTATCCGCTGCGCAAGGACAGCATGGACTACCGCCAGCGCCCGGCCCCGACCACCGACAGCGAAACCTACGAGTTCATCAACGAGCTGGGCAGCAAGAAGAATAACGTGGTGCCGATTGGCCCGCTGCACGTTACCTCCGACGAACCGGGCCACTTCCGCCTGTTCGTCGACGGCGAGAACATTATCGACGCCGACTACCGCCTGTTCTACGTCCACCGCGGCATGGAGAAGCTGGCGGAGACCCGCATGGGCTACAACGAAGTCACGTTCCTCTCTGACCGCGTGTGCGGCATCTGCGGCTTTGCCCACAGCACCGCCTACACCACCTCTGTGGAAAACGGCATGGGGATCGTGGTGCCGGAACGCGCGCAGATGATCCGCGCCATTCTGCTGGAGGTGGAGCGCCTGCACTCGCACCTGCTCAACCTCGGCCTGGCCTGCCACTTCGTCGGCTTTGACTCCGGGTTTATGCAGTTCTTCCGCGTGCGCGAGGCGTCGATGAAGATGGCGGAGATCCTTACCGGGGCGCGTAAAACCTACGGCCTGAACCTGATCGGCGGGATCCGCCGCGACCTGCTGAAAGACGACATGATCCAGACCCGCCAGCTGGCGCAGCAGATGCGGCGGGACGTGCAGGAGCTGGTGGACATGCTGCTCAGCACGCCAAACATTGAGCAGCGCACCGTCGGGATTGGTCGTCTTGACCCGGAAATCGCCCGCGACTTCAGTAACGTTGGTCCGATGGTGCGCGCCAGTGGCCACGCCCGCGATACCCGCGCCGATCACCCGTTCGTCGGCTACGGCCTGCTGCCGATGAGCGTGCACAGCGAGCAGGGCTGCGACGTCATCTCCCGTCTGAAGGTGCGCATCAACGAGGTATTCACCGCGCTGAACATGATCGACTACGGCCTCGATAATCTGCCGGGCGGCCCGCTGATGGTGGAAGGCTTCACCTACATTCCAAACCGCTTTGCCCTCGGCTTTGCCGAAGCGCCGCGCGGGGACGACATCCACTGGAGCATGACCGGCGACAACCAGAAGCTCTACCGCTGGCGCTGCCGTGCGGCGACCTACGCCAACTGGCCCACCCTGCGCTACATGCTGCGCGGCAATACGGTCTCTGACGCGCCGCTGATCATCGGCAGCCTCGACCCGTGCTACTCCTGCACCGACCGCATGACCGTCGTGGACGTGCGCAAGAAGAAAAGCCAGGTGGTGCCGTACAAAGAGCTTGAGCGCTACAGCATCGAGCGTAAGAACTCGCCGCTGAAATAAGGATTCGCCATGTTTACCTTCATCAAAAAAGTGATCAAAACCGGCGCGCAGACCAGCAGTTATCCGCTGGAGCCGATCCCGGTGGATAAAAACTTTCGCGGCAAGCCGGAGCACAACCCGCAGCAGTGCATCGGCTGCGCGGCCTGCGTCAACGCCTGCCCGTCGAATGCCTTAACGGTGGAAACGGACCTGAAAACCGGCGAGCTGGCCTGGCAGTTTAACCTCGGGCGCTGCATCTTCTGCGGCCGCTGCGAGGAGGTCTGCCCGACGGTGGCCATTCGCCTGTCTCAGGAGTACGAGCTGGCGGTGTGGAAAAAAGAGGACTTCCTCCAGCAGTCGCGCTTTGCGCTGTGCAACTGCCGCGTCTGCAAGCGTCCGTTCGCCGTGCAAAAAGAGATCGACTACGCCATCGCGCTGCTGAAGCACAACGGCGACGTCCGCGCGGAGCATCACCGCGAAAACTTCGAAACCTGCCCGGAGTGCAAGCGTCAGAAATGCCTGCTGCCGTCCGACCGCATCGATTTAACCCGCCATATGAGAGAGGCCAGCTGATGGAAAACTTACTCGGCCCGCGCGACGCTAACGGCATTCCGGTGCCGATGACGGTGGACGAATCCATCGCCAGCATGAAGGCGTCGCTGCTGAAAAAAATCAAACGCTCGGCCTACGTCTACCGCGTGGACTGCGGCGGCTGCAACGGCTGCGAGATTGAGATCTTCGCCACGCTGTCACCGCTGTTTGACGCCGAGCGCTTCGGCATCAAAGTGGTGCCGTCTCCGCGCCATGCGGACATTCTGCTGTTTACCGGGGCCGTCACCCGCGCCATGCGATCCCCCGCGCTGCGCGCCTGGCAGTCCGCGCCGGACCCGAAAATCTGCATCTCGTACGGTGCCTGCGGCAACAGCGGCGGCATCTTCCACGACCTGTACTGCGTCTGGGGCGGCACCGACAAAATCGTGCCGGTGGACGTCTACATTCCGGGCTGCCCGCCGACGCCCGCCGCGACGCTGTACGGTTTTGCCATGGCGCTCGGCCTGCTGGAGCAGAAAATCCACGCCCGCGAGCCGGGCGAGCTGGACAACCAGCCAGCCACTATCCTGCACCCGGATATGGTGCAGCCGCTGCGGGTGAAGATCGACCGCACGGCGCGCAGGCTGGCGGGCTACCGCTACGGACGCCAGATTGCCGACGATTATCTGCGCCTGCTGAGCCAGGGCGACCATCAGGTGGCGCGCTGGCTGGAGGCGGAAAACGATCCGCGACTCAATGAGATCGTGGCGAACCTGAACAGCATCGTGGATGAGGCGCGTATCCGATGAGTGAAACGGTGGTGTTCAGCCAGCTGAGCCGTAAGTTTATTGATGAGAACGATGCCACGCCGGCTGCGGCGCAGCAGGTGGTCTATTACAGCCTGGCGATTGGGCATCACCTCGGGGTGATCGACTGCCTGGAGGCGGCGCTGAGCTGCCCGTGGGCCGATTACCTGGCGTGGATCGCCACGCTGGAGGAGGGCAGCACGGCGCGGCGCAAGATGGAGGGCGTGCCGAAATACGGCGAGATCGTCATCGATGCCAACCACATTGCGATGCTCGCCAACGCCTTTGACGAGGCGCTGAGCAGGCAAACCCCCGAGCAGCAGGCGTGGAGCAAAACGCTGCTTAGCATGCTGCACGATATTCATCAGGAGAGCGCCATCTACCTGATGGTGAGGAGATTACGTGACTGACGTTTTACTGTGTGTCGGCAACAGCATGATGGGCGACGACGGCGCGGGTCCGCTGCTGGCGGAACTGTGCGCCGCAAACCCGCCGGGCAGTTGGGTGGTGATTGACGGCGGCAGCGCGCCGGAAAACGACGTGGTGGCCATTCGCGAGCTGCGCCCGGACAGGCTGTTAATCGTTGATGCCACCGATATGGGGCTCAACCCCGGTGAGATCCGCCTGATTGACCCGGACGACATCGCCGAAATGTTTATGATGACGACGCACAATATGCCGCTGAACTACCTGGTCGATCAGATTAAAGACGACGTGGGCGAGGTGCTGTTTTTGGGGATTCAGCCGGACATTGTCGGGTTCTATTACCCGATGACGCCGCCGGTGAAAGAGGCGGTGGACGTGGTGTATTCACGGCTAGCGGAGTGGGTTGGGGATGGAGGTTTTTCTCTGCTCTGAGCAGTGCCGGGTGGCGGCTTCGCCTTACCCGGCCTACCAAACCCATCCCCCTCTCCCTGTGGGAGAGGGCTGGGGTGAGGGCAACAGGCTACTCCAGATCCCCCCCGTTACTCGCAATCACCTTCTTATACCACCAGAATGATTTCTTGCGCTTGCGGTCCAGCGTGCCGTTGCCGGCGTCGTCCCGGTCGACGTACACAAACCCGTAGCGCTTGCTCATTTCCCCCGTTGAGGCCGATACCAGGTCAATACAGCCCCAGGTGGTGTAGCCCAGCAGCGGGACGCCGTCCTCAATCGCATCAGCCATCGCGCGAATATGCTCGCGCAGGTAGCTGATTCGGTAGTCGTCGTTGATCTCGCCGTTTTCATCAATGACGTCCTTCGCTCCAAGGCCGTTTTCCACCAGGAACAGCGGCTTCTGGTAGCGGTCGTACATCATGTTCATGGTGATGCGCAGGCCGAGCGGGTCGATGCCCCAGCCCCACTCGCTCACCTGAATGTGTGGGTTACGCAGGGACTTCACGATGTTCGCCGCGCTGGTGTTGCCCGCGTTCATGTCCGCCGACGCGCAGCGCGAGGCGTAATAGCTGAACGAGACAAAGTCGACGGTGTTTTTCAGCAGTTCATCGTCGCCGGGGTCTTTGACAATCACCACGCCTTTCTCGCGGAACACGCGGGCGGAGTAGGCCGGATAGCTGCCGCGCGCCTGCACGTCGATAAAGAACAGGTTCTCGCGGTCTTTCTCCAGCGCCATCCACACGTCTTCCGGCTTGCAGGAGTACGGGTAGAAATTGCCGCCCGCCAGCATGCAGCCAACCTGGTTTTCCGGGTTCACCTCGTGGGCGATTTTGGTCGCCAGCGCGCTCGCCACCAGCTCGTGGTGCGCGGCCTGGTATTTCACCTGGTCTTCGTTTTCACCTTCCTCAAACACCAGCCCCGCGCCGGAGAACGGACTGTGCAGCATGATGTTGATTTCGTTGAAGGTCAGCCAGTATTTCACCAGCCCGTTAAACGCTTCAAAGCAGGTGCGGGCGTAGCGGGCGAAGAAATCCACCATCTTACGGTTGCGCCAGGAGCCGTACTCCGTCACCAGGTGCATCGGCACGTCGAAGTGGCAGAGCGTCACCAGCGGCTCGATGTTGTACTTTTTACACTCCTCGAACACCGCGCGGTAGAAGGCAATGCCTTCCTGATTCGGCAGCGGTTCGTCGCCGTTCGGGTAGAGGCGGCTCCAGGCAATCGAGGTGCGGAACACCGTAAAGCCCATCTCCGCCATCAGGGCGATGTCTTCTTTGTAGCGATGGTAAAAATCAATCGCCTCGTGGCTCGGGTAGAATTCGTCGTCCCGCAACGAAAACCGTTTTTCCTTGCCGACTTTTACCGCCAGACGGTTTGCGCCGTGGGGGATCATGTCGACCGTCGTCAGTCCTTTGCCGCCTTCACGGTAAGCCCCTTCACTCTGGTTGGCGGCAAGCGCGCCGCCCCATAAAAATCCTTGTGGAAAAACAGACATTCTTACCTCGCTTTCAGTTTATGCTTCTGCTGCTTTGTTCTGTACCGGTGCGGTTTGCAGGGCGCGTGCTTTTTCGGCTTCGTCTTCTACCGGGATATCCTCAAACCCTAACAGCAGGGTTAGCACAAACGACAGCACTACCGCCAGACCCATCACGCCAAACACCCAGACGATGGTCATCGGGTTGGCCGGGTCGAAGAACTGCACGCTGGTAAACAGCCCCGGCGCCGCCATCGAATGGCTGGCAAGGCCTGCCATGCCTGCCACCGCGCCGCAGATAAAGCCGCTGATCAGGCTCGCAATCAGCGGACGCTTCAGGCGTACCGCTACGCCGTACAGGGCCGGTTCAGAGATCCCCGCCATGATGGCGGAGGCCGCCGCGGCCAGCGCCGTCTGGCGCAGCTCCGGGTTTTTGGTTTTCCACGCCACCGCCAGCGACGAGCCGCCGAGCGACAGGTTGGCGCCGATCTCCGACGGCATCACCATCCCTTCTTTGCCCGTTTCGGCAATGGTCTGGATGATGGTCGGCGTAAACACGCGGTGCATCCCGGTCATCACCAGCAGCGGCCACAGCGCGCCCATAATGGCAACGGAGAGCCAGCCCAGATAGCCGTGAATGGTGTAGACCAGCGCGGAGATGGCGCTGCCGATCCAGATCCCGAGCGGGCCAATCAGCACGATGGCGAGCGGGGCGGCAATCAGCACGATCAGCATCGGCTTGAGGAAGTTTTTGGTCACCGCCGGGGTAATGCGATCCACCCAGCGTTCGATGTATGACAGGCACCAGGTCATCACCAGGGCGGGGATCACCGTGTAGGTGTATTTCACCGCCGTCACCGGAATGAAGGCGAACTCAACGTGCTCGCCCTGCGCGGCCTTGGCCATCAGCTCGATAAAGCTCGGGTGAACCAACACGCCCGCGATGGCGATTGCCAGCGACATGTTGGTTTTGAACTTCACCGCCGCGGACGCCGCCACCATCAGCGGCAGGAAGAAGAACGCGCCATCGCCGATAACGGTCAGGATCGTCAGCGTCGGGTCGCCTTTGCCCAGCACGCCGGTCATCTCAAGGATCATCGCCAGCAGCTTGACCATTGACCCGCCGATGATCGCCGGGATCAGCGGAGACATGGTGCCGATCAGCGCATCGAGGATCCCGGCACCAATGCGGCGCAGCGTGAGCTTCTGTGGACCTTCCGCTACGGCAGGTTGCAGGTTAGCGGGCAGCAGGCTCACCACTTCACGGTATGCCTGGGACACGGTGTTGCCGATGATCACCTGACACTGGTTGTCGTTGCGCACCACGCCGAGCACGCCGCTGATGCTTTTCAGGCGTGCGGCGTCGGTGAGACTTTCGTCTTTCAGGACGAAGCGCAGTCGCGTCATACAGTGGGTGACGGCGACGATGTTCTCTTTACCGCCCAGCGCGCTGACAACGTCGGTCGCCAGCGCAGCGTAATTTTTTGCCATCGGATGTGATCCTGTTATCGTTGTGAGAAGTGTAGGAAACCGGTTTCACACAATCATCATGAGTTTCTTTTAATGAAGCAAGACCACTTTTTATGCATTTTTTCGTTTCGTGATGACGATCACTCGTGGCCGTAAAAAGCGTGATAACGCCGCTGCGACAATTTTTCTGCGGTGCAGTACACTGCGCCCATCAGGTTCAGACGGAATAATAATATGACCACGATGCTGGAAGTGGCGAAGCGGGCAGGCGTATCAAAAGCGACGGTCTCCCGGGTACTGTCGGGGAACGGTTACGTCAGCCAGGAGACGAAAGACCGCGTGTTTCAGGCCATCGAAGAGAGCGGGTATCGCCCCAATCTGCTGGCGCGAAACCTGGCGACCAAACGCACCCAGACTCTGGGGCTGGTGGTGACGAACACCCTGTACCATGGGGTCTACTTTAGCGAGCTGCTGTTTAACGCCGCGCGGATGACGGAAGAGAAGGGGCGTCAGCTGATCCTGGCGGACGGCAAGCACAGCGCCGAAGAGGAGCGCGAGGCGATCCAGTACCTGCTCGACATGCGCTGCGACGCGGTAATCATCTATCCGCGTTTTCTGAGCGTGGAAGCGCTGGACGAGATCATTGAGAAATGCGAGCAGCCGATCATGGTGCTCAACCGCCGTTTGCGGAAAAACAGCAGTCACAGCGTCTGGTCCGATCATAAAGCGTCGTGTCAGGACGCGGTATCGCAGCTGATTGAGAAAGGCCACCGGGAGATTGCGTTTATCACCGGTTCGCTGGATTCCCCCACCGGGGTGGAGCGTCTTTCCGGCTACAAGGACGCGCTGGCGCAGCACGGGATTGCAGTTCGCGACGCGCTGATCGCCGAAGGGAAGTGGAACCCGGCCAGCGGCGCGGCGGCGGTCTCTCAGTTGCTCACCCGCGGCGAAACGTTTACCGCGCTGGTGGCGAGTAACGACGACATGGCGATTGGCGCCATCAGGCAGCTGCACGAGAACGGCGTCGCCACGCCGGGCGCAGTGTCCGTCATCGGCTTTGACGATGTGGCAATCGCGCCCTATATCGTGCCGTCCCTCTCCAGCGTGCGTATTCCAGTAACGGAGATGATTCAGGAGACCATCAGCCGTATGATTTTCATGCTCGACGGCGGTGAGTTTAAGCCTCAGCAAACCTTCTCCGGCGAGCTTATCCTGCGCGACTCCGTCATTGACGGCCCGCATCGCTGACGTCGACATCTGTCATCGTCACTAATGACGATGACAGATCCCTCTCTTTTAAATTTCCCTATAAAATCAATGCATTAAATATTGGCACGGTTTATGAATAGCTTCGCGCATAACAGTAATGCCGGAGAAGCAGATGAACCGTTTTATTATGGCCGATGCCAGCAAATGCATTGGTTGCCGTACCTGTGAAGTGGCGTGCGTGGTGTCCCATCAGGCAGAGCAGGATTGCGCCTCTCTCACCCCTGATACCTTCCTGCCGCGCATCCACGTCATTAAAGGCGTGAATATTTCTACCGCCGCTATCTGTCGCCAGTGCGAAGACGCGCCGTGCGCCAACGTCTGTCCGAACGGGGCGATTAAGCGCGAGAAAGGCTTCGTGCATGTGATGCAGGAGCGCTGCATCGGGTGCAAAACCTGTGTGGTGGCGTGTCCGTATGGCGCGATGGAGGTGGTGGTTCGCCCGGTGGTGCGCAACAGCGGTATCGGGCTGAGCGTACGCGCGGAGAAAGCCGAAGCCAATAAATGTGACCTCTGCTACCACCGCGACGCCGGTCCGGCGTGTATGGAAGCCTGTCCGACGCATGCGCTGGTCTGCGTCGATCGCGACAAGCTCGAACAGATGAGTGCCGAAAAACGCCGCCGCGCGGCGTTCGACACCTCGTCATCGCTGCTGTTTTAAGCTGCAATGCGCGTTAATGGCGTACAGCTTCGGGTGCGCGGCAAGGTGCAGGGGGTAGGATTTCGTCCCTTCGTCTGGCAGCTTGCGCACCAGCTGGGGCTGGCAGGCGACGTCTGCAACGACGGAGAGGGTGTCCTGGTGCGTCTCGCGGGCAGTGGGGGTGACTTTACCGCGAGACTGCGCCAGGACTGCCCACCGCTGGCGCGCATCGATCGCATTGAAACGCAGCCGTTCAGCTGGACGACGCTGCCGGACGAGTTTGTCATCCGCCACAGCGAGAGCGGGGCGATGGACACGCAAATCGTCCCGGATGCCGCCACCTGTCCCGCATGCCTGGCGGAGATGCGCGATCCCCGCGAACGTCGCTACCGCTACCCGTTTATCAACTGCACCCACTGCGGGCCGCGGTTTACCATTATCCGCGCCATGCCCTATGACCGCCCGGCCACGTCAATGGCGCCATTCCCGCTCTGTGTGCCCTGTGAAACGGAGTACCGCAACCCGGCTGACCGGCGTTTTCACGCCCAGCCGGTGGCCTGCCCGGATTGCGGACCGCAGCTGGAGTGGCGAGCCGGGGAGGCTGCTGCCACCCGCGAATCGGCGTTAAGCGCGGCGGTGGCGATGCTGAAAGTCGGCGGGATTGTGGCGGTCAAAGGGCTGGGCGGTTTTCACCTGGTCTGCGACGCGCTTAACCCGCAGGCGGTTCGGAAATTACGGGCACGCAAGCAGCGCCCGACCAGGCCGCTGGCGGTGATGATCCCGCATGCGGACGATCTGCCGGAGGGCATCCAGACGCTGTTACGTTCACCCGTTGCGCCGATTGTGCTGACGCCAAAAGCCTGCCTTCCTGCGTTTCCTGAGGAGATTGCGCCGGGGCTGGATACGGTCGGCGTGATGCTGCCTGCGAACCCGCTCCAGCATTTGCTGATGCTGGACTGCCAGCGCCCGCTGGTGATGACCTCCGGCAACCTCAGCGGCCATCCACCCGCCATAAGCAACCAGCAGGCGCTGGAAGAACTCAGTGACATCGCTGACGGCTTCCTGCTGCACAACCGCGACATCCTGCAACGGATGGATGATTCAGTGATGGACCAGGAGGGCACGATGCTGCGTCGCGCACGCGGTTTTGTGCCGGATGCCATCACATTGCCCGCCGGATTCCGCGACATCCCGCCCATGTTATGCACCGGCGCGGAGATGAAAAACACCTTCAGCCTGGTGCGTGGCAACCAGGCGGTGCTGAGCCAGCATTTTGGCGATCTGAGCGACGAGGGGGTAGAGGCGCAGTGGCGCAGTGCGCTCTCGACGATGCAGGACATCTACGCCTTTCAGCCTGAGCGCGTGGTGTGCGATGCCCATCCGGGATATCACGCCCGACAGTGGGCCCGGGCGCAGGCGCTGCCCGTTGAGACCGTGCTGCATCATCATGCGCATGCGGCAGCGTGTCTGGCGGAGAATGGCTGGCCGCTCGACGGCGGGAATGTTATTGCCCTGACCCTGGACGGGATCGGCATAGGCGAGAACGGCGCGCTGTGGGGCGGCGAGTGCCTGCGGGTGAACTATCGCGACTGCGAACGGCTGGGCGGTCTGCCAGCCGTTGCGCTGCCGGGGGGCGATCTGGCGGCAAAACAGCCGTGGCGCAATTTGCTCGCCCACTGTCTGGCGTTCGTACCTGACTGGCAGCAGTACCCGGAAACTGAGGTGGTACAGCGTCAAAACTGGCTGCTGCTGGCAACGGCTGTGTCGCGCGGTATCAATGCGCCGCGGGCCTCCTCCTGTGGTCGTCTGTTCGACGCCGTGGCCTGTGCGCTGGGCATTGAAACGCAACGCTATGAGGGCGAAGCCGCGTGCCGGCTGGAGGCGCTGGCCGAACGCTGCGCAGGGGTTGATCATCCGGTGACGCTCCAGACGGATAACCTTGCGCTGTTCTGGCAACAGTGGCTTACCTGGCGGGCGGAACCCGGCGAGCGTGCCTGGGCTTTTCACGATGCGCTGGCAAAAGGGCTGAGCGAACTGGCGGCAACGCATGCCCGCCGACGGTCGCTCTCTACGGTGTGCTTCAGCGGCGGCGTCCTTCACAACCGCCTGCTGCGCGCGCGCCTTCGTCATTACCTTTCTGATTTCACGCTTCTTTTTCCTTCGCGCCTGCCCGCAGGCGACGGAGCGATCTCCTTCGGGCAGGCGGTGGTTGCTGCCGCCCGATCATGTTCACAAGGGACTTAAAATGTTACGACTTTTACGCAATGAACCTCGTGCAGCGTGCCTGCTGCTGGCTCTCGGGATGGCTAACCTGCTGGCCTGGGGGCTGGCGTGGCACACCTTTAGCGGCAGTACGGCGCTGATGGCCGCCAGCCTGCTGGCGTGGTGCTATGGACTGCGTCATGCGGTGGATGCCGACCATATCGCCGCGATTGATACCGTGACGCGTAAAATGATGCAGCAGGGCAAGCGCCCGTCCGGCGTGGGCGCATGGTTTTCCCTCGGACACTCCACCATCGTGGTGCTGGCCTCCATTGCTATCGCCGCGACCGCCACGGCGTTTCAGAAAAACATGGCATGGTTCCACGAAACCGGCAGCCTGATTGGCACCGCCGTCTCCGCCACCTTCCTGCTGGCGATGGCGCTGGTGAATATGGTGATCCTGCGCGGCGTCTGGCGCAGTTTTCAGGCGCTGAAACACGGCAATCCCGTGCAGGGCGACATCACGCTGCCTGCACAGGGCGGCGTCATGAACTGGCTGTTCGGCAAAACCTTCCGCCTCGTCAATAAAAGCTGGCAGATGTACCTGGTCGGTTTCCTGTTCGGCCTGGGGTTCGACACCGCCACCGAAATCGGCGTGTTGGGGATCTCCGCCGCCAGCGCCTCCAGCGGGATGTCGGTGTGGTCGATCATGATCTTCCCGGCGCTCTTCGCCAGCGGCATGGCGCTGGTGGATACGCTCGATAACCTGCTGATGGTGGGTGCCTACGGCTGGGCGTTTAACAAGCCGCAGCGCAAGCTCTACTACAACATGACCATCACCGGCACTTCGGTGGTGGTGGCGCTGTTTATCGGCGGCCTGGAAGCGCTGGGTCTGCTGATGGACAAGTTCGCCCTCAGCGGCGGCGTGTGGGATCTGATTGGCGCGGTGAACGATAACCTGGGCGATGCCGGATTTGTGGTGGTCGGGCTGTTTGTCGCCTGCTGGCTGATCTCGATGGCGAACTATCGCTGGCGCGGTTATGACGCGCTGGTGGTGCGCTCCTGACGCTGAAAGTGTAGCGATAAAAAAAGCCCCGGGACATCGGGGCGGTGGACAACAAAATCCAAAGGTTAAGTAAGCGTGGCAGTACTGTAGGCCGGGTAAGCGGAGCGCCACCCGGCATGACGAGGGTTAAGCTGGTAGCGATTTCAGCAGCGCGAAGGCCTCCTTCATTCTGTCTTCGCTGACGACAAAGGCGCGCATCTGACCGTCGGTATCGGTGCCGCGCGCCACCATGCCCTGAGGCGAAAGGACAATCTCCCAGTCCAGATCCTGACGCTGCGTTTCACCTGCGAGATGCAGCGGTAGTTCCGGCGTTTTTACCTTCACCAGCATGGCGGGTAATTTCACCGGGGCGTTGCCGCCGAGCAGGTTTTTCGCCAGGAACATGGCGCTTAACTGAATCGGTTGCAGGAACGGCAGCACCTGGCCGTTAATTTCCGCGCAGTCGCCCAGGGCATAAATGTCCGGCTGGGTGGTTTGCAGGTAGCTGTCCACCTTCACGCCGCGATTGATCTCTGCGCCCGCGCGGTGCGCCAGCGCGGTTTCCGGGCGCAACCCCGTCGCCGCAATAACCACATCCACTTCCACGCTGCGGTTGCGGTCGAGCGTCGCACAAATGCCGGTTTCGGTTTTGCTTAGGCTCTGTAACTGCGATTTCAGCAGCAGATGCACGCCCATGTCGGTCAGACGATGCTGTAAGCGACTGCTTACTTCTGCTGGCATCAGCGCTGACAGAATGCTGGCCGCGTGGTCAACCAGGGTGACGGATTTTCCCGCCCGGCAGAAGTCCATCGCCAGCTCGGTGCCAATCAGTCCGCCGCCGACAATCATCACCCGCGTGGCGTCGCGTAACAGGGTCTCGCTGGCCTGATACTCCTGCTGGCTGTTGAGCGTGACCATCAGCTCGCGGCCCTCAACCGGCGGCACAAACGCCGATGCCCCCGTCGCCAGCACCAGTTTGTCGTACTGCCAGGTTTTATCTTTCGCGTTCACCACGTGGGCGTCGGCGTCGATATCGGTGACCCAGGTGTACGGAAACAGACGCAGGTTAAACTGTTCTGCGAACTCCCCCGCCGTCTGGCGGGTGAGATCGTCGGCGCGCTGATTCTGGCTAATGACGTGGCTTAAATCAGGCTTGTTGTACTCATCCATGCTGTCGGCGGCGATCACCGTCAACGGCACGTTAGCATCCTGTTTGCGGATATTTTTCACCAGCTGGCGGGCGGCAAAGCCCGAGCCGATAATGACGATGCCGTGGCTCATTTTGCCTCCGTTGCCAGTTCATCAAAGACGTCTTTCCCGAGGGAACATTCCGGGCAGAGGAAGTTGTCCGGCACCTCGCTCCACGGCGTACCCGGCGCGACATCCTGCAACGGCTCGCCCAGCTCAGGATCGTAAATCCACTGGCAGACGCTGCACTGCATGCAAGGGCCGAGGTCGGCAGCGGCAGGAGCGGCTTCTGCTACAGCTTTCGGCGTAACTGCCGCGGCGGGTGCGGTTTCCGGCAGCGGCGCAAGCGCCCACTGGCGGGCAATGTCGCGACCGTGCTGACGACAGATTTCCAGCGCGTCGAGATCCGGACGCCATTTCGCCTTCAGGCTCAGGGACATCTCAAAACCGGCATCCTGTAAACGGGTGGAGAGACGGTCTACCGCGCCGCCGCTCCAGCCGTGTGAACCAAAGGCGCTGGCGCGTTTGTTACGAAAGCGCAGGCCGGTCATCTCTTCTACCAGTCCGGCAATTTTCGGCATCATCACGTTATTCATGGTGGAGGTACCCACCAGCACGCCTTTGGAGCGGAAGACGTTGGTCAATACCTCATTCTTATCGCTGCGCGCCACGTTGAAGATTTTCACCGCCACGTTCGGGTCAACTTCGTTGATGCCCTGGGCAATGGCGTCCGCCATCATGCGGGTGTTGTTGGACATGGTGTCGTAGAAGATGGTGATGCGATCTTCCTGATAGTCCGCCGCCCACTTCAGGTACAGTTCGACAATCTGGGTTGGATTTTCACGCCATACCACGCCGTGGGAGGTGGCAATCATATCCACCGGCAGGTTGAAGCCGAGGATCTCGGTGATTTTTGGCGTGACCAGACGGCTGAACGGGGTCAGGATGTTGGCGTAGTAGCGCTGGCACTGTTCGAACAGCTCGGTCTGATCCACTTCGTCGTTGAACAGACGTTCGTCACAGTAGTGCTGGCCGAAGGCGTCGTTACTGAACAGCACCGCGTCACCGGTCATGTAGGTCATCATGCTGTCCGGCCAGTGCAGCATTGGGGTTTCCACGAAGATCAGCTGTTTGCCATTGCCGATATCCAGCGTGTCGCCGGTTTTCACGGTGTGGAAGTTCCACTCCGGATGGTGGTGGTGGCCGTTGATGGAGTCAATGGCGTTGGTGGTGCAGTAGATCGGGGTATCCGGAATGTGGGACATCAGCTCGGTCAGCGCCCCGGCATGATCCTCTTCCGCGTGGTTGATGATAATGTAGTCGATCTCATTCAGATCGATTTCGCTGCGCAGATTCTGCACGAACTCGCGGCTGAATTTGTGATCGACGGTATCGATCAGGACGTTTTTACCTTCACGAATGAGATAGCTGTTGTAGCTGCTGCCGCGCAGCGTTTTGTATTCCGTCCCGTGAAAATCACGTACTTCCCAGTCACGTTGACCCACCCAATGAATGTTATTTTTAACCAGAATAGACATAGCAACCTCAACTTAATACGGCGTTTTCAAATAAGATGACTGTCATATATCAAGTTGCGTGCCAACTTTTTAACTTATTGAAAATAATGTGTTTTCGTTTCGATGCTCTTTAGTGGGTAGTCATTTTGACTATCTTAAAAGTTGTCAATATGACACTATGTATTGTCAAAATGACAGTGAGGCAGAGATGAGCTTTTCCGTAGATGTGCTGGCGAAGATCGCCATAGAACTGCAAACCGGTATTGGTCATCAGGACCGCTTTCAGCGGCTGATCTCCACGTTGCGCCACGTGCTGGATTGCGATGCGTCGGCGCTGCTGCGTTACGAAGGGCGGCAGTTTATTCCGCTGGCTATCGACGGTCTGGCGAAGGACGTACTCGGGCGGCGCTTTACCCTGGAGGGCCACCCGCGTCTGGAAACCATCGCCCGCGCGGGTGACGTGGTGCGTTTCCCGGCAGACAGCGATCTGCCCGATCCTTACGACGGCCTGATCCCCGGACAGGAGAGCCTGAAGGTGCACGCCTGTATCGGCCTGCCGCTGTTTGCGGGGCAGAACCTGATTGGCGCGTTAACCCTCGACGGCATGTCGCCTGATCAGTTCGATACCTTCAGCGACGAAGAGCTACGGCTGATTGCCGCGCTGGCGGCCGGGGCGCTGAACAACGCCCTGCTGATAGAACAGCTGGAGAGCCAGAATATTCTTCCGGGTAGCCCGACGGCGTTTGAGCAGGTGGCGCACACCGAAATGATCGGCCTTTCGCCGGGCATGGCGCAGCTCAAAAAAGAGATTGAGATTGTCGCCGCGTCTGATTTGAACGTGCTGATCTTCGGGGAGACCGGCACCGGTAAAGAGCTGGTGGCAAAAGCGATCCACGAAGCCTCGCCCCGTGCGGTGAATCCGCTGGTCTATCTCAACTGCGCGGCGTTGCCGGAAAGCGTGGCGGAAAGCGAGCTGTTCGGACACGTCAAAGGGGCCTTTACCGGGGCGATCAGCAACCGCAGCGGCAAGTTCGAAATGGCTGATAACGGCACGCTGTTCCTCGATGAAATTGGCGAACTCTCCCTTTCGCTCCAGGCCAAACTGCTGCGGGTGTTGCAGTATGGCGATATTCAACGCGTGGGAGACGATCGCAGCTTACGCGTGGATGTGCGCGTGCTGGCGGCGACGAACCGCGATCTGCGCGAAGAGGTGCTGGCGGGGAATTTCCGCGCCGATCTGTTCCACCGTCTGAGCGTGTTCCCGCTCACGGTGCCGCCGCTGCGCGAGCGGGGCGAGGATGTGGTTCTGCTGGCGGGCTTTTTCTGCGAACAGTGTCGGCTCAAAATGGGGCTTTCCCGCGTGGTGCTAAGTCCCGGCGCGAGGACGCACCTGCTGAGCTACGGCTGGCCGGGTAACGTGCGTGAGCTGGAACATGCGATCCACCGCGCGGTGGTGCTGGCGCGGGCAACGCGTTCGGGGGATGAAGTGGTTATTCATGCGCGCCATTTCGCGCTGCATGAGGAAACGATGCCGCCCGTGAAGCCGGTGATACCTGAGAGCGTGAACGAAAACCTGCGCGAGGCGACGGATGCGTTCCAGCGTCAGATGATCGCCCGCGCGCTGGAGCAGAATAACCGCAGCTGGGCGGCGTGCGCGCGGGCGCTGGAGATGGACGTCGCCAACCTTCACAGGCTGGCGAAACGTCTGGGGCTGAAGGGTTAAATAATCCCCGCCTGGTAGAAGTCTTGCAGGTTGATCGCGCCGCACAGCCTGCCGTGCTCGTCCACCACCGGCGCGGCGGTGATTTTGCGCTTCATCAGCACCTCTTTGGCTTCAATCGCGCGGCTGTCGGCATTCAGCGTCAGCCCGCCCTGGGTCATTGCTTCGGATACCCGCGCCTCCAGCTTGCCGCCGCCCACCAGCCAGCGGCGCAGGTCGCCGTCGGTGAAGACGCCCTTCACCTGGCGGTCATTGTCGCATACCGCAACCAGCCCCAGCCCGGTGCGGCTCAGCTCCAGCATGGCGTCCATCACGCTGGTGTCGAGTTTGACCTGAGGAATGGCATCGTCCGTGCGCATCAGGTGGTGAACTTTGTTGAGCAGACGAGCCCCAAGCGCGCCCGCAGGATGGGAGCGGGCGAAATCTTCCTCATTAAAACCGCGCGCCTGCATCACCGCCATCGCCAGGGCGTCGCCCATCATCAGCGTGTTGACGGTGCTGGAGGTCGGTGCCAGGTGCATCGGACAGGCTTCGCGCTCAACGGAAATATCCAGCGTTGCTTTCGCGGCCAGCGCCAGCGGCGAACGGGATTTGCCGGTCATCGCTAACAGGGCCACCGATTTTTCTTGCAGGCGAGGGATGATGAGATCCAGCTCTTTGGCTGAACCGGAGTAGGAGATAAACAGCATCACGTCGCGGCTTTCGATCATCCCCAGATCGCCGTGCAGCGCTTCGGCAGGATGCACGAAGAACGCCGGGGTGCCGGTGCTGGCAAGCGTCGCGGCAATCTTCTTGCCGATATGACCGGATTTACCGATACCCGCCACGATCACTTTGCCCTCGCAGTGGATAATGGTGTTGGCTGCACGAACAAAATCCTCACCCAGACGTTCCGGCAGGCGGCTGGCTTCCTGTAGCTCCAGCAGCAGGGTCTGACGGCCTGCGTTTAACAGAAAATCACTCATTTTTCTCTACGGTTACGATCACGTCGATGCCCTTCGCTTCCAGCGCTTTTTTAAATGCCGGATCGATACCTGCGTCGGTAATCAGCTTATCGACGCTTTCAAGGCTACAGACAATGTTGGGGCTTTTACGGCCAAATTTCGACGAGTCCGCCATCAAAATCACTTCCCGCGCGGCGTTGCACATCGCTTTGCTGACGCTGAACACCTCGTTGAAGGTGGTCACGCCCGCGTTGAGGTCGATGCCGTCCGTGCCCATAAACAGCTTATCGAAGCTGAAGTGGTCGAAGGCATTCTCCGCCAGCTGCCCGTGAAACGACGCGGATTTTTTACGGAAGGTGCCACCGGGCATCAGGATGGTCTGCTCGCTATCGAACTCTGACAGGGCATTGACGATGTGCAGGCTGTTGGTCATCACGGTGATGTTATTAAAGCGGCTGAGCAGCGGGATCATCTGTAGGACGGTACTGCCTGCGTCGAGGATAATGGAATCGCCGTCCTGGATAAATTTGACGGCGGCTTCGGCAATCAGCGCTTTCTGGTGAGTATTGATCAGCGTTTTGTGGTCGATAGGCGGGTCGGCTTCGTCTTTATTGAGCACCACGCCGCCGTAGGTACGAATGACGGCGCCGGAGTTTTCGAGCAACACCAGGTCCTTGCGTATTGTCGTGCCGGTGGTGTCAAAGTAGTGGGCCAGATCCTCTACCGAGCACTTTCCCTGCTTTTGCAGATGCTCAAGTATGGCCGCCTGCCGCTGACGTGGTTTCATAGGCGCTTCGTTCCTTACGTTGCGAAATGATAATTCCGCAAGTTTATAACTTTCACAACGAAATTATCCATGTTTCAGATTAAGCGCTAATGATAGTGCATTCTGACAGAGTGAATCATGGGGGAAGATCACATCAGGTTGTAATTCATGCAGCGAAATGCCGTCGATCGCCTGGATTTTGGTCGGACGGGCAAACACCGTTACGCCGCGCATGATGAGGGAATCGCAAACCATATTGTTTTCATCCAGCGCAACAGCGACGACAACCCGCGGTTTAAAGCGGCCGCCGGAACGCCCGACGCCCACGCGGCCTTTCTGGCACAGGGCATCAAAGGCGCGGTTAAACTGATGGATTTGCCAGCCGCCAAACGCCATCTGGCAAAGCCAGGCGAGGGCGGCGACGGTGATGAGTGCGGTGACCATATCGGCTCCTTAACTGCCGGGTGGCGGCTGCGCCTTACCCGGCCTACGGGGATTGTAGCCCAGGTAAGCGCAGCGCCACCGGGGAATGAACTCAGAACATCACCTGCCCACCGGTGACGTTAATCGACTGCCCGGTGCAGTACGAGGCTTTCGGGCTGGCGTAAAACAGCAGCATGTTCAGCACGTCCTGATAATCGCACCCGCGCTTCAGCGGCACTTTGTCGATGTAGTACTGTTCGACGTCCTCTGCTTTGATGCCAAGTTTGGCGGCATACTGCGGCAGCAGGGACTGGAACATCGGGGATTTCAGCAGGTTACCCAGCATCAGCGCGTGCACGGTTATGCCGTATTCGGCCAGATCCAGCGCCAGAGACTGCGTCAGCCCGACGCCGCCAAACTTCGCCGCGCTGTAGCCGGAGTTGTGCTTGCTGCCCACTTTCCCCGATTTTGAGTTGATCTGAATGATGCGACCCTGAATACCGTCGCGGATCATCAGACGGGAAAATTCGCGGGCGCAGAGGAAATAGCCCACCAGATTCACCTGCAACGAGCGATCAAAATCCCCCAGTTCGAAATCGCTGATAAAGGCCGCTTTCGCAATCCCCGCGCTGTAGACCAGCAGATCGGTGCGACCAAAAATCTCATCCACGCCGCGGGCCAGCGCCATCACGCTCTGCTCGCTGGTGGCGTCGGCGCCAAATCCATACGCCATCCCTTCGCCAAATTCGGTGTTGATGGCGTCCGCTACGCGGGCGGCTTTCTCACTCTGAATATCCACGACCGCCACGCGGTAGCCCTCTGCGGCAAGCCCATGGCAGAGGAACTCGCCTAAGGTTTGTCCCCCACCAATGACAACGGCAACCTGACTCATGTGTCTCTCCTTTATTACGAAATAAATTTTAACGTGCAGCCTGGGGTGACAGCCTGCGGAACCGGCCCCTCAACGTGAACCGTGCCGGGATACTCCGCCCGCGGCTGGCCGTCGAAACGCAAGGTGATGTGCCCCAGCTCGCGCAGGTTTTGCTCGGCGACGTCACCGACGGCGGTTACGGCATAGCGCGCCTTGCCCAGCTCCAGCTGGCCACCGGCCTTCAGCTCGCCGTTTAACTCGCCGTGGCAGTGGATAAAGCAAAACTCTTCGATATCTGCCGGGGCGCCTTCGCGGAAGGTGATCAGCATCTGGTCGCTCAGCGCATCGGCCGCGCTCTGGCCGATGCGGGTAATGGTGGTCTGGTAAATCACGGTCATGGCAGGAACCTCTTATTGATAAATAAAGCCGGAGACAAACCAGGCAATTAGCACCGTTGGCGCGCCCGTCAGGAAGCGGCTCACCAGCACGGAGGGGACGCCCACGCGCACGGTCTCCTGGCGCGCTTCCGCCAGCGACAGCCCGACGGGGATGAAGTCGCACGCCGCCTGAGCGTTAATGGCAAACAGGGCGGGCAGGGCGAGGTGCGGGGGAATATTCCCCAGACCAATCTGCACGCCAATCAGCACGCCGATGACCTGGGCAATCACCGCGCCCGGGCCAAGAAACGGCGACAGCAGCGGGAAGGAGCAGATCAGCGCCAGCGTCACCAGGCCGAGCGGGTGGCTGGCGAGCGGGGCGAGGCCGTGGGCAATCCAGTCGCCGAGGCCGGAGGCCATGATGATGCCGATCAGCGCCGAGACGAACGCCATAAACGGCAGAATGGTTTTCAGCACCGTGTCGATGGTGTCGCGCCCGGACTGGAACAGCACCGCCACGGCGGACCCCATCCCCATCCCGACCTTCGCCAGCAGGCCGTCGCTCTGCTCGGTGATTTTTTTGCTGGTGTCGTACTCGCGCGGGGCCGCTTTTTGCGGTGCGGATGTGCCATTTACCAGCGTGATGTTGTCCTCCTTCACGCCCGAGACATAAATGTCCTCAAGGATGTACTGCGCCAGCGGGCCTGATTTGCCCGTGGAGTGAATATTCACCGTCGGAATGCGGCGCTTCGGGTAGATGCCGCAGCGCAGGGTGCCGCCGCAGTCGATTACCGCCACGCCGATTTCCGCTTCCGGCGGCTCACCCTCTTTGAAACCGTCGACTGCTTCCCAGCCGGTCAGCTCGCGCAGCGTGTCGACGATCGCCGGGCGCGCGCCCGCGGTGATGTAGACGATCTTTTTGCCTTCGGTGGCGTCGAACTCCAGCGGGCCGCCCCAGCCGCCCGTGCCTTTCTCAATGCGGATCCGGTTCATGCTGTGGCTCCTGAAAGATGGACTTTCTGTTCAAGCTGGATGCCCATTTTTTTCTCAAAAATGGCGGTGGTGAGGTCCGTCACCCAGCCGCGGAAGAAGTTGGTCACCAGGCCGACCAGCAGATAGCTCACCGCCAGCGGGCCGAGCGGCAGGCCAAGGGTGGTAAGACCGCTGGCGATCCCGAGATAGACAAACAGCTCGCCGGGGTTAATGTGCGGGAACAGGCCGTTCATTGAATGGCAGCTGTAGGAGGCGGCGGCGTAATAACTCGGCTTGTACTTCTCTGGCATAAAGCGGCCGAGGCTTAAGGTCATCGGGTTGCAGAACACAAAGGTGCCGATGAAGGGCAGAATCAGGTAGCGGGACAGCGGATTGCCGGCACAGCGCTGGGCGAAGCGTTCAATACGCTGCTGGCCGATAAAGTTAATCAGGGCGTTCATGATCACCAGCAGGCTGATCAGCAGGGGCAGGATCCCGGTCACCATGCCGGTGAATACCTCGCCGCCTTTCTGAAACAGCCCGATGAACCACTCGGCGCCGTGGGTGATGGTTTCTATCATTCTTCTCTCCTGTAGGGCGTTTGTTTTTGTCTATCTGCGGCTAATAATAATCACTTTGAAAGGTTTTAAAGTGTTAATCAAATCTCACAATGAAAGAAAAATGTATTATTTTGAAAGTTTATTGGTGAGGTGAATAATTTTTGGTGGAAAAAAGCGCGGATTTGCGTCGGGGAGGTGCGTACCGCTTCCTTGAGGAGTTGGGGATGCTTTACCATACTGGGTTCTTACCGAACTCGTTAAATGGATGCCACATGTTCAAGCGTCGTTATGCAGCGCTGTTGCCTGCGCTTATTCTCCTGTCCGCCTGTAGTAGCAAACCCAAGACCGAAGCCGCTCAGCCAACGGCGGGCGCGCCTTCCGGAGGATTCCTGCTGGAGCCGCAGCACAATATGATGCAGATGGGCGGCGACTTCGCGAATAACCCTGCGGCCGAACAGTTCATCGATAAAATGGTGAGCAAGCACGGTTTTGACCGCCAGCAGCTGCATGCCATTTTGTCTCAGGCGAAGCGTCTGGACTACGTGCTGCGCCTGATGGACAGGCAGGCGCCGACAGCCCAGGTGCCGACCGGGCCAAACGGCGCGTGGCTGCGCTATCGCAAACAGTTTATTACCCCGGACAACGTGCAGAATGGCGTGGTGTTCTGGAATCAGTATGAAGACGCCCTGAACCGTGCGTGGCAGGTCTATGGCGTGCCGCCGGAGATCATCGTCGGTATTATTGGGGTCGAGACCCGCTGGGGACGCATTATGGGTAAAACCCGCATCCTTGATGCGCTGGCGACGCTCTCCTTCAACTACCCGCGCCGCGCCGAGTATTTCTCTTCCGAGCTGGAAACCTTCCTGCTGATGGCGCGAGACGAACAGGACGATCCGCTCGATCTGAAAGGGTCGTTCGCCGGGGCAATGGGCTACGGCCAGTTTATGCCGTCCTCCTATAAGCAGTACGCGGTAGATTTTAACGGGGATGGTCACATCAACCTGTGGGATCCCGAAGACGCCATTGGCAGCGTGGCCAACTACTTCAAAGCGCATGGCTGGACGCCGGGCGGCCAGGTGGCGGTGCAGGCGAACGGCGAGGCGTTTGGTCTGGAAAACGGATTTAAAACCAAATACAGCGTGGCGCAGCTGGCAGCGGCAGGCTTAACGCCGTCGCAGCCGCTGGGCAATGTTGACCAGGTGAGCCTGCTGCGCCTGGATGTCGGAACCGGTTATCAGTACTGGTTCGGGCTGCCTAACTTCTACACCATTACCCGCTACAACCACAGCACGCACTATGCGATGGCGGTGTGGCAGCTGGGGCTGGCGGTGTCTCAGGCGCGTGTGCCGGCAGCGTCACCGTTTAGCCAGTAAGTTACCCTGACGGGTAGGCCGGGTAAGGCAACGCCGCCACCCGGCATGGCTGCATGCACGGTGCGGCCTGATGCCCTCACCCTGACCCTCTCCCACGGGAGAGGGGAATTTTGCAGAAACATTTCGCCACACTCCCATTTCACTCCCACCGTTTACATCTTAATCGACTTTCATTATTGTTATGTTATAACATTATTTTTGAATTGAGATATCCATGTCCCTGTTTTCGCTCTCATCCCCGGTTCGGCTGCTGCTGGCGCTGGTGCTCATTCTGTTTCTCGGCCTGGCCGTGCGCTGGGCGGTGGCGTTGCCATGATCGTGATGAACGACCTGGTGGCGGGTTACGAACGTCAGCCCGTTACGCGCGCGCTGTCCGGCGTGATTGAACGCGGGAGCATGACCGCTATCGTCGGGGCCAACGGCTGCGGCAAATCCACGCTGCTGAAAACGCTCGCCGGCTTTATTCCGCCCGTCAGCGGTACGTTTCGCTGGCAGGGGAGACGTCCGGTGGTGGGCTGGCTGGCGCAGCGTCACGCGCTGGAGGCGCAATTTCCTCTGACCGTGCAGGACGTGGTGAGTATGGGCTGCTGGCCAGCAATTTCTCTGTTTGCCGGTTTTCGTCGGGATACCCGCATGCGCATTGCTGGCGCGCTGGAGCGCGTGGGGCTGGAGTCCATGGCGCTCTCCACCATTGATGAACTTTCCGGCGGCCAGTTTCAGCGCATGCTGTTTGCCCGCGTTTTGGTGCAGCAGGCGCCGCTGGTGATGCTGGATGAGCCTTTCACCGGCGTCGATGAAGCGACCTGCAACGTGCTGATGGATCTGATGCTGGAGATGTATATGCAGGGGCAGACCCTGCTGGCGGTACTGCACGACAGCGAACGCGTCTCGCGCCACTTCCCACAAACGCTGCGGCTGGATGCTGATACGCCGCACTGGAAAACCGAGCGGGTGAGGGTGGCATGATCTGGCATCTCTTCTTCCAGCCGTTTATTGAGTACGGCTTTATGCGGCGCGCGCTGGTGGTTTGCCTGGCGCTCTCCGTCAGCACCACTGCGCTGGGCGTATTTCTTCAACTGCGTCGGATGAGCCTGATGGGGGACGCCCTTTCTCACGCCATTTTGCCGGGTGTCGCGGTGGGCTATCTGCTCAGCGGGATGTCGCTGCTGGCAATGACTGTCGGCGGGTTTATTGCCGGGATCGCCGTTGCGCTGGTGGCCGGGCTGGTCAGCCGCCGCACGCCGCTTAAAGAGGATGCCAGCTTCGCGGGGTTTTACCTGGGCTCGCTGGCGCTGGGCGTCACGCTGGTGTCGCTGCGCGGTTCAAATGTCGATCTGCTTCATCTTCTGTTTGGCTCCATTCTCGCCGTGGATAGCGCGTCAGCCCTGTTCGTGACGGGCGTTTGCATGTTCACGCTCCTCACGCTGGCGATTTTTTATCGGGGGCTGGTCAGCGAAGCGTTTGATACCGCGTGGTTGCAGGTGAACGCGCGCTGGCTGCCCGGGATGTTACACGGTCTGTTTCTGGCGCTGCTGGTGCTCAACCTGGTAGCCGGTTTTCAGGTGCTCGGCACGCTGATGGCCGTCGGGCTGATGATGTTACCCGCCGTGGCGGCACGCTGCTGGGTGCGCACATTGCCAGGGTTACTTTTGATGGCGGGTATCAGCGGTATTTTTTGCGCGTGGCTGGGCTTAAGCCTTTCCTGGGCAGTGAGTCTGCCCGCCGGGCCCTCCATTGTGCTGACCGCCAGCGCATTGTTCTTTATTTCAGTTTTATTTGGCACGCGCAGCAGGCTGGCGGATAGCCTGCGGGCGCTTTTTTAACGCAAGGGGAAACGATGAAACGTACAGGATTAGCCGTGGCGCTCGCGCTCGGCATGATGACGCACGGCGTAATGGCGAAAACGCTTAATGTGGTGACCAGCTTTTCCATCCTGGGAGACATCACGCAGCAGGTTGGCGGCGATCGTGTGAAGGTGACGACGCTGGTGGGGCCGGACGGTGATCCCCATACTTTCGAACCCTCGCCCAAAGACAGCGCGGCGCTGAGTAAAGCTGACGTGGTGGTGGTCAATGGGCTGGGGCTGGAGGGCTGGCTCGACCGTCTGGTGAAAGCCTCCGGATTCAAAGGCCAGCTGGTGGTTGCTTCGGACGGCGTGAAAACGCACACGCTGGAAGAGGACGGTAAAACCGTGACCGATCCGCACGCGTGGAACAGCGCGGCGAACGGCGCGCTGTATGCGCAAAATATTCTCTCAGGGCTGGTGAAGGCCGATCCTGAAGATACGGCGGCGCTTGAAGCTACCGGTAAACCCTATATTGCGCAGCTCTCTCAGCTGGACGGTTGGGCTAAAAAGCGTTTCAGCGACATCCCACAGGCGAAGCGCAAAGTGCTGACCAGCCACGACGCCTTCGGCTATTTCAGCCGCGCCTACGGCGTGACGTTTATGGCGCCGCAGGGGCTGTCGTCTGAGAGTGAAGCCAGCGCGGCGCAGGTAGCGGAGATCATCAATCAGATTAAAGCTGACGGCGTGAAAACCTGGTTTATGGAAAACCAGCTTGACCCACGCCTGGTGAAGCAGATTGCGACCGCCACGGGCGCCCAGCCGGGTGGTGAACTTTACCCGGAAGCGCTGTCCGCGAAGGGCGGCGTGGCGGACACCTACGTCAAGGCGTTTCGCCACAATGTGGACACCCTCGCTAACAGCATGAAATAAGCGTCTCTCTGGCCGATGCGTCCGCATCGGCTTTTTTCTGAAGCCCCCTCGTAAAACCCGACGCGCATCCCCATATTTGATGAGAAAGTGCTATCTTGTGCTGCATGTTTTTCTAAGGCCTGGAGCGAGAATGACTGACCATGAATTGATGCAGCTAAGCGAAGTGGTGGGGCTGGCGCTGAAACAGCGCGGCGCGACTCTCACGACCGCAGAATCCTGCACCGGCGGCTGGGTGGCGAAAGCAATTACCGATATTGCTGGCAGTTCCGCCTGGTTTGAACGCGGCTTTGTGACCTACAGTAACGAGGCGAAAGCGCAGATGATCGGCGTGCGTGAAGCCACGCTTGAGCAGCATGGCGCGGTCAGCGAGCCGGTGGTGATCGAGATGGCGATTGGCGCGCTGAAAGAGGCGCGCGCAGATTACGCTATCTCCATCAGCGGTATCGCGGGGCCGGACGGCGGCAGCGACGTGAAGCCTGTCGGCACCGTCTGGTTTGGCTTTGCCACCTCAAAAGGTGAAGGGATCACCCGCCGGGAATGCTTCAGCGGCGACCGCGAAAGCGTGCGTCGTCAGGCAACGGAATACGCGTTAAAAACGCTCTGGCAACAATTTCTACAAAATACTTGATACTGTATGACTATACAGTATAATTGCCTCAACAGAACAGAAGTCCATGGTGAAGCGCAGTTGCTTCTCCCGGCATGACAGGAGTAATAATGGCTATCGACGAAAACAAACAGAAAGCGTTGGCGGCAGCACTGGGCCAGATCGAAAAGCAATTCGGTAAAGGCTCCATCATGCGCCTGGGTGAAGACCGTTCCATGGATGTGGAAACTATCTCCACTGGTTCGCTTTCTCTTGATATCGCACTGGGCGCTGGCGGTTTGCCGATGGGCCGTATCGTAGAAATCTACGGTCCGGAATCCTCGGGTAAAACTACCCTGACGTTGCAGGTTGTTGCGGCGGCACAGCGCGAAGGTAAAACCTGTGCGTTTATCGATGCCGAGCACGCGCTGGACCCGGTCTATGCCCGTAAACTGGGCGTTGATATCGACAACCTGCTGTGCTCCCAGCCGGACACCGGCGAGCAGGCACTGGAAATTTGTGACGCGCTGGCGCGCTCAGGCGCGGTTGACGTGATCATCGTCGACTCCGTTGCGGCGCTGACGCCAAAAGCGGAAATTGAAGGTGAAATCGGTGACTCTCACATGGGCCTCGCGGCACGTATGATGAGCCAGGCGATGCGTAAGCTGGCGGGTAACCTGAAGCAGTCCAATACGCTGCTGATCTTCATCAACCAGATCCGTATGAAAATTGGTGTAATGTTCGGTAACCCGGAAACTACCACCGGCGGTAACGCTCTGAAATTCTACGCTTCTGTCCGTCTGGATATCCGCCGTATCGGCGCGGTGAAAGAGGGGGATAACGTAGTCGGTAGCGAAACCCGCGTGAAGGTTGTGAAGAACAAAATCGCAGCACCGTTCAAACAGGCTGAGTTCCAGATCCTCTACGGCGAAGGTATCAACTTCCTCGGCGAGCTGGTTGACCTGGGCGTGAAAGAGAAGCTGATTGAAAAAGCGGGCGCATGGTACAGCTACAACGGTGACAAGATTGGTCAGGGTAAAGCGAATGCTATCTCATGGCTGAAAGAGAACCCGGCGGCGGCGAAAGAGATTGAGAAGAAGGTGCGTGAACTCCTGCTGAACAACCAGGACTCTAAACCTGATTTCGTGGTCGACGGCGCGGATGCTGAAGAAACCAACGAAGACTTTTAATCCTCTCGGATAAAAATGAAGGGCTGCTGATGCGGCCCTTTTTGCATTTCTGAATCGACAGGTTTTTTATGAGTGAACCGACATCACGCCGACCAGCCTACTCACGCTTGCTGGATCGGGCCGTGCGTATTCTTGCCGTGCGTGACCATAGCGAACAGGAGCTGCGGCGGAAACTGTCAGCGCCCGTCATGAGCAAAAACGGTCCGGAAGACATTGATGCCACCGCGGAAGATTATGACCGCGTGGTTGCCTGGTGCTACGAGCATCACTATCTGGATGACGGCCGTTTTGCCGCTCGCTTTCTTGCCAGCCGTGGTCGTAAAGGCTATGGGCCAGCGCGTATCCGCCAGGAGCTGAACCAGAAAGGGGTAGCCCGTGAATCGATTGAAAAAGCCATGCGCGAAAGTGAAATTGACTGGTGCGAACTGGCGCGTGAGCAGGCGGTACGAAAGTACGGTGAGCCGCTGCCGCGTGAATTTTCAGAAAAAGTTAAAATCCAGCGCTTTTTGCTCTACCGCGGCTTCCTGATGGAAGATATTCAGGATATCTGGCGTAATTTTACCGATTGAACGCATGCGGGATTTTACTTCCCACTAAAGAAAACTTATCTTATTCCCACTTTTTCCAGTAGCTGGTCCGTCCAACTGTTTACAGATACAGATCTGCTGCGACATTTCGTTAGCTTGATTTCAGGATAATTATGAGCAAGAGCACCGCTGAGATCCGTCAGGCGTTTCTCGATTTTTTCCATAGTAAGGGACACCAGGTTGTTGCCAGCAGCTCCCTGGTACCGAACAATGACCCGACTCTGCTGTTTACCAACGCCGGGATGAACCAGTTCAAGGATGTGTTCCTTGGTCTCGACAAGCGTAATTATTCCCGCGCCACAACCTCACAGCGTTGCGTGCGTGCGGGCGGTAAACACAACGATCTGGAAAACGTCGGTTACACCGCGCGCCACCACACCTTCTTCGAAATGCTGGGTAACTTCAGCTTCGGCGACTATTTCAAACACGACGCCATTCAATACGCGTGGGAACTGCTGACCGGTGAAAACTGGTTCAATCTGCCGAAAGAGCGTCTGTGGGTGACCGTGTATGAGACCGATGACGAAGGGCGACACCGGCCCTTGCGGTCCGTGCACCGAGATCTTCTACGATCATGGCGACCACATCTGGGGCGGCCCTCCGGGAAGCGCGGAAGAAGATGGCGATCGCTACATTGAGATCTGGAACATCGTCTTCATGCAGTTCAACCGTCAGGCCGACGGCACCATGGAGCCGCTGCCAAAACCGTCCGTAGATACCGGTATGGGCCTTGAGCGTATCGCGGCCGTTCTGCAACACGTTAACTCCAACTATGAGATTGACCTGTTCAGCACCCTGATCAAAGCCGTTGCTGAGGTAACGGGCGCAACCGATCTGAGCAACAAATCACTGCGCGTTATCGCAGACCATATTCGTTCCTGTGCGTTCCTGATTGCTGACGGCGTTATCCCGTCGAATGAAAACCGTGGCTATGTGCTGCGTCGTATCATTCGTCGTGCGATCCGCCATGGCAACATGCTGGGCGCGAAGGACACCTTCTTCTATAAACTCGTTGGGCCACTGATTGGCGTGATGGGCTCTGCCGGTGACGAGCTGAAACGCCAGCAGGCGCAGGTTGAACAGGTTCTGAAAACCGAAGAAGAGCAGTTTGCCCGTACGCTGGAACGCGGTCTGGCGCTGCTGGACGACGAGCTGGCGAAACTCAAGGGCGACACGCTGGATGGCGAAACCGCTTTCCGCCTGTACGACACCTACGGCTTCCCGGTTGACCTGACCGCGGACGTTTGCCGCGAGCGCAACATCAAAGTTGACGAAGCAGGCTTTGAAGCCGCAATGGAAGAACAGCGTCGTCGTGCGCGTGAATCCAGCGGTTTTGGCGCGGACTACAACGCGATGATCCGCGTTGATAGCGCGTCTGAATTTAAAGGCTACGAAGAGCTGGCCCTGACCAGCAACGTGACCGCGCTGTTTGTTGACGGTAAAGCCGTAGACAGCATTAGCGCGGGCCAGGAAGCGGTTGTTATCCTGGATAAAACGCCGTTCTATGCGGAATCGGGCGGCCAGGTTGGCGATAAAGGCGAACTGAAAGGCAATGGCTTCAGCTTCAGCGTAAGCGATACCCAGAAATACGGTCAGGCAATTGGTCACCAGGGCAAACTGGTTTCCGGCTCTCTGAAAGTGGGCGAGGGCGTTCAGGCCAACGTTGACGAGGCTCGCCGCGCGCGCATTCGTCTGAACCACTCGGCAACCCACCTGATGCACGCAGCCCTGCGCGAAGTGCTGGGTACGCACGTTGCACAGAAAGGTTCTCTGGTTAATGACAAAGTGCTGCGTTTCGACTTCTCGCATTTTGAAGCGATGAAGCCGTCTGAAATTCGTGCGGTGGAAGACCTGGTGAATGCCCAGATCCGCCGTAACCTGCCAATCGAAACCCACATCATGGATCTCGAGGCAGCGAAGAAGAAAGGTGCGATGGCGCTGTTTGGCGAGAAATATGACGACCGCGTTCGCGTGCTGAGCATGGGCGACTTCTCTACCGAACTGTGTGGCGGTACTCACGCATCCCGCACCGGTGACATCGGCTTGTTCCGCATCGTTTCCGAGTCGGGGACGGCGGCAGGCGTGCGTCGTATTGAGGCGGTGACCGGGGAAGGCGCGATTGCCAGCCTGCATGCGCAGAGCGACCAGCTGCACGAGATCGCGCAGCTGCTGAAAGGCGATAGTCAGAACCTGGGCGAAAAAGTGCGTGTCGCGCTGGATCGTACCCGTCAGCTGGAAAAAGAACTCCAGCAGCTGAAAGAACAGGCTGCGGCGCAGGAGAGCGCAAACCTCTCCAGCAAAGCGGTAGACATTAAGGGCGTCAAACTGCTGGTCAGCGATCTGGCGGGCGTTGAGCCTAAGATGCTGCGTACCATGGTCGACGATCTGAAGAACCAGCTTGGTTCGACGGTTATCGTGCTGGCAACGGTCGCAGAGGGTAAGGTTGTGCTGGCAACGGTCGCAGAGGGTAAGGTTTCTCTGATTGCGGGCGTCTCTAAGGATGTGACGGATCGTGTTAAAGCAGGGGAACTGATTGGCATGGTCGCCCAGCAGGTGGGTGGCAAAGGTGGCGGTCGTCCGGACATGGCGCAAGCCGGTGGTACGGATGCGGCGGCACTTCCCGCGGCATTAGCCAGCGTTGAAAGCTGGGTAAGCGCGAAACTGTAATAACTACAAAGCACAAGCAGACGCCATAGCGGTAACGTTATGGCGTCTTGCTCACTGCGCTATCGATAACGATAAAGTCAGGTTGAGTTTGTGTATATCGGCTAAACTTACGTTTAACAGAATGTGATGCCGTGACTGCTTACACTTTACGTGTTTGTCATCGCTTACTTTTTGGCGTTATATGATGGATAATGCCGGGATACAAGAGACCCGACTCTTTTAATCTTTCAAGGAGCAAAGAATGCTGATTCTGACTCGTCGAGTTGGTGAGACCCTCATGATTGGGGATGAGGTCACCGTGACAGTTTTAGGGGTAAAGGGTAACCAGGTACGTATTGGTGTTAACGCTCCTAAAGAAGTATCTGTCCACCGTGAAGAGATCTACCAGCGTATCCAGGCTGAAAAATCCCAGCAGTCCAGTTACTGATATTGTCGCGTCTCGCTGTCGGGCGAGACGCAACCCTCCTGCTATTTTTCCTGCATAAAGTTACCGTTCTATTTCAAACGCTTCGTTTTTGACCACTCTCATAATCTTATCTCATCCAAAAGACGCGCTTCTCTCAACACAATTCTGTGAAGATGCCTGCAAAATCCGCTTATAAAACACTCTCTTTGCGGCTTTTACATGCGAATTGGGTGCGAATTGTGCAAACGAAAAAAGCATGTGGAAAATTGTTTGACTTATAAGTCCCAGAAAGTAATATATGCGCCACGCAGCGACGAGAAGCTCTTAACGAGTTGCTCGAAGCACTTGAAAGAGGCGTTGTGTGGTGAGGTGGCCGAGAGGCTGAAGGCGCTCCCCTGCTAAGGGAGTATGCGGTCAAAAGCTGCATCCGGGGTTCGAATCCCCGCCTCACCGCCATTTTGCATCCGTAGCTCAGCTGGATAGAGTACTCGGCTACGAACCGAGCGGTCGGAGGTTCGAATCCTCCCGGATGCACCATCTATTACTTCATATTGCTTTCGAAGTGATATGAATATCGAGCAGTACAGTAGTAAATCCCGATGCATCCGTAGCTCAGCTGGATAGAGTACTCGGCTACGAACCGAGCGGTCGGAGGTTCGAATCCTCCCGGATGCACCATTTACTATTTCTGAAAGCAGTTCCCTGATGCATCCGTAGCTCAGCTGGATAGAGTACTCGGCTACGAACCGAGCGGTCGGAGGTTCGAATCCTCCCGGATGCACCATTTACTGTTTCTAAAAGCATTTCCCCGATGCATCCGTAGCTCAGCTGGATAGAGTACTCGGCTACGAACCGAGCGGTCGGAGGTTCGAATCCTCCCGGATGCACCATATTCTCCCCCTTTGTTTATTCCTTCGACGTTTCGTCAGCAATCACTCTCTCTGTCAGCGACAAAAATCCCCTTTTACGATAAAGTAATGCTTTGTTAATCGTTTAGCGAGAGCACGATGTACGCACAGTATGACGGTTTGATCTTCGACATGGACGGCACCCTCCTGGATACCGAACCCACGCATCGTCAGGCCTGGACCGAAGTCCTGGGCCGTTACGGTATGCGTTTCGATTTACAGGCGATGATTGCCCTCAATGGATCGCCCACCTGGCGTATCGCACAGGCCGTGATTGAGCTGAATCAGGCCGATCTCGACCCGCATCAGCTCGCGCGTGAAAAAACCGACGCGGTAAAAGCCATACTGTTAGACACCGTGCAGCCTTTACCACTCATTGACGTCGTCAAGGAGTGGCACGGGCGTCGTCCTATGTCTGTCGGCACGGGCAGCGAGAGCGCGATTGCTGAAGCGCTACTCAACCACCTTGGCCTGCGCCACTATTTTTCTGCCGTCGTTGCCGCCGATCATGTTAAACATCACAAACCCGCACCGGATACCTTCCTGCTCTGTGCAGAATTAATGGGTGTTCCACCTGCAAAATGCGTGGTGTTTGAAGATGCTGATTTTGGCATTCAGGCCGCGCGTGATGCCGGAATGGCGGCGGTGGATGTTCGCTTACTGTGAGTGACGCGCTGTCACTCGCTTCATTATTCGCCAGCAGTTTTTTAAGCTCCACCCTCTTACCGGGGAATTCGGAAGTGGTGCTGGTGGCGATGCTGTTGTCCGGCGTAAGTCAGCCCTGGTTGCTGGTCTTAATAGCAACAATGGGTAATAGCCTTGGAGGGCTGACTAACGTTATTCTTGGACGTTTCTTTCCGCTACGCGAAAAATCTCGCTGGCAGGAAAAGGCAGTCGGCTGGCTAAAACGCTATGGCGCTGCCACGCTGTTATTAAGCTGGATGCCTGTAATAGGCGATTTACTGTGTCTGCTGGCGGGATGGATGCGCATTTCCTGGGGACCGGTGCTCTTTTTTTTGTGCCTTGGCAAGGCGTTACGCTATGTTTTACTGGCATGGGTAACACTACAGGGTATGACGTGGTGGCACTAATTGGTGGAATGAATTCGCGACCTTCAATCGTCAACCATTACAATTATGCTGAGTGACAATTTTTTGACAGGCGGGAGGTCAAATTGATCCCGGACGTATCACAGGCGCTGGCCTGGCTGGAAAATCACCCTCAGGCACTGAAGGGTATTCAGCGTGGGCTTGAGCGCGAAACGCTGCGCGTAAATGCGGATGGTAGCTTAGCGACTACGGGACACCCGAAGGCGTTAGGCTCGGCGCTGACACATAAATGGATCACAACCGATTTCGCCGAAGCGCTGCTGGAGTTCATCACGCCAGTAGACGGTGATATTGATCATATGCTGACGATCATGCGCGACGTGCATCGCTTCACCGCCCGCAACCTCGGCGACGAGCGTATGTGGCCGCTCAGCATGCCGTGCTATATCGAGCAGGGGCAGGATATCGAGCTGGCGCAGTACGGCACCTCGAATATTGGTCGGCTGAAAACACTGTATCGCGAAGGACTGAAAAATCGCTACGGCGCACTGATGCAGACGATCTCTGGCGTGCACTACAATTTCTCTCTGCCGATGGCGTTCTGGCAGGCGAAGTGCGGTGAAACGGATAAAGAAGCGATCTCCGCGGGCTATTTCCGCCTGATCCGCAACTACTACCGCTTTGGCTGGGTTATTCCGTATCTGTTCGGCGCGTCACCGGCCGTCTGTTCTTCGTTCCTGCAAGGGAAACCGACCACGCTGCCGTTCGAGAAGACCGAATGTGGCATGTATTACCTGCCGTATGCGACCTCCCTGCGCCTGAGCGACCTTGGCTATACCAATAAATCGCAAAGTAATCTCGGAATTACGTTTAACGATCTGCACGAATATGTGGCAGGCTTGAAGCGGGCGATAAAAACCCCGTCGGAAGAGTACGAAAAAATCGGCCTCGAAAAAGACGGTAAGCGCCTGCAAATTAACACCAACGTATTGCAGATTGAAAACGAGCTGTATGCGCCTATTCGTCCGAAGCGCGTAACGCGCAGCGGTGAAACGCCGTCGGATGCGCTACAGCGCGGCGGGATCGAATACATTGAAGTGCGCTCGCTGGATATCAACCCGTTCTCACCGATTGGCGTTGACGAACAGCAGGTTCGCTTCCTTGACCTGTTTATGGTCTGGTGCGTACTGGCGGATGCGCCGGAAATGAGTTCCGACGAACTGCTGTGTACCCGTGCCAACTGGAATCGCGTGATTCTGGAAGGGCGCAAGCCGGGTCTGACGTTAGGTATTGGCTGTGAAACGGCTCAGTTCCCACTGTCTAAGGTAGGGAAGGATCTGTTCCATGACCTGAAGCGCGTAGCCCAGACGCTGGACAGCGTGTACGGCGGCGAAGCTTACCAGAAGGTCTGCGACGAACTGGTTGAAAGCTTTGATAACCCGGAACTGACATTCTCAGCACGTATTCTGCGTTCTATGATTGAGCAGGGAATTGGTGGCACAGGGCGTTCACTCTCAGCGGCGTACCGTGAGATGCTGATGCAGGAGCCGTTAGAGATCCTGAGCGAAGCGGATTTTGTGGCAGAGCGTGATGCGTCCGTTGTGCGTCAGAAAGAGGTCGAAGCGGCGGATACGGAGTCGTTTGAGGCGTTTCTGGCGAAGCAGGCCTGAACCAAAAAGAAAAAGGCCACATCGCTGTGGCCAAAATATACATCTCTGAATTCAGGGATGATGATAACAAATGCGCGTCTTTCATATACTCAGACGCGCATTCTGTAGAAGAGTTCAGTTTATTTTAAAAAAATCACTATCGGAGGTGACGTATGCCGTTATTAGATAGCTTTACTGTCGACCATACCCGTATGGAAGCACCAGCAGTCCGCGTGGCGAAGACCATGAACACGCCGCACGGCGACACGATCACCGTTTTCGACCTGCGCTTCTGCGTGCCCAATAAAGAAGTGATGCCAGAGAAAGGCATTCACACGCTGGAACACCTGTTCGCCGGATTCATGCGCGACCACCTGAACGGCAACGGCGTGGAGATCATCGATATCTCTCCGATGGGCTGCCGCACAGGTTTCTACATGAGCCTGATTGGTCAGCCTGATGAGAAACGCGTCGCGGATGCGTGGAAAGCGGCGATGGAAGACGTGCTGAAGGTGAAAGAGCAGAACCAGATCCCTGAGCTGAACGTTTACCAGTGCGGCACTTACCAGATGCACTCTCTGGAAGAAGCTCAGGAGATTGCCCGTCATATCATCGAACGTGATGTTCGTGTAAACAGCAATGACGAGCTGGCCCTGCCAAAAGAAAAACTTCAGGAACTGCACATTTAGTATCGTGCCTGTGGATGCCCGGTGGCGCTTCGCTGACCGGGCCTACAATCCTGATGACGACAACCACCACCTTCTCCTTTACCCATCGCCCGCTTGTGCCGTTTTCGCATGATTATGCTCATGGCGACAGCGAACCGTGGCATCAGCACGACTGCGCGCAGCTCCTGCACAGCCTCACCGGCGTCGTGCGGGTCGATACCGCATCCGGCTGCTGGGTGGTGCCGCCCGGTCGCGGCGTCTGGCTACCTGCGGGTACGCAGCACGCCTTGCGCATCACCGGCAACGTTGCTGCCCGCACGCTGTTTATCGACCCGCTGGCGCGCGCCGATCTTCCGGCGACCTGCCAGATCGTGCAGATCTCGCCCCTGCTGCGCGAGCTGATCCTGACCTCCCTTACGCTTCCTGAATCTTACGCACCCGGAAGCCGCGATGAACGTGTTTATGAGCTGATCCTCGATGAAATTCGCCTCATGCCGGTACTGCCGTTTCACCTGCCCGAGCCGGAAAGCGAAGCGCTGCGCCACCTCTGCCAGCAGATTCGAATGGCCCCGGGAGAAAGCTGGAGCAGCGCCCAGGCCGCAGGTATTGTGGGGATGAGCGAACGCACGCTGAACCGCCATTTTCAGCAGCAGACAGGCCTGAGCTACGGCGAGTGGGTGAGAAGGGCGCGACTGCTGGAAGCCTTAGTGCGGCTGGCGCAGGGCCAGCCGGTATTACGCGTGGCGCTGGATTTGGGGTATGGCAGCCACAGCGCCTTTACGGCAATGTTTCGCCGGGTAATGGGTCTCTCACCCAGCGATTACTTCAGGAACGACTGACTGCGTTAAAAAGCGCCTGAATCGACGCGCGTGCCACGTCGCTGTCGATGCCCACGCCCCAGCGGCTGGTCCCATCCTGGAACAGGCAGCGGATATAGGCCACCGAGCGGCTGTCGCTGCGTTCGCCTAACGTATGTTCGTGATAATCCTTGATCACAAACGGTGCGTTGATCCAGCGGCTTAAGCCGTGAGCGGCGGCGGAGAGCAAACCGTTTCCCTGGCCTTCCAGCTGGCGGGTGCCCCCTTGCGTGGCGACGCTTGCCGTCAGCCGCAGCTGGCCGTCCTGCTGGCTGTCGCTGCGGTACGATTGCAGCGCTAATGGCGGGCTCGCCACCAGGCCGTAGCGGGCGCGGAACAGCTGCCAGAGCGCATTCTGCGTCATCTCTTTTCCATGGTTATCCGTTTCCTGCTGCACGTGCTGGCTAAAATCCTGTTGCAGGGCGCGAGGCAATTTCAGGCCGTGGTTTTGCTCAATAAGCCAGGCGCTTCCGCTTTTTCCTGACTGGCTGTTCACGCGGATCACCGCTTCATAGGTACAGCCAATATCCTGCGGGTCGACGGGCAGATAGGGCATCTCCCAGCGTTCGCCAGGCTTACGGGCATCGAAACCTTTCTTGATGGCATCCTGGTGCGAGCCGGAGAAGGCGGTGTAAGCCAGACGACCCGCCCACGGATGGCGCGGATGGACGGGCAGCTGGTTGCAGGTTTCTACCGTTTCAACCACCCGATTCATATCACTGAAATCCAGATTCGGGCTAATGCCCTGGCTGTAGAGGTTCATCGCCAGCGTCACCAGGCAGACGTTGCCCGTGCGCTCACCGTTACCAAACAGGCAGCCCTCCACGCGGTCAGCCCCGGCCATGACGGCCAGCTCTGCGCTGGCGACGCCGGTACCGCGATCGTTATGCGGGTGCACGCTGATACAGACGTCACTGCGGCGGCTGAAGTGGCGGCAGAAATACTCGATCTGGTCGGCATAGACGTTCGGCGTGCTCACCTCGACGGTAGCGGGCAGGTTGACGATCATCGGACGCGCCGCGCACGGCTGCCAGATCTCCGCCACGGCTTCACAAATCTCCAGCGCAAACTCCGGTTCGGTAAAGCAGAAGGTTTCCGGGGAGTACTCGTACTGCCAGCAGGTGTCAGGGTTCTCTTCACACAGCTGACGAATCAGGCGCGTCGCGCGCGTCGCCAGCTCGACGATTTGCGCTTTCTCCATGCCGAATACCAGACGGCGGAACAGCGGGGCGGTGGCGTTATACAGGTGAACGGTGGCCTGCTTCGCGCCGCGCAGGGAGTCGAAAGTGCGACGGATAAGATCGTCCCGCGCCTGCGTTAACACCTGAATGGTGACGTCATCCGGGATGCGGTTCTCCTCAATCAACTGACGCACAAAATTGAAGTCCGTCTGCGAGGCGGACGGGAAGGCGACTTCGATTTCTTTAAACCCGCAGCTCAGCAGCAGATCCCAGAATTGCAGCTTGCGCGCGCTGTCCATCGGCTCGGCCAGCGCCTGGTTACCGTCGCGTAAGTCGGTCGAGAGCCAGCGCGGGGCGCGGGTAATAATCTGCTCCGGCCAGCGGCGGTCGGGCAACGAAAGGGTGGGGTAAGGCTGGTATTTGTCGGCGGGTGTGTTCAGCATGGTGCGCTCCTGTTGTCTTTTCACTATCGTGAATCGATTTCAGGCGCGCTGCTTTATCGGAACTGACAATCGCTGTCGCGTTTTGGACAAGGGGGGCGATTGTTGCCCGGTGGCGCTGCGCTTACCGGGCCTACGATCGTAGGCCGGGTAAGGCGTAGCCGCCACCCGGCAACCCGTGCACAGGGCTAGTGCGCCCCACCGCCCCCGCTACCGGCCCCAAACGGTGGTTTGGCAAACCACACCAGCCCCAGCAGGACGATGAAGATCCCCGCCGATATCCAGAAAATCTCGTTTGCCGAGATAATCAGCCCCTGGTTGGTGATCTGCTGGGCAAGCCAGCCGGACGCCTGCTGCTCCGTCATCCCCATCCCCTCAAGCTGGCTATACATCTGCTGAGCGTTAGGGTTGAACGGGTTCACCGCTTCGGTGAGTTGAGCATGGTGCATCGATTCCCGGTTGGTCCACAGCGTGGTGGTGATCGAAGTCCCGATGGAGCCCGCCAGCGTACGGGTGAAGTTCGACAGGCTCGATGCCGCCGCCATCCGCTCAGGCGGTAAGCCGGAAAGCGTAATGGTGGTCAGCGGCATAAAGAAGCACGCTACGGCGAAGCCCTGAATAAACTGCGGCCACGCGGAGGCGCCAAAGTCCATTCCCGGTTCAAACGTATACGCGCGCCAGTAGAAGCACACGGCGTACATGATGAAGCTGAACGTCACCAGCCTGCGCATGTCGAGCTTATGGGCGAAACGGCCAATAATCGGCGACAGCAGAACCGGAATTAACCCCACCGGCGCGGAGGCCAGCCCCGCCCAGGTTGCGGTATAGCCGTACACCTCCTGCAACAGCTGCGGCAGCAGAACAATCGCGCCGAAGTAGAGCATATAGGCGAGGCTGATACAGAGGCAGCCGATGGTGAAGTTTCGCGATTTAAACAGCGAGAGGTCGACTATCGGATTATCGTCCGTCAGCTCCCAGACAATCAGGAAGCTGATGGCCACCACGGCGACCACCGTCAGCACAATGATTTCCGTAGAGGCAAACCAGTCCAGCTCTTTGCCGCGGTCGAGCATGATTTGCAGGCTGCCGATGCCGACAACCAGCAGAGCCAGCCCGATGCCGTCGATCCGCCGCTGTTCGGTCCGCGTTTCGCGACCACGCAGAGACTGTAGCGTCATCAGCACCACCAGCGCACCGATGGGCACGTTGATGAAGAAGATCCAGCCCCAGTGATAGTTATCGCTGATATAGCCGCCGAGGATTGGCCCGCAAATTGGGGCGACGATCACCGTCATCGACCACAGCGCGAGCGCGATGGAGCGCTTGGCGGGCGGATAGTTGTTCAGCAGCAAACTCTGCGACAGCGGAATCAACGGCCCGGCGACAATCCCCTGGATGACGCGGAAGAAAATCAGCATCGTCAGGCTGCTGGACATGCCGCAGGCCCAGGAGGCCAGCACGAACAGGATCGTCGACCAGAGGAACAGCTTCACTTCACCGACGCGCTTCGCCAGCCAGCCGGTGATGGGAATGGAGATGGCGTTCGCCACCCCGAACGAGGTAATGACCCAGGTCCCCTGGCTCAGCGATGAGCCAAGGTTCCCGGCGATCGTAGGGATCGCCACGTTTGCGATGGTGGAGTCCAGCACCTGCATGAATGTCGCCAGCGACAGCGCAATGGTCATAATGACCAGCTGCGCCCCCTCCAGCGGTTTTTGCGGCTTTTGCTGTTGCATAACGCTCACCTTCGGCTTAACCGGCGTTTGCCTTCACGATGTCATCGATCAGCTTATTGACCGGATCGAGGCTAATTTCACGGGCGTTACTTTCATAAGCTGGCGTACTGCGCACCTGGCTTGCGAGGATCTGACCGTCGCGGTTAGCGGTATCGACCGTCACCAGCGTGGAAAGGCCAATTCGCAGCGGATGGTCTGCCAGCTGCTTAGGATCCAGCTCGATACGCACAGGCAAGCGCTGTACCACTTTGATCCAGTTGCCGGTGGCGTTCTGTGCAGGCAGCAGGCTGAACGCGCTGCCGGTCCCCATGTCCAGACCGACCACTTTTCCGGTGTACTTGACGTCATCGCCGTAAATATCGCTGACCACGGTCGCGGTCTGGCCGATACGCATATGCGCCAGCTGGGTCTCTTTGAAGTTCGCATCGACCCACAGATTGTTCGCCGGAACGACCGCCATCAGCGGCGTGGTGGTGCTAATCTGCGCCCCAGGCTGTACGGAACGACGGGAAACGTAGCCGGTCATCGGGCTGACGATTTTGGTACGTTGCAGGGCAAGCCATGCGTTACGCACTTCGGTCGCCGCCTGTTTCACCGCTGGCTGGTTTTCCAGAGAGGTGCCCAACACCATCGCCTGGTTGGCGTTGTACTGTTGGATCGCCACGTCCAGCTGCGCCTGTGCGCTGGCCACCGCATCGCGGGCGTGCTGCAACTCTTCACGGCCAATCAGGTTGGCGGTGCCGAGAGGAACACGACGATTGAGGTCGCTCTGCGCCTGAGCCAGGGCCGTTTTCTGCACGTCGATATTGGCCTGAAGCTGCTTGCTGTTGATCATCAGCTGGCGGGTCTGGCGAACGCTGGAGGCCAGCGCCGTCTGTGCTTTTTCAAACGCCTGTTGGGCGTCGGTCGGGTCGAGCGTGACCAGCACATCGCCTTTTTTCACAAAGTCGGTGTTATCAGCCCAGACTTTCGTCACGCTGCCTGACACCTGGGCCATGATTTGAACCTGATTCCCTGCCACGTATGCATCGTCTGTCTCTTCAACATGACGCAAGACTAAAAACCAATAGATCCCATATGCCACGGCAATAATAATAAAGAGCAAGGTCAGCAGAATAAGGGCGCTCTTACGTTTGCCCTTTTTGTTGGCCGGTTGCTGCGGGAGGGTGTTCTCCGCATTTGCGCTCATTGTTGTTCTCCACGATCTTTTTATTTTCACATCGGCTGAGCCGACCTGTTGTCAGAAAGGCCAGCAGTTTCACGTGCTGGCCTGTCAGTTTTTCTTTTTAGCAATCTGGAATGTTGAGCGGATCGTCGCGTTAGCGCAGCGCCTCAAGGATGACGCCGTCTTCATCCATCTGGTCCAGACGGGTGAGCAGCTTGCGAGTAATGTGCTCAAGCTGGTCGCGCTCGGCGGTGCTGAGGGCAGACCAGAGCTGGTGCAGGCAGTTGTGCTGCGGTGGCAGCACTTCGCGCAAGAATTCGTGACCTTTCTCGGTCAGTTGCAGATGCAGGCAGCGGCGATCGTTATCGCTTTCACGGCGTTCAATCCAGCCGCGCTTTTCCAGTTCATCCGCGATACGCGTCGCATTGGTACGGGATGACCCCAGCGCACAGCTCAGTTCCGACGGCTGAATGCTGTGATTTTCCTGAGACTCCAGCGTAATCAACGCCATAAACAACGTCTCGTTAATCCCCTGCGCTTTCAGCATCTTGTTACGATTTTCCAGCAGCTTACCCTGCATGTGCATGCACAGGCGGGTCAGCAGGATTTCCTGATACGGGAAGTCCTCATGACGACTGGCGCGGAACTTAAGCATTTGTTCAATGGGCGTAAACGAACTATCCATTTTGGGCATAACCTCATTAATTACAGCCGATATAGTAACGACAGTGACAAATAATGTAAATGAATTATTTGTGCGGTTATATCCGCCAAACGTATGTCACCATCAGAAAGCGCCGGGTAAATCCGTGACCCGGTGAGCACAGAGAGCGTGGGGTGTGTACCCGCGAAAGAGGGGATGTGAGGACAGGGGTCTGAACTATTCATGCCGGTAGTAAATATGTCACCCACAGTAAAATTTCTGGGATAAATGATTACCGTTACCTTAACAGATGCAGGCCCCCTTTACACCCCAGGGGGCCCAAAGCAATGTAAAACTTAGTGAATTGCTTCCTGACGGTGATAGCCGCGCCACCATACCAGCAGATTTATCGCCGCGACGATGGCGCCGATGGCGCATACGCCCGTCCAGCCCGCGTGCTGCCAGGCGGAGGCTGAGATGAGCGAGCCCGCCGCGCCGCCGATAAAGTAGCTGGTCATGTACCCGGCCGTCAGACGGTTACGGGCATCCGGCTTCACGCGGTAAATCACGGTCTGGTTGGTGATATGTACACCCTGCACGGTGAGGTCGAGCACCAGAATACCGACAATCAGCGCCAGCACGGAGACGTGTCCGTACCAGATGGCCGCCCAGGAGAGCAGGAGTAAAACCAGCCCTGCGGAGGTGGTCATATGAGATTTGCCTTTGTCGGCCAGCCCACCCGCCGGGCGCGCGCCCAGTGCGCCAGCCGCGCCTGCCAGCCCGAACAGGCCAATCACGCCTTCTGAGTAGTTAAACGGCGGCGCGGCGAGCAGAAACGCCATCGACGTCCATAAGATGCTGAAGTTAGCGAAGGTGAGACACCCCAGAACGGCGCGCGTGCGCAGGAGTTTATCCCGGGTGAAGAGGCTGAAAACGGAGGCGAGGAGTTGCGGATAGTTCAGGTGATTTTCCTGCTTCACCCTTGGCAGGCCGCGCCACAGAGCCAGCGCCATGATAACCATCAGCACGCTCGCCACCCAGTAAACGGTGCGCCAGCCGCCGAGGCTCGCCAGCAGCCCGGCAACGGTTCGCGCCAGCAGGATGCCCAGCAGCAGGCCGCTCATGATAGTGCCGACCACTTTGCCGCGTTTTTCCGGGGAAGCCAGCGTCGCGGCGAGGGGAACCAGAATTTGCGCCACCACCGAGAACAGCCCCGTCAGCGCGGTGCCGATAATCATCATCGTTAACGACTGGCTGCTGGCGGTGATCAACATCCCGCCCGCCGCCAGCAGTGTCATGGAGACGATAAGCATCCGGCGCTCAAACATATCGCCTAATGGCACCAGGAACAGCAGCCCGGCCGCATAGCCGAGCTGTGCGGCGGTGACAATAAACCCGGCGGAGCTGGCTGAAAGATCGAAGGCGCGTGCGATGGTGTCGAGCAGTGGTTGTGCGTAATAGTTGCTGGCGACGGCCAGACCCGTTGCCACGGACATTAAAAGGATGAGTGCGGGGCTAAGCCCTTGAGTTGTTTTTGTCATTAGTTTCAGGAATCGTGAGTTAAGTGATTATTTTTCCGGAAACATAATAACCAATGATGGTGAATGTTGGGGAATTGTTACGTGGTGGATTGTGCGGTTAAGGTTGGGTGCGGTTTGATCCCCTCACCCCGACCCTCTCCCAGGGGGAGAGGGTGGTCATCGTTCCCTCTTCCCCTGGGAGAGGTTAGGGTGAGGGAAAATGTTTTACTTCTGCGCCTCAAGCGCCTCTTTCACCCAGCCATCGAACTGCTGCTGGTGGGCTTTGATCCAGCCATCCACGTGGCCTTTGATATCAGCTTCGGATGATTTACCCGCGTGCATCATCGCGTTCTGGGCGTTAATGTCTGCCAGCGGCAGTTTCATCACCGAGAACAGCTTCGCCGCCGCCGGGTTTTTCTCGGCCCAGGCTTTGTTCGCCACGATATGCATGGTGTTCACCGGGAAGCCATAGTTCATGCCGTTTGGCAGTTTGGTGTCGATATCTTTCTGCTCGCCCGGCAGGGAGGAGAAGGGCACCTGCAACCACACCACGTCTTTGCCCGGCTTCAGCACGTCGCTCACCCAGTACGGCGTCCAGGTGTAGTAGATCACCGGCTTGCCTTCTTTAAAGCGGGCGATGGTGTCGGCCATCATCGCAGAGTAATTGCCGTGGCTCACGTCGACGGTCTTCGCCAGATCGAAGGCTTTGTTCTGGTGGTTAATCACCGCTTCACAGCCCCAGCCCGGCGAACAGCCCATCATGTCGGCTTTACCGTCACCGTTGGTATCAAACAGTTTTGCGATCTTCGGATCTTTCAGCTGTTCAATATTGGTGATGTGATATTTATCGGCGGTTTTCTTGTCGATCAGATATCCCTGCGCAGCGCCGGTCACAAAGGTGCCTTCGCGGTAGAATTTCTTGTCACCGCCTGCGGCGGCATACATGTCGTCGTGCAGCGGCTGCCAGTTCACGGCGGTAAAGGTGGCATCACCGGAGGCAATGGAGGTATAGCCCACGTTGTAATCCACTTCGCTGGCGGTATTCACCGTATAGCCCAGTTTCTCCAGCGCACGGCTGACAATCTGGGTCTGGAAGGACTCTTCCGAAATGGTGCTCTGCACCGGCTGCACGGTAATGCCTTTGCCCGGCAGGTCAGCGGCAACTGCGCTGGTGGAGACAAGGGTCGCAAACGCTGTGGCAAAAAGTACGTTATGTCGCATCGTTGTTCCTTATTTTGTAAATGGGCGGGTGAGTAACCCGACAGGGCCGGTGGTGTACCAGCGACGGTTGCCGCGACTACGTGAATCACGACCGACAGCCTGGGTCAGGCGGTCAAGAATGATGGCGAGGATCACAATCCCGACGCCGCCGACGGTCGCCAGCCCCATATCGAGACGGCCAATGCCGCGCAGTACCATCTGACCTAACCCGCCAACGGCAATCATCGAGGCGATCACCACCATCGACAGCGCCAGCATCAGCGTCTGGTTAACACCTGCCATGAATGGTCGGCATCGCCAGCGGAAGCTGAACCTTAAACAGCATCTGACGCGGGCTGGCGCCGAACGAGCGCGATGCCTCTATCAGATCCGCAGGCACCTGGTTAATGCCCAGAATGGTCAGGCGAATAATCTGTGGCAGGGCGAAGATAATGGTCACGACCACCCCCGGTACGTTACCGATGCCGAACAGCATCACGATAGGCACCAGGTAAACGAACGCTGGCGTGGTCTGCATCGCATCCAGCAGCGGGCGGATAATCTTCGCGGCCCGGGGGCTGCGCGCCAGCCAGATCCCCATCGGCAGGCCGATCACCACGCAGAACAGCAGGGCGGTCAGCACCAGCGCCAGGGTGATCATCGCCTGAGACCACGCGCCAATCGCGCCGATGGCAATCAGGGAGATCAGCGTGGCGATCCCCATACCCGCGCTGCCGAACTGCCATGCGATCAGCGAGAACAGGATAATCGCCACCGGCGCGGGCATGCCCAGCATCAGCTGCTGGAAGCCGTTCAGGATGTAATCCACCGGGATGCGGATCCCCTGGAACACCGGACGGAAGTGGGTAACGACCCAGTCGATCCCCTCCGTTACCCAGCTATCCAGCGGGATCAGCGTCTTGTGGAACGGATCCATAATATTGAAATGCTCTGGGGCAGACGCTGGTGCGCTGTTGAGCCAGTCTGCCGCGCCGCCGCCATCGGCAGGCGCAGGCGTCGACCCCCACGCATCGGCAGATTGCGCCGCGCTGTCCGCTGCTTCAGTGGTGCCCCATGGGTTTGATTGATCAGCCATTGTTTGTCCCCTCGCGATCTAAAGCCTGTAGCAGCATCCGTTTTGAGATGATGCCAACGTACTGTTGTTCTTCACCGACGACCGGCACGGCGCACGGCGCCTGACCCACGTGAGAGAGCAACTCGCTGAGCGGCGTTTCGGCGTCCACGGCAAGCGGAGCGTCAATCAACGCCGCATCGATTCCCTGGTTTTCGCTCAGGGCGGTTTTCAGAGAGTCGATGGAGACCACGCCGACAAATTTATTGCCGCGTTCAACCAGATAACCGTATTCACGGTCTTCGTCCTGCAACAGCTTCAGCGCGGAGCGCGGGCCAAAACCTGGCGTTTTACGAATAATGCCGTTTGGTGTTCGACGGGCAATATCTTTCGCACTGAATACGTGGCTAATATCCACGCCGCGGAAGAAGGTGCGCACATAATCATTCGCCGGATTATTGAGAATTTCATCCGGTGTGCCGACCTGCACCACTTCACCATTTTGCATAATGGCGATACGGTCGCCAATACGCATGGCTTCATCCAGATCGTGAGAAATAAAAACAATGGTGCGCTGATGTTTGGCCTGTAATTTTACCAGCTCATCCTGCATCTCGGTGCGAATTAAGGGATCGAGCGCTGAGAAGGCTTCGTCCATTAATAAGATGTCCGGATTAATCGCTAATGCGCGCGCTAATCCCACACGCTGACGCATACCGCCGGAGAGTTCATCCGGATACGCATGAGCATAATTTTCCAGCCCGACCTGACGCAGTGCATCAAGGGCTTTTTCCTGACGTTCCTGAGCGGGCGTGCCGGCTAACTCCATGCCAAAGGCGGTATTATCGAGTACCGTCATGTGCGGCATCAGTGCAAATGACTGAAACACCATCGCAATTTTCTTTCTGCGCACCTCACGGAGATCTGCGTCTGATATTCTGGCGATATCCACGCCGTCTATCAGCACCTGTCCGCGGGTGGGTTCAATCAGGCGATTGAGAAGGCGAACCATAGTGGATTTACCCGAACCGGATAATCCCATGATGACAAAAATCTCGCCTTCTTCAATGGCCAGACTGGCGTCTTTAACGCCAAGCGATAGCCCGGTTTTTTCCAGAATTTGCTCTTTCGTAAGGCCTTTCTCAATATATTTGAATGCGCGCTGCGGGTGCTCGCCAAATACTTTATAAAGATTTTTCACTTCTAATTTAATTGCCATGCAATAGAGAGTGTCCTGTTATTTGTTTATGTCGATATGATTACCATGGTAAATAGTTAACTGGCATTACCCTAACATACTCAGAATCTGAGACAACCCTGGACCGGCCTGAGGGCGGAATTTTGCCGCAAGCGAAACGGCTGAATTTCCCATGAATAAAGGGCTGAGGGCGGTTTGAATTTTTCTCAATTTTTTGCTGCTGCATGGGAGAATTTCGCCTGAATTGGTGTGATTCAGGCGAATATGACGGGGAAATTACAGTGTAGTACGTAGTGGAATATTCGGCTGGAAATAATGAAATGCAGAGTTAATTAATGAACGTTAATTCATTCATTAAAAATCCCAGTCCTCGTCTTGCGTCTCCACCGCTTTACCCATCACGTACGACGAGCCGGACCCGGAAAAGAAGTCGTGGTTTTCATCGGCGTTGGGCGACAGCGCTGCGAGGATCGCCGGGTTCACCTCCGCCATTTCTGGTGGGAATAACGCTTCGTAGCCCAGGTTCATCAGCGCCTTGTTGGCGTTATAGCAGAGGAAGGCTTTTACGTCCTCTTCCCAGCCCGTTCCGGCGTACAGCTCTTCGGTATAGCTCAGCTCGTTGTCATACAGATCCATCAGTAAATCGAGGGCAAAACCTTTGAGTTCCTCGCGTTTTTCCGCGCTGACTTTCTCCAGCCCTTTCTGATACTTATAGCCGATGTAATACCCGTGTACCGCTTCATCGCGGATGATGAGGCGAATCAAATCGGCGGTGTTGGTGAGCTTGCCCCGGCTCGACCAGTACATAGGCAGCCAGAAGCCGGAATAGAAGAGGAAAGATTCCAGGAACACGCTGGCGATCTTCTTCTTCAGCGGCTCGTCGGCCCGGTAATATTCCAGCACCAGATCTGCCTTGCGCTGCAATGACGCGCTCTCTTCACTCCAGGCGTAGGCCGCGTCCACGTCTCTGGTCTGGCACAGGGTGGAGAAAATCGAGCTGTAGGAGCGGGCATGGACCGCCTCCATAAAGCTGATGTTCGACATTACCGCCTCTTCGTGCGGGGTCAGCGCGTCGCTCATCAGCGCGGGCGCACCCACGGTATTCTGAATGGTGTCCAGCAGCGTCAGGCCGGTAAAGACGCGGATTGTCAGCTGCTGCTCGGCATGGCTCAGGGTTTGCCAGGCCGGAATATCGTTGGAGAGCGGGACCTTTTCCGGCAGCCAGAAGTTGCTGGTCAGGCGGTTCCAGACCTCCAGGTCTTTATCATCCTGAATTTTGTTCCAGTTAACGGCACTTACGCGTGACAGTTTCATCCTTTCTCCTTACAGCGCGCAGGACACGCAGCCTTCAATTTCGGTGCCTTCCAGCGCGAGCTGGCGCAGGCGAATGTAGTACAGCGTTTTGATGCCTTTCTTCCACGCGTAGATCTGCGCTTTGTTGATATCCCGCGTGGTGGCGGTGTCCGGGAAGAAGAGCGTCAGCGACAGCCCCTGATCCACATGTTTAGTCGCCTCGGCGTAGGTATCAATGATCTTTTCCGGGCCAATCTCATAGGCGTCCTGGTACAGCGCCAGATTCTCGTTGGTCATAAACGGGGCAGGGTAGTAGACACGCCCGGTTTTGCCTTCCTTACGGATTTCAATCTTCGACACGATGGGGTGGATGCTCGACGTGGCGTGATTGATATAGGAAATGGAGCCGGTTGGCGGCACCGCCTGAAGGTTCTGGTTATAAATGCCGTAGCGCATCACCTCTTCACGCAGCTGTTGCCACATCTCACGCGTCGGCAGGGTGATGCCAGCGCGGGCAAACAGCGCGCGTACTTTTTCGGTTTTCGGCTGCCAGTCGCCTTCCAGATACTGGCTGAAATACTCTCCGCTGGCATAGCGGGACTGCTCAAAGCCTGCGAACCGCTGGTGGCGTTCGCGCGCCAGCATCATCGAGGTATGCAGCGCATGCCAGGTGATGGTGTAGAAATAAAGGTTGGTGAAATCCAGCCCTTCCGGGCTACCGTAGGCGATGCCCTCCCGCGCCAGATAGCCGTGCAGGTTCATCTGCCCAAGGCCGATGGCATGCGACGCGGCGTTGCCCGCCTCAATGGACGGTACGCTGCGGATGTGGCTCATGTCCGATACCGCCGTCAGCCCGCGAATGGCGGTCTCTACCGTGCGGCCAAAATCGGGTGAATCCATGGTATGGGCAATATTTAGCGACCCGAGGTTACAGGAGATATCCTTGCCCACGTCCGCGTAGTCGAGGTTCTCGTCGTAGCTGGACGCGCTGTTGACCTGCAAAATCTCCGAGCACAGATTGCTCATGTTGATGCGCCCGGCAATCGGGTTAGCGCGGTTCACCGTGTCCTCGTACATGATGTACGGATAGCCGGACTCAAACTGAATTTCAGCCAGCGTCTGGAAGAAATCGCGGGCGTTGATGGTTTTTTTGCGAATGCGATCGTCGGCCACCAGCTCGTCGTACAGCTCGCTTATCGCCACGTCGCCAAAGGCTTTGCCGTAAATCCGCTCAACGTCATACGGTGAGAAGAGCGCCATGTCGGCATTCTCTTTAGCCAGCTTAAACGTGATATCCGGGATCACCACGCCAAGCGACAGGGTTTTGATGCGGATCTTTTCGTCGGCGTTTTCACGTTTGGTATCCAGAAAACGCAGAATGTCCGGGTGGTGCGCGTGCAGATAAACCGCACCCGCGCCCTGACGTGCGCCAAGCTGGTTGGCGTATGAGAAGGCATCTTCCAGCATCTTCATCACCGGGATGACGCCGGAAGACTGGTTTTCGATGCGCTTAATCGGCGCGCCCGCTTCCCGCAGGTTCGAAAGCAGAAACGCCACGCCGCCGCCGCGTTTCGAAAGCTGTAGCGCCGAATTCACCGCACGGCCAATCGACTCCATATTGTCTTCAATACGCAGCAGGAAGCAGGAGACCAGTTCGCCGCGCTGGGCTTTCCCACAGTTAAGGAACGTTGGCGTGGCGGGCTGGAAGCGACCGGAGAGGATCTCCTCCGTGAGTCTTTCGGCCAGCGCTTCATCGCCCTGCGCCAGCGTCAGCGCCACCATCACCACCCGATCTTCAAAGCTTTCTAAATAGCGTTTGCCGTCAAAGGTTTTCAGGGTGTAGCTGGTGTAATACTTCCACGCGCCGAGAAACGTCTGGAAGCGAAAACCGCTGGCGTGCGCCCGTTCGAACAATGCCACCACGAAGGCGCGGTCGTAGCGGGTGAGGACACGCTCTTCGTAATAACCCTCTTTTACCAGCCAGTCGAGACGTTCCTGCTGGCTGCCAAAGACGACGCTGTTCGGGCGTACATGAGCGGCAAAAAAGGCGTCCACCGCCTCATGATCTTTGCCAAACTGAATGCGCCCCTCGCGGTCATAGAGGTTTAGCATGGCGTTTAATGCGTGGTAATCCGGCGTCGCCTGAATCACGCGTTCTGCGGTTGTCGTTGCCAAAATTCGTTCACTCCTTTACGCACGTTCTCTACGTCCTGCTGTGTCCCCATCAGTTCAAAACGATAGAGATACGGCACGCCGCATTTTTGAGAGATGACATTCCCGGCGCGGGCAAAGGCCTCGCCGAAGTTGCGATTGCCTGCGGCGATCACGCCGCGAATCAGCTGCCGGTTATGGGGATCGTTCAGAAAGCGGATCACCTGACGAGGCACAGCCCCTGCGGTGCCGCCACCTCCATAGCTGGGCACCACCAGAATGTAGGGTTCGTCTACCTGAATACGCTCCCGCTCGTTCAGCGGAATGCGTATCGCGGGCAGCCCGAGACGCTCCATAAACCGAAGCGTGTTTTCCGAGCTGCTGGAAAAGTAGACCAGCGTGCTCATGCACTGACGCCCTGAGCGGCAAGGCGGTTGATCATGTCCGGACGGAAGCCAGACCAGCTGGTGTCGCCGGCAACGACAACCGGAAGCTGACGAAACCCCTGCGCCCGCAGGGTGTCTGCCGCGTCGGGCACCTGATCAATATTGACCATCTCAAATGCCACGCCGCGGCTCTCCATCGCCCGTTTCGTGGCGTGGCACTGAACACAATCGTTACGAGTGTAAATAATAATGCTCATGATTCGTATTTCCATTTAGAATGAGAGAACGGCGCGAGTAAACGCGTCATGTTGTGTGTGTCTTGCTAAAGGGAATACTAGATGTAGTTGCGATAAGTTTCAACCACACAAGATATGGGAAATACAGATTAATAAGGCCCCAACGATGAGCCTGGCGGGGCAGGGCGGGCTGTGCGGGTTTTTCAGGCTGTCAGGCAAAGAAAAGCCCCGGCGCCTGAGGCGACCGGGGCTGAGAACGCGCGCTTACTTACGCAGGCTAAGCAGGGCGCCGACAAAAATTCCGACCGCCGCGACCGTTCCCAGCGTACAAAGTGGTTTTTCACGTACGAAGGTGGTGGCGCAGCTGGCCATGTCGCAGGCCGCCTGAGTGGTACGTGAGCGACCATTCATCCTTGCCCGCGTTTCACGCAGCAGAGACTGAGCCTTACGTTTCGCGGCATCTGCTTCGTCCTTCGCGTCAGAGCCCCAGGATTTCAATACGGCTTCCAGCGTGTCCGCTAATTGGCTGACATCGTTACGAATATCCTGTGTGTCGTCATTAATATCGTTTCGGTTCGGTCTGTTAAACATACGATCCTCCATAATTTGTGTTCCCGTTTAGTTTAGTCCAGAAATGTAATATCTGAAGCGAGTCACGGCTTATCGGGCAGTTTATGGAATATTCTGAAAGCCCTGCTAATGCTGAATACTGTAAGGTTGCCGGGCAGGAATGATAATGAGGAAAAGATATGTATTTACGACCCGATGAGGTGGCGCGCGTTCTTGAAAAAGAAGGGTTCACCATGGATGAGGTAACATCAAAAGCGTACGGATATCGCCGTGGTGAGAATTATGTTTACGTCAACCGTGAAGCAAGAATGGGGCGTACTGCTCTCATTATTCACCCGACACTCAAAGACAGAAGCCTGTCATTTGCTGAGCCCGCCTCGGATATTAAAACCTGCGATCATTATCAGCAATTTCCGCTCTATTTAGGCGGCGAGACGCATGAACATTATGGTATTCCGCACGGTTTCAGCTCGCGTATGGCGCTGGAGCGGTTCCTGAAAGGGCTGTTTGGCGACGTACAATAACTCTGCGACTGGCCTGAGCCAGTCGCCTTACCTTACGCTTTTGCCTGGCTATAAGGGCTGACTTTAAACAGGCGGCGGCAGTAGTCAAGAAAGTAACCGTACACCGCACCCATCAGCATGGATACCACGATATTTGAACTTACCGCAGCGGCGATTTGATGCCAGTCTGCGCCCACCGTCAGCAAAATAACCACATACACCGGGGACTGGAACGTTACGTAAGCCAGCACGTCCGCCAGGTTTTTTACCCAACCCGCCGGGCTAATACGCCGGGCTAAACGCATCACTGCATCGCGATACAGGCCGTACGGCCAGGCAATCATGATATTCACCGGAATGGCCACCAGGCGCGACGAGAGGGATTGCTCAAAGGACATTCCCGACAGGAAAATTTCAATCAGCATATTCACGACGGAACAGTAAACGACCATCGCGAACGTATCCGCTACCGCATGGCGCAGGCGAGACTGCGGTGAGAACATGTCTGAACTCCTCGAACAGGACAAAAAAGTGGCGTTTTACCTACGGCCTTTAGTGCTTTAGGTTGGTTTGTTATGAGTGTATAGCGTATCTCTCTGGCTTTTAACTAACAAGTAGTGATTAATTTTTATTTACTGGCGCTTTAGCCATAAAATTCTCTAAAGTTGTGCGTTTTTTGCGCGCTTCGTTATTTTCTCTCCTTGTCCATATTTTATTAAAATAAATCAATGGATTAGTTTATCAGTGCGCGTGTAAAACCTCTGTTGTGTGGGAGAGTGGAGGCGGTTTTTTGAACTGTTTTAAAAAGGGGTTTTTGGCCTGGGGAAGGGCGGTATATTACGCATTAAAACAGACATATATTTCGGGGTTATATTAACGGGATATTCTAAAACATTTACAATAATGTCAAAACGTCAGGGTGGGTAGATATCAGAACAAAAATCAATTATTCTGTTGCCTGATTTATGTTATACACACGAAGAAAGGTTTTTCATTATTATGGCTTTAACGTTACAGAATCTTAATAATATTCGTACCCTCCGGGCGCTGGCACGTGAATTATCCATGGATGTTCTGGAAGAAGTGCTGGAAAAATTCCGGATTGTCACTGAAGAAAAACGCAGCGAGCAGGCTGAATTAGAGCGTCAACGCGCTGAACAGCAGGATAAAATTAATGCTCTGCTGGAACTGATGAAAGCTGACGGTATTTCTCCGAGCGATCTGTTAGGCAGTGATCTGGCGCAGGCGGGTCAGCCGACGAAAAAACGTAAAGCGCGTGCGGCGAAATATCGTTTTATTGACGCGAACGGTGAAGAAAAAACCTGGACCGGCCAGGGGCGTACGCCAAAGCCAATTGCAACCGCACTGGCAAACGGTAAATCGCTGGACGATTTCCTGATCTGATGATTATTCGGGCGGTGTATTCCGCCCGATTATTGACTTAGCAGACGCCAAAGTCACCGTCTTCGGAGTACAGAACCACGTCCGCCGCTTTCAGGTGATATTTCTCGCCCTGCTCATTGCTGGCCTGCACAGCCACAATGTTTTCACCATTCACTTCGAGCACTTTCAGTTTCGGACCGCCCTGACGCGGTTGTACATAATCACCGACAGAAAACATAGCACCTCCTCATCATTGTCATGATCTTCACCATAGCCCACGTTCGGGGGCGGGGTACAGTCTAATCTTTCAGATACTCCTTATCAGGTACGTCGGTTCCACGGCATCACTTTCAGCAATCAGCGCGTTTGCCTGCTGCGGCGAAATAAGAGGAAGAGACATTGCGTTTCCTTACGGTCAATTTCAGAACAGTAGAGCATTTAAGGCGGGGGTTTAAGCCAGTGTAAAGAGGGTAAAGGCAGGTAAAAGCGCGAGAGACGCATGGCAGTTAACCGTAAACTGGCTACGCTTAGAGAAGTGTCTTTTATAATTTTCAATTGGTTAGCTTGCACGGAGTTTTTTATGGGTTTTTGGCGCGTTGTTTTTACGATTATTCTCCCGCCGCTGGGCGTGCTGCTTGGCAAGGGGCTGGGCTGGGCGTTTATTTTGAATATCCTTCTGACCATCCTGGGCTACTTCCCCGGTCTTATCCACGCGTTTTGGGTTCAGACGAAGAGCTAGGTACGCCACAGTAAGTCACTGTAGATCCGGGTCAGCACGCCTTCCGGGCCAAACTGCTGTTTGATCCAGCGCGTGACCTGACCGGTCGCCGCATGCTGCGTGGCGAGCAGCATGCGCGAATCCTGACGTGGATTATTGATCCGCCGCGTTACCAGCAGCCCTTCCTCCACCGCCTCACGCGTCATATATTCCGGTAAAAAGCCAATACCTTCCCCCAGGATCTGACACTGGCATTTCGTGTTGAAGTCCGGCACCAGAATCGCCTCCTGACCGTGAAGCAGCCAGCCCACCTTCTTGTTGATGGTATGCGCGGTGTCCTCGACCATGATATTGGGATACAGACGCAGCTGACTTTCGGAAATGGGCTCCGGGGCGAACGCCAGCGGATGCGTGGGCGCGATGGCAAATACCCAGCGGATCGCCCCTATCTCGGTGTAATCAATGCCGCCGCCGTCCAGCAGCGTATCCGGCGCGCCAATGGCGATGTTGGCCTGATTATTAATGATGGAATCCCAGACGCCGTTATACACCTCGGTCGTCACCGTGATCTGGCAGGTGGGAAACTGTTTTTTCAGCACCTGGAGCAAACGCGCGGTATGGCGTGGCGTATACAAAAGCTGGTTTATGCAGATGCGCACCCGCGTCTCAATGCCCTGAGAAATGGTATCAATCCCGCGCTTGATGGCATGAAAGTCATTCAGCAGGTCGGTCGCTTTACGATAAAAATAAAAACCGGATTCGGTCAGCTCAATGCTGCGCGTGTTACGTACAAACAGCACCACGTCCAGTCCGGTCTCCATGCGTTTGATGGTGTAACTGATGGCGGAGGTGGTCACGCCCAGCTCGGCAGCCGCTTTGCTAAAACTGCCAAAACGTGCCGCGGTGGTGAAGGCCAGCAAATTCTCTTCGGTAAAGATGGAATTCATATTATGGCTCCTGGTGACCATCAGTTTTGAACATATTTTAACAGCGGCGTTACATCATAGTTGATGTCGATCACAGTTCTGGATTTTTACGTAGAACCGCGCTGTGTAAGGCTTTTTCAGCCATAAGGATAATGCAGCCTGAAGCGCGTAAAAGCGGTAAAACATAAGAAAAAGGTTGCACAGACGCACATTTCTCCCGGACCGTTGAATTTAACTCAACAATGAATTGCGTGTCGATGAATCATTTTTAAGCGGATTCTTTTATGACCAGGCTGTTGCTATTCTCAGGTCATCAGAAGTGAAACATAGGGAGTCTGAATATGTCTGCAACTGCACTGGTTACAGAATTTCTGCTGGCGGCAGAAGAGGGCAATATCGACGCGCTAAAAGCCTGCCTGGAGAAAGGCGTGGATATTAACGCGACCAACCGCCAGAAAAGAACCGCCATTATTATTGCCAGCCTGAAAAAGCATTACGCCTGTGTGGAGTTTTTAATTGCCGCCGGGGCGGATATTGATAAACAGGACCAGACCTGTTTTAACCCCTTCCTGATCGGCTGCCTGACCAATGATTTAACCCTGCTGCGCATTGTCCTTCCGGCAAATCCGGATCTCGATCGTCTGACGCGCTTTGGCGGCGTGGGCATTACCCCTGCCAGTGAAAAAGGGCACGTTGAAATCGTGCGTGAGCTGCTGGAAAAAACCGACATCAACGTCAACCACACCAATTTTGTCGGCTGGACGCCGCTGCTGGAGGCCATCGTATTAAACGACGGCGGCGCAAAGCAGCAGGAAATTGTGAAGCTGCTGCTCGATCACGGCGCGAACCCGCACATGACCGATAAATACGGCAAAACCCCGCTCGAGCTGGCGCGGGAAAAAGGCTTCAACGCGATCGCAGACCTGCTGCTGGCGGCAGGCGCATAGTGCATTCGGTCAGCCTTCCCCTGGCTGGCCGTTAATCAATAAACGCATTGTTACCGACGTGCATTTAGCACGACGGCGGCCCCCTTTTATCTTAAACAGGTGAAAATAATGCCAACCAAAATCGTCATAAAAAAGAATACGTATTTCGATTCGGTTTCCTTAATGTCGGTTTCCACCAAAGCCAATAAATTGCCGGGCGTCGAGCAGGCGTTTGTGGCGATGGCGACGGAAATGAACAAAGGGGTATTAAAAAACCTCGGGCTATTAACGCCGGAATTAGCGGACGCGAAAAACGGCGACCTGATGATCGTTATTAAAGGCGACGCGGCGAATGAGGAAACCCTGGCCGCCATTGAAGCGCTGTTCACGCGTAAAGAGCGCACTGGCTCCCATGATGCACGCTACGCGACGATTGCCAGCGCCAAAACCCATCGTCCGGACAGCAACCTTGCGGTGATTTCCGTCAACGGCACCTTCGCCGCGCGGGAAGCGCGCCAGGCGCTGGAAAACGATCTTAACGTGATGCTGTTCTCCGATAACGTATCGCTCGACGACGAGCTGGCGCTGAAGCAGCTGGCGCATGAAAAGGGTCTGCTGATGATGGGGCCAGACTGCGGCACCGCCATTATCAACGGCGCGGGGCTGTGCTTCGCCAACGCGGTGCGTCGCGGGCAGATTGGCATCGTTGGCGCCTCCGGCACCGGCAGCCAGGAGCTGAGCGTGCGCATTCACGAGTTCGGCGGCGGCGTGTCGCAGCTGATTGGCACCGGCGGACGCGATCTCAGCGAGAAGATCGGCGGCCTGATGATGCTCGATGCCATCGACATGCTGGAGGCGGACGACGCGACCCGGGTGATAGCGCTCATCTCCAAACCGCCTGCACCCGCGGTGGCTGTGAAAGTACTGGCCCGGGCACGCGCCTGCCGCAAGCCTGTGGTTGTGTGCTTCCTGGGCCGCAACGAACCGCCAGCCGATGAAGACGGTTTGCAGTTTGCTCGTGGCACCAAAGAGGCGGCCCTGAAAGCGGTGCTGCTTACCGGCATTAAAAAAGACGACCTGGATTTACATCCGCTCAACTGGCCGCTGATCGAAGAAGTACGCGCCCGGCTGACGCCGCAGCAGAAGTACATTCGCGGCCTGTTCTGCGGCGGCACCCTGTGCGACGAAGCGATGTTTGCCGCGCTGGAGAAATTTGACGATGTTTACAGCAACATCCAGCCGGATCCGGCCAGGCGTCTGAAAGACATCAGCGTCAGCCAGGCCCACACCTTCCTTGATTTCGGTGACGACGACTTCACCAACGGCAAGCCACACCCGATGATCGACCCGACCAACCGCATCAGCCGCCTGCTACAGGAGGCGCGCGATCCGCAGGTGGGGGTGATCGTGATGGATTTCGTGCTTGGCTTTGGCGCGCATGACGATCCGGTTGGGGTGATGATCGAGGCGATCAAAGAGGCACAGGCGATCGCGAAAGCCGACAACCGTCCGCTGGAAATTCTCGGCTACGTGCTCGGCACCGATCAGGATCCGCAGTCGTTGGCGCAGCAGTGCCAGCTGCTGACTGACGCAGGCGTCATCTGGGCCAGCAGCAGCACCAATACCGGATTACTGGCACGCGAATTTGTCTGCAAAGGGGAGAGAGCATAATGACGACCTTATTCAACCAGCCGCTGAACGTGATTAACGTCGGGATTGCGATGTTCAGCGACGACCTCAAAAAACAGCACGTTCCCGTGACCCAGCTCGACTGGACGCCGCCGGGGCAGGGCAATATGCAGGTGGTGGACGCGCTGGATCGGCTGGCGGAAAAACCGCTGGCGGAGAAAATTGCCGCCGCGAACAAAATTGCCCTTGAGCGGATTATTCAGTCCCATCCGGTGCTGGTGGGCTATGACCAGGCCATCAACGTGGTGCCGGGCATGACCCGCACGACCATTCTGCACGCCGGTCCGCCTGTTACCTGGGAGAACATGTGCGGGGCAATGAAGGGTGCGGTCACCGGGGCGCTGGTGTTTGAAGGGCTGGCGAAAGATCTGGACGATGCGGCAAGGATCGCCGCCTCCGGAGATATTACGTTCTCGCCTTGCCACGAGCATGACTGCGTGGGCTCGATGGCGGGCGTCACCTCCGCGTCGATGTTTATGCACATCGTTGAGAACAAAACCTACGGCAACCGCGCCTTCACCAACCTCAGCGAGCAGATGGCGAAGATCCTGCGCATGGGGGCTAACGACCAGAGCGTGATCGAGCGCCTGAACTGGATGCGCGACGTGCTCGGCCCGATGCTGCGCGACGCGATGAAGATTATCGGCGAAATCGACCTGCGCCTGATGCTGGCCCAGGCGCTGCACATGGGCGACGAGTGCCACAACCGCAACAACGCGGGCACCACGCTGCTTATTCAGGCGCTGACGCCGGGGCTGATCCAGGCGGGCTATCCGGTGGCGCAGCAGCGTGAAGTGTTCGAGTTTGTCGCCAGCAGCGACTACTTCTCCGGTCCGACGTGGATGGCGATGTGTAAGGCCGCGCTGGATGCCGCTCACGGCATTGAGTACAGCACCGTCGTCACCACCATGGCGCGCAACGGCTACGAGTTCGGCCTGCGCGTTTCCGGCCTGCCGGGGCAGTGGTTCACCGGCCCGGCGCAGCAGGTGATCGGCCCGATGTTCGCGGGCTATAAGCCGGAAGACTCCGGGCTGGATATCGGCGACAGCGCGATTACCGAAACCTACGGCATCGGCGGCTTTGCAATGGCGACGGCCCCGGCCATCGTTGCGCTGGTGGGCGGCACGGTGGAGGAAGCCATCGATTTTTCTCGCCAGATGCGCGAAATCACCCTCGGCGAAAACCCGAACGTCACCATTCCGCTGCTGTCGTTTATGGGCATCCCGACCGCCATCGACATCATGAAGGTCGCGGGCAGCGGCATTCTGCCGGTCATTAATACCGCCATTGCCCACAAGGACGCCGGGATCGGCATGATTGGGGCGGGCATCGTTCACCCGCCGTTTAGCTGTTTTGAAAAGGCGCTGTTAACCTTCCGCGATCGCTACGTTCTATAAGGTATGCATCCATGAAAAACATGAAACTGGAGTGGAAAAGAGGTGACTGGGCAGCTTATTTCGGGTTGATGACCAACAACCTGACCAATTTGCTGACCATGATGGGGCTGCTCATTTTTGTCGTCGGCATCCCGAAGGAGATTGTTTATGGACGCATCGCGCCAGCCTTCGGGCTGGCGGTGCTGGTGGCGAGTCTTTGCTATACGTGGTTTGGCCTGCAAATGGCGCGCGCCACCGGACGAACGGACGTCACCGCGCTGCCGTCCGGCCCGAGCGCGCCGTCGATTTTTACCGTGACCTTCCTGGTCTTAATGCCGGTTTACCAGCAAACCGGCGATGCGGATTTCGCGATTCAGATTGGCCTGGTGTGGTGCTTTGTGGAAGCGATGATCCTCGCGGGCGGTTCCTTCCTGGGGGAAACCATCCGCAAGATGATCCCGCGTACCGTGCTGCTGTCGTGCCTGTCCGGTCTTGGCCTGCTGCTGCTGGCGATGAACCCGATGTTGCAGGCGTTCGAAGCGCCGACCGTGTCGTTTATCGTCCTGCTGCTGATCTTCATTAACTGGTTCGGTAAAAAGCCGATTTTCGCCCGTATCCCGACCGGCCTGCTGCTGTTAATTGCCGGTACTCTGCTTGCGTGGATCTCTGGCCTGCAAAGCCCGGATGCCATTAAAGCGTCCATGTCATCCTTCGGCTTTAACCCGCCGGAGGTGCACGTGGACAGCTTTATGCAGGGGCTGCCGCACGCGCTGCCGTATCTGGCGTCCGCCGTACCGCTGGGGCTGGCGAACTACATCTTTGACCTGGAGAACATCGAAAGCGCCCACGCGGCAGGGGATGAATACCCGACCCGCAAGGTAATGCTGGCGAACGGTCTGGCCTCGATGCTCGGCTGCCTGATGGGCAATCCGTTCCCGGTCACGGTCTACGTCGGCCATCCGGGCTGGAAAGCGATGGGCGCCAGCATCGGCTACACCCTGGCGTCCGGCGTGACCATGTTCATCGTGCCGCTGTTCGGGCTGGGGGCGTTTATGCTCGCCATCATACCGATGACCGCCATCGTGCCGATTCTGGTGTTTATCGGCGTCGTCACCGCCAACCAGGTGGTGAGGGAGACCCCGAAAGTGGAGGTGCCCGTCATCTTCATCTGCCTGTTCCCGTGGATCGCCAACTGGGCGCTGACCATGATGAACAGCGTGATGAGCGCGGCGGGGACCAGCGCGGCGAAAATCGGCACCGACGTGCTGCACAGCAAGGGGATCTACTACGAAGGCCTGATGCATCTCGGCAACGGCGCGCCGCTCGCCAGCATGCTCTGGGGCTGTATCGCCATCTTCGCCATTATCAACAAACCGCTGCGCGGGGCCGTCGCGGCGGCCGGTGGAGCGCTGCTGGCGCTGTTTGGCGTGATCCACGCGCCAGTGGTGGGCTTTGCCGAGGGCAGTTCCCTGATGTTCGTCACGGCCTACCTGATGATGTGCGGCATGTTTGTGGTGAAGCATTTCCTCGACAGCCGCGAAGTTGCGAGCGCTGAAGTTACTGTTGCGAAGGAAAACGTATGAAAGAGCTAATGGTCGTCGCCATCGGCGGCAACAGCATTATCAAAGACAACGCCAGCCAGTCGATTGAGCATCAGGCGCAGGCGGTCAAAGCGGTGGCTGAGTCGGTGCTCGAAATGCTGGCCTCGGACTATGACATCGTGCTCACCCACGGCAATGGCCCGCAGGTGGGGCTGGATCTGCGCCGCGCCGAAATCGCCCACGAGCGGGAAGGGCTGCCGCTGACCCCGCTGGCAAACTGCGTGGCGGATACCCAGGGCGGGATCGGCTACCTGATCCAGCAAGCGCTCAACAACCGCCTGGCGGCGCGCGGGGAACAAAAAGCGGTCACGGTCGTCACCCAGGTGGAGGTGGATAAAAACGATCCTGGCTTTACGCACCCGACGAAACCCATCGGCGCGTTCTTCAGCGAGGCGCAGCGCGACGAACTGCAACTTGCGCACCCGGACTGGCATTTTGTTGAGGATTCAGGCCGGGGCTATCGCCGCGTGGTGGCTTCACCGCAGCCGCGGCGCATCGTTGAGTCGGATGCCATCAAGGCGCTGACGCAGAAAGGATTTGTGGTGATCGGCGCGGGGGGCGGAGGCATTCCTGTGGTGCGCAGTGAACAGGGCGATTACCAGAGCGTGGACGCGGTGATAGATAAAGATCTCTCCACCGCGCTGCTGGCGCGCGAGATCCGCGCCGACGTGCTGGTGATCACCACCGGCGTGGAGAAAGTGTGCATCCACTTCGGCAAGCCAAACCAGCAGGCGCTGAGCACGGTGAACGTGGCGCAGATGACGCGCTACATGGAAGAAGGGCATTTTCCGGCTGGCAGCATGTTGCCGAAAATCGTCGCCTCGCTGGAATTTTTACGCCATGGCGGCAGGAGGGTAATCATTACCTCGCCGGACTGCCTGCCCGCGGCGCTGCGCGGTGAAACGGGTACCCACATTATTAATGAAGGAAGATAAGATGAGTGAGAATAAAAGCCGCCGCGAGTTTATCAGCCAGAGCGGCAAAATGGTTACCGCCTGCGCGCTGTTTGGCGCCACGGGTTCCGTCGCGTATGCTGCCGATTCAGCAAAGGCAACCTGCGAGACGGGTAAACCGATGAACATCACCGCAAAACATTACTATCTCGACAACGTGCTGCTGGAAGCCGGGTTTAACTTCGACTCCAGCGTGGCGACAAGTACCCGCACCGAGCTGAAAACGCTGGAAATCAAAGACGGGAAAATCGTCGCCCTGCGCGACAACAACAGCCACGCGGACGCGACCCTGCCGCACTTCGACGCGGGCAAAAAGCTGATGCTTCCGGCGATGCGCGACAAGCACATTCACCTGGATAAAACCTTCTACGGCGGCCCGTGGCGCTCCCTGAACCGTCCGGCGGGCACCACCATTCAGGACATGATCCGCCTGGAGCAGAAGCTGCTGCCGGAGTTACAGCCCTACACGCAAGAACGCGCCGAAAAGCTGATCGACCTGCTCCAGTCCAAAGGGTCCACCATCGCCCGCAGCCACTGCAACATAGAGCCGGTTTCCGGCCTGAAAAACCTGGAAAATTTGCAGGCGGTACTGGCGCGCCGAAGCCCAGGTTTTGACTGCGAAATCGTTGCCTTCCCGCAGCACGGCCTGCTGCTGTCTCATTCTGAAAAGCTGATGCGCGAGGCGATGCAGGCGGGGGCGCATTACGTGGGCGGGCTGGACCCGACCAACGTCGACGGCGCGATGGAGAAATCCCTCGACACCATGTTCCAGATTGCGCTGGATTATGACAAAGGGGTGGATATCCATCTGCATGAAACCAGCCCGGCGGGCGTGGCGGCGGTGAACTACATGGTACAAACCGTGGAGAAAACGCCGGCGCTGAAGGGGAAGCTGACCATCAGCCACGCCTTCGCCCTGGCGACGCTTAACGAGCAAGAGGTGGATGAGATCGCCACCCGCATGGCGGCACAACAGGTGACCATCGCCTCCACCGTGCCGATTGGCACTCTGCACATGCCGCTGAAGCAGCTGCGTGATAAAGGCGTGTTTGTCATGACCGGTACCGACAGCGTGATCGACCACTGGTCGCCGTACGGTCTGGGGGACATGCTGGAGAAAGCCAACCTCTATGCGCAGCTCTATATTCGCCCGAATGAGCAGACGCTTTCGCGCGCGCTGGGCATCGCCACCGGCGACGTGCTGCCGCTAAACGATAAAGGTGAGCGCGTGTGGCCGAAAGCGCAGGATGACGCCAGCTTTGTGCTGGTGGATGCCTCCTGTTCCGCCGAGGCCGTGGCACGCATCTCTCCGCGTACCGCGACGTTCCATAAGGGGAGTCTGGTCTGGGGCTCTGTGGGTTAATGTGGTGCCGGGTGGCGCTGCGCTTACCCGGCCTACGGTTCGGAGATTTTGTAGGTCGGGTAAGGCGAAACCGCCACCCGACAATGCAGTATACTGCTATGCACATTCTTAAAGAGGGATCAGCCATGGCACAAAACATCTACGACAATCCGGCGTTTTTCGAAGGCTACGCTCAGCTTCCGCGCTCGGTGCAGGGGCTGGACGGCGCGCCGGAGTGGCCTGCGCTCAGGGCGATGCTGCCGGATTTAACCGGCAAATCGGTTATCGATCTCGGCTGCGGCTATGGTTGGTTCTGCCGCGCGGCGCGTGAGCTGGGCGCGTCTGACGTCACGGGCGTGGATATCTCCGAAAAGATGCTCGCTCGCGCAGTGGAGCTCACCGCCGATCCACAGATTCACTATCAGCGTAGCGATCTGGAGTCTCTCAAGCTCAACGAGAACAGCCTCGATCTGGTCTACAGCTCGCTGGCGCTGCACTATCTGCCGGAACTGAACACATTATTTGCCCACGTTCAGCGCGCGCTTAAACCCGGCGGTTGCCTGGTCTTCTCTATGGAGCACCCGATTTACACCTGCGCCTCCCGTCAGGGCTGGCTGACGGACAACAGCGGCGAGCGGTTCTGGGGCGTGAACCATTATCAGGACGAAAGCCAGCGCGTCAGCAACTGGCTGGCAGACGGGGTGATTAAATACCACCGTACGCTGGGCACCACGCTCAACGCGCTGATCAAGGCCGGATTAACAATAAGCGAAGTCAATGAGTGGGGACCAACGCAGGCGCAAATTGACGCCTGGCCCGCGCTGGCAGAAGAGGCAGAGCGCCCGATGCTGGTGCTGATCGCCGCCCGTAAGGCTTAATAACCGACTTTATACACCCGCCCGCTCTGCACCCCTTCGACGCTGCGGCGGTAAGCCTGCGCAACGGTCGCGGCGGGAACGCTTTCAAAGCCCGGGAAGAAGCCGTCGTACGCTTCGGCGGATTCGGTCAGCACCGTCGGGCTGATCAGATTAATGCGAATACCGCGCGGCAGTTCACAGGCCGCGGCGCGCACAAACCCTTCCAGCGCGGCGTTAACCGTGGTGGCATTCACGCCCTGGGCAATCGGCTCGTGCGCCACAATCCCGCTTATCAGCGTAATCGAGCCACCTTCGTTCAGGAAGTGCTGGCCGGTCAGCGCCAGACGAACCTGCCCCAGCAGCTTATCCTGCAAACCCTGGTTGAACTCGCCGTCGGTCATGGTTGAGAGCGGGCCGAAGTGCAACCCTCCGCTGGCGGAGACAATCGCATCCACCGGACCGATCTTTTTGAACAGCGCCTGCACGCTCGCCTGCGAGGTGATATCCACCTGATGATCGCCCTGCGTGCGACCCACGCGGATCACCTCGTGGCGACGGCTTAGCTCTTCTGTCACAGCATGACCGACCGTACCGCTGGCACCAATAATGACGATTTTCATAGCAGACTCCTTATGTTGTGAGCCTTCATTCTTAAATAAATAAAAATTCAGATAAACTGGGCTGATGTTAGAAGATTACTAACCAGAGGTTCGTAATATGGATAAGCTTCGCGGCATGGAGACGTTCATCGCGGTGGTGGAAAGCGGCAGCTTTACCGGCGCGGCGGCCCGGCTGGAGATGTCGGCGGTAATGGTCGGGAAGTATATTGCGCAGCTGGAATCGCAGCTCGGTACGCGGCTGCTGGAGCGCAACACCCGTCGCCAGAGCCTGACGGATGCCGGACGCGTTTATTTCGAAGAGGCCAGGCGCGTGCTGGAGCAGGTCTCGATTGCTGAAAACGCAGTTGAGCGCCTGCGAGCCACGCCCGCCGGCACCCTGCGCGTGACGGCGCCTACCTCGTTTGGCGGCTGCGTTATCGCGCCTCTGACGGCCACGTTTTTGCAGCGTTACCCGGAAGTGCGCATCGAACTGGATCTCACCAACCGAATGGTGGATCTGGTAGAGGAAGGGGTCGATCTGGCCATTCGTATCGGTGAGATCCGTAATGAGGATCTGGTGGCGAAATACCTGTGTCCCTACAACATGGTGATCTGCGCCGCGCCGGATTATCTGGCGCGTCACGGTACGCCGCAAACTCCAGCCGATCTGGTGGATCACCTGTGCCTGTCGCACACGGTCTGGACGGCGCGTAACGAGTGGCGGCTGCCGGGAGTGGAAGGCGAAGTGCGCTGGAAGCGTGATGCCGTCTTACGATGCAATGACGGCTACGGCTTACGCATGGCGGCGCGAGCCGGGGCGGGACTCCTGCTGCAACCGGAAGTGCTGGTGGCGGAAGAGCTGGCGAGCGGCAGGCTGGTTCGGGTTCTGGAATCGTTTACGCCCGCGCCGAGGCCGGTGCATTTACTGTGGCGTCAGGATTTGCGGCCGCTGCCTAAGCTAACGGAATTTATTGCCCATATTCTGCTAAGATTGGGCACAATATAAAAAAAGAAGGTAAGTAAAGAATGTCTGCAAACAAACTCGCCAGCAGCGCGCAGGGCCTGCAATCCTCTGCCATCCGTGAATTATTAAAACATAGCAAAATGGCAGGCGTGATTTCGCTGGGTGGCGGTATTCCAAATCCGGACCTGTTCGATCATGAGGGTTTAAAAATCGCTGCTGATGCCGTGCTGTCTCAGCATTTTGGCGAAGCGTTCCAGTATGGCCTGACGGAAGGCGTCCCGGGGCTGCGCGAAGAGATCCAACGCATCTGTGAAGGTCGCGGCATCGCCTGTAAAGCCGATGACGTGGTCATTACTTCCGGCTCGCAACAATCGCTTGACGTGCTGGCGCGGGCGTTAATTAACCCGGGCGATACGGTCGTCGTGGAGCGGCCTACCTACCTCGCCGCGTTGCAGGTCTTTGGCCTGGCGCAGGCGAATTTTGAATCCGTTGGCACCGACGGCGACGGCATGAAAGTGGATGAACTTGAAGCGCTGGTAGCCACCAAAACCATCAAAGCGGTTTATATCGTGCCAACCTTTGGTAACCCGGGCGGCGTGACGCTCTCCGAAGCGCGTCGTAAACAGCTGGTGGAATTATCGAAGCGCTATGACTTCGTGATTATCGAAGACGACCCGTACAGCGAGATCAACTACACCGACGAAGCGTTCCGCCCGCTAATTGCTCATGCCAAAGATATCGGCAATGAGGATAACGTGGTGTACACCTCCACCTTCTCTAAAATCCTCGCGCCGGGCACCCGCGTGGGCTGGGTGCTGGTGCCGGAGTGGCTGAAGCGCGCGGTGGTGAACCTCAAGCAAACCACCGATCTGCACACCAGCACGCTGTCGCAGCTGATGACGTACGAGTATCTGAAAACCGGTCGTCTGGCGAATCAGATTAAAATGATCCGCGAAGCCTATCGCCAGAAATACCAGACCTTTGCAACGGAACTGGAAGCGGAGCTGGGCGATGTGATGTCGTTCCACAAGCCAAAGGGCGGCATGTTCCTGTGGGCGAAAATGAACAACGGCATCAATACGACGAAATGGCTGGAAAAAACGTTGAGCAACGGCGTCGTGTTTGTGCCGGGTGAGTTCTTCTACTGCAACGAGCCGGACCATACCACGCTGCGCATGTCTTTCGTTACCCCAACGGATGAGCAGCTTAAAGAAGCGGTTCGACGCCTCAAAATTTCCCTGTAACAGGATGCGCATAATGGCAGATGCCGTTATGCGCTGTTCCCGTGCAGGGTAACGTCTGGCTTGCCGGATTTTCGCTTCGCCATGACTTCCGCAACGGTTTTTATCCGGCTTAACTCCTCCTGCGTGCGGGAGTTAGATTGCGCTTCCCAGATATCAACGTTTAGCTGTAAGTTCAGCCAAAATTCAATAGTGGTATTAAAGGCTTTTGCCAGTTTGATCGCCATATCGGCAGTAAGTTTGCGATTGTTATTGACCAATGCGCTTACGGTATTGCGGTGTACATTTAGCATCTCTGCCAGATCGTTGATTTTCAGATTGAGCGGTTCAAGATACTCATACTGCAACACCTCGCCCGGCGTGGTGGGTTTGCGGAGTGCCTGTTGAAGTGTCATAGGTGATGCCTCACTTGTGTTGCGTGTACTTGTGTGGAGAGAGATAGAGATCGTCTGCTTTTCCCTCTGACCAGCGAAATACAAGCCTGTATTGTCTGTTTACCCGGATAGAGGAATATCCCTTCAACGGAGGACTCAATGCTTCATACATATTGCCCGGTGGCGATCGTAAATCCAGGTGCGACATGGCCGCATTGATGATGTCGAGCTTTCTTGCAAGCGCTGTTTCCAGATTCAAAGGAATAACATTGCTCGATCTCCCGTAGAGAAAAAAATCCTCAAGCCATTGATCCCGAAAATGATTAATCATAATGCTGGTAAGCTCCAGTCCTTGAAGCTGAGTGGATAGTAATGCACTCCTGCACTGTGCGCAAGTGCGTTTTGTCTGCGAGTAATATTACCCTGGTCATGGCTGAAGGGAAGTGTGATGCATGACTAAAGGTTAATTCTTCGAGGCGGATTCCACGTCTTGCGTGCGGATTAATGCCCGGCGGCGCTGCGCTTGCGCGGGCCTGCGAGAATGTAGGCCGGGTAAGGCGCAGCCGCCACCCGGCGTTTGACTACCGCTCCCTCAGCGCCTCCTTCGCCCGGTTAAACGGTTTGATCATATAATCCAGCACCGTTTTCTCACCGGTCTTGATATCCACCGTCGCTATCATCCCTGGCACGATCGAGAAGTGTCTGCCCGCCTTATTCACCAGATAATCCTGGCTGGTACGGATAAACACCCGGTAATAGAACACCTCCGGCTTCGCTTCGTCCTGAATAGTGTCCGGCGAAATGGTCTCCACCACCCCGTGTAGCCCACCGTAAATCGCGTAATCGTAGGCGGTGATTTTCACCAGCGCCTCCTGATTAGGGTGGATAAAGGCGATATCCCGCGGCGAGAGGCGGGTTTCAATCAGCAGGTGATCGTCCACCGGCACAATTTCCATCAGCTCACCGTTGGGCGGGATCACACCGCCAATCGTTGTCACTTTGATGTTTTTCACGATCCCGCGCACCGGAGACTTCACCGTCAGACGGGTAACGGAATCCTCGCGGCCTTTCAGGATCGCTGACACCATATCCACCTCGGCGTTGGCCTTCGACAGCGCTTCACGGGCCTGCACGTAATACTGGGAACGCACGTCGGTGAGCTTCAGCTCCAGGTCGCTTTTCTGCCGTTGCAGGCGCAGCACTTCCACGTGGCTGGCGGCCCCGGTTTTCACCAGCCGCTGGGTGATCGCCAGCTCTTTGTTCGCGAGATCTAACGCGGCGCGCAACTCCCGCTGGGTATCCTCAAGCTGGGCGCGGCGCGAGTTGTAGAGCCGCGTTTCAGCGGCGGTCAGGTCGGTCCATTTCGCCAGGGACGGCGGAAATTTGAGCGGCAGATCGTTCACCTCGGCATACAGACGCGCGCTGGAGGCCAGCGACGCGCGGTAACGCGCCGCGCTTTCGCCGACGTTGGATTCCGAGCGGGTAGGATCCAGTCGCGCCAGCACCTGTCCGGCCTGCACCTGATCCCCTTCGTGCACGTTCAGCTCGGTGAGGATCCCCCCATCCAGCGACTGCAATACCTGCTCGCGTGAGCTGGGGATCACTTTCCCGGTGCCGGTTGAGACTTCGTCCAGCACCCCGAACCACGCCCAGACGCCAAGCACCACAAACATCAGCAGGGAGAAGAAAACAATGCGCCGGGCACCGGTATAACCGCTTTCTGAGTCGAGCGCGTTATCCAGATCTTCTACTGCGGCAACGTCACGCTGACTGATTTTCATTTTTCCACTCCCGTCCGGTTGCCTGCTGCTGTTGCTGCATTCGGCTGTTGTTCAGCGCCTGGGCTTTTGGCGCGTCCATCACCAGCATGCCATCTTTGAGTACCACCACGCGCTCCACCAGCTCCAGCACCGGCACGCGGTGGGTCGCGACAATCAGCGTGCGGTTGCCAAGCCACGCTCCGAGGCGCTGAATAAATTCCCGCTCGGTATGCTCATCAAGGGAAGCGGTCGGTTCATCCATCAGCACGATATTCGGATCGCGCAGTAGCATCCGTGCCAGCAGGATGGACTGCCGCTGCCCGCCGGACAGCCCGACACCGTTCTCCATAATCGGGTAATCCAGCCCCTTCGGCAGCTTCTGCACAAAGCTGGCCGCGCCGCACATCTCCAGCACCTCGAAGATCTCTTTATCGGTGGCGCGCGGCATGCCGAGCGTGATGTTCTCGCGCAGGGTGCCGTAAAACAGCCGGGCGTTCTGGGTCATAAAGCCGACGTTTCGCCGCACGTCAGCCACGTCCAGATGCGGCAGGCTAAGGTTGTCGAGCCGCAGTTCACCGCCCGCCAGATCCATCCCGCCCGCCATCGCCTGCAACAGGGTTGATTTGCCCGCGCCGTTGCGCCCGAGGATCGCCACTTTCTCGCCCGCTTTGATCTCCAGACGGTTAATACGCAGCGCCATACGCGGATCTTCCGGGTGATAGCGGAACTGCGCCTGCTCGAACAGGTAATGCCCGCGCAGCACGTCCTGGCGAATCGGCGTCTCTTCGCGCTGGTTCTCGGTGGGCAGCTGCATGATGCTGTCCAGCCCCTCTTTGGCCGCCTTCACCTGCTGCCAGCGGGCCAGCACGCCGCACAGCGTCGCCATCGGGGCGATCATCCGTGAGGCGAGCATTGAGGCGGCCACCACTGAACCGGTGGTTAAGGTGCCGTCGATCACCATCGGCGCGCCCACCACGATCACCCCGGCATACACCAGGCTCTGAATGGTCATCCCCCAGCTGATCAGGTTCTGGGTCAGCTCGCGGGTGCGCAGGCCGGATTCAGCGGTGATCTGGATATAGCTGTTCCACTGCTGTAAAAAGCGGTTCTCCGCCTGCATCAGCTTGATGTCCTCCAGCCCCTGCACGCTCTCCACCAGCACCGCGTTGCGCAGGGTTGATTCATGCGCCGACTGCTTCGCCAGCTCCGCCAGCTTCTTTTGCAGCAGCAGGCCAGGCAGGACCATGATCACCGCCGCCACCGGGGCGATCCACGCCAGCTGCGGAGCGATGATCGCCAGCACAATCACAAACAGGATAAAAAACGGCAGATCGACGATGGTGGAGATGGTGGAGGAGGTGACCATCTCGCGGATCTGCTCCAGCTCGCGCAGCTGGGAGATAAAGCTGCCGGTGGATCGCGGAATGGCGCTGTGGCGCAGCCGCAGCGCGTGGCCGAACACCCGATCCGAGACGCGCAGATCCGAGCGTTTACCCAGCAGATCCATAATGTGTCCGCGCGCCACGCGCAGCACAAAGCCAAACAGCGTGGCGATCAGCACCCCGATGGTCAGCACATAGAGCGTCGGATAGGACTGGGCGGGGATCACCCGGTCATACACCTGCATGGAAAAGACGATGCCCGAGAGGGAGAGCACGTTAATGAACAGTGCCGCCAGCATCACCCAGCTGTAAGGGCGAAGGTCGCGCATCACCAGCCGGTAGAGCCAGTCCGGGCGGTATTTTGAGATATAGGCATCCACGCGGCTGTCCTTCAGCGCCGCCAGCGGACGCAGGGCGATGACGTGGCGGATGGCAGGCAGCATCGCGCTCATCGACAGGCGGTTGGTGTGCGTGCTGTCGTCGAAAAAGCTGACCTCAAGCGTATCCTCGCCGTCGAAATTGTCGATCACGCCGATTTTACCGTCGTTCAGCTCCACCACCACCGGCAGACGCCAGCTGTTGATAGCGTGCTGATCGGCCGTCAGCAGCTGGAATGTCAGCCCGGCTTCACGGGCGAGCTGCGTCAGCGCGGGCACCATCGGTTTGCCTTTCAGCCACGGCGCGCCGGCGATCAGCGAGCCTGGCGAGCAGGCAACGCGATAGCGCGTCGCCACATAGCCAAACGCCTGCGCCCACTGCTCCAGCGCCTCATCCGTCATGTTTTCACCCTGCGGAATATCGCGTTGCTTCATGGCTGGATCTCCACGGTCTGGATGGTGCGGTTTTCAAGATCGAACGCGTGACGCAGGCGCCCGGTGTTGTACAGACAGTTGAGCTGAAGCTGATGCAGCTGTCCGGCGGTTTGCTGTTGGGTAAAGCGCGCCTGATACACCTCCTGCTCGGCGTTGAGCACGTCGAGCAGCGGGCGGGAACCGAGATCGAGATACTGCTGCTGATACAGCTCGCGGGTGCGGGCGCTGAGCGCTTCCTGACGGCCCTGGATCTGAAGCGTGCTCATCAGGCTCATCACCTGGCTGCGCGCTTCCAGCAGTTTTTGCCGCACCTCAAGACGGGTGCGCTGGATGGTGGACTGGGCGGATTCCACCGCGTGTCCGGCGGCGTTACGCCGGGCGGTGAGGCCGCCGCCCTGATAGAGCGGCATCTGCACTTTTACCCACGCGGAGTACTGGGTGCGGTCCCGCGTTTCGTTGCCGGCGTAGCGGTCGTTCAGGTAGTGACGAACTTCCGGCTCCAGCGAAACGGTAGGGGTCATTTGCGCGTTGGCATAGTCGAGATTAGCCTGCGCGACGTTGGCCTGCGCCCAGGCCGCTAATACCGAGGGCACCAGACGATCGTCCGGCTCGGCGATGTCGCAGCTGCGGGCCAGACTCTGCGGAAAGTCATTGCTGACCGCGTTCAGGCTGTCCCAGCCCAGCAGGCTCATCAGCGTGGCGCGCGAGCTGTCGAGGCTGGCCTGATACTGCATCAGCTGCGCACGCGCCCCTTCGATGCGGGCGTCGGTCTGCACCACGTCAGAGAGTGACGTTGCGCCTTCATCATTACGTTGTTTCGTCAGGGTGCCGATGGAGGACAGGGCATCCAGCTGTTCTTTGGCGGTCTCGACCATCTGCTGCCAGGTCTGCACCTGCACCATGGCGATGGCGGTATCGTGGGCGATGGTGTCGATGCTCACCAGCACGTTGGCCTGCTGCTGGGCGACGCCCGCGTTTTCCGCGCGTACCTGGCTTGCGACTTTGCCGAAGTCGTAAAGCATTTGCGAAAGAGAAAGCACCAGCGAAGGGGTAAAGCCATTATCGTCACCGTCGTGGCTATAGCCGTTATCCATGCCGGCGTTAATTTGCGGATAATATTTCGATTTGGCGACGTCCACATTTTCGCTCTGCTGATAAAGTTTGCCGACGGCTTCACTGATGGCCGGATGCCAGGTCACGGCGCGGTTAACCGCTTCATTCAGCTGTAGCGTGCCGGGGGCGGCTTTGCTGGCTACGGGCGCCACGCGACCATTTAAAGAGGGGAGTTCCTGCGTTTCGCTTAATTGTCCGGTATTAATCATCGCCGCAGGGTTTGCCGCGATAGCGGGCACAGATATCAGGCAGCACGAGAGCCACCAGTAAGGCATCTTCTTTCCCATGTCTTGTCCCTAATAAAAAAGTACTGCTTTTTTGTTTATGCCCGGGCGCTGTGCGCGCCCGGGTCATTTCTTGCAGGTGCTATCAGGTAATGATGTGTTGCTGGTTTACAAGCTCGTCGTAGGTGGTCTGAACGTTGTCCAGCGTAACGAGCGCAGATTTAGTGTAGGCGGCTCCCGTGCCGTCACGGTCGATGGAGATCACAGTATTGTTACCGCTTTGTGAAACAGACACATAGTTCCCCAGCGTCGACGCACTACCGTTCCAGCCCACCAGCAGATCGCCAATGTCGATCTTGTCTCCCTGCGTGAGGGAGAAGTTCGTCCAGTGGTCGCCCGTGCTGTTACCTGCGGTAGCGTTACCCGCCGTATTGTTCAACACCTGATAAATCAGCGTGTCGCCGTAGGCCGTGCCGTTAATCACATCGTTATGCTCCGAACTGACAAATTTCGGCGCCATGTCAATGGTCAGCGACGCGGTATCCGTGGCGCCGCTGGCGTCGGTCAGGGTGTAGTTAAAGACCTCCTTGCTGGTAATGGTAGAGAGCGAGATCCCCGGGTTAAGGGTATAGGTGTAACTGCCGTCAGCGGCAATCGCCAGCGTCCCGTAGTGGCCCGTGATGTTTGACATCGTGCTGCCGGTGTACGGATCCAGCGTGGTGGTAACGCCGTCGTAGCCGGTAATGCTCACGCGGGTATCAACCGAGTGCAGCTGGTCCATCGCCCCTGCGGAGCCGGTGCCGTCGAAGATATTGCCGTCAACGGTGTGGGTGCCCGTCGCGTCGAATTGCGACAGGGAGTAGGTCGTGCCGTTTACGCTTGGGGTAATGGTGATGTTCCCCACGCTCAGCCCCGGTACGCTGCCGGTAAAGTTCAGCGTATAGGTCCCAGCGTTGAGATCCAGACCGGTCAGCGGAACGTCGATGCTGCCGCCCAGCAGTGAGCCTCCGCTGAAGGAGCCGCTGCGAATCACATTCGTCCCGTCAGTGATTGACCAGTTCACCGTCAGCCCGCCCAGTGCCAGCAGCGAGGCCACGTTAAAGTGCAGCGAGGCGTTATGCAGCGCGGTGTTTGCATCCACCACGAAGGTCCCGCTTCCGCTGCCCTGCGTTGACCCCAACAGGGCGGTAGTCCAGCTGGCGGTGCCGACGGAGGTATCCGTATAGGTTGACGTATGGTGAACCGACGTGACGTCCATCGCGGTGCTGACATCGTTTACCGCATCCATTGGGCGCGCGGTTGGGGTGATGTTCAGCGATGCCGTGTCTTTCGAGCCGTCAGGCGCGGTGATGGTGTAGACGAAGGTATCCGGCGTGCTGATATGGTCCGCGCCGACCCCGCTGTTCAGGGTGTAGGTGTACTCTCCGGCCGCGTTGATCCGCAGCGTACCGTACTCGCCGGTGATCTCCGTCAGACCGCTGCTGTTCACCGCCACGCCGTTAACGTCGGAGACCACGGTACCCGCTGGCGCAATATCATCCGCCAGCACATCCCCGGTGGTGCTCTCGCTCACGCTTGCCACGCTGTAGACATGATCCTGCAAGACGTTCAGCGTGTAGGCCGTCAGCGCGGTGATCCCCGCCGCCGTATTGAGCAGGAACAGGTACTCGCCGGCGGGCAGATTCAGCGTCAGCTGCGAGGAGGTGCCGCCCAGCAGCGGCGCGCGCAGCCAGCCGGGTTCAACGCGCATCTGCTCGAAGGTCTGCGTCGCATTGTTGAACTTATAGATGTAGAGGTCGAACACCGAGGCCAGCGCCACGCCGCCCACGGACGCCTGAACGGTCATGGTGCGGGTGGTGCCTTCTTCCACGTTATAGATGATCGGGTTGGCCAGATCGTCCAGCAGGTTCAGCCCCAGCGTATTGCCAAGGTTGATCCCCACCAGGGTAAAGCCGCCCTGCGACGAGGTGCCGTTGTTAATCGCCTCCACGGAGGTATCGAAGGTCAGCGAGGCGGTATCGTCCACGGCCACGATACCGCTGCTGCTGGTGCCTTCGCCCAGCGACAGAACCAGATTTGCCGAGGCGCTGGTGCCGTTGTGGGTGATGGTGTAGGTAAAGTTCTCCGTGCGCCCAATGACGGCGGCGCTGGTGTTGGTCAGGTTATAGGTATAGCTGCCGTCCAGGTTGATGGTCAGCGTGCCGTACTGCCCCTGAATCACCGTGCCGTCAGCCGTGACGCTGGTGGTGGTGCCCTGGGCGTTGGTGACCGCGGTGACGGTGGTGCCCGCCGGGGCGTTGTCGCTGCCTGCGGTTGGATCCACGTCGGTGATGACGTTCCCGACAACGCTGGTCTCGCCGGACACGGTGCCTGCGCTGGTCTCTTTCACCGCCACATCGAGGCTGGTGTAAGAGCCGGTTGCCAGCAGGTTAGTGTTGTAGCTCAGGACGCGATACTGACCATCCGCCAGGCCGGTCAGGTTCAGCGACACCCCCGTCGCGCCGAGGGTCAGCAGGTCAGCGAACTGCGGCTGTCCGGTGTCGACCACGGTGGTCCAGGTGTTGTTGGCGGCGTCAAAGCGCTGTACCACCAGCTCAAGGGTATTGAGCAGGGAGAGTACGGCCCCCGTGGCGTTGGCGTTCACGGCAATATCCGCACTGCCGCCGCTGCCGACGGTGAAACCTACCTGCGCGGTGTCGTTGCCGAGCAGCGTCAGCACGTTACCTACGGCGCCCACCAGCAGGAAACCATAGTCGCTGTACTGCGAGTTGGTCACCGTTGCGGTGGTTGTCAGCGCCAGCTCTTCAACGTTGGTGCTGGCTGAGAGCGGCACCACCGGCGCAAGGGCTGAGCCGGGCAGCGAGACGTTGCCTGCCGCGTCGGTGGCGGTGATTTGCAGCGTCTGGCCTTCCGTCTGTTTATTGAGGAAGGTGTAGCTCCAGGAGCCGTTGCTGTCTGCCGTGGCGGTGACCGTTGAGTTATCCGCCAGACGGATGGTGACGGTACTGCCCGCTTCGGCGCTACCGGTCAGTACACTGCCGTCTGCGTTGAAGGTCCCGGTCGGGGCCGTTGGCGCAGTGAGATCGACAATGACGGTGGTCGAGGTGGAAATCGGGCTGGTGCCCGAGCCGTTGCTCGCCGTGGCGGTGAAGGCATGCGGCCCTTCGCTCAGCACCGGCGTGGTGAAGCTCCAGTTGCCGCTGGCATTTGCGGTGACCGTGCCCATCAGCACCCCGTTGTTATAGAGGGTGATAGTCGCGTTTGGCTGCGCCGTGCCGCTCAGGGTTGGCGTGGTGTCATCGGTGGTTTTCCCGTTGGTCAGGTTGCCCGTCACCGTGCCAACGTTATCGTCGATGTTAGCGATAACCGGCGCGTTCGGGATCGTGGTGATCGGGGCAATCACGGAGGTGGTGATACCTGCGTTACCGGCCTTATCGGTAGCAAAGACAATCAGTGACTCCCCGCCGGTCTGTGGAGGGGTGAGGGTGGCGCTGAAGTTTCCGCTGCCGTCCGCGACGGCCGTTCCAAGCACGGTTCCGGTGCTGCTGGTAATGGTGACGGTACTTCCTGCTTCCGCCGTACCGGTAACCTGCGTCCCGTTGGTGATCACCGCCAGCCCGGTTGGGGCTGCTGGCGGCGTCAGGTCAACGTTGATCGTGATAATCGGCGATGGCGCGCTGGTATTGCCCGCGGCATCGGTGGCGGTGGCGGTGAAGTTATGCGCGCCTTCGGTCAGCGTGGTGCTGGTTTGCGGCAGCGTCCAGTTGCCGTTGGCATCGGCAGTGACGGTTCCCACCAGCGTTGTGCCGTCGTAAATACGTACGGTGGCATTGGCTTCCGCCGTACCGTTTAAGGTCGGACGGGTGTCGTTGGTTGGGTTGGTGCCGGTGACAGGGCCGGTGACGGTTCCCACATCATCCACAATCGAGGTGATTGCCGGTGCGACAGGGGCGGTGGCATCCACATTGATGGTGTAACCCCCGGTCTGCGCGCTGGCGTTGCCCACGGCGTCGGTGGCGGAGAAGGTCAGATTATGCGGCCCGTCAGCCAGCGGGGTGGACGGCGTAAAGCTCCACGCGCCGCCGGTGGCGACCGCGGTGCCAATCTGTACCCCATTGTCATAGATGGTTACCGTCGCGCCGGCTTCTGCCGTACCGGTGAGCGTTGGACGTGCATCGTTGGTTAACCCGCCGTTGGCGACAGGCGTCGCAGCATTACCGACGTCGTCGGTGATGCTGGTCAGCACCGGTAGCGCTGGCGGCGTGGTGTCAATGGTCAGGCTGAAGTCGGCGGACGGCGCGCCGGTGTTCCCCGCCTGATCCGTTGCTTCTGCGGTAAAGGTGTGTGACCCGGTGCCCAGCGGCACGGTGATATCCACGGTCCAGTTGCCGTTAGCATCGGCAGTACCGGTGCCCACCAGCGTCGTGCCTTCGTAGATATTCACGGTGGCCAGCGGCTCGCTGGTCCCCACCAGGCGCGGGAGAGGATCGTTCGTGGTCTGGCCGGAGCCAATCGCCCCGGTGATGGTGCCAACATCGTCAATCGCCTGGGTGATAACCGGCGCGGCAGGCGCAGTCGTATCCACAACCAGCGTAAAGCCTGGTGAGGCAGGACTGACGTTGCCCGCGGCATCGGTTGCCGTGGCGGTCCAGGTGTGGCTGCCGTTTGCCAGCGTGCCGGTGGTGAAGCTCCATACGCCGTTGGCATCCGCCACGGCGGTGCCCACCTGCTGACCATTCTCATAGATGGTGATGGTCGCGTTGGCTGCCGCGGTGCCGTTCAGCGTTGGCGTGGTGTCGTCTGTGCTTTGTCCCGAGGCGACCGGGCCCAGCACGGGACCGGCATTGTCGGTGGCAGGGGTAAAGACCGGTGCGTCGGGCACCGACGTATCCACCGTCAGGTTGAACGGTGGCGAGGTGACCCCGGTATTGCCTGCGGCATCGGTGGCGTTGAAGGTAATGGTATGCGGCCCTTCACCCAGCGCGGTGGTCGGCGTGAAGGTCCAGTTACCCTGGGCGTTGACGACCGCCGTGCCGATTTCCACATCATCGACAATAACGTGCACCGTTGCGCCCACTTCCCCCGTACCGTTGAAGGTTGGACGGGTGTCGTTGGTGGAACCGTTGCTGGCGATGATTCCCGTTCCCGGGCTGACATCGTCTATCACCGTGGTAACCACCGGGGCCGCAGGGCCAGTGGTATCCACCGTAAAGGCGAATACTGGCGAGTTGGCGGAGACGTTTCCGACATCATCGCTGGCGTTGACGCGCAGGTTATACGTCCCGTCCGTCAGAACCGGATCCGGCGTAAAGGTCCAGTTACCGTTGCCGTCGACCGTAGTGGTACCAATCTCCACGCCGTTATTCAGAACGTGAATGGTGGTACCCGCCTGGCCGGTGCCGCTCAGGGTTGGTGTGGTGTCATTGGTGACCTGCCCGGCGGTAAGCGGGCCGGTTACGCCACCCGGAGCGTTGTCGCTGACCGTATCGATCGTCGGCACCTGTGGCGCCGTCAGATCGATATTGATGCTCCAGACGCCGGACGGCTGGCTGACGTTGCCCTGCGGATCCGTCGCTCTGACCGTAAAGTCATGCGTTCCTTCCCCGAGGGCGGTTTCAGGGGTAAATGCCCAGGCGCCGGTACCGTCTGCCGACACCGTACCAATCTGCGTGGCGCCATCAAAAATGGCGACGACGCTGTTCGGCTCGGCGGTACCGGTCAGGGTTGGCGTGGTGTCGTTGGTTGGATCGCCGCTTGGGACAGGCGTTGCCGCATTGCCTGCGTTATCCGTCACGCTGGTAATCACCGGCGTGGTGGAGACGGTGTCGACCACAATGGTGATCCCGGCCGACGGGGTGCTCTCATTGCCCGCCGGGTCGGTGGCGGTCACGGTCAGGGTGTGGCTGCCGTCGTCCAGCGCAGGCGGCGTGTAGCTCCAGGTGCCGGTCGGACCGACAACAACGGTGCCCAGCGGGTCGCCGTCATCGTACACCGTAATAGTGTCCCCGGCCGTGCCTGTCCCGGTCAGGGTAGGACGGTTGTCATTGGTACTCTGCCCGTCGGCGATTGGGCCGGTGATCGGACCTACGTCATCAGTCACCGCACCGATGGCTGGCGCTGTCGGGGCGGTAAGGTCGACGGTCACGGTCGCGATCGGCGACTGTCCGCTGGTCTCGCCGGTGGTGGTATTCGTGGCGGTCACTGCAAAGGTGTGTGGCCCTTCCGTCAGCGGCAACGGTGGCGTGTAGCTCCAGTTGCCGTTGGTATCCGCAACGACAGTGGTCACCGGAAGCAGCGATCCATCCTGATAAATGGCGATCACGCTCCCCGGATCGGCGGTGCCGGTAAGGGTAGGCGTGACGTCATTGGTGGTTTTATCTTTCACATCACCCGTGACGGGATCGACGTCATCGTTGATCGCCGTAATCACCGGTACCGCAGGCAGCTCGAGCGGAGAGTCCGGCACGTCAAAGGTGGTTGACGGGCTGGCATTGCCTGCGGGGTCCGTGGCGGTGAGCGTCAGCGTCGCGGCATCCAACTGGGCCGGGGAGAGGGCAATGGAGAAGGTGCCTCCCGTCGCGACCCCGGTCCCGATGACATTGCCGTTGGCGTCACGAACCGTCACCGTGGTTCCGTCATCTGCCGTCCCGGTCAGCGGGGTGCCCTCCGCGGCAATGGTGATATTAGTTGGCGTTGCAGGCGGCAGGGTATCCACCGTCACGCTGAGATCCCCGGAGCTGGCGGAGGTATTCCCCGCCGCGTCACTCGCGGCCACTGAGAAGGTATGCGGCCCCTCGGTAAGCGCAGGGTCGGCGGTCCAGGACCATGTCCCGTTCGGCTGAACCTCCACGACCACCGGCGAGGCGACACCATCAACAGAAACGGTGACGCTCGAACCCGGCTCGCCAATCCCGGTGAGGGTTGGCGTACCGTCGCGGGTGTAAAGCACGCTGTTGGTCAGCTGGCTGTCAGAGACGGCGTCAATTTGCGGCACGGTTGGCGCCTGCGTATCAACCTCCACCGTAAAGACCGGGCTTACCGGGCTAACGTTACCGGCATCGTCCACCGCGGCGACGGTGATATTCAGCGGGCCGTCGGTCTGCGTCGGCAGGGTATAGGACCATCCGCCATTGACGACTTCAACGCGATCCACTTCCACGCCGTTGTTGTAGATGATCACCGTCTCGCCGGTGGTGCCGGTTCCGCTCAGGGTCGGTGTGGTGTCGTTAGTGGACCCGCCGTTCTGCGCGCCGGCGATGTCGCTGATAACAGGGGTGTCCGGGGCGAGGGTATCGACCGTTATCGTGATACCGGCTGATGGCACAGATTCGTTCCCGGCTTCATCGGTGGCGGTCGCCGTGTATTCGTGCGTCCCTTCGCCAATGTTGTTCTCAGGACGCCAGCTCCAGTTACCGTTACCGTCCACCGTAACGCTGCCCACGGCCTGCGGCTCGCCTGTACCCACCTGGTCATAGATGGTAATGACGTCATTCGGCGTACCGGTGCCGCTCAGGACCGGACGCGGATCGTTGGTGGATTCGCCATCCAGCACGGGACCGGTGATCTGGCTTACGCTGTCTGTCACCGTTGGGGTTCCCGGCTGGGCAGGCGCGTCGGTATCAATGGTAATGGTCACCGGCGTGGACGGCGCGCTTTCGTTCCCGGCGCTGTCCTGGTTGGTCACCGTCAGGGAGAGATCGTAGGTGCCGTCAGGCAGCGGAGTGGTGGGTGTCCAGCTCCAGTTACCGTCGCCATCGATCTCGGCTTCACCAATTTTGGTGGCACCATCGTAAATGTTGACGGTATCGCCCGGCGTGCCCGAGCCGCTCAGGGTTGGCGTGGTATCCCGGGTGGTCTCCCCAGGATTCAGGGCCGTCCCCGGCGTGCCGCCGTCCGGGTTGACGGTGATCTCAGGAATATCCGGCGTTGCAGGCGCGGTGGTGTCGATCGCCAGTTCAAACGGCGGCGAAATGGTGGTGTTACCCGCCTCATCCGTTGCGTGGACCGTCAGCGAGTGCGGGCCGTCCGTCAGCGGCGTGGTTGGCGTGAAGCTCCAGCCGCCGCTGCCGTCGAGCACGGCCGTGCCGAGCAGGGTGGTTCCGTCATAGATCGTGATGGTGGTGCCGTCCGGTGCGGTTCCCTGCAACTGCGGCAGCGTGTCGTCGGTGGTGTCCCCGCTGTTAAGCGGAAGCTGCACGGGCCCCACGTTATCGGAAACGGTGTCAATGGTGGCCGCCGGTGGCGGAGTCGTATCGACGGTAAAGGTAAAGCCGGCTGATGGTGCGCTGGCGTTGCCGGCCGCATCGCTCGCGACGACGGTGAACGTATGCTGCCCGTTCACTAATGGGGTAGTAGGCGTGAAGGTCCATGCGCCACCGCTGTTGACAACGGCAGTACCAATATCCTGTCCGTCCAGACGGATCGTCACGGTGGAGCCCGGCTCGCCGGTACCGTTCAGCGTCGGGAGCGTGTCGTTGGTGGTTTCATTGGTGTCGAGCGCACCCGTGCGGCCCGGTACGTCATCAATGACCTGCGTAATGGCCGGCGCGCCCGGGGCGGCGGTATCCACCGTGATGCTCCAGGTGTTCGATGTCCCGCTGAGGTTATTGTTGGCGTCAACCGCCGTCGCCGTCAGTACGTGCCCGCCGTCCGGTAGCGCGGTTTCCAGCGTGATGGACCACTGACCGTTCGCCGACACGACTGCGGTGCCAATTTCGGTAGTACCGCTGTAGAGGGTGATGGTGGTGCCAGGCTCGCCCGTTCCGTTGATGGTAGGCGTGCTGTCGTTGGTGAGACCGTTCTGGCTGACAGGACCGGTGACGCCGGGGGCATCATCCACCACGCCCGTGATGACCGGGGTTTGTGCCGCGGTGATGTCCGGCGCGTCAAACGGCGCGGTCGGACCGGTGTTTCCGGCGGTATCAGTGGCATCGGCAGTCAGGGCTTCGCCGTTGGCTTTCGGCGGGATCAGATCTACGCTGAAATTCCCCTGATCGTCGGCGACCGCTTCCCCGACCTTCACGCCATTTTCACGAATGGTGACGGTACTGCCCGGCTCGGCTGTACCGGTTACGGTGGTGCCGTCGGCAGAGATCACCACGTTTTCCGGCGCCAGCGGTGGGGTGCTGTCTGGCGCGTCGGCAAAGCCAGACGGACTGGTGTTACCGCTGCCGTCGGTGGCCGTCACTTCAAGGGCTTCGCCGTTGGTCTGGGCTGGCGAAATCGGGATGGTAAATGTGCCGTCCGGACCGGCGGTGGCCTGGCCGATGATCGTACCGTCCGGCGCTTTAATGATAATCGTGCTGTTTGGCTCGGCGGTTCCGCTGACGCTGGCCCCGTCTTCCGCCACCACCAGGTTGCCCGGTGCGGCAGGCGGGGTGATATCCGCTGCGTTAACCAGCGCCGGTGAGCTCTGGTTGCCTGCGGCATCGGAGGCGACCACGGAGATAATCTCACCGTTGGTCTGCGCAGGGTTCAGGTTGGCGACATAGTTGCCGTTGCTGTCGGCAGTGGCGGTCCCGATTTGCAGCCCGGCATTGTTGGTGATGACGATTTTACTGCCCGGCTCGGCGGTACCGGTAATCTGGGTGCCTGCGGAGTTGAGCGTCGCAACCGGCATGTCTGGCGGCGTAAGATCGACGGTAAAGTTGATCGGCTGAGACAGACCGCTCTGGTTGCCTGCCGCATCGGTTTCCCGTAGGGTAATCGAGTGTGTGCCTTCTGCCAGTGGACTCGTCGGCGTGATGCTCCAGGTACCGTTCGGCAGAACGGTGGTGGTGCCGATAACAACGCCGTTATCGTAAACCGTGATCGTGCTGCCCGGTTCGCCTCTGCCCGTCAGGCGCGGCTCTGAGGCATCGGTAAACTGCCCGGCACCGATCGCCCCTTTCAGTACGCCCGTGTCGTCGTTAATGATAAATCCGGAAGGCGTTTGCGGCGCGGTGACATCTACCGTGACGGTAAAGACCGGCGAGGCTAGGCCGGTGTTACCGGCGACGTCGGTGGCGCGCACGGTAAGCTGGTGGCTGCCTTCGCTCAGATTCACCGACGGCGTAAAGCTCCAGCTTCCGTTACTGCCCACAACCGCTGTGCCAATGGCAATGCCGTTATCATAGATGGTGACCGTCGAGCCCGCTTCCGCCGTGCCGGTGAGCTGTGGCCGTGGGTCGTTGGTGCTGCTTCCACTCCCGAGCGTGCCGGTGCCAGGCGCAACATCATCGGTGATGCTGACGATCGCTGGCGCGCCAGGCGCGACGGTATCGACCACGAAGGTTACCGCCGTGGACGCCGGGCTGGTATTGCCTGCGGCATCGGTCGCGGTGGTGGTAATGGCGTGGTTGCCTTCAGACAGGTTGGTCGACGGGGTAAAGCTCCATTTCCCGGTGGCATCGGCTGTGGCGGTGCCAATCGGTTTCCCGTTGTCATAGAAGGTAATGACGGTGCCGGCTTCACTGATGCCGCTGAACGTCGGACGCGCATCGTCCGTGCGTTGTCCGTTGCTCAGCGGGCCTGTTTCGGCGCCCACGTTATCATTGACGGTGACAATCTCGGGTGCATCCGGCGCGGTTAAATCCGGTGCCGTGACCTGAACGCCCGGGCTGGTATTGCCGGACGGATCGGTGGCGGTAGCGGTGATCTGTTCTCCGTTGGTAAGCGGCGTACCGAGATCAATCGTAAATTTCCCGTCGCTGCCCGCTTTGCCCGTTCCGATGGTGTTGCCATCGGCATCTTTCAGGGTAACGGTGCTGCCCGGCTCAGCGGTACCGGTGACGGTTTTGCCGTCAGGGGAGACCTCCAGATTGGCCGGGGCATCCGGCGCGGTGAGATCCGGTGCCGTAACCTGACCGCCCTGGCTGGTATTGCCGGACGGATCGGTGGCGGTAGCGGTGATCTGTTCTCCGTTGGTAAGCGGCGTACCGAGATCAATCGTAAATTTCCCGTCGCTACCCGCTTTGCCCGTTCCGATGGTGTTGCCATCGGCATCTTTCAGGGTAATCGTGCTGCCCGGCTCAGCGGTACCGGTGACGGTTTTGCCGTCAGGTGAGACCTGTAGATTGGTGGGGGCATCCGGAGGCGTGGTATCTGGCTCGGAAGGATTTCCCGGATTGCCGGGATTCGGACTGTTGTTATCGTCATCCCCGCCACCTCCACCGCCGGTTCCCGCCGCAATGGCAATCCCACCTGCGACGGCCAGGCCACCCAGCACCCAGGGCCACGCTGCGGCGCCGCCGGTATCACTCCCTGACGCCGCCAGTAGGGCGTCCGTGGAGGCGATGGATTCATAGGTGGCGGCACCGGTTGGATCTTCAATCCACCACAGCGCACCGTCGCTCTCCTCAAGCACCAGCTGGCTCACGCCCTGCGCGTCGGTGACGTAGAAATTCTTGAGGGTAATCACTTCGCCCGAGTGGAGGGTAATCACCAGATCGTTTCCGCTGCGGGAGTAACCTGAGATATCGGCGCGATCCACATTAAGTTTAACAATAGACGAATGGCCGAGTGTTACCTGTGTTCCCTCCGTGGTCGTTTCCACGCCAGTTAGTTTCGATATAACAGATATTTGGCTCATACAGTTATTACTCCAGCAGAGTTATTGTTTACGGCGTGTCAGACGTGGCCATATTTTCTGGAGGGATGAGGGCGCTCCCGGCGAAAATACTGTGAATAAAACAGTATTTACCGTTGCTTTCTTTAGAGCGACCGAGACCCGCCAGCAATCAACGTGGCAACATCAGGGCGAAGCTAATTATTTACATGAGTAACTGTTATTTATTTATATTTTCGTAATTTATAAACCTTATTATTTGTGCAGGTATTATTTGTTTTGCTGTAAAAATGATATAGCTATAAATATCTGAATGTGCAAATTAAGTGTCTGTAAACCCTGCACTGTGATTGCAGAGAAAATTAATTGATAGCGCGAATATATTTTGTTGGCTATGCGGGCCGCGCCACAGAGGCGTTGGCGTACAGGCTGTCGGGATTAGGTAGTGGAAGAAATGAGAGGGGGATAATACTGAATACATAGGCTTTATTTATAATTACAGCGAATATTAATGACTGCTTAATAATGATTTAAGTTAGGGTGAATCATCTGCTGTATGATATATTTCGAAGAGTTGCATTAATGAAATATATTTTCGGTTTGGGTTTGGATTCTGCTACGCATAAAAATAAACTGTCGACTTCACATATTTCATAAATAAAAAGGCCGCAAATGTGGCCTTTCTGAGGGGGGAGGTTTAGCCGAAAGAGATAATCCCCATTTCAATCAGTGCGGCGAGCGTCAGAAGAATAAAGAGGATAACGACTATGGGTCTGTACATTTGATTTTCCATCCATGTTTATCATGCAATCCGTTTTATGTGCATCATTATTGATGATGGTGCAGGCGATCCCTGCCCCCCTATTTTGCGCCACTTTGCCGTAAAAATCAGTTAGCTGCTGGCACTTTTTCTACTTTTTCTCCGGCCCGACGGGCCGTGGCTGGCAGGATGTCGGCATCCGCCACGTAGCCATCAGGATCGAGACAGCGATTGTGTTCTCTCGCCTGGTGCAGGATCGCTTCGTCCCAGTACAGGCGCTTACGCTGATCGCCCTGGGTCGTCAGAATAAACTCCACATTGCCATCAACCGCGCGGTAGCGGCGCCAGCTGTTTGCAGGAATGGAGATCACCGAACGTTCCGGGGCGATAATGCTGACTTCCTTACCCGCCTCGTTCCAGGTCACCTCCAGCTGGCCTTTAAAGACCATGATCACCTGAATATCCGGGCAGAGATGGCGACCGACAATGTGGTCGTCAGCAAGCCGCAGCCATTCGACGGAAAAACCGTGCGGGCTCAGGGTAGCGGGAGCGGAATCCCGATCCTGTGAAATGCCGAAACCGATAACCGGCGCAATTTCGCCGCCGTGTCCCGGCAGCACCGAGTCCAGCAGTCCCTGCGCTGACCAGCAGCGATCATCGCCGGTTACCGCACGCTGGCGCATCTCCTCAACGCTGTAGTCACGCAGACCGGCAATATATTGCTCTGACAGCGGCGTCAGCAGCGTGGCGGGATCGGGCATTGGTTCACCTGCCTCCTGCGCAATCAGCATATTATCCTTGCTGAGATACATACCGTACTCGCTGGCGGCCGCCAGCACTGACGGGTGCCAGATGATGCCGCCCGTGTTGTCCCCGCCGAGCACGGTAAATACCATGCCGCAGGTATCTTCTTTACTGACGTTGGTGAAACCGCGGAAGATCCAGGTCGGTATTGAGAGGATGGTGGGCGCGCTAAATTCCGCTTCATGCTCGCCGTTGGCGCCCCAGCGAAAACGCCATGTCCCTTCATGGATCAGGAACACTTCTGCGGTGAAATGCAGATGCAGGTTATTGGTTACCCCTTTCGGCATAGCCGCCGCGCCAATGTTAAAGCCGTGCGGCTCGGGGATATTAACAATCTGCTCGCTGGACTGAGTTACACCCGGGCCGATGAAGGAATAGTTTTGTTTGAGATGCGAACCGGGCAGCTTGCAATCAATAAAAGCAAGATTGCAGGAAACCATATCGTCGGGGGCGATTAACCGTGTTCGTGCCTGGCTCTGGCTAAGATGGATAGTTTTCATCATTTCTCCTTTTAATACCCGGATGCACCGGTGGTAGGGATGGCGTTGCCGCGGGCGAGGGCAATTGCTTCACGTGAGGCGCGACCCAGCTGCATAACGTCGTTTGCAGGGGTAACAAACTGGAAACCCTGCGCAATACGCGCTGCGGCGGCCGCGCCGGAAGTGCAGAAAATACCGGCAATCTTCTGCTGCTGGCGGCAGCAGTGAATCACCCGCTCAATAGCAGCAAGCATTTCGGGATGTTGGGATTCGGCGCTGGCGCTGCCGGTCAGCGTCAGCGAGAGATCGTTGGGGCCAATAAACACACCGTCTAGTCCTTCGGTATCAAGGATGGCGTCAAGATCCGCCAGCCCTTCGCGGGTTTCGATCATTGCCAGCGTCAGGATCTCGTCGTTAGCGTGCTGTGGATAATCACTGCCGCCGTAGAGTAGACCTCTGGCCGGACCAAAGGAGCGAACACCCAGCGGTGGATAGCGACAGGCAGCGACAAAACGGCGAGCCTGTTCCGCGCTGGAGATCATCGGACAGATTACGCCATACGCGCCGGCGTCTAATACGCGCATGATTTGCGCCGGATCGTTATCTGCCACCCTCACCAGCGGCACGGCAGGCGTGCTCGATAGCGCCTGTAGCATCGACAACGCGCTGGCAAAATCAATCATGCCGTGCTGCAAATCGACGGTGACGGCGTCGTAACCCTGATGGCCCATAATTTCCGCGCTATACCCGGACGGGATCGCCAGCCAGCCGTTAACGATCGGGGTATTTTCCAGAAATGTGGTCTTTAAACTGTTTTTGCGCACTGTATGCACTCCGTTATCCACTGACGCAGCAGCGGCGCGATCTCATCCGGGGTTTCCAGCGGAATAAAATGCCCGCCAGCCTCCACCGTATGCCTGGTCACGTTCGCGTTGCCTGCTGTCAGTAGCTGATGATGATGGGGCGTGCAGATAACGTCCTGCGCGCCGTTTAGAAGTAATGTGGGGCAGGAGAGGGCGTTAAACGCAGCCCGGTTGTCCTGCCGGTGAATGGCCATTTCCGTTTGCTCCGCAAAGGTCTCAATGCCGCACTCTTGCGCCATTCGGCAAATAGTCTCTTGCAGGATCCGATCGGACAGACGTGACGGGGCGACATAGCTCTGCCACAGCGACGAGACCAGCCAGTCGGCCAGGCCCCGCGCCTGTGCGGTGTGTACCGCTTCCCGGCGTGAAGCAAGGGTGTCTGGCGCAACGGGCAACGGATTAACGGAAATCAGCGTCAGCCCGTTCACTCTTTCTGGCGCGTCGGCGGCCATTTGCAGCGCGACAATCGCGCCGAGCGAAAAGCCCGCCAGCAGAAAGCGCGGTGGCAGAACCTTTAACAACCGCCGTGACGCCTGCGGCGCGGACTCTGCGCCCGTCAGCGTGATGCACAGCACCGCTGAGACGTTCAGCCGTTCAATGACGGGCTGCCAGAGCCGGGCGTTACACAGCGTGCCGCCAAGCAGAACCAGCGGCAGATCGGTATTGTCCAGAAGCGGATATTCCATTGCATCCCTCACGTAGCCGTCCAGCCGCCGTCAACCATCAGGGCGCTGCCGGTGATCAGCCCGGCGGCCTCAGAGGCGAGGAACACTACCGGCCCCATAATGTCCTCCAGCCTGCCTGGCCGGCGCAGTTTGATGTTGTCCAGCACATAGCGGCGAAATGCCGGGTCGGCGAGCGACGAACGCGTCAGGTCGGTTTCAATGAAGGTCGGGCACAGCGTATTGACACGGATCCCCGCATCGCCCAGCTCCAGCGCCATCGTTCGGGTTAACCCTTCAAGCGCGAATTTGGAGGCACAGTACACGCTACGCTCGGGGCCACCAACGTGTCCCATTTGCGATGAGATGTGAATAATCGATCCCCCCTTACCGTCCACCCGCATTCTGCGCGCCACATGCTGGCTGATAAAAAAGGTGGCGCGCAGGTTAAGCGCCATCACCGCATCGAAATTTTCCTCGTTCACCTTAAGAAACGGCTGGTGGCGGGCCAGCCCGGCACTGTTCACCAGAATGTCGGGCGTGGGCAACGTCGCCAGCACACGCGCCACCTCCTGAGTGTCGGTAATATCCAGTTCCAGCGGGTGAAATGCGAGACTGTGTTCCGCTGCCAGACCTGTGGCATGCGCCAGCGCCTCGCGGCCCCGGGCGGCGATCCATACCTCTGCTCCCGCCTGTGCGAGGGCGACGGCGGCGGCGAAGCCAATCCCTCTTGACCCGCCGGTCACCAGCGCGCGTTTGCCGTGCAGGGTGAAAGAGGGCGTTTGCAAAAGCGTCATGGCTTACACCTTTTCCCTGACCGGGGCCGGTGTGGCGTAGGGAACTTCCGTCTGGCCATAACGGCGCACGCGAATATTGGCCTGCTCGGCATGTCCGGCGAACCCTTCCAGCAGCGACAGACGGGAACAATAGCTGCCGATTTCGGCAGTGGCTTCGTCGCTGAGGACTTTCTGGAAGGTGCAGGTTTTCATGAACTTGCCCACCCACAGGCCGCCGGTATAACGTGCGGCTTTCTGCGTGGGCAGGGTGTGGTTGGTGCCGATCACCTTATCGCCGTAGGCCACGTTAGTATGCGGTCCAAGGAACAGCGCGCCGTAATTGGTCAGGTTAGCCAGGAACCAGTCGTCCCGGTCGGTCATCACCTGAACATGTTCGGAAGCGATACGATCTGCCTCCAGCAGCATCTCTTCGTGGCTGTCGCAGACGATGATTTCCCCGTAGTCCTGCCACGACTGGCGGGCAATGTCGGCGGTAGGGAGCTTTTCCAGCAGCCGTTCCACTTCGCTGAGCGTCTCTTTGGCAAGTTGAAGCGAGTTCGTCAGCAGGATGGCAGGGGTGGTGACGCCGTGTTCGGCCTGGCCCAGCAGGTCCGTGGCGCACATTTCCGCGTCAACAGTGTCATCGGCAATCACCAGCGTTTCCGTCGGACCGGCAAACAGATCGATACCTACCCGGCCGAACAGCTGGCGTTTGGCCTCCGCAACGAAGGCGTTACCGGGCCCGACCAGCATGTCGACCGGTGCCAGCGAGTCCGTGCCCAGCGCCATGGCGCCTATCGCCTGAATGCCGCCAAGGGCATAGATTTCCGTTGCGCCAGCCATTTTTTGCGCCGCGACAATCGCCGGGGCGGGCTGACCGTTAAACGGCGGGGCACAGCTGATGATTCTTGAACACCCCGCCACGCTGGCAGTGATGATCGACATGTGCGCGGAGGCGAGCAGGGGATATTTTCCGCCAGGCACGTAACATCCTACGGCGTTAATCGGAATATTTTTATGTCCGAGGATCACCCCGGGACGCGTTTCAATTTCCAGGTCACGCAGACATTCTTTCTGCGCGCGGGCAAAATTCGCCACCTGCTGTTGGGCAAATTCAATATCCTGAATCTCCTGGCGGCTTAACTGTTTTATGCAGCGGTCAATCTCCGCGGACGTCAGACGATAATCCTGACGGTCATAACGATCGAATTTAATGGATAATTCGCGAATGGCTTTATTTCCGCGTTTTTCAATATCCGCAAGTATTTGTTCAACCGTTTCTCTTATTTGCTGGTTGGCTTGCTGGCGCTCTTCGGTAGATTTACCGGTTTTTAATTTCCAGGACACTCGCTTCTCCTTACCTTTTTCAGATGTCAGTTGTCCTCCCGGCGAGCCGGGAAAGGGTGTTTACTTCAGAAAGAGTTATTGATCCGGCGCGGCAGCGTACGCACCGTTTTTTAATAATTGGGCTGAGGTTTGCGTTTTACGGGCATATACCCATCGAGCGGACAGCGGCGTGGCAATAGCGGCCACAACGGAAAGGGCGGCAATCAATATATAACCGGACGACAGGTTAATATGTTGCATCATTACGCCCATCATTACCGGCCCGACAAACATGCCGCAGGAATAAATGGTCTGGAATAGTCCCATTCGCGTGGATTGTTCATCAGACGAGGTATTCACTACGCTGAGCGACATGAATGCGGCAAAGGCCATACCGAACGAGAACCCCGCCAGCGCCTGCCACAGGTAAATCACATAGATATTGCTGGTAAAGGGAATGCCGAAAGTGGAAATCACCTGTAAAACGATGCCGAGCACGGCGGTTTTTACCAGCCCAAGGCGCTGATAAAACACCGAGCTGCACAGGGCGATGGCCAGCCCGTAAAAAAGAAGGTGAATGTTACCCAGCAGCGCGAGGATCCCCGCCCGGGCGCCAAGCTGCTCGGCATAGACCGGCGTCAGCGTGTCGCGGGTGGCGAAGGGCACCAGAATGACGACGGTCGCCAGGATGCCAATCAGCCAGACGGAACGGTCGGCCAGTTGCTGGCGCGCGCCGGTAATGCAGGCTTTAAGCGTGGGGGCCTGAACCGGGTCGTGCACGTCCTGAATGCGGGTCGTCAGGAATAACGCCACCAGGGCGGAGATGCAGGAGACAAAAAAGGCGATGTTATTGGCGAAATAGTGAATCAGCACCGCGCCATTACAGTTACCGAGAAACACGCCGATGGGCCCTGCCAGCGCCAGCAGCGCGACGGCGGCAGGCGCTTCGTTGCGACCGAAGTAACGCATGAACAGGATGTTGTACAGCACCCAGGTCGCCGCCGTGACACCGTCTGCCGCTTTCGCCAGATACAGCGTAATGGCGTTGGGTTCAAGCCAGGCAATCGGCCAGGCGATAATTGGCAGCAGCAGGCCAATCTGGATGAAGATCCTGCGGCTTTTAACCACGTCGGAAATAATGCCTAACGGGAAGCGTATCAGAAGGGTTGCCAGACCGGACGCGCCCATGATGATGCCCATGATCTGTGGCTCAATGCCCTGGTTGATCATCATGGGGGCCAGGAATGCATCAATGCTATGAATGCAGATAAAGAACAGGATGCTGATGATGAAAAAGAGCCGGGCTTCCCGACGGCGTAACAGTGCTTGAAACATGGTTTTGAACCTCTTAAGAATTAATGGGTTATAACCAGTCAGGGACGACGTTTACCGGTTCAATCCTTTGGGCGACTCCTGTTCTCTCCGGTACCATTGACGGTATGAAAACTCTTTGCATACGTATTCAAGATTTGAAGTTACGAAAAGGTTTCACATTTGTAAAGTGATCTCGATCTTGTTGTGAGAATTTTAATTTTTTGTGTTGCATACGCATGCAAAGGTGGTGTAAGTATAAAAAACACCCACTTGCTGAGGCGTTTGAAGCACGTGCAAATGGGCAGGACGTTGATAAGGAATCAGGGGTAATGAAACGTAAGACTTTTGCAGCAGTCACATCCCAACAGGTCGCTCAGCTGGCGGGGGTATCGCAATCTGCGGTGTCGCGAACGTTCACGCCGGGGGCCAGCATTTCACCGGCAACGCGTGAAAAAGTGCTGAAGGCAGCGCGCGAGCTGGGCTATCGCCCGAATGCGATCGCCCGTTCGCTCAACACGGCTCGTTCGCGCATTATCGGTGTCGTCATTTCTTACTTTGATAACCCCTTTTACTCGCAGGTGCTGGAGGCGCTGGCGCAAAAGCTGGATACGCTGAACTATCACCTGCTGCTGTTCGTTGGCGATCGGGAAGGTAACGTAGACCGTATTTTTGACCAGATTATGCAGTACCGGGTGGATGGCATTGTGCTGGCCTCGGTGACGCTGTCGCTGGAGTTATCCGAGGAGTGCCTTGCCGCCGGGATCCCGGTAGTGCTGTTTAACCGCAGCGAAGAGAGTGGCATGGCCTCCAGCGTCAACAGTAATAACGAAGCGGCCGCGCGGCAGATTGCCGAGTTTCTGCTGGCGGGGGAGCACAAGCGTTTTGCCTACGTGGGCGGCGTGGCCGATTCCCCGGTCAATATCGCCCGCCAGCGCGGGTTCATTTCCACGCTGGAAGAACATGGCATCACCGATGTCCGGGTGGTGCACGGGAATTACGACGCTCAGCAAACCACCCGGGCAGCCTATACCCTGTTTTCGACGTCGCCAGCGCCGGATGCGGTCTTTGTCGCCAACGATCATATGGCCGTCACGGTAATGGATGTGGCGCGCTATGAGTTTGGTTTGCGCATTCCGGAGGAGGTCTCCGTTGTCGGCTATGACGACATCGGCCCTTCCGGCTGGCCCTCTTATGCGTTGACCTCGGCGTCGCAGCCGGTCGGCGCGATGGTGGATGCCACGGTGGAACTGTTAATGAAGCAAATTGATAGCGGAACCATAGAGCCTGAACAGATTACGGTGCCTGGTACGCTGGTGATACGCCACTCGGCGCGTCGCCCACGCAGCGGCGTTATCGAAACCAATGGTTTAACGCTATTCCAGTCTAAGGAGCGCACATGACCAGATTACGGGGCTTCAGCCCTCAATTCGACTCTATCCAGCAGTTCATTTTGACGCTGACGCACGTGGTGTGGGAGCAGAAAGATATCGGCCAGCTGGCGGATTTTTACGCCACGCCGGTGGTTTTCACTACCCCCGAAAAACAGCTGCATGAGCTTTCCCAGTTTATGCGCCTGACGCTTGAGGCGATGCACAGCTTCCCGCAGCGAGCGGTGCTGACGGAGGATATTCTGTGCAGCCAGAACCCGGGGGACGAGTACTATGCGGCGCAGCGTACCGTAGCCCGCATTCAGCACCAGGGGGAGGGATTTTTTGGCCCGCCGACCGGGAAAAATGTCTGGGTCCGCACCTGGGCCGATCGCATCTGTGTTGATGGTGCCGTACGCCAGGAGTGGCTGCTTCAGGATCGTGCCGCGATTGTGGCGCAACTGGGGCTGGATGTCCGCGACTTTGCTTTTAACCTGGCGACCATGCGCCAGCAGCTTGGGCTGGAATCTGTGTCTGCTGAGACGCTTGACGCCCGCTGGGCGGGTGGGCCTGAGGGCGACGACGTTGAAGGGGCGCTGGCCGGGGTCGTTGAGCGCTACTTAACGATGTGGGCGGGCGGTAACAGCGGCGTGGTGCCCGGTCTCTATCACCCGGCGGCGACGCTGTACGCGCCGGGGCACTGCCTCTGCACCGGCGAACAGGAAATTGGCGCACAGCTTTCCGGTTATCGCGCTTCATTTGCCGACAGCGAAACGCAGCTTCATCACCTGATTGTGCGTAAAGATCCTAATGAGCCGATTCGACTTTCATTGCGCTGGTCGTTGTTAACCTGGCATGACGGTTACGGCAAATTTGGTGCGCCGACCCGTAAACCCATATCAATTACCGGTATCAGCCAGCTTGAATTACGTGATGGTTTAATTTTCCGTGAATATCTGGGGATCGATGAATTAGCGATTTGGTCGCAAATATTTAATTAATGGGGCGGCAGCCCCCTTATTCCGGCTGCAAAAAATAACCGTGTTTAATTCACCCTCACTTACGGGTGCGGGTTCTTATTGTCTGAAAACAGAGCAGGAGTTTATATGTCTTCCACCGAAGCAACAAATAAAGCACCAGCCGTACCCGAAAAAAGCAGCGTGAAATCGCTGAAAGAGGAACCTGTATTACAGGTGGAGCGTCGTGATTTTGTCGATCTGGTACCGGAAAAAAGACCGCGTGTGCAATCATTACGCGGCTTTGATGACTGCTATACCGATATTGTCGATTATATCGTTCGCTGCACCCATAAAATATGGGACGAGCGCGATGTCGGCTTAATTTATTCTCACTATACCCATAACTGCGTGCTGTATAACGCGCTGGGGACACTCTATAACCGCGAACAGGTGGTGCAGGATACGCTGCAACGCTTAATTGCCTTCCCGGAACGGCGCGGAATGGCAACCCAGGTTATCTGGAACGGAAATGATGTTGACGGTTTTTATACCTCTCACCTGGTGACGGGAAGCGGGCGGCATACACAGTACAGCCATTTAGGCAAACCGACGAACCGTACGTTTGTGACGCGTACCGTGGCGGATTGCATGATCCACGAGAATAAAATTTATCGGGAGTGGGTGGTCAGCGACAATATGTCACTGATGAAACAGCTTGGCCTGAATACCGATCAAATCGCATTTAATATGGCAAAGGAGCAGTTCGATAAAGGCTTCCGCGTGATGGACATCGGCGAAAACGGCCGCATGCTGGGGCAATATCCGCCGGAGATGGAGTGCGATGTTTCCATTGCGCACACCGATACGGAGGAGCAGTGCCTGCGCTGGCTGCATGAGATCTACAACCGCCGGATGTTTGGCAAGATCAAAGAAGTGTATGCGCCTAACGTACAGTGGCACGGTCCGCTGATGAAAGAGCTGTACGGCACCGCGGCGGTAACCCATCAGACGCTGGCGCTGGTGGGGATGATCCCTGACGGCGCGTGGCTGCCGCAGCATATTTGTTCCAACCCATGCGATGAAGGCGGCGTCAAAGTGGCCGTACGCTGGATTATCGAAGGACATCACCTGGGTTACGGCGAACTCGGCAAGCCGACCGGAGAACGACTGTTCGTGATGGGCATGTCGCACTACCACATCGTCAACGGAAAAATTGTTGATGAGTGGGTGGTTTATGACCATCTGGCGCTGCTGGCGCAGATCAAACTCGGCCAGATGGAGGACGCGTAAATGTTAAATCAGGTGAGCTGGATTAAGCGCCCGCAGGGGCAGGATGCGCAGGCCGATCGTTCCCTGACGGAGAAGGTCAGCGCCATTATCGAGCGCGTGAAAGCCGAGGGCGATACGGCGCTAAGAGCCTTTTCGCAGCAGTTTGATCATGTCGTACCGGCGCAGTTTGAGGTGAGCGAGCAGGAGATTGCCGAAGCACTGGAGGGGATGGATGCCCAGACGCGCCGCGACAGTGAGTTTGCCATTAATCAGGTGCGTCGTTTTGCGCAGGCGCAGCTGGCGACCATGCTGCCGCTGGAGGTAGAGACGCTGCCTGGCGTGCATCTCGGTCACCGGATCATCCCGGTGCAGACGGTGGGCTGCTACGTGCCGGGCGGACGGTATCCGATTCTCTCCGCACCCGTGATGTCGATTGTTCCTGCGACGGTGGCGGGCTGTGAACAGATTATCGCCTGTCTGCCCCCGGGCGCCCATCCGGCGATGATTGCAGTTTGCCATCTGGCGGGCGCGCACCGCATTTTCAAAGTTGGCGGCGCGCAGGCCATTGCGGCTATGGCCTGGGGAACGGAGAGCATCCCGTCGGTGGACAAAATCGTTGGGCCAGGCAACGCCTTCGTTAACGAAGCGAAACGCCAGGTGTTTGGTCGAGTCGGCATTGATGCCCTCGCCGGGCCGAGCGAGATTTTTACTATCGCCGACGACAGCGTCGACCCGCGCATTCTGGCCGCCGATATGCTGGCGCAGGCAGAGCACGATATTCATACCCGCGTCGGGCTGGCGACAACCAGCCGGGATATCGCTGAGCGTACCCTGGCGGAGGTTGAGCGTCAGCTTGCCAGCCTGCCAACGGCCGCCACGGCGGGCGAGGCGTGGCGTCGGCAGGGTGAAATTGTGCTCTGCGAAGATGAAGCGCAGCTGATTGCGTTTGCTGACCATATGGCGACGGAGCATTTGCAGGTGCATACCCGCGATCCGCACGCGACGGCAGCGAAGATCCGCAACTATGGCTCGCTGTTTATTGGTCAGAACGCCAGCGTGGTATTCTCCGATAAATGCTGCGGCACCAACCATACGTTACCGACGATGGCGGCGGCACGCTATACCGGCGGTCTGTGGGTAGGGGCATACGTCAAAATCTGTACCCATCAGTGGATTGACGAGCAGGGTATCCCGGCAATCGCAGAACCGGCGATCCGCCAGAGCCGTACCGAGGGGATGCAGGGGCACCGACGGGCGGCGGAAATTCGTCTGCGTCCGCAGGACATTGATGCCATTACTACCGGCATGCGGGACTAAAACGTATCCCGGGCAGCCTTCTGCCCGGTTTTCAGCACGGGGAGCCTGAGACTATGAAGCGCCTGATACCGCCAGACGACTGTCCGGAGGAAATTGCCCGCCGTCTCGACGTCATACAGCAGCACCGGGCGCTCAACGCGATCCTCGGGGTTAACCCTGACGCCATGTCTCAGGCGGAACAGCATCAGCAGCAGCGTCGGCGTGGAGAGCCGATCGGCCCCCTGCACGGCGTGCCGCTGATCGTCAAAGATAATATTGCCTGCGCGCCGATGCCGATCACCCTTGGCTGCCGTGCGCTGGCCTCACTTAACGCGACAGCGGATGCTCGGGTCGTGCAGCGATTGCGCAGAGCGGGGGCGATTATTCTTGCCAGGGCCAATATGTCCGAGTTCGCGTTCGATGTGCGCTCGCGTAGCTCGCTGGGGGGGGATGTGGCGAATCCACTTTGCCCGACACTCACCGCCGGAGGTTCCAGCGGAGGATGCGCCGCGGCGGTGGCGGCTGGAATGGCGGATGGCGCATTGGGTACCGATACCGGCGGCTCTATCCGCATTCCCTGTAGCTATACCGGGCTGGTGGGGCTACGGCCTGCCTTTCGCCGTTCACAGCTGGACGGCGTGGCGCCGCTCTCGCCCAGCAAAGATACCGTTGGGCCAATGGTACATAGCGTTGAGGATGCCGCCTTGCTGCATGCGGTGATCCATGGCCTGCCGCCGGTTGCGCTTCCTGTGCGTTCGCTGAAAGGCGTTCGCTTTGGCGTGGTGACCGCGTTACAGGGAGAGGATGAGGTACAGCTGGAGGTCTGGCAGTCGGCGCTGCACACGTTGCGCCGTGCCGGAGCGACGCTGGTGGAGGTTTCACTCCCCTTCCTTGAAGAGGTGAGGCAGGCCACCTGCCTCAGTCTGTATGAATTTCGCGTGGCGATTGACGACTGGCTTAGCAAACAGCCTGGCGCTCCCTCCGGACTGACAAGCATTGTGGACTCCGGCGCTTTCCTGCCAGAGTTTGCGCCGTTTCTACGTCAGATGCTGGCGAGTAACACGCTGAAAACCCCGCTCTGGCTGGCGGGGCGTCGCTTTCAGCGCCTGTTGCGGCAGAACCTTTGCCAGGTGGCGGAGGTGCAGCGCATCGACGGATTTGTGTATCCCACCGTACAACGATTACCAGAAAGTATGGCGAAGATGCCGCCAGGCTGCGCGCCGGAACTGGCCGCCATCAGCGGCCTGCCTGCCATTACGTTGCCCTGTGGCGTAAGCCGTATCGGGCTGCCGGTAGGGATGGAGATGTTATCGGCGCAGGAGGATGAGACGATGCTGATGACGCTGGCGCTGGCATGTGAGGGGGCGCTGGGCGGGATAAATGAGGTGCTGAGGTTTAAGGCAGGATATCGCCAGAGCGGTACCGTTTGTCAGAACCTCTCTTAAGGCGCCGATGGCCCCTTGCCGCGATACCTTATTGTGATTTCATTTTTCAGTATTGTCAGCGGCGGCGTCATTTCGCCGCGCGCTACCGACTGATACTCAAAGCGAAAGGGGCCCGCGGCCGGGAAACCCGCTGGCAACGGGATTTCGCCCGCCAGTTCCCTGAGCATCAGACAGCGCAGGTTGTTACAGACGCGAATGCGAAAGCCCGGCGGCGTGGGGCCGTCCGGTGTAATCTTCCACAGCAGATGCGTCGGCGTAACCCCTTTCGGAAGGGGCGTGGCGGGCTGAACTGGACGACTTTTCAGTACCTGCTTGCCGCGCGACAGCGTGCCGCCAAAACTATGGCTGCTCCATGAACCGTCCGCAGCAAACGCCGGTGGCGCAAGCAGCAGAACAAGCAAGGCGGCTCTTATCACGATTTACCTCCAATGAGATACGTCATTCTCACGTTGCGCTGAGTGTTTATCTCCTGGCTGGAGAGCACTGCAAGCTGAGGGAAGATGCGACGAAGATAGCGGGACAGCATCAAACGCAGCGCCGGGTTCACCAGCAGAACCGGCGGCGCACCCAGCGCTTCCTGATGCTGCAACGCCTGCTCGGTCTGTTTCATTAAATTCTCGGCAATTCCCGGCTCGATAGCGCTTCCGCTCTGGGTTGCCTGTACCAGCAACTGCTCAAGTGACATATCAAGGCCGATTATTTGGATATCGTCGTCGCCAGGGAACCACTGCTGCGTAATCGCCCGGGAGAGGCGAGCGCGCACGCGGGCCGTCAGCTCGTCAGCGTCAGACTGAGGAGTGGCATACTCAGCCAGCGTGTCGATGATGGTCCGCATATCGCGGATCGGCACGCGCTCGGAGAGCAGATTTTGCAGTACTTTGTGCAGCGTGGTCAGGCTGATTACCCCGGGGATCAAATCCTCTATCAGCTTCGGCGACTGTTTGGTGAGCTGGTCAAGCAGCTGCTGCGCCTCCTGGCGACCGAAAAGTTCGTCCGTGTGGGTGCTGATAAGGTGGTTCAGGTGCGTAGCGACGACGGAACATGGATCGACTACGGTATAGCCCAGCGTCTGCGCCAGCTCGCGATGGACTTCATCGATCCATAGAGCGGGAAGTCCAAAGGTTGGTTCTTTACAGGGCGTACCGGGCACTTCTCCCTCTGCACAGCCTGGATCGATCGCCATCCAGCGATCGGGCTGGACCTCGCCTTTACCAATCGTCACCCCTTTTAGCAGAATACGATAGTGAGTCGGCGGCAGGTCGAGATTATCGCGAATATGAACTGCTGGCGGCAGAAAGCCCATCTGCTGCGCGAACTTCTTACGAATACCCCGTACGCGGGTTAACAGCTGGCCCTGCTGTTCATGATCGACCATAGGGATCAGTCGATAGCCAACCTCCAGCCCCAGTACATCTTCCATCTGTACGTCAGACCATGTCACTTCATTAACCTGCGCCACGTCAGCTTCAGCTCGGGTAGGGGCGGAGGGGGCGGCGCCCGTTTTTTTCGCCTTACCTTCCTGGCCCCGCAGCCACCATGCAATGCCTAAAAGTGAGGAGGTAAAGAGTAAAAAGACCAGATTGGGCATGCCTGGGATTAGCCCCAGCAAACCAATTACGGCCGCAGAGAGGGCAAGCACGCGAGGCGAGGTAAACAGCTGGCCGACCATCTGCTCGCCTACGTCCTGCTCGTTGACCACACGCGTTACAACGACACCTGCCGCGGTGGAGATCACAAGACCAGGGATCTGCGCAACCAGGCCGTCACCGATGGTCAACAGCGTGTAGGCTTCTCCCGCTGCGCTGAGGCTCATATCATGCTGCATTACGCCGATAATCAGGCCACCGATAATGTTTATTGCCATGATCAGCAGGCCTGCGATGGCATCGCCACGAACAAATTTGCTCGCACCGTCCATGGAGCCGTAAAAATCTGCCTCCTGAGTCACCTCTTTTCGACGGCGCTTGGCCTCCTCCTCGCCGATCAGACCGGCGTTCAGGTCGGCATCGATTGCCATTTGTTTACCGGGCATACCGTCAAGGGTAAAGCGAGCGCCCACTTCTGCAATACGCCCGGCCCCCTTGGTGATGACCATAAAGTTTATAATTATCAATATGATAAAAACGACGATGCCGATGGCAAAGTTGCCGCCTACCAGGAAGTGGCCGAACGCTTCGATGACCTGGCCCGCGGCGTCAGCGCCGTTATGGCCGTGCATCAGGATAACGCGCGTTGAGGCGACGTTTAGCGCCAGGCGAAGCAGCGTTGAGAAGAGCAGTACCGTCGGGAAGGCGGAAAACTCCAGCGTATTCTGGGTAAACATGGCGACCAGAAGGATCATGATCGCCAGTACAATATTAAAGGTAAACAGCAAGTCCAACACGAAGGTTGGCAGCGGCAGGATCATCATCGCAAGGATCGTCATGATCAGGACTGGACCGGCCAGTACCTGCCACTGGGTCTCCTTGATGCCGGGCAAACGTAATTTGGTGGCGATATTAGCCATTACTCTTTACTCTCTTGTGCAAAATCGAGCGCCGGGGGAACCGGCAAATCTTTAGGTTCTGTTGGGCGCAAGCCAAAGCCTTTACGCCACCGGCGCAGGCTATATACCCAGGCCAGGACTTCGGCAACAGCGTTATATAATTCACCGGGCACCGGCTGACCCGGCTCGCAGTGCCGGTAAAGCGCACGCGCCAGCGGTGGCGCTTCCAGCATCGGAACCCGATTTTCTTCAGCCATCTCGCGGATGCGCAGGGCAATAAGTCCACTGCCGCTTGCGACGACGATCGGTGCGCCCATGGTGCCTTCCTGGTACTTCAGCGCCACGGAATAGTGGGTCGGGTTGTTGACGACCACATCGGCGGTGGGCACCTCGGCCATCATGCGGCTTTGTGCCATCTGGCGCTGAATCTGCCTGACGCGACCCTTAATGTGCGGGTCACCTTCCTGGTTTTTAAATTCATCCTTTATCTCCTGGCGGCTCATTCTCAGCTTCTTAAAGTTGCTCCAGAGCTGATAAATCACGTCGAAGGCCACCATGGGGATCAGTGACAAAATCACGTACAGCATGCAGCCAATCAGCAGGTTGCTGATGTCGTTTAGCGCGCCGCCCAACGGTTCATACATTAGATTGATGAACCTGCTTTTATTGAGCAGTAAAAACAGTCCTCCCCCCGTGGCGGCCAACAGCACCTTGAGGATGCTTTTGATCATCTCTGATACCATTTGGGCAGAGAAAAGACGCTTGATACCGGTGACGGGATTAAGTTTTTTAAGATTAACCTTTAGCGCCTTACTGCTTGCGTTCAGGCCGCCGATAATCGACGGTGCCGTTATTGCGGTCACGTACAGCCCGCCGGCGAAGGGCAGAATGGCGAGAAAAGCCATGCTCAACAGCGAGGCTGCACGATGTAACATATTCTGCGGGTCGCGGATCAGCAGTCGATCAAAGGTCAGCCCGTTGTGCAGAATAGATTCAAGCTGCGTCGCCAGATGGCTACCTGCGCCGACGATAAGCCCCCAGCCCACCAGAAGCATGGCAAGGGTGGTCAGCTCGCGCGAACGCGGAACCTGACCTTCCTCCCGCGCTTTCTGTTTTCGGTGGGGTGTGGGGTCTTCTGTTTTGTCGCTCTCGCTCTCTTCAGACATAGTGTTGGCCTGGGGTCATCAAAAGCCCAGCGACTCCAGCAGGTCATCCACCTGTTCCTGAGAGGCGACAATCCCGGCGACGCTGGTATCAATCTGCGGGCCGTTCTTGAGATGGGCGTCACCGCTCTGTTCGATACCCGCGTCACGTTCGCGCATGTTTTCAACCAGCACGCTGATCAGCTCGGTTTCGACGGTCTGAATCACCTGCATCAGGCTTTGTAGCACCTGGCCGGTGAGATCCTGGAAGTCTTGCGCCATCATTATTTCGGTGAGCTGCTGGTTGGTTTGCTGAGCGGTGGCCGGCACGTCCAGCAGAAAGGTACGTGTCTCTTTCACCAGTTCTCGCGCCTCGTCAAGCGGCTGTGGCTCTTCAAACCAGGCGTCCCACCGTTCAGTAAGCTTACCGGCATTTTCACCTAATCTTTCCTGGAGCGGTCGTGCCACCTCGACGGCCGTCAGCGCGCGATCGGCGGCCTGAGACGTTTTGCCAACAACGTAGTTGAGACGGTCACGCGTGTTGGGGAACGCGTCCGCGACTTCTTTAATGGCCTGCTCCAGGCCAAGATTTGCCATACTGTCGCGCAGCAGCCGGGTTAATTGACCGATACGCAAAAAGAGATCCTTTGGCGGTTCCGCGATCTCGCCAGGCTGAGTGGTCATAGTATTCACCCGAGTTTTTCAAAAATTTTGCCAAGCTTTTCTTCCAGCGTGGCGGCAGTAAACGGTTTAACGATGTAACCGTTGGCACCCGCCTGCGCGGCGGCGATAATGTTTTCGCGCTTTGCTTCCGCAGTAACCATCAGTACCGGCAGCTTTGACATCGCCGGGTCGAGGCGAATGGTTTTCAGCAGCTCAAGGCCATCAAGGTTGGGCATATTCCAGTCGCTCACAACGAAATCAAACTCACCGGCGCGCAGCTTGTTCAGCGCGTCCTGGCCATCTTCCGCCTCTTCAATATTTGAATAGCCCAGATCCTGAAGCAGGTTACGTACGATACGTCTCATGGTGGCAAAATCGTCCACCACCAAAAAACGCAGGTTTTTATCCGACATGTGTGTTCTCTCCTGAACGTCGTGGTTTATGGCTGAAACTTTCCAGCAGACGCTGGCTAATTTTATTGAGATCGACGATTTCTCGGGCAGCGCCAAGGGCAATCGCTTCGCGAGGCATACCGAACACCACGCAGCTCGCTTCGCTCTGAGCGAGGGTAAACGCGCCCGACTCCCGCAACGCCAGCAACCCACGTGCGCCGTCGGCTCCCATTCCGGTAAGGATGGCGGCGCTGGCATGTGCGCCCACCAGCTGTGCAACGGAGTTAAAGAGAACGTCTACAGACGGGCGATGACGGTTGACGGGGGGCGCGTCGGTCAGCCTGACGGCGTACCCTTTTCCGTGACGGACGATCTCCATATGCTTGTCGCCGGGGGCGATCAATGCCGTACCCGGAAGTACCGGATCGCCGTCATCCGCTTCATGCACCTTTATCTGGCAAAGTGAATCAAGACGCTGGGCGAAGGAGCGGGTAAATCCAGCAGGCATATGCTGGGCGATGACGATACCGGGGACGCTGGCTGGCAGCGGTGTTAATACCTGGCGCAGCGCCTCCGTCCCGCCGGTCGAGGAGCCAATCGCCACAATGCTTTGTGGATCCACGGTAATGCCCCGCAGTATCGGCGAGGCCACTTCAGCCTGACGTCCCAGTTTTGCCTTCGCGGCAATGCGGATCTTCTCTGCGACCTGCACACCCCACAGTTCCAGATTTCCGGCGATACGCTGATCGGGTTTGGCCAGAAAATCGACGGCGCCGTGTTCCAGCGCGGCCATTGTCGCCTTCGAGCCTCGGGTGGTCATCGAGGAGATCATCACCACCGGCATTGGACGAAGGCGCATCAAACGGGAGAGAAACTCCAGCCCATCCATTTTCGGCATGTCGATATCCAGCGTCAGCACGTCGGGGTTCAACTGCTTAATCATCTCGCGTGCGATCAGCGGGTCTGGCGCGGTGCCGACCATCTCCATATCTGGCTGTTGATTGATCACTGCGCTCAGGATGTTGCGCATGAGCGCAGAATCATCAACTGTCAGCACCCGTATCCGTTTCACCGTAAGGCCTCCGTAAGTTCATACACCGACTGGCCGCGAAGCCTGAGTGGAATGTGCGGATGATTAAAATGTTCAGAGTGACCAACAAACAGCAGGCCGTCTGGCTTCAGCATGCGGGCAAAGCGCTCAAGCAGACGCTTCTGCGTCGGCGCATCGAAATAGATCATCACGTTGCGGCAAAAGATGGCGTCAAACGGTCCGGGCAGCGGCCAGCTGTTGTCCAGCAAGTTGAGCCGCTGATAGTGAATAGCGGCCAGCAGTTCTGGCTTTACCTTCACCCGATCGCTGTTCTCACCCGAGCCGCGCAAAAAATAGTGGCGTTTTTGCACCAGGGTCAGCGAGTGTAGGTCGGACATGCGGTATACCCCTGCCTCCGCTTTGGCCAGCACCTCGGTATCGATGTCAGAGGCCCAGACGCGTGGCCCTCCCGTCGCGCTCCCCAGAGTCTCGTCCAGCGTCATGGCGATGGAGCAAGGTTCTTCCCCGGTGGAAGCGGCAGTACACCAGACGCGGTAGCCGTTGGGCCGCTGACGGGCGTGTTCTGCGAGCACCGGGAAGTGGTAGGTTTCGCGAAAGAAAGAGGTCAGATTGGTTGTCAGCGCGTTGACAAAGTTCTGCCATTCCGGATGCTCGCTGTGGGATTCCAGAATGCTGATGTACTCAAGAAATGTGTCAATCCCCAGCGCCCGTAGCCGCCGTGATAAACGATTAAAAATCATCTCTCGTTTTTGTGCGTTGACTACAATCCCGGCGCGGCGATAGATCAGTTGCCCAATACGCTGTAATTCAGAATCGGATAACGTAAGCTTATTTGGCGATAAGCGCACGGGAATGTCTTTAAATTCACTCATAGACAGGGCGAGGCCTTATACCGGGGTATTCATGATTTCCTGGTAGGCACTGAGCATTTTATTGCGCGCTTGCACACCGAAGCTAAAAGAAATTGAGGACTTCTGCATTGCCAGCATTACGTCATTTAATCCAATATCGCTACTGCCAGACATCCACTGCTGCGTCATTTCTTTCGCGTTAACCTGAGTTTCATTAATTTCATTGATACTATTGAATAAAATGTCAGAGAACGACGGCGTGTTTTTCAGCGCGGCAGGCTGGTTTCGGCTCATGCCGGCTATTTGCTGTGACTGAGTGTTAATTTGATCGAGTACGCCACGCATTAAAGTTGCTGACATTGTTGACTTCCTGAATTAATAAGGGAAAAGCACACATTTATTACATATCTTTTAAACGTTGATAGTTTAACACGTAGGCAAAATGGCCATAAAATCCAATAAGCGAACATTACTTTAAGCTTATTTATCCTTAAAAAATCGGCCTTTCAGACGATAATGCCCGCCTGAAAATTTCTCTTAATTTGAAATCGTCGTTATCAGCCCTGCGATATCACAGGCGCTGACGCGCATTATTGTGCGTGCTATTTCTTACAGGATCACGGCATGAGTGCCACATTAAATGATTTAACGAATAATCCGGCTGACCGAATTAAATCGGCTCTGTCATGGCTTCGCGCCAGCCCGAAGCTATCGCTGGTCATTTGCGCCGCGGCTGCCGTATCGGTATTAATTGCGCTTATGTTCTGGGCAAAAGAGCCAGGCTATCGCGTGTTGTTTAGCAATATCAGTGATGAAGACGGTGGGGCCATTGTTGCCCAGCTGTCGCAGATGAATGTCCCTTACCGCATCGACGCGCCGGGTGGCGCTATTCTGGTTCCTGAAGGGCAGGTCCATGAAGTGCGTATGAAGCTGGCCCAACAGGGGTTGCCAAAAGGCGGCTCCGTAGGGTTTGAACTGCTGGATAAGGAAAAGTTTGGTATTAGCCAGTTTAGCGAACAGGTTAATTATCAGCGGGCGCTTGAGGGAGAGCTGGCGCGTACTATTGAAAACCTGGGGCCGATCAGATCGGCGCGCGTTCATCTTGCCACACCCAAGCAGACGATGTTTGTGCGTGAGCAAAAACAGCCAACGGCTTCCGTTACCGTCAACCTGATTCAGGGGCGTACCCTGGATGAAGGACAGGTCATTGCCATTACTCATCTGATTTCCAGCGCCGTGACGGGGCTGACGGCAGAAAATGTCACTATCGTCGATCAGCGGGGTGAGCTGCTCACCCAAAGTGGTTTGCGCGGCCTGCAAACGTCACAGCTGAAGTACACCAGTGAGATCGAAAGTGATTACCAGCAGCGCATCCAGCGAATCCTGGCGCCGCTGGTGGGCAGCAAAAATATTCGCGCCCAGGTCACGGCGCAGATTGATTTTACCCAGCAGGAGCAGACGCAGGAGCAGTATCAGCCCAACGCCGATCCGCAAAAAATGGTGATTCGAAGCCGCCAGACGAGCCAGTCCGAGCAGGGTAATGGACGCGGCAATGGCGGCGTACCGGGCGCGCTGACGAATCAGCCGCCAGCGCCTGCCACTGCGCCACTTACGCAGCCGCTTAACAAGCCTGCCGCTCAAACCAGTACCGCTGGTACCGGAAATGACCGTTCACAGCCCTACAACAATCACAACGATGAGACCACCAATTTTGAGGTCGATCGCACGCTAACCCACATTAAAAATGCCATGGGGCGCATCGATCGTCTTTCAGTCGCGGTGGTGATAAACCATCTGCCGCAAGGCGCTGAGGGCAAGCCGGGTCCGCTGAGTGAGGCTGAACTGAACCGTATTAATGCTCTGGTTAAGGAGGCTGTCGGCTATACGGCCTCACGCGGCGATAGCGTCAATATTTTGAACTCGCCGTTTAACGGGGTTGAGGAAGAGGAACTCCCGCCATTCTGGAAACAGGATAAGTTTTATCAGTTGATGATGGCGATTGCGCGTTATCTGGTTATTGCGATTATCGCCTGGGTTATGTGGCGTAAGCTTGTTCATCCGGCCTGGATCCGCCATCAGGAAACCAGCCTGCGCCGCATGGAAATGGAAAAAGAGGCGCGTCAGGAAGAGCTGGCCGCCCGCAAGAAAGCGTCCGAAAAGGATGCGCGTGACCGCGCTCAGCAGCGTGTGGATACGGAACTTAACAGTCAGCAGCTGCGCGAACTGGCGGAACAAGAGCCGCGGGTTATTGCGCTGGTTATTCGTCAGTGGATGAATCAGGAGCTCAAATCATGAATGCCGCAGAGAAAAGCGCCATCGTTATGTTGACGCTGGGCGACGTCCTGGCCGCCGAAGTCTTTAAGCACCTAAACGCGCATGAGGTGAAGACCATCAGCAGTTCTATGGTCAACATGGCGGGGTTTACCCACGATCAAATGGCCTCCGTGCTGCGCGACTTTAAAAATGACTCAAGCGAGTATGCCGCGCTGAGCCTTAACACGAACGAGTATCTGCGCAGCGTGCTGGTCAAGGCGCTGGGTGAAGAGCGTGCGTCAACGCTGCTTGAGGATTTGCTGGATACCCACCAGGGTGGAAACGGGATCGAAACGCTCAACTTTATGGATCCGCTGGCGGTATTCGATCTGATTCGTGAAGAACACCCGCAAATTATCGCCACGATCCTGGTCCACTTAAAGCGTAACCAGGCGGCGGACGTCCTGAGCAAATTCGACGATCGTGAACGTAACGACATTATGCTGCGTATCGCCACCTTCGGCGGGGTTCAGCCCGCCGCGTTGCAGGAACTGACGGAGGTACTCAACGGCCTGCTCCACGGTCAGAATCTTAAGCGCAGCAAAATGGGTGGGGTGCGCCCGGCTGCGGAGATTTTAAACCTGATGAAATCCCAGCAGGAAGAGGCCGCCATTGAGGCGGTTCGCGATTTCGACAGTGAGCTGGCACAGAAAATTATCGACGAAATGTTCTTGTTCGAAAACCTGGTGGATGTCGAGGATCGCAGCATCCAGCGTCTGTTGCAGGAGGTGGAAAGTGAAACCCTTATCATCGCCCTCAAAGGAGCAGACGAAGCGCTGCGGGCCAAGTTCTTCCGTAACATGTCGCGCCGTCAGTCGGATCTGATGACCGAAGATCTGGCATCGCGCGGCCCGGTTCGTTTGTCACAGGTGGAAGCCGAGCAGAAGACTATTCTGAACATCGTTCGTCGCCTTGCGGAGACTGGGGAAATCATCATTGGAGGCAGCGACGATGCCTACGTTTGATGCCAATAGCGCCGCTCAGTGGCGCAGCTGGCAGCCTGAGGATCTGTTAAACGAAACGGTTGAAGTACCGTTGCAGACGCAGGATACCGGCCATTCTGACGCGCAGTTTAAGGCCGAGCTGGCACGCCTGCGTAAGCAGGCTGAGCAGCAGGGTATTGCTCAGGGATTGGCGCAAGGCAAAGAGGAAGGCCGTCGCGAAGGCTATGAGGCCGGGCTGAAGGAGGGGCGTGAGGCGGGTCTGGCGCAGGGGCTGGAACAGGCTCGTGACGAACGGCAGGCTTTACTGCTCCAGGCTGGAGAATGGGTGACGCAGTGCAAGCTTGCGCTTTCGAATCTCGATAGCCTTATTCCCGGACGTCTGGTTCAGCTGGCGCTGACGGCGGTACAGCAGCTGTACGGCACCCTGAGCGTGGCGGATAACCATGCTCTGCTTGCGCAGATCCGCCAGTTAATGAAGCAGGATACCCTGCTCAACGGCCCGACAGAACTGCATGTGAACCCGCAGGATCTGCCCATGGTCTCCCAGGCGATCGGTGAGACGCTCTCCTCAATGGGGTGGTCCTTACAAAGCGATCCCCAATTGGCCGCAGGGGGATGTCGTGTGGTCACGCCGGACGTGGAGTATGACGCCACCATGGAAACGCGCTGGCAGTCTCTCTGTCAGCTCGCCCGAGAGGAATTGTCCCAATGAGCCAGCAGTTAAAAAACTGGCTCTCGGTCATGGATCGGGTGGAAGAGAAGCTCGGAGAGCTCCCGCGCTTTCGTCAGTACGGCAAGCTGACGCGTGCTACCGGGCTGGTGATGGAGGCCGTTGGCCTGAAGCTGCCGATAGGCGCGTTGTGCATTGTTGAACGTCAGACTGGGCAGGCTATTTTACCGGTCGAGTGTGAGGTGGTCGGGTTTAACGGTCAGACGCTCTATCTTATGCCGCTTGAACATGTTGACGGTATTCTTCCCGGCGCGCGCGCGTACGCGCCAGAGGCCGATAAGGGAGCGGGTAAACAGCTGCCGGTGGGGTTACACCTGCTGGGGCGCGTGCTTGACGCTCAGGGCCGCCCCCTGGATGGTCGTCCACCGGCGGGAAAACCCGTAGCCGGCCTGTTTACCCCCTCGTTTAACCCGCTTCACCGCGATCCCATCAAGTCCGTGCTCGATGTGGGCGTGAGGGCAATAAATGGCCTGCTGACGGTTGGCAGGGGACAGCGTATGGGCCTTTTTGCCGGCTCGGGCGTCGGTAAGTCGGTGCTGCTCGGCATGATGGCCCGTTTCACCACCGCCGACGTCATCGTCGTCGGGCTGATTGGCGAGCGCGGACGTGAAGTAAAAGATTTTATCGAGAACATTCTTGGCGAAGAGGGGCTCTCACGCGCGGTCGTGATCGCCGCACCTGCTGACGTCTCACCGATCCTGCGTATGCAGGGTGCGGTTTACGCCACCCGAATTGCTGAGGATTACCGCGATCGTGGGATGAATGTCCTGCTGATAATGGACTCTCTTACGCGCTATGCCATGGCGCAGCGTGAAGTGGCGCTGGCTATCGGTGAACCGCCGGCAACGAAAGGTTATCCACCGTCCGTCTTCGCGCGTCTGCCCGCACTGGTAGAGCGTGCGGGTAACGGTATGCGCGGCGGCGGATCGATAACCGCCTTTTATACCGTTCTGACCGAAGGGGACGATCAGCAGGATCCGATCGCCGATTCGGCGCGCGCGATCCTCGATGGCCATATCGTGCTTTCTCGTCGCCTGGCTGAGGCGGGCCATTATCCTGCTATTGATATTGAAGCCTCTATTAGCCGCGCGATGACGGAGCTAATTCCGCATGTCCAGTACCGCAAGGTTCAGCGTTTTAAGCAGCTGTTGTCGACCTACCAGCGTAACCGGGATCTGGTCAGCGTAGGCGCTTACGTGAAGGGCAGCGATCCGCTGCTCGATAGAGCGATAGACCAGTATCCTGCGCTGGAAGCCTTCCTGCATCAGGCAATACACGAGCGGAGCGGTTACGACGAGGCTATTGCCGCACTGAGCCAACTTTTCCCAGACATCGTTGAACAGGCGGGATAAAACGTGAAAGTGAATAATCCAATGGTCATGCTGCGTGATATGGCTCAGGAAAAGCTTACGGAGACCACTCGCGCCCTCGGCAGCGTCCAGCAGACGCTTATGGCAGCTGTGGCCCAGCATGAACAGCTTCAGCACTATGAGCGCGAGTACCAGCAATCTTTGCGTCAGGGCCTGCTGGGCAGCGGTATGTCGATGGCGGATCTGGTTAATCAACAGTCTTTCATTTTGTCACTTAACCAGGTGGTGAAGCAGCACGAATCACATGTTTCCACCTGCGAACAAGCCGTGGATCGGGTCAAAGAGAAGTGGCTACAGAAAAAGCAGCGCCTTAATGCGTTTGAGACGCTCATCGATCGCCGCGAAGCGGCACTGGCTATGGCACAGAGCCGCCAGGAGCAAAAAATGATGGACGAATTCGCCCAGCGTGCCGGACAGAAAAGAGAAAGGCTATGAATATTGATATTACGGCTCTGCTGTCCGGCGGAGCGCCGACGAGAGCAGGCAAAGGAAAACTCATCGGCGAGGATTTTGCTCTCACGCTCGACGACAGGTTGGCGCAGATGGGACTGTTGTTACCTGGGCTGGACGTTCCGGCGCAGCTGTTGAGTCATGAAGGATACCCTCTTCCGCAGCCGGTTTTGCCGCCGGTAGCTGAGCCGGGGGAGAGTGACGACACGCTGGCGGAGGTCAGAATCAGCGCCTCTCCCGGTGATGAAAGCCCGCAGTGGCAGCTTCAGCAAATAGTCACCCGCCAGGCGAGGGGCGCTACAGAGGCTTCGACCCTTGCTGATGCGACTCTGCCACGTGAAGAGGTAGCTGGCGAAAAGGCGCCTTTAACGATCCCTGTTGACGATATTAAGCTGAAGCCCGCCCGACGCGAAGATACCCCTCTCCAGATGCAGGCACAGGCGTTAGGGGGGAAAGCCCCGGACGCCAGCGCCGTGATGCCAGGCTTAACGGCTCATCAGGGAGACGCATCGCAGCACGCTACGTGCGATCCCACGGTTCAGAGCGTCGTGATGGAGCCATCAACGGCGCGACTGGTCAGTCAGCCTGTCTCACAGCAGGTGGTCAACGTCCGTTATCCGCTGGAGTCGCCCGAATGGAAACAGTCGGTGAGCCAACATATTGCCCTGTTCAGCCGCGACAATTTGCACAATGCGGAGATCCGCCTGCATCCTCAGGAGCTGGGCTCATTGCATATCTCTTTGCGCGTGCAGCAGGACCAGGCGCAGATCCATATCGTCAGCGAACATGCCCAGGTGCGGCAGATGATGGAGACTGCTCTACCGCACCTGCGGGCGGCTTTAGCGGAAACCGGGCTTCAGTTGGGCCAGGCGAGCGTGAGCCCCGATCGACCACATACTGGCGGTGGCGAGCAGGGACGTCATCCTTCCGGAGAGCAGCATACCGCTCAAGGTGCAGATAACGTGTTCGTGGACGAAGACGCTGTGGCGGAATTATTAACATCGACGCAAGGAAATATATACGGCATTAACACTTTTGCCTGAATTGCTGAATTGCCGACAGGAATGAAATTTTATCTCCTGATTATTCTGCTGATTAAATGGACTACAATGTCCGCCGTATTTATCGAGGGGCAGGTTGCTGCCTCTCTTATTTTATTGGGTTTACGTAATGGGTAACAAAAATAAAAATGCTGCGGCTCGCGGAGGGTCGCGCTCGCTTCTGTTAATACTAATGTTTCTGATTGCCCTCGCAGCCTGCGGTTTTTCAGGCTATCTGTTCTGGTCGATGAAATATGCACACGTGCAGACGGACAACAATTCGAGAAGTGAGCACGAAGCCCCGGCGATACAGCAAGTTGAACCGTTATACGTGTCGATGAATACCTTTACCGTTAGCCTGACCCCGACGCAGCACGAGTCGGATCGCGTGCTCTACATTGGTCTGTCCGTACGACTTGGCGATACGTCGTCCGTACAGGTGCTTGAGAAATTCCTGCCGGAATATCGCAGCCGATTGTTTATGCTGCTTTCTCAGCAAACGTATGAAACGCTCTCAACGGATGAAGGTAAACGCCAGCTGATTAGCAACATCAATAATGAGCTTAAAAAACCGCTGGCGTTCAACAAAAAGATTAACGTCACTGACGTTTTGATTAATGAATTTATTCTGCGGTAAACACAATGGCTGATAGTTTTTTATCACAGGATGAGATCGATCGCCTGCTCAATGCTGATACGGAGAGTCCCGATGACCTCCATGGAAGCATGGGAGATGCGGGGATAAAACCTTACGATCCAAATACTCAGCGACGCGTGATTCGCGAGCGGCTTCATTCTCTGGAAATTATTAACGAACGCTTTGCCCGTCAGTTCAGGATGGGGCTATTTAACCTGCTGCGCCGCAGTTCAGATATTACGGCGGGAAATATCAAGATCCAGCCGTATCATGAGTTTGCCCGCAATTTACCGGTGCCAACTAACCTGAACCTGCTGCACCTTAATCCCCTGCGAGGGACCGCGCTGATGGCATTCTCCTCCGGTCTGGTATTTATGGCCGTGGATAACCTGTTCGGCGGAGACGGGCGTTTCCCGACGAAGGCAGACGGGCGGGAATTTACCCCGACCGAGCAGCGGGTGATCCACCGTATGCTGACAATGGCACGCGAGGCGTATGAGTTTGCCTGGGGCTCTATTTATAAAATTAAGACGGAATACATCCGTTCAGAGATACAGGTGAAATTTACCAATATTACCTCTTCACCAAACGATGTTGTTGTCACCACGCCTTTCTCCGTGGAAATCGGCTCGCATCGCGGGGAGTTCAATATTTGTATTCCCTTCAGCACGATAGAGCCTCTGCGTGAACTGTTAAGCAATCCGCCAATGGATAATTCGCGCCATGAGGATTCTGAGTGGCGCAGCATGCTGGCAAGCCAGATGCGTGAAACCGAGCTGGAGCTGGTGGCGCAATTTGCCGACATCAACACGCGGTTGTCAAACGTCATGAAGATGAAAAAAGGCGACATTATCCCACTGGATAAGCAGGAGTTTATAGAAGCGAACGTCGGCAGCGTGCCGGTATTTACCGCGAAATATGGCTCTGTAAATAATCAATATGCTCTGAAGGTCGATCGGATGAATCAGCCAGCATTAAAATCTTTCAATAAGGAGTGATTTCCCCATGAGCGACATGAATAACTCGTCGGGATCTGAAGATAAGTCTATGGACAATCTTTGGGGTGAGGCGCTGAACGAGCAGAACGCTGCGGGAAGTACAGAGCAAACGGCGGTTCCTCAGTTTTCTGAAGAGATGAACCTGATTCTGGATATCCCTGTCAAAATGACCGTTGAGCTGGGCCGCACAAAAATGACTATCAAGGAGCTGCTGCGCTTAAGCCAGGGCTCGGTGGTTTCGCTTGACGGTCTGGCGGGTGAGCCGCTTGATATTCTGATCAATGGTTACCTTATTGCCCAGGGCGAAGTGGTGGTCGTGTCCGATAAATTCGGGATTCGTATTACCGATATCATTACCCCATCCGAGCGAATGCATCGCCTGAGCCGCTAATGAACGCAGTACAACCTCCTTTTGCCGCAGGGAGCACGAACGTGCTCTCTGGCGGGGCAATCGCGCTATCGGTTATCGGTACGCTCATGCTCATTATTATGCTGATGGTACTGCTGGCGTGGATCGCTCGCCGCAGCGGGTTGGCGCGTTGCACCCGCGAAAGCCAGGCTGCGGTATCGCTGGTGGCAAGTAAACCTCTCGGCTCGCGCGAACGGCTGGTGGTGGTTGACGTGGGCGAACAGCGTCTGGTGCTGGGTGTTACCCCAACCCACATTAGCTGTCTTACCGTACAGGTTAGGCCAGAGGTGCCTGAGCAGGCGACTCCTTCAGCGGCTTTCCCCGCCATGCTGGATAACTTTCTTCATAAATACCGTTCGGGTGGTGAGCAAAAATGAACCGTCTATTGATTGCCCGTGCTGCGACGGGCGTTGGTCTGCTGCTGCCCGTCGCCTCTGCGCTCGCCGCTAACGGCGACATTACGCTGGCCAGTTCGCCGGGGAGCGCTGGCTGGACGCTACCCATCCAGACGCTATTGTTGCTCAGTGGATTCACGTTCATCCCTGCGGTACTGCTGATGATGACTGGCTTTACGCGTATCGTTATCGTGCTGGGATTGATGCGCAACGCGCTAGGTACGCCGACCGCACCGCCAAATCAGGTATTAGTGGGACTGGCCCTGTTTTTGACCTTTTTTGTGATGTCGCCAGTGCTCAACCAGATCTATGAACAGGCATGGCAGCCGTTGCAGGCCAATAAAATCACCATGGAAACGGCCCTGAAGGAAGGCGTAAAACCGCTGCGGGCCTTTATGCTTGAGCAGACGCGTGAAGCCGATCTGGCGATGTTTGCCCGCATTGCTAAAACGCCGACCCTTACCGGCCCGGAGGACGTGCCGCTGAGTATTCTGGTGCCTTCCTTCGTCACCAGCGAGCTGAAAACCGCCTTCCAGATTGGTTTTACCATCTTTATTCCGTTTTTGATTATTGATTTGGTGGTGGCCAGCATTCTGATGGCGCTGGGGATGATGATGGTTCCGCCAGCGACAATTGCGCTGCCTTTTAAGCTGATGCTGTTCGTACTCGTGGATGGCTGGCAGCTGCTGGTCGGTTCGCTTGCACAAAGCTTTTACTCATAGGAGCCTGATATGACCCCCGAAAGCGTCATGGTATTGGGCATGGAAGCTATCAAGGTTGGGCTAATGATTGCGGGGCCGCTGTTGCTGGTCGCGCTGGCAACCGGTCTGATTATCAGTATTCTTCAGGCCGCGACGCAGGTGAACGAAATGACCATGACCTTTATCCCTAAAATCCTGATGATCGTGGGTGTCGGCGTACTGCTCGGTCCGTGGATGATGAAAATCTTTATTGAATACACGCGCATGTTGTTCGCCAGCATTCCTTACGCCATCGGCTAATGATTTTTAATCTTCCCCTTGAGCAGCTTTACGCCCTGATAAGCCATTACTTTTTGGTCATGGTGCGTATCTCGGCGCTTCTGCATGTTGCGCCAGTATTTAGCGAAAAAGCGATAAGCGCCCGCCTGCGTGCGGCATTGGCCTTAACCCTCGCGCTGCTGCTGGGCGGGCTGGTTTCTGACGCGGATATAGGACTTTACTCCTGGGCGGGCGTCTGGACGATGGCTAAGCAGGTGCTCATCGGCGCCGCGATGGGGCTGACGATGCAACTGCTGTTTGCCGCTGTTCGCCTGGCGGGCGAGATCATTGGGATGCAGATGGGACTCTCGTTTGCCACCTTCTTCGACCCGGGCAGCGGTAACAGCCCGGTGATCGCTCGCCTGCTAAACATGCTGGCGATGCTGCTCTTTCTGGTGTTTAACGGCCATCTGTGGTTGCTTTCGCTGCTTGCAGAGACATTCGAGGCTCTCCCCATTAACTCAGAACCGCTGCATGCTGGCGGGATGTTTTACCTCGTTAATCATGCCGGACTCATCTTCAGTCAGGGACTGATCCTGGGCCTCCCGGTGATAGCCCTGCTGCTGAGCATAAACATGGTGCTTGCGCTGCTAAACCGACTTACCCCGCAGCTCTCGATCTTTGTAGTAGGGTTCCCGCTCACGCTGACCTTTGGCATGCTGGCACTGTTGCTCATCGACGAAACGCTGGCTCCATTTTTTGAACGTCTTATGAGCCACGGCTTCGAGATCCTGAGCGGGTTACTACAAGCGCTGGTTTGAGGGCTTAATTCGTGCAGGCTATCCGTACTACCGTCTCCGTTCCCGATGCCAGGATGCTGTTTTCCAGCAAATAGAGGGAACTGGTGGAGGTTTCGCCGCTCTTAAGCTGCGGAAAAATATAATCCGTCACCTCTTTTTCGTTGCTTTGATCGCCGAGCCGACGGGCGTGGCTAAGCATCGTCAGATGCAGCAGGTTGCCGGAGAAGGACATGGTATAATTCACGCTGCGCTGTACGGGTGAAGCTTGCCCTACGCGTTTTCCGTCCTGAAAATGGCGGATGTTACCGATATAGGTCGTGTGTCCCTCATGAAGTCCATCGCGGTATGAGCGATAAATTCCTCGCGCCAGCGTCACGTTGTTTTCGTCCTTGATAGTGTAAAACGAGGCTGGGGCAAAGCACGTCTGTTTCAGCGGCGACGTGGCGATCGTGTACCCGATTGTTAACGCTAAACCTGTCATCAGGCCGCCAGCAAAGAGGATCTGCGGGCGTTTAATAAAGATGAAAATAGAACGATTCACAGTCATTCTTTTGCTCCTGAATGGGTTTTTGACAGGCAATAACTGCCTGATATTTATCTATCTTTCCCGTACCGGTAGTGATGTATAAAATTTTACCCGGTCTGTAATGGACGCGTCTTTCCAGCACATATTCGCTATAGGTGTGCAGCGTTGCCTGGATAAGTTCTGTTTGGCTTATTCGGTTTTTTTGCACCATCACGATATGGCCGGGGGGGATCCCTTCTCCCTGCCAGAGGATAAACTCGATGCTCTGCGGGCTGGGGACAAACGCATTTTTGACGGACAAGGCAATAAGAATACCGATCAGCATGCCGCAGACCGCGAACGCAGCGCTTCGCAAAAGCCTTTTTCGACGCGGTGCTGGCGTAGCGGAGGGGGGAGAAGGCGTAGCCTCCACCGGCATTTCAGGCGGCTGTGGTGGGGGGAGGATCTCAACGCTTTCAGCCGAGGGTTCCGGCGGGCTCTCTTCACGAATAATCAGGCGATAGCCGCTTCGCGTTACGGCAACCAGCGCAATAGCATCCTGCATCTCTAGCGAGGCCAGCGCTCGTCGAAGCTTGTTCACCATAACGCGCACGCTATTATCCGTGACCTCAACGCCAGCGCTACGCCAGCCGATATCCATTAACTGTTCCTGAGACAAAATTTGTCCCTGCGCTTCCACCAGGGCGGCAAGGCAGAGGCAGGCGCTGGCAGGCAGCGTCACGCACTCGCCGTCGCGCGTTCGTGTTAGTAACCTCGTGTGTAAATCCAGCGTCACTAACGATCCAATCGCAATGTAATTGACCATAATATCTTGATACTTCGTAATGAAAGATAAGGTGAATTGAATGGGTATTTATGTTAATTGGGTAAAGTCTTTTCGTTAACAATGCGCAACAATTTCGGGCTACCTAAGGCTTATATCGCAACTATTCGCGGATCGCTAAAGGTAAATTTCAACGATATTAATGTTATTAATGCCGATGTTAAAAATGGCCAGGCCTCGGTTGGCGTATTTGTGTGATAAATAAAGTAAATGCCCTCCCATTTTGATGCGCATGCGGTGATTCCTCTCGCTGAACCTGGCGGCACGATAGCAGTGGGGTGACGCTTATATTCCTATTTTTCTGAGGCTTAGTACGTGAAGGGCAATGACTGACGGGCATTTGCTGACTGCTCAAGTTAGATAAGCTAAACGCTTAAAAATGTATAAGTAACAGGAGGGAATTTCTCCTTTTGCACGCTGTGCAGCGAAAACGATTTTAACATTAAATATCGGCAGTCGCTATAAATGAGTTGGTTAATTTTATCTCACTGGTCATATCATTTAAACAATGTTGAGATGAGCTGTTTAGCGGAAGGTTGCGTTCATAATAAATAAACGAGATGCGTTCGTTCTTTCATTTCGTATTCAATGGCACTTTACGCATGCTATTTATGGTCGATTACCGATTGTCTCCAAATAGGGTAAACGCGTTTTTATATTGTTTTGCGAGACCTTTTTAACCATATTATTTGTAATGTTTTTGGTTGGTTGTGACTTGCCTGACAGACGGTTAGGGCAGGGGAGAAGGATTGAGGACGATTAGCGAGGTTCAAAACGAAAAAAGCCCTCCGACAGGGAGGGCTAACGCGCAATAAATACGCGTAAATGTTGAGGCTTTTCGGGATTAGCGCAGCAGGCTCAGAACGTTCTGAGGTACCTGGTTAGCCTGGCTCAGAACGGATACGCCGGCCTGTTGCAGGATGTTAGAACGGCTCATTGCGGACACTTCCACGGAGAAGTCAGCATCCTGGATACGGGAGCGGGCTTCGGTGGTGTTGATAACAGTGGTGTTCAGGTTCGCGATGATAGAGCTGAAACGGTTCTGAATCGCACCCAGGTCAGCCTGGAAGTTAGTCACTTCGGTCAGGGCTGCATCCAGGTTACCCAGCAGGTCGTCGGCTGCGGCAGCGTTAGCGGCGGTGTTGATGAACGCGGAGTTCGCTGCGCCTGCATCCGCGACGGTAGGGGCAGTTGCGTTATCTGCGAAGGTCAGCTCTTTCACCACGGTGTTACCGCTTGCGTCGGTGCTCTGCGCGAAGTATTTGGTGTTTGCACCGTCTTTCACGGAGAACAGCTGCATGTTGCTGTCAGCAGCGTCAGCGCCAAAGGCCGCGTTGGAGATCTCGTCCAGTTTAGCCTGATCCAGCGTCACTTCAGAACCATCCTGAGCTTTGAAGGTCGCGCCTTCTTTCAGCTTAGTGGCATCGCTCAGCGTAGATGGACCGTTCAACAGGATATCGGCATCCAGCGCGTTGACTTCCGTTACGGCGCCAGCAGGTACAGCACCGTCAATGATCGCATTGCCAGCACCATCATCCTTGAAGGTGATGGCAGAGGTGTCCAGTTTAAACATTTTGTCGGCAGTTTTATCGTAAGCGAAAGCTTCACCATCAGCTACGTACAGCTTGACGTCGCCTGCTGCTGCGCCCACTGCCGTTTCAATTGCGGTGATGTCAGCTGCGGCAACTTTCCAGTTACCGGCAGCAGTGCTGATACCCGTATCGTCGCCCGCTGCTTTCGCAGTGGCTGCCTTGGTGTACTGACTGGTGGCGCCAGCAGAGCCGGCAATTTTATCGAATGCAGCAGTGAAGCCGTCCAGACCCAGAGAGTCGATGTCCAGTTTCTTCAGATCGATGTCGATGGTCTGGCCATCTTTGTCGCCAATCTGGATGGTCAGTTTATCTTTGGAGCCATCGAGAACGTTAACGCCGTTGAAGTTGGTGGTTTCAGAAATACGTTTGATTTCGTCCAGACGTGCAGAGATCTCTTTTTTAATGGAGTCACGGTCGTCAGAAGAGTTGGTACCGTTTTTTGCCTGAACGGTCAGTTCACGGATACGCTGTAAGTTCTCGGTTACTTCTTCCAGCGCGCCCTCGGTGGTCTGCGCCAGGGAGATACCATCGTTGGCGTTACGTGCTGCCTGGGTCAGGCCGCGGATAGAAGAGGTGAAGCGGTTAGAGATCGCCATACCTGCTGCATCGTCTTTCGCACTGTTGATACGCAGACCGGAAGAGAGACGCTGAATTGCAGTACCCAGAGAAGTCTGAGATTTGTTCAGGTTGTTCTGAGCCATCAAGCTCAATGCGTTAGTATTAATGACCTGGGCCATATCAATATCCTTTTAAATAAAGTAACGACGGCATTCGCCAGTTAAATATGCGATGTCTGTTGCGCATACTGAATTAATCGGATGAAAAGGAAATGACTAAATTATTTTTTCATAATTTTTTATATTCCAGAAAAAGCATTCACAAGTGACGGCAATTCTCCCGATTACCTCAGTCAATAGCCTGATAAGCGTGTAAGAGTGTATTAATGTGGTGGTTTCGTTGTCGCCTGAACTGTAAAAAATTAAACTTTATGGCCGAAACCCCGATGATATCGCTATATCTATCTTCACTGTAACAGGAATACAAATCATGGCTTCGTTCTCTATGTCAGGCCTCGGCGGCTCCGGGTTAGATATTGAAAGTATGATTTCGCAGCTCCAGGTAGCTGAGAATAAAAAATTAAACCCCTATTTGCAGAAGCAGAGCAATTATGAAGGACAAACTTCCTCCTGGGGTAAAATCTCCAGCAGTCTGGATGCGGTGAAAACGGCGCTGAAAAAACTGGAGGATGAAGGGTTCAATGGGGTCAGCATTGGCACCAACAAGGCATTTAACGCAACGGCAGGTAAGGGAGCGATCCCGAATAGTTACTCGGTCCAGGTTGAGCAGTTAGCAAAAGCCAATAAAGTGGGGACGGCACCGCAAAATGCGAACGACACCCAGCTGGGTGACGGCGCCGGTCCGCGTACGGTGACCATCACCGCAGGCAAAGGCAAGCCGATGGAGGTGGAGCTGAAAGATGATGAAACCTCTCTGGTACAGATTGCTAAAAAAATTAATGCTAAAAATGGCGATGTTACCGCGACGGTAATGCCTGCCGAAGATGGCAAATATCAGCTGGTCGTGACGTCGAAAAAGACCGGCGAAGATGGCGAAATTAGCATCAGCGTAAGCGGCGACAGTAAGCTGGCAAAAGTGCTGGATTACGACCCGGCAGTCACGCCGGGGGCAGATAATGCCCGGGAGATTACGCCGGCGCAGAATGCCATTGTCTACGTTGATGGTACGAAGATTGAACGCAGCTCCAATACCATTTCTGACGCCATTGACGGGATCACCCTCGATCTGCGCGAGGTCTCAGAAAAAGATCCTGACGACGCATCAAAACTGAAATCAGAAACACTGTCGATCACCGCCGATACCTCTAAGGTTAAAAGCCTGATTGAAGAGTTTGTGAATGTCTATAACGCCTATCTTAGCGCTGCATCCAGCGCCAGTGCATACAACGAACCGGAAAAGACGACCGGCGATGAACTGCCGCAGGCCAATGCGTCAAACGGCGCGCTTTTCGGTGACGGTACCCTGCGCCGTTTGACCAGCCAGATGAAGTCCGCTGTCGCCGGGAGCTATGGCGATGCCGACGATCTGTACAAATCTCTGGGTGCGCTCGGTATTGAGGTGAAGTTCAACGAAACCAAGCCCGGCGAGGAGCGTACCGGGACCCTGGGCATACTCACCATCGACAATAAAAAGCTCGACGAAGCGCTGAAGAAAAATCCAAAGGAAGTGGAAGCTCTGTTTTTAGGCACCGGCTCAACGGGCGGGATCAAGGATCGCATGGAGGAGGTGTTCACCACCTATCTGGGCGATAACGATTCGATCCCGAAGGTTGAAGGGGCGATCTCCACCGCTCTCAAGGGGGTAAAGGAACAAAATACCCGCGTTGAAAAACAGATAGCCCGCATGCAGGAACGCATTCAGGACAGCCTTGACCGCAGCCGTAAGGAATTCCAGCGTCTCGACCAGGCCCTGACGCAAATGAACAGTACGAGCCAGCAGCTTCAGTCCGCGCTGCTTGGGATCATGGGTTAAACTTAACGCATCCGGGCAGGCCAACTGCCCGGCAGGAACCGAAGATGTACACCAAAACGGGCAACAGCGCCTATTCCTCCGTCTCTCTGGACAGCCAGATTGCTGGCGCCACCCCGCACCAGCTCATCGTTTTGCTCTACGACGGAGCAATCAATGCCATGCGTCGCGCCGAGATCTACTTCCAGTCTGGAAACATCGCTCGCCGGGGTGAGATGATCTCCCGTGCAATCAACATTATTGATAATGGCCTGCGCGCCGGGCTTAACCATGAGGTTGGGGGACAGATTGCCGCCGACCTGGAGCGACTGTACGAGTATATTTCGCGCTCTCTGCTGGAAGCGAACCTTAATAAGTCCGGGGAAATGCTCCCGCATCTTATCTCACTGATGGTGGATATGGCTGAGACGTGGAAAGCCATCGACCCACAGGCGCGTCAGGTGAAGCATGGCTGATAAACTCACGCGGCAAATCGCCCTGATGTTGCAGAGTAACGAACGTCTACAGCAGTTAGCAGACGAGGAGGCGTGGGAGTGCTTTACCGAAGAGGTTGCAGCCTACGCCCGGGGTATGCAGGCGCTCTGTGAGTTCGATCTCTCGCCGCTTGCTGAAGACGCCCGCGCACAGCTTGCGCAGCTTCTTGCCCAGGACGAACGTCTGCGCCAGCGGATGTCAGTCCGGCTAGGTCATCTCAGCAATAACATTTCTGCTCTACTTAAATCAAACGCGTCTGCCCAGGCATACCACACTGTCTGACGCTCCCGCCCCTGAAGGCGGGAGCGTGTCCCGCCTCAATCCCTCTGCAAGATGACGTTAGCGCGTAAAAAAAGCCCGCCATGGGCGAGCTCGGTTACGGGTAAGCAAGAGGCGAATCAGATGCTGATATTGTATTTACGACCCGCAGGAGCCTGGCTGGATTCCCCGGCGGGGCCGTAGAGCGCGTTGGCGTGACCCACGCGGTCTACCACCTTCTGCATATATTGATTCTTCTTCATATGGTTTTGCAGAAGCGTTTCGACCTGCGCGTTCAGCGTTTTGGTGCTTTGCACCCGTTCTCTGATCAGCTTCCAGCTGGTGAACAGCCTGCTGTGATGGTGATAGGGCGCCTGAAGGGCGGAAAGCTGTTCCTGCTGGAGACGCATTTCATCATAGTACTGAATCGACGAAAGCAATTGGCTTTTATTATCCGATAATACCTGTAGCGAAACGGGATTTATTTGTACGCGGCTGAGCTGATTGACCTCTTCAATCATGATGGCTTCCAGCTCGTCCAGGGACGTTTTCATTTGCGTCAGTATCGGGTACAGCTTATCCATAATGTTAAAAAATCCTGCCGTTATTAATACTCAAAAATATGTCGCACCAGCGCCTGAGCAATTTTCTCTGGCTCGATAGTGAGTTCCCCGGAGGCCATTGCGGCACGGATTTTATCCACCCGTGCATAATCCACGTCACGGCTGTCATCGGTCTGAATTTTTTTTGTCAGCGCGCTCAGGGTCACTTCGGTTTTGTTTCCGCGCGCTTCGCCCGTCGCGACACTATTTTCCTGAGTAGTGCCGCGTGTACGCAGTTCGTGTCCGCCAGCCAGATTGCCAATCGGTGCGGTGGGTTGGGTGCTTTCGATGCTCATGTTTATCCTCGCCAGTAATCGTTACTGCTCTTGCCTATACACTAGTCTTCGGAAATACACGAAAAAACTAAAATTATTGTTCTAAAAAAATTGTCACGGCTCCGTCACGACCCACTTTTCCCGTAACGTTACGTCCACCCGTGGTTTTCACGCGCAGCGTATCGTCAACCGCAGCGTTGTTTAGCGCTTTGCCCTGGCTGCGGATAAAGAAACCCGGTCCCGACATGACCAGTTCTACCGTCTGCCCGGCGCGAAGACGCCACTGCTGGCGCAGCTGGTTTTGCAGCACCGGTTTGCCCGCGGAAAGGGGGCGCAAAAGGCGTTGGCCGACAATGTCCCTCGCCTCAAACATTAGACCAACGGGCAAATCGTCTATGCTGCCGGTCATGGGAGTAATATCGCCCTGCTGCACAATTTCCCCGCCCTTCAGACTATGACTGGCGACCCAGAAGGTTCCCTGGGCGCTAATGCTAAACGGCAGATAGAACTTACGCATGCCGCAGCGCGCCACTGCGGTGCGTTTGCCGGTGAGGCGGTCATCATGCCCGGCCAGGCTCAGGTCAGGATTTTCGCACACCGCTGATAGCTGTCCGGGCGAGGCCAGCAGCGTAACGGTACGAACGATATTGCCTGGATTTTCCGTGAGCTTAACCAGCGCCTCCAGTTTCTGCACTAATCGAAGTTTCGCCGTTGTCGCGGATGGCACGCTGGCATACAGCGGGCTCGCGAAAAGGAGCGTTACCAGCGTTACGCGTAATAATGGAAGCTTCATCTTGTTGCCTTATTGTAAAACCAGTAAAGTAAACGGGTATGCTTATTCTGACTAAATTATATACGTGATAGAAACGCTTTTATTGCGTTAAATAACGACACTTCTGCTGCCGTTTTCATGAATCAGTTCCGCATGTTTTAAATATCTATCTTAATTTCGCTAATAGCGCCTATTTCTGTCAGGTCTTTGCAGTGTGATATTTCATCAGCGCTGTCTACACTATCGCGGTTTATATAAAGCAAGGCAGAGGCCAGAGTGCATGATGAATAAACTTGACGATGCGTTTCGCTTCCAACAGCAAGCGTTAGGTCTGCTCTCGCGTCGGCAGGAAGTCCTGGCATCGAATATTGCGAATGCCGATACGCCAGGCTATCAGGCGCGAGATATTGATTTTTCTCAGCAACTTAAAAATGCGTTAGGGAATAAACCTGCATCAGGGCCTGTCACAATGGCTTTAACGTCCAGCAAGCATATGCAGGGTAAAAAAATGCCTTTTGATGATGCTCAGTTGCTATATCGCGTACCGGATCAACCAAGTGCTGATGGTAACACCGTGGATATGGACCGCGAGCGAGTTAATTTCGCGGATAACGCCATGAAATATCAATCGAGCCTGACATTCCTCGGTGCAGATATTAAGAAAATGATGACGGTAGTCAGTCAGGGGTAAATAAATGTCGTTATTTAGCGTATTTGATATTTCAGGCTCGGCGATGGCCGCGCAGTCAAAACGTCTCAACGTGAGTGCCAGCAATATGGCGAACGCAGACAGCGTTGCCGGACCGGACGGACAGCCTTACCGCGCCCGTCAGGTCATGTTTGAAGCGGACACCTCTGCCGGCCAGGGCATCGGCGGCGTCAGAGTCAGCGACGTAGTGGAAAGTACAGCGCCCGATCGCCTGGTCTATGAGCCCGGTAATCCGCTGGCGGACGAACAGGGATATGTACGCATGCCTAACGTCAACGTGGTCAATGAGATGGTCAATACCATTTCCGCCTCACGCAGTTATCAGGCAAATGTGGAGGTGATGAACTCCGCCAGGGCGCTGATGCAGAAAACCTTAACCCTTGGTCAGTAAGGCAGGATATGACAGTTTCAACGGTAAACGACACCAGCGGCAATACCAGCACCTACGGCACGGGCAGCAGTGCAGCCGACCTCTCCGAGCAGTTTATGAAGCTGCTGGTTGCACAGATGCAAAACCAGGACCCGACTAACCCGATGGATAACAACCAGCTGACCTCCCAGCTGGCACAGTTCAATACCGCCGCGGGAGTGGAAAAACTCAACGCATCTGTCGGCAACGTTCAGGCGCTTATGGCGCAGTTGGGCAGTATGAGCGCCGCCTCCTGGGTTGGCCGTGGGGTACTGATCGAGGGCGATCCGAAAGTCGCCTTTGGTGACGCCACGCAGCCACTGGACGGGGAGGAGAAGCCATCAGACAGCTTTAGTTTCCTGTTATCGGGGGATGCAGAAACGGTCACCGTCACGCTGACGGATGATGAAGGCAATGCCTATACGGCGCAGCTGAAGGACGTGAAATCCGGTGTGAAGACTTACACCCTCGACGATCTGGAAAACTTCCAGCCGGAGCCGGGGCCGCCTCAGGACAGGGAATACACGCTCTCCTTTGAGGCGAAAAATCCGGAAGGCGATAACCCGGAAATATCCGGCCTGATTCAGGAGCAGGTGTCTGGCGTCACGATGACGGCCAACGGCGCGGTACTGCACCTGCTCAATCATGACCCCATCACCATGGGCGACGTGGTTGTTATCCAAAAATAGCGAATAATTTACTCTCTGGAACTTCAATATGAGCTTTTCACAAGGTCTTAGCGGCCTCAATGCAGCCGCCAAAGCGCTGGACGTGGTTGGAAACAATATCGCCAACTCCCAGACAGCAGGTTTTAAAGCAGGCTCCGTGGCCTTCGCCGACATCTTCGCCGGAACGACGGGTCTCGGGGTTCAGGTTGCGGGCGTGACCCAGAACTTCGGCGACGGTGGCCTCACGGCGGGCAATAGCTCGCTGGATATGGGCTTACAGGGAAAAGGATTTTTCCGCATGGTAAGCGAAGGTGGCGCCGTCTATTACGGACGTAACGGCCAGTTTAAGCAGGATCAGAACGGCAATATCATCAACAGCACCAATGGATTGTACCTGACCGGCTACCAGGCGACCGGTACGCCGCCGACAATCGCCCCTGGCGCACCGGTAGGACCCATTCGTATACCGACGGAAGACATGCCCCCCGCGGCGTCCACCGCCGGATCCCTTACGGGTAACCTGAAGTCAGATGACACCACCATCATCACCGACTCGTTCGATTATAGCGATCCGAAAACCTACAACTACCAGAGCCAGATTGAGGCGACCGACACGCTGGGCAATAAACACACCGTAAAGGTCTACTTCGTGCAGACCGCGGCAGGCGAGTGGAAAGCTTACGCGCGCGATGAAACCGCGCCCGGCACGCCTGATGTGACCTCCCTGGATTTAAAGTTCGATAGCAACGGCAATATGGACACGGCGGCGATGGCCAGTACCAAAATGACCATTAACGGGGCCGCGTTTAATGGCTCCGCGCCGCTGAGTATCGACATGGATCTTTCCAGCTTGACCCGCCGGGCCACCGATAGCCTCGTGAAAGTTGACACCATCGACGGTCAGGCCCCGGGTAAATATCAGAGCTTTGTTATTGGCGACAGCGGAGAAGTGGTCGCGACCTACAGTAACGGTCAGCGTCAGACCGTGGCACAAATCGTACTGGCTGATTTCGCCAACAGCGGTGGGCTGGCGGCTGAAGGTAATAACGTCTGGAGCGAAACGCCGCAGTCCGGCCAGCCTTTCCTTGGTACTTCCGGCTCCGGCAGCTTCGGTACGATTAACGGGAATATGCTTGAGCAGTCTAACGTCGATCTGGGTCAGGAGATGGTCAATATGATTGTCTACCAGCGTAACTACCAGTCGAATTCGCAAACCATCAAAACCCAGTCTGAGCTACTCCAGACGCTGGTTAACCTGCGATAAGGGCGGCGGATGGATCGCGCAATATATACCGCATTGAGTGCTGCCAACGCGGCGCTCAACCGCCAGGCCGTGACGTCGAACAATATGGCTAACAGCGCCACGGCGGGCTTTCGTGCTCAACTGGCCGCGTTTCGCGCTGTGCCGGTTGAGGGGCAGACCCTGAAAACTCGCGCGCTGGTAGCGGAATCGACGCCGTATAACGACGACACCATGGGACCGATTACCCACACCGGACGCAGTCTCGACGTTGCACTTCCGCAGAACGGCTGGCTGGCGGTAGCCTTGCCAGACGGTAGTGAAGGGTACACCCGTAACGGCGGCATTGAGATCGATCGGGACGGCGCATTGCAGGTTGGCGGGAAGCCGCTGATGGGCGATGGCGCACCGCTGGTGGTTCCTCCCCATTCGCAGATCACCATTGCGGAGGACGGTACCGTCTCTGCACTTGGCGCGGGTGATGAGCCAACGGCCGTCGTGCCGGTCGGAAGACTGAAAATGGTTAATGCTCCCATGAGCACCCTGATCCACGGCGACGATGGGCTGTTTCGCCCGGCGGCGGGCAATGCGTTGCCCCAGGATGACGCCATGCGTCTGAGTCCTGAATCCCTTGAGGGAAGTAACGTGAGCCCGGTGAAGGCCATGACGGAGATGATCGCCACCGCACGCAGCTTCGAGATGAACATGAAGGTGATCCGCACCGCGGATGAAAACGCGCAAAAGGCCAACCAGCTATTAAGCGTGGGCTAACCCGCGCAAGGAGTACAGATGATTCGGTCATTATGGATCGCAAAAACCGGTCTGGAAGCACAGCAGACCAATATGGACGTGATTTCAAACAACCTGGCGAACGTCAATACCAACGGCTTTAAGCGCCAGCGAGCGGTGTTCCAGGATTTGCTTTATCAAACCATGCGCCAGCCCGGTGCACAGGCTTCCGAACAGACAACGCTGCCAAGCGGCCTCCAGCTGGGTACCGGCGTGCGTCCGGTCTCTACCCAGCGCGTGCATACTCAGGGCGGCCTGAACATGACCGGCAACGATACCGATGTCGCTATCGAAGGCAAAGGCTTCTTCCAGGTGCAGTTGCCCGACGGCAGCACCGCGTACACCCGTGACGGACATTTCGATAAAAATGAAAACGGTCAGTTGGTAAACGCAGAAGGCCATCCCATTCTGCCGGGCGTCGTAGTACCGCAGGACGCCAAAGAGATGCAGATAAGCCCTGATGGTATCGTCAGCGTGACGCTCCCGGGTCAGGCTCAGCCGCAGCAGGTGGGGCAGTTGACCCTGGCGACCTTTGTCAACGATGCCGGTCTCGAAAGCATTGGCGGCAACCTCTATCGTGAAACGCAATCCTCCGGCGCACCGAATGAACTGAATCCGGGCCTTGAAGATGCGGGTACGCTCAAGCAGAAGTACATTGAGACGTCTAACGTCAACGTGGCTGAGGAGCTGGTCAATATGATCCAGGTCCAGCGCGCTTACGAGATCAACAGTAAGGCCGTTTCTGCATCCGATCAGATGTTGCAGAGGCTTACCCAGCTTTAATTTCCTCTCTCTTACCGCTCCGGGCGCAGGCTCGGGCGGATAGATGGTTTATCGACACGTAAATGAAAACACTTTTTACATACAGTCCAACAGGGCTATCGCGTCCTGCACTGCTGGCGGGCGTGCTGCTGCTAAGCGGCTGCGCGCATATTTTGCAAAAACCGCTCGTGGACGGACCAACGTCGGCAGAACCATTACCGATGGCACCGGTCACAACCGGCGGCTCGCTGTTCCAGGCAGGACAGGCCATGAACTATGGCTATCAGCCGATGTTTGAAGACCGCAGGCCGCGCAGCGTGGGCGACACGTTGACGATTCTGCTTCAGGAAAACGTTAGCGCCAGCAAGAGCTCCTCCGCCAGTGCCAACCGTAATGGATCGGCCGGAATGGGATTACTGGCCATGCCGGGCAGCTCGAACAGCTGGCTGGGTAACGGCAAAGCTGACTTTAACGCGGAGGGCAAAAGCGACTTCTCCGGCAAGGGCGGGGCGGCGGCGCGCAACACCTTTACCGGCACCATCACGGTGACGGTAAATAAACTCCTGCCGAACGGCAATTTACAGGTGGTCGGTGAGAAGCAGATAGCCATAAACCAGGGGACCGAGTTTATACGCTTCTCGGGTGTGGTGAACCCTCGCACCATCAGCGGGGCCAACACCGTGCCCTCAACTCAGGTGGCGGATGCGCGCATTGAGTATGTCGGCAACGGCTACATCAACGAAGCGCAGACGATGGGCTGGCTGCAACGCCTGTTCCTGAACCTTTCTCCTTTTTGATACGACGATGAATACAAAATCCATTCTGTTATTTCTCGGCCTGCTGCTCAGCATTCCGATGCTGTACACGCCGGCGCAGGCCGAGCGAATTCGCGATCTGGCCACGGTGCAGGGGGTACGCTCCAACTCGCTAATGGGCTACGGGCTGGTGGTGGGGCTTGATGGCACGGGCGACCAGACGATGCAGGCGCCGTTTACGGGCCAGAGCCTCAATAATATGTTGTCCCAGCTTGGGATCACCGTACCGGCGGGCACCAACATGCAGCTGAAAAATATTGCCGCGGTGATGGTGACGGCCGAACTGCCGCCGTTCGCCCGCTCAGGGGATAAGATCGACATCGTGGTCTCTTCTCTGGGGAATGCGAAGAGCCTGCGTGGCGGTACGCTGCTGATGACGCCACTTAAAGGGGCGGACAACCAGATCTACGCGATGGCGCAGGGCAATGTGCTGATCTCCGGGGCTGGCGCGCAGGCTGGCGGCAGTCGCGTGCAGGTTAACCAGCTTAACGGCGGTCGCATTAGCGGTGGGGCGACGGTTGAACGCGAAGTCCCGAATGACTTCGCCACGCAAAACACGCTGCGCCTACAGCTTAACGAGTCAGATTTCTCGCTGGCGCAGCAGATCAGCGACGAGATTAATCGTCGCTATAGCGGTGGGGCGGCAATCCCTGAAGATGCCCGTACTGTACGTTTGTTTGCACCGCCGGATGGTCCTTCCCGGGTGCGTTTCCTCGCCAATATCCAGGATATTCCGCTGCGGGTGGGGATACAGGATGCGAAGGTCATTGTTAACTCTCGTACCGGCGCCGTGGTGATGAACCGCCATGTTTCCCTCGATGCCTGTGCCGTAGCTTATGGATCGCTGACGGTAGAGGTTACACAGAATAATGTTGTGAGCCAGCCGGATACTCCCCTCGGGGGAGGGCAGACCGTCGTGGTGCCACAAACCGATATCTCAGTACGCGACCGCGGCGGCTCGCTGCAAAGCGTGCGCAGCAGCACGGATCTGAACGCGGTGATCAGGGCACTCAATACGCTTGGCGCGACGCCAAATGAGCTGATGTCCATTTTGCAGTCAATGAAAAATGCAGGCTGCCTGCGTGCGAAGCTGGAGGTGGAGTGATGAATGCTTTCGATCGTCTGGATAAGCCAGCCTTTGACGTTCGCTCTCTCGACGCGCTAAAGCGCGATGCACGCCGCGCTGAACCCGGGGCGCTCAGGGCGGCGGCGCAGCAGATGGAGGGGATCTTCGTGCAGATGATGATGAAGAGCATGCGCGATGCCACCATCAAAGATGACCTCATGCACAGCCAGTCCACCGATATGTTTACCGCGATGCACGACCAGCAGGTGGCGCAAAATATTGCCGGGAGCGGACAGCTTGGGTTTGCGGATATGATTGTGCGCCAGTCAGGCGGGGAGATCGATAGCCCATCGGTGTCGACGCCCGGCAGCGGTCCGCTTAATTTGCCGGGACTTTCCTCCTCCGTCAGATCCGCCACCGGGCCGCTGGCGCCGTCTGCGTCGGTCTCCTTCGGCAAAGTAGCGCAGGGGGCTCAATCCTTTATTTCTCGTCTGCTGCGTCCAGCACAGATCGCTGCCAGGCAGAGCGGGGTTCATCCGCAACTGATCCTCGCGCAGGCGGCGCTGGAGTCAGGATGGGGGCAGCGTGAAATCCCCACCGCTGACGGCCGCCCCAGCCATAACCTGTTCGGCATTAAGGCCGGAGGTGACTGGCAAGGCAAGACCACAGAGGTGATGACCACCGAATACATCAACGGCGTAAAGCAAAAGATAAAGGCCTCGTTTCGCGTTTACGATTCCTATGAACATGCGCTCGCCGATTATACGAAGCTACTCACTAAGAACCCGCGCTATGCGGGCGTTGCGCATTCCCGTTCGCCGGAGCAGGCGGCCAAAGCGCTTCAGGCGGGGGGATACGCAACCGATCCTGCCTATGCGAAAAAACTGATCACCATTATTCAGAAAGTAAAAGGTGATATTAAGCAGGGTGTAGAAGCCTATAAAAACGACCTCGCGAAAATATTTTAAAAAAGTTTTTAGATAAATTCGCAATCACCGATGAATAAAGCAGAGCAATAATTTTGACCCTGCCCGAATATCGGGCTGGAAATAACGGAATATCCAGGTGCCTTATGAACAACCTCTTTAGTCTCGCGAAAAGTGGCCTTAGCGTAGCGCAATCCGCTCTTAGTGTGGTAGGCAGCAACCTGACCAATGGCATGAGCGATACCTATAGCCGCCGCAGCCTTGTGATTGGTGAGCTCGGTGGCATGACCACGGGAAACGGATTTTATGGCTACGGTGCGACGGTAACTGGCGTCGATCGCGCTTACGATGCTTTTGCCAACAAGCAGCTACGCGGCTCCGTCTCAAACTGGGCCTCGCTTAACGGCCGCATGGAGCAATTGAGCGACATTGATAATATGTTGGGCGATGAATCCGACAACGTCTCTGTCTCCATCAATAACCTGTTCAAGTCGATGGCGACGCTGAGCGCAACCCCAGATGACGGCCCGGCCCGTTCCGCAGTATTCAGCTCACTCGGCGTATTGACCCAGCGCTTCAATGACAGCGGCAAGCGCCTCACCGCGCTGGAAAAGAGCACCAACACCAATATCGAAACCAGCGTTAAAGAAATTAATAGCATCAGCGACCAGCTGGCAGAAGTGAATAAACAGCTGGAACGCGTACAGGCGCAGAACGGTACGCCGCCTGCGGACCTGCTGGATCAACGTGATGCATTACTGGAAAAACTGAGTGAGCAGATCGGTATAGATGTAACCGAGAATAGCGTATCTGGCCGCGTCGACGTAACGCTTCAGGATGGTCGCCCCCTTGTCTTTGGCGAAAACGCCAGCAAGCTACAGGCCACAGCGTCTGAAAGCGATCCTGACAGAATCGTTGTCTCTTACGTTGATAGCAACGGTACTACCACGCCAGTTAACGAAGCGAGCATTACCAAAGGCCGCCTGGCTGGGTTGTTTAAGTTCCGCAGCGAAGATCTTGAGCTCGCTAAAAACGAGCTAAACCAGATCGCCTTTATGATGGCGAGCCGCATGAACGAGCAGCACCGTTTGGGTGAGACGCCAGCGGGTGTGCCGGGGGGCGATCTTTTCTCTCTGCCACCTATGAAGGCGGTGGCAAATGCAGGCAATGCCGGTGGGGGAACGCTCGACGCTATCAGCGTGACGGACTACACCAACGTAAAATCTGAAAATTACAGCATCGACTTTGATGGAACAAACTGGAACGTAATGGGGGAGGACGGACGCCTGGTGAAGCAGGTGCCGGCCGGTTCCGCCACGCTTGAGTTTGACGGCATTGAGATTGATCTCTCCGGTGTGACCGCAAGCGCCGGCGACAGTTTTTCCTTTAATCCTATGGCTGGGGCTGCGGAGGGTATTGGCCGCGCGATCAACAGCGCACAGGATTTTGCCGCAGCGGATGCCTCCGGGGGCGGGGTGGGAAATAATCTCAATCTGGAAGAGATGCTTAAGATCCAGAATGAGAAACTGATTGGCGGCAGCACGCTGACGGAGGCTTATTCAAGCCTGGTGGGGACCATTGGTTCTAACGCGCGGGCGGTAAAATCGGGCATTTCCTCGGCTGAGATCGACCTGCAAACTAAATATGATGCGAAGCAGGCGCTTTCAGGTGTGGATATGAACGAAGAAACCGTCAATATGCAGATGTTTATTCAATATTACCAGGCCAATGCGCAAATTCTACAGACCGCAACCACCATGTTTGATTCGCTGCTTTCGATTAAATAAGGAGCTATCCGATGCGATTAAGTACGCTGTATATGTTTAAACAGAGCGCCGAGAGCATGTCAAAGCGCGTGAGTGATAATAATAATATTTATCTTCAACTCTCTGCTGGAAAATCGTTGCTGCGAGCCTCGGATGATCCAAAGTCCGCTACCGATGCGGTAAATTATCAGGACGCACTGGCGAAGCTTGAGCTTTACAGCAACGTACGTTCAACGGTGCGGAGTTCACTTGAGCATGAAGATAATATCCTGAACGGTGTGGGCAATTTGCTGACCACCACCCTCACCGAAAAAATCGTAGCGGCGAAAACGGAAAGCTACTCTGATGAAGATCGTCGGGCGCTGGGTGCAGAGATTAAAGGTATTCGCGGCAATCTGATGGATCTCGCGAATAATCGCGACGGGAGCGGGCGCTATATTTTTGGCGGATTTAAAAGCGATACGGCGCCGTTTGACGATGCGGGTAACTATGTCGGCGGTGATACCGCTCGTCGACAAACCGTTGCCGATGGTACGGATATGCAGACGGGCCACCTGGGCAGCGATGTTTTCGGGGATATATTCTCTGTTCTTGATAAAGCGGTAGAAGAACTTTCTCGCGATCCCATCGACCGTGATGCGCTGAATGCTGCGTTGAGCGCCGCCAGCGAAGCGGTTTCCGGCGGCATCGATCGTCTGGGTAAGGCGCAGGCGGAACTGGGGACCAACCTTCAGCAACTGGACGCGCTTGATATGAGTGGCGACGTCATGATCAACGACACCATAACCAAGGTTCAGACGGCCATTGGCGCTGACTATAGCACGATGACCTCGCTCATTATGGATTCTAAAATGTCAGAATTTGCGCTGAACGCATCCATGATGGTATTTCAGTCAATGCAAAAAATGAATTTATTTAATAAATAACATTATCTTTCCACCTTATTTATGAAAGTTTTAGCCGTATATTTATGTGCGGCTTATGAGGACCTATGTTAAATAAACTAAAAATCTATACCGTAATCAGCCTGATTATCGGCATGATCTCTTGCATGCTGTTTGGCGTTACGGCTTTTTCCGTTTATAACTCGGTGACGATTAATAAAAATTTTAAACGCGTTGTGGACGTTAATGACAGCAACGCCTATATGACTAACGCCGCATATAACATTAACTCGGTGGTGGCGAATACGAACGGGATGATGCTTCAGACGTCGCTGCATAAACCACTGTCGCCAGAGATGATCAAACACACCCACAACCTGCTGAAAGAGGCGCGCAAGGAGATGGATGCTTTCGCGCAGGTGAAATTCAACAGCCTGGCAGAGACAAGGGCTGCTGAGGAGCTTCGCGCCAAATTTGACCTGGTTTATAACACCGTCCAAACCAAGCTCGGCTATCTTGAGCGACCGGAAGGATACCCGGGCTCGATGAACGGTGATATGGAACTGCGTACCGAGCTGCGTCAAAAAATTGAGAAGTATTCAGAAATCTCATCTGACCGGGGGTACGAATATGTATCAGTAGCTGAAAGCAGCTACAAGATGATGATTTGGGTAAGCGTGGTGATGATGGCTATCGCGATTTGCGTATTGTTAGCCGTTCGTTACTGGTTGCGTATTGCGCTGGTGCGCCGGATGGAAACTACCGTTGAGATGCTTCAGCGCGTAGCGGCAGGCGATCTGAGTCATGCCATAGAGACTGGCGCTGATAACGAAATTGGCAAAATGCTCAGGGAGCTTGAGAAGATGCGTGTCTCCCTGACCAACACCATTACCGGTATCCGTGAAGGGGTAGTGAATATCCATTCTAACGCCCAGGAGATTGCTCAGGGCAACAGCGACCTTTCCTCCCGTACCGAAGAACAGGCTGCGGCCCTTCAGGAGACGGCTGCCAGCATGGAGCAAATTAAAACCACCGTACGCCAGAATGCGGATAACGCACATGCGGCGCGCAGTCTGGCAGAAGGGGCAAGCATGAATGCCCAAAATGGCGGCGAGGTGATGGTAAACCTGGAAGCTATCATGGCGCAGATTACCGAAAGCTCCCGTCAGATTGCTGATATTAACGGCGTCATCGACAGTATCGCCAATCAGACCAACATTCTGGCCTTGAACGCAGCGGTTGAAGCCGCTCGAGCGGGAGAGCAGGGGCGTGGCTTTGCGGTAGTTGCGGAAGAAGTGCGTAACCTCGCCAAGCGCAGCGCCGATGCAGCGAAAGAGATTAATCAGCTGATTAATACCAGCGTTAACAATATTGATACAGGTTCGCGCCAGGTAAGCCAGGCGAGCGGCGTCATGCAGGACATCGTGACTTCGGTTGCTGAGGTGACGCAGATTATGGGCGAAATCAGTTCGGCCTCTGACGAGCAAAGTGCGGGTATCAATCAGATTTCGCAGGCCGTGAACGAGATGGATCTGGTGACTCAGCAGAACGCGGCGATGGTGGAAGAAGCGGCCATGGCGGCAGGCAAACTGGAATCTCAGTCGGACGAGCTTGAGCAGCTTGTTGCCCAGTTTACCCTGCGAGATGAAAAAGTTGAAAAACGCCATACGCCCGCGCCGGAAAAAATGACGTTGCGTCACGTTGAAAATGATAATGCGCAGTGGGAAACGTTCTGACATCTGCGGAAAGAGAATAATTGGCGTCAATAGTGCCGCCAATTATTCCTGTCAGGCAGCGCGATGATTAAATTAACAGAATGCGCATTTTTATAAAAGCTTATCGCACTTTTTGATTATGTGGTTTCAACTGATAATTGAGAATGTGAAGATTAGGTGGAAGAAATGCGTGGACGGTATATACACAGCTGAAGGGCTGGAGAATAAAACGGCATTGTGGTCAAAATACCATTTTATCGTCAGGCAAGAAGCGCTGCGTTTGCATAAGAGACTGCCTGCCAATGTCGAATTAGACGATCTCATTCAGGCGGGCTCCATGGGTTTTTTGAGTGCCATTGATAGCTTTGACCCTAAAAAAGGGGTGGCCCTTAATGCCTGGATCTCACAGCGTGTGAAATGGGCATTAATGGATGAGCTTCGGGAAAGTGATTGGGTTCCACGGCGCGTGCGATCGCATTCGCGGGAAATTGTGTCACTTATTCAGCAGATCGAACAGGAAAAGGGGGGGGAAGCGACCGAAGCTGATATTGCTGAACGGATGGGCGTTTCGCTAAAGGAATTTCAGCAAATGCTGGCTGATAATAATAGCAGCCAGATGTACTCTATTGATGAGCTTCAGGAAAACTATTCTGACAGTTGGGAGAGTAATGACGGCGAAAATGCACAGCTTAATCCGTTAAATGAGGCCATTCAGGAAAACTTGATAGCCAACATTGCTGAGCATATCCGAATGATCCCCAAGCGTGAACAGCAGATATTGCAGTTTTATTATCAGCAGGATCTGAACATGAAAGAGATTGGATTAATTTTGGGCGTTACCGAAACGCGCGTTAGCCAGTTGCACAGTTTAGCGATAAAACGCTTACGAAGCAGAATGGATCGGTTAAGGAAAGAATAACATAGCGATAACATTAACAAGATTAACAATATTTCCTAAGTAAAGTTAATTACGTTGCGTGATAATTAAGAATGTTTAACAATGTGTATTTTTATAGGTAAATCATTTAGTTATGATAGTTTTCTGGTGCGCGTTGTTTTCTTAAAGCTTGCTAGGAAAATTCTTAATGAATATGATTTCGTCAGATTTGTGATGTAGCCATCCTTTGGCATTGAAAAGTTTTTCGATAATTTATTGAATCAGCTTGACTGAATTCAGCGATTATCAATGCCAAAAGACTCTCTGCATCGACCGGGTAAACATTTTGCCTTAACTATTTAGCCTTGTTTGTGGTTGAAAAACAGTGGGAGCTTTTTGTGTCCAATTTTGACGAGTATCTGCAAAACATTCACGATATTAATCTTTCTTATTTATTACTGGCGCAGCAGCTGATCAGACAGGACAAGTTTGCTGCCAGTTTTCGTCTCGGCTTATCCGAAGGCACGATTGATAATTTAAAAGAGTTGTCTTTACCACAGTTGATGAAACTGGCTGCGACCAATCAGTTGATTTGTCGTTTACGCGTCGATGACGAAGTGGTCATCGAAAATTTGACGAAAGATTCGCGTATTGAAGCTCTTCAGCAAATTCATACCGGCATCATTTTATCGACAAACTTACTTAATTCATTAAGCGAGTCCGATGCTGCTGTGACGGGAGAAGCATAAAATGTGCGAGAAAAGTTTATTGCAAGAAATTGAAGAGGTAAATATTGCCATGGGGTTAATTAACCTTGGGGCAAGAATGCAGGTTCTGGAATCTGAAACTTCTTTAAGTCGTCGGCGTTTACTGCGCTTGTATAAAGAGTTACGCGGCTGTCCGCCTCCAAAAGGGATGCTCCCTTTTTCTGAAGACTGGTTCATGTCATGGGAGCAGAATATTCACTCTTCCATGTTCTATAACATTTACCTTTATCTTCAGAAAACTGGGGGCGGGCGCCCTATTGAAATATTGATGAAAACCTACCGTCTTTATCTGGAGCAGTGTGGTTCTTGCTGCGACGATAAACCTGTCCTGGGGCTAACGCGTGCCTGGACATTATTACGCTTTATCGACTGCGGTATTATTTCCCGTAAGGCCTGTAGCGTTTGTTCCGGTGGTTTTGTGGTCACGACGGAATTCATCAAAAACCCGTTCACCTGTAGTTTGTGTAGCCCTCCTTCGCGGGCATTTAAGAAATCGCAGGTCAACCTCAGCGGAATCGCAGGCAATTATGCCACGCCGGAAATTATGACAGCCTGACGGATGTTCGATGGCAATGCACAGGATGGCGTTTTATTCGATGCCACGGCACTCGACATCGGTCAGCGAGTAAAAAGGAGAGAGTGTGTTAGTTATCTTTGGCTATCTTGTTGTTATTGCTACCGTATTTGGTGGGTTCGTACTGTCTGGTGGTAATCTGCTCGCGCTGTTCCAGCCTTTGGAATTGTTAATTATCGGCGGTGCCGGGGTCGGCGCTTTTATTGTTGGTAATAACATGAAATCCCTTAAGGCGACGGGTAAAGCTATCGTGAAGCTGTTCGTGGGGAAACGCTACAACAAAACGGTTTATATGGACCTGATGGCGCTTATGTTTTTGCTGCTGTCAAAAAGTCGTGTTCAGGGACTCATGTCACTTGAGAAAGACATTGAAGATCCGGCGGGCAGCGAAATTTTCAGCGCTTATCCTCGTCTGATGAGCGATCCGATGTTAAGCAACTTTATCCTCGATTACTTCCGCCTGATGATTGGCGGAAGTATGAACTCGCATGAAATCGAAGCGTTAATGGATGAGGAAATTGAAACCTGCGAAGAGGAGCTTGAGGTTCCGGCCCACAGTCTGAATACCGTCGGCGATGCCTTTCCGGCCTTTGGTATTGTGGCTGCCGTCATGGGGGTAGTGAACGCGCTCGGTGCCGCGGACCGACCCGCAGCCGAGCTCGGAATGTTGATTGGCCACGCGCTGGTGGGCACGTTCCTCGGAATTTTGATTGCCTACGGGTTTGTATTACCGCTCGCAACCCTGCTGCGTCAGATGAGTTCCGATCAGGTCAAAATCCTTCAGTGTATAAAAGTCACGCTGCTCTCCAGTCTAAACGGCTATGCGCCACAAATTGCCGTGGAGTTTGGCCGAAAAACCATTTTTACCAGCGAACGGCCTTCCTTTGAGGAGCTTGAAGAGCATGTGCGGGAAGTGAAATCCAGCGCCAGCCTTAAGTCTAAGTCTGCGGATGCCACGGCATGAAAAACGATTCCCCGATAATCATTTCGCGCAAGCGAAAGAAGAAAAAGCATGCTCATCACGGTGGTACGTGGAAAATCGCCTACGCCGATTTTATGACCGCGATGATGGCGTTCTTCCTGGTAATGTGGCTGATTTCTCAGTCCAGCACGGTGCAGCGGGAGATGATCGCCGATTACTTCCGCATGCCGCTTAAGCCATCTATGGCCAATGGCGACAAAACCAGCCTGAGCGACAGCATCATCCCCGGCGGCGGTGACGATCTGATGAAGCAGGACGGAGAAGTGGCGAATCATAAGCGGGTACAGAGCGAGCGGCAGCGCTGGATGGAGAGCCTGAAACAGGCCAGAGATAAATTGCAGCAGATGATCGAAACCGATCCCCGGCTCAATAACTTTAAATCCAACATTATGCTGCGTCTTACCAACGACGGTCTGCTCATTCAGATCACCGACAGCCAGGATCGCCCGATGTTTAGAGTAGGCAGCGAGCTGCCGGAATCCTATATGAACGGCATTTTGCAGGCGCTTGTGCCGCTGTTGCAGGAGTTGCCCAATAAAATCAGTCTCACCGGCCATACCGACTCGCTTCCCTATGCGGGCGGCACCTCCGGATACAGTAACTGGGAACTTTCTTCCGGACGCGCCAACGCCGCGCGCCGCGTGCTGGTTAAAGCAGGTCTTGACGATGAGCGTTTTCTTCGCGTGATCGGCACGGGAAGCCGTATGCCTTTAGAAAACAGTGATCCCTCAAGTCCGGCGAATCGCCGTATTAGCATTTTGGTATTAAGTAAAACCAAAGAACAGGATATCCGTCTGGAAGACACGCGCATGCATCGCCCAGAAAACGTCCTGAACAACACTACGCAGCAGGAGGTAAGGGGGTATAGCGATGGACATGAATGATTTCACCGAGATCTTTTTTACCGAAGCGGAAGAGCTGCTGGCCGAGATGGAGAAGCATTTGCTGGAGATTGATGCCGCATCGCCGAATCCTGAACAGGTAAATGCCATTTTTCGCGCAGCGCATTCTTTGAAAGGCGGGGCAGGGACTTTTGGCTTTAATGCCCTGCAAGAGACCACGCATCTACTTGAGAACCTGTTTGACCAGGTGCGAGCCGGAGAACGCTCGCTTAACCGAACGACCGTTAATCTATTTCTGGAATGTAAAGACATTATGCAAGCGCAACTGGAAGCCTATCAGTCTTCGCAGGAACCTGATGAAGCGAGTTATCGCTATATTTGTGAAGCCCTGCGCAAGATTGCTCTGGAAGACAAACATGCCCAGACGGCAGTCGAGTTGCAAGACAAAGCCGCGACGCAGCAGGGGGCAGCTGATGGTGAGCCTTTACTCTGCGTGACGTTGAAGAAAATTCCTGAAAGCGAGCGGGCAATGCTTCAGGAAGAGTTATCCCACATGGGAGAGATTGTCGCTACGCAGAAGGCTGATGATGGCATGGTGGTTCAGCTGCGCACGAGCGCCTCTGCCGATGATATCTCCGCGGTGCTGTGTTTTGTGCTTGAAGAGTCGCAAATACTTATCGAGCATGTCGTTCAACCAGCGTCGGTTGAAGTGACTTCTCCTGTTACGGACAAGGCTTCTGTAGTCGCGGACCATTCAGAACCGCCTTCACGACCTGCCGCGCCGGTGCCAGCCCGCAGTAATAGTCAGGAATCGGGCAGCATCCGCGTGGCGGTCAGTAAAGTCGATCAGATCATTAACCAGGTGGGTGAGCTCATCATCACCCAGGCGATGCTATCTCAGCTTTCCAAAAAACTTGATCCAGCGAGCTACGACATGCTCTCCAGCTGCGTGGCGCAAATGGAGCGTAATACACGCGAGCTTCAGTCATCAGTCATGTCGATTCGAATGATGCCAATGGATTATGTGTTTAGCCGCTTCCCGCGGCTGGTGCACGATCTGGGTTCTCGCCTGAACAAAGAGGTAGAGCTAACTCTTCGTGGCGGCTCGGCCGAGCTGGATAAGAGCCTGATCGAACGCATTATCGACCCACTGACTCATCTGGTGCGTAACAGTCTCGATCACGGCATTGAGCAGAAAGAAGAACGTGCCCGTAAGGGGAAGTCGGTAGTGGGCAATCTTATCCTCTCGGCGGAACATCATGGCGGCAATATCATCATTGAGGTGACTGATGATGGTGCCGGACTGAACCGGGAGAAAATCCTCGCGAAAGCCCGCTCCCAGGGAATGAATATCAGCGACACCCTCAGCGATGAGGACGTATGGATGCTGATTTTCGCCGCGGGATTTTCCACCGCAGAAAGCGTGACGGATGTTTCCGGGCGCGGCGTGGGTATGGACGTGGTCCGTCGTAACATTATGGCCATGGGCGGCCATGTCGAAGTCCTTTCAAAGCCGGGAGAAGGCACGACGATACGCATTATTCTGCCGCTGACGCTGGCAATCCTTGATGGCATGCTGGTGAAAGTTGGACAGGAGATCTATGTTCTGCCGCTCGGCGCGGTAATGGAATCGCTGAGGCCCGGCGAGGATATGCTCTGCCGCTTCGTCGGGGAGGAACGTCTGCTGCAAATTCGTGGCGAATATCTTCCGCTGGTGATGCTGCGTCAGCGCCTATCGGTGCCCGGCGAGACCGCACCTGAAGATGGCATTGTGGTGATCGTCCAAAGCGCTGGATGCCGCTACGCCCTGTGGGTCGATCAGCTCATTGGTCAGCAACAGGTTGTGGTAAAAAACCTCGAACAGAACTATCGCAAAGTACCGGGCGTTTCAGCCGCGACCATTCTCGGTGATGGCAGCGTTGCGCTAATCCTCGACGTGGTTGAACTGTCGACGATGAACGGACAAAAGGAAAACCATGTCAGGCCGACGTTCGGCAAGCAAGGAGTAACAGCATGACCCAAACAACGACAAAGCCTGCGGGCGCGGACGCCATTGCGCAGGAGTATCTGGTTTTTCGTCTCGGTAACGAAGAATATGGGATCGACATTCTGAAGGTACAAGAGATACGTGGATGCGATAGCGTTACTCGTATCCCGAACGCGCCAGGTTTTATCACCGGCGTGACCAACCTGCGCGGTGTGATAGTGCCAATAGTTGACCTTCGCGTGCGCTTCAGTCTTCCTGACGTTCAGCAGGATGACAGTACGGTAGTGATCATCCTTAACCTCAATAATCGCGTTGTAGGAATCGTGGTAGACGGTGTGGTTGACGTGCTGTCGATGGACATGGATCAGATTAAACCGACGCCGGACTTCGCGTCCATGCTATCAAGCCGCTATCTTCTTGGGCTTGGTGTGATGGAAAACAGAATGATCATCCTGGTCAATATCGAAATGCTGCTCAGCCGTGAAGAGATGGATATGGTGGATTCGATGCTGGAAACTAGCCTGGCCTAGCCTGATATATACCCACCGCCATTATAAAATCCCCCTGCGATTGCAGGAGGGATTGATTAAGCATTCTATGACCGCAGGCGCTTACCGGTCTGGGCATCAAACAAGAACATTTTTTCCGCGTCTACGGTGAGGAAGACCTTCTGACCCACGTTGATATCCAGCTTTTCATGGGACACCACGATCAGCTCCTGATCGTTGATACGCACCCGGATCTCCTGTCCTTCCCCGGTCATTTCTATCAGCACGATTTCCGCTGGCATCCCTGACTCGCCGAGCCGGATATAGTGCGGTCGGGTGGCGCAGATGATCTCCATCCCTTCAATATGTGAGCGGAGGGGGCAGGGGAAGCGGTAGCCGTTGTTGAGCACAATCTCGCCGTGCTGAATCACGCCTTTAAGGGTGTTAATTTCCGGCGTGCCGATAAAGCCCGCGACAAACAGGTTATCCGGGTTACGGTACAGCTCTTCCGGGGTGCCGACCTGCTCAATATGTCCGGCATTCAGCACCACAATCCTGTCCGCCATGGTCATCGCTTCCGTCTGATCGTGCGTCACGTAGATGGTGGTGCGACCCATCCGCTGGTGGATCTTACGAATTTCTCCGCGCATTTTATGGCGCAGTTTGGCGTCCAGGTTGGAGAGCGGTTCATCAAACAAAAAGGCCTTCGGGTCACGCACCAGCGCGCGTCCCATCGCCACGCGCTGACGCTGGCCGCCGGAAAGATCCCGCGGGAGGCGATCGAGCAGATGCGTCAGGCCGAGGATTTCCGCTGCCTCTTCCACGCGCGCCATCCGTTCCGCTTTTGAGACGCTGGCAAGCTTCAGGGCAAAACTCATGTTGTCCCGCACCTTCATGTGTGGATAGAGCGCATAGCTCTGGAACACCATGGCGATATCGCGTTTTTTGGCGGGCAGAGTGTTGACCACCTCGCCGTGCATCAGCAGTTCACCGGAGGTGATGTCTTCCAGACCCGCAATCATGCGCAGCAGGGTGGATTTCCCACACCCGGACGGGCCGACCAGCACAATAAATTCGCCTTCGTGAATGCTCAGCGAGATCCCTTTAATGATGCTGACGTTGCCGTAGGATTTACCGAGATTATTTAAAACGATTTGGCTCATGTTACTCTCCTCGCCCGGCGGTGTGGCCTGGCTGCAATAATGGCATGACGTGCTGGCGGTAAAGCGCCGCCGCAGCGAGATCCTGCTGGATAATGCTTTGTGCTGATTCGCTGAAGCGCAGCGCGGCCGTACGCAGATCCAGGCGGTTGGCGCTATCAATACCCGCCAGCACCTCAGGTTCGACAATGGCTTCCCCGTGCAGCGCGCCTAAAATCGCGCCGCTCATTACCCCGATAGAGTCGGTATCACGGCCTGAATTGATGGCGTCTTCCACCGCGCCGCGAAACTCGCCTTCGCGCAGCAGGCAGAAGGCCAGCGCCATCGGCAGTTCCTCAATCGACATCAGACGCGAGGGCTGGTAGGCCATGGTCGGGACGCCCGCTTTTTCCGGGCCGTGCATCAGGTCATCACCCATCGGTGAGAAGGGCAAAAGCGCATCGTGCAGGGCGTCAACGACCTGTTGATAATCCCATGCGGTTCCACGGTAGCGATGCGCGACCTCAAGCGTTGCCGCGATGGCCTGGCGGGTGCCGTCTTTAGCCAGTTTCAATGCGATGTTGGTGATAGCCTCAATGGTGATGCCAGGAATAAATGCCGCTGCAACGCAGGCGGCGAAGACCCCGGCGGCCTCCAGCCCATAGCTCTGCTGATGCCCCTGGGTGAAATTAATGGCTTCCTGGTAAGCTGCCTCAGGGTTGCAGGCATTAATAGCTCCGATGGGGGCGGCATACATGGCTGCGCCGCAGTTCACCATATTGCCCACGCCGCCCTGGCGCGGATCGCAGGCGGCCAGTTGCAGACGATGGAAGATCCATTTTTCCGGATAAAACAGGCGCTCAATAACCAGCGCTTCCCGATCCAGTTCCGGCACCCAGCGCGGTTCCCAGGCAATCTTCCGCACAAAAGACTCCCCCATATCCCACGCATCAACGTGACGGCCCAGCTCGCTGTAAACCTCCATCAGGCAGAGTGTCATCAGCGTATCGTCGGTGATGATACCGTTGCCGCGTACGCGGTTGTTGCGCCGTGCGGACGGCTCGTCCATCCGGTGCCAGCGCTGGTGGATGGAGGTGACGCGGCCATATTTCTCCGCGATTTGCCGGGCGGAGAGTTTCTCAACCGGTCCGCCTAAGGCATCACCGAACGCCACGCCATACAGCATGCCCAGAATGCGGGACGTGAACGATAAATCAGCGGCTTGAGTAACGGTCATTTTAATTTTTCCTCTGCATATTCGGTCATGGCGTTTCCACCTGCGGCTTTCCAGGCGCTGACATACTGATCCCACTGATCAAATGACGCTTTGCCAGAGACAAACTGGTACGCCCACTGGTTATAAATACTGCTGGTTGAGTCGATGGCGGCGGCAAACGACGCCGGGAAGATAAAGGCGTTATCCGCCGTAAAATAACGTTGTGAATTGTCGATATAGCGCAGCATCGCAGGCGTCCGCCACTCCACCGGCGGCTTCCAGTTGGCGGCCTGGATAAACCGCGGATACCAGGCATTAATTTTTGGCGTCACGTTTATCGTGTTGCCCTTACGAACGTAGTGCGTGTTCTCGAAGCCCATCTGCTCCATCATTTGCCCTTCCGGGCTTGCCAGAAAATCGAGCAGGATCATCACTTCCTTTTTATGTTTCGAGAGCGAGGACATGGCAAAGCCGCGCGTTTCCATGGAAACATCTGTCGCCGCCAGCCCTTTACCTGCCGGGCCTTCGGGTGGGTCGAGCAGGGTGAGGGTGGCGTCAGGATGGATCTGGCGCATCTTTTCCTGGTACACGCCGACGTTGCCCGGCGATGAGACGGATACCACGCCAACCTTGCCGGTATAAAACTCATCCTCTTTTAGCTCCCAGTTGGTGGTGATGTACTGGGAGGAGAGCAGTCCTTTCTGATACAGCGAATGGTAGAACTCCAGCTTGCTCCGCTCCTGCGGGCTTATCTGGGCGTTGATCAGCTTGCCCTGTTCGTCCTTGAGCCAGGTGGCGTGAATGCCAAACGCCGGGTTCATAAAACCGTCGAGATCGCGCAGGTCTTTCTCGGAGGTGATCCCCCAGCTATCCGTCTTACCGTCGCCGTTGTAGTCGCCGGCGTGGATCGCATTGAACAGCGTGACGTACTCCGCCAGCGTTTTGGGTGATGCGCTGAATCCGCTCTTCTGTAACCAGTCCTCACGGATCACCGGCTGGCGCGCGCGCAGGGGAAAGACATACAGCAGGGTCGGATGATTTTGCAGGCGAAGCTGGTTGTGCGGCCACAGCGCCTCTTTCAGATAGCGGGTTTGCGCAATCCACGGACGCCAGTCTTCAAGAATGCCCTGTTCGACCATCTTCTGGTCGCTGCCGTTGAAATAGATCAGATCAGGGATGGTGCCGGAGAGCAGCATCACGTTCAGCACGTCGGAGTAGCCGGAAGACGACAGGTTGACGATCTCAATGTGGATATCGTGTCCCTGGCGTGCCAGCGCCTGCTCGATTCGCTGAATATGCGCGACATCTTCGCGGTTGGTGGTCAGCAGATCTTTTTCCACAATCCGGATAGTGACCGGCTCGGCCCAGGCGGCCTGGCATAACAGCAGGCCGCAGGCGATTGCTGTGAATAATTTCATCGTCATCGCTCCTGTTAACCCTTCACCGCGCCGGACATGGTCCCTTTGGTGAAGAAGCGCAAAATAATCGGGTAGATGGCAATCAGCGGGGCGATGGTTAAGGTGATCATCCCGGCTTTCAGCGCCTTGATGCTGATCTGGCTGGCATCGGTGTAGTTCGACATGCTTTCGACGCCTACCATCGCCAGCTTATCGCCCTCGACGACAAACTGACGCAGCACCACCTGCAACGGCCATTTGTCCGGGTCGTTGAGGTACACCATGGCGCGGAAAAACTCGTTCCAGTGCAGCACCATGTAAAATAATGTGATCATGGCAATGGACGATTTGGCGACCGGCATAATGACGTACCACAGCGTCTGGAACGGGTTCGCGCCATCGAGTTCGGCGGCTTCCAGCAGCTCCTCCGGGATCTCTTCGAACAGGCGAACCAGAATAATCAGGTACCAGGCGAAGACCGCGCGATACAGGATGACGGACCAGTAGCTGTTCAGTAGCCCCAGCTTTTTCATCACCAGAAAATCGGGGATGATGCCCGGCTCAAAGACGATGGTGAACAGGACAAACATAAACAGCCAGCGGCGTCCCGGCAGGCGTTTTTGCGCCAGCGCCCAGGCCAGCAGCACGGTGAAAACTACGTTGATGATGGTGCCCACCACGGTAATCAGCATTGCATTGCCAAACCCGCGCAGCACGGCTTCGTTGGTCAGCAGCAGCTTCCAGACGTCCAGCGAAAAGCCCTGCGGAATAATTTCCAGGCCGCTCATGCCGGGCACGTTTGCCGGGCTGGAGAAGGATATCGCCACCAGGTTGAGGATCGGTTGTAGCGTCACGACAACCAGCAGCATCAGTACCGAGAGAATGAGCACGTATTCGATGCGCTCAAAAGGGGTGCTTCGTGATGAGATGCGCATTACCAGACTCCTTTACCCGTCAGGCGTTTTGAAACGTTATGTGCCAGCACGATAAGGACCATGCCGATCACGCCTTTGAATAACCCTGCGGCGGTCGCCAGCGAGAACTCCCCGGTGCGCAGGCCCATGCGGTAGACGTAGGTGTCGATGATGTCTATCTGACCGTTCACCACGTCGTTGGTCATGTTGAAGACCTGATCAAAACCCTGGCTCAGGAACAGCCCGACGTTGAGGATAAACAGTGTGGCGATAGTCGGGGTGATAGCGGGCAGGGTGATGTGCCAGATTTTGCGCCAGCGCCCGGCACCATCCATTTCCGCCGCTTCATACAGCTGTGGATCGATGGCGAGGATCGCCGCGATGTAAAGTAATGAGTCCCAGCCCGCGCTGCGCCACATTTCAGTGAACACCAGTACCCAGCGGATAGAGCCGCTGTCGGTCATAAAGGGGATCGGATCGTAGCCCATCGATTTAATGATGTCGTTAACCGCGCCATCAACCGGCGAGAGCGTGGCAATCGCGATACTGGCGATCACCACCCAGGAAAGATAATGCGGCAGATAAATCACCGACTGGACAAATTTACGGTAACCGGATGAGCGCACTTCATTGAGCAAGAGCGCCACGATAATGGGAACCGGAAAAATAAAAATCAGCTTCATTGCGCCGATAATCACGGTGTTCTGTATCACCTGCCAGAAAACAGGGGATGACATCAGCGTGGCAAAATACTGCATCCCGACCCAGATATTCGGCGGGATAATACGGTACTGCTCAAACGCAATTTTGGTTTCCCAAATGGGTAAATAGTGCCAGATAAAAAAATAGATAACTCCAGGCAGGGCCATCACGTAGAACGGCCACCACCGGCGTAACGTCTGGCGGCAACGTGCCATGCGGGATAGTGTTTGCTGGTGAGGCATGTTATTTACCTGCGGTATCGCGCCGCCGGGTTTAGATTCTGTCAGGGCTTTCATCGGACATACTCCCATTACTGAAATGGTTGTCGTGAATATAATCTGTGTTTGCAGAAATATGCGTGCGTTAAATTTTCTCGGTGAGAATTTTTTTATCGTTATATTGCGCGAGGCGGGTCAGGACATCTTTATATTCGGGCATATTTGATGCGCCTTCTTTTTCGACGGCCAAAGAGGCGAAAGCACAGGCAAATTTTGCTGCCTGAATAATGGATTCCCCTTTCGCCATCGCGGCGGCGAATGCGCCGTTGAAGGCATCGCCAGCACCGGTGGTATCCACACATACGGCTTTCAGCGCCGGGATATGAATAAATTGCTCACCGTCATAAATAAGCGCGCCTTTCGCTCCCATGGTGATGATGACGTGTCCTACCCCTTTCGCTTTAATGGCTCTGGCGGCTTCCTTCGCGCTGGCAAGGTCCACGATATGAATGCCGGACAGCAATGAGGCCTCAGTCTCGTTTGGGGTCAGAAAGTCCACGTTCTTCAGGCAGCTAACCACATCAGATGACCAGGGGGCAGGGTTCAAAACCACCTTAATCCCGTTACGGCGGGCAATTTCAATGGCCCGAAAGGTAGCGGGTAGATTATTTTCCAGCTGGGTTAAAAAAATATCTGCGTTTTTCACTTCAGGGGTAATCGCTTCAACTTCATCGGCTGTAATGGACCGATTGGCCCCAGGGCTGATGGCAATCATATTTTCACCATCACTTTGACAAACATAAATAAGCGCGGTGCCGGTTTTCTGATCTTTATCCTGATAAAGCGTGAAGCTGTCGATAGCAGAAGATGAAAGATGTTCAAAGGCCATCTGACTAAACTGATCGTTACCCACCTTACCGACAAAATGGGTTTTAACATTGCATTTGCTTACGGCCAGCGCCTGATTGGCGCCTTTGCCGCCGGGTCCAATAATGGTATTTTCGGAAAAAATAGATTCTCCGCTTTGCGGGAAACGATCGACATTAGCAATAATATCAACGTTGAATGAACCCAGAATACAGACTTTACCTTTCATCTTTCGCCCTTTATGTCGGGATTTGATCGTTTTTCTTGACTGCGCGGAGTCAAAAAAATGAATGATATTGCTATCTAAATTATTGACTGATTGGGTATGAAAAATACGGCGTTTGATAATTGCCCCACCGTGGCATCGCTCAATGCCGCCTTCCTGCGCTAATAAGTTCAGGTCGCTGCGAATCGTTTCCCTGGTGACGTTAAAAACTTTCGCAAGCTGATTCACCGTCGCCCGTTCGTACCTGTTAAGCCAGGTCAAAATTGCATAATGCCGTTCTTTATTGAGCATAAGGTCACCTCTGTAGTTATATTATTGTTTCCTTGTTGTTAATGTTTTGGTGTTGTTCACAGATCGTTCGACAAAACAAAAGGAAACGGAAATATATGAGGTATTAAATGTTTTATATCAATGGTTTACGTGCTTTATGGGAAGGGGGGAGAAAACGTACTTTTACAGTGTGGTGCTGTCAGGCCGGGACCGGTGAAGAAACCTGTTTTTTGAATGGATCACATCAAGAAAAAGGTTTTTCGCATTTAACTGTTCACTCTGTTCACCCTTAGCTATGTTTAGAAAGAAAAAGACCGGCTGTTGCCGATCTGAGGTCGGTTAAGTCGCTGCGGGTTTGTCTGCCTGTAGCTACTTCGAAGAAAGGGCAAGTTTGCGCACAGTCGTCAGGAAATTGAATGGGGTTGAATCCCACAACTCAGGTGAAAAATCAAATCCATACCGGCTTTTGAACTCCTCATCCAGCCTGTCTCCGTAAAGCACAAGGAAAGAATCGACCTCTTCGGCTAACTCTTTTAACATCCAGTCGGGAGCTGTTTTTTTATAGAGTTCAACAGTGCCTTCAATAGTATCCTCTCCCTCATTTATGAGGTCATGATCCTGATTGAAATAACCCTGAATCAGCTGATCAAGATGATAGAAACTTTGCATAATCCACCTGTCCTATGGGGTCGGGAATGCTGTAAGGATATAGTAAGGTTTTCCGTTATACTCTTGCAATTCGATAACAATCCTCACTCCACGCATGCTGATGCGCTGTGTGCTGCCTCGCGTGAATCCATACCCAACCTCCTGACCGGCAGAATAATTGATGGTAAGGCGTCCACCAATTTTACCACCTCCGAGTAACGATTTGATATTTGCCCGGTTAAGATAGACCGCCCTCGAAATAACATTTTCAGCAACATTTAAGTCTTTAAACGTTGAAGACATAACAAGTCGCTTATTTTTCTCGAATCGGGCAAGTAACTCACTGTCAGTTTTTCCGACATGATTTGCGAGTGTATGGCCGCCGGGTTTAAGACCCGTAACTGATTCATGCTGGATCAATTTGATGCGACCAGCTTTAATTGCAGCTACACGGACGGCACCAATAGCAGCTGCAAATCCAAGCGGAACGGCTATATCAACTGTCATGCCGATATTGAGGGCGGTGTCTTCATCGGCACCAAGTTCTCTTGCCGCGCTTACAGCAATTTGCCAGGTGGCTGAGCGCGTATCACGACCGGTTATTAGCTGTCTGGCTGCGCTTTGAACAGCGTCAAGACTATGTGCACCAACAACCACACATCCCGCTTTCGTTAGTCCTGTTGGTTCTGGCGCGATACATAGTGCCGTGGCACCGGCCATTTCTACCGCTCCGAGTAAAACGCCAAGTCCCCCCAACAGTCGGTTACTCAGCGTTTCCGCCTCTGTAATGCTTTTATCTGAAAGCACCGCCGCCAGCTGTACCGGTGACATAACAACGACCATTCCACCTTCTTCCATAACAGTATCCCATCCCTCCATATCCTGACTCGATAATAGCCAAAACTTTCTTCGGTTGATAAGAGTAAATTACTGGCTTTTCTTATTTATTTGAACTCATCATATTCAGCTGAGATAAAAAGACGGCTGTTGCTGGTTGAGGTTGGTTATGTCGCTGCGGGCTCGTCGCATGTCGGCAGCCAGTCGTCGTAGCTTTCTTCTTTCAGTGACGGGTTGGTCTGTATCTCCTGCTTTATGTTCCGCTTCTCATGATTCAGGCCGTACTCTTTCAGCATCATGGGCAGCCCCTGCCCGAACATTTTCAGGCTGAGCACCTTTCTGTATCCGTTAGCCTTCATATGCGTATTCCGATGATTCCGGTGTTTTCGATCGCGCTTTTCGCGCTTTCCTGCTGCGCATTCGCGCTCTCGAAATGAAGGGGGAGAGCGCGCCGCAGTCCGCGGCCATCGACGAGCTGCCGATGCGCTAAGTCGTCAGGGCAGCTTCGATATGAATCAGGAGCCGGTATTGTCCGTGACGGGTATGCACCGGCCGCAGATTACTGACGTTGATACGGAGCTGTTACGCAGCCCTGCGAAGAGGATGATGCTTGCCAGAAAGCTGGCTGAAAATGGCGAGACAAAAGCGGAGGAGTAAGCATGTTTCACTGGCCGTTCTGCAAAACCAGCGCGCATTCCCGCACCAGTCGGTATCTGTCCGATAACGTCAAACAGCGCTATCACCAGTGCATGAACATAGAGTGCTCGGCCACGTTCCGCACGCTTGAATCCATCGACGGGGTTATTCGTTCACCGGCAACAGAGCCGGTCATCCCTGCACCCGCACCGGCGGCCACCGTTAACCGTGCCGGTGCGTAAGCACGGCCAGTTATCAGGAGAAACATACGTGACCACACTGACGCTACATAAATTATTCGGCGCAGGATAATGACATTTTAACGGTCATCGGATTCAGGCCTGACGCGGCTTCGCGCGATGATAGTCGTGAAAAATTCACACCCGCACAGAACCTGAATTACACACGCCGCCGTGCAGAACTGGCCGTGCAGTAGTCCGCTTAAAAATCCCCGAAAATCCCGCCATTTTTACTTATAAGAGCCATGCATGCATAGGTGCATGGTTTTGCATGCGTTTTACCGACACTGAATTCCCCGCCAGCGCCAGCACTGGCGCGCTCTGAGGCCGGTCATGCGCCTGCATTAAAAGCGCCCCCTTAAGCGGGCAGGCGTGGCGGGGAGAGCATTGCGCGCCAAAAGGCTTGAAAGGAATTCTTCACGGAGGCAATATTAAGATAATATAAACTTAAGTCAGGACGATTGTATGTATGATCAGTCTTTCAATCCGCGCACACTCTCACGATGTTTCAAACCTGAGGATTTCCATAAAAATAGAGCATTAAGTCTAGACAGTGTTCGAGAAAAGACTATTAACTCGGCTATCGAAAGATATAAGGATGGGTTCTTGGGTTATAATTTACGCTCATCCGTTTTAAGAGGGAAAACAGTATATTGGGCCGATGAGTTAGCTGATGTATTGGTCTTGAGGAAAATTAAAAAAAATTTATCTAAGCTATATCAATTAAGATTACCTTCTCGAACAAAGATTGTTGATACATTAAAGGTTTTTTTATCAGAGTGTTCACAGTATAAAATATACAGATTGGATATATTTTCATTTTATGAATCTTTCGATAAAAACTATATATTTAATAAAATAGATGGATTGGAGCGGTTAGAGCTTAAAACAAAGCAGGTTCTAAAGGAATTTCTTTATTCATTCTATCTGAATGGTGGGCAAGGAATACCAAGAGGATTGTCAATCAGTGCATACTTGGCAGAGTTACTAATGTATGATTTCGATAATCAAGTGAAAGATAACCACTCTGTTTTTTATTATGCTAGGTATGTAGATGATATAGTTATTGTCACTAGTGGTTACGAAGATAGTGATGCTTTTATTGAGAATGTAAAATCAAACCTTCCAAATGGATTGCGTTTTAATGAAGGGAAGAAATATTATATTAGCGATTTAATTCCAAAATCTTCCAAAAAAACAAACCGTGCACCCTCCAAAAAATTGTTATCCTTTGAATATTTAGGGTACGATTTTAGCGTGGGAGATAAAATTGAAGAGTGCAATATAAGAGGATTCTATAGGGTAATTGAAATTGATCTTGCACATGCAAAGGCTAATAAAGTAAAAAGTAGAGTGATTTATTCGATTGTTGATTTTAATAAAACCAATGATTTTGAGTTGCTATGTGAAAGACTAAAATTCCTGTCCACAAACTTTAGTGTTTTAGATTCAGATAGAGTATTAAAACGGTTGTCGGGCATTCATTTTAATTATCCTCTTATTGATGCTAAATCTTCTAAGCGCCTTGCTGAACTTGATGTGTTTTTAAGAAAGGCTGTATTATCATCTAGTGGTAAGGTTTTCTTTGATTTTCATGCGAACTTAAACCAATGCAAAAAATATCGATTACTTAAGATTAGTTTTGTTAGAGGCCATGAGAAACGTCATTTTTTTCATTATTCAGCTTCAAAAATGATGAAAATTCAAAGGTGTTGGAAATATGTCTAAAAAAAAGGAAGTAAGAGTTAATAAAAAAGATTTTAATAGGGTTTTAGTTACTGAAACCATACCCTATGAAACGCCTATAATAGTGTCCAATGATGGTTTTTATAACAATGTAGTTAAATATACAACGGCCAATGATACTGCTAAGGTATTGATTCAAAGAATAATTCTAGGGGAAAAGAAGAAAGGTAGGTATACGATTCCCTATGTTTTTAAAATTAATAAAAATGAGACGGAGTTTCGACGTTTAGCCTTTCCACACCCCATATCTCAGATTGAAATGCGGGATTTTTATCTCCATTTTAATCAAATGATGATCAATTTTTGTTCCCGTAGTGATTTTTCTATTCGGCGACCGGTGAAGGTTGCAAGTACATATTATTATAAGAACTTATTGGAAGACAAGAATTTATATAAGAGAGGGCCTGTTGATACCGACAAAAATGAACTATTAACTCGGCATGCTTCTTCATATTTTGGCTATCACGGATATGATCGCCTGTATAAGTTCTTTATGTCTAATGAGTTTATTGACCTTGAGCGTAAATATAATACGCTATATACATTAGATGTTTCAAAATGTTTCGACAGTATCTATACTCATTCAATTTCTTGGGCTGCAAAAACCAAGACTTTCATTAAAGGGATGTTAGCTAATAAATCATTAAACTTTGGTGATGCTTTTGATAAATTAATGCAACGTTGCAACTTTAACGAAACCCATGGTGTAATTATCGGTCCAGAAATTAGTCGAATATTCGCTGAGGTTATATTTCAAAAAATAGATTTAAATGTTCAGTTTAAATTAAATAATATCGAGCCATCGATACGTAAGGGTATCGATTATGATATTCGCCGTTATGTTGATGATGTTTTTATTTTTGCTAAAAATGAAACTAATGCCGAAATTATATATAAGATTTACACTGATAAACTGAATGAATATAACATGCATATAAATTTGGGTAAAGTAACAAAAAACACTCGACCTTTTATCACAGCAAAAACGCAAATTATACATCACGTCAATCAAAGAATGAATTTATTTATTGAATCTTTTCTTGGTTATGATGATGAAATGAAATTAATCGCAAAGCCAATATATAACAATAGGAAGTTAGCTAACAAATTTATAGATGAGGTGAAAATAATATGTGCTGAAAATAATGCGGGATATGGTGAGGTTGCTTCTTATATTGTGTCGGCGATTTTTGAAAGAATTAAAAGATTAACTTCTTCAGTTAATCAAGTCGAAGATAAAGATATATACAATGCAATGTATGTTTTGCTCCATATTTCATTGTTCTTTTTCAGAGTTGCTCCGTCTGTTAGTTCATCATATAAATTGGCTTCAATACTTATCGTGGCTCTCAGATATTTTAAGGCTAAAGTACCATCATACAGTGAGCTTATAGCATCATATGTTTATTTTGAAATTGAAGACTTTCTTAAATCTGCTAATACTAGCAAAGTAGCCATAGATAATCTAATTAGTCTTGAGGCATATAATATTATGTATGTTATAGGTGAGCTAGATCAAGAACGATATTTATCAAAACAGTTGATTGAGAACATTTTTAGTGAAGTTGATTCTTATTTTGATATAGTGTCCTGTCTATATATCGTAAAGGATAAGAAAGTTTATAATACACTTAAAAATAAAATTATTGATATTATTAACTCCAAGTTAATGTCAAGTGATAGTATTTTGGATTATAGTGAAAAGGCAATGCTCTTTTTGGATGTTATGTCTTGCCCTTATATTGATTTAAAATGGAAAAAAATATGGTTGAAATCAACTTTAAAAGAATTGCAAGAAGCTACTCCTAACAATGAAAAAATAGATAGTTTTATCAGTTATTCTGTAGCGAATCCTTGGTTTGTGGACTGGAGTAATGTCGATCTTTTGAATTTCTTAGAAAAAAAACAATTGAAAAAAGCCTATTGAATTGCTAATTTGTTGTTGAAGCAACCAATATGCCCTACACGATTTTTCGATATACTAGGGCTGATTACGGTAGGTAAGTTGCATGTAACCTGGCCTACCTTATGACGCTCAAGAGCAGAAATGCACACACTAAGGGATGAGGTTGCTTCAACCCCTTTTATTTTCTACAAAATTCCCCCACCACAGCATCAGCTCTACTCTTTGTTGCAAATAGACAGAGCGGTTGTATGCTCTTCGTACCTCATTCTTATCAGAATGAGCTAGTGCTGCTTCAATGACGTCTGGATTAAATCCTTCTTCATTAAGCGTCGTGCTAGCTATCGAGCGTAAGCCATGAGCAACTAGCTTCCCATTCCAGCCAACTCTTTTTAGTGCAGCATTAGCCGTCTGGCTATTCATAGCTTTCTTAGGGTCATTTCTACTTGGAAAAACATGATCACGGTGCTTACTGATGGGTGCCATGATCTCAAGAATATAAAGCGCCTGAGGAGATAGAGGAATTAAATGTTCACGCTTCGCTTTCATCCTTTCGGCGGGGATTGTCCAGAGTTTTGAGTCGAGATCGATCTCTTCCCACCTGGTACCGGAGGCTTCAGAAGGGCGTACAAGGGTTAGGAGTTGCCACTCAATTAGACAGCGAGTAGGAACAGACAGATTTGACATAACCAAAGAACGCATCAGACTTGGTAATTCTTCTGGTCTAAGCGTAGGCATATTTTGCTTTTTAGGCCTCTCAAAAGCCATTCCAACTCCTGAGGTTGGGTTTGCGTCAATCAAGCCGGTATTTACCGCGTAAATCATAATCTCATTAATACGCTGTACCAGACGACGAACAGTCTCCAGAGCACCACGCGCTTTGATTGGCTCTAATGCTTCAACAATTGTTCTGGCCTTAATCTCCTGAACAGGTATCGTGCCTATTGCAGGGAAAACGTCCTTGTCTAAAGATCGCCAAATATCTTTTGCATAGTCTTCGGTGACGCTTTTGCTCTTCATTTTGAACCAGTTGGTGGCCACAGTTGAGAAAATGCTATCCAGCTCTATCTGACGCTTTTCTGATGCATGCTCTTGTTGCTGTTGTGGATCCATATCTAGCGCGAGCATGGTTAAGTGCTGGTCGCGTATCTGACGAGCTGCTGCGAGTGTAAAGGCAGGGTATGAGCCGAGACTCAAATTTGTGCGGCTGCTGCTTCCCGGTCGTTGATAACGGAAGCGCCAGAGTTTTTTGCCGGAGGTTTTTACGAGTAAGAACAGGCCATCACCATCATGCAGGGTGAAGTCTTTTTCGCGGGGTTTTGCTTTGAGGATTTCGTTGTTAGTGAGGGGGCGTGTAATGCGCGCCATGTCTGGATCCCTTCCATAATTGGTACACGTTTAATGGACCACAGTATAGCGTGTACCTAAACGTGTACCTATTTTCTCTGGATTTAACCGGATGTTCTCGGACAACGCCAGACACAAAAAAGCCCGCAGGGCTTGCGCCGTGCGGGCTTTCAGGACTTCATCGGATGACTCTGGTAATCACCGATGGAACATTTTGGTGGAGCTGGCGGGAGTTGAACCCGCGTCCGAAATTTCTACATCCTCGGTACTACATGCTTAGTTTGTCTTTACATTCGCACGCCAGCTGCGGACAAACACGCCACTGACGAACTAGCCTGATTAGTTTTAACGCTTCAACCCCAGGCAGGGTTTCCACGCGATCTCTTTTGGGTTTGACCTCTCTTTGATCCCCGTCTTAAGAGCGGAAGCTAGGGAGAGAGGGCTCTTAGCAGGTTATTAAGCTGCTAAAGCGTAGTTTTCGTCGTTTGCGACTATTTTTTTGCGGCTTTTAACGAGGCAAACCGCCCCTCGGCATGCACCTTGGGTTTCGCAAATCCCGTCGAATCCAGAATCAGCCCCAATAGTGTTGAACTCAGTATACCAGATTTTACTTCCTCGACACCAGCCCGAAACGCTAACTTATTGAATAGTACAATAAGTGCGCAGAATCAACGTCCTGCGTTTTTCATGATACGTGCTTTGTCGAGCTGCCACTCGCGTGCTTTCAGGTCAGTACGTTTGTCGTGCTGTTTCTTACCTTTCGCCACGCCGATTTTCACTTTGCACCAGGCGTTTTTCCAGTACAAAGAGAGCGCCACCACGGTGAAGCCTTCGCGGTTGATGCGTCCGTAGAGGGATTCCAGTTCGCGCTTGTTCAGCAGCAGCTTACGGGTGCGGGTAGGATCGCAGACGTAATGTGAAGAGGCGACGGTCAGCGGCGTAAAGTTCGCGCCGAACAGGAAGGCCTCACCGTCTTTCAGGATCACGTAGCTGTCGCCGATATTGGCTTTCCCGGCACGCAGCGATTTTACTTCCCAGCCCTGCAACGCAAGGCCGGCCTCGAATTCTTCTTCGATGAAATACTCGTGGCGAGCACGCTTGTTAAGCGCAATGGTCGCCGAACCAGGTTTATGTGCTTTTTTCTTCGTCATAAGTGTCGTAAAGCCGTCGGTAATCTGATTTTAAAAAGTCACCTCATTGCGTCTTGTGAGGTCTAACGCGCTATCTTAGCACGAGATAAGGCTTAGCGTTTTTTTAACAGGTGATAAATGTTATTATTTGTCTGTTGTGTGACCATGGAAAATGCTATGCCTCAGATTAGCCGTACCGCGCTTGTTCCCTACAGCGCGGAACAAATGTATCAGTTAGTGAACGACGTTCAGTCCTATCCGGAATTTATTCCGGGATGCACCGGTAGCCGGGTGCTGGAATCCGGCCCGACGCAGATGACTGCGGCCGTGGATGTCTCCAAAGCGGGGATCAGCAAAACGTTCACCACGCGCAATACCCTGACGAGCAATCAGAGTATTTTGATGCATCTGGTGGATGGTCCGTTTAAAAAACTGATGGGGGGGTGGAAGTTTACGCCGCTGAGCGCTGACGCCTGCCGCATTGAGTTTCATCTGGATTTTGAATTTACCAATAAGCTGATCGAACTAGCGTTTGGCCGTATCTTTAAAGAGCTGGCCTCGAATATGGTTCAGGCGTTCACCACGCGCGCCAAAGAGGTTTACAGTGTCGCATAAGATTGCTGTTGAGGTGGTGTATGCGCTGCCGGAGAAGCAGTATTTGCAGCGCGTGACGCTTGAAGAGGGCGTCACCGTTGAGGCGGCTATCCGGGCCTCCGGCATCCTTGAACTTCGCCGTGATATTGACCTGGCGAAGAATAAAGTCGGCATTTATAGCCGTCCGGTTAAGCTTGCTGATGCGCTGAAGGATGGCGATCGGGTTGAGATTTATCGCCCGCTGATTGCTGATCCGAAAGAGCTGCGCCGTCAGCGAGCGGAGAAATCGGGTAAGTAGCGCTTTCTCCCCCGGTGGCGCTTCGCTTACCGGGGCTACGATTCTGCGTAAGAATTCAGATACAAAAAAGGTGCTCAATGAGCACCTTTTTGCGTTGCTGACGCCTGATTATTTGGTCAGGGCAGGCTTGTTGTCGATGTTGGTCAGCACGCCGGCACTGCTGAAGGTCAGCGTCAGGGTTTGCTGGGTCACATCTTCATGACCAGGCTGCTGGCGGAATACATAGAACCAGGTGTTTGTGCCGAACGGATCGGACATCATCGGGGTTCCCAGGGCATAAGCGACCTGCTGTTGTGTCATACCCACGCGGATTTTGGACACATCGTTGGGGGTAAGGTAGTTCCCCTGGTTGATGTCAGGACGGTAAACCACTTTCTCCAGAGTGGAACAGCCTGCGGTCAACATCAGAAGAACCGCTGCGGCAGCGGTCAGCGTTTTACAGCGCATAGTGATTTGATTCCTTTTCGGGCCCGAGCAGTACGCGGCTCATATGTAATATGCCGATGATAATAGACCTTGCCCCACTTTGAAACCGGTCTGGCGGCGTTTTTGTTGTTCTGTATGACCCTGAGATCCCGAAAAAGTTTATGCCGCCAGCAGTTCTTTCGCATTCGCAAGCGTATTGCGGGTGACTTCACTGCCGCCGAGCAGGCGTGCCAGCTCCTGCAAGCGTGAGCGTTTATCCAGCGGCTTCATGTGCGTTTCCGTCATTTCGCCATCGGTTTCCTTGCTGACGATAAAGTGGTGATGACCACAACCGGCGACCTGCGGCAGGTGAGTCACACACATGACCTGCGTCGATTCACCTAACTGACGCAGCAGTTTGCCGACAACGGCCGCGGTCGGGCCGCTGATACCCACATCCACTTCATCGAAAATCAACGCCGGGGTTTCCATTTTACGGGCGGTAATCACCTGAATGGCCAGGGCGATACGCGACAGTTCACCGCCGGAAGCCACTTTCGAAATCGCCTGCAAAGGCTGGCCCGGGTTGGTGGTGACGCGGAATTCTACGCGATCTGCGCCTTCCGCCGTCAGGTGATTCTCTTCAAAGCGAACATCTATGGTGAACACCCCATGCGGCATCGCCAGCGTATGCATACTGTCGGTAATGTGCTGGCTAAGCTCCAGCGCATAGTGTTGCCGCACGTCATGCAGCCGTTTCGCCGTTTCCAGCGCCTGCTGATGATGCAGATTGACCGCCAGAGACAAGGTTTCAAGGGAATCGGCCTGATCGTCCAGCTGCTGCTGTTCCTCCAGCAGAGACTGATAGTAATTCGGCAGCTCTTCCGGGGTTACGTGATGCTTACGCGCCAGTGAAATCTGACGGGAGATGCGTTGCTCAAGTTCGAACAGACGGTTCGGGTCGAGATCCAGACGTTCACAATAGTGGCGCAGCTCATCCCCGGCTTCTGAAATCTGAATCGCGGCCTCTTCCAGCATTTCCAGTACGCCAGAAAGCTTATTGTCCATGCCGGTCAGTTCGGTCACAAGCTGACGCACGTTATACAGCTGGCTCTGCAAATTCACGTCTTCGCCATCCGCCAGCATGTTAAGGGCAGTCTGGCTGGTGGAAAGCAGCTGACCGCTGTTGGCCAGACGCTTGTACTCTTCGTCGATTTGCTCAAATTCACCCGCCTGCGGGTTAAATTCGTTCAGCTCTTTCAGCTGATATTCCAGCAGCTCGGCGCGCGCGGTACGCTCCTGGCTTTGCTGCTGATGCTGCGCAAGTTCGCGGCAGCTTTGATGCCACTGACGATAGTGCTCCGCCATGAGTTGAGTAAGCGCGTACTCACCTGCGTAGCCATCAAGCAGGGCTTTCTGTTGTTCGGGTTTGATTAACTGCTGGTGCGCATGCTGACCATGGATCTGGATGAGCAGCTGGCCCAGCTCGCGAAGCTGGGAAAGGGGAACCGCTGTACCATTGATAAAACCGCGGGAGCGGCCATCGCTGCTGATGACGCGGCGAAGTAAACACTCACGTCCGTCTTCGAGCTGGTTCGCTTCCAGCCAGCGCAGGGCGGCAGGTGTGTCTTTCAACGAGAAGCGGGCGCAGAGATCGGCACGGGCGGCGCCTGTGCGCACCATATCCCCCTCAGCACGACCGCCGAGGCACAAGCCGAGGGCATCAATGGCAATGGATTTACCTGCACCGGTTTCTCCGGTAATCGCCGTCATTCCGCTATGGAAGTCGATCTCAAGCTCACGAACAATGGCAAAGTTGCTGATGGTCAGTTGTGCCAGCATAATTGTTTTCCTGTATGAAAAACCATAACTGTGTTTGTATACAGTATAAACTGGTTTTATATACAGTAAAGTGCTGGATGCAAAATCAGAACAATTTTTTTGACCAGCCGAGCTTGGAGCTTAATGTGTTGAAATAGCTGTAATCTTTCGGGTGAATCAGGTTCAGATGGTAATCGCAGCGGCGAATGAGGACATCTTCACCTTCCTGAATGGGGAGCGCAATCTGACTGTCGCAGCTGATCTCCAGGTCGTTACGGCGATGGGAAAAACGCAGGCGGATGGTGCTGTCGCCGTTGATCACCAGCGGACGCGCCGAGAGCGTATGCGGGAACATCGGCACAAGGGTAATGGCATCCAGCGATGGCGTCAGGATTGGGCCTCCGGCTGAAAGCGAGTAGGCAGTTGACCCCGTCGGGGTTGAAATAATCAGCCCGTCAGAACGCTGCGAGAAAGCGAATATTTCGTCGATATAGACTTCGAACTCGATCATGTGCGCCACTTTACCGGGATGGAGAACCACCTCGTTAATGGCGGTGCTGATGCGCTTCTGGCAGTCTTGCTGACACACCTGGGCTTCCAGTAAAAACCGTTTTTCACTGATATAGTGGCCTTCCAGCACGTCCGCCAGCTGCTGCTGCGCATTGTCCGGGTCGAGGTCGGTCAGGAAACCGAGATTGCCACGGTTAATACCAATAACCTTAATATCATAGCGAGCCAGCGTTCGCGCCGCGCCCAGCATATTGCCGTCGCCACCGACCACCACGGCGAGATCCGCCTGCTGGCCAATTTCCGCCAGCGTGCCGGTTCTGACGCTTTTAAGCTGCAACTCCTGGGCGATCTGCTGCTCGACCATCACTTCATAGCCTTTACCACACAGCCAGCGATACAACATTTCATGTGTCGTCAATGCGGTAGGGTGACGCGGATGGCCGACGATCCCAATACACCTGAAATGATTATTCATTTTCTGGAGGTCCTTGTGCCTGATGAATGATGACAATCTGCCTTGTTCCCTTGAATCCAGGAAACTGATCCCCATAATAAGCGAAGTTAGCGAGATGAATGCAGAAAAACGCGGAGAAATTCATGAGTAGTAAAGAACAGAAAACGCCTGAGGGGCAAGCCCCTGAAGAAATTATCACGGAACAGCACGATGAAGTTGAGGCAGTAGAGCCAGACACGTCTGCTGAGCAGGTGGACCCGCGCGATGAAAAAATTGCCAACCTGGAAGCTCAGTTGGTAGAAGCGCAGAATCGCGAACGCGATGGCGTACTGCGTATCAAAGCGGAAATGGAAAACCTGCGCCGTCGTACCGAGCTGGACGTTGAAAAGGCGCACAAATTTGCGCTGGAGAAATTCGTCAACGAACTGCTTCCGGTGATCGACAGCCTGGATCGCGCGCTGGAAGTGGCGGATAAAGCTAACCCGGATAACGCGGCGATGATTGAAGGCATTGAGCTGACGCTGAAATCCATGCTGGATGTGGTGCGTAAGTTCGGTGTTGAAGTGATTGCCGATACGGATGTACCGCTGGATCCAAACGTTCACCAGGCCATTGCGATGGTGGAATCCGAAGACGTTGCCGCGGGTAACGTGCTGGGCGTGATGCAGAAAGGGTATACCCTGAACGGTCGTACTATTCGCGCTGCGATGGTGACCGTGGCGAAAGCGAAAGCGTAATTTGCCGACCCGTAGTGCCGGGTGGCGGCTTCGCCTTACCCGGCCTACAACATTACTCGGCGATACTTTCGCGTAAAGGTTTAACGGGCAGGACCTTCACCTGCTTAATCATGTTGTCCTGAACGTCCAGAATATCAATATCATACTGTTCAATACGCACGCGCGTGCCTGCCGCCGGGATCTCTTCCAGCGCTTCCAGGATCATACCGTTCATCGTCCGCGCTTCGTCTTCCGGCAAATGCCAGTTGAACGCTTTATTGATTTCACGAATGTTGGCGCTGCCGTCGATAAGCACTGACCCGTCGTTTTGCGGGGTGACTTCTTCCGCAAGGGAAGGCGACATCGACGTGGTAAAGTCCCCAACAATCTCTTCCAGAATATCTTCGACCGTCACCAGCCCCTGTATGTCGCCGTATTCATCCACCACCAGGCCGACTTTCTTCTTGTTTCGCTGGAACTTCACCAGTTGCGTGCTGAGTGGGGTGCCTTCCGGCACGTAGTAAATTTCGTCGGCGGCGCGCAGCATTACCTCTTTGGTGAACTCGTTTTTCTCAGTCATCAGACGATAGGCCTCGCGCACGCGCAGCATGCTGATGGCATCGTCGAGGGAATCGCGATAGAGGACGATACGCCCGTGCGGGGAGTGTGTCAGCTGGCGGACAATGGCCTTCCAGTCGTCGTTGATATCAATCCCGACGATTTCATTGCGCGGCACCATGATGTCGTCAACGCTGACCTTTTCCAGATCCAGCACCGACAGGAGCATGTCCTGATTGCGGCGGGAGATCTGCGAGCGGGATTCATTCACGATGGTACGCAGTTCGTCTTTGCTGAGCGCGCTACTAATGGTGACGTCTGCCTTTATACCCACCATGCGCATCAGCACCCGTGTCACCATATTCAGCAGCCAGACCAGCGGCATCATCAGAATAAGCAGCGGTGCTAACAGGAAGCTGCTCGGGTAGGCGACTTTTTCCGGGTAAAGCGCGGCGATGGTTTTGGGCAGCACTTCCGCAAACACCAGCACCACAAACGTGAGCACACCTGTGGCAATCGCCACGCCTGCGTTGCCGTACAGACGCATCCCGACGATGGTGCCCAGTGCAGAGGCGAGAATATTGACCAGGTTGTTACCGATAAGCACCAGGCTAATCAGCCGGTCCGGCTTACGCAGAAGCTTTTCGACACGACGCGCGGCACGGTTACCCTGCTTGGCGCGATGGCGTAACCGGTAGCGGTTCAGCGTCATCATGCCGGTTTCAGAGCCAGAGAAATAAGCGGAGATGACCACCATGATGACCAGAATGACGATCAGCGTGGTGGTAGAGATGTGTTCCAGGGGGAACTCCTTTTGTTACTTAGCCAGCAAATTGCTGTATGAAGCGGCTACCAAAATAGGCAAGCGTGAGAATGCCCGCACCCGCTACGTTGAACCAGACCACGCGACGACCGCGCCAGCCTTCATGATAATGGCCCCATAACAGGACAATATAGACAAACCACGCGATGATGGAGAGGACCGCTTTATCGATATTCTCCACGCTGAACAGGTTCTTCATATAAAACAAGCCCGTGCACAGCGTCAGCGTCAGCAGAACCACACCGACCTGGGTGATGTGGAACATCTTACGCTCAATCACCATCAGCGGCGGCATTTCGTGGTTAAACGCCAGCTTTTTATTTTTCAGCTGGTAGTCAATCCAGGCGAGTTGCATGGCGTAAAGGGCGGCGATGATCAGCGTCGCGTAGGAGAACAGCGACAGGCCAATATGCACCAGCATCCCCGGCGTGGCTTCCAGGTGAGTAATAAACTCATTGGGCATGAACGTGGCTAACGCCAGGTTGATCAGCGCAAAGGCGTAGACTATCGGCAGCAGCAGCCAGCCACGGTTTTTAGACGCGACAATGGTCATGACCGTACAGATCATCAGGCTGACCAGCGAGCCGACGTTCAGTACGCTCAGATTTTGCACGCTGCCGTCGCCGGGAATGATGCGTGATTCCAGCGCAAACGCATGGCTAATCAGTGCGATCACTGCCGAAAGAATAGCCATGCGCCGCCAGCCGCTGTTTTTTTGCAGCAGGCCAGGAATGATCAGCGCGAGGCTGACAGAGTAGGCAACAAGGGCGATCAGTGCGAAAACAGGCATATAGGCGTCGACAGTTGTCTTAATAAGAAAGAGAAGCAGTATAACGTTACGTGACGCCTGCTCCAACCGTTGCATAACAACAAAGGCGCCTTCATGTTATACTCCGGCAAAATTCTGTGTATGTGTCGCCCAGGCGACCTAACGTTTCTACCCCAGGCGAGAGACAATGTTTGATAATTTAACCGATCGTTTGTCGCGCACGCTGCGCAACATCAGCGGCCGTGGACGCCTCACCGAAGAGAACATCAAGGAAACGCTGCGCGAAGTGCGCATGGCGCTGCTGGAAGCAGACGTCGCGTTGCCGGTCGTGCGTGATTTTATCAACCGCGTGAAAGAGAAAGCGGTTGGCCATGAAGTGAACAAGAGCCTGACTCCGGGTCAGGAGTTCGTCAAAATCGTCCGTAACGAGCTGGTTTCGGCGATGGGCGAAGAGAACCAGGTGCTAAACCTGGCGGCTCAGCCGCCGGCCGTCGTGCTGATGGCGGGTCTGCAAGGTGCGGGTAAAACTACCAGCGTCGGTAAGCTGGGGAAATTCCTGCGCGAAAAGCACAAGAAAAAGGTGCTGGTGGTGTCGGCGGACGTGTATCGCCCGGCGGCGATCAAACAGCTGGAAACGTTGGCCGAGCAGGTTGGCGTAGACTTCTTCCCGTCCGACGTGGCGCAGAAGCCTGTCGATATCGTTAACGCGGCGCTGAAAGAGGCGAAGCTGAAATTCTACGACGTGCTGCTGGTGGATACCGCCGGTCGTCTGCACGTTGACGAAGCGATGATGGACGAAATCAAGCAGGTGCATGCCTCTATCAATCCGGTAGAGACCCTGTTTGTTGTTGACGCCATGACCGGTCAGGATGCGGCGAACACCGCAAAAGCGTTTAACGAAGCCCTGCCGTTAACCGGCGTGGTGCTGACCAAAGTCGACGGCGATGCCCGCGGCGGTGCGGCGCTCTCTATTCGTCATATCACCGGTAAGCCAATCAAGTTCCTCGGCGTGGGCGAGAAAACCGAAGCGCTGGAGCCGTTCCATCCGGATCGTATTGCCTCCCGTATCCTCGGCATGGGCGACGTGCTGTCGCTGATCGAAGATATTGAAAGCAAGGTTGACCGCGCGCAGGCGGAAAAACTCGCCAGCAAGCTGAAAAAAGGCGACGGTTTCGATCTGACCGACTTCCTTGAGCAGCTGCGTCAGATGAAAAACATGGGCGGCATGGCAAGCCTGATGGGCAAACTGCCAGGCATGGGCCAGATCCCGGACAACGTCAAATCCCAGATGGATGACAAAGTGCTGGTGCGTATGGAGGCCATCATCAACTCGATGACGCTGAAAGAGCGCGCGAAGCCAGAAATCATCAAAGGTTCCCGTAAACGCCGTATCGCAGCCGGTTGCGGCATGCAGGTGCAGGACGTTAACCGCCTTCTGAAACAGTTCGACGACATGCAGCGCATGATGAAGAAAATGAAGAAAGGCGGCATGGCGAAGATGATGCGCGGCATGAAAGGCATGATGCCTCCCGGTTTTCCTGGGCGTTAATCGCTTTTGAGATTGCTTTTTGCCCGAAAATGAGTAAAATTTTCGGGCTTTTAATATGACACCCGGGCTCCGTTCCTCGATGGGGCCCGGTTGTTTTATTCACACAAGAGGATGTTATGGTAACTATTCGTTTAGCTCGTCACGGCGCTAAAAAGCGTCCGTTCTACCAGGTTGTTGTGACTGACAGCCGTAATGCACGCAACGGTCGCTTCATCGAGCGCGTTGGTTTCTTCAACCCACTGGCCGCTGGCGCAGAAGAAGAAACCCGTCTGGATCTGGATCGTATCGCTCACTGGGTTGGCCAGGGCGCTACTGTTTCCGATCGCGTTGCTACGCTGATCAAAGCAGCAAACAAAGCAGCTTAATCTGTCACGGTGGTCATGATGAGCAATAAAGCACCTGTTGAACCGATCGTATTGGGAAAAATGGGTTCTTGCTACGGTATCCGTGGTTGGCTCAGAGTGTTTTCCTCCACTGAAGACGCTGATAGCATTTTTAATTACCAGCCCTGGTTTATCCAGAAAGGCGGTAAGTGGGAAGAGGTCGAGCTGGAAAGCTGGCGTCACCACAATCAGGACATCATCATCAAGCTGAAAGGCATTGACGATCGTGATGCCGCGAATGCGCTGACTAATTGTGAAATTGTCGTGGATTCGTCGCAGTTGCCACAGCTGGAAGAGGGTGACTACTACTGGAAAGACCTTATGGGTTGCCAGGTAGTGACCACTGAAGGCTACAGCCTGGGGAAAGTCATCGACATGATGGAAACCGGGTCAAATGACGTTCTCGTCATTAAGGCAAACCTGAAAGATGCATTTGGCATCAAGGAGCGGTTGGTTCCGTTCCTCGATGGACAGGTTATCAAGAAAGTCGATCTCACTACTCAAACCATTGAAGTAGATTGGGATCCTGGTTTTTAAATTCTCCGGATAAACGGTAAAAGACGGCGCTATGTGGATTGGCATAATTAGCCTGTTTCCTGAAATGTTCCGCGCGATTACCGATTACGGGGTAACTGGCCGGGCAGTAAAGAATGGCCTGCTGAGCATCCAGAGCTGGAGTCCTCGTGACTTCACGCACGACCGGCACCGTACCGTGGACGATCGTCCTTACGGCGGCGGACCGGGGATGTTGATGATGGTGCAACCCTTACGGGACGCCATTCACACAGCAAAAGCCGCGGCAGGTGAAGGCGCGAAGGTGATTTATCTGTCACCTCAGGGACGCAAGCTTGATCAAGCGGGCGTGAGCGAACTGGCGACGAATCAAAAGCTGATTCTGGTCTGTGGTCGCTACGAAGGGATAGATGAGCGCGTAATTCAAACCGAGATTGACGAAGAATGGTCTATCGGCGATTACGTTCTCAGCGGTGGTGAGTTACCAGCAATGACGCTGATTGACTCCGTTGCCCGGTTCATTCCGGGTGTACTGGGCCATGAAGCTTCGGCGACAGAAGATTCGTTTGCCGATGGATTGCTGGACTGTCCACACTATACTCGTCCTGAAGTGTTAGAAGGGATGGAAGTCCCGGCAGTATTACTGTCTGGAAACCATGCCGAGATACGTCGCTGGCGTTTGAAGCAGTCGCTGGGCCGAACCTGGCTTAGAAGACCTGAACTTCTGGAAAACCTGGCTCTGACTGAAGAGCAAGCAAAGTTGCTGGCCGAGTTCAAAACTGAACACGCGCACCAGCAGCATGAACATGATGGGAATGCGTAATACGCTCCCGAATATCAGTTTACCCAGGATAAGAGATTAAATTATGAGCAACATTATTAAGCAACTTGAACAAGAGCAGATGAAGCAGGACGTACCTTCCTTCCGTCCAGGTGACACCGTGGAAGTGAAAGTATGGGTTGTTGAAGGTTCCAAAAAACGTCTGCAGGCATTCGAGGGCGTGGTTATCGCTATTCGTAACCGCGGTCTGCACTCTGCATTCACTGTTCGTAAAATTTCCAACGGCGAAGGCGTTGAGCGTGTCTTCCAGACTCACTCTCCGGTAGTTGACAGCATTGCTGTTAAACGTCGTGGTGCTGTACGTAAAGCTAAACTGTACTACCTGCGTGAGCGTACTGGTAAGTCTGCTCGTATTAAAGAGCGTCTGAACTAAGATTCGCTTAAGCGACATCCTGTTAGAAAGGGCTGGCCGAAAGGCTGGCCCTTTTTTTATCCCATCGCACCTCTCGCGTTAACCCTTCCGTCATAAATCATTTACAATGTTCGCCTCTTGGGTGGAGGGTAAGTGGATAACGTACTGCATCAGCGTAACTGGAAACGCGCAGCGGCATTGACCGCGCTGTTTGCGATCCTGCTGATCGTCGTGGCGCCGCTGATCTCCGTCTCGCTGCAAAAAGATCCCATGAGCGCCATGCCGGGTATGCACCATGACATGAGCATGATGTCGATGGACGAGCATCATGGTGATATGCCGCATTCTATGCCAGTTGACCATGCGGAAGCATGCGGCTACTGCGTGCTGTTAGCGCATGTGCCGGGCGTGATGCTGGCGCTTATCGTTCTGCTCAGCGTGGTGTTGCAGCGGCTGCGCGTGAAACCGCCTCGTCAGGCGGTCAGCCACTGGCACTTTTTCCCCTGGCTTTACCCCGATACCCGCGCGCCGCCGCGTCGGTCTGCTTTCTCCCTTTAAAACAAAATCACTCACTTTTTGCCTTAAAAAGGAAAAGTATGACTACCTGCACTCCGCGCGCGGCATGGGGAAACCTGCTGCGTCGCCTCCATTTCTATATCGGGCTGTTTGTCGGTCCGTTTATCTTCTTCGCAGCGCTGACCGGAACGCTGTATGTCGCCACGCCGCAGCTTGAAAAGGCGCTGTACCATCATGCACTCCACACGGATGCCGTGGGTGAGGCGCAGCCTCTTGCTGAACAAATTGCCGTGGCGGAAAAGGCCGTGGGTTCAGCGCTGCGTTTACATGCTGTACGTCCGGGGCTGGAAGAGGGCGAAACGACCCGCGTGATGTTTGCCGACCCGGCGCTGGGTCCCTCCGAGCATCGGGCTATTTTTATTGATCCCACCAGCCTTGAGATTCGAGGGGATATGACCGTGTACGGCACCAGCGGGATTTTACCGCTGCGTCAGACTATCGATTATCTGCATACCTCGCTGATGCTGGGCAACATCGGGCGCCTCTATAGCGAGTTAGCCGCCTCGTGGATGTGGGTTGCTGCTCTGTGCGGGATCGCGCTGTGGTTCTACACCCGACCGAAGCGCCGTATTAACAATCGTTTCCAGAATCGTCGCCGCCTGCATGTGATCTTAGGCTGGACGTTACTGGCGGGAATGCTGCTGTTCTCAGTCACCGGGTTAACCTGGTCACAATGGGCCGGTGGCAACGTCGATAAGCTGCGTGCAGAGATGAACTGGCTGACGCCGCAGGTAAACACCACCCTTTCCGGTGCGCCGGAAATGAGGGATGAACACGCCGAACATCGTGGTCATCACGGGGGAATGACGATGCCTGAAATGCCAGTCAAACTGTCGCTTTTTGACAACGTATTGCAGGTCGCCCGCCAGTCAGGGATTGATGCGAACAACGTTGAGATCCGTCCGGCAAGCAGGGTCGACCAGGCCTGGACGGTGACGGAAATCGATCGCCGCTGGCCAACGCAGGTTGATGCCGTTGCCGTGGATCCCCACTCACTGAAGGTGCTGGACAGCACTCTCTTCGGGGATTTCCCGCTGATGGCTAAACTCACCCGCTGGGGCGTGGATTTCCATATGGGGATCCTGTTTGGTCTGGCAAATCAGCTGCTGCTCATCGCGTTTGGCGTTGCGCTGTGTGTGTTAATTATCTGGGGATACCGGATGTGGTGGATGCGTCGCCCTGCAACGTCAGCCGCGAATCCGGTACAGACGCTCTGCCAAAGCTGGCTGGCATTGCCGCTGTGGGGAAGGGGAATGACGTTCCTGATAAGCCTCCTGCTGGGGCTGGCGTTGCCGGTAATGGGCGTCAGTCTGGCGGTCTTTATTGTGATTGACTGGCTGCGCTGGCGAGCAGGTTCAGGCGTGTCGCTCGCCGGAACAGCCGTTAAATAGCCTTAAGGCGTGCTGATGACTACCGCAACCCGGCGGTTTTCAGCTCGCCCCTGCGCAGTGCGGTTGCTGCTGATAGGGTATTTTTTGCCTAAGCCCCGCGTAGTGAGATTGCTGCGCGGGATATTCGCGCCCTTCGCCCAGGCATCCGCCACAACATTGGCACGTTTTAACGAAAGCGCTTCGTTGTAGCTCTCTTCGCCATAGTTATCCGTATGGCCATCCATCCTGGCGTGGTTCAGACCGGTTGCCGCCAGGCGTGAGGCCATAGTCTGGATCTGCGTTTCACTTTCCGGGCGCAGCCTGGCGTCATTTTTATCAAACAGGATCTTATCCGACAGGCCCAGAGACCAGTCGCCATTCAGTTCGTTAAAGCCGTAGGATTTCATGGCCGCAATTTGCTCTGGCGTGAATTTCCCTTCAGGGGATGACTGGCATCCGGACATTACCAGTGATGCCAGTATTAACGGCGCAAAGTATCGCTTTAACATATCGTCTTCCTTTCAGGATATTGTTTTCGAACGCTGGTTTTTGACCAGATACATATTGCGATCGGCTTGCTCCAGTAATGCTTCAACGGGGGCATTTTCCCACGCCAGAGCAAAGCCAATGCTGAGGGACATTGATGCTGTGTGCCCGTTATGCAGATCAAACGGACGGATAAATTGCTGCGACAGAGCAGCGCAAATAAATTCGACCTCACGTGCGGTGTGGACGCCGTAAAGGATCATGGCAAATTCATCGCCGCCAAGACGGTAAGACTGATGACGTTTTTCGCCAAACTCGACCATCCTTTTGGCGGCTTCGATCAGTACGCAGTCACCCGCGGCATGACCCCAGGTGTCATTGATAACCTTAAAGTTATCACCGTCCAGGAAGAGCAGGGCAGAATTGGTTTTTGCTGAAGCGTCGTTCATTAATGCCGCAATGTTGTTGCGAAACGCGGCGCGGTTTGCAAGCCCCGTGAGCGGATCGTGCATGGCGGTACGCAACAGTTGAGCGTTTTTCGCCTGTAGCTTGAGCTGCCACTCTTCCATTTCATCCAGCAGGCTGTTGAAGTCTTCACCAAACTGGTGGAACTCTTCAATGCGGCCTTCCGTTACCCGGCGAGAGAAGTTGCGGTTAGTGCGAACGTCATGCACAACGTCAGTGATGTTTTGCATTTCAACAACCATGCCATGATGTAGCGAGCGAGTGATGGTCAATGCGACGGCAGAGGCAAAAAGAATGCAGCCGGTGAGGACCGCAAATGAGAGCCAGATAAAGTGGCTAATCAGGCTGTCTCGCGCGGTCAGACGAATTTCGCCAATCACATTGCCGTTATGTATGATGGGCTGTGCGACAGGAACAGGGAACAACCACCGGTTGACCAGCGCGCCCAGCGTGTCGGTATTATCCGCCGGGTTCCATGACCACCAGGCAAACCGTTTATGATGTGCGTTAAGCACTTCCGCCACGGCGAACTGCCCCTGCTTGCCGAGGGTCGCCAGCGTTTCATTTGCCGCCACGGCATCGTTGAACACCAGAGAGGCTTCAAGGCTGTGGCTCATGGTGGCGCCGGTAAGTTCGAGGTTTTTTTGCGCGTATTGCTTTAATGTCACCACGGAAGCGAAACACAGCAGCAACCATATAAACGTCATCGTTATAATGACGCTTATCATGCTGATTCGTCGCAACGTTCTTTTAAACGTCGGACGCGGTGTTGGTGCGACTTCCTTATTCATGCTTCTTATTCCGTGCGAGCATTAATACATCCGGATTGACTCTTACGCCACTGCGCGCCAGCGCATCCAGATTTACGGAAAACCTGACGAGGTTGTGCTCTATTATCAGACAAAATGCGCTGCCAATAACGCATTCAGGATTTTGTTCTGACATTAATAGCAACGCCTGGCCCTGATATTGATTTATTATTTCCTGTTGTTTTGCCGGCGACTCGCTCCCGAAATAGAGGGCATCACACCTTGCTGCGAGTGCTTCCCGATCGCTATGCACAATGACAGGACTATAGGGCAACGGGTTGTGTTCATCTTCACTGCTGAGCGCCTGTCTGTAATGGGAAGAGGCATAAATACAGAGCTTAGGCTGGCCGGACAGTGCTGGCCATCGGGTGTAGCTCACAATGCCAGAAACAATCGAACGTACTGATTTATCCGTTTCCGTGAACGAGCCTGCCGTTGCAGGGGCTACTAAAATGAACAGTATTAGCACCAGGGGGAGTCGGAGCAAAGCGATCAAGATTGCATTTCTCATCAGAATCCGCCAAACCGCCCCGGAAATAGATGTCCTTAAGAATTGTCGGCAGAATACCATTGTTTATCAAAGCCGTCATTATGTCAGAAATATCCCTGTTTTGACCTAAGCTAAATCTTACAGTGAGCTATATTCAGAGGAATTAAGGCAGGCTCAATTAAGCCTGCTGGAACGCATACTTTCATCCACTCCTTGTTGCCAGGATTCATGCAGTTTTACTGCATTTTCAGTTGCATCGCAGCTGGCAGGAAATGATTTGCCCGCTAATCCCCAGGCGTGAATAAAGCCCTCTTCGCATATTTTTTTCTGTCCGTTAGCGTAGCCACGAAGATATTCCGCTCGATCAACCTGAGGGTCATTAAAACTATCGGCCAGAGCCTGGTTATCTTTAACCGGAACACCATTCATAGCGTCTTCTTTACCGGCCGTGAACCAGTCCGGGCTGGTCCAGTCAGGCTGAAAAGTATAAGGATTGATCTGGCAACCCGACAAAATAAGCGACAACAACATAAAAGCAATTGAACGCATGGCTATTCTCCTTTTTGTGAGCATAGCTTGGTTACAGGTGTGCGTGTGTAATTTTAACTTTACGATTTTAGGCCATGATTTTTGCAATTAAAGGGCTAATGTAAAGTAATGTGTACGTATTTTGGATTGAAATCTTTACTTAATGTGATATCGTTGTGTCACCTCTTCGAGGAAAACCATTATCGCAAACGAGTTTGACAGGATCGCAATCATGCAAAAAGACGCGCTGAACAACGTACATATCACTGACGAACAGGTGTTAATCACCCCGGATCAACTGAAGGCGGAATTCCCGCTGAGCGTCGCGCAGGAAGCTCAGATTGAGCACTCGCGCCAGACCATTTCTGACATTATCGCTGGCCGCGATCCGCGCCTGCTGGTGGTATGTGGTCCTTGCTCTATTCACGATCCTGAAACCGCCATTGAGTACGCTCGTCGATTTAAAGCATTAGCGGAGGAGGTCAGCGATAGCCTCTATCTGGTGATGCGCGTCTATTTTGAGAAGCCACGTACGACCGTTGGCTGGAAAGGGTTGATCAACGATCCGCACATGGATGGCTCGTTTGATGTGGAAGCCGGCCTGAAGATTGCGCGTCGCCTGCTGGTAGAGCTGGTCAGCATGGGGCTGCCGCTGGCAACCGAAGCGCTGGATCCGAACAGCCCGCAGTACCTCGGCGATCTGTTTAGCTGGTCTGCGATTGGGGCGCGCACCACCGAGTCACAAACCCACCGCGAGATGGCGTCTGGCCTGTCTATGCCGGTTGGTTTTAAAAACGGTACCGACGGCAGCCTGGCGACGGCGATTAACGCCATGCGCGCCGCCGCCATGCCCCATCGTTTTGTCGGGATCAACCAGGCGGGCCAGGTATGCCTGCTGCAAACGCAGGGCAACCCGGACGGGCATGTGATCCTGCGCGGTGGTAAAGCGCCAAACTACAGCCCGGCGGATGTCGCGCAGTGTGAAAAAGAGATGGAACAGGCGGGACTGCGTCCGGCGCTGATGGTAGATTGCAGTCATGGTAATTCGAATAAAGATTACCGTCGCCAGCCTGCGGTTGCAGAATCTGTGATTGCTCAGATTAAAGATGGCAACCGTTCAATTATCGGCCTGATGATTGAAAGTAATATTCATGAAGGCAATCAGTCATCGGAACAGCCGCGTAGCGCGATGAAGCCCGGCGTCTCGGTCACCGATGCCTGCATTAGCTGGGAAACCACCGATGCGCTGCTGCGTGAGATCCACAAAGATTTGAACGGCCAGCTGGCGACGCGTCTGGCATAAGAGGGTAGTTATGGTTGCTGAATTGACCGCATTACGCGATCAAATTGATGAAGTGGATAAGGCGTTGCTGGATCTTCTGGCGCGCCGCATGGCACTGGTTGCTGAGGTCGGCGAGGTTAAAAGTAAATACGGACTGCCGATTTACGTTCCGGAGCGCGAGGCCTCTATGCTCGCCTCCCGCCGTAAAGAGGCGCAGGCCCTGGGCGTATCACCTGATTTGATTGAGGACGTCCTGCGTCGCGTGATGCGCGAGTCCTATTCCAGCGAAAACGACAAGGGCTTCAAAACCCTCTGTCCGTCGCTGCGCCCGGTGGTTATCGTCGGTGGTGGCGGGCAGATGGGGCGTCTGTTTGAGAAAATGCTGACGCTTTCTGGCTATCAGGTGCGTATTCTGGAGAAAGAGGACTGGTCGCACGCGCCGGAGCTGATGAAAGACGCCGGAATGGTTATCGTCAGCGTGCCGATCCATGTGACGGAGCAAATAATCGCGAAACTTCCTCCGCTGCCGGAAGATTGCATACTGGTGGACCTGGCCTCCGTTAAAAATGGTCCGTTACAGGCAATGCTAGCGGCGCACACTGGCCCCGTGCTTGGGTTACACCCGATGTTTGGCCCGGACAGCGGAAGCCTGGCGAAGCAGGTAGTGGTTTACTGTGACGGACGGCAGCCGGAAGCCTACCAGTGGTTCCTGGAACAGATCCAGGTCTGGGGAGCACGTTTGCACCGCATTAGCGCGGTAGAGCATGACCAGAACATGGCGTTTATTCAGGCGCTGCGCCACTTTGCTACCTTCGCCTATGGGCTGCACCTGGCGGAAGAGAACGTTCAGCTTGAACAATTGCTGGCGCTTTCCTCGCCAATCTATCGTCTGGAGCTGGCGATGGTCGGGCGACTGTTTGCCCAGGATCCGCAGCTTTACGCCGACATCATCATGTCGTCTGAAAATAATCTGGCGCTGATCAAGCGCTATTATCAGCGTTTTGGCGAAGCGATCACCTTGCTGGAACACGGCGATAAACAAGCCTTTATCGACAGTTTCCGTAAAGTGGAGCACTGGTTCGGTGATTACGCCACGCGATTCCAGAGTGAAAGCCGCACGCTGTTGCGCCAGGCAAATGACAGTCGCCAGTAATGCGATGATGTATATACTGAAAGCCAGCATTGCTGGCTTTTTTCATTTTGGGGAACTGTCATGGCTGAACCGCAGCTGCTGTTGAACTATACCGGGCATCTGCCCGAATGCCCGACGTGGAGTGCAGACGAGAAGGCGCTCTACTGGGCGGATATCCTGGAAGGGGAGATCCATCGGTACCATCTGCCCACCGCGGAACACTCGGTGCTCTCATTCCATGAAGAAGTTGGGTGTTTTGCCCTGCGTGAACGCGGCGGATTTATCGTCGCGATGCGAAACGCCATCTGGCTGACCGATAAACACGGCCTGCTCCAGCGTAAGGTTTGCGATAACCCGTCCAACCCGCAGCTTGCACGCTTTAACGATGGCGGTACCGATCATCAGGGACGGTTTTATGCGGGCACGTTCTGGGGGCCGGGAGATTATAACGGCGCCATGCTGATGCGTATCGACAACGACCTGACGCCGCAAGTGATCCAGTGCGATATTCACGGGCATAACGGTTTAGCGTTTAGTCCTGATAAACGGTGGATGTTTACTTCTGATACGCCGAACGGCGTGATCTACCGTACGCCGCTTGATGAGCAGGGAGAACCCGGTAAGCGCGAAGAGTTTCGCCGGTTTAGCGAGGGAGAAGGTATACCCGACGGTGCGGCAATGGATGAGGAAGGCTGCTACTGGAGCGCACTGTTTGACGGCTGGCGTATCGCACGGTTTTCACCGCAAGGCGAACAGCTGGAAGAGTATCGGCTGCCGGTACGCTGCCCGACAATGGTCTGCTTTGGCGGCGACGATATGAAAACGCTGTTTATCACCACCACGCGGGAAAATATGGAGGCGGAGGAGCTGGCGAAATATCCGCTTTCCGGTGCCATCTTCACCCTGCCTGTAAATGTGGCAGGGATGAAGAAAAGCCGCTTTATCGAACGTTAAGCCGGATCGACCGGGACCACGTTTTCGCTCGGATAGCAGCCCAGCACTTTCATGGAGCGTGTGATCTCGCCCAGTTCGCGCAGGGCTTTCTGCATGGACGCAGACTCCAGGTTGGCCTGAACGTCGAGATAAAACATTTCTTCCCACGGGTTGCCATGTATTGGGCGGGATTCCAGCTTCGTCATGATCAGGTTGTGATTACGCAGCACCAGCAGCGCTTCAACCAGCGCACCCGCCTGCTGGCCGGTCGCCATCAGCAGGGTGGTTTTCGCCGGGACCTGGTCCGACACGTTGATGGCCTTGCGGGCCAGAACCACGAAACGGGTGATATTCTGCGTCTGGTTGGCCAGATTGCGTTCCAGCACCTGTAAGCCATACAGCGCGCCGCCCGCTTCGCTACCGAGAGCCGCGACGGCAGAAGAGTTTGCCTGCGCCACTTTTTCCATCGCCGCCGAGGTGCTTTCGGTGTATTCAATTTTCCAGTGCGGATAACGGTTCAGGAACTGGCTGCACTGCTGGAACGGCTGCGGGTGGCTGTACACCGTTTCGATCTGACTCAGATCGGTTGAGCCAGAGACCAGCACACAGTGATCGATAGGGATAGTCAACTCGCCGACTAACGACAGGCTGGTGTGCTGGAGCAGATCGTAAACATCGTTGATGGCGCCGGAACTGGTGTTCTCAATAGGCACCACGGCGTAATCTGCCTGGCCGGTTTCGACCTGGTTGAAGATGTCTGCAAATTTCGCGCAGCCGCTCTCAATAAACTCTTCGAAATGTCGGGCTGCGTACTGGCGAGCCGCCAGGTGAGAATAGGAGCCTTTCGGGCCGAGGAAAGCGATACGAGCAGAGTGCGGGTTGGTTTTGTTCAGATGCTGCTGGAGCAGGGCTTGTTGCGTCAGAACGGAGTCTTCGATGATGAGCTGGAACAGGCGGGTGATGTAGTGCGCATCCAGATGATGCGCTTTGCCGAGTTGAATCAACCGTTCCAGTAAATCACGTTCGCGATCGATATCGCGCACCGGCCGATGGGACTCGAGCTTGGCTTTGCCCACTTCAACGGCGAGCGCGCGGCGTTCTGCCAGCAGGGCCAGTAATTTTTCGTCGAGTGCACTGATTTTTACGCGTAAATCCAGGAGCGGGTTTTCCGGTGTCATAGTGTTGTCTGTCTCATTTTATCGTTATCAATAAAAAAGGCCTCCCGGTGTGGGAGGCCTTGTTGTTCGTCTTCGCATTCTTTATCACACGACGAAACGCCTCCCGGTCAGGGGAAGGTAAAAAAGAATGCGAAGAAAAACGGCGTCTGTTTCATAAAGTCATCCTGAAATTGATAGGGTTAAAGTACCTGCACTGTTTTGATCCTGTCAATAAAAAACGCGCCCGAAGGCGCGTTGTCGGTACACTCAATTTTAGAGGATTACTCTTCTTCAACTTCTTCCGCGAAGCTGGCGTCTTTCACCGAGGTTGCGGCGCGACGTGCTTCACCTTTGTGTTGCACTTTATTGAGCTGCCGTTCCAGCTTGTTGATCAAATCGTTAATTGCGGTGTACATATCCTCGTGTTTTGCGCTGGCGACCAGATGGCCGTTTGGAGTATTGATAGTTGCATCAGCGATGAAACCCTGCGGCTCCTTGGACAGGATGATATGTGGATTAATCAAATGTGTTTGCCATTTATCCAGTTTGGCGAGACGGTCTGCGACGTGCTGGCGGATTGCCGGAGTAATTTCCATTTGTTTACTGGTAATGTTCATTGTCATAAATTTTACCTCTTGTCTTTCCGTCTTGGTGATTCCAGCATACCCGACCTAATGTCAAAATGTGTGATTTAGATCACGTTATTTTGTCGGTTTTTGTCAGGGAATCTTTTTTGTGAGGCAGGGCAGGAAGAGGTGAGATTTACCTTGTCGAAGCCAACAATTGCGGTCATAGTTGAATGGATGTGTTGAAGCTAAACCGCTTCAGCGTAAGTCTGAAAGAATAAAAAAACGGCAGCCCGCGGGCTGCCGTTATGCGTTGTAGCGGTATCAGGTGTTGCTGCTGTTCGCGGCGATGATTTTCGCCACTTTGTCAGCCTGAGCCGTCATCTGCATCTGGCGATACGCATTCTCCATCAGCTTCAGGCCATCACGCGTGGCCTGGGTATCCGGATAATCACGCAGCATGCCTTCTACACGGTTAACCACGGCAACCCATGCGCCACGGCGGGTGTAGTATTCCGCAACGGAGTACTCATACTTCGCCAGACGATCTTTCAGGAATACCAGACGCTTAGTGGCATCGGTAATGTACTGGCTGTTCGGGTAGCTACGCACCAGTTTGGAGAAGTCATTGAAAGCATCACGCGCATGTTGCGGGTCACGGTCGGAACGATCCACCCCGAAGAAGCCCTGCAATGCACTATCATCCAGCGCCATGTTAGTCAGGCCGCGCATGTACATCACGTAATCGATGTTAGGATGGGTAGGGTTCAGACGCATGAAACGATCGATGGTTGCCTGAGCCAGCGGCAGATCGGCATTTTTGTAGTAGGCGTAGATAAGATCTAACTGTACCTGCTGCGAATACGGGCCAAACGGATAGCGATTATCCAACGCTTCCAGTTGCGTTATCGCCTGTTTCCAGTTACCGTCCTGCAACTTTTGTTGTGCAGTCGCATAGATTTCATTCGGCGGATTGTCAGGGACCTGTTCATTCGAACCGGAGCAGCCCACCAAAGCCAGGCTCAACGTGGCCGCTGCCACCAGATATTTCATGCGCGTCATGACGTTTTGACTTTCCTCAAATGTTTGTCCGGGAGAAACTCAGTTCCTGCTCCCGATTAAGACCAGCTACAATAGCACACTATATTAAACGGCAAAGCCGTAAAACCCAACGTTAAACGAAGAAGCAGTTTATGGCACAACGAGTAGAACTCACCGCAACAGTCTCCGAAAATCAGCTCGGTCAACGCTTAGATCAGGCTTTGGCCGAATTGTTCCCTGATTATTCGCGTTCACGCATAAAAGAATGGATCCTTGACCAGCGCGTGCTGGTAAACGGCAAGATCTGGGACAAACCAAAAGAGAAAGTGTTTGGTGGGGAAGCTGTCGCCATCAATGCTGAAATCGAAGAGGAAGTCCGCTTCGAGCCGCAGGATATCCCGCTGGATATCGTCTACGAAGATGACGACATTCTGGTCATCAACAAGCCGCGCGACTTTGTTGTTCACCCGGGCGCGGGCAATCCTGACGGTACGGTACTTAACGCTCTCCTTCATTATTATCCGCCGATTGCCGATGTACCGCGTGCCGGTATCGTTCACCGTCTGGATAAAGACACCACGGGTCTGATGGTGGTGGCGAAGACGGTTCCCGCCCAGACTCGCCTGGTGGAATCGTTGCAACTGCGCGAAATCACCCGTGAGTATGAAGCGGTGGCGATTGGTCATATGACCTCTGGCGGCACGGTGGAAGAGCCTATCAGCCGTCACCCAACCAAGCGTACGCATATGTCCGTACACCCGATGGGTAAACCGGCGGTAACCCACTACCGCATCATGGAACATTTCCGTATTCATACGCGCCTGCGTCTGCGCCTGGAAACCGGGCGTACTCACCAGATCCGCGTGCACATGGCGCATATTACCCATCCGCTGGTGGGTGACCCGGTTTACGGCGGTCGTCCGCGTCCACCAAAGGGCGCATCGGATGAATTCATCTCCGTGCTGCGTAAATTCGATCGCCAGGCGCTGCATGCGACGATGCTGCGTCTTTACCACCCAATCACCGGAATTCAGATGGAATGGCATGCGCCGATCCCACAGGATATGGTGGAACTTATCGACGCGATGCGCGCAGATTTCGAAGAACATAAGGATCACGTGGACTGGTTATGACCAAACTGATTGTCCCGGAGTGGACACTGCCTGAAGGCGTGGCCGCCTGTAGTTCAACCCGTATCGGTGGCGTGAGCCAGGGCGCGTGGGAGTCTCTGAACCTCGGTGCGCACTGTGGCGATAACCTGGAGCACGTTGAAGAGAACCGTAAACGCCTCTTTGCTGCGGGAAACCTTCCTTCAAAACCGGTCTGGCTTGAGCAGGTGCACGGTAAAGCGGTGCTGAAGCTGACGGGGGAGCCCTATGCGTCTAAGCGCGCCGATGCTTCGTACAGCAATACGCCGGGAACGGTTTGCGCGGTGATGACTGCTGATTGCCTGCCGGTGTTGTTCTGCAATAAGGCAGGAACTGAAGTGGCTGCTGCCCACGCCGGATGGCGAGGCCTGTGCGAAGGCGTGCTGGAAGAGACCGTTGCCTGCTTCCATGACGATTCTGCAAATCTCATCGCTTGGCTTGGCCCGGCGATTGGCCCGCAGGCGTTTGAGGTCGGGCCCGAAGTGCGCGATGCCTTTATGGAAAAAGATCCGCAAGCGGTCGAAGCGTTTGTGGCTTCCGGAGATAAATATCTGGCCGATATTTATCAGCTTGCCCGCCAGCGCCTGAATAACGTCGGCGTGACCCAAATCTTCGGCGGAGATCGCTGTACCTTCACCGAAAAGGGTGATTTTTTCTCCTATCGCCGCGACAAGACGACAGGTCGTATGGCAAGTTTCATTTGGCTGATATAACCTAAAGAATCAAGACGATCCGGTACGCGCCGTTTTCTTTTCACATAATTCAGGTTATTAACCTTGAATAATTGAGGGATGACCTCATTTAATCTCCAGTAGCAAATTTGACCTGTTATGGGAGGAGTTATGCGTCTGGATCGTCTTACTAATAAATTCCAGCTTGCTCTCGCCGATGCCCAGTCCCTCGCACTGGGGCACGACAACCAATTTATCGAACCTCTTCATTTAATGAGCGCCTTGCTGAATCAGGAAGGGGGATCGGTACGTCCTTTATTAACGTCCGCTGGCATTAATGCCGGCCAGTTACGCACCGCCATCGATCAGGCGCTGAGCCGTTTACCGCAGGTAGAAGGTACCGGCGGCGACGTGCAGCCGTCGCAGGATCTGGTGCGCGTGCTGAACCTTTGCGACAAGCTGGCGCAAAAACGTGGGGACAACTTTATTTCGTCAGAGCTGTTTGTTCTGGCGGCGCTTGAATCACGCGGTACCTTAACCGACCTGCTGAAATCCGCCGGTGCAACCACCGCTAATGTGACCCAGGCGATTGAGAAAATGCGCGGAGGTGAAAGCGTGAACGACCAGGGAGCCGAAGACCAACGTCAGGCTTTGAAGAAATTTACGGTCGACCTGACCGAACGTGCCGAGCAGGGCAAACTTGACCCGGTAATCGGCCGTGACGAAGAAATTCGTCGGACTATCCAGGTACTGCAACGTCGTACCAAAAACAACCCGGTGCTGATTGGTGAGCCTGGCGTCGGTAAAACCGCCATCGTTGAAGGGCTGGCGCAGCGTATCGTTAATGGCGAAGTGCCCGAAGGGCTGAAAGGCCGTCGCGTACTGGCGCTGGATATGGGCGCGCTGGTGGCCGGGGCGAAATACCGCGGTGAATTTGAAGAGCGTCTGAAAGGCGTGCTGAACGATCTGGCGAAACAGGAAGGTAACGTCATCCTGTTTATCGACGAACTGCACACCATGGTGGGGGCGGGTAAAGCTGACGGCGCAATGGATGCCGGGAACATGCTGAAACCTGCGCTGGCGCGTGGTGAACTTCACTGCGTCGGCGCCACTACGCTGGACGAGTATCGTCAGTACATTGAAAAAGATGCCGCGCTGGAGCGTCGCTTCCAGAAGGTGTTTGTCGCTGAACCAAGCGTTGAAGATACCATCGCTATTTTGCGTGGTCTGAAAGAGCGTTATGAGCTGCACCATCACGTGCAGATCACTGACCCGGCCATCGTTGCGGCGGCGACGCTTTCGCATCGTTACATTGCCGACCGTCAGTTGCCGGATAAAGCCATCGACCTTATCGATGAAGCGGCGTCCAGCATCCGTATGCAGATTGACTCGAAACCGGAAGAGCTGGACCGACTCGATCGCCGCATTATCCAGCTCAAGCTGGAACAGCAGGCGCTGAACAAAGAGTCTGACGAAGCGAGTAAGAAACGCCTCGATATGCTTAACGAAGAACTGGACGAGAAAGAGCGTCAGTATTCTGAGCTGGAAGAAGAGTGGAAAGCTGAGAAAGCCTCCCTCTCTGGCACCCAGACAATCAAGGCGGAGCTGGAGCAGGCGAAAATTGCCATTGAGCAGGCCCGTCGCGTAGGAGATCTGGCGCGGATGTCCGAGCTACAGTACGGCAAGATCCCTGAGCTGGAAAAACAGCTTGAGATCGCCACGCAGTCGGAAGGCAAAACCATGCGTCTGTTGCGTAATAAAGTGACGGATGCCGAGATTGCCGAAGTGCTGGCGCGCTGGACGGGTATTCCTGTGGCTCGCATGATGGAAAGCGAACGTGAGAAACTGCTGCGTATGGAGCAGGATCTGCATCAGCGCGTCATTGGACAGAACGAAGCGGTCGAAGCGGTATCTAACGCCATTCGTCGTAGCCGTGCGGGGCTGTCCGATCCGAATCGTCCAATCGGCTCGTTCCTTTTCCTGGGGCCAACCGGTGTTGGTAAAACCGAGCTGTGTAAAGCGCTGGCTAACTTTATGTTCGACAGCGATGACGCGATGGTGCGTATCGATATGTCCGAGTTTATGGAGAAACACTCCGTCTCGCGTCTGGTCGGTGCGCCTCCGGGATATGTCGGTTATGAAGAGGGCGGTTACCTGACGGAAGCGGTTCGTCGTCGTCCTTATTCCGTCATCCTGCTGGATGAAGTGGAAAAGGCTCATCCTGACGTGTTTAACATTCTGTTGCAGGTGCTGGATGATGGGCGTCTGACGGACGGGCAGGGAAGAACGGTCGACTTCCGTAACACGGTGGTGATCATGACCTCGAACCTGGGTTCCGATTTGATTCAGGAACGCTTCGGTGAGCTGGATTACAGCCATATGAAAGATCTTGTGCTGGGTGTGGTCAGCCAAAACTTCCGTCCGGAGTTCATCAACCGTATTGATGAAGTGGTCGTGTTCCATCCGCTGGGCGAGAAACACATCGCGTCGATTGCGCAGATCCAGTTGCAGCGTCTGTACAAACGTCTGGAAGAGCGTGGGTATGAAATCCACATTTCCGACGATGCGCTGAAACTGCTGAGCGAGAATGGTTACGATCCTGTTTATGGTGCGCGTCCGTTAAAACGTGCTATCCAGCAGCAGATCGAAAACCCGCTGGCACAGCAAATCCTCTCTGGGGAGCTGGTTCCGGGCAAAGTTATTCGTCTGGAAGCCAACGACGATCGCATTGTGGCAGTGCAGTAAGTCACAAAACGCAAAAACGGGCCGCTTGCGGCTCGTTTTTGTTTAAAAACCAGGCGAAAATTGAGGTCTGGGATGTGATTTGCCTGGAAAATGAGCGGTCAGTAAATAATTTTCACTTTATCCTTGCAGGTTCGGAATTACTCCCTATAATGCGCCTCCACTGACACGGAACAACGGCACGCAAGCCGCCGGGTCAGCAGAGAAAAGCAAAAAAAACGCTTGACTCTGAAGCGGGAAAGCGTAATATGCACACCCCGCGCCGCAGCGAAAACGAAGCGGCACTGCTCTTTAACAATTTATCAGACAATCTGTGTGGGCACTCAAAGTGACATGGATTCTTAATGTCCTCGGACACTAAATGAATACCAAGTCTCAACGAGTGAACACGTAATTCATTACGAAGTTTAATTCATTGAGCATCAAACTTTTAAATTGAAGAGTTTGATCATGGCTCAGATTGAACGCTGGCGGCAGGCCTAACACATGCAAGTCGAACGGTAACAGGAAGCAGCTTGCTGCTTTGCTGACGAGTGGCGGACGGGTGAGTAATGTCTGGGAAACTGCCTGATGGAGGGGGATAACTACTGGAAACGGTAGCTAATACCGCATAACGTCGCAAGACCAAAGAGGGGGACCTTCGGGCCTCTTGCCATCGGATGTGCCCAGATGGGATTAGCTAGTAGGTGGGGTAACGGCTCACCTAGGCGACGATCCCTAGCTGGTCTGAGAGGATGACCAGCCACACTGGAACTGAGACACGGTCCAGACTCCTACGGGAGGCAGCAGTGGGGAATATTGCACAATGGGCGCAAGCCTGATGCAGCCATGCCGCGTGTATGAAGAAGGCCTTCGGGTTGTAAAGTACTTTCAGCGGGGAGGAAGGCGATAAGGTTAATAACCTTGTCGATTGACGTTACCCGCAGAAGAAGCACCGGCTAACTCCGTGCCAGCAGCCGCGGTAATACGGAGGGTGCAAGCGTTAATCGGAATTACTGGGCGTAAAGCGCACGCAGGCGGTCTGTCAAGTCGGATGTGAAATCCCCGGGCTCAACCTGGGAACTGCATTCGAAACTGGCAGGCTAGAGTCTTGTAGAGGGGGGTAGAATTCCAGGTGTAGCGGTGAAATGCGTAGAGATCTGGAGGAATACCGGTGGCGAAGGCGGCCCCCTGGACAAAGACTGACGCTCAGGTGCGAAAGCGTGGGGAGCAAACAGGATTAGATACCCTGGTAGTCCACGCCGTAAACGATGTCGACTTGGAGGTTGTGCCCTTGAGGCGTGGCTTCCGGAGCTAACGCGTTAAGTCGACCGCCTGGGGAGTACGGCCGCAAGGTTAAAACTCAAATGAATTGACGGGGGCCCGCACAAGCGGTGGAGCATGTGGTTTAATTCGATGCAACGCGAAGAACCTTACCTACTCTTGACATCCAGAGAACTTTCCAGAGATGGATTGGTGCCTTCGGGAACTCTGAGACAGGTGCTGCATGGCTGTCGTCAGCTCGTGTTGTGAAATGTTGGGTTAAGTCCCGCAACGAGCGCAACCCTTATCCTTTGTTGCCAGCGGTCCGGCCGGGAACTCAAAGGAGACTGCCAGTGATAAACTGGAGGAAGGTGGGGATGACGTCAAGTCATCATGGCCCTTACGAGTAGGGCTACACACGTGCTACAATGGCGCATACAAAGAGAAGCGACCTCGCGAGAGCAAGCGGACCTCATAAAGTGCGTCGTAGTCCGGATTGGAGTCTGCAACTCGACTCCATGAAGTCGGAATCGCTAGTAATCGTGGATCAGAATGCCACGGTGAATACGTTCCCGGGCCTTGTACACACCGCCCGTCACACCATGGGAGTGGGTTGCAAAAGAAGTAGGTAGCTTAACCTTCGGGAGGGCGCTTACCACTTTGTGATTCATGACTGGGGTGAAGTCGTAACAAGGTAACCGTAGGGGAACCTGCGGTTGGATCACCTCCTTACCTTAAAGAACCTGCCTTTGCAGTGCTCACACAGATTGTCTGATGAAAAGTAAATAGCAAGGCGTCTTGCGATTGAGACTGTACGTCCCCTTCGTCTAGAGGCCCAGGACACCGCCCTTTCACGGCGGTAACAGGGGTTCGAATCCCCTAGGGGACGCCACTTGCTGGTTCGTGAGTGAAAGTCACCTGCCTTAATATCTCAAAACTGACTTGCGAGTCATGTTTGAGATATTTGCTCTTTAAAAATCTGGATCAAGCTGAAAATTGAAACGACACACAGCTCATGTGTGTTCGAGTCTCTCAAATTTTCGCAATCAGAAGTGAAACATCTTCGGGTTGTGAGGTTAAGCGACTAAGCGTACACGGTGGATGCCCTGGCAGTCAGAGGCGATGAAGGACGTGCTAATCTGCGAAAAGCGCCGGCGAGGTGATATGAACCTTTGACCCGGCGATGTCCGAATGGGGAAACCCAGTGCAATCCGTTGCACTATCGTTAACTGAATACATAGGTTAACGAGGCGAACCGGGGGAACTGAAACATCTAAGTACCCCGAGGAAAAGAAATCAACCGAGATTCCCCCAGTAGCGGCGAGCGAACGGGGAGCAGCCCGGAGTCTGAATCAGCTTGTGTGTTAGTGGAACGGTCTGGAAAGTCCGACGGTACAGGGTGATAGTCCCGTACACGAAAATGCACATGCTGTGAACTCGAAGAGTAGGGCGGGACACGTGGTATCCTGTCTGAATATGGGGGGACCATCCTCCAAGGCTAAATACTCCTGACTGACCGATAGTGAACCAGTACCGTGAGGGAAAGGCGAAAAGAACCCCGGCGAGGGGAGTGAAAAAGAACCTGAAACCGTGTACGTACAAGCAGTGGGAGCCTCTTTATGGGGTGACTGCGTACCTTTTGTATAATGGGTCAGCGACTTATATTCTGTAGCAAGGTTAACCGTATAGGGGAGCCGAAGGGAAACCGAGTCTTAACTGGGCGTTAAGTTGCAGGGTATAGACCCGAAACCCGGTGATCTAGCCATGGGCAGGTTGAAGGTTGGGTAACACTAACTGGAGGACCGAACCGACTAATGTTGAAAAATTAGCGGATGACCTGTGGCTGGGGGTGAAAGGCCAATCAAACCGGGAGATAGCTGGTTCTCCCCGAAAGCTATTTAGGTAGCGCCTCGTGAACTCATCTTCGGGGGTAGAGCACTGTTTCGGCTAGGGGGCCATCCCGGCTTACCAACCCGATGCAAACTACGAATACCGAAGAATGTTATCACGGGAGACACACGGCGGGTGCTAACGTCCGTCGTGAAGAGGGAAACAACCCAGACCGCCAGCTAAGGTCCCAAAGTCATGGTTAAGTGGGAAACGATGTGGGAAGGCACAGACAGCCAGGATGTTGGCTTAGAAGCAGCCATCATTTAAAGAAAGCGTAATAGCTCACTGGTCGAGTCGGCCTGCGCGGAAGATGTAACGGGGCTAAACCATGCACCGAAGCTGCGGCAGCGACACTATGTGTTGTTGGGTAGGGGAGCGTTCTGTAAGCCGTTGAAGGTGTGCTGTGAGGCATGCTGGAGGTATCAGAAGTGCGAATGCTGACATAAGTAACGATAAAGCGGGTGAAAAGCCCGCTCGCCGGAAGACCAAGGGTTCCTGTCCAACGTTAATCGGGGCAGGGTGAGTCGACCCCTAAGGCGAGGCCGAAAGGCGTAGTCGATGGGAAACAGGTTAATATTCCTGTACTTGGTGTTACTGCGAAGGGGGGACGGAGAAGGCTATGTCAGCCGGGCGACGGTTGTCCCGGTTTAAGCATGTAGGCGGAGGTTCCAGGTAAATCCGGTACCTTGTTAACGCTGAGGTGTGATGACGAGGCACTACGGTGCTGAAGTGATAAATGCCCTGCTTCCAGGAAAAGCCTCTAAGCATCAGGTAACACGAAATCGTACCCCAAACCGACACAGGTGGTCAGGTAGAGAATACCAAGGCGCTTGAGAGAACTCGGGTGAAGGAACTAGGCAAAATGGTGCCGTAACTTCGGGAGAAGGCACGCTGATATGTAGGTGAAGCCCCTGCGGGTGGAGCTGAAATCAGTCGAAGATACCAGCTGGCTGCAACTGTTTATTAAAAACACAGCACTGTGCAAACACGAAAGTGGACGTATACGGTGTGACGCCTGCCCGGTGCCGGAAGGTTAATTGATGGGGTTAGCGGCAACGCGAAGCTCTTGATCGAAGCCCCGGTAAACGGCGGCCGTAACTATAACGGTCCTAAGGTAGCGAAATTCCTTGTCGGGTAAGTTCCGACCTGCACGAATGGCGTAATGATGGCCAGGCTGTCTCCACCCGAGACTCAGTGAAATTGAACTCGCTGTGAAGATGCAGTGTACCCGCGGCAAGACGGAAAGACCCCGTGAACCTTTACTATAGCTTGACACTGAACACTGGTCCTTGATGTGTAGGATAGGTGGGAGGCTTTGAAGCGTGGACGCCAGTCTGCGTGGAGCCAACCTTGAAATACCACCCTTTAATGGCTGGTGTTCTAACGTGGACCCGTAATCCGGGTTGCGGACAGTGTCTGGTGGGTAGTTTGACTGGGGCGGTCTCCTCCCAAAGAGTAACGGAGGAGCACGAAGGTTGGCTAATCCTGGTCGGACATCAGGAGGTTAGTGCAATGGCATAAGCCAGCTTGACTGCGAGCGTGACGGCGCGAGCAGGTGCGAAAGCAGGTCATAGTGATCCGGTGGTTCTGAATGGAAGGGCCATCGCTCAACGGATAAAAGGTACTCCGGGGATAACAGGCTGATACCGCCCAAGAGTTCATATCGACGGCGGTGTTTGGCACCTCGATGTCGGCTCATCACATCCTGGGGCTGAAGTAGGTCCCAAGGGTATGGCTGTTCGCCATTTAAAGTGGTACGCGAGCTGGGTTTAGAACGTCGTGAGACAGTTCGGTCCCTATCTGCCGTGGGCGCTGGAGAATTGAGGGGGGCTGCTCCTAGTACGAGAGGACCGGAGTGGACGCATCACTGGTGTTCGGGTTGTCATGCCAATGGCACTGCCCGGTAGCTAAATGCGGAAGAGATAAGTGCTGAAAGCATCTAAGCACGAAACTTGCCCCGAGATGAGTTCTCCCTGAGACCTTGAGTCTCCTGAAGGAACGTTGAAGACGATGACGTTGATAGGTCGGGTGTGTAAGCGCAGCGATGCGTTGAGCTAACCGATACTAATGAACCGTGAGGCTTAACCTTACAACGCCGAAGGTGTTTTGGCGAAGAGACAGACACGATTTTCAGCTTAGATTCAGAGTCCGAAGGATTTTGCGCTGAGACAAGGCGGCAAACGAAGGAAAGGAAGGAGCATACTGAGGTATGTGACTGACTTTACGAGAGCAGCCAACGCAGTATCAGTGCGAAAGACACAGGACAGAGCACAAGAATTTGCCTGGCGGCTGTAGCGCGGTGGTCCCACCTGACCCCATGCCGAACTCAGAAGTGAAACGCCGTAGCGCCGATGGTAGTGTGGGGTCTCCCCATGTGAGAGTAGGGAACTGCCAGGCATCAATTAAGAAGAACCCCGTACCGTAAGGTGCGGGGTTTTTTGCTTTGTACGTGGAAAACATGCCGGATGGTGGCTTCCCCTTATCCGGCCTACAATTGTTAAAACAATTTTAACAATGGTGCCGCTTTGACTCGTCCCTTTGATTATCAACAAGATTTTGCCAATATTAATTTTCGCGAACATCCCGAACGGTATCAGGTTGGCCGGGGTGAGCAGGGCGTATTGATGGTCGAGCCTTATAAAAGCGAAATCCTGCCGCACTGGCGTTATAAAAATGCTGAAGTCGCAGCGCGTTCGGCAGAAGAGATCTACGCCCTCTTTGAAGAGTACCGCAGGAATAACGATTTTGTAGGTATGGATATGGCGCGTAAATTCATTCAGATGGGATACACCCGTGCCCGACGATACGCCAATCATAAAGGCGGAAAAAAGTATGATGAGAATCGCCAGGTCAAACCCCTCGATCACGATCCAGTAAAAGCAGAAGCCGCTGCGGTGTTCAAAACGTGGTGGGATAAAATTCGTGCTGATGAAGATTATTTGCAGCGAAAAAAGGCTCACCAGCAAGCGTGGGGATAATTACTACGTCCGCTAATAATTCGATACCTGATCGAGTTCACAAAATCCAATGAAACATATTGGAAACATTTTATTTACCTAACGATTCGTTTTAAATCCGGTTTTACTGTTTGTGGGCAATGGCCCGCAATGTGAGACAGGGGATTTTAAAATGACAGAAACCGTAGCCAGTGCAGATACGGATAACACAAGTTTAGCAGGCAAGGATACTCGCCGTCGGGTTTGGGCAATCGTTGGAGCTTCATCGGGGAACCTTGTAGAGTGGTTTGATTTTTACGTCTATTCATTTTGTTCACTCTACTTTGCACATATCTTCTTCCCGTCAGGGAACACCACAACGCAGCTTCTGCAAACCGCAGGCGTTTTTGCCGCCGGGTTCCTGATGCGTCCCATTGGCGGATGGCTGTTCGGCAGGATCGCGGACAGGAAAGGGCGCAAGACATCCATGCTCATCTCCGTGTGCATGATGTGCGTCGGCTCGCTGGTGATTGCCTGCCTTCCCGGATATGACACTATCGGAACATGGGCACCGGCGTTGTTGCTGCTGGCACGCCTGTTCCAGGGGCTGTCAGTGGGTGGCGAATATGGCACCAGCGCGACATACATGAGCGAAGTAGCTGTTGAAGGGCGCAAAGGTTTCTATGCATCATTCCAGTATGTAACCCTCATTGGCGGTCAGCTGCTGGCGTTACTGGTTGTGGTGATCCTTCAACAAATCCTTAGCGATGAAGATTTACGCGCCTGGGGCTGGCGCATCCCGTTTGCCCTGGGGGCTGCCCTGGCGGTTGTGGCGCTGTGGTTACGCCGTCAGCTTGATGAAACCTCCCAGCAGGAGGTCAGGGCGCTGAAAGAAGCCGGTTCGATGAAAGGGCTGTGGCGAAACCGCAAAGCGTTTTTGATGGTATTAGGCTTTACCGCCGCAGGCTCGCTAAGCTTCTATACCTTCACCACCTATATGCAAAAATATCTGGTCAACACCACGGGCATGCATGCTAACGTTGCGAGTGTCGTCATGACGGTGGCGTTACTGGTCTTTATGCTCATCCAGCCGATTGTTGGCGCGCTGTCGGACAAAATAGGTCGCCGCACCTCCATGCTGATCTTTGGTGGCATGCTCACCCTGGGGACTGTTCCGCTTTTGACGGCGCTACAGCATACAACCTCTCCGTATGCCGCTTTCGCTTTGATTATGGTGGCACTTATTATTATTAGTTTTTACACGGCAATCAGTGGCATTTTGAAAGCAGAAATGTTTCCCGCACAGGTGAGGGCGCTGGGCGTAGGCCTCTCTTATGCGGTCGCTAACGCCCTGTTCGGCGGTTCGGCAGAGTATGTCGCGCTATCCCTTAAGTCATGGGGCAGTGAATCGACCTTTTTCTGGTATGTCACCATCATGGGGGCGCTGGCGTTTATTGTCTCCCTGATGCTGCATCGTAAAGGAAAAGGGATCCGCCTTTAATAATGCGCCATCTGCCAGACGGCGTAGCCGGTTGTTGCCCCGGCTACGTCCCAGGCAAAATCTTTCCAGCTCCAGCCGCTTCCCGAGGGGCGGCTATCCCAAAGTTCTTTTGATGCCCCCAGGCTGATGGAGAACATCAGCCCCATTGTGGCACTTCGATCCCGGCTATAACCCTGGTGCAGCGCATATTCATTACCCGCAGCGGACAACATTGCAGACGCCAGAAAGTGTTGAGCTTTATCCTGACCCGACCAGTTATCATTAGCCATATGGCTGCAACCGGTCAGGAAAAGAGGGATTATCAGGAAAGGCGTACGCATTAACAGACTCCATAAAAAAGCCCCGTCGATGACAGGGCTCGTGTATTACAGAATGCGGCTGATGAGGCGGTCGATACGGATCCGACGTAGACGGCGAATCAGCTTGCGAACTTTCACCGGATAATCAGCGATGCTTTGCAGATTGCGATAATGACGAACCACTGTAGTATGCGTGCGTATAAGCTCCAGCTCACGATCGCGTTTCGCGGCTAACGCATGCTGAGGATCGTGAATAAGGATGGCGTTTTCCAGATCCAGACGCCAGGCGCGTGGGTTGAGATTATTACCGGTCAGCAGCATCCACTCATCATCCACCCACATTCCTTTGAGGTGATAGCTGTTGTCTACATCTTTCCAGAGACGCACAACCAGCTGGTCCGTGTTCACATAGTACTGTAAACGGCTCAGGAAGCGGCGCAGGTTAATCTCATAGAGATAAGGCAGTGCGCCGATGATCTTGAAAGGCTGATCTTCCGGAATGAAAAAGTCATTTGCCGTTTTATCCCCGACAATAATTTCCACCTTTTTACCATCACGCAGCAGCTGAATGATATTACGCACCAGAACGGCGGGAAGGTTGAAGTACGGGGTGCAGATGGTGAGCTTATGCTCCGCGCACGGCATCAAATGGAAGATGGTCTTGTTCAGCAGGCTGGATTTTCCCAGGCCTACCAGAGGCGTAACGGACAGTTCTTCATTACTGGCATCCCCCTGAAAACGATAAACCGCATCGCGCAGTTCCTGGCGGAAGGAGCGAACGTCGTTTTTGATTTCCGGGCTTTTCGGACGATGAGGATCGTCAAGACGGTGCACACCCCGGCCATGAACCAGGTTTTTATCAACCCAGTTGAACATGATGTCGGCCATCTGCGGATTGCGGATCAGATGGTAGCGATCGTAACGGTATTTATCGAGCTGATGGAGATACACATCATTCAGGCTGGCACCGCTATAAAGGACGCTGTCATCAATGATAAATCCTTTAAAATGAAGAACGCCAAGCGCTTCACGGGTATTCACCGGTACGCCATATACCGGGATATCAATACCCGGATTTTCCTGGGCCGTGTGGCAATACCAGTCAGCATTGGTATTCGAGGCAGCCGCACCAATACGGCCGCGCTGAGCACGGTGCCAGTCAACCAGCACGCGAACATCCAGTTCTGGACGCTGACGTTTCGCTTCATAGAGCGCGTTCAGGATCGCACGCCCACCTTCATCTTGTTCAAGATAGAGCGCCACAATGCAAATACGTCGCGTAGCGCTGGCAATCTTTTCAAGAAGCGTCTCCCGGAAATGAGCGGGAGCATAAAAGAACTCTACATCATCAACTGACTGAGAAATCTTCGGTAGTTGAGCAAGGTGTTGTTGATGTTTATTACGCTTAAATTTTGACAACATCACAGTGCGTTTCTTCTCTGTTCATTGAAGGGTTGTCTGTACCAGGCAAACAACATAAGCGGACAATGATACCCCAGTGCCGCGAAAAGTGGGTAACATTTCCAGCAGCTTACTCTTGTTTATCCGTCGAAATCAGGCTGAGGGACAGAGAGACAATGCCTTCATCCAGCTGGATATCAACGTCAAAACCGAGCTTCCGCGCCAGGGTCACCATACCCCGATTATTTGGCATAGTAATGCCATTCAGGCGTGACAATCCGTGATCGCGCGTATAACCAATGAGTTTTTCGAGCAGCCGTCTGCCCAACCCCAAACCCTTAAGATCGGAACGCACCAGTACGGCAAACTCCGCATCCACGTTATCCGGGTCGGAAATGGCACGCGTCACGCCGAGGATCTCCTCTCCCGCTCCGGAACGGCGGACCGCCACAATCGCCATTTCTCGATCGTAGTCGATCTGGGTCATATTGGCTAAATCGTCGTGGGTAAATTCATTGATTTCGCTGAAATAGCGATAGTACAAATCTTCCTTCGTCACCTGCGAGATGAACGCCCGCAGCAGCGGCTCGTCTTCCGGCAGGATAGGGCGAAACAGCGCCCGCTCCCCATTTTTCATCTCCACCCACTCTTCAAGATGAAGAGGATAAGGACGAATGGCGAGACGGCTTTCCCGATCACCGATAAAGGGCGCAATATCCAGCGTCACGTCCAGCGCGGTAAATTCATTTCCGGAGGCAAGAAGGGGATGGATATCCAGGCGCTGGATCTCCGCACAGTCAACAATGAGGTTGGAGACCTTCACCAGAAACTGGCTTAACCCGGCGATATCAAGCGGCCGCAGAGCGCTTCTCCCGCGGATTTTTTTGCTTTTGATGGCCTGAATAATCAAATAACGCGCCAGGTTCATGTTTAGAGGAGGAAGCGCGACAACCGCCTGTTCTTCTGGCCGCCACTCAACGCCGCCTTCACCCAGCATAATGAGCGGACCAAAAACCGGATCGTGTTCGACAACCACGCGTAGCTCCTGCGCACCTGCACGGTTGGCCATGCTCTGCACCAGCAGGCCGTGGATCCGGGCCTGTGGCCACGTCATTTTTACGCGATCGATAATGGCATCCGCGGCCTGTTGTACTTCTGTCGCGGTGCGCAGATACAGCATGACGCCCTGCACATCCGATTTGTGCGGAATATCGGGAGAGCGCAGCTTCAGCGCGACCGGATAACCAATCTGCTCAGCGATATGTACCGCCTCAGCGCTGTCGCCGGCAATCCAGGTGGGCAGGGTTTGCATCCCATAGCTGCCAAGAATGGGTTGCACCTCATGTGTATCAAGAGAAGTGGCGCCCTCTTCGATGGCCTGCTGCAAAAGCCTGTGCACATCCACTGAATTTGCGGTGAGATTGCCCGGCAGGGCAGGCGTTTCACGCAGCTGCTTCTGGTTGCGGCGGTATTCAACCATATGCATAAACGCGGTAATGGTGCCCTCCGGGGTACGGTAGGTTGGCAACCCGGCTTCACTAAACAGACGCCGTGCCTCCTGGGAGGAGAACTCGCCGCACCAGTTGGTCAGCAGGGTAACGTATTTGCCGCGGGGATGGTTTCGGACTGCCTCAATCAGCGCACGAGCACTTTCGCTGCCTGGCGCAACCGCGCTGGGCGAATGGATAATCATCAGCGCATCAAAGTCCTGGCTATCGAGCAAAATCGTGATCGCCTTAATGTAACGATCGCTGCTGGCATCATCGCGCAAATCGAGGGGATTATCGGGAACAACGCTTCCCGGTAACGCGTCCCGCAGGCGCTGTAGCGTCTCTTCACCCAGCGTGGCCAGCTTGCCGTTGCGTAGCCAGAGCTCGTCCAGCGCCAGGGCGGCGGGAGCGGCACCGTTGCTGACAATCATCAGCTTTTCACCGCGCAGGGGGCGCATGTGGCTTAACGTTTCGACGGCGGAAAAAAGCTCGTGCGTATCCTGTACCCGCAGTAAACCGGCGCGCTGGATCGCTGCATCCCATGCGGGATCCATCCCGGAACGGGAATGTAGCAGGCGCTGAGCCGCGGGGCTGCGCCCGCTTTTGATGACCAGTATCGGTTTATTTCGCGATGCGCTACGCGACGCCGACACAAAACGACGGGCGTCGCTCAGGTGTTCAAGGTAGAGCAGGATAGCGCTGGTTTTGCTGTCACGCGCCAGGAAATCCAGCAGCTCATCGACGTCAATGTCCAGGCTGTCGCCCAAAGCGATGAAGTAGGAAAAGCCCATCTCACGCTGCTGCGCCCAGTCGAGGATGGTATTGGATACCGCAGCCGACTGCGAAATAAAGGCCAGTTTGCCTTTGCGGATCGGAACCGGGGAAAAACTGGCATTCAGCCCTTGCCAGGGCGCAAGCAGACCGAGGCTGTTTGGACCAAGAATGCGCATCTGGTAGCGGCTGGCGCAGGCCAGCAGTTCGGGCTGCTGTTCAGGAGGCGAGGAAAGAATAATGCAGGTTTTACAGCCTTTCTGACCGAGCGACTCAAGCAGTTCGAGGTTTCGTTTCGCATGCGTACAGAGCACGGCGAGGTCGGGAACGAAAGGCAGGCTCTGCACATCCGGCCACGCCAGCACCCCCTGTACCGCCTTATAAGCGGGCGTAACGGGCATGACCGGGCCGTTAAACCCGCCAGCCAGCAGGTTACGCATCATCAGATACCCTGCGCGGTCCGGTTTCATCGAGGCGCCAATAACAGCAATGGATTTCGGACGGAGTAGCGCTTCTAACCCTCTCTGGCTCATGCAGGCCTCCTGTGAATGCAAGCGACCTGATGATTTTAAACGCTTTCTGCCTCAGTTGCTGTGACGCTACCCTTATGAACGGTTTTTCCCGCAAGATAACGTTCGCGGAAGCAGGAGAAGTGGGAGCCCAGCGCGCCGGCCGCCTGGGTATCGCCCGCCAGATCCAGTAGCGCAATAGCGACTTCAGCGGTGCAATATTGACCGTCGGCATGCGCTTCACGTAAGCGATAGGCCGAGACGCGCGACAGATCGACGGAAATCACCGGCAGCGCATCAAGATAAGGGCTTTTGCGAAACATCTTTCTCGCTTCGGTCCAGGTGCCGTCGAGCATAATAAACAGCGGCGGCTTACCAGATGGTGGCGCCGTAAGCACCTGACGTTGTTCGCCTGCATATGATGCCGGGAAAACGACCATAGGCTGATAGTCCGGGCTTGCCACCAGGTCGAGCAGAGCCTTAGGTGGCTCAGTGCGCGACCACTGAAACGCTGCGGTGTTAGGCAGAATATCGGCGATCAAACGCCCCGTGTTGCTGGGCTTCATCGGTTCGGTATCGAACATGACCAGACAAAAGCGGCTTTTCGCCTCGCTCGGTACAAGCGTTTCGCACAGACACACTTTCAGCGGTAAAAGGCAGCGCTGGCAGCGGCGAATACGATTGCCTCGGGCCAGAAAAGGGCGGGTGGCGCGCGCAAGGCGCTCGGCGCGTAATTGGAGTACAGCGTTATCAGTCATGGGCGAAAAGGCAGGAAAAACCCCATTTTCGCAGAGGAGAGAACGGGGCACAAGATATGCCCCGCGAATGTTACAGGGATTCGTTTAACCAGCTGTCGAAAGGCGCTTTCGGTACTGCGCCATTGAGCATGTCGATCACTTCACCATTTTTGAAAATCATAATGGTTGGAATGCTGCGAATGCGAAAACGGGCGCTGAGTTCACGTTCCGCTTCGGTATTCACTTTGACAAAACGCATTTTCCCGCTGCGCTCTTCAGCCACGTCTTCGAAGATGGGCGCAAAGTTACGGCAGGGGCCGCACCACGGCGCCCAGAAATCGACCACAACAGGCAGATCGTCCTTGAGGAGTTTGTCCAGCGTAGCACCCGTCGCGTTAATGACATCGCCATCAAATAATTCGTGGCCACAACGCCCGCATTTCGCACCGTCATCCATCCGATCGTCCGGAATGCGGTTTAAAGCCTGACAGTTGGCACATACGGTATTCATAACTAACCTCTGATAGAGCCGTGGAACAACGGCAGAACGCCGATAATGTTTCTGATATGTTACATATTATCAGTGAGCTTGTATGAAACGACAATGCGTTTTATTCAATGGGAACAATAGTCACAGGCTTTTGTACGAAATTATGGCTATGAGCTTGCACATCGGGTAATCTGCGCGCTTCGCGCAGCGCTGGTGGAGAAAAGCATGAACGACGAAATGAAAAACAAAAGCGGCAAGGTCAAAGTGATGTATGTCCGCAGTGATGATGACTCTGATAAACGCACCCAAAATCCGCGTACCGGAAAAGGTGGCGGGCGTCCGGCGTCTTCTCGTGCAGACGGTGGCCGTCGCCCCGCCCGCGATGACAGAAATAACCGCGGCGATGACCGCAAACGTGATGACCGTAAGCGTGACGATCGCAAACGCGATGATGTTGTCCGTGACGGTGGATCGCCATGGCGTACCGTTTCTCGCGCGCCCGGTGAAGAGGCGACCGAAAAAGCCGATCACGGCGGTATCAGCGGAAAAAGCTTTATCGATCCGGAAGTGTTGCGTCGTCAGCGTGCGGAAGAGACCCGTGTCTACGGTGAGAACGCCTGTCAGGCCCTGTTCCAGAGCCGCCCGGAGTGTATCGTTCGTGCATGGTTTATTCAGAGCGTGACCCCGCGCTTCAAAGAAGCGCTGCGCTGGATGGCGGCGAACCGCAAAGCCTACCACGTGGTTGACGATGCCGAGCTGACAAAAGCGTCCGGTACAGAACACCACGGCGGCGTCTGCTTCCTGATCAAAAAACGTAACGGCACTACCGTGCAGCAGTGGGTTAGCCAGGCGGATGCCGATGACTGCGTGCTGGCGCTGGAAGATGTGGGTAACCCGCATAACCTGGGCGCTATGATGCGTAGCTGCGCGCACTTTGGCGTGAAAGGCGTTCTGTTGCAGGATGCCGCGCTGCTGGAATCCGGTGCGGCGATTCGTACCGCGGAAGGCGGTGCAGAGCACGTTCAGCCGATCACCGGCGACAGCGTGCTGGAAGCCCTGGAGCAATTCCGTAAAGCGGGCTACACCATTGTCACCACCTCAAGCCGTGCCGCTACGCCGCTGTTTAAAGCGACGCTGCCGCGCAAAATGGTGCTGGTGTTAGGTCAGGAGCGTGATGGTCTGTCTGATGCGGCACTCTCCAGCGCTGACCTGAGCGTCTCTATCGACGGCACTGGCAACGTTGAAAGCCTGAACGTATCCGTTGCGACCGGCGTGCTGCTGGCGGAATGGTGGCGTCAGAACAAGGCATAAGCCTTTTATGTGCCGGGCCTGACCCGGCACATTCAAACCCTACTCGCTCTCTGCCGGTAACACAGGCATCCAGTCAATCGGCTTTTCGCCACGCTTTTCCAGCCACTCATTCGTCAGAACAAAATGATTACTGCCAAAGAAACCGCGATGCGCAGACAGCGGCGACGGGTGCGGTGCCTTCAGCACGTAATGACGCTGACGATCGATAATCGCCCCTTTCTTTTGGGCATGCGAACCCCAGAGTAAAAACACGACGCCTTCACGATGCTCATTGATCAGGCTGATAACCTTATCGGTAAAGGTTTCCCATCCCAGACTGGCGTGGGAGTGTGCCTGACCCGCCCGGACGGTTAATACGGTATTCAGCAACAGCACGCCCTGGCGCGCCCAGCTTTCCAGATAACCGTGATTAGGGCGGGTAAAACCCGGAATCGTTCCTTCCAGCTCTTTATACATATTCAGCAGAGAAGGGGGGATGGCCACGCCCGGACGCACGGAAAATGCCAGTCCGTGAGCCTGCCCGGGGCCGTGGTACGGATCCTGCCCCAGGATAACCACCTTTACATCACTCAGTTCGGTGTAGCGGAAGGCGTTAAACACATCTTTCTGCGGCGGATAAATTGTCTGGCCGGCCTGCCGTTCAGCCGCAACGGTACTGAGGGTATTAATAAAATAGGGCTGCTGCTTCTCTTCTGCCAGCACGTCATGCCAGGTTAAAGGTGTTGTCATCTCGCTCTCCTGCGAATCTCATTCTGTGTCTAGCTTACCTGTTAAACACCAATGAGCAAAATTACCCGCGGAAAACCAAGCTAAGTGACTCAATTTATGTTGAAAACCAGGCTGGTTAAGTTGAATTGGTAAACTTTTAAAATTGATCTAAAACAAAAAATACAGACCACACTCTTTGTGTGGTTGGTGGTTTTGTTGATTTAAATCAATAAATCACCCGGGTCTGAATGTTATATATACACACAACAAACAATGGTTTTACCAATTGGCCGCAAAAGGCCAGCATCAGTTAATGTAGCCTAAGGGAGGCAACACATGATTACAGGTATCCAGATTACTAAAGCTGCAAATGACGATCTGCTGAACTCTTTCTGGCTGCTGGACAGCGAGAAAAACGAAGCGCGCTGTGTAGTAGCGAAAGCAGGTTTTGCGGAAGACGAAATCGTTCCGGTGAGCAAACTGGGCGAAATTGAATACCGTGAAATTCCAATGCAAGTGCAACCAGAAGTACGCGTGGAAGGCGGTCAGCACCTGAACGTTAACGTCCTGCGTCGCGAAACGCTGATGGATGCCGTTGAGCACCCGGAAAAATACCCGCAGCTGACCATCCGTGTGTCTGGCTATGCGGTGCGTTTCAACTCTCTGACCCCGGAACAGCAGCGCGACGTTATCGCGCGTACCTTTACTGAAAGCCTGTAAAGTTCAGCTTCGGGGGTGGAATAAAAAAGCCGGGAATGTCCCGGCTTTTTTTACTCTTCCGTTTTTGTCTCTGGCGCAGCAGAACTTGGCTTACGGCGCTTACCAATATTTTTGGTATCGCGGTGGCGCTGTTTAACGCGCGGCTTCTCTTTTTCTTTCTCTTTTCTCTCAGCACGTTTCGCGAGCGCTTTCTTGGACGGTTTACCCGTCATTTTTTCACTCGGCGCACGTGTGGTCGGACGAAGCCCGTCAATCACGCGAGCTTTCAGCGGCTCCTCAACGTAGCGGCCAATTTTCTGTAGCAGCAGATGGTCGTGCGCTTCTACCAGAGAGATAGCAATACCTTTGCGGCCCGCACGGCCGGTACGACCAATACGGTGCAGGTAAGTATCACCGCTGCGCGGCATATCAAAGTTGATTACGTGGCTCACGTCCGGGATGTCGATCCCGCGCGCGGCAACATCGGTGGCAACCAGCACATTCACGCGGCCATCGGTCAGGCGCTTAATCCCTTCGGTACGCTTAACCTGCGCCATTTCACCTTCGAGATAGCAGTTGTTGATACCGGCATTGCGCAGCATTTCTGCCAGCTCATGCACGCGCTCACGTTTGCGTACGAAGACGATGGTACGGGTTGCCTCTTCCTGCTTCAGCAGGTGTTTCAACAACTCAACCTTATGCTCAAGGTTATCTGCGCGGTAGTACCACTGGTGGATCTTCTTACGCTCACGGGTCGATGGCGTAGCGGACACTTCCACCGGATCTTCCAGCAGACGTTCGGCGAAATCTTTAATGGCATCCCCTTCAAGGGTTGCCGAGAACAGCATTGTCTGATTACGCCAGCGCGTTTCACCCGCGATGTGTTCGATATCCTGGGCAAAGCCCATGTCCAGCATGCGGTCAGCTTCATCGAGAATCAGCGTTTCCACCGCGCGGCAGTCGAAGTTCTCTTCTTTTATGTATTGCAGCAGACGGCCCGTCGTCGCGACAACGATATCCTGGTTTTCGCTGAACACTTCGGCGTGGTTCATATACGCTACGCCACCGGTGATGGTCGCGATATCCAGATGGGTGTTCGCCGCCAGCTCACGCGCGTGTTCGGCAACCTGCATCGCCAGTTCACGGGTCGGGGTCAGGATCAAAATGCGCGGCGGGCCTGATTTTTTACGCGGAAAGTCGAGCAAATGCTGCAACACAGGCAGCAAGTAGGCTGCTGTCTTCCCCGTGCCGGTTGGCGCAGAACCGAGCACATCGCGGCCCTCAAGCGCAGGCGGAATGGCCGCGGCCTGAATGGCGGTCGGGCGTGTAAAGCCTTTGCTCTCAAGGGCATTGAGCAGGCTTTCATCGAGTTCAAGTTCGGAAAAAGTCGTTACAGTCATGTTCTACCTCTGTGTGGGGCGCTGATTATAGACGTTACGGCTGTAATCTTCATCTGTTTGTATGGATATCGCTTTTCGACCACTTCGCTTTCCCCTATGCTACTCCAGTTTCACTCAGAAGGTTGCCCTGACATGTCTCAACTCAAAGCGCAGTTGCGCCGCGATGGTTTTACGTTTAAACAGTTTTTTGTGGCGCACGATCGTTGTGCGATGAAAGTCGGTACAGACGGTATTTTACTGGGTGCATGGGCGCCTGTCGCAGGTGTAAAACGCATTCTGGATATTGGTACGGGCAGCGGACTTCAGGCGCTGATGCTGGCGCAGCGAACGGAAGAACACGTCACGATCGACGCCGTTGAGCTTGATCCTCAGGCGGCTCGGCAGGCAAGTGAAAACGCTGCCGACTCTCCGTGGGCAGATCGCATCAGGGTAGAATGCGCCGATGTCCTGACCTGGGCGTCGGAGCAAACCGCGCGTTACGATTTGATTGTCAGCAATCCGCCGTATTTCACGCCAGGCGTGGAATGTGGAACGCCAGAACGCGAGCAGGCACGTTACACCGGCTCGCTCGATCACAAGGCGCTACTGACCAGTGCGGCGGAGCTCATCTCGGAAGAGGGATTTTTCTGCGTGGTCTTGCCTGAAAGCACGGGTAATACCTTCATTGAGATCGCACGGGGGATCGGCTGGAATCTGCGTCTTCGTACCGATATTTCGGATACGGAAGGACGCTTACCGCACCGCGTGTTGCTGGCGCTCTCGCCGAAAGAGGGGGAATGCTTTATCGACAGGATGGTCATTCGTGGGCCAGACCAGCGTTATTCCGAAGATTACACTGCACTGACCCAGGCCTTTTATCTGTTTATGTGAACCTGCGGCGTCAACACCGACGGGCCGGACATTTCAAGCGGTTCGGGATAGTCCAGCGTATAATGCAGGCCACGGCTCTCTTTGCGCATCATCGCACAGCGCACAATCAGCTCGGCAACCTGCACAAGGTTGCGCAGCTCCAGCAGATTATTAGAAACGCGGAAGTTGGCGTAATATTCATCAATTTCCTGCTGCAACATCATGATGCGGCGTAACGCGCGTTCCAGACGCTTCGTTGTGCGTACAATCCCGACATAATCCCACATGAAAAGCCGCAGCTCGTGCCAGTTATGCTGGATAACCACCAGTTCGTCCGGGTTTTCTACCCGACTTTCATCCCATGCCGGCAAGTGTGTTGTCGGACGTGCATAGGGCATGCGTTTGGTAATATCTTCCGCAGCCGACCACCCATACACCAGACACTCCAGCAGCGAGTTTGAGGCCATGCGATTCGCACCATGCAGGCCGGTGTAGCTGACCTCGCCGATCGCATACAAACCATCCACGTCGGTACGACCATGATCGTCAACCATCACCCCGCCACAGGTATAGTGTGCGGCAGGTACAATCGGCACCGGATCGCGGGTTAAATCAATACCCAGACTCAGCAGCTTTTCATAAATCATCGGGAAGTGCTGGCGAATAAAGTCTTCCGGTTTATGGCTAATGTCCAGATACATACAGTCGACGCCAAGCCGCTTCATCTCGTGGTCAATGGCGCGGGCCACGATATCCCGCGGGGCAAGTTCACCTCGGGGGTCGAAGTCCGGCATAAACCGGGAACCGTCCGGACGCTTCAGATACGCGCCTTCGCCGCGCAACGCTTCAGTTAACAGGAAGTTACGTGCCTGCGGGTGGAACAGGGCGGTAGGATGGAATTGATTAAACTCCATATTCGCCACGCGGCAGCCTGCGCGCCAGGCCATGGCGATACCGTCTCCGGAGGCGATATCCGGGTTAGTCGTGTACTGGTAAACCTTGGAGGCGCCGCCAGTCGCCAGCACAACGGCTTTTGCCTGGCAGGTTTCCACCTTCTCTTTATTCCGATTCCACACCCATGCGCCGACAACACGGCGCGTGCCGGGCAGGCCAATCTTATCGGAAATAATCAGGTCGACGGCGTTGCTGCGCTCCAGCACCCGAATATTAGGATGGCTGAGGGCTTTGCTGACCAGCGTGGTTTCAACCGCTTTTCCGGTTGCATCAGCAGCGTGCAGAATACGGCGGTGGCTGTGCCCGCCTTCACGGGTCAGGTGATAGCTCTCTTCACCATTAGGCTGAACATGCGTATCAAACAGCACGCCCTGATCGATAAGCCATTGCACGCAGTGGCGGGCATTGCTGGCGACAAACTCTGCCGCATGCTCATCCACGATCCCGGCGCCGGCAATCAGGGTGTCTTCTACGTGCGAGGCTATACTATCCGTTTCATCAAACACGGCGGCAATACCGCCTTGTGCATAGAAGGTGGAACCTTCGCTCATCGGCCCTTTACTCAGCACGATTACGTTCTGATGTTCCGCCAGGCGCAGTGCGAGGGATAGGCCGGCAGCACCGCTGCCGATGATCAGTACATCACAATGAAGTTCAGGCGTCGTGTTCATGATGTTTGTTTAATTTACTAAACATGGTGTGGGGAGAATAGCATTGTGATGCGAGATATCGCACGTTTTTTTTGTTGTGTGTTGCAATGACTAAACGGAAGGCCAGAAGTTAAATCTGCGCTAAATGGCCGGAAATATTTTGCGAAGCAGATCGTTAGCTTCAGATTTTGTGGTGAAATAAAGCCTGTGTTGCGTTACTCTTCTGACGATAAAGTTGATGATTCTTGTCAGAAAGCGGGTGCGTATCGTGAACAGACTTATAATGAGAGAAAATGAACGGTCTGCGGCGCGATGAACAAAAACAAAGGCGTTACGGAACTTATTGAAGAACAGACACTCTAATTCGGTGCTTGCTCAAAGTGCAATGTTGTTAGAGTGGCGTTTCGATAACGCGTGGAATTTGGTTTGGGGAGACATTACCTCGGATGAGCGAGCAGTTAACGGACCAGGTCCTGGTTGAACGGGTCCAGAAGGGAGATCAGAAAGCTTTTAACCTACTGGTGGTGCGCTACCAGCATAAGGTAGCGAGTCTGGTTTCCCGCTATGTACCGTCAGGCGATGTTCCTGATGTGGTGCAAGAGTCTTTTATTAAGGCCTATCGCGCGCTGGATTCATTCCGGGGGGATAGTGCTTTTTATACCTGGCTGTATCGTATTGCAGTCAATACGGCTAAGAATTATTTGGTTGCTCAGGGCCGTCGTCCGCCTTCTAGTGACGTTGACGCTATCGACGCAGAAAACTTCGAAAGTGGTGGCGCGCTGAAAGAAATTTCGAACCCTGAGAACTTAATGTTGTCAGAAGAACTGAGACAAATCGTTTTTCGCACGATCGAGTCGCTCCCGGAAGATTTACGCATGGCAATTACGTTACGGGAGCTGGATGGCCTAAGCTATGAAGAGATAGCCGCCATCATGGATTGTCCGGTCGGCACGGTTCGTTCACGAATTTTCCGTGCGCGAGAAGCCATTGATAATAAAGTTCAACCGCTTATCAGGCGTTGACGATAGCGGGATACTGGAAAAGGTATTAGGCATGCAGAAAGAAAAACTTTCCGCTTTAATGGATGGTGAAACGCTGGATAATGAGCTGCTCGATGAGTTGTCTCATTCTCCCGAAATGCAACAGACCTGGGAGAGCTATCATCTTATCCGCGACTCTCTGCGCGGTGATACCAGCGAGGTTCTCCATTTCGATATCTCAGCACGCGTTATGGCGGCCATTGAGAACGAACCTGTTCATCAGACCACGCCGCTGATTCCTGAAGCGCAGCCTGCACCTCACCAATGGCAGAAAATGCCGTTCTGGCACAAGGTGCGTCCATGGGCCAGCCAGCTCACCCAAATGGGGGTCGCTGCGTGCGTATCGCTTGCAGTTATCGTTGGGGTCCAGCACTATAATACTCAGTCTGAAGCCAATCAGCAGCCTGAAGCGCCAGTGTTCAATACGCTGCCGATGATGGGTAAAGCCAGCCCGGTTAGCCTGGGCGTACCGGCAGATGCCTCCGCAAGCGGCGGACAACAACAGCAGGTACAGGAGCAGCGCCGTCGCATTAATGCGATGTTGCAGGATTACGAGTTGCAGCGCCGTCTGCACTCCGAGCAGCTTCAGTTTGAGCAGGCCCAAACCCAGCAGGCTGCTGTGCAGGTGCCAGGAAACCAAACTTTAGGAACGCAATCGCAGTAATGAAGCAACTTTGGTTCGCCATGTCTTTGATGGCGGGTAGCCTGTTCTTCTCTGCTAACGCCTCGGCTGATGTTTCATCCGGGGCGTTGTTGCAGCAAATGAATCTGGCCAGCCAGTCACTCAATTACGAGTTGGCATTTATCAGCATCAATAAGCAGGGTGTCGAATCGTTACGCTATCGCCACGCCCGCCTTGATAACCAGCCGCTCGCCCAGCTTTTACAGATGGATGGCCCGCGTCGGGAAGTGGTCCAGCGTGGGAACGAAATCAGCTATTTCGAGCCTGGCCTTGAGCCGTTTACGCTCAATGGTGACTACATCGTTGACTCCCTGCCGTCGCTCATTTACACCGATTTTAAACGTCTCGCCCCCTACTATGATTTTATCTCGGTGGGACGAACGCGTATTGCCGACAGGCTGTGCGAAGTGATCCGCGTTGTTGCGCGGGATGGGACACGTTACAGCTATATCGTCTGGATTGACGCAGAGACGAAGCTGCCGATGCGCGTTGATCTGCTCGATCGCGACGGTGAGACGCTGGAGCAGTTCCGCGTGATCTCCTTCGATGTGAACAGTCAGGTTGGCAACAGCATGCAGAATCTGGCCAAAGCCAGCCTGCCGCCTTTGCTTTCCGTGCCTGCCGGCGATTCTGTCAATTTTAACTGGGTACCATCCTGGATCCCGCAAGGGTTCAGCGAAGTTTCCAGCAGCCGTCGCCAGCTCCCAACCATCGAAACACCAGTTGAGTCGCGACTCTATTCCGATGGGCTGTTTAGCTTCTCGGTGAATATCAATCGCGCTACGGCGAACAGTTCCGAACAGATGCTCCGTACCGGTCGCCGGACGGTCAGCACGACGGTGCGCGATAATGCGGAAATTACCATTGTCGGTGAATTACCGCCGCCAACGGCAAAACGTATTTCAGACAGCATTAAATTCAGGGCTGCGCAATGATTAAAGAGTGGGCCACGGTCGTATCCTGGCAGGATGGCGTAGCGCTTGTCAGCTGTGACGTTAAAGCATCATGCAGCAGCTGCGCTTCGCGAGCCGGTTGCGGCAGCCGCGTGTTGAATAAGCTGGGGCCGCAAACGTCGCACACTATTGCTGTGCCGAGCGATCAGCCGCTGGTGGCAGGGCAAAAAGTGGAGCTGGGCATCGCTGAAGGTAGCCTGCTCACTTCCGCCATGCTGGTTTACCTTTCTCCGCTGGCAGGTCTGTTCGTGATGGGCGGGGTTTTCCAGATGCTGTTCGGCACAGATTTGGCCGCCTTGTGCGGTGCCGCGTTGGGCGGGGTGGGCGGGTTCTGGCTTGCTAAAGGCGTTTCCCCAAGGCTTGCCGCCCGGGAAGCGTGGCAGCCCGTTATCCTCAGCGTTGCACTGGCACCCGACCAACTTCGTGTTGAGACGCTCTCTTCTGAGGCCCGGTAATCTGCCGGGCTTTATTATTATTTACATCGCAATAAAGAAAACGCCGTCTCTTCGCGCTATACCTGGCTCTAAGTGCATTTCCAGCTGACAAGGATGTAGTGTAGAATGCTGCGTTTTCGCACTGAAAAACGTCAGGCTAAGAACAGCGGCCTCCAGGAATTCGTAAGGCATAATTATTTAACTATATGAAGAACATACGTAACTTTTCGATCATTGCTCACATTGACCACGGTAAGTCGACGCTGTCTGACCGTATTATCCAGATTTGCGGTGGCCTGTCTGATCGTGAAATGGCAGCCCAGGTTCTGGACTCCATGGACCTGGAACGCGAACGCGGTATTACCATCAAAGCGCAGAGCGTGACGCTCGACTATAAAGCTTCCGATGGTGAAACCTATCAGCTGAACTTTATCGACACCCCAGGGCACGTTGACTTCTCTTATGAAGTGTCACGCTCGCTGGCGGCCTGCGAAGGCGCGCTGCTGGTGGTGGATGCCGGGCAGGGCGTAGAGGCCCAGACGCTGGCAAACTGCTACACCGCCATGGAAATGGATCTTGAAGTGGTGCCGGTTCTGAATAAAATCGACCTGCCAGCCGCCGATCCTGAGCGCGTAGCGGAAGAGATTGAAGACATCGTCGGTATTGATGCGACCGATGCAGTGCGCTGCTCGGCGAAAACCGGTGTCGGTGTTCCGGACGTACTGGAACGTCTGGTGCGTGATATTCCGCCGCCGGAAGGCGACCCGGATGCGCCGCTACAGGCGCTGATCATCGACTCCTGGTTTGATAACTACCTCGGCGTTGTCTCGCTGGTGCGTATTAAAAACGGCACCATGCGTAAAGGCGACAAAATCAAGGTCATGAGCACCGGCCAGGTCTACAACGCTGACCGTCTGGGCATCTTCACGCCAAAACAGGTTGACCGTACCGAGCTGAAATGCGGCGAAGTGGGCTGGCTGGTCTGTGCCATTAAAGACATCCTCGGCGCGCCGGTGGGTGATACCCTGACCGGTGCACGTAACCCGGCAGATAAAGCGCTGCCAGGCTTCAAAAAGGTGAAACCGCAGGTTTATGCGGGTCTGTTCCCGGTCAGCTCTGACGATTACGAAAACTTCCGCGATGCGCTCGGAAAGCTGAGCCTCAATGATGCCTCCCTGTTCTACGAGCCAGAAAGCTCAACGGCGCTGGGCTTTGGCTTCCGCTGTGGCTTCCTCGGTCTGCTGCACATGGAGATCATTCAGGAACGTCTGGAGCGTGAATACGATCTGGATCTGATCACCACCGCCCCGACGGTTGTCTACGAAGTAGAAACCACATCGAAAGAGGTGATCTACGTCGACAGCCCGTCCAAGCTCCCGCCGCTGAATAATATTCAGGAACTGCGCGAGCCAATCGCAGAGTGTCACATGCTGCTGCCGCAGGAGTTCCTCGGTAACGTGATCACCCTGTGTATTGAGAAGCGTGGCGTGCAGACCAACATGGTTTACCACGGTAACCAGGTGGCGCTGACCTATGAAATTCCGATGGCAGAAGTGGTGCTCGACTTCTTCGACCGTCTGAAGTCTACCTCCCGTGGCTATGCGTCGCTGGACTACAACTTCAAACGCTTCCAGGCCTCGAACATGGTTCGTGTGGACGTGCTGATCAACGGTGAGCGTGTGGATGCGCTGGCGCTGATCACCCACAACGATAACGCACCGTACCGTGGTCGTGAGCTGGTTGAGAAGATGAAAGATCTGATCCCGCGTCAGCAGTTTGACATTGCGATTCAGGCGGCCATTGGTAACCACATCATTGCCCGTTCAACCGTGAAGCAGCTGCGTAAAAACGTTCTGGCTAAGTGCTACGGCGGCGACGTCAGCCGTAAGAAAAAGCTGTTGCAGAAGCAGAAAGAAGGTAAGAAGCGTATGAAGCAGGTCGGTAACGTTGAGCTGCCGCAGGAAGCATTCCTTGCCATCCTTCATGTTGGTAAAGACGGTAACGGTAAATAACCTTAAGGAGTTGGCATGGCGAACATGTTTGCCCTGATCCTGGTCATCGCTACCCTGGTGACAGGTCTGTTGTGGTGCCTGGATAAGTTTATCTTCGCCCCAAAACGCCGTGAACGTCAGGCTGCCGCGCAGGCAGCCACGGGCGATGCGCTGGACGCGAAAACCCTGAAAAAAGTCGGCCCAAAACCGGGATGGCTGGAGACAGGGGCATCGGTATTCCCGGTGCTGGCGATTGTGCTGGTGGTGCGTTCATTTATCTATGAACCGTTCCAGATCCCGTCAGGATCGATGATGCCAACGCTGCTGATCGGTGATTTCATTCTGGTTGAAAAGTTTGCCTATGGCATCAAAGATCCGATCTACCAGAAAACGCTGATCGAAACGGGTCATCCGAAACGTGGCGACATCGTGGTGTTTAAATATCCGGAAGATCCGCGGCTGGATTATATTAAACGCGCGGTAGGTCTGCCGGGCGATAAAGTGACCTACGATCCGGTGGCGAAAGAGGTGACCATTCAGCCAGGCTGTAGCTCTGGCACCGCATGTGAAAATGCGCTGCCAGTCACTTACTCCAACGTTGAGCCAGCTGATTTTGTGCAGACCTTCGCCCGCCGTAACGGCGGTGAAGCGACCAGCGGATTCTTCCAGGTGCCAAAAGGTGAAACCAAAGAGAATGGCATTCGTCTGGTTGAACGCAAAGAGACGCTGGGCGATGTTACTCACCGCATTCTGACCGTGCCCATCGCACAGGATCAGCTGGCAATGTACTACCAGCAGCCAGGCCAACAGCTGGCGACCTGGATTGTGCCGCCGGGACACTACTTCATGATGGGTGACAACCGCGATAACTCTGCGGACAGCCGTTACTGGGGCTTTGTGCCGGAAGCGAATCTGGTCGGTAAAGCAACCGCTATCTGGATGAGTTTTGAGAAGCAGGAAGGCGAGTGGCCGACCGGCGTTCGCCTGAATCGTATTGGCGGAATTCATTAATTTTCGCCAAAAATAACACGTAGCGGCTTTTATTCGCCGCTACGTGAATTATTTCAGCGATAAATCTCTTTGAACTAACGACATCCCCTGTCGTTGTGTATAGAATATTCCCCCGAAGTTTAAGGTTGGCCCTGCAAGGGTGCCACGGCACACGAAACCGCGTTGGTTTTCTCAGGTCGGTTTCGTGTGCTGCATTTTTGACGCATTCATTTATTGGTATCGCATGAACCCCATCGTAATTAATCGGCTTCAACGGAAGCTGGGCTACACTTTTCATCATCAGGAGTTGTTGCAACAGGCATTAACCCATCGCAGTGCCAGCAGCAAACATAATGAGCGTCTCGAGTTTTTAGGCGACTCTATTTTAAGTTTCGTGATTGCAAATGCGCTTTATCATCGTTTTCCGCGCGTGGACGAAGGTGATATGAGCCGCATGCGCGCCACGCTGGTGCGCGGCAATACCCTCGCTGAAATCGCACGCGAATTTGAGCTGGGTGAATGCCTGCGTCTGGGGCCAGGTGAGCTGAAAAGTGGTGGTTTCCGTCGTGAATCCATCCTTGCCGATACGGTCGAGGCATTGATCGGTGGCGTGTTCCTGGACAGCGATATCCAGACCGTAGAAAAGCTGATCCTTAACTGGTATCAGACCCGCCTGGACGAAATCAGCCCGGGCGATAAACAAAAAGATCCTAAAACGCGTCTGCAAGAATATTTGCAGGGTCGTCATCTGCCGCTGCCATCCTATCTGGTGGTGCAGGTGCGTGGCGAAGCCCACGATCAGGAATTTACCATCCATTGCCAGGTCAGTGGCCTGAGTGAACCGGTGGTCGGCACGGGTTCAAGCCGTCGTAAGGCTGAACAGGCTGCCGCCGAACAGGCGTTAAAAATGCTGGAGCTGGAATGAGCATCGACAAAACCTATTGCGGATTTATTGCCATCGTCGGACGTCCGAACGTTGGCAAATCCACCCTGCTGAATAATCTGCTTGGGCAGAAGATTTCTATCACCTCGCGTAAGGCGCAGACCACGCGTCACCGCATCGTCGGTATCCATACTGAAGGCGCGTATCAGGCGATCTACGTCGATACACCGGGCCTGCACATGGAAGAGAAGCGCGCCATCAACCGTCTGATGAACAAGGCGGCGAGCAGCTCCATTGGCGACGTAGAGCTGGTGATTTTCGTTGTGGAAGGCACCCGCTGGACGCCGGACGACGAAATGGTCCTGAACAAGCTGCGCGACGGCAAAACGCCGGTGATCCTCGCAGTCAATAAAGTGGACAACGTGCAGGAAAAAGCCGATCTGCTGCCGCACCTGCAATGGCTGGGCAGCCAGATGAACTTCCTGGACATCGTCCCGCTGTCTGCGGAAACGGGTCTGAACGTTGATACCATCGCGGGTATCGTGCGCAAGCATCTGCCGGAAGCGACTCATCACTTCCCGGAAGACTACATCACCGATCGCTCTCAGCGTTTTATGGCGTCTGAAATCATCCGTGAGAAGCTGATGCGTTTCCTGGGCGCTGAACTGCCGTACTCTGTGACGGTGGAGATCGAGCGTTTCCAGAGCAACGAGCGTGGCGGCTACGATATTAACGGTCTGATCCTCGTTGAGCGTGAAGGGCAGAAGAAGATGGTGATCGGCAATAAAGGCGCCAAGATCAAAACTATCGGAATCGAAGCCCGTAAAGACATGCAGGACATGTTTGAAGCACCGGTTCACCTGGAACTGTGGGTGAAAGTGAAATCTGGCTGGGCCGATGATGAGCGTGCGCTGCGCAGCCTCGGTTACGGCGAAGATCAGTAACCTAAGACGACGAGCATATGGATGGATGGCAGCGCGCCTTTGTCCTGCATAGTCGTCCCTGGAGCGAAACCAGCCTGATGCTGGACGTCTTCACGGAAGAGTCCGGTCGCGTGCGCCTTGTTGCCAAAGGCGCACGTTCCAGACGTTCTAATCTGAAAGGTGCCTTGCAGCCTTTCACCCCGCTGCTGGTCCGCTTTGGCGGGCGAGGGGAAGTCAAAACCCTGCGCAGTGCTGAAGCCGTCTCCCTGGCGCTTCCTCTTTCTGGTATCACGCTCTACAGCGGTTTGTATGTTAACGAACTCATCTCACGGGTTCTTGAACATGAGACCCGCTTCTCTGAACTTTTCTTTGATTACCTGCACTGTATTCAGGCACTTGCTGGCGCAACCGGCACCCCTGAGCCTGTGCTGCGTCGTTTCGAACTGGCTCTGCTCGGGCACCTTGGTTACGGCGTCGATTTTCTGCACTGTGCGGGAAGCGGCGACGAGGTAGAAGACACCATGACCTATCGCTATCGTGAGGAAAAGGGCTTTATTGCCAGTGTCGTCGTCGATAACAGCACCTTTACCGGGCGCCAGCTCAGAGCACTGTATGAACGCGAGTTCCCGGACGCCGACACTCTGCGTGCGGCAAAACGCTTTACCCGAATTGCGCTCAAGCCGTATCTTGGGGGCAAACCTTTAAAGAGCCGCGAATTATTCAGGCAGTTTATGCCGAAACGCTAATGTTTTACCCCTCACCCCAGCCCTCTCCCGGAGGGGGAGGGAGAAGGTAAATGAACAAAAATACCGAGGATTGTCATGGCTGAATTACTGTTAGGCGTCAACATCGATCACATCGCCACGTTACGTAATGCACGCGGTACCGCGTATCCCGATCCGGTTCAGGCGGCGTTTATCGCTGAGCAGGCTGGCGCCGACGGCATTACCGTTCACCTGCGTGAAGATCGTCGCCACATCACCGACCGGGACGTGCGCATCCTGCGTCAGACGCTGGACACCCGCATGAATCTGGAGATGGCGGTCACCGAAGAGATGCTGGCGATTGCCTGCGAGACCAAACCGCATTTTTGCTGCCTGGTGCCGGAAAAGCGTCAGGAAGTGACCACCGAAGGCGGTCTGGATGTGGCCGGGCAGCTCGACAAAATGCGCGATGCCTGCAAACGCCTGGCGGATGCCGGTATCCTGGTTTCTCTGTTTATCGACGCCGATTTCACCCAGATTAAAGCCGCTGCCGACGTGGGTGCGCCGTATATTGAAATTCACACCGGCTGCTATGCCGATGCCGAAAACGATGCAGCGCAGGCGAAAGAGCTGGAGCGAATCGCCAAAGCGGCAACCTACGCCGCGAGCCTGGGACTGAAGGTTAACGCCGGTCACGGCCTGACCTATCACAACGTAAAAGCCATCGCTGCCCTGCCGGAAATGCACGAGCTGAACATCGGCCACGCCATCATTGGCCGCGCGGTGATGAGCGGTCTTAAAGAAGCGGTTTCCGAGATGAAGCGCCTGATGCTGGAAGCGCGTCAGTAATGGCTATTCTGGGCTTAGGCACCGACATCGTTGAAATAGCCCGCATTGAAGCGGTGATCGCCCGGAGCGGCGATCGCCTCGCAAGACGCGTGCTGAGCGATAACGAATGGGCTATCTGGGAGGCGCATCAACAGCCGGTGCGCTTTCTGGCAAAGCGTTTCGCGGTAAAAGAGGCGGCGGCGAAAGCGTTCGGCACGGGCATTCGTAACGGCCTGGCGTTTAACCAGTTTGAAGTGTTTAACGATGAGCTGGGTAAGCCACGTCTACGTTTATGGGGCGAGGCGCTTAAGCTGGCGGAAAAGCTGGGCGTGGCGCACATGCACGTAACGCTTGCCGATGAACGCCACTACGCCTGTGCGACGGTGATCATCGAGAGTTAAATTTTGTCCGCATGGTGCATCAGGACAAACTTATCCCACAGCTGTTCTTCGTTCTCGACGTGTGCCGGATCTTTTAAGATCGTATTGGGAATGGGGCACACCTTCTGGCAGGTCGGCGTCTCATAGTGGCCGATGCATTCGGTGCAGCGGTCGCTGTTAATCTCATAAATGCTGTCGCCCATCGAAATCGCCTCGTTCGGGCATTCGGGTTCGCACATATCGCAGTTGATGCATTTTTTGGTGATTAACAGCGCCATCAGGAAATTCTCAGAAACATCACAAACAGGGCGGGCATTATACGCTCATTCGTTGTTCAGACCAGTTTTTTTACCAGCTCTTCGCTGTGACGAATACGCTCTGGCGCACGCTCCAGATCCTGCTGAACCAGCGCCATAAACAGCAGGTCCGTCAGCATCATCTGCGCACTCGTCGACGAAATCGCCGCACTGCGAGTGGCCTGTTCCTCGGCAATGGTATACAGACAGCGGGTGGCCCGTTGCTGGAGCGCATTCGGGCTGAAGCCAGTAATCGCCAGAATTTTTCCTCCTACGCGCAGGGCTTCGTCGGTAGCCATATTAATTTCACGACGCTCGCCGGAATAGGAGATGGCCAGCAGTAAATCGTCAGGATCCATGGCCTGCACGGTCGCCAGCAGCGCGTGCATATCCTGTTCAACGATGGCGTTATAGCCGATTTTTGTCAGCTTCCAGCCAAAGTTACGCGCAACCAGTCCGGAGGCGCCGATCCCGGTCAATACAATACGCCGCGCGTCGCGAAGCATGGCTACGCTTTCCAGCAGCTTCTCTTCCGTGTTCACATCCAGCGTGGCATGCATTGCCGCCACGTTCTCTTTGATCAGCTTTTCGCCGACCAGACGCATCGGATCGTCGCCGCGGATCTGGTTATGCACCGGCATTGACTGCGGATTAGGGTTGCTTACCAGTGCTTCACTGATCGCCAGTTTTAGCGCCGGAAAGCCTTTATAGCCTATCTTCTGGGCAAATTTCACCACGCTCGACTGGCTCACCCCGGCTTCGCCTGCCAGCTGCTGGGAGCTGAGGTGTCGCGCGCGATCGGGCTGGGAAAGTAAATAATCCGCCAGCTTTTTGTCACTCTGGGCAAACCCTGCGTAGCGCTGGCGAATACGAATTAAACAGTTCATACGGTCTCCTGGCGAAAATGTGATTACCCGCGCAAATACGAATTTTGCTCGCCTGAATGAATTTTATATTCCATTATAGTGCGTTTATTATGAATTAAAAATTCCAGAGGTAAATAACATGAATCTAGGCTCTCTTGTTTCTGAAATGCGTAACCCGCAAACCATGGATCTTGATGCACTGTCCACGCTGGAGCTGGTAAACCGCTTTAATCAACAGGATACCCTCGTCGCGCTGGCAGTCAAAGAGACATTGCCCGAGGTGGCGAAAGCCGTAGACGCCGCTGCCGACTCTCTGAAAGCAGGAGGACGCATTATTTACATGGGGGCGGGTACCAGTGGGCGACTCGGTGTGCTGGATGCCTCAGAATGTCCCCCGACCTTTGGCGTTCCGCACGGTCTGGTCGTTGGCCTGATTGCCGGTGGCCCCGGCGCGCTGCTGAAAGCGGTGGAAGGGGCAGAAGACAATAAACAGCTTGGGGAAGACGATCTCAGGGCGCTGAACCTGACCGCGCAGGATCTGGTCGTCGGGCTGGCGGCTTCTGGTCGTACGCCGTACGTCATTGGTGGGCTGGAATACGCCAGACAGACGGGATGTACCACGGTGGCCATCTCTTGTAACCCGGGTTCGCCGATTGCGCAGGTGGCCGCCATTGCCATCTCTCCGGTCGTCGGGCCGGAAGCGCTCACCGGCTCCACGCGCCTGAAATCGGGAACCGCGCAGAAGCTGGTGCTCAATATGATCTCCACCGGCGCGATGGTGAAATTCGGCAAGGTCTACCAAAACCTGATGGTGGATATGCAGGCCACCAACGTCAAGTTGGTGGACAGAGCCTGCCGCATGGTGATAGAGGCGACAGGGGCAGGTCGGGAAGAGGCGGAAGCGGTACTCAAACAGACCGATTACGACGTCAAACCCGCCATTCTGATGATATTAACCGGGCTGGATGCAGCCGCGGCCAGAGCCAGGCTCGAAGCCCATCACGGGTTTTTACGGGCGGCATTAGAACACCAATAAGAGGCGTGTATGGACAAAACAGCAGCGCTCGCCAGCGACATCCTGCTTGGGATCGGTGGGGAAAAAAATATTCAGCGTCTGGAAAACTGCATGACGCGTGTACGCGTCGAGGTGCACAACGACGAAAAGCTTGATTTAACGCGCCTGAAGCAGCTCCCCGGCGTGAGCGGGTACGTTAAACAGGGGCAACAGCACCAGCTGATTGTCGGTCCGGGCAAAGCGGCGCAGGTGGTTGATGCCATGCGCGCCCTGATGACGGGCAGTGAAACGGCTCCCGCCTTTGACGACGCGGAACACACCAAAGCGCAGGCGAAAGCCAAATACAAAGCCCCCATGAGCGATGCGCTGCGCCAGCTGGCAAACGTCTTTATTCCTCTGATCCCGGCGTTTATCGCATCGGGGCTGATCACCGGGATTATCAATATCCTCAAGCGTCCGGATATTGTCGGGAATTTCGCCACCCAGTATCCGAACCTGCTGGGTATTCTGGCGATTTTCGGCAGCGCGGTGTTTGCCATCATGAACATTCTGGTGGGGGTAAACACGGCCAAAGTGTTCGGCGGCTCGCTGGCGATGGGCGGCGTAATGGCGGGTATCCTCTCCAGCCCGCAGCTGGCGCAGATTACGCTGTTTGGCGAGGCGCTTCAGCCAGGCCGCGGTGGGGTGATTGCCGTGCTGCTGGTGGTCATTCTGATGTGCTGGATCGAGAAAAAGCTGCGCGCGTTGCTGCCAGGCTCGATTGAGCTGATCCTCAACCCGCTGCTGACCACATTGATTACCGGGAGCGTGGCGATTGTGGCGCTGCAACCGTTAGGCGGCGCGATCTCTGAAGCCATCGCCCACGGCGCGTCTCTGGCGATCGATCGCGGCGGGCTGCTGGTGGGGGCCGTGCTGTCCGGGACCTTCCTGCCGTTAGTGCTGACCGGTCTGCATCAGGGGCTGGTGCCGATCCACGTCGAACTGGTACAGGCGCACGGCTATAACGCACTGCTGCCGATCCTGTCGATGGCGGGCGTTGGGCAGGTCGGCGCGGCCATCGCGGTGCTGATGAAAACCCGCAACGCGCGTCTGAAAAAGGTCATTAAAGGGGCGCTGCCGGTCGGGTTACTCGGTATCGGCGAACCGTTGATTTTCGGCGTGACCTTGCCGCTGGGTAAGCCGTTCCTGGCCGCCTGCCTCGGTGGCGCGGTGGGCGGGGCGTTAATCAGCTACTGGAAAGTGGCGACCGTCATTACCTTCGGGATCTCCGGTTTACCGCTGGCATTAACCATCGTGACCGGAAAAGTGATGCTCTATCTGTTAGGCTATCTGGTAGCGGTGATCGCCGGGTTCCTGTTTACCTGGCTGTTAGGATTCAACGACCCAGAGGAGTAAGGTTTGGCCAGTCACGAGCGTCGCGTTGTCTTTTTTGATCTGGATGGAACGCTGCATCAGCAGGATATGTTCGGCACCTTTATGCGCTACCTGCTGCGGCGCCAGCCCCTTAACGCGTTGCTGGTATTACCCCTGTTACCCGTTATTGGTATCGCGCTGCTGGTGAAAGGCCGTGCAGCGCGCTGGCCGATGAGCCTGCTGCTCTGGGGATGCACGTTTGGTCATAGCGAAGCGCGCCTTAAGCAGCTCGAACAGGATTTTGCGCACTGGTTTCGCGGGCACGTCGCCGCGTTTCCCGTGGTACAGGCGCGCCTGACCAGCTATCTCGACGCCAACGATGCCGATATCTGGCTGATTACCGGCTCCCCGCAGACGCTGGTGGAGCATGTCTATTTTGATACGCCCTGGCTGCCGCGCGTGAATCTTATCGCGACACAAATCGCGCGCGGCTACGGCGGCTGGGTGCTGACTATGCGCTGCCTCGGACATGAAAAAGTGGTGCAGCTGGAGAAACGCATCGGTACGCCGCTGCGTCTGTACAGCGGCTACAGCGACAGCAAGCAGGACAACCCGCTGCTCTATTTTTGCCAGCACCGCTGGCGCGTCACGCCTCTGGGCGAACTTCAGCAACTCGAATAGTCTTATCTGTACCGGCTGTGTATAATGCCGCCCGCTTTTCGACTGGAGTATCAGCCCTTGTCCAACCCTGAACACAATCATGAATACTGGATGCGCCATGCGCTGGCGCTGGCTCAGCGCGCCTGGGACGAGGGCGAAGTGCCCGTGGGCGCGGTACTGGTCCATAACAATCAGGTGATTGGGGAAGGGTGGAACCGTCCGATTGGCCGTCACGATCCTACCGCGCATGCTGAAATTATGGCGCTGCGTCAGGGCGGACTGGTGCTGCAAAACTATCGTCTGCTTGATACCACCCTGTATGTCACCCTTGAGCCGTGCGTAATGTGCTCCGGGGCGATGGTGCACAGCCGAATCGGTACGCTGGTGTTTGGCGCGCGGGATGAAAAGACGGGCGCTGCTGGTTCACTGATGGACGTACTTGGGCATCCGGGGATGAACCACCAGGTGAAAACTATCGGCGGGGTACTTGCACCAGAATGTTCGGGTCTGTTAAGTGACTTTTTTCGAATGCGTCGGCAGCAGAAAAAGCAACAAAAGGCAGAATTGAAACCGCAGGATGATTAAGCTCGTCCGGTGCGACCACCGGATAGCTTTCAGCCAGCTGTTGCGCCTCGGCCGCCTCTTTTTCTTTCTCCAGCAGATATCCCACCAGGCTTATCTGGTACTTACGAATATTTTCCACGTAGGCATACGCTTCATGCCCGCGCGCATAGCCGTACGTCAGCTTCTGGTACCACTGTTTCTGGCTAAGCAGCGGCAGGCGCTGTTTTACATCTGACCAGCTGTCCGGGTTACCTTTGGTTTTCGCCGTCAGCGCCCGCGCGTCGAGCATGTGCGCATAACCCATGTTATAGGCGGCCAGCGCAAACCAGATCCGCTCCCCTTCCGGGACCGTCTCCGGCACTTTCGCCATCATATCCTGTAAATACTGCGCGCCGCCGCTGATGCTCTGTTCCGCATCGGTCCGGTCGCTGATGCCGAGGCTCTGGGCGGTATTTTTGGTCAGCATCATCAACCCGCGCACGCCCGTGGGGGAGGTGGCCTGAGCATCCCAGTGCGATTCCTGGTAGGAAATCGCCGCCAGCAGCTTCCAGTCAATCTCCTGGGCGTACTTCTCAAACAGCGGTTGCAGATCCGGCAGCACGCTGTCCACCGCGCGCAGGAAGGTGCGGGTGTCAACGTAATCAAAATCGTCTCCGTGACCGAGATATTTCTCTTCCAGGCGCGCCAGGGTGCCGTCTTCATTGATGGAATTAAAGAAATCGAGCATAGCCGCAGAGACGGTTTGATCGTCGTCCAGCTGGGTAAACCAGGTCACCGGCTGTTCGTCGGTCACATCCAGCGCCACGGCAATTTCAGGATGAACGCGCTGGAAAAGGCTGATCGCCACCGAATCAGCAATGGTATAGGCCAGCTTTTTATCTTTTACCTGCTCCAGTAATTCGGTCGTGCCGAGTTTAGGATCGACCGTCCAGCTGAGGTTCGGGTATTTTTTCTCTTTCAACGCCCGCAGATCGTCAATCACCACATGGCCTGGCGCAATGGTCAATTGCTGGTCGGTGATGTCGGCCAGTGAGCGCGGGCGCAGGCTACCCACACGATAAACCACCTGCTGCGACACGGAGTAATAGGTCGGGCCCGGCTGATAGTTTTTGCTGCGTTCGCTGTTGTACACCAGACCTGCGGCGAGAATATCGGCACGGTCATGGTCCAAATCATCAAACAGCTGGTTGATGTTCTGCCGCACGGTAACTTTCAGCTTCACGCCCAGATAGTCCGCAAACAGCTGTGCCAGTTCGTAATCAAGACCGATAGTTTTACCGTTGATATCGTCGTAAATAAGCGGGGAGGAGAGGGTACTGACGCGCAACTCCCCCCGCTCCTGAATGGCGGCGATACGGTTTTCGGCCTTGCCGAACCAGGGGATAGACGGCCAGAGGGCCACTGCCAGCAGCAACGTAACAATGCCGATGAGCAGATAATTAATCTTTAATTTTTTCAATTAGTTAATTCTCTGCGACGCCGGTTGCCTCAGTGTGCTGTAGTCATGTTAAGAATAGAGTTTGCCATTGATTGAGCGGCATTTTGCGCAAAGTAGCGCCAGTTGGCAACCAATTAGAGAGACAGGTCACATCTATTGTTAAACATAAAGGATGATTTTATTTCGACGCAAACGGTTTCGTCGGCGCTCAGGATTCTCTATAATGACGCCCGTTTTCCCCCCTTGCGCACACTGTAAGCGCCCCGGCGCTTCGAAGACGAGAGACTTATGATGGAAATTCTGCGTGGTTCGCCTGCACTGTCTGCCTTCCGTATTAACAAACTGCTGGCACGTTTTCAGGCGGCCGACCTTCCGGTAAGCAATATTTACGCTGAGTATGTCCATTTTGCTGACCTGAACGCCCCCCTGAATGCAGAGGAGCGCGTACAGCTGGAACGCCTGCTTAAATATGGCCCAAGCCTGAGCAGCCATACGCCGACCGGCAAATTAATCCTCGCCACGCCACGCCCTGGCACCATCTCCCCCTGGTCTTCCAAAGCCACCGACATCGCTCACAACTGCGGCCTGAGCCAGATTAACCGTCTGGAGCGCGGTGTGGCGTACTATGTGGAAGCGTCAACCCTGAGCGACGCGCAGTGGCAGGTGGTTGCCGCAGAGCTGCACGACCGCATGATGGAGAGCGTGTTTGATTCTCTGGATGATGCGCAGAAACTGTTCTCCCACCATCAGCCTGCGCCGGTACAGAGCGTGGATCTGCTGGGGCAGGGGCGTCAGGCGCTGATCGACGCAAACCTGCGTCTTGGTCTGGCGCTCGCAGAAGATGAAATCGACTACCTTCAGGATGCATTCGTTAAGCTGAATCGCAACCCGAACGACATCGAACTGTATATGTTCGCGCAGGCCAACTCCGAGCACTGCCGCCACAAGATTTTCAACGCCGACTGGATTATCGACGGCGAACAGCAGCCGAAGTCGCTGTTCAAAATGATCAAAAACACCATGGAGCAAACCCCTGATCATGTGCTGTCTGCTTATAAAGACAACGCCGCGGTGATGGAAGGTTCCGAGGTGGGCCGCTTCTTCGCCGACCGTGAAGCAGGGCGCTATGACTTCCACCAGGAGCCTGCGCATATCCTGATGAAAGTGGAAACCCACAACCACCCGACGGCCATTTCTCCGTGGCCGGGGGCGGCGACCGGCTCCGGCGGTGAAATCCGTGACGAAGGTGCGACCGGTCGCGGCGCGAAACCAAAAGCGGGTCTGGTCGGTTTCTCCGTTTCCAACCTGCGTATTCCGGGCTTTGAGCAGCCGTGGGAAGAAGACTTCGGCAAGCCAGAGCGCATTGTCACCGCGCTGGATATCATGACCGAAGGCCCGCTGGGCGGCGCGGCGTTCAACAACGAATTTGGTCGTCCGGCGCTGAACGGTTACTTCCGTACCTACGAAGAGAAAGTGGACAGCCACAACGGCGAAGAGCTGCGCGGCTACCACAAACCGATCATGCTGGCGGGCGGGATTGGCAACATTCGCGCCGATCACGTGCAGAAAGGCGAGATCGTCGTCGGCGCGAAGCTGATCGTGCTCGGCGGCCCGGCAATGAACATCGGTCTGGGCGGCGGGGCAGCCTCGTCTATGGCTTCCGGCCAGTCTGATGCGGATCTCGACTTCGCGTCCGTGCAGCGCGACAACCCGGAAATGGAGCGCCGTTGTCAGGAAGTGATCGACCGCTGCTGGCAGCTCGGCGACGCCAACCCGATTCTGTTCATCCACGACGTGGGCGCGGGCGGCCTGTCCAACGCTATGCCTGAGCTGGTGAGCGACGGCGGTCGCGGCGGACGCTTCAACCTGCGCGATATCCTGAGCGATGAGCCGGGCATGAGCCCGCTGGAAATCTGGTGTAACGAATCCCAGGAGCGCTACGTGCTGGCGGTTGCCGCCGATCAGCTGCCGCTGTTTGACGAGCTGTGCCGCCGCGAGCGCGCGCCGTATGCGGTCATCGGTGAAGCGACCGAAGAGCAGCACCTTTCCTTAAGCGACACCCACTTTGACAACCAGCCGATCGATCTGCCGCTGGACGTGCTGCTCGGCAAAACGCCGAAGATGACCCGCGACGTGCAGACTCGCAAAGCGGCGGGCAAAGCGCTGGATCGCCAGGGCATCACCGTGGCAGAAGCGGTTAACCGCGTGCTGCACCTGCCTGCCGTGGCAGAGAAAACCTTCCTGGTCACCATCGGCGACCGTACCGTGACCGGTATGGTGTCGCGCGATCAGATGGTCGGCCCGTGGCAGATCCCGGTCGCTAACTGCGCCGTGACCACCGCGAGCCTCGACAGCTACTACGGCGAAGCGATGGCACTGGGCGAACGCACGCCAGTGGCGCTGCTGGACTTCGCCGCTTCTGCCCGTCTGGCGGTCGGTGAAGCGCTGACCAACATCGCCGCGACGCAGATTGGCGATATCAAACGCATCAAACTTTCCGCGAACTGGATGGCCGCTGCCGGTCACCCGGGCGAAGATGCCGGCCTGTACGAAGCGGTGAAAGCGGTGGGTGAAGAGCTGTGTCCTGCGCTCGGCCTGACCATTCCGGTGGGTAAAGACTCCATGTCGATGAAAACCCGCTGGCAGGAAGGTAACGAGCAGCGCGAGATGACCTCTCCGCTGTCGCTGGTGATCACCGCGTTTGCGCGCGTGGAAGACGTGCGTCATACCGTTACGCCGCAGCTTTCCACTGAAGATAACGCCCTGCTGTTGATTGACCTCGGCAAAGGCCATAACGCACTGGGCGCCACCGCGCTGGCGCAGGTTTACCGCCAGCTCGGCGATAAGCCAGCCGACGTGCGCGACGTCGCTCAGCTGAAAGGCTTCTACGACGCAATTCAGGCGCTGGTGGCGCAGCGTAAGCTGCTGGCCTACCACGACCGTTCCGATGGTGGCCTGCTGGTGACGCTGGCAGAGATGGCCTTCACCGGTCACTGCGGCGTTGAAGCAAACATTGCCACGCTTGGCGAAGACCGCCTGGCGGCGCTGTTTAACGAAGAGCTTGGCGCGGTCATTCAGGTACGCGCCGCAGATCGCGACGCGGTGGAAGCGATTCTGGCGCAGCACGGTCTGGCAGACTGCGTACACTATCTCGGTAAAGCGGTGCAGGGCGACCGCTTCGTGATTGAAGCCGACGGCCACGCGGTGTTCAGCGAAAGCCGCACCACGCTGCGTATGTGGTGGGCGGAAACCACCTGGCAGATGCAGCGCCTGCGTGACAATCCGGAATGCGCCGATCAGGAACACAACGCGAAGGCGAACGACAACGATCCTGGCCTGAACGTGAAGCTCAGCTTCGACATTAACGAAGACATTGCCGCGCCGTACATTGCGACCGGTGCGCGTCCGAAAGTAGCCGTGCTGCGCGAGCAGGGCGTTAACTCCCACGTTGAGATGGCGGCGGCCTTCCACCGGGCGGGCTTTGACGCCATCGACGTCCACATGAGCGACCTGCTGGCCGGGCGTACCGGGCTGGATGATTTCCAGGCGCTGGTCGCCTGCGGCGGTTTCTCCTACGGCGACGTGCTGGGCGCGGGCGAAGGCTGGGCGAAGTCTATTCTGTTCAACAGCCGCGTGCGTGACGAGTTCGAAACCTTCTTCCACCGTCCGCAGACGCTGGCGCTGGGCGTGTGTAACGGCTGTCAGATGATGTCTAACCTGCGCGAGCTGATCCCGGGCAGCGAAGCCTGGCCGCGCTTTGTGCGTAACCAGTCTGACCGCTTCGAAGCGCGCTTCAGCCTGGTAGAAGTGACCCAAAGCCCGTCTCTGCTGTTGCAGGGAATGGTCGGTTCACAGATGCCAATCGCGGTTTCGCACGGTGAAGGTCAGGTTGAAGTGCGTGATGCGGCGCACCTGGCTCAGCTTGAAAGCAAAGGACTGGTGGCGCTGCGCTTTGTTGATAACTTCGGCAAGGTCACCGAAACCTATCCGGCTAACCCGAACGGTTCGGCAAATGGCATTACCGCGGTCACCAGCGAAAGCGGTCGGGTGACGATCATGATGCCGCACCCGGAGCGTGTCTTCCGTACCGTTAGCAACTCCTGGCACCCGGAAAACTGGGGCGAGGACAGCCCGTGGATGCGCATTTTCCGCAACGCGCGTAAACAACTGGGTTAAGTTTCAACGCCCTGACTGTAGGCCCGGTAAGCGCGAGCGCCACCGGGCTTTTTTGTACCTGTCGCAAAATCGCGACAATCCTCTGGGTTAAGTGTCTCCAATAAGAGACACTTAACTTATTGATTTATATATGTCAGGACGGGTTCCCATTAAGGTGTTGCTTAATAGCGACACTTAGCCTGGAAATCATTCACCTGACAATCAATGCATTTTAATAATAAAACTATTATTAATCATAAGGATAGTATCAATTTTTGCAATCTGGCACGCACGTTGCATAATAGTAAGCAGTGGCTCATTCACCTTCTTATGTCAGCCCCTTCGGGACGTGCTACATAAACTTCGAATGACGCACAAAAAGGTGCCTGCCGTCCAACTACTGATTATTGCAATGCTTTATCAGGCCAGGGCGAAACGTCGAGTTAGGCACCGCCTTATTCCATGACAAAGCCGGGTTTTTACCCGGCTTTGTTGTATCTGAAGGGCAGACTCAGTTACGCTCTCCTCAAACCCGGATGATGAGAGTAATGTGTTGAAACGCTGGCCCGCTTTCCCTCGCTCCCTGCGACAGCTCGTTATGATGGCCTTCCTGCTGATCCTGCTACCTTTGCTGGTTCTGGCGTGGCAGGCATGGCAAAGCCTGAATGCGTTAAGTGCCCAGGCGGCCCTGACTAACCGCACCACGCTTATTGATGCCCGCCGTAGCGAGGCAATGACCAACGCCGCGCTGGAGATGGAGCGTAGCTATCGCCAGTACTGCGTGCTGGACGACCGCACGCTGGAGAGGGTCTATCAGAACCAGCGTAAACGCTACAGCGAAATGCTGGATGCCCATGCCGGGGTCTTGCCGGATGACAAACTCTATCAGGCGCTGCGTCAGGATCTGAACGATCTGGCGCAGCTCCAGTGCAAAAACAGCGGTCCTGATGCCGCCGCCGCCGCCCGACTTGAAGCCTTCGCGAACGCCAATACGGAGATGGTGCAGTCCACCCGTACGGTTATCTTTTCCCGTGGCCAGCAACTCCAGCAGGAGATTGCCGAGCGCGGCCAGTTCTTCGGCTGGCAGGCGCTGGTGCTGTTCCTCGTCAGCCTTGGGCTGGTACTGCTCTTTACCCGCATGATTATCGGCCCCGTAAAGGGGATCCAGCGGATGATTAACCGCCTGGGGGAGGGCAAATCTCTCGGGGATACGGTTGTTTTTAAAGGCCCGCGCGAGCTGCGCTCGGTCGGTCAGCGTATCATCTGGCTTTCTGAACGCCTGGCGTGGCTGGAATCGCAGCGTCATCAGTTCCTGCGCCATATCTCACACGAACTCAAAACACCGCTGGCCAGTATGCGTGAAGGCACGGAGCTGCTGGCAGACGAAGTAGCGGGGCCGTTAACCCCTGAGCAAAAAGAGATCGTGGCGATTCTGGATGCCAGTAGCCGCAATTTACAAAAACTTATTGAACAACTGCTGGACTATAACCGCAAGCTGGCGGATGGTGCTGTGGTGCTTGAAAGCGTTGAGATTGAACCGTTGGTGGACATGGTGATCTCCGCCCATAGCCTGCCAGCAAGAGCTAAAATGATGCATACCCAGGTGGATCTCAATGCGCCTTCCTGCCTGGCAGAGCCGATGCTGTTGATGAGCGTACTGGATAATCTTTATTCCAATGCGGTGCACTATGGTACTGAATCCGGTACCATTTATATCAGAAGCAATAACAACGGTTCGCGGGTATTTATTGACGTAGCGAATACGGGAAGCCCGATTCCGGATGATGAAAAAACGATGATCTTTGAGCCCTTCTTCCAGGGGAGTCATCAGCGAAAAGGTGCGGTAAAAGGAAGTGGTCTGGGGCTGAGTATTGCCCGCGACTGCATACGACGCATGCAGGGTGAGCTTAACATCGTGAGTGATGAACGCGCCGATGTCTGTTTTCGTATCGAACTGCCTCTTGAGCCGGAAAAATCAATGAAATGAATAACAACCTGGTGAGTATGTCACACGTCTTTTACCGCGCACTGCGCGCGGTGTTTTCCAGCAAAAATGTGCGCCTGAGCCTGCCCTGCTTACTGCTGGCCGGCTGTGTAACCCATGCGCCGAAAAGTGCAATTAGCCACAAACAGGAAGATAAATGGCCGCAAAAACAGCTGGCCGATTTCCTTTCAACACGTTGCGATGATATCTGGAACCTGTCGGGGCGTGATGTTGAATCCAATCCGCTGTTCTGGCTGCGCGGAATAGACTGCGCCCAGCGGCTGGCGCCCGCCGAGGCCCGTGCCCAGGCGGCGATGCTGGTGGACGATACCTGGCAGGACGCGTTTAAACGTGGGATCGTGATGGCGGATGCCAGAATCACGCCTGTCGAACGCCGCGCCAACGTGACGCGGCTGGATACTTACGTGATCAATATTCCCCCGCAGGTGCGCCCGGTCTATCAGCTCTGGCGGGATGGACAAACCCTGCAATTACAACTGTCTGAAGAGCGTTTCCGCTACAGCAAATTGCAGCAGTCGAGCGACAGCGAGCTTGATGCGCTTCGCCAGCAGCAGGAGTCGCTGCGCGAGCAGCTGGAAACCACCACCCGCAAGCTCGAAAATCTGACCGATATCGAAAGACAGCTCTCGACGCGTAAGCCGGCAGGCAGCTATCTGCCCGATGGGTCGAAAGGCAACTCTGCCACGACGCCAGACAGTGAGACGCCGAAACAAGAGGATGTGAAGCCATGACAAGCCGTAAACCTGCCCATCTGTTACTGGTGGATGACGATCCCGGGCTGTTAAAGCTGCTGGGAATGCGTCTGGTCAGCGAAGGCTACAGCGTGGTCACCGCTGAAAGCGGGCAGGAGGGGCTGAAAGTGCTCAGCCGCGAGAAAATCGATCTGGTGATCAGCGATTTGCGCATGGATGAAATGGATGGCCTGCAACTGTTCACGGAGATCCAGAAGCAGCAGCCCGGGATGCCGGTGATTATCCTCACCGCTCACGGATCTATTCCTGATGCGGTGGCCGCAACGCAGCAGGGGGTATTCAGCTTCCTCACCAAACCAGTGGATAAAGACGCTCTCTATAAAGCAATCGACAGCGCCCTTGAGCATGCGGCGCCATCCGGCGACGACGCCTGGCGTGAATCCATCGTGACGCGTAGCCCTGTGATGCTGCGCCTGCTGGAACAGGCGCGGATGGTGGCGCAATCCGACGTTAGCGTGCTGATCAACGGCCAGAGCGGGACCGGGAAAGAGATCCTGGCCCAGGCGATCCACAACGCCAGCCCGCGCAGTAAAAATGCCTTTATTGCCATCAACTGTGGCGCGCTGCCGGAACAGCTGCTTGAGTCTGAGCTCTTCGGCCATGCCCGCGGCGCCTTTACCGGCGCGGTGAGCAGCCGTGAAGGGCTGTTCCAGGCGGCTGAGGGGGGCACGCTGTTTCTTGATGAAATTGGCGATATGCCCGCGCCGTTGCAGGTCAAACTGCTGCGCGTGTTGCAGGAGCGAAAAGTGCGTCCGCTTGGCAGCAACCGCGATATCGATATCAACGTGCGTATTATTTCCGCTACCCATCGCGATTTACCCAAGGTGATGGCGCGCAACGAGTTCCGTGAAGATCTTTACTATCGACTGAATGTCGTCAACCTGAAAATCCCGGCGCTGGCCGAGCGTGCGGAAGATATCCCGCTGCTGGCAAATCACCTTTTGCGCCAGGCCGCTGACCGCCACAAACCATTCGTGCGCGCGTTCTCCACCGATGCGATGAAACGCCTGATGACCGCAAGCTGGCCGGGCAACGTACGCCAGCTGGTGAACGTGATTGAGCAGTGCGTGGCGCTGACGTCATCGCCGGTGATCAGCGATGCGCTGGTGGAGCAGGCGCTCGAGGGGGAAAACACGGCCTTACCGACGTTTGCGGAAGCGCGAAACCAGTTCGAGCTGAACTATCTGCGTAAGCTGCTGCAAATCACCAAAGGCAACGTGACCCACGCGGCGCGCATGGCCGGGCGTAACCGTACCGAGTTTTATAAATTGCTCTCACGCCACGAGCTGGAAGCGAACGATTTTAAAGAGTAATACCGCAAAATTCGCCTGAATATGATACTGTGAGCAACCGATTACGAGGCTGCTTACTGGCAAGAGTTTAAGGACCCACCATGAAAAAGATTGATGCGATTATTAAACCTTTCAAACTGGATGATGTACGTGAAGCGCTGGCAGAAGTAGGCATCACCGGGATGACCGTAACTGAAGTGAAAGGTTTTGGTCGTCAGAAGGGCCACACCGAGCTATACCGTGGCGCAGAGTACATGGTGGACTTTCTGCCGAAAGTGAAAATCGAGATTGTGGTGAGCGATGATATCGTCGATACCTGTGTGGATACCATCATCCGCACGGCGCAGACCGGTAAAATTGGCGACGGGAAAATCTTCGTCTTTGACGTGGCGCGCGTGATCCGTATCCGTACCGGCGAAGAAGACGACGCGGCGATTTAACATTCTTGCCGGGTGGCGCTGCGCGTACCCGGCCTAAAAAACCCTTCGTAGGCCCGTGCAAGCGCAGCGCCGCCGGGCGATTACAGCACTTTATGCGGGCCGAAACATTCGTAATGAATGTTGTCTTTATTCACGCCCAGGTCTACCAGCTGCTTCGCGGCATACTGCATAAACGCTACTGGCCCACAAACGTAGAACTGCATCCCCGGTGCGCTGAACGCCCCTTCATGCTGCCCTAAATTCATCAGGCCTTCGCTGTCGAAACGAGCCGCTGCGCGGTCTGCCTCCGTCGGCAGGCGATACCAGGTATGCGCGGTGAAACGCGGCAGGGTCGCTCCGAGCGCTTTGACTTCATCCGCAAAGGCGTGCACATCACCGTTCTCCGCCGCGTGGAACCAGTTAACCTGCGCGCTGTGGTTTGCTTTCGCCAGCGTATCCAGCATCGCCAGCATTGGCGTCTGACCTACGCCTGCGGAGATCAGCGTCACCGGGGTATTCGTTTCAACGGCCATAAAGAAATCGCCCGCCGGTGCCGCCAGATGGACCACGTCGCCCACGCTGGCTTCGTTATGCAGCCAGTTGGATACCTGACCGCCTTCCTCACGTTTAACCGCAATGCGATAGCCTTTGCCGTCTGGCTTGCGGGTCAGGGAGTACTGGCGAATCTCCTGGTGCGGGAAGCCTTCAGGCTTCAGCCAGACGCCCAGATACTGGCCCGGCTGGTAATCGGCAACCGGCTGACCGTCCACTGGCTCAAACTCAAAGCTGGTGATCAGTGCGCTGCGCGGGGTTTTCTCAACGATGCGGAAGGCGCGCGTGCCTTCCCAGCCGCCATTCTTGCTGGCGTTTTCGCTGTAGATCTGCGCTTCACGGTTGATGAATACGTTTGCCAGTACGCCATAGGCCTTACCCCAGGCATCCAGTACTTCCTGGCCCGGGCTGAACATTTCGTCCAGGGTTGCCAGCAGGTGACTGCCGACGATGTTGTACTGCTCAGGTTTGATCTGGAAGCTGGTGTGCTTCTGGGCGATTTTTTCCACCGCAGGCAGCAGAGCCGGCAGGTTTTCGATGTTGCTGGCATAGGCGGCAATAGCGTTAAACAGCGCTTCGCGCTGATCGCCGTTACGCTGGTTGCTCATGTTGAAAATCTCTTTGAGCTCCGGGTTATGCGCGAACATGCGATCGTAGAAATGGGCGGTCAGTTTAGGACCCGTTTCAACCAGCAGGGGGATTGTGGCTTTCACGGTAGCGATGGTTTGGGCGTCGAGCATAGCAGCTTCCTTCTGATGTTACTTTAATGATGTATTTTATATGCATCTTATAAAAATACCCCTGCAATGTAAATGGTTCTTTGCATCGTGAAAAATATGCATCACAAAGCTGAAAAGAAATCCGTTGAAAATGGCGAGAGCTTTATTGCTCAAACCCTTGCGTGGCGTGGAGGTAAACGTTTGCGTAAAATCGTTTGTCAAGACCTGTTATCGCAGAACTATTCAGTTATACTGTTGCCCGTCGTCCAACAGGACTGCCTTTTCAGGCCAAAAATTTACTTGTTAGCTGAGTCAGGAGATGCGGATGTTAAAGCGTGAAATGAACATTGCCGATTATGATGCCGAACTGTGGCAGGCTATGGAGCAGGAAAAAGTACGTCAGGAAGAGCACATCGAACTGATCGCCTCCGAAAACTACACCAGCCCGCGCGTGATGCAGGCGCAGGGTTCTCAGCTGACCAACAAATATGCTGAAGGTTATCCGGGCAAGCGCTACTACGGCGGTTGCGAATACGTTGATATCGTTGAGCAGCTGGCGATTGACCGTGCGAAAGAACTCTTTGGCGCTGACTACGCGAACGTCCAGCCGCACTCTGGCTCTCAGGCTAACTTCGCTGTTTACACCGCGCTGTTGCAGCCGGGCGATACCGTTCTGGGTATGAACCTGGCGCAGGGCGGCCACCTGACTCACGGCTCCCCGGTTAACTTCTCTGGCAAACTGTACAATATCATCCCTTACGGTATTGATGAGTCCGGTAAAATTGACTACGAAGACATGGCGAAGCAGGCCAAAGAGCACAAGCCGAAGATGATCATCGGTGGCTTCTCTGCTTACTCCGGCATCGTTGACTGGGCAAAAATGCGTGAAATCGCTGACAGCATCGGCGCGTACCTGTTCGTCGACATGGCGCACGTTGCCGGTCTGATTGCGGCAGGCGTTTACCCGAACCCGGTTCCACATGCGCACGTTGTGACCACCACCACCCACAAAACCCTGGCAGGTCCACGCGGTGGCCTGATCCTGGCGAAAGGCGGTGACGAAGAGCTGTATAAAAAACTGAACTCCGCCGTGTTCCCAAGCGCCCAGGGCGGCCCGCTGATGCACGTTATCGCCGCGAAAGCCGTCGCGCTGAAAGAAGCGATGGAGCCAGAGTTCAAGGTTTACCAGCAGCAGGTTGCTAAAAACGCCAAAGCGATGGTGGAAGTGTTCCTGAACCGTGGCTACAAAGTGGTGTCTGGCGGGACTGAAAACCACCTGTTCCTGCTGGACCTGGTTGATAAGAACCTGACCGGTAAAGAAGCTGACGCTGCCCTCGGCCGCGCCAACATCACCGTGAACAAAAACAGCGTGCCAAACGATCCGAAGAGCCCGTTCGTGACCTCCGGTATCCGTATCGGTTCTCCGGCCGTAACTCGCCGTGGCTTTAAAGAAGCGGAAGTGAAAGAGCTGGCGGGCTGGATGTGTGACGTTCTGGACAACATCAATGACGACGCGGTTATCGAGCGCGTTAAAGGTAAAGTGCTGGACATCTGCGCACGCTTCCCGGTTTACGCATAATTCTCTGCGTCGCAAAACTGAAAAAGGCCGCTCATGCGGCCTTTTTTTATGGGCTAACGTCGGTCAAGGGAGATGGCCCCCGGCCCGGTAATCGCCAGCAAAATAAAGGCGCCAGCGATACTTACATTTTTGTAGAAGTTAATCATATTTGGCAGAACCGCATCGCCCGTCATATCCCAGTAGTGGTGACCAATCACCGCTGTTCCCAGCGTATAGAAGACAAAGATCACCGCGAGGGGGCGGGTGAAAAAGCCCAGTACAATCAGAATCGCGGCGGGGACTTCCATCACCACCGCAACAATGGCGGCCAGCATGGGCATGGGGGCGCCGAGCGACGTCATATACTGAACGGTGCCGCTAAACCCCGTCAGCTTGGGATAACCGAAAATAATAAACAGGACCACAATAGCAATGCGGGCAATTAAAAGCAGGAAAGAACGAGAGGAGCCGAAATCGAAATAACGTAAGCTGTTCATGGCAAACGACCTCTTCAGGCGATGTCTTATAAACGTAATACAGTTTTACCGCTCTCGCCATACGCTGTCCGGCTGGTGATGATGTTAATTTATCGTTAATTTATAGCGCGCTAACGACTTGCTAAAGTCAGGGATTAACGCCAGACTATCGCCTCCATTTCGGGAGGGATTCATGGTCTTGCATTCCACGCGCTGGCTGGCGCTCAGCTATTTCACCTATTTCTTTAGTTACGGTATTTTTTTGCCTTTCTGGAGCGTCTGGCTCAAGGGAATTGGTCTGACGCCTGAGACCATTGGCATCCTGCTGGGCGCGGGGCTGGTGGCACGTTTCCTGGGTAGCCTGCTGATTGCGCCCCGCGTCAGCGATCCCTCCTTACTGATTAAAGCGGTGCGAATTCTGGCCCTGCTGACGCTGGTCTTTGCGGCCTGCTTCTGGGTCAGCCATCAGTTTGCCTGGCTGATGGTGGTAATGGTTGGCTTTAATCTGTTCTTCTCCCCGCTGGTGCCGCTGACGGATGCCCTGGCGAACACCTGGCAAAAGCAGATCATCATGGACTATGGCCGCGTGCGCCTGTGGGGATCGATTGCCTTCGTGATCGGCTCTGCGCTGGTCGGGAAACTGGTCAGCCTCTATGACTATCGTGCCATTCTGGCGCTGTTAACGCTCGGCATCGCCTCGATGCTGCTCGGTATGTTGCTGCGTCCGTCGGTAATGCCGCAGGGCGAAAGCCGCCATCAGGAGAGCGCCGGCTGGCCCGCCTGGCGCTCGCTGGTGGCGCAAAGCTGGCGTTTCCTGGCCTGCGTCTGTCTGCTCCAGGGGGCACATGCGGCCTATTACGGCTTCAGCGCCATCTACTGGCAGGGGGCGGGCTACTCGGCTTCTGCGGTAGGCTACCTGTGGTCGCTCGGCGTGGTGGCGGAGGTCATTATCTTCGCGCTGAGCCAAAAACTTTTCCGTCGTTTCGGGGCGCGTGACCTGCTGCTGCTTTCCGCCGTGTGCGGCGTGGTGCGCTGGGGCATCATGGGCTGGACGACGGAGCTGCCGTGGCTGATTGTGGCGCAAATTCTGCACTGCGGAACCTTCACCGTGTGCCATCTGGCGGCGATGCGCTACATCGCGGCGCGAGAGGGTGGGGACGTTATTCGTCTTCAGGCGGTCTATTCAGCGGTGGCGATGGGCGGCAGTATTGCGGTGATGACCGTATTTGCCGGTTTCCTCTATCAGCACCTGGGGCACGGTGTGTTCTGGGTGATGGCGCTGGTCGCTTTACCTGCCATCGTCATCCGCCCTAAAGTCGCTGCTCGCACGTAACTACGATTCGAGCATAACGCGAATATGTTCCTGCTGCTGCGTGTTCAGGGTCTCAACGGCATGAATGAGCGGCGGCGAGAACAGCGGCAGGGCGGTTGGATAAGGCGTAATGACCAGCGCTGCCTCGCGGGGGGCGCCCTCCTTCTTAAACGCCTCCAGGCTAAGATAACGAATATTGAGCGGCAGCAGCGTCAGCTCGCGAAGCTGCTGCTCAATTAACGCTTCGCAGGCTTTATCTTCCCCCGTTAACAGGACCACCTGTTTTTCATGCAGGTCGGTCTCCTGCATCAGCCAGGCACCAAAAATCACCGCCACCAGCGCCATCTCTTCACCGGAGAATCGCAGACCAAATTCGGCTTCCAGCTCAAACAGCGCCTCTTTAGTGGTGCGCAGCAGCCGGGGGTATAAACGGTGGATCTCTTCCGGCAGACTGTTGTCGATGCCGATGTCAAATAAGGAGCGGTCCAGCGCCTGAGCCAGATGAATATAAAGCTGATCGGTCAGCCCTTGCTCATCGCTGAAGTTCATCCCGGTTTGCGCCCGGAAACGGGCAATCATACGCACGATGGCGCGACGCAGGCGCTGATCCTGCTGGTGTTTATCCATCACCGGGTCGGGTGTGCGAAGCATCATAAACAGCAGTGCCAGGAACAGCTGTTCATCGCTGTGCGTTCCCTGCGGGACGCGCCGTTTCCAGTGGCGGACAATTTCCTGCGCCGTAAAGTATTCCCCTCGGGACTGCGTCCAGCTGCGCTGAACGGGCGAAAACTCTGGCGTATTGCCCAGATGATGCTGAATCAGACAATATTGCAGATAAAGCTGTAAAAACTGTACGTCGCGGGACTCAAACTGGCGCTGAAGCTTGCGCGCACAAAAGTTGATAAGCGCCCGAAGGTTCGCATCGTCATAAAGCGGGCGGGCAATGCCGTGCTGTTTAAGCGCGGTTTTTAAGGCAGGGGTAAACTGTTGGGCGACAAAATGTGGACAGAGCCGAAGCGCCCTGCGCAGCCAGTGCAGCAGGCACAAACGTTGATTCAGGGCGGAACCCTCAATTCGGTAGCAGCCATCATGGTGCGTGACGATATCAAGCCGATGATAGCGCTGGATTTCATCGCGCGTCTCGGCTATATCTTGCCGTGCCATGACGTCGTCCACGCCGTTGGCAGCGATTATGCTCTGTGCGGTGATGGCAGCATCGGGCAGGTAAAGCATCAAAAGCACCTGGCAGCGGCGCTGCGAACTGGAAAGCACAGATGGAATTTCAAGCGTCGTCATCATCTGTCGGGTATCCAGTGTGAATGTTTGATAAGAATAGCTAAAGGATGGGCGCTGAAAAGCGCACCGGCAGGCCTTTCACTCAGGATTGCTGGCGAACATCACAGAATTTTTGACGTGAGGAACAGATGCAAATAGTTAAACAAAGCGCGGTAGCGTTATTTTTGGCGGTTTTCACTTGTGCCGCCGGCGCACATCCTCACAGTTTTATCAGCCTGAAAACCGAACTGGTGACGGACGGCACGCAGCTCAGCGGCCTGAAAATGCGCTGGACGATGGATGAAATCACCTCCGCCGACCTGCTGTACGATGCCGGAAACGCAAAGCCCGGCGATGAGATCTGGAAAAAGCTGGCGGCGGAAGTGATGGCCAACGTGCTGGGTCAGCACTACTTCACCGAGTTCTGGCACAACGGACAAAAGGTGAAATTTCTCAACCGTCCCACGGTGTACGGTATGACCCGCGACGGACATCAGGCGGTGCTGACCTTTATCCTTCCGCTGGCGCACCCTCAACCGCTGGCCGGGCAGAAGTACAGGTTTTCCACGTTTGACCCAACCTACTATGTCGATATGCGCTATGACAATGACAGCGACGTACGGCTGCCGGACGCGCTGCAAAAAAGCTGCAAAATTGCCGTGCACACCCCGAAACCCAGCGAAGAGATGCTGAACTTTGCCGTTTCTCTTGATAAAGACGATGCGCCCCCTGAAGACATGGAGTTAGGTAAACAGTTTGCGCAGGAGGTGACGTTACAATGTCAGTGATCTCCTCTCCCGTCAGTAAGCCGCGTCGCTGGCTGCACCTCTGGCCTCTGGCGCTTTTTTTGTTGTTAGCGGTTGGCGGCGCGCTCTGGCTGTGGCAGGCATGGCCGCAGGTGATGATGAAAAGCATCCTCTGGCAGCGGGAAGTTAATCAGCAGATGAGCGGTCTGCTGAAAGCCGTGGCGGAAAATCCGACCAAAGCGGGCGGCGCTCTTCTGGCGTTCAGCTTTATCTATGGCGTGCTGCATGCCCTGGGACCGGGGCACGGCAAAATCGTCATCACGACCTGGCTTGCCACGCATCCGTCGAAGCTGAAATCGAGTATCGGCCTGACGCTGGCTTCTTCTTTACTTCAGGGCGGTGTGGCGATTGCGCTGGTCGTGGTCGTCCTTTCGCTGCTACAGCTGCCGGCCCGCCAGCTGCATATGAGCAGCTTCTGGCTGGAGAAGGGGAGTTACGCGCTGGTAGGCGTGCTGGGGCTGATCCTCTGCTGGCGGGCGCTGAAAAAATTGCGCGCGTTGCTGCGAAAACCAAAATTCAAATCCTTTACACCGCATCACGTTCACCATGAAAACTGCGGGTGCGGGCATCAGCATCTGCCGACGCAGGAACAATTACAGAACAGTGAGGACTGGCGTGCGCGCCTGATGATTGTTCTCTCAATGGGGATGCGTCCATGCTCGGGCGCAATCATGGTGCTGTTGTTCAGCAAAGTGACAGGCGTATTTGGCTGGGGCATGCTCTCGGCGCTGGCGATGGCGGCGGGAACGTCTCTGACGATCTCTTCGTTAGCCCTGCTGGTGCACAGCTTTCGTCAGCTGGCGGTAAAACTCAGCGGCAATAAAACGCCGGTATTGTGGCGACAGGTTGGCTGGACGACGCTGGCACTGGCGGGCGGGGTGATTCTGCTGGTGGCTGCGGTGACAATGTGGATGAGCGCGGTGCCGGTGGGTAGGGGGTTGCGGCCGTTTTAGCGACGTACGGTCTGATCCCCCATAACCACGAGTCTGTCGCTTCTTGTTAATCCCAGTTACCGTAGGGGTAGGTTTTGCCTTTGATGAAATCCTGCGTTGACTGGATGACGTTAAACGTACCGCCGGGAACGACGTAGCCTTTGCACAGGGTAAGGTCCTTGCCGGAGCGGGTCGTCAGTTTCAGCGGTTTGACGGGCAGGCTGGGGCGTCCGGCGACATCTGAAAACCAGATCTTGACTTTTCCTCCGGGGGAGAGGCCAAATACCATTCTGTTGTACCAGACAGTTCTGCCCGTGGGACTGATATGATCTGCCGGTGTTTTCATTCGCAGCCAGGTGTCCGGACCGAAGACGGCGCTGGTTTCGTAGGTTTGCTGGTCAATATAGGATTCCCAGCAGAAGACAATGTACTGCGGGGGGTTTTTAACTTTATTGAAGTTCGCGTAAAAACCGTGCGCATTTTCAGGCCATTTATCAACAGAGGCAGGGTCCCATGAAGTCGGATCGAGGGTATTGAACGTATACAGATAACCATCTGTGTCGATGACTCTGGCGTGATTTACCATAGATGGTAATTTTCTTGGCGTGATGAAGGTAAAAGTCCATTCATCATAAGGCAGCGTCCAGTCACCGCTGGCGGCTTGTTTTGACTGTAGAGGGTGAGATTTTTGTGGGCTGCAGCCTGCAGCTGTAAGCAGCAGGGCAAGCGCCAGCACGTTGCGTTTTTTCATCGTTTGTTTCCATCCATGTCGTAAATCGTTCTGATCCAGTTTTCATCCGGCCGGTTGACAAAGCCGATGGTTTCGGAGGCTGAGGCGCCACCCTGTAATTCACCGGACTGTTTAAGCTCCACGGCGTTCCAGTGGGCTGAGCAGTGGATATATTTCCGGGCAATTATGTCCACCTCATCAGGTGTAAAGCCGGTTACGCTTCTTTGCTGACGGGCCGCTTTTCCCATTTCTCGGGCGAGGTCAGACAACGGCTTTAGCTCATCAGGTAAGGCGTGAATTTTAATGCTGTCTACGTCAGTAAATAACGCTCCTGCCTCCACTGCCGCATCGACCATGACCCGCAGCGCCACCTTTGACCAGTCAAAAAGGACCGTCCGGTGGCGTAGCGTCAGAGCGGCAAACGCGCGCTTCTGCGGCTGGCTGTAGCGGTCAGGCAGGGCGAAATCATCTTCCCAGACGTCCGGGGTGATGGCATTGGTTCGAATGACGGGCATGATGGCGGGTGAATGCTCCAGCACGCCTAGCTGCGCCATCGTCTGCCGGTAAACGTGCGACTGTGTGCCGGGCTGGTTGTTAGGCAGGGTTTCCACCAGCGGACGGGTAAGGAAGAGGTCTTCCCGCAACTGGGGCAGATAGCCGCCGCCGATATCAGAATGGGCGCCGGGAAGTATGAGTTCCGGCCAGGCGGGAGCAATGCTGTTGAGGGCGAAGTTATAGCGGCATTCGTGTTGGGCGGTGATGTGAAATACTTTTTCCGCCACGCCGGGACGCAGGCGAGTGTTGACATTGCCGGTATTGGCGCTGTGCGGATTGAGACCATTCATTACCGTGCCGACGGCCGCTACGGTGTCCATAATGCCGAGAAAACGGTTTCTGCCTGCCGGAGCACCGCGGAAGCTAATTTTAACCATGCCCGTTGAAATGGCGCTGATAATGGACTGGTCTTCCGCCTGGACACGGTTGGCGAAGTGGCGAGCCGCCGCAGCGCCGCGGCTGAAGCCGAAGATATCAAACAGCAGGGTATCGACAACAAACTTCCCTTTCAGTAAACCAAGTGCTGAATCTATGGCTGTCGCCAGCTGCGCTACCGCATCGTCAGTTTTGGCTACAATACCAGTCTCTGCTGTACCTAATCCAAGCCCTATCGGATTATCAGGTTCGCCCGCCCGGGTGCCAATGCCCTCAACATAAACACCACCTTGAATATAATTACCGTCTGGCGGGAAGTTACGTTCATACAACTCATTCAGACGATGAATATTCGTGTAATACCCCAGATAGCTCCCCGCCCCGATCCCACTAATTCCCATCTTCTCCGATGCATTTCTGGCGAGAATGGTTGCCGCATCCGGGCTGTTAATATCAAAGTGCTGCGCCGTAAGGGCCTCAAGCATGTTCCGGGTGTTTACCGCGTTATTACCGGTGCCATCAAAGAATATCCCCAGCACCAACGTCACTCTCCGTTCAGGCTGCTCTTCGGGGAGGATAGTCTTCTGCACCACCGGAAAAAGACGGCTGTAATTATCAGGCGTCAGCAGATAATCAAATTCGGTACCGGCAATAAGATGGCGACTCAGAATATAATCATAATCCACCGAGATATATTCATAGTCCATATCATTCATTTTTGAATGCAGCTGAATGGACCGTATTGATGCACCACGTAATTCGATAAGATAGTACTTCTCCATTTGACCGTATCGATTAGTGCGGTAAATATCAAAGGTAAGCTTAAGACGTTCATTATTATTAATAGCATTACTGATTAACGGAGAGCTTTTATCCAGGAGCTTACAGAATTGTAGTCCGCGATGGTAAATCCGGTCACCGGTACCGCCCGCTTCCTGCATCAGGCTGAAAACAAAGATTTCATCTTCATGTCCCAGCTGATAGCGGTTGCCGACTGAAGCCTGAGAACCACAGCCAGCAGAAATCTTTCCCTGAATATTGCCCTCAAGCGTTAAATAAATAAGGTGGCTCATTTATTTTTCCTGAGTGAGGCGTTTAGTCAGGAAGTATCGTAATGATAAAAACGAAAAGGCAATCTGCTATAAATTAAATTATAGAGTAAATACTGATGATTATTTAGGCGTAACAGGAACGACTAATAAAAAATCCCCGATGATGAATATCGGGGATTTATAAAAACAGACAGCATTGGGGAAATAACCGCTGAGTGCAGTTACCGGGATTAACGCTTCAGCGCATCGCTCAGTTCATCACGCATGTTTGCCAGCATGGCTTTAACAACGCGCGGGTTACCTGCAACGATGTTGCCGGTAGACATATAGTTATGGCCGCCGGTGAAGTCGCAAACAATCGCGCCTGCTTCACGAGCGATCAGCTCGCCCGCCGCGAAGTCCCACGGCTTCAGAGACAGCTCAAAGTAACCGTCAACGCGGCCGGTCGCGACGTAGGCCAGATCCAGTGCAGCAGAGCCGGTGCGACGGAAGTCCGCGCATTCGGTGAACAGCTTGCCCAGGATATTCATATAAGTGGTTGCGTGCTGCTTCGCCTTGAACGGGAAGCCGGTCGCCAGAATCGTGCCGTCCAGATCGCGTGCATTGCTGCAACGCAGACGGTAGCCGTTCAGCTGCGCGCCCTGACCGCGGGTCGCGGTGAACAGTTCGTTACGCATTGGATCGTAAACAACGGCGACTTCAGTACGGCCTTTGATGCGTACTGCGATAGACACAGAGAAGTGTGGCAGGCGTTTGACGAAGTTGGTGGTGCCATCCAGTGGATCGATAACCCATTGAACATCCTGATCGGTACCTTCATGTTCACCGCTTTCTTCGGTGATGATGGTGTGCTGCGGGTAAGATTTGCGGATCGTTTCGATAATAATCGCTTCTGCGGCTTTATCTACGTTCGTCACGAAATCATTGCTGCCTTTCTGGCTGGTTTCTACGGAGTCTGGGGTTTCGTAGTGTTTGGCAATTACATTACCCGCCTTGCGCGCTGCGCGCACGGCGATGGTCAGCATCGGATGCATCGGTCTCTCTCACTGGATGTTAAAGAACAGGAAAATCGGCGCAGAGTATAGCAGCGGGATCGGATTATGTCTCTCGTTTATGATAATATGCCCGAATATTCTTCAGACACTGAATCCAGACATTTAAAAATTATGCTGCAAAACATTCGAATCGTGCTGGTCGAAACATCGCACACCGGCAACATGGGCTCTGTGGCCCGCGCTATGAAAACCATGGGCTTAACGAACCTGTGGCTGGTGAATCCGCTGGTGAAACCAGACTCTCAGGCTATTGCTCTGGCGGCCGGCGCCAGCGACGTGATCGGGAATGCGCAGATCGTGGACACCCTGGATGAAGCTCTGGCCGGTTGCAGCCTGGTGGTGGGGACCAGCGCGCGCTCCCGTACGCTGCCCTGGCCGATGCTGGACCCGCGCGAATGCGGCCTGAAAAGCATCTCAGAAGCGGAACAGGCGCCGGTTGCGCTGGTGTTTGGCCGTGAACGTGTTGGCCTGACCAACGAGGAATTACAGAAGTGCCACTATCATGTGGCGATTGCCGCCAACCCGGAATACAGCTCGCTGAATCTGGCGATGGCGGTGCAGGTGATTGCCTATGAAGTGCGCATGGCATGGCTGGCGACGCAGGAGAAACCGGTCGAACCTAAAGAAGAGACGGCCTACCCGCTGGTGGACGACCTTGAGCGCTTCTACGGTCATCTGGAGCAGACGCTGCTCTCAACCGGCTTTATCCGTGAAGGCCACCCGGGTCAGGTGATGAACAAGCTGCGCCGTATGTTCACCCGCGCGCGTCCGGAAAGCCAGGAGCTGAACATCCTGCGCGGGATTCTGGCGTCGATTGAGCAGAAGAATAAAGAGTAGTGCAGTGTGTTCGCCGGGTGGCGCTGCGCTTACCCGGCCTACAAAGCCCGTAGGCCCGTGCAAGCGCAGCGCCGCCGGGCAAAATACGGCACAGAAGGTTAAATACCTGACTAAAACAGTCAAGTAAATAGTTGACCAATTTAGTCAGGAATGTCAGACTTGGCCCTGCTATGCAATACCCCCATTTTACAATAAAAAACCCCGGGCAGGGGCGAGTTTGAGGTTAAGTAAGACATGAGACTGACATCTAAAGGGCGTTATGCCGTGACCGCGATGCTGGACGTTGCGCTCAACTCCGAAGCGGGCCCGGTTCCGTTGGCTGATATTTCTGAACGACAAGGGATCTCCCTCTCTTACCTGGAACAGCTGTTCTCCAGACTGCGTAAAAATGGACTGGTGTCCAGCGTTCGTGGCCCGGGCGGCGGTTATCTGCTGGGTAAAGACGCAGGCAGTATTGCGGTTGGCGAAGTGATTAGCGCGGTTGACGAATCCGTTGACGCGACCCGTTGCCAGGGTAAAGGCGGCTGTCAGGGCGGCGATAAATGCCTGACCCACGCGCTGTGGCGCGATCTGAGCGACCGTCTGACCGGCTTCCTGAACAACATCACCCTGGGTGAACTGGTTAATAACCAGGAAGTTCTGGATGTCTCTGGTCGTCAGCATAGTCAGGATTCACAGCGCAGCACCCGTTCGCAGGACGCCATCGACGTTAAACTGCGCGCGTAATTAAAAAGATAAGTATTTCAGAATCAGGCCGGGGCGTTAGCTCGCCCCGCGTACTCGGTCGTACATCCAGCCGGTTGCCTGATTCCTTGCATTGAAGCGATGTACGGAGTTTATAGAGCAATGAAATTACCGATTTATCTCGATTACTCCGCAACCACGCCGGTGGACCCGCGTGTTGCCGAGAAAATGATGCAGTGTCTGACCCTGGACGGAAACTTTGGTAACCCAGCTTCCCGTTCTCACCGTTTTGGCTGGCATGCTGAAGAGGCGGTTGATATCGCCCGTAATCAGATTGCTGACCTGGTTGGTGCCGATCCGCGTGAAATTGTTTTCACCTCCGGCGCGACCGAATCCGACAACCTGGCGATCAAAGGTGCTGCCAACTTTTATCAGAAAAAAGGCAAGCACATTATTACCAGCAAAACCGAACACAAAGCCGTGCTGGACACCTGCCGTCAGCTGGAGCGTGAAGGGTTCGAAGTGACTTACCTGGCGCCGCAGAGCAACGGGATCATCGACCTGAAAGAGCTCGAAGCGGCCATGCGTGATGACACCATTCTGGTTTCCATCATGCACGTTAACAACGAAATCGGCGTTGTGCAGGACATCGCAACCATCGGCGAAATGTGCCGTGCGCGCGGCATCATCTACCACGTGGATGCGACCCAGAGCGTGGGCAAACTGCCTATCGACCTGAGCCAGCTGAAAGTGGACCTGATGTCCTTCTCCGGTCACAAAATCTATGGTCCGAAAGGTATCGGCGCGCTGTACGTTCGTCGTAAGCCACGTATCCGCATCGAAGCACAGATGCACGGCGGTGGTCACGAGCGCGGCATGCGTTCCGGTACGCTGCCTGTTCACCAGATCGTGGGCATGGGCGAAGCGTATCGCATCGCGAAAGAAGAGATGGAAACCGAGATGGCACGCCTGCGTACGCTGCGTAACCGTCTGTGGGACGGCGTGAAAGATATGGAAGAAGTGTATCTGAACGGCGATCTCGAGCAGGGCGCGCCAAACATCCTCAACGTCAGCTTCAACTATGTTGAAGGCGAGTCGCTGATCATGGCGCTGAAAGACCTGGCGGTTTCTTCCGGTTCTGCCTGTACGTCTGCAAGCCTGGAGCCATCCTACGTGCTGCGCGCGCTGGGTATGACTGACGAGCTGGCACACAGCTCTATCCGTTTCTCTTTAGGTCGTTTTACTACCGAAGAAGAGATTGACTACACCATCAAACTGGTTCGTAACTCCATTGGCCGTCTGCGCGACCTTTCTCCACTGTGGGAAATGTTCAAGCAGGGCGTGGATCTGAACAGCATTGAATGGTCACATCACTAATCGGTACATAAGGAGAATTCAATCATGGCATACAGCGAAAAAGTTATCGATCATTACGAGAACCCGCGCAACGTTGGCTCTTTTGACAACAGCGATGAATCTGTCGGTAGCGGTATGGTTGGCGCGCCAGCGTGTGGCGACGTAATGAAGTTGCAGATTAAAGTCAACAATGAAGGTATCATTGAAGACGCGCGCTTCAAGACCTACGGCTGCGGTTCTGCTATCGCTTCCAGCTCCCTGGTCACCGAATGGGTGAAGGGCAAGTCTCTGGACGAAGCACAGGCAATCAAGAACACGGATATTGCTGAAGAACTCGAACTGCCGCCGGTGAAAATTCACTGCTCAATTCTGGCAGAAGACGCGATCAAAGCCGCCATTGCGGATTACAAAAGCAAACGTGAAGCAAAATAATTGAGGTTTGAGTATGTCGATTACCCTTAGCGACAGCGCTGCCGCGCGAGTAAGCTCTTTTCTGGCGAACCGTGGTAAAGGCTTTGGCCTGCGACTGGGCGTACGTACCTCCGGCTGTTCTGGTATGGCTTACGTACTGGAGTTTGTTGACGAACCGGCGTCTGATGACACCGTGTTTGAAGACAAGGGCGTGAAGGTGGTGGTCGATGGCAAAAGCCTGCAATTCCTCAACGGCACTCAGCTGGACTTCGTAAAAGAAGGCCTGAACGAAGGGTTCAAATTCACGAATCCGAACGTCAAAGACGAGTGTGGTTGCGGCGAAAGCTTCCACGTTTAACCGCGCGTCATCCGAAACCCCACCGTGGCTTTGCTACGCGTGGGGTTTGTTCTAACAGGCTACCCCTGAGATTGTTATGGATTACTTCACTCTCTTCGGACTACCCGCTCAATACCCGATCGATCTCCAGGCGCTGACGGTCCGTTTTCAGGATCTCCAGCGTCAGTACCATCCGGATAAATTCGCCAGCGGGACGCAGGCAGAGCAGCTGGCTGCGGTGTCACACTCCGCAACCATCAACCAGGCCTGGCAAACGCTGCGTCATCCGCTGGCGCGTGCAGAATATCTGCTCTCGCTCCACGGTTTCGATCTGGCGAGCGAACAGCATACCGTGCGCGACACCGCCTTTCTGATGGAACAGCTGGAGCTGCGCGAAGAGCTGGATGAAATTGAACAGGCTAAAGACGAAGCGCGCCTGGAAAGCTTTATCACGCGCGTAAAGGGCATGTTCGATACCCGCCATCAGCAGATGGTGGAGCAACTGAACAACGAGACCTGGGACGTGGCGGCAGACACTGTGCGCAAACTCCGTTTTCTCGATAAACTGCGAAGCAGTGCTGAACAACTCGAAGAAAAGCTGCTCGATTTTTAATTTCGGAAGCAATTATGGCCTTATTACAAATTAGTGAGCCAGGCTTAAGCGCCGCACCGCACCAGCGTCGTCTGGCGGTCGGTATTGATCTGGGCACCACCAATTCTCTCGTGGCGACCGTGCGTAGCGGCCAGGCGGAAACGCTGGCTGACGAGCAGGGGCGCCATCTGCTGCCTTCGGTGGTCCACTACCAGCAGCAGGGTCACGCGGTCGGGTTTGATGCCCGCGCCAACGCCGCGCGCGATCCGGCCAATACCATCAGCTCGGTTAAGCGCATGATGGGCCGCTCGCTGGCTGATATCCAGACCCGTTACCCGCATCTGCCGTATCAGCTACAGGCCAGCGAAAACGGCCTGCCGATGATCGCGACGTCTGCCGGTCTGCTGAACCCGATTCGCGTTTCCGCTGACATCCTCAAAGCGCTGGCGGCGCGCGCCACGGCGACGCTCGGCGGCGATCTCGACGGCGTGGTAATCACCGTTCCGGCCTACTTCGACGATGCACAGCGTCAGGGCACCAAAGACGCCGCGCGTCTGGCGGGCCTGCATGTGCTGCGTCTGCTGAACGAACCGACGGCGGCGGCCATTGCCTACGGCCTCGATTCCGGTCAGGAAGGGGTGATTGCGGTTTACGATCTCGGCGGCGGGACGTTTGATATCTCAATCCTGCGCTTGAGCCGCGGCGTGTTCGAAGTGCTGGCGACCGGCGGGGATTCCGCGCTCGGCGGCGATGACTTCGACCATCTGCTGGCAGACTACATCCGCGAGCAGGCGGGCATCAGCGATCGCAGCGATGCGCGCGTACAGCGTGAACTGCTGGATGCGGCCATCGACGCCAAAATTGCCCTGAGCGACGCGCAATCGGTCACGGTTAACGTTGCGGGCTGGCAGGGTGAGATCACCCGCAATCAGTTCAGCGAACTGATTGCGCCTCTGGTTAAGCGTACCCTGCTGGCCTGCCGTCGCGCATTGAAAGATGCGGGCGTGGAGGCCAGCGAGGTGCTGGAAGTGGTCATGGTTGGCGGCTCAACCCGCGTGCCGCTGGTGCGCGAGCGCGTGGGCGAATTCTTTGGCCGCACGCCGCTGACCTCTATCGACCCGGACAAAGTGGTTGCCGTGGGCGCCGCTATCCAGGCCGATATCCTGGTCGGCAACAAGCCGGACAGCGAAATGCTGCTGCTGGACGTCATCCCGCTGTCTCTGGGTTTAGAAACCATGGGCGGCCTGGTGGAGAAAGTCATTCCGCGTAACACCACCATTCCGGTGGCGCGCGCGCAGGAGTTTACTACCTTCAAAGACGGCCAGACCGCGATGTCCATCCACGTGATGCAGGGCGAGCGCGAGCTGGTGCAGGACTGCCGCTCTCTGGCGCGCTTTGCGCTGCGCGGAATTCCGGCGCTGCCGGCGGGCGGGGCGCATATTCGCGTTACCTTCCAGGTGGATGCGGACGGCCTGCTGAGCGTCACGGCGATGGAAAAATCGACCGGCGTGGAATCGTCCATCCAGGTGAAGCCGTCCTACGGCCTGACCGATGGCGAAATCGCCTCCATGATTCAGGACTCAATGAGCTACGCCGAGCAGGATGTGAAGGCGCGTATGCTGGCCGAACAAAAAGTGGAAGCCGCACGCGTGCTGGAAAGCCTGAACGGCGCGCTCGCTGCCGATGCCGCGCTGTTAAGCGCCGCTGAGCGCCAGGTGATTGATGACGCTGCCGCGCGCTTAAGCGCAGTCGCCGAAGGCAATGACGCTGACGCAATAGAAGAAGCCATTAAAAACGTTGATAAACAAACCCAGGACTTCGCTGCTCGCCGCATGGACAAATCTGTCCGCGTCGCGCTGAAAGGCCAGTCCGTGGACGAGGTTTAATATGCCAAAAATTGTAATTTTGCCTCATGCGGACCTCTGTCCGGATGGCGCTGTTCTGGAAGCGAAGACCGGTGAAACCATTCTCGATGTTGCCCTGCGTGCAGGTATCGAAGTGGAACACGCCTGTGAAAAATCCTGTGCCTGCACAACGTGCCACTGCATCGTACGTGAAGGTTTTGATTCTCTCGCCGAGAGCACCGAAGACGAAGACGACATGCTGGATAAAGCATGGGGTCTGGAGCCAGACAGCCGCTTAAGCTGCCAGGCTGCGGTGACCGATGAAGATCTGGTCGTGGAGTTCCCACGCTACACCATCAACCACGCACGCGAGCATTGATATGGGACTGAAGTGGACAGACAGCCGTGAAATCGGCGAAGCGCTCTACGACGCGAACCCGGATCTCGATCCGAAGACCGTACGATTCACCGACATGCATCAGTGGATTTGCGATCTGGAAGATTTCGACGACGATCCAAACGCATCCAATGAAAAAATTCTGGAGGCGATTCTGTTAGTCTGGTTAGATGAAGCAGAGTAAATCACTTAACGGGCTGCCTTCAGGCGGCCCGTTTGCTAATAAGGATAAATAAAATGACCGAAGCGATGAAGATTACGCTCTCGAATCAGCCTGCTGACGCACGCTGGGGCGAAAAAGCCACCTACAGCATCAACAATGACGGTATTACCCTGCACCTGACGGGCAATGATGATTTAGGTTTGATCCAGCGCGCCGCGCGTAAAATTGACGGCCTTGGCATTAAGCATGTGTCTCTGGAAGGCGAAGGCTGGGACACCGATCGCAGCTGGGCATTCTGGGCAGGCTACAAAGGCCCGAAAGGCACCCGCAAAATCGAGTGGGCGACCCTCGACGAAGCCGGTCAGAAAGAGCTGGAAAGCCGCCTGCAAATCATCGACTGGGTGCGCGACACCATCAACGCCCCGGCGGAAGAGTTAGGCCCTGAGCAGCTGGCGCAGCGCGCCGTCGACCTGCTGTGCGGCGTGGCGGGCGACAAGATGTCTTACCGCATCACCAAAGGTGAAGACCTGCGCGAGCAGAACTACATGGGCATCCACACCGTGGGCCGTGGCTCCGAGCGTCCTCCGGTCCTGCTGGCGCTGGATTACAACCCAACCGGCGATAAAGAAGCGCCGGTCTTTGCCTGTCTGGTCGGAAAAGGCATCACTTTCGACACCGGCGGCTACAGCCTGAAGCAGAGCGCGTTCATGGATTCCATGAAGTCCGACATGGGCGGTGCGGCCACCATTACCGGCGCGCTGGCGTTCGCCATCACCCGCGGTCTGAACAAGCGCGTGAAGCTCTACCTGTGCTGCGCGGACAACATGGTGAGCGGCAACGCCTTCAAGCTGGGCGACATCATTCGCTACCGCAACGGTAAAAACGTTGAGGTGATGAACACCGACGCCGAAGGCCGTCTGGTGCTGGCCGATGGCCTGATCGACGCCTCTGCGCAGAAGCCGGAGCTGATTATCGACATGGCAACCCTGACCGGCGCGGCGAAAACGGCGCTGGGTAACGACTATCACGCCCTGTTCAGCTTCGACGACAAGCTGGCCGCTCGCCTGCTGGCCAGCGCGGCGGCGGAAAACGAACCGTTCTGGCGTCTGCCGCTGGCCGAGTTCCACCGCAGCCAGCTGCCGTCCAACTTCGCCGAGCTGAACAACACCGCGAGCGCGGCGTACCCGGCGGGGGCAAGCACCGCAGCAGGCTTCCTGTCTCACTTCGTTGAGAACTACCATGAAGGCTGGCTGCACATTGACTGCTCCGCAACCTACCGTAAAGCGGCGGTTGAGCAGTGGTCTGCGGGTGCGACCGGTCTGGGCGTGCGTACCGTGGCGAACCTGCTGACGGCTGAGTGATCTTTTTTGCCGGGTAGCGCTACGCTTACGCGCGCCTTCGGAGTCATCGTATTGCCCGGCGGCGCTGCGCTTGCACGGGCCTACGGTTTTGTAGGCCGGGTCAGCAAAGCGCCACCCGGCGTTTTTTGAAGTAGCCAAACTATGTCAGAAACCAAAAACGAATTAGAAACCCTGCTGGAGCAGGCGGCGACCGAACCCGCCCACCGTCCGGCCTTTTTCCGCACGCTGCTGGAATCCACCGTCTGGGTGCCGGGCACCGCGGCGGAAGGGGAGCAGGTTGTCGAAGACAGCGCGCTGGATCTGCTGCACTGGGAGAAAGACGACGGCACCTCGGTGATCCCGTTCTTTACTTCGCTCGAGGCCTTGCAGGAAGCGGTAGAAGACGAACAGGCGTTCGTGGTGATGCCGGTGCGCACGTTGTTCGAAATGACCCTGGGGCAGACGCTGTTCCTCAACGCCAAACTGCCGACCGGGAAAGAGTTTACTCCGCGCGAAATCAGCCACCTGATTGGTGACGAGGGCAACCCGCTCAGCACTCAGGAGGTGCTGGAAGGGGGCGAAACGCTGCTGCTGTCTGAAGTGGCCGAGCCGCCCGCGCAGATGATTGACTCCCTGACCACGCTGTTTAAAACCATCAAGCCGGTAAAACGCGCGTTTCTCTGCTCTATCAAAGAGAGCGCTGACGAAAAGCCTGTTCTGCTGATAGGGATTGAGGCCGACGGCGATATCGACGAGATCATCCAGGCAGCGGGAAGCGTGGCAACCGACACCCTGCCGGGCGATGAGCCGATTGATATCTGTCAGGTGAAGAAAGGTGAGAAGGGGATCAGCCACTTTATTACCGAGCACATCACCCCGTTCTACGAGCGTCGCTGGGGCGGCTTCCTGCGCGATCTCAAGACCAACCGCATTATCTGATTACGGCGGGGTGACCTTCACCCCGTTGCTTCCAGCAGCAGTAAATCCATCAGCAGCACCAGATTCGACTCAAACGACGTTACCCCTGCGGCTTCGGCGGCGAAATGTACCGCTTCGTCATAGAGGGCAAAATGCACGTCCGCCATGCCTGCCAGCGTATTGGCCGACGCGCGGGTAAAGGCGACGATCGTCATGCCGACGTTTTTGGCGATCCGCGCTTTATCCAGTACCTGCTCCGTTTCGCCGCTGCGTGAAACGGCAATAAACACCTGATAGCGCGCGGCGTTGCTGAGAAAAATATTCCGGCTGTCTCCCGGCCCGGAGATGAACGCCGTTTTTCCCAGCACCTGCAACTTCTTGGTCAGGTACTCGGCAAAAAGGTACGAAAACCCGGCGCCGTAGAGAAAGAAGCTCTCTTTCTGGCGCAGCAGGCTGGCAAACTGCTGGCGTTTGTCCTGAGTGACCCACTGGAAGGTCTGCTGATAGTTGGCAACGAACCGGGTAAAAAGCGCGGGCATTTCCGCATGTTGCTCAGGCTGTACGGTGATATGCGGCGTGTCAGAAAGCAGCTGCTTGCAGTGCCAGATAAACTCGCTAAAGCCGCTAAACCCCAGTTTCTGACACAGCCGCATAATCGTCGCGGTAGAGACAAATGTCGCCTGCGCCAGCTCGCGCACCGTGATGTTGCCCACCAGCAATGGATGCTCAGTGAGGTGGGCGAGGACGCGATACTCCGCGCGGGTCAGCGACGATCCGCGCGTTAACAGCGTTGCCAGGCGGTTATCCATTATTTCGCCGGTTCAACCGGCAGATCGTCCCGTGCACCCCATTCACTCCAGGCGCCGTCGTACAGAGTCACGTCATTCGCGCCAAGGGTTGCCAGCGCCAGGATCACCACGCAGGCCGTCACGCCGGAGCCGCAGCTGGCAATAACCGGACGATGCAAATCCACGCCCTGACGTTCAAAAATGGCACGCAATTCATCGGTGGTTTTCAGCTCGCCTTCAAACACCAGATCGCCCCACGGTACGTTCAGCGCCCCCGGGATATGTCCGCGTTTCAGTCCCGGACGCGGCTCGTCCGCTTCTGCGTTGAAACGTGGAGCGGGACGCGCATCGACGATTTGCGCCGTGTTTTCGTGGCTCACGACCAGCACATCGGTCAGGCGCTTGACCACGTTAGCGTCAAACGTGGCATCAAATTCCCCTTCCGGCAGCGTGACGTCACCCTGCTGAAGCGGTAGTTCGTCGCGCTTCCAGCCTGCAAGTCCGCCCGCCAGAATCGATACCTTTTCCACGCCGAAGTTTTTCAGCATCCACCACGCTCGCGGCGCGGAAAACAGATTACCTTCATCGTAAACAACAAGATGTTTATCTTTGCTGATGCCCAGCTCGCGCATCGCCACGGAAAACGCTTCCGGGCGAGGCAGCATGTGCGGCAGGGGAGAGGTGTGATCGGAGAGGGCTTCGATATCAAAAAATACCGCGCCAGGCAGGTGCCCTGCACGGTATTCAGCGGGAACGTCACGATGCTCCTGGCCCGGAGGGGCCATGCGCGCGTCGATAATCTGAACTTCCGGGTCGTCGCCGTGCTCAATCAGCCAGTCGGCAGCGACAAAATATGAGGTGGACATGGTTGCCTCCATTCTTTTCCGTAAAAAAGGATTGTCGGTGTTTTTTCTGACACCGACAAGCTAACCACGTTCAACTCGCGAGCAAGCCCCTATTTTTTCACCGCTTCACCGTCCTGCCAGGCCTTTTGCAGCGCAGGCCAGTAGTCGCGGTTGGCTTCGATCATCTCATCCAGAATCGCTTTCGCGTGCTCCATGGTCGGCACGGTGCGGTTCAGAGTGAACGCCTGCAACGCTTTCTCGTAGCTGCCTTCGATGGTTGCCTCAACCAGCAGCTGTTCAGAGGCCAGCTGCTGTTGCAGGAGCGTCTGGTGGAACAGCGGTACCTGACCCACGCGGACAGGCTCCGGCCCTTCGGAGGTGATATAGGCAGGCACCTCCACCACCGCATCGTACGGCAGGTTGGTAATCGCCCCGCGGTTTTCCACCATTACCAGATGGCGTTGGCGCAGGTTGAACGCCAGTGAGCAGGCGACATCGACGATAAATTCGCCGTGAACACCTACGTGGAAGGCGTCCGGTAAAATTCCGGTGCGCTGGTACTCTTCGGCGGCGGCAAACAGCTTTTTCTCACGCCCGTTCATCACTTCGTTGGCGCGGGTATAGTCAGGGTTCTGATGCTCCACAATCTGGTTTGGCATCAGGTAGTACTGTAGATACGGGTTCGGCAGGTACTCCGGGAAGTTATCCATAATCGGCTTGATGTTGCGCCAGGTTTTCACCCACGACGGATCCGAGTGCTGCGGGTCGGTTTTCGCGGCATCTTCCGTCAGCAGGCCAAACTTCGCGATATGTTTACGCAGCTCCGGCAGCTTGTCCTCGCCGTCCACCCGCACGCGGGTAAACCAGCCGAAATGGTTGAGGCCAAAATAGTCCACCTCCAGTTTATGGCGATCCACGCCCAGAATGGCGCCCATATTGCGCATCGCGGCAACCGGCATATCGCAGATGTTCAGCACGCGTGCGTTGGGGCGCAGGCGACGCACGCCCTCAGCTACAATCGCCGCCGGGTTGGAGTAGTTCACGATCCACGCCTTTTCGTGCGCGTAGCGTTCCACCCGATCGATCAGCTCTACCATCGGCAGGATAGTACGCAGGCCATATGCCAGCCCGCCGGGTCCGCAGGTTTCCTGGCCGACCACCCCGTGGCGCAGCGGGATCTTTTCATCCTGCTCGCGCATTTTGTACTGTCCGACGCGCATCTGGGCAAAAACAAAATGCGCGCCGCTGAAGGCCACTTCCGGGTCGCTGGTGACGGTGAATTTGATGCTCTGGCTGTGGTCGCGAATAACCTTCTCCACCACGGGCGCAATGGTGTTCTGGCGCGCCTCGTCAATGTCATACAGGCGGATCTCTGCCAGAGGGAAATCATGCAGACGTACCATCAGGCTTTTCACAATACCTGGCGTGTAGGTGCTGCCGCCGCCGGCAATCGACAGAATAAATGGGGGTGTAAACATCTTTAGCTCCTTTCAGAGAAACGTCTCAACGGCTTCTCGCATTTTTTTGACATGCAGCCCGTAGACCACCTGAACGTTGTTACCTTGTTTGATAACCCCTTTCGCGCCGGTCGCTTTCAGGCGCGGTTCGTCGATGATGTCGACGTCCTTCACCGTGACGCGTAAGCGGGTGTAGCAGTTATCCACTACCTCTATATTTTCCCGACCGCCCAGACCCACCACGATGGATTCGCCCAGCTCGTCGTTATTGCCCTTCGCCTGGTACTCCTGCTTGCTGTAAAGGCGTGTCTCCTGGTCCTCATCTTCACGGCCCGGCGTTTTCATGTTGAAGCGCAGGATCAGGAAGCGGAATACCACGAAATAAAGGGCGAACATGATCAGCCCGACCACGATGTACATGGGCCAGTTGGACTTCTCCGTGCCGAGCGGCAGGTTGTAGAGGATGAAATCGATAATCCCGTTGGCGCCGATGGCGTGAACGCCAAACAGCGAGAACAGCATCATGCCGATGCCGGTCAGCACCGCATGCACCACGAACAGCAGCGGGGCGACAAACAGGAAGGAGAATTCAATCGGCTCGGTTACGCCGACCAGCAGCGAGGTCAGCGCCGCCGGGATCAGAATCGCTTTCGCAATCGCTTTACGCTCTGGCTTCGCGGTCATGTACATCGCCAGCGCGGCGGCAGGAAGGCCGAACATCTTGCTGATGCCGCGCGCATCCCACACCACGGTACTGCTGAGCTGCTTCACGTCCGGGCAGGCCATCTCGGCGAAGTAGATATTGCGCGCGCCCTGATAGGTTGCGCCACACACCTCCTGCGTACCGCCCAGTTCGGTATACAGGAACGGCGTATAGACCAGATGATGCAGGCCCGTCGGCACCAGAATGCGTTCAAGGAAACCGTAGATCGCCACGCCAAACGGACCGGACCCTTTGATCGCCAGCGCCAAAGCGCTTATTCCATGCTGTGCGTACGGCCAGAGTTCGCTCATGACCACGCCGAGCAGCATAGAGACAGGCAGCATCACAATCGCGACAAAGCAGTGGCCGGAGTAAATCGCCATCGCGCCGTTAAACTGGACACCGGAATATTTGTTGTACAGATAACCGGAGAGCGCCCCGGTCAGGATCCCGGCGAAAACGCCCATCTCCAGCACCTGGACGCCCAGCACCATGCTTTGTCCGGCGGCTTTCATCTGTTCCGCAGGGGCCAGTTCTCCCTGAAGCTGTAACGTCACGTTCATCGCGTTAATGAATACGATAAAGGTCACCAGCCCAATCAGCGCCGCGTAGCCTTTGTCTCGTGTTGCCAGTCCAATGGGGATCCCGACGGCAAACACCAGCGCCAGGTTGACCAGCACCGACACGGCAGATTTGGCGATCAGCTGGCCGACACTCTGGAGCAGCGGGTGGCCGAGAAACGGCAGGTACTCGGCCAGATTGCCGTTACCCAGTACATTCCCGAAGGCGATAAACAGGCCGACGATGGGTAAGATAAGTACAGGTCCGTACAATGATTTTCCGAAATTTTGTAGGGCGTTCACGGCTCGTTTCATGGCTTTCTCTCTTATTGAACCGCGCACTCGGGGTGCGTCATGGTCATAAAACTAGCAGGCCTGATGCGAGCTTATCCAGCTATCTTCTTGTTTTAAAAACAAATGACGCGAAAGGTAACATGTTACGTTATGCGCTGTGATCGCCGTTCCATCACGGTTTGGCTGCGTGATGCCATTCTGCGAGGTGCTTTCCAGATTATAAAATTGGACTTTTTGTATTAACGAAACTTGCGGATAATACTTATCCGGACGATGACCAACAGGCCCCTCAGGCCAGGGACACAGGATGAAACCGTTTCGCTTAGCTGCGATCTCTCTCGCGCTGCTCACCACCTTTACGCTTGTCGGCTGTGATAACAGCGACGACAAACCTCAGGCCGCTGCCCCCGCAGCGTCTACTGCATCAGAACAGAAAACCCCGGCAAAACCGGATCCTGAAAAGCTGGCTAAGCTGGCCGCGCAGAGTCAGGGCAAGGCGTTGACGCTGCTGGATGCCTCTGAAGTGCAACTCGACGGCGCTGCGACGCTGGTTCTGACCTTCTCTGTACCGCTGGATCCCAGCCAGGATTTTGCGAAAACGGTGCATGTGGTGGATAAAAAAAGCGGCAAAGTGGACGGCGCCTGGGAACTGGCCCCCAATCTGAAAGAGCTGCGCCTGCGCCATCTGGAGCCGAATCGTAATCTGGTCGTCACCGTCGAACGTAATTTGCTGGCGCTGAACAAAGCGACATTCGGCATCGACTATGAAAAAGCGATCACCACCCGGGATGTTGAACCGACGGTCGGATTCGCCAGCCGCGGATCGCTGCTGCCGGGTAAGGTGGTGGAAGGGTTGCCGGTGATGGCGCTCAACGTCAACAATGTGGATGTGAACTTCTATCGCGTGAAGCCGGAGTCGCTGGCCTCGTTTGTCAGCCAGTGGGAGTACCGTAACTCGCTGACCAACTGGGAATCTGACAACCTGCTGAAGATGGCGGAACTGGTCTACACCGGCCGTTTCGACCTCAACCCGGCGCGCAATACGCGTGAAAAACTGCTCCTGCCGCTCAAAGATATTAAGCCGCTCCAGCAGTCTGGCGTCTATATCGCCGTGATGAATCAGGCTGGTCACTATAACTACAGTAACGCCGCGACGCTCTTTACCTTAAGTGATATTGGGCTGTCCGCTCACCGTTATCATAACCGCCTGGACATCTTCACCCAGAGTCTTGAAAACGGTGCGGCGCAGTCAGGTGTGGCCATTACCCTTCTGAACGATAAAGGGCAGACCCTGGCCGAGGCGAACAGCGACGCCGATGGTCATGCGAAACTGGAAACCGATAAAGAAGCCGCGCTGATCCTGGCCAGTAAAGATGGCCAGACGACGCTTCTCGACCTCAAACTTCCGGCGCTCGATCTGGCGGAGTTTGATATCGCCGGTAACCCGGGTTACAGCAAACAGTTCTTTATGTTTGGCCCGCGCGATCTCTATCGTCCGGGTGAAACGGTGATCCTGAACGGCCTGCTTCGCGACAGCGATGGCAAACCGCTTCCCGATCAGCCGGTAAAACTTGACGTGCTGCGCCCGGACGGACAGGTGGCGCGTACGGTCGTTGTGCAACCTGAGAACGGCCTTTATCGCTTCAACTATCCGCTCGATAGCGGCGCCCAGACCGGCATGTGGCATATTCGCGCGAATACGGGCGATAACCAGCAGCGCATGTGGGATTTCCACGTCGAAGATTTTATGCCTGAGCGTATGGCGCTGAATCTGACCGGGCAAAAAACGCCAGTTTCCCCGCAGGATAATGTCGACTTTAACGTTGTGGGCTATTACCTGTATGGCGCGCCGGCTAACGGCAATTCTCTGCAAGGCCAGCTTTTCCTGCGTCCGCTACGTGACGCGGTGCCTGCGCTGCCTGGCTTCCAGTTCGGTGATATTGCCGAGGAGAACCTGAGCCGCAGCCTGGATGAAGTGCAGCTTACGCTGGACGAACAGGGGCGTGGGCAGGTTACCACCGAAAGCCAGTGGAAAGAGGCGCACTCGCCGCTGCAACTGATTTTGCAGGCCAGCCTGCTGGAATCAGGTGGGCGTCCGGTAACGCGACGCGCCGAGCAGACTATCTGGCCTGCGGCTGAACTTCCGGGGATCCGCCCACAGTTCGCCAGCAAGGCCGTTTACGACTACCGTACCGATACCACCGTCAATCAGCCGATTGTCGATGAAAACGGCAACGCCAGCTTTGACATCGTCTATGCCGATGCCAGCGGGACAAAAAAAGCGGTATCTGGTTTGCAGGTGCGTCTGATCCGTGAGCGTCGCGACTACTTCTGGAACTGGTCCGAGAGTGAGGGCTGGCAGTCTCAGTTTGATCAAAAAGATCTGGTTGAGGGCGAGCAGGAGCTAAACCTCAAGGCCGATGAAACCGGTAAAGTCACCTTCCCGGTGGAGTGGGGCTCATACCGTCTGGAAGTGAAAGCCCCTGATGACATGGTCAGCAGCGTGCGCTTCTGGGCGGGGTACAGCTGGCAGGATAACAGCGATGGCACGGGCGCTGCTCGCCCGGATCGTGTGACGCTGAAACTGGACAAGCCATCCTATCAGCCAGGCGATACCATCAACCTGCATATTGCAGCGCCGGCCGCAGGCAAGGGCTATGCAATGATCGAATCCAGCGAAGGACCGCTGTGGTGGAAAGAGATCGACGTGCCAGCAAACGGTCTGGATCTCGCCATTCCGGTGGATAAGGACTGGAAACGTCACGATCTCTACCTCAGCACGCTGGTGGTTCGTCCTGGCGATAAATCCAAATCCGCCACGCCAAAACGGGCGGTTGGCCTGCTGCATCTGCCAATGGGGGACGAAAATCGTCGCCTGGCCATCGCACTGGATAACCCGCAAAAAATGCGTCCGAACCAGACGCTTTCTGTGAAAGTGAAAGCCAGCGTAAAAGAGGGGGCTGTGCCACAGAAGGTGAACGTGCTGGTCTCGGCTGTCGATAGCGGCGTGCTGAACATTACCGACTACGTCACGCCGGATCCGTGGGAAGCTTTCTTCGGTCAGAAGCGCTATGGCGCGGACATCTATGATGTTTACGGCCAGGTGATTGAAGGTCAGGGACGTCTGGCCGCACTGCGCTTTGGCGGAGACGGCGATGAACTGAAACGCGGCGGTAAGCCACCGGTGAACCATGTCACCATAATTGCCCAGCAGGCGCAGCCGGTTACGCTTGATGCCAACGGCGAAGGCACCATCACGCTGCCGATTGGCGATTTCAACGGCGAACTGCGTCTGATGGCGCAGGCCTGGACGGAAGACGATTTCGGCAGCAGCGAAAGCAAAATCATTGTGGCGGCTCCGATTATCACCGAGCTTAATACGCCGCGATTCCTCGCCAGTGGCGATACCTCCCGCCTGACGCTGGACCTGACTAACCTGACGGACCAGCCGCAAACGCTGAACATTGCGTTAACCGCAACCGGTAAGTTGTCGCTCGAAGGTGCTCAGCCAGAGCCGGTTAAGCTGCCGCCTGGCGCACGTAGCACCCTGTTTATTCCGGTGCGCGCCCTGGAAGGCTATGGTGATGGTGAAGTGACTGCTCAGGTGACGGGGCTTCAGCTCCCAGGTGAGACGTTTGCGCCGCAGCAGAAAAGCTGGAAAATTGGCGTGCGTCCCGCATTCCCGGCGCAAACGGTGAATACGGGCACGATGCTGAACCCTGGCGAATCCTGGAGTGCACCAGCACAGCATATCAACGGTTTCTCGCCTGCCACGCTACAGGGGCAGCTGTTGCTCAGCGGTAAACCACCTTTAAATCTGGCGCGCTACATTCGTGAACTTCAGGCCTATCCATACGGATGTCTTGAGCAGACCACCAGCGGCCTGTTCCCGTCGCTTTACACCAACGCGGCACAACTTAAGGCACTGGGTATTAAAGGCGATACCGACGATAAACGCCGTGCGGCCATTGATATCGGGATCTCCCGTCTGCTGCAAATGCAGCGTGACGATGGCGGTTTTGCCTTGTGGGATAAAAACGGCCCGGAAGAGTACTGGCTGACCGCCTATGTCACGGACTTCCTGGTGCGGGCAGGGGAGCAGGGTTACAGCGTGCCTGCCGAGGCAGTGAATAACGCCAACAGCCGACTGTTGCGCTATTTACAGGATCCGGGGATGATGTCCATCCGCTACAGCGACGACACCCAGGCCAGCAAATTTGCTGTTCAGGCGTACGCTTCGCTGGTGCTGGCTCGTCAGCAAAAAGCGCCGCTCGGTGCGCTGCGTGAAATCTGGGAGCGCCACGCTCAGGCTGCTTCCGGGCTTCCGTTGATGCAGCTGGGCATGGCACTCAAACTGATGGGGGATGCACCGCGCAGCCAGCAGGCGCTGGATCTGGCTCTCAAAACTCCCCGTAACGACAGCCGAAACTGGATGGCGGATTACGGCAGCCAGCTGCGTGATAATGCCCTGATGCTCTCCCTGCTGGAAGAGTACAAGCTGCTGCCGGATGCGCAAAACAGGCTGCTGAACGCGTTATCTGAAGACGCGTTCAGCCAGCGCTGGCTGTCTACCCAGGAGAGCAATGCGCTGTTCATGGCCGGACGTTCACTGCAAACCTTGTCAGGCGCGTGGACGGCAACGACCAGCCTCTCTGAACAGACCCAGAGCAGTGATAAAGCGCAGGTAGAAAACCTGAACGGCGACCAGCTTGATGCCTTGCAGGTGACGAATACCGGCACTACGCCGCTGTGGGTACGACTGGACACGACTGGCTATCCGGAGTACGCGCCTCAGCCATCCTCTAATGTCTTGCAGATTGAACGTCATATCCTGGCGACAGACGGCAGCAGCAAGTCGCTCTCTTCTCTGAAGAGCGGTGAGCTGGTTCTGGTGTGGCTGGAGGTGAAGGCCAGCCAGAACGTGCCGGATGCGCTGGTGGTGGATCTGCTCCCGGCAGGTCTGGAGCTGGAAAACCAGAATCTGGCGAGCAGCAGCGCCAGCTTGCAGGACAGCGGCAGTGAAGTGCAAAACCTGCTGAATCAGATGCAACAGTCTGATATTCAGCACATGGAATTCCGCGACGATCGCTTTGTGGCCGCGGTGCCGGTCAATGAAGGTCAGCCGGTCACGCTGGTTTACCTGGCCCGTGCCGTTACGCCGGGAACCTACCAGGTGCCTGTTCCGATGGTCGAGTCCATGTACGTTCCGCAGTGGCGGGCAACGGGGGCGGCCAGTGGCCCGCTGATCGTTGTTCCGTAAGATGCGGATAGCACGCCTGATTCGCTCCCGCTGGCTGTGGCTGGCGGGAGCGCTTCTCGTTTCAGGGGGGCTGATTGTCGTCGCTGACCGCGTGTGGCCGTTGCCCCTGAAAGAGGTCAACCCAGCGCGAGTGGTGGTGGATGAGCAGGGTGTTCCGCTGTGGCGTTTTGCCGACAGCGAAGGCATCTGGCGCTATCCGGTTACCATTGAAGAGGTTTCCCCACGCTATCTTGAGGCGCTGATCCAGTATGAAGATCGCTGGTTCTGGGATCACCCGGGCGTCAATCCGCTTTCTGTACTGCGTGCCGCCTGGCAGGATCTCACCTCCGGGAGAGTGGTTTCCGGCGGGAGCACGCTTACCATGCAGGTGGCGCGCCTGCTGGATCCGCATCCGCGTACCTTTGGCGGTAAAATTCGTCAGCTGTGGCGGGCGATGCAGCTGGAGTGGCATCTCTCCAAGCGTGAAATCCTGACGCTGTATCTTAACCGTGCCCCGTTTGGCGGCACGTTGCAGGGCGTGGGTGCGGCAAGCTGGACTTACCTTGGCAAACCGCCGTCTCAGCTGAGCTATTCCGACGCGGCGCTGCTGGCAGTTCTGCCGCAGGCACCCAGCCGTCTGCGCCCGGACCGCTGGCCGGAACGTGCCGAAGCGGCGCGGAACAAAGTGCTCGACCGCATGCTGACTCAGGGCGTCTGGTCTGAGAAGCAGGTGAAAGAGTCCCGTGAAGAGCCGGTCTGGCTGGCTCCCCGGCAGATGCCGCAGCTGGCGCCGCTCTTTTCCCGCATGATGCTGAGTAAAAGTCGTGACACAAAAATAGTCACCACGCTGGATGCAGCTTTGCAACGACAGCTTGAAGAGCTGGCAATGAACTGGAAATCACGCCTGCCCGCCCGCAGTTCGCTGGCGATGATCGTCGTGGATCATACATCCATGAAAGTGCGTGGCTGGGTAGGCTCGGTAGATATCAATGATGACAGCCGTTTCAGCCACGTGGATATGGTCAATGCGATCCGATCGCCGGGATCGGTCCTCAAGCCATTCATCTATGGCATGGCGCTGGACGATGGTCTGATCCATCCCGCTTCGTTATTACAGGATGTGCCAAGAAAAACGGGGGATTATCGTCCCGGCAACTTTGACAGCGGCTTCCATGGGCCGGTCAGTATGAGCGAAGCCCTGGTGCGTTCCCTCAACCTGCCTGCGGTGCAGGTTCTGGAAGCGTACGGCCCAAAACGTTTTGCCGGAATGCTGAGCAACGCGGGATTACCGCTCATTCTGCCTGCGGGGGCACAGCCCAACCTCTCTCTGATCCTGGGGGGCGCAGGCGCACGCCTGGCTGATATCGCTGCCGCCTATAGCGCCTTTGCGCGTCAGGGTAAGGCGGGCCGGCTGCGTTTACAGCCGGGCGATCCGCTGATCGAACGTCCGCTGCTGTCGCAGGGGGCGGCGTGGATCATTCGTCGCATTCTCGCTAATGAAGCACAGCCCCTGCCGGACAGTGCGTTGCCCCAGGTTGCGCCGCTGGCGTGGAAAACGGGCACCAGCTATGGCTACCGGGATGCCTGGGCCATCGGCCTGAACGCCCGGTATGTCATTGGAATCTGGACCGGACGCCCGGACGGCACGCCCGTTGCCGGGCAGTTTGGTTTCGCCAGCGCGGTACCGCTCCTGAATCAGGTCAATAACATGCTTCAGTCCCGCTCGATGGTGGATGAAGCGCGCCTGCCGCGCGATCCGCGTCCTGCAAGCGTAGGACGGGGCGTGATTTGCTGGCCGGGGGGCCAGTCCCTGCCTGAAGGGAGCGAAAACTGTCGGCGTCGGCTGTCAACCTGGCTGCTGGAAGGCAGTGAACCGCCTACGCTGTTGCTGCCGGAACAGGAAGGTATTCGCGGGATCCGTTTCCCGGTCTGGCTGGATAAAGAAGGCAAACGCGTTGCGGCGGATTGTCCTGATGCGACAGAGAAAGTGCTGGATGTCTGGCCGCTACCGCTGGAGCCCTGGCTGCCTGCTGCTGAAAAACGGGCTGCTCGTCTTCCCGCCCGTTCAGCTATTTGCCCTCCGCTGGATAATCATAATGCGGCGCCGATGATGTTGTCAGGCGTCAGAGAAGGGGCGGTAATTAAACGTCTTCCGGGTGAGAAAAATATGACCCTCAACGTTTCAACCAGCGGCGGGGAGGGACAACGATGGTGGTTTTTGAATGGCGAACCGCTGGACGGGCATCAGAAGAATTATTCACTGCAATTATATTTGCCGGGTAAATATCAATTAATTGTATTAGATGAAACAGGACAAACGGCGACAGTGAATTTTGAATTAGATCGCTAAGTATTACCCCTCAAGAGTTAGCTTGATAATTATCAATATTCGTTCCTGAAAAAAAACGAGAATGCGTTTTTATTTGAAGGAACGAGCAATGAAAAAAAATAAACATCAGGGAGAAGGGCTTATTCCCGCCATATCCCGGCGTCAGTTTATTCAGGCAGGGTCGGCGCTCGCCGCCCTGCCGTTTGTCGTCAAAACCGGCAAAGTACAGGCACAGGGCGCGGCGGTTTCAGACGCTACGCCTGAAGAAAAAGTGGTGCAAACCTGTAGTACGTTTGACTGCGGCGGGAAGTGTGATATTCGTGCTCACGTCAGTGATGGCGTTGTGACCCGAATTTCAACGCGTCCGGATAACGCGCTGGATCCGCAGATGCCAGTAATGCGCGCCTGCGTTCGTGGTCGGGCTTATCGGAAATTTGTTTATCACCCCGATCGACTGAAATATCCAATGAAACGCGTAGGTAAACGTGGCGAAGGAAAATTCGAGCGTATTACCTGGGATGAAGCCACCACCCTCATTGCGAATCAATTAAAAACTATTACGCAAAAATACGGTGCTGCGTCACGCTATGTTCATGTGGGCACCGCGGTGTCCGGCGGGACCTTTTCCGGCGATAAAATGGTTCGTCGTCTGCTCAACTTAACCGGCGGCTATCTCGAAAGCTATCACTCGGTCAGTATGGGTAACACGGCGGCGGCAACGCCGTATACCTATGGCACCGCCGCCAGCGGCAGCTCTCTGGACACGCTGCTGGATACCAAACTGGTCATTCTCTGGGGGCATAACCCGACGGAAACCATCTTCGGGCACAGCAACCACTTCTACCAGAAGATGAAGCAAAACGGCACGCGCTTCATTGTTGTCGACCCACGCTATTCCGATACGGTTTCCTCCCTTGCCGATCAGTGGATCCCATTGCTTCCTGCCACGGACAACGCCCTGATGGACGCGATGATGTATGTGATCGTCACGGAGAATCTGCACGATCGCGACTTTATTCAACGCTACACCCTGGGCTTTGACGAAGACGCCATGCCAGAGGGCGTTCCGGCCAATGAATCCCTGATGGCTTACCTGAGCGGTGCAAAGGATGGCGTGGCGAAAACGCCTGAGTGGGCAGAGAAAATCACCCACGTGCCTGCACAAACTATTCGTCAGCTGGCGCGTGACTACGCAACCACCAAACCCGCCGCGCTGATCCAGGGCTGGGGACCGCAGCGTCACAACTGCGGCGAGCGCACCGCGCGCGGCTCGACGATACTGGCCACGCTAACGGGTAACGTCGGGGTGAAAGGCGGCTGGGCAGCAGGCTATGGCGGCTGCGCAAACCGCAAATTTGCGGCCGGGCCAGAGATGCCGGACAACCCGGTCAACGCCAAAATTTCGGTCATGAACTGGGTGCAGGCCGCGGATGATGCTTCTAAGGTAACCGCGGAAGATGGCCTGAAGGATGCTGAGAAGCTGGACAGCAATATCCGCATCCTGTTCTCGCTGGCGGGCAATTATCTGGCTAACCAGAACCCGGATCTTCATCAGGCAACCCGTGTCCTGGAAGACGAGTCGAAAATCGAGTTTATCGTCGCAAGCGATCTGTTTATGACGCCGAGCGCCAGATACGCCGACCTGCTTTTGCCGGAAACCAGCTTCATGGAACGCTGGAATATCGGCGAAACCTGGGGCACGGCAAGCTATCTGATCCTGTCAGAAAAGCTGATTGAACCTGAATTTGAACGCCGTTCAGACTACGACTGGCTGCGGGAAGTCGCTGCTAAGCTTGGCGTCGAGCCAGCGTTCAGCGAGGGCCGTGACGAAAAAGCGTGGATTGAGCACATCTGGGAGCAGACGCGGCTGTCCATGCCGGATGAAAACCTGCCGGACTTCGCGACGCTACAGAAGACGCGTCAGCATCTTTTCAAAAGCGCGCCGTACGTTGCCTTTGAAGACAACATTCGCGATCCGCAGAATCATCCGTTCCCGACGCCGTCCGGAAAAATTGAGATCTTCTCGAAGCGTCTGTACGACATACATCACCCGGAAATTCCGGCGCTGTCGCACTACGTGCCAGCCCATGAAGGGCCGGAAGACGAGCTGGCGAAAACCTTCCCGCTCCAGCTGATCACCTGGAAAGGGAAAAACCGCGCTAACTCCACCCAGTACGCCAACCCGTGGTTAATTGAGGCGCAGCAGCAAAAGCTGTGGATCAACCCGCAGGATGCGCAAAAGCGCGGCATTGCGCAGGGGGATACCGTGCGTATTCATAACGCGCGCGGCATTTGCGAGATCCCGGCGGAGGTCACGCCGCGCATCATTCCAGGCGTGGTGGCCATGCAGGCAGGCGCCTGGTGGCAGCCGGACGCGCAGGGTATCGATAAAGGCGGCTGCGCGAACGTGCTCAGTTCCGCCCGTATTACCGCGCTTGCGAAAGGGAATTCCCATCAAACCATGCTGGTGGAGGTAGCTAAAGCATGAGTCAGTTTAAACATTACGCACCGGTGAGCGACAAACAGCTGGGTTTTTATATCGACTCTTCTCGGTGCTCGGGCTGCAAGGCATGCCAGGTGGCGTGCAAAGATAAAAACAACCTTGAGGTCGGACGTCGTTTCCGTCGCGTTTATGAAGTCAACGGCGGGAGTTTTATCCCGACCGGGCAGGGCGGCGTCAGCAACAACGTTTTTGCCTACACGCTCTCTATTTCCTGTAACCACTGCGCAGACCCTGTCTGCACCAAAAACTGTCCAACCACCGCGATGCATAAGCGTCCGGGGGACGGCATTGTGCGCGTTGATACTGATAAGTGTGTCGGCTGCGGCTACTGCGCATGGTCTTGCCCTTACGGCGCGCCACAGCTCAACGAGCAGACCGGGCAGATGTCCAAATGTGATTTCTGCGTGGATCTCCAGGAGAAGGGAGAGCAGCCCGTCTGTGCGGCAACCTGTCCACTCGAAGCGATTAAATTCGGGCCGATTGATGAACTGCGGGCGAAGTATGGTGCGGTCTGTGATGTGAAAGGCCTGCCTGATTCCTCCATCACCAAACCAAACCTGGTGATCAAAGCGCATCAGGGCGCAGAGAAAGAGGGGAAACGTCATGCATGAGTTACCATTGCTGATTTTTACGTTGTTCCTGCAAGGATCGGTTGGCGTTACGCTGTGGCTGGCGTTCGGAAGCACGCAACGCAGCGCGCTGCTGCCGGCAGCCGGAGCGTTTGTGCTGGCGAGCCTGGGGCTGCTCGCCTCCGCGCTGCACATGGGCTATCCGCTTAATGCTCTTAACGCGCTGCGCCACGTATCCAGCTCCTGGCTGAGCCGTGAGATTATCTTTGCCAGTCTTTATCTTGCGGCGCTTGGCTTCGCAACGCTGCTGATGTTTGTCAAAAAGCCAGGCTGGAAGCCACTGTTGGTTGTGGCAGGTCTGGTTGGTTTAGTCGACGTGTTCTGCATGGCGCAGATCTACATGCACGCATCCGTGGTGACATGGCAGCACGTAAACACTCTGGTGCTGTTTATCGGTTCGGTGGGAATTATCGGCTCAGCCTGCATGGCCGTTGGGACGCGTTCCCAGACTACCGTGCGTGCGGCGGTTGTCATTATCACGCTGCTGGTGCTTGTGCGTCTGGTGATGCAGCCCGTCTGGCTGGCAGATATTACGGCTATGGACAACACCGTGGTGACGTTCCCTCACGCACCGCTACAGATGCTGGAGCAACTGCGAACCGTTCATCTGCTGAGCTGGTGCGTATCCGTTGCGGGTATGCTGTGCTTTGCTGCGGGCGGTCTGAAAGCGGCGCCATCTCCCATGCTGCTGGGAAGCGCATTGCTGATTGTCGGTGAGCTGATGCTGCGCTTCGTTTTCTTCAGTATTGGCTGATGGGCGGATTGACCTTTGTCCCGGCGATGGACGTGACGCATGCGTGCGTCCGTCGCCGTTTTCGCCACGCTTCCTGCCTCACCTGCGCGGACGTCTGCCCTGTGCAGACTTTTTCTATTACCGACTCAGGCGTCTCGGTTGATGACAGCCGCTGTATTGAATGCGGTGACTGCCTGTTCGTCTGCCCCGCTGAGGCCATCACCGGCATCACGCCGCGAAAACGCTTTCTCTGTGGCGATACGCTTGTTGGGCCGTTTACTGACCGTGCGCCAGGGGTGAATGAGCTTCTGCTGTGGCACGCGCAGCACCACGTTCGTTTTATCAGTATCGACGCGGAGCAGAATCCTGACTGGTTGCTGGCGATTGCCCGGCTGAATCTGGCGCTTCGCCGACGCGGTGAAGCGGCGTGGGCGTTTAAATATATACCCGTCAACGAGGTTAATACCGCCCGGCGTGTGCTGATGCACGTTCCCCGAGAGGATGTCCAGGCCTGTAGCGTCGTGCCCGGTCAGCGTGAACTGCGCAGGGCGTTTTCTGCGTTTAGCGAGGCAGAGATAACTCTCGATACCGAATCCTGCGTACTGTGCGGCGCGTGCTGGCGGAGTTGTACGGAAAACGCGATTCGGTTTGAGAACGCTGAACTGATCGTGGAAACCGGACGCTGTACGGGGTGCGGCGGCTGCGAGGCGGTATGCCAGCATGCGGCGATAAACGTGACGCAAACAGAAGGAACAGCGAAAAGCGTGACCATACCGGCATATGAAGCCGTTTGCCTGACGTGCCACCGTCATTTCTGGTCATTTACGTCTGATGAAAAGCAGTGTCCGCTCTGTTTTCATCATCAACACGGTATGCGAAATACGAGCTGTTGCTAATCTTCGTCTCATTTTAAAAAAATGTTATGCATAACCATAGGCAATGGCGCTATTGCTCTTTATAATCCGCGCCACACCATACTCAGGTATGCAAAAACAACAGAACATTTTACAGAGGTTATCAATGGCTATTGAACGTACTTTTTCCATCATCAAACCAAACGCGGTGGCAAAAAACGTTATTGGCAGCATCTTCGCTCGCTTTGAATCAGCAGGGTTTAAGATCGTTGGCACCAAAATGCTGCACCTGACCGTTGAGCAGGCTCGCGGTTTTTACGCTGAGCACGAAGGTCGCCCATTCTTTGATGGTCTGGTCGAGTTCATGACCTCTGGCCCAATCGTGGTATCCGTACTGGAAGGCGAAAACGCGGTACAGCGTCACCGCGATCTGCTGGGTGCAACCAACCCGGACAACGCGCTGGCAGGTACTCTGCGCGCCGACTATGCAGACAGCTTCACCGAGAACGGCACCCACGGTTCCGACTCTGTTGAATCTGCTGCGCGCGAAATCGCGTTCTTCTTCGCTGAAGGCGAAGTGTGCCCGCGCACTCGCTAATAATTTCGTAAATGCCGCGTGCAAACGTGGCATCCCTGCGCCAGACTTTGTACAATGCAACGCCCCGGACGAGCAGACTGCTTACCGGGGCGTTTCTTTTCAACCCACCAAGGGCCACAACGTGTAACAACGAGGCCGGAAAAAATTATGTCTGAATTAGTGAATACCTCCGAAGTCGCCATTCCTGCGGTTCCCAATAAAAATGGAAAAATTAACCTGCTGGACCTGAACCGTCAGCAGATGCGCGAGTTCTTTAAAGAGATGGGCGAGAAGCCATTTCGTGCCGATCAGGTCATGAAATGGATGTACCACTATTGCAGCGACAACTTTGATGACATGACGGACATCAACAAAGTGCTGCGCAATAAGCTTAAAGAAGTGGCGGAAATCCGCGCACCGGAAGTGGTGGAAGAGCAGCGCTCTTCAGATGGCACCATCAAGTGGGCCATTGCCGTTGGCGATCAGCGCGTTGAAACCGTGTATATCCCGGAAGACGATCGCGCCACGCTGTGCGTCTCTTCTCAGGTGGGCTGTGCGCTGGAGTGCAAATTCTGCTCTACGGCGCAGCAGGGCTTTAACCGTAACCTGCGCGTGTCGGAAATCATCGGCCAGGTCTGGCGTGCCGCGAAAATCGTGGGCGCGGCGAAAGTCACCGGTACACGTCCAATCACCAACGTGGTGATGATGGGGATGGGTGAACCGCTGCTCAACCTGACCAACGTCGTTCCGGCGATGGAAATCATGCTCGACGATTTCGGTTTTGGTCTGTCCAAGCGCCGCGTTACGCTCTCTACTTCCGGCGTTGTGCCTGCGCTGGACAAACTGGGCGACATGATTGACGTTGCGCTGGCCATCTCCCTTCACGCGCCAAACGACGCCATCCGTGACGAAATTGTGCCGATCAACAAAAAGTACAATATCGAAACCTTCCTGGCTGGCGTGCGCCGTTACCTGGAGAAATCCAATGCGAACCAGGGCCGCGTGACCATTGAATACGTGATGCTGGATCATGTTAACGACGGTACCGAACATGCACATGAGCTGGCTGAACTGCTGAAAGATACGCCATGTAAGATCAACCTGATCCCATGGAACCCGTTCCCGGGCGCGCCGTATGGCCGTAGCTCGAACAGCCGTATCGATCGCTTCTCAAAAGTGCTGATGGAGTATGGTTTCACCACCATCGTTCGTAAAACGCGTGGCGATGATATCGACGCAGCCTGTGGTCAGCTGGCGGGTGACGTTATTGACCGTACCAAACGTACGCTGCGTAAGCGCATGCAGGGTGAGTCAATCGCGGTCAAAACCGTTTGATTATTATGCAGACACGGCGCGTTTTTTGCGCCGTGAAGCATTAATTTACTGAATATTCAGTCACAATCATTATGACTGATTAATAATTACGGTGCGTTTCATACGACTTTCGGGCAGTATGTAACGACGTAACAACAGTTTAGCGTGAAGGCCTGCCAGCGCTGTCATCTGCGGCCCGACAGTCTTATACTGTTTGTTCCAGGTTAACTGACCTAAAGTTTCGCGGTGCGGGTGGCATTGTGACTCACCGGCACCTGAACCCTTATTTTCACGTACCAGTAGTTGTAGCGAATGAATACTGAAGCCACTCACGATCAAAATGCAGCACTCTCCACTGGCGTTCGTCTTCGCAACGCCCGTGAACAACTCGGACTCAGCCAGCAAGCCGTTGCAGAACGCCTGTGCCTGAAGGTTTCCACCGTTCGCGATATTGAAGAAGATAAGGCACCCGCCGATCTGGCTTCAACATTTCTGCGCGGTTATATCCGTTCTTACGCCAAACTGGTTCATATCCCTGAAGACGAATTACTGCCGATGATGGAGAAGCAGGCGCCTGTGCGTGCGGCAAAAGTTGCGCCGATGCAGAGCTTCTCTCTGGGTAAACGTCGTAAAAAACGCGATGGCTGGCTGATGAGCTTTACCTGGCTGGTCCTGTTCGTGGTTGTCGGCCTGACGGGCGCATGGTGGTGGCAAAACCACAAAGCGCAGCAGGAAGAGATCACGACGATGGCCGATCAGTCCTCCGCTGAGCTCAATCAGTCTGGTAATAACGGCGCGCAAAGCGTGCCGCTGAGCACCGAAGGAGCTGCGACCTCCAGCGAACCTCAGGCGGCAGCAAGCAGCACGCCTGCAACCGAGCCAGCGACGACGCCAGAAGCGACGGCGAATACCGCACCAGCCACCCAGGCCCAGGATCAAAACGCGGTCGTATCACCTTCACAGGCCAATGTTGATACCGCCCCTGCGGCAACGGCACCGGCAGATAACACCGCGGCGTCACTGCCAACTGACCCGGCGGGTACGGCGGCACCTGCCGTTGATCCGAATGCGCTGGTGATGAATTTCACGGCGGATTGCTGGCTGGAAGTGACTGATGCGACAGGTAAAAAGCTGTTCAGCGGCCTGCAACGTAAAGATGGCACGTTAAATCTAACGGGCCAGGCACCTTACAAGCTTAAAATCGGCGCACCGGCAGCGGTACAGATCCAGTATCAAGGAAAACCTGTCGATCTGAGCCGCTTTATCAGAACTAACCAGGTTGCGCGTCTTACCGTTAATGCCGAACAATCAGCAGCACAGTAACAGACGGGCAATGCGGGAGATTTTACATGCATAACCAGGCTCCTATTCAACGTAGAAAATCGAAACGGATTTACGTTGGGAACGTGCCAGTCGGCGATGGGGCGCCTATCGCCGTCCAGTCGATGACCAATACGCGTACTACGGATGTAGAAGCGACGGTCAATCAAATCAAAGCATTAGAACGCGTAGGCGCGGACATTGTTCGCGTCTCTGTACCGACCATGGATGCCGCCGAGGCGTTCAAACTGATCAAGCAGCAGGTGAGCGTTCCGCTGGTTGCCGATATTCACTTCGATTACCGTATCGCGCTGAAAGTTGCTGAATATGGTGTCGATTGCCTGCGTATTAACCCAGGCAACATCGGCAACGAAGAGCGCATTCGCATGGTGGTTGACTGCGCCCGCGACAAAAACATTCCAATCCGTATCGGCGTGAACGCTGGCTCTCTGGAAAAAGATCTCCAGGAAAAGTACGGTGAGCCGACGCCGCAGGCGCTGCTCGAATCCGCAATGCGTCACGTCGATCATCTGGATCGCCTTAACTTCGATCAGTTTAAAGTGAGCGTGAAAGCGTCTGACGTCTTCCTGGCCGTTGAATCGTATCGTCTGCTGGCAAAACAGATCGATCAGCCGCTCCACCTTGGGATCACCGAGGCGGGCGGTCTGCGAAGCGGTTCGGTAAAATCGGCGATTGGTCTCGGCCTGCTGCTCTCTGAAGGCATCGGCGACACGTTACGCGTCTCCCTGGCCGCCGATCCGGTGGAAGAGATCAAAGTCGGTTTCGACATCCTGAAATCACTGCGTATCCGCGCGCGTGGGATCAACTTCATTGCCTGCCCAACCTGTTCACGTCAGGAGTTTGACGTGATCGGCACCGTGAATGCTCTGGAGCAGCGCCTGGAAGACATCATCACCCCGATGGACGTTTCCATCATCGGCTGCGTGGTGAACGGTCCGGGTGAAGCGCTGGTGTCCACGCTGGGCGTTACCGGCGGTAACAAGAAAAGTGGTCTCTATGAAGATGGCGTTCGTAAAGATCGTCTGGATAATAGTGATATGATCGACCAGCTCGAAGCCCGGATTCGCGCGAAAGCGACGATGATGGACGAAGCGAAGCGCATCAGCGTTCAGCAGGTTGAAAAATAACGTGATGGGAAGCAGGCTGCTTCCCATGTATGATTGAACCCATTCTTTGGGTTCTTTTTTGTATATAGAAAGAGAATAAACGTGGCAAAAAACATTCAAGCCATCCGCGGCATGAACGATTATCTGCCTGGCGAAACCGCCATCTGGCAGCGCATTGAAGGCACACTGAAGCAGGTGCTCGGCAGCTACGGTTACAGCGAAATTCGTTTGCCGATTGTAGAGCAGACCCCGTTATTCAAACGCGCGATCGGCGAAGTAACCGACGTGGTTGAAAAAGAGATGTACACCTTTGAGGACCGCAACGGCGACAGCCTGACCCTGCGTCCTGAGGGGACGGCGGGTTGCGTACGCGCCGGCATCGAACATGGTCTCCTGTACAATCAGGAGCAGCGCCTGTGGTATATCGGCCCGATGTTCCGCCACGAACGTCCGCAAAAAGGCCGCTACCGTCAGTTCAACCAGCTTGGCGTGGAAGTGTTTGGTCTGCAAGGACCAGATATCGATGCTGAACTGATTATGCTGACTGCCCGCTGGTGGCGTGCGCTCGGTATTTCTCAGCACGTGTCCCTGGAGCTGAACTCTATCGGTTCTCTGGAAGCGCGTGCGAACTACCGCGATGCGCTGGTGGCGTTCCTGGAACAGCACAAAGAGAAGCTTGACGAAGACTGTAAGCGTCGTATGTACAGCAACCCGCTGCGCGTACTCGATTCCAAAAATCCTGACGTACAGGCGCTGCTGAACGATGCGCCAGCGCTGGGTGACTACCTGGATGAGGATTCCCGCGAACACTTTGCTGGCCTGTGCAAACTGCTTGAAGCGGCGGGCATTGCTTATACCGTTAACCAGCGTCTGGTGCGCGGTCTGGACTACTACAACCGCACCGTATTTGAGTGGGTCACCACCAGCCTCGGTTCGCAGGGCACCGTCTGTGCCGGCGGTCGTTATGACGGTCTGGTCGAACAACTGGGTGGTCGCGCAGCACCGGCTGTAGGCTTCGCGATGGGCCTTGAGCGACTTGTTTTGCTGGTTCAGGCAGTTAATCCGGAATTTAAAGCCGATCCTGTTGTCGATATATACCTGGTGGCCTCAGGTGCGGATACGCAGTCTGCGGCGATGCAGCTTGCCGAACGCGTGCGCGATGCGCTGCCGGACGTTAAGCTGATGACCAACCACGGCGGCGGCAACTTTAAAAAACAGTTTGCTCGTGCCGATAAGTGGGGCGCAAGTATCGCACTGGTGCTGGGTGAGTCCGAAGTGGCCAACGGCGAAGTGGTAGTCAAAGACCTGCGCTCTGGTGAGCAAACTACGGTAACGCAGGATGGCGTTGCGGCGCACTTGCGCACTCTATTGGGCTAAGGAGAAGGACTGCGTGGAAATTTACGAGAACGAACACGACCAGGTTGATGCGGTTAAGCGCTTCTTTGCTGAAAACGGCAAGGCACTGGTTGTAGGGGTTATTTTAGGTGTTGGTGCGCTGGTAGGCTGGCGTTACTGGAACAATCATCAGGCTGACTCTGCTCGCGGTTCGTCCCTGAACTACGAAAATACCGTTAGCGCAATCCGTGCCGATCAGCCGCAAACGCTGACGGCTGCGGAGAAATTTGCCGCTGACAACAAAAACACCTACGGCGCGCTGGCTGCGCTGGAAGTGGCTCAGCAGTATGTTGATAAAAACGAACTGGACAAAGCCGCTGCGCAACTGTCTCAGGGGCTTGCTGCTGCCAGTGACGAAAATCTGAAAGCGGTGATCAATCTGCGTCTGGCGCGTATCCAGGTTCAGCAGAAAAAAGCCGACGACGCGCTGAAAACGCTTGATACCATCAAAGGCGAAGGCTTTGCCGCTATTGTTGCCGATCTTCGCGGTGAAGCACTGCTGAGTAAAGGTGATAAAGCGGGCGCGCGTAAAGCGTGGCAAGCTGGCGTGGATAGTAAAGCTTCACCTGCGCTGAGCGAAATGATGCAGATGAAAATAAATAATTTGTCCGTCTGAGAGGGACCCAATGCAATTGCGTAAATTACTTCTGCCAGGACTGCTTTCTGTTACGTTATTGAGTGGTTGTTCACTGTTCAGTGGCGAAGAAGACGTTGTTAAAATGTCCCCGCTGCCGACGGTTGAAAACCAGTTCACCCCATCCACCGCCTGGGACACCTCCGTGGGTGATGGTATTGGCGATTTTTATTCCAACCTGCACCCGGCATTTGCTGACGGCGTTGTCTATGCGGCCGATCGCAAAGGCACCGTTAAAGCGCTGAACGCTGATGACGGAAAAGAAGTGTGGTCCATTAACCTGGCGGAAAAAGACGGCTGGTTCTCCCGTAAACCTGCACTGCTTTCTGGCGGCCTGACCGTTGCTGGCGGTCACGTGTATGTGGGCAGCGAAAAAGCGCAGGTTTACGCGCTGAATGCCAGCGACGGTTCGGTTGCATGGCAGACCACCGTTGCCGGTGAATCCTTGTCGCGTCCGGTTGTCAGCGACGGCCTGGTGCTGATCCATACCAGCAACGGCCAGTTGCAGGCGCTGAACGAAGCCGATGGTCTGGTAAAATGGACGGTTAACCTGGATATGCCAGCGCTGTCTCTGCGTGGCGAATCTGCTCCGGCGACCGCCTTTGGCGCCGCCATTGTGGGCGGTGACAACGGCCGTGTCAGCGCGGTACTGATGCAGCAGGGCCAGATGATCTGGCAGCAGCGTATTTCCCAGGCGACCGGTTCAACTGAAATTGACCGTCTGAGTGACGTGGACACCACGCCAGTTATCGTCGACGGTGTGGTTTACGCGCTGGCGTACAACGGCAACCTGACGGCGCTGGACCTGCGTAGCGGCCAGATCATGTGGAAACGTGAGCTGGGTTCCGTGAACGATTTCATCGTCGACGGCAACCGTATTTATATGGTGGATCAGAACGACCGTCTGCTGGCGCTGAGCACCGAAGGTGGCGTGACGCTGTGGACGCAGAGCGATCTGCTGCACCGTCTGCTGACCGCACCGGCACTGTATAACGGCAGCCTGGTGGTGGGCGACAGCGAAGGCTATATGCACTGGATCGATCCAGAGAATGGTCGCTTCGTGGCACAGCAGAAAGTGGATAGCTCAGGCTTCCTGACGGAGCCCGTTGTGGCTGACGGCAAACTGCTGATTCAGGCAAAAGACGGCACGCTGTACGCGATCACGCGTTAATTACACGGCGGTTGTAGTATACTAAACGGCTCCTGTTCACTCAGGAGCCGTTTTGACATTTTTAAAAACGCTGCGAAAGCGACGTTATTTTGAATTTTATGAGGCTTCAAACATGGTACCTGTGGTCGCGCTTGTCGGGCGCCCTAACGTTGGAAAATCCACTCTTTTTAACCGTTTAACACGCACCCGTGATGCGCTGGTTGCGGATTTCCCGGGGCTGACGCGTGACCGTAAGTACGGTCGTGCAGAGGTGGAAGGACGCGAGTTCATCTGTATCGATACCGGGGGTATTGACGGTACGGAAGACGGCGTAGAAACCCGCATGGCAGAGCAATCTCTGCTGGCTATCGAAGAAGCGGATGTGGTTCTGTTTATGGTGGATGCTCGCGCTGGCCTGATGCCCGCGGATTCTGCTATTGCTAAACATCTGCGTTCACGCGAAAAGCCAACCTTCCTGGTGGCGAACAAAACTGACGGCATCGATGCCGATCAGGCTGTTGCGGATTTCTGGTCTTTAGGCCTGGGCGATATTTATCCTATCGCGGCCTCGCATGGTCGTGGCGTCACCAGCCTGCTGGAAACCGTTCTGCTGCCGTGGGTGGATGAAGTGAACCCGCCGGAAGAGGTGGACGAGGACGCTGAATACTGGGCGCAGTTTGAAGCCGGAGAGGAAGGCGAGGAAGAGCCGGAAGACGACTTCAACCCGCAGGATCTGCCTATCAAGCTGGCTATCGTGGGTCGCCCAAACGTAGGTAAGTCTACGCTTACTAACCGTATTCTCGGTGAAGAGCGCGTGGTGGTTTACGACATGCCAGGCACAACGCGTGACAGCATTTACATTCCAATGCAGCGCGATGAACGTGAGTACGTACTTATCGACACCGCAGGGGTGCGTAAGCGCGGGAAAATCACCGATGTGGTAGAAAAATTCTCGGTGATCAAAACCCTTCAGGCGATTGAAGACGCCAACGTGGTGCTGCTGGTCATCGACGCACGTGAAGGTATCTCCGATCAGGATCTCTCTCTGCTTGGCTTTATCCTCAATAGTGGGCGCTCACTGGTTATCGTCGTCAACAAGTGGGACGGCCTGAGCAATGAAGTGCGCGAGCAGGTGAAAGAGACGCTGGACTTCCGTCTGGGCTTTATCGACTTTGCCCGCGTTCACTTCATTTCTGCCCTGCACGGGAGTGGTGTTGGCAACCTGTTCGAATCCGTTCGTGAAGCCTATGACAGCTCTACCCGCCGTCAGAGCACGGCGATGCTGACCCGTATCATGAACATGGCTGCTGAAGACCACCAACCGCCGCTGGTGCGCGGTCGTCGCGTGAAGCTGAAATATGCTCACGCCGGGGGGTATAACCCGCCTATCGTGGTGATCCACGGTAACCAGGTGAAGGATCTGCCGGACTCCTACAAACGCTACCTGATGAACTACTTCCGCAAGTCGCTGGACGTGATGGGTACGCCTATCCGTATTCAGTTCAAGGAAGGGGAGAACCCGTTTGCGAATAAACGCAACACCCTGACGCCGAACCAGATGCGTAAGCGTAAGCGTTTGATTAAGCACATTAAGAAAAGCAAATAATTCTTACCGAACTCACTAAAACCCGCGCCTGTCGCGGGTTTTTTTCGCCCATTCAAAAGGCCTGCCTTCCCTGTGTGATGTCAATCACTATTCGCTTTTAACCATGTTTATATCTAAGAAAGTAGACAATCATCGAATTTTCGTCTTAAAGTCCAGGGTTCGGTACTAGACAAAACTAGCGCCTGGTTATCAAATGGTTAACCAACATTTCGCCGCATGTAAAAAATCGATCGGATACGTAACCGTTCGGCGTACATGCTGGTGTTTACAAGCACGACACATACCTTTTCGGGAGAATTATGCAATCCTCTGTTAATCAAAAAGAGAGCCGAACCTTCTTCGGCCATCCTTATCCGCTCGGTTCGCTGTTCTTCACCGAGATGTGGGAGCGTTTTTCGTTTTACGGTATTCGCCCGCTACTGATTCTGTTTATGGCCGCCACCGTCTATGACGGCGGAATGGGCCTGGCGCGTGAAAACGCCTCGGCGATTGTCGGCATCTTTGCCGGCACCATGTACCTCGCTGCGCTGCCGGGCGGCTGGCTGGCGGATAACTGGCTCGGCCAGCAGCGGGCCGTCTGGTACGGTTCGATTTTGATTGCGCTCGGGCACCTGTCGATCGCCCTGTCGGCCATCATGGGCGACAACCTGTTCTTCATCGGCCTGATGTTTATCGTGCTCGGCTCCGGCCTGTTCAAGACCTGTATCTCGGTCATGGTCGGCACCCTGTATAAAAAAGGCGATGCGCGTCGTGACGGCGGTTTCTCGCTGTTCTATATGGGCATCAACATGGGCTCGTTCATTGCCCCTCTGATTTCCGGCTGGCTGATTAAAACCCACGGCTGGCACTGGGGCTTTGGTATCGGTGGTATCGGGATGCTGGTCGCCCTGATTATCTTCCGCGTGTTTGCCGTTCCGGCCATGAAGTGCTACGACAGTGAAGTCGGTCTGGACTCCACCTGGAACAGTCCGGTAGTGAAACGTAACGGCGTGGGTGCCTGGCTGCTGGCGCTGGCTGTGGGTGTTGCAATCATCGTAACGTTGATTGCCCAGGGCGTGATTGTGATTAATCCGGTCGCGGTCGCCAGCGTGCTGGTGTATGTGATTGCCGCCTCCGTCGCGCTCTACTTCATCTATCTGTTCATCTTCGCCGGGCTGAATCGCAAAGAGCGCGCAAGGCTGCTGGTGTGCTTTATTCTGCTGGTCTCCGCCGCGTTCTTCTGGTCCGCGTTCGAGCAGAAGCCAACCTCCTTCAACCTGTTCGCCAACGACTACACTAACCGCATGATCGGTGATTTTGAGATCCCGGCGGTGTGGTTCCAGTCGATCAATGCCCTGTTCATCATTCTGCTGGCCCCGGTATTTAGCTGGGCATGGCCGAAGCTGGCGAGCAAAAACATTCGTCCGAGCAGCATCACCAAGTTCGTGATCGGCATTCTGTGCGCGGCGGCGGGCTTTGGCCTGATGATGCTGGCGGCGCAGAACGTGCTGAGCAACGGTGGGGCAGGGGTTTCTCCGTTCTGGCTGGTGGGCAGTATCCTGATGCTGACGCTCGGGGAACTGTGCCTGAGTCCGATTGGTCTTGCGACCATGACCCTGCTGGCGCCGGAGAGAATGCGCGGCCAGATGATGGGCCTGTGGTTCTGCGCCAGTGCGCTGGGTAACCTGGCTGCGGGGCTGATTGGTGGTCACGTGAAGGCCGACCAGCTGGATATGCTGCCAGACCTCTTTGCCCGTTGCTCCATTGCGCTGCTGATTTGTGCTGCGGTGCTGATCGTCCTCATTGTTCCGGTGCGCCGCATGCTGGAAAATGCGCAGACTAAACCGGCCGCTAACGCCTGATAAACCTCGACCTTGCCGGGGTGGCGTTATGCCCCGGCAATTGACTTAACGAGGTAAGAACATGCTGTTAGGGTTTGTTGGGCTTGGTGCTGTGGTTGAAACGGCTTACTTACCGGCAATACGAAATCTTTTTCCTGATACTCCGCGCTGTTTAGGTTTTGATATTCATCCCGAGAAGCAGCCTGAAGGGGTCACACGTTGCGCGTCGCTCGGTGAACTTCTTTCCCACCCGCTGGATACCCTGTTTATCACCACTTCCTCCCTGTACCATCTCGAGGTGCTTGAGCAGGCGCTGGCCTCACCCGCGTCGCGTATTGTGGTAGAAAAACCGATTGTCGCCACGCTGCCCCAAATTGAAAAACTGAAAGCGCTGCTGGCTCAACCGGGAGCCGCCGACCGCGTGCTGGCGCTCGATCACTGGATGGCGCGTCTCGATAGCGTAAAGCAATCACTGGTCGCTCATGTTTCTGACATCGTCAAAATCGAAGGTTTTTTGCAGGAGCCAAGCGGGTATAACGCCGAAGGAGAGCCCATTGCGCTCAACTTCGCCACCGGCGAGCCAGACGCGCGAACGCTTCGCCATCCAGATGGTGTGATTCTGGATATCGGTACGCACGTGCTGGCGATGCTGCGTGAAACGGTGCGTTACCTGGGCGGCAGTGACGATATGACGTTGCAGGTGGTGACAGCAAAAGACCGCCTGGGCCGCGAAATCGCAACGGGCGATCTGACCACGGCGGAAGGCGAGGCGCATTTGCAGGGAAGCATCAGCGGCGTGCCGGTGGACATCTGGCTTAACAAATACGCGGGGCCTGCGGGCGGGCAAAAGGGATTACGCTTCCATTTGCGCGACGGGCGCATCGTCAGCCACGACCGACGCGGCGCAGAAGATGTGCTGGAGCTGATTAAGGGTAAAGAAATTCAGCGCTGGCATATTCCCGGTACGATCTACGAGCATTGCCTTGCGGAGCATATTCTGGGAGCAAAAAGTCTCTTTGAACGGGATCCGCACCAGGTGAGCCGCACGACGCGCCGCAGGCTCGAGGAGGTGACGCTGCTGCTGACCTTACAGCAACAGTTGCGTGGCCCGCACTGAACGCGACGTGGTAAAATTATCGCAGACCTGAACGCTTTGAAGGAGTCACCATGACGATTACCTGCCCGGATTGCCAGACACCGCTGGAGCCCCTGAACGGGGTAGCGCACTGCGAAAATTGTAATAAAGATATCGCGCTCGAAGCCCGCTGCCCGGAGTGTCATCAGCCACTCCAGGTACTAAAAGCCTGCGGTGCGGTGGACTATTTTTGCCAGAACGGCCACGGTCTTATCTCTAAAAAACGCGTGGAGTTTGTTCGGGCTGAAGGTTAATCGCACACGCAGCCTTCACCTTTCTGCCACAGTTCCACCAGCGACTCGGGTGCTTCCTGCTCGGGTACCAGCACGATGATATCGGCGTAGTGCGCCTGATTTTGGCCGGTCCAGATAATCTGGATGCGGAAATAGCGCTGGTCACCGCTGCCGGGGGAAGAGGCTTTCCCGGGCGGCTGGCCGCGCGGGAAAGCCTGCTCAAGAATGCTCACCAGGCGCTGGCGCTGGGCCTCATTAAGCGAGGAGAGCGCAATGGTGCGCTGGCCGCTCAGCTTAGGGATAAAGGCGACGCCGCCTTCCCGGGCCAGCTCAACCACGGCGTCATCCGTCAGTTCCGGAACCTGCATTTACAGCACTCCTACCTGTTCCCAGGCTTGTTTAATGGCCGCCCCAACGTCGCTACCGGATCGTTTCTCGCCGTGCGCGATCGTCAGTTTTGCAAAGGCGTCAAAATCCGCATCCTGCGCCAGGTTGCGATCGCAAACCGTGTCGTACCAGGCATAACCCGCTTTTTCCCAGGCGTAGCCACCGATCGCCGTTGCGGCCAGGTAAAACGCGCGGTTGGGGATGCCGGAGTTAAGATGCACGCCGCCGTTATCCTCGCGCGTTTTGATGAAGTCTTTCATGTGCGCGGGCTGCGGGTCTTTGCCGAGCAGCGGATCGTCGTAGGCGGTACCGGGTTCAGACATGGAACGTAGCCCTTTGCCGTTAATCCCCGCTGCCAGCAGCCCTTCACCAATCAGCCAGTCTGCTTTATCGGCGGTTTGCTTCAGATGATATTGCTTCACCAGCGAGCCAAACACGTCTGACAGCGACTCGTTTAGCGCGCCCGACTGTTCAAAATAAATCAGCCCGGCTTCGGTCTCGGTCACGCCGTGGCTCAGCTCATGCGCCACCACGTCGATGGCAATGGTGAAGCGGTTGAAGATTTCTCCGTCACCGTCGCCAAAGACCATCTGCTGGCCGTTCCAGAAGGCGTTCTGATATTCCCGACCATAATGCACGGTGCCGGTGAGGATCAGTCCTTTGTTATCGAGTGAATCGCGCTGATATTCTTTCCAGAAGAAATCATGGGTGATACCCAGATAATCGTACGCTTCATCCACCGCCACATCGCCGTTGGAGGGCTGGCCTTCATAGCGCACCTGGGTACCCGGCAGCTCCTGGGTCTGTTTCGCATCGTAGATGTCACGCTCAAGCTGACCGGCTTTATTCACATGCGGGGCGGCGGGTTTGCCCGGCATATGGGCCATCAGCGTCTGGACGTGGGTTAATGTCTGACGGGCGCAGCGCTGCTGCGGCTCAGAACCGCTTTCGATAATACGGCGAAGAATATACGGAGGGATGACGCTATGAAGATGGGGCATGCTGCTCTCCTTATTAAAAAAGGCAATAGCAGCAGTATAGTTTGTAACCGGCGAAGATTTATCCGCTTTTACGCTGTCGCGTTTTTTTCACCGGTTTGATCTCTTTCACCTCACTCTCGACCCAGCCGTCAGAAAGCCGGGTGGTGAGCACATCCCCGGCTTTAACCTGTTTCGTTTGTTTCAGCACTTTGCCGTCCGTCGCGGTGGTCACACTATAGCCGCGAGCCAGCGTGGAGAGCGGGCTGACGGCTTCCAGATGGGTGACCGCATTGCCGAAACGCTCGCGCGTGGTGCTCAGGCGTGAGCGGATATTTTCCGCGAGGCGGAACTCAAGCTGCTGGATACGCGTTTGTGCGCGATAAATCTTCGGCTGCGGGTTTTGCTGGTTCAGACGCTGCGTGACGCGCTGCTGGCGAGATACCGCCCGCTTAAGCTGGTTATCCAGCGCGAAGTTCATCCGCTGACGCAGACGTTCCAGCACGGTTTGCTGACGCGCCAGACGCAATTGCGGATGCTGCTGTTGCAGACGATGGTGAAGCTGGGTAAAGCGGCGGGTACGGTTGGCGAGGAAGTAATCCATCGCCATCTCCAGGCGCTGCTGCCCGTTCTGGATCTGACGCAGCAGCTCCAGCTGGTTACGGCTGACTACCTCTGCCGCCGCGGACGGCGTGGGCGCGCGTAAATCCGCGACAAAATCGGCTATCGTCACATCCGTTTCGTGACCGACGGCGCTTACCACCGGGATAAGGCTGGCAAAGATTGCCCGCGCCACGCGCTCGTCGTTAAAGCTCCAAAGGTCTTCCAGCGAGCCGCCGCCGCGCCCAACGATTAATACATCACACTCCTGACGGGCATTTGCCAGTTCAATCGCGCGCACGATCTGCCCCGGCGCATCGTCACCCTGAACGGCAGTTGGGTAAATAATGACGGGCAGGGAAGGGTCACGGCGCTTCAGAACGTGCAAAATATCGTGCAGGGCCGCACCGGTTTTCGAGGTAATGACCCCAACGCAGTGAGCGGGTGAGGGCAGGGGCTTTTTAAACTGCTGGTCGAACAATCCCTCAGCCGAAAGCATGGCTTTGAGCTGCTCGTACTTCTGTTGCAGCAAGCCTTCACCGGCGGGCTGCATGCTCTCGACGATAATCTGATAATCGCCGCGCGGCTCATACAGGGTAATGTTGGCGCGAACCAGAACCTGCTGGCCATGCTGAGGACGGAACGTCACGCGACGGTTGCTGTTGCGGAACATCGCGCAGCGCACCTGAGCGGTGTCGTCTTTCAGCGTAAAGTACCAGTGACCGGAAGCAGGCTGCGTGAAGTTAGAGATTTCACCGCTGATCCAGACCTGTCCCATTTCCTGCTCAAGCAGCAAACGTACCGTCTGATTAAGGCGGCTGACAGTATAAATTGAGGGGGATTGAGAGGATAACATGTGAGCGGGATCAAATTCTAAATCAGCAAGTTATTCAGTCGATAGTAACCTGCTGAGAGGTGAGCGCAAGCATTTTTTTCAAAAAAGTGTGGATGCAATCGGTTACGCTCTGTATAATGCCACGGCAATATTTAACCACCCAGGTCAGAGATATTGCCCATGCTACGTATCGCTAAAGAAGCACTGACGTTTGACGACGTCCTCCTCGTTCCCGCTCACTCCACCGTTCTGCCGAATACTGCCGACCTCAGCACGCAGTTGACGAAAACCATTCGTCTGAACATTCCTATGCTCTCCGCAGCAATGGACACCGTGACTGAAGCGCGTCTGGCTATCGCCCTGGCACAGGAAGGCGGCATTGGCTTTATCCACAAAAACATGTCTATCGAGCGTCAGGCGGAAGAAGTTCGCCGCGTGAAGAAGCATGAATCCGGTATCGTGTCCGATCCTCAGACCGTTCTGCCAACCACCACGCTGCACGAAGTGAAAGCCCTGACCGAGCGTAACGGCTTTGCAGGCTATCCGGTAGTCACTGAAGACAACGAACTGGTGGGTATCATTACCGGTCGTGACGTGCGTTTCGTGACTGACCTGAACCAGCCTGTCAGCGTCTACATGACGCCAAAAGAGCGTCTGGTGACCGTGCGTGAAGGCGAAACCCGCGACGTGGTGCTGGCGAAAATGCACGAAAAACGCGTTGAGAAAGCGCTGGTAGTGGACGCGAACTTCCACCTGCGCGGCATGATCACCGTTAAAGATTTCCAGAAAGCAGAACGTAAACCGAACGCCTGTAAAGACGAGCATGGCCGTCTGCGCGTCGGCGCTGCGGTTGGCGCAGGTGCGGGTAACGAAGAGCGCGTTGACGCGCTGGTTGCTGCGGGCGTTGACGTGCTGCTGATTGACTCCTCCCACGGCCACTCCGAAGGCGTTCTGCAACGTATTCGTGAAACCCGTGCTAAATACCCGGATCTCCAGATCATCGGCGGTAACGTGGCAACCGGCGCAGGCGCTCGCGCGCTGGCGGAAGCGGGTTGCAGCGCGGTGAAAGTGGGTATCGGTCCTGGCTCTATCTGTACCACCCGTATCGTCACCGGCGTAGGCGTGCCGCAGATCACGGCGGTTTCTGACGCGGTCGAAGCGCTGGAAGGTACCGGTATTCCGGTCATCGCGGACGGCGGTATCCGTTTCTCTGGCGACATCGCCAAAGCGATCGCCGCAGGTGCCGCAGCCGTGATGGTGGGCTCCATGCTGGCCGGTACCGAAGAATCCCCGGGTGAAATCGAACTCTACCAGGGGCGTTCTTATAAATCCTACCGCGGTATGGGCTCCCTGGGCGCGATGTCCAAAGGTTCCTCCGACCGTTACTTCCAGACCGATAACGCCGCAGACAAACTGGTGCCGGAAGGTATTGAAGGCCGTGTGGCGTATAAAGGCCGCCTGAAAGAGATCATTCACCAGCAGATGGGCGGCCTGCGCTCCTGTATGGGTCTGACCGGCTGTGGTACCATTGACCTGCTGCGTACCAAAGCGGAATTCGTACGCATCAGCGGTGCGGGTATCCAGGAGAGCCACGTTCACGACGTGACGATCACCAAAGAGTCCCCGAACTACCGTCTGGGCTCCTGATAAATTTCCGCGCCCGGCTCAATGCCGGGCGCTTTGTTTTGTTTCACTTGCCTCGGAATTAGCGTCAATGACGGAAAACATTCATAAACATCGCATTCTCATCCTGGACTTTGGTTCTCAGTACACTCAGCTGGTGGCGCGCCGCGTGCGTGAACTGGGCGTTTACTGTGAGCTGTGGGCGTGGGATGTCACGGAAGCACAGATTCGCGAGTTCAATCCAAGCGGCATCATCCTGTCCGGCGGCCCGGAAAGCACCACCGAAGAGAACAGCCCGCGTGCGCCGCAGTACGTGTTCGAAGCGGGCGTACCGGTGTTCGGCGTTTGCTACGGCATGCAGACCATGGCGATGCAGCTGGGCGGCCACGTAGAAGGCTCTAACGAGCGTGAGTTCGGCTACGCACAGGTTGAAGTCGTCACCGACAGCGCGCTGGTGCGCGGTATCGAAGACTCCCTGACCGCAGACGGCAAACCGCTGCTGGACGTGTGGATGAGCCACGGCGACAAAGTCACCGCTATCCCGTCTGACTTCGTGACCGTTGCCAGCACTGAAAGCTGCCCGTTCGCCATCATGGCGAACGAAGAAAAACGTTTCTACGGCGTGCAGTTCCACCCGGAAGTGACCCACACCCGTCAGGGTATGCGCATGCTGGAGCGCTTCGTGCGTGACATCTGCCAGTGCGAAGCCCTGTGGACCCCGGCAAAAATCATCGACGACGCCGTGGAGCGTATCCGCCAGCAGGTTGGCGATGACAAAGTGATCCTCGGCCTCTCCGGCGGCGTGGACTCCTCCGTGACCGCGATGCTGCTGCACCGCGCCATCGGTAAAAACCTGACCTGCGTCTTCGTGGACAACGGTCTGCTGCGTCTGAACGAAGCCCAGCAGGTTATGGACATGTTTGGCGACCACTTCGGTCTGAACATCGTTCACGTGGAAGGCGAGCAGCGCTTCCTGGACGCGCTGAAAGGCGAGAACGATCCGGAAGCGAAACGTAAAATCATCGGTCGCGTGTTCGTGGAAGTGTTCGACGAAGAAGCGCTGAAGCTGGAAGATGTGAAATGGCTGGCGCAGGGCACCATCTACCCTGACGTGATCGAGTCTGCGGCCTCCGCCACCGGTAAAGCGCACGTCATCAAATCTCACCACAACGTGGGCGGCCTGCCGAAAGAGATGAAGATGGGCCTGGTTGAACCGCTGCGTGAGCTGTTCAAAGACGAAGTGCGTAAGATCGGCCTGGAGCTGGGTCTGCCGTACGACATGCTCTACCGTCATCCGTTCCCGGGCCCGGGTCTGGGCGTGCGCGTGCTGGGCGAAGTGAAGAAAGAGTACTGCGACCTGCTGCGTCGCGCGGACGCTATCTTCATCGAAGAGCTGCACAAAGCTGACCTGTACAACAAAGTGAGCCAGGCGTTCACCGTGTTCCTGCCGGTTCGCTCCGTTGGCGTCATGGGCGATGGCCGCAAGTACGACTGGGTTGTTTCCCTGCGTGCGGTGGAAACCATCGACTTCATGACCGCGCACTGGGCGCACCTGCCGTATGACTTCTTAGGCCGCGTGTCTAACCGCATCATCAACGAAGTTAACGGTATTTCCCGCGTCGTGTATGACATCAGCGGTAAGCCACCGGCTACGATTGAGTGGGAATAATCTCCCTCTGAATTAACACCCAAACCCTCTGCCTGTGCAGGGGGTTTTTATTTCCTCACTTCCCTTCACCCAACCTATACGCCAGGGCCACTACCAGCGACTGCACCAGGCATAGCGTTGCCGACTGAGACCGAAACGCATCCACCTGCGCCTCTTTCACCACAAAGCAAAGATCGCTAAACGTCGCCAGGGGGCTTATCTGGCTGTCCGTAATCACGATCTGCCGCGCGCCGACGCTGGCGGCAGTTTCACTGACCATCACTGTCTCTTCGGCGTACGGCGAGAAGCTGATCGACACCACAATGTCGCGCGCTTTAATGCGGCTGATCTGTTCGCGCAGCATTCCGCCCATGCCGTCGAGCAGAATAGGGCGGCACTCCAGATGACTCAGGGCATAGGTCAGGTAAGCCGCGACGCTAAAGGAGCGGCGCAGTCCGGCGATGTAGATGGTGTCGGCGTCAGCCAGCAGCTGCACTGCGCGCTCCAGCATTTCCGGTTCCGCGCGGGCGGCCAGCTGCTGGAGCGCCTGCGCGTTCGAGCGGGCGAACTCGTGCAGAATATCGAGCGGCGTCTCCGGCACGGCCTCGCTCTCCATTTCACGGAACAGCCGCGCGCGGTCGCTGTAGCTGGCGGTCTCTTCCACCAGGTTCATGCGAAACAGCTGTTTCATTTCGTTAAAGCCGGTGAAGTCAAAGGCGTTGGCGAAGCGGATCAGCGTCGAGGGCGGCACGTCGGCGCGCTCGGCAATAACGGCAACCGTATCAAAGGCCACGCTGTTGGTGTTATCCAGTACATAGCGGGAGACCTGCTGCAACCTCTTACTCAGGTTATCGTATCGCTCGCGGATTTGCTGCTGCAGTTCGTTCAGGCTGGTTGCTGTCGTCATCTTATCCCCCAAATACAGTCTCATGATTCTAAACGCAAAACCGCGTCTTTTAAATGTCGGCCATCCATCTGGCAGCAAAAATGAAACAGAAACTTCAGTCATTTCCTCGCCCGAAATTTCTTAATAGCGCACGCTGAGCCAGTGTTACTGGCTGTAAACATAAAAATCCATCCTTGATCACAATAATCATCATTTATTTTATTTCAACTTAAAATGGAACGTTTGTTTCATATATAGTGTTTGTACACAGTGTTCAGTCAACAGTCACGTATCAACAGCGAGAGGTTAAGGATGGAGACGGTAGCGAATTTTATTCACGGCGAATGTGTCACCGGTTCAGGCCAGCGCGTTCAGGCGATCTTCAACCCAGCCACGGGCGAGCAGATCCGCCAGGTGGTAATGAGTACGGCGCAGGAAACCGGGCAGGCGATTGCCGCCGCGCAGCAGGCGTTTCCTGCGTGGGCGCGCCAGGCTCCGCTTAAGCGCGCGCGCGTGATGTTCCGCTTCAAGTCGCTGCTGGAGGAGAACATGACGCGCCTGGCCCGCATCATCAGCGAAGAGCACGGCAAGGTCTTCTCCGACGCGGTGGGCGAATTGACCCGTGGCCTGGAAGTGGTGGAATTTGCCTGCGGTATTCCGCATTTGCAAAAGGGTGAGCACTCTGCGAACGTCGGCACCGGCGTCGACAGCCACTCGCTGATGCAGCCGCTCGGGGTCTGCGTTGGGATCACACCGTTTAACTTCCCGGCGATGGTGCCGATGTGGATGTTCCCGATTGCGCTGGCGACAGGGAATACCTTCGTGCTGAAACCCTCGGAAAAAGATCCTTCTCTCGCGCTCGCGCTGGCGCAGCTCCTGAAAGAGGCCGGCCTGCCGGATGGCGTCTTCAACGTGGTGCAGGGTGATAAAGAGTCCGTTGACGTGCTACTGACCGATCCGCGCGTGCAGGCGGTGAGCTTTGTTGGCTCTACGCCGATTGCGGAATACATTTACCAGACCGCGTCCGCCCACGGCAAACGCTGTCAGGCGCTGGGTGGGGCGAAAAACCACTGCATTTTAATGCCGGATGCCGACATGGAGATGGCAACCAACGCCATTATGGGCGCGGCCTACGGCGCGGCGGGGGAACGCTGTATGGCGCTTTCAGTGGTACTGGCGGTGGGCGATAAAACCGCCGATGACCTCTGCGCCCGTCTGGAAAAACAGATTGCCGCGCTGCGCGTTGGGCCAGGGCTGGACCAGACGCCAGAAAACGAAATGGGGCCGCTCATCTCCTCCGCGCACCGCAGCAAGGTGCTGGGCTACATCGACAGCGGGGAAGCGCAGGGAGCGAAACTTCGCGTGGACGGTCGCGGCTTCAGCGTGAAGGGCCACGAGCAGGGCTACTTCGTCGGGCCGACGCTGTTCGATACCGTCACCCCGGAGATGACCATCTATAAAGAAGAAATTTTTGGCCCGGTGCTTTCTGTGGTTCGCGTAGCAGATTACAGCAGCGCGGTGGACCTGATTAATCGCCACGAATATGGTAATGGTACGGCGATTTTCACCCGTGATGGCGGCTGCGCCCGCCGCTTCTGCGAGGAGGTGCAGGCGGGCATGGTGGGCGTCAACGTGCCGATTCCGGTGCCGATGGCATTTCACAGTTTCGGTGGCTGGAAGCGTTCCATCTTCGGTGCGCTCAACGTCCATGGTAACGACGGCGTGCGTTTCTACACCCGAATGAAAACCGTCACCGCACGCTGGCCGGAAATGCAGCAGGAGACAGGCGCTGCGTTCTCCATGCCGACGCTGGGCTGACAGGAGGTTTTATGCAAACCGAACGTATGACCATGGCCCAGGCGCTGGTCCGGTTCCTTAATCAACAGTACGTCAGCATTGATGGCATTGAAACGCCCTTCGTGGAGGGCGTCGCCACCATCTTTGGTCACGGCAACGTGCTCGGTATCGGCCAGGCGCTGGAGCAGGATCCCGGTCATCTGAAAATCATGCAGGGGTGCAACGAGCAGGGGATTGCCCACATGGCGACGGGGTTCGCCAAACAGCATCGCCGTCAGCGCATTTTTGCCGTCACTTCCTCCGTCGGGCCAGGCGCTGCCAATATGATTACCGCAGCGGCAACGGCGACGGCGAACCGCATCCCGCTGCTACTACTGCCGGGAGATATCTACGCCAGCCGCCAGCCGGACCCCGTACTGCAGCAGATCGAGCAGTATCACGATCTTAGCATCAGCACTAATGACTGCTTCCGTCCGGTCTCCCGCTACTGGGACCGCATCAACCGGCCGGAACAGCTGATGAGCGCGATGCTAAGCGCGATGCGAACGCTCACTGACCCCGCCGATACCGGCGCGGTGACCATTTGCCTGCCGCAGGACGTGCAGGGAGAAGCCTGGGACTACCCGCTGAGCTTCTTCGCGCGTCGCGTGCACCACATCGAGCGCCGCCCGCCAGATCCGGAGCGCCTGGAGCAGGCGCGGGCGCTGATCGCCCGCAAGCGCCGTCCGCTGGTGGTTTGCGGCGGCGGCGTGCGCTATTCCGGCGCGCATGAAGCGTTTCGCGAATTTGTCGAGACGCTGCGGCTGCCGTTTGCCGAAACCCAGGCCGGAAAGGGGGCGCTGGTAAGTGACCACCCACTTAACCTGGGCGGCGTGGGGGTAACCGGTGGTATGGCCGCCAACCAGCTTGCGCCACAGGCTGACTTAGTGATTGGCATCGGCACGCGTCTTACCGACTTTACCACCGGCTCCAAGGCGCTCTTTTCCCACCCGGACGTTGAGTTTCTGCTGCTGAACGTGGCCGAGTTTGATGCCCTGAAGCTGGACGCCACCGCGCTGATTGCCGATGCCCAAACCGGGCTGAGAGGCTTGACCCACGCGCTCGCCGGGTATCGCAGCGCCTGGGGAGAAGCGATTGCCGGGGCGAAGTCCGCCTGGCGCGACGAGTGCTGCCGCCTGTGGGATCGCCAGTGGCGTCCTGATGACGCACCCGAAGTGGCTGGACACCTGGATGCGCAGCTGGCGGAATACGGCGAGACGCTCAACACCCGGCTGACCCAGACGCGGGTGCTGGGGCTGATCAACCAGCATATTGAGGATAACGCCATCGTGGTGGGCGCGGCCGGTTCGCTGCCGGGCGATTTACAGCGTCTCTGGCAGGTCAAAGCGCCGGACAGTTATCATCTGGAGTACGGCTACTCGTGCATGGGCTATGAGATCGCGGCAGCTATTGGCGCGAAGCTCGCGAAACCGCAGCTACCGGTTTATGCCATGGTGGGGGATGGTTCGTACATGATGCTCCATTCCGAGCTGCAAACCGCCGTACAGGAGGGGATCAAAGTCACCATTCTGTTATTTGATAACGCCGGCTTTGGCTGCATTAACAACCTACAGATGGGGCACGGAATGGGCAGTTTTGGCACGGAAAACCGCAGGCGCAACCCGGAAACCGGGCGGCTTGACGGGCCGCTGGTGAAGGTCGACTTTGCGCAAAATGCGGAAAGCTACGGCTGCCGTGCGTGGCGGGTGAACGATGAGCAAAGCCTGCTGGCGGCGCTTGAGGCGTCACGCGCGCACCTTGGCCCGACGCTGCTGGACATTAAAGTGCTGCCGAAGACCATGACCCATGACTATGCGTCGTGGTGGCGTACCGGTGACGCGCAGGTGGCGGCGTCGTCTGCCGTGCGCAAAGCCGCGGAGCAAACGCAGGCGCAGCTGAAAAAAGCCCGGCAGTATTAAGTTTTTTCGCCTTAACGAAATTTTCATTTCATTTTCCCCTTACCCTACCCTCTCCCCAAAGGGAGAGGGGATAGTTTGGTGCGCTCTTTTCTCCCTCGCCCCTTTGGGGAGAGGGCCGGGGTGAGGGGAGTTGCCGCACGTCCTTCCATGTTGTGAGATTGATAACAAAATTTATCTCATTCATCTCAAAAGTGTTAACTCACACTCAAAAACATAATTTTCACTATTTATAAAAATGAAATAAATGTTTTATTTATAGGGTCGTTAGTTCACAGCATTCACCAACACCGGGAGCCGTTATGTTTAACATTGCTTTACTGGGCGCTGGCCGAATTGGCCAGGTTCATGCAGCTAACATCGCCAGCCACGGCGCGACCACGCTCTGGTCCGTGGTTGACCCGAATCAGGAATTTGCAACCCGTCTCGCCGCGCAGTATCAGGCCCGCCAGCAGAGCTTGATTGATGCGATGACCGACCCTAACGTGCACGCCGTGCTGATCGCCTCCGCGACTGATACCCACGCGGACCTGATTGAAATGGCCGCCCGGCACGGCAAAGCCATCTTTTGTGAAAAGCCGGTACACCTCGACCTCGCCCGCGTGCGCGACTGCCTGAAAGTGGTCAAAGAGTACGATGTGCCGCTGTTTATCGGCTTTAACCGCCGCTTTGACCCGCAGTTCCGTCGCGTTAAAACCGACGTGCAGGCCGGGTGCATCGGCAAGCCGGAATCGCTGCTGATTATCTCCCGCGATCCATCTCCGCCGCCTGTGGAATACGTGCGCGTCTCCGGCGGCATGTTCCGCGATATGACTATCCACGATTTTGACATGGCACGCTTCGTCATGGGCGAAGAGCCGGTGTCGGTGTATGCCCAGGGCAGCAACCTGGTGGATCCGGCGATTGGCGAGGCGGGGGATATCGATACCGCGTTTATCGTTCTGAAATACGCCTCCGGCGCGATGGCGACCATCGTTAACAGCCGCCGTTCATCTTACGGCTACGACCAGCGCCTGGAGTTGCACGGCTCCGAAGGGCTGCTGTGCGCGGGCAACATCCTTGAAAACCAGGTGCAGCACTACGGTAAACAGGGCTGCACCAGCGCGCTGCCGGAACATTTCTTCCTGCAGCGCTACAAATCCGCTTACGCCGCGGAATGGGAACACTTTGTTGCGGTCCTGCGTGGCGAAGCGGTACCTGACTGCAGCGGCGATGATGGTGAACGTGCGCTGTACCTTGCGGATAAAGCGCTGGAGTCGCTGCGTAGCCAGCGCGAGATCGTCCTCTAAACACCACAACCCTACACAGAGAGACATAATAATGAAAAAACTGATCGTAGCCGCCCTCATCGCCATGACGTCCGGGGCCGCCCTCGCCGAAAACGAGCAAATAGTTTTCAGTACGCCAAACCTGGCCATGCCGTTTGAAGTTCACATGCAGCGCACGGCGGTGAAAGCCGCAAAAGAGATGGGCGTGAAGCTTCAGGTGCTGGACGGGCAGGGCAGTTCACCGAAACAGGTAGCTGACCTGGAAAACGCCATCACCCGCGGGGCGCAGGGCTTTATCGTCTCCCCGAACGACGTAAACGCGGTCTCCAGCGCGGTGGATGAAATTCAGGATGCGAAGCTGCCGGTGGTCACGCTCGACCGCTCCGTCGACAGCCAGAAGAAAGTGCCGCACTTCGGCGCCAACAACTATAAGGGCGGCCAGGCGATTGGCGATTTCGTCAAAACCAAATTCCCCAACGGCGCGGACATCATTCTCCTCACCGGTCAGCCGGGCTCTTCCTCCAATATCGAACGCACCAAAGGGATCCGCGACAGTCTGAAGGCGGGCGGGGATAAGTACAAGATCGTCGCCGATCAGACCGGCAACTGGATGCGTTCCGAAGGGATGCGCATTGTGGAAAGCGTTCTGCCTTCGCTGCCGAAACGCCCGCAGGTGATCCTCTCCGCCAACGACGATATGGCGCTGGGGGCTATTGAAGCGCTGCAAGGCCAGGGCGTAAAGCCGGGAGAAATTCTGGTCACCGGCTTTGATGCGGTACCGGAAGCGCTGGCTCGCGTGCGCGACGGCTGGCTGGCGGTGACGGCTGATCAGCGTCCGGGCTTTGCGGTGCAGACGGCGATGAGCCAGCTGGTGGCCAACGTGCGCGAGAAGAAAGCCATCACCGGAGCCGACTACCCGCCGACGCTGATCACCAAAGAGAACCTACAGCAGGCCGAGCGTATCGGTGAGGCCGGTAACTGATATGTCCCGAGCCGCCTCTGGCGGCTCAACATGAGGAGGAGCAGACCGATGTCGCAACCCTTACTGAAAGTGACCGACCTGGCAAAAAGCTTTTCCGGCGTCTGGGCGCTGAGCAGCGCTCAGCTGACCGTCGGTAGCGGAGAAATCCACGCCCTGCTGGGGGAAAACGGGGCGGGAAAATCTACATTGCTGAAAGCGCTCGCGGGCGCGCAGCCGCAAACCCGCGGGGATATCTGGTTTAACGACGAAACGCTGCCGGTAGATGACTCTCCAGTGGAACGCCAGAACAAGGGCATTATCACCATCTATCAGGAGTTCAACCTGCTGCCCAACATGACCGTTGCGGAAAACATGTTTCTCGGGCGCGAACCGCGCAGGCGCAACCTGATCGTTGACGAAAAAGCAGTAAACCAGGAGGCGCAGGTCATTCTGGATTACCTGCAACTGAATGTTGCGCCGACCACACCGGTTGCCCGCCTGAGCGTGGCCCAGCAGCAGATGGTGGAGATCGCGAGAGCGCTGACCCTTAACGCTCGGCTGATCATCATGGATGAACCTTCCGCCGCGCTGAGCGACAGCGAAGTAGAAAGCCTGCACCGCGTGGTGCGGGAGCTTAAAAACCGTGGCGTGAGTATTATCTATGTAACTCACCGCCTGCACGAAGTTTTCCAGCTCTGCGATCGCTTCACCGTTTTCCAGGACGGCCGCTTCACCGGCACCGGCGCGGTGGAGGAGACCAACGTAGAGCAGCTGATCCGCCTGATGGTCGGGCGCGACGTAGCCTTTAACCGCCGTCCTGCCAGCGAAACGCATCATGAAGACAAACCCGTCCGCCTGGCAGTGAAGTGGCTGAGCCGCGAGAAGCCGCCGCTGGATCCGCACGGTATTGCCCTGCACGACATCAGCTTCCACGTCCACGCCGGGGAGGTGCTGGGCATCGCCGGACTGGTGGGCGCGGGACGTACCGAGGTGGCGCGCTGCCTGTTTGGCGCAGACGCGTTTACCTCGGGCAGCTTTGAACTGGACGGCGTGCCGTATCAGCCGCGTGACCCGTTGTATGCCCTCGATCAGGGCGTGGCGCTGGTGCCGGAAGATCGCAAAAAGGAAGGGGCGGTGCTGGGGCTGTCGATCCGAGATAACCTGTCGCTCTCCTGTCTCTCTTCGCTGCTGAAATGGCGCTGGTTTGTGAACACCCGCAAGGAAGACGATCTGATTGAATCCTACCGCCAGGCGCTTCAGATCAAAATGGTCAACAGCGCGCAGGAGGTGCGCAAGCTCTCCGGCGGTAACCAGCAAAAAGTCATCCTCGCGCGCTGTATGGCACTCAACCCGCGGGTGCTGATCGTCGATGAGCCGACGCGCGGCATCGACGTGGGGACCAAATCGGAAGTGCATCAGGTGCTGTTTGACATGGCAAAAAAGGGCGTGGCGGTGATCGTGATCTCCTCCGATCTGCCTGAGGTGATGGCGGTGTCTGACCGGATCATCACCCTCAGCGAAGGTCGGGTAACCGGCGAGATCCACGGTGACGACGCTAACGAAGAACGGCTGATGACGATGATGGCTATCAACCATAACGCCCTGAACGCGGCATAACGGAGTTTCCCATGACGCAGATGATTTCTAAAACGCAGGCCCCGGTCAAACGCGCCGGACGCATCGATCCCATCGCCTTCTTCGAGCGCTTCGGGGTGCTGATTTTCATGATCCTGCTGCTGATCTTCTTCCAGTCGCAGAACAGCAACTTTTTCTCTGAACGCAATATTTTCAACATTCTGACCGAAGTCTCCATCTACGGGATCATGGCCGTGGGGATGACCTTCGTCATTCTGACCGCCGGGATCGACCTCTCCGTCGGCTCCATTCTGGCGGTGTGCGCCATGACCGCGGCGTACGTCATTAAGGGGGATAACTTCACCACCGTCGACCCGAACGCCTGGGGCGGCATGAGCTGGCTGATCGGGCTGGGGATTTGTCTGGCGATGGGCACGGCGATTGGCTTTCTGCACGGTCTGGGCGTCACTCGCCTGCGCCTTCCGCCGTTCATCGTTACCCTCGGCGGGATGACCATCTGGCGCGGCCTGACGCTGGTGATTAACGACGGCGCGCCGATCGCCGGTTTCGATCCCGGCTACCGCTGGTGGGGGCGCGGCGAGCTGCTCGGCATTTCCATTCCGATCTGGATCTTCGCCATCGTCGCCGTCGGCGGCTATCTGGCGCTGCATAAAACCCGCTGGGGCCGCTTCGTCTACGCCATCGGCGGCAACCCGGAGGCGGCGCGCCTGGCGGGGGTGAACGTCAAGCGCGTGCTGGTCAGCGTCTACGTGCTGATCGGCTGCCTGGCGGGACTGGCAGGCTTCATTCTGAGCGCGCGTCTGGGGAGCGCCGAGGCGGTGGCCGGGATCTCCTTTGAGCTGCGCGTTATCGCCTCGGTGGTGATCGGCGGTACCTCGCTGATGGGCGGCTACGGGCGCATCGGCGGCACCGTTATCGGCTCCATCATCATGGGCATTCTGATTAACGGCCTGGTGCTGATGAACGTCTCGGCCTACTACCAGCAAATTATCACCGGATTAATTATCGTTCTGGCGGTGGCATTCGATACCTATGCCAAGAGCCGTCGCGGCGCACTGTGAGGATCGTGATGAAAGAGATTCGTATTGGATTGATTGGCACCGGGTATATCGGCAAGGCGCACGCCATCGCCTATGCCCAGGCCCCGACGGTGTTCAACCTGCGCGGCAGTCTGGTGCGCGAGATGGTGGCGGAAGTCACGCCGGAGCTGGCGGCAGCACGTGCGCAGGCGTTTGGCTTCAACCGCTCCACTGGCGACTGGCGGGCGCTGGTGGCCGACCCGGCCATTGATGTAGTGGATATTTGCTCACCCAACCATCTGCATAAAGAGATGGCGCTGGAGGCGATCCGCCACGGCAAGCACGTCTACTCGGAGAAGCCGCTGGCGCTTAACGCCCACGACGCGCGCGCGATGGTCGATGCCGCGAAGCGGGCCGGGGTGAAAACGCTGGTGGGGTTCAACTACATGAAGAACCCGACCGCGCAGCTGGCGAAGGAGATTATCGCCCGCGGCGAGATTGGCGAGGTGATCCACTTCTACGGCACCCACAACGAAGACTACATGGCCGACCCGCTGTCGCCCATTCACTGGCACTGCTTTAAAGAGACCGCCGGGCTGGGCGCGCTGGGCGACCTTGCGGCGCACATCGTCAATATGGCCCAGTACCTGGTGGGGGATATCGAGCAGGTCTGCGGCGACCTGAAGATCGTGGTCCCGGAGCGCCCGGCGAAGGCCGGATCGTCGGAGATGATTGCCGTCGAAAACGAGGATCAGGCCCACGCGATGGTGCGCTTCGCGAGCGGGGCGCAGGGCGTCATTGAAACCTCCCGCGTCGCCTGCGGCCGCAAGATGGGGCTGTCGTACGTCATCACCGGGACGAAGGGCGCCATCAGCTTCACCCAGGAGCGCATGGCGGAGCTGAAGCTCTATCTGCATGACGATCCGGTGAACCGTCAGGGGTTCCGCACGCTGCTCGTTGGCCCGGCGCACCCGGACTACGCCGCGTTCTGCATGGGCGCGGGCCATGGTATTGGCTTTAACGATCAAAAAACGGTGGAGGTGCGCGACCTGGTGGACGGGATTGCCGCCGACGCGCCAATGTGGCCGGACTTCGAAGAGGGCTGGAAGGTGTCGCGCGTGCTGGACGCGATCGCGCTCTCACACCTGGAAGGCCGCTGGCTGAACGTGAACGATATTGTCTGATGAGGTATCAACGTGGAAAAGCAGTTTGATGTGATATGCATGGGCCGCGTGGCGGTAGACCTCTACAGCCAGCAGGTTGGTGCCCGTCTGGAGGACGCGTCGAGCTTCGCCAAATATCTCGGCGGGTCTTCCGGCAACGTGGCGTACGGCACCGCGCGCCAGGGTTTACGCTCGTCGATGCTGGCGCGCGTTGGCGATGAACATATGGGCCGCTTCCTGCGCGAAGAGCTCAACCAGGTTGGCTGCGATACCCGCCATCTGATTATTGATAAAGAACGCCTCACGGCGCTGGTGCTACTCGGCATTAAAGACCGGGACACTTTTCCTCTGATTTTTTATCGCGATAACTGCGCGGATATGGCTATTACGGCCAGCGATGTGGACGAAAGCTACATTGCCTCCGCCCGTTGTCTTGCCATCACCGGGACGCATCTTTCTCATCCGCAGACCCGCGAGGCGGTGCTGACGGCGCTGGGCTATGCCCGCCGTCACGGCGTGCGCACGGTGCTGGACATCGACTTCCGTCCGGTGCTGTGGGGGCTGACCTCCTTAGGCGACGGTGAAACGCGATTTATCGCCGCCGACAAGGTCACCCGTGAGCTACAGGAGGTGCTGCACCTCTTCGACGTCATTGTCGGCACCGAAGAGGAGTTTCACATTGCGGGTGGCAGTACGGATACGTTACAGGCGCTGGCTCAGGTGCGTGGCGTGAGTCAGGCGACGCTGGTCTGCAAGCGCGGCGCGCTGGGCTGCTCGGTCTATACAGACGCTATTCCGCCCCGGCTGGACGACGGCCTGACGGTGACCGGCGTGCGCGTGGAGGTGCTAAACGTCCTCGGCGCGGGGGACGCATTTATGTCCGGCCTGCTGCGCGGCTACCTGAACGACGAGGGCTGGGAGCAGGCGTGCCGCTATGCCAACGCCTGCGGCGCGCTGGTGGTGTCGCGCCACGGCTGCGCCCCGGCGATGCCGAGCAAAATCGAGCTGGATGACTATCTCTCCCGCGCTGCGGATGTGCCGCGCCCGGATCTCGACCCGCGTCTTAACCATCTCCACCGGGTGACCACCCGTCGCCGCGAGTGGCCGGAGCTGTGCGTGATGGCGTTCGATCACCGCAGCCAGCTTGAGGATATGGCGATGCAGTGCGGCGCGTCGCTTAAGCGCATTCCGGCGCTGAAGCAACTGATCCTGCAGGCCAGCCGCGAGGCGGCGAGCCGCGCCGGGCTGGAAGGTAAAGCTGGTCTGCTGTGCGACGGCACCTTTGGTCAGGACGCGCTGAACGCCATCACCGGGGAAGGGTGGTGGATTGGCCGCCCCATCGAGCTGCCTGGCTCCCGGCCTCTGGAGATGGAGCACGGCAACATCGGAACCCAGCTTATCAGCTGGCCGCAGGAGCACGTGGTGAAGTGTCTGGTCTTCTTCCACCCGGAAGATGCCCACGGTCTGCGCCTGGAGCAGGAGCAGAAAATCGCCGAGGTGTACCACGCCTGCTGCCAGTCCGGGCACGAGCTGCTGCTGGAAGTGATTTTGCCCGCCAGCATGCCGCGCAGCGACGAACTTTACCTGCGGGCCATTTCTCGCTTCTACAACCTGGGGATTTACCCCGACTGGTGGAAACTGCCACCGCTCTCCGCAGAGGGCTGGACGGCGTTGAGCGAGATTATCGAACGCCGGGACCCGTACTGCCGTGGGGTGGTGATCCTCGGGCTGGATGCTCCGGCAGAACAGCTCCGGGCCGACTTCAGAGCCGCGGCGGGGCAGCCGCTGGTGAAAGGTTTCGCCGTGGGACGCACGCTGTTTGGCGATGCTTCCCGCGCGTGGCTGAAACATGATATTGACGATGCGCAGCTGGTGGCGCGCATCCGGGACAACTACCTACAGCTTATCGCCTGGTGGCGCGAGCGCGGACACGCATAATGGAGACGACAATGAGTGTGCAATTAGGCATTAACCCGCTGACGTGGACGAACGACGATCTGCCTTCTCTCGGGGCGGAAACCTCGCTGGAGACCTGTCTGAGCGAAGGGAAAGAGGCCGGTTTCGCCGGTTTCGAGCTGGGCAATAAGTTCCCGCGCGAAGCGCACCTGCTCGGCCCCATCCTGCAGCGCCACGACCTGCAGCTGGTTTCCGGCTGGTACTCCGGCCGCCTGCTGGAGCGCAGCGTGGAGGAGGAGATCGCCGCCGTGCAGTCGCATCTGACGCTGCTGCGCGAGCTGGGGGCGAAGGTGCTGGTCTTTGCGGAAGTGAGCGGCTGCATTCATGGCGAGCAGCAGACCCCGGTGCATCTGCGCCCGCGCTTCCCGCAGGAACGCTGGAAAGAGTATGGCGAGAAGCTCACCGAATTTGCCCGCTACACCCAGCAGCAGGGCGTGCAGATTGCCTACCATCACCATATGGGCACGGTGATTGAGTCCGCCGACGACGTGGACAACCTGATGGCCCACACCGGCGAAGCGGTGGGACTGCTGCTGGATACCGGTCACCTGACCTTTGCCGGGGCCGATCCGCTGGCGGTGGCGCAGCGCTGGGCGTCGCGTATCAACCACGTTCACTGCAAAGACGTGCGTGCCGACGTGCTGGCGGACGTGAAAAACCGCAAAACCAGCTTCCTCGATGCGGTGCTGAGCGGCGTGTTTACCGTGCCGGGCGACGGCTGCGTCGACTACCCGCCGATCATGCAACTGCTGAAGGCGCAGGACTATCGCGGCTGGCTGGTGGTCGAGGCGGAGCAGGACCCGGCAATCGCCCATCCGCTTACCTATGCCCGACTGGGGTATAACAACCTGCACCGCCTGGCGCGCAATGCCGGACTTATTTGAGGAGGTGACATGTCACGTCTGTTATCACGCTGGCAACAGCCGAACGCGGAGGGGCGCACGCAGTCCGTTACGCCAGAAAGCGCTGACTGGGGGTATGTCGGCTTTGAAGCTTATGAGTTGCAGGAGGGGCAGCAGCTGACGCTGCCTGCTGTCAGCGAAGAGCGCTGTCTGGTGCTGGTTGCCGGTCGCGCTTCCATCAGCACCCCTTCCGCCCGGTTTAACGACATCGGCGAGCGGATGAGTCCGTTCGAGCGCATTAAGCCCTGGGCGGTTTACGTGACCCCACAGGAGACTGTAGAGGTGAAAGCGCTGACTAAGCTGGAGCTGGCCGTCTGCGCTGCGCCGGGCACAGGAGCGTATCCGACGCGGCTGATTGCCCCACAGGATATCGACGGTGAAGCGCGCGGTATGGGCCACAACCAGCGCTACGTGCACAACATCCTGCCAGAAGACAAACCTGCCGACAGCCTGCTGGTGGTGGAAGTGTGGACCAGTGAGGGCTGCACCAGCTCGTATCCCAGTCATAAGCACGACACCGATAACCCGTCGCAGGAGACGTACCTGGAAGAAACCTACTACCATCGTCTTAACCCTGCGCAGGGTTTCTGCATGCAGCGCGTCTACACCGACGACAGAACGCTGGATGAGTGTATGGCGGTCTATAACCGTGACGTGGTGATGGTGCCCAGGGGGTACCATCCTGTGGCAACGATGGCCGGGTATGACAGTTATTACCTCAACGTGATGGCCGGCCCGGTGCGCAAATGGATGTTTACGTGGGAGAAGGACCACGCATGGATTAACAGGAGTTATCCTGTAGATAACAGGCGCTGAAATCGGCTTTTCTTGTCGGGTGGCGCTGAGCCTACCCGACCTGCGAAACTTTGCCATCGCGCGCTCAGGTTCAGGATCATTCATCCGCTCACTCTTACTAACCACGAGCCATCCTGGTTTGTTATCCCACGCCACGTGAGTCACTTTTTCCCGACCCGACCCGCCATCTGACAGATAATCATTTTTAGGTATCGGAGATAGTTGGCGGCTATCGCCAGTCCGGAAAAGACCCGCGTCAACCCGAGGTAAATCTGCGGTGATGACCATACCCGGTCGGATGAAATCGCTCGTACAAAAGGATTGCAGGCATTATTCGAATAGTGCAAAAACACCCGGTACGTTAGCGCTCGGGCGTTTCAACGCTAAGACTGGTTTGCTGCGACTGAATTTTGTCCTGATGGTGATACCAGGCGCCAATGGAGGAATAAACAAAGCGGCCAAAGAAAAACAGGAAACTGATAAGCAGTATGATGCGGGTCATCCGGGTGTTAAATCGATGTCGTTTTCGCATACGCGTAGCCTGACTCACTTTCTTTTCCTGAGTATACCCTTTTGGGCGATGCGGCTATTAAGGCACAGCCGCAAGTCAGGGTCAATTCGGCGAAATGTAAAATAGCGTCAATGCTTACATTAATTTATGTTATTAAAAACATCGCTTTTATTTATCGCATTGATAATTACAGGAAAAATATTCAAAAAAAACGTGAAAAAGGTTTATTCAGATAAATTAATTTGATTTAGGTCAACCGCATCCCGTCGTTGCTATTTAAAATCCCTCCTCCACTGTGCTTGCCAGGAATTTCCAGGCAACGTGTACGTCAGGTTGGATGCCTGTCTTCATTTACCCTCTGGAGCGCAAGGGTTGTAAACGAGCATCTATGAATATTCACCACATCCTGAAGCAAAATAAAGACCGCTGGTGGGCACTTCCTCTTATTTTACCCGTCGTGTTACTCCCGGTGCTTAGTGTGGCTAATACCTTAACGCAGTTGGGCGACGGTATCGTTGCGCTCTATTATCTCCCGCTCTCCTTTTTGCTGACGCTGATGTTATTCTTTGGCCTGGAAGCCCTCCCCGGGGTGGTGGTGTCGCTGTTTTTACGTTATTACCCCTCCGTTGGGTTATTTGAAGCCATGGCCGGCATTCTGCATTTTATCGTTCCTCTGGTGCTCAGCTGGGGCGGTTATCGCGTATTTGCGCCCCGGCGCAATATGACCGCTTACGGTGACATACGCCTGATGGGGCAGCGTATTTTCTGGCAGGTGTTTTGCCCGGCAACGCTATTTCTGCTGCTGTTTCAGTTTGCGGTCTATCTCGGCGTCTATGAGAGCCGCCAGAGCCTCGCAGGACTGAATCCCCTCAATATTCGGACCCTTATTAACTATCAGGGGCTGCTGGTGAGCGGGCTGACGGGCGTGCCGCTAAGCTACCTGCTGATCCGTCTGATACGTCATCCGCGCTATATCAAGGGACTGGTGTCCCAGCTCCGCGCGCAAATAGACAAAAAGGTGACGGCCTTTGAGTTTGTGGTGTGGTTTATAGCCCTGGGCGGGTTGCTGGTCATGCTGCTGCTGCCTATGAATGCAAACAGTTCCATTTTCAGTACCAACTACACCTTGTCCCTGCTGATGCCCGTTATGCTCTGGGGGGCGATGCGCTTTGGCTACAAGCTGATGTCACTCATCTGGACGCCGGTCCTGCTGGTGTCGATTCACTTTTTTTATCACTACATTCCGGTGCAAGAGGGGTATGGCATTCAGCTGGCGATCACCTCATCCAGCTATCTGGTCTTTTCCTTCGTTGTGACGTACATGTCGATGCTGGCGACACGTCAGCGGGCCATCAATATTCGCTCCCGCAGTCAGGCTTTTCTCGATCCGGTGGTGCATATGCCCAACCTGCGGGCGCTGTCGCGCGAGCTGGCCAGTCATCCGTGGTCAGCGCTCTGTTTACTGCGCGTGCCCGAGCTGGAGGTGCTGGGACGCAATTACGGCGTGATGCTGCGGATCCAGTATAAACAGCAGCTGGCGCAATGGATAAACGGCACCCTTCAGCCCAATGAGCGAGTCTATCACCTCACCGGGTATGACATGGCGGTGCGTCTGGAGGCGGAGTCGCATCAACAGCGCATTGAAACGCTGGACGAGCATATCAAGCAGTTTGTTTTTATCTGGGATGGTATGCCGGTACAGCCTCAGGTCGGCGTGAGCTATTGCTATGTACGCTCACCCGTCAATCATCTCTATCTGGTGCTGGGGGAACTGGGTATCGTGGCCGATCTCTCCCTTTCTACCAACCACCCGGAAAATCTTCAGCAGCGCGGGGCTGTTCATTTGCAGCGTAGCCTGAAAGATAAGGTCGCGATGATGAGTCGTTTGCAGGCCACGCTGGAGCAGGACGCTTTTACCCTGCTGGTTCAGCCTGTTCGCGGGCTGCGCGGTGATTGTTATCACGAGGTGCTGCTGCGAATGCGTGATGATAACGGGGCGCTGATCTTTCCCGAGCAGTTCCTGCCCATTGCACAGGAGTTTGGTTTATCGTCGCGTGTTGATTTATGGGTACTGGAGCATACGTTGAGTTTTCTGGCACAGCACCGCCAGCGTTTGCCGGGCCAGCGCTTTGCGATCAACCTCGCACCTTCTACCGCCTACAGGGCGCAGTTCCCGCTTGAAGTGAGCCGCCTGTTAGCCAAATACGCCGTTGAAGCGTGGCAGCTGATCTTTGAAGTGACCGAAAGCAGCGCCTTTGGTCATGCGGATCTGGCGGCGTCGACCCTCAGGAAATTACAAAAAATGGGCATCCGGATCGCCATTGATGATTTTGGCACGGGCTACGCCAGCTATGCGCGGTTAAAAAGCGTGGACGCAGACATTCTCAAAATCGACGGCGGCTTTATTCGCAATATTGTCAGCAACAGCCTGGATTACCAGATTGTGGCTTCCATTTGCCATCTGGCCCGGATGAAGAAAATGCTGGTGGTGGCGGAATATGTGGAAACGGAAGAGATACGTAGCGCGGTGCACGCGCTAGGTATCGATTATGTGCAGGGCTATTTGATTGGGTTGCCGGCTGAGCTTGATACGTTGCTCAACACGCAGCCTTCTCAGGAGACCGCCTGAGCCGTTACGCTGCCGCCTCAGAACTCTCTTCTTCAATCTTCAACAGCCAGCCGGTGACCGCTTCCCAGTACTGCTGCTCTTTTTCCAGATCCAGCAGCACCAGCGCGTTCTGGCTAAACCAGTCGTTCGGGAAGCTCAGCGTCCAGTGATAGTCATCCGTTTTTAGCTTCAGCGTCGGCGGCGTGGTGGTTGCCTGTCGCTGATTATTGAGCAACACGCCCAGGCGCAACAGCTGAATGAGCGGCAGGAACTGCTTTTTCTTAAATAACGTAAAGCGCGGCAGATCGTCGAGCTTGATGGCTTTGCGGTGATAGCGCACCAGCGTCGCCATCATGGTTTGCTGCTCCTGGTTGAAACCAGGCAGATCGCTGTTTTGCAGAATATAGGCTGAATGGCGATGCATTCCGCTGTGGTTAATGTTCAGCCCCACCTCGTGCAACATGGCGGCCCATTTCAACAGCGCGGCCAGCTGCGGATGCGCCAGCTTCGGATTCTGCTCCTCCCACTGCTCGTACATCTGAACCGTGGTTTCGAGCACCCGTTTCGCCTGTTCGCGGTCGATGTTGTACTGGTTTGCCAGGCTCTGCGCGGTGCGGCTGCGAATATCCTGATGACGGAAACGGCCTTCCATCTCATACAGCACGCCTTCACGCAGGGCGCCGTCAGAGAGGCGCAGCTCTTTAATCGCCAGCGCGTCAAACACGCCGCAGAGGATCGCCAGCCCCGGTACGAACACGGCTTTACGTTCGTCGGACAGACCCGGCAAACTCAGGGCGTCGAAGCTCTTATGCTTAAGCACCTCTTCGGTGAGTTTCACCAGGCGCTCAGGCGTAATAAACCCGTCTTTTTCACCCATTGCCAGCAGCACTTCATGGGCCGCTTTAATCGAACCCGATGCGCCCAGCGCCACGTTCCAGCCCTGAATACGGTATTGCCAGGCCAGATTTTCCAGTTTTTGTACGGCGGCCATGCGCGCGCGCTGGAAGTTTTCGCGGGTGATGACGCCGCCCGGGAAATACATCTGCGCGAAGCTGACGCAGCCCATACGGCGGCTTTCCACCAGACGCGGCTCGAAATCTTCGCCAATCACCAGTTCCGTGGAACCACCGCCGATATCAATCACCAGCTTGCGGCCTTTTTCCGGCTGCGTATGCTCCACGCCCATAAAAATCAGGCGCGCTTCTTCGTTACCGGAGATGATCTCAATCGGGTAGGGGATAACCTTTTCCGCGCGCTTAAGAAACTCCGGCGCGTTCAGCGCCTGGCGTAGCGTATGCGTCCCGACGATGCAGACGCTGGACGGCGAAAAGCCTTGCAAACGTTCTGCGAACAGCGACAGACAGTTCAGCCCGCGCTCCATGGCCTCTTCGCTCAGCATGTTACGCGCGTCGAGTCCATCGGCCAGATGCACACGCTGCTTCAGACGACCGATGATCTGCATCGCGCCATCCACCTCGCGGGCGATGACCATATGGAAACTGTTTGAGCCAAGATCGACCGCGGCGAACTCCTGCGGGCGTGGGGTATTATCGTTTATTGGCATAGGTTAATCGGATTGCTCAAGTGATTTAATGTAATCGTAAATCGCCAGCTGCGAGCGCACTTTACGGCGATTGCCGCGCGGTACATAGCGATTACTGAGTTCTTTGTCGATATAACGTGCTTTCACCGTATCGCTGAACAGGATCTCGATAATGTCCAGGATACGCTGCTTAAGGCGAGGATCCAGCAGCGGTGCCGCCACTTCAATACGGTAATCAATGTTACGCGTCATCCAGTCGGCGGACGAGAGGTATACGCGCTTATCACCGGCGTTATCGAAAATATAGACGCGATCGTGTTCAAGATAGCGATCCACAATGCTGATCACGCGGATATTGTCGCTGATGCCTTCCAGTTCCGGAATGAGCGAGCACATGCCGCGAATGAGCAGATTTACCGGAACGCCGGAGCTGGAGGCCGCGTACAGGCGGTCCACCAGCCCTTTGTCCACCAGATTGTTGAGCTTCAGCGTGATGCCGGACGACAAGCCGTTCTGCGCATTGGCAATCTCTTTATCGATCATATCGTACAGCAGGCGCCGTGAGTTCTGCGGTGACACCAGCAGATAATCGAAGCTCACCGGGCGGTACGGGTTCTCAATGAAGTTGAACACCCGACGCACTTCGTTGGTGATGCGGGCATCGGCAGTCAGCAGCGAATAGTCGGTGTAGATTCTCGCGGTTTTCTCGTTAAAGTTCCCGGTACCGATATGGGCGTAGCGCACCACGTCCTCGCCCTCTTTACGGGAGATCAGGAACAGCTTGGCGTGAATTTTCAGCCCTGGCGCGGAGAAGATGACGTGTACGCCCGCTTCCGTCAGTCGGCGCGCCCAGTGGATGTTGGCCTCCTCGTCGAAGCGAGCCTGGAGCTCAACCACCACGGTCACTTTCTTGCCGTTGTGCGCCGCGTGGATCATCGCATCGATGATACGGGAATCTTTCGCCACGCGATAAATGTTTATTTTGATCGCCAGCACGTTCGGATCGAACGAGGCCTGACGCAGCAATTCCAGCACGTGTTCAAAGGTGTGATACGGATAGTAGAGCAGCACATCCCGTTCGCGGATGGCGTCGAACCCGTTGCGGAACTTATCGAACCAGATATGGCGCAGGCGCGGCAGCGGTTTGTTCACCAGATTGGCCTTGCCGACGTTCGGGAAGCCAATGAAATCTTTAAAGTTGTGGTAACGCCCACCGGGGATAATGGAGTCGTAGCGGGAGATGGTCAGCTTATCGCGCAGCATCTCCACCATCGCGTCCGGCATATCGCGTTGATAGACAAACCGCACCGGCTCCGCCGTCAGGCGCTGCTTGAGGCTGGAAGACATCAGCTCCATCATGCTGGCCTCCATCTCATGCACCAGATCGTACTCGGCGTCACGGGTCATCTTCATCGAGTAGGCGTTGAGCGCGTCGTAATCGAAGAAGCCTTTGAAGATATCGTCCAGGCAGTAGCGCAGGATGTTATCCAGCAGGATCATCGGCTTACGCCGGCGCGGGGTTTCCGGCGGCAGGTTTACAAAGCGTGGGACTTTATCAGACGGTATTTCCAGCAACGCGTAGTTAATGGTCTCACCACGAATGATTTCTACCGCCAGATAGGTGTAATCATCTTTCAGGAACTGCACCAGATCGGTTTCACGGTTGATCAGAATCGGGGTAATGTGCTGGCGCAGATAATGTTTGAAATAGTGGCGCAGCCAGTTTTGCTGATTCGCGGAGAGCTGGCGTTCGTTGATCAGGAAGATTTGGTTGCGTGCCATTTCCAGCAGCAGCTCGTTATAGAGGCCATCAAATTCCTGATCGGCTTTCATGACGCGAGACTGGATTTTTCCAAGCAGATGCCGCGAGTGGGAGTTTAAGCCCTGTTCTTCGCTGATGATGATTCGGCGTTTCAGTTCGGCGAAGCGAACCTTGTAGAACTCATCCAGATTGTTGGAATAGATGCCTAAAAAACGCATACGTTCAATCAGCGGGTTGCTTTTATCGGCCGCTTCCTGAAGTACACGTTCGTTGAATGCTAACCAGCTTAGCTCTTTCTCGATGTATAACTTTTCCTGACCCATTACAGCTCACACTCCAGTTCAATCACAGGACGTGGTAAATCCGTCTCGTCCTTATTATGGCGAGCATTTCCACGATATGTCCAACAGTGCCAGAAAAGTATGACAGTTATTTTTTTGTTGGGGAATTTAGAGGGTTGGGGGAGGGGGTGTCGGGTGGCGCTGCGCTTACCACGACCTACGGGACCGTAGGCCCGTGCAAGCGAAGCGCCGCCGGGCAATTCAAACAGACTACTCTTCAGCCGCATAACCCTGCGGGGGCAACTTCACGCCGTCCAGCCAGGCTGCGCCGTTGCGCATCTCCAGACGTCCATCGACAAACCAGCTTACCACCAGCGGATAAATGGCGTGTTCCTGCGTCTGCACACGTTCGGTCACGTCGTCTTCGTTGTCGCCGTCAAAGACCGGTACTTTTGCCTGCAAAATGACCGGACCGCCGTCCAGCTCGTCGGTGACGAAATGCACGGAGGTACCATGCTCCTCATCGCCGTTCTCCAGCACCTGACGATGGGTGTGCAGACCGGGGTATTTTGGCAGCAGGGAAGGGTGGATATTGAGCAGTCGTCCGGCGTAGTGTGCAACAAAAGCCGGGCTCAGGATGCGCATGTAGCCTGCCAGCACCACCACGTCAGGTGCGTAGGCGTCAATCTCCTGCACCAGCTCACGGTCAAAGGCTTCACGCCCGGCGAACTGGCTGGCTTCCAGCGCGTGCGCAGGAATGTTCGCTTCCCGCGCGCGCTCAAGGCCGAATGCATCGGCCTTGTTGCTGAATACTGCCCGAATGGTGCCATTGATTTTCTTCTGTTTGCAGGCGTCTATGATTGCCTGCAAATTGCTTCCGTTGCCGGAAATGAGCACCACGATGTTTTTCATTCAATGACCACACGCTGTTCGGAATCGGAAGCTTTAATCGTACCGATTTTCCACGCGTTTTCACCTTTTTCTGTCAGCAGCTTAACCGCTTTATCCGCTTCGCTGGCGGGCAGGGCGATAACCATGCCCACGCCGCAGTTAAAGGTGCGGTACATTTCGTGAGAGCTCACGTTGCCTGCGGTTTGCAGCCAGTTGAAGACGGACGGCCACTGCCATGAGGATGCGTCGATCACCGCCTGGGTATTGTCCGGCAGCACGCGCGGAATGTTTTCCCAGAAGCCGCCGCCGGTGAGGTGAGCGATGGCGTGCACGTCAACGTTCTCAATCAGCTCCAGCACGTTTTTCACGTAGATGCGGGTCGGGGCCAGCAGGTGATCGGCCAGCGGTTTGCCGTCCAGCTCGGTGGTCAGCGGGTCGCAACCGCTCACTTCGAGGATTTTACGCACCAGAGAGTAGCCGTTGGAGTGCGGACCGCTGGAGGCCAGCGCAACCAGCACATCGCCGTCAGCCACTTTGCTGCCGTCGATAATTTCTGATTTTTCTACCACGCCGACGCAGAAGCCTGCGACGTCATAATCTTCACCGTGATACATGCCAGGCATTTCCGCGGTTTCACCGCCGACCAGCGCACAGCCGGATTGCAGGCAGCCTTCGGCGATACCGTTAATGACGCTGGCTGCGGTATCCACGTCCAGCTTGCCGGTCGCGTAGTAATCGAGGAAGAACAGCGGCTCGGCGCCCTGTACCACCAGGTCGTTGACGCACATCGCCACCAGATCGATACCAATCGTATCGTGACGCTTAAGATCCATCGCCAGGCGCAGTTTTGTACCGACACCATCCGTACCCGAGACCAGCACAGGTTCACGATATTTTTGCGGCAGCGCGCACAGTGCGCCGAATCCACCCAGGCCACCCATCACTTCCGGGCGGCGGGTTTTTTTCACCACACCTTTGATTCGGTCAACCAGCGCATTACCTGCGTCAATATCAACACCGGCATCTTTGTAGCTGAGAGAAGTTTTGTTGGTCACGGCTTAAATCCCCACGCGATTGCATAGCTAGTAAGAAAAATCGGCGCAATTCTAACAGTCCAGGCAAACGTTTGCGAGCCTATTCTCGGCGCGAGGATCTTTTTTTCTGTGCGGGCTGTCTAGGGCAACAAACTTGACTCTGTTCACGAAAATGAAACCGGTTTCGGCGATCTGCTTGCAACGGCTATCCCCTTTGCACATCATCAAACTGAAACCGGTTTCTGTAACTGTTTTTGCAGAAAATAACGCAGAATGAGGGATAGCGAATGTCAGGATTTAAAGCAGGTTTTCTGTGGGGTGGGGCCGTTGCGGCGCACCAGCTCGAAGGCGGCTGGAAAGAGGGCGGCAAGGGCGTGAGCGTTGCCGATGTCATGACGGCAGGCGCCCACGGGGTACCGCGTGAAATCACCAACGGCGTGCTGGAGGGGAAAAATTACCCAAACCACGAAGCCATCGACTTTTATCACCGCTATAAAGAAGACATCAAACTCTTTGCCGAGATGGGGTTCAAATGCTTCCGCACCTCCATCGCCTGGACGCGTATCTTCCCGAAAGGCGACGAGCTGGAGCCGAACGAAGCGGGACTCAAATTCTATGACGATCTTTTTGACGAGTGCCTGAAGCACGGCATCGAGCCGGTGATCACGCTTTCCCACTTCGAGATGCCTTTCCACCTGGTGACGGAATACGGCGGCTGGCGCAACCGTAAGCTGATCGACTTCTTTGTTCGCTTCGCGAAGGTCGTTTTTGAGCGCTACCAGCATAAAGTGAAGTACTGGATGACCTTTAACGAGATCAACAACCAGGCCAACTTCCACGAAGACTTTGCGCCGTTTACCAACTCCGGGCTGAAATATGCGCCGGGAGAAGATCGCGAGCCGGTGATGTTCCAGGCGGCGCACTATGAGCTGGTGGCCAGTGCTCTGGCGGTGAAGGCGGGGCGCGAGATCAACCCGTCACTGCAAATCGGCTGCATGATTGCCATGTGCCCCATCTATCCGCTGACCTGTGCCCCGGACGATATGATGATGGCGATGAACGCCATGCATCGTCGCTACTGGTTCACCGACGTTCACGTGCGCGGCAAGTATCCGCAGCATCTGCTCAACTACTTTGAACGTCGCGGCTTCGCGCTGGATATCACCGAAGAAGATAAAGTGGCGCTGACGCAGGGCTGCGTGGATTACATCGGGTTCAGCTACTACATGTCTTTTGCTACCAAGGCGACGGCGGACAACCCGCAGCTGGACTACGACGAGAGCAAGAGCCTGGTCTCTAACCCGTACGTGCAGAAATCGGACTGGGGCTGGCAGATTGACCCGGTGGGGCTTCGCTACTCCCTCAACTGGTTCTGGGATCACTACCAACTGCCGCTGTTTATTGTTGAGAACGGCTTTGGCGCGATCGACGTGCAGGAAAGCGACGGCACGGTGAACGACCAGTACCGCATCGACTACCTTTCCGCACACATCCGCGAGATGAAAAAAGCGGTGGTGGAGGATGGCGTAGATCTGATGGGCTATACCCCGTGGGGCTGTATCGACCTGGTCTCTGCCGGCACAGGCGAGATGAAAAAACGCTACGGCTTTATCTTTGTCGATAAAGATAACGAAGGTAACGGCACGCTGAACCGCAGCAAGAAGAAATCGTTCGACTGGTATAAGCAGGTGATTGCCAGCAACGGCGATAACCTGTAATTGTCGGGTGGCGCTAACGCTTACCCGACCTACACTACACGTAGGCCCGCGTAAGCGCAGCGCCACCGGGCTGAACCCGCACCCAAGCCGGAGCTTCGCCTCCGGTTTTTTTGTCTCTAAATCACTTTGCTTGATATACGTCAAGCAAGATGGGTATGGCGCAATCCGAAAAAAGCGGTATAATCCCGCGATTTTTTTGCGGATGCCACCTCAGAGGAGAAAGAGAATGAAGATTGTGGAAGTGAAACACCCACTCGTTAAACACAAGTTGGGCCTGATGCGTGAGCATGACATCAGCACGAAGCGTTTTCGCGAACTGGCTTCTGAAGTGGGTAGCCTGCTGACCTACGAAGCGACCTCTGATCTGGAAACGGAAAAAGTGACCATCGAAGGCTGGAACGGTCCGGTACAGGTTGAGCAGATCAAAGGTAAAAAAATTACCGTGGTGCCAATCCTGCGTGCGGGTCTGGGCATGATGGAAGGCGTGCTGGAGCACGTCCCAAGCGCGCGTATCAGCGTGGTGGGTATCTACCGTAACGAAGAGACGCTTGAGCCGGTCCCGTACTTCCAGAAGCTGGTCTCTAACATCGACGAGCGTATGGCGCTGGTGGTTGACCCGATGCTGGCGACCGGCGGTTCGATGATCGCCACCATCGACCTGCTGAAAAAAGCGGGATGCAGCAGCATCAAAGTGCTGGTGCTGGTTGCGGCGCCGGAAGGTATCGCGGCGCTGGAAAAAGCGCACCCGGACGTTGAACTCTATACCGCGTCTGTCGACCAGGGACTGAACGAGCACGGGTACATCATCCCGGGGCTCGGCGATGCCGGCGATAAGATTTTTGGTACTAAATAATCGAATAACGATAAAGAAGCCGACTTTGATAGTCGGCTTTTTTTTGAATAAAAACCAACAATGACACTCAGAGGAAAACACTATGACGCGCCGTGCTATCGGGGTGAGTGAAAGACCGCCGCTTTTACAGACAATCCCGCTTAGTTTGCAGCACCTGTTCGCCATGTTTGGCGCAACAGTGCTGGTGCCAATCCTGTTTCACATTAACCCGGCTACCGTGCTGCTGTTTAACGGCATCGGTACGCTACTTTACCTCTTCATCTGTAAAGGCAAAATCCCGGCCTATCTCGGGTCGAGCTTCGCGTTTATCTCCCCGGTTCTGCTGTTGCTGCCGCTGGGTTATGAGGTCGCGCTGGGCGGCTTTATCATGTGCGGCGTGCTGTTCTGCCTGGTCTCCTTCATTGTGAAGAAGGCCGGTACCGGCTGGCTGGACGTGATGTTCCCGCCTGCGGCAATGGGGGCCATCGTTGCCGTCATCGGCCTGGAGCTGGCGGGCGTGGCGGCGAACATGGCCGGGCTGCTGCCTGCGGACGGTCAGTCACCGGATTCCAAAACCATTATTATTTCGCTGGTGACGCTGGGCGTGACGGTATTCGGTTCCGTCCTGTTCCGCGGCTTTATGGCGATTATCCCGATCCTGATCGGCGTGCTGGCGGGTTACGCGCTCTCCTTCGTGATGGGCGTTGTGGATACCACCCCGATTGCCGAGGCGCACTGGTTCGCGCTGCCAACCTTCTACACCCCGCGCTTTGAATGGTTCGCCATTTTCACCATTCTGCCTGCCGCGCTGGTGGTGATTGCTGAGCACGTCGGCCACCTGGTGGTGACGGCGAACATCGTGAAGCGCGACCTGATCCGCGATCCGGGCCTGCACCGCTCCATGTTTGCGAACGGCTTCTCGACCATTATCTCCGGTTTCTTCGGCTCCACGCCAAACACGACTTACGGTGAGAATATCGGCGTAATGGCGATCACCCGCGTCTACAGCACCTGGGTTATCGGCGGCGCGGCGATCATCGCCATTCTGCTCTCCTGCGTTGGTAAACTGGCGGCGGCGATCCAGATTATCCCGGTTCCGGTGATGGGCGGCGTTTCTCTGCTGCTGTACGGGGTGATCGGTGCCTCCGGTATTCGCGTGCTGATTGAATCCAAAGTGGATTACAGCAAGGCGCAGAACCTGATCCTCACTTCCGTTATCCTGATTATCGGCGTGAGCGGCGCGAAGGTGCACATCGGCGCGGCAGAGCTGAAGGGGATGGCGCTGGCGACCATCGTCGGCGTCGGCCTGAGCCTGATTTTCAAGCTGATCTCGGTGATCCGCCCGGAAGAGGTAGTGCTGGACGCGGACGACAGCGAAAAAGCGCCACATTGATCGTCATGCCGGGCGAAGGATCGCCCGGTTCTCTCCTTGCAGGTTCCGTGTTAAACTCCATTCCGATTTTATGTAAGATCTCTGGTTGAGGTATTTCTGAACGGACCGGCACAGCTCTCTCTGCCACTTTATCTCCCTGACGACGAAACTTTCGCGAGTTTCTGGCCGGGTGATAACCCCTCTTTACTGGCTGCACTGCAAAACGTGCTGCGCCAGGAACACAGCGGATACATCTATATCTGGTCACGCGAAGGCGCGGGACGCAGCCACCTGCTGCATGCCGCCTGTGCGGAGCTTTCGGCGCGCGGTGACGCGGTAGGCTATGTGCCGCTGGATAAACGCACCTGGTTTGTGCCTGAGGTGCTGGAGGGCATGGAACATCTCTCCCTGGTCTGCATCGATAATATCGAATGCGTGGCGGGGGACGAACCGTGGGAAATGGCGATCTTTAACCTCTACAACCGCATTCTGGAGTCGGGCAAAACCCGGCTGCTGATCACCGGCGATCGTCCGCCGCGTCAGCTCAATCTGGGGCTGCCGGATCTGGCGTCTCGTCTGGACTGGGGGCAAATCTACAAGCTGCAACCGCTGTCGGATGAAGACAAACTCCAGGCACTTCAGCTGCGCGCTAAGCAGCGTGGGTTTGAGCTGCCGGAGGACGTGGGTCGGTTCCTGCTTAAACGCCTGGACAGGGAAATGCGCACGCTCTTTGATACGCTCGATCAGCTCGATCGCGCCTCCATCACCGCCCAGCGCAAGCTGACCATTCCGTTTGTGAAAGATATTCTCAAGCTCTAGTTTTGCCGGGTGGCGGCTGCGCCTTACCCGGCCTACGAAAACCCGTCATACCTTGTAGGCCGGGTAAGGCGCAGCCGCCACCCGGCTAAAGATCCCCCAACAAGTGCTCCACCAGCAGAGGAATCGGCCTTCCCGACGCCACGCTTCGTCCGCTTTCACGCCACAGCGCCGTCCCGCTGATATCCAGATGCGCCCACGGAATGGTCGGGGGGCAGAAGTGGTGCAGCAGCCACGCCGCCGACGCGCTGATCGCCGCGTTGTTGGTCGGCGTGTTGCACAGATCGGCAATCGCGCTGTCGGTTTGCTTTCTCAGCCGCGCATCCAGCGGCAGGGACCACACCTCGTCGCCGCTCCGTTTGCCCGCGAGCGTCAGTGCCTGACGCAACGGCTCATCCTGGGTCATCAGCCCGCTCAGCTCATACCCCAGCGCTTTCACCACCGCTCCGGTTAAGGTCGCCATATCGATGATATAGTGCGCCTGCGGATGGCGCTGACTCGCCCAGGCGATAGCGTCTGCCAGCACCAGCCGGCCCTCGGCATCGGTATTGTTGATTTCAACGGTGGTGCCGTTGCAGGCCATCGCCACCGTGCCGGGCTGCATGGCGTCGGGGCCGATGGCGTTTTCCGCCAGCGCCAGCACGCCCATGATGCGCACGGGTAATTTCAGCTCCGCAACGGTCAGCATCAGCCCGAGCACGTTAGCCGCGCCGCACATGTCATATTTCATGGTGTACATGCCCGCGCCTTTCTTCAGCCACAGGCCGCCGGTGTCAAAGGTAATGCCTTTTCCCACGTAGCAGCGCACCGGGCCATCAGACACGCCGTTATAGTGAATAGCCAGCAGACGCGGTGGGCAGGTCGCCCCTTTGCCAACGGCGTGCAGTAGCCCCAGCCCCTGCTCAACAATTTGCTTTTCATCCAACACCTCGCAGCGCAGGGCAGGGCTGGCGGCACACAGTTTTTGCGCCTCTTCCACCACAAACTGCGGCGTGCAGCGGTCGGACGGCATATCCGCCAGACGTCGCGCCGCAACCATGCCGAGCGCAATGGCCTGCTGCTGGCGGAAGGTCGTCTCCAGCTTCGCCTGCTGTTCCGGCAAGCAGAGGGCAGTGATGCAGGTAAGACGCAGCGCTTCGTCCGTCTTCTTCAGCTTCAGGTCACTGAGCCTGTGCGCCTGATTAAAGAGAAAACGCAGTACCTGCGCCAGCACCACATCGTCAATATCCGTCACGTCCAGCACGAGTTCGGCGCTGGCGGGGGCGGCAAGCAGCGGTCGCAGAGCGGTTAGCAACCCTTCGGTCAGGGCGTCATGCCAGAGCGCATCCGGCAAAAGGGTGATGCGGGCAAACGGCGCGCAGCCAAAGCGCGCGTCCGCGACGGTGCTCTGCTGGCGCATTTCAGCGACAAGAGCGCTTTCCGGTAACAGGGAACTGTCAGCGCGCGCAATCAAATGGCTTTGCGGCTTCGCGTCTGAAAGCGCGTTGATAAACTGGTATGTGATCATCATGACTCCTCAATCGGTGCGCGGATCCGCGCGGCATAGGCCTGCATCCACTCCTCATCTACCGCGTGATAGTGCGTTTTCTCCCGCAGGCGTTCAGTACGGAAAACGGTGAGGGGCTGGCGAGCCGTCGCCACCACAAACGAGAAGGTTTTGATGTTGGTCGCGGCGCCAAATTCTCCTTTGCTGTTCATGCACACCACGGAGAGATCGCCCGCGCGGCCAAAGCGCGACATCAGCTTGTCTTCCAGTTCGAACACCACCGAATCCGCCGCCTGCTGCGGCGTCATCCCTTGCGCCATCCGGCGAACGATTTCGTAGCTGGTACAGCCCTTCATCAGATCTTCACCGACGCCCGTGGCGGTGGCCGCGCCGGTTTCGCTGTCGCAGTAAAAGCCGGAGCCGATGATGGGTGAGTCACCGAGGCGGCCGCGTTTTTTCATAAACAGGCCGCTGGTGGAGGTGGCGACGCTCATCGAGCCCTGTTTATCGAGGCCGATGATGCCGACGGTGTCATGTCCGTCGTAGGGGCTTAACCCCTTGTCCAGCGTTTCGCGGCAGCGCTTACGGTAGTGTTGCATGGCGCGATCCGTGAGCATGGTTTTGTCGGCAAAGCCCTGGCTCAGCGCCCATTCGCGCGCGCCCTGGCCGACCAGCAGGCTGTTATAGCGCTGGCGGCTGAGTGCGTGCGCCACGCGCACCGGGTTGGCGATATCCACCAGATTGCCCACGGCGCCGAACGCCAGCGTGTCGCCGTCCATATAGGCCGCGTCCAGCTCCACCTCGCCGTTCTCGGTCGGCAGCCCGCCGTAGCCGACGGATTTATAAAACGGAAAGTCCTCCACGGCGGCGACGGCATCGACTACCGCCGGAGCGACAGGTTTGCCCGCAGCCAGCGCAGACGCAGATTCCGTTACCCCTTCAAGCGCCATTCGCCAGGTTGCGATAATTCCCCACATGCTTTACTCCTGTTTTGCAAGGGTGGTGTCGGTTTGCGTAGCGGTAGTCAGCTCCGCGGCGCGGTACTGTTTATCCACGATACGCATGAAAGGCAGGTACAGCATGGCGCCAATCAGCAGGTTGATCAGCTGCATCACGCTGCCGCTCAGGTGCCCGGTGACGATAAAGCCGCTGATAACCGGCGGTAGCGTCCAGGGGATAAACACCCCGGTGGTGACGGCGACCGCACCAATTTTCATCGCCGCATACTGCACGGTGACCAGCACCAGCGGCACCAGATTGAACGGGATGAGCATGATCGGGTTCATGATCACCGGCAGGCCAAAGAGAATCGGTTCGTTGATGTTAAACACTGACGCGCCCGCACCGAGGCGCGCTACTTCGCGCATGTTTTTGCTGCGGGCGAAAATCAGCATCGCAATCACCAGCGACAGCGTGGCGCCCGCGCCACCCATCCAGATCATGTCAAAAAACTGTTCGGTGATGATGTGCGGCGGCGTCGTTCCCGCCTGGATCGCGGCGATGTTGTCGGTCTGGTTCTCCATCCACAGCGGGCGAATAATCCCGTTGATCATCGAACCGGAGTTAATGCCCACTGACCACAGAATGGTGATGCTGAATACGGTCATCAGCGCCCCGAAATAAGAGGTGCCGTAGTGGCGCACCGGGGTGGCAACCACTTCATAAATAAACTGGTGGATGGTGTGATAGTGGGTGTTTTCAAAGATGATGCGGATAAGCAGCACCAGAATCATCACCAGCAGGGCCGGGATCAGGGCCGCGAACGACTCCTGCACCGCCGGAGGCACGCCGTCCGGCATTTTGATGACCAGCTTTTTGCGCTTCAGCCAGCAGAACAGTTCCGTCCACAGCAGGGAACCGATCATCGCCACGAACAGCCCTTTGCTGCCAATCCACTCCACCGGCATCACGGTAATGCCGCCGTTTTCCGCCACTTTGATAAAAGGCGTCAGGATCAGAAACGCGACCAGCGCCAGGATGCCGCAGGAGATGCGGTCCTCGCCATAATGCTCAGCCAGGCGGTAGGCCACAAGGAAGCTGATAAACAGCGACATGGTTGAGAACACCGCGTTAAACGGGATCTCTATAATTGCACTCCAGCTCTCACCAAAGGCCTGAGACATAAACTGCTGATAGGCCTGATTCGGGAAGGAGGAGATCACCAGCAGAATGGAGCCGACGATAATAAACGGCATGAATGACACGTAGGCGCCGCGAATGGCCCCAAGATGACGCTGCTGGGCCGTTTTCGCCGCCAGCGGCATCAGTTTTGCTTCAAGAAATCCCAGAACATTGTTCATTGTGAACTCCGTACAAGATTGAGAGGTGTTGTTTATGTTATGTCTGTGGATTATCAGTGAAGCGTGGCGAGCGAAAGGTGAAATCGGTCACAAAGCATTCGCCGCTCTGATATAAATCTCATAAGATTAGTTCCGGAGAGACGCGATGGAAATCAAACTGCATGCCAACGCCACCACTACGCCGCGTATCCGTCGCTATCTTCAGCAGTCAGATAAAAGCGACAGAGAGCTTGCCGTTGAGCTGGGGATCTCGGTCACCACCGTCAGGCGCTGGCGCAACCGCGACCAGGTTTCGGATAACCACACAACGCCAAAAGTGATACACAAAGCGCTGAGACAAGAGCAGGCGGCACTGATAAATGCCCTGCGGGATATCACAGGGGCACCGCTGGATGAACTGCTGCTGCTGGTGAATGACGGACTCGGGATCGCCGTTTCCCGCGCGACCCTGAACCGCTACCTCAAACCAGCCTCGCTAAAACAAAAGGGGGCGTCGTTGCAGGGCAAAAAGGCGCTGAAGGCCGGGATCATGCCGCAGAAGCTACTCCTGCATCATCAGCCGCTGTCGCTACATATGGACGACGGTGGCGAGCAACACCTGCTCTGGGCGCGTGAACCCGTCAGCGGCTGGTGTTACGCCCGGCTTTATGCTGGCGTATCGCCGCAGTTGCTGACCCGCTGGACGAACGAGGTGCTGGCTGCCTGTCCGGCTGATATTCAATCTGTTGAGACTTTTGGGCTGGAAGTGAACTTGCCAGAGCATAACGTCACCGTAAAAGTGCATTCACAGTATTATCTCGCTCTTCAGGTCACCGTGCCGTTACGCGAAATCATTCCGCGGGTGAACAGTGAACCGATGGGAGAGCTGTTGATCCAACTGTGTGAGTTTTACAACCGGGGAAAAGCGCAGAAAAAGCTGGGAGAGCGTACGCCGCAGGCGTTTCTGGAAGCGCTGCGGCGTAACGATTAGACGATCTCGAGCACGTCTTCCGGCGGACGGCCGATACGCGCCTTGCCATTTGCCACTACAATCGGGCGCTCAATCAGCTTTGGATTGTCGACCATCGCCTGAATCAGCCGATCTTCAGTGAGACTGGTATCGTTCAGATTGAGCGACTTATACAGATCTTCTTTCTGACGCATCAGGTCGCGTGCGCTGCCCATGTTCAGCATCTTCAGCAGCTGGCGGATAGTCTGCGCGTCCGGCGGCGTCTCCAGGTACAGCACCACTTCCGGTTCGATGCCGTTAGACTTCAGCAGGCTGAGGGTGTCTCGACTCTTGGAGCAGCGAGGGTTATGGTAAATTTTTACCGCGTCTGTCATGACTTCTCCTTTATTACATCTTCTCGTACGGCTTAAAGCGTTGTTGCAGGCCGCGCAGCTGGTCGATTCGCGCATCGTAGCGGGCCTGTTGCAGGCTGCCAAGCTTCACCTGCGAGCTGGCGCTGCTCAGCAGGGAAATGGCCTGATCGAGACGACCCGCCAGCGCCAGACCTTCCGCACGCGCAGCCAGCTCCTGATCGCGATTACCCAGTTGCCCCTGGGCCTGGGCGAGCAGCTCCCAGCCGTTCTGGTCGTCTTTATTGTTAAAGGTGTAGCGGTTCAGAATGGTCACCGCCTCGCCGGGCTGGCCGCCCTGTAGGTAGGCGTTCGCCAGGTTAAGCTGCAATACCGGATTGTTACGAAGATCTTTCGCCCCTTTCAGGCGATTAATCGCATCGGTCGCTTTTTTCTGCCCCAGATCGATATCGGTGGCGAGGTCGAGATACCACGGATTGTCAGGCGCCGCCGCCAGCAGCGGCTGTAGCGCTTTTCGCGCTTCATCGTATTTGCTGGCCTCCATCGCCTGGAGCGCCTGACCATACTGCGCCGCGTTTTTCTCGCGCACGTTGCCTTTCGCCAGCGCGTCCAGCAGATCGCTGGTGAGCTGATTACGTCCGGAGTTGTACATGCCAAGCGTTCTCACTTTGGCCATGTAGAAATCCTGCGAAGACTGCACCACGACCGGACGCATCTGGTTGGCTCGGTTACGCGCATCCGAGAGGCGGCTTTCCGGCAGCGGGTGGGTCAACAGAATTTCAGGCGGGCGCGACGAGTAGCGTGCCTGGTCGAGCAGCTTTTCCAGGAAGCTCGGCATGGCCTGCGGGTCAAAGCCGGAACGCTGTAAAACCTGAATGCCGATGCGGTCTGCTTCCTGCTCGTTCTGCTGGGTAAAGCTGATCATCCCCTGACGCGTCCCCGCCAGCGTCCCGGTAAGTGCCGCCATCCCGGCCTGCGGGCTTGCCATCGCCAGCAGAATAGAGCCCAGCGCGCCCACCCAGGTTAGCGGGGCGTTACGCTTCTGATCTTCCATCGCACGCGCCAGATGGCGCTGGGTGACGTGCGAAATTTCGTGCGCCATGACGGACGCCAGCTGGCTTTCGTTATCGGAATAACGGAACAACGCCGAATGCAGCACCACGTTCCCGCCAAAGAAGGCGAAGGCGTTGATTTCGTCGTTATTGATTAAATAGAAGTGGAAGGGCGTTTTTACCGAGTCGGCGTGCGCCACCAGACGCATCCCCAGACCGTTAATGTATTGCACCAGCAATGGGTCGTTAATCAGCGGAGCACTGCCGCGCAGCTGGCGTACGTAATAATCACCCATCTGCATCTCCTGCCCGATGGAGAGCGTGCTTCCTGCCGTGGTGCCCATGTCCGGCAATGAATCGGACGAGTCAGCGAAAGCGGGCAACACCTGACCCACCGTCACGGCGGCAATCAGTGTCGCAACCAGTGTTTTTCTCAACTGCCTGAACATAACCACTGTCCTGTATGTTGGATGTGCTAATTTGACCGATGAACCCGCATAACGTTCATCTCCGCTGCTCTGCGAGTGTAGCTGTGTTAAGAGATGAAGAAAATCCCATTCATCAGGGTTTTGCGAAACCTGACAGTGAAACAAAAAGGAAAGTCTTTTTTGTGACAGTTAGATACAATTCACCGTCTCACTCCCGCCATTCGATTCAGGGAAGGGTTGTATGCTCGAAATGTTAATGCAGTGGTATCGGCGTCGGTTTAGCGACCCGGAAGCCATTGCTTTGCTGGTCATTCTGGTTGCCGGATTCGGTATCCTGTTCTTCTTTAGTGGCCTGCTGGCGCCGCTACTGGTGGCGATTGTGCTGGCGTATCTGCTGGAGTGGCCCACCGCGCGTCTGGAACATATCGGCTGTTCCCGCCGCTGGGCGACCAGCATTGTTCTGGTGCTGTTTGTCGGCATTCTGCTGCTGATGTCCTTCGTGGTGATGCCCATCGCCTGGCAACAGGGGATCTACTTGATCCGCGATATGCCCGGCATGCTGAATAAACTGTCTGATTTTGCCGCCACGCTGCCGCGCCGCTATCCTGCGCTGATGGACGCCGGGATCATCGATGCGATGGCCGAAAACATGCGCGCCCGCATCATGACCATGGGTGACTCGGTGGTGAAATACTCTCTGGCCTCGCTGGTAGGCCTGCTGACGCTGGCGGTTTACCTTGTTCTCGTGCCGCTAATGGTGTTCTTCCTGGTCAAAGATAAAGAGCAGATGCTGAACGCGGTGCGCCGCGTGCTGCCGCGCAATCGCGGTCTCGCCGGTCAGGTCTGGCAGGAGATGAACCAGCAGATCACCAACTACATTCGCGGCAAAGTGCTGGAGATGATTGTGGTGGGCGTGGCGACCTGGATTGGCTTCGTGATCTTCGGACTGAACTACTCGCTGCTGCTGGCGGTGCTGGTCGGATTCTCGGTTCTGATCCCGTATATCGGCGCGTTTGTGGTGACCATTCCGGTAGTCGGTGTGGCGCTGTTCCAGTTTGGTCTGGGTACGGAGTTCTGGAGTTGTTTCGCCGTATACCTGATTATTCAGGGACTGGACGGGAACCTGCTGGTACCGGTGCTGTTCTCAGAAGCAGTTAACCTGCATCCGCTGGTGATTATCCTGTCAGTGGTGATTTTCGGCGGGCTGTGGGGATTCTGGGGGGTATTCTTCGCCATTCCGCTGGCGACGCTGATTAAAGCCGTGGTCCACGCGTGGCCGGACGTGCCAGCGGTGGAAGAGAAGTAGATTTAGTGCGGGCTGATGCCCTCACCCCAACCCTCTCCCGCGGGGAGAGGGGGCAAACACTAAAAACGGTAGCGCATGCTACCGTTTTGCATTTACCTTGTAGCCCGGGTAAGCGCAGCGCCACCCGGCACTAAAATGATCACGCGTTCTCTTTCAGCCACTTCAACACCACGTCGTGGTGGTTGCTGGTTTTGAAATCATCAAACACGTGCTCAACTTTACCGTCAGCGTCAATCAGGAAACTGATGCGGTGAATACCGTCGTACGTTTTGCCCATAAAGGACTTCTCACCCCAGACGCCAAACTGCTCGCAAACCTGGTGGTCTTCATCGGAAAGCAGCGTGAAGTTCAGCAGCTCTTTTTCCGCAAAGCGTGACAGCTTCTCTGGCTTATCGGTGCTGATGCCCAGCACTTCCACACCGACCTTCTTCAACTCATCCATGTTGTCGCGTAGACCGCAGGCCTGTACGGTACAGCCCGGGGTCATGGCTTTCGGGTAGAAATAGACCAGAACACGCTGTCCCTGGAAGTCGGTCAAATTTACTTGCTCGCCGTCTTGATCCGGTAAGCTAAATTTCGGTGCGATATCACCGGCTTTCAGTGGGTTCATTACTCAACTCCATCCTGTTCGTGCTGCGAATAATCGACGACGCTTATACTGCCTTGCGCATGTAATTCTGTACAGAGGGCTTTGAACGCTTGCTCGATATTTGACGCATCCTGCGAGGCAGGGCTGTGTGCGGTAATTTGAATAAACAGCGTCGGGATTGCGTTTTCATCGCCCGGCTGCGTGCGGGAAACCAGTTCGGCAATGTTCATCTGATGGCTGTCAAACAGCGCCGTAAAACGTTCAATCAGATGAGGTGAATCAGGCACTTCAACCTGTACCCAGACCGTGGCAGGCAGAGCCGGACGCGGGCGCGCGGTGGTGCGCTTCATCACAATCAGTAAATCCAGCTCTGCGCCTTTCAGCGGCAGGGTAGATTCGATGAGGGTAATGGCATTCCATGTTCCGGAAAGCAGCATGATGAACGTGAACTCTTCGCCAAGCATAGCCAGCCGGCTATCTTCGATGTTGCAGCCGCAGCTGCTCACGTGGCGAGTGATGGTATTCACGATACCCGGCCTGTCAGCACCCAGCGCAGTGATAACCAGGTAATGTTGTGATGAGGTTGTCAAACCTGTTCTTCCTTTGCGTGGTTAAGTCTTCCTAAGGAAAGCATAAAAAAAACATGCATACAACCGCCTGAGAGCCTCAGGTCGCTTGCTTTTATTACAGTTCCAAACGTAACATTGAGGCTCTTGTTCGCACAGAGGATGGCTCATGTTCACGGGAAGTATTGTCGCGCTTGTTACACCGATGGATGAAAAAGGTAATGTCTGCCGGTCAAGCATGAAGAAGCTCATTGATTACCATGTCGCCAATGGAACCTCGGCGATCGTTTCGGTAGGGACTACCGGTGAATCCGCTACGCTGAGCCACGAAGAGCACGGCGACGTTGTGATGCTGACCCTGGAACTGGCGGACGGGCGTATTCCGGTCATCGCGGGGACGGGCGCAAACGCAACGGCAGAAGCGATTAGCCTGACTCAGCGTTTTAACGACAGCGGCATTGTCGGCTGCCTGACGGTGACCCCTTATTACAACCGTCCTACTCAGGAAGGTTTGTTCCAGCATTTCAAAGCCATCGCTGAACATACTGACTTGCCACAAATTCTGTATAATGTGCCGTCCCGTACCGGTTGCGATATGCTGCCGGAAACCGTTGGCCGTCTCTCGAAAGTAAAAAATATTATCGGGATTAAAGAGGCGACAGGGAACTTAAGCCGCGTTCATCAGATCAAAGAGCTGGTTTCAGACGACTTTATCCTGTTGAGCGGTGATGATGCGACAGCGCTGGACTTTATGCAGCTCGGTGGTAATGGCGTGATTTCCGTTACGGCGAACGTGGCGGCGCGTGATATGGCTGACATGTGCAAACTGGCCGCAGCCGGTCACTTTGATGAAGCTCGCGTGATTAATCAGCGTCTGATGCCGTTGCACAATAAATTATTTGTCGAACCCAATCCGATCCCAGTGAAATGGGCATGTAAGGAGTTGGGGCTTGTAGCAACCGACACGCTGCGTCTGCCAATGACACCGATTACCGACCACGGTCGTGAAATTGTCGCTGGCGCGCTGAAGCATGCCGGTTTGCTGTAAAGTTTAGGGAGATTTGATGGCTTATTCAGTACAGAAGTCGCGCCTGGCGAAGGTTGCGGGTGTTTCGCTTGTTATGCTCCTCGCTGCCTGTAGTTCAGACTCGCGCTACAAGCGCCAGGTGAGCGGTGATGAATCCTATCTGGATGCGCCGCCGCTTGCTGAACTTCACGCGCCTGCCGGCATGATCCTGCCGATCCAGAACGGTGATTATAATATTCCGGTTACCAACGGCAGTGGCCTGGTGGGTAAAGCGCTTGATATTCGTCCGCCGGCTCAGCCTCTGGCGCTGGTGAGTGGCGCGCGCACGCAGTTTACCGGTGATACGGCCTCTCTGCTGGTGGAAAGCGCACGCGGTGCCACGCTGTGGCCGCAGGTTGTGAGCGTTATTCAGTCGAAAAACTATACGATTGATAAACGCGACGACGCCAGCCAGACCTTAACCACCGACTGGATTGAGTGGAACCGTCTCGATGAAGACCAGCAGTATCGTGGTCGTTATCAAGTCTCCGTTAAGCCGCAGGGTTATCAGCAGGCGGTTACCGTCAAGCTGTTGAATCTTGAGCAGGCAGGTAAACCGGTTGCCGATCCGGCCGCCATGCAGCGCTACAGCACTGAAATGCTGAACGTGATTGCCGCTGGTCTGGATAAGAACGCTACCGATGCCGCAAACGCCGCGCAGAACCGTAACGGTTCAACGTTTGATGTGCAGAGCGGTGCAGACGATACCGGCCTGCCAATGCTGGTGGTGCGTGCGCCGTTTAACCAGACCTGGCAGCGCCTGCCAGCAACGCTTGAAAAAGTGGGCATGAAGGTGACCGACAGCACCCGTTCAACGGGCAGCATCACAGCGACCTATAAGCCGCTGTCTGATAGCGCCTGGCAGGAGCTGGGGGCAAGCGATCCACAGCTGCCTTCCGGTGACTACAAAATCCAGGTTGGCGACCTCGATAACCGCAGCAGCCTGCAATTTATCGATCCGAAAGGACACACGCTGACCCAGGCGCAGAACGATGCGCTGGTCGCTGCCTTCCAGGCCGCATTCAGCAAATAATAGTGAGGGCTGGTTAATCCAGCCCTTTTTATTTTCGTGCTACGCAAACGTGTGCGTGGCATAATATGGCCAGTTTTGAATACAAATCATCACACCAGGAGTAATGAAGATGCAGAAGCAAGCTGAGTTGTATCGTGGCAAAGCGAAAACCGTATACAGCACGGAAAACCCGGATCTGTTGGTGCTCGAATTCCGCAATGATACGTCAGCAGGAGACGGCGCACGCATTGAGCAGTTCGATCGTAAGGGCATGGTGAACAACAAGTTCAACCACTTCATTATGACCAAACTGGCCGAAGCCGGTATCCCGACTCAGATGGAAGCGTTGCTGTCCGATACGGAATGTCTGGTAAAAAAACTGGATATGGTGCCGGTTGAGTGCGTGATCCGTAACCGTGCCGCAGGCTCCCTGGTGAAGCGTCTGGGCATTGAAGAGGGTATCGAACTGAATCCACCGCTGTTCGATCTGTTCCTGAAAAACGACGCCATGCACGACCCGATGGTCAACGAATCCTACTGCGAAACCTTCGGCTGGGTAAGCAAAGAGAACCTGGCGCGCATGCAGGAACTGACCTACAAAGCCAACGACGTGCTGAAAAAACTGTTTGATGACGCGGGCCTGATCCTGGTCGACTTCAAGCTGGAGTTCGGTCTGTACAAGGGCGAAGTGGTGCTGGGCGACGAATTCTCGCCGGACGGCAGCCGCCTGTGGGACAAAGAGACGCTGGATAAAATGGACAAAGACCGTTTCCGCCAGAGTCTGGGTGGCGTGGTCGAAGCGTACGAAGCGGTTGCTCACCGTTTAGGCGTTAAGCTCGACTAAACTGCGCATTTGCCAAAGGATGTTGGCATCCTTTGGCGTCTTATCCTTGTTTACTATGGTAATCCTTTCATTAACCGCCTACGATCATAGCTATTATAAATGGAATAGTTCGAGGTGTTTATGCGCTGGCAAGGGCGTCGTGAAAGTGACAACGTAGAAGACAGACGCAGCAGTGGTGGCGGTGGTCCGTCTATGGGCGGGCCAGGTTTCCGGTTACCCAGCGGCAAGGGCGGCATTATTCTGCTGGTCGTTGTGCTGGTGGCGGGCTACTACGGCGTCGACCTGACCGGTTTGATGACCGGTGAAACCGGGCAACAGCAGCAGTATTCTCAGCGCTCCATCAGCCCGAATGAAGATGAAGCGGCGAAATTTACTTCCGTTATTCTCGCGACGACCGAAGATACCTGGGGTCAGCAGTTCGAGAAAATGGGGCGGACTTATCAGCCGCCAAAACTGGTGATGTACCGGGGCGCAACCCGCACCGGCTGCGGCACCGGGCAGTCCGTTATGGGGCCGTTCTACTGCCCGGCGGACAGCACCGTCTATATCGATCTCTCCTTCTATGACGACATGAAAAGCAAGCTGGGCGCCGACGGCGATTTTGCCCAGGGCTACGTGATCGCGCATGAAGTCGGCCACCACGTGCAGAAGCTCCTCGGCATTGAGCCTAAAGTGCGTCAGATGCAGCAGAATGCTTCTCAGGCGGAGGTGAATCGTCTGTCCGTACGCATGGAGCTTCAGGCCGACTGCTTCGCTGGCGTCTGGGGACACAGCATGCAGCAGCAGGGCGTGCTGGAAACAGGCGATCTGGAAGAGGCCCTGAATGCCGCACAGGCGATTGGTGACGATCGCTTGCAGCAGCAGAGCCAGGGGCGCGTTGTGCCGGACAGCTTTACCCATGGCACCTCAGAGCAGCGCTACAGTTGGTTTAAGCGTGGCTTCGACAGCGGCAACCCGTCGCAGTGTAATACCTTCGGCAAAGCTATGTGATGTTGGGGTTTGAACAGCTGGTCAACCAGCTTCAGCGTACCGGGCACCGCCGGCTGGTGGTGCTCAGCGGCGATGAAGCGCGGACGTTGAGCCAGGCGACCATTCTGCGCGATACGTTACCAGGAGACTGGCTGTGGCTGGAGGAAAACCCCTCTAAGACCATCAGCGGCCTGCTGGGACGTGAATACCTGCACGCCGTTTTTGACGCGCGTCGCGGGTTTGACGTCTCGGCCTTCGCCGCCCTCAGCGGGACCCTGCGCGCCGGAAGCCTTCTGATGCTGCTGGTGCCGCCGTTCTCCGTCTGGGCTAACAGGCCCGACGCGGATTCTCTACGCTGGAGCGACAGCGCCGAGCCGATCGCCACCCCGCACTTTGTTCACCACTTTTGCCGGACGCTTGCCGCCGATTCAGATGCCATCGTCTGGCATCAACATCGTCCTCTGTGCCTTCCCGTTACGTCAGATTTACCCGCCTGGCAGCCTGCCAGCGGTGAACCGCAGCGCGAGCAAGCTGAGATCCTCGACGCTCTTCTGACCATGCCTGCGGGCGTGGCCGCCGTGACGGCACCGCGCGGACGCGGAAAGTCCGCCCTGGCGGGCATGTTGCTCAACGGCATTCAGGGGAGTGCAGTCGTGACGGCACCGGCAAAAGGGGCGACGGATGTCATCGCGCGTTTCGCCGGGGAACATTTTCACTTTATGGCCCCGGATGCGCTGCTGGCCTCCACAACAGAAGCTGACTGGCTGATTGTCGATGAGGCGGCCGCCATCCCCGGCCCGCTGCTGGAGAAGCTGGCGTCGCGCTTTCCCCGCGTGTTGCTGACCACCACGGTGCAGGGTTATGAAGGCACGGGCAGGGGATTCCTGCTGAAGTTCTGCGCCCGGTTCAGCGGGCTGCGGCGTTATACCTTATCCACGCCTGTTCGCTGGGCTGCCGGATGTCCCCTTGAGCGGATAGTGGCGAACGCGCTGCTGTTCGACGATGCGCTTATCGATCGCAAACCGGAAGGCGAGGTACGTTTAACGTCGCTGGAGCCCGGGATGTGGGAGAGCGATCCGGCGCGCGGGGCAGGCGTGTATGAACTGCTGTGTGCCGCGCACTACCGGACGTCACCCCTCGATTTACGCCGGATGATGGACGCCCCCGGCCAGCACTTTGCTGTTGCTCAGGCGGGCGCGGAGATCGCGGGCGCGCTCTGGCTGGTGGAGGAGGGGGGATTACCCCCTGAACTTAGCCGCGCAGTCTGGGCGGGCTTTCGTCGGCCGCGTGGAAATCTGGTGGCGCAGTCGCTGGCAGCGCACGGCGGCTCGCCGCTCGCGGCGACGCTGAAAGGCCGACGCGTCAGCCGCATTGCGGTTCATCCCCATCGCCAGCGGGAAGGCATCGGCCAGCGGCTGATCCGCAGTGCCAGCGGAGAAGATTATCTCTCGGTCAGCTTTGGCTATACCGACGAGCTGTGGCGTTTCTGGCGGCAGTGCGGGTTTGTGCTGGTGCGAATGGGCAGCCACCGGGAAGCCAGCAGCGGGTGCTATACGGCGATGGCATTGCTGCCGCTGAGCGAGGCGGGGCATCAGCTCTGCGAACAGGCGCATCAGCGGTTATGTCGTGATATGCGCGTCCTGTCGGCCTGGAATGGCGAAAAGATCCCGGTGACGGATGCATGGGAAGCTACCCTTAATAGTGACGACTGGCTGGAGCTGGCGGGGTTTGCCTTTGCTCACCGGGCGTTTTCAACTTCGGTTGCGGCGCTGACGCGGTTGTTGTTAGCCGTGGACATGCCACTTCCGGCGCTGCGGGGGAAAATGGAAGGGAATACGCACGATTTCGGGCGCAAAGCGTTGCTGGCGAAGCTACGCGAGGAAACCGCTCACGCGCTTGAAAGGCTTGATTACTCCCGTAGCCAGCAGCTGAAAGCCGACATTTTGCAATGGCAATTTTTTCAATGAGTTCTTCAGTAAAGTGGCATGGTCATTACCCCGCAGAGGCGTAAAATCCTGCTTATCAATTAAGGAGATCGCCATGAAACATGACCATTTTGTTGTGCAAAGCCCGGGTACACCTGCTAAACAGCTCCTGCTTCTGTTTCATGGCGTGGGCAACAATGCCGTCAATATGGGACAAATTGGCAGCTGGTTTGCACCCGTTTTCCCACACGCGCTGATCGTCAGCATTGGCGGCGTGGAGCCGTGCGGTCCGGACGGGCGGCAGTGGTTTTCCGTCGAGGGCGTGACGGAGGAGAATCGTCAGGCGCGTATTGATGCCGCTATGCCAGCCTTTATCGATACCGTGCGTTACTGGCAGCAGCAGAGCGGCGTAGGCGCCGACGCAACGGCGCTGATTGGCTTCTCTCAGGGCTCAATCATGTCGCTGGAAAGCGTAAAAGCGCAGCCCGGACTGGTGTCCCGCGTGATTGCCTTTAACGGGCGTTTTGCGACGTTACCGCAAAGCGCGACCACGCAGACCACGATCCATCTCATTCATGGAGGGGAAGACCGGGTAATTGAGCTTTCGCATGCGGTTACTGCCCAGGAGACGCTGATGCGCGAGGGCGGAGATGTGACGCTGGATATCGTAGACGATCTGGGGCATGCCATTGACGATCGCAGCATGCAGTTCGCGCTCGATCATCTGCGTTATACCGTACCGAAGCACTACTTTGATGAAGCGCTCAGCGGCGGTAAGCCGAATGACGATGATATCGTCGAGTTTATGTGAGGTGTCCCCCTCTCTTTAGGGAGAGGGGAAACAGAGCGATTACTTCTTCTGGTCCTTCTTCGGCCAGTCGTCTTCATCGTCCCACTTGTCGTTAAAATCACGGTGCGGCGGAAGATCCGGTTTGTTGGCAAGGAACTTTTTGTGGTCAACGCGCTTGAGATCTTTAATCACGTTAAGCAGCACGCCTACCAGAAATACCAACACCAGAATCCACCAGTACTTTGAAAGCCAGTCCATTCGCTAATCCTCTTTAAGCACCCGTCAGGCGACGAGCTGCTCCATAATACGTTGATACATGCGGGCCAGCAGTTGTAAATCGGCAGCGTTCACGCATTCATTGATTTTGTGAATCGTCGCGTTAACCGGACCCAGTTCGACAACCTGTGCGCCCATGCGGGCGATAAAGCGTCCGTCAGACGTGCCGCCCGTTGTCAGCAGTTGTGGCTTAATTTCATTATAGTGCGCAATGGCGTTCACCACCGCATCCACCAGTTTACCGCGCTGCGTCAGGAACGGCTGGCCAGACAGCCACCAGTCGAGGGTATAGCGCAGCTGATATTTCTCGAGCAGCGCAATCACGCGCGCTTTGATCATCTCGTCGGTCAGTTCGGTGCTGAAGCGGAAGTTAAACTGGACGAAGAGATCGCCGGGAATGACGTTGTTGCTGCCGGTGCCGGCCTTGATGTTGGCTATCTGCATGCTGGTTGGCGGGAAAAATTCGTTGCCTTTATCCCATTCAATGCCTACCAGTTCGTTCAGCATCGGCGCGGCGCGGTGTACCGGGTTATCCGCCAGGTGCGGATAGGCAACGTGGCCCTGCACGCCATGAATAGTCAAATTACAGGTCAGGGATCCACGGCGGCCATTTTTCACCACATCGCCCACCACTTCGGTGCTGGACGGTTCGCCCACCAGACAGTAGTCCAGACGTTCATTGCGCGCCATCAGGGCCTCAACGACCTTCACGGTGCCGTTGTGGGCGCTGGCTTCTTCATCGGAGGTAATCAAAAACGCAAGACGGTTTTTATGGTTCGGATGCTGGGCGACGAAACGCTCTGCCGCCACGACCATCGCAGCCAGAGAACCTTTCATGTCCGCAGCGCCGCGTCCGAAAAGCATGCCGTCGCGGATGGTCGGCTCAAAAGGCGGGTTGATCCAGCGGTCTGCGTCGCCTGCGGGAACTACGTCAGTATGTCCGGCAAACGCCAGCGTCTCTCCCTGACCGCGCCATGCCCAGAAGTTCTGCGTATCGCCAAAATCCATGTGCTCCACGGTAAAACCGATGGCACGCAGGCGCTCAATCATTAATGCCTGACAACCTGCGTCGTCCGGGCTAAGGGAAGGACGGCGAATAAGCTGCTGAGTCAGCTCAATGACCGGGCATGACATAGACTACACCTCAACGAATAAATCTGAATAAAGGGTTTCACTGAAACCCAGCAGCATAGGCTGACCTGGCTTGCAGAGCAATGGGCGTTTGATGATTGCCGGCATTTCAAGCATCAGTTTGGCTGCGCTGTCGGCGTCGTTGATCGTGGCCCGGAGAGATTCATCCAGTTTTCGCCAGGTGGTCCCGCGGGTATTCAGTAGCGCTTCCCACCCCAGTTCGTTGATGGCGGAATGGAGAAACGCGGGGTCAAGCCCGTCGGCACGGTAATCGTGGAAGCGATAGTCGATGTTGTGTGCTTCCAGCCAGCGGCGGGCTTTTTTAATCGTGTCGCAATTCTTAATGCCGTACATCACAACCATAGTGAATCCTTTTGTTCTTTTGTGGATTAAATGTTCAATATTTTCGAAGATATATCCTTAAGTGGAATATAACACATTCGGAATTTTTCGGGATTTACAATTCTCCATAATTCAACGAACAGCTGTAAGCTGAATAGTCTTTCATCTTTTAAGCATAGTTGTCCACCCTGTTTAAATTGCCAATAAACTCAGGGGGAAATTAAAAATGCTGTCATTTTTCCTACTATTTCAAAATATTGCTGTAGGTCACATAAAATTTACCCGACAACGCTCATAGTGATCCTAAACCTACCAGCACAGCGGGGCTCAATCACAGCAATCGGTTAAAGTGGCTTCACAATGATGATACGTTTTCGTAGAATGCGCATAATAATAAGAGAGGTTGTTATGATTGAACGTGAACTGGGGAACTGGAAAGATTTTATCGAAGGCATGCTTCGTAAATGAATTTCCGGTAAGAAATGCAAGAGCACTTAATTAACTAAAATAACCATAGTGTGAAAGAATCACACAATAAAAAGGCGGCCTGTAAAGCCGCCTTTTTTATTTCAACGTGTTATTCCGGCTTATCCTTCAGCGGGAAACGACGGCGTACCAGCACAAAGAACAGCGGTACGAAATAGATAGCCAGAATCGTCGCCGAAATCATTCCCCCCATAACGCCCGTTCCCACCGCGTGCTGGCTGCTGGAGCCTGCGCCGGAGCTGGTGGCCATCGGCAGGACGCCAAACACAAACGCCAGAGAGGTCATCAGGATCGGACGCAGGCGCTGACGACAGGCGTGCAGCGTGGCGGCCATCAGTTCGTGACCTTTGGCATTCATCTCATTGGCAAATTCGACGATCAGAATGGCGTTTTTCGCCGACAATCCGATTACGGTGAGGAGTCCGACCTGGAAATAGACATCATTTTCCAGGCCGCGCATCCAGGTTGCCAGCAGCGCGCCGATGACCCCGAGAGGCACCACCAGCATCACCGAGAACGGCACTGACCAGCTTTCATACAGCGCCGCCAGACAGAGGAACACCACCAGCAGCGAAAGGGCATACAAGGCAGGCGCCTGAGCGCCGGAAAGCCGTTCCTGGTAGGACATCGCCGTCCACTCCAGGCCAAAGCCGGTCGGTAACTGCTGAACCAGTTTTTCCATTATATCCATTGCGGTGCCGGTACTGACGCCCGGCGCGGCTTCACCGACAATCTCCAGCGCCGAATAGCCGTTGTAACGCTCCAGACGCGGTGAACCGGTCTCCCAGCGTGACGTCGCAAACGCCGAGAACGGCACCATGCCGCCGGTGTTATTGCGCACATACCAGCGGTTGATATCGTCCGGCAGCATGCGGTATTTGGCGGCAGACTGAACGTAGACCTTCTTCACGCGGCCGCGATCCATAAAGTCATTCACGTAGCTTGAGCCCCATGCCGTTTGCAGGGTGTCGTTAATGTCGTCGATGGAGACGCCCAGCGCCTGCGCTTTACGCTGGTCAATATCCACCTGTAGCTGAGGGCTGTCATCCAGACCGTTATGACGAACGCGGGTAAGCTGCGGATCTTTCCCGGCCAGCTCCAGCAGCTTGTCGCGAGCAGCCATCAACGCGTCATGCCCGGCACCCGCGTGATCCTGAAGCTCCATATCAAACCCGGCTGAGCTGCCCAGGCCGCTGATGGCGGGCGGGCTGCTGGCGAAAACGCGCGCTTCCTTGATTTTGTTGAACGCTTTGGTTGCACGCTCAATGATGGCAAAGGAGGAGCCGGTATCGCTGTCGCGCTGGTCCCAGTCTTTCAGGCGCACAAACATACGCGCCACGTTCTGCCCGTTACCGCCAGGGCCAGAGCCGACGGTGGAGAAGACGGAGACCACGTTATCTTTCTCCTGAGTATGGAAGTAGTTCTCAACCTTCTGCACCACTTTCAGGGTCTGCTGCTGGGTCGAGCCGCTGGGTAACTGTACGGAGGTGATAAACATGCCGCGATCTTCCAGCGGCAGGAACGAGGTTGGCAGCCGCAGGAACAGGAAGACCATGCCGCCGAGCAGCAGGACATAAACCACCATCCAGCGCACGCTGCGGTGCAGTACTTTACCCACGCCCGCTTCATAGCGCGCCGCATTGCGGTTAAACATGCGGTTAAACCAGCCGAAGAAGCCTTTTTGACCGTGGTGTTCGCCCTTATGCAGCGGTTTCAGCAGCGTCGCGCACAGGGCAGGGGTAAGGATCATCGCCACCAGTACGGAGAGCACCATTGCAGAGACGATGGTGATCGAGAACTGGCGATAAATCGCGCCCGTGGTGCCGCCAAAAAACGCCATCGGGATAAATACCGCCGACAGCACCATGGCGATACCGACCAGCGCGCCCTGAATCTGTCCCATCGATTTGCGCGTGGCCTCGCGGGGCGAAAGCCCTTCCTCGCTCATGATGCGCTCAACGTTTTCCACCACCACGATGGCATCATCCACCAGCAGACCGATGGCCAGCACCATGGCGAACATGGTCAGAGTGTTGATGCTGTAACCGAAGGCATACAGCACCGCAAAGGTACCCAGCAGCACCACCGGCACCGCAATAGTGGGGATCAGCGTAGCGCGGAAGTTTTGCAGGAACAGGTACATCACGAGGAACACCAGCGCGATAGCTTCGAGCAGGGTTTTCACCACATCTTCGATGGAGGCCTTTACGAACGAGGTGGTTTCGTAGGCGACTTTGTACTCCAGTCCGTGCGGGAAGAAATGCGACAGCTCATCCAGACGCTCTAGCACCCGCTGCGCGGTCGCCATTTCGTTGGCGCCGGAGGCCAGTTTCACCCCCAGCCCGGACGCGGCATTACCGTTGAAGCGGCTCAGGTAGTCATATTTTTCCGCCCCCATTTCCACGGTGGCGACATCCCCCAGACGCACTTCCGAACCGTCCTGATTCACGCGTAGCGTGATATTGCGGAACTGTTCAGGTGTCTGGAGCAGCGACTGGGAGTTGATGGTGGCGTTAAGCGCCTGGTTATCCACGGACGGGGTACCGCCGAGCTGCCCCACGGCAATCTGGGCGTTCTGCGATTCGATAGCGTCGGTGACATCTTTGGCGGTCATCTGCACGCTGTTCAGCTTGTTGGGATCCAGCCAGATACGCATGGAGTACTGCGAGCCGTAGGCGTCGATATCACCCACGCCGTTGATACGGCTGAGCGGGTCCTGAATATTACTGGCGACGTAGTCCGCTATGTCCTGCTTATCCATTGAGCCATCGGTTGAAACAAACGCGATGGTCAAAATATTGGTGTCACCGGTTTTACGCACGGTCACCCCCTGGTTCTGCACCGCCTGAGGCAGTTTACGCAGGGCCGATTGCAGCTGGTTTTGCACCTGCTGCACCGCTTCATCCGGATCCGTGCCCGCCGTAAAGCTCAGGGTTACCGTCGCCTGGCCCGTGGCGCTGCTCTGTGAGGACATGTACATCAGGTTATCGAGACCCGTCATGTTCTGCTCGATAACCTGGGTGACGGTATTTTCCAGCGTCTGTGCCGAGGCGCCAGGGTAGTTCGCCGTGATACGCACGTTGGGGGGCGCGAGGTCAGGGTATTGCTCAACAGGAAGGGACGTAATCGCCAGGACACCCGTCAGACACAACAGGATTGCAAGCACCCAGGCAAAAATGGGGCGATCGATGAAAAAATTCGCCATTAAAGTGTGACCTCGTTTTGCTGCACGTCATTATTGTTTATTGCCCGCCTAACTTTAGCGGTAAGGCCCAGGTCAAACGTGGAGAAATAAAGGAGATAATGTAAATTATCATGCGCTTTTTTCAGCGCGCCTTCTTTCTCGCTATTTTTCAGCCTGGGCCGCAGGCGTCTGGAACGTTACGCTGACCTGTGTCCCGCCCTGTGGCGGCTGAGAAAAGTGTAATGTCCCGCCGAGCCGTCCCGCGCGTTCGCGCATGATATTCAGCCCGTAATGCCCCGGCGGTTCACTGGCGTCGCCGATACCAATGCCGTTGTCGCGGATCGTGACCGTGTGAGTGCCGTCCGCGATGGTGACGCAGCTGACCACAATCTCGCTGGCGTCGGCATGTTTAATCGCATTCAGCACTGCCTCACGCACAATCTGTAAGAGGTGCACCTGTTTTTGTGCGTCCAGCGCCAGCGATGAGAGACGGCAGTCGAGCACCAGCTTCGCGCGGGTCTGGCTTTGCAACCCGTCGAGAGACTCCTGTAGCGCGGCAGGAAGATTGGCGTGATTGAGCGTCAGGCGGAAGGTGGTGAGCAGCTCGCGTAGCTGATGCCAGGCATTATTCAGCTCGCGGGAGAAGTCCGTAATGATGGTCTGCGCCGGAGCATTGTCGCCGGGCACGGCATGCTTCAGCAGCGTAAGCTGAATACGCAAATAGGAGAGCACCTGCGCCAGCGAATCATGCAGCTCGCGCGCGATGGTGGCGCGCTCCTCCATCAGCAGCAACTGCTGATAATGTTTCTGCGCCTGATTAAAATAGAGCCCCCGGCCCAGCATCGTCGCCACGCTTTCCATGAGCGGCAGCGGAACATCCCCGGTCGCGCTTTGCCAGCGCAGTTCGCCGTACAGGGTGTCCTGCATTAACACCGGTAAATTGTGCATTTTCTCGCCCGGGGACTCCTGTCCTTCGTAAAGCTGCCAGTCGTCACTGGTGCGCAATTGCAGGTAATTCATCTGCGTATAGTCATGCACAATCTGCAAAATATGCCGGAAACAGTGGCTGTCTATCTGCCCGGTATTCAACGCCTGTGAGCATTTAAACAGCATTTCGAGCTGCTGATGCGCTTCATTCAGGTGGCGGGTTTTTTCAGCAACGGAGCGCTCAAGTGAACGGTACAGGGTGTGTAATTCCGCCGACATATGGTTGAAGGCGCGGGAAAGCTGGCCCAGCTCGTTGGGAAGCGTAGTATCCGGCGCGGGAGTGTCGAATTGCCCCTGTTCGATACGCTCGCTCGCCGCCACCAGATTATTCAGCGGCAGCACAACCTGACGGCGGATGCGCCGCAGGGTCACCACCGCCAGCAGCAGGATGCCCAGGCCACCCGTCAGCGACATGAAAATCACCAGCTGAATTTTATGTTCGGTGTAGTGCTGTAGCGCCAGCACAAAGGCATCTATCCGGCCCACGAAATCCTCTATGTGGTTCTGATACCATCCGGTATCGCCGCTGGCGATGCGCGTGTCCATCTCCTGCCAGCCAAGGTGCAACTGCTGGTAACGCTGTTTGACGTCCTCTGGCACATACCAGCGGTTTAGCTTCTGCAACGCAGGCGCGCTCAGCGTTTTTTGCCAGACCGCGCGGTGCTCTGCCAGCGATGGGCCGGCGCGCTGCATTTCGTAGCCCAGGCGGTAGCTCTGCATACGCAGCGAGCCGGCGATGTTAATCGCCTCGGCGTCGCGCTGGCTGCTGGCGAGTGTGACCAGCGCAATGGCGCTGATCAGAACGGACAAGACAATCATCGAAAAGAAAGCCCGAGCCAGGCTTCCCGATACGGGGCGTTTAACGGTCACTCATCAGCTTCCTGAATTAAATTGATCTGCCACAGGTTCACTGGAAATAGTTCGGCTTCCTGGGCATTTGAACATTGCGTCGCCATGCCGCTGTGGGTAAATACGATAGCAATAGAAAGAATAAGGTTATTGAACCAAAAACAGGTGTTGTTATGAATCGTTTTATTATGGCCAACGCTCAACAGTGTATCGGTTGTCGCGCCTGCGAAGTTGCCTGTGTGATGGCGCACAACGGGGAACAGCACGCGCTGAGCGAGCGCCATTTTCATCCCCGCATTACGGTCCTTACTTCTGGCTTGCGAAAAAGTCCCGTGACCTGCCACCACTGTGAAAATGCGCCCTGCGCGCAAAGCTGCCCGAACGGAGCCATCACGCAACACAACGACAGCGTACAGGTCAATCAACAAAAATGCATTGGCTGTAAAGCCTGCGTGGTGGCCTGTCCGTTTGGCACGATGGACATGCTGATCGCCCCGCTGGAAAACGACAGCGTAAAGGCCTCGGCGCACAAATGCGACCTCTGCCTGGAAAGGCCGCAAGGCCCGGCCTGCGTGGAAAACTGCCCGGCGGCGGTGCTTACGCTCGCCACCCCAGCCGTACTGGATAAGCTGGTTAAACAGCGCCGACAGCGCAGCGCAAGGCTGGACGCGCTGCCGTGGCACAGCGAGGCGGTTCAGTCAGTCCCTCCGCAAACCAAACGGCAACAGATGCAAAACACCCCGGCGCGCGGTGAGCCGGATAAGCTCAGCCCCGAAGCACGCGCATACCATTTTAACGAGATCTACCTGCCGTTTCGCCCGGAACAGGCGCAGCGAGAGGCATCCCGGTGCCTGAAATGTGGCGAGCACAGCATTTGCGAGTGGACCTGCCCGCTGCATAACCACATTCCCCAGTGGATTGAGCGGATCGGGGCGGGGGATATCGTCGGTGCGGCTGAGCTTTCTCACCAGACTAACTGTTTACCGGAAATTACCGGCCGCGTCTGCCCACAGGATCGATTATGTGAAGGCGCCTGCACCCTGCGGGATGCGTCAGGGGCAGTAACCATCGGTAATATAGAACGGTATATCTCGGATCGGGCGCTGGCGATGGGCTGGACGCCGGACGTCAGCCACGTTAAGCCGGTCGGTAAGCGCGTCGCCATCATCGGCGCCGGTCCGGCAGGGCTGGCCTGCGCCGACGTGCTGGTGCGCAGCGGCGTCGGCGTGACGGTCTACGACCGCCATCCGGAAATCGGCGGATTGCTGACCTTTGGTATTCCGGCCTTCAAGCTGGATAAATCCCTGTTAGCGCGGCGCAGAGAGATATTCAGCGCGATGGGCATCCGCTTCGAGCTGAACTGCGAGGTGGGAAAAGACGTGTCGATGGCCCAACTGCAAAACGACTACGATGCCCTGTTCATCGGCGTAGGGACCTATCGTTCCATGAAAGCGGGTATCCCTCACGAAGACGCGCCGGGTGTGTACGACGCGCTGCCGTTTTTAGTGGCAAACACGCGGAACGTGATGGGCCTTGATCCTGCCGCAGACGAACCGTTTATCGACACACAGGGTTTAAACGTGGTGGTGCTCGGCGGGGGCGATACGGCGATGGACTGCGTGCGCACCGCGCTGCGGCATGGCGCGGCGAAAGTCACCTGCGCCTATCGGCGGGACGAGGCCAACATGCCGGGCTCAAAGAAAGAGGTTAAAAACGCGAAAGAAGAGGGCGCAGCGTTTGAATTTAATGTCCAGCCGGTTGAGCTCACGCTGGATACCGACGGGAAGGTTAACGGTATCCGGATGCTGCGCACCAGGCTGGGCGAGCCGGATGCGCAGGGGCGGCGGCGTCCTGTCCCGGTGGCGGGCAGTGAGTTTGTCATGCCAGCGGATGCGGTGATCATGGCGTTTGGTTTTAATCCGCACGCCATGCCGTGGCTTCAGGCGCAGGGCGTCGACACCGACGACTGGGGGCGCATCAGGGCCTCCGTGGAGAGCCGTTATCGCTACCAGACCTCGAATCCGCAGATTTTTGCTGGCGGTGATGCGGTACGCGGTGCGGATCTGGTGGTCACCGCGATGGCGGAAGGGCGCCATGCCGCGCAGGGGATCATGGACTGGCTTGGCGTGCCGCCGCGCAACATGCATTAATGCAGACGGGCGACAAAGCGGGCTTCACGGCGTAGTATAAACAGACTCATTTTGCCGTGGAGCCCGTATGTCCCTGAACATTACCGTTATTAAAGACAAAATCCTTTCTGAAAATTACTTTGTCCTGCGTAACATCACTTACGATCTCACCCGTAAGAACGGGGACGTCATTCGCCATAAACGCGAAGTCTACGACCGGGGCAATGGTGCAACCATCCTGCTGTATAACCGTGAAAAGCAAAGCGTGGTGCTGATCCGCCAGTTTCGCATCGCGACATGGGTCAATGGCAACGCGGACGGACGTCTGATTGAAACCTGTGCAGGTCTGCTTGATGACGATGAGCCGGAAGTGTGTATCCGCAAAGAAGCCATTGAGGAGACGGGTTTTGAAGTGGGTGCGGTGCAGAAAGTCTTTGAGCTGTTTATGTCCCCTGGCGGGGTTACCGAGCTGGTTCACTTCTTCATTGCGGAATATACCGATGCTCAGCGCACGCACCGGGGCGGTGGTGTGGACGATGAAGATATTGAAGTGCTGGAAATGCCTTTCGCTCAGGCTGTCGACATGGTGAAACGCGGCGAGATCCGCGACGGTAAAGCGGTGATCCTGTTGCAGTATCTGCAAACCAGCGGGCGGATGAATGCGGCGGCGGAAGCGCGATAAGTTGTATTTCAGATAAATCTATCCGATAAATCCGATTGAGCCAGCCCGCCCAGGGCACGAAGATACGCCCCAGATTGACCTATTCGTTTCCGGGGCTGTGCCGTTCATGCGCTACTGCGTTTATCTTCTCTTCTTCATTTGCGTGCTTCCCGCGCCTTTGGTGTGGGCTGCGCCTGCGCAGCAGTCTTTTTCAGACTGGCAGGTGACCTGCAATAACCAGAACTTCTGCGTAGCGCGCAATACCGGCGAGCATCGCGGTCTGGTCATGACGCTGAGCCGCAGTGCGGGGGCAAAAACGGACGCCAGCCTGCGCATCGATCTCGGCGGGCTTTCGGCGCCTCCGGTGAAAGAGCCTGACATCGCCCCGCGCCTGCTGCTCGACAATGTGCCGCTTAAACTCACGTCGCAACACTGGCAGTTAGCCCCCTGGCATCTTAAAACAGACGATACGGCCACCATCACCACGTTTCTGAAAACCATTCAGGAAGGGCAGGCGCTGACCCTGCGCGGGGGGAAGCAGACAATTTCTCTGGCCGGTCTGAAAGCGGCGCTGCTGTTTATCGATGCCCAGCAAAAACGCGTCGGAAGTGAAACGGCGTGGATTAAAAAAGGGGATAGTCCACCGCTGAGCGTGCCGCCTGCGCCGGCATTAAAAAAGGTGGCGGTGGTGAACCCCACGCCAACGCCGCTGACGCATAACGAACTCAACGATCTGCTGGATTACGGTACCTGGCGCATGAACCACAGCCAGTGCTCTCTCGATCCGAACCGGCGTGAAGTGCGCGTGACCGCGCTGACCGATGACAAAGCGCTGATGATCATCAGCTGTGAGGCGGGGGCGTACAACACCGTCGACCTGGCGTGGCTGGTGTCGCGTAAAAAACCATTTTCGGCCAGGAGCGTGAGATTGCGCCTGCCGTTTACCCCTTCCAGCCAGAGTAGCGACATGGAGCTGATGAATGCCAGCTTCGACGAAAAAACGCGCGAGCTGACCACGCTGGCGCTGGGACGCGGGATTGGCGACTGTGGGATCCAGACCCGCTGGCGTTTTAACGGCCAGCGCTTCCGCCTGGTACGCTACGCGGAAGAGCCAAGCTGTGATAACTGGAATGGGCCAGATGCCTGGCCCACGCTGTGGATCACAAGGTAGGGTTTTGCCCGGTGGCGCTGTCGCTTACCCGGCCTACTTTTTAGAACCGTAGGCCCGGTAAGGCGTAGCCGCCACCGGGCAACGCAGATCGCACTACAGCACGCTTAGCGCCTTCTCCACCACGTTCTCAACGGTAAAGCCGAAATACGGGAACAGCTTGTCGGCCGGGGCGGATTCACCGTAACCATGCATCCCGACAATTGCCCCTTTCAGACCCACGTATTTGTACCAGTAGTCGGCAATGCCAGCTTCAACCGCCACGCGCGCCGCGACGTTTGAAGGCAGCACCGATTCGCGGTACGCCTCATCCTGGGCATCAAAGATATCCGTTGAAGGCAGGGAAACCACGCGCACCGCGTGACCCTCGGCGGTCAGTTTCTCCGCCGCTTTTACTGTGATTTCCACCTCGGAACCGGTGGCGATCAGGATCACGTCTGGCTTACCGCCGCTGTCTTTCAGGATGTACCCGCCGCGGGAGATATTATTCACCTGCTCCGGCGTGCGCTCGATCTGCGCCAGGTTCTGGCGCGACAGGATCAGCGCCGTGGGTCCGTTATGACGCTCTACGGCCAGCTTCCAGCCCACTGCCGCTTCCACCTGATCGCAAGGACGCCAGGTGCTGAAGTTTGGCGTTAAGCGCAGGCTTGCCAGCTGCTCTACCGCCTGGTGCGTCGGCCCATCTTCACCCAGCCCGATAGAGTCGTGGGTATACACCATGATTTGCCGCGCCTTCATCAGGGCCGCCATACGCGCCGCGTTACGGGCATATTCGACAAACATCAGGAAGGTGGCAGTGTACGGCACGAAGCCGCCGTGGTGGGCGATGCCGTTGGCAATGGCGGTCATCCCGAACTCGCGCACGCCGTAGTGGATGTAGTTCCCGGCAATGTCCTCCTTCAGGGATTTAGAGCCGGACCAGATGGTGAGGTTACTTGGCGCCAGATCCGCCGAGCCGCCCAGCAGTTCGGGCAGGATTGGGCCAATCGCGTTCAGGGTGTTTTGTGATGCCTTACGGGTGGCAATTTTCGCCGGGTTGGATTGCAGGTTCTCAATCAGCGCATGAGTTTTCTCTTCCCAGTCTTCCGGCAGGCCGCCGCTCATGCGGCGGGTAAACTCAGCCGCCAGCTCCGGATACGCTTTTTTGTAGGCGGCAAACTTCTCGTTCCAGGCCTGCTGCGCTTTTTCACCTGTTTCGCGAGCATCCCAGGCCTTGTAGATCTCTTTTGGGATCTCAAAGGCCGGGTGTTTCCAGCCCAGTTTCTGGCGGGTCAGCGCCACTTCCTCTTCACCCAGCGCCGCGCCGTGCGCCTCCTCTTTGCCCGCTTTGTTCGGCGAGCCGAAGCCGATGGTGGTGCGGCAGATGATCAGGGACGGTTTGTCCTTCACGCTCTGCGCTTCCTGAATCGCTTTTTTCACCGCCTCAGGATCGTGACCGTCGATCTCGTGCACTACGTGCCAGTGATAGGCTTCAAAGCGTTTCGCCGTATCGTCGGTAAACCAGCCCTCGGTTTCCCCGTCAATGGAGATACCGTTGTGATCGTAGAAGCCAATCAGCTTGCCCAGCCCCAGGGTGCCCGCCAGAGAACAGACCTCGTGAGAGATCCCCTCCATCAGACAGCCGTCGCCCATAAAGACATAGGTATAGTGATCGACAATCTCGTGGTCGGGCTGGTTGAACTGCGCGGCCAGCGTACGTTCGGCAATCGCCAGGCCAACGGCATTCGCCAGCCCCTGGCCCAGCGGGCCGGTAGTGGTTTCAACGCCCGGCGTATAGCCGATCTCCGGGTGGCCCGGCGTTTTGGAGTGCAGTTGGCGGAAGTTTTTTAATTCCTCAAGCGGCAGATCGTAGCCGGAAAGGTGCAGCAGGCTGTAGAGCAGCATCGAGGCGTGCCCGTTGGAAAGAATAAAACGGTCGCGGTCGTACCAGGTCGGATCGGTAGGGTTGTGCTTCAGGAAGTCGTTCCACAGCACTTCGGCGATATCAGCCATCCCCATGGGGGCGCCAGGGTGGCCGGAATTGGCTTTTTGTACGGCATCCATGCTGAGGGCGCGAATGGCGTTGGCGAGCTCTTTACGGGACATAGTTCACTCCGTGGCAAGGTTAAAGTTTGGCGGCGAGAAGATCTTCGAGTTTGCGCTGGTCGACGGCGAACTGACGGATGCCGTCCGCCAGTTTTTCCACGGCCATTGGATCCTGATTGTGCTCCCAGCGGAATTCCGCTTCGGTCATGGGTTTTGGTTTTGGCAGAACGGTGGAGGTTGGCACAAGCTTGCGGATCACCGTCTCTTCACTCTCCTGAAGCTTCTTCAGCAGGTCTGGGGAGATGGTCAGCCGGTCGCAGCCCGCGAGCGCGAGGATCTGCTCGGTGCGGCGGAAGCTGGCCCCCATCACGATGGTCTCGTAGCGGTGCTGCTTGTAATAATCGTAGATATTACGCACCGATTTCACGCCGGGATCTTCGTCCACCACATACGGATCCATCGGCTGTTTCGCCTGATACCAGTCGTAGATACGTCCGACAAACGGTGAAATCAGGAACACGCCCGCTTCGGCGCAGGCACGCGCCTGGGCGAAGGAGAACAGCAGCGTCAGGTTACAGTTGATCCCCTCTTTCTCCAGCACTTCCGCCGCGCGGATGCCTTCCCAGGTGGAGGCAAGCTTGATCAGGATGCGTGATTTATCGATCCCCTGCTCCTGGTAGAGTTCCACCAGGCGGCGAGCCTTGCTAATGCTCTTTTCCTGGTCGAATGAGAGGCGGGCATCCACTTCGGTGGAGACGCGTCCCGGTATGCTTTTAAGAATTTCCGCACCGATATTGACCGCCAGCTTGTCACTGGCTTCGGCGACCTGCTGCTCCTGCGTTTTACCGCGCTGTTTGCCGTAGGCAAGGGCGTCATCAATCAGATGACTAAAGTGCGCAAGACCGGCCGCCTTGAGCAGCAGCGAGGGGTTGGTGGTCGCGTCTTCCGGCTGGTAGTGACGAATCGATTCGATGTCGCCGCTGTCTGCAACCACGGTGGTAAATTGTTTGATGCCGTCTAGCTGGTTCATAATTACTCCTTGGAAATAAAAGAGTTAGTCGAGTGCGTCAGGTCACACTTCTGAGAAAATCATGATGGACTTAACAAAAAAGCATAGCAGACGGGGGAGGCATTGCTGTCTGAGACGGGTAACATGGCTGTTATAAATTGATAACAATTTTTATTCTGCAATGGTGAGAGTTTGGCAGCCTTCAAAGTTTAGGAGCCTGCCTGCGGCGATACTATGCGGCACACCAGGGTGTGCATAGGAACGTCAACATCACCCTTTTTGACCGAAACGTGAAAGGAATAACAAGATGGATGATCAGTTAAAACAAAGCGCTCTCGATTTTCACGAGTTTCCTGTTCCGGGTAAAATCCAGGTATCCCCGACCAAACCGCTGGCGACCCAGCGCGATCTGGCGCTGGCCTACTCGCCAGGTGTAGCTGCCCCGTGCCTTGAAATCGAAAAAGATCCGCTGGCAGCGTACAAATACACCGCCCGTGGCAACCTGGTGGCCGTTATCTCTAACGGTACGGCGGTACTGGGGTTAGGGAACATTGGCGCGCTGGCCGGTAAGCCGGTGATGGAAGGGAAGGGCGTTCTGTTTAAGAAATTTGCCGGTATCGACGTCTTCGATATCGAAGTGGACGAACTGGACCCGGATAAATTCATCAACGTGGTGGCGGCGCTGGAGCCGACCTTCGGCGGCATCAACCTGGAAGACATCAAAGCGCCGGAATGTTTCTATATCGAGCAGAAGCTGCGCGAGCGTATGAACATTCCCGTGTTCCATGACGACCAGCACGGCACGGCGATTATCAGTACCGCCGCCATTCTGAACGGTCTGCGTGTGGTGGAGAAAAACCTCTCCGACGTGCGCATGGTGGTCTCCGGCGCTGGCGCCGCGGCCATCGCCTGTATGAACCTGCTGGTGGCGCTGGGCATGCAGAAACACAACATCGTGGTCTGCGACTCCAAAGGCGTGATTTACAAAGACCGCGAGCCAAACATGGCGGAAACCAAGGCGGCCTATGCGGTGGAAGACGACGGCAAGCGCACGCTAGAAGACGTCATTGAAGGTGCCGACATTTTCCTCGGCTGTTCAGGCCCGAAAGTACTGACCCAGGAGATGGTGCAGAAGATGGCGCGCGCGCCAATGATCCTGGCCCTGGCGAACCCGGAGCCGGAAATTCTGCCGCCGCTGGCGAAGGCAGTGCGTGAAGACGCGATCATCTGTACCGGACGTTCGGACTACCCGAACCAGGTGAACAACGTGCTCTGCTTCCCATTCATCTTCCGCGGTGCGCTGGACGTCGGCGCTACGGCAATCAACGAAGAGATGAAGCTCGCCGCCGTTCATGCTATCGCAGAGCTGGCGCACGCCGAGCAGAGCGAAGTGGTGGCCTCCGCCTACGGCGATCAGGATCTGAGCTTCGGCCCGGACTACATTATCCCTAAACCATTTGACCCGCGTCTGATCGTGAAGATCGCGCCAGCGGTGGCCAAAGCGGCGATGGACTCTGGCGTGGCGACGCGACCGATTGAAGATTTCGATGCCTACGTCGATAAACTCACCGAGTTCGTCTACAAAACCAACCTGTTTATGAAGCCGATCTTCTCCCAGGCGCGCGCTGACGCGAAGCGCGTGGTGCTGGCGGAAGGGGAAGAGGCGCGCGTGCTGCATGCCACGCAGGAGCTGATCACCTTAGGGCTGGCGAAACCGATCCTGATTGGTCGTCCGAGCGTGATCGAGATGCGTATCCAGAAGCTGGGCCTGCAAATTAAGCCGGGCGTCGACTTTGAGATCGTCAATAACGAATCCGATCCGCGCTTCAAAGAGTACTGGAACGAATACTATTCGATTATGAAGCGTCGCGGGATCACCCAGGAGCAGGCGCAGCGGGCGGTGATCAGCAACACCACGGTGATCGGCGCGATCATGGTTCACCGCGGTGAGGCGGATGCGCTGATCTGCGGCACCATCGGCGAGTACCATGAGCATTTCAGCGTGGTGCAGGAGATCTTCGGCTATCGCGAGGGTGTCCATACTGCCGGCGCAATGAACGCGCTGTTGCTGCCAAGCGGTAACACCTTTATCGCCGATACCTACGTCAACGACGATCCTTCCCCGGACGAACTGGCGGAAATCACCGTGATGGCGGCGGAAACCGTGCGCCGCTTTGGTATCGAGCCGAAAGTGGCGCTGCTGTCGCATTCTAACTTCGGGTCATCCAAATCCGCGGCGGCGTGCAAAATGCGCCAGACGCTGGACCTGGTGCGCGAGCGTGCGCCGGAACTGATGATCGACGGCGAGATGCACGGCGACGCCGCGCTGGTGGAGAGCATTCGTAATGAACGTATGCCGGACAGCCCGCTGAAAGGCTCGGCGAACGTGCTGATTATGCCGAACGTGGAAGCGGCGCGTATCAGCTATAACCTGCTGCGTGTGTCGAGTTCTGAAGGGGTGACCGTAGGGCCAGTGCTGATGGGGGTGTCAAAACCGGTACATGTATTAACGCCGATTGCCTCCGTGCGTCGTATCGTCAACATGGTAGCGCTGGCGGTGGTTGAGGCACAGACGCAGCCGCTGTAATTTTTACCCTCGCCCTAACCCTCTCCCAAAGGGAGAGGGAATTTATACTCCCTCTCCCTTTGGGAGAGGGCAGGGGTGAGGGGGTTACACCCAGTTCCGAACCCGAATAAACTCACGCAAGGCAGCCTCCGGGCTGCCTTCTTTGGGTTCAAAGCTGTATTCCCAGCGCACCAGCGGCGGCATCGACATCAGAATGGACTCCGTGCGCCCACCGGTTTGCAGGCCAAACAGCGTCCCGCGATCCCATACCAGGTTAAACTCCACGTAACGCCCGCGGCGGTACAGCTGGAACTCACGCTCGCGAACGCCGTAGTCGGTGTTTTTGCGGCGTTCGACAATCGGCAGATAGGCATCGGTAAAGCCTTTACCCACTGCGCGCATAAAGCTGAACGCGGTATCAAAATCCGGCGTGTTGAGATCGTCAAAGAACAGCCCGCCGATGCCGCGTTGCTCGTCGCGATGCTTCAGATAGAAATAATCATCGCACCACTTTTTGTATTTCGGGTAAACGTCTTCGCCAAACGGCAGGCAGAGGTCGCGCGCGGTGGTGTGCCAGTGCACGGCGTCCTCTTCGAAGCCATAGTAAGGCGTTAAGTCGAAACCGCCGCCAAACCACCAGACCGGATCGGCCCCCGGTTTTTCCGCGATGAAAAAGCGCACGTTGGCGTGGCTGGTTGGCACAAACGGGTTATGCGGATGCACCACCAGCGAGACGCCCATCGCCTCGAAGCTGCGGCCCGCCAGTTCAGGCCGATGCGCCGTGGCGGACGCCGGCATTGCATCACCGTGGACGTGGGAGAAGTTGACCCCGGCCTGTTCAAAAATGCCACCGTTACGCAGCACGCGGCTGCGTCCACCGCCGCCCGCTTCGCGCTGCCAGGCATCTTCCTGAAATTCACCGCCGTCTGCGGCGGCCAGTTTCTGGCAAATCGCGTCCTGTAACTGCATCAGGAAAGTTTTGACCAGTTGTGCATTCGGTTTCATCAACGTTTCCTGGAGTGCGCTTTTTGATTATCGAACCAGTTGAAATAACTGATGACCCCGGAGGCGATAGCGTTCGCGATCTTCTGACGAAACGCCGTGGTGCCGAGTAAACGCTCCTCTTCCGGGTTGGTAATGAACGAGGTTTCAACCAGCACGGACGGAATGGACGGGGACTTCAGCACCACAAACGCGGCCTGCTCGGTGCTTTTACTGTGCAGACGGTGCACGGGCTTAATCCGTTTAAGGATATGCGAGCCGAGCGTCAGGCTGTTTTTGATGGTATCGGTCTGCACGAGATCAAACAGAACCTGCTGCAACAGATGGTCTTTGTCGGTGGCTTTTTTCCCGGCCACTTCATCCGCCCGGTTTTCGCGATCGGAGAGGTATTTCGCCATGGCGCTACTGGCGCCACGGTTGGAGAGGGCGAACACCGATGCGCCTGCGGCGGAAGGGTTTGTGAAGCCATCCGCGTGAATGGACATAAACAGGTCGGCGCCGTGCTTATGGGCAATTTCCACGCGATCGTACAGCGGGATAAACGTGTCGCCCGTGCGCGTCAGGCGGGCGTCAATGCCGTTGCTGCGTAAAATTGCGCGCACATTTTTTGCAATTGCCAGCACGACGTGTTTTTCTTTCGACCCGTTTCCGCCAATGGCGCCGGTGTCGATCCCGCCGTGGCCCGGATCGAGCATGACCAGACGCTTTGCGCCGGCTTTTTTGGTTTTCGGCTTGCTGTGTCCGTTACTGGTTTTAAGCGAGCTCTCTTCTTTTGCCTGAGCCTGCTTTGCGATGCCTGTTAACGTTAAGGCCGCCAGCCCCGCTTTGAGAACCTGACGACGCGATGTGAGTGCTTTTAATGGTTTGAATGTGCTCATGCGGCCTGAATTGTAAAAATTGGGGTCCTGGTGTTATATCGTATCGCGTTTTGCGTGACGACATTCCTTATTGAGAATTGTTTTACTTTTCATTTCAATACGTGACAAAGTGACATTATGCCAAATTTTGGCGAGTTTTTCCCCGGTTATTGGCTAAATGCCCTGTTCACGCCATAATCACTGTTTTTAAACCCGAAAAGGCGGTTAATACCATGGAGATACGCGTTTTTCGCCAGGAAGATTTCGAAGAGGTGATCACCCTTTGGGAGCGCTGCGATCTGCTGCGTCCGTGGAACGATCCGGAAATGGACATCGAACGGAAGGTGAATCACGACGTCAGTCTGTTTCTGGTCGCTGAGGTCAACGGCGAGGTGGTCGGGACGGTAATGGGCGGGTACGACGGCCACCGCGGGTCGGCCTACTATCTGGGCGTGCACCCGGAATATCGCGCGCGCGGCATCGCCAACGCGCTGCTTAACCGTCTGGAAAAGAAACTGATCGCCCGTGGCTGCCCGAAAATCCAGATTATGGTGCGGGAAGATAACGACGTGGTGCTGGGCATGTATGAACGTCTGGGCTACGAGCACGCGGATGTACTGACGCTGGGTAAGCGCCTGATCGAAGATGAAGAGTACTGAGTTTCACCCTGGCGACTATGATGTTCACGGTCGTCTGCGTCTGCCTTTTTTATTCTGGGGCGTTCTGCTGTTGCAGGCCCGCACCTGGGTGCTGTTCTTGATGGCTGGCGCGTCACGCGGGCAGGGCGATACGCTACTGAATCTCTTTTATCCCGATCACGATGCGTTCTGGCTGGGGTTACTGCCCGGTGTACCGGCGGTGCTGGCGTTCCTGTGCAGCGGTCGGCGGCAGTTCCTCCCGCGCTTCTGGCGCGCACTTCGCTGGCTGTTGATTCTGGCGCAGGTTGTGCTCCTGGTCTGGCAGCCCGTGCTCTGGCTGTACGGCGAGCCGCTTTCCGGTATCGGGATTGCGCTAGTGGTGGCGGATATTGTCGCGCTGCTGTGGCTGGTCACGAACCCCCGTTTACGCGCCTGTTTTACGCAAGAGTCAGATTAAAACGGCACTTTTTGCCGATACTGCACTCCAACAAGCGTTGATTTATTACGTAAGGACGTCTCAATGAAATCGCTGCGTTTACTTTTATGCGCTCTCCCGCTGGCGTTAACCGGCTGTTCCACGCTCTCATCCATCAACTGGTCTGCGGCCTATCCGTGGAACTGGTTTGGCTCCTCAACGGAAGTGACCGAGCAGGGCGTGGGCAAAATCACCGCCTCGACGGCGCTGGATCAGGATGCCATTCAGGAGGCCATCGGCAGTGATTATCGCCTGCGCAGCGGCATGAAAACCGAGAACGGCAACATCGTGCGCTATTTCGAAGCGTTGAAAGACGACAAGGTGGCGATGGTCATCAACGGCGATAAAGGTACGGTCAACCGCATTGCGGTGATGGATGAAGAGATCCCGACCTCAGGTGGCGTGAAGGTAGGTACGCCGTTTGGCGAACTCTATCAGAAAGCGTTTGGCCACTGCGCCAGCGTGCCCTCGGATGACAGCGTGGCGGTCGAGTGTAAGGCCGACGGCAGCCAGCACATTAGCTATGTATTCAGCGGCACCTGGAACGGTCCGGAAGGGTTAATGCCCTCTGACGACACCCTGAAAAAGTGGAAAGTGAGCAAAATTATCTGGAAGCAGTAATTTGCGCCTGAGCAAGCCGCCTCGCTGAAATCCAGGTATAATAGCCGCCATCAATGCCACGCTGTCGTGGCATCTTTTTTTCAGGAGGAGCGATGTCTCAGGTTCAGAGTGGCATTTTGCCAGAACATTGCCGCGCGGCGATTTGGATTGAAGCCAACGTCAAAGGGGACGTGGATGCCCTGCGCGCGGCCAGCAAAATTTTCGTTGATAAACTGGCCACCTTTCAGGCCAAATTCCCCGAAGCCCATCTGGGCGCGGTGGTTGCCTTTGGCAATACCGTCTGGCGTCAGCTGAGCGGCGGCGAAGGCGCAGAAGAGCTGAAAGACTTTATTCCTTATGGCAAAGGTCTTGCGCCCGCCACCCAGTATGACGTCCTGATTCATATCCTCTCCCTGCGCCATGACGTGAATTTCTCCGTCGCTCAGGCAGCGATTGAGGCCTTTGGTGACAGCATCGACGTGCAGGAAGAGATCCACGGTTTCCGCTGGGTGGAAGAGCGCGATTTGAGCGGCTTCGTCGACGGCACCGAAAACCCGGCCGGGGAAGAGACGCGTCGCGAGGTGGCTGTAATCAAGGATGGCGTGGACGCGGGCGGCAGCTACGTGTTCGTCCAGCGCTGGGAGCATAACCTCAGGCAGCTCAACCGCATGAGCGTGCATGACCAGGAGATGATGATTGGCCGCACCAAAGACGCCAATGAAGAGATTGACGGCGATGCGCGTCCGGTCACGTCCCACCTGACCCGCGTTGACCTTAAAGAAGACGGTAAGGGGCTGAAGATTGTTCGCCAGAGCTTGCCGTACGGCACCGCGAGCGGTACGCACGGCCTGTACTTCTGCGCTTACTGTGCGCGCCTCTACAACATCGAACAGCAGCTGCTGAGCATGTTTGGCGATACCGACGGCAAGCGTGACGCCATGCTGCGCTTCACCCGTCCCGTGACCGGCGGCTACTACTTTGCGCCGTCCGTTGAGCGCCTGCTGGCGCTGTAAATCGCTCTCCATTCGTAGGCCGGGTAAGCGTTAGCGCCACCCGGCAATTTCTCCCGCACCCCTTATTCCCTTTTCTGCTTCTAAATCACCAAACGGTATATAAAACCGTTACTCCTTTAGACTCCGTTATAAATATTATGACTATAAGATAGTCATCACATTTATAAGGGTGCGCAATGGCCGTTACTGTACTGAAAAAAGGATCGCTGGCACTGGCAGGTTTACTGCTGGTGGCGCAGGCGCAGGCAACCGAGTTGCTGAACAGTTCTTATGATGTTTCGCGCGAGCTGTTTGCCGCCCTTAATCCCGCATTTGAACAGCAGTGGGCGAAAGAGAACAACGGCGACAAGCTGACCATCAAACAGTCGCACGCTGGCTCATCCAAGCAGGCGCTGGCCATTTTGCAGGGGCTGAAAGCGGATGTGGTGACCTACAACCAGGTCACGGACGTGCAGATCCTGCACGACAAAGGCAAGCTGATCCCGGCGGACTGGCAAAGCCGCCTGCCGAACAACAGTTCGCCGTTCTACTCCACCATGGGCTTCCTGGTGCGCAAGGGCAACCCGAAAAACATTCACGACTGGAACGACCTGGTGCGTTCTGACGTCAAGCTGATTTTCCCGAATCCGAAAACCTCCGGCAACGCGCGTTATACCTATCTGGCGGCGTGGGGCGCGGCGGACAAAGCTGACGGTAACGATAAAGCGAAAACCGAACAGTTTATGACCCAGTTCCTGAAAAACGTCGAAGTGTTTGACACCGGCGGCCGGGGCGCAACCACCACTTTCGCCGAGCGCGGGCTGGGCGACGTGCTGATCAGCTTTGAATCCGAAGTGAACAATATTCGTAAACAGTACGAAGCGCAGGGCTTCGAAGTGGTTATCCCGAAAACCAACGTTCTGGCCGAGTTCCCGGTGGCGTGGGTGGATAAAAACGTCAAAGCCAACGGCACAGAGAAAGCGGCAAAAGCCTATCTCAACTATCTGTACAGCCCGCAGGCGCAGACGGTGATTACTGACTATTACTACCGCGTTAATAATCCGGACGTGATGAACAAGCTGAAAGACAAATTCCCGCAGACCGAGCTGTTCCGCGTGGAAGATCATTTCGGCGCCTGGCCTGAGGTGATGAAAACGCATTTTGCCAGCGGCGGTGAGTTAGACAAATTGCTGGCGGCGGGGCGTAAGTAATGTTTGCAGGATCAACAAGACGTGTGCTGCCGGGTTTTACCTTAAGCCTCGGGACCAGCCTGCTGTTCGTCTGTCTGATTTTATTGTTACCGCTCAGCGCTCTGGTGATGCAGCTCGCTGAGATGAGCTGGTCCCAGTACTGGGAAGTGGTCACCAACCCGCAGGTGGTGGCGGCCTACAAGGTCACGCTGCTGTCTGCATTCGTGGCCTCGATTTTTAACGGCGTGTTTGGCCTGCTGATGGCATGGATCTTAACCCGCTATCGCTTCCCGGGCCGCACGCTGCTCGACGCCCTGATGGATCTGCCGTTTGCCCTGCCGACGGCGGTGGCCGGTCTGACGCTGGCGTCGCTGTTCTCCGTGAACGGCTTTTACGGCGAATGGCTGGCGAAGTTTGATATTAAAGTGACCTATACCTGGATCGGTATCGCGGTGGCGATGGCCTTCACCAGCATCCCGTTTGTGGTACGTACCGTGCAGCCGGTGCTGGAAGAGTTAGGCCCCGAATACGAAGAGGCTGCGGAGACCCTGGGCGCCACGCGCTGGCAGAGTTTCCGTAAGGTTGTGCTGCCGGAACTTTCTCCGGCCTTGCTGGCGGGGGTGGCGCTTTCCTTTACCCGCAGCCTCGGTGAATTTGGCGCGGTCATTTTTATTGCCGGGAACATCGCGTGGAAAACCGAAGTGACCTCGCTGATGATTTTTGTCCGTTTGCAGGAGTTTGATTATCCGGCCGCGAGCGCGATTGCCTCGGTGATCCTTGCCGCGTCGCTGCTGCTACTGTTTTCGATTAACACTCTGCAAAGTCGCTTTGGTCGACGTGTGGTAGGTCACTGATGGCGGAAGTTACGCAATTGAAGCGCTATGACGCGCCCCGCATCAACTGGGGCAAATGGTTTCTGATTGGTACCGGCGTGCTGGTCTCCGCATTCATTCTCGTCGTGCCGATGGTGTACATCTTCGTGCAGGCCTTCAGCAAAGGGATTATGCCCGCGCTGCAAAACCTGGCCGATCCGGACATGCTCCACGCCATCTGGCTGACGGTGATGATTGCCCTGATCACCGTCCCGGTGAATCTGGTGTTTGGCGTATTGCTGGCCTGGCTGGTAACGCGCTTTAACTTCCCGGGGCGTCAGCTGCTGCTGACCCTGCTGGATATCCCGTTTGCGGTGTCTCCGGTGGTGGCGGGTCTGGTTTATCTGCTCTTCTACGGCTCCAATGGCCCGCTGGGCGGCTGGCTGGATGAGCACGACCTGCAAATCATGTTCGCCTGGCCGGGGATGGTGCTGGTGACCGTCTTTGTCACCTGTCCGTTCGTGGTGCGCGAGCTGGTGCCGGTGATGCTCAGCCAGGGCAGCCATGAAGATGAAGCCGCGGTGCTGCTCGGCGCTTCCGGCTGGCAGATGTTCCGCCGCGTCACGCTGCCGAATATCCGCTGGGCACTGCTTTACGGCGTGGTGCTGACCAACGCCCGTGCGATCGGTGAGTTTGGCGCGGTGTCGGTGGTATCCGGCTCGATTCGCGGCGAAACCCTGTCGCTGCCGTTACAGATTGAATTACTGGAACAGGACTACAACACCGTCGGTTCCTTTACTGCCGCAGCGTTGCTGACGCTGATGGCGATTTTGACCCTGTTTTTGAAGAGTGTGGTGCAGTGGCGTTTAGAGAATCAGGAAAAACGTCAGCATCAGGAGGGAAATCATGAGCATTGAGATTGCCAATATTAAGAAGTCTTTTGGTCGCACCCAGGTGCTGAATGATATCTCGCTGGATATCCCTTCCGGACAAATGGTGGCGCTGCTGGGGCCGTCTGGCTCCGGTAAAACCACGCTGCTGCGTATTATCGCCGGGCTTGAACACCAGACCAGCGGACATATTCGCTTCCACGGTACGGACGTTAGCCGCCTGCACGCCCGCGACCGTAAAGTGGGCTTTGTATTTCAGCATTATGCGCTGTTCCGCCACATGACGGTATTCGACAACATCGCGTTTGGCCTGACCGTGCTGCCGCGTCGTGAACGTCCAGATGCCGCCGCCATCAAAGCGAAAGTGACCAAACTGCTGGAGATGGTGCAGCTTGCGCATCTGGCGGACCGCTTCCCGGCTCAACTTTCCGGCGGGCAGAAGCAGCGCGTGGCGCTGGCGCGTGCGTTAGCCGTTGAACCGCAAATCCTGCTGCTGGACGAACCGTTTGGCGCGCTGGATGCGCAGGTGCGAAAAGAGCTGCGCCGCTGGCTGCGTCAGCTGCATGAGGAACTCCAGTTCACCAGCGTTTTCGTGACCCACGATCAGGAAGAGGCGATGGAAGTGGCCGATCGCGTGGTGGTAATGAGTCAGGGCAACATTGAGCAGGTTGACGAGCCAGAGCAGCTCTGGCGTGAACCGGCGACCCGCTTTGTGCTGGAGTTTATGGGGGAAGTAAACCGCCTTCAGGGCACCATTCGCGGCGGTCAGTTCCACGTTGGCGCGCACCGCTGGCCGCTGGGGTATACCTCCGCGCATCAGGGGCCGGTGGATCTGTTCCTGCGTCCGTGGGAAGTGGACGTCAGCCGCCGTACCAGCCTGGATTCACCGCTTCCGGTGCAGGTGCTGGAAGCTAGCCCTAAAGGGCACTACACCCAATTGGTGGTACAGCCCCTGGGCTGGTACACCGAGCCGCTGACCGTGGTTATGCGTGACGACGTGCCGCCGCACCGGGGGGAGCGCCTGTTTGTCGGGCTGCAACACGCGCGCATTTATCACGGTAACGAGCGCATTGAAACGCGCGAGGATATTGCTCTGGCGGAGTCAGCCTGATAGGTTATTAGTATGTTTATCGCCCGGTGGCGCTGCGCTGACCGGGCCTACAGTTATCACTGCGTCTTGTAGGCCGGGTAAGCTAAGCGCCACCCGGCTTTTTTATTGAGTAAAAATCGTGAATACACTCGAACACACCATCGGCAACACCCCTCTGGTCAAACTTCAGCGCATGGGGCCTGATAACGGCAGCGAAATCTGGGTCAAACTCGAAGGCAATAACCCGGCGGGGTCGGTGAAAGACCGGGCGGCACTGTCGATGATTGTCCAGGCCGAGAAGCGCGGTGAAATTAAGCCAGGCGACGTGCTCATTGAGGCCACCAGCGGAAATACCGGAATTGCGCTGGCGATGATTGCCGCCCTGAAAGGCTACCGCATGAAGCTGCTGATGCCGGATAACATGAGCCAGGAGCGCCGGGCCGCCATGCGCGCCTATGGAGCCGAGCTGATTCTGGTGAGCAAAGAGCAGGGGATGGAAGGGGCGCGAGATTTAGCGTTAGCGATGTCGGAGCGCGGGGAAGGCAAGCTTCTCGACCAGTTCAACAACCCGGACAACCCGTACGCGCACTACACCACCACCGGCCCGGAAATCTGGCAGCAAACCGACGAGCGCATCACCCACTTTGTCTCCAGCATGGGGACCACGGGCACGATCACCGGTGTGTCACGCTTTCTGCGCGAACAGGAGAAGCCGGTGACGATTGTCGGCCTGCAACCGGAAGAGGGGAGCAGCATTCCGGGCATCCGCCGCTGGCCGGCGGAGTATATGCCGGGCATCTTTAATGCGCAGCTTGTGGACCAGGTGCTGGATATTCATCAGCGCGAGGCGGAAAATACCATGCGTGAGCTGGCCGTGCGTGAAGGTATCTTCTGCGGCGTCAGCTCTGGCGGTGCCGTAGCGGGTGCGATCCGGGTGGCTGAGTCCACGCCGGGGGCGGTGGTCGTAGCGATTATTTGCGATCGCGGCGACCGTTATCTGTCTACCGGCGTCTTTGGTGAAGAGAGTTATTCGCAGGGGGCGGGGATTTAAGCGTCATGGAGATGATTTTATTCCGGGATAACACCCGGGCGCAGCAAACCGATATTGTCGCCGTACAGTCGCAGGTGGTGTACGGCAGCGTGGGAAACAGCATCGCGGTGCCGAATATTCGCACCCACCGGCTGAACGTTACCGCCGTGCCAACGGTGCTGTTCAGCAATACGCCTCACTACGACACCTTCTACGGCGGGGTGATCCCGGACGAGTGGTTCAGCGGCTACCTTAAGGCGCTGGAAGAGCGCGAGATCCTGCGCGAGCTTAAAGCGGTCACCACCGGCTATATGGGCAGCGCCAGCCAGATCGCGCTGCTGGCGCAGTGGCTGAAGGCAATCAAAGTGCAACATCCCGATCTGCTGGTGCTGGTCGACCCGGTAATTGGGGATATCGATAGCGGGATGTACGTGAAGCCGGATATTCCTGAAGCCTACCGTGAGCATCTGCTCCCGCTGGCCCAGGGCATTACGCCCAACGTGTATGAACTTGAAGTGCTGAGCGGCAAACCGTGCCGTACGCCGGAGAGCGCCATTGCCGCCGCGCAGGGGCTGCTGTCCGACTCGCTGAAATGGGTAGCGATCACCAGTGCGCCAGTGTCTGACGATCCGCAGAATATCCACGTTGTGCTGGTGAGCGAAGAAGGTGTTACCGTAAGCGCGCACCCGCGCGTAGAGACGGATCTGAAAGGAACGGGCGATCTGTTCTGTTCGGAGCTGGTCAGCGGCATTGTGGGAGGGAAAACCGTTGCCGATGCCATTCGCATGGCGGGCGATCGGGTGACTGACGTTATGATCTATACGCAGTCGAAAGGCTATGACGAGCTTATCCTGCCGGCATAAACAAAAATGGCGCCCGAAGGCGCCATTTTTCTGTGCGGCAAGAATTACTTCTTGATGCGGATAACCGGGGTTTCACCCACGGTGACGCTGCCAGACAGTTTGATCAGTTCTTTGATTTCGTCCATGTTGGAGATAACAACCGGAGTCAGGGTAGACTTCGCTTTTTCTTCCAGCAGCGGCAGATCGAATTCAATTACCGGGTCGCCAACTTTAACACGCTGGCCTTCTTCTGCGATACGTTTGAAGCCTTCGCCTTTCAGTTCAACGGTGTCGATACCGAAGTGAACGAACAGTTCGATACCGCTATCGGATTCGATAGAGAACGCATGGTTGGTTTCAAAAATTTTACCGATGGTGCCGTCAACTGGAGCAACCATTTTGTTGCCAGTTGGTTTGATAGCAATGCCATCACCAACGATTTTCTCAGCAAAAACTACATCCGGCACGTCTTCGATGTTGACGATCTCGCCGGAGAGCGGAGCAACAATCTCAATAGTTCCGGAGTCTTTCTTGTCATCAGAAACCAGAGATTTTAGTTTATCGAACAAACCCATGATCTTCTCCTAAGCAGTAAATTGGGCCGCATCTCGTGGATTAGCAGATTGTTTTTTCTTCAATGAACTTGTTAACCAGCGTCATTAACTCGTCCGTTGTCGGTTGAGCAAGAGCCTGCTCTGCTAACACCTTCGCATCTTCGAAGTTCGTGTTACGGATAATCTTCTTAATGCGCGGGATGGAAATGGCGCTCATAGAGAATTCGTCCAGACCCATACCCAGCAACAGAAGTGTAGCACGTTCGTCGCCTGCAAGCTCACCACACATGCCAGTCCATTTACCTTCTGCATGAGAAGCATCAATAACTTGCTTGATCAAATTCAGTACGGACGGTGACATTGGTTGGTAGAGATGTGAAATCATATCATTACCACGGTCAACTGCCAGGGTGTACTGCGTTAAATCATTGGTACCGATACTAAAGAAATCAACTTCTTTGGCTAAATGACGCGCAATGGTCGCGGCTGCCGGTGTTTCCACCATCACGCCGATCTCAATGGATTCGTCAAATGCTTTACCTTCGTCGCGCAGTTCCTGTTTGTAGATTTCGATCTCTTTCTTCAGTGCACGCACTTCTTCAACAGAGATGATCATCGGGAACATGATGCGCAGTTTACCGAAAGCGGAGGCACGCAGAATAGCGCGAACCTGGTCACGCAGGATCTCTTTGCGATCCATGGCGATACGCACGGCACGCCAGCCCAGGAACGGGTTCTCTTCTTTCGGGAAGTTCATGTACGGCAGCTCTTTGTCGCCACCGATGTCCATGGTACGGACGATTACAGCCTGCGAGCCGCACGCTTCCGCAACCGCTTTGTACGCTGCAAACTGCTCTTCTTCCGTTGGCAGAGCGTCGCGATCCATGAACAGGAATTCAGTACGATACAGACCTACACCTTCCGCGCCGTTGCGCTCAGCGCCGTCAACGTCACGTACGGTACCGATGTTAGCGCACACTTCAACCTGATGGCCGTCCAGCGTGATAGCTGGCAGATCTTTCAGTTTAGCGAGTTCCGCTTTCTCGGTAGCAACCTGCTCCTGAACGGAACGCAGCTGCTCGATCACATCGTTAGTTGGGTTGACGTAAACCACATTGTTTACGGCATCCAGAATCAGATAGTCGTCGTTTTTAACCTGGGAGGTAACGCTACCGGTACCCACAATGGCTGGCAGCTCCAGAGAACGCGCCATGATTGAGGTGTGGGAGGTACGTCCACCTGCATCAGTAATGAAACCCAGCACCTTGTTCAGGTTCAGCTGTGCGGTTTCAGACGGGGTCAGGTCAGCGGCAACCAGGATGACTTCGTCCTGAATCGCGCTCAGATCGATGATGGCCAGACCCAGGATGTTGCGCAGCAGGCGCTTACCGATGTCACGTACGTCAGCCGCACGTTCTTTCAGGTATTCATCGTCCAGCTCTTCCAGGGCAGATGCCTGACCTTCGATAACTTCATGCGCAGCCGCGTCGGCCGTCATGCCTTTATCTTTAATCAGGGCTATGATTTCCTGCTCCAGCTCCTCATCTTCGAGCAGCATAATGTGCCCTTCGAAGATGGCTTCTTTTTCTTCACCGAAAGTTTCGCCAGCTTTAGTTTTAATCGCTTCCAGTTGCGCAGATGCCTTGGCACGACCGCTCAGAAAACGTTCAACTTCCTGATCAACCTTGTCGGCAGAAATTTTTTTCCGGTCAATGACGATTTCGTCTTCTTTCAGCAGCAATGCTTTGCCGAAAGCGATACCCGGGGATGCTAAAATGCCTGAAATCATAACCCTACCTTACTTGTGACTGATATTGAAAAGAACCCGGTAAACTTACTCGAGTTCAGCCATCAGCTTAACCAGATGCTCAACTGCTTTCTGCTCGTCTTCACCTTCAGCGGAGATGGTAACAACGGTACCCTGAGTCAGGCCCAGAGTTTGCAGCTTGAACAGGCTTTTTGCGCTAGCGCTTTTGCCGTTGGAAGTCACAGTGATTTCAGAAGTGAAGCCTTTCGCTTCTTTAACAAACTGAGCAGCAGGGCGGGTGTGCAGACCGTTCGGAGCGGTAATGGTAACTTCTTGCTGGAACATTGTATTTCCCCAACTTATAGGTTTAGTGTTGTGGAACTAAAGTCTAGCCTGGCGACTTAACTTTAGCCTGTATAGTTAGCGCTGACGTTTCAATCGTCATTAAACATTATGCAGTGAAAGCAAGACTTGAACCAAATCATAAAATCGATTCAGCAACGCTATTTCGTTCACCGATTAATTTCGCGCATCAAAATAATTGCTGGTTTAAATACCAGACCCAACGGGGTGAAGCAATGCCAGGAGGGGTAAAACTTTGAAGCAGGCCACAAAAAAGCACCTGAAAAGGTGCTTTTTTACGCGTTTTTAACATGCTGGCATCACTGTTGCAGTTCTTTCTCTGTGAAGAGATCGGCAAACAGTGCTGTGCTTAAGTAACGCTCACCCGAAGACGGTAGGATAACCACAATGTTCTTATTGGTAAAGGTTTCATCTTCCAGCAGTTTGAGGGCTGCCGCAACCGCCGCACCGGAAGAGATACCCGCCAGAATGCCTTCCTCGTCCATCAGGCGACGCGCCGTGGAGATGGCTTCTTCATTGGTAATGGCGACGACTTTATCGATCAGCTTCAGATCCAGGTTGCCTGGAATAAAGCCAGCGCCGATACCCTGGATTTTGTGTGGGCCAGGTTTGATCTCTTCGCCTGCCAGCGCCTGAGCGATAACCGGTGAGTCGGTTGGCTCAACGGCAACGGTAATCAGATCTTTTTTACCTTTCGTGCCTTTAATATAGCGAGACACACCGGTCAGCGTACCGCCGGTGCCTACGCCGGAGATAAACACATCAACCTGACCGTCGGTATCTTCCCAGATTTCCGGGCCGGTGGTTTTCTCATGAATTTCCGGGTTGGCCGGGTTGCTGAACTGCTGGAGCAGCAGATACTTTGCCGGATCGCTGGCAACAATTTCTTCGGCCTTCTGAATCGCGCCCTTCATGCCTTTTGCGCCTTCGGTCAGGACCAGGTTCGCACCCAGCGCTTTCAGCAGCTTACGACGCTCAATGCTCATGGTTTCAGGCATAGTCAGCGTCAGCTTATAGCCACGCGCCGCCGCAACATAGGCCAGAGCGATACCGGTATTGCCGCTGGTGGGTTCAACCAGCTCAACGCCAGGTTTCAGCACGCCACGCTTTTCAGCATCCCAAATCATATTCGCACCGATACGGCATTTAACGCTGAAGCTTGGGTTACGAGATTCGACCTTCGCCAGAATGCGTCCATTACCGATACGGTTCAGTCGAACCAGGGGCGTATGACCGATAGTCAGCGAGTTGTCTTCATAAATCTTACTCATGGCCTGTCCTTAACTGTATGAAATTGGGATACCGACCCAGCATACCTGTTGAACAGGTATGGGGAAGTAAGGAAATCGCATATCTATATGCTGCAAGGAAATAATGGGGATCAGTATGGAATAAGGGGCGGCATAAGCCACCCCTCTTTTACACATTTTTGCATTACTTCCATAACGCGTGCTTAGCACGGTAGCAGTCCACCCACATCGCCGTCGCGCCGCAAACGGCGACGGGCATGATGAACAAATTCAGGAAAGGGATCATGGTGAACAGGCTGGTCAGCGCGCCAAACTGCATGTTGGCAACCTTCTGAGTGCGCAGGGCAGTGCGCATCTCTTTAAACGGCACTTTGTGGTTATCGAACGGATAATCACAGTACTGGATAGCGAGCATCCAGGCGCTGAACAGGAACCACAGCACGGGCGCGACCGTCTGGCCAATCCCGGGTACAAAATAAAGAATAAGCAGCACAATCGCCCGCGGCAGGTACCAGGCGAACTTCTGCCATTCACGCTTCATGATGCGGGGGAGATCTTTCACGATCCCCAGTACGCCCGTGTCAGGTGGCGTCGCACCGGTCAGGCGCGCTTCCAGCTGTTCGGCCAGCAGACCGTTGAACGGCGCGGCTATCCAGTTTGCTATCGTCGAAAAGAAATAACCGAAAACCAGCAGCACGGAGATAACCGCAATCGGCCAGAGCAGGTAGTCTAGCCACTGTAACCAGTCCGGCACATAGCTCATCAGGGAAGGGATCCAGCTTTCCAGTCTGGTGAACAGCCACCAGAAGGCCCCGCCCATCAGAATAATGTTGATCAGTAACGGCAAAATAACGAAGCGTCGAATGCCCGGCAGGGAGACCAGTTTCCAGCCCTGAGAAAAGTACCAGACCCCGCTGCGTGGGGCAGAAGAAGATGTTGAAACCATACCAGGCTGTACTCCTTTTTACACAACCAGTGGAATTGCCCGCCTATATTATCCAGTTACGGGCCAATGACCAGTTCGGAAATGTTCGAAAAACCAGCAAAAAGCACGATTTAGTTCATCTTTATGCTGTGAATGCTCTGCATACACTTGCACTTGACGTAAACGGCAAATACTCTTAGTGAGTAAATGTTTGCCGTGGTGGCAAGGTGTTAGAACAACAGAGAATATAATGATGCAGGATTTGCGTCTGATATTAATCATTGTTGGCGCGATCGCCATAATCGCTTTACTGGTACATGGTTTCTGGACCAGCCGTAAAGAGCGTTCCTCTATGTTTCGCGATCGTCCACTGAAGCGCATGAAGTCCAGTCGTGACGACGATGACGTTGAAGACGACATCGACGGTCCTGACGACGACGGCGTGGGTGAAGTTCGTGTTCATCGGGTCAATACTGCGCCCGGCGCAGCGCATGGAGAGCATGAAGCCCCCCGCGCTCCGCAGCACCAGTATCAACCACCGTATGCCTCTGCCCAGCCGCGCCAGCCAGCGCCGCCGCCAGTGGAAGAACCTGTTCGTCATCCGCCGCAGCAGCCTGTGCAACAGCAGCCCGTTGCGCCACAGCCTGTACAGCCGCAACCTGTGCAACAGCCTGCACAGCCAGTGCATCAGCCACAGCCTGTTCAGCAGCCGCAGCCGGTACAACAACCGCAGCCGCAGCCTGAACCACCTGCGCCACAGCCCGCTCCGCGCGTTGAGCCAGAGCCGGTCGCAGAGCCAGAACCGGTTGTTGAAAAGCCGCAGCGTAAAGAAGCGGTGATCATCATGAACGTGGCTGCTCATCATGGCACCCATCTGAACGGTGACGTGCTGCTTAACAGCATCCAACAGGCAGGCTTCAAGTTCGGCGACATGAATATTTTCCATCGCCACCTGAGTCCTGACGGTAGCGGTCCGGCGCTGTTTAGCCTGGCCAATATGGTCAATCCAGGCACGTTTGACCCGGAAATGACCGGTGATTTCGTCACGCCGGGGGTTACGATCTTTATGCAGGTGCCGTCCTACGGTGACGAGCTGCAAAACTTTAAGCTGATGCTACAGTCCGCTCAGCACATCGCCGACGAAGTGGGCGGTGTGGTGCTCGACGATCAGCGTCGAATGATGACGCCGCAGAAACTGCGCGAGTATCAGGACCGCATCCGCGAAGTTAAGGAAGCGAACGCGTAATCGTCGCGTTAACTTCACCTCCTCCTCAACCCCCGCCTGTCGGGGGTTTTTCTCATTGATGGTGCGATATGGACTCAATCGAACAACAACTTACTGAACTGCGAACCACGCTTCGCCATCATGAATATCTCTATCATGTTATGGACGCACCGGAAGTGCCGGATGCGGAATATGACCGCCTGATGCGTGAACTGCGCGAGCTGGAAGCGCAGCACCCCGAACTGATTACGCCCGATTCCCCAACGCAGCGCGTCGGCGCGGAACCGCTGGGCGCTTTCAGCCAGGTGCGCCATGAAGTGCCGATGCTGTCGCTGGATAACGTGTTTGATGAAGAGAGTTTTCTGGCTTTCAACAAGCGTGTGCAGGATCGCCTGAAGAGCATCGACAATCTGAGCTGGTGCTGCGAGCTAAAGCTGGATGGTCTGGCCGTTAGCATTCTTTATGAGAACGGCGTGATGGTGCGTGCCGCAACGCGCGGCGACGGCACTACCGGGGAAGACATCACCACTAATGTGCGCACTATTCGTGCGATCCCGCTGAAACTGCGTGGCGATAACATTCCCGCCCGGCTGGAAGTGCGCGGGGAAGTATTCCTTCCGCAGGCGGGCTTCGAGAAGATCAACGAAGAAGCGCGTCGTACCGGTGGGAAAGTGTTTGCAAACCCGCGTAACGCGGCGGCAGGTTCGCTGCGTCAGCTCGATCCGCGAATCACCGCGAAGCGACCGCTTACTTTCTTCTGCTACGGCGTCGGGATCCTGGAAGGCGGTGACCTGCCAGATACTCACCTGGGTCGTTTAATGCAGTTCAAAGAGTGGGGGTTACCGGTTAGCAACCGCGTGCAGCTCTGCGACTCTCCGGAGGCGGTGCTGGCGTTCTATCACAAGGTTGAAGAGGATCGTCCCACGCTCGGGTTTGATATTGATGGCGTGGTGATCAAGGTTAACTCGCTGGCGTTGCAGGAACAGTTAGGATTTGTGGCCCGTGCGCCGCGCTGGGCGGTAGCCTTTAAGTTCCCGGCGCAGGAGCAGATGACCTTCGTTCGCGACGTGGAGTTTCAGGTAGGGCGTACGGGGGCGATTACGCCTGTGGCGCGTCTGGAGCCTGTGCAGGTGGCTGGCGTGCTGGTAAGTAACGCCACGCTGCATAACGCCGATGAAATTGCCCGCCTGGGCCTGCGCATTGGTGACAAAGTGGTGATTCGCCGCGCGGGCGACGTGATCCCACAGGTGGTTAACGTTGTGGAGTCTGAACGTCCTGCCGATACCCGTGCCATCGAGTTTCCAGCCCACTGTCCGGTATGTGGTTCGGACGTTGAGCGCGTGGAAGGTGAAGCGGTAACGCGCTGTACGGGCGGGTTAATCTGCGGCGCGCAGCGTAAAGAGTCCCTGAAGCACTTTGTCTCCCGCCGGGCGATGGACGTCGACGGAATGGGTGACAAGATTATCGACCAGTTAGTTGAGAAAGAGTACGTCCATACGCCAGCGGACCTCTTTACCCTGACGGCAGGTAAGCTGACCGGTCTTGATCGTATGGGGCCGAAATCAGCCCAGAACATCGTCAATGCGCTCGAGGCGGCCAAAAACACCACCTTTGCCCGTTTCCTTTACGCGCTTGGCATTCGTGAAGTCGGAGAGGCGACGGCGGCAGGGCTGGCGGCGTATTTCGGCACGCTGGACGCGCTGGAGAAAGCCACCATCGACGAGCTACAGAAAGTCCCTGATGTCGGCATTGTGGTCGCTACCCACGTTTTCAACTTCTTCGCCGAAGAGAGCAACCGTGAAGTGATCGGTAAATTACTGGAACAGGGCATTCACTGGCCTGCACCGGTAGTGGTTAATGCCGAAGAGATCGACAGCCCGTTTGCCGGTAAAACGGTGGTGCTGACCGGCAGCCTGAGCCAGCTCTCGCGCGATGACGCGAAAGCGCGCCTGGTGGCGTTGGGGGCAAAAGTGGCGGGCAGCGTATCGAAGAAAACCGACCTGGTGATTGCCGGGGAAGCGGCCGGTTCGAAGCTGGCAAAAGCGCAGGAGCTTGGCATCGAGGTAATCGACGAAGCGGAAATGATGCGCCTGTTAGGAGAGTGACGTGGAAAAAGAGCAGCTCGTTGAGATCGCCAATACGGAGATGCCGTTCGGTAAATATAAGGGTCGCAGGCTGATTGATTTACCGGAAGAGTATCTGCTGTGGTTTGCCCGTAAGGATGAGTTCCCCGCCGGGCGTCTGGGCGAGCTGATGGCTATCACGTTACTGATCAAAACAGAGGGGCTGACCCAGCTGGTTCAGCCCCTGAAACGTCCTTAAACTTTCGCGGCGCGGGTCTCTTCCTGCGCCAGCTTTTCTGTCTGCGCCTTGTAACGCCGCGCCAGTACCGCACACACCATCAGCTGGATCTGATGGAAAATCATCAGCGGCAACACCATCATCCCAATGACGGACGTCGGGAACAGAATATTGGCCATCGGGATCCCGTTGGCCAGGCTCTTTTTCGATCCGCAAAATACAATGGTGATTTCATCGGCCTTGTTGAAGCCGCATTTGCGGGCCACAAAGACGTTAACCGCGATGACAATGGCCAGCAAAACGATGCTTACCACCACAATAAACAGCAGCGATCCAGCGCCCACCCTGTGCCAGATGCCGTTCACCACGGCTTCGCTGAAGGCCGTGTAAACCACCAGCAGAATTGAGCTTTGGTCCGTTTTCCCGATCCATTTTTTATGTTTTGCCACAAATGCCCCAATCCAGGGACGGGATAAGTGTCCGAGCACAAACGGCAGCAGCAGTTGCAGACAAATTTTACCCACCTGCTCCAGATTGCCTTCCGCCCCGTGCATGTTCATCAGCAGACCGACCAGCAGCGGTGAAACAAAGATCCCCAGCAGGCTGGAAGCGGAAGCAGAACAAACCGCCGCCGCGACGTTACCGCCCGCCAGCGAGGTAAAGGCAATAGCGGACTGCACGGTGGCCGGTAAAATGCACAGATAAAGGAAACCGGTATACAGCGCCGGATCGACATTCACCGGCGCCCACCAGGCGAACAGCACGCCCAGAACCGGGAAGAGGATAAAGGTGCTGCACATTACCCACAGGTGCAGTCGCCAGTGGCTACCGCCTGCAATAATGGCTTCACGGGAGAGTTTGGCGCCATGCATAAAGAACAGCAGGGCAATGGCTGCCGTGGTCAGTCCTTCAATAACCGGAACGAAACTGCCCCGCGCCGGGAAGAACGAGGCCAGCAAGACGACACTAATCAGGGTCAGCGTAAACGGATCAAGGATACGAAAAAGTTTCATAATCACTCCTGAAAACAGATGCCGCTATTGTGCTTTCTTCCCTTTGAGAAATAAAATTGATTTATTGCATCCATTCATGAATTAAACAGATGAATTATTCGTTACGTCAGCTTCGCGTTTTCGTCACCGTCGCGCAGGCCCGCAGCTTTAGCCGGGCAGGGGAGATCATTGGCCTCAGCCAGTCGGCGGTGAGCCATAGCGTTAAGGAGCTTGAAACGCAAACGGGAGTGAAGCTGCTCGACCGTACGACGCGAGAAGTGGTACTCACCGAAGCGGGACAGCAGCTGGCAATGCGACTGGAAAGGCTGCTGGATGAACTGAACAGTACGCTCAGGGATGTTGGCCGGCTCGGACAACAGCTTTCCGGCACCGTGAGAGTGGCGGCGAGCCAGACGATTTCGGCGCATCTTATTCCCCAGTGTATCGCTGAAAGTAATCACCGCTATCCGGATATCGATTTTGTTTTGCACGACAGGCCGCAGCAGTGGGTACTGGAGAGTATCCGTCAGGGGGATGTGGATTTTGGCATCGTTATTGATCCCGGGGCGGTAAGCGACCTGGAATGTGAAGTGGTGCTCTCGGAGCCCTTTTTATTGCTCTGCCGCGATGATGATCCGCTGGCATCGCTGCCGCAGGTGGCCTGGCAGGCCTTGCAGGGGGCAAACCTGGTGTTACAGGATTATGCATCAGGCAGCCGTCCGCTGATAGATGCCGCACTGGCCGCGCAGGGCGTTAAGGCAACCATTGTGCAGGAGATCGGGCATCCTGCCACGCTCTTCCCGATGGTCGAAGCGGGGATTGGCATCAGCGTTCTGCCGGCGCTGGCGCTGCCACTGCCGCAGGGGAGTCGTTTAACGGTGAAGCGTTTCGTACCCTGTGTCGAACGCCAGCTGATGCTGGTACGCCGTAAAAACAGGTCACTTTCCGGCGCGGCGCATGCCTGCTGGGATGTGGTGCGTATGCAGGCCGAACGTTTGATGGAGGCCCGCACACGCGATCCACTTTTTAACGAAACCAATAATCAGATGTAGATATTAATCTGATGCTCCGCGGAGGGCTTATTGATGCCTTCCGCGACTGCCTGACCTTTTTCCTGTTTTGGCATCGCCTCTTCTGCCTGCTGACGCTGCAATTGCGCCAGCTGTGCCTGCAACATAGCCAGCTGAGATTCGAGTAATTCCTGCTGCTTTTGCTTCTCTTCTGCTGTGGCATCACCCATGGCCACTTCTTTGAGCTGCTGAGTGACTTTCGTTATCTGTTTGGTCAGACGGGTGATTTGAGAAGCAATGTCGTTTCCGCCGGAGCTGTTATCTACGCTGCCGATTTCCATCGCCGACAGAGAAACGGGCTTAAGAGTTGTCATATTGAGATCCTTTTCGCCATAAAATAGAGGTATCGGCAAAGAAGGCGTGAGCTTGAGTAAAACAAGCGGTCTGGCTGCAATGGAGATGTGCTATATCGCAGATAGCAAAAAAGCGCCTTTAGGGCGCTTTTTTACATTGGTGGGTCGTGCAGGATTCGAACCTGCGACCAATTGATTAAAAGTCAACTGCTCTACCAACTGAGCTAACGACCCGAAATGGTGGGCGATGACGGGCTCGAACCGCCGACCCCCTCCGTGTAAAGGAGATGCTCTACCAACTGAGCTAATCGCCCATTTCGGAACTGCTGCGATAAGGTGAGAATGGTGGGCGATGACGGGCTCGAACCGCCGACCCCCTCCGTGTAAAGGAGATGCTCTACCAACTGAGCTAATCGCCCAATCTCAATGCTTATCTACACTGCGAGTCTACCGAAGTAGATGGTGGGTGATGACGGGCTCGAACCGCCGACCCCCTCCGTGTAAAGGAGATGCTCTACCAACTGAGCTAATCACCCCCGCTGTGTGGAGTCGCATTATAGGGAGAGTTGAAAATGAGTCAACGCATTTTCTAAAGTTTTTATTCGTTCGTCGTAAAATTAGTCAAAACGATCGCAAAACGGACTGTGGCGCATGATTTATAAACAAAAACAGCAATCTCGAACCGGATAAAGTGATCGACATTGAGGAATCGGCCCACAGTGATAGAATATTGCCCATTGTTTTCTTCCCGGAATTTGCCGATTACCGGCATCTTTATAACGTAAGGCCATTTCATGAAAATCAAAACTCGCTTCGCGCCGAGCCCGACAGGTTATCTGCATGTCGGTGGTGCACGTACCGCTCTCTACTCCTGGCTTTTCGCACGTCACAACAACGGTGAGTTTGTGCTGCGTATTGAAGACACCGATCTGGAGCGCTCAACGCCGGAAGCAATTGAAGCCATTATGGATGGGATGAACTGGCTGAATCTGGCGTGGGACGAAGGCCCATACTTCCAGACCAAACGTTTTGACCGCTATAACGCCGTAATTGACGAGATGCTGGTGGCAGGCACGGCCTATAAGTGCTACTGCTCCAGGGAGCGTCTGGATGCGCTGCGTGAAGAGCAAATGGCAAAAGGCGAAAAACCGCGTTATGACGGTCGTTGCCGCCATGACCACAGCGAGCATGCTGCGGATGAGCCTTGCGTAGTGCGTTTTGCTAACCCACAGGATGGCTCTGTTATCTTTGATGACCAGATCCGTGGTCCGATCGAATTCAGCAACCAGGAGCTGGATGACCTTATCATTCGTCGTACTGACGGATCGCCAACCTATAACTTCTGCGTAGTTGTGGACGACTGGGATATGGAAATCACTCACGTGATCCGTGGTGAAGACCATATCAATAACACCCCGCGTCAGATCAACATTCTGAAAGCGCTGAACGCGCCTGTACCGGTGTATGCGCACGTATCAATGATCAACGGTGACGACGGTAAAAAGCTGTCCAAACGTCATGGCGCGGTGAGCGTGATGCAGTACCGTGATGACGGCTATCTGCCGGAAGCGCTGCTGAACTACCTGGTGCGTCTGGGCTGGGCTCATGGTGACCAGGAGATCTTCAGCCGCGAAGAGATGATCGAGCTGTTCTCTCTAAACTCGGTCAGCAAATCAGCCAGCGCGTTCAACACTGACAAACTGCTGTGGCTGAACCATCACTACATCAATACCATGCAGCCAGAATATGTGGCGACTTATCTGCAATGGCACATTGAACAGGCAAACATCGATACCCGTACGGGCCCTGAACTGGCGGATCTGGTGAAGCTGCTTGGCGAGCGTTGCAAAACGCTGAAAGAAATTGCTGAAAGCTGCCGTTACTTCTATGAAGAGTTTGACGCGTTCGACGCCGACGCGGCCAAGAAACACCTGCGTCCGGTTGCGCGTCAGCCGCTGGAAGTGGTGCGTGATAAACTCGAAGCCATTACCGAATGGACTGCGGAAAATGTTCACCACGCGATTCAGGCTACCGCTGATGAGCTGGAAATTGGCATGGGTAAAGTCGGTATGCCGCTGCGCGTTGCGGTGACGGGGGCAGGCCAGTCTCCGGCGCTGGACGTGACCGTTCATGCCATCGGCAAATCACGTAGCGTTGCGCGTATCAACAAAGCGCTGGGCTTTATTGCTGAGCGTGAAAGCCAGCAGTAATACTCGTGTAATACAAAAAACGGCAGGGTAACCTGCCGTTTTTTATGCCTGTTATTCAGCAATACCAAGACGCGTGAGAAAACCCTGCAACCCTTCACGAGCGAGCAACTTGTGCAAACGTTCCTGTTCGACAGTCGTCATGTTTTCCAGCGAGTCGATAATTTGTGGAAGCAGGCTGGATGAGGTTGCCACGCCGTAGTGGGAAGGGCTTTCCGCCACATGGTAAACAGCCCGACGGTTACGAATGGCGGGAAGACTAATGATGTGCTCCTTAACGTGCGCATCAATACATATCACCCTCGCTCTTCCGCCTTTTACACCGTTGATACCCTCCGTTTTCCATCCTTTCTGTCGTATCCAGCGATTAACGGTTTGTCGGGCTACGCCCAGACTGTCCGCCAGCTCTTCCGTGGTCATTTTGCTGCGTAATCTTTTCATATCAGCGTTGGTCGCGAATCCCTAAACGTTGTAACAAGCCGGTAATCCCTTCCCGCAGTAACAGCGATGTCATCTGCTTTTGCTCTTCCGGCGTCATTTCATTCGCCAGCGTCAGGAGCAGGGCATGAAGCGAGCCCTCGTGGTACGCCTTATCTGGCAGTTCCGGCGTCTCTGTTGCCCTGCGCGCGCTGCGAATAAAGTCGCGCACTTTTTCATTGACGTGTACCAGACGCGCTTTGCCACCCTGAACGCCTGGCTTTGGCGATGTAATCCAACCCTCTTTGCGTACCCATTTATTGATGGTCTGTCGGCTATAGCCAGTGAGCAGGGCTAACTCTTCTGGCGTCATTCGTTCCTTGATCATACAATTTCCTGAATATCTGTGGGGTTAATTAGTGGTTCATTTTATAGCACCGTTTTACGTGAAAACGTGACAAGCTTAACTCCTGGCTGCGAGCAGGCTCGCAAAGTGATTCATTTGCATGATTTTTCGGCGATTGAAAGGCGGAGGCTGAATTTGCCGTTGACACTCTGCGGCGGAATTCATATTATGCCGCCCGTCAACATGACAGCTTTACGACGGGGCTATAGCTCAGCTGGGAGAGCGCCTGCATGGCATGCAGGAGGTCAGCGGTTCGATCCCGCTTAGCTCCACCAAACTCTGAACCCAACAGAGTGCGGTAGGTAAAGTAACATGTGGGGCTATAGCTCAGCTGGGAGAGCGCTTGCATGGCATGCAAGAGGTCAGCGGTTCGATCCCGCTTAGCTCCACCAAAATTTAAACCCTCGTCGCAAGACGGGGGTTTTTTTATAGCTTGTAAAATATTTTAGACTGTTTTTGTTGCAATTAACGTCGTTTTCTACACCTCACCTCAATCCAAATCAATAAACAAGTCTATAAATAGACCTGAACTTGATTCATGTAATTAATAAACCTATTATCCATGCGGTCAATGAGACGATGGTAAAATAGATTATCCGGATTAATGAATAGAAAAATTTACAATAATGTAAAGATATTTATGATTGCCCTGGCGCTAAGCCTGATTGCGATTCCTTTTTCTCGTTATATCTCTCCACGGGCCATCGTCAGCGAAAATGATGTTTATCTGGCGTGGTTGCCCTTAAGTGCCATGCTCGCCATCGTGTTGTTATTTGGACGACGGGCAATCATTCCTTTGCTGTTAAGTTTTAGTATTACTAATATTTATAATCTTGATTTAGCACCACTACAATCTGCCGTATTATTATGTTGTCAGACGTTTACCGTCTTCGCCGCCTGTGGCGTCATCCGTCTGGTGCTGGGCAAGCGCTGGCGACACAGCATACCGAATAAGTACATTGGCATACGTATTTTCTGGCTCGGATTTATGGTGCCTGTGGGCATCAAATTATCGATGTATCTGGCGGGATATTTATTTGATTTCCCGGTGACAATCTCCTCCTATTTCGGCGAAGGCTCTGCAATTTATAACGTTATCGATATTCAGAGTCTGATTTGTGCCGCCCTGATTTTCACCATGATGTTCTATTATCCGTTAAGAATGATTATTAATCCTCGCTATGCCCGAACATTCTGGCGGCGAAGCGTGAAGCCCCTCTTTTGTCACAAAAGAGCGTTATTTATCGTTGTGTGGCTGATGCTGTTGATCTCGATGATCGCTATTTTATGCGCGCCTTTTGAGTCGCAGTTTATTGCGGGTTATTTGATGCCAATCGTTTTCATTCTTTTCACCCTGGGGATTGGTCGTCTGAGCTATGCGCTCATCTCTTTATTCTGGGCGGCCTCGGCGCTCATGCTGTTGACCTATAATTATAATTTTCTTAATGGTGTTGAATCGGGCCACTCGCTCTCCTTTATCCTGTCGGTGCTTATCTCTTTCGCCATCTGCCTGCTTTACATGTCGCGGATCTATCAGAAAAGTGAATGGCTGAAACAGGGGTGGCAGGAGAGGGCGCTTACCGATCCGCTCACCGGTCTGCCTAACATTCGTGCGCTGGAAGTGTTTTTACAGCACCATCCCGAGGCCAAAGTCTGCTGCCTGCGCCTGGATAATCTCGAATTCCTGAGCCGTCACTACGGCATCCTCATGCGTGTACATTGTAAAAAGATGATAACCGCGTCGCTGCAACCGTTATTGCAAAAAGACGAGAAGCTCTTCCAGTTGCCGGGCAGTGAGCTGGTAGTGGTCTTGCTGGGTCCGGGCACGGCTGAACGTCTGCAATATATGGTTGATCATCTGAACAGCCGTAAGATTATCTGGAACAAGACTGAGCTCGACATCGAGTTTGGCGCCTCCTGGGGTGAAGTGCCGGATGGAGAAAGCCTGCATCACACGCTGGGTCAGCTGAGCTGGCTCTCCGAGCAGTCCTGTGCCGGGCACAACGTCCTGGCGTTAACCAACAGTCTGGATGATGTCTCCGGTCAGACGACGGACAGAGTGCTGATGCTGGCCCGCATAAAACGCGCCCTTGATATCGGTGGGCTTCACCTTTACGCCCAGCCAATCCATAACGCGCGTGGGGAAGGGTACTTTGAAATCCTCTCAAGGCTTGAAAGCGAGGGGGAGATCATCACGCCTGATCGCTTTATTCCGCTGATTGCTCAGTTTAACCTGAGCCACCGATTTGACCTGAACGTGGTGGAAAAATTGCTGATGTGGATGCGCAGCCATCCGTCCGAACGGGCCGGAACGCAGTTCTCCGTTAATCTGATGCCGCTGACGCTGATGCAAAATGAGATAGCGGCTGAGATCATCGCGCTTTTTGAACGCTACGCTATTGCGCCGCAAGATATCGTCATTGAGATCACCGAGGAACAGGCTTTCTCTGACTCGGGAAGCAGCATCAACAATATCCAGCAGCTGCGGGATTACGGCTTCCGCATTGCTATTGATGACTTTGGTACCGGCTATGCCAACTTTGAGCGCCTGAAGCGGCTGGAGGCCGATATCATTAAGATCGATGGCTGCTTCGTGAAAGATATCTGCACCGACAGCATGGATGCGATGATCGTGCAGTCCATTTGCAACATGGCCAAAACGAAATCGCTTTGTGTGGTGGCTGAATATGTGGAATCGGCTGAACAACGCGAGATGTTGCTGCGATTTGGCGTGGACTATTTGCAGGGCTATTTGATTGGTAAACCAGTGCCCCTGACGGCGCTGGAGGCATAAAAAAACCGGGAGCGAGGACTCCCGGTTTTTATTACGCGGTATGAATTACAGAACCAGTGCTGCGATAGAGGCAGACAGGACGCTCACCAGTGTTGAACCGTAAACCAGCTTCAGGCCAAAGCGAGAAACGACGTTACCTTGCTCTTCGTTCAGGCCTTTAATCGCACCAGCGATAATACCGATGGAAGAGAAGTTCGCGAAGGAGACCAGGAAGACGGACAGGATCCCTTCCGCACGAGGGGAGAGTGTGCTGGCAATCTTCTGGAGATCCATCATCGCCACGAACTCATTGGAAACCAGTTTCGTTGCCATGATACTGCCCACCTGCAACGCTTCGTGAGCGGGCACGCCCATCACCCAGGCAATCGGGTAGAAGATGTAGCCCAGAATACCCTGGAAGGAGATACCGAGTACGGCCGCAAACAGGGCGTTCAGCGCAGCGATCAGCGCGATAAAGCCAATCAGCATTGCGGCGACGATAATTGCAACCTTGAAACCCGCCAGAATGTATTCACCCAGCATTTCGAAGAAGCTCTGTCCCTCGTGCAGGTTTGACATCTGAATGTTCTCTTCGCTGGCATCCACACGGTACGGGTTAATCAGCGAAAGCACGATAAAGGTGCTGAACATGTTCAGAACCAGCGCCGCAACTACGTATTTTGGTTCCAGCATGGTCATATACGCGCCCACGATAGACATGGAAACGGTAGACATTGCGGTTGCCGCCATGGTGTACATGCGGTTACGGGACATCTTGCCGAGAATATCTTTATACGCAATGAAGTTCTCAGACTGACCCAGGATCAGCGAGCTGACTGCGTTAAAGGATTCCAGTTTGCCCATGCCGTTAACTTTCGATAACAGGAAGCCGATCGCACGGATAACCACCGGCAGAACGCGGATGTGCTGAAGGATACCGATCAAGGCAGAGATGAAGACGATAGGGCAGAGCACCTTCAGGAAGAAGAAGGCCAGACCCTGATCGTTCATGCTGCCAAAGACGAAGTTTGTCCCTTCGTTGGCAAATCCGAGCAGTTTTTCGAACATTTCGGAGAAGCCTTTCACGAAGCCCAGGCCTACGTTGGAGTTCAGGAAGAACCACGCAAGTAAAACTTCAATGACCAGCAGTTGGACAACATAGCGAATACGAATTTTTTTGCGGTCTGTGCTGACCAGCAATGCAAGTGCAGTAACGACAACGAGTGCCAGGACAAAATGAAGGACGCGGTCCATATTTGCTCCAAATATGAGGCAGGTTTAATTTCCGTGCACATTCTATGTAACAAGCACAAAGAAAACGAGATCAAGCCCACACTATAGTTACATCCTGTGACGAGTCTCAAAAATAGTGATCAACAAGACATTTTTGTTATGTTAGGTAAATGAGTGAAAAGTTAAGTTTGTGTGCTACGCTTCACAAATGTCTGCGCATTTTCACATTCTGTGACCTTGCTCCACCTGCCTGTCTATCGTTCCTGACTATCAGAGAAATCATGTTAACCGTTACAAATGAACTTGATAATCATTCTCATTTTGATAGCATAAAACATAGCAAAGGCTATATTTCCAGAGGCAGAAATGACGAATAGTCGCGTAGAGAGTAGCAGCGGCAGAGCGGCACGCAAGCTGCGGTTCGCATTAATGGGACCGGCATTCATTGCCGCGATTGGCTACATCGATCCGGGTAATTTTGCGACCAATATTCAGGCCGGGGCCAGTTTCGGCTATAAACTGCTGTGGGTTGTGGTATGGGCCAATCTGATGGCGATGCTGATTCAGATGCTCTCCGCGAAGCTGGGTATTGCTACCGGAAAAAACCTGGCGGAGCAAATCCGCGATCATTATCCACGTCCGGCAGTTTGGTTTTACTGGGTTCAGGCGGAAATTATCGCCATGGCCACCGATCTCGCCGAGTTTATCGGGGCGGCGATCGGCTTTAAGCTTATCCTGGGCGTCTCCCTGCTTCAGGGGGCGGTGCTGACCGGTATCGCCACTTTCCTGATTCTGATGCTCCAGCGGCGGGGACAAAAACCGCTGGAGAAAGTCATCGGCGGCCTGCTGCTGTTCGTCGCTGCCGCCTATATTGTTGAGCTGATTTTCTCCCAGCCGAATCTGGCGCAGCTGACGAAAGGGATGGTGATCCCGTCGTTACCCACTTCTGAAGCCGTTTTTCTGGCTGCCGGAGTGCTGGGGGCGACCATCATGCCGCACGTCATTTATCTGCACTCTTCATTAACCCAGAATCTGCATGGCGGGACGAGTAAAGAGCGCTACTCCGCCTCGAAATGGGATGTGACTATCGCGATGACCATTGCCGGATTTGTGAATCTGGCGATGATGGCGACCGCCGCCGCCGCGTTCCACTTTAACGGGCATACCGGGGTTGCCGATCTCGACCAGGCTTACCTGACGCTGGAGCCGTTGCTGAGTCATGCCGCTGCCACTATTTTTGGTTTAAGCCTGGTCGCTGCGGGTCTTTCATCTACGGTTGTGGGGACACTGGCCGGGCAGGTGGTGATGCAGGGGTTCGTACGTTTCCATATTCCGCTGTGGGTTCGCCGCTCGGTCACGATGCTGCCTTCCTTTGTTGTGATCCTGATGGGGCTGGATCCGACCCGCATTCTGGTGATGAGTCAGGTACTGCTAAGTTTCGGGATTGCGCTGGCGCTGGTGCCACTGCTGATCTTCACCAGTAATAAATCGCTGATGGGCGAACTGGTGAATTCGACGTGGGTGAAGCGCGCCGGGTGGGCCATTGTGGTCGTGGTGGTGGCGTTAAACTTGTGGTTGCTGATAGGCACAGCCGCAGGCCTGTAAAAGAAAAAGGAGCCGGAAGGCTCCTTTTTGTTGTTAATGGTGATGGCCGTGACCGTGGCCTCTGCCTTTTCCATGACCCCAGCCGCCACGGCGGTCGTCACGATCGTTCCAGCCTTCGCGGTAGCCGCGTTCGTAAGCCTTACGCTTATCCCAGCCACGGTGATAGCCGTTATCGTGTTTCCACCAGCGGTTTTGACGCCATTCATAATGGCGATGCCAGTAGTCACGGTCGCGCCAGTAGCCACCGTCCCAATATCTGCCGTAGTCATCACGATCGCCAATTTGTAATTTAATCGATGGCAACAGGGTGATTTCGCCCGCACTGGCGACCAGCGGGGCCGAAACCAGTAATACCGCTGCAAGAATCAGTGACCTGAACATACTCTTCTCCTTCACGATCGGGGCCGCTGTGCGACCTGTTAACGCAATTTTACGAGTTGGTAAACATTCGTTTCATCGCCTCAACTCCTAAATCAGGAACGAGAGCACTTTTTGCTAAAAGTGTTTTTAATCTGAACTGGACAGGATCGTATCTATCGTCTTCAGCTCTTCTGCCGTGAACCGACAATTCTCAAGCACGCCTGCTGCATCTTCAATTTGTCCGGTCTTGCTTGCGCCGATGAGCACGGATGTCACCGCATCGTGGCGCAGGATCCAGGCCAGTGCCATTTGCGATAGCTTTTGCCCCCGGTTTTCCGCCAGCGCATTCAGCTTGCGTACCTTTTCCAGCTTTTTGTCGGTGATCTGCTCCGGGTTAAGGAACTTACTGCCGCTTGCTGCGCGAGAATCCGCCGGGATACCGTTCAGATAGCGATCGGTCAACTGTCCGCCCGCCAGGGGGGAGAAGGGGATACATCCCACCCCTTTATGCTGCAACACGTCCAGCAACCCCTCTTCAGGCGCACGTTCAAACATGGAGTACTTCGGCTGGTGGATCAGACATGGCGTGCCCAGATCCTCCAGTATTTCAATCGCCTGCCTTGCCACTTCTGCCGGGTAGTTGGACAGACCGATGTACAGCGCCTTGCCCTGACGCACCACATGGTCAAGCGCTTTCATGGTTTCACGTAGCGGCGTTTGTGGATCCGGGCGGTGGTGATAGAAAATATCGACATACTCCAGCCCCATACGCCTGAGGCTCTGGTCCAGGCTGGCGATCAGATATTTACGTGAGCCCCAGTCGCCGTAAGGCCCGTCCCACATGGTGTAGCCCGCTTTGGTGGAGATGATTAGCTCATCGCGCCAGGGCAGGAAATCCTCCTGCAAAATGCGCCCGAAATTACGTTCGGCCGAACCAGGAGGCGGGCCGTAATTATTGGCAAGGTCAAAATGCGTAATACCCAAATCGAAAGCACGCTGTAAAAGTTGACGGCTGTTTTCGAGTAACGTCGCGTCGCCAAAATTATGCCAAAGCCCCAGCGAGATGGCGGGAAGCTTAAGGCCGCTTTGCCCACAGCGGCGATATTGCATTGTCTGATAACGATTTTTGTCAGGCTGATAACCCATTGGCGAGACCTCTGGCGCTGGAAAGAAACATCAGTGTATACGTTTACACTAACCTGAAGAAAATGAGCATAGCTCAGCTTTTTTCGTAAAGCATTCTTTCCAGACCCTGATTGTCGCCAATTCTGGACACGCTTCACGCTTATTTAATACTCAGAGTGAGGTCAACGTCAGAAGGACACTTATAATATGCGTACCCCCTATTGCGTCGCCGATTACCTGCTGGACCGACTAACAGATTGTGGTGCCGATCATCTGTTTGGTGTGCCAGGCGACTATAACCTGCAATTTCTCGATCACGTGATAGACAGCCCGGACATCTGCTGGGTGGGCTGTGCCAATGAACTGAACGCGTCTTACGCCGCAGACGGTTATGCCCGCTGTAAGGGCTTTGCCGCGCTCCTGACGACATTCGGCGTTGGGGAGTTAAGCGCCATGAACGGTGTGGCGGGCAGCTTTGCCGAACATGTTCCCGTCCTCCATATTGTGGGGGCCCCGGGTATGGCGGCGCAGCAGCGAGGAGAGTTATTGCACCATACGTTGGGCGACGGCGAGTTCCGCCATTTCTATCATATGAGCGAACCCATCACCGTTGCACAGGCGGTACTTACCGAACAAAACGCCTGCTATGAAATTGACAGAGTCCTGACCACTATGCTGCGGGAGCGCCGTCCGGGCTACCTGATGCTGCCCGCTGATGTGGCGAAAAAAGCCGCTACGCCCCCTGTAAGCGCTCTCACTGTTAACCCCGCACCGGCTGATTTAGCCTGCTTGCAGGCGTTCCGTGAGGCTGCCGAAAAGCGCTTGTCCACGAGCAAACGCACCGCGCTGTTAGCGGACTTCCTGGTACTCCGCCATGGTCTGCGCACGGCCCTTCAGACGTGGGTGAAAGAGGTGCCGATGGCACACGCCACCATGCTGATGGGCAAGGGCATTTTTGACGAACGACAGAGCGGTTTTTACGGCACCTACAGCGGATCGGCGAGCGCCGCGCCGGTCAAAGAGGCCATCGAGGGGGCTGATACGGTGCTGTGTATTGGCACGCGCTTTACCGATACGCTCACTGCCGGGTTTACCCACCAGCTGACGCCAGACCAGACGATAGAGGTTCAGCCCCACGCGTCCCGCGTCGGCGACGTCTGGTTTACGGGTATCCCGATGAGGGAGGCCATTGAAACGCTGACAGCGCTGTGTAAAACCTATGTTCGTGATACGCGAGCGCCATTGGATCACAGCGGCTTTTCGTTCCCGACTATCGAAGGGGCGCTGACTCAGGAGAGCTTCTGGCGTACCCTGCAAACGTTTATCCGCCCCGGAGACATTATTCTGGCTGACCAGGGAACGTCTGCTTTCGGCGCTATCGATCTGCGTTTACCGGCGGACGTGAACTTTATCGTCCAGCCGCTGTGGGGATCGATTGGCTACACGCTGGCGGCAGCATTTGGCGCGCAAACGGCGTGTCCGAACCGACGCGTGATTGTCCTGACGGGTGACGGCGCCGCGCAGTTGACCATTCAGGAGCTGGGATCGATGCTGCGCGACAAACAGCGCCCGATTATTCTGGTGCTTAACAACGAAGGATACACGGTGGAAAGGGCCATCCACGGGCCGGAGCAGCGCTATAACGATATTGCCCTCTGGAACTGGACGCAGATCCCGCAGGCGCTGAGCCTGGCGCCTCAGGCAGAGTGCTGGCGCGTCAGCGAAGCGGAAGCGCTGGCGGAGGTGCTGGATAAAGTGGCACACCATGAGCGGCTTTCGCTGATCGAGGTGATGCTGCCGAAAGCCGATATTCCGCCGCTGCTGAGCGCGCTGACCAAAGCGCTGGAGGCGCGCAATAACGCCTGATTACCTGTCGTTTCGCCATCCCATCAGCATCGGTTTGCCCGCCAGCAGGAGCCAGGCGGGCAACATCACGATACAGAGCAGCGGCAGAAGCGTGGTATCCGGCACGACAACGGCCGCCATAAACAGGCTCAGCCACGCATCGCGCGTGACCACCAGTACCAGCCCCAGAATGGAACAGGAGACGGTAATCGCCGCAGGGACAGCGTCAACGTGCTCATGCAGCATCAGCCCCAGCGCGACGCCAACAAATACCGCCGGGAAGATACGACCTCCCCGGAAACCACAGGCCGCAGCGACCACCAGCGCCGCCAGTTTTACCAGCGCGAACAGCAGATAATCGGAGACGCTAAAGACCTGGCTGAAGGCCAGCTGCTGCATCTCGTCCAGACCCTTAAACAGCGTAACCGTCCCGCCGATGGCGCCTAAAACGCCCAGAATAAAACCCCCCATACCCAGAATCAGCACCGGATGCTTCAGCCTGTGCATCAGGCGATGCAGGCGAGGGAGACACCACACCGCGACCATCCCCAGCGCAATGGCGATCGCGACGACGACGGCACCGCTGAAAATATCGGTGAGTTGCATCTGGCCGTAGTGGGGGATGGTGAGTGAAAAATGGGGATGGAAAAACAGGCTGGTGGTGAGGGCTCCCGCAGCGGCGGCCATTAGCGGCGCGAAGAGTTTATCCCACAGCGGTACTTCATGATCACTGCTGAGGGTTTGCGAAAAAATGAGCGCAGCCGCGACCGGAGTGCCAAACAGCGCCCCGATGGTGCCTGCTGACGCCAGGATCGTCCAGTCCAGCGCGCCAACGCGCGGAAAAAGACGCGCCCCCAGAAAGACCGCCAGCGCGATATTAACCGCCATAATGGGATGTTCAGGCCCGAGGCTTACGCCGCCTGCAAGACCGATAATCAGCGCGATAATAAGCCCCGGCAGAGCAGAGGGAGAGACAGGGGCGCCAATCAAGGGTTCCAGTGCCGGGTCCGGCCCGGCATGACCCGGGCTATAGCGGATCACCAGCCCTACGGCAATCCCGGTCAGGGTCAGCATCATCATGATCCAGCCCGGCGAGTCAATGCTGATGCCGAATTTTACCGGAAGCGCGGTCCATAAAATCGTTTGCAGCACCGCCGCCACTTTCATGACGACGATGAGCACCAGGCTCGACGCCACGCCAATAATCAGCGCCGGGACAGCCAATAACAGCATGGTTCTGGCTCGCGGATGGAGCATGATGATTTCCTTGTACAAAACGGCTTAACGTTACTTTGCACAATCAGCATTGTGGCAATAGTGCAAAAGGTGCTGAAACGGTAAAGTTATAATGTGACGAAGATCGATAATCCATGGGCAGTCACCTTCTGGTCGTTGTTGTTATCACGCCTTGAATTTACAGTGTCCCAAAGATTTATTCTGACTTTAGCGGAGCAGTAGAAGAATGACAAAGTATGCTTTGGTAGGTGATGTAGGCGGCACCAACGCGCGCCTTGCCCTGTGCGATGTGAACAGCGGTGAAATTTCTCAGGCGAAAACCTATTCAGGGCTGGATTACCCAAGCCTGGAAGCGGTGGTTCGCGTCTATCTGGAAGAGCATAAAGTGAGCGTTGAAGACGGTTGTATCGCTATCGCCTGTCCGATCACCGGCGATTGGGTGGCGATGACCAACCACACGTGGGCCTTCTCAATTGCCGAAATGCGGAAAAACCTCGGCTTCTCGCACCTTGAAATTATCAACGACTTCACTGCGGTTTCCATGGCTATCCCAATGCTTAAACCAGAGCATCTGATTCAGTTCGGCGGTACGGCCCCGGTTGAAGGCAAACCGATTGCCGTTTATGGCGCAGGCACCGGCCTGGGGGTGGCGCACCTGGTCCACGTCGACAAACGCTGGGTCAGCCTGCCGGGCGAAGGCGGTCACGTGGATTTTGCGCCGAACAGCGAAGAAGAGGGCATTATTCTTGAGGAGCTACGCGCTGAGATTGGGCACGTGTCGGCCGAGCGGGTGCTTTCTGGTCCGGGCCTGGTGAACCTGTATCGGGCGATTGTAAAATCAGACGGTCGTCTGCCGGAAAATCTGCAACCTAAAGATGTGACCGAACGCGCACTGGCCGACAGCTGTATTGACTGCCGCCGTGCTTTGTCGCTGTTCTGCGTCATCATGGGGCGTTTTGGCGGCAACCTGGCGCTGAACCTTGGCACCTTTGGCGGGGTCTATATTGCGGGCGGGATCGTACCGCGCTTCCTCGATTTCTTTACCGCCTCCGGCTTCCGTGGCGGCTTCGAAGACAAAGGCCGCTTCAGGAGTTATGTCCAGGACATTCCTGTTTACCTGATTGTCCACGACAACCCAGGCTTACTGGGCTCCGGGGCGCATCTGCGTCAGGTACTGGGTCAGATCCTCTGATGCTCATTCCCCTCTCCTGCGGGAGAGGGAACGCGCTACAGGTGCATGAGCTGGCGGAACTCTTTCACTCTGCTGCGGCTTACCGGCACCTGAAAATCCAGATCCTTCAGCCGCAAAATATAGGTGTTATTAAACCAGGGTTCGATTTCGCGGATCTTGTTCAGGTTGACGCAGAACGAGCGGTGGCAGCGGAAGAAGTGAGCGGCCGGGAGTTTATTGCAGAATTCGGTGATGTTCATCGCCATGACGTAGGATTCACGCCGCGTATAGACAAACGTCATTTTTTCATGCGCTTCGGCATAGTAAATATCGTCGACAGGCGTGACGATGATTCGTTCGTCCTTCACCAGATTAATCGTGTCGTTTTCCCGCGCTACCGGGCTGGCACTGGCGGGTAATGCCTGCTGCTGCCACGCGGCTTCCAGCTTATGCAGCATGCTGATAATACGCGACTCCTGATACGGCTTCAGAATATAGTCAAACGCCTCAAGCTCGAAGGCTTCCACGGCATGCTCTTTCCACGCGGTGACAAACACAATAAACGGCTTGTGGGCGAACTGATTGATATTTTGCGCCAGCAGGACGCCGTCCAGCGACGGAATATTAATATCGAGGAATATCGCGTCGACCCGGTTATGCTGTAAAAATTTCAGCACGTCCAGACCATCCTCAAAACAGCCAACAATCTCCATCTGGCTGTGGGTTTTGATAAGCCAGCTCAACTCCTGTTGAGCCAGAAATTCATCTTCTACGATGATGACTTTCATCTGTTACTCCGGCCTACGGCAACAAGGATATCGGGGCATTCACGGGCGTTCGCTCATTCGGAACATAAAAGGCAATTTCGGTGCCCGGCTCAAGACGGTGAATATGCAGCCCGTCACCGTACAGCAGTTTGACCCGGTGATGCACATTCAGCAGTCCGATCTTGTTGCCCGGCATTTCGTTTGATTTGACGCGCTCGATGACTTTCGGATCGATGCCGTGCCCGGTATCGCGCACGGCGATGCGCACGCGGTTACCGCTTTCCGTCACGCTAATCGTTACTACGCCTTTGCCTTTACACGGCTGAATACCGTGAACAATGGCGTTTTCCACCAGAGGCTGGATCAGCAGGCTTGGGATCACGCAGCTGACCTCTTCATCAATATCGTAAATGACCGTGAGCTTATCGCCAAAGCGTGCCTGCTCGATGGCGATGTAATCCTTGATTTGATACAGCTCTTTTTTGATGTCGATCTGCTCGTCGTCTTTTAGCTCAATGTTGTAGCGCAGATAGCGCGACAGATTAAATATCAGCTGCCGCGCGGTATCCGGATTCAGACGGATGGAAGAGGAGATAGCGTTCAGCGCGTTAAACAGGAAATGGGGATTGATCTTGCTTTGCAGGGCGCGCAGCTCTGCCTTATTTGCCATCTCGCGCAGCTGCTCTGCACGCGAAACCTCAAGTTGAGTGGAGATAATCTGCGACAGGCCAATCGCCATCTCCTGGAGCGAAGAGGTGATTTGGTGCGCATGGCAGTAGTAAATTTTCAGCGTCCCCGTGACCACGCCTTTTTCCCACAGCGGGATCACCAGCATTGAGTGGATCTCTGGCGTCCGGTGGGCTTCATCATTGTTTTTAATGATGATTTTTCCGTAGTTAATCGCCTGTCTGGTGGTCGGGCTGATGGTATCGTCGCTGTCGCGATAATTGTGCTCCCCGACGCCAACGTAAGCCAGCACGTGGTCAATATTGGTGATGGCGACCGCATCGGCGTGAATATCACGGCGGATGATATCGCAAACCTGACGTAAAGATTCGGCGTTAACGTGTCGGAAAAGCGGCAGCGTCTTGTTGGCGATATCCAGCGCCAGCTTGGCCTGACGCGCGGCGCTGGCCTCTTTTTCGCCCTCCACGCTTTGCACCAGCAGCACGATAAAACCGATACAGACGCTCCCGAGGATCATAGGAATACCGATCTTCGAGACGATATCCAGCCCCAGCGCAACGGTTGGCGCCCAGACGATGACCAGGATCATGGTCAGCGTTTCGCAGACCATCCCCGCGATAATCCCTGCACGCCAGTGCTGCTTTTTCGGGATTTTGCGGTTAATCCAGCCCGAGAGCAGCCCGGCAATAATGCTGGTGATAAAGCAGGGGACTGCCGTCACGCCGCCAATATCAATCAGGTATCGATGGGTGCCGGCGATGATGCCTGTGATAATCCCTACCCAGGGACCAAAGAGGATCCCGCCCGACATGACGGCGATGATGCGCACGTTCACCAGCGAGCCTTCTACCGGCACCCCGGACCAGGTGCTGAACAGGGCAAACATCGAAAAGATAAACGTGACGGCCAGCAGCTCTTTTGGCGAATGGGCAGATTTATGCAACAGTTCGCGGAACAAGCGGATGCGGATAAGGAAAAAGAGACAGATCAGCATTAATGCCGCGCGGTCGAACACCGCCAGGAGCATATTGAAGATTTCGTGCACGGTCAGGCCTGGGAAAACGGGAAAAATCTATGATAGAAAACATAGGGCCTGATGACCAGCTATCCATCAGATTTATCAAATGGGGAAAAACCATAATTATCAAAGGGGATTGCTGGCTTTTGACTGAAAGTCGGTGCTTTTCCGTTTGGGGAGAAACGTCAGGTAACGATACTGAAAATATTGTGTTAAATCGTAGCGCTTAAAACTGCCTGTTCGCGATAAGAGTTCCGCTTTTCACTGCAATCACATTCCCGTTTTAGCGCAAAATATTGTTTTGCCGTTATCCTCTCGACAGCGTCTTTTTCTTCAGGTTATTTTCTAAGCACGCCACACGGGTGGCAGCGTCGCTCGGACGGTCCGGGCGCTAACGTGACTCTGAGGAATCTATGGCTGAATTCAGTCCTGAACGCCGTTTTACGCGTATCGATCGTCTCCCCCCTTATGTTTTCAATATCACTGCTGAACTGAAAATGGCTGCGCGTCGGCGCGGCGAAGACATTATCGATTTCAGTATGGGTAACCCTGACGGCCCAACGCCGCCGCATATCGTTGAGAAACTCTGCACGGTTGCGCAGCGTCCTGATACCCATGGGTATTCCACCTCACGCGGCATTCCACGCTTACGTCGGGCGATCTCCCGCTGGTATCAGGATCGTTATCAGGTCGATATCGATCCTGAAAGTGAAGCGATTGTGACCATTGGCTCCAAAGAGGGGCTGGCCCACCTGATGCTGGCGACGCTGGATCACGGCGATACCGTACTGGTGCCGAATCCGAGCTACCCGATTCACATCTATGGGGCGGTGATTGCCGGCGCGCAGGTGCGTTCTGTCCCGCTGGTGGAAGGCGTCGACTTCTTTAACGAGCTGGAACGGGCGATTCGTGAAAGCTATCCGAAGCCGAAAATGATGATCCTCGGTTTCCCGTCAAACCCAACGGCACAATGCGTTGAACTTGAATTCTTCGAGAAAGTGGTCGCGCTGGCTAAGCGTTACGACGTGCTGGTGGTACACGATCTCGCCTACGCCGATATCGTTTATGATGGCTGGAAAGCGCCGTCAATTATGCAGGTACCGGGTGCCCGCGATGTGGCGGTTGAGTTTTTCACCCTGTCGAAAAGCTACAACATGGCGGGCTGGCGAATTGGTTTTATGGTGGGAAACAAAACGCTGGTGAGCGCCCTGGCGCGTATTAAAAGCTACCATGACTATGGCACCTTTACGCCGTTACAGGTCGCGGCCATCGCGGCGCTGGAAGGGGATCAGCAATGCGTGCTCGATATTGCCGCTCAGTACAAACGCCGCCGTGATGTGCTGGTAAAAGGGCTTCATGAAGCAGGCTGGATGGTGGAAATGCCTAAAGCCTCTATGTACGTCTGGGCGAAAATCCCTGAGCCGTATGCGGCGATGGGCTCTCTGGAATTTGCCAAAAAACTGCTTCAGGACGCGAAGGTTTGCGTCTCTCCAGGCATTGGCTTTGGTGACTACGGTGACACGCACGTGCGTTTCGCGCTGATTGAAAACAGCGACCGTATCCGTCAGGCAGTGCGGGGCATTAAAAGCATGTTCCGCGCGGATGGCCTGCTTGCAGCGAAGAGCGTTGCGGAACAACCCGAGTCGTAACGGACAAAAAAAACAGGCGCCAACGGCGCCTGTTTTTTTGGCTGCATTTTCTTAACTAGATCATCAGAGCAAACGTTCCGGCCCAAACTAAAACAATAACCGAAATGCCCATAAAGAAATATTTCACGTTTCATCGCTCCGCGTATCTTCCGGTACGCATTAAAAAAACAGAGTCCAACTGAGTATAGAGAGTTGAAATCATGCGAAAGGGGAAATCGGAATTATCCCGTGACGTCGCTAACTTCAGCTCTGAATTCTGTGCTTTCCTGTCGCCAGACGGCGCTAATGTACGCCTAAATTTCAGGAGTGACAAGAGGCATTTTTTTAAATAATTTCCTACACTTACGAGTGTCGTGGAACGGCGACAGTTTGATTTCGGTACGCAATAAATGCCTGTTGAGCGACGGTCGAAAAAAGCCGTTACGCACTGCGATTACAGGTGTTTGAAAAGGTTAGTTTCTTAGCGAAACTAACCTTCGAAAGGGGTCAGATATAGAGCGAGGCTTCGCCCAGGGGGCGGGTTTTAAAGCGGCGGTGCATCCACAGATACTGCTCAGGCGCACGCATAATTTCAAACTCAATCACCTTATTGATAAAGGTCGCGGCTTCACTCTCATCTTCAGGATAGTTCGCCATCTCTGGGGAGATATGCAGACGATAGCCTGACTTATCCGCTTTTCTGACCATGGTCACCGTCAACATCGCGGCGCCTGAGAGACGTGAAATCACAAAGGTACCGTTCGTCGTAGCGACATCTTTAACCGCAAAGAAAGGGGCAAAACTGCTGCCTTTAGGACCGTAGTCCTGATCCGGGGCAAACCAGACGGCTTCACCTTTTTTCAGGGCGCCAACCATACCGCGCAGATTGTTACGGCTGATCATCGCCTTATTTGAACGCATGCGGCCCCGCGTTTGTACCCATTCCATAAGCGCGCTGTTATGCGGGCGATAGGTTGCCATCATTGGCTGACAAAGACCCATAACGCGGCCGCCCAGCTCAAGCGACATAAAATGCACACCCACAACCATCACGCCGCGGTTTTGCATCTGGGCACGTTTCAGGTTATCCAGGCCTTCCACGTCAAACCATTTACGGACACGCTCGTCTGGCCAGAACCAGGCCATACCGGTTTCAAGCAGCGCCATACCGATAGATTTAAAGTTTTCCGCAATCAGCGTTTCGCGCTGCCGCGCATTGTAATGCGGAAAGCACAGTTCGAGATTTTTTCGGGCAATGGATTCACGACGCTTAAGAAAGTAACGCGATGCGCTGCCGAGCTTAGAACCCAGGAAACGGATCACGGGATATGGAAGTTGAACCAGCAGCCAAAGTACGCCAAGGCCGAACCATGTAAACCAGTAGCGCGGGTGCAAAAACGCCCGCTGAAATTTGGATTGAGACAAAATAGTGGAACCTTTGTAAAGCCTGGGAAGGTAGCGCAGACTTCGCGATACCACGTGCCATTGAGACCGTAGGACGAGGTCATGGTTGCAGGCTTTACCGTTCTTTACGACGTTGCCTGGCCATTGCTGACTTGGGTGGGCGGCATAATGTAGCACCGTTATACATTATGAGCCATCACTCGTTTTTGTTTAAAAAAGCGGCAATTGCGGAGTGGTTTGATTTTGCTATTGTTAAATCTGCGTTCCCGCATGTCTCCTGAAGGTGCAGACCATGGAAACCTACCTGCAAACGGTGAAAGAAGAGTGGGTGAAGCCGATTAATGAAACCGATCCCGATGTGCATCGGCTTGCGACTGAGCTTGCCAGAGACAACGCAACTCCCCTGGTCGCTGAATTCTATCGTGTTGTGCTGGCAGATCCATCGGCAGCTGAATTCCTGACCACCGAACAGGTGGAGAGGCAGCTTCAGGAGGCGCTTCGTCGCTGGCTTATTGATGTGCTCTCATGCCGTGTGGAACAGGTTGAAGAGCAGATGCGGGCGCAGCAGCGCGCTGCGGATGTTCATGCCCGTATTGGTATTTCGGTTGATTTAGTTGAAATGGGCTTCCGTGTTCTGAAAAAGCTGCTGTTACCTGTCATTACTACCAGCGCCCATTCGCCTGAGGTGAAGCTGCATATTTATCACTACGCGATAAACAGTATCGATCTGGCCATGGAAGTGATGTCGCGGGCCTATGTATTTAGCGAGAACAATGCGGCGAAAGAGGACGAAAATTATCGCATCTTTTCCTTAATGGAGAACGCAGAAGAGGAGAAGGAGAGACAGACCGCGGCGCTGCTGTCATGGGAAATGGTGCTTCTGTATAAGATCACGCTTAATTCCAGTATCGGCAACAGTCTGCCGCTGGGGCAGTCTGAATTTGGACTGTGGTTTAGCCATAAAGGTCGGCACTACTTCAGCGGGATCGCTGAGGCCGGTCATATCTCTCGTCTGATTCAGGAATTCGATGACCTTTTTAACGAGGTCCGTCTTGCAGGGCAGGGTCTGAGTGATAAAGCGCAGCGGGATAAATTCTTGCAGCGAATGCGTAATACCCTCTCGCAAATCATCACGCTTTTGCGCGAACTGTTTGACGAAGTGTCGCGACACGAGGTGGGGGTTGATGTCCTGACCCGCCTGTTGAATCGCCGTTTCCTGCCAACCATCTTCAAACGCGAAATCCTGCACGCCACCCGGGCGGGAACAAAGCTCTCGACGCTGCTGATTGACGTCGACAAATTTAAACAAATCAACGATACCTGGGGGCACAATACCGGGGACGAGATCCTGCGAAAAGTCTCCGGCGCGTTCTACGACAACGTGCGAACCTGTGATTACGTTTTTCGCTACGGCGGCGATGAATTTCTGATTGTGCTAACGGAAATCTCAGAGGTGGACGCGCTGCGAATTGCCGAGCGTATCCGCAGGCGGGTGGAAAAAATCAAGGTTAACTCCCCAACCGGCGATATTATCCCGCTCTCCCTCTCGATAGGCGTTGCGATGTTCAACGGGCATCCCGATTACGAGCGATTGATTCAGGCGGCGGATGAAGCCTTATACGGCGCGAAACGGCGTGGCCGAAACTGCGTGGAGCTTTGGAAGGGGGTGTAAGGAAAGACAGAAGTGTCCCCTGCAGGAATCGAACCTGCAACTAGCCCTTAGGAGGGGCTCGTTATATCCATTTAACTAAGGGGACGAAGCGGCAAGAGTATAGCGTTATTTACACTTTTCGTTAAGCGCATTGCCGCCTGACTGGTCAAAGAGTCACCGTTCACGCCGATTTTTCGGCAGTTTTATCCTTTTTTTCCTGAGCCTTAAGCTCGGCCTTACGCTTGTTGGACATGTCGTTACGGATTTGCGCATGGCTCAGCAGCGCAAAGATAAAGGTCCCGCCACAAATGTTGCCTGCGAGGGTTGGCAGGGCGAACGGCCAGAAAAAGTCGCTCCAGTGGAGTGTGCCGTTAAATACCAGATAAAGGATCTCCACGGTTCCGACAACAATGTGCGTGGTATCGGCGAGTGCGATAAGCCAGGTCATCAGGATAATCACCACGATTTTCGCGCTGCCCGCTGACGGGAACATCCAGACCATAGTGGCGATGATCCAGCCGGAAATTATGGCATTAGAGAACATTTCAACCGGCGTGTTTTTCATCACATCCATGCCAATTTTCACAAATGCGTCGCGGGTCGGTTCATCAAATATTGGCATATACTCGAACGCCCAGGCGGCTATGCCCGTACCGATCAGGTTCCCCAGCAGCACGACGCTCCACAGGCGCATCAGTAAACCGAAATTACCGAGGGTCGGATTTTGCATGACGGGCAGTACGGCAGTGACGGTATTCTCCGTAAAAAGCTGCTGTCGCGCCATAATGACGATAATAAAGCCGAACGTGTAGCCTAAATTTTCCAGCAAAAACCCGCCCGGTACGCCTTCCAGCTGAACGTGAAATATCCCTTTGGCGAGCAGAGAGGCACCCATCGACAGACCGGCTGCAATGGCTGACCACAGCAGGGCCATCGCGTCGCGCTCCATCTCTTTTTCCCCGTCCTGGCGAATATGCTCATGAATAGCCATGGCGCGCGACGGCAGGCGATCTTCATCGACTTCTATCTCTTCTCCCCGGTCTTTCTCCTCGCTTTCAATCTCATGTTCCTCTTTGCTTTCACCAATTTTCTCTTCGCTAATGTCTTTCATAACAGCTCCTTCGGGGTAATTGCTCATTTAAGCGTAGCGGCTTTTAGCGCTTTCCCCGTGGGGATGCTCTTAAATTGCTGAAAATGGCAATAAAGGTGAGACATCTCTTTCAAAGCCAATATAAAATTGCCAGCGAAACGAATTCCGAAAGACAGGCTATGCTGAAATTAGCGTGATGACGCGAGCGGGTCGTCATTGTCCTCGTAGACATCGGTAAGCGTGCTGTTACAATCACTTGCACGTTTCAGGCGGAGCATCTCAGGCTCCGTCACAGATGGCATTCAACGATAGCCATATTGAACAGGGAGAAATTTATGAAGCTTCGGCTGTCGGCGCTTGCGCTGGGCGTAACAATGCTTGTGGGCTGCGCCAGCTCTGGCGAGCAAACGGGACGCTCCGATCCTCTCGAAGGATTTAACCGTTCAATGTACAGCTTTAACTATAATGTGCTGGATCCATATCTGGTTCGTCCGGTTGCCGTGGCATGGCGTGACTATGTTCCGCAGCCGGCGCGTAACGGGCTGAGCAACTTTACCAGTAACCTGGAAGAGCCAGCGGTTATGGTCAACTACTTCCTTCAGGGCGACCCGTATCAGGGGATGGTGCATTTCACCCGCTTCTTCCTGAACTCCCTGCTGGGTATGGGCGGCTTAATTGATGTCGCAGGCATGGCGAACCCGAAATTACAGCGTGAACAGCCGCACCGTTTCGGCAGCACGCTGGGTCATTATGGCGTAGGTTATGGTCCGTATGTGCACCTGCCATTCTACGGCAGCTTTACCGTGCGTGATGATGGCGGCGACATGGTGGATACGCTGTATCCTGTACTGTCATGGCTCACCTGGCCGCTGTCTATTGGTAAATGGACCGTGGAAGGAATTGAAACGCGTGCGCAACTGCTGGATTCTGATGGTCTGCTGCGTCAGTCTTCCGATCCGTACATCATGGTCCGCGAGGCCTACTTCCAGAACCATGACTTTATTGCCAACGGCGGTAAGCTGAAGCCGGAAGATAATCCGAACGCGAAAGCCATCGAGAACGAATTAAAAGATATCGATTCGGAATAAATAAAAAAGGTGAGCAATGCTCACCTTTTTTAATCGTGTTGGGATTAGAACGCGTAGTTGAAGTTGGTACCAAACAGCCAGGCTTTACCTTCAGAGGTAAACTCGTACGGGCCTTCCTGGAAGGTCACCTTCTGGCCATGCATGTACGACACGCCCGCGTCGATAGAGGCATTCTCGTTGAACGCGTAGGTTGCCCCCGCACTCACCCAGAAACGGTCCTGATCCGGAATAGAGATAGAACGTTTATCGGCCGGTACCGGGCTGTCATCAAATGCCACGCCGGTACGGAACGTCCAGTTATCATCCATATAATAGGTCGTACCAAGCGCGATACGGTATGCATCGTGGAAGCTTTCGTCTTTATAGAACAGCGTCTGGCCGTTGCTGCCGGTGGCTTTAAGCTCCTCGAACTGGCTCCAGCTGGTATACGCGAGGCTGTAGTGAATTGCCCACTGCGGCGCAACGCGGTTATAACCTGACACTTCCCACATTTCTGGCAGATGCAGCGACAGTGAACCCGGTACGGTTTGATTCGAGGTACCCCATGGAATGGTGGTGCCCGCGCCTGGGACCATACCGTTGACTGGGCTCAGGATGCCGCTTTTGTAATCGCCATCGAAATCAATTTTCACTTCTGAGCGATAGGTCAGACCCCAGCGGTTGTTTTTATCCAGTTCATACAGGATACCGGCGTTCCAGCCGTAACCCCATTCATCACCTTTCAGGCTGGCAATTTTATTGCTGTTTTTCGGCAGTGCAGCAGTTTGCTCCCCGGAGTAACGCTCGATTTTTGCATCGGCGTAGACAGCATCAAAGCCCAGACCAAAGCTCCAGTTATCGTTCAGACGATATGCGCCGCTCAGGTTGAGGTTCAGGGTCGTCAGGTCGGTTTTACCGCCGTATTCCCCGGCCGGATAGTTGTTATTGAACTCCGTTGCCAGGCCATAGTTAGAGGTGACAGAGGCACCCCAACCAAACTGTTCATTGATTGGCGCAACAAAGTGCAGGTTAGGCACCCACGCGGTCGGCGCAATGTTATCCGCCTTCAGATCTGCGCCGGTGAACTGAGATTTGCCAGAAATGTTGACATCAGGATCGATGTAAACCGCACCGGCAGAGAAGGTAGGGCGATCAAACATCATGATCAGTGCCGGGTTACGACTCGCGTTGCCTGCGTCATCGGCAATCGCACCTTCCCCGGAATACGCACGGCCAAGGCCAGAGGAAGAAAATTCGTTTAACTGGAAGCCCGCTGACCAGGCGGACGTTGAGACGATTGCCACTGCAACTGCTAAAGCAGTTTGTTTGAACAGGGTTTTCTGGCTCATGACCATAACCTCATTGAGTTATTTTTATTCAATAATTGTTACATACCGTAACAGGAGCGCGAAGTGTAGGGTCTGAGGTATGACTTACAAATCAGACCAGTGGCGAGAGTATAGGTCTGACCAGCTGGGATGTTGCAAGTTTGTTTATTAATATTTTCAGATATGTTTCTTGAAACGAGATCTGGTTGGCAAAATTGTGACCAGTGCGATTCCTCTGAAAAGGGGAATTTTGTTTTAGATCATTTTTTAGTGTGATATTGCTCACTTATCCGATTTTGCGCCATTAACGGCTGGAGGGGGCTCGTCCGGGGGCGTAAAATAGACGCATCGTGTTTATCTCGCGCCCTGCGCGAATACAGAGGAAATTGAGCTATGAGTAAATGCAGTGCTGATGAAACCCCGGTTTGCTGCTGTATGGATGTTGGCACCATTATGGACAACACCGATTGCACCGCCTCTTACAGCCGCGTATTCCCTAACCGCGCTGAAGCGGAAGAGACGCTGGCCGCGCTGAGCCAGCGCGCGCGTGAAGTCGAATCCGATCCGTGTGAAATCAAATCCACCTTCACGGAAGTGGAAGGCGGCGTGCGGCTGGATATCGACTTTGTGTTCGCCTGCGAAGCAGAAACGCTGATCTTCCAGCTGGGCCTGCGTTAATACTTTTTGCACGGGCCTATGATCGTGTAGGCCGGGTAAGGCAACGCCGCAACCCGGCAACAAATCTCACAAATGCCTCTGCCATGCAGGGGCATTTTCTTTTTCTTCTCTGTGCCTTAGCTCGCAATTTTTCGCTTCCCCGATTGGCTCAATGTAAAAAAATAGTTAAGACTATTATCAGGTCAGACCACTTAATGTGTGCGCAAAATTTTTTTACAGGGGAGTGTTATGAGTCAGGCATTACCGCTTATCACCCGACACGGTGACCGCATTGCCATTGTCAGCGGGTTACGTACGCCGTTTGCGCGTCAGGCAACCGCGTTTCACGGTATACCGGCTGTCGATCTGGGAAAAATGGTGGTGGGGGAGATGCTGGCTCGCAGCGAGATCCCGCCAGAGGTTATTGAGCAACTGGTTTTCGGCCAGGTGGTGCAAATGCCGGAAGCGCCCAATATCGCACGTGAAATCGTGCTGGGCACCGGCATGAATGTTCACACCGACGCATACAGCGTCAGCCGCGCCTGCGCCACCAGTTTCCAGGCGGTGGCGAACGTGGCGGAAAGCCTGATGGCGGGGACCATTCGCGCGGGGATCGCCGGCGGCGCGGATTCCTCATCCGTGCTGCCCATCGGTGTGAGCAAACAGCTGGCCCGCATCCTCGTGGATGCCAACAAAGCCCGGACCACCGGTGCGAAGCTCAAACTCTTCTCGCGTTTACGTCTGCGCGACCTCATGCCCGTGCCACCTGCCGTTGCTGAATACTCCACCGGCCTGCGTATGGGCGACACTGCCGAGCAGATGGCAAAAACCTACGGTATTACCCGCGAACAGCAGGATGCACTGGCGCATCGCTCGCATCAGCTCGCTGCGAAGGCCTGGTCGGAAGGCAAACTTGCCGACGAGGTGATGACGGCTTACATCCCGCCTTTCCGCGAACCGCTGGTGGAAGATAACAATATCCGTGGCACCTCGACGCTGGAGGATTACGCAAAACTGCGCCCGGCGTTTGATCGTAAACATGGCACCGTTACGGCGGCCAACAGTACGCCACTGACGGACGGTGCCGCCGCCGTGATCCTGATGACGGAATCCCGGGCGAAAGAGCTTGGCATCCCACCGCTGGGCTATTTGCGTAGCTACGCCTTTACCGCCATTGATGTCTGGCAGGACATGCTGCTCGGTCCGGCCTGGTCCACGCCGCTGGCGCTGGAGCGTGCGGGGTTGACGCTGGCTGACTTAACCCTGATCGATATGCACGAAGCCTTTGCCGCACAAACCCTGGCAAACATTCAGCTGCTGGCAAGCGAGCGCTTCGCGCGCGATGTACTGGGCCGCGCCCACGCGACCGGCGAAGTGGATCAGAGTAAGTTTAACGTGCTTGGCGGATCCATCGCCTACGGCCATCCATTTGCGGCGACCGGCGCGAGAATGATAACTCAGACTTTGCACGAGCTGCGTCGCCGCGGCGGCGGTTTTGGTCTCGTTACCGCCTGTGCGGCGGGCGGCCTGGGTGCAGCAATGGTTCTGGAGGCTGAATAATGGAAACGACATCTGCATTTAATCTGGCTGTTCGCCTTGATAACGTGGCTGTTATCACCATTGATGTACCCGACGAAAAGATGAACACCCTGAAGGCCGAGTTCGGCGTTCAGGTGCGTGCGATGCTCAGACAGATCCGCGAAAACAAAGCGATACGTGGCCTGGTATTTATCTCGGCAAAGCCGGATAACTTTATTGCCGGGGCCGATATCAACATGATTGCCCGGGCGAAAAGCGCTCAGGAAGCAGAAGACCTGGCCCGTCAGGGGCAGCAGGTAATGGCGGAGATCCATGCGCTGTCGATACCCGTTGTCGCTGCGATCCACGGGGCCTGCCTGGGCGGTGGGCTTGAGCTGGCGCTGGCCTGTCACAGCCGAATTTGTACCGACGATGCGAAAACCGTACTCGGACTGCCGGAGGTACAGCTTGGATTGCTGCCCGGTTCAGGTGGCACGCAGCGCCTGCCGCGTCTGGTGGGCGTCAGTACGGCGCTGGAGATGATTTTAACCGGTAAACAGCTGCGCGCCCGTCAGGCGTTAAAGGCGGGTCTGGTTGATGAGGTCGTTCCGCACGCCATCTTGCTTGAGGCCGCCGTTGAGCGGGCGCTGAAAGGTCGTCAGGCGAAACGCCCTCTGCCGGTGCGCGAGCGTATCCTCGCCGGGCCGCTGGGGCGCACGCTGCTGTTCAATATGGTGGGTAAAAAAACCGAGCAAAAAACCAAAGGGAACTATCCGGCAGCGACGCGCATTCTGAAGGTGATTGAAACCGGTTTATCGCAGGGCAGCAGCAGCGGTTATGCTGCGGAAGCGAAAGCCTTTGGTGAGCTGGCGATGACGCCGCAATCGCAGGCGCTGCGCGGCATTTTCTTTGCCAGCACGGAGGTTAAAAAAGATCCGGGCAGTGAAGCTGAACCGGCTCCGCTGCGCGCCGTTGGCGTTCTGGGTGGTGGGCTGATGGGCGGCGGCATCGCATTTGTCACCGCCAGCAAAGGCAAATTGCCCGTACGTATCAAAGATATCAACCCTAAGGGTATCAACCACGCGTTGCAGTACAGCTGGCAGAACCTTGATCGCAAAGTGAAGCGCCGCCATATCAAGGCCAGTGAGCGTGATAAAACCCTCTCGATGATCACTGGCGCCACCGACTACAGTGGGTTTGCACACCGCGATCTGGTGATTGAAGCCGTGTTCGAAGATCTCGCCCTTAAGCAGCAGATGGTGGCGGACGTTGAACAGCATTGCGCGCCGCACACTATTTTCGCGTCAAACACCTCGTCTTTGCCGATCGGCGACATCGCGGCGAAAGCCGTGCGCCCGGAGCAGGTGATAGGGCTGCACTATTTCAGCCCTGTAGAAAAAATGCCGCTGGTGGAGGTTATCCCGCATGCCACAACCAGCCCGCAAACTATTGCCACCGTGGTGAAACTGGCGAAAAAACAGGGCAAAACCCCGATTGTGGTCGCGGACAAAGCCGGCTTCTACGTCAACCGCATTCTGGCGCCGTACATTAACGAAGCGATGCGGTTGCTGACGGAAGGGGAGAAAATTGAGCACGTCGATGACGCTCTGGTGAAGTTTGGTTTCCCCGTCGGCCCAATCCAACTTTTGGATGAGGTAGGAATTGATACGGGGACTAAAATTATCCCTGTGCTGGAAGCGGCTTATGGCGATCGTTTTGCGCCGCCTGCAAACTTTGTTTCCGCAATTTTGAAGGACGATCGCAAAGGCAGAAAAAATGAACGCGGTTTCTATCTTTACGCCGCGAAAGGGCGTAAAAGCAAGAAACAGGTCGACCCTTCAGTTTATGCGCTTATTCCTGTCACGGGTCAGGGAAAACTGTCGGCGGTTCAGTGTGCTGAGCGCTGCGTGATGATGATGCTCAATGAAGCGGCGCGCTGCTTTGGTGAGCAGGTGATCAAAAGCGCGCGCGACGGCGACATCGGCGCCGTGTTTGGTATCGGTTTTCCGCCATTCCTTGGCGGTCCGTTCCGGTATATGGATACCCTCGGGGCGGGTGAAGTGGTTGCGATCCTGCAACGTCTGGCCTCGCAATATGGCCCACGGTTTACACCTTGTGACGAATTATTGCAGATGGCGGAACGGGGTCAGACATTCTGGCCCGCAAGGGAAACTGATTGCGTAAACTGAAGTCAAAGAAGGGTAAATCCTGAGGTGATGGAACCTGTTCTGGCGAAATTGTAAACAGAGATTGACTATACTTACGCCATTGAGGTAAAAAACAGCGTTTCATTCACCGAATGGATCAGGCACAATGCCCGGCCATCGGGTTTTCTACCTCAGAGCATTAATCGCGGGTAGTTAACGCCGGTGATTCTGGTTAACAAAAGCGGTGCAATATGCAAGTTTTTATCATGCGTCACGGCGACGCGGCACTCGATGCCGCCAGTGACTCAGTACGTCCTTTAACCGTCTGTGGCTGCGACGAATCCCGTCAGATGGCGACATGGCTTAAAGGTCAAAAAGTGGACATTGAACGCGTTCTGGTGAGTCCGTTCCTGCGGGCAGAACAGACGCTGGATGTGGTAGGAGAGTGTATGAACCTGCCATCCAGTGTGGATGTTCTCCCTGAACTCACGCCGTGTGGCGATGTTGGCCTTGTCAGTGCTTACCTTCAGGCGCTGTGCAATGAAGGTGTCGCTTCCGCACTGGTCATTTCCCACCTGCCGCTGGTCGGCTATCTGGTATCTGAGCTGTGCCCGGGCGAAACGCCACCGATGTTCACAACGTCCGCCATTGCCAACGTCACCCTCGACGAAACCGGCAAAGGGGTCTTTAACTGGCAAATGAGTCCGTGCAACCTGAAGATGGCAAAAGCCATCTGACGTGACGTGCGATATGGCGGGGTGCAGCGTGCCTCCCGCCATCCTGTCAGGGCAATTCTGGCGGCTGCCACTCCTCGACCTCAATCAATACCAGCAATGCGGCATCTCCGCCGTACTCTTTTGGCGCCTGATGAAAAGCCATCACGTGTGGATGCTGAGCCAGCCACAGCGGTGTCTGTTGCTTAAGAATATGTTTGCCGTGGCCGTGCATCACGCAGGCGCAAAAAACATGCTCGCGACGACATGCCGCGATCAACGCCCCCAGCTCCTGTTTCGCCTGCATCTGGGTCAACCCATGCAGATCGAGGAACAGCTCCGGCGAATAATCTCCCCGGCGTAATTTTTTCAGTTCAAAATGGCTGACGTCTTCGCGCACGTATTTCACCGCACCCTGGGTATTTAGCAGCGGCTGAAACTCATCTGAAAAATAGTGGCTGTTATCGGCCTGCTCCTGGAGCAACCGTTTGACCGGTACCTCGCTGACTTTTTTACGCTGCGGGCGATGGACAATGGTGTCGTGCGTGATTTGACGCGTCCCGGTCATCAGCTGGCGGAATAGAGCCTGATCCTCCTCGCTGAGCGATGTTTTCTTTTTCATTCGTCATTCTCATCTCGTATTTCCGATAGTGTACCCGACTAAACGCATTTTTTAACCTCAAGCGGTACGCGTCATTGCTGATTTATCGCCGTCTTCATGGCAAACTAGCCGCCGAAAATTATGCGAGCATGCCCTGGAGGAAAGAGTGGATAAAATTTTTGTCGATGAAGCAGTAAACGAGCTGCATACCATACAGGACATGTTGCGCTGGTCGGTTAGCCGCTTCAGCGCCGCCAATATCTGGTACGGACACGGTACCGACAACCCGTGGGATGAGGCCGTGCAGCTGGTGCTGCCGTCTCTCTACCTGCCGCTGGATATTCCGGAAGACATGCGCACCGCGCGCCTGACCTCCAGTGAAAAACACCGCATCGTTGAGCGCGTGATCCGTCGCGTAAACGAGCGCATTCCGGTGGCTTACCTGACCAACAAAGCCTGGTTCTGCGGCCACGAATTCTACGTTGATGAGCGCGTGCTGGTGCCGCGTTCGCCGATTGGCGAGCTGATCAACAACCATTTTGACGGCCTGATTAACCATCAGCCGCAGCACATTCTTGATATGTGCACCGGCAGCGGCTGCATCGCCATTGCCTGCGCGTACGCCTTCCCGGAAGCGGAAGTGGACGCCGTCGATATCTCCACCGACGCGCTGGCCGTCACCGAACACAACATTGAAGAGCACGGGCTGATTCATCACGTCACGCCTATCCGCTCTGACCTGTTCCGCGACCTGCCGACGCTGCAATACGACCTGATCGTCACCAATCCGCCGTACGTGGATGCAGAAGATATGTCCGACCTGCCGAACGAGTATCGTCACGAGCCGGAGCTGGGCCTGGCGTCAGGTTCTGACGGGCTGAAGCTGACCCGCCGCATCCTGGCCTGCGCGCCGGATTATCTGACCGACGACGGCGTTCTGATTTGTGAAGTAGGCAACAGCATGGTACATCTGATAGAGCAGTACCCGGATGTGCCGTTCACCTGGCTTGAGTTCGACAACGGCGGTGACGGCGTCTTTATGCTGACCAAGGCGCAACTGCTTGATGCACGCGAATACTTCAGCATTTACAAAGATTAATCCAGCGGGCTTCGGCCCGTTTCACAACGCTCAAACACAAACAACAACATCGGAGCCGTGATGGCAGGAAACAGTATTGGACAGGTATTCCGTGTGACCACCTTTGGCGAGTCGCACGGTCTGGCACTGGGTTGTATCGTTGATGGCGTCCCGCCAGGCATCGAACTGACCGAAGCCGATTTACAGCATGACCTTGACCGTCGTCGTCCGGGTACCTCTCGCTACACCACGCAGCGTCGCGAGCCGGACCAGGTCAAAATTCTCTCCGGCGTATTTGAAGGCCGTACCACAGGGACCAGCATTGGTCTGCTGATTGAAAACACCGATCAGCGTTCTCAGGACTACGGCGCGATTAAGGACGTTTTCCGTCCTGGTCACGCCGACTATACCTACGAACAAAAATATGGCTTTCGCGACTATCGCGGCGGCGGGCGTTCTTCCGCGCGTGAAACCGCGATGCGCGTGGCGGCAGGGGCAATTGCCAAAAAATATCTCCAGCAGAAATTCGGCATCGTTATCCGCGGCTGTCTGTCCCAGATGGGCGACATTCCGCTGGCAATCAAAGACTGGGATCAGGTAGAGCTCAACCCGTTCTTCTGCGCCGATGCCGACAAGCTGGACGCGCTGGATGAGCTGATGCGTGGCCTGAAAAAAGAGGGCGACTCCATTGGTGCGAAAGTCACCGTGGTGGCCGACGGCGTGCCGGCTGGCTGGGGCGAGCCGGTATTTGACCGCCTTGACGCCGACATCGCCCACGCGCTGATGAGCATCAACGCGGTGAAAGGCGTCGAAATCGGCGACGGTTTTGACGTGGTCAAGCTTCGCGGCAGCCAGAACCGCGACGAAATCACGAAGGCGGGTTTCCAGAGCAACCATGCGGGCGGCATTCTGGGCGGCATCAGCAGCGGGCAGCAAATTATTGCCAATATCGCGCTGAAACCAACGTCCAGCATTACCGTCCCGGGCCACACGATTAACCGCGCTGGCGATGAAGTTGAGATGATCACCAAAGGGCGTCACGATCCGTGCGTGGGGATCCGCGCGGTGCCGATCGCAGAAGCGATGCTGGCGATCGTGCTGATGGATCACTTCCTGCGCCAGCGCGCGCAGAATGCGGATGTGACGACCACCATTCCACGCTGGTAACTATGAAAAAAACTGCAATCGCTCTGCTGGCGCTGCTGGCCAGTGGAGCAAGCCTGGCCGCTACGCCGTGGCAGAAAATCACCCACCCGGTAGCGGGGAGCGCGCAGTCCATTGGCGCTTTCTCCAACGGGTGTATCGTCGGTGCGCAGGCGCTGCCGTTGCAGTCGGATACTTATCAGGTGATGCGTACCGATCAGCGCCGTTATTTCGGCCATCCTGACCTGCTGCTGTTTATTCAGCGTCTTGGCAACCAGGTGCATAACCTGGGGCTGGGGACGGTGCTGATTGGCGATATGGGGATGCCTGCCGGTGGTCGCTTCAACGGCGGTCACGCCAGCCACCAGACCGGACTGGATGTGGATATCTTCCTGCAATTGCCGAAAACGCGCTGGAGCTCAGCGCAGCTGCTGAAACCGCAGGCGCTGGATCTGGTCTCGGCCGACGGTAAACGGGTCGTCGCCTCGCGATGGTCGCCGGAAATTTCCAGCATGATTAAGCTGGCGGCAGAGGATAACGACGTCACGCGGATCTTTGTTAATCCGGCCATCAAGCAGCAGCTTTGCCTGGATGCGGGAACGGATCGCGACTGGTTGCGTAAAGTGCGCCCTTGGTTCCAGCACCGGGCGCATATGCATGTTCGCCTGCGCTGTCCGGCGAACAGCCTGGAATGTGAAGATCAGCCGCTGCCACCGCCTGGCGATGGTTGTGGTTACGAACTGCAAAGCTGGTTTGAACCAGCCAAGCCTGGAACCTCTAAGCCTGAGAAGAAGACACCGCCTCCGTTGCCGCCTTCCTGCCAGGCGCTACTGGATGAGCATGTACTTTAATGGATAATTTCGTCGATCTGTTCATGGTGTCACCGCTGCTGCTGGCGGTGCTCTTTTTTGTTGCGATTTTAGCCGGATTTATCGATGCCCTGGCGGGCGGCGGCGGGTTGCTCACCGTTCCGGCGCTGCTGGCGGCAGGCATGAGCCCTGCCCAGGCGCTTGCCACCAACAAACTCCAGGCATGCGGCGGTTCGCTCTCCTCGTCGCTCTATTTCATCCGGCGCAAAGTGGTGAATCTCGCCGATCAGAAGCTCAATATCCTGATGACGTTTATTGGCTCAACGGCGGGTGCGCTGCTGGTCCAGCACGTACAGTCCGACATTCTGCGCCAGATCCTGCCGCTGCTGGTTATCTGTATCGGCCTCTATTTCCTGCTGATGCCAAAGCTCGGGGAAGAAGATCGACAGCGTCGTCTTCACGGCCTGCCGTTTGCGCTGATTGCCGGTGGCTGCGTCGGTTTTTACGATGGCTTCTTTGGCCCGGGGGCAGGTTCGTTTTATGCGCTGGCATTCGTGACGCTGGCCGGATTCAACCTCGCCAAATCCACCGCCCACGCCAAAGTCCTCAACGCGACCTCCAACGTTGGCGGTCTGCTGCTGTTTATCATTGGCGGCAAGGTTATCTGGGCAACCGGGTTTGTGATGATGGCAGGGCAGTTTTTGGGCGCGCGCGCAGGCTCGCGTCTGGTATTAAGCAAAGGACAAAAGCTGATCCGCCCGATGATTGTTGTCGTCTCGGCGGTGATGAGCGCCAAACTTCTTTATGACAGCCATGGACAGGAGATCCTCACCTGGTTGGGGATGAACTAATGAACAGTACGCATAACTACGAACAGCTGATTGAGATCTTCGATAGCTGTTTCGCTGATGATTTTAATACCCGTCTGATTAAAGGCGACGACGAACCGATCTATCTTCCAGCTGATGACGAGGTTCCGTATAACCGCATCATCTTTGCCCACGGCTTTTACGCCAGCGGTTTGCACGAAATTTCGCACTGGTGTATCGCCGGGAAAGCGCGTCGCGAGCTGGTGGACTTTGGTTACTGGTACTGCCCGGACGGGCGCGACGCCGCCACCCAGGGGCAGTTCGAAGATGTGGAGGTGAAACCTCAGGCGCTCGAATGGCTGTTCTGCGTAGCGGCGGGTTTCCCGTTCAACGTAAGCTGTGACAATCTCGAAGGCGACTTCGAGCCAGACCGTATCGTCTTCCAGCGCCGCGTTCATGCGCAGGTGATGGAATATCTTGAGAAAGGCATCCCGGCACGTCCGGCACGCTTGATCGAGGCTTTACAGAATTATTACCACACGCCGGAGATCACGGCGGAATGCTTCCCTTGGCCGGAAGATCTTTAACAGAGGAAAGAAGATGATCGCAGAATTTGAATCACGCATTCTGGCGTTAATTGATGACATGGTGGAACACGCCAGTGATGATGAGCTGTTCGCCAGCGGTTATCTGCGTGGTCACCTGACGCTGGCGATAGCCGCGCTGGAAGCCGGGGACGATCACTCTGCCGACGCCGTTCACGCGGAAGTCACTCGCAGCCTGGAAAAAGCCATTCTGGCCGGGGAACTCTCTCCGCGCGACCAGTCTTTAGTGCTGGGCATGTGGGACAATTTGTTCCAGCAGGCGAAAGCGAAGTAAGTGTATCACCGCCCTCTCCCACAGGGAGAGGGCCGGGGTGAGGGCACCAGACCGCACCCTACTTGACCATTTTCCCCTTCAGCAATTTCCGCACCCACAGTCGGTTTGGATTCAGCCCCGCGAGCGTAACCCTGTCCAGCGGAACCGGCTCGTCGCTCATTTGCGCGGCTAACGCTTCAGCCAGCAGCGGCGCGGAGCATAATCCCCGCGAGCCTAAGCCACCCAGCATAAACAGCTCGGGGTGAACGGGAGCACTTACCGCCGTTTCTTTGTTGTCAGCAAGATCCTGATAGACTTCAAGCGTGGCGTCATAGTCCGGCACGTTTCCCGCCATCGGCAGGTGATCGCGGGTCGCGCAGCGTACGCCGCAGCGCGCCTGACCCTCACCGACATTCACCTCTTTTGCCCACGACGCATCCGGGAAACAGTCGAGCAGGCGCTGGCGGTTTTGCTGCTGATCCGCTTCGCTGTACTGCATATCTGTTTCACCGCGATGGTAGCTGGCACCGATGCAGTGATGGCCGTTGGACGGGTTTTGCGGCGTCAGGTAGCCGTCGTAACACAGCACCTGACGCAGTTTGCTCAGTTGGGGGGCGGCAGGAATATGGCTTACCTGGCCGCCGACCGGATAAACCGGCAATGACGCTGTCTGGGTAAACTGGCTGATATGATGCCCGTTGGCCAGCACAACGCTGGCATGCTGCGCCTCTTTGCCGTTAGCGAAACGCAAATTCCAGTGCGCAGTGCGGCTTAGCGATTGAACCTTATGGGCATAATGCACTGTCAACCCACGCGACTGCCCGAGGGCTATCGCCGCAGAAGTCAGTTCAGCCGGACACAGCCAGCCGCCGAGTGGATACTGAATACCCCCGCAGCCGGTGTCGACGCCAGCGGTCTCTGCAACCTGCTGCGCCGTGACGGCATGGGCGATGGCCTCCGGCAGACCCAGCGACAACATTTGTGTGATTTTCTGCTGGCTCTTCTCGTCCCAGCCGAGCTGCGTCACGCCGCACCAGTTGTGGTCGAACGCAACCGGCAGGCTATCGTAAAGGCGGCGAGCAAACGTAAACGCCGCCGGGAAGAACTGGAACAGTGCCGGATCGTGTGAACTTAATAAGGGATAAAGCGCGCCCTGACGGTTGCCTGATGCGCCCGTCGCCGGCGCCTCGTCAGCGCAGTAGAGCGTCACCTGCCAGCCACGGTGCAGCAGCGCCAGCGAGAGCAGGGCGCTGGCGATACCCCCGCCCACAATGGCGACCTCACGCGAGGTGCTGGCGCGACGGGCAAACCAGGGGGCCTGCGCCGGGATCGCCAGATCCTGTTCCATCACCCCGACCAGCATGTCGCGTTTGCGGCCAAAGCCTTTGGTTTTCCTCATGGTAAACCCCGCCTCCTGCAACCCACGGCGAACAAATCCCGCCGAGGTGAAGGTGGCAAGCGTTGCGCCCGGGCGCGCCAGACGTGCCATGGCGCTGAACAGGTGCGGGCTCCACATGTCCGGGTTTTTGGCGGGCGCAAAACCATCCAGGAACCAGGCGTCCACCTTCTGATTCATTGAGTCATCAAGCTTATCGGTCAGGTCGTTAATGTCGCCCAGCCACAGGTCGAGGGTGACGCGTCCGTCGTCCAGAATCAGACGATGACAGCCACCGATAGCCGGAGGCCACTGGGCCTGAAGCTGTTCCGCCCAGTGGGTAAGCTCCGGCCAGCGCTGATGGGCAAGCCGCAGATCGTGCGCGGTAAGCGGAAATTTTTCGAAACTGATGAAATGTAATCTTTGTAAGGTAGCCTCGGGGTGTGCAGTGCGAAACTGGTCGAACGCCTGCCAGAGGGTCAGAAAATTCAGCCCGGTGCCGAAACCGCTCTCCGCTACGACAAACAGGCTGCGCGGATGCTCAGGGAAGCGGGTGCTGAGATGATTTCCTTCGAGGAAAACATAGCGCGTCTCTTCCAGTCCGTTATCATTAGAAAAGTAGACGTCATCAAAATCTCGGGAAACAGGTGTACCCTCAGCGTTGAATTCGAGGTTGGCAGGTTGTATGGCGTTTTGTTTCACGTAAGTTACTCGTCCGACAGGCAGTGGCACGATCTTAGCGATGTGAGCCCATCGGTGCAAATTTCCACAGAAAATGGCTGATCGGACTTGTTCGGCGTACAAGTGTACGCTATTGTGCGACTCGAAACTTTTTATAGTGCGACTTACAGAGGTATTGAATGAAACGTGCAGTGATTACTGGCCTGGGCATCGTTTCCAGCATCGGTAATAACCAGCAGGAAGTCCTGGCATCTCTGCGTGAAGGACGCTCCGGGATCACTTTCTCTGAAGAGTTTAAAGATTCTGGAATGCGTAGCCACGTATGGGGTAACGTTAAACTGGACACCACCGGTTTAATTGACCGTAAAGTGGTTCGTTTCATGAACGATGCCTCTATCTACGCCTATCTTTCCATGCAGGAAGCGATCAAGGATTCTGGTCTGAGCGAAGACGCTTACCAGAACAACCCACGCGTGGGCCTGATTGCAGGCTCCGGCGGTTCCTCTAAAGCTCAGGTGTTCGGTGCTGACGCCATGCGCAGCCCGCGCGGCCTGAAAGCGGTCGGTCCATATGTTGTGACCAAAGCCATGGGGTCAGCGGTTTCCGCGTGCCTGGCAACGCCGTTCAAAATCCACGGTGTGAACTACTCCATCAGCTCTGCATGTGCGACCTCCGCACACTGTATCGGTAATGCGGTTGAGCAGATCCAGCTGGGCAAACAGGACATCGTATTTGCTGGCGGCGGCGAAGAGCTGGGCTGGGAAATGGCCTGTGAGTTTGACGCAATGGGCGCACTGTCCACCAAATACAACGAAACGCCAGACAAAGCGTCCCGTACTTATGACGCACACCGCGACGGTTTTGTTATCGCTGGCGGCGGCGGTATGGTTGTGGTTGAAGAGCTGGAACACGCGCTGGCGCGTGGCGCGCACATCTATGCTGAGATCGTGGGCTACGGCGCAACGTCTGACGGCGCTGACATGGTTGCTCCATCCGGTGAAGGCGCGGTGCGCTGCATGAAGATGGCGATGCACGGTGTTGATACTCCAATCGACTACCTGAACTCCCACGGCACCTCAACGCCGGTAGGCGACGTGAAAGAGCTGGGTGCGATCCGTGAAGTGTTCGGCGACAACAGCCCGGCTATCTCTGCAACCAAAGCCATGACCGGTCACTCTCTGGGAGCGGCGGGCGTGCAGGAAGCGATCTACTCTCTGCTGATGCTGGAAAACGGCTTTATCGCGCCAAGCATCAACATCGAAGAGATGGACGAGCAGGCGGCTGGCCTGAACATCGTGACCGAAACCACCGAACGTGCGCTGACGACCGTTATGTCCAACAGCTTCGGTTTCGGCGGCACCAACGCCACGCTGGTGATGCGTAAGCTGAAAGCGTAAGCGTTTGAAGGTATAGTAGAAGGGAGCCGCGCGGCTCCCTTTTTTTATGCCTGAACACGGAGTTATGCATGAAGGCTGTTACCCCTGGGAAGAGCGCTCCTTCCGGGAATCTTCCCCTTTTCCGCATCGCCTTTGCGGTGTTTCTGACCTATATGACCGTTGGCCTGCCGCTGCCGGTGATCCCCTTGTTCGTTCACCAGGAGCTGGGCTATGGCAACACCATGGTCGGCATTGCGGTGGGCATTCAGTTTTTAGCGACGGTATTAACCCGGGGCTACGCCGGTCGCCTGGCGGATCAGCACGGCGCAAAACGCTCGGCGTTGCAGGGCATGTTTGCCTGCGGGCTGGCGGGGGGAGCCTGGCTGCTGGCGGCGCTGTTGCCAATAGATGCAGCGTATAAATTCGCGCTGCTGGTGGCAGGGCGTCTGATCCTCGGCTTTGGCGAAAGCCAGCTGCTGACCGGCACCCTGACCTGGGGAATGGGGCTGGTGGGGCCTGCGCGTTCCGGAAAAGTGATGTCCTGGAACGGAATGGCGATTTACGGCGCGCTGGCGGCAGGCGCTCCACTGGGGCTGCTGATCCACAGCCAGTTTGGTTTTGCGGCGCTGGCAGGCACCACCATGGTATTGCCGCTGCTGGCGTGGGCGTTTAACGGTTCGGTACGTAAGGTGCCCGCCCATAAAGGCGAGCGTCCTTCGCTGTGGAGCGTGGTGGGGCAAATCTGGCAGCCGGGGCTCGGGCTGGCGCTTCAGGGGGTGGGCTTCGCGGTTATTGGTACCTTTGTCTCCCTCTATTTCATGAGCCGCGGCTGGGCGATGGCGGGCTTTACGCTGACGGCCTTTGGCGGCGCGTTTGTATTGATGCGCGTGCTGTTTGGCTGGATGCCGGATCGCTTTGGCGGCGTGAAGGTGGCCGTGGCGTCACTTGTCATTGAGACCGTGGGTCTGGTACTGCTCTGGCAGGCGCCCTCTGCATCCGTTGCGCTGCTGGGTGCGGCGTTAACCGGCTGCGGCTGCTCGCTGATCTTCCCGGCGCTGGGCGTTGAAGTGGTGAAGCGCGTCGCTCCGCAGGTGCGCGGCACGGCGCTGGGCGGCTATGCGGCGTTTCAGGATATCTCATACGGCATCACCGGGCCGCTCGCGGGGCTGCTTGCAACGTCGTTTGGCTATCCTTCCGTCTTCCTGGCCGGTGCGGTGTCAGCGGTGGTGGGAATTGTGGTGACGCTGGTGGCGTTTCGCAAGCGGTAGTATGTTGCCGGGTGGCGGCTTCGCCTTACCCGGCCTACTGTTCGAGCCGTTGTAGGCCCGGTAAGCGAAGCGCCACCGGGCAAATCCTCACGCAACCAGCCAGAAAATCGCCAGCGCAATCACCAACGCGATAAACATCAATCCCGGACGGGAAGAAAGCGTTTTGAACGTATCAACTACGGGGGCAAACAGCGGGCTGTAGATCGGCTGAATGTTTCTTACCTCCGGCACGCCGCCTTCCCGCTCGGCGCGGCGAATGAAGATCTGATTGAGCACATCCTGCACCTGCGCGGTGGTCAGCACCGTTTGCGGCGTAGCCTGCCAGCTCTGCTGAGCGTAATCCCGAATCATATCGAACTCGTGCGGTTCCAGCGGTTGTTTCAGCGCCGCCTGTACGCTGTGCAGGGTCGGGGCGCTCTGGGTGCTGAGCGTCTGACGCGCCTGGAGCCAGGTGACCAGATGGGTAAACTGTTTTGCCGGGATCATCTCGCCCGCTTTCACACCGGAAAGTTCCAGCATGGATTGCCAGATAAGCTTTGTGGGTTCGCCGGTAGCGGCAGCCAGCTTAGTGACCATCTGCTTGAGCGTATTATGCTCCGCAGGCTGCAATGGCCGCTCTGTAGACGGGCGCTGTTGCGGCTGCGGGATAGAAAGCTGATTGCTTTGTAGCAGGGTCAACACGGTTTTCAGCTGTTCTTGCGAAAGCTGGCTCAGGGCGGTATGACCGTACTGTTGACGGATAAAATCACTCACCGCCTGGCGATTATTCCCCTGGCCCAATAGCTCGGTCAGCTGCGAGATAATCTGGCGGGTAGTATGTTGCTGCTGTGCGCTTGTAAGACGCTGGTTCAGGTTTTGTTCGGCGGCAGGGAAATGGCGCGACTGTAGCGGCGCATCGTTTCTGACGCCCAAATCGTGCTTAACGCCGGCCCATACCTCTGCGTTTTGCTGTGAGGTTAACGCAATAAGACGCGTGATCAGACGCTCCAGTACGGTGCGTTGCTGCGTGGAGAGCGGTTGTTCGCCTGGCGTGTTGGGCGTTACGGGGCCTTCACCCGGAGGGCGCGGAGGCGTACCTGAAATGGGCTGCATCGTCAAAAATCCTTAAAGTCAAACTCTGCGTAACCGGGCGGAGATATATGCCCGGCGGCGAGATTATGGCACACTTGGCAGGTTTACTTCCTCTCAAACAGGTACTCAGACGTGAAAATCCTCGTTGATGAAAATATGCCTTACGCCCGTGAGCTGTTCAGCCGCCTGGGTGAGGTTAAGGCTGTCCCTGGTCGCCCGATTCCGGTCAGCGAACTGGACGATGCAGACGCCCTGATGGTGCGCTCGGTGACCAAAGTAAATGAGGCACTGCTCACCGGCAAAGGGGTTAAATTTGTCGGGACGGCAACGGCCGGGACCGATCATGTGGATGACCAGTGGCTTAAGCAGGCGGGGATTGGTTTTTCCGCGGCGCCAGGCTGTAACGCCATTGCCGTCGTGGAATATGTTTTCTCCTCGCTATTGATGCTGGCCGAGCGCGATGGTTTTGCGCTGAAAGACCGCACCGTCGGGATTGTGGGGGTGGGCAACGTGGGCGGACGTCTGCAAAAGCGTCTGGAAGCCTGGGGTATCCGCACCCTGCTGTGCGATCCGCCGCGTAAGGATAACGGCGATGAAGGCGACTTCCGCACGCTGGATGAGCTGGTCGACGAGTGCGACGTCATCACCTTCCATACGCCGCTCTTTAAAGAGGGGCCGTACAAGACTCTGCACCTGGCCGACGAAAAGCTGATCCGCCGTCTGAAGGCTGGCACTATTCTGATAAATGCCTGCCGGGGACCGGTGGTGGATAACGCGGCGCTGCTGGCATGTCTCGACGAAGGACAAGAGCTTAGCGTCGTGCTGGACGTTTGGGAACCAGAGCCGGATCTCAACGTCGCCTTGCTGAATAAGGTGGACGTGGGTACCGCGCATATCGCGGGTTATACCCTTGAAGGCAAAGCGCGTGGCACAACCCAGGTGTTTGAGGCTTACAGCGCCTTTATCGGCCATCCGCAGCAGGTGGCGCTGGATACGCTGCTGCCCGCCCCGGAATTTGGCCGCATTACCCTTCATGGCCCGCTGGATGAGGCAACGCTGAAAAGACTGGTGCATTTGGTGTATGATGTGCGCCGCGATGACGCGCTGCTGCGTAAAGTGGCGGGTATTCCGGGTGAGTTTGACAAGCTGCGCAAAAATTACCTTGAGCGCCGCGAGTGGTCTTCCCTGTATGTCATGTGCGATGACGCGTCAGCGGCGGGGCTGCTGCATAAACTGGGATTTAACGCCGTTCACCACCCGGCACGTTAATGTCTTCTTAATGCTCCCTGTCGGATGCTCCGGCAGGGACGCTTTTTATTTCTGGAGTAAACCACCATGTCTGAAGGCTGGAACATTGCCATTTTGGGTGCCACTGGCGCCGTGGGCGAAGCCCTGCTTGAAACCCTTGCTGAGCGTCAGTTCCCGGTGGGTGAGATTTACGCACTGGCGCGTACCGACAGCGCAGGAGAACATCTGCGTTTCGGCGGCAAATCCGTGATGGTGCAGGATGCCGCCGCGTTTGACTGGACGCAGGCTCAGCTGGCGTTTTTTGCCGCAGGGGCGGAAGCCACGGCGTCTTACATTGAAGAAGCGACAAATTCAGGCTGTCTGGTGATCGACCTGAGCGGCCTGTTCTCCCTGGAGCCGGATGTGCCGCTGGTGGTGCCGGACGTCAACCCGTTTGTGCTGGCTGACTACCGCAACCGCAACATCATTGCAGTACCGAACAGCCTCACCAGCCAGTTGCTGACCGCGCTGAAGCCGCTGATCGACGACGGTGGCCTGTCGCGTATTTCCGTGACCAGCCTGCTTTCAGCCTCCGCTAACGGTAAAAAAGCCGTAGACGCACTGGCAGGGCAGAGCGCGAAGCTGTTGAACGGTATCCCGATCGACGAAGATGATTTCTTTGGCCGCCAGCTGGCGTTCAACATGCTGCCGCTGCTGCCGGATCGTGAAGGTTCGGTGCGGGAAGAGCGTCGTATCGTCGATGAAGCACGCAAAATTTTGCAGGATGACGGGCTGATGATCTCCGCGAATGTCGTGCAGTCTCCGGTCTTTTACGGCCACGCGCAGATGGTCGGGTTTGAAGCCCTGCGTCCGCTGGCGGCTGAAGAAGCCCGCGACGCGTTTGGCCGCGGTGAGGACATTGTCCTGTCCGAAGAGAGCGAATTCCCGACGCAGGTGGGCGACGCCACCGGCAGCGCGCATCTCTCTGTGGGCTGCGTGCGTAACGATTACGGTATGCCGGAGCAGGTGCAGTTCTGGTCCGTTGCCGACAACGTGCGTTTTGGCGGCGCGCTGATGGCGGTCAAAATCGCGGAAAAACTGGTGCAGGAGTATCTGTACTGATGTCAGATGTGGAACAAAAGCCGGTCCACAGAATTGCCCTCGGCATTGAATACGATGGCAGTAAATACTATGGCTGGCAGCGGCAGAATGAGGTGCGCAGCGTCCAGGAGAAGCTGGAGAAAGCGCTCTCTCAGGTGGCGAACGAACCGATAAGCGTCTTCTGTGCGGGCCGCACCGATGCCGGCGTTCACGGCACGGGGCAGGTGGTGCATTTTGACACCACCGCCGTGCGCAAAGCCGCGGCCTGGACGCTGGGTGTAAATGCGAATTTGCCTGGTGACATTGCCGTGCGTTGGGTGAAAGCTGTGCCGGATGATTTTCACGCGCGTTTCAGCGCGACGGCGCGGCGCTACCGTTATGTCATCTATAACCAGCGCCTGCGCCCGGCGGTGTTAAGCCAGGGCGTGACGCATTTTTATGAACCGCTGGATGCAGAATGTATGCAGCGTGCGGCGCAGTGTCTGATTGGTGAGAATGATTTTACGTCGTTTCGTGCGGTGCAGTGTCAGTCCCGTACGCCGTGGCGTAACGTCATGCACATTAACGTCAGTCGTTATGGCGCGTATGTGGTGGTGGATATCAAAGCCAATGCCTTTGTACATCATATGGTGCGGAATATTGTAGGCAGCCTGATGGAAGTGGGCGCCGGACACCAGCCGGAGAGCTGGATTGCAGAACTGCTGGCAGCGAAGGACAGAACGCTTGCGGCAGCAACGGCGAAAGCGGAAGGGCTGTATCTGGTTTCGGTGGATTATCCGGACCGGTTCGACCTGCCAAAACCGCCAATGGGCCCGCTGTTTTTAGCGGACTAAACAAAGGTGCAATTAGGGCTTAGACAATATGGACGTAATACGTTTTCTGATTGATTTCATCCTGCATATTGATGTTCACCTGGCGGAGCTGGTCGCGCAGTACGGCGTCTGGGTGTACGCCATTCTGTTCCTCATTCTGTTCTGTGAAACCGGCCTTGTGGTTACGCCGTTCCTGCCGGGAGATTCACTGCTGTTCGTGGCGGGCGCGTTATCCGCACTGCCAACGAATGACCTGAATGTCCATCTGATGGTGGTCCTGATGATCATCGCCGCGATTGTTGGTGATGCGGTCAATTACACCATCGGGCGGGTGTTTGGCGAGCGGTTGTTCAGTAATCCGGACTCGAAGATTTTCCGCCGCAGTTATTTAGATAAGACCCATGCGTTCTATGAGCGCCATGGCGGTAAGACCATAATCCTTGCCCGTTTTGTGCCTATTGTGCGTACATTTGCACCGTTTGTGGCGGGAATGGGTCACATGTCCTATCGTCATTTTGCCATGTACAACGTGGTGGGCGCGCTGCTGTGGGTGCTGCTGTTCACCTATGCAGGCTACCTGTTTGGCGATCTGCCGGTGGTTCAGGAAAACCTTAAGTTACTGATTGTAGCGATTATTGTGCTTTCCGTACTGCCTGGCGTCATCGAAATTATCCGTCACAAACGCGCGGCGGCAAAGCAAGCGAAGTAAATGCACGCTGGCGGTTCGACCACTTTTTTATCCAAAGTTTCGGGCTGTTATGTTTTAATGTGCAACATTCATGGTCTGTTGGAGGCAAAAATGGCATTATTCGCCTCTTACAGCAAAACTGGCATACGACCAGGTTCAGGCAGAAAGGTTATCAATGAGCTGGATTGAACGAATTAAAAGCAACATTACCCCAACGCGTAAAGCGAGCATTCCTGAAGGGGTATGGACGAAGTGTGATAGCTGCGGCCAGGTTCTGTATCGCGCAGAGCTGGAACGCAATCTTGAGGTGTGTCCGAAGTGTGACCACCATATGCGTATGTCGGCGCGCAACCGCCTGCATAGCCTGCTGGACGAAGGTTCTCTGGTAGAACTGGGCAGCGAACTGGAGCCAAAAGATGTGCTTAAGTTCCGCGACTCCAAAAAATACAAAGATCGTCTGGCCTCTGCGCAGAAAGAGACCGGCGAGAAAGACGCGCTGATCGTCATGAAAGGCACCCTGCACGAGATGCCGGTGGTTGCCGCCGCGTTTGAGTTCTCCTTTATGGGCGGCTCAATGGGCTCTGTGGTTGGCGCGCGCTTCGTGCGTGCCGTTGAGCAGGCGCTGGAAGACAACTGCCCGCTGATCTGCTTCTCCGCCTCCGGTGGCGCACGTATGCAGGAAGCGCTGATGTCCCTGATGCAGATGGCGAAAACCTCTGCGGCGCTGGCGAAAATGCAGGAGCGCGGTCTGCCGTACATCTCGGTACTGACCGATCCAACCATGGGCGGCGTTTCTGCAAGCTTCGCGATGCTGGGCGACCTGAACATCGCTGAGCCAAAAGCGCTGATCGGCTTTGCGGGTCCTCGCGTTATCGAGCAGACCGTACGTGAGAAACTGCCGCCGGGCTTCCAGCGCAGTGAGTTCCTCATTGAGAAGGGCGCCATCGACATGATCGTCCGCCGTCCGGAAATGCGCCTGAAACTGGCAAGCGTCCTGGCGAAGCTGATGAATCTGCCGGCGCCGAACCCGGACGAGCCGCGCGAAGGCGTGGTGGTACCGGATCAGGAACCCGAGGCCTGATAACTGAAAAGGGCAGGGCCGAATGGCGCTGCCCTTTTGCTTTCTAAACCGTTAATGACAACCGGGCATCATGGAAAATAAAAGCATTCCTCAAGCCACGTCGCCCCTGGCCGCGTGGCTTTCTTATCTGGAAAACCTGCACAGTAAAACTATCGACATGGGCCTTGAGCGCGTAAGCCAGGTTGCCGCGCGTCTTGACGTGTTGAAACCCGCGCCTTTCGTATTTACCGTGGCCGGCACTAACGGTAAAGGCACCACCTGCCGCACGCTGGAATCTGTCCTGATGGCGGCGGGGTACAAGGTTGGCGTTTACAGCTCGCCGCATCTGGTGCGCTATACCGAGCGCGTGCGCGTGCAAAACACCGAGCTGGCGGAATCCGCCCATACGGCGTCGTTTGCCGCTATCGAAGCTGCGCGCGGCGAAACCTCATTAACCTATTTCGAATACGGCACCCTGTCGGCGCTGTGGCTGTTTAAGCAGGCGCAGCTGGACGTGGTGATCCTGGAAGTGGGGTTGGGCGGGCGTCTGGATGCCACCAATATGGTGGATGCGGATGTCGCCGTCGTCACCAGCATCGCGCTGGATCACACCGACTGGCTGGGCCCGGACCGCGAGAGCATTGGCCGTGAGAAGGCCGGTATTTTCCGGGCCAATAAGCCTGCCGTGGTAGGCGAACCGGACATGCCGCACACCATTGCTGAGGTAGCGAAAGAGAAGGGCGCTCGTCTGCTGCGTCGCGGCGTGGACTGGCAGTATGAGGTGCAGGACAAAGGCTGGCGCTTCAGCGATGCGCAGGGCGTGCTGGAGAGTCTGCCCCTTCCGCAGGTGCCACAGCCTAACGCGGCGACTGCGCTGGCAGCCCTGCGCGCCAGCGGATTAGCGGTAAGTGAGCAGGCGATCCGCGACGGCATTCAGAACGCACTGCTGCCGGGACGTTTTCAGATTGTAAGTGAGTCGCCGCGTCTGATTCTGGATGTTGCACATAACCCGCATGCGGCGGCGTACCTCGCAGGACGTCTCAAATCGTTACCAAAAACCGGGCGCGTGCTGGCGGTTATCGGTATGCTTCATGATAAAGATATCGGCGGCACGCTGGCCTGCATGGAGAGTGTGGTCGATAGCTGGTATTGTGCTCCTCTGGAAGGGCCGCGCGGCGCGACTGCTGAGCAGTTGATGGAACATCTCGGCAAAGGCGAAATCTACAGCAGTGTGGTTTCGGCCTGGCGTGCCGCGATGGCGGAGGCTAAACCAGAAGATACCGTGCTGGTGTGTGGGTCATTCCACACGGTGGCACATGTCATGGAAGTGATGGACGCGGGGAGAACCGGTGGCGAGTAAGTTTCAGAACCGTTTAACAGGAACCATTGTGCTGGTCGCGCTCGGGGTGATTATTCTCCCGGGACTGCTCGACGGGCAAAAAAAGCATTACCAGGATGAATTTGCGGCCATTCCGCTGGTACCCAAACCGGGCGATCGCGACGAGCCCGATATGCTGCCAGCGGCAACGCAGGCGCTGCCTGCCCAGCCGCCAGAAGGTGCAGCGGAAGAGGTGCGCGCAGGTGATGCAGCCGCGCCGTCTCTTGATCCGTCGCGTCTGGCCGCGAATAACAACGTTGAAATCGATCCTGTACCGGTAGAGCAACCCAAACCGGTTGAAAAACCGAAGCCGGTAGAGAAAACGCAGCCTAAACCGCAGCGTGACAAAGCCGACGAGCAGCTGGCTGCGGCAACGGAAACGCCGCCACCGGCCAAACAGACCCAGCAGGAGGCCGCCCCTACGGGTAAAGCCTATGTCGTTCAGCTCGGTGCGTTGAAAAATGCAGATAAGGTCAATGAGATCGTGAGTAAACTGCGCGGCGCGGGATACCGTGTTTATACTTCACCCACCACGCCGGTACAGGGTAAAATTACCCGTATCCTCGTCGGGCCGGATGCGTCTAAAGATAAGCTCAAAGGTTCGCTTGGCGAGCTGAAGCAAATCTCCGGCCTGAGCGGTGTGGTGATGAACTACAGCGCAAACTGATAGAAATTACCCCCTCACCCTAACCCTCTCCCTTGAGGGAGAGGGCCGGGGTGAGGGGGAGGCAGACGTTCACAGAAACGTCAAAGGTGCGGTGGCGTTGAGCATTTTTTCAGCGCCTTTTTTATTTACGCGTGGGAAGGAAATCCCTACGCAAACGTTTTCTTTTTCTGTTAGAATTCGCCCCGAACTGGATGACAGGGCGTTTAATCGTGGGACACATATGGTCTGGATTGATTACGCCATCATTGCGGTGATTGGTTTTTCCTGTCTGGTTAGCCTGATCCGTGGCTTTGTTCGTGAAGCGTTATCGCTGGTAACCTGGGGTTGTGCTTTCTTTGTTGCCAGTCATTACTACACTTACCTGTCTGTCTGGTTCACGGGCTTTGAAGATGAACTGGTCCGAAACGGAATCGCCATCGCGGTGCTGTTTATCGCGACGCTGATTGTCGGCGCTATCGTCAATTACGTGATAGGTCAGCTGGTCGAGAAAACCGGTCTGTCAGGAACGGACAGGGTACTCGGCATCTGTTTCGGCGCGTTGCGAGGCGTGCTCATTGTGGCCGCGATCCTGTTCTTCCTGGATACCTTTACCGGGTTCTCCAAAAGTGAAGACTGGCAAAAATCGCAGCTCATTCCGGAGTTCAGCTTCATCATCAGATGGTTCTTTGACTATCTGCAAAGCTCGTCGAGTTTCTTGCCCAGGGCATAAACCCTGAGATGTGGCTTAACGAGGAAAAGACGAATGTGCGGTATTGTCGGTATCGCCGGTTTCATGCCGGTAAACCAGTCGATTTATGACGCGTTAACGGTGCTTCAGCACCGTGGGCAGGATGCTGCGGGTATCATCACCATTGATGCAAACAACTGCTTCCGTTTACGCAAGGCGAATGGCCTGGTAAACGATGTGTTTGAAGCCCGCCATATGCAGCGTCTGCAAGGTAATATGGGGATCGGTCACGTTCGTTATCCTACTGCTGGCAGTTCCAGCGCCTCTGAGGCTCAGCCTTTTTACGTTAACTCCCCGTATGGCATCACGCTTGCCCACAATGGCAATCTGACCAATGCCCACGAGCTGCGTAAAAAGCTGTTCGAAGAGAAACGTCGCCACATTAACACCACCTCTGATTCTGAAATCCTGCTCAATATCTTTGCCAGCGAACTGGATAACTTCCGCCATTATCCGCTGGAAGCAGACAACATTTTTGCCGCCGTTGCCGCGACTAACCGCCTGATCCGTGGCGCGTACGCTTGCGTGGCGATGATCATCGGTCACGGCATGGTGGCCTTCCGCGATCCAAACGGCATTCGCCCGCTGGTGCTCGGCAAACGTGACCTCGGCGATGGCCGTTCCGAGTACATGGTTGCCTCCGAAAGCGTGGCGCTGGACACTCTGGGCTTCGAATTCCTGCGTGATGTCGCGCCAGGCGAAGCGGTCTACATCACTGAGAAGGGCCAGCTGTTTACCCGTCAGTGCGCCGACAACCCGGTGAGCAACCCGTGCCTGTTCGAATACGTTTACTTCGCGCGTCCGGACTCGTTCATCGACAAGATTTCCGTTTACAGCGCGCGCGTCAACATGGGGACGAAGCTGGGCGAGAAGATTGCCCGCGAGTGGGACGATCTCGACATTGATGTCGTGATCCCAATCCCTGAAACCTCCTGTGATATCGCGCTGGAAATTGCCCGTATTCTGGACAAGCCGTACCGTCAGGGCTTCGTAAAAAACCGCTACGTGGGCCGCACTTTTATCATGCCGGGCCAGCAGCTGCGTCGTAAGTCCGTACGTCGTAAGCTGAACGCTAACCGTGCCGAGTTCCGCGACAAGAACGTGCTGCTGGTGGACGACTCCATTGTGCGCGGCACGACGTCTGAGCAGATCATCGAGATGGCGCGTGAGGCCGGGGCGAAGAAAGTGTATCTCGCCTCCGCAGCGCCGGAAATTCGCTTCCCGAACGTGTATGGCATTGATATGCCAACCGCTAACGAGCTGATTGCTCACGGTCGTGAAGTAGACGAAATTCGGCAAATCATCGGTGCCGACGGCCTGATTTTCCAGGATCTGAACGATCTGATCGACGCGGTGCGCGCCGAGAACCCGGATATTCAGCAGTTCGAATGCTCGGTATTCAATGGGATCTACGTAACGAAAGACGTTGACCAGCAGTATCTCGACTATCTGGATTCGCTGCGTAACGACGATGCGAAAGCCGTCCAGTTGCAAAACGATCTCGAAAGCTTAGAGATGCACAACGAAGGTTGATGCGTATGCAGGTGAGGGCGTTCGCCCTCACTTGCAACTCCCCGTAAAATCCTGCACAGTCTGCCCTGAAATCAGCAAGGGCGAAAATCATGAAACGACTCATTGTAGGGATCAGCGGTGCCAGCGGCGCGATTTATGGCGTCCGGCTTTTACAGGTGCTGCGTGACGTTGCAGGCGTAGAAACCCATCTGGTGATGAGCCAGGCGGCGCGTCAGACCCTCTCTCTTGAAACCGATCTCTCCCTGCGCGACGTTCAGGCCCTGGCTGACGTTGTCCACGATGCCCGCGATATCGCCGCCAGCATCTCTTCGGGCTCGTTTAAAACGGCCGGCATGGTTATTTTGCCCTGTTCGATTAAAACCCTTTCCGGCATTGTAAACAGCTATACCGACACGCTGGTGACGCGTGCAGCGGATGTGGTGCTGAAAGAGCGTCGTCCTCTGGTGCTCTGCGTGCGGGAAACTCCGCTGCACCTGGGACATCTGCGTTTAATGACGCAGGCAGCCGAACTGGGGGCCGTGATTATGCCGCCGGTCCCCGCGTTCTATCATCGTCCGCAAACGCTGGACGATGTCATCAACCAGACCGTTAACCGCGTACTGGATCAGTTCGATATCGACCTGCCGGAAGATCTCTTTACCCGCTGGCAGGGGGCGTGAAGCTGTGCACAAACAAGGTGCATGAAAAGACAATTTGCCCTGTTTCAGGGCAAAACTGCAACCGCGATCATATCCTCGACATTTAATTCGCTTTTTCCCTTTTTCTCTTTCCGGTTCGTTCGGCAGACCTGCTATCTTTCACCATTAAGGCAGTATGCAACGTTTTATTAACATATTTAACGTCGAAGTTTTAACCCGACGACAATGTGGCATAAGACCTGCAAGAACAGCCTGCAACACAACACACAACATAAACCATAATAAAATCACGGTTCTTGAGGGTAAATGTATGAAGAAGACGGTTCTGGCTCTGTCTTTGCTCGTGGGCTTGAGTGCAGCAGCAAGTAGCTATGCAGCGCTTCCACAGACAGTTCGTATCGGTACAGACGCAACCTACGCGCCATTCTCCTCCAAGGATGCGAAAGGCGACTTCGTGGGGTTTGATATCGATCTGGGAAATGAGATGTGCAAACGCATGGAAGTGAAATGCACATGGGTGGGCAGTGACTTTGACGCGCTGATCCCGTCGCTGAAAGCCAAGAAAATTGATGCCATTATCTCTTCTCTCTCCATCACGGAAAAACGTCAGCAGGAGATCGCCTTCTCTGAGAAGCTCTACGCTGCCGACTCACGTCTGATTGCCGCGAAAGGCTCGCCAATCCAGCCGACCATCGACTCGCTGAAAGGCAAACATGTTGGCGTGCTTCAGGGCTCGACCCAGGAAGGTTACGCCAATGCTAACTGGCGCGAGAAGGGCGTCGATGTTGTGGCTTACCAGAACCAGGATCTGATCTACTCTGACCTGGCGGCAGGCCGTCTGGATGCCGCGTTTCAGGATGAAGTCGCCGCGAGCGAAGGCTTCCTGAAACAGCCTGCGGGTAAAGAGTACGCCTTTGCCGGCCCGTCGGTAAAAGACAAAAAATACTTTGGCGACGGTACCGGTATTGGCCTGCGTAAGGATGATACCGAGCTGAAAGCCGCCTTCGACAAAGCGTTTAATGAGCTGCGTAAAGACGGTACCTACGACAAACTGGCGAAGAAATACTTCGATTTCAACGTCTACGGTGATTAATGCCTGAATAAGATGCACTGAAGTGGTGCATCTTAACGGGGTTATGTTCCAGTATGGTGCAACACATGCACCATACTGGATCGCTGTGTGCATAGTTAAGCATTTAAAATGCAAAAATTCCCGTTCAAAGGCATTAATCTTTGCCTGAATGAGGGGATTAATGGCACATTAACAACACCCCGTCGTCGTAAAAATCTCGTATTAAGACAGTTTGTTGAGGACAGATATGAAAAAACTGGTGTTGTCACTTTCTCTGGTACTGGCTTTTTCCAGCGCCACCGCGGCATTCGCAGCAATTCCGCAGAAAATTCGTATTGGAACTGACCCAACCTATGCACCTTTCGAATCGAAGAATGCGAAGGGGGAACTGGTCGGTTTTGACATCGATCTGGCTAACGAGCTGTGCAAACGCATTAAAGCGCAATGTACCTACGTTGAAAACCCGCTGGATGCGCTGATCCCGTCCCTGAAAGCGAAGAAAATTGACGTGATCATGTCCTCCCTGTCCATCACAGAAAAACGTCAGCAGGAGATTGCCTTCACGGACAAACTCTATGCGGCGGACTCACGTCTTGTGGTGGCGAAATCCTCTGACATTCAGCCAACCCTTGAATCTCTGAAAGGCAAACGCGTGGGCGTGTTGCAGGGTACGACGCAGGAAACCTACGGCAACGAGCACTGGGCGCCAAAGGGGATTGAAATTGTCTCTTACCAGGGCCAGGAAAACATCTACGCAGACCTGACGGCAGGCCGCATTGATGCAGCATTCCAGGACGAAGTGGCGGCAAGCGAAGGCTTCCTGAAACAGCCTGTGGGTAAAGATTACAAGTTCGGCGGTCCGTCCATTAAGGACGAAAAACTCTTTGGCGTCGGTACCGGTATGGGCCTGCGTAAAGAAGACAACGAACTGCGTGAAGCCCTGAACAAAGCGTTCGCCGATATGCGCGCGGACGGCACCTATGACAAGCTGGCTAAAAAGTACTTCGATTTTAACGTTTACGGCGGCTAATCGCCCCGTCTGATAACGTGCGGCCCCTCCCGTTGCGGGAGGGGAAAAGACACGGTTCCACCACTCACGAGACGACAGGGCACGCGGTATGCTGTACGGATTTTCTGGCGTTATTTTACAGGGCGCGCTTGTCACCCTTGAGCTGGCTATCAGCTCCGTGGTGCTGGCGGTGCTGATAGGCCTGGCGGGCGCGGGGGCAAAATTATCCGCCAACAGACCGCTGGCGCTGATATTTGAAGGCTATACCACGCTGATTCGCGGCGTGCCTGACCTGGTGCTGATGCTGCTGATCTTTTACGGCCTGCAAATCGCACTTAACGGCGTGACGGATGCCATCGGCATGGAGCAGATCGATATCGACCCGATGGTGGCCGGTATTATTACCCTTGGTTTTATCTACGGTGCCTATTTCACTGAGACTTTCCGCGGCGCTTACATGGCCGTGCCGAAAGGGCATATTGAAGCGGCAACCGCCTACGGTTTTACCTCCTCACAAACGTTTCGCCGGATCATGTTCCCGGCCATGATGCGCTACGCGCTACCGGGCATCGGTAACAACTGGCAGGTTATTCTCAAGGCAACGGCGCTGGTCTCCCTGCTGGGTCTGGAAGATGTGGTGAAGGCCACGCAACTGGCAGGTAAAAGCACCTGGGAACCGTTCTATTTTGCGGTGGTTTGCGGCGTGATCTATCTGGTCTTTACGACCGTCTCCAATGGTGTGCTGCTTCTGCTCGAACGTCGCTACTCCGTGGGTGTGAAGAGGGCTGACCTGTGATTGAGATTATTCAGGAGTACTGGAAATCCCTGCTGTGGACGGATGGCTACCGCTTTACTGGCGTGGCCATCACGCTGTGGCTGCTGATCTCCTCGGTGGTAATGGGCGGCATTCTGGCGGTGTTTCTTGCCATTGGCCGCGTGTCGAACAATAAATTTATCCAGTTCCCTATCTGGCTATTCACCTACGTGTTTCGCGGTACTCCGCTGTACGTGCAACTGCTGGTGTTCTATTCCGGGATGTACACGCTGGAGATCGTGAAAGGCACCGAGATGCTGAACGCGTTCTTCCGCAGCGGTCTGAACTGTACGGTGCTGGCGCTGACCCTCAATACCTGCGCCTATACCACCGAGATCTTCGCCGGGGCCATCCGTTCTGTGCCGCACGGTGAGATCGAGGCGGCGCGCGCGTACGGCTTCTCGTCCGTGAAGCTCTACCGCTGTATTATTCTGCCTTCGGCGCTGCGTATTGCGCTGCCGGCCTACAGCAACGAAGTGATTTTAATGCTGCATTCGACGGCACTGGCGTTTACCGCCACGGTACCTGATCTGTTAAAGATTGCCCGCGATATTAACTCTGCCACCTACCAGCCGTTTACGGCGTTTGGCATTGCGGCAGTGCTCTATTTGATCATTTCTTACGTCCTGATCAGCCTGTTCCGTAAGGCTGAAAAACGCTGGTTGCAGCATATAAAACCGTCGACGCACTGAGAATTTATGATGGCTGAGAACAAATTAAACGTAATTGATTTGCACAAGCGCTACGGCGAACATGAAGTGCTGAAAGGGGTGTCGCTGGAGGCTAACGCGGGCGACGTGATCAGTATTATCGGCTCATCAGGTTCGGGTAAAAGTACCTTCCTGCGCTGCATCAACTTCCTCGAAAAGCCGAGCGAAGGATCGATTGTGGTGAGCGGACAGAACATCAACATGGTCCGTGATAAAGACGGCCAGCTTAAAGTGGCGGATAAAAACCAGCTGCGCCTGCTGCGCACACGCCTGACGATGGTGTTCCAGCACTTCAACCTCTGGAGCCACATGACGGTGCTGGAGAACGTGATGGAAGCGCCGGTTCAGGTGCTCGGCTTAAGCAAGCAGGAAGCCCGCGAGCGTGCGGTCAAATACCTGGCGAAAGTGGGTATCGACGAGCGGCAGCAGATCAAATATCCGGTGCACCTGTCAGGGGGGCAGCAGCAGCGTGTTTCTATCGCCCGTGCGCTGGCGATGGAGCCGGAAGTGTTGCTGTTTGACGAACCGACTTCCGCGCTGGATCCTGAACTCGTTGGCGAAGTGCTGCGCATCATGCAAAAGCTGGCGGAAGAGGGCAAAACGATGGTGGTGGTGACGCACGAGATGGGCTTCGCACGTAACGTTTCTAACCACGTTATCTTCCTGCATCAGGGGAAAATTGAAGAGCAGGGGCACCCCGATGAGGTGCTGGCGAACCCGCAAAGCCCGCGGTTGCAGCAGTTCCTGAAAGGCTCGTTGAAGTAGGTTTGGCCTTTCTCCCTCTCCCTGTGGGAGAGGGCCGGGGTGAGGGCATCAGGCCGCAGAGCCGCCCAATTGCCCGGTGGCGCTTCGCTTACCGGGCCTACAAAACCCGTAGGCCGGGCAAACGCAGTGCCGCCCGGCATTCAACACTCCAGCCGATACACCCAGTCGTCATACCGTACGCCGTTAATCTCGTACGCCTTCTCCAGCACCTGCGTGCGCACAAAACCCGCTTTCTCAAGGACCCGCACCGACCCAACGTTATCTGCCAGCACGTACGCGTTTATCGCCTTCACGCCCGTCTGGTTAAATGCATACTCGCACACCGCGTGCAGCGCCTCGCTGGCAATGCCTTTTCCCTGCGCGGCAGGCACAACCGTGTAGCCAATATCCGCCTCTTCACGGTTCACCGCACTGATTTGCAGGCCGATATCCCCGAGCGGCGTAACGTCGTTATGCAGACGGATCACAAAGACATGCTCCGCCATCAGGCGCGCGGCAAATACGCGGCGCGTCTCTTTTTCCGGCGTGATAGCGGCCATATAGCGCATGATGGCGGGGTCTTCACGCAGAGAGCGGAAGAACGCCCAGTCAGAAGGTTCGAAAGGGGTGAGGTGAAGCCGGGTTGTGGTAATGGTTGCCATAGTTACGCCATCTCATCCAGACATGGCGTATAACTCTAACATATTCACTGAACCACATCCCCCAGCGCCTCTTCCAGGTCATACCAGCGGAACGTGAACCCGGCCGCTTCCAGCCGTTTTGGCAGCGCGCGTTGCCCGCCCAGCACCAGCACCGAAGACTCACCCATCAACAGACGAATCGCCGTTGCAGGCACGCGCAGCACCGCCGGGCGATGCAGGGCATGCCCCAGGGCGTGAGCAAATTGTTCATTACGTACGGGGTAAGGGGATACCATGTTAAATGGCCCGCGCAGATCGTTATCTAGCAGCCAGAGAATGCCGTTGACCATATCCTCGATATGGATCCACGCCAGATACTGACGACCATTGCCGATGGGCCCGCCAAGCCCCATTTTAAACGGCGGCAGCATTTTACCGAGAATACCGCCCTTCGGCGCAAGTACCACGCCGGTGCGCAGCAGGCAGACGCGGGTACGATCGCTTTGCGCCGCGCAGGCGATGCGCTCCCACTGGGCGCAGAGTTTATGGGTAAACTCGTTGTGCGGCGGCTCCTCTTCGGTCACCACCACTTCACCGAGATCGCCATAGTAGCCTGTAGCAGAGCCGGAAATCAGCACCGAAGGCGGCGTCTCACTGTTGCGAATCAGCTCAACCAGCCTTTCGGTCATGTTCCAGCGGCTGCTGCATAAACGCTGTTTTTGCTCTTCGGTCCAGCGTTTATCGGCGATAGGTTCGCCAGCAAGGTTGATGACGGCGTCAAAGCCGTTCAGATCCTGCCTTTCCGCCAGGCCTTTCCAGATCTCAACGCCGGCGCCCAGCACCTGGCGCGCTTTCTCCGGGCTGCGCGTGACCACGGTAATGTCGTGATGCAACGCCTGCAAACGTGGAATGAGATGGCGACCAATCAGGCCCGTACCGCCGGTGAGCAGGATCTTCATACAACCTCCAGGTTTACGCCTGGCGCTGCCAGCTTAACGTCATGGAGACGGAGTCGGCGTAGCGCAGGGCGTGAAGTTTATCGATCTCCACTTCAGCATAAGTGACCCAGTGGTGTTCGCGTGCGATGTCGAGCACATCCTGAGTTAATTTTTCCAGTAGCGCAAAACGGTTGTTCTCAACGTACTGGATGATGCTTTTGGTGATCGTGCGATAGTTCAGCGCGTCATTGATGTCCTCGCTGGCACGCGCCTTGTCTGCCGGGTAGTGGATCACTACATTCACCACGATATCCTGGCGATTCGCGATCTCCTCCTCTTTGATACCAATGAACGTGCGTAAGCGTAAGTTTTTTATACGAATAATAGCGTCATGCTGGGACATTGCAGGTCTTCTCCGTGTCAGTATTTTCACCTCATCATACATGAGGAAAACACCTGCACCCAACGGGGCGCAGGCTCAAATCTGATGGATTTTTTGCATGGCGCGTTCGGTGGCCGGGCGCGTCCGGATGCGCTCAAACCAGTTGTTCACTGCCGGATAAGTGGCCAGATCGATCCGGTGGCGTTCATGGGTGTTAATCCACGGCCAGCAGGCGATATCTGCAATGCTGTAATGCTCACCTCCCAGCCACGGTGATTTTTCCAGCCGACGGTTCAGGACCCCGTACAGGCGCTGGGTTTCGACCTGATATCGCTCAATGGCGTAAGGGATCGTCTGCGGCGCATAGGCGGTAAAGTGGTGATTCTGCCCCAGCATTGGCCCCAGGCCGCTCGACTGCCAGAATAACCATTGCAGCGTGTGATGACGCTCGCGCAACTCACCGCTCAGGAGCTTGCCGGTTTTCTCTGCCAGATAGAGCAAAATCTCTCCAGACTCAAACAGGCTTAACGGTTTGCCGCCGTCAGAAGGCAGGTTATCAATGATGGCCGGAATTTTATTGTTGGGCGATATGGCCAGAAAAACGGGGCGGAACTGGTCGCCTTTACTGATATCCACGCGAATGATCCGGTAGTCCACTTCGGCTTCTTCGAGAAAGAGGGTGATCTTATGGCCATTAGGGGTGGGGGCATAATAGAGATCTATCATTCTCAACTCCTGTCAGTGCGAATAGTGTTGCCATAAAAAATCAGTATAGGTGCTTGTTGTAAATCGTGAGTTTTCATCAAGTGACAGCGAGGCAAAGAGATTATATGTTGAGTGAAAACCGATCAGCCGATGAGGATGTTATGAGCCAGCCTGTAATAACGTTGTGGTCCGATGCGAACTTTTTTTCTCCTTATGTCATGAGCGTTTATGTGGCGCTGGCAGAAAAGGGGCTTACTTTTAGTCTGAAAACCGTCGACCTGGACAGCGGCGAACATCTGAAGCCCCAGTGGCAGGGCTACGCGCTCACTCGCCGAGTCCCTGTGCTGGAGATCGACGGTTTTGAGTTGAGTGAATCCTCGGCGATTGACGAATATCTTGAGGACCGCTTTGCCCCGCCAGAGTGGGAACGCATCTATCCTCACGATCTGCAAAAGCGCGCCCGCGCCCGCCAGATCCAGGCATGGCTGCGTAGCGACCTGGTGCCGATTCGCACAGAACGCTCTACGGATGTGGTGTTCGCTGGCGTCAAAAAGCCCGCCCTCAGCGAGGAAGGCTTATCCAGCGCCCGGAAGCTGATCGAAACTGCGTCATCGCTACTGGCGCAGGGTAACCCCAACCTGTTTGGCGAGTGGTGTATTGCCGACACCGATCTGGCGCTGATGCTCAATCGCTTGATCCTCAATGGCGATGACGTCCCACAGCTGCTGGTGGATTACGCCACATTCCAGTGGCAACGCGCGTCGGTACAGCGCTATCTGGCACTCTCTGCTAAGCGCGCGGGCTGATAAGACGGGGCGCTTGAGGTATGATAGGGGCAGTCTGAATTCCTGAGGAGTAACTGATGAAACTGATGTTTGCGTCGGATATTCATGGATCGCTGCCCTCGACCGAACGCGTGCTTTCTCTGTTCGCCCAAAGCGGAGCGCAATGGCTGGTGATCCTGGGCGACGTGTTAAACCACGGCCCACGCAATGCGTTGCCGGAAGGCTACGCTCCCGCGCAGGTGGCGGAAAAACTTAATCATTTTGCCTCGCGCATTATCGCCGTTCGCGGCAACTGTGACAGCGAAGTTGACCAGATGCTGCTGAATTTTCCCATCACCGCTCCCTGGCAACAGGTGTTGATGGAAAACAGCCGTTTGTTCCTGACCCACGGGCACCTGTTCGGCCCGGATAACCTGCCGTCACTCGCCGCTGGCGATGTCCTGGTTTATGGTCATACTCATATTCCGGTGGCGGAAAAACGCGGGGCGTTTTATCACTTTAATCCCGGGTCTGTCAGCATTCCTAAAGGCGGCAATCCGGGAAGCTACGGCATGTATGAAGACGGGACATTAAGCGTTATCGCACTTAATGATCAGCAAGTTATTGCGCAGATAGCGATTAATCCGTAAGTTACACCACAACTGCAAACGCGCCGAAAGAGCGCTTAGACGAGAAGGTTTCCCGATGGTGGAGCAGAATCATTTGGCAAGTACTGAGTGGGTTGACATTGTCAGCGAAGAGAATGAAGTGATCGCGCAGGCCAGCCGCGAACAAATGCGTGCGGAGCGTCTGCGTCACCGCGCGACGTACATCGTTGTTCATGACGGCATGGGCAAGATTCTGGTCCAGCGTCGCACCGACACCAAAGATTTTCTTCCTGGTATGCTGGATGCCACAGCGGGTGGCGTTGTGCAGGCCGATGAAGTATTGCTGGATTCCGCGCGTCGTGAAGCGGAAGAAGAGTTAGGTATCGCTGGCGTGCCGTTTGCCGAGCACGGGCAATTTTATTTCGAAGATGAACATTGTCGCGTCTGGGGCGGGCTGTTCAGCTGCGTTTCCCACGGACCTTTCGCCTTGCAGGAAGAGGAAGTGAGCGAAGTGTGCTGGATGACGCCGGAAGAGATCACTGCGCGTTGCGACGAGTTCACGGCAGATTCTCTTAAAGCACTGGCGCTGTGGATGACCCGCAACGCCAAAAACGAATCCGCTAAACCGGAAAATAAGGCGGAAAAAGAGGAAGAGGCTGAGTAAGCCTTAACAGCTTTCCCGCATACACAGGCTGGACGCGATGGGTTTATGATCGCGCCAGTCTCCGTCATTCAGACGTTCCAGTAACGCTTTCCCGGCTTCAATCCCAATCTTGCGATGCGGTACTGCCATCGTTGTCAGCGGCGGCTGGCAGACGCGGCTGACGTCGCTGTCGCCAAAGCCCACGACCGCTAAATCGTCCGGCACTTTGATGCGCCGACGCTGGCACTCATACAGCGCGCCGCAGGCCAGTTCATCTGATACGCACACCAGCGCATCCAGTTCCGGCCACGCCAGCAGGAACTCTGGCAGTTGTGCCGCACCGGTGGAGAAGTTCGGCGGCATGGCGGCATTAATCACTCTGTTCGGCGACAGGTGGTGGCGCAACATCGCCTTGTACCAGCCCTGCAAATGCTGCTGAAAAATCCACTGCTCCTGGTTAGCGCACAGCAGGCCGATATTCTGGTAGCCACGCTGAATCACCATCTCGGTAAGTTCATACATGGCGGCGACGTTATCAATCCCGATATTCATATCAATCGGATCGGCACGCATTGCACCCATTTCCATCACCGGGATAGAGGCGTTTTTCAGCCAGTGGCGTACGGTATCGGAGTGCTCGACGCTGAGCAGTATCGCCGCGGCGATATTCGAGGCCAGCAGCGTTTCGAGCAGTTTCTCTTCCTGTTCAAGACGATGCTGAGATTCCGCCAGCATGATCTGGTATCCGGCTGGCTGGAGCACCTGCTGTAGCCCGGCGAACATCTCGGAACAGCCAGCTTCGGAAAGATTGGGAACTACCATCGCGATCGTCCATGACGACGCCGATGCCAGTGCGCTGGCGGCAAGATTGGGCATATAACCCAGCTCCTGCACCGCGGCTTCAATTTTTTCACGCAGTTTATCGGAAACCTGTTCGGGCGTGCGGAGGGCACGGGAAACAGTCATCGTGCCTACGCCGGCAAGCTGTGCGACATCCGCGAGCGTTACTTTTCCGGTACTGCGCCGTTTTCGGGTTAAAGACATACATCTTCCTGCTGACAGGACGCGATTCAGTTTCATCCTTCATTTTACGTGACAGGCAGTATACGCCTTAAATCCCTTTTTTTGCTGTGATTTCGCACCATGATAGCAATTTGATAGCGCTATCACAGTTCTGCATGTTAGTCGTTGGTAGCGCTATCTTTGTGATCGCGATCGCAGTCATTGATTGATGGGTTGAATAGAGTTTGCCCATGTCTGGTCTTTAACGGGAGTGAAAAATGCTCAAAAAGTGGATATATGATACAACCATCATCCTACAGGATAGCGTTGAAAGCTGGCCCCAGGCGCTGGAACTGTGCGCGAAACCGCTGCTGGATTTGCAGGTCATTGCGCCGGAATATGTCACGGCTATCATCGAGCAGCACCAGACGTTAGGTCCCTACTATGTGCTGGCTCCAGGGCTGGCAATGCCACATGCGCGACCGGAAGAAGGGGCGAAAGGACTTGGCCTGTCATTATTAAAACTAAAACAGGGCGTCTCTTTTGGTGCCGGTGAGTTTGATCCCGTCGATGTGATTGTGATGCTGGCGGCACCGGACAAGCATAGCCATATCGAAATGATCTCAGCCTTAGCGGAATTATTTTCCAGCGACGAAGATATGGCTGAATTACATCGGGCGAATACGCTGGAGGAGATAAAAACCGTTATCGATCGCTTCTGATTTAATTATTTAATCCGATTCATCTCAACATTACGCGTCAGCGTGATGGGGCGTACTCTACTCAATAAAGGGGATAACAATGAAAATCATGGCTATTTGCGGCTCCGGCCTGGGCAGCAGTTTTATGGTCGAAATGAATATTAAAAAGGTGCTCAAAAAACTGGAAATTGAGGCCGAGGTTGAACACTCCGATCTCTCCTCGGCCACGCCGGGCGCGGCGGACCTGTTTGTAATGGCGAAAGACATTGCCGCCAGCGCCAGCGTGCCGGAAAGCCAGCTGGTGGTAATCAACAATATCATCGATATCAACGAACTCGAAGCGCAGCTGCGCGCCTGGTTCGAAAGACAATAATCCTGATAAGGCGAGGTGGATATGTTTATCCTTGAAACGCTGAATTTCGTTGTTGATATTTTAAAAGTCCCTTCAGTGCTGGTCGGGTTAATTGCTCTGATTGGTCTTGTGGCGCAGAAAAAAGCCTTTTCGGATGTGGTAAAAGGCACAATTAAAACCATTCTCGGCTTTATTGTACTGGGCGGCGGCGCAACTGTGCTGGTGGGCTCTTTAAATCCGCTCGGCGGTATGTTTGAGCACGCCTTTAATATTCAGGGCATTATTCCCAACAATGAAGCTATTGTATCGATTGCCCTGGAGAAATATGGCGCTTCCACCGCGCTCATTATGGCCTTCGGGATGGTGGCGAATATTATTGTCGCGCGCTTTACCCGCCTGAAATACATCTTCCTCACCGGGCATCACACCTTCTACATGGCATGCATGATCGGCGTGATCCTGACGGTTGCAGGCTTCGAGGGGGTCGGGCTGGTCTTTACCGGTTCGTTGATCCTCGGCCTGATTATGGCCTTCTTCCCGGCGATTGCGCAGCGCTATATGAAGCGTATTACCGGCAACGATGAGATCGCCTTCGGTCATTTCGGTACGCTGGGCTACGTGCTGTCCGGCTGGATTGGCAGCAAGGTCGGGAAAGGCTCGCGCTCCACCGAAGAGATGAACCTGCCGAAGAACCTTAGCTTCCTGCGTGACAGTTCAATCTCCATCTCCCTGACCATGATGATTATCTACCTGATCATGGCGGTGAGCGCCGGACGTGAGTACGTGGAGGCCACCTTCAGCGGCGGCCAAAACTACCTGGTATACGCCATCATTATGGCCATCACCTTCGCGGCAGGCGTGTTCATCATCTTGCAGGGCGTGCGCCTGATTCTGGCGGAAATCGTCCCGGCCTTTACCGGCTTCTCGGAAAAACTGGTGCCCAATGCGCGGCCTGCGCTGGACTGCCCGGTAGTCTACCCGTATGCGCCAAACGCGGTGCTGATTGGTTTCCTGTTTAGCTTCCTCGGCGGGATTGTTGGGTTGTTCATCTGCGGTCAGTTTAGCTGGGTGCTGATCCTCCCGGGCGTCGTTCCGCACTTCTTCACCGGCGCAACGGCGGGCGTGTTCGGTAACGCCACCGGTGGACGCCGCGGGGCAATGATTGGCGCCTTTGCTAACGGCCTGCTGATCACCTTCCTCCCGGTCCTGCTGCTGCCTGTTCTGGGCGCAATTGGCTTTGCGAATACGACCTTCTCGGACGCTGATTTTGGTGCGGTCGGGATTGTGCTGGGCAACCTGGCACGCTTCCTGTCGCCGCTTGCCATCACCGGACTGGTTGTTGTGTTGTTCGCGCTGCTGGTGGCCTACAACGTCTTCGCTAAAAACAAACCTGCCAGCGGTAACGCGCAGGAAAACCCCGGAGCCAAATCATGAATGAGAATGAAATAACCGACCTGGCGCGTCAGATCCGCCTTGAGACGCTGAAATCCCTTACGCAGCTGGGTTTTGGGCACTACGGCGGCAGCATGTCAGTCGTTGAAACGCTGGCCGTTCTGTACGGCGCGGTGATGAAGATCGACCCGGCCGATCCGGACTGGCCAGAGCGCGATTACTTTGTGCTGTCGAAAGGCCATGCGGGGCCGGCGCTGTACAGCACGCTGGCGATTAAGGGCTACTTCCCGATTGAAGAGTTGAGCACGCTGAACCAGAACGGGACGCGTCTGCCAAGTCACCCGGATCGCCTGAAAACACGCGGCGTGGATGCCACCACCGGTTCACTGGGGCAGGGGATCTCCATCGCTGGCGGCATGGCGCTGTCGCACAAGCTGGCAGGAAGGCCAAACCGGGTGTTTTGCATCGTTGGCGACGGAGAACTGAATGAAGGGCAGTGCTGGGAAGCCTTCCAGTTTATCGCTCACCATCGACTGAACAACCTGACGGTATTCGTGGACTGGAACAAACAGCAGCTCGACGGCGAGCTGGACGAAATCATCAGCGCCTTCGACCTGGAAGGCAAATTCCGCGCCTTTGGTTTTGACGTGGTGACGGTGAAAGGGGATGACATTCCGGCGCTGCTGGAGGTGACCGCGCCGATCCCTGAGGCTGATGCGCGTCCGCGGGTGGTGATCCTCGACAGCATTAAAGGGCAGGGGGTGCCATACCTTGAACAGCTCAGCAACTCGCATCACCTGCGATTAACCGAGGAGAGCAAAGCGGCGCTTAACGAGACGATTCGCCAACTGGAGGCTTCACATGATTAAGGTTGCACCGACAGGACAGAAAGATGCCGTTGAGATGCGTAAGGTCTACGCGGGTTTTGTGGCAAAACAGATTGAGGCCGGGAGCGAGATCATTGCGCTCGAAGCGGATCTGATGAGTTCGATGGCGATGGACGGCGTAGCGCGTGATTACCCACAGCACGTCATCAACTGCGGCATTATGGAGGCCAACGTGATTGGGACGGCCGCCGGGCTGTCGCTCACCGGACGTAAGCCGTTCGTTCATACCTTTACCGCTTTTGCCAGCCGTCGCTGCTTTGACCAGCTGTTTATGTCCCTGGACTACCAGCGCAATAACGTGAAGGTGATTGCCTCGGATGCGGGCGTGACGGCCTGTCACAACGGCGGGACGCATATGTCGTTTGAGGATATGGGCATCGTGCGCGGTCTGGCGCATTCAGTGGTGCTGGAGGTGACCGATGCGGTGATGTTCGAAGATGTGCTGCGTCAGCTCATTGACCTGGAAGGCTTTTACTGGGTAAGGACCATCCGTAAACAGGCGCCGAGCGTGTATGCCCCGGGGTCAACCTTCACCATCGGCAAGGGCAACGTGCTGCGCGAGGGAACCGATATTACCCTGATTGCTAACGGCATTATGGTGGCGGAAGCGCTGGAGGCGGCGCGCCAGCTGGAGCAGGAGGGGGTAAGCGCAGCGGTCATCGACATGTTTACCCTGAAGCCCATCGATCGGATGCTGGTGAAAAACTATGCCGAGAAAACCGGGCGTATTGTGACCTGCGAAAATCACAGCATTCACAACGGGCTGGGGTCGGCGGTGGCGGAAGTGCTGGTGGAAACCTGTCCGGTGCCTATGCGGCGGGTGGGGGTGAAGGAACGGTATGGTCAGGTGGGTACGCAGGACTTCTTGCAGAAGGAGTATGGCCTGACGGCACATGACATTGTGTCGGCGGCGCGGGAGCTGCTGTAATAAAAAAGGCGACCATTTGTGGTCGCCTCTCTTGCCGGATGGCGCTTCGCTTATCCGGCCTATAAAACCGTAGGCCCGGTAAGCGCTAGCGCCACCGGGCTTTTTAGCTTACTGCTGCTGCGAAGACTGGATCGCGGTCAGCGCGATGGTGTAGACGATATCGTCAACCAGCGCACCACGGGACAGGTCGTTCACAGGTTTGCGCATGCCTTGCAGCATTGGCCCGATGGAGATCAGGTCTGCTGAACGCTGTACCGCTTTATAGGTGGTGTTACCGGTGTTCAGATCCGGGAAGATGAACACGGTAGCGCGACCTGCAACCGGCGAGTTCGGCGCTTTGGATTTCGCCACGTCAGCCATTACCGCGGCATCGTACTGGAGCGGGCCGTCGATCATCAGATCCGGACGTTTTTCCTGTGCAATGCGGGTCGCTTCACGGACTTTCTCTACGTCACTACCTGCACCAGAGGTGCCAGTGGAGTAGGAGAGCATCGCGACGCGTGGTTCGATACCGAAGGCAATCGCGGAGTCCGCAGACTGGATAGCGATTTCTGCCAGCTGCTCTGCGGTTGGGTCCGGGTTGATCGCGCAGTCGCCGTAAACGTAAACCTGTTCAGGCAGCAGCATGAAGAACACGGAGGAGACCAGAGAGCTGCCCGGTGCAGTTTTGATCAGCTGCAACGGTGGACGGATGGTATTTGCGGTGGTGTGAACCGCACCGGAAACCAGACCGTCAACTTCGTCCTGCTCCAGCATCAGCGTACCCAGCACCACGTTGTCTTCCAGCTGCTCGCGCGCAACGGCTTCGGTCATGCCTTTGTTCTTACGCAGCTCAACCAGACGGGCAACGTAGCTTTCGCGGACCACGTCAGGATCAACGATTTCGATGCCCGCGCCGAGCTCAACGCCCTGAGACGCCGCAACGCGGTTGATCTCATCCGGGTTACCCAGCAGCACACAGGTCGCGATACCGCGCTCTGCACAGATGGCTGCCGCTTTAACGGTACGTGGTTCGTCGCCTTCTGGCAGAACCACGCGTTTGCCCGCTTTACGCGCCAGCTCGGTCAGCTGGTAACGGAAGGCTGGAGGAGACAGACGACGGCTGCGCTCGGAGGTCGCGGTCAGGGATTCGATCCAGTCTGCGTTGATGTAGCCCGCAACGTATTCCTGAACTTTCTCGATACGCTCGTGGTCATCAACCGGCACTTCGAGGTTGAAGCTTTGCAGGCTCAGGGAGGTCTGCCAGGTGTTAGTGTTCACCATGAAGACTGGCAGGCCAGTGGCGAACGCACGTTCGCACAGCTTGCTTACGCGTGGGTCCATCTCGTAGGCACCGGTCAGCAGGATCGCGCCGATCTCCACGCCGTTCATCGCGGCCAGACAGGCTGCAACCAGCACGTCCGGACGGTCTGCGGAGGTTACCAGCAGGGAACCTGCACGGAAGTGCTCCAGCATGTGTGGAATGCTACGTGCGCAGAAAGTTACGGACTTCACGCGGCGGGTGTTGATATCGCCTTCGTTGATCACGGTGGCGTTCAGGTGACGCGCCATATCGATTGCACGGGTGGCAATCAGATCGAAGCTCCATGGCACCGCGCCCAGAACAGGCAGCGGGCTGGAATCCTGCAACTTAGCCGGGTCAACTTTGATGACTTTCGCTTTGGAAGAGTCGTCAAAAATTTCGGACAGGTCAGGACGCGTACGGCCCTGCTCATCTACTGGCGCGTTCAGCTTGTTAACAATCACGCCGGTGATGCTGGTGTTTTTCGCACCGCCGAAGCTGCTGCGCGTCAGTTCGATACGCTCTTTCAGCTGCTCTGGGGTATCCGTGCCCTGAGACATCACGAAAACGATCTCTGCGTTCAGGGTTTTCGCGATTTCAAAGTTCAGAGACTGGGCAAACTGGTGTTTACGGGTCGGGACCAGGCCTTCAACCAGCACCACTTCCGCGTCCTGCGCGTTTGCGTGGTAGTTGGCAATGATCTCTTCCATCAGCACGTCTTTCTGGTTGCTGGAGAGCAGAGATTCAACGTGGCTCATCTTCAGCGGTTCAGCCGCTGGCAGATTGGAGTTCTTGCGAACGATGGTGGTGGTCTGGTCTGGCGCATCGCCACCGGCACGTGGCTGGGCGATAGGCTTAAAGACGCTCAGACGAACGCCTTTGCGTTCCATAGCGCGGATTACGCCGAGGCTGACGCTGGTCAGGCCGACGCTGGTTCCGGTAGGGATCAGCATAATAGTACGGGACACGGTTTATCCTCTTTCGTTACCGCCGCGTTGGGCGGGTTACAAAACAGCACCGCCAGCATTGCTGGCGGTGTGGAATCAGGCAGTCAGGCGGTGCGCGTCTTGCGCGATGACCAGCTCTTCGTTAGTTGGGATAACGATAGCAGGGCGGGTGCCTTCTTTGTTGATGAAGCCAGACTTGCCGAAGCGGGCAGCCAGGTTACGCTCATGATCAACTTCGAAGCCCAGAACGCCCAGTTTGCCCAGGGACAGTTCACGTACCATTGCCGCGTTCTCACCGATACCGCCGGTGAAGATAACAGCATCCAGACGGCCTTCCATCAGCGCGGTGTAAGAACCGATGTACTTCGCCAGACGGTGGCAATAAACGTCCATTGCACGTTTAGCGTCAGCTTTTTCTGCGTAATTGTCTTCAACGTAACGGCAGTCGCTGGTGACCTCGGTCAGGCCCAGCAGGCCAGACTCTTTGGTCAGCATTTTGTTGATGTCGTCAACGCTCATGCCCAGGGTGTCGTGCAGGTGGAAGATGATCGCCGGGTCGATATCACCGGAACGGGTACCCATCACCAGACCTTCCAGCGGGGTCAGACCCATAGAGGTGTCAACACACTTACCGTTGCGGATAGCGGAAACAGAACCACCGTTGCCCAGGTGGCAGGTGATGATGTTGACTTCTTCAACCGGCTTGTTCAGCACTTTTGCGGCTTCCTGAGTCACATAGAAGTGGCTGGTGCCGTGTGCGCCGTAACGACGAACGCCGTGCTCTTTGTACAGGCTGTATGGCAGGGCATAGAGGTAAGACTCTTCCGGCATGGTCTGATGGAACGCGGTATCAAACACGGCCACGTTTTTGTCTTTCAGACTCGGGAAGGATTTCAGTGCTTCAGCGATACCGATCAGGTGAGCCGGGTTATGCAGCGGTGCGAAAGACGCAGAGTCTTTGATACCCTGGATCACGGAGTCGTCGATTACCACGGAACTGGTGTATTTTTCGCCGCCGTGGACGATACGGTGACCAATTGCGGTCAGCTGAGCAGACAGTTCTGGTTTTTGTGCCAGAATAGTGTTAACGATAAAGTTCAGCGCTTCACTGTGAGCGGCGCCTGCACCTAAAGCCGCTTCTTGTTTGCTGCCGTCCATCTTCCACTTGATACGTGCTTCAGGCAGATGGAAACATTCGGCCAAACCAGAGAGGTACTCGTCACCGTTGAGCGCATCGATGATGGCGAATTTCAGTGAGGAGCTACCGCAGTTCAGAACCAGTACTAACTTACTCGACATGGAAGTACCTATTATTGATACGTGGCTAAAAAAACGTCAGTGAGTCTAAAAGCGTAACGCATGCTGACCCAGACATTTATGATTAACATCATGCCAAACAAACATTCTGGCAGGATGGAAGAAATACCTATGATTTTAAGCCATTTTGAACATTTTTCAGGCAATGGCATAATATGCGATAATTTGACGAGTTAACGCTTATCGTCTACGGCCCTATCAGGCTGGCACAGGATACCCGATACGGGGTAGCGATGACAAAATATTTTGAACGTTGTCATAGCCTGTTGTGGTTTTGCACGAAAATTTTAATTTTTATATGTGAAGTTGAGGTACAGCCATGTCGACACCCGAAATCCCGTCCGTGAACTTTTTTAGTCTGTTTCGTCGGGGACAGCATTACGCAAAGACATGGCCGATGGAAAAGCGCCTCGCGCCCATGTTTATTGAAAATCGCACTATTCGCGCCACGCGCTATGCGATTCGCTTTATGCCCCCGATTGCCGTTTTTACCCTGTGCTGGCAGATAGCGTTAGGTGGACAGCTTGGCCCTGCCGTCGCGACGGCGCTTTTTGCTTTAAGCCTGCCGATGCAGGGGCTATGGTGGTTAGGCAAACGTTCCGTCACGCCACTTCCGCCTTCTGTTTTACACTGGTTTTATGAAGTGCGTGGAAAACTGGAGGAGGCGGGCCAGGCGCTGGCACCGGTTGAAGGCAAGCCAGACTATCAGGCGCTGGCGGATACCCTCAAGCGTGCGTTTAAACAGCTTGATAAAACATTCCTCGATGACTTGTGATTGATCATCGAAACGACGACCAAAAGAAGGCACAGTAACAATCAGTTACCGTGTCTTTTTTTTACAGTGCAATGCGCTACAGGAGTCGAAAGATGGAAATGACCCATGCTCAACGTCTGATTTTGTCTAACCAGTACAAGATGATGACTATGCTTGATCCCGATAACGCTGCGCGCTACAGCCGCCTGCAAACCATTGTCGAACGTGGTTTTGGCTTGCAGATGCGCGAACTGGATCGCGAATTCGGCGAACTGAAAGAGGAAACCTGCCGTATCGTTATCGACATCATGGAGATGTACCATGCGCTGCATGTGTCCTGGACCAATCTGAAGGACCAGCAGACCATTGACGAGCGCCGCGTGACGTTCCTGGGCTTTGATGCTGCGACGGAAGCGCGCTATCTGAGCTATGTACGCTTTATGGTGAATACCGAAGGGCGTTACACCCATTTTGATGCGGGTACGCACGGCTTCAACGCCCAGACCCCGATGTGGGATAAGTATCAACGTATGCTGAGCGCGTGGCACGCCTGTCCGCGTCAGTACCATTTAAGCAGCAACGAAATTCAACAAATCATTAATGCCTGACGGAGGTGTGTGTGCAGTGTAAAGGTTTTCTGTTTGATCTGGACGGTACGCTGGTGGATTCGCTACCGGTGGTGGAGCGCTCGTGGTGCCACTGGGCCGACCGGCACGGCATCGACCATCAGGACGTACTGAATTTCATCCATGGCAAACAGGCCATTACCTCATTGCGGCACTTCCTTGCGGGACGTTCTGAGGAAGAGATTCAGGCGGAGTTCCGCTATCTTGAGCAGATTGAAGCTACCGATACCGAAGGCATCACCGCGCTGCCCGGTGCGCGTGAACTGCTTGAGCACCTGAATGAAGCGCAGATCCCGTGGGCTATCGTCACCTCCGGCTCGGTTCCCGTCGCGCATGCCCGTCATAAGGCGGCAGGTTTACCGACGCCGGACGTCTTCATTACCGCTGAGCGCGTGAAGCGCGGCAAGCCTGAACCGGATGCGTTTCTGCTCGGCGCAGAACTGCTTGGCCTTGCGCCAGCGGAGTGCGTGGTGGTGGAAGACGCGGCGGCAGGCGTGCTGGCCGGGCTGAACGCCGGAAGCCACGTCATTGCCGTTAACGTCCCGGCGGGTTCCCCCCGGCTGGAAGAGGCGGATTTCGTGCTTAACACCCTGACCGCCATCGACGTCTCGAAGGCGTCAGACGGAGTTGTAACCGTCTCGCTAAAAATGTAATCCCATGATATAGCCCCGCATTACCGGGGCTTTTTTATGGCAGAATTGCTTCTCCTCCACTGACAAGGACATGTTGTGAACGGTGAACTGATTTGGGTCCTGAGCCTGCTGTTAATCGCCATCATTCTTTTTGCCACGGGCAAGGTGCGCATGGATGCCGTCGCCCTGTTTGTGATTGTCGCATTCGTTCTGAGCGGTACCCTTTCCCTGCCGGAAGCCTTTTCCGGGTTTAGCGATCCCAACGTTATTTTAATTGCCGCCCTGTTTATTATTGGCGACGGGCTGGTACGCACCGGCGTGGCGACGATGATGGGGTCGTGGTTGGTTAAGGTGGCGGGCAGCAGCGAAACCAAAATGCTGATTTACCTGATGCTGACGGTCGCCGGGCTGGGCGCGTTTATGAGCTCTACGGGCGTCGTGGCCATCTTTATTCCGGTCGTGCTGAGCGTCTGCATGAGGATGCAGATCTCCCCGTCGCGGCTGATGATGCCGTTGAGCTTCGCCGGGCTCATCAGCGGCATGATGACGCTGGTCGCAACGCCGCCGAACCTCGTCGTGAACAGCGAACTGATCCGTGAGGGGCTTGAGGGGTTTAGCTTTTTCAGCGTTACGCCGATCGGGCTGGTGGTACTGGTTATGGGCATTATCTATATGCTATTGACCCGTTTTGCGCTGAAAGGGGAGAAGCAGGATAAAGCCAAAGAGGGCTGGAAGCGGCGCTCTTTCCGCGATCTGATTAAAGAGTATCGTCTGACCGGGCGTGCCCGACGTCTGGCTATCCGCCCGGGATCGCCTATGGTGGGGCAGCGGCTGGATGACCTTAAGCTACGCGAACGCTATGGCGCGAACGTCATCGGGGTTGAGCGCTGGCGTCGTTTTCGTCGGGTGATCGTTAACGTGAACGGGGTGTCAGAGTTTCGCGCGCGTGACGTCCTGCTGATTGATATGTCCACCGCAGACGTGGATCTGCGGGAGTTTTGTAGCGAGCAGCTGCTGGAGCCGATGGTCCTGCGCGGCGAGTATTTCTCTGACCAGGCGCTGGATGTGGGAATGGCCGAGGTGTCGCTGATCCCGGAATCGGAGTTATTGGGCAAAACCGTGCGTGAAATCGGCTTTCGTACCCGCTATGGCCTCAACGTGGTGGGCCTGAAGCGCGATGGCGTAGCCCTTGAAGGGGCGGTGGTGGATGAGCCGATCCTGCTGGGGGATATCTTCCTCGTGGTCGGCAACTGGAAACTGATTAGCCAGCTCGGGCAGAAAGGCCGCGATTTTGTGGTGCTGAATATGCCGATTGAAGAGAACGATGCATCACCGGCGCACAGCCAGGCGCCCCATGCGATTTTTTGCCTGGTATTGATGGTCGCGCTGATGCTGACGGACGAGATCCCTAACCCGGTGGCGGCGATAATCGCCTGTCTGTTAATGGGCAAATTCCGCTGTATTGACGCCGAAAGCGCTTACAAAGCGATTCACTGGCCGAGCATCATTCTCATCGTCGGGATGATGCCCTTCGCCCTGGCGCTACAGAAAACCGGCGGGGTGGATTTGATCGTGAAAGGCTTATTGGACGCGGGCGGGGGATATGGTCCGTACCTGATGATGGTTTGCCTGTTCGTCATGTGCGCCACCATTGGTTTGTTCATCTCCAATACCGCAACGGCGGTGCTGATGGCGCCCATTGCGCTGGCGATGGCAAAATCGATGGGCGTTTCGCCGTATCCGTTTGCGATGATGGTTGCGATGGCGGCGTCCGCGGCATTTATGACGCCGGTCTCTTCCCCGGTCAATACGCTGGTGCTGGGGCCCGGGAATTATAGGTTCAGTGATTTCGTGAAGCTGGGTGTGCCGTTCACCGTGCTGGTGATGTTGGTGTGCGTGGTATTGATACCGGTCCTGTTTCCGTTCTGAGCATTTTGCCGGGTGGCGGCTACGCCTTACCCGGCCTACAACCCCGTAGGCCCTGCAAGCGCAGCGCCGCTGGGCGAAAATCAGAGTGGCGAATCCTGGCTAATCTCATCCAGCGACAAATGGAAGCTCGGCACAAACACGCGCATAAAGTAGTCCATCTCTTCGCTACGGCGGGAGTCAAGCGTCTTCTCCAGGCGTGATTTCGCCAGCAGGAACTCGTTATTCCCGGCGGACAGCTCTTCCAGACACTTCAGGTAGGCGCACAGCGCGTCAGCCTGCTTAACCAGGGATTTCTCCTCTTCCGTATACTGATGCTCATCGATCAGCGGCCCGAAGATATCGCGCAGCTCTTCAGGCACCATGTCGATCAGCTTCTGCTGGGCAATCTTCTCAATGGCCTTATATTCCTGGGCAATCTGCGAGTTGAAATATTTCACCGGCGTAGGCAGATCCCCGGTCAGCACTTCCGATGCATCGTGATACATCGCCAGCAGGGCGATACGTTCGGCATTCACCTGCCCGTTGAATTTGCGGTTTTTAATCGCGGCCAGCGCGTGCGCGACCATGGCAACCTGCAAACTGTGCTCAGACACATTTTCAGTACGCACATTGCGCATCAGCGGCCAGCGGTTGATGAGTTTCAGGCGGGAGAGGTGGGCAAAGAAATGACTCTGACTCATAGGTTACCTTATGTCTTCACTGCGACAGACTTCATTGTGCGGGGAGGGGAGGGAAGATGCAAATTTGCGGATGTTGCAGGCCGGGTAAGCACAGCGCTACCCGGCGAAAAGTCAGCGTTACTGATGGTACCCGGAGAGGAAGCGCCCGAAGCGGCTGATGGCCATCTCGAGATCGTCTTCGCGCGGCAGGGTGACGATACGCACGTGATCCGGCCACGGCCAGTTAAACGCCGTCCCCTGAACCAGCAGCACTTTTTCCTGCAACAGGAAGTCGAGCACCATTTTCTGGTCGTCGTGAATATTGAAGCGCTTCGCGTCGATTTTCGGGAACATGTACAGCGCGCCGTTAGGCTTCACGCAGGAGACGCCCGGAATATCATTAATCAATTCCCATGCGCGGTTGCGCTGTTCATACAGGCGGCCGCCTGGAACGATAAACTCGCTGATGCTCTGATAGCCGCCGAGTGCTGTCTGGATCGCATGTTGCGCCGGTACGTTGGCGCACAGACGCATGGATGCCAGCATCTCCAGCCCTTCAATGTAGCCTTTCGCATGTTTTTTCGGACCGTTCAGTACCATCCAGCCCTGACGGAAACCGGCAACGCGGTAAGTTTTAGACAGTCCGTTAAAGGTGACCGTCAGCAGATCGGGCGCCAGCGCGGCGATAGAGTGGTGCTGCGCCGCGTCGTACAGGATCTTGTCGTAAATCTCGTCGGCAAAGATGATCAGGTTGTGCTGGCGGGCGATCTCGACGATCTCCATCAGCAGCTCTTTTGAATAGACCGCACCCGTCGGGTTATTCGGGTTAATGATCACGATACCCCGGGTGCGCGGGGTAATTTTGGCGCGAATATCATCCAGATCCGGGAACCAGTCAGAGGATTCGTCGCACAGGTAGTGCACCGCTTTACCGCTGGACAGGGACACCGCAGCCGTCCACAGCGGATAATCCGGGGCAGGAACCAGCATTTCATCGCCGCTGTTCAGGAGCGCCTGCATCGCCTGAACGATCAGCTCCGAGACACCGTTGCCAATGTAGATATCTTCAACGGTGACGTCGCGCATACCGCGAGCCTGATAGTGCTGCATGATGGCTTTACGCGCGGAATAAAGCCCTTTTGAATCGCAGTAGCCTTGTGCAGTGGGCAGGTTACGGATCACATCCACCAGGATCTCATCCGGCGCTTCAAAACCAAATGGCGCGGGGTTGCCGATGTTGAGTTTCAGAACCTTATTGCCTTCCTCTTCAAGGCGTTTTGCCTCTTTGAGTACCGGGCCACGGATGTCGTAACAGACGTTGTCGAGCTTGCTGGATTTTTCGATAGGGGACATGAACCTTTAACCTTTTCGCTATTATTGCAACTTCCTGCCGTGGAAGTGAGCACGGAACAATGTACTCCCACCGCGCTTCGTTTTGAAGGGCGCACAGAAGAAGATTTCGTCCAACCGGGCAATGCCGCGGTGATCGCTTACTCTAACGACGGAGTGATTTTGTGCCTGAATTTATCGTGATAAAGAGGGGTGCTGGGTGGTTTATGCTAAAAATTTCATATAAGGATGAATATTATTCTGGAATAAATAAAAAGACGATTCGGGCTGATGCATTAGTCCCCCTGAGTGACCATTCGTAAAACCTGAATGCTGAGATACCGATTGCCATATTAGCAAAGCCAGGTTAAAAGTTACTCATGTGAAATTAATGTTAAGGGTTATTAATGAATGGCCTGAATCTAAATTAAACTTTATTTATTATTAACGACGAAAATGCAACTTTCGTTAATTTTAATAAAAAGAGTGTAGTTGCTTATCATTGGCGGTAAATCCTTAATATTGCAATAAGACTTATAAATATAGTGGATTTGGGTTAAGATGTGTTTCGGGAATGCAGCATAGCGATAGGCCTGTTACGTATATCGGATACTGCTTTCCTGTATTAATCGATTGTTATTGTTAAAATTATCTCTGGCTGATTGGGTAAGTCACATCTTGCTACGTTGCCAACGCTGCGATATAGATGGCAGAAAACATGTCTTACTCTTTATGGTATTAACATCGACCTGCAAACAACGAAATATCCTGGACGCAGGAGAATAAAAATAACGTCATGAAACGTGATTTCTGACTGGTGATATACCGCAGTACAATAACTATCTGTCAGGCAGTCTGCCGGGCCGGGATGCGAGGGAAACTCTTCAGAAGGAATTGCTTAACTGTTACACACAGCTTCAACCCGGGCAGCTCCGCACGAGCAACCTGAAAGTGAAAAGATATGATAAATGCAAATCGTCCGATAATGAATCTCGACCTCGATCTGCTGAGAACGTTTGTTGCGGTCGCCGATCTCAACACTTTTGCAGCAGCTGCTGCCGCCGTTTGCCGTACCCAGTCCGCCGTGAGTCAGCAAATGCAGCGGCTGGAACAACTGGTTGGTAAAGAGCTTTTTGCGCGTCATGGACGTAATAAGCTTTTAACAGAACATGGTATTCAGCTTCTGGGTTATGCCAGAAAGATACTGCGCTTTAATGATGAAGCCTGTATGTCATTAATGTTTAGCAACCTTCAGGGAGTGTTAACATTAGGGGCGTCAGATGAATCAGCAGATACCATTTTACCCTTCCTTCTCAACCGAATTAGCTCGGTTTATCCGAAGCTTGCCCTGGACGTTAGCGTTAAACGCAATGCTTTCATGGTTGAGATGCTGAAAGAAAACGAGGTTGACCTGGTGGTCACCACGCATCGACCTGGCCAGTTTGACAGCCTGACGCTGCGTACTTCTCCAACGCACTGGTACTGTGCCGCGGAGTATGTATTGCAGAAAGGTGAGCCGATACCCCTGGTCCTGCTGGACGATCCGAGTCCGTTCCGCGATATGGTGCTGGCTGCGCTCAACGAAGCCGGTATTCCATGGCGCCTGGCGTACGTGGCGTCAACCTTGCCCGCAGTGCGAGCGGCGGTGAAGGCCGGGCTTGGCGTAACGGCCCGTCCGGTGGAGATGATGAGCCCCGATCTGCGTGTGCTGGGTCAATCCGAGGGACTCCCGTCGTTGCCGGATACGGAGTACCTGCTGTGCCATAACGCCGCCAGCAACAACGAGCTGGCAAAAGTGGTGTTCGAGGCAATGGAAAACTACCACAATCCATGGCAGTACGCGCCTGTTACTCCCGAAGGAGGGGACGACTCCCTGATCGTGGAAGGGGATTTTGAGTGATCATTCCCTCAAAATTCTCGTAACAAAATGTAAGTGCAAAAAAGAGCCACTCGCATGATTTTTTCCTGCGAGTGGTTTTTTTTGCTATTCATAACCGTGAACGGAGCAGGGATAAAGCAAATACCGCTTATTTATCAATGCAGAAAATGTTTTTGGTTAAGATGTAAACAATACCTGTTCTAACTTACCTCATACCCCGCCGATGTTAAAAAAACAGGAAATATGTTGCTGTTTTTTTGATTGAATTAACAAAAGCGTGTCTCAGATCAAGAAAATACTCCCATTTGGGGGGAGGAATCGTTGGCAAATCCTGTCAAAATAGGAGGGTTATTTTTTTTACTTCCAAAACGGACACGATTCAACAAGATGCATTTGACGGAAAGTCATGTACCCACCAGGGTTAAAGGGCACCAAATGTTAATGAGAATCGCATGTTGTAATTTAATGTGAAGAAACCTTTGTTAAAGTTGACAAAAGGTTATAGAAAGGAGTAAAAAACCCCATCATTTTGCTGTCTATGTCTCATTTCTGACAGTTAGTGTAAGGTTATTTTGTTCCTCCCCATGAATCGATGTGATGCCCATCTGCCAGCAAGAGCAGTGTCGTCGGTATCACTTTTGATGAGTAAGCAATGAGTATGTCAACATCCACAGAAGTCATCGCTCATCACTGGGCATTCGCAATCTTTCTTATTGTAGCCATTGGCCTGTGCTGCCTGATGTTAGTCGGCGGCTGGTTCCTGGGCGGTCGCGCCCGCGCAAGGCACAAAAACACACCTTTCGAATCAGGTATTGATTCAGTAGGTACCGCTCGCTTACGCCTGTCTGCCAAGTTCTACCTGGTAGCCATGTTCTTCGTCATTTTTGACGTGGAAGCGCTTTACCTCTTCGCGTGGTCTACCTCCATTCGCGAAAGTGGTTGGGTGGGCTTTGTCGAGGCCGCAATTTTCATTTTAGTGTTACTGGCCGGTCTGGTTTATCTGGTGCGTATTGGCGCGCTGGACTGGACACCTGTGCGTTCACGCCGTGAACACATCAACCCGGAAAACAGTATCTCTAATCGTCAGCAGTAACAGCGAGGCAATAAGATGGATTATACGCTCACCCGCATAGATCCTAACGGTGAGAATGACCGTTACCCCCTGCAAAAACAGGAGATCGTAACCGACCCCCTGGAGCAAGAAGTCAACAAAAGCGTGTACATGGGCAAGCTCGAACATGCCATGCACGACATGGTCAACTGGGGTCGTAAGAACTCCATCTGGCCATACAACTTTGGCCTTTCTTGCTGCTACGTTGAAATGGTGACGTCATTCACTGCGGTGCATGACGTTGCGCGTTTTGGGGCCGAGGTACTGCGTGCTTCTCCACGTCAGGCTGACCTGATGGTGGTGGCCGGGACCTGCTTTACCAAGATGGCACCAGTTATTCAGCGTCTTTATGACCAGATGCTGGAGCCAAAATGGGTTATCTCCATGGGCGCATGTGCAAACTCCGGCGGTATGTACGACATTTATTCCGTTGTGCAGGGCGTTGATAAGTTCATTCCGGTGGATGTGTACATCCCGGGCTGCCCGCCGCGTCCAGAGGCCTATATGCAGGCGCTGATGCTGCTCCAGGAGTCAATTGGTAAAGAACGCCGCCCGCTTTCATGGGTTGTTGGCGATCAGGGTGTCTATCGCGCGAACATGCAGTCTGAGCGCGAGCGTAAACGTGGTGAACGTATTGCCGTCACCAACCTGCGTACGCCTGACGAAATTTAATTTGCGCCTGTGGGCCTGGAGAACACCTTCGCATATCACTACTCAAATAGCGCGAAGCCAGGCTTAACAGTCACCACGGACCATTTGCAATGGTGAACAATATGACCGACTTAACCGCGCAAGAAGCCGTCTGGCAGACCCGGGATCATCTCGATGACCCCGTCATTGGCGAACTGCGCAACCGTTTTGGGCCGGATGCCTTTACTGTTCAGGCCACCCGCACCGGGGTACCCGTTGTTTGGGTGAAGCGTGAGCAATTACTGGAAGTTGTCGATTTCCTCAAGAAATTGCCAAAACCTTACGTCATGCTGTTTGACTTACACGGCATGGACGAACGTCTGAGAACGCACCGCCAGGGTCTCCCTGCTGCGGATTTTTCCGTTTTCTACCACCTGATCTCAATAGACCGCAACGCGGATATCATGCTCAAGGTGGCATTGTCTGAAAACGACATGCATCTGCCGACGATCACCAAACTTTTCCCGAACGCCAACTGGTACGAGCGTGAAACCTGGGAAATGTTCGGCATGACCTTCGACGGTCACCCGCATCTGACGCGCATCATGATGCCGCAGACCTGGACCGGCCACCCGCTGCGTAAAGACTACCCGGCACGCGCCACCGAATTTGACCCGTTTGAGCTGACCAAAGCCAAGCAGGATCTGGAGATGGAAGCGCTGACCTTCAAGCCGGAAGACTGGGGCATGAAGCGCGGCACCGAAAACGAGGACTTCATGTTCCTCAACCTCGGTCCAAACCACCCCTCTGCGCACGGTGCATTCCGTATTATCCTTCAGCTTGACGGTGAAGAAATTGTCGACTGCGTCCCTGACATCGGCTACCACCACCGTGGTGCCGAGAAGATGGGCGAGCGTCAGTCCTGGCACAGCTACATTCCGTACACCGACCGTATCGAATACCTCGGCGGCTGCGTGAACGAAATGCCATACGTGCTGGCCGTTGAGAAGCTGGCAGGCATCACCGTCCCGGATCGCGTTAACGTGATTCGCGTGATGCTGTCTGAACTGTTCCGTATTAACAGCCACCTGCTGTACATCTCCACGTTCATTCAGGACGTCGGCGCGATGACGCCGGTCTTCTTCGCCTTTACCGACCGTCAGAAAATCTACGATCTGGTGGAAGCGATTACCGGTTTCCGTATGCACCCGGCCTGGTTCCGCATCGGCGGTGTGGCGCACGATCTGCCGCGCGGCTGGGACCGTCTGCTGCGTGAATTCCTCGACTGGATGCCAAAACGTCTGGCGTCTTACGAGAAAGCCGCGCTGCGTAACTCCATCCTGAAAGGCCGTTCCCAGGGCGTTGCTGCCTACGGCGCGAAAGAAGCGCTGGAGTGGGGAACCACAGGTGCAGGTCTGCGTGCGACGGGTATTGATTTCGACGTGCGTAAAGCCCGTCCTTACTCTGGTTACGAGAACTTCGACTTTGAAGTCCCGGTTGGCGGCGGCGTATCCGACTGCTACACCCGCGTGATGCTGAAAGTGGAAGAGCTGCGCCAGAGCCTGCGCATCCTTGAGCAGTGCCTCAATAACATGCCGGAAGGCCCGTTCAAGGCGGATCACCCGCTGACGACGCCGCCACCGAAAGAGCGCACGCTGCAACATATCGAAACCCTGATCACCCACTTCCTGCAAGTTTCCTGGGGCCCGGTCATGCCGGCACAGGAATCCTTCCAGATGATTGAAGCGACCAAGGGTATCAACAGCTACTACCTCACCAGCGACGGCAGCACCATGAGCTACCGCACCCGCGTGCGTACGCCAAGCTTCGCGCACTTGCAGCAGATCCCGGCCGCCATTCGCGGCAGTCTGGTCTCCGACCTGATTGTGTATCTGGGTAGTATCGATTTTGTTATGTCAGATGTGGACCGCTAATTATGCACGAGAATCAACAACCACAAACCGAGGCTTTTGAGCTGAGTGAAGCAGAGCGTGCCGCCATTGAGCACGAGATGCACCACTACGAAGACCCGCGTGCGGCGTCCATTGAAGCGCTGAAAATCGTACAGAAACAGCGTGGTTGGGTGCCGGATGGGGCGATCTACGAGATCGCAAAAGTGCTGGGCATTCCGGCAAGTGACGTAGAAGGCGTAGCCACGTTCTACAGCCAGATCTTCCGTCAGCCGGTAGGCCGCCATGTGATCCGCTACTGTGACAGCGTGGTCTGCCACATCACCGGTTATCAGGGCATTCAGGCTGCGATTGAGAAGAAACTCAATATCAAGCCGGGCCAGACCACCTTCGACGGACGCTTTACTCTGCTGCCAACCTGCTGCCTGGGTAACTGCGACAAGGGGCCGACCATGATGATTGATGAGGACACTCACAGTCATCTGACGCCGGAAGCGATTCCTGACCTGCTGGAGCAGTACAAATGAAAACTGTAATTCGTACTGCTGAGACGCATCCGCTGACCTGGCGTCTGCGTGATGACAAACAGCCGGTCTGGCTCGACGAATATCAGAGCAAAAACGGCTATGCCGGCGCGCGTAAAGCCCTTGGCGGCATGGCGCCGGACGACATCGTTAACGCGGTGAAAGAGTCTGGCCTGAAAGGCCGCGGCGGCGCGGGCTTCTCCACCGGTCTGAAGTGGAGCCTGATGCCGAAAGATGAATCCATGAACATCCGTTACCTGCTGTGTAACGCCGATGAAATGGAGCCGGGTACCTATAAAGACCGCCTGCTGATGGAACAGCTGCCGCACCTGCTGGTGGAAGGCATGCTGATCTCCGCGTTCGCGCTGAAAGCGTACCGTGGCTATATCTTCCTGCGCGGTGAATACATCGAAGCGGCTGAAAACCTGCGTCGCGCGATTGCCGAAGCCACTGAAGCCGGTCTGCTGGGTAAAAACATCCTGGGCACCGGGTTTGACTTCGAGCTGTTCGTGCACACCGGTGCCGGGCGTTATATCTGCGGTGAAGAAACCGCGCTGATTAACTCCCTGGAAGGCCGCCGCGCGAACCCGCGCTCCAAGCCACCGTTCCCGGCAAGCTCCGGCGTGTGGGGTAAACCGACCTGCGTCAACAACGTCGAAACCCTGTGCAACGTCCCGGCGATCCTCGCGAACGGCGTGGAGTGGTATCAGGGCATCTCCTCAAGCAAAGATGCCGGTACCAAGCTGATGGGCTTCTCCGGTCGCGTGAAGAACCCTGGCGTCTGGGAGCTGCCGTTCGGCACCACCGCACGCGAAATTCTTGAAGACTACGCCGGCGGCATGCGCGATGGCCTGAAATTCAAAGCCTGGCAGCCGGGTGGGGCAGGGACGGACTTCCTGACCGAAGCCCACCTTGACCTGCCAATGGAGTTCGAAAGCATTGGTAAAGCAGGCAGCCGTCTGGGTACGGCGCTGGCGATGGCCGTCGACCATGAGATCGGCATGGTATCCCTGGTGCGTAACCTGGAAGAGTTCTTCGCCCGCGAGTCCTGCGGCTGGTGTACACCGTGCCGTGATGGTCTGCCGTGGAGCGTGAAGATCCTGCGTGCTATCGAACGTGGCGAAGGCCAGCCTGGCGATATCGAGACACTTGAGCAACTGTGTCGATTCTTAGGGCCGGGTAAAACCTTCTGTGCCCACGCACCGGGCGCCGTCGAGCCGCTGCAAAGCGCGATTAAATATTTCCGCGACGAATTCGAAGCAGGCATCAAGCAGCCGTTCAGCAATACCCATTCGATCAATGGTATTCAGCCGAACCTGCTGAAAGCGCGCTGGTAAAAACAGAATTTTGATTAACGCTCGGTTTCGGCCGAGCCAACTGGAAGCATGCTAATGGCTACGATTCATGTAGACGGCAAAGAATACGAAGTCAACGGGGCGGACAACCTGCTGGAAGCTTGTCTGTCTCTTGGCCTCGATATTCCGTACTTTTGCTGGCATCCGGCGCTGGGCAGCGTCGGTGCTTGCCGCCAGTGTGCGGTGAAGCAATATCAAAACGCGGAAGACACGCGTGGTCGCCTGGTGATGTCCTGTATGACGCCAGCCGCCGAAGGCACCTTTATTTCGATTGATGACGAAGAAGCCAAACAGTTCCGTGAAAGCGTGGTGGAGTGGTTGATGACCAACCACCCGCACGACTGTCCGGTGTGTGAGGAGGGCGGTAACTGCCACCTTCAGGATATGACCGTCATGACCGGTCACAGCTTCCGTCGCTATCGCTTTACCAAGCGTACCCACCGTAACCAGGATCTGGGGCCGTTCATCTCTCACGAAATGAACCGCTGCATCGCCTGCTACCGCTGCGTGCGTTATTACAAAGATTATGCAGACGGACAGGATCTGGGCGTATATGGCGCGCATGACAACGTCTACTTCGGTCGTCCGGAAGACGGTACGCTGGAAAGCGAATTCTCCGGTAACCTGGTAGAAATCTGTCCGACCGGCGTATTCACGGATAAAACCCACTCTGAACGTTACAACCGTAAATGGGACATGCAGTTTGCGCCAAGCATCTGCCAGCAGTGCTCCCTTGGCTGTAACACCAGCCCGGGTGAACGTTACGGCGAACTGCGTCGTATCGAAAACCGTTACAACGGTACAGTTAACCACTACTTCCTCTGCGACCGCGGTCGTTTCGGCTATGGCTATGTGAACCTGAAAGACCGTCCGCGTCAGCCGGTTCAGCGCCGTGGCGATGACGTCATTACCCTGAACGCTGAGCAGGCGATGCAGGGCGCGGCGGATATTCTGCGTCAGTCGAAGAAAGTGATCGGCATCGGCTCCCCGCGCGCCAGCATCGAAAGCAACTTCGCGCTGCGCGAGCTGGTTGGGGCGGAAAACTTCTATACCGGTATCGCTCAGGGCGAGCAGGAACGTCTGCAGCTGGTACTGAAAGTGCTGCGTGAAGGCGGTGTCCACACCCCTGCGCTGCGCGAAATTGAATCTTATGATGCGGTTCTGGTGCTGGGTGAAGACCTGACGCAGACCGGCGCACGCGCGGCTCTGGCGGTTCGTCAGGCGGTGAAGGGGAAAGCACGTGAAATGGCAGCGGCGCAGAAAGTGGCCGACTGGCAGATTGCGGCAATCCTGAACATCGGTCAGCGCGCGAAGCATCCTCTGTTTGTGACCAACGTTGATAATACCCGTCTGGACGACATCGCGGCGTGGACCTACTGCGCACCGGTTGAAGATCAGGCGCGTCTCGGCTTTGCCATTGCCCACGCGCTGGACAGCAACTCGCCGGCCGTTGAACTGGATCGCGACCTGCAAAACAAGGTCGACGTGATTGTTCAGGCACTGGCGGGGGCGAAGAAACCTCTGATTATTTCCGGTACCAACGCCGGTAGCGCTGAAATCATTCAGGCCGCAGCGAACGTTGCCAAAGCCCTGAAGGGCCGCGGCGCTGACGTCGGTGTGACTATGATTGCCCGTGCGGTGAACAGCATCGGTCTGGGTATGATTGGCGGCGGCTCGCTGGAAGACGCGTTAAGCGAACTGGAATCCGGTGCCGCTGACGCCGTTGTGGTGCTGGAAAACGACCTGCATCGCCATGCTTCTGCCGCTCGCGTTGACGCCGCGCTCTCCAGAGCGCCGCTGGTGATGGTTATCGACCATCAGCGCACCGCGATCATGGACAAAGCGCACCTGGTGCTCTCTGCGGCAAGCTTCGCAGAAAGCGACGGGACGGTGATCAACAACGAAGGCCGCGCCCAGCGTTTCTTCCAGGTTTATGACCCGGCCTACTACGACAGCAACACCGTGATGCTGGAAAGCTGGCGCTGGCTGCACTCTCTGCACAGCACCGTGCAGAGCCGTGAAGTGGACTGGACGCAGCTCGACCACGTTATTGACGCGGTTGTTGAGAAACTGCCTCAGCTGGCGGGCATTAAAGACGCCGCGCCTGACGCAAGCTTCCGCATTCGCGGCCAGAAACTGGCGCGTGAGCCGCACCGCTACAGCGGTCGTACCGCGATGCGCGCCAACATCAGCGTGCACGAACCGCGTCAGCCGCAGGATAAAGACACCATGTTTGCCTTCTCGATGGAAGGGAACAACCAGCCGTCTGCGCCGCGTTCGCAAATCCCGTTTGCATGGGCACCGGGCTGGAACTCCCCGCAGGCATGGAACAAGTTCCAGGCTGAAGTGGGTGGTCACCTGCGCCACGGCGATCCGGGCGTGCGTCTGATTGAAGCCTCCGAAACCGATCTGGACTTCTTCACCACCGTTCCGGCGAGCTTCCAGGCGCAGGAAGGTCACTGGCGTATTGCACCGTACTACCATCTGTTCGGTAGCGACGAAATGTCCCAGCGTTCTCCGGTATTCCAGCAGCGTATGCCGCAGCCGTACATCAAGCTCAACCCGGCGGATGCCGCGAAGCTTGGCGTTAACGCGGGTGCGAACATTGCCTTTAGCTACGACGGCCAGACAATCAGCCTGCCGCTGATTATTTCTGAACGCCTGTCAGCAGGGCAGGTGGGTCTGCCGATGGGTATGCCTGGCATCGCGCCGGTCCTGGCGGGTGCGCATCTTGATAACCTTCAGGAGGCAAAAGCATGAGTTGGTTAACACCGGATCTTATCGACATCCTGCTGAGCATTCTGAAAGCGGTTGTGATTCTGCTGGTGGTCGTCACCTGCGGCGCGTTCATGAGCTTTGGTGAACGTCGTTTGCTCGGTCTGTTCCAGAACCGTTACGGACCGAACCGCGTGGGCTGGGGTGGTTCACTCCAGCTGGTCGCGGACATGATCAAGATGTTCTTTAAAGAGGACTGGGTTCCGCGCTTCTCGGACCGCGTGATCTTTACGCTGGCGCCGATGATTGCCTTCACCTCGCTGCTGCTTGCGTTTGCTATCGTTCCGGTCAGCCCGACCTGGGTGGTGGCTGACCTGAACATCGGCATTCTGTTCTTCCTGATGATGGCAGGGCTCGCGGTTTACGCGGTGCTGTTCGCAGGCTGGTCCAGTAACAACAAATACTCGCTGCTGGGTGCGATGCGTGCTTCCGCGCAGACGCTGAGCTACGAAGTGTTCCTGGGTCTCTCTCTGATGGGCGTGGTGGCGCAGGCCGGCTCATTTAACATGACCGACATCGTCAACAACCAGGCCGACATCTGGAACGTTATCCCGCAGTTCTTTGGGTTTATTACCTTTGCCATCGCGGGCGTGGCGGTATGTCACCGTCACCCGTTTGACCAGCCAGAAGCCGAACAGGAACTGGCCGACGGTTACCACATTGAATATTCCGGTATGAAGTTCGGTCTGTTCTTCGTGGGCGAGTACATCGGTATTGTCACCATTTCCGCGTTGATGGTAACGCTGTTCTTTGGTGGCTGGCATGGCCCGTTCTTACCGCCGTTCATCTGGTTCGCGCTGAAAACCGCGTTCTTCATGATGATGTTCATTTTGATTCGCGCAGCGTTACCGCGTCCGCGTTATGACCAGGTAATGTCCTTCGGCTGGAAAGTGTGCCTGCCGCTGACGCTCGTCAACTTGTTGGTAACGGCGGCTGTCATTCTCTGGCAGCAGCCATAAGGGGCTTTGAGATCATGACCTTAAAAGAATTATTGGTAGGTTTCGGCACTCAGGTACGCAGTATCTGGATGATCGGCCTGCATGCGTTTGCCAAACGCGAAACCCGGATGTACCCGGAAGAGCCGGTATATCTGCCGCCGCGCTACCGTGGACGTATCGTGCTGACGCGCGACCCGGACGGTTCCGAGCGTTGCGTTGCCTGTAACCTGTGTGCGGTAGCGTGTCCGGTGGGCTGTATCTCTCTGCAAAAAGCAGAGACGGTAGACGGCCGCTGGTACCCTGAGTTCTTCCGCATCAACTTCTCACGCTGCATTTTCTGCGGTCTGTGTGAAGAAGCGTGCCCAACCACGGCGATTCAGCTGACTCCAGACTTCGAGCTGGGTGAGTACAAGCGTCAGGATCTGGTGTACGAGAAAGAGGATCTGCTGATTTCCGGTCCGGGCAAATACCCGGAATATAACTTCTACCGGATGGCGGGTATGGCAATCGACGGCAAAGATAAAGGCGAAGCAGAGAACGAAGCTAAGCCTATCGACGTCAAGAGCCTGTTACCGTAAGGAGAGGGCAATGGAATTCGCTTTTTATATCTGTGGCCTTATCGCCATCCTGGCTACGCTGCGAGTGATCACGCACACCAATCCGGTGCATGCGCTGCTGTATTTAATCATTTCGCTGCTGGCTATTTCCGGGGTGTTCTTTGCGCTGGGCGCGCACTTCGCTGGTGCGCTGGAAATCATCGTCTACGCCGGGGCCATCATGGTGCTGTTTGTGTTCGTGGTGATGATGCTCAACCTGGGCGGCTCTGAAATTGAGCAGGAACGTCAGTGGTTAAAACCACAGGTGTGGATTGGCCCGGCGATTCTGTCGGCCATCATGCTGGCGGTGATTGTTTACGCCATTCTGGGCGTCAACGACCAGGGTATCGACGGGACGCCAATCAGCGCGAAAGCCGTGGGTATCACCCTGTTTGGTCCGTACGTTCTGGCGGTTGAGCTGGCCTCAATGCTGCTGCTGGCGGGTCTGGTTGTGGCCTTCCACGTTGGCCGCGAAGAGCGTGTCGGCGAGGTGCTGAGCAACCGCACTGACGACCGCGCGAAAAGAAAAACGGAGGAACGCGCATGATCCCCTTAACACATGGACTGATCCTCGCTGCGATTTTATTCGTTCTGGGCTTAACCGGTCTGGTTATCCGCCGCAATCTGCTGTTTATGCTGATCGGTCTGGAAATCATGATCAACGCTTCCGCGCTGGCCTTTGTGGTCGCCGGCAGCTACTGGGGCCAGACCGATGGTCAGGTGATGTACATTCTCGCCATCAGCCTCGCGGCTGCTGAAGCGAGTATTGGCCTGGCGCTGTTGCTACAGCTCCATCGTCGCCGCCAGAACCTGAACATCGATTCAGTAAGTGAGTTGCGTGGATGAACATGCTTGCCTTAACCATTATTTTTCCGCTGATTGGCTTCGTGCTGCTGGCGTTTTCTCGCGGCCGCTGGTCTGAGAATCTGTCTGCCACCGTGGGCATTGGCTCTATCGGCCTGGCTGCGCTGGTCACAGCGTATGCGGGTATCGACTTCTTTAACAATGGACGTCAGGCCTACAGCGTACCGCTGTGGAACTGGATGTCGGTCGGTAACTTCAACATCGGTTTCAACCTGGTGCTGGATGGTCTGTCTCTGACCATGCTCTCCGTAGTTACCGGCGTCGGCTTCCTGATCCACATGTTCGCCTCCTGGTACATGCGCGGTGAAGAGGGATACTCCCGCTTCTTCGCCTACACCAACCTGTTTATCGCCAGCATGGTGGTTCTGGTGCTGGCCGATAACCTGCTGCTGATGTATCTGGGCTGGGAAGGCGTGGGTCTGTGTTCTTACCTGCTGATCGGTTTCTACTACACCGATCCGAAGAATGGCGCAGCGGCCATGAAAGCGTTCGTCGTGACCCGTGTGGGTGACGTGTTCCTCGCTTTCGCGCTGTTCATTCTCTACAACGAACTGGGCACGCTGAACTTCCGCGAAATGGTGGAACTGGCGCCGGCGCACTTCGAAGCAGGCAACAACATGCTGTGGTGGGCAACGCTGATGCTGCTGGGTGGCGCTGTGGGTAAATCCGCGCAGCTGCCGTTGCAGACATGGCTGGCCGACGCGATGGCGGGTCCAACCCCTGTCTCCGCGCTGATCCACGCCGCGACCATGGTCACCGCCGGTGTCTACCTGATTGCGCGTACCCATGGCCTGTTCCTGATGACCCCGGAAATTCTGCATCTGGTGGGTATCGTCGGTGCGGTTACGCTGGTGCTGGCTGGCTTTGCCGCGCTGGTGCAGACCGACATCAAACGCGTGCTCGCGTACTCCACCATGAGCCAGATTGGTTACATGTTCCTGGCGCTGGGCGTTCAGGCGTGGGACGCGGCCATTTTCCACCTGATGACGCACGCGTTCTTTAAAGCGCTGCTGTTCCTCTCATCCGGTTCGGTGATTCTGGCCTGCCACCACGAGCAGAACATCTTCAAAATGGGCGGACTGCGTAAGTCTATCCCGCTGGTGTATGTCTGCTTCCTGGTAGGCGGCGCGGCGCTGGCGGCACTGCCGCTGATCACCGCAGGCTTCTTCAGTAAGGACGAAATCCTGGCGGGCGCCATGGCGAATGGTCATATCAATCTGATGGTTGCGGGTCTGGTCGGTGCGTTTATGACCTCCCTGTACACCTTCCGTATGATTTTCATCGTCTTCCACGGTAAAGAACAAATTCACGCTCACGCAGGGAAGGGGATTACCCACCACCTGCCGCTGATTGTGCTGCTGGTCCTGTCCACCTTCGTTGGCGCGATGATTGTGCCACCGTTGCAGGGCGTACTGCCGGCGACAACCGAGCTTGAGCACGGTCGCGTTCTGACGCTTGAAATCACCTCCGGCGTAGTGGCTATCGCGGGCATCCTGATTGCCGCATGGCTGTGGCTGGGCAAACGCACGCTGGTGACTGCCGTTGCCAACAGCGCGCCGGGCCGTCTGCTGGGCACCTGGTGGTACAACGCATGGGGCTTCGACTGGCTGTACGACATGATCTTCGTGAAGCCGTTCCTGGGCATTGCGTGGCTGCTGAAGCGCGATCCACTGAACAGCCTGATGAATATCCCGGCGATCCTCTCTCGCTTTGCAGGTAAAGGCCTGCTGTTCAGCGAGAACGGTTATCTGCGCTGGTATGTGGCGTCCATGAGCATCGGTGCGGTTGTCGTACTGGCGCTGCTGATGGTGTTGCGTTGATTTTGAGTTAACGGGGATTGTCGGGTGGCGCTAGCGCTTACCCGACCTACGGACCGTAGGCCCGGTAAGCGAAGCGCCACCGGGCAAAAGGCCCCGCACTCAAACGTGAATTTTGTCGAATTCGTTGAAAATCGGTCCCTGAGGGACTTTAACAAGGAATAAAAATCGCCATGTTACTACCCTGGCTAATATTAATTCCCTTCATCGGCGGCTTCCTGTGCTGGCAGACCGAACGCTTTGGCGTGAAGATGCCGCGCTGGATCGCGCTGATCACCATGGGATTGACGCTCGCGCTTGGTCTGCAACTCTGGTTGCAGGGTGGCTACTCACTGACCCAGTCCGCGGGCCTTCCGCAGTGGCAGTCTGAGTTCATTCTGCCGTGGATCCCACGTTTCGGTATTACGATCCACCTCGCGATTGACGGTCTGTCGCTGCTGATGGTGGTGCTGACCGGTCTGCTCGGCGTTCTGGCGGTACTCTGCTCCTGGCGAGAAATCGAAAAATATCAGGGCTTCTTCCACCTGAACCTGATGTGGATCCTGGGCGGCGTGATCGGCGTGTTCCTGGCCATCGACATGTTCCTGTTCTTCTTCTTCTGGGAGATGATGCTGGTGCCGATGTACTTCCTGATCGCGCTGTGGGGCCACAAGGCATCCGACGGTAAAACGCGTATCACGGCGGCCACCAAGTTCTTCATCTACACCCAGGCGAGTGGTCTGGTGATGCTGATTGCCATCCTGGCGCTGGTATTCGTGCATTACAATGCGACCGGCGTCTGGACCTTCAACTATGAAGATCTGCTGAAGACCCCGATGTCCCACGGCGTGGAATACTTGCTGATGCTCGGCTTCTTCATCGCCTTCGCGGTGAAAATGCCGGTCGTACCGCTGCACGGCTGGCTGCCGGACGCGCACTCTCAGGCGCCAACGGCGGGTTCCGTTGACCTGGCGGGTATCTTGCTGAAAACGGCGGCCTACGGTCTGCTGCGTTTCTCCCTGCCGCTGTTCCCGAACGCCTCCGCAGAGTTCGCGCCGATTGCCATGTGGCTTGGCGTGATCGGTATCTTCTACGGTGCGTGGATGGCCTTCACGCAGTACGACATCAAACGTCTGATTGCTTACACCTCCGTTTCCCACATGGGCTTCGTGCTGATTGCCATCTACACCGGCAGCCAGCTGGCGTACCAGGGGGCGGTGATCCAGATGATTGCGCACGGCCTGTCCGCTGCCGGTCTCTTCATCCTGTGCGGTCAACTGTATGAACGTCTGCATACCCGCGACATGCGTATGATGGGCGGTCTGTGGGGCAAAATGAAATGGCTGCCGGCGCTCTCCATGTTCTTCGCGGTGGCGACTCTGGGTATGCCGGGTACCGGTAACTTCGTCGGCGAGTTTATGATCCTGTTCGGCAGCTTCAACGTGGTACCGACGATCACCGTCATCTCCACCTTTGGTCTGGTATTTGCCTCCGTGTACTCGCTGGCGATGCTGCACCGCGCTTACTTCGGTAAAGCGAAGAGTGAAATTGCTGCACAAGAACTGCCGGGGATGTCGCTGCGTGAGCTGTTCATCATCCTGCTGCTGGTCGTACTGCTGGTGCTGTTGGGCTTCTATCCGCAGCCGATTCTGGATACCTCGCACTCCGCGATGGGTAACATCCAGCAGTGGTTTGTTAATTCTGCTTCTACTACAAGGCCGTAATTCGCCATGACAATAACTCCACAACAACTGATCGCGCTGCTACCGCTGCTGATCGTCGGATTGACGGTGGTGGTTGTGATGCTCTCCATTGCGTGGCGACGCAATCACTTCCTGAATGCGACCCTGTCCGTTCTGGGTCTGAACGCTGCGTTAGTTTCCCTCTGGTTTGTTGGCCAGGCGGGAGCGATGGACGTCACGCCGCTGATGCGCGTTGACGGTTACGCCATGCTCTACACCGGTCTGGTGCTGCTGGCGAGCCTGGCAACCTGTACCTTTGCGTACCCGTGGCTCGAAGGTTACAACGACAACAAAGAAGAGTTTTACCTGCTGGTACTGATTGCCGCACTGGGCGGTATTCTGCTGGCGAACGCGAACCACCTGGCCGCGCTGTTCCTCGGTATTGAGCTGATCTCACTCCCGCTGTTCGGCCTGATTGGTTACGCTTTCCGCCAGAAGCGCTCTCTGGAAGCGGCAATCAAGTACACGATCCTGTCTGCTGCCGCGTCGTCGTTCCTGCTGTTTGGTATCGCGCTGCTGTACGCACAGACGGGTAATCTCTCCTTCATGGCGCTCGGTAAGAGCCTTGGCGACGGCATGATGCATGAGCCGCTGCTGCTGGCGGGTCTGGGCATGATGATTGTTGGCCTTGGCTTTAAACTTTCACTGGTTCCGTTCCACCTGTGGACGCCAGACGTATACCAGGGTGCCCCTGCACCGGTCTCGACCTTCCTGGCGACGGCGAGCAAAATCGCTATCTTCGGTGTGGTCATGCGTCTGTTCCTGTACGCCCCGGTGGGCGACAGCGAAGCGGTCCGCGTGGTGCTGGGCATTATCGCGTTCGTGTCCATCATCTTCGGTAACCTGATGGCGCTGAGCCAGTCCAACATCAAGCGTCTGCTGGGCTACTCCTCTATCTCCCATCTGGGTTACCTGCTGGTGGCGCTGATTGCGCTGCAAAGCGGTGAGATGTCGATGGAAACTGTGGGCGTCTATCTGGCCGGTTACCTGTTTAGCAGCCTCGGCGCGTTCGGCGTGGTGAGCCTGATGTCCAGCCCGTACCGTGGCCCGGATGCGGATTCCCTGTTCTCCTACCGTGGTCTGTTCTGGCACCGTCCGATTCTGTCTGCGGTAATGACCGTGATGATGCTCTCTCTGGCGGGTATCCCGATGACGCTGGGCTTTATCGGTAAGTTCTACGTGCTGGCCGTCGGTGTGCAGGCGGGTCTGTGGTGGCTGACGGCGGGTGTCGTTATCGGCTCCGCGATTGGTCTCTACTACTACCTGCGCGTAGCGGTGAGCCTGTACCTGAGCGCGCCTCAGCAGCTCAACCGCGATGCGCCGTCTAACTGGCAGTACAGCGCGGGGGGCATTGTGGTGCTCATCTCCGCGCTGCTGGTGCTGATCTTCGGTATCTATCCGCAGCCGCTGATTGATATCGTGCAGCGCGCGATGCCGCTGATGTAAAAACAAAAAACCCGCCTCGGCGGGTTTTTTATTGTTTTCTCCCTCTCCCCGTGGGAGAGGGCCGGGGTGAGGGCACCAGCCCGCACAGAGTAAAACATGCCCAGCGGCGCTACGCTTGCAGGGCCTACGGGTCCTGTAGGTCGGGTAAGCGTAGCGCCACCCGACTAAGCCAGCTGCTTGCGGCTAATCAACGGCCCTTCAATCTTCTTCATCGAGCGGTCCAGCACCTCTTCAATCACCGACGACAGCTCGTTCAGCTCAAACTTCGCCACATAGCCGTCCGCCTTCACTTTGCGAATATGATCTTCGTTCGCGTTGCCGGAAAGAGACGAGTGGATCACCACCGGAATATCTTTCAGTACCGGGTCGGTTTTGATTTTGCGCGTCAGCGTAAATCCGTCCATCTCCGGCATTTCGAGGTCGGTTAATACCAGGGCAATCTTATCGGTAACGGGAACGCCCTCGGCCTGTGCCTGCGCGGCCAGCTGAGTGATTTTCTCCCATGCGTCTTTGCCGGTGATATGCAGCTGGGCCGGGATCTCCATCGCCTGCAATCCCTTCTCCAGCATTGAGCGCGCTACTTTTGAATCTTCTGCAACAATCGCGACAGAGCCAGGGTTGATGTTGAATTTGGTGGTTTCCAGATGGGTGGCGTGCAGATCGTGGTTCGCCGGGGTGATGTCGTACAGGATCTGCTCCACGTCCAGCACCATCGCCAGATCGTTGGTATCGGTCTTCTCGTCCAGACAGGCAATGCTGGTGATGTAGCGACCGCTGACGGCGGTTTCCGCGGCGTGCACCTGCTTCCAGTCCAGACGCATGATGTTTTCCACCGATTCTACGGCAAACGCCTGCACGCTGCGGGCATATTCGGTGATCAGCAGGATGTTCAGCCCGGTGGCTGGTTTGCAGCCGGCGACGGCGGCCAGATCGATCACCGGGATCACCTGGTCACGAATGTTCACCATCCCCATCAGCGGAGACTTCATTCCCGCCGGTTTGGTGAAGGTCGGCATCGGCACAATTTCGCGCAATTTGAATACGTTGATGCCGAACAGCTCGGATTTATTTTCGTTCAGAGAGGTGCCAAGACGGAACAGCAACAGTTCAAAACGGTTGGACAGGGTCAGGTTTGCCCTGTCATCAATATCTTTCTGGAAATTATCCATTCTACCCTCAAGAGAAATGCTGGCCTTTTAATCGTTATCGGCACGCTGAGGGAAAAATGAAGGACTAAACGCTGACCTGAGCAAAATCTTCCGCCAGCTCGCATGCCGGAAATACTTCCCGGCACTCTGCCAGCAGGCTTTCAGCGCCGCGGACGTCATAGCGTGAGCTGACGTGAGTAACAATCAGTTTCCGGACGCCAGCCTCACGTGCCAGCTGCGCCGCCTGACGCGTAGAGCTGTGCCCCCGGCTGTTGGCTTTTTCTTCCATCGCCGCTTCCAGCGTCGCCTCATGCACCATCACATCTACACCCCTGGCAAGCCTGAGCGCCGAAGGGCAGGGGGCGGTATCCCCAAAAATAGCCAGTTTTTTGCCCGGCTGCGGCGGGGCGAGGTAATCCTGACCGTTGATGACGCGCCCGTCTTCCAGCGTGACGGTCTCGCCGTGCTTCAGACGCTGGAACAGCGGGCCTGGTTTCACCCCATCGGCCTGCAACGCGGCGGCGTTCAGCGCCCCGGGCTTGTCATGCTCCTCAACGCGATAGCCGTAGCATTCCACCGGATGGTTAAGCGGGTAAGCGCGCACCAGGTAATCTCCGTCATCGAACACCAGACCCTCGCCGATCTCTAACACCTCCAGCGGATAATCGGTCCACGAGCCGCTCAGGCGCAGCGTGGTTTCAACGAATTCCTGAATACCCGCGGGGCCATAAATGGTCAGCGGGTTAGCGTTACCGGCCATCGAACGGCTGCACAGCAGGCCCGGCAGGCCAAACAGATGGTCGCCGTGCAGATGGGTGATAAATATTTTATCCACTTTCCCCGGGTGGTAGGAGGTATGCAGCAGCTGATGCTGCGTACCCTCACCGCAGTCAAACAGCCACAGCCCACCGCGGGTAGGATGCTTAAGATCCAGCAGAATCGCCGTCACGTTTCGTGAGCGGGTTGGCACCCCGGCGGACGTACCCAGAAAAATCAGTTCCATAACGCAATCAGCCCTTTGCCGAATGGGAAGGGGTTTAGTATAACGTGATGAACCCCAGGAAGGAGAAACACATGATCCAGTGGCAAGATCTACACCACAGCGAACTGTCCGTGCATTCACTCTACGCCCTGCTCAAGCTGCGCTGCGAAGTTTTTGTGGTTGAACAAACCTGCCCGTATCAGGATATCGACGGCGATGACCTGATCGGCGAGAACCGGCACATCCTCGGCTGGCGCGATAACGAGCTGGTGGCGTATGCGAGGATTCTGAAAAGCGAAGAGGATTTTGACCCTGTCGTCATTGGGCGCGTCATTATCAGCGGCCGCGCGCGCGGTGAAAAGCTGGGCTATCAGCTGATGGACAAAACGCTGGACGCATGCCAGAAACAGTGGCCGGACAAGGCGTTATACCTGGGCGCGCAGGCGCATTTGCAATCATTCTATGGCCATTTTGGTTTCACCCCGGTCACGGACATTTACGACGAAGACGGCATCCCACACATCGGCATGGCACGCGAAGCGAAACAGGCGCAATAGCAATACGTTGTCTATAGTTACCGGACTGGTGTACTAACATGGAGAAAAATATGTCATTTCAATCCTGGGATACCCGAGTCGACGACGACCTGACGCTGCTAAGCGAAACGCTGGAAGAAGTGCTGCGCTCTTCAGGCGATCCTGCCGATCAGAAGTACATTGAGCTCAAAGCCCGCGCCGAGCAGGCGCTGCATGACGTGAAAAACCGCGTCAGTAACGCATCCGACAATTACTACTACCGCGCCAAGCAGGCGGTTTATCGTGCCGACGATTATGTGCATGAAAAACCGTGGCAGGGCATTGGGGTCGGTGCGGCCGTAGGGCTGGTGCTGGGTCTGCTGTTAGCCCGTCGTTAAGCCGGTAAACCACTCCCTACACGTGGGTACTGCTATTTATCGTCAGTACCCCGTATAATATAAGGCTTTAACAGGGAGAGGTTCGCGTGCACTCGATTTTCCTCGCGCTGCAAAGCCTGCGTACTCAGCTTGCGCAAGCATTGCCAGCTACACCCGGTTTACGCCATTTCGATGTCTCTTTCCCGTTAAACGACGCCTTCGATCCGCTGGCCTGGCTCGGTGTGCAGCGATGCTATCCTCAGTTTTACTGGCAACAGCGCAGCGGCGATGAAGAACTTGCCGCGCTCGGAAGCCTCGCCCATTTTGATTCTCTGGCCTCGGCCTCGCGGTTTTTGCACACCCACGACGTAGCCAATGACACCCGTATCTGCGGCCTGAACGCCTTCAACCCGGCGCAGGGCAAGCTGTTTTTACCGCGCCTTCTCTGGCGACGGTCTGGCGGGGTCGCCACGCTGCGTCTGCAACTGTGGAGCGAAACGTCGTTGCGGGAAGATGCCCGTGAGGCGCTGAATTTTGTCGATAACCTGCGCGACGCCGCGCCGATCCGCCCGTTGTCCGTGCAGATTGTGCAGGAAACCCATCATCCGGAAAAACCGGAATGGCTGGCGTTGATTCGTCAGGCGACGGATACCCTTGCTCGCGGCGATTTTGAGAAAGTGGTCCTCGCACGTGCTACAGACGTGCATTGCCAGCAGCCCGTGAACGCCATCGCGCTGATGGCTGCCAGCCGCGCGCTAAACCTCAACTGCTATCATTTTTGTATGGTCTTTGACGCCAGCAACGCTTTCCTCGGCTCGACGCCTGAACGCCTGTGGCGGCGACGCGGCACGCTGCTGCGCACTGAAGCGCTGGCAGGCACCGTCGCCAGCCATTCTGACGATAAGCAGGCTCAGCGTCTGGGCGACTGGCTGATGAACGACGACAAAAATCAGCGGGAAAATATGCTGGTGGTGGAAGATATCTGCCAGCGTCTTCAGCACCATACCCGGACGCTGGAGATCCTGCCTGCGCAGGTGCTGCGTCTGCGCAAGGTGCAGCATTTACGTCGCTGTATCTGGACCGAACTTAAACAGCCTGACGACGAGCAGTGCCTGCATATTCTGCAACCGACGGCGGCGGTGGCCGGGCTGCCGCGACAGGCGGCGCGAGAATTTATTGCGAAAGTGGAGCCGTTTGACCGGGAGTGGTACGCCGGGTCGGCGGGCTATTTATCGCGCGATCAAAGCGAATTCTGTGTGGCATTACGCTCCGCCCGCGTTCACGACGCTGCGCTGCGTCTTTATGCGGGGGCGGGCATCGTCAGCGGCTCCGATCCGGAGCAGGAGTGGCAGGAGATCGAAAACAAGGCCGCCGGGCTGCGTTCCCTTCTCCTAAGGGATTAATACTGATTCGTGCAATCCCGATTCATATCAAAATTCTGACTTTTTCTATTATTTATACTGTGTCGCATTCTTGATACTGGACAATCTCATGTCAGTAAGTTCTTTTAACCGACGCTGGGCGGCGGTGATCCTTGAAGCCCTGACCCGTCATGGTGTCAGGCATGTGTGTATTGCCCCGGGCTCTCGCTCCACGCCGCTCACCCTTGCTGCCGCGGAAAACCGGGCTTTTATTCACCACACCCATTTTGATGAGCGGGGTCTGGGCCATCTGGCGCTCGGGCTGGCGAAAGTCAGCAAAGCGCCCGTGGCGGTGATAGTCACCTCCGGCACGGCGGTGGCGAACCTCTATCCGGCGCTGATTGAAGCGGGATTAACCGGTGAAAAGCTGATTTTACTCACTGCCGACCGTCCCCCGGAACTTATTGACTGCGGCGCTAACCAGGCGATTCGTCAGCCTGGCATTTTTGCCTCGCATCCTTCACAGACGGTCTCGTTGCCGCGCCCCACTCAGGACATTCCCGCCAGCTGGCTGGTCTCAACTCTCGACCACGCCATGAACGCACTGCGCAGCGGCGGGCTGCACATTAACTGCCCGTTTGCCGAGCCGCTGTACGGTGAAATGAACGATACTGGCCTCGTCTGGCAACAGCAGCTGGGTGACTGGTGGGAGAGCGAAAAACCCTGGCTGCGCGAGCAGACGCATCTGGAAAGCGCAAGACAGCGCGACTGGTTCTTCTGGCGCCAGAAGCGCGGCGTGGTGATTGCCGGGCGGATGAGTGCGGCGGAAGGCAAGCTGGCGGCGGAGTGGGCACAAACGCTTGGCTGGCCGCTGATTGGTGACGTGCTTTCCCAGACGGGCCAGCCGCTGCCCTGCGCCGACCTCTGGCTGGGGAACGCGAAAGCGGTTACCGAGCTGGCGCAGGCGCAGATTGTCGTCCAGCTGGGATCGAGCCTGACGGGGAAGCGTCTGCTCCAGTGGCAGGCCACCTGTACGCCTGAAGAGTACTGGCTGGTGGACCCGCTCGAAGGACGCCTTGACCCGGCGCACCATCGTGGCCGCCGCCTGGTGAGCGATATTGACAGCTGGCTGGAATTGCATCCGGCGGAAAAACGCAAACCCTGGGCGGTGGAGATCCCGGGGCTGTCACGTCAGGCGTGGGAACTCACCAAAACGCAGTGCGAGGCGTTCAGTGACGCCGGGCTTGCGCACCGTATCCGCAAATATCTTCCCGAGCAGGGACAACTTTTTGTCGGTAACAGCCTGGTGGTGCGCCTGATTGACGCCTTTTCGCAGCTGCCGGCGGGTTATCCGGTGTACAGCAACCGGGGCGCGAGCGGCATTGACGGCCTGATCTCCACCGCCGCTGGCGTACAGCGGGCCAGCGCGAAATCCACGCTGGCGATTGTGGGGGATCTCTCAGCCCTCTACGATCTCAACGCGCTGGCGCTCCTGCGTCAGGCGTCGGCCCCGTTCGTGCTGATTGTTGTGAACAATAACGGCGGGCAGATTTTCTCGTTGCTGCCGACGCCGCAAAGCGAGCGTGAGCGCTTCTATCTGATGCCGCAAAACGTGCAGTTCGAACATGCCGCCGCCATGTTCAGCCTGAAGTACCATCGCCCGGAAAACTGGGACGCGCTGGAGACGGCGCTGAACACCGCCTGGCGGCAGCCTGGCGCGACGCTGATTGAGCTGGTGGTAAACGATGCTGACGGCGCGCAGAAGCTGCAACATCTGCTTGCGCAGGTGAGTCACCTGTGATCCTCGCAGGCTTCTCCCAGCCAGGAAAACCAGGCTACCCCTGGCTGGTTTTCCTGCACGGTTTTTCCGGCGACTGTCGCGAGTGGCAGGCTGTCGGGGCGTCGCTGCATGACTACCCCCGGCTCTACCTTGACCTGCCCGGGCACGGTGGTTCAGCGGATACGGGCGTGACGGGGTTTGCAGAGGTAAGTGAATTGCTCTCGCATACCCTTGTTAGTTACAACATACTAAGATACTGGCTCGTGGGGTACTCCCTCGGCGGCCGCATTGCGATGTTCCATGCCTGCCAGCATCCTGCCGGGTTAGACGGGGTGATTGTGGAAGGTGGACACCCGGGCCTGCAAGACGCCGATGCGCGCCAGGCCCGGCTGATCTCTGACCGCCGCTGGGCGTCACGGTTTCGCAGTGAGCCGCTGGAGGCCGTCTTTGCCGACTGGTATCAACAGCCGGTCTTTGCCTCACTTACGGATGATCAGCGCAGGGCGCTGATCGCGCTGCGCAGCCGGAACAACGGCCCGAGGCTGGCAGAGATGCTGGAGGCCACCTCGCTTGCCGTTCAGCCTGATTTACGTCCCGCGCTCATCGCGCGTGATTTTTCTTTTGACTATCTCTATGGCGAACGTGACGGGAAGTTTGCAGCTATCGCCGCTGAACTTAACGCCACGCGTCATGCTATCCCTCACGCCGGACACAACGCCCACCGGGACAACCCGGACGCGGTTGCCGCGAGTCTGGCTCAGATACTGCGTTATCGAACAAAGGACACGCTATGATCTATCCTGATGAACACATGCTTTACGCGCCGGTTGAATGGCAGGACTGCTCCGAAGGCTACACCGACATTCGTTATCACAAATCCGCCGATGGTATCGCCAAAATCACTATCAACCGTCCACAGGTGCGCAACGCATTTCGTCCGCTGACCGTAAAAGAGATGATCCAGGCGCTGGCGGATGCCCGCTACGATGACACTATCGGCGTCATCATCCTCACCGGGGAAGGGGAGAAAGCCTTCTGCTCCGGCGGCGATCAGAAAGTCCGCGGTGACTACGGCGGATACCAGGATGATGCGGGCACACACCACCTGAACGTGCTGGATTTCCAGCGCCAGATCCGCACCTGTCCAAAACCGGTGGTCGCGATGGTGGCAGGGTATTCCATCGGCGGCGGTCACGTGCTGCACATGATGTGTGACCTGACGATCGCGGCGGAAAATGCCATTTTCGGTCAGACCGGCCCGAAAGTCGGCTCTTTCGACGGCGGCTGGGGCGCGTCCTATATGGCGCGCATTGTCGGTCAGAAAAAAGCCCGCGAAATCTGGTTCCTGTGCCGTCAGTACAACGCCCAGGAAGCGCTGGATATGGGGCTGGTTAACACCGTGGTGCCGATCGCCGATCTGGAAAAAGAGACCGTGCGCTGGTGTCGCGAAATGCTGCAAAACAGCCCAATGGCGCTGCGCTGCCTCAAAGCGGCCCTCAACGCCGACTGTGACGGTCAGGCGGGCCTTCAGGAGCTGGCAGGTAACGCCACCATGCTGTTCTATATGACCGAAGAGGGTCAGGAAGGGCGCAACGCGTTCAACGAAAAACGCCAGCCAGACTTCAGCAAATACAAACGGAACCCGTAATGCGTTGCGCGCAGGTTTACCGCTGGCAGATACCGATGGACGCGGGCGTGGTGCTGCGTGAACGGCGGTTAAAAACCCGTGACGGCTTTTGCGTGCATCTCCGGCAGGGCGAGCGGGAAGGGTGGGGCGAAATCGCCCCGCTTCCGGGTTTTAGCCTGGAAACGCCGGACGAGGCGCAGGCTGCGCTGATGGCCTGGACGTACGAATGGCGTGAGGGAGCAGATCCGGCGCTGCCGGACGTTCCTTCCGCCGCGTTCGGCATCAGCTGTGCGCTGGCAGAGCTGGACGGCAGTTTACCGGACGCGGCGAACTATTGCGCCGCGCCGCTCTGTACCGGCGATCCGGATGAACTTTTCGCGCTCCTTTCCGCGATGCCTGGCGAGAAGGTGGCGAAAATAAAGGTTGGCCTGTACGAAGCAGTGCGCGACGGAATGGTGGTTAACCTGTTACTGGAAGCCATTCCCGATCTGCACCTGCGCCTGGACGCCAACCGCGCCTGGACGCCGCTCAGGGCGCAACAGTTCGCGAAGTACGTCAACCCGGCGTACCGCAGCCGCATCGCGTTTCTCGAAGAGCCGTGCAAAACGCGCGACGACTCGCGCGCCTTCGCCCGGGAAACCGGCATTGCCATTGCCTGGGATGAGAGCCTGCGCGAAGCCGATTTCGCGTTTGCCGCCGAGCCGGGCGTCAGGGCCGTGGTGATTAAGCCAACGCTGACCGGCAGCCTCGACAAGGTGCGCGAGCAGGTTGCGGCGGCCCATGCCGCAGGGCTGACGGCGGTGATCAGTTCATCCATCGAATCCAGCCTCGGCCTGACGCAGCTGGCGCGCATCGCTGCATGGTTAACGCCGGACACCGTTCCCGGTCTCGATACGCTAAACCTGATGCAGGCCCAGCTGATTCGCCAGTGGCCTGGCAGCACCTTGCCGTGCCTCGACGTCGGGGCGCTGGAGCCATTGCGATGAGTTTTACCGACTGGCCGTGGCGGTACTGGCGCACCCGGCGTGCCGATAAATCCGCGCTGCGTTTAGACGATATAACGCTCAGCTGGTCTCAGCTGGGCGAGCGTATCGATCGTCTCGCAGCCGGTTTTCAGTCTCAGGGCGTTACGGACGGTGATGGCGTCATGCTGCTCGCCCACAACCACCCGCAGACCCTGCTGGCCTGGCTGGCGCTGCTTCAGTGCGGCGCCCGCATTTTGCCGGTGAACCCTCAGCTTCCCCGTCCGCTGCTGGACGTCCTCCTGCCGCAGATGACGCTGCGCTTTGCGCTGGTGCTTAACGGTGAGTATGACGGTCTGCCCGGTCTGGTATTAAGAGAGGGCGAGGGGCAGGGCGGCGTGACGTGGCGGGCAGAACGGCTGGCCTCAATGACGCTCACCTCTGGCTCCACTGGCTTGCCGAAAGCGGCGGTGCACACCTGTGCCGCCCACCTTGCCAGCGCAAAAGGGGTGCTGGCGCTGATGCCTTACGGCGATAGCGACGACTGGCTGCTCTCTCTGCCGCTGTTTCACGTCTCCGGTCAGGGGATTTTGTGGCGCTGGTTGCAGGGCGGAGGCCGTCTCACCGTGCGTGAAAAACAGCCGCTGGAGCAGGCGCTACAGGGCTGTACCCACGCCTCGCTGGTGCCGACGCAGCTGTGGCGGCTGCTTAATTCACACCATCCCGTCGCGCTGAAAGCCGTGCTGCTCGGCGGGGCGGAAATCCCCGTTGCGCTGACCGAACAGGCGCGCGAGCAGGGGATCCGTACGTTCTGCGGCTACGGTCTGACCGAGTTCGCCTCCACCGTCTGCGCCAAAGAGGCCGACGGCGCGCCGGACGTGGGCAGCGCGCTGCCGGGCAGAGACGTTCAGGTGGTGAACGGTGAAGTCTGGATCCGGGCGGAAAGCATGGCGGCGGGCTACTGGCGAGACGGCGCATTATTGCCGCTGGTCAATGAGCAGGGCTGGTTTGCCACCCGCGATCGCGGCGAGTGGCATGACGGACGCCTGACCATTCTGGGCCGAATGGACAATCTCTTTTTCAGCGGCGGAGAAGGGATCCAGCCCGAAGCGCTGGAGCGCGTTATCGCCACGCATCCGCAGGTAAGCCAGGCGTTTGTCGTTCCGCTGGATGATGCCGAGTATGGGCAACGTCCGGTGGCGGTAGTGGAATGCGAGCCGGGCACGGATATCACGCTGCTGCCGGAGTGGGTTCAGGGCAGGCTGGCGCGCTTTGAGCAGCCGGTACACTGGCTGGCGCTGCCGTCAGAACTGAAAAATGGCGGGATTAAAATCTCCCGCCAGGCGTTAAAGCAGTGGGTCAATGCCCTGTTGAGGGGCTAATCAACCGATATCCGGCTGCGGTTTGTGCTGGCGTCGGCGGACCCAGCGCAGCACCGGCGGCACGACAATCACCATAATCGCCATTGCCAGCAGGATCTTCGTCACGCTGCTCTCCCACAGGATCCCCATGTTGCCATTGCTGATGGAGAGGGCGCGGCGCAGGTTCTGCTCCAGCATTTCCCCCAGCACAAACCCTAAAATCAGCGGCGACATCGGGAAGTGCATCTTGCGCAGAATGTAGCCCAGCACGCCGAGCAGCACCATCAACACCAGGTCGAAGGTGGTGCTGTGCACCGCGTACACCCCAACCGCAGAGACGGCGGCGATGGCCGGGACCAGGAACCACAGGGGAATGGTCAGCATGCGGGTGAACAGGCCGATCAGCGGGATGTTCATTACCAGCAACATCACGTTGGCGATCAGCAGGGCGGCAATTAAACCCCAGACGATATCGGGCTGCTCGGTAAACATCGCCGGACCCGGGGTGATGTTATAGAGCGTCAGCGCGCCCATCATTACCGCCGTGGTGCCGGAGCCCGGCACGCCGAGGGTCAGCATCGGGATAAACGAGCCGCAGGCCGAGGCGTTATTCGCCGCCTCCGGCGCCGCCACGCCGCGGATATCGCCTTTGCCGAAGCTGTCGCTGTTACCGCTCAGCTTTTTCTCGGTCATGTAGGTGATAGCGCTGGCGATAGTAGCCCCCGCGCCGGGCAGAATGCCGACGAAGAAACCGATCACCGACGAACGCAGGGTGGTGCCAATACACTGCGCCCCCTCTTTGGCATTAAAGAGCATACGTCCGGTTTTACGCACCAGCGTCTGCCCGCTGCTGGTATGCTCCAGCATCAGTAAGATTTCTGAGACAGAGAACAGACCAATCACCACGACGATAAACTGCACGCCGTCGGAGAGATGAACGCTGTCGAAGGTAAAACGATAAACCCCGGTGTTGGCATCCACGCCGACGGTGGCCAGACTGAGGCCAATCAACGCAGACAAAAACGACTTCAGCGGATTCTGCGCCATCATGCTGCCGAGACAGGCGATGGCGAACACCATCAGGGCAAAATACTCGGCCGGACCAAACGCCAGCGACCACTGGGCCAGCGCCGGGGCGAAGAGGATGATGCCGCCAATGGCGATCATGGAGCCAAAGAACGAGCTGACGGCAGAAATAGAGAGCGCCACGCCGCCGCGCCCCTGCTGCGCCATCGGGTAGCCATCCAGCGCGGTCATAATGGCGGCGGCATCACCGGGCACGTTAAGCAGAATCGAGGAAATACGCCCCCCGTATTCGCAGCCGATATAGACCGTCGCCAGCAGGATCAGCGCCGATTCCGCAGGCAGGTGCAGCGCAAAGGCCAGCGGCAGTAAAATCGCCACGCCGTTGATAGGGCCAAGGCCCGGCAGCAGGCCGACGATGGTCCCGACGAAACAGCCGATCAGGGCGATCACCAGGTTTTCCGGGGTCATCGCTACCGCGAACCCCTGAGAGAGATAGATCCAGGTATCCATAGCGTGCTCCGTTAGTTAAACCATGCGCCGAGCGGCAGGGTCACGTCCAGCAGGCGGTCGAAGGCGTACCAGAGTAAAATGCCCAGTACGACCCCGGAGATCCCCGCCGCAGGCAGCGAGGCGTTAAACAGTATGCCAATCACCATCGTCAGCAGGGCGGTGGCAATCGGGAAGCCGAGCCACTCAAAGCCCCACGCATACATCAGCAGGACAATTACCATTACCAGCAGACGTTGCAGCGTACGGCGTGGCGGCCACTCCACGGTATCCGGATGGCGCAGCAGCAGCGCCACCGAGCAGAGCAGCATCAGGCCGACTATGCCGACGGGGAAGGGGCGTGGCCCCACGGGTTCATAGCTGTATTCGCTGTGGATCTGCCAGGCGACGAACATGCCGCCAATGCAGAGCAGCAGCCATATCCCGGCAAAAATGCGATCGCTCATAGCGCCTCCGGTTATTTCGCCAGACCAAAGGCTTTCGCCTGTTCGCGGTAGTCATTCACCTGTTTTTTGACATACTCGTCCAGCTGCTTGCCGTTCAGGTTGAACTCAAACAGCCCGCGCAGATCGCGCTGTTTTTTGAACTCCTCGGTTTGCTGAAGTTTTGCGAAGGTATCCACCCACCACTGGTACTCGGCGTCGGTCACTTTTGGCCCGACGAAGAAGCCGCGGATGATCGGCCAGACCAGGTTATAACCCTGCTCTTTGGCGGTTGGGACGTCTGCCAGCTGGCCCGGCAGACGGTTTTCCGAGAAGACCGCCAGCACGCGGATCTTATCCCCGCTCAGGTAGGGCACCATTTCGCTGAGATCGCCCGATACCGCCTGGACGTGATTGCCCATCAGCGCCGTCACCGGCTCGCCGCCGCCTTCAAAGGCCACGTAACGCATCTTGTGCGGATCCACTTTGGCCTGCTGCGCCAGCAGCGCGGCTTTCATCCAGTCCTGGCTGCCGATAGAGGCGCCCGCGCCAATGACCACGCTGTTCGGATCTTTTTCCATGGCGGTCAGCAGATCTTTCAGGGATTTCCACGGAGAGTCCGCGCGCACGGCGATCATGCCGTAATCGGTGCCTACGGTGGCGAGCCAGCGCACGTCATTCACGTCATAACGACCAAATTTCCCCTGCGACAGGTTCAGCAGCGAACCGCCGGAGAAGGCCACCACGGTGCCCGCTTCGGCAGGGCGCTGCGCGACGATGGCGTTATAGGCTACCGCGCCCACGCCGCCGGGCATGTAGGTGACGCGCATCGGTTTTTCAATGGCCTTCGTCTCCAGCAGGCTAACCTGAATCAGCTTACAGGTCAGGTCGAAGCCGCCGCCGGGTTTGGCCGGGGCGATACATTCGGTACGGGATGGCGCGTCCTGCGCCTGGACGACAGAGGCACTCAACAGCAATACGCTTGCAGCAAGGGTAGAAAGTAATTGTTTTTTCATCGTTTATCCTCACGCCGGAGAACCGGGAGTACGGGTACGGGTGTATTTTTTCTGATTATGTGAACCACCTTGTAGCGGTTCCGTTGCGTGATTGTTAAAACAATAACCTTTCATTTCCCTTTCACTGCGACACCAACTTTACAGGATGTGATATGCGTCTCTTACTGGCGGAAGATAATCGTGAGCTGGCTCACTGGCTGGAAAAAGCGCTGGTACAAAACGGATTTGCCGTGGATTGCGTCAATGATGGACGGGCGGCCGATCATCTTTTGCAGGGAGAAAACTATGCCGTCGCGATCCTTGATATCGGCATGCCCGGCTTCGACGGGCTGGAGGTGGTGCATCGCCTGAGAAAGCGCGGGCAGACGCTGCCGGTGCTGTTTCTTACCGCCCGCAGCAACGTGGCAGACAGGGTGAAGGGGCTGAATGCCGGGGCGGATGACTACCTGCCGAAACCGTTCGAGCTGGATGAGCTTGATGCCCGCCTGCGCGCGCTGCTGCGCCGCAGCGAAGGACGAACCCAGGAGCGCCAGCGGCTGGGAGAGCTGGAGTACGATGATGAAGGCTTTTTTCTGCTGCGCGATGAACCCCTTTCCCTCACGCCGCGCGAACTCTCTTTGCTGAAGGTGCTGATGCACCGCCGGACCCGTCCCGTCTCCCGGCAACAGCTTTTCGACCAGGTATTCAGCCTGAACGACGACGTCAGCCCCGAGAGCATCGATCTCTATATTCACCGCCTGCGTAAGAAGCTGACCGGCAGCGGGGTGCGGATCATTACCCTCCGGGGGCTGGGCTACGTGCTGGAGTGCGGCGATGAGGTGGGTTAAGCCGCAGTCGCTTTACCTGCAACTTTTGCTTTTTCTGGGTTTGCCGCTGCTGCTGTTATGGGGGCTGTCAGCCTTTAACAGCTACGTTAGCGCGTTACAGGCGGCGACGCAGGCCTATGACCGCACGCTGTTATCCTCGGCGCGCACGGTGTCAGAGCGGCTGGTGGTGCACAATGGTAAACTCCATGTGAACGTGCCCTGGGTCGTGCTCGACAGCTTCGAACTGAACATGAACGATCGCCTCTACTACAAGGTCGTGGACCCTGACGGGCGGACGATCTCCGGCTACGACGATCTGCCGAATATGCCTCCCTCCACGTCGCGCACTACACACTATCCGGCGCTGGCGTGGTTTTATCATACCGAGTATCGCGGGCAGGCGATCCGCGTGGCGAAGCTGCTCCAGCCGGTTAACGAGGACAGTGTGTTCGGGATGGCGGAGATCTACGTCGCCGAAACGTTGCAGTCGCGGCGCTATCTGGCCACTCAGCTGCTGTTTTCCTCGCTCGTGTCGCAGGGGCTGCTGGTGCTGCTGACGCTGGTCCTGACCGCGTGGCTGCTGCGTCGCGTGCTGCGCCCGATGCGGCAGCTCTCGTCCCTGATGGTGCGCCGTGAGCCGGGGCTGCTGGCTCCGCTGCCGGAGTTATTGCCCTGGTCGGAAACGCGGCTGCTGATTGTGGCATTTAACCGCTATATCGACAGGTTACGTGGCGTGCTTTCGCGGCAGGCGCGCTTTAACGCTGACGCCTCACACCAGCTCAAAACGCCGCTGGCGGTGCTGAAAACCCAGGTATCGGTTGCCCTGACGCGTAACGATCCGGCGCTGTGGCAGGAGAGCTTACGGGCGATGAACGTCACGCTGGATAACACCATCGTGCTGACGGAAAGGCTGTTGCAGCTTTCGGCGGTGAAGCGAAAAGAGCAGGGGGAGCGACAGTTTGCGCCTGTCGATCTGGTACAGGTGGTGCAAAACTGCTGCTTTTCCCGGCTGGCGCAGGCGCGCAGCAAGGGTATCGATCTCGGTTATGACGGCGTACAGCAGCCGGTAATGATTGAGGGGGATGACGTGTTGCTGGGCGAACTTTGCGCCAACCTGCTGGAGAACGCGATCAAATACACACCGGAGCAGGGCGTCGTGACGGTGTACCTGCGCACGGCTAACGATGCCGTTGAGCTGAGCGTGGAGGACAGCGGACCGGGCATTGCTGAAGACCAGATCTCCCAGGCCATGCTGCCGTTTCATCGGCTGGATAACGTGGGCGATGCCGCCGGGTCCGGCATTGGCCTGGCGCTGGCTAACGATATTGCCCGCCTGCACCGCAGCCATCTTCAGCTGATGCCCAGTGAAAATCTGGGTGGGCTGAGCGTGAAAATGCGCTTTCTGATGCTGGTATAAATGCCGATATTATCAAATCGTTACAAACTAATTGCCCGCCGCACGCGGAGTCCATTGATCACACAGGCAGTCAGGTTAAAATCTCGCGGTTTTTGGACATCTCTGAATAAATTGTGCGGGATCACGACAATGAAAAAAGTGGCATTAATGGGCTTAAGCGGCCTGATGTTTGTTTCAGCAGCGGCAAACGCAATTTCCTTCAACGGCTCGGCGGGACAAGATTATACCCATCTGGGCTTTGGTCTTGGCACGGATAGCGCAGGCCTGGCAATGACCGGCGGCTGGACGCACAACGACGACGATGGGGATGCGGCAAGCCTGGGCCTCGGCTTCAACGTGCCGTTGGGTCCCTTCCTGGCGACCGTCGGCGGTAAAGGCATTTACACCAACCCGAACGATGGCGACGAAGGCTACGCGGCGGCAGTGGGCGGCGGCTTGCAGTGGAAAATTGGCGACAGCTTTGGCCTGTTCGGTGAGTACTACTACTCCCCGGATTCCCTCTCCAGCGGTATCGACAGCTATCAGGAAGCTAATGCCGGCGCGCGCTGGACCATCATGCGTCCGATCACCATCGAAGCGGGCTATCGCTATCTGAACCTGGCCGGTAAAGACGGCAACCGCGACAACGCCCTGGCAGACGGCCCGTACATTGGCGTGAGCGCCGGTTTCTAATCCTCTCGGCGCGGCGTTCAGTCGCGCCAGTTTCTCTCTTCCCCCGGTCTTCGATTGCGCTATAGTGTTTTGACCATTGAAATGGGAGAACACAATGATAAATGTGGAAATGTTATCCACTGGCGACGAAGTGCTGCATGGGCAAATCATTGATACCAATGCCGCCTGGCTCGCCGATCTCTTCTTTGAGCAAGGATTACCGTTAACGCGCCGCAACACCGTAGGTGACAATCTTGAGTCGCTGGTCAACGTTCTGCGCGAGCGCAGCGAACGCTGCGACGTGCTGATTGTGAACGGCGGGCTGGGACCCACCAGCGACGATCTCAGCGCGCTGGCCGCCGCCACGGCCAAAGGCGAAGGCCTGGTTCTGCACGAGGCGTGGCTGGCACAGATGGAGCGCTTTTTCTCCGGGCGTGGCCGCGTGATGGCCCCCAGCAACCGCAAGCAGGCTGAAATTCCCGCCAGCGCGGAACTGATTGATAACCCGGTCGGCACCGCCTGCGGGTTTGCCGTTCAGCTGAACCGCTGCCTGATGTTCTTCACCCCGGGCGTCCCGTCGGAATTTAAAGTGATGGTCGAGCAGCAGATCCTGCCGCGCCTGCGCGCGCGCTTTACGCTGCCTGAACCGCCGCTGTGCCTGCGTCTGACCACCTTTGGTCGCTCGGAAAGCGATCTGGCCCAGAGCCTCGATCACCTGCAACTGCCTCCCGGCGTGTCGATGGGCTATCGCTCCTCCATGCCGATTATTGAACTGAAGCTGACCGGACCGGCGTCAGAGAAAGCCGCCATGCTGGCGCTGTGGCCGGAAGTGCAGCGCGTCGCCGGGGAAAGCCTGATTTTCGAAGGAACGGAAGGGCTGCCGGCGCAGATCGCAGGGCATTTGCAGTCCCGCCAGCTGAGCGTGACGTTAAGCGAGCAGTTTACCGGTGGGCTTCTGGCGCTTCAGCTTACCCGGGCGGGTGCGCCGCTGCTGGCCAGTGAAGTGGTGCCGTTCCAGCAGGAGACGCTGGCGCAGACCGCGCGCTGGGCGTCCGAGCGCAGAGTGAAGCATTTCGCCGGGCTGGCGCTGTTTGTGGGCGGGCTGGATGAGGAGCATCTCAACTTTGCCCTTGCAACGCCGGAAGGGACGCACGCCCTGCGGGTCAGGATGAGCATTACCCGCCACAGCCTGGCCGTGCGTCAGGAGGTGTGCGCGATGATGGCGCTGAACATGCTGCGCCGCTGGCTGAACGGGAAAGAGGTCGCCAGCGAGCACGGCTGGATCAACGTCGTCGAATCGCTGTTCGTAGAGTGAGAGTGTGCCGGGGCCGTGTCCCCGGCAACGGTTACGCCAGCGCTTTTGCCAGCAAGGTAATGGGATGTTCACAGCGTTTGCTGGTGGACATCTCGATCTGCCACTTGCAGGTTTCGCAGTCCGTCACCACGATATCTGCGCCGCTCTCTTCAATCTGCCGGAACAGCGGCGCGCCAATGGCCTGTGAGGTTGGGTAGTTTTCACGCTTGAAGCCGTACGTGCCAGCGATGCCGCAGCAGCGTGAGTCCAGCACCGTCAGCTCCAGCCCCGGGATCAGCCGCAGCAGCTCAAGCGTATAGATCGACCAGCCCATCTTCTCCATATGACATGGCGTGTGATACACCACTTTCAGCGGCAATTTGCCCAGCGGTAACGTCTGACCGCTGTCCAGTTTGCGCCAGAGAAAACGGGTCGCCAGCTCAATGTGCTCGCGCAGGCCGGTGTTATCCACATCCAGCAGATGCGGATATTCATCGCGCAGCGTGAAGGTGCAGGTTGACGACGTCGCCAGTACCGGTATCCCTTTGTCGACGATCGCCTCGCGTAAAGAGGTGACGTTGCTGCTCGCCTGCTTGCGCGCTTTGTCGATGAAGCCGTTGGCAATCAGCGGAACGCCGCAGCACTTTTCTTTGCTCAGCAGCTGAACGCCCGTTCCCATGGCGTTCAGCACTTTCAGCAGGTCTTTTCCCAGCTGCGGATGGTTGTAGTTCACGTAGCAGCCGTGGAAGAAGGCGACCTGCTCAGCGAACTGCGCCTGTTCTGCCGCCACGGATTTATACCAGCGGCGGAAAGTGCCGTGAGAATATTTCGGCAGGCTGCGGTGATGGTCGATTTTGAGCGTCGCATCCAGCAGCCTGCGCACCGGCTTCAGGGCGGTGGCGGCATTGACGACCGGCGCGAAAGGCGTCGAGAGGCTACCCATCAGATCGGTGTGGCTCAGTATCGCGTCACGCAGCGTCGGTTTTTGCGTACTGTAGCGGGCGCGGGCGCGCTGGATGATATCGCCTATTTTCACGTCCGACGGGCAGGCAACTTCGCAGCGTTTGCAGTTGATGCAGTATTTCAGCGCCTCGTCGTAGAGCGCGCCATCCTTCAGGCGCAGACGCTCCCCGTCGGGACCGGCCTGTTTCGGGCCGGGATAGCGCGGATCGACGCCGCTGACCGGGCAAACCGTGGTGCAGACCGTGCATTTGATACAGCTTTCAAATCGGGTGTCGTTCATTGTGCTCCCTCCCTGCGCTGGATAATCTGCTCCGCGACATGCAGCGCAGTGACGGCGCAGACGCCGCCACCGCAGCCCTGCGCCACGGGATCGTACCCGCCCAGAACCGAGCCGATGGCGTAAAGATTTTCAACCGGTTCCCCGCCCAGCCGCGGGCGCAGTTGGCTGTCGACGATCACGCCGAACTGCTGCCAGGGCTGCGGGGTGAAGAAATCGCTTTGATACCAGTCCGCGCGGGAAGCGCTTTGCCGGACGTCCAGACCGAGGATCGCCTCACGCACGCCATCCCGGCTGCTCAGCAGACCGTTACTGAAGAAACTGCCGCTTGCCAGCACCGTAAAGCGTGCGCGAAGCGGGATGTCGCCGTGGTTGCGGGTCCAGATTTCGCTTACCGCGCCCTCAGCCAGGGTGATTTTTTTCACCTCGTCGCCTGCCATCCAGACGCCACCCTGGGCAACATACTGACGCTGAAGCTGGGTGTGCAGACGAATGCCGGGCACGGAAGGGGGGAGCGTCGGCAGTAAACCGAGCGTACAGGGCAGGCGCGCCGAGAGCCAGCGCCAGAGCCGGTTGTCCGTTAAGCCAAAACAGGCGGGCATAAACAGGGCGTCGCAGGTCTCGCCGAGCGGTTGAAGCGCCGCGTACAGCTGCGGCCAGTAACTTTCATTATCCAGCAGGCGGGCAATGTTCACCGCACGAAACTCGCTGGGGTTTTCGCGCAGCACGTCGAGTTCGGGGAGATCAATCTCCGCCGTATCCACCTGAACACCCTGCTGTCTGAGAGACGCGGCGGCCAGATGCGGCTGGAAATCGAGGAAGCCGCTGATCCCCACCACCCGCACGCGCTCGGCAGCGATGGGGGCGACAGGCACCTCTTCCGGGCTAAGCCAGGCGGCGCGCAGGGTGCCGAGCGGCGTGACGCGCTGATGATTTTGCTCGGCGTCACCCTGCATGCGTGCGCCGCAGGTGGTGAGCAGGTGTTCGGTTTCGCAGGCAAAGCGGGCCATATTCTCTGCGCCCGTCAGGCGGTAGGGATGTTCAGGCGGCAGATCGGCGAACGATAGCGCGCCCAGTAAATCCAGCGAGCCGGAAGAGAAGTGCAGGGCACTCTGACCGCGAGTGACAATGGCGCAGCGCAGACCCCGCTGCGTCAGTTTGAGGCCGCACAGCAGGCCCGCCAGTCCCCCACCCACAATCACGGTATCAAATTTCATGGTTGTGCTCCTTCTCCAGACCGCAAAGCCCCTGATAGACCCAGCGGGTAAACTCGCTTTCGCGCAGGGCATCGCCCCAGGCGACGGGCTGAATGCCTTTCCAGCGCTCGTTTAAAAAATCGCTGAGCTGGGCAAGCGACTGGGTTGACGTGGTGGCGTGAAAACGTTGCAGCAGCCCGGCGGCACGGCAGGCGCACAGCTCCCCCTGACAGGTGCCCATCCCGACGCGCGTGCGGCGGCGTAAATCGAGCAGGTTGTTCACCGTCAGGTTTTCCACGGCATACTGCACCTCGCCTGCGGTCACGGCTTCGCATTCGCACACCAGGCTGCGGCTGAGTCGCCCTTCACCGAGCCAGGTTGGGGTGCGGTCGCCGTGACGGTAAATCGCTGAACCGCGAAGCGGGGCAGGGAGTGAAATGATTTTGTGCAGCGTTTTTTCTGTCGATTGCTGCGAGCCGGGCAGAGCCTGTTCCGCCGTCACGCACGGTGCGGTGTTGCCGAGCTTACGGCAGACGGCATCGCTGGCCCACTGGGCCATCAGCCGGTAGGTCATCAGCTTGCCGCCGGTAATGGTGATAAACCCGTCCATGCCGTCGCGTTCGGCGTGATCGAGCAGCACGATGCCGCGGCTGACGTTACGCCCGCTCGGATCGTTATCGCTGGCGACAAGGGGACGCACGCCCGCGTAGGCACGCAGAATACGCGTCTGCGCCATCACCGGGGCCAGCTTTTCCCCTTCGCGCAGCAGGATATCCACCTCTTCAGCGGTGACGCGGTTGTAATCAATTTCGCTGTAGTCCACATGCATTGAGGTCGTGCCGATTAACGAAATGGTGTCCCCCGGCACGAGGATATCGGCGTCAGACGGTTTACGGCAGCGGTTGATGACATGGTTATTGATGCGGTGGTCGAGGATCAGCAGCGAGCCTTTCGCCGGGAACATGCGCACCGACAGGTCCGCGTATTCCGCGATGCGCTGGCCCCAGATCCCCGCCGCGTTGACCACGACGGCGGCATACAGCTCGCGGTGTTCGTTGTACTGCGCATCAAACACGCGCACTCCGCGCACGGTATTACCTTCACGAATAAGCCCGGTGACGTGATGCCCGGTCAGGATCTGGGCGCCATGTTCCCGCGCGTCGAGCATATTGGCGGCGGTCAGGCGGAAAGGATCAACGGTTCCGTCCGGTACCTTTACCGCGCCCAGTAACGCCGGGTTTACCGAGGGTTCAAGTCGGCGCGCCTGCGCAGGATCGATCGCCTCGGCCTGAATGCCTGCCGCCGTGCACGCGGTGATAAAGGTTTGCTGAAAGCCGAGGTCATCTTCTGGAAGGGTGATAAAAAGACCGTTGGTCGGTTCAACGCAGTGGCGGGCGATGCGCCTGAGGATCTGGTTTTCAGCGATACACTCGCGTGCTGACTCAGCGTCAGTGACCGCATAGCGGGCGCCGCTGTGCAACAGACCGTGATTACGTCCCGTCGCGCCGGTGGCGATATCGTGGCGTTCCAGAAGCGTGACGCTCAATCCCCGCAGGGCGCAGTCGCGTGCGATGCCGGCACCCGTCGCGCCACCGCCAATGATAATCACATCGCTGAAGCGTGGATCGTGAATTGTCATTGCCTTTCCTCTATGTTCGTTTTTTAGCATTTAGCCACATTGATCGTGTGGTTTGTTTGATTTCGAACATAAACGCGCGAAATTCGAAAGTGAAACGTGATTTCATGCGCTTTTTTGCGCATTCTGTCATATTTCTGTAACAATCTGTGCGTTGATTCACAGTAACATTCACCGTGATTTCTTAACATCGCCGCCTCTGTAGCCGGGCGCGAGATGCCCGGTCATTTTTTGAAAGGCCACGGAGGCTGTTATGCTCAGTATCTTTAAACCTGCGCCACATCGGGCGCGACTGCCAGAGGCAGAGATTGATCCTCTCTACCGCCGTCTGCGTTGGCAAATCTTCCTCGGGATCTTCTTCGGGTATGCGGCGTACTATCTGGTACGTAAAAACTTTGCGCTCGCCATGCCGTACCTGGTGGAGCAGGGCTTCTCTCGCGGCGATCTGGGATTTGCGCTGTCGGGGATCTCCATCGCGTACGGTTTTTCGAAGTTCATTATGGGGTCGGTGTCGGATCGTTCGAATCCGCGCGTGTTCCTGCCCGCCGGTCTGATCCTCGCGGCAGCGGTGATGCTGTTCATGGGCTTTGTGCCGTGGGCGACCTCCAGCATTGCCATCATGTTCGTGCTGCTGTTCCTCTGCGGCTGGTTCCAGGGGATGGGGTGGCCGCCATGCGGACGCACCATGGTTCACTGGTGGTCACAGAAAGAGCGTGGTGGAATTGTATCTGTGTGGAACTGCGCACATAACGTCGGGGGCGGGCTTCCGCCGCTGCTGTTCCTGCTGGGGATGGCCTGGTTCAACGACTGGCATGCCGCGCTCTATATGCCAGCCTTTGGCGCCATTCTGGTGGCGATTATCGCCTTCGCTCTGATGCGCGACACCCCACAGTCCTGCGGCCTGCCGCCGATTGAAGAGTACAAAAACGACTACCCGGATGATTACAGCGAGAAGCACGAAGAAGAGCTGACGGCAAAGCAGATCTTCATGAAGTACGTGCTGCCGAACAAGCTGCTGTGGTACATCGCGGTGGCAAACGTATTTGTCTACCTGCTGCGCTACGGCATCCTCGACTGGTCGCCAACCTACCTGAAAGAGGTGAAGCACTTCGCGCTGGATAAATCCTCCTGGGCCTATTTCCTGTATGAATACGCGGGCATTCCCGGCACGCTGATCTGCGGCTGGATGTCGGACAAAGTGTTTAAGGGCAACCGTGGGGCGACGGGCGTGTTCTTTATGACGCTGGTCACCATCGCGACGGTCGTTTACTGGCTTAACCCGCCGGGGAATCCGGGTGTGGATATGGCCTGTATGATCGTCATCGGCTTCCTGATTTATGGTCCGGTTATGCTGATTGGTCTGCATGCCCTGGAGCTGGCGCCGAAGAAAGCGGCAGGCACGGCGGCAGGCTTTACCGGTCTGTTTGGCTACCTCGGCGGTTCTGTCGCTGCGAGCGCCATCGTCGGCTACACCGTCGACTTCTTCGGCTGGGATGGCGGCTTTATGGTGATGATTGGCGGCAGCGTGCTGGCTGTTCTGCTGTTGGTTGTTGTGATGATTGGTGAAAAACGTCACCACGCCGAAGTGCTGGCGCGTCGTCAATAAGGAGCATTGCGATGAAATTAACTCAGTTAGCGACAGGCCTGCTGCTGGCGGGCCTGATGACAGGCTCCGCGCTGGCGGCGGATAAGATCGTGATCGCCCACCGTGGCGCCAGCGGTTATCTGCCGGAGCATACGCTGCCGGCAAAAGCGATGGCCTATGCCCAGGGCGCGGATTATCTGGAGCAGGATCTGGTGATGACGAAGGACGACCAGCTGGTCGTTCTGCATGACCACTATCTTGACCGCGTCACGGACGTGGCGGAGCGTTTCCCGGATCGCGCCCGTAAAGATGGTCGCTACTACGCCATCGACTTCACGTTGGCGGAGATCCGCTCACTGAAGTTTACCGAGGGCTTCGAGATTGAAAACGGTAAGAAGGTGCAGGTCTATCCGGGACGTTTCCCGATGGGCAAGTCTGACTTCCGTATTCACACCTTCGAAGAGGAGATCGAGTTTGTTCAGGGGCTGAACCACTCGACAGGCAAAAATATCGGTATCTACCCGGAAATCAAAGCGCCGTGGTTCCACCATCAGGAAGGGAAGGACATTGCCGCGAAGACGCTGGAGGTACTGAAAAAGTACGGCTACACCAGCAAGCAGGATAAGGTTTTCCTGCAATGTTTCGACGCCGCGGAACTGAAGCGCATCAAAACCGAGCTGGAGCCGAAAATGGGGATGGATCTCAATCTGGTGCAGCTGATTGCGTATACCGACTGGAATGAAACCCAGGAAAAACAGCCGGACGGGAAGTGGGTGAACTACAGCTACGACTGGATGTTTAAGCCGGGCGCGATGAAGCAGATTGCGCAGTACGCCGACGGCATCGGGCCGGATTACCACATGCTGGTGGCGGAAGGCTCAACGCCGGGTCACGTGAAGCTGACGGCGATGGTGAAAGAGGCGCATGCGAGCAAGATGCAGGTGCATCCGTATACCGTACGCGCAGACCAGCTGCCGGAGTATGCGACGGACGTGAATCAGCTTTACGACGTGCTGTATAACCAGGCGGATGTGGACGGGTTGTTTACGGATTTCCCGGATAAAGCGGTGAGCTTTTTGAAGGATAAACGCTGAAATTGCCGGGTGGCGGCTGCGCCTTACCCGGCCTACGAACTGCGGTTTTGTAGGTCGGGTCAGCGAAGCGCCACCCGACATAATTACATCTCGATCTCAATATCGCCTTTTGCCCGGCAGCAGCAGGGCAAAATCTCCCCTTCACTGATAAAGGCCAGCGGTTCGGTCAGCCAGTCTACCTGGCCTGCGACCAGACGGCAGCGGCAGGAGCCGCAGTAGCCTTCACGACACTGGTACTCTACTTCTACCTGATGCGCTTCAAGCGCCACCAGCAGAGAAGGGTGCTCTTCCTGGCACAACACCTCTGTACCAGAAAGGCTCAGCGTTACGCGGCTCATCAGAGCTGGAAATCGCTCAGGTCGTCGGTGTTGACTTCAGAATCAATCTGACCGACCAGATAAGAACTCACTTCCACTTCCTGCGGCGCAACCTGCACGTTATCGGACACCAGCCAGGTGTTGATCCACGGAATCGGGTTAGAGCGCGTCTGGAATGGCAGATCGAGACCCACAGCCTGCATGCGGATGTTAGTGATGTACTCCACGTACTGGCACAGAATGTCTTTGTTCAGGCCAATCATGGAGCCGTCGCGGAACAGGTAGTCTGCCCACTCTTTCTCCTGCTGGGCGGCCAGCACGAACAGATCGTAGCATTCCTGCTTGCACTCTTCGGCAATCGCAGCCATTTCCGGGTCGTCCGCGCCGCTGCGCAGCAGGTTCAGCATGTGCTGAGTCCCGGTCAGATGCAGGGCTTCGTCACGGGCGATCAGGCGGATGATTTTGGCGTTGCCTTCCATCAGCTTGCGCTCGGCAAAGGCGAAGGAGCAGGCGAAGCTCACGTAGAAGCGGATCGCTTCCAGCGCGTTAACGCTCATCAGGCACAGGTACAGCTGCTTTTTCAGGGCCCGCAGGTTTACGGTAATGGTTTTGCCGTTCACGTTATGCGTGCCTTCGCCCAGCAGATGCCAGTAGCTGGTCATCTCGATCAGCTCGTCGTAGTAGTGCGCAATGCCTTCCGCGCGCTTCTGGATCTGCTCGTTGGTGACGATATCGTCAAACACCACCGCCGGATCGTTCACGATGTTGCGGATGATGTGGGTGTAAGAGCGGGAGTGGATCGTCTCGGAGAACGCCCAGGTCTCTACCCAGGTTTCCAGCTCAGGAATCGAGATCAGCGGCAGCAGCGCCACGTTTGGACTACGACCCTGGATGGAGTCCAGCAGCGTCTGGTACTTCAGGTTGCTGAGGAAGATGTGCTTTTCGTGTTCCGGCAGTGCCTGGAAATCGATACGGTCGCGGGAAACGTCAACTTCTTCCGGACGCCAGAAGAAGGAGAGTTGCTTTTCAATCAGCTTTTCGAAGATGTCATATTTTTGCTGATCGTAGCGTGCCACGTTGACCGGCTGTCCGAAGAACATCGGCTCTTTGAGCTGGTCGTTTTTCGTCTGTGAAAAGGTGGTATATGCCATTGCGGTGAGTCCTGTGGTGTTATTTCCCCTCACCCCGGCCCTCTCCCACAGGGAGAGGGGGAAAGAGTTCCCTCTCCCTGTGGGAGAGGGTTAGGGTGAGGGAATTTATTAGATCTTACATGCGCCGCTTTCGCAGCCATCGTCCTGAATTGACGGCACCAGGTCGTCCTGGGCGTCTTCCGCACCATCACGGGTGTTGTGATAGTACAGCGTTTTCACGCCAAATTTGTAGGCGGTGAGCAGGTCCTTCAGCAGTTGCTGCATCGGAACCTTGCCAGACGGGAAGCGCGTTGGGTCGTAGTTGGTATTGGCAGAGATCGACTGGTCGATAAACTTCTGCATGATACCCACCAGTTGCAGATAGCCGTCGTTGTTTGGCATTTCCCACAGCAGCTCGTAGTTGTCACCCAGCGTTTCGTAATCCGGCACCACCTGACGCAGCACGCCGTCTTTCGACGCTTTGATGCTGACGTGGCCGCGCGGTGGCTCAATACCGTTGGTGGCGTTGGAGATCTGCGAAGAGGTCTCGGACGGCATCAGGGCAGAGAGCGTGGAGTTACGCAGGCCGTGAGTTTTAATGGACTCGCGCAGGCCTTCCCAGTCGAGGTGCAGCGGCTCGCTGACGATCGCATCCAGGTCTTTTTTGTAGGTGTCGATCGGCAGAATGCCTTTCGAGTAGGTGGTTTCGTTGAACCACGGGCACGCGCCTTGCTCTTTCGCCAGCTCGTTAGAGGCTTTCATCAGGTAGTACTGAATCGCTTCGAACGTCTGGTGCGTCAGATTGTTGGCGCTGCCGTCGGAGTAACGCTTGCCGTTTTTCGCCAGCCAGTAGGCGAAGTTGATCACGCCGATACCTAAAGTGCGACGGCCCATTGCGCCGCGTTTTGCCGCCGGGATTGGGTAATCCTGGTAATCCAGCAGGGCGTCGAGCGCACGAACCGCCAGCACCGCCAGCTCTTCCAGCTCGTCCAGGCTCTTAATCGCACCCAGGTTGAATGCGGACAGCGTACAGAGCGCGATTTCACCGTTTTCGTCGTTCACGTCTTCCAGCGGTTTGGTCGGCAGGGCGATCTCCAGGCACAGGTTGGACTGGCGCACTGGTGCAACCACCGGATCGAACGGGCTGTGGGTGTTGCAGTGGTCAACGTTCTGGATGTAGATACGACCGGTAGAGGCACGTTCCTGCATCATCAGGGAGAACAGATCGACCGCTTTCACGCGCTGCTTGCGGATGCTGTCGTCTTTTTCATATTTGGTGTACAGACGCTCGAACTCGTCCTGATCGGCGAAGAACGCGTCGTACAGACCCGGGACGTCGGACGGGCTGAACAGGGTGATGTCTTCCCCTTTCAGCAGACGGGTGTACATCAGCTTGTTGATCTGCACGCCGTAGTCCATGTGACGCACGCGGTTGCCTTCCACGCCGCGGTTGTTTTTCAGAACCAGCAGGCTTTCCACTTCCAGGTGCCACATCGGGTAGAACAGGGTCGCTGCACCACCACGCACGCCGCCCTGAGAGCAGGATTTTACTGCCGTCTGGAAGTGCTTGTAGAACGGAATACAGCCGGTGTGGAACGCTTCACCGCCGCGGATCGGGCTGCCCAGTGCACGGATACGGCCGGCGTTGATGCCGATACCGGCACGCTGGGAGACGTATTTCACGATGGCGCTGGAGGTCGCGTTGATGGAATCCAGGCTGTCACCACACTCGATCAGTACGCAGGAGCTGAACTGACGGGTAGGGGTACGCACGCCAGACATGATTGGCGTAGGCAGAGAAATCTTGAACGTAGAGACCGCATCGTAGAAACGCTTCACGTAGTCCAGACGGGTTTCACGCGGGTAATTAGAGAACAGGCAGGCGGCCACCAGAATATAGAGGAACTGGGCGCTCTCGTAGATTTCGCCCGTCACACGGTTCTGAACCAGGTATTTACCTTCGAGCTGCTTCACCGCCGCGTAGGAGAAGTTCATGTCGCGCCAGTGATCGATAAACCCGTTCATCTGCTCGAACTCTTCTTCCGTATAGTCTTCCAGCAGATGCGTGTCGTATTTGCCCAGCTCGACCATTTTCACTACGTGATCGTAAAGCTTCGGCGGCTCGAACTGGCCGTAGGCTTTTTTACGCAGGTGGAAAATCGCCAGACGCGCAGCGAGGTACTGATAATCCGGTGCGTCGCGGGAGATCAGATCTGCCGCGGCTTTGATAATGGTTTCGTGGATATCAGACGTTTTGATGCCGTCGTAGAACTGAATGTGAGAACGCAGTTCAACCTGGGAGATAGATACGTTGTTCAGTCCTTCTGCTGCCCAGTCGAGAACTCGATGGATTTTGTCCAGATTGATACGCTCGGTGGTACCGTCGCGCTTTGTCACCAGCAGACTCTGATTCATGTGGGTTTTTACCTGTCCGTGAAATAAAAAAATATCCCCCGCTTATCCACAGAACCGTCTTGTGACTAACTCTGTGGATAAATACTACATATAGGGGTTTTGCGATAAGAAGAACGCTATATGGTGAGTATTCTAGTATCGAATCTTTTCAGCACAAGGGTTGATTTTGACGTTAAATTGAGGTTGTGAAAGGGTAAAAAAGGCTAAGTCCTCGTGCCGTAAGGCCTGGAAGAGATGTCAATAATTAAGAAAAAAAATTCAAAATTTGATCGAGTGCTGATTTCTTCAACGGGAGGTCAGAATTGCGCAACATGATGTCGCGCAATCATTATAAGAATAACGGATGACGTTAGTCGTTTTTGGCGGTTGTGTGCAACATATAGTTAACATCCACACCTGGAGCAAGTTTGAATTTATCCGTCAGCGGATTGTAGTGCAGGCCCGTCATGTGCTGCTCCTTAAGCCATGTCTGGTCAACCCAGCCCAGCAGTTCGGCAGGCTTGATGAACTTCTTCACGTCGTGCGTCCCTTTCGGCACCATGCGCAGCACGTATTCCGCGCCTACCACGGCCATCAGCCAGGCTTTGCCGTTGCGGTTGATGGTCGAGAAGAAGACCTGTCCACCCGGTTTCACCAGTTTTGCACAGGCGCTGACCACCGACTGCGGATCGGGAACGTGCTCCAGCATCTCCATGCAGGTCACCACGTCATACTGGTGCGCATGTTTTGCCGCGTGCTCTTCCACGGTTTCCTGGACATATTCTACCTGTACGCCGGACTCCAGCGCATGAAGACGCGCAACCTGTAGAGGTTCGAAGCCCATGTCCAGACCGGTGACGGTGGCCCCTTCACGCGCCATACTTTCCGCCAGGATGCCGCCGCCGCAGCCGACGTCGAGCACTTTCTTACCGAACAGACCGCCGGAACGCTCCGCGATATAGCCCAGACGCAGCGGGTTAATACGATGCAGAGGTTTGAACTCACCTTCGAGATCCCACCAGCGGGACGCCACCGCTTCAAATTTGGCAATCTCTTCGTGGTCAACGTTGTGAGCCACCGGGGATTTTTCGGCATTCATGGGCGCTTTTACTCCTTATTTAGCAAGACAAATGAGTATATCAGGCAATCCCTGTGAATAAAGCGTATAGGTTTACCTGTATCACCGCGGCTGTGTTATAATTTGCGACCTTTGAATCCGGGATACAGTAGAGGGATAGCGGTTAGATGAGCGACCTTGCGAGAGAAATTACACCGGTTAACATCGAGGAAGAGCTGAAAAGCTCCTATCTGGACTATGCGATGTCGGTCATTGTTGGCCGTGCGCTGCCGGACGTCCGCGATGGCCTGAAGCCGGTACACCGTCGCGTACTATACGCCATGAACGTATTGGGCAATGACTGGAATAAAGCCTACAAAAAATCTGCCCGTGTCGTTGGTGACGTAATCGGTAAATACCATCCTCATGGTGATTACGCGGTGTACGACACCATTGTCCGTATGGCGCAGCCCTTCTCGCTGCGTTACATGCTGGTAGATGGTCAGGGTAACTTTGGTTCTATCGACGGCGACTCCGCCGCGGCAATGCGTTATACGGAAATCCGTCTGGCGAAGATTGCCCATGAGCTGATGGCTGACCTGGAAAAAGAGACGGTTGATTTCGTTGATAACTACGACGGCACGGAAAAAATTCCTGACGTTATGCCAACGAAGATCCCAAACCTGCTGGTGAACGGTTCGTCCGGTATCGCCGTCGGTATGGCAACCAACATTCCACCGCACAATATCACGGAAGTGATCAACGGCTGCCTGGCCTACATTGACGATGAAGACATCAGCATTGAAGGGCTGATGGAACACATCCCGGGCCCGGACTTCCCGACGGCGGCAATCATCAATGGCCGTCGCGGTATTGAAGAAGCGTACCGCACCGGTCGCGGCAAGATTTACATCCGTGCCCGCGCCGAAGTGGAAGCGGACGCTAAAACCGGCCGTGAAACCATTATTGTTCACGAGATCCCGTATCAGGTGAACAAAGCGCGACTGATTGAAAAAATCGCCGAGCTGGTAAAAGAAAAACGCGTTGAAGGCATCAGCGCGCTGCGTGACGAGTCTGATAAAGACGGTATGCGCATCGTGATTGAAATCAAGCGCGACGCGGTGGGTGAAGTTGTGCTGAACAACCTTTACTCCCAGACTCAGCTTCAGGTCTCCTTCGGTATCAACATGGTTGCGCTGCACCATGGCCAGCCGAAGATCATGAACCTGAAAGAGATCCTGAGCGCGTTCGTGCGTCACCGCCGTGAAGTGGTGACCCGTCGTACCATCTTCGAACTGCGCAAAGCGCGCGACCGTGCCCATATCCTTGAAGCACTGGCCGTTGCGCTGGCGAACATCGACCCGATCATCGAGCTGATCCGCCGTGCGCCGACGCCGGCAGAAGCGAAGGCGTCGCTGGTTGCGCGTCCATGGGATCTGGGCAACGTGGCGGCAATGCTGGAACGTGCCGGTGATGACGCTGCGCGTCCTGAGTGGCTGGAACCGGAATTCGGCGTGCGTGACGGTCAGTACTACCTGACTGAACAGCAGGCCCAGGCGATTCTGGATCTGCGTTTGCAGAAACTGACCGGCCTTGAGCATGAAAAACTGCTCGACGAGTACAAAGAGCTGCTGGAGCAGATTGCCGAGCTGCTGCATATCCTGGGTAGCGCAGAGCGCCTGATGGAAGTGATCCGTGAAGAGCTGGAGCTGGTTCGCGATCAGTTCGGCGACGAGCGTCGCACCGAAATCACAGCCAATAGCTCTGATATCAACATTGAAGATCTGATCAACCGCGAAGACGTGGTAGTGACGCTGTCTCACCAGGGCTACGTGAAGTATCAGCCGTTGACCGACTACGAAGCACAGCGTCGTGGCGGTAAAGGCAAATCTGCGGCGCGTATTAAAGAAGAAGACTTCATTGACCGTCTGCTGGTGGCCAACACCCACGACACGATCCTCTGCTTCTCCAGCCGGGGCCGTCTGTACTGGATGAAAGTCTATCAGCTGCCGGAAGCGAGCCGTGGCGCGCGGGGTCGTCCTATCGTCAACCTGCTGCCGCTGGAAGCGAACGAACGTATCACCGCTATTCTGCCGGTACGCGAGTACGAAGAGGGCGTGAACGTCTTTATGGCGACCGCGAGCGGTACCGTGAAGAAAACCGCGCTGACCGAGTTCAGCCGTCCACGTTCTGCCGGGATCATCGCGGTGAACCTGAACGAAGGCGATGAGCTGATCGGCGTGGATCTGACCTCCGGTTCTGATGAAGTCATGCTGTTCTCTGCCGCCGGTAAAGTGGTGCGCTTTAAAGAGAACGCCGTGCGCGCAATGGGTCGTACGGCGACCGGCGTGCGTGGTATCAAGCTGGCGGGTGAAGACAGCGTGGTTTCCCTGATCGTTCCTCGTGGCGAAGGCGCAATCCTGACCGTCACCCAGAACGGTTACGGTAAACGTACGGCGGAAAGCGAATACCCGACCAAGTCTCGCGGCACGCAGGGCGTTATCTCCATCAAAGTGACCGAGCGCAACGGTTCCGTTGTTGGCGCGGTGCAGGTGGACGACGCGGACCAGATCATGATGATCACCGATGCCGGTACGCTGGTGCGTACCCGCGTGTCTGAGATCAGCGTGGTGGGTCGTAACACCCAGGGCGTAATCCTCATCCGTACTGCGGAAGATGAAAACGTCGTCGGTCTGCAACGCGTTGCTGAGCCGGTGGATGACGAAGAGCTCGACTCTATCGACGGCAGCGTTGCGGAAGGGGATGATGAAATCGCCCCGGAAGCGGACACCGATGATGAAGTAGCGGATGACGCTGACGAGTAACGTCTCCTGACGCGTAAAGGGCCGGTTTCCGGCCCTTTTGTTTTGCGCAAGCAGACAAGTGAACGTTGCGACAAGCCGCGTTTACCGCTACCTTAACCACATTCTTTTTGACCCCGACGGCGGAGCCTCGCCCCTTTGAAATACCTCGTCTCCTTTCGTACCACGTTAAAAGTCTCTCGCTATCTGTTTCGGGCGCTTGCGCTACTGCTATGGTTGCTGGTGGCACTGCTCTCGGTGTTTTACATCGTTAACGCGTTACACCAGAAAGAAGCGGAGATCCGCCAGGAGTTTAACTTAAGCTCGGATCAGGCTCAGCGCTATATCCAGCGCACGTCTGACGTGATGAAAGAGCTTAAGTATATTGCTGAGAATCGACTCACGGCGGAGAACGGCATTCTTGCTATCCGCGGTCGGGATGAAAAAACCGAAGTACCTGATTTCGAACCGCTCTTCCCGGACTCCGATTGTTCCGCCATGAGCAAAGCCTGGCGTGGTTCACTGGAGTCCCTCTCATGGTTTATGCGCTACTGGCGCGATAATTTCTCGGCCGCCTACGATCTGAACCGTGTCTACCTGATTGGCAACGAAAATCTCTGCATGGCGGATTTCGGCCTGCGGGATATGCCCGTCGAACGCGAAGACGCGCTGAAAAGTCTGCATGAGCGTATAGTGAAATACCGCAATGCGCCTCAGGAAGAGCGCGGGAACAACATCTTCTGGATAAGCCAGGGGCCGCGCATGGGCGTCGGCTATTTCTATGCCCTGACTCCGGTTTACCTCGGAAACCGCCTGCAAGCGCTGCTGGGGATTGAACAAACCATCCGTATGGAAAACTTCTTCACGCCGGGCAGTCTGCCGATGGGCGTGACCATTCTGGATGAAAACGGCCATCCGCTCATCTCCCTTACCGGGCCTGAAAACCGCCTGAAGGTGGAACCCAGCTGGATGCAGGAGCGGTCATGGTTTGGCTATACCTCCGGGTTCCGCGAGCTGGTGCTGAAGAAAAGTTTACCGCCATCGTCGCTGAGCATTGTCTACTCGCTGCCGGTGGACAAGGTCCTGGAGCGCATTCGCATCCTGATCCTTAACGCCATTTTGCTAAACATCGCGGTAGGCGTCGCGCTGTTTATGCTGGCGAGAATGTATGAGCGGCGGATCTTTATTCCTGCGGAAGCGGATGCTCAGCGTCTGGAAGAGCATGAGCAGTTTAACCGTAAAATTGTCGCCTCGGCGCCGGTAGGGATCTGCATCCTGCGTACTCAGGACGGGACAAATATCCTCAGTAACGAGCTTGCCCATAACTACCTGAACATGCTCACGCATGAAGACCGCCAGCGGTTAACGCAGATCATCTGCGGTCAGCAGGTTAACTTTGTGGATGTGCTGACCAGCACCCACACCAACCTGCAAATCAGCTTCGTCCATTCTCGCTACCGCAATGAAAACGTGGCCATTTGCGTGCTGGTGGACGTCTCTGCGCGCGTGAAAATGGAAGAGTCATTGCAGGATATGGCGCAGGCGGCGGAGCAGGCCAGTCAGTCGAAATCGATGTTCCTCGCGACCGTCAGCCATGAGCTGCGAACGCCGCTGTACGGCATTATCGGTAACCTCGACCTGCTCCAGACCAAAGAGCTGCCGAAAGGGGTCGACCGGCTGGTGACGGCCATGAACAACTCGTCCAGCCTGCTGCTGAAAATCATCAGCGATATTCTCGATTTCTCTAAAATTGAATCCGAGCAGTTGAAAATAGAGCCGCGCGAGTTCTCCCCGCGCGAAGTGATGAACCATATCTGCGCTAACTACCTGCCGCTGGTGGTGCGTAAACAGCTTGGGCTGTACTGCTTTATCGAGCCGGATGTGCCGCTGACGCTGCATGGCGATCCGATGCGTCTGCAACAGGTCATCTCAAACCTGCTGAGCAACGCCATCAAATTCACCGATATCGGCTGTATTGTGCTGCACGTCTGTCGGGCAGGGGAGTACCTGACCATTCGCGTGCGCGACACGGGTGTTGGCATTCCGGCGAAAGAGGTCGTTCGCCTGTTCGATCCGTTCTTCCAGGTGGGAACCGGCGTCCAGCGTAATTTCCAGGGGACCGGGCTAGGTCTGGCGATTTGCGAGAAGCTTATCAGTATGATGGATGGAGATATCTCCGTCGATACAGAGCCAGGCATGGGCAGCCAGTTCACCATTCGTATTCCGCTCTATTCGGCGCACTATCCGGCGAAAACCACCGTCGACGGGCTGAGCGATAAGCACTGCTGGCTGGCGGTGCACAACGCCTCCTTACATGATTTCCTGACCTCGATGCTGACCAGCAGCGGCGTGCGGGTTTCACGCTACGAAGGCCAGACGCCGGACGCGGATGACATGCTGATCACCGACGTTGAGCCGGAGCAGGCGTGGGCGGGGCGCGGCGTAGTGATGTTCTGCCGCCGTCATATCGGTATTCCGCTTGAGCGTTCGCCTGGGGTATGGGTGCACAGCGTGGCGACACCGCACGAGCTGCTGGGCTTGCTGGCGCGTATTTACAGCGTGCAGCTTGAGGACAGCGACGGCGCCACCGTGCTGGCTTCCCCTGATGAGCTGGCGTCGGTGAACGACGATATGATGATTCTGGTCGTCGACGATCATCCGATTAACCGTCGTCTGCTCGCAGATCAGCTTGGCTCTCTGGGCTATCAGTGTAAAACGGCCAATGATGGCGTGGATGCCCTGAATGTCTTAAGTAAGAACCATATTGATATTGTGCTCAGCGATGTGAACATGCCTAACATGGACGGCTACCGTCTGACGCAGCGTATCCGACAGCTGGGGCTGACGCTGCCGGTGGTGGGGGTGACAGCCAACGCGCTGGCGGAGGAGAAGCAGCGCTGTCTGGAATCGGGAATGGACAGCTGCCTGTCGAAGCCGGTCACGCTGGATGTACTGAAGCAGACACTGTCCGTGTATGCGGAGCGGGTACGAAAAGCGAGACAATAAAAAAGGCCCGAAAGGGCCTTTTTTATTTCTCCGGCGGCTGTAGGCCGGGTAAGCGCGAGCGCCACCCGGCGTAGACAGCGAAGATCAATCTTTGTCCGTTGCGCTCAGCGTCACGGAAGAGAGATAGTTCAGCAGGGCGATATCGTTATCAACACCCAGCTTCATCATCGCGGATTTTTTCTGGCTACTGATGGTTTTAATACTGCGGTTCAGCTTTTTGGCGATTTCAGTGACCAGGAAACCTTCAGCGAACAGACGCAGAACTTCACTCTCTTTAGGCGAGAGACGCTTGTCGCCATAACCACCCGCGCTGATTTTTTCAAGCAGGCGTGAGACGCTCTCAGGAGTGAATTTCTTCCCTTTCTGTAGCGCCGCCAGCGCTTTTGGCAGATCGGTAGGTGCGCCTTGTTTCAGCACAATCCCTTCAATATCGAGATCCAGAACGGCGCTCAGGATCGCCGGGTTATTGTTCATGGTCAGAACAATGATCGAAATGTCCGGGAAGTGGCGTTTAATGTATTTGATGAGCGTGATCCCATCACCGTACTTATCTCCAGGCATGGAGAGATCGGTAATGAGCACGTGCGCATCAAGTTTAGGCAAATTGTTAATGAGGGCTGTGGAATCTTCAAATTCACCGACTACATTCACCCACTCGATCTGTTCAAGTGATTTGCGAATACCGAACAGTACAATCGGATGGTCATCGGCAATAATTACGTTCATATTGTTCATGTATAAGGCTACCTTGCTACAGCAAGCTCTTGACGTAAGCGTCAATGTCGCTGATGTATTTTTCAATGCCAGAGGCATCTTTCTCACGAATTAGATGTTCCAGCGTTTCACATAACTGCTTGCCGGGAACCAGATTAAGCATGGCAAACACCCCTTTAAGCCGGTGTGCTGTCTGTGCCAGCGCTGCAAAATCCTGCGCAGCGGACTCAGTATACAACCGCTTAACATCATCTGGTACTGTATCAACGAAGAGCGAATAATATCCGCTGGCATGGAGTTCGGCATTTTCATCGCCGCCTAACGGTGACTCCAGGATCTCTTCCTGCGCCAGATTCTCTTCAATCAGTTGTAATACAGCTTCCTGCATTGCATTGCTCATATTAAAGTTGACGCGCAGCTGCCCAGGGCCGATTTTCCGCACGCCTGGCTCATCATCGCTTAAAAGCAAGCCTGAGGCAGTAAGATTAGACGGATTATCAGTTAAAAATAGATCAAATTCTTGACTCGCGAGCCTTTCGTCCGGGGTAATGCAGGACGCCCCCCAGTTTTCCAGCTGACGAACGACGATATTACGGATCTCACTGGAGGTCACATCCACCATCACCACCACATCGTCCAGCAGACGCTCTTCATCCTCTTCCTGGGGATTCGCCGCCATTTTCACGTGTAAAGAGTAGCGGGTGCCGAGGGATTCGCGGGCCTTAATGTTCAGATGACCGCCCAGCTTACGCGCCAGCTGATCGCAAAGCCAGAAGGTGAGGGCATTCGCCTTACCGTAGTGGTCGCGCTGGGTATCGTTCAGGAACGGGAAGTGCAGGTTATCAATTTCGCTCACTGTGACGCCTTCGCCCGTATCCAGAATGCGGAACGTCAGACGATCGTCGGTGGACTCATCGGTGCTGACTTCAAGGGTGATCTTGCCGATCTGCGTCGTGGTGACGGCATACTGTATCAACATCATCAGGATGCGACGCAGGGCATCGCGATCGCCGTGACGTTCGTCGTTGGCCGGTAAATGGTTGTTGATCAGCAGCTGGAGTCCCTTGCGCTTGATCACCGGCAGGACTTCCGGCACCACCTCATCAATCAGGTCCTGAATGGAGAAGAGCGTAGGGGTGCCCTTCCAGATGTCATTCTCCAGCATGTTCGCAAGCTGGATTTCGTCCACCAGACGAACCAGGGAGTCGGCCTGGCTGCTGAGCTGTCGGCTTTCCGGCGTGCTCAGATCAGCAATCTGCGTGGCGAGTGACTTCAACGGTTGTTTAAAGGCATCGCCAATATTTTGCATAAACGCCGCGCGGCCATGTTGGTTTTTCTCGTACAGCCTTTGCGCCTGCTTGAGCTTTTTATTCACCAGCACTTCGCGATCCTGATCGCGAATGATGAAGATTTGCGTGCGCGAGGCGACCTGACTGCGGAACTGACGGATCTCATACAGTTCATTATTAACGGTGGCCTGAATAACGCCCTGGTGCTGGTCCGCCATGGCCGTAATATTTTGCAGGTTAAGATGCGGCAGAAGGTGATCGGCAATTTTATTGCTCATTACCGTGCGGTTAGCCTCCTGGTCGTGAACGAGCACCCCAAGCGGCAGCACGGAAATAATCTCTTCATTCAGGGCACGAAGAATGCGCAACTCGTTGCTGGTCCCGGCTGATACCGACGTCGAGTCGCTCTGGCGGCCCGACTGGAAACGGAAGGTGCTGTAGCCAAACAGCGCCAGCGCCAGCAGGCCAATATTCAGCAAAAGCGGCAGCAGAATGTTTTGCAGAGTATCAAGCATCAGGGTGCCAAAAGGCACCTGCCACACCAGACGCATACCGGTTGAGTTGAGCGATGAGGCAATCTCAATCTTTGAGCCATTAAAGGAGATCGCTACGCTGTCCGCGCCTTCTTTATCCGACGGCGTGCGCATATTTTGGGTGCTGTTGTCTGGCTCCAGACGGAAACTGTCCAGCGGCATATCCGGTGGGATGAGATCGTTAATCGGCAGGTCGAAGGCAACCACGGTCGCCAGATGGCCCGGCTGGTTAAAGGTGGTTCGCAGCGTAAAGTAGTGGCCATTCTGCCAGGCAAGACGGCGAAGCGACGAGAAACTTTCTCGCTCGTCCAGCGCGTTGGCCTGTTGCAGCATTTCTGCCCGACGGGAATCCACAATACTGCCAACGGTGGTCTCTTTAAAGCCGGAGGAGAGATCCTTAAGCGGCAGGGTCGAGATCAGGATCATGCTGTTGTCCTGACCGTTCAGGTAATACATTGACCACGGTACGGTCTCGGCGCCCCACAGGGTGTCCAGATAGGAGGAGATCCGCTGCGTCATCTCAAGCGTTGCGCTGTCGTGCGAGCCGAAAATCAGGGCTTCCGTCTTGCGCTGCGGTTTTTCAAGGTAATACACATCCTGCTTAAGGCGCGTTTCCTGCAACCCTTCGCCTGACGAGGTGGCAGGCGCGGCAGCGATATTGTCGTAGATTTGCCAGGTCGCATAGCGCCACGTATCAATGCGCTTATGCACCGCATGGGTGATATCGACGATTTGATAGCTTTTATCTTTAAGCCAGGTATTAACGGCGCTCTGAACCATCACCCCCATTGTGACTAACAGCACAACGATCAACAGAAGAAAGAAACGGGTGATGCTGCCCGGTAGAAGGGAGAATTTGCTCGGGGCGGTAGTTTCAGTCTGACTCATCGATGTGTTTAACCCGTAATGGCCGCGCGGTAATGGGATAGGGCAGTATAAAGGGTAATAACTGAATTTCCAGCGTCGTTAACGGTATGACCTTGACTTTTTATCCGGGTAACCGGCTTCAACGTCCCCGGATGAAAGGTGTACAAAACCCCGTGAAATGTATAAATACGCGATCGCACCGGCAGGAAAATAGCACGAATAAACAAGAAATTAATTTCAATAGCATAAAAAAGAATTCAGCGAAAGCCGGAATCTGGATTTAGTTAATAGTCGTTATCATTTCTGAGGGGTAGCACATAAAATGTAGGCTGACGTAAAGAAAGGTAAAAAAAAACCGAATGCGAAGCATCCGGTTCAATTAGGGATAAACAGACATTCAGAACTGAATGACGGTAATAAATAAAGTTAATGATGATAGCGAGAGTTATTTTAGTGGTGTTGAAGGGAATTTTTTTGTCATTCAGTGCTGTACCGTTTTTTAAGCTAATCACTTGTATTAAATAGAATATATTTTTGTTTTGATTATCCGTGCTATATTTTTAAACTATTTATGCTCTGTAAAAGTTCCTTCAAATTTACAAATTGAAACATGTTGATGGTAAAGTGAAACATCTTCAAAGTTTTCGTATCATATTCCTGTTGGATTATTCTGCATTTTTGAGGAGAATGAACTTGCCGACTGGTTAAGAGGGTTGACCAGTAAGCAGTGGTAAATAATAAGGCATATAACAGAGGGTTAATAAAATGAAAGTTAAAGTACTGTCCCTCCTGGTACCAGCTCTGCTGGTGGCAGGCGCAGCAAATGCGGCTGAAATTTATAACAAAGACGGCAACAAATTAGATCTGTACGGTAAAGTGGATGGTCTGCACTATTTCTCTGATGACGACAGTGCAGACGGCGACCAGACCTACATGCGTCTGGGCTTCAAAGGCGAAACTCAGGTTAACGACCAGCTGACCGGTTACGGCCAGTGGGAATACCAGATCCAGGGTAACTCTGGTGAGAACGAAAACAACTCATGGACGCGTGTGGCGTTCGCAGGTCTGAAATTCGCGGATGCGGGTTCATTCGACTACGGTCGTAACTACGGCGTTGTTTACGATGTGACTTCCTGGACCGACGTTCTGCCGGAATTCGGCGGCGATACCTACGGTTCTGACAACTTCATGCAGCAGCGTGGTAACGGCTTCGCGACCTACCGTAACCAGGACTTCTTCGGTCTGGTTGATGGTCTGAACTTCGCGTTGCAGTACCAGGGTAAAAACGGCAGCCCAAGCGGCGAAGGCCAGACCAACAACGGTCGTGAGGCACTGCGTCAGAACGGTGATGGCTACGGTGGCTCTCTGACCTACGATCTGGGCGAAGGCTTCGCACTCGGTACGGCGGTCACCAGCTCTAAACGTACTGATGACCAGAACGCCATGGCCTACGGTAACGGCGATCGCGCAGAGATCTACACCGGTGGTCTGAAATACGACGCGAACAACATCTACCTGGCTGCACAGTATACTCAGACTTACAACGCGACCCGTGCGGGCGACCTGGGCTGGGCTAACAAAGCGCAGAACTTCGAAGTGGTTGCGCAGTATCAGTTCGACTTCGGTCTGCGTCCATCCGTGGCGTACCTGCAATCTAAAGGTAAGGACCTGGAAAACGGCTACGGCGACCAGGATCTGCTGAAATATGTTGATGTTGGCGCGACTTACTACTTCAACAAAAACATGTCCACCTACGTTGATTACAAAATCAACCTGGTTGATGAGAACGACTTCACTCGCGCAGCAGGTATCGGTACTGACGATATCGTCGCGCTGGGTCTGGTTTACCAGTTCTAATTGCTCATACAGCGACAAAGGGGCCATCAGGCCCCTTTTTTCATGCTTTTTTAGGGTCTTACAAATACGCTGTTTTAGTGTACTCTTGCCGCCCTGGCATGAGGATAATAACCAATGGATATGACTTTTTTACGCGCCAGCGTTCTGGCGACTTTTTTACTCCTGACCGCGTGTGACTCTTCCACACAGCCCGCAAAAATCGACGCACCCGCCGCGACGGTGCTGGAAGGGAAAACCATGGGGACCTTCTGGCGCGTCAGCGTGATGGATATTGATAAATCCCGCGCTGAAGAATTACGCGGTAAAATTCAGGCGCAGCTGGATGCCGACGATCAGCTACTCTCTACCTATAAAAATGACTCAGCGCTGATGCGTTTCAATCGCTCCAGCAGCACCTCGCTGTGGCCGGTGAGCGAAGCGATGGCCGATATCGTCACGGAATCCATGCGCGTGGGCTACAAAACCAATGGCGCAATGGATGTGACCGTGGGGCCGCTGGTGAACCTGTGGGGATTTGGCCCCAACAAGCAGCCGGTGACTACACCCGATCAAGCCGCCATCGACGACGCCCGCGCCCGTACAGGGTTACAGCATCTGGCGGTGATCTCCCAGTACGGTCAGCAATACCTGCAAAAAGATATTCCCGACCTGTTTGTCGATCTCTCCACGGTAGGCGAGGGGTATGCTGCGGATCATCTCGCGGCCCTGATGGCGCAGGAAGGCATTCCGCGTTATCTGGTTTCCGTCGGGGGCGCGCTCGTCAGCCGGGGCATGAACGCCAGCGGCAGGCCGTGGCGAGTGGCCATCCAAAAACCAACCGATCAGCAGAACGCAGTGCAGGCGATTGTCGACATCAACGGGCACGGTATAAGCACCTCCGGAAGCTACCGCAACTATTACGAGCTGGATGGCAAACGTATCTCGCACGTGATTGATCCGCAAACCGGACGCCCGATTACCCACAACCTGGTGTCCGTGACGGTGATAGCCCCAACCGCGCTGGAAGCGGATGCCTGGGATACCGGATTGATGGTGCTCGGCACGGAGAAGGCCAAAGAGGTGGTGCGTCAGGAAGGGCTGGCCGTCTATATGATCACCAAAGAGGCTGACGGATTTAAAACCTGGAGTTCGCCGCAGTTCAACAGCTTCCTGGTGAGCGAAAAAAATTAAAAAGCAAGGTTGCGGGTTTTTGTTCGGTGGCGTTCAGGCAAGCTGAGCGTATGCTTGTAAGAGGAGCCGATAATGAAAAACACAACCTATCTTACCGATGAGGATCGCTGGCAGGCCGTACTGGCCCGCGATCCGCGTGCGGATAACCAGTTTGTCTTTGCCGTGCAGACGACCGGCATTTATTGTCGTCCGTCCTGCCGCGCCCGCCACGCGCTGCGTAAAAATGTCTGCTTTTATCCTGATGCTCACCAGGCCGCGCAGGCGGGTTTCCGCCCCTGTAAGCGCTGTAGGCCGGACCAGGTCGACCCTATGGCGCAGAAAAAGGCCAACATTGCGCTGGCCTGTCGACTGCTTGAACAGGATGCCGCGCTGAACCTGGAGGCACTGGCGCAGCAGGTTGCCATGAGTCCGTTCCATTTCCACCGCTTGTTTAAATCCGTCACCGGCATGACGCCGAAAGCATGGCAGCAGGCCGCGCGTGAACAACGCCTGCGCACCCTGCTTGCACAGGGCGGTAAAATCACCGACGCCGTACTGGCCGCTGGCTTTCCGGACGGCAGCAGCTACTACCGTAAAGCCAACGGCGCGCTGGGCATGACGGCAAAACAGTACCGCAACGGAGAGGCTGCGGTCCGCTATGCCATCAGTGACTGCTCGCTGGGCCGCTGTCTGGTGGCGGAAAGCGAGCGCGGGATCTGCGCAATACTGCTGGGTGATGACGACGCCGGGCTGACGGCTGAGCTGCTGTCACTGTTTCCGCTTGCCTTCCGTGAACCGATGGAAGGCGCGTTTGCCGGGCGTGTTCGGCAGGTTATTGCCTCTGTCGACAGCCGCGCGACGCCGCTGATGCTGCCGCTGGATATCCGTGGTACCGCCTTCCAGCAGCAGGTCTGGCAGGCGCTGCGGGATATCCCCTGCGGTGAAACGGCAAGCTATCAGCAGGTGGCGAAGGCCATTGGTAAACCCAATGCCGTACGTGCCGTGGCGGGGGCCTGCGGTGCCAACAAACTGGCGATAGTCATCCCCTGTCACCGCGTGGTGCGTAACGACGGTGCGCTGTCGGGTTATCGCTGGGGCGCAGCGCGTAAGATGCTATTGTTGAAACGTGAGGCGAACAACCCGGAGGGATAATGCTCGATCTTTTTGCTGATGCTGAACCCTGGCACGAGCCGCTCGCGCCGGGGGCGACGATCCTGAGACGCTTCGCGCTTTCCCGCGCGGCGGCGCTGTTCGACGGTATTGATGCCGTTACCGCTTGTTCACCGTTTCGCCATATGGTTACGCCGGGCGGGTATACCATGTCCGTGGCGATGACCAACTGCGGCGAACTGGGATGGGCGACGAATGAGCGGAGCTATGTATATGCCGCGAACGATCCGCTGACGGATCAGCCGTGGCCGCCGATGCCGGAGGCGTTTCAGGCGCTGTGTCATGACGCCGCCGTGGCGGCCGGTTATCCTGATTTTCGACCCGATGCCTGTCTTATCAACCGCTATGCCGTTGGGGCAAAGCTCTCCTTGCATCAGGATAAGGACGAGCCGGACCTGCGCGCGCCGATCGTCTCGGTATCCCTTGGGCTGCCCGCTGTCTTTCAGTTTGGCGGCCTGCGGCGCAACGACCCGCTCAAACGGCTGATGCTGGAGCATGGTGATGTGGTGGTCTGGGGCGGTGAATCACGGCTTTTTTACCACGGTATTCAGCCGCTTAAACCTGGCGATCACCCGGTGGCGGGGGCATTTCGCTACAACCTCACGTTCCGTCAGGCGGCATACAGAGAATAAAAATAAGAATTATTCTTGATGTGTGTGAAAGGCAGTTTACACTGCTGGCTGATTTTTCTTGTCCGGATTGCTCTGCATGCAACTACTTCTTCTTGTCTGGCGGCAGTATCGCTGGCCTTTTATCGCGGTGATGGCGTTAAGCCTTGCCAGCGCGGCGCTGGGGATCGGCCTGATTGCCTTCATTAACGTGCGTTTGATCGAAATGGTCGACACGTCACTCTCCGTCCTGCCGGAATTTTTGGGTTTACTGCTGCTGCTGATGGCAGTCACGCTCGGGTCACAGCTGGCGCTGACCGCCCTCGGCCACCATTTCGTTTTCCGTCTGCGCAGTGAGTTCATCAAACGGATCCTTGATACTCAGGTGGAACGCATCGAGCAGCTGGGAAGTGCCTCTCTGCTGGCGGGGCTGACCAGCGATGTGCGCGCCATTACCATCGCCTTTGTGCGCCTGCCGGAGCTGGTGCAGGGGATCATCCTGACATTTGGCTCGGCAGCCTATCTCGCCTGGCTCTCCAGCAAAATGCTGGCGGTGACGGCGCTGTGGATTGTTATTACCATCTGGGGCGGGTTCCTGCTGGTATCACGCGTCTATAAGCACATGGCGGTGCTGCGCGAAACGGAAGACAAGCTCTATAACGATTATCAGACGGTGCTGGAAGGGCGCAAAGAGCTGACACTGAACCGCGAGCGTGCCGAGCATATCTTCAACCATCTCTATATCCCGGATGCGCACGAATATCGTCATCACATTATCCGCGCCGATACGTTCCACCTGAGCGCCGTGAACTGGTCCAACATCATGATGCTGGGCGCGATTGGCCTGGTGTTCTGGATGGCGAACAGCCTGGGGTGGGCGGATACCAACGTGGCGGCAACCTACTCCCTGACGCTGCTGTTTTTACGCACGCCGCTGCTGTCGGCCGTTGGCGCACTGCCGACGCTGCTGAGCGCTCAGGTGGCCTTCAACAAGCTGAAGAAATTCGACCTTGCGCCGTTTAAGGCTGAGTTCCCGCGCCCGCAGGCCTTCCCGAACTGGCAAACGCTGGAGCTGCGTAACGTTACCTTCCGCTATCAGGATAACGCCTTCTCCGTGGGGCCGATCAACCTGACCATTCACCGCGGCGAACTGCTGTTCCTGATCGGCGGCAACGGCAGCGGCAAATCCACGCTGGCGATGCTGCTGACGGGCCTCTACCAGCCGCAGGCGGGTGAAATTTTGCTGGATGGTAAAGCCCTGAGCGCGGAGAAACCGGAGGACTACCGCAAGCTCTTCTCGGCGGTATTTACCGACGTCTGGCTGTTCGACCGGCTGCTGGGCCCGGAAGGGCAGCAGGCGGATCCGGCGCTGGTGGAGAAATGGCTTGCGCACCTGCAAATGTCGCACAAGCTGGAGCTACAGGATGGCAAAATCCTGAATCTCAAGCTGTCGAAAGGGCAGAAGAAGCGCGTGGCGCTGCTGCTGGCGCTGGCCGAAGAGCGCGACATCATCCTGCTGGATGAGTGGGCCGCCGATCAGGACCCGCACTTCCGTCGCGAGTTTTATCAGGTCCTGCTGCCGCTGATGCAGGCGATGGGAAAAACCATTTTTGCCATCAGCCATGACGATCACTACTTCATTCACGCCGACCGTCTGCTGGAGATGCGCGACGGCAAGCTGAGTGAGCTGACCGGCGATGAGCGCGATGCGGCGTCACGGGACGCGGTGGCGCGTACGGCCTGATTGCAATTGTGCCGGGTGGCGCCCGGCACACTAATTTTTCATATATGCCGTTTTTTTCTCCATCCCGACCCGCCGTTTATTCTTATTTACATATCCCCGCGCTATGCTTAACGCCAACTCATTTAATGGATTTATGATTGATGTCGGTATTAAAGAAAAACAGCGCCAGGCAGCGTGACCAGGAGCGTGCGCGGCTCATCTGGCTCCTGACGACCGATAAAGCGGTCACGTCAACGTTATTGGGTAAGCTAACCCTGGCTGAGCAATATGATGTCGGCACGCTGGCCGACGATATTGCTGAGGTAGGTGCGCTGGTTGCACATTTACCGCCCCCGGACCTGGCGGACACCCTGGAGGCATTACCTTCCGAAGAGCGCCACGCCCTGTGGCGGCTGGTGCAGGATCACGAGCGCGGTCAGGTACTGCTTGAAGCCTCGGAAAACGTCTGGGATGACCTTATCGATGAGATGAGCGACCGGGACATCCTTGACGCCCTGCAAACGCTGGATATCGATGAGCAGATTTACCTCGTTCAGCATCTTCCGCGCAACCTGACCGGACGCCTGCTGGCTTCCCTGCCTGCCGAAGAGCGGGCGCGCGTGCGTCAGGTGATGCACTACGAGAAAAACAGCGTCGGCGCGATCATGGAGTTTGGCGTCATCACCGTGCGTCCGGACGTTACCCTGGGTACGGTGCAGCGCTATCTTCGTCGCCTGGGCAGTATGCCGGATAACACCGATAAACTGTTCGTCACCTCGCGGGATAAAACCCTGCTCGGGGAGCTGGAGCTGAAAACGATCCTGCTTAACAGCACCCAGCAGCGGGTGAGTGAGGTCATGGAAACCGAGCCGATGGTCTTCTCGCCGGAAGACGATGCCGAAAAAGCGGCGCGTACCTTCGAACGTGATGACCTGGTGAGCGCGGCGGTGGTGGATTCGGTGGGCAAGCTGATGGGGCGTCTGACCATCGATGAGATCGTTGACGTGGTCTATGAAGAGACCGATAACGACCTGCGTGCCCTTGGCGGGATCAGTGCCGAAGATGACGTTCATGCCTCCGTCGGCAAGGCCGTCAAAACCCGCTGGGCGTGGCTCGCCATCAATTTATGCACCGCGTTCGTGGCGTCCCGCGTTATTGACGGCTTTGAACATACCATTTCCCAACTGGTGGCCCTGGCGTCGCTGATGCCGATTGTGGCGGGGATCGGCGGGAACACCGGCAATCAGACTATCACCATGATCGTTCGCGCCCTGGCGCTGGAAAACATTCAGCCGGGTAATTTTTCGTGGCTGATTTTCAGGGAGATGGGCGTCGCGCTGATTAACGGCCTGGTCTGGGGCGGCATCATGGGCGGCATTACCTGGTGGCTGTACGATGATATGGCGCTGGGCGGGGTCATGATGCTGGCGATGGTGCTGAACCTGCTGGTGGCGGCGATGATGGGCGTGATTATCCCGTTGACCATGACCCGGCTGGGGCGCGACCCCGCGGTGGGGTCGAGCGTGATGATCACTGCCATTACCGATACCGGCGGTTTCTTTATTTTTCTTGGACTGGCGACGATTTTTCTTCTGTAGCACGCGCTTTTTGCTTAAGTCGGGCAGGGAGGATGAACATCATCACAATCCCGCCCAGCACGCCAATCGCCAGGTTGCCGGTGGAAACCGTTGCCACAACTGTCACCAGCATCACGACGGTTTCAGCCACCGGCGCGTTTTTCAGCGTTCCGGGCTGAACGCTATGCCAGCTAAAGGTCTTGACGGCCACAATGGCCATAATTCCCGCCAGTACCGCCATCGGAATTTTGGCCATCACCTCGCTGAGCGCCGTAACCAGCACCAGCAGTACGATGCCCGCCGCAAGGGTGGAGATACGGCTTCTGCCTTTCCCCATCTCCACGTTAACGATGGTCTGCCCAATCATCGCGCAGCCCGCAATGCCGCCGTAGAACCCGGCCATAATATTGCCCACGCCCAGCCCGATGCTCTCGCGGCGCTTACTGGAGGGGGTAGCGGTCAGCTCGTCCACCAGTTTTGCCGTCAACAAGGATTCCAGCAGGCCAACGAAAGCGATACTTAGCGCGCACGGCCAGATGATGCTCAGGGTTTCCAGATTGAGCGGCACCAGCAGTTGCGTAAAGCCCGGCAAACCGCCACCCATGGAGCCTTCATCCCCTACCGTCGGCAGGATTTGCCCGCTGGTGACGGTGAACAAAGTCAGCAGCACAATGGCAATCAGCGGGGAGGGCACGCTTTTGATATAGCGTGGCACCCAGAGCACAATCAGCAGCGTCAGCACGAACAGGCCCACAATCAGCGGGCTTCGGCTCCAGAAATGGGGCACCTGGGCAAAGAAAATCAAAATGCCAAGGGCGTTAACAAACCCGGTCATCACCGACTGGGGAATAAAGCGCATCAGCCGCGCCATACCCAGCGCGCCGAACAGGATCTGAATCACGCCTGCCATCACCACCGCGGGCAGAATGTACTGTACGCCGTGTTGATGGACCATCGGCCCAATCACCAGCGCGACGGAACCTGCCGCCGCCGTCACCATGGCCGGACGCCCGCCGAGCAGGGAAAGGGCGAAACAGAGCACCACGGAGGCGATAAGGCTCACTTTCGGATCCACGCCCGCGACCACGGAAAACGAAATCACTTCCGGGATCAGCGCCAGCGCGGTAATCACACCGGCCAGGGTTTCGCGCATCAGACGGTGAGGCGAACGTAAAACAGTGGCGACATGGCCTTCTTGAGGTACAGACGAGTGGGGTAATGACATAACAATTCGCTGGTAGGGGCAGGCTTCCGTGCGCGCGATCACAAAGTGCAGCATGATAGCCAGGAAAATCGTCGGGTGCCAGCCTGTCAGCCAAATCCCTACAAACAATCCATCATTAAATTTCACAATTACAATAATTTCGTAACCTTTAAACAATATTTAAAAGTTGCTACCGTGCCACCGCAGCGTGTTTCACCTGTAATTTCCACGCATCAAGCACTATTCAACTAAGGCATAAATGATGAAAAAAATGACTGCCGTGCTCTTTTCTCTGGCCGTGGGGCTGAACGTCGTCTCGCTGGCGGCGAAGGCTGACGCACCAAAAGAGCAGGAAACGGATGTCCTTTTAATTGGTGGCGGCATCATGAGCGCCACGCTGGGAACGTATCTTCAGGAATTAGAGCCGAACTGGTCCATGACCATGGTCGAGCGCCTCGATGGCGTGGCACAGGAAAGCTCTAACGGCTGGAACAACGCCGGGACGGGGCACTCGGCACTCATGGAACTGAACTATACGCCGCAGAAAAAGGACGGTTCCATTAGTATCGAGAAGGCGGTAGAGATCAACGAAGCGTTCCAGATCTCACGTCAGTTCTGGTCTCACCAGGTGAACAGCGGTGTGTTGCACAATCCGCACTCCTTCATCAACACCGTACCGCACATGAGCTTTGTGTGGGGCGATCAAAACGTCAACTTCCTGCGCGCGCGCTACGCTGCCCTGCAACAGAGCACGCTTTTCCGCGGGATGAAATACTCTGAAGATCACGCTCAAATCAAAGAGTGGGCGCCGCTGGTCATGGAAGGCCGCGATCCGAACCAGAAAGTAGCGGCGACCCGCACTGAAATTGGTACTGACGTTAACTACGGTGAAATCACCCGTCAGCTGGTGTCCTCTCTGAAGAAAAAAGAGAACTTTAACCTGCAACTCAGCTCCGAAGTGCGTGGTTTCAAGCGCAACGCGGATAACAGCTGGAGCGTGACCGTTGCCGATCTGAAAAACAACGAAGCCGAGCATGTGATTAAGGCGAAGTTCGTGTTTATCGGTGCGGGCGGCGCGGCGCTGAAACTGTTGCAGGAGTCCGGTATTCCGGAAGCGGACGACTACGCAGGCTTCCCGGTCGGCGGCCAGTTCCTGGTGTCGGAAAACCCGGAAGTGGTTAACCGTCATCTGGCTAAAGTGTACGGTCAGGCCTCTGTGGGCGCACCACCGATGTCCGTTCCGCATATCGACACCCGCATGCTGGACGGTAAGCGCGTAGTGCTGTTCGGGCCGTTTGCCACATTCTCCACCAAATTCCTGAAAAACGGTTCCCTGTGGGATCTGCTGAGCGCGACCACGACGTCAAACGTTAAGCCAATGATGGACGTGGGGCTGGATAACTTCGATCTGGTGAAATACCTGATTAGCCAGGTGATGCTCTCTGATGAAGAACGCTTCGAGGCGCTGAAAGAGTACTATCCGCAGGCGAAGAAAGAAGACTGGCGTCTGTGGCAGGCGGGTCAGCGCGTGCAGATTATCAAACGCGATCCGAAAGAGGGCGGCGTGCTGCGTCTGGGCACCGAAGTGGTAAGCGACAAGGATGGCACCATTGCCGCGCTGCTGGGGGCATCTCCGGGGGCGTCTACCGCTGCGCCAATCATGCTGCACCTGATGGAAAAAGTGTTTAAGGACAAAGTATCCAGCCCGGAATGGCAGGCGAAGCTGAAAACCATTATTCCATCCTACGGTACGAAGCTGAACGGTAACGTTGAAGCCACGGAACAAGAGCTGGAATACACCAGCCGCGTTCTGCAACTGCAATACGTCAAACCGCAGGCTGCGGATGCTGCGCCTAAGGCAGAGCTGAAGCCTCAGGCGGAAAGCAAGCCGGTAGCGGATATCGCGCTGTAAGGTAAACGCAAAACGGTAACATCCGTTACCGTTTTTAGTGTTTTCTCCCTCTCCCGGTGGGAGAGGGTTGGGGTGAGGGCACCAGAACGCACCCTTTCCAGGTCGGGTAAGCGAGAGCGCCACCCGACTTATTTTTAACGAACTACCGCTCGTCCTACCGTCTCATCCGCCTTCCATACGCGATATTTCACATCCACGTTTTCCGGCGTGTATACGACGATCGGCAGCTTGCTGTTATAGCGCAGCAGACTGTTATCACCCAGATACGCGGTAATAAATTTCTTCTCTTTCTTGCCGTCCGGGCACGCCATCATGGTGGAGACTGGCGAGGTTACTTTGTCGAAGACATAGTAGTCATAGCCCCAGCCTTCCAGCGTTTTGCTTTCCAGCTGGCCGCCCAGGCGATGCTGGTTGCAGTCCACTTCCAGCGTCTGGCCGATTAACAGCTCAACTTTGAAATTTGCTTCATCCTGCTGAGCCGGGAGCTGAATAACCTGGCGCTTCATCCCTTTGTCCGCTTGCGGATACGGAGCAACTTTTTCCAGCGGCTGCTCTTTCCGGGTTTCGCTGGCGAAAGCACTGGTGCTGGCGCACGCAGCGGCGATGAGGGCGATGGCAAATTTAGGTGCGTTTTTCACTGTCATTCCTTTTTGTTAAAACGATCCTGGAAAGACTAACATATAGCACGTGAATAGTTGGCGCAATTTACTCATGTTTTCATTTTAAACGGAGTAATGCACTGCTTTTATGTTCATTTATTGGTGTTTAATGCTGTGTTGGAGTCGATGCGGCAATCGTGTTATTTTACGCGTTAATTATTGTTATTCATCTGTAAAGGGAGGGGAGATGGTACGTGAAAAACTGAAGACACCTGAAGGCCGCAAGTTCCTGCTGGCGTTACTGGTTGTGTTTATGATTGCTGCTGCATGCGTGGGGCGAGCAACCATTGTCGGTGTGATTGAGCAGTACAACATCCCGCTCTCTGCCTGGACAACCAGCATGTTTGTCCTGCAATCGGCGATGATCTTTGTTTACAGCCTGGTGTTCACCGTCCTGCTGGCGATTCCGCTGGGGATTTTCTTTCTCGGTGGGCGTGAAAAACACTAAGTATTGCGCATGCGGAGACAGGCAATAAAAAACCAGCCATAAGCGGCTGGTTTTTTTGTGTAGTTTTGGTCGGCACGAGAGGATTTGAACCTCCGACCCCCGACACCCCATGACGGTGCGCTACCAGGCTGCGCTACGTGCCGACGCATAAAAGGAATACTACTCGATTCCTTTTTGAATGCAAGGGGCAAGCAACGCTAACTGATTCATAAATAATCAGTTAGCGATAAAGCGCTTCTCGTCTGTCAGCACCTGCAACAGCAAACTGAGCTGCGGCTTCTGGTCTTTCAGCTTCTCACCTTCGAGGTTATACGTCTGGTAATTGCCATTGCTGTTCAGCACCAGGGACAACGTCGGCGTGGTCACCACCAGCGTGTTTCCGCCAGCAGCCGTGACCCAGTTATGACGCCGCGTGGCGCTAAAGAGGTCTTGTCCCTGCGAGTACTCAATTGCCGGTGTGCTGACGTGCAGCAGCCGTTGCATTAACGTGGTCATGACGTCTTTATGGTCGGTGAGCATGTTGATGTGCTGCGCGGGAGTGCCCGGCCAGTGGATCACCAGGGGAACATGCAGGTTCGGACGCGACCACTCCATGCCCTTCGCCTCTTCGCCGAGCGGCACGCCATGCCCCGCCGTGATAATCACGACCGTATTATCCAGCTTGCCCGCGTCGCGCAGGGCGGTCAGCACGCGGCCGATCTGCGCATCGACATCGCCCGCCGCACGGCTATAGCGGCGCGCGAAGCCTTTCTGATTGCTGTCATCAAGCGTTGTGCCGTTAAACGCAACCCAGGAGAACCAGCGGTTATCTTCCTGCGCATAGCGCTTCAGCCAGTCTATCCACTGGTCAGCGGTCCGATCGTCAGACTGGCTCTGCGCGGCGGGCAGTGAGAAATCAGACAGCAGCGCCTGGCGGTACAGCGAGCTGTTGAAACCATCAGAGGCGAACAGCCCCAGCTGGTAGCCCTGCTGATTAAGCCCGGTAATCAATGCCGCCGGAATACGGGCCGACAGCACGCCGTCCATATAGCTCGGTGAAATGCCATAGAACAGGCCGAAAATACCCGCGTCGGTCGAATTACCGGAGCTCATATGCTGAGTGAATACGATGTTGTTCTCAGCGAATTCAGCCAGCGCTGGCATCTGCTTCTCATAGCGGGAATAGTTCAGGCCATCGACGGTAATCAGCAGCACGTTCTGACCGCGGCCCATGTCGCGATATTTCAGATCGCTCAGGGGATACTGCACGCTGACCGCTTCCGGATTACCCTGTTCGACCAGACGACGCTGATACTCCTGCGCGTCCAGCAGGCCGTGTTTTTCGAGGAAACGACGCGCCGTCATCGGATAGGAGAGCGGCAGGTTCGCGCGCTGCATGGTAATCGGGCGGTAGAAGTTCGCATCTGCCCAGATATACATCAGGTGCGAACCGATAAATGAGGCGAAAAAGAGCGCCGCGACGGGCTTCGCATAATGGCGGCGTCGGGTCAGACTGCGGAGTTTCTGCCAGCTCCACGTGGCGAACAGCATTTCGATCAGCAGGATGATCGGCACGCTGATAAACATCAGCTGCCAGTCGCGCGCGGTCTCGTTCTGATCCGGGTTAATCACCAGCTCCCAGACAACAGGATTCAGGTGCAGGTGGAAGCGGGTAAAGACTTCGCTGTCGATCAGCAACAGCGTCATGCCCGCCGTCGCAAGAATGGCGGACAGGAAGCGCATCAGCCGCTGCGACATGACGATAAACGTCAGTGGGAACAGGATCAGCAGATAGGTGGCGAAGACCAGAAAGCTAAAGTGACCAACAAGACTCATCCACGAGTAGATGCGCCCGGTTAACGTGGTTGGCCAGTCCGCCACAAACAGATAACGGCAGCCGAGCACCATCGCCAACAGAATGTTGAACAGGGCAAACCAGTGCCCCCAGCTGACCATCTGGGAGACTTTTTCACGGTAGCGCTGACGATTCGTCACCATAAACTGTTGTTCGTTTCCCTTAGTGTGCCTGGTCGTCGCTAACGGAGGACTGCAAAGCCTGGGCGAAAGATTTGGCGATCGCCTGACGCTGAGCCGGAGCAACGCTGGTATTGATCAGGTTGGTAACCATATTTCCCAAAACCATCAGGGAGAGATCGGTTGGCGTTTTATGTTTTTCCAGTACGTTGACCAGCTCACTGAGCAATTGTTCAACGTGTTCGTCACTGTAGCGGGAATGTTGTGGCATAAATCAAAATCAGTTTGTTGAGAGAAGGGCGACATATTACCGTAGCAACAGCTTTTTTTCCCCTTTTTTATCTTCTGTTGCACACATGCGTTGGTGGTGGTTGAATACCGCCCGGTCTAAAAGGAGAGTTTATCATGAGTCTGGAAATCAACCAGATTGCCTTGCACCAGCTTATCAAGCGTGATGAGCAAACCCTTGAAGTGGTGCTGCGCGATTCGTTACTGGAACCAACGCCTACCGTTGTCGAGATGATGGCGGAGTTGCATCGCGTCTACAGCGCGAAAAATAAAGCCTATGGCTTGTTCAGCGAAGAGAGCGAACTGGCGGATAGCCTGCGCCTGCAACGTCAGGGCGAAGAGGATTTCCTGGCATTCAGCCGCGCTGCTACTGGCCGTCTGCGTGACGAGCTGGCGAAATATCCCTTCGCCGATGGCGGTATCGTCCTGTTCTGCCACTACCGCTATCTGGCGGTAGAGTATCTGCTGGTCACCGTGCTGAATAACTTAAGCAGTATGCGCGTGAACGAGCAGCTGGATATCAGCTCAACGCACTACCTGGATATCAACCATGCGGATATTGTGGCGCGTATCGATTTAACCGAATGGGAAACCAACCCGGAATCAACGCGCTATCTGACCTTCCTTAAAGGCCGCGTGGGCCGCAAAGTGGCGGATTTCTTTATGGACTTCCTCGGCGCCAGCGAAGGGCTGAATGCCAAAGCGCAGAACAAAGGTCTCCTCCAGGCGGTGGATGACTTTACGGCTGAGGCGCAGCTTGATAAATCTGAGCGTCAGACCGTGCGTCAGCAGGTTTACAGCTACTGCAACGAGCAGCTACAGGCTGGAGAAGAGATTGAGCTGGAGTCGCTGTCCAAAGAGCTGGCAGGCGTCAGCGAAGTCAGCTTCCAGGAATTTACTGCGGAAAAAGGCTATGAGCTGGAAGAGAGCTTCCCGGCGGATCGCAGTACGCTGCGTCAGCTGACGAAATTTGCCGGTAGCGGCGGTGGGTTAACCATTAACTTTGATGCCATGCTGCTCGGGGAACGTATCTTTTGGGACCCGGCCACCGACACGCTGACCATTAAAGGCACACCGCCGAATCTGCGCGACCAGCTTCAGCGTCGCACTTCAGGCGGTAAGTAACAGCCATAAAAAAACCCCGCAAACGCGGGGTTTTTCTCGACAGGTTTGCGATTACGCGCGAACGAAGTCGATGTGAGTCAGTTTTGGCTTGAACGCGTGACGCTGAACAGCCTGAACTTTCACTTTTTCTTCTTTACCGTCAACAACGATGGTCAGAACTTCGCTGTAGAATTCAGCTTTGTTCTGCATGTTCCATACTTTGTCGTGATCCAGTTCAATAGCAACTGGAGCAGCTTCGCCACCGTAAACGATAGCCGGGAACTTGTTTGCGGTACGCAGGCGGCGGCTCGCACCCTTACCCTGCACGTTACGTACTTCTGCTTCGATAGTGAACATTGATTTCTCTCTGTATTTAAAACCCTACTACAGGCGACCCAGCAGCAGGTGAGTGTTCTGCCTCACGGATGTGAAGCGGGCGGCATTTTATACTCAAATGGCTCGCGCATCAACGAAAAGTCCCGTTAACCGCGCAATTCGTTTGCCCGGCGAAAGCGTCCTTCATAGTCAAAGACCTTCTCACGAACCTGCCAGAACTGCCCTTTTTTACGGGCGACAACAAAATCAGGATGGCGCAGTAACGCCTGCTGGCGCACGATATCGGCCACGGTTATCCAGCGCAGCGGCACGCCAGGCGTGCGGGTATGCGGGCGGATAAAGAGCTGCTCGAACGCGGTGCGCTGGGCGGGCGTCTGGACCCGGAACCGCTCGCTGACGTCTGCGCCATCCTCGTCGTAGTAGGTAATTTTTAGCCACTCGCCTTTTTCATCCGCGCCGGGCTGTAAGGCCATGCCGGAACAGCGCAGCACCAGCGCATCTTTCAGCTTCAGCGCCGCTTTCAGCATGTCGTCCGGGTCGACCAGGACCGTGTCGCACTCCCGACAGCGGCGGGCGGCAATGTCGTTTTCGGCATTGCACTGCGGGCAGTTTTTGAAGCGGAAGCGGAAGTCACACTGTTCGCGATGGCCTTCATCGTCTTCAAACCAGCCCTGACAGCGGCGGCCAAAATGTTCGATCAGCGTGCCGTCGGCGGTGGTTTTCCCCCAGAAGGTGTTGGCAAACCCGCAGGCAGGGCAAAAAACCTGAACGGGCACGTTGTCGCTCTTGCCTTTTGGCGTGCCGACTTCCGGCGAATAGAGATCGTGCGGGTTACCGGCGTAATCAAGGATCAGACAGTCGGTTTTGCCCGGCGCCAGACGCAGCCCGCGGCCAACAATCTGCTGATACAGGCTGACGGATTCCGTCGGGCGAAGAATCGCAATCAGGTCGACGTGCGGGGCGTCAAAGCCGGTGGTTAGTACGGAGACATTCACCAGATAGCGGAACCGCTGAGCTTTGAAGTCCTCAATCAGGCTGTCGCGCTCCGGGCCGGGGGTTTCACCGGTAATTAACGCCGCGTCGTCGGCGGGCAGCAGCCCCGTAATTTCGCGCGCGTGTTCGACAGTGGCAGCAAAAATCATCACCCCTTTGCGCGTTTGTGCGAACTCTTCAATCTGGCTGATGATATGCGGCGTGATCCGCTTCTGTTTTTTCAGCTCATGGTTAAGATCTGCCTCGCTGAACAGCCCGTTGCTCTGCGCCTGTAAGCGGCTGAAATCGTACTGCACGACGGGCATATCCAGCCGCTCCGGCGGCGTCAGGTAGCCGTGCTTGATCATGTAGCGCAGCGGAAGCTCATAGATACAGTCGCGGAACAGGGCCTTTTCATCGCCACGCACCATGCCGTGATAATGAAACTGATAAATCCAGCCCTTGCCCAGACGAAACGGCGTGGCGGTGAGGCCAAGCAGACGGAGGTGAGGATTCACCTTTTTCAGATGAGTGAGGATTTGCTGATACTGGCTGTCGTCGTCATCGCTGATGCGGTGACACTCATCGACAATCAGCAGGGAAAACTCGCTGCGAAACAGTTCCAGGTTGCGCGCAACGGATTGTACGCTGCCAAACACCACTTTTCCGTGGCTCTCTTTGCGCTTCAGTCCGGCGGCAAAAATGTCGGCCTCCAGGCCGAGCGCGCAATATTTGGCGTGGTTTTGCGCCACCAGCTCTTTGACGTGCGCCAGCACCAGCACGCGTCCGCGGGCCAGGCGCGCCAGTTCGGCAATCACCAGGCTTTTACCGGCTCCGGTCGGGAGAACGATGGCGGCGGGCTCCCGATGCTTGCGAAACCAGGCGAGGGTGGCATCAACGGCTTCCTGCTGATAGGGGCGTAATGTGAACGTCATAGCTTCTCTATTCAGTTAACTCGCATATAGTATGCCACGAAACTTTTTCCCTTGAGTGGCGCAACCAGACCATTATACTGAACTGTTTCTGACTGCTTCTTTTTCGGACGCGTAGTCCGACTTCCAGCACCATTAAGGCTAAAAAGATTTCATGCGACTTGATAAGTTTATCGCTCAGCAACTCGGCGTAAGCCGCGCTATTGCCGGGCGTGAAATTCGCGCCAGCCGCGTAACCGTGGACGGCGACATTGTGAAAGACAGCGCTTTTAAACTCCAGCCTGAGCACCAGGTGGAGTATGACGGCAACCCGCTGACCCAGCAGAATGGCCCGCGCTACTTCATGCTCAACAAACCGGAAGGTTACGTCTGTTCAACGGACGATCCGGATCACCCGACGGTGCTCTATTTCCTCGACGAACCTGTGGCGCACAAGCTGCATGCGGCAGGGCGACTGGATATCGATACTACCGGCCTGGTGCTGATGACCGATGACGGCCAGTGGTCGCACCGCATCACCTCCCCGCGCCATCACTGTGAGAAAACCTATCGGGTGATGCTTGAGTCTCCGGTCTCGGATGACACGGCAGAGCAATTCGCGAAAGGCGTTCAGCTGCATAATGAGAAGGATCTGACCAAACCGGCGGTGCTGGAAATCCTCACCCCCACGGACGTCCGTCTGACCATCAGTGAAGGCCGCTACCATCAGGTGAAGCGGATGTTTGCCGCCGTGGGCAACCACGTTGTGGGGCTGCATCGTGAACGTATCGGCGCGATTGAACTCGATCCAGACCTGGCCCCAGGGGAATATCGCCCGCTGACGGAAGAAGAGATTGCCAGCGTCGGGCTGCCTTCACGCTAAATTCAGGAGAACCCTGTGACCACCAGGCCACACTCGTCGTTTAAAATTGTATTTATCCTTGGCCTGCTGGCCATGCTGATGCCGCTGTCTATCGATATGTATCTGCCCGCGCTGCCGGTGATTTCCGCTCAGTTTGGCGTACCGGCAGGCAGCGCGCAGATGACGCTCAGCACCTACATTCTTGGTTTTGCCCTCGGTCAGCTCTTTTATGGCCCAATGGCCGACAGCCTGGGGCGTAAACCGGTTATCCTGGGCGGGACATTGATATTTGCCGCGGCGGCGGTGGCCTGCGCGCTGGCGCAGAGTATCGATCAGCTGATTGTGATGCGCTTCTTCCATGGCCTGGCGGCGGCTGCGGCAAGCGTGGTGATTAACGCGCTGATGCGCGACGTCTACCCGAAGGAAGAGTTCTCACGCATGATGTCGTTCGTCATGCTGGTCACGACAATTGCGCCGCTGGTCGCCCCCATGGTGGGCGGGGCGGTCCTGGTGTGGTTCAGCTGGCATGCGATTTTCTGGATCCTGGCGATTGCCGCGCTGCTGGCCTCGGTGATGATCTTCGTCTTTATCGATGAAACGCTGCCGGTCGAGCGACGTCAGAAGTTCCACATTCGCACCACGCTTGGCAACTTTGCCTCGCTGTTTCGCCATAAGCGTGTGCTCAGCTATATGCTGGCCAGCGGCTTCAGCTTTGCCGGAATGTTCTCGTTCCTGAGCGCGGGGCCGTTTGTGTACATCGAACTGAACCATGTGTCACCCCAGCATTTTGGTTACTACTTCGCGCTGAATATTGTGTTCCTGTTTGTGATGACCATTATCAACAGCCGCTTTGTCCGGCGGGTTGGGGCGCTGAATATGTTCCGCGCCGGGCTGTGGATCCAGTTCGTGATGGCTATCTGGCTGGTATTGAGCGCGATGCTGGGCGTCGGTTTCTGGGCGCTGGTGGTGGGCGTGGCGGCGTTTGTCGGCTGCGTGTCGATGGTTTCATCCAACGCGATGGCGGTGATCCTCGACGAATTTCCGCATATGGCGGGCACCGCCTCGTCGCTGGCAGGAACGTTCCGTTTCGGAATTGGCGCGATAGTCGGGGCGCTGCTCTCGACGGCGACGTTTAATACCGCCTGGCCGATGCTGTGGGCGATTGCCCTCTGCGCGACCTGCTCCATTCTCTTCTATCTTTACGCCAGCCGGCCGCGAAAGACGGCGCATAAATGACCACTTAAGGCCCGTGACGGGCCTTTTTGTTGACCCATATCAACCAACCCTCCGTTCGTTTACCCTGTGTTTGTTTCTTTTATGTAAAATCTATTTATGTAAAAAGTCACATCATTGTATTTAAAAAGGTTGAGTTAGATCGCAGAAACGGGTACATATAGCGCCGACGCGAGCCTGCAACGCCTATAAAATCCGCTAAACAGTGCAGGTTGGCGATGATGTGTTACTATAAATGTAAATAAATTGTGAAGTAAATTTGCTTCCGGGGATCTGAACGTGAATACATTACAACTCTCCATTGTCCATCGCTTGCCCCAGAGCTATCGCTGGTCGACGGGTTTTGCAGGTTCGAAAGTTGAACCGATTCCGCAAAGCGTTGCCGGGGAGGATAATTGTCTGGTGGCCCTCAAACTGCTCAGCCCGAGCGATGAAAATGCGTGGCCGGTCATGGAACGTCTCAGCCAGGCGCTGACGGACATCGAAGTGGACAGCTCCGTGCTGGAATGCGAAGGTGAGCCGTGCCTGTTTGTTAACAGCCAGGATGAGTTTGCCGCCACCTGTCGTCTGAAAAACTTCGGCGTGGCCATTGCCGAGCCGTTCTCCGGTCAATATCCTTTCTGAGTGCTAGTCAGCGGACAATAGCTGGCGTGTGTAATCCTGCGTCGGCGCGGTGAATACGCGCTGGCACTCTCCCTGCTCAACGACTTCTCCCTGCCGCAATACCACCACCTGATGGCAAAGCGCACGCACCACCTGTAAATCGTGGCTGATAAAGATATAGGCCAGCCGATGCTTTTCCTGTAGCCCCTTCAGCAGCGCCAGGATTTGCGCCTGCACGGTGCGGTCCAGGGAAGAGGTTGGCTCGTCCAGCACGATCAGCTCCGGTTTCAGGATCAGCGCGCGGGCAATCGCTATACGCTGGCGCTGTCCGCCGGAAAACTCAGCCGGATACCGATGCCGGGTCTCGGGATCTAAACCCACTTCCGCCATCACCCGCATCACGTCGATTTCACGCTGTTGCGCCGTCATTGTCGGCTGGTGGACGCGCAGGCCCTCTTCAATAATCTGTAATACGCTCAGGCGCGGGTTAAGCGAAGAGTTTGGATCCTGAAATACCACCTGCATCCGCGGACGCACGGGAAGCATCCTCCGGCGATTCAGGTTTTGCAGCGGCATGCCGTCAAAAACAATGCTTCCCTGAGAGGCGATCAGGCGCAGCAGCGCCAGGCCGGTGGTGCTTTTGCCTGAACCGGACTCGCCCACAAGCCCAAGCGATTCGCCTGGACGCAGAGCGAAGCTCATGTCTTTCAGAACATGATTGTGATCGACCACGCGACGCAAAATGCCTTTGCGGATCGGGAATGACACCGACAGCCCCTCGACCCTCAGCAACGGCGCGCTGTCAGCGTTAAGCGGAACCGGGTCGCCAGCGGGTTCGCTATCGAGCAGGCGCTGTGTATACGGGTGCTGAGGCGCGCTCAGCAGGGCGGATGCCCGGTTCTGTTCCACGCAGCGGCCGTTTTGCATCACGGCCACCGCGTCAGCGAGCTTTTTCACGATGCTCAGGTTGTGCGTAATAAACAGCAGGCTCATGTTCAGCTCGTCGCGCAGTTCGCGCAGCAGTTGCAGAATTTGTGCCTGTACCGTGACGTCCAGCGCGGTAGTAGGTTCATCGGCAATCAGCAGTTCGGGGCGCGTGAGCAGGGCCATTGCAATCATCACGCGCTGGCGCTCGCCGCCGGAAAGCTGGTGCGGGAAATCGTTCAGCCGTTTCGCCGCATTACGGATACCGGTGCGTTCAAGGCAGTCCAGAATTTCACCCCGCGCTGCCTCTTTACGCATTCCCCGATGAAGTGACAGCACTTCATAGAGCTGTTTTTCCAGGGTATGCAGTGGGTTGAGCGACACCATCGGCTCCTGAAAAATCATGGCGATGTTGTTGCCACGAATGCCGCGCAGGGTTTGCTCGTCAGCGTTCAGCAGCGATTGTCCATGGAACAGAATATCCCCCTGCGGATAGCTGACCGGCGGGGAAGGGAGCAGGCGCAGCACCGACAGCGCCGAAACGCTCTTACCGGAGCCGGATTCCCCGACCAGCGCCAGCGTCTCTCCGCGCTGGATCTGCAACGATAAATCCGTCACCACCGTGCGTGATTCGCCCTGTTTTGAAAACGCAATCGACAGGTTCTCTATGCTCAGAAGAGGCCGGGTCATGTCATACCGCCTTGTTGGGATCGAAGGCATCGCGCACGGCTTCGCCAATAAAAATCAGCAGGGAAAGGAGCACCGCCACGGAGAGGAATGCGGCGATGCCCAGCCAGGGGGCCTGGAGATTGTTTTTGCCCTGCAACAGCAGTTCGCCAAGGGACGGTGAGCCCAGCGGCAAACCGAAACCAAGAAAATCAAGCGACGTCAGGGTGGTAATGGAGCTGCACAAAATAAACGGCAGGAAGGTGAGGGTCGCCACCACAGCATTGGGAAGCATGTGGCGGAAGATGATTGCGCCATCGCTCACGCCTAATGCCTGCGCAGCGCGAATATAGTCGTAATTCCGCGTACGCAGAAACTCCGCGCGCACCACGCCGACCAGCGCCATCCAGCCGAACAGGACGGTGATCCCGAGCAGCCACCAGAAGCCAGGCTGTACCACGCTGGACAGCAGGATAATCAGAAACAGCGTCGGCATACCGGACCAGACTTCAATCACGCGCTGTCCCCATAAATCTATTTTACCCCCGTAATAGCCCTGCACGGCGCCCGCCACAACGCCCATTACGCTGCTAAAGAGCGTCAGCAGCAGCCCAAACAGGAGCGAGATGCGGGTGCCATAGAGAATGCGCGCCAGCACATCGCCGCCGTTGGCGTCCGTTCCCAGCCAGTTTTGCGCGGAAGGCGGCGAAGGGAAGGGGGTGGACGTGGCGAAGTTAATACTGTTCGCGCCAAAACGAATCGGCGCCCAGATAGCCCAGCCGTGCTGCGCTATCTGTTCACGTAACCAGGGATCCTGGTACTCGGCTGGCGTCGCAAACGGGCCGCCAAAATCGCTTTCGCTGTAGGTGGCCAGCACCGGTACATACCAGCGGTCTTTGAAATGCACCAGCAGGGGTTTATCGTTGGCAATCAGTTCCGAACACATACTTAAGGCGAACAGGACGGCGAAGATCCACAGCGACCAGTAGCCGCGACGGTTGTGGCGAAAGCGCGCCCAGCGGGCCTGATTGACGGGGCTTAAACGCGACATCAGCGACCCTCAAAATCGATACGGGGATCGACCAGCGTATAGCTGATATCGCTGATGATGTTCAGCAGCAGGCCGATCAGGGTGAAAATGTAGAGTGTGCCAAACATCACCGGATAATCACGGGAGACGGTGGCCTCATAGCCCAGCAGCCCTAATCCGTTGAGCGAGAACATCACCTCTATCAGCAGAGAGCCGGTAAAAAACATACTGATGAACGTGGCGGGGAAACCGGCAATCACCAGCAGCATGGCGTTACGAAAAACGTGCTTCCACATGATCTGCTTTTCACCGACACCCTTGGCGCGCGCGGTGACGACGTACTGTTTGCGGATCTCATCAAGAAAGGCGTTTTTGGTCAGCATCGTAAGCGCCGCAAATCCGCCGATGACCGTCGCCAGCACCGGAAGCGTGATGTGCCAGAAGTAATCGGTGATTTTCTGATACCACGGCAGGGTGCTGAAATCCGCAGAGACCAGCCCGCGCAGCGGGAAGAGGTCGAAATAACTGCCGCCGGCGAAAAAGACAATCAGCAGCACGGCAAACAGAAACGCCGGGATAGCGTAGCCGATGATAATGAATGTGCTGCTCCAGATATCGAAACGGCTACCGTTGTAGACCGCTTTTCGGATCCCCAGCGGAATGGAGACCAGATAAATAATCAGCGTCCCCCACAGTCCGAGCGTGATGGAAACCGGCAGGCTTTGTTTGATCAGGGTTAACACCGAGGCGCTGCGAAACAGGCTGTCGCCAAAATCGAAACGGACATAATCCCAGAGCATCCTGAAATAACGCTCGTGCAGCGGCTTGTCAAAACCATAGCGATGGGTGATCTCGGCGATCACCTCCGGATCCAGTCCGCGACCGCCCCGGTAGTGGCTTTCGCTGATGTTGCCCACGCCCGTCCGGGCATGGCTGGCCCCCATTCCTTCACCGCCGCCGCCCGGCATGCCGCCAGCGTGACCAAATTCTATTGCCGCAATTGCCTGGTCCACCGGACCGCCGGGGGCGATCTGGACGATAAAAAAGTTAATGGTAATGATGGCCCACAGCGTCGGGATCACTAACAGCAGCCGGCGGATAAGATAAGCGCCCATCGTCACTCCTTAACGCCGCTCTGCGGGCAGTTTTGCGGCTTTATTCACGTCATACCACCAGGTGTCAAAGCCGAGGGTGTAGACCGGGCGAACGGCAGGCAGGGAGAATTTATCCCAGCGGGCCACGCGATCTTCGCCCATATACCACATCGGCAGCATGTAATAGTTCCAGGTTAAGACCCGATCGAGCGCGCGGCCAAGCGGCAGAAGCTTGTTCTTATCGCCCTGAGCGGCGACAATTTTTGCAATCAGCGCATCAATCACCGGGCTCTTTACGCCCGGGGCGTTGTAGGAGGAGTCGATATAACCCGATGCCCAGGAGATTTGCAGATCTGAACTCGGCCACGGCTGCGCGGCCCACAGGGTCTGCATCATGTCGTAATCGCGACTGCGCTTGCGGTTGGTTAACTGGGCCATATCGACCTGGCGGATATTCATGGTGACGCCAAGCCGGGCAAGGTTCTTCTTAAATGGCAGCACCCACTGATCGTTTGCGCCGGAGGCAATCAGCAGTTCGAAGCTGAGCGGTTTACCGGTTTGCACATTAACCCGTTGCCGATTTTTCAGCACCCAGCCAGCATCATCCAGCAGGTTGCTGGCTTTCAGCAGGTTGTCCCGGTCGAACCCGTTTCCGTCGGATTTGGGCGGTTCAAATACGCGGGTGAACACCTCCGGCGGGAGCTCCGCTTTCATTGGCGCCAGCAAAACCAGCTCGTCCGCGTGGGGATAATCACGGGCGGCATATTCAGTATTCTGGAAATAGCTGTTCGCCCGGCTGTAGGCTCCGTAAAACAGCGCTTTGTTCATCCATTCGAAATCAAACGCCAGGGTAATGGCTTCACGCACCCGACGATCGGAAAAAACCGGGCGCTGAATATTAAACGCCAGCCAGCGCGTGTCCTGCGCGGATTCGTTTTTGTGTTCGTCTTTAACGATATAGCCTTTCGCGAAATTATTTCCGATATAGCGGGTCGCCCAATTTTTGGCGCTGTTCTCGACACGTAAATCAAACGCGCCCGCCTTAAATGCCTCGAAGGCCACGTTATCATCCAGGTAGTAGTCGTAGCGGATTGTATCGAAGTTCCAGCGGCCCCGGTTTACCGGCAGCGTGGCTGCCCAGTAATCTTTCACCCGGGAATAGATCACGTACTGGCCCATTCGCCAGTCGGTAATGCGATACGGCCCTCCGGCCAGCGGCGGGGTAGAGAGAGGATCGCTCAGCTTATGATTTTTCCAGAAGGATTCGGGCATGACGGGCAGGGAGAACAGGCTCAGCATATTCTCTTTGTTCGGCTCAGGGAGTTCGATTCGCACGGTCAGCGGGGCGATGGCTTTCACCGTGGTGCCCTTGTACACCAGACGAAACTGCGGCACGCCTTCGGTCATAAATTTATGAAAGGTGAATGCCACGTCACGGGCGCTAACCGGCGTACCGTCGTGAAAACGCGCCCGCGGATTAATCGCGATTTCTGCCCAGCTGAAATCATCGGCGTATCGCACGTTCTCGGCGACCAGGGGATAATAGCTGCCGGGCTCGTCGTCGGAGGTGACGAACAGCGTGTCATAGAGGGATTCGGTACGCGCTGCCGCCACGCCGCGCAGGGCAAAGCGGTTAAAGTTGTCAAACGTTCCCGTGGCGGAAAGCGTCACGTTTCCGCCTTTCGGGGCGGCGGGGTTAACGTAATCGTAGTGGTTAAAGTTAACCGCGTACTTCGGCTCGCCAATGACGGCAAAGGCCGTGCTCTCTTTGATGGTCTGCGCCTGGCTCGACAGGCTCACCAGCGCCAATAGCGTCAACACAACGCGCATAATCATAGTGCGGCGGATCCCTTTGTTCACAGGCAGGCTCGGTTGAACAGAATAATAAGGGACAGCGCCGTGATTGTGAAATTATTCCCCGAGCGTGATGTCGGGTTGCCACGTCCTGAACTGCTCCAGCGGCATTGGGCGGCCGATCCAGTAGCCCTGAAGATAGTTCACGCCATGCTCGCGCAGCCACGCCGCCTGCTCCGGCGTTTCAACACCCTCGGCAACGGTTAACATATTCAGGCGTTCTGCCAGCGTCAGCACCGCGTCAAGCACTGGCGAGGTGACGGTTTCAGTCCCGATGGCATTCACGAAGCCACGGTCAATTTTCAGGTAATCCATCGTGAAGCGTTCCAGATAGATCAGCGCGCTGTGGCCGGTGCCAAAATCATCGATGGCAATTTCAAAACCTTCTTCGTGCAGCCATTCGAACAGCTGATTAGCCTCGCGGTGGTTGATCATATCGCGCTCGGTTATTTCCAGCACAATCTGGAAGTGATCGGGTGGAAGGGCGGCGGCAAACGCGCGCATATCCTCTTTAAAGCTTTCCGCATGCAGATGCCCGGGCGCGATGTTGATCCCAAACTTGGCCCCAGGCGGGAGCACCGTTTGCAGGACAGGGGCATCGCGGATAATCAGGTCAAAAAGATGCAGCGTCAGCGGGACAATCAGCTTCTGCGCTTCAGCGAAATTAATAAAGGCATCCGGTGGAATTTCTCCCATCACCGGATGCTTCCAGCGCATCAGGACTTCCAGCCCGGTCATTTTGAGCGACTGCGCATCCACGACGGGTTGATAGACCACGTAAAACTGGTCGCGTTTGATGGCCGTTAGGATCTCTTTCCCCGGATTAAGACGGATAGTAAGAATATAGAAATTCAACAGGCCCGCCGCGATACCGCAGACCAGGCCGAAAAACAGGGCGTACAGCACATCATCGGTCGTCCAGGCTTCCGCATAAACATGGATGGTCAGAGGCACATTTTTCAGCGTGGCGGTACGGACCGGGATATCAGGCAAATCACGTGCAGGGACCAGCGTTCCGGAATGGGTTGATAACGCATAATCGCCAATAATGATGGAAATACCGGCAAACTCATCCTGTCTTGAGGTGTAGAGGAGATAAGGAGTCAGGTTAAGATTAACGGAGGTAAATACACCGCCGTCCTTCACCAGTGGGTTGCGATACCAGATGGCAATCGCGGGCTTGTCCGGCAGCATAGGAGTGCCCGGCAGGAGCGCCATATCAACCTGTTTATTGATGTGCAGTTCAGGAATAAGCGCTTCCAGAGGGACATTCATCGGGCCGGTGGCGGAAGAGCAGTAGGCGTTTTTATCCCTGACCAGCAAAAAGGCGCGCACGTTGATGCTAAAGGCCGCCCGGGAGGTCAGGGCGGCACTCACTTCCTCGCAGCTGTTCAGCGTGAGTGGCTGGAGCGTATCAATCGACATTTTGAGCTCATCGAAATAGCTCTCCATGTAGACGCTTAAATCGGTAATAAGGGTATCGAATCTGACGTCTCGCTTGTGATAACTCCAGTAAAACTGTAATGCTCCCAGGAGCAGGGCAGTGAATAACCCCGTAAGGAAACTGAGAAACAGAATCTTGCGGTTGCTGGAGAAGTAGCGGGTAAACATAGATGTCGTGATTCCTGAAATGCCGCTGGATAGTTATCAGTGTAACGGGCAAAAAAAAACACTGCCGGAGCAGTGCTTTTTTTATCGTATCGCCAGCCAAGGGATAACCAACGATACGACAGCAATATTAACTACGGCTCAGAACGCGGCGAGCTTCGTTGTAGCGCTTCTTCCAGTAAGGTTCGTTCATGCTGGAAATCGTCACACCACTGCTGGTGGAAGCATGGACAAACTGATCGTTACCGATATAGATGCCAACGTGTCGACCGGTTGAACCCGCTCTGAACAGGACTAAATCGCCCGTGCGCAGTTTAGTGCGCGAAATGGATTTGCCCATTTCCTGCTGTTCATAAGTAGAACGCGGAAGGTCTAACCCAAACTGTTCACGGAACGTACGCTGTACGAATGCGGAACAATCGATGCCTTTCTTGGTGCTGCCGCCCAGACGGTAACGCACGCCTTTCCAGTCAGCATACTGATCCATAATACGCGACTTAACGTCGAGATTACGTACCATATTTTCAAATTCATCCTGAGAGGCTTGCAGTGAAGAGGAATCTTCCATTCCCACAACACGCGTCTCAGGATGCATATTCTTCGCGGTGTTCGTCGTACTACATGCCGAAAGCAGAACCGCCACTGCAATCGCCGGGATCCCCCGCAAGATATATCTCAAGATTGGTTGAGATTTGACCATTTTGTTTGTTTTCCCTTGAAGTCCTTAACGAAAATATCGTTATAAAAATGCCAACCGTGACGAGACTAATAATCTGTTCACAATGAGACAATTCTTTATGGTGAAAACTGTGGCTCAACGCACAAAATTATTCACCATGATAATAATTATCTCAGTGGGGCAAAACGAGTTCGAGGTTAACCGATTGCACGGGGTATTGCGAGCAAAAAAGTCCGTTTTTTTATAAGAAAATGTGATACACAAAGTTACAGCGCGGAATTGCTCAAAATGCCGCCATTCATATCGGTAATCCCTGCAATTGCTTCATTTTTATCACGAATTGTATGACGGGGTGATGACAGCGTTGAATGACGCCGAAAAGAAGTGACGCAGGGATCGAAAACGATCCCTGATGAATGGTGTTAATTTTCGTTATTTATTTGTTTCCAGCTTGTTTAAATTTGCCAGGAAGATAGCGATCAAAAATGCCTATTATGCGATCGCTGAGTGGGGTCATCAGCACCCACGGTAAACCAATTAACACCGCCGTGAGGGAGCCTACGGCGATATCTGTCAGCCAGTGAGCGCCAATCATCACCCGCGGGAATGCAAATACCACCACAATAACCAGGGCGATGGTGAAGGCTTTTTTACCAAAATAGCGCAGCATGAAGCCTGCAAAAATCAGCAGCATCATACCGTGGTCGCCCGGGAAACTGTCCTTCGAGGCATCTTTGGTTGGAATATGAAGCAGCTCGCTGACGCGGTTAATATTCGGGAAAAAGAGCGAAGGACTGGCGCGTTTAACCGGCATCAGATGCTGCGCCAGCTGGTTAATAATCACGGCCGTCAGCAGCATCACCAGGCCGATAATCAGAATACGGCGACGACCCGTTTTGTCTTCCTTCAGCCAGAAGGAGAGCATCAGACAGCCCATTGCCAGCAGCGAACAGCCGTCAAACGCGCGGTTGTTGGTGATCGCCACCAGCCACAGGAAGGCTTCACTCTTCGCCAGCGCCTGGTTAAAGAAGTGGAACAGCCCGGAATCCAGCGGGAACCAGAAACCGTGATCCGCCGGGATATACCAGGAGAAAAAGATCGCCAGGCCGGCAGCGTTGAGCAATAAAATAGCAGGAAGTCGAGTCGTCATAGTCTTCAGCAATGTGTGAAATCAGGGGCAACGTTAGCCGCCCAAACTTAAACGAAGCTTCAACAGGCTTGACTGGAGGGCATTCCAGTCGGTATTAACCGCACTAATTAACTCTATCCGGCTGTCGGGTGGCGCGACGTTCTGGGTTTCAATAAAGAAATCCTCGCCCTGACGGTTAATGCGCACCAGACCATCCGGAGTGCGCATGATCCCTTTTACCCGCTCAACCGGCGCGAGTCTCGCCCATTCCAGTATACCAATGGTGTCGAAAACCGTATCGGCATCGAAGATCCACCCGCAGGCCTGATGCCCCTGGCCGCTGTTCAGGTTGCGACGCCAGCGCTGATGCTCCGGCAGGCTCAGTGCAGCCAGGCCTTGCTTCGCGCCGTGGCTATGCGAATGCTCAGCGCTGGCAGGCAGTTGCGTCTGGTTGAGGCGGGGAAGGTCGAGCAGGGCGCCATCAATGTTGCCCTGGGTCGTCTGCACATACTGACGTCCACCGCCAGCCTGCTGCCACCAGGACTGGAACGCGGCCTGACTCTCAGCCGTCGCGCGATCGGATTTATTCGCCACGATAATATCTGCCGAGGCGAGCTGGTCGCGGAAATTGTCATTATTGATCGCTTTTTCATCCAGCAGCTGGCGGGGGTCGAGCAGGCAAAGCGTCGCACGCAGCTCAAGCCACGGCTCGTATACCGGGGCGGTCAGTAAATCAAGGATTTGCTTAGGATGCCCCAGCCCGGTGGGCTCAATCAGCAGACGGTCCGGCTTGCCCTGACGCAGCAGCGTATTCAGCCCGACCTGCATCGGCAGACCATTCACGCAGCACATACACCCGCCCGGGATCTCTTTCACCATCGCGCCGCTGTCGGCGAGCAACGCGCCGTCGATCCCCACTTCGCCAAATTCGTTGACCAGCACGGCCCACTTTTCCGCCGGGTCTTTATTGGCCAGCAAATGCAGAATGGACGTAGTTTTACCGCTGCCGAGAAAACCGGTGATCAGGTTGGTTTTGGTCACGTGCGCTCCGATAAATAATTGTGATGTAGTAACAACTATCTATCATCCTGACGAAAAAATCGGGCATTGAGAAGAGGGAGGGCGAACGGAGCATAAAACCGTTCGCCTTAAACGCAATAATCGCTAAATTTTTAACGTTTCGATAACGGCCTGGCGCGCGCCGAGCCGGACGAGGCGCTGGTACGCGCTGGTGATTGCCTCGACAAAGACAGGGTTTTGCGGCAGGTCGTCGCCAAAGATTTCATTTAGCGTCAGCAGGGCGCTAACGCGTTCTGCGTCGCTGCTGGTAGCGACAATGGCCTGAAACTTGTCGCTCAGCGGATCGCGTACGTCAATGGCGTTGCCCTGTTCGTCCGTACCGCTGACGTAGCGCATCCAGCCCACCACCCCCAGCGCCAGTAATGGCCAGGCGGTGTTACGCTCAAGATGCATGCGGATCCCCTCCAGCATGCGCTGAGGCAGCTTCTGGCTGCCGTCCATGGCGATTTGCCATGTACGATGCTGTAGGGCCGGGTTGGCGAAGCGGTCAAGCAGGCTGTCAGCATAGGCTGTCAGATCAACGTTGGTGATGCGCAGCGTAGGGGCCTGCTCATTCAGCATCAGCCTGCGGGCAGCCTCGCGGAAACTGTCGTCCTGCATACATTCATTTATGTGCGCGTAGCCGGCAAGGTAGCCCAGATACGCGAGGAAGGAGTGGCTGCCGTTCAGCATCCGCAGCTTCATCTGCTCCCAGGGCAGGACATCCTCAACCATCTGTACGCCTGCCACCTCCCACTCCGGACGCCCGGCGACAAAGTTATCTTCCACTACCCACTGAATGAACGGTTCACAGCTGATGGCGCAGGGATCCTCAACGCCAAGTTCCTGGGTGATTTCCGCGAGTGAGGCGTCGGTGGCGGCGGGCACGATTCGGTCGACCATGGTACCAGGGAAGCTCACGTGCGCCTCGATCCATGCGGCCAGCTCTGCGGAACGCTTTCCGGCCATGCCGAGAACGGCATTTTTCACCACATGGCCGTTGTCGGGAATATTGTCGCAGGAGAGCACGGTAAACGCCGGCAGGCCCCGCTCGCGGCGGCGATGAAGGGCTTCAACCAGAATACCCGGCGCGGAATGCGGCTCAGACGGGTGCTCGAGATCGTGCAGGATGCGGCTGTTCCGCATATCCAGTTTTCCCGTCGCCGGATCGATACAGTAGCCTTTTTCGGTAATGGTGAGGGAGACAATTGCCACCTGCGGTTCGCAGAATTTCTCAATAATGGCTGCCAGCGAGTCGAGTTTGGCGTTCAGGCACTCTTTTACCGCACCGATAATAATGGGCTGATTGCCTTCGGCACCTTTCTCCAGCACGGTAAACAGATGATCCTGCGCCCGGAGCTGGCCCATAAGGACATCGCCGCTAAAGAGGCTAATCTCACAAATTCCCCAGTCGCCTCCTTTGGCATTCAGTACCCGGTTTGTTAACAACGCCTGATGCGCCCGGTGGAACGCGCCAAAACCGAAATGGACGATGCGGGAGCGTAACTGCTCGCGATCGTAGCGGGGCTGCTGGACATGAGCAGGAAGCGCGGTGGAGGCAATAGTCTTCATGTAATACACACCTGATTAACCATTAATTAACAATGCCAGTGTAAAGTTATATGACAACAAATTAAATTGGTAAGCCGTAAATATCCCTGTTATGTGAGTTTGATCAATCAATGCCGCGTGCTGTATTGACCACTTCGATTAAAAATGTATGGTAGTCGTCATTGAGGTAACACATATTGGTATAACAACTTGAGAGGGTGGGGCAATGGAACAAACCTGGCGTTGGTACGGGCCGAACGATCCGGTTTCTCTTGATGATGTGCGTCAGGCTGGCGCAACGGGTGTGGTCACGGCGCTGCATCATATTCCGAACGGTCAGGTGTGGCCGGTGGAGGAAATCCAAAAGCGTCAGGCTCAGCTGGCAGAGAAGGGGTTAACCTGGTCTGTTGTGGAAAGTATTCCGGTTCACGAAGATATCAAAACCCACTCCGGTGAGTGTGATATCTGGATTGCGAATTATCAGCAGAGCATTCGTAACCTGGCAGCCTGTGGTATTGATACCGTCTGCTACAACTTTATGCCGATCCTGGACTGGACGCGTACCGACCTGGAATATGAAATGGCCGATGGTTCGAAGGCGCTGCGTTTCGATCAAATCGCTTTTGCGGCTTTCGAACTGCACATTCTGAAGCGTCCGGGGGCGGAAGCAGACTACACCGCCGAAGAGCAGCAGCAGGCGCTGGCGTGGTTCAATGCCGCCGGTGAAGCGGACATTGAGAAGCTGGTTCGCAATATCATCGCGGGCCTGCCGGGGGCGGAAGAGGGTTATACCCTCGATCAGTTCCGCGCGCGCCTGGCGGAATATGGCGATATCGATAAAAACCAGCTGCGTGAAAACATGGCGCACTTCCTGCGCGCTATTGTGCCGGTGGCAGAAGAAGTCGGCGTGCGGCTGGCGGTTCATCCTGACGATCCACCGCGCCCTATCCTCGGCCTGCCGCGTATCGTGTCTACGATTGAAGATATGCAGTGGCTGAAAGAGACGGTGGACAGCATCTACAACGGCTTTACCATGTGTACGGGCTCGTATGGCGTGCGGGCGGATAACGATCTGGTGCGGATGATCGAAACCTTCGGCGATCGCATTCATTTCACCCACCTGCGTGCAACCTGCCGTGAAGAGAACCCGAAAACCTTCCACGAAGCAGCCCATCTTGGCGGCGACGTGAACATGGTTGCGGTGGTGGATGCCATTCTCTCTGAAGAGGTACGTCGTAAGCAGGCGGGGGATGTGCGTCCAATCCCGTTCCGTCCGGATCACGGGCACCAGATGCTGGACGATCTGCGCAAGAAAACGAATCCAGGGTATTCGGCGATTGGCCGTCTGAAAGGGATGGCGGAAGTGCGCGGTATCGAGCTGGCGCTGAAAATGACGAAGTATCCTGAACTTCTTTAAGCCTGATCGCCCGGTGGCGCTACGCTTACCGGGCCTACGAAAAACCGGCTCTGAGGCCGGTTTTTGTGTTTTTGTAGGCCGGGTAAGGCGCAGCCGCCACCCGGCAAACGCCGCAATCAGTCAGCACGACCCATATAGCGTTTTTCTTCGATATGGATACGGATTTTCTCGCCCGCTGACAGGTATTCTGGCACCTGTACGACCAGACCGGTAGTCAGGGTAGCCGGTTTGTTACGCGCACTTGCAGACGCGCCTTTGATGCCCGGCGCCGTTTCAACGATTTCCAGATCAACGGTCTGAGGCAGCTCCAGCGCCAGCAGCACGCCATCCCAGGTCAGCACCTGCATGTCCGGCATCCCACCTTCAGGAATAAAAAGCAGCTCTTCTTCGATCTGATCTTTGGTGAAGATATACGGGGTGTAATCTTCTTTATCCATGAACACGTATTCGTTGCCGTCGATGTAGGAGAAATCAACGTAGCGACGGGTGAGGGTCACGGTATCGACGATATCGTCGCCTTTAAAACGTTCTTCCACTTTCAGGCCGGTGCGGACATCGGAGAAACGCATTTTGTACAGCGTTGCTGCGCCACGGGCGCTGGGTGCCTGAATATCGATATCTTTCACAATCAGCAGTTTGCCGTTGTAATTCAGTACCATACCTTTCTTAATTTCGTTCGCTCTTGGCATTGCAGTAATCCTGTTTACGGGAGGTAAAAAATATCGCGCCAAATTACTCGCGCGCGGCCTTTCAGGCAAGCGGAATTCGTGGGTTTTGCTATCAATACATAAAAGGTGTTACTGTGCGCGCAATGCCCGACTGCGCGGGCATCTGCCACCAACAGAGAGCATGTATGGATTGTCGTTCCGACTGTGGCGCGTGCTGTACCGCACCGTCCATCTCAAGCCCCATTCCAGGCATGCCGGAGGGCAAGCCTGCCAATACCCGCTGCGTTCAGCTCTCTGACACTAACCTGTGCATGATCTTTGGCTCGCCCCTGCGCCCGAAGGTGTGCTCCGGGCTCCAGCCAACCGCCGAAATGTGCGGCAGTACGCGCCAGCAGGCCATCACTTATCTGCTTGAGCTGGAAGCGCTCACCGCGCCTTAAACGTCTTTGATTCGCGTCAGGCAGCTCAGCGTCAGGACGCACATCACCAGCGCAATCCAGAACACCGTATGATAGTTCCAGATTTCAGCCACAACGCCCGCCAGTGAGCCTGCAATAATCCAGCCCACGCGGGTGGTATTAGTATAAAGGGTGGTGGCAGAGCCTGCCTGACCCGGCATCAGATCCTGGAAGTAGAGCATGCCGATACCGGCCAGGATACCGATGTAAATGGCGTTCAGCAGCTGTAAAGCAAGAAGCAGGGCTGGCGTATGAACCGTCAGCATACCGACATAAAACAGCAGCCCGGCTACGGCGGCGACGCGCATCAAAAAGCGCTTGCCGAAGCGCTTCGCGTAATAGCCCGCAATCAGCATGGTGGGGATCTCAAGCCCCGCGGCGGTTCCCATCATGATCCCGGCCAGCTTCTCCGGCAGATGCAACTCATCAATAATAAACAGCGGCATATTAATGATATAGAGGCTGTTGGTTCCCCACATTAGCGTACAGATAATGAATAACAGCAGCGCGTCGCGCCGGTTACGTCGCGGAGCTTCCAGCGTACCGGTCGCCACTTTCGGCTCTTTGCGCATGGAGGGCAGAAAGAACCAGACCATTGCGCCGCATACCACGAAGGCCACGGCTGCGCTGAGGTACATCACCGTAAAGCCAAAACCCATCGCCAGCGCGTAGGCGAGCGGGGGGCCAATCACCCACGCCAGCGACACCTGCGCGCGCAGTATCGAGCTGAACATCACCGCTTCTCGCCCGGTGCGGTCGGCATGCTCGCGGGCAAGGGCGAACATCTGCGGGTTGGCGGTCGAGCCGAAACTGCTCAGGAAGACGCCCACGAACAGCAGAATGAAGTAGTTACGGTTCCAGGCAAACAGCAGGCAGGCAAACACCCCGAGCAGGCAGCAAAAAACGATCAGGCTTTTGCGATCGCCTTTGCGGTCTGAACGCCCGGCTAGAAACTGGCTGACGAAAATGCCGATGATGGCGCTCCCGGTGAAGAAGAAGCCAACCATCGCCGGGCGGGCATGAACTTCGTTGGTCAGAAACAGGCTCAGCGTAGGCGTTTGTAACGCACCGGCAATACCGGTGAGAAAAGCAACGATCAAAAACGCCGTTGACGTCAAATCAAAAGGCTTTGGTGAGGCGGCAGCGGAGGTGTTATGCATGTTCAGTCTTTGCGAGTAACAGAGAGAGGCGGAGTTTACGCCGCCTGTCATTAAATAAACAGAGGGCAAAATCAAGATTGCCACAATAAATCAAAATAGCATTTCAGTTTATCGCCGTTTCGCTGAAGCGTGCTGAACCTGTTTGCTGAACATCAGCAAAAACCTCCCGACTGAAGAAGAAATGTGCTGCACTTCTAAATTCTGCAACAAGAAATGTAACTTTTCTTGCAACCTTTTGTAGAAAAGACAAGACTTCTTGAAACGTTTCAGCGCTATCTTGCCTGTCCTGAAGAAGCAGGTTAGCGCCTGGTTTCTCAGTTAAGCTGAAACGATTCAATTTCAGCAGGAGAGGAGAATCATGTTCCAGTTATCTGTTCAGGATATTCACCCGGGCGAACAGGCCGGGAATAAAGAAGAGGCTATTCGCCAGGTCGCCGCTGCGCTCGTGCAGGCTGGCAACGTGGCTGACGGCTACGTCAACGGCATGCTGGCGCGTGAACAGCAGACCTCCACCTTCCTCGGTAACGGTATTGCAATTCCGCACGGCACCACGGACACCCGCGATCAGGTGCTGAAAACCGGCGTGCAGGTCTTCCAGTTCCCGCAGGGCGTGCTGTGGGGCGAGGGTCAGGTGGCTTACGTGGCGATTGGCATCGCGGCCAGCGGTGACGAACACCTGGGCCTGCTGCGTCAGCTGACGCACGTGCTGAGTGATGATGCCGTCGCGGAACAGCTTAAATCCGCCACCACTGCTGAAGAGCTGCGTGCCCTGCTGATGGGCGAAAAACAGAGCGAAGCGCTGAAGCTGGATAATGAAACCCTGACGCTGGACGTCGTTGCGTCCGATTTGCTGACGCTCCAGGCGCTGAACGCGGCCCGCCTGAAAGAAGTGGGAGCGGCAGATACCACTTTTGTGACGTGCGCCATCAATGATAAGCCATTAAACCTGGGTCAGGGCATCTGGCTGAACGACAGTGCTGAAGGCAACCTGCGTAGCGCTATCGCGGTCAGCCGTGCTGCGGTTGCCTTTGAGACAGACGGCGAACGCGCCGCGATGCTGGTAACGGTCGCCATGGCGGACGATCAGCCGGTATCCGTGCTGAAGCGTCTGGGCGAACTGCTGCTGAACAATAAAGCTGAAAAACTGCTGAACGCAGACGCGGCGACGGTGCTGGCCCTGCTGACCAGCGACGATGCGCTGACGGATGACCTGCTGAGCGCAGAGTACGTGGTGCGTAACGAACACGGCCTGCATGCCCGTCCGGGCACCATGCTGGTGAATACCATTAAACAATTTGCAAGTGAGATCACCGTGACCAATCTGGACGGTTCGGGTAAACCAGCCAACGGGCGCAGCCTGATGAAAGTTGTCGCGCTGGGCGTGAAGAAAGGCCATCGTCTGCGCTTTACCGCGCAGGGTGCGGATGCTGAACAGGCGCTGAAAGCGATTGGCGACGCCATCGCGGCCGGTCTGGGGGAGGGCGCATAATGAGCAGACGTGTTGCGACCATTACGCTGAACCCGGCTTACGATCTGGTGGGCTTCTGCCCGGAAATTGAGCGTGGCGAAGTCAACCTGGTGCGGACGACCGGCCTGCATGCCGCAGGAAAAGGGATTAACGTGGCGAAGGTGCTGAAAGATCTCGGCATCGACGTCACCGTAGGCGGCTTCCTCGGTAAAGACAACCAGGATGGTTTTCAGCAGTTGTTCAGTGAACTGGGCATCGCTAACCGTTTTCAGGTTGTGCAGGGCCGTACCCGCATCAACGTTAAGCTGACCGAGAAAGACGGTGAAGTGACCGATCTGAACTTCTCCGGCTTCGAAGTGACCCCGGCTGACTGGGAGCGCTTTGTTGCCGATTCCCTGAGCTGGCTGGGCCAGTTTGACATGGTGTGCGTCAGCGGCAGTCTGCCGTCCGGCGTCAGCCCGGAAGCGTTCACCGACTGGATGACGCGCCTGCGCAGCCAGTGCCCGTGCATTATTTTCGACAGCAGCCGCGACGCGCTGGTCGCCGGTCTGAAAGCCTCGCCATGGCTGGTTAAGCCTAACCGCCGCGAACTGGAGATCTGGGCGGGCCGTAAGCTGCCAGAATTAAAGGATGTGATTGACGCTGCCCATGCGCTGCGCGAGCAGGGTATCGCTCACGTGGTGATTTCGCTGGGTGCAGAAGGTGCCCTGTGGGTGAACGCCTCCGGGGAATGGATTGCCAAACCGCCTTCAATGGAGGTGGTCAGCACCGTGGGTGCCGGGGATTCGATGGTTGGCGGCCTGATCTACGGTCTGCTGATGCGCGAATCCAGTGAACATACCTTACGTCTTGCTACCGCCGTTGCGGCCCTGGCCGTGAGCCAGAGCAATGTCGGTATTACCGATCGTACCCAGTTAGCCGCGATGATGGCGCGCGTTGACTTAAAACCTTTTAACTAACAGCAGGAGAGGAATAATGAAAACGCTGCTGATCATTGACTCCGGTCTCGGACAGGCTCGTGCCTATATGGCGAAGACCCTGCTGGGCGCGGCGGCACAAAAAGCGCACCTGGATATCATTGATAACCCGGGTGATGCTGAAATGGCGATTGTTCTGGGCGACAAAATCCCCGCGGACAGCGCCCTGAACGGTAAAAAAGTGTGGCTAGGTGATATTAATCGCGCGGTGGCACATCCTGAACTGTTTCTGAGCGAAGCAAAAGGTCATGCGACGGTTTACAGCGCACCTGTTGAGGCGGCGCCGGTTGCCGCCGCTGGGCCGAAACGCATTGTTGCGGTAACGGCCTGCCCGACAGGTGTGGCGCACACCTTTATGGCGGCTGAAGCCATTGAAACCGAAGCGAAAAAACGTGGCTGGTGGGTGAAGGTTGAAACCCGCGGCTCTGTTGGTGCGGGCAATGCCATCACGCCGGAAGAGGTGGCGGAAGCCGATCTGGTGATTGTGGCGGCGGATATCGAAGTGGATCTGGCGAAGTTTGCCGGCAAGCCGATGTACCGTACCTCTACCGGCCTGGCGCTGAAGAAGACCGCGCAGGAGTTTGATAAGGCGCTGGCAGAAGCCAAACCGTATCAGGCAACCAGTGCGGCTAAAACTGCGACCGAAGGGAAAAAAGAGTCTGCGGGCGCGTATCGTCACCTGCTGACCGGCGTGTCCTACATGCTGCCGATGGTGGTGGCGGGCGGCCTGTGTATTGCGCTCTCCTTCGCCTTTGGTATCGAGGCGTTTAAAGAGCCGGGCACACTGGCGGCCGCGTTGATGCAGATTGGCGGCGGCTCCGCGTTTGCGTTGATGGTGCCGGTGCTGGCGGGCTTTATCGCCTTCTCCATTGCTGACCGTCCGGGTCTGACGCCGGGTCTTATCGGCGGTATGCTCGCCGTGAGCACCGGTTCTGGCTTTATCGGCGGTATCATTGCCGGTTTCCTCGCCGGTTATGTGGCGAAGCTGATCAGCTCGAAGCTGAAGCTACCGCAGAGTATGGAGGCGCTGAAACCTATCCTGATCATTCCGCTGATTTCCAGCCTGGTGGTCGGTCTGGCGATGATTTACCTGATTGGTAAGCCGGTCGCGGGCATTCTGGAAGGTCTGACCCACTGGCTGCAAACCATGGGGACGGCGAACGCGGTGCTGCTGGGCGCAATCCTCGGCGGTATGATGTGTACCGACATGGGTGGTCCGGTGAACAAAGCGGCATATGCGTTTGGCGTTGGCCTGCTGAGTACCCAGACCTACGCGCCGATGGCGGCGATCATGGCGGCCGGTATGGTGCCTCCGCTGGCGCTCGGTCTGGCGACGATTATTGCCCGCCGTAAGTTCGATAAAGCGCAGCAGGAAGGCGGTAAAGCGGCGCTGGTGCTGGGCCTGTGCTTCATCACCGAAGGCGCAATCCCGTTTGCGGCACGCGATCCAATGCGTGTTCTGCCGTGCTGTATCATGGGTGGTGCGGTGACGGGGGCTATCTCCATGGCGGTAGGTGCGAAACTGATGGCGCCGCACGGCGGTCTGTTCGTCCTGCTCATCCCTGGCGCCATCACGCCGGTGCTGGGTTATCTGCTGGCCATTGTTGCCGGTACGCTGGTGGCAGGCCTGTCTTACGCGGTGCTGAAGCGCCCGGAAGCGGAAGTGGTCGCAAAAGCAGCCTAAAAGAGGTGTCGGGTGGCGGCTTCGCCTTACCCGACCTACAAAAAAAGCCGGGTGCGTAAGCAGCCCGGCTTTTTTTATGCCGCCTGTTCAGCGGTTTGCTGCGCCTTCAGCCAGGCAATCTCTTCCGCCCAGATATCCGGGTTAATGGTTTCGAGCACCATCGGAATACCGTCGAAGCGGGCGTCCTGCATGATAAAGCGGAACGCATCATGGCCGATGTTGCCTTCGCCCAGGCTGTGGTGGCGGTCAACGCGGCTGCCGAACGCGCTTTTCGCATCGTTTAAGTGCATACCGCGAAGGTATTTAAAACCGACAATACGCTCGAACTCCTCGAAGGTATTTTTCGTGGCCTCGGTTGTGCGCAGGTCATAGCCGGCGGCAAAGGCGTGACAGGTATCGATGCACACCCCCACGCGGGATTTATCTTCCACGCCGTCGATGATCGCCGCCAGATGCTCAAACTTAAAGCCGAGGTTGCTGCCCTGACCGGCGGTATTCTCAATCACCGCCGTCACGCCCTGGGTTTTATCCAGCGTCATGTTGATGGACTCGGCGATGCGCGCCAGACAGGCGTCTTCGTCAATCTGCATCAGATGGCTGCCGGGATGGAAGTTCAGCAGCGTCAGCCCCAGCTGTTCACAGCGCTGAACCTCATCCAGGAACGCTTCGCGGGATTTTTCCAGCGCCTCGGCAACCGGGTGACCGAGGTTAATGAGGTAGCTGTCATGGGGGAGGATTTGGCCAGGCCCATAGTGGTATTTCTCACAGGCGGCTTTGAAATCATCAATCACTTCAGCGGTGAGCGCTGCGGCGCGCCACTGGCGCTGGTTTTTGGTGAACAGGGCGAAAGCGGTCGCCTCGATTTCGGCGGCGCGAATGGCGGCATTCGCAAGGCCACCGGCAGCGCTGACGTGCGCTCCAACATATTTCATAAAAAGACTCCTGTTAACCCGAAATGCCTATGATAGCGGGTTAACAGGAGAAGGACGAGATGGTTTATGCCAACAGGCTGTGTACCGCAAGGTTAATCGCACCACCGCCAACGATTAGCCAGATGAACAGCACCAGCGCCATCAGCAGCGGTTTCGCGCCGGCTTTTTTCAGCGCGCTGACGTGTGTGGTGACGCCCAGCGCCGCCATCGCCATCGCCAGCAGGACCGTATCCAGCGTCACCAGCATATCCACCATCGCTTTTGGCAGCAGGTGGAAAGAGTTGAAGACAGCGACCAAGATGAACAGGATCGCAAACCACGGAATGGTGATTTTGCTTTTCTCGCTGCCGCCTGCCGGAGCAAGCTGTTTAACCCGCGCCGCGAGGAAAATCAGGAACGGGGCCAGCATCATCACGCGCAGCATTTTGGCGATGACCGCCGCGTTTTCCGCTTCCGGGTTAATGGCGTGACCTGCCGCCACCACCTGCGCCACTTCGTGCATGGTTGAGCCGATATAAATGCCGTAGGTTTCCGGACTAAACCAGTGCGCCACCAGCGGATACATGGCCGGATACAGGAAGATCGCCAGCGTACCGAAGATAACTACCGTCGCGACGGCAACCGTGACTTTACTGGCTTCGGCTTTAACGACGGGTTCTGTTGCCAGTACCGCCGCCGCGCCGCAGATGCTGCTACCCGCACCGATCAGCCAGCTGGTCTGTTTGTCCAGCCCAAAGATCTTCTGGCCGATAAAGCACGCCAGTAAAAAGGTGCTCGAAAGGGTCAGGACGTCAATGGCAATCCCGCTGACACCGACATCCGCAATCTGCGAAAAGGTGAGACGGAAGCCATAAAGGATGATCCCGAGACGTAATAAATGCTGCTTGGCGAAAAGCACGCCGCCGTCGCAGGATTTCCATATGTGTGGATAAACGGTGTTCCCGACCACCATGCCAAGCAGAATGGCCAGCGTCAGGGCGCTGAACCCTGCGCCGGCAACCGCCGGTATACTCCCGCCCCATAAAGCCACGCCGGTAACCACGGCGCTGAGCGCGAGACCCGGCACGAAGTGCCACACTGTACGATGATGTTGTAAGGTGATTTCTGACATAACCTTCTCCTTTGTCTGGCTAAAGGTTACGGCGCTCTGGCTTAAAAATAAAATTGATTATATATTTATAATCAATCTTTATAAGTGGTAAGCAACCATGCACATTACATTGCGTCAGCTGGAAGTTTTTGCCGAGGTGCTGAAAAGCGGCTCGACAACCCAGGCGTCACAAATGCTGGCGCTCTCGCAGTCCGCCGTTAGCGCGGCCTTGACCGATCTTGAAGGGCAACTGGGCGTTCAGCTTTTCGACAGGGTAGGAAAGCGGCTGGTGGTGAACGAACATGGCCGCCTGCTGTACCCGCGTGCCCTGGCCTTGCTGGAGCAGGCAACGGAGATCGAACAGCTGTTCCGCGAGGACAACGGCGCTATTCGCGTCTACGCCAGCAGCACGATCGGTAACTACATCCTGCCGGAAGTGATTGCCCGCTACCGCCGGGATTTTCCGACCCTGCCGCTGGAAATGAGCGTCGGCAACAGCCAGGACGTGATCAACGCGGTGATCGATTTCCGCGTGGACATCGGGCTTATCGAAGGGCCGTGCCACAACGTGGATATCATTGCGGAACCCTGGCTGGAGGATGAGCTGGTGGTGTTTGCCTCCCCGGCCTCTTCTTTACTCCAGGGCGAGGTGACGCTGGAGCGTCTGGCGCAGGCGCAGTGGATCCTGCGAGAGCAGGGCTCCGGCACGCGTGAGATTGTCGATTATCTGCTGCTGTCCCATCTGCCGCAGTTCCAGTTAGGGATGGAGTTAGGTAACTCCGAGGCGATTAAGCATGCGGTGCGTCATGGCCTGGGCATTAGCTGTCTTTCCCGACGGGTGATTGCCGAACAGCTGGAGACCGGCTCTCTGGTTGAGATCCCCGTTCCGCTGCCGAAGCTGGTGCGCACGCTGTGGTGCATCCATCATCGTCAGAAACACCTTTCCAGTTCGCTCCAGCGTTTTCTGCGTTACTGCGAGATGTAAAAGCTCCCCTCACCCTGGCCCTCTCCCCAAAGGGGAGAGGGAAAAATTATGCTTTACTTATAATCCTGGCCGAGTCATGAAGCTCTCTTATAACTGAGCATTTCTGCCGGAAGCAACGCAGATCGTCTGCTACAATCGCGCCTCATTTATTGAATGGACAGCATTTTCACATGGTTTCAGAAACTAAAACCACAGAAGCGCCCGCGCTACGTCGCGCACTTAAGGCGCGTCACCTGACGATGATCGCCATTGGCGGCTCCATCGGTACGGGTCTTTTCGTTGCCTCTGGCGCAACAATTTCGGCAGCCGGCCCGGGTGGGGCACTATTCTCTTATATCCTGATTGGCCTGATGGTCTACTTCCTGATGACCAGCCTGGGTGAACTGGCGGCATACATGCCGGTGTCTGGTTCCTTTTCGACCTACGGACAAAAATACGTTGAGGAAGGCTTCGGCTTCGCGCTGGGCTGGAACTACTGGTACAACTGGGCGGTGACCATCGCCGTTGACCTCGTCGCCGCACAGCTGGTGATGACCTGGTGGTTCCCGGACACGCCAGGCTGGATCTGGAGCGCCCTGTTCCTGGCGGTCATCTTCCTGCTGAACTACATCTCCGTGCGCGGCTTTGGCGAAGCGGAATACTGGTTCTCTTTGATTAAAGTGGCAACCGTCATCATCTTTATCGTCGTCGGTGTGGCGATGATCGTTGGTATTTTCAAAGGGGCTGAACCGGCGGGCTGGAGTAACTGGACTATAGGCGATGCGCCGTTTGCCGGGGGCTTCTCGGCGATGATTGGCGTGGCGATGATTGTCGGCTTCTCCTTCCAGGGTACCGAGCTGATTGGTATCGCGGCCGGTGAATCCGAAAACCCGGAGAAGAACATTCCGCGCGCGGTGCGTCAGGTGTTCTGGCGTATCCTGCTGTTCTATGTGTTCGCGATCCTGATTATCAGCCTGATCATTCCGTATACCGACCCAAGCCTGCTGCGTAATGATGTGAAAGACATCAGCGTCAGCCCGTTCACGCTAGTCTTCCAGCACGCGGGTCTGCTCTCTGCCGCGGCGGTGATGAACGCGGTGATCCTGACGGCGGTACTGTCTGCGGGTAACTCCGGGATGTACGCCTCCACCCGCATGCTCTACACCCTGGCCTGCGACGGTAAAGCGCCGCGTATTTTCTCGAAACTGTCTCGCGGTGGCGTGCCGCGCAACGCGCTGTATGCGACCACGGTGATTGCGGGTCTCTGTTTCCTGACCTCCATGTTCGGCAATCAGACGGTCTACCTGTGGCTGCTTAACACCTCTGGTATGACGGGCTTCATTGCCTGGCTGGGCATTGCCATCAGCCACTACCGTTTCCGTCGCGGGTACGTCAAGCAGGGTCATGATCTGAATAATCTGCCGTACCGGTCAGGGTTCTTCCCGCTGGGGCCGATCTTCGCCTTCGTTCTGTGCCTGATTATTACCCTGGGTCAGAACTATGAGGCCTTCCTTGCGGACACCATTGACTGGGGCGCCGTCACGGCCACCTATATTGGCATTCCGCTGTTCCTGATCATCTGGTTTGGCTACAAACTGACGAAAGGAACACGCTTCGTTCGCTACAGTGAAATGGATTTCCCGGAACGATTTAAACAATAACCGCATTTCCTCTCTTTTAGCCCGCTCAGTTGAGCGGGCTTTTTTATGGGCAGATCAGAAGCTGTAGGTCATGCCGACGGTATAGCGACGGCCATCCAGCACGGTGTCATACGTATCGTAATCAATCTGCTTATCGAGCACGTTATACACACCGGCAGTAACCAGCAGGTTTTTGTTGGCGTTGTAGCGCATACCGACATCAACCTGAGTGTAGGACGGCGTACCCTGGGACATTGACGTGCGGCTCAGGTACTCAGACGTTTTACCGCGCAGGTTCAGACGGCTCCAGAATCCGACATCTGGCGTCGCCTGCCAGTCCAGGGTAGTGTTGAACATGTGTTTCGGCATTTTGTTCAGTGGCTTGCCGGAGAACTGGCCGCTCTTCTGCTCGGACTCCGTATAGGTGTAGTTTGCAGTCCAGTTCACATCGCGCGTGATTTTCCACCCGAAGGAGGACTCCACACCGCGCATGTTGGCTTTGTCCACGTTGACGCGATCGCTGACGAAATCATAGCTGTGATCGCCAATCGTACAGGCGGGATCGGCGCTGCTGTTACAGCGGCGAACTTCCGTAATCTTGTCCTTGAAGTCGGTATTAAACAGCGTTACGCCGGCATTCAGGTTATCGTTGTTATCCCAGAGCAGGGCGAGCTCTTCGCTCAGACTCTTCTCTGGTTTCAGATCCGGGTTGCCAACGATGATACCGTCAAGACGGCCGCCACCCGTTACCTGGCCCCAGCTGGCAGACGACTGACGCAGATCCGGCGCACGATAGCCAGCCGAAACCCCGCCTTTTAACGTCCACTGATCGGCCAGGTGCCATACGCCGTAACCGCGCGGCGTCCAGTTAGTACCGTAGTTTTGGTCTTTGTCCATACGCAGGCCGCCGGTCAACGTAAAGCTTTCCGTCATTGCCCATTCATCTTCGGCAAACAGGGCCCAGCTCCAGCGCGTCAGTTTGTTCAGGCCGTCAGCAGCTTCCAGCTGATTACCCTTGTCGCGCAGTTTCTCATAACGATACTGCCCGCCGAGGGTCAACGTATGATCGCCGAGGAAAATCTGGTTCTGGTTGTTGAAGGTGGTGTTATAGGAGCGCATTTTGCGACCTGGATTATTGGTCTCTTCCTGCTGGATATAGCTGGTGGTATTGAAGTCGTCGTAATACCCGCTGTGCGTTAAGGAGTAGGTCGTGTGCTCATAGCGCGAGTCGCTTTTGGTATTTGGCGTACAGGTTGTTCCCCGGCAGGTTTCAGCCGCTTTCGACATCCCCGGGGTGCTGTTTCTGTCCTGAAGCTCGCGAGCAAAGTCGAGGTCGAAATCGTTCTTCTCGTCCGGCGTGAAGTTCAGCGTAATGCCACCGTTACGCATTTTCTGCTCGTTATAGCCGTTCACGATTTTATCTTCTGCGCGGCGTGACAACAGCCCCGTCACTTTTGCGCCCAGCAGTCCGTCGATCAGGGGACCAGAAGCGTAGGCGTTGGTCTGGAAGATATCGCCGGAATCATTGTTTTCCTGGAAGGTCGCATCGCCATGCAACGAACCGGTCCAGGCTTTAGTGTTCGAGACTTTTTTGGTAATGACGTTAATTACGCCACCCATAGCATCGGAGCCGTAAAGCGAGGACATCGGGCCGCGGATGACCTCGATGCGCTCAATGGACTCCAGCGGCGGCAGCCAGCCTTGTTCAATACCCGAGTTGTCGCTGTTGGGGCGAGTGCTTCGCGTACTGACGCGTTTGCCGTTCACCAGGAACAGGGTGTACTGAGAGGCCATGCCGCGAATACTGATATCACTGCTGCTCCCGCCGCCAGTGACGACAACGCCCGGGACGTCTCTCAGGGCATCGGTAACATCACGGTAGGCTTTATCTTCAATCTGCTGTTTTGAAATCACAGAGATGGAGGCGGGGGCATTCTGGATCTTTTGTTCAAAACCCGTCGCGGTGACGACAACGGTGTCCTGATCGGCTGCGTGAACGAAGGGGGAACATGTGGCAGCGCCAATGGCGACGGCCAGGAGCTTAATGCGCGGTATTGTCATTTGTACATTCCGTATAAAAATGAATAAAACTCCATCGGGATAACCCTGAGAACTGTATGTTTTTGTCTTGTAAGAACTCTTTGAGATGGAGAAGAGCCTCGAATTGTACAAAAGAATGTAGAATTGTAAACACAAATGATAATTGAAATCATTTGTGTTTGGGGGTCGGCAACAGAAATCAGGCTGGATTCAAGCGGATAGAAGTATGTAAAGAGGGGGAGGGGAAAGACCCGGTAGGCAGGAGGCGCTACCGGGCAAAAGGCGGAACTTACCTGAACAGATGCTCCGCATGGAAGCGGAGATGATCCTCAATAAAGGACGCCATGAAGTAATAGCTGTGGTCGTATCCCGGCTGAATGCGCAGAGTTAGCGGCCAGTCCTTCTGGCGCGCGGCTTCCGCCAGCACCGCAGGCTGTAGTTGTCCGGCGAGGAACTGATCCGCATCGCCCTGATCGATAAGCATTGGGATCGCATTCACCGAATCGCTCGCCAGCATCAACGCGCAGCTGTCCCATTCCTGCCATTTTTCTGCTTCTTCACCCAGATAGTGCGTAAAGGCTTTTTGCCCCCACGGCACCTGCGTTGGGTTCACAATCGGCGCAAATGCGGACACGCTGGTGTATTTCCCCGGATTTTTCAGCGCCATTATCAGCGCCCCGTGGCCCCCCATCGAATGTCCGCTTATCGCGCAGCGCTCGCTGACCGCGAACTGAGAGTGCACCAGGGCAGGCAGTTCATCGCGAATGTAGTCATACATGCGGTAATGGCTCGCCCACGGTTGTTCCGTGGCGTTGAGATAGAACCCGGCGCCTTTACCCAAATCGTATCCGGCATCGTCGGCCACGTCATCGCCACGCGGGCTGGTATCTGGCATCACCAGCGCTATGCCCAGTTCGGCGGCAATACGCTGGGCACCCGCTTTGGTGGTGAAGTTTTCGTCGTTGCAGGTCAGGCCTGAAAGCCAGTACAGCACCGGTGGATTGTCCGCAGGGGGCAGGAAAATGCTGAACGTCATAGCACAATTCAGCGTGGTGGAGTCGTGCCGCCAGCGCTGCTGTCGACCTTCAAAACAACGATGCTCTTCGAGCAGTTCCATGCAGGGCTCCTTAAAGGTAAGACGATTCATAAAACGCATAATACAGAGTTTTCATTGACCTGTGAGCAACTTTCACTTTCGCAGGACGGCGAGATGTTGCATCATAAATTTACTTTTCTTTAACAATTGGAGCGATCATGGCGCTGCGTATCGCGCTCAGCGGATTTGTGGTTCTGGTCGTGGCGATGGGGATAGGGCGCTTCGCCTTCACGCCTCAGGTGCCGCTGATGATAGCCGCCGGGCAACTCACGCTTACCAGCGCGGGGCTGGTGGCGGCAATGAACTATATGGGCTATCTGGTGGGGGCATGGGATGCCATGCGCGCCCATCGCTTCGTTGAAACGCGTCTCTGGCTTGGCATCACCGGTGCGGTGGCGCTAACGCTGCTCTCCGCGGCGGCAGATAATGCCGTTGTTCACGGTCTGCTGCGCTTTGTGATCGGCTGCATGAGCGGCTGGTCGATGGTGCTGATTGCCGCCTGGACCAACGAGCGGCTGGGGCAGCTGGGCAAACCGGGACTCAGTGCGGCCGTCTTTGCCGGACCCGGGGCCGGCATCGCCCTGAGCGGCCTGCTGGCGGTCTATATTCAGGCGAAATCCTTGTCCGCCGGGGCGGCATGGCAAATCTACGGCGTACTGGCGCTGGTGCTGATTGTGCTGGTGGCGCGCTACCTGCCGCGGTCCGGGCAGCTCCATCGGCCCGGTACCGCGCCTGAACCGCTGCTGCTGACCGCAGATCTCAAGCGTCTGGTCTGGAGCTACAGCCTGGCAGGGTTCGGCTATATCCTCCCGGCGACCTTTTTATCGCAAATGGCGGCGGTGCGTTTTCCTGGCAGCCTGTTTGCCCAGTTTGTCTGGCCGATATTTGGCGCCGCCTCGGTGGTGGGAATTGCGCTCAGCATTGCCCTGCGGCATACATCAAGCGCTAACCGCAGGCTGGCGATTGTTCTGTGGTTACAGGGGATTGGCGTGCTGGCGGCCTGGCTGCTGCCGGGCATAGGCGGCTTGTTGACGGGTGGGCTGCTGGTGGGCGGCGGGTTCCTCTGCGCCGTGCAGCTCTCTCTTTTGTACGGTCGCGAGCTGGCGCCAGACCACACGCGTTATATGGCGGGACTGCTCACCACCGGGTATGCCATTGGTCAGCTGGTGGGTCCGGTCACGTCGGCACTGTCGACCTGGCTCACGCATCGGCTGGAACCTGCGCTGGGGCTGGCGGGGATCGCGCTGTTCGTTGGCGGAGCGTTAGTCTGGAACCGTCAGGCTGAAAGGCAACAGCAATTGCAATAATTATCGTCGTGAATACTGGATTATGTGCGTCGCCTCACGCACAATGAGCGCACACTTTTGCCACAACGAGGGCAAAAGACGCCACACCTGCAGGAGAAAAGAATGTCATCACTCAGTAAAGAAGCAGCCCTTGTCCATGAAGCGCTGGTTGCGCGCGGTCTTGAAACGCCATTGCGCCCGCCCGTGCAGGAGCTGGACAATGATACCCGCAAGAGTCTGATCGCCGGCCATATGACGGAGATCATGCAACTGCTGAATCTCGATCTGAGCGACGACAGCCTGATGGAGACGCCGCACCGCATCGCGAAGATGTACGTCGACGAAATTTTCTCCGGCCTGGATTACGCGAACTTCCCGAAAATCACCGTCATTGAAAATAAGATGAAGGTCGATGAGATGGTGACGGTACGCGATATCACGCTGACCAGCACCTGCGAGCATCACTTTGTGACCATCGATGGTAAAGCGACGGTGGCCTATATTCCAAAAGATACGGTCATTGGCCTGTCCAAGATCAACCGCATCGTGCAGTTCTTTGCCCAGCGTCCGCAGGTGCAGGAGCGTCTGACGCAGCAGATCCTGACCGCACTGCAAACTCTGTTGGGTACTAACAACGTGGCGGTGTCTATCGACGCGGTGCACTACTGCGTGAAAGCGCGCGGCGTGCGTGATGCAACCAGCGCAACCACCACCACTTCGCTGGGTGGCCTGTTCAAATCGAGCCAGAACACCCGCCAGGAGTTCCTGCGCGCCGTGCGTCACCACAACTAATCAGACAGGGCAGGGACCATGGAGCGAAACGTCACGCTCGATTTTGTTCGCGGCGTCGCCATTCTCGGTATCCTGCTGCTGAATATCAGCGCCTTCGGTCTGCCGAAGGCCGCTTATCTGAATCCTGCGTGGTATGGCGACATCACGCGCAGCGACGCCTGGACGTGGGCAATCCTCGATCTCTTTGCACAGGTTAAATTCCTGACCCTCTTTGCGCTTCTGTTTGGCGCGGGACTTCAGCTTCTCCTCAAACGCGGTACGCGCTGGATCCAGTCGCGTTTAACGCTGCTGGTTATCCTCGGTTTTATTCACGGGCTGCTGTTCTGGGACGGCGATATTCTGCTCGCGTATGGTCTGGTGGGGCTGATTTGCTGGCGGCTGATCCGCGACGCGCCCGGAGTGAAAAGCCTGTTTAATACCGGCGTGATGCTCTATGTCATGGGACTGGCCGTGTTATTGCTGCTTGGCATGATTGCCGATGCTTCCACCAGTCGTTCATGGATCCCGGATGCGGCCAACCTGCAATATGAGCAGTTCTGGAAGCTGAAAGGCGGCATGGAAGCGATAGGCAACCGGGCCGATATGCTCGGCGATAATCTGCTGGCGCTGGGCGCGCAATACGGCTGGCAACTGGCGGGGATGATGCTGATGGGCGCAGCCCTGATGCGCACCGGCTGGCTGAAAGGGGAATTTAGCCTGCGACACTATCGTCGTACGGGAGCAGGGCTGGTGCTGCTCGGCGTGATCATCAACCTCCCGGCGGTGATGATGCAGTGGCATCTTCAGTGGGATTACCGCTGGTGTGCATTCCTGTTGCAGGTGCCGCGCGAACTGAGCGCGCCGTTCCAGACTATTGGCTATGCGGCGCTGATCTACGGCTTCTGGCTCCAGCTTTCCCGCCTGTGGATCGTCAGTGCGGTGGCCTGCGTTGGGCGGATGGCGTTAAGCAATTACATCCTGCAAACGCTGATATGCACCACGCTTTTCTACCGATTCGGCCTGTTTATGAAATTCGACCGCCTGACGCTGCTGGCGTTTGTTATTCCGGTCTGGATTGTTAACGTGGTGTTTTCGGTTGTCTGGCTGCGTTTTTTCCGCCAGGGCCCGCTGGAATGGGCATGGCGACGGTTAACCGCCCGTGCTTCGGGCGTGTCATTGCGTAATACATCCAGATAACGATCTGGATCACAATCATTAACAAAACGGATGTAAGCGTTTTCATCTGTGTGAGCTTCTTCACGTAGTCTCCTCTCTCTCGCTGCCAGAATAGCCACCTTGCTAAACACAGGGGGTGTCTGTGAGTTGCTGCAATCCTTTAAAGGGTGGTGAATATGATCACCATTCGTGACGTCGCCCGCCAGGCGGGTGTTTCTGTTGCTACTGTCTCCCGCGTGCTGAACAACAGTGCGCTGGTCAGCCCTGAAACGCGTGAAACCGTAATGAAAGCCGTGACCCAACTGGGGTACCGGCCAAACGCTAATGCCCAGGCGCTGGCGACGCAGGTCAGCGATACCATTGGCGTAGTGGTGATGGACGTGTCTGACGCCTTCTTCGGCGCGCTGGTCAAAGCGGTGGACGTCGTTGCCCAGCAGCACCAGAAATATGTGTTGATTGGCAACAGCTATCACGAGGCTGAAAAAGAGCGTTATGCCATTGAGGTACTGATCCGCCAGCGCTGTAACGCCCTGATTGTGCACTCTAAAGCCCTGAGCGATGAAGAGCTGGCCGGGTTTATGGAGCAAATCCCCGGCATGGTGCTTATCAATCGTATCGTCCCCGGCTACGCGCACCGCTGCGTCGGTCTGGATAACATCAGCGGCGCGATGATGGCGACGCGGATGCTCATCAGCAACGGCCATCAGCGCATTGGTTATCTGGCCTCCAGCCACGGTATTGAAGACGACATGATGCGCCGCGAGGGCTGGCAAAACGCCCTGAAAGAGCAGGGCATTGCGCCGCTGGAAAGCTGGGTAGGTACCGGTTCGCCGGACATGCAGGGCGGTGAAGCGGCAATGGTGGAACTGCTGGGGCGTAATCTTCAGCTGACGGCCGTGTTTGCCTATAACGACAGCATGGCGGCAGGTGCGCTTACCGCGCTGAAAGACAACGGCATTGCGGTGCCACAGCATTTATCGCTGATCGGCTTTGACGATATCCCGATTGCCCGTTACACCGATCCGCAGCTGACAACGGTGCGTTACCCCATTGCGTCGATGGCGAAACTGGCGACAGAGCTGGCGTTACAGGGGGCGGCAGGGCTGTTAGATCCTGACGCAACGCATTGTTTTATGCCGACTTTAGTACGCCGCCATTCGGTCGCTATCCGACAAACTGTGGCTCCGATCACTAACTGATAACATCACGTGATGTAACCGTTTTCAATCTGTGAGTAAATTCACAGTATCTTAACAAGCCGCTGTCTATGATGTCAGCGTTTTAGGGGCTGAAACACAATGTAACGGTGATTATTCACTTTTACCGTTACCAGCATGCCTCAAACAACGAATAAAACGCATTTCTGGAGCGTTACCGAACACGGAAGCTGGACATTTTATAAGTGAACTTCGGCGATCAGTAACGTTTTATTAACTTCTGCCCGCCGACCGTTTTTCACAAGAACTACCCTGCATAAAAAAAACCGGAGATACCATGAATAAGAAGGTGTTGACTCTGTCTGCTGTCATGGCAAGCATGCTTTTTGGCGCAGCAGCGCACGCAGCGGATACCCGTATTGGCGTGACTATCTATAAATACGACGACAACTTCATGTCCGTTGTGCGTAAAGCAATTGAAAAAGATGCTAAATCAGCGCCAGACGTGCAGCTGCTGATGAATGACTCCCAGAATGACCAGTCCAAACAGAACGATCAGATTGACGTTCTTCTGGCAAAAGGCGTGAAAGCGCTGGCTATTAACCTGGTTGACCCGGCTGCGGCAGGCACGGTGATCGAGAAAGCGCGCGGCCAGAACGTGCCAATTGTCTTCTTCAACAAAGAACCTTCCCGTAAGGCGCTGGACAGCTACGACAAAGCGTATTACGTGGGTACCGACTCCAAAGAGTCCGGGATTATCCAGGGCGATCTGATTGCGAAACACTGGGCGGCGAACCCGAACTGGGATCTGAACAAAGATGGTCAGATTCAGTTCGTTCTGCTGAAAGGCGAACCGGGCCATCCGGATGCTGAAGCACGTACCACCTACGTTATTAAAGAGCTGAACGACAAGGGCCTGAAAACCCAGCAGCTGGCGTTAGACACCGCAATGTGGGACACCGCTCAGGCGAAAGATAAGATGGACGCGTGGCTCTCTGGTCCGAACGCCAACAAAATTGAAGTGGTCATCGCCAACAACGATGCGATGGCAATGGGTGCGGTAGAAGCGCTGAAAGCCCACAACAAATCCGCCATTCCTGTATTCGGTGTGGATGCCCTGCCAGAAGCGCTGGCGCTGGTGAAATCTGGCGCTATGGCCGGTACCGTGCTGAACGATGCCAACAACCAGGCGAAAGCCACCTTCGATCTGGCGAAAAACCTGGCCGACGGTAAAGGCGCCGCTGACGGGACTAACTGGAAAATTGACAACAAAATCGTTCGCGTTCCTTACGTGGGCGTAGACCAGTCCAACCTGGCTGAGTTTATCGGTAAATAAGTTATCTGCATTGTCTTCACTGGGCGCAATTCGTTGCGCCCTTTTATAACGCGATATGCGAGGCCAACAAGGTATAATTATGGTCAGCACAACTACTCAGTCGTCCGGTGAATACTTGTTGGAAATGACCGGTGTCAACAAGTCATTCCCCGGTGTTAAGGCGCTCGATAATGTTAATTTAAAAGTTCGTCCACACTCTATTCATGCGTTAATGGGTGAAAACGGTGCGGGTAAATCAACATTATTAAAATGCCTCTTTGGGATCTATCAAAAAGATTCTGGCAGCATTCTTTTTCAGGGAAAAGAGATCGACTTCCATTCAGCGAAAGAAGCGCTGGAGAACGGTATCTCGATGGTACACCAGGAATTAAACCTGGTTCTGCAACGTTCAGTTATGGATAATATGTGGTTGGGTCGTTATCCAACCAAAGGTGTCTTTGTCGATCAGGATAAAATGTATCGCGACACCAAAGCCATTTTTGATGAGCTGGATATTGATATCGACCCGCGCGCACGCGTCGGGACATTATCCGTTTCCCAGATGCAGATGATCGAAATTGCCAAAGCGTTCTCCTATGATGCGAAAATCGTGATCATGGATGAACCGACATCGTCATTAACGGAAAAAGAGGTTAACCACCTTTTTACCATTATTCGTAAGCTGAAAGATCGCGGCTGCGGCATTGTCTATATCTCACATAAAATGGAAGAGATCTTCCAGCTGTGCGATGAAATCACCATCCTGCGCGACGGCCAGTGGATCGCCACCCAGCCGCTGGAAGGGCTGGATATGGACAAGATCATCGCCATGATGGTTGGCCGTTCTCTGAACCAGCGCTTCCCGGATAAAGAAAACAAGCCAGGCGAAGTGATTCTGGAGGTGCGTAACCTGACCTCGCTGCGTCAGCCGTCTATCCGCGATGTCTCTTTCGATCTGCACAAGGGGGAGATCCTTGGCATCGCAGGGCTGGTGGGCGCTAAGCGCACCGATATCGTGGAAACCCTGTTTGGTATCCGTGAGAAAGCCGAAGGCACCATTACGCTGCACGGTAAGAAGATCAACAACCACAACGCCAACGAAGCCATTAATAATGGCTTTGCGCTGGTGACGGAAGAGCGTCGTTCCACCGGTATTTACGCTTATCTGGATATTAACTTTAACTCGTTAATTTCTAATATTCGCAATTACAAAAATAAAGTCGGGCTGCTGGATAATTCCCGCATGAAGAGCGATACCCAGTGGGTGATTGACTCCATGCGCGTGAAAACGCCGGGCCACCGCACGCAAATTGGCTCACTCTCGGGAGGGAACCAGCAGAAAGTCATTATTGGTCGCTGGCTATTAACCCAGCCTGAAATTCTGATGCTGGATGAACCTACGCGCGGTATCGACGTGGGTGCAAAATTTGAGATTTACCAGCTGATCGCCGAGCTGGCGAAAAAAGATAAAGGGATCATTATTATTTCTTCCGAAATGCCGGAATTGTTAGGGATCACAGACCGTATTCTGGTTATGAGCAATGGTCTCGTTGCCGGTATTGTTGAAACCAAAACGACAACGCAAAACGAAATTTTGCGTCTTGCGTCTTTGCACCTTTAAGATCAGGGGCTCCTCATGAGTGCGTTAAATAAAAAAAGTTTTCTCACTTATCTGAAAGAAGGCGGTATTTACGTTGTTCTTTTAGTCTTGCTGGCGATTATTATTTTCCAGGACCCTACGTTCTTAAGTCTGCTGAACTTGAGTAACATTCTGACCCAGTCTTCCGTACGTATTATTATCGCGCTTGGCGTGGCGGGGCTTATCGTTACCCAAGGGACTGACCTTTCGGCAGGGCGCCAGGTGGGTCTGGCGGCGGTCATTGCGGCAACCCTGTTGCAGTCGATGGAAAACGCCAACAAGGTGTTCCCGGAGATGGCGACCATGCCGATTTTCGTGGTGATCCTGATCGTGTGCGCCATCGGCGCGGTAATTGGCCTGATTAACGGCATCATCATTGCTTACCTGAACGTGACGCCATTCATCACCACGCTTGGCACGATGATCATCGTTTATGGTATCAACTCCCTGTACTACGATTTCGTCGGCGCGTCTCCAATCTCTGGCTTCGACAGCGGCTTCTCGACCTTCACGCAGGGGTTTGTTGCGCTGGGCAGCTTCCGTCTCTCCTACATCACCTTCTATGCGCTGATTGCGGTGGCGTTCGTCTGGATCCTGTGGAACAAAACCCGCTTCGGTAAAAACATCTTTGCTATCGGCGGTAACCCTGAAGCGGCGAAAGTGTCCGGGGTCAACGTGGCTCTGAACCTGCTGATGATTTACGCCCTGTCCGGGGTCTTCTACGCCTTCGGCGGGATGCTGGAAGCGGGCCGTATCGGCTCTGCAACCAACAACCTCGGCTTTATGTACGAACTGGATGCGATTGCAGCCTGCGTGGTTGGCGGCGTCTCCTTCAGCGGCGGCGTGGGTACCGTGCTGGGCGTGGTGACCGGTGTGATCATCTTCACCGTTATCAACTACGGCCTGACCTACATCGGCGTGAACCCCTACTGGCAGTACATCATCAAGGGCGCCATCATCATCTTCGCGGTTGCGCTGGATTCACTGAAGTACGCGCGTAAGAAGTAAGATCTTCAGAATGAAAAGGCCCGCTCACGTAGCGGGCCTTTTTTTGCCTGGTGGCGCGACGCTTACCGGGCCTACAAAATCGCGATCGTAGGTCGGGTAAGGCGAAGCCGCCACCCGACAAAAGTTATTACTTCTTCTGAATTTCCAGCAACTGCTCTGGCGTTACCGCCGGGTAACCCTGTGCATTCTCCGGCACTTCGTGCATCGTTGGGATCGGCACCAGCGGGCCTAAAAAGCGCGGTTCACGTTTGAATAAGTACAGGTCAGCCAGCGCGCCAAAACGAGCGCCAAACTCACGTACGCGCACGCTCAGCATATCCTTTGGCGATGGCACCGCATAACACTGCGCCTGAATGCCCATATGCAGGGCGATAAACAGCGCCCGCTCGCAGTGGAAACGCTGGGTAATGATGATGAAATCATTGGTGTCGAACACCTTGCGGGTACGCACGATGGAATCAAGCGTGCGGAATCCGGCGTAGTCGAGCACGATATCGGCCGGGTCGACGCCTGCGGCAATCAGATCTTTGCGCATCGTCACCGGCTCGTTATAGCTTTGCAGCGCGTTATCGCCGCTCAGCAGCAGATAGTTCACCTTGCCGCTGTTATAGGCGTTCAGCGCGCCCTGAATACGATACCGGTAATACTGATTTATGACGCCAGTGCGGTAATACTTGGCGGTGCCAAGCACCACACCAACCTGACGGTAGGGGAGATCCTGTAGGTCATCAAAAATGTAGGGGGCTGTTTTCCAGCTCATCCAGCGGTCGAGACCCAGCACGATCAACAGCAGTATGCCGACCAGGACAGACAGGCTGTAAAACACGCGCTTTAACATGCAGATGGCTCGTACCGATGATGAAATTTCCCTCAGGCTACTGTACCCGCCTGGTTAGCGCAAGAAACAGCGATTCAACTGAGGGGTTTTTCGTCAGACTGGCGGGCAACTCTGCCCGCCGAACAGATTATGCCAGCAGCACGCGGTCGATGGTTGAACAGCCCAGCGCTTTCAGCGTGGCTGCGGTCGCGTCCCACTGGATCAGCGGCGCATCGGCCTTTTCAGCCAGGATTGCGCGCTGAATATCCGGGTAGTCATACCCGTTCAGGCTAAGCAGGTTCAGGGCACCCTGGAGCGGAGGCAGCGTCGGGTTAAATGCGGCGTTCTCTGCATAGCTGCCGGTGAAGATGCGGCCGTCGCGGCACTGAAGGGCGACGCCGCTTGGAGATTTGCTGTATGGCGTGTGGCTTTTATTGGCGGCGGCAATGGCCGCTTCGCTCAGCTCATCTCCCGAGAGCGCATAACCGTGGTCCTGCTCGTCCATCAGCAGGGTTTTGATCTCAAGATCTTTCGGGCCGAAAGCATCCGGCAGGTAATCACCCAGCGTATGCGGTGCGCGTCCCGGCAGGTTGATACGCAGTTCAAGACCGCTGTTCAGCTCATTCATAAACTGGCGGCAGTGGCCGCAAGGGGTATAGTTGACGGTGATGGCGCGCAGGGCTTTTTCGCCGCGCAGCCAGGCGTGACTGATGGCGCTCTGCTCCGCGTGGACGGTTTGCTGCATGGTCGCACCGATGAACTCCATGTTTCCGCCGAAGTACCAGGTTCCGCTCACGCCGCGCGCAATTGCGCCTACGTTAAAATGGGAAAGGTCAGCGCGGGCGCAGGCAGCCGCAAGGGGCAGCAGGGCGAAAGCCAGCGCGTCTTCGTCCAGCCCCGTTGCCTGTTTAAGGGCCGTGACCTGATCTGCCGTCAGCAGGGCGGGGAAATGCGCATCCGCCAGAACCGGAGCCAGGGCTGATTGCAAATTCTCTGCAAGCTGAGAGAAAGCAGCTTGAAAACGTGGATGCATGACGTTGCCTCATCAAGGTTAATGGATCGGTAGTGTACGGAGCCGTACGGCCTTTATATGTGATCCAAATCTCATTATGTGTGCAACTTATGAAATGAAAATGAAATTTGCGCGACGCATCGCAAATTTTAGCCCATGACTGCCAGAATAATCGGGAAGATAAACGGCGCGACCAGGGAAGTGATAATCCCGCAGATCACCAGCGCCAGCGAGCTGAATGCCCCTTCCTGATAATCCAGTTCCGCGCAGCGTGCGGTGCCCAGCGCGTGCGAGGCGGTACCCATCGCCAGACCGCGTGCCGCTTTGGTCCGAATTTTCATGATATTCAGCAGCGTATGACCAAACACCGCGCCCAGGATACCGACGAAAATCACGCACACGGCGCTGATGGCCGGAATGCCCCCGATGCTGCCGCCCACGGCCATGGCAATCGGCGTGGTGACGGATTTAGGCAGGATAGAGGCGGCGATCTGCGGCGACGCGCCCATCAATAAGGCCACCGAGGTACCGGTGATCATCGCAACAAGGCTACCCACAAAGCAGATGGTAATGATGGATTTCCAGCGCGCGCGGATCTGATGCAGTTGCTCATATAAAGGAAACGCCAGCGCCACCACGGCAGGCTGCAACAAATCGTTGAGGATCTTGCTCCCGGCGAAGTAACGCTCATAAGGAATGCCGGTGAGCAGCAGAAAAGGAATAATCACCACCATGGCGACCAGCAGCGGGTTGAGCAACGGCATTTTGAAACGCACCGCAAGCTTACGCGCAGCAAAGAACACCACCAGGGTTAACGGCAGGGACCACCAGATATTCGCCATCATTTTTTTGTTCTCTCCCCGACGACCTTGCGTTCGCCATGCACAATGTGTGAACTCCAGCTGACGACCAGGAATACCACCAGCGTACTGATGGCGCAGGAGACCACAATCGGGCCGAACTGCGCTTTAAGCACATCGTAATACTGCATCACCCCAACGCCGATAGGCACAAAAAGCAGGGCCATATAGCGAATGAGAACGAAGCACCCCGGATTAACCCATTTCGCGGGCAGCACCTGTAATGCCAGTAGCACAAACAGGATCAGCATGCCGATAATGCTGCCGGGTATCGTAATCGGCAGCAGCGAAGCGATAAAAATGCCGGCGTACAGGCAGGCATAAATGAGGACGAAGGCGCGAAGGTATTGCCAGATAGTATTCAGTGATTTGCTCATGGTGAAAGTCCTTGCTGAGACGTATTCATCATACAATTAAACCTGAAAATGTGCCACGGATCACATCATGAATTTTGGGCATACCAGACATTCCGCAATGGAACGCCGGGCTTTCAACATACATAGAGAGCAGCTACTATAGCGCGTCTTTTTTCACAGGTACTCAGAATGCGTGTTTTACTGGCCCCGATGGAAGGTGTGCTCGACTCTCTCGTGCGCGAGCTGCTTACCGAGGTGAACGATTACGATCTCTGCGTGACGGAGTTTCTGCGCGTGGTCGATATGTTGCTGCCAGAAAAATCATTTTATCGTCTCTGCCCGGAACTGCATCGTCAGAGCCGTACCCCGTCCGGTACGCTGGTGCGTGTCCAGCTGCTCGGCCAGTATCCTGAGTGGCTGGCTGAAAACGCCGCCCGCGCGGTAGCGCTTGGTTCGTACGGCGTCGATCTTAACTGCGGCTGTCCGTCAAAGCTGGTCAACGGCAGCGGCGGGGGGGCGACGCTACTTAAAGATCCGGAGCTGATTTATCGCGGCGCAAAGGCCATGCGTGAGGCGGTGCCATCGCACCTGCCGGTGACGGTCAAAGTGCGTCTGGGATGGGACAGCGACGACAAGCAGTTTGAAATTGCTGACGCGGTGCAGCAGGCGGGCGCCACCGAGCTGGTGGTGCACGGGCGAACCAAAGAGGATGGTTATAAAGCCGAGCGCATTAACTGGCAGGCGATTGGCGAGATCCGCAAACGGCTTACGATCCCGGTGATTGCCAACGGCGAAATCTGGGATTATGAGAGCGCGCAGGCCTGCCTCAAAGAGACCGGCTGTAATGCCGTGATGATTGGCCGCGGTGCGCTGAACGTGCCGAACCTCAGCCGGGTGGTGAAATATAATGAGCCGCGGATGCCGTGGGCGGATGTGGTGAAACTACTGCAAAAATACACGCGGCTGGAAAAGCAGGGCGATACCGGCTTGTATCACGTCGCGCGCATTAAGCAGTGGCTGAGTTATTTGCGTAAAGAGTACGACGACGCGCTGGGATTATTTCAGGAGATCCGTACCCTACAGACGTCTGCGGATATTGCCCGGGTGATCCAGTCAAAATCCTGAGCGAAGTGTGAAGTGTTTGCCCGGCGCGGAGCCGGGCAACAGAATCAGAAAATCATCTTAAATACGCCGGTTACCACCAGCAGCCCTATCAGAAATATAATCAAAATAACCCACAATAATATTTTCATTCGCCTCTCCTGCGTATGTCTGTCGAAGTAAGTGTAGCAGCCAATTCATAATTAGCATGAATACATGAAATTAAATCATTGTCTTGGAGAATAAATTTCCGGATATGAAAATGTATAACAATATGCGGATTGCCACGCGTTACTAAAAAACGGAACGTCAGTAAGCGTAAGTTGCGCCTTTATTTTTTTGAGTTCATGGCGTAATGAAACGTTCTCTTACTTTATCTCTGAGTGCTCCTCTTGTTTTTATGCTGGCCGCCTGCGCGCCGGAACATGCCACGGTGTCTCCAGTAAAAACGCAAGCCGCCGCCGCAGCTGTAAATACCCAACTGCGTCATGCCGACTGGCCAAAAAGCGAATGGTGGAAAGACTTTAACGACCCCCAGCTCAACGCGCTGATCGACAAAGCGCTGGAGGATGCGCCGGATATGCAAATTGCCCGTCAGCGTATCACCCTGGCGGAAGCACAGGCGAAAGCCGCTGTCGCTGCTGAGGGTCCACAGCTGGATTTTTCCGCAGATGTTGAACGGCAAAAAATGTCGGCAGAGGGGCTGATGGGGCCATTTGCGCTGACCGACCCGGCGGCGGGGACAACCGGCCCCTGGTACACCAACGGCACCTTTGGTCTGACGGCGGGTTGGGATCTGGATTTATGGGGTAAAAACCGCGCCCAAATTGAGGCCCGCATCGGTCAGGTGAATGCGCAAAAAGCGGAGCTGGAGCAGACCCGCCAGCTGCTCGCCAGCAGCGTCGCGCGGCTGTACTGGGACTGGCAGACCGAGGCCGCGGTGGGTGACGTACTCGCGCAAATCAAACGGGAGCAGGAAAATATCATCGGTGCCGATCGTGAGCTTTATCAGCACGGCATTACCTCCTCGGTGGAAGGCGTTGAAACGGATATTAATGCCAGCAAAACCGATGAACAGCTCGCTGACGTGCACGGCAAAATGAAGGTCATTGAGGCGCGTCTGAATGCGTTGACCCATACCCCTTCAGTCACGCTCGCCCGGCATGCCTTACCTGACGCAGAGGCGTCGTTGCCATCAACGCTCGGTTATGAACTGCTGGCTCGGCGCCCGGATTTGCAGGAGGCGCACTGGTATATCGAAGCATCCATGAGCGAAGTGGATGCCGCCAGAGCCGCGTTCTACCCTGACATCAATTTGATGGCATTCTTGCAGCAGGATGCATTGCACCTGAGTGACCTGTTCCGCTCATCTGCGCAGCAAATGGGCGTAACCGCCGGGCTGACGCTGCCAATTTTTGACAGCGGTCGGTTGAATGCGAACCTGGATATCGCCCAGGCGCAAAACAACCTCTCCGTGGCGAACTACAACAAGGCCGTGGTAGATGCCGTAAACCAGGTTGCCCGGACGGCCAGCGAAGTGGAAACGCTGACCGCCAAAAATCAGCACCAGCAGCAGATCGAAAAAGATGCGGCGCGCGTCGTTGCGCTGGCACAGGCGCGTTTCAGCGCCGGGATCATTGCCGGCTCCCGGGTGAGTGAAGCAAAAATTCCGGCGCTCAAAGAGCGTATTACCGGGTTGATGCTGAAAGGTCAGTACGTGGATGCCACGCTCCAGCTCACCTCCGCGCTGGGTGGCGGATATCATCACGGCTAACATTGCGCATTATCTATACTTACCTCTTTGCAGATTATCAGGAGGTGAGTATGACGCGAGTCGCAATTGTTACCGCATCGGATTCAGGAATTGGCAAAACGACGGCCCTGATGCTGGCCGAACGCGGGTTTGATGTCGGAGTAACCTGGCATTCAGATGAGAAAGGGGCGCTGGCAACCTGCCGTGAAATTGAAGCGCGCGGGCAGCGTGCCGAGGCCATTCATCTCGACTTAAGCAATTTGCCGGAAGGCGCAAAGGCCATTGAAACCCTGATTACGCGTTTCGGGCGGCTGGATGTGCTGGTTAACAATGCCGGGGCGATGAATAAAGCGCCATTTCTGGACCTGTCGTTTGACGACTGGCGGCACATATTCACCGTTGACGTGGACGGCGCGTTTCTCTGCTCGCAAATCGCGGCGCGTCAGATGGTGAAGCAGGGGGAAGGGGGGCGGATCGTGAATATCACCTCGGTGCATGAACATACGCCATTGCCGGACGCCAGCGCCTATACGGCGGCCAAACATGCGCTGGGCGGGTTAACAAAGTCGATGGCGCTGGAGTTGGTTAAACATAAGATTCTGGTGAACGCCGTTGCGCCCGGAGCGATCGCCACGCCGATGAATGATATGGACGACAGCGAAGTGAAAGAAGGCGCAATGCCGGAAATCCCGCTGGCACGGCCAGGGCATACCAAAGAAATTGCCAGCCTGGTGGCGTGGCTGTGTGACAGCGACGCCAGCTACACCACCGGGCAGTCGTTTATCGTCGACGGCGGTTTTATGCTGGCGAATCCGCAGTTTAAGCCGGAGGGATAGGTTCCCCTCACCCTAACCCTCTCCCTGTGGGAGAGGGAACTAAAAACCCCCTCTCCCTGTGGGAGAGGGCCGGGGTGAGGGCATCAGGCCGCACTCACTCCTGATCCCGCCTCTTCTCTCTGTGCCGCATCCACAGCCGTACCACAATCACCACTGCAACAACCAGGATCAACCAGGCCCAGTGTTTAAGATGCTGATCGAGATTATGCAGCCACGGACCTATTACTTCGCCACCCACGTAGCCAAGCGTGGTGAAAATCAGCGCCCAGGCAATCGCCCCGAGAATGTTCAGCGGCAGGAAGATTTTCGGCGGTAAGCGGCTCGCGCCAATCAGTATTGGCCCGATGATGCGAAAGCCGTACATAAAGCGGGTACCAATCACAAACAGCCAGGGACGTCGCTGGATAAGCCGCTGAGCACGGCGAATTTTCTTTTGATGCTTAGCAAAACGTTGCAAAAGCGTCGGGCCAAAGCGCAGCCCCAGAAAGTAGAGCAGCTGATCGCCAATCATACCGCCCAACGCGACGGCGGCGACCACCAGCGAGAATTTCAGCAATCCCTGATGTGCGGCCACCCCGCCCAGCAGCGTGATGGTTTCGCCTTCCGCGACGCTGCCGATCACCAGCGCGGCGTATCCATATTGTTCAATAAGACCGTTGATATCCATTACGTAAACGTCATCTCCCTTACTGTGCCTGCGTTAATCATATACCCCATCCATCAACCGCGCGGCAATCAACGGAAATTTCCCACTGTACATAAAATAATCTAAAGCCTGCATTATACTTAAGCTATCGCTGACGGGCCGACAACAAGGGGGCGTTATGAACCATGTCTGGGGACTTTTCTCCCATCCCGATCGTGAAATGCAGGTGATCCGTAACGAGAACGAAACGGTCGCGCATCACTATACCCACCATGTCCTGCTGATGGCAGCGGTGCCGGTGGTCTGCGCGTTTATTGGTACTACGCAGATAGGCTGGAACTTTGGTGACGGCACCGTGGTTCAGCTTTCCTGGTTTACCGGACTGTACCTGGCCATTCTGTTTTATGGCCTGATGCTGGCCGGGGTGGCGGTGATGGGGCGGGTCATCCACTGGATGGCGCGCAACTATCCGCAGCGCCCGTCGCTGGCACACTGTATGGTCTTCGCCGGATACGTCGCGACCCCGCTGTTTTTAAGCGGTATTGTCGCGCTCTATCCACTGGTCTGGCTGTGCGCGCTGATCGGTACGGTTGCCCTCTTTTACACCGGTTATCTGCTGTATGTAGGGGTGCCAACCTTCCTCAATATCAATAAAGAAGAGGGCCTGAGCTTCTCCAGCTCTACGCTTGCCATCGGCGTGCTGGTCCTGGAAGCGCTACTGGCCCTGACAGTTATTCTTTGGGGTTATGGATACCGTCTCTTTTAAGTTCCCTGCATTGCTGGCGTAAATGCCAGCAATGCAGCATCTGGTTATGATTCTCCGCTGGCGACAACGCACGGTGACCGCTATGATGCCGAAGCCAGCCTGTGTTTATCCGTTGACACAGGCGGTGTACGTCATAACGTGCGTGAATCATTATCAGAAGTCTCATCATGCTGAAATTTCGAGTGTCACTCCTTAGTCTTGCGCTGCTGCTGGGCGTCTCCGCTACCGCGCCAGCCATCGCCAAAACGACCGCAGTCGCCACCGCTGCTGCGCAACCCCAGATTGCGTCCGGCAGCGCGATGATCGTTGACCTGAATACCAACAAGGTGATCTACGCCAGTCATCCGGATCTGGTGCGCCCGATCGCTTCCATAACCAAAGTCATGACCGCGATGGTGGTGCTTGATGCACGACTGCCGCTGGACGAAAAGCTGAAGGTGGATATCAGCCACACGCCAGAGATGAAAGGGATCTACTCTCGCGTGCGTCTGAACAGTGAAATCAGCCGTAAAAATATGCTGCTGCTGGCGCTGATGTCCTCTGAGAACCGCGCGGCGGCAAGCCTTGCCCACCATTATCCTGGTGGTTACGACGCGTTTATCCGCGCGATGAACGCCAAAGCCAAAGCGCTGGGGATGAAAAATACCCATTTCGTGGAGCCAACCGGTCTGTCGATTCATAACGTCTCGACGGCGCGTGATTTAACCAAGCTGCTGATCGCCAGTAAGCAATACCCGCTGATCGGTCAGCTCAGTACCACGCGTGAGGAGATGGCGACATTCTCGAACCCGGCGTATACGCTGCCGTTCCGCAACACTAACCATCTGGTGTATCGCGATAACTGGAATATTCAGTTAACCAAGACCGGATTCACTAATGCGGCAGGGCACTGCCTGGTGATGCGCACCGTGTTTAACGGTAAGCCAGTAGCGCTGGTGGTGATGGATGCCTTCGGCAAATATACCCACTTTGCGGACGCCAGCCGCCTGCGCACCTGGATTGAAACCGGGAAAGTGCAGCCGGTGCCGGCTTCAGCGCTGGCGTATAAAAAGCAGAAAGCGGAACAGATGGCGACGGCGCAGAACGACTGAGCCGCCTGTCTGTGCCGGGTGGCGGCTTCGCCTTACCCGGCCTACGGCCCTAAAGCGGCCCCGATACGTAGGCCCGGTAAGCGAAGCGCCACCGGGCGAAAGCGCCTACTCCGGCAGCGTCCAGTCACCATCGTTGAGTGGACGCTGCATGATCAACGTATCCCGCCAGTCCCCCTTCTTATACCCCACGCTGCGCAGTTGACCGACAACCTCGAAGCCATGTTTTTTATGCAGCCGTAACGATCCCGCATTATTGTTTCCGTCACCAACCACGGCAATCATCTGCCGCCAGGGTCCTTGTTCACAACGGGCGATCAGTGCCTGGAGTAAGGCCGAGCCAAACCCGCGCCCGGTAGTGCTGGCATCCACATAGATGGATTCCTCAAGGGTGTACCGGTAGGCCTGGCGTGGACGATAAAACGTGGCGTAGCAGTAGCCGACAACAATGCCGCGATACAGCGCAACCAGCCACGGTAAACCGCTGTCGGTCACGCTCTTCATCCGCTGACGCATCTCATCGACGGTGGGAGGAACTTCCTCGAAGGACGCACGGCCATGAAGCACATGCCAGGCGTATATCGCCGAGATGGCATGCGCATCGTCAGGAAGGGCGTCGCGCACCTCGATTTCAGTTTCGGGGAAAATTTCTACAGCCGACATGTTCTGCCCGCTCCTTGTTTGGAAAGCCAGAGAAACGTTTCTCTGGCAACAGGCAGATACTCTAGTACGTTTGAGGAGGGCTTAACAATCTCTTAAATTTGGCTATAAGAGTTCATCAGAGGCTTGCGTATTGTGTTCCTCTGTTTCGGCACTCTCTTTCCAGTATTTCTTCCGCGTTGTCTTACCAATGCCCGGGTTCATACTGTTTGTAGGGTCATTTTTGCGATAAAACTGTTTAAGCGTCTCCGGCGCTTTGTACAGGTGTCCTACGTTGTGCTCGGCAGGATATTGCGCGCCACGCTCGTGCAGCAGCGCCAGCATCTGTTCTTTCAGCGCATGCGCATCAACCCCTTTTTTGACGATGTAATCCTGATGGAAGACATAGCACATAAAGTGGCCGTAATAGAGCTTATGCACCAGCTTGCTGTCAATCTCCGGCGGCAGATGTTCAAACCACTCGGTATCGTTGCGACGCAGGGCGATATCCAGCGCCAGAATATCCTCCACCTCTTCGGAATGCACCGCCTGATAACGGATGGCAGCACCCGCCGCGGCGAAGCGGTGCAGGAAGGCTTTGCTGCCTTCTTCCGGCGTACAGGCAAAGAAATCCCCGTCGGCGGTTTTGAAGAATTCGGTGAGCCAGCTCTGCGCTTCGGCAATTCCGTCCCCGGCCATTTTCAGCAGCAGATGGTGCTCATACTTGTCGCGCCAGGTCTTCATCCGCTCCGGTAAATGCGCCGGGAAGACGTTACCCAGCTTCTGCATAAAGCGGTCGGTGAAGTGCGGTTTGAACAACGATACTTTCTCCAGCATCGCGTCGGTGCGGCCCTTCATAGTGAAGAAGAACGGCATTTTGTCGGTGCCGAGTTTGTCGATCATCAGGAAGGTGTCTTTCCCGTAGCGCTCGGCGATGTCGTAAATGTCCCGGTGCATATACTCGCCCGCCACCGGCAGGTGAGTGAACTCGGCCAGAATATGACGACGGATCTCCGTCAGCACCTCCGGCTGATTGGTGCCGATGTAAAACACCTGCTGCTTTTTCTCTGCCGGGAAGGTATCGAGGCGCACCGCAAAAACGGCCAGCTTGCCCGCGCAGCCGGAGGATTCAAACAGGCGATCCGGATCGGCGTTATAGCGCGCCGGCGTATCGGCATTGATATCGCGCACGCGGGTGATGTAATCGTGGTCATGCGCGTGACGGCCATCGTGCTGAACGTCTTCGTCCTTCACGCGGTCATCGTCAAGTTTGCTGAGGATCTGTTCAGGCGTTACGCCCAGATCGATCCCCAGATGGTTAACCAGCGTCAGCTTGCCGTTTTCATCGATACGGGCGAACAGCGACATTTCCGTGTAAGCCGGGCCGCGCTGCACCAGCGAGCCGCCGGAGTTATTGCAGATCCCGCCGATCACCGAGGCGCCAATGCACGATGAGCCGATCACCGAGTGCGGTTCGCGTCCCAGCGGCTTAAGCGCTTTTTCCAGCGAGTAAAGCGTGGTGCCGGGGAAGGCGAGCACCTGTTCGCCCTTGTCCAGCAGGTGCAGTTTGTCGAGGCGCAGGGTGCTGATAATCACGATGTCACGATCGTAATCGTTGCCGTTCGGCGTGGAGCCTTCGGTCAGGCCGGTATTCGCAGCCTGCATTAAAATAATCTTGTCTGCCGCAACGCAGGCGCTGAGCACGCGCCACAGTTCGAGCAACGTACCGGGGAAGACTACCGCCAGCGCGTCGCCCTGGCCGGAGCGAAAGCCCTTCCGATAGCGGGCGGTTTTGGCCGGGTCGGTAAGCAGGTGAGAGTGACCAACCAGGCGAGACAGTTCGTTAATAAATGTAGTGTTATCGTCAGTTCGAACAGAAGACATCTTCCACTCCTTGTGGTGGGGCAAATTTCTCGCTGTAAAGCATAGCGCGATTAGCCGTTGAGCGGTCGGGTATTCATGAGAAAAATCAGAGAATAACCCTGCAAGGTTTTCAGGCTTTATGGCACACTGCGCTTTTCGCACGGTCTGGCCGGGTGCTTCCCGCGGTTATTGATGAGAGAGAATAACAACATGAAATGGCTATGTTCTGTAGGTGTCGCCGTCAGCCTGGCGCTGCAACCTGCGCTGGCAGAGGATTTGTTTGGTAATCACCCGCTCACGCCCGAAGCCCGCGACGCCTTTGTCACGGATTTACTCAAAAAGATGACGGTCGATGAGAAAATCGGCCAGCTGCGCCTGATCAGCGTCGGTCCGGATAACCCGAAAGAAGCCATTCGCGAGATGATCAAAGACGGGCAGGTAGGGGCCATTTTTAACACCGTTACCCGCCAGGATATCCGCAAGATGCAGGATCAGGTGATGGAGCTGAGCCGCCTGAAAATTCCACTGTTCTTCGCTTATGACGTGGTGCACGGCCAGCGTACCGTCTTCCCGATTAGCCTCGGCTTAGCCTCCTCTTTTAATCTTGATGCGGTGAAAACCGTCGGGCGCGTTTCGGCATATGAAGCCGCAGACGACGGCCTGAATATGACCTGGGCGCCGATGGTTGACGTCTCCCGCGATCCGCGCTGGGGCCGCGCTTCGGAGGGCTTCGGTGAAGACACGTATTTAACCGCCACGATGGGCAAAACCATGGTGGAAGCGATGCAGGGCAAAAGCCCGGCAGATCGTTACTCGGTCATGACCAGCGTCAAGCACTTCGCTGCCTATGGCGCGGTGGAGGGCGGTAAAGAGTACAACACCGTCGACATGAGCCCACAGCGCCTGTTTAACGACTACATGCCGCCATACAAGGCAGGGCTGGACGCGGGCAGCGGGGCGGTGATGGTAGCGCTGAACTCTCTCAACGGCACGCCTGCCACCTCCGATTCGTGGCTGCTGAAAGACGTGTTGCGCGACCAGTGGGGCTTTAAGGGCATTACCGTCTCTGACCACGGCGCGATTAAAGAGCTGATTAAACACGGCACGGCGTCCGATCCGGAAGACGCGGTACGCGTGGCGCTCAAGTCCGGCATCAACATGAGCATGAGCGACGAGTACTACAGCAAATACCTGCCGGGGCTGGTGAAGAGCGGCAAAGTGACGATGGCAGAGCTGGACGACGCCGCTCGCCACGTGCTGAACGTGAAATATGACATGGGGCTGTTTAACGATCCTTACAGCCATCTGGGGCCGAAGGATTCAGACCCGGCGGACACTAACGCCGAAAGCCGTCTGCACCGTAAGGAAGCCCGGGAAGTAGCGCGCGAAAGCCTGGTGCTGCTGAAAAACCGTCTCGACACGCTGCCGCTGAAAAAATCCGGCACCATTGCCGTGGTTGGTCCGCTGGCCGACAGCAAGCGCGACGTCATGGGCAGCTGGTCCGCCGCAGGCGTGGCGGATCAGTCCGTTACCGTGCTGACCGGCATTAAGAGCGCCGTGGGTGATAATGCAAAAGTGGTTTACGCCAAAGGCGCGAACGTCACCAACGATAAAGACATCGTGACCTTCCTCAACCAGTACGAGGAAGCGGTGAAGGTGGATCCGCGCACGCCGAAAGAGATGATCGACGAAGCGGTGAACGCCGCGAAGCAGTCCGACGTGGTGGTCGCGGTGGTGGGTGAAGCGCAGGGGATGGCGCACGAAGCCTCCAGCCGTACCGACATTACCATCCCGCAAAGCCAGCGCGATCTGATCGCGGCCCTGAAAGCCACCGGCAAGCCGCTGGTGCTGGTGCTGATGAACGGGCGTCCGCTGGCGCTGGTGAAAGAAGACCAGCAGGCTGACGCCATTCTGGAAACCTGGTTCGCCGGTACCGAAGGCGGTAACGCCATTGCCGACGTGCTGTTTGGCGATTACAACCCGTCCGGCAAGCTGCCGATGTCCTTCCCGCGCTCCGTCGGGCAGATCCCGGTTTACTACAGCCACCTGAACACCGGTCGTCCGTATAACGCCGACAAGCCGAACAAGTACACGTCCCGTTACTTCGACGAAGCTAACGGCCCGCTCTATCCGTTTGGCTATGGCCTGAGCTACACCACCTTCAAGGTGTCTGACGTCAAAATGTCGGCGCCGACCCTGAAGCGTGACGGCAAAGTGACCGCCAGCGTGGAGGTGACCAACAGCGGCAAACGCGAAGGCGCGACGGTGATCCAGATGTACGTTCAGGACGTCACGGCCTCCATGAGCCGTCCGGTGAAACAGCTGCGCGGCTTCGAGAAGGTCAACCTGAAACCGGGCGAAACCAGAACGGTCAGCTTCCCGATTGACGTGAATGCGCTGAAGTTCTGGAATCAGCAGATGAAATACGATGCCGAGCCTGGCAAATTCAACGTCTTCATCGGCGTGGATTCCGCCCGCGTGAACAAAGCCGAATTCGAACTGCAATAATCTTACCTTCCCCCCATCCCCCGTCTGGCGGGGGATGCCTCTCATCTTGTACGAAAAACGGTTAAATTCGCTGTTTTAAGCTACGCTTTTGTCTCAAGCCTATGAAAAAGGCCACAAAATAATGAGGAAAGCAGAATGACGATTATTAAGGGGATAACAGGATCGGCGGTGCTTCTGGCGGCGCTAAGCCTGCCGCTACAGGCCGCAGAGCCGGTTAAGGTGGGTTCCAAAATTGATACCGAGGGCGCGTTGCTCGGCAATATCATTTTGCAGGTACTCGAAAGCCACGGCGTGAAAACGGTCAATAAAGTACAGCTTGGCACCACACCTGTCGTACGCGGTGCCATCACGTCCGGCGAGCTGGATATCTACCCGGAATACACCGGCAACGGGGCATTCTTCTTCAAGGATGAAAACGATCCGGCCTGGAAAAATGCCAAAGCCGGGTACGAAAAAGTCAAAAAGCTGGACGCGGAAAAAAATAAGCTGGTCTGGCTTACGCCGGCACCGGCCAACAACACCTGGACCATCGCGGTGCGTAAAGATATTGCCGAGAAAGGCAAGCTCACCTCGCTTGACGATCTCAGCCGCTACCTGAAAGAGAAGGGCGAGTTTAAGCTCGCGGCCTCGGCAGAGTTTATCGAGCGCGCTGATGCCCTGCCAGCGTTTGAAAAAGCCTATGATTTCAAGCTCGATCAGTCTCAGCTGCTCTCGCTGGCGGGCGGCGACACGGCGGTGACCATTAAGGCGGCGGCACAGCAAACCTCCGGCGTCAACGCGGCGATGGCCTACGGCACCGACGGCCCGGTCGCGGCGCTTGGTCTGCAAACCCTGACCGACCCGAAAGGCGTTCAGCCAATTTACGCCCCAACCCCGGTCGTGCGCGAGGCGGTGCTAAAAGCCTACCCGGATATTGCGGAATGGCTCAAACCGGTGTTTGAAAAACTGGATGCGAAAACGCTGCAACAGCTGAATGCCAGCATTGCCGTTGAGGGGCTGGATGCCAAAAAGGTGGCTGCCGACTTCCTGAAACAACAAGGGCTTGTGAAGTAACGGGACAAGGCTGTGCCAATAAAATGTCATAACCGCGTCTTGCTGCTGTTGGCCTGTGTGGCCATTGCGGCGGTCGCGTTACCCTTTGTAAATGTCGCGCCAAACCGTCTGGTGTCGGGCGAACCGCGCGCGCTCTGGCAGATCTGGTCATTTACGCCGCTACTGCTGGGCGCGGCGCTGGCGAGTACTGTAGCCTTAGCCTTCTGGCCAGGGCGAACCGCCCTGTGGCTGACGCTTCTGCTCAGCGAAGCGCTGTTTATTGTGCTGTTCTGGAGCGCGGGACAGGCGGCAACGCAGATGGCCTCGGTTGAAAGCCCGCTGGCGCGCACGTCGATTGGCAGCGGGCTGTGGCTGTGGCTGGCACTTTGTCTGCTGGTCTGTAGCGATGCCATTCGCCGTCTCACGCCGCTACCCGTCTGGCGCTGGCTGCTGAACGCGCAATTCTGGGTCATCCCTCTGCTGATCCTCTTCAGCGGCGATCTGAATCAACTCTCGCTGTTAAAAGAGTACGCCAACCGCCAGGAGGTGTTTGACAACGCGCTGGCGCAACATCTGACGATCCTGTTCGGGACGCTGATCCCGGCGCTGCTGCTGGGCGTGCCGCTGGGCATCGGGTGCTACCGGCATCCCAGCCGCCAGGGTGCCGTCTTTACCGTGCTCAACGTTATTCAGACCATCCCCTCCGTTGCCCTGTTTGGCCTGCTGATTGCCCCCCTGGCCGGTCTGGTGAAATCCTTCCCTGCGTTGGCCGCGGCAGGCATTGCCGGAACCGGGCTGACGCCTGCCCTTATCGCCCTTGTGCTGTATGCGCTGCTGCCGCTGGTGCGCGGCGTGGTGGCGGGGTTAAGCCAGGTTCCGCCTGACGTGCTGGAAAGCGCTCATGCGATGGGGATGAGTGCGCGGCAGTGTTTCTGGAAAATACAGCTGCCGCTTGCGCTTCCGCTGCTGGTTCGCAGCCTGCGGGTGGTGACGGTGCAAACCGTGGGGATGGCGGTGATTGCCGCGCTGATCGGGGCGGGCGGCTTTGGGGCACTGGTGTTCCAGGGGCTGCTCAGCAGCGCGCTGGATCTGGTGCTGCTGGGCGTTGTGCCCACGATTGCGCTGGCGGTCGTACTGGATGCCCTGTTTGCCCTGTGGCTCGCGCTGCTCAGGAGAAGAGCCAATGATTGAATTTCATGATGTGAGTAAAACCTTTGCGGGCCGTCCGGCGGCAAGTCACCTCAATCTGCATTTTGCCGAGGGGGCGTTCTCGGTATTGATCGGGACGTCGGGGTCGGGAAAATCGACGACGCTGAAGATGATCAACCGGCTGGTGGAACATGACAGCGGGACGATTCGCTTTGCCGGAGAGGAGATCCGCAGCCTGCCGGTGCTGGAACTGCGGCGGCGTATGGGCTACGCCATTCAGTCCATCGGCCTGTTTCCCCACTGGACGGTGGCCCAGAACATTGCCACCGTGCTACAGCTGGAAAAATGGTCCCGGGGGAAGATCAATGAGCGTGTCGACGAGCTGATGGCGCTGCTGGGCCTGGACGCGTCGCTTCGCGACCGCTATCCGCACCAGCTTTCCGGCGGACAGCAGCAGCGGGTCGGGGTGGCGCGCGCGCTGGCCGCTAACCCGCAGGTGCTGCTGATGGATGAGCCCTTCGGCGCGCTGGATCCGGTCACCCGCGGCGCACTTCAGGCGGAGATGAGCCGCATCCACCGTATTCTAGGGCGCACCATCGTGCTGGTGACGCATGATATCGACGAAGCGCTGCGGCTGGCCGATCGTCTGATACTGATGGATCACGGCGAAGTCGTCCAGCAGGGTACGCCGCTTGAGCTGTTAACCTCGCCAGCGAATGATTTTGTGCGTGAATTTTTTGGCCGCAGCGAGCTGGGCGTCAGGCTGCTCTCGCTGCGCACCGTCAGGGACTATCTGCGTCCGCACGATGCGCAAATCGGTGGTGAACCGCTGCACGATGGGATGAGCCTGCGCGATGCTCTGTCGGCGTTTGTCGCCCGGCAGTGCGAGGTATTACCCGTTGCGGACGGGCAGGGGACGCCATGCGGGACGATCCATTTTCGCGATCTGCTGGCGGGGGAGGTGACGCGTGAAGTGGGTCCGTGATCCGTTACTCTGGCTGACAGGGCTGTTTATCGCCTTACTCTACCTGATGCCGCACAGCGCGGCGCTGTTTAATGCGCTTATCCCCGGGCTGCCGCGCCCGGTGTACCAGCAGGAGAGCTTTGTTAATCTCACCCTGGCGCACTTCTGGCTGGTGGCGGTGTCAAGCGTGATTGCCATCGTGCTGGGCACAGGCGCCGGGATTGCGGTGACGAGACCCGCGGGCAGGGAGTTTCGTCCGCTGGTGGAGACCATCGCCGCAACGGGGCAGACCTTCCCGCCGGTGGCCGTGCTGGCGATTGCCGTGCCGGCGATCGGTTTTGGGCAGGAGCCTGCCATCATTGCGCTGATTTTGTACGGCGTGTTGCCCATTCTGCAAGGGACGCTGGCGGGGATTGCGGCGGTGCCTGCATCGGTGCTGAGCGTAGCGGAAGGGATGGGGATGAGCGCCTGGCAGCGGCTGGTGAAGGTCGAACTGCCGCTGGCCGCACCGGTGATTATCGCCGGCGTGCGAACGTCCGTGATTATCAACATTGGTACGGCAACCATCGCCTCGACGGTCGGAGCCAATACGCTGGGAACGCCGATCATTATCGGGTTAAGCGGGTTTAATACGGCTTACATTATTCAGGGGGCGGTTCTGGTTGCGCTGGCGGCGATTGTGGTGGATCGCCTGTTTGAACGCCTGGCCGGATACCTCAGCCAACACCGCCGCGAACAATAAATGAATAACCTGCAAGCATAACGCCACCGATACCGCTGATGGCCATCAGTGCAAAGAGGGTAATTACGGCCAGTTTCGTTGCCTTCATCATGTGCTCCTGTTGTTAACGGAACAATTATACGGTGAAGCGCAGCTGTTAATGAACCATTAAATGCCGTTACGACGCATTTGGCCCCAGCGAGTAAACGGGATAACCATGTTCGCGCCATTCCGTCAGGAGCTGCTGCTGGGAAGCGGAGGGGACTTCGCCGCACCAGACCAGCAGCGTCTGTCCCTCAAACAGTTCCGGTCTGAGCTGGGCCAGGGAGTGGGCAAGCACGTCAACGCGCCAGCCCTGCTGGGTGGCAATCCAGGCTTCGAGCCACAGTCGGGTGGTATCGTGTACGTTCCAGCCGATCACCAGCGCATCTTTGCTGTTTTTATTCCGCGCTGAGGCAAGACAGACGGAAATATAGTTAATCAGCACGCCATCAAGCATGCTGAGCAGTGCCTGTAAGGTGGTTTGCTGACACTGAAGCCGACGCCGTAGGGGAATAAAAAGATGGGTGATCAAGGTTTGCGCCGGGTAGTCTCGACCCTGTTCTTTGATCCAGCCGCGCAGACGCTGCAAATTGCCACTCTGCAACAGCCTCAGCAGCGTTTCCTGCTGCTCGCGCCAGAGAAGCTGCGTATCTGGATCGTCCTGGCTCAGAAGCGATTTTACCTTGCCGACCTGTACGCCATTGTCGATCCAGCTTTTGATCTCGCGGATCCGGTCAATATCCGCATCGTTAAACAGGCGGTGCCCCCCGTCCGTTCTTTGCGGCTTAAGCAATCCATACCGTCGCTGCCACGCCCGTAGCGTAACGGGATTGATATCACACAGGAGTGCCACTTCACCTATTGTGTAAAGCGCCATTTTCGCCCCCAGGCTTGCGCGTCCCCAGCTTAACTGTAGACCCACTTTGCGGAACCAGGAAGATTTGATTCTTTTTTGTACAAATTATACGAAAGACAGGTTATCTCCGGCAAAAGGTGTGATGGCGGACACGATTTATCGCTTTTTTGGCACGTTTCAAAGAAAGTTAACCGCTATCAGTGTATGTTACGCGTTTTTAGAATGTGCGGTTTGTGAGTATGTACGAGTTTAATCTGGTGCTGCTGTTGCTTCAGCAGATGTGCGTGTTCCTTGTCATCGCCTGGTTGATGAGCAAAACGCGCCTGTTTATCCCGCTGATGCAGGTCACCGTCCGTCTGCCGCACAAATTCCTCTGCTACGTCGTATTTTCCATATTCTGCATTATGGGGACCTGGTTTGGTCTCCATATCGAAGATTCCATCGCCAATACGCGCGCCATCGGCGCGGTAATGGGCGGGCTGCTCGGAGGCCCGGTTGTCGGCGGTCTGGTGGGGTTAACCGGCGGCCTGCACCGCTATTCGATGGGCGGTATGACGGCGCTGAGCTGCATGATCTCCACCATCGTCGAAGGGCTGCTCGGTGGTCTCGTCCACAGCTATATGATTAAGCGCGGTCGCCCGGATAAAGTGTTCAGTCCCTTTACCGCAGGGGCGATTACCTTCGTGGCGGAAATGGCGCAGATGGCGATCATCCTGCTGATCGCGCGCCCGTTTGACGATGCGTTACATCTGGTCAGCAGCATTGCCGCACCGATGATGGTCACCAATACTGTAGGTGCGGCGCTGTTTATGCGCATTCTGCTCGACAAACGCGCCATGTTCGAAAAATACACCTCGGCATTTTCTGCCACCGCCTTAAAAGTTGCGGCGTCGACGGAAGGGATCCTGCGGCAGGGATTCAACGAGGAGAACAGTATGAAGGTGGCGCAGGTGCTGTATAAAGAGCTGGATATCGGAGCCGTGGCGATTACCGATCGCGAGAAGCTGCTGGCGTTTACCGGTACCGGCGACGACCACCATCTGCCGGGCAAACCGATCTCCTCGGCCTATACCCTGCGCGCTATTGAAACGGGTGAAGTGGTGTATGCCGACGGAAATGAAGTGCCGTACCGCTGTTCCCTGCATCCGCAGTGCAAACTCGGCTCTACACTGGTCATTCCCCTGCGGGGCGAAAACCAGCGCGTCATGGGCACTATTAAGCTTTACGAAGCCAAAAATCGCCTGTTCAGCTCCATCAACCGCACGCTGGGGGAGGGGATCGCCCGGCTGCTTTCGGCGCAAATCCTGGCGGGGCAGTATGAACGGCAAAAAGCGCTGCTGACGCAGTCAGAAATTAAACTCCTGCACGCTCAGGTGAACCCGCATTTCCTGTTTAACGCGCTCAACACGCTGAAGGCGGTGATCCGCCGCGACAGCGATCAGGCCGCGCAGCTGGTGCAATTTCTCTCGACCTTTTTCCGCAAAAATCTGAAGCGACCCTCGGAGATTGTCACCCTCGCGGACGAGATTGAGCATGTAAACGCCTATCTGCAAATTGAAAAAGCGCGCTTCCAGTCACGTTTACAGGTGTCGTTATCCGTCCCGGACGATCTGGCGTATCAGCATCTTCCGGCCTTTACCCTGCAACCGATTGTAGAAAATGCCATTAAGCATGGGACGTCGCAGCTGCTGGGAAGTGGAGAGATTATGATTTCCGCTTCCCGTTTTAACCACCATCTGGTGCTGGATATTGAAGACAACGCGGGGCTGTATGAAGCTTCCGCGTCAGGCGGTCTGGGCATGAGCCTGGTGGATAAACGTCTGCGCGCGCATTTTGGTGACGACTGCGGTATCACCGTCGCCTGTGAGCCAGACCGCTATACCCGAATTACCTTACGATTGCCGCTGGAGGAGAACGCATGTTAAGAGTGCTGATTGTCGATGATGAGCCGTTAGCACGGGAAAACCTGCGTGTTCTCTTGCAGGAGCAGAGTGATATCGAGGTTGTGGGGGAATGTGCCAATGCGATTGAAGGCATCGGTGCGGTGCATAAACTGCGCCCGGACGTGCTGTTCCTCGATATTCAGATGCCGCGCATCAGCGGGCTGGAGATGGTCGGCATGCTCGACCCGGAGCACCGTCCCTATATCGTCTTTCTGACGGCCTTTGATGAGTACGCGGTAAAGGCGTTTGAAGAGCACGCATTTGATTATCTGCTGAAGCCGATTGAAGAGAAACGGCTTGAAAAGACCCTGACCCGCCTGCATCAGGAGCGTACTGTGCAGGACGTGACGCTGCTGCCGGAGCATCAGCAGCCCCTGAAGTTTATACCCTGTACCGGGCACAGCCGGATTTACCTCCTGCAAATGGACGACGTTGCCTTTGTCAGCAGCCGTCTGAGCGGGGTATACGTCACCAGCGCTGAAGGTAACGAAGGCTTTACCGAGCTGACCCTGCGCACGCTGGAGAGCCGCACGCCGCTAATCCGCTGCCATCGTCAGTATCTGGTGAACATGGCGCACCTGAAGGAGATCCGTCTGGAAGATAACGGCCAGGCCGAGCTGGTGTTACGTGCCGGGCAAACCGTTCCCGTCAGTCGTCGCTACCTGAAAAGTTTGAAAGAGGCGATAGGGCTGTAAAACTGGTACACTGCGCGCCATTGCATCATCGACATTCGAAGGCTCTATGCTAAGTAACGATATTCTTCGTAGCCTGCGCTACACCCTGAAAGCGAACAATAATGACATGGTGCGCATTCTTGCGCTCTCCGACATGGAATCCACGTCCGCCGGGTTCGACACCTGGATGACTAAAGAAGATGAAGAGGGTTTTGTTCGCTGCCCGGACATTATTCTGTCGGGCTTTCTGAATGGCCTGATCTACGACAAGCGCGGCAAAGATGAATCTGCGCCTGAGCTGGCGCTGGAGCGTCGGGTGAATAACAACACGGTGCTGAAAAAGCTGCGTATTGCTTTCTCCCTGAAAACTGACGACATTCTGGCGATCATGACCGAGCAGAAATTTCGCGTGTCGATGCCGGAAATCACCGCCATGATGCGCGCGCCGGATCATAAGAATTACCGCGAGTGTGGGGATCAGTTTCTGCGTTATTTCCTGCGTGGGTTGACGCAGCGGGTGCATAACCAGAAGGGGTGATTTTAGCCGGATGGCGGCTTCGCCTGACCCGGCCTACAAAACCCGTAGGCCCGTGCAAGCGTAGCGCCGCCGGGCAAAAAAAAGCCGGATTCTCATCCGGCTTTTTTATTACTTCACCTGCTGACCCGGCTTCGCGCCTTCGTCAGGGCTTAACAGGAAGATATCTTTCCCGCCCGGGCCTGCGGCCATCACCATCCCCTCAGAGATGCCGAAGCGCATTTTGCGCGGTGCCAGGTTGGCGACCATCACGGTCTGACGACCAATCAGCACCTGCGGGTCCGGATACGCAGAACGGATGCCGGAGAAGACGTTACGCTTCTCGCCGCCCAGATCCAGGGTCAGACGCAGCAGTTTGTCAGAACCCTCCACGAACTCCGCGTTTTCGATCAGCGCCACGCGCAGGTCGACTTTGGCGAAATCATCAAAGGTGATGGTCTCCAGAATCGGATCGTCCGCCAGCGGGCCGGTCACCGGTGTGGCAGCCGCTTTCACCTCTTCTTTGGATGCTTCCACCAACGCGTCAACCTGCTTCATCTCGATGCGGTTATACAGCGCCTTGAAGGTGTTCACCTTGTGGCCGAGCAGCGGCTGCTGGATGGCATCCCAGGTCAGTTCAGTGTTCAGGAATGCTTCCGCGCGGGTTGCCAGCTGCGGCAGAACCGGCTTCAGCCAGGTCATCAGCACGCGGAACATGTTCAGACCCATGGTGCAGATCGCCTGCAAGTCGGCGTCGCGGCCTTCCTGTTTCGCTACCACCCACGGCGCCTGCTCGTCCACATAGCGGTTGGCCACGTCTGCCAGCGCCATGATTTCGCGAATGGCTTTACCGAATTCACGGCTTTCCCAGGCTTCTCCAACCGCAGCGGCGGCGTCGGTGAAGGTTTTATACAGCTCAGGATCGGCCAGTTCCGCAGAAAGCACGCCGTCAAAGCGTTTGGCGATAAAACCTGCGTTACGGGACGCCAGGTTCACCACCTTGTTGACGATGTCCGCGTTCACGCGCTGCACGAAATCTTCCAGATTCAGGTCGATATCGTCGATGCGGGAAGAGAGCTTCGCGGTGTAGTAGTAGCGCAGGCTGTCCGCGTCAAAGTGGTTCAGCCAGGTGCTGGCCTTAATAAACGTCCCGCGAGATTTAGACATCTTCGCGCCGTTCACCGTTACGTAGCCATGTACGAACAGGTTGGTCGGCTTGCGGAAGTTGCTGCCTTCCAGCATTGCTGGCCAGAACAGGCTATGGAAGTAAACGATGTCTTTACCGATGAAGTGATACAGCTCGGCATCGGAATCTTTCTTCCAGTATTCGTCGAAGCTTACGGTGTCGCCGCGCTTGTCACACAGATTCTTGAACGACCCCATGTAGCCAATCGGCGCATCCAGCCAGACGTAAAAATATTTGCCCGGCGCGTTCGGGATTTCGAAGCCAAAGTATGGCGCATCGCGGGAGATATCCCACTGTTGCAGACCGGATTCGAACCACTCCTGCATTTTGTTCGCCACCTGCTCCTGCAACGCACCGCTGCGGGTCCACGCCTTCAGCATTTCGCTGAACGACGGCAGGTCGAAGAAGAAGTGTTCGGAGTCACGCATCACCGGCGTCGCGCCGGAGACCACGGACTTCGGTTCGATAAGCTCGGTCGGGCTGTAGGTTGCGCCGCATACTTCGCAGTTATCGCCGTACTGGTCCGGGGATTTACATTTCGGACAGGTGCCTTTGACGAAACGGTCCGGCAGGAACATGCCTTTTTCCGGATCGTACAGCTGAGAGATGGTGCGGTTTTTAATGAAACCGTTCTCTTTCAGACGGGTGTAGATCAGCTCTGACAGCTCGCGGTTTTCGTCGCTGTGCGTGGAGTGATAGTTGTCATAGCTGATGTCAAAGCCAGCAAAATCGGTCTGATGCTCCTGACTCATTTCGGCGATCATCTGTTCCGGGGAAATTCCCAGCTGCTGCGCTTTCAGCATGATCGGCGTGCCGTGGGCATCGTCCGCACAGATGAAGTTCACCTCGTGGCCGCGCATTCGCTGGTAACGGACCCAGACATCAGCCTGGATATGCTCCAGCATGTGGCCGAGGTGGATTGAGCCGTTGGCGTACGGCAGGGCGCACGTTACCAGAATTTTTTTCGCGACTTGAGTCATAGTAGGCATTACTTCTTTTAACTGTGAAAAGGGTTTTCGATATTACCAAAAGGGGCATTATTAAGTAAGCACAAACCGCGGCCTTTCAGGTAAACTTGTTTGTCTAAGGTCTTATTCACAAGAACAAAGGAGTCGGGATGAGTTCTCAATCCCAGGCCAAATCACCGGAAGCCTTACGAGCAATGGTCGCCGGGACGCTGGCTAATTTTCAGCATCCAACCCTGAAGCACAATCTCACGACGCTGAAAGCGCTTCATCACGTCGCATGGTTGGACGATACGCTGCACATTGAGCTACAGATGCCGTTCGTCTGGACCAGCGCCTTTGATGCCCTGAAAGAGCAAACCAGCTCTGAGCTGTTGCGCATTACCGGCGCAAAAGCAATTGACTGGAAGCTAAGCCACAGCATCGCCACGCTCAAGCGCGTGAAAAATCAGCCGGGCGTTAACGGCGTGAAGAACATCATCGCCGTCAGTTCAGGCAAGGGCGGGGTGGGTAAATCGTCGACCGCCGTGAACCTGGCGCTTGCGCTGGCGGCAGAAGGGGCGAAAGTCGGCATTCTGGATGCGGATATCTACGGCCCATCCATTCCAAACATGCTGGGGGCGGAAAACCAGCGTCCAACTTCGCCGGACGGCACCCACATGGCGCCAATCGTGGCGCACGGTCTGGCGACCAACTCCATTGGTTACCTGGTAACTGACGATAACGCAATGGTCTGGCGTGGCCCGATGGCCAGCAAGGCGCTGCTGCAAATGTTGCAGGAGACAATGTGGCCTGACCTCGATTATCTGGTACTGGACATGCCGCCGGGCACCGGTGATATCCAGCTGACGCTGGCGCAGAACATTCCGGTTACCGGCGCCGTCGTGGTCACCACACCGCAGGATATCGCGCTGATCGACGCCAAAAAAGGCATCGTCATGTTCGAGAAGGTGGAGGTGCCGGTACTGGGTATCGTCGAGAACATGAGCATGCATATTTGCAGCAACTGCGGGCACCATGAGCCTATCTTTGGTACCGGTGGCGCCGAAAAGCTGGCGGCGCAATACCACACGCAACTGCTGGGGCAACTGCCGCTGCATATCACACTGCGTGAAGATCTGGATAGCGGTAAGCCGACGGTGGTCAGCCGTCCGGATAGCGAATTCACGGAAATCTACCGTCAGCTGGCGGGGCGCGTTGCGGCGCAGCTTTACTGGCAGGGCGAAGTCATTCCGGGTGAAATCGCTTTCCGCGCGGTGTAACGTCTCTGCGCGTTAGTGCCGGGTGGCGGCTTCGCCTTACCCGGCCTGGCTCGATTTTGTAGGTCAGGTAAGCGTAGCGCCACCTGACTTTACCCAAGCCGATAGTGCATCAAATAATACTCTCCGTCCGGAGAATCTCCCGTCGCCTCAATGTGCCAGCCGTGGCGCTGGTAAAACGCAACCGCCCGCTCATTCTTCACCAGACACTTGAGTGAACCCGTGCTGGTAAACGTCTTCTGCACGTGTTCAAGCAACACATGTCCGACGCCCAGGCTCTGATAGTTCGGATCGACAAACAGGTTGTGCAGAAAATTATCGTTCGTCGAGACTGAGGCAAAGCCAAGTCGGTGCCCATCCTGCTCCGCCACCCAAATCCCTTCGTCCAGGGTTGCCGCGTCAAAATCTTCAAGCTGCCACGCAGAACTGTCCAGCCACGGCCAGGCTTCACGTCGGGCGTGAAGGAAGAGCGTGCGCAGGAAAGGGCGATCGCTCTCCTGCCACGGACGGATTAGGATCGTATCAGCGGTGATAGAAAATATCTCCGTTATAGGCTTTGTAGATTTTGCCATCGGCATCGCCAATCAGAACATAATTCTCACCCATGTAGGTCCAGTGTGTGCCGGCATCGGGCGCGGGAAGGTTACGCAGCTGGTACTGTTTGATGGTGTACTCAGGCGTCTGATACTGCGCGGGCGCGGTGTCGCCGATTTTAAACTTCGTAAAATCGGCAATAAACTCTTGCTCTTCATAGGCCTTGATGCCGGAAGGCGCTGTCGATGTTTGCGGTGCAGCGTGCGCGGCCCCCGCCAGTGACAGTAATACACCCAGAAGCAACAATTTACGCTTAGCCATTTTTTCTCCAGTCATATCGTTACTGATACTTTTTGTGTGCAGATCCGCTAACGGATGGCAGACAGTTCATTTTAAGTATCCTCACAGGGTGAGTTTGCAAAAAATGTAACAAAAGTGCACGGTTTTGTGTAGTCGCAACCGTCATTAATTATTACTTCGACGAATAAATATGAGCTTATACAGATAACATAATTATTGGTTTATTAATTAATTCTGAAAAAACATTTTCAAGGCAAATTTACTAAGATTCAGGCATGCATTCAACAAATAGAACATTTAAGATTGCCTGAAACCCTCTTTCCGAAAGCCTGATTAAGACAATGCAGGGCTGTAAAGTCTGCCCAAAGGAATGTCGTGTGGTTTTATAAATACTCTTTGTGTATCTGTTAATTCATTGAATAACAGCAACTTGTGCTTGAGTGAAATGTTAATGTTTTATCCTGTATACGATAATCACTACTATAAAAGATATTATGTAATAAATGAAAAACACAACAGTTGTATCGATATTATTTTTAATTATTACCCCCTTATCTGGCTGCGTATTTTACCCTGGCCAGCATCTCGATCTCGCTGGGAAAAAGATAATTGCCGCAGAAGATGCAAATGATCGTCTTGAGAAACGGATTGATGTTTATCCTCTTACGCCTTCGTTAATTGAAAAAATGCGACCATCGGTTTTGAAATCTCAGGCAAATCCTAATCTGGATGAACAGGTCAAAAACTGGGAATACCGTATCGGCGTTGGGGATATTCTAACCGTCACCGTCTGGGATCACCCTGAACTGACAACCCCGGCAGGGCAGTATCGTAGCGCCAGTGACACCGGTAATTGGGTCAATGCCGACGGCACGCTTTTCTATCCCTATGTCGGTAAATTGCCGGTGGCTGGCAAAACGGTCGCACGGGTACGCGAGGAGATCACGGCCCGGCTGAACAATGTTATTGAAAGCCCGCAGGTGGATGTCAGCGTCGCCTCTTTTCGCTCACAAAAAGCCTATGTGACGGGCGAGGTGGTGAAGTCAGGGCAGCAGGCTATTACCAATATCCCGTTAACGGTCATGGATGCCGTGAACGCCGCTGGGGGGCTCTCTGCCGACGCGGACTGGCGCAATGTCGTGCTGACGCATAATGGGAAGGACACGCGCCTCTCGCTATATGCGCTGATGCAGCATGGCGATCTCACGCAAAATAAGCTGCTCTATCCCGGCGATATTCTGTTTGTCCCCCGTAACGATGCGCTGAAAGTGTTCGTCATGGGCGAGGTCGTTAAACAGAGCACGCTGAAAATGGATCGCAGCGGCATGACCCTGGCGGAAGCGCTGGGCAATGCCGGTGGGCTGAACCAGAATATGGCCGATGCCACCGGAATTTTTGTCATTCGTTCGCTGCCGAAAAGCGAGCGTTCAGAAATAATTGCCAACCTCTACCAGCTCAATGCTCAGGACGCATCAGCCATGGTGTTAGGCACCGAGTTTCAGCTTGAGCCCTATGACATTGTCTATGTCACCACTGCACCACTGTCCCGCTGGAATCGCGTGATATCACAGCTTGTTCCGACCATCAGCGGGGTGCATGACCTTACCGAAACGGTTCGTTACATCAGATCGTGGCCGCAATAATGTTCAAATCAATACTCGTGGTTTGCACCGGAAATGTCTGCCGTTCTCCGATTGGGGAGCGGCTTTTGCGCCAGCACCTGCCCGACAGATATATCGCCTCGGCGGGCATATTCGGGCTTGAAGGGTGCCCGGCGGATGACAGCGCCCAGGACGTAGCCTGGCGGCATGGGATTTCCCTCGACGGTCATGTGGCGCGCAGGCTGACACGCAATTTGATGCAGGGATCCGATCTTATCCTGGTTATGGAGCCGGAACATCTTCGCTTCATTGCGGCCATGGCGCCGGAGATTCGAGGAAAGTCGCTGCTTTTTGGGCAATGGCTGGAGCCGCAGGAGATCCCCGATCCCTACCGTCAAAGCCGGGAAGCGTTTGAATATGTGTTTGGGCTATTGGGTAAAGCCAGTCAGGAATGGGCACGTCGTTTAGGTCAGAAAGGAATGAAGCATTAATGTCGTCTTACACAACAGACAATTATGGTGCAGCGGCACCCCAACAACATGAAGTCGATCTCGTTCGTTTGCTCGTCGAGATGATCGACCACTGCACGATGATTCTGTGCGTGACGCTCCTGTTCATCCTGTGCGCCGGTCTCTATGCCTGGATTGCGCCACCTGTTTATCAGGCGGATGCCATGGTGCAAATTGAAAACAAACACGATAACAACCTGCTCAAAGGTTTGAGCCAGCTGGGCACCGATGTGTCGCCGGATGTTGCCCCTGAAATTTTACTGCTGAAATCCCGCATGATCCTCGGCGAGACCGTTGATAAATTAGCTCTGACACAGCAGGCAAAGCAGCGCGTTTTGCCTGTGGTGGGGCGTCTCTGGCAGCGTCTGCAAGGGCGTGAGCAGGGCAAAATCACGTTAGGCGAACTCCAGATCCCGCAGGTGGAAGGCAACGCGCAAGAGCTCACGCTGACCGTACAGGAAGCGGGAAAATATCACCTGACGGGCGAAAACATTGAGGCCGACGGCCAGGTTGGGAAAACGCTGGTTACGCAAGGGATCGTTCTGCTGGTGACGTCGATTGAGGCTGAGCCAGGCACGCAATTTTCGCTTAAGTCGTTGACGCGGCTTGAGACGATCAACGCGCTGAAGAAGCGTCTCACGGTTGCAGAATCGGAGAAACAGAGCGGTATCGTGACCTTAACCCTGACGGGCGAAGACCCTGACAGCATCGCCCGGGTGCTGAATGCAATTGCTGAAAATTATCTCCAGCAAAATATCGCGCGCCAGGAGGCTCAGGATTCTCGTAGTCTGGATTTTTTACAGGCGCAGTTGCCGAAAATCAGCGCGGACCTTGATCAGGCAGAAGCGCGGCTGAATGCCTACCGGGCGCAGCGAGACTCGGTGGACCTGTCTCTGGAGGCAAAATCTGTCCTGGATCAGGTTGTTAACGTTGAGAATCAGCTAAATGAGCTGACGTTCCGGGAGGCAGAGATCTCCCAGCTCTTTAAAAAGAGTCACCCTACCTATCGTGCATTGCATGAAAAGAGACAGACCCTTGAGCGGGAACGGGAGCGTCTCAATAACCGTGTGTCAGCTATGCCCTCCACGCAGCAGGAGATTTTACGCCTGAGCCGCGATGTTGAGTTGGGTCGCACGATTTATTTACAGCTATTGACGCGCCAGCAGGAGCTGAATATTTCCCGCTCCAGCGCTGTCGGGAACGTGAGGATCATTGATGAGGCCGTTACGCTGCCGGACCCGATAAAGCCGCGTAAAACGTTAATCATCGTTCTTGGCGCGCTGTTCGGGCTAATGCTCTCAATGGGGACCGTGGTGGTACGTCAGGCGTTCAAACGTGGGATCACGCTTTCCGAACAGCTGGAAGCGCAGGGGATGCCGGTTCTGGCTACGTTGCCACGTTCACAGTGGCTGTGGAGTAAAACGCAGTTGCGCAGAAAAAATCCGTTTTCTCGTCGCTGGAAACACAAAACCTCGGATGTGCCTTTCCTGCCCGTCGATCGCCCTGCTGATATGTTTGTTGAAGCGGTGCGCGGGCTGCGGACCAGTCTGCATTTCACCATGATGGAGGCTGAGAACCGCATTGTGATGATTTCTGGCCCCACGCAGGACTGCGGAAAAACGCTGGTGGCGACGAATCTGGCGGCCATCGCCGGGCAGAGCGGTCAGCGGGTGCTGTTTATTGATGCGGATATGCGCCAGGGCTATGTTCATAATATTTTTGGTCTGGAGAACCGCCACGGATTGTCCTGCCTGCTCGAAGGGAAACGCGACTTAGCGGAGGTCATTCAGCATGCTGAAAAAGGGGGAATTGACGTCATCACCTGCGGCCCGGAACCCCTGCGCCCGTTAGAATTGCTGTTAAGCGAACGATTCCTTTCCGTCATGTCCTGGGTTAACGAGCAATATGACATCGTCATCATTGATACACCGCCGGTCCTGGCCGTCACCGATGCCGCGCTGGTCGCCAGAGCAGCCGGAACAACGCTAATGGTTGCCCGTTTCGATAAAACCAGCGTGAAAGAGATGGAGAATACCGTTAAACGGTTACAGCACGTCGGCGTGAAGGTCAGCGGCACAATCCTCAACGATATTGTTAAATCCGCAGCGCTGTATTACAGCTCGGGGTACAGCCAGTATGAATACGGTTATGCTTCGAGGAAAAAAGGGGAAAGGCGTTAGCGCGGGAAAAACAATCCCTCTCCCGGGTGGGAGAGGGATAAGTATTACTTCGCCATCACTTCCTGCGCGGTACGCTCAACCAGAGACAGCAGGATTTTTACGTCCTCCAGCGTCACGGTTGGGTTCAGCAGGGTCAGCTTCAGGCAGGTGATACCGTTATGCTCGGTCACACCGACGTTTGCACGGCCAGACTCCAGCAGCGCATCGCCAATTTTCTGGTTCAGCAGGGCAATACCGGCGTCATCCATCTGCGCCTGCGGACGGAATCGGAACAGCACGCTTGCCAGCTGGGGTTGCATCACCAGTTCCAGAGCAGACTGCTCTTTCACGTAAGCCGCAACCTGCTGTGCCAGCGTCACGCCGTGATCGATGATTGCCGCGTATTGCTCCTGACCCAGCGCTTCCAGGCTCATCCACAGTTTCAGCGCGTCGAAACGGCGCGTGGTTTGCAGAGATTTGGAGACCAGGTTAGGTACACCCGCTTCTTCATCGAACTCAGAGTTCAGATAGGCCGCCTGATAGCGCATCAGTTCATAGTGACGCGCTTCTTTCAGCAGGAACGCACCGCAGCTGATGGTCTGGAAGAACTGCTTGTGGAAGTCCAGGGTGACGGAATCCACGAGCTCGATACCGTCCAGGTAGTGACGATACTGCTCAGACATCAGCAGCGCGCCGCCCCAGGCCGCATCAACGTGCACCCAGATATTCTGTTTCGCAGCCAGCTCAGCAATAGCACGCAGCGGATCGATAGCACCCGCATCGGTCGTACCGGCCGTGGCCACAATCGCCAGGATCTGCTCGCCGTTCGCGTTGCACTGTTCGATTTTCGCCGCCAGATCGGTGAGATCCATGCGGGAGAATTCGTCAGTTTTCACCTGCACCACGGACTGGTAGCCCAGACCCATCAGCGCCATGTTTTTCTGCACGGAGAAGTGGGCATTTTCCGAACACAGCACGCGGATCTTACGCAGATCGCCTGTCAGACCGTCCTGCTGAACCGAGTGGCCCTGACGCGCAAAGAACGCGTCACGCGCCAGCATCAGCCCCATCAGGTTACTCTGGGTGCCGCCGCTGGTGAAGACGCCTGCGTCGCCAGCCTGATAACCCACGCGGGTACGCAGCCATTCGATCAGTTTGATCTCAATGATGGTTGCGGACGGGCTTTGATCCCAGGAGTCCATACTCTGGTTACTGGCGTTGATCAGCACTTCCGCCGCCTGGCTAACCACCAGGCTTGGGCAGTGCAGGTGCGCCACGCACTGCGGGTGATGAACGGACAAACTGTCTTTCAGGAAGAACTCCACGGCGCGTTCGATCGCCGCTTCGTTGCCCAGCCCTTTCGGGTTGAAATCCAGCTTAATACGGTCGCGCAGCTCTGCGACCGTTTTGCCCTGGTACATCTCAGGCTGTTTCAGCCACTGCATCACAGCCTGAGTGCTTTGTTCAATCGCCTGCTGGTAAGCTTCAATGCTCTGCGCAGAGGAGAACAAAATTGGGTTTGAATCAGACATCGTATTCAACAACTCCTGTTATGCCGGGCTAACGCCCGCAGCAAGCAGTGCCTGCTCGAATTTATCCAGGAAGACTTTCAGCTCGTCATCGCTGATAAGCAGAGAAGGCAGCAGACGCAGAACGATACCGTTACGGCCGCCACGCTCCAGAATCAGGCCGGCTTCGAAGCATTTCTTCTGGATCAGTGCAGACAGCTCGCCATCGCCCGGGAAGCAACCCATGTGATCGGCGGCTTCATGTGGCTTAACGATTTCAATACCGATCATCATGCCCAGACCGCGAACGTGGCCGATCACCGGATAGCGTTTCGCCATCTCTTTCAGCTGGCCTTTCAGCCATTCGCCCTGTGCGGCTACTTTGCCCGCGATGTTCTGGTCTTTCAGGATCTTCAGCGTGGTCAGACCGGTAGCCATCGCCAGCTGGTTGCCGCGGAAAGTACCGGTATGGTGACCTGGCGCCCATGCATCGAACTGCTTTTTGATACCGAGCACGGCCAGCGGCAGACCGCCACCGACTGCTTTAGACATCACGATGATGTCTGGCTCAATGCCAGCGTGTTCGAAGGCAAAGAATTTACCGGTACGGGCAAAGCCAGCCTGGACTTCGTCGAGGATCAGCAGGATACCGTGTTCCTGAGTGACTTTACGGATGCGCTGCAACCACTCAACAGGCGCCGGGTTCACGCCACCTTCACCCTGAACGGCTTCGAGGATCACCGCGGCAGGTTTACGCACGCCGCTTTCGACGTCGTTAATCAGATTTTCGAAGTAGTAGGTCAGCGCCTTCACGCCCGCTTCACCACCGATACCCAGTGGGCAACGATACTCGTGTGGGTAAGGCATGAACTGGACTTCTGGCATCATACCGTCAACCGCTTCTTTCGGAGACAGGTTGCCGGTGACGGACAGTGCGCCGTGGGTCATACCGTGGTAACCACCAGAGAAACTGATGATACCGCTACGACCGGTCACTTTTTTCGCCAGCTTCAGCGCCGCTTCAACGGCATCAGCCCCGGACGGGCCAGTGAATTGCAGGCAGTACTCTTTGCCCTGACCAGGCAACAGAGAGAGCAGGTATTCTGAAAACGCGTCTTTCAACGGCGTGGTCAGATCCAGGGTATGTAACGGCAAGCCGCTGGTAATGACATTTTGGATGCTTTTCAGCACATCAGGATGATTGTGTCCAAGCGCGAGGGTGCCTGCGCCTGCTAAACAGTCAAGGTATTCTTTATTATCTGCATCGGTGATCCACACGCCTTCTGCTTTCGTAATCGCTAAAGGCAATTTGCGCGGATAACTCCTGACGTTAGATTCAAATTCGGCCTGACGGGCCAGATAGGTTTCGTTGCTTTTGTGGGCATCTACGGTGTCAATACGGACTTTATCCGTCATCATATCACTCCTACAACCGCCGCTTCGTTATGAGCAACGATTGAATAAAAAGTTAAAAAACAGATGGGGCCTGAAAAAAACGCCGCCAATATAGAGCCTTTTGTCACCGGGCTCAATGGTTAATTTGCTTACTGTTTTGTGACACAGGGCACAGGGCAGGGAAGATCGCCGTTTGTATGGGGGAGATTGCACTTTATGCTAAATAAAAACAGCAGCTTACGTATGATTTATCCGCATTGTAAAATCAGACAAAAGAGTGTGACAAATCGTGCGATTGTCAGGTGAAAAGGAGGCAGTGAGCCTCCTTACGCTGTTTATTTCTGGCTAACGCGTAAAATACCGTGTTCACGTCCCTTCGTTTTATTCCACGACGCGTCCGTAATACCGTTTTCATCCAGGCTTAGCGATATCACAAAACCATTACCACGGATCTCATAGAAATTCGCATTCAGACGTTTAACGCTGGCTTTTTTGCCGTTTACGGTGGCGCTAAAGAAGCCGTTAGAAAGCGTGGCGTTAACCGTATCCGACGAGAACGAGGCTTCACGCAGGGGATCGTGAACGGATGTCGTTGGTTCGTGTTGTGCCGCATTTTCCGCTTTGGTTTTGCTGATATCGCAAGAGCCATCGCCAGCGCTAATTTGCGTGCATCCCGAACGCTCTAATTGCGCGCGATAATGGGCGTTTATGGCGTGCGCAGGCGTCACCACCACAGAGAAAAGTAACGCCAACAGCGTAAATTTAGTTTTCATAAATACCCTTAATTATGGTGGTGATGTTTTTGATTAGCGTCCGCCGCACGAGCGGCATTTGCATATGCAGCAGAGAGTGACGCATTGTTGATGCCTTGTTGCCTTTGTTGTTCAGAAAGATAGCAGGTATCGTAACTGACCCCTTTCGCAGTGCAATTTGCGATGCGTTGCTCAGGCGAGACACAACCTGTAAGCACGGCAGTACTTATGACTAATATCATTAATTTTTTCATTTTATCGCCTTAAAAACGACACAAATAATAAGAAACGTACATCATGCCGATCCAGATCCCGATTGAAATGAGCATCACGTACAGGGCAGCTGAAATAAAAATATGTTTGAGCATGTTCTGTTTAATGAATAAAAGTGTGACGTCGAATAGTTGTTAAGTTATACAAGTAATATTATAGAGGTTTTAGGCTTTTGATTTAAAAGCCAATACCGATGCCTGCACCCATAGCAAGATCGCTGTTTGTAGAATCACTTATACCAGCCTTGATTACAGCGTGTTCACCTGCATGGAAAGATGCTCCTGCGCTGATAGCTTGCTCATTCTTAAATGACCCCACACCGGCGGAGAACATTACAGATTGCTCTTTCTCTACTTGTGGCATGGAAGCGAGAGCGATAGCAGAGGCAACGCCGCTACGCGCTTCTTTCTTGTTCTCGTCAACTTCATTTTGCAGGCTTTTGAATTGAGCATTGCTTGAAGATTGTGCTTGGGCAAAAACATGTTGAGTGGCTTTCAGGTCAGCAGCTTGTGCCGCTGTTTGAGTATTGAGTAATTTAATTTTGTTGATAGTAGCTGTATCAACTTCTTTCTTCGTGATGATTGTTGTTACACCGTTTTTACCGTCTTTACCATCAGCACCATCTTTACCATCATTGCCTTTAGCTCCGGGTTTACCTTCAGCCCCGATAGCACCTGCTACACCCTGAATCCCTTGAGCACCTGCATCACCTTTTGCACCTTCTTTACCATCAATACCATCTTTCGGCACTGGTGCATTCTCAAGTGCAGTGATACGGGTATCGTTAATACTAATTAACCCGCTATTGATACGTGTTTGATCTGCCACGACAGCAATATTTTTTGCATTGTTGTCTGCGGTGATTTGAGCATTTCCAGCAGCAGCTAACGCAGTATGAGCGGTGCTATCAGCATCATTAGCGCTGATTTGAGCGGTAGTAATGCCGGTGCTTAACAAAGTTTTGTTAGCTTGCAGATCTGCATTGATGTTATTCACATTAGTAATCGTCTGGTTCAGTAATGACGTATTACCCGCTACGTTAGTATTAGTGGAATCAATTGAGGATTGCAGTTTTTCGCGATCGCCTTGCAGGTTGTAAATCTGGATAGCCTGGCGATTATTATCACTCTCAACAACATCTAAATCATATACACGGTTATCTGTACCATTAAGGTGAAAACCTGAAGCAGGGTTATTTTGATCATACAGAACAGCAGACGCAGCATTAGCATTATCAACGATACTGGCAAACAGAGTACCAATGACAGCGATTACTGCTTTGTTGAAGAATTTCATTTAAAAGGCTCACATCATTAGAAAGAAAAAATCACATTAGCGTTATGGCTTACGTTTGGTTGTGCAGAGCAAAACGGGTAAGTTTAAGTATTTAAGGGTTTTTGTATTTATTTAATTTCATTGCTGAACTATAGTTATTTTGCACCTAAAAATATTGATTTAAATCAAGATTTATTTGAATGATTAAAAGTGGATAAGGTACGTGTGTTTTATTTTTTTTCTATTAAAAACAAAAGGTTGCTGATGATTGTTTTAGTCTCTATATTTAACTTGATGATAAAAATGAAATTTTATTTCAATTTGATTTTAATGTTCTTTAAATGTACTCGTTTGTTAGTTTTGGGATATGATTTCATTTGAAAGCATTAGTGTGTGAAACTGAAAGTTTACATTGAATCAGTAAGTTTTGAGGTGGAAAAAAACCAGAAAAGTATCAGGAGAACGTAACGTAAGTTTTAAATGGGAGGGTGTTGGAAAAGCTGGGCGTCTGGTGTGCAGAATGATGATCAGGCGAAGGGTTCTCTTTTTCATAATTGTTGAGATAGTTGCTGTCAGTATTATGTGGCTATATATGTTGTACCTGGTGAGATTCAGAACAGGGGAGTTAAAGAAGACATTCTTTATATAGTTTGCGGATTTCAGGTGTAATACCTGCTTTGATAAAACGAAACATCTTGCGCCCTGCCTATGGCCACGGTTACACTAAGTACCTACATATTCTTTTTATGTAACTGATTGTATTGTAATTTATTTGACTCGGGGTGCCCTTCTTTGTGAAGGCTGAGAAATACCCGTATTACCTGATCTGGATAATGCCAGCGTAGGGAAGTCAGATGCCTACCCGGTCATCGCTTCTTCACGCACGGCAGGAGCGAAACCATGCAGCCTGACCTGCTCGACTCACACGTTTTACATCAATTCCGAACCCGTTCCCCGCTCACGCACTGTATGACCAACGATGTCGTGCAGACCTTCACCGCCAACGTTTTGCTCGCGCTGGGTGCTTCCCCGGCAATGGTGATCGAAGCCGAGGAAGCGGAACAGTTTGCCGCGCTTGCCGATGCTCTGCTCATCAACGTGGGTACACTCACCGCGCCGCGCGCCCAGTCGATGCGTCGGGCCATTGAGAGCGCGGTAGCCGCGGGTACGCCCTGGGTTCTGGATCCGGTTGCGGTTGGCGCGCTGGCGTACCGCACCCGATTTTGCCAGCAAATATTGTCCCTTAAACCTGCGGCCATTCGTGGAAACGCCTCCGAAATCCTCGCCCTTGCCGGAATGAGTGCGGGCGGGCGCGGGGTTGATTCCACCGATACGGCGGCGAGCGCGTTGACCGCTGCGCAGACGCTCGCCCGTCAGACCCATGCCGTTGTGGTCGTCACAGGAGAAGTGGATCACATCACTGATGGTCAGCGAACCCGTACGGTCGCGGGCGGCGACCCGCTGATGACCCGCGTGGTGGGAACAGGCTGTGCGCTCTCGGCGGTCGTCGCCGCCTGCTGTTCGCTGCCTGGCGACAGGCTTGATAATGCGACGGCAGCCTGCGGCTTTATGAAGCGCGCAGGGTCAGCTGCACTGACTCACAGCCGGGGCCCCGGCAGCTTTGCCCCGGCGTTTCTGGATGCGCTTTACGCGCTGGAGGAGCTGGTATGACACGCATTAATGCCTTGACTATTGCGGGAACCGATCCCAGCGGCGGAGCGGGGATCCAGGCAGACCTGAAAACCTTCTCTGCGCTCGGCGCTTACGGATGCTCGGTTATCACCGCGCTGGTGGCGCAAAACACGCGCGGTGTACAGTCGGTATATCGTATTGAGCCGGATTTTGTCGCCGCACAGCTGGATTCGGTATTCAGCGATGTACGCATCGACACCACCAAAATCGGCATGCTTGCAGAGGCGGACATTGTTGAAGCGGTCGCTGAACGTCTCAAACGTTATCAGATAAAAAACGTGGTGCTCGATACCGTGATGCTGGCCAAAAGCGGCGATCCGTTGCTCTCCGCCTCTGCCGTCGACACCCTGCGTAAAAAGCTGCTGCCGCAGGTGGCGCTGATCACGCCAAACCTCCCTGAAGCCGCCGCGCTGCTGGATGCGTCACACGCGCAAAACGAACGTGAGATGAAAGAGCAGGGCAATGCGCTGCTGGCGATGGGATGCAGCGCGGTGCTGATGAAAGGCGGTCATCTTGATGATGCAGAAAGCCCGGACTGGCTCTTCACCCGCGATGGCGCTCAACGTTTCACCGCCCCGCGGGTACAGACCAAAAACACCCACGGCACGGGATGTACGCTCTCGGCGGCGCTGGCGGCGCTGCGTCCCCGAAACGCGAACTGGGCGGATACGGTGCAGGAGGCGAAGATCTGGCTCTCGTGCGCGCTGGCAAAAGCCGATTCTCTGGAAGTGGGTCACGGTATTGGGCCGGTTCACCATTTTCATGCATGGTGGTAAGCCGTATACTGGCATAAAACCTTATGCCAGAGAAAAACAGAGATGGAACAAGCGCATACCCGGTTAATTGCTCAACTCAAGGAACGAATTGCCGCACCGGACAACACGCCGTTGTACCTGAAATTTGCCGAAACGGTTAAAAACGCGGTACGCAGCGGCGTGCTCGCGCACGGTAATATTTTGCCGGGCGAGCGCGATCTGAGCCAGCTGGCCGGTGTGTCGCGCATTACGGTGCGTAAAGCGATGCAGGCGCTGGAAGAGGCCGGCGTCGTCACCCGCGCGCGTGGATACGGTACGCAAATCAACAATATCTTTGAATATTCGCTAAAAGAGGCGCGCGGGTTTTCTCAGCAGGTGGTGCTGCGGGGCAAAACGCCCAACACGCTGTGGGTTAATAAACGCGTCGTGAAATGTCCGGAGGAGATCGCCCGTCACCTTTCCCTTGCGCCGGACAGCGATGTATTTCTGCTTAAGCGCATCCGCTACGTGGATGACGATGCGGTATCAATAGAGGAGTCCTGGGTACCGGTAGGATTAATCCCCAATCCGGACGACATCGGCGTCTCGCTTTACGATTACTTCCGCAGCCAGAATATCTTTCCGCAGCGCACCCGTTCCCGCGTCAGCGCCCGGATGCCGGACAGCGAGTTTCAGGCGCATATCAAGATGGACGATAAGATACCGGTGCTGGTGATCAAGCAAGTCGCGCTCGATCAACAGCACCGGCCAATTGAGTACAGCATCAGCTACTGCCGCAGCGACCTATACGTCTTTGTGTGCGAGGAGTAGGGCCTCGCGCGTGGGGGCGCAGTCGCCACCGCGATGGCTGACTACCCAGGCGGCTACGGCATTGCCAAGCTGCACCGCCTCTGGCAGTGACCATCCCGCGGCCAGCCCGGCAAGGGTACCTCCCGCATGGCTGTCACCCGCGCCGATGGTATCGACCACGGTAGCAGGAAACGCCGGAACGTGTCCGGAAGCGTCACCGTCGTACCAGACCGCCCCGTCTTTATCATGGCGTACGATCAGCGCAGCGCCAAACCTCTGCTGCCACCGTGTGCCGAGCTCTTCCACGTTTACGCCAAGCCATTCGGCGGCAAGTTCCGCCTCCTGACGATTGAGCGAGACGATTGGTTTGCAGGCCATGATCCGCGCCATCAGCGGGTCGGGAATATCCGCGATGCGCGGACCGAAATCGATAAAGAGCGTCGCATCCTGAAGACTTTCCAGCCAGGCCGTCAGCAGCTCACCGCTGGGGGACGCCAGCTGGTAGCCGGACAAAGAGATCAGGCTCCCTGCCGGCACGCTTAACCCGTCCAGCCAGCGCTGCTGCCACTGGTTCTCCACGCCGCTAAACGACATAAAGGTCCGTTCACCGTCAGGCTCCACCAGCGCCAGGCACCAGCCGTTATCGCCCGTTTCCGCTTCCACGGCGCTGTGCAGATCCTGCTTCGCCATGGCGTTACGGATAATATCGGCCCACACGCCGTGGCCGACGGGAAGGGCGTTTTGCGCAGCAATGCCGAGCCGCTTCAGGGCGATGGCGATATTCAGCGCGCAGCCGCCAATATTCACTCCCTGTTGCTTCAGCTCGATATCACACCCGCGCCAGGGCAGGGCGTAGGCGTCGGCAATCACGTCGATGACCGCCGCGCCGAGTACCGTTACGGGGCGCGTGGCGTGGAGGGTTTCGAGACGGCGGGCAAAAGCACTCATACGCCCTCCCTTTGCTCCCGGAAGTGCAGCAGTTTTTCGCAGTAGTGGCTGAAATCGAGCCGGTTTACGGCATCAAGTTCGTTTTTGAGTGCCGGATCAATGGCCTGTACACCGTGCAGCGCACCGCAGATGGCCGTTGCCATCGCGCCGATAGTGTCAGTATCACCGCCCAGGTTGGCGCATAACACCGCGCAGCGGTTCGGATCGGTGCCCGCGAGTTCGACCATCGCAATCGCCGCCGGAACGGACTCAAGGGTGCTCGTGCCCGCGCCAATAAGCTGATAGATCTGCTCGCTGGCGGACTCGGTACCGTTGGCTTCGCGCACGGTTTTCAGGGCCAGCTCAATACGAGCGGAAAGCGATGCGCTGAAGGTGGTCGTGTTCTCCTCCTGCGCCGCACGGGCAATACCCGGCAGGGCATCGGCGATGTGATGCCAGCGCTCGCCGTCGATAGCGCGTGAAACCGCCCAGGCGATCACCACCGCACCGGCGATGGCGAGATCCGATTTATGGGTCGGGCTGGAGGCTAACGCAACCTGTTCCACAAAGTGCGCCAGACGCGTGGCTGGCAGGAGGCATCCCAGCGGGGAGGCGCGCATCGCCGCCCCGTTGGTGACGCCGTTGTTTTCCAGCTGGCTCACCGGCTTGCCGTCACGGATGGCGTTCAGGGCAATTTTGGAGGTCGGGCCGAGCACATTCTTATTGAACGCGTCAAAATCCAGCGCCCAGTCCAGAATATGCTTACCGATAACGTCAGGGTTAATTTCCCCGTCGCATTCGATAATCGCGTCGGCCAGGCACAGCGCCATCGACGTATCATCCGTAAATTCGGCCTGCTTAAAGTAACAGGCGGCATTATTCTCAGCCGGGCCGGGTAAGAAACGGTCGATCCAGCCGAAGTGCGCTTTCACCCGCTTGCGCGGCCACAGCTCCGACGGCATCCCCATCGCATCCCCTAACGCCTGCCCGTAAAGAGCACCGAGAATACGGTCTTGTTTCATTTAACTTCCTCTCGTGTCAGCGCGGTATCGCCATCAACCACCTCAATTGCGGTGATCTCTTTATCCGATTCGCGGAAAAACAGCATAAACAGCACGGCAATCACCACAATCATGATTGCACCAAACGTCCACATTCCGGCCCAGTTGAAGGTCAGCCCATTCACCGGCTCTTTATATGCGAACATTTTTTCCATCATCACGCCGCCGAGACGGTAACCCAGCAGGCTACCAAAGCCCTGACAGCACAGCGTGATCAAGCCCTGCGCCGCGTTGCGCATGTGCACGGGCGCTTTTTTATCCACGTAGATGTACGCGGTGACGTAATAGAAGTCATAGCTTACGCCGTGCAGCAGAATGCCGAGGAACAGCAGGGCGTAGGTGAAGTATTGCTCGGCGCCGCCGTAAACAAAGAAACCGTAGCGAATGGCGGCGGTGATCAGGCCCAGCAGCAAGACCTTCTTAATACCAAAGCGTTTGGTAAAGAATGGCAGAGCGAGCATGAAGAAGATTTCAGAGAACTGGCCGAGGGTCATCCAGCCGGTGGCGTTTTTCATCCCCACTTCGGTGAGATAGCCGTTGGCAAAGATATAGTAGAAGGCCAGCGGCATGGCGAACAGGAACGAGCAGAAGAAGAACACCAGGAAGTTTTTATCGCGCAGCAGGATCAGCGCATCCAGCCCCAGCATCACTTTGAAATCCAGCTTGCCGGTACTCTTCGGCGGGGTATTCGGCAGGAACAGCGCGAAGACGCCAAGCAGAAGGGAGCTGGCAGCGGTCATCAGCAGCGGGATATTGGTGTCAGAGATGTCGCTATAGCCCATCATCTGCGGCAGGAAGCCGCACGCCAGGCCGGAGGCAATCCAGCCGATGGTGCCCATCACGCGAATGCGCGGGAAATCAGCCTCCACGTCATCGACGTTCGCGAAGGCGATACTGTTGGTCAGCGCGATGGTCGGCATATAGGTCAGGGAGTAGGCCAGCAGCAGCGGGAAGAAGGTGCTGAACTGGGTTTGCTGTGCTGCGAAATACATCAGAATCGCGCCAGCGAACATCAGCACGGCCAGCACTTTCTGGGCGGCGAAGAAACGGTCCGTCAGCGAGCCGACAAGGATGGGAGAGAGGATCGCGGCAATCGCGGTACAGGCGTACGACCAGCCAATTTCCCCGGCGGTAAACCCGCTCTTACTCAGCCACAGCCACAGCGGCACAAACCATGCGCCCCAGATAAACCATTCAACGAACATCATGAATGACAGTTGGACTTTCGTTTTCATTTTTTAATCCTGCATGTCAGAGGTACGCATGTAACATACCATGTGATAATACCTTTTAAATACCTTTAAGGCGATTGTTTGATCAGTGTAACAAAAATGTTGTACACGAAACGAGCCAGCAGATTGTGCTTAAAAAAGTTGCAAATGGTGGAAAATAGGTTAAGTCGGTACCAGGCTTAGTCTGCCTGCAAAAACGTGGGCTTGGATCACACGCTCCGACATCATGTCGGACTTACGGGAGCATCACTATGACTGATATTGCGCAACTGCTTGGCAAAGACGCCGACAGCCTTTTACAGCATCGTTGTATGACCATTCCAGCCGACCAGCTTTATCTGCCTGGCCATGATTACGTAGACCGCGTCATGGTCGACAACAACCGTCCGCCTGCCGTACTGCGAAACATGCAGACGCTTTATAATACCGGTCGTCTGGGCGGGACCGGGTATCTCTCCATTCTGCCCGTTGACCAGGGCGTAGAGCACTCGGCGGGAGCGTCGTTTGCAGCTAACCCGCTCTACTTTGACCCGAAAAACATTGTCGAGCTGGCGATTGAAGCGGGCTGTAACTGTGTGGCATCGACGTATGGCGTGCTGGCCTCCGTTTCCCGCCGCTATGCTCACCGCATTCCGTTCCTCGTCAAGCTGAATCACAACGAAACCCTGAGCTACCCAACCGAATACGACCAGACACTGTACGCCAGCGTCGAACAGGCGTTCAACATGGGTGCGGTAGCGGTCGGGGCGACTATCTATTTTGGCTCTGAGCAGTCGCGTCGGCAGATAGAAGAGATCTCTGCCGCGTTTGAGCGCGCGCACGAGCTGGGGATGGTGACCGTATTGTGGGCCTATCTGCGTAACAACGCGTTTAAGAAAGACGGCGTGGATTACCACGTATCAGCGGATCTGACCGGTCAGGCAAATCACCTGGCGGCAACCATCGGCGCGGACATCGTGAAACAGAAAATGGCCGAGAATAACGGCGGGTATAAAGCGGTGAACTTTGGCTATACCGACGACCGCGTCTACAGCAAGCTGACCAGCGACAACCCTATCGATCTGGTGCGCTACCAGCTGGCTAACTGCTACATGGGCCGCGCCGGGCTGATTAACTCCGGCGGTGCAGCAGGCGGTGAAACCGATCTGACCGACGCGGTGCGCACGGCGGTGATTAACAAACGCGCCGGCGGAATGGGGCTGATCCTGGGCCGCAAAGCGTTTAAAAAATCCATGGCCGACGGCGTGAAGCTGATTAATGCGGTTCAGGATGTCTATCTGGACAATAAAGTGACGATTGCCTAATCGCACGCATCTTCCTGCCGGGATAAGCGTGACCCGGCAGGAAAGTTCTCTCGCTTACTCCTTCAGCGTTTCAGGATGAGGAGTATTCAGCAGACCCGCCATCCCTCTCTTGCTGCTATTTGCTTTTTCTAAGCCCGGCTGCGTGACGCGGATAAAGGCACACAGAACAAAAGCCAGCAGATAAAGCACCGTATAGGCGATGACCACGCCGAGCGTGCTGAACCAGGGCAGCAGCACCACGGCAATCGCCGGCGCAAGGAAGTTAGACAGACCGGCTGACAGGTTATACACCGAAATCGCCGCCCCCTTGTGCCGCGGCTCCAGCGCCGGGAACACCGCCGCCATCGGTACGAAGGCCGCCACAAAAATCCCCAGCGCGATGGCCGGGAGCAGCGCCATGGCAAAGTTATGCCCGAAGTGCTGCGGAATGTAGTAAAACGCCAGGCTCGAGAGCGCCATCCCGATGCAGCCAAACCAGCGCACCACCCGCATCCAGCCCATTTTTTCCGCCACCACGCCCCAGAAGACGTTCGAGAAGATGGTGGTGAAGAAGAATACCGCCCAGACCTGAAGCCACTCGGAGGTGGTGAAGCCCAGCTCGTCAACAAACATCATCGGCATGATGACGGCAAACCCGAACAGGGAGAGGGTGTTGATGATACGCACCATGCTGGAGAGCAGGATACTGCGGTTGGTGTAGAGCAGCGTCGCCGCACGGCCCAGCTCGGCGAATTTTTCCCGGGTGGAGAGATTATGCATGTGCGTTGGGGTTTTGACGCTGCGCAGGGATACCATGGCGATGACTCCCCCCGCCAGACAAAACGCCAGTGCCAGCCACAGGGTGCCCATCTCCCCGATGTGCGGAATGGTAAAGCTCGGAATATAACTGCCCGCCACGCCAATACCTACGGAATAAACCGCCCAGTACCAGCCCAGCGCCGAGCTGGATTTATCGCTACGCACATTATGAATAATGACCACGATGAAGGCGTACAAAAATAACGGATAGGCCAGGCCGCGGATCCCGTAAAACAGCAGCATTAATGCGTAATTTGCCTGACCCAGACCAAAAACGAGAAACAGGACGTGGAAAACGCACCACAGCACGAAGCCAATCAGCATGGTTTTTTGCGGGGTGATGATTTCAGCCACCACGCCGGAGATCCACGCGGAGAGCGCCGCCGCGAGACCGTAGAGCGTGAAGGCGAAAGAGGCTTCAGCAGGCGTGAAGCCCAGTGATTTAATATAGTGCGACAGGAATGCCAGCTCGAAACCGTCACCCGTCATAAAGACCGCGATCGCCAGATATCCCCATAGCAGGTTCAGCGGCAATCCCAGCCACTGTTTATTTATTTCGGACATATTGACCTCGTTTGTAGCGTACAGGTAAGCCCACACCGGAAATATTCCGGCGTGAGTTTTCTTATTGTCTTTTTCTCTAAATATACTGACGTGTATTTATTCTCTGATTACTGTCGCAGTCTGTTGTAACTGCTTATAAGCCTCGTATCGACGCAGATGAAGGGACTGATAGTTCGCTTGCGGATAGAAATATTTATCCACGTGGGTAAATTGTTTCATGGCATCGGTCACTGAAGGCGCTATATTTCCCGCCACCGCCCCGAGAATGGCCGAACCCAGTAATACCGGTTCGCTGCATTGGGTCGCTAACACCGGCAGCCCGCAGGTATCTGCCAGCAGCTGGCGAACGAAAGGGTGCTGGCCCGCGCCGCCGCTGATAACGATATTTTCGGTCTGTACGCCGCATTCACGCTGGGCGTCAATGATTTGTCGCAAACCGTAACCGATACCACACAGACCGGCCACATACAGTGCCATCAGGTTATTGATATCGTTCTCCATGCCCAGCCCGCAGATCGTGGCCCGCGCATGGGGATCGGCAAAGGGCGCGCGGTTACCCAGAAATTCGGGTACCACGTGCAGTCCTGCTGCCAGGTTCACCGCCTCTGAGGCGGTGGCGAAGGTCTGTAAAAGCCGGTCCGCCAGGTAAACCGGCAGCGGCAGGTCTGACTCCTGTGCCAGCTGGCGCGCTTGCGGTGCGGCAGGATGGAAACTTAATAACCGATCGATAGCGGCACCCGCGGCGCTTTGTCCGCCCTCAATCAGCCACAGCCCAGGTACCATCGCGCTAAAATAAGGCCCCCAGACGCCGGGCACAAAAACGGCGCTCTCGGCGCTGGTCATGGTGCACGATGAGGTGCCAAAAACATACGCGAGATTGTTCAGCGCGCCGCCGCCAACGCCCAACGTCCCGATGCCGCCAGCGTGGGCATCAATTAACCCTACCGCCACCGGCGTGCCTGGCAGCAAGCCCATCTCACGCGCGGCCTGCTCCGTTAAGCCCTCGCCGCAAGGGGTGCCGGGGGCGGCAATATGCTGCCCTATGCGGACAAAATCTTCTCCGGCCAGCTCGTCCAGGCCAACGGTGCGGAAATAGTCCGGGTCCCAGCGATTCTCATGGGCCAGCCACGTCCATTTACAGGTTACGGTACAGATGGAACGGGTGAGATCGCCGGTCGCGCGCCAGGTCAGGAAATCGGCCAAATCGAAAAATTGCCAGGCGCGATCGTAGACCTCACGATGGTTTTCCTTCAGCCACAGCAGCTTGGGCGTCTCCATTTCGGGCGATATTTTTCCGCCAACATAGTCCAGCACCGGATGATGGGTGGCGTTGATGCGCTCCGCCTGGTCTGTCGCACGGTGATCCATCCAGACGATGATATTGTTTTCCGCTTCACCGTCAGGGCTGACCGCCAGCGGTTCGCCATTGTTGTCCAACACCACCAGCGAGCAGGTGGCGTCAAACCCGATGCCGGCAACGCTCTGCGGAGTCGTCCCGGAGTGCGCCAGCGCCTCGCGGATGCAGCGGCAAACGGCCTGCCAGATCTCGGCGCTGGACTGCTCCACGCGGCTTCCGCTGCGGTGCACGGTGGCAATTTTCTGCGTCGCGTGGGAAAGCAGCCTGCCGCTGAGATCGAAAATGCCCGCGCGGACGCTGCCGGAGCCGACGTCTACGCCGATAACGGTTTCAGGTGTACTCTTCATCCTTGCGGCCCTTAAAGATCGACGCTGTTAGGCAGAATCACCAGATCCCGGACGGTAACGTTCTTCGAACGGGTCACCATGAACAACACCGATTCTGCGACTTCAATCGGCTGCATCAGGCTGCCGTTTGCCAGCGCTTCATCCATTTTGGCCTGCGGCCAGTCGTCGAGCAGAGCCGTCACTACCGGCCCAGGCAGAACGGCTCCGACGCGCACGCCATGTTCCGCGACCTGACGACGGGTGGTATGCACGAACGCCTGAACGGCAAATTTGGACGCGGTGTAGATCGGCTCCCAGATAACCGGCACCACGCCCGCAATGGAGCTGGTGAAGATAATATCGCCTGACTTCTGCGCAATCATATGCGGCAGTACGGCGCGAACGCAGCGGAACGCGGCGTTGATATTCAGGTTCAGTACGCGATCCCAGACGTCCGGGTCGCCTTCAGCAACCGGCCCGCCGATGTAGGCGCCTGCATTGGCGTGAAAAATATCCAGGCCGCCGGCGAGGCTGACAATGTCGCTCAGCATCGCGTCGACTTGCTCGGGTTTGAACAGATCGATTTGCAGGGCAAACGCGTTCTCGCCCAGCTCGGCGACAAGGCGCTGAAGCTTTTCGCCTTCCCGGTCGATTAACACCACCTTAGCGCCAGCGCCGAGCAGCGTTTTTGCACACTCCAGGCCAATACCTGAGGCGGCGCCAGTGATAGCAGCGACTTTGCCCTGAAGGGAACTATTCATGGAGGGGACAGAGTGATTCATTTTATAATCCTTTATGCAGAGATGATTTTTAGGGTGTGTCTGCTTTCGCGTGAAGAACGGGGGTTCTGACTGACGCGTGAAGCAAACTGCTCAATCGATGAAGCAGATCTAGCACTTGCTTATTTCTCCAGCAAGAGACATTCAAAATGAAGAGGCGATTTTGTGACGCGCGTTGAGAAAACGAAGAAAACGACCATTTACGATCTGGCGGAACTCACCGGCGTTTCTGCCAGCGCGGTGAGTGCTATTTTGAATGGCAACTGGAAGAAACGCCGCATCAGCGCCAGCCTGGCAGAGAAGGTAACCCGCATTGCACAAGAGCAGGGCTACGCGGTTAACCGTCAGGCAAGCCTGCTGCGCAGCAAGAAATCGAACGTTATCGGCATGATTGTGCCGAAATATGACAACCGCTATTTCGGCTCTATAGCGGAAAAATTCGAAGAGATGGCGCGTGCCAGAGGGCTGTTGCCGATTATTACCTGCACACGCCGACAGCCGGAACTCGAGCTGGATGCCGCCCGTGCCATGCTCTCCTGGCAGGTTGACTGGGTCATTGCCACGGGGGCGACACACCCGGACAAAATTGCTGAACTCTGTCATCAGGCGGGCGTACCTACGCTAAATCTTGATCTGCCGGGTACCCTGGCGCCCTCTATCATTTCGGATAACTACGGCGGCGCGAAGATGCTGACAGAGCGGATCCTCGCCAGCAGCTTTAAACGGTTTGGTTCGCTGGCTCCGCTGACCTTCGTGGGCGGACGCCGGAGTGATAACAACACCGCAGAGCGCCTGCGCGGGTTCCTTGATGCCCATCAGGCCCATGGGCTGACCGTTCCGGAACAGCAGCTGCTGGTCACCGGGTACTCGTCATCGCGCGTGGAGGAGCAGCTCAGAACCACCTTCCCGTCGCCATCGACGGCGCTAAAGGGGCTGTTTGTCAATTCGACCATTTCGCTGGAGGGGGTGGTACGTTGGCTGGCCCAATACGGGCAGACCGGCCAAAATCAGCCGCCGATGGGTTGTTTTGACTGGGACCCATTTGTCTCTCTGCTGGGACATGATATCGACATGGTGCGCCAGGACGTCCCGGCGATGCTGGAGAAGGTATTTGAAATTCTCGATTCCGGTGATACCTCGGTCAGGCGTATTGAGATCCCACCGGAACTGATTGGCAGCCAGAGCGTCACGGGCTAGCCCTGACGCGTCAGCAGCCAGCGCGCGGTCTGTTCATCCGTCACCAGACCGTTTACCCAGCCGCCTTTGAGGGCGGCAAGGATCGCCGGGCGTTTATCCTCGCCGCAGGCGGCCGCAATGCGTGGGCACTGGCTCTGGCGAATATCGTAGCTGGTAATAAAGCGATTAATCTGGCTGTCGATGACGTTGCCGTCGGCATCGATAAAGCGTCCGAGTATTTCGCCAACGCCACCGCGCTGGGTCAACTCTTCCAGCTGTGCCTCATCGATAAACCCGTCTTTGAAGATAGGGCTCTGCCTGCCCAGCGCCCCGATGCCGACAAAAATCACATCGGCCGCATCCGCCACGGCGCAGACGTTACGGAACAGGCGGTTTGAGCACCACATCTCATGCTCCTCGCTGGACTGAGCATAGCGCGGCGCCGGCCACTGGTAATATTTTCCCTGAATTTTACGCGCCAGCAGCAACGGCACATCATCGTAATAGTTACATTGCCCGTGCTCGTTCATGGCGCTGATCAGGGCGACACAGCGGGTGTTGTGGCTGTCAAAATCGATACGCTTGATGGTTTTTTTTAGCGTCAGTCCGGAGCCAATTCCGACAACCGTGGGTTTATCACCTTGCAGGTAGCGGGCCATCAGCTGATAACAGCCAAACGTCACGCTATCCAGCGCGCTTTCATTGCGGTAGACGGGCACAATGTTGCAGTGGGTCAGGTGATATTTTTCCGCGAGAAGTTGCGCATAATCGAGGCAGTTAGCGACAGGGTGATGAAGCCCAATCGAGACAATGCCTTCCTCTTTCGCGGCGGCAATCAGCCGCTGCACCACCGGTCTTGATGTGCCGAGCTGGCTGGCAATTTCGCTTTGATTAAGCCCGGCGATGTAATACATCCATGCCGCCCGCACTTTTTGATCGAGCCTGATGTCATCTTCTTTGCTCACGTTTACCTGCCTCAAGAGTGGGGTTGAGGGCGGTCAACACCCACAACAATTGTCTGTCATTCTGGCGGGTGCTCCGCGCTGAGGCAAGCGGTTTGCTCTTTATTGGTCATTTGTTATTTGAATGGTCATTTGTTCTTTTGTGATCTGTAGCTCTTATTTTAATCAAATGATCATCTACAGTTCAGCCATAACCTCACTGGAGAACAGAACAATGACCGAGAAATACACATGGCTACATATTGGGCTGGGGTCTTTTCATCGTGCGCATCAGGCGTGGTATCTGCACCGCCTGATTGCCGGCGGCGATACGCGCTGGCACATCGCTGCGGGCAACATACGCAACGATGCTGAACATGTGGTGCAGGCGCTGGCCGCGCAGAAGGGGCGATATGTACTGGAGACCGTCAGCCCGGAAGGCGAGAGAGACTATGAAGAGATCGCCTCGATTCAGACGCTGATCCCGTGGCAGGCGGATTTGCAGCCGCTGATTGCCGAAGGGGCGAACCCGCAGACTCGGGTCATCGCGTTTACCGTGACGGAGGGGGGCTACTATCTGGATACCAGCCACAGGCTGGATGTGGCCAATGCCGATCTGGCGAGCGATATTAAGGGCGGCTGTAAAACCATCTACGGGACAATTGCCCGCATCCTCGAAGCGCGTATGGCGAACGGAGCGGGTCCGGTAACCTTGCTTAACTGTGACAACGTGCGGCATAACGGCGAGCGCTTCCACGACGGGTTGATTGAATTCTTAACCCTCAGCGGCAAACAGAGGGTCATCGAATGGCTGAGCGCTAATGCGACCTGTCCGAATACCATGGTGGATCGCATCACACCGCGTCCGGCGGCCGATCTCCCGGCGCGCATTAAGGCCCGGACGGGCATAGACGATAACGCCCCGGTTATGGGGGAACGCTTTATTCAGTGGGTGGTTGAAGACAATTTCCGCGACGTTCGTCCCGCGCTGGAAACGGTGGGCGTGGAGCTGGTGGGATCCGTCATCCCTTATGAAGAGGCGAAGATCCGCATCCTCAATGCCTCCCATAGCTGTATCGCCTGGGCGGGTACTCTGGTCGGGCAGCAGTATATCCATGAAAGCACGCTGACAGAATTTATCTACAAGATTGCCGACCGCTACGTGACGGAAGATGTCATTCCCTGCCTGGGAGATAATGGCATCGATCTGCCAGCCTACCGCGACGTGGTGCTTAAGCGTTTTACCAACCCCTGGATTCAGGACACCAACCAGCGCGTCGCGGCCGACGGGTTCTCGAAGATCCCGGCGATGATAGCCCCAACGCTGCGTGAATGTTACCAGCGCGGCGTACGTCCTGACGCTACCGCTATGCTGCCTGCGCTGTTCTACGTCTATATGGAGCAGTGGCATCACGGCAAGCTGCCATATGAATACCAGGACGGTATCCTCAACGCCTCTGCGGTACATGCGATGTTCGAATCGGACGATCCGATAGCCCGATATGCCAGCGATACCGCCCTGTTTGGCGATCTGACCGGCCGGGAAGATTTTGCCGCGCTTCTGCGTGAAAAAATCGCTGACGTCTACGCGCTGATTAAGTGAGAGGTGGGTATGTATCTGGGCATCGATCTTGGCACATCAGAATTAAAGGCGCTGGTCATTGACGAAAACAACGGCGTTGTCGCCACCCATAGCGCGCCGCTGACGATACAGCGTCCGAAGCCGCACTGGTCTGAACAATCGCCGGAATCCTGGTGGGAGGCAACCGAATACCTGATTGCCACCCTCCGGGAGAAGTGCGGCCACCACTGGCAGGCGATAAAAGCCATTGGCCTTTCCGGGCAGATGCACGGTGCGGTACTGCTGGATGCCGCGGGTGAACCCCTGCGTCCGGCCATCCTGTGGAATGACACCCGCTGCGCGCAGGAGTGCGCAGAGCTGGAAGAGATGGCGCCCGAACTGCACCAGGTGGCGGGGAACCTGGCAATGCCGGGGTTTACGGCACCAAAGCTGCTCTGGGTGCGCCGTCATGAGCCGCAGAACTTCAGCCGTCTCGCCACCGTGCTGCTGCCGAAGGATTATCTGCGCTTCAAAATGACCGGAAAAAAAATCTCTGATATGTCGGACTCGGCCGGGACGCTGTGGCTGGATGTGGGAAAACGAGACTGGTCGGATGCACTGCTGGAAAAATGTGGGCTGTCGCGTGCCGCCATGCCTGCGCTGGTGGAAGGGTGTGAGGTCTCGGCGCTACTCGAACCTGCGGTAGCGCAGCGGTGGGGTCTGAACCCCTCGGTTATCGTTGCCGGCGGCGGGGGAGATAACGCCGTCAGCGCGATAGGGGTTGGGGCCGTTTCGCCGGGCGATGCGTTTATTTCGCTGGGCACCTCCGGCGTGCTGTTTGTGGTCACGGATGCCTACCGTCCGGCGCCCCAGTCTGCCGTGCACGCGTTCTGTCACGTGCTGCCAAACCTGTGGCATCAGATGAGCGTGATGTTAAGCGCCGCCAGTTGTCTACAGTGGTTTTGCCGTCTGGTGGGCGTCACGGAGCTGGCATTGCTTGAGGAGATCGCCCAGCTAAGCGATGCGGAGAAAGCGAGCGCGCCGATGTTCCTGCCGTACCTTTCCGGGGAACGTACGCCGCATAACGATCCCTGTGCACGGGGCATGTTCTGGGGGCTAACGCACTCCAGCCAGCGTGCGCTGATGGGGTATGCGGTGCTGGAAGGCGTCAGCTTCGGTATTGCCGATGGCCTTCGCGTGTTGCAGGAGAGCGGCACGCAGATTGAACAGTGCTCCCTCGTCGGCGGCGGGGCGCGGAGCCCCTTCTGGGCCCAGCTGCTGGCCGATATTCTGGCGATGCCGGTGGTGACGCATAAGGGCGGCGAAACCGGCGGTGCGCTGGGGGCTGCACGGCTGGCCTGTCTCGCAGCCGGTAAGCCGCTGGCTTCCGTGTGCGAAAAACCTGAAGTCTATAAAACCTGGCGCAGCGATCCGGCGCGCCACCGTGCGCTGATGACGCGTTACCAGCAGTTTAACGCGCTTTACCAAAACGACCTGAACTACCGAAACCCATAATTCTGTGGCAAAGACCCTCCGGCGATGCTGCCGGAGCGGTTCCCTGTACCCTAAAAACGAGGTCAATATGTCGTTAAATAACAAACAATGGCTGGGATTACCCCTGAGTCTGGTCTGGGGGTATATCGCTATCGCGGTCTTTATGACGGGCGATGGTTTCGAGCTGGCATTCCTGTCGCACTATATTAAGGCGCTGGGCTTCACGCCTGCTGAAGCCTCTTTCGCCTTCACGCTTTACGGTCTCGCGGCGGCGCTCTCCGCGTGGATCTCCGGCGTGGTGGCTGAAATCATCACCCCGCAAAAAACCATGCTGATTGGCTTCGTCCTGTGGTGCGTTTTCCACGTCCTGTTTCTCGTTTTTGGTCTGGGTCAGGCAAATTACGCATTAATTCTGCTGTTCTACGGGATCCGCGGCCTGGCCTATCCGCTGTTCCTCTATGCCTTTATCGTCGCCATTGTGCATAACGTTCGCAGCGACAGTACCAGCGCGGCGCTGGGCTGGTTCTGGGCGGTTTACTCTATCGGCATCGGCGTGTTCGGCAGCTACATTCCGAGCTTTACCATTCCGCACATCGGGGAGATGGGCACGCTGTGGCTGGCGCTGGCATTCTGCGTAACCGGCGGGATCATTGCGCTGGTCTCTATGCGTAAGGTGGAAACGCCACGGCATATGCAGACTCTCTCCACCCGGGAAAAATTCGCCGAGCTGGGCCGTGCAGCGACGCTGCTCTACACCAACCGCAGTATTCTGCTCTCCAGCATGGTGCGTATCATCAACACCCTCTCCCTGTTCGGGTTTGCCGTCATCATGCCGATGATGTTTGTTGACGAACTGGGCTTCACCACCTCCGAGTGGCTTCAGGTCTGGGCGGTATTCTTCTTCACCACCATCTTCTCGAACGTCTTCTGGGGCGTGGTGGCGGAAAAAATGGGCTGGATGCGGGTGGTGCGCTGGTTTGGCTGTATCGGGATGGCGCTCTCGAGCCTGGCGTTTTACTACATTCCGCAGCACTTCGGGCATAACTTTGCCATGGCACTGGTGCCGGCCATCGCGCTGGGGATTTTTGTGGCGGCCTTCGTACCGATGGCGGCGGTGTTCCCGGCGCTGGAGCCGCGGCACAAGGGGGCGGCGATTTCGGTGTATAACCTGTCAGCCGGTCTGTCTAACTTCCTTGCGCCGGCGATTGCCGTGGTGCTGCTGCCCTGGTTCAGCACGCTCGGCGTGGTCATTGCCTACACGGCGCTGTATGTCGTGGCCTTCATCCTGTGTCCGTTTATTCGGGTTGAACAGCCTGGGTTTGTTCGTCAGGAAACCTGTAAGGGTGAAACGGTCGGAATTTCGTAATTTATTCAGGCCTGACGGCAGCGTCGGGCCATTCACGGAGACGTATGATGGATGTTAAGGCGGTAATTTTTGACATGGATGGCGTCATCATTGACTCCGAAGGCCTGTGGCGTCAGGCGCAGAAAGCAGCTCTGGCAGGCTGGCGTGCTGAGGTCAGCGATGAAGAGTGTGAGTCACTGACGAAAGGCAAGCGGCTGGATGAGATTGCCCGGACCTGGTGCGAATACTGCAAACTTGAGGCCGATCCTGAAATGATTGAAGCGGCCATTCGTCTGCGCATCATCGAACTGATTGGCCGGGAAGGCAAAGCGATAGAGGGCATCTACGACGTGATGTCGTATTTTCGTGAGGCAGGTTACCGGATTGCACTTGCCACCTCTTCGTCGCATGAAATCGTGCATGCGGTGCTTAAGAAACTCAGGATGGGTCACTATTTTGAGGTCATTTGCAGCGCCGACGATGAACGCTACGGAAAACCGCACCCTGCCGTCTATCTCTCGGCGCTGCGAAAATTAGGCCTGACGGCCTCGCAGTGCATAGTGATTGAGGACAGCCAGAGCGGCTACCGTGCCGCCCTTAGTGCGGGGCTCAAAACCCTCATCGTCTCGCCAGCGTGCCATCATGCCAGCTTTAACAATGCCAGTGGCCGGTATGCGTCTATGCATGCGCTGCTGGAAAAGCTTGCCGTTCCAGCCCCGGAAGCGGGTTAGTTGACTGATTTGTAAGCGCAGAAGTTTCCGCGGGTTGTTGCCGGTCAGCATATTCCTGCTTCTGCGCTTACCTTCAAATAACGTCCCCCGATCAACCTCACATTTCCCCGCGCTTTTGTGAAAATTGTCACGTCCGACCGTGCATATGCCCAAAAAATAGCCTCTCCTTAACGCGTTTTGTCCGAGGACGTGCTGATTTTTTATGCTTAAATTACATACTGAAACGCATTTTTAAAATCATAAAACCCCTTTGTCATTTTCTGCTTCTGGGCTTATCGCCGGACTTAAGGACCGATAATGAAAATTGAATCTGTAAACGTCACTGTTTTTCAGTACCCGACGCGTCGGGTCTCTGACGCCGCGGGGCATTCGCATCCGGGGCCGGAGAGCATGGCCAAAATGGCGATGCTGACCATCACGGCAGAAGAGGGCACCCGCGGATATTCGTTCGCGCCGCCGGAAGTGGTGCGCCCCTTTGTGGTCAATACCTTCTTTCGCAAAGTGCTGGTGGGGCAGGACGCATTCAACCGGGAACGCATCTGGCAGGATCTGGCGCACTGGCAGCGGGGAAGCGCGCATCAGCTGACCGAGCGTGCGCTGGGCTTCGTTGAACAGGCGCTGTGGGATCTGATTGGCCGTAAGCTCAACCTGCCGGTCTGGAAACTGCTTGGCGGCTATCGCGATAAGGTGCCGGCCTATGGCAGCACCATGTGCGGCGACGATCTGCCGGGCGGATTATCCACGCCGGAGGAGTACGCCAGCTTTGCCGAAAAGCTGGTGGCGCGCGGTTACAAGGCCATCAAGCTGCACACCTGGATGCCGCCGGTCTCTTTCGCCCCCAATCCAAAGATGGACGTCAAAGCCTGTGCCGCCGTGCGTGAAGCGGTTGGCCCGGACATTGACCTGATGATTGACGGCTACCACTGGTACAGCCGTACCGAGGCGCTGTACATCGGCAAAGCGCTGGAAAAGCTTGACTTCGCCTGGTTTGAAGAGCCGATGGAAGAGGAGAGCATGGCCTCCTACGCGTGGCTGGCGGAGAACCTCTCGATTCCGGTTATCGGGCCGGAAAGCCTGGGCGGAAAGCACCACAGCCGCGCGGACTGGATCAAAGCCGGGGCGTGCGACATCCTGCGCGCGGGGTCGAACGGCGTGGGCGGCATTTCCCCAACGCTGAAGGTGGCGAACCTGGCGGAATCTTTTGGCATGGACTGCGAAATACACGGCAACGGCGCGGCCAGCCTGGCGGTGATTGGCGCCATCAAAAACTGCCGCTGGTACGAGCGCGGCCTGCTGCACCCGTTCCTCGACTACGACCAACCGGCGGCGTACCTCAACAGCCTGGTGGACCCGATGGACGAAAACGGCATGGTCAGTCTGCCGACCCGCCCGGGACTGGGCGAAGACATTAATTTTGCATATATCGAAGCCAATACCGTCAGCCACGACTGACAGATAAAAACGTACCCTACAGGCGATATATACATGAAACGATCTCCCTTAGCCGGGGCGTGCTTGCTCGCGCTCTCGCTGATGATGGGGAGCGGTGCGGCGTACGCGAAAACGCCGCCCGACCAGCTCATCATCGGCATGAATATGAACAACCTCCTGACACTCGATCCGGCGGCGATGACCGGTAACGAAGTGGTCGGCATAGTGGTCAATCTCTACGATTCGCTGGTGGAGCTGGACCCGAACGCGCTCACAAACGTCAGGCCCGCGCTGGCGACGTCCTGGGATATTTCGCCGGACCGTAAAACCCTGACCTTTCACCTGCGTGACGACGTTAAATTCCACTCTGGCAACCCGCTCACGGCGGAGGATGTGGTCTGGTCGATGCGCCGTCTGCTGCACCTCAACCTTGCCCAGGCGTCGGTGTGGAAGTCGTATGGATTTTCTAAGCAAAACATCGACAGCCAAATCAGCGCCCCCGATGCCTACACGGTGCAAATTGTTCTGCCTAAGCCTAACGATCCGCAGCTGGTGATCTACTCCCTCGGCGCGCTCGGCAACCTCGGCGTGCTCGACAGCAAAACGGTGCAGCAGCACGCGGTGAATAACGACTGGGGCAACCGCTGGCTTACCACCAACGAAGCGGGTTCCGGCCCGTTTATGCTGGAAACCTTGCAGGCGAAGGATGTGCTGCGCATGCAGCGCAACCCGCAATACTGGCGGGAAGAACCCAAAATGAGTCGGGTGGTGCTGCGTCATTTCCAGGAGTCACAAACCCTGCGCCTGATGATTGAGAAAGGCGACCTCGACGTTGCCAACAACATGGCGGTGGCGGACATTAACGCCCTGCGCAAAGACCCGCAGCTCACCGTCGAAGCCGTGCAGAAAGGCACGGTCTACTACGTGGCGATGAGCATGAAAGAGGTCCATTTCGCTAACCCGAAGGTGCGCGAAGCGGTGCGCTATCTGATTGACTATCAGGGCATCAACAGCGCGCTGATGCCGGGCTACGGCGTGCTGCACCAGCGCCCCATCAAGGCGGGTATGCCATCAACGCTGCCGGACCCGGGCTATAAGCTCGATATCCCTCGTGCCAGAAAGCTGCTGGCAGAGGCGGGTTATCCGGACGGATTTGATACGACCCTGAGGGTGCTGGCGGATCAGCCGTTCCTGAATATTGCCATTGCGGTGCAGTCAACGCTGATGCAGGCGGGGATTAACGCCAAAATCATCACCGGCACCGGGAACCAGATCTACGGCGCAATGCGCGAGCGCAGGTTCGACATGCTGGTGGGGCGCGGCGGTAGCGGCGTCGAACCCCATCCGCACTCCAGCCTGCGGGCGTTGGTCTATAACCCGGACAACAGCGATGAAGCCCGTCTGACCAACTTCCAGGGCTGGCGTACCAGCTTCTACGACAAGCCGCTCAACGAAATGATCGACAAGGCCCTGCTGGAGCGCGATCCGGAAAAACAGATCGCCGACTACCAGCAGATCCACGTCCGCTACGACGCGCTGATCCCGGCGATGATCCCCCTGTCACAGATGGTCGATTCGGTGGTGGTGCGTAACGAGGTGAAGAACTTCCAGTCGCACCCGTCGGCCACCACCTTCCTGCGTGAGGTCTACAAAACCGGAGGTGACAAATGAGTGTGGCAATTCTCGCGCCCGGCTCACGGACCCGGCGCTTCTCAAAGCGGTTAACGCAGGTGGTGGTGACGCTGTTCGGTCTGCTGCTGCTGACCTTTTTCATCGGTCGCGTAATGCCCGTCGATCCGGTGCTGGCGATTGTCGGACCGGATGCCGACCACAGCACCTATCAGCAGGTCTATCACCAGCTGGGATTCGACCGGTCGCTGCTGGCTCAGTTCGGTATTTACCTCAATAACCTGCTGCACGGCGATCTGGGCAATGCCCTGCTGACGGGTAAACCGGTGACTGCCGATATTCTGCGCGTCTTCCCGGCGACGCTCGAGCTGGCGACGATGGCGATTATCGTCGGTGCGGGTCTGGGCATTCCGCTGGGCGTACTGGCGGCGGCGCGGCGCAACAGCGTTTCCGACTACGTGGTGCGCATCATCAGTCTGGCGGGTTATTCCACGCCGATTTTCTGGGTCGGGATGATGGGGCTGCTGCTGTTCTACGCCTGGCTTGGCTGGGTGGGGGGCGCGGGGCGTCTGGATCTCGGACTGGAGGGGGTAGTCCCGCGCCGTACCGGGCTGATGACGGTGGATGCATTGCTGGCCGGAAACGGCGCGGTGTTCTGGAACGCCATTAACCATCTGGTTTTGCCCGCGTCGTTGCTCGGCTTCCACTCGCTGGCCTACATCAGCCGCATGACCCGCAGCTTTATGCTGGCGCAGCTGTCGCAGGAGTTCATTATCACTGCCCGGGTGAAGGGCTTAACTGAACGTCAGGTGATCTGGAATCACGCGTTTCGCAACATTCTCGTGCAGCTCCTGACGGTAGTGGCGCTGGCCTACGGCTCGCTGCTGGAGGGGGCGGTGCTGATTGAAACCGTCTTCTCCTGGCCGGGCTTCGGTTCGTATCTCACCGGCAGCCTGCTGCTCGGGGATATGAACGCGGTCATGGGCTGCGTGCTGCTGGTGGGGGTCATCTTCGTGATGCTGAACCTGCTCTCCGACATGCTGTATCAACTCTTTGACCCGAGGACGAAATCATGACCGTTTCTCTGGATTCGCCGCTGGGGACCGGGCCATCCGAACGCCGCCAGCGTATCAGACGCACGCTGGGCCGCGCCGCGGGCTTCGTCGGCAAGATGGCGCGCAATCCGCTCACCGCCATCGGCGGCGGGATTATCCTGCTGCTGCTGATTGTGGCGGCGTTTGCCCCGCTGATCGCGCCGTACAACCCGCTGGTGCAGGACCTCAATAACGCGCTGGTCGCCCCGAACGCACTGCACTGGTTCGGCACCGACGAGTTTGGCCGGGACATCTTCAGCCGGCTGGTGTACGGCGCGCGCATCACGCTCTACATCGTGCTGCTGGTCTCCGTGACCGTTGGCCCGCTGGGACTGCTGCTGGGCGTGACCGCAGGCTACTTCGGCGGCAGGGTGGACGCGGTGCTGATGCGCGTCACCGATATCTTTATCTCCTTCCCGAGCCTGGTGCTGGCGCTGGCGTTTGTCGCGGCGCTCGGGCCGGGGCTGGAGCACGTGGTGATTGCGATTACGCTCACCGCCTGGCCGCCGATTGCCCGTCTGGCGCGCGCCGAAACCCTCTCTCTGCGCCAGGCCGATTTTATCTCCGCCGTGCGGCTTCAGGGTGCTTCCCCGGTGCGCGTACTGTGGCGTCACATTGTCCCGCTGTGCCTGCCGTCAGTGATTATCCGCATCACCATGAACATGGCGGGGATCATTCTCACCGCCGCCGGGCTGGGCTTTCTTGGCCTTGGCGCACAGCCGCCGGAGCCGGAGTGGGGAGCGATGATCTCCAGCGGTCGTACCTACATGATGGAGTGCTGGTGGGTGGTGACTATTCCGGGGCTGGCGATCCTGATCAACAGTCTGGCGTTCAACTTCTTAGGAGATGGCCTGCGTGACATCCTCGATCCTCGTAGCGAATAACCCGATGCTCGACGTGCGCGATCTCCACGTCGATTTTATCAACGGCGACGCGGTCACCCACGCGGTGCGCGGCGTCTCTTTCCAGCTCGGACGTGAAAAGCTGGCGATTGTCGGTGAATCCGGTTCCGGTAAATCCACCGTCGGGCGGGCGCTGCTACGCCTGCATCCGGCCAAAGCGCAGATCCGCGCCGCGCGGATGCAGTTTGGCGATGTCGATTTACAGGCCGTCAGCGAGGCGCAGATGCGCGGCATTCGCGGCAAGCGCATCTCGATGATCATGCAGGACCCGAAATACTCCCTTAACCCGGTGGTGTGCGTGGGCGACCAAATTGCCGAAGCCTGGCTGACCCATCATCCGGGGCGCAAGGCGGAAGCCAAAGCCAGAGTGCTGGAGATGCTCGATGTGGTGCGCATTCGCCAGCCGGAGCGGGTGTATCACCTCTGTCCGCACGAGATTTCCGGCGGGCAGGGGCAACGCATCATGATCGCCATGATGCTGATCGCCGATCCCGAGCTGGTCATTGCGGACGAGCCGACTTCGGCGCTGGACGTGTCGGTGCGTTTGCAGGTGCTGGGCCTGCTCGACGACCTGGTGCAGTCCCGCGGTCTGGGGCTGATCTTTATCAGCCACGACATCAACCTGGTGCGCAGCTTCTGCGACCGGGTGCTGGTGATGTACGCCGGACGGGTGGTGGAGTCGATTGCCGCGAAGGATCTGCACAACGCCAGGCATCCCTACACCCAGGGGCTCATCAGCGCGCTACCGGAAATCAACCATCGCCGACCGACTCTGCCGGTATTACAGCGTCAGGCCAGCTGGCTCAACGAGTAAGGAGCAGAGATGATCGAGATACAACACCTTAACCTGACGTTTGGCGAGGGCGAGAAGCGTAATCAGGTGCTGGACGATGTGAATATCAGCGTGAGGGACGGCGAGATTTACGGCCTGGTGGGGGAGTCCGGTTCGGGCAAAACCACGGTGCTGAAATGCCTTGCCGGGCTGTTTACCCACTGGGAGGGCGAGCTGGCGATTAACGGCAAGCGGCTGGAAAAACGTATCAGCCAGGAACGCTGCCGCCGGGTGCAGATGGTATTTCAGGATCCGTACGGCTCTTTGCATCCGCGTCACACCATCGGCGATATTCTGGAAGAGCCGCTGCACATTCACCGCATAAAAGATCGGGAGCGGCGCGTTCACGCCCTGCTGGATAAAGTTGGGCTTAGCCGGGCGTTTCGCGATCGCTATCCGCACCAGCTTTCCGGCGGGCAGCGCCAGCGCGTGGCGATTGCCAGGGCGCTGATTCTGGAGCCGCAGGTGCTGCTGCTGGATGAACCTACCTCGGCGCTGGACGTCTCGGTGCAGGCGGAAATCCTCAACCTGCTGGCGGAACTTCAGCGTGAGTCGAACCTGACCTATCTGATGGTGACCCACGATCTGGGCGTGATTGCCCATCTGTGTCAGAAGGTGGCGGTAATGCAGTATGGCAAAATCCTTGAAAGCCTGACGGTGGACGAACTGGTCGCCGGGCAGGCCAAAACCGACTATACGCGGATGCTGGTCAATGCCTCACAGCAGTATTCCCGCGAGATGGCGCGGGAGGTGGCGGTGTATTAGGTAGCCGGGTGGCGGCTACGCGATCGGTCCTGTAGGCCGGGTAAGGCGTAGCCGCCACCCGGCAAACCATCAGCGCAAGAGCTGACAATCCGGCGGTAATCGGCACTGCAACGCGCCCGGAACAACTTCGATGCGGAATTTCTCTCCGCTCAGCGGTTCGCCATCAAGGTTAAAGGTCATGCCGTGTGGGGCGATCACTTCAAACCACGCGGATTTCCCGGCGATGATATTGGGGCTCTCCTCTGGCTGCGTCAGCGTCGTAAACAGCGCGGGCAGCAGCCCGTCGCCAGTAAAAATGCGCAGCTGTAGCTGACCATCATTAATCAGGGCTTCCGGGCAAAGCTGCTGTCCGCCGCCTGCCTGACGTCCGTTGCCGATACCAATCACCAGCGCGTCGCCCTGCCAGTGGAAGTTCTCACCGTGGATTTCACAACTGTCGGGCTTGAGGGTGTCCATGCGCATCAGGCCGTGAATGAGGTACGAGACGCCGCCCAGCGCGGCTTTCAGCTTCTCCGGCGTTTCGCTGGTGATCCGCGTGCCGAAACCGCCCGTTGCCATGTTGATAAAGCAGGTTCTTTCATTCACCTGCGCAATGTCGACGGCGGTCGCTTTCCCGAGGATAGCCAGTTGCAGCGCTTTGCCTAAATCCTCAGGTATGCCGGCGCTGGTGGCAAAATCATTGGCGGTACCGAGCGGTAAAATGCCCATCACCGGGCGATGTGCTGTGTTGAGGTCAATAAGCGCACCAGCGATCTCGTTGATTGTTCCGTCGCCGCCGCCTGAAATGATGGTCTCAGCGCCTAACCTGATGCCTTCGTCGATATAGCGTGCCGCATCGCCTTTTTCAAAGGTCACCCGCACGTGAATGCGCGCGCCATCTTCACGCAATTCGGTGATCGCCTGGCGCAACAGATCGTTGCCTGCACTTTTGCCATTGAGAATTAATAAACTGTCTGGATAGGATGCCATCCGGGTTGCTCCCTTTTTTAACTATAGAAAGAGTGTATCCCAGAGAAGGAAAAAGCGGGTAAGAACAGGATGAAAGGCAAAAAATAAGCCCGCGTAAGGGGGCCTTTGAACCCGACCAAAGAACCCCGTAGCGCTTACATGGCTGTTACTGGTACTCAAATGGCAATTGTGGTCAACGTTAGAGGCCTGACGTTGGCCTTGCCTCAATTTTGAGCTGCTTACGCCAGACCCGATTATGTAGCGTTAGCGCAATTGAACGGTAAAAAATCGATGAATCCATCCACTTAATGTTCAGACAGAAAAAAACCAGCCCCAACAAAGAGGTTATTTGCGGTGTGTAGTTCTCAACAGGGCCGATTAAAAGCGAAATCCCTGTCCAGATGAAATAAACGATGCTCATTATGCCTGTCAGCGTAATGACGAAAATATGCAGTTTATATCCAGGCAAAGATCCCCGTGTAGTCAGAAACATCGTGCTCATCACTATCAGACAATACACAATTGCTGCAATGAATACTCCCATCATAACCTTAAATTCAGCTAAGCCGAGCCAGCGAAACAGCAACAGCCAGAGGGAAACTTGCACCATGGCGTAGCAAAAAATAGCAAGTAATGTGCTAACTGCCAGAGGAATCCCTGTCATATGTACGCCCACAGGAACGCCGAACTGATCTTTTAATTCTTCTTTTAATGTTTCAAGCTGGTGGAGATCATCGGTCGCCATTTTACTGTTAACCAAGGCACTTAATGTAAGGCTATTTTTAATGTATTTCATCATGGACGAGTCAATAACTTCCTGTAAATGAAAAAGACTGAATTAAACCAAAAATGTATTTACCCGTTTGTGCAACATTCTGCGGATTTCTGATATTTCCTGAGATAGCACTTCCAACAAAGGCAGAGGAATTTGAAATGGTGTTCAGCAACTCACGCTGTAAGAGCAACTGCAACGCTTCTGACGGATAACGTTTAGGATACACGCCTGCTTTCATTGCGGCTTTTACACCTGAATTCGAGATGCCGGGATTGCGGATACGAATAATCTCCTCTGTTAATCGCGTACGGTCAGCCCGGCTCATTTTTTGTAATAAAGAGAGCAAACTCTCAGACGATGAACGGTTAAGAAGGCGATAGGTCAATACAGCGCTTTTTAAACCCGCAGCAGCCCCGGCAAGAGAAATCGCATCCAGGGCTGTGTTGGTTGCTGTATACCACTCCTGGGAGTCCATCCACGCAACATAGTCATCATGATTCATAGCAATCAACGACAGGCGGCCAAGCCCATTTGCACATTGAATTCCTGTCGCAACACCACCGGCCAAGATCACAGCGGCTATAGCACCGGAAGACCCTGCGGTGAGTGGAATAGCCATGCCGGCACCTGCCGCAAGTACAACAGTAAGTATTGCGGCTCCGCAGGAAATTGCCGTTGAACCAATTTCAGTTGCCAGGGAAGGGGACTTAATCGTCGCCGTTGTTGCCTGAACAGGGTTAACTAACGAGGCATTTACTTTGGTTATGACTACATGACTAACCGAGCTTTCGTTTGGTGTCGCGATTCTTCTTGATGGCCTTACTAACCACTGACGTGCACCGTCTGAGTAGATAATCCCGGCCTGATTAAAATTTCTGCTACAGTCCAGTTGACCTGCAAGTGCTGTGAAATTTATATCGCAGCCAGAGGCAAGACCAAGACTACGTGCGATTTCGTAATCTGGAATATCCTTTGAAAACTGACTTGGGAATGTCACTTCATCTCTCTCCGTCCAGGTGAATCGTAGGCTGTTCTTGAATCAAGAGTAAGGGGGCTGCCATCTCTTACAATTAGGAATGTTCCGAATAGTTTTCATCCTTCTCTAATCCATTAAAAGATGGGATACAGATCCTTTGTCTGTACGATTCCCTTATATGCTATGCCAAATGCCGACACGACCCCCCACCAGGTCAACGCAACTCCATTTTAACTTTCAGGGGTAAAAAAAATAAGCCCGCGTAAGGGAGATTACGCAGGCTAAGGAGGTGGTTCCTGGTACAGCTAGCATTTATGGGTTATGTTTTTCAGCGGGGGGATAATACCCGTATTGAACGAAGCGGTATGTGATCCGATTCTAAGAATTATCCCAGCGTGAAAAAATCCCGTTGATTGACTATTTGCCGTGTGGATTTCGGGTATTTTCACCTTCAAAATTACGCATCAGCAGCGCAAACTCCAGCTCTACCTCTTCAGGAACCGGCAGCCAGACCACATGGCCGTCGCCAGGTGCGACCTCTATCGCCTCACCTTTTTTGTTTTCCAGGTGCTCCAGGCGGAAGTTCATGTTGCCCTGAGGCGTCATCAGCTCCAGGCTGTCGCCTTTAGTGAATTTGTTTTTTACGGCGACGGCGGCCAGCGGACCTTTACGTTCGCCGGTGAAGTCGCCTACAAACTGCTGGCGTTCGGAAATAGAGTAGCCATGCTCGTAGTTCTGGTAGTCGTCGTGGGTGTGACGACGCAGGAAACCTTCGGTATAGCCGCGATGCGCCAGACCTTCCAGCGTTTCCAGCAGGCTGGTGTCGAACGGTTTGCCGGCGGCGGCATCGTCGATGGCTTTGCGATACACCTGTGCGGTACGGGCGCAGTAGTAGTAAGACTTGGTGCGGCCTTCGATTTTCAGGGAGTGTACGCCCATCTGGGTTAAACGCTCGACGTGTGCGATGGCGCGCAGATCTTTGGAGTTCATGATGTAGGTGCCATGCTCGTCTTCGAAGGCGGTCATGTATTCGCCCGGACGTTTGGCTTCTTCGATCATAAACACGCTGTCGGTAGGCGCGCCGATACCCAGCGTTGGCTCAACGTTGGTGACCGGGATCGGCTCGTGTTTGTGCACGATATTGCCGATGTCATCTTCTTTGCCTTCCTGAACGTTATATTCCCAGCGGCAGGCGTTGGTGCAGGTGCCCTGGTTCGGGTCACGCTTGTTGATGTAGCCAGAGAGCAGGCAGCGGCCGGAGTAGGCCATGCACAGCGCGCCGTGAACGAAGATTTCGATCTCCATATCCGGGACCTGGGTGCGGATCTCTTCGATCTCTTCGAGGGACAGCTCGCGGGACAGAATGACGCGGGTCAGCCCCATCTGTTTCCAGAATTTCACCGTTGCCCAGTTGACGGCGTTAGCCTGCACCGAGAGGTGAATGTCCATCTCCGGGAAGTTCTCCCGAACCAGCATGATTAAACCCGGGTCCGACATGATCAGCGCGTCCGGCCCCATCTCCACGACCGGCTTCAGGTCGCGAATGAACGTTTTCAGCTTGGCGTTGTGCGGCGCGATGTTCACCACCACGTAGAATTTTTTGCCCAGGGCATGCGCTTCATTGATGCCGAGCTGAAGATTCTCGTGGTTGAATTCGTTGTTACGCACGCGCAGCGAGTAGCGCGGCTGGCCCGCGTAAACGGCGTCGGCACCATAGGCGAAAGCGTAACGCATATTTTGCAGCGTTCCCGCCGGGGAAAGGAGTTCCGGTTTAAACATGTTTGTTCTCGTTCTGATGACAGGTCAGATCCGCGTGCACCTGGTGCAGCGGTAAGGGGAGATCCCCCACTTTAAGGGCGGGCATTGTAGCGCTGCGGGGAAGAGAGGTAAAGCTTTGCCCCTCACCCTAACCCTCTCCCCTTTGGGGCTGAGGGTTCCCCACAAAATAATGCCTGCACAGACGGCCCCCTCTCCCTTGAGGGAGAGGGCTGGGGTGAGGGGGGGGTATTCAGGCAATCCTGCACGCATCCGCTTCCCAGCGATAACCCACGCCGTACACCGCGCGAATAAACGACTGGTCGGCGTCCAGTGCCTCCAGCTTGCGGCGCAGGTTTTTGATGTGACTGTCGATGGTGCGGTCGGTCACTACGCGGTAATCGTCATACAGATGGTTGAGCAGCTGTTCGCGGGAAAACACTTTTCCCGGCTCGTGGGAGAGCGTTTTCAGCAGGCGGAACTCCGCTGGGGTAAGATCCAATAGTTTGCTGCGCCAGCTCGCCTGGAAGCGGCTTTCGTCGACGATCAGCGGGCTTTGCGCATCCAGCACCTGCAATTCACGCTGTGGCTTACAGCGGCGGAGGATGGTTTTCACCCGAGCGACCACCTCCCGCGGGCTGTAAGGCTTGCAGATGTAATCGTCGGCGCCGATTTCGAGCCCCAGCAGACGGTCGATCTCTTCGATTTTGGCCGTCACCATCACGATGGGAACATCGGAGAAACGACGAATTTCCCGGCACAGGGTCAGGCCGTCGGTACCCGGCAGCATCAGATCCAGCAGGATCAGATCCGGCGGCGTCTGGCGCACGTAGGGCAGCACCTGGTCGCCGTGGCTGATAAGCGTTGGCGCGTAACTTGCGGCACGCAAATAGTCGATCAGCAGTTGCCCAAGTTTAGGCTCGTCTTCCACGATCAAAATACGCGGTGTGTTGTCGTCAATCGGTAACTCGGTCATGCTTCCCTCGATAAATCCCGTTCCAGAGGTAACTCTACTGTAATGCTAACCCCGCCAAAAGGCGAATGGGCGGCGCGGATGGTGCCGCCATGGGCCTCAACAATGTTAACGCAAATCGCCAGCCCAAGGCCGGAACCGCCGCTGGCGCGGTTGCGTGAACCTTCGGTACGATAGAAGCGCTCGAACAGTTTTTCCAGCTGCGCATCTTTCACGCCAGGGGCGGAGTCCGCAAAGGTCAGGGCAAAGCGCCCGTTTTCCTGCCTGCCGGAGATATGCAGCGCGCCGCCGCCGTCGGTGTAGCGGAGGCTGTTCTCCAGCAGATTATTGAACAGCTGCATCAGGCGATCTCTGTCGCCAAATACCACCGCGCTGTCCGGCAGCGAAAGGTTGATTTTCAGGTCACGGCTGGCGAAGCGCTCGCGGAATGCGCCGGTCACAACTTCAAGGATATTGATCACGTCGACTGGGGCTTTCTGGTAGGCCAGGGCGCCTTCGTCGGACATGGAAAGCTGATGCAGATCGTCCACCAGCTTGGTCAGCGTGCCGACTTCCGCCTGAAGCGAGGCCACGGACTCGGGGGTGAACTGCCGCACGCCGTCCTGAATCGCCTCCAGCTCGCCGCGCAGCACCGCCAGCGGGGTGCGCAGCTCGTGCGAAATGTCGGCCATAAAATCGCGGCGCATCTGCTGGTTTTTTTCCAGCGTGCTGGCGAGCTGGTTGAAGTCCTGCGCCAGCTTGCCCAGTTCATCCTGGCTGCGGGTGTCCACGCGGGTCGAGAAATCACCCGCCGCCAGCTTGTGCGTGCCTTCCACCAGGCGCTTAACCGGCGCCAGCAGGCCGCGCGCCAGCGGGAAGGTGGCGAGCGCCGCAAGCAGGGTAGAAAGCGCGACAATCAGCCAGCTGGTCTGACGCTGCTGGCGGTCAAAGTTGATGTCGGTGTTGCGCGTCAGCCGCTCGACCGGCGAGGCGATAACCCAGCCCACCGTCGCGCCGTTCGAGGTGATGGCGCGCTTTGTACCGTCCGGCGGTACCGGAGAGCGTGGGCCAACGAGCACGCGCATCTCCTGATCTATCACCCAGAACTGGGTGCGCCAGCCGTGCGGCGGCATGCCCGGCCCCGGGCGGTCGTCGTCATTATCGTGCTCCAGCGAGCGCAGGATTTGAAACACAAAGCGATCGTTATTGCGCAGAAAACGCCAGTTACCGTGCAGGCTATACTGTTCGCCCAGCGCGTCGCTTAAGCCCTGTAGTCGCTGTTCGTTACCGTGTTTAATGTAGTCAATAAAGCCGCGCTCAAAGCTGACCCGCACCGCCCAGTGCATGGTAATCAGCAGAACGATACAGGTGGCGAAAATCGCCACAAAAAGCTTACCGGTGATCCCCGGACGCCAGAATTTCATGGTGCACTCCTTTTGCCGCGTCGGATCACGACGTTTTTGGTCGTGTCATTCGGTACTCTGACAAAGATAAAAGCGGGCAGGGCGATAATTACCGCCATGCTGAGGTAAGTGTATAAAAATACCTGATGCGCGACGGGGGTGTCGGCGCTGAGATGGTGCTGACCGTACATGCCGAGCAGCAATCCGGCGACCGTGACCCCCACGCTCATGGAGAGCTGCATGATCATCGACAGCAGGCTGTTACCACTGCTCGCCAGCTCGTCCGGCAGATCTTTTAGCGTCAGGGTGTTCATCGACGAGAAGCGCATGGAGTTGATGATCCCCTGGCAGAACAGCACCAGCGGCAGGATGTAGTACCAGCCCAGCAGCGCCACGGCCATAAACAGCAGGCAGACCAGCGCCAGCCCGATCGTGGCGGCCACCAGCACCCGGCGATAGCCGAAGCGGTTCACCACCTGCACCACAATACGCTTCATCCCCATGCTGCCGAGCACCATCGGGATCATCATCAGCCCGGCGTGGAACGGCGAGAAGCCCATCCCAATCTGTAAAAACACCGGCGTCATAAACGGCAACATGCCGCTGCCGATGCGTCCGGCAAAGCTGCCGAACAGACCAAGACGGTAGGTGGGATTCCTGAACAGATTCAGGCTGAACAGCGCGTTAGCGTTGCCTCTGGCATGCCACAGATACCAGAGAATCGCGGTGATCCCCAGCGCCACCAGCAGGGCGAGCGACAGGGAGGAGATCCCCAGCCCTTTTTGCCCGTCGAGGGCCAGGGTGAGCGTCGCCATGCCAGCCGCCAGCAGGATAAAGCCAACGAAATCAAAGCGCCGGGTCTGCATTTTATAGTTCGGCATCAGCGTCAGAGTGGCAATCGCGCCGATAATACCGACCGGCAGGTTGATCAGGAAGATCCAGTGCCAGGAGGCATACTCCACCAGAATCCCGCCCAGCGCCGGGCCAAGCAGCGGGCCGACCTGACCGGGCAAGGTGACGAAGGTCATCGCCGCCATATACTGCGTGCGCGGAACAATTTTCATCACCGTTAACCGCCCGACGGGCACCATCATCGCGCCGCCGACGCCCTGTAGCACGCGCGCCATCACCAACTGGTCGAGGGTATTGGCCTGGGCGCAAAACAGCGACCCGGTGGTAAACAGCACAATGGCGGTGAAGAAGATGTTTCTCACACCGACTTTATCCGCCAGCCAGCCGCTGGCGGGCAGCATCACGGCGACCGTCAGCACGTAGGCGACAATCACCATATGCATGTGCAGCGGGCTCTCCCCCAGGCTTTTCGCCATCGAGGGAAGGGCGGTGTTCACGATGGTCGTGTCCAGCGACTGCATAAAGAAGCCGAACGCGACGATCCACAATTGCCAGCGAACGTTACTGGGTAGGTCGGTCATTTACTCGGTCACCGTGGTTCTCTTTTTACGCGAAAAACGCAGCCGCAGTCGGTCAAAGAACAGATAGACTACCGGCGTGGTGTAGAGCGTCAGCAGCTGGCTCATCACCAGGCCGCCGACAATCGTGATCCCCAGCGGCTGGCGCAGTTCAGAGCCGTCACCGCCGGATATAACCAGCGGTAGCGCACCGAACAGCGCGGCCAGCGTGGTCATCATGATCGGGCGAAAACGCAGCAGACAGGCCTGGAATATCGCCTCGTCCGGCGTCAGGTTGCCGTTACGCTGGGCGTCCAGGGCAAAGTCGACCATCATAATCGCGTTTTTCTTCACAATACCTATTAATAGCATGATCCCGATGAGCGCGATTAGGCTGAACGGGGCACCGAACAGCTCCAGCGCCAGCAGCGCCCCCACGCCCGCAGAAGGCAGCGTGGAGAGAATGGTCAACGGGTGCACATAGCTTTCGTACAGCACGCCCAGCACGATATAAACCGTGGCAATAGCCGCCAGGATCAAAATGACCTGCGAGTTCATGGTGTCCTGGAACACCTGCGCCGTACCGGCAAAGCTGCCGCGCACGGAGGAGGGCACCCCGAGCTGGGTCATGGCGCGGTTGATGGCGTCGCTGGCCTCAGACAGCGACGAGCCGGTTGGCAGGTTAAACGACACGGTCGAGGCGGCGGAAAGCCCCTGGTGGTTCACCGACAGCGGCGCGTTCGACGGCTGCCAGCTGGCGAAGTACGACAGCGGGATCGCCTTGCCGTCATTATTGATCACAAACATCTTGTCCAGCGCGCTGATGTCCTGGGTGTAGCGCGGATCAACTTCCATCACCACCTTGTACTGGTTCATCGGCTGATAGATGGTGGAGACTTCACGCTGCCCGAAGGCGTTGTTAAGCAGGCTGTTGGCCGCTTCAACGTTAATGCCCAGGCGGGACATGGTTTCGCGATCGTAGGTGAGCGCCATCTCCGCGCCGTTATTCTGGCTGTCGGAGTTCACGTCCGCCAGCTGCGGCAGCGCGGCCAGCGCTTTACGGATCTTAGGCTCCCACTCGCGCAGGGCGGCTAAGTCATCTGAGAGCAGGGTGTACTGATAGCTGGCGTTAGCCTGTCGTCCGCCGACGCGGATATCCTGAACGGCCATCAAAAACAGATTTGCCCCCGGCTCTTTGGCGAGCTTCAGCCGCAGGCGGTCAATGATCTGCTGCGCCGTTTCGTGACGTTCACCGCGCGGCTTAAGGGTAATAAACATCATCCCGCTGTTAACGCGCGAGCCGCCGGTAAAGCCGGTGACGTTATCCACGGCCGGATCTTCCCGGATGATTTTCATAAAGTCTTGCAGTTTGCCCCGCATCGCCTGGAACGAAATACTCTGGTCCGCCTGAATACCGCCCATCAGCACGCCGGTATCCTGCTCCGGGAAGAAGGTTTTCGGGATGGTGATATACATCCAGACGTTGAGCACAATGGTGCCCATCAGCACCAGCCCGACAAGACGCGTGTGGTTCAGCACCCATTTCAGCGATTTGCCATAGCCGGACTGCATTGCTATCAGGACGCGGCCAAAGCCTTTCCTGCGCGGCTGCGAGTGCGGTTGGCTGCGCTTTAGCATCCAGCCGCACATCATCGGCGTCAGCGTCAGCGAAATCACCAGGGAGATACCGATGGCGACGGAAAGCGTGACGGCAAATTCGCGCAGCAGTCGCCCCGGCAGGCCGCCCATCAGCAGCAGCGGCAGGAACACCGCCACCAGCGACAGGCTCATGGACAGGACCGTGAAGCCCACTTCGCGCGTCCCCTGAAGCGCCGCCTGGAGCGGCTTCATGCCCGCTTCCAGATGGCGCGAGATATTCTCCAGCACCACGATGGCGTCATCCACTACAAACCCGGTGGCAATCGTCAGCGCCATCAGCGACAGGTTGTTAAGACTAAACCCACACAGGTACATGGCGGCAAAGGTGCCTATCAGCGATACCGGAACCGCCACCGCCGGGATCAGCGTGGCGCGCCCCGAGCGCAGGAACAGGAACACCACCAGGATCACCAGCGCGACGGAGATGATCAGCGTTTGCTCTACCTCCTCAAGCGAGGCGCGGATGGTAGGGGAGCGGTCCTGCGCAATCTGGAGGTCGATGGCCGCCGGAATCGTTTCCTGGAGTTCCGGCAGGCGCGCGCGGATGCTGTTCACCGTCTGGATGATGTTGGCTTCCGGCAGTTTGCGGATCATCAGCAAAATCGCCGGTTTGGCGTTGGTCATCCCGGCGTTACGCACGTCCTGCACCGAATCGGTGACGCTGGCGACGTCGCTCAGGCGCACCGCCGCACCGTTGTTGTAGTGAATAATCAACGGCTGATACTCGGCGGCGGTTTTCAGCTCATCGTTGGTCTGGATCTGCCAGCGGTGGCTGTTGTCCTCAATCGCGCCCTGCGGCTTACGCACGTTGGCGTTGCTGATGGCGGAACGCACGTCGTCCAGCGACACGCCCTGGTTAAACAGCGCCTGCGGATTCAGCCCCACGCGCACAGCGGGCAGAGAGCTGCCGCCGACGTCCACGTCGCCCACGCCGTCAATCTGGGCGATGGTTTGCGCCAGCTGGGTGGAGGCAAAATCGTACAGCTCGCCCTGGGAGTAGGTCTCTGACGTGAGCGTCAGGATCATGATCGGCGCGTCGGACGGGTTAGCCTTGCGGTAGGTTGGACGGCTCGGCATGCCGCTTGGCAGCAGGCTTTGGGCGGCGTTTATCGCGGCCTGCACGTCACGCGCCGCGCCGTTGATGTCCCGGTCGAAGTTAAATTCCAGAATGATGCGCGTGCTGCCCAGCGAACTGCTGGAGGTCATCTCGTTAACCCCGGCAATTCGCCCAAGCGAGCGCTCAAGCGGCGTCGCCACCGATGACGCCATGGTCTCCGGCGAGGCACCCGGCAGCGAGGCGCTGACCATGATCACCGGGAAATCGACCTGCGGCAGCGGGGCCACCGGCAGCAGCCGGAAGCCCAGCACGCCGCACAGGGTAATAGCGACGGAGAGTAAAATCGTCGCCACCGGACGGTAAATGAAGAGGGCGAAAAACTTCACTTACGCCTCCTCTTCACGTTTCGGGAAGCGGCTTTTCGTCCACAGGGCCAGACGGTCAAACAGCAGGTAGATAACCGGCGTGGTAAACAGCGTCAGCACCTGGCTCACCAGCAGGCCGCCCACCATCCCGATGCCCAGCGGACGGCGCAGTTCGGCCCCCACGCCGGTGCTCAGCATCAGCGGCAGCGCGCCCAGCAGGGCGGCGAGGGTGGTCATCAGGATCGGACGAAAACGCAGCAGACAGGCCTGGTAAATGGCCTCGCGCGGCGCCATACCCTGCTCGCGCTCGGCGGCCAGCGCAAAGTCGATCATCATGATGGCGTTTTTCTTCACGATGCCGATAAGCAGGATGATGCCGATGATCGCAATGACGTCCAGCTCGCTCCCCGCTAGCATCAGCGCCAGCAGCGCCCCCACGCCCGCCGTCGGCAGTGTGGAGAGGATGGTGATCGGGTGGATAAAGCTTTCATACAGCACGCCAAGCACGATATACATCGCCACCACCGCCGCGACAATCAGCCAGACGGTGCTGCCCAGCGCGGCCTGGAACGCCAGCGTACTGCCCTGGAACTGGGTCTGAATATCGGACGGGAAGCTGAGTTCTTTCTCCGCGCCCAGAATGGCCTCCACCGCTTCGCCCAGGGAATAGCCGTCCGGCACGTTGAAGGAAATGGTGGTGGACGGGAACTGATCGAGATGGTTAATCGACAGCGGGGTGTGACGCTCTTCCACGCTGGCAATGGCGCTGAGCGGCACAATCCCGCTGTCTTTGCTGGTCAGGCGCACCGTGTCCAGCGCGGCCAGCCCGGGCGTGTTCTCGGTGTTATGTTCCAGCACCACGCGATACTGGTTGGCCTGGGTATAGATGGTGGAGATCAGGCGCTGGCCAAAGGCGTTATACAGGGCGTTATCCACGTCGGACATGGTAATGCCCAGACGGCTGGCGGTGTCGCGGTTGACGTTCACGTACGCCGCCAGCCCTTTATCCTGCCAGTCGCTGCTGACGTCAGAAACTTGCGGCAGTGCTTTCAGCTTGTCCACCAGCTGCGGCACCCAGGTGCTCAGTGCCTCAAGCGAGGTGGCCTGGAGCGTAAACTGGTACTGCGTGCGGCTCACCTGCGTATCAATGGTTAAATCCTGGATCGGTTGCAGATACAGCTCAATGCCCGGCACGCGCGCCACCGCGCTTTGCAGGCGTTCAATCACCGCGTTAACGCGATCGTCGCGGTCATCGAGCGGTTTAAGGTTAATTTGCAGGCGCGCGCTGTTGAGCGACGGGTTGGTGCCGTCCACGCCCACGTAGGCAGTCAGGCTTTCCACCGCCGGATCTTTCATGATGATCTCAGACACCTGCTGCTGGCGCTGCGCCATGTTGGCGAAGGAGACCGTCTGCGGCGCCTGAAGCGTGCCCTGAATAATGCCGTTGTCCTGAATCGGGAAGAAGCCTTTCGGAATGAAAATCCACAGCATGACGCTGAGCGCCAGGGTGCCGAGCGCCACGCCGAGCGTTGCCCACGGATGGTTCAGCACTTTCGCCAGCACGCGGCCGTAGGCGGCGATAATGCGCTCGAACATCCGCTCGGAGGCGCGCGAGAAGCGGTTTTGCTTGCGCAAGGACTCGTGGCTCAGCATGCGGGCGCACATCATCGGCGTCAGCGTCAGCGACACCACGGCAGAGATCAGAATGGCGACCGCCAGCGTCACGGCAAACTCGCGGAACAGCCGCCCGACGATATCGCCCATAAACAGCAGCGGGATCAGCACCGCAATCAGCGAGAAGGTGAGCGAGATAATGGTAAAGCCGATCTCCCCCGCGCCCTTCAGCGCGGCGGCTAACGGCTTTTCACCTTTTTCGATATAGCGCGAGATGTTCTCGATTACCACGATGGCGTCGTCCACCACAAACCCGGTAGCGATGGTGAGCGCCATCAGCGTCAGGTTGTTAATCGAGAAGTCGAGGAACACCATCACCGCGAACGTTCCGACCAGCGAGAGCGGCACGGCGACGGCGGGAATGATGGTTGCCGGGACGTTGCGCAGGAACAGGTAGATGATCATCACCACCAGCGCAATCGCCAGCATCAGCTCGAACTGGGTGTCGGTCACTGACGCGCGAATATTCGTGGTGCGGTCAGAGAGCACTTTCACGCTGACCGATTTTGGCAGGCTTTCCACCAGCTGCGGCAGCATGGTGCGAATGCTGTCGGCGGTATCAATAATGTTCGCGCCCGGCTGGCGCTGAACGTTCATGACAATCGCCTGCTGCTTATTGGCCCACGCCCCGAGCCAGCTGTTTTCCGCGCCTTGTTCAACGGTTGCCACGTCGCCCAAACGGATCGGCGCGCCGTTCTGGTAGGCAATGATCAGCTGACGGTACTCATCGGCGGACTGCATCTGGTCGTTGGCGGAGAGCGTGACCGCGCGGGTCGGGCCGTCCAGCGAACCCTTCGCTGAGTTGACGTTGGCGCTGCTGATGGCGGTGCGAATGGTTTCGCTGGTTAACCCCAGCGCGGCAATGGCCTGGGCATTCAGTTTGACGCGCACGGCGGGGCGTTGACCGCCCGCCAGCGTCACCAGCCCCACGCCGGTCACCTGCGAAATCTTCTGCGCCACGCGGGTTTCAACCATGTCTTCCACCTGGGTCATCGGCATGGCGGAGGAGGTGACGGCAAGGGTCATGATCGGCGGATCCGCCGGGTTGACCTTGCTGTAAACAGGTGGATTCGGCAGGTCAGACGGCAGCAGGTTTGTGGCGGCGTTAATCGCGGCCTGCACCTCCTGCTCAGCGACGTCCAGCGACAGCGTGAGCTGGAACTGAAGCGTGACGACCGAAGCGCCACCGGAGCTCTGGGAGGACATTTGCTTCAGGCCAGACATCTGGCCAAACTGACGCTCCAGCGGGGCGGTGATGGCGGACGTCACCACATCCGGACTGGCGCCCGGATAGAGGGTGACAACCTGAATGGTCGGGTAGTCCACTTCCGGCAGCGCCGACACGGGCAGAAAACGGTAGCCAATGATCCCGGCCAGCAGGATCGCCACCATCAACAGGGTCGTCGCAACCGGACGTAAGATAAACAGGCGTGATGGCCCACCTGTAGAGCTCGGCGGCATCACCTGCATCAGGCTTTTGCTCCTGTATTCTGCGCTTCCACCACCTCGACCTGCGCCCCTTCGGTCAGACGGTCAATACCGTCGGTCACGACGCGGTCGCCAGCGGACAGCCCGGCGCTGATCACCACCGTCTGGCTGTCCTGGATGCCGGTTTTCACCAGATGTTTGCTGACCTTGTTTTCGCTGTTCAGCACCCAGACAAAGTTGCCTTCACTCCCCATTTGCAGGGCCGCCGTCGGGATCACTACCGCGTTTTCTTCGGTCGCGACCAGCATTCGCGCGTTGACGAACTGATTCGGGAACAGGGCATCGTCCTGATTGTTGAAGCGTGCTTTTAGCTTGATGGTGCCGGTGGTGGTGTCGATCTGGTTATCCAGGCTCAACAGCGAACCTTCGCTCAGCTTCTGCTTGTTGGTCCGATCCCAGGCTTCAACCACCAGCGCTTTTCCGGCCTTCTGCGCCTGTATCACCGTCGCAATGTCGCTTTCCGGCAGGGTAAAAACGAGATCGATAGGGTGCGTCTGGGTGATCACCACGATGCTCGTGGTATCGCCGCTGGAGATTTGGTTCCCGATATCGACCTGTTTCAGGCCCACGCGGCCGTCAATCGGCGCGGTGATCCGGCTCCAGTCGAGCTGGAGCTGGGCGCTGGCGACCGCGGCTTCGTCGGCCTTGATGGTGCCCTGAGATTCACTGACCAGAGACTGCTGGGTGTCCAGCTCCTGGCGCGACACGAGGTTGGTTTTTACCAGCTGCTGATAGCGGGCTAAATCGCGGCGGGCATTGGCGAGGGTGGCTTTGTCTTTCGCGAGCTGCCCCTGCGCCTGCGCCAGGGCAACCTTAAACTGGCTTGGATCGATTTCCGCCAGCAGATCGCCGGCTTTTACCTGCTGACCTTCCTGGAAATGGATGGCCATCAGCTGACCGTCCACGCGGCTACGTACCGTCACGGTGTTGGCGGCGGTGATGGTTCCCAGCCCGGAGAGATAACGAGGCACCGCTTTATTCACCGCCGTTGCCGCCTGCACCGGTGCCAGCGCACCGCCGCGCATAGCGTGGCGCCCGCCGCCCGTTGAGCGTTGTGAGGGGCTATTAGCGCCAGCAGGTGCCGTGGAGTTCGCGGACTGGCTGTGCCAATACCAGGCGGCGGCCAGGACCACCACAATCAGACCAACGGCGATTGCCCAGCGGGATTTGTTACTGCCTTTCATCGTTATACGTTCTCATCCTGAAACTCTTTCGGGGAATGATACTAGTTTAGTCAGCTAACACAGCGAAAAAATGGAGGAAATATGGAAGACTGTCGGGAATTGTCTGAGTGTGGCGCGCTGTTTCGCCTTCGCCGGGTGGCGCTGCGCTTACCCGGCCTACGGTTGGAGGATCTTGTAGGCCGGGTAAGGCGAAGCCGCCACCCGGCACAACCCCATTAGCTAAACACCACCTGCGCCCAGCGCGCCAGCCCTGCCGTAACGGAGCCAAAGTCATCGCCGCCGGCAATCGGGATCCCCGGTAGCTGTTCCGCCAGCGCTTTCTTGATCAGCGGCGAACGGGCGCTACCGCCAGTCAGGTAAATTACGTCCGGCTTCACGTTGCCGTTCTCAAGCGCTAACTGCACCTGCTCCAGAATACGCTGAAGCGGCTGAGTGAGCGCCATTTCCAGCCCTTCCTGGGTGATTGCCGTAGCCAGATCGTCACTGATAAACGGCAGCGAAACCGCATGCTCTGGACGATCGGAAAGGGCAATTTTGCTCTCTTCGGCGGTGCGCACCACGCGGTAGCTCAGGCGCTGACGCCACACCTTATACAGAAGTGCGACCTTCTCTGCATCCTGCGCATCACGCACCAGATCGTTGAGGAAACGGCCATTCGCGGTGCTGTAAAAATCACTCTGGGCAGGGACGTCGTTGATGGCAATCGCGTTCCACCACGGCAGGATCGGCAGGGCGATGCCTTTCTCGGTTTGACCGCCCATACCGAGCAGCGGCATCAGGCTCTTGAAGGCCAGGGCAATATCCAGATCGTTACCGCCCACGCGGCAGCCGCTGTGCCCCAGCAGACTATTTTCACGATCGCGACGGTGATGCCACTGGGGACCCATCAGCAGTAATGAACAGTCCGTCGTACCGCCGCCGATGTCCACCACCAGCACCCGTTTCTCTTCCGTCAGCGTGGCTTCAAAATCCAGCCCCGCCGCAACCGGCTCATACTGGAACACCACGTCACGGAAGCCTGCCCGGTGCGCTGCACGCTCAAGGATCCCCTGCGCCTGCTGGTTGGCTTCGTCGCCGCCCAGCCCCTGAAAGTTAATCGGACGGCCAATCACCGCCTGGGTGATGGCATCCGGCACCTGGGACTGCGCCTGATTGCGGATGTGCAGCATCATCGCGCAGACCAGATCTTCAAACATCGCCACCTGCTGCGGCTTCAGGCCGCTGGCGCCGAGGAAGGATTTCGGCGATTTAACGAAGTAGACCTCTTCCGGGTCTTCAATGTACTGCCCGAGGGAAGAGAGGCCGAACTGCACGCTGGACGGGGTAACGTCGATATCTTCCTCGCGGTTAAAGCTGACCGCACGGCGCAGCAGCGCCTGGGTCTCCGCCGCCGTGGCCGGAACCTGATGGTGGCGGAACAGCCACTCGCTCACCGCTTCACGCGTGGGCGCACAAAGCATTGACGGCAACAGCGTACTGCCGTTTTCCATTTTCAGGAGCTGCGGTTGTCCATTTTGCATTATCGCAACCGAGCAGTTTGCGGTGCCGTAGTCGAATCCAATAAACACAATAAATCCCCATGCCGGTGAGAAGGGGCGAGACTTTAGCGAAATGTCTGCCAGGCGACAACAGGAATATGAAAGCAAGGCGCAAGGCGATCTTTCGGTTTATGCTGAGGTAAATACAAAAGGAGAGACGATGTACACCCTGAACTGGCAACCGCCCTACGACTGGTCGTGGATGTTTGGCTTTCTTGCCGCGCGTGCGGTCAGGGGGGTTGAGACCGTTACGGAGGATTACTACGAGCGCAGTTTTGGCTATGCCGGGCACCAGGGCGTTTTCCGGGTTACGCCAGACAGCGCAACCCCTACGCTGGCGGTGTCGCTCAGCCCTGGCCTGATCCCGGTGGCGGATATCTGCCTCGACCGCATCTCCCGCCTGTTTGACCTCGATTGCGACCCGCTGCACATTGCGCAGACTCTCGGCGAGCTCGGCGCGGCGCGGCCGGGCTTACGTTTGCCCGGCGCGATGGATGCATACGAGCAGGGCGTGCGCGCCATTCTCGGGCAACTGGTGAGCGTGGCGATGGCGGCAAAACTGGCGTCACGGGTGGTGGCGCTGTGCGGTGAACCCATTGAGGATGCGCCGGGCTATCTCTGCTTTCCTCCGCCAGAGGTGCTGGCCGCGGCAGATCCGCTGGCGTTGAAAGCCCTCGGGATGCCGCTCAGGCGTGCGGAGTCGTTGATTCATCTGGCGCAGTCGGCGGTGGACGGTGAATTCCCGCTGTTCCCGCCTGCGAACGTTGAGGCCGGGATGAAGGCGCTACAGCAGCGCCCCGGCATCGGGCGCTGGACCGCGAATTATCTGGCCCTGCGCGGCTGGCAGGCGAAGGATGTTTTCCTGCCGGATGACTATCTGATTAAACAGCGCTTTGCCGGTATGACGCCCGCGCAGATCCGTCGCTATGCCGAACGCTGGCAGCCGTGGCGCTCGTATGCGCTGTTACATATCTGGTACACCGACGGCTGGTCGCCGTCAGTTGATGGCGAAATAGCTGGTATTCAGCAGTAGATCAAGCGGCTGCGCTTCCCCGATGGTGTCGCCGTAAATAAAATCAACGCCGATGCCCGACAGCGTATCCATCATGATCGACTGATGGCATGGCCCGGCAATGGTTTTTATGCCCAGACGCTGGGCGTGGCCCTGAATGATTGTCACCATCATCTCATCCATCAGATTGCCGTGGACGTTGGTCACCATGTCTGTATCCAGCAGCAGATAATCGGCGGTGTTGGCGCTGAGCTGGCTGAAGACGTTCATATCGCGTCCGACCCGGGTCAGCACCACGCGACAGCCGGCCTGACGAAGCTTTTGCAGACCCTGCTGCACGTTTTCATCCGTATTGCTCAGCACATCAACGGCGATCGCCAGATGCAGCAGCCGCGCCGGCAGCGGACCTCTGGTGATCAGGTCGAGCAGCTCATCCACCAGCGTGACGCTGGCTAAACCCGCTTCTGAGAGCGGCAGCGCGACGCCCATTCCTTTGGCCGCCACCTGTGCGGCATAGGTACGGAAAAATTCGCTGAATATCCGTCGGTCCAGGGCGTGCAGCAGCTCCGGCTCCGCCAGCCCGGCGCGGAAGGCATGCTCTTCCAGCACTTCTCCCTGGCTGGTCCACAGCCGCAAGGAAATCAGCCAGAAGCTACTGCTCTCGGGAATGCGCGGCGAGGCGACGCTGCGGGCGATCATCAGCAGATGGTTATCTTTAATCATGTGCCACTGCTCATCCAGCGACATCATGCTGCGCGCGCTGTGGATCCGCTCCTGCTGGGGTTCGTAGACGGTGACCACGCCGCGCCCGCTGTTTTTCGAGGCGTAGCAGGCGATATCGGCCTGAGACATCACTTCCGCAGCCTGGTAATTGGTGTCGTCAATCAGCGTAATCCCCGCGCTGGCGCCAATGCGGTGCAGGCGTCCTTCCCAGGAAAAATGATAGTTGTTGATGGCGTCGATCAACCGGCCCGCAATATAGCGTGCGCTTTCGACGTTGCAGTCCGGCAGCAGCAGGCCAAACTCGTCGCCGCCCAGACGCGCCAGCACGTCGCTGGAGCGCAGCATGGTCAGCATCAGCGAAGAGAGTTCGCGCAGGAGAGCGTCGCCCGCCGCGTGGCCTGCCGTATCGTTCACCGCCTTAAAACGGTCAAGATCGATAAAGACCAGCGCGTGACGCTGATGGGTCTCCTGTACCGTCTGCAACAGGCGCTTAAGATGGTTTTCAAAGCTGACGCGGTTCGCCAGGTGGGTAAGGGCGTCATGGGAAGCGCTGTAGCTCAGCTGGCGCAGCATTTTGCGCGACTCGGTGACGTCCTGAATCACCAGCACCGAGCCGATGGTGTGTCCTTCCAGAGTGCTGAGGGGGGTTATGCTGTAATGAATGTCGAAACTGCCGCCATTGCGGCAGTTAAGCACCACATCCTGTTCGATATCGGTACGGGACATATCGCCGCTGTGGATGTTTTCCATTAACGGACCGTTCTCGCCGAAGGTAATGTGTAGCACCTTCAGAATGGGCTGACCCAGCGCTTCGCTTTGCGACCAGCCGCTCATCTTCTCGGCGACCGGGTTCATAAAGGTGATGTTCATGTCGATGTCGGTACACAGCACCGCTTCGCCGATAGAGTCGAGGGTGATATGCAGGCGCTCTTTTTCCTGGAACAGCGCCTCGTTCAGCTGCTTCACCTCGGTCATATCCATGTTGATCCCTAACAGCCGCTCCACTTCGCCCTGTTTGTTCAGCACCCGGTTCGCCAGCGAACGAATGTGGCGAATGCCATCCTTGACGCGAATGCGAAATTCCAGCTTGAAAGGTACCCTGGCCTGGAGTGACTCACGCAGGACCTGTTCGGCGTGCGTACGATCTTCAGGCACCATGGCCGCATGCCAGAGCTGCCAGGTGGGTTTAATGTGCGAGGGGATCTCGTACAGCTCAAACATCCGTTTATCCCAGCTGATTACGTCCGGCTCGAGATCCCACTCCCAAATCCCGATTCCGCCGGCTTCGTTAGCGAGAGTGATACGCTCCATCAGACGCTTATTCACCCACTCGGTCTGTTTCAGATCGTTGATGTCTTCAATCTGGGCAATAAAGTAGAGCGGGGTGCCGTCGGCATGGCGCACAACGGAGACGGCCAGCAGCGCCCACACCACCTCGCCGCTGCGGGTGTAGTAGCGTTTTTCGAGGGTGTAGGTGTTGATCTCGCCGTGAATCAGCTGTTGCAGCTGCTCCAGGTCGGTATTTAAATCTTCCGGCCAGGTTAACTGCTGGAACGTGAGCGACTGAAGCTCGGACTGGCTGTAACCGAGGAAATTGCACAGAGCCTTGTTGGCCTGGAGCCACTGGCCCTCAATGCCCACCAGCGCCATACCAATCGCGGAATACTCCATCGCATTGCGAAAACGTTCTTCGCTTTCCGTAATATGTTTACGCTCGGCCCGGAAGGCATACATCACCATCGTCATAATGTTGGCGGGGAGCAGCATCATCAGGAAGGGGAGCCACGGCGCGTTGAAGGTGACGATCATGGTGGAGGGCGTCATGGAGAGCGGATTTCGCGCCATCATCAGGGACACCATCATGATGGTGAATAAAAATATCAGGAACGCTTCCATACGCGGCAGACGGACCGCGCTCCACATCAGCAGAACGATAATGCAGGTGAATGGCCACGGCAGCCAGGTGATTGCCGTCCAGCTAAGAACCAGCGTGACGACCAGGGTCACCAGCGTTTCCAGCAGCAGTTTCGGGTTGCGGTGGCGCAGCAGGTAATGCGGCTTAAACAGCAGACCTAACGGCACCAGCGCCAGTGCGCCAATGGCTTCTGAAAGTACCCAGACAAGGAAATTACGCAGCGGCTCCGCGCTCGGCACCAGAAAATGAACCAGAACGCCCCCCACCAGCGGCGGCACCAGGGCACTGCCGAGGGCAAGCCGGACCCAGTCGTTGAGGTTTTGCAGCGGATTATACCAGGGGAGCAGCTTACGCAGTAACAGCGCGCCAACCGTGGCCTCAATGATATTGATCGCCGTGTAGGTGATATTGATCGATGCCCATGAGAAGAGCATCCACGAGGCAAAAATATTGCCAAAGGAGCAGGCGAGCGCAATGCCGGGCCACATTTTTCCCGCATGGCGGTAAAACGCCACCATCATAATTGAAGTCGGGAACCATAGTGGCGCCAGCAGCGTACCGAAGCGAGTCAGCTCGAGGGAAAATAAGGTGAAGATGAACGTGACCAGACCCAGACAGACAAGCCGCAGTAAAGGATGTGGGGTAGTAACCAAAACCCGCTGGTATTGTTTATTCATTACCGCTCTATCCAGGGACGCCATGTTGTCAGGAGCCAGGTCCGGACGCGTGAAATTAATAATTTGGTTTATGCTAGTACAAACATTTTACAATTCATATGCTGAGTGGTCAGATTTTGACTTCATAGACTTATAAAATAGTTACTCTGCGAAGAAGGGTGATGAAATGGCGAAAAACCGCGCGTAAAAATTTCGCTAAAGGCGTGAAACGGCGCTTTTCAGCCCGCCTCGCATAACCTGCGCATTCGACTGGTATCACGCCCCCGAAATCCCTATAATTGCCGCGTTTGACGCTCCGGCGTCGTCCTTCCTTACATCCAGGTTAATCAGGTCGCTAAATTTATGACTGATAAGTCTCATCAGTGCGTCATCATAGGCATCGCCGGCGCATCGGCTTCAGGTAAAAGTCTTATTGCCAGTACGCTTTATCGCGAACTGCGTGAACAAGTGGGTGATGAGCATATCGGTGTGATTCCCGAAGATAGCTATTACAAAGATCAATCCCATCTTTCGATGGAAGAGCGCGTAAAAACCAACTACGACCACCCCAGTGCGATGGATCACAGCCTGCTGTTCCAGCATCTGGAAGCGCTGAAGCGCGGCGAGGCGATTGAGCTGCCCGTCTACAGCTACGTGGAACATACCCGCACCCAGGAAACGATCCGTATCGAGCCCAAGAAGGTGATTATCCTTGAAGGGATTTTGCTGCTCACCGACGCCCGTTTGCGCGAATCTATGAACTTCTCGATTTTCGTCGACACTCCGCTGGATATCTGCCTGATGCGGCGTATTAAACGCGACGTTAACGAACGCGGCCGCTCCATGGACTCCGTGATGGCGCAATATCAGAAAACCGTTCGCCCGATGTTCCTGCAATTTATTGAGCCTTCGAAACAATACGCCGATATTATCGTGCCTCGCGGCGGTAAAAACCGTATTGCCATTGATATCTTAAAAGCGAAAATCAGTCAGTTTTTTGAATAAGCCGTGTGAATTGTGTACCGTTCAGAGATAACCTGGTTTTGCCCTGACGCCGTAAGGCTTCAGGGCGCGATGCACGAAAGGAGAAAGTGCCATGCGTCTTTGTGACCGCGATATAGAAGCCTGGCTGGATGAAGGCCGCCTGTCTATCACCCCGCGTCCGCCGGTTGAGCGTATTAACGGCGTGACCGTCGATGTGCGTCTGGGGAATAAATTCCGCACCTTCAGCGGCCACACGGCACCGTTTATCGACCTCAGCGGGCCGAAAGACGAAGTCAGTGCGGCGCTGGATCGCGTCATGAGCGACGAAATCGTCATCGAAGAAGGAGAGGCGTTTTATCTCCATCCTGGCGAACTGGCGCTGGCGGTGACCTTTGAATCGGTCACGCTGCCTGCGGACCTGGTCGGCTGGCTTGACGGACGCTCTTCCCTGGCGCGTCTGGGCCTGATGGTGCACGTCACCGCGCACCGTATCGATCCGGGCTGGTCTGGCCGTATCGTGCTGGAGTTCTTTAACGCCGGTAAATTGCCGCTGGCGCTTCGTCCGGGAATGATGATTGGTGCGTTGAGCTTTGAACCGCTGACCGGCCCGGCAGACCGTCCTTATAACCGCCGTCAGGACGCAAAATATCGCAACCAGCAGGGTGCGGTTGCCAGTCGTATCGATAAAGACTGATCTGTGAGTTCACTGAGGAAGCCATGAGAAGAGTTCTGACAACGCTGATGATTTTGCTGGTGGTGCTGGTGGCTGGCCTTTCAGCGTTGGTGCTGCTGGTTAACCCGAATGACTTCCGGGCCTACATGGTGCGGCAGGTGGAAGCGCGCAGCGGGTATGAACTCAAGCTGGACGGGCCGCTGCGCTGGCACGTCTGGCCTCAGCTCAGCATTCTCTCCGGACGTATGTCCCTCACCGCGCCGGGTGCCGCGCAGCCGCTGGTCACGGCGGATAACATGCGTCTTGATGTCGCGCTCATCCCGCTCTTATCCCATCAGCTCCAGGTTGAACAGGTGATGCTGAAAGGGGCGGTGATTCAGCTTACGCCGCAAACCGAAGCCGTTCGTCAGGCGGATGCTCCGGTCGCACCGCGTGAAAACACCTTACCTGACGTCCCGTCTGACACCGGCTGGTCGTTTGATATTGGTAATCTGAAAGTTGCTGACAGCATGCTGGTTTTCCAGCATGAAGATGACGAACAGATCACCGTACGCAATATCAACCTCAGGATGGAGCAGGATGCCAACCATCACGCCACCATGGAGTTCTCCGGGCGGATCAACCGCAATCAGCGCGATCTCAACCTGTCGATGAACGCGAACGTGAACGCCTCTGATTATCCGCACCAGCTGACGGCGGACGTTCAGCAGCTTAACTGGCAGCTGACCGGCGCGGATTTGCCCGCGAAGGGGATTGCCGGCCAGGGCACGATGCAGGCGGTGTGGCATGAAGAGCGCAAACAGCTCGAACTGAACGCGCTCAACCTCCAGGCCAACGACAGCGCCCTGAAGGGGCAGGCGAGCGTCACGCTTGATGAGAAACCTAAGTGGGTGCTGGATCTGCAATTCGACAAGCTGAACCTCGAGAACCTGCTTCCGCCCCAACCGGTGAACGCGACCGATGAGGGAGCCACGCAGGTGGGGCAAAGCCAGGTCATGCAGTCGCGTCCGGTGATCTCCTCAAATCTCGATCAGCCTGACTACAACGGCCTGCGCGGATTTACCGCCGACATTCTGCTGAAAGCGAACAGCGTGCGCTGGCGTGGGATTGATTTTACTGACGTCAGCAGCCAGATGTTCAACCACAACGGCCTGCTGGTCATCTCCGAGCTCAGCGGAAAAATGGGAGCAGGGAACCTCTCCCTGCCGGGCTCGCTGGATGTGCGCAAAGACGTTGCCAGCGCCGCGTTCCAGCCGCGTCTGGAAAACGTTGAGATTGGCACCATCCTGAAAGCCTTTAATTACCCGATTGCCCTCACGGGGCAGCTGTCGCTGGCAGGGGATTTCTCTGGTACGAAGATTGATGCGGACGCCTTCCGTCGTAGCTGGCAGGGGAAGGCGCACGTTGAGCTGAAAGATTCGCGCATGGAAGGGCTGAACTTCCAGCAGCTGGTGCAGCAGGCGGTAGAACGCAGCAGCAGCGTGAAAGCGAATGAAAACTACGACAGCGCAACCCGTCTGGACAGCTTTACCAGCGAGCTTGCCCTCGACAACGGTCAGCTCTCGCTGGACGACATGCAGGGGACTTCGTCACTGCTGGCGCTGACCGGAACCGGCGCGCTGGATCTGGTGAAAGAGACGGCAGACACCCGCTTCAACGTCCGCGTGAAGGCTGGCTGGGAAGGCGAAGGCCAGCTTGTGGAGTTCCTGAAAGAGACGCCGATACCGCTGCGCGTGTACGGAAAATGGCAGGAGTTGAATTACAGTTTGCAGGTCGATCAGATCCTGCGGAAGCACCTTCAGGATGAAGCGAAACGTCGGCTGAATGACTGGGCGGACCGCAATAAAGAGTCTCAGTCAGGTAAGGACGTGAAAAAGCTGCTCGATAAGCTGTGATGCCTGTTGTGCCGGGTGGCGGCTTTGCCTTACCCGGCCTACAAAAGCCAGACACCGTAGGCCGGGTAAGCGAAGCGCCACCCGGCTTTTTTACACCTCAAAATCCATCTCATCTTCACCGCGCAGCGGTATCAGCTGCACCTTCTGCACGCGATGGCTCTCTACCTGCAAGGTTTTGATCATGTAATCCCCCACCTGGACCTCTTCGCCCGGCTGCGGAATACGTTGCAGATATTCCATCAGCAAACCGGCGATGGTGTGGTATTCGCGCTTCTCATCCAGCGGAAGCGGAACGAACTGCACCAGATCTTCGAGCGGCATGTGGCCGTTGGCGGTCCAGCTGCCGTCGGCGTTTTTCTGAATATCGTGACGCGCATCGATCTCATCCACCTCATTAGGCAGATTACCAGCGATGGTTTCCATCACGTCGCTGAGCGTTACCAGCCCTTCCACAGAACCAAACTCATCAACGACAAACGCGAAGTGGGTACGCGCGTTGCGGAACTGCTCCAGCGCGGAGAGCAGCGGTAGCGCTTCCGGGAAGACCAGCGGCTGGCGCACCAGCGCCCGCAGGTTGAGCGGCTCGCCGTGGAGCTGCTGTTGCAGGAGGTCAATCACGTGTACCACGCCCAGCAGCTCTTCTTCCTCTTCACCGCCGGTCACGACCACGCGGGTGTGCTGGTTTTTATCCAGCAGGGCGCGGATCTGCTCTTCCGGCGCCGTCAGGTCAATATGCTCAATGTCATGGCGGGAGGTCATGATACTGCTCACCGAGCGCTGGTTGAGGTTAAGCACGCGCTCTATCATCCGGCGTTCCTGCGGGTTGAAGATCTGCCCGTCGCTGTGGTCGGCAAGCATCGCCGCGGATTCAGCATCCAGCTCGGCATCCTCTTTTTTGCCGCTCAGCAGGCGCATCACCGTATCTGCGGTGCGCTGTCGTAATGTCTGGTTCGCGGAGAGAAAACGGCGACGGTTGAAAATGGCCAGCTGGTTGAGAAACTCAATCAGCACCGAGAAACCAATGGCGGCGTACAAATACCCTTTCGGGATATGGAAGCCAAAACCATCCGCGACCAGGCTAAAGCCAATCATCAGCAGGAAGCTCAGACAGAGGATGACGATAGTCGGGTGGCTGTTCACGAAGCGCGTCAGGGCTTTACTGGCGAGCACCATCAGGGTGATGGCGATGATCACCGCGGCCATCATCACCGCCAGATGGTCAACCATCCCGACGGCCGTGATCACGGAGTCGAGAGAAAAGACGGCATCCAGCACCACTATCTGCGCGACCACTGGCCAGAATTTTGCACCGCGTCGCTGGGTGGGGTTTTCACTGTCTTTTCCTTCCAGCCGCTCATTAAGCTCAACCGTGGCTTTGAACAGCAGGAACAATCCGCCGAAAAGCATGATCAGGTCGCGGGCGCTAAAGCTCAGACCCTGCACGCTGAATAAGGGTTTGGTCAGCGTCACCAGCCAGGAGATTGAGGCCAGTAACAGCAGACGCATCACCATGGCGAACAGAAGACCCGTCACGCGGGCGCGGTCGCGTTGTGAAGGGGGTAATTTATCGGCAAGGATGGCGATAAACACCAGGTTATCAATGCCGAGCACTAATTCGATGACGACCAGCGTCACCAGCCCGGCCCAGATTGATGGATCGGCAATCCATTCCATAGTAAATGCAATACCTTCTGTTATATGACTAATGTCACACTTCGATCATGGATAAAGCCGACGGAAATTGCAATGCCGGGGTGAGATTTCTCTTAATGCTACACTCAGGTAAACCCCATTTGCCGGGCGGTGTAAATAAGTTAATTGCGAAGATTTAATTACATAAGACGATATTTAGGATATATCGCAATAAATGGTCTGGCGATCTATTTTGTCAATATAAAGAAAATCCGAAAACCTTAAAACTTTGCTCTTAATATTAATCTTAAAAACGAATATTAGGACGGTTGTCTCCTTGCCTGCTATTAGGTTAGCTGCAACAATTCTTCCAGCATCAAATGTTAAATCTCCTTGTTGCTATTTTTGTTTCGGTCTTTGGTGAAGGTTATACATTATCAATCGCCCCTGTGAGGCGTTTGATATATTTCGCAAAAGGCCTTATCCAAGAGGGTGTCTAACCATAACGCATTGTTTAGTCAGTGGATTGGTAACTGAAAGCCAAGGGCGGTAGCGTGCCTGAAAGCGTGTGAATCAGCCTCAATTATTCTGTCAATAGCCAATGGATGAATAAGCTTTTTTTAGGACTGATGCCAGTTATATTGCTAAATGATTAACTGCATTCTGATTGTCACCACGACCCGCGCTTATTTTAATTGCACAGGATAATTACTCTGCCAAAGTGATAAATAATCAATGATGAAATCCAAAATGAAATTGATGCCATTATTGGTGTCTGTGACCTTGATGAGTGGTTGCACGGTCTTTCCCGGCAGCAATATGTCGACAATGGGCAAGGATGTGATTAAACAGCAGGATGCTGATTTTGATCTCGACAAAATGGTGAATGTGTATCCATTAACCCCACGTCTGGTGGAACAATTACGCCCACGTCCAAATGTTGCTCAGCCAAATATGTCTCTGGACCAGGAAATTGCCTCTTACCAGTATCGCGTGGGTCCGGGTGACGTCATTAATGTGACCGTCTGGGATCACCCTGAACTGACCACGCCTGCGGGCCAGTACCGCAGCTCAAGTGACACCGGTAACTGGGTACAGTCCGATGGCACCATGTTCTATCCCTACATTGGCAAAGTGCACGTCGCGGGCAAAACGCTTGCTGAGATCCGTAGTGATATTACCGGCCGCCTGGCGCAGTACATTGCTGACCCGCAGGTGGACGTTAATATCGCCGCGTTCCGATCCCAGAAAGCCTATATCTCTGGCCAGGTCAATAAATCCGGCCAGCAGGCGATCACCAACGTCCCGCTCACCGTTCTCGATGCGATCAATGCCGCAGGCGGCTTAACCGACGGCGCTGACTGGCGCAACGTGGTGCTGACCCACAACGGCAAAGAGCAGCGCATTTCGCTTCAGGCGCTGATGCAAAACGGTGACCTGACCCAGAACCGCCTCCTTTATCCGGGCGATATTCTGTACGTGCCGCGCAACGACGATCTGAAAGTGTTCGTGATGGGTGAAGTGAAGAAACAGAGCACCCTCAAGATGGACTTCAGCGGTATGACCCTGACCGAAGCGCTGGGCAATGCGGAAGGCATCGATCTGACCGCCTCCAACGCCAGCGGTATCTTCGTGATCCGTCCTATCAAAGGCGAGAACGCGAAGGGCAAGATTGCCAACATCTACCAGCTGGATATGTCCGACGCGACGTCCCTGGTCATGGCAACGTCGTTCCGTCTCCAGCCGTACGATGTGGTCTATGTCACCACCGCGCCGGTTGCCCGCTGGAACCGTCTGATCAACCAGTTGCTGCCTACCATCAGTGGCGTTCGCTACATGACGGATACGGCGAGCGACGTTCATAACTGGTAAGCCGCGATGTTTAACAAAATTCTGGTGGTGTGCGTGGGGAACATTTGCCGTTCCCCCACGGCTGAAAGGCTGTTGAAAAATTACCAGCCTGCGTTAACGGTCGACTCCGCAGGGCTGGGCGCGCTGGTCGGAAAAGGTGCCGACGAACGTGCCGCAAGCGTTGCCCTTGAGCATAACCTCTCACTCGACGGGCACGTTGCCCGTCAGGTCTCTGGCCGGATGTGCCGGGAATATGACCTGATCCTCGCGATGGAAAAACGCCACATTCACGCGCTGTGCGATATCGCACCGGAGATGCGCGGCAAGGTGATGCTGTTTGGTCACTGGGATGGTGAGCGCGAAATTCCCGATCCGTATCGCAAGAGCCGCGAGGCCTTTGAGGCGGTATACACCTTACTAGACCAGTCTGCCCGTCAGTGGGCGCAGGCACTGAAAGCTCAGCAGGGATAACAATGACAGAAAAAACAAGACCTTCTGCCGCCCCGACGTCGGGCAGTGATGAAATCGATATCGGTCGCCTGGTCGGGACCGTTATTGAAGCGAAATGGTGGGTGCTGGGTATTACCGCCATCTTTGCCGTGGCGGCGATCGTTTATACGCTGTTCGCGACGCCTATTTACAGCGCCGACGCGCTGGTGCAGATCGAACAAAATACCGGAAACTCGCTGGTTCAGGATATCGGCTCGGCGCTGGCCAACAAGCCGCCAGCATCGGAAGCCGAAATTCAGCTGATCCAGTCGCGCCTGGTACTGGGCAAAACGGTTCACGATCTGGGGCTGGATATCGCGGTCACCAAAAACACCTTCCCGGTATTTGGCGCAGGCTGGGATCGCCTGATGGGGCGCAGTAACGATACGGTAAAAGTGACCGACTTCGTGATCCCAAAAGGGGCAGGGGACCAAACCTTTACCCTGACCGTGCTGGGACCAAAACAGTATCAACTGACCAGCGACGCGGGCTTCAGCGCACGCGGCGAGGTGGGGCAGATGCTGACCAAAGAGGGCGTCAGCATCAAGGTCAGCGCAATTCAGGCGCATGAGGGCGGGGAGTTTACGGTCACCAAATTCTCGACGCTCGGGATGATCAACAACCTGCAAAACAACCTGACCGTCACCGAAAACGGCAAGGACACCGGCGTCCTGAGCATGACCTTCACCGGTGAAGACAAGGATCAAATTCGCGACATCCTCAATAGCATCACCCGCAACTATCTGGAGCAGAACGTTGAGCGTAAGTCAGCGGAAGCTGCAAAAAGCCTGGCGTTTCTCAGTAAACAGCTGCCGGAGGTGCGCGCCCGTCTGGATGACGCTGAGAACAAGCTGAACGCGTACCGTCAGGACAAGGATTCCGTCGATCTGCCGCTGGAGGCGAAATCGGTTCTCGACTCCATGGTGAATATTGATGCGCAGCTGAACGAGCTGACCTTCAAAGAGGCGGAGATTTCCAAGCTCTATACCAAACGTCACCCGGCGTACCGCACGCTGCTGGAGAAACGTCGTACCCTGGAAGAAGAGAAGGCGAAGCTGAATGACCGCGTGACCGCGATGCCGAAGACGCAGCAGGAAATTGTACGCCTGACGCGTGATGTGGAATCCGGCCAGCAGGTTTACATGCAGCTGCTGAACAAACAGCAGGAGCTGAAAATCACCGAAGCCAGCACCGTCGGCGACGTGCGTATCGTTGACCCGGCGATTACCCAGCCGGGCGTGCTGAAGCCGAAGAAAGCGCTGATTATCCTCGGCAGCATTATTCTCGGCCTGATGCTTTCCATTGTCGGCGTGCTGCTGCGCTCGCTGTTCAACCGCGGTATCGAAAGCCCGCAGGTGCTGGAAGAGAACGGGATCAGCGTGTACGCCAGCATCCCGCTTTCAGAGTGGCAGAAGTCCCGTGACAGCGTCAAAACCGTTAAGGGCGTCAAGCGTTACAAACAGAGCCAGCTGCTGGCCGTGGGTAACCCGACTGACCTGGCGATTGAAGCGGTGCGCAGCCTGCGTACCAGCCTCCACTTCGCCATGATGCAGGCCAAAAACAACGTCCTGATGATGACCGGTGTCAGCCCGTCAATCGGTAAAACCTTCGTCTGCGCCAACCTGGCGGCGGTGGTGAGCCAGACCAACAAGCGCGTGCTGCTGATCGACTGCGATATGCGTAAGGGCTACACCCACGAGCTGCTGGGCACCAACAACGTTAACGGTCTGTCGGAAATCCTGCTCGGTAAAGGGGAAATCAGCGAGAGCGCCAAGCCGACGTCGATTCCGAAATTTGACCTGATCCCGCGTGGCCAGGTTCCGCCGAACCCGTCTGAACTGCTGATGAGCGAGCGCTTCACGCAGCTGATTGAGTGGGCGAGCAAAAACTATGACCTGGTGCTGATCGATACCCCACCAATTCTGGCGGTCACCGACGCCGCCGTGGTAGGGCGTCATGCGGGCACCACGCTGATGGTCGCACGCTATGCGGTGAACACCCTGAAGGAAGTGGAAACCAGCCTGAGCCGCTTTGAGCAGAACGGTATTGAGGTGAAGGGGGTCATTCTGAACTCCATCTTCCGCCGCGCGACCGGGTATCAGGATTACGGCTACTACGAGTACGAATACAAGTCTGACAGTAAATAACAATCCCCCTCATCCTAACCCTCTCCCCAGGGGGGAGAGAGGACTGCATGGTGCAGCTTTTCTCCCTCTCCCTCCGGGAGAGGGTCGGGGTGAGGGATAAGGGGAAGACCATGACCACACAACGCCCTTTGATTTCTATCTATATGCCGACATGGAATCGTCAGCAGCTGGCGATCCGCGCGATTAAATCGGTCCTGCGTCAGGATTACGATAACTGGGAACTGATTATCGTGGATGACTGTTCCTCCTCTTACGAACAACTGCAAAAGTTTGTTGAAGACCTGAACGACCCGCGCGTGATGTACACTCACAACGCCATCAACTCCGGGGCGTGTGCGGTGCGCAACCAGGCGATTATGCAGGCGAAAGGGCAGTATCTGACCGGTATCGACGACGATGACGAATGGACGCCAAACCGTCTGTCAATCTTCCTGTCGCACAAAGCGCAGCTGGTGACCCACGCGTTTCTGTATGCCAATGACTATGTTTGCCAGGGCGAGGTCTATTCGCAGCCGGCCAGCCTGCCGCTGTATCCGAAATCACCGTATTCCCGCCGCCTGTTCTACAAGCGCAACATTATCGGCAATCAGGTGTTTACCTGGGCATGGCGCTTTAAGGAGTGCCTGTTCGATACCGAGCTGAAGGCCGCGCAGGATTACGACATCTTCCTGCGGATGGTGGTGGAGTACGGCGAGCCGTGGAAGGTGGAAGAGGCCACGCAGATCCTGCACATCAATCACGGGGAGATGCAAATCACCTCGTCGCCGAAGAAATTCTCGGGCTACTTCCATTTTTACCGCAAGCACAAGGACAAGTTTGACCGTGCCAGCCGGAAGTATCAGCTCTTCACCCTGTATCAGATCCGTAATAAGCGCATGAACTGGCGCACGCTGCTGACGCTGCTGTCGGTACGTAACGGCAAGCGTCTGGCTGACGGGCTTCGGGGGAAATAATGTTTCTGGAAGATTGCCGCGCTAACAGCTGGAGCCTGCGCCCGTGCTGCATGGTTCTGGCCTACCGTATTGCGCACTTTTGCTCGGTGTGGCGCAAAAAAAATGTGCTGAACAATATCTGGGCCGCGCCGGTGCTGGTGCTGTACCGCATCATCACCGAATGCTTTTTTGGCTATGAAATTCAGGCCGCTGCCACCATTGGCCGCCGCTTTACCATTCATCACGGCTATGCGGTGGTCATCAACAAGTTCGTCGTCGCGGGTGATGATTTCACCATTCGCCACGGGGTGACAATCGGCAACCGCGGGCCAGACAGCCTGGCTTGCCCGGTGATTGGCAATAACGTCGAGTTGGGCGCCAACGTGGTGATGATCGGGGACATTACCGTGGGTAATAACGTGACGATTGGCGCAGGCAGCGTGGTGCTGGACAGCATTCCGGACAACGCGCTGGTGGTGGGCGAGAAAGCCCGCGTGAAGGTGATTAAATGAACATTCTGCAATTTAACGTACGCCTCGCAGAGGGCGGGGCGGCAGGCGTAGCGCTGGATCTGCACCAGCGCGCGCTGCAAAAAGGACTCCAGTCGCGCTTTGTTTACGGTTACGGTAAAGGCGGCAAGAAAAGCGTCAGCCATGATAACTATCCGCAGGTGCTGAAGCAGACGCCACGTCTGACCTCCATCGCCAATATTGCGCTGTTCCGCCTGTTTAACCGCGACCTGTTCGGCAACCTGAATAATCTCTACCGCACCGTCACCCGTACTCGCGGCCCGGTTGTGCTGCACTTCCACGTGCTGCACAGCTACTGGCTGAATCTGGAAGAGGTGGTGGCGTTTTGTGGCAAGGTGAAGGCGCACAAGCCGGATACCCGATTTGTCTGGACGCTGCACGACCACTGGAGCGTGACCGGACGTTGCGCCTTTACCGACGGCTGCGAAGGCTGGAAAGATAACTGCCAGAAATGCCCTACGCTCAGCAACTACCCGCCGGTGAAGGTCGATCGCGCGCATCAGCTGGTTGAGGGTAAGCGTCAGCTGTTCCGCGATATGCTCTCGCTCGGCTGCACCTTTATCTCCCCAAGCCAGCACGTGGCGGACGCTTTTAATAGCCTGTACGGAGCAGGGCGCTGCCAGATCATCAACAACGGTATTGATGTGGCAACGGAAGCGATCCTGGCCGAACTGATGCCCGTAGCCGTTACCCCCGGTAAGCCGAAAATTGCGGTCGTCGCCCATGACCTGCGCTACGACGGCAAAACCAACCAGCAGCTGGTGCGCGACATGATGGCGCTCGGCGACAAAATTGAGCTGCATACCTTTGGCAAATTCTCGCCGTTTGATGGCGCTAACGTGGTGAACCACGGGTTTGAAACCGACAAGCGCAAACTGATGAGCGCGCTGAACGGTATGGACGCGCTGGTGTTCAGCTCCCGCGTGGACAACTACCCGCTGATCCTGTGCGAAGCGCTCTCCATCGGCGTACCGGTGATTGCCACCCACAGCGACGCCGCGCGGGAAGTGCTGGAGAAATCCGGCGGTAAAACCTTCAGTGAAAATGAGGTGCTGCCGCTGGTGCAGTTGTCGAAGGCCGATATCGCGCAGGCTGTTTTTGGCACGGACCTGGAATCGTTCCGCAACCGTAGCCGCAAAGCGTACAGTGGACAACAGATGCTGGAGGAGTATGTCTCGTTCTATCAGAATCTGTAGTTATCTGCTGCTGCCGCTGATCTACCTGCTGGTCAACGTTAAGATTGCCCAGCTCGGTGAAAGCTTCCCGATCACTATCGTCACCTTCCTGCCGGTTCTGCTGTTGCTTTACGTTGACAAGCTTAACCTCAAAAAGCTGATGATTTCACTGGGCATCGGGTTTGGTCTGACGGCGTTTAACTACATCTTTGGTCAGTCGCTGGACGCCAGCAAATATGTCACCTCCACCATGCTGTTTGTTTATATCGTTATCATTATTGGCATGGTGTGGAGTATTCGCTTTAAAACTATTTCTCCGCACAATTATAGGAAAATCCTCAGGTTCTTTTATATTGTCGTCGGGCTGATTGTTGTGCTTGCGGCAATGGAGATGGCGCAAATTATTCTCACAGGCGGCAGTAGCCTGATGGAAATAATTTCGAAATATCTTATATACAGTAACAGCTATGTACTGAACTTCATTAAGTTTGGTGGCAAGCGTACAACCGCGCTCTATTTTGAACCGGCGTTTTTTGCTCTGGCATTAATCTCAATTTGGCTCAGCATCAAACAGTTCGGTATCAAAACCCCCAAGACCGATGCTATGATTCTTGCAGGAATCGTTCTGTCAGGGTCGTTCTCCGGGGTAATGACGTTTATTCTGTTTTACCTGCTGGAGTGGGCGTTCCAGTACCTGAACAAAGAGGCGATTAAGAAAAAACTGCCGCTGGCGATAATCTCTCTGACGGTATTTTTAGTGGGCGTAATATTTGCGTTTCCGTACATTTCTGAACGTCTGGGTGATTTGGGAACGGAAGGTTCGTCGTCCTATTATCGCATCATTGGTCCACTGGTGATGGTGGGTTATTCCTTAACCCATATTGATGGCGTAGTAAGATTCGGCTCACTTTACGAATATGTTGCATCATTCGGAATCTTTAACGGTGCGGATGTCGGTAAAACCATAGACAATGGTCTGTATCTGTTAATTATCTATTTTTCCTGGTTCGCCGTACTGTTGACACTGTGGTATCTGTTTAAAGTTTTCAAAATGATGATTAACGCGTTTGGTGATAACCAGAACTTTCGCGTGCAACTTTATCTGTTCACACCGGTGTCGTTGTTTTTTACCGGGTCAATATTTAGCCCGGAATATGCATTCTTAATTGTATGTCCGTTTATTTTGCGCAAAGCGCTGAATATTACGAGCGTATGACGAAATGAGGTGATTTATGTTTCTTAGCGTCATTACTGTCGCCTTTCGTAACTACGAAGGGGTGGTAAAAACCTGGCGCTCGCTGCGCAACCTGGCGCGCGATCCGAGCCTCACTTTTGAGTGGATCGTGGTCGATGGCGGCTCGAACGACGGCACGGCGGAGTTCCTGGAAAAACTCAACGGTGAGTTCAACTTACGTTACATCAGCGAGAAAGATAAAGGTATTTACGATGCCATGAATAAAGGCATCAACATGGCGCAGGGGCGTTACGCGATCTTCCTCAATTCCGGCGATGTGTTCCATGAAGATGTGGCGCTGTTTGCCCGTCAGCTGGCGCGCCAGAAAGAAGATGCCATGTTTATCGGTGATGCGCTGCTTGATTTCGGCGAGGGGAAAAAAGTGCTGCGCGGCGCGAAACCAGGCTGGTATATCTACCACAGCCTGCCGGCCAGCCATCAGGCTATTTTCTTCCCAATGAGCGGCCTGAAAAAACAGCCTTACGATTTGCGCTATAAAGTGTCATCAGATTATGCCCTGGCGGCCAGCCTGTACAAATCTGGCTACCCGTTCCGTCGAATTAAAGGACTGGTATCTGAATTTTCAATGGGTGGCGTGTCAACCTCGAATAATCTGGAACTGTGCCAGGATGCCAAAAACGTGCAGCGTAAAATATTACGCGTGCCGGGGTTCTGGGCGGAATTATCTTATTTCTTACGTCTGAAAACGACGGGTAAAGCGAAAGCCTTATATAACAAAGCCTGAGATATAAGGAAACGTAATGCAGGAATTAAATGGATTCTCCGTGCCGAAAGGTTTTCGGGGCGGGAGCGGTATTAAAGTTCAACTGTGGTGGGCTGTACAGGCAACGTTATTTGCCTGGTCGCCGCAAATACTGTACCGCTGGCGCGCATTTTTACTGCGTCTGTTTGGCGCAAAAATAGGAAAAAACGTAGTCATTCGACCTTCGGTGAAAATTACTTATCCGTGGAAATTAACGCTTGGGGATTACGCCTGGGTTGGGGATGACGCGGTGTTATATACCCTTGGCGAGATTACGATTGGCGCAAATTCGGTGGTTTCACAGAAGTGTTATTTGTGCACCGGCAGCCACGATTTTATGAGCCCGCATTTTGATATTACCGCTTCGCCTGTTGTGATCGGTGAAAAATGCTGGCTGGCAACAGACGTCTTTGTTGCACCCGGTGTTTCTGTTGGCGATGGCACGGTAGTCGGTGCCCGCAGCAGCGTTTTTAAATCGCTTCCGGCAAATAAAATTTGCCGTGGCAACCCCGCAGTGGTGATACGCGAACGCGTTGAAACTGAAAAACTTTGATAAGTACAGAGGAATATAAACATGTCTAAAGTCGCTCTCATCACCGGCGTTACCGGACAAGATGGTTCTTACCTGGCAGAATTGTTACTGGAAAAAGGGTATGAAGTTCACGGTATTAAGCGTCGTGCCTCTTCATTCAACACCGAGCGTGTCGATCACATTTACCAGGATCCGCATGCGGCAAACCCGAAATTCCATCTGCACTACGGCGACCTGACCGATACCTCCAACCTGACCCGCATCCTGCAAGAAGTACAGCCGGATGAAGTGTACAACCTGGGGGCAATGAGCCACGTTGCGGTTTCCTTCGAGTCCCCGGAGTACACCGCTGACGTGGATGCGATGGGTACGCTGCGTCTGCTGGAAGCGATTCGCTTCCTTGGTCTTGAGAAGAAAACCCGCTTCTACCAGGCATCTACCTCTGAGCTGTACGGTCTGGTGCAGGAAATTCCGCAGAAAGAGACCACGCCGTTCTACCCACGTTCTCCGTACGCTGTGGCGAAACTGTACGCTTACTGGATCACCGTGAACTACCGTGAATCCTACGGCATGTACGCCTGTAACGGCATTCTGTTCAACCACGAATCTCCGCGTCGCGGCGAAACCTTCGTGACCCGCAAAATCACCCGCGCGATCGCCAACATCGCTCAGGGCCTGGAGTCTTGCCTGCACCTCGGCAACATGGATTCCCTGCGTGACTGGGGCCATGCGAAAGACTACGTGAAAATGCAGTGGATGATGTTGCAGCAGGAACAGCCAGAAGACTTCGTGATCGCGACCGGCGTGCAGTACTCCGTGCGTCAGTTCGTTGAGATGGCTGCGGCACAGCTGGGCATCAAGCTGCGCTTCGAAGGCACCGGCGTGGAAGAGAAGGGTATCGTTGTTTCCGTGACCGGCCACGACGCACCGGGCGTGAAGCCAGGCGACGTGATTGTCCAGGTTGATCCGCGTTACTTCCGTCCTGCTGAAGTGGAAACCCTGCTGGGCGACCCAACCAAAGCGCACGAGAAGCTGGGCTGGAAACCAGAAACCACCCTGCAAGAAATGGTATCCGAGATGGTGGCCAAAGATCTTGAAGCAGCGAAAAAACACTCCCTGCTCAAGTCTCATGGCTACGAGGTTGCCATCGCGCTGGAGTCCTGAGAATGACAAAACAACGTATTTTTGTCGCCGGTCATCGCGGAATGGTGGGTTCCGCGATTGTTCGCCAGCTGGAACAGCGCGGCGACGTTGAGGTGATTGTTCGCACCCGCGACGAGCTGAACCTGCTTGATAGCCTTGCGGTGCAGGACTTCTTCGCCAGCGAACGTATCGACCAGGTGTATCTGGCGGCGGCGAAGGTGGGCGGCATTGTCGCTAACAACACCTACCCGGCGGATTTCATCTACGAGAACATGATGATTGAGAGCAACATCATTCACGCGGCGCATCTGCACAACGTGAATAAGCTGCTGTTCCTCGGCTCATCCTGTATCTACCCGAAAATGGCGAAGCAGCCGATCGCCGAGAGCGAACTGTTGCAGGGCACGCTTGAAGCCACCAACGAGCCGTATGCGATTGCCAAAATTGCCGGGATCAAGCTGTGTGAATCCTACAACCGTCAGTATAACCGCGACTATCGCTCGGTGATGCCGACCAACCTGTACGGACCGCACGACAACTTCCACCCGAGCAATTCGCACGTGATCCCGGCGCTGCTGCGTCGTTTCCACGAGGCGACTGCCGAAAACGCCCCGGACGTGGTGGTGTGGGGCAGCGGTACGCCAATGCGTGAGTTCCTGCACGTGGACGACATGGCGGCGGCCAGCATTCACGTCATGGAGCTGGATCGCGAGGTGTGGCAGGAAAACACCGAGCCGATGCTGTCGCACATTAACGTCGGGACCGGCGTGGACTGCACCATTCGCGAGCTGGCGCAGACCATCGCGCAGGTGGTGGGCTACAAAGGACGCGTGGTGTTTGACGCCACCAAACCGGACGGCACGCCGCGCAAGCTGCTGGACGTGACCCGTCTGCATCAGCTGGGCTGGTATCACGAGGTCTCACTGGAGCAGGGGCTGGCCAGCACCTACCAGTGGTTCCTGGAAAACCAGCACCGCTTCCGGGGGTAATGATGTTTTTAAGTCAGGAAGATTTTGCCACGGTAGTGCGTTCCACTCCGCTGATCTCAATTGATTTGATCGTGGAGAACGAACGCGGCGAGTTCTTGCTGGGGAAACGAACCAATCGTCCTGCACAGGGCTTCTGGTTCGTGCCCGGCGGGCGCGTGCAGAAGGATGAGACGCTTACCGATGCGTTTGAGCGTCTCACTCTGGCGGAACTGGGCCTGCAACTGCCGATGGCAGCGGGCCAGTTTTACGGGGTCTGGCAGCACTTCTATGACGATAACTTTTCAGGCACCGGGTTCACCACGCACTACATCGTGCTGGGGTTCCGCCTGAAGGTGAGTGAGGCAGACCTGCGTCTGCCTGATTCTCAGCATGACGATTACCGCTGGTTAACGCCAGAGGCGCTGCTGGCAAGCGACAACGTCCATGACAACAGTCGGGCGTACTTCCTTGCGGAACGTCAGGCCGAGGTGCCAGGTCTATGAAAATCCTCGTCTACGGAATTAACTACTCGCCGGAGCTTACCGGTATCGGGAAATACACCGGCGAGATGGTCGAGTGGATGGCGAGCCAGGGACATGACGTGCGGGTGATTACTGCCCCGCCGTATTACCCGGAGTGGAAGGTAGGCGAACGCTATTCCAGCTGGCGCTACCGCCGCGAAGAAGGCGCCGCGACCGTCTGGCGCTGCCCGCTCTACGTGCCGAAACAGCCCTCGACGCTGAAACGTTTAATTCATCTGGGCAGCTTTGCCCTGAGCAGTTTCTTCCCGCTGATGGCGCAGCGACGCTGGAAGCCGGATCGCATCATCGGCGTGGTGCCGACGCTGTTCTGCACGCCAGGCATGCGCCTGCTGGGCAAACTCTCCGGCGCGCGCACCCTGCTGCACATTCAGGATTATGAAGTGGACGCCATGCTCGGGCTGGGGATGGCCGGGAAAGGCAAGGGCGGCAAGGTGGCGAAGCTCGCCAGCGCCTTTGAGCGCAGCGGTCTGCACAACGTGGATTACGTCTCGACCATTTCGCGCTCAATGATGAACAAGGCGCAGGAGAAGGGCGTCCCGGCGGAAAAAGTGATCTTCTTTCCGAACTGGTCCGAAGTGGCGCGCTTCCGCGATGTGACAGACCAGGATGCGCAGGCGTTACGCGCGCAGCTCGGGTTGCCTGCTGAGCAAAAAATCATTCTTTACTCAGGCAACATCGGCGAAAAACAGGGGCTGGAGAGCGTGATTGACGCCGCGCTTCAGCTGAGCGAACACCCGTGGATGTTCGTGATAGTCGGGCAGGGCGGCGGTAAAGCGCGGCTGGAAAAAATGGCCAGCGAGCGCGGACTGACCAACATCCGCTTCTTCCCGCTTCAGTCTTATGACGCGCTGCCCGCGCTGCTGAAAATGGCGGATTGCCATCTGGTGGTGCAAAAACGCGGCGCGGCGGATGCGGTGCTGCCGTCCAAGCTGACAAACATTCTGGCAGTGGGCGGAAACGCGGTGATTACGGCAGAAGCCGCAACAGAATTAGGCCAGCTGTGCAACAGCTACCCGGGCATTGCCGTTTGCGTGGAGCCGGAATCGGTTCCTGCGCTGGTGACCGGAATTGAGCAGGCACTCGCCATGCCAAAAGAGAACACGGTGGCACGTGAATATGCCGAACGCACGCTCGAGAAAGAGAACGTGCTGAGCCAATTTATTGCAGATATACGGGGATAAATCATGAGTCAAACCACTTTGTATCCGGTCGTAATGGCGGGTGGATCCGGGAGCCGGTTGTGGCCACTGTCCCGCGTGCTTTATCCAAAACAATTTCTGTGCCTGAAAGGCGACCTCACCATGCTGCAAACGACGGTTAACCGTCTGCACGGCGTGGAGTGTGAAAGCCCGGTGGTGATCTGTAACGAACAGCACCGCTTTATCGTTGCCGAGCAGCTGCGCCAGCTGAACAAACTGACCGAAAATATCATTCTGGAGCCTGCCGGACGCAACACGGCGCCTGCCATTGCCCTTGCGGCGCTGGCGGCAAAACGCAGCAGCCCGGACTGCGACCCGCTGATGCTGGTGCTGGCGGCTGACCACGTCATCCAGCAGGAAGAGGCCTTCCGCGATGCGGTACGCGCCGCGATTCCTTACGCTGAGAACGGCAAGCTGGTGACCTTCGGCATCGTGCCGGATCTCCCGGAAACCGGCTATGGCTACATTCGCCGCGGCAGCGTTACGCCTGGTGAAGGCGACAGCGTGGCCTTTGACGTGGCGCAGTTTGTCGAAAAACCGAATCTGGAAACCGCGCAGGCGTACGTGGCCAGCGGGGAATACTACTGGAACAGCGGTATGTTCCTGTTCCGCGCCGGTCGCTACCTGGAAGAGCTGGAAAAATATCGCCCGGATATCTTGCGCGCCTGCGAAAAAGCGATGGCGGTGGTGGATCCGGATCTCGATTTTATCCGCGTGGACGAAGAAGCCTTCCTCGCCTGTCCGGAAGAGTCCATTGACTATGCGGTAATGGAACGTACGGCAGATGCGGTAGTGGTACCGATGGATGCGGGCTGGAGCGACGTCGGCTCCTGGTCGTCACTGTGGGAGATCAGCGCGCATACCCCGGAGGGTAACGTCCATCACGGGGATGTGATCAGCCACAAAACGGAAAACAGCTACGTCTACGCCGAATCTGGCCTCGTCACCACGGTAGGGGTGAAGGATCTGGTGGTCGTGCAGACCAAAGACGCGGTGCTGATTGCCGACCGTAATGCCGTGCAGGACGTTAAAAAAGTGGTGGAGCAGATCAAGGCCGATGGCCGCCACGAACACCATATTCACCGCGAAGTCTACCGCCCGTGGGGCAAATATGACTCCATCGACGCCGGCGAGCGTTACCAGGTGAAACGCATCACCGTGAAGCCGGGAGAAGGGCTATCGGTGCAGATGCACCATCACCGCGCCGAACACTGGGTGGTGGTGGCGGGGACCGCCAAAGTGACCATCGACGGTGAAGTGAAGCTGCTCGGTGAAAACGAGTCCATTTATATTCCGCTGGGCGCCACGCACTGTCTGGAAAACCCGGGGAAAATTCCGCTCGACTTAATTGAGGTGCGTTCCGGCTCCTATCTGGAAGAGGACGACATCATCCGCTTCCAGGATCGCTACGGGCGCGTGTAGCACTCCGCATCATGCCCGGTGGCGCTGCGCTTACCGGGCCTACGAATGACAAAAATAAATTTGGCCATTACATGGTCAGGGCCAACTGTTGCCTGAAAAAGGGGTCATCATGGAAAAATTAACCTGTTTTAAAGCCTACGATATTCGCGGCAAGCTGGGCGAAGAGCTGAACGAAGACATTGCGTGGCGCATCGGCCGCGCGTACGGCGAATACCTGAAACCAAAAACTATCGTGCTGGGCGGCGACGTGCGTCTGACAAGCGTTTCCCTGAAGCTGGCGCTGGCGAAAGGGCTACAGGACGCGGGCGTCGATGTGCTGGACATCGGCCTTTCCGGTACCGAAGAGATCTATTTTGCCACCTTTCACCTGGGCGTGGACGGCGGTATCGAAGTGACGGCCAGCCATAACCCGATGGACTACAACGGCATGAAGCTGGTGCGCAAGGGCGCGCGTCCTATCAGCGGCGACACCGGCCTGCGTGACGTGCAGCGTCTGGCCGAGGCCAACGACTTCCCGCCGGTGAATGAAGCCACACGCGGCAGCTATAAGCAGATTAACCTGCAAAAAGAGTACATCGACCACCTTCTGGGCTACATCAACGTGGCGAACCTCAAACCGCTGAAGCTGGTGATTAACTCCGGCAACGGCGCGGCAGGCCCGGTTGTCGATGCACTTGAAGCCCGCTTTAAGGCGCTGAACGTGCCGGTGACCTTCGTCAAAGTGCACAACACGCCTGACGGCAACTTCCCGAACGGTATTCCTAACCCGCTGCTGCCGGAGTGCCGCGACGACACCCGCAACGCGGTGATTGAGCACGGCGCCGATATGGGTATCGCCTTTGACGGCGATTTCGACCGCTGCTTCCTGTTCGACGAGAAAGGGCAGTTTATCGAAGGCTACTACATCGTTGGCCTGCTGGCGGAAGCGTTCCTCGAGAAAAACCCGGGGGCGAAAATCATTCACGATCCGCGTCTTTCCTGGAACACCGTCGACGTGGTGAAGGCCGCGGGCGGCGAGCCGGTGATGTCCAAAACCGGCCACGCGTTTATCAAAGAGCGTATGCGTGAGGAAGACGCCATCTACGGCGGCGAGATGAGCGCCCACCACTATTTCCGTGATTTTGCCTACTGCGACAGCGGGATGATCCCGTGGCTGCTGGTGACTGAGCTGCTGTGCCTGAAAGGGAAGAGCCTGGGCGAACTGGTGCGCGACCGCATGGCGGCGTTCCCGGCGAGCGGGGAGATCAACAGCAAACTGGCGCAGCCCGCTGAGGCCATTGCCCGCGTAGAGCACCACTTTGCCATTCATGCGCTGGAGATTGACCGTACCGACGGTATCAGCATGGCGTTCCCGCAGTGGCGCTTCAACCTGCGCTCCTCCAACACCGAGCCGGTGGTGCGCCTGAACGTGGAGTCCCGCGCCGATACCGCGCTGATGGAAGCCCGAACGAAGGACATTCTGGCGCTGTTGAATCAGTAAAAACTGCCCCTCACCCCAGCCCTCTCCCCAGAGGGGAGAGGGTGTTCAAGTTCCCTCTCCCCTTTGGGGTGAGGGGTAGGGTGAGGGGTAAGGTTTAGAACTAAAGGAACAACGATGACAAATCTAAAAAAGCGCGAACGAGCGAGAACGAATGCATCGTTAATCTCTATGGTGCAGCGTTTTTCTGATATCACCATCATGGTCGGCGGACTGTGGGCGGTGTGTTGGGTCAGCGGGCAGTCGTTCTTATACATGCACTTGCTGATGGCGTTGATTGCGCTGGTGGTGTTTCAGATGATCGGCGGCATGACCGATTTTTATCGTTCATGGCGCGGCGTCAAAATGACCACCGAACTGATGCTGCTGCTCCAGAACTGGACCTTAAGCCTGGTTTTCAGCGCAGGCCTGGTGGCGTTCAGCCATGATTTTGATAACCGTCTTGTGACCTATCTCTGCTGGTATCTGTTAACCAGCATTGGCATGGTGGTCTGCCGCTCGCTGATCCGCTTTGGCGCGGGCTGGCTGCGCAACCGTGGGTATAACCGTCGCTTCGTTGCCGTGGCGGGCGACCTGCCGGTGGGACAGGTGTTGCTCGACAGCTTCCGCAAAGAGCCGTGGTTAGGTTTTGAAGTGGTCGGGATTTATCACGACGCGAAGCCCGGCGGCGTGCCGTCCGACTGGGCAGGTAACTACGAACAGCTTATTGACGATGCGAAAGCCGGCAAAATTCATAACGTCTACATCGCCATGCAGATGAAAGATGAATCCCGCATCAAGAAACTGATGCGCGAGCTGGCGGATACCACCTGCTCGGTGATCCTCATCCCGGATGTATTCACCTTCAATATTCTCCACTCCCGTATTGAAGAGGTGAACGGGGTACCGGTTGTTCCACTGTACGACACGCCGCTGTCGGGGATTAACCGCGTGCTGAAGCGCGTGGAAGATATCGTCCTTTCGTCCCTGATCCTGCTGCTCATCTCCCCGGTGCTGTGCTGCATTGCGCTGGCGGTGAAGCTCAGCTCGCCGGGGCCGATCATCTTCCGTCAGACCCGCTACGGCATGGACGGTAAGCCGATCATGGTGTGGAAATTCCGCTCCATGAAGGTGATGGAGAACGACAAGGTGGTGACCCAGGCGACGCAGAACGATCCGCGCGTCACCCGCGTGGGCAACTTCCTGCGCCGTACCTCGCTCGATGAGCTGCCGCAGTTCATCAACGTGTTCACCGGCGGGATGTCCATCGTCGGGCCTCGTCCACACGCCGTGGCCCATAACGAGCAGTACCGTACCCTGATTGAAGGCTACATGCTGCGCCATAAGGTGAAGCCAGGCATCACCGGCTGGGCGCAGATCAACGGCTGGCGCGGCGAGACCGACACGCTGGAAAAAATGGAAAAACGTATCGAGTTCGATCTGGAGTACATCCGCGAGTGGAGCCTCTGGTTCGATATCAAGATTGTTTTTCTGACCATTTTCAAAGGCTTTGTGAACAAAGCGGCGTACTAAGATGAGCTTACGAGAAAAAACCATCAGCGGCGCGAAATGGTCAGCCATGGCCACCATCGTCATCATTGGCCTCGGCCTGGTGCAGATGACGGTGCTGGCGCGCATTATCGATAACCACCAGTTTGGTCTGCTGACCGTCTCGCTGGTGATTATCGCCCTGGCCGATACGCTGTCGGACTTTGGTATCGCCAACTCCATTATCCAGCGCAAAGAGATCAGCCATCTGGAGCTGACCACCCTCTACTGGCTGAACGTCGGGCTGGGTATCTTCGTCTTTGTGCTGGTGTTCCTGCTGAGCGATGTGATTGCCGGCGTGCTGCATAACCCGGACCTGGCGCCGCTGATGCGCACCCTGTCGTTCGCTTTCGTGGTGATCCCGCACGGGCAGCAGTTCCGCGCGCTGATGCAAAAGGAGCTGGAGTTCAACAAAATCGGCATGATTGAAACCAGCGCCGTACTGGCGGGCTTTACCTTCACAGTGGTCAGCGCCCATTTCTGGCCGCTGGCGATGACCGCCATCCTCGGCTACCTGGTTAACTCTGCCGTGCGCACGCTGCTGTTTGGCTTCTTTGGCCGTAAGATTTATCGCCCGGGGCTGCATTTTTCACTGGCGTCTGTTTCATCCAACCTGCGCTTCGGCGCGTGGCTGACGGCAGACAGCATTATCAACTACGTGAATACTAACCTTTCCACGCTGGTGCTGGCGCGCATTCTGGGCGCGAGCGTCGCGGGTGGCTACAACCTGGCGTATAACGTCGCGGTTGTCCCGCCGATGAAGCTCAATCCTATCATTACCCGCGTGCTGTTCCCGGCGTTCGCCAAAATTCAGGACGATACCGAGAAGCTGCGCGTGAACTTTTACAAGCTGCTCTCCGTCGTGGGGATCATCAACTTCCCGGTGCTGCTGGGGCTGATGGTGGTTGCCAGCAATTTCGTACCGCTGGTGTTTGGCGAGAAGTGGAACAGCATCATCCCGATCCTGCAACTGCTGTGCGTCGTGGGGCTGCTGCGCTCGGTGGGGAACCCGATTGGTTCTCTGCTAATGGCGAAGGCGCGCGTGGATATCAGCTTCAAGTTCAACGTGTTTAAAACCTTCCTGTTTATTCCGGCAATTATTGTGGGCGGCCACACGGCGGGCGCCATTGGCGTGACGCTCGGCTTCCTGCTGGTGCAAATCGTCAATACCGTGCTGAGCTACTTCGTGATGATCAAACCGGTGCTGGGCTCCAGCTACCGTCAGTACATTCTCAGCCTGTGGCTGCCGTTCTATCTCTCCTTACCGACGCTTGCGGTGAGCTACGGCCTGGGCGTGGTGCTCAACGGGCATCTGCCGCTGGCGGCGCTGCTTGCGGTGCAGGTCGCGGCAGGCGCGCTGGCGTTCGGCGTGATGATTGTGCTGTCACGCAATGCGCTGGTGGTCGAGATGAAGCGCCAGTTTTGCCGTAATGAAAAAATGAAAACGCTGCTTCGCGCAGGCTAATTTTACGAGGCCATTATGAAATTACTTATTCTTGGCAACCATACCTGCGGCAACCGTGGCGACAGCGCCATCCTGCGCGGTTTACTGGATGCAATTAACACCCTTAAGCCTGAGACAGAAGTGGATGTGATGAGCCGTTATCCTGTCAGCTCATCCTGGTTACTGAACCGCCCGGTGATGGGCGACCCGCTCTACAGCCAGATGAAACAGCACAACAACGCCGCGGGCGTGATGGGGCGCGTGAAGAAAGTGCTGCGTCGCCGCTACCAGCATCAGGTGCTGCTTTCTCGCGTGACCGACACCGGCAAGCTGCGCAACATTGCCATCGCGCAGGGCTTTACCGATTTTGTTCGTCTGCTGTCCGGCTATGACGCCATTATTCAGGTGGGCGGTTCGTTCTTCGTCGATCTCTACGGCGTGCCGCAGTTTGAGCATGCGCTTTGTACGTTCATGGCGAAAAAGCCGCTGTTTATGATCGGCCACAGCGTCGGGCCATTCCAGGATCCGCAGTTTAACCAGCTGGCGAACTATGTCTTCGGCCACTGCGACGCGCTGATCCTGCGTGAATCGGTCAGCCTCGACATGATGAAACGCAGTGAAATCGACACCACCAAAGTGGAGCACGGTGTGGACACCGCCTGGCTGGTGGATCATCAGGATGACAGTTTCCAGGCCAGCTACGCGGTACAGCACTGGCTGGACGTGGCGGCAAAGCAGAAAACCGTCGCCATTACCCTGCGTGAACTTGCGCCGTTCGATAAACGCCTCGGCACGACCCAGGCGGCGTACGAGAAAGCCTTTGCCGATGTGGTGAACCGCGTGCTGGACAGCGGTTACCAGGTGCTGGCGCTTTCCACCTGTACCGGTATCGACAGCTACAACAAAGATGACCGTATGGTGGCGCTCAACCTGCGCAACCTGGTGAACGATCCGTCCCGCTATCACGTGGTGATGGACGAGCTGAACGATCTGGAGATGGGCAAGCTGCTCTCCGCCTGCGACCTGACCGTGGGCACGCGTTTGCACTCGGCCATTATCTCAATGAACTTCGGCACGCCAGCCATCGCCATTAACTACGAGCACAAGTCTGCGGGCATTATGCAGCAGCTCGGTATGCCGGAAATGGCCGTCGATATTCGTCATCTGCTGGACGGGTCGCTGGGTGCGATGGTGGGCGACACGCTCGGTCAGCTGCCTGCGATCAACGAACGTCTGGCGGTGGCGGTAAAAGCCGAACGCGAAAAAGGTATTGGCATGGTGAAATCCGTACTCGACCGCGTCCGGGAGGGGAAATGAAGGTTGGTTTCTTCTTACTGAAATTTCCGCTGTCGTCTGAAACCTTTGTGCTGAACCAAATCACCGCGTTTATCGATATGGGGTATGACGTGGAGATTATCGCCCTGCAAAAGGGCGATACGCAAAACACCCATGCGGCGTATACCCGGTATGGGCTGGAGGCGAAAACCCGCTGGTTGCAGGATGAACCCACCGGACGAATGAACAAACTGCGCCATCGCGCCAGCCAGACGCTGCGCGGCCTTCATCGCGCCTCGACGTGGCGGGCGCTGAATATGTCGCGCTATGGGGCGGAGGCCCGCAACCTGATCCTTTCCGCCATTTGCGGGCAAACGGCCCAGCCGTACCGGGCCGATGTCTTTATCGCCCACTTTGGCCCGGCGGGCGTAACTGCGGCAAAACTGCGTGAGCTGGGGGTGATTGACGGCAAAATCGCAACCATTTTCCACGGTATCGACATCTCCAGCCGGGAAGTACTGAACCACTACACGCCGGAATATCAGCAGCTGTTTCGCCGTGGCGACATGATGCTGCCAATAAGCAACCTGTGGGCCGGACGCCTGAAAACCATGGGGTGCCCGAGCGAGAAAATCACCGTTTCACGCATGGGCGTGGATATGGAACGTTTCACTCAGCGACCGGTCAAGGTGCCGGGCAAGCCGCTGCAAATTATCTCTGTTGCCCGCCTGACCGAAAAGAAAGGGCTGCACGTAGCCATCGAAGCCTGTCGCCAGCTGAAGGCGCGCGCGTGGACTTCCACTACCGCATCCTGGGTATCGGGCCGTGGGAGCGTCGCCTGCGCACGCTGATTGAACAGTATCAGCTGGAAGACGTGGTCGAGATGCCGGGCTTCAAGCCGAGCCACGAAGTGAAAGCCATGCTTGATGACGCGGATGTGTTCCTGCTGCCTTCCGTAACCGGCGCTGACGGCGATATGGAAGGCATTCCCGTGGCGCTGATGGAGGCGATGGCGGTCGGCATTCCGGTGGTCTCGACCCTGCACAGCGGGATCCCGGAGCTGATCACCTCTGAACACTCCGGCTGGCTGGTCCCTGAAAACAATGCGCTGGCGCTGGCGGATCGTCTGGCCGCGTTCAGCGATATCGATCAGCAGACGCTGATCCCTGTGCTGCAAAATGCGCGGCAAAAAGTTGAAGCAGAATTCAATCAGCAGGTGATTAATCGCCAGTTAGCGAGCCTGCTGCAAACGCTGTAACGCTGAGGTTGTATGCTGAAAAAGATTACCCGACGCCGATTTGTCTCTTCTTTATCCGTCCTGGCTGCCATGCCGCTGCTGTCGCCCCGCGCTGTGCGGGCGGCAACCGGGAAGACGGTTTCTGTCGATCGCTACAACAATAACGACTGGATCGCCGCCTTTAAGCAGGCATTTACCGAGGGCGATACCGTTGTTGTTCCCGCCGGGTTAACCTGTGAAAACATCAATACCGGCATTTTCATTCCTGATGGCAAAACCCTGCTGATCCGCGGTGCGCTGAAGGGCAACGGCCGCGGGCGGTTTGTGCTCCAGGAAGGCTGTAAGGTCATTGGGGAAGGAGAGGGGCGCACGCATAACATTACGCTGGACGTGCGTGGCTCCGACTGTGTCATTAAAGGGCTGGCGATGAGCGGCTTCGGTCCCGTCACCCAGATCTACATCGGCGGTAAAAAGCCGAGAGTGATGCGTAACCTGCTTATCGATCGTATTTCCGTGAGCCAGGCCAACTACGCCATTCTGCGCCAGGGTTTTCATAATCAGGTGGACGGTGCGCGCATTACCAACAGTAAATTCAGCCACTTGCAGGGGGACGCGATTGAGTGGAACGTGGCGATTAACGACCGCAATATCCTGATCTCTGACCACGTGATCGATAACATCAACTGCACAAACGGCAAGATCAACTGGGGCATAGGCATTGGGCTGGCTGGCAGCACGTACGACAATGACTATCCGGAACAGCAGACCGTTAAAAACTTCGTGGTGGCAAATATCACCGGCAGCAACTGTCGGCAGTTGGTCCATGTTGAAAACGGTAAACACTTTGTGATCCGTAATATCAAGGCCAGCAATATTACTCCCGACTTCAGTAAAAAGGCCGGAATTGATAACGCGACGGTAGCTATTTATGGCTGTGATAATTTCGTTATTGATAATATCGATATGGTGAACAGCGCCGGAATGTTAATCGGGTATGGCGTGATCAAGGGCGATTATCTGTCGATACCGCAAAACTTCAAACTTAACGATATTCGCCTGGATAACCGACAGCTTGCCTATAAGCTGCGCGGGATACAGATTTCTTCCGGCAATGCCACCTCGTTTGTTGCCATCACCAACGTCAACATGCAGCGGGCAACGCTTGAGCTGCACAACAAGCCACAGCACCTTTTCTTGCGTAATATCAACGTGATGCAGGAGTCAGCGACGGGACCAGCGCTTAAGATGAACTTCGACTTGCGCAAAGACGTGCGTGGGAAGTTTATGGCCAAAAACGAGACGCTGTTGTCGCTCGCGAACATAAAAGCGGTTAATGAAAAGGGGCAGAGTTCGGTGGATATTGATCGGGTCGATCAACACGTGGTGAATACGGAACGGTTGAATTTTGCGCTGCCGCACAGGTAATCCTACAGCCTATTTTGCGACTATTCCTGGTATGGAATCGCGATCTATTCAGATTACAACTACTGTAATTTGTGGTGGGGTGACCTAGGATTACTTCATATTTACGGCAAAACATGCTGGCGAAAACAGGTTTAAAAGCTATAATTCGTCAACCATTTTAAGGTGGAAGAAATAATGATTAATTTGAAAGCAGTCATACCGGTAGCGGGTTTGGGCATGCATATGTTGCCCGCCACAAAGGCCATTCCTAAAGAGATGCTGCCGATCGTTGACAAGCCGATGATTCAGTACATCGTCGACGAGATTGTTGCTGCGGGGATCAAAGAAATCGTTCTGGTGACGCACTCTTCGAAGAATGCCGTTGAGAACCACTTCGACACCTCTTATGAACTCGAGGCGCTGCTTGAGCAGCGTGTTAAGCGCCAGCTTCTGGCAGAAGTTCAGTCTATCTGTCCTCCTGGCGTGACCATCATGAACGTGCGTCAGGCGCAGCCGCTGGGTCTGGGCCACTCAATCCTCTGCGCGCGCCCGGTGGTGGGTGATAACCCGTTCATCGTGGTTCTGCCGGACATCATTATTGATACCGCTTCCGCCGATCCGCTGCGTTACAACCTGGCGGCAATGGTGGCACGTTTCAATGAAACGGGCCGTAGCCAGGTGCTGGCGAAACGTATGAAGGGCGATCTCTCCGAGTATTCCGTTATTCAGACCAAAGAGCCACTGGAGACGGAAGGGCAGGTGAGCCGTATCGTTGAGTTTATCGAAAAACCCGATCAGCCGCAGACCCTGGACTCCGACCTGATGGCAGTTGGCCGTTATGTGCTGAATGCGGATATCTGGGCTGAGCTGGAAAAAACTGAGCCGGGCGCCTGGGATCGTATCCAGCTGACCGATGCGATTGCTGAGCTGGCGAAGAAGCAGTCGGTTGATGCGATGCTGATGACCGGCGATAGCTATGACTGCGGTAAGAAAATGGGGTATATGCAGGCGTTTGTGAACTATGGCCTGCGTAACCTGAAGGAAGGGGCGAAGTTCAGAAGCCGGATTGAGAAGTTGCTGGCTAACGACTGATACTTCTTCCGCAGCCTGAAAGACTTCATGCGCGGCAGCCATCATTTTAGTTATGTTGTTAAATAACCAAAATGATGGCTGCCGCTTTTTATTATTAATTCCCATAATAACAGAGAGTTACCTGCTTCAAATCTGGGCTGATTTGTAACGATTTGTGCTTGTTTCCGAGACCATTTAAGACGACAATTAACGCCAGTTTTTGTCTGAAATCAGACAGCCAATCTTATATTCAACACTCGCTCAGTGCACTGGTAGCTGTCAAGCCAGGGGCGGTAGCGTGCAAAATTTCTGAAACCTGAATTAATACCAGGGTTTAGAACGCCAATATCTCGACATATCTACAAAACGGAATAGATAACGTGAAAATTCTTGTGACGGGTGGAGCCGGCTTTATCGGCTCAGCGGTTGTACGACATATTATTACTAATACCCAGGATGAAGTCGTCAACGTGGATAAACTGACGTATGCCGGTAACCTGGAATCCCTTAACGATGTCAGCGCCAGCGAACGTTATGTGTTTGAGCATGCAGATATTTGTGATAAAGCGGCTATGGACCGTATTTTTGCTGAACATAAACCGGATGCGGTAATGCATCTGGCGGCAGAAAGCCACGTAGACCGTTCCATTACCGGCCCGGCGGCATTCATTGAAACCAACATTGTTGGGACATATGTGCTTCTGGAAGCTGCCCGTGCTTACTGGTCAACCCTTGATGACGCAGCGAAAAAAGCGTTTCGCTTCCATCATATCTCCACCGATGAAGTATACGGCGATCTGCCGCACCCGGATGAACACCCGGTATCCTCAGAGCTTCCGCTGTTCACTGAAACCACGGCCTACGCGCCAAGCAGCCCATACTCTGCCTCCAAAGCGTCCAGCGACCATCTGGTTCGCGCCTGGCTGCGCACCTACGGTTTCCCGACAATTGTCACCAATTGTTCAAACAACTACGGTCCGTATCATTTCCCGGAAAAGCTGATCCCGCTGGTGATCCTGAACGCGCTGGACGGAAAAGCGCTGCCGATTTACGGCAAAGGCGATCAGATCCGTGACTGGCTCTATGTTGAAGACCATGCCCGTGCGCTTTACACCGTCGTGACGCAGGGTAAACCGGGGGAAACTTACAACATCGGCGGTCATAACGAAAAGCAGAACCTGGACGTTGTGCACACTATTTGCGATTTGCTGGATGAAATCGTGCCGAAAGAAGGCTCTTACCGCGATCAAATTACGTATGTTGCCGATCGACCAGGACATGACCGCCGCTATGCGATTGATGCGCATAAAATTGGGGTGGAACTGGGCTGGAAGCCTGAAGAGACGTTCGAAAGCGGAATTCGTAAGACCGTGGAATGGTATCTGAGCAACCAGGAGTGGGTTAATAACGTAAAAAGCGGTGCTTATAAAACATGGATCGAACAGAACTACGGGGAACGTCAATAATGAACATTCTTCTGTTCGGCAAAACAGGGCAGGTAGGCTGGGAGCTTCAGCGCGCGCTGGCTCCACTTGGCAATCTGATTGCGCTTGATGTGCATTCTAAAGATTACTGCGGTGATTTCAGCAACCCGGAAGGGATTGCTGAGACGGTTCGTAATATTAAACCTGACGTGATCGTCAATGCAGCCGCACACACCGCAGTGGATAAAGCAGAATCAGAGCCAGAGTTTGCACAGCTATTGAATGCGACAAGCGTTGAGGCTATCGCCAAAGAAGCTGCAAAGATCGGCGCCTGGGTTGTTCACTACTCCACGGACTACGTTTTCCCGGGTGATGGCGAAACCCCATGGAGTGAAACGGATGCGACGGCACCGCTGAATGTTTATGGTCAGACGAAACTGGAAGGCGAAAAAGCATTACAGGATAACTGCCCTAATCACCTGATTTTCCGCACCAGCTGGGTATATGCAGGTAAAGGCAACAATTTCGCTAAGACCATGCTACGCCTGGCGAAAGAACGCCAGGAACTTTCCGTCATCAACGATCAGGTTGGGGCTCCGACGGGTGCCGAACTTTTAGCCGATTGTACCGCCCATGCCATTCGTGTCGCGATGGTGAAACCAGAAGTTGCCGGGCTTTACCATCTGGTCGCCTCTGAGACGACCACCTGGTACGACTATGCGGCGTTGGTGTTCGAGGAAGCTCAAAAGGCAGGCATTGAGTTGGCTATTAAAAAGCTGAATGCTGTACCAACCACGGCATATCCGACGCCTGCGCGTCGCCCGCACAACTCACGCTTAAATACCATGAAATTCCAGCAGAACTTCAACCTGGTCTTGCCTGCATGGCATGTTGGTGTAAAGCGTATGCTTGCCGAACTTTTCACGGCGCAATCCATTTAATCAATTAAAAAATGCCCGTTTACGGGCATTTCGTGTTTATAGAGAAATTAAAATGACTACACGTAAAGGTATTATCCTTGCCGGCGGATCCGGCACTCGTCTCTACCCAGTGACCATGGCGGTAAGCAAGCAGCTGCTGCCAATTTATGACAAACCCATGATTTACTATCCGCTGTCCACGCTGATGCTGGCAGGGATTAAAGATATTCTGATTATCAGTACGCCGCAGGATACCCCTCGCTTTGAACAGCTTCTGGGTGACGGCAGCCAGTGGGGGTTAAACCTTCAGTATAAAGTTCAGCCAAGCCCGGACGGACTGGCACAGGCATTCATCATTGGCGAAGAGTTTATTGGTGACGATAGCTGTGCGCTGGTGCTGGGCGATAACATTTTCTATGGTCATGACTTGCCAAAACAGCTGGAAGCCGCAGTAAATAAAGGTGACGGTGCAACCGTATTCGCCTACCACGTCAACGATCCTGAACGTTATGGCGTGGTAGAGTTCGATAAAGATGGTACGGCAATTAGCCTGGAAGAGAAACCGCTGGAGCCGAAGAGCAACTATGCCGTAACGGGACTCTATTTCTATGATAACGATGTAGTGCAGATGGCGAAGAACCTGAAGCCTTCTGCACGCGGTGAGCTGGAAATTACCGACATTAACCGTATTTATCTTGAGCAGGGGCGTTTGTCCGTTGCGATGATGGGGCGTGGATATGCGTGGCTGGATACAGGAACCCATCAGAGCCTGATCGAGGCGAGCAACTTTATTGCGACAATTGAAGAGCGTCAGGGATTGAAAGTGTCCTGCCCGGAAGAGATTGCGTATCGCAAAGGGTTTATTGATGCTGAGCAGGTGAAGAAGCTGGCTGAACCATTGAAGAAAAATGCCTATGGCCAATACCTGTTGAAGATGATTAAAGGTTACTAAGACATGAATGTAATTAAAACTGATATTCCAGATGTGCTGATTTTTGAACCAAAAGTATTTGGTGACGATCGTGGGTTTTTCTTTGAAAGTTTCAGCCAGAAAGTATTTGAAGAGGCGGTAGGGCGTAAAGTTGAGTTTGTGCAGGATAATCACTCAAAATCCTGCAAAGGCGTTCTGCGTGGCTTGCATTACCAACTGGAACCGTATGCACAGGGCAAACTGGTACGTTGTGTCGCTGGTGAAGTTTTTGATGTTGCGGTTGATATTCGTAAATCTTCGCCAACGTTTGGGAAATGGGTTGGTGTCTATCTTTCTGCTGAAAATAAACGACAGCTTTGGATCCCTGAAGGGTTTGCACACGGATTTTTGGTGTTGAGTAATACGGCTGAGTTTGTTTATAAGACGACAAATTATTATCATCCTGAAAGTGACAGAGGCATTATATGGAACGATGCAGACATTAATATCAACTGGCCTCATCAAGAAAATTTAATTCTTTCAGATAAGGATCTCAAACAAAGTCGGTTTAGCGATCTATAATTAATTGTATTTCCAGAACTATGAAAGTAGGAAATATACTTATATATTATGTAAGAGCTAAATATTTTAGCTCTTTTTGTACACGCTTCTAACTAATAAATTAATAATGAATGATATCGAAAATTGCAACATTGTTGTGTATACGGTAATTACCGGTGAGTATGATGAAATAAATGAACTAGATTATAAACATGATAAGATAAAATACGTATGCTTCACTAACTCCCAAAAGCTGAAATCCAACACGTGGAACATTGTCTATATCAATGAAGATTTAGATAATCACATGCTTAATAGGAAGATTAAGATATTCCCGTATAAATACCTTACAGATGTAGATTTTAGTCTTTATGTAGATGGTAATATCATCATAAAAAAAGAATTAAAGGGCTTTTTTGAGAAATATGTTTCTCCTGAATTAAATATTGCCTTGCCGCGGCATATGGACCGGGACTGTATTTATCAAGAATCAATTACGTGCATTAATCAGAATAAAGATAATCCAGATACGATTAAAAAACAAATGGAACATTATCATCGAGAAGGTTATCCAGAAAAATTTGGTCTTTATGAAAATAATATCATCCTAAGAAATCATCATTCCAAAAAAATGCAAAAAATAATGGAGGAATGGTGGAGAGAGATTAATAATTGGTCCAAACGAGATCAACTAAGTTTTTGCTATTGCTTATGGAAACAGAAAGTCAAAGCATTAACTCTTGATGAAAGTTCCCGGATAAGCAATCCATACTTTAGTATAGCCTTGCACAAAGCATATAGGGAACAAAAATTTATTAAAAGAGCCATTATAAAAATTGATATGAATAAGCATAAAAATTTCTTATACAAAGTGGCTAATGTCATTTTGTCAACACTTCGGAAATTAAAATAGGTTTTAAAAATGCCTAAAAGTCTACAATGGTTTATATTCATATCTATAATATTTATCTTGGTTGCTATCGCAGGTTTTAGACCCATTGGCCTTGATCCGGATTCGGTTGCTTATTCGAATTTTGTGCTTGATTTTAAAGGTCTCAACTCAATAGATTTCATGGATAAAGAGCCTGGCTTTTGGCTACTATTGAGTATTAATCATTTATTGTTTGATAATAATGTCACATCTTTTCTTTTATTATATGCTTTTATCAGTATTTCGATAAAGATAATTACATTTAAAAAACTATCTTCATCTCCAATTCTTACAGTAATTCTATATGTTTCTACATATTTCATACTTCATGATATGAATCAAATTCGAATCGGACTGGCATGTGCAATAATCTTATGGTCATTGAAAGATGTAATAGAAAGGAATAAATCAGCCTTCCTTATTAAAATAATAATCGCAATTTTATTTCACTATTCTGCTATAATAGCTTTGGTAATTTATTTATTTGACACTAAAAAAATAAACAAATTTATATATTTCTTTGCTCCTCTTTTTTGTTCGGTGTTTTTAATTTCCAAAAACTTAATTTTTGACTATTCTGTATTAATGGCTTCATATTTACCATCTTTCTTGGCGGCAAAAGTTAATACATATGTAATACTTCAGCAGCAAGGGGTGTTTGATGCAGAAAATTTGTTAATTATGAATGTCGGTGGGGCTGTACTCTTTATAATTTTAGTTTTCTTTATTATATATTCTCCTAAAGTTGCAGAAACACCTCATGATAAATTACAGATCCTCCTGACTAAAGTATTATCATTACAACTTGTTCTGGGTGAACTATTTGCATTTAACTCTGAGTTGTCAAATAGGTTTTTCACATTATTTGGATTTCTAACAATACCTTTGCTTTTGCCCAGTTTAAAAAGATATATTACCCCAGGATTCATAGCTACATTGCTAATATTACTTTATTCAGCACGGCAATTATATTCCAGTATTACTGGCGTTTTTCTCTTTTAATATCACATACTATGAAAAATATTGTTGCAGTAGTGGTTACTTATAACCCAAATAGTAATATAAATAAACTGATAAACTCTTTGGAGAATCAAGTTGGGACGATTATAGTTGTTGATAATGGAAGTTCTCAAAAAGATTTTTTGATTGATAACTTGTCACCGTCACTCGAAGTAATAGAGCTACCTACAAATTTAGGTATAGCTGCTGCACAGAATATCGGTATCATAAAGGGGCTTGACAAAAAAACTGACTATTTTGTATTTTTTGATCAAGATAGCCAGATTGAAAATAATATGATTGCTGCACTTCATGAGTCATTTGAAGAAATAACAAAAACATCGAAATTGGCGGCAGTAGGGCCTGTTTTTTATGATCCTGACTACAATTTTATATATCCGCAAATTAAGCTAAAACCCATATTTGGTAGAAAGAGAATTATACCTTCTTGTGAAGAAAATCCAATTGAGGTGTCATTTATTATTTCCTCCGGTACATTTACTTCTGCGGAAGTGATCAGCGATATAGGTATGATGAATGAAGATTTGTTCATTGACTATGTTGATACTGAATGGTGCCTAAGAGCTTTGGATAAAGAGTATAAATTTTATGCATTACCCAACGTTAAAATGGCGCATACTATAGGTGATGACAAGATAAAATTTTTATTATGGAATTTACCAGTCCATTCACCTTGGCGTAGATATTTCAGAATGAGAAATATGTATGTTCTCTTTTCATTACACTATGTTCCATTATCTATGAAAATTAGAGAGTTTATTGTAAATAGCATTCACCAAATACTAATAATTTTAAGTAGACCAAATAAAATAAGTTATATACGCTATTGGATGGCTAGCCAAATACATGGTATTAGATATCTTTTCACAAAAAAAATATAATTATCGGATTTGCTTGCATGTGCTTAAAGTTTTGTAAGGATGAATAATGATTTATCTTTCAGTAGTTTCTCATGGGCATCTCGACATTATTAGAAAACTAAATTCATTACCTCAATTAGCTAAGGATAATGATTTTAAGATTTGCATTAAGGATAATTTAAATTCTCATGAGTTAAATGTTTACTGCAAATCGAATAATATCGATTATATTACAACAAACGAGATGTTAGGTTTTGGCGCTAATAATAACGTAATTTATGAATATTATTCAAATGAAATAAAGGATGATGATTATTTCGTAATACTGAATCCCGATGTTAAAGTTGATTCTACAACTCTAAAAAAAGCCATTGATAAAATGACTCAGCAAAACATCAATCTTGCGACTATAAATTTATTCCGAAATGAGGAATTAACGATTTATGACAATTCAATTAGGAACTTCCCAAGTTTAATTGATTTTGTTAAGTCTTATATAATTGGGAAAAACACAACTATAATAGATAAAAGCAAAATTCATCAACCTGAATATGTAGATTGGGCTGCTGGATCCTTTTTGATGTTTAAGAGCGATCTTTTTAAAAAATTAAAAGGATTTAACGAAGCATATTTTATGTATTGCGAAGATATTGACATATGTTGGCGTGCTAACAAGCATTATTCCGAACGTGTTCTTTATTTTCCTGACTTAATGGGCATTCATTATGCGCAGTTTAGCAATAGAAGATTTTTTTCAAAACATTTCTTTTGGCATGTAAAAAGCATAGTTACTTTTTTGACATATAAATATGGTATTAGAAGAGGAATAAAAAGTAAAATATTGTGAGACTTTTCTGCTGAAACATAATAATTATTCATTGTGTTATTTTTGATTTTTGAAGTTATAATCAGTTATTATGATTTGACTAGTTCAAGCTGCCCTTAAGTCGCAGCATTCACACCTGACAGGAGTATGTAATGTCCAAGCAACAGATCGGCGTTGTCGGTATGGCAGTGATGGGGCGCAACCTGGCGCTCAACATCGAAAGCCGTGGTTATACCGTCTCCGTTTTCAACCGCTCCCGTGATAAGACCGAAGAAGTCATCGCTGAGAATCCAGGCAAAAAACTGGTTCCTTTCTATACGGTTAAAGAGTTCGTTGAGTCTCTGGAAACACCTCGTCGTATCCTGTTAATGGTGAAAGCGGGCGCAGGTACCGATGCAGCTATCGATTCACTGAAACCGTATCTGGATAAAGGCGACATCATTATCGATGGCGGCAACACCTTCTTCCAGGACACCATTCGTCGTAACCGTGAACTGTCTGCTGAAGGCTTCAACTTCATTGGTACCGGCGTATCCGGCGGTGAAGAAGGCGCTCTGAAAGGTCCATCCATCATGCCTGGCGGTCAGAAAGAAGCGTATGAACTGGTTGCGCCAATTCTGACCAAAATCGCTGCGGTTGCGGAAGATGGTGAGCCGTGTGTGACTTATATCGGTCCTGATGGCGCTGGTCATTACGTGAAAATGGTTCACAACGGCATTGAATATGGCGACATGCAGCTGATTGCTGAAGCCTACTCTCTGCTGAAAGGCGGCCTGAGCCTCTCCAACGAGGAGCTCGCAGAGACCTTCACCGAGTGGAACAAAGGCGAGCTGAACAGCTATCTGATCGACATCACCAAAGATATCTTCACCAAGAAGGATGAAGAGGGTAAATACCTGGTTGATGTGATTCTGGATGAAGCTGCGAACAAAGGTACCGGTAAATGGACCAGCCAGAGCTCTCTGGATCTGGGTGAGCCACTGTCCCTGATCACCGAATCCGTATTTGCACGTTATATCTCTTCTCTGAAAGAGCAACGCGTCGCGGCATCTAAAGTGCTGTCTGGTCCACAGGCTAAACCAGCCGGCGACAAAGCTGAGTTCGTTGAGAAAGTCCGTCGCGCGCTGTATCTGGGTAAAATCGTCTCTTACGCGCAGGGCTTCTCTCAGCTGCGCGCGGCATCTGACGAGAACAACTGGGATCTGAACTACGGTGAGATTGCGAAGATCTTCCGTGCCGGCTGTATCATTCGCGCTCAGTTCCTGCAAAAAATCACCGATGCCTATGCTGAAAACGCGGGTATCGCAAACCTTCTGCTGGCACCTTACTTCAAACAAATTGCTGACGAATATCAGCAGGCGCTGCGTGATGTTGTTGCGTACGCGGTGCAGAATGGTATCCCGGTTCCGACCTTCTCTGCTGCGGTGGCGTATTATGACAGCTATCGTGCTGCCGTTCTGCCAGCGAACCTGATTCAGGCACAGCGTGACTACTTCGGTGCGCATACCTATAAGCGTACCGATAAAGAAGGTGTGTTCCACACCGAATGGCTGGATTGATATATTGAACTATAAGCCTGAACTAGTTCAGGCTTATTTATTTCTTTAATTCCCTCCTTGAAATTAAAAAACCATGGTTGAAAGTATGGATAATTATTCCGAGATTATGTATGTCTGACTACATCAAAAATGCAGGTTGGATTTTTGCTGAGAAATTTGTACGAATCATTGTTGGGTTTATTCTCTTTGCTCTAATTTCACGGGTGTTAGGTCCTACTGAATTTGGTTTTTTATCTTACTATCAAACCATTGCCACAATGTTATTAGCGATAACAAGTCTTGGATTTGATAATGTCTTGATAAATAAGTTTCACCAACGAAAAGATCATGATGTGATTTTTTCAACAGCATTTTGGTCGAGAATTGGCTGTTCGATTTTAATTATTGCTATTTTCTTTGTTGGATTGTGTTTTGAAACAAGTTCATTGCAAAATAAGTTTGTGCTTATGGCTTGTTTGGTAAGTTTAGTTTTTCAAACGCAAAATACCTATTTTTCGTATTATCAGTCACAACTTAAAGCAGCCATAATTACAAAAGTTAGCCTTATATCACTAATTGTTTCTTCCTTAGTTAAAATTTTTTTACTTTATAAGGGTGCAGATGTTTTATGGTTTGCTGCATCATATAGCTTTGATTTTTTCGTATCGTTTATCTTCATAATTCTACTAAGCAATAGAAAGCAGTATATTAGTGTTAATATATCCCATTTTAACATTAAAATGCTAAAGAATTTATTAAGAGAATCATGGCCAATCATCGCATCTTCTATAATTATTGTTCTTTACACTCGATTAGATCAAATTATGATAATGAAGATGTTAGGTGCTGATTCTGTCGCTCTATTTAGCGTTGCTATAAGGATTGCTGAAGCTTACATTTTTATACCGGCTGCACTAGTTACATCTTATTATCCCCTTATCTCACGAAAAACAACTAAAAATAATGTGCTGTTTTATTTTGATGTGGTTTATTTTAGCGCATTTTTCATGGCGTTATTGGTTGCTATTTCAGCATATTATCTAATACCTTTAATGTTTGGTATGCACTACCTTGACTCCTATTATGTTATGTTGATTCTTTTGTTAGGTACAACATTTGCAGTTTTTGGCTCTGCATGCACTAATTTGATGATTATTTATGGTTTGACATATCTTCGCTTGGTTCGAGCTATATTTGGATTGTTAATTAACTTTAGCTTAAATATTATTTTAATCCCACACTTTGGTATTATTGGTGCGGCTTTCTCTTCTTTGATAAGCCAACTGTTTGCAGCTTGGATTAGTAATGCATTCAATAAAAAAACTTTTGAATGTTTTAGATGGCAAACGACTACTGTTTTGACATTTGGTATTCCTGGCACTGTTAAGTTATTTAACATGCTTAGAGAGAAGGAGACAACTGAAAATGACATCTAAAAAAGGTTTCTTTACCAGAGCTTTTAACTTTTTCAAAAGAAAGTTTTTTAGTACAATGGAATTGTTTTACAGTTACAAATTTTATCGAAGTTTGAAGTTGCCAATGGTGAATCATTTAACCATTGGTATAGATGTATTAGGAAAGAAAAATACTTTTTTACCTCATCCTTTAGGGATCGTAATTGGGAAAAATGTTAAAATAGGCAGCGACTGCACAATTTATCAAAATGTGACCATAGGTGTAAGTAATAACAAGAATGAAGATTATCCAGTAATCGGTGATAATGTTATCATATATGCTAACGCCGTAATTATTGGGAAGGTTATTATAGAGAATGATGCGGTAATAGGGGCTGGTTGCATCGTTACCAAAAATGTGCCTGCAAATAAAATCGCCGTAGGTTCACCAATGCGGTTACTCGACAAAAAATGTGGTGTGGACTATTAGGAACGTTATGGGTTATTTCTTATAAATGATACTGCTCATTGACATTTATCATCCCTATTAGATATCTTTTTGGTTTAATTAACTTAATTTTTGAGTTCAATGTTATGAAAGTAACCATCTCCGGAACAGGCTATGTTGGTCTCTCAAACGGTATTCTGATTGCACAAAACCATGAAGTGGTTGCGCTGGATATCGTGCAGGCAAAAGTGGACCTGCTTAACCAGAAGAAGTCCCCGATCGTCGATAAAGAGATTGAAGAATACCTCGCGACCAAACCGCTGAACTTCCGCGCTACCACGGACAAAGAAGATGCTTACCGCGATGCGGATTTCGTCATCATCGCCACGCCAACCGACTACGATCCTAAAACCAACTACTTCAATACCTCTACCGTTGAAGCGGTGATTAAAGACGTTACGGCAATCAACCCGAACGCAGTGATGATCATCAAGTCGACAATTCCAGTGGGTTTCACCAAATCGATTAAAGAAGAGTTGGGTATTGATAATGTCTTCTTCTCGCCGGAATTTCTCCGCGAGGGCAGGGCGTTATACGATAACCTGCACCCATCCCGTATCGTGATTGGCGAGCGTTCCGAGCGTGCGGAGCGTTTTGCTGCACTGCTTCAGGAAGGCGCAATCAAAAAAGACATTCCGGTGCTGTTCACCGATTCCACAGAAGCTGAGGCCATTAAGCTTTTCGCCAATACCTATCTGGCGATGCGTGTGGCTTACTTCAACGAACTTGACAGCTATGCCGAAAGCTTAGGTCTGAACACCCGTCAGATCATCGAGGGCGTGTGTCTTGACCCGCGTATCGGTAACCATTACAACAATCCGTCCTTCGGTTACGGTGGTTACTGCCTGCCAAAAGACACCAAGCAGCTGCTGGCAAACTATCAGGCAGTGCCGAACAACCTGATTTCCGCCATTGTGGATGCCAACCGCACGCGTAAGGACTTCATCTCAGATTCCATTCTGGCGCGTCAGCCGAAAGTGGTGGGCGTGTATCGCCTGATCATGAAGAGCGGTTCCGATAACTTCCGCGCTTCTTCCATTCAGGGGATCATGAAGCGTATTAAGGCGAAGGGCGTACAGGTCATTATTTATGAACCGGCCATGCAGGAAGACGAGTTCTTCCACTCTCGCGTCATTCGCGATCTGGATGCATTCAAGAAAGAAGCGGATGTAATTATCTCCAACCGTATGGCGGAAGAGCTGGCGGACGTGAAAGATAAAGTCTATACCCGCGATTTGTTCGGCAGCGACTGATTAATATCGTGATATAAAAAAACCCGGCGCTCTGCCGGGTTTTTTGTTTTTAAACGTTATAGAAGTTGCGGTACCAGTCGACGAAGTTTTTCACGCCTTCTTTGACTGAGGTTTGTGGTTTAAACCCAATAACGTCATATAGCGCTTTGGTGTCCGCACTGGTCTCCAGCACGTCACCCGGCTGGATCGGCATCATATTTTTTACCGCTTCCTTGCCCAGCGCCTCTTCAAGTGCGGTAATGTAATCCATCAGTTCGACAGGTGAACTGTTACCGATGTTATACACGCGATACGGGGCAGAACTGGTTGCTGGCGAACCGGTTTCGACTGTCCAGTCGGTATCGGCCTGAGGAATGACGTCTTGTAGGCGAATAATCGCCTCCGCAATATCATCAATATAGGTGAAGTCGCGCTTCATCTTGCCGTAGTTGTATACGTCGATGCTGTTGCCTTCAATCATGGCTTTGGTGAATTTAAACAGCGCCATGTCCGGGCGTCCCCACGGGCCATAGACGGTAAAGAAGCGCAGGCCAGTGGTCGGCAGGTTATACAGATGCGAATAGGTATGCGACATCAGCTCATTGGCTTTTTTGGTTGCGGCATACAGGGATACCGGATGGTCTACGGAGTCGTCAGTAGAAAACGGCATCTTACGGTTGAGGCCGTAGACAGAACTTGATGACGCATACAGGAGATGCTGAACCTTGTTGTGGCGACAGCCTTCCAGCACGTTCAGGTGACCTACCAGGTTAGCATCTGCGTAGGCATGCGGGTTTTCCAGCGAGTAACGCACGCCCGCCTGGGCGGCAAGATGGATCACGCGGTCAAATTTTTCATTGGCGAAGAGCGCGGCCATGCCCTCGCGGTCCGCTAAGTCCAGCTTGTGGAAGGTGAAACTCTCGGATTTGAGCAGTTCGAGGCGAGCGAGCTTGAGGTTAGGATCATAGTAATCATTCAGATTATCAAGCCCAACAACTTCATGCCCTGCATCAAGCAGGCGCTTGCTGACATGAGAACCGATAAAGCCCGCCGCGCCCGTTACCAGAAATTTCATAGCTTCCCCTCATATAATCTGTATTCTTGTTGATGCCAGTGGGCATCAAAGTCCATCTATGATAACGCGTTGGGCTCGACATACATAACCCATCTTTCCGATATAACTCATCGGATTCTTATAGAAAATTCCGCAGCAACAGATACACTATGGAAACAAGATTATTTTTGCCCTTTTTCATCTGTTAGGGATTGTATGACGCAAAACAACAATAACCTGGTCACACGCAACAATGACCCGGAGCAAATTGATTTACTGGATTTAGTGCTACAGCTGTGGCGTGGTAAGTGGGTAATTGGAGCATTCGTTGCTGCTTTTATCGTTCTCGCAGTTGTTTACATCACTGTCGCTAAAGAGAAATGGACATCATCCGCCATTATAGCCCAGCCTGATGCGGCACAAATCGCCACCTATTCAACTGCATTGAATATCCTCTATGGCGGTGCTGCACCTTCCATGCTCGATATTCAGAATCGTGCTATTGGGCGCTTCAATTCCTCTTTCTCAGCATTAGCGCAAGCGCTGGATAATCAGGAAGACCCTGAGAAATTGACTATTGAGCCTACAGTAAAAGGACAGAGTGCACCTTTAACTGTAAGTTATCAGGGTGAATCTGCTGAAGCAGCACAAAAACAACTAGCTCAGTACATCCAACAGGTTGACGAACAGACGGCAAAAGAACTGACGCTGGACCTCAGAGACAACCTAAAGCAGCAGATTACAACGCTGAATGACTCCCTCTTGAACCAAGAGAAGGTCGCGCAGGAGCAAAAAGATCTGCGTATCAAGCAAATTTCTGAGGCGCTTAAGAACGCTGAAGCCGCGAAAATTAGCACACCGCAGCTCCAGCAAACGCAGGATGTTACTCAAGAAACCATGTTCCTGCTGGGCACCGTAGCGCTCAAATCAATGGTTGATAACGAAGCTTCACGTCCACTGGTATTTCCTGGTTCTTACTACCAGACCAAAAAGACTTTATTGGATATCGAGAATCTCAATGTTAATCCAGATACCATTCATGTGTATCGCTATGTTATGAAGCCTGATCTGCCTATTCGCCGCGACAGCCCTAAAAAGGCCATTACCCTCATCCTTGCCGTTCTCCTCGGCGGGATCATCGGTTCTGCTGTCGTCCTCGGCCGTAACGCGCTGAGAAACTACAAGCCAAGAGCCTGATTTACACACAAAAAAAGACCGGGTCTCCCCGGTCTTTTTTTATTTATGTCGTTTCCGCAAATTCTCAATCACCGTCGTTAAATCCAGCTCCTGATCCTGAAGCAGCACCAGCAGGTGATACATTAAATCCGACGCTTCGTTCGTCAGCTCCTCACGGTCATGCACGGTGGCCGCCAGCGCCGTTTCAACGCCTTCCTCGCCTACCTTCTGCGCAATCCGTTTGGTGCCGCTGGCGTACAGCTTCGCCGTGTATGAGCTCTCAGGATCCGCTGATTTACGCTCTGCCAGCAGCTGTTCCAGCTGATAGAGGAACAGCCACTGGTGGCTCGTCTCGCCGAAGCAGCTGCTGGTGCCTTTGTGACAGGTCGGCCCAATCGGGTTGACCAGCACCAGCAGGGTGTCGTTGTCGCAGTCTGGCGTAATGCTGACCACATTCAGGAAGTGACCCGAGGTTTCCCCTTTCGTCCACAGGCGCTGTTTGGTGCGCGAGAAAAACGTCACCTTGCCGCTGTCGAGTGTTTTTGCCAGTGCCTCCTGGTTCATGTATCCCAGCATCAGCACTTCGCCTGAAACGGCATGCTGTACAACCACCGGCAGTAATCCGTCAGTTTTTTCCCAGTCCAGCTGCGCCTGTTGTTGCTCTGTTAACATACCCTGATCTCCACGCCCTGGTCGGCCAGGTACGTTTTTAACTCACCAATATTGATAATCTGTTTGTGGAACACGGAAGCGGCCAGCGCGCCGTCTACGTTCGCATCGCGGAAGGCTTCAAGGAAGTGTTCCATGGTGCCTGCGCCGCCGGAGGCAATCAGCGGAACCTGGCACACCGCGCGCACTTTTTTCAGCTGCTCGAGGTCGTAACCGTTGCGTACGCCGTCCTGGTTCATCATGTTCAGCACGATTTCACCTGCACCGCGTTTTTGTACTTCCTGCACCCAGTCCAGCGTCTCCCATTGGGTGACGCGCGTGCGGCTTTCATCGCCGGTGTACTGGTTAACGTGATATTTGCCCGTCGCGGTATCAAACCAGGTGTCGATCCCCACGACAATGCACTGCACGCCAAAGCGGTCCGCCAGACGCGTAATCAGCTCCGGATCTGCAAGCGCAGGGGAGTTAATCGAAATTTTGTCCGCACCGAAAGAGAGAATTTTCGCCGCATCGTCAGCAGATTTAATCCCGCCCGCAACGCAGAAGGGAATATCAATCACCTCTGCCACGCGCGCCACCCAGCTTTTATCCACCACGCGGCCATCGCTGGAGGCGGTGATATCGTAAAATACCAGTTCGTCTGCGCCTTCTTCGGCATAGCGTTTTGCCAGCGGAACGATGTCGCCAATGATCTCGTGGTTGCGGAACTGCACGCCTTTTACAACCTGACCATCACGCACGTCCAGGCAGGGAATTATCCGTTTTGCCAGCATTGAATCGCCTCCTTCACCGTAAATTTGCCTTCCAGCAGCGCGCGACCCACGATCACGCCACGTACACCGGTTCCGCGCAGAGCGGTGATATCCGCCAGGTCGCCGATACCGCCAGAGGACTGAAACGCCACCTGCGGATAACGCGCGCAAACCTCTTCATACAGCGAGACGTTAGAGCCTGCGAGCGTACCATCGCGTGAAATATCCGTGCACAGGACGTGCTTCAGCCCTACGGGGAGATACATCCCGACCAGCTCTTCCAGCGTTACGCCGGAGTTTTCCTGCCAGCCGCTGACCGCGACCTGCTTGTTACCCTGCGCGTCAATGCGCACATCCAGCGCCAGCACCAGCGCATCCGCACCGAAGCGGCGGAACCAGCCCTTGACACTCTCAGGATCTTTCACAGCGGTCGAACCCACTACCACGCGCGCCACGCCCGCGTCCAGTAAGGCGGCAACATCGGCTTCCGTACGCACGCCGCCGCCCACCTGCACCGGGACGTCCACGCCAGCCACCAGTGTTTTAAGCAGTGGGATCTGGCGTTTGGCCGGATCTTTCGCGCCGGTCAGATCGACCAGGTGCAATACCTCAGCGCCCTCGGCGGCGTAAGCCTGTAACCGCGGCAGCGGGTCGTTGCCGTAGTCGCGCTGCTGCCCGTAATCGCCCTGGTGGAGACGAACAACCGTGCCGTCAATTAAATCTAAAGCGGGAATTATCATCACATCTCCAGGAAATTTTTCAGCAGTTGCGCACCGGCGGCGCCGGAGCGTTCCGGGTGAAACTGCACGCCGTAAAAGTTATCTTTCTGCACGGCGGCGGTGAACGCCTCGCCGTAATTGCACTGGGCGATGGTGTAGGCATTCACGGGCATGGCGTAGCTGTGGACGAAATAGAAGTACGCGCCGTCTTCAATACCCTGGAACAGCCTGTTGCCCGCCTTCGGATAAACGCGGTTCCAGCCCATGTGCGGCAGCGGCAGGCCGTGGTCGGTCATTTTCGGCACGTCTTCTTCAATAATGCCCAGCAGATCAACGCCGTTGCTCTCTTCGCTGCGGCGGCCAAGCAGCTGCATGCCGAGGCAAATGCCCAGCACCGGCTGAGTACAGGCTTTGATGAGATCTACCAGCTCGCGCTCATGGATCTGATCCATCGCCGCCTGGGCGGTGCCAACGCCCGGCAGAAAGAGTTTATCCGCACGCAGCACCACGTCCGGGTCGCGGCTCACCACCGGCTCGTAGCCGTGGCGCATAATCGCCGACTGTACGGAGTTCAGGTTGGCGCATCCGGTATCCAGAATCACCACGTTCATTACAGCACTCCTTTCGACGAGGGCAGGGCGTCACCTTCCACGCGGATCGCCTGGCGCAGGGTACGGCCAAAGGCTTTGAACAGGCTCTCGACGCGGTGGTGATCGTTTTTGCCTTTGGTTTTCAGGTGCAGCGTCAGGCCCATGGTGTAAGAAAGCGAGCGGAAGAAGTGTTCCACCATCTCGGTGCTGAGATCGCCCACGCGCTGATAGGTAAAGTCGGCTTTGTATTCCAGGTGCGGACGCCCGGAGATATCCATCGCGCAGCGCGCCAGGCACTCGTCCATCGGCAGAACAAAGCCGAAGCGGTTGATGCCGCGCTTGTCGCCGAGCGCCAGCTTCAGGGCTTCGCCCAGCGCCAGGCCGGTATCTTCCACGGTGTGGTGATCGTCGATATACAGGTCGCCCTTAACGGTGATCTCCATACGGAAGCCGCCGTGAGTGGCGATTTGATCCAGCATGTGGTCAAAGAAACCGACGCCAGTGTGGATCTTGCTGCCGCCTTCGCGGTCGAGCCAGACCTTCACGTCGATCTGCGTCTCTTTGGTGTTGCGTTCAACGTGGGAATAGCGGTCGCGTCGGGTGAGCTGCTCGCCAATCATCTCCCAGTTTAGCGTGTCGCGGTTATAGCGCAGGCCCGCAATGCCCATGTTGTCCGCCAACGTGATATCCGTGACGCGATCGCCGATCACATAGCTGTTGGCTTTATCCAGCGCCTCTTCCGCCAGATAACGTTCAACAAGCTTCACTTTTGGCTTGCGGCAGTCGCACTCGTCGGCAGGCATATGCGGGCAGATCAGCACTTCGTCGAAGGCGATGCCCTGCGAGGTCAGCACCTGCATCATCAGGTTGTGCGGGCCGTCAAAGTCTCCCTGCGGGAAGCTGTCGGTGCCCAGACCGTCCTGGTTGGTGATCATCACCAGCTTATAGCCTGCTTTCTGAAGCTTCAGCAGCACCGGGATCACATCGGGTTCAAAGGCCAGCTTGTCGAAACGATCGACCTGAAAATCGCTGGGTGGCTCCGAGATGATGGTGCCGTCACGATCGATAAAGAGATACTTCTGACTCATACTTTCTCCGCTTTCAGGGCGTCAATCACGCGCTGGCTCTCTGCACGGGTGCCGACGGTAATACGCAGGCAGCCGCTCAGGGTAGGTTGTTTATTCTGGTCTCGTAAGATAATGCCCTGATCCCACAACGATTTAAATATCGCGCTTGAGGCGGTGAAGCGCACCAGGATGTAATTGGTTTCCGAGTCGAACACCTGCTCCACGCACGGAATCGTTTTAAGGGCATCGACAAGATACTGACGCTCTTCCAGGATCTGCGCCACACGCTCGCGCATCGCGCTGATGCCCTGCGGGGCCAGCGCCTGTGCCGCAATATCGGCAACCGGCGTTGAGAGCGGATACGGGGCAATCACTTTCAGCAGCAGGTCGATAACCGCTTTATTCGCCAGCGTAAATCCACAGCGAAGGCCGGCGAGGGCGAAGGCTTTGGAAAGGGTACGCAGCACAACGAGATGCGGATACTCCTCAAGCCAGCCTGTCAGCGTCGCCTGCGGGCAGAACTCAATGTAGGCTTCATCAGCGACGACCAGCGCCTTGCCGCGCGTCATCTCCAGCAGGGTGCGGATATCCTGCGGATGAATAATCTGCCCGGTGGGGTTGTTCGGGCAACAGACAAACACCACCTTCACGCCGTCAAGGTTATCGGCGATGCCCTGCAAATCCAGCTGCCAGTTGTCGAGCGCCTGCACGTTGCGGCAGGCTACGCCAAAGGTTTCGGCGCTGACGCTGTACATCCCGTAGGTAGGCTGGCAGTACATCACCGCGTCTTTACCCGGCTCACAGAAGGCGCGGATCAGCAGCTCAATCCCTTCATCAGCCCCACGGCTGACCAGCACCTGCTCAGGCTTCACGCCTGCATACTGCGCATAGTTCTCGATCACCGCTTTCGGCTGACACTCCGGGTAGCGGTTCAGCGTCTGCTGCGAGAGCTCAAAGGCCACCGCCGTGGGATATTCATTGGCATTCAGCCAGACGTCGCCGTTCCCGCCCAGACGACGCGCAGACTGATAGGGCGTCAGGCGACGGACATTTTCGCGGGCTAATTCTTCGATGTTCATGCTTGCTCCTTCAGGGCGGCAACGCGCAGCGTCACGGCATTTTTGTGGGCAGTCAGGCGCTCGGCGGCGGCCAGGGTTTCAATGGTCGACGCCAGCGAGGCAAATCCCTCGCGGGAGAGTTCCTGCACGGTCATGCGCTTCTGGAAATCCGCCAGCCCCAGGCTGGAGCAGGTTGAGGTATAGCCATACGTGGGCAGCACGTGGTTGGTGCCGGAGGCGTAATCCCCGGCGGATTCCGGTGACCAGTCCCCGAGGAACACCGAGCCTGCGCTGGTTATGCTGTCGACCAGTTCGCGCGCGTTGCGGGTTTGAATAATCAGGTGCTCAGGACCGTACTGGTTGGAGATGGCGATGCACTGGTCAAGATCGCGGGCCACAATCAGGCGGCTGGCGGATAGCGCCTGACGCGCCGTTTCCGCCCGCGGCAGGTCAGCCAGCTGACGCTCAACGGCGTCGCCCACGCGTTTTGCCATGTCGGCATCTGGCGTCAGTAAAATCACCTGCGAGTCAGGGCCGTGCTCGGCCTGCGAGAGCAGGTCAGAGGCCACGAAATCCGGTGTAGCGCCGCTGTCGGCAATCACCAGCACTTCAGACGGACCGGCAGGCATATCAATCGCCGCGCCGTCCAGACGCTGGCTGACCTGGCGCTTCGCCTCGGTCACGTAGGCATTGCCCGGGCCAAAGATTTTGTCGACCTTAGGAATGGATACTGTTCCGAACGCCAGGGCAGAAATCGCCTGCGCACCGCCCACTTTATAGATCGCCTGCACGCCGCACAGCTTCGCCGCGTACAGGATCTCATCGGCGATCGGTGGAGGAGAGCAGAGCACCACCTTCTGACAACCGGCAATACGTGCCGGGGTGGCCAGCATCAGGACGGTCGAAAACAGCGGGGCAGAGCCGCCGGGAATATAGAGGCCGACGGACGCCACCGGGCGCGTCACCTGCTGGCAGCGTACGCCGGGCAGGGTTTCCATATCCACCGCCTGCAATTTCTGCGCGGTGTGGAAGGTATCAATATTTTTCACCGCGACGGCCATCGCCTGTTTGATGTCATCACCCAGACGATTGCTGGCATCAATGATTTCCTGCTCGGTAACCTGTAACGCGTCGACCTCAGTTTTATCAAACTTCGCGCTGTACTCGCGCAGCGCATCGTCCCCGCGGGCTTTGATGTTATCGAGGATCTCCGCCACGGTGCGGGTGATGCTCTCCGAGGCGGAAATTGCCGGGCGCATCAGCAGCTCGCGCTGTTGCGCGTCGCTACAGGTATTCCAGTCGATGATTGTGTTAAAGCTCATGGTCGTTACTCCATCATCTTCTCAATTGGCAGCACCAGAATGGAGCTTGCGCCCAGCGCCTTAAGTTTTTCCATGGTTTCCCAGAACAGGGTTTCGCTGCTGACCATGTGCATCGCCACGCGCTGCTGGTCGCCCGCCAGCGGCAGAATGGTTGGACGCTCAGCGCCCGGCAGCAGGGCAATCACTTCGTCCAGGCGCTCGGTCGGCGCATGCATCATGATGTATTTGGATTCACGCGCCTGAATCACGCCCTGAATGCGAGTCAGCAGCTTGTCGATGAGCTGCTGTTTGGCGTCGGCCATCTCGCCGTCGCGCTGAATCAGGCAGGCTTTGGAGCGGTAGATCACCTCCACTTCGCGCAGGCCGTTCGCTTCGAGCGTGGCGCCGGTGGACACGAGGTCACAGATGGCATCGGCCAGGCCCGCACGCGGCGCCACTTCAACGGAGCCGTTCAGCAGACAGGATTTAAACTGCACGCCTTTTTGATCGAGGTAACGCTTCAGCAGGTGAGGGTAAGAGGTGGCGATACGTTTGCCGTTCAGCGCGGCCGGGCCGTCCCAGGCTTCATCGACCGGCGTAGCCAGCGACAGGCGGCAGCCGCCAAAGTCCAGACGACGCAGGGTAAAGTAGCGCGGATCTTCGCCCTGCGCGCGGCGGGTTAATAACTCTTCTTCCAGTACGTTTTCGCCGATGATGCCGAGATCAACGACGCCATCCATCACCAGGCCCGGGATATCGTCATCACGTACGCGCAGAATGTCGATCGGCATATTTTCAGCCAGGGCGATCAGGCGCTGGGTGTGCAGGTTGATTTTAATCCCGCAGCGGGCCAGCAGTTCGCGTGAATCGTCGCTTAAACGGCCTGATTTTTGAATAGCTATGCGTAAACGTGAGTTATCTAACATTCTGTGTTCCTCGTTAACCTGTTTTAACCTGTCTGAATGCGGTCCAAAAAAAAGCCCCCGGAAGAAGATCTTCCGGGGGCTTTTTCATGCGTTCATGCACCACTGGAAGATCCAAACGTCTTCCAGCACACATCGCCTGAAAGACTAGTCAGGATGATGGTGATGATGGTGGTTTTTAAAAGGAACGCGTGTCATATAAATTCTCGTTGAATGCTTATGCATTTGATGTCTTTTAACCTAAACCAGTTGTACGCCATAAAGCAAGGGCTTTTTTTGATCATTAATTCATTTCATATTGATGGTATGAATTGTGCGTTCCACCAGGCTGGCGTAGCCTTATAACAGGCATCGTTAAGCGGAGAATGTAATGAAAAAGGTCGCGATTGTCGGGTTAGGATGGTTAGGAATGCCACTGGCGATGTCATTAGCCGCGAAAGGCTGGCAGGTGACAGGGAGTAAGACCACCCGAGATGGGGTTGAAGCGGCACGCATGTGCGGCATTGATGGCGTCGAGCTGCGTCTCGAACCCGAGCTTATCTGCGATACCGACGAGCTGGATGAACTGATGAATGTGGACGCGCTGGTCATTACCTTACCGGCGCGGCGCAGCGGCCCGGGTGAGTCTTTTTACTTGCAGGCGGTGCAGGAGATCGTCGACAGCGCCCTGGCGCACCATATTCCGCGTATCATTTTCACCAGCTCCACCTCCGTCTATGGCGATATCGACGGTACGGCGAAAGAAAACACCGAGCGCCGTCCGGTGACCGCCAGCGGCCGGGTACTGAAAGAGCTGGAAGACTGGCTGCACAATCTGCCTGGCACGCAGGTGGATATCTTACGTCTGGCCGGGCTGGTGGGGCCGGGGCGTCATCCGGGGCGCTTCTTTGCCGGTAAATCCGCGCCGGATGGCCAGCACGGGGTTAATCTTGTGCATCTTGAGGATGTTATCGGCGCAATAGAACTGCTTTTGCAGGCTCCGAAAGGGGGGCACATCTATAATATATGTGCGCCTTCGCATCCGCCGCGCAGTACCTTTTATCCGCTGATGGCGCGCCAGCTGGGTCTGGCGCCGCCGGTATTCAGTGAGGCGCAGGGGGAACGCAAAGGCAAAATTATTGATGGCAATCGTATTTGCCATGAACTGGGATTTGAATATCAGTATCCCGATCCGCTGGTTATGCCCATGGAATAATTGCGCCGGCGGAGACAATCGCACACCGCAAGGGGGCGAAGATGAAACCGCTGCTGGATGTTCTTGTTATTCTGGATGCGCTGGAAAAAGAGGGGAGCTTTGCCGCCGCCTCGGCGAAGCTCTATAAAACCCCTTCGGCTCTGAGCTACACCGTGCAAAAGCTCGAGAGCGATCTTAATATCCAAATCCTTGACCGCACCGGGCATCGCGCGCGTTTCACCCGTACAGGGCAGATGCTGCTGGAAAAAGGGCGTGACGTGCTGCATACGGTTCGCGAGCTGGAAAAACAGGCCGTCAAACTTCACCAGGGTTGGGAAAATGAACTGGTGATTGGGGTTGATGATACTTTCCCTTTCTCCCTGCTTACTCCGCTTATTGAGGCGTTCTATCAGCGCCACAGCGTCACCCGGCTGGTTTTTATCAATGGCGTGCTGGGCGGTTCCTGGGAGGCCCTGACGCAGGGCAGGGCGGATATCATCGTTGGCGCGCTGCATGAGCCTCCCCAGTTGAGCGAATTTGGTTTTGCGCGGCTCGGCGTTCTGGAGCAGGTTTTTGCCGTTGCGCCTCATCACCCGCTGGCGAATGAACCGGAGCCTGTTACCCGACGCGTCATTAAAAACTATCGCGCCATTGTGGTTGGAGACAGTTCTCGCCCCGAATGCGGCATTTCATCGCAGCTGCTGGATGAGCAGGAGGCCATCACCGTTTTTGATTTTAAAACCAAACTGGAGCTGCAAATAAGCGGCCTGGGGTGCGGTTACCTTCCCCGTTATTTAGCGCAGCGGTTTATTGACAGCGGAGCGCTGGTTGAAAAACAAGTTTTAGCGCAAAGCAGTAACGAATCGGTATGGGTAGGCTGGAATGAACAGACCGCCGGGCTTGCCAGCGCCTGGTGGCGAGACGAAATTTTAGCAAATAGTGCTATCGCCACAGTTTACGCTCAGGCAGATGATGGGAAATCAATCAGTTAGTAAAATTAATTTATGGGCAGGTTTCTCAATGTATTGCCTTTTGTATCTGGAATAGGGCAAAATGCCGCCGCTGCAAACAAATGAATAATCGACGATATAAAAGGCGTCGGTTATTTTTTTTTGCATGTACGAAACGAAACTAAAAACCAAGAGGCCGGGCTTCGTACCGGATAGATATTTACTAAAATCCGACAGTTGTTGTCGCTGAGGAAGAAAGAAATGGGGCAATTTTTCGCTTACGTGGCGGTTATCACCGTAAAGGAGAATAACTATGTCGCATAACGCAACTCCAAACACCTCTCGCGTGGAATTACGTAAAACGCTTACGTTGATTCCGGTTGTTATGATGGGCCTTGCCTATATGCAACCGATGACGCTGTTCGATACATTCGGTATCGTATCAGGCCTTACTGACGGTCACGTTGCAACGGCGTACGCCTTTGCGCTGGTCGCCATCCTCTTTACAGCGCTGAGCTACGGTAAACTGGTTCGCCGTTTCCCGTCCGCAGGCTCTGCGTACACCTATGCTCAGAAATCCATTAGCCCGGCGGTTGGCTTTATGGTGGGCTGGTCATCACTGCTGGACTACCTGTTCATGCCGATGATCAACATTCTGCTGGCAAAAATTTACTTCGAAGCGCTGGTGCCTTCCGTGCCGTCGTGGATCTTCGTTGTGGCGCTGGTGGCCTTTATGACCATCTCTAACCTGCGCAGTATCAAGACCGTGGCTAACTTCAACACCCTGATTGTGATCCTTCAGATGGGGATTGTTGCGGTTATCGTTGGGCTGATCATCTACGGCGTTTCCCACGGTGAAGGCGCAGGTACGCTGACCAGCACCCGTCCGTTCTGGTCTGAAGGCGCGCACGTAGTGCCGATGATCACCGGTGCGACTATCCTGTGCTTCTCGTTCCTGGGCTTCGACGGTATCTCTTCTCTGTCTGAAGAGACCAAAGACGCTGAGCGCGTGATCCCGAAAGCGATTTTCCTGACCGCGCTGATTGGCGGCCTGATCTTCATCGGTGCGTCTTACTTCTTACAGCTGTACTTCCCGGATATCTCTCGCTTTAAAGATCCGGATGCATCACAGCCTGAAATTATGCTGTACGTGGCGGGTAAAACCTTCCAGTGGGGCGTGCTGATCTTCTCCAGCGTCACCGTACTGGCTTCCGGTATGGCTGCGCACGCGGGCGTTTCTCGTCTGATGTACGTGATGGGCCGTGACGGTGTGTTCCCAACCCGCTTCTTCGGTTACGTGCATCCTAAATGGCGTACCCCGGCGTGGAACGTGCTGCTGGTGGGCGCTATTGCCCTGCTGGCGATTAAATTCGACCTGGTAACGGCCACGGCGCTGATTAACTTTGGTGCGCTGGTGGCGTTCACCTTCGTTAACCTCTCCGTGATTTCGCAGTTCTGGATCCGTGAGAAGCGCAACAAGACGCTGAAGGACCACATCAACTATCTGGTGCTGCCAGTGTGTGGTGCCCTGACGGTGGGCGCCCTGTGGATCAACCTGGAAGAGAGCTCAATGGTTCTGGGTCTGATCTGGGGTGCAATCGGTCTGATTTACCTGGCTTGCGTGACCAGAAGCTTCCGCAACCCGGTTCCTCAGTACGAAGACGTCGCGTAAGACTGTGTCGGGTGACGGCTATGCTCAACCCGACCTACAGTTTCGTAGGCCGGGTAAGCGTTAGCGCCACCCGGCAAAAAAAAGCCGGAGACATCGCCTCCGGCTTTTTTGTACCCGCTATTCAGACAATCTCTTGCGCATACTGGAACAGCGCTTTCAGCAGCGCCTGCTTCTCAGCATTCCCTTCATACTGACCGTAAAGCATCTCCAGCTCCTGGGCGTAGCTATTAAGAAACTCCGGCGTAAACACGTTGCGCCGATGCTGTAACCAGCGTTCCTGCTCTGCTTCATCCAGCGTGCCGGGATAGTTGCGCGCGCGATAATTAAACATCAGCTTCTCAATGCGCTTATCTGCGAAGGTGATATCCAGCGCGGGCAGGTTACGCGGGTCGGTTTGCAGCACGATATTCATCGCCGCGCGATCGGCGTCGCTGAAGAAGCCGTTATAAAGCTGCGCATCCACATTCTCAGACGGCACGAACGGCTCTGCTTCGGCAAAAATGGCGACGACTTTCTCGCGCACATGCGGGTTGTCGCGCAGCACTTTCAGGTTATCGAGGCAGTGCTGACGGTTAATCCCCAGCCGGTCGGCGTCTTCCGGGCGCAGCGTGTTGGCCTGCGCCAGCACCGGGCACTTATTGATGTGCACCAGTTTTACCGGTATGGCTGGCAGGTCACCCAGCGCCTCTTTCGGCGTATAGAGCCGTTCACGTAAGGTGTCGCTGTCGAGCTCAAGCAGCGGGGAGATATCTCCGGCGAGATCCACCATGATGACGGCGTTACGGTTGTCCGGATGCCAGGCAAGCGGCGCCACCCAGCTTGTATTCCCGCGCCACGCACCGAACATCCCTGAAATATGCACCAGCGGTTTCATCTGCGGCACGTCAATTAGCGTCATCAGCTTTTGCTTGCTGCGATGGCTCAACAGATACTCAAACAGGCGCGGCTGCGCGGTTTTTACAAGTTTCGCCATAGCGATGGTCGCGTAAACGTCTGCCATCGCGTCGTGGGCGTTGCTGTGCTCAATGCCGTTGGCCCGCGTCAGGTGCTCGAGCCTGAAGCTCGGCAAGCCGTCGTCGTTCTCCGGCCAGTTAATCCCCTCCGGGCGCAGCGCATAGCAGGCGCGCATGATATCCAGCAAATCCCAGCGTGAATTACGGTTCTGCCAGCTCCAGGCATACGGATCGTAGAAGTTGCGGTAGAAGATATTGCGCGTCACTTCATCGTCAAAACGGATGTTGTTGTAACCCACCACGCAGGTATTGGGCACCGTGAACAGGTCGTGGATGCGACGGGCAAATTCTGCTTCGCTAACGCCTTTATCCCGCGCTTCCTGAGGCGTGATGCCCGTCACCATTACCGCGCCCGGCTGCGGCAGATAGTCATCGGCGGGCTTACAGTAAAACACCTCGGGTTCGCCGATGACGTTAAATTCGTCATCGGTACGGATAGCCGCAAACTGCGCCGGTCGGTCCAGCGCCGGATGGGTGCCAAAGGTTTCGTAATCGTGGAACAAAAAAGTCGGGCGCGCGGCAGAGTCAGACACCAGTAATCTCATCCTGTTAAAAATTGACGTCTCTATGGTAAACGATTGGGGTGAGCAGTCCGAATAAAAAGCACCGTCAGGCAAGAAATTTGCGAGATTTGTTCCGAAAAAATCTGCGTGCTGTCACATTTTTTTGCAATTAAGGCAGGTAACGACATCAGAACTCCCGTAAAAAGGTCATCGATTTTTACTGACCTGAGGATATACCGTTGAAACGCCGTCTGTTTATTGCTGTTTCTTTACTCGCTTCGAGTATTTCATCCGCGCTGGCTGCCGAGCCGCTGGATTTTTCACCTCAGCCGCCTGCCATCCAGGCTGGCTCCTGGGTATTGATGGATTACACCACGGGTCAAATCTTAACGGCGGGCAACGAACATCAGCAGCGTAATCCGGCGAGCCTGACCAAACTGATGACGGGGTACGTTGTCGATCGTGCTATTGATAGCCACCGCATCAGCCCCGATGACATTGTGACGGTCGGACGTGACGCCTGGGCAAAAGGCAATCCGGTCTTTGACGGTTCGTCGCTGATGTTTCTGAAGGAGGGCGATCGGGTTTCCGTGCGCGATCTCAGCCGCGGCCTGATTGTTGATTCCGGCAATGACGCCTGCGTGGCGCTGGCGGATCACGTGGCGGGCGGTCAGCCGCAGTTCGTCAGGATGATGAATGACTACGTTGAAAAGCTGAACCTGCGCGATACCCACTTCGAAACCGTACACGGGCTGGATGCACCGGGCCAGCACAGCTCCGCTTACGATCTCGCCGTGCTTTCCCGGGCCATCATTCACGGCGAGCCTGAGTTCTATCACATGTACAGCGAAAAGAGCCTGACCTGGAACGGCATCACCCAGCAGAACCGCAACGGCCTGCTGTGGGATAAGACCATGAACGTGGATGGCCTGAAAACGGGTCACACCTCGGGCGCGGGCTTTAACCTGATTGCCTCCGCGGTGGACGGTCAGCGTCGACTGATTGCGGTGGTGATGGGGGCAGACAGCCCGAAAGGACGTGAAGATCAGGCGCGCAAGCTGCTGCACTGGGGACAGCAAAATTTTGATACGGTGCAGATCCTGCATAACGGTAAAAAAGTGGGAACCGAGCGCATCTGGTACGGCGATAAAGAGCAGATCGCGCTGGGCACGGATCAGGACTTCTGGCTGGCATTACCCAAATCGGAAGTGCCAAACATCAAGGCGAAATACGTGATGGATAAAAAAGAGCTGGAAGCGCCGATCGCTGCGCATCAGCGGGTAGGGGAGATCCAGCTGTACGATCGTGACAAGGTGGTAGCGCACTGGCCATTGGTTACGCTGGAAAGCGTTGAAAAGGGCGGCCTTTTCTCCCGCCTCGGCGATTATCTGCATCATAAACTCTGACCTTTTTGGGCAGACTGGCAGTGTTGCGAGTCTGCTCACATAATAAACACTCCTGGTTTGCCGATAATCTCGATTCTGCTTTACAGTGTATATATATACAGTAATAAACGGAGGCAGCATGGACTACAGCATCAGGCAGCAACAGAAACGTACGATCGCTGGCTTTCATCTCGTGGGGCCGTGGGAAAAGACGGTCAAGCAGGGATTTGAACAGCTGGTCATGTGGGTAGACGGGCGTCATATTCAGCCGCAGGAGTGGGTGGCCGTTTATTATGACAATCCGGATGACGTGCCGGCAGAAAAGCTCCGCTGCGTTACCGCCGTAACGGTAGCGGACGATTTCACTATCCCTGAGAACAGCGAAGGGGTGATGATGACCGAAATTGCTGCCGGAGAGTATGCGATTGCCGCCGCGCGCGTCGAAAATCATGATTTCGCCACTCCATGGTATCAGTTCTTCAACTCCCTGCTGGAAGACAACAAATTCCAGATCGCGGCAAAACCCTGCTTCGAACGTTATCTTAACGATGGCAATGCTGACGGCTACTGGGATATTGAGATGTTTGTACCGGTAGAGCACAAAGTGGGATAATCCTGCGGAATGCAGGGTTTTTCAGCCGGGCGCGATCCACCCGGCTGAAAACACAGTACAATTGTGGTTTGCCGTAGAGCTGGAGACGGGTGTGCGCCCCGACAAGTCATTAACCCCTTTTGAAATTCGGTTATACAAACATTATCGCGTGGTGCACGGTTGCCGCATTGCGCTGGCGTTTGTGTTGACCTTCGTACTGGTTCGTCTGCTGGATATCCCGGAAGGGACGTGGCCGCTGATCACGCTGGTGGTGGTGATGGGGCCGATCTCATTCTGGGGGAACGTGGTCCCGCGCGCTTTCGAACGCATAGGCGGCACCGTTTTAGGCTCAGCGCTTGGGCTTATCGCCCTGAAGCTGGAGCTGATCTCGTTTCCGGTCATGTTGCTGTGGTGCGCGGTGGCGATGTTTCTTTGTGGATGGCTGGCCCTCGGCAAGAAACCGTATCAGGCGCTGCTGATTGGCATTACGCTCGCGGTTGTGGTCGGCGCACCGGCGGGCGATATGACCACCGCATTGTGGCGAAGCGGGGACGTGATCCTCGGCTCGTTGCTCGCCATGCTGTTTACCGGCATCTGGCCGCAGCGCGCCTTCCTGCACTGGCGCATTCAGATGGCAAACTACGTCACGGCATTTAACCGGGTCTACCAGGCCGGGTTTTCGCCGAATCTGATTGAGCGCCCGCGTCTGGAAAAGCACCTGCAAAAAATCCTCAATGATGTGGTCAAAATGCGCGGGTTGATTACCCCGGCAAGCAAAGAAACCCATATCCAGAAAGCCATTTTTGAAGCTATTCAGACGGTCAGCCGTAATCTGGTCTGTATGCTTGAACTGCAAATCAATGCCCACTGGGCCTCACGCCCCAGCCATCTTCTGATGCTCAACGCGCATACGCTGAAAGAGACGCAGCAGATGACGCAACAAACCCTGCTGACCATCGCCCATGCGCTCTACGAAGGTAACCCACAGCCGATACGGGCGAACAGCGAGCGGCTGAACGAAATCGTCACCGAGCTCAAACAGCTGATGAATGAGCGCCAGGGCGACAATGTGGCGGAAACGCCCATCCATGGTTATGTCTGGCTGAGTATGGAGCTGGCGCGACAGCTGGAGTTGTTATCGCAGCTGATTTGCCGGGCACTGCGCAAATAAAAAGCGTATGTGATGCCTGCTGCTTCGATTCAGCAACAATTAGGGTTATGATGGTTTTAAACGATATACTCATTGTCATTCGCAGCCGCTGTCTGTTAAAACGGTTGCTTTAACGAATCCGAATCTCACATTATCAGGGGTATAAAAATGGAAACTACCAAGCCTTCGTTCCAGGATGTTCTGGAGTTCGTCCGCCTGTTCCGCCGCAAAAACAAGCTACAGCGCGAAATCCAGGACGTAGAGAAGAAGATCCGTGACAACCAGAAACGTGTCCTGCTGCTGGACAACCTGAGCGACTACATCAAGCCTGGCATGAGCGTTGAAGCTATTCAGGGCATCATCGCCAGCATGAAGAGCGATTATGAAGATCGCGTTGATGACTACATCATCAAAAACGCTGAGCTGTCCAAAGAGCGTCGCGACATCTCCAAGAAGCTGAAAGTGATGGGCGAAATCAAAAACGTCGACGCTAAAGGCGAGTAATCGCACGCTCTGTTGCCCGGTGGCGCTGCGCTTACCGGGCCTACAGGACTGTTATTACGTAGGTCGGGTAAGGCGAAGCCGCCACCCGATAATTTCACGAACGCAGAAAAGCAAAAAGCCTGCTCTAAAAGCAGGCTTTTTAAATTTGGCTCCTCTGACTGGACTCGAACCAGTGACATACGGATTAACAGTCCGCCGTTCTACCGACTGAACTACAGAGGAATCGTTGTGGAGGCTTATCTTAGCGGCGAAAAAACTTTTGTCAAACCTGATCTCAGGCAAAAGCGTTTGTTTGATGATTCTGTCGTCATTTTGTTGTAAATCCAAACATAATTTTATGGAAAATACTTTGCAGGATACGCATTTCTGCCCCATCATTTGAAATGGAGTTTCAACTTTCTCGCTAAGGTCCATTTTGAACGTCACCGCACCCCTACGCCAGGCGATTATGCGCACGCCCTGGTATGCAAAACGTAAGAGCTATCGAGTTCTGTTCTGGCGTGAAATCACCCCCCTTGCCGTGCCTATTTTCCTGGAGAATACCTGCGTCCTGCTAATGGGGGTGCTGAGCACCTTTCTGGTGAGCTGGCTCGGTAAAGAAGCCATGGCCGGGGTAGGGCTGGCGGACAGTTTCAACATGGTTGTGATGTCCTTCTTTGCCGCTATCGATCTCGGTACGACGGTGGTGGTGGCGTTTAGCCTGGGCAAGCTCGATCCGAAGCGTGCCCGCGAAGCGGCCAGACAGTCCCTAATGATCATGACCCTCTTTTCGATCATCCTTGCGGCGGTTATCCATTATTACGGCAAAGAAATTATCGACATTGTCGCGGGAGAAGCGACCAGCGAGGTGAAGGATCTGGCTCTCACCTACCTGGAAATGACGGTGCTGAGTTATCCGGCGGCTGCCATCGCGCTGATTGGTAGCGGTGCGCTTCGTGGTGCAGGGAATACCAAAATTCCACTGCTGATCAACGGCGGCATGAACATCCTGAACATCATTATCAGCAGCGTTTTGATATACGGCGTCTTTTCCTGGGAGGGGCTGGGCTTTGTCGGCGCGGGTTTAGGGCTAACCATTTCCCGCTATATTGGTGCGGCGGCGATAATTGGCGTATTGATGGCGGGAATTACGCCATCGCTGCGTCTGACGCTGAAAAGCTATTTCCGTCCGCTTAACTTCGCCATTATCTGGGAAGTGATGGGGATCGGGATTCCGGCCAGCATCGAATCCGTGTTGTTTAACGGTGGGAAACTGCTGACGCAGATGTTTGTTGCCGGGATGGGAACAGACGTCATCGCCGGCAACTTTATTGCCTTCTCCATCGCCTCACTCATTAACCTGCCGGGAAACGCGCTGGGGTCGGCGTCGACGATCATCACCGGCAGACGTCTAGGAAAGGGGCAGATAGGGCAGGCGGAACGGCAACTTCGGCACGTCTTCTGGCTTTCAACTATTGGACTGACGGCGATTGCGTGGGGAACTGCGCCTTTTGCCGGGCTGATGGCCTCGTTCTATACGCATGAAAATGACGTGAAAGAGGTCGTGAAGGTGCTCATTTGGCTCAACGCGGCGTTTATGCCAATTTGGGCCGCGTCCTGGGTACTTCCTGCCGGGCTGAAAGGGGCGCGCGATGCCCGGTTTGCGATGTGGGTCTCCATGCTCGGCATGTGGGGCTGTCGCGTTGTGGCGGGCTACACGCTGGGGGTAATGTTGGGTATGGGCGTTGTCGGCGTCTGGCTGGGGATGTTCCTTGACTGGGCCGTGCGCGGGGCGCTGTTCTACTGGCGCATGGTGAGCGGGCGCTGGCTGTGGAAATATCCGCGAAAAAAACCGGAGCAGGAGGTTTCGGAAACGGCAAGTGCCTGACAAATGTGCGAAGTGGAGAATAAATCGGCAAACGATTGAAAATCTGCATTCACCCTTTGACATCCTCAGAGCGCATCGATAATATGCGCCCCGTTCACACGATTCCTCTGTAGTTCAGTCGGTAGAACGGCGGACTGTTAATCCGTATGTCACTGGTTCGAGTCCAGTCAGAGGAGCCAAATTTGAAAAGCCTGCTTTTAAAGCAGGCTTTTTGCTTTTCTGCGTTCGGTCAGTTTGTCGGGTGGCGCTCCGCTTACCCGACCTACGGAATCCCAGGCCGGGTGAGTGGGTCCTTGTTATCAGCGGAACGGTGGCTCATTAAAGGTGCGCAGCTTGCGGGAATGCAGTTTGTCGCCCTCTGCACGCAGTAAATCGATAGCGCGAATACCAATCTGAAGATGCTCTGAGATCGCCCCTTCGTAGAAACGGTTCGCCTGGCCCGGCAGTTTGATCTCGCCGTGCAGCGGTTTATCGGACACGCACAGCAGCGTGCCGTAAGGGACGCGGAAGCGATAGCCCTGCGCGGCAATGGTGGCGCTTTCCATATCGATTGCGACCGCACGGCTGAGATTGAAACGCAGGGCGGAGGCGGAATAGCGCAGCTCCCAGTTACGATCGTCGGTGGTGACGACCGTACCGGTACGCAGGCGCTGCTTCACCTCTTCACCCGGCATGCCGCTCACCTCTTTGGTGGCGTCGTACAGGGCGCGCTGCACTTCCGCGATACTCGGGATAGGAATATCCGGCGGCAGAACCGCGTCAAGGACATGGTCGTCACGCAAATAAGCGTGGGCGAGGACGTAATCGCCAATCAGCTGACTTTCACGCAGGCCGCCGCAGTGGCCGATCATCAGCCAGACGTCCGGGCGCAGTACCGCCAGATGGTCGCAGATGGTTTTCGCATTCGACGGGCCAACGCCGATGTTAATCAGCGTAATGCCCTGACCGTCGGCGGTGATCAGGTGCCAGGCTGGCATCTGGTGCTTTTTCCACGCCAGGTCGGAGATGGCCTCTTCCGGTGCTTCGGTTTCGGCGGTGATCCAGATCCCGCCCGCGCAGGAGAGGGCGATGTAAGGGCTGTCCGGATCGAGGATCTGGCTACAGCCCCAGCGGACAAATTCGTCCACATAGCGGGTGTAATTGGTAAACAACACGAACGGCTGGAAATGTTCGGCTGGGGTGCCGGTGTAGTGGCGCAGGCGTGCCAGCGAGAAATCGACACGGCGGGCATCAAAGTGCGACAGCGGTGAAAACTCTGCCGGGTGATAGATCCCGTCCGCCGTCTCATCGCCAATCTGCGACAGCTCAGTGGTCGGGAAGTGGCGGGTCAGCCCCGCGCTCATGGAGCGATCCAGCGTCAGCGCTGAACCGTCTATCACGTACGGGTAAGGGATCTCGTGCAGGGACGGTTCAACGCTGATATGCGCGCCGTAATCCTGATACAGCAGGGTAAGCTGCTCTTCCAGGTAGGGGCGGAACAGCGCAGGTCGCGTGATGGTCGTGCTGTAACAGCCGGAGTGGGTGAAACGCGCATAGGCGCGGGTTTTCGGATTGCTGCTGGCGCTGCCGTCCCAGGTGACAGAGAGCGATGGATAAACAAAAAGGCCCTGGGTTCTGGCCTTTTCATCGGGAAGTTTCCCTGTTTCGATATAGTCACTGATGGCGCTGCGCAGTGCATTGACGGACTGTTCATACAGCGCGTCGAGTTTTTCCAGCGCCTGAGCCGGGGTCAGGCTGGAGCCCTTATTATTCATGTCTGTCTCCTTGTTCCACAGGTGTGCGGCTTTACCCGATAGTATGTCACACGCCTGTGAAACAAAAGTGAGGAGATCAGCTGTGCGCGGTTTCCTTCATCAACAGGGCGGTGGCGGCAGAAAGCAGGCAACCCGCCAGCAGATAAATCGCCACGCTATGCCAGTTACCGCCCGAGAACGTCACCAGCGCGGCGGCGATAAACGGCGTAAACCCACCGCCGACCACGCTCGCCACCTGATATCCCACGCCCGCGCCGCTGTAACGGTAGCTTGCGCCAAACAGCTCGGTAAACATTGGCTGCTGCACGCAGACCACCATATCGTGAGCGATGTTCGCAAGCATGATCGCGAAGAAGACAATCCAGAAGACCGACTGTGCCTCCAGCGCCATAAAGAACGGCCAGGCGCTGAGTGTGCCGATGAGCGCCCCGGTGATATACACCCGTCGACGGCCAAAGCGATCCGCCAGCCAGGCGAAGCAGGGGATGGTCAGGCAGCTGATCCCGCCCACCACCAGGCCAATATTCAGGAACAATTCCCGCGGCAGGCCGAGGTTTTGCGTGGAGTAGTTCAGGGCAAAGGCGGTGACGATATACATCGTTAGCAGTTCGCACAGGCGCAGGGCAATGATTTTCAGAAAAGCGCCAGGGTGCTGCACCAGCGCTTCCATCACCGGCAGCCGTTTCTTCGCGACCGGTTTTTCGCGCTGCTGCCGTTCAAACTCAGCCGACTCTTCCATGCCGTTACGGATCCACAGGGCCACCACGACCAGCACAATGCTGAAGATAAACGGAATACGCCAGCCCCAGCTCAGGAACTGCTCGTCTGTCGTGAGCTGGCTTATGAGCGACACCAGGCCCGTGGAGAGCAGCAGACCCACGCCATAACCCACCTGCACGCCGCTGCTGTAAAACGCTTTCTTGTTCTTCGGCGCGCTTTCCACGGACAGCAATGCCGCGCCGCCCCATTCACCACCGACGGCAAAGCCCTGAATGGCGCGCAGCGTCACCAGCAACACCGGGGCCCACCAGCCAATCGAGGCAAAGGAGGGTAAAATACCGATCAGCGCGGTGGCAATACCCATCATCCAGACGGTGAGCATCAGCATACGTTTCCGGCCAAGGCGATCGCCGAAGTGGCCGAAAATTATCCCGCCCAGCGGACGAAACAGAAAACCGACGCCGAAGGTGGCAAACGCAGCAAGCGTGCCCATGGCGGGGCTGATCTGGGGAAAGAATTCACGGTTAAAGACCAGCGCAGCGGTAATACCGTAGAGCAGAAAGTCATACCAGTCGACGACGGCGCCTGCGAAGCTACCTAAAGCGGCGCGGCGGGCGCGGTTAAGCGAAGGTGTCTCCTCGTTGCGGCGAGCGGAGATAAGGGTGGAGTCCATAGTTGTCCTGTCTGTACTGATTTTTAATTATTGGTATAAGAAAAGGTCACTCACATCACGGCCGTCATATTGACGGAATGTATGAGACTACCGCGACAGGCGGCCTGAGAAAACGTTTTTATCTTTCCTGAAAGCGCAGAATAAATAAATTTCATCTTATCGGGCGACAACATAAATCAGCCTGTTTGGCTCCGGTTAGGGCTGAATGGTTTACAGTAATAACGATCGCTGCGTGACGTAAGCTGAGGGTATAACGATGCAACGCCTCTTTCCTGCACTATGGGTAGTCCTGTTTTTAGTCGTATCTCCGCTGCATGCGGAGCCGAAAGTCTATGGCGAACAGCGTATTCACCGCTGGTGGGATGCAGTAACGGACGATATTGCGCAAACCTGGGAACAGCCGGATCGTTACGATCTCTACCTTCCGTTTCTGAGCTGGCATGCTCGATTCATGTATGACAAAGAGAAAACCGACAATTACAACGAAATGCCGTGGGGCGGGGGGCTGGGCGTGTCCCGCTACAACGACGAGGGCAACTGGAGCGCGCTCTTTGCCATGATGTTCAAAGATTCACATAACGAATGGCAGCCTGCGATGGGCTACGGCTGGGAGAAGGGCTGGTATCTGGATAACGCAAAAGATTTCCGTCTGGGGCTGGGGGCCGCTGCGGGGATCACGGCACGCGACGACTTTGCCAACTATGTCCCGCTGCCGTTTATCTTCCCGCTTTTCTCTGCCGGATATAAGCGCGTCACCGTCCAGTTCACCTATATTCCCGGGACCTACAACAACGGCAACGTGCTGTTTGCCTGGCTGCGCCTGGGCTTTTAGAGGGTGATCACTTTTTTGGCCACTGCGTTGGACAGGATCAGCAGCGAAAACAGGACCGACGTAACAAACGTAAGCACAATCAGAGCAAGTTTGGTGCTCAGGGACGTCACCGGAATGAGCGCGGTCAGCAGGTGAAACACCGAGTAGTGCATAATATAGACCCCGGTCATGGTTTTGCTAATGGCGGCCAGCACGGACTCTTTAAACTCCGCATTGTGGCGAAAACGCACGCCGTTGGCCGCAATCACCAGGGCAATAATCAGAATGTAGATTTGCGATCCGGTGAGGATAAAGGCGTTTCTGTCTGCTTTAAATAGCGCAAAAAAGAAGTGCCGTTCGTAAAACCACGTGAAGAGATAAATAAACGGTATGGCGATGACCGCTGCCCTGACCACATTTTTGCGGCCGATCCACGCCGCGATCTGCGGATCGCAAAAGAGCTGCCCCGTCAGATAAAACAGCAGCCACGTCCACAGGCGATACTGCGGCGACAATGAAAGGACATGGGCATCAGGATAGAGGGCTGACAGTAAATCGTACCCGTATGAGAAAAGCAGCAGGGCGGCAATCACCCCGCAAAAGAGCGTTCGTCGCTGGCTGAGCCACTCCACCACCGGGTGAAACGTGTAAATCACGATAAACGCGAACACGAACCAGGGCTGGATCAGATATCCGCGCTGATAGGGCTCCCACAGGTAGTAAATCGTTACCCAGAACAGAAAGACGATCACCAGACTTTTGATCTTATCCAGCTGCCAGCGCGTGCCGTGCCGGGATTGCCCGTCCAGATACCCTGCAACCACAAAAAATAACGGCGTGGCGATGGTCGAAATGAAGGTTAAAAAACCGAGGATCCAGTGATAGTCATAATCGTAATGATCCCAGGTGTTGTAGATGGTGAAAAAGGTAACCGCCGTCATACACCCCAGCGTCTTGATGATATTCAGCCCTGTCGCATTCATTGTTGTTCAGCTTTGTCCTTACGATGGAAACACGCGTAAATTACGGGGAGTACCAGCAGCGTCAGGATTGTAGCAAACCCAAGCCCAAACATAATCACAACGGCCATGCTCTGGAAGAACACATCCAGCAGCAGAGGGGCGAGGCCGAGTACGGTCGTAAAGGCGGTGAGGAGGATGGGACGCAGGCGCGACGTGGCGGCGTAAACGATCGCACTGTGCTGATCCTGCTGCACTTTCTGCTGTTCTATCTCTTCCACCAGCACAATACCGTTGCGGATCAGCATCCCGCTCAGGCTCAGCAGGCCAATCAACGCCATAAAGCCAAAAGGGATGCCGGTAATTAAAAACCCCGGCGTCACGCCGATCAGCGCCAGCGGCACGGTCAGCCAGATGGCGACGGCGTTTTTCACCGAACTGAACATCAGCACCGTGATCACAAACATCACCAGATAGCCGAGCGGCAGCGTGGTAAATAACCCCTGCTGCGCTTCGCTGGAGTTCTCCGCGTCCCCGCCCCACTCAATGCTGTAGCCGTGGGGCAGGGGCAGGGCATCAATTTGCGGCTTCACGCGGGCGAGAATATCGCCGGAGGTTTGCTGGCTTAGCGGGTCAGGGTCGGTCTGCACGGTCAGCACGCGGGAGCGGTCACGGCGCAGGATCAGCGGATCTTCCCACTCCAGCGCGAAGCCGCTGATGACGTTGCTCAGCGGAATATACTGCTGCCGGGTCTGGCTCCAGACCAGAACGTTATTCAGGTGATTGGCGTCCAGCCGCTCGCTTTCCGGCGGGCGCACCACCACGGGCAACAGGTCGCTGCCTTCTCTGTACAATCCCGCCCGACTGCCGGAGAAATTCATCTCCAGTGCGTTATCGACGTCCTGCTTATCCACGCCAAGCTCACGTCCCAGCGCGGTGACGTACTGCGGGCGGATCACTTTGCTGCGATTTTGCCAGTCGTTCCTGACGCTGTCCGTCGCCGGATCGCGCGTAAGGATGTTGTCTACCTGGCTGGCGATCAGACGCAGCCTGTCCGGATCGGGGCCTTTAATACGTATTTCAATGGCGCTGTCGCCGGAGGGGCCAAACATCACCCGCTTTGTGCTGGCGTTAACCTGCGGATAGTTCCGTGCGATGTACTCATCCACGTGGCGGGTCAGGGCGGGGATGTTACGCTGGTCGTCCATTCTCACCATAATTTGCGCATAGTTGCTGTACTGCCGCTGTCCGCTGTAGGTCAAAATAAATCGCATACTTCCCTGACCAATCGTCGAGACCGTAGTTTCCACGCCTGGCTGGCCGTTAATGGTTTTCTCGATATCACCGGTCATCTTCTCGGTCCAGTTAATGTCGGTACCGTAAGGGAGCCAGAGGTCGACAAAGAAAATTGGCGTACTGGAGGAGGGGAAGAAGTTCTGCCGCACCGAGCCAAAGCCCCAGATGGCGGCGGCCAGCAGTGCGGCCATCACTACCAGCGTTGGCGCTTTACGCCGTAACAGCGCGTTGAGCACACCCTGATAGATCCGATAGATGCGTTTGTCATAGGGATCCGTTTCGTCGGCCTTTGGCGGTGCAGCATCTCGTTTAAACAGCCACCACTTAATCAGCACTGGCGTAATGGTGAGGGCTGAGAACCAGCTCAGCATGAGCGAAATCAGCAGGACCTGAAACAGCGACTTACAGTATTCGCCGGTGGAATCCTGTGACAGCCCGACGGGCGCAAAGGCCAGGATGGCGATGACCGTTGCACCCAGCAGCGGCAGCGCAGAACGGCGAATAATGTCGCTAATAGCGTTCATCAGGGACGAGCCCTGCTGCCGGGCTACCAGTACCCCTTCGACAATAACAATGGCATTGTCGACCAGCATGCTGAGGGCGATGATCAGCGCACCCAGTGAAATGCGCTGTAGTTCAATACCCCAGAGATACATGATCAGCAGCGTGCCCAGCACGTTGAGGGCGAGGGAAAAGGCAATAATGATCCCGCTGCGTAAGCCCATAAAGATCAACAACACGCCGATGACAATCGCCAGCGCCATCAGGAAGTTAATGATAAATCCGTTAACGGAATGCCCGACCTCCGCCGCCTGATCGTAAAACAGGTCGATATGGATACCTGCCGGTTTCTCGGCTGACATCTGCTCTAGCTTCGCCTCCAGGGCATGTCCCACGTCGATCACGTTAACGCCGGGGATAAAGGAGACGCCCATGGTGACGGCTTTTCTGCCGTTGGCATGGTAGATGCTGGCAGGGGACGCATCCAGCCCGCGTGACAGGGTGGCAATATCCCGTAAGCGGGTAGCCGCCCCAACGCCGGGCGGGGTCACGATGAGATCGGCCAGCTCGTCAATACTTTCGAATTCACCGGTAGGATGCAGACGAATTGACTCGGTACCGGAGGGGATCTCTCCCGCGCTGGAGACCACGTTCAGCCTGCTGAGCTGGGCAGAAAGCTGGTTCAGCGTTATCCCGCGCGCGGCCATTTTGCTCAGAGAAATGTCCACGTTAATCTGCTGAGTGAGGGCTCCGCCGATGGCCACTTTGCCCACGCCTGGCACGAGGACCAACTCCCGGCGCAGCTGCTCGGCATACCGGACCAGTTCCGGATTGCTGAATTCATCTCCGGAAATGGCAAAGAAAAAGCCGAACACATCGCCAAAATCGTCATTCACAAACGGGGTCACTACGCCGGGTGGAAACTGTCTGGCGGCATCTCCCACCCGGCGACGCAGTTCATCCCAGATTTGCGGCAGTGCATTTGAGTGGTAGCGCGAGGCTATATTGACCGTGATCTGCGACAGGCCGCTGGAGGAGATGGAGCTGACGTTATCCAGATAAGGTAACTGCTGAAGCGCATTTTCCAGCGGCAGGGTGACCTCTTCCTCAACCTGCTGCGCCGACGCGCCCGGATAATGGGTGATCACCACCGCCGTTTTGATGGTAAACGCCGGATCTTCCAGTCTGCCGATGTTCAACAGGGCAATAATGCCGCCTACGCCCAGCAGCAAAATCGTCAGCCAGACGCGAACCGGGTTGCTGATAAACTGACGAGAGATATCCATTACAGTCCCCGTTCACGCGTCCAGATACGTACCGGCTGGTTGGGATGTAGCACCCCAACGCCTGCGGCCACCACGCGTTCACCCGCCTTAAGCCCACCGACGATGACGACGCCCTCAGCGCTGACTTGCCCCACGCTGACCTTACGATCTTCAAGGTGCAACGTATCGCCTTCGCCCGTCACCACCCAGACATGTGGCTCATTGCGCGGGCGGTTATCCGGGTTAAAGACCGCTTCAACCGGCACTACCAGCGCCTCACTGCCCACACCAGCCGGAAGGTTGGTTAAATTGATGGTGACCGTTCCGCTGACGCCGCCCACGACGGGAAAATCAACCGGGCGGGGCATGGTTAAAATCACCTGCCAGGTCAATGTGTTGCTGTCGCTACTGCCTGAGTGCTCTTTGTACACAGCGGTAAACTCGCGACCGGGCAGGGCGTTGATCCTCACTACCGGTTTGTACTGCGCATTGCGAATATCGAAGGTGTTAAACAGGTTCTCTGGAAGGCTGAACACCACGTCCAGCAGATCGGTACGGGTCAAAGTGACGACGGGCTGGCCGGCGGAGACGACCTGATGATTTCGCACATGGACGCTGACCGCTGTCCCGCTAAAGGGGGCGACGAGCGTCATCTGGCTTAATTCTTCGCGCGCAATCTGTAGCGCGGCGTTTGCTGAATCGCGGTTGGCGCGCTGGACATCCATCTCGGCTTTCGACACGGCCTGGCGTCCCGCCAGGGTCTGGAAGCGGTCGAATTGCCGCTGAGCCAGGGTCGCCGCCGTTTGCCTGTCGTTCAGGCGCTGCCGGGCTTCACGGGCGTTGAGGCTGGCGAGTCGTTGCCCCTGTTTGACAATGGCACCCTGGCGAATGTCCAGGGTCTCAATCTGCCCGGCTCGTTTGAACGCGAGATCCGTGGCGTCGCCGGATTCAATACGGGCGGGAAACACGCGCTGCTGCGCGTTGCCAGCCTTGACCACCTCTGCGACTTTTACCATTTTCGGCAGGGGCGCGGCGCGGTCGGGTTTCGGATCGCACGCCGTCAGCAGCAATAAAACAGCAGGCAGAAGAGAGAGGTAGCGCTTCACAGTATTCCCCTGATAATAATTGTTTTATTTATTTCGTCATCAATGCTGGGGTGGCGCTATTCTGCCAGGGCCGAGACGACCACATAGGTAAATAAACCGATTGCTGTGCTGGCGATAATGGCGAGCGCAATAAACAAACCAAGGCGAATCAGGCTTAAACCGTACATGCATTCCTCCATGAGGTTGAAGGTGGCGCGGGATAAAGAGAATAAACGTGTTGCATGCCTGACTATGAGCATAGTCGGTGAATAAATAAATGTTAAATAACCATTATTAGTGGCGTGACATACTAAGGCGAAACAAGCGTTACGATGGTGTATCCCCTTTGAATAACATCCTGATATTCCTGTGCTACGTTTAATAGCATCCATTCCTTTTTTTCCGTAAAAGGCATTCACGCCTGTACCCATGGGTTTGATGCGATCTCTCCTGATTCACTCACTGTTGTGTTGGTTATAAAAAAGGATGCTTGATATGTATAAAACGATTCTGGTGCCGGTGGATGTATACGAAACAGCATTGTCTGATAAAGCGCTACAGCATGCCCAATTCCTGGCGCAAAGCGCATCGGGTAATGTCCATCTGCTGTACGTTATGCCAAAGTTCTCGGCGGAACTGACCCGCGGTTTTATTGCAGACGCGAGAAAGATGGATGAATATATGATTAATAATGCTAAAGAAAAACTGGCTGCGCTGGTAAAAAAAATCAACCTGCCGGAAGCAAATGTCCATCTACATGTTCGCAGCGGGAATATACGTGATGAGGTAATCAAACTGGCGGATGAGCTTAACGTCGGTGCGATTATTGTGGGATCACGTAATCCAAATATTCAAACTCATTTATTAGGGTCAGAGGCGGCGAGTATCGTTCGTTACGCGCATGTTCCTGTTTTCGTTATTCGTTAATGTCATGAAAGCAAGGTGATTTCTGAAAAGAACCTGAGGAAGGAACGATGATAACAGAAAAGCCTCACCGTCCGTATTATCAACAGACCGTTGATGAAACCCTGACAAATATCCAATCCAGCCTCGACGGACTTAGCAGTACAGAAGCCACCGCCAGGCTGGAAAAATACGGTGAAAATGCCTTACCGCAAAAACCGGGTAAACCTGGCTGGCTGCGCTTTCTGGCCCATTTCAACGATGTCCTTATTTACGTCCTTCTGGCGGCGGCGCTGCTGAAGCTGATAATGGGACACTGGGTGGATATGTTTGTCATTCTTGGGGTAGCCATTATTAACGCCCTGATTGGCCATATTCAGGAGAGCAATGCGGAGAAATCGCTGCAAAGTATTCGCAATATGCTCTCCAGCGAGGCTGTGGTCATCCGGCAGGGCAACCATGAAACTATCCCGACGACAGCGCTGGTGCCCGGAGATATCGTCGTGATACGCGCCGGGGATCGCATTCCTGCCGATCTTCGCGTGACAGAGGCGCACAATCTGCGGGTGGAAGAAGCTATTCTCACCGGCGAATCCACGGTAGTGGAGAAAAGCAGCGATGCGCTCCACGGGGAGTTGCCGTTAGGCGACCGTTACAACCTGCTTTATTCTGGCACCACCGTCAGCTCCGGCGCGGGAAAAGGGCTGGTGGTGGCGACCGGTGGGGAGACCGAACTCGGCCATATCAACCAGATGATGTCAGACATTGAAAAACACCGTACCCCGTTGATGGTGCAAATGGACAAGCTCGGCAAGACCATTTTTATCACCATTCTGGTAATGATGCTGGCGCTGTTCGTTTTCAGTCTTATCTTCCGTGATATGCCCGTATCAGAGCTGGTGCTGTCGTTGATTAGCCTTGCGGTAGCGGCGGTGCCGGAAGGATTACCGGCCATTATCTCGATCATCCTCTCGCTGGGCGTGCAGGCGATGGCGCGTCGCAAGGCGATTATTCGCAAGCTGCCTACCGTGGAAACGCTGGGGGCGATGACGGTTATCTGCTCGGACAAAACCGGCACCCTGACCATGAATGAGATGACGGTAAAAGCGGTGATTACCGCGGACACCACCTACCGCGTGGAGGGAGACAGCTACGAGCCGGTGGGTACTATTCACCCCGTTGACGATCCGACACCGGTCACCGTGACCCCGGGATCTGTGCTGGAGCGCTATCTGCGCACAGTCGATCTCTGTAATGACAGCCAACTGATCAAAGATGAGCAGGGGCTGTGGAAAATCACCGGCGGGCCTACCGAAGGCGCGCTGAAGGTGCTGGCGGCCAAAATTCCGCTTCCGGCAATTGACGCCGAATTGCGCAGTAAAATCCCATTTGATTCGCAATATAAATACATGTCCACCCTCTATCGCCTGGGCGACGAAGAGGTGATGTTAATCACCGGTGCGCCGGACGTCCTTTTCCGTCTTTGCCAGCACCAGCAGACCCAAAACGGGCTGGAGCCGTTCAACCTGCACTACTGGGAAGAGAAGATTGAAGAGTATGCGCGCGAGGGATTGCGCATGGTGGCTGCGGCCTGGAAACCGGCCGCCAGCGGGCAGCGCGAGCTGACGCATGCGGATCTGCAAGAAGGGGTCATACTGCTCGGCATTGCGGGCATGATGGATCCCCCGCGCCCGGAAGCCATTTCGGCCATTGCCGACTGCTTGCAGGCGGGCATTCGCGTGAAAATGATTACCGGGGATCATCCACAAACGGCGATGAGCATTGGACAGATGCTGGGTATTGGCAACGCGGCGAGCGCCATCACCGGGCGCGAGCTGGAGGCGATGGACGACCACCAGCTGAGCGAGGCGGCGCAAAAATACGATATCTTTGCCCGCACCAGCCCGGAAGATAAATTCCGCCTGGTGCAGGCGCTGCAAAGTAAGCAGGAAGTGGTCGGAATGACCGGGGACGGGGTGAACGATGCGCCGGCGCTGAAGCGGGCGGATGTCGGCATCGCGATGGGGATCAAAGGTACTGAAGTCACCAAAGAAGCCGCCGATATGGTGTTAACGGATGATAACTTTGCCACCATTGCCCGGGCGGTCCATGAAGGGCGTCGGGTCTACGACAACCTGAAAAAGACCATTTTGTTCGTTATCCCGAGCAACATCGCCCAGGCCTTACTGATCATTATTGCCCTGCTGGCGGGGAACCTGATCCCACTAACGCCGGTACTGATCCTGTGGATGAACATGGCAACCTCTGCAACGCTGTCGTTTGGCCTGGCGTTTGAAGCGGGTGAGAAGGACATCATGAACCGGCCGCCGCGTAAGTCTAACCTGCATGTGATGGACGGTTATGCCATCTGGCGAGTAGTGTTTGTCGGCCTGATGATTGCCATCAGCGCCTTTGTGCTGGAGGCCTGGCTGCAACCACGCGGCTACTCACCGGAGTTCATTCGCACCGTGTTGCTGCAAACGCTGGTCACCGCCCAGTGGTTTTACATGCTCAACTGCCGCGTCACCGACGGCTTCTCCCTGAGTAAAGGTCTGCTGGCTAACAAGGGGATATGGATCGTGAGCGGCGTACTTCTGGCCCTTCAGCTTCTGATCATCTATGCGCCGTTCATGCAAATGCTGTTCGGTACCGAAGCGCTACCGTTCCGCTACTGGATCATTACCTTCCTGATTGGGTTTGCGATGTTCATGATTGTTGAAGCAGAAAAAGTCCTTACCCGGAGATGGCGCACGACGAAAAGATGACTGAATGAGTAGGCTAAGCCTGCCCACTGGCAGGCTTTCTCTTTGACTGAGTACAGAACACTATGATTCGATTTGCCTCGTTCGTTTTTACGCTTGGTATTCTGGTTCCCGCTGCATCTGCTGTAACCTACCCCCTCCCTCCCGAGGGCAGCCGTCTGGTGGGGGCGCCGATCACCATCACCGTGCCTGAGGGCAATACCCTGCCGCTCGAAGCGTTTGCAGCGCAGCACGGACAGGGGTTGAGCAATATGCTGGAAGCCAATCCTGGCGTGGATCCGTTTTTACCGCGAGCCGGAACACAGCTGGTGGTGCCGCAGCAGCTTATTCTGCCGCCAACCGTGCGCGAGGGGATTGTGGTGAACGTCGCGGAAATGCGACTTTACTATTATCCACCCGGCAGCAACACGGTTGAGGTGCTGCCTATTGGCATCGGTCAGGCCGGGCGCGAAACGCCGCGTAACTGGGTAACCGCCGTTGAGCGCAAACAGGAAGGCCCAACCTGGTCACCCACGCCAAATACGCGACGCGCTTACGCGAAAGAGGGGAAAACGTTGCCCGCGTTCGTTCCCGCCGGGCCGGATAACCCGATGGGGCTGTATGCCCTCTATATCGGCAGGCTGTACGCGATCCACGGTACCAACTCAAATTTCGGCATTGGTCTGCGCGTCAGCCAGGGCTGCATTCGCCTGCGTAATAACGATATCAAATACCTGTTCGATAACGTTTCGGTGGGGACGAGGGTACAGCTTATCGATCAGCCCTTAAAGGTGACCACCGAGCCGGACGGTAGCCGTTGGGTAGAGGTTCACGAGCCGCTGTCACGCAATCGCGCGGAATTTGAATCGACAAATAAGGTGCCGCTGCCCATTTCAGCCGCACAAAGGACGCAGCTAATAAGTGAAGGGGCGGGGGCTGAGCTGGAACGGCGGTCGGGGATGCCGGTGAAGCTTGCTATGCCCGGTGGCGCTGCGCTTACCGGGCCTACAGGACCGTAGGTCGGGTAAGGCGAAGCCGCCACCCGACAATTTTACCGAAGGCAGAATGTAGGTCGGGTAAGGCGAAGCCGCCACCCGACAAACTGACCGAACGCAGAAAAGCAAAAAGCCTGCTTTAAAAGCAGGCTTTTCAAATTTGGCTCCTCTGACTGGGATCGCTTTTGCCTTTAAGTGGCTAATAAGTAAGCTAAACCTGAATTGCGATGCTGTCAAGACCACCAAAATGACCACCAATAGGCGAAGGTTACATAAATCTAAAAAGCTGCGCGGAATAGTAGATCACTTTGAGTGAACTCAGCCCGGATTGTGCGATCTGATCATCGCCAAACCAACCAATATCACTGACCGGACTGAGTGATGCCGATCATAGCACCAATTCCCCGTGACGAACGACGCCTGATGCAGAAAGCGATCCATAAAACGCACGATAAAAATTATGCCCGTCGGCTGACTGCCATGCTGATGATGCACCGCGGCTGTCGCGTCAGCGACGTTGCCAGAACGCTTTGCTGTGCCCGTTCCTCCGTCGGCCGCTGGATTAACTGGTTCACGCTGTCGGGTGTTGCAGGACTGAAATCATTACCTGCCGGGTGTGCCCGTCGCTGGCCTTTTGAGCATATCTGCATGTTATTACGTGAGCTGGTAAAACATGCTCCCGGCGATTTTGGCTACCAGCGATCACGCTGGAGCTCAGAGCTTCTGGCAATAAAAATCAATGAGATAACTGGGTGTCAGTTACACGGGTGCAGCGCATGGCGCGGGTGCATCATTATGGGTTGCGGGATCGGCTGGTGCGTGGGGGCGAAGATGTGCGGTATGAGGCCAGGCCGCTGATGGGTATAAATAATGAAACAATGGGGAAGATTGAATAAATCATAATTAATAACTTGATTTTGTGATGGCAATAGCTTTTATTTAATTGAGATATATCCCATTGCTATCATCGGTACGATGTAAAATTTGATTTTTCATCGTAGTCTTGTTCTTAGTATTAAAAAGGATTTATATGTCTGAAGATAACGAAATTTCCCAAAATGAAACCACTCCAGAAGTTGCATCTGAAACAACGCCTGTAGTTAAAGTAAGGAAGCCTAGAAAAAAAGCGACCAAACCAAAGCGTGACTTCCCTCAATACTCTCTAGAAGATTGTAGAAAAATAGCTGACTGTCTGAAGGAATTTAACGCCGGTAACCCATGGGCACCAGGTGAAGTTGCTAAAGCACTGGGTTTAGGTAAAGTGCCAATTTTTTCTACATGACTGCGTCTGCTCGAGATTACGGCATAACCGTGGGTACTCGCGACACAAGCAAAATTGAACTTACGGAATTAGGGAAGAGTTTAGTATATCCTAAATCACAGGAGGAAGAAGGCAATGCAATATTAAGTAGCTTCTTAAATATAGACTTATTTAAGAAAGTATATGATTACTATCAAGGTGGTAACCTACCTGAGATTGAATATTTAAAGAATACTCTAAAAACTGAATTCGGTATAGATGATCAATTACAAGACGACTTTTATAACTTATATCAACAAAACCTCAAATACGTTCGAGAAAAAGTCGCTAGAGAAGATAGCATTAGTACTAACTCAGTTAATGACAAAACTGCCACAGCTAGTAGTTCCATTATGCTCGGTGAATCTCAAGGGCAAAGTAAACTTATTGCATTTGTTGCTATGCCTTTTTCAGAAAAAACGTCTAACTACCCGCATGGTTATTTTGATGAAGTACTTAAACATCTCATTACGCCTTCTGCGGTGAAGGCTGGATTTAATGCTAAGACGGCAAAAAAAGCAGGGAGTGAAGTTATTCAATCTACGATTGTCAACGATCTTGATGCTGCTGATCTTGTGATAGTTGATCTAACTGAACACAATCCAAATGTGCTTTTTGAATTAGGTATGAGGATTGCCTTTAGTAAACCTGTCTGTTTGATCAGAGCAAAAGGTACTGCACCTATATTTGATATAGACCACATGTTAAGAGTCTATGATTATAATCCTTGCTTATGGCCTTCTACGCTAGAAAGCGATATTCCACAATTGTCAGAGCATATAAAAGAAACATGGATAAATAGGAGAGAGCGTTCATACCTCGATATTCTTAGAGAAAATAAAAGCTAAATAGTTGCGCGGAATAACGCTACTCTTTTGCCAGCCCATGTTGACCTCCGGAAAACGGGCTGGCGGTTTCCATAAAATGGTGAACTTTTTTTAGCAACTGCCACATTGAACGGCACTGATGATTCCGGGTTATCGTGTCATGTAGCGCCTGTCATAACCGCTCAACGTGGTTCACAGTAAACATCCCGTATAACCGGGTCACGGAGATCAGTCAGGGGAAATGGGGCTGAAATTAATCTCTGTTTGTTGGGCAATACGCCGTTCGCCACAGCGATAAACAGATGGAGCGAGCTATGTCGGCATATGGGCTAATTGCAGGGCCAGTTGATTAATAACAAAAATCCCGCGTAAGTTTCCTTAAGCGGGATTTTCTAAATTTGGCTCCCCTGACTGGGATCGCCATTGCCAGTAACTGGCTAATAAGTAAGCTAAACCTGAATTGCTAGTCCGTCAAGACCACCAGAATGACCACCATTAAACGCTGTACTGTGGATCACGTGGATGTATTGCTCTGTGAATTCACGGAGCTAAATTGATATAAAAAATTAGTCGAATATTACTAACATCATGGCCACAATGATCATTGTGGCTGATTGTTTATGGTATGAGATTTTTAATTATGACATAGGTAGTGTTAATAAGTTCTTGCTGTTTTTTAAAACTTCCTGTTCATTATAGATTCAATTTCACTTATAAGAAATACGCATTTCTCTAAAAAAATAGGATTAATGCATTTGTATTTTTTATGGAATATTACGAAGGAAAGCAGATAAGAACGATATCCCAAGAGTTTATTTTTCAGTTGCGATGAGTAGAACTTGGCTTCAAATTTTTCTTTATTTTTTTTATATATAAATCTTTTGAGTTTTAGGTTAAATACTTTAATGCATATATGCTTTGAAGAGCTACCTTTCTTGATTTCATATAGTGCTTTATATAAGGGGTTTAATTTTGAAGACGACAATCTAATATTTCCACTGCTGTTATCTTTTAAAATATTTTCAATGACGTATCCACCTAAAGAAATAGTCCCTTCTTTATATAAATACTTCGATTTATTTAACTTGAATTTATTAATGGAGAGAATGGATGAAATCTCATTTATAAAAAAAGTGCTGCTTAATATATTGTTTTCTTTTTTTGTTGAGAACAAAAGATCATCTGCATATCGTGTATAAGTAATTTTATTCTTATCACAAAATTTTTGTATTAAAATGTCAATTTTTCTAAAAATAATATTAGATATTGATGGGGAAGATTTAAATCCCATCGGAATGAATGTTTTTTCGACCCCGTCTAACTCCGCAGTCAGAGTCACACTAGCCATGAATGCATCTAATAAGGATTGTTTCTCTTTTACCAAAAACTCATCGGAAAAGTATACCGAAAAAGTATCACGTACAATATTTACGTCTATGCTATGAAAGAATGAAACAATGTCAAGATGACAATATTTGACATTTTGGGTATGAGGCTCTAAATAATGCAAGTATGAGCGCTCTTTTCTGAATGCAAAACTCGATGCACTTAAAGGTATATTTTTAAGTAAGAATTTTTCAATTCTGGTTTGAATAGAGTAGTGTGGGGATGAGTGAGCTAGAGAATAGAATGTTTTATTTTTGTTACTGATTGTTGATACTTGATTCTTGGCAATTGGTGGTATAACTCCCCCTGCCTCGAATTCATTTTGAAATGATGTTTTAATAAAAATGTCAGTATAGAAATTTTTATCAATCTTGCTTATTTTTTCTTTCATAAAGCTTCTTCTCCGATACCAAGACCATCTTTACACCCCGTGAGGCTTAAAGCGGCCATCGCGACAATTGGCGGCGGCAAACTAGTGTTTGCAGGGGCTAGGAACGACAATCGTTCAGTGAAACTCCCCTATATCTATCGAAGAAGAAGCTTGCTCTATTATAGATATAATTTCAGGGAAAAGGAAGCGTAAATTCTCGGCTATCTTATCAGCATTTTCTTGCTCTAACTTAGCTATCGTAAAATCCAAAAAACTGGTAACCCAGCCACTAGTTTTTGTGGTATAGGGGAGTAAGAATTTAAGCTCATTGCTTTTATATTTCTTTATTGTGGCTGTAATAGATGGGTCTATTCTTTGACAGCTTTTTTTCAGATTCATTTCTAAACTTATAAGTGTGGCAGTTTTTCCTCCAAAAAGAAGTCTAAATAGGGTTGTAATTTCTTTATTGTTTTTAAAATCTCCTTTAATGCTTTTTTTAATTAAAAAAAGAGCCCTTTTTTTAACCTTGAATACCAGCTTTTGCTCCACTGGATCTAATATACTTAAATGAGTTGAGAGAACAAAAGCCGAATTTAATATACTTATAGCTCCATCTTTAAGATTGTACGTTCTCATTAAGCCAGCAAACATTTTTTTAGGGTTTTCATTATTGACGTCTAGCTGGTTAAAAACGATATGACAAATCCATCTGTAAAAGTATTTTAAAGAATGCTCATTTATTAATGCACCCTCTATTGTAGTTGTCATATAATTAAGGTTAAATGATTTTAACAGTTTATTGAAATCCCTCACAAAATTTTCAATTTTAAATGTTTTGAAAAACAAGCCATCAACCGACATTTCCTTCTTAGACTTATCCGCTCTTATTATTTCCTTTGCGCTGTCAATTTTTTTTATTAAGGATGGATTATAAAACTTTAAACTGCCTTTTCGTATTAGTTTATTAACTAGAGAAACATCACCATCCAGACTTAATATTTCATTTTTATAGTCAAGCTTAATCACCTTGTCTATATCTTTAACAATTAAAAAAGGAATTGCTGCTTGAGAATAAGTTGGGTTTATATTTCTCAACATAACATCATCACTGGCGTATATGTCAATCCTGCCTAAATCAGGATAAATTCTAGCTAAAGAACTATTTTGGAAGACTTCCATTTCAGTGGAACCTTCTACGAAAAGAATATACTCACTGAAAAAAAGTCTAGCTTCATTATCGCTAAACATATTTATAAAACGCAAATCACTATATTGTGAGTTTAATTTAGATATCTTTGTGGAGTGTTTATTCTTTTTAGAAAAATGCAAAATCTGCTGATCTGTTGAAAAAAGTTTAATAGTTTGCTTTAAAATATTTGGTGCATGGGTGCTGAAAATTAAACAAGGATAAGGTGTTGAGTATTTTCCTGATTCCTTTTCGGGAACGCTTTTTTTATATCTATTATAAGTTGTGTGAATTGTTGTAATAAATTGCTCGCCAAGTTTTGGATGTAGTCCGATCTCGGGTTCGTCTATATATATGGTAGGTGTTATGAACTCGGTTCGTGATAACGAAATGAGCAACTTAATAATTGTTTCAATATATTTATGTGAATTTGTTCCATCAGACTGATGAAGGATATCTTCACCTGAGTTCGTGAAAATATGACCTTTCAATGCTATCTTAATATAATTAATTACTTTCTCTTTATAGGTGTATGGTTTTGTGTCAATTACATCAGTAATGCGAGTGATGTATTTTTTGTAGTCGCCATCTCTAGATGAAATATTTTCATCTAAAAATTTCAGGATTTCATCTTCGCTTATTTTCTGAAAGTTGAAGGAGTTAATGCTACTTATTATTCTCCATATGTCTTCCCAGTTGTATAAATCCATTCTACGTGTGTCTATATAAAAAAAAGGGAAGATAATTTTAATTAGGGATAAAAGTTTTTTATCTTTCGTAGACCATGATATTGAGTCATCATTTGATATTGTAAGTGTTAAGGAATATTCGCTATTTTGTTTTTTTCTTTCGGGTGCGAAAAGTGCGGTGAATTTATTTTTATTTGGTTCTTTAAAAAGAGTGTTGTATATATGTTTATGAAATCGAGAGTTATTATTAGTGCTGGTTACTATTTTCTTTATCCGGGTTGTATCATATGTAATTGTTATTATTCCAGAGGGCGTGTAATTCGAATTTAGAGTAAGAGGAATGCTCCGTTGCTCGTCTAATTTTTCATAAAAGTATTTAAATACTTTTAAAAGATTTGATTTTCCAGAGTTATTTCTACCAATAATCAAATTAAAATCTTCAAAGCTATCAATATATACGTCATCAAAGGAGAGTATGTTTTTAATCCGTATACTTTTTATTCCCATAAGTAATATACCTGCGGTATTATCATGCATATGTGTATAAGTATTAACTTAATTGATTTTTGAAAAAATAATTCAGTTAATAGGTGAATAGAACCCCCTCTGTTATAAATAAGTCTTATTAGCAAGAGAGGGAGAGATTTTACGTTGGTAATAGATATAACAACTAATTTTTATATAAGTACGCTACCGCCCATAGACCTTATTGTTAATGGCCATGAATATAATAATTAATTTTCTTATTGTACCATGTTATCGCTAATGATTTCAACCAAATTTTTAATATATATTTGATTGTATATATAACACCGATAGTATCTTTGTGTTTGTTCTACATAATTACTAAAAAAAGCAAAACTTCAAAGTGAAGAGTTTTTTATTATTATCTATAAAGGATGAACAAAACTATAAGACCATTTTGAATTTACTATAGTAAATTTTTGGGGGCTCCGTATCATTGAGGTATTATTAAATATGGTCGAATTACGATGTTAATCCAAAAATAACTTTTAATGATGGCGGTGTATGTTTCTAATAACCAATCGCTCTATGATATTACTCCTGTTTGTCGTTAAAAGCAGGCTAACATCTTAGATATGAACTAACGCCTCTAGATCCTACCACAACCTATTTCACCACAGCGGAGCAAGGGGCTCCATGTCCAGCTATACAGAGGCAGATTTTTTCTCCTGTATGCTTTCCATTTTCCATATCAGCTTCTGGTAAATCGTGGATTGACCCCACGATAGTAGATATTTCCTGCCCTCATAACTGGACCTGTTCGAAGTCCTTCGGGATGAAATGGCTTAGATGGCTGTGGTGCCGTTCCAGGTTGTAGAAGACCTCAATGTAATCGAGTATATCAGCGCATACAGCACCAGCTCTCATAAAAATATTGGTTTTATTGCCAGCCCTTCACGTTGTGGACATAGAGGTCGATAACCGACTCTTTAACGTGTCACTGCATCCCGCTACATTACATAGATGCTTGAGACGGGCAGAATGATCTGGCCCAGAGCTTCGCCAACACTTAAAATCCAACATCTGCATTATGAGGAAAAGTGGCTCCCCATCTAATAGGCTGTAGCCCAGAGGCGGACGGACCAGCCGGTATTTTATCTGGATGAAGCCGATATCGATCTGAATCCGAAAATTGGCGTGGACTGGATGCGCAAAGGATAACAGAAGCGTATTACGACGCCGGGACAGAACCAAAAACATTATGTGGCGGTATGATGCATTCGGATATGAGGCAAGTCCATTACGTCGGTGGCGTACCGCGCCGACATGTACAGAAAGGCCTTAAACTCGACCAAAAAGATTTATCCTTAAGAAATTGTGGAAAATGGCTTATCAGTGCTATTTCATAATAAACTGCCAAGGAAAAAGAGAGAATAAGATATGCCACACGCTATTATGCCTTGGGCTCAAATTGCACCTAACTATCATCGGAATACGATATTGTTGGGTAATGGTGCAAGCATTGCTGTTTCACCGGTCCTTGACTACGGTTCTCTACTGGCTTACGCCCACAGGGCAGGTCTGCTTACACATGATATGAATCGACTCTTCCAATTTTTCAGAACATCCGATTTCGAGATGATTCTTCGGCTAGTTTGGCAGGCATCCAACGTAAACAGATCACTTCAAATACCAGACAATCGCACACATCAAGCCTACCTGAATGTCAGAAATTGTTTGATTCAGGCCGTTCGTGATATACACCCTGAATATGAGCAAGTTAGCGATAAATTGCCTAATATGTACCAGTTCCTCAAAGGGTTCGATACCGTTTTATCGTTGAATTACGACTTGTTGATCTACTGGACGATGACCTATGGATTCGACATCCAAGATGGTCATTTATTCAAGGATTGTTTCTTGTGGAACGGCATCTTCGACGATGCTTGGTGGAGATTTCGTGATACTTTTAGAGAGCGTACTAACACCTTGGTTTTCTACCCGCATGGAAGCTTGGCCCTGTGCAGAAATGTTGTGGAGCAGGAGTTCAAGATCCACAACGCTGGAGAAGGCTTGCTTGAGGCAATTCTTGAAGAGTGGCGCAGCGAGCAAGCGGTGCCGCTGTTTGTTAGCGAAGGAACGATGCAGCAGAAAGTATCTTCTATCCAGAATAGCTACTATCTGTCCACCGTGTACCGGGAGGTACTTACGTCGCAGCGACCCTCCTTAACGATACTTGGTTGGGGGCTTGGAGAACATGACCGTCATATTCTGAAGCGGATGCGCGGAACCGGCATCCAACGTGTAGCGGTTTCCGTTTATCGCTGGAATCAGGTCTATTGCAACCATGCGTATCAGGTTATTCAGGACGATCTAGGGCCTGTTCGTGTTGATTTTTTTGACAGTGAAAGTCCTGGATGTTGGGTTCATCCGGTGCAGCCAATTTTGCCCCGATTTTAGACAACTCGCGGGATTAACGTGGTTGCCTGAGCGAGGACAGCTACGGAGATTGAAACTGGGCGCGGCGAATCACAACATCGCCCAGTTTTTTTAAAGCCACCCCGTGGGCAATCTGACGTCGGGCCGGAGGTGTCAGGATACGGAAAACTGGCTAAGCCTGTCAGGGATAAGCGAATAGCAAATCTGGAGCAACCAGACCCGCGAAGGGGAGGTACATATACTATTCGATAAAAAACGCTGGATCGTCACCAAGTCATTGGTGACTTCCCATTTGTATACACATTTATTGTGCAGGGTCGGCTATAAAAGGGAACAAACCGTAACGGCCATGATGCGGATTCTTGCCAAACATAAGAGACTGCTCACGCTTCATGATTGCATCAGGCGGGTCGGTGTTCTCAACAACGATGACTTGGGTGTCCTCAGGCAGCGCTTCAAGGTACGCGTAAAACTGATCTTTAAGGTCAGTACCGGTCAAATCATATTCTGTTCCATCTGGCTCTCTGTATGCCAGCAATGGAGAATCGAGTACAACGAATCCCGTGTGTGGTGTGTGGCGCTCACGGCAGAAAGCAAGCAGCCCGAGGGTGAAAGCTGCATGCGTAATGGCGCGAAGGCCCTTACCAAAAGCACTACGCGACTTTCCAGCAATTACAAGATCTCGAGACTTGGAATCGAAGTACACATCCCCAACCTCTGGGAAGTGCCAACCAGTCAGTATGCCTTCAACAGTCTTAGCAAAACTATGGGCCACAGTGCTTGAGAGATCTGCGTTAGTAACCACCCCAGCCTTCTCGTCCTCAGTGCCCTTCTCAAGATCAGCCCGACGGCGCTCCATGTCTTGAACAGTGGCATAGAGTGCCAGCGCTTCGCGTACCTCGGCCCGCTTGTCGGCAAAGTCTGAATAGGACTTGCGAAGGGTCGAGAGCTTGGGAGCGAGGAATTCTTCAACTGACTCCGAAATCGACTCTAATTCTCGAACAACAGTGGGTATTCTGCGATCAAAGTTGGCGCCTTCGCGCTCAAGGCTTTGGACGGTAGCTACAAGTTCCGTGCGCAAAACTTCGATCTTGGCAATCTCCACACGTGCAGCCTGAACGACGGCATCAGTATCTCCATTACACCCAGTATCGGGGGGATGATGATCGGGGGCCGCTCCGCAAAGAGGACAATGCCCGGCACTCAGTACGCTAAAGAGCGTCCCGCCTTCTTCAATGGCACGTAGCCTTTCAATATCGGACAAGTAGTGTCTATCAAGCAGCCTGAATCGCTCAAGCATCGCACTTACCTCTGCACGTCGCTCTCGGCTTTCTTCCAGTTTTTTGCGTAATTCTCGTCGCTTCCCGGCAGCCTCCTGAAACTCATCTTCGGTGGTGTTTACCTGGGCCGCCTGTTGACGAAGTGAGGTGTTAATCTTCTCTAGCTGCTCCTTGAGTTCCTTAGGACTCTTTGTCAACTCCTTGAGCCGGTCACCATAGTCTTCAAGAAGCTGATCGAGAAGACGCAATTGTGCCTTGCGCGATAACTCTTCCGGCTCACTCTTATTACTGGTGGCGACCAATGCGGAGTCGTCTGCTCCGGTTAAAAGTAACTTGAATGTGGCCAAGTTCGGCGTGTTGGCGGTGGGATTGCCATCAATAAGCGGTGAGCTTTGTTGTGTGATCTCCGTCTCATCGACGATCATCAAACGCGCAATGTTGCGAAAGCTTAAACTGAGGGTTTCGTTCCGGGAATTTTTGCGAACACGCTTTCCACCAAGGCTACATAGATCCAGCAAGAATGATGAAAGGTTCGTATTGTTCTTATCGCTGTGTTTTTCGTCAAGCTGCGTATACGGAATTTCGTTTGTTGGTGGCGTCTGGTGCAAGTCTTCGTAGAGCCGAAAACCACCGCCATCTATGCTGCGCCAGAGTGTAAATGACTTCCCATCAAGGGTTTCAAGCCCCAATAGAACAAGGTCGTAGCCAACGCGCTCAGGGATATCACGCAGAGGCGGCTTTCCACCGAGCATGAAGTCGATGGCTTCGACAATGAAAGATTTTCCAGTGTTTGATGCGCCGTAAATGACATTGAGGCCAGTACCGAAGGTCACTGTAGCGGGTGGCTTTTGTGGCCCAAAAAAACCGAGAAAGCGCAAGCGTAAGCCGGGAGTTACTGTCGTCATGCATCACCTCCTAAGCTTTGCTCAATGCTCTGAAACTGTTCGACCCATTTATCGAAGAAACGGCGCATCATGGCTTTGAACTGTTCATCCGTCAGATCACCAATAGTTTCGACAAGCCATACAGCGCGATCCTTCAGGGACAGCAAATAGTTGGAAGATACTGATGACAGGAACGTTGCAGCATTTTCACCCGCGCCGTACTTGATTCCCTCGGATGTGACTTCGCGCTCAACTAGGTCACGGGTCATCATCAGAAGCAGTGATTGCTCAACTAACTTGCGGCGCACGAGCAATTCAGCAGAGCGCATTGGCGTCGGTGGGTGCAAATTGTCTGGTCCACCAATATCGCCCGTGTGAACAAGAAGGTAGTCAAAGGCCACAAGCCGCTGGAGGTCGTAGGTTTGCGGATAGGCAGCACCCAGAATCGAGACCGCACGTATACCCGCCTCAAGTGGGCTATTGAAGGTAATTGGCTTATGTTCTTGGCTCATGATCGTGTCCACCGAAGGCGCTCTTCGTTCACAAGTTGGTGGCAGATTCCGTCTCTATCCTTGGGGTTAGTACAAATGATGAGGGCGTTTGCCGTAATTTGCATGTCGCGGGCAGCCTTGGTGACAGCGCAGACCTTTTCGTAGCCGTCAGCATGGTTCCCGTCATGTGTATCAATAACGCCATCATGAATGTCATCCAGCAAAGCTTCGAACGTGCCTGGCGGGACACTATCACGTGCGAAGACGCGCAGTGACTCAGCCTCATAGAACGCCTCGCGCTGGCGACGGAAATGATCCTTGAGTTTCGGCAAGGGCAAGGCCGAAGGGTCAGTCACTATTGTTCCTGTGTGTTCGCTGTATGCGCCGAACAACTGCGTCACATAGCGGCTCTCGGTGGCGGCAACTTCTTGGGGCGGCTTTTCAGATGCAGGCCGCGTTGGTAGTCCACCACCAAAGCGCGCTGTGTGAACCGGTGTGGCTCTGTGATCGTCAACAAGCTGAAGCGCAGTCTTGGCGTCGAAGATGGTAAAATCGAATGAGTCTACATAGGCACGAAGCTTCGCGTCGAGTAACACTTCTTGTGTGCTAGTGATTGCATTTTTCACATGCTTATCCCAGTTAGCTAACAATTCCTCACGCAACTTCGTGTCATTCGAAAATAGGCGGCTAAGCGACGTACCAGCACCTCGTGGCGAAACAAAGTAGTAGCGACGAGGGACCGTATATTCACCTTTGTACGAGTACCAGATGATCTTCCCGAACTCAACCCAAACATCACTAGGCCTGATGGCATTGCCGTAGTGCTTGCATTGGAAATTGTCCCAAACCCCCAGCAGGCGTTCATCACCAACGAACCCGGCGACATCAATACCCATATCACCAGCACCAGAGAAACGCAGGACGTGTTCATACTTCGTCGTGAGGCAGTAATAAGCCCATTCCTCGACGAATCCCTCCCACTCGTCTGGTGAGTAGGTCAGTAGTCTTTGCTGCGGTGGAAAAATGGGGCCGTTCGCCACCTGAGCTGCCGTAACAGCGGTTGCTGGGCTCGGCGGCTTATTGATGTCCATCCAACTCGCAGTCATAACGCACCTTGTGCTTGGCTATCGTGTGGGCAGAAATACGGGTTTTTGTGTATCTGCGCAGCCTGGACTTTCTTTGTGAAGAACTCTGAAAGGTCGTCTTGCTGCTCAAGCAGACGGACGATCTCATGAAGCGTGGATAGGACTACAACTTTGTGTTGCAGAAATTCACGTGCCGTAAGAATGGCTGGTTCTGTATAGTCACTGGCAGAAATGAAGATACCTCGAACCTCGGCACGCGACATGAGGCGAACAAGATGCTCTGAAATCTCAGGCTTACCCACCGGATTGCGATACCATTTCATTTCAACGAAATACAGAACACCACTGAGTTCAATGATCCCATCAATCTGCTCGACGATCCCTTCACCAGCCTCACCAACCAAATGAAAGGATTTACGAATGAGAACACCGTAGGCTTGAAAAAGATTGTTGAGAGCCGTCTCCAGCAATTTTCCTCTTTCCTGTGCAGTCGCAGTAGTGCCAAATAATTTATATAAACCCTGCTTGGCATTCTCGATTCTATAACTACGATCACGTTTTTCTGCTGCGATCCGCTGTGACTCAGCGAGGCGGGTTTGCCGTTCTTCTTCGCGGGCATTGTTCATGCGCGTGAAAGCGTCTTTTTGGTTGACGACTTCGCGGATACTGGCGACAAGACCTTTGGCCTTAAGTTGGTCTGCGGGCCAGCACGAATCAAAGTTCGCAAAGTCCACCACGCGCCGCAGCACCTCGCGCCGTTCACGGAGAGCGTGTTCCCCCTTCGCGTTGAGGCGTTCAAGTACCGTGCGAACCATCTGGTACTTGTTGACATCCTTTGGTGCAGCCCTCAAGTGAACTGCAATGTCAGAAGTTATGTTGTCAGGTACTCCTGCGCCCCGGAAGAAAACCAGCACATCCTGCTTAGAGCGATTGAGCAACGGCACAACATCCACCAGGAGATTGAACAGCTCCGGTGGATAGTGAAATATGATGTCTGAAGGTGCATCATTCATGCGCTACTTCCCTCCAAATACACTCATCAATGTAAGCCCTTCCGTCATAAATCTTCCCAATTCAGGCTTCGTATGCTTGTTAATCTTACAATAGTAAACAGTTAGGCCAGTAGGGAGCGATCTGATAGCCATTCCTGATTCAGTTTCGACAAACTCCAAATCGTACAGTGCCTACAAGTGCATCCAGAACTGCGAGTAATCGCTGAACCAATGAGCAAGCCGTAGTGCTTAGTCGCTGGTAATACTGCGTTTGCCGATGATGATCTGGGTGTTCCATTGGCTGGGACACCAAGTTGGCGCGCTAGCTCAATCGTTAACACACCACCAGCCTCATGCCATTGTGTGAGAACTTCATTTGGGTGACGGGCAGCTGCGGTCATATTATGCCACAAAAAGGACAGGCTATTACTCAACGGTAAGGGTTTTGAGGATGTACGTCAATCGTACATAAATTGAGTATAATCAAATACAATAAAAGTAAGCAGCGCATACAGTCGGTATTCCAAAGCGTAGGGAACATGCTGCCACGGAGAATTCAACATAGATCACAGCAAAATGGGGGCCGAAGCTCCCTGCGATCAAAATAACCCCCATTCAGCGAAGGACACCGTGGACTCACCTCCGAAGTAAAGTGAGCCAATGTACGCATGTCGACTATTCCCAATCCTTTTTTAATCTGCACCCTCATCACCTTGCCAGCATGACTGGGCTCAGAGATACCACTCGGATGATTATTTGCAAGTATCACCGCTGCAGTGTTAACCCCCAAACCATTTCACCGCTGCGAACTAAGGGGCGCTAAGTCCGGCTATGCAGGGGCATAGTTTTTCCTCCTGTGTACTTTTCGTTCTTCATATCAGCTTCCGGTTAATCGTTTCCCAACACAACCCGTCCAGCAAGGGTAAATGGCACGCATGCTGCGCCCTTGCTGGACGGAACGATGCCGGGAAAGCGAACCGTCAGGCGATACGAAGACGAAAATCACACACTGACGGAGAAAAAACCATGACGATTTCCCTGCATACCCAGACTAGCGCCCCTAACATCACAGCGGCGACCAGCGTATCCCCGCTGGACCCGTCAGGCTCCTCAAAAACGAAATTTTCTAAAACCAGAGCCGACATTTATCAGACCGTTACCAACAACATCATTGCAGCACTTGAAGACGGTGTAAAACCGTGGTCCTGCCCGTGGCAACGCGTATCCGGCATATCTGGTCTGCCATCGAATTACGCCACCGGCGTAGCCTACAGCGGTATGAACATCATGTTACTGTGGTGCAGCGCATCTAAGCAGGGTTTCAGCGATTCACGCTGGATGACCTACAAACAGGCACAGGTAGCAGGTGGACAGGTTCGCAAGGGGGAACATGGTACAACAGCTATTTTTTACACCACGCTGGAGAAGGAAAACGACGCCGGAGAAGTTGAACATATCCCGATGCTGAAAACCTTCACCGTGTTTAACGTTCAGCAAATCGACGGCCTGTCCCTGACAACTGAAACTGTCAGCCCGGAAGCAACCTTTGACCCGTTGCCGCAGGCTGAGAACCTGTTGCGGAAGAGTGGCGCAAACATCATCGAGAAAGGACAAAACGCCTTTTTCAGCCCATCAACAGATGAAGTCTGGCTACCGGAGCGCCATCTGTTTTCGGATGCGGCTAATTTCTACGCTACAGGTCTGCATGAGCTGGTTCACTGGAGTGGTGGCAAAAAACGTCTGAACCGTGAAATGAAAGGGAAGTTTGGCAGTGCGGATTATGCAGAGGAAGAACTGGTAGCAGAGCTGGGAAGTGCCTTTCTGATGGCGGATCTTGGGATTGAGGGAGAGGTACAACATGGAAGCTATATTGCTTCCTGGCTGAAAGCGCTAAAAAACGACAAGCGTTATATTTTCAAAGCGGCCAGCGCAGCCTCTAAAGCACATCGTTACCTGATGGATAAACTCTGAGACCGGAATCAGACACCGCAAGGGAATGCGGTTACATGGCTTTTAACCGGCAACGCTGCAAGGCGCAGACTGAGGCGGAACGCAGCACAGCGAGTACCGAACAGTCTGCGGCTCGCAGTGGAATAAAAAATTTCCGGCCTGGCGGTATCGCCGCCAGGCCGGTGAGGCCATCACGATGGCCTGAGTAAAAGCTTACGTATAGCTGCCTAATGACAGGTGTTTCAGTTCATCAAAGGTATAAATGCGAAACACCCTACGGTGGCGTTCTTCCAGCGGGATGTGCTGATGGTTGATGATGACATGCCTGATACTGTCAAACAGCAGTTCAAGCGCACGCTTCTTCTGTGGATCGGGCACAACATAAAAAATGTAAATCCAGTACTTGTTTGTTCGGGCCAGCAGGTGGCTGGCGATAATCGACTGGTAGCGGGCTCGGGTTTTCAGGCGGCGCTCGGTTTCAATGGCAATAACGTTACCGTCAGGCAGGGTCAGTAACCCGTCCGGGCGATGTTTTACCTGATACTGGCTGAGAAAGCTGGCACGGTCGCCGTTAATCCATCCCGAAGCACCTTTCTTCTCCAGAATAAGCCTGGCGGCCTGATTATCAAGATGGTGCTCCAGTGTCCAGCCGGTGATTTTTGATGGTTCAAACCGCGCAGGAAAGATTTTATCATTCGGGGTTAAGACCGCCGCCAGCCCGTCGCTGGTGATCCCCCATAATGAAATCTTGATTGTCCGTGATTCAAGCATATGCTTCTGGATTAACCCCATTCGCTCCATTTTTGCAAGCAGCGAATAAAGCGACTTATGATCTCGGAAGCTAAATAACTGCATCAGCGTTTTAAAATCACTGTAGGTTTCTTCTTTCAGGAAGTTCAGCAGTTGTCTTATTTTCTCGCTGTTGCGCGTCTGGCGCTCGTGATATGACGAAATCAGCATAACCACTCCTTAAAAATCCAGTGGGGAGAAGTGTTCTTCATCATCAGATTGGGACTTTGCCGGTTTTACTTCGCTTTCGTCGAAGAAAAGAGCCGGATGGGTTGTCATCACATCCGGCATGGCTGGTTTATCATCCTCGCCAAAATCCAGCATGATCTTCACCGGGGCTGCCGCTGCGGCAATATCAGGGGAAACCGAGAAGATTTTTAGCTGACGCTTTCTGACCTTTATCGGTGAAATCAAGGAGGCAGAAGGTAGCGTTTTTGTCGTAAAGATAAAGCTGACAAAATCGGGCAGGTTCAGGATCATATTGCTGTCAATAAAGAAACGTTCGGCCTGGCGGATTGTGCGCTCACTGTCGATGGTTTCTGTCAGCATATTATCCGTCTTAGCCTTGCGGAGTTCGTCATCCACCAGAATCGTGCCTGACATTCTTGCCACCCAGCCTGCCGTATCCGGATCCATAACCCGGTAAACCAGTTTGAATTTGGCATTTTCAACGACCGCACCGACAACGGCGTCACCTTTCAAATCTGCCGGGCAGTCTTTTAAATCGGCGATGGACTGGTGGTCCATAATAATGTGTACGCCTTTATCCCGCGCCGCGCCTAAACCTTCCAGCGCTGGCCTGGATAAATGGTATTTCAGTTCGGAAAGATAAACAGCAATGGGGCGGGGTACGTCTGTTACACGGTCGCGCCTTTCTGCTAACTGGTAAAGGCGAACCAGCAGCATGCGCTGGGCGGTAATAATTTTGCTGTTTCGCATGGAGCCGACTACATAACAGCAGCCGCCCTCATCAAATATGTGCTTAAGCGAAAAGCCTTCTGGTGAGTTAATGGCATTGAGTAATGCCAGTTCCTCAATCTTCCCAAAGAACGCTTTGATTTTTTCGGCAATACCCTGAACGTAATCACCGTTATAAATATCACGGAGAGTTGCCGATGGGTTATCACTGACAAATTGCGCGGCCATACGGGCGGCTTTTCGGTCATCAATACGATAGAAGTCCGATTCCTGCCCTTTTTCTGCCAGGCTGAAACCGGCAACGAACAATTCTTCCAGTTCATCTGGCGTAATATCTTCAATCAGGTTTAGCTGGTATTGCTGTTTTCGCAGGTCAATTAAGGCAAAGGGTTTTCCTGCATCCTCGCAGGCTTTGCGGTAAAGGTGTGGTGCCCATTCATCGTCTTTGGGGTCCATAACAAAAACGCCTTCACCGGCAATAATACTTTGATATAGCAATATCCCGGCAGCTACCCCTTTACCGGCTCCGGTGGTGCCAATAATATCCGCGTGCTGTTTCTGCCAGTCTTTTAACGGGAGATACATTGGTTCGTTCTCCCTGTCCATGCCAGTAAAAATGCCTTTATTCAGGTCGATATAATCCAGCGGATCATAATGCAGTGTTTCGGGCAGCAGGGACTTTACGGTGCGGACATCGGTGCGCAATTCCCGTTCAAGGGTGGTTTTTTTAACAAGGCGTTTCTTTATTTTGTCCAGTTCCGGCGTGAATATCCGGCGAAGCATAATATGAAAAATAACCCCGGTTACAGTGAATGCAATCCGTACTGACCAAGCCAGTACCGTATTATCACTGCTGGGTCTGATCTTATACAACCACTGAAAGGGTCCGATAACGACCGGAGCCAGTGTGCCGGAGAGAAAACACAGCAGGGAAAAAGCGATAATCAGCTTTTTCCATAACGGGGCTTTCTGCCGTTCATCGCTTTTCATCGACGCAAAAAACGGCATCGTCAGCCCCGCTAATAACGCCAGCACCAGTTGTTGCTGTTGCACAAAAGCGAGCAGCGCCAGCATCCCGTTCACTATCGGCGACAGTGAAGCGGCAAGCTTATTTAAAATCATGATACCTCCCTCGTCAGCTATTCACCCCATAACATCGCCCCATCAATTCGCCCCACGGTGTCGGGCGAAAAGGCGGGGCGAGCGTATGGGGTAAAGAAGGTGGCCGCTGTGCGGCCATGTGCAGGAAAGCATGCTTTCCTGCACGACACGGCGTGCGCCAGTACATGCGGGCTGGACGCCCTTATTGCCTGTCGCATGGGGGTAATGTCGCGGCTGAACGTCGCGTCAAAACCCCCGGGGTCAACGGCGGCACACCGTCGCACGCTACGCGCGACCAACCCCTTTAAGACGCGCGTTTAGCCTATTTTTTCTTCGCAAGCTCGAAAAAATGGGAACGCTGCTTTAAAGGGGTTGGTCGCGCCTAATCGGCATATTCCCCGCCGGGGCGGGAAATATAGCCTGGCTGCGACGGTGTGCGGGGCAAGCCCCCCACAAAAACCGGCACGTGGGCGTGCCTTATTGCTCGCTGGGGCGGCAAAATTTTTGCGGCTCCCCCCGGCCCGCTTCAATTCGCTGGGGCGAATGTTCGCGGGTGGACGTGGATCCTGAAAATTAGCAATTTCTCCGAAATTGAATTTTCTGTCCACGTTCCACTTCATTATTTTTCGTCTTAACAATTTCTTCGAAATTGAAGCCAAAAATAATGAAGCCTTAAAAACCCGCCGCCTGTCAGCCTGTGTGTTGCACAATACATTTTTGTTCTGTGTGATTACATCTGTTCGCGGTATATTTCAGCCCTGCACTCCCTTTCAGCTTCCAGTGCTTCACTGTAGGACGCATCATCAATTTTCGTGCCTTTGCTTTCGGCATAGCGTCGTAATTTATTTGCGTCAGCTTCATTAAGTTCTAAAAGATGATCGCGCAAAAGACCGATAAGCCTGCTTTCGTATATCTCATAATACAGCCCACAACCACTGTGGGCTTCTTTAGATAACGTGTCATATATCAGGGCTACCGATATCCTGTCCTGATTACGAGAATGTATATTTCGGATAAATAAGTCTTCTTTTTGCATGTTGCACCTTTTACAGTAAACAGGGGGTGTTATGCGGATTATTACTATCCTCTGACCTTGCCGAACTTAGATAGTATTTTATTTACTGCCTCCGGGTCTGCGCTGGGACATTCACCAAGAAATGCTTTTCTCGCATTCAACGTATGGTTAGGTAAGAAACCATGTTTATTCTTTTTGACTATATTAAAGAAAGCCTTTTCTGCTGAGCGGCATTCACTTCCACCACTATTACCCGTTGCTTTTCCGTACATGCAAAGAACAACTTCGCACGGGTCAGCGGCAAAGGAATAAATTGGGGTTCCTGCGGCCATACATAATACAGCCGCCGCGATAACGGTTTTATTCATGGTGAGTCCTTATTAGGTTGTGTTGCTTAAATTGATTAGCGAGAGAAATAAATAGTGGTTTCTCTGCACGTCAGACAATTAAAGACAGGCTGGTATTCAATAACACCTTTTGCTCCATTCTGCCGAAGCCAGTTTTTGGCATTAAAGAAATCAGTGCCGGATTGTGCAGTGACGACAATTCGTGTTGAGTGGGCGACTGCGTAAAATACGGCTGGAGTCCATATTGTATTGTATTGTAGAAACTTTGTGCGCTGATTGATGATGTCCATTTACTGTTAACTGTCGGGGAAGGGACCATAACGTTATTGTCGCTCCATTGCGGTAAACTGGTATTTAATGGGGCGGCGGCTTTATCCCAATCTACAGGAACGGGAGGCGGTGGCGATGAACATCCGGTAACTATTGCTGCCAACATAATTACTTTAATTTGTTTTATCATGCTTTCATTTCCTCAAAATACTGGTTTCGATGAATTGGACGGAAATAAATGTCATTCATACGGCGGACATTTCCGTCTAAATCAATGCTCACAATCACGTCCAGGCTATCCAGAACCTTACGTAACATAAATGTATAGGGGAGCTGGGCGCACTGTGGATTTTCATAGCAACGGGTAATAAACCCATCTATAGCTTCTTTCGCTGATCCTGCATGAATGGAGGTCATACTCCCTTCATGGCCGGAACCTGTTATTTTAAGGAAGTCCCAGGCTTCCGCACCGCGAACCTCTGTTAATAAAATGCGGTCAGGGTTCATACGGTAATTCCAGCGTAAAAGGCTCGCCGGGGTAACGATAGAACCTTTTTCATCTGATGATTCTGACGGATAAAAAAGATGGACGTAGTTTTTATGGATAAAGAACGTGATTTCCGGGTTGTCCTCAATTGTTGATATCCGAAGATGTACCGGAATATAACCTATCAACATTTTCATATAGGTAGTTTTCCCTGTACTGGTTTCCCCGGCGACCGCGAGAGTTTTACCGTACTCGACGCATTTCTCCATAAACAAAGGAATGTTTTTTGTATTGTACAATGCAATTAATTCCTCGTCGTGCGTCTCCGTTTTTTCCTCGCCTGTTACCCGGTTATAAAACCCCGCATCGATATATGACTGATGCGGGATTTGTACCTTTGATGGCTTACGGATGGTGATAGACACCGTATCGCGCTCACAGGCCGGAGGAACAATCACCTGGCACCGTTCGCCGGATTCCAGCGTGGCTGACAGCCCCGGCTTAATATCTTCGATATTGTCGCCGTGGTGTTTTGCCAGGCACCGGGCAAAGTTGTAGCAATCCTCATAGTTCAAAGGAACGGCATGTTGCTCCCACACGCCGTTGATTTTTGTGTACAGTTCACCTGGACGGTTGACGGCGATTTCCGTCAGGCCGGGAAGCTCCAGAAAGTCGCCAAAGAAACGTTGTTTATAGCGGTCGAGGGAAATATTCTTAGCGGTCATTTTTCAACCTTAGTGTATAGATGTTGGAAAAATCAATATCCTCGCCTGTGATCAGATTGATGATCTCGCCCTGATTCTTATGGAGCGTTGGGGGAATATTGATGCTGTTTTCCAGAGTGGTACGAGCCATATCTGCCATAGCCTGGCGACTGTTTTCCGTATAGTCCGTATTGCGGTCTTTTTTACCTGCGCTGTTGGATGCCCATGCGGCAATATCGGGGATCATGCCAACCATTAATGCGCCGCCGAATCGCTCCCAGAAGTGCGAATCTATCCACCCATCAACGCCAGCCTCGCCCAGCTCGCCAGCCGCGCTGGTATCAACCAACGGGATATCGAGATAAGGTGGCTGGCGGGTGCGTAGCTTCGTCGCAATGATGAATGCCCGCCCTTGCCCGTGCCTCATACCTTCTTCCGCTATGGCGCGGTAAAGTAATGATGCGGTAGTGCCTTTCTCTATCAGCTTCGTGTTGCCGCTGGCGCTCCAGATGTCAGTAGTGACCGTACAGCGAAGTTTCCCCGCCCGGTCAGATACAAAGCGGCGATCCAGTGAGCAGGGGATCGAGGTATTTTCCGGGATGTACAGGTCAGGGTTATAGGGTATGCGCCGTACTGGTGCGGGGCTTTGTCCCTGCGACGGTGCGGTGGTATTTTGCGGCTGGCCGGGAGGTGTGGCCGCGCTGCTGTCCTGTTGTCCGGTGGTTGTTGCCGATGTCAGCGTCATTTCCTGCTGCCGGGTTTTTACCTGGTTCTGTGTGGTGGCCGAACCATCACGGCGAATAAGGAAGCTGGCTTTGTTGAGTTCTGGCGGGGCAGCCGCCTGCCCTGTTCCCCCCGCGCTGCTCTGGCCGTTATCCTGTTGCTCTGGCTCTTCTTCGGCTGTATCGATGGACATACCGAGATCGTTACGCTGCCGGTAATCGGTTTTGTTCGTCTGCGGGGCTGTGTCCTGTTTCTTTTCTTCCGTAGGCTGCCACAGGATATTGCGATAAACCCAGTTACCACCCCATGCCAGGAAGATAAGCGCGACCGCGACAATGGCAAGAAAGGCGGTTGCTTTGCCCCGTTTGCGCTTTTTCAGCTTGTTAACGGCGGGTTGTACCGGGTCTTTCTCTTCGTCGTCCTGCGCGTTGAGAAGCTCTGCCTCCCTTTTTACGCGGGCTTCCCGCTCAAGCGTGGCAATATCATCCTCAGCGTGTGCCGGGGATGCCTGCGCTTCATCCGGCACAGGCACTTTGTTTTCGTCGTTCATCTGCATGTTTCCTTTTATAAAAATATAAAACTATTTTTATAGATTAATTGGATTCCGGTTTTTCCACTCTTTCCACCTGCCGGGATACGGTGGAACCATCGGCGGCGTGTACCTTGCCAAATCCGCTATTTTCCAGACCTACAACGGCATTACCGGAACGCAGTACCAGGCGTGGCGTCACCTCCTGAATCACCAGTACGGTGAAGTCGCCTTTCTTCTGGATACTGCTGTTAACCGCATGCTCTTTGCCGTTCAGCTCTTTGGTGACAGAAGGAATGGACTTAGACGGGGAGAAGCCCACGAACGTAAAGCGGCCATCGTCATAAGCAAAGTCGGGAACTATGTTGAAACTGCCTTTGCCCGGATATTTGGTGTAACTCCAGTTGCGGGGCGTCTGCGCCGAGTTCAGCGCTTTCTGGACGCTGGCCTGTTGCTGTTTCTGCTCCCACTCGCGCTGTCTGGCCGTCGCCTCCCGGCTCGCTTTGTCCCGTTCTTCGCCCGGATAGCGATAGCTCACCTGAAAAGCGGGTTGCTGTGCCGATTTATCATCGATGACGTTCAGCTCGACGTTGTACAGGCGCTTACTGGTGACAACCAGCATATTGGTATGCCAGTCCCGGCTGTTCGGGGGGATCACGACCTGCGTTGTGTTGCCATCTTCTCCGGGCGCTCCCTGCGTGAGCGCAACCGGGCGAACGTTTACCCGGTTTGCATCCGGCGTTGCTTCCCACGCCTCATCAAAGCCGGGTTTGGCGCTTATGACCGCCTCATCGTTATCAAATACCAGCGTTGTCATAAAGCCGGGTTTGGTGTTAACGACGGTGACGTTCTGAGGGTTATAGATAACCTGCTGAACACGGGAGTCATAGCGGCTTGCCTGTGGTATGGCCGCACCCCATGCCGCGCCGCACATCATCAGTGCCAGTGCGGTAAACGTTAACTTTTTCATCATTCACCTCCCCGGATTTCGCGGTCGGTCTGCCAACTGGTGACGGTAAAGCCGAAGTAGTTGATCTCGCGTTCCGCATCGCTCATGTCCTTGTCAGGGTCTGAATGGAATGTGAACCGGGCATCCCAATACTCGTTGCGGGTGCTGTTATCAGCCAGACGGCGGATAATCTTCTTGTAGCGAACAGTGGCGACTTTATCGGGGGCTGTTCCATCGGTGATCTGGTTGGACAGGATCTCCACTTTCACGGTGTGCGCACCGTTCTTATAAACCTTGTCCGGGGCGTTTTTTCCGGCGTAAAGCGCCAGATAGTCATCGTTTACCTGGGGAGCGTTGTAGACCTGTACCGTCTCGTAGTCGTCCTGCAAAGAGGGATAGACATACCGCTCACGTACTTTGACGTAGTTTGCGGCCATCGCCTTTTGATAGGCTTCTGTTGCGGTCAGGCTGGTTTTCGATGTCCGGGTAACATGTTCCACCCGTCCTGTGTGGTTATCCACGGTATACAGATCAACGTCTGTCTGTTTTAGTGGCAACATCACGACCACGGCGACGAGCGCCAGTACCGCAATCAGCAGACCCACACCGCCAACAACAAAACCGGCTTTCGTGGCGCGTTTATCCCGGTCAATCATTTGCTGCTCAAAGGTGCGGGATTCAGCAATTAATTTCTGTTCATTCATGACTGTTTAACTCCGCCATAATTTGAGATGTGTTTACGGGTTCTCCCTTACCGCTAAATGCAGATGGAAGCGTGTTCTGGGCGCAGCCAGAAAGCGCGCATAGCAAAGCCAGCGCAATCAAGCGTTTCATCAAATATTTCCTCAATTGAATTAAAAATATGAAAATATAATTATATTTTCATAAGTTGGCACTTTGGGGGGATGGACTGGAGACGTCTTAGCTATTGAACTTCTTAACTGCGGATTCTCTCGACTGTGCCAGCCTCCGCGCTTCGTTCCGGGCTATCATCTGCTCAATCGCGTATTTACGCGCTTTAGAAGCGTTATAGCCTAACTCACCTCCAGGCTTGCCGGGCTTACCTGCATTCGCATCCTTCCAGCCCTGAATGTTGTCCTGGGTGGAACGTTTGGTTTCTTTAATTGCACCTCCGGCTAGCTTCCCGGCACCAAAAGCAGCAGCACCGATACCTACAGCGGCCAGCCCCTGCATGGATACGGTAGCACTCGCCCCGGCCAGTGCTGCGGCCAGTTTTGCGGAGAGATAAACCAATATTGCCGCACAGATACCCGCAAGACAGACTTGTGCTCCTAATTCAACAATTGTTGAACTGTCCGCGACCTTCGTTGCCTTGGTAAGGACTAGGTTTAAATAATTCACTACAATTCTTAAAGAAAGAGCTGAAAGCATAATGGTTAATATGGCTGCAAATATATTTTGTAGCCAGTTATTGAACATGGTGCGGAGAAAACCATACATAAGGCAAAAAATAAATATAGGTGCTGTAATACTCAGTAATAAGATCATGACTTCCGCTATCATGGAAACAAACGCGGTGATAATCATTAAGACGAATATCCCAAGCCAGACATAAAATTGAGCAGTCATTCCCTCATCTTTTATATAAGTGGAATCATCCATGTCGTGTAATGTTTTACCTAACACCTTTGCTTTATTCCATAAGGTGTCTAATAGCTGCCATATATTATCACTGCCAGAAAAACCCTCCTTTATTCCGTTTATGGCATCAATAACGCCATCGAGGTAGCCACCTAAATTAGCTACAAAGGACAGGATGATCGCCATCCTCATGATGTCCCACATCGTGTCTTCCATCGGCGTAGAGAGCTTACCAGCCAGAGTCTGGTATCCACGCCACATGATGTAGATGGTAGCTGACGCTGCTGCCAGCCCCATCATCATAGAAGAGTACGACATCATTAATCCTTTTGTGGCGTCCGTTATTCCTCCTATTAGGTATTTCTCAACCCCAACAAAAAGACCGCCACTCATATATTACTCCTCTAAATTATTTAAGTCTGGAGTTGGTGCGTTTAGCTGCTTTATTTGATAGTGGGCTTCATTTGCATTCTTGCAGTTTTCAGTAGCATCACCACTCTTTTGGCACTTTTCATAAACGAGTTTTAATTCATCAGGGTGTTCCTTATACCATTTTGTTGTTTTAGCTTCCTCCTTGCATCCAATAACAGAAAAACACAGGGTGAGCGTCGAAATTAAAATAATTTTTTTTGATAACATAAAAACCTCATAAATTATTAAGGTCAGCAGTTGGCGCGTTTAACTGCTGTTGGTTCCACTGTTTAACGCGCTCCGCCTCAAGCACTTTTTCGCGTTTATCTGCTGCTTTCACACTCATTTCCCACTGAGTGGTAAGCGTGTTCAGCATGACAGATTTTAGCTGAATACTGTTTGCAAGGTCTTGAGATTCTTTCGAATCTTTGGCTAGCGCAACTCTGTTGGAGAGGCTGTTGATTTCTCCCAGGGCCTGGCTTACCTGATTCTGGATCTCGTCGGTCTGCTCAAGCTGGATAGCTTTATTGATGACCTGTTGTTTGCACACGTTGGCATAACTCTCCGAGCGTTCGGCTTTGCAGGTATCAAAAATTTTATATTTTTCGTACAGCGCATCGAACTGCCCGGAGGAGCCGCCGGAGAGAAGCAAATCATTCAGAGCCTGTCCCGGCTTGCGTAGTTTTTCGAGATCGGCTTTCAGGCTTTTGGCTTGGTCAACAAAGCTGGCGATATCTCGAACACCTGTGGCTGTTGCCAGTTGGTCTTTATAAGCTCGTATCTGGTCTTTGTAGTGTTGTGCGGTCTCCATCCATTGCTTCGCTTCTTTCTGCCACTGGCGGACATTTTCCAGTTTGGCCGTGGCATCAAATACTAATATACCTCCCGCTTGTGCCAGAGGGCTTGCAAGCGAACATGCGAAAATTAGCGCGTAAAAGTGAGTTTTCATCCTATATCTCCTTTGGAATCAGAGTGCTTTAGCCAGGTAGGTATCGAGCCATTCATGAGGCTGCATTCCTTCCCGGTAAATCGATTCGAATATTTCGAGGTTGGGGGCATCGCCGCTCATGACTTTGGTATATCTGCCGATACCCGACAGGTCTAGCGTGACACGAGCGGCAAAACGTTTGGTATCGCCGCGCTTGAACTGATTTTTCACCACAACATACTGGCGGGCTTGCGGGTCAAGCCCTTTCACCACGTCGAACACTTCCGGTTCAAACTTCATGTCGTCAACATAATGTGCGCGGTCGGCGTTGGGGTTCGCCGCCAGAATCTGTGTCCCGCACTGCTCAATCACTGCCGGGGCGATATCATCTTTGATGATCTCAGCCGGGGATTGAGTGCCGACGACCAGCATCCCGTTCAGCTTACGGATGGTTTTCAGCTTGTTATAAGCAAAGTCCTTAAACACCGGGTCGCGTAACCACTTCCAGAATTCATCCATGAAAATGACCAGGCGTCGCCCGTCAAGCAGGCTGGTAATGCGGTACAGCAGATAAAACGAGATTGGCGCACATACGCTTGCATCGTCCAGGAACTCCGTTCCGTCGATGCCGAAGTTATCGCAGTTGCTGATATCGAACGTGTCAGACTCGTTATCAAACACCCAGCCGAACTCACCGCCCTGCGCCCACTGTGACAACCGAATGCTAAGGCCGTTTTCCTGGGCTTCTTTCGTAGCCGGCTCAGGCAAATTCTCCAGCATTCGGGTAATGCCGTAGACGCGATATTGTGGCTCGTCATTCATCACAGCATTAACCGCATCACTCAGACGGCGTTCATCGCGTGGGAAGATCGTCGAGCCGTTGCGGGTACAAAGGATTTTCATCAGTTGCTTGATGAAATTGATATTGCGTTTGGTTGCTGGCAACGAGAACGGGTTCCACCCTGTAGACTCACCACTGATAACCCGATAGTAACGGCCACCCAGCGCCCGGATGTTCATCTCTGCGCCCCGGTCTTTATCGAGGTAAACGGTTGTCAGCCGTTTGGTTTTGGCATCCGGGGAGAAGCTATCCTCACGCCCGTATTTCTGCTGCATGATCTCAAAGAACGTCATCAACATGGTTTTACCCGAACCGTTCGTACCGAGGATGCAGGTACTGGCCGGGTTCTTTTCGTTGAATTCGTCCTTATCTGCCAGTGTGTTATGCAGGTTGATATAGTAGCCATCTCCTGACGGGGTGCGCAGTAAAGCCATAGCATCCCCCCAGGGGGCTTTATCGCGCTTGCCCGGATAGAAATTATGGAGTGCGGCCAGCTCCACAAAGTTTGGCTACTTAGCTCCCCTTTACGTGGCCGCAGGTTGTAGTTGCCTGGCAGTTGCGCCATATACGCCGCTGAAAGCGATATTTCTGCCGGAACAGGCGTTATCCCGATGTTGTTCAGCGCATTACTGATTTCGTTAGTATCAGCCACTAGGTTTTCCAGCGACGGGGAATACACCATGATGGAAAAATGGTGCTTTCCGTAAGCGATTTTCCCCGATGTCAGCAGGTCAAGCGCCACATCCAGATCCAGCCGCTGGGAAACAGCATCGTCATCGGCACTCATCAAAAGGCGACGGGTACGCTTAATGGCTTTCTTCGCTTCCTCGCGTGACATGCAGGTATAGGACTGCGTGATCACGTAATCGCAGGGGGCATAAAGAAGGGAGTCCATCATCCCCGTGGCGGTTTCTTCGGAGAACTCTTTAACCTCCAGCCCCCGGAAATATTGCGTACCGTTGGCGTGGTTTATCTGCCCGGATTCAGCCGAAAAGAACAACGCCGCCGCTCCCATCACGTCATAGGCCGGGGTGCGGGTGACGCGCACCTTTCGCCACTGGTGCGTTAACAGATATTCATAGAAAGCCAGTTGCGACGAAAACACCGCGCTTCCTTCGGTAAACGTACCGAGAGGCCGCGCACCATAGCGCGACAGCGCGGTATCGAGCGTGCTTTTTATTTCCAGCATTTCCAGCAAAGCACCGTCCAGTTCCTTTAGTTTCTGGCTGTCTTTCATCCGTTTGCGTTCTGCTTTTTCAAGGCTGACAAACGGGCGATAGCAGACTGTCAGGAACAGGCGGTTACGCCGGAACACCCCGACAGAAGCGTAGTAAAGACGGCTAACTTCATCGGCATACGGGTTGCCGGAATCTTTATGAAGATTGTCGGTAAACGTATTGCGGTCGTTATGGATATAGAAAGTGACGGGCATACCTTCGAATGAGTGGATTAGCCCGTGTAACTGGTTCGTCCCGAACTGGAGTGATTCGTCAGACTCGCAGTCGAACGGCGTTCCCATCAATTCCCAGGTGCAGTACAGATCGCTTTTAGGTGAGCGAACCACATGCTGATGAATGTGCGATGAGTACGGAATATACTTCTTGATGGTGGCACACTGATTTAGTTTCATGGCGTCGAGAAACTCCTTGATATCAACAGCCTCATGCTCAACGGGCATAAGTGTTGTTGCGCCAAATAAACGGTTTGCTACCGGTTTTCCCTTCACTCTCAGCCAAACGGCAATCAGATTGAACCGCATTGGTTCATTTCTGGTGAGGGATTTCATCACCAGAAATTCGACGGGAAGTAAGAACAGGAGTGCGACGGAAGTCCAGACAGCAACGATGATGGTTACACCCGTGACAGCCAGCAGGGGCACCATAGGCACCCCCCACAGCGCCGCCGGGCGTTTCATTGCCTTGAGCAGCTTTGCCATATGTTCAGCCTCTTAGCTCATCAGCAGAGCGCCGATTTCACTGCCTCCGCCAATTAAAATGCCGCCAATGATGATGTAGCCGCACTGCGACAGGCTCTCGCCTTTCCACAGGGTCTTATAGCCAATCCAGATCACGGCCACGGTGATCGTGATTGCCGCCAGACCATGCAGCCCGGTTGACACTTTTTGCATGACAGTATTTGCCCGCTGAAATCCGTCGGCCAGTGCCGGGGTTGCAGAAAAAGTCGTCAGCGTACAGGCCGAAACGGGGGGGACCACAGCTTTTAGCTTGCGGAAAAGTATCATTATTCCTCCTCCTCACGGGGTGACAGGGAGAAACTCCGGCGCACTGACGGCGCGGAGAACGGTGCGATGAAGATTTTTTCTTGGCGGAGTTTCGCAGGGACGCCACGGACGACGACTCCGGGCCAGATCTCGTGGTGACGGGATGAGTCACTGGCAGGGGCGGTTTTCAGGGGAACGGCAACTGATGATTTGTCCTCACGGGTTCCGGGGACCGCATAGCGGGATGATCCCGGCGGATAACCGATTCGCTGGATATAGCTCGTTCCGGAAAACGCCGTTTCAGGTTGTTGCCCGGTACTGAAATTGCCGGAATAATAACAACTCAGCGCCCTTTTCAGCGTGCCGCCGCGCCGGTAGCAGTCTCTGAGAATGTGTTCGAAGACGGACAGATTGGTACAGGGATCAAGTAGCTCTGTGGCGGACACACCATAATGGCGGAAATTGGTGCTGGTGATTTGCATCAGCCCGACAGAGTAACGGCGATCCTGTGCTGTCAGGCGGCGGAGAATATGCTCTGCATCTCCCCGGCTGGCTGGCAGGTGAGAAATAATGTGTTGATCGCCGAAAGAGGGGCCGGCCTTCGGGACAATCTCAGCGATGGCATAAGGGTTAAAACCGGATTCCACCCGTGCCACGTCGAATGCCGTGGACGGATGAATGCTGGCGGCGCACTGCATGGCTATCGCCAGAAAGGCTGTGGTGGAAAGCATGGTGACCTCAGTAAACAAGTGACATGCAGGGTCTGCTGATACTGCATGCTGTGGGAACAGAATTAAGGGTGGTTACGACACGGTTTCGATGGGGCCCGTATTCTGTGGTGGATTATTTTCCTCCCGGGGCTCAAGCAGGACCAGTTTGCCGGAAACGGCAATACCGGGCGTCAGGACAATATTCAGACCGGATTTACCGTGGTGGGGAAAGGCGACTCCGACCTTTGTCCACCAGGTATTTTTCTCACCCTGAGAGTCCGGATGACTTTCCTGGGCAACATACGCGTAATAAACAGGCTTTCTCATAGTGTCCTCGTTTAATTAAAATTGTTGAAGATGATCTCTTCGATCACATTCCGATCCTGCATTCCGGTTTTAACGGGTCAGCGAGAACATTCAGCGGCACCCTGAATTATGGTTGTGTGACAGCCCGCTCCATATTGTTAAAGAGCATGGTCAGGATGCAGGAGGGGGAATGAAATTTTAACGGGAAAATAAATACCGGAAGGAATGATAAAAAAGTATTTGAAATTAACGTATTACTGGCATGGTGTGTGTGTGCATGAATGATGACGGGCGGGCTGATAATAATATTTGTTGATTATTATCAGGTTAAATTAAACATCCGGAGGAAGACTTTCTTTATATGTCAGATGGGGTTGTATGCTGTCTCTGTGGCTGAATTTGGTAACGACAATAATGTGTAAGGCGTGAAAGACAGGAATACAGTAGTCCCTTTTGTTGTAAGGGACGGTCTTTAATCTGGTTAAACGTTTCCCGGCCACTTAGGCCGATACTTACCGGGCCGGGTGGTGAAATTCGTTTTCATGCCGCAGTGGTATCCGTCTGTACCTGTTGCATAAAAAACACAGAGTTATCTGACATATTTCCAGACATTACCGGGAACCTTATCAAAGTACTGGTTTATTACAATCTCTGCGCGGCGATAATCTGCTGCGGCATAAAGCATTTCAAGCTCATTCCCTGTGAGCTTTTCTTCCATATGCCCGACAACCTTTTCCAGCAGGCTGCCGTCATTTATTTACCGCAGTTTTCTGACGAATTCCATCTTGTTTGCCGGTTTGTTCATGTCTGACCTCTGGTGTACTGACTGTAAAAAAGGATTGCCACAGCAGGAGATGTGAGCAGGTTATTCATCCATGACATGGAGGCACGGGAACCTGAAAACAAGCCGGCTGGTGCATATTAAAATGTGCGGAGCTATTCTCCTCCGCACATACAGATTTAACGTCTGCGTTTCTCCAGTATCGACTGACAGTCAGTACAGGTTGTTACACCCGGCAGCGTCTGACGGCGTTTTTCCGGAATAGCCTTGCCGCAAAATCGACAGTGCTGCAGGGAAGGTGTCGGTGTGGGTCTTAACCGGCTTTGTTCAATCAGTGCTTCTAGGCACCGTTCATTAAACGCCTGATCGCGATCGATTTCATCTGGCACGTTGTATTCTCCTTACCGTGTTCTTTCTTTCGCAATGCGTGATGCAGTTCCAGACAACGGTCAGCGAGGGGGCAGTACACGATGAAAGGTTTTCTGTAACCTGCATCATGGCGTCCAGCGCCTCCGGGGAATCAATGTTTTCGACCCGATATTTTTGCCACTGATGCCAGATTGCAGCATCGGTTTCTTCATCCGGAATGGGTGTTCTCCCGTTTGGAACGGAGACACCGAGTAACCGGCGGCGTGCACAGGTTTCTCTGGAGCCAACCCCGAAATAACGGTTCATCAGTGCGATTGAGCCCCCCAGCCTGACAGCTCTGTTCAGTTGTTCCTGACGCCTGTTTTCCTCGTGGGATGATGCCAGTAATTTTTGCAGGACATCATGGCGGATAGTAATATCGACAAGCGGTAAAGGTGCCTGACTGAGGGTGATAAGATCGTTTATTGATAAGCAACCGAGCAAATTCATTTCATCGTAAGTGAATCCCATAGTTTCGCAGTGATGAATATTTCCTTCCCGTAGCGCCTGAAGAGCAACGGTTAATATAATATGATTCAGGGATGGAAGCATGAAATTGACTCCTTAACTGAATAAGTGCTCAGTAATTCAGCTGAATATTCAGTGAATGGTATAGTTTCATATAGCACAATACCGGGCAGGTCTGAAATATACATGCAGGTGCTTTTTTTTATACCTGCAGGATCGAAGTTTATGAGTGCAGGGATATTAATGTTCATCATCTTCTCCTCATTGCGTCTTTATCGGTCAGATAACTTTTTGTTGATCCACTCGTCAATCTCAGACTCGAGCCAGGCAACACTAGCAGGGCCTATTTTTATTGAACGGGGAAATGCACCCTCTTTCATATAAAGGTATATCTGTGAACGCTTCAGCCCTGTTTTTTGCTCAACCTGTCTGAGGCGTAGTAACTGATAAGATGTCATATATCCTCCTGTGACTGAAATAAACGGTGGCCGGAGAATAAAAAAACACAGTGGAAGCCTGAGAGAAAGCTGGTGAGCCCTAAATAAGGGATGCAAAACCCTTATTTAGGGTTGTCGGCCATTACAAATGGGGATGGTATTAGCCGGATAAGGATGTCGAAGATGGCGAACCACGCTTCAGCGCATTTTTCAGTGTTTCAGCGTCCAGTTTTTCCCCGATGCCATCGTCTGATGCCCATTGTTCAAAAATAGAAAGGAGCTTATAGGGATGATTCAGCAGTGGGCTGATAGTATCATTGTGCTTGCAGGCCAGCCAAAACAGGCGTGATAACGGTGTTGTCATACGGGAAGGTGAAATGGGATGACTCTCCCTTTTTTTGTATAAATTAATTAGTCTTTCGACTTCGGTGTGGCGAATAACAAAACAGGCATCAGGCGGTAATGTATAAAGAGGAAAACACCCATTGTGATTATATTTTATGGTCGTCACTTCTGTTAGTTTTTTTATGACATCTAATGCTGTGTTTTTAGGTAGTCTGGAAATTTGTTTTTCTACGCGTTCTTTCCAACTCATCGTTTCGAAAATTTGAAAAAGCTCCTCTGAAAATCTTACTATAATACCATGGTTAGTTTTTCTTGCCCCCACAATTGGGGAGGGAAATTTAAGTTCACGTGCCAGTATGCGCTGAATCAAAACATATTCATAGCCTATCAGGGGGGTATCTATAATTTGTTGCACAGGACAAACATATCTGGCTTCTGTACAGAGTCTTAAATTTTGACCATAAATAAAACCGTCCCTGTCAAGCATGCATAGTTTATCAAGTAGGTCTCCCTCAAACTGCCTGAATTTTATTTTTCCATTAAAAGTTTGTATCTTCTTAAGTATCACAGGAGACTGGAAATAGACCGATAGTAGGATGTTGCCACTCAAGGCATGACGATAAATATCGCTAGGAGTAATTTTTTGTTTTATGGTTTTGGTAGTGATCTCAACTGCTTCCGTTATAGTGACCCATGTTGACATATAATGAGTTATAAGCAATGGCTGATATTTTTTTGACATAATATTATCTCCTTCTACACAACAATTCGTTCCGTTAAGGAAAAAGATTGGTGTCACAAGTATTTATTTATGATTAATCAGAGGGTTTATGACAGAGAAAAGGATGTATATTTCTGAGTGAACATGTACAGGCCTATGGGGTGACTATTTAATGAGTAAATGCCGAATGATTTTCGGGGTGATGATTATAACTTGAGGAAAAATCCCAGCGTGGTTTGAGTAGTGTACCTGAGTGATATTTGTGTTATGTATGCATTGATTGCAGCAGAATAAATATAGTTCAGGCTAGTATAGTTTGTGGTAGCTATGAGAATATATAATCTATTTTACCTATAAAATAATTTATATGTATGGGGTGGTTTTTTTGTGGCGAATTGGTTTTACTGAACCCTAACTTTTGATTTTTAAGTTTGCACTTATTGATATGTTAATATGATAAATGCTTTATATCAGTTTTACTCTACAGAATTTCAAAAAAATAGATGTGTTAATGACTGTTTTTGCCGATGAAATCTTTGAGTTTTCGAAATTGTTTTGAGTTGAGGGTGTGTAATTGTAAAGGTTTATTAATTCGGGTTGTTTTTTTAGGTTGTTTGTCTGTGCTTTTATATTCTGGAGATGTGCCTTGTATATAGGATTGTTTGTTGGTTGTATTTTTAATGTTGCACTGTTGTGAATTTTTATTTTGATATGATTATTTCTTTAGTATAAGGAGAGAAAGGAACGAGAAAGTTAAATCTATTTGTCCTAATCGCAATTTCATTGTTTAAATAATCACTATGGATTAATATTTTTTGCGACTCTGCTGAGTTACTGGTTTTAACTAGTGGTGTAAAAGGGATACCTTTTCGGTATCCCTTTTACAATAATCAGAAGAAATCAATTCGCGTATTGATACCGACGGTGCGACCCATATTGACCTGCGCGACGGCGCTGCTGCCGTTCATGTAGCCATAGGTACGGTAACGACGGTCGAACAGGTTATCGACATAGACGGAAATGTTCATCCGTTCAGTCGCCTGCCAGCCCAGGCTGCTGTCCAGGGTGGCATAGGTGCCTTGCCGCAACTGGTTGTCGCCATCGAAATAATGCGGCCCGACCAGATTAACCGCCAGTCGGGGCATCAGTGCGCCATAGCGCGTATCAATCACGCCGTTCACGCTGCTTCCCGCGCCATAACGTGGTACGAACGGCACCCGGTTACCGTGATACAACTCACTGTCATTGGTGAATTCGGAACGGATCACGTTGCCATTGATATCCCATGACCAGCCTGGCGCAAACCGCCACTTCGCTTCAAGCTCAACGCCGGTGGCGTCGGCTTTACCCGCATTGCTTAATGTCTGCATCCCGACCGGGCCAGAGTAAAGCTGCATGTCTTTGGTGTGGGTATAAAACGTCGCGGCTTGCAGCGTGACGTCAGCGGTTTCGTAGCGGGTGCCAAGTTCATAGTTGATGGATTTCTCGGCGACGAACGGTTTGGCATCAAGACCCGCAGTAGGCACGATGTTGTACCCGGAAGGTTTATATCCCTGGGCTACACGGGTATACACTCTCCAGTCATCGGTCAGCATATAGCCTGCGGATAGCTGCCCGAGCACCTGATCGTCATTGCTCTTACCCTGGTCGCCAAACGGGTTGCCGAGCATGCTGCCGTGATATTGTGTACTGGATTTATCATGCGAGAAGCGCACGCCGCCGCCGATATCAAAACGATCGGTTAAATGCCAGGTCAGGTCACTGTATGCGGCCAGCGTTTCAGCGGTGGTATAGCCGGTACTGCTTAAATAAGGCATTGTCGGCATGTCGTAGGCTGAATTTAACTTCTCGCGGGTGTTCTGCCGGTACAGCCCAAACACCATATCAACGGTACGCGCATCGCCCAGGGTTGCGGCGCGCAGCTCCTGCACATCCTGATTCCAGCGCTGAGGCATATTGACGATTAACGAACCGGAAGGGAAGGTGCGCGAATAATGCAGCTGCTGCCAGGCGCTGATCAGGTTGAAAACCCAGTCATCGGTGGTGTATTTCCCACTCAGGGTCTGGCTGTCAGTGCAGCGCCGCATGTACGGGTCTGGTGAACCATCGCTGATCGACAGCTTACGGCCCTTAATATCATTCCATCCCACATAGGCGTCCTGGGTGGCGCGGGTACATTCGCGTGAGGCGGCAAAGCCCATTTCCCAGGGCTGATCGTCCGGCGCCAGACGCAGTTTCACATTCCCTATGCTGGCGCGGGTGCCGCCTAAGTCATCGCTTCCCGTCGCGGGGTTAATCATGTCGCCGTCATCAACCTGGCGTAACAGGGTGACGCTGCCGTACAGCAGGCCATCCTGAATGGGGCCGCTCAGGTTGAACTTACTTCGATAACTGTCGCGGCTACTGACGCCGCCTTCAATATAGCCGCGCGGCGTGCTGTCCGGCTGCTGGGTGACGATGTTGATGATCCCGCCCTGAGCGCTTTTGCCATATAACGTTCCCTGTGGGCCTCGCAGCAACTCCACGCTTTGCACATCGGTAAGCGCCTGGATGGTGTTGGTGGAAAGCTGAGGGACGCCATCGACATACAGGGTGACGGCGGGGTTATAGAAGTCCTGCGCTGAAGAGACGCCGCGTAGCGAGATCGTCGAAAAAAGCATGTTGCCGCTATTTTCAATATTGAGCCCGGGCAAGACTCTGGGGAGTTTGTCGCTGGCGGTGACGCCAGCGTCGCTTAATTCCGGCGCGCTGACAACAGTAGACGAGACGTTGTTGGCTGATGCCGAGCGGGAAGATTGTTTACTGGCGGTAACCACCAGCGTGCTTTCGTCTTGCTGTGAAGTTTGGGCATTAGCAATGGCGGGGAGCAATAATCCCCCCAAGGCCAGAGGATAAAGCCGTGTCATTTTCATTGTTGTGAGTCCCTGTAAGACGGCGAAACGCCAAAAATACCGACAATGGTGAATTGAAAATGATAACTATTTCTAATAGTGGTGCTACCCGAAACGGGTTTATTTCAACCTGTTTCGGGTCGGTTTGCGCTTATTGGGCAGAATGGCGATAACGGTCGACGGCGAGAGCCGTCAGGCGTTTTTTGTCTATCTTGCCGACGGCGGTGAGCGGCCAGTGGTCCAGAAACTCGATTTGGTCAGGAATTTTCCACGCGCTGAGCCCCATACGGGTCAGTTGTTGACGCAACTGCTGATAGTCAGTTGGCACCTGCTGCGCGATGATAAACGCGCAAATCCGCTCGCCAAGCAGCGTGTCCGGCGCGGCGACCACCGCGCAATCTTGCACTTCCGCTAAACGCAGCAGTGCCGATTCCACTTCAGCCGCGGCTATTTTTTCTCCGGCGCGGTTGATCTGCTCTTTTATGCGTCCCTCAACGTGCAGGTTCCCCACCTCATCCAGCCTGACATTGTCGCCTGTGCGGTAAAACCCTTGCGCGGTAAAGGCCTGCGCGTTGTGGGCAGGGGCGCGGTAATAGCCCGAAATGGTATAAGGGCCGCGCGTTAACAATTGCCCGGTTTCGCCCGGCGCGACGTCGTTCTCGTCTTGATCAACGATGCGGATTTCATCCAGAGGGGACAACGGGCGCCCCTGGCTGTGGAGAATGGTGGCATGCGGATCGTCCAGCCGGGTAAAACAGAGCAGGCCTTCCGCCATACCGAAAACCTGTTGCAGGGTACAGTCAAAGGTGGCGATAACCTGCTCAGCAAGCGTCGGGTCGAGCCGGGCGCCGCCTGCCTGAATGACGCGCAGCGACGAAAGGTCGCTGTCTTCCCACTCCCTGGCCTGCACCCATAATTGCGCCAGCGCCGGAACCAGGGCGACGTGAGTCACTCTTTCCTGCGCGATTAAAGGCATCACCTCATCACAGCTGGCGCTGTCGGTCAGCACCACTTTTCCGCCGCAGGCAAGCGTTCCCAGAATACCGGGGCAGGCCAGCGGAAAGTTATGCGCCACCGGGAGGACGGCGAGATACACGCTCTGTTGGCTGATGCCGCACAGTTCAGCAGAAGCGCTGAAGTTATAGCTATAGTCGGCATGTCGGCGCGGGATGAGTTTGGGCGTGCCGGTTGTGCCGCCTGAGAGCAACAACAACGCGGTGGCGGAAACATCAGGCTGCGGCCATGCCTGTCGCTCACCGTGAAGGGAGAAGAGCGGCGTAAAATCGTCGCTCACGGTCTCTCCAGCGACCAGAACATGACGCAAGCAGGCGTGTTTGTGCGCCATCTGTCGGGCCAGCTCTGCGTGGTTTTCCCCGTGAATAACGTAAGCGACGGGTTGCGCCAGCTCAATCAGCGCGTCGATATCCAGCGCCCGTTGCGAGGGCATCGCCAGCACGGGGATAACGCCCAGTCTTAACAAGGCGAACAGCAGGGTAACAAACGCGTTGTCGTTGGGAAGCTGCACAATTACATGCTCCCCCGAACGCAAACCCAGTGATGACAGACCTGCGGCAAGTTCGTCAACTTGTGCATCAAGCGCGCTGTAGGTTAACGACCCCTTTGCATCAACGACGGCAATTCGCGAGGCATAACGGGCCGCCCAGTGGCGCAACTGTTCGGCAATGGGTAAGGGATACTGTTCAATCAGAGATTCAAAGGAAGAATTCATGCGTCACCTTTCTGAAGTACTGGGCTGTTTTTGCAACGCGGTCATTGCAGAAAATGCGTGGGGAAAATGGCGGACAATCTGCGTAAAAAAGGACCGGGCTTGTTGAATGGGATAGAAATGATCGCCGTCAATCACCACCGGGCCTGTAACGGGGCTCAGCCACTGACGCCAGGCATCGACCTGCTGCCAGGAGGCTTCGCGATCGTGGCTGCCGCACAATAACAGCGCAGGCGTGCGCAGCGGCGGACAGACGTCGGGCGAGTCGTAGTGATAGCTCTCGGTGGCGTAAAAATCAGCGCGCAGAAGAGGAAGAAACAGCGACATTAATTCCTGGTTTTCCCGCAGTTCAGGAGAACATCCGCCAATGTCTATCAGCTCAGCGATAAAGTCGGCATCATCGCGATGGCTGAGCTGGCGTTCAGAATGCAGATGCGGGGCATGGCACCCGGAAATAATCAGTCCTTGTGGCGCAAGCCCCCGTTGCTCCAGAAGTCGGCAGGTTTCAAACGCCACCTGTGCCCCCATGCTGTGCCCGGCGAGTAAAAGCGGCGTGTCAGGCGATACGGATGCTTCCAGCTCGTTCGCCAGCAGTGCCGCCAGTTGTGTAATGCTTCTGAGCGGTTCCAGATGGCGAAGGCGATCGCGCCCCGGCCAGGTCACCAGAGAAAGCGCGCAATCAGCCAGTTGCTCAGCTTGCCAGTGGCGAAACGCGCTACTGCTGCCGCCAGCGAAAGGGCACATGACTAGATGCGCAGTATTACCGTTTCGGGCGGGCCACAGCGGGATGCACATTGCAGATTGCGTCACAGCGCCTCCTTATCATCATCGTTGTAGAAACCGGCTAACCGGTCGTGGTGCGGCGGCGTCAGGCGTCTGATCTCCGCATTGCCGGTCTTACGTAAAATCTGCTGCCATAAACGTGATAACGCGATCTGATGTACGCTTTGGCAGGCCGCTGGTGGATGTTCGCCCGCCAGATGGCTGCGCAACTGGTGTAGCAACCAGCTGACGCCCTCCGGCCCGACGGTTTCGCAGCAGTCGCGCCAGCTCAGGGGCGCCGCGCTGCGCGTCAGACCCGGCAGATCGCGCAGGATCTCCGGTCTGCGGTAGAGGCTGTGGGCGTTCTCCTGATGGTCTGCGACAAACAGGCTGGATGACCAGATGACGGGGCCGTAGCTCGCCTCCAGCGAAAGATGACCTTCCGGCCAGCCCAGCAGCAGGCGGTGCATGATAAGGCTATGCATATCTGGATCGTCAGGATCGAGATAGCGCTGAAGCAGCAGGCAGGCTTCTCCCTCCGGCCAGAAGAGTCTCAGACAGTGAAAATCGCTAAAGCTGCCAACCACGTCGCACTCCACGGCGGCGGCATCAACGCCCAGAGCCAGCAACAACAAATCCAGAGTGGAGTAGAGCAACTGTCGGCTGGTGGTGGCGTGGACTACCGGCGGCGTCTTAGCCAGGCAGCGACGCAGCTGCTGCGCATCGCGAAGCCATGTGCGTCCCGCGCGCGTATGCGGATAAAACGTGTTTACCCAATAGCAGCAGCCCTGTTCCTGCGCCAGCGTTTGTAAGGAACTGATGTCATCCGGGTGGAGGGGATGCTCCTGAATGACGTGTACGCCGCGCGTCAGAAAGTGTCTGGCAAGCTGCGTACCGGTTCCTCCGGCGACGGTCGAACGCACGACAATACAGGCGATATCCGGCATCCTGGTTATCTGTTCCGGCGAGGTATACAGCGGAATGCCAAACGCATGAGCCAGCTCTCTTGAACGGGCGCTTCCCTGCGCCAGCAGGCCGACCAGTTCCAGCCCCTCCGGGGGCTGCATAAAGGCATTCAGGTACATTTCGCCAAATTTGGCGCCCACAATCAGTACGCGTTGTTTTGGGGAGGCGGACGGCATCATAACGTGTTCTCCGGTTGCGTTGAGGTTGCGCAAAGCCAGCGCGTAATGTGTTGCGCACAAGCCTGAACGTGGGGGGCTTCCATCATGATTTGCCAGTGGCTGGCTTCAATCACAGCGTCGTCTGCGTTGTTTATCCAGCCCTGCCACTCGGTTTCTGCTGGCGTCCAGCGCGCGGGTCTCCCGGCGGCATACACCATGAGACAGGGGACCGGAACGCTTTCGCCCGGCGTATGCTCAGTCAGTAAACGCAGCAGATGCGCGATGTTGTCGAGCCACGTTTCTGCCGCTTGCAGCGTCAGGTTTTGCGGCACCATACCGGCCGTTTTAGCGAGGCTGATAAAGTCGGCAAGCTGGCTGTCGGGCGTCTGCTGGTCGAAATGTTCGGGCAGTGCCAGAGGCGTTTGTCCTTCGGCTAACAGGCGCAGCAGGGCCGCCCGGTTTTCGCAACAGAAATCCTGTCGGCACACGGGATCGATTAACACCATCCGAACCTGCTCGCCTTTGGCGTACAGGCGCTGTGCGGCGCCCGCCGCAAGAAACGCGCCATACGACCAACCCGCCAGCACATAAGGGCCGTGAGGCTGCTGACGACGGATGCACCCGACATACTCATCGATCATCTGGTCGAGCGTGGCAAAGCGCTGCGGCGATTTTGCTTGCAGGCCGAAAACGCGCCTGTTCAACGCGCTAGCGAGCGGCAGCCAGGCGCTGATATCGCCGTCTGAAGCGTGGAAGACAAACAGGGTTTCCTCACCGTCGCCCTGGCAAAGGGGTATCGGGTTGTCCTCTCCTGACGTAGCCGCCTGTAGATGGGCGCAGAAGTCGCTCAGCGTCGAATGGCTGAACAGATCCTGAAGGTTAGCCCTGGCAATCCCTCTCCGGTTTAGCTGCGCGACCATCCTTGTCGCCATCAGGCTGTCGCCGCCCAGTTCGAAAAAGTCGTGATGCCTTGCCACGGGGCGAGACAGCAGCGATTGCCAGAGTTCAGCCACCTGTTTTTCCAGCGCCGGATTCCCCCCGGCAACTGGCGTGGGTTTGGCTGGCTCAGTCGGCGCATCAGACGGGGCATGCAGCGGCGTAAATAACGCTTCTCTTTGCCGGATCTGTAAAATGGGCAGACCGGTGCCAAAGCGCTGCTGTAAATAGCGGCTCACGGCTTTTTTATCCGGGCGATTTACGCCAGGCGAACGCGCCACCAGCAGATGCTGGCGCAGCGGCGACGATTCCTGCGCGGGCCACGCCAGCTCGTTTGCAAACCCGGCCTGAACGAGAACCTCCTGCCATGCGGAGCGGGTGAGCATCGGTTTCTCATCCCGGCGGCGGAAATCGCGGTATCCGCTTAATCCCTCAATAAAGCCCACGCTCGCCAGCTGGAATACGCTGTTTCGCTCCGTCGCTTCAACGATCATCAAACGTCCGCCGGCTTTCAGCAACAGTTTTAATCTGCGCAACGTCTGGACGACATGGCTGGCGTCGTGGAGCACATTGACGGCAACGATCAGGTCGTAACCCGCCTCCGGGTGGGCGGTGAAATCCAGCGGCTGGTTGATGTCGAACAAGGCATAAGACACCTGCGATTCATCATGGAAACGGGCTCTGGCGTCATTGAGGAACTGCGCGGAGACGTCCGTGAAGTGGTACGACTGCCGCGTGTTCCGCGTGGCCTTCAGCACCGGCGCGGTAGTGGCTGCGGTTCCGGCGCCAACCTCCAGAATCCGTTCTGCGCTGCACAAGGCGGCAATCTGCGCGGTATAGCGATTCAGACAGGCGCTGGCGGGGTTGTCGCGATACAGCGCGTCGGTAACGCGATGCTGCTCGTTGAACAGCAATTCCAGCGGAGAACACTGCCCGGAGAAGAGGGCGTCGTGCCGGGCGATGCAGGTTTCCAGATACTGCGCCAGCGCCTGGCTCCATTGGCTTTGCGGGCACGCTTCCTGAGGCTCAGGAATCTCGCTGAGCGGAATGCGGCAGCGCCAGCTTTCACCTTCGCGGATTAACCACTCTCTTTCCGTCAGACACTGTAGCCACTGGCGCAGCAGACGCTGGTGAGACGCTTGCGCGGACAGCGCCTGTACTATTGCGCTAAAGCGATGGGCGATCTCCGGCGTGGTAAACAGGCCGTGACGATTTAGCGTAGCCGCGATCCCCTGTAGCGCACGCGCCTCCAGCCAGCGCCAGGTCGCCTCCAGCTCATCAAGCTGCGCCTGCTCAGGCAACGGCAGCGCCAGTTGGGTAAGTTCGTGCTCATCAGGCATCGCCGCTGATGGCGACGGATCGTCGGCCATCACGATATCCAGCGTCAACGCGCCCTGTTCGGTTATTTCCGCTCTGGCCTGCCGGATGCCGGGGTATTCGAGCGTCGCCTGCTCAATATCCCGCAGGTCGTAGTCCGCCTGCGCGTTCAGCGGCCAGCGTCGGCGGGGAATGTGCCCGGCGATGCCGCTGGCGAGAGTCTTCAGGCTTTCAGGGGCGGCGATGACGGCTTGCAGGATGGCGCAATAGTCATTAAACATCGCCTCGGCAGCGCCGGGTTCCAGCACGTTGTCCATGCAGTACCAGCTAAACATCAACTCGCCGTCGCTCTCCATGACCTGATGATCCAGCCAGACCTGCGGCGTTTGCGTGAATACATAGCAGGGTTCGCCGAACAGATGGCTCATCGCCTGATCGATAGTCATGCCTTCCAGCGTCATCCCCAGCATACTGGTAAACACTACCGGCATCAGCGGTTGACGTTGTGATCCGCGCAGGCGGCCCAGCTCACGGATCACCTCAACACCGTTCATTTCACTGTGCGCCATGTTTTGCCAGAGGCGCTGTTGGGTCTGTTGCATCTGCTCTTGCAACGTCACCGGCGCTGAGAAGTTAAAATCAACCAGCGTGACGGAGGTAAAATCACCAATCAACTGGTTGATTTGCGGATGGATCGGCTGGCGATTGAAGAACGTCAGGTTCAGCGTAAATGTTGTGGTACGGCTCCAGCGCTCAAGGGTGGCGGCAAACAGCGTGAGCAGCGCGGCAGACGGTGTGACGCCTTGCTGCTGCCAGCTCTGTTTCACGGCCTGCCATTCTGTCTTGCCGATCGTCGATTTGAAGGTGGTGAAGTGTGGCGTTTCCGGGGGCGTCTCAACCACCGGCAGCTCTGGCGCTAAGGGCAGTTGCGGCAGTTTTTCCTGCCAGTAATCCCAGGCATCGTGCCATGCCGATGTCTGTCGGCGCGCCTGTTCAGCCATCACATAATCACGGAAGGTAATAGCGAGCGGCGCCAGCGTTTCACCGCGCCAGACCTGCGCCAGGTCGTCCATCATGACTTTAAAACTCTGCACATCAAACTGCAAAAGGTCGAGGTTCATATGCAGACGGTAATGGCAATCGTCGATTTCGCTGACCACCAGCTCAAAAAGAGGCCACTGGTCGGCAGGCAAAACGCGATAGCTCAGTTCATGCCGCCGTTTTTCCAGCGCAATGCGCTGTTCTTCCGGGGAAAGCGCGCGCAGATCGTCACGCGGGATGTGATACTCCGGCGTTGTCGCCAGGATTCGCTGCTGCCCGTCGGCATCAACCACCATACGCAACATATCGTGGCGTGCGATGAGCTGGTTCCATGCTTTCTCCAGTATGGCGAGATTGAACTCATCGTGGCGTTTATCCCACTCAAACAGGACGTGACAGGCGACGCCGCCATAGCCAATGAGGTGGGTTCGCCCCAGCCAGTAGGCGTGCTGAATGGGCGTCAAAGGGAAGGGCGCATAACGCTCGTCGGCGTCGTGCCGCAACACTTCCGGCTGCGAAGCGGCAGGCGTCGCCTCTGGCTTAGAACAGATAAGCTGCGTGAGTCCATGAGGAGACAGATCCTGCCACGCCCGTTCCGCATTGATGCGTACGCCCAGGTAGTGCTGAATATCGCTACTGAGTTCAAGGAAGAGCAGCGAGTCCATGCCGAGTTGCAACAGATCCTGGTTTGGATGCAGTGACGCCGGATCGCTCAGCCTTAGCTGAACCGCAATCCGCTTTTTCAGCCATGCCATCACCGCTGTTTCATCGCTCAGGCTGCCGTTAAAGGCGTTGTCATCAGCAGGAGGAATGACCGGCGTTGCGGCTTTTTCTGTGGCGCTGATGTTAAACAGAGCCTGTTGTAACGGGGGCATTTTGTCGGTAAAAACGCGCATCGCCAGTCGCCACGGGGCGCCGCGCATCACCGCCTGTTCCAGGTGCCAGCAGCCTTCGGCATCGCTTAACGCGCCCATACCTCGGCTGGCGAGCGTCGCCAGCATTTCCGGCGTGGCCGCCCGACCGCTTTCTCCCCATGCGCCCCAGGCGACAGAGAGCGTTTTCGGCGCATCAAGGGTGGAAAACTGCTGGGCCAGCCCGTCCAGGTAGCCGCAGGCCAGCGCATGGGCGCTCTGACCCGGCGCGCCGAGGGTGGCGGCAGCGGAAGAGTAGAGAATAAGATAGCGTCCGTCGTGGTTGCGCAGGGTTTGCAACAGCTGGCTTGCCGCCTGCGCTTTTACCGCGAAAACGGCAGCCAACTGGTGGTCATCAAGCTCCTGCAAGGGCGCGTCAGCCAATACGCCAGCGGCATGAATCGCTCCGGCAATGCCGCCGTTGGCCGCCAGATCGTCAAGAACCGTGGCCAGTTGCCCGGCATCGCCCACATCACAACGGCAGACGCGCGTCTGCCCGCCCTCCACGTCGCGTAGCCATGACTCATCCACGCGCGGCGCCAGCAGGGCGATGCGTCGCGCCCCTTTTTCTCTGAGCCAGTTCACGGCAAGGCGGCCTAATCCGCCAAACGCTCCGGTCACCAGATGCCAGCGGCTATCGCCGGTAAACACGTTTGCCGGTAATTCAGCGGCGCATCCCGTATTGGGCGCCAGTGAAGGGAGCCAAAGGGTGTCACCCCGTGCGGCGAGCCAGCGCTGTGATAGTGAGACTGCGCTCAACCCTTGATGCAGCGTTTCCCACGGGGTGTTTTCGGCGAGATCGATGGCGGCAAGCAACCGTTCCGGCTGTTCGTTGGCCGCGACGCGAAGCAAGGCCCATAGCGCGTGATGGGATGCAGAGAGTGCTTCATTTTCCTCGACTCGCCACGCGCGGCGAGTAACCACAATCAATCCGGCTGCGCTGGCGGTGAGCGCTGCTATCACTTTCTCCGCTAAGGCCAGCGTATCCTCGCTCTCCTCAACAATCATCAGTCGCGAAGAGGCGTGCGGATCGTGAATGATGCCGTATTGCGCCAGCTCGTCGCTGCGCGCAAGCGTACCGGCGCTGAAGCTAAAGGTAAGCGGATGGTCAATGCTGGCGACGTTGAGGGGCGTCCAGCGCCATTGATAATGCGTCTGCGGCGCAGGAAGAGGCGCGGCGGGCGATAGCGGCAGCCACTCGCCAGCAGGATGACGGGCTTCAACGCGCATCTGACCGCGGGAAAAGGCTTCGTTTTGCCAGCTTAAGCGAACCTTCCCCAGCCACTCCGGGGCGGCGACGGGGGGCGGTTCCACAGGTAGAGCGTCGCCATGACGCTGTGAAAGCAGACGCCAGGCCTCCTGCCAGCGGGCGTTAAACCGTTCGGGCTGACCTGCGCAATCAGACCAGTCGGCGAGATAATCACCGTTATCCGTCAGCGCCTGCCCCAACACGGGTTCTGATGGCGCGGTGAATGTTACGGCGCTAACCGCCTGACCGGGCAGCGTGGCGAGAATGATATGTTCGCTCATCCCGGCGGTCGGGCTGCCATCCTGCGGTAGCCACGCCACTTTGCTGAATCCGGCGTGGCGGCACTGTTGTTGCCACTGAGCGGTGGTGAGGAATAACTCACCTTCGCGGGCGTCGAGATCCTGTAGCGGAAGAACCAGCGGGCCGAAAACGAAGTCAAACAGACGCATTGGCTGGGTGATTTCGCGCATCAGCAGGCGCCCGCCCGGCTTGAGCAGGGGGCGCAGATTATCGAGCGTGCGGCCAATATGGCGGGTGGCGTGAATCACGTTCGCTGCCACGATAAGATCGTAAGACTGTGCCTGGAAACCCTGAGACTGCGCCTCTTTTTCGAGATCCAGCTCGCTATACTTCACAAAATCATAGTCGGCGAATTTCTGCTGGGCGCGACGGGTGAACAGCGCCGAGATATCGGTGAAATGGTACTCCAGTGCCGGAACGCCGTTGAGTTCCGGCAGCAGCCACGCGGTGGTGCCGCCGGTTCCGCCGCCAACTTCAAGAATACGCAACGGCTGGCGGGGCTGACGCGTCTGGACAATGCCGCGTAATACCCCGGCGGCGATTTGGTTGAAATAGCGGCCAAAGCTGAATTCCTGATACAGCACTTCCACGCCGTCGGAGGCGCTTTGCGGGAAGATAATCGCCACCGGTTCTTCCGCGCCGCTCATCATTTCATATAACCGATCGCCGGCACGGGCGATGGTGTCGGGAATAGCCTGAAAACCTTCACAATAACCGGCAAGTTCCGTCAGCAGTGATTCCCGCTGTTGATGTTCAATGGGGCGGGCGCGGACGTATCGCCCGTCGGTGCAGCGGTAATCGCCGTCGACCACGCAGTTATTCAGCAGGCGCTGGAGTAGCTGCTGGTAGCGGGGCAGCAGACGTCCACGGCGCATGATGGTCATGGCGTCCACGCCGTTCTCAATGGCATCGCCGGTACAGCGTTGTACCAGTTGATCGACGTAGATGGCGTGCAGTCGCGTGGCGCACTGTTTAAGCGCTTCCAGGCGAGGGAGATCGAGCGCTGTCGCGGCGCGACTCGCCACCTCCAGCCCGGCAGACAGCGCTGCGTCGGCAGGCTCGCAGGCCGGGGAGACGCGCTCTTTCCAGTAACGCTCAGTATCAAACGGATAACATGGCGCAGCGATACGTTGTCCATCGCCCGCCAGCAGGTCGGCCCACGGTAGGGCGACGCCGGCAGCGTAAAGCTGGAGCAGGGCCTGATTGAGGACATCGCTCGCCTCTTTGTTACGCCGGGCGCTGGCTATCCAGTATGCGTTATCGCGGTATTCGCGCTGCCCGCAAGCAACCAACTGGGCATCGGGCCCCATCTCCAGAAAAACGCGGGCGCCGAGCTGATGCGCCACCTGAATACTCTGGATAAAACGCACCGGCTGGCGCATGTGTCGGCGCCAGTAATCCGCCTGGTTGAGCGTTGACTCATCAATGACGTCGGCGGTGAGCGTGGAAATAATCGGTATTTGCCCCGGCTCCGCGTGCAGTCCCGCGCAGGCGTCCTGGAACCGATCGAGTATCGGCTCCAGTAAAGCGGAGTGCGCCGCACCGGTTACGCTCAGGCGACGATAGTTAATGTCATGCTGCGAGAGCGTGGCGCAAAATACCGCGAGACGGGCTTCCGGCCCGGAAAATACCGTATGTTGCGTACCGTTGTTGGCGGCGAGATCCAGCTCAAACTGGCGAGCCAGCGGCATCAGCGTGTCTTCGTCTGCAAATACCGCCACCATCGCGCCGCTTGCGCACTGCTGCATTAGCGCGCCGCGCCGACAAACCAGTGGCATGACCTGTTCAATCGTATAGTGTCCGCAGACAACGGCAGCGGCAAATTCACCGACGGAATGCCCAATGGCGAAGTCTGGCTTCAGTCCTTCAGCACGCCAGTGCGCCGCCATCGCGATTTCAAACGCGACAATCGCCGGCTGCGCCCAGGCCATATTGTCCAGCTGCGCCGAATCGGGGTTAAACATCGCTTCGCGCAGTGACGGCGTGAGCATTTCGCTACAGGCGGAAAAACAGCGATCCAGCGTGTCGGCAAACGCCGTTGAGTGCTGGTACATCGTTTGACCCATAGTGCGCCAGTGCGAGCCCTGGCCGGTAAACAGCCACACCTGCTTGCCGCTGGCGCCGTGGCCGCTGTAAACCAGCGCCCCCGATTTCTCACCGGCCCAGGCGCTGAGCGCCTCGGCGGTTTCACGGTTTAATGGCGCCGCCAGGCGGAAGGGGAGATCGAGACGGCGCGCGTGCAGGGCTGTGAAGGCCAGAGAGCTGGCATCCGCATCCTCTCTCAGCGCCCCGGCATAATCCGTCGCCAGCCGCCGCAACGCGCTGTCGCTGGCGGCGCTGAGCAGCAGCGCGGTACTTTTTCTGCCGCTATCCGTATCGGGGAGGCGCGCGTTGAGCGCGTCGGGCAGCGAGGCGACGATCATATGGCAGTTGGTGCCGCCAATACCAAAGGAGGAGACGCCCGCATAGCGCATTTCGTCCTGCCATGCCTGTGCCGACACCGGTATGGTAAAGGGGCTCTCTTCAAGTTTCAGCGCCGGGTTGGGGGTGTGAAAATTCAGTAAGGGAGGAATTTGCCCGCGACTGACTGCCAGAACGGTTTTCAGCAGTCCGGCAATGCCCGCCGCGGTATCCAGATGGCCCATGTTACTTTTCACGGAACCGAGCGCACAGCGCTGATCCTGCGGGCGAGGCGCATAGACGTTGCGTAACGCTTCAATTTCAATCGCGTCGCCCAGCGGTGTGCCGGTGCCGTGGGTTTCAATGTAACCTACCTGCCTGTCGTCGATGGCCGCCAGCATTAACGCCTCTTCGATGACTGCCTGTTGCCCTGCGACGGAAGGGGCGGTATAGCCGACCTTTCTGTTGCCGTCGTTGTTGACCGCGCTGGAGAGGATCACCGAGATAATCGGATCGCCTGACAGCAGCGCGTCTCTCAGGCGACGCAGCACCACGCAGCCGAGACCGTTACCGGCCCAGGTGCCCTCAGCCGAGGCGTCAAAGGGACGACAGTGACCATCAGGAGAGAAAATCATTCCGGGCTGGTAGCGGTAGCCTGCCTGCTGGGGGAAAGAGAGCGCCACGCCGCCGGCAACCGCCATATCGGATTCGCCTGCGCGCAGGCTTTCACAGGCCAGATGCACTGCAACCAGCGAGCTGGAGCAGGCGGTCTGTACCGATAACGCCGGGCCGTGCAGGTTGAGTTTGTACGCGGCGCGGGTGGCAATATAGTCTTTATCATTGCCCATCAGAGATTGCAGACCTTTTACCTGCGCGACTTCTGTCACGTTCAATGCTTCGCGACCGGGGTAGGTACTCATCCGGGAAGAGGCGAAAACGCCGGTCTTATGGGGGACGGCGCCGGGGGCATAACCGGCATGTTCCAGCGCATGCCAGACCGCCTGCAAAAATAGGCGCTGCTGCGGGTCCATCGACTCCGCTTCCTGTCGCGAATAGCCAAACAGGGTGGCGTCGAAGCAGTCGGCGTTGTCTAACACCGTACCGATATTGACATAATGAGGATCGTCAATGATGGCGGCATCCAGACCGACGGCCAGAAGCTCTTCGCGCGTAAAGCGTCGGCTGCATTCACGACCTTCCAGCAGATTTTGCCAGAACGTTTCGCCATCCGGCGATTCAGGAAAATGACAGGCGTAGCCGATAACCGCGACAGGTTCGCAGTCCGGGTAGTGTTGAGCGATCGATGCATCAATGGAATCTGCTGTCGGCGCAGAAGAGAAGCGCAAGTTATCCATAATCGGTCCCGTTTCCTAAGATTCACAAAGTCAATGGAACGCCATGCGTTCGCGATGGCGTTCCGGGGAAAATCAGTTTGCTTCGCGCTATATCCGCCGCTGACGACGGCGAACAGGGCGAGGTCGTTTTGTTTTCTCCACCGTGGCGACGCCGGCCAGATAATCGGCCAGGGCAGCAGGAGAAGGGTGGGTGAAGAGGTCAAGCAACGTCAGGGTGGAAAATTCGTGACGTTGTAACAAAACGTGCAGTTGCACCAGATTCAGCGACGTTGCGCCCGCCTCAAAGAAGTTTTCTGCGGGCGTGACAGACTCGCCAACCACCTCGCGGAAGGCGTCGCAAATCAGGCTGACGGTGCTCTCGTCCGCCGCAATGTGTGGCTGAGAGTGCTCAGGGCATACGCGCGGTGAGCGCTCTGCGCATTGCCCTGCGTGTTTAACGGGAGGCACCAGCGCGGCGAGCGGCAGTTGCCAGCCGCTTTCATCCTCGGCCATTCGGTTTAGCAATGCGCAATACTGTTCAAACTGGCGCTCCACCTGCCCGGCAGGAAACAGCGCGGCGACAAAATCCCAGTTAAAGCGCAGTTCGCCTTCGGATTCATAAATCTGGTGATCGAGCCAGACCTGCGGCGTCTGGGAGATGCCCCAGACCGGTTTGAGCAGATTACGCCGGGCGAGGAAGTTATCCTGCTCAAAGCCCAGCGCGCTGGTAAAGACGACGGGCATCGGAACGGCAGGCACGTTTTGCCGTTGCGCCAGTTGACGCATCACGCGGATGGCTGACACATCGCGGTGGTTGAGGTTCTGGCTCAGCCGCTGCTGTAGTGACTGCGCGCTGTGCAGCCAGCTTTCGCCGGGATGCCAGCTCAGCAGCATCAGCGAGGTGAAATCGCCCAGAATCTGGTTGATTTGCGGGTGCAGCGGTCGCCTGTCGAAAAGCGTAAGGTTAAGCGTGAACTCAGGCTGTGCACTCCATGCAGAGAGAACCGTTGACCACACCGACAACAGTACGGCCGACGGGGTGAGATGGGCGTCAGCCGCCCGTTTTTTCAGCCGATGCCAGCGCGTGCTGTCCAGCGCGCCGTTCAGGCGGGCGAAGCGCGGTGTTTCAACCTCCTGAGGCAAGCAGCGCAGCGGCAACGCAGGCGCCGGAGGAATATCATCAAGCTGCGCCTGCCACCATGCCAGAGAATCTGGATTGGGCGACTGTAGCGAGGGTTGTTGCAGATAATCCCTGAAGGTGACGGGCAGCGGCGGAAGCAGCTGTTGCGGGTAGCGGTAGCCGTGCTCCAGCTCCGCCAGCAGGATCTGCATGCTCAGACCGTCAAGCAACAGGTTATCCAGACACAGCCACAGGCGGGCAGGCATCCCGTCCACGTATCCGACCTGGAGATCGAATACCGGCCACACTTCGGGGTTGAGTACCTGATGCGCCAGTTTTTCGCGCACCCGCAACGCCTCTTCAGGCGTATGGAGGGTGTGTGTGGGTATCACCCAGGGGGGCGTCTGTTCGAGCACCTGTTGCTGTCCATCACGCACGATGGCGCGCAGCATATCGTGGCGGGCGATTAATCGGTTCCAGACCGTCTCCAGCCGGGTGAGGTCCAGATCGGCAATTTCAAATTCAACAAAGAAATGTGAGCCGACGCCGCCCAGGGCAAAGCCCGGCTGACGCCCCACCAGGTAAGCCTGCTGCACGTCGGTAAGCGCAAAGGGCTGGTAGCGTTCTTCAGGGGAGTGGACGAATGGTTGTTCGACCGGGACGTCGGTTTTCCGCAGCGTGGCGGCAAAATCCGCCAGCCGGGGATGATTAAACAGGTCGCTTAATTGCGCTTCATAACCTGCCTGATGAAGTTGCCCGGTCAGACGGGTCGCCAGCAGGCTATCGCCGCCTTGCTGGAAGAAGTCGGTTTCTCTGGTGACATTGCCAGTTGATAAGAGTTGCTGCCAGAGGGCGGCAACCTGTTTTTCAATGTCGCCCTGGGGTAAATCCGCTTCGGCCGGGTTTTCCGCTTCAGGGGTATGACGACGCTTCAGCGCCTGGTAGTCAATTTTCCCGTTAGCCGTCAGCGGTAAGGCGTCGAGGAAGACGATCCGTTGCGGCACCATCCACCCCGGCAGACGTCCGGCGAGGGCGGCCTGAAGTTGACGGGGATCGCGGCGCACCTGCCTGTCAGGACATTGTACGAGGAAGCGTTGTAACCCCGCGACCTCATCGCCATGCTGACAGTTGAAGGCGGCCGCGCTAAATAATGCCGCCCAGTCGGCGCTGTTATGCAGCAAGGCCTCCGGCTGCCCATTGGTTAACAGGAGCGTGCTGAGCAGGGCGGACGGCGTTAACTGGCGAAACTCCATCACGTAGAGCAGCGCGCCGGGAACGGCAAGCTGTTGTAATGTCGCAAGGAGCCCGGGATCTTCCGGCAGCAGACGATGCAGGGCGTTATTAAGCCAGATAATGTCCGCCGAGTGAGCGTGCGCCGCCAGCGTGTCTGCATTCCAGAGGGACAGACGGGCGCCAGGCCAGGGGGCGAGCCTCTGCCGGGCGCTCAGCAGCATCTCCTGGCTCTGCTCAAGCCCGACATACTCAATCTGTCCGGCGTTGAGCTGTGCTAACAGCGATTCTGCGGCGCGGCCAGTGCGGGTTCCCACATCAAGCAGGCGTACCGGGCGCTGTAAGCGCTGTGCAAGCTGTTGGCAAATTGTCGCCAGTTCCTGAATATACGGGGCGCTGGCCGGATGGTTAAAGGCCAGGCTTTCCGGCGACCACTGCGCGTCGTTCAGTAACGACAGTTCGTTACGGGCACCGCGAAGAATTTGCGATAACGTTAAATCATGTCCGCTGAAGTGCGGGTGCTCATCCTCGTGTTCTTCACCAGCGCAGACCTGATAACCTTCAGCAGCGGGCTTCAGTCGCCGTTGTGTCACCAGAAATGCTAACCAGAGTTCCACCACGGCCTGCCAGCGCGGCTGGATAGCGAGTGAGTTCATCAGGGGGAGAGGATCGGCGCCAGCGGTGTGACCCGGCTTCAGTTTTAGCAGGCGATGCTGAAGGAAATCGGCTACCTGTTCTGCGGAGATCTCTGGCGAGATGGCGCAACAGGGCAACGTTCCCGCAAGCGTGTGCCACGCCTGCGGCAGTGCCGGGTTCCGATGATCGGTAACGCAAAAAGCCTCGCCCTGAGGAACAACGTATGCCGCCAGCGTTTTTTCTTTTTCGCCGATCGCCAGAACGGTTGCTTGTTTCACCCCCGCCAGCTGGCTGAGCGCGCTTTCGATTTCGCCCAGCTCGATGCGATATCCTCCGACTTTGACCTGCTTGTCGCGACGACCGAGGAACTCGATTGTGCCATCTGGCCAGTAGCAGCCGAGATCGCCGGTGCGATACCAGCGCTCGTCCGGGAGCGTCAAAAATTGCTGCTCGCTACGCAGGGGATCGTTGAAATAGCCTTCCGCGACCCCAATGCCGCCAATCCATAATTCACCCGGCACCCAGTCAGGGCAGTCCCGGCCCTGTTCATCCACCACCCGGTAGCGTTGGTTGGTTAGCGGAAAACCGTAAGGGATGGAGCGCCAGTGGGCGGGGACGTCGTGAATTTCGCAGGCGTTAGACCAGATAGACGCCTCGGTGGCGCCGCCCATCGCGATAAATTGTCCTTGTGGCCGGAAGGCCCGATAACGGGCGGGGAGGTCAAGCCCGATCCAGTCGCCGGAAAGCATCACTGCGCGCAGGTTTTCCGGCGTGGCGTCGGCGAAACCTTCACACCAGGTCAGCAGCATATCGAACAGCGCCGGGACGCTGTTCCAGAGCGTGACCTGATGGCGCTGGATCAGCTCACACCATGCGTGAGGATCGCGCCGTTGATTTTCCATCACCATCACCAGCGCGCCGCCCGCGCGCAGTACGCCAAAAATGTCGTAAACCGATAAATCAAAATGTAGGGCGGAGAGGGCCAGCACCCTGTCATGCGGGCCAACCTGATAGCGGGTATTGATATCGCAACAGGTGTTAAGCGCTCCCCGGTGAGAAATGACTACCCCTTTCGGCGTACCGGTAGAGCCGGAGGTGTAGATAATGTAGGCCGGTTGCGTGGGGGCGCGTACTACCGGGTTGGCGATCGGCTCCGCCTCAATGGCCTGCTGCCAGGCAAGGACGGGAATATCGTCTGACCCGGCGCTGGTGTCGTGCTGACAAATGAGCACCAGCCGGACGCTGGCGTCAGCGTAGATTTTCTCGCGCCGTGCGGCAGGCTGATCCAGCGAAACCGGAACGTAAACCGCCCCGGCCAGCAGGACGGCCAGAACCGCAACAAGTTGTCCTGCGCCTTTCGACATCGTGATAGCCACATTATCGCCGGGCTGAACCCCGCACTCGATTAACCTGCCCGCGCAACGGCGGGCATAGTCTGTCAGCTCATGATAATTCCACTGATAACGCATGTCCGTTACCGCCAGCGCCTGCGGCTGTTGCAGAGCGATACGGAAAATGCCTTCATGCAGCAAGCCTTCGGGAATGGGGGCGCCGGTGGCGTTGACCCGTTCGCGTATCGCGCGCTGGCTGGCGGGCATCATATCTGCGAACGGCTTTTGCCAGGCGCTTTCGTCATCGCAGAGTTGGTTAATCAACTGGCAGTAGGCGTCGAACAATGTTTCGACTAACGCCGGAGGGAACAGCGCGTCGTTGCTGTCCCATTGTAGCCAGACCTCGCCGTGATGCTCGAACGCCAGATGATCTATCCAGACCTGCGGCGTTTGCGAGATGCCCCATTCCGGCTCGCCCAACGGCGATTCTGCGCGGCTGCTGTAGAGGGAACGCCCCAGATTGCTGGTAAATACCACCGGGGCGCCGTGGGGGTAGCGCTGCTGGCGTTTGAGTTCACGGAGTAATTCGACGCCGGACCAGTGGCGATGCTCCCAGTCCTCCGTAAACGTGAGCTGGTTTTTACGCGCCAGGTTGCTGACGGTATCGCCATCGCAGGCGGTATCCAGCAGAAGAATATTGGTGAAGTCGGCAAGCATCGCGCCAACCGCCGGGTGCAGCGGCTGGCGGTCGAATAAGGTGATGTTAAGCAGCAGACGCGTCAGGCCGCCCCAGCGAGCCAGCACGGCAGAAAAACAGGTCGCCAGCGCCATTGTCGGCGTCACGCCATACTCGCCGGCCCGGTTGCTAAAGGCGTGCCAGCGTGTTGCCGGGACAATCATGCGGCGTCGGGTATTACGGACTTCACGTAGCGTGGCGGGTTCGCAGGCCAGCGGCAAGACGGGCGCGGGGGGAAGCGTCGATGCTTTCGCCAGCCAGTAAGCGCGCGCGTCGTCTCTCAGTGTTTGATTGATCTTCTGCTGGTGCAGCAAATACGAGCGGAAATCATAGCGGGTGTCGATAGCCGGCAGCGATTCTCCGGCCAGCAGGGCGTTAAGCTCATCGAAGAAAAGCGTAAAGCTGGAGGCATCCATAATCAGCAGGTCAATATTGACATGGAGGCGGTGGCGATTGTCCGGCAAGAGCGTCAGCTGAAAATCAAACGTTTCGCCGATTTCCACGCGTAAAAGACGGTGGCTCAGGCGCTGGCGCAGTGCGTCCAGATAGGCCTGGCGGCTTTCAGCGTCGTTATGGCGTAAATCATGAACGGTGACGCCGTTCCAGTAAGGTTGCGGTAGCCAGACCTGCTGCCCGTCGGGGCGAAAGGCGATATGCAGCATTGGGTGGCGTTGCAGCAAGGTCGTGATGGCCTGCTCCAACTGCGACGCCGTCAGACAATGGCCTTCAAACTCCTGATACAGGTGGCAACCCACGCCGCCAAGCGTCTGCCCCGGCATGCGGCCCGTCAGGTAGGCGTGCTGTACTGGCGTCAATGGGAAGGGGGTACTTTCGGTCATGTTCGGCCAGGATGATTCGTCGGGCGGCGTTTCTTCTTCCGCGTTCTCAGGCGACCGGCTGAGCATTAACTGGTTCCATGCCGCCAGCGTGGGGGCGGCATACAGCTCGCGAAGGGTAAGGCGGTAGCCATTTTTACGAAACCAGTGTAACCATCTCATCAATCTTATGGAATCCAGGCCGGCCTGGATCAGGTTGCTCTCTTCATGTAACTGCTGCGGCGTTAAATTCAGTTCCTGTATGAGCCGCTCGCGTAATTGTTGGTAATCAGCCGCGTGGCGGTTGTCCGGTAACAGCGAATCCTGAGATGGTGCGCCAGAAATCATTCTTCCTCCTGATGGCACGTCTTACCGAAAAGCATTGCTCATATGAGAATAATAATTATTAACAATTGGATGCTACCCGAAACGGGTTTATTTATGCCCGTTTCGGGTTGGTAACAGGCGGAAAGAACAGAGGCCCGGATGGGGTATCCGGGCCTCTGTCAGGGAGGAGTTTAGGGGGGCGCGACCCCGGTTACATCACGCGTTTAAAGGTCGAAGGGGTTACGCCAAACTGTTTCTGGAAGGCGGCAGAGAAATGGCTGGCGTTGGCATAGCCCAGATCGGCCGCCACCGTCATGACGGAGGTATTGCCGTTGGCCAGGCGTCTTCTGGCTTCCTGCATTCGTTCAGCCTGAAACAGGCCATAGACGCTGTTGTTGAACAGAACGCGGAAGCCTCGCTTAATTTTGAGAACGCTCAGACCGGACTCTCTGGCCAGCTCCGCGACGCCCGGCGCTTGCGTCAGATCAGCCAGCAGCAGATCCTTCGCCCGCAGCAGTTTCTGGCGTTCCATCGGGTTGAAGTGGCAGGAGAGGCAACTGGCGTCTTCGCGATGTTCATCCAGCACCAGACTGAGCATGACCAGACTTTGCCCCTGCAACCATAGCGTCGACGGCTTTTGTTCATGACTGAAGCCGCCGTGCATGCGCATCAGCGCGTGACGCAAGGCCTGAGCCGTTAAGTGGGTTTCAGCATTACAACGCTGCTGCTGGCAACAGCAGTGGGAGTCGATCTTATTCTTAATGACCGCGCTAATATCCGGCACCCACAGCGCGAGGGTTTCAGGGCTGAAGGAGAGGGTAATGCTCTCGAATCGGCCACAATAGGAGGCGCTGCCGCGACAGTCTGGCGTATGGGTAATGTAATGGCGATTGCGCGCAAGCTCCCAGTCGGTGTGGCGCCGGAGTCCCTGAATCGCAAAGCGCGATGTGCCTTCCAGGATGCACGAGAAGTTAATCCTGCCCAGATCGTCGTGTAGCTGCAACGTCTCAGGCCGCGCAAAATGGCCCCTCCAGAGCAAAATATCCATACCTTCCTGCAACGAACAGCGCAGCAGTTCACACTGAGCAGGAATATTGCCATCGTTTGCAGGTTTCCCGACCACCAACTGGTGAATAGAGATTTCAGATTGCGTTTGCGGTGACTCCGTCATGACCTGGTTATCTCCCTGTGGCTTAGACCAATGCGGGTATAAATAGAACCGAATGGGGTAGATGAGTTATTGATAATGGTTATTATTCACATTAATTCTCAGAACGCCACCCTGAATTGTCGTTTTTGGCGTCCGTAAAAATTCATCAGGAAATTCAGTTGCTCCCATGTCATCTCAATCATCCAATACTGAATCGCTGTCCCGATTTCCTCTCTGGCAGGTGATTACACCGGTTCGCAGGAAGGTTATTTTAGCTATGGCGCTGGCGGGGCTGGCGGCATTAACCAGCCTGGGGGCGCTCCTTTTTCTGGCGTGGAGCCTGCGTGACATTCGCGCGACGCCTGACGCTATTCCGGCCTGGCCGCTGGGCGGCGTGATCGGCTGCGTGGTCTTAACTTTTGTTCTGCGCTTACAGGCGTTCAACACCTCTCATTACGCGGCTTTTCATCTGGAGAACATTCTGCGCAGCAGGTTAGCCCGTAAAGCATTGCAGCTTCCGCCTGGCGTGTTACAGCAAATGGGCAGCGGGTCAGTGGCGAAAGTGATGCTGGATGACGTGAAGTCGTTACATATTTTTGTGGCCGACAGCACGCCGCTCTATGCCCGCGCGATCATCATGCCGCTGGCGACAATCGTTATCTTGTTCTGGCTGGACTGGCGGCTGGCAATCGCGACGCTGGGGGTACTGGCGTTTGGATCGGTTGTTCTCGTGCTCGCCCGCCAGCGTTCGGAAGATATGGCTCAGCGTTATCATAAGGCGCGCGAGCAGGTTAGCGCGGCGGTTATTGAGTTCGTGCAGGCCATGCCCGTGGTGAGAACGTTTGATAGCGGCAGCACCAGTTTTCTGCGCTATCAACGCGCCCTTGAAGAGTGGGTCGATGTGCTCAAAACCTGGTATCGCAAAGCCGGTTTTTCAGCGCGTTTTTCCTTCTCGATTCTGAATCCTCTCCCGACCCTGTTTGTCCTGATCTGGTCGGGATACGGCCTGTTGCACTATGGCAGTTTCGATTTTATCGCGTGGGTGGCCGTTTTACTGCTGGGCAGCGGAATGGCCGAAGCCGTAATGCCAATGATGATGCTCAATAACCTGGTCGCGCAAACGCGTTTAAGCATTCAGCGTATTTATCAGGTTCTCGCGATGCCGGAGTTATCGCTGCCGCAGTCTGACCAGCAGCCGCAAGAGGCGAGCATTACCTTTGAGCAGGTGAGCTTTCATTATCCGCAAGCGCGTACTGGCGCCGCGTTGCAGGAGGTGAGCTTTCATGTGCCTGCCGGGCAAATTGTGGCGCTGGTCGGGCCAAGCGGCGCCGGAAAAAGCACCGTGGCGCGCTTGCTGCTGCGTTACGCCGACCCGGACAAAGGCCATATCCGTATTGGCGGCGTGGATCTGCGTGATATGCAGACGGACACCCTGATGAAGCAACTCTCGTTTGTGTTTCAGGACAACTTCCTTTTTGCCGACACGATAGCCAATAACATTCGTCTGGGCGCGCCGGATACGCCGCTGGAGGCGGTAATAGCGGCGGCCAGAGTGGCGCAGGCCCATGATTTTATTAGCGCTCTGCCAGAAGGTTACAACACACGAGTCGGGGAACGTGGGGTATTTCTCTCCGGCGGCCAGCGGCAGCGCATTACTATCGCCCGGGCGCTTTTGCAGGATCGCCCCATCCTGGTGCTCGATGAGGCGACGGCGTTTGCTGACCCGGAAAACGAAGCGGCGCTTATCAAGGCGCTCGCGGCGGCCATGCGTGGCCGGACGGTCATCATGGTCGCGCATCGTCTCTCAATGGTGACTCAGGCCGATGTGATATTGCTGTTTTCCGACGGACAGCTCAGGGAAATGGGGAACCATACGCAACTGTTGGCGCAGGGCGGCCTGTATCAACGGCTCTGGCAACACTATCAGCAGGCGCAGCATTGGGTGCCGGGTGGAACACAGGAAGAGGTGGTGGAAAATGAAAGACAATAATCCTGCGGATAACCTGGCCTGGCGCGTCATCTGGCGCCAGCTTATCTCCAGCGTTGGCAGTCAGGCCAGGATGCTGCGACGCAGTATGCTGGCGCTGTTGCTGGCGGCATTCATGCAGGGGATCGCCTTTGCCTGTCTTTATCCGATCATTGATGCGCTGTTACGGGGAGACGCGCCGCAACTTCTTAACTGGGCTATGGCCTTCAGCGTCGCCGCAATTGTGACGCTGGTGCTACGCTGGTATGGCCTGGGCTTTGAATACCGTGGTCATCTGGCGCAGGCCACCCATGAGTTGCGCCTGCGACTTGGCGAGCAGTTACGCCGCGTGCCGCTGGAGAAGCTCCAGCGCGGCAGGGCGGGTGAAATGAACGCCTTGCTGCTGGGCAACGTGGATGAAAACCTCAATTATGTTATTGCGATAGCCAATATTTTGCTGCTCACCATTGTCACGCCGCTGACGGCGTCGCTGGCGACATTGTGGATAGACTGGCGGCTGGGGCTGGTGATGTTGCTGATCTTCCCTCTGCTGGTGCCGTTTTATTACTGGCGCCGCCCGGCGATGCGGCGACAAATGCAGACGCTGGGGGAAGCGCACCAGCGTCTGAGCGGCGATATCGTTGAATTTGCTCAGGGGATGATGGTATTGCGCACCTGCGGCAGCGATGCCGATAAAAGCCGGGCGCTGCTGGCGCATTTCAATGCGCTGGAAAACTTACAGACCCGCACTCACCGTCAGGGCGCTGGCGCGACGATGCTGATCGCCAGCGTCGTGGAGTTGGGCCTACAGGTGGTGGTGTTATCCGGGATCGTCTGGGTAGTGACGGGCACTCTGAACCTCGCCTTTTTGATTGCCGCCGTCGCGATGATTATGCGCTTCGCAGAACCGATGGCGATGTTTATCAGCTACACCTCGGTTGTGGAACTGATCGCCAGCGCCCTGCAACGGATTGAGCGGTTTATGGCGATAGCACCGCTTCCCGTCGCAGAGCAAAGCGAGATGCCGGAACGTTACGATATCCGCTTTGACAACGTCAGCTATCGCTACGAAGAAGGCGACGGCCACGCGCTTAATCATGTTTCTTTGACGTTCCCGGCAGCCAGTATGAGCGCGCTGGTGGGTGCCTCCGGCGCAGGCAAAACTACGGTCACCAAACTGTTAATGCGCTATGCCGATCCGCAGCAAGGGCAGATTTCTATTGGCGGCGTCGATATTCGCCGCCTGACGCCGGAACAGCTCAATAGCCTGATTTCTGTTGTTTTCCAGGATGTCTGGCTGTTTGATGACACGCTGCTGGCGAATATCCGTATCGCGCGCCCACAGGCGACGCGGCAGGAGGTAGAAGAGGCCGCCCGCGCGGCGCAGTGCCTTGAGTTTATTTCCCGTCTTCCGCAAGGCTGGCTGACGCCAATGGGAGAGATGGGCGGCCAGCTATCGGGCGGCGAGCGCCAGCGGATTTCCATTGCCAGAGCGTTATTGAAAAACGCGCCGGTCGTCATTCTCGATGAACCGACTGCCGCGCTGGATATTGAAAGCGAGCTGGCGGTGCAAAAAGCGATCGATAACCTGGTTCACAACCGGACGGTGATTATCATCGCTCACCGTTTATCCACCATCGCCGGGGCCGGAAACATTCTGGTGATGGAAGAGGGACAGGTGGTTGAGCAGGGTACTCATGCGCAATTGCTCTCACATCATGGACGTTATCAGGCGCTGTGGCAGGCGCAAATGGCCGCGCGCGTGTGGCGCGACGACGGGGTTTCCGCGTCTGGAGAGTGGGTGCATGAGTGATGTTCAGTCGAATGTGAAACCGCTGACGTTGACGACCGGGCGGGTGATTTTTGCTATTGCCGGCGTCTATGTGACGCAGAGTCTGGTATCGGCGCTGTCTATGCAGTCCTTACCCGCGCTGGTGCGCGCTGCTGGCGGTTCGCTGGCGCTTGCCGGTGCGACAACCCTGTTTATGCTGCCCTGGGCGCTGAAGTTTATTTGGGCGCCATGGATCGAGCGCTGGCGGCTTCCGCCCGGTAGCCAGGAACGCCGTTCCCGCATGTTAATCCTGCGTGGTCAGGTCGCGCTAGCGGCGATCCTGACTATTGCCGCAGCGATTGGCTGGTTTGGGCGAGAAGGGGGATTCCCCGATACGCAAATCGTCGCGTTATTTGTTCTGTTTATGGTGGCAGGCACGGTCGCCTCCACCATTGATATCGCCAGCGACGGCTTTTGCGTCGATCAACTGACCCGCACGGGTTACGGCTGGGGAAACAGCGTGCAGGTCGGCGGCAGCTATCTGGGAATGATGTGCGGCGGCGGGGTGTTCCTGATGCTGTCGGCGGCATCCGGCTGGCCTGTCGCCATGCTGATGATGGCGGTGCTGATTATGGCGCTGTCACTCCCGCTGTGGCGCATTACGGAGCCGACGCGAACAGCGACTATCCCGCATGTTCCGGCGTTAGGTTATGCGCTAAGGAGGAAGCTGGCGCGCCTGGGCTTACTGCTGGTATTGATGCTGAATTCAGGCATGCGGTTTGTGCTGCCTCTTCTGGCACCGCTGTTGTTGGATCATGGGTTGAGCATGTCCGCATTGGGCGCGCTGTTCAGCGGCGGCAATATTGCAGCGGGCATAGCAGGAACGCTGGCCGGCGGATTGCTGATGAAATACACCTCACCCGGCAGAGCGCTGTTGACGGCTTATGGCGTCCAGGGGATCGCGCTGCTGGCGGTGGTGATGACGCTCATGATGGCGCCGGGTCATCTGCTGCTGCCGATTCTCCAGTGTCTGGTCATTGTCCAGTCCATTTCGCTGGCCTGCGCGCTGGTCTGTCTTTACGCCACGCTGATGTCGCTTTCATCGCCTTTGCAGGCCGGTGTCGACTTCACCCTCTTTCAATGTACTGACGCGGCAATCGCCATTCTGGCAGGCGTTATCGGTGGCGTTGTTGCTCAACATTTTGGCTATGCGGCCTGCTTCCTGTTTGCCGGGGCATTCACGTTGCTGGCGGCGTGGGTTGCTTATATCCGGCTGCATTCGGCAAGAGAACTGATGACAAGCGCAATTGATTGATCCGGGAATAACACAGAGAGGTAAGGGATGAAAATCAGTGAATTTCTACATCTGGCGTTACCAGAGGAACAATGGCTACCGACGATTTCTGGCGTTTTACGCCAGTTCGCAGAAGAAGAGTGTTATGTCTATGAGCGTCAACCCTGTTGGTATTTAGGCAAAGGGTGCCAGGCACGGCTGCACATTAATGCCGACGGAACGCAGGCGACATTTATTGATGATGCCGGGGAGCAAAAATGGGCGGTGGATTCCATTGCCGACTGCGCGCGTCGTTTTATGGCGCATCCTCAGGTGAAAGGACGTCGGGTATATGGACAGGTTGGGTTCAACTTTGCGGCGCATGCGCGGGGGATTGCCTTTAACGCCGGGGAGTGGCCGCTGCTGACGTTAACCGTTCCCCGTGAAGAACTTATTTTTGAAAAGGGAAATGTCACCGTTTATGCGGACTCCGCCGACGGGTGCCGACGTTTGTGCGAGTGGGTAAAAGAGGCCGGTACAACGACGCAGAACGCACCACTGGCGGTGGATACCGCCCTCAATGGTGAGGCATATAAACAACAGGTTGCGCGCGCCGTTGCGGAGATCCGCCGTGGCGAGTATGTCAAAGTGATTGTCTCGCGCGCCATTCCCCTGCCATCGCGGATTGATATGCCCGCCACGCTGTTATACGGGCGGCAGGCAAACACACCTGTGCGCTCGTTTATGTTCCGTCAGGAAGGACGCGAAGCGCTGGGCTTTAGCCCGGAACTGGTGATGTCAGTGACGGGCAATAAAGTGGTCACTGAACCGCTTGCGGGCACCCGCGATCGCATGGGAAACCCGGAGCATAATAAGGCGAAAGAGGCAGAACTGCTGCACGACAGTAAAGAGGTGCTTGAGCATATCCTTTCTGTCAAAGAAGCTATTGCTGAACTGGAGGCCGTTTGCCAGCCGGGCAGCGTGGTGGTTGAAGATTTAATGTCGGTTCGCCAGCGCGGCAGCGTTCAGCATCTGGGGTCTGGCGTGAGCGGTCAGCTTGCGGAAAACAAGGATGCCTGGGATGCGTTTACCGTGCTGTTTCCGTCGATTACCGCCTCAGGTATCCCTAAAAATGCTGCTCTGAACGCGATTATGCAAATTGAGAAGACGCCGCGAGAGCTTTATTCCGGCGCAATCCTGCTGCTGGACGATACGCGCTTTGATGCAGCGCTAGTTCTGCGTTCCGTATTTCAGGATAGCCAGCGCTGCTGGATACAGGCGGGGGCGGGAATCATCGCGCAATCTACGCCGGAACGCGAACTGACAGAAACCCGGGAGAAATTAGCGAGCATTGCGCCCTATTTAATGGTGTAGGAGTAACTGTTTTCTAACCTCACAACCAGACTGTCCAAAGACAATTGAGTCGCTCTTTGATTCCTCTGTGACTCTATTGTCTTCTTTTGGGATAAAATAGGTGTTTTTCGTCATGAAGTTGATAAAAGTCTATATAGAACCACCTCCTGTGGAGGTGGTGGTAATTTGCCAGAGTGTGGGATTCGTTAGTATATTATGGGATAAACTTATTTTTACCAATTGTATAAGGCGGTGCATAAGATTCTCGGCATGCTTCCAGATAATCCGACCACCACTGCATCATCGCTTTGCGGGCTTCTAGGTGCTCTGCCTTATGAATATAAGCCATGCGCACGGTATTGCGCTCCTGATGACTCATCTGGCGTTCTACTGCGTCCTTTGCCCATAAACCCGATTCCATCAGCGCACTGCATGCCATTGCCCGGAAGCCGTGACCGCAGATATCCTTTTTCGTGTCGTAACCCATCACCCGCAGTGCCTTATTGACCGTGTTTTCAGACATTGGCTTATACGGGTTATGGTCGCCGGGGAAGATCAGTTCATTATTACCGGTGATATCCTTAATCTGTTTCAGAATGGCGATGGACTGTTCTGAGAGGGGGACGATATGCGGCATTCGCATTTTTGCCCCGCGGCCGGAATAACGCACGCCAATAATGGGTTCTCGCGTCGCGGGTATCGTCCAGACTCGGTTTGTGAAATCAATCTCTGACCAGCGGGCGAAACGCAGTTCACTGGAGCGAATGAACACATGCAGCATCAGCAGAACGGCATGCCGGGTCAGTTCACGGCCCTGATGATATGCCCCAATACGTTCAAGCAGTTCAGGCAGCCGCTCCAGCGGCAGGGCAGGATAGTGCCGTCTGACAGGAGGTGTGGTCACGCCGCCAAGGTTTGCTGCAGGGTTCGTATCGATTAACTCCTGATGGACCGCATGGCGCATTATGTTACTCAGGTGCTGCCGTGTGCGGGACGCAACCTCCAGCAGACCTTTTTCCTCGATCCCTTTCAGCAGGTCAATGAAATGACGGGGTTTAAGTTCTGATACAGGTAGGTTCCCGATGACCGGAAAGATGTGATTGTTCAGGCTGGCAAGCAGACGGTCGGCGGTGTTCTGCGACCATTTCCTGTTACTTTTATGCCACGCCAGCGCCACGTTTTTAAAAACTTTCTCCGGTGTTCGTGAGCCACGTTCAGCAGCCCGCTGCTGTACCGGGTTGATATTCAGCGCCAGCATTTTACGGATACCTTCACGTTGCTGTCGCGCATCAGACAGGGAGATGGCTGGATAGGCACCCAGCGCAATGCGGGATTCTTTACCGCTAATACGGTATTTGAGATACCAGTGGCGGGAGCCACCCGGCTTAACCAGCAGATACAGACCGTGAGAATCGGAGACTTTAAAGGGTTTATCAGAAGGCTTGAGGGTGCGGATTTTTGCGTCGGTAAGGGACATATGGGGGTCACTCCATTATCGAACTAACCTGACCCCAGATTTGACCACCAATTTTTCCCGATGCGTAGGGTAAAATCAAAATGCACCGAGAAGAGTTTTCACACTAACCTGTTGAATCAACATCAGATAAAGATTCGCAAGGATGCATGAAAACAGAAAATTGGCTCCTCTGACTGGACTCGAACCAGTGACATACGGATTAACAGTCCGCCGTTCTACCGACTGAACTACAGAGGAATCGTGTGAACGGGGCGCATATTATCGACCTGCGTACGCCTTGTCAAAGGATGGATCGCCGACTTTGAACTGTTTGCTGACAAAACCAGCAAAGTGACGTTTTTGCCAACGGAATGCACCATTATTGTGCAGATATACCCCGAATGGGGCAGATCGGAAACCGTTGTCCCCGTCTCAAAACAGGCACCAGTGATTGGCTTTCCTTATTTTCAGCCGCTTAGCAGCGACATACACCCGCTGCAAAAAACTGGCATCCATATTGCAAAACCTGTTTAACAACACAGCCGTTACCGGCACGCTATTTTCGAACAGGGGGCAACATGAACTTAAGACGACTGAAATACTTCGTAAAAATCGTCGATATCGGCAGCCTGACCCAGGCGGCTGAAGTGCTGCATATCGCGCAGCCTGCGCTGAGCCAGCAGGTCGCGACTCTGGAAGGCGAAATGGACCAGCAACTGTTGATCCGCACCAAGCGCGGCGTAACGCCTACCGAAGCGGGAAAAATTTTATATACCCATGCCCGCACGATCCTGCGTCAGTGTGAACAGGCGCAGCTGGCCGTGCACAATGTGGGTCAGACCCTGAGCGGCCATGTCTCCATTGGCCTGGCGCCGGGAACGGCCGCATCGTCTGTCACCATGCCGCTGCTTCAGGCGGTGCGCGCGGAGCTACCGGAAGTGCTGGTTTATCTGCATGAGAACAGTGGTTCCGTGCTTAATGACAAACTGCTCAACGGTCAGCTGGATATGGCGGTGCTGTACGATCGCTCCCCGGTTGCCGGTATCACCAGCCAGCCGCTGCTGAAGGAAGATCTTTACCTGGTCGGTACCCGTGATTGCCCCGGCCAGAGCATTGATTTAACCGCTGTGGCAGAGATGAACCTGTTCCTGCCGCGCGACTACAGTGCCGTGCGCGTGCGCGTTGACGAAGCGTTCTCGCTGCGCCGTCTGACGGCGAAGATCATCGGCGAGATTGATTCCATCTCCACGCTGACTGCCGCCATTGCCAGCGGCATGGGTGTAACGGTTCTGCCCGAGTCTGCCGCACGTTCACTGTGCAGCGCGGCGAACGGCTGGATGGCCCGCATCACCACGCCATCCATGAGCTTACCGCTGTCGTTGAATATGTCCGCGCGCGGCTCCCTGTCACCGCAGGCGCAGGCGGTGAAAGAGATCCTGATGTCTCTGGTCAGTAAGCCGTCGCTGGAAAATCGCGAGCTGCAACTCGTCAGCTGATATTCCAAATAAGCATAAGATGCTGGTTTTTATTATTTGTTCTCCAGCCCGCCTGACTCTAACAATAGCCTTATGTCAGATGCGCCGGAGTGAATTGTGAATTTCCAGCAACTTAAAATTATTCGTGAGGCGGCCAGGCGGGATTACAACCTGACCGAAGTCGCCAATATGCTTTACACCTCTCAGTCGGGCGTCAGCCGACATATCCGCGAGCTGGAGGAGGAGTTAGGCATTGAGATTTTTATCCGTCGCGGCAAGCGCCTGCTGGGTATGACCGAGCCAGGCAAGGCATTGCTGACCATCGCTGAGCGCATTCTCAACGAGGCCAGCAACGTTCGTCGGCTGGCGGATCTCTTTACCAACGACGCTTCCGGTGTGCTGACTATCGCCACCACCCATACACAGGCGCGTTACAGCCTTCCGACGGTTATCAAAGCATTTCGTGAGATCTTCCCGGACGTACGTCTCGAACTGATCCAGGGCACGCCGCAGGAAATTGAAGTGCTGCTGCATAACGGTGGGGCCGATATCGGTATCGCCAGTGAACGGCTGAGCAATGACCCGCTGCTGGTGGCGTTCCCGTGGTTCCGCTGGCACCACAGCCTGCTATTACCCGCCGAACACCCGCTGAACCAGGTTTCACCGTTGACGCTGGAAGAGATCGTCAAATGGCCGCTTATCACCTACCGGCAGGGCATTACCGGGCGTTCGCGCATAGATGAAGCGTTCAAGCGTAAAGGGCTCACGCCGGACGTGGTGCTGAGCGCGCAGGATTCCGACGTGATCAAAACCTACGTCGAGTTAGGGCTGGGGATTGGCCTGGTGGCCGAGCAGTCTGGCGGAGAATATGAGGCTGGTAATCTGGTGCGTCTGGATACGCGTCATCTGTTCGATGCGAACACCGTCTGGCTCGGGCTGAAGCGCGGGCAGCTTCAGCGTAACTATGTGTGGCGTTTTATCGAGCTGTGCAATGCGGGGCTCTCCGTAGATGAGATCAAACGCCAGGTGATGGAGCCGGAAGAAGTGGCGATTGATTATCAGATTTAACTACGCGTTTGCCCGGGTGCGCTGCGCTTTCCGGGCTTGTATTCCCCCTTCACCCTGTTTCTCCTTTATTTCTGAAGACGGCTTCCATATTTTGCATCCTTAACCTGCATACCAGCCAATCTGTCTGCATAATCGGCACTATAGTTTTGCATCTATATAGTTTTTGATCTATGTTGTACAAGGAGGTCCCGTGTGGGCGATTAAAACTACGGACAGGTTTGACGACTGGTTCACCTCATTAAACGATAGCGAGAGAGCCAGCGTACTGGCCGCGCTACTTGTTTTGCGGGAGAGGGGACCGGGTCTGTCCAGACCGTATGCCGATACGCTGAAAGGCTCCCGCCACAGCAACATGAAAGAGTTGCGTATCCAGAGTAAGGGTGATCCGCTGAGGGCATTTTTCGCTTTCGATCCGAACCGTACGGGTATTGTACTGTGTGCGGGCAATAAGGTCGGTAATGAAAGGCGATTTTACGATGAGATGCTCCTCGTTGCGGATCGGGAATACACTCGCTGGCTGAACACATTAAAAGAGAGGAATTAACGCGATGGGCAGAACCCTGGAGCAGCTTATTGCAGATGAAAAACCTGAGGTTGTTGCCAGCGCACAGGCAATGGCAACGGATATTTTGCTCAATATCCATCTGGCCGAGTTACGTGAAAAAGTGCAAAAAACGCAGGTAGATATGGCCAGGGCGTTGGGTATTAAACAACCTACTGTCGCCGTCATGGAAAAGGCAGGACGCGATATTAAGCTTTCTTCTTTGAAACGCTACGTTGAGGCCGCCGGAGGGAAGCTACGGCTGGATGTAGAACTACCCGATGGTTCTCATTACGAGTTTGTGTTGTAACCCACAAAAGCAAAAAGCCTGCTCTAAAAGCAGGCTTTTCAAATTTGGCTCCTCTGACTGGACTCGAACCAGTGACATACGGATTAACAGTCCGCCGTTCTACCGACTGAACTACAGAGGAATCGTGTGAACGAGGCGCATATTATCGACCTGCGTGCGCCTTGTCAAAGGGGAAAACATCGTTTTTGTTCGTTTGCCGAGAATTTCAGCAAACCGATGATTTAATAGCAAATTTGCTTTCAAATTGCACAGCAAAATGCGCCGCCCGCAGGCGGCGCGCAGGATCAGAACAGAACGGAGTAGTTCAGACCAAACGTACGTCCACGGCCTTTATAAGTATAAAGACCCGGTGAGCCATAGGTTGGGCTATACAGCCCCGGTGCGCGCTGGCCCCAGGCGGTGGTGTAGTCTTTGTCCAGCAGGTTCTCCACGCTGAAGCTGACTTTGCCCACCGGCAGGGCGTAGCTGCCCAGGAAATCAACGGTGTTATAGCCATCAATCTTCTTACCGTCGGCGTCAGACACGTCGAAGGTTTGTGTGCTCTGCACGCGCAGGGCCCAGTCGCCCGGCGCCCAGTTAACCCATGCGCTGGCTTTAGACGGGCTGGCGCTGTCGACCGTCAGCTTCTCCCATTTCCCGTTTTCACGCGTTTCGGACTTAATGGCGTTAAAGTTCGCCCCGGTGCTCCAGTCGCTGTCGGTGAAGAAATAGTCCACCTGGCCTTCAACCCCGTAGATACGACGTTTGTCGTCTTCCAGGTTGATGGTCATGTCGCTCTTGTTGATGGTGATGGTTTTATCCGAGAGCGAGTAGTACGCCGCCACCTGGGTACGCAGGTTATCGCCGGTGAAGCGCCAGCCCAGCTCGTAAGCATTGACCTTAATACCGTCCAGCGTTGAGTCGTTCACGTTGACGCTGTTTTGCAGGCGATAGTGACCATCGACCAGCTGATAGGTGCCGGAGCCGTAGTACTTCGCCAGGTCCGGGATCTCGAAGCCCTGGGAGAAGTTAAACCACAGCTGCTGCTGTTCGGTAAGACGTCCAAGGATCCCGGCGTTAAACAGGAAGTTGTTGTAGTCGGTTTTCCCGCCCGGCACCGCGTCAGCGGAGGTCGCTTTGCCCGTGGCGATTGCCTGCTGCTGGGTGTAGCCGACAAAATCGTCCACCTTGTTTTCGGTGTACTGGTAACGCACGCCGCCGCTCAGGGTGATGGCGTCAATGTCATAGCTGGCTTGCAGGAACGGCGCGAGGTTGGTAATGCTGTAACCCGGATAACGGCCCACGTTGTAGGCATTGTCCAGCTCCATGCCGCCGCTCGCCGCCGCTTTGCTCAAGTCAAAGAACTGCTGGTTGGCATCGAACGTTTCATGATCGGCGTCCACACCCCAGGTGAGGGTCAGGTCGTCCATCGGCTTGCTGTTCAGCGTCAGCTTGCCGCCGTAAAAATCGGTTTTCTGCTGGGACGCGCCAATGCTGGTCACCGCGCCTTTGCTCAGCGTCGGGAACGGGTAGTAGGTCAGGCTCTCGTCACGGTAGTAAATCTGCGCAACCAGATCCTGACCCCAGAAATCGGTGTTCGAGTATTGCAGGTTGATCAGGTGACGCTCTGTGCCCGGGATACGGTCAGAGTTCAGGTTATCTTTATTATAGGCTTTGGCATCGCCCGTGACCGCAGCGAAATTCTCCCCAAGGAACAGGCCGTGCTTGCCGTCGGATTCGCTCTTGTAGTACTGCGTGGTTAACTGGAGCTGCTGATGATCGTCGATGTTGATGGTGCCTGTCCCCATCACGTCGATACGGTCGGAATACTGCAAGCCGGTCTGGGTGTTATCGATAATCACCTCGTCGCCGTTGCCGTCATACCAGCCGCCGTAGCGCTGATAGGAGACCGACAGACGGCCAGAGGCGTTGTTATTGCCGCCGCTCACGGCTGCGGAGACGTTCTCATCATGGTCGTTATGGCTGTTAAACCCGCTTTTTGCCCCGGTCTGGAACTCCACTTCGGTCTCCGGCTGGCCTTTTTTGGTGACGATGTTCACCAGCCCGCCGGTACTGCCGCCGCCGTACAGCGAGGTGGCGCCGGAAATGACTTCGATACGGTCAATGTTGAACGGATCGATAGAGTCGAGCTGGCGGCTGTCGCTGCGGGAAGAGTTCAGACGTACGCCGTCCACCATCACCATCATGGAGCGACCGCGCAGGTTCATGCCGTAGTTGGTACGTCCCTGGCTGCTGACGTCCATGCCGGGGATCAGCTGGGCCAGCACGTCTTTAATCTCTTTCCCGCCCTGAACCTGCTGCTCAATTTCCGCCCGCTCAATAACCCAGGTGGTTTGCGCCATCTCTGCCACGCTGCGATGTGCCCGGCTGGCGGAGACCACAATATCTTCTTCCTTTTGTTCTTCCGCCCACGCAGAGGTAGAAAGCATGGCAAGCAAGCACGGATTTAAAACCCAAAGATGAGAACGTTTCATTGTTATGTTGATCCTGAATGTGTGTGTCAGTACTCGGTGGTCTTCATTAATGATTTAAAAACCTGGCTGCTCTCCGGGCTGGTGGTGCTCCGCCAGTGGATCACGCCGGGGGTGGTTGCCAGCTCAAACGGCTCGTCATCGTGAGCGCGATTCAAAATTCGCGCCGCGCGCCAGGCCATCAGGCTGAGCTGGGGTTCGGCAATACCGAGACGGTGCATCCCGGCATTGACGGCAAACAGGCGGTTGCTCTGCGGGCCGTCCCATTCAAGGGTGAAATCGTTGTTGATGCAGAAGGCTTCATTCTCATCCAGACGCAGTCGGGAAGAGAGCGGGGCGAGAAACGCGGGCTGCACGGCGCGGTAGCCGGTGGCGAAAATCACCACGTCGCTCTCCAGCTGTTCGCGCCCGCCGTCCAGGTGATGCTGGATGCTGAGGCGATGTCCGGTTTCCTGGCGCGTCAGCGCCGTCACCGAGCGGGACGGCATCAGATGCGCCCAGGGTTTTTCGCGCAGCACTTCGAAGCGGTGATACATGGCGCGATAGATGGCCAGCAGCGACTCCGTGGTGATCCCGTCGGAGGTCATCTTCTGCCCCTGCAACATCTGACGTCGGGCGTCGTCACCGAGGGTGGAGAAGCTGTCCACATACTCCGGCGTGAAATACTCATTAGCAAACGCGGCTTCATCCAGCGCGTTGTAGTTGTTGCGGCGCGACACCCAGTTGAGGCTCAGCGGCTGGCCCCATTCCCCACGGAAGATATTTAAAAACAGATCCGCACCGCTCTGGCCGCCGCCAACGACGGTGACGCGCTTGCCCGCTAAATCCGGCGTGCGCAGCATCATTTCGCTGGCGTGGAAGCAGGTATCGTCCTGCGCGGTGACGCAGTCTGGGAGATTGATCTGCTTCCCAATCCCCACGCAGACGTGGCGCGCCAGGAAGCGATCCCGCTGGGTCACGACCTCAAACAGACCGTTTTGCTCATCAAAGCTGACCTGCTGTACCTGCTGGCTGAAGGCCAGGTTAGTGAGGTTATCCGCCGCCCAGCACAGGTAGTCGGCAAACTCCTCGCGCGAGACGGTGCGCTGCTCGGTAGTGAGGAAACGGTAGAACTTTTTGCGCTGTACCAGATAGTTCAGGAAGCTGTGGCGGTTGGTTGGCTCCACGGCGCTGACCAGATCCTTCAGAAAGCTGGTCTGCATATGGCAGTCCGGCACCATCATCCCCGGGTGCCAGGAAAAGTGCGGCTTGCGTTCAAGAAACAGCGAGCTAAAACCGTCCAGCCCCTCTGCCAGCGCGGCAATACTGAGGTTGAACGGACCGATACCAATGCCGATGAAATCATAGGTTTTCATTGCGCTGACTCCTGGGAGACCAGAAAAAGAGGGTTATCAAGATCGCAGACGTAGTTCGGCAGCATGCGGCTGCCGCCGTCGTGTTCAGAGAAGGTAAGTTTGACCGGGTTGAGGATCACGCGAATAATCTGCGGCTTAAACAGGTCGAATTTGGCGAAGCGCGCCGCAAGATCCGGATGGGCGGCTATATAGCGACGTAACACCAGCGCCAGGATCTGATAGAAGCGGGTTTCGCTCACGCCGCATTGCAGGGTGAGGCGGGATATAAAGCGCAGCACCGTGACAAAGTTGCCGGTTTGCAGGTCGTGGATGATGTAATCCGCGCTGAGGCGCGCCGTCACCGCTTTTACCTGCTCCGGCAGGCTCTTCGCCTGCGGGAAATCTTCATCCACCAGGCGCATGTCGCCCTGGAAATCCTTCAGCAAAATGCGCTGCGGAACGTAATCTTTCATCACCAGCGTGACGTTCTGGCCGTGGGCGATGAGCGCCACCCCGTAGCGACAGAGCAGGTGATAGAAGGGGATCACCGTCGCCTCAAACAGCTTTTCCAGCCATGCGTCAGCGGTTAACCCCGAGCGTTTGATCCACGCGTCAATCAGCGGGCGCCCCTGGTTATCGGTTTCCATCAGCGCCGCCATCAGCACCGCCTGTTCGCCATCCTGTAAATAGCAGGATGGGTTCTCGCGCCAGATCACCCCCAGCATCTCCTGATAGCGGTACGGCGCCTCAGGCAATGCGGCATAACCCGGATGCGACAGATATCCGGCTGCGGGTTCGCCAAGCACCTGCGCCCCGGAGTGAATCAGCGTGGCATCGCTGGCGAACTGCTGCTGTAGCCAGCGCGAGGCCAGCGGACCGGCGGCGATATACTTGCCCGGAATACCGCGATAGCAGGAGGTGTTGTAGATAGTCAGCGGCAGCTTGATGTCATACGGCGCGCGACGGCTGGCGTTGGTCAGCGTGCGCAGGGACTGCTGCGCCAGATACTCATCGCCGAACTCACCCAGCTCTACCATCTCACCGCGCGCGAGCTGCGCCAGGAAATGAATGGCAATTTTTTGCTGCCACTGCCACGGGTGCAGCGGCACCGGCAGCCAGCTGTCGTCCAGATCCAGCTCCTGCCAGCGGGCGTCGAACCGCTCGCGCTCGGCATCGTCCATGGCGCTGGAGAGCAGGGCGTTAATATCGCAATCGGCGTCGCTGCTCCAGACCAGACGCTCGCGCTGCACGGCGACCCAGTGCAGGCGGAAACGCCCGCGATATTCCGGCGCGTACAGGCGCAGGGCATCCAGCCCCCAGCCGCGGCGTCCCTTGTTGAAAATAAACTTCGGGTGACCGCGCATCAGGCACTGTAGTTCGTCCGGGTCGAGGTGGATCAGCGCATCGGCATCCAGCGTTTCACGCGCCTGCAACAGCTGCATGTCACCCCGCAGCGTGGCGTAGAGATCTTCCATGTGCTCCGCCGTTTGCGCGTCGCTCATCTCCAGCACGGTGGCCAGTTGCAGCAGCGCGTTTTCCGCTTCGACCGCCGCGCCGCTGGTGGTGGTCAGGGTATCAGGGTCAATATGCAGCCAGCCCCATATCCCACGCGTGGCGCGAAACTGCCAGCACGCGTTGCCCATACTGATGCGCCAGTTGTCCGCCGAAACCGGCTCGGCGCGCAGGGTGCGTTCATATTCCAGTTCGGCGAGGATCTTCGCCACCATCTCGCGGTTCACTTTCTGCCAGAGTGCGTTCACAGTTCCACCTCGTGGAAGAAGTGATGACGCTCGCTCATGATCAGACGGGAGCGTTTGTGCGGGAAGTCGAACTCTTTCACCGTGTCGAAACCGGCGGACGCCAGATGGCGGAACAGACGCTGATTGTCGAAGCGCGGCTCGGCGACAATGCGCGTGGTGCGCGGTTCATCGAGATACAGATAGTGGCTCAGGCCGCGCAGCCAGCTGCGGATGTATTGCGCGCCGCGCCAGTTTTCTTCACCCACCAGCATGTGCAGCCCGCGGTCAAACGGCTGCCAGCGGTAGTGGCGGCCAATGCGATCTTCTGCCGCCCAGTAGAGTTCAAAATAGCCGAACGGCTGATCGTCAAAGCAGCCGATCACCGGGTAACAATAGGTCGAGTCGAGCTGGCGACGCAGGTAGTTCTCCTGCTCGGCCTGCGGACCGGCCATCTCCCAGAAGGCATTTACGCGCGGGTTGTTCATCCAGCGGGTAAAACGCTCGCCGTCCAGCGCCACGTCCGCCACGCGGAAGCTCAGGGTGCGCTTAATCTGCGGATCGTAACGGCGGTACACCTCGCTCTGCGGGCGGTGAGGGCGCAGCGGGAAGTACAGCTGACGGCTTTCGTCAAACTGCATTCCGCCGCTCGCCTGTGGACGTTCGCCTTTCAGCCACAGCGGCAGCTGCCAGAAAATTTCACGCGCCAGATAATCCCCGTGAACGAGGCTAAACAGCGCCTGCGCCTGAGGTTCATCCTGCCAGGCTGCCCACGGCAGGGTAATGCCGGTCAGGGCGGGCGCGGCAACAAACAGCTGGTCGAGGGCGTCCACCAGCCAGCCGTCCGGGAGCCCGGTCAGCCGCTCCAGCACCGCGCTGCCGTCGAGACCCAGCGTCAGCGGCAGGTTTTGTTCCGTGACCGTGCAGCGAAAGCCGTAGCCGGAATGGACGATATTCGCGTTTGCCATCACGCCTTCTCCTTATAAAACGGGTTGCTAAAGTCGAAATAGATCACCGCCGGATCGACGATGGTGTTTTCGTTGCGATCGTGCAGGTAGCAGAAGAAGTTGCCTTTGCAGTTCCAGGTCGGGCTGTCGAGCACGTAATCGAGGCAGCGGGTCTGCTTCGCCGTGGTGCGCAGTTCGGCCAGCGCGTCACGCACGCGGGACATCAGGTTCTCTTCGCTGTCGAAACCGGCAGCGGCGAGCGCGGCGGTGACGGCAAGGGTAGAGTTCAGCAGCAGGTAATAAGGGAAGTAGCGCAGCAGCTGGCTCTCACCGAAGCGGTTTTCCACTTCGGTTTCACCTGCCTCTTTCAGCCACGCGTCGGCCCCTTCGGTCCAGGCGCTGCCCTGGCAGTCGCGGTAGATCAGCCCAACGGGGAAATCCTGCTGCATCTCAACGAGGATATTTTGCTGGTGCGCCAACAGGACCAGACCGTAGTCCGCCTCGGCGCTGAACAGCGGAAGCAATACCCGGTCGCAGTAAGCGTCCAGCCAGCAGCGCGCGGCCTGGGCGAGCGGGAGATCCAGACGCTGGCTCAGACGACGCACCGCCGCGGCGAGCAGGCTGTCGCCGCCGTCCGGCGCGACCTGGGTCAGGCTCACCAGCACGTTGGTTTGCGTTTCAGGGGTATCGAACAGCAGGTTGACGCGCAGGGCCATCAGGCTCTCTTCCTGAACGACGCCGTGCTCATCGCACAGCCCCGCCCAGCCGTCCTCCTGCATCACGCGCATGGTCGGGTAGCGCGCCTGAAGTTCCTGCCAGCGTGCCGTTTTCGCCAGGCGTGCCAGGCGCATGCCGCGCTTAACCTCTTTCACCGACAGCGTGCGCACGGAGTTGGTCAGCCGCACGCTCAGGGAAAACTTAATCATGTCGCTGTTGGTTTCACTGTACAGCGAGCGGGAAGAGCTGGTGGGCAGCCATTGCGCACCGGCTTCGCCCAGATCGCGCAGGGCGCCTTTTTCTACCAGACGCTGGCACCAGTCCTGCTCCAGCAGATAGTCGGCCTGCCACGGGTGCATCGGCAGCATCCAGCAGGTGTCGGTGAAGTGACCGAGAAGGGCCGGCGCGCTCTGCGCTGCAAAGCGCAGCAGACGTTCCCGCAGGGAGACATTCAGGCTGTCGCCGGTAATCAGCTCATGCTCAACCGCAAACCAGCGCAGCGGGAAGCGGGAGGCGAAATCCGGCAGATAGCGACGCGCCTCGGCCTCGTTGAACGGCTCGTGCGACTTTGGGGCAGGATGAAAAGCATGGCCGACCAGCAGCGCCTGTTCCGCTTCGGCAAACGTCAGCGGCTTATCGCGCAGGTTTGCCCAGTTGTGGCGTAAATCAATGGCCTGCCAGGTGTGCGTATGGCTTTCCAGGACGCGCTGCTTAAAGCGAGCCAGCGTATCAGCATCCAGATCGCCTTTTACCGTCTCTTTTTGAAGAATGAAATCAATCAGTTGATGAAATGTGACCGTGTCACCGCCGTCGCTGTCGGCCTGAATCAGCGTTGCCGGAAAACGATACTGGTGATGCTGCGTGGGGGAGAAATAGCGTACCGGAACCCGAATGGCCTGGGTTGGGGAAAGCGGGATATGAATCTGTGATAACTCATCCGCACGGGTTGCGGGAAGATAATGCCAGTCCTTCGTTTCGCGCAGCAGCGCGTTCAAAAAACACTGGGCCGCAACATCTGTACCGGCGGAGCGGGGCAGAGTACGCATAGTTGTACCTCATTCCATGACTGATAATAATTCTCGTTATGATATTCATTCTGTTTACAGTGGCAACTATTTTTGCAATATTTGTTTTCATAAACTTCATAATTTCCACACATTTATTGACATTATCTTCACAATTTTATGCGCACCCGTACTGAGAATCTCACTGACGTTGTGACCCCTAAAGCTAACTGGCCCCTGGCACTGGGCGCCGGTTTATTAGGTATTGGGCAAAACGGTTTGCTGGTTATGCTGCCGCAGCTGGTCTCCCTGACCGGACTGTCGCTCTCCGTCTGGGCCGGGCTGCTGATGTTCGGCTCGATGCTCTTTTTACCCGCATCGCCCTGGTGGGGACGCCAGAGCGAGCGGCACGGCTGTAAGATCGTTATGCTGGCCTCGCTGGGAGGCTATCTGGCGAGCTTTGTCGTGATGGCGCTGGTGGTCTGGGCGATGGCGAACGGCGCGCTGAATGCTCTCTGGGGAATGGCAGGCCTGGTGCTGTCGCGCATGCTGTACGGCCTGACGGTATCAGGGCTGGTGCCTGCGGCCCAGACGTGGGCCATTCAACGCGCGGGGCTGGATAAAAGGATGGCGGCGCTGGCGACGATAAGCTCTGGCCTTAGCTGCGGGCGTCTGCTGGGACCGCCCCTGGCCGCGCTGATGCTCAGCGTCAGCCCGGTCGCACCGCTCTGGCTGATGGCGCTGGCACCGTTTATCGCGCTGCTGCTGGTGCTGCGCGAAGCCGCCGATCCCCCGCTGCCGCCGGTGGCGCACCAGTCGACGCGGTTACAGGCCTCCATGCTGCCTTTCCTGGTTCTGGCACTGCTGCTGGCGGCGCTGGTCAGCCTGATGCAGCTTGGTTTATCGCCGCATCTTCACCCGTTATTTAATGGCGATGCCGTGCAAATCAGCCATCATGTCGCGCTGCTGCTGAGCCTGGCCGCGCTGGCGACCCTGGCGGCGCAGTTTCTGGTGGTACGCCCGCAGCATTTTACCCCGAGATTTTTACTCTTAATTGCCGCGGTCTTGATGGTGGCGGGTCTTGGGCTGATGTGTCTCGCCAGTTTAGCCCTGTTCTACGTGGGAATTGTCATCACTTCGCTGGGGGCCGCCATGGCAACGCCGGGATACCAGCTTTTGCTCAACGATCGGCTGACGACGGGCAAAGGCGCAGGGGTGATCGCCACCAGCCATACGCTGGGATACGGGGCCAGCGCGCTGCTGGTACCCGTGGTGACGCGCTTTTACGGTGAGCAGTTTTTGATTACTGCCGCATGGGGAATGGCGCTGCTGTTTCTCGCGGTGAGCGTGTGGGTACGATCGACCGATCGTACCTCTGCTGAACATTAGTGGAACGGATGAGAGGATGTGCTGGCTGCGTCCTCACTTTGCCGCAGACGCTGAAGCGGATCCTGCTGATAAAAATGGCAAAAACGCTGCCACAGCGCCGGGAAGCGCGGAGCGAAAAGCTCAGGTGCGCTAAAGAAATACTCGGACAGTACCGCAAAACACTCGGCGGGATCGGTCGCGGCATAGGCATCAATGCTAGCCGCGCTTTCACCCACCAGGTCTATCTCATCCTGAATGTTTTCCATCGCCGCGTGCAGGTCGTGCTCCCATCCCGCGACTTCACGCAGCGGGATCAGCGGCACGCCGCTGGCGCGATCGCCGTTGCGGGTATCCAGCTTATGCGCCACTTCGTGAATGATCAGGTTGAAGCCCGAGGCATCGAACGAGTCCTGAATATCCAGCCAGTTGAGGATGATTGGCCCTTGCTGCCAGCTTTGCCCGGACTGCACCATACGCTGGTTGTGCACCAGCCCGATGTCATCCTCCCACTCATCATCGACGATAAACGGCGCCGGGTAGATCAGCACTTCGTGGAAGCCATCCAGCCATTCGATACCCAGCTCCAGCACCGGCAAGCAGAAGAGCAGGGCGATGCGGGAATTTTTAAGCGGATCCAGTTCGAAGCCCTGTAGCGGTACCAGCCGTTTTTGCTGTAAAAAACGCTCGGCCAGCTGAATCAGCTTTGATTGCTCTTCAGGCAAGAGATTCGCCAGCACGGGGATCGCCAGAGCCTCATCCCAGGGCAGCGCCATATTTCGACCAGCGTCGTTCGTTTTCCAGGGCCACTTAATCATCGCTTTGCTCGTTACTCGCACGTGAACAAAATGGAAAGGTCAGGGGCTGTTAGCATGCCAACATACTCTGTTAAGCAGTATGACACTCCTCTTCGGCTGCATGCAGACTGGCAGCCTGTTTAAGAGGAATCCAGCCCGCATAAACTATCACTATGTGCCGTCAGGTTGATAGCGCTTTAGGGGTATCCCCTTCATTTTGTGAAGTATGTCGTGCGCGACTATGATAAATCTCTTCTTACCCTACCGTGCTTAAGGATCCCGTCAGTATGCCCGTCAATTTTGACCTCAACGATCTCTATGCCTTCCGCGCTTTACTGGAATATGGCAATTTCCGTCTTGCGGCGGAGTCTATCTGCCTTTCCCAGTCGGCGTTGAGTCGCAGAATTGAAAAGCTGGAGGCGGCACTGGGGACAAAACTGTTCGACAGAACCACCCGGCGCGTCACGCTGACCCTGTATGGACAGACCTTTGCCGACCGATGCGGACAGCTGCTTGCTGATGTGGAGTCCATGCTTTCGGATATCGATAAGGCCAGCGAGGAGCGTACGGGGCTAATCACCGTGGCGACGGTGCCGTCCGCCGCCTGTTACTTTATGCCGGATGTTATCCGCCGCTTTCAGTCCCGTTATCCTCGCGTGCGCATAAAACTGATCGACAGCAGCGCCGGAAATGTTATCGAGGCCGTCACCCGCGGACAGGCGGATTTTGGTATCTGCTTTGCCCGGAGTTTGCAGCCCGACATCGAGTTTGTCCCGCTGGTGGAGGATGTCTACGTGGCTGCCTGCCGGCGCGACAGCCCGCTTGCAAAAAGAAAAAGCCTGACGTGGCAGGCTTTTTATCAGCAGGATTATATCGGTCTGGATAAGACCTCCGGCAACCGCAATCTTCTCGACCAGCGGGTCGGGCATATTCGGCCTGAGCGCCCCAGCATCTGCGAAACGCGGCACGTGACGACCATGCTGGGGATGGTTGAAGCCGGGATCGGCATTGCGGCCGTTCCCGCCATGTCAATGCCCCGCGCAGAGCATTCGCTGCTGACGTCGGTACCTTTAACCGAGCCTGAGGTCAGGCGAACCGTGGGGCTGATCCGCCGCCGCGGGCGGATCCAGTCCTATATTGCTGCCGAACTCGAAACGCTGATTACCGAGCAGTATCGCGAGGTGCACTGACGGGCGTTAAGCCCGTTGCCGTAATGACGCTGGCGGCCTGTGGCGAAGAGAGAAAGGCCAGCAGCGCTTTTCCCTGTTCGGGATGGTCAGCCTTCTGCGTTACGGCTCCGGCGAAACGGGTAATGTACTGCATGTCGTCAGGCAACTTACCCACAAACATCACCCCCGGGACCGGCAGAAGCTCGCTCACCTGCTGAAAGCCGAGATCGTATTTCCCTTTTGCCACTTCAGACGCCACCGGGATGCGCTCAACCCGGTGCGCTTTATCGTGAACCTGGCCGTCGATGCCCAGCTTACGGAACAGCTGGCTCTCTACATACCGGCCGCTGGCGCTGTCGGAATAAGCTATGGAATGCGCCTTCAGCAGCGTTTGCCGCAGGGCAGGCACCGTACTGATATCCGGCACCGGCGCGCCCGCTTTGACGACCATCCCGACGGGAGAATCCGCCAGCTCCACGCGAGAGCCCGCCGCCGTCCTGCGATCCTGTTCCAGTTTCGCCAGCGCATCGCCCACCATAATCACCACGTCCGCTTTTTCGCCCCGGGCGAGCCGGGCCGGAATGGCCTGCGGCGTTTTGCCCATCGACGGGCCGGAGATCACAATGAGCCTGTCGCCGCTTTGCGCATCGTACTGCGGCGTCAGCTTCTCCAGCGCCGCTTTGAAGCCGCCAGAAATCATCACCGTCACATCCTGCGCAAGCGCGCCCGCGCTGAGGGTGGCGAAGATCAGGGCGGCAATCACCGTTCTGAATGTAAGCATGAGGGATCACTCCTTAACGGCAGTTTGCAGGATTAACGTGCGACGACGATAGAGATAAAGCGTTGCTAGCAGGGCGCAAACGGCGGCAAAGCTCATCCAGTAGCCCGGAGAGGCTTTGTCGCCGGTGTACTCAATTAAGGCAGTCGAAATCACCGGCGTGAAACCGCCAAAGACCGCCGTTGCCAGGCTGTAAGCCAGTGAGAAGCCCGCCACGCGCACCTCTGCTGGCATGATCTCCGTCAGGGCCGGGATCATCGCGCCGTTATACAGGCCGTAGAGGAAAGAGAGCCACAGCAGCACGGTCAGCATCATTGAGAAGCTCGGGGCTGCGGCCAGCATCGTCAGCGCCGGATAGCTGGTCGCCAGCGCCAGCAGCGTCATGGCGATCAGCACCGGTTTACGCCCGAAGCGATCCGACAGCGCGCCGCCCACCGGAAGCCAGATGAAGTTGGACACCGCCACCAGCAGCGTGACCAGAAGACTGTCCGACGCGCTAAGCATCAGGACTTTTTTACCGAAGGTCGGCGCGTAAACGGTGATCAGGTAAAACGCGGTGGTGGTCATCGCCACCATCAGCATGCCCGCGACGACTACCGGCCAGTTGGCGAGCAGCGTTGTGAAGACCTGACGCATTGCCAGATGGTGGCGACGGGCGCTGAATTCCTCGGTCTCTTCGAGCTTGCGGCGCAGGAAAAAGATAAACGGCACAATCAGACAGCCAAACAGGAACGGAATACGCCACCCCCATTCGCGAATGGCACTCTCTTCCAGCACCACATTCAGGGCGAAGCCCATCGCCGCCGCGATCATAATGGCGACCTGCTGGCTACCCGACTGCCAGCTGGTGTAGAAACCCTTGCGGCCCGGCGTGGCGATCTCCGCCAGATAAACCGAAACCCCGCCCAGCTCGGCGCCTGCCGAAAAACCCTGCAACAGGCGGCCGGTCAGCACCAGCAGCGGCGCCCACAGGCCAATGCTCTGGTAAGAAGGGATCAGCACGATCAGGAAGGTTCCGGCGGCCATAATTGACAGGGTGACGATCAGCCCTTTACGGCGACCCACTTTATCAATGTAAGCCCCCAGCACAATGGCCCCGATCGGACGCATCAGGAAGCCCGCGCCAAAGACGGCGAAGGTCATCATCAGGGACGCAAATTCACTGCTTGCCGGAAAAAAAGTATGGGCGATGTAGGTGGCATAAAAGCCGAACAGAAAGAAGTCGAATTGCTCAAGAAAGTTGCCCGACGTGACGCGGAAAATCGCGCCCGCTTTGGCACGAAGCGTTGCAGGTGAGGTTGAGGAAACCATGATTATCTCCAGTTGTATAGTGACGTTATGCTCGTCTGTTTCTGAAAACTGGATCAGGAAGTGGAAATTAATAAGCGCAAATAGCGCATGGACTGATGCGTGTGGTGCATTAATGACAAAGCGTTGACCAGTATTTACATATTCAACAATAACTTAACATTTCGGTGATCTTTTATTTACTCGATTTCGCTAAGTTGCTGATATATCGGTTTTGTGACATCGCGCAGGTGAGAAGCCAGGCGGGGCCTGGCTTGGGATTATCAGCGCAGCGCGTTCGCAATCGCGCTAAACATCAGCGACGCTTCCAGCGGCTGGGCGCTGAATGACGGCTCTGCCTGCGGCCAGGTGGACCACTGGACGATAACCAGATTTTCTTTCTGATTAACCATGATCATCTGACCAAAAATACCCAGCGCCCACAGGGAATCCTTCAGCGAATTTTCGACTTTCGGCTCAACGTGTGTGGCGGTGGCTGGTACTTCGTTGTTCCACCACTGGTAGCCGTATAACCCCTTCGGATGCGCGTCGGACACCGATCCTTTGGCCTGTGTCCAGGCTGAGGACTGTTTCACCCAGCCCTCGGGGAGGATCTGCTTCCCGTCCGGCAGCGTACCGTTATGCAGGATAAACTCCCCGAAACGCCCCCAGTCTTCCAGCGTGGCGTTGAACCCATGCGCACCCACGTCGTGCTGGCCTTTGCTGTAGGCATGCCACACGCCGTCGCTCGCCATGCCGTACGGCTGCCAGATGGTCTTCTCCAGATACGCCGCGAGCGTCATGCCGGTGGCGCGCTCAAGCACATCGCCTAACAGCCAGGCGCCACCCGAGGAATAGGACCAGTTTTCGCCCGCCGGGTGTTCACGGTGTAACCCCTTCACCAGGGTGCGCACGCAGTTGTAGGTGCCCGGCTTCGCTTCGCATTCGGTAAGCCGGGCGAAGTCAGATTGCGGGTTGGTGTAATCTTCGTTCCACGCCACGCCAGAGGTGTGGGTGATGAGCTGTTTTAGCGTTACGCCCTCCCAGGCGGTGCCTTTTAAGTCAGGTTCGTATTGGGTGACAAGGTCGTCCAGGGAGTGGATTTTCCCTTCTTTAATTGCAACACCCACCAGCGCGGAGACCACGGATTTGCCCACGGACCGCGACGTCCAGAGCGTTGAGTCGGTATTGCCTTCTCCCAGGTATTTATAGGCCACTTTGCCGTTTTTCAGCACCAGCATGCCGCTGACGTTCTGGCGTTTAAGGTAATCCTGAAGAGTGTAACTCTTACCCTTCACCTGATAGCGGGCATCGGTGAGCGGTTTTTCTGCGGGCAGCAGCGGCGTAGCGTTGCCGTGGCGGAACACATCCCCTGCGTAGTTGCGGTAGTCATTGCGAAAGCCCACCACGCGATCGGCCTGGCTCCAGGTGAGCATGGTATGCGCGTCCGGGAGTCTGGCATCGAAAGGCGCCGGACAGGTGGTGAGGTCGGTACCGTTGCAGGCCGCCATAACGGCGGGCGAGAGCAGGCTGCTGACAACCAGCGCCGCGAGCAGCGTGCGGTTTGTTTTGATTTTCATATTTATCTCGTTTGGCTCAGGAAGGACTTCAGTTTAAGAACCTGCGGCCTATAATAAAAAACGCGTTATGGGGGAAAATCCCCCGTAAAAATTGCGTGGAGAATGGCGTGGCATCACTGATCTATTCCTTTGCCCAGCTTGAGGCGTTCACTGCCGTCGCTGAACACGGCAGCCTGATGAAGGCGGCCAGTAAACTCGGCAAAGATCGTACTACCCTGCGGGATCTGATCGATTTCCTTGAGGATGGGCTGGGCTATGCTCTGTTCCTGCGGGAGGGGCGCAGCCTGCGCCTGACGCCGGAGGGGGAGCAGCTTCAGCGGCAGGCGCACCTGCTGATGCGCCAGGTCAAAGCGTTTGAGGCGTTTGCCAGATCGGTACCGGACAGCGCGACGCAGGACATTGCCCTCGCTTACGATCCGTTCACCCCCAGAGCTTTTTTACAGGCGCTGATTGCCACACTGGCGACGAAAAAGATCCGCCTGAGCCTGACCAGCGCATCGCGCGATGAGGCGGAAGCGATGCTGGCAAACGGTCAGGCCGATCTGGGGATCTGCCAGGCGCGCAACCGCAGCGTGGGCAATGAGATGGAGTGGCGGGCGCTGGGGGCGATCGAAATGGATTTTTACGCCGCAACGGCGCTTTTTGCGGAGGTTGCGTCGCCGGTGTCGCTGCTCGATCTCTCTCTGGTGCCACAGGTGATTATGCATCCCGCGTCAGACGAGCCGGTTGCCCGTCGCCTGCAAATTTCAGGGCACACGCTTTTCACTAACGAACTGGAGATGCTGCGCGGCCTGCTGGAACAGGGCTGCGGCTGGGGGTTTTTGCCGACCCATCTTCAGGCAACGCAGTGGAAAAATGTAAAAAGGCTGCCCACCGAAGTGGGCAGCCAGGGGATAAGCCAGACGATGGTCACTATCTGGAAGCCGGGCAGCGACAAGCGCGGGTTGATCAACGATACGCTGTCGCTGCTTCCGGCGTTATGGAAACGTTCAGCGCTGTGAGCACCCTTTGCACTGTTTATTCTGGATCTGCTGGAAGAAGTCGTTGCCTTTGTCATCCACCAGGATAAACGCCGGGAAGTTTTCTACTTCAATTTTCCAGATGGCTTCCATTCCCAGTTCAGGATACGCCACGCACTCCAGGCTCTTGATGCTGTTTTGCGCCAGCACCGCCGCCGGGCCGCCGATGCTGCCGAGGTAGAAGCCGCCGTGCTTATGGCAGGCGTCGGTGACCTGCTGGCTGCGGTTACCTTTGGCCAGCATGATCATGCTCGCGCCGTGGGATTGCAGTAAGTCCACATAGGAGTCCATACGTCCCGCAGTGGTCGGGCCGAGTGAGCCAGACGCGTAACCTTCTGGCGTTTTGGCCGGGCCTGCGTAGTAAATCGGGTGATCTTTAACGTACTGCGGCAGTTCTTCCCCGTTGTCGAGCAGCTCTTTCAGCTTCGCATGGGCGATATCGCGCGCCACGATGATGGTGCCGTTCAGCGACAGGCGGGTGGAGACCGGGTGCGCGGAAAGCTGCGCCAGGATCTCATTCATCGGCTTGTCGAGATTGATGCTCACCACGTCGCCTTCACCCTGTTGACGCAGGGATTCAGGAATATACTGGCCCGGATTGTGCTCCAGCTTCTCAATCCAGATCCCGTCGCGGTTGATTTTCGCTTTGATATTACGGTCAGCGGAGCAGGAGACCCCCATGCCGATCGGGCAGGAGGCGCCGTGGCGCGGCAGACGGATCACGCGAATATCGTGGGCGAAGTATTTCCCGCCGAACTGCGCGCCAAGGCCGAGGTTTTGCGCTTCCTGAAGCAGTTCCTGCTCAAGCTGGACGTCGCGGAACGCCTGGCCGTGTTCGTTGCCTTCGGTTGGCAGCGCATCGTAGTAGCGGGTAGAAGCCAGCTTAACGGTTTTCAGCGTGGCTTCCGCTGAGGTTCCGCCGATAACAAAGGCAATGTGGTACGGCGGGCAGGCTGCGGTACCCAGGGTGCGCATCTTCTCAACCAGATAATTTTTCAGCTTCGCCGGGGTGATCAGCGCTTTGGTTTCCTGATACAGATAAGTTTTATTGGCGGAACCGCCGCCTTTCGCCATGCACAGGAATTTATACTCGTCGCCGTCCACGCTGTAGAGGTCAATCTGCGCGGGCAGGTTGGTGCCGGTATTCACCTCTTTATACATATCCAGCGCCGCATTCTGCGAGTAGCGCAGGTTATCTTCAATGTATGTGTTATAGACGCCCTGGCTCAGGGCCGCTTCGTCACCGCCGCCGGTCCAGACGCGCTGGCCTTTTTTGCCCATGATGATCGCGGTGCCGGTATCCTGACAGGTTGGCAGCACGCCTTTTGCGGCAATTTCAGAGTTACGCAGGAACTGGAGGGCAACGTATTTGTCGTTCTGGCTGGCTTCCGGGTCGTTGAGAATGGCGGCAACCTGCTTCTGGTGGGAAGGGCGCAGCATAAACGCGGCATCGTGGAAGGCCTGCTGTGCCAGCAGGGTCAGGCCTTCAGGCTCCACTTTCAGGACTTCCTGACCGTCGAACTCGGCAACGGAAACGTGCTCTTTGGTCAGCAGATAGTATTCGGTGTCATCGTGCGCAAGAGGGAAGGGGTTCTGGTAGATAAACGGTTTGTTTGACATAGCGTATTGCTCCACAAAAATAAAACCGCCGGAGGAGAAGTCCGGCGGTCAGGAATCAGAACATCATGGACATCCACGGATAACCAATCAGCAGCAGAGCTGCCAGGAAGATGGCACCGAAGATGGTGCCGAGGCGCCAGTAGTCTTTGGTTGGCAGGTAGCCGCTACCGTAGTAAATCGGGCTTGGACCCGTACCGTAGGGGGTAATGATCCCCATCACGCCCAGCGAGGTCACCATCAGCAGAACGAACACTTCCATATTCATGCCCGGAATGGTGGAGGCGATGGTCAGCATCGCAGGCAGCAGCGCCGTGGTGTGCGCGGTGGTGCTGGCGAACAGGTAGTGCAGCAGGTAGAACGCCAGCAGCAGCACGATGGTGGCGACACCCGGAGAGATACCGCTCATCAGCAGGCCGCCTTCTTTACCCAGCCAGCTGATAAAACCGGTGGAGGAGAGGCCATCCGCCAGCGCCACCAGGGTGGCGAACCAGACGAAGGTATTCCACGCGGCTTTGTTACCGGTGATATCGTTCCACTCCAGCACGCCGGTCCACAGCATCAGGCCAACGATCAGCAGGGCAGCCATGGCCGGTTCAATCCACGCCGCGGCGAAGATCCACATCAGCAGCGCACAGCACACGAACACCAGCAGCAGGATCTCATTGCGCGACAGTTTGCCCAGTTTTTCCAGTTCACGGGTCGCCCACAGCGGTACTTCGTTATTCACTTTTACTTCCGGCGGGTAGAACCAGTAGGCCAGCAGCGGCATGGTCAGGATCAGCAGGATGCCCAGCGGCAGGAAGGCGAGGAACCAGGTCCCCCAGGAGATATCAATTCCAACCGTGCTTTTTACCAGCGCCAGCGCCAGCAGGTTAGGTGCCAGAGCGGAAAGGAACATCGAGCTGGTGATACAGGCCGCGGTGATGGCTACCCACATCAGATACGAACCGATTTTGCGCGCGCTTGGGTCATTGGGTTTTGAACCGTACAGCGGCGGCAGGTTGGCGATGATCGGGTAGATGGTCCCGCCGCTGCGCGCGGTGTTGGACGGGGTGAACGGGGCCAGCAGCAGGTCCGCAAACGTAATGGCGTAACCGAGCGTCAGGCTGCGACGGCCCAGGTACTTCACCAGAATCAGCGCCAGACGGCGGCCGAAGCGGGTTTTGTCGTAGCCTGCGGCGAACATAAAGGCACCGAAAATCAGCCAGACGGTGGAGTTACCAAACCCGCTGACCGCCCATTTAAAGGAGGCGCCCGCCAGCTTGAATTTTGGGTCAGCCAGCTGTTCCGGGCTAAAGAGTACCCACTGGCTGCACAGCGCAATCGCCACGACGCCGGTAAGACCGATCACGGCGCCCGGCAGCGGTTCGAAAATTAAGCCGACGATGACGCCGACAAAGATGGCGAAGTAGTGCCACGCATAAGGCGGCAGCCCTTCCGGAACGGGGACAAACAACAGCAGGACGGCAACAATGACGGGCAAAGCCATCATCAGCAGTCGTTTTGCTGTTCCATTTGATGCCAGATTCGCCGCAGGAGGCGTTACAGCAGTTTTTGTATTCATAGTTTCACGTCTTAAGTTGTCAAAAATTCGTCGCCCGGCGAAAACACAAATTCGATTGAAATATCCTTTTTGCTTTTTTTAGTTATTTAAGGTGCGGATTTGTGTTTTCACTAATAGCGATTTAACGCATTTTGGTTTGCGCTAAATAAAAAATGATGATGTTTTTATATTGCTCTTTTGAATGCCATAACTATTGATCGCGATCAAAAAAACGGAACTGAATGGCTATTTTTATATTTTTTATAATAACCACTCTGAGTAGTGTGGTTATTCGCTAATTTTACGCATTTTATGTATCAAAACTATAACATTTAAATTCTGGTGCTTTTGTTTATCGTTGTTTTATAGGGTTTTTTGCTAGATTTGGTGTATTGGTTTGACCTTTTATAATTTAACTTTTTTTAAATTCTTGTGAACGAGTGAAACATTCCCGCTAACACCAATGTGTTATTAATGTTATCGAAGGGATTAAATAGTTTATTAACTAACGTAATGACTTTAGAAACTAAAAAAAGCTTTATATTACTATCATGACATCGGCAAAAAACACGAAATAAAAAATCATTCCGATAACGAATTCTTAATTTTTAAAGTTTGGAGTTTCTATTATGAGCACTAACGAACGTATTTTAAGCCCCTTCACATTACCGAATGGTACTGAACTGAAAAACCGTTTGTTAATGGCCCCGATGACAACCTGTACCGGTTATTACGATGGCACCGTGACCAGCGAGCTGGTGGAGTACTACCGCGCCCGCGCGGGCAGCATCGGCACCATCATCGTTGAGTGCTGTTTTGTTGACGATCTCGGCCTGGCGTTCCCGGGCGCAATTGGTATTGATAACGACGAGAAAATCGCCGGGCTGGCAAAAATCGCTGACGCTATCAAGTCCAAAGGCTCCAAAGCCCTGCTGCAAATCTACCACGGCGGCCGTATGGTCGACCCAAAACTGATTGGGGGTCGCACGCCGGTTGGCCCAAGCGCCGTTGCCGCGCCGCGTGACGGTGCCGCCACGCCGGTTGCCCTGACCGCGGAAGAGGTGGAAGGCATGATCGGCAAGTTCGGCGAAGCCGTGCGCCGCGCAATTCAGGCCGGGTTCGACGGCGTCGAAATCCACGGGGCGAATACCTATCTGATCCAGCAGTTCTTCTCCCCGAACTCTAACCAGCGGGACGACGAGTGGGGCGGCAGCCGCGAAAACCGCGCGAAATTCCCGCTGGCGGTGCTGGACATTACCCACAAGATGGTGCGCCAGTACGCGGACGACGCGTTTATCATTGGCTACCGTTTCTCTCCGGAAGAGCTTGAAGTCCCGGGCATTCGCTTCGAAGACACCCTGTATCTGCTGGAAAAACTGGCCGCGCGCGGGGTAGATTATCTCCACTTCTCCCTTGGCGCCGCCCTGCGTCCTTCTATCGTCGATACTCAGGACCCGACGCCACTTATCGAAAAATACTGCGCCATGCGCTCTGACACGCTGGCGCAGGTACCGGTAATGGGCGTTGGCGGCGTGGTGAATGCCACGGATGTGAATGAAGCGCTGGATCACGGTTACGACCTGATTGCCGTTGGCCGCGCCACCATCGCCTATCCGAACTGGACCGATCGCATCGCGGCGGGCGAAAGCCTGGAGCTGTTTATGGACAGTACCCGACGCGAAGAACTGAGCATCCCGGAACCGCTGTGGCGCTTCTCGCTGGTAGAAGCGATGATCCGCGACATGAGCATGGGCGAATCGAAATTCAAACCGGGCACCTTTATTGAAAAAGTGCAGGACGATGCTAACGAGCTGGTGATTAACGTCAGCCTCGAAACCGACCGCATCGCCGATATCGAACTGGCCTCCGGCCCGAGTGAAGACGTCGAGTTTGTCACCAGCTTCGAAGAGATCCGTACCCGTATTCTGGATGCCAACACCCCGCACGTGGACGCGATTACGGGCGCGACCAGCCAGAGCGAGGCGGTGAAAAAAGCGGTCTCGAAGGCGATGCTGAAATCCAGCAAAGCGCTGGCGGCGGAAGAGGGCGCAGACCCGAATGAGACTAAAAGCGTGGATGTGGTGGTGGTCGGCAGCGGCGGCGCCGGTCTGGCAGCGGCGATTCAGGCGCATGACGAAGGCGCGAACGTGCTGATCGTCGAGAAAATGCCCACCATCGGCGGGAACACCATTAAAGCCTCGGCCGGGATGAACGCGGCGGAGACCCGCTTCCAGCGCGTGAAAGGTATTCAGGACAGCAAAGAGCTGTTCTACCAGGAAAGTCTGAAAGGCGGTGGCAACAAGAACGACCCTGAACTGCTGCGTCGCTTTGTCGAGAACGCGCCGCAGGCCATCGAATGGCTGGCCACACGCGGCATTATGCTGAACGACATTACCACCACCGGCGGGATGAGCATCGACCGTACGCACCGTCCGAAAGACGGTTCCGCAGTGGGCGGGTATCTGATCAGCGGCCTGGTGCGTAACGTCAACAAGCGCAACATCGAGGTGATGCTGGATACCTCCGTGAGCGACATCATTTTCGAAAACGGCGAAGTGACCGGCGTGCGTCTGACCACCGAAGAGAACGAAACCCTCACCGTGGCAACTAAAAGCGTGATTGTGGCAACGGGCGGCTTCAGCGCCAACAGCAAGATGGTGGTGAAATACCGTCCGGATCTGGCAGGGTTCGTTACCACCAACCACAAAGGGGCGACCGGAGGCGGTATCGCGCTGCTGGAGCGTATCGGTGCGGGCACCGTGGATATGGGCGAAATTCAGATCCACCCAACCGTTGAGCAGAAAACGTCGTATCTGATTTCCGAATCCATCCGCGGCGGCGGGGCGATTCTGGTAAACCAGCAGGGCAACCGCTTCTATAACGAAATGTCGACCCGCGACAAAGTCTCGGCGCAGATCATCGCGCTGCCGGAGAAATACGCTTACATCGTCTTTGACGAGCATGTTCGCGCCAAAAACAAAGCCGCGGATGAGTACATCGCAAAAGGGTTTGTTACCAGCGCCAGCTCGCCAAAAGCCCTGGCGGAAGCGCTGGGGATGGATCACCACCAGTTCCTGGCAACGCTGGAACGCTACAACGGCTTTGTGGAGAAACAGCACGACGATGATTTCGGTCGCACCACCGCGCTGCGTGCGCCAATCAACGAAGGGCCGTTCTACGCCATTCAGATTGCACCGGGCGTTCACCACACCATGGGCGGCGTGACCATTAACACAGAAACCTGCGTGCTGGACAGCAACCACAACGTATTGCCGGGAGCGTTTGCTGCGGGTGAGGTTGTCGGGGGCATCCATGGCGGTAACCGCATCGGCGGTAACGCGGTGGCAGATATCATTATTTTTGGTACGCTTGCAGGACATCAGGCGGCTATGCGTTCGAAAACACGGTAAGGCTCCTGTTTCCCCGGCGGCGCGGTGCCTGCCGGGGCTACATCTGAGGACTCATGAAATGCCTGATAGCCATCGCGTTTACAGCTACTCCGCCGTTCTGATGGGATCGCCCATCCTCCTGAAACTCTTTTCCCATGACGAAGCGCTTGCCTCTCGCGTGTTTCGCCTGATCAAACAGTACGAAGATCTGCTTACCGTTAACCGAGCGCACTCCCAGGTAATGGACATCAACCATGCGGCCGGTCAGCATCCGGTTGCCGTCAGTCGCCCGGTGTTCGAGCTGATCCGCTGCGCGAAAGCGGCCAGCCTGCTTAAAGACAGCGCCTTTAACCTGGCGATCGGCCCGCTGGTGAAATGCTGGAAAATTGGCTTTAAGGGGGACGCTGTACCGCCCGCGGACGAGATCGCCGCCTTGCTGGGCATCACGCATCCTGCGGACGTGGTGCTGGATGAAGCCAACAGCAGCGTGTTCCTTACTCGCCAGGGAATGGAGATCGATCTGGGGGCCATTGCTAAAGGCTATATCGCCGACAGGGTGCGGGATCACCTCCTTAAAGAGGGCGTTGAACTTGGGCTGATCAACCTTGGCGGCAACGTCCAGACGTTAGGCTCGCCGGAGGGCGGCTGGCGCGTCGGCCTGAAAAAACCGTTCGCCGGTGACGCGCTGATTGGCGCCATGACGGTCGAAAACCGGTCGGTGGTGACGTCAGGCACCTATGAGCGCTACTTCGAGCTGAACGGCAAACGTTATCACCACATACTTGACCCACGCACCGGCTACCCGCTGGATAACGAACTGGAGAGCGTGACGATTATTTCGCCAGACTCCCTCGACGGCGATATCTGGACCACGCTGATCTACGGCATGGGCGTGGAAAAGGGCTGCGCCGCGCTGCGTTCGCGCCCCGATATTGAAGCCATCTTTGTCACAAAAACAAAAGAAGTGGTGATCTCCTCGATGCACCACTTCCGTTTTACCCTTCTGGACGACAGCTACCGAATTACTGGCAGTACTGTTTGAGTAGGCCGACCTGTTCCGGCTGCAAACGGTAGCGATATACCGGCCGGCCGGTAGCGCCGTAGTGAATGCTGGTGAACAGGATATTAATTTGCGCCAGCCAGATCAGGTATTTGCGGCAGGAGACGCGGGAAATGTTGACCGCATTCGCCAGATCGTCGGTGGAAAACTCTATCTCCGGATGGCTGTCGATCCACTGGCAAATGGTGCGCAGCGTCTGCGGCGTCAGGCCTTTCGGTAATTTTTTGCTGTCGGCCAGCTCCGGCGCGCCGCCGTGGATCAGCCTGTCGACGTCGGCCTGTTCATAATACTGATGCGATCCCATCAGGCTGCGCTTTGCCTTCCAGCCGTTCAGCGCCTCTTCAAAACGCGGGAACTGGAACGGTTTAATCAGGTAATCCACCACGCCATAGTGCATTGAGGTCTGGATCGTTGCGGCGTCGGAGGCCGACGAGATCATGATGACATCAATCGGGCGGCCCGACGCGCGGATGATGGGCAGGAGATCCAGCCCGTTATCCTGCTGCATATAGACATCCAGCAGCACCAGATCGATCGGCTGGCCTGGGTTGGCGATCAACGCCTCGGCCTGGTTGAGCGTGGAAGCGACGCCGCAGCAGCTAAAACCCTCAACGCGGTTAACATACAGACGGTTGAGGTCGGCTACCATGGCGTCATCATCGACAATTAACACATTTATCACGCGATATTCCTCTCGCTATCCCAGGGGATCTGAACAAAAAATTGGGTAAATACGCCAGGCTCCGACTCGACGGTAATATCTCCGCCCAGATTCTGGATCTGCTGACGCGCAAGGAACAGCCCAACGCCGCGGTTTTCACCTTTTGTTGAGTAGCCCTTTGTAAAAATAGCCTCCAGCCGCTCGGGATCAATGCCGGGACCGTCATCGCTGACCTCACCGCTTAGCCAGCCGTTCTGATAATGCAGCAGCAGGCCGATCTCGCCTTCCGGCTGGCCTTCCATCGCATCCAGGGCATTTTCGATTAAATTGCCCAGCACGGTGATCAGCACCGCAACCTGCTCTTCATTGGCGGTGTCAGGAAGCTGACTTTCCTCCGCCAGCGTCAGGGTCACTCCGGCCTCTTTAGCGCGGTTAATTTTACCCAGCAGGAAGCCCGCAATGACCGGCGATTTAACTTTGCGCTGTATCGCGCCGATATCCGTCTGATAATTCTGCGCGGTCTGGATGATGTACTCCTCCAGCTTATCGTAGCGCTTCATGTGCAGCAGGCCGAGGATCACGTGCAGCTTATTCATAAACTCATGCGTATGGGAGCGCAGGGCATCAACGTAGCTGACCATGCCATCAATACGCTGCATTAACTGGCTGATTTCGGTCTTATCGCGGAACGTGCTGATCGCCCCGATCACCTGATTCTGGCTTTTCACGGGGACCATGTTGCACAGCAGCAGCCGCCCGTTACAGCCGATCTCCTGATCCTGGCGGGCAATGCCGGTTTTTGACACTTCGCGCAGGCTGGCCAGAAGCGGTTCACTGCTGCTTTCGGAGTGCTGGCCCGAGGTCAGGAGTAATATTTCTCTGGCGGTGTGGTTAATCATCGTCACGCGCCCGTGCATATCCACGGCCATCACGCCTTCGCGCAGGGACTGCAACATGGCCTGGCGCTGCTCAAAGAGGGCTGAGATTTCGTAAGGCTCCAGCCCAAAGAGGATACGTTTCAGAACCCGGACCAGACCCCAGATCGCCACTGAGCTCATCAGAACGCTGAATAAGATGGTCCACACGGCGTTGAGCCGCCCGCGGGCAATCTGATCTTCAACTTTATTCAGCGAAATACCCACCACCACCACGCCGATCTGGTCGTGCTGGTCGTCATACACGGGCGTAAAGACGCGCAGCGCTTCCGCGAGCGCGCCGCGGTTAACGGAGACATTCTCTTTCCCTTCCAGGGCGGGCGTCAGATCGTCGCCAATAAAATGCAAACCTAACAGCGCTTCGTTTGGATGGGAATAGCGGATCCCACGCAGGTCGGTGACCACGGTAAACAGCAGGTCGTTGCGCTTCGTCACCGCCTCGGCAATCGGCTGGATGATGCCAGCCTGCGGCGATTCCATCAGGCCACGCTTGATCTCCGGGCTGTCGGCCAGCGTCCGGGCGATACCCAGCGCGGTATCTTTCACGTCATCGCGCGTGGCGCGGGTGATCTGCACAGAGTACAGCGCGAAGACCACCAGCAGCACCGAGCCGATAATCGCGCACACCATCAGCGTAACCAGCGTATTCAGCTTCATAGGGCGCTTGCGCGTCGGGGGGAAGGGCTGCAAATCGCTCATTAACACTCCGCGATGAATAAGAAAGGGCTAATTATCGCTGATGACGGGCGTTTCATAAAGCCATGTAAAGAGAGGCGTTTCGTGAGCCTCCTCTCAGGTGACCTATATAAAACACTTTATAGTGTGAGGGTACTCATAATAAGGAGGCAGTTTATGAGCATTATGCTTACCGGTACGGCCAGGGAAAGACGGCACGCCAGCACCACGAACATCGACAGATTATCGACGCTGGATATGCTTAACGTCATACACCAGGATGACGCGCAAATCTCTTCTGCACTTACCCCTCACTTAAGTATGCTGGCCCGCGTGGTGGATAACGCGGCGGCGACGCTTAGCCACGGCGGACGTCTGGTACTGACCGGCGCGGGCGCGTCCGGACGCGTGGCTGAACAGGCGGCAGAAGCGTTTGCGCCGGGAAAACATCCCGTCATTGCGATGACAGCAGGCGATCACGCCGGTAGCTACGCGCGCGGCGTTGCCGACCTTCAGACGATAGAATTTGGCGAGCATGACATGATGCTGGCGCTGTCCGTCAGCGGCAAAACCCCATGGGTATGGGGCGCGATGCGTCATGCGTGGTCTCTGGGCTCAACGGTTGCGATCATTACGGAGGATGCGCAAAGTGAAGCGGCGCAGCTGGCGAGCATGGTCATTGCCCCCGATCTGGGCGCGGATGTGGTGGCCGGGTATACCAACGCTAAAGCAGGCATTGCGCAAAGCATGATCCTGCATATGATCACCACCGGTCTGGCGGTACGTTCCGGACGGGTGTACAGCAACCTGCGCGTTGATCTGGAGGCAAGCAATACCAGATGGGCCGAACGACAAATTGCCATTGTGATGGAAGCGGGGGGATGTAGCCGGGCGCAGGCGAAGGCCGCGCTGGAAAGCTGCAACCACCAGTGCAAAACGGCGGTACTGATGGTGCTGACGGGGCTGGATGCCTGGAAAGCGCACGAATTGCTGGCGCAGAATAACGGGTTTGTTCGCCTGGCCTTGCAGGAAGCGCCATAACATTTCAGCGTCAAATAAAAAAAGCCCGCATCGCGGGCTTTAATATTGATGGGAATTAGAACTGGTAGGTCATGCCTACGCCTACGATGTCATCGGTAGCAATACCGTTGTCATTGTAGAAGGCATCATCTTCGTCCAGCAGGTTGATTTTATAATCAACGTAGGTGGAGAAGTTTTTGTTGAAGCTGTAGGTCATGCCCACGTCGATGTAGTTAACCAGATCCTGGTCTACATAGTCATAGCCATTGCCTGGGTGATAATCGTTACCGCCCAAATCGATGCCTTTAGAATAGACCCACGCCAGGGATGGACGCAGACCGAAGTCAAACTGGTACTGCGCTACGGCTTCAAAGTTCTGTGTTTTGTTGGCGATGCCATCGTTGCCGTACGGAGTCATGTTACGGGTTTCCGCATACATCATGGCCAGGTAGACATCATTAGCATCGTATTTAGCACCGATTGTCCACGCTTCCGCACGTTCACCGCCAGCATATTTGCTGAAGCGGTTATAGGTGCCAGCGCCGTAAGCGACCTGGTCGTTAGTACGGTCAGAGGAAGAATAAGCCGCACCCAGCGTCAGGCCGAAATCGAAGTCATAGGTGGTAGACATACCGAAGCCGTCGCCGTTCTGGAAACGAACGTCATCATGGCCGTTTTTGGTGCCTTCCTGATTTTCGTTTGGTCCACCTTCATTATTTCCCTGATATTGCAGCGCAAAGTTCAGGCCGTCGACCAGACCAAAGAAATCATTGTTACGGTAGGTCGCCACACCGTTAGTACGGCCAACCATATAGTTATCCGTCCAGGTGTAAGAATCTCCACCAAATACCGGCAGCATATCGGTCCAGGCTTCAACGTCATACACGACGCCGTAATTACGGCCGTAATCAAATGAGCCGTAGTCGCCATATTTCAGGCCAGCGAATGCCAGACGGTTGAAAGATTTATCCCCTGCGCCTTCGGTGTCGTTAGCGTAGGTTTTATATTCCCACTGGCCATAACCTGTCAGGTCGTTCGTGATCTGCGTTTCGCCTTTGAAACCCACCTGTACATAGGTTTCATCGCCGTCGTCGCCTGGGTTGTCGGAGAAGGTATGACGCGCATCAACCTTACCGTACAGGTCAACTTTGTTGCCATTCTTGTTATACATTTCCGCCGCATTAACTGCGCCAGCCATTAATAACGCGGGTACAAGAATTGCCAGAACTTTTCTTTTCATTATATATTCCCTTTAAATATAAATTGTCTGAATATATGTAATTACCCTCCGTAACTACATGGCTGATACTATTCTATGGATTATTATTTAGGTTCAAAAATAAATGTAATTAAAGTGGTGAAAATATTACAAAATATTTCGTTTTATCTCTTTATTTTTCATATGAATTAATTCATTGAAAATATAGCGGGTAATTATTATTAAGTATTTCGTAATTCTATTTATAAAGGATTTTAATTCGGGTGTATTATAATTCACTCACTTTTGAGCAACAGGACAGGATGATGGAACTTGCGCAGTGGCAACACCGTTTTGAGCGCTGGCTCGACGAAAATCATTTTACTGATGATGCGGCGCACGATATCGCCCATTTTCACCGCGTCTGGATGACGGCGCAGGGTATTATGGCTGACGAGGATAGCGATCCGCTGGTTGTGCTGACCGCATGCTACTTCCATGACATTGTCAGCCTGCCGAAAAATCACCCGGAACGTAGCCACTCCTCGCGGCTGGCAGCGCGAAAAACGCGCGAGATCCTCAGTCGCGACTTTCCTGATTTTCCGCCGGATCGTTATGCAGCCGTTGAGCATGCTATTGAAGCGCACAGCTTCAGTGCCGGTATCGCGCCGCAAAGCCTGGAGGCCAAAATTGTGCAGGATGCCGACCGGCTGGAGGCGTTAGGCGCTATCGGCCTGGCGCGCGTCTTTGCCGTCTCCGGTGCGCTGGGCGCCGCGCTGTTTGATGCCGACGACCCGTTCGCCGGAACACGAGCGCTGGATGATAAAGCCTTCGCGCTCGACCACTTTCAGACCAAACTCCTGCGCCTGCCTGACACCATGCAAACCGCGCGGGGGCGCGAACTTGCGCGTCACAATGCCGATTTTCTGATCCAGTTTATGGCGAAGCTGAGTGCCGAATTACAGGGCGATTACCTCGGAACCGACAGCCAGATATTGACCCATTTCCGTCGCAGTGTGCGATCCTGAACTGTGGTACTCTGTTTTCTGTTTTTATTGTCCGGTTAAGAGAATGCAGGAAAATCGATCAGTGACTGTGCCCGCGCCTGAGCGGGTTGAGAAATCAACGGCAGCCGTGCAGGCACTCCTGCGTCAGCTGCTGGAAATGTATGATGCTAAAACGCTGGCAAACCAGCTGGTGGCCCATGGCGAGAGCCACTGGAGCCCGGCGATACTCAAGCGGCTGCTGATAAGCGACAGGGCAGGGCACCGCCTGAGCGACGGTGAGTTCCGCTATCTGCAAAATTTGCTGCCGCGTCCGCCTGCTGCGCATCCAAATTATGCCTTTCGCTTTATCGATCTCTTTGCCGGTATCGGCGGCATTCGCCATGGCTTTGAAGCTATTGGCGGGCAGTGTGTATTCACCAGTGAATGGAACAAACATGCCGTCCGTACCTATAAAGCCAACTGGTATTGCGATCCCGACGCGCACCAGTTCAACGCGGATATTCGGGATGTCACGCTGAGCCACAAAACCGGCGTCAGCGATGAAGAGGCCGCCGAACACATTCGCAATACCATTCCGGCGCACGATGTGCTGCTGGCGGGCTTTCCGTGTCAGCCGTTCTCGCTGGCTGGCGTGTCGAAGAAGAACGCGCTGGGACGCGCACACGGCTTTGCCTGCGATACGCAGGGCACACTGTTCTTTGATGTTGCCCGGATCATTGATGCCCGCCGCCCGGCAATTTTTGTGCTGGAGAACGTCAAGAATTTAAAGAGTCATGACGGCGGCAAAACCTTCCGCATTATCATGCAAACGCTGGATGAACTGGGTTATGACGTGGCGGATGCAGAGGACATGGGGCCGGACGATCCGAAAATTATCGACGGCAAACACTTCCTGCCGCAGCACCGCGAACGCATCGTGCTGGTGGGCTTCCGCCGCGATCTCAATCTGAAAGGCGATTTTACGCTGCGTGATTTGCCCTCGCTGTATCCGGCGCGCCGCCCGACGGTGGCCGATCTGCTGGAGCCCGCCGTCGATGCGAAATTCATTCTGACCCCGGTGCTGTGGAAATACCTCTATCGCTATGCCAAAAAGCATCAGGCCAAAGGCAATGGCTTTGGGTTTGGCATGGTCAATCCGCTTAATCCTGACAGCGTGACGCGTACGCTGTCGGCGCGCTATTACAAAGATGGTGCGGAAATTCTTATCGATCGCGGCTGGGATAAGGCGCTGGGCGAAAAAGATTTTGACGATCCCCAGAACCAACAGCACCGACCGCGGCGCTTAACGCCGCGCGAGTGCGCCCGCTTAATGGGCTTTGAGACGCCGCAGGGCTACAGTTTTCGCATCCCGGTGTCGGATACCCAGGCCTATCGTCAGTTTGGCAACTCGGTGGTGGTGCCAGCCTTTGCCGCGGTAGCTAAACTGCTGGCCTCACGCATCAGCAAGGCCGTTCAGCTTCGTCAGAGCGAGGCCGTCAATGGCGGACGTTCACAATAAGGCCACGCGCAGTAAAAACATGCGTGCCATCGGCACGCGTGATACCGCGATTGAAAAACGGATCGCGGGCCTTCTGACCGCCGCCGGGTTTGAATTCAGGGTTCAGGATGCCACGCTTGCCGGGCGTCCTGATTTCGTCATCGACGCGTACCAGTGCATCATCTTTACCCACGGCTGTTTCTGGCATCATCACGACTGCTATCTGTTTAAAGTCCCGGCGACACGCACCGACTTCTGGCTGGAGAAGATTGGCAGGAACGTCGAGCGTGATAAACGCGATGTTTCGCAGCTTTACGCTCAGGGCTGGCGGGTGCTGATTGTCTGGGAGTGCGCGCTGCGCGGAAGAATGAAGCTGAATGACGTGGAACTGACGGAGCGGCTGGAAGAGTGGATCTGCGGCGGCGGTCAGGCCGCGCAGATCGATACCCAGGGCATTCACCCGATCACGGTTTCTCCACCTCACACCTCGTGACAATCGGTTTCGCGGGCAGCAAATATTTACCCAGCGTGACCAGTACCACGGCAAAGACAATCACACCCAGCGCCAGCCATTCAATCGTCGACAGCACTTCGCCCGCAAAACCGGTACCCAGCAGCACGGCAACCACCGGGTTAACGTAGGCGTAGCTGGTGGCAACCGCCGGTGAGACGTTGCGAATCAGGTACATATAGGCGTTGATGGCGATAATCGAGCCAAACAGCGCCAGATACCCGACGGCCAGGAAACCTGAAAGGTCTGGCATCGCCGTCAGTTTTTCACCCGTCAACGCGGAGGCCATCAGCAGCACAATGCCCGCCGCGAGCATCTCAATCGCACCTGCCATCATCCCGGAGGGCAGCTCGATGCGTGAACCGTAGACCGAGCCGAAGGCCCAGCTCATGGAGCCGATCATGATCAGAACGGCAGCCCAGGGGTTCCCGCTCAGGTTACCGCCGCTGTTCAGCAGGATGATACCCACAAGCCCAATCGCGATGCCCAGCCATTCGAGCTTACGGGTGCGGATCCCGAAGAGGCGACTAAAGCAGAGCGTAAACAGCGGCACGGTTGCGACGACCACTGCGGCGATGCCCGACGGCACGTTCTGGTGTTCGGCGACGGTTACCGCGCCATTGCCCACCGCCAGCAGCAGCAGGCCAATCAGGGCGGCGTTAAGCAGGGGACGCAGCGGCGGTAGTCTGTGGCCGCGCAGCAATAAAAACGCCATCAGCAGCACGCCGGCCGTAAGGAAACGAATACCGGCCATCATCAGCGGGGGCCAGCTTTCCACGCCTATACGAATGACAAAATAGGTGGACCCCCAGATGATATACAGGGAAAAGAGTGCTCCAATGAGCGGTAATAAATGCCGGAAACGCATAGTCCCTCACGACGAAATAAAAAGTTCGCTCATAGTTAACGCCAAAACTATCAGCCTGGCGAGTGCTTTAATTGTGTTGTTGATGTGAAATTTTTGTTGACGCGAGGTGCCAGTTTCCGGGCGGTGAGTTTTGTTCCATACTATTCACTTAATTAGCAAAAAAAGAAGGAAAGAGATTTTGGCAGGAAGTAGCTTATTAACATTACTGGACGACATCGCCACCTTGCTGGATGACATTTCGGTTATGGGAAAACTGGCGGCGAAAAAGACCGCCGGGGTACTGGGAGATGATTTGTCGCTTAACGCGCAGCAGGTCAGCGGCGTGCGGGCGAACCGTGAGTTGCCGGTGGTGTGGGGCGTTGCGAAAGGGTCCTTTATTAACAAGGTGATCCTCGTTCCGCTGGCGCTGCTGATTAGCGCCTTTATACCCTGGGCCATTACGCCCCTGCTGATGATTGGCGGGGCGTTCCTGTGCTTCGAGGGTGCCGAAAAAGTGTTGCATATGTTCGCTGCACGCAAAGAGAAAGACACCCCGGAAATGCGCCAGCAGCGTCTGGAAGCGCTGGCCGCACAGGATCCAAAAACGTTTGAACGCGATAAGGTCAAAGGTGCGATCCGCACGGACTTTATCCTCTCGGCCGAGATTGTGGCGATTACGCTGGGGATCGTCTCAGATGCCCCTCTGATGAACCAGGTGCTGATCCTGTCCGGCATTGCGATCCTCGTGACGATAGGGGTTTATGGCCTGGTCGGGCTGATCGTCAAGCTGGACGATATCGGCTTCTGGCTGGAAAAAAAATCCAGCGCAATTGCGCGCGGCATTGGGAAAAGCCTGCTGGTGCTGGCGCCGTGGCTGATGAAAACCTTGTCGGTGGTGGGAACCCTGGCGATGTTCCTGGTCGGCGGCGGAATTATCGTGCACGGTGTTGCTTCGCTGCATCACATGATTGAACATTTTGCGTCAGGCCAGGGAGCGGTAGTTGCTGCAATTCTGCCCACACTGCTTAACCTCGTACTGGGCTTTATCGTCGGTCTGATTGTGGTAGCCGTTGTTAAGCTGGTTGAAAAAGTACGCGGGAAATCGCATTAATTATTGCTGACCCCGGATGCAAAAAGACCATTCCTCGTCTAAATTGAAAACGTTTCACCCTGATACAGGAGGCAGGTATGGTCTTTTTGATCAGTGATGAAGTTAAGCCCAAAAATGGTGGTCCAGGTATGATCGTCACCGGGTATTCCAGCGGAATGGTGGAGTGTCGGTGGCATGATGGATACGGCATTAAGCGGGAGGCTTTTCGCGAAGACGAGCTTCAGCCTGCTAATAAAAGGCAAAAACGCGACAAGGCTTAATCACACAACGCCCGGCCTTGCCGGGCGTTTTTACTGGCAGAAGACTTATCATATCGGATGGTGAGCGACAATCAGGGAGTGTGTGTGCAGCACGATACCTTTGTTGTAAAACAATCTTTTTTGCAGTGGCTGCATAAGCGCAGCAATCCCCGTTTGATTGTTAACTTCTGTTTTATCGTTGTCCTGATCTTTTCCACCCTCCTGACCTGGCGCGAAGTTGTGGTACTGGAAGATGCTTATATCTCCAGCCAGCGTAACCATCTGGAAACGGTTGCCAGTGCGCTGGACAGACAGCTTCAGTTCAGCGTCGATAAGATATTGTTTTTTCGCCACAGCATGCGTGATGCGCTGGAAACGCCGCTGGCGTTTGGCGTGCTGCATGATGCGGTAAAGCGTTTTGCGCATTTGCGCACGTCCCCCAGCTGGCAAATTGCGGTTGATAAACAGCGCACGTTACCGATCAACGGTGTTTCGGATGCCTTCGTTGAAAAGACGACCCTTCTGAACCGTGATGATGAGTACCTTGATAATGAACTGTCCGCCGCGCTTGAAGTGGGGTATTTGCTGCGTCTGGCATCCAGCCCTTCCCGCAACGAAGAGCGCGTGATTTATGTCTCTCGCGCCGGATTCTTTCTGGAAACGGATACGCCGGGAAATTCCAGCGATATCGTGCAGCGCTATTACCATCTGGTCACTCAGCCCTGGTTTACCCAACAGTCCGAGCGTGAAAACCGTGCGCGTGCCGTGCGCTGGTTTATCTCGCCGCCTTCCACCTTTGTCGGCAAAAAGCCGCTGATCACCGCCAGCGTGCCGGTTTATTACAATCACGTCTGGTATGGCGTGGTGGCGATGGATTTCACCTTTGCCACCCTGCGTCGCCTGCTGGTGGAAGCCGTGGGCGATAACCCGGAAGGGGAATACCAACTGTATGGCAGTCGGCTTACTCAGCTTGCAACGTCTGAATCAACTGCTGCGGACGTTAATCATTTTGACGCGCGCGAATTAGCGCAGATAGCGCACGCGATAGAATCGGATTCCGAAGGCGGCATTCGCCTGGGGAGTCGTTTTGTGAGCTGGGAGCGTCTCGACCATTTTGATGGCATCGTCCTGCGCGTGCACACCCTGGATGAAGGGGTGCGCGGTGATTTCGGCAGCATCAGCATTGTGCTGGCATTGCTTTGGGCGCTGTTCACCGCGATGCTGCTCATCTCATGGCTGGTGATCCGGCGCATGGTCAGTAATATGTATTCGATGCAGAACTCGCTGCAATGGCAGGCCTGGCACGACCCTCTGACCCGGCTGAATAATCGTGGGTCGCTGTTCGAGCAGGCGAAAATGCTGGCGAAGCAGTGTGAACAGCAGTCGCTGCCTTTCTCGGTCATTCAGATCGATCTTGATTGCTTCAAGAGCATCAATGATCGGTTCGGGCATCAGGCGGGTGATAAGGTGTTGTCCCATGCCGCAGGTCTGATTGCCAGCACCCTCCGGACTAAAGATATTGCCGGACGCGTCGGGGGCGAAGAGTTCTGTGTGGTGCTGCCGGGCATGACGCTTGAAGAGGCGGCGGAAGTCGCAGAGCAGATCCGCGAGCGTATCGACAGCAAAGAGATCCTGATTAAGAAAAGTACCACCCTGCGCGTAAGTGCGTCGTTTGGCGTCTCTGGCGCGCAGGAGAAGGGCAATTATCACTTCGAAAATCTGCAATCCACCGCCGATGCGCGTCTGTATGAGGCGAAACAGCGCGGGCGTAACCGGGTCATCTGGCAGGATCACGTCAAAAAGTAATCAAGCCCCTCGCACCAGCCGGTCGGCCCGGTGTGCTGAGTGTGATAAACCCGGGCGGGATCGTTGTTCTTAAGGCTGACGCCCTCCCGGTTGAAGCCTTTCACCACGACGGCAAAGCCTACGCTGTCCAGCAGCGGGGCATCATTCGGGCCGTCGCCCAGGCCCAGCGTCGTCGGTTCGGAACCCTCGTGCAGGCGATACTGGTCCACAAGCCAGTGAACCGCCACGTCTTTGCCGCAGCAGGTATCCAGGATATGCCAGAAGCGTGCTCCCTGGACAATCTTCAGCCCCTGCCGGGCGAGTTCGGCGGCAAAGCGTTCCATTTGTTCATCACTGTCACGCCAGATCAGCGTCACGGAAGCCTCGTGTTTACGCGCAAGCACTGAGCGGGGACGACTCAGCCCAGTCCATTCGGCGACCACGCGCTCGTCCACGTCATCGAAGGTGGTGAATTTAAGATGCATCTCCTGGCGTACCCGGGCAATACACTGCCGGATATCGTCATGCTTCTTTTCTGAGATGAACCGTGCGGCGTTTTCCCACCGTACGTCAGGCTGGATCACCGCGCCGTTTTCCGCAATATAGGGCAACCCGCCAAGCCCCAGCTCCTGCTGGATGTCATCCATCTCGGACGCGGTTTTGCTGCTGCACAGAATGACCGGTACCTGTTCATCCATTAACTTTTCCAGCCAGGGGGCCGCAGGCTGCCAGTCGAGTGTGTGAAAATCTAACAGCGTGCCGTCGAGGTCGGTAAAAACAAGCAGAGTCTCCTCAAACGAAGGCATAACGTCTCCCGGGTGATGATTTCACCTAAGATAAATCTTAAAAAAACAGGCATTGACGCGCCGTTGAAGTGGAAACGATCCCGACAAACCCACAGGCGGCGCATGTTTATACTCATAACCAAAATTCACATGTATAAAATATAATATTCGCTAAGAGAATATATGCTTGTAAGACTATTCCGTTGGGGATAATGTCTTACCTGCATCAGATTTCCTGGTGTAACGAATTTACAAGTGCTTCTTGCATAAGCAAGTTTGATCCCGGTCATCCCCATGACCGGGATTTTTTTCGCCTTAGCGGTTCGTCTCCGAGACGCTAAAGTCATGGATATCCAGCTCGAATGCTTCAGCCAGTTCACGGTAGGTATGGTAATCCCTACCATTGACCACGACACGGTCGGAATTATCCTCCGCGCGATGAACTTCGGACTCACTGATTTCATTGATGGCGGCAAGCAGGGCATCGACATCCACTTCAACCTCACGCTTAATGGTGTCGCTGTACTCTTTGTCGGTCTTCATGGCGGGTTCCTCATTTAATCGTCTCAACAGTTAAGTATAGACCGCACACAAAAACGCCATTCGCGCCAGGTGGCGATGCCAGGCAATGCAATTTGTTCTACACTGGCTCAAAACCACAGGAGGAATGTATGAAGGTCAACGATCGGGTAACCGTCAAAACGGACGGTGGGCCGCGCCGCCCGGGCGTGGTGCTGGCTATAGAAGAGTTTAATGAAGGCACAATGTATCTGGTGTCGCTGGAAGATTACCCGCTCGGCATCTGGTTCTTCAACGAACTGGGGCACCCGGATGGGATCTTTGTGGAAACGGCGGAATAGGGCGGCGTCGGGGGCGTCTTCTCCCCGGCTCCGGCTACTGAAAAGCAAAATCTCTGGCCAGGCCAGAGATCAAGGTAGGGTATAACATGGCCGTGCAAATTAGCGCATATTAACGAAAATCCCATTCGTCACATTATCTGTCAGGCGTACGACATGGTATATGACTTGCTTATTATGCGTTTTAATTTTCCTTTTAATATTTCCTTTGTGTGACGATACTGTTTTTGCCTTGATATTCATCTGGTCTGAGATCTGAATTGTCCCTTGTCCAGCCATCCACATTCTTAGCATACTTGATTCAGTTCTGCTTAATGATAGGGTGGGTAAGTTAACCGCCCCTACATTCTTAACTTCTTTATTCAAATAATCGCCCAGGATGTCATCAAGCGACTCTGGTTTAATCGATTTCGAACTGATTAATAAGTTTTTACGCACCAACAAATACTCATCGAAATGAATATTGGCGATCGCCATAAAAACAATAAACAGGGTCTTAGGATGCTGATTAATGATCTGCTTAATGTGCTGACTGTTAGCGGGGTCGTGAATGAAACAGTCCTCATTAATAAACACCACGCCGGGCTTGTGGGCGTCACAAGCGGCTGCGAGTTCTTCAACGGTGTGTGCATCGTTGATGTCTCTCTTTCTTACCCCTCTGCTTGCTAAGTACCCGGTTAACCCTAGCCGGGTGTAGCTGCATAAATCCATAATGATCGTTGACATGGCATACCCTCACTCAATGCGTAACGATAATTCACCACCTGCCTGAGAGCTCATAAACAGCCATACGGGATGGAAAAAATCTAATAAAACCTGTGAGCATGACAAAGACTTTCAGGCGAACTCACTATCCCGTAAAGTTACGTATAATTTGCCAGGAATCATCTTAAAGTAAAGTAAATATTAAGTATTGTGAGGTGGTTAGAAACATTTAAACCGCGTCAGATATATCCTGGTAGATGTTTTTCGAGATTATTTTTAGGAATATCCTCAGAAAGACATTGCAAACACTGCGGGTTATTATTTGCGTGGAAGTTCGCTGACAATATCCGCTAACAGATTGAATATCTCGCTGAATAAATGCTCGCAGAAGGGGGCGATAAGTGGCATCAATAATGACATTAATAAAAGGCCAACCGTCAAAGTCACCGGAAAGCCGATGACGAATACCGACAGCTGCGGAGCCATTCGGTTGAGTAAACCTAATGCGAGGTTAACGGTGAGCAGCAGGGTAATGATCGGCAGCGCCAGCATCAGCCCGTTGAGGAAGATCAGCCCGGCAGCCCGCACCAGCGCCAGAAACGCGTTGCTGTTTACCGGGTTGTCGCCAATCGGCAGCGTGTGGAAGGTGTCCACCAGCATCGAGATGAGCCACAGGTGGCCGTTGAACGAGAGAAACAACAGCATCGCCAGCAGGTCGATAATACGCGCCAGCACGGGCATATTCAGGTGGCTGCCCGGGTCAACGAACGTCGCGAAAGACAGGCCCATCTGCAAACCGATAAGTTCACCCGCCGTTCGTACCGCGGCGAAGGCGAGCTGCATCGTAAACCCGACCGCCACGCCAATCATCACCTGTTGCAGGGCAATCCAGATCGCATTCGGGGAAAAGATCGGGATATCCACCGCTGGCAGGGTAGGGGCAACGATAATGGTGATAACGATGCCCAGCCCAATTTTGACGCGTTTAGGCACCGACTTTTCACTGAGTATGGGGGCGGTGGAGATCAGCGCCATGATGCGCAGCATCGGCCAGAAATAGATCCCGAGCCACTGAACAAACTGATCGCTGGTGAAATGCAGCATCGTCCGTCAGCCGATGATGTAAGGCAGATTGGTGAACAGGTTGCGCATATAGTCCAGCAGCAAATTGAGCATCCATGGCCCGGCAACGATAATCGCCACGAAGACGGCAATGATCTTCGGGATGAACGACAGGGTCATTTCGTTAATCTGCGTGGCGGCCTGGAGAATACTGATAATCAGACCGGTGACCAGCGCAACCAGCAGCAGGGGCGCGGCGACGGCAATCGCGACTTTCATCGCCTCCGTGCCCATCATCATGACCGACTCAGGCGTCATTGCGCGCTCCTCAACTGTAGAAACTCTGCGCCAGCGAGCTGACCAGCAGCTGCCAACCGTCGACCAGCACGAACAGCATGATCTTAAAGGGCAGGGCAATGGTTGCGGGTGGGACCATCATCATCCCGAGCGCCATCAGGACGCTGGCGATCACCAGGTCAATAATCAGGAACGGAATGAAAATGGTGAAGCCAATCTGGAACGCCGTTTTGAGCTCACTGGTCACATACGCCGGGAGCAGAATGCGCATCGGCACCGCTTCCGGCCCCTGTAACTCACCCGTGTTAGCGAGACGGGCAAACAGGGCCAGATCCGCTTCGCGCGTCTGGCGAAGCATAAATTCACGTAATGGCTGCGCGCCCTTTTCCAGGGCAACCTGCATGGAAATTTTATCTTCGCTGAACGGCTGGTAGGCCTCGGTGTAAATCTTGTCGATAACCGGCGACATAATGAAAAAGGTCAGGAACAGGGCTAAACCCAGCAGCACCTGATTGGGCGGCGCGGACGGCGTGCCGAGCGCGTTGCGCAGCAGGCCAAACACAATGATGATGCGGGTGAAGCTGGTCATCATTAGCAGGATCGCCGGGATAAAGGTCAGCGAGGTGATGAATACCAGCGTCTGCACGGACAGGGACCAGCTTTGTCCACCGTTCGCCAGCGGCGTGGAAACCAGCCCCGGCAGTTGCGCATACACAGAGGGCGCGAACAGGCCCAGGCCTGTCAGCGTAAGGAATAACAAACGGCGCATCAGGATCTCCCGGGACGCTTGAGCAAACTCTTCATTACGGACTGGAAATCCGCAGGGGCCTGGGCGTTAGCCTCCACCGTGACAGGCGCAGGGGGGAGCGTGTGAAGGACGTTAATGCTGGAGGCGGTCACGCCCAGCACCAGTCGTGCATCTTCCACCTCCACAATGACCACGCGCTCGCGCGGTCCTAGCGGTGTGCTGGCGCTGACCTTCAACCCGCGGGTACCGGCCGTTTTCCCCGCCAGACCGAAACGCTTTGCCAGCCAGGCGGCGATAAGGATAAAGGCAATAATACCGAACAGCGCGCCGCTCACCTGGAGCAGCGGTGAGCCGGGTACGGCGGAGGGCGCGGACAGTGTTGCCTGGGTTTTCATACTTAACGACTCAGACGACGCATGCGTTCGGAAGGGGTAATGATGTCGGTGATACGTACGCCGTATTTATCGGCCACCACCACTACTTCGCCCTGTGCAATCAGGTAGCCGTTGATCAGAATATCCAGCGGCTCACCCGCTAAACCGTCAAGCGCCACCACGGAACCCTGCGTCAGGCGCAGCAGCTCTTTAATGGTCATGCGGGTGCGACCCAGCTCAACGGTCAGCTTGACCGGAATGTCCATAATCAGGTCGATGTCCTGCAACGTGCCGCTGACGTCGCCGCCGCCTAACTGCTGAAAGACCGCGTCTGCCGCGCTTTTCGTCGGCGTCGTTTTCTGCTCGTTTAACGCGTCAGCCCACAGATCGTCCAGTGCTCCGCTGTTTTCATCGGACGGATTGTTCATGTCACTCATTTGGGCTGTTCCTCATTCAGCGAATTCAAAATCGGGTTGATCAAGTGCTCAACGCGTAACGCATACTGGCCGTTAATCGTGCCGTACTGGCTTGTCAGCACGGGTACGCCATCCACATGGGCAATAATGCGGTCGGGTTTATCTATCGGCAAAACGTCGCCGGGTTGTAATTTCAGGATCTGCGATAACCGCATGGAGATGTCGGCGAAGTTGGCCACCAGCTCCAGCTGCGAATGCTGCACCTGACGCACCAGGTTTTCACGCCAGTTCTGATCTTCGTGACGTGAGTTCTCCAGCGGCGGGTTCACCAGCAGTTCGCGCAGCGGTTCAATCATGCTGAACGGCAGGCAGATGTTGAACTCGCCCGTCAGGTTGCCGATCTCGACGTGGAACGGGGTGTTCACGACGATGTCATTCGGGGAGGTGGTGATGTTGGTAAACTTCACCTGCATCTCGGAACGCACGTACTCGACTTCCAGCGGGTTAATCGCTTTCCACGCGTCGCTGTAGGATTCCAGCGCAAGCTTCAGCATGCGGTTAATCACACGCTGTTCGGTATGGGTAAACTCGCGGCCTTCCACTTTGGTCGGGAAACGGCCATCGCCACCGAACAGGTTATCCACCGCGATGAACACCAGGCTTGGCGAGAACACAACCAGACCGGTACCGCGCAGCGGTTTCAGATGGATCAGGTTAAGGTTGGTTGGCACCGGCAGGTTGCGGGCAAACTCATGATACGGCTGAATGCGGATCGCACCGACGGTGATATCCGGGCTACGACGCAGCAGGTTAAACAACCCCATACGGAACTGACGTGCGAAACGTTCGTTGATGATCTCCAGCGCCTGTAAACGCTCGCGCACCACGCGACGCTGGGTATTGGGATCGTAGGGACGAATATTATCATCGCCGGTCAGACCCGGCTTCGGTTCGTCACTTTTATCGCTGTCGCCGTTGAGCAGCGCATCGATTTCTGCCTGAGAAAGAATACTGTCGCCCATGTCGTTACCGCAGAATGAAGGCTGTATACAGAACGTCAGTGACTTCCTGCTTAGGTTGGCCGTTTACCAGCGGGGTCGCCAGCGTCTGTTTAATGGCATCGACCAGCTTTTGCTTGCCCACATCGGTGGCGAGCGCGGAGGCATCCTGACGAGAAAACAGCAGCAGCAGACGGCTACGCACTTCTGGCAGGTAGTCGTTCAGGCGTGCACGGGTCGCTTCATCTTTCAGACGCAGCGTAATACCCACGTAAAGCACGCGATCCGCATCGCCCAGGTTCACGGTGAACGTATCCAGCGGGTAGAAGACCGGCGCCGGTGGAGGCGGCGCTTCAGCTTTGGCGGCCGCGCTGGAGGGTTCCTGCTGCATACGCCAGTAACTGTAGCCTGCGGTGGCGCAGGCCGCGAGGGTAATCAACACCAGCAGCGGGATCCAGATGGAACGCTTGCTTTTTTTGGTGATAGCGGAGTCTGTCATCTGATACGAGCTTCCTGTTTCGGTACAGCTTAATACGGTGATTATCCCGTGTCCGGCTTAGGTCAAAGCGTGGAAAAGACGGGGATAATCACGTTACCTCTGGCGTTTAGGCAAAGATGTCTACGGCACGGCTGCCGCGCGCGGCGGATTGCAGGGCGGCAGGGGCAGGCAATAACTCTTCACTCTCATCGTTAAACCCGCCATGCTGGCCGGAACGCGAAGTGTGCTGTTGCTGCCCGGATGAGGACTGCTGTTGCCCGGCAAAGCCCTCGCTGCTGACGCTGCTTTGGGAAAGCTGAATGCCGTTTTCCGCAAGCTGCGTGCGCAGGATCGGCAGGGCCGCTTCCAGCGCCGCGCGGACGTGGCTGTGGGGCGAAACCATCTGCAACTGCGCCTGGTTGTCATCCAGCTTAAGCGAAATTTGCACCTGACCCAGATCTTCCGGGTGCAGACGCAGCTCTGCGGTCTGCTGTCCCTGCTTTGTGAACAGGGTGATGTGCTGGCTCAGATTCTGCTGCCATTCGTGCGTGCCCAGCGGCTGGCTTAACACCGGCGCTGTCGCAACGGTAGCGGCAGGCTGTGAAGGCGCCAGGTGACTGACGATCGGTGCCAGCGTCGCGGTTGGGCTGGCGGCAGACGACGCCGCGCTCGCTACGTCCTGCTTCTCTGCGACGGCGGCGACGGCTGGCGTAACGGCTGCCGTGGCGGGCAACGATGTGTCGCTGTCCTGAACCGGCATTTTTTCCTGACCCGTTAACGCATGGCTAAGCGGCTGATGCTGGCCGTTGTCCGTCTGGGCTAGCGCAGAGGGGAGGGCGGCACGGGGGGCGATCTCCCCGGTGCTCGCAGGCTGCGTCGCTACCGGGATGGTGGTCTGCTGGTGCGGTAACATCGCCATCAGCGCGCTTAACCCGGCCAGCTCCTCTTCTTCAGTCGTGGTCTCGCTGTTTGTTTTCGCCTCCGGCTGGGTCAGCGCCTTCAGCGCATCCGTATTCGCGGCGGGTTTCAGGCCGGAGACGAGGCTTTGCAGGGAGACGGCGGTATCTTCACCAGTCAGGGTCTCCTGACGGGAGAGCAGTTCGGCGATTTTGGCCTGGAGCGTGGTATCACCGTTTTTTTCCTTTGCCGCTGTCGACAGCTTGTTGCCCGCCGCTTTCAGATCCGCCAGCGTCAGCGGGGCATCTTTGCCTTTGCCGGTGGTCTCGGTCAGCGCGCCCGCCAGCAGAGAAAGAAAATCTTGCGCGCCCTCAGCGCCTTTCCCGGTCAGCGTGCCGCCGGACGGGTCGCTGTCGGTCATCAGCAGTTGTTGCAGTGTGATCATTCTGGTTTCCTCATTGATGCGCGCTGGGCAAACTCATCCATTTTTTTCTGATCCAGACGGTTTTCCGCCAGGGTCGAGGCTGCAATCTGTCGGTCCTGTAAGGTTTGCCAGGCCTGCAACCGCTGTTTTTTCTCGCGCCAGAAATTCAGCGCGGTATCGACTTTTTGCGTCCACTGGTTGAGCTGCTGGCGATGCTGCTCAATCGCCTTTTCCAGCGTCTGGATAAACTGCTGATAGTTAATCCAGCGCTGGCTACCAATGCCTTGCGCCATGTCGGTGTTAAGGTTGGTGCGATATTCATGCTGATAGTCGATTAACATCTTCAACTGTTCTTCAGCCTGCTGGCACCCGCGTCGCATTGCGCCAAGCTGCAATGCGGCATCATCAACTTCTTTTTCAGCCAGATCTTTCAGCGTTGATAACGCGCTGTTCTGCGCCATGACCTTCGCCCTCCACCTGTGTTACACCTGCGGGAAAATCAGCTCCAGTGCCTGGAGGGAATCTTCCCAGTCGGCGCGTTCAAAAATACCCTGTTGCAGAAATGCCTCCAGCTGCGGCCACAGGGCAATCGCTTTATCGAGCATCGGGTCGCTGCCTTTGGCGTACGCCCCGACGCTTACCAGATCGCGGTTGCGCTGGAAGCTGGAGAGCAGTTGTTTGAAGTTACGCACGCGGGCGTAGTGTTGCTCGGTGATCAAGGCCGTCATCGCACGGCTGATCGAGGCTTCAATATCAATTGCCGGATAGTGCCCGGCTTCGGCCAGACGGCGCGACAGCACGATATGGCCGTCGAGGATCGCGCGCGCGGAGTCGGCAATCGGGTCCTGCTGGTCATCGCCTTCGGTCAGTACCGTATAGAACGCGGTGATGGAGCCGCCGCCGCTGATGCCGTTCCCCGCGCGCTCAACCAACGCCGGGAGCTTGGCGAAGACCGACGGCGGGTAGCCTTTGGTCGCGGGCGGCTCGCCGATGGCCAGCGCAATCTCACGCTGCGCCATCGCGTAGCGGGTCAGGGAGTCCATAATCAGCAGCACGTGCTGGCCCCGGTCGCGGAAATCTTCCGCAATACGCGTGGCGTAGGCGGCACCCTGCATACGCAGTAGCGGCGACACGTCCGCAGGCGCGGCGATCACCACCGAACGGGCGCGGCCCTCCGCACCCAGAATGTTTTCGATGAAATCTTTGACTTCGCGACCACGCTCACCAATCAGGCCAACCACGATAACGTCCGCCTGGGTATAACGCGCCATCATGCCGAGCAGGACCGATTTACCCACGCCGGAGCCGGCAAACAGCCCCATACGCTGGCCGCGTCCCACGGTGAGCAGGGCGTTAATCGGCCGCACGCCGGTATCCAGTACGTGCTCGATTGGCGTGCGTTGCAGCGGGTTGAAGGGTTGGGTGATCAGCGCGCCGGTTTCGGTGGTATCAGGGGAGGGCAGGCCATCGAGCGGTTTGCCGCTTCCGTCCAGCACGCGGCCCAGCAGCGCCGGACCGAGCGGGAGCTGTTTGCCGCTTTGCAGGCCGTCACCGCTGATGTTTTTCGCGTAGACGCGGGCGCCGGGCAAAATCCCTTCCACTTCTTCAAGGGGCATCAGAAACAGGCGCTGACCGTTGAACCCGACCACTTCGCTTTCCACTTCACGCGTCTCCCCCCCGTCCTGACGCTCAATCACGCAGGTGGCGCCGAGCGGAAGTTGCAGCCCCGTGGCTTCCAGGACCAGACCGGTGGCGCGCGTCAGGCGTCCATAACGACGAACGGATGGCAGCTGCGCCATCTTCGTTTCAAAATTATCGAGCGTGTTAAGCCAGCGCGTAAGGCGAGCGGTCATCAGACGACTCCCGGTGCCGCCAGGCGGCACAGTTCCTGCCAGCGGGTCGCGACGCTGGCATCCAGATCGCCCTCATCCGCCGAGACCTTACAGCCTCCGTGATGGAGCGACGGATCGCCGCGCAGCCGCCAGCCGTGCAGGCTTAGCGTCGCGCCGAGGCTCTCTTCCACGCGCTGCAAATCATCAGGATGAACGCGCAGCTGCGGTTTGCCGCTGAACAGCGGCTCCTGCTGGAGCAGCCCCTGGATCTGCTTAATCAGCGCGGCGTTATCCACTACCGGCGTCTGGCCGATCACCTGACGGGCCGCCTCCAGCGCCATCTGCATCAGGCGCGAGGCAATCACGCTGTCGAGCGCATCCAGCGTGTGCTGAAACTCGCTCACCAGTTGCTGCATGCGGGCATGCAGCGGCGCCTGCTGCTGGCGCGCCTGCTCGATGCCCTGCTCTAAACCTTTCGCCAGCCCTTCCTGATAACCCTGTGCTTGCCCGGTCTGACGGCCTTCGTTCATCCCGGCGTTGAAGCCCTGCTCGTGCGCCTGCATTTGCATCTGGGCCAGCATCTGGGCGCGCTGTTCCTCTTCACTCAGCTCGGGGATGCCCGCCCCGGCGTCGCCCTCGTCGGACGACACAACGGCAGGGGTGAACTCTGCGGTGGGAGGGGAGAGGTCGTCAGGCGTCCAGCGCTTCCACGACAGTTCATCAGACATAGGTGTCGTCTCCGCTGCCAATCACCATCTCGCCGGTTTCTGCCAGACGACGAACAATAAGCAGGATCGCCTTCTGTTCGTTTTCCACCTGAGACAAACGCACCGGGCCACGGTTGGCCAGGTCGTCGCGCAGGATATCGGCCGCACGCTGGGACATGTTGCGCAGGAATTTCTCGCGCAGCGGCTGCTCGGCGCCTTTGAGGGCGATAAGCAGCGATTCGGAGTCCACCTCCTGGAGCAGGCGCTGGATGCTGCGGTCGTCCACTTCGACCAGGTTTTCGAACAGGAACATCTCGTCGATAATTTTCTGCGCCAGCTCGCCGTCGAACTCGCGTACCGCCGTAATAACCGCCTCTTCCTGCTGCGTTTTCATCAGGTTGATGATTTCCGCTGCCGTTCTCACGCCACCCATTTTGCTGCGCTTGAGGTTCTGGCCGTCGAGCAGGTTGTTCAGCACTTCGGTCAGCTCCGCCAGCGCGGCCGGCTGGACGCCGCCGAAGGTGGCGATACGCAGCATCACGTCGTGGCGCAGGCGCTCGTCGAACAGCGCCAGAATATCGGCCGCCTGACCCCGTTTGAGGTGGACCAGAATGGTGGCGATAATCTGCGGGTGCTCGTCGCGAATAAGATCGGCGGCGCTTTGCGGCTCCATAAAGTTGAGCGTTTCGATCCCGCTGGCGGTGTCGCGCGTTTCGAGAATATCTTCCAGCAGGCTGGCGGCGCGCTCTTCGCCCAGCGCCTTAACCAGCACGGAGCGCAGGTATTCGTTGGCGTTGACGTTGAGCGCGGCAAACTGCTCGGCTTCCTGCTCAAACTCCGCCAGCACTTCTGTCAGCTGCTTGTTGGAGATCTGGCGCACGTTGGCCATCGCCGCGCTGAGGATCTGCACTTCTCGCTGGGAGAGGTGTTTAAACACTTCCGCCGCGCGATCTTCGCCAATGGTCATCAGCAGGATGACGCTTTTATCGGTGCCTGTAAGCGTATTACTCATGTTCGTTACCCATCCAACCGCGGATGACCAGCGCGACGACGCGCGGATCGTTATCTGACATTTCGCGAATGCGCTGGCTCATCACCTCTGCGCCCATACGCTGGTTAGCACGGCGCTGCTGCATCTGTTCATCTTTGCTGAGACGAACTTCAACCGCTTCTTCCTCGTCCGGACGCGCGTTCTTCTGTTCCAGCGCGGCTTTCTCGGCTTCAGCACGGCGCTGTAGCTGAGGACGAACGCCCTTACGCCACAGCAGCCACGCGACAATCAGCACCAGCAGCCAGCGGCCTGCGGACATTAGCTGATCGAAGAACGCCTGCTGTTGCCAGAACGGCAGTTCGCCACCGGTCTCATCCACCGGGTTGAACGGTGAGTTCACAACGTTGAGGGTATCGCCACGTTTTTCAGAGAAGCCCATCGCTTCGCGGGTTAAATCTTCGATCTGCTTCATCTGCTCCGCTGTGAGCGGCAGCGGTTTACCGTCCGGCAGCGTTTTGTAGTTCACCACCACGGCAACAGAGAGACGCTGAATATCGCCCGTGTTCAGTTTGGTATGGCGGATAGTCCGGTCGACTTCGTAGTTGGTCGTTTCGTTACGGCTGCTGTTACGCGGGCCGGTACTGTTCGCGGTCGAGGTCGTCTGCTGATTCGTTTGCTGACCGTTCTGCGGGTTTGCCGGCGGGGTGGAGATTGGCGCGGCGTTGGCAGGCGCTGGCTGGTTAGAGAGCGCGCCCGGCACACCGCCAGGATACTGTCCGCCGACCTGTTCCGTCTCATTGATCTGACGCGAGCGTAACACGGCGCGGGAGGCATCCCCGTTCGGGGCGTACTGCTCTTCGGTCTGTTCTTTATTCGAGAAATCAATCTGCGCTGTGACCTGCGCGTGTACGTTGCTGCTGCCGACCACCGGGCCCAGAATCGCTTCGATGCGACGCTGGAGACGGCCTTCCACATCCGCGGCGTATTTCAGCTGAGCGTCGTTGAGATCGCGCCCTGCGGTGTTGGACTGCGTCAGCAGATGACCACTCTGATCCACCAGCGTAACGTTACCCGGCGGCAGGCCGGCCACCGCACTGGAGACCAGGTGCGTGACGGCGCTGATCTGCCCTTCATCCAGCGCACGGCCAGGTTCGAGGTTAACGGTCACAGAGGCCGAAGGGGACTTTTGTTCACGGACAAACAGGGACGGCTTAGGCATCGCCAGGTGCACGCGGGCACTTTTCACCGGGCCTAAGGTTTCAATCGTACGGGCCAGCTCACCTTCCAGTGCGCGCTGATAGTTAACCTGCTCGCTGAACTGACTGATGCCGAATTTTTCCTGATCCAGCAGCTCAAACCCAACCGCGCCGCCTTTTGGCAGCCCCTGCTGGGCGAGACGCAGGCGAAGCTCGTGCACTTTATCTGCCGGTACTTCAAGCGCACCACCGTTATCGGCAAAGCGATACGGGATGTTCATCTGGGTTAACTGGGTGACGATGGCACCGCCATCCTGGTCGGAAAGGTTGCTGTAGAGCGTGCGGTAATCCGGGCTTTTTGCCCATAAGACCATCGCGACAACGATCGCAATGGCGGCAGCGCCTGCCACAATCAACGGGATCTTAGGGTTGGCGCGAAGGCGGTTCATCCACTCGAGTGATTTATTCTGTGGCGCTGTCGATGCTGCTGTCGCACTCATTGCGCACCTCTTAAATCCTGGTGGTTTACGTTATTCGTGTAGAGAAACAAAACTGACTCCCGGGTCGGCAAACACGACAAAAGTTCCATACTGATGGCCCTGCCATTATTTGATGATTCGGGATTTTCTATGCGTCAAATAACCTGGTTTTTTAACGCTATTTACCGCCATTATCTTATTGACAAGCTGTTAGTCTTGACCTCGTAAAAAACCATCCAGGGGAGAGTCATGGCTATACAGGGCATTGAAGGGGTACTCAGTCAGTTACAGGCAACGGCGATGACCGCCCGTAATCAGAGCGTGGCTGACCAGCCGCCGGGCGTTAGCTTCGCCGGTCAACTGCATGCGGCGCTGGACCGGATCAGCGACAAGCAAAACGCGGCCCGTACCCAGGCTGAGAGATTTACCCTTGGCGAACCCGGCGTGGCGCTCAACGATGTGATGGCCGATCTGCAAAAAGCGTCGGTGTCATTGCAGATGGGGTTGCAGGTGCGTAACAAGCTGGTGTCGGCATACCAGGAAGTGATGGGGATGCAGGTTTAATCAATACCTATCTTACGCTGGCAGCCTGATGGCTTTAATGCCACAATATTTTTTTCTTCGCATGCAGGAAAGATGATGAAAAAAGTAGCAATTGTGGCTGCGATGCTGACGTTAGCGGGATGTGTTCAGGTCGATAACTACCAGGAAGTGATTAAGCACCCGGTACCTTCGCAACTGGCAGGTTACTGGCAGTCGAAAGGGCCGCAGAGCGCGATGGTGAGCCCGGAAGCGATCGCCACGCTGGTGGTGACGCCAGAGGGGGATACGCTGGATTGCCGTCAGTGGCAGCGCGTTATCGCGGTGCCGGGTAAGATCATGCTGCGTTCAGATGATTATTACAACGTGACGCGTAAGCTGGATGTCTATCCGCTGGAGCGTGATGGGGCGGCGCTGGAGTATGACGGTATGGAACTGTACAAGGTTGACCGTCCAACAGTGGAATGCGCAGATTACCTGAGCAAGAATCCGCTGGAGAGTAAGCTTCCGTAGCGGTAAAAGCAAAACGGCAATCATATTGCCGTTTTTAGGGTTTGCTCCCTCTCCCGGTGGGAGAGGGTCGGGGTGAGGGCATCAGGCCGCACTTTCCCAGCACTACAGCGCGTCCTCAATCACCCAGACGCTGACGCTTCCCCCGTTACAGAAGAACGTCCCTTCGCCATCCGCCGCCGTGGTCACGGTTTCCTCGCGATTGCCCAAAAAATCACGCCAGTTTTTATTGCCGTAATTCTCACCGAGACAGATGGTCTTCTCGCCGTCATCACCGTTCGACAGCACCACCACGCAGCCAGGGTTATCCTCCGTTCCGCTGCGGCTGAAGGCAATGCAGTTTGGATGGTCGAAAAAGAGCGTCTGCACGCCGTGGGCGAAGCGCTGTCGGGCGAGGATCAGCTCGTGGAGCTGCTCGATCACTGGCATATCAATGTGATACGTCTCGCCATCCCCGCCGGTGTCGTCATAGCTGGCGCCAAAAAGATCCGGATAGAACACGCTCGGCACGCCGTTTTCACGCAGCAGGATGAGCGCGTAGGCCAGCGGTTTGAACCAGGCTTCAACCGGGGCTTCCAGCGCCTGCAAGGGTTGGGTATCGTGGTTGGCTACCAGGGTCACGGCATGGAACGGATCGGCTTCCACTAGCGTACCGGTGAAAATCTGGCTCATATCGTAGTCGCGTCCCTGGCGTGACGCTTCGTGAAATTTCATTTGCAGCGGCGCATCAAACAGCATGGTTTTGCCGTCCACCTGATTGATGTAGTGCTGCAATTTATCCACTTCGTGAGACCAGTATTCCGCCACAATAAACAGCGGCTGCGGGGCCACCTCCTGGACGTGCTCAATCCACTCTTTATAGAACCAGGCCGGGATGTGTTTTACCGCGTCCAGGCGGAAGCCGTCGCAGTGGGTTTGCTCCATCACCCAGCGCGCCCAGTATTTGATCTCCTCCGTCACCGCATGGTTGCGAAAATCAATATTTTCACCCATCAGGTAATCGAAATTGCCCATCTCGTCGTCGACCTGATCGTTCCAGCCTTCGCCGGTGTAGTCGTTCACGATTTTGAAGATACCGTCCTCATTGGGGTTTTCAATGTGGTCGATACCGCTGAAGCATTTGTAATCCCAGATGAATTGCGAATACTGCCCGGCCCGAACGGGGAAGGTGTAACGCGTCCAGGCTTCGCATTCGATGATCTCATCGCTGATTTGGGTGCGATCCTGAGCATCCACACGCTGCACGCGGACGGGTTCCTTTTCATCGGCCCCCATTTTATGGTTGACCACCACGTCCAGAAGCACCGCAATCTGGTTGCTTTTTAAGGCGTTGATGGCCTCCAGCAGCTGGGCTTTATCGCCGTATTTGGTGGCGACGCTGCCTTTCTGGTCAAACTCACCGAGGTCGAAAAGGTCATAAGAGTCATACCCGACGGAATAGCCGCCGGATGCCCCTTTGTATGCCGGCGGTAACCAGACCATATTGATGCCGATTTCGTTCAGGTTGGGGGCTAATGCCGTGACTTCTCGCCACAGTTCACCGCCGGTGGGGTAGTACCAGTGAAAACATTGTAAAAGTGTTGGGTTGCGCATGCACCATCTCCATGAGGTCGCGAAACTCAAGTATGGAGCAGGTTTGGCAGAAATGCCTGGCGAACGAAACGGTTTACGTTTGCCCGCCAGTTAAATGGCTAATTAATATCGCTATTACTTTGCGGAACCAGGACATGACCGCCCTGGTTACCGTAGGTGGAGAGAACGGTTTTCTGGATGGAGGATTGCCCAACCAGCTTCGCCAGTTCATCCATTCTGGCTTGCAGCAACGTTTTTACCTGGCCTTCGTTGTCCAGGATCACCCGCAGCGTCGGGCGAAGCTGCTCCTGAATCTGCATCGAAGGTTCACTTTCCTGAGTGAGACGAGCCAGTGAGTGCACCGCATTAACATAGTCGGTTTCACAGATGATCAGATCATCCCATAGTCCCTGCCGGGCCAGTCGCAACATCAACTGGCTCTGCTCAAGGAGTTGCTGATAAAGGGCATAAAGTTGCGGTGCGTTACTCATTAGACGGCGTCCTGCATCAGTTGTGGCGTACCGGCAACCTCCTTCCACCCGTCAGCGATATTGCGCAGCAAGTTTTCCACCTCTTCGATGGCGCTGGCGTCGTTATTCACATTGGCGTGCAGGAGGCGACGTACCATATAGGCATAAAGGGCAATCAGGTTTTGCGTAAGCTCATCACCGTTATTTTCCACCAGGCCAACCTTCAGCCCGTTTTCGATAATGTTGATGGCTTTTGAGAGCGCCAGCCCTTTTGCCGGGATATTACCGTCTGCCAGGAACAGACGCGCGCGTACCAGCGCGCTGAGGGCTCCATCAAATAGCATGATAACCAGCTGCTGCTGGCTGGCGCTCATCACCGCGCTTTCAACTTCTATCTTTGCGTAGGCTTGCGTGCCTTTTGCGCCGTACATGTTATCCCCCTCGGGTCTGATTAGCGTTTACTACTTGTTGCTGGACGTATTTTCGAACTGCTGCGTCAGGTAGCTGCTGGTGTTGTTCAGCGAGGTCATCAGTACGTCCAGCTGGGTAAACTGGGCTTTGTACTGCGCCACTCTCGCGTCAATACGTTCGCTCACGGCGTTATATTGATCCGTTAACTTGTTCAGCGTTTTGCTGACGCCATCTTTGGCCGCCTGGATAATGCCTTTACTGGAAAGCCAGTCAGTCAGATGGGTGGCCATGGTGGTAGTGATCCCGGTGGTTTTACCGTCACCCACAACCAAATCTTTCACGGCAGACGGGTTATCCGTCAGCGCTTTTTTCAGCTTGTCGCTGTCCAGCTCCAGCTTGCCCGTGCTTGGATCTGAAGTAATGCCGACCTGAGACAGCGTTTTATAGGCGGTTCCGCCGACGGAGTTGCCCAGCATGGTTTTCAGCTGCGTCTGAATAGTACGCAGCGTGCTGTCCCCGAGCAGGGCACCGTTGCTGGAGTCCTGCGCATCTGTACCCGCATCAACTGCCGTATATTTGGTTAATGATGCAAAGCTGTCCTGAAGGGTGTTGTAGGCATCCACCCAGGCTTTCATCGCCGTTTCCGCTTTCGATGTATCTTTAGCGATCGTCAGCGTCTGGTTACCGGTGGTGACATCGTTCAGGTTCAGGGTGATATCTTCCAGCGCATCGCTGATGGTGTTGCTGCTGTTTTCGATATCGACGTTATTCACCTTCAGCTTGGCGTTCTGCGCGGTGACGCTTTCTGTCATGCCGTTGCTGGCGTCGGTGCTGGTGCCGTTGTAACCCATAAAGGATTGCAGGGCGCTGTCGCCGCTCACGCTGATGCTGACCGCGTTGTCCGCCCCGGTTTCGGTGGAGGTGATGGACAGACGGTACTGACCATTACCGACGTTAATAATACTGGCGGTCACGCCGGCGTCAGCTTTGTTAATCGCATCGCGAATGCCGGTCAGCGAGGAGTTTGCCGCGCTGATATCTACGGTCACCGGATCTTTACCGTTACCGGCGGTAAAGGTGATCTTGCTGTCAGCCGTGGCAATGGCCGTTTTGGTATCCGGCTGCGCGTTTTTGGTCGTCAGGGTTTGCGCCTGCGCCAGCTGCGACACGCTGATGGTGTATTTACCGGCAATCGCGCTGCCGGTAGTGGTGGCGCTGAATGCCGTGGTACTGCTCGACGTGCTGGTCGCTGTAAACAGGTCGGCTTTATTCAGCGCGGTGTTGGCGGTCTGAAACGCTTCCAGTGAACTTTTCAACGTGCCGTAAGCGCTCAGCTTGGCGGTATACGATGTCTGTTGTTTGGAAATTGGCGTCAGCTGTGCTTTTTCGGCCGTGGTCAGACTATCCAGAATGTCTGCTAACTTAAGACCCGAACCAATCCCCAATGATGAAATACTTGCCATATTTATTCCTTAATCTATCGACACGTAGAACGAATAGTGGGGTTATCGGCCTTAATGGGGGAAAGTTTACGGTTAATTTCTTTTTTTTAATGGCGGGAATAACGGTAATAGAGAAGAGCTTTTCCGTGGCTAAAAAAATTAACGCGATCCTGAAAAAATATCTAAAGGTTGGTTTGGACCAGACGATAACACCTTTGACGGCGATGAAGCCGAAGGGTGGAAACCCAAATCTAACCAAACAGATTTGATGAACAACAGGAATCGAAATCATGGCACAAGTCATTAATACCAACAGCCTCTCGCTGATCACTCAGAACAACATCAACAAGAACCAGTCCGCTCTGTCTTCTTCTATCGAGCGTCTGTCTTCTGGTCTGCGTATCAACAGCGCGAAAGATGACGCTGCGGGCCAGGCTATCGCTAACCGCTTCACCTCTAACATCAAAGGCCTGACTCAGGCTGCACGTAACGCTAACGACGGTATCTCTCTGGCGCAGACCACTGAAGGCGCACTGTCTGAAATCAACAACAACTTGCAGCGTGTTCGTGAACTGACCGTTCAGGCAACTACCGGTACTAACTCTGATTCTGACCTGTCTTCAATCCAGGACGAAATCAAATCCCGTCTGGACGAAATTGACCGTGTATCTGGTCAGACTCAGTTCAACGGCGTGAACGTGCTGGCTAAAGACGGCTCCATGAAGATTCAGGTTGGCGCGAATGATGGCCAGACTATCTCTATTGACCTGCAGAAAATTGACTCTTCTACATTGGGTCTGAAAGGTTTCGGTGTTGCAGGAACCGCACTTAAGCTGAGTGATTCAATTACTCAGGTTGGAGCTTCTGGAGCTCTGAAAGATGTTAAACTGGACGCCGTTGCTAAAGCTCTGGATGTAGATGCTAGTACCCTTACGTTACACAATGTTCAAGACTCTACTAACGGAACGTACGTCGTAAGCTCCGGCTCAGATAACTATGCCGTTTCTGTCGATGACGCCACTGGTAATGTTGTACTGAATAAAGCTACAGTAGCTTATACTGACGCAACGGGTTCAGGTAGTATTAAAGATACCTACGTAAAAGTGGCAGCAGACCCTACTACTGGCGATGCAACTGGCTTTGTTACTATTCAAGGCAAAAATTTCGCACTTACTGCAGATGCAATTAAAAATGGTGGTGACGCTCCAACTGATTCAACCGGTGAAGATGTCGGCGACATTACCACAAAGGCTGAATTCAAAGGCGCATCTACTGCGGATCCACTGGCTCTGCTGGACAAAGCAATCGCGTCCGTAGACAAATTCCGTTCTTCACTGGGTGCGGTTCAGAACCGTCTGAGCTCTGCCGTAACCAACCTGAACAACACCACCACCAACCTGTCTGAAGCGCAGTCCCGTATTCAGGACGCCGACTATGCGACCGAAGTGTCCAACATGTCTAAAGCGCAGATCGTTCAGCAGGCCGGTAACTCCGTGCTGTCCAAAGCTAACCAGGTTCCTCAGCAGGTTCTGTCTCTGCTGCAAGGCTAATCGCCTGATTACGCTTAAACCCCGCTTCGGCGGGGTTTTTTCTGTCCGCATTTACGCGTAACCCCCCAAATAACCCCTCATTTCACCCACTATTCACCCGATTAAAACCCCTCCAGAATCGGATAATCATGCCGATAACTCAACTAACGCAGGGCTGTTTATCGTGAATTCACTCTATACCGCTGAAGGTGTAATGGATAAACACTCGCTGTGGCAGCGTTATGTTCCGCTGGTGCGTCACGAAGCATTGCGCCTCCAGGTGCGTTTGCCGGCGAGCGTGGAACTGGACGATCTGCTACAGGCGGGCGGTATCGGGTTATTGAATGCAGTTGACCGGTACGACGCTCTGCAAGGAACGGCATTTACGACTTACGCAGTGCAGCGTATTCGTGGTGCGATGCTGGACGAGCTGCGCAGCCGCGACTGGGTGCCGCGCAGCGTTCGCCGCAACGCGCGCGAAGTGGCGCATGCGATGGGACAGCTGGAGCAGGAACTGGGGCGCAACGCGACGGAAACCGAAGTAGCGGAGCGTCTGGGCATTCCTGTTGAAGAGTATCGCCAGATGTTGCTCGATACCAATAACAGCCAACTCTTCTCTTATGATGAGTGGCGCGAAGAGCATGGCGATAGCATCGAGCTGGTGACCGATGAACACCAGCAAGAAAACCCGTTACACCACTTACTGGAAGGAAATTTACGCCAGCGCGTGATGGAAGCGATCGAAGCTTTACCGGAACGTGAGCAACTGGTGTTAACCCTCTATTACCAGGAAGAGCTCAATCTCAAAGAGATTGGCGCCGTGCTGGAGGTGGGCGAGTCACGGGTGAGCCAGCTGCACAGCCAGGCCATTAAACGCCTGCGCACAAAACTGGGTAAGTTATAGGTGAGTTATTCGCCTTGGAAATGCCGCACAACGTATTGACAACCAGGAGTTATCATGACGGTGCAGCAATCTAAAAGACGGCCTTTAAGCCGCTACCTGAAAGACTTTAAACACAGCCAGACGCATTGCGCCCACTGTAAAAAATTACTCGACCGCATCACGCTGGTTCGTCGCGGTGAAATCGTGAATAAGATTGCGATTTCCCGCCTCGACACGCTGATGGATGAAGCCGCCTGGCTTGAAGAGCAAAAAGAGTGGGTAGCGCTTTGCCGTTTCTGTGGCGATCTCCATTGCAAAGAGCAAAGCGACTTCTTCGATATTATCGGCTTCAAGCAATTCCTGTTTGAACAAACGGAGATGAGTCACGGCACCGTGCGTGAATACGTGGTTCGCCTGCGCCGCCTGGGTCAGCATTTGACCATGCAAAATATCTCCCGCGATCTGCTGACGACCGGATACCTGGATGAAAATCTGGAACCCTGGTTGCCCGCCACCAGTACCAATAATTACCGCATCGCGCTGCGAAAGTACGCGCAATATAAAGTCCAGATGCCGGGCGTCATAAAGCAGAAAGTCCGCGCCGGAACAACTTCTGATATATATTAAAAAAGAATAAGATGTAGCGCAGCCGCCTTTGACGTTGCAGGCGATTTCTCTACACTACTCAAAAATTCCACTGTATCGGGGTACTTATGAAATTAGCACTTCTGGGTCGTCAGGCGCTGATGGGGATGATGGCCGTTGCGCTGGTCGCGGGGATGAGCGTGAAAACGTTCGCGGCAGAGAATCTGCTCAACAAAGTTAAAGAGCGCGGCACGCTGCTGGTTGGGCTGGAAGGAACCTATCCTCCGTTCAGCTTCCAGGGCGACGACGGTAAACTGACCGGTTTTGAAGTGGAGTTTGCGCAGGAGCTGGCAAAACACCTCGGCGTTAAAGCCTCCCTGAAACCCACCAAATGGGACGGGATGCTGGCGTCACTGGATTCCAAACGTATTGACGTGGTGATTAACCAGGTAACCATTTCTGACGAGCGTAAGAAGAAGTATGACTTCTCCACGCCGTACACCGTGTCCGGTATTCAGGCGCTGGTGAAGAAAGGTAACGAAGGCAGTATCAAATCCGCAGCGGATCTGAAAGGTAAGAAAGTCGGCGTCGGTCTGGGCACCAACTACGAGGAGTGGCTGCGCCAGAATGTGCAGGGCGTGGACATCCGTACCTACGATGATGACCCGACGAAATACCAGGATCTGCGCGTAGGCCGTATTGACGCCATTCTGGTTGACCGCCTGGCAGCGCTGGATCTGGTGAAGAAAACCAACAATACCCTGGCTGTCGCGGGTGATGCGTTCTCCCGTCAGGAATCCGGCGTGGCGGTGCGTAAAGGTAACGAGGATCTGCTGAAAGCCATCGACGGCGCCATTGCTGAGATGCAGAAAGACGGTAGCCTGAAGGCGCTTTCTGAGAAGTGGTTTGGTGCAGACGTGACGAAATAAGTCTCTGACTGACAAAAAAAGGCGCTTTTAAAAGCGCCTTTTTTATTTCTCGCGCGTCTGCGTGCATAATGAAATAACAATTGTTTGCGTGACCGGAGGAACCATGTCACTACAGAATTTAACGCGCTTTCCCCGTCTGGAATTTATCGGCGCACCCACGCCGCTGGAGTATCTGCCGCGATTTTCTGACTACCTGGGGCGCGATATATTCATTAAGCGTGACGATGTGACGCCCATGGCGATGGGCGGAAATAAGCTGCGCAAGCTGGAGTTTCTCGCCGCCGATGCTCTGCGTGAGGGGGCGGACACGCTGATCACCGCCGGGGCAATTCAGTCTAACCACGTTCGCCAGACGGCGGCAGTGGCGGCGAAGCTGGGACTCCACTGCGTAGCCCTGCTGGAGAACCCGATCGGGACGCAGGCAGAGAATTACCTGACTAACGGTAACCGTTTGCTGCTGGATCTGTTCAACGTGCAGGTTGAAATGGTCGACGCGTTGACCGACCCGGCTGCACAGCTCGACGAGCTGGCGACGCGTCTGGAAGCGCAGGGTTTTCGTCCGTACGTGATCCCGGTTGGCGGCTCGAATGCGCTGGGTGCCCTCGGCTATGTTGAGAGCGCGCTGGAAATCGCTCAGCAGTGCGAAGGCGCGGTGAGTTTATCCTCGGTGGTGGTGGCGTCCGGCAGTGCGGGGACCCATGCTGGTTTAGCGGTCGGGCTTGAGCAACTGATGCCGGAGGTCGAGCTGATTGGCGTGACGGTTTCCAGAAGCGTTGCGGACCAGAAGCCGAAAGTCGTCACCCTGCAACAGGCGGTGGCTGAACAGCTTGCGCTTCAGGCGAAGGCGGAAATACTGCTGTGGGATGACTATTTCGCGCCGGGCTATGGCACCCCCAATGATGAAGGGATGGAGGCCGTTAAGCTGCTGGCCCGTCTCGAAGGTATTCTGCTCGACCCGGTCTATACCGGCAAGGCAATGGCGGGCCTGATCGACGGCATCGCCCGCAAGCGCTTTAAGGATGAAGGACCCATTTTGTTTGTTCATACTGGCGGGGCGCCTGCGCTGTTTGCCTATCATCCTCATGTCTAAAAATCAGGTAGAAAAATAATAATGCAAGAAAGTATTCAACTGGTTATTGATTCGCTGCCGTTCTTGCTTAAGGGCGCGGTGTTTACTTTACAGCTCAGTATCGGCGGGATGTTCTTCGGGCTGGTGCTCGGGTTTGTGCTGGCACTGATGCGCATGTCGAACATCTGGCCGGTGCGGTGGCTGGCGCGGTTTTACATCTCCGTGTTCCGCGGAACGCCGCTTATCGCCCAGCTGTTTATGATTTACTACGGTCTGCCACAGTTCGGTATCGAGCTGGATCCGATCCCGGCGGCGATGATTGGCCTGTCGCTGAATACGGCGGCGTACACCTCTGAAACGCTGCGTGCGGCGATCTCGTCCATCGATAAAGGACAGTGGGAAGCGGCTGCCAGTATCGGGATGACCCCGTGGCAGACGCTGCGCCGAGCGATCCTGCCCCAGGCGGCGCGCGTGGCGTTGCCGCCGCTGAGCAACAGCTTTATCAGCCTCGTGAAAGACACCTCGCTTGCGGCGACCATTCAGGTGCCGGAGCTGTTCCGTCAGGCGCAGCTGATCACCTCGCGCACGCTGGAAGTGTTTACCATGTATCTGGCGGCCTCGCTGATTTACTGGGTGATGGCGACGGTACTGTCCGCTCTGCAAAACTATTTTGAAAACCAGCTTAACCGCCAGGAGCGTGATCCAAAATGAGTGCAATTGACGTCAAAAACCTGGTGAAAAAATTCCACGGGCAAACGGTGCTGCATGGCATTGACCTTGAGGTTGAGCAGGGCGAAGTGGTAGCAATTATCGGCCCGAGCGGGTCAGGCAAAACCACGCTGCTGCGCAGCATCAATTTACTGGAGCAGCCCGAAGGCGGGACGATCCGCGTGGGTGATATCACCATTGATACCGGGAAACCCATCAGCCAGCAAAAAGGGCTGATTCGCCGCCTGCGCCAGCATGTCGGCTTCGTGTTCCAGAGCTTTAATCTCTTTCCGCACCGCACGGTGCTGGAAAACATTATTGAAGGGCCGGTCATCGTCAAGGGGGAACCTAAGGAAGACGCGACGGTCCGCGCCCGCGAGCTGCTGGCGAAGGTTGGGCTGGCAGGGAAGGAGACGAGCTATCCGCGTCGCTTATCTGGCGGGCAGCAGCAGCGTGTCGCCATTGCGCGCGCGCTGGCGATGCGCCCGGATGTGATCCTGTTTGACGAACCCACATCCGCGCTCGATCCTGAGCTGGTCGGGGAAGTACTGAACACGATCCGACAGCTGGCGCAGGAGAAACGCACGATGGTGATTGTGACGCATGAAATGAGCTTCGCTCGCGACGTTGCCGATCGGGCTATTTTCATGGATCAGGGGAGAATAGTTGAGCAGGGGCCGGCTAAAGCGCTGTTTGCCAATCCGCAGCAGCCCCGTACCCGTCAGTTCCTTGAAAAATTCTTAATGCAGTAGCATTTTAGCGTTCAATTTGCTCCAGATGCCGCTTCTGGAGCAAATTATCCTCCCTTAAACTCCGTTCTGTTGCTTTTTTATTCCGCCTGATGTGGATAAGCCATCGCCAAATTAAAGATAATCTGCCTGTGGCCGATATTTTATATAAATAATCATGCTTTATGTGTTAGGTTATATTCACCATAATAATGATTATCTTTATCAGAGGCTTCATTCAGTAAGTATGAGGGATATAGACTTTTTCACCTGGCGACGGGAATGCTTCCTCCGGTTTCAGGAAATGACCTGTGCCGAAGAGGTATATCAGGAACTTCAGCGACAAACGCAGGCGCTTGAATTCGATTATTATGCGCTTTGTGTTCGACACCCTGTGCCATTTACCCGCCCGCGAACCTCCGTCCATTCCAGTTATCCGCAACAATGGATGGCGCAATATCAGTCCGAGAATTATTTCGCCATTGACCCGGTGCTGAAGCCGGAGAATTTCATTCAGGGACATTTGCCCTGGACGGATGAATTATTCACGGATGCCCAGCAATTATGGGACGGCGCGCGGGACCACGGTTTACGCAAGGGAATAACGCAGTGTCTGATGATGCCAAATCATGCGCTCGGTTTCCTCTCCGTGTCATGTACCAGCTTACAGGCACACTCGATATCCAGTGAAGAAGTTGAGCTGCGTTTACAAATGCTCGTCCAGATGGCGCTCACTACACTGTTGCGCTTTGAACATGAGACGGTGATGCCGCCTGAAATGAAATTCAGCAAGCGTGAGCGGGAAATTCTGAAGTGGACCGCAGAAGGGAAGACGTCGGCAGAAATCGCCATCATTCTCTCCATCTCGGAAAATACCGTCAATTTCCATCAAAAGAATATGCAGAAGAAATTCAACGCACCGAATAAGATCCAGATAGCGTGTTATGCCGCGGCGACGGGGCTTATCTGACTGATATCACGTTCTGCGTGTCAGACGAGAAAACGGCTGAATGCTTTGCATCCAGCCGTTTTTGTTACTGGCGGTAGGCTTGTTTAATTTGCTTAACCGTATTGGCAAAAACAGCGGATTCCGCCTGGTCTTCCATCTGCGCGATCTGTTTTTCCATTTTAATGATCACACGACCAGCATCAGCCTGGCCCATCGCCTGTAGCATAAGCGTCAGCAGCGACTTAAGGCAGTTTACTTCCTGTGCCAGTTCCTGGTTATTCTCGGCAGTGGCAAATTCAGGTGTGCTCATTTATTTTCCTCATTATAAAACAGCGCATGAGCGCGACGATGAAAGTTAAGGCGGCGGAGTATACCACAAGCTACGGCAAAAAATGCAGTGGTTGTTTTTTATACTTATCGCGCAGTGATTATTGGGCGGCGCGGATTATGAAGGTACTCTGTCCAATATGTTAGCGACAATTAAATGTTTATCCCCGGTTCGCCATTCGTTAATTGTTGTTACAAAAAATCGCGCGCTCTTTTTCGTTTGAGTTAACAACTGTTTTAGTAACTTTTCGAATGTCGATGCTAAAAAATAGCGGTAAAAGCCCGGCGGGCAAGGGTTTTCTTTCCACTTACTGTACAGCTTAATTTCCAAAAACGAGACCAGAATCGAATAGGCGATTTTTTAGCGTTTTAATCTTGCATGGAAAACCGTTAATATAAACCCAATTAGCAGTCAGTAGCGTTATCCCTATTCTGGAGACATTTCCTTTGATCAACGTCCTTCTTGTTGATGACCACGAACTGGTGCGCGCAGGGATACGACGCATTCTTGAAGATATAAAGGGTATTAAAGTTGCCGGCGAGGCGTGCTGTGGCGAAGATGCCGTCAAATGGTGTCGCGCTAACTCCGCAGACGTGGTGCTGATGGATATGAACATGCCCGGTATTGGCGGGCTTGAAGCCACGCGCAAAATCGCGCGCATGTTCGTTGATACCAAAGTTATCATGCTGACCGTCCATACCGAAAATCCGCTGCCCGCCAGGGTTATGCAGGCGGGTGCTGCCGGGTATCTCAGTAAAGGCGCCGCGCCGCAGGAAGTCGTCAATGCGATCCGCACCGTACACGCCGGGCAGCGCTACATCGCTTCTGATATTGCTCAACAGATGGCGCTGAGTCAGATTGAACCGGAAAAAACGGAATCTCCGTTTGCCAGTTTGTCTGAGCGCGAATTGCAGATTATGCTGATGATCACTAAAGGTCAGAAGGTGAATGAGATCTCAGAGCAGCTGAATCTCAGCCCGAAAACGGTCAACAGCTATCGCTATCGAATGTTCAGTAAACTGAACATTCACGGTGATGTCGAACTGACTCACCTGGCCATTCGCCATGGTTTGTGCAATGCGGAGTCGTTAATAAGTCAGTGAGTGAAGCGTTCGATTCAAAAGCATTTCTGAAAACCGTCACCAGCCAGCCAGGCGTCTACCGTATGTACGATGCTGGCGGTACGGTTATCTATGTCGGTAAGGCGAAAGATCTGAAGAAACGCCTTTCCAGCTATTTCCGCAGCAACCTTGCCTCCCGTAAAACCGAAGCGCTGGTCGCACTTATACACAACATTGATGTCACCGTAACGCATACGGAAACGGAAGCGCTGCTCCTTGAGCACAACTACATTAAGTTGTATCAGCCGCGCTACAACGTTCTGCTGCGCGATGACAAATCCTATCCGTTTATCTTCCTGAGCGGCGACACGCACCCGCGGCTGGCGATGCATCGTGGCGCTAAGCATGCGAAAGGTGAATATTTCGGCCCGTTCCCGAACGGTTATGCCGTGCGGGAAACGCTGGCGCTTTTGCAAAAAATCTTTCCTGTTCGCCAGTGCGAAAATAGCGTTTATCGCAACCGCTCCCGGCCATGCCTGCAATATCAGATTGGCCGCTGCCTGGGGCCGTGCGTTGAAGGGCTGGTGAGCGAAGAAGAGTACGCGCAGCAGGTGGAATATGTCCGCCTGTTTTTAGCCGGGAAAGACGATCAGGTGCTGACGCAACTGATTGCCCGTATGGAAAAAGCCAGCGCGGCGCTGGAATTTGAGGAGGCCGCACGCATCCGCGACCAGATTCAGGCGGTGCGCAGGGTGACCGAGAAGCAGTTTGTTTCCAATACGGGCGACGACCTCGATGTTATCGGCGTAGCCTTTGACGCCGGTCTGGCCTGCGTTCATGTGCTTTTTATTCGTCAGGGCAAAGTGCTCGGCAGCCGCAGCTACTTCCCGAAAGTGCCGGGCGGCACTGAGCTGGGTGAAGTGGTGGAGACCTTCGTCGGCCAGTTTTATTTGCAGGGCAGCCAGATGCGTACGCTGCCCTCGGAGATCCTGCTCGACTTCACGCTCGATGATAAAACCCTGCTGGCGGAGTCGCTTTCAGAGCTGGCAGGCCGCCGGGTGAATGTTCAGACGAAACCGCGCGGCGATCGCGCGCGCTATCTGAAGCTGGCGCGAACCAATGCCGCCACGGCGCTGACCACTAAACTTTCCCAGCAGTCGACTGTCAGCCAGCGTTTAACCGCGCTTGCTACGCTGCTCAAGCTGCCGGAAGTGAAACGCATGGAATGCTTCGACATCAGCCATACGATGGGTGAGCAGACCGTGGCGTCGTGTGTGGTCTTTGATGCCAACGGTCCGCTGCGGGCAGAGTATCGTCGCTATAACATCACCGGCATTACACCTGGTGACGATTATGCCGCCATGAACCAGGTGCTGCGCCGTCGCTATGGTAAAGCGATTGAAGAGAGCAAAATTCCGGACGTTATCCTTATCGACGGCGGGAAAGGGCAGTTGGGGCAGGCGAAGGCGGTATTTGAATCGCTCGACGTGGAGTGGGATAAGAACCATCCGCTGCTGCTGGGGGTAGCGAAAGGGGCAGATCGTAAGGCTGGCCTGGAAACGCTGTTCTTTGAGCCGGAAGGCGAGGGCTTTAGCCTGCCGCCGGATTCCCCTGCGCTGCATGTGATCCAGCATATCCGGGATGAGTCGCACGATCATGCCATCAGTGGGCACCGTAAAAAACGGGCGAAAGTGAAAAATACCAGTACCCTTGAGACGATTGAAGGCGTCGGGCCAAAACGTCGCCAGATGCTGTTGAAGTATATGGGCGGATTGCAAGGATTACTCAACGCCAGTATGGAAGAAATTGCAAAAGTGCCGGGTATTTCGCAAGGGCTGGCAGAAAAGATCTACTACTCGTTGAAACATTGAGGGCTCTGTAGCAACATAGAGCTAAATTTTACTGACAACAGACAGTTACCGTCATCATGCGATTTAATATCCCTACGTTGCTCACTCTTTTTCGCGTTGTGCTCATTCCGTTCTTCGTCCTGGCATTTTACCTGCCGGTCGTCTGGGCGCCTTTTGCCTGTGCGCTGATTTTCCTGATCGCTGCCGTTACGGACTGGTTTGATGGTTATCTGGCGCGTCGCTGGAACCAGAGTACCCGCTTTGGCGCGTTCCTCGATCCGGTTGCGGATAAGGTGATGGTGGCAATCGCGATGGTGCTGGTGGCGGAACATTATCATACCTGGTGGGTAACGCTGCCTGCCGCGACCATGATTGGCCGTGAGATTATTATCTCTGCCCTGCGCGAGTGGATGGCGGAGCTGGGTAAACGCAGCAGCGTGGCGGTGTCCTGGATCGGTAAAGTTAAAACCACCGCACAGATGGCGGCGCTGGTATGGATGCTGTGGCGTCCGAATGCCTGGGTAGAGTGGGCCGGCATTGGTCTGCTGTGGGTTGCGGCGGTGCTGACGCTGTGGTCAATGCTGCAATATTTGAACGCTGCGCGCGGTGATTTGCTTGAACAGTGATCGTTTCGGCTTAATTTTCAGCAAACGATCCTGAGATGCAAAAAATAACGTTGACTCAAAACGTCATATCAGTAGAATGCAACGCATCGAACGGCGGCACAGTTAGCCGGACGACAATGAAATCAAGTGGTTATGAAGTAGTTAAATAGTTACTTGATAACATGCGGGAATAGCTCAGTTGGTAGAGCACGACCTTGCCAAGGTCGGGGTCGCGAGTTCGAGTCTCGTTTCCCGCTCCAGATTAATGCATCTGCAGTTTGCGGGTGCAGGTCGAAAGACAACAGATTTAAGGCGCGTTAGCAAAGCGGTTATGTAGCGGATTGCAAATCCGTCTAGTCCGGTTCGACTCCGGAACGCGCCTCCACTTTCTTCCCTGGCCGGATGGTGGAATCGGTAGACACAAGGGATTTAAAATCCCTCGGCGTTCGCGCTGTGTGGGTTCAAGTCCCACTCCGGCTACCATGGGAAAAAGCAGAATAATCAAAGCAATAAGCAGTGTCGTGAAACCACCGAAAGGTGGTTTTTTTGTGCCTGCAATCCCCCCTTCCTGACAACAAATCTTATTTTCCAGCCCGGCACAGGGACAACTTTAACATGGCTCTCCGGCGACAAGCTCTCAAACGTCCAGGATGTGAACTGGTTTTTTAAATGAAAAATAAGCGGAACGGTAGTGAACCGACCAGCGCATAAAAGCTTCTCAGAAAGCTGTGTAGGTAGGTACGCAGAGGGTATGAAAACGGGAATGCCTCGGGCAAAGCGAACGGAAACTGGTACAACAGGTGGACGAACTGAGGCAGTGCCGCCGTACAGCATTGTCACTTACTGCCCAATCATCTGACTGTAAGCGCCGGGTATAAAAGCATGTGGCGATAATGCACGATGTGGCCGTGTGCACTTTGTATAAGAAATTTCACCTCTTAGCTGCTGCAAACGCATATATGTAAACGACTATTGAATGTCGTCTAAACGCATGTAGTATTGATGATCATCATTTGTAACATGGAGGTGGAATGTATAATCATAATCGTGATAAAAGTCATTTTGAGCATAAAATCCGTGAAATTGAGCTGCTCGCAGAGCAAATCGCCGCAAAGCATATACTTTATGGCACTTCAAATCTGTTTTTTGAAATCCAACAGCTTGTGGGGAATTTGAAAAGAGAGATTGAATCCCATTGTCTTACCTATTCTGGGGGGACACATATCCTTGATGAACAGATACGGCACCTCCATGAACAGGATGAGCTGCTTACTTTTAACCGAGCGAAGATATACATAGTTGTCGAAAAAAATCGGACGACAACGACAACCATCGCGCTCAAACAGATTGGCTTCGTCGCCGGTGGCGCACAAGTTTATGGGGGCGCTAGTTTATGTGTTGGTTCGCTGGGTCTGGCATGTGCTGCGTACGGCGCCCCTATGATCGCTCATGGTTTAAATAATATGTACGAAAATGGCTATTATCTCCTTTTCCGTGAAGAACAATCAGGAACCCTGAGAGATGCATATAGATTTGCTGCTACGAAGTTAGGTTATGGTAATAACCAGGCAGACTTAGTCTATGGCGTCGTTGATCTCTCTTTATCAGCATATGGTGCGGGCAGAAAGGTTTTGGGCCCCAGAGAAAAGTCCTGGAGTTTATTCCACAATATCCAATCCGATTATATCAGAGGTTGGCAAGAAGCGTCTAAAACCGCAATGGCGCTGGATTTGACCAGTGGGAGTATTACGGGTTGGCAGATGTACCATATAGCTAAAGAGAATTGATTATGTCACAAGAATTAGAATTTTCGCTTCATCCACCTGTTTGGCCTGCTATCGTGTATTTTGTTGTATCTGTGGCAATTTTTTTCCTGCTTTATCTCGGTAAACTAAAAGTTAACAGGCTGCGTAAATACCCGCTATTTATCGCATATATGGTGTTTGTAATCGCTGTTGCAGCCGTTCAGATAAACATCTTTGCTAATGGCTACGAGTTTGTCCGCAGCTTTTTGCATATCGATTTTGACCCCTATCGATATGACTCGGTATATTGGGGATCATTGTGTTTCTCCATAATTTACTTGCTGGCGTTGCCCCGGAACAAGTTTTAGCATAATGAAATTTTCATTTAAGGGACGCTATGTCTTTACCGCCATTGTATGCACTGCGTGCGTTTGAAGTTGCTGCGCGGTTGAACTCCTTCAGTAAAGCCGCTGAAACGCTCAATATTACGCCGGGCGCGGTCAGCAGACATGTTCGTACCCTTGAACTGTGGTTCGACTGCGAGCTTTTCAAAAGGCAAGGTCCTCGGGTGGAGGTCACTGAAGCCGGGCGAGTGCTTGCCGGGCAGCTGAACGAAAGCTTCACGAGCATTGAATGGGCCTGCCGGGTATTTCGTAGTGAAAACCACCTGCTGCGGCTTAAAGCACCCAGTACCCTGACCATGAGATGGCTTCTCGACGTGCTGCGATCTTTTCGCAACAACCATGCAAAACCACAGGTTGAGATTGCCAGCGTCTGGATGGACATTGACACCGTTGATTTCAATCTTGAGCCCTACGATTGCGCCATTCTTCTCGGCAATGGGCGTTTTGGTGACACAACGGAAAGCCAACTGCTATTTCATGAATGGCTTATCCCGGTTTGTACTCCATCACTTATCGAACCGGCCCGGCAGCGGCTTCCGCAATGCGATCTGATCCATCCTTCACCGGACAGACGTGACTGGCGGCGCTGGCTGCGAAGAACAGGATTGTTCCCGGGGCTCGATATGAGCAGCGGTATGGTGTTCGATACCCTTGAACAGGGAAGTATTGCCGCGATGAACGGGCACGGCATCGCTATCGCCGACCTGCATCTCACGCTTGATGCCCTGAAAAGTGGCCTGCTGGGCCTGCCTTTCAGGGAAGCTATCGCGACGGGGGATGGCTACTACCTCGTCTGGCCAAAAAATTCACTCAAAAGAGAGAGCATTCAGCATCTTCTGGCCTGGCTGCAAAACCATACCCCGGTCGTTCCGGCGCTGGATATCGATTATCTGGCATACGATGACAGTCGGATTTATTAATACCGTTATGTATAAGATATATTTGCCATCTTTTTATAACGTTCTGGCAAAGCGCTGTTCAGGTTGAGCACCTTATCCAGAATATAAAATGCTGGCGTGTTTTTCTGTTGCTCAGCGTCAATAATTGCCGCACGTAATAGCGTGGCGGCAGACGAAATCTTGTGAAAATAGTCCTTAGACTCGGGCGTCTGTAATTCACCAGAAGTGGCGTAACGCACGTCCGGCCAGCCAGAGAAGTTGAGCAGCGGGAGAGGGTTGCCTGCTTCGGGCTGACAGGATGAAAGCAACGCAGCTGCTTTTTGGGGATCGCGATAGGCAACTGAAAGCATATACGCGCGCTGCGAAAACGGTAACAGGGCGTCAGAATGATTTTTGGTGGAGATAAGCAGGGTCATAAAATTCGCTAAATCGCCATCTGATGGAATTTCAGATGGCGATATAATTTTCATTAACTGAAATAAAGCATCAAGTGTCATGTTTGCCCCGGTTCCTCTCATTATGACTATTCAGTTTGCGCCTGAATGTTTTAATTGGCCCACCGTCAGGGTAGGTCGAGAGGATAATATTGGAAGGTGTGCGTTTTTGAAAAACGATTAATAATCGCAATCACTGTGAGTTTTTCTCACTATAGCCTTTTCGTTTCACACGCCACCCAGATACGCCTTCCTCACCTCCGGATCCTTCAGCAACGCCTCGCCGCTGCCGCTTAACCGAATCTGCCCGTTAACCATCACATAGCCGCGGTCGGACAACTTCAGCGCGTGGTGCGCATTCTGCTCGACCAGAAAAATCGTCATTCCGTTACGGGCCAGTTCGCGCAGCGTCTGGAAAATCTGTTTAACCACGATTGGCGCGAGGCCGAGGCTGGGTTCATCCAGCAGCAGAAGTTTAGGACGGCTCATCAGCGCGCGGGCGATAGCCAGCATCTGCTGTTCACCGCCGGAGAGCGTCATCGCCCGCTGGTTACGTCGCTCCTTGAGGCGGGGGAAGAGGTCGAACATGCTTTGCATATCTTCCGCTGCATGCTGATTGCCGACGGGGATTGTCCCCATCAGCAGGTTCTCTTCTACAGACATATCCGGGAAAATGCGTCGTCCCTCAGGTGCCTGCGCGATGCCACCGGTGGCAACATAGTGGGTGGATTTGTGGCTTATATCCTCGCCGCAGAAGAGGATCTGCCCGTTGCGGATCCGGGGCTGACCAAAGACAGACATCAGTAATGTTGACTTCCCCGCGCCGTTAGCGCCAATCAGGGCCACGGTTTCCCCTTTGTTAACCTCAAGCGAAACCTGCTTCAACGCCTGGATCACCCCGTAGAAAACATCCACATCCTGAAACTGAAGCATCGGTTCGCTCACAGATTTACCTCGCTTTCGTCGGTGCCCAGATACGCGGCAATCACTTTTTCATTGTGCTGGATTTCAGCCGGTTTACCTCTGGCAATCACATCGCCATGATCGAGCACAATGATGTCATCTGAAATGCCCATCACCATCCCCATATCATGCTCGATCAGCAAAACCGTGATGTCATGGTGGTCGCGCAGGAACCGGATGATCTCACTCAGCTTGTGCGTTTCCACCGGGTTCAGGCCGGCAGCAGGTTCATCGAGACAAATCATCTCCGGGCCGGTACACATGGCGCGGGCGATTTCGAGGCGTCGTTGCTGGCCATAGGACATTTCCCCGGCCAGACGGTTCGCGCAATCCACCAGATCCACCACCTCCAGCCAGTAAAACGCCCGGTCCAGCGCATCGTTCTCTGAGCGACGATACGCAGGGGTGTTCAGCACCCCCGCCAGCAGATTGCGGTTGACGCGCATGTGCTGTGCCACCAGCAGGTTTTCCACAACGGACATCTCGCGGAACAGGCGGATGTTCTGAAACGTGCGCGCAAGACCCGCGCGGTTCACCAGATGCGTGCCGCCAAACATCTTATAGAACAGGCGTTGACCAAGCTGCGCCGGGTTGAGCCAGTCGCCCGGCTGGAATTTCTGGCCGAGCACCTGAATGACATGGGTGGTTTTATTTCGTGCATTGAACAGAATGTTGCCGCCGGAGGCCCGGTAGAAACCGGTCAGGCAGTTAAAGACGGTCGTTTTTCCCGCGCCGTTAGGCCCAATGAGTGCGGTAATGGAGCCGCGCTGCACCTCAAGATTGACGTCGTTTAAGGCCTTGATCCCGCCGAAGTGCATCATCAGATGTTCTACACGTAAAATCGTTGCGTTCATGGCGCCACTCCTTTACGCACGGCAAATCCGCTGCGGTTGATGCGGATCAGACCGCGAGGACGCCAGATCATCATCACCACCATCAGCATGCCAAACAGCAGCACGCGATATTCCGCAAAGCTGCGCAGCAGTTCCGGCGTGACGGTCAGCACAAAGGCGGCCAGTACGACGCCGACGGTGGAGCCCATCCCGCCCAGGACCACAATGGCGAGGATCAGGGCCGATTCAAAAAAGGTGAAAGAGGTCGGGTTAACAAATCCCTGGTAGGTGGCAAAAAACACCCCGGCGATACCTGCCGTCGATGCGCCCAGGGTGAAGGCCGAGAGTTTGACCAGAACGTGATTTAGCCCCATTGAACGGCAGGCAATCTCATCCTCACGGAGCGCTTCCCACGCCCGTCCAATGGGCATTCGGGTCAGCCGGTGTTTAATGTACAGCACCAGCATGACTACCAGGAACAGCACCGCATAGATGAAGATAAACTTCAAGTTGGGGTTATAGGTCAGGCCGAAGAACTCGTGGAAGGGGACGCCGCCTTCTTTGGCGCGTCGGCCAAACTCCAGGCCAAAAAAGGTCGGGGCAGGGGCTGAAACGCCGTTAGGCCCGCCGGTGAAGGTGAGCCAGTTGTTCAGCACCAGGCGGATGATCTCGCCAAACCCGAGCGTGACGATGGCGAGATAATCCCCGTGCATGCGCAGCACCGGAAAGCCGAGCAGGGCGCCCGCGCCCGCGGCCATTAGCGCCGCCAGCGGCAGCATGCTCCAGAACCCAAGCCCCAGATACTGATACCCGAGCGCCAGCCCGTAAGCGCCGATGGCATAGAAGGCGACATAACCCAGATCCAGCAGCCCTGCCAGGCCAACAACAATGTTCAGCCCAAGACCGAGCAGGACGTAGATCAGTCCGAGAATGGCAACCGTCAGAACGTATTTAGTGGCCACAAACGGGAAGCAGATCGCCAGCGTGACAATCAGCGGAATGATCCAGCGCATGCGGCTTTTATACGCCGGCGGCCGGACATACACCCCCGCATTGTCGGATTCAAACCGTGCCTGTAAACGTCTTCCGGCCGCCGTAGCTGAAAAGGCGCTCAGTAAAAAGCGTCCCACCATCACCGTGCCTACAATCCACGCCAGCCGCTGGCCGTCAAAGGTAAAGCTGTAACCATCCAGTATCACGCCCGCAATCGGGCCGAAAATAATCAGGGCGATCATTCCGGAAAAAATCGAGTCCAGAATGCAGCGCTTCAGGGAAAAACCGTCAGAGGTCATCGCGTTGTTCCTTACACTTTAGCCACGACAGGGCGGCCCAGCAGCCCCTGAGGACGGAAGATCAGAATTAAGACCAGCAATCCAAACGAGAACACGTCTTTATAATCCGAGTTCACCATCCCGGAGAATTGCGCTTCTGCGACGCCCAGAATCAGCCCGCCAAGCATCGCACCGGGCAGAGAGCCGATGCCGCCCAGCACCGCCGCCGTAAAGGCCTTGATGCCGATAACAAACCCGACGTAAAAATCAAAGGTGCCGTAATTCATGGTGATCAGCACGCCCGCCAGCCCGGCCATGGCTGCGCCGATAACAAACACCAGCGAAATAATTCTGTCGGTGTTGATACCCAGGATGGAGGCCATCTTACGATCCTGCTGTACCGCACGGCACATGCGTCCTAAGCGGGTACGGTTGATAATCCAGGTCAGCACCAGCATGCCCGCGAACGAGGCGATGAGAATAAAGACTTTGGTATAGGTTATCTGGACAAACCCTTCGCCGAGGTGAAAACGCAGCACGCCATCCAGCATGGTCGGCACGCCCTGCTGGCGCGGGCCCTGGCTGAGCTGGACGTAGTTTTGCAGTATCAACGACATCCCGATGGCCGAAATCAGCGGCGCCAGACGCGTCGAGTTGCGTAGCGGCTTATAGGCGATGCGCTCAATCGTCCAGCCGTAAACCCCGGTGACCACGATGGTGAAAACCAGCGTCCCCAGGATCAGCAGCGGAAAGGAGTGGAGTCCAAAAAACGCCAGCAGGGCCAGGCCAATGGCCGAGAGATAGGCGGAGATCATATACACTTCGCCGTGGGCGAAATTGATCATACCGATGATGCCGTACACCATGGTGTAGCCGATGGCGATAAGACCGTAGACCGAACCCAGCGTTAAGCCATTAATTAATTGTTGCAGGAAGAATGTACTCATGGTCGCGCACCTGAATAAAGGGTTACGCCGACAGTCAGACCTGCCGGCGCTGAGCAGATTCCGTCCCGTTATGGCACTTCTTTATATTTGCCTTTGTCATCCCACTGATAGACCACGTAGTCAGAGACTTTGAGGTCACCTTTGCTGTCCCAGGCTTTTTTACCCATCACCGTGTCGACAGGGTTGGCCTTCAGCCACTCGCTGGCTTTTGCGGAATCCGTCCCTTTCGTGGCCTTGAATGCCGCCGCGATAGCCTGCACAGACGCGTAGGCGTAGAGGGTGTATCCTTCAGGTTCAAATTTACCGGTGCGGAATTTCTCGATGACGGCTTTTCCGTCCGGGATCAGGCGCGGATCTTTACCGAAGGTCATGTAAATACCGTTGGTGTACTGCGCCCCACCGGCGGCGGTGACCATCTCTTCATTGACGATACAGTCTCCCGAGAAGAACTTCGCCTGCACGCCCTGTTCACGCATCTGGCGAACCAGCGGGCCCGCTTCCGGGTGACAGCCCCCGAAGAACACCACGTCCGGTTTTTGTGCGCCGATTTTGGTCACCAGCGCGTTAAAGTCTTTCTCCCCGCGGGATAACCCTTCGTACATCACCTCCTTCACGCCGCGTTTCGCCAGCGCCGCCTTAGTGGCGTCCGCCAGCCCCTGGCCGTAGGTGTCTTTATCGTGGATGATGACCACCCGTTTGGCTTTCAGCTTATCAAGAATGAAATCGCTGGCGACCTGGCCCTGCTGGTCGTCACGTCCGCACATGCGAAATATATCGCTCATGCCACGTTCGGTAATCAGCGGGTTCGTTGAGCCGGGGGTGATGGAGAGGATCCCGGCATCGCTGTAGACCTCGGAGGCGGGCATGGTCGACGAGGAGCAGAAGTGGCCGACGACCGCTTTCACTTTATCCTGATCGACTAAGCGGTTGGCAACGGCGACGGCCTGTTTGGGCTCGCAGGCGTCGTCGCCCTGAACCAGTTTGATTTTCTCACCGTTGATCCCACCGGCGGCGTTAATGTCTTCCGCCGCCTGCGTAGCGCCATGCCAGTATTGATCGCCGTAGGTTGCGTTCGGGCCTGTGAACGGCCCGGCCACGCCGATGACGATATCGGCCTGCGCGGAAAAGGCCGTCACCAGACAACCGGCCAGCACCAGGGAGAGGGGAGTTTTGGTAAATTTCAGCGACATTATTATGTTCCTTAGCAAAGAGGTTTTTGCACCAGGTAGAAACCCGAACGCCTGATGGCATCGTAAATCCAAAAACAAGAGCGAGAACAAAATGCACTTTAGAAGCAATCTCATGCTTAATACGGCGAGGATCCCACGCACCGCGAAGCGCGCAGAACATTAAGCAAAAAGGTTGCCAGAATGGTTAATCCCTTGACCGGGTCACAACACGTTGAGTATAGAGCGCCGTTTTATGCGTCTTTGCGGGATGAGATGAATTTACAGCGGAGATCACATCTCCTTAACAACAAAGCCCATAAGTTGTGCAACGGTCACGATTTGCACGTTTTTGCAGCAATAAAGACCTAAACTTCAGATAGGCACGCGCGGCGATATATGTCAGGATCGTTTTTTTTATCAGGAGTATCAGCAATGGCTGAAGGCCCATTAAATGAAAGCGAGATGGCGTGGCTGGAAGAGACATTAATCTCTTACGGTCACGACGATGCATCCGTGATTGACGTGTCCGAACTGGACGGCATGCTTACCGCAGTACTTTCCGGTCCCGTTGTGGTGGAGCCCGACACCTGGCTGGTGGCGGTCTGGGGTGGTGAGAAATATATTCCGCGCTGGAAAAACGATCGTGAGATGAACCGTTTTATCGATCTCTGCTTTAAGCACATGAACGATATTGCCGAGCGTTTGAGCGAATACCCGGATCAGTTTGAACCGCTGTTTGGCTATAACGACGTTGACGGTCAGAGCTATACCGTGGTGGAAGAGTGGTGCTATGGCTACATGCGCGGCGTGGCGCTGACGGACTGGTCATCCCTGCCGGAAGCGCTGGAAGCGGACCTGGCGGTGATTGCCCTGCACGGGACGGAAGAGAACAGCGAGAAGCTGGATGCGCTGACCGAAGAGGAGTACATGGCCAGCATCGAAAGCATTCAGCCTGCGGCGCTGCGTTTGTATAACTACTGGGTGGCTAACCCGCAGCAGCCGGAAGCGAAAAAGCCGATCGTGAACGGGTCGAAGGTGGGGCGTAACGATCCGTGCCCGTGCGGGAGTGGGAAGAAGTTTAAAAGCTGCTGCCTGCATTAAATCATTAATTACTGTGGCCTGAATGGGGCACGGGTGTTGAGTCCCCGCTAAAATCGGCGAACCGGAGACCAGATGACAAGGGCTGGACGCCATGGATGGCGGCCAGAGGCGAATCGAGACAGGATGTCGAGTTGAGCCGACCGCAGGCAGATGGTCGGGAGGTGAGCGCAGTGCGAAGCACCGATTTTCCGCGGGGCCGCGGGGATTGATAAGGGGGCCGCGGCGGCCCCCTTATCCCGTTCACATGCTGTGAAAAAATTATATTCTGTTGATCTTAAGGTGAACGGAACAGTACCTCAGGACCTGTATAAATAAGTTATCCCACTTCCGGCAGCATCCCCGCTGCAATCAAAATCTGCACCAGAATAATCACCACCCCACAACCAAACACCGCGCAAAGCATTGGCGTACCGCCCGCTACGCGATACCCCTGCTGCGGATGTTGCTGGCGGCTCTTCCACGCCAGCAGGGAAGGCAGCAGCAGGGCCAGTACCGATAACGCCACGCCAGCATACCCCAGCGCCATCACAAACCCGCGCGGGTAAAAGAGCGCGAAGGCCAGCGGCGGCAGGAAGGTCATCGCCCCCGTCTGTAAGCGTCCGGCAACGGTATTGCGACGCTGGAACAGATCCGCCATATAGTCAAACAGGCCAAGCGCTACGCCGAGGAAGGAGGTTGCCAGCGCCAGGTCTGCAAACAGATGTACCGCCAGCTCCACGTGTGAAGAGGCCACCACGTTACGCAGGGCAACCAGGAATCCATTCAGACCAGAATGCTCTGCCATCAGGCCGATAAAGGTATTGGAATCAATACTGCCCAGCGTCACCAGCTGCCAGAACAGGTAAGCAATCAACGGAATGGCGCTGCCGATAACAAAGACGCGGCGCAGCTTGCGAATATCACCGTTCATATAGCTCACGATGCTCGGCACGCTGCCGTGAAAACCGAAGGAGGTGAAAATAACCGGGATGGCCGAAAGCGCCAGACCTTTCTCCAGCGGGAGGGAGAGCAGGTTAATCTTGTGAACATGCGGTGCCAGCAGCACCAGCATCACAATCAGGAAGAGAATTTTGGCGCTGAACAAAAAACGGTTAAACAGATCGACCAGCGATGTGCCCGCACAAACCACGCCGCCACCGATCAGCGTAAAGACAATGGCGCCTGTTTCCGGTGAAAGTGACGCACCGAAGCCGTCATTGATACTTGACGCAATCAGCTCCCCGGCGCCGCTGATGTAAGCGGCAGTCAGGGCGTACATCAGGAACATCATGCTGAAACCGGTGATCCACTGCCCGTAGCGTCCAAGATAGCGTGCAGCCAGGGAGCCTAAGCCAGTATCGGCAGGGACATGCTGATAAACCTCCAGCAATAATAGCGCGGTGTAACACATCAGGGCCCACAGACCGCCCAGCAGCACTACGGTAACCCCAAACCCGACGCCGGCGGCAGCCAACGGCATGGCCAACATTCCTGCGCCAATTGTCGTTCCGGCGACGATAAAAATACTTCCCAGAGTTCTGTTCTTCACGCTTTCCTCTACAACGCTTCCATACCGCGACTCATTCTGCGGCGCAGAGTAAGGGAAAAGCACCATCTCGTCAAATCACCGTTACATAGGGTGTAATAATTAATTTACAAAAAGAAAAGGGTAACCTGAGCCAGCGCAAAGCGTGCCGTAGAGGGAACGTTTAGTCTGCTTTTTATTTGCGAGAGGTAACCATGTCAATTCACGGACACGACGTGCTGAATATGATGATTGAGTCAGGTGAGCGCTATACGGAGGAGAGTCTGGTTGAGGCGATACATGCCCGCTTTGGCGAAGCGGCGCGTTTCCATACCTGTTCAGCTTCGGAGATGACGGCCGCGGAGCTGGTGGCGTTTCTGGCGGCGCGCGGAAAATTCATTCCAGCAGCAGACGGATTTTCCACTCACGAAAGTAAAATTTGCCGCCATTAAATAATGCGGTGCTGAAAACTCAGCACCGCTTTTCTGTTAATTCTGGGTATCGAGCGTCGACAGCTCTTTATCAATGAAGTACAGACCTTCCCCGGATTTACCTGCCAGAGATAATTTATCCAGCACGGATTTAAACAGCTTCTCTTCTTCGTGCTGTTCAGCCACATACCACTGAAGGAAATTAAAGGTTGGATAATCCTGGCTGGTCATGGCGGCATGAGCCAGTTCATTAATTTTCTGGGTGATCAGCTGTTCATGCTCATAGGTGGCGCGGAACAGTTCATCAAGAGAGCCGTATTCGGCAAAAGGCGATGCCACGTTATCAATGCGCGGCAGGCTGCCGGTGTCCGTCAGGTAATCAAACAGACGCTGCATGTGCGTCATCTCTTCCTGGGCATGACGACGCAGGAAGGCGGCCGCCCCTTCAAAGCTGTGATAGCTGCACCAGGCGCTCATCTGCTGATAAAGCAGGGAAGAAAAAAGCTCAAGATTCATTTGCGCATTGAGCTTGTCGATCATTTCAGTTTTTAACATGGTGCAGCTCCGGTTTATTAATTCTGGTTCACGATGAGCGACACTATAATTTGTTATTTAATTATTTGCAAAAAGTAAAATAAATATTTCCTTATTAAAAATACGAATGGGAATAAAACGCATTGCCGTCATTTATATTTATTAATGAGAATTGTTTTAGTTCTTATTAAATAAACTGCCAGCGTGACTGGCAGTAGCGGTTAATACCACGGATTCTGGCTGGAAGAGGTAACAGCATATCCCTGACATTTATACTGAATGGTCACACTTTCGTTCAGACAGAGTGAACCGCTGATCAGGGTGCAGGTTTTAATTGGCTGCCCGTAGGCTGACGCAGTGGCGTAGCCCATATGTTGACAGGCTTTGGTTGCCGTACCGTTATTAACATACTCATCAGACCAGGCGTTTTGCAGCATGGCCTGGCCATAGTCGAGGCGCACAATTCCGTTTGGGGCATCCGTACTGCTGACTTCTGCCTGACGGTTGATACTGCACCCGGCGAGCAACAGGATCGTTCCGGCTATGATTACACGTTTCATGGTTCACTCTGCGTGACGGGAAATACGCCATTGTAACCAACGCGATGGTACGCAATGGCTGGAATAGCCGGAGGATCTGCCCTCTCACTGTGCAACGAGCCGGGCCACCGCGCGAAATTGTGAGCGCATCTTTGTTTTTTAAAACAATCTTTCACTTAATTTGAAAGTGCGTTTGTTTGATAGTAAGGTTAAGTTGAAAAGGTATCCACAGCGGGATCGCCCGCCATGCATTCAGGAGAGACAAGATGAAAATTGCACTGATGATGGAAAACAGCCAGGCCGCTAAGAATCCCATCATCCTTAATGAGCTGAAAGCCGTTGCTGATGAGAAAGGTTTTCCGGTCTATAACGTCGGTATGAGTGATGAGAACGATCATCATCTCACCTATATTCACCTGGGCATCATGGCGAGCATTCTGCTTAACGCTAAAGCCGTTGATTTTGTTGTTACCGGCTGCGGTACCGGGCAGGGCGCGCTGATGTCTCTGAACATCCATCCGGGTGTGATTTGCGGTTACTGCATCGATCCTGCGGATGCTTTCCTGTTTGCGCAAATCAACAACGGTAACGCGCTTTCTCTGCCGTTTGCGAAGGGCTTCGGCTGGGGGGCAGAACTGAACGTACGCTTTATCTTTGAGAAAGCGTTTACCGGACGCAATGGCGAAGGCTATCCACCAGAGCGTAAAGAGCCGCAGGTGCGTAACGCCGGGATCCTGAACCAGGTGAAAGCGGCGGTGGTGAAAGAAAACTATCTGGATACCCTGCGAGCAATCGATCCTGAGCTGGTTAAAACCGCCGTATCAGGCCAGCGCTTCCAGCAGTGCTTCTTCGAGAACTGCCAGGACAAAGAGATTGAAGCCTTCGTGCGCGGTATTGTTGGCTGATTTACTTTGCCGGGCGGTGCGTTGCCTGCCCGGCAGATAGCGTTACTTTTTCGATGAGACCGCGCTGCCCGCATCTTGAGTCAGACGCAGCGTGTCAACCATTCCCACCAGGCAGATCAGCGCGATTGCCACAAATGCCAGCCGGAAGCTCATTCCTGGCATACCGGCAATCCCCATCGCCTCACTGACTTTTTCCCCGATACGAATACCAATCGCCCCGAGCGTGATCCCAAGCCCCACGGCAAGCTGCGTTGCGGTTGAAAACAGAGTATTGGCATAGCTCATCTGCACCGATGGCACATCCGCAAAAGCCAACGTACTGATGGCTGTAAACTGAATCGAACGGAAAACGCCGCCCAGATAAAGGATCAGCATGATGAGCCACGCGGGCGTCTGCGGCGTAAGAAACGCGCAGGCCAGCAACGCCAGGACATTCAACGCACCGTTAATCAGCAACAGCCGCTTAAACCCCAGGCTGCGGATAAGCGGCGTCGTCGCCGGTTTAATGGTGAGATTGCCAACGAAAACCGCCAGCACCAGCAGGCCAGAATGGAACGCGTCCATGCCAAAGCCGACCTGGAACATCAGCGGTAACAGGAACGGAACCGCGCTGATGGAGGCGCGAAACAGCGATCCGCCGTACAGGGTGACGCGAAACGTCGGCACCTGCATCGCATCGAGCCTGATCATCGGCCAGGTTGCCCGCTTAAAGTGACGCAGCGCCAGGCTTAAGGCGACGACACCGACGATAAACAGCGTGGCGGTTAATCCTGTTCGCAGAGGCTCTGCGCCCATCAACTCCATCGCATAAACCAGGCTCACCATGGCAAGGGTGGTGACAACAAAACCCGGTAAATCAAACGGTCGGCGCGTATCTTCATGCAGGTCCGGAATGATGCGCAGTGCCAGCAAAATGGCGATTATCCCCAGCGGCACGTTAATAAAGAAGATCCAGCGCCAGTCGGCATAGCTGGTAATGAACCCACCCAGCGGCGGGCCGATGATCGGCGCGACCAGCGCAGGCCACGTCAGGGTGGCGATTGCCGTGATGAGCTGATGTTTTGGCGTGGTGCGTAGCACGGCCAGGCGACCTACGGGCACCATCAGCGCGCCACCCATGCCCTGGAGGACGCGCATCGCAACGAACTGATCGAGCGTGGTGGACAGGCCGCAAAATACCGAGGCCAGCGTGAAGATCGCCAGCGCGAGGGCAAACACTTTTCGCGCGCCGAAGCGGTCGGCGATCCAGCCGCTGGCGGGGATCAGTACGGCCAGGGTGATCAGATAGGCGCTGATGCCGATATTCAGATCCACCGCCTGGTCGCCGAAGCTTTTTGCCATATCCGGCAACGCGGTGGCGATCACCGTCCCATCCAGAAACTCCATAAAGAAAGCACCGGCCACCAGCAGCGCCGCAGGCGATAATCCACGGCTCTCTTTGCCGGATACGTTTTCACTCATTCTCTTCCTGCCCGCTCAAAAAATTTTATAAACATTTACTGGAATTTATAAGCCTGTAACGTGCGGATTTATCATGGCTTTTTTTAACAAACCAGCAGCACTGAGGGTTTAATAACCGTGATGCAGGTCACAAAATGGTTGATTTTTGTGATGGTGGTCATATTATAAGCGTATTGACAATAACACCTGCATAACACGTTACTGGAGCAACATAATGAAACTGCGCAAAATCCTGAAAAGCATGTGGGCAAACTACTGCACAACGTTTAAAGACGTCCCACCGGGTGCGATGTTCTGATAAAAAAACCTGCTTCGGCAGGTTTTTTTATGTCTGCGGACGACGAGAGGGAGATGGAAGGGCGTCTGTTTTGCTACTATGGCGGCCTTTGAATAAGGAGAACCCCATGTCACAAAACCTGAGCGCCGATCAGGAACTGGTATCTGACGTCGTCGCCTGCCAGCTGGTTATCAAACAAATCCTTGATGTGATTGACGTTATCGCGCCGGTTGAGGTACGCGAAAAGATGTCGACCCAGCTGAAAAACATCGATTTCACCAACCATCCTGCTGCGGCGGACCCGGTTACGCTCCGCGCGATCCAGAAAGCGATTGCGCTGATTGAACTCCGCTTCACACCGCAGGGTGAGTCACACTAAAATAAACCGATGTTTTAAAATTAGAAACTCTTTTCTGCTTTTACGTCGAAGGGCGACAGAGCCTGTCGCCCGCAGAAGGATCAGAAGAACGTCTGCACCAGCAGATAGCTCACCACGCAGGCACAGCTGACGCCAATCAGCCCCGGCAGAATAAAGCTGTGGTTGATGATGAATTTACCGATGCGGGTGGTGCCGGAGCGATCGAACCCGATACAGGCCAGATCGCTCGGATAGGTGGGCAGCACAAAGTAGCCGTAGGATGCCGGGAAGAAGGCCACCAGCATTTTCGGATCGATGCCCAGCATCAACCCCATCGGGGCGACCGCGGTCAAGGCCGCAGCCTGGCTGTTGACCAGTTTTGATACCAGGAACAGCACGATGGCATACGTCCAGGGATGACTTTTCACCACCCCCTCCAGCGCCATTTTCAGCTCGTCGAGATGCGCCTGAAAAAAGGTATCGCTCATCCACGCCACGCCAAACACCGAGAAAATCGCGACCATCCCCGCCTTAAATACCGCCCCGTTTGAAATGGCCGACGCATTCACCTTGCAGGTCATCAGCATGATGGCCCCGGCGATCAGCATCATCATTTGAATGACAAGGTTCATCGACAGGGCTGTCATTTTCCCTTTGATCTCAAACGCCGGACGCAGCTCGGGCAGCGCACCCAGCAGGACCACTATGGCAATCCCGGCGAAGAAGATCCACGTGGACCAGTAGGCCTGTTTCGGGAAACGTTGATCCATCAACGTCTCCGTTCCTCCATAGATAAACTCCCGCTGTTTCGGATCTTTCAGCTTTTCCTGAAATTCAGGATCGTCTGCGAGGTTTTTCCCGCGACGCAAGCTCCACAGCGCCGCAATGGCGACGCCAGACAGTGAGGCCGGTACGGAGACCGCAAGAATTTCGAGGATCCCCCACGCGTGGCCGATACCGTGCTGCGCACCCAGAATCGAGACCAGCGAAACGACGGCCACGGAAACGGGGGAGGCGGTGATCGCCATCTGAGATGCCACCGAGGCCACCGCCATCGGCCGTTCCGGGCGTATGCCTTTTTTCAGGGCGATATCCGCGATAATGGGAAACATGGTGTAGACGACGTGCCCGGTCCCGCACAGGAAGGTCAACATCCAGGTGGTAAACGGTGCGAGAAGGGTGATGTGCTGGGGATGTTTACGCAGCAGGCGCTCTGCAAACTGCATCATTACATTCAGGCCACCGGCGGTCTGTAGCGTGGCCGCACAGCCGATGACGGCGAGGATCGTGAGCATCACGTCAACCGGCGGTTTACCGGGTTGCAGACCAAAGACAAAACTCAAAACAAACAGGCCGATGCCGCTTATCAGCCCCAGGCCCATCCCGCCGAAGCGGGTGCCTATCAGCAGGCAGAGAATAATGACAATAAACTCAATGGTGATCATGATGCTCCCTCGTTAATGAATGTAATTAAACAAATCATTACACGATGTATGGTTATTCATTGGGAGCAAGATCTGATTTGTTAAATGTCAGCAAAAGCAGGGAGTTGGTACCCACTCCCTGACGGGCTGAGGGATCCCCAGTAATTTGAAAGCAAAAGCGATAACGTTGCCTTCAGAATAACTGAAGGCTTTCAGCGATGCCTCGGTCCGGCTGTAAATCGCTGAGGCGTTTCCTGTAGGCCGGGGCGAGGCGCAGGGATGCGCCGAGAGGGCGGGCTTTACAGGGATGTTACCTCCGCCCGTCCCCGATAAGCCGGAAGGAATAAGCCGAAGGTACCGCGAAGCGGCGATTTTCCGCCGGAAGCCCGGGTCGCCAGGGTTGTGGCGACTGAGCCACCCTGGCACGTTCACCGGTTATGCCGTGACAGAGTAGCAAGGAACATAAAGTGAACGGAATGACCACCAGAGCCGTATGTTCCCCCTCACCCCAGCCCTCTCCCTCAAGGGAGAGGGGGCCGTCTGTGCAGGCATTATTTTGTGGGGAACTCTCAGCCCTGACGGGAGCGGGTGAAGGACTTAGTGGTGTTGCACGGTAGCAATGTCGAGAAGATGGCGGTCCGTCTGCTCCAGACAAATCCCCGCGCGTTTCGCGTTGCGGATTTCATCTGCGAGCGTCTTCAGCAGCATGCCATCCTGCTGCTGCTCTCTGTCCATATCACGTAAAAACTTGAGGGTAATGATGTCCCGTTGCGCTTTGGCTTCATCAGCCAGTTTGCTCAGCTTCGCACAGCGTTGCTCATACTCTTCGAGCGTTTTCTGAAACAGTTCTTCCAGAGAAGTATAATTATCTTCAATCGTTTCAAGCTCTTTGACGGTAGGGTTTGCCCCGACAGCTTTCAAAAAATTAAAGACGCGCATCATGTGCGTGACGTTACTTTGCGCCTGAGTACGAAAGAAGGTGGCAGTGCCGTTGAGGCTTTTTCTGGAACACCACGCGCTCAAATGCAGATGCAGATTTGAAGCATAAAACTCCAGGTTCATCTGGGCATTCAGTTTTTGCATCATCGTTTGGGTAGTCATTCTCATATCCTTATTGACTGTGGGACTTGATGTCCGCTACTTAACCTGACCCGGCAGGTATTGACGATTGAATGGCAGAAATAGATTTCTGCAAGGTAAAAAACTCGAAAATTCACTTCCTGTGTTCGATTTAAATAAGCATACGCTTCTCTTTGACTTAAGAAAACTCTTAATAAGGCTGTGTTTACCATACATTACAAATTTAAATATAGCCCAGAATAGAAAGAGGGTTAAGAGATTGTGTTTAATATAACTTGTTGATTTTAATGGGTGTGAAATTAATATCGCTCATTTTTATCGTTTCAGGAAACGTTCTTTGGCGGGAAATTCTGTAAAAGTGTTAAATCAGAAATAATATCTGCAAATATATCCTGTCGTATCAAATTTGAGCTAAATCAATTTTCACTCAATATACGGTTCTGTGATCGCGTCGCAAGATTGTGATCTGATAAAGAGTGAAAATGAAACACTGTTTTACATCTTTTCATTCGTTGAGGTTTATGATGGCTAACGTTGCGGTGCTGCTGGCACCCGGTTTTGAAGAAGCAGAAGCGATTATCACGATTGATATTCTGCGGCGTTTACAGATTGAGGTGGAGACGCTGGCCTGTGCGGAGTCCCGTGCGGTAGTGAGTTACCACAATATCCCCATGGTGGCTGACAGTACGTTAACGGAGCGCATTAATACGCTGTATGACGCAGTCGTGTTGCCCGGTGGGCCGCAGGGGAGCGTCAATCTTGCGGCTAGCAAGCAGGTGCTCCGCTTTGTTTCCGCGCATGACAAGCAGGGCAAACTCATCTGCCCAATCTGCTCTGCGGCCGCGCGGGTGCTGGGCGGTAACGGGCTACTGAAGGGGCGTCGCTACGTCTGTTCCGGCGATCTCTGGCAGAGCGTTGATGAGGGTGTATATGTGGATGCGCCGGTCGTGGTGGATAATAACCTCATCAGCGGCAAGGGGCTGGGGCACGCTTTTGACTTTGCGCTGGCGCTCTCTGCTCGTCTGTTGGGTGACGACGCCCCCGTGCGCGATCATGCTGAACACATCTATTACCGCTGGTAATTTTTCTGCCGGGCGCTAAGGCGTCCGGGTTACAGGGATTTCTTAGCTGACCTTATGGATAATCCTGCTTAACTCCCTTCCATTTGTAGGACAATTACGTCCTTTTTTATGTCATTTTTCGCTGAATTTATGTACGCAATTACTGTAATTCTGCGGTGTGATGTCGCTCTCTTATGGATGATTAATTTCCCGCTAAAACTATCTCCAGCAATAACGCTTATGACGAGGTAAGCGCTAATGCCTTGTTTTAAGTCCGATTAAATAAGTCGTTCGCCATTATTCCCTACAGATAAGAATGCTAAAGCTGGAGTTTACCATGCACAAATTTACTAAAGCGCTGGCGGCCATCGGCCTGGCTGCCGTTATGTCACAATCCGCTATCGCTGAAAATTTAAAGCTCGGTTTTCTGGTTAAACAGCCGGAAGAGCCGTGGTTCCAGACCGAATGGAAATTTGCTGATAAAGCCGGAAAAGATTTGGGATTTGAGGTAATTAAAATCGCCGTACCTGACGGTGAGAAAACGCTGAACGCCATTGATAGCCTGGCGGCCAGCGGCGCGAAAGGTTTCGTTATCTGTACGCCGGATCCAAAACTGGGGTCAGCGATTGCCGCGAAAGCGCGCGGTTACGACATGAAAGTGATTGCGGTGGACGATCAGTTCGTGAACGCCAAAGGTAAACCGATGGATACCGTTCCGCTGGTAATGATGGCGGCCACTAAAATCGGTGAGCGTCAGGGCCAGGAGCTCTACAAAGAGATGCAAAAACGCGGCTGGGATGTCAAAGAGACCGCCGTGATGGCCATTACCGCTGACGAGCTGGACACCGCCCGTCGTCGTACCACCGGGTCCATGGACGCCCTGAAAGCGGCTGGCTTCCCGGAAAAACAGATCTACAAAGTTCCGACCAAATCCAACGATATTCCGGGCGCCTTTGATGCGGCGAATTCCATGCTCGTCCAGCATCCGGAAGTGAAGCACTGGCTGGTGGTGGGGATGAACGACAACACCGTACTGGGCGGCGTGCGTGCAACGGAAGGCCAGGGCTTTAAAGCACCGGACGTGATCGGGATCGGCATCAACGGCGTTGACGCCGTGAGCGAACTGTCTAAAGCGCAGGCGACCGGTTTCTACGGCTCTCTGCTGCCAAGCCCGGATGTCCACGGCTATAAATCCAGCGAAATGCTCTACAACTGGGTGACCAAAGGGGTTGAGCCGCCGAAATTCACCGAAGTGACCGATGTGGTGCTGATCACCCGCGATAACTTCAAAGAGGAGCTGGCGAAAAAAGGACTGGGCGGTAAGTAATACGCTGTGATTGCGCCCCTCACTCACCGTGAGGGGCCAGACGTACACACTACAGGAATCACGGAGTCGTTATGCAACAGTCTGATCCGTATCTCTCTTTCCGCGGCATCGGTAAAACGTTCCCCGGTGTAAACGCGTTGACCGATATCAGCTTCGACTGCTATGCCGGCCAGGTTCACGCCCTGATGGGGGAGAATGGCGCGGGAAAATCCACGCTGCTAAAAATTCTCAGCGGCAACTACACGCCCACCACCGGCACGCTGGCTATTCGCGGCGAAGAGGTGGCCTTTGCCGACACCACGGCAGCGTTAAATGCGGGCGTCGCTATCATCTATCAGGAGCTGCATCTCATTCCTGAAATGACCGTGGCGGAGAACATCTATCTGGGCCAGCTTCCGCATAAAAGCGGCGTGGTCAACCGCTCGCTGCTCAACTATGAAGCGGGCTTGCAGCTCAAGCACCTTGGGCTGGATGTCGATCCGCAAACGCCCCTTAAGTATCTCTCCATCGGCCAGTGGCAGATGGTGGAAATTGCCAAAGCGCTGGCACGTAACGCCAAAATTATCGCTTTTGACGAGCCAACCAGCTCGCTCTCGGCGCGTGAAATAGAAAATCTCTTTCGCGTGATCCGCGAGCTGCGCAAAGAGGGCCGCATCATTCTGTACGTTTCTCACCGAATGGAAGAGATTTTTGCCTTAAGCGATGCCATCACCGTGTTTAAAGATGGCCGCTACGTGCGCACCTTCACCGATATGCAGCAGGTCAACCATGACCAACTGGTGCAGGCGATGGTCGGACGCGATCTCGGGGATATTTACCACTGGAAACCGCGCGAGTATGGCCCTGAGCGTCTGCGTCTGGATAACGTCAAAGCCCCGGGCGTGCGCACGCCCATTTCACTCTCGGTGCGCAGCGGCGAAATCGTCGGGCTGTTTGGCCTTGTGGGGGCAGGGCGCAGCGAGCTGATGAAAGGGCTGTTTGGCGGCACCCGAATAACCCAGGGCCAGGTTTTCGTCGACGGGAAAAAGGTCGATATTCAGAAGCCTGCGCAGGCGATTAACGCGGGGATTATGCTCTGCCCGGAGGATCGAAAGGCCGAGGGCATCATTCCGGTGCACTCGGTGCGCGACAACATCAACATCTCTGCCCGGCGCAAGTTCATCCGCGCGGGATGTCTGATTAACGACGGCTGGGAGGCGAGCAACGCGGATCACCATATCCGTTCGCTGAACATCAAAACCCCCGGGGCTGAACAGCTGATCATGAACCTGTCCGGCGGCAATCAGCAAAAAGCCATTCTGGGGCGCTGGCTGTCGGAAGATATGAAGGTCATTTTGCTGGATGAGCCAACGCGCGGTATCGACGTGGGGGCGAAACACGAAATCTATAACGTCATCTATGAACTGGCAAAACGCGGTGTGGCGGTCCTGTTCGCCTCCAGCGATCTGCCTGAGGTGCTGGGCGTTGCCGACCGCATTGTTGTGATGCGTGAAGGTGAAATTGCCGGTGAATTGCTGCATGAACAGGCGAATGAACAACAGGCGTTGAGTCTCGCCATGCCTAAAGTTAGCCAGGCTGTCGCCTGAGTAAGGAGTCAATGATGTCTTCTGTTACTACATCCGGAGCGCCGAAGTCGGCTTTCAGTTTTGGCCGCATCTGGGACCAGTACGGCATGCTGGTGGTCTTTGCTGCCCTGTTCGTCGCCTGCGCGATTTTTGTGCCGAATTTCGCCACGTTCATCAATATGAAGGGGCTGGGGCTGGCTATCTCCATGTCCGGCATGGTGGCCTGCGGAATGCTGTTCTGCCTGGCCTCCGGCGATTTTGACCTGTCGGTTGCCTCGGTGATTGCCTGTGCTGGCGTCACCACTGCCGTGGTGATCAACATGACCGAAAGCCTGTGGATCGGCGTGCTGGCCGGGCTGCTGCTCGGCGTGCTGAGCGGCCTGGTGAACGGGTTTGTCATTGCGCGCCTGAAGATTAACGCCCTGATTACGACGCTGGCGACCATGCAAATCGTGCGCGGTCTGGCCTATATCATCTCCGACGGGAAAGCCGTGGGGATTGAAGACGAGCGTTTCTTCACGCTGGGCTATGCCAACTGGCTGGGGCTGCCTGCGCCAATCTGGCTGACGGTAGGCTGTTTGATCCTGTTCGGTTTCCTGCTTAACCGCACCACGTTTGGCCGTAACACGCTGGCGATTGGCGGCAATGAAGAGGCGGCGCGTCTGGCGGGTGTTCCGGTCGTACGGACCAAGATCATTATCTTCGTGCTTTCCGGGCTGGTATCGGCGGCGGCGGGGATTATTCTGGCGTCGCGTATGACCAGCGGCCAGCCAATGACCTCCATTGGTTATGAGCTGATCGTCATCTCAGCCTGCGTTTTAGGGGGCGTTTCCCTCAAGGGCGGCATCGGAAAAATCTCATATGTGGTGGCGGGGATCCTGATTCTGGGGACCGTGGAGAACGCCATGAACCTGCTTAATATTTCTCCGTTCTCTCAGTACGTCGTACGCGGCCTGATCCTGCTGGCAGCGGTGATCTTCGACCGTTACAAGCAAAAAGCGAAGCGTACCGTCTGATTTATTTTTAGCCATCAATATGCTCAACTATTAACCATAGTTGACCCCCTGACCGGCCCGCCAGTTTTGATGACGGGCCGGTTGCCAAATGGCGAGCACCGTCACACTGTCTATACTTACATGGCTGTTTTGTTCACTGTAAGGAGGATTAGGGTGGCTGACTTGTTAACCGCACCGCCTGTACTGCCCGGAAAATTTGCTTTCTTTTTTGACCTCGACGGGACGCTCGCCGGGATTGAACCGCATCCGGATGACGTCGTTGTACCGGACACGGTGTTAGAGAATTTGCAGCAGCTCTCCCGACAGAACGAGGGGGCACTGGCATTGATTTCAGGGCGCTCAATGGCCGAGCTGGACGTGCTCGCCAGTCCTTATCACTTTCCGCTGGCCGGTGTGCACGGAGCGGAGCGCCGCGATATCCATGATCAACTGCATATAGTTTCACTCCCCGACACGCTGATTCAGGCGCTGCATGCGCAACTCTCTTCGGCTCTGGAAATGCTTCCCGGTACGGAACTGGAAGCCAAAGGCATGGCCTTTGCGCTGCACTACCGTCAGGCGCCCCATCATGAGGCGGCGATATTTGCGGTGGCAAGAAGCGTGGCGGAAGCCCATCCGGAGCTGGCGTTACAGCCGGGTAAATGTGTGGTCGAGATTAAACCGGCAGGAATTAATAAAGGCGCTGCCATTGCAGCGTTTATGGCGGAAGCGCCGTTCAAAGGGCGTACGCCAGTCTTTTTTGGGGATGACCTTACCGACGAGGCCGGGTTCAGGGTGGTAAACCAGGCCCAGGGCATGTCTGTCAAGGTGGGATCTGGTGAAACCATTGCCGGATGGCGGCTGGAAAATGTCGCCAGCGTCTGGCAGTGGATATCTGACGTCGCTAACCAGCAACAACAACAAATAGCGCAAAACAACGGGAGAAATCATTATGGGTCGCTTAGTCGTCGTCTCTAATCGCATCGCACCGCCGGATGATAAAAAAGCCAGTGCCGGTGGCCTGGCGGTCGGGGTATTAGGTGCCCTCAAAGCCGCGGGTGGTCTCTGGTTTGGCTGGAGCGGGGAAATCAGTAATGATGAGAAACCGCTAAAAAAGGTGTCACGGGGCAATATCACGTGGGCCTCCTTCGCCCTTAGTGAGAAGGACTACGATGAATATTATTCCGAGTTCTCAAACGCCGTGCTGTGGCCAGCGTTCCACTATCGTCTGGATTTGGTGAAATTCCAGCGTGAATCCTATGAAGGCTACATGCGCGTTAACGCGCTGCTGGCAGATAAACTGCTGCCGCTAATCGAAGAAGACGATATTTTATGGATCCACGATTACCATCTGCTGCCCTTCGCCAGGGAGCTGCGTAAACGGGGTGTGAAGAACCGGATCGGCTTCTTCCTGCATATTCCGTTCCCGACCCCGGAGATCTTTACGGCGCTGCCGCAGCATGATGAAATTCTTGAAGCATTGTCTGATTACGACCTGCTCGGTTTCCAGACGGAAAATGACAGGCTGGCGTTCCTCGACAGCGTGTCGGGTAAAACCCGGCTGGTCACTCACGGCGGCAAATCTCACACCGCGTGGGGACGAAATTTCCATACCGAAGTCTACCCGATTGGTATTGAGCCAGACGAAATCGCCGAGCAGGCCTCTGGTCCGCTGCCGCCGAAGCTTGCCCAGCTCAAGGACGAACTCAAGCACGTTAAGAATATCTTTTCGGTTGAACGACTGGATTATTCCAAAGGGTTGCCGGAGCGATTCCTCGCTTATGAAACCCTGCTGGATAAATTCCCGCAGCATCACGGCAAGATCCGCTATACCCAGATAGCGCCGACCTCGCGCGGTGAGGTTCAGGCTTACCAGGATATTCGTCACCAGCTGGAGACCGAAGCAGGGCGCATCAACGGGCGCTATGGTCAGCTCGGCTGGACTCCACTTTTCTATCTGAATCAGCACTTTGAGCGCAAAATCCTGATGAAAGTGTTCCGCTATGCGGACGTCGGGCTGGTCACCCCGCTGCGCGACGGGATGAATCTGGTGGCAAAAGAGTATGTAGCAGCACAAGATCCTGCTGACCCGGGCGTGCTGGTGCTGTCCCAATTTGCCGGTGCGGCAAACGAGTTAACCTCGGCGCTGATTGTGAACCCTTACGATCGCGATGATGTGGCAAATGCCCTGAACCGCGCGTTAACCATGCCGCTTGCGGAACGTATTTCACGTCATTCAGAAATGATGGAGACCATCGTTAAGAATGATATCAACCGCTGGCAGGCGCGTTTTATTGACGATTTGCGCGCGATCCAGCCGCAAACTCAGGAAGGTGATCTGCAAAAAAAGATCGCGACCTTCCCTAAACTCGCCTGATTTTCTCCGGGGGCATTAATTGCCCCCGAGAGGCACCAGCAGGACATCCACCTGGCTTGACGAAACGATGGATTTTGCCGAGCATGCCGCCCGGGAAAAAAAGCTCTGGTTATGATTTCCGCAAATGACCAGGTCAACATTCTGTTTCTGACAAATGTCCAGAATATGTCCACTTAACTCGCCGGTGGCAATCACCGTCTGGTGGACAGGATATTTTGCCCGCTCAACCAGCTCGCGCAGAAATTGCTGCGTTTCCTCCTGAAGAACCTCACGAATATCTTCCAGCATTGGCGCTGCCAGTTGATTATACATTTCGGGTTCAGCAGCCAGGGTAATCAGACTTATGCGGGCATTATTCGGGCGGGCAATGGAAACGGCACGGGCGACGAGTTGATGACTTTCGGGGGAAACCGCAACAGAAACAAGAAGATGGGAGTAACTCATCACACACTCCTTTTATGTCAGAATGACACCTTTCTCAAGCTTTACCGCGAATCTGCCGCTTCTGCAAGAGGCACATGCGACAATAGTGTGAAGCTTATCATAATTATTCATTAATTATTCTTATAAGAAGAATAACGAAATGGGGACGCTAAATGAAAGTAATTAACAACTTAACGTAAATCACACATTTAGCCTTCCGTGCTGTTAAATCGCGTTAACCGATCGTCAACGCAAGCGTGATGGTTACCCATGGAAACTTTTTTCTCGAAAGGAAAACTTAAGCTGCTGTTTTTACTTAATTAACTCCGCCTCTTCTCTGGCGTTCGCGCCCGTTGTGACGCGAAAGGGCAGTGCTTCTTCGACGTAGCAATTTTCATACCCGATCCCCTCATCCCTCTGCATGAGTATTCGTTCCATAAGAATATAAACAAGGTTCAGTTGCTCAATAAATAGTCAAATTACAAGTCACGCTGATGGATTTATGGGTTACATTCGCGTAAATTATGTGACAGAGATCACATTTTTTTTAAATTCCAGGGGGGGCTGCATTGTATGTGTCAAAACTGACGAGTAGAGTTTGCGTCGAATTAGGAAAAATCTTAGTTATTTGTAAGAAAAGATAAAATGTGTAACCGACATTTTGGCCATGTTAACCGGTCACGCGCTTTACGACGTACAAACCTAAATTCAACTATGCATTTGGCCTTTTCTTTTTATACCGGGTGATTTCCCGGCGACATCACGGGGTGCGGTCTTTCCGCATAAAAATAATAGTTGGTTATTCGGGATGGGAAAAATGCATACATCCGAGTTGCTAAAACATATTTATGACATCAATTTGTCGTATTTATTGCTCGCGCAGCGTTTGATTAGTCAGGACAAACCGTCAGCGATGTTTCGTCTGGGTGTTAACGAAGAGATGGCAACCATGCTGGGTGGATTAACCCTCCCGCAAATGGTCAAGCTGGCTGAAACCAATCAACTTGTCTGCCAGTTCCGTTTTGATAACCCGCAGACCATTACGCGTCTGACTCAGGAATCCCGCGTGGACGATCTGCAACAGATCCACACCGGTATTCTTCTCTCCACCCGCCTGCTCAACGAAATCAGCCAGCCTGATGACGTAGCCCGGAAGAAAAGGGCTTAACAATGAGCGAAAAAAGCATTGTTCAGGAAGCCCGTGATATCCAGCTGGCAATGGAACTCATCACGCTCGGTGCGCGTTTACAAATGCTGGAAAGCGAGACGCAGCTGAGCCGTGGTCGTCTGATCAAGCTGTACAAAGAATTGCGTGGTAGCCCGCCGCCAAAAGGCATGCTGCCGTTTTCGACTGACTGGTTCATGACCTGGGAGCAGAACATTCATGCTTCCATGTTCTGTAACGCCTGGCAGTACCTGCTTAAAACGGGCTTATGCAGCGGCGTTGATGCCGTGATCAAAGCCTACAAACTTTACCTTGAGCAATGCCCGCAGCAGGAAGAGGGACCCCTGCTGGCGCTGACCCGCGCCTGGACGCTGGTGCGTTTTGTTGAAAGCGGAATGCTTGAATTGTCCCGCTGCAACTGCTGTGACGGCAATTTCATTACCCACGCGCACCAGCCTGCGGGCAGCTTCGCCTGTAGTTTGTGCCAGCCTCCATCCCGAGCCGTAAAAAGACGTAAACTTTCCCGGGATGCTGCCGATATTATTCCACAACTGCTGGATGAACAGATCGAACACGCTGTTTAACCCGAACCTGTGGGCAAGATTCCAGCAGCGGTAAGCGATTACCGCTGCTTTTTTTTACCCTGCGTTCAGGTCATGCGCTCGAAATGAACGTCCTGCCATAGTCACTAGCGGAAGGATGATGTCGTGCTTATCTTATTAGGTTACCTGGTAGTTCTCGGTACAGTTTTCGGCGGTTACATGATGACCGGCGGGCACCTTGGAGCACTCTATCAACCGGCTGAACTTGTCATCATCGGCGGTGCAGGGGTAGGGGCTTTTATCGTTGGTAACAACGGCAAATCGATCAAGGGCACGCTGAAGGCGATTCCGCTGCTGTTTCGTCGCTCGAAATACACCAAAAGCATGTATATGGATCTGCTGGCGCTGCTCTATCGCCTGATGGCGAAGTCACGTCAGCAGGGGATGTTCTCGCTGGAGCGGGACATCGAAAACCCGAAAGAGAGCGAAATTTTCGCCAGCTACCCGCGTATTCTGGCCGACGCGATGATGCTCGATTTTATCGTCGATTACCTGCGACTGATCATCAGCGGCAACATGAACACCTTCGAAATTGAAGCCCTGATGGACGAAGAGATCGAAACCCACGAGAGCGAGTCCGAAGTACCGGCCAACAGCCTGGCGCTGGTGGGCGACTCGCTTCCGGCGTTCGGCATCGTGGCGGCGGTCATGGGCGTCGTTCATGCCCTGGCCTCGGCGGATCGCCCGGCGGCTGAACTGGGGGCGCTGATTGCCCACGCGATGGTGGGGACGTTCCTCGGTATTTTACTGGCCTACGGCTTTATCTCCCCGCTGGCGAGCGTGCTGCGCCAGAAGAGCGCCGAAACCACCAAAATGATGCAGTGCGTGAAAATTACGCTGCTCTCAAACCTCAACGGCTATGCGCCACCGATTGCCGTCGAATTTGGTCGTAAGACGCTTTACTCCAGCGAACGTCCGTCGTTTATCGAACTGGAAGAGCACGTGCGCGCGGTGAAAAACCCTAACCAACAGACGACAACTGAGGACGCATGAAAAACCAGTCCCATCCGATCGTCATCGTAAAAAAGCGCAAGCATAAGGGGCACGGGCACGGTTCTCACGGCTCCTGGAAGATCGCGTACGCCGACTTTATGACCGCCATGATGGCCTTCTTTCTGGTGATGTGGCTAATCTCCATCTCCAGCCCGAAAGAGCTTATTCAGATTGCGGAATATTTCAGAACGCCGCTGGCGACGGCGGTTACCGGCGGGCCGCGCATTTCTAACAGCGACAGCCCGATCCCCGGCGGCGGTGACGATTATACCCAGCAGCAGGGCGAAGTGAAAAAACAGCCTAACATCGACGAGCTGAAAAAAAGGATGGAGCAGGCTCGCCTGAAAAAACTGCGCGGTGACCTGGATCAGCTGATTGAAGCGGACCCTAAGCTGCGCGCGCTGCGTCCGCATCTGAAAATTGACCTGGTACAGGAAGGGCTGCGTATTCAGATCATCGACAGCCAGAACCGGCCTATGTTTAAAACCGGCAGCGCCGACGTGGAGCCCTACATGCGCGATATTCTGCGTGCGATTGCACCGGTGCTGAACGGTATTCCAAACCGCATTAGCCTGTCCGGACACACGGATGATTTCCCGTACGCCACGGGAGAGAAAGGATACAGCAACTGGGAGCTTTCTGCCGATCGCGCCAACGCCTCGCGTCGCGAGCTGGTGGCGGGTGGGCTTGATGATGGCAAGGTCCTGCGCGTGGTCGGCATGGCTGCAACCATGCGCCTTACCGACCGCGGACCGGATGACGCCATCAACCGTCGTATCAGTCTTTTAGTGCTGAACCAGCAGGCGGAGCAGGCCATCCTGCATGAAAACGCCGAAAGTCAGAATGAGTCACTGGACGATTTAAAACAGCCTGGGGCCGTCCCTTCGGCTGCCGTTCCAACATCGCCACCAGCCAATCCGAGGTGATAGCGTGAGCATGGATATTACCGATTTTTACCAGACATTTTTTGATGAAGCCGACGAATTGTTGGCCGATATGGAGCAACATTTGCTGGATCTGGTGCCCGAGGCACCGGACTCAGAACAGCTCAATGCCATCTTCCGTGCGGCGCATTCCATTAAAGGCGGTGCCGGAACGTTTGGATTTACCATTTTGCAGGAAACCACCCATTTAATGGAAAACCTGCTGGATGAAGCACGACGCGGTGAGATGCAGCTCAATACCGACATTATCAACCTGTTTTTGGAAACGAAAGATATTATGCAGGAACAGCTCGACGCCTATAAAAGTTCGGCAGAGCCTGATGCCGCCAGCTTTGAATACATCTGCAACGCGCTGCGTCAGTTAGCGCTGGAAGCCAAAGGTGAGGCGTCTGCGCCCGCTGTCCCTGCGGCAAAACTGAGCGTTGTTGACGCCGTGGCCGAACCCGATACGGCGCCTGACGCGCCCGCAGGAAAACTGCGCGTGGTGCTGTCACGTCTGAAGGAGAACGAGGTCAACCTGCTGGAAGAGGAGCTGGGGAACCTGGCGACGCTCAGCAACGTGGTGAAGGGCAAAGACAGCCTGGCCGCGACGCTTGACGATGGGATTGGCCAGGATGACATCGTGGCGGTGCTCTGCTTCGTGATTGAAGCGGATCAGATTGCGTTTGAAACCGAGGCGGCGGCCGTTGAAGCGCCTGCTCCGGCAGAGAATACCCCTGCGGTAGTTGCCGCTGCCCCGGCCCTGAAAGCCGTGCCAAAAGAGACGGCCGCTCCGGCCCGCGGTGAAAAACCGGCGGCGCGTTCCAGCGAGTCCACGAGCATTCGCGTGGCGGTGGAGAAAGTGGATCAGCTGATCAACCTGGTGGGTGAACTGGTCATCACCCAGTCGATGCTGGCCCAGCGCTCCAACGAGCTGGACCCGGTGACCCATGGCGATCTCATCACCAGCATGGGCCAGTTACAACGTAACGCCCGCGATTTACAGGAATCGGTGATGTCCATCCGCATGATGCCGATGGAATATGTCTTCAGCCGCTTCCCGCGCCTGGTGCGCGACCTGGCCGGCAAGCTCAACAAACAGATCGAACTCACGCTGATGGGCAGCTCCACCGAGCTGGACAAGAGCCTGATTGAACGCATTATCGATCCGTTAACGCACCTGGTGCGTAACAGCCTCGACCACGGCATCGAGCTGCCGGAAAACCGCGTAGCAGCTGGAAAATCGCCCGTGGGCAACCTGATCCTGTCAGCGGAACATCAGGGCGGCAACATCTGCATCGAAGTGACCGATGATGGCGCCGGCCTGAACCGCGAGCGCATTCTGGCGAAGGCGATTTCGCAGGGAATGGCGGTTAACGAAAACATGACCGACGAAGAAGTGGGCATGCTGATTTTTGCCCCGGGCTTCTCAACCGCAGAGCAGGTCACCGACGTTTCCGGCCGCGGCGTGGGCATGGACGTGGTGAAACGTAACATTCAGGAGATGGGCGGTCACGTTGAGATCCAGTCTAAGCAGGGCGCGGGCACCACGATTCGTATCCTGTTGCCGCTGACGCTGGCCATTCTTGACGGCATGTCCGTTAAAGTGGCGGACGAAGTCTTTATTCTGCCGCTGAACGCGGTGATGGAGTCCCTCCAGCCGCGTGAAGAAGATCTGCATCCGCTGGCGGGCGGCGAGCGCGTGCTCGAAGTGCGCGGCGAGTACCTGCCGCTGGTGGAACTGTGGAAAGTGTTTGAAGTGGACGGGGCAAAAACCGAGGCCACGCAGGGTATCGTTGTGATCCTGCAAAGCGCCGGACGCCGCTACGCGCTGCTGGTCGATCAGCTGATTGGTCAGCATCAGGTGGTGGTTAAGAACCTGGAAAGTAACTACCGCAAAGTGCCGGGGATCTCTGCTGCCACCATCCTGGGTGATGGTAGCGTCGCGCTGATCGTCGATGTATCGGCACTTCAGGGATTAAATCGTGAACAACGTGTGGCGAACACAGCCGCCTGATTAAGTAAAAGGTAATAACATGACCGGTATGAGTAACGTAACGAAACTGGCGGGCGAGCCATCTGGACAGGAATTCCTGGTTTTCACCTTAGGGGATGAAGAGTACGGTATCGACATCCTGAAAGTGCAGGAAATTCGCGGTTACGACCAGGTAACGCGCATTGCGAACACGCCAGCGTTTATCAAGGGTGTGACCAACCTGCGCGGTGTGATTGTGCCTATCGTGGACCTGCGCGTGAAGTTTAGCCAGGGCGATGTGGAGTACAACGATAACACGGTGGTGATCGTCCTGAATCTGGGGCAGCGCGTGGTGGGGATCGTGGTGGATGGCGTGTCTGATGTGCTGTCGCTGACCGCCGATCAAATCCGTCCTGCGCCGGAGTTTGCGGTCACGCTGTCGACGGAATACCTGACGGGGCTGGGTGCGCTCGGCGAGCGTATGCTGATTCTGGTGAATATTGAGAAGCTGCTGAACAGCGAAGAGATGGCGCTGCTGGATATTGCGGCGAATCACGTGGCATAAAATAAAGCCGGGTGGCGGCTTCGCCTTACCCGGCCTACAAATGGCTCGAACACGTAGGCCGGGTAAGCGTCAGCGCCACCCGGCTCTTTTGTAACCTTACGCCTCCTGCTCCACCAGCGCTGATTCCGCTTCCCGCGCCCCTTCATTCTGCGACAGCATCGCCGTCGCAATCCCGTTCCCCAGCACGTTAATGGCCGATCGTCCCATATCCAGGAAATGGTCAATCCCCATCAGCAGCAGGATCCCGGCCACCGGAATGTTAAAGCTCGGAATAGTTGCCGCCAGCACCACCAGCGACGAGCGCGGTACGCCCGCAATCCCTTTCGAGGCCAGCATCAACGTTAACATTAGCACCGTCACCTCGGTGAAACTCAGGTGAATGTTGTATGCCTGGGCGATAAACATCGAGGCGAACGAGCAGTACACCATGGAGCCGACCAGGTTAAACGAGTAGCCGATCGGCAGGACGAAAGAGGCGATATTACGTGAACAGCCGAAGCGCGCTAACTGCTCCAGCGTTTTCGGGTATGCCGCTTCTGAGCTGCTGGTGGTAAACGCGACCAGAACCGGATCTTTCAGCATCGCCACCAGACGGAAAATCTCTTTTTTCAGTACCATGTAACCTACCGCCAGCAATACCAGACAGGTCAGAAGGATCGCCACATAGTAACCGCCAATGAACGAGGCATAGTTCAGCAAAATGCCCAGACCCTGAGTGGCAATCACGGACGAAATCGCGGCAAAAATGGCCAGCGGCGCAACGTACATCACATAGCCCGTCACTTTCAGCATAATGTGGGAGACCACATCCAGCGCCGCCACCAGCGGGGCGTTGAATTTTTGACCTAATGACGCGCCGCCGATGCCGAAGAACATCGAGAAGACCACAATTTGCAGGATCTCATTGTTCGCCATCGCGCCGGCAATGCTGGTTGGAATAGTGTGTGACAGGAAGGCTTTCAGCGACATCCCGCTAACGGCCAGGCCGGTATCAACCGTCTCTGTCGGAATGCTCAGGTTCAGACCGCTGCCGGGTTGTTCAAGGGTAACAATAAACAGCCCCACCAGAATGGAAAGTACGGATGAGCTGATAAACCACACCATCGCTTTACCCCCGACGCGCCCAATCGTCGACGTTTCACCCAGCTTCATAATGCCCACCGTCAGGGTGCTGAACACCAGCGGGGCAATCACCATCTTAATCAGCCGCAGGAAAATATCGGTCAGCAGGGTGATGTTCTCCGACCAGGCCTGTATCGCGTCGGGCGAAGCATACTCATGGATTGCCGCACCTGAAAGAATGCCCGCCAGCATGAAAATCACGATGAAGAGCGTGAGTTTGTTTGCACTTGCCACAAAAAGATCCTCTATGCGCTAAAAGAGTTTCCTGCGTCAATGCATACAAAATTTTTATTTAAGCGCAGGAAAATATTCGGGGCATAAATTGAAGTAAAGCTGCGTGAGTTACAACTTGTTTTTAATTTTTATGAAATTCGTTGTTTTTATGATGACGATATATTGTGACGCGGATCACGTTACAGGCGATATATCCTCAAATTAAGCAAATATAATGCCCGTTTTATTTTGCTAACTCTTTGTAATGTTTGTTAATAGCCTGTTAATTGGAGGGCGGGTGTCTCACCTTCGCTGAAAGTGGTTGAAGCGTGAACCATAAACTAAATTCTCAGTAACCGCGCCGGGGAATGTTTAAGCGGGGCTAACATACTGAACAGTATGAATAAAATAGGGTAAGCGGACCATTATTTCTTCTGGAGGGTGGTAAATGAAAAGAACACTTCTTTTTATCTGCGCGGGTACACTGCTGACGGCGGCGACTGTCGGTCAGGCGCTGGCAGTCACCAGTAGCGGTACTATCGGGGCGACGCTGACGCTGACGAACGGTTGTTTGATCAACGGCTCGCCAACGCAAAACGGCATTAACTTCGGGACACTCGATTTCGGGACCCATCCTGCGACATTCTCCACCCTGTCAACCCAGTTAACCGGGGCCAGCGGCGGAAACACCTTTACCATTCAATGTACCACTGCCAGTTACACGGTGGCGATCACCGGCAACACCAACGCGACCGCACCCGGAACCGTTGTCGGCACCCCCGGCACACCCGCCCGCTATCTGGTGAACACTGCCAATGCGGCACAGGGCGTGGCATACAGCCTCTATAGCGACAGCGGGTACAACAACGTGATCGCTAACAACGCCGCGTTGCCCGTTGCCTCCACGGCGGGCGGGGTGGACAGCTATACCCTCTACGGACGCATAACGGGCGGTGGCAATAGCGTAACGGTTGTACCGGGAACCTATACCGACACGATTAACGTCAGCGTCACCTACTGATTCAGCCATGAAGGCATTGTGTTTATGTCTGCGCGAAAGCGCAGAGGGCGTCGTGCAACCTTTTTTGGCCCTGATCGTCGGGCTGATGATGAACTGCGACGCCAGAGCGGTGACCTCCCAGTCCTTCAGGGTGAGCGCGACGGTAGTACCAGGGTGCTCGGTGAGTACCGGCACGGGCGGGCGCTTTGGGACGCTGGATTTTGGAACCCGTAACGGCGTGGACAACACGCCGGTCAGCACCAGCTTTGTCGCCGACGGTGCGTTGTCCATCGCCTGCACGCCGGGCGTGGCGCTGAGCATGAGCATTGACGGCGGCCAGAATTACAGCTCGGTGCGACGGATGACGCGTTCAGGTGGGACCGAAGTTGTTGGTTACCGGCTTTACAGCAGCAGCTCTCTGGCGGCGAACAGCGAAATTGGGGTTAACCAGGCCATACCGATTACCTATACCAACAGCAATAACATCGCGCTGCCTCTTTTTGGCGTCGCGCTCCTGACGGGGTTTAGCCTGCCGGGAACATATTCAGATCAACTCACCGTGACCTTGTCATGGTAGGAAAGGGAGAACATCGATGAAGCCATTTTTCAGGCGATCAGGCCTGGTGGGTCTGTTGGGGGCAACGGCTCTGGCAGCGAGCCAGGCGCAGGCAGCGGCAACCATTCTTTTGTGGCCCATCGATCCGTGGCTTTCGGCAGAGGCCAGAGCAACTGAATTGTGGATCCAGAATCAGGGCAACAGCACCACGACAATGCAGGTGCGTATTGTGCGCTGGAAGCAGGAGGGAGGATATGAGCGTTACACCGCCCAGCAGGATGTGGTCGCCAGCCCGCCGATCGTGACCATCGCCAAAGGCAGTAAACAGCTTATTCGCCTGATCAAGCAGGGGACAATCCCGTCGGGGGTTGAGCAGGCCTACCGCATTATTGTGGATGAAATTCCCCAGCCGGATGCCAAAGCGGAACCGTCCATGGGCCTCAAACTGCAAATGCGCTATTCCATTCCCTTATTTGTTTATGGGCAGGGGATCCCCACCCTCAACGAAGGGGCGCACCACGCGCTGGCGAATACTCAACAGCTGAGCTGGCGGGTCGTTCAGGAAGGGGGGAAACCCGCGCTTCAGGTCCGTAATCAGGGGGATGTGCACGTCCGGCTCAGCCAGGTTACGGTTGAGCAGGGCGGGCAAAAACGCACGGTTGCCGAGGGGCTGTTGGGTTATGTGCTGCCAGGCAGCACCCGAAGCTGGCCGCTTCCGGCAGGGATTTATCAGCCGAACCGGATGAGCGCGCAAATTAATGCCAGGGATACGCAATGGCAATCGACGCCCGTCAACTGAAACCGGCGATGATGATCCTGCTTTGCGTCAGTACCAGCGCCTTTGCCGAAACCGGCGACGACAGTTTACCGCCGCCGCCGGATGCACGGACGATGAACGGCGAAGCAGTATTTCAGCTCGTCCTGGTGCTGAACCACTATGACACGGGTCTGGTGGTGCCGGTGACGCAGCGCGAGGGAGCCTGGTTTATTTCGGGCGCGGATTTGCTCCGCGCCGGGCTGCCGCCCGCGCATGTGCCAGCCGGAGAGGTGAATCTCTCGACGCTTACGTCGGTACACGCAGAGTACGACAGTACGGCCCAGCGCCTGTTGCTGACGGTCCCCCGGGACTGGGTCGCGGCGCGGATCACGCCGTTCAGCGAACAGAGCATGCAAAGCAAGCCGCACTATGGCCGCGGCGCGCTGCTCAATTACGACGTTTATACCAACCATTCCGAACACACGGGCGGTCAGGCATCGGTCTGGCACGAGTTCCGCTATTTCAATGAGGATTATTCATTTTCATCGACGGGTTACGCCCGGCAGAATTTCACCGGTAACAGCGGGCAGCAGGAAGGGTACGTGCGTTATGACTCTACCTTACTGATCACCAACGAAGAGGATGCCACCACCTGGTCCGCCGGGGACGTCATCAGCGATGCGCTGAGCTGGAGCACCAGCGTGCGCATGGGCGGGATCAGCTACGGGCGCGACTTCTCCCTGCGTCCGGATCTGGTGACCTGGCCGCTGCCGGCGTTTTCCGGCGAGGCGGCTGTCCCGACCTCGGTCGATCTCTTTATTAATGGCTACCGTTCCGGCTCCACCCGCCTTCAGCCGGGGCCGTTTACCCTCACCAATCTGCCGTATATCAACGGTGCTGGCGATGCAGTACTGGTTACCACTGATGCGCTGGGTCGTCAGGTGAGTACCACGCTGCCGTTTTATGTCAGCAGCGATCTGCTTAAGCAGGGGTTAAGCGACGGCGCCGTGACGCTGGGCAGCCTGCGGCGTAACTACGGTATTGAGAATTTTGACTATGGCCCGGCGGCGGGCAGCGGATCGTACCGCTACGGGGTGACCGACTGGCTGACGCTGGAGGGGCATGCGGAAGGGGCGGAGTCGCTGGCGCTTGGCGGCGCGGGCACGGTACTGAAGCTCGGGCGTTTTGGCGTGGTAAATACCTCGTGGACCCAAAGCCGCATGCGCGGCGATAGCGGCGGCCAGATAAACTGGGGCTATCAATACAACACCAGCGAGTTTAGCGTAGCGACCCAGCATACCCGACGTGATCGTGGTTTTGGCAATCTCGCCCTGTACGATCAGCCCACCGTTTATGATGAAAATGATAACCCCGTTGCCAGCCTGAGCCGCAATACCGACCAGTATTCTTTAACCTTTAACCTCGGCGGATACGGCAATATCGGCGCGGCGTGGATCGGCGTTGAGAGTTTTGACAGCCAGAAAACTGAGCTGCTCAACCTCTCCTGGAGCCGTAATCTGTGGGGCTCAAGCAGTATTTATCTGGCTGCCAGCCGTGACCAGCAGCGGGGCGACTGGACGGTTGCGCTGTCGTTGCAGGTTCCCCTCGGCGAACGTGACAGCGCCGCCGTCACCTTTGAAAACACCCCTGACGCAGGCAGCACTCAACGCATTAACTACAACCACTCGATGCCTTCAGACGGCGGCTTTAGCTGGAACATGGCCTGGGCCAACCAGTCGCGGTCGAGTAACTATCAGCAGGCCACGCTCGGCTGGCGGAATAACAACGTGGAGCTACAGGGCGGCGGCTATGGTGAGAAGGGCATGATGACCTGGTGGGGCGAGGCGATGGGTTCTGTCGTGCTGATGGACGGTGAACTGTTTGCGGCGAACAAAATCAACGATGCGTTTGTGGTGATCAGCACCGACGGTCATCCGGATGTTCCCGTCAGCTACGAAAACCAGCCGGTCGGAAAAACCAATAACAAAGGCTATCTGCTGGTGAGCGGCGTTTCGGCCTATTACCCGGCAAGTTACCGCATCGATACCCTGAACTTACCCGCGGATACCCGGCTGAAAGAGACCGAGCGTCGGGTGGCGATTCGTCGGCATAACGGTTATCTGGTGGATTTTCCGATGGAGCAGGAGCGGGTTGCCAGCGTGATCCTGCACGATGCGCAGGGCAATGCGATCCCGGTAGGAAGCCAGGTCAGACGCGCGTCGCGCAGCAGCGCGGTTGTCGGCTACGACGGCCTCGCCTGGCTGGAAAACCTCAACGACGTGAATCCGCTCGAGGTCATCACCCCGGAGGGTAAACGCTGTACGGCAACGCTGACCGTTGGCGCAAACCCTGCACATAAGCTGCAAACCTACGGTCCGCTGACCTGTCGGGAGGCGCCGTGAGACGCCTGTTAATCGCGCTCCTGCTGCTGTGCTCCGGCGGCAGCTGGGCGGCCTGTACCGTCAGTACGGTGAATGCCTCGTTTGGCAGCGTCACCTCGTTCGCACTCAGCGGCACCGGGGAAGTGGAAACGACGGGCACGCTGGTGGTGACCTGCGATACCGTTCTCAACCTGTTAACCAACGACTCGGTGACGCTGAATTACACCTCGGCATCCGTCTTCGCGAATAGCCGGGCGACCATGAAGCGTACGGACAACGCGGCTATTACCGATGTCATCCCTGCGCGGCTGTGCGGGGCGTCCGGCTGCGGCGGAAACAGTGAAATACAAATCAGCAAAGCCTATACCTGGAGCGGAAACACGCTGCTCGGGCTGCTGGGTTCAAGGCGCTACAACATTCCCCTTTATTTCCGGACCGTAATGGGGCAGAACGTCACCGCCGGGCCGTATCAGGTGTTGTTAACGTTCAGTATTAACTACAACGTGTGCGCCGTTGGCGCGGTCGGAGCGTGCCTGACCCCGCAAACCGGTACGGCAACCACCTCGATCCTCCTCAACATGACCGTCACCAACGATTGCAGCACCATGACCACGCCGGACGTGAATTTTAACAGCGCGCCGCTGGTGCAAAATTTTCCCACCGTTTCACAGTCGGTTGCCGTCACCTGCACCAAAGGCAGCACCTACACCATAGGCATTAATAATGGGGCAAATGCCCTGAACAACGTGCGTCGTATGGTCAGCGGCAGCAACTTCATGAGTTACGACATCTACAAAGAGGCGACCAGCAACCGCTGGGGTAGCAGCGGCAGCGAGCGCTGGGCCAGCGCCAGCTCATCGCAGGTCAGTACGGACGGGCTTTTACGTACCTACAACTACACCGCCAAAGTTCTGACCAGCCAGGCCACGCCGCCTGCCGGAACCTACACCGACACGCTGATTGTCGACGTCGCATTCTGACTCCCGCGCTTTTCCCTTTCGCAAATGTAAAGTTCCTGTGGCCTGTGCCGATAACACCGTTAATAAATCTATGAGAAGGTGTTGTATGTTGAACCGTATCCGCGTTGTCACAATGCTTATGATGGTGCTGGTCATTTTCGCACTTCTTCAGCTTACTTCTGGCGGCCTCTTTTTCTCGTCGTTAAAACAGAACCAGGACAGCTTCGCGGCCTCGAACGATTTGCGAATGCAGCAAAGCGAACTGACCACGACCTGGGATCTGATGTTGCAGACGCGTATCAACCTGAGCCGCTCGTCTGCCCGCATGATGATGGACCCAAATAACCAGCAGAGCAGCGCAAAAACGGAACTGCTGAAGAATGCGCGCGCCACGCTGGCAGACGCGGCGAAACATTACGACGCCTTCAAAAAAATCGCCCCTCAGCCAGCAATGGCGCAGGCGAGCGCGAACATAGATGAAAAATATCAGGCCTACTTCGCCGGCCTCACGGAGCTGGTGCAGTTCCTGGAAAAGGGCAATATGGACGCCTATTTCGCGCAGCCGACCCAGGGAATGCAGAACGCCCTCGGCGCGGCGCTCGGCGAGTACGCCAAAGCCAGCGGCGAGCTTTATCACTCCGCGTTCACGCAAAGCCAGAACGACTACCGTTTCGCGAAATGGCAGATGGCGGTTCTCGCCCTCGCGCTGGTCATCGTGCTGGTGGCCGTGTGGTACGGCATTCGTCATATCCTTCTTAACCCGCTTGGCCGCGTCATTGCCCATATCCGTGATATTGGCCGAGGCGATCTCACGAAAACGCTGACCGTTTCTGGCCGCAATGAGATCACCGAGCTGGCAACCAGCGTCGACCATATGCAGCGTTCGCTGATTGATACCGTCGCCAACGTTCGCGAGGGGGCGGATGCCATCTATACCGGCACGAGTGAAATCGCGATGGGCAACAACGATCTCTCGTCCCGTACCGAACAGCAGGCATCCGCACTGGAAGAGACGGCGGCCAGCATGGAGCAGCTCACCGCGACCGTGAAGCAGAATGCCGACAATGCCCGCCAGGCGTCGCAGCTTGCAGAAAGCGCGTCCGACACCGCCCAGCGCGGCGGTCGGGTGGTCGACGGCGTGGTGAAAACCATGCATGACATTGCCGACAGCTCGAAGAAAATTGCCGACATCATCAGCGTAATCGACGGTATCGCCTTCCAGACCAACATCCTGGCGCTGAACGCGGCCGTTGAAGCGGCGCGTGCGGGCGAGCAGGGGCGCGGGTTTGCCGTGGTCGCTGGCGAAGTGCGTAACCTCGCCAGCCGCAGCGCCAATGCGGCGAAAGAGATCAAAGCCCTGATTGAAGACTCTGTTTCACGCGTGGATACCGGCTCGGTGCTGGTGGAAAGTGCGGGTGAAACCATGAATGACATCGTGAATGCCGTGACGCGCGTGACGGACATCATGGGTGAAATCGCCTCTGCATCGGATGAGCAGAGTCGTGGTATTGACCAGGTCGCCCTGGCGGTATCGGAAATGGATCGTGTGACGCAGCAAAACGCCGCCCTGGTGCAGGAGTCCGCTGCCGCGGCCGCTGCGCTGGAGGACCAGGCGAGCCGCCTGAAAATGGCCGTCTCGGCGTTCCGTCTTACTTCAAAAACGACAAATACGGTCAGCTCGCGGTCGGCGTACAGCGAAGCAACCCCGGCGCCCGTGACAACACGTACGCGCGCAGCGGTGACCGGACAAGATGAAAACTGGGAAACATTTTGACTGACAATTAAACCGCGGCTGCTTGCCGCTTGATGGGAGCGTGGATGTTAAATCGTATTCGTATCTCGACCACACTGTTTTTGATTCTGATCCTGTGTGGGGTTTTGCAGGTTGGCAGTAACGGGTTGTCTTTCTGGGCGTTTCGCGATGGCTATCAGAATTTGCAGGAAGTTGAGACGAGTAATCAGCAGCGCTCCGCACTGGCACAAACGCGTGCCGTGCTGTTGCAGGCAAGCACTGCGCTGAACAAAGCAGGGACGTTAACCGCGCTGAGCTATCCGCCGGAGGATATTAAGGCGCTGATGGTCGTGGCCCGCAGCAGTCTGAAGCAGGCCGACGCGCAGTTTAAGGCCTTTACGGCGCAGGAGGCGGTCAGTGAGAAAGAGAAAGCGCTGAAAGTCGCCATGAAAAAGACCTTTGATGTGTGGTACGGCGATCTCGACCATCAGGCGACGTGGCTGGAGAACAACCAGCTTTCTGACTTCCTGACCGCGCCGGTGCAGGCGTCTCAGGCGGCGTTCGACGGCAGCTTTAACGCCTGGCAGCAGGATATTAACCAGTTTGTGGCGCGTGCCGGTGCGGACAGCCGTACCAGCTACCGCATGTCAGGGGCGATTTTCCTGACCATGGTGATCCTGGCCGCCCTGCTGACCGGCGGCTCGCTGTGGTGGTCGCGCAAAATGATCGTCCAGCCGCTGGCCATCGTCAGCAGCCACTTCGACAGTATGGCGAAGGGCGATCTGGCGCGTCCGGTGGCCGTGTATGGCAGGAATGAAATATCAGCGATTTTCGCCAGCCTGAAGGCGATGCAGGGGTCGCTGCGGGAAACGGTAAGCAACGTTCGCCAGGGCAGTTACGCCATGCATACCGGGATCTCCGAGATTGCGGCAGGCAATAACGATCTCTCATCCCGCACCGAACAGCAGGCGGCATCGCTGGCGCAGACGGCGGCCAGCATGGAGCAACTGACCGCGACGGTAAGCCAGAACGCCGATAACGCGCGTCAGGCGTCCGACTTGTCAAAACAGGCGGCGATGACGGCGAAACGTGGGGGCGATCAGGCCTCTCACGTCGCCAGCACGATGCAGGAGATTGCCGCCAGCTCGCAGAAAATTGGCGACATTATCAGCGTCATCGACGGTATCGCGTTCCAGACCAATATTCTGGCGCTGAACGCGGCCGTTGAAGCGGCGCGTGCCGGGGAGCAGGGGCGCGGGTTCGCGGTGGTTGCCGGTGAAGTCCGAAACCTCGCCAGCCGCAGCGCCAATGCGGCGAAAGAGATCAAAGGGCTGATAGAAGAGTCGGTCTCCCGCGTTCAGCAGGGCTCCGCGCTGGTGGATACCGCCGCGCAGACCATGCACGAGATTGTCACCTCCGTGACGCGGGTTAACGACATTATGGGCGAGATTGCCTCGGCGTCTGATGAACAACGCCGTGGTATTGAGCAGGTGGCGCAGGCCGTTACACAGATGGATCAGGTTACGCAGCAGAACGCCTCACTGGTGGAAGAGGCGGCGGCGGCTACCGATCAGCTGGCAAACCAGGCGGATCACCTTACCGGGTTGGTCGCCGTATTTAATGTGAAAGAGCACGTTGAAGCAGTAACAGAAGTCGGACGGTCACAGGCCGTGCCCGTTGTATCCTGAATGTGATTAAGAAGGCGCTATGACATCACCCATGCCCTCAGGGCAAACGTCATTATTGTTGCAGATGACACAGCGCCTCGCGCTGTCCGACGCGCATTTTCGTCGGATATGTCAGTTAATCTACCAGCGTGCGGGGATCGTGCTTGCGGACCATAAGCGAGACATGGTCTACAACCGGCTGGTGCGGCGCTTGCGTACGCTGGGGCTGGATGATTTTGGCCGCTATCTGAGCATGCTCGAAGCGAACCAGAACAGCGCCGAATGGCAGGCATTTATCAACTCATTAACCACCAACCTGACCGCGTTTTTCCGCGAGGCGCATCACTTCCCGGTGCTGGCGGAACACGCCCGTCGCCGTAGCGGGGAGTATCGCGTCTGGAGCGCGGCGGCCTCTACCGGGGAAGAGCCGTACTCGCTGGCCATCACCCTGGCGGACACCCTGGGCATGGCGCCGGGCCGCTGGAAAGTGTACGCCAGCGACATCGATACCGAAGTGCTGGAAAAAGCCCGTAACGGCGTTTATCGCCAGGATGAGCTTAAAACGCTGTCTCCTCAGCAGCTACAGCGTTACTTCATGCGCGGTACCGGCCCGCATGAAGGACTGGTGCGCGTACGCCAGGAGCTGGCGAACTGCGTGGAATTTGCTCCCGTTAATTTACTGGATAAGCAGTACAACGTGCCGGGGCCATTCGACGCCATTTTTTGCCGTAACGTGATGATCTATTTTGATAAAACGACGCAACAGGACATCCTGCGTCGCTTTGTTCCGTTGCTCAAGCCTGACGGTTTACTGTTTGCCGGGCACTCGGAAAACTTCAGTAACCTCGTGCGTGAGTTTAGCCTGCGTGGGCAAACGGTATATGCGCTGAGTAAGGAAAAAGCATGAGTAAAATCAGGGTATTGTCTGTCGATGATTCAGCGCTAATGCGTCAGATCATGACCGAAATCATCAATAGCCACAGCGATATGGAGATGGTGGCGACAGCGCCCGATCCGCTGGTCGCGCGGGATTTAATCAAAAAATATAACCCCGACGTGCTGACGCTGGATGTTGAAATGCCGCGCATGGATGGCATCGATTTCCTGGAAAAATTAATGCGCCTGCGCCCGATGCCGGTGGTGATGGTGTCATCTCTGACCGGTAAAGGTTCAGAAATCACCCTGCGCGCGCTGGAGCTGGGGGCGGTGGATTTTGTCACCAAGCCGCAGCTCGGCATTCGCGAGGGGATGCTGGCGTACAGCGAGATGATCGCCGAGAAAATCCGTACCGCGTCGCGCGCAAAACTCGCGGCCCACAAGCCGATGGCAGCTCCGGCAACCCTGAAGGCAGGGCCGTTACTCAGCTCGGAAAAGTTGCTGGTCATTGGGGCGTCAACCGGAGGAACAGAGGCAATTCGCCATGTACTCCAGCCATTGCCGCTCTCAAGCCCGGGTATTCTGATCACGCAACATATGCCGCCAGGGTTTACCCGTTCGTTCGCGGAGCGCCTGAATAAGCTGTGCCAGATCAGCGTGAAAGAGGCGGAAGACGGCGAGCGCGTGCTGCCGGGTCACGCCTATATCGCCCCGGGTGACAAGCACATGGAGCTGGCGCGCAGCGGGGCGAACTATCAAATCAAAATTCATGACGGGCCGCCGGTTAACCGGCACCGTCCGTCGGTGGATGTGCTGTTTCATTCGGTGGCGAAACATGCGGGGCGCAACGCCGTTGGGGTGATCCTGACGGGGATGGGCAACGACGGCGCCGCCGGAATGCTTGCGATGCACCAGGCTGGTGCCTGGACGATTGCGCAGAATGAAGCAAGTTGTGTGGTGTTCGGCATGCCGCGCGAGGCCATCAATATGGGTGGCGTAAGCGAAGTGGTCGATCTTAGCCAGGTAAGCCAGCAGATGCTGGCGAAAATCAGTGCCGGACAGGCAATACGTATTTGACTCAGGAGTATTATTTTATGGCGGATAAAGAGCTTAAGTTTTTGGTTGTGGATGACTTTTCCACCATGCGTCGCATTGTGCGCAACCTGCTGAAAGAGCTGGGCTTCAACAATGTTGAAGAAGCAGAAGACGGGGTGGATGCGCTGAACAAACTCCAGGCTGGCGGGTTTGGTTTTGTGATTTCCGACTGGAACATGCCGAACATGGACGGTCTCGAACTGCTGAAAACCATCCGCGCGGATGCGGGCATGGCCTCTTTGCCGGTGCTGATGGTGACCGCAGAAGCGAAGAAAGAGAACATTATTGCCGCTGCACAGGCGGGCGCAAGCGGCTACGTGGTGAAGCCATTCACCGCGGCGACTCTGGAAGAGAAGCTCGGGAAGATCTTCGAGAAACTCGGCATGTGAGGTGATGGATATGTTGCAACCTGCTATGAAACCCGTTGAAGAACATTCGCCGAGCGACATTATTGCCCGCATTGGTAGCCTGACCCGCATGCTGCGTGACAGCCTGCGTGAGCTGGGGCTGGACCAGGCTATCGCCGAAGCGGCGGAAGCCATCCCTGACGCGCGCGACCGTCTGGACTACGTCGTACAGATGACCGCGCAGGCGGCCGAGCGTGCGCTGAACAGCGTTGAAGCCTCGCAGCCGCACCAGGATGCGATGGAGAAGGGGGCGAAAGCGCTGAGCAAACGCTGGGATGAGTGGTTTGAGAACCCTATTGAGCTGGCGGATGCCCGCGAACTGGTAACGGATACCCGTCAGTACCTGGGTGACGTGCCGGGCCACACCAGCTTCACCAATGCCCAGCTGCTGGACATCATGATGGCACAGGATTTCCAGGACCTCACCGGCCAGGTGATCAAGCGCATGATGGATGTGATTCAGGAGATTGAACGTCAGCTGCTGATGGTGCTGCTGGAGAACATACCGGAACCGGCTGCCCGTCCGAAACGCGAGAACGAAAGCCTGCTCAATGGTCCACAGCTTGACACCAGCAAAGCGGGCGTGGTGGCAAGCCAGGATCAGGTGGACGATCTGCTGGACAGTCTTGGTTTTTAACGTAAAAACACCACCTCATTGAGGTGGTGTTTTCTATGGTTTAAATTCGAATTTTTATATCGAATCCGGTTCGGAAATGGCAGAGGTCTTCTTTGAGACGGCGCAGATCCTCGACGCTAAAGGAAGAAGAGTGATAACTACCGTATTCATACTGCCTTAGCTGGTCAAAGCTGTGTTCATGCAGAGCCTGTAACAAAAAATCGGTCAACTGCGGCCCCAGGATCTGGACTCGCTTGTTATAGATTGTGCGCAAGATCTTGATAACAGAACCCACTTCGTTAGGTGTTTTCTGTAATACGAGTTCAAGCCGACGGTGATGCAAGTCGTGGAGATAGTTATCGGGACTAATGAGATGTTTCTTCTTCACATCGTAAAGAATTGAATCCCATGACATCAGCGTTGTATTCAACAAGCTGTAGGTATCTTTAAACTCAACAATCCTGTTCTTAAAGGCCCAGGTATCATTGATGCTCCAGATATCAAAATCCAGACTCATGTAATGGAAGCGGATCCCGCCCAGCTTATTTACGCTGAAACATTCGATGTTGTGTCTGTTCAGCGCGTTAATCAGCTCTTCTCGTGACAGATCAATGACCAGATCGATATCCGAAGTAAAGCCTCCACGCCCAAAAAGGCCGATATCACGAATCATCCCACCAAAAATCCACGCGTGCGAGCGCTCAGCCAGAGCGTCGATGAGCGCTCTGGCTTGCTTTCGCTCTTCGCTAACGTCAAAGAAATCTTCGATTCTTAGCTTAAGGCGTTGATGGCTGGAGACGACTTTCATATTCATAAAGCGATTTTAGCTCATCGTGAAGGCGTATCAAATAACTGTCTGTCATTCCTGAAACAGCATCAGCGAGCAACTGCGCTTCTTTATAAAGGGGGGGTAAGTTGTTTTCTTTATCATCAAACACTCGGCGGTAGTTTTCAGAGATTCGGCCATAAGCATAACGACCAAATGGTGTATCCCATTCCTTTCCACCGCTTTTACGACCCCTTATACCTACCCAGAGCATGTCCATGAGTCCCTGTATGTAGTTTGAGCCTTTCAGCTCCAGCTCAAGTACGGTTCGATGACGATAGCCACGGGTTTGATCAAATTTTTTCAACGCTGAACAAAGTTCATTTCCATCACTGATACTGATCAGATCCTTAATAGCGCACTCGGTATTGCAAAGCTGTTTATGGCACTGTCGAAAAGCCTCAACAACACTCGTAATGAGTACATTTGTTCCGTGCACACGGAACATTTGCATACTCATATCATTGATTTCAGCGGGGGAGAGCTCTTGTTTTCGGTCGTCCCATTCCCGATTCTTATCCTGTACTTTTTTTACCAACTGATTAATTGTTTTATCTGTTCCGTTTTTCCACTTGTCAGAAAACTAATCAGATCCTGATAGGATGCCAGCCCTTTTTTAATGGTGTCTTCCGCATCAAGAATTGAATACGCTATGTCATCACACGCTTCCATTAAATAGGTAAAGGGATGTCTGAGTCCTTCAGAAAGGCCTGTTTCCTGCCAAATATCATGTACCACTTTTTCTTCCGAGAACAGATACCCATGTTTACTCCATTTCTTGTTTTTGATGTAGGAGGACTGAGGGTATTTAATCATGGCTGCAAGTGACGCATAGGTAAGATTCAAACCATAATTATCATTGATAATTTGAAGTCTGGTCACAAGGCGAAGCGTTTGAGAATTACCATCGAAGTTCATGAAATCATTGAATATCCTGCCGCTTTCTTCATCGAAACCATGCGCTACCAGGGGAGCCAAATTGCGACGAAACCACGTCGCCATCGCTGCCTCTCCCTGATGCCCGAAAGGAGGGTTACCCAAATCATGTGCCAGTCCAATCGTTGCCAACAGAGCGGGGACATCGCGTTCCAGTATTAAGTGGTTACAGTCGCTTCCAAATATTTCTTCTTTCATTTCAAAGGCAAGACGCATCCCAATGCCTCTGGCAAAATTCGCCACTTCGTGGGAATGGGTCAATCGGGTACGTACGCTGTCATTCAGATCCAGTGGGAAAACCTGCGTTTTATCAGCTAAACGACGGGTTGGCGCTGCGAAGAGTAAGCGGTCAAAGTCTCGTTCAATCTCTTGCCTACCGGCGGCGAGGTCGGACTTTTTTGAACCCGGATTTTTCTCTTTATCTTTGCGTCTGCTGCTATTTAACAACTTACTCCACTTCATAAAACATCCTTTTTATTGAGGCCTTTAAGGAAAGCTATCAAACCCAATCAGGGGTTACCAGACGGTCCAGAATGAAAATTTTAAAACTGGAATGCGTTACGCAAGAAACGAAACCAGGGGCAGGTGTAATAGGTGTTAAGGGATTAAATCGGCCCTTTTTATTGGTTTGTTTACGCGATTGCCAAAGTAATTCTTAGGCATGATACCCGTGAATTAATGGGCTGCGAGCAGGCACAGTGGCAGAAGAGAACGACGACAAAACAGAAGCCCCCACACCCCACCGACTTGAAAAAGCCCGTGAGGATGGGCAGATCCCCCGATCCCGAGAGCTGACATCCCTGCTGATCCTGGTGGTGGGCGTCTGCATAATCTGGTGGGGCGGGGAGATGCTCGCCCGCAGACTGGCGGGAATGCTCTCGGCTGGCTTACGTTTTGATCACAGCATGGTCAATGACCCCAATCTGATCCTCATTCAGATCATCAACCTTGTGAAAAGCGCGATGATCGCCTTGCTGCCGCTGATCGCGGGCGTGGTCATCGTGGCCCTTGTTTCGCCGGTCATGCTCGGTGGCCTGGTGTTCAGCGGTAAATCGCTGCAACCGAAATTCTCTAAGCTCAATCCGTTCCCCGGCATTGCGAAAATGTTTTCCGCGCAAACCGGGGCTGAGCTTCTTAAAGCGATCCTGAAATCGCTTCTTATGGGCAGTACCGCCGGGTTTTTTTTGTGGCACCACTGGCCGGAGATGATGCGCCTGATCAGCGAGTCCCCGATGACGGCGATGAAGAATGCCCTGAACCTGGTCGGGTTATGCTCGCTGCTGGTGGTACTCAGCATTATTCCGATGGTGGCGTTCGACGTTATCTTCCAGATCTATTCCCATATCAAAAAGCTGCGAATGTCGCGTCAGGACATCCGCGATGAATATAAGCAGATGGAAGGCGACCCGCACGTTAAGGGCCGTATCCGCCAGATGCAGCGCGCCGCCGCGCGTCGGCGCATGATGGAAGATGTGCCGAAAGCCGACGTCATCGTCACCAACCCGACTCACTACTCCGTGGCGCTTCAGTACGACGAAAACAAAATGAGCGCGCCGAAAGTGGTGGCGAAAGGGGCCGGGCTGATTGCGCTGCGCATTCGTGAAATCGCCACGGAAAACCGTGTGCCGATCCTGGAAGCACCGCCGCTGGCTCGCGCGCTGTATCGCCACGCGGAAATTGGACAACAGATCCCGGGCCAGCTCTACGCCGCTGTCGCAGAGGTGCTGGCCTGGGTGTGGCAACTGAAACGCTGGCGTTTAGCGGGCGGTCAACGACCTGTAAAACCTGAGAACCTTCCGGTGCCTGAAGCACTGGATTTTTTGAACGAGAAGGACACTGATGGCTAATCTGGTGGCAATGTTGCGCCTGCCCGGCAACCTGAAATCGACGCAATGGCAGATCCTTGCCGGACCGATTCTGATCCTGCTAATTCTGTCGATGATGGTGCTGCCGTTACCGGCATTTATCCTCGACCTGCTTTTCACCTTCAACATTGCGTTGTCCATCATGGTGTTGCTGGTGGCGATGTTCACCCAGCGCACGCTGGAGTTCGCCGCGTTTCCAACGATCCTGCTGTTCACCACGCTGCTGCGCCTGGCGCTGAACGTTGCCTCCACGCGTATCATCCTGATGGAAGGGCACACCGGCGCGGCGGCGGCGGGCAAGGTGGTCGAAGCCTTCGGTCACTTCCTGGTGGGCGGCAACTTCGCCATCGGTATCGTGGTGTTCGTCATTCTGGTGATTATCAACTTCATGGTTATCACTAAAGGGGCGGGGCGTATCGCTGAAGTGGGCGCGCGCTTCGTGCTCGACGGGATGCCGGGCAAGCAGATGGCCATCGACGCCGACCTGAATGCCGGGCTGATCGCGGAAGATGAAGCGAAAAAACGCCGTGCCGAAGTGACCCAGGAGGCAGATTTCTACGGCTCCATGGACGGTGCGAGTAAGTTTGTGCGCGGTGACGCCATCGCGGGCATTCTGATCATGGTGATTAACGTCGTCGGCGGCCTGCTCGTCGGCGTGCTGCAACACGGCATGGACATGGGCCACGCGGCGGAAAGCTATACGCTGCTGACCATTGGTGACGGTCTGGTGGCGCAGATCCCGGCGCTGGTGATCTCCACCGCGGCGGGCGTGATTGTGACTCGCGTCAGTACCGATCAGGACGTGGGCGAGCAGATGGTGGGGCAGCTCTTCAGCAACCCGCGCGTTATGCTGCTCTCCGCGGCGGTGCTGGGCCTGCTCGGTATGGTGCCGGGCATGCCAAACCTGGTATTCCTGCTGTTCACCGCTGCGCTGCTGGGGCTTGCCTGGTGGATGCGTGGCCGGGAAACGCAGCCTAAGGCAGAGCCTGCGCCGGTCAAAATGCCTGAGAACACCCAGGCGGTGGAAGCCACCTGGAACGACGTACAGCTCGAAGATTCGCTGGGGATGGAAGTGGGGTACCGCCTGATCCCGATGGTGGATTTCCAGCAGGATGGTGAGCTGCTTGGCCGTATCCGCAGCATTCGTAAAAAATTCGCCCAGGATATGGGCTTCCTGCCGCCGGTGGTCCACATCCGGGACAATATGGATCTCCCGCCCGCGCGCTACCGCATCCTGATGAAAGGGGTGGAAATCGGCAGCGGTGATGCGTACCCCGGCCGCTGGCTGGCGATTAACCCGGGCACCGCCGCAGGCACGTTGCCGGGTGAGCAGACGACCGACCCGGCCTTTGGTCTGGCGGCAATCTGGATTGAGAGCGCCCTGAAAGAGCAGGCCCAGATTCAGGGTTACACGGTCGTTGAGGCCAGTACCGTGGTGGCAACGCACCTCAACCACCTGATTGGCCAGTTCTCCGCGGAACTGTTTGGACGTCAGGAGGCGCAGCAGCTGCTCGACCGCGTAACGCAGGAGATGCCGAAGCTGACCGAAGATTTGGTGCCGGGCGTACTGACCTTAACCACCCTGCACAAAGTGCTGCAAAATCTGCTCGATGAGAAGGTGCCCATTCGCGATATGCGTACCATCCTTGAGACGCTGGCCGAACATGCGCCGCTGCAAAGCGATCCGCACGAACTGACGGCGGTGGTGCGCGTGGCGCTTGGACGCGCCATTACCCAGCAATGGTTCCCGGGAACCGGCGAAGTGCAGGTCATTGGCCTGGACACGCCGCTGGAACGTCTGCTGCTTCAGGCGTTGCAGGGCGGTGGCGGGCTGGAGCCGGGTCTGGCGGACAGATTACTGGCGCAAACCCAGGAGGCGCTGGCGCGTCAGGAGATGCTGGGCGCGCCGCCGGTGCTGCTGGTGAATCACGCGCTGCGTCCGTTGCTGTCGCGCTTCCTGCGCCGGAGCCTGAACCAGCTGGTAGTGCTGTCGAATATGGAGCTGTCCGATAACCGCAATATTCGCATGACGGCGACCATAGGAGGGAAATAATGCGTAAGTGGCTGTGGATCTTACTTTTCCCGCTGGCGGCGCAGGCCGCAGGCGAGGGGGCATGGCAGGCCAGCAGTATCGGCTTAACGCTCAACCATCGGGGGGAGTCGATCTCCTCCCGTCCGCTGTCCGCCTCTGAGCCCGTGTCCGGGCAGATGACGCTGGTGGCCTGGAATTACACCCTGACGGGACCCACACCGGCCGGGTTGCGGGTGCGGCTGTGTTCGCTGACCCGCTGCGCGGAAATCGAGGGTCAACGTGGCACTACCCAGGCCTTCAACGGGGTGTCTGCTCAGGAGCCTTTACGCTTTATCTGGGAAGTGCCAGGCGGTGGACGTCTCATACCGGCGCTGAAGGTTCAGCGCAACGAGGTGCTCGTCAACTACCGCTAACTGCCCGCCTTTTCGCCAGTCTCCAGGCATTTCTGAAGGCTGGCTCGCAAAAATGACCTTCCCTTTTGATACAAAAGAAACGCTGTTTTATAAATCAGTGACACGCGTATTGACACTCTTTGCGTTTTTGCCATTCACCACTTTGTGATGGCAGAAACAGAAAGGTATCAACAGGTCGATACTTTTACTGTAGCCGTGTAAAAACTCCCGGACGAGGTTGCTTACAGGGAGTCTCCCAAAACTGATTAGGGTTGACGGCAATGAAAACACGTAAAATTGGACTCGCAAATTATTTTGCTTACGGGTCAGGGGACTTCCTCGGGGCGGGGACTACCGCCCTGACGGCCGCCTGGCTTTTGTATTTTTATACCACCTTCTGTGGACTCACACCGATTGAAGCAACCTTTATCTTCGCTGCTGCAAGGGTGCTGGATGCGGTTGTCAGCCCGTTAATGGGCTTTTTAACCGATAACTTTGGCACCACCTGGCTGGGCAAGCGTTTTGGCCGTCGTAAGTTCTTTATCCTGCTCGGTATTCCCTGCGTTTTCAGCTACTCGCTGATGTGGGTAGGGGACATGAGTTTCTGGTACTACCTGCTGACCTATCTGATCTTTGATATCGTCTACACCATGATCCTGGTGCCGTACGAAACGCTGGTGCCGGAGATGACGGACGATTTCAAACAGAAAACCAAATTCTCCGGGGCGCGAATCTCTATGGCGCAGATGTCCGCCATTCTGGCCTCCTTCCTGCCGGGGATCCTGCTCACGCATTTCGGCAAAGACAACGCGATCTCCTTCTTCTATGCAAGCCTGGTCTTCTCCGTACTCTGCGCGCTGATGCTTACTTTCGTCTGGTTCTTCACCTGGGAGCGTCCGCGGGAAGAGTGGTCTGAAGCGGCTCTGCGTGCCGAGGAAGAGAAGAAAAAGCTGACCCTGGGCCAGAGCCTGAACCGTCTTTTTGTCGAATTAAGTTCGACGCTGCGCATCAAGATTTTCCGCCAGCATCTGGGGATGTACCTTGGCGGCTACATCGCCCAGGACGTCTTTAATGCGGTGTTCACCTATTACGTGGTATTTGTGCTGATGCAGGAGGCGTCAATGGCGTCCAACCTGCTGGGCACGATGGCCATTTTCCAGTTCCTCGCCGTGATCGGCATGATCCCGCTGTGCATTCGCTTCGGACCTGCGCCGTCTTACCGCATGGTGGTCGTGCTGTTTGGTCTGGCTTCGCTCTCTTACGCGGTGCTTTATTACGCGGGCCTGAGCGACGTTTACGCTCTGCTGCTGCTGATCTCTGCGGTTGCCGGTCTTGGCCGCGGAGGTATCAACTACGTACCGTGGAATACCTACACCTACATTGCTGACGTGGACGAAGTGATCACCGGTCAGCGTCGCGAAGGGATCTTCGCGGGCATCATGACGCTGACCCGTAAAGCGTCTCAGGCCGGTGCGGTGATGCTGGTGGGGATCGTGATGCAGATGTCGGGCTTTGTCAGCGGGCAAAAAATGCAGCCTGCGGAAGTGAGCCACACCATTCTGATGATCCTGAGCGTTGGCACTATTCTGGTGCTGTTCTGCGGCTTCCTTGTCTCCCTGCGCTTCAAACTCAATTTGCAGACCCACAGCACCCTGCGTGAAGAGACCGCGAAAATGCGCGAGTCCGGCCATGCGATGCCAGAGGCGGTGACCCCGCAGGCCCGCGCTACCGTGGAGATGCTGGCGGGAATGCCGTATGAATCCCTGTGGGGCAACAACAACATCGGTTATCTGAATCGCAATAAGCCAGCGGCCCCTTCGCTGAAGGATCGCGCGGTACTGAATTCGACATACAACAGAGGTTAAGATGATGAAAGTTTGGCCTGTCAAACATAGCCCGTTACTGCGTCAGCCTGAGCGCTTTATCGCCAGGGATGAGCTGCAATCGCTGATTCAAAAGGTGACGCATAACCTGGTCAATATCCACGACAAAACGGGTGAGTTTTTGCTGCGGCTGGACGACGGGCGCGTGATCGACACCAAAGGCTGGGCCGGATGGGAATGGACCCACGGCGTCGGTTTATACGGTATCTGGCAGTATTACTGCCAGACCGGTGACGAAGGGATGCGCGAGATTATCGACAGCTGGTTTGCTGACCGTTTCGCTGAAGGCGCAACCACCAAAAACGTGAATACCATGTCGCCGTTCCTGACGCTGGCGTATCGCTACGAAGAGACCAAAAACCCGGCCTGGCTGCCGTGGCTGGAAAGCTGGGCGGAATGGGCGATGAATGAGATGCCGCGCACCGAACATGGCGGCATGCAGCACATCACCCTGGCGGAAGAGAACCATCAGCAGATGTGGGATGACACGCTGATGATGACGGTGCTGCCGCTGGCGAAAATCGGCAAGCTGCTGAACAAGCCGGAGTACGTCGAGGAGGCGATCTACCAGTTCCTGCTCCACGTACAGAATCTGATGGATCGGGAGACCGGGCTGTGGTTCCACGGCTGGAATTACGACGGCAATCACAACTTTGCCCGGGCTCGCTGGGCGCGCGGCAACAGCTGGCTGACCATCGTGATCCCGGATTTCCTTGAGCTGGTGGATCTGCCGGAAAACAACGCCGTTCGTCGCTATCTGGTGCAGGTACTGAACGCGCAGATCGCCGCACTGGCAAAATGTCAGGACGAGAGCGGATTGTGGCATACGCTGCTGGACGATCCTGATTCTTATCTGGAGGCGTCGGCCACGGCAGGGTTTGCCTACGGCATTCTGAAAGCCGTGCGCAAGCGTTATGTCGGCGCAGAGTACGCAGAGGTGGCGGAGAAAGCGATTCGCGGCATCGTGCAAAACATCTCCCCGGAAGGGGAGCTGCTGCAAACGTCCTTCGGGACGGGGATGGGAAGCGATCTGGCGTTTTACCGCCAGATACCGCTGACCTCGATGCCGTATGGCCAGGCAATGGCGATTCTGTGTCTGACGGAATATTTGCGGAAATATTTCTGATAATAAAAAACCCGGCGCTCGCCGGGTTTCTTTTTTACATACGTTCTACGGTTTCGATACCCAGGGTATCCAGACCGAGCTGCAGTGTCTTCGCCGTCAGCTGCGCCAGCTTCAGGCGGCTGTGACGCACCGCTTCGCTCTCGGCAGAGAGGATAGGGCAGTGTTCGTAGAAGCCAGAGAACAGACCGGCCAGATCGTACAGGTAAGCACACATAACGTGCGGCGTACCGTCACGCGCGACCACGGAGAGCGTCTCTTCGAACTGAAGCAGGCGGGCAGCCAGCTGTGCTTCACGATCTTCGGTAAGGGTCACCGTGGCATTCGCCAGCACGCTTTCGTCGATATTGGCTTTACGGAAGACGGAGAGTACGCGGGTATAAGCGTACTGCATATATGGCGCCGTGTTGCCTTCAAACGCCAGCATGTTGTCCCAGTCGAAGATATAGTCGGTGGTACGGTTCTTGGAGAGATCCGCGTATTTCACCGCGCCGATCCCAACCGCGTTAGCCAGTTTCTCCAGCTCGTCAGCAGGCATATCCGGGTTCTTCTCGGCCACCAGGCGACGCGCGCGTTCCAGCGCTTCATCCAGCAGATCGGAAAGCTTCACGGTGCCGCCCGCACGGGTTTTGAACGGCTTACCGTCTTTACCCAGCATCATGCCGAACATGTGATGTTCCAGCGGCACGGAATCCGGCACATAACCCGCTTTACGCACGATAGTCCACGCCTGCATCAGGTGCTGGTGCTGACGGGAGTCGATGTAATACAGCACGCGATCCGCATGCAGGGTTTCGTAACGGTATTTCGCACAGGCGATGTCGGTGGTGGTGTAGAGATAGCCGCCATCCTTTTTCTGGACGATCACACCCATCGGTTCGCCTTCCTTGTTTTTATACTCATCAAGGAACACCACCGTTGCGCCTTCGCTTTCCACCGCCAGATTTTTAGCTTTCAGGTCCGCCACAATGCCTGGCAGCATCGGGTTATACAGGCTTTCACCCATCACGTCGTCACGGGTCAGGGTCACGTTCAGACGGTTATAGGTGAGCTGATTCTGGGACATGGTAATGTCCACCAGCTTGCGCCACATCTCGAGGAAGTACGGGTCGCCGCCTTGAAGTTTCACCACGTAGCTGCGCGCGCGCTCGGCGAAGGCTTCATCTTCGTCATAGTGCTTTTTGGCTTCACGGTAGAAACCTTCCAGGTCTGCCAGCGCCATTTCGCCTGCGTTTTCCTGCTGCTGCTTTTCCAGATACGCGATCAGCATGCCGAACTGCGTGCCCCAGTCGCCTACGTGGTTAGCGCGGATCACCTTGTGACCAAGGAACTCCAGGGTACGCACCGCCGCGTCACCGATGATGGTGGAGCGCAGGTGACCGACGTGCATCTCTTTCGCCACGTTTGGCGCGGAGTAGTCAACCACCACGGTCTGCGCTTCTGGCTGAGCCACGCCCAGACGGTCAGACTTCAGCGCCGCGTCAACGTGGCTTGCGAGGAATGCAGGCTCAAGGAAAATGTTGATAAAGCCTGGACCGGCGATTTCGGTTTTGCTGGCGATGCCGGTGAGATCCAGATGCGTCAGTACCTGCTCAGCGAGCTGTCGCGGCGGCATGCCCAGTTTTTTAGCCACTGCCATCACGCCATTAGCCTGATAGTCGCCAAACTGTACTTTCGCTGACTGACGAACCTGTGGTTCGCAATCCGCAGGCGCACCTGCGGCAATCAGTGCCTGACTGACTTTTTCTGAGAGAAGAGCCTGAATATTCACCTGGATACCTTACGTTTTTGATGCGGGTAAAAAACACCCACGCCAGTTTAAGAATTTAGGGCGGGAGTATACTGCAAATGCCTTCGGGCGTCAGCCCTGCGGGGGGCGAAGATCGCTCAGAATCCAGGCGAAGACGGTATGCATAATCATGCAGTCGAAAAAACCGTGATTCTGCGGTTGGTCGACAGAGGGCAACAGAGTAAATTAGCGGCTTTGCGACACGAAACGAGACTGACCTATGGCGAACTGGCATACCATTGACGAACTGCATGATATTTCCGCAGATTTACCGCGCTTCACTCAGGCGTTCACAGAACTTGCCACCCGTCTCGGGCTGGATATCGCGCCGCTTGAGGCCGATCACATCTCTTTGCGCTGCCACCAGAATGCCACCGCCGAACGCTGGCGGCGTGGCTTTGAGCAGTGCGGAGAACTGCTGTCGGAGAATATCATTAACGGTCGCCCGATCTGCCTGTTCAAACTTCACGCGCCGGTAACGGTGGCGCACTGGCAATTCACCGTTGTGGAACTGCCCTGGCCAGGAGAGAAGCGTTATCCGCACGAAGGCTGGGAGCATATCGAAATTGTTCTGCCTGGGGAGCCCGAGACGCTGAACGCCCGTGCGCTGGCGCTGCTTTCCGACGAGGGGTTAAGCCAGCCGGGTATTTTCGTCAAAACCAGCTCGCCAAAAGGGGAGCGCGAACGCTTACCGAACCCTACGCTTGCCGTAACGGACGGCAACGTGACGGTGAAATTCCATCCCTGGACTATCGAGCAGATCGTCGCCAGCGAAGCGTAAGCATTGTGAGCGTCGATCCAGACATCAATCGGGCAACGTGCCACGATGGTACGTTGAGTGAAATTTAAGGAGGATGACATGGCGCTGCTGGAAATTTGTTGTTACAGCGTGGAGTGTGCCGTCACTGCGCAACGGCACGGGGCCGATCGCATCGAGCTTTGCGCGGCACCTAAAGAAGGGGGATTAACCCCGTCCTTTGGCGTGCTGAAATCAGCCCGCCAGGCCATCACCATTCCGGTGCACCCGATTATTCGCCCGCGCGGCGGTGATTTTTGTTATACGGCGGGTGAGTTCAGTGCCATGCTTGAGGATATCGCCCTCGTCCGTGATTCCGGTTTTCCGGGGCTGGTGATCGGTGTGCTGGACGAAGACGGCAACATCGATCTTCCGCGTATGCGTCAGGTCATGCGCGCCGCCCGGGGGATGGCGGTCACTTTTCATCGTGCGTTCGATATGTGTCAGGATCCGATACAAGCCTTTGATACGCTGGCAGAACTGGGCGTGGCGCGCGTTCTGACGTCGGGCCAGCAGTCCTCGGCTGAAAAAGGACTGAAATTAATTACGGAACTAAAAGCACATTCCGGTGTTCCAATAATCATGGCGGGCGCAGGAGTACGCGCCAGCAATCTGGAACTGTTTTTAAACGCAGGGGTGGAAGAGCTGCACAGCTCGGCGGGTAAATGGATACCTTCACCCATGCGTTATCGCAATACAGGGTTGTCAATGTCGACGGATGCTGAAGCGGATGAGTACTCACGCTACGGTGTGGATGGAGAGTCGGTTGCGGTAATGAAATCGTTGATTGAACGTCATCACGTGTAGCAACGTACCGATTTTTACCGCGCATCATGTCGCCCAATATGATGCTTGCTTGTACCAGGCCCCTGCAAATTACACAGGGGCCTTTTTTTCTTTTTTGCCCGGTGGCGCTGCGCTTACCGGGCCTACGAAATCACGCGTAGGCCGGGTAAGGCGCAGCCGCCACCCGGCTAAAGGCTACGGCTTGGTCGCAATCAATACCGCACGCATCGGGGCCGGATAGCCTTCTATGGTTTTACTGTGATCGTCCGGGTCGAGGAATTGCTCCAGTGATTCGGTGATCATCCAGTCGGTGCGGCGCTGTTCCTCAACTGACGTCACGCACACATCGGCGATGCGTACATCGACAAATCCACATTTCTCCAGCCAGTTCTTCAGCGCCAGCGCGGAAGGGATGAAGTAAACGTTGCGCATCTGCGCATAGCGATCGCCCGGCACCAGAACGGCATGTTCATCGCCTTCGATGACCAGCGTTTCCAGCACCAGTTCGCCGCCGCTGACCAGCTGATCTTTCAGTTGCCACAGATGCTCCAGCGGGGAACGACGGTGGTACAGCACGCCCATCGAGAAAACGGTATCAAACGCTTTCAGGGCAGGGAGTTGCTCGATACCCAGCGGCAGCAGGTGCGCACGCTGGTCGTTACCCAGCAGCTTACGCACCGCTTCAAACTGGCACAGGAACAGCTGCATCGGATCGATACCGACGGCCAGATGCGCGCCTGCGCCGATCATGCGCCACATGTGATAGCCGCTACCGCAGCCCACGTCCAGAATGGTGCGCCCGGTCAGGTCGGATAAATGCGGCAGAACGCGATCCCACTTCCAGTCGGAACGCCACTCGGTGTTGATGTTTACGCCGTACAGCGAGAACGGCCCTTTGCGCCACGGCATCAGGTTACGCATCAGCGTTTCGATGCGGTTGATCTGCCCGGCCGGGAGCGGCTCTTCGCTCTCCGCCGTCACGCTGTGCAGTAAATCCAGACGATGAGGCGTCAGTTCAGGCAGAAACTCCACGGCGTTGGACCACTGCTTCAACAGACCATGCTGCTGATCGCGCTGCCAGGTGGCAATTTGCGCAGGCAGGGTTTCCAGCCAGTGGGAAAGGTGGTTTTTGGCAATCAGCTGATAGAAATTACCGAACTCGATCATGCTGCGTCTCCGGCTTTAAGCGCCACCAGAGAACCAAAGTTAAAGCACTGGAACCACAGTTCGCTGTGTTCAAATCCGGCTTTGCGCAGGCGCGCTTTGTGGGTTTCTACGGAATCCGTCAGCATGACGTTTTCAAGCATGCTGCGCTTCTGGCTGATCTCCAGCTCGCTGTAGCCATTTGCACGCTTGAAATCATGGTGCATGTTGAACAGCAGTTCGCCCACGCTGGCGTCTTCAAAGCTGAATTTCTCAGACAACACCAGCGCGCCGCCCGGGTTCAGGCCCTGATAAATTTTATCCAGCAACCGCTGACGATCGTCCGGCACCAGGAACTGAAGGGTAAAGTTCAGTACCACCATCGAGGCGTTTTGGATGTCGATATCGCGGATATCGCCTTCTACCACCTCCACAGGCGTAGGGGCTTTATACGCGTCAATGTGGCGACGGCAGCGTTCGACCATGGCCGGTGAGTTATCGACAGCCACAATCTTGCAGCCTTCGTGATGAACGTTACGACGAATGGACAGCGTTGCCGCTCCCAGCGAACAGCCCAGGTCATAGACCTGCGTGCCGGGTTGAACAAAACGCTCCGCCAGCATGCCGATCATGGAGATAATATTGGAATAACCGGGAACAGAGCGCTGGATCATATCCGGGAAGACTTCGGCTACCCGTTCATCAAAGGTCCAGTCGCCCAGGCTGGCGATAGGCGCGGAAAAAAGCGTGTCGCGATCTGACATAACGTAAAAATCCGGGAAAAATAAAGGGGCATATTGTGCGCTAATGGAAGGAGAAAACCAACTCCCACGGCATATACCAAAGGTTAGCCAGCACCATCAGCAAAAGCGAGCACCAGGTCGCGCTCATGCCGGAACGACGCCAGCGGATCAGGCGGTGGTGAAAACCATAATAATGCATCAAACGCCCAGCTATCAGCAGCAGCCCACAGACGTGCACCATCCATGTTTCTGCGCCATCCATCTCCATTAACAGCAGTAAAATTAACGCGACGGGAATGTACTCGACCGCGTTGCCGTGGATGCGGATTGCGCTTTGTAGCTCAGAAAAGCCCCCGTCACCGTACGAGACGCGGTACTGCATTCTCAGGCGCACAACATCAAATGAAAACTTAATCAGCAGTAATGCACCTAACACCGCATACAGCGCGCTGACCATACTAACTCCCTGTTTTTGGCAGATGGCACGTCTCTATGATAGGGGGTGATTTCAGAAAAGAGAAGATTGTTGTGGGATGGACGGCGCGGGGCCAACCGACGGAACCGCCTGCTGCAAGGCCTGCCAGAGAGCATCGACCAGTTCAGGCGCCTGTGCGATATCCGGCGTATGTAAAAAAAGGTACGGCGTGGTGGTGTGCTCCCATTTCGCCAGCGTTTGCAGCCAGACGGCGAACATCTCCTCATTTTGCTGCATGTTATCGCTGCCGATAAACCGGACCATCGGGTTCTGTGCCGTTAAGATCGCGTGGACGGGCACTTTCGGTTTTTTGCGCTGGGCATCAACAACCGCTTCGCTGTGCGGGATTGCGCTGTGCACAGGGCGGCTGTCGAGGATCACGCGGTTGACCGATCGTTCATGCAGGCCGCGATTGAGCGCTTTCTCCGCGTCGCCCTTGGCAAAGAATTCCGGATGCCTCACTTCTACGCCGTAGGTAAAGCCATGTGGCAGGGCGTCGAGAAACTGCCAGAGGGCGGGCAGGTCGCGCGGGCCAAACGTGGCGGGAAGCTGGAGCCAGTACTGGCCAATACGGTTGGCCAGAGGCGACATCCGGGTGAAAAACTCGTGGGTTAAATCATCGCAGTTGCGCAGCGCGGCGTTGTGGGAGATGGTCGCCGGGAATTTAAAGCAAAAGCGGAAGTTGTCGGTGGTTTGCTCGCGCCAGCGTTCGACGATCTCCGCGCGGGGCAGGGCGTACAGCGTGGTATTGCCCTCCACGCAGTTAAAGTGTCGGGCATACTCTTCAAGGCTGGTAATACCCAGGCGCACCCATTTCGGGTGCGACCACTGGGGCAGGCCCACGTACATCATAGCGCGCTGAGGATCTCATCCGTGCTGCGCACGCGACCGATACGCGGGAAGATATGGGTCATGCTGCCCTGATGCTGATCCGCAGAGGCTGCGCTGCACGCATCTTCCGCGATCACCAGGTTAAAGCCCAGCTCCCAGGCGTTACGGGCGGTGGATTCCACACCAATGTTGGTGGAGATCCCGCACAGAATAATCGTGTCGATCCCGCGACGGCGCAGCTGGAGCTCCAGGTCGGTGCCGTAGAATGCGCCCCACTGGCGTTTGGTAACTTCTATATCGCTGTCGCGTTTACCGAGCGAGACAGGATATGTCCACCAGTTGTCCGGCAGCGCCTGCGCCGGGGCCTTGGCATCAACCGGCTGCTTTAACGCTTCGGCGAAATCAGCGGACCAGCCGACGCGCACCATAACAACAGGCGAGCCGCTGGCGCGGCATTTTTCTGCCAGGCGCGCAGCGCGGCTGACCACATCGTCAGCGGTGTGCGGACCACCGGCAAAAGGCAGAATGCCTTCCTGTAAATCAATGACCACAAGGGCGGTTTTGGTGGCATCAAGTGTAAACATCGTCACTCCCGTCAAATGATTGCTTTTCTACACCTTACGACGTGATGGCCTGTTATCGGTCGGATAATTTTGTTAATTTTTGTGAGAATAGGCAATAAGAGTTCAGCAAACGCGCGTCAGGCCGTGCTTCGCTCTTATCGTGCGGCAGAATTTCCAGTATAATAGCCGCCTTTTTTCATCCAGTTGTGACATACAGAAAGCTGCGACATCGTAGCCTGCGAGACAGGCGACAATCAGCCTGCGGCTAATTAAGGGATATCTCATGCGTACAGAATATTGCGGGCAGCTGCGTCAGTCCCACGTCGGGCAGCAGGTCACCCTGTGTGGTTGGGTCAATCGTCGTCGCGATCTTGGTAGCCTTATCTTTATTGATATGCGTGACCGCGAAGGTATCGTTCAGGTGTTCTTCGATCCGGATCGCGCTGATGCGTTGAAGCTGGCTTCTGAGCTGCGCAATGAGTTCTGCATTCAGGTGACGGGCACCGTGCGTGCGCGTGACGAGAAAAACGTCAACGCCGACATGGCGACCGGCGCTATCGAAGTGCTGGCGTCCGATCTGACGATCATCAACCGCGCGGAAGCGTTGCCGCTGGACTCCAACCACGTCAACACCGAAGAAGCGCGTCTGAAATACCGCTACCTGGATCTGCGTCGTCCGGAAATGGCTCAGCGCCTGAAAACCCGTGCGAAAATCACCAGCCTGGTGCGCCGTTTTATGGATGACCACGGTTTCCTTGATATCGAAACCCCGATGCTGACCAAAGCCACGCCGGAAGGCGCGCGCGACTACCTGGTGCCATCCCGCGTCCATAAAGGCAAATTCTACGCGCTGCCGCAGTCACCACAGCTTTTCAAACAGCTGCTGATGATGTCCGGCTTCGATCGCTACTATCAGATCGTGAAATGCTTCCGCGACGAAGACCTGCGCGCTGACCGTCAGCCAGAATTTACCCAGATCGATGTGGAAACCTCCTTCATGACCGCTGAGCAGGTGCGTGAGGTGATGGAAGCCCTGGTGCGTAGCCTGTGGAACGACGTGAAAGGCGTTGAGCTGGGCGATTTCCCTGTCATGACCTTCGCGGAAGCCGAGCGTCGCTACGGTTCTGACAAACCAGACCTGCGTAACCCGATGGAGCTGGTGGACGTGGCAGACCTGGTGAAAGCCGTTGAGTTCGCGGTCTTTGCTGGCCCGGCTAACGATCCGAAAGGCCGCGTGGCTGCCCTGCGCGTTCCGGGCGGTGCTGCCCTGAGCCGTAAGCAGATTGACGACTACGGCAACTTCATCAAGATCTACGGCGCGAAAGGTCTGGCCTATATTAAAGTAACCGAGCGTGCAAAAGGTCTGGAAGGCATCACCAGCCCGGTGGCGAAATTCCTGAATGCGGACATCGTGGAAGCGATCCTTGAGCGCACCGGCGCGCAGGACGGCGACATGATCTTCTTCGGCGCAGACAACAAGAAAGTGGTTGCGGATGCGATGGGCGCGCTGCGTCTGAAGCTTGGCAAAGACCTGAACCTGACCGACGAAAGCAAATGGGCGCCGCTGTGGGTAATCGACTTCCCGATGTTTGAAGACGACGGTGAAGGCGGCCTGACCGCGATGCACCACCCGTTCACCTCGCCAAAAGAGATGACGGCGGCAGAGCTGAAAGCGGCGCCGGAAGACGCGGTGGCAAACGCCTACGATATGGTCATCAACGGCTACGAAGTGGGCGGCGGTTCCGTGCGTATTCACAGCGGTGAAATGCAGCAGACCGTGTTCGGCATTCTGGGCATTAACGAGCAGGAGCAGCGCGAGAAGTTTGGCTTCCTGCTGGACGCCCTGAAGTACGGTACCCCTCCGCACGCTGGTCTGGCCTTCGGTCTTGACCGTCTGACCATGCTGCTGACCGGCACCGACAACATCCGTGATGTGATCGCCTTCCCGAAAACCACCGCAGCGGCGTGTCTGATGACTGAAGCGCCAAGCTTTGCCAACCCGGCCGCGCTGGCTGAGCTGGGCATTGAGGTGGTGAAGAAGGAAGAGAAAAACTGATATGGCATATAAGCGTCCCGTTTCGGTTCTGGTGGTCATTTATGCAGAAGACACGAAGCGGGTGCTGATGTTGCAGCGGCGCGACGATCCGGATTTCTGGCAGTCGGTTACCGGCAGCCTGGAAGAGGGGGAGACCGCGCCGCAGGCCGCCGCGCGTGAAGTAAAGGAAGAGGTCGCCATTGATGTTGCTCGCGAGCAACTGACCCTGAAGGACTGTCAGCGCACGGTGGAGTTTGAAATTTTTAGCCATTTACGTCATCGCTATGCACCGGGCATTGAGCGCAATACGGAATCGTGGTTCTGCCTTGCGCTTCCCCATGAGCGGGAGATCGTGTTCACGGAACACCTGACCTACCGCTGGGTGAATGCGGCGGATGCCGCCGCACTGACCAAGTCGTGGAGCAACCGGCAGGCGATTGAAGAATTTGTAATTAACGCTGCCTGAGAAGGCGCGATTTTTGGAGAACTTTTTATGGCAGGTCATAGTAAGTGGGCCAACACCAAACACCGCAAAGCGGCACAGGATGCCAAACGCGGTAAAATCTTTACCAAAATCATTCGTGAGCTGGTGACAGCGGCGCGTCTGGGCGGCGGCGATCCGGCCTCTAACCCACGTCTGCGCGCAGCGGTGGATAAAGCCCTGTCCAACAACATGACGCGTGACACCCTGAACCGTGCCATCGCACGTGGCGTGGGCGGTGATGAAGACGCGAACATGGAAACCATCATTTATGAAGGTTACGGTCCTGGCGGTACGGCGGTGATGGTTGAGTGTCTGTCCGACAACCGTAACCGTACCGTTGCGGAAGTGCGCCACGCGTTCACCAAAACCGGCGGCAACCTGGGCACTGACGGTTCCGTAGCGTACCTGTTCAGCAAAAAAGGCGTCATCTCCTTCGAGAAAGGCGACGAAGATGCGATCATGGAAGCGGCGCTGGAAGCCGGTGCGGAAGACGTGGTGACCTACGACGACGGTGCTATTGATGTTTACACCGCATGGGAAGAGATGGGTGCCGTGCGCGATGCGCTGGAAGCGGCTGGCCTGAAGGCGGATAACGCTGAAGTCTCCATGATCCCGTCTACCAAAGCGGACATGGATGCGGAAACCGCACCGAAACTGCTGCGTCTGATCGACATGCTCGAAGACTGCGACGACGTGCAGGAAGTGTATCACAACGGTGAAATCTCTGATGAGGTTGCAGCGACTCTCTGATGAGAGCCTGTAAACCGTTTACGGGAGACGCGTGATGTCGATTATTCTCGGGATTGACCCCGGCTCACGCGTCACCGGCTATGGCGTTATCCGTCAGGTGGGACGCCAGCTAACCTACCTCGGCAGCGGCTGTATTCGCACCAAAGTGGACGATCTGCCGTCGCGCCTGAAGCTCATCTATGCGGGCGTGTCGGAGATCATCACCCAGTTTCAGCCGGACTATTTCGCCATCGAGCAGGTCTTTATGGCGAAGAACGCTGACTCGGCGTTAAAGCTCGGTCAGGCGCGCGGCGTGGCGATTGTTGCCGCCGTGAACCAGGATCTGCCGGTGTTTGAGTACGCGGCCCGACAGGTTAAGCAGACGGTGGTGGGCATTGGTAGCGCGGAGAAAAGCCAGGTACAGCACATGGTGCGTACCCTGCTGAAGCTCCCTGCGAACCCGCAGGCTGACGCCGCCGATGCGCTGGCCATTGCGATTACCCACTGTCACGTCAGCCAGAATGCGATGCAAATGAGCGAGTCGCGGCTCAATCTGGCGCGTGGCAGGTTACGATAATGACAAATCAGGCTGGATGTTTATCCAGCCTTTTTTTATTATGTCGGCAGTTAATTTCTTCCAGAACGCAGGAGCGTCACGTGATAGGCAGACTCAGAGGCATCATCATTGAAAAACAACCCCCGTTAGTACTGCTGGAAGTGGGTGGCGTGGGCTATGAAGTCCATATGCCAATGACCTGCTTCTATGAGCTGCCGGAGGCGGGCAAAGAGGCGGTTGTCTTTACCCAGTTTGTGGTGCGTGAAGACGCTCAGCTGCTGTACGGCTTCAATAACAAACAGGAACGCACCCTGTTCCGCGAATTGATTAAAACCAACGGCGTCGGGCCGAAGCTGGCCCTGGCGATTCTGTCCGGTATGTCAGCGCCACAGTTTGTGAACGCCGTTGAGCGTGAAGATCCAGCTGCGTTAATTAAACTTCCGGGCATCGGGAAGAAAACCGCCGAGCGTTTGATTGTCGAGATGAAGGACCGCTTCAAAGGTCTGCATGGCGATCTGTTCACGCCGGCAGCCGATCTGGTGCTGACTTCCCCGGGCGCGCCTGCATCGGATGATGATGCCGAGCAGGAAGCGGTTGCCGCGCTGGTGGCGCTGGGCTATAAACCTCAGGAGGCCAGCCGGATGGTGAGCAAAATTGCTAAACCGGATGCCAGCAGTGAAACTCTGATTCGTGAAGCGCTGCGCGCTGCATTGTGAGGTAAAGGATGATTGAAGCAGACCGCCTGGTATCGGCAGGCACTATTCAGCCAGATGACGTGGTGGATCGCGCGATCCGTCCCAAACTGCTGGATGAGTACATCGGCCAGCCGCAGGTTCGTTCTCAGATGGAGATTTTCATCCAGGCGGCAAAGCTGCGCGGCGATGCGCTCGATCACCTGCTGATTTTTGGTCCGCCGGGGTTAGGTAAAACCACCCTGGCGAATATCGTCGCCAATGAAATGGGCGTTAACCTGCGTACCACCTCCGGCCCGGTACTGGAGAAAGCAGGGGACCTGGCGGCGATGCTGACCAACCTCGAACCGCATGACGTGCTGTTTATCGATGAGATCCACCGTCTTTCACCGGTGGTGGAGGAAGTGCTCTATCCGGCAATGGAGGATTACCAGCTGGATATCATGATCGGTGAAGGTCCGGCCGCGCGCTCGATCAAAATCGATCTGCCACCGTTTACCCTGATTGGCGCCACGACCCGCGCCGGCTCGCTGACCTCTCCACTACGCGACCGTTTTGGTATCGTGCAGCGTCTGGAGTTTTATCAGGTGCCCGACCTTCAGCATATTGTAGGGCGCAGCGCGCGCTACATGGGGCTGGATATGAGCGAAGAGGGGGCGTTTGAAGTGGCGAAGCGCTCCCGCGGTACGCCGCGTATTGCCAACCGCCTGCTGCGCCGGGTGCGTGACTTTGCCGAGGTGAAGCACGACGGCACCATATCGGCCGAGATCGCCGCCCAGGCGCTGGATATGCTGAATGTCGATGCCGAAGGCTTTGACTATATGGACCGTAAGCTGCTGCTGGCGGTGCTGGATAAGTTCTTTGGCGGGCCGGTAGGGCTGGATAACCTGGCGGCGGCAATTGGCGAAGAGCGTGAGACTATCGAGGACGTGCTGGAGCCGTATCTGATCCAGCAGGGCTTCTTACAGCGTACCCCACGTGGTCGTATGGCGACGGTGCGGGCGTGGAATCATTTCGGTATTACGCCACCGGCAATGCCGTAATGCATTGTTCCCTCTCCCTGTGGGAGAGGGCCAGGGTGAGGGCATCAGCGCCCTCGATGTTAATTTGCGGTCTTCTTCATCATACTGAAAATAAACAACACCGCCGCGCACAGTACCACCGACGGCCCCGCTGGCGTGTCATAAAACGCCGAGAAGGTTAACCCGCCCGTCACCGCAATCATTCCGATAATCACCGCGATACCGGCCATTTGCTCCGGCGTACGCGCAAAACGGCGCGCAGTGGCGGCAGGAATTATCAGCAGCGACGTGATGATCAGCGCGCCGACAAACTTCATCGCCACGCCGATGGTTAACGCCGTCACCAGCATCAACAGCAGCTTCACGCGCTGAAGCTTCACGCCATCGACAAAGGCCAGATCCGGGCTGACGGTCATAGCCAGTAAATTCCGCCACTGCCACAGCAGGATCCCGAGCACCACTGCCACGCCAATGGCAATAGAAATCAGATCTTCGGGCGTGACGGCCAGCAGATCGCCAAACAGGTAGGCCATCAGGTCCACGCGGATGTTTGACATCAGGCTCACCACCACCAGGCCCAGCGACAGGGCGCTGTGCGCCATAATGCCGAGCAGGGTATCAATTGCCAGATGAGGACGTTTTTCCAGCCAGACCAGACCGGCAGCCAGCAGCAGCGTGACGACAATCACCGCATAAAACGGGTTCACGTCCAGTAACAAACCAAACGCCACACCCAGCAATGAAGCATGGGCCAGCGTATCGCCGAAATAGGACATTCTGCGCCAGACGACAAACGAGCCGAGTGGACCCGCGGCGCAGGCAAGCATAATCCCGGCCAGCCAGCCGGGCAGTAACAGTTCAATCATGAGTGTCCATTTCCCCGACGCAGGACGATTCGTCCCTGTAAATCATGGCGGTGATTGTGATTATGACGATAGATGCCCAGCTGCTCGGCGCCACGATGGCCAAACATAGAGATAAATTCCGGATGCATTGACACCACTTCCGGCGTGCCGGAACAACAAATGTGATGGTTCAGGCACAGCACTTCGTCGGTTTTGGCCATCACCAGATGCAGATCATGGGACACCATCAGCACCGCGCAGTTTAGCTCCCGACGGAGCTGGTCAATCAGATCGTACAGCGCAACCTGACCGTTGACGTCAACACCCTGCGTCGGCTCGTCCAGGACCAGCAGCTGAGGGCTGCTGAGCAGGGCGCGGGCAAGTAATACGCGCTGGGTTTCACCGCCCGACAGCTTTTGCAAGGGCGCCTCAACAAGATGTCCCGCCTGAACGCGTTTCAGCGCCGGGAGGATATCCACTTTACGCGTACCGGGACGGAGGCGCAGGAAGCGGCTCACCGTCAGGGGCAGGGTGGCATCGAGGTGTAATTTTTGCGGCACATAGCCGATACGCAACTTGTCTTGGCGGACGATAACACCTGCATCAGGGGCTACCAGGCCTAATACGACGCGTACCAGCGTCGACTTGCCTGCACCGTTAGGGCCGAGCAGCGTGAGTATTTTGCCGGGCTTCAGATTCAGCGACACCTCAGAAAGGACGCGGCGCTGGCCGAATGAGACCGAAACATTTTCAAGAGAAACTAAAGTCGTCATGTCAATTTAAGCTTGCAGAAGTCATCGAATGTTATAATATCACATTCCACGCATTCATTACGATGATTAGTCGCATTATGTTACAGAAAAATACGCTTCTTTTCGCAGCTTTATCCGCTGCTCTTTGGGGTACAACAGCACAAGATGTTAACGCCGCCGTTGTCGCTTCGCTTAAACCGCTTGGGTTTATCGCCTCTGCCATCGCGGATGGGGTCACTGAGACCCAGGTTCTGCTGCCTGACGGTGCTTCCGAGCATGATTATTCCCTGCGTCCATCTGATGTAAAACGCTTACAGAACGCGGACTTAGTCGTCTGGATTGGTCCTGAGATGGAAGCGTTCATGCAGAAGTCAGCCAGTCAGCTTCCCGCTGAGAAACAGGTGACGATTGCCGGGCTGTCCGGCGTGAAACCGTTACTCATGAAAGGAGCTGAGGACGAGGGTGACGAACACGACCACGACCATGCTCACGGTGAAAAAGGTGACGACCATCACCATCACGGCGAATACAACATGCATCTCTGGCTCTCCCCAGAGATAGCGCGGCTTACAGCGGTTGCAATCCACGACAAATTAGTGGAACTTATGCCGCAAAGTCGAATCAAACTCGACGCCAACCTGAAGGATTTTGAGGCTCAATTAGCCGCAACCGACAAACAGGTGGGTAACGAGCTCGCACCGCTTAAAGGAAAAGGGTACTTCGTTTTTCATGATGCCTACGGGTATTACGAGAAACATTACGGTCTGACCCCGCTGGGGCATTTTACCGTCAACCCTGAAATTCAGCCTGGTGCGCAGCGTTTACATGAAATCAGAACACAGTTGGTTGAGCAAAAAGCGACATGCGTTTTTGCTGAGCCACAGTTCAGGCCAGCGGTCGTAGAAGCCGTGGCCAGGGGAACATCCGTGCGCATGGGAACCCTTGACCCGCTAGGTACGAACATCCAGTTGAGCAAAGCGAGCTATTCGCAGTTCCTCAGCCAACTGGCGAATCAGTATGCGAGCTGCCTGAAAGGAGATTAACGAGGAAGTGAATACGTGCAACAGATAGCCCGCTCTGTCGCCCTGGCATTTAACAATCTGCCTCGACCCCACCGCGTTATGCTGGGGTCGCTTACAGTTCTCACATTAGCGGTCGCCGTCTGGCGGCCCTATGTTTACCACCCGAGTTCCGCCCCAATCATTAAAACCATCGAACTGGAGAAGAGCGAGATCCGCTCTCTGCTGCCTGAGGCCAGCGAGCCTATCGATCAGGCCGCTCAGGAAGATGAAGCGATTCCCCAGGATGAGCTGGATGACAAGATCCAGAATGAAGCCGGCATTCATGAATATGTTGTTTCTACTGGCGATACGCTGAGCAGCGTCCTGAACCAGTACGGTATCGACATGGGCAACATCAGCCAGCTCGCCGCATCCGATAAAGAGCTGCGTAACCTGAAAATTGGTCAGCAGCTTTCCTGGACCCTAACGCCCGACGGCGATCTGCAACGTCTGACCTGGGAGATGTCCCGTCGCGAAACCCGCACCTACGATCGCACTGCAAACGGTTTCAAAATGACCAGCGAATTGCAGCAGGGCGACTGGGTTAACAGCGTCATGAAAGGGACCGTCGGCGGCAGCTTTGTTTACAGCGCACGCGATGCCGGCCTGACCAGCGCTGAAATCAGCTCGGTGATCAAAGCCATGCAGTGGCAGATGGATTTCCGCAAACTGAAAAAAGGCGATCAGTTCTCTGTCCTGATGTCCCGCGAAATGCTGGATGGTAAGCGCGAGCAGAGCCAGCTGGTGGGTGTTCGTCTGCGTTCAGACGGCAAAGACTACTACGCCATTCGCGCGGAAGACGGTAAGTTCTATGACCGCAGCGGTACGGGTCTGGCAAAAGGCTTCCTGCGTTTCCCAACGGCAAAACAGTTCCGCGTCTCCTCCAACTTCAACCCGCGTCGTCTGAACCCGGTAACTGGCCGCGTAGCGCCGCACCGTGGCGTTGACTTCGCCATGCCGCAGGGCACGCCAGTGCTGGCGGTAGGGGATGGTGAAGTGGTCATGGCGAAACGCAGCGGTGCTGCTGGCTACTACGTTGCTATTCGTCACGGTCGTACGTACACCACCCGCTACATGCACCTGCGTAAACTGCTGGTCAAACCGGGCCAGAAAGTGAAACGTGGCGATCGCATCGCGTTGTCCGGTAACACCGGCCGGTCGACGGGTCCGCACCTGCACTACGAAGTGTGGATCAACCAGCAGGCAGTTAACCCGCTGACGGCAAAACTGCCGCGCACCGAAGGGCTGACCGGCAAAGATCGCAAAGATTACCTGGCGCAGGTGAAAGAGGTGATGCCGCAGCTGCGCTTCGACTAAGCTCTCCTGATTTAAAAAGCCGGCGTCAGTATGCGCCGGCTTTTTCTTTTGTGCGCGGGCGGCAGCCTCGCTACACTATCCGAATATATTTTTGCGTCACCAGACCCTGGAACCCGCATGGAAACCAAAAAAAACAATATTGAGTACATTCCCGAGTTTGAAAAATCTTTCCGCCACCCGCGTAACTGGGGCGCCTGGCTTGGCGTATACGCGTTTGCTGGCATGGCGTTGCTACCTGCTTCCCTCCGCGATCCGGTGCTCGGCAAAGTGGGGCGCCTGGCAGGGCGCTTAGGTAAAAGCGCACGCCGCCGCGCGCAAATAAATCTGTTGTACTGTTTTCCGGATAAAAGCGACGCCGAACGCGAAGCAATCATTGATGACATGTATACCACCGCGCCCCAGGCCATGGCGATGATGGCGGAACTGGCGCTGAAAGGGCCGGAGAAGATCGTCGAACGCGTTGACTGGAAAGGGCTGGAGATCATCGACGAGATGCGTCGCAATGATGAAAAGGTGATTTTCCTGGTGCCGCACGGCTGGGGGGTAGACATTCCGGCGATGTTAATGGCGTCGCAGGGCCAGAAAATGGCGGCGATGTTCCATAATCAGGGAAACAAAATCTACGACTTCGTCTGGAATACCGTGCGCCGTCGCTTTGGCGGGCGTTTGCACGCCCGAAACGATGGCATTAAGCCTTTCATTCAGTCGGTACGTCAGGGTTACTGGGGCTACTATCTGCCCGATCAGGACCACGGCCCGGAACACAGCGAGTTTGTCGATTTCTTCGCAACCTATAAAGCCACGCTACCCGCGATTGGTCGCCTGATGAAAGTCTGCCGCGCCCGCGTGATCCCACTGTTCCCGGTTTATGACGGTAAAACGCATCGCCTGAGCATTGAGGTACGTCCGCCGATGGACGATCTGCTGACCGCAGACGATCACACCATCGCACGTCGCATGAATGAAGAGGTGGAGGTGCTGGTGGGGCCGCATAAAGAGCAATATACGTGGATCCTGAAGCTGCTCAAAACGCGCAAACCTGGCGAAACAGAGCCGTACAAGCGTAAAGAGCTTTTCCCGAAGAAATAGGAAACCTTCACCCCTCTCCCCTTAGGGGAGAGGGGATCGGAGCTTACTCTACGGTCAGTACGCGGGTGGTATTGGTTGAGCCGATGGTGCTCATCACGTCACCCTGCGTCACGATAACGATATCACCGGATACCAGATAACCTTTGTCGCGCAGCAGGTTCACGGCATCGTGCGCGGCGGCCACGCCGTCGTTGGTGCTGTCGAAGTATACTGGCGTCACGCCGCGATACAGCGCCGTCAGGTTCAGCGTACGCTCGTGACGGGACATGGCGAAGATCGGCAGACCGGAGCTGATACGGGACGTCATTAGCGCGGTACGGCCAGATTCGGTCATGGTGATGATCGCCGTGACCCCTTTCAGGTGGTTGGCTGCGTACATCGCAGACATCGCAATCGCTTCTTCCACGTTGTCGAACTGAATGTCCAGGCGGTGTTTAGAGACGTTAATGCTTGGGATCTTCTCTGCACCCAGGCACACGCGCGCCATGGCGGCCACGGTTTCTGCCGGATACTGACCTGCCGCGGTTTCCGCTGACAGCATCACCGCATCGGTACCATCCAGCACGGCGTTCGCCACGTCCATGACTTCCGCACGGGTCGGCATTGGGTTGGTGATCATGGATTCCATCATCTGGGTGGCGGTGATCACCGCGCGGTTCAGCTGACGCGCGCGACGGATCAGCGCTTTCTGGATACCGACCAGTTCAGGGTCGCCAATTTCCACGCCCAGGTCACCACGGGCAACCATCACCACGTCAGACGCCAGGATCACGTCGTCCATCGCGTCCTGATCGCAGACCGCTTCAGCGCGTTCCACTTTCGCAACGATTTTCGCATCGCAGCCTGCATCGCGCGCCAGGCGGCGAGCATAGTTCAGATCTTCGCCGCAGCGCGGGAAGGAGACAGCCAGGTAATCCACGCCGATCTGCGCTGCGGTCACGATATCCGCTTTGTCTTTATCGGTCAGCGCTTCGGCAGACAGGCCACCGCCGAGTTTGTTGATGCCTTTGTTGTTGGAGAGCGGGCCGCCGACGGTCACTTCGGTGAATACCTTCATACCCTGAACTTCCAGCACTTTCAGCTGTACGCGTCCGTCGTCCAGCAGCAGGATGTCGCCAGGCACAACGTCAGCAGGCAGACCTTTGTAGTCGATACCCACTTTTTCCTTATCGCCTTCGCCTTTGCTCAGGTTGGCATCCAGCAGGAATTTATCGCCGATGTTGAGGAAGACTTTGCCTTCTTTAAAGGTCGATACGCGGATTTTTGGACCTTGCAGGTCACCGAGGATAGCAACATGGCGGCCCAGTTTAGCTGCGATTTCACGCACTTTGTCGGCACGTAATTTATGGTCTTCTGGCGTACCGTGAGAGAAGTTCATGCGCACCACGTTGGCACCCGCGGCGATAATCTTTTCGAGGTTATTATCGCGGTCGGTGGCCGGGCCTAAGGTGGTGACGATCTTGGTTCTGCGAAGCCTTCTGGACATGTAATACTCCGTTGACTGAAACAACTTTGGTGTTGCGTGAACATAGAATCGGCCTTCATCTATCGCAAGGCAGTAGCGAGGGGACCGAATGCCGTAAATCGTACATCGTAGTTATTAGGGAACATCGCTCTTTATAAGCAATTCTTTATCAAAACGCGATTCTTTCAGGGCTTCCTTGACCCGCTTCAAGTTATCCCGGAATTTTGCGCCCCGGCGTAAGGTAAAACCGGTCGCCAGCACGTCGATGACCGTCAACTGCGCCAGGCGGGAGACCATCGGCATGTACATGTCGGTGTCCTCCGGTACGTCCAGGGTAATAGCGAGCGTCGCTTCCCTGGCCAGCGGCGTACCTGCCGTCGTCAGGGCGATGACCATCGCATCGTTGTCACGCGCGAGCTGCGCCAGCTCCACCTGGCTCTTGGTGCGGCCCGTATGGGAGATGAGTACCACGACATCATCTTCACTACAATTCATACAGCTCATGCGTTGCAGCACAATGTCATCGGAGTAAATCACCGGCACGTTAAAGCGAAAGAACTTATTCATGGCGTCATGCGCCACGGCGGCGGACGAGCCAAGGCCAAAGAAGGCAATCCGTTTGGCCTGCGTGAGAAGATCGACCGCGCGATTCACTGAACTCATGTCCAGAGACTGGCGAACGTGGTCGAGCGTGGCCATAGCCGATTCAAATATTTTTGCGGTGTAAGCATCAACGCTGTCGTCTTCATCTACATTGCGATTAACATACGGGGTGCCGTTTGCCAGACTTTGGGCCAGATGCAGTTTAAAATCAGGAAAGCCGCGCGTGTCCAGACTACGACAGAATCGATTGACCGTCGGTTCGCTGACGCCCGATTCCTGTGCCAGAGCGGCGATGCTTGAATGAATCGCCTGAGCGGGCGCGGCGAGAATAACTTCAGCCACTTTGCGCTCGGATTTGCTAAGGTGTTCCAGTTGAAACTGGATTTTTTCCAGCATGTTCATTGTTAACAAGACGCTCATGAGGGCATAAACGATTTCATAAAGAGATGAAATCTTGATTCGATTTAGCCGATATTACCCCCGGGACTCCCGAAAGGGTAATCGTCGACAAGAAATGTTGTTGTTTTTTTTCATTACTTGATCGACGTCGGGTTTTGCTCTGACCCTGTTGCGCAAAGAATCGACGTTTGTTGCGTCATCAGACGGGCGTTATGGCCCGGGTGACGAAAAATTACCGTATAGCACGCGACGTTAAGCGCTAATGGTTTCAGGAAACGCGTAAAAGCAGTACAGTGCATTGTAATAAAATTACAACGATACCTGGCAGAGTACCAGGCGATCTAACTGAGGAGAATGACATGGCGGTAACGCAAACAGCCCAGGCATGTGACCTGGTCATTTTCGGCGCGAAAGGCGATCTTGCACGCCGAAAATTGCTGCCTTCCCTGTATCAGCTCGAAAAAGCGGGCCAGATCCATCCCGACACCCGAATCCTTGGGGTAGGACGCGCAGACTGGGATAAGGAGGCTTATACCAAAGTCGTGCGCGAGGCGCTCGAAACGTTCATGAAAGAGAAAATCGATGAAAGCCTTTGGGATAAGCTGAGCGGGCGTCTCGATTTCTGCAACCTGGACGTCAACGATGTAGGCGCCTTTACCCGTCTGGGTGAAATGCTTGACCAGGAAAATCGTGTCACAATTAACTATTTCGCCATGCCGCCAAGCACCTTCGGCGCCATCTGCAAAGGTCTGGGCGAGGCGAAGCTGAACGCCAAACCGGCGCGCGTGGTGATGGAGAAACCGCTGGGTACGTCGCTGGCGACCTCGCGTGAAATCAACGACCAGGTGGGCGAGTTCTTTGAGGAGTGTCAGGTTTACCGTATTGACCACTATCTGGGCAAAGAGACGGTACTGAACCTGCTGGCGCTGCGTTTTGCCAACTCCCTGTTTGTGAACAACTGGGACAACCGCACTATCGACCATGTGGAAATTACCGTGGCGGAAGAGGTGGGCATCGAAGGCCGTTGGGGCTACTTCGACCAGGCCGGCCAGATGCGGGACATGATCCAGAACCACCTGCTGCAAATTCTGTGCATGATTGCCATGTCTCCACCGTCAGATCTGACGGCCGACAGCATTCGTGACGCCAAAGTGAAAGTTCTGAAATCACTGCGCCGTATTGACCGCTCCAACGTGCGCGAGAAAACCGTGCGCGGCCAGTACACCGCAGGTTTTGCCCAGGGGAAAAAAGTTCCTGGCTATCTGGAAGAAGAGGGCGCGAACAAGTCCAGCAACACCGAGACGTTTGTGGCGATCCGCGTGGATATCGACGACTGGCGCTGGGCCGGTGTGCCGTTCTACCTGCGTACCGGTAAACGTCTGCCGGCAAAATGCTCCGAAGTGGTGGTCTACTTCAAGAATCCGGAACTGAACCTGTTCAAAGAATCCTGGCAGGAACTGCCGCAGAACAAACTGACCATCCGTCTGCAACCGGACGAGGGTGTGGATATTCAGATCCTCAACAAAGTGCCAGGCCTTGATCACAAACACAACCTGCAAACTACCAAGCTGGACCTGAGCTACTCTGAAACCTTCAACCAGACGCATCTCGCCGATGCTTACGAGCGTCTGCTGCTGGAAACCATGCGTGGTATCCAGGCGCTGTTCGTCCGCCGCGATGAAGTGGAAGAGGCGTGGAAGTGGGTCGACTCTATCACTGAAGCGTGGGCAGCCGATCAGGACGCGCCAAAACCGTATCAGGCGGGAACCTGGGGACCTGTCGCCTCCGTTGCGATGATCACCCGTGATGGCCGCTCCTGGAACGAGTTTGAATAACCACCTTCTCTAGCCCAAAGGTGTTATTTTACCGGTAACATGATCTAACACAGCAAGTGGCATAATTTTTATCTTTTAAGCTCCGCGTGGATTCACCCGCGGAGCTTTTTTTATTACACTCCCTTCAGACATTTTGCCCCTGTGCTCCGGATATCAGGCGTTTCAGCGTTGTTAACAACCGTCAGAAACTGTGTAAACTCCCGAGCCTGGACAGATAAATTAGAGGAGCTTTTATGAATCCGACATTGTTACGCGTAACACAGCGCATTGTTGAGCGCTCGAAAGAGACCCGTACTGCCTACCTTGCCCGCATCGAACAGGCGAAGAGTGAAACTGTCCATCGCTCTCAGCTGGCCTGCGGGAATCTGGCCCACGGCTTTGCGGCCTGCCAGCCTGGTGATAAAGACGCGCTGAAAAGCATGTTGCGTAACAATATCGCCATAATTACCTCCTATAACGACATGCTTTCAGCCCACCAGCCGTATGAGGCCTACCCGGCTATCATCCGCAATGCGCTGCACAGCGTGAACGCGGTGGGCCAGGTTGCAGGCGGCGTGCCGGCCATGTGTGATGGCGTAACCCAGGGCCAGGACGGTATGGAGCTGTCCTTGCTGAGCCGCGAAGTGATCGCCATGTCGGCGGCAGTGGGCCTCTCTCACAACATGTTTGATGGCGCGCTCTATCTGGGCGTGTGCGACAAAATCGTCCCGGGGCTGGTGATGGCCGCGCTGTCGTTTGGCCATCTGCCAGCGATTTTTGTGCCGTCAGGCCCGATGGCTAGCGGTCTGCCAAACAAGGAAAAAGTCCGTATCCGCCAGCTGTATGCCGAAGGAAAAGCGGACCGTCAGGCACTGCTGGAAGCGGAAGCCGCGTCCTATCATGCGCCGGGCACCTGTACGTTCTACGGTACGGCCAACACCAACCAGATGGTGGTGGAGTTTATGGGTATGCAGCTGCCGGGCTCGTCGTTCATCCAGCCGGATGCGCCACTGCGTAAAGCGCTGACCGAAGCCGCAGCCCGTCAGGTGACGCGCCTGACCGGTAACGGCAACGAGTGGATGCCAATGGGCAAAATGGTGGATGAAAAAGTCATCGTAAACGGGATTGTCGCCCTGCTGGCGACCGGCGGTTCAACCAACCATACCATGCACCTTGTCGCGATGGCGCGCGCGGCGGGCATTCTGATCAACTGGGATGACTTCTCCGATATCTCCTCCGTGGTACCACTGATGGCCCGTCTGTACCCGAACGGTCCGGCGGACATCAACCACTTCCAGGCCGCGGGCGGCGTGCCGGTGCTGATGCGCGAGCTGCTGAAAGGCGGCCTGCTGCATGAGGATGTCAACACGGTGGCGGGCTTTGGCCTGCATCGCTATACCCTTGAACCCTGGCTGAACAACGGTGAGCTGGACTGGCGCGAAGGGGCGAGCGACTCGCTCGATCCTCAGGTTATCGCAACCTTCGAACAGCCGTTCTCTCCTCACGGCGGCACCAAAGTGCTGAGCGGTAACCTTGGACGTGCCGTGATGAAAACCTCTGCCGTGCCGGAAGAGAATCAGGTTATCGAAGCCCCGGCGGTGGTGTTTGAAAGCCAGCACGACGTTTTACCTGCCTTTGACGCGGGTCTGCTTGATAAAGACTGTGTGGTCGTGGTGCGTCATCAGGGACCAAAAGCGAACGGGATGCCAGAATTACATAAACTTATGCCGCCGCTTGGTGTATTATTGGACCGCCGTTTCAAAATTGCACTGGTAACCGATGGACGCCTTTCAGGGGCATCCGGTAAAGTGCCTTCAGCGATTCATGTCACCCCGGAAGCCTACGACGGCGGCCTGCTGGCGAAAGTGCGTGATGGTGACATGATCCGCGTTAACGGTCAGACAGGCGAGTTAACCCTGCTGGTGGATGAAGCAGAGCTGGCGGCGCGTCAGCCACATATTCCTGACCTGAGCGCGTCACGCGTGGGTACCGGACGCGAAATGTTTGGTGCGTTGCGTGAGAAACTCTCCGGTGCGGAGCAGGGCGCAACCTGTATTACGTTTTAAGACGACTTGATTTTAACGATCTGGCGAGAGAAAACTCTGATGAAAAACTGGAAAACAAGTGCAGAAGCAATCCTGACCACTGGCCCTGTCGTGCCGGTTATTGTGGTAAACAAACTGGAGCACGCTGTCCCAATGGCGAAGGCGCTGGTTGCGGGTGGCGTTCGCGTTCTGGAAGTGACCCTGCGTACCGCCTGTGCGATGGATGCGATCCGTGCTATCGCCAAAGAAGTGCCGGAAGCGATCATTGGTGCCGGTACGGTTCTGAATGCGCAGCAGCTGGCGGAAGTGACCGAAGCGGGCGCACAGTTTGCCATCAGCCCGGGGCTGACTGAGCCGCTGCTGAAAGCCGCAACCGAAGGTTCTATTCCGCTGATCCCGGGTATCAGCACCGTTTCTGAACTGATGCTGGGCATGGACTACGGCCTGAAAGAGTTCAAATTCTTCCCGGCTGAAGCGAACGGCGGCACCAAAGCGTTGCAGGCCATTGCGGGCCCATTCTCCCAGGTGCGTTTCTGCCCAACGGGCGGCATCTCTCCGGCCAACTACCGCGACTACCTGGCGCTGAAAAGCGTGCTGTGCATCGGCGGCTCCTGGCTGGTTCCGGCGGATGCGCTGGAAGCAGGCGACTGGGATCGCATCACTAAACTGGCTCGCGAAGCGGTAGAAGGCGCGAAACAGTAAGTTTGTTTGCCGGGTGTCGGCTGCGCCTAACCCGGCCAGCCAGACAGTTAAAACGGGCCTTTCGGCCCGTTTTTTTATCCTGCTACGCTGACGTTCGCAGCCGCTCTTTTTGCTCTCGCGACGGCTTCGTCCACATTTTCCCCGGTAGCTAATGCCACGCCCAGACGACGGCTTCCGTCGATCTCCGGTTTGCCGAACAGCCGGACCTGCAAGCCTGCGCCAACCGCACCTTCGACGTTATCAAAGGTGACATTCTGGCTGGTCAGCTGCGGCAGGATCACCGCCGAGGCTGCCGGGCCGTACTGACGGATGCCGCCAACCGGCAGGCCGAGGAAAGCGCGTACGTGCAGCGCGAACTCGGAGAGATCCTGTGAAATCAGCGTAACCATCCCGGTATCGTGCGGACGAGGGGAGACTTCGCTGAAGATCACCTCGTCGCCGCAAACAAACAATTCCACGCCGAACAGGCCGTAGCCGTCCAGCGCCAGCACCGTCTTGCGGGCGATCTCCTGTGCGCGTGCCAGCGCCAGCGCGCTCATCTGCTGCGGCTGCCAGGATTCGCGATAATCGCCGTCTTCCTGGCGATGACCAATCGGGTCGCAGAAATAAACGCCATCCACGGCGCTGACGGTGAGCAGGGTAATTTCAAAATCAAACTTCACCACGCCTTCCACGATGACGCGCCCGGCCCCGGCTCGGCCGCCCTGCTGGGCATAGTCCCAGGCGTTGTCCAGCGTGCTGCTGTCGCGGATAAAGCTCTGCCCTTTGCCGGAGGAGCTCATTACCGGCTTAATGATGCACGGGTAGCCAATCTCCTCTACGGCCTGGAGAAACGCAGCTTTATCCCCGGCAAAACGGTAGCTGGAGGTCGGGAGCTGTAATTCTTCTGCCGCCAGGCGACGAATGCCTTCCCGGTTCATGGTCAGTTTTGCCGCAGTGGCGCAGGGCACCACGCGCTGGCCTTCCTGTTCAAGGGCAATCAACATCTCAGTGGCAATGGCCTCAATTTCAGGTACCACGAAATCCGGTTTTTCGTCGGCAATTAACCCCCGCAGCGCATTACCGTCAAGCATATCGATGACGTGCGAGCGATGCGCGACGTGCATGGCGGGCGCATTCGCGTAACGGTCCACCGCAATTACTTCCACACCTAAACGCTGGCATTCAATGGCCACTTCTTTACCCAGTTCACCCGATCCCAACAGCATGACGCGCGTCGCGGCGGGACGCAGCGCGGTTCCTAAACGAGTCATAAAAATCCCCCTGAAAAAGATGCGGGCAGTATAAACGAAAACGTTTGCGTCTGTCTTGTATGGGGATAACCGGACAGCAGGGAAATTTGCGCTTCTTTAGCACTGACAGACATTTCCTGACACCCGCTCGCTTAGGCTGTGAAGGTTACGCACTGTTACGTGAGGAAAAATATGTCAGGCTGGATGAATCAACTGCAATCCCTGTTGGGACAAAAAGGCTCGTCGTCCGGCGAGCAGGGTCTGAGCAAGCTGCTGGTGCCGGGTGCGCTCGGCGGGCTGGCCGGTTTGCTGGTTGCCAATAAATCATCGCGGAAACTGCTTACCAAATACGGTACCGGCGCGCTGCTGGCGGGCGGAGGGGCTATTGCAGGCTCCGTCTTATGGAACAAATACAAAGACAAGGTGCGCAGCGCGCATCAGGATGAACCGCAATACGGGAAGCAGGTATCGCCGTTAGATTTACGCACCGAGCGGTTGATCCTCGCCCTGGTCTTTGCGGCCAAGAGCGACGGGCATATTGATGCCAGTGAACGTGCCGCAATTGAACAGCAGATGCGGGAAGCGGGCGTTGAGGAACAGGGCAGGGCGCTGGTGGCGCAGGCCATCGAACAGCCGCTTGATCCGCAGCGTCTGGCGCAAAGCGTGAAAAACGAAGAAGAGGCGCTGGAACTCTATTTTCTGAGCTGTGCCGCCATCGATATCGATCACTTTATGGAGCGCAGCTACCTGAACGCCCTGGGCGATGCGCTGAAGATCCCACAGGACGTTCGTGAGGGAATTGAGCAGGATATTCAGCAGCAGAAGCAGACCCTCGTGGGCTAGAAGGCCATGTTTCGCTTGCATCATACGCGTGTTTTGCCAACCTTATAGGATGTAAAACGAAAAAGTAAGAATGCCATGCCTCCAAAAGCCCGACGTACTCCTTATGCGATCACCACGCATGGCGATACGCGTATCGATAACTACTACTGGCTGCGGGACGATTCTCGTTCCCGGCCAGAGGTGCTGGACTATCTGCACGAGGAAAACGACTATGGCCGCCAGGTCATGGCCAGCCAGCAGGCGCTTCAGGATCAACTTCTGAAGGAAATGGTGCAGCGTATCCCCCAGCGTGATGTCTCTGCCCCGTGGTGCAAAAACGGTTATCGCTATCGCCATATTTATGAGCCGGGAAACGAATATCCCATCTACCAGCGCCAGTCTGTGCTGAGCGCCGAGTGGGATGAATGGGAGATCCTGCTGGATGCCAACAAACGTGCTGCCCACAGTGAGTTTTATACGCTGGGCGGCATGTCCATTTCCCCCGATAACGCCATTATGGCGCTGGCTGAGGATTACCTCTCCCGCCGCCAGTACGGTTTGCGTTTCCGCAATCTTGAAACGGGAAACTGGTATCCCGAAATGCTGGATAATGTCTCCCCCGATTTCGTCTGGGGTAACGATTCAGAAACGGTTTACTACGTTAAAAAGCATGTCTCAACGCTGCTGCCTTATCAGGTCTGGCGTCATACGGTGGGGACCGATTCCGCCGACGATGAACTGGTGTATGAGGAAAAAGATGAGACGTTCTATGTCAGCCTGCACAAAACGTCGTCTCGCCACTACGTGATCATTTTCCTCTCCAGCGCCACCACCTCAGAAGTGCTGCTGCTGGATGCAGAGCTGCCGGATGCGCAGCCTCTGTGCTTCCTGCCGCGCCGTAAAGATCATGAGTACAGCCTGGATCACTTCCAGCACAGCTTTTACCTGCGTTCGAACCGCGAGGGCAAAAACTTTGGCCTTTATAAAACCAAAGTGCGCGATGAACGCAAATGGGAAGTGTTAATTCCCGCGCGCGATCAGGTGATGCTGGAGGGGTTCACCCTGTTTACCGACTGGCTGGTGGTGGAAGAGCGTCAGCGCGGACTGACCAGTATCCGCCAAATCAACCGCAAAACCCGCGAAGTGGTGGGCATTGCGTTCGATGACCCGGCTTACGTAACGTGGATCGGCTTTAACCCGGAACCGGAATCGTCCCGCCTGCGATACGGCTATTCGTCGATGACCACCCCGGATACGTTGTTTGAACTGGATATGGACACCGGGCAGCGTCAGGTGATTAAACAGGCTGAGGTCCGGGGTTTTGAGTCGGAAAATTATCGCAGTGAGCACCTGTGGGTGACCGCACGCGACGGCGTTGAAGTCCCAGTGTCGCTCGTCTATCACAAGGCGCACTTCAACAAAGGTAAAAACCCCATCCTCGTCTATGGCTATGGCTCCTATGGATCCAGCATGGACGCCGATTTCAGCAGCAGCAGGCTGAGCCTGCTCGACCGCGGTTTTGTTTATGCGATTGCCCATATTCGCGGCGGCGGCGAGCTGGGTCAGCACTGGTATGAAGACGGAAAATTTCTCAAAAAGAAAAATACCTTTAATGACTACCTTGATGTTTGCGATGCGCTGATCGCGCAGGGTTATGGCGATCCGCAGCTCTGCTTTGGCATGGGAGGCAGCGCCGGGGGCATGCTTATGGGCGCCGTGATCAACCAGCGGCCTGAACTGTTTAAAGGCGTTATCGCCCAGGTGCCGTTTGTGGACGTGGTGACGACCATGCTGGATGAGTCCATTCCACTGACCACCGGGGAGTTTGAGGAGTGGGGGAACCCGCAGGATGAAACCTATTATCGCTACATGAAAGAGTACAGCCCGTACGATAACGTCGAGGCGAAAGCCTATCCGCATATGCTGGTGACCACCGGCCTGCACGATTCTCAGGTACAGTACTGGGAGCCCGCGAAATGGGTGGCGAAGTTGCGTGAGCTGAAAACTGACGATAATTTGCTGCTGCTGTGTACCGATATGGACTCGGGGCACGGAGGGAAATCAGGGCGATTTAAATCCTATGAAGGGGTGGCGCTGGAGTACGCCTTTTTGATTGGCCTGGCGCAGGATACGCTGCCAGGCCGGGCGGGGACTCAGGCTTCGCCTAAATAATGCTTCAGCGTCAGGCGCAGTTCCGGGCTCATTCTGTCGAGGTTGTTGTACAGCCAGCGCAGATAGCCCGGATCTTTGTCCGCCACTTCCGATACTGGCTTCCCGCGATATTTTCCGAACGTAAAGGTGGTCAGTAGCGCGGGGCGCCCGGTAATGGTCGCCATATCGTCTGGCGTCCAGCCGGAAGTATTCATGATATCAATCAGGAGCGCTGCGGTGATGTAGCAGTCGTAAAGAGCGCGGTGATGATGCAGCCCTTCCGGCGTCCGCACGCTGAGTTTACGCGACTTATACAGCGCCATATTGCTGTATTTGATCCCCGGCCACAGACGGCGCGCCAGCTTCATAGTGCAAATCCATTCGCCGGGCATCTCCGGCAGCACGCGGCGGTCAAAGCTGGCGTTATGGGCCACATACCACTGGCTACCGTGGTAAAGAGGGATGATCTCTTCAATCCACGGCTTATCCGCCACCATCGATTCCGTAATACGATGTATCGCCATCGCCTGCGCACTGATGGGACGATCCGGGCGCACCAGATGGCTCATGGGGTTGACTATCTTTCCGTCAATCACGTCGACAGAAGCGACTTCCACAATTCCACCCTGCAAATCACAGGTTTCGGTATCGATAACGCGCAGCATTGATCGCTCCTGATCCAAAATGCCTAGCCTAATGGAATGATATCGCCTTGCCAACCCTGTTGGCCTAAAGAACCGGTTAGCAGCAGTTCTCCCTTATCCGCACGTACGATCAGCTGACCTTTTTCATCCCATAACGCGCTACCGCCGCGCGCGTTCGCCATTAATACCGCGATGGCGTACTTGTGCGCGAAGCGTTGTAACGAACCGATGGATTGCCGCCAGCGATGCTCGCCCACGGCCAGGCTGCTGGTGAACAGCGTTGCCTCCGGGTCCAGTTCCGGGGCGTCAGCCTGGTTATCCACGATGGTTAACCGTTTATCGCCAGGAATAACACCCGCACCGTTGCCCTGCGGATAACGCCGGATGGTCGACAGGTTAGGGGTGAAAAGCGCGAGTCCTTTCTGGCGCTGGCCGTGTTGCTGGAGTGTAATACCAGCTATCACCGTGATGAAACGTGACTGGGCAGCGTGAAGGAGGGGGGCAAGCTGCAAATCGTCAGGGGGTGGGGGTAAGGATGTTCCGCCTGGGCCGGTAAGCGAAAGCTCCGGAAAGACGATTAAATCGCACCCATGCCAGGCAGCCTCGGCAATAAAGTGCAGGTGATGTTTTACGTGCTCATCAACACAGTTGTGCCGCGGGGCATACTGAGCCGCGGCAATATTCCATCGTGACATCGTGACTTCCTTATACACTAAGTCGCTGGGATTTTAAGATTACACCTAAATTTATCAGGGTTTTCTTATCCTGCCACATAACGCGTAAGGAAGTGTAACGAGACGTTAAGCTTATTTAACTTTAGGTTCGTACGGAAGGCGCGAGAGATTGACGGAGGCGAGGCGATGCGCAATGAGACGTTCGCGAAACCAGTCGCGCAGATGCGCGGGTTGTTCACGCTCTACCACTTCAGCCACGACGGGCATGTTGTAACGCTCTTTGAATGCGACCCCCGCGGCGGCGAGATCGACATTCACTTTGTCCATCTCGTCCTGAGGAAGGGCGGCCAGGTTAACGTTCATTTCCTTCTCCTTTTTCTGCGGCGGCAACGTTACCGCGATTGTTCAACGATGACAAGGGAGCAAAGGATGTTCCTCGACTCGTTAATTATACAGAGTTATTCTTTAGCATTCAGGCATAACGAAAAGGAATGATTGTGATGCATTTTACCCCTTCCCGTGTCGCGTGCGCGCTGGTCTTTCTGCTCTCTTCAGCCATCACGCCCTCAGTTCTGGCCCATGCGCATCTTAAGCAGCAATCCCCGCAGGAAAATACCGTTGCGGTGGCACCAGAGGTCATTACCCTGAACTTCTCGGAAGGCATTGAGCCTGCCTTCAGCGGCGTGGTGGTGACGGACGCGCAGCAGCACAAGATCCAGACCGGCGCGGTGAAGCGTGACGAGAAGGATAACGCAAAGCTGATTGTTCCTCTTGAGAAACCGTTGACGTCCGGCACCTACACGGTGGACTGGCATGTGGTCTCCGTGGATGGCCACAAAACCAAAGGCAGCTATCACTTTAGCGTGAAATAGCATGCTGACCCTGAGCTACGTCGCGTTACGCTTCATCCATTTTGCTGCGCTGATGCTGCTTTTCGGCAACGCGCTCTACAGCGTCTGGTTTGCGCCGTCTTCGTTGCAGCGCCTCATGACCCGGCGTTTCCAGCGGCAGCAGAAACTCGCGGCCTTAATCAGCCTGATAGCGGCTCTGCTGATGTTTGGCCTGCAAAGTGGGTTGATGGGCAACGGCTGGGGCGATGTCATTCGTCCGGCGGTCTGGCGCAGCGTGCTGGGAACGCAATTTGGCGGCGTCTGGTTGTGGCAAATGGTGCTGGCCGTTGTGACGGCGGGCGCTGCATGGCTTACCCCGCAAAAAGGCTCTCGGCTGTTACTGCTCGCGATGGGGCAGCTGGTGCTGCTGGCGGGCGTGGGACATGCCGCGATGAACGGTGGCGCACCGGGAGCGTTGCATCGTCTCAACCATGCGCTTCACCTGCTCTGCGCCGCGACCTGGGTGGGTGGTTTACTGCCGCTGCTGTTTTGTATGCGTCTGGCGAAAGGCCGCTGGCAGCCAGCCGCTATCTTTACCATGATGCGCTTCTCCCGCGTGGGGCATTACGCCGTGGCAGGCGTGCTGCTGACCGGGATAATCAATACGCTCTTTATTGTTGGCATAAACGTGCCGTGGCAGGCGCCTTATGTCCAGCTGTTGTTGTTCAAATGTGCGCTGGTCATGATGATGGTGGCAATTGCGCTGGCGAATCGGTATTTTCTTGTGCCACGCTTTCGCCCGGAGGCCGGGCGGGAACAACAGATTTTTATCAGGATGACACAGGCAGAGGTGGTGCTGGGCGCGCTGGTACTGGCGGCCGTCAGCCTGTTCGCGACCTGGGAACCCTTCTGACAAGGTTAAATAACATATGAATAAGACACTGCTTTCTCTTTTACTTCTCACCTGTGCCAGCAGTGCGTTAGCCGCGCCGCAGGTCATCACTGTCAGCCGGTTTGAAGTGGGTAAGGACAACTGGGCATTTAATCGTGAAGAAGTCATGCTTACCTGCCGTCCCGGTAACGCGCTGTATGTCATCAATCCCAGTACGCTCGTGCAGTATCCGTTAAATGACGTGGCGGAGCAGCAGGTTGCCAGCGGGAAAAGTAACGGACAGCCTGTCAGCGTGATCCAGGTAGATGACCCGGCAAACCCCGGGCAGAAGAAGAGTCTGGCACCGTTTATTGAGCGCGCTGAAAAGCTCTGCTAGCCGTCAGGTTTCCAGTAAAAAAAAACCGCAGGTGCTTGTAAAAGCTCTGCGGTTTTTCACATTTAGTGATGTTCTGACGCTTTTTTTCAGACCACTTTTGCTGTGGACTGGAAAACCTGACGTCGTCATCTATTCTTAAAGGGCAAGGCGATTGAGCCTGCATTAATGCCAACTTTTAGCGCACGGCTCTCTCCCAAGAGCCATTTCCCTGGACCGAATACAGGAATCGTATTCGGTCTCTTTTTATCTGCTTGAAAATAAACGATAAAATCCGGTTTTCGTCTCAGCAGAAGGTTCACTTCCTGTGCGCCTGCTTCAAACATACCACAACCCGGCAGGCGTAAGTCCAGTCCTTTTTGGCTGTTTTGTTAAATTTTTGTTTGTATTTTGCCTGAGACGACTGCGGGATCAATGCGCGCATGTACGGAAGCCGCAATATCATCAAGTAACGCAAAGCGGCGACGGTATTCGGCGCGTTTTTTGCTGGCAATCTCCTCCAGTGCTTTACGCTCCATCTGGAGCGGCAACTGCCAGCAGAAGGGGGAGAGTTTCTTTCCGTTCAGGCCTTCCCAGAACTCGTCGTAGCTGGCGTGAAAATGACGGCCTTTGCTCAGACGGTAGCGCAGCGCGCGGAAAACATGGCCTTCATCGCTGACGGCAAAAATCGCGCTAATGTTCGAGCGTGAGGCAAGCTGGAAGATCACCTCCATCAGCACGCGTTTCGGGAAAAGCCCATGGCAGGCACGGGTAGCCTGCTTAATCACCTCCCGTGAAACATGACGACGTGGACCCTGAAGGCCGCCGATCACCAGCACCGTACGGCCGTTACTGCGTGCGACACAGAACGTCAGGCTGGCAAGCAGCGTATTGTCATTGTCGTGCAGCCAAAGCGTGCTTTCGCCTTCGCGTTCGGCCTTACCTGCGGACGAGGCGTGGACGGTATAGATTTCGCCGTTTTTTGCCTCGAACCGGACAACTGGCGCCTCTTGCGGGCTGGTCAGCGCGTGGGCGAGGGCGATGTTTTTCAGACTATCAATCCACTGATAGTGGCTGATGATAGCATCGGCCCGATCGTTTGAGTTCAGGCCGCGCATCAGATACTGGCGGTGAGTTTTGCTCGGCAAGGTAATTTGAGAGGTGAGCAGCCTGTCGAAATCATCGCGCCCGGACAGGGCCTCCAGCATGCGATGGGTGGAGGACCAGAATAAAAGCGAGCGTAGAAGAAACTTTAACCGGTAATCACGTTTGTGCCAGATTGGGCCGGGAACGCGTTTTCCTCTCACCAGTTCAGAAATAATATTTGTGCGATGCGGATAAAAAACATCGTTTTGCAGGTGTATGTTTGACACGTGAAAATCCCTCTTTTTATTCCGCTCTATTTTAAAGGCCAGGGAATAAGGGATTAATAGCGCAGCGATCTTTATTTCCGGCTGGTTTATGGTTTGTTTGGATTGGCAAAATCCAACGCCAGCTCATGACATTTTCTGTGGCAGCTATACTTCTTACAGGAGGCGTTATGTATCAGAAAATAGAGGGAGAACACTGGCGTCATGTCTGGGTTGTCAGCGATATTCATGGTTGCTATCAGTGGCTTATGGATGAGCTGAAACGACGGCATTTTAATCCTGATACGGATCTGCTGATCTCGGTGGGGGATATTATCGATCGCGGGCCTGACAGCGTAAAATGTTTACAGCTGATGCAGGAAAACTGGTTTTATGCGGTACGCGGTAATCACGAGCAAATGGCGTTAGATGCGCTTGAAAATAATGATTTTAGTCTCTGGTCGATAAATGGCGGTAACTGGTTTACCGGGCTTAAGGACGCTCAACAAAAACAGGCGAAGGGTTTACTCGATGCGTGTCGGGACTTACCGCACATTATTGAAATAACCTGCAAAAACGGTCTGAACGTGATTGCTCATGCGGATTATCCCTCCGCTGAATATGGCTGGCATAAGCCGGTGGATGTCCAGCGCGTGCTGTGGGATCGCGACCGGTTAATGGGCTTTATGGTGGGCAAAGGGCAGGGCATTAGCGGCGCGGATCACTTCTGGTTTGGACATACGCCTGTGGACAAACGCTACGATTTTAACAATCTGCACTACATTGATACGGGGGCAGTATTCGGGGGCTTTCTGACGCTGGCGCAGCTTCAGTAATAAATAACCCGCCTTCGGGCGGGTTCTCTTTGGGTCAGGCAAGACGCAAGACCCAGGCATCGGTTTTACTGTCGTAATGCTCACGGTACAGAACGGAATGTTCCCCATCTAGGATTGCCGGGACGCTGGTATCTGCATCCCAGGCGTCCAGCTGCATGCACAAATCCGGATCGGATTTGCAGGGAATACTTAACGTTCGTTCGCCTTGTGATTCGCCGCGCAATTCAGCGTCGTCGATTTCAAAAGCGCCAATGCGTACGCTGGTTTTCGTCATAATGCTCTCCGGTTTGTTGCCCAAAATCTGGTATGACCAGTGCAGTCACCCATTTTTGATCCTAGACAAGGAGAGCGAAATCGCCAGTAAAAAAATGCGCTTTTTTTCAGGCGCTGCGGTTGTTACCGGTAAACAGGCGGCCATCGCGTACCAGTTCGCGCGGATAGCTGTTTTTCAGCCGCGAGCCGACTTTTTTCGCCAGCCCCAGCGGATAGCCCTGATACGTCACGATGACTTCATCCTGTGACGGGCCGTCTTCCGGGTAAACGTCACGACCGCGATACCACTCTTCCGCTTCCTGATGCGTCAGGGCAAAGGTGTTCTCACTGCCGGCCAGCGCAATGACCGCTTCGTGCTGCCAGCGATAGCCTTTGTTGTGGATCTCCGCCAGGCGAATACCGAGGCGGGAGAAACGCACCTTACCAATCAGCGGTTCGATGTTGACCGGGAACAGCCACAGCTCTTTGTCACGCATCCAGAGGCGCAGGCTCTCATCCCAGTGCAGGCCGACTTTGCTCGCAGCCGCTTGCGCCTGTGCCGCCTCACGGCCTTTGACCGGCGTGAACGGGAAGTTGCCGACCTTAAACTTAGGGGCAGGCAAGGGATCGACGGCGCGGGTTTTACGCAGACGGGCAACAAAGAAGCCTTCGCAATCGTAAATCTGCGGGAAGACATGCAGGAAGCCTTCAGGGGTGGCCGCATGACTGGCCGAGTCGAAGAGGGTGTCCAGCGGCAGAAACTCGACGGCATCCGCATAGCGTTGCTTGAGCCACAGGCAGACGTCCTCGTTTTCATCGCGATTCAGCGTGCAGGTAGAGTAAACCAGCGTCCCGCCTGGGCGCAGGGCATGAAACGCGCTGTCGATCAGTTCGCGCTGTGTGGCGGCGATCTCCAGGTTGCTTTCAACGGACCAGTTTTTTAACGCATCAGGATCTTTACGCACCACGCCTTCGCCGGAGCAGGGCGCGTCGAGCAGGATGGCATCAAAGGCTTCCGGCAGGGCAGCGCCAAACACGCGACCATCGAAGTGCGTTAACGCGACGTTGTGGATCCCGCAGCGGCTGATATTGGCATGCAGGACTTTAACCCGGCTGGCGGAAAATTCGTTGGCGAGGATCGCGCCGCGGTTGTTCATCCGGGCGGCAATCTGCGTGGTTTTAGAGCCCGGCGCCGCCGCGACATCCATAACCCGCTCAGGCTGGTTCCCGTCGGCAAACAGCGCAGCAACCGGCAGCATGGAGCTGGCTTCCTGAATATAAAACAGCCCGCTCAGGTGCTCGGCGGTGCTGCCGAGCGGCAGGCTCTCCTCGTCATCCCGTTCGATCCAGAAACCCTCTTCACACCACGGCACTGGCGTTAATTGCCAGCCGTAGGGGGAGACGAGATCCAGAAACGCCCCGACGCTGATTTTCAGCGTATTGACGCGAATACTCCGGCGCAAAGGGCGCTGGCAGGCGGCAACGAAATCGTCGAAAGAGAGATGAGCTGGAAGCGCCTCGCGCATCTGTGCGAGGAATTGTTCGGGAAGAAATACGGAGTTTTGAGCCACGGGCACACCACAGGGAAACATTCAGGTGCGCAGTGTAACATAAAGGCTCCGGCGCGTTGACACCGGAGCCTGCGAGATTAACGCGGCAGCGCCGTTCCCCATTCGCGCCACTCTTTCGGTTCACTTTCCAGCAGCAGGAAGTGTTTACCTGCCTGCGCCTTAGGCGCCAGAGGCGTGCCAGGCGGCGTCGCGAAGGCAATGCCGCCGCGAATGAACTGATTAAAGGTCCCCGTTTTGACCACGCCACCGGTCAGGCCGAAGTCCAGCGAGTAGCCTGAAGCGAGCCAGAACACCGAGTTGTTGCGCACCAGATGCTGATAACGCTGGCTGATGCGCAGGCCGACCATCACGCGATCGGACAGATTACCCAGCGTCAGGCTTGTTACTGTCCCTACTTCAATGCCGCGGAACAGGACCGGCGTACCGATGCCCAGCGAACCGGCTTCCGGCACTTCAACCACAATGCTCAGACCGTCCAGATAACGGGAGTCGGTGATGGTGGCCTCCTGCAACTCAAATTCACGACGTGCGTTGCCGCGACCCGGTTCAACGTTAATGTACGGCTGAAGTATGGTATCGAGATGCTCAACCCCTGCGGCAGAAATTTGCGGCGTAACTACCGAGAAGCGCGAGCCTGCCCGGGCGAACGTCTGCACATATTCCGGATAAAGCACGGCGGTCGCCTGCACTTCATTGCGTGCGGTGATCAGCGTCAGCTTCTGGACCTGCCCGATATCAATGCCGAGATAGCGGATGGGCATGCCTTCTGCCAGTTTACCGGCATCAAAGGTGTGCAGGGTAATTTGCCCCCCGACCGCGCGCGCCGCGGTTTCGGACGGGAAGAGGATCCGCTTGTCACCTTTACGCATGTTGCCGCCGGCGCCGCTCAGGTTATCGAAGCTGATCGCACCGCGCAGGGCACGGGAGAGAGGCGATGCCTGTACGGTCAGCCCGCTGCCGTTGAGCTGCACTTTCGCGCCACCCTCAGCCCAGAACACGCTGTTTGGCGTGAGCAGCTTGCGGTACTCCGGCTTGATATGCAGTTCGATATCAAACGCGTCCGCACGAGGACGAACGGTGATCACTTCCCCCACCTCAAACTTACGGTAAAGCACGACGGAGCCTGCCTGGACATCCGGCAGCGTTTCAGCGCTTAAGGTCAGCGTGGTGGTTGGCAGGTCGCCGAGGCTGTTTTCAATGGCTTTGTCCAGATTGGCGAACAGCGGATAGCTTTCGCGCAGCGCACCTTTGCTGCCCGGCAGAATGCGGATCCCGCCGTTAACCCACTCACTGGCGCTGGCGCCGAGGAACTCAACCCCGTCCAGACCCACCTTCACGTCGACCCGACTGTTAACCACAAATTTACTGTCGCCGTGGACCAGGTTGCCGTACTGCGGATCGATGGCGGCGGAGAAGGAGACCCCTTTTTCCGACAGCTTACGTTCGAGGACCTGGCCCACCTGCACACCGTGCAGGATCAGCGGTTGCCCGGCTTCAATACCGTAGCTTTCCGGTGCATTCAGCGTAACCGTCAACACGCCCGGTTTTTGCAGCAGGGCTTTATCTGCCGGCGCGATAACAAAGTTTTTGTTCGGCGCACCTTCGCCGGGGATCAGCTCAAAGATGCTTCCCGTCAGCAGAGAACTGATGCTGGCGTCGCTGAGGGAGAGCTTCGGATTACGCAGTTCAATGCGCGTTTTTTCCCGCAGGAGATCCACCACGCTCGGATCCACCGTCATTTCGCCGGTAACGGAACCGCCCGCATTGAGGGTTAATTTTGTCAGTTGCCCGACCTCTAAACCCTGGTACATCAGCGGGGTCGAACCGGCTTTCAGGCCTTTGGCATCCGGCAGGGTCAGCTTGACGATGACACCGCGCTGGCTGTGCGCCAGGTCGGCGTACAGGCCAAAGGTATCTTCTGCGGCGGCAGGGCTGGAGTTAGCTGGTGAGTCAAAGGCGATAGCGCCATTCACCAGCGCCGCCAGGCTCTCAAGCTTCACTTTCGCACCGCTTAAGCTCAGGTCGGCATCGACGCCTGAGACGTTCCAGAAGCGGCTGCCTTTTTTCACCAGGTTGGTAAAACGGCGCTCGATGAGTACATCAATAGTCACGCCATCTTTGTTCGGGTTAATGGCGTAGTCGTAAACGCGGCCTACCGGAATTTTGCGGAAATAGACCAGAGAACCACTGTTCAGCGAGCCCAAATCCGGCGCGCGGAGATGGATCATCAAATCGCCGTTATTCAGCCGATATTTCGGCTGGGTATCCAGCGCAACAAAGTGATCCTGTGGCTCACCTTTGCCGGGCATCATGCCGATATAGTTACCGCCCACAAGCGCATCCAGCCCGGAAACGCCGGCCAGGGAGGCTTTAGGCGTGACCAGCCAGAACTGCGTTTCGGCACGCAGGGCATCCTGCATGTCAGACTTAATGCTCGCCCGGACCTGGATTTTGTTCAGCCCTTTGTCAAGGGAGATATCCTGCACGGTACCCACTTCCACCCCCTGGAAGCGAACGGGGGTACGTCCGGCGACAATGCCGTCCGCAGACTGGAAATCAATCGTGATGGTACTTCCGCGATCTTCATAGCTCGTCCAGATAAGCCAGCCTGCGATCATCAGCGCGATAACAGGCAGCAACCAGAATGGCGAAATGCGGCGTTTTGTTTTAATTCTCGCTTCAGTCGGCGAAGCGGGCGTTTCCTGACTCATGTGCGTCCCAAAGTAAGCGGCTGTCCAGCCATTCCACTGCAAGAATAGTCAATATCACCGCAGAGCCGAAATAAAAAGCTGCGGGTCCCATGGTAAAAGCAAGTAACTGATCGCGATTGATGAGCGACATCATCAGCGAAATCACGAACAGATCCAACATCGACCAGCGACCAATCCAGGTCACAAATCGCAGAAGCAGGATGCGGGTGCGTAGTCCTTGTTCGCATTTAAAGTGAATGCTGATAAGCAGCGTAAACATCACCACCACTTTGGTAAAGGGCACCAGAATACTGGCGATGAAAACAATGGCGGCGACCCCCACGTTACTGTGCGCCAGAGAGATAATCCCCGAAAGGATAGTATCTTCCTGACGGGCGCCGTTCACATAAATTACGGAGATCGGCAGCATGTTGGCCGGGAACAAAAATACCAGGGAGGCGATTAGCGCCGCCCAGCACTTTTGCAGGCTGTTGTTGCGTCGCAATCTTAACGGAATGTGGCAGCGTGGGCACCTCCCGCGTTTATCCGGAAAACCGGTGTAATGGCAGCCCAGGCAGACGCGCAGGTTTTCATCAGGCCGGGTCGCGGGGCGCTGCGGGTAAAATCGCTCCCAAAGCTGTTCAACATTGAGATGAATCAGGGTCAAAATACTCAGCAGGACCAGTGAAATAAACGCGAAAAGGCCGATGCCGGGTTGTAAAAACGCATAATCCTGCACCTTGATGGAGGCCACGCCAATGCCTACCAGATAGATGTCCAGCATCACCCACTCCTTGAGCTTTTCCAGCATGAGCAGGACAGGGCGCAGGTTCATCCCCAGAATGTTGCCAAACCACAGGTAGGCAATTGCCGCGACCAGCACCAACGGCGCGCCGACGACGCAGAACAGCACCATGGCGGCCGTAAGCGGATCGCCCTGGCGCGTCATCTGCCAGATCCCCTGCAACACGTTAGCGTCAATACGCACGCCAAGCAGGTAGAGCTTTAACAGCGGCTCGGTCCAGGCGAAGGGCATCAGCAGCAGCATGGTGACCGCCATTGCTGCCAGGCGCGTCAATGACCAGTCCCGGCCATCGCGAATTTTGGCATCGCAGCAAGGACAAAAAGCACTTTGGTGCGATTTCATCTTCGGCAACATAAAAAGCGTATCGCACTGGGGACAACGCTGATAATGTGCACGGGGCAGAGCCTGGCTTACCGTACGGACAACGATCTTTCGTGTCGGCGTAATTTGGGGTGTTTTTAGGGCCATCAGTCGCACACAGATTAGTATTGTTGAAAGTTATAATAACTCATGAACGGATTCATCTTGAGCATGAGCGCATTTAATGCTTATTTTAATAGGCTATGCGGTAACTATGTAAGATAACTAAGTGATTGAATAATGAACAAAACAGAATTCTACGCGGATCTGAATCGCGATTTTAAGGCATTAATGGCAGGGGAAACCAGTTTCTTAGCCACTCTGGCAAATACCAGTGCGTTACTGTTCGAACGCCTTTCTGACGTGAACTGGGCGGGCTTTTATCTGCTGGAAGGCGACACGCTGGTGCTCGGGCCCTTCCAGGGGAAACTCGCCTGCGTACGCATCCCGGTAGGTCGTGGCGTGTGCGGTACCGCAGTGGCGACTCGTCAGGTTCAGCGTGTCGAAGATGTTCATGCGTTTGACGGCCACATTGCCTGCGATGCCAGCAGCAATTCTGAAATCGTACTGCCGCTGGTGGTTAAAAATCAGATTATTGGCGTTCTGGATATCGACAGCACGGTCTTCAGCCGCTTTACTGCCGAGGATGAGCAGGGGCTGCGCGCGCTGGCCGCAAACCTGGAAAATGTTCTGGCAGAGACCGATTATCATAAATTCTTTGCGAGCGTCGCAGGATAATCAACGGATAACGTAGCATTTACTGATAGCGTCATTATAATGTCGCCTGTTCATGCCTGCGCTTGTTGGCAACGTCCGTTGTAATCAGGAAATTTCATGGAAAATCAACCTAAGTTGAATAGCAGTAAAGAAGTTATCGCATTTCTGGCCGAGCGTTTCCCGCAGTGCTTCAGCGCTGAAGGTGAAGCGCGTCCTCTGAAAGTCGGTATCTTTCAGGATCTGGTCGCGCGCGTTGAGGGGGAGATGAACCTCAGCAAAACGCAGCTTCGTTCTGCCTTGCGCCTTTATACCTCGAGCTGGCGTTACCTGTACGGTATCAAGCCGGGTGCGACCCGTGTCGACCTTGACGGCAACCCGTGCGGTGAGCTGGACGAGCAGCACGTAGAACATGCGCGTAAGCAGCTTGAAGAAGCCAAAGCTCGCGTGCAGGCACAGCGTGCGGAACAGCAGGCGAAAAAACGCGAAGCCGCAGCGGCAAACGGTCAGGAAGACGCCCCTCGTCGCGAGCGTAAACCGCGCCCGGCACCGCGTCGTACTGAAAATAACGATCGCAAACCGCGTGCTGACAAACCAGCAGCTAAAGCCCCACGTGCGCCGCGCGAAGAGCCGCGCCACACCCCAGTTTCTGACATCAACGCACTGAGCGTAGGTCAGTCACTGAAGGTGAAAGCGGGTAACAACGCGATGGACGCCACCGTACTGGAAATCACCAAAGATGGCGTTCGTGTACAGCTGACTTCTGGTATGTCAATGATTGTACGCGCAGAACACTTGTTGTTCTGAAACGGAGGCCGAGCCTGGCATGAACACTTTTTTTAAGCTCACCGCGCTGGCTGGCCTGTTTGCTATAACAGGCCATGCTTTCGCTGTGGACGATATTACGCGTGTTGATCAAATTCCGGTTCTCAAGGAAGAGACTCAGCACGCGACGGTGAGTGAGCGCGTGACGTCGCGCTTTACTCGTTCGCACTATCGTCAGTTCGATCTCGATCAGGCCTTTTCGGCCAAAATCTTTGACCGTTATCTGAACTTGCTGGATTACAGCCATAACGTACTGCTGGCCAGCGATGTCGAACAGTTCGCTAAACGCAAATCCGAAGTGGGTGATGAGCTGCGCTCCGGAAAGCTCGATCTGTTCTACGATCTGTACAACTTATCGCAAAAGCGCCGTTTTGAGCGTTATCAATACGCGCTGAAAGTGCTGGAACGTCCGATGGACTTCACCGGCAACGACACCTTTAATCTGGACCGCAGCAAAGCGCCATGGCCGAAAGACGAGGCTGAACTGAATGCGCTGTGGGACGGAAAAGTCAAATATGACGAACTGAGCCTCAAGCTTACAGGCAAAGACGAGAAAGAGATCCGTGAGACGTTAAATCGTCGATACAAATTCGCTATTCGTCGTCTGGCGCAGACCAACAGTGAAGATGTTTTCTCGCTGGCGATGACCGCGTTTGCGCATGAAATTGATCCGCACACTAATTATCTCTCTCCACGTAACACCGAACAGTTCAATACCGAAATGAGCCTGTCTCTGGAAGGTATCGGTGCTGTGCTTCAGATGGACGATGACTACACCGTAATCAACTCCATGGTGGCCGGTGGCCCTGCGTCGAAAAGCAAAGCGATCAGCGTAGGCGACCGTATTGTCGGTGTGGGGCAAACCGGAAAGAGCATGGTGGACGTGATTGGCTGGCGTCTTGATGATGTTGTTGCGCTGATCAAAGGGCCGAAGGGCAGCAAAGTTCGCCTGGAGATCCTGCCAGCCGGTAAGGGGACCAAAACCCGTATCGTTACTCTGACCCGTGAGCGTATCCGTCTGGAAGATCGCGCGGTGAAAATGTCGGTGAAAACCGTGGGTAAAGAGAAGGTTGGCGTTCTGGATATCCCAGGTTTCTACGTCGGCCTGACCGATGATGTGAAAGTGCAGCTCCAGAAGCTTGAAAAGCAGAATGTCAGCAGCGTGATCATTGACCTGCGCAGCAACGGCGGCGGGGCATTGACCGAGGCCGTCTCGCTTTCCGGGCTGTTTATCCCGTCTGGCCCGGTGGTACAGGTGCGCGATAACAACGGTAAAGTGCGTGAAGATGCCGATACCGATGGTGTGGTCTACTATAAGGGTCCGCTGGTGGTGCTTGTCGATCGCTTCAGCGCCTCTGCATCGGAAATCTTCGCTGCTGCCATGCAGGATTACGGCCGGGCATTAATCGTCGGCGAACCGACGTTTGGCAAGGGCACCGTTCAGCAGTACCGCTCTCTGAACCGTATTTACGACCAGATGCTGCGCCCTGAGTGGCCTGCGCTGGGCTCAGTACAGTACACCATTCAGAAGTTTTACCGCGTCAACGGCGGCAGTACGCAGCGCAAAGGCGTGACGCCGGATATCATGATGCCGACAGGTACCGAAGAGACGGAAACGGGCGAGAAGTTTGAAGATAACGCGCTGCCGTGGGATAGCATTGATGCCGCGACATTCGTGAAATCGGGTGATATGAAACAGTTCGGACCGGAACTGCTGAAAAATCACAACGATCGCATCGGGAAGGATCCGGAATTCCAGTACATCATGAAGGACATCGCGCGTTTCAACGCTTTGAAAGCGAAACGGAACATTGTGTCTCTGAACTATGCCCAGCGTGAGAAAGAGAACAATGAAGATGACGCGACACGTCTGGCGCGTATCAACGATCGCTTCAAACGTGAAGGCAAGCCTCTGCTCAAAAAACTGGACGATCTGCCTAAGGATTACCAGGAGCCCGATCCGTATCTGAACGAGACGGTGCATATCGCGCTTGATCTCGCGAAGCTGGAAAAAGAGAAACCTGCCCTGCAACCTGCTCCGACAAAATAATCCCCCAACAGGCACAAGAAATTGTGCCTGTTTCTTTATGTACCTCCTCCTTCCGTCAGGCGGATTTCCAATTGTGTAAAGTTGTGTCTTTCTGGTGACTTACGCCGTCTGGATGCTTGAAAATAGCCGTAATACCCATACGATGTGGGTAATCGCATAGTGCGTTTTGTTAAACTGAGGTTAAAAGAATATTATGATGCGAATCGCGCTCTTCCTGCTCACCAACCTGGCGGTGATGGTGGTATTCGGGCTGGTGCTAAGCCTGACGGGAATTCAGTCGAGCAGCGTTCAGGGTCTGTTGATTATGGCGCTGCTGTTTGGTTTCGGTGGCTCTTTCATTTCACTGCTGATGTCCAGGTGGATGGCACTGAAATCCGTGGGCGGTGAAGTTATTGAGCAACCGCGTAACGATATGGAGCAGTGGCTGATGAGCACGGTTGCTCAGCAGTCAAAGCAGGCGGGCATTGCCATGCCGCAGGTAGCCATCTACCACGCGCCGGATATTAACGCGTTTGCTACCGGTGCGCGTCGTGACGCGTCCCTGGTGGCCGTCAGTACCGGCCTGCTGCAAAACATGAGCCGTGACGAAGCGGAAGCGGTTATTGCTCACGAGATCAGCCATATCGCCAATGGCGATATGGTCACCATGACCCTGATCCAGGGCGTGGTGAACACCTTCGTTATCTTTATTTCTCGTATTCTGGCACAGATTGCTGCCGGGTTTATGGGGGGCAACCGTGATGAGGGTGAAGAGAGCAACGGCAACCCGCTGATCTATTTTGCTGTTTCAATGGTGCTGGAGCTGGTGTTCGGTATCCTGGCAAGCATCATTACCATGTGGTTCTCCCGTCATCGTGAGTTCCACGCGGATGCCGGTTCCGCGAAACTGGTGGGTCGTGAAAAGATGATTGCTGCGCTGCAACGACTGAAAACCAGCTACGAGCCGCAGGAAGCAAACAGCATGATGGCCTTCTGCATCAACGGCAAATCAAAGTCGCTGAGCGAGCTGTTTATGTCTCACCCGCCGCTGGATAAACGTATTGAAGCGCTGCGTAGCGGCGAATACCTGAAGTAACGTAATCGGGTTGAAAAGAACCGGGCTGGAGCCATTCTCCGCCCGGTTTTTTTATGCCTGCGCCTTTGGCTGGGTGACGCGAAGGCCGCTAATGACAGCCGCGAGGGTCGCCAGGGTCCCTGCGGTAATTAGCGCAACGTGTGTCGCATTCTGCCCGGCAAGGTTAAACATCAACGCCACTAGTGCGGCCCCGGTGCTTTGCCCTAACAGTCTTGCCGTGCCCAGCATCCCGCTGGCGCCACCGCTGCGATGACGTGGGGCAGAGGTGATAATCGTGTGGTTATTAGGGGACTGGAACAGACCAAAACCGGCCCCGCACAGGATCATGCGCCAGATAATATCCAGATCCCCCGGCGAGGCGGGCAGGAGCGCCAGCGCAAACAGTCCCACCGCCATGACAACCAGCCCAATCGCCCCCAGAAGCCCGGCATGGACGCGCTCAATAAGGTAACCGGCCAGCGGGGCCATCACCATGGTTGCCAGCGGCCAGGGCGTGAGCAGCAAGCCTGTCTCCACTTCTGAACGGCCAATCACGCTCTGCAAAAAGAACGGCAGTGCAACCAGCGCCAGCATCTGGGCGCAGAACGAGCAAATGGAGGTACAAATGGATAGCGAAAACAGCGGAATACGCAGCAAATCCACCGGCAGTAACGGCACGGGCAGCGCCAGCTGACGTCGAACAAAGAAAAAGCCGATGATAAGCATGGCAACGATTTCTGCGGCAATGAGCGACAGAGACTGTCCCTGCGCAAATCCGCTCAGCGCGGTAATCAGCAGGCCAAAAGTCAGCGCGTTCATCACGGCGCTGGGCAGATCGAAACGTGGCATGGTGCTTTTCGGACCATTTTCCGGAAGATAGCGCAGGGCGAAGAAGATCGCCACAATGCCCAGCGGCACGTTAATGGCAAACAGCCACTGCCACGAGGCAACGGACAGGATGGCGGCGGCAATCGTTGGGCCGGCGGCGGACGACACGGCCACAATAAAGGAGTTAATGCCCATGCCGCGCCCCAGGTGGCGTTGAGGATAAATAAGCCGTATCAGGGCCGTGTTCACGCTCATTAGCGCCGCGCCGCCAAAGCCCTGCGCGATACGCGCCAGCGTAAGGGTGTGCAGTGAATCTGAAAGGGCACAGAAGAGCGAGGTGAGGGTAAAGACCACCAGCCCGCACTGGTAAACCCGGCGATAACCAAACATATCGCCCAGGAAAGAGAGTGACAGAAGGGAAATCACAATCGCTATCTGGTACGCGTTCACAATCCAGATGGAGCTTGCCGGCGAAGCATTAAGGTCTTTGGCAATGGTAGGAAGAGCCACGTTGGCAATCGCACCGTCAAGGACAGCCATCGAAATACCGATGACAATAGTGGCAATTGCCCCGTACCGCTGCGATAAGGGCAGGCCATCAGAAACGTTTTTTTGCATGGGGAAAGAATGACTCAGCGTGAAATTATTTTCAGAGTAACTATTTTAGCATCGTTATTTCGGTTTTATGTCGCAGATTTGTAACGAAGTAAACCCAGATAGATTGCAGCACGCATCACACGAATTTATAATAAAAACCGGTTCTGATTTTTATAAAACACTCTCTATGAGGTGATAAATGGCAATCGCAGATTTGGATAAGCAGCCAGATTCTGTTTCTTCCGTGCTGAAGGTGTTTGGCATCTTGCAGGCGCTCGGAGAAGAGCGTGAAATTGGTATTACAGAGTTGTCGCAGCGTGTGATGATGTCGAAAAGCACCGTTTATCGCTTTTTGCAGACGATGAAATCATTGGGTTATGTCGCGCAGGAAGGAGAATCAGAAAAATATTCTCTGACCCTGAAACTGTTTGAACTGGGCGCCCGCGCCTTGCAGAACGTGGATCTGATCCGCAGCGCTGACATTCAGATGCGTGAACTTTCACGACTGACGAAAGAGACAATTCACCTCGGTGCGCTGGATGAAGACAGCATTGTTTACATCCACAAAATTGACTCCATGTACAACCTGCGCATGTATTCACGCATTGGTCGTCGTAACCCGCTGTACAGCACCGCAATTGGTAAAGTACTGCTGGCCTGGCGCGATCGCGAAGAGGTGAAGCAAATCCTTGACGGGGTGGAGTACAAACGCAGCACCGACCGCACGATTACCAGTACGGAAGAACTGCTGAGCGTGCTGGATAAAGTGCGTGAACAGGGTTACGGGGAAGATAACGAAGAGCAGGAAGAGGGGCTGCGTTGCATCGGTGTGCCGGTGTTTGACCGCTTCGGCGTTGTCATTGCGGGCCTGAGCATTTCGTTCCCAACGCTGCGTTTCTCTGAAGAGCGTCTTCATGAATATGTGGCGATTCTGCATACCGCAGCGCGCAAAATTTCAGAGCAGATGGGCTATAACGATTATCCGTTCTGATCGACGCCACCAATAAAAACGCCGCACTTTTGCGGCGTTTCTGTAAGCGAAGTTCAGCGCTGATTAACCGTTATCAACCACAACAGATGATTTACGCAGCACAGGACAGTTGGTTAACCCGATGATCCCGCTGTCGGAATGTATGTACTGAGCCGTGCTTATCCCCTGGGCGGTAAGATATTTACACTGGATACCCAGACCCGCGGCATTTTCTTTGCTCCCCATTAATACGCCGTACCCACTTAATAACAGGCCGATCCAGACAATGGCCAGTACAATTACTGTACGAATAAGTAAACGCATCGTTGCCTCTTTTTTCTTTGTTGTCATAGAGTAAGCGTAACGGCTTTACGCAGTGAAACAAGTGCACGATTCCGAAAAGCGTCTGTTGAAGGTACAGTTAGCCCCTGTTTAAGATAACCGTGATAACCTGGCTGTATCAGGTCATAAGACGGAGTGTGGAGTGAAAAAAATACGCTGGGTAATTCTGATTATAGTGTTGATAGCATGCGTGGTGCTGTGGACGCAGACTATCAATGTGATGTGCGATCAGGATGTACAGTTCTTTAGCGGCATTTGTTCAATCAATAAGTTTATCCCCTGGTAGAGACCATTTTTACGCTGAGTGATGTCCTTACGCGGCGGCAGTGGTAAAATGGTGGTTTTTACTGAGGTGGTGAAATGGGTGAGTTACTGAATTCGGGGCTGCTGAGCATTGCATCCCTGGTAATGTCTTTGTTGGTGCTGGTCGTTGGGCTGGTGCTGTGGTTTTTCGTTAACCGCGCCAGCTCCCGCACAAACGAGCAGATTGAGCTGCTGGAGGCATTGCTCGATCAGCAGAAACGGCAGACTGCGCTGCTGCGTCGTTTGTGCGAAGCCAACGAGCCGGAGGAGAAAGCGGTACCGAAGGACGCTGTTGCTCAACAACAAGACGAGGAAGACTTCATTCGCCTGGTAGCTGAACGATAGTCTGCCCGGAGCGGGGAGGTGGCCTGACGTACGCGTAAATCCCCTCCCTTATCAAATGCATCCCACAACTTCCCGGCATTTAATTAAGCAGCAGTTAACTCATGTTTTAGCACACTGAAAACTGGCGAATATTTATCCTTATTTAACAAATTCAGTTTCGTTGAATAAATAGTGTGCTTTATCTTTCCTGAAGTGTTTTATTTTTATCGAAACGTTTTGCTTGCCTTGTTTTGAGGCAGAGTCATAAAAATTTCATTATTTTGGTGCAGATTAACACTTATTAAATGGTGGTTTTTAATACAGTTAGCAAAATGTAATTAACATCGTATATTCCCTGACACATGTTGGTGCGTTGCAATGTTTTCAGCATAACTTTTCACAAAATGTTCTAACTCAGTCATTCCTTTAAAGAAATTCTGGGATTGGGATGGACGCTTTGAAATGATTGAGCTATGTTTAAAAAGTCTTTGATTACAGGGCGCGTCAACGCACCCTGCGGGCAGTGAGGTCAGGTGGCGCTTCATTTGACAATTCGCATAACTGTGCAGATTGTTATGGAGTAACGTCTGAATTTGTGCGGCGGATCGAGACACGTTTAAAAATGGCTTGCCATATTAAACGTTGTGTGTGATAACACGTTTTGGGTCAAACGAGGTACAGTTCTGTTTATGTGTGGCATTTTCAGTAAAGAAGTCCTGAGTAAACACGTTGTCGTTGAATACCGCTTCTCTGCCGAACCTTATATTAGTGCCTCAAGCAGTAATGTCTCAGTTTTATCTATGTCAAAGCCCGCGGGCTAAGAAAACACTCTAAGGAATTTTGCAAATGGCAAAGATTAAAGGTCAAGTTAAGTGGTTCAACGAGTCTAAAGGTTTTGGTTTCATTACTCCTGCTGACGGCAGCAAAGACGTGTTCGTACACTTCTCTGCAATCCAGGGTAACGGCTTCAAAACTCTGGCTGAAGGCCAGAACGTTGAGTTCGAAATTCAGGATGGCCAGAAAGGCCCAGCTGCGGTTAACGTAACTGCTATCTGATCGAATCACTGCTGACTGAAGCGCTCAGCGCTTCGATCTCAGACATAAGCCTCGCCGATGCGGGGCTTTTTTTATACGCTTATTTTTCAAAATATTACGTAATCTTCCTCTGTTATTATCTTGTTGCAAACCCGCGAGATTATTAGCATTGTTTTCCCGCCTTATTATCCGCTTTTCTCGTTAAATCAGGGCGTTGATTAACAGCCCTGGGGTTAAGGTGAAAAAAAAGACAATAACCACCACCGGAAATTTTACTCCGGCACGTTTTGCACTTCTGTGTCTCGCCATCTTTTGTAGCCTTGCGTTTCTGCTGGGCCGAGTAGCGTGGCTACAAATTATCAAACCGGATAATCTGGTGAAGCAGGAGGATATGCGCTCCCTGCGCGAAGTGGCGATAGACGCCCCGCGTGGGATGATTGTTGACCGTGAAGGGCGACCCCTTGCGGTGAGCGTACCCGTCCAGGCCGTCTGGGCCGATCCCAAAACAGTGCTGGAAAAAGGGGGGATCGGTTTTGACTCGCGCTGGCAGGCCCTGGCAAATGCCTTACACCTTTCTCTGAGCACGCTCGCATCGCGAATTAACAGTAACCCGCACGGGCGATTTATTTACCTGGCCCGTCAGGTTGATCCCGCCCAGGCAAAGTGGATCGATAAGCTGCGTCTCCCCGGTATCAACCTTCGCGATGAGTCCCGCCGCTTTTATCCTGCCGGGCACGTGGCGGCGAACCTGATTGGCTTCACCAATATTGATGGTCAGGGCATTGAGGGCGTCGAGAAAAGCTTTAACACGCAGCTTACCGGGAAGGCAGGCGTGCGGCTGGTCAGGAAAGATCGCTACGGACATGTGGTGGAGAACCTTACGGAGGTGGCTCCCGTACCTGCACATAATATCCAGCTTAGTATCGATGAACGCCTGCAAACTATCACCGAAGACGCGCTGGATAATGCCGTAGCGTGGAACAAAGCCGAATCAGGCGCGTCGGTGCTGATTAATATCCAGACGGGCGAAATTCTGGCAATGGCGAGCTTCCCCGACTTCAACCCCAATAACCGGGAAGGGGCAACGCTGGATGTTTTTCGCAATCGCGCGATCAGCGACACCTTTGAACCTGGCTCGACCGTTAAGCCTCTGGTGCTGATGACGGCGCTACAGCAGGGGCTGGTACAGCCTGACAGCGTCATAGACACGCATCCCTACACCATTGATGGCCATCGTATCCGCGATGTGGGCTACTACCCCGAGCTGACGATGACCGGGATCCTGCAAAAATCCAGTGATACGGGCGTGTCCCGTCTTTCGCTGGCGATGCCCGTGCAACGGTTACTGGATACCTATAAACACTTTGGTTTTGGCGAGAGTACCGGGCTTGGCTTAACGGGAGAAAGCGCAGGTTTACTGCCGCAGCGAAAATTCTGGAGTCAGTTAGATCGGGCGACCTTTGCCTTTGGGTATGGCCTGATGGTAACCCCCCTCCAGCTGGCGCATGTGTATGCCACCATCGGCAGCTACGGCATTGAACGGCCTCTGTCCATCACCCGTATTGACCCGCCGGTGATTGGCAAGCGGGTGATGCCCGAGGAAATTGTTCACGAGGTGGAACATATGATGGAGAGCGTTGCGTTACCCGGCGGTGGCGGGGTCAAAGCGGCGGTGCGTAACTATCGCGTGGCGATAAAAACCGGGACGGCCAAAAAAATCGATGAACATGGTAAGTATGTGGATAAATACGTCGCCTATACCGCAGGCGTTGCGCCTGCCAGCGATCCCCGTTTCGCGCTGGTGGTGGTGATCAACGATCCGCAAAACGGTGCCTACTATGGCGGGGCCGTTTCTGCGCCCGTGTTCAGCGAAATTATGGGTAACGTCCTGCGCCTGGAAAACGTGAAGCCAGACGGGCTGCCGGCAGATTCTGACCATCTGATCGTGATGCGTCACCCAGCCGTTTATAACCCTGGCGAATAGCGGTACACTTCGCCTTTTGGTTTACGCCCTGGAGCTGTCATGTCTTTCAGTTGTCCCCTTTGCCACGCGCCGCTGACGCGCGCGGAGAAAACGTTTATCTGTCCACAGGGACATCAGTTTGACCGGGCGAAAGAGGGCTATGTAAATCTTCTGCCGGTACAACACAAGCGCTCCCGGGACCCGGGTGACAGCGCGGAGATGATGCAGGCGCGCCGGGCGTTTCTCGATGCCGGGCACTATCAACCGCTCAGGGATGCCGTTGTCGCCTTACTCCGTCAATATCTGACAGAAGGCGCATCCGCCATGCTGGATATCGGCTGCGGCGAAGGTTACTACACCGCCACGTTTGCTGACGTGGCGGCTGAGAAGGGTGCCGAAACTTTCGGGCTGGACGTGTCGAAAGTGGCAATCCGTGCGGCAGCCAAACGCTACTCAGCGGTAACGTTCTGCGTGGCCTCCAGCCACCGCCTGCCGTTTGAAGAAGCGAGTATGGACGCCGTGGTGCGTATCTATGCGCCGTGCAAGGCAGAGGAGCTGGCGCGCGTCGTTAAGCCTGGCGGCTGGGTTATCACCGTCACGCCAGGGCCGCGTCATCTGCTGGAGTTAAAAGGGCTGATCTATGATGAAGTTCACCTGCATGCGCCGCACTCTGAACAGCTGGCGGGCTTTGCGTTAAAGCAGGCGCAGTCGGTAGCGTATGAAATGACGTTGCAGGGAAGTGAAGCCGTGGCGTTACTGCAAATGACGCCGTTTGCATGGCGGGCAAAACCAGAGGTGTGGGAAACGCTGGCAGCGCAGACAGAATTTCGCTGCCATACGGATTTCAGCATCCATTGCTGGCAGCGCGAAGGTTAACCCGCGAAGTGTGCCCAAAGGATTTGGGCACCAATCCCGATCAACACGATACCGCCCAGAATTTCGGCGCGTTTGCCTAAGAGCGGGCCAATGAACCGACCCACCATCATCCCCAGCGTTGACATGATCAGCGTGGCGCAGCCAATCGCCAGCGCGGTGGCGATAATATTGACCTGCAAAAACGCCAGACCGACACCCACGGCCATTGCATCCAGGCTGGTTGCGATGGCGGTTGTCACCAGAAGCCAGAAGCCGTGGCGTTGCAGCGGCGCATCATCTTCATCGCCGTTACCACGAAAGCCTTCAATCACCATGCGTCCGCCGAGGAACACCAGCAGCACGAAAGCAATCCAGTGATTCCACTCCAGCACGAACTGGCTGGCGAGCATCCCCAGACCCCAGCCGATAAGCGGCGTCAGCGTTTCGATAGCACCAAATATGAGACCGGTACGCAGGGCGTCGGAAAATTTAGGTTTATGGAGGGTGGCACCTTTACCAATAGAGGCGGCAAATGCGTCCATGGACATGCCAAAAGCCAGAAGGATCGTAGCGGAGATATTCATAAGAGCGTCCAGACCGGGGATATCCATATGACACATCACTGCCCCCAGTAAACAGCAGTTGATGTATCTATGGTCTCGCCTGATTGCTTTTGGCACAGTAAGTGTGCTGAAAACGATCCGTACGCGCCACGTTTTTCAACGAGTATGTTGACACGTACATTTCCCGCAGGCAGGAAATCGGCTACTCCCCAACGACGGGCGCAACCTTAACATATTTTGAGAATATAAAACAACAACGAAGATGGCTTTATATAGCCACTATATTGATAACGATTTTCATTTAGATTTATGCGTGAAAATATCGTTAACAAAAATAAGGCAATTAACAGAGGAGATATAGCATCGGCTATATTGCTGGTTTAAGAATAATGCAATATATAGCCGATGCTATAATATTAACTCATTGAGTTTTAACGAGTAATTTGTAGATCTTTTCCAGGTCATCAATATTTTTGACCCGGATGAGCAGGCGGCGTTGTTCTAATTGCATCACCAGAACCCCGTCTTCGGATAAATTCATCTCTTTAATACGGTTATATTCTATCCAGACATTGGCGAAGAAGAATCCGTGTTTTTTAAAAATGAGTTTTGGCGAGCGGATCCAGAACAGGTAAATCGCCATTAATGCCAGCGCACATAATAACCATGTGGTTAATATTGCGCCGTGGCTGGTCACATTATTGTAAATCAGGATGACTACCAGACCGGCGAAGATAAACGCATCAATGCGTCCACGGCGTAAGAGGGGAAGGGTCAGCAGCGTCTCGCCGTGGCGGCGAGGCATAATGAACTCGTCATAGATCGCGTAAGCCAGAAGGGCAACAATAAATAAAACCAGTACGGTGTCCGTGACAGTCATTCATCCTCCAGATAAAAAGACCGGGGGCAAGCCCCCGGTCGGTAACGCATTTTATTACAGACCCAGCAGGCCGACGGCGTAGCCCGCGATACCGATGACGAAGAAGCCAACGATGATCCACAGCGGGTTCACTTTCTTACGCAGCAGCCACATACAGGCGAAGGTTAACAGCAGCGGTACCAGGCCCGGCATCAGCTGGTCCAGAATCGTCTGCACGGTGGTAACGCGCGTCTGACCATCCTGACCAGTGATCGTCGATACCACCAGCGGGATGTTCACGTGCGTCCACTTGTTAACCAGCGCCCCCATTACAAACAGGCCGAGGATTGACGCCCCCTCAGTCAGTTTTTGCAGGAAGCCGCCGCCCATATCCTTAACGATATCCACCCCTTTACGATAACCGTACGCCACGCCGTAGTAACGGGTCAGCAGACGCACCGCGTTGAACAGGATGAAGAACAGCAGAGGACCGAGCAGGCTGCCGCTCATGGCGATCCCGGCGCCCAGCGCCGCAAAGACCGGCCGCACGGTACCCCAGAAGATCGGGTCGCCCACGCCTGCCAGCGGCCCCATCAGACCAACTTTGATACCGTTGATGGCACCATCGTCGATCTCAGCCCCGTTCGCACGCTGCTCTTCCATTGCCAGCGTCACGCCCAGAACCGGCGCCGCAACATAAGGATGGGTGTTGAAGAATTCCAGGTGACGCTTAATTGCCTGACGGCGTGCTTCGTTGTTTTCCGGATACAGGCGTTTGATGGCCGGCACCATGGAGAAGCAGAAGCCGAGCGCCTGCATACGTTCGAAGTTCCATGAACCCTGAAACAGGTTAGAACGGATGAACACGCCACGAATATCACCCGGAGTGAGTTTTTTCTCAGTGGTAGTTTTTGTCATATCAACCATTTCGCTCACCTGTTAGTCCAGTTCGTTATCGAGATCGTTGTTACCAGCAGCCTGCGCAGGGGCACCCGCGACACGGTTGTATTTCGGGCTGAGCTGGATATAAAGAATCGCCATCACCGCACCAATCACACCCAGCGCAACCAGGTTGAAGTTGGTGAACGCAGCGGTAACGAAGCCGAGGTAGAAGAATGGCATCAGGTAGCCCGCGCGCATCATGTTGATGACCATCGCATAACCGACCACCACGATCATACCCCCGGCGATATTCAGACCGCTGGTAACCACTTCAGGGATCGCATTCAGCATGCCCTGAACTTCGCTGGTACCGACAGAAATCGCCACGATAACCGCAGGGATTGCGATACGCATCGCTTGCAGGAACAGGGAAGAAACGTGGATCCAGGAGAGCGCGGTGAGGTTGCCGTTTTCGGCCGCCTTATCCGCCGCGTGCTGGAAGGCAACGGTAATAGTACGGACGATAATGGTCAGCACCTGACCCGCTGCGGCCAGCGGGATGGCCAGCGCGATACCGGCACCAATACTCTGATGACCAGCGATAACCAGAACGGTTGAAATAATGGACGCCAGCGCGGCATCTGGCGCAACTGCCGCACCGATGTTCATCCAGCCGAGGGCGATCATTTCCAAAGTACCACCGATGATGATACCGGTTTTCATGTCACCGAGAACGGCGCCAATCAACGTACAGGCCACCAGAGGGCGGTGGAACTGAAATTCATCAAGTACGGACTCCATACCCGCAATACATGCGACGATGAACACCAGCACAATCTGAAGAGTAGTAATCTCCATTGCACTTCTCCTATTACATAAGCTCTATATGAAAAACCGGCCCGGGCTTATTTCCCCACTTTGCCGATCAAATCCATCATTTTCAGTTTCTGGTCCGTGGAAACCTTACGGGCTTCCAGTTCGATACCGCGTGCATTCAGTTTGTTGAAGGCCTCGATATCTTTCGCATCCACTGAAATCGCGTTGTTGACCTGCGTTTTGCCCTGACGGAATGCCATACCGCCAATGTTAACGGAGGTGATTTTCACGCCGCCTTCAACAATGCGTTCGACGTCTGTCGGGTTGGTGAAGAGAAGCATCACGCGCTCACCCGCATATTTCGGGTTGTTGTAAACGCGGATCATTTTGGCGACATCCACGACGTGCGCGGTGACGCCCGGCGGTGCAACCTGGGTAAGAAGGGTTTTACGGACAGTGTCGGCGGCCACTTCGTCACTGACCACGATGATGCGTTGTACGTTGGTCTCTTTGGTCCAGCGTGTTGCCACCTGGCCGTGGATCAGACGGTCATCAATACGCGCAAGGCCGATAACCATGTAATCGTTCGGACCCATTGGCTTCGCCGGTGCTGCCGCCCTTGGTGCAGCAGGGGCAGGGGCCGGTTTTTCAACCGGCTGCGCTTTCAGCGCCTTCACGCCTTCGCGACCGGTTTCCACCGCCAGTGCCACCAGTTCATCAAAACCTGGGTTGTCGTCACGCGCCATGAAGGTTTCCACCAACATCGGGATATTCACCCCGGCGACGACTTCATAATGCTCTTTATCGACGACAATGCGGCTGGCAGCGTTGAACGGGCTGCCGCCCCATGTATCCACGAGAAACAGCACGCCTTTGCTGGTATCCAGCTTCTCAAGCTGAGCAGTGTATTTTTCAATCAGCGTCTCGGCATTTTCACCGGGAACGAAATCGATCCAGCCGACGTTTTCCTGCTCGCCCAACAGCATTTCTGCCGTTTTGAGTAACTGCTCCGCAGCCCAACCATGTGTGCCTATGACAATAGCAATGGTCACTTGCTACCTCCTTTTATTATCATGTATACGTCTGCCAGGCAGGCGTACTGAGAATCGTATTGGCGAACCGAATCGATTCAGATAAGGGTTAGAGTTCAAAAAACTAAGACTTCCGCGAATTATTTTAGATAGTGAAAAAATAATTTATGTGATGAAGATCCGTAATTTAGCTAAGCCTTACAGATTTTTCTTTAAGTTAATCCGCGTGTGTTACAGAAGTTTGCAAAGGAACGTAAATCTTTGCTAAAAACCAATTGTCTCTGATATGTTTAGCGTCCGTTTAATTATTCAGGAGTATGGGGCTACAGCCCACTATATGGACCGTCACCGACGTCAGTCATCTTCCAGGCCATTCCGCGCCTTATTCATCGGCGATCTTCGCCACGCATCGACTCTCATTCCCTTTGAAATGCCCGAAATTAGCGGGGCACCGTTTTGTCATTCCTTTAGCAGGAGCGTGTCATGGAATTCTTAATGGACCCGTCAATCTGGGTAGGCTTGCTTACGCTGGTCGTGCTGGAGATCGTTCTCGGTATTGATAACCTGGTGTTTATCGCCATCCTCGCGGATAAGCTGCCGCCGAAACAGCGTGATAAAGCCCGTCTGATCGGCCTCTCGCTGGCGCTGATCATGCGTCTGGGCTTGCTGTCTGTGATCTCGTGGATGGTTACCCTGACGAAGCCGCTGTTCACCGTCATGGATTTCACCTTCTCCGGCCGCGATTTAATCATGCTGGTGGGGGGACTGTTCCTGCTGTTCAAAGCCACAACAGAGCTGCATGAACGGCTGGAGAACCGGCAGCACGATGATGGCCACGGTAAGGGTTACGCCAGCTTCTGGGTGGTTGTTCTCCAGATTGTGGTGCTTGATGCGGTCTTCTCACTGGATGCGGTGATTACGGCGGTCGGCATGGTGAACCATCTGCCGGTGATGATGGCGGCGGTGGTGATTGCGATGGCGGTAATGCTGCTGGCGTCAAAACCGCTGACGCGTTTCGTCAACCAGCATCCGACGGTCGTTGTGCTGTGTCTGAGCTTCCTGCTGATGATTGGTCTGAGCCTGGTGGCAGAAGGGTTTGGCTTCCATATTCCGAAAGGCTACCTGTACGCCGCGATTGGCTTCTCGATTCTGATCGAGCTGTTTAACCAGATTGCGCGCCGTAACTTTATTAAGCAGCAGTCGAATCAGCCGCTGCGAGCCCGTACCGCAGATGCGATTCTGCGACTGATGGGCGGACGTCGTCAGGTCAACGTGCAGGCTGATAACGAGAACCGTAACCCGGTTCCGGTGCCGGAAGGCGCGTTTGTGGAAGAAGAACGCTACATGATCAACGGCGTGCTTTCGCTGGCTTCCCGCTCCCTGCGCGGCATTATGACGCCGCGCGGTGAGATCAGCTGGGTGGACGCCAACCTGAGCGTTGACGAAATTCGTCAGCAGCTGCTCTCCTCGCCACACAGTCTGTTCCCGGTCTGCCGGGGTGAGCTGGATGAGATCATCGGTGTCGTACGCGCGAAAGAGATGCTGGTGGCGCTGGAAGAGGGCGTTAACGTCGAGGCCGTAGCGGCCGCGTCGCCCGCCATCGTAGTACCGGAGACGCTGGATCCGATCAACCTGCTGGGCGTATTGCGTCGTGCCCGCGGGAGCTTTGTTATCGTCACCAATGAATTTGGTGTGGTACAGGGCCTGGTGACGCCGCTGGACGTGCTGGAAGCCATTGCCGGTGAATTCCCTGATGCGGATGAAACCCCGGAAATCGTTGCCGACGGTGACGGCTGGCTGGTGAAAGGCACCACCGACCTGCACGCGCTCTCGCACACGCTGGGCGTCGAAAACGTGGTCAATGATGATGAAGACATTGCCACCGTCGCGGGGCTGGTGATTGCCGTTAACGGGCAGATCCCGCGTATTGGTGATGTGCTGGAGCTGCCGCCGCTGCAAATTACCATCGTCGAAGCCAACGACTATCGCGTTGATATGGTGCGTATTGTTAAAGAGCACTCTGCACACGACGAAGAAGAGTAACGCTATCTAGTGTAACGGCAGTAAGGGCACGATGTGTCCGTTGTGGCGGGCTGGCGGAGAGTGACTTTCCGCCAGCCATTTCGGAAACTCGCGCAGCGGCATTGGCCGCGCATACAAGTACCCCTGCAAAATATGTACGCTGTGACGGCGCAGGTAGCGTGACTGCTCCTCGGTTTCCACCCCTTCCGCAACCAGTTCAATATTCAGCCGCTGACCCAGCGCAATAATAATATCCGTTACCGTTGAGTTCACGGCGTCGGTGCCGATCGCGGTGGTGAAGGATTTATCAATTTTCAGCACATCCGGATGCAGTTTTTCTAGCCATGAAAGTGAGCTGTTGCCGGTACCAAAATCATCAATCGCAAGTTTCACCCCTTTGCGGTGCAGCTCCCGCACGATGCGGTAATCCACATCCAGCAACGCATCGCGTTCGGTTAACTCCACGATCAACTGTTGAACAGGGCTGGCGTTAAACCAGATGCGGTTGAGATCCTGGATCAGCGCAGCGCGGCGAAAATGGCTGGCGGCCACGTTAATGCCGATATGGAAATCGCGCGAGGCCGGGAAATAGCCTATCTGCCGCACCGTTTCGCTGATGACGTAGCGGGTAAGCGGAACAATCAGGTTATGTTCTTCGGCCAGAGGGATAAAGACATCGGGCGAAATCCATCCCTGACGCGGGTTGTTCCAGCGCAGGAGGATCTCGACGCCGACGCATTCCCGGGTGCGGGCATTCACCAGCGGCTGGCAGAAGAGCTCAAACTCCCTGGCCGCAATTCCCATATTGATTTCCCAGGTGAAACTGATGCGCCGCGCGGTGGCGAGCCAGGCGATATAGCCCATCAGTAAGCTGAGCATTAACGCCAGCGGCAGCTGGGTGGGCAGATTTTTTAACGCCATTTCGCCAGGCCCGGGGCCGCTCACCGTGACGCTGAAAGGGTAATGCTGTGACGATTGTTCCAGCAGGGAGGCGTTTTCATCGAAGGTCGGCGTAGTCGTCACCTGTTGCCCGTCGCGGAGGAAGTTATCTCCTACTCTCAGGACAACGTCGGTGATCTGCGGCCGCTGCGGCTCAAGAATCATTTTAGTGATGAGATCGATATTCACCACCTCCATCACCCCGTCGTTGCCGTCGCTCGCGAGGGGAGACCACTGAATCAGTACCGGGCTGCCTTTTACCAGCCACCGATCGGTCAGCAGCAACAGCCTGGATTCACTGACCGGCAGCTCCGGCACAAACTCACTGACGGGCACATTACGGCTGCCAAAGACGCTTGAGCAATACAGTATTCCGTCTTGAATGAGGGCGATGGAGCGTACGGTCTGGAGGATCGCCGCCTGTTTTCGCAGGATCAGATTTGCTTCGGAACAGGGTATGCCAACCAGTGAAAGTAGCGTTTCCCGCTGGGCCTCTAACGAAAGAAGCACCTTATCAAGCGCACGCACGGTGTGGTGGGTAAAGTCGTGGATCCGATCCTGATTTATGTTGCGCTGTGAAATAAAGCGAATACCCAGCGTCAGGACGAGCGTAACGAGCGCAACCGTGACACAGACGATAACGCGTTTTCGGCGATAGTCTTTAATGATCGTTTGTGCAGTTTGCATGAACGGTCGCCTGTTAAGCACCGGCCAGAAAAGCCAGACGCAACAGTGACAGTGTAGTGGGGAATACGCGAAGCGACGAGACGAGAGGGGAAAATTCGCCCATCCGTTGCAGATGGGCGAAAGGAAGGCTTAGTCGCACTGCACCTTAATGGCCAGACCGCCGCGCGAGGTTTCACGGTACTTCGCGTTCATGTCCTTGCCGGTCTCGTACATGGTTTCAATAACCTTATCCAGCGACACGCGTGGCTCGCTGGTACGGCGCATCGCCATACGCGAGGCGTTGATCGCTTTGACGGAGGCGATGGCGTTACGCTCAATGCACGGCACCTGCACCTGGCCGGCAACCGGGTCACAGGTCAAGCCGAGGTTGTGCTCCATGCCGATTTCCGCCGCTACGCACACCTGCTCAGGGCTGGCGCCCAGCAGCTCCGCCAGGCCAGCCGCCGCCATGGAGCAGGCTACGCCCACTTCACCCTGACAGCCCACTTCAGCGCCGGAGATGGACGCATTCATCTTGTACAGCGCGCCGATAGCGCCTGCCGCGAGGAAGTAACGGATATAGATGTCCGGCGTCACGGGCTCAATAAAGTGATCGTAATAGGCCAGCACCGCCGGAACGATACCGCACGCGCCGTTGGTTGGCGCCGTCACGACGCGACCACCCGCTGCGTTCTCTTCGTTAACCGCGAGGGCAAACATGTTCACCCAGTCGACCACGTTCATTGGGTCATTGGAGAACTTGTCGGTAGTGACCAGCATGCGGCGCAGCGCAGAGGCACGACGCGGTACGCGCAGTGGCCCAGGCAGAACACCCTCGGTGTTCATCCCGCGGTCAATACAGGCGCGCATGGTTTGCCACACGTTAGCAAAATAGTCTTCAATCTCTTTCTTGCTGTGCAGCGCCAGTTCGTTCTGCATCACCATGCCTGACAGGGACAGACCGGTCTCTTTGCAGTAGCCCAGCATCTCGGTGGCCGATTTAAACGGATAGGGCACATTGACGTCGCCCGCGCTCTCTTTACCAAAGTGTTCTTCGTCAACGATAAAGCCGCCGCCGATGGAGTAGTAAGTTTTGCTGTAGATCTCTTTTTCGCCACTCCAGGCGTGGATGGTCATGCCGTTTTCATGCAGCGGCAGGTTGTCGCTACGAAAACGCATCCCGTCATCCTGCGGGAAGTCCACTTCGTGCTGGCCGTTAGCCAGCAGCAAACGACCGCGCGTTTCCACGTCGCGGATAAATGCCGGAATGGCATCAATATCAACTGTGTCCGGCATATTGCCCGCCAGACCCATAATAATGGCGATATCGGTGTGGTGGCCTTTACCCGTTAATGACAGTGAACCGTAAACGTCTACGGCGACACGGGTAACGCTTTCCAGTAATCCTTTTTCGACCAGATCATCGACGAACTGTTTACCGGCCTTCATCGGCCCTACAGTGTGGGAAGAAGATGGACCAATCCCCACTTTGAACATGTCGAATATACTAATCACTTTCACACTCCTGACAGGGTTACTGGGGTTCCAGTAACGATGTTATAACTGCGCATAGTGTAAGAGGGAACACCAACCTCGGCTTAACTATTCACATGAATTAAACTAATGGTTAACGATGGTTTTGCTAATAGCGCGACGCCGATCGCAAACCTGCCAGAAAAGGGTGGAATGTAAAGTATAGTCAAGGCTTCAGGCCGATTTGCAGGGCCAGCTCACGAATGATGCCTGCCGTCATGCCCCAGACAAAATAATGCTGATACCACGACAGCCAGACCCGATGATCGTGTCCGCGGCGGTGAATATCCAGCGGGTGATAGCGACCCAGACGAAGGGCCTCTTCCAGCGGCATTTCGAATACCGCTGAAACTTCATCGACGCTGGCGTGATACTGAAGATCGGGCGGAATAATGCCAACGACCGGCGTGACCTGAAAACCGGTTACGCTGTCCACTGGCGGCAGCACGCCGATCACCTCGACCGCCTCCGGGGGGATCGCCACTTCCTCATGCGCTTCGCGCAGTGCGGCGGCAATCAGGGATGCATCGGTGCTGTCCACCGCGCCGCCCGGGAACGCAACCTGACCGGCGTGTTTTCGCATATGCGGTGAGCGCTGGGTAAGCAACAGACCCGGCTGCTCACGACGCACGACCGGGATCAGCACCGCCGCCTGACGTTGATTCAGCGTGGCGCGGTTAACCTGGGGCCGCAGAAGCTGAAAGCGCGACAGAAAATCATCCAGCGTCAGGTTGTCTTTCTTCACCGTGAGTTCTCCAGTTGTTTCAGGATACGATTCACTTTATCAAAGGTTTCCTGATATTCCGCCTCCGCCTGGCTGTCGGCCACAATGCCACCGCCTGCGGAACAGTACAGGTTACCGTCGCAGGCCGTCAGGGTGCGAATAGTGATGCTGGTATCCATGGTGCCGCACAGACTCACATAGCCGATGCTGCCGCACCAGGCGTTGCGGCGATGCGGTTCCAGTTCGTCGATGATCTCCATCGCCCGGACCTTCGGCGCGCCGGTAATGGAGCCGCCCGGAAACGCGGCGCGGAGCAGATCGCAGGCGGTTCGCGAGGCCGGCAGACGTGCGGTGATGGTGCTGACCAGATGATGCACCGCCGGGAATGGCTCCACGACGAACAGCTCCGGCACGCGCACGCTGCCCGGCTCGGCGACGCGGCCAATATCATTGCGCATCAGATCGACAATCATCAGGTTTTCAGCGCGATCTTTCGGCGAGGCCGCCAGCGTCTCCGCCTGCTGACGGTCGGCGTCGGCATCGGCAAGGCGCGGCAGGGTGCCCTTTATCGGGCGGGTCTGAATCATACCGTCAGCCAGGTGAATAAAACGCTCAGGCGAAAGGCTGAGGATGGCGCCGTGTTCAAGGCGTAAAAATGCGCTGAACGGGGCCTTATTGCTGGCATTGAGGCGGGTAAACGCCTGCCATTCGTCTCCCTCGTATGCCGCCTGGAAACGCTGGGCAAGGTTGACCTGATAACAGTCGCCGCTGTGAAGATACGTCTGCACGCGGGAGAATTTTTCCGCGTATTCCTCCGCGCTCATGTTCGAGCGCCAGCCGGAGGTTAGCATAAAGCGTTCCGGGGCGGCGGGCCGTTGCGCCTCAAGCCAGGCCAGACGCGCCTGCACGTCCCGGTGGCTTAGCAGAGAAACCGTCTGCTTACGGTGATCCACGATCAGCGCCCAGTCATAGAGCCCAACCGCCATATCCGGCAGGGAAATATCCGCCTGCGCATGCTCGGGCAGCTTTTCGAAACGGCGACCCAGATCGTAACCAAACAGGCCCAGCGCGCCCCCCTGGAAAGGCAGATCCGGATCCGGTGTGGCAGATAAGCCCAGAGCATGGATCTCGTTCTGGAGTCGCATCAGCGGATCGTCAGTTGGCGACAGCGCATCGGTCGTCAGCGTTTTAACCGGGTCGGCCACCAGAATATCAAAGCGGCTGTAGGGATGATCCGCATGCCCGGAGTGCAGGAGCATCGCAAAAGGCAGGTGGCTCAGACGGGCAAACCAGAACTCGGCGGCGTCTGCACGCCAGGGCAAGGTCATAACAGTGGGGAAGCGCATGTTCATGTATGGCATACTACCGGGCAGCGTGAAATAATTAGCGCGAATAATTTAGCAGGAGTTAACGATGTTTGCAGGTTTACCTTCTCTCAGCCATGACCAACAGCAGAAAGCCGTTGAACGTATTCAGGAGCTGATGTCCCAGGGGATGAGCAGCGGACAGGCAATTTCCCAGGTCGCGGAAGAACTTCGCGCCACCCATACCGGCGAGCGGATCGTGGCGCGCTTTGAGGATGAAGATGAAGAATAACCGGCTTACACTGCCGCGATAATCTTGATCTCAACCTTATATTCCGGTTTCATCAGCGTGGCCTGTACGGTGCAGCGTACAGGCGCGTGACCCGCCACCACCCACGCATCCCAGGCTTTATTCATCGCCGCGAAATCGTCTTTATTCGCCAGAAAAATCGTCGCATCCAGAATGCGGGATTTATCGCTGCCCTGTTTTTCCAGTACGGCGTCGATCTGCGCCAGGGTGTTGGCGGTCTGCTCGAAGGCGTCAGCGTCCAGATTGGCAGGGACGCCGGTGTAGTACAGCGTCTGGTTGTGGATCACCACATCAGACCAGCGGGCTTCGGCATCAATGCGCGTAATTGTCATAAACGTATCCTCGTTATCTTTCGTCGTCAGGCGGCAAGACTGCCACAATGTTCCGCCGTCGTCACTATTTGGGGTGGCACCGGAGAGAAGGGGCTGACATAATCCCTGTGCAAAAATACAGTGAGAGAACACCGTGGCAGACGATTTTTCCCCAGAAGGTCACTTAGCACAGGCTATTCCCGGCTTTAAACCGCGCGAACCCCAACGTCAGATGGCGCATGCCGTCGCGCACGCCATCGACAAGGCGCAGCCGCTGGTCGTGGAGGCCGGCACCGGTACGGGGAAAACGTATGCTTACCTCGCTCCTGCGCTGCGGGCGAAAAAGAAGGTGATCATCTCTACGGGATCAAAAGCGCTCCAGGATCAGCTCTACAGCCGCGATTTACCCACGGTGGCGAAAGCGCTGAAATACAAAGGGCGTCTGGCCTTGCTGAAAGGGCGTTCTAACTACCTGTGTCTGGAGCGCCTTGAACAGCAGGCGCTGGCGGGCGGCGACCTGCCGGTACAAACCCTGAGCGATGTGATCGTCCTGCGCGCCTGGGCCAACCAGACGGAGGAGGGGGACATCAGCACCTGCGCGAGCGTGCCGGAAGACTCCCCGGCCTGGCCGCTGGTGACCAGCACCAATGACAACTGCCTCGGCAGCGACTGCCCGCTGTATAAGGACTGTTTTGTGGTGAAAGCGCGTAAAACCGCGATGGACGCCGACGTGGTGGTGGTGAACCATCACCTGTTTCTTGCGGATATGGTGGTCAAGGACAGTGGTTTCGGCGAGCTGATCCCGGAGGCGGAGGTGATGATCTTCGATGAAGCCCATCAGCTACCGGACATCGCCAGCCAGTATTTTGGTCAGTCGCTCTCCAGCCGTCAGCTTCAGGATCTGGCGAAAGATATTACCATTGCCTATCGCACCGAACTCAAAGATACCCAGCAGTTGCAGAAGTGCGCGGACCGCCTGGCGCAATGCGCACAGGATTTCCGCTTACAGCTTGGCGAGCCGGGCTATCGCGGCAACCTGCGCGAACTGCTCGCAGACAAAAATATCCAGCGCGCGCTGCTGCTGCTCGATGATGCCCTTGAACTCTGTTACGACGTGGTGAAGCTGTCCCTCGGACGTTCAGCGCTGCTGGACGCCGCTTTCGAGCGCGCCACGCTCTACCGTGGGCGGCTGAAGCGGCTGAAAGAGATCAACCAGCCGGGCTATAGCTACTGGTACGAATGTACCTCGCGCCACTTCACCCTGGCGCTCACGCCGCTGACCGTTGCTGATAAATTCAAAGAGGTGATGGCGCAAAAGCCCGGCACCTGGGTCTTTACCTCGGCCACGCTGTCGGTCAATGACGATCTGCACCACTTTACCGAGCGCCTCGGCATTGAGCAGGCGGAATCCCTGCTTCTGCCGAGCCCGTTCGACTATGAGAAACAGGCGCTGCTGTGCGTGCCGCGCAATCTGCCGCTGCCTAACCAGCCGGGCGCGGCGCGCCATCTGGCGGCCATGCTGAAGCCGATGATTGAGGCCAACAACGGGCGCTGCTTTATGCTCTGCACCTCACACGCCATGATGCGCGAACTGGCCGAGCAGTTCCGCGCCACCATGACGCTACCGGTGCTGTTGCAGGGGGAAACCAGCAAAGGCCAGCTGCTCCAGCAGTTTGTCAGCGCCGGTAATGCCCTGCTGGTGGCGACCAGCAGCTTCTGGGAAGGGGTGGACGTGCGCGGCGATACGCTCTCGCTGGTGATTATCGATAAGCTGCCGTTCACATCGCCGGACGATCCGCTCCTGAAAGCGCGCATGGAGGATTGCCGTCTGCGCGGGGGCGATCCGTTCGACGACGTCCAGCTGCCGGACGCGGTCATCACGCTTAAACAGGGGGTAGGGCGACTGATCCGCGACGTCACCGACCGCGGGGTGCTGGTGATCTGCGACAACCGCCTGGTGATGCGTCCCTACGGCGCCACCTTCCTCGCCAGCCTGCCGCCCGCGCCGCGCACGCGGGATATTAAACGCGCGGTCCGCTTCCTGGCGAACCCGACGGCGGAGTAATTCTTCCCGGAGTGTGTTAAGATGCGCGCCATTTTGTGACTGACCATTGCGAGAGCGCGACGACTGATGCGAATTCTGGCTATTGATACCGCGACAGAGGCCTGTTCCGTTGCCCTGTGGAACGACGGTACGACTTTTGCTCATTTCGAAGAGTGCCCACGGGAACACACCCAACGTATTCTGCCCCTGGTAAAAACCATTTTAACCGAGGGCAACACCGCCCTGACTGACCTCGACGCGCTGGCCTACGGCCGTGGTCCGGGCAGCTTTACGGGCGTACGTATCGGGATTGGCATTGCGCAGGGGCTGGCGCTGGGCGCTGACCTGCCGATGATCGGCGTCTCAACGCTTGCGACCATGGCTCAGGGCGCCTGGCGCATGACCGGGGCCACCCGCGTGCTGGCTGCGATTGATGCCCGCATGGGGGAAGTCTACTGGGCGGAGTACACCCGTGACGAAAACGGCGTCTGGCACGGCGAAGAGACGGAAGCGGTGCTTAAACCTGAAGCCGTCACCGGGCGCCTGAAGCAGCTCTCCGGTGAGTGGGCGACGGTCGGAACCGGCTGGCCGGCATGGCCTGAGATGGCGAAGGACACCGGCCTTACGCTGGTGGACGGTAACATGCTCCTGCCCGCCGCAGAAGATATGCTGCCGATTGCCTGTCAGCTACTTGCCGCAGGAAAAACCGTGGCGGTTGAACATGCTGAACCGGTTTATTTACGAAACACCGTCGCGTGGAAGAAACTTCCTGGCCGCGAGTGAATCTCAGTAACAGGAACTGAGAAAAAGGAGTCGCATCATGGCGGTTCAGACTAAAGTTGTACGCTTTCTTATGGCAGGCGCGGTTGCCATAGCACTGAGCGGGTGCGTCACCGTTCCTGATGCGATCAAGGGCACCAGCCCGACGCCACAGCAGGATCTGGTACGCGTGATGAATGCCCCGGAGCTGTATGTCGGGCAGGAAGCGCGGTTTGGCGGCAAGGTGGTTGAAGTGATAAACCAGCAGGGTAAAACCCGACTGGAGATTGCCACTGTCCCGCTGGACGACGGCGCGCGGCCTGTTCTGGGTGAAGCCTCGCGCGGGCGGATCTACGCTGACGTCAGCGGCTTCCTCGATCCGGTAGATTTCCGCGGGCAGCTGGTGACCGTCGTCGGGCCGATTACCGGTTCGGTGGCGGGGAAAATCGGCAATACGCCATACAAATTTATGACCATGCAGGTGAACGGCTACAAACGCTGGCGTATCGCCCAGCAGGTGGTGATGCCGCCACAGCCAATCGATCCGTGGATGTGGGGACCGCATCCGTATCGTTACGGCTACGGTGGCTGGGGTTGGTACAATCCAGGCCCTGCACAGGTTCAAACAATCGTAACTGAGTAACTTACTGTTATTGTTAGGAAAGAGACAGCGGCTCAGCCGCTGTCTCTGTTTTTCTACGGATAAAACGAAAAAAAAGAGTGACGCGCTTCGCAACCTGCAATCTGAACAATTAATAAACTGGTACGCTGAGTTAATATAATGTTAACAAACTGTTTATTATCGGGGCTGTGATGACGACGAACACTCATTTCAGAGGTGATGCATTGAAAAAGGTTTGGCTTAACCGTTATCCCGCGGATGTCCCTGCGGAGATCAATCCTGACCGTTATCAATCCCTGATTGAATTATTTGAACACTCGGTACGGCGCTACGCTGACCAGCCTGCATTTGTGAATATGGGCGAAGTGATGACCTTCCGTAAGCTGGAAGAGCGCAGCCGGGCGTTTGCGGCCTATTTACAGGAAGGGTTGGGCTTGCAGAAAGGGGATCGCGTCGCGCTGATGATGCCAAACCTGCTGCAATACCCGGTGGCGCTGTTCGGGATCCTCAGGGCAGGGATGATTGTGGTTAACGTTAACCCGCTCTATACCCCGCGCGAGCTGGAACATCAGTTGAATGACAGCGGCGCGGCGGCGATTGTGATTGTCTCCAACTTTGCCCACACGCTGGAAAAAGTCGTTGAAAAAACTCAGGTTAAGCACGTCATCCTGACGCGCATGGGCGACCAGCTCTCTACCGCGAAAGGTACGCTGGTCAACTTTGTCGTTAAATACGTTAAGCGGCTGGTGCCGAAATACCACCTGCCGGATGCCATCTCCTTCCGCCGCGCCCTGCATGCGGGCTACCGGATGCAGTACGTGAAGCCGGAGATCGTGTCTGAGGATCTGGCATTTCTGCAATACACGGGCGGTACCACCGGCGTGGCGAAAGGGGCGATGCTGACCCACCGAAATATGCTGGCGAACCTTGAGCAGGTTAATGCCACCTACGGGCCGCTGCTGCACCCGGGCAAGGAGCTGGTGATCACCGCGCTTCCGCTGTATCACATTTTTGCGCTGACCATGAACTGCCTGCTGTTTATTGAGCTTGGCGGTCAAAACGTATTGATCACCAACCCACGCGACATTCCGGGGCTGGTCAAAGAGCTGGCGAAATACCCGTTCACCGCCATGACCGGCGTGAACACCCTGTTTAACGCGCTGCTTAACAATAAAGAGTTCCAGCAGCTCGATTTCTCCACGCTGCACCTCTCTGCGGGTGGCGGGATGCCGGTTCAGCAGGCGGTTGCCGAGCGCTGGGTGAAACTCACCGGGCAATATCTGCTGGAAGGCTATGGCCTGACGGAGTGCGCCCCGCTGGTCAGCGTTAACCCGCATGATATCGACTATCACAGCGGCAGTATCGGTCTGCCGGTCCCGTCGACGGAAGCAAAACTGGTGGATGATGAGGATAACGAAGTGCCTCACGGTGAGCCAGGAGAGCTGTGCGTCAGAGGGCCGCAGGTGATGCTGGGCTACTGGCAACGTCCGGATGCCACGGATGAGATCATCAAAGACGGCTGGCTGCACACGGGCGACATCGCGGTGATGGATGACGAAGGCTTCCTGCGCATCGTCGATCGCAAGAAAGATATGATCCTGGTGTCAGGGTTCAACGTCTATCCGAACGAAATCGAAGACGTGGTGATGCAGCACAGCGGCGTGCTGGAAGTGGCGGCGGTGGGCGTTCCTTCCGGCAGCAGCGGTGAAGCGGTGAAGATATTTGTGGTCAAGAAAGATCCTTCTCTGACCGAGGATGCGCTGATAACGTTTTGTCGCCGTCAGCTGACGGGCTATAAAGTGCCGAAGCTGGTGGAATTCCGGGATGAGCTGCCGAAATCCAACGTCGGGAAGATATTACGACGAGAATTACGTGACGAAGCCCGTGCCAAAGTGGACAATAAGGCCTGAGCTTCACGTTAATCGCCCAGACGCCGGTTAATCCGGCGTTTTTTATGGGCGCAAACAAAAGAGAGTCCGATTTGAATTACCAGATGATCACAACCAACGACGAGCTGGCTTCGCTGTGCGAGGTGACGCGTGAATTTCCCGCTATCGCCCTGGATACGGAATTTGTCCGCACCCGAACGTACTATCCGCAGCTGGGTCTGATTCAGATGTATGACGGCAAACACGTGTCGTTGATTGACCCCCTCGGCATTACCGACTGGGCGCCAATGCGCGAGCTGTTGCTGGATACCGCCGTGACCAAATATCTGCACGCGGGCAGTGAAGATCTGGAAGTATTTCTCAACACCTTTGGCATCATGCCGCAGCCGCTGATTGATACCCAGATCCTCGCGGCGTTCAGCGGTCGTCCGCTCTCCTGGGGTTTTGCGGCGATGGTGGAAGAGTACACCGGTCTGACGCTGGATAAGAGCGAATCGCGTACCGACTGGCTTGCGCGCCCGCTGACGGCGCGTCAGCTTGAATACGCCGCGGCAGACGTCTTTTATCTGCTACCGATTGCCGGCCAGCTCATGAAAGAGGCTGAGGCGTCCGGTTGGCTGTCTGCCGCACTGGACGAGTGCCGCATGACGCAGCAGCGTCGTCAGGAAGTGGTTGATCCGAAAGAAGCCTGGCGTGACATCACCAACGCCTGGCAGCTGCGCACCCGTCAACTGGCCTGTCTGCAATTGCTGGCTGACTGGCGTCTGCGTAAAGCGCGTGAGCGCGATCTGGCGGTTAACTTCGTGGTGCGTGAAGAACACCTGTGGGCGGTGGCGCGCTATATGCCGGGTAGCCTTGGTGAGCTGGACAGCATTGGCCTTTCCGGAAGTGAGATCCGTTTCCACGGTAAAACGCTGCTCGCGCTGGTAGAGAAAGCTCAGCAGCTGCCAGAGGACGCACTGCCAGAACCGCTGCTTAACCTGATGGATATGCCGGGCTACCGCAAGGCGTTCAAAGACATCAAAGCGCTGGTGCAGACGGTGGCGGGGGAAAGCAAACTGAGTGCCGAACTGCTGGCTTCACGTCGTCAGATTAACCAGCTGCTGAACTGGCACTGGAAGTTGAAACCGCAAAATGGTTTACCGGAACTGGTCGCCGGATGGCGGGGGGAACTGATGGCCGAACGCCTGAATACCCTGCTGGAAGGGTATCCGCGCTAAAGAATTGTAGCCCCGGTAAGCGCAGCGCCACCGGGGAAATTGCCGGGCGTCGTGATGCTTACCCGGCCTACAAAACCACAAATGGATTAACGCGACTCTTCCGCTTCCGGAAGCGTCACGTTCAGCTCCAGAATCGAAATATCCCCGTCTTTTTGCTCCAGCTGAACGGTGACCATTTCCGGGTCAATCTGCACGTATTTGCAGATCACTTCCAGAATGTCTTTGCGCAACTGCGGCAGGTAGTGCGGTTCGGCGTCGCTACGACGACGTTCCGCCACAATGATTTGCAGACGTTCTTTTGCGATGTTGGCGGTGCTTTTTTTCCGCGAGAGAAAAAAGTCCAGTAATGCCATAACTTATCCTCCGAACAGGCGTTTGAGGAAACCTTTCTTCTCTTCTTCAATGAAGCGGAAAGGACGTTCTTCTCCCAGCAGACGGTCAACGGTATCCGCATACGCTTTACCTGCGTCTGCCTGTGTATCTAGGATCACGGGCTCGCCCTGGTTAGAGGCGCGCAACACGGACTGATCTTCCGGGATCACGCCAACCAGTTTGATGCGCAGGATCTCCAGCACGTCTTCCATGCTCAGCATGTCACCTTTGTTCACACGGCCCGGGTTGTAGCGGGTTAGCAGCAGGTGCTCTTTGATTGGCTCCTGGCCATTTTCCGCACGGCGGGATTTCGAGGCCAGAATGCCGAGAATACGGTCGGAGTCACGTACTGACGAGACTTCCGGGTTGGTGGTGATGATGGCTTCATCCGCGAAGTAGAGCGCCATCAGCGCGCCGGTTTCGATACCGGCCGGGGAGTCGCAGACCACGAAGTCGAACTCCATCTTTTTCAGATCGTCGAGCACCTTTTCCACGCCTTCGCGAGTCAGCGCGTCTTTATCACGGGTCTGAGACGCCGGAAGAATGTAGAGGTTCTCGGTACGCTTATCTTTAATCAGCGCCTGGTTAAGGGTGGCATCGCCCTGAATGACGTTCACAAAGTCATACACCACGCGACGCTCGCAACCCATGATCAGGTCCAGGTTACGCAGACCGATATCGAAGTCGATTACGACGGTTTTCTTTCCCTTCTGGGCCAAACCAGTAGCGATGGCCGCGCTGGAGGTGGTCTTGCCAACGCCTCCTTTACCCGAAGTCACAACAATAATGCGTGCCATAGAAATTCCTTGTTAAAAGGGATCAATTTAACGGTTGAACGGTCAAAGCGTTATCTGCCAGTTGCAGACGGGCCGCTTTGCCATAAAATTCGGCTGGGATTTTATCGCTCAGCCAATATTCACCTGCGATAGACACCAGTTCTGCCGTCAGGTGAGTACAAAAAATTTGTGCTTCTCGATCGCCGCTGGCGCCCGCAAGCGCACGCCCACGCATCATACCGTAAACGTGAATATTGCCATCTGCAATCAGTTCTGCGCCCGCACTGACGTGGCTTGTAACAATCAGATCACAGTTTGGCGCATAAATGCGCTGACCGGAACGAACCGGCAGATCAATCAATCGCGTTTTTGTGACTGGGGCTACATTTTGCGCCGGAGGCGGGGGAGCGGGAACGGTTGCAGGCGTTGCACGCGGAGCTTTTTCTTTGCCCTCGTTTAACAAGGGCAAACCCGCGCGTTCAATTTCGGCTTTTAACTCTGCGTCTTTGCAGCCGCTAATACCCACGATGCGCAACCCCGTGGAGACGACGGCCTGCTGGAGTCGCTTCCAGTTAACCGGCCCCTCAAGGTCGCTTACATTGACGACGACAGGAGCATGCTTAAGAAAAGCGGGAGCCTGCGCGATTTTGTCTTCTAACGCCTGACGAATAACCTCGGGTTTTGCATCATGCAAATGAACCACTGATAAGGTGAAGCTACTGCCTTTAAGCTCGATGGGCGTATTTGACATCCTGGCCTTACTCAATTTGCTATTAACCGCAACACATCGCCGCGATATTCCGAAGAGTATCAGGCATGTTATAGTCAGGAGTATATTGAGGCAAGCAACCACCCGTTAATTCAGAGTAAAAACATGTTTTGTGTGATCTACAGAAGTACCAGCCGCGACCAGACCTACCTTTATGTCGAAAAGAAAGACGATTTTTCCCGCGTGCCTGAAGAATTAATGAAAAGCTTTGGCCGACCGCAGCTGGCGATGCTGCTGCCGCTGGACGGCCGTAAGAAGCTGGTGAACGCCGATCTTGAGAAAGTCAAAAAGGCGTTAACCGAGCAGGGCTATTATTTACAGCTTCCGCCGCCACCGGAGAATTTATTAAAACAGCACCTTGAGCTGAGCGGAAAGAAATAAGCCCGGGTCTTTCCGGGAACAACTCATCAACCGATTAGGGGTCGACCATGTATCAACATCATAACTGGCAAGGTGCATTACTGGATTATCCCGTCAGCAAAGTGGTCTGCGTGGGCAGCAACTATGCAAAACATATTCAGGAGATGGGCAGCGCCGTGCCGGAAGAGCCGGTTCTGTTTATTAAGCCAGAAACCGCACTGTGCGATATTCGCCAGCCGCTGGTTCTGCCGCAGGGACTGGGCTCGGTGCATCATGAAGTGGAGCTGGCGGTGCTGATCGGCGCGACGCTGCGCCAGGCAACTGAAGAGCATGTAGAGAAAGCGATTGTGGGTTACGGTGTCGCGCTCGACCTGACGCTGCGTGACGTCCAGGGCAAAATGAAGAAAGCGGGGCAGCCGTGGGAAAAAGCCAAGGGTTTTGATAATTCATGCCCGATTTCCGGTTTCGTTCCGGTGAGTGAATTTACCGACGATCCGCAGAACACGCCGCTCAGCCTGAAGGTCAACGGCGAGATCCGCCAGCAGGGAACAACCGCTGACATGATCCATAAGATCGTTCCGCTGATTGCCTACATGAGCCGCTTCTTCACCCTGAAACCTGGCGACGTGATCCTAACCGGCACTCCGGAAGGTGTGGGGCCGCTGCTTGGCGGCGACGAACTGGACGTCAGTTTTAACGGCCTGTCGCTGAAAACCCGCGTGCTGTAAAAGCACCTTGCCGCCTGAAAAGGGCGGCAAAACTTGCATCAACGTGCCAGACTCGTTATAAGGTGCGCTCTATTTTGACGTGTGGACATCCCGATGAACGACATTCCTTTCTGGCAAAGCAAAACTCTCGACGACATGACCGACGCGGAGTGGGAATCGTTGTGTGACGGCTGCGGGCAGTGCTGCCTGCATAAGCTGATGGATGAAGATTCGGACGAGATCTATTTCACCAACGTAGCCTGCAAGCAGTTAAACATCAAAACCTGCCAGTGCCGCAACTATGAGCGCCGTTTCGAATATGAGCCGGACTGCATCAAGTTAACCCGTGAAAATCTGCCGACCTTTGAGTGGCTGCCGCATACCTGCGCGTATCGCCTGCTGGCGGAAGGAAAAGATCTGCCCACATGGCATCCGCTGTTGACGGGGTCGAAAGCGGCGATGCACGGTGAACGTATTTCCGTGCGCCACATTGCGGTGAAAGAGTCCGAGGTGCGCGACTGGGAAGACCACATTATGAATCACCCTAATCGGTGACAATAAAAAACCCGCCGAGGCGGGTTTTTTATTGTGCGCAATTTTGTCGGGTGGCGCTGCGCTTACCCGATCTACAAAACTGACGTTGCCGTTTTGCTTTTACCTTCCAAAAAGATCGCGTTTCTTTGGTTTGAACGGCTGGGCAATCAGCACCAGCAGCGCCACCACAAAGTAGGCGACAAAAATGCCCACCAGCCACTGCGGCATCTCCAGCGTCAGGAACTCCCACTGGCGTACAGAGCAGTCACCGGAGGCCACAAACACCTGCGGCAGCCATTTATCCAGCGGCAGCCAGCTCGGGAAGCGGGCGGCAAAATCACAGGTCATAAACGGCGACGGGTGAAGCTGCATCTGGGTGTGCTCCCAGGCAAGCGCAATCCCTTTCCCGGCGCTGTACAGCCAGATGGCAATTGCCGCATAGCGTAACGGTGATTTAGGTGCAATCGCACCTACCAGACCCGCGCCCATAATGCCGAACAGCGCACAACGCTCATAAATACACAGTACGCAAGGTTTCAGCCCCATCACATGCTGAAACCACAGCGCGACCATTTCCAGCGCAAAGGCGGTCAGGGCCATCAACAACCACGCTCCGCGACCGCGTGAGCACTGGTTCAAAAATCGCAACATAATCATTTCCCTGGAACATGCTTAGACAGCGCAGTGTAAACGAATTTTAATGCGCCGCAAGTATACCTGCTTGCAATAACCATTGCGTACAGGGAACGAGAGTAATTTTGATGCACAGCAAACCAACCAGGGTAAGCACCAGCGTATACGGCAGCGCCATCCAGACCATTCTTCCATAAGAAAGTCGTATGAGTGGTGCCAGCGCCGAGGTCAGCAGGAAGAGGAATGCCGCCTGACCGTTCGGGGTTGCCACGGAGGGGAGGTTGGTTCCGGTGTTGATCGCCACCGCCAGCAGCTCGAACTGTTCACTGCTGACAATCCCTTGCTCCATCGCGGCTTTGGCCTCATTGATGTATACCGTCCCGACAAAGACGTTATCGGATATAGAGGACAACAGACCGTTAAACAAATAGAACAGCGTTAGCTGCGAATCTGGCGTAGCCTGAAGCACAAACGCGATGATCGGCGCGAACAGATGTTGGTCAATAATCACCGCCACGACCGCGAAAAACACCGCCAGCAGGGCGGTAAACGGCAGCGCTTCGGTAAAGGCTTTTCCGATAGCATGTTCGTCCGTAACGCCGCCCAGGCTGGTTGCAAGGATAATTACCGACAGGCCAATCAGCCCCACCTCGGCAAGGTGGAAGGCCAGCGCAGCGATAAGCCACACGCCGATGAAACCCTGTGCAATCAGGCGCAGCGTCTCCTGGCGCGTGCGTTGTTTGCGGCTCTGCTCGTCAAACTTATGCAGCTCCTGGCGGACCTGATCGGGCAACTTCGCGCCATACCCAAAGAGGTTGAATTTTTCGACCAGCACACAGGTGGCTAACCCGCAGACCAGCACGGGCACGCTGACGGGCGCCATGCGCAGGAAAAATTCGCCAAAATGCCATTCAGCCGCTTTGGCGATAATCAGGTTTTGCGGCTCCCCGACCATGGTCATCACGCCGCCCAGCGCCGTCCCCACGCCCGCATGCATCATCAGGCTGCGCAGAAACGCGCGGAACTGTTCCAGCACATCGCGGTTGTGCGCCTCAACGTGGCTGTCGTCCTGCAAGTTATCGCCAGGACGAGACGAGGCCACCCGGTGGTAAATCCCGTAAAAGCCGACGGCGACGCTGATCACCACCGCAACGACCGTCAGCGCATCCAGGAAGGCAGAGAGGAAGGCCGCGGCGAGGCAAAACGCCAGCGAGAGCAGCGTTTTCGACGGAATGCTCAGCAGCAAACGGGTGAAGATAAACAGCAGAAGCTGCTTCATAAAGTAGATCCCCGCCACCATGAAGATCAGCAGCAGCAGGACTTCAAGATTCGACGCTATCTCGTTTTTAACATGCTCCGCGCTGGTCATTCCAATGACCACGGCTTCCAGCGCCAGCAGCCCGCCGGGCAACAGCGGATAGCACTTCAGCGCCATCGCCAGGGTAAAGATAAATTCGGCGACCAACATCCACCCGGCAACGAAGGGATCCAGCAAAAAGATAACGGGATTAACGACCAGGAATACCAGTAAAGTAAGTTTGTACCAGTCAGGTGACTGACCTAAAAAGTTGCGCCACAGCGCGCGCCCAAATGAAATTTCCACGACAGACGTCCTTTACCCGTCAAATAAGACAAGACATCAGTATACGCAAAAATGGCGGCAGAGCGGGGGATTAAGCCATTTGTAAATTTCATAAAAATGAAACGGCGATCCCTCTTTTCTGTCTCTGCTGCGCTATCTGCCTCTGCGCGCCTCTGGTATGATGAGTGCAATTTGCTAAAGCTGTGTAATGGAAATCTCACTATGGTCATTAAGGCGCAGAGCCCGGCGGGTTTCGCGGAAGAGTACATCATTGAAAGCATCTGGAATAATCGTTTCCCTGCGGGATCAATTCTACCTGCTGAACGCGAACTCTCTGAACTGATTGGCGTCACCCGTACCACGCTGCGAGAAGTGCTCCAGCGTCTGGCGCGCGATGGCTGGTTGACGATACAGCATGGCAAACCCACTAAGGTGAACAACTTCTGGGAAACGTCCGGGCTGAACATTCTGGAAACGCTGGCGCGTCTCGACCACGAAAGCGTACCGCAGCTGATTGATAATCTGCTTTCCGTGCGCACCAACATCGCCACCATTTTCATCCGCACCGCGTTTCGTCAGCATCCTGAAGATGCGCTGAAAGTGCTTGCCACCGCTAATGAGGTGGAAGACCACGCGGATGCCTTTGCGACCCTGGATTACAACGTGTTCCGCGGTCTGGCGTTTGCTTCCGGCAATCCGGTTTACGGTCTGATCCTGAATGGAATGAAAGGGTTATATACGCGCATTGGTCGTCACTACTTTGCTAACCCTGAAGCCCGCAGCCTGGCGCTCGGCTTCTACCATAAACTGAGCAAACTCTGCACCGAAGGGCTGCACGATCAGGTCTATGAAACGGTGCGTCGTTACGGCCACGACTCCGGTGAAATCTGGCACCGGATGCAGAAAACGCTGCCGGGTGATTTAGCGATTCAGAGTCGCTAAAATAAAAAACCTCTCGATTGAGAGGTTTTTTTTCGCCCGGTGGCGCTTTGCTTACCGGGCCTACAAAACCCGTAGGCCGGGTAAGGCGTAGCCGCCACCCGGCAACAAACTACAGCGTATTCAACCGCGCCGGACACCGGTCCAGCAGCTCCACGCTGCCATCTTCGTTCTGCTGCTCCAGCAACACATCAAATCCCCACAGGCGATGCACATGCTTCAGCACTTCCTTACGCCCCTTATCCAGCGGCGCGCGGTTGTGCGGAATATAGCGCAACGTCAGGGAGCGGTCGCCGCGCAGATCCACGTTCCAGACCTGAATGTTCGGTTCAAGATTACTCAGGTTGTACTGGGATGACAGGCGCGAGCGGATCTCGCGATAACCCTCTTCGTTGTGGATCGCGGAGATCTCCAGGTAGTTGTTGCGGTCATCATCCAGTACGGTGAAGAAGCGGAAATCACGCATGATCTTCGGCGACATGAACTGGCTGATAAAGCTCTCATCCTTAAAATCACGCATCGCGAAGTGCAGCGTTTCCAGCCAGTCGGAACCGGCAATATCCGGGAACCAGTATTTGTCCTCTTCGGTGGGCGACTGACAAATACGCTTGATATCCTGGAACATGGCAAAGCCGAGCGCGTACGGGTTAATGCCGCTGTACCACGGGCTGTTATATGCCGGCTGGAATACCACGTTGGTGTGGCTGTGCAGAAACTCCATCATAAACCGCTCGGTGACTTTTCCTTCGTCGTACAGGTGGTTAAGAATGGTGTAGTGCCAGAAGGTCGCCCAGCCTTCGTTCATCACCTGGGTCTGCTTCTGCGGATAGAAATACTGGCTCACCTTGCGCACGATGCGCAGGATCTCACGCTGCCACGGCTCCAGCAGCGGGGCGTTTTTCTCCATAAAGTAGAGCAGGTTTTCCTGCGGCTCGGAAGGGTAGCGACGCGCCTCGGCGACGGTTTTCTCCTCTTCACGTTTTGGCAGGGTGCGCCACAGCATATTCACCTGGCTTTGCAGATACTCTTCGCGGCTTTTCTGTCGGGCTTTCTCTTCCTGCAATGAGATCTTCTGCGGACGCTTATAGCGGTCAACGCCGTAGTTCATCAGCGCGTGGCAGGAGTCCAGCAGCTTCTCCACCTCGTCCACGCCGTAGCGCTCTTCGCAGTCGGTAATGTATTTGCGGGCGAAGATCAGATAATCGACGATGGAGCTGGCGTCCGTCCAGCTGCGGAACAGATAGTTATTTTTGAAGAACGAGTTATGTCCATAGCAGGCGTGCGCCATCACCAGCGCCTGCATGGTAATGGTGTTCTCCTCCATCAGATAGGCAATACACGGGTTAGAGTTAATGACGATTTCATACGCCAGTCCCTGCTGCCCGTGCTTATACAGCCGCTCTGTCTCAATGAATTTTTTGCCAAACGACCAGTGCGGATAGTTAATTGGCATCCCGACGCTGGAGTAAGCGTCCATCATCTGTTCCGAGGTGATGACTTCAATCTGATGGGGGTAGGTATCCAGACGATAGAGTTTGGCCACCCGGTCGATCTCCGCCAGGTAGACATCCAGCAACTCGAAGGTCCAGTCGGGTCCATCGCTCAGACGGGTGCTGTCCCTGGACATGGAATCTAGTGTAGCCATTAGCGCGCCCTCGTTGTTGGTCGCTCTCTCTGACTGGAGAGCCTCCTTTCAAGCATAGATCACCCCATTCAAATACGCGGGGCGCAGAAATTTTTTCTTTGCGATTTCGCGTTTTCGATACGGCAAAAAAAGCGGTGCCTACAGAATTTTCTACTGGTTAAAAATAACGCGCAGCAGGAGATCCCAAATAAGCGCCATCCCCTGATACAGCGGGATATGTGAGTTGAGTCACCATAAAAAAGTCATATGTTGAATAATATTTTCAACTAGGTTATCAATCTGTAATTAGATGATTGTTCTTTTGCTCATAATGGAGTGGCTATGCGTGTTGTCATACTGGGAAGTGGTGTCGTTGGCGTAACCAGCGCCTGGTATTTAAGTCAGGCGGGACATGAGGTTACCGTTATCGATCGCGAATCCGGTCCGGCGCTGGAAACCAGCGCGGCGAATGCGGGGCAAATCTCTCCGGGCTACGCTGCGCCGTGGGCGGCCCCGGGCGTTCCGCTGAAGGCGATCAAATGGATGTTTCAGCGACATGCGCCCCTGGCGATAAGTCTTGACGGCACGCAGTTCCAGCTTAAATGGATGTGGCAGATGCTGCGCAACTGCGACACCCGCCACTATATGGAAAACAAGGGGCGTATGGTGCGGCTGGCGGAATACAGCCGCGACTGCCTGAAGGCGCTGCGCGCCTCAACGGGCATTGAATATGAAGGGCGTCAGGGCGGCACGCTTCAGCTGTTCCGTACCGCGCAACAGTACGAAAACGCGACCCGCGATATCGCCGTGCTTGAAGATGCGGGCGTACCGTATCAGCTGCTGGAAGCCAGCCAGCTGGCGCAGGTGGAGCCAGCGCTTGCCGAGGTCGCGCATAAGCTGACGGGCGGTCTGCGTTTACCGAACGATGAAACCGGCGACTGCCAGCTATTCACCCAGCGTCTGGCGCGCATGTGTGAGCAGGCCGGGGTGAAATTCCGCTTCAATACTTCTGTCGACAAACTGCTGTCGGAAGGTGAGAAGATTTACGGCGTGAAGTGTGGGGAGGAGGTAATTAAAGCCGATGCCTACGTGATGGCGTTTGGCTCCTACTCAACCGCGATGCTGAAAGGGATCCTGGATATCCCGGTCTATCCGCTGAAAGGCTACTCCCTGACCATCCCGGTGAAAGAGGACAGCGGCGCGCCGGTCTCGACCATTCTTGATGAAACCTACAAAATCGCCATCACCCGCTTCGATAACCGGATCCGCGTCGGGGGCATGGCGGAAATCGTGGGCTTCAATACCGAGCTGCTCAAACCGCGTCGTGAAACGCTGGAGATGGTCGTGGGCGATCTCTTCCCGCGCGGCGGCTTCATTGAGCAGGCGACGTTCTGGACCGGCCTGCGCCCAATGACCCCGGACGGCACGCCGATTGTGGGCCGTACACCATACAAAAATCTGTGGACTAACACCGGCCACGGCACGCTTGGCTGGACCATGGCCTGCGGTTCGGGCCAGCTGCTGAGCGACCTGATCTCCGGAAGGACGCCGGCAATTCCGTTTGACGATTTGAGCGCCGCACGCTATCAATCAGGGTTTACCCCATCGCGTCCACAACACCTGCACGGCGCGCATAATTAAGGAGTCGTCATGTCCCGTCCCATTCTGGCCCAGCTGGATTTGCAGGCGCTGAAGGATAACCTGCAAATTGTTCGCCGTGCTGCGCCGGGTTCTCGTGTCTGGTCGGTGGTGAAAGCCAACGCCTACGGTCATGGTATCGACCGTATCTGGAGTGCGCTCGGCGGCACCGATGGTTTTGCCTTGCTGAATCTGGAAGAGGCCATCCTGCTGCGCGAGCGCGGCTGGAAAGGACCGATCCTGCTGCTGGAAGGATTCTTTCATGCGCAGGATCTGCCTCTGCTGGATAAGTACCGCCTGACGACCAGCGTTCACAGTAACTGGCAGATCAAGGCCATCCAGGACGCGAAGCTGCATGCCCCGCTGGATATCTATCTCAAAGTGAACAGCGGGATGAACCGTCTGGGCTTCCAGCCTGAACGGGTGCATACGGTCTGGCAGCAGCTTCGTGCGCTGAAAAACGTCGGTGAGATGACGCTGATGGCGCACTTCGCCGATGCGGAAAAGCCGGACGGCATTGCCGATGCCATGGTCCGCATTGAGCAGGCGGCAGAAGGTCTGGACTGTCCGCGCTCGCTGTCGAACTCAGCGGCAATGCTCTGGCATCCCGAGGCGCACTACAACTGGGTACGTCCGGGGATCGTACTGTACGGCGCGTCACCCTCAGGTCAGTGGCAGGATATTGCCAACAGCGGCCTGAAGCCGGTGATGACGTTACGAAGCGAGATTATCGGCGTGCAAACCCTGAAAGCGGGCGATACGGTGGGCTATGGCAGCCGCTATCGGGCAGCAGGTGAACAGCGCATCGGTATCGTGGCGGGGGGCTATGCAGATGGTTATCCGCGCATCGCCCCGAGCGGCACGCCGGTGTGGGTCGATGGCGTGCGCACGGGCACGGTAGGCACCGTCTCCATGGATATGCTGGCCATCGATTTGACGCCGTGTCCCCAGGCGGGCATCGGATCGCCGGTTGAGCTGTGGGGCAACGAGGTTAAAATTGATGATGTGGCCGCTGCGGCGGGCACCGTCGGGTATGAATTGATGTGCGCGCTGGCGCCAAGAGTGCCTGTTGTGACGGTGTAACTTGTGTGTGTGCCGGGTGGCGCTAACGCTTACCCGGCCTACGTTCGGGGTTTTGTAGGCCGGGTAAGGCGAAGCCGCCACCCGGCTAAAAAGCAGCTACTCCGCCTCCTCCTCCATTGGCCTTACGCCGACTTTGCGCACCGCGTTATCTTCTTTCTCCGCTACCGTCCAGATCATCCCGGCAAACTCCACCTGGTCACCGACGACCGGCGCAGCCCCTAATAATTGCTGAATAATTTCACCCAGTGTTTGCTGGTTATCGCGATTCTCCAGTCCACCTTCCAGGCCATAAATCAGCGCCACATCCGCAAAGCGGGCGCTGGCTTCGAGGATAAAATCGCCGAAGAAACGCTGATCCAGCGCCACCGGGGGCGACTGGCTGAACAGCTTGCCGAGGGCCGGCAGGTCGCGCTCGCGGCCAATCACGCAGAGGATATCGTTCTCACGCAGCCGCGTGCTGCCGGTCGGGTGAAGCAGGGCGTTATCCCGGAACAGGGCGGCAATGCGCGTTTCAGCGGGCATATGCAGATCGCGCAGGGACGCGCCCACGCACCACTTATCGGCGCTTAGCTGGTAGACAAACTGTTCCCAGGGATTCTCAGGGTGAATATCCAGCCCCACGCGGGAGACCGGCCAGCCAATGGGCGGTACCACCACTTTGGCTTTTTTCGCCGCCCAGCCCAGCGACGTCCCCTGGAACAGCAGCGACACCAGCACCACGAAGAAGGCGACGTTGAAGAACAGGCGGGCGTTGTCCAGCCCGGCCATCATCGGGAACACTGCCAGAATAATTGGCACCGCGCCGCGCAGCCCCACCCAACTGATAAATATCCGCTCACGCAGGTTAAACCCGCGGAACGGCAGCAGCCCGGCAAACACCGACAGCGGACGGGCGAAGAAGATCATCCAGGCCGACAAAAGCAGCGCCGGTACGGCGATAGGCAGCAGGTCCGACGGCGTCACCAGCAGGCCCAGCACCAGGAACATGGCGATCTGCGCCAGCCAGGCCAGACCGTCGAAGTTCTGCAAGATGGCGTGACGGTTGCGAATCGGTCGGTTGCCCAACAGGAAACCGCAAAGGTAAACCGCCAGAATACCGCTGCCGTCCAGCGCGGTGGTGACGGCAAAGATCAGGATCCCACCGCTCAGGGCCAGCAGCGGGTAAAGGCCGGAAGGCAGCGTAATACGGTTAATCGTATGCTGTAACAGGTAACCGCCGCCGAGACCAATGATAATCCCGAGGCCAAACTGCTGGAGGATGTGCCAGGCGAACATCCAGCTCAGGCCGGTTTCGTGCTGCTGGATCATCTCAATCAGGGTAATGGTCAGGAACACCGCCATCGGATCGTTACTGCCGGATTCAATCTCAAGCGTGGAGCCAACGCGTTCGTTCAGCCCCTTGCCGCCGAGCAGTGAGAAAACCGCCGCCGCATCGGTAGAGCCGACAATCGCGCCAATCAGCAGGCCTTCCATTATATCGAGGTTAAACAGCCAGGCCGCCATCATGCCGGTCAGGCCGGAGGTGATCAGCACGCCGACGGTCGCCAGAGACAGCGCCGGGCCTAAGGCAACGCGAAACGAACTTGCCTGGGTGCGCATTCCGCCGTCCAGCAGAATCACCGCCAGCGCGAGGTTACTCACCATATAGGCGAAAGGGTAATTATCGAAGGGGATACCGCCGATACCGTCGATCCCGGCAAGCATGCCGATAGCCAGGAAAATGACAAGAATAGGTATGCCAAGACGCGATGAAAATGAACTTAATAAAATGCTAAAGGTTACCAGGATGGAACCCAGAATGAAAAGACTGATTATCGCTGTGGCACCCAATGTCGTCTTACTCCCACCTCAATGTGAACGCTGTTATTAAAACCCTAACATAATAACAACGTTAACTGCGTTTTATTGAGGGGGAATAACGGCTTTTTTATGCCTTTAAGACCGGATGACCGCTGATTGTTAACCGACTGCCTGAATTATCGTGTACAAGGTGCGCCTGGGCACCCAGCGGCAGGGTAACGGTTTGCGGCTCATGGCCGAAATCCAGACCGGCGATCACCGGGATATCCAGCCGGGAACGAATGAAATCAATCATCGTCTCCAGGGAATAGCCCGCATCGTAATCGTTGGGGGCTGAACCACTAAAACTGCCCAGCACAATGGCCGACTGCCGATCCAGGATCCCGGCGTGATACAGCTGCAACAGCATACGTTCGACGCGGAACGGGTGTTCGTTGATATCTTCCAGCACCAGTATGCCGTCCGTGATCTGCGGTAGCCACGGCGTTCCAATCAGCGACACCAGCATCGCGAGGTTGCCGCCCCACAGCTGTCCTTCACATTCCCAGTGCGGTCCATTGCCTTGCCACTCGACGGTGAACGTCGGGTTTTGCAGGGCGCGCCAGAAATGGTCCTGCGTAAACGCATCCAGCTCCGGCGCACCAAAGTTGCCGGCCAGCATCGGGCCGCTAAAGGTAATGACGTTATGCAACGCCAGCAGGCCGAGCTGGATCGCCGTGAAATCGCTGTGTCCGCAGATTAACAGCGGATCCTGCTGCTGGCGCGCGGCCAGCCCGGCCCAGTCGATGCTCTCCAGCAGCCGGCTTGCGCCATAGCCGCCGCGCACGGCCAGCACAATAGTGTTTTCACCTTCCAGCGTCGCCAGGCTGTTGATATCGCTCAGTCTCTGCGCCTCCGTACCGGCAAAACGCTGCATACGGCGGGGGATAATAGTCTGATTTTCTACCTGATGGCCCATTTCCAGCAGGCGCTGAACGCCCCGCTGTGCCGCCTCCTGGTTGATGCAGTAGCCTGACGGTGCGATGAGATGAAACTGAGGCATGGCAATTCCTTGCTGAATGAGAATCTAATTGTCTATATCATGCCGCGTATACGCCGCCTGCTTCAAGGGGCGACGTACCGCGATGACCGGCTATAAGGATAGATGACGTGAAATTGAGATGGTTTGCTTTTTTGATTGTGCTGCTCGCTGGCTGTAGTTCAAAACATGATTATCAAAATCCCCCCTGGAACCCTGAAGTGCCGGTAAAGCGGGCCATGCAGTGGATGCCGATCAGCGAACAAGCCGGGAAGGCCTGGGGCGTGAGCCCGCGTCTGATCACGGCGATCATTGCCGTGGAATCCGGTGGCAACCCGACGCTGGTGAGTAAATCGAATGCGGTGGGGCTGATGCAGTTAAAAGCCTCGACGGCGGGAAGAGAGGTCTATCGCTACATGGGCTGGAAGGGACAGCCATCCACCAGCGAGCTGAAAAACCCGGAACGTAATATCTCTATGGGAACCGCTTACCTGAGTATTCTCGAGCATGGCATTCTGAAGGGGATTGACGATCCGGAAGTGATGCAATATGCGCTGGTGGTGTCGTACGTTAACGGAGCCGGCGCGCTGCTCCGAACCTTCTCATCCGATCGCAAAGAGGCGATAGAAGAGATTAACGATATGGATAAAGATGAATTCTTCGAGCACGTTGTGAAGAATCATCCGTCAGCACAGGCTCCACGTTATATCTGGAAAGTACAGAAAGCGATGGACGCCATGTAACGCCTTTGTCGGGCGGCAGCATGCTGCCCGACGCCTTTCAGCGCACTTTGTTCGCGCGTTCCCGCGCTTCACGCTCCAGTGAGAAGATGATGCGCTGTAGTTCGCGTTCGGCGCCTGGCCCGACATTCAGAAAGCGAAAGCTCAGTCGCGGCGTGGTAATGGTTTCGTTTTTGCTGTCCACCACCTTACGCTCGCTGATGGCAATCAGCTGGGCGTCAAACCAGAAGCGTCCCCATCCGCCCATATCCAGCTCAATCTGACTAAAACGCATGCCTTCCACCAGTCCTTCCGGCTCCGGCGTATCCATTAACGCGCCCATCCCGCCCAGTGACAGGTCGAAGAGACGAAAGCGGATCTCTTTTTTGTCCGGCATTTTTGCCTTACAGAAATAGGCCGGGTGAAGCGGGGCGCTGATGCGAAAAAACTCGCGGCGTTGCACGAACCAGAGGTTAGCGGGCAGGGGAGCGATAAACGCAGGCAAACCCTGGTACGCGATCGTGGTCAGGCGGGGCAGTATAAACTCGACTTTAGCCCCCTGCGTTTCGGCCATCACCGAGAGGTTTTCTGCCTGGAGCGCGGCACGGTTTTCTTCGCTCTGGCTACCCAGATCCACGATCAGGTGTTCTGCCGTCACGTCCAGGATCTTGCTGATAAACTGGCTGGTTGACCAGTTGATGCGCAGCGGCACCTCGCCCTTTTTCAGGTCGCGTAATACCCCTAATACAGCCAGCGGATTTTGTTTCAGGAACTGCTCACTGTAGCTACTCACGCCAGATGGCTCCTCGATAGATGACAGACTGTCTCTGGGTTATCGGCACGCTGGCATGAAACTTAATACAAACGATCTGTTTTTCTCCGCCGATATTGATTTGCTAATGGAAATGATAATAATTGGCGTTCCCAATGGCATCTAATAACAAGACGACACTATGAGCACCTCACGTTTTGCGTTATGCGCGTTGGCAGGCGCCGTCACGCTGGCATTGCAAACACAGGCTTTTGCAGAAGAACCCACCATCGTGGTGACCGGTACAGAGCAGGGCAGCGCGCTCCCTGCCTGGACCAACAGCGCCACGAAATCAGCCGTCGCGGAAAGTAAAACGCCCCAGGTGATCAACACCATCGCCGCTAAAGAGATTGAGCAGCGGCACGCCAGTTCGGTAAACGAGATCCTGCGCTATGCGCCGGGCGTTTCCACGGAGGTGCGCGGGAGCACCTCTTACATGAGCGAGTACAAAATCCGCGGGTTCAACGTCGAGCAGGAGTTCTACAACGGCCTGCAACTTCCCTATAACGTCACCGGGAACACTAAAGCGCGAATCGATCCGCTGCTGATTGAGAGCGTCGATATCCTGAAGGGGCCGTCATCAGTGCTGTATGGCGGTGGCTCCCCGGGCGGGCTGGTCAATATTCAGAGTAAAAAGCCGCAGAAAGAGGCGAAAACGGAGCTGGGCTTTAATACCGGAAACCGCAATCTGAAAGAGGGGTACCTGGATTCCACGGGGCAGATTGCGACCAGCGACTGGAACTATCGCCTGCTGGGTAAAGCGACAGAGAGTGACGAACAGGCGCACACCACGCGCTATGAAAACTATCTGGTGGCCCCCTCCGTGACCTGGCAGCCGGATGACAAAACGCGCCTGACTATTGACGCGCTGGCGCAAAATACGCCGAGCCTGACGCCGTCTGATCCGATGCCGCTAAGCTATCTACGGTCTAAATACGCCGATCGTCGTGACTATGCCGGGGATGAGTGGAGCGGCTTTAAGCAGCGTCAGTGGATGCTGGGCTACAGCTTTGAACATGAGTTTGACAGTGGCTGGGGCTTTAGCCAGAAAGCGCGCTACTTTGACGTGGACACCCACCAGCGCAGCGCCTATTCAACCGGGACGGGCAGCGAGGTCTACCAGCTTAACCGCTTCGCCTATACCACGGATGAAGATTTACAGAGCTTCAACATTGATAACCAAGTCACCCGAACCGTCGCGCTGGGGGACTGGAAACATCATCTGCTGGCGGGCTTTGACTACCAGAAGCTGAACTCTCACTTCCACTATCGTTACGCCTCGTCCACACCGGGTATCGATATGCGTAATCCGGATCACTCGCAGATCGATAACGATGCGCTGGGGCTTGAAACCGCGCAGAAAAACCGTCTCAGCTATCAGCAGAATGGCTATTACCTCCAGGATCAGATTGCGTTTGGCGGGCTGAACGTGCTGGCCAGCCTGCGCTATGACGACTACCGTTCTGTCACCACCAACTATCTGCAAAACGGTGACAAAGCCTGGGTATCGCAGGATCGCCTCACCAAGCGACTGGGCGCGCTTTATGCCTTCGACAATGGTCTCTCACCGTTTATCAGCTATTCGGAAGGGTTCGCCCCGGTATCGCCGCAGGGCACGCTGACCGCGAAAGACGTTAAGCCCACCACCAGCAAGCAGGTGGAGGGTGGGGTGAAATACCTGCTGGCGGAATACGCAACCACCTTCACCGCCTCGGTGTTTAACATTCGTCAGAAAAATGTGGTGACCAGCGATCCGGGCTTCCTCAACTATCGCCAGACCGGGGAAGTGGAATCGAAAGGTGCGGAGCTTTCCGCTATGAGTCGTCCAACGGATAACCTGACGCTGATTGCCAACTATGCCTACACCCACGCCATCAATACCGAAGATGACAAGTACCAGGGCAAACGACCGACGCAGGTCCCTGAGAACGCCTTTAATCTGTGGGGAGATTACACCTTTGACAGCACACCGCTGAGAGGGTTAACGCTGGGGGCAGGGGCACGCTACACCGGGCCGATGGAGATCTCGCCAGCCAACGACGCAGGCAAGCTGGGCGGTACGACGCAATACGATCTGGCGGCGTCTTACCGCATGGGCGAGCTGGCGCCATCGCTGGAGGGGCTGACGTTGAAAGCGAGCGCGCAGAACGTCACCAACAAAGAGACCCTCACCTGCTATGACGCGACCAACTGCTGGATAGGCCGTGACCGCACGTTCCAGGTCGGGGCGAGTTACAGCTTCTGAAAAAAGCCCGGTGGCGCTTCGCTACCGGGCCAATCTATTGCACGGAACCGTCCCCTCGCCCCACCGGGGAGAGGGTCAGGGTGAGGGGCGCTACTGCGCCGCCTGTTTCGCAGGTGCAACATCATCGTTTGCCGCAGGCTGATTCTCCGGTACGCTGTCGCACGGCTTCTCTTTCGGGCAGACCATGTCCAGCATCCTGAGCGTCACGCCGTTACTCCAGCCGAAACCGTCCTGCAACGGATACTCACCGCCGCCACCGCCGGTACCGGTCGAAGAGACATCGTACTTCTCAACCAGTTTCTTCTCGCGATCGTAGGTATGCTGAACGTTTTTCAGGAAACGCCAGGTTACGTCCATCGCCACTTTCTGCTGACCATAGTTCTGCAACCCTTCCACCGCTACCCACTGCAACGGCGCCCAGCCGTTCGGCGCATCCCACTGCTGCCCGCTGTTGATGGTGGTGGTAGAAATACCGCCCGGTTTCAGCAGGCGTGACGACGCGGCTGCGGCCACTTTATCGGCGCGATCCTGTGATGCGGCCTTCACATACAGCGGGAAGAGGGCTGCGGCCGTCAGCTGATTACGCACCTTCCCGGTTTTCAGATCGTAATCCGCATACCAGCCCTCTTTATCGTTCCACAGGTGGCTTTCCATGGCTTTCTGACGTGCGGAGGCCAGCGCGTCATATTTACTTGCACTGGCGTTATCGCCGTCTTCCTGACTGGCGCGGGCCAGCAGTTTTTCCATCTTAAACATCAGCGCATTCAGATCCACCGGCACGATGCTGGTGGTGCGGATGGTACCCAGCTTCTGTGGATCGTCCATCCAGCGGGAGCTGAAATCCCAGCCCGAGGCCGCGGCAGAGCGCAGATCGCGGTAAATTTCGGTGGCCGGACGGTTAGGGTTATTTTTGGCGGTGGTCACGTCATCCAGCCACGACTCAGGGCGCGGCGTGTCCCGATCGTCCCAGTAGCGGTTGAGGATCGAGCCGTCATCCAGCTTCACCACGCGTTTGTTCGCCTGACCAGGCTGGAGCCCATCAGCCCCCTCCATCCAGTAAGCGTACTCTTTCTCCATCTGCGGACGGTATTTCTTCAACGCGTCGCTGTCATGCGTGGCCAGCAATTCCACCATCAGCGAGAAGAAAGGCGGCTGAGAGCGGCTCAGGTAGTAGCTGCGGTTACCGTTAGGGATATGGCCCCAGGTATCAAGCTCGTAAGCGAAGTTGTCCACCATGTCGCCGATCTTATCCCAGTGGCCGCTCTCGGCCAGCCCCAGCATGGTGAAATAGCTGTCCCAGTAATAGACTTCGCGGAAGCGTCCTCCCGGCACGACATAGGGCTTTGGCAGGGGCAGGAGGGAGTCCCATTTGTTCGCTTTGTCAGTGGTGCGGGTCAGTACAGGCCACAGATCGTCTATGTGTTCGCGCAGGCTCTGGCCTTCAGGGGGAACGTATTTCTCACCTTCCTTCGGCAGGATAAAGTTCATCTCTACGAAGTGGCGCAGGTCAAAACCGGACTGGGTATGCTGCATCCGGTAATCCGCCAGGATGGTTAGCGGGTCGCTTTTGGGAACGGCATCCGCGAAGGTTTTCTGGTCCGGGAACAGTTTGGCGCTCTGTACTTCATTAAAGAGGGGGCCAAGGAGAATATCAGGTGAGCTTTGCTGGCTCGTTGGCTGGTCTTCAGCATAACCAAATGCGGTAACACCGAGTAGGGCGCCTGCCAACGTAAGGTGTAACAAGCCAGGGTGTAGCATTCGAGTTTTTATCATCGGTTCATCTCCATTCGTCGCTGGGCAGCGTCACCGCTGTCGTCAATCACCTGAAAACCTTAGACGAATATAGCCCGCTTCGCGTGTTAGATATCCCATTTTGCGCATTACCAGACGATTTACCGCCGCGCCCGGACGTGAGAAGCGCGCCGAAAACTATTTACTCGGGGAATGTTTTTTGGGGAGTGATTTTAATTAAATATCCTGTCAGGGCACACTATGAATATTGACCAGGCTTATGGGTTGCAACCTTTTTTAATTCTGTGAACGGGGTTGTGTTTCTTTATTACATTCCGCGAATAACTTTCTGTGAAGGTCACACAAAGTAAAAAACATAACCGACATAACAAAAAACATAATAGCCTGCCGAAAAGCATTTAGACGAAATAGAGTGACCCATCACTTTGGGTATTCACTTTTATTTCAGGATGGATTCTATGCAATTAAAAAAAATGGTTGTCCTCGTGGGGGCACTCTGTTCTGGCTCTCTTTTTGCGGCACAAAGTGCGACGAGCGTAGATGAAAAACTGGCGCAACTGGAGGCGCAAATCGAGGCGTTGAAACAACAGCAGGCGGCCAGTCAGCAGGCCGCTCCCGTGGTCGTACAGTCAGAAGAGCCCGTCAATAAAGACGCACCACCGAAGCTGACGCTTTCGGGCTTTGGAGATATAAAATTTTATGGCGATGTGGAATTTAATATGGATGCTGCCAGCAAAACCGGCAGTCTGACTTCTGTTAAGCAAAGTGCTAATAGCGACTGGGCGCCGGGAGATAAAGAACGGTGGGATATAAATGGTCGTATTTTGCTGGGGTTTGATGGTTATCGAAAAATGGATAACGGCCATTTTTCCGGATTTTCTGTACAACCACTGGGCGATTTGGCAGGGCAAATGTACCTTGATGATGCGGTATTTTTCTTTGGCGCAGAAAACGACTGGGAAATTAAAGTTGGACGTTTTGAAGCCTACGATATGTTCCCGCTCAACCAGGATACCTTTGTTGAATACTCGGGCAATACAGCGGACGATCTTTATAGCGACGGCTATGGTTACATTTATATGCTGAAAGAGGGGCGTGGCCGTACCGACAGCGGCGGTAACTTCCTGATGAGTAAAACGCTGGATAACTGGTATTTCGAGCTGAATACGCTGTTCAAAGACGGCAGCGATCTGTACGTCGACCAGCGCTACCATGGCGCGGAACTGGAAAATGATAAGAACGTCGCCTATGTCCGGCCAGTTATTTCGTGGCAGGACGGCCCGTTCTCAACGGCCGTCGCCATGGAAACCAATCTGGTCAACAATGCTTATGGCTATCGGGATGACGCGGGTCGTTGGGTCGATCAGTCTGACCGCACCGGTTACGGATTCACCATGACCTGGGATGGTCTGAAAGCCGATCCAGAGGATGGCATAGTCGTGAATCTCAACACAGCGTATCTTGACGCCGCAGACGAAACGGACTTCACCTCCGGCGTCAATGTCCTGTGGCGTAACGCTGAGCTGGGCTATATTTATGCGCATAACGAAATCGACGAATTTAACACTTCAACCTTTGACGCAGAGTGTGAGAATGATTGCTGGATCACCGATCCGGGTGAGTATGATATTCACACTGTCCATGCGTCATACCTTATTCCCAACGTAATGAAGATGAAGAACTTTAACATTTACCTGGGCGCCTACGCTTCGTGGGTGAACGCGTCGCCGAAAAAGGGAAGCGATAAGAACGACGATCGTTATGGCGGTCGTGTGCGGTTTAAATATTATTTCTGAAGAGTGTCATGATGCCCCCCTGTTAGCAGGCAGAGGGGCCATTTTGCAGGCCGGGTATGCGCAAGCGTCACCCGGCAATGCGATCGGCTACAACCCTTTCTTATCCATCAGCACCGCCAGATCCACCAGACGGTTGGAGAAGCCCCATTCGTTGTCATACCACGACAGGATCTTCACCATATTCCCGCCAATCACCAGCGTTGAAAGCCCGTCGATGATGGATGAGCGCGGGTCGCCCTGATAATCACTGGAGACCAGCGGTTCATCGCTGTAGCCCAGGATGCCTTTCAACGGCCCGCTGGTGGCAGCCTGACGGAACGCGTCATTCACCTCTTCGGCGGTTACGTTGCGGCTCAGCGTCACCGTCAGATCGACAATCGACACCACCGGAACCGGCACGCGCAGAGAATACCCGGTGAGTTTACCGTCCAGCTCGGGGATCACTTTCCCGAGCGCTTTTGCCGCGCCGCTGGAGTAAGGCACAATGGATAATGCTGCCGCGCGCGCGCCGCGCAGATCTTTTTCCGGCTGATCATGCAGCGCCTGGCTGTTGGTGTAGGCATGCGTGGTGTTCATCAGCCCGTGCTCAATGCCAAACTGCTGGTGCAGCACCTGCGCCGCTGGCGCCAGACCATTAGTGGTGCAACTCCCGTTACTGATCACAAAATGCTGGGCCGGATCGTACAGCGTGTGGTTCACACCCATTACCACCGTCAGATCATCATTTTTAGCCGGGGCGGAAATAATGACGCGTTTTGCGCCGCCGCTCGTGATATGCACCGCCGCTTTTTCACGTTCGGTGAAGAAGCCTGTGGCTTCGATTACCACCTCAACGCCAGCGTCTTTCCACGGAATGTTTGCCGGGTCGCGTTCACTGAATACGGTGATGCGTTGCCCGTCAACCTGTAGCGCGCCGTCCGCCGCTTCCACAGGCACCGGCAGCGTGCCGAGCAGAGAGTCATATTTCAGCAGATGGGCGAGGGTTTTACTGTCCGTCAGATCGTTAATGGCCACAATCTGGAGATCCGGGTTGCCCAGCGCCGCGCGCAGGACATTACGTCCGATACGGCCGAAACCGTTAATACCGACCTTAACCATGATGCACTCCTTATCTGTGTTGTCTGGAGTTACTGTAGGCGTCAGGTCAGATGGCGTAAATGACAAAAAAGGATCATATTACGCCATTCTGCGGCAGTGGAAGCGCTGGCGGTATTCGCCCGGCGTGAGATGAAGCTGCTTTTCAAAAACGCGGCGCAGGTTGATGCTGGTACCAAACCCGCTTTTTTCGGCAATGACCTCAAGCGGATCCTGGGTCTGCTCCAGAAGCTGTCGGGCGGCGGCCAGGCGCGCTTCGGTGACATAACGGGCCGGAGGCACGCCCACGTCACGCGTGAACACGCGGGTGAAGTTGCGCGGGCTCATGGCGACCCGTTCGGCCAGCCTTTCGACGCACAAATCTGCGGTGAGGTTTTGCAGGATCCAGCTTTGCAGTTCGCTGACGGGTCCGGTCGCGCCAGACTGCTCCAGATTATAGCGGCTGAACTGTAGCTGGCCGCCAGGCCGGCGCAGGTACATCACCATATCCTGCGCCACATTGCGGGCGAGGGTGAAGCCGTAATCATCCTCCACCAGCGCCAGCGTCAGGTCAAACCCGGAGCTGACGCCGCCGGACGTCCAGACGGGGCCATCCTGAACATAGAGCGGGCCGCCCTCAACGTTGACCGCAGGATAGCGGGTTTTCAGGGTTTCCAGAAGCCGCCAGTGGGTCGTTGCCCGGCGCCCATCGAGCAGTCCGGCCTGTGCCAGCAGCAGGGCCCCGCCGCAGACAGAGGCGACGCGTCGCGCATGCGGCGCGGCCAGGTGCAGCCAGTCCACCACGGCGGTGCTCTCCAGCTCATTCATGCCGCGGCCGGTAATGATGATCGTGTCCAGCGGCTCGCGCGGATCCAGCTCCGGCAGGCGATAGTCCGCCAGCAGGTTCAAGCCGGACTGGCCGTGGATCACCAGATGAGGCTGGGTGGTGGCGATAATGATGCGGTAGCGGGGCTGCGCAAAGCCGTCCGGGTGCAGCCGGTTGGCCTGCATCAGAATGTCGGCGATACCGGCGGCCTCAAACAACATGCCACCATCGGGAACGATAATCAGGATCTTCTTCATGTCCTGAAAAGTACCTTTATCACAAAATAAGTCAAGAGGAGAGCGTTGACTGTATGATCCACGGTTCTGTTCAAACGCCCGATGCTGGCCACGGCACGTCTTTTGTACCCCAACTACACTGTCTTTGCCGCTCGTGCTGCGAGCTATGGCCAGGAAAAGCAAAGAACGCATAACAAATTTTCATCATGTTAGTAATAAGTCGTCGCAATGAAGAAAAGCAAGCGATAGTGTAGTGACGATAAAATACAAAATAGAATTCGCCAGTCGAAAGCAGCGTTTTTATCCGCCATTCGGGAGGATATGGTTATATTTTAAGCAATGCTCTGGTGAATGAAATTGTAGTGAGGCTTAATTATTCATACGACCCGGAAGAGAAAAAATTACCGTCAGAAAGAGGGAGCATAAAGTTAATTTGTGGCGTGAAATTAATTTCTCGATCCTTACTATGTTTTCTTAATTCGCTGGGATGGCGTCCCTGAGTTTTGTAGAGATGCTATCAATACATTAAATAATTCACGTGAAATATATTCATGCGCAACTGAAAAATTCTCCATTCTACTAATTATGGTAGTGGCGAAAATAGCGATGTTACGTTAGTGATAATGGTTCTCTTTTGTATATTTTTGTTTTTAAATCATAGTGTTGCATGACTTGTGTATTTTTCAGATTAATCTCAGGGTGGGGCGGTTGCTTCATTAAACAGTAGTAGAGAGAAAGGAAATATTGAAAAGGTGACCAGCTCATGTAAACTTGTTTACCGTTTGTCAAAATATGTCAGGATTACGCTGGGCCTTATTCTCAAGGCTCGTGCGGTAGCTATGCCCAAATAATAGTAACGCCCCGGAAAAACCTGACTATTTTAACAATAGCACCTAAGTCAAATTTTATCCCCTCTCTTCATCCTCTAAATATCGCTACGGAAAAGCATATGAAACTGCGCGTATTGTTATCACTTCTGTTTGTTATGGCGGTGGCGGGCTGTAAGGCGCCGCAGAAACCAGCGATCACCGATGATACGATTGTGACCAGCCAGGTGAATGGCATCACGCTGACGCACCGTCACGCTGTTACCCCTCCGGCGGAGTTCACTCAGGTGAATGAACCGTACCGTGCCATGTACCCGGCATCCCTGATGAGCCGTCCTGACTACGGCGGAAAAGTGATCCGTACGCTTGAGACCGGTAAAACTTACGTCGTGCTGGGGCAGGTTGAACATTTCTGGATGGCGCTGGCCGATGAAGGGAGTGAACAGCTGATTGGTTACGTTCCGATGCGTGCCGTGATCAAGGCTGACCAGTACGAAGCCACCGTGCGTAAACAGGCACTGCGCCCGAAAGCGCGTAAGAAAACCACCTGTGTTGATGTCGATGGCAACAGCAAAGCCTGCAAAGACAGCGCGAACGGTACCTGGATCCTGAACTAAATGGGTTTCACGAGCATATTTTTATGAATAATAAAAATTTTCATCGGATGTGGTTCCCTTTTTTTGCGTTGATTCTCGCGCTGATCGGTGGTTGTACGTCGTCTTCACACAGCGACCCCTCCCGCTACAATCTTCAGTTTCAGGCTCATCCTCAAATCAATGATTCTGCGCCGCTTAAGGTCAGAGTGTTGCTGCTGAAATCCGATGCGGATTTCATGTCCAGTGACTTCTACTCCTTACAGAACAATGCGTCAGCCACGCTTGGCGCGAATCTGCTGAACAGCGATGTGTTCTTCCTGATGCCGGGCCAGCTTTCGAAAACCCTGAGCGGACAAAGCTCACCGGAAGCGCGCTATATCGGCGTGATGGCGGAATACCAGGCGCTGGACGGCAAAAAATGGCGCGTCTCACTTCCTTTGCCTGTTCCCGGCGAAAACGCGATTTACCAGTTCTGGAAATGGTCCGCAGATGAACTCCAGGCCAGCGTCTTTCTTGACGTAAATGGTATCCGGGTCATCAGCCAGTAACGCCCTTCATAACAGGAAAGAGATCATCATGACGAAAGCAGAAAAGGTCGTCTGGACCGAGGGCATGTTCCTGCGTCCCCACCATTTTCAGCGGACAGAAAGCTACCTCCTCAACCACGTTCGTGAGTGGGGGGCCTTGCAGCGATCGTATCTTTGGGGCTTTCTCGACCTTGAGCTGGATGAAGCGATGCTTCGCCAGGGCTGTATTGCCCTGAGCTACTGTAGCGGTTTGCTGCCTGACGGCACCTTTTTCCAGGTTCGCAGCGACCGCAACGGTCCGGCTCCGCTAAAAATCCCCGATAATCTCACCAATGAAAAGGTGGTGCTTGCGCTGCCGGTTCGTCGCGGTGGCCGTGAAGAGGTGATTTTCAGCGAGGAGCAGTCTTCTCTGGCGCGTTTTATTACCTTTGAACAAGAGGTGGAAGACGACAACGCCATGTCGGTCGGGGAGGCGACGGTCCAGTTTGGCCGCCTGCGTCTGACCCTGATGCTGGAGAAAGATCTGACGGCAGAATGGACCGCCATCGGCGTGGCGTACGTCACCGAAAAGCGCAACGATAACCACGTGCGGCTGGATAACAGCTACATCCCGCCAATGCTGAACACCAATAACAGCCCGCAGCTGTACGGCATGATCAATGACCTGCACGGCTTGCTGGTGCAGCGTAGCCAGCAGATCGGCGGTCGACTGCGCCAGCCGGGGCGTTTCAATACGTCCGAGATGGTTGAGTTCACGCTTCTCTCGCTGATCAACCGCCACCTTGGCGACGTCTCACATTTAAAAACGCTGCCGCTGCTTCACCCGGAAGCGCTCTGGCGCAGCTGGCTGCCGTTCGCCACGGAGCTCGCCACCTGGACGCCGCAGCGTACCGCAGAGAGCATACTGCCGGTATACGACCATGACGATCTCGCCGTTTGCTTCAGCAAACTGATGCTGATGCTGCGTCAGGGGCTGTCGCTGGTCATGGAAGATCATGCCATCCAGCTGCCGCTGCACGAACGCTCCCACGGGCTGAACATCGCCACCGTGCCGGAGACCAGCATGGTCCGCGAATTTGGCTTCGTGCTGGCGGTAAAAGCCAATGTCCCCGGCGAACACCTGCAAACCCATTTCCCTGCCCAGATGAAGGTTGCGCCAGTGTCGAAAATTCGCGATCTGGTCCAGCTCCAGCTGCCGGGCATCATGCTTCGGGCAATGCCCGTCGCGCCGCCGCAGATCCCGTGGCATGCAGGCTACAGCTATTTCGAGCTCGAGAGGGGCAGCGAACTGTGGCACGAGATGGACAAGTCCGGGGCATTCGCGCTGCATCTCGCAGGGGAATTCCCGGGTCTCGATATGGAGTTCTGGGCCATCCGTAGCCCGACAGAATAATAAAGCGAGCGCTTAATATGCAGGAACGACAGGATACCGGCAGTGATGCCGTGTTTACCGGAGCCAGTGGGAACAATCAGCTGGTGGCGGCCGCCAATCCGCTGCTCAATGCGATTCCGCAAATCCGTCATTCGGTTTCCCACGACGATCAGGTCGGGCTGCGCCAGCGCCTGATTGACGAAATTCGCCGTTTCGAAGTGCGATGCCAGCAGGCGGGCTTACCGTATGAAGTGATTGTCGGCGCGCGCTACTGCCTCTGCACGGCGCTGGACGAAGCCGCCGCGCTGACCCCGTGGGGAAGCAGCGGCGTCTGGTCAAGCAATGGTCTGTTGGTGACGTTTCATAACGAAACCTGGGGCGGTGAGAAGTTTTTCCAGCTGCTGGCGCGTCTGTCGCAGAATCCGCGCGAACACATTCTGCTGCTGGAGATGATCAACTACTGTCTGCTGCTCGGCTTTGAAGGCCGCTACCGCGTGCTGGACAATGGCCGGACCCAGCTTGAAACCATCAAACAGCGCCTGTGGCAGATGATCCGTGGCGTGCGCGGCAGCTACCCGCCGCCGCTCTCGCCGCACCCGGAAGATCGCCCCGTTCTGCGCAAGCTCTGGCGGCCGATGATCCCACTCTGGGCGTGCGTGGCGCTGGTCGGTTTTATCGCCTGCCTGTTCTATATCGTGCTGAACTGGCGTCTGGGTGATAACACCAGCCCGGTGCTGGCGAAAATTTACCAGTCCCAACTGCCGGAAACCACGATCCAGCAGCCTGCGCGTCAGCTGCCGGCGGTGCTGAACCTGCGCGGCTTCCTGAAACCAGAAATTGATGCCGGTCTGGTGGCCGTTAAGGATGAGGCGGATCGCAGCGTGGTGATCCTGAAAGGGGACGGACTCTTTGCCTCGGCCTCAACGGTGGTGCGCGATCGCTATGAGCCGGTCATCGACCGCATCGCCCAGGCGATGAATAACGTCAGCGGCAAAATTCTGGTGGTGGGGTACAGCGACAACGTGCCGATCCGCAGCGCACGCTTCGCCTCCAACTATGAACTCTCGCTTGAGCGCGCCCGTTCGGTGCAAAAACAGCTCCAGGGTAGCCTCTCGCAGCCTGAGCGCGTCAAAGCCGAAGGGCGGGGCGAGATCAACCCGGTAGCGCCTAACACCACGCCTGAAAATCGCGCCCGTAACCGCCGCGTGGAGATTACGCTGCTGGTATCGCCTGACAATACACAGGCCGAGCTGAACGGATTGCCGCAAGGAAACTAAGGATGCTGACAACTCTACTTTCTATACTGACCAATCGCATTCTGTTGAGCTTCCTGGGCGTAACGGCGCTCGCGGCGGTCATCTGGATGATTGGCCCGCTGCTGTCCATCGTGGATACCCGGCCCCTTGAATCAGAGCAGAACCGCGTCATCAGCATTGCGGTGGTCTACCTGATTTGGGCCCAGAGCCACATTCTGCCGCGGCTGTATAACGCCTGGCTGAACCGTAAGCTGATGGACAAGCTCAACGAAAATACCACCAGCCCGGAGGCGGCCGATCCGCAGAAACGTCTGAACAGCGAGGAGCAGATCCTTGCCGGGCGTTTCGATGAAGCCGCCCAGATGCTGAAAAAAGCCCACTTCAGCAAAGCGGGACATGGCGCGCAGTGGACGCAGCGCTTCAGCACGCAGTACCTCTATCAGCTGCCGTGGTACGTCATTATTGGCGCGCCGGGTTCCGGTAAAACCACCGCGCTGGCCAACTCCGGGCTGCAATTCCCGCTGGCGGACCGCTTCGGTAAAACCGCGCTGCGCGGCATTGGCGGCACGCGCAACTGTGACTGGTGGTTCACCAACGAGGCGGTTCTGCTGGATACCGCGGGGCGCTATACCACTCAGGAGAGTGAGCAGGTTCAGGACGCCGGGGAGTGGCTGGAATTTATCAACCTGCTGCGTAAATACCGCCGTCGCCAGCCCATCAACGGCGTGATTATCACCATCAGCATTTCCGACCTGCTTTCGCAGTCCGCTGAGGCCTCGCGCCAGCAGGCGGTCAACCTGCGCCAGCGTCTCTCCGAGCTGCATGAACAGCTGGGTATTCGCTTCCCGGTGTATGTGATGGTGACCAAAGCGGACCTGCTTAAAGGCTTCCGCGCCTGGTTTGCGGATTACGACAAAGCCCAGCGCGACCAGATCTGGGGCTTTACGCTGCCGTGGGAGCAGACCAAACACGCCGATTACGACCTGATGGGCAACTTCCAGCAGGAATTTTCCCTGCTGCAACAGCGTCTGGATGCTGGCCTTCCGGAAACCATGCTCAAAGAGCATGACGCCAAAACCCGTGCGGAAGCCTATCTCTTCCCGCAGGAGTTCGCCGCGCTGCGTCCGCTGCTGGCAGACTACCTGAGCACGGTCTTTGCCCGTTCAAACTTCGAAACCGAATTTTCGCCGCGCGGCATCTACTTTGCCAGTGGCACTCAGGAAGGGATGCCGTTTGACCGCGTGATGGGCGAGCTGAACCGCGCGCTCTCCTTACCTGAAGGGGGGGAAAGCACGCGCTGGGATTCGGTGAGCAAAGAGGCGCCGATCCCGGGCGCGAAGGGCCAAAGCTTCTTCATTAAAAACCTGCTGCAAAACGTCATTTTCCAGGAAGCGGGCATCGCCGGGGAAAACCGCTGGTGGGAGCTGCGCAACCGCGCCGTGATGTGGTCCGGCTACGCGGCGCTGCTGGCCCTGCTGGTGATCCTGGGTGGCCTGTGGCTGACCAGCTACGCCAAAAATAAAGCCTATCTGGAAGAAGTGGACGCAAAAGTGCCGATGCTGGAGCAGCAGAGCAAGGCGCTGCAAAACCAGCCCCAGCGCGATCTGTTTGCGCTTCTGCCGCTGCTTAACAGCCTGGTGGATCTGCCGAAAAGCAATGCCTTCGACGTTAACGACCCGCCGGTTTCCCGCCGCATGGGGCTTTATCGCGGGGATGACGTCAGCGATGCCTCGCAGTCTCTGTACCAGAAGGCGCTGGATCAGATGCTGCTGCCCGCCGTGGCGATGCACATTACCACCTGGCTGCGCAACGACAACGGCAGCGACGTGGAGTACAGCTACGAGGCGCTGAAAGCCTATCAGATGCTCTATCAGCCGAAGCACTATGACGGCAAATTCCTGCACTCGTGGGTGATGCTCAACCTGCAACGCAACCTGCCGCAGAACGTGACGCAGGCGCAGCTTCAGGAGCTGGAATGGCACCTGACGCAGCTGCTGGAGCCAAAAATTCAGGCTTCACCGTATGCGCAGGATGAGGATCTGGTGGCACGTGAAAGGGCGCTTATCAACCAGCAGCCGCTCTCAACACGCGTATATGGCCGCCTGAAACGTCTGCTGGAGCATGATGAAAACCTGAAGCCGGTTTCGCTTTCAGATCTCGGCGGCCCGCAGAGCGAGCTGGTGTTTTCCCGTAAAAGCGGCAAGCCGGTGAGTGAGGGCGTACCGGGCCTCTATACGCCGGACGGCTACTGGAAGAGCTTCAACGACCAGATCGACAGCGTGACCACCGCCCTGCACAAGGACGATGCCTGGGTACTGGGAGCGACCACCGCCCAGGAAGATAAACAGCAGATCGATAACGCCGTGCGCCAGCTATACATGCGCGACTTTATCGTCAACTGGGATCGCTTTCTCGCTGACATTCAGCTCAACAACAGCGCCGATCTTTCCCAGCGTATTAACACCGCGCGCCTGCTTTCAGGCACCAACTCGCCGCTGCGCCGTCTGGTGCTTAACCTGAGCAAGGTGCTGACCCTGTCGCGCACTGCGCCTGCGCCGGAAGATGCGCAGAAAGCGGAAGACCAAAGCAACCGCGCCACCCGCACGCTGGAAGCGCTGTTCAGCAACGGTGACAATGCCCCGACGCAGGGCGCGGTCGTGACGCAGGCGCCTGAGCAACTGGTGACCGACCACTATGCGCCGATGATTGAGCTGGCGCAGCCGCTGGAGAAGGGTGGCAAGACCATCGTCTTTGACGATTTTCTTAAGCAGGTTGACGAGCTTTATCGCTACCTGACCGCCGTTCAGGATGCGGCAAACAGCGGTATGCCCGCGCCGGGCGGCGATGCAATCAGCCGCCTGCAAGCCAGCGCGGGACGTCTGCCGGGCGGGCTGCAAACCATGTTCAGCAATATGGCCGTCGGCGCCAGCAGCGATACCCAGCGTCGCGATCTGGAGAACGTGCGTAAGCGCATTAACGTGGAAGTGGGTGGGTTCTGCCGTCAGGCGATTGCCGGGCGTTATCCACTGGTGCGCAGCGCCAGCACCGAGGTGACGCCGGACGATCTCGCCCGCATGTTCGCGCCGGGCACCGGACTGATGGACACCTTTTTCCGCGACAACCTGACCAACAAGGTGGACACCACCCAGGCGAACTGGCGCTTTATGCCGGGCATCGACGGTAAAACGCTGTCGGGCAGCGAAGGGCTGTTGCGTCCGTTCCAGCAGGCGCAGTCTGTCCGCGATGCCTTCTTTGCCAACGGCGCGACCACGCCATCCTTTAAGGTCACGGTGCGCACCGTGCGGATGGACAACACCATTCTGAACCTGACGCTGGACGTGGACGGCCAGCTGCTGCGCTACAGCCACGGTCCGCAGGCGGTGCAGATCATGAACTGGCCGGGGCCGGGCGGGACGAACCAGGTGCGTATGCAGCTCGGTCTGACCAATGGCAGCACCGCAACGCTGGTAACTAACGGTTCCTGGGCGCTCAACCGCTTTTTCGACAAGGCGCGCACCAGCCCTGGCGCGGGTAGCCTGAGCCGTCAGGCGACCTTCAACGTCGACGGACATCAGGTCACGCTGGAGTTTGCCCCGAACAGCATCCGCAACCCGTTCCAGCTTCCCCGTTTCACATGCCCATAACCGCAAGGACAGCCGTATGACGAATACCCCTGCGATGAACCGTTATAGCTGGTATGGCAAATTACCCAGCGCCGGAGATTTTTTGCAGCGTCGCTTTCCGGATACCCTGCAACGCCAGTGGTCGCACTGGTTCCAGGTCGGCCTGCTGTCCTGGCAACAGGAAGAGCAGCGCAGCGGCGAGCGCCCGTTTTCAAAAGCCCCGGTGTGGAACTTTGTCGTCCCGCCGATGCTCGGTAGCCAGATGATTCAGATGGGCTGCCTGCTGCCAGGCCGTGACAGCGTAGGCCGCCACTATCCGGTATGCCTGCAACTGAGCTTCACCCCCGCCGAATGGTCATCCCGCCTGCTCGGGCAGGCTGAAAGCTGGTACCAGCAGCTTGGCCGTCTGGGGCTGCACGCGGTGCGTAACAGCTATTCTGCCACCCAGCTGGATGAAATGCTGATGACCATCCCGGCGCCCCAGCCGGTTGAGCCGCAAAAGCGTTCCGACATTCTCGACGTGATTGGCTATGACGACGATGGTCAGAGCACGCTGGGCTGGCCGCAGGCGGCGGAGTGTTTTGATCCGCTGCGCCAGACCAGCTACTGGTGGACAAACCGCTGCGACGGCTATCCGCTGTACACCCACGTCCACAGTGGAAACTTCACCGGGCAGCTCTTTACGCTGCTGTTCGATCCGGCAGGCGGCGCCCGTCCGGGCCGCCACGGTCTTTACCCGCCTATGTTTGAATAAGCAGGGATCTTATGAATATCGATGAATTTCTCGCGCCGATAAGCCCCGATAACCCCTGCGGTGAAAACCTGGAGTACGACGCTGATTTCCAGGCCATGGGTCAGGCCAGTCAGGGTAAAGCCGAGCAGCAGTTTGGCGACACCATCATTCCGGCAGAGCCTGCCGACTGGAACACGGTGGAAAAACTCGCCACCAGCCTGCTGGGTCGCACCAAAGATCTTCGCGTCATGCTGGCGTTAACCCATGCCTGGACGCGTCGTCGCGGGCTGGCAGGTTACGCCGACGGGCTAGTGCTGGTGCAGGAAGCCCTGTCCCGTTACTGGGAGCAACTTTACCCGCTGCTGGAAGAGTATGGCGAAACCGATCCGTTCTACCGCATCAACGCCCTCGCCGGGCTGAGTGATAAATCTGACCTGACGGTCGCGGTGCGTAACGCCTCACTGCTCCGCTCAAACGGCGATGAGATTTCGCTCCGTGACGCCCAGGCGCTGCTTGACGGCAGTAAAACCGAGTGTCCGGATTATCCGGGCGGTCGTCCACGACTGATCGATGAGCTGGCCCGGGGCGATCAGCCCGGCACCGAAGCGGTAATCGTGATCAACGAACGCCTGCTGGCCATCCGCGAACTGCTTACCGGCTATCTCGGGGAAAGTGGCGTACCGGAGATGGAACAGCTGTTGAAAACCGTCGGACTGGTTTCCAGCGCCTGTCAGGTGACCGATATCAGCAAGCTGCTGCCGAACCGTGACGCGCAGGCTGAACAGCACGCCGAGCCGCAGCCGGTGGCCGCGTCGCCCGTTCAGCAGGTGACGGACTGGCGCAGCGTGCAGGTGACCAGCCGCGCCGACGCCCAGCTGATGCTGGAAAAAGCGAAACAGTATTTTGCGCAGTACGAACCCAGCCATCCCGCACCGCTGATGATTGAACGGGTGCAGCGGCTGTCTGAACTCAACTTTATGGACATTATTCGCGACCTGGCGCCAGACGGCGTTAACCAACTGGAAAACATCTTTGGACGCCGCGAATGACGCGTCCTGGCATTATGACGACAGGCATGGAGTCTGCCGTTTCACCTTCACCGCGCATCTTTGATGGAGAACATCATGGCAATGAGTAACAGTGGACAGAAATTCATCGCACGCAACCGTGCTCCCCGCGTGCAGATCGAGTACGACGTAGAGATCTACGGCGCAGAACGCAAAATTCAGCTGCCGTTTGTGATGGGCGTTATGGCCGATCTGGTTGGCAAGCCGGTGGAAAATCTGCCAGCCGTCGACGAGCGTAAGTTCCTGGAAATCGACATCGACAACTTCGACGAACGCATGAAGGCGCTGAAGCCGCGCGTGGCGTTCCAGGTGGATAACACCCTGACCGGCGAAGGTAAGCTCAATGTCGATCTGACCTTCGACAGCATGGACGACTTCCTGCCGGACGCGGTGGCCCGCAAAGTAGAGCCGCTGAACAAGCTGCTGGAAGCCCGTACCCAGCTCTCCAACCTGCTGACCTACATGGACGGTAAAAACGGTGCGGAAGAGCTGATCGCGAAAATTCTCCAGGATCCGACGCTGCTCAAATCCCTGAGCCAGTTGCCAAAAAATGACGAAAGTGCGAAAGGTAGCGAGGAATAATCGATGAGCAACCAGACTCAACAACACGATCAGCAGGCGGGCCAGGCGTTCAGCCAGGACGAGTTCAGCGCGCTGCTGAATAAAGAGTTCCGCCCGAAAACCGATCAGGCGCGCTCTGCCGTAGAAAGCGCGGTTAAAACCCTGGCGCAGCAGGCGCTGGAAAACACCGTGACCTTCTCAAACGATACCTACCGCACCATTCAGAACCTGATTGCCGGTATTGACGAGCAGCTTTCACAGCAGGTGAACCAGATTATTCACCACGAGGAGTTCCAGAAGCTGGAGAGCGCCTGGCGCGGGCTGAGCTACCTGGTGAACAATACCGAAACCGACGAGATGCTGAAGATCCGTTTTATGAGCATCTCCAAGCAGGAGCTGGGCCGCACCCTGAAGCGCTACAAGGGCGTGGGCTGGGACCAGAGCCCGATCTTCAAAAAAATCTACGAGCAGGAGTACGGCCAGTTCGGTGGCGAGCCGTTTGGCTGCATCGTGGGCGACTACTACTTCGACCACAGCCCGCAGGACGTTGAGCTGCTGGGCGAGATGGCGCGCATCGGCTCTGCGGCCCACTGTCCGTTCATCACCGGCACCGCGCCGGGCGTGATGCAGATGGAGTCCTGGCAGGAGCTGGCTAACCCGCGCGACCTGACCAAAATCTTCCAGAACACCGAATACGCTGCCTGGCGTTCACTGCGTGAATCAGAAGATGCCCGCTATCTGGGCCTGGTGATGCCGCGCTTCCTGTCGCGTCTGCCGTACGGCATTCGCACCAACCCGGTCGACAGCTTTGATTTTGAAGAGCAGACCGACGGCGCGAACCACAACAGCTACTCGTGGGCAAACGCTGCCTATGCGATGGCGGCCAACATCAACCGCTCCTTCAAAGAGTACGGTTGGTGCACCTCGATTCGCGGCGTGGAATCCGGCGGGGCGGTGGAAAACCTGCCGTGCCACACCTTCCCAAGCGATGACGGCGGCGTGGACATGAAGTGCCCGACCGAGATCGCCATCAGCGACCGTCGTGAAGCGGAACTGGCGAAAAACGGCTTTATGCCGCTGGTGCACCGCAAAAACTCCGACTTCGCCGCCTTCATCGGCGCGCAGTCCCTGCAAAAACCGGCCGAGTACCACGACCCGGATGCCACCGCTAACGCGCGCCTGGCCTCCCGTCTGCCGTACCTGTTCGCCTGCTGCCGTTTTGCTCACTACCTGAAGTGCATCGTGCGCGACAAAATCGGCTCCTTCCGCGAGCGCGAAGAGATGGAACGCTGGCTGAACGACTGGGTGATGAACTACGTGGACGGCGACCCGGCTAACTCCTCCCAGGAAACTAAGTCCCGCAAACCACTGGCGGCGGCGGAAGTGCAGGTGCAGGAAATCGAAGACAACCCGGGCTACTACGCCGCGAAGTTCTTCCTGCGTCCGCACTACCAGCTGGAAGGTCTGACCGTTTCCCTGCGTCTGGTATCTAAACTGCCGTCGCTGAAGACGAAGGACGCGTAATGACGATTGCCGGCCCGAAGGGGCCGGCCATCTGAGCGGAAGAGCTTAGCTTATTTCTGTCAGTGAATAAGGATAGACGGTGAAACATATACTTTTGATCGCGACCAGTTTGCTGGCAGTTTCTACTCTCGCAAGCGCGGACGCTGGAAATTACAAATACCCTCAAGCGGAAGCATTGCCTCAGGATGACACATCAAACTTCCAACGCGATCCGACGCTGTTAACAGGGTACGATTTAGATCTGAGTGCAGAGCGTTTTGCTAAAGCCTGGCTGTCGAAAACGAATGAACGTGAACGCATTAAGGCAAATATGTATCTTCTCGGCGTAGTCGACGCGTCTGAGGGCACTGCATGGTGCAAGGGCAAGCCTTTTTTGCCAAATACAATACATGAGTTTCTCTATTCTCGTTTTGCGAACTTATCGAAACAGCAAGGCGAGGAGCGCGCTTCAAAAATCATCATTGACGGCATGAAAGAATTACGCCCGTGCAGAAAGGAGAGTGACAAATGAGACCATTATACGAACAACTTAAACGTCAGCATTACTCTTCAAATCACACACGCGCGGGTTTTGCCTCGGGTGAACAGGTTTTTTCAGAAATTGGCTACGATTATTCGACGATTATCAAGCAACAACCGGCATACGAAAATACCTGTGCGGTAAGAATGAGCCTGGCATTGTTAAAATGCAATGTTGAATTTACAGGGCGTTTACCCATAAAGACCGGTCCCTATAAGGGAAAAACAATCGAGCCTGGCGCAAAATTACTTGCCGATCAGCTTTAAAAATCCCATGTGTTGGGCAAGGCAGAAATCTTTAAAGACCGCGAGGCTGGTGCACGCTCAATGTTGGGCCGAAAAGGTGTTGTTTTCTTCAATAAAATTGATGGGTATGGCGGTGGTCATATCGACCTTATCGAGCCTCTGAGTAATAATTCGTTTATATGTAACTCCGATTGCTTTCCGTACTGTCAGGAAATCTGGTTTTGGGAATTAAAATAATTATATTCAGGTGTCTAAAGTCCGTATTTCTTTTGCTCACTTGCTTATCTTTTTCTGCTCGCGGTGACAACCCTTACGTTGATTTTTATCAGCAGCAAACATACCGGCAGGTGGTAAAAGATTTTGTCCTGGCGCGCTGCCTTGCGCAGGTGGCAGATAAAGGCAGTCAATTTTCTGCTGATGCGGCCCGCAGTGCGAGTGCATTTATTGAATGGATACCGTTTGATGCTGAAAACGGTACTGACAAAGTTAACGCCATTATTGGGAAGTATAAAAACCAAATTAATGGTTTCCACTCGGAGCGCAAACCTGATGTAAAAGGCGTAACCTTAAATTGTCTACGTCTTTATCATAGCGACGAACTGAATAAACTGGTTCCGCAGCTCATCATTGGCGATCCTGACCGCACCTGGATTCAGGATAATCCACAATAGTATAAGACTTCACATTCTTTCCTTTCGTTCAGGGGGAATGTAAGACTGTCAAATGACACGGGTCGTTTGATATGAGGCAGAGGTAAAATATGGACGGTTTTATTCAGCCCCATGCTTTCCTGTTTGCCATATAAGGGCTTTTTCGAAAGCAATATTGTTCATCCACGAAGAGTAGATATTATGGCTATTGATATGTTTCTGAAGGTCGAGGGTGTTACGGGCGAATCTAAAGATTCTAACCACACCGGCTGGACTGATATTACCTCCTTCTCCTGGGGCGCGTCCCAGCCAGGTAATATGAGCGTTGGCGGTGGCGGCGGTGCCGGTAAAGTGAACTTTAACGATCTGCACGTTAACGCTCTGATCGACAAATCCACTACAGCAATCCTGAAACACTGCGCAAGCGGTAAACACCTGACCAAAGTTGAACTGTCCGTCTGCAAAGCGGGTGGTCAGCAGGTTGAATACACCCGCATCACCCTGGAAGACGTTCTCGTGACTTCCGTTCAGTACACGGGTGCAGACAACGGCGATACCGTTGGCGTGACCTATGCATTCCAGGCTGCGAAAGTGAAACAGCAGTACTGGGAGCAGACCACTGCCGGTGGTAAAGGTGCTGAAAGCAGCGCTGGCTGGAACATCAAAGAAAATAAAGAAGCGTAATTGCGCGCGTGACCGGGGAGTTTTCCCCGGTCATTATTTACAGAGACTTAATTTCGTTTGCAAAGGGATGTCAATATGAGCGTAAAATCAACGGTTGCTCCTGGTTATTGTGTTGTTCAGCAGGCTGGTACGTTAGATTTCCAGGCAAGACTACTGTTCAATAAACCAGACAGTGAAGCGGCACGTTATTTTATGCAAGTGAACAGGGACACACGGTGGTTAAAACCCGGGCAAATATTGATCCTTAATGCTCCGGGTGCTGAAAATGCGGTTCAGCTAAAACAATTACAAAATGCAAAGCAAAAGGTTAATGGAGCATTGGCAGAACTGAATACAGATGAAGCTAATTTCTTTAACAAGCATTTTAGTACCATCGCAGCATTAACTAATTTTATGGATAAATCTCTCGGGGTGGTTGCTGATGCAGGTGAAAGGTACTTTAGCGAAATAGAAAAGAAATTAAAAGCTATCGAACTGGCTTATCAAAATCAATACAGAACGCAAGGCACATTGATCGGGCAGCAGTTTTTTGTTGAAAGGCAAAAACTTTTTTCTGAGCTGGACGTTTTATTAAATAAGCTGTCCAGACTAACGCTGAAACTGAAACCTTATGAAGAAATCAAGCACGCTTTAGGTTTATCAAGCAGGTCAATTGTCCACGAATGGAGTACTGCGGGTGTTGCCTCGATACGAGGGTATTCAACATATGTAGACAATGCTTCAAAAGCTGCCCGTTTTCTGAAAATGGGAGGATGGCTTGCTATCGGCTTCGCTGGTGCAAACACAACCAATGAAGTTTACGATGCCTGTACAGTAGGTAGAGAGCAGAGTTGTTCCAAAGTCGCCGTTAAGAAGTACAGTCAATTTGGCGCCAGTCTTGCGGGCGGGATTTATGGCGGAAAATATGGCGCCATGGCTGGGGCTGGCGTATGTGTTGCATTGGGCGTGGCAACAGGTGGTGTAGGGTTGCTCGCGTGTTCTGTGGTAGGCGCCGCTGCGGGTGGATACATTGGTGGCGAAGTTGCCGGTGGAGCAACTGAATATGTCATGGATAAGCTATGGTGAATTTAGAAAATATTCTTTTATTTCTGATTGTTGTTTTATTTTTACTTGTCGTAATTATGGACTTCATCAGTTCCCGTTATTTTAAAAAACACGAGGCCGAATATAATCAGCTTCTTTCAGAATATAGGCAAAAAGGCTACGATCTCGATCTGGTGACAAATTACGCATCATTTTTTGGTTCGCTGGCGAACTATCAAAAAATAATCTGGTTTGTTCGTCTTCGCAAAGGCGTGAAGATGAAATTTACCAAAGACAGAAATGTTCAGGACGATGCCTATAAATTCGTTCAGGCTTTACCGGAAGAGAGAATCGGCTGGATATTAAAACTGCATCGACGCTATAAAGCTCAGGCCTTACTTTTTACGCTATGGCTGCTTATCGGCATTATTTTCCTGAATGTAGTCAAATAGCTTTAATCAGCCCTTAACCCCCAAACCCCGCCGTTCTCACCCCCGAGAGCGGCAGCGTTTGAGCGCTAATCATACCAGCAGGAATACGCCATGCGATTCACGATTATTTCTACGAAACCCGGTCATCAGCCGCCGCAAAGCAGCTGTGATTTTTATGCCCCGGGCGGCACCATTGGGCGCGGTACGGATAACAATCTGGTGCTGCCGGACAATGACCGCACCATCTCGCGTTTGCAGGCCATCGTTCACGTCGACGCCAGTGGCGAATGCCGCGTCACGAACCGCGGCAGCGTTACCCGCGTGGTACTGAATGATATCCCGCTGGAGCGTGGGCGTCAGGTTGAGCTTCAGGATGGGGATATTCTCGGTATTGATGATTATCGCATTGAAGTCAGCGAACTCATTCATGACACCCAGCCCGTAAGCCGCATGGCGGCCAGCATGCAGCAGGCGCGCCCAGTGGCGACACCTGCACCAGCGCCGCAACCGAAACCGGCCAGCGCCGCGCCTCGTGGAAAAGCTGAACCTACGGCCGTGCCGTCGGAAATCTGGGACAGCCTGATGCAGGAGTTTTCCATCTCCGACAGCATCTCCAGCAACCGGGCAAAACCACAGCCCGCCGCATCCCACGATCCGTTCTCTCAGCCTGCGGCCCCGGAGCGGAATGCCGAAGATCCGCTGGCAATGTTTAACGACGCCGAACCGTCGCTTGAACGTAAAAACGTTGACCCGGACACGCTGTTTAGCGATGAAGCGTTGTTTAAAAAAGAGAGCATCTTTGACGATGTCACCCCTTCAACGCTGGTACAGCCGGACGAAAGCAAACCTGCCCAGCCAAAGGAAGAGGCGTCGGACGAACTCGATCCGTTAGCCCTGTTTGGCGGGTCGGCGAGCGCACCTGCCGCGCGTCACGATGACCCTCTCGGCCTGATGGGCGGCGCGCCGTTAACCCATCCGGATGAAATCGTGGCCGATAAGCCGGAGCCAAAGCCTGAACCGCAAGCCGCACAGGAAGAGGATGCGCTGGCCAGCTCACCGCTGTTCGATCCGGAACCGACTGAACCACAGGATGCGCCGCGCGCGGAAGAGGAGCCCGCGCGCCCTGATTACGCTGGCTTCACCATGCCAACACCGCAGGCCGTGGCGCGCAGCAACGCGCAGGCGCCTAAAGGCCGCCTGCGTATCGACCCGGTTAAAAACGCTGCATCGCCTGCTGCCTCCGCGCAGACCGGCGAGCGGGGCGAGGTGCTTCAGGGCGAACTGCTGGAGGCGCTGCTGGAGGGCATGGGCCTGAGCGAAATGCAGCCGGTACCGCAATTCGACCGGGAAAATATGCGTCAGCTGGGGCAGATCCTGGGCATGTTCTCGCAGGGGACCGTGGCGCTGCTCTCCTCGCGCTCCATCCTCAAGCGTGGGGTGAAAGCCGATATGACCATGGTGCTCGACGATGCGAACAACCCGTTCAAACTGTTGCCGACCGGGAAAACGGTGCTTATCCAGATGTTCGGCACGCCGATGCCGGGCTTTATGCCGCCGACCAAATCGGTGCGTGATGCGCTGATCGATCTCCAGGCACACCAGCTAGGGATGATCTCTGGTATCCGCGCCATTATCGCCGCCATGCTGCAATCCTTTAACCCGGAACAGCTGGAGGAGCAGGCTAAGCAGAACGGGATGACGTCACGCCTGGCGCTGCCGGGCAGCCGTAAAGCCGCGCTGTGGGATTATTTCGTTCGCAGCTATGGCGAGACGGCGGGCGAGATCGAGGACGACTTCCATACCCTGTTTGGCGAAGCCTTCCTCCATGCCTATGACATGGAGGTCAATCAGTACAAAGACTCACAAAGCGGATCGGAAGAAAAATGAATATCGCAACGGCTTCTCTCTCCCGCCAGGGGACGCGCGCCAGCAACCAGGATCAGACGGGAGAAACCATCGGGGAACGTTCAGCCTGCTTTGTCGTCTGTGACGGCATCGCAGGCCTGCCGGGCGGCGAGGTGGCCGCTGAGCTGGCCCGCAACAGCATTATTTCCCGCTTTGATGGCGACAAGCACCTGAATGCGCAGCATATTCGTGACTACGTCCAAACGGCGAACCGCACCATTCTCAGCGAACAACAGGCCGTGCAGGACTATCGCCGGATGGGCACCACGCTGGTCAGCCTGTTTATCGACAGGGATTACCGTCTGGCTTACTGGGCGCACGCCGGAGACAGCCGCCTGTACCTGTTTCGCCGCGGCTGGCTGTGGCATGTCACCACCGATCACAGCCTCGTCCAGCAGATGAAAGATGCCGGGCATCAGACTGACGATCTCAACAGCAACCTTTTGTATCTGGCGCTGGGTATTGAGAATGGCGGACCGGAAGCGAGCTACAGCGATGTCGTGCAGGTTGAGGACGGTGATGCCTTCCTGCTCTGCACCGACGGTTTCTGGCACGGCGTCAGCGAAGAGCAGATGAAGCAGTCGCTGCACATGGTCAATACGCCACAGGAGTGGCTGACCTTAATGAACCAAATCATTCAAAAGAATGCCGAACAGGAGGGCAATGCTCAGGATAACTATACCGCCGTGGCGGTGTGGATGGGCAACCCTCAGGACACCACTTTGCTGCATACGCTCTCTGACGCAGCACAATTTCTTCCCTGCGGAACTGATTAGACACACAAGGATTGATATGAAACTTTGGCTATCGGGTTTGGCTCTTCTGACGGTGGCGACCACCGCACAGGCTGAAAACTTCCGCATCGTGCAGTCTCCTGCGCAGAAGCTGGATATCTGGATCGACAACATTAAAGACAATACGCCGCAAAGCTGGTGTAAGGCGGACGTGGCGCTGCGTATCGTGGCGAACGGCAAGAAAGAGGTTTCGGTGCTGGAAAACTTCGTGCCGCGCCTTGGCTCGCTGCTGGAGCACCAGTGCAGCAAGCTGAATACCCTGAACTGGACGCTTAACGATCCGGAAGGCACGACGCTTGCCCGGGGCACAGCGGCTAAAGCGCAGGACTGGGCGCTGGTGGTGAAGCAGCAGGAAACGGCGGCGGCAACGACCGCCACCTCAGGCGCGCTGCTGCCGCCTGACCAGAATCCGGAGACGCACACCGTGGCGGCAGATCGTACGCCATGGCAGGAGTTCACCCTTCAGGACGGTTGCCATCTGCGCACCTTCTGGGAGGGCGGTTCCTCCGCGCCAGCGCTGTTTATTCCGGATTCCGACACCACCCGCTGCGGCAACGGCAGCTGGCTCAGCGGCCACACCGTGGTGACGCAGAACCGTAACGGGACGCAGAAAGCGATTCCGGTCACCTACATTCACGGCTTCCCGGTGATGGGGCTGAACAACGCGGTCGATCCTGAAAAGGCGCTGATCACCTCCGTCAACAAAGAGCGCATGGTCTTCAGCACCCAGAACAGCGACCAGAGCTGGATGATCCTGCCGTACGACAGCACCCTGAACGGCTGGAAGAGCAACGGCACGGTGGCGGTGGAAATCACCCGTGAGATCGCCAGCGACGACGCCAGACTTCAGGCGCGTATCGCAGAGGTGAAGAAAATCTGGAGCGCATGGGTTGCACCGGGCGCGGAGCTGAACGTTGTTCTGATTGACACGCTGCGCCCGCAGTTGCGCGATCCGGCAGTGGGCGCCTGGCGCGCGGCGAATTAAGGAGGGGCTATGAATACGCTTTATCAACGTCTGGCGGGCGAGTCGATTAGCGACGCGCTGCTTCGCCTGGAAGCCGATATCAAAGCCCGTCCGGCGGATGCCGATCTGCGCGCCGCGTTTGTGCAGTTTCTGATCCTCAGCGGCAACTGGGCGCGCGCCCTGACCCAGCTGAAAAGCTGGCTGGCGCTGAAGCCGCAGGCAAAACCGACCGTAACGCTGCTGGAGCAGGCCATTCAGGGTGAACAGCAGCGGGCGCGCGTGTTCGCGGGAGAGGTACGACCGGCAATGCCCGAGGCGCAGTGGCCGTGGCTGACGACGTTAGCCCAGGCGCTGACCGAAAGCGCCGGGCAAGCGCAAACGCTGCGCCTGGCGGCACTCGAACAGGCCCCGGCAAGCCGCGGGCAGGTCACGCTGGAGAATGAAGAGAGCCACACCTTTGAATGGCTGATGGACGGCGATGCCCGTCTGGGGCCGGTGTGTGAAACCCTGGTCAATGGCCGTTATTTCTGGGTGCCGTTCTGCGCCATCGACGCGATCCGTTTTCAGGCTCCGGCCAGCGTGACCGATCTGGTGTGGCGTCATGCGCTGGTCCGCCTCACGGACGGCACCGAGCAGGTGTGTCAGATCCCGGCGCGTTATCCGTTTGCTGACGGGGCGCCAGACAGCGTTAAGCTGGGGCGCACCACCGAGTGGCTCCCGCTGGACGATGACGGCGCCCTGTATGAAGGCATGGGGCAGAAAGCCTGGCTGAGCGAGCAAAGCGAAAGCCCGCTGCTTACCCTGAGCCTGGTGACATTTACCTCGGATGGTGCGGATGAGTAATCCCGCAGGCGAAGGCGATCTGCTGCGCAGCGGCTGGCAGGCCCGCAGCAGGCAGGAGAAAGTGGGGGCGCGCGACAAAATGCAGCCTTCACTGCTGGATCGTCTGACGGATAACGATCCGGAAAAAAAACGCGAGTCCGCCAACAGCAATCTGATTACCCACGCCGCGCTGCGTCGTAACGTCCTGCGGGATTTACAGTGGTTGTTTAATACCATCAACCACGATGCCTCCAGCGATCTGAGCGGGCTGACGCAGGTGAGCCGTTCCGTCGTGAATTTTGGCGTCGCGCCGCTGGCGGGGAAAAGAATGTCCGATATCGAATGGCACGACATTCAGCGCAAGCTCACCGAAGCGATTATTAACTTTGAACCGCGGATCCTGCCGCAGGGGCTTCAGGTTCGCTGCGTGTCCGATACCTCCTCGTTAGATCTGCACAACGTTCTGTCTATCGAAATCAAAGGTCGCCTGTGGTGCGTGCCGTATCCGCTGGAGTTTCTCTTTCGCACTGACGTCGATCTTGAGAACGGCCATTTTGAACTGAAGGATGCGGGGTAATTATGGAAAGCAAACTGCTCGAATATTACAACCGTGAACTGGCCTATCTGCGCGAGATGGGCGCAGAGTTCGCCGAGCGCTACCCAAAAGTGGCGGGGCGGCTCGGCATGCGCGGCATCGAAGTGGCGGACCCCTACATTGAGCGCCTGATGGAAGGTTTCGCCTTCCTGACCTCCCGCGTGCAGATGAAAATGGACGCCGAGTTTCCGCGCTTTTCACAGCGTATGCTGGAGATGATTGCGCCAAATTATCTGGCGCCTACGCCGTCGATGGCGATCGCTGAAATTCAGCCCGACAGCAGCCGGGGCGACCTGAGTAAAGGCTTTACTGTGCCGCGCGGCACCATGATGGACAGCCTGGCGCTGAAAAAGACCGGGGTTACGTGCAGCTATACCACGGCGCATGAGGTCAACCTGCTGCCGTTAAAAATTGAGCGGATCGAACTGGGAGGCGTTCCCGCCGATCTGCCGCTGGCCCAGCTCGGCCTGAGCCAGCGGGGGATCAGCAGCGCCTTGCGGGTCCGCATTGCCTGCGATGGCCCGCAGCATCTCGGGCATCTGGATTTTGACCGCCTGGAGTTCTTCTTAAGCGGCCCGGACATCGAGGCGCTGAAGCTGCTGGAGCTGGTGATGGAGCACCACGCGGGTATTGTCTGCCAGACGGTCAGCAAGCAGCCCCAGCGCCAGCTGCTGTCTTCTGACGCCCTGCGTCAGGAAGGCTTTGATGCGGACCAGGCGCTGCTCCCGGACGATCTGCGCAACTTCGACGGCTATCGCCTGTTGCAGGAGTACTTTGCGTTCCCGGCGCGTTTTCGTTTCATCAGCCTGAGCGGGCTGGGCAAGCTGATCCAGCGCTGCGAAGACGAAAAAGCGTTTGATATCTTCATTCTGCTCGACAAGAGCGACGATCAGCTGGAGCGCGTAGTGGATGCCAGCCACCTGGCGCTGCACTGCACGCCGGTGATCAACCTGTTCCCGAAAGTGGCGGCCCGGCAGAAGCTGAGCGAAAGCCAGCATGAATACCACCTGGTGGTGGATAACATCCGCCCGCTGGATTATGAAATTTATGCCGTGAAAAAAATCTATGCCAGCGCCGATGGTCAGCGGGACGACCAGACGTTTCGTCCGTTCTGGAGTACCTGGAGCGGAGACGCGGGCAACTACGGCGCCTATTTTTCCCTGCGCCGTGAGCAGCGCGTTCTCTCCGAACACGCGCTGCGCTATGGCACCCGCACGGGCTATATCGGCTCGGAGGTCTTCGTCTCGCTGGTGGATGCGCAGCACGCGCCGTGGCAGGAGAATTTGCGCTACATTTCCGCCGAGGTGCTGTGCACCAGCCGTGACCTGCCGCTGATGCTCCAGCAGGAGCTTGGGCAGTTTATTATGGCCGACTCCATGCCGGTGAAGGCGTTAACCCTGCGTAAAGGCCCGACGCCGCCGCGTCCGGCGCTGGCGGAAGGGTTCAGCACCTGGCGGCTCATCAGCCAGCTGCAAATGAACTACCTCAGCCTGATGGACAGCGAAAACGAAGAGGGCGCTGCCGCGCTGCGTCAGCTGTTAGGGCTGTACGCCAACCTGGCCGAGACGCCGGTTGCCCGTCAGGTGGATGGCGTTCGTCACTGCGTGCTGGAGCCGGTGCACCGCCGCGTGCCTGAACCCGGCCCGGTGGTGTTCGCCCGCGGGATCGGCATCACCCTGACGGTGGACGAACGCGCCTTTTCCGGCGCCAGCCCATGGCTTTTCGGCAGCGTGCTGGAACGCCTTTTTGCCCGCCTGGTCTCCATCAACAGTTTTACGGAGTTCACGCTCAAGAGCCAGCAGCGTGGTGAAATCGGCTACTGGGCGCCGCGCATGGGTAAAAGGGCGCTGGTATGAGTGAAGTTGCCCCTGCAACGCTGCGCGTGCATCGCCTGACGCCGCTGCCCGATGCGTTCTGGCGCGGGGTGCGCGAGACGCCGTGGCGCTATGATCTGTTCCAGCTGTTAAGACGCATTGATGCCCAGGGCGGTGAACGTTACCCGCTGGGGCGCGCGCCGCTGCCTAAATTTGAGCCGCTGCGTATTGGTCAGCAGCCTTCAATGGGCTTTGCGCCGTCAACGGTTGCTGAGGTCCGGCAGCGGGAAGAGAACGGACTGCATGACGTTTCCATACTCAGCTTCGGCCTGTTTGGTCCTAACGGCCCGCTGCCGGTGCACATGACTGAGTATGCCCGCGAGCGTATTCATCATCATCAGGATCACAGCCTCAGCGCGTTTGCCGACCTCTTTCACCACCGCCTGACGCTGCTGTTCTACCGCGCCTGGGCGGACGCGCAGCCTGCCGTTTCACTGGATCGCAACGACAACAGGCGCTTCGAAGGGTATCTGGCATCGCTGATTGGCATGGGGCAGCCTGCCCAGATGTCGAAAGGCAGCCTGAGCGCGCACGCCCGCTTTACTCACGCCGGGCACCTGACCCGCCACGGGCGGGACCCGGAAGGGCTGGAGAAAATCCTGCGCAACTATTTCAACGTGCCGGTCAGGCTGGTGGCCAACGTCCCTCAGTGGATGCCGCTCTCAACGCGGGAGCAGGCACAGCTGGGCGAGGGGCGTCGTATGCCGCGCATGGGAGAGTCCGCTTTTCTCGGCATTGCGGTACGCGACGTGCAGCATAAATTCCGGCTCGAGATTGGCCCGTTGAGCGCAGACGACTACAACCGTTTTCTGCCGGGCGAAGGGTGGGTGACCGAGCTGCGCGACTGGGTGCGACAGTACGCCGGGGTGGAATTTGAATGGGAAACACGGGTGATCCTGCGCGCCGATGCGGTGCAGGGCGCCACGCTCGGCAGCGCCGGGCGATTAGGGTACAACACCTGGCTCGGCCTTCAGCCTCAGCCTGTTCCGCGTGGCGATCTGGTGTATCGCGCAGAGCGATAATCCTTCCGTATACCGAATCATTGTTAATGGAAACTAACATGTCAGAAATTAGCCGTGCCGTGCTTTTCGGCAAACTGGATACGCTGTTATTTACCTCTCTGGAAAGCGCGACTGCCTTCTGTAAGCTGCGCGGCAACCCGTACGTTGAGCTGGTGCACTGGCTGCATCAGCTGATGCAGCAGCAGGATGGCGATCTGCAACAGGTCATCCGTCACTTCGCCCTTGATGAACAGCAGCTGACACGCGATATCGTGGCGGCGCTGGATGCCCTGCCGCGTGGCGCGAGTTCTGTGTCTGATCTTTCCGAGCATATCGACAGCGCCGTCGAGCGCGCCTGGGTCTACGGCTCGCTGAAGTTTGGCGTCAGCCGCATCCGCGGCGGCCATTTGCTGATCGGCATACTGAAAACGTGGAATCTGGCTAACGTGCTGAAAAGCATTTCGGCGCAGTTCACCCGTCTTAACGTCGAGGTGCTGATCGAGCAGTTCGACGCCATTTGCGCCAGCAGCAAAGAGAGCCAGCAGGCCGCCGCCGCTGCGGACGCGCCTGCCGGGGCAGTACCGGCTGCGCAGGGCACGCTGGCGCAGTATGGTCAGGATCTGACGGCGCGCGCCCGGGAAGGGAAAATCGACCCGGTGGTAGGGCGCGATGAAGAGATCCGCCAGATGGTCGATATTCTGATGCGTCGTCGCCAGAACAACCCCCTGCTGACCGGGGAAGCCGGCGTCGGGAAAACGGCGGTGGTGGAAGGGCTTGCGCTGCGTATCGCTGACGGCGACGTGCCGGAGCCGCTGCAAAACGTTCAGCTGTGGCTGCTGGATATCGGCATGCTTCAGGCCGGCGCGGGCATGAAAGGGGAATTTGAGGCGCGCCTCCAGGCGCTGATTAACGAGGTGCAGTCCAGCACCACGCCAATTATTCTGTTTATCGATGAGATCCACACCCTGATTGGCGCTGGCGGTCAGCAGGGCACCGGCGATGCCGCTAACCTGCTCAAGCCTGCCCTGGCGCGCGGGCAACTGCGCACCATCGGCGCGACCACCTGGGCGGAATACAAAAAATACATTGAGAAAGATCCGGCGCTGACCCGCCGTTTCCAGACCGTACAGGTTCACGAGCCGGACGAAGCCAAAGCCGTGCTGATGTTGCGCAGCACCGTGTCGCCGCTGGAAACTCATCATCAGGTTTTACTCCTCGACGAAGCGGTCAGCGCGGCGGTGAAACTGTCGCATCGCTATATTCCTGCGCGTCAGCTGCCGGATAAAGCGGTGGCGCTGCTGGACACCGCCTGCGCGCGCGTGGCCGTCAGCCAGAGCGCGCCGCCTGCCCAGCTGGAAGACTGTCTGCGTCACCTGGCGGCCCTGGACGTGGAGCTGGAGATTGCTGAACGCGAAGCGCGCGTGGGGGCGGGCGATCCGGCGCGTGTGGCGGCCTTAACCGCCGAACGTGACGCGTTCGAAACCCAGCGCGAAGCCCTGGCTCGTCGCTGGGAAGAAGAGCGCACGCGGGTACAGGAGATTATCCGTCTGCGTGCCGCGCTGTTTGCGGCGGGTGATGAGGATACGGCTGAACTGCGCGGTCAGCTGGCAGAACAGCAGCAGGCGCTGAAGACCTTACAGGGTGACGAACCGCTGCTGTTTGCCGCGGTGGATGAGAACGTGGTGGCTGCGGTGGTCTCAGACTGGACCGGGATCCCGCTGGGCCGGATGGTGAAAAATGAGATCGACGCGGTGCTGAATCTGGCCGACACGCTGAACCAGCGGGTTATTGGTCAGCGTCACGGTCTGGATCTGATTGCCCGTCGGGTAAAAACCTCGCGGGCGAAGCTTGACGATCCGAACAAACCGGTCGGCGTATTCATGCTCTGCGGGCCATCCGGCGTGGGTAAAACCGAAACCGCGCTGGCGCTGGCGGAGTCCCTTTACGGCGGCGAGCAGAACGTCATTACCATCAACATGAGTGAATTCCAGGAAGCGCACACCGTTTCGACGTTAAAAGGTGCGCCTCCGGGCTATGTGGGCTATGGTGAAGGCGGCGTCTTAACCGAGGCCGTGCGCCGCCGTCCCTACAGCGTGGTGCTGCTGGATGAAATTGAAAAAGCGCACCCGGACGTGCACGAGATCTTCTTCCAGGTCTTCGACAAGGGCTGGATGGAGGACGGCGAAGGGCGTCACATTGATTTCCGTAACACCATTATTATTCTGACCTCTAACGTCGGCACCGACCTGATCGCAGCCATGTGCGCCGACCCGGAACTGATGCCGGAGCCTGACGCGTTAAGCGGCGCCCTGCGCCAGCCGCTGCTGGAGGTGTTCCCGCCTGCGCTGCTGGGCCGCCTGCTGGTGGTGCCGTATTACCCGCTGAGCGACGAGATGCTGGGGCAGATTGTGCGTCTTCAGCTCAGGCGCATTCAGCGTCGTCTGGAAGAGAATCACAACATTATTTCTGAATTTGACGACAGCGTGGTCGAACAGATTGTTCAGCGCTGTACCGAGGTTGAGTCGGGCGGGCGTATGGTGGATGCGATTTTGACCAATACGTTGCTGCCTCAGATGAGCCAGATTTTACTTACCGCCAGCCGCAGCGACGAGCAGTACCGACGTCTGCATGTCACCTGCGAGCAGGGCGAGTTCCACTGTCAGTTTGCCGCGTAATAATCATCAAGAGAACTGTAAAAGATGACGGATAATGATAACAATCGGACTGTCCCAAACGCGCTCCCGGTCGGGTACCGTTTCAATGAGTTTGAGATAAAAGAGGTGATTGGCGGCGGCGGATTCGGCATCGTCTATCGCGCCTGGGATCACCAGCTCGAACGCACTATCGCTATCAAAGAATTTATGCCTTCCTCCCTCGCCGTGCGCGGCGAGGATATGACGCTGGTGCTGCGCAGCGAGCGCTTCGGCAAAGCGTTTTCTGCCGGTCTGAACAGCTTCATCCAGGAAGCCCGCCTGCTGGCGCGCTTTAACCACCCGAACCTGCTGCACGTACTGCGTTTCTGGGTGCAAAACGACACGGCCTATATGGGGACGCTGTTTTACAGCGGTACCACGCTGTCGCGTCTGCGCGAAGAGAAACCGGAGCTGATTAACGAGGCGTGGATCCGCCGCATGCTGCCAATGCTCTTCGGCGCCATCAAAACGATCCACGACGAGGGGTATCTGCACCGCGACATCTCGCTGGATAACATCCAGATTCAGGATAACGGCCTGCCGGTGCTCCTCGATTTCGGATCGGCGCGCCGCACCATCGGTAATCTCTCGGATGAGACGGAAACCATGCTGCGTCCGGGCTTCGCGCCTATCGAGCAGTATACCGACGACAATGAAAGCGAGCAGGGGCCGTGGACGGATATCTACGCGCTCGGCGCCGTATTGCGCACCCTTATCGTAGGCTCTCCGCCACCGGTCAGCGTGGTGCGCTCGATTCAGGACACCTGCAAACCGCTGGTGGAGCTGATGCCGCAGGGCTATTCCATCCCGCTGCTACAGGCCATCGACAAGGCGCTGGCGCTGCATATGGAAGACCGTCCGCAATCCATTGAGGAGTTCGCGGCGCTGATCGAGATGCCCGTCGCCGGTATCGACGAGGTGCTTACCGCGAAGAAGACCGGCACGATGCTGGTGCCGGTGGAAGAGGAGACCTCTGCTTCCGCGCTGGACTGGCGACGTTACAAGCTTCCGGGGCTGGTGGCCGCGGGCGTGCTGGTTGGGGTGGTTGCCGGTGCGATGCTGTTCGGCGGCGACAGTCAGGAAACGCCAGCGCAGACGGCGCAAACGCCTGCCGTGAACCCTCCGGCTGAGACCTCCGCCCAGGCGGAAACCAGACCGGCAACGGCAGACGTGAGCGAGCCGGTTGCGCCACCTGCTACGGCGCAGCAGAGTGCGCCGCCTGTCGACGCCAGCCCGGTCGCGCTGGTCTACATCCGCATGCTTGATGGCGAGACGCTGAAGGTGAACGGCGAGTCTAAAGCGCTGCGTCCGGGCAATAACGGTTACGCATCGCTGAAATTGCCTGCGGGCGAGACCCGCATTGAACTGGAAGGCAATGGAAGAACGCGTACCCAGACGCTGGATATTGCGAAGCCAGGCACCTGGCTGGTGAATCCGTAAGCCTGCGGGTAACAGGACGGAGCGAATGTATAACATCAAGTTTGTCTATCTGTTCCACGAGAACGTCTCGCCAGCGCTGTTTGCGAAAATAATCCGCCCGTCCGTTGCCGGACAGTGGATTATGTCGGTTCCCGACCATTCGCTGCGCTCGCTCTTCACGCGCTACGATCTGTTGCGCACGATCACCGGTGCGAATCCTTATCAGTCCGGGCGCGATACCCGCACGCTGATCGCGCAGGATTTAGAGATGGGCAGAGTGGTTGCCATTGACGAAAGTTTTCGTGACTGGTCATCAGTAACGGAAATTTTTTACATCAATGCCAAAGGACAACTCCAGGCTGCCTCGCTGGTCGGCCTGGGCTGGTATCCGGTGAGTACGATTGTCGACCGCTACGAAACCATGGTGAGAACGTACGGATCTCGCCCTGCGCCAACGGTACTGCCAAAACAGGTGGTGAAATCTAAAACGGCACAGATGCCGGATGAACCTACTCCGGGCAAGGACGGTAAAACCTATGCCGGGCAGCTTCAGAAGATGACCAAAGCAGAGCGCTGGCAGGCGCGTAAAGATCTGATTGCGAAGGGGAGCAATAGCCTTTATCCGGATGCCCAGATCGCCGCGAAGCGTCTGGCGGCGAATAATATCGCGGTGGAAAAAGCGAAGCTTGCGGAAAATATTTATAAGACTGTGAACCCGCTGGAAACCACACCGGGCGTGCCGGAGGGGTGGACGGATATCAGTAATGACGATGCGCTGTTAGGAAAGTTCGGGCTGAACAAATCAATGCTCTTTGACGATGATACGTCCCCCAATTTTCTGGCGCGCGTCTATCAACCGAAGCCGGAAGTGTTTGGTACAGATATGAACCCCACACTGGTATTCAGGGGATCGCGCGAGCCTGGTTTCGCCTCTCTGTCTGATAATGTCTCCTCTTTACTGACCAAAGGGGAGCTGGCGCCGGTGGTAAACGGGGCTGACTGGTCGAATAACTTCTCACAGGGCATGGGTATGGCTTCAGATTATTATAAAAAGGCCGTGAGTATCGGTAAGGAGCTGGCAAGGTCAGGCCAGAATATTGATATTGCCGGTCATTCCCTTGGCGGTGGCCTCGCCTCTGCAACCTCTATGGGCAGCGGGAAAGCGGGGTGGACGTTCAACGCCGCCGGCCTGAATGCCGGAACCGTAGAAAAATACGGCGGTAAGATATTAGGCAGTACGGATAATATCCAGGCTTATCGGGTTGAAGGTGAGCTGCTGACGAAGATTCAGGAAGTTAACCCCTGGGAGGATCTGAAAACGATGAAAGGGCATGTCCCTTCGTGGATCCTCAAAGAGGAAATCTCTGCGCTGAGCCCTAATGCTGCCGGAATACCCCACGATCTTCCCGGTGGAACCGGAAGCGCGCTGGACCGCCACGGGATTAATCAGGCGATTGATTGCATAGAGCAACAGAAGGACGAGGATATTTCGATAATCGGGAGTCGATTGTGAAAAAACGGTTGATGGCTTTTGTCGCGTTATGTTTTTTATTCATGATTCAGGGGTGTAAGCAGGATATGGACCTTAATCCACAGGACTACTTCAGCGGTCAGCAGCTTGAACTGGCGAAAGCGATTGAAGAAGGTGATGTCGACGCGGTGAAGACGCTTGCACCAGAAAGCGATCTTAATAAACCGGGAAAGCAGGATATGACCCTGCTTTTTTGGGCCATCGGCAACGCGATTAATGATAAAAAAACATCGCCCCATTTAAAGGTGATTACGTTGCTTGTTAAGGCCAGCGCAGATCCGCTCCAGCCTCGACCGCAGGGAAAAAGCAGCCCTGCCGAATTTGCCCTGAAGGGGGACAGCGCAGACTGGATCAACGCTATGCTGGACGGTGGCCTTTCGCCCAATGTGAAAGATAAGGTCTTCCACGAACCCATCATCTTCCAGTCGCTAAAAGCGAAAAATACAGAGACGCTGGAAGCCATGCTCGATAGCGGAGCTGACGTCAATGCAACCAATTCACTGGGTAAAACGCTGGTGTTTGATGCGCTGGATAACCAGGCTTACGATCATGTCTTGTTACTGCTCGATCGTGGAGCGGACCCGTCAGTTAAGGCTAAAAATGGCTGGTCAATGAGCAATGCGCTTGCGGACGCGCTGAGTGGACTTGATAGAGGCAGCGAGCAATACGAGAAGTTAAATGAAATAAAAGAGAAACTTATTCAGAAAGGGGGCGTGTGGCCACCTGCGCCGGTTAAGTGATTGCACAACTGTCATAAAAGCCAGAGATAAGGTTTTTTCCGGAGTTTCCATAAGCCTGCACTCTTTGGATTTATAAATACGAAAGTTCGTACCTCCAGACAAATCAACCCAGCATTGCATCAATCCAAAACCACCTCGTCGAAATTAGCTTTACGTTCATAAACGTTCCCAGCATAAACCATTACGGAATAAAGATTATGCTCAACCGAATTACCGTCCAGCTCCCGGTTGAGGGGCTGCTTTTCTGGAAACTCTCCGGCCGTGAGGCGATGTCCGAGTCGTTCGCGCTGACGCTGACCCTGCTTGGTACGGACGCGCGCATTGACCGCAGCAAGCTGCTGGGCCAGCCGGTCACGGTGACCATCCCCACGCAGAACCTGCTCACCCCCCGCTATATCAACGGCAAGGTGACGCGCGTGGCGGTGAGCGCCGTGGAGCTGACGGGCACCCGCTACGCGGTGTACCAGCTGACGGTGGAGCCGGACCTGTGGCCGATGAAGCGCGACCGTAACCTGCGTATCTTCCAGGGCCAGACGGTACCGCAGATTGTCAAAACCCTGCTGGGTGAGCATCAGGTTAACCTCGAAGACAAACTCACCGGCAGTTACCGGGTGTGGGACTACTGCGTGCAGTATCAGGAATCGAGCCTGGACTTTATCAGCCGCCTGATGGAGCTGGAGGGGATTGCGTTCTACTTCAGCCACGAGGCCGACAAGCATACCCTGGTACTGACCGACGCCGCGACACAGCACCAGCCGTTCAGCGGCTATGAGGTCATTCCTTACCATCAGACGCCGTCCGGCGGCAGTACGGATGAAGAGGGCATCAGCCAGTGGGCGCTGGAGGACAGCGTCACGCCGGGAATTTACAGCCTCGACGACTATGACTTCCGCAAGCCGAACGCGTGGCTGTTCCAGGCGCAGCAGAACCCGGCGTCCCCGAAACCGGGCAGCATCGACGTGTACGACTGGCCGGGCCGCTTTGTGGAGACAGGCCATGCGGAGTTCTACGCCCGAATCCGTCAGGAGCGCTGGCAGGTGGAGCATCAGCAGATTCAGGCGACGGCCACGGCGGCGGGCATTGCGCCGGGCCACATCTTTACCCTGACCAACGCGCCGTTCTTCAGTGACAACGGCGAGTATCTGGTGACGGCGGCGGGTTACCACTTCGAGGAGAACCGCTACGCGAGCGGTGAGGGGGAAACCATTCACCGCACCGATTTCACCGTTATCCCGGCGTCGGTGTCCTACCGTCCGGCGCAGAGCACGGCGTGGCCGCGCACCTACGGCCCGCAGACGGCGAAAGTCGTGGGACCGCAGGGGGAGAGTATCTGGACGGACAAATATGGCCGCGTGAAGGTGAAGTTCCACTGGGACCGTCTGGCGAAGGGCGATGACACCAGCTCCTGCTGGGTGCGCGTGTCGAGCGCCTGGGCGGGCCAGGGCTACGGCGGGGTGCAGATCCCGCGCGTCGGCGATGAGGTGGTGGTGGACTTTATCAACGGCGACCCGGACCGTCCGATTATCACTGGTCGTGTCTATAACGAAGCAAGCATGCCGCCGTGGGCGCTGCCGGCTGCCGCGACGCAGATGGGCTTTATGAGCCGGACGAAGGACGGCTCCGTGGACAACGCCAACGCCCTGCGCTTTGAGGACAAGGCGGGCGCAGAGCAGGTGTGGATCCAGGCCGAGCGGAATCTGGATATTAACGTCAAAAACGACGAGTCGCATTCTACTGAAAAAAATCGTACCCAGTTTGTTGGTGAAGATGAAATGTTACGGGTAGCGAAAAACCAGAAATCAGGGATTAAAGGCGATGTGATATGCCTGACGGGTAAGAGTCGAACCGATAAAGTCGTTAACAACTTTATACTTTCCGCAGGGAATACACTGAGACTGGAATGTGGTGAGAGTGCCCTTGAGCTATCCAAAGACGGTAGCGTTCATATCATTGGTAATAACTTTAACTTTACTGCAAAACAGACTGCACAAATTAATACACTTTCCGGCGAGTTGCACCTGAACCCTGATGATGGACGAAACGTCATCGTTCCGCCTGGCGCATCCCTTCAGGGTGAAATCCAGCAGGAAGTAGATGGTTTTTTTGTAATTAATGCCAATAAGTAAGAGTGATCAGAATGGCCGAATATATTCTTCAGGAAGCAACTCTCGCCTTACCCGATGTATTTAAAGACAGAACAATGAATTTATTTACCCTGAGTGATAATGGAGCAAGCGAGTTTACTTTTGTTGTTTCTCGTGCGAGTGCTAAACATGAAGATAAAGTTCATGATGCGGCAACTCGCCTGGTACGAGAGCTGGAAATCACGGTGCCCGATTTTCGTCTTGAATCCTCTCAGATGACTTCTGTTGATGGTCACCCGGCGGTAGAGCTTTTTTATCAATTTAAAAATGATAACTCAGCCATCTTTCAGAAGCAGACGGTGATTTTGCTCGGTGACCATCCTGGCGGACAAAAGCTGGTGTGTTATATTGGCACATGTCCGGGCGAATTTAGCGATTATTATCATAATCAATACCGGGAAATTATTCGCAGTATTAAATTCCACAAACCAGCTCTGACCGAAACTAAAGAAATGCTCGCTGCCGACAGCCTGGGGCCATTTTTTGCGCTTGATGTTGAGAGTAAGGTACTTAGTGTTTTTGAAAACATTCAGGAACTTTATGGACATCTTTCGCTTCAGCGGGCGAAAGAGGGGCAGTATTTGCTTTTTGAAAAACAGGGTAAACCGCTCAGTATTGCACCCGTTCCGGGCAGCCAACCCCTTCGTTACGCGCTGTGGACGACTTTCGCAGACGAGTCACATCACTTACATTCACAGCTTTCCGTATGCCGCCAGGTCTCTGGTTCTGACCAACTTAATACACCCGATCGGATACGTGGGTATCTGATGGCACAGCGAGCCGAATAGTTATGTCAGAATGTCTGGCCGCACGCGTAGATGATGAGATTGCTCATACAGCCTCAAAAGGTTGGATGATCGCAGGATTGGTTGGTGGGGCAATTCTGGGCGCAGCTGCCGTTGTCGTGACCGGAGGGACCGCGCTGGTTGCTGTTTCTGCCGTTGCGGCTGGGGCATGTGCTGCGGGTGGGTTGGGTGAGCTCCTCGGCAGTATGTCATGGGCTCCACGCCATACTACCGGTACGCTAAAAGAAGGTTCACCCAATGTCTTTATCAACAGCCGAAAGGCTATCCGCGCGCATCTGTCAGCCGGAGAGTGTGATGAGCACAGCGGTAGCCTGCAACGGGTTGCGGAAGGATCGATAAAAGTTTACATCAACAACTTTCCCGCCTCCCGCATTGGCGATAAGTTGACTTGCAGCGCCGAGATTAGTCAGGGATCGCGTAATGTTATTATTGGTGGAAGCAAAGTTCAGACCGATGAAATAAGTCCTGAAATCCCTGAATGGGTAAACTGGACGATGCTCGCCGTTGGTGCCGGAGCGATGGCGGTGCTGGCCAGTCCGGCAATCGCACTTCTGAGTACCCTCGGTGCGATGGGCGGCGGCACTGTTGGTAGCTATGCGGGGGGAATGCTGTTTGGCGAAGGTAGCGACGGTCAGAAATGGGGGATGCTGATCGGCTCTGTTATCGGCGGCGGGGCTGGCATTAAAGGCGGGGCACGGTTTGATGCGTGGCGGGCTGGTAAAATACCGGCAGTTAGACCTGTCGAAGCAAGTCCATTAGGCGCTACAGCTTTAAATAAACCGAAGATGAGTTTATCCGAGGCTGTAGGTAAAGACCTGGCGAATACATGGGTAACGAAGGGAAGACAACTTGCTGAACAAGGGGATAAACGACTCTCCTCTCTGCTAACCGATGATGAGGTAGGGGCTCTTTACGGTTATACTACGAATGAAGGCTATCCGATGGTTAACAATGCGCTAAGAGGCCAGACTGAACTTACACCAGAAATTCAAGCTTTTGCGGATCACGCTACTAGCGCTCTTGATAAGCTTCCTTCCTATGAGGGGTTAACATATCGAGGCGCGACGTTACCTGAAAACGTACTAATGGAAAATCAGGTGGGTAGTATTGTTTCTGACCCAGCATTTATGAGCACCGATCAGAAAGTTCCTTTTTCAGGAGATACCACCATTACGATAAATGGTAAAACGGGTAAGCCTATTGATTTTCTTTCTGAATATAAAGGAACTGAAACTGAAGTGCTTTTCAAACCAGGTACCAAATTTGAAGTTGTTGAGCGTGTTGATGCTGGTGGTAAAACCGCGCTTACATATAAGGAATTATAATGATCGATCTGCACAGTGATTTAAATACGTTACTAAAGTATGTGGACAAATATCGACAATACTTACCCGTTAGCAGCCCTTTGGTTCAGCGAAGGATGCAGTATACTTATGATAATAAGCCCTTAGAATCATCCTCGAATAGTAATGTACAAGAACAATGGGACTTAACACCACAATGTAACATCTCACTCGCGGAATCACGCGATCGTGCTGTCGGTGCGCTTATAGGTCTTGCTGTTGGAGATGCTATTGGTACGACGCTCGAATTTTTACCTCGTGACAAAGCACATGTCAAAGATATGACAGGTGGTGGGCCATTTCGACTCCGCGCAGGTGAATGGACGGATGATACATCCATGGCATTATGTCTTGCGGAAACGCTTCTTGAGAAAGGTGATGCTGATACTATATGCTTCAGGAATAAACTACTGGAATGGTATCAGCATGGTTATAATAGTTCAAATGGCGTCTGTTTTGATATAGGCAATACAACTCGGTATGCTTTAGAGCAATATTTAACTGTTGGTCCTGGATGGAGCGGTAATACTGCGCCAGAAACTGCAGGTAATGCTTCCATTATCAGACAAGCACCTGTCTCTATTTTTTTTAGAAAGTCATTAAGTAAAGCGTTTTATGAGGCTAAAAAACAAAGTATAGCAACGCACGGAGCCGCGGAAGCAATAAATAGCACACAGTATTTAAGTTATTTACTTGTGCATATGATTAACGGTAGCAATAAGGATTTTGTTTTTTCTCCTCACGTCATGCCGCTACAGCCACGTGTAATGATTATCAACGTGGGTGAATATAAGCAAAAAACTCGCGATCAGATTCGTTCAAGTGGTTATGTTATCGATACGCTTGAGGCCGCGATGTGGTCCGTATGGAATACTGATAACTTTCGGGATGCGATTCTGCTGGCCGCCAATCTTGCTGATGATGCTGACAGCGTTGCGGCGACAGCGGGACAAATCGCAGGAGCATTATATGGTTATTCCGGTATTCCGCAGGAGTGGAAAAGCAAACTCGTACAGCACGAACGTATCGCCAAAATGGCAGGTGAACTGTTCGATAGAGCTCCATAGGATAATTTTTTATAATTATATTAGTCATCGGGCACGGGTATTGTACCGTGCCTCTTTCTATGTCTGTACCTAATGTTTTGTTAGCCGAACACGTGGCTTTTCCAGGCGCAGCAGAACCCGGCATCCCCGAAACCGGGCAGCATCGACGTGTACGACTGGCCGGGCCGCTTTGTGGAGACAGGCCACGGCGGCGGGCTACCACTTCGAGGAGAACCGCTATGCGAGCGGTGAGGGGGAAACCATTCACCGCACCGATTTCACCGTTATCCCGGCGTCAGTGTCGTACCATTTGGACGTACGGGCGATCTTAATAGAGATATTAATATCCGTGCAAATAAAAAAATTGTTGATGATTTTATGCGTTCTCAGGTTGTTGAAGTAAGTAAAATACCAGCTTATCGCACCGGTATAGATCTTGAGCAGAGTGTGACAATTGAAACAATCAATAAAGATAAAATAGCCTATCAGAATCAATCCCCAGGTAATTGGCAAGGAAACTGGTATTCACTTGACGAATCGACCCCTGCCATAAAACTTGGCATTAACCCAGAAGGACAGGTCAGGGATACGGGGTTAATTGTTCCTAAAGAAGTAAAAGCTTATCAGGCGCAACAAAAAGTAGAAATGCTTCGAAGTAATGCCACACCAGCCTTGGACACCTGGTCTGTACCAGACAAACCTTTCCAGACAGAAGGTGGTGGGACATAATGGTTTACCACTAAGCGTGATATTTTTCCTCCATATAATGAATGAAATGACAGCTCTAAATTATGTTGATAAAGCATTAATATTAGCAAAAAAGAGATATGCTGAGGTAAAAAATCTCAATCCCCATGCCCCTCTTTTACAAATGTACGACTCTATTGTACAACAATTATTATTTCTACGGGATTTAATCGAAGGCAAGGAAAAGGACAAGGCGAAATTATGGAAAATGACTTTCGGTATGTATGCAGTGAAGGAGTTTGATAATTGTGATGAGTTGTTTTTTGAAAGGTTGTCTGATGCCTGGTTTATTGTGGATCAAATCCGCCGAGGGTTAAAGGTTAGGCTGCCGCATGAGGTTGACGCCAATTACAAAATAAAGCAACAAAATCTCAAGATGAAATATCCTAATGAATTTTAGGGTTTAATGTTAAATATATTTTTATCATGGGTGAATGGTGGTTGATTTACATACTAATTTGAATGTATTATTAAAATATGTTGATAGATATCGTAAGTACTTACCCATTTGCAGTCCTACAGTCCTTATAGGAGATTAAAATGTGTAAATGGGGAATGTTGTGATGCATTGGTTTTTCTTTATTCTCTTTATGATTTGGACGCTAGCGCTAATCTGGAATGGAAGAGATTTATTTAACAAAAAACAATGGCTCCTGGCGGGGTTGATGTTCATTCTGGTGCTAGTGGCTACAGTCGTCATTGGCTTTACGTTGAAATGGCTTGCTCAGTCAATGTCATTATTTTCCGTCGCAACGGCCAAACATTATTCGATCATCTTATCCATGTCTTTCCTGTGCGTCTGGGGATTAAAGGTCACAGTAGCCCTGCTGTGCACGTTATTTTCCGGGATTATGGGGGGGCACAAAAGATACAACGCAGAAAATTATGAAAAAGTATCGTCTTTAACACGCGTCGCTGCACCTGGCTTACTTATTGTTGCTAAAAGTGCAGTTTCCCTGGGAAGCATACTTATGTTTTCAGGTTTATGGCTTAAATAAGCACGACATTAATGTTTCATTATCTAAATGAAACCACAGGGAAATTTTTTTTATTTGTGGCAAGGGAAGTAAATCTTTTAGCTACTCATTATCACATCAACAGCGTTTCCGCTTTGCGCACTGACGCTGAGTTAACTTCTGGCACTGAGATGAGTCCATATTGGAATAAAGATTATGCTCAACCGAATTACCGTCCAGCTCCCGGTGAAGGGGCTGCTGTTCTGGAAACTCTCCGGCCGTGAGGCGATGTCCGAGTCGTTCGCGCTGACGCTGACCCTGCTTGGTACGGACGCGCGCATTGACCGCAGCAAGCTGCTGGGCCAGCCGGTCACGGTGACCATCCCGACGCAGAACCTGCTCACTTCCCGCTATATCAACGGCAAGGTGACGCGCGTGGCGGTGAGCGCCGTGGAGCTGACGGGCACCCGCTACGCGGTGTACCAGCTGACGGTGGAGCCGGACCTGTGGCCGATGAAGCGCGACCGTAACCTGCGTATCTTCCAGGGCCAGACGGTACCGCAGATTGTCAAAACTCTGCTGGGTGAGCATCAGGTTAACCTCGAAGACAAACTTACCGGCAGCTACCGGGTGTGGGACTACTGCGTGCAGTATCAGGAATCGAGCCTGGACTTTATCAGCCGCCTGATGGAGCTGGAGGGGATTGCGTACTACTTCAGCCACGAGGCCGACAAACACACTCTGGTACTGACCGACGCCGCCACCCAGCACCAGCCGTTCAGCGGCTATGAGGTCATTCCTTACCATCAGACGCCGTCCGGCGGCAGTACGGATGAAGAGGGCATCAGCCAGTGGGCGCTGGAGGACAGCGTCACGCCGGGGATATACAGCCTCGACGACTATGACTTCCGCAAGCCGAACGCGTGGCTGTTCCAGGCGCAGCAGAACCCGGCGTCCCCGAAGCCGGGCAGCATCGACGTGTACGACTGGCCGGGCCGCTTTGTGGAGACAGGCCATGCGGAGTTCTACGCCCGAATCCGTCAGGAGCGCTGGCAGGTGGAGCATCAGCAGATTCAGGCGACGGCCACGGCGGCGGGCATTGCGCCGGGCCACATCTTTACCCTGACCAACGCGCCGTTCTTCAGTGACAACGGCGAGTATCTGGTGACGGCGGCGGGTTACCACTTCGAGGAGAACCGCTACGCGAGCGGTGAGGGGGAAACCATTCACCGCACCGATTTCACCGTTATCCCGGCGTCGGTGTCCTACCGTCCGGCGCAGAGCACGGCGTGGCCGCGCACCTACGGCCCGCAGACGGCGAAAGTGGTCGGGCCGCAGGGCGAGAGTATCTGGACGGACAAATACGGCCGGGTGAAGGTGAAGTTCCACTGGGACCGTCTGGCGAAAGGCGATGACACCAGCTCCTGCTGGGTGCGCGTGTCGAGCGCCTGGGCGGGCCAGGGCTACGGCGGGGTGCAGATCCCGCGCGTCGGTGATGAGGTGGTGGTGGACTTTATCAACGGCGACCCGGACCGTCCGATTATCACTGGTCGTGTCTATAACGAAGCAAGCATGCCGCCGTGGGCGCTGCCGGCTGCCGCGACGCAGATGGGCTTTATGAGCCGCACGAAAGACGGTTCAGTGGACAACGCCAACGCCCTGCGCTTTGAGGACAAGGCGGGCGCAGAGCAGGTGTGGATCCAGGCCGAGCGCAACATGGACACCAGCGTCAAGAATGATGAAACGCACAGCGTTGGCGGCGCGCGCAGCCATTACGTGAAGAAAAATGAGCTGCATCGCGTGGAAGCTAATCAGATCCAGGCCGTGAAAGGCGGAACCGAGATCCTGACGGGTAAAGGCAAGCTGGATGCGGCGGTAGAGCAGTATGTTATTGCTTCCGGGACGAAGCTGCGGCTGGTCTCGGGCGAGAGTGCTATTGAGCTTAACGCTAACGGCAAAATTAACCTGATCGGCAAAGAGTTCAACTTCTTCGTTGAAGGGGACGGCTATATCACCACGGGCGGCAAGCTGCACCTGAATACGTCGGGCACCCAACCGGGCACAACGGCGCCGGGGTCAGGGCATAAAGGGGATATTGATGCGGCGGTGCAGGAGAAATTTACGCCCCCGGAAGAGTAACCGCTTTCTGTCTGCCGCCGGGTTGTCCGTGGCGGCACGTAAAACCCTTTAGCAATTTTAGACGCGAGTTCACCGATGAAATACACCCTCCAGGAAGGTTCCTTTACCCTTTTTCCTGCCGCCTGGCAGGACAACAGCATGAACATCATTCGCGATGACGAAAGCGGGCTGTCCGTGGTGGTCAGCCGCGGCGTTATCCCGGATGGCAGCGACTACGAACAAGAGTTTCACCGCCAGTGGGACGTGCTGCGTCCTCAGATGGGTGAGATCGCCCAGAGCGAATTTCAGCACGTAAAAGCCGGGTCTGCCGGCAACATTGATGGGGTTGAAGTTGAGACCACCTTTGACCGTAACGGCCAGCGCCTGTGGCAAAAACAGCTGGCCGTGCAGACGCCAGGCAAACCGGTACTGATGATTTTTACCCTCTCGGCCTTAAAAGCCTTTACGGAAGAGGACGAGGCGCGCTGGAGCGCACTGAAGCAGAGTCTGACGCTAAACGACAACCGGAATGTGTAAGGCATGAGCGATAACAACGCGGCCCGTAAGGGCGACGAGATTATTCACTCCAGCATTTTTGCTGATATTACCAGCATTGTGGCGGAAGGCGCTGCCTATGCGGTGATTGGCGCGGCGGTGGGCGCGGCAGCGACCGTTGCGGCCCCACTGCTGGGAGCCGGGGCAGCAGCAGCAGGCGTGGCGGCAATTGGCTCCAGCTGTCTGTTGAGCGGCATTATTGGTGGGGTTCTGGCGAACGTCGCCGGGATCACCGACGATATCAGCAACGCCGCTGAAGGGCTGGGTAACGCGCTTTTCCCGCCGTCGCCCGCGGGCAAAATCACCACCGGTTCGAGCAATGTTCTGACAAATAAACTTCCCGCTGCGCGCGCCGCCGGGACGTTAACGCCTGCCGATACCCCGTCCCCTGAGCCGCAGTCGCCGGGCAGCTTTGCCGACTACGCGGGCATGCTGCTCTCCGCTGCCGGACAGTTCGGCAGCGAGATGTGGCAGCCGAGCGTCGCCTCTGCTGCCGCAGGGACCTCGCCACTGGAAGAAGACAAGGTGGCGTGTGATAAGCACTCCGGGCCGCAGTATCTGGCGGAAGGCTCGAAAAGCGTCTTCATCAACGGACAGCCTGCGGTGCGCGCAAAAGATCGCACCACCTGCGAGGGCACCGTTTCCGACGACGTATCCCCGAACGTGATCATTGGCGGCGACACGCTCACGGTCCGCGACATCAAAAGCGGCAAAACGCCGGGTCTGGCGCTGGGGATGATTGCGCTCTCCCTGCTGCGCGGGCGTCCGGGCAAGATCCTGAAAAACATGCCCTGTGCGCTGGCTGCTGCCGGTGGCGGGATGCTGGCTGATATGGCCGTCAACGCCGTGTTCGGCTCCTCGCACCCGGTTCACGCCGCTACCGGCGTGAAGGTGCTGAATGACGACGACGAACTCGATTTCTCGCTGCCGGGGCGCTTTCCGCTGCGCTGGCAGCGCAGCTACAACAGCCTGACCACCCGCGAAGGGCTGTTTGGCCTGGGCTGGGCTACCACCTTTGACAGCTATCTGACGCTGGAAGAAAACAATGCCACCTGGTTCGATGAAACCGGGCGCGAGCTGAGCTTCGAGCTGCCGCCGGTCGACCGCGCGTTTTACAGCATCAGCGAAGGCATTATCATCCGCCGCAATGAGAGCGGCGACGTGGCGATTGCCGACGATGACGGCGCGGTGTGGCGTCTGTATAAACCGACCCGCGCTAACCCCTCCATCCTGCGCCTGGCCTCCCTCAGCGACGAATACGGCAACGCGCTGCTGACTGAATGGGATGAGCACGGGCGGCTGGTCGGTCTGCACGATGAGCCGCGAGCGATCGATGTCACCCTGCGCTATGACGATGAACGTTTCCCGCAGCGCGTTACCGCTGCCAGCCATTTTGACGGCAACCAGACATGGCCGCTGATGCAGTGGGGGTACGACGCGCGCGGCCAGCTGGCCAGCGCAACGGATGCCTCCGGCGTGGTTACCCGTGAATACCGTTATAACGATGATGGCCTGATGGTCTGGCACCGTCTGCCGGGCGGGCTGGAGAGCGAATACCGCTGGCAAAAATTCGACCACTGGCGCGTGGTGGAAAATCGCACCAGCACCGGCGACGGCTGTCGCTTTACCTACGATTTAGCCGCCGGGCTGACGACCGTCGATCACTACGACGGTCAGACGCGAAAGCATTACTGGAACGCGCAAAACCTGATTGTTCGCTACGTTGACGAGCGCGGTGAGAACTGGCGCTACGAGTGGGATGACAACGAACTCCTCACGCGTCGCATCGATCCGCTGGGTAATGCCGTTACCTTCGTCTATGACGAGATGGGCAACCGGGTGCAGGAGATTGACGCCGACGGCAATACCCGCACCACCACCTGGCTGGAGCACCGTGCGCTTCCGGCGTCCATCATCGAAGCCGACGGTAGCGCCACCCGGTTCCTGTATGACGAACATCACGGGCTGAAACGCGTTGTGGATCCGATGGGGCAGACCTCGCTGCTGCGTCGGGACGAGTTTGGTCAGGTTGTGGAAGAAGTTGATGCCACCGGGAACAGCCGCTACCAGGAGTACAACGAAGCCGGGCAGATGGTGCGTGCGACGGACTGTTCGGGCCGTGTGACACAATACCGTTATCATCCGCTGGGCTGGCTGGTGGCTGAGATAAGCGCCGACGGCGAAGAGACGCGTTACCGCTACGACGCCGCGGGGCGTCCGGTGCAGCTCGATCGCCCGGAAGGGTGGACCGAGTCGCTCAAATGGAACGAACGTGGTCTGCCGGTGAAGCATGCGGGCGCCGACGGGAAAGAGAGCGAGTTCAGATACGACGAGGCAGGGCGCTTAACCGCCACCCGCAATACGCAGGGTGAAGAGGTGCGCCGCCGCTGGGACAGCCGCGGGCGTTTGATTGCCCTGGAAAACGAAAACGGCGAAGCGTATCAGTTCCGCTGGGGCGCAGACTCGCTGCTGCTGGAAGAGGTGGGGCTGGATGGCGTGGCCTCGCAGTATCGCTACGATGCCTGCGGGCGTACGATAGCGCGCACCTTTGCCGCCGGACATCCGGAGGCCATTACCCATTCCTTCGCCTGGAGCGCGAGCGGCCAGCTGGTCGCCCGCACCACGCCGGAGGGGCAGACCCGCTACCACTACACCCCGTCCGGCCTTCTGAGCCGGATTGGGCTGCATCCCGCGCTTTCAGCCGATGCCTGGAGTGCCGAGGCCGAGCAGGAGCTTGTGTTTGAGTATGACGCGCTCGGGCGCGTCACGCGCGAAACGGGCGAGCACGGGGAGCTGGCGTGGGAGTATGACGCGCTGGGTAACCGCACCTCCGTCACGCTGCCCGATGGTCGGGAGCTGAAACAGTTCTACTACGGCAGCGGGCATCTGCTCAGCATCGCGCTTGATAAGCTGTCGGTCTCCGACTTTACCCGCGACGAACTCCACCGTGAAACCAGCCGTACCCAGGGGCTGCTGACCACCCGCAGCGAATACGACCGCCTTGGCCGACTGCATCGCCGGGACGTCTTTACCGGCAATGCCCAGCGCCCGTCGCCGCGCCGCTGGTCCCGCCGCTGGGATTACGACTATCGCAATAACCTGGTCCGCGAAGAGCGGGACGATAACCCGTTCAGCTGGTACCGCTGGCAGTACGACAGCGCCGGACGTCTGCTGGTTCAGGACGGCACGCTGCCCGGCCAGGAGCAGTGGCGCTGGGATGCTGCCGGTAACCCGCTTGAAGGCTCGGCTGAGAAGGTCACGCACAACCGCCTGACGCAGCTGAACGGCATTCGCTGGCGCTATGACATCCACGGCCGCACCGTGGAGAAAGATAACGGCCAGACCCGCTGGCACTACCGCTACGACGGCGAGCACCGCCTGACGGAGGTCATAAGCCAGCCGCGGGACCGCAACAGGCCGCAGACGCAGGTCAGCTTCCGCTATGACCCGCTCGGGCGACGCATCAGCAAAACGCGCCGCCAGATGGTGGGCGGACAGCCAACCGGTAACCCAGTCACCACCCGGTTTGTCTGGGAAGGGTTCCGGCTGTTGCAGGAGGTGCACGGGGATGTGCCGCTGACCTACGTCTACAGCGATCAGGACAGCTACGATCCGCTGGCTCGTATTGACGGCGTTGATGCCCCGGAAATCTTCTGGTTCCACTGTCAGCCCAACGGCACGCCGGAGCGGATGACGGATAGCGAAGGGCAGGTGCGCTGGGAAGGGGTGAACAGCGCCTGGGGCAAACTGCTGCGGGAAAGCGAGACGCAGGTATCAGGATATTCCCAGAACCTGCGTATGCAGGGGCAATACCTGGACCGTGAGACAGGGCTGCACTACAATCTGTTCCGGTATTACGACCCGGACTGCGGAAGGTTTACGCAGCAGGACCCGATATGGCTGGCGGGGGGGATAAACCTTTACCAGTATGCGCCGAACGCGCTGGGGTGGGTGGATCCGTGGGGGTTGAGTAGGTGTCAAAACGAATGGAATGGATTTCAATCAAAATCTAGAGGTGTTTTCAAAACACGTGCAGATGCTTCTAAAGCATATAAATTATGGAAAAATCAAGACTGGCAAAGCTTAGAGTCCTTCATGGGCGCTGGAGCATGGCCTCCAAACCGAGGGTTCATCAAGGCAACGCCGATAACTCTGAAACCTGGTACTAAGATCGATAGATATGGCGGGCGTATCGACAATGGTACTTTCAGTGACCGAGGAACCTTTGTATCCCCTGCTGGAGCATCTTTCGAAAGTCGAGCTTTACCATTGGATACGTTAGATAAACCATATAAAACATATGAAGTGATTGCACCGGTACATGCGGACGCAGGACCTGCTATCCCTTGGTTTGATCAGCCAGGGGGAGGAACACAATATGAACTATCAAAATCTATAAGCCAACTTTTGGCCGAAAATAAAATTAGAGAGATATGAAATTTATGAACCTGAAATTTTATAACTTCAAACCTAGAAAAAATTTATATGATGGGAAAGAGAATGGTTTTTATGATTTTTCAGAAAAAATACATATTCCATATTTAAATGTTGAGATTGAATTCAGGAATATAAACGCAACACCTCTTTGGGATGTCGATAACTCATTAAAAAAAGAAATTGTAAGTAATATTTCTGGAGTTAGGACTTTGACATTTCATGATGATCCAGAACCTTCTTATAAATATAATAATCTTGATGTGTATATTTATTCTTGTTTTTTGGAAAATAAAAATGTTCATATTGTATTGGCGCAAGGTGAAAGTCAACCTGCCAGATATAAAATTATATTGCTAGGTTCAGTAATTGTTGGGTAATATATTTTGAGGGATACGGCGAGGGAAGTTACTCGCCTTTAGCGCGTCGCTACATAAACCTTATTTGATCTTTTAATATAGGGAGTTAAATGCAGGTTTGAAGGGGGAGAGCTAGCAGTGCAATCAAATGAAAGGTTTTTTGATTGCGGTATATAGAATGGTAAGCTTAAATCAATTATAAACAGAGAGCTATAGATTAGCAAACTAGAGCCTAATAAAAGTTGCGGATGAATAATGCCAGAGTTTCCAACGAAGAAGCATTGTTACATTAAAGACCTTGAAGACCCAAAAATTGAATCTGAAATTAACTCCTTTGTTGAAAAAGGAAACGAGTTTCACGATGATAAAAAATACGCCGAGGCTTTAGAGCAATACCAAAAAGCCTGGCAAGCTCTTCCTGAGCCAAAGCTCCAATGGGAGTTCGCCAACTGGATCTCTGCTTGCATGTACAGCGCATATTTTGATCTCGCGGATTACGCTGAGGCAGAGAAATGGGGAGAGACGACATTACGGACACGTGGATCGGATATAGACACTGCACCCTTAATCGATCTCGGCATGGTCTGTTATGAGTTGAATCAATTCGAGGAAGCGTATAAATATTTTAACGATGCTTATAACTACGGCAAAGAGCGTGCGTTTCAGGATAGACCTAAAAAAATATCTGGAGTTTTATCTGCGCAAAAGGGGATAAGTTCATTACTCTATAAAAAAATCCACGCCAAAGCGTGGTTTTTTTTAATTCAAAACAAATCAAACATTAAACAAGAAGTTCATCACGTCGCCATCTTTAACGATGTAATCTTTCCACGCATCTTGCCTGCTTCTTTCGCGCCTTGCTCACCCTTATTGGTGATGAAGTCTTCAAACGCGATAGTCTGCGCACGAATGAAGCCTTTCTCGAAGTCGGTGTGGATCTTACCAGCCGCCTGAGGCGCGGTCGCACCCACAGGGATGGTCCACGCACTTCTTTTACGCCCGCGGTGAAGTAGGTTTGCAGGCTGAGCATCTCATGGCCCGCGCGGATCACACGGTTCAGACCCTGCTCGGCCATGAAATCTTCACGATCGGCGTCGTTCATTTCAGCGATATCGGATTCAACCGCGTTCCAAAACGCTACCACTACAGAACCTTTATCGCTTGAAGAGTCTGCTGAGAAGGTCACGCACAACCGCCTGACGCAGCTGAACGGCATTCGCTGGCGCTATGACATCCATGGCCGCACCGTGGAGAAGGATAACGGTCAGACCCGCTGGCACTACCGCTACGACGGCGAGCACCGCCTGACGGAGGTCATCAGCCAGCCGCGGGACCGCAACAGGCCGCAGACGCAGGTCAGCTTCCGCTATGACCCGCTCGGGCGACGCATCAGCAAAACGCGCCGCCAGATGCTGGGCGGCCAGCCAACCGGCAAGCCGGTCACCACCCGGTTTGTCTGGGAAGGGTTCCGGCTGTTGCAGGAGGTGCACGGGGATGTGCCGCTCACCTACGTCTACAGCGATCAGGACAGCTACGATCCGCTGGCACGTATTGACGGCGTTGATGCCCCGGAAATCTTCTGGTTCCACTGTCAGCCCAACGGCACGCCGGAGCGGATGACGGATAGCGAAGGTCAGGTACGCTGGGAAGGGGTGAGCAGCGCCTGGGGCAAGCTGCTGCGGGAAAGCGAGACGCAGGTATCAGGATATTCTCAGAACCTGCGTATGCAGGGGCAATACCTGGATCGTGAGACAGGGCTGCACTACAATCTGTTCCGGTATTACGACCCGGACTGCGGGCGGTTTACGCAGCAGGACCCGATAGGGCTGGCGGGGGGGATAAACCTTTACCAGTATGCGCCGAATGCGCTGGGGTGGGTGGATCCGTGGGGGTTGAGTCGTTGTAAAAATGACTGGAATGAGTTTCAGAAAAAATCTAATAAGCGTCAGTTCTCTTCGAGAACACAAGCATCTAAGGCCTACGCGTTATGGAAGAAACAAGACTGGGCGGCATTAGAGAAATTTATGGGCGATGGTGCCTGGCCTCCTAATCGTGGATTTATTACTGCAACGAAAACGACTCTAAAACCTGGTACAAAAGTTGACCGCTACGGTGGTTGGACCGATGCAGATGGTTTCCACGATAGTGGTACGTTTATATCCCCTGCGGGATCATCTTTCGAGGGGAGAGCCCTCCAACAAAATACTTTAAACAAACCATATTCGGTTTATGAAGTTCTTAAACCGTTGCCGGTAGATAGTGGTCCTGCTATACCATGGTTTGGGCAACCGGGCAGAGGAACCCAATACGAAACATCCGAAGCGATCGAAGCACTAATTGAAAATGGTTTTTTGAGGAAAATATGACTTTAATTAATTTTCAGAAAAGAAAAGAACTTATCCATGATGGGCTTGAAGATGACTTCTTAAGGAACGAAAAAGAAATATCCTGTCCATGTTGTGATGCTGTCGTTCGTTTCGGTTTATATAACTCTAAAAGTTTTGATAAGCTTGAGGACTGCAAAAAAACAAAAATGGTAAGTAAGATGCGAGGCGTAAAGTTATCAGATGGTTTAATCCCGGGCTATAGATACAAAGAAAGCCCACTAAGGATATCAGAAAAAAAATGTTCAAAAGGAATCCATGATATTTTTGTCATCTTTACTTATAAAGAGATACAACCCGCTCGTTATGAATCTTATTTAATAGGTGTTTTTAATAGTAATGATGTTTAGTATTCTGCTATATTAAATGTGATTTAAAATGCCTTTGGGATGAGGCTCCAGATTTTAGGGTTTTCGGTAACAACCTGAGAGTAATCTTTGGATGGGATAAAAATATCATCACTCCCGTAATAAATTGTTCGATTATATCAAGCATCATTCAACATGGGTCTTATATAATTTATATTTAGAAGTGTTAATAATTTCATGCAGTTAGGACATGTATGATTGCTTACTTAAGATTCATTAGAGAAAACAACGCGCTCGAATGGATTCAATGTTCAAGAAATATAAGTCTAAACATACCTCGCTTAGATATCGCTATGGTCGATCCTACACGCCAGTTAGTCTTTGCATTAAGCGAACCAAAATCATTACCAACCGTTTTGACCATCTTCAATGCTCATGGCGAAAAACTATTTTGGTCTGCACCTCCTGAAGGCGCGACTTTTTATTACTTAACATTCAACCTGTCAAATGAAGTGGTCGTTGTCTGTAGTTATCCAGTAAAACAAAATGGCTGGCATGATTGGTTTTATTCCTATGATATGAAGCGTAACGCATTGTCTCGATCAGGCCCTGCGTATTAATATCAAATGAGCCCAAAAAATGATAACAATAGCCGGTGGCAAAAGAGATACTATATAAATAATTCCAACAAGTGGTTTAAAAAGGTGTGCGTAAAGGGGAATTATCCTGGCCTCCGGAAGACGGATCCCAAGAAACGGCAGTGTCATTCTCGCTAAATATGAGATTCTTGACTCTCTTGAAGAGCGCTTAGGCGAGGATCTTTTTCAGGCGTTAAAGCTTGTGACTGCCGATATCATTCCTTTTGAACCCAGCATGAAAACAGAACTCTTAAACAATGTGTTTTAGCCACGCAATAAAAAAATCAAACGTTAAACAAGAAGTTCATCACGTCGCCATCTTTAACGATGTAATCTTTCCCTTCCGCACGCATCTTGCCTGCTTCTTTCGCACCTTGCTCACCCTTGTAGGTGATAAAGTCTTCAAACGCGATAGTCTGCGCACGAATGAAGCCTTTCTCGAAGTCGGAGTGGATCTTACCAGCCGCCTGAGGCACAGTCGCACCGACAGGGTTGGTTCACGCGCGCACTTCTTTCCGCCCGCGGTGAAGTAGGTTTGCAGGCTGAACATCTCATGGCCCGCGCGGATCACGCGGTTCAGACCCGGTTCGGCCATGAAATCTTCACGATCGGCGTCGTTCATTTCAGTGATATCAGATTCAACCGCGGCGCAAACCGCCACCACTACAGAATATTCACCGCTCGAAGATTTTGCTGAGAAGATCCCGCACAACCCCCTGACGCAGTCTTTGCTAAATTATTTAAAAATCACACTATTGAAAAATAAAAGATGGAAGTAATATGGATAAAATAATATTTAATAATTATGGAGTGATCCTTATCGAGAGAGAAGGGCGTTTATTTATTAGGTTTTATTCAGGGGGGATGGTTATGAAAGAGGAGGAGGAAGAAGTGAGTATTGATGCGGCTAAAAAAGTTCAAGTGAGTGAAAAAGATGCTTGTGAGGTTTTAATTTCTATCGAAAATAGAAAAAATAAAGTATAGACTTCATTTTTAATGAGCAACTATAGGTCAGCGACAAAGAAGGCGCATCTAATTATATTGGTGATTTTTACATAAAAATAGTAGAGTAATCTAAATGTATTTTTTAGAAAGAAAAGATGCAGAGAAAATGCTCTTTGAATTCTTAAAGAGAACTTTAATAAAAGAATCTGATATCGATGAGTTAATGAGCATGGCAATTAAACATGAGTCCGGCCCTCCTATGAAAGGCATAATGTTTAAATATGATAAAATGGAGAGAAATGAACTCACCGCACAAGATAGAGATGACCTTAGTACATTGATGCATTTTTATGGTCCGTGATGAGATATATCAATTCTTTTCTTTTAAAATACTATAATTACAGAGACAGGAAAGTTATCAATAATCAAACAGATGATATTTTTATTATTTCTCAGATAAAATATTCAATCCAAAACTAAATTCAAGGTTGTTTTCTTAATAAAAAATTCCTCAAACATCAATGGAGTCTCGAGGCCGTTTTAAAAAGTGAAGCAAGCATCAATATCAAAAAATTCAACATCATCCATGTATAAAAAACATTTTTATTGAGAGCGAACATGATCGCTGACTTCAGGTTTTCCAGAGAAAAAACATGCTCGAATGGATCTTCTCTTCAAGAACTATAAGTCTAAACATACCTCGCTTATATGCCGCCATGGTCGATCCTGCACGCCAATTAGTCTTTGCGATAAGCGAACCAGAACTATTACCAACCGTTTTAAAATCTTCAATGCAGAGGGCGGAGAGCTATTATTGTCTGCACCGCCTGAAAAGGCTTATTTCTATTACTTAACATTAAATTTGTCGAAGGAAGTGGTTGTTATCTGTAGTTTCGCAGTTCAACAAAATGGCTGGTATGATTGGTTTTATTCCTTTGATATGGTTCATAACACGTTGTCTCGATCAGGACCTGCGTACTAAATTCGCTATTAATAATAAAAGTTATATTGGCCCACAGGAAAAATCACAATATTTCCAATGAAGGAGCATTGTTCCATGAAAGACCTTGAAAACCCAAAAATTGAATCTGAAATTAACTCCTTTGTTGAACAAGGAAACGAGTTCACGATGATAAAAAATACGTCGAGGCTTTAGAGCAATACCAAAAAGCCTGGCAAGCTCTTCCTGAGCCAAAGTTCGAATGGGAACTCGCCAACTGGATCGCTGCCTGCATGTACAGCGCATGTTTTGATCTCGCGGATTACGCTGAGGCAAAGAAATGGGGAGAGACGACATTACGGACACGTGGATCGGATATAGACACTGCACCCTTAATCGATCTCGGCATGGTCTGTTATGAGTTGAATCAATTCGAGGAAGCGTATAAATATTTTAACGATGCTTATAACTACGGCAAAGAGCGTGCGTTTCAGGATAGACCCAAAAAATATCTAGAGTTCTATCTGCGCAAAAGGGGATAAGTTCGTTACTCTATAAAAAAATCCACGCCTAAGCGTGGATTTTTTTTCATTCAAAACAAATCAAACGTTAAACAAGAAGTTCATCACGTCGCCATCTTTAACGATGTAATCTTTCCCTTCCGCACGCATCTTGCCTGCTTCTTTCGCGCCTTGCTCACCCTTGTAGGTGATGAAGTCTTCAAACGCGATAGTCTGCGCACGAATGAAGCCTTTCTCGAAGTCGGTGTGGATCTTACCAGCCGCCTGAGGCGCGGTCGCTCCCACAGGGATGGTCCACGCACGCACTTCTTTTACACCAGCGGTGAAGTAGGTTTGCAGATTCAGCAGCTCATAGCCCGCGCGGATCACGCGGTTCAGGCCCGGCTCTTCCAGACCCAGCTCGGCCATGAACTCTTCACGGTCGGCGTCGTCCAGCTCAGCGATGTCGGATTCAACGGCAGCGCAAACCGCCACAACTACAGAACCTTCAGCCGCAGCGATTTCACGCACTTTGTCCAGATACGGGTTGTTCTCGAAACCGTCTTCGTTAACGTTGGCGATGTACATGGTAGGCTTCAGGGTCAGGAAGCTCAGGTATTTGATCGCCGCTTTGTCTTCGTCAGTCAGGTTTTTCAGCGCGCGCAGCATGCCCGCGTTTTCCAGCTGTGGCAGACATTTCTCCAGCGCAGCCAGTTCCGCTTTCGCGTCTTTGTCGCCGCCTTTGGCTTTCTTCTGCACGCGGTGAATGGCGCGCTCGCAGGTGTCGAGGTCAGAGAGGGCCAGCTCGGTGTTGATGACGTCGATGTCGTCAGCTGGATCCACTTTATTGTTAACGTGGATAATGTTGTCGTTCTCGAAGCAGCGCACAACGTGGCCGATCGCTTCGGTTTCACGGATGTTGGTCAGGAACTGGTTGCCCAGGCCTTCACCTTTGGATGCGCCTTTTACCAGGCCCGCGATGTCCACGAACTCCATGGTAGTTGGCAGAATGCGCTGCGGCTTCACGATTTCCGCGAGCTGGTCCAGACGCGGATCGGGCATAGGAACAACACCGGTGTTCGGCTCGATGGTACAGAACGGGAAGTTCGCCGCTTCAATACCTGCTTTGGTGAGCGCGTTGAACAGGGTGGATTTGCCCACGTTTGGCAGACCGACGATACCGCATTTGAATCCCATTTCTAAATCACCTTAATATCTTGATAATCAATCCGTTAACGATAACCGATTGAAGAAAAGTAAATAACTACGCCTATTATACACGTAACCCGCGCGACGCGCGGTAAAAAAGCCCCAGGGCGCCGATTATTGCGCTTTGAAAGCGTGCAGTCGATTGGTGGCTTTTGTCAGGCCATCCTGAAGCCATATCTCGGTGCAGCGGGCCGCTTCGTCCACCGCTTCGTCAATCAACTTCTGCTCAGAAACCGGTGGTTTACCCAGTACGAAACCAACAACTTTGTTTTTATCGCCCGGATGGCCGATTCCCACGCGCAAACGGTGGAAATTAGGGTTATTACCCAGTTTGCTGATGATGTCTTTCAGACCATTGTGGCCGCCATGACCGCCGCCCAGTTTGAACTTCGCCACGCCTGGCGGCAGGTCCAGTTCGTCGTGGGCCACCAGGATCTCATCCGGATTGATGCGATAAAACGTTGCCATGGCCGCCACGGCTTTGCCGCTCAGGTTCATAAAGGTGGTTGGCACCAGCAACCGCACGTCGGCACCCGCAAGATTGATGCGTGAGGTATACCCGTAAAACTTGGGTTCTTCACGCAGGGGAGCGCGCAAACGCTCCGCCAGCAGATCAACATACCAGGCACCGGCGTTATGGCGGGTTGCGGCATACTCTGCGCCCGGATTGGCGAGGCCGACAATCAGTTTAATCGTCACGATTTACTTCCTAATGGGTTCCAGATCTGGCGCGTAGTTTACTGTCTGGCGCGCCGCTTGACAAAGTTCTGCCTGCTGTACACCGAAATGCGAATAATTTCCTCTTTGAACAATTAGAATTTCAAGCTGTTCAATGTCTTATTTGTAAATTTTTGTCCGTGAGTTATCAGTAAATGTGATCATTCACGCAACTCATATAAGAGGCGTTGTCTATACTTTACACACAAGGAGAAGGGGCTTTTCCCCTGACAACCCAAAGTTCCGGAGGTGACATATGAAACGCAAAAACGCTTCAATGCTCGGTAACGTGCTAATGGGGTTGGGACTGTTCGTGATGGTCGCCGGTGTCGGTTATTCAATCTTAAACCAATTACCGCAGCTTGACCTCCCACAATACTTTGCGCATGGCGCGGTGCTGAGTATCTTCCTTGGTGCGGTATTGTGGCTCGCCGGGGCGCGCGTGAGCGGACATGAGGAAGTCTGCGATAAATACTGGTGGGTGCGCCATTACGATAAACGATGCCGCCGCGACCAGCGCAAGCATAGCTAGTGCCCCATAAAGAACACCGAAACGACTTCATCTGAAGTCGTTTTTTTTTGCATGACGCATTGACCCTCACGTAACGTAAGGCTCCAGAGTAACGACACTGGCAGAACAAAAGGAGCCGTTATGTTGATACAGGTGGGTGAACTGGCGAAACGTGCCGGGATCACCGTGCGGACATTGCATCACTACGAGCAAACAGGGCTGTTGTTACCTTCTGCCAGAAGCGCGGCAGGCTACCGGCTTTATAACCTGGCGGATGTGCAGCGTCTGCATATGATCCAGGCGCTGGCAAAAGCCGGACTGGAGCTTGCCGAAATCAGGGATTTTCTGGAACAGCGTTCGCTGTCATTAGCCGAATTACTCGACGGGCAAATCACTCTGCTGGACAAGCAACTGCGTAGCATCCATACGCTGCGCAACCGGCTGGTGGAATTGCGTACCGGGCTGACCGACGATGCGACGCCGGATCTGGAATCCTGGCTACAGACTCTGGAGTTAATGAATATGTACGATCGCTGGTTTAGCAAAGAAGAGTTGCAGCAACTGCCGTTTGCGGTAGAGAAAGAGGCGCTGGCGGATATCTGGGCGGGTCTGGTGACGGAAGTTAAACACTTGCTGGAACAGAACGTCAGCGTCACGGACGCGCGGGCGACCGATTTGGCTTCACGGTGGATGGAACGCCTGGAGCAGGATACCGCAGGCAAACCGGAATTTTTGACCCGTCTGAACGAGATGCACAGCGTGGAGCCGCAGATGCAGGCGCAAACCGGCATTACGCCGGAGATAACTGATTACATCACGCGGGCGTTTGCCGAATCAAAGCTCAGCATCTGGGAGAAATATCTCACTGCCGAAGAGATGGCCTTTACCCGGTCGCACTACTTTGACCGGATGATGGAGTGGCCGCCGCTGGTGGCGAAGCTGCATCAGGCGCAGCGGGATAATCTCAGTCCCGCTTCTGACGATGCGCAAAAGCTGGCAGAAAAGTGGCTGGTTTTATTCCAGTCCTATGCGGGAACAAACCCGCAGACCCAGCAAAAATTTCGCCTCGCCATGCAGCAGGAGCCGCATCTGATGAAAGGCACGTGGATGACGCCTGCCGTGCTTGAATGGCTCCAGCAGGCGATCGGGGTGATGATGCAAAGACGCGTCTCTGCATCAGATGACTCACAGATCCGCTAACGCAGCTTCACGGTTAGGGTAGAAGGACAATCGGCCAGGGATCGGCTGCACGCCCGCGCGCGCCATGGTGCGCAGGGGCTGGAATTCAAGGTTACTTATCCGCAGCTCGCAGCCTTCCGGCAGGCGGGCAACAAAGCGCTGGAAGGCATCCAGACCGCCGGCATCCAGCACCGGGACGGCATCCCATTTCAGCACCACAATCCGTTTGCCCGCGATGCGGGATTCCAGATCGCTGAACAGACCTTCCGCCGCGGCGAAGAACAGCGGGCCAATCACGCGCAGCACCAGCACATCGTCAGGCACCTCAACGTTAACCGGGGAGAGACGCGTCATCTGCGCGATGCGGCGCATAAACAGCAGCGAGGCCAGCACAATGCCGACGCTGATGGCGATAACCATATCGAACAGTACGGTCAACGACATGCAGATCAGCATCACGATAATGTCGTCTTTCGGCGCGCGGCGCAGCAGGTTAACCACCTTATGCGCCTCACTCATGTTCCAGGCCACCATCAGCAGCAGCGCAGCCATGGCAGAGAGTGGAAGCCATGAAAGCAGCGGGGCAAGGATCAGCAGCGCCATGATCACCAGCAGGGAGTGAATGACCGCCGAAACCGGTGATGTCGCGCCCGCACGTACGTTCGCGGCGGAACGGGCAATCGCAGCCGTAGCGGTAATACCGCCGAAGAACGGTGCAACGATGTTCCCTAAGCCCTGGCCGACCAGCTCGCTGTTGGCTTTGTGCTTAGTGCCGGTCATGCCGTCGAGCACGACGGCGCAGAGCAGGGATTCAATCGCGCCCAGCATTGCCATGGAGAACGCGGCAGGCAGCAGAGCGCGAAGGGAATCCCAGCTTAGGGTGAAGCTTGAGCCCGGCATGTCCCACGGCAGAACCAGCTGTGGCAGCAGCTGCGGAATGCCGCTGCCCTGTGAGCCGTCCGCCAGAACATAGTGGAACTGGGAGCCAATGGTGGCGACCTGTCCACCGAGCAGGTTGACAACGCCCATCACCGCGCAGCCCAGCAGCAGAGCGGGCAGATGCCCCGGGAGACGAATGCCTAAGCGAGGCCAGACGATAAGTGTGCCGAGGGTAACGATGCCAATGGCTGCATCGCCCAGGTTGGCCGTCGGCAACGCCATAAACAGCGCGCCCACTTTCTGTAAATAGTGCTCCGGAACATGGGCCATTTGCAGGCCGAGGAAATCCTTAATCTGCATGGTCCCGATGGTAATCCCAATCCCCGAGGTGAACCCCAGCGTTACGGAAAGGGGAATATATTCAATCAGGCGACCAAAGCGGGCCAGACCAAACAGAATTAAAAAGATGCCGGACATCAGGGTGGCAACCAGCAGGCCTGCCAGACCAAACTGTTGGGAAACCGGGTAGAGGATCACCACAAAGGCGGCAGTCGGGCCGGAGACGCTGAAGCGGGACCCGCCCGTCAGCGCAATCACAATCCCGGCAACGGCCGAGGTGTACAGCCCGTACTGCGGCGCGACGCCGCTACCAATCGCCAGCGCCATCGCCAGCGGGATGGCAATAATCCCGACGGTGATCCCGGCTATCAGGTCACGAACAAAGCGTGACGATGTGTATTTCTCTTTCCAGCAGGCGTCGATGAGGGCGCGAAAGGGCAGAACATGTGAGGAGGTTACGTTTTTCACAATTATCTATCATCCGTGTGCGCATCATCTGTCATGTGAATGGCAGGTGAAGGAGGCATAAGTCATACAAATAAATACTATAAACAAAAAAACCCGCCGTAGCGGGTTTTTTGGCCGTGTTCGATCAGTGTTCGAACATTGCAGAGATCGATTCTTCGTTGCTGATACGACGAATCGCTTCGGCCAGCATCCCGGACAGAGTCAACGTACGCACGTTTGGCAGCGCTTTGATCTCGTCGCTCAGTGGAATGGTATCGCAGACCACAACTTCGTCAATGACGGAGTTACGGAGGTTGTTTACCGCATTGCCGGAGAAGATCGGGTGAGTGGCGTAAGCGAATACGCGTTTCGCACCACGCTCTTTCAGCGCTTCAGCGGCTTTACACAGCGTACCGCCGGTATCGATCATGTCGTCCACCAACACGCAGTCGCGGCCAGCCACGTCACCGATGATGTGCATCACCTGAGAAACGTTAGCGCGCGGACGGCGTTTGTCGATGATCGCCATGTCGGTATCGTTCAGCAGCTTCGCGATAGCACGAGCACGTACCACGCCGCCGATGTCCGGAGAAACCACAATCGGGTTGTCCAGATTCAGTTGCAGCATGTCTTCCAGCAGGATTGGGCTGCCGAATACGTTATCAACCGGCACGTCGAAGAAGCCCTGGATCTGCTCTGCGTGCAGGTCAACCGTCAGTACGCGGTCAACGCCGACGCTGGACAGGAAGTCAGCGACAACTTTAGCGGTGATTGGCACACGCGCGGAACGGACGCGACGGTCCTGACGTGCATAGCCAAAGTAAGGAATAACAGCAGTAATACGGCCAGCAGAAGCACGACGCAGCGCGTCGACCATAACAACCAATTCCATCAGGTTGTCATTCGTTGGAGCACAGGTGGACTGGATGATGAAAATATCACCACCGCGTACATTTTCATTAATTTGTACGCTGACTTCGCCGTCGCTAAAGCGACCTACAGCGGCGTCGCCGAGGGAAGTGTACAGGCGGTTGGCAATACGTTGTGCTAGTTCCGGGGTGGCGTTACCAGCAAAAAGCTTCATATCAGGCACGAGAAGAACCTCAGGCATGCGTCCAGTGGTGGATAGCGTTCGCCGCAAACTGCGGGGCCTAAGCAAACGCTATCCAGGCGGTGTATTAAAGAGCGCGATGCAACGTCTGGAACAGGGTGACGTTGTCACCGAAACTCAGTCTGCGCCAGAATGGCCTGCTGTAGGGGGGAGGTGTTCATCCCGCGTGCTACAAAACCATGCAGCCAAACCGGCGCTTGCTCAAGCACCTGACGGGCGGCGGTTTCGGTGTCAAATTCAGCAAAGACACAGGCCCCTGTACCGGTCAGGCGCGACGGCGCGTATTCTAACAGCCAGGAAAGCACCGCATCAACCTCGCGAAAACGTTTTCTTGCGATATCCTCGCAATCGTTGCTGAATTCACAATTTAATAACGTTTTTATTGACCGTGCCGGGGTATTTCTTTTCAGGTCAGGATCTTTAAAGATGACCGGGGTAGGAATGCTCACGCCGGGGTGAACGATCAGATACCATTTTTCCGGCGGATCGACCGGCGTGAGGATTTCACCGACACCTTCAGCGAACGCCGCGTGGCCGCGCACAAACACCGGTACATCGGCGCCCAGCGTCAACCCTAACGCTGCCAGTTCGTCCGTCGTCAGACCGCAGCCCCAGAGGTGGTTAAGCGCCACCAGTACAGTCGCGGCGTTTGATGAGCCGCCGCCAAGACCGCCGCCCATCGGCAGGCGTTTGTCGATACGGATATCCGCACCGCTTCCCGCTGGCAGACGACCCGACGTCGACGCCGTTTTCATCAGCAGGCGAGCAGCGCGCACGATCAGGTTATCGTCATGCGCCACGCCGTCGACCGGCGTCAGCAGGCAAATCTGCCCGTCCTGACGCGGTTCGATGGAGATGGTGTCGCCGTAATCGACAAACTGAAACAGCGTTTGCAGGGTGTGATAGCCGTCAGCGCGCTGCCCGGTAATGTAGAGAAACAGGTTCAGTTTTGCGGGAGAGGGCCAGTGGGTCATCATTTAACGATCCAGTTGTCCATTTTCAGCTTGATACGCTGGCTACCCTGCGTCAGCTCCATATTGGACGGCAGCGACGGTTGCGTCTTGCTGTCATACGCGCTGTACACCACTTTCCAGGTTTTACCGCCCTGGGTGTAGTTCACCTGGCTCAGACGGTATTGATCGTCGAGCGTATAGTCGGTTGCGTCACCCGGCAGGCCGAGGATCCACTGGCGCAGACTATTGAGCGGAATCGGCATTCCGGTCAGCTTGCCAATCATCTCTTCGGCGTCGGTTGCCGTGTAGTGCTGGCCTTTGTTATCGGTGATCTGCGCTTCGCCAGGCTTCGCGTTAAGCTCCAGCTCGGTGCTGCCCAGCGGGTTCAGCAGCAGCAGGCGATAGTTGTCCTGACCCGTTTGCTGCCAGAAGAAGCGAGCGTAAACTTTTTGTTCGTCAGAGAGATAAGCAAATGCACCGCGGGTCTGGTACTGGCTTAATTTCAGCACGTCCTGCTGGTGCTGACGCCACTGCGGTGAGTCAGGGCTTTTGCCCGGGCCTTTCGGCTGATGAACGGAACAGGCGGTCAGAACCAGGGCCGCCAGAGGCAGCAGGCGAATCATTCGGGTCATAATGATGACAAATCCTTGAGATACGTTGCAGTTATAACTGTTAATGCTAGCGTTGAAGGGTGCCACCGTCTACGTTCAAATTATCTCAAAGCGTGGCGTAAGCTATTACTCCGAAAGGGGGCAGTCTCTTTTATTGATCTCGCGCATCCTGTATGATGCGTCCTGCTAACCTTATTAACGCTGGTACTACTCCCGCTCAACATGACCCTATTAGCACTCGGTATTAACCACAAAACGGCCCCGGTTTCACTGCGAGAACGCGTTACGTTTTCGCCGGATACGCTCGACCTGGCGCTGGACAGCCTGCTTGCACAGCCGATGGTGCAGGGTGGCGTGGTGCTGTCGACGTGCAACCGTACCGAGCTGTATTTGAGCGTAGAAGAGCAGGACAACCTGCACGAGGCGCTGATCCGCTGGCTGTGTGACTACCACAACCTCAACGAAGAAGAACTGCGCAACAGCCTGTACTGGCATCAGGATAACGATGCGGTCAGCCATCTGATGCGCGTGGCCAGCGGTCTGGATTCGCTGGTGCTGGGCGAGCCGCAGATCCTCGGCCAGGTGAAAAAAGCCTTCGCGGATTCCCAGAAAGGGCATCTGAAAGCCAGCGAACTGGAGCGAATGTTCCAGAAGTCATTCTCCGTGGCGAAGCGTGTGCGAACCGAAACCGACATTGGCGCCAGTGCGGTTTCGGTTGCTTTCGCGGCCTGTACCCTTGCCCGTCAAATTTTTGAATCCCTGTCGACCGTCACCGTACTGCTGGTGGGAGCGGGCGAAACCATCGAGCTGGTGGCGCGCCATCTTCGCGAACACAAGGTGAAGAAGATGATCATCGCCAACCGCACCCGCGAACGTGCGCAGGTGCTGGCAGATGAAGTGGGCGCTGAGGTGATTGCGCTGAGCGACATCGATGAACGTCTGAAAGAGGCGGACATTATTATCAGTTCTACCGCCAGCCCGCTGCCGATTATCGGGAAAGGGATGGTCGAGCGTGCGCTGAAATCCCGCCGCAATCAGCCGATGCTGCTGGTGGATATCGCCGTTCCGCGTGATGTCGAACCGGAAGTGGGCAAACTGGCGAACGCCTACCTGTACAGCGTGGATGACCTGCAAAGCATCATTTCGCACAACCTTGCCCAGCGTAAGGCGGCGGCTGTGCAGGCGGAAACCATTGTTGAGCAGGAAACCAGCGAATTTATGGCCTGGCTGCGCGCACAAAGCGTCAGCGAGACCATCCGCGAATACCGCGGTCAGGCGGAGCAGGTGCGTGATGACCTGACGGCCAAAGCGTTAGCGGCCCTTGAACAGGGCGGCGACGCGCAGGCGATTATGCAGGATCTGGCCTGGAAACTGACCAACCGCCTGATCCATGCCCCAACCAAATCTCTTCAGCAGGCTGCCCGTGACGGGGACGATGAACGCCTGACAATTCTGCGCAACAGCCTCGGGCTGGAATAGCGCCCTATACCCATTTTCTAAGACAAGGTGCATTTACGCCTATGAAGCCTTCTATCGTCGCTAAACTGGAAGCTCTGCACGAGCGCCATGAAGAAGTCCAGGCGCTGCTCGGCGATGCCGGGATCATTGCCGACCAGGAACGTTTTCGCGCGCTGTCGCGTGAATACGCGCAGTTAAGTGATGTTTCAAAATGCTTTACCGACTGGCGACAGGTCCAGGAAGATATCGAAACCGCGCAGATGATGCTCGACGATCCTGAGATGCGCGAGATGGCGCAGGAAGAGTTACAGGATGCGAAAGCGCGTTCAGAAGAGATGGAGCAGCAGCTTCAGGTGCTTCTGCTGCCGAAAGATCCGGATGATGAGCGTAACGCCTTTGTGGAAGTCCGCGCCGGTACCGGTGGCGACGAAGCGGCGCTGTTCGCCGGGGATCTGTTCCGTATGTACAGCCGGTATGCCGAATCCCGTCGCTGGCGCGTGGAGATCATGAGCGCCAACGAAGGCGAGCATGGCGGCTACAAAGAGGTTATCGCCAAGATCAGCGGCGACGGCGTGTACGGTCGTCTCAAGTTTGAATCCGGAGGTCACCGCGTGCAGCGCGTGCCTGCGACAGAATCTCAGGGACGCATTCATACGTCAGCCTGTACGGTGGCGGTGATGCCGGAGCTGCCGGAAGCGGAACTGCCGGATATCAACCCGGCAGATCTGCGCATCGACACCTTCCGCTCATCAGGGGCAGGTGGTCAGCACGTTAACACCACCGACTCCGCTATCCGTATTACTCACCTGCCCACCGGGATTGTGGTTGAGTGTCAGGATGAACGTTCCCAGCACAAGAACAAAGCTAAAGCGTTATCCGTGCTGGGCGCCCGTATCCACGCGGCGGAAATGGCGAAACGCCAGCAGGCGGAAGCCTCTACCCGCCGTAACCTGCTGGGCAGCGGCGATCGTAGCGACCGTAACCGTACCTATAACTTCCCGCAGGGTCGCGTAACCGACCATCGCATCAACCTGACGCTCTACCGTCTGGATGAGGCGATGGAAGGCAAGCTCGATATGCTGATTGAGCCTATCGTGCAGGAATACCAGGCCGACCAGCTGGCGGCACTGTCCGAGCAGGATTAATGGATTTTCAGCGCTGGTTACGCCATGCCGCCAGTGAGCTTTCTGCAAGTGAAAGCCCGAAGCGCGACGCCGAAATTCTGCTTGAGCATGTGACGGGTAAAGCCCGCACGTATCTGCTGGCTTTCGGCGAAACCGCGCTGACCGCTGAACAGCAATCGCAGCTGGAGGCGCTGCTTGCCCGCCGTAAAACCGGCGAGCCGGTGGCGCATCTGGTTGGCGAACGCGAGTTCTGGTCACTTCCGCTGTACGTTTCAGCGGCCACGCTGATCCCGCGCCCGGACACCGAGTGTCTGGTGGAGCAGGCGCTGGCGCGGTTACCGGCGCAGCCGTGTCAGATCCTCGATCTCGGTACTGGCACCGGCGCGATTGCGCTGGCGCTTGCCAGCGAGCGACCGGACTGCACCGTGACGGCGGTAGACGTGATGCCTGATGCGGTCGCCCTCGCGCGGCGCAACGTTGAACGGCTGGGGCTGAACAATGTTTCCGTTCTGCAAAGCAGCTGGTTTGCCGCGCTTGAAAGCCGCATGTTTGAAATGATTGTCAGCAATCCGCCCTACATCGACGAAGACGATCCGCATCTCGCGCAGGGCGACGTGCGTTTTGAACCGTTGACCGCGCTGGTCGCTGCGAATCAGGGACTTGCGGATCTCGATCACATTGTGACAACGTCACGACAACATTTGCTTCCCGGTGGCTGGCTGCTGGTGGAACATGGCTGGACGCAGGGAGAGGCGGTGCGAGCGCTGTTTACGCGTGCCGGATACGCTGCCGTGGAAACCTGCCGGGATTACGGCGGCAATGAACGTCTGACGCTGGGGCAGTGGTCATGAGCCTGTTTACGCTGCTGATCTCCGTTCACCTGATTTCCGTTGCCCTGACCATCGGCTTTTTCATTGCCCGCTACTGGTGGCGCTACAGCAACAATCCGCTGATTAACGCCCGCTGGGTACGCATCGCCCCGCACTGTATCGACACGGTGCTGTTCCTTTCCGGAGCCGGGTTAATGTGGAAAACCGGCTATCTGCCATTTACTGATAAAGGCGCATGGCTGACTGAAAAGCTGTTTGGCGTTATCATCTACATCGTTTTGGGTTTTATCGCGCTTGGGCGTCATCGTCCGCGCAGCCAGCAGACAGGGTTTATCGCCTTTTTGCTGGGTCTGGTGGTGCTGTACATCATCATTAAACTCGCCACCACAAGAATACCGTTACTGGGGTAAGTCATGAGGTCCTTAGCCGATTTCGAATTTAACAAAGTGCCGCTCTGCGATGGTATGATCCTGATTTCAGAGATGATCCGCGACGATTTTACGTCACAGTACGTTTACGCTGAACTGGAGAATCTGGTCAGCCTGGCGCGCGAAGAGATCAATCAGGCACGTCCGCAGGACTGGCAATTAGAGAAGCTGATTGAGCTTTTCTACGGCGAATGGGGTTTCTGCGACACGCGAGGCGTGTACCGCCTGTCTGACGCACTGTGGCTGGACCAGGTGTTGAAAAATCGTCAGGGCAGCGCCGTCGCGTTGGGCGCCATTTTACTGTGGGTTGCGCACGAGCTGGATATTCCACTGGTGCCGGTCATTTTCCCGACGCAGATGATTTTGCGGGCGGAGTGGCTGGACGGTGAGATGTGGTTAATCAATCCGTTTAACGGCGACACGCTGGATGAGCATACGCTGGACGTCTGGCTGAAAGGCAACATCAGCCCGATAGCTGAGTTGTTCAATGAAGATCTCGATGAAGCCGATAACGCCGAAGTGATCCGCAAGCTCCTGGATACGCTGAAGTCTGCGCTGATGGAAGAGCGTCAGATGGAGCTGGCTCTGCGCGCAAGCGAAGTGCTGTTGCAGTTCAATCCGGAAGATCCGTACGAAATCCGCGACCGCGGCCTGATTTATGCGCAGCTCGACTGCGAGCACGTGGCGCTGAATGATTTGAATTATTTCGTCGAGCAATGTCCGGAAGACCCGATCAGCGAGATGATCCGCGCGCAGATTAACGCGATCGCGCATAAACACATTACACTGCATTAATCTTAATTCCGATTCACACCTGAATAAGGCGATCCTATGAAACAAAAAGTGGTTAGCATTGGTGATATCAACGTGGCAAACGACCTGCCGTTCGTGCTGTTTGGCGGTATGAACGTTCTGGAATCCCGCGATCTCGCTATGCGCATCTGCGAACACTACGTGACCGTGACCCAAAAGCTGGGCATCCCGTACGTGTTTAAAGCCTCTTTTGACAAAGCCAACCGCTCCTCCATTCACTCCTACCGTGGCCCGGGCCTGGAAGAGGGGATGAAGATTTTCCAGGAGCTGAAACAGACGTTTGGCGTGAAAGTGATCACCGACGTGCACGAAGCGTCTCAGGCACAGCCCGTGGCTGATGTGGTAGACGTGATTCAGCTTCCGGCGTTCCTCGCTCGCCAGACTGACCTGGTAGAAGCGATGGCGAAAACCGGTGCCGTGATTAACGTGAAAAAACCGCAGTTCGTGAGCCCTGGCCAGATGGGTAACATCGTCGACAAGTTTATCGAAGGCGGTAACGACCAGGTGATCCTCTGCGACCGTGGTTCAAACTTCGGTTATGACAACCTGGTTGTGGATATGCTGGGCTTCAGCGTGATGAAGAACGTCTCTAACCAGTCCCCGGTGATTTTCGACGTGACCCACTCCCTGCAATGCCGCGACCCGTTTGGCGCCGCGTCTGGCGGGCGTCGTGCGCAGGTGACCGAACTGGCGCGCGCCGGTATGGCAACCGGCCTGGCGGGTCTGTTCATTGAAGCGCACCCGGATCCGGCTAACGCGAAATGCGACGGTCCATCCGCGCTGCCGCTGGATAAGCTGGAGCCGTTCCTGAAACAGATCAAAGCGATTGACGATCTGGTGAAGAGCTTCGACGAGCTGGATACCAGCAACTAATAAAAAAACCCGCTTCGGCGGGTTTTTCTTTGCCCGGCGGCGCTACGCTTGCGCGGGCCTACGGGTTTCGTAGGCCGGGTAAGCGCAGCGCACCCGGCAAAAAAAATTACGCAAATATCGTCATCAGATACGCAATAAACAGCGCCATATGCGCCGCGCCGTTCAGCACATTGGTGCGGCCGGTGGAGAAGGATATCTGGCACAGCAGCAAGGATGCCACCATCACAATCATCTCTGGCGCACCCAGCGCAAACTGCAATTCATTTCCCGTCATAAAGGCAATCAACGTCACCACCGGAACGGTAAGGGAGATGGTCGCCAGAACGGAGCCGAAGAACAGATTCATCGCACGCTGCACCTGATTATTGAGCACCGCTTTCAGCGCTCCCAGGCCTTCTGGCGACAGGATCAACAGGGCCACCAGGAAACCGGTAAAGGCGACCGGCGCGTTCAGTTCAGTTAATAGCGCCTCCAGCGGGTTCGCATTCATCTTGGTGACAGCAATAACGGCAATCAGATGCACGATCAGCCAAACCGTATGCCACGCGCTGCTGTGCGCCGACGGCTTACCGTGATGCGGGTCATCGTCGTCGCCGTCGTCTTCATGCTCGTAAACAAACAGGCTCTGGTGCGTTTTGGTCTGGATCAGCAGGAACACGCCGTACATCGCCGCGGAAATCAGCGCCACCAGCAGCGCCTGGCCGGTGGTGAAATTTGCACCCGGCAGCGCCATCGGGAACACCAGCACAATAATCGCCAGCGGGAACAGGGCGATCAGGTACTGTTTAATGCCAAAGAGGTTCATGTACTGGGTGGCAAATTTGCGACCACCTAATAAAAGTGAAAAACCGACCAGGCCGCCGGTAACAATCATAATGATGGAGTAGAGCGTATCGCGCATTAGCGTTGGCGCGGCGTCGCCGGTGGCCATTAATGCGGAAATTAAACTGACTTCAAGAATCACAACCGAAAGGCTTAAAATTAATGACCCATACGGCTCTCCAAGACGGTGGGCTAACACATCCGCATGGCGTACCACGCTAAATGCACTGGTTAAAATACCCACCAGAGCCAGAATATTGATCCCCACAACCACTGGCAATGACTGACTGCTTCCCCAGAAGAGCAGCACAGCCAGTGCCAGAACCGGGAAAATGAGAGAGGTCTCCTTGTGGCGGGTTTTTACCGCCTCGTGTGTTGCTGTCATGTGTTTCTCCAACAATGCAGGTGCTTGTAATTATAGATAGATTTTAAAGGTATTAAATTAACAGAAATCTGTTAAATACCCTGTATTTTTTACTTAATTTTACCCTTTATTATAATTTTTATGTCTGAGGCATTATAATGCCTTATCTCTGTTAAATATTAGTTTAATAACAATGAATTGCATTTTTATATTGTTCATTTCTTTCTGTTGGGTGGCACCCTCGCGTATCGTCGTCCACACTTATCTTTTAGCCAAAAGAGAGGTTAACGATGCCATACAAATCGAAAAGCGAATTACCGGATAACGTGCAAAACGTATTGCCTGCCCACGCCCAGGATATCTACAAAGAAGCCTTTAACAGCGCCTGGGATCAGTACAAAGATAAAGAAGATCGCCGGGACGATGCCAGCCGTGAAGAGACGGCGCATAAGGTGGCCTGGGCCGCCGTGAAAAATGACTATGAGAAAGGGGACGATGATAAATGGCACAAAAAGAAATAGCCGCCAAATAACACGCTGCCTCCATTTTGACATTTCAGGCGGTTGATCTGCCGCTGTATTGCATCTGGCCCGCGAATTGCTTATCGTTGCTCAACTGCTGTTAAAATGAACAGCACAGAATGCCGGGAAGGCGAATTACAGATGTCGCAAGGAAGCATGCAGTGGCGGAGGTGGAATGTGTTAACGCGTGATTTCTTGATGAAGGCAGATTGTAAGACGGCATTTGGTGCTATTGAGGAATCGCTTCTGTGGTCGGCTGAACAACGTGCGGCGTCGCTTGCGGCAACGCTGGCCTGCCGCCCGGATGATGGCCCGGTCTGGATCTTTGGTTACGGCTCGCTGATGTGGAACCCGGCGCTCGAATTTGTTGAATCGGCAACCGGAACGCTGCCTGGCTGGCACCGCGCCTTCTGTTTGCGCCTGACCGCCGGACGCGGCAGCGCGTGTCAGCCTGGCCGCATGCTTGCACTAAAAGAAGGCGGGCGCACCACGGGCGTGGCATACCGGCTGCCGGATACCACGCTGGAAGATGAGCTGACGCTGCTGTGGAAGCGCGAGATGATCACGGGCTGCTATATGCCCAGCTGGTGCAAGCTGGAACTGGATGACGGGCGCACCGTCAACGCGCTGGTGTTCATTATGGATCCGCGCCACCCGCTGTATGAAGCCGATACCCGAACCCAGGTGATTGCCCCGCTGATTGCCGCCGCCAGCGGACCGCTGGGCACTAACGCCCAGTACCTTTTCTCGCTCGATCAGGAGCTGACGCGTCTCGGTATGCAGGACGACTGTCTGAGTGAGCTGGTGGTGAAGGTGAAAGCGCTGCTGGAAGGGAACCCGCTCAGCAATACGCTGCGGCCGGGTTTTGCCTGATAATACGCCCGGCTGGCCGGGCGTTGACTGTTATGCCGCCACGTAACTTACGGAATGTTCGAGCGACTGGCTGTGGCTGTCGATCAGCACATCCCAGGTGCCGGTGTAAGGCACCGTCAGCCAGGCCTTATCGTCCTGGACGGTAAGGATATCTGCCTGCGATTGCTTCTGTCCTTTTGTACTCATCAGATGGATGCGGCAACGCTCTGAGCAACGTACCACTACCGTATCCCCGCCAAACAGTTTCAGACTCGTTTTAACTCGTGCCATTTTATACCCCGTCGTTTTTGCCCATCCCGAGCGTGATGTTGTTCACAATTTACTCATTGCATAACACCAAAGGGGCAGGGGTGGGATGCTGATTTCGATCAAAAAATGGCGCAACGATTAAACAAAAATGACAAAATCCCTGAAACCTTTCAGCGGACGCGCGTTTACCCTGCTTAACGCGCGCCCGGGAAAAATTATATGCGGAAATGGCCAGCGGTCTCAGCAAGGTCGCCCGCCTGGCTTTGCAGCGCGCTGGCCGCCGCAGCAGACTGTACAACAAGTTCGGCGTTCTGCTGCACCATGCGATCCAGGTGAGTCACCGCGTGGTTAATCTCATGGATCCCTTTCATCTGCTCGCGGGTAGCAATGGATATTTCACGCATAATGCCTGACACGCTCCCGACGCTGGCGCGGATCTCATCCATGCTGTCGCCCGCAAGGTGCACAAACCGGGAGCCGGTTGCAACGCTTTCGGTGGTGGAATCAATAAGGGATTTGATCTCCTTCGCCGCCTGAGCACTGCGGCTGGCCAGGTTACGTACTTCCCCCGCAACGACCGCGAACCCACGGCCTTGCTCCCCGGCACGCGCCGCTTCCACCGAGGCGTTAAGCGCCAGAATATTGGTCTGGAAGGCGATGCCGTCAATGACGCTGGTGATATCGCCGATTTTCGCGGAAGCCAGTTCGATGGACTGCATGGTGCTGATGGCCTGAGCGACGACGTCGCCTCCGCGGGATGCGGCGGCTGAGGCCTTGCTCGCCTGTTCGTTCGCTTCTGCTGCCGACTCGTTTGACTGCGTAACGGAGGCCGTGATCTCTTCCACGGCGCTGGCGGTTTCGCGAAGGCTTGATGCCGCCTGCTCGGTACGCCCGGAAAGATCCTGATTACCTGCCGCAATCTCATGCGCGGCGTTTTTCACTGAGGCGCTGGCATCACGCAGCTGGACCATCACCACAGAAAGCTTATCGCTGAAGGCGTTAAACGCCTGCGCGATTTGCGCCACTTCATCGCCCCCCTTATCCGGCAGACGCTGCGACAGATCGTTAGTACCGTTAGCAATGTTGTTCATCGCGTCACGGATACCGGACAGCCGCTTAAGCAGGCGGGCAATCAGGAGGTGCATGAGGGCTCCGCTCAGCAGGGCGAGGATCGCCAGAGACAGTGCAGATGCTTTTAGCAATGACCGCATCCCGGCGGTGGCATCGCCGTTATCGAGCGCCACAACCAGCAGCCAGTGCGTCCCCGGTACGGCGGTGGCCAGGAACATTTTTTCGCGTCCGTTAAACGTTCCGTCAACCAGGTTGCCGCTTTTCAGGGTGGCAAAATCGGTCCCTTTGATCGTCTCCGTAAAAGGCTTAAGCGTCAGCGCAGGATCGCTGCCGGCAATAACGGTGCCGTTGCTGTCCAGAAGCAGTCCGCTGCTGGCCGGAGTCGGGTGAATACCGCGCACGTTAGCCACCACGCTGTCCATCGCCACATCGCCCGCCACCACTGCTTTCAGGGCGCCTTGCTCTTTAACCGGTACCGCGAACGTCACCACCAGTTTCCCGGTGCCCGCGTCTACATAAGGTGCAGTCACTACCGGACCATCAGCGCTGTCGGCCTGCTGATACCACGGGCGAAGGGTGGGATCGTAATCAGCGGGTACCCCGGTTGGGTCAGAAAATTTAGCCGTTTTGCTGGCATAACCCACGTAGACGTTGGTGAATCCACCCGCCAGCGCAAGCTGTTTAAACACCGGAACCGGATCGTCGCTGAGCGCGACTGGTTGCGCCGAGGTGATGACGGTCATTTTGCTGTTCACCCAGTCGGCAATCGCCATGTTGTGGCTGGCGCTGGTGCTGGTCAGAATATCGCGCTGCGACTGCTGGTTATCCTGGCGCGTGACCTGAAAGTTAATAATAGTATTAAGAAGAAGGGCGACGACCAGACAGCCTGTCGTCGCGGCAATGATGCGGGCGCGTATGGATCTGAACATAAGTGTAATACCTGCTGTGTTGTTTCCATGCCTATCGGCAACGGTGCAGGTAAACTTGATGCTGAAACCGCGTCCATAAGAAAATAATATTTTTAGCGGGTTATTATTAAAAAGTTAATACTTTATCGGCGGAAAGCGTCCATTCAGCCAGCTCCACCAGCGTGCCAATTTCCACGCCATCAATCAGCGGTAGCCCGGTAATGCCGCGCCCGTCGGTACAGGTTTTGCACAGTTTGACCGGAACGTTTTGCGCGGTCAGGATCTCCAGCATTTGTTGAATGTTGTAGCCCTCTGCGGGTTTCTGCCCCTTCAGCCCGGCCGTGACGGCATCGGACATCAAAAAGAGGCGCAGCTCCAGCTCACTCTCCTTATCGCGCAGCGCGATTGCCAGGCGCAGGCTGTTAAAAAGGGATTCACTGCCGTAGGCCGCACCGTTGGCGACGATCACAATCTTCTGCATGTTGACTCCTGTTCTTTGAAAAGGCACGAATATTGCTTCTCGTACCGAAGAATACGTATCGGGGAGAGAAACGATGACGATAGTGGCTGGCAGTTCCCCTGGCGCAACCGAATGGTTCCAGCGTGCGAGAATGTTGCGCGAGGAACAGCTCGGCAGACTGGCGCAGCTGGGCGCACTGGTGAACGGCATCAGTCGACTGGTGCATATGCTACAGTGCGAGCGCGGTGCGTCAAATGTCTGGCTCTGCTCGCAGGGCAAATTGTACGCGCCTGAATGCAAGGCCAGCAGGGCCCTGGTGGATGAAAACCTCGCCGCATTGCACCTTCAGTTTAACGAACCGCTGCCGGGCAGCGCCCTGTGCGAACGTATTGCCAGCGCACTGCACGGCCTTGAGACGCTAACGGCGCTGCGTGATGGCGTTACAGGTCAATGCGTCACCGCGCCGCAGGCGATGGAACATTACAGCCGCATACTGCGACATTTGCTCAGTATCGTACCCCAACTCAGCGACAGCATTGACGATCCGCACATCGCGGGCCGATTTGTGGCCCTTTACAGCCTGATGCAGGGCAAAGAACTTGTGGGACAAGAGCGGGCGCTGGGGGCTATTGGTTTCACCCAGGGATTCTTTGACGATGAAACCCGCCAGCGGCTGGTGGATCGCATTGATGGCCAGCAGGCCTGCTTTGAGGTTTTTATCTCCCATTGCACTCCAGACGTGCAGGAGACGTTTATCCTCAACTGCCAGCCGGGTCTGGAGACTGAAAAACTCAGGCGTGAAGCGTGCACCCGCCAGCCTCCGGCAGATAACGGCGATACCGCCCTCAAATGGTTTGCCCTGCAAACCGCGCGCCTTGAGCACCTGCGCACGCTGGAGGAGGTGGCAATTGCCGATCTGATGACGGCAGTTGAGGAGCGCCGCTATAGCGAAAACCTGCACGCAGACGATGAACACGACGATATCCTGGCGCGATTTCCGGATAAACCGCTGCTGCCGCTGGTGCGCCAGCAGGCGCGTGAAATTGAGCAACTCTCCCGTCAGCTTGCTTCCCTGCGCGACACGCTGGAGGAGCGTAAGACCATCGACAAAGCCAAAAGCGTGCTGATGACGCACCAGAACATGAGCGAGGAGCAGGCGTGGACTGCCCTGCGCAAAATGGCGATGGATAAAAACCAACGCATGGTGGATATCGCCCGTGCGCTGCTTACGGTGAAAAATCTTTGGAAGATACCCCCTGGGGAGTAGTTGCACAGTCAGTGGGCATTTTGTGCCTGATTGAGGTGCGTAAAACAGCGCTCTTCTTGCAGAAACCCCGTAACGCCGGGGATGAAAAGCTGGCATTACCTTTGCATTAACAGATTAACCATTTTCGACGATGCGCCAACGGCGGTGCATGCGTCTTCGGGATAAAGGCGTCCAGCGGTGCTTCAGCACCGTCGGGCGCTTTTTTTTGCCTTTTTTCAGGAGCAATTATGGCGGATTTGTCGAGACGGCGGTTATTGCAGGCCAGCATGCTGGCGAGTGGTGCGATGCTGTTGCCGGGTGTCATGCAGGCCGCATGGGCGGCGGGGTCAGATAAGCCGGAGCAGGATACCGTGCGTATCGGGTTTATCCCCCTGACCGACTGCGCGCCCGTGGTTATCGCGGCTCTGAAGGGGTTCGATAAAAAGCATGGCATTACTATTGTGCCGACCAAAGAGGCGAGCTGGGCGGCGGTGCGCGACAAGCTGGTGGCGGGCGAACTGGACGCCGCACACATTCTTTACGGCCTGCTGTACGGTCTGGAGCTGGGGATCGCGGGCAAGCCACAGCAGATGGCGAACCTGATGACCCTCAATCAGAACGGACAGGCCATTACGCTCTCCAGCGATCTGGCGGAGAGGGGCGTTCGTGACCTCGACGGGCTGAAAAAGCTGATTGCGCAGCAGGCGCCGGGAACCTACACCTTCGCGCATACCTTCCCGACGGGAACGCACGCCATGTGGCTCTACTACTGGCTGGCCAGCGCGGGGATTAACCCGTTTGACGACGTGCGCACCGTGGTGGTGCCGCCGCCGCAGATGGTGATGAACATGCGCATTGGCAACATGGTCGGGTTTTGCGTCGGCGAGCCGTGGAACGCGCGGGCGATTAACGACCGCATCGGGTTTACCGCCGCCACGTCGCAGTCCATCTGGGCCGATCACCCGGAAAAGATCCTCGGCACCCGACGCGACTGGGTGGCGAAAAATCCGAACACCGCACGGGCGCTGGTGAGCGCCGTGATGGAAGCCGCGCGCTGGATCGAGGCGTCAGCGGAAAACAAACGCGAAACCGCGCAGATCCTCTCGCGCCGCGCCTGGCTCAACTGCAAGGAACAGTATCTCACCGGACGTATGCTTGGCGAGTACGACAACGGGGTCGGTCAGCGCTGGCAGGATGCGCACCCGATCCGTTTCTTCAACGAGGGTGCCGTGAGCTACCCGTATCTCTCCGACGGCATGTGGTTCTTAACCCAGTTCCGCCGCTGGGGCTTGCTCAACGCCGTGCCGGATTACGCGGGCATTGCACAGCGTATTAACCAGACCGCGGTCTGGCAGGATGCCGCGACCGCCGTGGGCGGCATGTCCACACCGTCATCACCGTATCGCAGCAGCACCCTGATGGACGGCACCGTCTGGAACGGCACCGATCCGGAAGGGTACGCCAACCGCTTCGCCATTCACCGTAAAGGGGCCTGAGTATGCAGCATCTGCAAAATACAAAACCACAAGAGACGTCAGAGAGCGGGGAAGTGATTGTCCTGCCTCCGCTACAGGTTCGCCGTCGTACGCCAGCGTTTACGCGTCGGATGAATGATTTTTTACAGCGCGTCATCCCGGCGCTGCTCGGTCTCGGCCTGCTGGTGGTGCTTTGGCAGCTGGCGGCGATAAACAGTAAAGGCTTTCCGACGCCGCTCAGCACGCTCGATTCGGCCATGACCCTGTTTGCCGATCCGTTTTATCGCGACGGGCCAAACGATATGGGCATTGGCTGGAACGTGCTGGCGTCGTTGCAGCGCGTCGCCATCGGCTTCGGTCTGGCAGCGATGGCGGGCATTCCGCTGGGCTTTTTGATTGGCCGCTTCACCTTTTTCTCGCGCATGTTCAACCCGCTGATCGCGCTCCTGCGTCCCGTCAGCCCGCTGGCCTGGCTGCCTATCGGCCTGCTGCTGTTCCAGAAAGCGGAGCCTGCATCGAGCTGGACCATTTTTATCTGCTCCATCTGGCCGATGGTAATCAACACCGCTGAAGGGGTACGCCGTATTCCGCAGGACTACCTCAACGTGGCCCGGGTGTTGCAACTCTCAGAGTGGACCATCATGCGCCGCATTCTTTTCCCCGCCGTGCTGCCTGCGGTGCTCACCGGGGTACGTCTTTCCATTGGCATTGCCTGGCTGGTGATTGTCGCCGCCGAGATGCTCACCGGAGGTTTAGGCATTGGATTCTGGATCTGGAATGAGTGGAACAACCTCAACGTCGAAAACATTCTCATCGCCATCGTCATCATTGGCGTGGTCGGGTTGCTGCTGGAGCAGGGGCTGATGCTGATCGCCCGTCGCTTTAGCTGGCAGGAAAAATAAGGAGTGAAGATGAAACCGTTAATTCAGGTCCAGGCCGTGAGCCAGCGTTTTTCCACCGCCAGCGGCGAGTTTCTGGCGCTGCACAACGTCTCTTTTGATATCCACGAGGGCGAAACCGTCAGTCTGATTGGTCACTCCGGCTGCGGCAAGTCGACGCTGTTAAACCTGATCGCCGGGATCACGCTGCCGACGGAAGGGGGGCTGATTTGCGACAACCGCGAAATCGCCGGGCCGGGGCCCGAGCGCGCGGTGGTGTTCCAGAACCATTCGCTGCTGCCGTGGCTGACCTGCTTCGACAACGTGGCGCTGGCGGTGGATCAGGTCTTCCGTCACACCATGAGTAAGGCCGAGCGCAAAGCGTGGATTGAGCACAACCTCGACCGGGTGCAGATGGGCCACGCGCTGCATAAGCGCCCCGGGGAGATCTCCGGCGGTATGAAGCAGCGCGTCGGGATTGCCCGGGCGCTGGCAATGAAGCCGAAAGTGCTGCTGATGGATGAGCCGTTTGGCGCGCTCGATGCGCTGACGCGTGCCCATCTTCAGGACTCGGTGATGCAGATCCAGCAGGCGTTGAACACCACCATCGTGCTCATCACCCACGACGTGGACGAGGCGGTACTGCTCTCTGACCGCGTACTGATGATGACCAACGGCCCGGCGGCCACCGTGGGTGAGATCCTGCGCGTCGATCTGCCGCGCCCGCGCAACAGGGTGCAGCTGGCGGATGACAGCCGCTATCACCACATGCGCCAGCAGATCCTCCATTTCCTCTACGAAAAACAGCCGAAAGCGGCGTAATGAGGGGGCACGATGCGACTGGTCATTATCGGTAATGGTATGGCGGCAACCCGGCTGATTGCGTCGCTCACCGGGCGTGTTCCCGGTCGTTTCGCTGTCACCGTCATCGGTGACGAGCCTGAGCAGGCGTACAACCGCATCCAGCTTTCACCGGTGCTGGGTGGTGAAAAGCAGGCGGAGCACATCTGTCTGCACGATGAAGACTGGTACACGGCACGAGGCGTGACGGTGCTGCGAGGAGAAAAGGCGCTCGCAGTAGACGTCAACGCGCGTGAAGTGCATACCTCTGCTCGCACGCTGGGCTGGGATGCGCTGGTGTTTGCCACCGGGTCTACCCCTGTAGTGCCGCCGATCCCCGGCGGCGATGCACCGCATGTGTTCACCTTTCGCACCCTGGCAGAGACCCGCGCCATCCAGAATATCTCCGGGCCGGCGGTAGTGCTGGGCGGCGGCGTACTCGGCGTGGAGGCAGCGGCAGCGCTGGCGCGAAACGGTGACAACGTCACGATTATCCATCGCGGCACGTGGCTGATGGAACAGCAGCTGGATCAGCAGGCGGGACTGCTGCTTGACGAGGCGCTGGCGAAGCGGGGCGTACGCTGTGAACTCGCCTCCGGCATCACGGCCATCGCTGACGATGCCGTGACGTTGCTCGACGGACGCCGCATCGCCGCCACGCGCGTGGTGCTGGCTACGGGTGTACAGCCCAACGTCGCGCTGGCAAAAGCCAGCGGCATTCGCTGCGCGCGCGGCATCGTGGTGGATCAGCAGATGCAAACCTCCGTGCCGGATATCTACGCCATCGGCGAGTGCTGCGAAATTGACGGCCAGACGTTTGGCCTGGTCGCCCCCTGTCTGGCGCAGGCGGATATTCTTGCCGCGCGGCTGGCCGGGGAGGTCACCGCGCCGTTTACCCTGACCGACAACGGCGTGCGCCTTAAGGTGACCGGCGTGGCGCTGTTCAGCCTCGGACGCGCGACGGCGCAGGCGGACGATGTGGTCTGGAGTTCATGGGACCCGCTGACCCGTCACTATCGACGTTTACTGATCCATCAGGGGGCGCTGGCTGGCGTGCTGCTGATGGGTGACTGCCGCAGCGCGGCAACCTTTACCGATTTACTGGCAACGGCTGCGCCCGCCCACGCGGACTGGCTGTTCGATCGTTTCACAACGCAACCGCAGGTTGCAGGACAGAACGCTATGACAAAACCTACTCTGGTGGTGGTTGGGCACGGTATGGTCGGCCATCATTTCCTCGAAGACTGCGTTAACCGCAATTTGCATCAGCAATATCAGATTATTGTTTTTGGCGAAGAGCGCTATGCGGCCTATGACCGCGTGCATCTGTCGGAATATTTTGGCGGACGCAGCGCGGACTCGCTCTCGCTGGTGGCGGGGGCGTTCTTTGCCGATAACGGCATTGAGCTGCGCCTCTCGCAGCAGATCGTCGCTATCGATCGTGATGCACACGTAGTGCGTACCGCCAGTGGCCATGAGACTCACTGGGACAAGCTGGTGCTGGCGACCGGCTCGTACCCGTTCGTACCACCCGTTCCGGGCAACGATCTGCCGGGTTGTTTTGTCTACCGCACCCTCGACGATCTGGACAACATTGCGGCCCATGCGACAGGCTCTCGCCGCGGCGTGGTAATTGGCGGCGGCCTGCTGGGGCTGGAGGCGGCGAATGCGCTTAAGCAGCTCGGGCTGGAAACCCACGTGGTGGAGTTTGCGCCTAACCTGATGGCGGTGCAGCTCGACAGCGACGGCGCGGCAATGCTGCGTAAGAAAATTGAGGCGCTGGGCGTAGGGGTACACACCAGTAAATCGACGACGGAGATTGCCACCGCAGACGACGGGCTGGTGCTGCGCTTTGCCGATGGTGAACAGCTGGAAACGGACATGGTGGTCTTCTCTGCTGGTATTCGGCCGCAGGACGCGCTGGCGCGCAGCAGCGGGCTGGCTGTCGGCGAGCGCGGCGGGATCTGCATTGACGACGGCTGCCGGACCTCCGATCCGGATGTGCTTGCCATCGGTGAATGCGCGCTGTGGGAGGGGAAAATCTTTGGCCTGGTGGCACCGGGCTACCAGATGGCGCGCGTGGCCGCCGCTGTGCTGGCGGGTGAGGAGAAGCGCTTCACCGGCGCAGATATGAGTACCAAACTCAAGTTGCTGGGCGTGGATGTGGCGTCGTTAGGCGATGCCCACGGGCGCACGCCGGGCGCGCTGAGCTACCAGTGGACGCACGGGCCGCAGCAAATCTACAAAAAGATTGTGGTCAGCCACGACAGCAAAACCCTGCTGGGTGGCGTGCTGGTGGGCGATGCCAGCGAATACGCCACGCTGGTGCAGATGATGCTCAACGGCATCAGCCTGCCAAAAGAGCCGGAAACGCTGATCTTACCCGTATCGTCAGGCAGCGCGCCGAAAGCGCTGGGCGTGGCGGCGCTGCCGGAAAGCGCGCAGATCTGTTCGTGTCATAACGTCAGCAAAGGGGATATCTGCCAGGCGGTAAGCGCGGGTGCGACGGATATCGGCGCCATTAAGCAGTGCACCAAAGCCGCGACCGGCTGCGGAGGCTGTAGCGCGCTGGTGAAGCAGGTGATGGAGTTCCAGCTTGCAGCGCAGGGCGTGGAGGTGAAAAAGGATATCTGCGAACACTTCCCGTACTCGCGTCAGGAGATTTACCACCTGGTGCGCGTCAACCATATCCGCACCTTCGACCAGCTTATCAGCCGCTACGGTCAGGGGCACGGGTGCGAGATCTGTAAGCCGCTGGTGGGATCGGTATTGGCTTCCTGCTGGAACGAGTATCTGCTGAAACCGGCGCATCTGCCGTTGCAGGACACCAACGACCGCTATTTCGCCAATATTCAGAAGGACGGAACCTACTCCATCGTCCCGCGGATGCCTGCGGGTGAAGTGACCGCCGACGGGCTGATCGCCATCGGCCAGATCGCGAAACGCTATAGACTTTACAGCAAAATTACCGGCGGGCAGCGTATTGACCTGTTTGGCGCCACGCTCGAACAGTTGCCGGAAATCTGGCAGGCGCTGGTAGAGGCCGGGTTTGAGACCGGACATGCTTACGGGAAATCCCTGCGCACGGTGAAATCATGCGTCGGGTCGACCTGGTGCCGCTACGGCGTGCAGGATTCCACCGGCCTCGCGGTCAGGCTGGAGCACCGCTACAAGGGGCTGCGCGCGCCGCACAAAATCAAAATGGCGGTCTCCGGCTGTACCCGTGAGTGCGCAGAGGCGCAGAGCAAAGACGTAGGGGTGATTGCCACGGACAAAGGCTGGAACCTCTATCTGTGCGGCAACGGCGGGATGAAGCCGCGCCACGCGGATCTCTTCGCCAGCGATCTGGACGACGAAACGCTGATCCGCACCGTTGACCGTTTCCTGATGTTCTACATTCGCACGGCAGATCGTCTGCAACGCACCAGTACCTGGATGGATAACCTGGAAGGCGGCCTCGACTATCTACGCGAGGTGATCCTCAACGACAGCCTGGGGATCGCCCACGAGCTGGAGCAGGAGATGGCCCGGGTGGTGGAGACCTACCAGTGCGAATGGCAAACCACCCTTAACGATCCTGACCGCCTGGCGCTGTTCCGCACCGCGGTAAACGTCCCCGCCGCGGAGGGGAACAAGCGCTGGCAGGAAATTTGTAATATCGACGAGATCCCGGAGCAGGCGGGTATTGGCGCGCATCTTGGGCGCAAACCGATTGCGCTGTTCCGCTTTGGCAAAACCGTTTATGCCCTCGACGATCGGGAGCCGGGCAGCCGCGCGAACGTGCTTTCACGCGGCATCCTCGGCGATGCGGCGGGGGAACCGGTGGTGATCTCGCCGCTCTACAAGCAACGTATTCGTCTGCGCGACGGGTGTCAGGCTGAGAGCGGGGCGCCTGCGGTGCGTGCCTGGCCGGTAAAAATCGAAAACGGCAAGGTGTGGGTTGGAAATGAAGAGCTGGTGATGCGCGCGGAGGCTTCATGACGGAAACCCGGACAACGTGCCCTTACTGCGGGGTGGGCTGCGGCGTGGTCGCCAGCGCAGACGGTGAAAAGGTCAGCATTCGGGGGGATGAAACTCATCCGGCGAATTTCGGTCGTCTGTGCGTAAAAGGATCTGCCCTTGGGGAAACCACGGGGCTACAGGGACGCCTGCTGCGCCCGGTTGTCGATGGCCGGGAGGTGGCATGGCCGCAGGCGCTGGGCGAAGCGGGCGAGCGGCTGCGGAACATCATCAACGAATGGGGGCCGCAGGCGGTGGCGTTTTATGCCTCCGGCCAGCTGTTGACCGAGGATTACTATGCCGCCAACAAGCTGATGAAAGGCTTTATCGGGGCGGCGAACATTGATACCAACTCGCGGCTGTGCATGTCATCGGCGGTGGTGGGCTACAAACGCGCCTTCGGTGAAGACGTGGTGCCGTGCAGCTACGAGGACGTGGAAAACAGCGATCTGGTGGTACTCGTTGGCTCGAACGCGGCCTGGACGCATCCGGTGCTGTATCAGCGGCTGGTGCAGGCAAAACACAACAATCCGCAGATGAAAGTGGTCGTGATCGATCCGCGTAAAACCGCCACCTGCGATATCGCCGATCTCCACCTCGCGCTCAGACCCGGCAGTGACGCCGGGCTGTTTGTGGGGTTGCTCAATCTGATTCAGGGGCGCGGCGAGTGGCCGATCCCTCGCGTGGCGGCGTTTTGCGATCTGCCTTCAGACGAGATTGGCACCTTCTACGACTGGTTTGTCACCGCGCCACGCGCGATCACGCTCTACACCATGGGGATCAACCAGTCCTCCAGCGGCAGCGACAAGTGCAACGCCATCATTAACGTGCATCTTGCCAGCGGGAAGTTCAACCGTCCTGGCTGCGGCCCGTTTTCGCTGACCGGACAGCCAAATGCCATGGGCGGGCGGGAAGTGGGGGGACTGGCGAACCAGCTGGCGGCGCACATGAACTTCGAGCCGGACGATCTCTCGCGCGTGGCGCGTTTCTGGGGAACGGAACAGCTGGCGCAGACCCCGGGCCTGATGGCGGTGGAACTGTTTGACGCTATTGCCCGCGGCGAGGTGAAGGCGGTGTGGATCATGGGCACCAACCCTGCCGTGTCACTTCCCGACAGCCACGCGGTGTGCCAGGCGCTGGCGGCCTGCCCGCTGGTCATGGTATCTGAGGTGATGCAGGAGACGGACACCAGCCGGTTTGCCCATATCCGTTTTCCCGCCCTGGGCTGGGGCGAGAAAAACGGCACGGTGACCAATTCAGAACGCCGTATCTCCCGCCAGCGCGCCTTTCTGCCTGCGCCGGGCGAGGCCAGACCGGACTGGTGGATCATCGCCCGGATCGCAGACCAGCTCGGTTATGGCGATGCCTTCGCCTGGGAACACCCTCAGGAGATATTTTGTGAACATGCGGCGCTAACGGCGTTTGAAAATAACGGCGAACGGGCGCTAAACCTGCGCGAACTGGCGTCGCTGTCACGAGAGGCGTGGGACGAGCTGGCGCCGTATCAGTGGCATGCCGGTGATTTCCCGCAAAGAACGCTTGTTCCGGTTGACCCCTCCCCGCATGGGGCAGGCGTCGACGAATTGTACCCCTTGATACTGAATACCGGGCGGATCCGCGATCAGTGGCACACCATGACGCGCACGGGGTATGTTCCGCGTCTGATGCAGCATATCGATGAGCCTTTTGTTGAGATGAACGCAACCGATGCGGCGCGCGCCGGGCTGACTGACGGCCAGCTGGCGCGGGTAAGCTCCCCGCGCGGAGTGATGGTTGCCAGAGTACGTATCTCCACCGCGCAGCGTGCAGGCGAGCTGTTTGCGCCGATGCACTGGAACGCGCAATTTGCCCGGCAGGGTAAGGTCAATGCGCTGGTGGAAGGGCGGGTTGATGCCGGGTCCGGCCAGCCGGAGAGTAAACAAACCGCGGTGAGGATCCTGCCCTGGCTACCGGCCTGGCAGGGTGAACTGTATGCCCGCGAGCTGCCAGCGCTGCCGCCGTCGGTCTGCTGGTGGCGTAAAGCCTCACGTCTGACGGTGGCGGGGGAGCAGCCGTTGCTGTCGTGGATCATGGCGTACGCCAGCGGTCGGGGCTGGCAGTTACAGGTGGCACAGACGGGAGAACGCAGCAGCGTGCTCGCCTGGCATCACGGTGAGCTGATGCTGGGCTACTGGGAGGGCCATACGCTGCCGGCGCTGGCGCATGCGTTTATTGAAGAAGCCTTTGCTGCTGCGCCCGTCCAACTTGCTGAACGCCATGCGCTGCTGCACGGGCAACGGCCGGACGAAGATGCCGATCCCGGGCGAATTATCTGTAGCTGCTTCAGCGTGGGTGAAAATACGATACGTAAGGCAATAGCCGGAGGCTGTGATTCTGCCCCAGCGCTGGGCGTGAAGCTGCGCTGCGGCACGAACTGTGGTTCCTGCGTGCCGGAGCTGAAAGCGCTGTTGGGATAATAGTGTAAGGGCGTCGGGTGGCGGCTTCGCACCGGTACGAATTTGTAGGTCGGGTAAGGCGAAGACGCCACCCGACAAATCTTTTCAGGATATTCCTGAAATTTCTCTTAAGACTGGTTTTCAGGACTTATGGCGTTAACATAATAAGTGTTTGTTCATAAACACAGGTTCTGATTGACGACGTTGAAGGCTGTATCGTCCCGCATCCGTTTTTTGCTGTTACTCCCCCTTTTTACGGCTGGAGCCGTTCATGGTGCGCCGAAATCCTTCGTGCAGCAGGCGCAAAATCCGTTTGATCACAACGGCGATAGTCTGCCGGATCTCGGCATGGCGCAACCGACCAGCGAAGGCGAAAAGCATCTGGCTGAAATGGCTAAGGCCTTCGGTGAAGCCAGTATGACCGATAACGGCCTGACGGCCGGGCAGCAGGCGCGACAGTTCGCGTTTGGCAAGGTGCGGGATGCCGTGAGCGGGGAAGTCAACGAGCAGATTGAATCCTGGCTTTCACCCTGGGGAAACGCCAACGTCAATGTGCTGGTGGATGACGACGGCAACTTTAACGGCAGCAGCGGAAGCTGGTTTATCCCCTGGAACGACAACACCCGCTATCTGAGCTGGAGCCAGCTTGGGCTGACGCAGCAGACAGACGGGCTGGTGAGTAACGTCGGGGCTGGTCAGCGCTGGGTTGCCGGAAACTGGCTGCTGGGCTACAACACTTTTTACGACAACCTGCTGGAAGACAACCTGCAACGTGCCGGGCTGGGCGCAGAGGCGTGGGGTGAAAACCTGCGCCTGTCGGCCAATTACTACCAGCCGTTCGCTGGCTGGCAGCCGCGTTCCGACATCCGCGAGCAGCGCATGGCGCGCGGGTACGACGTAACGGCCAAAGCCTGGCTTCCCTGGTTTCACCACCTGAACACCAGCGTCAGCTTTGAACAGTATTTTGGCGATAACGTCGATCTGTTTAACAGCGGTACGGGGTATCACAACCCGGTTGCGGTCAACCTGGGGCTGAACTATACCCCCGTACCGCTGGTCACCCTGACGGCTGCCCATAAGCAGGGGGAGAGCGGCGTTAGCCAGAATAACCTCGGGCTGAAGCTCAACTATCGTTTTGGCGTGCCGCTGGCGAAACAGCTTTCCGCCGGGGAAGTGGCGGCGACGCGCTCGCTGCGGGGGAGCCGCTATGATTCACCCGATCGCGATAATCTGCCCGTGATGGAATTCCGTCAGCGCAAAACCCTCTCGGTATATCTGGCCACGCCGCCGTGGGATCTTAAGCCAGGCGAAACGGTGATGCTGAAGCTGCAAATTCGCAGCACGCACGGTATCCGGCAGATCCACTGGCTGGGTGATACCCAGGCGCTCAGCCTGACCTCACCGGCAAACGGCAACAGCAGCGATGGCTGGAGTGTGATCATGCCTGTATGGGATGATTCAGAAGGGGCGAAAAACGCATGGCGGCTTACGGCCGTGGTGGAAGATAAGGATGGGCAGCGTGTCTCCTCCAATGAGATCACGCTTTCCGTGGTGCAACCGCTCGTCGCAATGCCTGCCGACGATCCACGGTGGAAGTTGCTGCCGGATGAGTAAGTTAAAAAATGCGCTCCTGATGCACCCAGACGGCGGCTTCGACGCGGGATTTTAACTTCATTTTTTTCAGCATGTGTTTGACATGCACTTTGACCGTGCTCTCGGTGATGTCCAGACGGCGGGCGATCATTTTGTTCGGCAGCCCCTGGGCAATCAGCTTCAGAATGTCACGCTCACGCGGGGTCAACTGGCTGACGTCACGATCAGACGTGGCGCGGTTCGCACGCAGGCTGGCGGCCAGTACCGGCGTTAACGCTTCACTCAGCATCATCTCGCCTGCGGCAGCCTGTTGCAGCGCCTTGAGCAGATCTTCCGGCTCCATATCTTTCAGCAGATAGCCGTCTGCCCCTCGCTTGAGGGCGGTGACCACGTCTTCTTCATGGTTTGAGGCGCTGAAGACCACCACCCGGCCAGAGAGGGATTTCTCCCGCAGCTTGTCGAGGGTTTCCAGGCCATTCATGCCCGGCATGTTGAGATCGAGCAAGATCAAATCAGGATCGAGCGATTCGGCAAGTTCAATACCCTGTTCGCCGTTACTGGCTTCCCCGACGACGGTGATATCTGGCGCCATGCTGACAAGCTGTTTAACGCCAGTGCGCAGCATCGGATGATCGTCAATCAACAGGATAGATGCCGGTTCCTGATTAGTCATGGTTTTCTCCTTGAGCAGTTATGAGGGGCTTTTCGGGTATAAAGGTGACCACAACTTCGGTGCCACCTGACTCTCCCCGGCGAACCTGGCAATCACCGCGCAGGCTTTGCGCGCGGTCTCGCATGATAATTAAACCATAATGGTTCGTTCGTTCGGCATTTTCCGGCACGCCGCGGCCGTTATCCTGAACCCTGAGCTTCACCTGATTATCCTGGCAGCTGACGGTGACCGTGACGGCCGTCGCCTCGGCATGCTTGAGCACGTTGCTCAGGGCTTCACGGGCAATTTGCAGCAAATGGATCGCCTGGTGAGAGGGAACAAAACGCGGTGGCAACTGGTAATCCAGTTTCACCGGGAAGCCCAGCCGGGCACTAAACTCCTGACAGCTGGACTCCAGCGCAGGGCGCAGCCCCGGCTCGGTGAGCTGCAAACGGAAGGTGGTCAGCAGCTCGCGAAGCTGAACCCACGAGGTGTTAAGCTCGTTGCGGATCTGGCTGAGCAGCTGTTTGCTGCTCTCGGGCATGCCTTCGTCCTGCATTTGCAGGCAGCTCACCTGCATCTTCATGCAGGAGAGGGACTGGGCGATGGAGTCGTGCAGCTCGCGGGCGATGGTGGCACGCTCCTCCATCACGATCAGCTGCTGCTGTTTCTCCTGGTGGCGGTCGAGCGCCAGCGTGGCCGTGAGCTGCTCAACAAGCGTATCGACCAGCTGCTGCTGGTCGTGGCTCAGGTGACGTCCGGCGGGCAGGGTGGCCAGCAAAATACCGTACTGGGTATGGCTGTCCATCAGCCGCCACTTGAGGGTCGTGCCGCTGGTGGTAAGTGGCGGCAAGCCGCGCGGGCACAGATGACACCCTTTATCGTCGCAGGAGATGTCCGACTGACAGGTAAATTCCTGATGGTTTTCCTCATCCTCAACGTCGTAAACCCGAAGCTCAAGATCGCGGAGCAGAGTCAGATTTTGCAGGCCGTTCAGTACCGGCGAGAGACGTTCGCAAAGCGGGACCTGCATATGCAGGCGACGGTTCGCCTGCCAGAGGAAAGAGAGGATCTCGTTTTTCTGCTCAAGCCCGGCGGTTTTCTCCTGGACGCGTTGTTCCAGTACCGCGTAGCTTTCTGATAGCTCTGCCGACATGGTGTTGAGCGCCTCGCCGAGCATCGCCATTTCGTTGCGCCCGCTGATGTGCGTGCGCTGGGTAAAATCGCGCTGTGTGACGGCGCGGGCCATCGCCAGGAGCTGTTTCCAGGGATTAAGCAACCGCGCGCGTAGCCAGATAACCGTGAAAATCAGCAGCAAACCCATAAACAGCGCCATTGCGCGGTGAACCATCACCACACGGTCAATGCGTAACTCTGTGGTGCGATCGAATGAGGAGACAAGATGATCGATGCGTGACACAAACCCGGCGACGTCCCGGGCGACCGTTTCCCGGTCTTCCGCCCGTTTTAACCCAGGCTCCAGCTGGGTATGCCAGTAGCCCTGAAGCGCCTTAAGCTGAGATTGCTGACCGTCACGGATGGCGGCTCTTTCCAGTTCAGGGCTGAATGCGGTACGCTCCATTTCGTCGATAAGCGGTTGGTCAGCCTGCGTCAGCGGCACCGACGCCAGCAGCCGGTAACTCTGCATACGTAGCGAGCCTGCCTCGTTGATGGCATGCGCGTTACCCTGTACACCCTGTACCAGCCAGCCAGAAATAGCCATGCCGGTCACACCGATAGCGGTGGACAGCAGAACAATAAGCGCCAGCTGGTTAACCAGCGTCAGCGGAGATAAACATCTTTTTAACATAGAGTTGCCGGGCTCCTGACGTGACCTGATTGCAGGAATGGCGCTATTCTGGTGCATACCCTGGAGTATACCCATACCAATAAAGGATTACCTCTAAATTGCCAGAGGGGTAACGGTTAGTGGGTGGACGAAGCAGGGATGCGTCAGCACCGTGAAAAACCACACCTTTTTTACGTTTTGCATCTACTCATTAAGAGTGATGGCTTTTTTTTCGCCGCAAAACCTCCCACTTTTCCTTTGATTTATATCAACTTACCGCCGCTCTAAAGCCCTAATGTTTGCAGCATCATTCGAGAATCAGAGGTGTCTATGAGTCACTCTTCCGCTCCCGAAAGGGAAACTGGTGCCGTTATTACAGACTGGCGTCCAGAGGATCCGGCGTTCTGGCAACAGCGCGGCCATCGTGTAGCAAGTCGTAATCTGTGGATTTCCGTTCCATGTCTGTTACTGGCGTTTTGCGTCTGGATGTTGTTTAGTGCGGTTGCGGTTAACCTTCCAAAAGTGGGCTTTACCTTTACCACCGATCAGCTGTTTATGTTGACCGCGTTGCCGTCGCTTTCAGGCGCACTGCTGCGCGTTCCTTACGCGTTTATGGTGCCGGTCTTTGGTGGTCGTCGCTGGACGGCTTTCAGTACCGGGATCATGATCGTACCGTGCGTGTGGCTCGGTTTTGCGGTGCAGGATACCTCCACACCGTTTAGCGTATTCGTGATTATCTCTCTGCTGTGCGGTTTTGCGGGGGCGAACTTTGCGTCCAGTATGGCAAACATCAGCTTCTTCTTCCCGAAAGCGAAGCAGGGTGGTGCGCTGGGCATTAACGGCGGCCTCGGTAATATGGGCGTGAGCGTGATGCAGCTGATTGCCCCGCTGGCGATCTCTGTCTCCATCTTTGCGGCCTTTGGCGGCGGCGGTGTGACGCAGCCCGACGGTTCCGTGCTGTTCCTGCAAAACGCCTCCTGGATTTGGGTACCGTTCCTGGTGGTCTTTACCCTGGCGGCGTGGTTCTTCATGAACGATCTGTCCGCGTCCAAAGCGTCACTGAGCGAGCAGCTGCCGGTGCTGAAGCGTGGCCACCTGTGGGTGATGGCGCTGCTGTATCTGGCGACCTTCGGCTCGTTCATCGGTTTCTCCGCAGGCTTTGCCATGCTGTCTAAAACCCAGTTCCCGGACGTGCAGATCCTTCAGTTTGCCTTCTTCGGTCCGTTTATCGGCGCGCTGGCACGTTCGCTGGGCGGGATGATCTCCGACCGTCTGGGGGGAACGCGCGTTACGCTGGTGAACTTTGTTGTGATGGCCATCTTCTGTGCGCTGCTGTTCCTGACGCTGCCTGCGGGTGGTGAGGGGGGTAACTTCTTTGCCTTCTTCGGCGTATTCATGGTGCTGTTCCTGACCGCCGGGCTGGGCAGTGCGTCTACTTTCCAGATGATCTCTGTCATCTTTCGCAAGCTGACCATGGACCGCGTGAAAGCGCAGGGCGGGAGCGATGAGCAGGCAATGCGTGAAGCCGCCACCGATACCGCTGCGGCGCTTGGGTTTATCTCTGCGATTGGCGCGATTGGCGGCTTCTTTATTCCAAAAGCGTTCGGTATCTCACTGGATCTGACCGGCTCTCCGGCGGGTGCGATGAAAATATTCCTCGTCTTCTATATCGCCTGCGTGGTCATCACCTGGCTGGTATATGGCCGTAATACCAAGAAAAACAAGTAAGCTTGATTATCCGTTTGCGCGGCCTGAGTGCCGCGCTTTTTTTAATCGCTAAATAGTTACAACATACTAATAGCTTTTCCTGTGGTCATACGCAGGTAACGCTGTGATCGCCATCGCTTTACAGGTGTTTCTACCCCTTAATACCTAAGATGTTAAATTTTGCCTCGCTTATTGTACGATAAATAAAATATATCTATATAAATCATAAGGTTAAAAAATATTAACGGCTACCGCTTTGGTGGTATTTGATCTAATACCCCCCCTCAGAGTCCCCCTTCGTCTTGATCGTTATCAATTCTCACCATCTTTCATAGCGTTACCTTCGCTGCAAATCAGCAATGTCGATTTAGAGAGCCACAGGCTCCACACAGGAGATACCCGATGAGCAAATTTTTGGACCGGTTTCGCTACTTCAAACAGAAGGGTGAAACTTTTGCCGATGGGCACGGCCAGGTTCTGGATACCAACCGGGACTGGGAAGACGGTTACCGTCAACGCTGGCAGCATGACAAAGTTGTCCGTTCTACCCACGGCGTAAACTGCACTGGCTCATGTAGCTGGAAGATTTTCGTTAAAAACGGTCTGGTGACCTGGGAAATGCAGCAGACCGATTATCCGCGTACCCGTCCGGATATGCCGAACCACGAGCCGCGCGGCTGCCCGCGTGGGGCCAGCTACTCCTGGTATCTCTACAGCGCCAACCGTCTGAAATACCCGCTGATGCGTAAACGCCTGATGAAAATGTGGCGTGAAGCGAAAGTGCAGCACAGCGATCCGGTTGATGCCTGGGCCTCCATCATTGAAGATGCCGACAAAGCGAAAAGCTTCAAGCAGGCGCGTGGTCGCGGTGGTTTCGTTCGCTCTTCCTGGAAAGAGGTGAACGAGCTGATTGCGGCTTCCAACGTCTACACCGTGAAAACCTACGGTCCTGACCGTGTGGCAGGCTTCTCGCCAATCCCGGCGATGTCGATGGTCTCTTACGCCTCCGGCGCGCGCTACCTGTCACTCATCGGTGGTACCTGCCTGAGCTTCTACGACTGGTACTGCGACCTGCCGCCAGCGTCACCACAGACCTGGGGTGAGCAGACCGACGTGCCGGAGTCCGCCGACTGGTATAACTCCAGCTACATCATCGCCTGGGGCTCTAACGTTCCGCAGACCCGTACCCCGGATGCGCACTTCTTTACCGAAGTACGTTACAAAGGGACCAAAACCGTCGCCGTGACCCCGGACTACGCCGAAATCGCCAAACTGTGCGACCTGTGGCTGGCGCCGAAACAGGGTACCGATGCCGCAATGGCGCTGGCGATGGGCCACGTCATGCTGCGTGAATTCCACCTCGACAAGCCAAGCCAGTATTTCACCGATTACGTGCGTCGCTACACCGACATGCCAATGCTGGTGATGCTCGAAGAGCGTGACGGCTATTACGCCGCAGGCCGTATGCTGCGTGCCGCGGATCTGGTGGACGCGCTGGGTCAGGAAAACAACCCGGAGTGGAAAACGGTCGCCTGCAACAGCAACGGCGAGCTGGTGGCGCCAAACGGTTCTATCGGCTTCCGCTGGGGCGAAAAAGGCAAATGGAACCTGGAGCAGCGTAACGGCACCACGGGTGAAGAGACGGAGCTGCGTCTCAGCATGCTGGGCAGCCAGGATGAGATCGCCGATGTCGGCTTCCCGTACTTTGGTGGTGAAGGTTCCGAGCACTTCAACAAGGTTGAGTTGCAAAACGTTCTGATGCACAAGCTGCCGGTGAAGCGCCTGCAACTGGCGGACGGTTCTACTGCTCTGGTCACTACCGTCTACGATCTGACCATGGCGAACTACGGCCTGGAGCGCGGCCTGAACGACGAAAACTGCGCGACCAGCTATGATGACGTGAAGGCTTATACCCCAGCCTGGGCGGAGCAGATCACCGGTGTGCCACGCGCCCAGATCACCCGTATCGCCCGCGAATTTGCGGAAAACGCCGACAAAACCCACGGTCGCTCCATGATCATCGTCGGTGCCGGTCTGAACCACTGGTATCACCTCGATATGAACTATCGCGGCCTGATCAACATGCTGATCTTCTGCGGCTGCGTCGGGCAGAGCGGCGGTGGCTGGGCGCACTACGTGGGCCAGGAAAAACTGCGTCCGCAGACCGGCTGGCAACCGCTGGCGTTTGCCCTTGACTGGCAGCGTCCGGCTCGTCACATGAACAGCACCTCCTACTTCTATAACCACTCCAGCCAGTGGCGCTACGAGACGGTTACCGCCCAGGAACTGCTGTCGCCGATGGCGGATAAATCCCGCTACAGCGGCCACCTGATTGACTTCAACGTCCGCGCTGAGCGTATGGGCTGGCTGCCGTCTGCGCCGCAGCTGGGTACGAACCCGCTGCGTATTGCGGAAGCGGCGAAGAAAGCGGGCATGTCACCGGTGGACTACACCGTTAAATCCCTCAAAGACGGCTCAATCCGCTTCGCGGCAGAACAGCCGGAGAACGGTAAAAACCATCCGCGTAACCTGTTCATCTGGCGCTCTAACCTGCTGGGTTCGTCCGGTAAAGGTCACGAGTACATGCTGAAATACCTGCTCGGTACCGAAAACGGTATTCAGGGTAAAGATCTCGGCAAGCAGGGCGGCGTGAAGCCGGAAGAAGTGGAGTGGAAAGACAACGGTCTCGACGGCAAGTTGGATCTGGTGGTGACGCTGGACTTCCGTCTGTCCAGTACCTGCCTGTACTCCGACATCGTGCTACCTACTGCCACCTGGTACGAAAAAGACGACATGAATACGTCGGATATGCATCCGTTTATTCATCCGCTGTCGGCGGCCGTTGACCCGGCGTGGGAATCAAAAAGCGACTGGGAAATTTACAAAGACATCGCGAAGAAATTCTCTGAAGTCTGTGTAGGGCACCTGGGCAAAGAGACCGACGTGGTGACGCTGCCAATCCAGCATGACTCCGCTGCCGAACTGGCGCAGCCGCTGGACGTGAAGGACTGGAAAAAAGGCGAGTGCGACCTGATCCCGGGCGTAACCGCGCCGCACATTATTCCGGTTGAACGTGATTACCCGGCAACCTACGAGCGCTTTACCTCTATCGGCCCGCTGATGGAGAAGATCGGTAACGGCGGTAAAGGCATCGCCTGGAACACCCAGAGCGAAATGGACCTGCTGCGCAAGCTCAATTACACCAAAGCAGACGGCCCGGCGAAAGGCCAGCCGATGCTGAACACGGCAATTGATGCGGCAGAGATGATCCTGACCCTGGCCCCGGAAACCAACGGCCACGTGGCGGTGAAAGCCTGGGCGGCCCTGAGCGAGTTTACCGGTCGTGATCACACGCACCTGGCGAAGAATAAAGAGGAAGAGAAAATCCGCTTCCGCGATATTCAGGCCCAGCCGCGCAAGATTATCTCCAGCCCGACCTGGTCTGGCCTCGAAGATGAACATGTGTCCTATAACGCCGGATACACCAACGTTCACGAGCTGATCCCATGGCGCACGCTTTCTGGCCGTCAGTCTCTGTATCAGGATCACCAGTGGATGCGTGACTTCGGTGAAAGCCTGCTGGTTTACCGTCCGCCAATCGACACCCGCTCCGTGAAAGCGGTGATGGGCGCGAAATCGAACGGTAACCCTGAGAAGGCGTTGAACTTCCTGACGCCGCACCAGAAGTGGGGTATCCACTCCACCTACAGCGACAACCTGCTGATGCTGACCCTGTCGCGCGGGGGGCCAATCGTCTGGATGAGCGAAGCGGACGCCAAAGATCTGGGTATCGAAGATAACGACTGGATCGAAGTGTTCAACAGCAACGGCGCCCTGACGGCACGTGCGGTGGTGAGCCAGCGTGTACCGGCCGGGATGACCATGATGTACCACGCGCAGGAACGTATCGTTAACCTGCCGGGGTCTGAGATCACCGAGCAGCGCGGCGGTATTCACAACTCCGTGACCCGTATTACGCCGAAGCCGACCCACATGATCGGTGGTTATGCCCAGCTGGCCTACGGCTTTAACTACTACGGCACCGTAGGATCGAACCGCGATGAGTTCGTGGTGGTACGTAAGATGAAGAATATTAACTGGTTAGATGGCGAAGGTAATGACCAGGTACAGGAGAGCGTAAAATGAAAATTCGTTCACAAGTCGGCATGGTGCTGAATCTGGATAAATGCATCGGCTGTCATACCTGCTCAGTCACCTGTAAAAACGTCTGGACCAGCCGTGAAGGTATGGAGTACGCCTGGTTCAACAACGTGGAAAGTAAGCCGGGCACCGGCTTCCCGACCGACTGGGAAAACCAGGAGAAGTGGAAGGGCGGCTGGATCCGTAAAATCAACGGCAAACTGCAACCGCGCATGGGTAACCGTGCCATGTTGCTGGGAAAAATCTTCGCTAACCCGCATCTGCCGGGCATTGATGATTACTACGAGCCGTTTGATTACGACTACCAGAACCTGCACAACGCGCCGGAAAGCAAACACCAGCCGATCGCCCGTCCTCGCTCGCTGATCACCGGCCAGCGCATGGACAAAATTACCAGCGGTCCAAACTGGGAAGAGATTCTGGGCGGCGAGTTCGAAAAACGCGCCAAAGACCAGAACTTCGAGAACATGCAGAAGGCGATGTACGGCCAGTTCGAAAACACCTTCATGATGTACCTGCCGCGCCTGTGCGAACACTGCCTTAACCCGGCGTGCGTGGCGACCTGCCCAAGCGGCGCCATCTACAAGCGTGAAGAAGATGGCATTGTGCTGATCGACCAGGACAAGTGCCGCGGCTGGCGTATGTGCATCACCGGCTGCCCGTACAAAAAAATCTACTTCAACTGGAAGAGCGGTAAGTCTGAGAAGTGCATCTTCTGCTACCCGCGTATCGAAGCCGGTATGCCGACAGTCTGCTCAGAAAGCTGCGTAGGTCGTATCCGCTACCTCGGCGTGCTGCTGTACGACGCGGACGCGATTGAAAATGCCGCAAGCACCGAGAACGAGAAAGATCTGTATCAGCGTCAGCTGGACGTCTTCCTCGATCCAAACGATCCGAAGGTTATTGAGCAGGCGCTGAAAGACGGTATTCCGCAGAGCGTGATTGACGCCGCACAGCAGTCCCCGGTGTACAAAATGGCGATGGACTGGAAGCTGGCCCTGCCGCTGCACCCGGAATACCGCACGCTGCCGATGGTCTGGTACGTGCCGCCGCTGTCTCCGATTCAGTCTGCGGCGGACGCGGGTGAACTGGGCAGCAACGGCATTCTGCCGGACGTGGAAAGCCTGCGTATCCCGGTTCAGTATCTGGCCAACCTGCTCACCGCAGGGGATACCCAGCCGGTACTGCTGGCGCTGAAACGTATGCTGGCGATGCGTCACTTCAAACGTGCGGAAACCGTTGACGGCGTTAACGATACCCGCGCGCTGGAGGAGGTCGGCCTGACCGAGGCGCAGGCGCAGGAGATGTACCGCTATCTGGCAATCGCTAACTACGAAGATCGTTTCGTGGTGCCGAGCAGCCACCGTGAACTGGCTCGCGAGGCCTTCCCGGAGAAAAGTGGGTGTGGCTTTACCTTTGGCGACGGTTGCCACGGGTCAGACAGCAAATTCAACCTGTTCAACAGCCGCCGCATTGACGCGATGGATGTGACCAGCAAAACGGAGCCGCACCAATGATTGAACTCGTCATTGTTTCGCGTCTGCTCGAGTACCCTGATGCTGCGCTTGTGCAGCATCAACAGGAACTCTTTGATGCACTCGCGTCATCTGAAAACCTGGATAAAGAGGATGCCCAGAAGCTGGGCGTTTTCCTCCGCGATCTGCTGGCACGCGATCTTCTTGATGCGCAGGCGGACTACAGCCAGCTGTTTGACCGGGGCCGTGCCACGTCTCTGCTGCTGTTCGAACACGTTCACGGTGAATCCCGCGACCGTGGTCAGGCGATGGTGGATCTGATGGCCCAGTACGAGCAGCACGGTTTGCAACTCGACAGCCGCGAGCTGCCGGATCACCTGCCGCTGTATCTGGAATATCTGGCACAGTTGCCGAAAGAGGAAGCGCTGGGCGGGTTGCAGGACATTGCTCCCATTCTGGCGTTGCTCGGCGCGCGTCTCCAGCAACGTGAGAGCAGCTATGCAGTCCTGTTCGATCTGCTGGTGAAACTGGCTAACGCCTCGGTTGACAGTCAAAAAGTGGCGGAAAAAATTGCGGATGAAGCCCGTGACGATACCCCACAAGCACTGGATGCCGTCTGGGAAGAAGAGCAGGTGAAATTCTTTGCTGACCAGAGCTGTGGCGAATCTGAAATCTCCGCGCATCAGCGTCGTTTTGCCGGAGCGGTGGCTCCGCAATATTTGAATATCTCTAACGGAGGACAGCACTAATGCACTTCCTGAATATGTTCTTCTTTGACATTTACCCGTATATCGCGGGCACCGTGTTCCTGGTGGGAAGCTGGCTGCGTTATGACTATGGCCAGTACACCTGGCGTGCTGCCTCCAGCCAGATGCTGGATCGTAAAGGGATGAACCTGGCGTCAAACCTGTTCCACATCGGGATTTTGGGAATTTTCGCCGGCCACTTCCTGGGGATGCTGACCCCGCACTGGATGTACGAAGCGTGGCTGCCGATTGACGTGAAGCAGAAGATGGCGATGATTGCCGGCGGCGCCTGTGGCGTGATGACCCTGGTGGGTGGTCTGCTGCTGCTGAAACGACGTCTGTTCAGCCCACGCGTGCGGGCTACCACGACCGGAGCGGACATCCTGATCCTCTCCCTGCTGATGGTGCAGTGTGCGCTTGGTCTGCTGACCATTCCATTCTCTGCGCAGCATATGGACGGCAGCGAGATGATGAAGCTGGTTGGATGGGCGCAGTCTGTCGTGACCTTCCGCGGGGGCGCTTCTGAGCATCTGGACGGCGTGGCGTTTATCTTCCGCGTTCACCTGGTGCTGGGTATGACCCTGTTTGTGCTGTTCCCGTTCTCTCGCCTGGTGCACATCTGGAGTGCGCCGGTGGAGTACCTGACGCGTAAATATCAGGTTGTGCGTGCTCGTCGCTGATTCGCTGTATTAATACAACCCCGCATTTGCGGGGTTTTTTTTGTCCCCGATCCAGGGGGGCGTGCGGATGCCGGGTGGCGGCTGCGCCTTACCCGGCCTACAGACCCTATTCGTAGCCCCGGTAAGCGAAGCGCCACCGGGGAAAACAGGCAGGGAAGGATTACTCCCGGCATCGAGAAATATGGAGCATTGTGCTTGAGTGAGTGCTTAAGAATCTGGAAGTGATGGTGGTGGGGGAAGGATTCGAACCTTCGAAGTCGATGACGGCAGATTTACAGTCTGCTCCCTTTGGCCGCTCGGGAACCCCACCAGGGGTAATTCATATTTTGAGGTAAAGCTGGAGATGGTGGTGGGGGAAGGATTCGAACCTTCGAAGTCGATGACGGCAGATTTACAGTCTGCTCCCTTTGGCCGCTCGGGAACCCCACCACGGGGTAATACTTTTAACTGGCCTGCTTCCTGTTGGAAGCGGGGCGCATCATATCAAATGAGACGCCCCTGTAAAGCATTCCTTTAGGAAAATGAAGCTGTTTGCCTGCTTTTTATCCGTAAAGGCGTAAAGCTAATCAATTCATTTTCCGAGGGATTAAAGAATAATCGTTCTGTTGCCGTACACAAAGACGCGCTGAGCAAGTACCTGATACAGCGCACGGCTCAGTACGTTCTTCTCAACGTCACGGCCAGCACGCATCATATCTTCTGCCGTATAGGTGTGATCCACGTGGATCACGTCCTGCATGATGATTGGACCTTCGTCCAGATTGTCATTCACGTAGTGCGCGGTTGCGCCAATGATCTTCACCCCACGCTCGTATGCCTGGTGATAAGGACGCGCGCCAATAAAGGCTGGCAAGAAGGAGTGGTGGATGTTGATAATTTTGTTCGGGAAGCGTGCCACAAAGGATGGCGTCAGCACGCGCATATATTTCGCCAGCACCACGTAGTCCGGGTTATGCGCTTCAATCGCAGCTGCCATCAGGTTGTCGTGCTCTTCACGGGTATGGCCTTCGTGACTGACCAGTTCAAACGGAATGTCGAAACGTTCTACCAGCGTACGCAGCGTTTCGTGGTTGCCAATGACGGCGGCAATTTCTACGTCCAGGCCACCGTAGTTGGCTTTCATCAGCAGATCGCCCAGGCAGTGCGCCTCTTTGGTGACCAGAATGACAATGCGGCGACGGCCCGCCGGGTTCAGCTCGCGCACCGAGCCTTCCGGCAGGGCGCTGTCCAGATCGGCAAGCAGGGTTGTGTCGTTGAAAATGCCTTCCAGTTCGGTACGCATAAAGAAGCGACCGGTACGGTGGTCAACGAACTCGTTGTTCTGCACGATATTCAGTTCATGCTTGTAGCAAATGTTGGTAATTCGTGCGATCAGCCCTTTTTGATCGGGACAGATAGTGCGCAGAACTTTACGTTGTAATGATTGCATCGCCGGGAAATCCTGTTTATGTATTTGCGAAGTCTGAGTTGTCAGGCATTACTGCCGCAACACTTTTTAAATTTTTTTCCTGAACCACAGGGGCAGGGATCGTTACGACCGAATTGCGGACGTGTGCCGTCAATATAATACCATTGCCCGCTGTCCTTTAAGAACCGTGAGCGCTCAATGATGGCGCCGGGTTTGTTTTGTTCGCTAAAGCGGGCGACAAAACTGACATAGCCCTCGTTGGCATCGCGGCCGGGAGCGGCTTCAAAGACGGTGAGGCCCAGCCAGACGGTGTTGGCAAATCCGGCTTCAATCTCTTGGCGAAAATCGGCAGCATGGCAGGACGGATGCCAGGTTTTAATCAGGTAGTCTGCGTTTTTGATCACAAAAGCAGTATACCGCGAGCGCATAAGGTGTGACGGCTCTGGTGCAACCTGCTCGCCAGAAAGATATCGCTGGCAACATAGGCTATACTCCAGAGCGCTACCACAGGGGCAGAGTTGAGACACGATTCTCTTCCTGGAACAAAAAATAAGGCGTTAAACGCTTAAGGTAGCAATATGTTAACTGAGCAGGTGCGTTGACGCTATGTCGGGAATCCAGGGGAAGTAAAACAGGGCTAATGAGAAAGGTAAAAATTGGACTGGCGTTGGGCTCAGGTGCAGCCCGGGGTTGGTCACATATTGGCGTTATCAATACCTTAAACCAGATGGGGATTGACGTTGATATTGTCGCAGGATGTTCTATCGGGTCGCTGGTCGGATCCGCGTACGCCTGCGGTAAGCTCCCGGAGCTTGAAAGCTGGGTGCGCTCCTTCAGATACTGGGATGTGCTGCGCCTGATGGATCTCTCCTGGCAGCGTGGCGGCCTGCTGCGCGGCGAACGCGTGTTCAATCAGTTTCGTAAGATAATGCCCCTCGCTGACTTCAGCCACTGCCAAATGCCTTTCGGTGCCGTTGCAACCAACCTCAGTACGGGCAGGGAGTTATGGCTCACTGAAGGGGATATTCATCTCGCCGTTCGCGCATCCTGTAGCATGCCGGGGTTAATGGCGCCTGTGCCTCACAACGGCTACTGGCTCGTTGATGGGGGCGTAGTGAATCCTGTACCCATCTCTCTGACCCGCGCCATGGGGGCGGATATCGTTATTGCCGTGGATTTACAGCACGACGCACACCTTATGCAGCAAGATTTGATGCCGGTTAATCTTCAGAGCGATGACGCGGAAGAAGAGAAACTTGCCTGGCATGCGCGATTACGCGGCAGAATAGGGCGCCTGACCGCCCGTCGCGCGGTGACCGCGCCGAACGCCATTGAAATCATGACGACCTCTATTCAAATCCTTGAGAATCGCCTGAAGCGAAACCGTATGGCTGGCGATCCTCCGGATATTCTTATTCAACCCTATTGTCCACAAATCTCTACCCTTGATTTCCACCGGGCTGAGGCCGCCATAGCAGCGGGCTCGTTAGCCGTCGAAAAGAAAATAGATGAACTGTTGCCTTTTGTGCGTACAGCACGTTGAGCACTTTTTTGATTACTTCAGCAAAATCTGAAAGGCGATAGTACCAATAGCATGCCACTATTGAGTAACTGTCAGCCAGGGGAGGAACCATGACACAGCCATTGGCCGGAAAACATATTTTGATAGTTGAAGACGAGCCCGTTTTCCGATCGCTACTGGATTCGTGGTTATCCTCACTGGGTGCAACCACGTCCCTTGCCGAAGATGGCGTCGAGGCACTGGAAAAAATGGCCAGCATGGCGCCTGATCTGATGATCTGCGACCTTGAGATGCCGCGCATGGACGGATTAATGCTGGTGGAAAACCTGCGTAATGAAGGTTATCAGACACCGATACTGGTGATCTCGGCCACCGAAAATATGGCGGATATTGCTAAGGCGTTGCGTTTAGGTGTGCAGGATATTCTGCTCAAACCGGTTAAAGATTTGAACCGTCTGCGTGAAACGGTGTTGGCCTGCCTGTATCCCAATATGTTTAATTCCCGGGTGGAAGAAGAAGAACGTCTTTTCCAGGACTGGGATGCTTTAGTCAGTAATCCGCTCGCGGCCGCGAAGCTGCTTCAGGAACTTCAGCCGCCGGTTCAGCAAAATATCTCTCATTGCAGAGTAAATTATCGCCAGCTGGTAGCGGCTGACCAGCCTGGGCTGGTGCTGGATATTGCGCCGTTATCAGATTCTGACCTCGCTTTTTATTGCCTGGATGTTACCCGGGCGGGAGATAACGGCGTTCTGGCGGCCTTATTACTCCGTGCGCTGTTTAATGGATTGCTACAGGAACAATTATCCCATCAGGGGCAACGACTTCCTGAGTTAGGCAGTTTACTAAAACAGGTCAACCAACTTTTTCGCCAGGCCAATTTGCCGGGGCAGTTCCCGCTTCTGGTTGGCTATTATCACAGCGGGTTGAATAACCTTATTCTGGTCTCTGCGGGTTTAAATGCCACACTGAATACTGGCGAACACCATATTCAGGTGAGTAACGGCGTGCCGTTGGGTACGCTGGGAAATACTTACCTTAATCAAATTAGCCATCGCTGCACCTCCTGGCAGTGCCAAATTTGGGGTGCCGGAGGGCGGTTACGCTTAATGTTGTCCACGGAGTAAGCAGTCAGATTTTATTTTTCAGATTGCTTTACCTGTGTTTTTGCTGGCAGTGCTACTATCGCTGCAAGTTTCATGCGTATTTGTCTTAATTGATCGGCAACGCGTTCTTTTCAGACCCGTATTAGTGGCTGAGACTGTATACTCAACGCGTTATTCAATGCATAAAAGTTCAAAACTTGAACAGTTCAGGAGAATTTCAATGGCTGCCCTTAATTCGAAAGTCAGAAAGGCCGTTATCCCGGTGGCGGGATTGGGTACCAGGATGTTGCCAGCGACGAAGGCAATCCCAAAAGAGATGCTGCCTCTGGTTGATAAGCCATTAATCCAGTATGTCGTGAATGAATGTATTGCAGCAGGTATCACCGAAATTGTGCTGGTGACGCATTCATCTAAAAACTCCATCGAAAACCATTTCGATACCAGTTTCGAACTCGAAGCAATGCTGGAAAAACGCGTTAAGCGCCAGCTGCTGGAGGAAGTGCAGTCTATTTGCCCTCCACATGTTACCATTATGCAGGTTCGTCAGGGCCTGGCTAAAGGCCTGGGGCACGCAGTATTGTGTGCACACCCGGTAGTGGGTGATGAGCCGGTCGCGGTTATTCTGCCTGACGTGATTCTTGATGAGTACGAGTCCGATCTTTCCCAGGAAAACCTGGCGGAAATGATTAAACGCTTCGACGAAACCGGCAGCAGCCAGATTATGGTTGAGCCAGTCGACGACGTAACCGCTTACGGCGTGGTTGACTGCAAAGGCGTTGACCTGCAACCTGGCGAAAGCGTACCGATGGTTGGCGTTGTTGAAAAACCTAAAGCGGACGTCGCGCCGTCTAACCTTGCTGTCGTTGGTCGTTACGTACTGAGTGCTGAAATTTGGGCTCTGCTGGCGAAAACGCCTCCGGGTGCGGGCGATGAAATCCAGCTGACGGATGCTATCGATATGCTGATCGAGAAAGAGACCGTGGAAGCCTACCATATGAAAGGTAAGAGCCATGACTGCGGGAATAAGCTCGGTTATATGCAGGCATTCGTCGAATATGGTATTCGCCATAACAGCCTGGGTGAAGAATTTAAAGCCTGGCTCAAAGGTAGCGTGGGTATTAAGTAATAAACTCACAGCCCAGTGAACAAGACCGGTGGAGCGATGCCCACCGGTTTTTTTATGCCTGTCGCTCCGTAATTGGCGGGGGATTGTCAAGGACGTTAAATAGGGAGCCTCACAATATGACAGAATGTAAGGAGATGTTCGGGCGAATATTACAGGCATAAAAAATCCCGCATTAAGCGGGATTTTTCAGAATCTTTCCAGATTAATCCTTGATCAGGAAGTCATCCAGTTGTTTACCTTGTTCGTCCATTGCTTTCTTGATTACAGCAGGAGTACGGCCCTGGCCGGTCCAGGTTTTCTCTTCGCCGTTCTCATCGATGTAGCTATATTTAGCAGGACGTGCCGCGCGTTTTGCTTTGGTACCGGTTTTAGCCGCAGCCATGCTGTTCAGCAATTCGTTTGGATCGATACCATCGGCAATCAGCATTTCACGATACTGTTGCAGTTTACGTGTACGTTCTTCGATTTCAGCCGCAGCAGCGCTTTCTTCTTCACGACGTTCGTTAACTACAACTTCTAATTTTTCGAGCATTTCTTCAAGCGTCTCAAGGGTACATTCTCTTGCCTGCGCACGAAGAGTACGGATGTTGTTCAGAATTTTAAGTGCTTCGCTCATTGTAGTAATCTCAAACTTATAATGGGGGTGGGTTTGTTGTCCTAATAATAGAGCCTTAATTTCACTTGTGCAATAGGTGGGAATGTAAGGAATTCAAAAAATACAAAATAAACGACGCTATTATTAATTACGCTAACTTAAATTTCATTGTTTGTTGGGTCTGTGAGATATCGTTTCAAACGGCAAAAGCGCGTCATTTGCGTGTATGTTTTGTGACTTTTACCTCAGGAATTATAGTTGCGATTGATAAATATCAGCCTTTTGTATTACCCCGAGTAAGCGCAGCGAAGACAAGAATAGTTAATAAATAGTGAATTTTAATGAACGAAGAAGACACTATAAAAAGAAGTGTTATCTCTGGTTGCGGACTCACCTTATTGTCAGTGTTTAATGACTTTACTGCCTGTTTTAACGCATTATTTTGCGCCATTCGCGAAGGATTTACTGATGCATGGCAGGGTGGAGAGCGCAGCCCGCCGCTGATGACGGTACAAAATATGGTACAATGATCCATCGGGAATATTACACATTGATTAGGGTTCTTCGGCCAATGGCACAACTTTATTTCTACTATTCGGCAATGAATGCAGGGAAATCGACGGCGTTACTGCAATCCTCATACAATTATCAGGAGCGGGGGATGCGTACCGTTGTTTATACCGCCGAAATCGACGATCGCTTTGGGGCAGGGAAGGTGAGCTCAAGAATAGGGCTCTCGTCGCCTGCAAGGCTGTTTAACCCTGAAACGGACCTGCTGGAGGACATTCGTGCCGAGCATGCCACTAAGCCTGTCCATTGCGTGCTGGTAGATGAAAGCCAGTTCCTGACCCGAGAGCAGGTCCATGCGCTTTCAGAGGTCGTTGATGAGCTGGATATTCCCGTTCTTTGCTATGGATTACGTACCGATTTTCGTGGGGAGTTATTTGCCGGCAGTCAGTATCTGCTGGCCTGGTCGGATAAGCTGGTTGAGCTGAAAACAATCTGCTTTTGTGGCCGCAAGGCAAGTATGGTTCTTCGCCTGGACCAGTCGGGTAAACCCTATGCTGATGGCGAGCAGGTGGTGATAGGAGGCAATGAACGTTATGTCTCGGTCTGCCGCAAGCATTATAAAGAGGCGCTGGCTGTAGGCTCGCTGACGGCGTTACAGGGCGACAATCGAAAATAATAAGAATGTTTTACGGATCCTCAGATATAAAAAAACCCGCCAGCGGCGGGTTTTTTTATCATACTGTCAATCAAGCATTTTTCTTCGCTTTCTTGTCAGCCTTTACAACTGCGGGGATTTCAACTTTTACGGCAGCGACATCGCTTTCAGTGAAGTTACGACCGTAATAAGTATCCAGCAGGATCTGTTTCAGTTCGGAAATCAGTGGGTAGCGCGGGTTAGCACCAGTACACTGGTCATCGAATGCATCTTCAGACAGCTTATCTACGTGAGCGAGGAAGTCAGCTTCCTGAACGCCTGCTTCGCGGATAGATTTAGGAATACCCAGTTCAGCCTTCAGGCTCTCCAGCCATGCCAGCAGTTTCTCGATCTTCGCGGCAGTACGGTCGCCCGGTGCGCTCAGACCCAGGTGATCTGCGATTTCAGCATAACGACGGCGCGCCTGTGGGCGGTCGTACTGGCTGAATGCAGTCTGCTTGGTTGGGTTGTCGTTTGCGTTATAGCGGATAACGTTGCTGATCAACAGGGCGTTCGCCAGACCGTGAGGAATGTGGAACTGTGAACCCAACTTGTGCGCCATGGAGTGACAGACACCCAGGAAGGCGTTAGCAAACGCAATGCCCGCGATGGTTGCCGCACTGTGTACACGTTCACGCGCAACAGGGTTTTTCGAACCTTCGTTGTAAGAAGCTGGCAGGTTTTCTTTCAGCAGTTTCAGCGCCTGCAAAGCCTGACCGTCAGAGAACTCAGAAGCCAGTACGGAAACGTAAGCTTCCAGAGCGTGAGTTACCGCATCCAGACCACCGAACGCACACAGTGATTTCGGCATTTCCATGACCAGGTTGGCGTCAACGATAGCCATATCTGGCGTCAGTGCGTAGTCAGCCAGCGGGTATTTCTGACCGGTTGCGTCATCAGTCACAACGGCAAATGGCGTCACTTCTGAACCAGTACCGGAAGTGGTGGTGACGGCGATCATTTTCGCTTTCACGCCCATTTTCGGGAACTTGTAGATACGTTTACGGATATCCATAAAGCGCAGCGCCAGTTCTTCGAAGTGAGTTTCCGGATGCTCGTACATCACCCACATAATTTTCGCGGCGTCCATTGGGGAACCGCCACCCAGTGCGATGATCACATCAGGTTTGAAGGAGTTCGCCAGTTCAGCGCCTTTACGTACAACGCTCAGGGTTGGGTCAGCTTCAACTTCAAAGAAGACTTCAGTTTCAACGCCAGCCGCTTTCAGAACAGAGGTGATCTGGTCTGCATAGCCATTGTTGAACAGGAAACGGTCGGTCACGATGAGCGCACGTTTGTGGCCATCAGTAATCACTTCATCCAGCGCGATTGGCAGAGAGCCGCGGCGGAAGTAGATAGATTTCGGAAGTTTGTGCCACAACATGTTTTCAGCTCGCTTAGCAACGGTTTTCTTGTTGATCAGGTGTTTTGGACCAACGTTTTCAGAGATGGAGTTACCACCCCAGGAACCACAACCCAGAGTCAGGGAAGGTGCGAGTTTGAAGTTGTACAGGTCACCGATACCACCCTGAGAAGCAGGAGTGTTGATCAGGATACGTGCCGTCTTCATCTTCTGACCGAAGTAAGCAACACGCTCAGGCTGGTTATCCTGGTCGGTGTACAGGCAAGAGGTGTGGCCGATACCGCCCATCGCCACCAGCTTCTCTGCTTTATCTACCGCGTCATCGAAATCTTTCGCACGGTACATTGCCAGCGTCGGGGAGAGTTTCTCGTGAGCAAACGGCTCACTTTCATCAACGACTTTCACTTCACCAATCAGAATCTTGGTGGTAGCAGGGACGCTAAAGCCAGCGAGCTCAGCGATTTTATATGCAGGCTGACCTACGATAGCCGCGTTCAGCGCACCATTTTTCAGAATCACGTCCTGAACGGCTTTCAGTTCTTTACCTTGCAACAGGTAGCCGCCGTGGCTGGCGAAACGTTCACGAACGGCGTCGTATACCGAATCAACCACGACAACAGACTGTTCAGATGCACAGATAACGCCGTTATCGAAGGTTTTAGACATCAGCACAGAGGCAACAGCACGCTTGATATCAGCCGTTTCGTCGATCACCACAGGGGTATTACCTGCGCCTACGCCGATGGCTGGTTTACCGGAGCTGTACGCAGCTTTAACCATACCAGGACCACCGGTCGCCAGAATCAGGTTAATGTCCGGGTGATGCATCAGTGCGTTGGACAGTTCAACAGAAGGTTGGTCGATCCAGCCGATGAGATCTTTTGGCGCACCCGCCGCAATGGCAGCCTGAAGCACGATATCTGCTGCTTTGTTGGTGGCATCCTTCGCACGTGGATGCGGGGAGAAAATGATTGCGTTACGTGTCTTCAGACTGATGAGAGATTTGAAGATGGCGGTAGAGGTTGGGTTAGTGGTTGGAACGATACCGCAAATGATGCCGATCGGTTCTGCGATGGTGATGGTGCCGAAAGTATCGTCTTCTGACAGCACACCGCAGGTTTTCTCATCTTTATAGGCGTTGTAGATATACTCTGAAGCAAAGTGGTTTTTGATCACTTTATCTTCAACGATACCCATGCCAGATTCGGCAACGGCCATTTTAGCGAGAGGGATTCGAGCATCAGCAGCAGCCAGAGCGGCCGCGCGGAAGATTTTATCAACCTGTTCTTGGGTGAAATTGGCATATTCACGCTGGGCTTTTTTTACGCGCTCGACGAGGGCGTTCAGTTCAGCGATATTGGTAACAGCCATAATGCTCTCCTGATAATGTTTAAACTCTTTTAGTAAACCAGCGCTCGATACGTCTGACAGTATAGTCAGAGCCGATCCCACTTGCGTAACACACAGTAAAACAAAGGATTACTCACTGCTCCAGCTCACTAATTTACTAAAAGAGCCTTACCTTAGCATCATACCTTTTTGATAGGTGATCTCCCTGGCGGCGTAACCAAGATTACTCACTTCTGAGTACGAAAATTATGATCGAGATCAATTTTGTCCTAAGCTGATACCTTTCAGCAGGGTTATTTTGTGCTAATTATTCAACTGTTAAATAATTAAGTAACTATTGGAAGCAGCGATATCATTGATTACACAAATGTTTAACATCATGAATTGATAACGTTTAAGAACAGATTTCTGGTGAAGTATGCGGCTAAAAAGCGTATCTTCAGCGCGGATTTATCATGACACGCAGTTTCTCCCTGGCCATGCTCAATTGCGGAGCTTAATGTGATTCAAACGCTCTTTGATTTCCCTACATATTTCAAGTTTTTTATCGGCTTGTTTGCTCTGGTTAACCCGGTAGGGATCATCCCTGTCTTCATTAGTATGACCAGCTATCAGACGGCTGCGGCACGAAATAAAACCAACCTGACGGCAAACCTGTCGGTGGCGATCATCCTACTTACCTCTCTTTATCTCGGAGACGCCATTCTTCAGGTCTTCGGCATCTCAATTGATTCGTTCCGTATAGCAGGCGGGATCCTGGTGGTGACGATTGCCATGTCGATGATCAGCGGCAAGCTGGGGGAGGATAAACAGAACAAGCAGGAAAAATCAGAGACAGCTATCCGCGAGAGCATCGGGGTTGTGCCACTGGCACTGCCGCTGATGGCGGGCCCGGGGGCGATCAGTTCCACTATTGTCTGGGGAACGCGCTACCACAGCCTGATGCACCTGATTGGCTTTTCCGTCGCTATTGCGCTGTTCGCGCTGTGCTGCTGGGGTGTATTTCGTATGGCGCCATGGCTGGTTCGCTTTCTGGGACAAACGGGCATCAACGTGATTACCCGTATCATGGGTCTGTTGTTAATGGCGTTGGGCATCGAATTTATCGTTACCGGTATTAAAAGTATATTCCCCGGGTTAGTACACTGACTTTCATTTGAAAGAGCGGAGCCAGCGGCTCCGTTTTTTTTACGTGATTATCTGCAAATCATATAAATAAAGTTGAAATAGGCGCCAGTCATAATAAGTTCTACTAATAATCCTCTTCTGTTGTTTTTCAAGGGGTTGTTTATTTTCATTTCCCCTTGCCGCGCATAAATCCCTCAAACCCTCTGTTATTTTACTCACATGATACTCTGGGGCTTGCTGACAGATAACCGAAATGATATTAGTAATTTCGACGCTGACTCAGACGAATGTGCTAAATAATAATCAATTGTTAAATTATCGTGAAAAATCGTTCGGCCAAGCTTTGTCGTCGCGTTTGTAGCAACAAAATTTCTTATCTGTATGAATTACATCTCTTTTTGTTGATTTCGGCGTAAGCCAGGGTTGGCACCACAGTTATGCCAGCCATCGCAAAAGAGAAATGCTTAACAAATTTGCAAAATGTATTGGCGAGAGTTGGCACCATTTGGTACTTTCCGGCCTTATATTTTGCAGCATTAAACAAGTTGATGAGAACTATTTTCATATAGCCCTCACATAAGATATCCAACGCATCTCTCTGACAGGGGAGAGGTGTAAAGAATCGACGCAAGACCGCCGTACGAGCGGTCAGTAATAATGAAGTCGGTGATAGCAAGAAGTAAAAAAAGAACCTGACAGTAGCAAAAAAAACTCCTGCGCTGTACAGGCCCCAACAGGGGATTACACAACTGGCGAAGGCCGGTCATTATAATGAGTGGAGTATCAACACAATGTCCATCATCACAAAAAAAAGTCTGGTAGCGGCGGGGATTTTAACTGCGCTAATCGCGGGCAACGCTGCAATGGCTGCGGACGTTCCTGCTGGTGTTCAGCTGGCTGAGAAGCAAACGCTGGTACGTAATAACGGTGCGGAAGTGCAGTCTCTTGATCCGCACAAAATTGAAGGTGTTCCAGAGTCTAACGTTAACCGCGATCTGTTTGAAGGTCTGCTGGTGACTGACGTAGACGGCCACCCGGCTCCGGGCGTGGCGGAAAAATGGGACAACAAAGATTTTAAAGTCTGGACCTTCCATCTGCGTAAAGATGCGAAATGGTCTGACGGTACGCCGGTTACCGCCGAAGATTTCGTCTATAGCTGGCAGCGTCTGGCGGATCCGAATACCGCCTCCCCGTATGCGAGTTACCTCCAGTATGGCCATATTGCCAATATCGATGACATCATCACGGGTAAAAAGCCAGTTACCGACCTGGGCGTAAAAGCCATCGATGCCAACACCTTTGAAGTGACGTTGAGCGAACCTGTTCCGTACTTCTATAAGCTGCTGGTTCACCCGTCCGTCTCCCCGGTACCAAAATCCGCAGTAGAAAAATTTGGTGAAAAATGGACGCAGCCTGCGAATATCGTGACCAACGGTGCATATAAGCTGAAGGACTGGGTCGTTAACGAACGTATGGTGCTGGAGCGCAACCCGCAGTATTGGGATAATGCGAAGACCGTTATCAATCAGGTCACCTACCTGCCAATCTCTTCTGAAGTGACGGACGTAAACCGCTACCGCAGCGGTGAAATCGACATGACCTATAACAATATGCCGATTGAACTGTTCCAGAAGCTGAAAAAAGAGATCCCTAAAGAAGTTCACGTCGATCCGTATCTGTGCACCTACTATTACGAAATTAACAACCAGAAAGCACCGTTCACCGACGTACGTGTTCGTACCGCACTGAAGCTGGCTCTGGATCGCGACATTATCGTGAATAAAGTGAAGAATCAGGGCGACCTGCCGGCTTACAGCTACACCCCGCCTTACACCGACGGTATGAAGCTGGTTGAACCTGAATGGTTCAAATGGTCCCAGGAAAAACGTAACGAAGAAGCGAAAAAACTGCTGGCTGAAGCTGGCTATACCGCCGACAAGCCGCTGACCTTTAGCCTGTTGTACAACACCTCCGATCTGCATAAAAAGCTGGCTATTGCCGTCGCGTCAATCTGGAAGAAAAACCTCGGCGTGAACGTGAAGCTGGAAAACCAGGAATGGAAAACCTTCCTCGATACGCGCCACCAGGGAACCTTTGACGTGGCTCGTGCAGGATGGTGTGCGGACTATAACGAACCGACCTCATTCCTGAACACCATGCTGAGCGACAGTTCGAACAATACCGCACACTATAAGAGCCCGGCGTTTGATAAGCTGATTGGCGAAACCCTGAAGGTGGCAGATGACGCCCAGCGCGCCGATCTGTACGCGAAATCAGAACAACAGCTCGATAAAGACTCTGCGATCGTTCCGGTTTACTACTACGTTAACGCCCGCCTGGTGAAACCATGGGTAGGGGGTTATACCGGTAAAGACCCGTTGGATAATATTTCCGTTAAGAATCTTTATATTATCAAGCATTAATGGCAATACGTGGGGCGAGCGAGCTTGCCCCACTGTGTCTATTTTGTAACATTCATCAGGCACACGCCAGAAGGTACGGGCAATGTTGAAATTTATCCTGCGTCGCTGTCTTGAAGCGATTCCAACGTTATTTATTCTAATTACAATTTCCTTCTTCATGATGCGTCTTGCACCGGGCAGTCCTTTTACCGGTGAACGCACGCTTCCGCCAGAAGTTATGGCCAACATCGAAGCGAAATACCATTTAAACGATCCTATCACCACGCAGTACTTCAACTATCTGAAGCAGCTTGCACACGGTGATTTTGGTCCGTCATTTAAATATAAAGACTATTCCGTTAACGACCTGGTGGCGTCCAGCTTCCCGGTATCGGCTAAATTAGGGGCTGCTGCATTTATCCTGGCCGTTGTTCTCGGTGTCACTGCGGGCGTTATCGCTGCGCTAAAACAAAATACCCGATGGGATTACGCCGTAATGGGGGTCGCAATGACCGGGGTGGTTATCCCCAGCTTCGTTGTCGCGCCGTTGCTGGTCATGATATTCGCCATAACCCTGAAATGGCTTCCCGGGGGCGGCTGGAACGGCGGGGCGCTGAAGTTCATGATATTGCCGATGGTGGCATTATCTCTGGCCTACATCGCCAGCATCGCCCGTATTACCCGCGGTTCAATGATTGAAGTCCTGCACTCGAACTTCATCCGTACCGCCCGTGCGAAAGGGCTGCCGATGCGCCGGATTATTTTCCGTCATGCCCTCAAGCCTGCACTGTTACCGGTACTCTCCTATATGGGTCCGGCTTTCGTCGGCATTATCACGGGTTCAATGGTGATTGAAACCATTTATGGTCTGCCGGGCATCGGGCAGCTGTTTGTTAACGGCGCGCTTAACCGTGACTATTCGCTGGTGCTGAGCCTGACGATCCTCGTGGGCGCGCTGACCATTCTGTTTAATGCCGTTGTCGATGTGCTATATGCCGTTATCGACCCGAAAATCCGTTACTAACTGGAGCACGCCATGATGTTGAGTAAGAAAAACAGCGAGGCGCTGGAAAACTTCAGTGAAAAGCTGGAGGTCGAAGGTCGTAGCCTTTGGCAGGACGCCCGCCGTCGTTTTATGCATAACCGTGCCGCCGTTGCCAGCCTGGTCGTGCTGGTGCTTATCGCGCTGTTCGTAACCCTGGCACCCATGCTCTCTCAGTTCACCTATTTCGATACGGACTGGGGCATGATGTCCAGCGCGCCGGATATGGAATCCGGGCACTATTTCGGCACCGACTCCTCCGGGCGTGATTTGCTGGTGCGTGTGGCGATTGGCGGCCGTATCTCCCTGATGGTTGGCATCGCGGCGGCGCTGGTGGCGGTGATTGTCGGCACGCTTTACGGCTCGCTTTCCGGTTACCTCGGCGGGAAAGTGGACTCCGTGATGATGCGTCTGCTAGAAATCCTGAACTCCTTCCCGTTCATGTTCTTCGTCATTCTGCTGGTGACCTTCTTTGGTCAAAATATCCTGCTAATCTTCGTGGCGATCGGGATGGTGTCCTGGCTGGATATGGCGCGTATTGTGCGCGGCCAGACGCTGAGCCTCAAACGTAAGGAGTTTATCGAAGCCGCACAGGTTGGGGGCGTTTCTACCGCCAATATTGTGGTGCGTCATATCGTTCCTAACGTGCTGGGCGTGGTGGTGGTATACGCCTCTCTGCTGGTGCCAAGTATGATCCTGTTTGAATCTTTCCTGAGCTTTCTGGGATTAGGTACGCAGGAGCCGTTGAGTAGCTGGGGCGCTCTGTTAAGTGATGGCGCAAACTCCATGGAAGTGTCACCGTGGTTACTGCTGTATCCGGCGGGCTTCCTGGTCGTCACCCTGTTCTGTTTCAACTTTATCGGCGATGGCCTGCGTGATGCCCTCGACCCGAAAGACCGTTAAGGAGCGCCGTCATGACCATTATTGAAACGGCAACCGCGCCACAGGCGCAACAGCGGACCAGCGCACTGCTGGACGTTAAAGACCTCCGCGTGACGTTTAAAACCCCCGACGGTGATGTTACTGCCGTTAACGATCTCAACTTCGACCTGCGTGCCGGTGAAACGCTGGGCATTGTGGGCGAATCCGGTTCCGGTAAATCCCAGACCGCATTCGCGCTGATGGGCCTGCTGGCGTCAAACGGCGTGATCGGCGGTTCGGCGACGTTTAACGGGAAAGAGATCCTGAATTTGCCGGAACATGAGCTGAACAAGCTGCGCGCCGAGCAGATTTCAATGATTTTCCAGGATCCGATGACGTCCCTGAACCCCTATATGCGGGTGGGTGAACAGCTGATGGAAGTGCTGATGCTCCACAAGGGGCTGGGCAAAGCCGAAGCGTTTGAAGAGTCCGTCAAAATGCTGGATGCGGTGAAAATGCCTGAAGCACGCAAGCGCATGCGCATGTATCCGCACGAGTTTTCCGGCGGTATGCGTCAGCGCGTTATGATCGCGATGGCATTGCTTTGCCGGCCAAAACTGCTGATCGCTGATGAACCGACCACCGCCCTGGACGTGACCGTTCAGGCGCAGATCATGACGTTGCTGAATGAGCTGAAGCGCGAGTTCAACACCGCCATCATCATGATTACCCACGATTTAGGCGTCGTTGCCGGGATCTGCGACAAAGTGTTAGTCATGTATGCAGGCCGCACGATGGAATACGGTAATGCTCGCGATGTGTTCTACCAGCCAGCCCATCCGTACTCTATCGGGCTGCTGAATGCCGTTCCGCGTCTTGATGCGGAAGGGGAGTCGCTGCTGACTATCCCGGGTAACCCGCCAAACCTGCTGCGCCTGCCAAAAGGCTGCCCGTTCCAGCCGCGTTGTCCGCATGCGATGGAAATCTGTAACAGCGCACCGCCGCTGGAAGCGTTTGCCCCAGGCCGTCTGCGCGCCTGCTTTAAGCCGCTGGAGGAGCTGGTATGAACGCGATCGACGAAAAAAGAAATGTGCTGCTCGAAATCGCTGACCTGAAGGTCCATTTCGATATCAAAGACGGTAAACAGTGGTTCTGGCAGCCTGCCAAAACCCTGAAAGCGGTGGATGGCGTCACGTTGCGCCTGTACGAAGGCGAAACTCTGGGCGTGGTAGGCGAATCCGGCTGCGGCAAATCGACGTTTGCGCGGGCGATCATCGGCCTGGTGAAGGCTACCGACGGGAAAGTGGCCTGGCTTGGCAAAGATCTGCTGGGGATGAAGCCGGATGAATGGCGCGACGTGCGCAGCGACATCCAGATGATTTTCCAGGATCCACTTGCGTCCCTGAACCCGCGTATGACCATTGGCGAAATCATTGCCGAGCCGCTGCGCACCTATCATCCGAAGATGCCGCGCCAGGAAATTCGCGATCGGGTGAAAGCGATGATGCTCAAGGTGGGTCTGCTGCCTAACCTCATCAACCGCTACCCACACGAGTTTTCCGGCGGTCAGTGCCAGCGTATCGGTATCGCACGCGCGTTGATCCTTGAACCAAAACTGATTATCTGTGATGAGCCGGTTTCGGCGCTGGACGTTTCCATCCAGGCCCAGGTGGTTAACCTGCTACAGAAACTGCAACGGGAAATGGGGCTGTCGCTGATCTTCATCGCCCACGATCTGGCGGTGGTAAAACACATTTCGGACCGTGTGCTGGTCATGTATCTGGGCCACGCCGTAGAGCTGGGCACGTATGATGAGGTGTACCACAATCCTTTGCACCCTTATACCAAAGCGCTGATGTCTGCGGTTCCCGTTCCGGACCCCGATCTGGAAAAAAATAAAACCATTCAGCTTCTGGAAGGTGAACTGCCTTCGCCAATCAACCCGCCTTCAGGCTGCGTATTCCGTACTCGATGCCCAATAGCCGGGCCGGAATGTGCAAAAACACGGCCGGTTCTGGAGGGCAGTTTCCGACATGCGGTTTCCTGCCTGAAAGTAGACTCGTTATAATCGCAAGGGCTGACATGATGTCAGCCCTTATTTTTCGAGGTTAATGTGTCGCGATTATTCACGTCGGCCCGTCAGCGGCTGTATCACCTTTTATTTGATCCTGAAACGGTTTCCGGTCGCCGCTTCGAAGGTCTGTGTGGTTTATTTGCGCTGATTAGCGTCATTATTATCTTTATCGAATCCGGCGCCGGAACGCAGTACCACATGACGTATGAGGAGTGGCACGTTTTCGTCTGGCTGGAATTGATTGTCACGCTGGTGTTTACTGCGGAATATGTGCTGAGGGTCATTAGCTGGCCGAATCCGGCGAAATACGTTTTCAGCTTCTGGGGATTTATTGATTTAGCCACCATCCTGCCGCTGTATGTCATGTGGCTGTGGCCTGAGATCAGCCTGAATTATGTGTTTGCCTGGCGTGCAATGCGGGCGATTCGTGTGTTACGGATTCTCAAACTGCTGCGCTTTATGCCGTCGCTGCGGGTTTTTTGGGTTGCCATTGTCAGCGCCCGCCACCAGCTGATTCTCTTCTATTCGTTTATTGCTATCGTGATGATCGTTTTTGGCTCCCTGATGTATTTAATCGAAGGGCCGAAATACGGGTTTACCACGCTTAATGCGTCTGTTTACTGGGCTATCGTCACGGTGACCACCGTGGGCTATGGCGATATTACCCCGCATACGCCGCTCGGACGTATTGTGGCATCGGTTCTTATCCTGATCGGCTATTCGGTGATAGCGATTCCGACGGGGCTAATTACCACCCATATGAGCAGCGCCTTCCAGAACAGCAAGCAGCAACGCAAATGTCCGAATTGTCAGCAGGGGAATCATGAACCCGGCGCGCGGTTTTGTCACCGCTGTGGAAATGCCTTACCGGATTAAATAAAAAAGGCTGCGCGGGCAGCCTTTTTTATTATTCGCGCCAGAGAATATGGCACAGTTTGTGATCTTTCTCGCGGCATAGCAGGACGCGGGCAAAGATGTCGTTAATTTCTCCGCCGTCTTCATCTGCCAGGCCAATCACCACCTCGGCGAAGAAGTCCGGGTTGAGGTCAAAATCAACGTGTTCGGCCCAGTCTTCAGCCGGATCGAACAGCTCAGCACCGCCACGCTCTTCAAATTGCAGGTTGAAAAGAATGACGTCAGCAGGGTCGAGATTATCGACCGCCAGCTCGAGAAAAATATCGTAGGCCTGTTCGAGCGTTTCGTCTTCGGTCAGGCGATTGTTCAGATCCATTTCCATGATGACTACCTGTTAAACATCGTTGGGCACGTTTTACAGCAACGGACTAAAGAAGTAAAACAGTCGTTCGGCAATTCGCTGCCACAGCGGACGTTTCGCCCACAGTCTGGCGTCCAGCAGGCGTGAGCGGGAGATATAATCGTCCTGAACCGCTGCCAGATCGCCACCGAACCCGGCGTCATCAATGACCAGCGTAATTTCAAAATTCAGCCACAGACTGCGCATATCGAGGTTGACGGTACCCACCAGGCTCAGCTCTCCGTCCACCAGCACGCTCTTGGTGTGTAACAGGCCGCCTTCGAACTGATAAATTTTAACGCCTGCGGCCAGCAGCTCACTAAAGAACGCGCGGCTTGCCCATCCTACCAGCAGCGAATCGTTCTTGCGCGGCATAATAATGCTCACATCCACTCCGCGCTGTGCCGCTGTACAGATGGCATGCAGAAGGTCGTCGCTGGGAACGAAATAGGGCGTGGTCATGATCAGATATTCCCGCGCGGAGTAGGCGGCGGTAAGCAGTGCCTGATGGATCAGATCTTCCGGGAAGCCAGGACCGGAGGCGATAGTGTGGATAGTGTGCCCGCTGGCTTCCTCAAACGGCATGATATTGCCATCCGGCGGCGGGGGAAGAATGCGTTTACCGGTTTCAATTTCCCAGTCGCAGGAGTAGACGATGCCCATTGAGGTCGCGATCGGTCCCTCCATCCGCGCCATCAGATCGATCCATTGCCCCACGCCGGAATCCTGCTTGAAGAAGCGGGGGTCAACCATGTTCATGCTGCCGGTGTAGGCGATGTAGTTATCGATCAGAACCATTTTCCGGTGCTGGCGGAGATCCATGCGGCGCAGAAAGACGCGGAAAAGATTCACTTTCAGCGCCTCGACCACCTCGATACCGGCGTTGCGCATCATGCCTGCCCACGGGCTACGGAAAAAGGCCACGCTGCCGGCGGAGTCCAGCATCAGGCGGCAGTGGATACCGCGACGTGCAGCGGCCATTAGCGATTCGGCGACCTGGTCCGCCATGCCGCCCGGCTGCCAGATATAAAACACCATCTCGATATTATGCCGGGCGAGCTGGATATCACGGATCAGCGCCTGCATCACATCATCAGAAGAGGTCATCAGTTGCAGCTGATTGCCTTTTACCCCAGCAATCCCCTGGCGGCGTTCGCACAGCTTGAACAGAGATGCGGCCACGCTACTGTTCTCTTCAGCGAAGATATGCTTGCAGGCTTTAAGGTCGGCAAGCCATTTCGCCGTGGAGGGCCACATGGCGCGGGCGCGTTCGGCGCGGCGTTTACCCAGATGAAGTTCACCGAAAGAGAGATAGGCGATGATGCCCACCAGCGGCAGAATGTAGATAATCAGAAGCCAGGCCATGGCGGAAGGTACCGCTCTGCGTTTCATCAGAATGCGCAACGTCACCCCGGCAATTAACAGCCAGTATCCTAAAATGACCAGCCAACTCACCACGGTGTAGAAGGTTGTCATAAATAAAAAATCCTTTTGAAAGCGTATTGTTATGAGTTTACGCATCAGGATTCATCTGGCAAATAAAAACGGCAGATAAAAGCGCTGGTTTGCCGCCTGCTTAGGCATATAATGGCATCTCTGTTAGAGAAAGAGTTGTAGACATGAAGCGCAGTAGAACTGAAGTTGGGCGCTGGCGCATGTTGCGACAGGTGAGTCGTCGTAAGGCTCGTTGGCTGGAAGCACAATCCCGCCGCAATATGCGTATCCACGCCATCAGAAAATGTGGACTGAACAGACACCGTAACGCGCTGTTGTTCGCGGTCCAGGACATCTGAAAAGCATGAAGGGCACCGTAAAGGTGCCCATTAAACATCCAGGCTATCAATTTTTGCAGTCTCTTCCCATCTGCTTTCCGCGATATACTAAGTCCCCATAACGTCATGATATTAAAAGATGAATCCTTATCTCTGGATTTTTATTGTACTTTTGGCGCTGGATGCGCTCAGGGAAGATTTAGGACTTTCGTCATTTTCCTCATTGGCAGATTATGTTTTCGCATGGGGAATACATTTTTATTAAAGGAAAAAAGGATGAACGGAAAAGTAATGGCAGCACTCTTTGGGATTGCGATATTAAGCGGTTGTGCCAGCAGCAAAACCTCACCCGAACGGCACGCGTTTTATTTCGTGTCGCATCAGTCCAGCTTTACTGGCGGCAATTACACCTCCAGCGTGCAGAAAAATTATCAGCTGAACGTGGCGCAGTTCCGCGAGCTTTATGCCCGTGGCAAAGCTGACCGCGCGCAAGGGCGGACTGAGGCTGAAGCCAGTGAATACGCGCAAAGCATTCGCGATCAGCTAAAAGAAAATGCGAAGTCGCAGGAATTGTTCGCAGGCAACGCGAAGGATAAATGGTCTTCGGACATGGACAGTAAAGACGCCCTATTATTTGGTAACGAACTGGCCGCGACTTATCTTGATGGCTATAACGGCGTACAATAGCGCAACTGATTCAGGGGATACCGTAATTACCGGTATCCCCGCTGTTTTTGAGCGAAAGGAGTGAGACGTGTTTGCGGAGTTTGGTGTACTGAATTTCTGGACCTATGTTGTCGGCGCATTTTTTATCGTGCTGGTTCCAGGACCGAACACCTTGTTTGTGCTGAAAACAGGGATTGGCCACGGCGTTAAGAAAGGCTATCTGGCAGCCACCGGTGTGTTTATTGGTGATGCCGTGCTGATGTTTCTGGCCTGGGCGGGCGTCGCCGCGTTGATCCAGACCACTCCGGTTTTATTTAATATTGTCCGCTATCTGGGCGCGTTTTATCTGCTGTGGCTGGGCGGAAAAATGCTCTGGTCCGTTATGACGCGTCAAAAAAATGCGCACGAAAGTAGCGCCGAACCGGCAAGCGCAATCCTTAAGCGTTCGCTGGTGCTTAGCCTGACGAACCCGAAAGCGATTCTCTTTTACGTGTCGTTCTTCGTGCAGTTCATTGATGTCAATGCGAAGAATACCGGCACGTCGTTCCTGATCCTCGCCACAACGCTTGAGCTGATCAGCTTCATGTACATGAGCTTCCTGATTTTTTCAGGCGCGTTTGTCACGCGTTACCTCAAAACTAAAAAGAAACTGGCGAAGCTGGGGAACGGGCTGATAGGACTGCTGTTTGTCGGATTTGCGGCGAGGCTGGCGTCGCTGCACTGAATGAAGAAAAGGCTCCCGAGGGGGCCTTTTTAATGTCTGGCGTAGCTGGGAAGCCGCGCCAGACAAGGCTTCACGTTATACTACTAGCAGCCAAAAGCCATAAAAAGCGGCTAGGGTGTGGACACATTGTGGACACTCTGACAACCATTTGCACCCTTCAACGGGTTAAGCGAAATCGCATCCTGCAGGTACTGAGGAGCGAAGTGCGCATAGACCATTGTCTGCGCAATTTTCGTATGACCTAAGATCCTCTGCAGTGTAATGATGTTGCCCCCGTTAATCATAAAGTGCGTGGCGAAAGAGTGTCGTAGCGCATGTGTTGCTTGTCCGGCCGGTAAATCGGGCTTAACCTCTTTGAGGGTTCGCCTGAAGTCAGCATAACTGGCTTCAGGAAAAAGAAAGCCTCGTGTTTTGCCGACTACGTAAGCCGCAACGTCATCAGAGATCGGGACCGTACGCGGTGTGTTGGTTTTCGTCTTAACGAAAGACACCCGGTTATGAATCACGTTCTCCGCTTTCAGCCTTGCAGCCTCACCCCATCTTGCCCCGGTACTCAGACACAAGACGGCAATTTTACGATTATCTCCTGAAAGCGCTGCCAGTAAGGCGTCAATTTCCTCAAGAGTGAGATAGCCCGTTTCGGCAGTCTGCTCTTTCAGTTTTTTGAACCCCCTAAACGGATGCTCGCCGTTATACATTTCTGACTCAATCAGGGTAGTAAACATCCCACCTAATGTAATCAGGTCGCGGTTGATGGTAGTTGGCTTAATACCTTCAGCCCGGCGTTGAGCACAATATTGCGTTATCAGGCTCTTGGTGATCTGGAAAGCGCATGGGTTGCTGCTCTGTCACCTGCAGGGCGTCGAAAGCTTGCCGGTGAGATTGCGAAACAGCTCAGAGCGGCGCAGCAGCAACGCATCAAACAGCAAAAAGCCCCGGACGGCTCACCGTATCAGGTGCGAAAGCGTCAGCCTCTCAGGGCTAAAAGAGGTCGGATTAAGCGGGCGATGTTTCAAAAGCTGCGCACTAACCGGTACATGAAAGCCAGTGGCCGTGAAAATAGTGCCGTGGTGGAATTTACCGGCAAAGTGCAGCGCATCGCGCGTGTCCATCAGTACGGCCTAAAGGACCGGCCAAATCCGCGCGCTAAGGACGTACAGTACGCAGAACGGCAGCTACTCGGATTTAGCAGAGAACATGAGCAGTTCGTCGAAATGCTTGTGATTGGCTATCTAAAGAAGTTTCACTAAACATTTGTTAAAGCAAAATGCATAATTTAAAGTTAGTTTGTAACACCAAACTATCTGAATTGACTATAATAACTTGCCTCCCTATGTGAAAATTTATTTTTCCTAAGGTGATGTTTTTTCATATGAATTGTGAATGAATTAACTATGTGTAATGGTGTGAGGGAAAATGACTACAACACGAGAAAATCATTATGTTCCGGTATGGCATCAAAAGGGATTTATGGATGGGAGGGATAATCATTTATGTTATTTGACGCGTAGGGAATTCCCATTAAAAAATTCTGAGGTTAAAATTGTCAATGAAAAAAAATGGTATAACCCCACTCAGAAGCTGTATCTAAAGGATTTATATTCAATATTATTTGATGGTGATATTAATGACGATATAGAAAGAAAATTGTTTGGCCCAATCGATGATAATGGTTCGAGGGCTGTTCGGGCTTTTTTGACTGACGACCAAGGGCAATGGCATCATAACTTTAAGGAGTTTTTTACTTATCTGGATGCCCAAAAGTTACGAACTCCCAAAGGTTTGGAATGGATTAAAACTCAGTATCATGGTTTAACCCAGGAAAACCTTATGGTCGAGATGCAATCACTCAGGACTATGCATTGTACATTGTGGGCAGAAGGTGTAAGGGAATTTGTATCAGCTGAGGACTCAGATGTTAAATTCATTACCTCGGATCATCCAGTAACTATCTATAATTACGCTTGTCCTCCCGATTCAGATGCATGTCTGTATCCTAGAGACCCTGATATCTCTTTGAAGGGTTCCCAGACTATATTTCCTCTGGATAAAAATCGGTGTTTGATTTTAACTAATTTAGAGTATGCACGATCTCCAGAAAATGTAAATCCTTTGGAACAACGCACTAATGCTACACGTTTGCGTCAGAGTATGGTTAATACTATTAATTTTATCAATACTCGCAAGCTAACAAGAGAGCAAGTAATTCAAATAAACTATATTATTAAATCGAGATCAAAAGAATGTATCGCAGCTGGAAGAGAGGAATGGCTTTTTCCGGAAGATGATATTTCATGTGATTGGTCTCAGCTAAAAAACACTCTCTTACCACAATTAAGTGATTTATTTGGGTTTGGGGGGGAAATGTTTGTCAAATTTGATGATGGATCCGTTCACTATCAAGATGAGTTTGGTAGGACAACTTATAAAAATGAATATCTAATGAAAAAAATAGACGAGTCACAGATGGGTTGTAATGACCCTTGTGGTTGCGGTAGCGGAAAGAAATATAAAAAATGCTGTAAAGATATACCGGTGGGTATGCGAACGACGTGGGATTTTATTAGTATTAGAGAAAGGAATATTTGTTTTTGTCAATGTATAAAAGATGTGTTAGGGCTTAATAATGGAAAGTCCTGGGATGATGTTAGAAAGGGGTTGTCAGAGAAGCAAGTTAGGGAAATCTATGAGTTTTATGAATTTCTTTGGCCTAAGGATACAGACATATATTCGTTGCTGCCAAAACCAGACGGGAAAAGTCGCGCATTATATTCAGGTCTGTTAGATATCAGGGCTATATACTCTAATGCGGTGCCGATGTCATCATTTTTTGATGAGTTTATAATCCAAAGTCCCGTAACTAACCCAATAAATATTAAGCCTGAATTTAATCCTATTCATCGCTCCGAGGATTTTAAATATCAAGCACTAAAAGAGTTTTTGTTTATGCTTGAGTTGGAACCGTTTATAGATAAGGGCTTGGTTAATATTATTCCAGATCCAACTGAATTTGATATTCAGTTGAAATTGGAAATGATGAGGATGGTTAAAAAACGAAGGCATAAGCAAGTTGTATATAATGGAGATGAATTTCAATATCATCGTAGCTTGATAATTCAAGATGTGTTGAATTCATCGGTGGGGCTGCCAAGGGAAGCTAAAGTTAATTACATTGCTCAGCAGATGAGCATTGATTTTAAAGAGGCTGAACTACGCTTTGATGATTTTGAAAAGGTTTCTGAAAATTCGCCCTTAATGATGTTGCAAGATACAACAGTGCAGGGTAGTGGGCAGGTTATGTTTAATAAGATGGAGCCTAATTATGAAATGTCATTGTTTATTGCTCAGGTGACAGGTTCTGTTGTGGTGACCGATAGTTTTGCTAGATGGGAACAATTAATGTCTGCTCAGCATCGTGAATTAGGAATGATAAGTTTTCCTTGGGGTGAAATGCTTCTTGACCTTAATAAGTTGCCAATTGATGCTGCCTACATGGAATCGTTTTGCAAATCACAGGGTGTGTTTGCAAATATCAGAAATCTGATTCGATCTTTGGTGCGGATGTTAGATGCACAGGATTATGATGTTCAGCATTTATCCAATGCTAAAAAAACGATTAATGAAGTAATGGCAGGTGTTGACCAGTCTCGAGAGTCATTAATAATGAGAGGCTTGAAAATATCATGTCCAAAGTATGGTTTTCATGATGATAATGTTCAGCGTTTGTTGCTTAGCTCGAGTTGTTTAAAGTATAAGCGATATGTGACGGCTATTATTGGTATTGATATTTAATGTGGGTTTGTGAGTGGAATGCTTCTGAATTTAAATTTGATTTTTTAGATGCTAAAAATACTCTCAGAGAGTTTCGTGATATTTCAAATTAGATTGTGGAAGAAATCTTAGAACTACGTGTGTTGTTTGAGCCACCATAAAACCCCTTTCAATTGCCGCTGGCCTCGCCCGGCGGCATCCTTTCCCCATGAATAATCTAAATTCTCTGCAGGAAATCGCACGCGCGATCCGAAAGCGACCAAAACCACGGCAAAGGTAAAAGCCAAAAAAGAGCAGGAAGCCCGCGAGGGTGAGTATATGGCCGGTGAGTCTGACAACGTGCTGGAGCTAACAACCATCTACGCGACAAAGGCGCAGGCCATGCGCGCCGCTCAGGCAAAGTGGGACAAGCTACAGCGTGGTGTCGCTGAGTTTTCAATCTCGCTGGCTAATGGCAGGGCTGATTTATTTCCTGAAACGCCGATAGCGGTGAAAGGCTTTAAGCGCGTTATAGACGAGCAGGCTTGGATCATCAGCCGGGTGGTGCATAACCTTAACGGGAACGGCTACACGACGGGCTTAGAGCTTGAGGTTAAGGTTTCGGAGGTGGAGTATGAAAGCGAAGAGATAACACAATAAAGTTGTTTATGTGTTTGATATATAAGGTTTTAATGGTTAAGATTGATGCATCAATAACGCTCTGAGGTACTCGCCATGTTCCACTGTCCAAAATGCCATTACGCCGCCCACGCTCGCACTAGTCGCTATTTTTCCGATACGACAAAAGAGCGTTATCATCAGTGCACAAACATCAACTGCAGTTGCACGTTCGTCACCACTGAGACGGTCGAGCGTTTCATTGTATCGCCGGGTGAAGTCGTGCCAGTGCCACCGCACCCGACGCAATCAGGACAGCAACAAATCACGTGGATGTGACAAAAGAAAGCCCGGCAAATGCGGGGCTTTTGTTCGATGTTTTTAATATGTACCTTACCAGAAGGAACTCTTTTTATTCAGTATGTTAGACGAAAAATCTTCGCAAAAGCAATCTTTCAAAGTTATTATTGTTTGAGGGTATAAATTTATGCTGTTTATTTTGAAAGTGAATATTTTAAAAGCTTATTCAATTTACATGAATTATTTTCCACGCGAAGATTTAATTTTTCGATAGGAAAGTTAATATGATTTAGGAATAACAAGTTTAATAGACATTCCATGAATACGATGAGTTTGTACATGTCAATCCCATCCACGGCTGCGTTTTCAGCTGATGGGTCATAGTGAGTTTTATAATTTCTGGTCGTGCTTATTTTTCTTGCTAGCTTAGCTAGGGTTCTTTGATTGCCGATTAAATTTGAAAATGGAGCCATCAGGAGTTCCAGCCTTCTATTAAGACTTATTTCATTACCATGCATAGTTCTTCCTTTAAGCCATTTAACATGTTCCTCAGGACAGGAATTCAGCAATTCTTCTACTAATTTTTTAAAAAGGTCCTCATCCATGTATTTTTCACTACTAGTTCTTCTGTGGAAAGTTTCTAAACCTTGAACTAAAGAGAGAAATCTTGCATCGAGTAGGGCATTTTGACCGGTGAAAGAGGAAAAATAAAGTGAAATAGATGGTAGCAAGAGATCGTGGGAAGTGCTCCATTTTCGTATTAATTCACCAAGATCACCCTCTATATGCTTATAAAGAAAGTTCATATCATGAAAAGAAATGTTTTCTTTCTTTGCATATGCTGCACTTTTATAGAATATTTTAATGATTTTATCTTCAGTAAAAGTCTTGGCTACTAAATCTGAAATTACTAATGGGGTGCCAATAAATAATGATATCAATCTCAAGATCTTATGCGCCATTTTGTCCAGTTCAGACAGCGCACAAGGTTTGTCAGAAGTAAGGTTAAAAAAAGCTTTTTGTGTGAATTTCGCTTCAGTAATATTCGGAAATCCCGGTATGGAATATGAGAAATCTATAGAAAGACTAAACCCTTCTCCTAAATCAAAATAAATAGGGTTGGGTTTGTTATAATAAATGGCATTAGGTTTCTCTGAGTTACTCGACTGTCTCTCTACTTTTATCCCTGAAATTGACAACCATTCATCTAAGTGATCGAATCGAAAAGTTAGTGATTTTAAGTGTAAGTCGTTAGGGTTAGTAAGTAGATCACCTGTATAAACATGATTAACCAATAAAGTCGCGCTACCATTTGACATCCCACCAAATGAAATGTCCTGTTTTGTATAAAAACAATCTGAGAAAGTTATGTAACCAAGATGATCAGTATATCCATGAACAGTATCAAAGATATCATTATCAGGAGATGTAGTGTCACCTTCGAAGAGACCTTTTAACTCGATATGTATATTTTCATTCTCCCTCATAATAAAAGTACCGAATATCTTACTGCCTTCACCGCCAGGAAGCCAAAAATAACCGTCCTGAACTATTTCATTTTTGAGTCTCATATAATTCCCTTTGTTTAGTAAGTCATGATGGAAAGATAAACAATAATAACATGGATATTACTAAAAACTCCATGGTTGAACTATGAAAATAAATGGTGACTCACATTTCGATTAATGGACAATCATGAAGTTCCCTAAATTAAAGTCTTTAAAAAAATAGAAGGACATTGATATCATTTACCACTGATACGAGAAACCCCCGCATTTGCGGGGCTTCTCTTATCGATGTGGTCAATTTGTGGACGCGACCTGATATAAATCCTTTTATTTCATTGTGTTGAAGCGATTTCAAAAGCTCCCGAGGGAGCCTTTCGTTTCAGAACACTTTTTTATACGGGCGAACCGTGACTTTCTCGTACACGCCGGCTGCGACGTACGGGTCTGCTTCTGCCCAGGCCTGTGCGGCTTCCAGAGATTCAAACTCGGCAATCACCGTGGAGCCGGTAAAACCCGCCGCGCCCGGATCGTTGCTGTCAACGGCAGGCATCGGACCTGCGGTCAGCAACCGACCTTCATCCTGTAGCAACTGTAAACGCGCCAGATGAGCAGGGCGAACGGAAAGACGTTTTTCCAGAGAATCAGGTACATCTTCAGCGTAAATCACGTAAAGCACGGCAAAGCTCCTTAACCGGTAAAAGTGACAATTACGTTATGTGAAAGCACAAATGACTGCAATGTAAAGATAATAACAATGTTAAAACCCTGATCTGGATGCCCCTTTTTTGCCCTCATGTACGCTTAAATTGCGCCAGGACAAAGTGTCTTATTGAATATGATTGCTATTTGCATTTAAAATCGAGGTTCGGTTTTTTAACGTTGATGATTATGACTTCGATGACCCTTGATTTACCTCGCCGCTTTCCATGGCCGACGCTGCTTTCCGTCGTTATTCACGGTGCTGTCGTGGCGGGTCTGCTCTATACCTCGGTTCATCAGGTTATTGAAATGCCGGCGCCAGCGCAGCCAATTTCTGTGACCATGGTATCGCCTGCGGATCTTGAGCCGCCGCAGGTTGCGCCGCCGCCGCCACAGCCCGTTGTTGAACCCGAGCCGGAGCCAGAGCCCGAGCCGGTTCCTGAACCGCCGAAAGAAGCACCGGTAGTGATCCATAAGCCGGAGCCGAAACCTAAGCCGAAGCCAAAACCCAAGCCGGTCAAAAAGGTGGAAGAGCGTCCGAAACGCGAAGTGCGTCCGGTTGAGCCACGCGCCACGCAGCCGGTTGAAAATGCCGCCCCGTCACGTCCGCTGATGAATAACACCACGACCGCGACAAAACCGACGGTAACGGCGCCCGCGGGCCCGCGCGCGCTGAGCCGTAACCAGCCGCAGTACCCGGCACGTGCTCAGGCGTTACGTATTGAAGGGCGTGTACGGGTGAAATTCGACGTTACGGCCGATGGACGTGTGGATAACGTGGAAATCCTGTCCGCACAGCCGGCGAATATGTTTGAACGCGAAGTTAAATCGGCCATGCGCAGGTGGCGCTATGAAGCCGGTAAACCCGGCAATGGGTTGATTGTGAACATTGTCTTCCGCCTGAACGGCGGGGCACAGATGGAATAAAAGAAGCCTCCGCAAGGAGGCTTTTTTTTACCTGAGGATCAGCTCCGTGGGAGCTGGCGGGGCTTACCGTCGCTATCCACCGCCACATAGATAAATAATGCCTCCGTCGCCTTATAGCGCTGACCAATCGGCTCAGAAGAGACTTTTTTCACCCATACTTCAATGTTGATGGAGACAGACGTATTGCCGCGTTTTACGCAGCGTGCGTAACAGCACACCACGTCCCCCACCGCGACAGGGCGCAGGAAGGTCATGCCATCGACCCGGACTGTCACCACGCGCCCGTGTGCAATCTCTTTTGCCAGGATTGCACCGCCCATATCCATCTGCGACATCAACCAGCCACCAAAAATATCGCCATTGGCATTCGTATCCGCAGGCATTGCCAGTGTGCGTAAAACCAGTTCGCCCTGTGGGGCGTCATTTGTTGTCATTGTTTTAAACTCGTAACTGAAGACTTCAGGCGGGATGCTACTATGATTTCTGGCTGGAGAGAATAGGGTTAGCGCCCGCAGAGCAGGCGCCAGAGGGTCAGAAGGACAGGGTCACGCCGGCGTAATACGCACGGCCTGGTTCGTTATAGGTCGATGCACCGTCATTTTCTCGATAAATCTGCTTATCAAAGAGGTTGCTGATCCCGGCATTCAGTCGGAGATCTTTTGTCAGTTGATAGTTACTACCGATCCCAACGATGGAATAGGCGCCAATCTCTTTATCTGACATCGCATTCTGCTCTTTGCGGATTTCAGCATTTTCTCTTGGCTTCTGGCGGCCATACATCGTCCAGCTAAGGTTCGCTGAAAGTTTGCTGTTAACCTGCCAGTCGAGCATCGTGTTGACGGTATATTTTGGGATAATCGACAGAGGGTTGCCGGTGTCCTTACTTTCAGACTGAATCATATACGTCGCATTGGTGCGCCAGGTTAGCGTGTCGCGGATAACCGGGACGGTGAGGTTGCCTTCCAGCCCCTCAACAACAGCCTTTCCTCCGTTCTGCCACTGAAGGATATTTGCGCCGCTGCTTGTCTGGCCCAGCACGTCCGTTCCCGAAACAATCTTGTTTTTGTAATCGTTGCGGAACCAGGTTATGCCAGCCTCGTAGCCTTCCAGCGCAAAGGCCAGGCCAATCTCTTTGTTCACGCTGATTTCAGGATCCAGATCCGGGTTACCTAACAGGTAACAGCTTCCTTCGGAAACGTTATTCGGGCAGCCATTGCCGCGCGTGGAAAGCAGATAGCCTTCGCTGGATTGATACAGGTTTGGCGCTTTAAATACCCGAGCGATACCCGCTTTAACCTTGAACATGTCACCCAAATCCTGAGAGAGGTTCAGGCTAGGACTCCAGTTGCTGCCAAACTGATTGTGATAATCAAAGCGGAGCCCTGGGATCAGGTTGGTGCCCTGGCGCGCTTCAATATTGTCCTCAAGATAGATGCCAGTGAGGTCAGCGCTGTTTTTGCTGTTGCGCTCAGAAGCCGTACCGGGAACGCCGTTAATCACTTCTCCCGACACATTTGTCGCCTGCATTGAGGCCGGATCGTTCAGTTCATCACGGTTCCATTCTGCACCCACGGTTAGCGTCTGTTCGACCAGCCAGAAGAAAGGCATGTTCAGTTCACCCGTTGAACGGTATGACTCCAGCCGGCTGGTATCGTATTTATCGCTATTGATCATCCCCTCAACTTTGCCCGTAGAGCCTTCTTCCAGGCGGGTGTTGTTGGTCTTTTCATAATAAACACCGAACTTTGACTGACCCCAGTCCCAGATGCCGTTGTGCGTAATGCCATAAGACTGGCGGTACATTCGGTTCGTTTCGTGTCCATACAGGGACGACACCAGACCGTCAGGGCTGACGTTGCTGTTGCTGTATTGAGTATCACCCGCGTAGATATTGCCCTGGCGGCTGTAGCTGTAGTCGAAATCGATAATCTGCTGTGGCGTGAGTTTCCAGGAGAGCAGGGCATTAATGTCCTTGTTGCGCACGCCTTCACGTCCGGCGGCGTAAGAGCCGTTTTGCGCGGTGTTGATGTCCTGAGCATCTGCGTCAGTTTTGTTGATATTCCCGTACAGACGCATCGTTAACGCATCGCCCGCAAGGGGGCCGCTCAGATCAAAATTAGCGCGTTTCGTCGCTCCCTCTTTATCATTTTCAGGCTGGTTAGTGTACAGGGAGAGCGAGCCGTGCCAGTCGTTGGTCGGGCGTTTGGTAATGATGTTGACGACGCCGCCGGCCGCCCCCGAACCATAGCGGGCGGCAGCAGGTCCCCGGAGCACTTCAATGCGCTCAACCATCTCTGGCGGAACCCAGTTGGTATCCCCGCGGGTGTCGCGCTCCCCGCGCCAGCTGTAGCGCACCGAGTTACGTGACGTCACCGGCACACCGTCAATCAGAATCAGCGTGTTCTCCGGCCCCATACCGCGGATGTCGATCTGGCGGTTGTTACCGCGGCTGCCTGTCGCGCTGTTTCCGGTGAGGTTAACCCCGGGCATTTTGCGAATAATTTCTGAAAGATCGTTAACCGGTGGATCCTTTTCTATGTCCTTTGCCGTGATGATGGAAACCCCCGGCTGTTGCTTCAGCGCCTCTTCAGCGGTGGCCTGAACAACCATTGTTTCACCATCGGCGAGAGGATCTTCCGCTGCGTGTGCGCTCTGATAAAGCGTTGAAAGAATGGCGAGCGTAAGTGTAGCCGGGGCAAATCTTATTATGTTATTCATCAACTCATTTCCATTTGTTAAAAATGCGATGACGAATATTAATGATAGTCATTCTCATTACAATAAAGTGACAGCAAACTCCATAAAATCTTCATGATTCAGACATTTTCGCAGGAAGGATGTAGAGAAAAGAGAAGGCGGAAAAGAGGCCAGACCGCGTGGCGATCTGGCCAGAAGGATCAGTGCTTGTCATCCTGCGGCATGTGGCGATAAATATAAACGCCGCTGAGCAGGGTGAAGATAAGAGTCAGCGCCGTCAGGCCAAACACCTTGAAGTTGACCCAGATATTCTGCGGCAGCCAGAATGCGATATAGATATTCGCCAGACCACACAGAATAAAAAATAGCGCCCAGGCGATATTCAGACGCCCCCACACAGCCTGTGGCAGGGTCAGTTCTTTCCCCAGCATGCGCTGGATCAGCGGCTTCTTCATCACCCACTGGCTGATGAGGAGTGCGCCCGCAAACAGGCCGTAAATCACCGTGACCTTCCATTTGATAAATTCATCATTGTGGAAGAACAACGTCAGACCTCCAAACACCGCCACCATCAGGAAGGTGATGAGCGCCATCTTTTCAACTTTGCGATAGCGAACCCAGCTGTAAATCAGCACCACAGCCGTTGCCACAATCAGCGCCAGCGTGCCGGCATAAATGTCGTACAGCTTATAAAAAGCGAAAAATACGATCAGCGGTAAAAAATCAAGAAACTGCTTCATTCTGCGATCCCAGTTACTGACGAATTAACATGTACAGGCGGAACAAATAGACCAGCAGCACGGCTGAAATCAGATTGCTCAGCGTATTGGCGACAACCGCTCCGACGTTTGGCGTTAACACCGCAAAATTCGGCGCAAACAGCAACAGCAGAGTTTTGGCCAGCAGCCAGCTGATAACGGCCGGGGCGACCAGTCGCATATTGGCCCATGCGAGCCTGATGCTGCTGCGCATGGCGGTGAAAATGCCCATTTTGTCCTGCACAACCATTACTGGCGCGAATGAAAGCACGATAGCCAGCAGCACGCCCGGAACGACAACCAACATTATCCCCATCTGGACCAGCAGCGTGGTCAGGAAGATGAGGATAAACAGTTTTGGCAGCACCGGAGCGCTGGCCCCGATTGCACGTAACGCGCTGACGCGTTGGCCGGCAGACACCAGCTGGATCATCAGCAACACGCCACCCGCCAGAATGGCGTTGCCAATCAGGCCCGAGAAGGTAGATGCCGCAGATGCGCGCAGCAAGATTTGCTGTTGCTCTGGCGTCATATTCTGCACAAGGTCAAACAACCCTGCGCTGCCTGCAAGATTTTCCCCCTGGCTCAGCGTGGCAATCTGTTCATCACTGGGTGAGAACGCATGACCCAGCACCACCGTAATAAAGGCGCACAACAACGCGATCAGTAAAAAGGTAATGAACTGATTGCGGAAAAAATTTCCCGTGTCACGGTAGACAGACTTCGCCGTGATAGACATGCACTCTCCTTGAGTATTGCAGGTGTTAATTAGCCGGCAATTGTACACCGGATAACACGCTGGTGGCAGCATCAAGGCTTGTATGGAAAAGCATATCTTTGTAAAGCGGCGGTAATCCATAGCGGGCGCGGGCGCGATTGCATGCCTCATTGACCTGCCCATCCTTTCCCGACATCGCGAAAGTGCGACACGGGCTGGGGCGATCCGCGTAAATGGAACAGCGGGTGGATACCCCAGGCTCACCTTGCAGTGCCACACAGCGGCTCTGTTTTTGGTTGGTGCCGCGCATACAGCGCAGAAAAGGGGTTAAGGGTTCAGTGAGATCAACCGGAACGGTGCCGCCGCCATCGCTGGCTTCAGCCCAGTAGAACGAGACTCGAAAATACGCACAACAGGCTCCGCACGTCATGCACGGGTTATGATCACTCATGGCACACCTGCAAAAGTAGAACGCATCAAATCACATTGTGAGAGCGATAAATTATCCAGCCGCTACAGGAAGCGCAAGAGAGGGAAAACAGAAAATTTTGTAACCATGAAATGCCAAAAATTGACGCGGTAACAACTTATTGCTTTATGAGGCGTCACCAAAAATTAACCTAGATCAATGAATGTTAACTTACTGGTTTTAATGTGATCTGTGTTAGATCACTTATTACTCATTTGTGAGTATATTCTCCTCCGCAATTAAAACCACAACGATGGAGCGGATATGAAAAAATTAGCGGTGGCAGCCCTTATCTTAAGCAGTCTCTCTGGCGGCGCGTACGCGCATGAAGCAGGCGAATTCTTTATTCGTGCCGGTTCGGCAACGGTACGTCCAACGGAAGGGTCCGATAATGTACTGGGTATGGGCGGGTTTAACGTCAGCAATAACACCCAGTTAGGCCTGACGTTTACGTATATGGCAACGGATAACGTTGGCGTCGAGCTTTTAGCCGCCACGCCATTCCGTCACCGCGTCGGTTTAGGACCGACCGGGGACATTGCCACGGTTCACCATTTGCCACCAACGCTGATGGCGCAGTGGTACTTCGGCGATTCCAGCAGCAAGGTGCGCCCTTATATTGGTGCAGGGGTTAACTACACCACCTTCTTTGATGAGAAATTTAACGATACCGGTAAAAAGGCCGGGCTCTCCGATCTCAGCCTGAAAGACTCGTGGGGTATGGCGGGGCAGGTTGGTCTGGATTATCTGATTAACCGTGACTGGCTGATCAACGCCTCGGTCTGGTATATGGACATTGATACGGACGTGCGCTTTAAAGCTGGCGGGCAGCAGCAAAGTATCAATACCCGACTGGATCCGTGGGTATTTATGTTCTCAGCAGGCTATCGTTTCTGACAGAAGATATATCCCCTGTCAGCCGGTGATTGCTGTATGGTGGTTGTTCCATACACCTGGCTGGAGGGGATATCCCCAACATCAAATTTGAGTGTCCGGTTTGTGCAGGTAAACAGTTTCAGTTCACGACGTTCAGCCCAGCACATAGCCTACCTCACGGTGCTATCTGTTCCGTTTGCGGAACACGTCTCACCATTCATTCATGCCTGCCGAAGCTCAGACGACGACGGTGGCCAAAGCCAGTAAACTAGAAAAGGCCTCTGAGAGGCCTTTTTCGATCGTGAAGTCACTTCTGAATTAAATAACGAATGGTTGGTCCGTCCTGCTGGATATCCAGCACGGTATAGCCGTGATTTTTGGCATCAAGAGGAATGTTATTGATCGACTGGGGGCAATCGCTCACCACTTCCAGAATTTCACCTTTCTTTAGCTGCGGTAGCGCTTCAAGCGTGGCGACGGCCGGGTAAGGGCAAGGTTCACCCACCATATCGAGACGATAATCAGGCACGATCTCTTTCATGCGGCATTCTCCTGAGTTTCAGTTTTGGCGGTGGCGCGTCGGAAGAAGCGCTTCTCTTGTGCAACAACCAGTAAGAAGGCGATAAGCAGCAGGGCGTAGGTCACCAGGAGCCCCCCGAGTGGACCAAAGGTATTCAGCAGGTTGACCTTGTCCCAGTTTGTTGCCAGTACCGGAGAGACGTCATCCCAGTAGTAGGCCAGAATGGTAGAGCCAATCACGTTACCCAGACCCACCCACCAGTAATGCACCTGGCCTTCCACAGCGCGATACATCCAGCCGGTTTCACACCCGCCCGCCAGCACGATGCCAAAACCAAACAGCAGCCCGCCAATGACGGCATTTGGGCCCGCCCACATGATTTTCGGTTCCACGCCGAGCTGAACGTAGCTGAAGATGCCGATCGCGCTCACGGCCATACCGGCAATGATCGCCTTCGCCATCATGCTTCGTCCGGTGATCCACATATCGCGAAACGCGGAGGTAAAGCAGATCTGCGCGCGTTCAATCAGCAGACCAAAACCGACGCCGAACAGCATGGCCAGGCCGAGTTTTGGCTGATTCATCGCCGTGCAAATCGCCCAGGCAACCATGGCAAAAAAGACCAGCATACCGAGGCGGAAGCGACGACGCGCCTGATCGGGTTTTTGCGTTAACGGAGAGGCAGCGCTAACTTTCGTCATTTTCACCGGAATGCGGAACAGCGGCAGCAGGGTGAATTTAGCACCGAAGTAGGAGCCGATGGCGGTGGCGACGGCAAAGAACCAGGCATGCAGCGAGAACTGCGGAATACCGGTAAAGAACGCGGCCAGATTACAGCCCATCGCCAGGCGGGCGCCAAACCCGGCAATGATGCCGCCGACCACGGCCTGCATAATGCGGATGCGGCTTTTCGGCATGCGCAACTTAACGTTGTTGGCCCACAGCGCGGCCGCAAAACAGCCGCCGAACATGCCAATGATCATCATCCCGTCGATGCGGGTCAGCGGTGTGCCCTCAAGATGGATCAGTTTGAAGTAGCCCCACTCTTCGGCATGGACGCCTGCCAGCTGTAATAGCTGCCCACCCCAGCGAGTAAACTCGCCCGTAACAGCCCAGAAGGTGCCGGTAATACCGAAATAATAAGTAGAGAGAATGCCTGCCGCGATAACGGCCGGAACAGGTGACCAGAACTTAACCAGGTAAGTCTGTTTGAAGGAATGCCATGACATGAATAACCTCTGAACTCAGAAGGGTAACGCTAAAAAGAGCCCAGATCATACGCTTACGCGAAAGTTTGGAAAGTCATTCACACCGAAAATATCGACAGGATCAATTTTGACCTGCTTCTTTCAGGAAGAGAGAAGGGAAAACCGCCTGACGCCGGGGCCAGACGGTGTTAACGGTTACGCCTTGCGCGTGGCCGCTTTCATGGATGTGACGAATGCGTGTAACTCAGCCAGCATCTGCTCTGGCTTATCCACGTTCTTCTCGATAATTTTCACGATAGCCGAACCGGAAATGGCTCCGGCGGCTTTCGCGTCAATCGCCGCAGTAACCTGATCCGGTGAAGAAATGCCAAAGCCCTGAAGCGGCGGTGCAGCATGGTATTCTGCCAGCTTCTCCACCAGATGATGCAGCGGCAGCGCGGCTTTGTTTTCCGCACCGGTGACGCCCGCACGGGAGAGCAGGTAGGTGTAACCTCGTCCGTAAGAGGCAATCTGGCGCAACAGATCGTCATCGGCATTCGGTGGACAGATGAAAATCGGCGCGACGTTGTGGCGCATTGCCGCCTGACGGAATGGCGCAGACTCTTCAACGGGCACGTCAGCCACCAGCACGGAGTCAACGCCCACGCGGGCGCACTCTGCGTAAAACGCATCAATACCGCGGCTGAACACCAGGTTGGCGTACATCAGCAGGCCGATCGGAATGGTCGGGTGCTTCTGACGGATCGCCGCCAGCATTTCAAAGCACTGGCTCGGCGTCACGCCCGCGGCAAACGCGCGTAGCGTTGCGTTCTGAATGGTCGGGCCATCCGCCAGCGGATCGGAGAACGGAATACCGAGCTCCAGCGCGTCGGCACCGGCATCAATCAGGGTGTCGATAATCTTCAGCGACTGCTCCGGGCCGGGGTCGCCCAGCGTCACGAAGGGAACGAAGGCGCCTTCCTGGCGAGCTTTCAGTTGTGCAAATGCGTTGTCGTAGCGTTCCATCAGATTTCCCCTCGTGCTTTCAGAATATCGTGAACGGTGAAGATATCTTTGTCACCGCGACCGGAAAGGTTTACCACCAGCAGCTGCTCTTTTTCCGGGTTTTCCTTCATCATTTTCAGCGCGTGCGCCAGCGCGTGGGAAGACTCCAGCGCCGGGATGATCCCTTCATTGCGGCACAGCGTTTTGAAGGCCTCCAGCGCTTCGTCATCGGTGATGGAGACATAATCCGCGCGGCCGGTGCTGTTCAGGAACGCGTGCTGCGGCCCTACGGACGGGAAATCCAGCCCGGCAGAGATTGAGTAAGACTCTTCAATCTGCCCTTCATCGGTCTGCATCATCGGGGCCTTCATGCCGAAGTAGATCCCCACGCGGCCATGCTTCAGCGGCGCACCATGCTCGCCCGTTTCAATACCGTGGCCGGCAGGCTCAACGCCAATCAGCCCAACGCTGGTTTCGTCGATAAAATCGGCAAACATGCCGATGGCGTTAGATCCGCCGCCAACGCAGGCGATCACCGCATCCGGCAGACGACCCTCTTTTTCGAGGATCTGCGCTTTAGTCTCTTCACCGATCATGCGCTGGAATTCACGCACGATGGTCGGGAACGGGTGCGGGCCCGCGGCGGTACCGAGCATGTAGTGGGCGGTTTCGTAGCTGCCAGACCAGTCGCGCAGCGCTTCATTACAGGCATCTTTCAGCGTGGCAGAACCGCTGTGCACCGGGATCACTTCCGCCCCCATCAGACGCATACGGAACACGTTTGGCGACTGGCGCTCAACGTCCTTCGCCCCCATGTAAATGCGGCATTTCAGGCCGAGCAGGGCGCTGGCGAGCGCTGAAGCCACACCGTGCTGTCCCGCGCCGGTTTCGGCGATGATTTCGGTTTTACCCATCCGCTTCGCGAGCAGCGCCTGGCCAAGCACCTGGTTAGTTTTATGCGCGCCACCGTGCAGCAGATCTTCACGCTTAAGATACAGCGTAGTTTTAGTGCCTTCGGTCAGGTTGCGGCACTTTGTCAGCGCCGTCGGACGACCGGCGTAGTTTTTCAGCAGGTCAGTAAACTCCGCCTGAAACGCCGGATCTTTCTGTGCGCTCACGAACGCTTCTTCCAGCTGGCGCAGCGCGGGCATCAGGATTTGTGGGACATACATCCCACCGAACTCACCAAAATACGGGTTAAGTAATGTCGTCATCTTCTCTTCCTTAATATGCACGCAGAGTTTTAAATACCGATGCCAGCTTGCTGGCGTCTTTAATGCCCGGTTGGGACTCTACGCCTGAATTGAAATCGAGGCCTGCGCAGCCGGTTTTGGCCGCTTCCACACAGTTATCGGGGCTTAATCCCCCCGCCAGCAGGACATTGTCCAGCACTTCGCCACGCAGCAGTGACCAGTCAAAACGCTGCCCCGTGCCGCCCTGGCCGTTGTCGAGCACGTATTTATCAACATGCTTCAGGTTACGCGCGGGCAGGGTGGCGCCAACGCTTTGCGCTTTCCAGATCTGAACCTGAGGCGCCAGAACATGTCGCAGAGCATCGATGTACGCCTGATCTTCATCGCCGTGCAGCTGGACCGCGCTCAGGGATAACGCGTCCGCTTTTGCCGCAACGTCGTTAATATCCGCATTGCGGAACACGCCCACGTAGCTCAGAGGCGCAGCCGCCACCACCTTGCGCGCCTGTTCCTCATTAACGGCGCGAGGAGAGGACTCAACAAAGATCAGACCACCATAGATTGCGCCCGCTTCATATGCGGCCTGCGCATCCTGTTCACGGGTCAGGCCGCAGACTTTGTTCTCACCCAACAGCACGCGGCGCACGGCCGCATTAAGATCGTCGTGTTCCATCATCGCGGAGCCGATCAGGAAACCGTTGGCAAAGTGGCTGAGTTCGCGCACCTGAGCGTAGCTGTTAATCCCGGATTCGCTGATCACCGTGACGCCCGCGCCCAGACGCGGCGCAAGCTGGCGCGTACGGTTGAGGTCAATCGACAGGTCGCGCAGGTCGCGGTTGTTAATGCCGACCACTTTGGCTTCCAGCGCGATGGCGCGCTCCAGCTCCTCTTCGTTGCTCACTTCGGTCAGCACGCCCATATTCAGGCTGTGCGCGACGGCGGAGAGCTGGCGATACTGCTCGTCATCCAGAACGGAGAGCATCAGCAGGCAGGCATCTGCCTGGTAAAAGCGCGCCAGCCAGATCTGATACGGGTCGATAATAAAGTCTTTGCACAGAATAGGCTGCGGCGCGATGCCGCTGACAACGGGCAGAAAATCGAAGCTGCCCTGGAAATATTTCTCATCCGTCAGCACAGAAATGGCAGACGCATGATGCTTGTAGATACCGGCAATACGCGCCGGGTCGAAATCGTCGCGGATCACGCCTTTGGACGGAGACGCTTTTTTACACTCCAGAATAAACGCGGTACGCGCGCCCTGGAGCGCATCATAAAAACGACGGCTGCTCGGAACGACGTCGTTCTGAAAACTGGCGAGCGGCTGCTGTTGCTTACGGGCTTCCACCCAGATGGCCTTATCGGCGACGATTTTCGCTAAAACGGTCTGCATTATTTACCCTCTTGCCGCAAGTGCGGTAACGCGATCGTAAGCTGCACCGGAGCGCAGTACGTCCAGAACTTTTTGGGCGTTGGCTTTCAGATCTTCCTCGCCATGTAAACGCATCAGCATGGCTACGTTGGCCGCCACGGCGGCCTCATGGGCGGCCTCACCTTTACCTTGTAATAAGCGCGTGAGAATGTCACGGTTTTCTTCCGGCGTGCCGCCCGCCAGGGCGTCCTGATGGTACGGGGTCAACCCGAAGTCAGCGGCCTCAAGCTGATAGTTCAGCACTTCGCCGTTATTCAGTTCCGCCACCAGCGTGGGCGCATGCAGGGAAACTTCATCCATCCCGCCGCTGTGTACCACGGCGGCGCGTTGGTAACCGAGGACGCGCAGCGTCTCCGCAATCGGCAGGACCAGTTCCGGGCTGTAAACGCCAATCAGCGCCAGCGGCGGGTGCGCCGGGTTAATGAGTGGACCGAGCACGTTAAACAGCGTGCGGGTTTTGAGCTGCTGGCGAACCGGCATCGCGTGGCGGAAACCGGTGTGATACTTCGGCGCAAACAGGAAACAGACGCCCAGGTCATCCAGCGCTTCACGGGAACGCTCGGCGTTCATGTCCAGGTTGATACCGAAAGCCGCCAGCAGGTCGGACGATCCTGAACGGCTGGACACGCTGCGGTTGCCGTGTTTCGCCACCTTCAGACCGCATGCCGCGGCCACAAAGGCGCTGGCGGTGGAAATATTGATACTGTTACTGCCGTCGCCACCGGTCCCGACAATATCGGCAAACGGATAGTCCGGGCGCGGGAACGGGGCGGCATTTTCCAGCAGCGCGGTTGCCGCGCCGGCGATCTCCTGCGGGCTTTCGCCACGTACCTTCATGCTCACCAGCGCAGCGGCCAGCTGCTCAGGCTTCAGCTCGCCGCGCACGACGGCGGAGAACAGCTGATGGCTCTCCTGCTGGCTCAGGGTCTGAGCCTGATACAGTTTTTCCAGGATCGGTTGCAGGGTGTTGGTCTGCTCCAGCTTTTGTAGCGCCCAGTCGAGCGTTTGCTCCAGCAGAAGCGCGCCGTTGGACGTCAGGATAGATTCCGGGTGGAACTGCATCCCGCAGACGCGATCCGCATCGTGACGCACCGCCATCACCATCCCTTCAAACGAGGCGTTAATGGTCAGCCCGGCCGGAATGTTGCTGCCGACCAGCGAGTGGTAACGCGCTACCGGAAGCGGGTTCGGCAGACCGGCAAACATCGCCTGACCGTCATGTTCAATACTTGACGCTTTACCATGGAGGATCTCCCCCGCCTGACCCACGTAACCGCCGTAGGCTTCGACAATCGCCTGGTGGCCGAGGCAGATGCCGATAATCGGCAGCTTGCCGCGCATACGGGTCAACAGCTCAGGCATACAGCCTGCTTCGCTCGGTGCGCCTGGGCCCGGGGAGAGCATCAGCACCGGGTTTTGCATGGTCGCCAGACGGTCAATTAGCGTCTGGGCCGGAACGTGGTTGCGATAGATAACGACATTGTGACCATTCGCACGCAGCTGATCTGCCAGGTTGTAGGTAAAGGAGTCGATATTATCGAGCAGCAGAATGTCAGCCATCAGAAAATCTCCTGTGCATGGTGTGCGGTAGCAATGGCGCGCAGTACCGCGCGCGCCTTACTGCGGGTTTCGTCGGCTTCCGACTGCGGAACAGAATCCAGCACAATCCCGGCCCCGGCCTGGACGGTGGCAATGCCGTCCTCAACGTAGGCGGAGCGGATCACGATGCAGGTATCAAGGTCACCGTGAGCGGTGAAATAGCCCACGGCACCACCGTAGGTGCCGCGACGGCGTCCTTCCGCTTCGGCGATCAGCTGCATGGCGCGGACTTTCGGCGCGCCGCTCAGGGTGCCCATGTTCATGCAGGCGCGGTAGGCATGCAGAACGTCGAGGTCGTGGCGCAGTTCACCCACCACGCGGGATACCAGGTGCATGACGAAGGAGTAGCGGTCGACTTTGGTCAGGTCCGCCACGTAGCGGCTGCCTGGGGTGCAAATACGTGCCAGATCGTTACGCGCCAGGTCAACCAGCATCAGGTGTTCGGAGAGCTCTTTATGGTCGGTACGCATTTCAAGTTCGATGCGGCTGTCGAGATCGCGGTCCAGGGAGCCATCGGCACGACGGCCGCGTGGACGGGTTCCCGCTATCGGGTAGATCTCAATCTGGCGGCTGGTGGCGTCGTACTTGAGGGAGCTTTCCGGCGACGCGCCAAACAGGGTGAAATCATTGTCCTGCATAAAGAACATGTACGGGCTTGGGTTGCTCTTTTTCAGCACATCGTAAGCCGCCAGCGGCGACGGGCAGGGCAGTGTGAAGCGACGGGACGGCACTACCTGGAAAATCTCCCCGGCACGAATCGCTTTTTGCATCTGACGTACCACCGCGCCGTACTGATCGTCGGTCTGACTCACCTCGCAGGTCATCTTTTCAACACGCTGCACCGGGAGCGCGGGCGGTGCTTCTGACATCTGCTGTTGCAGTTGGGCGATGCGCTGCGCGAGGCGATTTTTCTCAGACTCAGACGGAGTGAAAAGGCTGGCCTGGATGCGGGTATATTTTTTCTGATGGTCGATCACCAGCAGGGTTTCGGCCAGGTAGAAACAGTAGTCCGGGCAGCGGTTTCCCTGCTCGGTTTCCGGTAAATCTTCAAAGCCAGCAACCAGGTCGTAAGCAAACAGCCCGCCAAAAAACATTGCTTCGCGCTCAACTTCCGGCACGGCCACCAGATTTTGCAGCAGGCGAAAGGCGTCAAAAACGGAGAGCGAGCAGAGGCGGGCATCCTCATCCAGCAGCTGGCTCACCGGCGGGAAATGCAGAATACGCAGGTCCGGGTGGCGTTCATTTTCAATGCCTGAAGGCAGCGCCGCATCCAGCAGCGGCAGGAGCGACGCGCCATTGTCAGACAACGCCCTGATAGTGACGGTGTCACCTAACGCGGTAATGCGCAGCGCGCTGTCAACCAGCAGCAGGCTTTTGAGGTCGTCCTTACTGTCGATATCAGCTGACTCCAGCAGCAGCGTCGCGGGACGTGCGCCGCACACCTGATGAAACAGCGCGGTAGGGTTATGGCGATAGGCCGCCTCGCAGGTCAGCAGTTCGAGGTGGGGTTTGGCTGTTTGCATGTTGTTGTTCTCATATTCTGTTCAAAAAAAAGCCCGCTTGGGAGCGGGCCGGGTATCTGTTTGCTTATCGCAGACGTGTGACACTGCCCGAAGATCAGGAAGTACGCCACCAACCGTGCAGAGCGAAATGTGCTGTCATTTTCAGATACCTTTCTCGTGTGAACTTGCGTACTAGTTAACTAGTTCGATGGCGTGTTGTCAACCCCTGATTTCAGTATTTCACGGTTAGTCGGTATCATAGGGGCTTCGGATGTCTCCAACCTGTTATGGGAAGTGCTTTGAGCGATACCACCTACGCCGTAATTTATGATTTACATAGCCATACGCAGGCTTCAGATGGCCTGCTGACACCCGAAGCTTTGGTCCATCGCGCCGTTGAAATGCGTGTCGGCACGCTGGCAATAACCGATCACGATACCACTGACGGCATTCCTGCCGCGCGCGCCGAGATTGCCCGCAGCGGACTGGCGCTGGATCTGGTGGCCGGGGTTGAGATCTCGACGGTCTGGGAAAACCACGAAATTCATATCGTTGGCCTGAATATCGATACAGAACATCCGGCCATGCGTGCTTTTTTGCAAGAACAAAAAACACGCCGCAATCAACGCGCGGAGATGATTGGCGAACGTCTGGAAAAAGCGCATATTCCCGGTGCGCTGGAAGGCGCGCGAACGCTGGCGAACGGTGGGGCGGTGACGCGTGGCCATTTCGCCCGTTTTCTGGTGGATGCCGGTAAGGCGACGACCATGGCGAATGTCTTTAAAAAGTATCTGGCGCGCGGGAAAACCGGATACGTTCCCCCACAGTGGTGTACAATAAAACAAGCTATTGATGTGATTCATCATTCTGGCGGTAAGGCCGTGCTGGCCCATCCGGGGCGGTATAATCTTTCTGCTAAATGGCTGAAAAGACTGCTGGCACACTTTGCCGACTGCGGCGGTGAGGCGATGGAAGTTGCCCAGTGTCAGCAGGCACCCAATGAGCGTTCGCAGCTCGCGACCTACGCCCGTCAGTTTGGTCTGCTTGGGTCACAGGGTTCAGATTTCCATCAGCCCTGCGCGTGGATTGAATTGGGGCGCAAGCTCTGGTTACCCGCGGGCGTTGAGCCTGTCTGGCAGCTCTGGGAACAGCCACAGCAAATTGAAGAGAGGGAAGTATGAGTCAGTTTTTTTATATCCATCCGGATAACCCCCAGCCACGTCTGATTAATCAGGCCGTGGAGATCGTCCGCAAAGGCGGCGTTATTGTCTACCCAACCGATTCTGGCTACGCGCTGGGCTGTAAAATTGAGGATAAAGGGGCGATGGAGCGCATCTGTCGCATCCGCCAGCTGCCGGATGGCCACAACTTCACCCTGATGTGTCGCGATCTCTCTGAGCTGTCGACCTATGCTTATGTTGATAACGTGGCCTTTCGTCTGATTAAAAACAACACGCCGGGTAACTACACCTTCATTCTGAAGGGGACAAAAGAGGTGCCGCGTCGTCTGTTGCAGGAAAAACGTAAAACCATCGGCATGCGCGTGCCGTCGAACCCGATTGCCCAGGCGCTACTGGAAACCCTCGGGGAGCCGATGCTCTCCACATCGCTGATGCTGCCGGGCAGTGAGTTTACCGAGTCCGACCCGGAAGAGATCAAAGATCGTCTGGAGAAGGTGGTGGAGCTGATTATCCATGGCGGCTATCTTGGCCAGCAGCCGACCACCGTGGTGGATCTCACCGAAGACGCGCCAGAAGTGATTCGTGAAGGCGTGGGCGATGTTAAGCCTTTCTTGTAAGGGTGTAAGCAGATATACTACGCGGCCATCAAAGCAGGGCGCCGCCCTGTTTTTGACCTGATTCGACGCCTGTGAAGGCGACACCTGAGGAAGCTCAATGAGCGAGAAGTTACAGAAAGTGCTGGCGCGCGCCGGCCACGGTTCGCGCCGTGAAATCGAAGCCATTATTGAAGCAGGCCGCGTGAGTGTGGACGGTAAAATCGCCACGCTCGGTGACCGCGTTGAAATCGTACCGGGGCTGAAGATCCGCATTGACGGCCATCTTATTTCCGTGAAAGAGTCTGCTGAACAGATCTGCCGCGTACTGGCTTACTACAAGCCGGAAGGCGAACTGTGTACCCGCAACGACCCGGAAGGTCGCCCGACGGTGTTTGACCGTCTGCCAAAATTGCGTGGCGCCCGCTGGATTGCCGTAGGCCGTCTGGACGTGAACACCTGTGGCCTGTTGCTGTTCACCACCGATGGTGAACTGGCAAACCGTCTGATGCACCCGAGTCGTGAAGTGGAACGTGAATACGCCGTTCGTGTTTTCGGCCAGGTTGATGAGAACAAACTGCGCGACCTGTCGCGTGGTGTTCAGCTGGAGGACGGCCCTGCGGCGTTCAAAACCATCAAGTTTACCGGTGGTGAAGGCATTAACCAGTGGTACAACGTTACCCTGACAGAGGGACGTAACCGCGAGGTGCGTCGACTGTGGGAAGCGGTCGGTGTCCAGGTGAGTCGCTTGATTCGCGTCCGCTATGGCGACATTCTGCTGCCGAAAGGCCTGCCACGTGGCGGCTATACCGAACTGGATCTGACGCAAACCAACTACCTGCGCGATCTGGTTGGCCTGACGCCAGAAACCACGTCGAAAGTGGCGGTAGAGAAAGATCGTCGTCGCATGAAGGCGAATCAAATCCGCCGTGCGGTGAAACGTCACAGCCAGGTCAGCAGCAATCGCCGCTCTGGCAGCCGTAATAACAACGGTTAATTGAAAAGCCCGGTGAATATACCGGGCTTTTTTTTCAGTAATCAATCCCAATTTGCGCTTTGATACCCGCATCGAACGCATGCTTAACCGGACGCAGCTCGCTGACGGTATCGGCCAGCTCCAGAATGTCCCGATGACACCCGCGCCCCGTGACGATCGCCGTCTGGTGTGCAGGGCGGTTCCTGAGGGCCTCCAGCACGGCTTCCAGCGGCAGGTAGTCATACGCCACCATATAGGTGATCTCATCCAGCAACACCATGTTCAGCGACGGGTCTGAAAGCATTCTTTTGGCATGCTCCCAGACGGCGAGGCAGGCTGCGGTATCGGTTTCCCGGTTCTGGGTATCCCAGGTAAAACCGGTTGCCATTACCTGAAACTCAACGCCATGCGGCTCGAGCAGATTACGCTCGCCGTTGGGCCATTCACCCTTGATAAACTGGATCACGCCCACTTTCTGCCCATGCCCGACTGCGCGGGTGGCGGTCCCAAATGCGGCGGTGGTTTTGCCTTTGCCGTTGCCGGTGAACACGATTAGGATACCGCGCTCGTCCTGAGCGGCCGCCACGCGTGCATCAACCTGTTCTTTCAGACGCTGCTGGCGCTGCTGATGACGATCATCACTCATTGCGATATCCCCGGTTTGCGGCCTGGCTGGGCATCGAAGGTCATTCCGGTTTTGCGACGGCTGTCGTCACCCATCAGCCACAGGTAAAGGGGCATGATATCGGCCGGGGTTTTAAGCTTCTGCGGATCTTCTGTCGGGAAGGCGCTGGCGCGCATTTTGGTGCGCGTACCGCCTGGATTAATACAGTTAACCCGCAGGTGGCGGCTTTGGTACTCTTCGGCCAGCACCTGCATCATTCCTTCGGTGGCAAATTTTGAGACGGCGTAAGCCCCCCAGTTCGCACGCCCCTGACGCCCCACGCTGGAGGAGGTAAATACCAGCGAGCCGGAATCGGAGTTGAGTAATAAAGGAAGCAAGGCCTGGGTCAGGAAAAACGTCCCGTTGACGTTAACCTGCATCACCTGTTGCCAAATTTCCGGATCCTGTTCATCCATCGGGCGCACTTCGCCCAGTAACCCCGCGTTGTGCAGTACGCCGTCCAGACGCGGATAATGTGTGCTGATCCGCTGGGCAAGGGCCTGACATGACGCTGGCGTGCAGGTCAGCAGATCGAGCGTATACCAGGGCGTGGGGGTACCGCCGGCGTTTTCGATTTCACGGGCGACGGCCTTGAGCTTTTCTTCATTACGTCCCAGCAGAATAAGGCTCGCACCGTATTCAGAATAGGTCAGCGCCGCTTCGCGACCAATCCCGTCGCTGGCACCGGTAACCAGAATGATGCGGTTCTGTAGAAGGTTTTTTTGTGGCTGATAATGCACGGTGGCTCCTCAGGCGCATTGGGCGTGACTTGCACCTTTATTTATGACTTTTCGGCTTTATGCCCGAAACAGCGTCAGAATTCAATCAGTCTACAGGACAGAACGCTGGGAAATTAACAATTTGCAAAGATTTAAACCAGAAACGGGGGATTCCTGAAGCCGCCTCGCAGAGGTAATGTCCAGAGCGAGACGCCTGCGCAGGGCTGTTGTACACTGGCGTGAAAGATTCGTGGTTAAATCAAGGTGGAACGCGTGGAATTACTTTCTCAGTATGGGTTGTTTTTGGCCAAAATCGCGACGGTGGTTATTGCTGTCGCGGTGATTGCCGTCCTGATTGTCAACCTGACGCAGCGTAAGCGTCAGCGTGGTGAGTTACGCATTACCCGCCTGAGCGAGCAGTATAAAGAGATGCAGGAGGAGATGTCTCTGGCGCTGCTTGACGATCATCAACAGAAGCTGTGGCTAAAAGCCCAGAAGAAAAAACATAAGCAGGACGCCAAAGCCGCGAAGGCGAAAGCTAAGCTCGCCACGCCACAGGCTGACGCAAAACCGCGCGTCTATGTGCTCGATTTTAAAGGTAGCATGGATGCGCATGAAGTCTCCTCTCTGCGTGAAGAAGTGACGGCGGTGCTGGCCGTGGCGACAGCCCAGGATCAGGTGGTGGTACGCCTTGAAAGCCCGGGCGGCGTAGTGCATGGGTATGGACTGGCGGCTTCGCAGTTACAACGTCTGCGGGACAAACAGATCCCACTCACCGTTGCGGTAGATAAGGTCGCGGCGAGTGGCGGCTATATGATGGCGTGCGTGGCGGATAAAATCGTCGCGGCACCGTTCTCCATTATCGGCTCGATTGGGGTGGTCGCGCAGATCCCTAACTTCAATCGTTTCCTGAAAAATAAAGAGATCGACATCGAACTGCATACGGCGGGTCAGTACAAACGTACGCTGACGCTGCTCGGCGAAAATACCGAAGAGGGACGGCAGAAATTCCGGGAAGATCTGAACGAAACCCACCATCTGTTCAAAGATTTCGTGCACCGCATGCGCCCAACGCTGGACATTGAGCAGGTGGCTACGGGCGAGCACTGGTACGGCACGCAGGCGCAGGAGAAAGGGCTGGTGGATGAGGTGGGTACCAGCGACGACCTCCTGCTCAACCTGATGGAAGGCCGTGAGCTGGTGGGGGTGCGCTTCACCCGACGTAAGCGCCTGCTCGACCGTTTTACCAATAGCGCGGCAGAAAGCGCGGATCGCCTGCTGCTACGCTGGTTGCAGCGCGGACAAAAGCCGCTGCTGTAAAGAAAAACGCGAGGCAGATGCCTCGCGTTTTCGTTTTAATCGACCAGGTGGTACTTCTCTGAGAGGGTATGCGCCAGGTATTTAAACATGTTAAACACGGCGGTGCTTTTCGGGGTGGGTAGCCCTTGTTCATCAAGGAAGTATTCACCGCTGAACACCAGCACGCCATTACGTTGTTCCACGCCAGTCGCTTCAATTCCCGCCAGGGTGTCTTCATGGTCGCGAATGAGTTTGTTTGCTTCGATAAGCAATGAAGCTCGGTCAATGGGTTGGGTCGTATTCTGCATATTCCACTCCTTAAACAGTGACAATAGTCTACGCCTGGGTCGCTTCGGGGGCAAATTTTCCCTGTTATCCGAGGGGATAAGAAACAGGGGCTGGCTGGCGGGATTTGCTTTTGCATGCTAATAAAGTTGCGTAACGAATTTTATCAGGTACAGTGTGCGCTTTCGTCATTCTGGCAACAGAATTGCTTGACATTCGACCGGGAATTCGTCACGAATGAACTTTGATGTGAGAAAAATACCCGAAAACTCAATGACCTGGATGTCGCCATTCTGACGTTCGGTAACACATAGGGGTTGATATCCCCTGACGATGTCGCAATATCAATGGCTCGTCGTCAGCGGAAGGGAAATCAACGTGCGGCGTATTCCTGGAAGAATTAAATTAGGTAAAGGTGAATATGGGTAAAGCTCTCGTCATCGTTGAGTCCCCGGCAAAAGCCAAAACGATCAATAAATATCTGGGCAATGACTACGTGGTTAAGTCCAGCGTTGGTCACATTCGCGATTTGCCGACCAGTGGCTCAGCCAGCAAAAAGAGCGCAGACTCTACCTCCACCAAAGGGGCTAAAAAGCCTAAAAAGGATGAACGTAGCGCGCTTGTCAACCGCATGGGTGTTAACCCATGGCACAACTGGGATGCACATTACGAAGTGCTGCCAGGCAAAGAAAAAGTCGTTAACGAGCTGAAACAGCTTGCTGAAAAAGCAGACCACATTTATCTCGCAACCGACCTTGACCGCGAAGGGGAGGCCATTGCATGGCACCTGCGGGAAGTGATCGGGGGTGATGACAAACGCTACAGCCGTGTAGTGTTCAACGAAATTACAAAGAATGCGATTCGTCAGGCGTTTGAAAAGCCGGGTGAACTGAATATCGACCGTGTTAACGCTCAGCAGGCGCGTCGCTTTATGGACCGCGTTGTAGGCTACATGGTCTCGCCGTTGCTGTGGAAAAAGGTCGCTCGCGGCCTGTCTGCGGGGCGTGTGCAGTCTGTGGCTGTTCGTCTTGTTGTTGAGCGTGAACGCGAGATCAAAGCGTTCGTCCCGGAAGAGTTCTGGGAAGTGGATGCGAATGTCACCACGCCGGGCGGCGATGCGCTGCCGTTGCAGGTGAGCCATCACAACGACAAACCGTTCCGTCCTGAAAATCGCGATCAGACCATGGCCGCCGTGGCGCTGCTGGAAAAAGCGCGTTATCAGGTTCTGGATCGTGAAGATAAACCAACCAGCAGCAAGCCTGGCGCACCGTTTATCACGTCAACTCTCCAGCAGGCGGCAAGTACCCGTCTGGGTTACGGCGTGAAGAAAACCATGATGATGGCCCAGCGCTTGTATGAAGCGGGTTACATCACCTACATGCGTACTGACTCCACCAACCTGAGCCAGGACGCTGTCAACATGGTGCGTGGCTATATCGAGGACAACTTCGGTAAGAAATACCTGCCGGACGGGCCTAATCAGTACGCCAGCAAAGAGAATTCTCAGGAAGCGCACGAAGCGATTCGTCCTTCTGACGTTTCTGTTCTGGCTGAATCGCTGAAAGATATGGAAGCGGACGCCCAGAAGCTGTATCAGCTGATCTGGCGCCAGTTCGTAGCCTGCCAGATGACGCCAGCGAAATACGACTCCACCACGCTGACGGTCGGCGCGGGTGATTTCCGCCTGAAAGCGCGCGGCCGCATTCTGCGCTTCGACGGCTGGACAAAAGTGATGCCAGCGTTGCGTAAAGGTGATGAAGACAGAACGCTGCCTTCAGTCAACAAAGGTGACGAGCTGTCGCTGGTTGATCTGGTCCCGGCTCAGCACTTCACCAAGCCACCTGCGCGCTTCAGCGAAGCATCGCTGGTGAAAGAGCTGGAAAAACGCGGCATCGGTCGCCCGTCCACCTATGCGTCAATCATTTCGACCATTCAGGATCGTGGATACGTTCGCGTCGAGAACCGTCGTTTCTATGCTGAAAAAATGGGTGAGATTGTCACCGACCGTCTGGAAGCGAACTTCCGTGAGTTGATGAACTATGACTTCACCGCGCAGATGGAAGACAGCCTCGATGAGGTTGCCAGCCATAAGGCAGAATGGAAGAAAGTTCTCGACAGCTTCTTCAGCGATTTTACCAATCAGCTTGAGAAAGCCGAGAAAGATCCTGAAGAGGGCGGCATGCTGCCTAACCAGATGGTACTGACGAGCATCGACTGCCCAACCTGCGGCCGTAAAATGGGGATCCGTACCGCGACCACGGGCGTGTTCCTCGGTTGCTCTGGCTATGCGCTGTCGCCGAAAGAGCGTTGCAAAACCACCATCAACCTCGTGCCGGAGAACGAAGTTCTCAACGTGCTGGAAGGTGACGATGCGGAGACCAATGCACTGCGCGCCAAACGCCGCTGTAAGAAATGCGGCACGGCGATGGACAGCTACCTGATCGATCCCAAACGCAAATTGCACGTTTGTGGCAATAACCCGACCTGCGATGGTTATGAGATCGAAGAAGGTGAGTTCCGCATTAAGGGCTATGACGGTCCAATCGTTGAGTGTGAGAAATGTGGTTCCGAAATGCACCTGAAAATGGGACGCTTCGGTAAGTACATGGCATGCACCAACGACGACTGTAAAAACACGCGTAAGATCCTGCGTAACGGTGAAGTTGCGCCGCCAAAGGAAGATCCGGTTCCGCTTCCTGAGCTGCCGTGCGAGAAGTCAGACGCGTATTTCGTGCTGCGTGACGGCGCTGCCGGGGTATTCCTGGCGGCCAACACCTTCCCGAAATCGCGCGAAACCCGTGCGCCGCTGGTAGAAGAACTGTACCGCTTCCGCGACCGTCTGCCGGAGAAACTGCGTTACCTGGCCGATGCGCCACAGCAGGATCCGGAAGGCAACAAAACCGTGGTGCGCTTCAGCCGTAAAACGAAGCAGCAGTACGTGGCGGCAGAGAAAGAGGGCAAAGCGACCGGATGGTCAGCCTTCTTTGTCGACGGGAAATGGGTTGAAGGCAAGAAATAATCTTCCCTTACCGTAACTTACCTGTAAAAGGGCCGGACTTCCGGCCCTTTTTTATTACGTAGTTATTATTTTTTGTTCCGTACTATACAGCCTGGCTATAAATGATATAGTGGTTATAGTTAACCCGTTTCTTATTATCAAATCGTCTTAAGCGATTGACGCATGCGCTAAATCGGATGGTCTGGCATGAAATTACAGCAGCTACGCTATATCGTTGAGGTCGTCAATCATAACCTCAATGTCTCTTCCACCGCAGAAGGTCTTTATACCTCTCAGCCCGGCATCAGTAAGCAGGTGCGTATGCTGGAGGATGAGTTAGGTATACAGATATTTGCCCGCAGCGGTAAGCACCTGACTCAGGTCACCCCGGCAGGACAGGAAATCATACGCATCGCACGGGAAGTGCTCTCCAAAGTCGACGCCATTAAATCCGTCGCCGGGGAACATACCTGGCCAGATAAAGGCTCTCTGTATATTGCCACCACGCATACACAGGCGCGTTATGCGCTTCCCGGGGTGATCAAAGGCTTCATAGAACGCTATCCCCGCGTTTCCCTGCATATGCATCAGGGCTCACCGACGCAAATCGCAGAGGCCGTGTCTAAAGGCAATGCAGACTTCGCTATCGCGACGGAAGCGCTCCATCTGTACGATGATCTGGTCATGCTCCCGTGCTACCACTGGAACCGCTCTATTGTCGTGACCCCGGATCACCCGCTGGCGGGGAAGGACGAAGTGACAATCGAAGAACTGGCGCAATACCCGCTGGTGACCTATACGTTCGGCTTTACGGGCCGGTCTGAACTGGACACCGCGTTTAACCGCGCCGGATTAACGCCACGGATTGTCTTTACGGCGACGGATGCGGACGTCATAAAAACGTATGTGCGTCTGGGCCTGGGCGTTGGGGTTATTGCCAGCATGGCGGTGGATCCTGTCTCAGACCCGGACCTGGTGCGTCTGGATGCGCATGATATTTTCAGTCACAGCACCACCAAGATAGGTTTTCGTCGCAGCACGTTCCTGCGCAGCTATATGTATGATTTTATTCAACGCTTTGCGCCACATTTAACGCGCGATGTGGTGGATACAGCTGTGGCGTTACGCTCCAATGAAGACATCGAAGAGATGTTTAAAGACATTAAACTTCCCGCCAAATAATCACTCCCGGTATCTTTCTCTTGCGGAAAGATACCGTCATTCCGCTTTAAACCTGAATTAGAATTATCATCATCTACGCCCACTGTCATATATCGTCATAACCCATTTGATGACTATGGTTTTACTGTCGCAAATTTGCGACAAAAGTAGAAACTAATTTACAGCTGTGCAAATTATTCTTTTCAATTATTTATTTCTGGTCAAAAGATTGAATTTTCCCGGGCTCAGATACGTAAATTCACTGGCTTTTCGGCTAAAGTTTCTTTAGGATTTATCTCATCAGATGATTACTTGTGCCAATTGTTTGGTCTCTAAATGATAAGCGATATCGATTGTATGAGGTTAGCAATGCCGTCAGGAAGTGAAGAACCGCAAAGGGATCCCGCGCTTAAGCGTAAAGCCTGGCTGGCGGTCTTTCTTGGCTCTGCCCTGTTCTGGGTGGTGGTTGCTCTTCTTGTCTGGAATTACTGGGGTTGATTATGGTCATGACGGTGCGTACAGAAGCGAGAAAAGAGATGTGTCAGCTTCGTGACAATGCTCACAAAGCCCGTAAGGCGCCAGCAACCAGCGTGCCAGCTTCCTGGAAACTGACGCCGCAGCAGCAGGCCTTTATTGATGTGTTCGCGGAAGACGAACCCAAAAAACAATAATTTTGATTTTTGCGTAATGATGCAAATAGTCTGAATATAGACTGTGCACTTTTGTACTCCTTAATAAATACACATCAGCAATATAGAACGAGGGCAGACCTCGCAACCTTAAATAATTAAAGTCTGGTGTCCCTATGATGAATAACATGACAACCGTAAAATACTGGTCATGGCTCGGCGTATTCTCAGCGTCGATCCTCTTCTGGTGTCAGCTCCTCTGGCTGGCCTTGCACTAAATCGTAAAACCTCGCCACGGCGGGGTTTTTGTTTTATCCCTCGCGTTGGACCATTCCTAAATTTATCAATTTGGGTTGTTATCAAAACGTTACGACATCTTTGTGTTATCTTTAATTACAGCCCTGATGATTGTCAGGACATCCCTGTTTTTAAGGAGGAGCTTATGTCGTTAACCCTACGCGAAGCCAGTAAGGACACATTACAGGCGGAAAATAAAACCTGGCGCTACTACAGCTTACCGCTGGCTGCCAGAACGCTTGGGGACATTTCGCGGTTACCCAAGTCGTTGAAAGTCTTACTGGAAAACCTCTTGCGCTGGCAGGATGGCGACTCGGTTACCGAGGAGGATATCCAGGCTCTGGCAGGGTGGCTGAAAAATGCTCATGCAGACAGAGAAATAGCCTATCGCCCGGCCAGAGTGCTGATGCAGGATTTCACCGGCGTGCCAGCGGTGGTGGATTTAGCTGCTATGCGTGAAGCCGTTAAGCGTCTCGGGGGCGATACAGCTAAGGTTAACCCCTTGTCCCCGGTAGACCTCGTCATTGACCACTCCGTCACCGTCGATCACTTTGGTGACGACGATGCTTTCGGCGAAAACGTCCGTCTGGAGATGGAACGTAACCATGAACGCTACGTATTTCTGAAATGGGGTCAGCAGGCATTCAGCCGCTTCAGCGTTGTTCCACCGGGCACTGGCATTTGTCACCAGGTCAACCTGGAATATCTTGGCAAAGCCGTCTGGAGTGAATTGCAGGATAAAGAGTGGGTGGCTTACCCTGATACGCTGGTGGGCACCGATTCACACACCACCATGATTAACGGCCTTGGCGTTCTGGGCTGGGGCGTCGGTGGTATTGAAGCGGAAGCGGCCATGCTCGGCCAGCCGGTATCAATGCTCATTCCCGATGTGGTGGGCTTTAAGCTGACCGGTAAATTGTCCGAAGGCATTACCGCCACGGATCTGGTTCTGACGGTCACCCAGATGCTGCGTAAGCATGGCGTGGTGGGCAAATTCGTTGAATTTTATGGCGATGGTCTGGATTCACTGCCGCTGGCGGACCGGGCCACCATCGCCAACATGGCGCCGGAATATGGCGCGACCTGCGGCTTTTTCCCGATTGATAGCGTTACGCTGGAGTATATGCGCCTCAGTGGTCGCAGCGAGGAGCAGGTGGCTCTCGTTGAGGCCTACACCAAAGCGCAGGGCATGTGGCGTAACCCGGGTGACGAGCCGGTATTTACCAGTACGCTGGAGCTGGATATGGGCACCGTTGAGGCAAGCCTCGCAGGGCCAAAACGTCCGCAGGACCGCGTCGCCCTGAGCAACGTTCCCAAAGCCTTCGCCGCCAGCAATGAGCTGGAGGTTAACGCCGCGCAAAAAGATCACCGTCCGGTGGACTATGTTCTGAACGGGCATCAGTATCAGCTCCCTGACGGCGCCGTGGTGATCGCCGCTATCACCTCCTGTACCAACACGTCCAACCCGAGTGTGTTAATGGCTGCCGGGCTGCTGGCAAAAAAAGCGGTAGAGCTGGGGCTCAAGCCACAGCCTTGGGTTAAAGCCTCCCTGGCGCCTGGTTCGAAAGTGGTATCCGATTACCTGGCACAGGCCAGACTCACGCCTTACCTCGACGAGCTGGGCTTTAACCTGGTGGGCTACGGCTGTACGACCTGCATCGGTAACTCTGGTCCACTGCCTGAACCTATTGAAATGGCGATCAAGCAGGGGGATTTGACCGTTGGCGCGGTACTTTCCGGTAACCGAAACTTTGAAGGGCGTATTCATCCGCTGGTGAAAACCAACTGGCTGGCCTCGCCGCCGCTGGTTGTAGCCTATGCGCTGGCCGGAAACATGAACATTAACCTGGCGACCGATCCGATTGGTCACGATCGCAAAAATGAACCGGTCTATCTGAAAGACATCTGGCCATCATCGCGCGAAATTGCGCGCGCGGTAGAGAAAGTTTCCACCGAGATGTTCCGCAAAGAGTATGCGGAAGTGTTCGAAGGCACAGCGGAGTGGAAAGCGATCGACGTAGTGGGTTCCGATACCTATGACTGGCAGGATGATTCCACCTATATTCGCCTGTCGCCATTCTTCGACGAAATGCTGGCGGAGCCTGCACCGTTGAAAGATATTCACGGTGCGCGCATTCTGGCGATGCTGGGCGATTCCGTCACCACTGACCATATCTCCCCTGCGGGTAGCATCAAGGCGGACAGTCCGGCAGGTCGGTATCTGCAAAGTCGTGGCGTGGAACGTCGCGATTTCAACTCCTACGGTTCGCGCCGCGGTAACCACGAAGTGATGATGCGCGGGACCTTTGCCAACATCCGCATTCGCAATGAAATGGTCCCAGGCGTGGAAGGGGGTATGACGCGCCACCTGCCGGATACAGAGGTCATTTCAATTTATGACGCAGCCATGAAGTATCAGCAGCAGGGTACGCCGCTGGCCGTTATTGCCGGTAAAGAGTACGGCTCCGGTTCCAGTCGCGACTGGGCGGCAAAAGGTCCGCGTCTGCTCGGGGTTCGCGTGGTGATTGCCGAATCCTTTGAACGTATCCACCGCTCAAACCTGATCGGGATGGGGATCCTGCCGCTGGAGTTCCCGCAGGGCGTAACGCGTAAAACGCTGGGTTTGACCGGGGAAGAGCAGATTGATATCAGCGGTCTGCAAAATCTGCAACCGGGTAAAACCGTTCCGGTGAAGTTAACGCGCGCAGATGGAACGACAGAAGTGCTGGATTGCCGGTGTCGTATTGATACGGCAACAGAGCTGACCTATTATCAGAACGACGGCATTTTACATTATGTGATTCGTAAGATGCTGGACTGATAAAACTCGCCCGGCACATGTGCCGGGCGTTTTGCGTTTACTCGCTCAGCAGATGCCCCATTTTGGCAGCTTTGGTATCGAGGTAGTGCGCGTTTTTCGGGTTGCGGCCGACAATCAGCGGTACGCGTTCCACAATATTGATGCCCGCTTCAGTGAGGATTTCCACTTTTTTCGGGTTATTGGTCAACAGACGCACTTCGTCCACGCCCAGCAGCTTGAACATATCCGCGCACAGGGTGAAATCGCGCTCGTCAGCAGCAAAGCCGAGCTGATGGTTCGCTTCGACGGTATCGTAACCCTGATCCTGCAACGCGTAGGCGCGGATTTTATTCAGCAGGCCGATATTGCGTCCTTCCTGACGGTGATACAGCAGAACGCCACGTCCTTCCTCTGCGATATGAGAAAGGGCAGCTTCAAGCTGAAAACCGCAGTCGCAGCGCAGGCTGAACAGCGCGTCACCGGTCAGACACTCTGAATGAACGCGGGACAGCACCGGCGTTTGCCCCGAAATGTCGCCGAACACCAGGGCGACGTGATCTTGCCCGGTTGCCAGTTCTTCAAAACCCACCATCAGGAAATCGCCCCATGGGGTTGGCAGTTTGGCTTCTGCCACACGTTTAAGCTGCATGTGATTCTCCAGACCAGGCTGACACGTTTCGTGCCTTTGCCCCATTATGCTTTCTGTATCGGACTATTTTGCCACAAGCCCGGCAACTTCACCTAATCACCACCACGCTTTACAAACGTTAAACGCACAATCCGACATATCCACCAGAATGATGAAATTCAGTTATGATTGTGGTGCTTAGTGAAAAAGGAGAGGACATGCTTTCAATTGCCAAACGAACGGCCGCAGGAGCCGCCGTATTGCTCGTTATACCCCTGGTCGTTTGGTTCTCCGGCTGGATGTGGCAGCCCGGACAAAACGAGACGTGGCTGAAAGCCTTATACTGGATAACCGAGACGGTCACCCAGCCGTGGGGGATTATTACGCACGTGCTGCTCTGTGGCTGGTTCCTGTGGTGCCTGCGCTTTCGCCTTCGCGCGGCGCTGGTACTGTTCGCTATTCTCGGCGGCGCCATACTTACCGGGCAAGGGGTGAAGTCGTGGGTCAAGGATCGCGTGCAGGAACCCCGTCCTTTCGTCGTCTGGCTGGAAAAAACGCATCATGTTCCGGTGGATGAGTTCTACAATTTAAAGCGTAAAGATCGCGGGGCGTTGGTAAAGGAGCAGCTTGCAGAACAGCAGGATATCCCGACCTTTTTACGCAAACACTGGCAAAAAGAGACCGGCTTTGCGTTTCCTTCCGGGCATACGATGTTTGCTGCCAGCTGGGCGCTACTTGGCGTGGGACTGCTGTGGCCGCGTCGGCGTACCCTCACGATTGCGATTTTGCTGGTCTGGGCGACAGGCGTAATGGGCAGCCGGATGCTGCTGGGGATGCACTGGCCGCGTGATTTGGTGGTGGCAACGCTGATCTCGTGGGTACTGGTGACGCTGGCGACCTGGCTTGCACAACGTTTTTGTGGACCATTGACGCCGCCGCCGGAAGAGAAGGAAGAAATAGCCGAAAGGGAGTCTGGCGGAACCTGAAGGTTGATATTCCGCATTTTGACCATAAATCCATGTAGGGCGCGTTACTTTTTCCATTTCGCGCCCGCCACTAAAATGGTAGCTTATAAGGCTGATTGCAGTGAGTTGAACACGCTTTATACGCTCGAACCACATAACGGGAAGTCATGTGAAATATTTACTCATTTTCTTACTGGTGTTGGCGATTTTTGTCATTTCAGTCACATTGGGCGCGCAAAACGATCAACAGGTAAGTTTTAACTATCTGCTGGCGCAGGGCGAGTACCGGGTGTCGAGCCTGCTGGCGGTGTTATTCGCGGCGGGTTTTGTCATCGGCTGGCTTGTATGCGGCCTGTTCTGGCTTAAGGTTCGTGTTTCTCTTGTTCGCGCTGAACGTAAAATTAAACGACTTGAACATCAACTTACGCCTGCGTCTGACATTCCGGCGAGCTCTGGTGTGCCGGTAGTCAAGGAATAATCGAATATGCTGGAGTTGTTGTTTCTGCTTTTGCCTGTCGCCGCAGCCTATGGCTGGTATATGGGCCGCAGAAGCGCGCAACAAACAAAACAGGATGAAGCAAACCGACTCTCCCGTGACTACGTAGCGGGGGTGAACTTCCTGCTGAGCAATCAGCAGGATAAAGCGGTGGATCTGTTCCTCGACATGCTTAAAGAGGATACCGGCACCGTAGAGGCGCATCTCACCCTGGGAAACCTGTTCCGCTCGCGCGGAGAGGTTGACCGTGCCATTCGTATCCACCAGACCCTGATGGAAAGCGCTTCGTTGACCTATGAGCAACGGTTGCTGGCCGTGCAGCAGCTTGGGCGGGATTACATGGCCGCGGGGCTTTACGATCGCGCCGAGGATATGTTCTCTCAGCTGGTGGATGAGACGGACTTCCGTATCGGTGCGCTTCAGCAGCTTCTGCAAATCTATCAGGCCACCAGCGACTGGCAAAAAGCGATTGATACCGCCGAACGGCTGGTCAAACTCGGTAAAGACAAACAACGCGTCGAAATTGCCCACTTCTATTGCGAGCTGGCTCTCCAGCAGATGGGTAGCGATGACATGGATAAAGCCATGGCATTGTTAAAGAAAGGCGCTGCGGCCGATCGCAACAGCGCGCGCATCTCGATCATGATGGGGCGGGTCTTTATGGCTAACGGTGATTACGCCAAAGCCGTGGAGAGCCTGCTTCGCGTTATCGATCAGGACAAAGAGCTGGTCAGCGAAACGCTGGAAATGCTGCAAACCTGCTATCAGCAGTTAGGTAAGCAGGACGAGTGGGTTGCGTTTCTGCGTCGCTGCGTTGAAGAAAATACCGGTGCCACAGCCGAGCTGATGCTGTCCGACGTCGTTGAAGAGCACGAAGGGAGTGATACCGCCCAGGTATACATTACCCGTCAGTTGCAGCGTCATCCTACCATGCGGGTATTCCATAAGCTGATGGATTACCACCTTAATGACGCAGAAGAAGGGCGCGCTAAAGAGAGCCTGATGGTGCTGCGAGACATGGTGGGTGAACAGGTGCGGAGCAAACCGCGCTATCGCTGCCAGAAATGCGGCTTCACCGCCTATTCGCTTTACTGGCATTGCCCTTCCTGCCGGGCGTGGTCCACCATTAAGCCAATCCGAGGTCTGGACGGGCAGTGATTTTTTAAAACTCCGCATTTTAGTTACAACATACTAATAGTTACAGTGATTTCGTCAGCACCGTGCGGTCTGGGGTTCGGCAGGAAAATCATTCGATTCTGTTCATTTACCCCGAGGGCAGGTAGAATGCACGCCGTTTATCTGTTCCGCGCCGCTGCGCGCCCATAGACGAAAAGGGCTGGTCATGACGTCTGTTACATCCTCCACTTCCCGCGTAGTTACCGATTCTCCCGTAGTTGTTGCTCTGGATTACAATAACCGTGACGCCGCACTGGCCTTTGTTGATGGCATTGATCCCCGCGATTGCCGTCTGAAAGTAGGCAAAGAGATGTTTACGCTGTTCGGCCCACAAATCGTCCGCGATCTGCACCAGCGTGGCTTCGACGTTTTCCTCGACCTGAAATTCCATGATATTCCAAATACCACTGCGCACGCCGTAGCTGCGGCGGCTGAACTGGGCGTGTGGATGGTTAACGTTCATGCATCCGGCGGGGCACGCATGATGACGGCTGCGCGCGAAGCGCTGGTGCCGTTTGGTAATGACGCTCCGCTTCTGATCGCCGTCACCGTGCTGACCAGTATGGATGAATCCGACCTGCGCGATCTGGGTGTGACGTTGTCACCTGCCGAACACGCGGAGCGTCTGGCGCGCCTCACGCAACAGTGTGGTCTCGATGGCGTGGTCTGTTCGGCTCAGGAGGCGGTTCGCTTCAAATCTGTGCTAGGCCGCGACTTTAAACTGGTAACGCCAGGTATCCGTCCGGCAGGCACCGAGTCTGGGGATCAGCGACGCATCATGACGCCAGAGCAGGCGCTGAGCGCGGGTGTAGACTATATGGTGATTGGTCGCCCGGTGACGCAATCCGCTCATCCGGCAGAGACCCTGAAAGCGATTAATGCATCACTGAAAAAGGGGGCATAATGCGTGACGCCAACAGTCGTCTGGTCTATTCAACGGATACCGGGCGCATTGAAGAGCCAAAAGAGAAAGCTGAACGTCCGAAAGGCGATGGTATCGTGCGAATTCAGCGCCAGACCAGCGGCAGGAAAGGTAAAGGGGTTTGCCTTGTCACTGGCATTGATCTGGATGATGCAGACCTGGTAAAGCTCGCCGCTGAACTTAAAAAGAAGTGCGGATGCGGTGGGGCAGTAAAAGACGGCATTATTGAGATTCAGGGTGATAAACGGGATTTAATTAAAGCGCTGCTGGAAGCCAAAGGAATGAAAGTTAAACTGGCGGGCGGCTAAAATAAATGAGCCACGGACATTGCCGTGGCTCTTTTTTTTACGTGCGTAAGTCAGACCTGAAAATACAAAATATATTATTATACCGGTGAGAGCCGTTATGGTGATTATTTGCCCACCTGGTGACCGATAACACCACCTACGGCAGCACCACCTAATGTCCCCAGCGTACTACCATCCGTTAATACTGCACCACCAAGCGCACCAGCACCGGCACCAATCGCGGTGTTACGGTCACGTTTAGACCAGTTAGAGCAAGCGCTCAGGGACATTGCTACAGTGATTGCCAGAACAGCGGCGGCTAATTTTTTGCTGGTAAAGGTCATAATACTTTCTCCTGAATTATCGATTCACGGAAAGGAATGCACTTTAAGTATAGACAATATCCATACTTAAATTCTGTTCCCGTGAAAGCTGGTCGCGCAGGTGTTTCATCATCACGCAGGTGATAGTCACTTCCTGTTATATCGCTAATATTAATTTTACGTGTTTAGAACGGTTTCAACAGGTAAAAACTCTTAAAGGCAGGGTCAGAATACTCTCAGAGAAAGGTTTAAGTGCGCCCATTATTCGGGCGCAGCAGGATAATCAGGCCGTTTTTTTCACAATATCGACAGTCAGGCCGTCTTGTTCTAATTGCTGGCGATATTCATCGCGCAAACGCTCATCCGTGATCACGCGGCTGAAGCGCGAAGCCGGACCCATCGTATAAGGGTGTACGGCGCCAAACTTAGAGCTGTCGGTCAGCACTATCGCTTCACACTCTTTGGCGAGTACTGCGTTAACCACGTCTGAACGCATCATGTCGCGACCAGTAAAGCCGGTGTCGGGCTGCCAGCCGTCAATACCAATGAATGCTTTACTGAAGTGAACCTGCTGAACATATTGACGCGTTAATGGCCCCACCATGCTTTCGCTTTTCTTCTGGTAAATGCCGCCCAGCAGTATCACCTCGCACTGAGTTTCCTTCAACAGATGGGCGATATAGCTGCTTACGGTGATGATGGTAACGTCTTTTTGATCGGCGAGCGTGCGCGCCAGAAGGGCGTTACTGCTGCCATTTTCAATAAAGACGGTCTCACCGTTATTCACTAAGGATGCAGCAAACTCCGCCAGCTCCCGCTTGAGCGCATAATTGTTCATCATGCGGGTTTCGACGTCGTCGCTGTCCAGTGGAACGGCATATCCGTGTGCACGCCGCAGGTAGCTCTGTTTTTCCAGCAGATTCAGATCCTGACGAATGGTGACTTCAGAAACGCCGGTGGCTTTAGCGAGATCGACCACGCTTACGCGTCCCTGATCGATCACCATCTGCAAAATGATTTGTTGTCGGGAATTCATAGCATCCATTTAAAAGGCAAGGGCGGAAACGACGTGGCTACACTTCCCACGGGGCTTTAGGTTGAGTGGATTCTGGAGCGTTATCAGCGCCGTTCTCAGCCAGCAGTTCAGACTTGAGGATTTCAAGGTTACGGATAGCAGAGTGATAATCGCCTGCGACAAGAATATCCAGCACAGTATCAATACGCTGTGCCACGGCTGTTGCATCAATGTTAGACATAAGCTCACCCTGAAGCGAAAAGTTAATATTATCAATGATGCAGAAAATTGATTCAAAAGAGAAGGTAAAAAATGCAATAACCAAAGTTCATAAATGAAAGTGATAAATTTGGCCCCCGTATGCTGCGGGTTGTAGGGGTGGATTAGTCTAAAACTGCGCGCAACGCGCTTTTTTATAAGAGGAATTCGACTATGACAGTTATCAACCAGACAACCTGCACATTGTTTACTGATGCTGAACGATTCACTCAACTGGCGGCTTATTATGAGGCCGAACGGCGTACGGTGTGGATGATGTTACGTGCCACGCCACGGCCTTGCTTCAATCATGCGCTGATCGAGGAGATCATGAATCTCTCCTGGCTGGTTCGACAGTCCGGATTTGTCGTTGATTTTTGGGTCACCGGATCGCTGGTCCCCGACATCTACAATACCGGCGGTGATTTACAGTTCTTCGTTGAGTGCATCAAAAACAACCGACGCGAAGCGTTACGCGCCTATGCCCGGGCCTGTGTGGACTGCGTTCATGCCGCCTCGCGAGGGTTTGATACCGGTGCTGTCACGCTGGCTATGGTGGAAGGAAGCGCGTTAGGGGGCGGGTTTGAAGCCGCGCTGGCGCATCATTTCATTCTGGCCCAGCGCGATGCCCGATTAGGCTTTCCGGAAATCGCGTTCAATCTGTTCCCGGGCATGGGCGGCTATTCACTGGTGGCGCGTCGCGCCGGCATGAAAATGGCGGAGGCGCTGATCTACAAAGGTGAGACGCATACGGCGGAATGGTATGAGCAGCATGGTCTTGTGGATCTCTTATTCGAGCCGTTACAGAGCTATGTTTCGGTGCGGACGTTTATCGACACGCTACAGCCGAAGCTGAACGGCGTAAGGGCCATGCTGCGTGCGCGTACGCGCGTGCTGCCACTTCCGCGAAGCGAGCTGATGGACATTACCGAGGATTGGGTTGATGCCGCCTTCTGCCTTGAACCGAAGGATATCGCCTACATGGAGCGGCTGGTTATGCTGCAAAATCGCCATCAGGCGACGGGCTTACGCAAAGCCAGCTAACGGACATTTCTGGCCTGATAGCGCTTTAGCCATCGCTCGAATGCGGCAGCGGGCATGGGCTTAGCAAAAAGATAACCCTGCCGTTCGTTGACGCCATTCTTCGTCAGAAAGGCGTCTTCTTTTGCACTTTCCACCCCTTCAGCAATGACCTGCAAATTTAACGCCTGCGCCACGGCGACTATCGCACGCACCAGCGACTGTGAAATGGACTGCTTATGGATGTCCCGCACGAAAGCCTGGTCAAGCTTAATGGCATCGATAGGGAAGCGCGCCAGCTGCGACAGGGAAGAGTACCCCGTACCAAAGTCATCCAGGTGAATTTGCGCTCCCAGGCGGCTAAATTGCTGGATCACTGACAGGGCCAGCTCTTCATTTTCAATGAGACAGCTTTCGGTCAATTCCACATCAATCGGGCAGTATTCAAAACTCAGGTCTTTCAGCGCCTGCTTCAGGTCGCTGAAGATGGTCTGGTCCGCCAGCTGACGGGCGGAGACGTTGACCGCGACGCGAAGGTTGATCCCCTTGTCGCGCCATTTCGCCACCTGGCGCACCACATCAAGCATAACCCAGCGGCCCAGGGGCACAATCAGCCCTGACTCCTCAGCATAGGAGATAAACTCCATCGGCGGGATCAGGCCACGCTCTGGCGACTGCCAGCGCACCAGCGCCTCCAGACTTCTGACTTCGCCGCGCCAGGTTATTTTGGGCTGGTAGTGGATTAACAGCTGATCGTTATCCAGCGCTTTACGCAGGTTGGTATCCAGCCACAGGTATTCAAATACGCGCTGGTTCATCTCTGGCGAGAAGACGCAGAATTTGCCCCGGCCATTTTCTTTGGCGGTGTACATGGCGGTGTCGGCATTACGAATGACGCTTTCGCGATCGTTACCGTGCTGGGGCGCAAGCGCGATGCCCAGCGAGCAGCCGGTGTAAACCTCTATCAGCCCGATGCGGAAAGGCTGGCGAAGTCGGGTCAGTATGCGCGATGCCATGGCTTCCAGCGCGCCCTGCGAGGTATCGGTGGCTAGCACGATAAACTCATCCCCACCCAGGCGCGCCAGGGTTTGTCCTTCGTCCAGACAGCTCAGGATCGCCAGCGCAACGGCCTGTAGCAGCTGGTCGCCAAACATATGCCCATAGGCATCGTTCACTTTTTTAAAGTTATCCAGATCGAGATAAACCACGCCTACCTGGGTGTCACCCCGAGCGGTGATGGCATCAGAGATCAGCTCATGGATGGCGTTTCGGTTAGGCAAACCGGTAATCGTATCCGTATTGGCGAGTACGCGCAGGCGCTCCTGGGCCCGACGCTCTTCGGTTATGTCGGTACCTGAACAGATGAGGAAAATTTCATTTTTCCCGCTGCCGCTGTGAACAAATTTATTTCTGAAGAGAAACAGGCGCTGCCCTTTGCGGGTCTTGATCCAGCGTTCAACTTCGTACGAGCTGCCGTTACGAAAAAAACCGGTGATGTTGCGTTTGGAGGCCGCGGCTTCGCTACGGCTCATAAACAGTTTGAACACGTTTTGCCCGATAACTTCCTGTTCCTTCAGGCCCGTATATTCTTCACTTAAACGGTTGAAGCGCTGAATATTCCCGTTCTGGTCGAGGATCACAATCACGGAGTTAGCCTCGGACACTACCTGTTCGGCGAAGGAGAGCCCCTGCGCCAGGTCCCGCGCCACGGAAGGAGTATCGTTCCAGGCTGATGCCGTTCCTGCCCACTCATTTTTGTTAATTTTACGGCCGACAAGATGAACGGGAACGTCCACACCGTACAAGGGCAGGGTCATGGCAATGCTGGAGGTTATCACGGTGAGCTGGCGGATCAGCGCGGCCTGCTCATCATCCAGCGCCACCACCTGAATGATGTCAGCGCTTTCACTGGCAGCAAGATGCAGAGCATTGCTGTCTGCTGTCAGTCGCCACCAGGGGCTATGCGTACCCATGTAACGAAACAGCAAATTCTGCTCCAGATCGTCCATCACGTTTTCTCCCGCGGCTGCTGAGTAGCGCACAAATTATTCATTTGCAGTCGACAATGACGGCTCTCTTTTACTGTAGATAATTCTGGCGAAATGTGGCGATGGGAAACAGAAAAGTGTGAGAAAAAACGATGATTTTGCGGGAGATAATACAGAAGAGAACTCCCGGCCACCCCTTAACGGAACGGCCGGAAGTTTACGCGGTTATCAGGCGACAGGGCGCGCGATAATACTGCGGGTTTCCATGCGCACTTCAGCGATGGTGACATCAATCACGTCAGTGACCTTGTAAACCGTTTCGCCTTTAATTTGCACGGTCCCGTTTTCCTGGCTACAAACCAGTTCGTCGCGAACGGCATGCAGGAACGGGGCAGGAATAAAGGCAACGGCGCCATTATCCACCAGACGAACGCGCATACCGCCGCGGCTGATGTCAATGATTTCAGCCGAGAAACGGGTGTCAGTCCCTGCCTTATCATTCAGGAAGCGCGCGTATAACCAGTCGCCGACATCACGCTCCGCCATACGGTTGAGACGGCGACGTTCTGCCATCTGCAACGTCGTATCATCCTGTGGGCGGGCAACAGATTCCCCTTTGATGATCGCTTTCAGCAGACGATGGTTAACCATATCGCCGTACTTACGGATCGGGGAGGTCCAGGTCGCGTAAGCCTCAAGGCCAAGGCCGAAGTGCGGGCCTGGCTCGGTGCTGATTTCCGCAAAGGACTGGAAGCGGCGAATACGGCTGTCAAGGAACCCTGAAGGCTGCGCGTCCAGCTCGCGGCGCAGTTTGCAGAAACCTTGCAGGGTCAGCACTTCCTCAGGATCGACGTGTACGTCATGGGTTTTCAGCAGGGCAGCCAGCGCTTCGGTGTTCGCCGGATCAAACCCGGTGTGCACGTTGTAAATGCCAAAGCCTAATTTGTCGCGCAGCACGCGGGCGGCACAAATGTTGGCGGATATCATCGCTTCTTCAACGATGCGGTTGGCAATACGGCGCGGCTCAGCGACGATATTCAGCACTTCACCTTTTTCACCCAGCACAAAACGGTAGTCCGGACGATCTTTGAAGACCAGCGCGTGAGTTTGACGCCATTCGCTGCGGCTCAGGCAGACGCGGTGCAGCAGACGAATTTGTGCGGCAATGTTGTCGGACTCGGGTTTCCAGCTGCCCGTGTTCTCCAGCCAGTCGGACACGTCGTCATAGGCCAGCTTGGCTTTGGATTCGATGGTGGCGGCGAAGAATTCAATATCTTCTTCAATGGTACCGTCAGCCGCAATGGTCATCCGACAGGCCAGCACCGGACGTACTTTGTGCGCACGCAGCGAGCAAAGATCGTCGGAGAGTTCACGCGGCAACATCGGAATGTTAAAACCCGGCAGGTAGTTGGTGAACGAGCGCACTTTGGCCATCTCGTCCAGCTTGCTGCCTTCGACAATCCATGCGGTAGGGTCGGCAATGGCGACGGTCAGATGCAGTTTGCCATCGGCTGTCTCTTCGGCATACAGCGCATCGTCCATATCCTCGGTGCTGGCGCTGTCGATGGTGACAAAGTCCAGTGCCGTCAGATCGCGACGTTCCAGACCTTCGTCCTGCATTTCAGTCGCCACGCCCTCAGGCGCTTCTTTTTCGAGGTTGTGGCGCGCCAGCGTCACCCACCATGGGACGAAATGGTCGTCGCCGAAGGTAATGTATTGGGTAAGCTCGGCGTAAAAACCGCGATCGCCTTTTAAAGGATGACGGCGCATCTCAGCAACCGCCCAGTCACCCTCAACAAAATCATGCTCAACGCCACGCGCGGCGCGGCACGGAATAGCATCTTTCAGGAGAGGATGGTCCGGCACGACAGAAAGACGATCGTCTTTTTTATGCACTTTCCCGACAAAGCGGGTCAGGAAAGGTTCGATCAGTGCTTCCGGCTCGGCAGACTCTCGTTCCTTTTCGGTATGAATAACGGCCGAAATGCGGTCGCCATGCATCACTTTCTTCATCTGAGGAGGCGGAATGAAGTAGCTCTTCTGCCCGTCAACTTCAAGAAAGCCAAAGCCCTTTTCCGTGGCTTTTACGACCCCTTCTGCACGCGGCGTCTGGGAATGCAGTTGCTGTTTAAGCTGCGCTAGCAGCGGGTTGTCCTGAAACATAATGTTCTATTTTCGTAGCCATTGAGCGGCTGACAGTTTTACGCGAATCTCACTGCTACAGCAAGCGCTCTTTAGGTAAAGAGTATGGTTATTCCTCTTTGCCGAGCGCCACGCGCAGACGGTCCAGCCAGCCATAAAATGCATCTCGGGTAAGCAGGTTGATGGCCTTCTCTGGCGAGAGACCTGACCCGGTCAGGGGCGTTAACTGGGCGGCGCTAAAGCGATCCGGAGAGGCGACAAGCAGCGCACGAGCGGCTGAGAGCATCGAAGACGCGGGGCCTTCACTTCGCGGATGGTTAAGCAGAATTTCGCCCGTCAGATCAAGCAGCATCGGCTCATGACACAGCACAGGAGTAAGCGCTTCAAGCGCCGGTTCCGCCTGCCAGCGTGAGAGCGCCTCAAGCTGAAGCGCACTGGCATATTTTAGCTCAACCGGGGGTAGCGTGGCGGTCCATCTGCTGAAGCTGACCGGCAGCGTATGGGGCTGAATGTGATGCCCGGGCAGCCAGCGTACCGGATGGCCAAGCAATGCCTGAAATACCGCGACCACTCGCGCCTGAAAACCGACAAAGCCGATGATCTGGTTGATGAGCACAATGTCATACGTTGTGAGTCCAACCTCATCAAGCTGGTTTTGGGCTTTATCATCGATGACATCGGGTGAGCTGGCTAACTGGCGGGCATACTGGGTAATTTCTGCAAGGCGTCGATTGCTTTCCCGGGAGGAGTCCGGCCCCGGAAGAGGGGCGAGCAGAGCAGCGTAGTGGTTACAGAGCCGCTGAACGCCACACGCCTGGGCAACCGTTAATGCCGTGCTCAGCCTGTCGTAGGCGCTGAGCGTATGCAGACGGTTCACGGGAGTATCAAGTGGGAACAAAAGATGACAGAGGGTTCGGGCATGCGTAAGCCAACCAGCACAGCTTGCGAGAATGTCATCGGGCAGGGCTAGATCGAGCAAAAAACGGTCGTCGACGTTAGCGGCTTCGGGCACCAGCGGCAGAACGTCCGTCTGCGAATGATTCGACTGGGTTTCATGATACCAGTGGCCTTTGCCGGAAAAACGGCGTTGTTCCATGGGCGTTCCTTGATCTCAAAATGGCGATCAATATCCTGGCGTAAGGCGGATGAGGGGAAAAATATTGTTAGGTGATAACAAATAGCTGAACGGAATAACGAGGGGCGGGGCGGGAGGAAACTCTCTTCCCTGGCGGGAAGAGAGTGACAAGCTTATTTGATTTCCAGCTCGTTCATTGCAGCGATGTTGAAGCCGCCGTCAACGTGAACCACTTCGCCGGAGATGCCCGCGGAAAGGTCAGAGCACAGGAATGCCGCAGAGTTACCCACATCTTCGATGGTAACGGTACGACGAATCGGGGTAACCGCTTCGCAGTGTGCCAGCATTTTACGGAAATCTTTGATACCGGAAGCGGCCAGGGTACGGATTGGACCCGCAGAAATAGCGTTAACACGCACGCCTTCAGGACCCATCGCGTTCGCCATGTAGCGCACGTTGGCTTCCAGAGATGCTTTCGCCAGACCCATAACGTTGTAGTTAGGGATAGCACGTTCTGCGCCGAGGTAGGACAGAGTCAGCAGGGCTGCGCCCGGGTTCAGCATCGCGCGGCAGGATTTTGCCATTGCAACGAAGCTGTAGGAGCTGATGTCGTGGGCGATTTTGAAGCCATCACGGGTAACCGCGTTCACGTAGTCGCCGTCCAGCTGGTCGCCAGGAGCGAAGCCGATGGAGTGAACAAAACCGTCGAATTTCGGCCATGCTTTTGCCAGTTCAGCAAACATGCCATCAATGCTTTCGTCTTGTGCAACGTCACATTCCAGAACAATGCTGGAACCCAGCTGCGCGGCAAATTCTTCAACACGGCCTTTCAGCTTGTCGTTCTGGTAGGTGAACGCCAGCTCAGCGCCTTCGCGATGCATTGCCTGTGCGATGCCGTATGCGATGGACAGTTTGCTGGCAACGCCAGTCACCAGAATGCGCTTACCGGAAAGAAAACCCATAGCTTTAATCCTTATATTCATTGCTTATTTTGCCTTGTAATTCATAGCGTTACAGGCAGTATTTCAAAATCATTCGAAATTAGCTCGAAATTATAGCCCACTCACAGCCCCTTGTGTCACGATATTTCTCGCTCCTGCGCCGTGAATGGGCTCACGGAAGAGGTTGAACTGACTCTTCATCAGGCTGTTTCGTGTGTATCCCAGCAGTATATCACCGCACGCAGGGTTCGCCTCATCCAACCAGAGACTGCCCGGAGCTTCACGCTTATACAGCCGGATCTTAATTCGCTGACGAGGGGATTCTGGCGATAACCTTAATTTCGAAATCAAAACCCGCAAGCCAGTTAACGCCTATTGCTGTCCAGTTTGGGTAAGGAGCGTGGGGAAATGCCAGTTTTTTCGCCTCCATGATAACGGGGAACTGGTTTTCAGGATCGGTATGAAACGTCGTGACATCAATCAGATCGTCAAAAGTACATCCCGCGGCTGCCAGGATCGCCCGTAAATTATCGAACGCCAGCTGCACCTGAGCGGGGAAGTCGGGTTCAGGTGTGCCATCGCTGCGGCTGCCAACCTGACCGGAAACAAATAACAGATCGCCAGAGCGAATTGCAGCTGAATAGCCATGCTCTTCATAGAGGGCATGTCGGTTAGCCGGGAAGACGGGATCACGTGAAGGCATGGCTTTTCCTTTTCTGTCAGAGGTATTGTTGTGCTTACACGGTAGAAGTAACATACGCGATGTATGTGAAAAATGTAATTCACATACGTCGCGTATGTCAAATTATAGTTATCGCTTAATTAAGGAAGTCCCATGGCTACAAAACGTCGCGCTGAAACGGCCCAGGAAAATCGCGAGAAAATGATTCAGGCGGCGCGAAAGGCATTTGCTGAAAAAGGCTATGCCGCAGCGTCAATGGATGAACTCACGGCAAGCGTGGGGTTAACACGCGGCGCGCTATATCATAATTTCAACGACAAGAAGGGACTACTGGCGGCGGTGGTCGCGCAGATAGACAGCGAAATGGCAGCAAACGCAAAAGCGATTGCCGCCGCCGCCGAAGATGACTGGGAGCGACTGCTGGCGGAGGGCATCGCCTATATCAAAATGGCGCTCGTTCCGGAAGTTCAGCGTATCGTCCTCCTTGACGGCCCTGCTGTTCTGGGCGACCCGGCGCAATGGCCCAGCCAGAACAGCTGCCTTGAGTCGACCCGTCAGACCATCGAAAAAATGATGGAGTGCAACGTAATCAAAAAGATGGATGCCAGAGTCGCAGCCCATCTGCTAAATGGCGCTGCTCTGAATGCGGCTCTGCTGATTGCCGCGAGTGATGAACCGCAGAAGACCCTCCCGCATGCCATAGAGGTGTTTACTCTGCTGGCAAGCGGGTTACGCAGCGGCTAACGATCTTTACGCCACGCGTCCGCCGTCAACGCTTCACCAAAGTGTCCGGCAATCAGGCGTTTCGTCAGGTCATGGAGCGGGGAGGCCAGTACGTCAGCGGTACTGCCGCGCTCGACAACTTCTCCCTGGTGCATTACCAGCACCTGATCGCTGATGTGCTTCATCATGCCCAGGTGCTGAGTCACGTAGATATACGAGATCCCCTGTTTTTCCTGTAACTCCAGCATCAGGTTAATGAGCTGCGAACGCATCGACATATCCAGCGACGCCAGCGCTTCGTCGGCGATGATGACCTTCGGGCGCAGGATCAGCGCGCGGGCCAGACCGAGACGCTGTTTTTGGCCCGGGGCCAGCATGTGCGGGTAATAGCTGACATGGTCGGGCAGGAGGCCTACCAGACGCAGGGTTTCGACAATCCGTTTGCGACGCGCTTCCGGCTCCAGGTCGGTATTCAACCGCAGCGGGAAATCCAGAATCTGGGAAATACGCTGGCGCGGGTTCAGGGACGTCGACGGATCCTGAAAAATCATCCGGATGCGCTGACTGCGAAAAGAGTAGTCCCCAAATTCCAGAGGATGATCGTCAATCAGTATTTCACCGCCGCTCGGCTCGACCATACCCGCGAGCATTTTTGCCAGGGTCGATTTGCCCGAGCCGTTTTCACCGATAATCGCCAGCGTCTGCTTTTCGCGCAGCGTAAAGCTCAGCGGTTTAACAGCCTCGACGGTCTGACGGTGAAACAGGCCGGTGCGATAGCGAAAGGTCTTACTTAGGTTACGTACTTCCAGTAAGGTTTCGACCATTTCACTCTCTCTCCATGTTCAGCGGGAAATGACAGGCAAACAGATGATTTTTCGGCCCTGTCAGGCGCGGTGTTTCGATGCATTTGCGCTGAGCATACGGGCAACGCGGACCCAGACGGCAGCCAATGGGCAGCGATTCCAGCAGCGGTATCGCGCCAGGCAGCGTATTCAGCCGGCTTTTGTGCGGCATCGCGCTGCCAAAATCCGGGATCGCCCTGATCAGCGCCTGCGTGTAGGGATGATGCGGCGTCGTCACCAGGTCTTCGCTTGGCGCGGTTTCTACCGTCTGGCCGCAATACATTACATCAATTTTATCCGCCCACTTGCTCAGCATTTGCAGGTCGTGGCTGATCAACAAAATGGTGGTGTTGTTATTCTGGTTCAGACGCGTGAGCAGGCGGAAAATCTGGGCCTGGGTGGTTGGCTCCATCGCGTTCGTTGGTTCGTCCGCAATCAGCAGACGCGGCTGATTCGCCAGGGCGATGGCAATCATCACTTTCTGGCATTCACCGTCGGTCAGTTCGTAGGGGAAACTGCGCATCGCGTCTTTATGGTCTTTGATCCCGACACGGTGCAACAGCTCAATGGCACGGCGTTTACGCCAGCCGAAACGCTGCCACCAGCGGCCTTTATAGGTCCACCCGGGGATGTTCTGCATCAGCTGTTTCCCGACGCGCTCGGACGGATCGAGACAGGATTGCGGCTCCTGGAAAATCATCGAGACGTTATGGCCCACCAGTTTACGGCGTTCGCGCGGGGAGAGACGCAACAGATCGATGTCGTCGAAGCGCATACGATCGGCGGTCACCCGCCAGTTGTCCTTCGCCACGCCGCAAATGGCCTTGGCGATCAGACTTTTCCCTGAACCCGATTCGCCCACCAGCCCGCGGATTTCGCCCTCTGCAAGCGTAATACTGATGCGATCCACGGCCTTGACCCAGCCTTCGCCCGTTTTAATTTCGATCGTGAGGTTGCGGATATCGAGTAACGGCATTATTGCACCCCCGCATTGATTGCGCGGCGGATCCCGTCGCCCAGCAGGTTAACGAGCAGCACGCTCACCATGATGGCCGCGCCCGGCAGCATGACCGTCCACGGCGCAACGTAAATCAGCTCCAGCGCATCGCCGAGCATGGCGCCCCATTCCGGGGAGGGGAGCTGCGCGCCAAGGTCCAGGAAGCCCAGCGCTGCGATATCCAGAATCGCCATCGACAGGGCGCGGGTGATCTCCGTCACCAGCCCGGCGGCAATGTTAGGCAGCACGGCAAACCACAAAATATTAAACGTGGTGGCGCCATCCAGGCGGGCGGCAACGACATACTCTTTCTCCAGCTCGTCGTGAACCAGGCTGTAAACCGAGCGCACCATGCGCGGCAGAATGGCCAGCCAGACGGCGAACATCGCATGGGTGAGGTGCGGCCCCGCGAAGGCCACGACGATAATCGCCAGCAGCAGCGAAGGAATAGAGAGCAGGGTATCAAGAATATGGTTAAGCACGGCCGACCGCAGCCCGTGGGTTGAGCCGGCAAAAATGCCCAGCGCCAGGCCGCAGATTGCGGCAGCCAGGGTGACCACGAACGCGCCGCCTACCGTCGGTGCGGCGCCGCTCAGCAAACGACTTAGCACGTCGCGTCCGAGATCGTCAGTCCCCAGGAAGAACGAAACCTCCCCGTAGCGCGACCACGACGGCGGTAAAAGCTGATAGCCAAGGAACTGCTGATCGATGCCATACGGTGCAAACCACGAACCCAAAACGCACAGCAACACGAGGCCAATGCAGCCGTAAAAGCCGATCATCGCCGTGGTGTCGCCGTAAAAATTACGCCACACGGTACGTAGCGCACCGGGCGTGCGCTTTTCGCTGTAGACGTTATCGTAAGGCATACCATTCCTTATGCTTCAATGGGTTGGCCATGGCACCCAAAATATCGGAAATAACGTTAACAATAATGACCAGCGAGCCAATCACCATCACGCCGGCGGAGATCGCCGCGTAATCCTGCTGGCGAATGGCGTTGATCATCCAGCGCCCAAGGCCCGGCCAGCTGAAAACCATCTCGGTGATCATCGCCAGCGTCAGCATGGTTGAGAATTGCAGCCCAAGACGTGGGATAACGGGTGGCAACGCATTGTGCAGCACATGGCGACGTAGAATCGTCAGGCGAGACAGTCCGCGCGTGGCGGCGGCCTTCACATAGTTTTGATCGAAGACTTCAATAGTGCTGATGCGCATCAGGCGGATCACTTCGGTCGTCGGCGCGACGGCCAGCGTGAGCACCGGCAGCACCATGTGGCGCAGCGCGCTCACGATCATCTCGTCGCGCCAGACTGAATCAGAAAGCCAGGCGTCAACGATGGCGAAGCCGCTCACCGTTTGCACGTTATACAGCAGGTCAAAACGGCCAGATACCGGCAGCCAGCCTAACGTCAGTGAGAAGAATAGGGTAAGCAGCAGCGCCAGCCAGAAAACAGGGATGGAAAAGCCAATTAAGGCAAGCGCACTAATAAATTTATCCTGCCATTTATTACGATAAATTCCCGCCAGCATTCCCACCGGGATCCCCACCATGAGGGCAAAGCCAAAGGCGAGTATACACAGCTCCATGGTGGCCGGGAAAACCACTTTCAGCTGTTCGGAGATGAGCTGTCCGTTGATGCTGGACACGCCAAAATCCCAGTGCAGCAGGCCATTAAACCAGAACAGCCAGGCGTCCCAGAGAGATGAGCCCTGAAGCGGGGCGTGCGGCGTAAAGTAGCTCAGGCTAAAGCCGACAAAGGTCAGGAAGAACAGGGTCACCAGCAGTAACAGCAGCCGACGCAAGGTAAATATAATCATGGTTTCTTCACCTCTTGTTCTTTCTCACGGGTCACGCCCGCGAAGGAGGCGTTACCAAACGGGCTGAGTACCAGCCCTTTAATATCGTAACGGTAGGCCTGGAGGCGCAGGGAAGAGGCAAGCGGCAACACGGGAAGTTCTCTGGCCAGAATATTTTGCGCTTCATCGTAGGCCTCAATGCGTGAGGCAAGCTGTTGAGACGCCAGCGCTTTTTGCAGCACGGCATCAAATTCCCGGTTACACCAGTGGGCGTAGTTGGTCTGGGAGTTGATTGCCGCACAGCTCAGCAGCGGACGGAAGAAGCTGTCCGGGTCGTTACTGTCGGTGGACCAGCCAGCCAGCGTTAAGTCGTGATTCATGTCCATCAGACGCGCCTCCTGGAAACGGCCTTCGACAGGCACGATGATCACCTTAACGCCCACCTGCGCCATATCAGCCTGCAACAGCTCAGCCGTTTTCAGCGGGCTGGGGTTCCACGCCTGAGAGCTGGTGGGCACCCACAGCTGTAGCGTCAGGTTTTCTGCCCCCAGCGCTTTAAGCTGTTCGCGCGCTTTCGCCGGATTATATTCCGTAATCTTCGCCTCGCCGTCATAGGCCCAGGAGGCGCGCGGAAGAATAGAGGCGGCGGTTTCCGCGGTACCGTAGTAAATCGACTGCATCAGACGCTGGTTGTTGATCGCTAACGCCAGCGCATGGCGCACGGCCGGATTATTCAGCGGCGGCTTATCGGTGTTAAACGCCAGATAAGCGATGTTCATGCCCGGGCGCAGGGTCAGGCGCAGGCGTGGGTCGTCGCGCAAAATGGTCAACTGGCTGGCCGCAGGCCAGGCAAGCACATCGCACTCGCCGGTCAGCAGTTTGGAGAGTCGGCCTGTTCCACCTGAACCCAGATCAACAATAACCTGCGGCATCAGCGGCTTGCCGCGCCAGAAACGATCGTGGCGTTGCAGGCGAATGTATTGTCCGGCGCGGTACTCTGCTAACTGGAACGGACCGGTGCCTACAGGCTCACGATCGAGACGTTCCTGACGATCCTTTTTCGTCAGCTGATCCGCGTATTCGGCTGACATGACCGAGGCGTAGTGCGTCGCCAGATGCCAGAGGAAGGAGGCATCCGGGCGATTCAGACGAAACTCAACCGTACGGTTATCCAGTTTGCGAACGCTTTTGACCGAGTCCGCGAATTGCAGACTGTCGAAATAGGGGAAGTTCCCGCCATTAACGTTATGCCACGGATGATTGCGATTGAATATGCGCTGGAAGGTGAAAACCACGTCATCCGCGTTGAGCTTACGAGTTGGGGTAAACCACGGGGTGTGCTGAAATGCGACATCATCGCGTAGACGAAAGCGGTATGTGGCGCCGTTATCAAGCACTTCCCAACTTTCAGCAAGCTCCGGAACCAGCCGATAGGTATAAGGATCGACGTCGAGCAGGCGATCGTAGAGCTGTGCGGCCAGCGTATCGACAATCAGGCCGCTCCCCGCTTTTTGCGGATTAAAAATATCAACTTGACCGCTGACGCAGTAGACGAAACCACTATCACGGATATCAGGAGGCACAGCGCGATCGGGCGCAGCAAAGGCCAGATTGCTGAACAAACCGAGTGCAAACAGGGACGATAAAACCAGGCGCATAGTTTTTAAGGTTTTTAGATTCGATCTGCAAAGTGTATCGCACTTACGCCTGCTTCGTAAAAATGTCTGGGGGTAAGTGCTGATAATGTCAGCGCATTTGATGTTTTTTGAGCAATGCCCTTAACTGATGGTAGGTCAGGCCCAGCAGTTCAGCCGCCCGTTTCTGATTATATTTCGCCTCTTTCAGGCTCTGCTCAAGCAGCTGTTGCTCCTGCTGATGCTGGAACTGGCGTAAATCGAGCGGCAACGCCGGAGCCTGCTGGCGCGTCGCCGGAGCAGGGAGCTGTTTATCCTCGCGCCGAAACGGATCGAGAATAATGTTGTCCAGTTCGGTCTCGCTGCTGCCATGCCGGTAAACGGACCGTTCCACCACGTTTTTCAGTTCACGAATATTGCCCGGCCAGTGGTAACCGAGCAGGGTCCCGGTGGCCCGTTCACTGAAGCCCGGAAAGAGAGGCAGACCCAGTTCCCGGCACATCTGAATGGCAAACTGATCGGCCAGCAGCATGATATCGCTGCGCCGCTCCCGCAGCGGCGGCAGCTGTACAACATCGAAAGCCAGCCTGTCCAGCAGGTCAGCGCGGAATTTGTCCTCAGCCACCATCGCGGGCAGGTCGGCGTTGGTGGCGCACACCAGGCGAACGTTGACCTGGAGCGGCTGACTGCCGCCAACGCGTTCCAGTTCACCGTACTCAATGACGCGCAGCAGCTTTTCCTGCACCAGCATCGGCGCGGTCGCCAGCTCGTCGAGAAAGAGCGTTCCGCCATCGGCGCGCTCAAAGCGTCCGGGATGGCGTTTTTGTGCGCCGGTGAAGGCGCCAGCTTCATGACCAAACAGCTCGGTGTCGAGCAGGTTTTCATTCAGCGCCGCGCAGTTAAGCGAAATAAAAGGGCCGTCCCAGCGGCCAGACAGAAAGTGCAGGCGGTTAGCGATAAGTTCTTTACCCGTTCCGCGCTCACCGATAATCAGCACCGGTTTATTCAGCGGCGCGAGGCGCGATACCTGTTCAAGCACTTCCAGGAAGCTGTTGGCCTCGCCAAGCAAATTATCTTTATATTCAGCCATGATGAAATTAACCACTCCTTAGTGATATTCACCAGGTGAGAATAGCCGCTGGCTGGATAAATATCAATCACACTCAGTAAAATCAATAAGATAAAAAGTTGGCATGGGATTTGTATTAACTACTCAGCAGGGCATCGCCCGATAACAGAACTATGAGGATTGAATTATGGGTATTTTTTCTCGTTTTGCCGACATCGTGAACGCCAACATCAACTCGCTGCTGGAGAAAGCGGAAGATCCGCAGAAGTTGGTGCGCCTGATGATTCAGGAGATGGAAGACACGCTGGTTGAAGTACGCTCCACCTCCGCCCGCGCGCTGGCAGAGAAAAAGCAGTTAACGCGTCGTATCGAGCAGGCAACTGCCCAGCTTAACGAATGGCAGGAAAAAGCGGAACTGGCGCTGCGTAAAGATAAAGAAGATCTGGCTCGCGCTGCGCTGATTGAGAAGCAGAAGCTGACCGACATGGTTGCCACGCTGGAACACGAAGTGACGCTGGTGGATGATACTCTGGGGCGTATGAAGAAAGAGATTGGTGAGCTTGAAAACAAACTCAGCGAAACCCGTGCACGTCAACAGGCGCTGGCGCTGCGCCACCAGGCTGCAAGCTCGTCCCGCGACGTGCGTCGCCAGCTGGACAGCGGCAAGCTGGATGAAGCGATGGCCCGTTTCGAATCGTTTGAACGTCGTATCGACCACATGGAAGCGGAAGCCGAGAGCCACAGCATCGGTAAGCAGAAAACCCTCGATCAGCAGTTTGCTGACCTGAAAGCCGATGATGAAATTAGCGAGCAACTGGCTGCGCTGAAAGCCAAAATGAAACAAGACAACCAATAATAATTCCTGCGGCACCTGAGCGTGCCGCATCGTAAGACAAGGAGTACACATGAGCGCGCTTTTTCTGGCTATACCCCTGACCATTTTCGTGCTGTTTTTTCTGCCCATCTGGTTATGGCTGCACTACAGCAACCGCTCTTCACGCGGTGAGCTGTCGCAGAGTGAACAACAGCGGCTGGCGCAGCTCTCTGCCGAGGCAAATAAAATGCGCGAACGTATTCAGGCGCTGGAAGCGATCCTGGACGCGGAACACCCGAACTGGAGGGAACGGTAATGGCTGGACTGAATCTGAATAAAAAACTGTGGCGGATCCCACAGCAGGGCATGGTTCGGGGCGTTTGCGCCGGGCTGGCGCACTATCTGGATGTTCCGGTAAAACTGGTGCGTGTGGTCACCGTATTGTCGATTTTCTTCGGCCTGGCCTTTATTACGCTTGTGGCATACATCATTCTGTCGTTTGTACTCGATCCTATGCCGGAAGGTGAGCTGGATGCGGAGAACACGCCAACCAGCAGCGATCTCCTGAACGCGGTGGATGAACAGCTGAGCGCAGGGGAGAAGCGATTGCGCGAGATGGAACGTTATGTCACCTCCGATACCTTTACGCTGAGAAGTCGTTTTCGTCAGCTTTAAGAGAGAACTTACATGAAACAAAACTGGCAACAGGCCGGTCAAAAGGTAAAACCCGGCCTGAAAATCGCAGGTAAACTGGTTCTGATGACGGCGTTACGTTATGGCCCGGCCGGTGTGGCGGGTTGGGCGATCAAGTCTGTTGCCCGCAAGCCGGTCAGAATGTTGCTGGCGGTCGCTCTGGAGCCGCTGTTACAGAAGTTGGCAAAACGCGTTTCCCGGCGCTACCTGTCACGCTAGTTCCTCCCGCATAAGCCCTTTCTCGCCCAGAGAAGGGGCATGACTTTCCCTTCTGCGTTTCTTCTCCTTTTCTGCTTTCTTTGCGGCAGCTCACAATAATGCGTTGCGCTGCGCTGAGATTGCTGCTTTCTGCCCCCGGGTCCGTTGACAGATATTTTTCATGGGAGTAGATTGCCAATCCGTGGGACCGCTACCATGGAAAATAATGTGAACGCAAAAATTAAAAAACTTATCAATCATATTTACGGTGAATCATTTTCAGATGCACACCTTAACGTGTTATTAACCAAGCTTGAAAAGGCGGCGGTTAATATTACGGAAAAGCGTAAGTCAGGCTGGGATGAAAAAGACGTTGTGCTGATTACCTATGCCGATCAGTTCTCCGCGAAAGGGGAGAAAGCGTTGCCGGTATTTATCCGTTTCTATAATGAATGGCTTTCTCGCACGTTTTCTCATGTCCATCTGTTACCGTTTTATCCGTGGTCGTCGGATGATGGATTTTCCGTTATTGATTATCACGAAGTTGCACCTGAAACCGGAACCTGGCGAGATGTCGCGGAATTAAAACAGTCTGCCAGCTTAATGTTTGACTTCGTTTGCAACCATATGTCAGCGAAAAGCGAATGGTTTGCTAATTATCTGGCGCAGAAGCCGGGCTACGAAGATTTCTTTATTTCTGTCGATCCCGAAACCGATTTATCGGCGGTGACGCGTCCCCGCGCATTACCGCTGCTGACGCCGTTCACGCTTAATGATGGCAGCGTTCGTCATCTGTGGACCACATTCAGCGATGACCAGATCGATCTCAACTTCGCCTCGCCGCAGGTGCTGATTGCCATGGTTGACGTTCTGCTCCATTACCTCATGGAAGGGGCGCGTTATATCCGTCTGGATGCGGTCGGGTTTATGTGGAAGATCCCGGGAACCACCTGTATCCATCTGGAACAAACCCATTGCCTTATCCAGCTGTTCCGCGCCATTACGGACGCCGTGGCGCCTGGCACGGTGATCATCACTGAGACAAATGTTCCCCACAAAGACAATATCTCTTACTTCGGTGATGGTGAAAATGAAGCCCAGATGGTCTATCAGTTTTCCTTACCACCGCTGGTGCTGCACGCCGTTCATCGTCAGGATGTCAAAGCCCTGTGCCGGTGGGCGGGCTCGCTGGCGCTGCCTTCAACTTACACCACCTGGTTTAATTTCCTGGCTTCACATGATGGTATCGGATTGAACCCGTTACGCGGCATCCTTCCGGAATCAGAGATCCTTTCGCTGGTCGAAAAGCTTCAGCAGGAAGGCGCGCTGGTCAACTGGAAAAATAATCCTGACGGAACGCGAAGCCCCTATGAAATTAATGTCACCTATCTTGATGCGTTGAGTTTGCGAGACAGCTCAGATGATGAGCGCATTGCGCGGTTCATCCTGGCGCATGCTGTGTTATTAAGTTTTCCTGGCGTACCGGCTGTATATATTCAAAGCATTCTTGGTTCGCGTAACGATTATGAAGGTGTCGAACGTCTCGGATATAATCGCGCGATAAACAGGAAGAAATACACCGCAGGTCAGGTTGATCGGGAGCTTAATAATAATAAGAGTATACGTTATCAGATTTATTCTCGTTTGAGTGAGCTTATTGCTATTCGTCGCGGCGAGCGTGCGTTCCATCCGGATAGTCAGGCTATTTTTGACGCAATCGGTGAACATATTCTTAAAATTGTTCGTGTTGCTGAAAATGGCGAGCGAATGACAGCATTATTTAATTTTAGCAATAAAATGCAGACCGTTTATGGACAAACGCTCTTTGGTAGGGAATTACTCTCAGGACAAGATATTAGCGGTACGGAACTGACCCTCAATCCATGGCAGGTAATGTGGATTAAAGAAAACTAAAAAGGACCCTAAAATGAAAATGCCCAAAATTGTGCTGTTATCAGCACTGGTTTCGTGCGCCCTGTTATCAGGCTGTAAGGACGATAAAGCATCTCAGGTCACCATTGAGTTTATGCACTCGTCGGTAGAACAGGAGCGTCAGGCAGTTATTACGAAACTGATCGAAAAATTCGAGAAAGAAAACCCGACTATTACGGTGAAACAGGTCCCCGTTGAGGAAGATGCCTATAACACCAAGGTCATTACGTTGGCCCGTACCGGCGCGCTGCCGGAAGTGATTGAAGTCAGCCATGACTACGCCAAAGTCATGGATAAAGAGCAACTGCTGGACCGTGACGCGATCGGCAACGCGATTAAAGCCGTCGGTGAAGATACCTTTTACGACGGTATTTTACGCGTTGTTCGCACCGAAGACGGCAAGGCATGGACGGGGGTGCCGGTTAGCGCGTGGCTGTCCGGCGTCTGGTATCACAAAGATGCGCTCGCGGCAGCGGGAATCGAAGAACCGCACAACTGGGAGCAACTGCTGAAAGCCAGTCAGGCGCTCAACGAACCGGCGAAAAAACATTACGGTATCGCGCTTCCAACCGCAGAAAGCGTCATGACGGAGCAGGCCTTCTCGCAGTTTGCGTTGTCAGGCGGAGCCAACGTCTTTGATGCAAACGGCAACGTGAAAATCGATACCCCTGAAATGTCGAAAGCGCTGGCGTTTTATCGGGCACTGGCCGCGAACACCATGCCGGGCTCCAATGATGTCATGGAGATCAAAGACGCCTTCATGAACGGCTCTGCGCCTATGGCCGTTTACTCCACCTATATCCTGCCCGCGGTCTACAAAGATGGCAATCCGGCCAACCTGGGGTTCGTGGTCCCGACGGAAAAATCATCAGCCGTGTACGGCATGATCACCTCGTTGACGATCACGACCGGCCAGACCGAAGAGGAAACGCAGGCGGCAGAAAAGTTTGTGACCTGGATGGAGCAGGCTCAAAACGCGTCTGACTGGGTGATGATGTCCCCTGGCGCGGCGCTGCCGGTGAACAAACTCGTGGTGGGCACTGATAGCTGGAAAAACAACGACGTGATCAAAGCCTTTGGCCAACTGCCTTACGAGCTGATTGCGCAGTTCCCGAACGTCCAGGTATTTGGCGCCGTAGGCGACAAAAACTTTACCCGCATGGGAGACGTTACCGGCTCCGGCATTATCAGTTCCATGGTGCATAACGTGACGGTGGGACAAAAAGATCTCAGTGCGACGTTAAGCAACAGCCAGAAGAAACTGACTGACCTGATATCACAACGATAGGAGCGCTTTGCGAAGGGAATTATGAAGACGTTGTTTTCTGGTCGTTCAGATATGCCTTTCGCCATGCTGCTGTTGGCCCCCAGCCTGATTTTGCTGGGGTGCCTGGTGGCCTGGCCAATGATTTCCAACATTGAAATCAGTTTTTTACGTTTACCGCTGAACCCGCGTATTGATGCGGTGTTCGTCGGCCTGGATAACTACATTCGCATTCTGGGCGATGCTGCGTTCTGGCACTCCCTGTGGATGACGTTCTGGTATACGGCGCTGGTCGTGCTCGGCAGCACCGGGCTGGGACTGGCCGTAGCGATCTTCTTTAACCGTGAATTCCGCATGCGGAAAACGGCTCGTTCACTGGTGATCCTGTCCTACGTGACGCCGTCTATTTCACTGGTATTTGCCTGGAAATACATGTTCAACAACGGCTACGGGATTGTGAACTACCTGGGCGTTGATCTGCTGCATCTCTACGATCAGGCGCCGCTGTGGTTCGATAATCCTGGCAGCAGTTTTGTCCTGGTTGTGCTGTTCGCCATCTGGCGTTACTTCCCGTACGCCTTTATCTCGTTCCTCGCGATTTTGCAGACCATTGATAAATCGTTGTACGAAGCGGCAGAGATGGACGGAGCGAATGCCTGGCAGCGTTTTCGTATCGTGACGTTGCCCGCCATCATGCCGGTGCTGGCCACGGTCGTCACGCTGCGAACTATCTGGATGTTCTACATGTTTGCGGATGTGTATCTGCTCACCACCAAGGTCGACATTCTGGGCGTATATCTCTACAAAACCGCCTTTGCGTTCAATGACCTGGGTAAAGCAGCCGCCATTTCCGTTGTGCTGTTTGTGATCATCTTCGCTGTCATTCTGCTGACCAGAAAAAGGGTAAACCTCAATGGCAACAAATAAACGCGTTCTGGGCCGTATCGGTTTTTATCTGGGACTGGCGCTATTTCTGATTATCACGCTGTTTCCATTTTTTGTGATGTTGATGACGTCGTTCAAAAGCGCGAAAGAGGCGATCTCGCTGCACCCGACTATTCTGCCGCAGGAGTGGACGCTACAGCACTACATCGACATCTTTAACCCGCTGATTTTCCCGTTTGTGGATTACTTTCGTAACAGCATGGTGGTGTCGCTGACCTCCTCGGTCATTGCGGTGTTTCTCGGCACGCTGGGCGCGTATGCGTTATCCAAACTGCGCTTTAAAGGGCGCACGACGATCAATGCGAGCTTCTACACCGTCTATATGTTCTCCGGGATCCTGCTGGTGGTGCCGCTGTTCAAAATCATCACCGCGCTCGGCATTTATGACACCGAACTGGCGCTGATCATCACCATGGTGACGCAGACGTTGCCTACCGCGGTCTTTATGCTGCGCAGCTATTTCGACACCATCCCGGACGAAATCGAAGAAGCCGCGATGATGGACGGCCTGAACCGCCTGCAAATCATCTTCCGCATCACCGTGCCGCTGGCGATCTCGGGTCTGGTGTCGGTCTTTGTCTACTGCTTCATGGTGGCGTGGAATGACTATCTGTTCGCCTCCATTTTCCTGTCCAGCGCCAGCAACTTCACGTTGCCGGTCGGGCTGAACACGCTCTTCAGTACGCCAGATTACATCTGGGGTCGCATGATGGCTGCATCGCTGGTAACGGCACTTCCGGTCGTCATTATGTATGCCCTGTCTGAACGTTTCATTAAAAGTGGTTTGACCGCCGGCGGCGTGAAGGGCTGAGGCGGCCGATTTTAACAAGGAGTCAGTCATGAAAAAATTAGTTGCGACAGCGCCTCGTGTAGCGGCGCTGGTGGAATACGAAGATCGTCCTGTTGCAGCACACGAGGTGAAGATTCGTGCCCGTTATGGCGCCCCGAAACACGGTACTGAAGTCGTGGATTTCCGCGCGGCAAGCCCGTTCATCGATGAAGAGTTCAACGCTGAGTGGCAGATGTTTACCCCGCGTGAAGAAGGTGCAGCGCGCGGCATCGAATTTGGTAAATTCCAGCTGGGGAACATGATCGTCGGCGACATCATCGAATGTGGTGCGGACGTGACGGAATACCAGATCGGCGACAGCGTCTGCTGCTACGGCCCGTTGCAGGAAACGGTCATTGTTAACGCGGTGAACAACTATAAGCTGCGCAAAATGCCGCAGGGCGCATCCTGGAAAAATGCCGTTTGTTACGATCCGGCGCAGTTCGCCATGAGCGGCGTGCGTGATGCTAACGTCCGCGTAGGGGATTTCGTCGTGGTTGTGGGGCTGGGCGCGATTGGTCAGATTGCGATTCAGCTGGCGAAAAAAGCCGGCGCGTCAGTGGTTATTGGTGTCGATCCTATCGAACATCGCTGTGAGATCGCCCGCCGTCACGGTGCAGACCACTGCCTGAACCCAATCGGTACCGATGTCGGTCTGGAAATTAAGAAACTGACCGGCAAGCAGGGCGCGGATGTGATCATCGAAACCAGCGGATTTGCAGATGCGCTGCAATCTGCGCTGCGCGGTCTCGCCTACGGTGGAACAATCTCCTACGTGGCCTTCGCCAAGCCGTTTGCGGCGGGCTTCAACCTCGGTCGCGAGGCACACTTCAACAACGCCAAAATTGTCTTCTCCCGCGCATGCAGTGAACCCAACCCGGATTATCCGCGCTGGAGCCGCAAGCGTATTGAAGAGACCTGCTGGGAATTGCTGATGAACGGTTATCTCAATTGCGAAGATCTGATCGACCCGGTCGTCACCTTCACCACCAGCCCGGAAAGCTATATGAAGTATGTCGATCAGCACCCGGAACTCAGTATCAAAATGGGCGTCACTTTTTAAGCTAAGGACAGCAATCATGAAAATCGCAACACAAAACCAGGCCTTTTTCCCGCCCGCTATCATGGAAAAATTCGAATACATCAAAGCGATGGGATTTGATGGCTACGAAATTGATGGCCGGCTGCTGGTGGAAAACCTCGACGAAGTAAAAGCGGCTATCAAAGCCACCGGCCTGCCGGTCACGACGGCCTGTGGCGGATACGATGGCTGGATCGGGGATTTTATCGAAGAACGCCGCCTGAACGGTCTACAGCAGATTGAACGCATTCTGGAAGCGCTGGCAGAAGTGGGCGGCAAGGGGATTATCGTTCCGGCTGCGTGGGGGATGTTTACCTTCCGTCTGCCGCCAATGACTTCGCCACGTAGCCTGGACGGCGATCGCAAAGCGGTCAGCGCTTCCCTGCGCTGGCTGGATGAGGTGGCAGCGCGCACCGGTACTACCGTCTACCTGGAGCCGCTGAACCGCTATCAGGATCATATGATCAACACCCTGGCCGATGCGCGTCGTTATATCGAAGAGAACGGCCTGAAGCACGTGCAGATCATCGGTGATTTCTACCACATGAATATTGAAGAAGACTCCCTGACGGAAGCGCTGCATCACAACCGCGACCTGCTGGGTCATGTGCACATTGCTGATAACCACCGCTATCAGCCGGGCAGCGGCAGCCTCGATTTCGCCAGCCTGTTCGATCAGCTGCGTGCCGATAACTATCAGGGTTACGTCGTGTACGAGTGCCGGGCGCGTGCCGACGATCCGGCTCAGGCCTATAAGGACTCTCTCACTTACTTGCGTGAATGCTAAGGATGACGAGCGTGATGAGTGCTTCTACACCTTTGCCTCTGCGCGTCGCCATCATTGGCGCCGGGCAGGTTGCAGACAAAGTGCATGCCTCGTATTACGCCACGCGCAGTGATGTTCAAATGGTGGCTGTCATGGACAGCCGCCTTGAGCAGGCACAGGCGTTCGCGGAACGTTATGCTATTCCATCGGCATGGCAGGACGCTCACGAGATGTTGCAGGAAGTAAAACCGGATGTGGTGAGCGTCTGTTCGCCTAACCGGTTCCATTTTGAACATGTGATGGCGGCTCTCGAAGCAGGCTGTCATGTGATGTGTGAAAAGCCGCCGGCGATGACGCCGCACCAGGCGGATGAGATGCGTCTCGCGGCGCGCAAGGCTGGAAAAGTCCTCGCGTACGATTTTCACCATCGCTTTGCCCTGGATACCCAGCTCCTGCGCGATGCGGTTATGAACGGAACGCTCGGTGAAATTTACTTCACCTCCGCGCAGGCGCTGCGTCGTTGCGGTGTGCCGGGGTGGGGCGTGTTCACCAATAAATCGCTTCAGGGCGGCGGGCCGCTGATCGATATCGGCATTCATATGCTGGATGCCGCGATGTATGTGCTCGGCTTCCCGGCCGTGAAGCGGGTAACCGCGCACAGCTTCCAGAGACTGGGGAACCGGAAACACACCGGCCAGTTTGGCGAATGGGATCCTGCGCAGTTTACCGTGGAAGATGCCCTGTTTGGCACGATTGAGTTCTGCAACGGTGGCATTCTGCGTCTGGACACCTCTTTTGCGCTTAATATCCGCGAGCAGTCGATCATGAACGTCTCTTTCTGCGGTGAGAAGGCGGGTGCAACGCTGTTCCCGGCACACATTTATAACGACGAAGCCGGTGTTTTGCAGACGCTGACCCAGCGTGAAGAAGCTGACGATCGGAGACATCTGCGCAGTATGGACGCGTTTGTTCGCCACGTAATGGGCGAGCCGGTCATGATTGCCGATGCGGAGCAGGGGCTGGTGATCCAGCAATTAGTCGCGGCGTTATATGAAGCCGCGGAAACAGGGGAAAGCGTGACGTTATGCTGAACCAGTCTGTATTAACCGATCCGGGCTTTTGCCCGCATAGCCTGAATAAGTACGCGTCCATTATGGCCTGCGGCAATGGCTACATGGGCATTCGCGCCACGCATGAAGAAGATTACACCCAGCAGACCAGAGGCATGTACCTCGCGGGGTTGTATCATCGCGCGGGACGCAATGAAACCACTGAGCTGATCAATCTGCCGGATGTCACCGGGATTGAAGTTGAGCTGAACGGCGTCAATTTCACGCTCCTTTCAGGCGAAATTCTTGAGTGGCAACGCGAGCTGGCCTTTGCTAACGGCGAACTGCATCGTAACGTTGTCTGGCGTTCGCCGGACGGAAAACGCTATCGCCTGGAAAGCCGTCGTTTTGTTTCGCTGGACCAGTTGCCCTTAGTGGCAATGCAGCTCTCGATCACACCGCTTGATGGCGCCGCTCAGGCCGTGCTGAAAACCGGCATAGATGCGACACAAACGAACAGCGGCAGGCAGCATCTGGATGAAATCTCGGTAAGGGTCTTTGACCAGCACTACATGCAAGGTGTGTATGAAACGCAGGACCGGGCGTCTGAAGTTGTTGTTTCGGCGTTTTGTCAGCTCTCCGCTAAGAGCGATAGCTGTTTCACTGCCAAAAATCGTCGCCTCAGCGTTCATCATTCTCTGACTATCTTGCAAGGTGACACTGTCACGCTTGAAAAAATTGTCTGGCTGACGCATCGCTGCGATAAATCGCTCTCGCAGGAGTCTTTCGCCCGCAACGCGCTGGCCGATCTCAAAGTCTGCGCGGCAAGAGGCTACGATACGTTGCTTGAGAGCTCAGCGTACGCCTGGGAAGCGGTCTGGCGTGATGCTCGGGTGGAAGTGACTTGTGCAGAACAGCAGGATCAGCTGGCGCTGGATTACGCCGTCTGGCATCTGACGACAATGACGCCTGCTCATGATGAGCGAAGCAGTATTGCGGCTAAAGGGCTGACGGGTGAGGGGTATAAGGGACACGTCTTCTGGGATACCGAAATTTTCCTGCTGCCGTTCCATCTGTTTACCCGTCCACAGATTGCCCGCAGTCTGCTGCGCTATCGCTGGCTCAATCTTTCGGGCGCGCGTGAAAAAGCACGCCGTAACGGTTGGCCGGGCGCGTTGTTCCCGTGGGAAAGCGCCGCCAGCGGACAGGAAGAGACGCCAGAATTCGCGGCCATTAACATCCGCACCGGGGTTCGCCAGAAGGTCGCCTCCGCACTCGCTGAACATCACATCGTGGCAGATATTGCCTGTGCCGTTGTCGCTTACTGGCAGGCAACACACGACGATGCCTTTATGCGCAATGAGGGCCTGACGCTGCTGATGGAAACCGCTTCGTTCTGGATGGGACGCGCGACGGAAATTAATGGTCGTCTTGAGATCCATGACGTAATCGGACCGGATGAATACACCGAGCATGTCAACAACAACGCCTACACCAACTATCTGGCCTGGCACAACGTTGCCTGCGCGCGTCAGTTTATGGCGATGTTTGGGCGTGAAGATGCGCGTTTTACGGAGAATGCCGGGACGTTTCTGGCGCGCCTGTGGCTGCCAGAGGCCGACGCAGAGGGTGTGATCCCGCAGGATGATACCTTCATGGCAAAACCTGCCATCGATCTGAGCCGCTATAAAGCCAAAGCGGGTAAGCAAACCATTCTGCTTGATTACTCTCGCGCGGAAGTGAACGAGATGCAGATCCTGAAGCAGGCCGACGTGGTGATGCTTAACTACCTGCTGCCGGAACGGTTTACGCCGCAGCAATGTGCCGCCAATCTGGCGTTCTACGAGCCACGCACGATCCATGATTCATCCCTGAGTAAAGCCATTCACGGCATTGTGCTCGCACGCTGCGGTGACACCGAGGGGGCGTATGCCTTCTGGCGCGATGGTATCGCCATTGACCTGGGAGACGACCCGCACAGCAGCGATGATGGTATTCATGCCGCCGCCACCGGTGCGATCTGGTTGGGCGCCATTCAGGGTTTTGCTGGCCTGCACATTAGCGAAGGGGAGCTGCATCTTGCGCCGAAGCTGCCTGCTCACTGGCAGAAACTCGCCTTTCCGCTGCGGTGGCGGGACGCAACAATGCATATTACCTGTGAAGATGGCCAGTTAACCATCGAAACCACCGCACCTGTCACGTTGACGCTGTGGGGTAAAACGCTGCACGTATCAGGGCGAAAGGTTTGTGAGCGTAAGGACTTTCTTGCATCTGTTAATGGGACCGCTACCACGGAGGGGCGCCATGACGCTTAACGCTGTTGTATTCGATCTGGACGGGGTCATCACCGATACCGCTCATCTTCACTTTCTGGCCTGGCGCGCCGTGGCGGAGGAGATTGGTATCACCTTCGATGAAGTATTTAACGAACAGCTGAAGGGAATAAGCCGTATGGACTCCCTCCAGCGCATTCTGAAACATGGCGGGAAAGAGGGGATGTTCAGTGACGAGCAGCGCCTGGCGCTGGCGACGAAAAAAAACGCGCTTTACGTCCAGTCGCTGGCATCACTGACGCAGGATTCGCTGCTGCCGGGTATTCGCGACGTGCTGGCGGATATTCGCGCCGCGAAGGTCAAAATTGGACTGGCATCCGTATCGCTTAATGCTCCTGGGATTTTGCACGCGTTGGGTATTCATCAGGCTTTCGATTTTTGCGCCGATGCTTCGCGCATTTGCCGCTCAAAGCCGGACCCGGAAATCTTCCTTGCGGCCTGTAAAGGACTGAACGTGCGTCCTGAAGAGGCCATTGGTATCGAAGATGCCGCCGCAGGAGTAGATGCGATTAACGCCGCAGGAATGCTGTCGGTGGGGATTGGGCCTGGCCTGAACCATGCGGGATTACAACTTCATTCAACGCAGGAACTGACCTGGGAACGCCTGACGGCGTTCTGGGCATCCCGGGCGTATTGATAAGGAATTAATAATGGCTCAACTGTCTCTGAAACACATTCAGAAAATCTATGATAACCAGGTCCACGTGGTGAAGGATTTCAACCTCGAAATTGAAGACAAAGAATTTATTGTCTTCGTCGGTCCATCGGGCTGTGGGAAATCCACGACGCTGCGAATGATTGCCGGCCTTGAGGAGATCAGCGCGGGTGAACTGATTATTGACGGGGTTTGCATGAATGATGTTCCCGCCAAGTCCCGTGATATCGCGATGGTCTTCCAGAACTATGCGCTCTATCCGCATATGACAGTCTACGACAACATGGCGTTTGGCCTGAAAATGCAAAAAATTGCGCCCTCCGTCATTGAAGAACGCGTTACCTGGGCGGCACAGATCCTGGGCTTGCGCGACTATCTCCAGCGTAAACCTGGCGCGTTGTCCGGCGGTCAGCGCCAGCGCGTGGCGTTAGGCAGGGCGATAGTGCGCGAAGCGGGGGTCTTCCTGATGGATGAGCCTTTATCCAACCTCGATGCCAAACTTCGCGTGCAGATGCGCGCTGAAATCAGCAAGCTGCACCAGAAGCTTAATACCACCATGATTTACGTGACGCACGATCAGACGGAAGCCATGACGATGGCGACCCGCATCGTGATTTTAAAGGACGGCATCATTCAGCAGGTGGGCGCGCCGAAGCAGGTCTACAACGAGCCGGCGAATATGTTCGTTGCAGGGTTTATTGGCTCACCGGCGATGAACTTCATTCGTGGCGCAATCGACGACCGCTACTTTGTGACGGAAACTCTGCATCTGGAGATCCCGGAGGACAAGCTGGCCGTGCTGAATGCGCAAGGTTACCAGCGTAAAGCGGTTGTCTTTGGGATCCGTCCGGAAGACATTCTCACCGTACAGCGAAGCGGTGAAAACATCACGGCGAAGATCAGCGTTGCTGAGCTGACCGGGGCTGAATTTATGCTTTATGCCTCCGTGGGTGGGCATGAACTGGTTGTCCGTGCGGGAGCGGCGGATGATTACGTTGCCGGAGAGAATATCGGCATCCAGTTCGATATGAATAAGTGCCATTTCTTCGATGCTGATACTGAAACAGCTATTAGATAAGAAAGGTATTCGCCGGAAATGAAAGTTTCCGGTTTTTTGTGTGTTAATTATAAAGGAATATTTTAATGAGTACTCTACTAAGAAGTGCTGCGCTCGTTCTGTGCGCAGGGGTGAGCTGCGCGCAAGCAACTGAATCAGCCAAACAGTGGGAATTTAATATTGGCGCCATGTATGAAATTGAAAACGTCGAAGGTCAGGCCGACGATAAAGATGGATTATATGAACCCTCCGTGTGGTTTAATGCCACATGGGATGCATGGACCATTTCGCTGGCTATGTATCAGGAAGGGCCGGTTGATTACAGTAGCATGACGCGCGGCACCTATTTCGATCGACCTGAAGTAGAATTACGCTATCGTTTTATCGGCACCGATGATTTTACGTTCGGCCTGACCGGTGGCTTCCGTAATTATGGCTATCACTTTAAGGATGAGCATGGTGCTAAAGACGGTAGTGCTAATATGCAGCGCTATAAAGTTCAGCCTGACTGGGATATTAAACTAACCGACGACTGGCGTTTTGGCGGCTGGTTTGCCATGTATCAGTTTGCCAACGATCTGGAAAAAACCGGCTATTCTGACAGCCGCGTCGAGACCGAAACCGGTTTTACCTGGACAATTAACGAAACGGTCTCGGCAAAAGTTAATTACTATTTAGAGCGCGGTTTTAATATGGACGGTTCACGTAATAACGGTGAATTCTCCACTCAGGAAATTCGCGCCTATCTGCCGATTTCATTGGGTCAGACGACGCTAACGCCTTATACCCGTCTGGGACTCGATCGCTGGTCAAACTGGGACTGGCAAGACGATCCTGAGCGTGAAGGACATGATTTCAACCGTTTGGGTATGCTGTACGCCTATGATTTTAACAATGGTTTATCCATGACGCTGGAATATGCCTACGAATGGGAAAACCATGACGAAGGGGAAAGTGACCGCTTCCACTATGCCGGTATCGGCGTGAATTACGCGTTTTGATAACACTTCACCAGGGGCGTTTGCCCCTGGTTTTTAGCGTAATGAAGCCGCATCTGAAAAATGCGTTTCAACCAATATCTTATGCGGGGCAGGTTTACCCGCTATGCACCTGAACAACACATCGCAGCTCTCTTCGCCCAGCTTTCTGGTGGGGATATCAAAGCCGCCAGGCGCAGGGGTTAAAATGAGAGATAGCATTGGGTCGCTGTATCCTGCCATTGCGACCTGTTCCGGGATCGTCAGGTTTAGCGCATCCGCGGCACGATAAAGACTCAGCAATTTCATACTGTCTGTCGCAAAAACCGCATCGGGCGGGTTGTCTGAAGAGAGTAGCTGACAGGCCGCCTGAAGCGCGCTTTCATGGGTATACCCGCCATCAATAACCCAGTCCGGGTTAATCGCAATACCCTGCTTCTCAAGGCTCGATTTATAGCCCGCCAGGCGATCGATAGAAACGTGATAATCGAGCGGGGCATGCAGGCAGGCAATTTTAGTGCGACCATGTTTGATAAATGAGTCGGTTAATATGGCGCTGTCGCGGAAATTATCCGTGTCGACAGAATAGATATTCTGGTAATTGCCTTCCACTTTACCAATAACGACCACGGGCACGCCATATTCGTCCAGCGTCGCGAAAAAAGACTCGTTCGCCGGCGAGCTTAGCATGATGATCCCCTTGATCATCTTCTGCTTTATTTTACCTACGCATTTTTGCAGATCATCTTCGCTGCTTTTGGACGTTTGTAAAATAACATCAAAACCCTCTTCTTCTGCTTTTGCCGTAATGGCATGTAATACATCAGAGAAAAACGGATTGCCTGCGGTGGTTTTGGTTGAGCGGGTCGAAATAACCATAATGGCGTCGAAGCCAGAAGAGGTGAGTGCGCGGGCAAGTTTATTCGGTTGATAATTTAATTCTTCTATCGCCTTCAACACCTTTTCGCGCGCTTCAGGAGAAATATTCGTTTGTTTATTCAGAACGCGCGACACGGTTGATTTCGAAACGCCAGCAACGCGGGCAATATCATAGATGGTGGGTGACATACACCTTACTCACTCCAGACGGACAGCAATTGCGCCCATCTTACTGGAGAGAAAACAGCAATAGCAATAATTAAGAATTGATAATCAACGATCTGCCCCAATTTACTGTATTCTGAAGTGACTTTTTTCAGGGTTCCTGGCAATGAAGGACGGCGATGAAGCGACTTAAAAACGAATTCAATTCTCTGGTGAACCGTGGCGTTGATCGCCATCTGCGTCTTGCCGTGACGGGGCTGAGCCGCAGCGGTAAGACAGCATTCATTACGGCGATGGTCAATCAGCTGTTGAACCTGCATGCAGGGGCGCGCCTGCCACTGCTTAGCGCAGTGCGCGAGGAGCGGTTGCTTGGGGTGAAACGCGTACCGCAACGTGATTTTGGCATACCCCGTTTCACCTATGATGAAGGTCTGGCGCAGTTATACGGGGAGCCTCCCGCCTGGCCCACCCCGACGCGTGGCGTGAGCGAAATCCGTCTTGCGCTTCGTTTCCGCTCGAATGAATCCCTGATGCGTCACTTCAAAGAAACGTCCACGCTCTATCTCGAAATTGTGGATTACCCGGGAGAATGGCTGCTCGATTTACCGATGCTGGCGCAGGATTACCTGAGCTGGTCCCGACAGATGACCGGTCTGTTGCAGGGGCAGCGGGCAGAGTGGTCGACCAAATGGCGCCAGCTTTGCGAAGGACTGGATCCGCTGGCACCGGCGGATGAAAACCGTCTGGCCGTCATAGCCGAAGCCTGGACGGATTACCTGCATCAGTGCAAGCAGGAGGGGTTGCATTTTATTCAGCCGGGCCGCTTTGTTCTGCCGGGTGATTTAGCCGGTGCTCCCGCGCTACAGTTTTTCCCGTGGCCGGACGTTGACAGCATCGGTGAATCGAAACTGGCGCAGGCGGACAAGACCACCAACGCCGGTATGCTCCGCGAGCGATACAATTATTACTGTGAGAAGGTGGTTAAGGGCTTTTATAAAAATCACTTTTTACGCTTTGACCGCCAGATCGTGCTGGTGGACTGCCTGCAACCGCTCAACAGCGGGCCGCAGGCGTTCAATGATATGCGGCTGGCGCTGACGCAGCTGATGCAAAGCTTTCATTATGGCCAGCGTACGCTGTTTCGCCGTTTGTTCTCGCCGGTCATCGACAAGCTGCTGTTTGCCGCCACAAAAGCTGACCATGTGACGGTCGATCAGCACGCCAACATGGTATCCCTGCTGCAACAGCTGGTGCAGGATGCCTGGCAGAATGCGGCCTTCGAAGGGATCAGTATGGATTGTCTGGGGCTGGCGTCCGTACAGGCTACGCAGAGTGGGTTGATTGACCTGAATGGCGAGAAAATTCCGGCCCTGCGGGGCAACCGTCTCAGCGACGGTGCGCCGCTCACGGTCTATCCGGGGGAAGTTCCGGCGCGTCTGCCGGGCCAGGCTTTCTGGCAAAGCCAGGGTTTTCAGTTCGAAGCCTTCCGTCCGCAGAGTATGAACGTTGACCAGCCATTGCCGCATATCCGTCTGGATGCCGCGCTGGAGTTTTTAATTGGAGATAAATTGCGATGACGGAACCGTTAAAACCACGCATTGATTTTACCGGCCAGCTTGAGCAGTCCCCGCATGAGGCGTTTAAAACGGCGCAAACCTTCAGCGGGCCGCAGGCCGACAACTTTGCTCCCGTGCTGGCAGACGAACCGATGGTTGAAGGGGGGCAGGCGGAAGCGGTTGTTGATGCGGCACTGCGCCCGAAACGCAGCCTGTGGCGCAAGATGGTGACCGCCGGGTTAGCCCTTTTTGGTGTGAGCGTAATCGGTCAGGGCGTGCAGTGGGGCGTCAATGCCTGGCAAACGCAGGACTGGGTGGCGCTGGGGGGATGCGCCGCCGGGGCGTTGATTGTTGGTGCGGGCGTTGGCTCAGTCGTCACCGAGTGGCGTCGCCTCTGGCGTTTGCGTCAGCGTGCCCACGAACGCGATGAAGCGCGGGATCTGCTGCACAGTCACGGCACAGGAAAAGGGCGTGCTTTTTGTGAAAAGCTTGCGGCTCAGGCCGGGATTGATCACTCTCACCCGGCGCTTCAGCGCTGGTATGCGGCGATCCACGAAACCCAGAATGACCAGGAAGTGGTCACGCTCTATGCCCACATTGTTCAGCCGGTGCTGGATGCGCAGGCTCGTCGTGAGATCAGCCGCTCGGCGGCGGAATCTACCCTGATGATCGCCGTCAGTCCGCTGGCGATGGTGGACATGGCCTTTATCGCCTGGCGCAACCTGCGCCTGATCAACCGCATCGCCAGACTGTATGGCATTGAGCTTGGCTATTACAGTCGGCTGCGCCTGTTCAAACTGGTATTGCTGAATATCGCCTTCGCCGGGGCAAGCGAACTGGTGCGGGAGGTCGGGATGGACTGGATGTCGCAGGATCTTGCGGCGCGTCTCTCTGCCCGGGCGGCGCAGGGGATTGGTGCCGGTCTGCTTACGGCACGCCTGGGCATCAAAGCGATGGAGGTTTGTCGTCCACTCCCCTGGATCGATGGCGATAAGCCGCGGCTGGGGGATTTCCGTCGCGAATTGATTGGCCAGCTTAAAGAGACGCTCAATAAAAAACCTGCTCAGTGAGGTTTTGTTTACTAATCGTGCGGGCTGTCAATATTTGTTGACAGCCACCTTCCCGAATACCGTGATCTGACATATCATTTTACTGTTATTGGCTTAAACGGTGAATTTCCCATGCGTCTGGAAGTCTTTTGTGAGGACCGTCTCGGTCTGACCCGCGAGTTACTCGATCTTCTTGTTTTACGTAGCATTGATTTACGTGGCATAGAGATCGACCCTGTCGGGCGAATTTACCTCAATTTTGCCGAAATTGAATTTAATACCTTCAGTAGCCTGATGGCGGAAATCCGCCGTATCGCTGGCGTTACGGATGTACGCACCATCCCCTGGATGCCGTCCGAGCGGGAACATCTTGCGCTGAGCGCGCTGCTGGAAGCAATGCCGGAGCCGTTTCTCTCTCTCGATCTGAAAAATAAAGTCGAGCGCGTTAACCAGGCCAGCTGCCAGCTGTTTGCGCAGACTCAGGAAAAACTTATCGGGCACCACGCCACGCAACTGATCACCGGGTTTAATTTCCAGCGCTGGCTGGACAGCAACCCGCAAAATACCCATAGCGAGCACGTCGTCATCAACGGACAGAATTTCCTGATGGAGATCACGCCGGTCTACCTGAAAGGGGAAAATGCCGCGCGGGTGCTGACCGGCGCAGTGATCATGCTGCGCTCCACGGTGCGCATGGGGCGTCAGTTACAGAACCTTTCCAGCCAGGACGTCGGCGCATTCAGCCAGATTATTGCGGTGAGCCCGAAGATGCGTCATGTAATCGACCAGGCGCGCAAGCTGGCAAATCTTACGGCGCCGCTGCTGATTACCGGGGATACCGGTACGGGGAAAGATCTGCTGGCGCATGCTGTGCACATGGCCAGCCCGCGTGCGGCAAAACCGTATCTGGCGCTGAACTGCGCCTCTATTCCTGAAGATGCGGTGGAAAGTGAGCTGTTCGGGCATGCGCCGGAAGGTAAAAAAGGCTTCTTTGAACAGGCGAATGGCGGCTCGGTGCTGCTGGACGAGATTGGCGAAATGTCGCCACGCATGCAGGCGAAACTGCTTCGTTTTCTCAATGACGGCACGTTTCGCCGCGTGGGGGAAGATCATGAAGTACACGTGGATGTGCGCGTCATCTGCGCCACCCAGAAAAACCTGGTGGAGCTGGTGCAGAAAGGGGTATTCCGCGAAGATCTCTACTATCGTCTCAACGTTCTGACGCTCAATATTCCGCCGCTGCGCGATTGCCCGCAGGACATCATGCCGTTGACAGAACTGTTCGTGGCCCGTTTTGCCGACGAGCAGGGCGTGCCGCGTCCGAAGCTCTCTGCCGACCTGGGCACCGTGCTGACGCGTTACGGCTGGCCGGGCAATATTCGTCAGCTTAAAAATGCGGTCTATCGCGCATTAACTCAGCTTGAAGGGTATGAACTGCGCCCTCAGGATATTCTGTTGCCGGATTACGATGCCGGGACGGTCTCGGTAGGCGAAGAGGCAATGGAAGGCTCGCTGGATGACATCACCAGCCGTTTCGAGCGTTCGGTGTTAACGCAGCTTTATCGCAGCTATCCGAGCACGCGCAAGCTGGCTAAACGTCTTGGGGTGTCACATACCGCGATTGCGAATAAGCTGCGCGAGTATGGGTTAAATCAGAAGAAGGGTGACGAATAAATAAAAAAGCCTCTTTGCAGAGGCTTTTTTACGTTTAGGCTTTAAGCGCTTCAAGTGCAGCGGTGTAATCCGGTTCGGTAGTGATTTCGTTAACCAGCTCACTGAAAACAACGTTGTCGTTTTCGTCGATCACCAGTACCGCACGAGCAGCCAGACCTTTCAGCGCGCCTTCGGAAATGGCAACACCGTATTTTTCCAGGAAATCCGGGCTGCGCAGAGTGGAAAGGGTGATGACGTTGCTCAGGCCTTCAGCGCCGCAGAAGCGGGACTGGGCAAACGGCAGGTCAGCAGAAATGCACAGCACTACGGTGTTGTCCATTTCGGTCGCCAGCTGGTTGAATTTACGCACTGATGCAGCGCAAACGCCAGTATCGATGCTTGGGAAAATGTTCAGGACTTTACGTTTGCCAGCAAACTGGCTCAGCGTGACGTCAGACAAATCTTTAGCCACCAGAGTAAAAGGCTGTGCTTTGCTGCCAGAATGTGGGATGGAACCTGCAACAGCAACCGGGTTGCCCTGGAAATGAACGAGTTGTGACATAGATATCTTCCTGTTTACAAATAGTTAACGTCGTGGCTAGTGTATGTCATCCGCAGTTAGCACGGCAAACCAATTTTCTGCCTTTCCGGCCTGCAAGGAGTCAGTGATGAGAAGCGTTAAGGTCTATGAAGAAGCCTGGCCATTGCACACCCCGTTTGTGATCTCGCGCGGCAGCCGTAATGAGGCCTGTGTGGTCGTGGTTGAATGTGAAGAGGACGGCGTAAAAGGCGTCGGGGAATGTACCCCTTATCCTCGCTACGGAGAAAGCCTGGCGTCAGTCATGGCGCAAATTATGACGGTGGTGCCCGAGTTGCAGGCGGGTCTGACGCGCGAGGCTCTTCAGCTTCGGTTGCCGGCCGGCGCGGCACGCAACGCGATTGACTGCGCACTCTGGAGTCTGGAAGCGGCGAAACAACAAAAACCGCTGCCTGCGCTGCTGGACGTTACGCTGCCGCAATCGATCGTCACCGCGCAAACGGTGGTCATCGGTGAACCAGAGCAAATGGCCGCCAGCGCTCAGGCGTTGTATGCCACCGGTGCAACATTATTAAAGGTGAAGCTCGACGATCGTCTGATTAGCGAACGCATGGTCGCCATTCGTGCGGCGGTGCCTGATGCCACTCTTATCGTCGATGCGAACGAATCATGGCATAGCGAAGGGCTGGCAGCCCGTTGTCAGCTGCTTGCCGATCTGGGCGTTGCCATGCTGGAGCAACCCCTCCCGGCAGAAGACGATGCCGCCCTGGCGAATTTTATTCATCCGCTTCCCGTCTGTGCAGATGAAAGCTGTCATACCCGTGAGAGCCTGTCAGCTCTCGAGGGACGCTACGAAATGGTGAACATTAAGCTGGATAAAACAGGTGGATTAACCGAAGCCCTGGCACTGGCACAAGATGCGCAGGCGCAAGGCTTTGCTCTGATGCTGGGCTGCATGTTGTGCACGTCAAGAGCGATCGGCGCTGCGCTCCCGCTGGTGAACAGCGTGCGTTTTGCCGATCTTGACGGCCCAACCTGGCTGTCGGTTGACGTATCACCCGCCCTGAATTTTACCTCCGGTGTACTTCATCTTTGAGGCTGCCAGCGCAGGAGATCTGTCATCGCCCGCAGGTATTTTTCGCTCGCTTCATCCGAGGAGATTGGCGGAAACTCTGCGGTGATACAGTGAAGGCTAAGGTCCGCGCACCAGCTGCCAAACGACCCGGGTGTTTCATAGCCAACGCTGCTCACCATAGGTAGAGCAAACGCATCCGCCAGCCACTGCCCGAGCGCCGTATTACGAGGATCTTCAATACAGGCGAGGGGATCGTGGAAAGAGACAACCCAGGCCGGGTGGATCTTATGAATAAGCTGGCACAATGCCTGAGTCTCCGGTTCGGAACCGGGTTTGTCTCCCGTGAGCAGGACAACATCTCGCTCCTGCGCCGAACTGTTCCAGCGATACACCGTTTCACCGGCGCGCCAGTTTGCCGCCGGGAAGTTCCTGTTCAGGTCAACGCCGCGTGCATTCGCCCGTAATCCAAGCTGACAACCGTCCGGGTTGACGGTCAAAATCACATGATGACGTCGTAAATCGGGGGCCAGCGTACGTAGCGCGCACGAGAGCGTCACGACAGACGAGTTTTCATCGCCATGCGTGCCCGCAATGATTAAGCCGCTATTGCGATCGGCCTCGGGTGCCGGAAACCAGATCAGCGGCGCGCCTAAAAACGAGCGTCCATAATGTTCAGTCCCGGGCGGGAAGGCGCCGCGTTCCGTTCTTGGTCGGGTAGTTGCCATAGTAAACCCTGATGATAAAGTCACTTCTGGCAGTGTTGTGCAAAAGCCGCGCTTAATCAAATAGTTTCCGTGTGTGTGGAAAATTGCCTGACATCAACTTTCCGGAGGAAGCATTTGCATTTCTCCGTTTCGAAACAAATAATTACGCATCTGCCTGTTACCTGACATCATTAAGGGGATCGTATGAAGCATCCTGTTTCGCTTCTTTGTACTGCGCTGTGGCTGTGCGGGCTTTCTTCACTTTCATATGCCGCGGAGGTTCCCGAAGGAACGGTTCTGGCGCAAAAGCAGGAGCTGGTTCGACATATCAAAGATGAGCCCGCTTCGCTCGATCCGGCAAAAGCGGTGGGATTGCCCGAGATACAGGTGATCCGCGACCTCTATGAAGGGCTGGTGAATCAGAACGAAAAAGGGGAGTTAGTTCCCGGCGTGGCGACGCGCTGGCAGAGCAATGATAACCGCGTCTGGACATTCACGCTGCGGGATAACGCTAAGTGGTCCGACGGTACTCCGGTGACGGCACAAGATTTTGTCTATAGCTGGCGTCGTCTGGTTGATCCTAAAACAACGTCACCTTTCGCCTGGTTTGCGGCGCTGGCGGGTATTAACAATGCCCAGGCCATTATCGACGGCAAAGCTGCTCCGGATACGCTCGGCGTGACGGCGGTGGATGCTAAAACGCTGCGCGTGCAGCTGGACAAACCGCTGCCCTGGTTCAGCAATCTGACGGCTAACTTCGCGTTTTATCCTGTTCAAAAGGCCAATGTGGAAAGCGGTAAGGAATGGACGCGCCCTGGCGCGCTCATTGGCAACGGTGCTTATGTGCTGAAAGATCGCGTGGTGAATGAAAAACTGGTGGTTGAGCCGAACTCTCATTACTGGGATAACGCCAGGACGGTGCTTAAAAAAGTCACCTTTGTGCCAATCAATCAGGAGTCCTCAGCGACCAAACGCTATCTGGCGGGCGATATCGATATTACAGAATCGTTTCCGAAAAACATGTACCAGAAGCTGCTTAAAGATATTCCGGGTCAGGTATATACACCGCCACAGCTTGGGACCTATTACTACGCGTTTAACACGCAAAAAGGCCCAACCGCGGATGCCCGCGTACGTCTCGCGCTCAGCATGACTATCGACAGACGTATTATGGCGGAGAAAGTCCTGGGGACCGGTGAGAAACCGGCCTGGCATTTTACTCCCGATGTCACTGCGGGTTTTACGCCGGAAGCCTCGCCATTTGAGCAGATGACGCAGCAGGAGCTGAATGCGCAGGCGAAAACGTTGTTGCAGGCGGCAGGCTATGGCCCTCAGCGCCCGCTTAAATTAACGCTGCTGTACAACACGTCTGAAAACCATCAGAAAATTGCGATTGCCGTTGCATCCATGTGGAAGAAAAATCTGGGTGTTGACGTTAAGTTGCAGAATCAGGAGTGGAAAACCTACATCGACAGCCGCAATACCGGGAATTTTGACGTCATCCGTGCATCGTGGGTAGGGGACTACAACGAGCCGTCGACATTCCTGTCGCTGCTGACCTCCTCCCACAGCGGGAATATCTCACGATTCAACGATCCTGCTTACGATAAGATTATTCATCAGGCGACGCTCGAAACCACTGAAAAAGCGCGTAATGCCGACTACAACATGGCCGAGAAGATCCTCACCGAGAAAGCACCGATTGCCCCTATTTATCAATACACCAATGGCCGTCTCATCAAGCCCTGGGTTAAAGGTTATCCGATAAATAACCCAGAGGATGTTGCATACAGCCGAACAATGTATATTGAAAAGCATTAAAAAGAGGTCAGGGCGCTACGTGATTATGGTAAACATCCATTAACCGCATAAGCGCCCGCTCTCAGGGGGTATGATTTTACAGCCTGGTTAATACCGAATATCCCCTTCCTATCAGCCCATCACTCATTGTCATGATGAATATCTTCAGAGAGATTCTTCCTCCCGTTTATCGAAAAACGCGTAGTCATTTATTCGCCATTCCAGTAGCAATGTAGTCATTACTTTTTTTAAGATTAAATTTGTCCGATACAGGATTTTTCATATTCAGGCCATTTATTGAATTAAAACCTTATTTCTCTGCACTGTTAAGGGATGCGTTAATAAATGCATTGATGTAAATCAATTATTCAACCTCATGGAACAATAAGTTCAATATTTCCAATCAAAGCAGTCATTTCTGCCAAATTAATGTGAATAAATGGTTAATTTTTACTGTGTGTCATGTATCTATGGCATTTATGAATACAATAATTTAGTGGAATATTCTTAAGAAAAGTCTAATGGTAGATCTTTGATCTGATAAGTTGATTTTAAATGGGCTTTTGCTCTAATATGGTTTTGTAAAGAAACGTCACTCACTTAACATTTATTTCTTTTAAAGAAAGGGACTGCTATGGCCGATTCATTCCAGAATGAGGTGCCCAAGGCACGCATAAACTTAAAGCTGGCTCTGCATACAGGTGGCGCGCAGAAGAAAATCGAACTGCCGCTTAAACTCCTCACCGTCGGTGATTTCAGTAATGGAAAAGAGAATCGCCCATTATCGGAAAGGGAGAAAATTAACGTCAACAAAAATAACTTCAACAGCGTACTTTCGGAATTTAACCCGGAAGTGAATCTGACGGTTCCTAACACAATGGCCGGGGATGGTTCGGAAGAAAGCATAAATCTGAATTTCTCCGATATTAAGGATTTCGAACCTGAACAGGTTGCCCGCCAGATCCCCCAGCTCCGCGCCATGCTGGCCATGCGTAATTTATTACGCGACCTCAAATCCAATCTCCTTGATAACGCCACTTTCAGAAAAGAACTCGAGAAAATTCTTAAAGACCCGGCGCTGTCTCAGGAATTACGCGACGAAATGAGTGCACTGGCCCCGAAATAAGCGGCATGTGTAATTTAATGGATTAACCGGGAATATGCTGATGTCTGTGAATACTGAAACCGCCTCCGCGCAGGGGCAGACCACCGTACTGGAAAAAGAGGGCGTTTACGCCTCCCTGTTTGAAAAAATCAACCTGACCCCGGCCTCCAGCCTGGGGGATATCAATGCGTTTCTGGATGACGCCGCGCTTTCTGACGCTCCGGCGGGTGAACGCCTGACGGCGGCGATGCAGGTGTTTATGGACTGCATCCGCAAATCCGGTCAGCCGGTGGAGAAGCTCGACAAAACGCTGATTGACCACCATATCGCTGAGCTGGATTTCCAGATTAGTCGTCAGCTGGATGCCGTAATGCATCACCAGGAGTTCCAGAAGGTGGAGTCCCTGTGGCGCGGCCTGAAGCAGCTGGTGGACAGCACCGACTACCGCCAGAACGTGAAAACCGAAATTCTGGATGTGTCGAAAGAAGATCTGCGTCAGGACTTTGAAGACGCGCCAGAACTTATCCAGAGCGGCCTCTACTGGCACACCTATACCGCCGAATATGACACCCCGGGCGGAGAGCCGATTGGTTCCGTGATTTCATCCTATGAATTTGACGCCAGCCCGCAGGATGTGGCGCTGCTGCGCAACATCTCTAAAGTGTCAGCTGCCGCACATATGCCGTTTATTGGCTCTGTCGGGCCGAAATTCTTCCTGAAAGACTCCATGGAAGAGGTGGCTGCAATTAAGGATATCGGCAACTACTTCGACCGCGCGGAATACATCAAGTGGAAATCGTTCCGCGACACCGACGACGCCCGCTACATCGGCCTCGTGATGCCGCGCGTGCTGGGGCGTCTGCCGTATGGCCCGGATACCGTACCTGTACGCAGCTTTAACTACGTTGAGCAGGTGAAAGGCCCGGATCACGAGAAATACCTGTGGACCAGCGCGTCGTTCTCCTTCGCGTCAAACATGGTGAAGAGCTTCATCAATAACGGCTGGTGCGTGCAGATCCGTGGCCCGCAGGCGGGCGGGGCGGTGAAAGACCTGCCTATTCATCTGTACGATCTGGGTACCGGCAACCAGGTGAAAATCCCGTCTGAGGTGATGATCCCGGAGACCCGCGAGTTCGAGTTCGCCAACCTCGGCTTTATCCCGCTCTCGTATTACAAAAACCGCGACTATGCCTGCTTCTTCTCGGCGAACTCCGCGCAGAAACCGGCGCTGTATGACACTGCGGATGCCACGGCCAACAGCCGCATCAACGCACGTCTGCCGTACATCTTCCTGCTGTCGCGTATTGCGCACTACCTGAAGCTCATCCAGCGCGAGAACATCGGCACCACCAAGGACCGCCGCCTGCTGGAGCTGGAGCTGAATACCTGGGTGCGTAGTCTGGTGACGGAAATGACCGATCCGGGCGATGAGTTGCAGGCTTCTCATCCGCTGCGTGACGCGAAGGTGGTGGTGGAAGATATCGAAGACAACCCGGGTTTCTTCCGCGTGAAGCTGTTTGCGGTGCCGCACTTCCAGGTGGAAGGCATGGATGTGAACCTGTCTCTGGTGAGCCAGATGCCGAAAGCGAAAGCGTAACGTAAGGCAGGAAGCATGAAAACGGAACAACCGTTATGGGGCAGGGGCCAGATGGTCTCTCCCCAGCACTTCCAGCAACAGGCCGCCTATGCGGCCTGGTCTGCGGAATGTATCGCCCGACTGGGTCTCTCCCATCCCTGGGGGGTGATTAATGCCACTTTCGAACCGGATGTATTGAAGTTGGGCCGTCTACAGGCCCGTCATCTGCACCTCCGGTTCCCTGACGGGACATTAATCGATACGGACAATGCTGACGACCTGCCACCGGTGCTGGCGCTTGAGAGTGAAACACAGGACGTGGTGGTGGTTCTGGCTCTTCCGCTGCTGCGCGCGAATGGTGGCAACTGCCTTAAGCCCGATGAGGTGGCCGCGCGTCCTGTTCGCTATCGCCAGCGCTGGCGGGATGTCCGCAACCTTTTTGGCGATGATACCCGCCAGATTGCAGTGATGCGGCCAGAGCTGACGTTGCGATTTGCCCATCAGAACAACAGCGATTACCTGACCTGTCCGGTTGCCCGCCTGCAACAAGATTCGCAGGGGAACTGGGCACTTGATGAGACATACCTTCCGCCGCTGTTGGCGTTACTGGGCAGTCGCTGGCTGATGACCCAGCTGGAGCAACTGTTGACGCAACTGCGCGCCCGTCTGGGCCGCCTGATGGACATGCGCCGGGAAAGTAATGAGCGCATGGCGGATTTTGCCGTAGCCGATGTTTCATTGTTCTGGCTGCTCAATGCCCTGAACAGTGCTGAGCCCGTGCTGGGTCAGTTTCAGCGCCACCCGCAAAGCCCGCCTGAGCGTCTCTATCCGGAGCTGGCAAGGCTTGCAGGCAGCCTGTTGACATTCTCGCTGGAGCATCAGGTCAGTGCGATCCCGGCATGGCAGCATGAGCAGCTGAATAACGTCTTCCCGCCGCTGTTTGATTTACTTGGCGATCTTCTGGAAGCCAGCCTGCCGTCGCGGGTGGTGGCAATTGAGCTTGAGCATGATGACCGACTTCACTTCTGGCAGGCCCGTCTGCATGATCCACGTCTGCGCGAAGGCGCTGATTATTACCTCTCCGTGCGTTCACCGATGCCGGTGGCACAATTGCAGGAGCAGTTCCCGCGCCAGTGCAAGGTCGGCAGTCCCGATCATGTCAGGAGTATCGTCAATTCATCGCGGGTGGGCGTCCCTCTGATGCCGCTGCGCCATGTGCCGGCAGCCATTCCACTACGCCTGGAAAATCAGTATTTCAGCCTTGATGTCTCTCATCCCCTGGCCATCGAAATGTTCCAGAGCGGCACCTGTATGTTTTACGTTCCGGGAATGCTCGCCGAGCCTGAACTTGAACTCTTTGCGGTACTGAGAACATGAATGATCGTAAACGCGCTACTGCCGCGTTCATTGATATTGATGCCCTGTTACAGGACACCTGGCTACAGGTTATCAGTCTGCGTCACGGCCCGACATTCCAGGACGGGGAAGGTCGTACGCTTTGGGAGCGCTGCATTGATGATGTCGGACGTGTGCAGCGAGAACTGAAAGCGAGCGAACTCGATGAAGCCAGCTGCCAGCATATTCTTACGGCACAGTGTGCGCTGCTTGATGAGGCAGTCAAAGGTCGCGGTGTGGAGGATGACGCCTGTATACAGTGGTATGACATTCCCCTACAGGGATATTTCCTTGGCACCATGGACGCCGGTGACACGTTATGCGATCGGATGCGTGATGTGCTGCGTGAACCGGCTCCTGACCACGCCGTTGTGACCTGCTTCCAGCGAGTCATGATGCTCGGATTCCTCGGCAACTTCCGCTCCCAGAACGATCCTGAGCGGCAGAAACTCATGAATGCACTGAATGAATATGTTGCGCCGTTCAGCTATTCACAACCCCATCCCGTTCTGGCGGAAAGCCATGCCGGACGGGGGATAGGGGGGTGGCTGGCATCATGGCCTATGCGCATTGGCCTGAGTGTGGTGGTGGTCACCGCATTATGGTGGGGACTGGATTGCTGGCTGGATCAGACACTGCTTACCCTGCTGCCGGGAGCCGTGAAATGAGCCCTGCACAACAGCGCGGGCTTGCGCTCTGGGCTGCCCTGCTGAGTGCAGTGGTCTGCCTGTGGTTTCTGCCAGCATCCCGTCTGGTTTCCATTCTCGTCCTGCTGGCGGTACTGGGACTCATCATAGCGTTCTGGGCTGTCGCCTGCCGTCGCGTGCAGCACGATTTCACCCTGTGTCTGGAGGACCTGCCTGAAGCCAATTATTGTCAGCCCGTGGTACTGGTCTGTGGCGATCTGCCGCTTGCCTGGCCGCATCAGTCACCTGTGCTTACTGTCACGCAGGGCTGCTGGATCCGTGTGGAGGATCATCTGGAACTGGAGCTGGCCGCCCGTCAGGTACTGTGGTTGCGCCCCGACTGGGGACGTCAGCTGTCAGTGATGGTCAGTGTTTGTCCGCAGCAGCACCCTGACAGTGAGCGCCTTACCAGTCGTTTGCTTGCCCTGCGCTGGCAGATTAGCCGGTTGCGTAAAGCAACCGGCCATTCTGTGCCACTGGTTCTGAATGGACAGGTCGGCAGTGCGATGATGAATGACATGCTCTGGCAGACGGCGATCCTGGGGGAAGGGGTAAAGGTCTGGAGTGGGACTTCAGCGCCTGGCTCAGTTGCTGAATGGGTTAATACTGGCGGAACGCCTGCGATGCAGCAACAGGTGCTGATGAACAGCCTGATGAGCTGGTTCCAACAGCACGTCCAGGCTGTCCTTATGGATGAAAACCCCGATATTCCTGTCATTGAACCTGTTGCGGTTCTGTGGGGATTGGGTCCGATCCTGGCCGGAAGCATGGCCACCTCTATCTGGACAGCGTGGTTGTCCCGCCATACTGCGATGCAGCAGGTGTCTGGCTGGCAGCCGGCGGGAACGGACAGTACGGTTATTTCCCTGTTCCCGAATTTTGTCCTCCCTTTACTGCCAGAAGGACGAGGCCTGACACCGCATGGACGAACCTGGCGCGGTGCGCTCGGAATCTTCACGCTGGCAGCCATTGCTGCGCTACTCAGCAGTGGCTGGAATAATCGCCAGCTGCTGCAACGCGTGAGCTTCGATATTGCACGCTATGAACGTATACCGATGAATGACTCCGGGCCGAAAGCTGACGCCGTTGCCGTGCTGCGCGAGGATGCGGCATTGCTGGACGACCATGCACGTAACGGCGTACCGGCCCGGCTGAGTCTAGGTCTGTATCAGGGCGGACGTCTGCGTATGCCAGTGCTGAATACGATTCGCTCTTATGTGCCTCCGCCTCCGCCGCCTGAGCCGGAACTCAAACCGGTACCGAAAATCATCCGCCTCGACAGCATGTCGCTGTTCGATACCGGAAAGTGGGCGCTTAAACCCGCCTCAACAAAGCTGCTGGTGAACTCACTGGTGGGGATCAAGGCGAAGCCCGGCTGGCTGATTGTGGTGGCGGGCCATACCGACAGCACCGGGGATGACCAGTCCAACCAGGTGCTGTCGCTTAAGCGCGCGGAGTCGGTACGCAACTGGATGCGGGATACCGGCGACGTGCCGGAAAGCTGTTTTGCGGTGCAGGGCTATGGTGAAAGCCGTCCTGTCGCCACCAACGACACCCCGGAAGGGCGTGCGCTCAACCGCCGTGTCGAAATCAGTCTGGTGCCACAGGCGAATGCCTGTCAGGCGCCGGGCACGACCCATGCGTCATCGCAGGATGATGGCGCTGATAACAATGTAACGGAGTAATTAACATGGCAATTCCAGTCTATCTGTGGCTGAAGGACGACGGCGGCGCGGACATCAAAGGGTCCGTGGACGTTCAGGATCGTGAAGGCAGTATCGAAGTGGTGGCCCAGGAGCACAACCTGTACATCCCGACCGATAACAATACCGGCAAGCTGACCGGCACCCGTATCCACACGCCTTTCCTGTTCACCAAGGAAATCGACTCCTCCAGCCCGTACCTGTACAAGGCGGTGACGACCGGCCAGACCCTGAAATCGGCTGAGTTCAAATGGTACAGAATCAATGACGCAGGCCAGGAAGTGGAGTACTTCAACACGAAGCTTGAGAACGTGAAGCTGGTGAAAGTGAATCCGAAGATGCATGACATCAAGGACCCGGCTTTCGAGAAGCACAACCACCTCGAGCAGATTGAACTGCGCTACGAAAAAATCACCTGGACCTACAAGGACGGCAACATCATTCATTCCGATTCCTGGAACGAACGCGCCACTGCGTAAGAGCCCTGAGCAGACGGTCAGCCGTCTGCTTTTTTTGCTGAGCGCCTGCACTGACGGGTGGTCAGCAAAGAAAAACACAATCTGCCTGCCCGACCTGATGCGCTTTGGGTTCCTGAATAACAGGGAACAGCGACGGGCGGTAGCGTGTCCGGAACTGATAAAGAGAGAGTCTCATGGAAAATCCAGCCATCCTGTTACGCCGTCTTAACCCTTACTGTGCCCGCGCAATGGAAGGGGCCGCTTCCCTGTGCCAGACCCGCGCCCATGCGGAAATACTGCCTGAGCACTGGCTGCTGAAACTGCTGGAGCAGGGTGAGGGCGACCTGACGGTGCTGGCGCGGCGCTACGAATGGGATATGGATACGATATGGCAGGATATGCTGGGTTTTCTGGACAGCCTGCCACGGTCAGTGCGCAGCCGTCCGCAGCTTTCGGAGGGCGTGCAGTCCCTTATGCAGGACGCCTGGCTGCACGCCTCGCTGGCGGGGGAAGAGCATATCCGCAGCATTCACCTCCTGATGGCGCTGGTGGAAAAACCGAAACTGCTGCGCTGCGACGGCCTGTGGCCGCTGCTGACGCTGGCGCAGAGCCAGCTTGAGCGCCTGCGTGGACTTCTGGATGCGCAGTCGGATGAACGCCCGGAGGTGCAGCAGGAAGCGGAGCTTACGCAGGGTGATGAGGTGGAGTTTGTCGGCCGTCCGGTGAATGCGGATATAAAAGGAGAGCTGAACCCGGCGTTGCAGAATGCGCTGGACAGGTTCACCCTCGACGTCACCGCCCGCGCCCGTGAGGGCAGAATCGACCCGGTCTATGGCCGCGACAATGAAATCCGCCAGATGGTGGACATTCTTTCCCGGCGCCGCAAGAACAACCCGATTCTGGTCGGCGAACCGGGAGTCGGCAAGACCGCGCTCGTGGAGGGACTGGCGCTGCGCATTCATGAGGGCAATGTGCCGGACGCGCTGAAGCCGGTCGCGGTACGCACCCTTGACCTCGGCCTGTTACAGGCCGGGGCGGGTGTGAAGGGGGAATTCGAGCAGCGCCTGAAAAACATCATCGACGCGGTGCAGCAGTCACCCCTGCCGGTTCTGCTCTTTATTGACGAGGCGCACACCATTATCGGCGCGGGCAACCAGGCGGGCGGCGCCGATGCGGCCAACCTGCTGAAACCGGCGCTCGCCCGCGGTGAGCTCAGAACCATCGCCGCCACCACCTGGAGTGAGTACAAACAGTACTTTGAGCGCGACGCCGCGCTGGAGCGTCGCTTCCAGATGGTGAAGGTGGACGAACCGGACGACGACACCACCTGCCTGATGCTGCGCGGACTCAAGTCACGCTACGCGGAGCATCATGGCGTGCATATTACCGATGAAGCGGTTAAAGCCGCCGTCACGCTCTCCAGACGCTATCTGACCGGACGCCAGCTGCCGGACAAGGCGGTGGATTTGCTGGATACCGCCTCTGCCCGTATTCGCATGAGCCTGGATACGGTACCGGAGCCGCTGACCCGCATGAAGGCGCAGCTCACGGCACTGGCTATGGAGAAGCAGGCGCTGCTGGAGGATATCGCGGTGGGCAACACCACCCACGGCGAGCGTCTGGTGGCCATTGAACAGGACGAAATCCGCATCATCCTGCAACTCGACGAACGGGAAATCCAGTACGGCCAGGAGCTGGCGCTGACGGAACAACTGCTGGCCTGCCGGGCTGATATCTCCCGTCAGGCGGAGATGGCGGACCTGCAACAGCAACTGAGCGATATACAAAAGCATACCCCGCTGCTGGGGCTGGATGTGGATGCGCGTACCGTCGCCACCGTTATCGCCGACTGGACGGGCGTACCGCTCTCTTCCCTGATGAAGGACGAGCAGACGGAACTGCTGAGCCTTGAGCACAGTCTGGCGAAACGCGTCGTCGGTCAGGACAGTGCGCTGAATGCCATTGCGCAGCGCCTGCGCGCCAGCAAAACCGGTCTGGCGCCGGAGAACGGCCCGCAGGGCGTGTTCCTGCTTGTGGGGCCGAGCGGCACCGGCAAGACCGAAACCGCCCTGGCGCTGGCCGATGAACTGTTCGGCGGCGAGAAGTCCCTTATCACCATCAACCTCTCGGAATACCAGGAGCCACACACCGTCTCGCAGCTCAAGGGCTCACCTCCGGGCTACGTGGGTTACGGTCAGGGCGGCATTCTGACCGAAGCCGTCCGTAAGCGCCCGTACAGCGTGGTGCTGCTGGATGAAGTGGAAAAGGCGCACCGGGACGTGATGAACCTGTTCTACCAGGTGTTTGACCGGGGCGTCATGCGCGACGGCGAGGGGCGGGAAATTGACTTCCGCAACACGGTGATTCTGATGACCTCCAATCTCGGCAGCGACCTCATCATGCAGATGCTGGAGGAACAGCCGGAGGCGACAGAGCCGGACCTGCATGAACTGCTGCGTCCTGTCCTGCGGGACCACTTCCAGCCCGCGCTGCTGGCGCGCTTCCAGACGGTGATTTACCGTCCGCTGGCAAAGGCAGCGATGCGCACCATCGTGGAAATGAAGCTGGCGCAGGTCAGTAAACGCCTCAACCGTCACTACGGTATGAAGACCGATATCCACGAAAGTCTGTACGACGCACTGACCGCCGCCTGCCTGCTGCCGGACACCGGGGCGCGCAATGTTGACAGTCTGCTGAACCAGCAGATTCTGCCGGTCCTGAGCCAGCAGTTGCTGAGCCATATGGCAGCGGGGCAGAAGCCGCAGCATCTTACGCTGGGCTGGGATGAGGAAGAGGGCATAGTGCTCGAGTTTGACCGGACACAAGGAGTGCACGCATGAGCAATAATCCCCCGCTAAGATTCAGCCACAGCCATCACCTGCTGTCGGTGAAGGGCTGCGATGCAGGGCTTGATGTACTGGCGTTTGATGGCGATGAAGCCCTGAGCACGCCGTTCAGCTACCGTACTGAATTCACCAGCGCGGACCATGCCATCAGCAAAGAGATGATGCTGATGAAAGCGGCTTCCCTGACGCTTCAGGCCCCGGTAGACCAGGGGTACGGCATCAAAATACAGCAGCCGGTGCGGGTGATTCAGGGCGTGGTCACGGGTTTTGAACGTCTGGGTACCTCAAAGGATGAAACCCGTTACGCAGTGACGCTTGAGCCGCGTCTGGCCCTGCTCAGCCGCTCGCACCAGAACGCCATCTACCAGGACATGTCCGTCCCGCAGATTGTGGAGAAAATCCTGCGCGAGCGCCACGGCATGCGCGGCCAGGACTTCCTGTTCTCACTGAGTAAAGAGTATCCGCGCCGTGAGCAGGTGATGCAGTACGCTGAGGACGACCTGCACTTTATCACCCGCCTGCTGGGTGAGGTCGGTATCTGGTTCCGCTTCACCACCGACACGCGCCTCAACATTGACGTGGTGGAGTTTTACGACAGCCGGCAGGGATATGAGAAAGGCCTGACGCTGCCGTCGGTGCCGCCGTCAGGGCAGCACTCGCAGGGTGTGGACTCGGTGTGGGAGATGGAGAGCCGTCATAAGGTGGTCCAGAAGGAGGTCAGCACCCGCGATTACAACTACCGTCAGGCCACGGAGGATATGAACACCCGGGTTGACGCAACCGGCGGGGATACCACCACCTACGGTGAGGCCTATCACTGGGCCGATAACTACCTGACACCGGGCAGCGCGTATGACCGCAACCCGGCCGCGGAGTCCGGGGCGTTTTACGCCCGCATCCGTCATGAGCGCTACCTTAATGACCAGACGCAGACCGTTGCCTTCACCAGTTGTCCGGAGCTCTCTCCGGGTATGCTGCTGAAAGTCACCGGCGGGTACGAAGTGGCAGAAGTGTTTGCGCAGGGCGTGGTTGTCACGGCGATGCACAGCCATGCGCAGCGTGATGCGGACTTTTGCGTCAGGTTTGACGGTATCCCGGACAGCCCGGATTTCAGTTTCCGCCCTGAGCCTGGTTCACGTCCGGTGATGGCCGGTACCTTACCGGCCCGCGTCACGAGCACCACCGAAAATGACATCTACGGGCATATCGATAAAGACGGCCGCTACCGCGTCAATATGCTGTTTGACCGTGAGAACTGGGAGACCGGGTTCGAGAGCCTGTGGGTCCGTCAGTCCCGGCCGTACGCCGGGAATACCTACGGCCTGCACCTGCCGCTGCTGGCGGGTACCGAGGTGGCGATTGGTTTTGAGGACGGCAACCCGGACCGGCCGTACATTGCCGGTGTGCTGCACGACTCGGCCCACGGCGACCACGTCACCATCCGCAACTACAGACGTAACGTGCTGCGCACGCCGGCGAACAATAAAATCCGCCTCGACGACGAGCGCGGGAAAGAGCATATCAAGGTCAGCACGGAGTACGGCGGCAAGAGCCAGCTGAATCTAGGCCACCTGGTCGACAGCGAGAAACAGCAGCGCGGTGAGGGGTTTGAGCTCAGGACGGACAGCTGGGGGGCCATCCGGGCGCAGAAAGGACTATTCATCTCGGCGGACGGGCAGGCGAAAGCGAAGGGACTGCAGCGTGAAATGCAAGCTGCGCTCAAAGAACTTGACGCTGCCAGAGAGGTGACTTCTGGATTACGTCACGCTGCTCAAGCAGCCCAGGCGGAATTAGCCGATCTTGAGAAACAAACAACATTAATGAATCAGACGCTTAGCGATCTTAAGCAGCAAGCGTTACTTCTGTCTGCCCCTTCAGGAATTGCGCAGGTCACCCCCGCGAGCATACAAGTCTCGGCAGGGGAGAATCTAATTGTTACCGCAGGTCAAAATGCAGACATTAGCATTGCCAAAAAATTAACCCTGGCGGTGGGCGATATTCTGAGCTTATTTGCACACAAACTGGGAATAAAAATGTATGCCTCGGAGGGCAAAGTAGATATTCAGGCACAGTCGGACGCGCTGAATTTATTTGCTAAAGAAAAGCTTTCTGTTGCCAGTTCTGACAACAGCGTTGTCATATCAGCCAAAAAAGAAATCCTTTTGGTTTGTGGGGGGGCATTTATACGGTTAAGTGACGCGGGGGTTGAAGTTGGTACTGGCAAAAACGTCACGTTGAAATGTATTGCGGTTCAACAGCAGTCTGCGGCGACGTTAAATTCAACGCTTTCGCTACCTTCTGGTTGCAAACCTGGAGTAATTTCTGCAGCCCAACAGCAAGGGGCTGTGGTGATGCTTAGCTAATACTTGAGGAAAAAGATGACTACAAAATTAGCCGTTTTAGGTGACAGGACGAGTAATGGGAAAATAATTACTGCAACTGCGAATTATTTTAGTGATGGAAAACAGGTGGCACAAAATAATGACAAAGCCATCTGTACTGTCTGTAAGGGAACATTTCCCATCCTGGCCACTGCAGTTGGTATCGTCAGTAATGGCATAGTTCTGGTACAGGATCAGGACCGTGTGCTTTGTCTATGTTCCGGCCATAAAGTGATCGCAGGCTCTAATTTTTTCACTGGTTGAATAAGAATTTTTTATTTACAGGCTTAATTAAAAAAAGGATGTGAATATGGCATGCCAGGGGTTATGCACAACGAAAGGCCTGACAGTACTGCCCGTGCGCTATGCTGTTGTGCCGGAAAATATTAATGCTAGTTTACCGGGATGGGCGAATGATCCGTGCATCACCGGGGTAACGCTCGCCAGTAATGAAAAGTACACACTCCGCGCGCTTCGCCAGGGCTACCTTTACGTTTTTTATGAAAAAGGAAAGCAGGGCACCAATTACTGGCAGTGCTACAGCGTTGCGCCGGACGGCTCACTGTGGCTGCAACAGGTGGCGTCTAATCCTGTACCGGTGGATAAAGCGCTGTGCGAAACGGGCGAGCATATCGCTCAAAACGTCGAGTTCATGAGCATTGAATCCCCGGATAAGTGCGGCAATGTGTGGTTTGCGTTCAGTCAGTATCCGTGGGAGCAGGAAACGCTCGATCGGTATCGCACCAGGCCAGAAGAGCGCACGGAGAGAATGCAGAAAGTGATGCCTTCGGTGGCGGGATCTCAGCGCACAAAAACAGGGACCGACGTTACCGGGGCAAGCCTGAATCAGGTACTGGACTATCAGGTTCCTTCTGTTTCTGGTCTGCTTCCTGGTCCGGATGATGCGAAAGTGGTAAACGTCAGCCGGGCATCGTCACTCTGGGATCCGACGGTGGATGATCCCTGGCGGGTTAATAATGATGTGGTGAAACTGCAGTCCAGTCTGTATCCGTGGGCAAAAAACCGCAGTGGCATGGCAGACGCGACGGTCACGGCCATGGAAAACCGAAGTGAGGGGATGACGCCGCTGCTGCTTCCACTCTGGGATCCGGTGGGGATTGTTCATGAACTTAACGGATGGAGCCAGGATGTGCTGGGGCGCCAGGCGCAGTTTCTGCAGGAACGTGAGCTTGAGTTCGCCACCAAAACAAATCTCGATGCCGTCAGAACGCTGCTGGAAAGCAATGCCGAATCTCGGGAGGACGCAATGCGGAGACGAAGAACTGATGGTCCCATGCTGACAGACGAATATCTGGATTCGCGTCTGCAGGCGCTTGAGAAAAGGTATCAGGGTAAGCCTGATGTGCTGGCACAAATCAGGGCAGATGACAGGTTAGTGAGAAACTGGCATGCGCAGAACGTGACGGCATCATACCCGGAGAGTGTGCTGATGAGTCCACCCGAACCGCTGGCTGCTCACCAGCGACGGGTTGCCGCGATACAGGCGCAGGTCGATGAGGAGCTGGCGTTAAATCTGCCTAAACCCTCGCAGGATTTCAGTGGAGTCCGGGCCCGGAGCTGGGCACCCTATCAGAAAAAGCTCAACGCAACCCGACAGGCGAACTTTGATACATGCTACACGAACCTGGTTGATTCGGTTAACGCTATCTTCCAGAAGCGTATCGTCAGCGTGGTGAACTGGCTCAGTGCACCGGTACTGCTGGCAACGCTGGATGATTTCCACTGCGAGGCACAGCGGGCAGGGCTGTTCTACCAGTCAGCGGTGGGGATGGCCATGCACGGGATCAACAGTTGTCCGGCAGGGGCGGCAAAGATAGACGGCTGGTGGAATGAGTACAGCACTAAAAATCGCGGGAATCTGCTGTGGCGGCATGTGGCGGCCAATAACCCGCAGCTAATCAGTGAGCTGGAGCCGTATCTGGCGACGGTGAAAGGGAAAAAGGACGAGGACGTGACGCCTCTGACGGCGACCGCCATGACGGCAGCCCTGATGCAGCAGGTCAGCAATATGAAAAAGCTGGAGGGGTATTACCAGAAATCGATGAACAGTGTCGTGAAGGGGCTGAGGGAAAATGCCAGCAAACTGGAAGTACAGCTCTTCAACACGGATGCGTTTATCGTCACGGTGGGAGACAGGGTAAGCCGCATTCTGCGGGTGGATAAGGCAGGCGAGAAGCTGGCGACCACGGCGTTCAGGCTGATATTTATGATAAGGGCGGGAATACCTTCAGAAGAAGTTCACTCGTTAGTGAATGCGTATCTGAAAGATGCCCCGGCGTTACGTCAGACGGTGCTGGAAGGTATACGGCGCAGTGGACGTTTTATGGCGAGCGGGAATGAAGTCGCCGAGATTAAACAGAGAATGAGCAGCAGGCTGGAAGAGCACTTTGCATCAGAAAAGGGCAAGGCCGAATACCGGCTGGCGGGAATAAACAGTCTGTTGCTGGTGCTGAATGCGATGGATTTTATCTACCTGTGCGGACAGGTAAGGGATGAAAAGAAGCCGCTGGCGAGCCTGCTGGCCAGCGGGCTGGCGATGGTGAGTCAGGGGACGTCGGTTATTTTGCCGGCAATAGAAAAAGGTCTGGAAGCGCGTGAGCTTACAGTGGCCTGGGTCAAGGGGGTTGGGGCGGCAGCGGGTGGAACTGCGTCTTTAATTTCGGTGTTTGCTGATGGTGCAAGTACTTACGAAGAGTTGCAAAGCAATCGTTTTTTACTTTCCTCTGTATTGCTTATTAAAACAACAGTTGATGTCCTGGCAGTCACAAAATCAGTCGGTCTTCTGCTGGAACAGTTTAGTCAACCGATAGCTAAAAAAGTAGCTGGGAAAATTACAGGTTTTTTGGCTTGGGAAATTTTAGGGATCCGAATACTTGCAGTACTGATGACCTGGGAAGTGATGGTTGCGATAACTTTGTTACAGGTGGTTGTGACCTGGATATCGGACGATGAGCTTCAGATATGGTGTAGAAAATGCGTGTTCGGTACAGCACCTTTCAACCGCAGTCTGACAGACCAGAATAAAGCCCTGGAAGGGGCGATAAAGGATATTTCATGAATTCAGTTGAAAATCAGCAGATATGCTCCCGTTTTGTTGAGCCAGAAAAATTAGCAGACCTGCGTACAAAGCGAGAGATTGAGGTGATGAACGGCAGGCCGTGGACACGTGAGCTTCCGCCGCCGCCGGTATTGCCGCCTTATGGTCCTCTGGAGAAAATATCAGGGAAACTGCAGTCTTTCCGTAGCGAATATTTTCGGGAGTATTTTGATGCAGTTGCCTACCGGACCAGCATGTTGCCGGAGATATCAGATGGCCAGCGCGGAGCTGCCGCCGCTGCAGCGATAGTTGCAGGGAGCCCGGGTGTCGGGGCTGTAATGATGGCTGAAAGCGAGTCATCGAATGATTCGGCGGAATATGTGCAGGGGATGATTAATGGCCAGCCGTTTCGCGGCTGGGTGGGTGTCACCCGACTTCAGACTGGCGATGATGTGGACATGATTGTTGAGTGGCAGCATGACCATTATGAGGTCTATGCCATTGCGTTACCGGAAGAGCGGATAGTGTCAGTATGTCCGAAATGTGATATGGGGCATATTGCGCATATGCTGTGGCGCATTAAAAATATGTTCATTCTAATCACCATATTGATGGTGGCTTTTGTTTCTGTATGTGTATTTATCTCTCTCTCAAAAGGAAATCCAAATGGTGTCTCTTTATTTGAGAGGTTTTATCTTTTCCTGGTAATGGCTTTTGTGGTGTCTTCTGTAATTTCGGGGTTGATTGCATTCTTTGCATATAAAGCCTGTGCGCCAACACGCTGCAAACTGGCGGAGGAGATATTTCAGTTGCTGGGGATGAGACGTGTTGCAACAATCAATCTCAATAAAATAACAAAAAAACATGAGCAGCAACTAAAAGATAATGGGAAGTGGTATGAGCCGGGTGATAAAAGCAAACCAGCCTGTCCCAGTGGGAAATTCATTTATTCAGATGAAGGCTGGTTTTACTACTAGACAGAAAAAAACATTGTTATTTTGGTTGCCCCCGGCAGGAATCAAGGTAAACCAGCATGCCCAAGTTTGAAATTTACCTATTCAGGAGAAAATTGCTATCGCTACTGAGAGGGGCGGCTCAATATGAATAAGATAATGATGTTTTATGAAAGTCATAAATATAAATTAATTGAAATGTGTTTCTGATATTATTCTGGTGGGGTTGATTATGGATGGTATATTTTTTAACGATATACATGAAGAAATTACCAATGCTGCTTTTGGGAAAAATGGGAAATGTTTTCTACTGATAGATGCATCTTTAGAACAGTATCATTCATCACTTTTTTTGCCCAGTATTCTTAGAGAATATAAATCTTACCCTGTTACATTCCGCCAGGATGAACTTCAGGGGGCTTTACCACTTTACCTTTTCCCTCTTAGTGCCTCCAGCGAGAGAGATGGCCAATTGTTTAAGAATAGTATTTACAATTCATTGAATGAGTTGAAAATAGAAAAGCTTGAGTCCGGGGAAGGGCGCAGCGTCTGTGCGTGGATTTCGACGGATTTAACTGGGGAGCAGCTTGCTGAACAGGTCGCTTTGTCCGCCGTACAGTCGATTCAATCAGTTGGTAATATATTACTTCGCTATTACGACCCATCAGTATTTGGTTTGTTAATGTATACGCTGGATAAATGGCAAAAGCAACAGCTATTAAGCAATATTAATACATGGTCTTATATTGATGGAGGCGGAATAGCTCAGGTGGCGAATGGTGATGGTAAATGCAAAAAAAAATTAAACTACTCACTTGGATTAACAGAGCAAAATGCATTCGAAATGGGCCGGATTTCAGTTGTTAATAATATTTTGCGAGCATATCGGAAAATGAGAATGCCGCATAAATTTAGTGAGCGTGATGTGATGAAATTATTGAGTCCTGCGCTGGATTATTATTATTCAACTTTCTCTACATCCGCTAAGGATCTTATTGATTTTGGGCTTGACGTGTTGAGCGCGCAGCGACTATTTTATCAGGATGAGGTATTTAAGAAGATCATATTTAGTAATCGCAGTAAAGATCTTCAGTCATACTCAGATATTAAATCCATAATTGACAGTATGGCATGTTAAGAAGTTTTTTCTCTTAAAGAAAATGTGCTGTTAACAATGATGGAGAATGATATGAATTGGCCTGTACAAATAATCCCTCCAGTCGATAAGATTCCTGGAATTAAATGGAGTAAATGGTTTTTTTCTTTCATAAGTATTTTGTTGACTGTGGTGGTTAGTTGGGTTGGGGCTAAAATTATTTTGCCTGCTGAAGATAATGAGTTGTTAAAATTACTTACCCTGTTGGTTTTTTCGGTGCCCCTAGCTTTTTCTGTCATAATTCCCGTTAGAACCTATTACCATGGTTTGTGTTTGTCGGCATTCGAAGCAAGAGAGCGCGAAGCAGCATTGGTCAGGAAAGACTGGACTGAATGGGCAAGTCAAAAATTTTATGTTTCCGCTTATAAAGCGTTTCTCCCTTCTGTAATATCGCAAACCGATATGGCAATGTCTCATTCGGTTGAAATATATAATAACCAGCGATTGAAACTACGGGGCCATAACGATGATTTATATACTGAAGAACAACTGATTTACGAACTGTTGGCATCTGTCAGAACAAGGCTGTTACGGTTGAGTGAATCATGTATATTTGATGTTATATTTACCTATGATAGTAATTATATTACTTTCTCAATATTTAAAGAGTGCTGGGCTGCGATCGGGTTTGATGAAAATTGCTTGCGTAATTATTACTGTTGGAGTAAAGCATTAGGGCAGGAATTTGATACATTATCCAACATCTCAAAAAATCGGGTGTCAATAATAATATCTGCAAACATTGAAAGTTTTGAAAAATACCCTCCTAACTCAACAGAGTTCGCTTCAATATTGCTGGTGACTCATCAAGAGCAACCACCTGAAAAAGCCAATAACGGTATAGCCTTGCGACCAATGGTATGCAACAAAAATCTCACCAAACAAGAGGTCATCCACATGATGACTTACCAGTCAGATGTCCTTAAAACGACAAGAGTACTTTTTAGCAATATGAGTGCAGAGGAAGTTTCAGAAGTTTCGGGGATATTAAGACTCTCATCTTTATCTATGAATGTTGAATGGGAGTGTGAGAGAATGTATTTAAATTTGATGCTGGGTAATTTAAATGAGCACCATTTTTGGTTGGTGTTTGCTCTGGCACTTTTCATATCAGAAAAAAACAATGAGCCGGTTTTAATGGTCACTGGCGTTGGTGATGAATACCTTTTAAATGTCATTAAGCCCTTTGATAATAGCAAGGAGCATTAAATTGAACACCTCGGCAAAATGGAGAGTGATTGGCCTTGTATCCTGTCTCATTATTTTTGGTGTACTGACTTTTATAGGATGTTACTACTATGGGGATATCTTTGGATGGGTATCCTCAAAAGAAAAAGTGAGCCTTTGGTTCTTATGCATGTTTTTAATTTCTGTGTTCCTGATGTTGATGAACTTCGGTGTATGGTTCCATCAAAAAGAGTATCGCTTTCAGCATATCGCGGGAGGGAAGTCCGTCACAGCTAATGTTCTTAATAACTATAAAAAGTCCAGTAAAAAGGATCCTGTAAAAGCTCATTTATGCCGACGCTATAGCTTCTTCTGGCAAAACAAGATCCGCCTGCTGCTGATCACCGGCGATGAAGCCGCGATTGAGCAACTGCTACCCGGCCTGCAAAAGCAGCAGTGGCTTGAAGGCAACCGCACCGTGCTGATTTACGGCGGCAGCCTGGCATCGGAGCCTGACCGCGAAAAATACACAGCGCTGCGTAAACTACGCCGCGGGCGCCCGCTGGACGGGATTATCCGTTTACTGCCCGAGTCGCTTAAGCTGACCCCACATATCAGCGACAGCGATTTACGCGGCCTGGAAAAAATCAGCGAACTGCTGCGTTATTCCGCTCCGGTCTGGCTGTGGCAACTGTGCAGCAGTCACTGGTCGCAGGGTACGCGTCCTGAGCAGGCGGTAGGTGCAAGCTTTCCACCACGCGCAAAAGAAGACGATGTAATCCGCCAGCTGGAACTGATGCTGCCGGCCCTGCGGGCGCAGGGGATGAGTCAGGTCGCGGAAAACAGCAGCCACGACTTCCTGCTGCGCCTGAGCCAGCACCTGAACGACGGTGCTATTGCCCGCTGGGCTCAGCAGTTGCAGCCATGGCTCTTTGTTTCTCAGCAGCGCGTCCCGCTACGTGGTCTGATGTTCAGCCTGTCGGAGAAGAAACCTGCCGGAATGTCAGCGGGAACAGCCGACGCTGAGAATTATGGATCACAGCGTCATGCCCTGACTCTGCCAGCAACCTGGCAGGGTATTGTCGACGACTGCACCCGCGTACGTGGCCGTCGTGTCGGTATGCCGTGGGAACGAGCGCTGGCCTGGGCACTGATGGCCATCATCAGTTTCTGGGGGGTAGGGACGCTGCTGTCGTTTGCGGTCAACCGGTCACAAATAGTTTCTGTTGCACAGCAGGCTCATGCTCTGGTGGAGCACACTTCTGTATCGGATTACCAACTGACGGCCCTGCATGCTCTGCGTAATGATGCCGGTCGTCTGCTGCACCATATTCAGGACGGCGCGCCATGGTATCAGCGCTTTGGTCTGGACCATGATCAGCAGTTGCTTGACGCAATGCTGCCCTGGTACGGGGTGGCGAACAACCGTCTGATACGTGACCCGGCAAATGAAGCGCTTAAGCAGAAGCTCATTGCGCTGGTCAATTCGGCACCCAACAGCGACCAGCGGACACAGATGGCGAAACCGGGTTATGACCAGCTGAAAGCCTGGCTGATGATGTCCCGTCCGGATAAAGCTGATGGTGCATTCTACGCGCAAACCATGAAAACCGTGCAGCCGACGCGTTTAGGCATCTCAGCTGGCCTGTGGCAAAGCCTGTCACCGGATTTGTGGGCTTTCTACATCAACGAACTGCCAGCGCAGTCACAGTGGAAAACCACACCGGATGCGCAACTGGTCAGCCAGAGCCGCCAGGTGCTGTTGCAGCAAATTGGACGGCGCAACGCGGAAAGTACGCTGTACGAGAACATGCTCAAATCCGTGCGTCGTAACTTCGCCGATGTGTCTCTGGAGGACATGACCGGCGGTACCGATGCCCGTCGCCTGTTTACCACCGATGAGGTGGTGCCGGGCATGTTCACCCGTCAGGCCTGGGAGGGTGGTATTCAGCAGGCCATTGAGAAAGCGGCAAACTCCCGCCGCGATGAAATTGACTGGGTGCTGAGCGACAGCCGGAAAGCCGTCTCCTCAGACCTGTCGCCGGAAGCACTGAAAGCACGTCTGACGGAACGCTACTTCACCGACTTTGCCGGTAGCTGGCTGAGCTTCCTCAACAGCCTGCAACTTAATCCGGCAAACAATATTGCAGACGTCACCGACCAGCTGACGCTGATGAGTGATGTTCGCCAGTCACCGCTGATTGCCCTGATGAACACCCTCGCCTGGCAGGGGCAGACCGGCCAGAAGAGTGAAGACCTGTCGGATTCCATCATCAAATCGGCTAAAGACCTGGTAGGCGGGAAGGACAAACCGGTAATTGACCAGTCAGCCTCAGGCCCGCAGGGCCCACTGGATGAAACCTTTGGACCGTTGCTGGCACTTATGGGTAAAAACAAAGGCAGCAACGTTATGTCGGCTGACAACTCACTGAGCCTGCAAACGTATCTTACCCGTATCACCCGTGTGCGTCTGCGTCTGCAACAGGTCGCCAGCGCCTCTGACCCTCAGGAAATGATGCAGAGCCTGGCGCAGACCGTGTTCCAGGGTAAAAGCGTGGATCTGACCGACACCCAGCAGTACGGCAGCCTGATTGCTGCAAGCCTGGGCGAAGAGTGGAGTGGTTTTGGCAGCACCATGTTTGTGCAGCCACTGACCCAGGCCTGGGAAACTGTGCTTCAGCCATCGGCAGCGAGCCTGAATGACAAATGGAGTCGCTCCGTGGTGGCGAACTGGCATACGGCATTTGACGGACGTTTCCCATTCGCGATCAGCAAGAGTGATTCCTCTCTGCCAATGCTGGCTGAGTTTGTGCGTAAGGACAGCGGACGCATTGAGCGCTTCCTGACCGCGGAACTCGGCGGTGTGCTGCATAAGGAGGGCAGCCAGTGGGTGCCAGATAAGGTTAATAGCCAGGGGCTGAGCTTTAATCCAGCCTTCCTGCGGGCGATTAATCAGCTCAGCCAGCTATCGGATATCTTATTTACCGACGGCAGTCAGGGCATCAGCTTTGAGCTACAGGCGCGTCCGGTACCGCAGGTGGTAGAAACGCAACTGACTATTGATGGACAAAAGCTGCACTACTTCAACCAGATGGCAGACTGGCAGAGCTTCCGCTGGCCTGGTGACACCTACAAGCCCGGAACCATGCTGACATGGACCACCGTCAATGCGGGTGCACGTCTGTTTGGTGATTACAGCGGAACCTGGGGCTTTATTCGCTGGCTGGATGAAAGTAAGAGAGAGCAGCTTGACCGCAGTCAGTGGATGATGAGTTTTACCACCCCGGATGGTCGTACCCTACAGTGGGTACTGCGTTCACAACTGGGCAGTGGGCCGCTGGCGTTACTGGCACTCCGGGGTTTTACGCTGCCAGATCAAATATTCAGCGTCGACAGCGCGGCTATGGCGCAGGCGCTGATGACCAACACAGAAAACAGTGACATGGACGGAGTCGAATAATGGACGCTTTGCAGAATCTGGTTGTTGCCTGCCAGGCGGATGAAACCTTGCTGCGACAGCAGGCGCAGTCACGTATGGAAAGCTGGCAGAGCTGGCTTACCCCTATCAGTGAGATCAATCCTACAGGAGAAGACCCGGGTTATGACGATGATTTCCAGCGTATCCGGGAGGAGGTCAATAAACTTTCCGGCATTGATACCGGGCTGATTTGCCAGCTGGCTGAAAAGGTGCTGACCACAGAGGCCAAAGATGTCCGGGTTGCTGCTTACTATTGTTGGGCGCGCTTGCACCAGGACGGTGAAACCGGGTTTGCTGAAGGGCTTGAGTTACTGGCGGGATTACTAACCCAGTATGGAACACAGCTCCATCCTCAGCGCGAGCGAAGCCGTAAACCGGCGCTGGAGTGGCTCGCAGGCTCTCGTCTACTTGACAGCCTGTTACTCTGGCCAGAAGTGGTACGCGACGATGCCCAGCGTACGACCGGTGCGTTGCTGCTCATCCGAGACAGTCTTGAAACTGAGTCGGAAGCGTCACGTCCAGATCTGAGTGCCCTGTACAGCGCGCTGGGAGCCCGCCTGATGAAAGCCGGTGGCGTGGATGCGGTAATGCCCCAGAACGCCAGCAGTCAGACACGCCCGCAGTCGGCATCTCATACGTCAGAACAGGATGCGCCAGTGCTGAGCCGCATCACATCCGGTCAGGATTTGCTGGCTCAGGCCCGAACCCTGACGGGATATTTGCGTGAGCAACCTGATGGCTGGCTTGCCGCACACCGGCTGATGAAAAGTCTGCGTCACGACACGCTAAGAGCAATCCCGGCACCGGATGCCGAAGGGAAAACGCGCATCGAACCGCCGCGGGCTGACCAGCGTGCAATGCTTAAACGGCTGTATTTGCAACAGAGCTGGCTGGAGATACTGGAACAAGCGGACAGCACTTTCTCGCGTGGCGCCAATCATCTCTGGCTGGATTTGCAGTGGTATATCCATCAGGCCCTGATTAAATCAGGCCAGGATGTGCTGGCCGATATCATTACCGCTGACCTGAAAGGGCTGCTGCGGCGCCTTCCTGGACTTGAAACGCTGGCCTTCAATGACGGCACACCCTTTGCTGATGAGGTCACGCTGAACTGGATAAACCAGAGCGTGCTCGACGAGATGTCCAACTGGCGGGATGAGTCTGTCAGTGCCTTGAGTGAAACTGGCAACGATATTCTGGCCCTTGAACCGGAAGCACTGGAGAAAGCTGACACGGATGGTCTGGATGCCACACTCCACTGGCTGCAAACGCGCCCGGGCACCGACACCACAAAAGACAAATGGTTGGTGCGTCTGCTGATGGCACGTGTGGCTGAGCAGAAGGGTAAGAATGAACTGGCGCTGCATCTGCTGGGTGAGCTTGACGCTGCAGCACAGGCCATCACCCTCACTCAGTGGACGCCAGCGCTGTTGTTTGAAGTGAAATCGCGCCGCCTCAGGCTGCTGCGTATGAAAGCCGCCCGCAGTGAAACCGATAAGTCACGGCTTCAGCCAGAGATGGACCAGCTTCTGGCGGGCCTGATTGCCCTTGACCCGGCAGGCTGTGCGGTACTTTGCGGGTAAAGCGACTGACATACCTTTAAAACACACATATTCAGGTTCTTATGGACGACTTAACCCTGCGTTATTACGACGCTGAAATGCGCTACCTGCTGGAAGCCGGCGAAGAATTTGCCCGCGCTCACCCTGAACAGGCGGCAATGCTCAATCTCGATAAAGCGGGCGCGCGCGACCCGTACGTGGAGCGACTGTTCGAGGGCTTTGCCTTTCTGATGGGCCGCCTGCGTGAGAAGCTTGATGACGACCTGCCTGAACTAACTGAAGGGCTGGTCAGTCTGCTATGGCCGCATTACCTGCGCACTATTCCCTCGATGTCGGTGGTGGAGTTCACTCCTGTCTGGCGTGAGATGAAAGAACCGATGCGTATTGCCAGAGGTTTCGAGGTCAATTCGCGGCCGATCGGTGAAAAAGGCACGCGTTGTCGCTACACCACAACTAAAGAGATAACCCTTCAGCCACTGGCGTTGGAGCATGCCCGCCTGTCGACTGATCCTGACGGGCGCTCTGTCATCAGCCTGCGCTTCAGTTGTAGCCATCTTGCTGACTGGAGCCGTGTCGATCTCAGCCAGATCCCGTTCTATTTCAATGCTGACGCACCGCTGGCCTGCGCTATGCATGAAGCTTTTACCATGAATACTGCGCGTCTGTGGCTGCGCATGCCGGGCGACATGGACAGAAGGCCGATGGACGGGTATTTCACCGCACTGGGGTTTGGTGATGATGACAGGCTGTGGCCGAAGGGGGACAGCAGTTTCAGCGGTTACCAGTTGCTGCTGGAGTACTTCACCTTTCGCGAGAAATTCATGTTTACGGGGCTGCGCGGGCTGGAGAGCGTGGTCTTTCCGGCTGAGATCCCGTGGTTTGAAATCGACGTGGTGCTGGCGGAACGCTGGGAGCATGACTTCAGCTTTACCGAAAAGCACCTGCGCCTGAATTGTGTGCCGGTCATTAACCTGTTCCCGCTGGAATCCGATCCGCTGACGCTCAATTCTCTGCAAACCGAATACATGCTGCGCCCGATGCGCGTGCAGGATGGCCATACCGAGATCTATACCGTGGATTCGGTGATGTCATCGAGCCAGCATACCTACGTGCCGTTTTCGAGCTTCCGTCATAAGGGAGGAATGATGCGTCATGAAGCACCGGAATATTACTACCACACCCGCGTGCGCCGCGGTCCGTCCGGCCTGCATAACACCTGGCTCATCCTTGGCGGCGAAGCATTTGATAATCATACCGTCCCGGAAGACGAAAGCCTGTCGCTGACGCTAACTGGCACCAATGGTCAACTTCCACGACGTGCGCTGCAAAGCACCGTGCTTGATACGGTGATGAAAACCACTTCGGTCAGCATTGCCGTGCGCAACCTGTGTGCGCCGACGCTGCCTTGTTACCCACCTGCGCAGGACCGTTTTCACTGGCGCGTACTGAGTCACCTTGGCAGCGGATTTCTGTCGATGATGGATAATGCCGACGTGCTGCGCGGTACCCTGGCGCTGTATGAATGGACCGACAGCGAGATGAACCGTCGCCGCCTGGAAGCCATCCTCGAGGTGAAGCACAGTGAAACGGAGCGCTTTGAACAGGGCTACCTGGTCCGTGGCGTGCAGATTGAAGTCACGCTGGACAGCAATGGCTTTGCCGGACGCGGCGACATCTGCTTATTTGGCGAGATGATGAGCCGATTCTTTGCGCTATACACTGACATCTACTTGTTTAACCGCCTGATTATCATTCTGCAACCGACCGGAGAACGCCTGGAATGGGAAGAGAAGCACAACCGCCGCATTCCCGGCTGAGCCCACGGCTGGAAGCCGACCTGCATCGTATTAACTTTTACCGTTTATGCCAGTTGCTGGAGAAGCGTAACCCGGGCAGGCCGCTGATGGGCTCGACCAGTCACCCGGGCGATGACCCGGTACGCTTTGCCCCGCATCCGGGCATGGGATTTCCGGCCAGTGAGCTGAAAGCCGTGGAGTATGATGAGGATGATGACAGCCGGCCACCACGTATCCGCACGACCTTTATGGGAATGTACGGTGTCGACTCACCCCTGCCGATGGCGTATCTCGATGACATCGCTCAGCGTCGGGAAGGGCATGACGCACTACAGGGTTTTCTGGATATTTTCAGCCATCGCATTCTGACGCAGTTTTACCGTATCTGGCGTAAATACTCTTATCCGGCCACCTTTGAACCCGGTGGTACGGACAGCATCTCGCAGTCACTGCTGAGCCTGGTGGGATTGGGTATTCCCGGCACAGCAGACCACATCGCCACACCGGTATCTCGTTTTCTGGCTCTGCTGGGTGTTCTACAGCAACCGGGCAAAACTCAGGAGGGAATGCAGGCGCTGGTGACGTTGCTGGCCCCGGATACCACCGTGAAGGTTAGTCCATACTGCCTGCGGCCGGTGGAAATGGGTCAGCCGCTGGGCTTTTACGGTGATGACGATTTTCTGCTGGACGGCAACACGCCACTGGGTGACGAAGCGATGGATGCGGGTAGCCAACTGCTGGTTGCGCTTACAACGGATAATGAACAGGAGGCACAGGGCTGGAAGCCGGACGGTCTGCTGTATCAGGACTTTCTGGTGATGCTTCGTGTCTGGCTCGGCTGGCGTTTTAAAGCAAAGATCACCCTGACCACACGGACCCGACTGCTGGCCGTTCCGCCGCTTGGCGAAGGCCCTTTCTGGCTCGGGATGAACGGCGTGCTGGGTGCTGATGAGGGGGAACTTAAAGACGATATCCCACCGACCTTTACGACGGAACTGGGCTATTACACTGGCCTGAAGCCGGCAATACCACAACAAGGAAACCGACGTGTTACGTACAAGTTTGATTAAATCCGCAGGCTGGTTGCCTGCACTGCTGGCGTTCAGCCTGACGGGGTGCGGGATGACGCAGGGTATCACCGATGGCACCAAATCGGCATTTAACGCCGTGTTCTACAAAAAAATTAAGATGCTGCACCTGGATTTCACGGCGCGTGAAGCGCTAAACACCGATTCCCGCGAAAGTAACTCACTCTCCGAGCCGGTGGTAGTCCGTGTCTATCAACTGAAAGACCGTAAAATCTTCGATAAAACGGTTTACCAGCAACTATTGAACGATGGCGAAACTATTCTGAAAACCGACCTGATGGCGACCCGCGATGTGGTCGTAAAACCGGGCGGTGATACAAATCTTGATATGCCAATGGAAGAAGAAACGCAGTTTGTCGCGGTAATCGGCCTGTTTCGTCACCCGGACCTGGTAAACAATACCTGGAAGCAGGTTCTAAAACGTGAAGATCTCGATCCGGATAAGCCGCGCATTCTGGAGGCCGGGAATAACCACCTGACGTTACAGCCATTGAAGGATGACTGATGCCTAAGGGACATAATACGCCATCGCTGTATGAAATGCTGAGCGGCAATTTCTCAGGTGGCCTGAGCCTCAACCAGGTCAGCGAACAGAATCAGGTGATTTTATCAGTACTCGATAACATGCAGCGCATCCTCAACTGCCGCGCCGGTACGCTGGCTCACTTGCCGGACTACGGCCTGCCGGATATGACAAAAATCCTCCAGGGAATGCCCGGTACCGCCCATCAGCTGATTACCACACTGTCGGCCATATTGCTGAAATATGAGCCGCGCCTGAGCCGGATTTACGTGGTGATGCAGGAACAGATTCAGCCCGGTGAACTCCGCTACGCCATTGATGCGGAGCTGAAGGGGGTCGGGCTGGTGCGCTACGGCACGGAATTTATGCCCGAGGGCAGGGTATTAATCCGTCATCTGAAACAACAGCAATACCTCGATGCACGAGCCGCCATCTAGTTATTACTCAGGTTAAAACAGTTATGACAATAAATTCTGAACGCCAACTTAAAACCGGCGGGGATCCGCGCACACTTGCGGATTACGCTGCCTTGCGCGAAGAAATGAACAAGCTCACCCATCCGGCACGCCCGGATGTTAACTGGCAACACGCGGAAACGCTCTGTCTGTCACTGTTCGAGCATAACGGTGTGGAGCTACAAACGGCTGCCTGGTATACGCTCGCCCGCACGCATCTCGCCGGCCTCTACGGCATGAATGAAGGGCTGGCGGTACTGGCTGCCCTGGTCGTCCGCCAGTGGGGAAGCCTCTGGCCACAGCCTGTTCATGCGCGAGTTGAAATCCTCAGCGCACTGAGCAAACGCCTGCAACAGGTGGTGAGAACGCTGACGTTGACGTATGCCGATTTAGGGCAGCTTTATCAGGCTGAGGAGGATCTGAACGCTCTGAGTGACATGTTGCAGCGCCTCGAACTTAAGCATGCTGCTCAGCTTGATGCTCTGCGCACGATGATGCAGAACGCAGCAGTGCGTCTGGAAAACAGTGAAAATTCGGGCGTAAGTCTGCCGGGTAACGCGGTAGGGGCCGCGGAACTCCACCTCACAGAACCGACAGAGCGTTGCAAATGGGTTTATGTGGTTCAGCCCGAGTCGTTGCCGAATAAAGAGCCTCCTGTACCCGTGAAGCAGTGGAAGCCATTTGCTGCGGGTATGTTGTTCATGCTGGTGGCAGCCAGCATTGTCGCAGTGGGATGGCAGACGATGCATGCGCCAGATTCAGTACAAACTCAGCTGGCCGCGTCCCTGACTCCTTTACCTGAAGGACTCTCTACAGCACAGTTGCAGGCGCTGCAACAAACGTCACCGCCACCTGAACCGGGGATCAGCAAGACACAGCAGCTGTTAGCGCAGCTTTTACGCCTGAAACCAGACTGGGCAGTAAGCTACGGCGACCGTCTGGTGCAGCAGGCGCTGACGCTGTGGCCTAAAGAGGCCAAACCCCTGGTGCAACAGTGGCACAAGCAGATTAGCGTTGCCGGACTTGCAGAATCAGATCTGAATGGCTGGCATCAGGGAATGACGCAGTTACAGCAGTTGACGAACAGGCTAAACGCGCTGGATGAACAGAAGGGGAAGTACATGACGGTCAGCGAACTGAAATCAGCCGTGTTTGCCATGTCGCAGTCCTTCAGCCATACCGTTCCGCTTGAGGAGCGGCTTCGTCTGCTTTCCATTTTACCTGCCGGGCAACCCCTGTCAGCAGCGCAGCTAAACCAGACCGAACAGCATCTTCAGCAGTTGATTGCCAGCTATGCCCTGCTGAAGCACCAAAAAGAATAATGAGACTGGCGAAAAACACGGAGTTGACATGTCAGCAAGAGAGCGTTTTTTTAAGAAAGTGCAACAGAATATCGGGGACAAACCAATCTATGTTAATACGGCTGAGGCCGAAGTCAGGGCGTTTTGTGAGCGGATGGAGGATCTTGCGCAGCAAATCATTACATGGTTTGAAGGTTCTGGTATTGAAATATTTTTATCTAAAAAACATATCACCGATTTAAGTACGGTTGGCTACAGCCTCAGTAGCGGTATATGTCGTTATGCCATTACGACGATCATTTTGCAAAATGGGGATCGCAGCGTCACCATTATGCCAGAACAGGTGATCAGGGGGCCGGAGAAGGGGTGTGTGACGATGAGTATTAATGTCCCCGATAGTCTGTCGGGGGCGAGGATATTCCATTTAAGCATGGCGCCTGATACAGGCTGGTATATTCGTCGCGGGCATCAAAGTGCAAAAGAGAATATTCTCATGAATGAGGACTGTTTTTTCCAGACTATCGACTATCTGGCCTGAACGTAAGCCACTCTAACGGGAGGGGCGCGTATTAACTACGTTAACTTATTAAGCACCACTAAACAACGGCGCCCTACAGTACCCCTCCTTAAATATATAATTGCCATTTTTGAAGGGGTATCAGCAACCAAACGACAAGCCAGACATTTAGCGTAAAACATGCTTTTTATCCGCCTTAAGTAAAACTGCGCAAATCAAACTGCAAAACAACAAACCAGCGACGAACGTGAGGACAAATTTGTATGGCAATGCTATAACCCTTAATGCCAACCAAAATATAATGTCCCAGGAAAACGTATGCTAAGAAATATTAGTGTCAGAACGTTCATTGTCTATTTCCTTTTATGTGTATTTTTGGTAAGTGATGGAGTTATAGCGCTATTTTCACGAAATTCTTCGCTTTTTATTGCAGTCATAATTGTACAATTCATCGCCTTATTTTTGCTTTGGGCGTACATGACAAAATATCTTGTGACGCCCATCAATACTGTGAAAAAAAGTATTGAAGAAGTGACGTCAGGCAAACTTGGCGTGTCGATACCTGAATTTGGTAACAACTGTGCGGGACGACTGATCCCGGGGATTAATAGTCTCTCCAGCAACATTGCAACGCTGGTCCGTGAGATTCGCGCCTCCTCGCAAACCGCGATGACCCTTTCAGATCAACTCTCTTCACGCAGCGCGCAGCTTTCCGTCAAAACAGAACAGCAGTCAGCTTCGCTGGTGCAAACGGCAGCCAGCATGGAAGAGATGGCTGCAAGTACAAAAAATAATGCCGACAATACCCGTTTAGCCAGCGAACAGGCGAATCTCGCGACGTTGCAGGCGCGTAAAGGCGGAGAATTAATGGGGCAGGTCGCGAACAATATGCAGTCGATTACCGACTGCGCCCAGCAAATGACAGAGATTATCTCGCTGATTGACGGTATCGCTTTTCAGACCAATATTCTGGCGCTTAACGCCGCCGTTGAAGCGGCAAGAGCGGGCGACCATGGTAAAGGGTTTTCTGTGGTCGCGGGTGAGGTGAGAAGCCTGGCGCATCGTAGCGCCGAAGCGGCAAAAAATATTAAGTCACTGATTGAAGTTACCAGCCATAACGTGACGCAGGGCGTTAACGTGGTCTCTGAAGCCGAAAAAAACATGCATGACATTGTTACCGGTTCGGGCAATGTCAGCAGACTGATGGATGAAATATCCGCCTCAACATCAGAACAGGAAAAAGGTATTTCACAAATTACGCAGGCATTGTCAGAGCTTGAACGCGTAACGCAGAGCAACGTGTCAATGGTTGAAGAACTCAATGGATCGTCAGATGTGCTGCGCAATCAGGTGATTGAGCTCCAGACACGAACACGTAATTTCCGTCTGGAAAATGAGTTCCAGACTGATAATGCATTAAAAAGCCGCGAATGGGCGGTGAATTCCTGAACGTATTCAGGACGATGCCTCACATAATTATTGCTTAACCCTCGGCGAAAGCTAGACTGACACCGAAAGAGATAAAACGGTGGAGGCGCTGTGGAGAGCATTAAAGGGTCTGAGGTTAACGTACCTGACGCAGTTTTTGCATGGGTGTTTGATGGACAAGGCGGCGCAAGGCCGCTTGAAGATCAGGATCACATCGACAGCGAACATCCATGCTGGCTGCACCTCAACTACACGCACCCGGACAGCGCCGAGTGGCTCGCGTCCACGCCGCTATTGCCCAACAACGTTCGGGATGCGCTGGCGGGAGAAAGTCTCAGACCCCGCGTCAGCCGGATGGGTGAGGGGACGTTAATTACGCTGCGTTGTATAAACGGCAGTACGGATGAGCGTCCGGATCAGCTGGTGGCAATGCGTGTTTATATGGATGAACGGCTGATTGTTTCCACCCGCCAGCGAAAAGTGCTGGCGCTGGATGACGTCATTAACGATCTGAAAGAGGGCACGGGGCCTACGGATTGCGGCAGCTGGCTGGTGGATGTGTGTGATGCGCTGACCGATCATGCCAGCGAGTTTATAGAAGAACTTCACGATAAAATCATCGATCTGGAAGATAACCTGCTCGATCAGCAAATCCCCCCACGTGGTTTTCTGGCGCTGCTGCGTAAGCAGCTCATCGTGATGCGCCGCTATATGACCCCTCAGCGCGACGTTTATGCGCGGCTGGCCAGCGAACGCATGAGCTGGATGAACGACGATCAGCGCCGCAGAATGCAGGATATCGCTGACCGGCTCGGACGTGGACTGGACGAGATTGACTCATGTATTGCCAGAACGGCAGTCATGGCGGATGAGATAGCCCAGGTGATGCAGGAGTCGTTAGCCAGGAGAACGTACACCATGTCGCTGATGGCGATGGTCTTTTTACCGAGTACCTTCCTGACGGGGTTGTTTGGCGTAAACCTCGGAGGGATCCCCGGCGGTGAATATCACTATGGCTTCACCACGTTTTGCGTCATGTTAGTGGTTTTGATTGGGGGTGTTGCATGGTGGTTGCATCGTAGTAAATGGCTGTAAATTTACGCTTTTCTGAGGCAGAGTCGGCTTCAAAACGACATTTTAATTGAGCGAAGTCAATAAACTCCGACCATGTTAGGTGCAATATTACTCCCGCAGGTGAATGCAACGTCAAGCGATGGGCGTTGCGCTCCATATTGTCTTACTTCCTTTTTTTGAATTACTGCATAGCACAATTGATTCGTACGACGCCGACTTCATAGTCGGCTTTTTTTTTGCCTCCTGTTTATCTGCGTCTACCCTTTAGGGGTCAGCACCCTAATCTGGAGGAAAAGATGAGTATGCTACTTGCCCTGCAACGCCTCAACACCTGGCAGTCCGATCCGGTGCCCACCGATCCGACGCCGATACCCGATCCTGTCCCACGTCCGCAGCCGATGCCGGATCCGCCGCCGGATGAAGAACCGATTAAATTGTCGCATCGTTAGCGCAGATCTGCGAGGATACGCGCCATCTGACTGCAATCATTACCACGAGAGTATATTGTGACCGCTTTTTCCACGCTGAACGTTCTGCCTGAAGCCCAACTGACTAACCTGAATGAGTTGGGCTACCTCACTATGACCCCTGTCCAGGCCGCCGCGCTGCCGGCTATCCTTGAAGGCCGTGACGTGCGCGTGCAGGCGAAAACCGGCAGTGGTAAAACGGCTGCATTTGGGCTAGGCCTGTTACAATACATTGATGCAACCCTGTTTCAGACTCAGTCCCTGATACTCTGCCCGACGCGCGAGCTGGCCGACCAGGTCGCGGGTGAGCTGCGTCGTCTGGCGCGTTTTTTGCCTAACACTAAAATTTTAACGCTCTGCGGCGGGCAACCGTTCGGTGCGCAGCGCGATTCCCTTCAGCACGCGCCGCATATCATTGTGGCAACGCCGGGCCGTCTGCTCGATCACCTGCAAAAAGGCACTGTTTCACTCGATGCACTGCAAACGCTGGTGATGGATGAAGCTGACCGCATGCTGGATATGGGTTTCAGCGATGCGATTGACGAAGTGATCCGCTTTGCCCCAGCCACACGCCAGACGCTGCTCTTTTCTGCCACCTGGCCCGAGGCGATTGCAGCGATCAGCGGGCGCGTGCAGAAGAACCCGCTGACCATTGAAATCGATACTGTCGATGCGTTACCGGCGATTGAGCAGCAGTTCTTCGAGACATCGCAGCAGGGCAAAATTCCACTGCTACAAAAATTGCTGAGCCAACACCAGCCAGCGTCCTGCGTGGTGTTCTGTAATACCAAAAAAGATTGTCAGGCGGTGTGCGATGCCCTGAATGATGCCGGACAGAGCGCATTATCGCTGCATGGCGATCTGGAACAGCGCGATCGCGATCAGACGCTGGTGCGTTTCGCTAACGGCAGCGCTCGCGTGCTGGTTGCAACGGATGTGGCGGCCCGTGGCCTGGATATTAAATCGCTTGAGCTGGTGGTGAATTTCGAACTGGCATGGGATCCGGAAGTGCATGTCCACCGCATCGGGCGTACCGCGCGTGCAGGTAACAGTGGTCTCGCCATCAGCTTCTGCGCACCTGAAGAGGCGCAGCGCGCCAATATTCTTGCGGAAATGCTGCAACTGAAACTCAACTGGGTGAATACCCCTGGTAATATCAGCATCGCTCCGCTGGCGGCGGAGATGGCCACCCTGTGCATCGACGGCGGTAAAAAGGCCAAAATGCGTCCCGGTGACGTTCTGGGGGCGTTAACTGGGGATATCGGTCTCGACGGGGCAGATATTGGCAAGATCACGGTCCATCCTGCGCATGTCTACGTAGCGGTTCGCCAGTCGGTTGCGCATAAGGCCTGGAAGCAGTTGCAGGGCGGGAAGATTAAAGGGAAGACCTGCCGCGTTCGACTACTGAAATAAGCTTAAAACGCGTCTCAGAAACGATATCTGAGACGCTGCCAGGTTACTTGACTTCTACCACGTTCAGGCGCAGTTCATCGAATTGCGCATCCTCTTCCTCTGGCTGCCAGCCAGCAGGCTGCATCGGGATCTCTTCGCGGTCAAACGCCAGATCCCCGCCATTCACCACCTCTGAACCGTGGTTAATCCCTTTGAAATCGAACAGTTCAACGTCGGCCAGGTGCGAAGGCACCACGTTCTGCATGGCGCTGAACATGGTTTCGATGCGGCCCGGATAGCGTTTATCCCAGTCACGCAGCATGTCGCCAATGACCTGACGTTGCAGGTTCGGCTGTGAGCCGCACAGATTGCACGGAATGATAGGGAAGGCTTTGGCCTGGGAGAAACGCTCAATGTCTTTCTCGCGGCAGTAGGCGAGTGGGCGGATCACGATGTGTTTGCCGTCGTCGCTTATCAGCTTCGGTGGCATTCCCTTCATTTTGCCGCCATAGAACATATTCAGAAACAGCGTTTGCAGAATGTCGTCCCGGTGATGACCAAGCGCAATCTTGGTGGCGCCCAGTTCGGTTGCGGTGCGGTACAGAATGCCGCGACGCAAACGTGAGCAGAGCGAGCAGGTCGTTTTGCCCTCTGGGATCTTCTCTTTAACAATGCCGTAGGTATTCTCTTCTACGATTTTGTACTCAACGCCCAGGTTCTCAAGGTACTCCGGCAGGATATGCTCCGGGAAGCCCGGCTGTTTCTGATCGAGGTTAACCGCGACCAGGGAAAAGTTCACCGGTGCGCTTTGCTGTAGATTGCGCAGGATCTCCAGCATGGTGTAGCTGTCTTTACCGCCCGACAGGCAGACCATGATGCGATCGCCTTCTTCAATCATGTTGAAGTCTGCAATGGCTTCGCCCACGTTACGGCGCAGTCGCTTTTGCAGTTTATTCAGGTTGTATTGTTCTTTCTTGTTAAATTCTTGATTTTGTTGCATTTATTACTACCTTCGGAGCCAATAGGGGCATAATAGGGGCAAATTTTTCAGCGTGCGAGCTTATCGTTAAGCATCAGCACCTGTTCGCCATTCATTTCTTCAATCCACGCACCGTAGACTTCATAAACCATTTGCGCGTTTTCATGCCCCATCTGGCTGGCTATGAAAGACGGGTTAGCGCCGGCAGATAAAAGCCAGCAGGCAAAAGTATGCCGCGTATGGTACGGATTCCGGCGGCGAATACCAGCACGTTTTACAGCTGCGTTGAATCTCGCACCGATGCTTGATAAAGAGTAGTAGGCTTTCTGCTCTCCTTTGCGCATCCGGGGTATGAAAACGAATCGCAGGCTTTGATTTTCCACTGCGCCATACTCGCGATGATTAAAGACAATTTCGGTTTTAGGCTGTAGTGCTGTCAGCTTACGCTGTGCTTTCAAGGCTTCAAGTGCCGGCTCTAATAGGGTGATAACCCGGTTACCTGCTTCGGTTTTTGGTGGGCCGAACATGCCCAACGCATTAAGATTGCGCTTTATATGGGCTGTACCTTTTTCCCAGTCAATATCTTCCCAGGCAAGAGCTGCGAGCTCTCCATGACGGACGCCAGTATATACTGCGAACGTCCACATATTCAGGCTTTGGCCACGCTCGGATTCCGCAAGCAAACTAAACTCCTGCTTCGTTAAAGGATCCGGTTTAACTTTCCCTTTGTGTAATTTCTTGCTCCCTTCGAAGGGCTTGCCATTGATAAAGCCTGATTTGTGTGCAAACCGAAGAAGGGAGCACAGTAGCGATATATAGTTATTCACGGTACGCACAGTGCGTCCCTGTTTGTTGCTTCTGGGATTTGCCAGGTAAAGTGTCTCACCGTTCAATAGTTCCTTTCTGTATTTCAGAATGTCGCTGTGCCGTATAGTTGAAACCGGCGTGTCTTCGTTAATGATGTGCATTAACGTACCGAGTTGTGAGCGCGTCTTACGCATCGTATTCGCGCTAATTTCTGTTTCTTTAATGCTCGTCCACAGTTCACACAGCTCTGAAAAGGTTTGAACTGAAACAGTGGTTACGGTTTTTTTTGCTCTGGAAGATGAAGGAAAGCGCTGGTGGTAATCAAACTCTCCAAGGTTGATCTCGCTAACGATCACAGCCCGAAGATTCCCGGCTTTTTTGATGTTCGCCGGGGTGTTAATCCAACCTTTTAGAATTTCGCGGCAACGCTTTCCCCGGTACATAAACCAGATGCAAATCTTATTGTTTCTGATTTCGACACCTGTAGGCAAAGCTGCCATCTTACGCATCCCTTATTAACTGATTAATTCTCGGATAGTTATACCAGGTTGTGCCACGCAAGGTTTTTTCTCCTGAAGGAGATACCCGTTTAAAATGGACTCCTTCCACCCAGCAGCCCTGGCGATACTTCTCAATCTGTCGTTCGGTCAGGCCAGTTTTTTCTGTGAGCCTTGCGCCAACAACCCATTCTTCGTTAAAAATTACCTGCGACATGGTTCACCTAAGGTAACCGGCATGAGTATAGATATGCCGGTCTTCAGTCGTTGATATTTCAGTTTCAGTTTGCCTGGCCGGGCAGGGAGCGCAGTCGGCGCATGCCGGTCATTGCCGTGGCCACGTAGCTTGCCTTGCAGTTGACCACTTCAACCCAGACCTTCACGCCTTCCACTCTCACCGTATAGGTCTCTTTCATCTTGCTGCGCCCATAGTCGCCGTATCTTTGCTGGTGGGCTGCGAGTGCGATTTCACATGCCTGGCGAGCCAAAGGGGATTGCTTACTGCCTCGGTTAATCAGTCGCATTTCTTCTCCTTGAGGGAGGGTTTCCCCTCCCGATCTCGTTAGTCCACGTATTCCGGTTTCATATCCGCCAGGGTGATGCTGAATTGACCATGCAATTCGTCACCCAGATGGCGTTTGGACGCTGCAAGAACTCGCTCAACTTCTGCGAACCGCGTAGCTGCATCGGGCTCATCTGAAGGTGGCAAGGAATTGATAGCTGCTTCGACTTTGTTCCGTGCATCAACCAGGTAGTAGCGCTTCACGGCCTTGTTTTTCAGCTCAGTGAATAGGGCAGAACCCAGCGTTGCTTTCACGGTTTCAATATCAGCGCGCAGAGCTTTAGCGCTATCCACATCCTGAGCCGCCTCGATGCGGTCACGGAAATCATCAGCAAGTGCATCGATGTTTTGAGCTGATTCCTGAGCCGTTTGAATGGTAGTGACGTTGTCACCTGAAATGTCTGCAAGGCTTACGTGCTGCGCCGGTGCCGGATTTACCTCTCGTTCTTCACGGCGATCATCCAGTTCATCCGGGGTATAAACTCCCAGAATTACATCCGGGCAGAACAGTCTCGCCCAGCGTTTGACGGCCAGGTACGCCAGCTGCTGGCGAGGGTCGTCAGCCCAGAGGGTAGAGTTTCGCGTACGGGCCTGAGCCAGCAGTAAATCAAGTTCTCTCGGCTGATCTTCACCTTTCAACGTTGCGCGGATAATGATGCCGATCCCGGCTTCGTCAGCCAGGGTCCAGCCCGGGACCCGGTACTCGCCTTTGTCGCCTTTACGGATATTGAATTTTCCAACGACCTTTTCCCATGGACCATACCATTCATATTCAAACCGGCTGGCCAGCACGCCGCTGCGTGAAATGACGGCATTAACAAGCTGTGCTTCATACCCGAGCACACCGTTAATCAGGTGCGTCTTTTGGGCCACGGCAAAGGGATTCATCTGCCACTGTGCCGCTTGCATCGCTACAGCCATGCAGTCGGCCTGATTACCCTGCAGGTGTTTAGGAACGGTGGCAGTGCCTTGCGCCATGATCTGCGCGAACGTGCTGATGGCGTTCAGATACTGGGAATCGAACAAAGCCACGTTGGAGTTAATAACGGTGTTCTGGTCAGCAACGGTAACGTTTGTGTTATGCATAAATCCCCCCTTAAGCCTGAGCGCGCAGCGCTTCAAGGCGGCGCAGGTCAAAATCGTTCAGTTCATCGGTGTAATCGGTAGTGATCGGCGCTGGCCACTCGCCCGTATCGAAGCCTGTGGCGATGGCGCGCATCGTTTTGCGGTACTCGAGCATGCCCAGTTCCAGCAGTTCGGTGGACGCCTCAATGATGGCGATCCAGTGGTAGTTCTCGTCTTTGTTGACGAAAATCCAGAAGAACTGGTCCAGCGCCGCTGTCTCGCAATACATAGCCGCACTGAGGTGGTAGTCCCGGTCTATGATTTCCCGGTGTAGCCTGGCGCGTAGGCTTTCCTGCTTCACGTTCCACATGCTGATGGTTTTCAGGTCAGCACCGATGCGCACGCCGTCCAGTTCAATCTCGAGGTCAGGGCGTACACGCACCTCTAAACCTGTTTCGTCGTCAAAGCCGAAGTAGCTCACTTCAACGGCGCGGCTTGGATGTGTCAGCAGCATGCCGGCGGTCGGGTGCCCCAGGAGTGCAGACTGAATTGCCCGCGCTGTGGCCAACTGCTGGCGGGTAACCAATATCTTTTCGCCAGGGTTGTTGCGCCAGGCATCCAGCAGTTCGTCGGCGAAGATGGCATCGGGCTTAACTGATTTAACTGCCTGGATCATGTCTGCTTTGGTACCGGACACTTTCAGTGGTGTCGGTTTCTGCGCTTCTTGCGCCACCAGGTCTGGATTGATGATTGCTAATTGCTCAAGTAACGCATCACGGCTGCCGCTGGTTTTAACCGGCACGGGCAGGGTGGCGTTGTACTCTTTAATGCATTCCTTCATTGCTGTTGCTGTCTGCTTCTGGCCTTCTTCAATACGCTGGTACTCAACAGGGAGAGCCATATAGCTTTGAGCCGTTTCTTCCAGGCTCGTGCCAAGCGGCACTGGAACGGGAAGGGCTGCATTATGTTCTTCAAGCAACGCTTTAATCTCGTCCGCGCTTAGCAGCACCGGCAGGCTGGCATTGTACTCATCGATAAAGGCGCGCAAGGTCGCGGCCGTTGTGAATGCGTCTTCCGGGATTACCGGTTCAACGCTGAATTCTGCGTCCAGTTGTTGAGGCTGCAGCGCCAGCGCATGTACCAAGTTACCCATGTCCAGCACCGCGGATCGCTCTTTGACTATGGTTTTCTCAACGTGGCGCGCATTGAAATACATCAGCGACACGCGGGCATCCTTCACCTGGGTGGAGCTGATACCGTTGGCGGCGTGGTAAACCTCGTTCGGCAGACCTTCATAGCGGCCTGGCTCAAAATAAGCAGGATATTCAACAGCTGGTTCTCCCTGCTGCAGTTCTGGCTCGCTTTGTGCCGGTTCTGGCTCATTCTGGTGTGCAGGAACGCTATTCTGGCTGGCTGAATCTGTTTTATGGTCAACGCTCGCCTGTTCCTGATTCGCCAGGCTTGGCGCGGCAGCGGCAAGTATCTCTGCTGGTGCTACGGTAACTGCTTGCGTATCAGCTGCATCAGCGCCTTCGCCTGGTTGTACCGGATCAGTATTTTCGACTTTCTCTGGCTGAGTCGTTTCCATCTGCACATTGCTGGTGGTCTCCGCTGCGTTTTCCGTTTTTTGAACATCATTTGAGGAGGTATTGATGACCGGTTCGGTATTTCCACACATCAGGCCATCGATGGAGAACATGCCGCTGCCGAGATTTTCAACCTGCGGTTGTTCAACAGGTGCTTCGGTCTCAACAGCCGGAGTAGACAGCGGCAGCAACTCCACAGCAGAGTTAAACTCAGCCGTCATGGTTTTATTCACAAACTCAAGATGAGCCGCTGGCGTGTGATGAATGTTTTCTGGTGCGATGCGGATCAGATTGAAGATTGCCGCACGGTTCACCGACAGTATGCCTGGTTGATTGCATAAGATTACGCTCCATGACTTCCATGGTTCTTCTTTCTTGGCCACGATTTCTTTGGCTCGTCGTAACACGCTCGAAGGAATTTCGAAGTGGTGGAAATCCATAGGCAGCAGGGCGCATGCGATCTCAAGATCGAGAGTGTCCAGAGTGTGATGCGCGCCTTCGCCGCGATCCGTTACATAGCCGCCGTCGGCATTGGTACCAGAATCGGTGCGCTGAACATTACTAATGCGGTTACCGGCTGCCCATTCGCGAACGAGAATGCCGCGGTTAATGTAATCAGTCGCAGCCCATATTCTGGTGAATCGGAGAACCAAAGCGAGTTCGTGACGCTTCTCCTGGCTGAACACTTTGCGAATGGCGTCGGTGTAGCGCCACAGGTCTTTGGTATCGTAACCCTTCACCTCTTCGCAGTTTTCTGCCGCCAGCAGCAGGTTCTGGACATAGCTGTTGTCTGTGTCCATTTCCAGCGCGCTGATACCTTCGTATTCTTCGCGGGTTAAGTGGTGGCGCAGTTCATCGGCGGTGAACTGAGCGAGTAGCTGCTTGCGAAATGGCATACGAACGACCGGATAACGTGTGGTTTCGTCATCATTCTCGTCAATCTGAATACCGTTTTCAGGTTCTGGAACCTGATCGGTTGTAAAATCGGCGTCGCTGGTTCTTTCTGATTTGAGCAGAGTAAGCTTTCTGTTCCTCCACTCTCTCACTACCTCATTACGGTCGCCGGCATCTACTCTCAACCAGTCGGCCATGAAAGCAGTAAGTAGCTTTACTTCGTGCTCTTCATCTGGCGCGAAGACCTGCTTAATCGCCTGAACCAGTTTCCACTCAGCGTTCAGGCTGAGTTCGGCAACTTCAGGGATGTCGTTCTTCGCCAGCAGCAGATTCTGGAGATAGGTGTTGCCTTCATCCAGAGACATTTCGCTGGCAGCCAGTTGCTGCTCTTTAGTGATGTGTGACTGGTATTTGTCGCTGGTCAGGTGGACGGCATAACGAACCGCTGGAGTGCGGTTTTCAAGCGGGACACTCTCGACGGTAGTTTCGACTTTAACGGTAGTTTCCGGTGCGGCAGTGTTGTCCACGGCGCCAGTAGACTCAGCACCAGCCTTTGGTAGCCAAGTGCGTCCATCGTCTTGGATTTCGTAGTGTTTGCACCAGGTGTAATCCACTGTACTTTCTTCCGGGAGGTCGTCGAAGACCGGAAAATCGGTGCGAATCGGTTTGGCATAATCCTTACCGCGTCCGGTTTCAATACCAGCATCTTCCAGCTCAACATCGAGCTGTAGGTTTGCACGGGCTTCAGATTTCGCAGTGAACCAAATCACTGCATCTTCTTTGCCTGATTTCTGCGTAGCCTTCACTACATAGAAAAATTCCATGTGAGATCCTCTTTTTTGGATGTAAGATCCCCGGGCCAGAGATAGCGCCCATTGGGTGAACTTTGGTTTTTTAAGTAGTTTTCCGGTGTAACTTTGGTCGGGAGCACCGGACGTACGGGCCGCCTTGCGCGGCTTTTACGTTATGCCTCGTGGGCCATCTGGTCGTACGAAGCACAACGTTCAGAGCAGTATTCTTTATCTTTGCGCGCCAGCTGTGCGCCGTTGCGATAGAGAAGGGTACTTTTGGCTACTTCCCCTGGTTTAACCGGCTTGCCGCAGTACCCGCATTTCATTGAGTTACACATCTGGGTTCCCCTTTTGCGCCAGCAGGTAGCATAGGCGGCGAAGAATCACCTCGATGAAGTTCAGCTTTACTGCCTGTTGCCGTGATGGTTTACGTGCGTAATCAGTCACTTTGATCTCCTTGTAATGCCTGTCTTTTGACCACATCAGGCTCGGTGGATCCTGCTATTCCCCAACAACAAGGATTCGTTTAATCTGGATATCCCCAACAAGAAGAAGAGTACTCGAAGTGATTGCTGAACTATCAGCGGCCATGGCCGCTATAAAGGAGACTGCTGGGCTAGCCAAAGTCATTAATGACGCAAAAACTGACGCGGAGGTCAAAGCTGCAACTATAGAACTTCAGAGCAGATTAATTACACTTCAGGCGGAGTGCTTCTCTCTTTGCGATTTGATTCGTCAGCGTGAGGAAGAGGCAATACTTCTCAAAGCAAAAATTGCAGAGTACGAAGACTTTAGTTCCCAGACAGAAGGTTACGTTCTTAATCAACTTGATTTCGGTTCTTTTGTATATTCTAAAAAAGAACTTGTGGGTGAGGAGCAGGTAGAAGTGCATCTTTGCCCACAATGTCATGCCAAGCGTCAGATATCGATACTGCAACCAACTGGTGAAGCCTCTTTTAATAGCCATACAAAAAAATGGTATTTTCAATCTCGTTGCCATAATTGTGACTCCGTCTATAGCATGAACGTTTCAAACTACAACCCTGAGATTTATGCTCCCTGGTCTTGAGGATATTCAGATTTTTAAAGAGCTAAGCGTCCTATGGGGCGCTTTTTTATGCCTTATCGCCGGCCAGCGGAACGTTTACACCTGATGCGCGTTAATCTCTCCACCTCATCCGACTGTTCGTATGCCGTCGGCGGCTACTTCGTGGGCGTCCTGCCTTGGTGGTTCATAGTGCTTCTTGGTGTAGTGATATTAAGCCTTGAGCTTAATAAAAGTCAAGCTCAAGGCGAAGTCGATAGCTAAGTTTTAGGCTTAAATGTGATGGTTTCGATAATTTTGGGGTTGTAAAAGCTGGCAAAGTTACTGAAGAACTGAACGTTAGTTTACAGGGAGTAAATTGAGGTTAGAGATAGGGAGAGGAGTACAAAAAACCCGGCCATTGGCCGGGTCGCTGTGTACTAGTCTTTTCGGATGTCTGACTTCTTCATGTCATAAAAAGGAGTTCTTATAGGATTAACTCCTAACCTAGAGCATGTTGATTGAAGATATTCTCTCCAGTACGGCCAAACATGATAACCGACATTATTAGCACCAAATGCTTCAAGTTCTTCTTCTCCAAGCTCTTTTTTTGCTACGTAAATAGCTTCGAAGCAAGACTCAATAGTAAGTATCGCATCATCATCTTTGCCATCATCATCACTTTCAGGTGTGACAAGTCGAGCGCCCACATCATAAAGAAATGAATAAAAGAGTTTTTTATCGTTCGGATCATCTTCACGAACCATTTCGATTAACTCAATTTTTACAACATTTCTAAACGACTGATTCTTCCTTGGAATAGAATTAATGTTCAGGAAATTATATGAATCATCCATTTCAATCTTAGCATTACGTAAATGAACTGAAAGTATTGCCAAGTTTTCAATTGCTACCTTTAGTGATTCCTTCATTATGCAGCTTTACTCCAGAACTCTTTCTGGGCCCTTACAATAACGTTGGATTTATTTACTGTACTAGTTCCCTGAAGCAGAGTGTCAGTAAAGCCATTGAATTCATTAACAACATCTTGCCAACCACAAGTTTCTTTCAACAGTATAGGTTTTGATTCTATAGAGGTGGTTGCTTCTTCTTCAAAACAAACAGTTGGTTTAATATCCAAAGCAAAACAAATATCTGCAAGGGTTCGTAAAGTCATGTTTCTAGAACCACTTAGCAATTGTGAAATGTAAGCTTTTGTTTTTCCGAGCTTCTCTGCAAGATCCGATTTAGATACACCTCTGTCTTCCATTTGGATCAGGATATCTTCAGTGACATTAAACGTTAATTCTTCGGCTGCATAGAGGCGCTTGTGTTCTTCAGAATGCATTTCAACTTCAGTATGATAAAGACTGTCATTTCTCATCGCCGTCTACCTCAATTCTCGTCCAATTCCCTTGGACTTTTGTTGTATCTTTCTGTGCGAGCTTATCTCGGTTCTTATAAATGTAATGGCTGATGAAAAACGTTTTTTCATACCTTTCTGAAAACCAACCATAAGCTCGAATCGGAATCTTCTTGAATGCGTAAAACTGTTTTGCCGGTCTTCCGGGGCGACAGGGAAGAGGGCCTTCAGGCGGAAAAGAGTCTTTGGATAGCCTTCCCCCATCGGATAACCGCTTAACCAACAGATCCATTTGAGTTTTTACTGAGTCTCGTTTACTTGCAGATACGCTATTTAAAGCCTCGATAAATGTGTCCCAAGCCCCTTCGCAATGGACGACTCGTAGCATTGAGCCAACAATCAAGTTAGGACATTTGGATGGCGACTCATCGTTGCTCATCAGTGACCTCGTGTCAGTTAATATATATGTTAACTCTGCAATGTCAAGTTTGCTGGCTACCGTTTCGCACAAAAAGTATCAACTCTTTTATACGAAAAAAAACTCAATGACATGAGATATCTATATGTTTATATTGATAAAAAATTCAGCTTTATCTAATGCTTATCAAAGAGCACATAAGTCATAGCAACAGATTTCAAGGGGGGACTATACGTCACTGCTGTGAACGGATCCGTCCTTTCATGTACTTTTCGTACATCTCATCGAGCTCTTTAAGGCGAAGTGAAAAAATACGCAACATATTTTTCTGTTCTTCTTCCGGAAGTTGTCTATAGAGTTCTAACATTCTCTGTTCGTCCGGTTTAAGCCCTTCTTTTTCATCTACATTCTCACCTAGCAACCAAGGTACTGATACTCCAGCAGCATCAGCAACTGCAAGCGCTGATTTTTTACTTATAACCCCTTTTTTGAACCAGCCGTTAACAGATTGCGGTGTTACACCAGCAACTCTTGCCATATCGGATTTAGTCATACCTCGCCCGTTCAATTCGGACAAGCGTTGAACAAGCGTCGGATTAAGTACGATTTTCTCTTTCATAGTTAAAGAATAAGCCTTTTGCTTAAACTTGGAAATTCGCCAGGGACTTGACATTAATTTAAGTCCGAGGCTTAATTTGGTTTGCATTCATAGCGGAGAACAAGATGAATGGGTTAACAAAAGCCATAAACAGGGCTGGTAATGCGACAAAGCTAGCCTTTCTACTTGGAATCAAACCAATGTCAGTTAGTCGCTGGAAAAATCGATATCAGGGTGTAGTACCTGCTGAGCGTGTTCTACCAATTTTCAAAATAACTGGCGTGACACCCCACGAGCTACGCCCCGATCTCTACCCAAACCCCACAGACGGTTTACCTAAACAGGAGCCTTAACAATGCAAACTGTTTCAGTTCAACAGAGTAGCAGAGCTTCCTCTAATCGACTGATATTCCCGTGTCATCAAAGCGAACCGGCAGCAGAGGATATCGATCATCGCGATATTTGCTCTGCGGTTCGGGCGTGGGCAGCGGCAGAAGGGCGCATAGCTGTCGCTCTTCAGATCCAAGAAGCGGCAGAAGAACTTCAGCTTAATGGCGTGGACTTCTCAGGCCAGGCCGATGTCTGGAATGTGAAGCTGTTTCGCTGGCTGGACAACAAAGAAGACTCCGCATCTTACCGAAAGAACGTCGAACAGCTGGTGCCCGCGATCATGTCTGTCTTACCGCTTCGATACCGCGACCGTGTCGTTAAAAATGACTCGTTTGCCTACCGCATGGCCAAGTTGGAAAAGGAAGTGAGTGAGGCGAAGCAAGCTCTGATGCTCGATGCACCGAAGAAGGAAAAGCTGAAGGAGTTAGGCGAGGGGATTTTTGAGATGTTCCGTGTCGATCCGGACCTTACTGCGCCGCTGCTGGCGATGGTGACAACCATGCTGGGGGCGTTGTGAATACTCTAGAAAAGGCGAAAGCCGGTCTGCGCGAACAGAACCGACTTTCAGGTGCAAAAACGGAGTGTAATTGCGGAGCTAAGTATGTCAAACACAGCTGAAATTATCAATTTCCCTCACAGAACTGAACAACCGGGAGGTCGTATGGCCGACCTGTCGAACGGGTATACCAAGGTCGCTAACGAGATCCAACAGCTCAAGCCTCGTCTGAGAATGTCAGGCCGGGAGTGGCAGTGTTTTGAAGCGGTGATCTGGCTTACCTACGGCTGGAACAAGAAGCAGGACCGCGTTACGAACACGGTGATCGCCGAGCTTACAGGATTGAGTGATTCGCATGTTTCTGATGTGCTCAAGTCACTCGCAGAACGCAAAATTATCTTCAGTCAGAAGCAGGGCGTGATGAAAACGGTCGGTATAAATACTGACCTTTCAGCCTGGATTTTAGACAAGCCGAAAACGGGAAAAGTCTTCCCGAAATCAGGAAAAGTGTTACCGAAAACGGGAAAAACCTTCCCGGAAACGGTAGACACCCAAGACTATAACAAGAACAATATTAAAATATCCTCGTCTCGGAATTCTGACGAATCCCGAAACCAGAAAACTCAAAAGTTTCTTTCTCGCCATCCAGAAGCTGCCGCCGGGATATACACCCCGGCAGGTAAATCATGGGGATCCGCTGACGACCTCAAGGCGGCTCGCTGGATTTACGACAGGCTTCTCACCGTCAACGCATCGCTATCAGAGCCAAACTGGGCAGAATGGGCAAACACCATCAGGCTGATGCGTGTCCAGGACAAGCGCACGCACTACGAAATTTGTGACCTGTTCCAGTGGGCTAATCGGGACGAGTTCTGGAAAGATAACATCCTGAGCCCTTCAAGTCTGCGCAAGCAGTGGGATCAGCTCACTACCAAGCGGCTGCGTGCAACCGGAACGGCAAAACCTTACCGTGGCGGCATTGACCTGCATAACACCGACTGGATTGACGGGGTGCTGGAATGAAAAACCTCGCAGAGAACATTCGCAGTTTTGACCGGGAACAGGCTCGCCGTGTGGCGCATAACCTGCCTGAGCAGTACACCGAACGCGAACAAACGCAGCAGGTGGCGCAGATTATCAACGGGCTATTCGTACAGCTGGCCGCTGCATTCCCGGCAAGCCTGGTTAATCGAAGACAGGAAGACGTGAATGAGATCCGCCGACAGTGGGTGCTGGCGTTCAAAGAAAACGGGATAACCACCATGGAGCAGGTTGAGGCCGGTATGCGCATGGTGCGTCGCCAGGATCGCCCGTTCCTGCCTTCGCCAGGCCAGTTCATCAAGTGGTGCAGGGAAGAGCGCTGCGTGCTGGGGATCACCACCGCTGACGTAATGGCTGAATACTGGAAGTGGCGAAAGTTGGTGTTTCGGTACCCGAGCAGTGAGCAGTATCCCTGGCCAAAGCCGGTTTTTTACCACATCTGTCTGGAACTGCGGCGTCGCGGAACTGATGGCCAACTGAGTCAGAAAGAACTTGAGCGTGAAGCTGGCGAAATTCTGGATATGTGGGAAAAGCGTGTGCTGGCCGGGCAGCCAATTCCGCCTGTTCGGCGGGCGTTGCCCTCACCAGTATCGCCTAAGGGGCCGACACCGGCAGAGCTTTTGAAAGCCAAATACGAGCGCTTGAAGAATTGTGGAAGGATATAAGTATGCGAATGCTTACTCTGCCAAATGTTAACATAAGCGATAACTTTAGGATTATCTTAGTTAGTGATTAATACAAGCACATTAGACGTAATTTAATGTCTTTGCTGGCTTTATTAGAATATTTCCGAAATTCATATCGGAATGAGCCTAAAATAAAGTATTCATTGATTTTTGGTTTATTGAAATTTATATAAAGTACATCCACTATAGATATGTGCAAATGCAGTACTTTCTTTTGACATTATCCTAAGCTGGAGCTTTAACTTTTAGAGGAAAACATATGCTTAAGCTAATTGTGACAACTTTATCCCTGTTAACTGCAACTGCTGCCTATGCGCAAACTGAGATGACAGTAAGCAGTCTGGCGACGGATAGTGAAACCAGTAAAGCATTTCATGAGATGTCGAAGGATCATAACCTGCCGGACTGGGTGATGAAAGGCGGAACCAGTACACCAGCGACCAAGGTAACCTTGGACAATAAAACCTACCAGGTTGTTTCTGCCTGCAAACCCCATGATTGTGCAGCAGAACAAATTGCGATCTTGTACGCACCAGATAGCAAGAGCATGTCAGGGGTGTTTTCTAAACAATCTGGAGAAGAAAATAAGCAGAAATTGGTGTGGCTGAATTCCGGAAGTGATATCTCGATAGATGGTAAGACGGTCCTTTTTGCTGCTCTAAGTGGCAGCCTTCAAAACCATCCAGATGCCTTTAACTTCAAGTAACTATGGAGCCTCTACTGCTGTTGTGTGTGATTGTCTTTAAGTTTCATTAATAAGTCGCTACCTCTTGGGAACTTGCCGGCAGGTATTACGTCATTATTCTGGCTATGGCTAAAATGTAATCCTGCTTTTGAGTACCACGTCGGGTTATGTCTGCCCGACGTTTTTTTATTTCATAATTTACGCCTGTTAAATATGAGTTGTTTCCCGGCCACCATAAAGTACCAGTCCTAAAACAACGTTTTTTGGGGGGCGTTAAATCCTGTTACCAAGCTAATATCGCCATTCTGCATTAATGACACATGTTACCTGTCTATCAACCTGTCCGGCGTGGTAGGAAGTTTCGACATATCACGCTTATATCCATCAAATGTAGGTTAAATGTAGCCTTACTTGATTAACTTCACCAAATGAATGCAGCTTCGGTGCCCAGTAGCGTTGCTTCATCAAAAGTCTATATTTTACTGCTACTTTCAAGAAAGAAACGATTGCCTTGAACTGAAATAGAAAGTTCGAGCCTGCACAATTGAAAAGGGGAAAGGGGAAAGGGGAAAGGTGCAGGAAACAGGTACCTTAGCAGCCATTTCGAGAGAGCTAGTTAAGGAGCGTAGATTTATTTACGCTCCGGGTTGATGGCATAAAACTGCTGCCTTGAAATCTGACTTACCTGATCTGTGTGATTTCTTTCACTTCTGCGCGGTTAATCTGCTGTCTGACACCATTCGCATCCACATACCCTACTAATCCGGCGCTGGTTTCTTTAGGTTTTACTTCACTAATAATCGTTCGTCCGTCCTGAGTGACAATACTGTATGAATGTTTAACGCATCCTGCGGTAAATATAGTGACGGCAGTGAGGAGGGAAAGAGTTACAACTTTTTTCATCGAGTGCTCCTTAGATTTTGGGTATAAAAGGTTATAAAAAATTTTAATTACCGCTTACATTTATGCCTCCATTTTTTGTCAATTATTTCTTTGTTTCGTTCATAATACCGCATAAACATACCGTATCCTCGGTAACCAAATTTTTGTACAATCCTGCTTCGGTAACAGGTAGCAGTCTTTTCAACAAGACAAAATTTTTTTTGAATTTCAGCAATGCTGTCGTTATCAAGTAGACTCTGAAGAATATCTAACTCTTTTACAGTCAGTCGCGGATAGTGATGGTAAATCATACTGATTCGGCGTCTTAAATAAGCATGATATAAGGACATAATTGAGTCATGCATACTTCCCCGTAGATTGACATAAATATGATACTCACAATCTTCAGGGTAAAAACGTCCGTGCCCGCATATATCAAGCCAAATCCAGTCAGCGCCCTTTTTTAGCGACTCGCGTAGTTTATTGAAACCCCTCCAGTTACCTTCCTTGAAAATTCGGCCATCAATAAGTACCCGAATCTTACCTTTTCCTCTTATAATAGCCGGAGGATGAGTGATTCCATCATATGTCATATGAACCAAAGGCAAGCCGGTTATCTGTTTCAAACCATAAAAAAGGTAGAAGTCATCCGTAAGTAAAATACTGATGTTTTTACTGTTAATAAAATAGATATATTTTTCCATTTACACATAATGCGTCATCTCAATCCGTAAAGTTAATTGCCAGAACATAGCAATTACACTGTTGATCCCGATGCGTGCTTTTAACAATAATCTTATACATACCGGATACTGGGGCGATGAAAACATTACTATTATCCAGTCGGGTGTTCATCTTACTTCCTCTGTGATCCGGGCCAGTCACTCTCAGTTCAAAGCGTTTATCTGATATCTCCAATCCGAGGTGCTGAGACTTCTGCAGAAACACATGGTATTCATCAAATTCACCACTTTTAATTTTGCCATGAAACTCGGTATAGCTTGGCAGACTGTAGTTCTTCACATAAAACGAACTAGCATTAGTTTTATGTGATATGGCTATCATAAAGAAACACAGGAGATAGATAACTGATAGGCTAATTAGAGACTTCAAATTACGCATAACACATCCCCTTATCTTTACTTCTGCGTCCTGAACTGCATGCCTCCGAAGTGTTTGTTATAACATAACATTCAGAGTCTGGTCAGACAAGTTACAAGACAATTATGCATACAACTTTTGATTATTGAATATTGGTGAGATTTGAATGTGTATTCATAAATATCGATTAAGTATTTCCTATTCAGTAACAAAGTATCTTCAGATAGTTGGGCTATGCTTATGTTATTATTTGGAAAATATTTAAAGTGGTTGAGTGGTGGACTTGTGAGAAACATAAATAAAATAATGTGGCTGGGTATATTTAAAGTGCTGCTGTTACAGATAATTCCTGGAGAATGTTATTGAGAAATTATTTTTTCAGATATGTTTTAAGTGAGGTGAGGAATGTCTTATATACATAAAAAGTAGGACGTAAATTAATCAAAATATGTACACGATATGTTCAATCTTTGCTTTTTTATAACAATGACGTTCTTTCCACTTTCTTGAGTATGCGTACAAAAGCAGTAAAAGTAGTTATGCTTTACATAAGACGTTTACTAACGTGGCTTCCCCGGAAGTCCAAAAAGAGTAATGTCTGAATAGGAGGTTATCATGTACAGGAGCCTTATCGGTCTTTCATTATTGTTCTTAGCGGAAGGAAGTTCTGCTAACGATAACATAACTATTAATATGCTCGCTAACAATTCATCGACGCAAAACTGTTTTCATCAGATGGTGAAAGCAAATCAGCTGCCGACTTGGGTGATCCGTAACGCATCGAATTATCCAACTCTAGAAATGACCATTCGTGAAGAACACTACTACGTCATGAAAGCCTGTAACCCTGATGATTGTGAACGCGAAAAAATCGTAATTGCTTACTCTCCACTACGAAATATTCTATCTGGTGTGTTCGCCTTTACCGAAACCCCTGAACAACAGCAACTTAAGTGGCTTGGGATTAGTGATGAACTCCCTGATGGAAAGGCTCTGTTGTTTGCCGCATTGTCAGGGAGCCTTGAAAAGCTACGGGAGAATTTTACTAGTATGAATATAATGCCTCAAAAGGCGGAAGAATGACGACAGATCCGCTTAGGTTTAAGGCAAAGCAAAATGAAGGCGGCGGCAGAAAAGCCGCCGCGTTTTAGAGCAATGGACTTTCATTTTGAGCGGCATAAGCGGAGAGTAACTCTGTTGCAGCGAGCCGCCCCAGAGCATTGGCGGCAAATGGGCTGTCTCCAGTCAGCACGTTACGATCCTTGTGAACTGAACCTGTGATGTCATTATTAACAATGTTAATACCCATTTCACACAGTTTTTCTCCGAAATACCATGTTAGATGTCCCGGCATATATCCAATATCGGGGGTTTGCCTATCCGCACTGTCCGGAAATGCACATATCGAATACCCGTGAAGAGGATTTATGCCGTGCCTGAGCGAGAGGAAAGCGGCAGGTCCGTGACACAACGATATGACAAATGTGCCATTACTCATCGCCCAACGAAGCGTCTCTGCTACTGCCTGGCTTTCAGACAGAGCAATTAGCGCACCGTGGCCACCTGGTATGAAGATGGCTGCATAGTCGCTTTGAGCCTCCAGACCCAAACGTATATCCGACAGCTTGCGTGGATGCCTGAACGCATCACGATAGCGTTCATAGAACGGCATAATTAACTTATCCTGAGAGGGCATCGCCCAGAATTCAAACTTTGCCATATTTCCGGAAAGTGTGACTATTTCAAAATCAAACCCGGCGGCACGCATGTGATACATTGGAACCAGTGTTTCCACAGGATGATTTCCTGTGGAAAAGAGGGATCCGTTGTCCATGGGCAGATAGCGTTCATCTGCTGCGATCACTAGTACCTTCTTGTTTCCCTGGTAGGGGTTAGAATATTCATAGTTACTTAAATCGGTCACCGGATTGGTAAATTCACTCAGGGAATAGTCAGACGGGAAAAAGGCGTTATCTTCAGCAGGATCAATTCTTGGGCTCTTGCTTTTCATTTCTTTCATCGGCATGTCCTCAGCCACAGGGAGTTAAAGTCATCAAACTATTTTAATCTATCCCTGTAACACTGGCTCTGTTATACGCGTAAATCAGAATTTGCGGCGGTTTACCAGCCATATACAAAGATGTTTTCAACCTTCGTCCTTCGCGCTTCGACTGCGCTAGATGGTGAAATGCGTATAAATTTAATGGTGACTTACCTCGACGATTTTTTATGTCCTTTCAAACTGATAGTGTAAATTTTGTGCTTTTAATGCGTTGCAAAATCCGTGAGATACGTTTATATATACTGTATATGCATACAGTTGTTCGTTGCGGAGGTAAAAATGAAAATCGAGTTAACCATTGATCGCATGAAGAAACTTCCTGATGGTGCTATACCTGCACTCGAGTCAGAATTGCTCAAAAGGCTCAGCAAGCAGTTTGATCATTGCCAGCTAACAATTAAGCGTGCCAGTAATGATGGTTTGACTGTTTTCGGGGGCGACAAGAAAGAGGTCGAACATATCGTGCAGGAGACCTGGGAAAGCGCGGACGAGTGGTTTTATTAATCGCGTGAATTTGACTGGAGCAGTTTCAAAGAGTATCGCTGTTTGCGTTCCCCTGGCTGTTCCCGATAACTTTTTGCCGCGTCAATAAGTCGCTCTGGGGGAAATAGTGTGTAGTGCAGATGCCTTTAATGCAGATGATCAATGGTACGACGTGGTCAGAAGGGCCGATAAAGCAGTTATCTATAGCTTCCCGGCGGAAGGGAGATATCTGGTTTATCGAGTAAATGGAATAGTTTCATTACGACCCTTACTCGAAGAGGAAGAAATCTTCACTCTTAACGGGTTTATGCAATTTGCAAAACGGCTTGGGTACCGAATTACACCACCGTCTGATATCATTCTTTCATAGGCCTGAACACCCTATACCTGATGCGCCACGGAGAGAACCATGGCGCTGGAATTACAACTTATCAAACACCATTCAGGAATACTGATCCCGGCCACACCCGAGACCAGTGATATCCTGCAATCCAAAACCCGGCTCGGCGATGTTCTTGTTGCCGAGTTCAGGCGACTACGAAACCCGGCATTCCACCGGCGATTTTTCGCGCTTCTCAATCTCGGTTTTGAATACTGGGAACCAATCGGCGGGGCTATCTCGAGTAACGAGCGGAAGCTAATCACCGGCTACGCAAAGTTCCTGGCTTCTTATGGCGGGAATGAGAACGCGCTGATCGATGCTGCTGAGCAGTATCTGGAGCAAGTCGAATACCGCCGGGTCACGAATGGAATTAGCCTGTGCAAGTCCTTCGATGCTTACCGCTCATGGGTAATCGTCGAGGCAGGGCACTTTGATGCTATTCAGCTACCTGACGGCACACTCAAAAAGCATCCACGTAGCATCTCATTCGCCAACATGGACGAACTCGAGTTCCAGCAACTTTATAAAGCTGCGCTCGATGTTCTTTGGCGCTGGGTCCTGTCTCGTTCATTCCGCAGTCGCGATGAGGCCGAAAATGTCGCCGCGCAGCTGCTTGGCTTTGCGGGGTGATGGGCATGCAACATTCATGGTTCCATCATACCGAATGCAGCACCGAACAGGCCGACGAACTGGTTAAGCGTTACAGAGCGCGCGGTGTGAGAGTGGAGCGCAGCCTTAACCAGGATTACGTGACCTGGACTGTCAGTGCATTACTTCCGACCTCACATACACCAGCGCGCCCGGATAGCCGCTGGCGAAACCGGATGTGGGGATGAACGTGAATACATATCAAATCACTTTGCCCTGGCCGCCGAGCAACAACCGGTATTACCGGCACAACCGCGGGCGTACGCATATTAGTGCTGATGGCGTCGCTTACCGCTATGCGGTCGCAAGTGTCATTCGAAGCGCCCGGCTTAATATCCGGACGGCCGCACCACTCAAAATCCGAATTGAATGTCACATGCCCGACCGCCGGCGCCGCGATCTGGATAACCTCCAAAAAGCTGCATTCGACGCTTTAACTAAGGCGGGATTATGGCTGGATGATTGCCAGGTAGTCGACTATCGCGTTGTGAAGATGCCTGTCGTTAAGGGCGGGAAATTAGAACTCACCATTACCGAGCTGGAGACCGCATGAATCTTGAAAATACCCTCAAATATCACTTCGCCAAATCGACAATGATTAGCGATTCGCCGCGTGCTACTGCGTCAGACTCATTAACTGGAACGGATATTATGGCCGCTATGGGCATGACGCAGGAACGGGCCGCCATGGGTTATAGCGCTTTTCTCGGGAAGATGGGGATCAGCAATACTGACCGGAAGAGGGCGATTGAGCTGTTGGCTCAGTACGCGCTGACTAAGTGCGATCGGGTTGCGGCATTACGGAAGCTTGATGCAGAGATTAAACCAATGGTGATGCACCAACTGGCCACCATCGCGTTCGAGGATTATTCCCGCAGCGCCGCCAGCGTGAAGCAGTGCGATGTCTGCAATGGGGAAGGGTTTGTTGACGCTGAGGTTTTCAGCACGAAGTCTCACACTCCGGCAAAAGAGAAGAAGTTCGTGAAGATGTCCTTGCTCATGGGCGTCGATGATGTTCGACCTTCTGAGTTCGAGATTCGCAGACAGGTCAGGGAGATAGCGCGCGTTCTGTGCCCTCAGTGTAAGGGCAAGAAGGTAGTAAGTTGTGCCTGTAGAGATTGCCATGGTCGCGGAAAAGCCATTAATCAGGTTCTTACTGAACAGCGGGGCGTTCCGATTTTAGCTGATTGCAAGCGCTGCGGCGGACGTGGATATGAGCGTATCCCCTCAACTGAGGCTTACGCTGCGGTGCGCCAGATAACGGATACAATCAGCCTAGATACCTGGAAGAAGTCTGTTAAGCCCTTTTACGATCAGCTAATCACCAAATTTGACATCGAAGAAGCATGGGCCGATGCGCAATTGAAGCAGATAACAAAATAGGGCGTTATTTTATCGTGAGCTATTTACTTTTCCCGAATCTGTGGTAATTTTGCTCTAACGATGGGTTATTGCCTTCGTTTAAAGCCCTGCGGTTAACCCCGTAGGGCTTTTTGCTTTATAGCAATTTAAGAATTACTAAAACCATACAACCCCGTAGTAACTTCTAATTTCCCAGCCATGCTGGTGGGAAAATGGAAGAGGGTTGCTACTGGCTACAGCACAACGGCAAAATTCAGGTAACCTACTACACCGATGGTGTAACCGATGACCTTGAAACGGGCCAGTTGATAACTGGTGTCTGGCATCTGACGCAGGGAGACGACATTTGCCACAACGGAGAGGTAGAGGTGATTGAAGACCTTCTGCCTGTACCATTTAAATGAATATATTCATCTGATTACGTGGCAGATTCTTCATACTGCACATATGCTTTCTAAGCATCCTGAGTAATGGATGTTTCTGAAAGCATTTTTGTGGTGGATCCCCCTAAGCGGAGGGGCGATTCAGCAGGACATTTCTCCAGAGTGTCCAACCAGCGCGCGGAAATGAATGCTGTGATCATTTCCACCGGGAGGCACCCGGCACCACTCCCTCAGTTATTGCCAACTTAGCTATTTATGCCTGCTTTTCCGAGCAGGCTTTTTTTTCATTTATTAATCATCCATTGACCAGATGAATGTTTCTTGTTTTAGTTATGAATGTGGTGAATCCCATCTAAGCGATGGGGCGTCTGGTTAACTGCTATGTGCAGGTATGCACGCGACTTTGACGACCAGAGATAAGTCACCGGGAGGCACCCGGCGCCACATCCTCAAAAAAACGTTTTGTCGACCACCAGGTTCTGAATCGTCATATACACTTCTAAATGAAACAATTTAAGAGGTGAATTATGAAAGAGGGATATTATTGGATTAGACACAATGACTGTGTCCAGATCGCCTACTTTTCGCACGGTAAAACTGAAGATATGGTTACAGGAAAAATAATCAGAGGCGTCTGGCATCTAACTCGTGGCTACGATCTTTGCCATAACGGTGAAGCGGTCGTTCTGGAAGGACCTATATCCCCACCTTTGTGAACATACTTCGAAGAACACAGGCTGCCTAAGGGCGGCCTTTTTTATTTCCCCTCAAATTTACTGAGAGGATTCACAGCAATATGAGGGGGGCCGATGTCCGATCCATTTTCCGGCACGGGGCTGGCCGGTTTAGCTTTGACTGGAGCCAGTGTCTACGGTCTATTGACCGGAACTGACTACGGTGTTGTTTTTGGTGCATTTGCGGGCGCCGTATTTTACATAGCGACAGCGGCTGACCTAAGTGTGTTACGTCGTTTGGCATACTTCTTCGTGTCGTATATCGTCGGCATTCTTTGTTCGGGGCTGTTGGGTTCAAAACTTACATCCTGGACGGGGTACACCGAGAAGCCTCTGGATGCTATCGGTGCCGTAATAGCTTCTGCGTTAGCCGTTCAAATCCTTACGTTCCTGAACAAGCAGGACATTGGCTCGCTGGTGGCGCTGATAACGCGCCGGGGAGGTTCAGGTGGTACTAAATGACCCAACAGCAACTATCAACGCGCTGCTCTGCGCCGGAGTTGTAATTACTCTGATGTTTTATCGCCGCGGTGATTCGCGGCATCGGCCATGGATTTCGCGTTTTGCCTGGCTGATTACCGTCACTTATAGCGCTGTACCGCTGGCGTACCTGTGTGGGATTTACCCGCATTCATCATGGGCCACCATTGCGGCAAACATCATATTCCTTTCCGTGCTGGTGGCCGTCAAAGGCAACGTTGCACGTCTGGTTGATCATCTGAGGCACTAATGAATCAAACACAATTTCAGAAGGCGGCTGGTATCAGCGCCGGGTTAGCTGCGCGCTGGTTTCCGCATATCGACGCCGCTATGAAGGAATACGGCATAACCACACCGCTTGATCAGGCGATGTTTATTGCCCAGATGGGGCATGAAAGCTCCAGATTTACCTGTGTGGTGGAAAATCTTAATTATGCGGCAGAAAACTTGGTGCCGACGTTCGGCAGCCACCGCATCACATCTCAGCAAGCCGCTGCACTTGGCAGAACGACAACGCAACCAGCAAACCAGAAAGCGATCGCCAATCTGGTATACGGTGGAGAGTGGGGAAAAGAACATCTTGGCAATCAGGTTGCCGGTGATGGCTGGAAATATCGCGGTCGTGGGCTGAAACAGATTACCGGCCTGAGCAACTATCGCAGTTGTGGCCAGGCGTTGAAACTGGAACTTGTTACCCACCCGGAGCTGCTTGAACAGGATGAATACGCCGCGCGCTCAGCTGCATGGTTTTATGTTTCCCGAGGTTGCCTGCTTCATTCCGGCGACGTGGAGCGCGTGACGCTTCTTATCAATGGCGGCAAAAACGGGTTGGATAAACGCAGCGCGTTGTTTAACCTGGCGAAATCCGTTCTGGTGTGAGGTGAATGTGGGGATCGAAACGATAATCGGGCTGGCCGCGTTGGTTATTTCCGCTATTGCCGGCGCTTTTGGCCTAGGCAATATTCGCGGCACCAGCAAAGCGGAAGCGAAAGCCGACCAGCAGCGCGCAGAAGATAACGCAGCGGCAACGGTCACGGTAGCCGAACGCCGGGTAGAAGCAACGAAAGAGGCCAGCAATGTACATCAGACTGTTAACCATATGCCTGGCGTCGATGTTGATCGCGAGCTGCGGGACAAATGGACCCGTAAGGGTTGAGGTGGTGGACACTGCATGCGACTGGGTTAAACCCATTTACGGTACGCATCACGACTGGGATGTACTGGATAAGCAGACGAAGCGTGACATCCTGGCGCATAACAAAGCATGGAAAGCAAATTGCGGGAAAAATTGAGCCTCATCCCTGAGGTTCGGACACAGTCTCTCCTCTGGACTTTAACCGTAGCAAATATTGAGAATTCTGTTATACAAATGGACAATTCTTGTGGCGCAGATGATTAATTAGCAGGGAAAAGCTTGAACAAATCAGGGTGGCTCATCCTTGAGCACACGGGTAGTCCTGAACGACGACTTCACCTGACATAGCAAAGTCTATGTAAGAGTCTAGAAAACAATGAGTATTTATCAAGGCGGGAAAGGAAAAAAGTCCCTTCCGAAATGAAATCCTGCAATTCGGAAGGGAGACCAAAGGGGTCATCATTACAAGAGAATGTAAATGTAATCCATTTCTCAAAAGTAAAAAGGTGTATTAAATAAATAACTCAAAGGAACGAAAATCTACTTTCTTCTAATGCCTGATGGGTATGCGGAATGAATGATTAGCGAAGAATTTTAACAATGCTCACAACTTTATTTTGTCTGTCAGCTACATTTTAATGGCACGAGTGATTCGATATCTCTGCCATACAGATGAATCCCCCTGAGCGGAGGGGCAACCAGTCACTGCTGGACGTAACGTTGCGGGTTTGCAGAGTGATGCAAGTCCACCGGGAGGCACCCGGCATCTGAATGCTTGACTAAAGGAATAGGGTACACGTCGAAATGAGTGCGAAGTAATACCTACTTACTGCTAGACCCAGCCAGTTCTGTCCGAGCTGGCTTTTTTTGCAAAAAAAAGCCCTCTCAGAGAGGGCTACAGGAGTCTCAGTTTCGTTGCTCTTTTTATTGATGTTCCCCGGAGTTGGCATTCTCCGCATCAGAGTCATGTATAGCCTGGCAGCCAGGCAGATAACAACAAGCGTAAGCGTGGGATATTAAGAATTTCCTCAGGTTGTTTTCACTTGTGGATGGGCTAAAGATCTTGAAGCAATAAGCGGGTTGACCGCAGCCATAAGGCCATGCAGCAGCCATAATGCTGCCCCGAGTCGCGTAATGGCGAGCAGGTATAGCATACCGTGGTGAGGGTTAATAAGGGGAAATGCTCCGATAGGTGGCAGCCATTACAACGCTAGTCTGCCGGTGGTCTTGATATTGGAATGTGCATAAATCCTTTGCTGAAGTAAGTTAATGGCTTTAGCTAATGAGATAAAAATGAGTGAACAAAAGCATTCCCATGTTGTGACCGTGGTGAAGAATTCTATCTTGTCTCTTTATGGGAGGCCGATGCTGAGAGCTATGACGATGTTGTAATGATGGATCGATTTGATGATTATCTTGACTGTATGGTACCTGAAGTTAGCTCATTCGAAGTGTGGCTGGATGAGCATGAGGAATATGAGGGTAATTATCGTTTATGCCCAGGTTGTGGCTCAGATAGTTAGAATCTAATTGTGGCTATCAAGCCGCCTACGGGCGGTTTTATCGGTATAATAATGGGTATGACAAACAACCGAAGATTATCTTTTTTTATAATGAAAATATACAATCAACACAATATTCTCAATGATTATTTTAAATGGTGGTTTTTTGAAATTAATTGGAGGGGGCTTGATTTGATAAAGCGCCTCTCCATTTTTAGTCAAGTATTATCAACCTATATAGTGCAAAACAGAATAGAGAACAGCACTGCTCAGCGCAGGGATAAGCTTAAGGATGCCCGTGATACTATTTTTCTCTTTACCAGTAGGCAAATTGGCGAAATCAATAATCGCGCCGGTAACAGCCCAGTTTGAAGCATAAAAAGCGATGCCTTTTAAGGGGTCGGTTTGTGAAACCCAGAGTGTAAAACCAATATTTGCTAAAACTGAGACTATTAGCAATAAACATATCCACCTAAATTTCTTTTCCCCTATGTTCGATGACGTCAGCGCAGTGCTAATTAATTCACTTTCAGGGGAGTCAACGAGGCTGTTCTTTTCATTTTTAGAGCTTTCATCAAAAATGGCATTAGTGCTTGGTTTTACTTCAGTTTTTGTTTCATCTTTATATGTCATTATAATCTCAACTTTTTCATTATTAACGTATTGTAAGTAATATTGATCATTTACGAAGAAAACTAAAGAGGATTTTATGGCTAAACCGGACTGGGGCGTGCTTCAGCAACGGTTCCTGTCCGAACATGCCGCAACCGGCGTATCACCGAAGGAGTGGTGTGAAGCGCAGGGACTGAATTACGCTACCGCCCGTCGATATATCAAAAAACCTTCTGCGCAAACTGCGCAAAAATCTGCGCAGAAAAAAGTGCGCAGTGCGCAGAAAGAACAAAGCGCAAATGAGCTGATGGATGATGATGGACTTACGGCTCAGCAACGCTTATTTGTCGCGGAGTACCTGAAGGACAACAACGCCACCGCTGCCGCTGCACGTGCTGGTTATAGTGACCCAAACTACGGTCGCCAGCTCATAACGAATCCTAACGTTGCCCAGGCCATTGCGCAGCAGCAGAAAGCCTCCATTGCGCGCACGCTTGGCGGTGCCGATGAAGTCCTCGCGCAGATGTGGCAGCTTGCCACCTTCGATGCAAACCAGCTATCGCAGTATCGCCGCGGCGCGTGTCGTTACTGCTGGGGCTTCGGTCACCAGTACCAGTGGCGCGATATGGTGGAGTTCGAAGAGAAACGACTCGAAGCGCTTGAGCGGAAAAGTCGCGAGCCCGCTGATGTTGGTGGTTATGGCTATGACCATAATCGTGAGCCTAACCCTGCCTGCCCACGCTGCAACGGCGATGGTATCGGCCAGCCTTACTTCGCTGATACGCGTAAACTCTCGCCAGTCTCGCGACTCGCTTACTCCGGCGTAAAGATCGGAAAGAACGGCGTCGAGATAACCGCTATCAGCCGTGAGCGTATGTTCGAAGCCGTAATGAAACGGCTTGGCCTGGCGGATAGCGAGTTCGCTCAGCGTCTCCAGCAGATCGAAATCGAACGCCGGCAGTTGGAGGTTGAGAAACTCCGTAAAGATTTGGCCGGTGAGGGGGAGGACGATGAACCAACCCCAGTGCAGATCAATATCAACGTAGTGGATGCGAGGGCAGACGATGGGGATCAGCCCGACACTTAACATTCCTCAGGCGCGCTTCCTCGCGATGGAGCACAAGTTTAAAGCCTATGTTGCCGGGTTCGGTTCCGGTAAGACGTGGGTAGGGTGTGGCGGCATCTGTAAGGGGATGTGGGAGCACCCTAAAATCAACCAGGGTTATTTCGCGCCGACGTACCCGCAGATTCGTGACATCTTCTACCCGACGATTGAGGAGGTGGCCTTTGACTGGGGGCTGAGCGTCAAAATCAACGAGGGGAACAAAGAGGTTCACTTCTACGAGGGGCGACGATACCGTGGGACAACCATCTGCCGTTCGATGGAGAAACCCGGCTCGATAGTTGGTTTCAAAATCGGTAACGCGATGGTGGATGAGCTGGACGTCATGGCGGCGGCAAAAGCACAGCAGGCCTGGCGAAAAATCATCGCTCGTATGCGCTACAACGTCGATGGGTTACGTAACGGCATCGATGTTACGACCACGCCGGAGGGGTTCAAATTCGTCTACCAGCAGTTCGTGAAGGCGGTGCGTGAAAAACCAGAGCTTGCGGCCCTGTACGGTCTGATACAGGCCAGCACATTCGATAACGCTAAGAACCTGCCCGCGGATTACATCCCGTCGCTGTTGAGTTCTTATCCGGATGAACTGATTCAGGCATACCTGCGAGGGAAATTCACCAACCTTAACAGCGGGACCATTTACCACACATTTAACCGCAAGCTGAATAACTGTTCTGACGAGATTCAGGACGGGGATCCGCTGTTTATCGGTATGGACTTCAACGTGGGGAAAATGGCCGCGATTGTTCACGTAAAGCGTAACGGCCTTCCGCGTGCGGTTCGTGAACTGGTGAAGGTCTACGACACGCCGGCGATGATAAAGCGCATTCAGGAAGAGTTCTGGCGCTATGAGGACGGTCGCTACGTGAAGAGCCGGGAGATTTACATCTATCCGGATGCCTCAGGCGACTCCCGCAAATCCCAGAACGCCAGCAAGACCGATATTGCCCAGCTCAACGATGCCGGATTCAGCGTCATCGTTGATGATGCCAACCCGCCGGTTAAGGACCGCATCAACTCTATGAACGCCATGTTCTGCAACGCCAACGGCGAACGCCGCTATCTGGTGAACGTTCAGAACTGCCCGGTTTACACCGAGAGCCTCGAGCAGCAAATCTGGGCGGCCAATGGCGAACCGGACAAATCAGCTGATAACGATCACCCCAATGATGCTGGTGGGTACTTCATCGTGAAGGATTACCCGATCGTGAAACCGGCATACTCAATCACCATGGACACCACTTTCTGATATGGCAAACGACGACATCACCTAGGTTCGACCAGAACACCGGGCGGCTTCTGCTGCCTGGCGGAAATACAGGGACTTCTGCAAAGGAGCTGAGGCCGTAAAGGCGGCGGGTAATAAATATCTGCCTTATCTTGACCCAACCGATAAATCCACGCGTAACCGCAAACGCAACGAAGACTATCTGAGTCGCGCGGTGTTCTATGCCATTGCCGGCAACACGAAGATCGGCATGCTTGGGATGGCATATCGCAAGGATCCCACGTTTAACGGTCCGGAGAAGCTTAAATACCTGTTGGATAACGCTGACGGGGCCGGCACCAGCATCTATCAGCAGTCGCAGCTGGTGGTCGAGAACGTGCTGGAGGTGGCTCGTGATGGGCTTTATGTTGACTATGCAGAAGCATCAGACGAAGCGATCATTCTCCGCTATCCGGCAGAGAACATCATTAACTGGCGGACGAAGCGTATCAATGGGCGCGATCAACTGGTGCTGGTGGTCCTGCGCGAATGCGTAGAAGAGCCGGATGGTTACGCTTACAAGGATGAAATCCAGTACCGCGAGCTGGCGCTGGAAGAAGGGCGGTTCATCTGCCGGGTATGGCGCCGGGCTGGTGGCACTGCAAGCGGAACCTATACCGTTGACAGTGAGTATCACCCTAAGCCAAAAGGGAAGGACTACTGGGACGAAATCCCGTTCACCTTTGTCGGTGCTCAGAACAACGATCCTACCATTGATGATTCACCGCTGGCTGCGCTGGTGGAGATAAACCACGGCCATTACCGGAACAGCGCTGACTATGAGGACAGCGTGTGGTTCTGTGGCCAGGTGCAGCCGTACATGACCGGGCTTGATACCAACTGGCGCGATCATCTCGAGAAGAAGGGCGTGAAAATTGGTTCCCGATCACCGCTTTTACTTCCCAGGGAGGGCTCGTTTGGTTATGCCCAGGCGCAACCGAACATGCTGGCTAAAGAGGCCATGGACAGTAAGCGCGATTACATGGTGCAGTTGGGCGCCCGACTGATTGAGCAGAACGCCACGGCGAAGACTGCGACGCAGGCGAGCGGTGAGCAAACATCATCAACATCGGTGCTCGGTATCTGCGTCTCAAACGTATCTGAGGCCTATACACTGGCGCTTGGCTGGTGTGCAAAATACCTCGGCATCAAGGGAGAGTCGACGAGTTACACCATCAATCAGGAATTCATAGCGAAAGTTGCTGAGTCGGGCATGGTGACGGCAATCGTCAACGCCTGGCAGTCCGGTGCGCTGCGCGATAGCGATATGATTCGCGCGCTGCAGAAGCTTGATCTCATTGACCCGGCCGACAGCCCGGACGAGGTGATTGATGCGCTCCGCAACCAGGCTCCCACGCTGACCGGGGGCTGATATGGGAACAGTCAACGAAAGTTTGCGGGATGAGGCCATAGCTCATTCCGTCTGGTTAAGCCGCTATGCAACAGGCGTGGCAAACCGAATGGTAAAGTTGCTCAACGAGACGGACGCAGAACTGTCTGCCCGCCTGCTGGATGCACTGGATCGGCTTCCGGCTGATAACTTCACGGTTACACGTCTGGAAAGCTTGCTCGGCAGCGTACGCGAACTTAACCATCATGCTGTCGCTTCGATGCAGTCCGGGCTGGAAGGGGAACTGCTTGCGCTTTCCAGGAATGAGGTCAGTTATCAGCTGAGCCTGTTCGATTCCCTTCTTCCCTCACAGGTGCTGGCACGCTACCCGCTACAGAGAATCACCGCCGATATGGTTTATGCCGCGGCGATGGCTCAGCCATTTCAGGGGCGCCTGCTGAGTGAGTGGGCGGAGAATCTGGAATCGGACAGGATGGCGCGGATCGTAAACGCTGTACGCCGTGGCTATCTTGCTGGCGACACGGTTGAAACCATCTCCCGAAGCGTGCGCGGTCATGCCAATAAAGACTATCGCGACGGCGCGCTCCAGATGAGCAGGGCAAACGCAGCAAGCATCGCTAAAACAGCCGTGAATCATCTGGCTGCGACCGCGCGCAACAGCTTCACCAGCGCCAACAGCGACATCGTGAAGGGTAAGCAGTGGCTGTCTACGCTGGACAATAAAACCAGCCACGACTGCATTATTCGTGACCTGTTGCGTTACACCCTGGATAACAAACCGGTCGGGCACAAGGTGCCTTACCTGCAGGGACCCGGGAAGATTCATTTCTGCTGTCGATCTACTGAAACCCTGATTCTCAAGTCGTGGCGCGAACTCGGCATCGATATCGACGAGATGGACGAGGGGACTCGTGCCAGCATGGATGGACAGGTACCGGGGAAAACATCATATCTGGAATGGCTCGCACGCCAGTCGGCACAACGCCAGGATCAGGTTCTGGGTGCCGAGCGTGGACGTCTGTTCCGCGCGAGTGAAATCGACCTGGTTGATATGTTCACTGACAAAGGCGAGTGGATCAGCCTGGAGCGTCTTAAGCAGCTATCAGGCGCTTGAACCTGACAACCATCACTTTCTACACGCCCTGGCATCCGCCGGGGCTTTTTTATGGGCGAGGCCCGACAAAATCCCGAGGGGAAATTATGTTAATTCGAAACATGCTTCTGAAATATTACGCACCTGAAAGCGGCGGTGAGGTCAGTGGTGGTGGTGGTATCGAAATCACCCCCGAAATCCAGAAGCTGATTGATGAGCGTGTGACCAGTGAAGTCACTGGCCTGAAATCGAAAAACTCTGAACTGCTGGGCACCATCAAACAGCAGAAAGAAAACCTGTCCCGCTTTGACGGTATCGATCCAGACGCTGTACGCGGCATTCTCCAGCGTTTTTCTGACGATGAAGAGGCGAAGCTTATCGCCGCCGGAAAAATTGACGAGGTGCTGGATAAGCGTACCGAGCGTCTGCGTGCTGACGTTGATAAGCAGATCAAAGCGGCGAACGAGCGCGCGGAAAAAGCTGAAGCGTTCTCCAACAAATTTCGGGATCGGGTCCTTGGGGATGCAATCCGTGCAGCAGCCTCTAAAGCGGGCGCGCTGCCGGAAGCATCAGACGATCTGATCCTGCGTGCCAAAGGCACATTCCAGCTCAACGACGAGGGCGAGGCCGTAGCAGTTGATGCAAATGGCGATGTTCTGTTCGGTAAAGACGGCAAAACCCCACTAAGCCCGCTTGAGTGGGCGGAGTCTCTTAAGGAGACGGCTCCGCACCTGTTCCCGCGCGCCGAAGGCACCGGCGCAGGCGGACACAAATCAAACAGCGGTGGCAGCCTGAAACGTTCCGAAATGAGCGCCAGCGACAAAGCGGACTACATCCGCAAGCATGGCCAACAGGCCTTCCTCAAACTTCCGAAATAAGGGATTAACCCATGTCTACCACTGTTAATAGTGACCTGATTATTTATGACGATCTGGCGCAGACCGCTTTCCTCGAGCGCCGCCAGGACAACTTGGCAATTTTCAACGCTTCCTCCAACGGTGCGATTTTGCTGGATAACGAACTGATCGAGGGCGATTTTCGTAAGCGTGCTTTCTACAAAGTTGGTGGTTCCATTGAATCGCGCAATGTGAACTCTAACGGCAAAGTTGAAGGTAAAAAGATCGGAGCTGGTGAAGCGGTATCCGTCAAAGCACCGTGGAAATACGGCCCGTATGAAACCACGGAAGAGGCCTTTAAACGCCGTGGCCGCTCCGTTGATGAGTTCTCCGAAGTGATCGGCGTTGATGTCGCAGATGCCACGCTGGAAGGCTACGTGAAATACGGCCTGAAAGCGCTGACTGCGGCGATTGGCGCTAACGCGGACATGGTGGTCACCGCCGATATCGAAACTGACGGCAAGAAGACCCTGACGCGCGGCCTGCGCAAGTACGGGGACAAGTTTAACCGCGTGGTTCTGTTCGTGATGCACTCTGCCACTTACTTCGACATTGTTGATGAGGCGATTGCCAACAAAATCTACGAAGAGGCGGGCGTGGTGGTTTACGGCGGGCAGCCAGGCACCCTGGGTAAACCTGTGCTGGTGACTGACACCATGGACGCTGATGCGATCCTTGGGCTGGTATCTGGAGCGGTTACTGTCACCGAGTCTCAGGCGCCGGGCTTCCGTTCCTACGATATCAACGATCAGGAAAACCTTGCGGTTGGCTATCGTGCTGAAGGCGTGGTGAACGTTGATCTGCTGGGCTACAGCTGGGATACCGCCAAAGGTGATAACCCTGACCTGACCGCCATCGGCACTGCGGGCAACTGGAAGAAACACTTCACCAGCAACAAATCTACGGCAGGCGTGCTGATTAAACTGGAATCCGCTGTGGGGGAGTAACGCTGTCAGCGCATAAAACCTCCGCAACTGCTGACAGTACAGACGCGGTAACTGTTTCTCTGAAGTACACGCTAAATGGCTCCGGTGTATCCGGTAAAACCGTCGCGTGGACATCTACAGGAGGCACGCTCAGCACGGCCAGTTCTCAAACCGGCTCTGCTGGTGGTGCAACGGTGAAACTCACATCAGACGCAGCTGGAACCTTCACGGTAACCGGTACTGTAGATGGAGTGGCGAAAACCACTGAAGAGATCACCTTCACTGCGCCTTCCGGTGAATAACGAATGGGGCGAAAGCCCCATAAACAGGATGTATCGATGGTCAATACCGATATCACCTCTCCTTATGCCAACAGCTACGCCAGTGAAGAGGATCTTGCCTCATTTGCGGAAATACGCGGCATTGAACTGCCTGACAAGCTCACATCGTTGTTGATTAAGGCCATGGATTACCTGGAAGGTCTGGACTGGGTTGGCTCAAAAACAGACCCACGCCAGCCGCTGGCATGGCCACGCGTGAATGTCATTCTGGATGAACATGATTTCCCGCCGGATGAAGTTCCACGGCAGGTTATAACCGCACAGTGCATGCTGGCGGTAGAGGCAATCGACGGCGATTTACTCTCCAGCGTGCGCGAAGCCGCTGTGAAAACTGAACGTGTGGAAGGTGCTGTCACCATGGCCTATGCGGTCTCAGATGGTGAAGTCTTCACGCCGTCCTATCCTGCCGTTATGGCGCTGCTGGGCGACCTCGCTGGTGGTCGTGGTTACGCCATCAATGCATTTGCTGAGAGGGCCTGATATGGCGATAGATTACCAACGTATGCAGGCCAGAACGACCCGCATGCTCAGGCAGAACGGCGCGACGTACAACGTCACACGTAAAGGCTCGGTAACGGTTATCGGCGGCGTTGAGCATAAAACTGAAGCGGTCCGTTTTACTGCTGTGGGTGTGAAGACCGAATACGCGCCAGGCGAAATAGATGGAACGGTAATCGTTAACGGCGATGTGCAGATCGTTTTTACGGCAGAGCAGGAAATTAAAATCGGTGATGTGGTTGATATTGACGGCACAGCCTACCGTGTTGTCAAACCGAACCCGGCAAAACCTGCCGTGCTGGTGCTCTGCTACAAAGCGCAACTGAGGGCTTAGCATGGGCGAGAACGCGGCTTTCCTGGCTGAAATCACGGCTTTCGTTAACAAGGCGAAAACGAATCAGGAAGCAGTGGTACGCGCCGTCGGAATCAAAATTCTTAACCAACTGGTGTTGATGTCCCCAGTGGGCAACCCGGAGTTGTGGGAAGTTAACCAGACAGCAGTTTCCTATAATCGCGCTGTTTACGACCACAACGAGGCGCAGCGGGCCAATCCCGATAACCTGACCAAAACCGGGCGACTGAAGAAAAAAGCCCGGGTGTTGGATGGGATGGATATCAAAGCACCGCCGGGGTATACGGGCGGACGCTTTCGCGGTAACTGGCAGGTGTCCTTTGATGCGCCAACGACTGACGAGACAGGCCGGGTTGATAAGACAGGTGATCTGACAAAAGCGGCCGGGAACTACACGCTGTCGCTCTTCAAAGTCGGGATGAAGGCCATTTATTACTGCAACAACGTGCCCTATGCCTACCCGCTTGAAATGGGGCATTCCACACAGGCTCCGGGCGGCATGGTCCGCATAACTGCAGCTGAGTTTCAACGCTTCTTTGAGGAAGCTGTCAGGGAGGTGACTAAGTGATTCCTGATATTGCATCTGCACTGGCCGCCAGACTGGGTGCCTGGGCTGATGCCGAGGGCATTTCGGTTGCATGGGAGAACGTGCCGTTTACACCTCCTGCTAACGAGATGTACCTGGCCGTTCACGATCTGCCCGTTACGCCGCGAACAATCGATCTCGGCTTGCGCTGCCGGACTTATTCTGGCGTGTACCAGATTAATGTCGTGGCGCCAGCCGGCTCCGGCCGTACCTCCGTCGTTGCCCTGGCGAGCAGAGTGGCGGAATTGTTCCCCGAGGGGCAGGAAATTGCAGGCAAAGACTTTACCTGCTGGATTAGCCGCGCGCCTGGCATATTCCGCGGCGTCCCTACACCTGTGTCCTACACCGTTCCTGTCAGCCTGAATTATCGGGCAGACATTACCAGCTGATTCCCTCTCTGACATCCCACACCTGACCGGCTTAACGCCGATTATCTTGTTTCTGAAGGAGAAACCATTATGGGCTTTGCATTGCCTAACGGCGCTCATGTTTATCTGGCATCGGGCTACGGCCCGGCCATTACTTTCACCGGCGCGACGAATGCTGAGCACACGGTGATCACCGTCAGCGCCGCGGACGATATTGCGGTCGGCGATATCGTTCACGTGAACTGCAACTGGTCGGGTATTGATAACGTTATCGCGAAAATCGACGCGATTGCGGAGAATGCTGTCACTCTTCGCAACATCAATACCACCAACAAAAACAAATACGCGGCGGGCGGCGGTTCCGGCTCTATTCGCAAAATTGAAGAATGGACCGAACTGCCACAAATCACAGAGGTATCGAAATCCGGTGGTGATCAGAACACCACGCAGATTCAGTTCCTCAGCGACGATCGCCAGCGCAACCTGAACACCTATAAATCCGCAGTCTCGCAGACCTACTCGATCGCGCATGACTCCACGCTCCCGGTATATCCATTGCTGCGCCAGCTGGACGAAGACGAAGAGACCGTGGCGGCTTACATGTACGTGCCGAAGGCGAAGGAAAACCGTTACTGGGCGGCCACGGCGTCCTTTGATGATACGCCAACTACTGCAGTTAACGAGGTAGAGACAGTGAGTGTGGTGCTGAACCTGCAGTCACCGGCGATGACGTTCTACAAGGTGACTGACGCTGCCGCCTGACCCGTCAGAGCTTTCACCATTCCATGCCTCCCATCACGGAGGCTTTTTTCGTTAAGAGGTATCAATGGCGACTAAATTCACCCTTCAGCCCAAACCAACCTTCAAGGCCAACGTCTCGATCCCGCGCGCTGGTGATGAGGATGGCGTACTGACCTTCACGTTCAATCATAAGCCACTTAAAGAGCTGGCTGATCTGGAAAAACTGGAAGGCAAAACCGCCACTGATTTTCTAATGGAAATTATTTCTGGCTGGGCGCTCCCCGATACATTCAACGCGGAAAATCTGTCGTTGCTGCTGGAAAACTACCCGGCTGCAATGAAGGCTATCCCTGAAACCTACTATCGCGAACTGATGGGGCAGCGCGAAAAAAACTGATAGCGGTTGCCTCTGCATTCTATACGCCTGAACCCACAGCGGCAGACCTGGCACCCTATGGGCTTACGGCGGATGACTACGACGATCAATACATCGACGTCTGGCCAGATGTATGGCCATCATTCCTGGTGTTTCAGGCTGTCAGTACGCAGTGGCGCACGGGCATGGGAGGCGCATCAGGGCTTGATTACAATGTGCTGCCCTGGGTGATGCGCCTGCACCAGGTCGACGACGAGGCAACCGCGCTTACAGACATCCGAATCATGGAGAGCACCGCACTAAAAGTTATGCATAAAGAGAGGGCGGAATGAGTAACGACATCGCCACGATTTCCCTGCGCGTAAATACCACTGAGCTGGAGCGTGGTAACCAGGCACTGGATCGCTTTCAGGAGACCGCGACCGCTGCTGCAGGTAAAGCGGATGACCTGAACAGTACGTTCCGCACCGGCATCGATAACCAGAAGAAGAACAGCGAAAGCCTGAAACAGCAACGGCAGGAACTGCAAAACCTGCTGAATAAAATTAGTCCGGTAAACAAGGCGCTGGATGAGTTGGACACTATCCAGGAGAGCCTGGCGAAGTTTCGTGGTAAAGGGCTGGTGGGAGACGAGGATTTTACTCGTTACAACAGCGTGCTTGAGACGACGCGGGCAAAACTGGCACAGGTAATGGAGTCTGAGACCGCAGAGGGGCGGGCTCGCATTGAGCAGGCTCAGGCAGCGCAGCGGGCAGCTGCAGCGGGCAAAACCTTTATCGATTCGCTGGAGGAGCAGGTCACAGCAATCGGAAAAACGCGCGCAGAACTGTTAGAGCTAAAAGCTGCCCAACTCGGCGTATCCGATCGTGCTGCACCAATGATCGCAAAGCTGAAAGAGCAGGAAGAAGCATGGAAGTCTGGGGCTATCAGCGCGGGCCAATATCGCAATGCTATGCGTTATCTCCCGATGCAAATGACCGACATTGTGACTTCACTGGCTTCCGGTATGCCGGTTTATATGGTTGCTATTCAGCAGGGCGGGCAGCTCCGTGACTCGTTTGGCGGTGTGGGCAATGCTCTGAAAGCAATGTTGTCGATGGTGACTCCTGCCCGAGTGGCCATTGGTGGCCTGGCTGGCGCTGTACTGATTGCGGCCAAAGCGGGATCGGACTACTTCACCGCTTACAACGAAATCAACAAGGCCATTATCAGGACTGGCAATATTGCCGGCACGTCAGCGCTCCAGATTATGGCTTCCTCTCAGTCTATTGCTGCCTCTACTGGGGCTACTGTAGGAACCGTTCAGAGTTTGATGACTGAGCTGGTTGGCATGGGATCGCTGACACAGCAGCAACTTGAAAAAGCAGCGGGCTCCACGGCGCTGGCGGTTCAGACCGGTATAGTCTCGGCGCAGGACATTGCCAAAGCCTATAAGGACATCGAAAAAGACCCTGTTAAAGCGCTGCAGAGTCTCAACGAACAATATAATTTCCTGACCGTTTCACAACTTAAGCATGTTGACGATCTGATGAAGCAAAAGGACCAGACCGCGGCAGTTACGCAGGCTATGGACCTGTTTGGCGATACGATGGCAAAACGCGGAGAGCAGGCTTACGACTCGCTGACACCGTTTGGTCGCCTGTGGCTGGATATCAAGGGCTGGGCGTCTGAGGCCATGCAGAGTATCGGTCAGTGGGTAGCAGAGCTGGCATCAAACACACTGAAGGAATTCAACGCAATTTATTACAGCGTTGCGATCGTTTTCCAGAAGCTGAACCAGATCATTTCTTCCTCTATCGCTGCCGCGATTAACCTCGTTCCCGACTGGGCGAAAACAGATACCTTGCAGGGATGGCAGGACTACAACGAACAAATGGCCGGCGCTTATGGCGACAGCATTTCTCAGCTGAAAAAAGACTGGGATGCGGCTGATATAAGTGCAGGTAAATACCTCGATACGACCAGAAAGATAAGTACCGCAACCACCCAGAAGGATCGGGAAGGAGTCGCTTCTTTTGGTAAAAAGACCAAAACCGGCAAGCAGGGCACATTATCGGCTGGCGATCGCAGCACGGATGCTGCCCAGGCCGAGTTGCTGGCGCTTCAGGCACAATTACGCGCGCTGCAGCAGCACAAAGGGCTGAACGACACTATCAGCCAGCAGCGCAAAGATCTGTGGACGACTGAAGCGAAATTTCAGGTGCTGGAAGAGGCCTCGCGTTCACGTTCACTGACAAAGCAGGAGCAAGCCCTGCTGGCGAGTAAAGACCAGGTGCTTCAGTTGGCACGGCAGAAAGCCCTGTTAGGTGATCAGATTACCGCACAGGAACAGCTGAACAAGCGAATGGATACCTCGCAGAAATACGTCACGCAGATGGCAGAGAAGCAGGCTGCATTAGTGAACGGTGCCGGGATGAGTGACCGTCAGGCACAACGTGAACTCGCGAAAAGTCAGCTTGCCGCTGGCTGGAAGATTGCTGGAGGTTCACTTGACGACGAGGGCTATCAGAACCAGCTTAAAGCGGCGAATGATTACTATGATGCAGAGGACCGGTTACGTGGCGACTGGCTGACTGGCGCGAAAAAGGGCTGGGCTGAATTTGAGGACAGCGCGACCAATGTTTACTCGCAGGTGCAGACGATTACCAGCAATGCGTTCACTGGGATGGCCAGCACGCTCACCGATTTTTTTACTACTGGTAAATCTAACTTCTCAGATTTCCTGACTACCTTCCTGAAGGGCATCGCCCAGATGCTGACGCAACTGGCTCTGGTTAATGGAATGAAGTCAGCCTTTGGTGGAACGGGTATCGGGGCGTTTTTTGGTTTTTCTGGTGGCGGTCTGGTGCCAGGATTCGATAGCGGCTGCTACACCGGTGATGGCGGTAAATATCAACCGAAAGGTGTAGTTCATGGAGGTGAGTTTGTCTTTACGAAGGAAGCGACCAGTGCGCTGGGTGTCGGTAATCTTTATGCGCTTATGCGGGGCGCTCAAGGTTATGCAAACGGCGGCTACGTCGGAAACGCACCGATGTACGGATTACAGGCCGCTGGTTCAGGGAATGTGACGGTGCAAACGTCTGTTGTTGTGCAGAACCAGAGCCCGCAACAGCAAACAAACGCTGGTAGCGATACGATGTCCCGAGCCTATAAGCAAACTATTGATCAGTCAGTGCGCGAAGGTATTGCGAAGCAATTAAGGCCCGGAGGGCTCATCTGGAATGCTTCCAAATCACGATAACCCGCTTCGGCGGTTTTTTTATGCCCGGAGAAAGCATGGCAATCGAAACATTCACCTGGCGAACACAGATACAGGCGGGAATGGAAGGAACGTTTACCCATAAAACGCGCTCAGCAACCTTTGGCGATGGCTATGAGCAGATCGCCGGGGAAGGCATTAACCCTGAAAAGCAGTCATGGCCTGTCACACTGACGGGGAAAAAAGCGGACATGCTTCAGGCCCTGAAGTTCTTTCGTTCTCACGTCACGAAGTCATTTATCTGGACATCGCCAGTTGGCGAAACAGGGCTCTACCGGATTGAGGCCGAATCAATCAAGTCACAGCCCTTATCCAGCAACGTTCTGACCATTTCCGCAACATTCAAACAGGCGTACGCTCCATGATCACAGCAGACTATCAAAACCTTGAGCCCGGCAACAAAGTCCGGCTTATTGAAGTTGATGGCTCTACGTTCGGCGTGGATGATGTACTGCGATTTCACGCGTACAACCTCCCGCACACGGAAGAAGAAATCGCCGCCGCTGGTGGTGATGAATCAAAGCTGGAGGCGAAAAGCATCTGGTGGCAGGGGGAAGAATATGCCGCCTGGCCGTATCAAATTGAAGGGCTAGAAGCCTCCACAGACGGCAACAGTGCCCAGCCAACGCTCACGGTTGCAGATATCGATAGCAAGATTACAGCACTGTGCCTTGCCTATGACGATATGCTACAGGCGAAAGTCACTATCCATGACACCTATTCGCACTATCTCGATGCGAAGAACTTCCCTGCAGGTAACGCAACAGCTGATCCGCAACAGGTCAGAAAACGAGTTTTTTACATTGATAGCAAAGCCAGCGAAATTCCGGGCGAGAGTATCGAATTCGTGCTCGATAGCCCGATGTCGTTACAGGGAAAGATGATCCCTACACGTCAACTTCATTCTCTGTGTACCTGGTGTATCCGGAATAAATATCGCACCGGCGATGGCTGCGACTATGCCGGAACCCGCTATTTCGATAAAAACAACAACCCGGTGAGCGATCCGTCTTTGGACGAATGCAACGGCACGCTGAGGGCGTGCAAACTTCGATTCGGCGAAAATAACGAACTATCGTTCGGTGGTTTTCCGTGCACGTCTTTGATCAGGAGCTGATATGCGTCAGAAAACCATCGATGCGATTATGGCCCATGCTGCAGTTGAGTATCCTCGCGAGTGTTGCGGCGTGGTGGCGCAGAAAAGCCGTGTTGAACGTTATTTCCCGTGCCGGAATCTTGCCGCAGCGCCGGAGGACAATTTTGTACTTTGCCCCGAAGACTATGCAGTTGCAGAAGACTGGGGGAAGGTGATCGCCATCGCTCACAGTCACCCGAATGCCACGACGCAACCGAGCGAGTTGGATAAAGCGCAATGCGATGCAACCCTTTTACCCTGGCATATCGTGAGCTGGCCGGAGGGGGATTTACGGACCATCCAGCCGCGTGGTGAACTGCCGCTGCTGGAGCGCCCGTTTGTGCTTGGCCACTTCGACTGCTGGGGTCTGGTGATGAGCTATTACCGGCAAACGCATGGGATAGAGCTTCACGATTACCGGGTCGATTACCCCTGGTGGGAAAACGACTACCCGGACAACTTCTATCAGGATTGCTGGTATGAGTGCGGATTCCGTGAATTCGACGGGCCGCCAAAACCTGGCGATATGGTGATCATGCAGGTTCAGGCTGATAAGTGGAATCATGCGGGGATTTTGCTGGAAGGCAACATGCTACTGCATCACCTATATGGGCATCTGAGCCAGCGCGTACCTTATGGCGGTTACTGGCGTGAGCGCACAATGAAAATACTGCGCTTTAAAGACTGTTTCTGGTAACCGCCTGTGGCAGTTTCTATGGGGGGAAAATGGCTGCATTACTCAATGTTGAGCCGGTCCGCACAATTCGATTGTACGGCGTGCTAGGCGCCACCTTCGGGCGTGAATATCGTTTATCAGTAGCTTCACCTAAAGAGGCCATCCGCGCTCTGAGCATTATCGTGCCGGGTTTTGAGCGTTTCCTGAATACCAGTAAGCAACGAGGTTTAACCTATGCGGTATTTAGCGGGAAACGAAACCTCTTAAACGATGAGCTCAGTATGGACAGGAGCTCAGAGGAAATCCGCATCGCGCCGGTGATCATCGGCAGTAAGCGAGCCGGGGTGTTTCAGACAATCCTCGGGGTTGCCCTTGTCGCTGTTGCCGCGTTCGTCACGGGAGGGGCCGCGATTGGGATTGGTGGTACCGCTTTCGCTGGTGGATGGGGCGCTGTGGCGGGGATTGGGGCATCAATGGCGATCGGAGGCGTAGTCCAGATGCTTTCTCCACAGACAACCGGGCTCGCCAGTAAGCAATCTGCGGATAACCAAGCCAGTTATGCCTTTGGTGGAGTCACAAATACGACAGCTCAGGGCAATCCGGTACCACTTTTGTACGGCCGGCGCCGTATAGGTGGCGCGATTATCTCCGCTGGTATCTATGTGGAAGACCAATTCTAAAGATGTTATATATATGGAATAAGTTGTAATAGGGATATTAATCGTGAATCAAGATGCTTTAGTCATAGCTAGATCCATTTTGGAGCTCAAGCAAGATGGAGATGTGCTCAAGGACTATATTTTTCCATTCTTTGTTGCTTTTTTTTCAGCTCTACTTGGTGCCGGTGTGGCTTATTCTTTTAATAAAAGGCAGGAGCGGCACAGGATTGAGAGGGAGCGGTTTGATTTGGCAAATAAATTATTGTCTGATGTAACTTCAGCTTTGAATTCGCTAGTATCAATAAAATCTAACTACATTGGTTTGACTGAGGTTGATCCATATAAAAGAGCATTTTCAATTCCATTTACTATGCTTGATGAAAGAAGTTAGGTGTCGATATCGCAAGGTATTATTTTATCGAGCCAAAGCAAACGTGTAATTTTACAATAATGCAAAAAATTTCCCGCTGGATTAATCAAAAGATTGTTCGCGTTGTTCCATCTGAACCTTCAATGGAAGATTTCGGTAAAAGTTGGCGGAATTTAATGAGGGTAAAGGCATTTGTAAATAATTATAATTATATTCTGTTTGTTCTGCACAAAAGGAATGCAATCGAGGAGGATATAAAAAAGGAAATCCAAACTATCTGTCGTCAGCAAAAGGCCGATCCTCGTAAAGTTAGTCTAGAATTTGTGCTATTACATTTGGAAGGAGAAAAGTTAGTTCATCATGTTCATTTGACAGAGCTTTTTATTTCTCTACTGGATCATGTCTTGAAAGAAATGGATTCTTTTGTGAATTGTTTTCCTGATATAGCTGAAAGTAATATTGAAATGAAGATGATTGGTGAAAGGGCGAAAGTTGTTAGGGTTATAAATGATCGCCCTGCTTATTTAGCAAGTCTTATCCCAATAATAAAGCCAGATTTTCGAGCTTTATCAAAAATTGTCGGGAGAAACCTTCGTGAAACCGAACAAACATACACATTCAGAGATTGGTATTGAATTTACTTACGAAAATATCTTTCATCTAGCCACCTCAGGGTGGCTTTTTTTATGGGTGCAATATGGTTACTTCTACCCCGATTACAGGCCGCAAGGGTGGTAACTCCAATTCCCGGACCCCTACGGAACAGCCTGACGATCTGCAATCTATAGCAAAGGCGAAAATCCTCGTTGCACTAGGTGAGGGTGAATTTGCAGGGCAGTTGACGGCGAAAGATATCTACCTGGACGGAACGGCTCTGGAGAATGCTGACGGCTCTCAAAACTTCAGCGGCGTTACGTGGGAATTTCGCGCGGGAACTCAGGCGCAAAAATATATTCAGGGCATACCCGGTACCGAAAACGAAATCAACGTGGGAACTGAGGTATCGAGCGCTACAGCGTGGACGCGCACGTTTACCAATATGCAGCTTTCAGCGGTTCGCCTGCGCCTGAAATGGCCTTCGCTTTTCAAGCAGGAGGACGACGGCGATCTGGTCGGTTACTCGGTTAATTATGCGATTGACCTGCAGACGGATGGTGGCACATGGCAGACGGTACTCAATACCAGTGTGACCGGCAAAACGACTTCAGGTTACGAGCGCAGCCACCGTATTGATTTACCTCAGGCTGGCAGTACCTGGACAATCCGACTCCGTAAGATTACCTCTGATGCCAACAGCGCGAAGATCGGCGACACGATGTCGCTGCAGAGTTTTACTGAGGTAATTGACGCCAAGTTACGCTATCCAAATACAGCGCTGCTCTATATCGAATTCGATTCCAGCCAGTTTAACGGCTCTATCCCGCAGATCTCCTGCGAGCCCCGCGGCCGCGTTATCCGCGTTCCAGATACTTATGACCCCGAAACCCGCACTTATAGCGGTACGTGGGCTGGGACATTTAAATGGGCCTGGACCGATAACCCTGCATGGATTTTCTATGACCTGGTAGTTAGCGACCGTTTCGGACTTGGGGATCGTCTTACAACGGCCAACATAGATAAATGGACGCTTTACCAGGTTGCACAGTATTGCGACCAAATGGTATCGGATGGCAAAGGCGGAAGTGGTACAGAACCACGTTATACCTGCAACGTGTACATTCAGGAACGCAACGACGCTTATACGGTCCTGCGTGATTTTGCTGCAATCTTCCGTGGGATGACCTACTGGGGCGACGACCAGATTGTGGCGCTGGCGGACATGCCGAGAGATGTTGATATTACATACACGCATGCGAACGTTATTAAAGGGCGTTTTACATATTCCAGCAGCACCACAAAGAACCGTTACACCAATGCGCTGGTGTCCTGGTCTGATCCTGATAACGCATATTCTGATGCGATGGAGCCTGTTTTTGAGCAGGCGCTGGTTGCGCGTTATGGGTTTAATCAACTTGAGATAACTGCGATCGGTTGTACCCGTCAGTCGGAAGCGAACCGGAAAGGGCGATGGGGGATCCTCACCAACAACAAAGATCGCGTTGTTACTTTCAATGTAGGGGAAGATGGCAACATTCCACAGCCTGGCTATGTAATTGCTGTAGCGGACCGAAATCTCTCAGGGCGCGATCTGGGCGGCCGTATCTCTGCGGTGAATGGTCGCGTGCTGACGCTGGACAGGGCGCCGGATGCTTCGGCAGCCGACAGGATGATTGTCAATCTTCCATCGGGTGTTTCTCAGTCACGCACCATTCAGTCGATAACGGGCAATAAAGTTACCGTTACGACCGCTTACAGTGAAACGCCTGTGGCTGAGGCCGTATGGGTCATTGAGTCTGATGAGCTCTACGCGCAGCAGTATCGCGTTATTACGGTAACTGATAATAATGACGGCACGTTCACAATTGTCGGTGCAAATCACGATCCGGATAAATTCGATCGCATTGATACCGGAGCCATCATTGACCAGCGGCCGGTGAGCGTGATCCCGCCGGGCAACCAGTCGCCACCTGCGAACATCGTGATCAGCTCGTTTTCTGTGGTGCAGCAAAATATCAGCGTCGAAACAATGCGCGTGAGCTGGGACCAGGCGCAGAACGCTATCGCCTATGAAGCGCAATGGCGCCGCAACGACGGGAACTGGGTTAACGTGCCGCGCACCTCCACCACGTCATTCGACGTCCCGGGGATTTATGCCGGGCGCTACCTGGTGCGCGTGCGCGCAATCAATGCCGCAGAAATCTCGTCCGGATGGGGCTATTCAGAAGAGAAAACGCTGACGGGTAAAGTGGGCAACCCACCGAAGCCGGTTGGCTTCATCGCTTCTGAAAACGTGGTATTCGGTATCGAGCTGAACTGGGGATTCCCGGCGAATACCGACGACACGCTGAAGACGGAAATTCAGTACAGCCTGACCGGTACCGAGGACGATGCGATGCTGCTGGCCGATGTGCCTTACCCGCAGCGCAAATATCAGCAGATGGGCCTTAAGGCTGGGCAGATTTTCTGGTACCGCGCGCAGCTGGTGGACCGCAGCGGCAACGAATCAGGTTACATAGAATGGGTACGAGGACAGGCCAGCATCGATGTTTCCGACATCACAGATGTGATTCTGGAGGAAATTAAAGACTCCGATACGTTCAAAGACCTGATCGAGAATGCGGTGGACAGCAATGAAAAAATTGCTGGCATGGCTGACGACATCAAACAGGCCAACGACGAACTTGAGCTGCAGGCGCAGGAAATCGCAAAAAACGCGCAGGACATCGGGAAGGTTCAGACCAGCGTTAATGAGCTTTCCAGCACGGTTGGGGATGTGTCGTCTTCTCTCTCAGAGCTTGAGCAGACCGTTGCGACTGCTGATACCGCGCTGGGCCAGCGAATCGACAGCATTAGCGTGTCTATGGACGGCATGGCGGGAGGAGTGAAGAACTCCGCCATCGCGATTATTCAGGGCAACCTGGCGCAGGTGGCTGCGCGCAAAACGCTGTCTGCATCGGTCGCCGGTAACAGCGCGCAGCTGGACCGCATTGATGAGGTGATCGTCAACGAGAAGGAGGCAACGGCGCGTTCGCTGCTGAGTTTGCAGACTGACGTGAATGGCAACAAGGCATCCATAAACAGCCTGAACCAGACCTTCTCCGATTACCAGCAGGCCACCGCCACGCAGATAAACGGCATCACGGCGACCATCAACGGACATACCTCAGCCATTACCACTAACGCTCAGGCCATCGCGAACGTTAACGGGGATCTGAAGGCGATGTACAGCATCAAGGTCGGGTTATCCAGCAACGGTCAGTATTACGCGGCTGGGATGGGGATCGGCGTTGAGAATACGCCTTCTGGTATGCAGTCGCAGGTTATCTTCCTGGCTGACCGCTTCGCCGTAACGCACCAGGCCGGAGCTACGGTGACCCTTCCGTTCGTTATCCAGAACGGGCAGACCTTTATCCGAAATACTGTGATTGGTGAAGGGACTATCGACAACACCAAAATCGGCAGCTACATCCAGTCCACAACCTGGGACGGCACGGGGAACGTTGGCTGGCACATCAACAAGTCAGGCTACGCGACGTTCAACAACGTGACCGTTCGCGGCTCGATTTACGCCACAAACGGTAATTTTTCTTTCAATGGCTCCGGCAACACAACAGTGATTAATGGCAACGGTTTAACCGTCAACATTCCTGGTGGTGGCCGGATCGTACTGGGGACATGGACATAAGATGCCGACAGGATTATTGATAGAACTTAATGACGGCGGAAAGCGCATGGAGATAACGGCGGGTCTGAGATGCCCGTCTTTTGGTGGCAGCTTTGATACTGGCTACCAGAAAGCAAAGTATGTGGACATCACTGGTTATGTTTCCGGGGCGCAGGTGCTGTTTATCCCGCACGCTACGGCTTACCTTGATTCAGGGCTGCTTCATAAGATGAACTCGGTCACCATATCGGGGGGCCGCGTCACGCAGAACTCAACGATGAAAGACAACCGCATCAGCGAACGGGACAGCACTTACACGTTTCCGGGAAGCCTATGGCAGATATTCCCGACAGGTCAGCGAAGTGGGGTGGGCTTGCTCATCAGCAACAGTACAGACTTCACCTCGATAACCAATGCCACACAGTCAGGCCAGTGTATCTGGAAGGGTACCGTTAATGTTCCGACCGGGGGTTGGGCGGTTCCCTCGATAGCAGGTTATGACAAGTCGAAATATATCGTTTTTGGACGCTGCAACAGCGGCAATACGATTGACTTCGACGGAAATACGGTCAGGTTCTTCAGCCCTCCGTCCACGAATGATGACGCCCCCGCAACAGGTACGATAGACATCGTTATCTTCGCCAGCGGCGTAGCGCCGCAGCCTGGTACCGGCCTCAATATTTTCAATGCTGCCGGTGCCTGTACGTTTTCAACCACAAAACGGCCATTCGTATATCTGAACCAACTCTGGAACCCTTCGACAAGCGCCGTGAGCATCGGTAGCGGCTATGTTCCGCTGGGGAGATTCGGGCTGATGGCTCACGAAGTGAATGGCATGTACGTGTATCGAATGTTCGGAATAAAAATACAGAACGGCATTGCTTCAGTTCAGGGGGGGAAATATCTTGGGCGCGAGCGTTATGCAATTTTTGGTAATGACACTGTAACGCCGTTGAATCTTCCCGTTCTTCCCGATATGTACGTCTGAATAAACTGTCTTTTTAATCAACCTCGCTCCGGCGGGGTTTTTTATTGCCTGGAGAAAATATGCTTTATAACACTGGCACCATTGCCATTAACGGAAATACAGCCACCGGCACCGGCACGAACTGGACGGCACCGGCCAGCCAGATTCGGGTTGGCCAGACGTTGTTTGTTCTCTCTAACCCGGTACAGATGTTTCAGATCACGGCCATCAACAGTGCGACGTCACTGACGATTACACCCGCAGCGTCTCCGGCGCTGAGCGGCCAGAAGTACGGCATTCTTGTTACTGATAGTCTCTCGGTCGACGGCCTGGCGCAGAGCATGTCTCAGCTGATCAACGATTATGACGAGAACATCGGCGCTTGGGAGACGTTCGCCACCACCTCAGCAAACCAGAACATCACCGTTACCATCAACGGTGCTCGTGTAACCATTCCGGCGATCGGCAAACTGGTCCAGAAACGGAGCAATGGGGCGGTTGGAGTTTCGGACGGCGGAACCGGGGCAACTGATGCCGATATCGCTCGCACTAATCTTTACGCGGCAAAATCTGGAGAGAACGAAGATATCACTTTGATACGTGGGTTGAAGGGGCGCGCCCAATTGTGGACTGACACCGATTATTCCACAGGTACGCTGGTAAGTTACACCGGGACTACAGTCGGTGCCATAGTGCGAGCCACTACATCCATTGTGGCAACATCTACTTATGCGGCCAGTGCATCCTTTGGTTACTGGATTGATGCTAACAGCATTGGTAGCAGTGGGCCAGCGCTGGCAAGTACAGGTTCACAACAAAATAGATGGCTTTTCAGAAACTCGTCTGGCGTTATTAGCACGGCAAATGGTGACATAACTCCGTCAGCTTCTGACGAGCGCGTTAAAAACATAATAAGAGAGATTACCGAAGAGGAGGCGGTTGACTTCATATCAGGACTAAAACCTATTAGATATACCTTCAAATGGGCTCCTGAAAAGATAAAGGTAGGGTATAGCGCACAAAATATTGAGACTCTCGATTCGGAGTTAATCTCGGTATCAGCACTGACCGTAATTGACCCAGTAAGCGGTGAAAGCAAGACATTCGAGGATGGAAAAATTATCGATCCTGGGGAAGTTGGTGCCGCTTATCTTGTTCCCGTGGTTAAGCAGCTTCTCAGAAGGCTGGATGATCTTGAAAACGCGATGAGAAATTAAATTTTATTTAAAGGTGAAATGGAATATGCATAGATGGTGCTAAAATGATTTAAGACTGAAGTGACTTTATAAATAATTGCTCAAAAATAAATGCGATTGTTTTGGTGGGGGGGACACGTTGGGCTCATGTTTTAAATATTCTGAGAGCTTGAGATTTTCAGTAATAAAGATGGGTACTCAGCCTCGAGGATTTGTGCGTTTTTTGAGCTGATTGATTGGCTTTTGATTAAATTACGTACCGACGTCGCACAGAAGTTCTTATGGAAATGTTAAAGAATTGGGATAAACCCTACAAAAACTATATGAAATACTTGACTGTTCTTTAATAATAATGATACTCGTGAGGTTTCACTACACACACTACTTTACGCATAAAATTAATGAAACACAAAATAAATTACAGACCTGAATTAGATGGGCTGAGAACCATTGCAGTACTTGCTGTTCTAATATATCATGCCAAATTAAGTTTCAATGGCGCGTTCCTTTTACCTGGAGGGTTTTTAGGGGTTGATGTTTTTTTTTGTGCTTTCTGGTTACTTAATTTCTTCAATTATTCTTAATTCAGAAGCATCAAATAGTTTTAGTTTTTGGGGGTTTTATAACAGCAGAGCAAAAAGGATTTTTCCAGCATTATTTGCTATGCTGATTGTAGCTTCTTATGCTGCATACGGAATATTACTTCCAGATGCCTTTTTAATTTATGGTAAAACCCTAATAGCTTCGGCTCTATTTGTATCAAACGTTTACTTTTTTGGCGAGGATGCCTATGTCTCCGAGTCAAGTGATTTAAAACCACTTTTGCATACATGGAGTTTGTCTGTAGAATGGCAATTTTATTTAATATTTCCTGCGATTCTTTTTTTAATGTTAAAATTATTCAAAAAAAGAGTCATTTGGATTGTATTTTTAATGTGGTTTATTTCTTTTGCTGTTTCTGTTTATCAAGCCAAATATAATATAAATGCTGCATTTTATTTGCTACCTTCAAGATCTTGGGAATTGCTTTCTGGTTGTTTGGTAGCAATTATAGGTAGGAGAAGTAATAAATACTTATCATTTCTAGGAATGGCTATGGTAATTTTTTCACTGACTTTCATGAGTGATAAAATAGACCATCCTTCATTTTTAACACTGATTCCTGTGATTGGTACGTGTCTTTTTATAATATTCGCACATCACAGCAAAGACATTTGTGGTAAAACACTTTCGATCAAGCCTGTTGTATTTATAGGGATGATTTCATACTCTTTGTATTTATGGCATCAACCAATCTTTGCCTTCTATAGAATAAGATTTTATGAAATAAACACTTTCACTGGCTTGGCGTTGATTTTTGTTTCCATATTAGTCGCAGTGATATCATATTATTTTATAGAAAAACCTTTCAGGAAGGGTGGTTATAATTTATACAAGAAAATACTGGCAACTACATCGTTTATCATGATAATGACTTTTTCCTATTATATTCATGCAACTAATGGGGATATATCAAGGTTGTCCCTACAAGCCCAAAATATATATATGAACTTTTCAGAGCCTGAGTTTCGTAGGCTTAAGGGCAACCCTGGTGCGAACTTGAGGAGTGGAATAATAAGCGAGTCATGTTTCTTGAGAGATCCCTATGATGCCTGTTCTAACGGTGATAGTTCGTGGGTTACAATTGGTGATAGTTACGCAGGTACTTTAGACTTTTATTTGAGTAAGGTACTTTTAGAAAAAGGACATGGGCTTATGTCATTAACTTATGAGCAATGCCCTTTCGTAAATGATTTTTGGTTTGGTAATGTACCAGAATGCGTTGAAGTTAATAAGCGTAGATGGAATATTATAAAAAGTTTCAAAGAAAGAAAGAATATCATTATCTCAGCAAATTATTATTTCTTCCGGGAGGGTAAGCTTGCAACAAACAATCCTCTGGAAGACGGTAGGAATAATTTGAGCTATGGCATTAGAGCCAATGAGGATGAGGTATGGCAGTCTTTTTCTAAGAATATTGTAACTCTCCAGGCATTGGGTCACAATGTAATCGTTATTTACCCTATCCCATCTGTTACTGAAGATGCAAAGAAAATGTATTTATCATTAATAACCGATCTTAAACCCCAATTTGACGGTATTATATACGAGAAAAATATCAAAGGGAAAACCGATGCTATAGAATTTGCTAAGAAATTAGATTCTGTAATCGTTAATAAAGAAAACCTAACTATAATTAGACCTGTTGATTTTATTTGTGATAATAAAGGATGCAAAATAATCACTACCGAAGGATCTCTATATAACAGCGGGAGTCATCTGTCAAATGTCGGTGTTAAATTATTATTTAGCAAAACCGATTTCAATGGGGCTAATCGTTGAGGGCTTTATCTATTCATAGAGTCCAAGGAAAATTTTTTAATTAAAAAATATAAAATATGTGACGGGTAAATTTTAATCGCACATGAAAAATATATTTAGTATTAGATTTTAATCGGAGATCTTCTAGACAGAAAAAATGGCGATTATCTATGATGTCGCCATCTGTTCACTGTAAAATCTTGTAGTCTCCAATTATCTCAATGGCTTACTCATTGTAAAAGATTGATAGGTAATACTAGGATTGACCATTCGCATCTTCAAAATATACTGTGCATATACACAGTGCTTTTTTGAGGTCATGATGTCACGCATATAAGACATAAAAATTGCTTTCGTTGCGTCTATACAGCTTAACCCTAAGGGTTATCGTTACCTGAGAACTGACGACTTCATTGAAAAGTTGCGGGAGTTCAGCTGGCATTTCACTAGGGCCGATGCAAATTCATGGATAGAGCGCAACCAGCTAGGCTTCGCTAACAAGACGACAGACGGCAGTGACAATCGTTACTGGATCTTACGCAATATGGGGAGGGTTCACTGATGGGATTTGCATCACCCGCTTCCGATTACGTCGAGCGCCAGCCCACTCCCGAAGTATTGTGCAACATGGGTGCCGATAGTCGTGTACTCGAAACTGATTTGGGGTTTGCGATTATCGAACCTGTAGTGAACAAGACACCCGGAGATGTGTTGTTAATACTTAGCGATGGCCACACACAATTTGCCAAGCTAATGGGCAGGGCGCTCATAACTGATGATGGAGAGGCGATATAAGGAGCAGCGCTGGAGCAGATTGAAGTGCTGGGCCGGACGACGTTCTTCTTCAATCATGCAATAGACGATGGGCTACAGATATGAATACGCAGCTCACGAAATCGGCTCGATTAGTTCCGGCCCCTGATTCTTCACATTCCCCACTGCACGAGTAACGGCATGCCATATAAACTTGTCGGCTGGAACCGTGCCGTCAGCGACAATCTCTTCTGCTTCTTTTCCCCCGACGTTCTGGCGCATCCATTCGCGTGCCGCTTCAGGTGACAGAACAAGAGGCCGGCGGTCGTGAATATCGACCAGACCTTTATCAGCTGCAGACGTTACAATCAGAAAGCCTTGTGCATCATCGCCGCGCTCGAATGGCGTATTGCCAATCGCCGCCATGAAAATGGGCTGGCCATCTTCCCGGTGAATGAAGTAGGGCTGTTTCTTGTCGCCTTCCTTCTTCCATTCGAACCATCCGTCGGCGAAGCATATCGCCCGGCCATGTTGCCAGAGAGGTTTGAACATGCGGCTTGTGGCCGCAGTCTCGACGCGAGCATTAATCAGTGGCGGCTTATCCCACCACCCGGGCGCATAGCCCCAGAACACTGGATCGAGATGCACCTGCTCGTCGCGTTCGTTCAGCAGCAGAACTTTGGTACCGGGCGCAACGTTGTAGCGTCCAATAGGTTCCGGGTCATAGGCAATGTCACGATCGGCTTCGTCGGCCAGGTAAGCTTGATATTGTTCACGGGTTTGTGCTTGTGCAAAACGTCCACACATAGAAACCTCCAGTCACTCAGACTGAAAGTATAGGGCAGGGAGAAAATGAGGTACGCACTGAGTAAAGTTAGGGGCAAATTTAGGGGCAAAAATGCGGAATAGGGGCAAAAAAAGGGCACTGAAAATGTAGGTCTGGGTAGCTTTAGGGAGAAGTTATTATGCTATAACTAATTGAATAAGTTGAGAAAATAAATGATATCAATGAGTTGGAAAAATCAGCGTAGCTTATTCAGGTTGTACTGTTCTTTCTTGTTAATTTCTTGATTTTGTTGCATCTATTCGTTACTCAGATCTCAAATGGGGCACAGGGTGAGGAAAACGATTTCAAAGCGTCAGCTTCGTGTTCATCTCTTCTATCCATGTAGCATAGATTTCATACACCATCTGCGCATTTACGTGCCCCATCTGGTTAGCGATAAAAGACGGGTTTGCGGCTACCGGTAAAAACCAGCATGCGAAAGTGTGTCGTGTATGGTACGGATTGCAGCGCCGAATGCCAGCACGATTTACAAATGAGCTCCACAGGAGAAGTTTGGTTAAGACTGAAGGGTTGTCTACACTTACAGCTTACGCAGTAAAAACGGAGGTGAAAATGACTGACCGTCCCGTTAATGGTGACCATCCTGATTATAATCCCAGCCCGGATAACCCGGATAAGGATGGAAAAAAACCGAAAGATGATCCTGGCTCAGCGCCTGAATCAGGCGATAAAGATCCAGAGTAATGACCTGCCGCCTTTTCGAAGGCGGTTTTAACACCCATTCGGCCTCTCTATGCGCACCGCTATTCATGTTGTCCTCTTCAACGTTGTCTGATAACCGCTCAGAACCCCTACTGTTTTGCCTGGCGAACAGCTGAGATAAAGCACGGATCTCATTCCCGCGTACCAGCGCGTTTTACATTTCTCCTGCTACGCTTTTGAGGGGGACAAGGGAGCGCTTCTATGAAAAATAAAGACGAGCAGACAGGATTAGTTGGGCTGGCGATTGGTGCCGCCGTTATCGGGCTGGTTTCATCCCAGAAGATCATCAACCGTGAAAGTATTGTCGCTGAGCTGGTAAGGCTCGGCAGGCAGAAGGGGGATGGTGTCGAAGATGAGGTCTTTTTAAAAGCGGCTGAGTTAGTGAGAAAAGGAGTATAACAATGGCTGATATTCGTCATGCACAGTGTCATTGTGGGGCGGTGAAATTTACGGTTGAGCTGACGGACGGCCTGAATACCGCACGTCGATGTAGCTGCTCGTTTTGCAGGATGCGTGGGGCGGTAGTGGTTTCAGCGCCTTTGACGGGCATTAAGGTGACGCAGGGCGCGGACACGCTCACAGAGTACCGTTTCAACACCGGCACGGCGCGCCATTTCTTCTGTTCGATTTGCGGTATTTACACGTTCCATCAACGACGTTCCAATCCCAATGAATATGGTGTGAATGTCGCCTGTCTGGAAAATGTCACGCCATTCGACTTCCCGGAAGTGGCGGTAATGGATGGAGTAAATCACCCTATGGATGGCGACAGCGGGGTAATTGGTTATCTCTCTTTTCGCAAAGAACAGGCGAAACAGCGATAAAATTAGCCCGCAGATCGCTGCGGGCTAACGGGATTAGAACTGGTAAACCAGACCTAACGCTACAATGTCATCCGTACCGATGCCATTGTTTTTGTAGAACGAATCATCTTCATCCAGCAGGTTGATTTTATAATCAACATAGGTGGACATGTTTTTGTTGAAATAGTAGGTAGCACCGACGTCAGCGTATTTCACCAGATCTTTATCGTCCTGGCCATTGCCCAGGTCTTTACCTTTGGACTGTAAATAGGAAATAGCCGGACGCAGACCGAAATCGAACTGATATTGTGCGGTGACTTCGAAGTTCTGGGTTTTGTTTGCCACCGCATCTGCATTGTCGCCGTACGGCGTCATATTGCGGGTTTCGGAATACATTGCTGCCAGATAAATGTTGTTGGCATCGTATTTCAGACCTGCGGTCCATGCATCCGCAGTATCGCCGCCCGCAGTAGTGTAATTTACCTGATCGTTGGTACGGTCAGATGAAGTATATGCCGCACCTGCGCTGAAGCCCATGCCGAAATCGTAGGTTGCGGATATACCGTAACCGTCACCATTTTCATGACGTGTATCACGACCGTTGTTGGTCCCTTCATTGGTAGAGCAGAAATTCTCGTCGCAGTTATTACCTTCATTATTACCCTGATACTGCACCGCGAAGTTCAGACCCTGCACCAGACCAAAGAAGTCGGTATTACGGTAGGTCGCCACGCCGTTTGCACGACCGGTCATAAAGTTATCGGCATAAGTATAAGAGTCGCCACCAAATTCTGGCAGCATATCGGTCCAGCCTTCAACGTCGTACAGGACGCCATAGTTACGGCCGTAATCGAAGGAGCCGTAATCGCCCACCTTCACACCCGCGAAGGCCAGACGCGTCCAGGACTGATTGTCAGAACCTTCGGTGTTGTTTGCCTGAATGTTGTATTCCCATTGTGCGAAGCCGGTCATCATGTCGTTGATTTGGGTTTCACCTTTGAAGCCCAGTCGCATATAGGTTTGATCGCCATCTTTAGACGCGTCGTCAGAGAAATAATGCAGACCATCTACTTTGCCATACAGATCCAGTTTATTGCCGTCTTTATTATAAATTTCAGCTGCGTGAGCGGCGCCAGCCATTAACAAAGCGGGGATCATCAGTGCCAGTACTTTTCTTTGCATTTTGATTATTCCTTTGCAGTTATTTTTTTATTACTTCGTGAACTTTCCGGGCTGGAAAGCTGTCCCATGCTAAATCACTCTGACGGCGGATGAATAAAATATAATTGTTACGGGTTAAGTAAAATCTAAACTAAATGATGCGGTTGAAATAACGATAGATGTCATGAATGAATTATGATAATCAATACAAAATAAAAATTATTAATTACGTGGAAAACAAGGTAACCTCCACGCCGTTATATGCCTTTAAGATTTTTTCATCCATAATTCACGTGAATATTGTTCAGAACATTGAGGCAATTTTCACCGATCTTCTGGATTCGCCCGGTGCACGTGCATCGGGCTTTTTTTGGCAAAAAAATGCCCGGACAAGCCGGGCATAAAGTTATTCACTGGTCGATTTTTCGGCTTTCCCCGCCAGTTGCGCCAGGAAGTCATAACGCTTCTGTAGATCCGCTGCCGCATCCTTCCATAGCTGCTCTGCCACTTCTGGCTGTTGAGCGTTCAGCCTGCGGAAACGCTGCTCCTGAAGTAAGGTTTCGGCAAGGGCGTCTGACGGCGGACGCGAATCCAGCGCCAGCGGCAATTTCCCTTCATCGGCACGGCGCGGGTCGAAGCGGTACAGTGGCCAGAAGCCGGTTGCGGTGAGCTGACGCATCTGGTCGTGGCTGAGCGCCAGATCGTAGCCATGCTCCTCACACGGACTGTAGGCGATAATCAGCGACGGCCCTGGATACGCTTCCGCTTCCTGAATGGCTTTCACCGTCTGGTTGAGCTGCGCCCCCAGCGAAATCTGCGCGACGTAGACGTGTCCATACATCATCATGCTGACGCCCAAATCTTTACGCGCCTTGCGCTTGCCGTGCTCACCAAATTTCGTGACCGCCCCCAATGGCGTTGCTTTCGAGGCCTGTCCGCCGGTGTTGGAATAGCACTGAGTATCGAGCACCAAAATATTGACGTTTTCGGTCAGGCTCAGGACATGGTCAAGACCACCGAAACCAATATCGTAGGCCCACCCGTCGCCGCCGATCAGCCAGACAGATTTTTCAACCAGCGCGTCAGCATCAGTGAGGAGTTGTTCAGCCCCTTCAACACCCTGAAGCGCGTTGCGCAGTTCAGCAACCTGCGCGCGACGAACGTCAGGTGTGGCCTCCGCATGCAGGGCATCATTCAGTTCTGCCGGGATCTTATCGGCAAACTGTGCCAGCAGACGCATTACGCGGGCGCGGTGCTGATCGACCGTCAGACGGAATCCCAGACCAAATTCTGCGTTGTCCTCGAAAAGCGAGTTTGCCCACGCCGGGCCGCGACCGTTCGCGTCGGTGGTGTATGGCGTGGACGGCAGGTTACCCCCGTAGATCGACGAGCAGCCCGTCGCGTTGGCAATCAGCATTCGGTCACCGTAAAGCTGAGTGAGCAGTTTGATATACGGTGTTTCGCCGCAGCCGGAGCACGCCCCGGAGTACTCGAAGAGCGGGGTGATGAGCTGCGAGGTACGAATGTCAATGCGTTCCAGCTTGTTGCGATCGATTTCGGGCAGGTCGAGGAAGAAATCATAATTCACTTTCTCTTCTTCAACATGTTCAAGACGCGACATCATATTGATGGCTTTGATTGACGGGTCCTGACGATCTTTCGCCGGGCACACCTCGACGCACAGGTTACAGCCGGTACAGTCTTCCGGCGCCACCTGTAGGACATATTTCTGACCACGCATATCGCGGGATTTTACATCCAGCGAGTGCAAACTTTCCGGCGCGCCATCTAACGCTTCTGGCGACACCACTTTGGCGCGAATGGCCGAGTGCGGGCAGGCCGCCACGCAGTGGTTGCACTGGGTGCACAGCTCTTCTTTCCAGATGGGAATCGCTTCGGCAATGTTGCGTTTTTCCCAGCGGGTCGTGCCCATCGGCCAGGTTCCGTCAGGCGGAAGCGCAGAGACGGGAAGGGTGTCGCCCAGTCCGGCAAGCATCGCCGCCGTGACGGTTTTGACGAAATCCGGGGCGGCGTCAGACACCACTGGCGGCCGGTTCGGACTGCTGGCATTGACCGGCTGCAACGGCACCGCGAACAGCGATTCGCGGGCCAGCGCCAGCGCCTGCCAGTTGCGCTCAACCAGTTCCTGACCTTTGCTGCTGTAGCTTTTGGCGATTGCACCCTGAAGCTCCATCAGCGCGCTGTCGCCCGGCAGAATATTGGTCAGGTGGAAGAACGCCATCTGCATAACCGTATTGATGCGCGCCGCCAGGCCGCATTCGCGGGCGATCTTCGCGGCGTTAATGACATACAGGCGCGCCTGTTTCTGGTTAAGCACCGCCTGCACTTCCTGGGGCAGGCGTGCCCAGACCTCGTCGGCGCTGTAAGGGGTGTTGATCAGGAAAATACCGCCGGGCTTCAGGCGCTCGGCCATCTGATATTTATCAATGAACTGGAGCTGGTGACAGCCAACAAAATCCGCCTGAGAAATCAGGTATGCCGAGCGGATCGGGTGTTCGCTGACGCGCAGGTGGGAGACGGTCAGTCCGCCCGCTTTTTTGGAGTCATAGACGAAATACCCTTGCGCATACCACGGCGTAGAGTTGCCGATAATTTTGATGTTGTTCTTGGTTGCCGAGACGCTGCCGTCGCTACCCAGACCGTAGAACAGCGCTTCCAGTTTCGCAGTCGAGGGCAGGGTGTTTTCCGGCAAGGGCAGAGAAAGGTTAGTCACGTCATCATAAATGCCGACCGTAAAGCGCGGCTTCGGTTTTGCCTCGCGGAGTTCAGCAAACACCGCCAGGACGCACTCCGGTCCGAACTCTTTGGAAGACAATCCATAACGCCCGCCAATGACGCGCGGCAGCGTTTCGCGCTCACCGCGGTTAAACGCCTCAGCCAGAGCGGTCATCACATCCAGATAAAGTGGCTCAGCCTGTGCGCCAGGCTCTTTGGTGCGGTCCAGTACCGCCACTGCACGCGCGCTGTCCGGCAGGGCTGCGAGCAGGTGTTTCGCTGAGAAGGGACGGTAGAGGCGAACTTTGAGCACGCCAACTTTTTCACCACGCGTCAATAGCTCATCAACCACCTCTTCACAGGTGCCAATGGCGGAGCCCATCAGGACGATCACGCGCTCGGCCTGCGGATGACCGTAATATTCAAACGGCTTATATTCGCGGCCCGTCGCAGCGGCAAAATCGTCCATCGCCTGTTCAACGTGTTCATAGACCGCGTTGTACCACGGGTTTGTCGCCTCGCGGGACTGGAAATAGGTATCCGGGTTCGCAGAGGTACCCCGGATCACCGGATGTTCCGGATTGAGGGCGCGAGCGCGATGCGCATCGATGTCAGCCTGCGGCAGCAGATTAAGAATAGTGTCGTCCGGTAGCGGAACGATTTTATTGATCTCGTGGGACGTACGGAAACCATCGAAGAAATGAATAAATGGCACTCGGCTTTTCAGCGTGGCGATATGCGAAATCAGCGCGAAGTCCTGCGCTTCCTGCACGCTGCTGGCGCAGAGCATAGCGCAGCCGGTCTGACGCACGGCCATCACATCTGAGTGGTCGCCAAAAATAGAGAGAGCGTGAGTGGCTACGGTGCGTGCGGCGACGTGCAACACAAACGGCGTTAATTGCCCTGCCAGCTTGTAAAGCGTGGGGATCATCAACAGCAGCCCCTGAGACGACGTGAACGAGGTCGACAGGGCACCGGTCTGCAACGCACCGTGCACGGTGGCAATGGCACCGGCTTCGGACTGCATCTCTACAACCCGCGGGACATCGCCCCAGACGTTTTTTATCCCATTACCAGCCCAGGCGTCAGCCTGTTCAGCCATCGTGGAGCTGGGAGTGATGGGGTAGATGGCGATCACTTCGCTGGTACGAAACGCAACAGACGCGACTGCACCATTGCCGTCAATAGTTTGCATAGGACAACACCCTTACATTGCGCAAAAAGAGGGGCCTGTAAAACGACGACAGACCCTGAATATTATCTGTGTATTTTAGCAAAGCTCAGGTTTTACGATTTTCGCTTTTGTGTCCTTGGTATGCGCTGTATCAATGACTCGTAGGCTATTCGTGTTAAAAAATTGCGAGAAATTGTTACCAGGGCGCATAAATACGCACATCCGCTCTCGACGATGCGGCGCGTGATGCCTATTATGCATAGGTTTCGCGTTAATTATGGGGAGGAAGGTATGCGTTCAGCATTTTGGGTCGGATGTGCCGCGTTACTGTTGTCGGCATGCAGCAATGAACCTGTACAGCAGGCGACAGCGGCACACGTTACGCCAGGTATGCGGGCGGCGATGTCCAGTTCAGGTCAGGCCAACTGCGCAATGATCGGCGGTTCACTCTCCGTTGCCCGTCAGCTCGATGGCTCCGCCATCGGCATGTGCGCATTGCCAAATGGCAAACGCTGTAGTGAGCAGTCGCTTGCCGTAGGTTCGTGCGGAAGCTACTGAGTTATTCAACTCGCTTAAACATCAATGTCTTATTGGCTGTCGCCAGGGTTAACTGGTCTTCGGTCAGGTCTACCTGTGCGCCTGTGCGTAGCATATCGGCGATGGTCTGATCCAGTTCATTTAGCTGCGGCTCGGTGCAGAGTTTCCGCGTCATTGCCAGCGTTTTGACCGTCAACTCTCCTTCGGACAGTTTCCCCTGGCCGTTGAAGCCGTTGCACATTGTGCCGGAGACGACAATGTTGTTAATCAGGCTGATATTGGGTTGCGCACTGAAGCGAATTTCAGGCTGGTTTTTCCCGCCTTTAACCGCTTTGCCATCCACATTTTCCAGAACGAAACGATGATTCTCTAGCTGTTCGGTCTGAACGGAGGCTTTACCAGGATTAACGCATCCAGCCAGTGCGAGGCTGATTAAACTTACTGCCGCGAGCTTTTTCATTTTTTTTCTCAAACTATCAATACCGTAAATATTTTTTCAGTGTAACCATACCCTCCTGAGTGTTAATGGGGTTTATCTGAAAGTGCGGGAAGGGACCGGGCGGCGGCGCACCCGGTCAGTGAGTTAGTGCGATTTAAATCCGGCTGCGGCCATCAGCATTTTAAAGAGCATACTTACGCAGGCCAGCGCCAGAACGCTGCCGCCCCAGATGATGGCAAGCCACATCAAACGTTTCCATACAGGTTGTTGCATCAGTGATAACCCTCCCCATGCTGTACTTTTCCGCGAAAAACGTAATAACTCCAGAAGGTGTAGACCAGAATCACGGGAATGATCAACAGTGCACCCACTAACATAAAGCCCTGGCTTTGGACTGGCGCAGCGGCCTGCCACAGGGTAATGTCCGGCGGGATAATATGCGGCCAGATGCTGATCCCAAGCCCGCTAAAGCCAAGAAAAACTAGCCCTAATGTCATAACAAACGGCAGAGTATGGCTCGCAGGATCGTTCAGGCAGCGCCACTGGCACAGACTCAGGATCGCAACCAGCGCAGGAACGGGCAGCAGATAAAACAGATTCGGCAGCGTAAACCAGCGCGCAGCAATAGCTGGTTGGGCGAGAGGGGTCCAGATACTGATTACTGCAATGAATACCAGAAGCAGGAGCAGAAGCACTTTCGATACCTGACGCATCCGCTGTTGCAGGGCATTTTCGCTTTTCATTACCAGCCACGTTGAACCTAGCAGCGCGTAAGCCACTACAAGACCCGCACCGCAGAAAAAATTGAACGCGGTAAACCAGTCAAACGGACCACCGCTGTAAGCGCGACCAGTGATGCTGAACCCATGGATGACCGCGCCGACGGTGATGCCCTGGCTAAAGGTCGCCACAATTGATCCGCCAATAAAGGCCTTATCCCAGAACGGGCGGTGCGCCGGAGTGGCCTTGAAGCGAAATTCGAAGGCGACGCCACGAAATATAAGCCCGATCAGCATTATTGTCAGTGGAATGGTTAGCGCGTCGATGATAACCGCATAGGCGAGAGGAAAGGCGCCAAACAGGGCCGCACCGCCAAGCACCAGCCAGGTTTCGTTGCCATCCCAGACGGGAGCCACGCTATTGACCATCACGTCGCGGTCGTCCGCATTCGGCGTTGCCGGAAACAGGATGCCTATCCCCAAATCAAAACCGTCCATCACGATATACATCAACGTGGCGAAAACGATAATCACGAACCAGATAATGGAAAGATCGATACCCATTACGGTTACTCCTTAAATTCAGTGGTGACGGCAGAAAGCGGACGAGCAGGGCGGCCATCGGATTCAGTCGCGAAGGATCCATGGGGCTGCGGCCCTTTTTTAATCAGACGCACCATATAGCTGTAACCCACGCCGAATACCGCGGTGTAAACCACGAAGAAGGCCAGCAAACTGACGCTCATGTGCAGATCGCCATGCGCGGAAACCGCATCCTTTGTACGCTGTAGATCATAGACGACCCAGGGCTGGCGGCCGACCTCCGTTGTTACCCATCCGGCGAGGATCGCGATCAGCCCGGACGGCCCCATCAGCAGGGCAAACCACAGGAAGGAACGTGAGGTATAAAGGCGCTGTTTATAACGCAGCCAGATTGCCGTCACGCCCAGGAGCAGCATCAACATTCCCAGGCCGGCCATGATGCGGAAAGACCAGAAGACAATGGTGGCGTTCGGGCGATCTTCTTTTGGGAACTCCTTCAATGCCGGAACCTGTTTATCGAGACTGTGGGTCAGGATCAGGCTGCCGAGAGCGGGAATTTCCAGGCCAAAACGGGTCCGTTCCTGCTCCATATCCGGCCAGCCAAATAGCAGCAGTGGGGTAGGCTCACCCGGCGGATTCTCCCAGTGGCCTTCTATGGCGGCTATTTTCGCTGGCTGGTGTTTTAAGGTGTTAAGCCCGTGCATATCCCCCACCAGCGCCTGGACTGGGGCCACGATCAACGTCATCCACAACGCCATGGAAAACATGTTGCGAATAGCGGGCGTATTGTTTCCGCGCAGCAAATGCCAGGCCGCGGAAGCACCGACAAACAGCGCGCTGCTGAGAAATGCCGCTATCGACATGTGCAGCAGGCGGTAAGGGAAGGAGGGGTTAAACACCACGGCAAACCAGTCCACCGGAACGACCTGACCGTTGATGATTTCATACCCTTGCGGTGTCTGCATCCAGCTGTTTGACGAGAGGATCCAGAACGTAGACATGAGGGTCCCCAGTGCGACCATGCAGGTCGAAAAGAAGTGCAGCCCCGGCCCGACCTTATTCCAGCCAAACAACATTACCCCGAGGAACCCCGCCTCAAGGAAGAACGCGGTAAGCACTTCATAGGTCAGCAGGGGGCCGGTAATACTGCCCGCGAACTGGGAAAACCCACTCCAGTTAGTGCCAAACTGATAAGCCATCACCAGGCCGGAGACCACACCCATCCCAAAGTTGACGGCGAAGATCTTCGACCAGAAATGGTACAGCGAGCGCCAGACGGGATTTTTTGTTTTCAACCACAGCCCTTCCAGCACGGCGAGATAGCTCGCCAGGCCAATGGTTATCGCCGGAAAAATAATATGAAAGGATACGGTAAAGGCGAACTGTATTCGCGCAAGATGAAACGCATCTGGACCAAACATGCACTGCCTCAATGTTAAACGGTGTACTGTTATGATAGAGAGGCGGCAAGTGAGATATCAGAAGCAGAAATCGATAATTTATCTATAACAGTTGTGGGAAAAGCTGAACTTTATCTGGCTGATATAGGTAACAAGGAAGAATAAAAAATTTCTTTTTATGATTTTTACGCATTAAACAGCTTGCTTTGTCGCCAGCAACATGCGTTAATGGATTTCTGGTTTTGAATCCAAATAAATATCTGACGTAGTTTTATAAAGCAGTTCTCATCACGTTGTGCCTCTCCGCAGCCTCTCTTGGGTCTTTATCTACATTCCGATTAGTTTTGTATCGAACCATTTATTGCCTGATCGGCTCATGAGTAATTTACGTTTTTACGTTTACAGGAGAATCCTATGACTTCTTATATCCATTTCCGCTGCCCATGCTGTCATGGCTCGCAGTACCGCACCTCAGCTTTTGATGTGTCTGACAAAAATCCGTTCGGCGCGAAATGCATTTTCTGCAAATCGTCGATGATCACGCTCGACCACCTGGCCGCAGCGCGTTCTGCTCAGAATCACATTACAGAGTACCGCAAGTAATCTGCCGCGTTTCCTATAACAGTTAGCAAAATCTTCTCTTTTTCTCCTGCTGATATACACTGTCAGCAATAAGGAGAATCTGATGAAAAAATACCAGCGTCTGGCGCAACAAATTATCTCGCAGATTGAGCTTGGCGTATGGTTGCCGGGCGATAAGCTGCCTTCTCTGCGAGAGCAGGTGGCAAGCAGCGGCATGAGTTTTATGACCGTGGGCCACGCGTATCAGATGCTGGAAAGTCAGGGGCGCATTGTTGCCAGACCGCAGTCAGGCTATTACGTTGCCGCCCGCCCGACCACACACCAGCCTGCACCGCCCGCGCAGGTGATGCGCGATGAAGTGGTCGACATCAACACCTATATTTTCGACGTGCTACAGGCCAGCCGCGACCCCTCCGTTGTCCCTTTTGCCTCGGCGTTTCCCGATCCGCGCCTTTTCCCGCTTCAGCAACTCAACCGATCGCTGGCTAACGTCAGCAAAACGGCTACCGCCATGAGCGTGATCGAAAACCTGCCGCCGGGTAACGTCGACTTACGTCATGCCATTGCCCGTCGCTACGCTCAGCAGGGAATGAATATCTCCCCGGATGAAATTGTGATCACCGCGGGCGCGCTTGAGGCGCTCAACCTCAGTTTGCAGGCTGTGACTGAACCAGGGGACTGGGTTATCGTTGAAAACCCCTGTTTTTATGGCGCACTCCAGGCGCTTGAACGTCTGAAACTGAAAGCGCTGTCGGTTGCCACTGACGTGCGTGAGGGCATCGATCTCAATGCCCTTGAGCAGGCGTTAAATGATTATCCGGTGAAAGCCTGCTGGCTGATGACCAACAGTCAGAACCCGCTCGGCTTCACGCTGAGTGCAGAGAAGAAAGCTCAGCTGGTGGCCTTACTCACCCGGCATAACGTCACGCTGATTGAAGACGATGTTTACAGCGAACTCTACTTTGGCCGCGAAAAGCCGCTTCCGGCAAAGGCCTGGGATAAGCAGGATATGACGTTGCACTGCTCCTCATTCTCCAAGTGTCTGGTGGCCGGTTTCCGTATTGGCTGGGTGGCGGCGGGAAAACATGCGCGCCGTATTCAGCAGTTGCAGCTGATGAGTACGTTGTCCACCAGCTCTCCCATGCAACTGGCGCTGGTAGATTACCTGGCGACCAAACGTTACGACGCCCACCTTCGTCGCCTGCGACGCACGCTTGCTGAACGCAAACAGCAGGCCTGGCAATCGCTTTTGCGTCATATGCCTGCCGGCGTCAAAATCCATCATAACGACAGCGGCTATTTTTTATGGCTTGAACTGCCTGAACAGCTGGATGCGGGGCGGTTGAGTGAGAAGGCGTTAACCCATCAAATCAGCATTGCGCCCGGCAAGATGTTTTCCACCTCCAATATCTGGACACCGTTTTTCCGTTTCAATACCTCATGGGGCTGGGGCGAGCGGGAGGAGCAGGCGGTCGTCCAACTGGCGGGGTTAATCCGCGAAATGATGCTGCACCCAGTCACACCTTGATGAAAATTCCTGAAGCGACATGACGCGCGGTCTACCTTTAGTAAGGGAGCGCGGATTGTTAACGTGACGTTGTCACGTTTCTGCCCGCCAGAACGTGTGCTGACAGCGAAAACAATGTCGATTTCAACAGGACGATGCTATGCAAAATCAATTGCTGATTAATGGTGAACTGGTGACCGGCGAAGGTGAGAAGCAGGCGGTTTATAATCCTGCCACGGGTGAAGTGCTGCTGGAGATTGCTGAAGCGTCGGCAGCACAGGTGGACGCTGCCGTCCAGGCTGCCGATCGCGCGTTCACAGAGTGGGGACAAACGACGCCGAAAACGCGCGCCGATTGTCTGTTGAAACTGGCTGATGTGATAGAAGCCAACGCTGACGCGTTCGCAAAAGTGGAGTCCCTTAACTGCGGGAAACCGCTGCACTGTGTTCAGGGGGATGAGATCCCGGCCGTGGTCGATGTGTTTCGCTTCTTTGCCGGGGCCGCCCGCTGCCTGAACGGGCTGGCTGCCGGAGAATACCTCGAAGGACATACCTCAATGATCCGCCGCGACCCGGTTGGCGTTGTCGCCTCTATTGCGCCCTGGAACTACCCTCTGATGATGGCGGCGTGGAAGCTGGCGCCCGCGCTGGCGGCGGGAAACTGTGTCGTCATCAAGCCGTCTGAAATCACCCCGTTGACGGCGCTGAAGCTGGCGGAACTGGCGAAAGATATCTTCCCGCCAGGCGTGCTGAACGTGCTGTTTGGTCGCGGAAAAACCGTAGGAGATCCGCTGACCGGCCACGAAAAAGTCCGTATGGTTTCTCTCACCGGCTCTATTGCTACCGGAGAACATATTATCGGGCATACCGCATCTTCAGTTAAACGTACCCATATGGAATTGGGCGGAAAAGCCCCGGTCATTGTCTTTGACGATGCAGATTTGGATGCCGTGGTTGAAGGCGTGCGTACGTTTGGTTTCTACAATGCTGGTCAGGATTGTACCGCAGCCTGTCGTATCTATGCCCAGAAGGGGATTTACCCCGCGCTGGTCGAAAAGCTGGGCGCAGCCGTTGCCAGCCTGAAAATGGGCGCGCCGGACGATGCGTCAACCGAGCTGGGCCCGCTCAGCTCCGCAGCGCATCTTTCCCGCGTTTGTGCTGCCGTGGACGAAGCCAAAACCCTTGGACATATCCGCGTCGTCACCGGTGGCAGTAAAAGAGAGGGGGCAGGATATTACTTCCAGCCAACGCTGCTGGCCGGGGCGAAGCAGGAAGATGCGATCGTCCAGCGAGAAGTGTTTGGCCCGGTGGTCAGCGTGACAGAATTTGAGGATGAAGCGCAGGTGCTGAACTGGGCCAACGATTCGCAATACGGCCTGGCCTCGTCCGTCTGGACAAAAGACGTCGGACGCGCCCATCGCCTCAGCGCACGGTTGCAGTATGGCTGCACCTGGGTCAATACCCATTTTATGCTGGTGAGCGAAATGCCGCACGGCGGGATGAAGTTATCCGGTTATGGCAAAGATATGTCGGTCTACGGACTTGAGGATTACACGGTAGTCCGGCATGTAATGATCAAACACTAAACCCTCATGCCCGGCGCAGTGCCGGGCGATTCAGCTTACCAGCCACAGACCTCGTGTTCATTTTCCGTATCGTAGGCGCGAACGGTGTTCACCAGATCCTTCACGACATCTGCCGCGACGTCCGGGCTCAACAGCTCCATTGGCGCTTCTGTTTCATAATCCACCGACACGCCGTTGCTGTTGTTGGTGACGGTCACGGTATAGGTAGCCTTACCCATTATTTACTCCTTATGCGTGTTGACCACTTTACCGATGCCCGCACCGCTGAGCGTGACGGCAGGATCCGCGAAAAAGTCGATATTAAAATAGGTGTCGTCGGTCAGTAGCTCAATGCGGTGCCATTTTTGTGGTGGGGAGATGCCAAAAGAACCGGCCTCAATGACCACTTCCAGATCGGGCTCGGTGGCGTCGCCATCGGCAAAGCCAAAGTAACGCACCGCACCCTGCATGACGGACAACCGACCGTACACGCCGGCTTTGGTGTTGTGATGGGTAAAAAGCGCTTTTGGGGCGGTCTCTTTATTCCAGAACGGCGTCGAGCGGGTATGAACAAAGTTTTCAGGAATACGTAACATCATAGTTTCCTTCATGTTGGCGGGCGCTTAAAGGGACTTAAGCACCTCAGGTTCAACAAAGAATTCAATATTGAACAGGGTGTCGTCGGTCATCACCTCAATGTGGTGCCATCTCTCTGGCGGGAAAACGCCGAAACGACCCGCTTCAATGACGAGCTCGCTGTCAGGCTCAGAGGTAAATTCATCAGCATAGCCCAGATAACGCACTGCGCCACGCATCACCGACAGGCGAGGGTAAACGCCCGGACGCGTGCCCGTATCAAGGTGACGTTTAAAAATGCCGGCGGGGGCCGTTTCTTTGTTCCAGAAAGGCGTGGAACGGGTGTGAATGCAACTCTGCGGAATGCGTAGCATGTTTCCTCCCTTAAAAGCCTGCTGGTATTAAACTGCTTTCTGAGGGGATGGATTTATCAAAAAGTGCATTTAATATGCATCTTATCAATAATAACCGTTTTGCTTTATCCGGCGTTGTTACACAAGGTACTCAGTTGTTATTATCCTTAGTATTTAAGTGGTTATGATGTAACGAAAAAACTTGATCTGTGTCAACATATGACGCATATTGCGTGCGGTTATTTTTCGGCTCAGGTAAACAGAATGACGTTGTATCAAAAGATGTTGGTGTTCTACGCAATCATGGCCTCCATCTGCGCATTAATCACCTGGTTCCTGTCTAAAGATCGTAAACGTATTCGCCTGTTGAGCGCATTCCTGGTGGGTTCCACCTGGCCGATGAGCTTTCCTGTTGCCCTGTTGATCTCTCTTTTCTGAAGCACGCTTCCAGAATCGGCATCCAGCCATAGCATTCCATACATTGAGGCTGTATAAATATACAGTCCATCATACATGGAGTGCTTATGAACAGTTTCTATTCGCAGCAAGCAGGCTGCACTGTGCGCTGGCAAGATCTTCCCGGTTTCGGTGACCCGGTTGTGTTTATCCACGGGTTGGGCTGCGCATCGTCATATGAATATCCTCGTATTGTCTGTGATACCCGTTTCGGGGGGCGCAGAGCCATTCTGATCGATCTTCCCGGTAGCGGCTACAGTGATAAACCTGACAACTACCGTTATCGCACGAGTGAACAGGCGCAGGTGGTGGTTGAACTGTTAAACCATCTCGGCCTGGATAGTCTCTGGCTCTATGGCCATAGCATGGGGGGGAGTATCGCGATCGAAACGGCAACGCTGTTAACGTCGCGCGTTAAGGGCCTGATAGTGTCTGAACCCAATTTTCATGCGGGTGGCGGGATGTTCAGCCGAGCAATTGCGGCCCAAACGGAACAACATTTTCTGGAACAGGGCTATGATGACATGCTGCGGGCGGAAACGTCGCCGTGGGCTGGAAGCCTTCAAAGCAATGCCCCCTGGGCCGTCTGGCGCGGCGCAACAAGCCTGGTCGAGGGCGTTAAACCTGACTGGGCACACCTGTTCTTGTCATTGAGCTGCCCGGTAATATTAGTTTTTGGTGAGCGATCCCTGCCTGATGACGATTTTAATCGCCTGCAACAAAACGGCGTTGCTGTAAAAATTATCCCTGATGCGGGCCATTCAATGTCCTGGGAAAACCCGTCAGCGTTGGCTCAGGCTTTGTCTGGCTTCATAAACGGCTCATGAAGGGGTAGCCCGCATTGCTGCGGGCTGCAATGATTAAGACAGCAAGGCAGACAAGGCTTTCCGCGCAGCAGGCTGAACGTCATACGGGCACTGATAATCCACGTTCTCAATCGCGCGGGTGTAGAGCGCAACCAGCCAGTCATAAACATAGGCTGTCGCCGCATGGACAGGCTGCTCGCCAAGTCGGGTAAGACGGGGTGAAGCGCTGCTCACAACTGGCGTCACAAAAATTGGCTGACCTTTGCGGATCCGGCTTGCAGGCCGTTCAGAAACGGGCGTCATTTCATAGCCAAGCCAGCTAATGAAATTGCCTGTCGCGGCATGCAGCTGCGCGGCACTGCTTTTATCTTTTTCTGCAATGCGTTGCAGTTGCAGCGGCAGATCCAGCCGGTAGCTGGTAACGATCAGCACATCCGCAATCTGCTGTAATACCTCTGCGTCCAGGCCCAGACGGGCAGCCGCCGCGTCGTTGCGACTCCACTGACGAAGATGGTTAACCCACACGTTATGGGCCAGCCGCGCCTTGTCTTTGGTCTGCAACGCGCCTGGATTTTCCTGCGTCTCTTCCGCAAACAGATCGATAACATCGTTAAACAGGCCGTTGACCTGTTCCTCACGAGGCTGGTGAACGGTCAGCAGCGTCTCAAACGCGTTTAACGGCGGCAGAAGCCCCTCAAGCAGTTCACCATGACGAGCGGCACTGCCTTGCAGCGTTCGGACCATTTTTTCGGCCTGTGCCCGCCCTGCGCCTGGCTCCTGAGTGAGAGGCGCGACATATGGGCGCATCAGCGTCGACACCGACTCTTGTAACAGCCTTTTTAGCGCGCGGAGACGCTTCTGGCGCTGTGCCGGCAGGGTAGCCTGCGACAGCCACTCAATCACCCGCTGCATGCTGTGGGTATCGAGCGCCTGGAGCGTGCCCCAGCGCAGGCCCGGCTGGCCCAGCAATTGCTGCACCGCTTCGTCCAGATTCTGCTTTGTGGTAAACCGCGCATCATGAGGGGTAATGGCCCAGACCAGCCCCGGCAATGCGGATTCTTCAACCGGCTGAGTCTCTTTGATCCAGTTTTGCAGGAGCCTGGCCGTTTTTGCGGTCTGCTGGTGGTGCGCCGTCGCATTACAGATAACCAGGACATCCGGCTGAATGTGCTGCCGATAATGCTCCAGCAACCACAGACATTTTGCCTGCATCATCAGCGGCGTGTTTTCCTCAGAAATGGCAGGAATATCAATGACGTCAACGTTATCCAGCACGCAGTTCTCAACGGGCAGCACCACTTCGCGGGTCAGAGATGCCAGTACATCGACCGGCAGGCTAATGGCGTTAAGCAGCTCGCCGTTTTTTACCGGATGAAGCAGTGTTTCCTGTGCTTCCGGCACGGTAAACGCCCCGTGAGTAAGGAAGCCTTCGCAGGGCAGACCAAAGCTGTCAACCAGCAGACTCAACGGCGCCGCAAGCGCGCTGGCATGGCTGGTTTGATGCAGCACCTGGGCGAATTTAAGCCACTGCTGGGTTAACTCCTGCTGCTCCCCCCACAGCAGAGACCAGACGCTGGCGCGGGTGCTGAGATCAAGCGACGGAACCAGCAGGGCAAACTGGTGCCACAGGGCATCATCAATATGCTGCTTAGCGCCGGGTACTACGCTTTGCCAGAACCGGGCAATGGTCGCGACTTCCCGCGCCGTCATTCCCGGCACGCTCTGCGGTTGACGCAGCGCCCGCCACTTTTCAAGCCGGGTTTCAATCACCGATTTATCCACCGCGCGGATCTGCGGATCCAGCGTGGTGCGCGCGATAAACAGCTGCACCAGCTCGGCCTCCGTTACCAGGCGCAGGCGTAAGGGAAACGCGTCGTCTGCGACCTCGCGGGACGCTCTGCTGAAACGCACGGCCATGTTGGTCGGTGCATGCCCGGGGTTAATATGCGAGAAGTAATCAAACGTGCGTTGACCCGGCGTAACGTTCAGCCGTTCGTCCCCGCTGCCGCAAAGTGCAGCCAGCAGGTGCGCTTTCGCGGCCTGCGAGTGGCCGTGTAAGCCGATACTGCCCTGGCTGACAAGGGCGCGATCGAGCGCCTCTTCACGCGCGCTTACTGCGTTAAGGCGGGCAAGCAGGGCGTCGGCTTCGTTATCCAGCATCGGGGCGTGCTGTCGCGTCTCGTTGATCCACCCGATTAAGGCCTGAGTGGTGGCAGTCGTCGCAGTCATTTGAGGTATACGCTCCCGCTGTCGATCCAGTAGTGGCTGCCGCTGTGTCGGCGATCGGCCAGAGTATTCAGTTTAAAGGTCAGGGAATCCGGCGGCACTGGCGTGCCGTCCTGTAGCCAGGCATCACTCAGCTCGAAAGATTCCGGGCCTTCCTGCTTAGTGCCGCCACGCAGCTTCAGGCGCACGTTCAGTACGCCGTCGCCCGCAATGGCTTTCGCCAGCTCGGCTGAGTTGATGCTCAGGGTATAGAGCGGCGTCGCGGGCCAGCGGGCATTGGCCAACTGCCGGAAGCCGAGCGTAACGTTGCCGCGCAGCGGGAAGTGCAGACGGGCGTCCAGTTTCGCGCCGGGTTTATCGAGGTCGATATCGTGATACCAGACGTTCTCGTCCCGCAGGGTATTGATCGTGTTATCCAGCACGCCCAGATAGCGCACCGTAGAGTACGCGCCGATATCCGCTGCTTTAAAGTTAAATCGCGGCAGACGAAGATCCAGCGCCAGGCTACAGAGCATCGCTCCCACCGCAGCGGTGGATTTCGGGTTGCCGATCCGTCCCTGCTGGCTGAACGGATACCATTCATGAACCTGGTATTTATCCAGCCAGACGATGCGGTTGACGGGCACCGGTTGCAGGTGGCGAATCAAGGCCTGAACGCCCGGCAGACAGCCCGGCCGTCCCGTGATAAGCAGGATATCGCAGCTGTAATGAGAGATCGCCTCACATACCGCATGAAGCGGGGCGGCAAGCGTGAACTGACCCGCCAGCATGGCGTCCCGCATCTCCCGGAAGCTGACGTGCAGCGGTACGCTGAACAGATCAAAGTGTTCTGAGCCGGCAGGCAACGCATGGTCGATCGCCTGCTGGAGATAATTCATCACGTTGCGCGTCGGTTTTTGCGCAAGCAGATCGCCAAAGGTGGCATGCAGCCCGGCCAGCGGATCGTCAACATCGCTCGATTCCCACGCCGCCAGGATCGCGTGACCGATCGGCATAAAGAGCTGAAGCGCCGTCTGCTGGCGCAGGATCGCCTGGGTATCGATCCGCCCGGAGTCACCGAACAGGGATGCCATCAGCTGGGAGGCATCGGCTATGCCGGATTTCTGAAGCTGGGTTTGCAGGGCGGGCAGAACGTAGCGCTGGATCACGTCCAGCAGCGTATCATCGCCAGCGACCTTGAACCCTTCGCGGAACAGCAGCTGCGGGGTGATTTTGACGTTATTCCCGGAACCATCATCTAACTGATAGTGCGTGATGGCCATATCCGTCGTGCCGCCGCCGATATCAATCGAGGCCACGCGCAGCGCACGCCCCGGCTGGACGCCAGGCTCAGGCGCGCGATCCGGACGGGCGAGGGAGGCGAAAAAGGCCTCGGTCTGGCCACCAAAATGGGAAATGGCTTCGTTATACAGCCACACCAGCTGGCCGCAGCTGGCCTCGTCCCACTCCATCTGGATCTCAGGGACCGGCACCACGCTTTTTTCCTGCTGCTTGCGGCTGGCAAAATCTTCATCCTGCGGGTGCCAGCCCATCGCCTTCCAGACGATGGCGATGGCTTCGAACATGCGGCGACGGAAAATCTCGCGCTCCTGTTTCGGCATTGCCGACGGCAGGGTAAGGATCAGCGTCCGCAGCTGGCGGGGAGAGGCCGGGAAGCCGAGCCGCAGGCGGGTGGCCACGCTGTTAATCTGGCCAAGCGCCTGAGCCAGCAGTTCGCAGAGCATGTGCGTCATCAGGGTGCTGCGGCTGTACTGCGGAGAGAACACCGGCAGGCGCTCATCCTGCGGCAGCGTAAAGAGCGGTTCCCCGTCGTCGTTCATCAGGTTCATCAGCGGAAACGCAGTTGCCAGCGGTTCGCGCTGGGTTTTGCTGTTCATCTGGCTAAAGCGCCAGTCCTGCACCACCGGCGTCTCGTCCCACAGATAGCGACGCGGGCTGGAGATGCCGCTGTTGCCTTCCGTGCCCAGACGCTGCATCGCCAGCTTACGCGCTTCATCACCCACGCGGACAATCGACGGCCAGACGAACGCATCCTCCCGGCCGCTTTCCACGGAGAAGTGCTGTTTGCCAAAACGCGCTTCAGAAAACTCAAGTCGGCTGGTAAACAGCGGCTCATTCAGGAACTGCGGCTCACTCAGAGATCGTACCTGAAGTTCAGCCGTCTGGCGCAGGCCGTCGTTGGCATCACCATGATCTTCAATAATCACGCCGCAGGTATGGGTGTTGCCTACGTCAAGGATCAAATCGACAGGAATAGCAGGGGTGCTCAGGGTATGGGTGACAAACTTCACTTCCGGCACGGTGAGTTGTTCACCGAGCATGGAGAGCAGGTTGAGCCAGTGCGCCTGATATTCAAAGCTGCGCATGGCCTGATGCAGCTCGCGCTCGGAGCGTTTTTCAACCCCGTCGGCAAACTGCGTGAAGGCTTCGCGTAGCCAGCCGTCAATCCAGGTCTGGTCGAGGAAACTCTCAACCTCACTGTCGCGCCAGGCGAGCGCGAAACGCGTGCCGTTCAGGATATCGTTTTCAACCGGCGACAGGGCAGACGTCGCATGCTCTGCAATCTGGCTGTCGAGCGCGACGGTGACCCGGTGCGTATTGCCAGCTGCGTCGGGCGTGGAAAGCTTTCGTACCTGGACGCGCGCCCAGTTATCCGGGCCTTCAACAAACGTCCGCGGCGGGTTAAAGCGCAGGAAAGGGATCGGCAGCCAGACGCCGTCCAGCACGGTCAGGGAGTCATGCAGTGGAATGGTGCTTTCAGGCTTGACCACTTCCGGCTGCCCGCCATCGGTGGCAGGGAGCGTGTACCGGCCGTTAACCAGGTCAAAATCCAGACGCAGCAGCGGGCCATTTGCCGTTTTACGCACGAAACGCCCGTTGCTGGCGGTGTCCTGCGGAGTCAGGCCAAAATCGAGAAACTGCACGCCGCTGTTAGCAATCAGCGTCACGCTCTGTTTATAGTCGCAAAGATTAACCAGCATAGGATCAAACACCTGCTTTCTTGAACGTCAGAGGAACGACGGTGTTGGCATCGTAACGTGCGGTGCATTCCGCCACATCACTGGCACCTGCCTTACAGGTCACTTCCGGCATCGGATAGCGTGAACCGTCGGTGCAACGCGCGTTTCCGCGCGTTTTGATCAACAGCTCGCCGTTGCTGTGTAATCCGGAAAAGACGTCTACCCGGCAGACAATGTTGTCGCCATGCACGACCCGGGCAAAACCTTTATTGTTCTGGATCTGGTAGCGCAGCGACGGCGGTTTGCCGGTGAGCGGATCCTGCACATCGAGAAACGCGCGCCAGGTGCCGTTCAGGAAGCGCGTTAACCCCGCTTTGACCTGGTTTGCCTCCATCACCATCGCATCTTTCGGTATCGCGGTAATGACCACCGGTTCGGCTGCCGGGGCAGGCGTTTTCACCTTCGGCTCTACCACTTCGGCCTGGTGCAGCGGGAGTTTCAGTTCAAGCGGCTCAACCGTCTTTATGGGGGCCGGAGCAATGGCGACGGGTACTGGCGCTGGTGTGGCAACAGGCGCTGCGGTCGGGGCCTGTTTTGGCCAGAGCAGCGGGGTGGCGATGGCTGCAATAATGACGGCGGCAACCGGCAGCAACCACAGGGGGGAGCGACGTTTTTTCTGTATGGCCGCCGGTGCGGGCTCTGGCGGCGCGGCGTTCATGTGCACCGGCTCTGGCGTATACAGTTCATCGTCGGTGATACGGACTGTAGTCACAGGCGTGATAAGCGGCGCGTCGGCCTGCTCAAAGGTCACCACCGGGGCCGGTTCTGGCTCCGGTTCAGGTTCTGGCTCGTTAATCACCACTGGCTCAGGTTCAGGGACCAACGATTCGCGCAGGCAGTCCAGCACGTCGTCGCGCGCGTTTTCGTTAAGGTTGACGAAACCCCAGAAGCAGATCACCGGTTTGCCATCCACCAGGAAAACAAAGTTTTCACCGGGAAACTGAAAGGCTTTTGAGAGCAGAGAGCCAAACAGTTGCTGCGCCGTTTTCGGTGACTGAAGGCATTTTTTACTCAGCGACTCCACGCTGGTGAGCGTGTTTTCCAGATAGCGCAGGGCGCGATAACGATCATCTTCATCCGCCGCCTTCCAGCTGGAGACGGTTCCCTCAACCGGGGAGTACCAGTCAACGCGATCGCCGCCGTCGTTGACCTGGGGGATGGCCAGGCAATCAACGATAGCCTGTTGTTTGCGCAACCGAAGCGCTTCGCGGATTTGCAGCGCTGATTCAAAAACGGCCTGTCCGCCGCCGCCAACGGCCTGAAAATCATCCAGATTACCGCTGCGTAAAAGTGTTTTTGCCACGATTTGGTCCTGTAGACTTTTTCACGCCATTACTTTAGCGAATCAGGTAAGCAAGCAAACGGCTGAGGAGACGGCAAAAGGGACGATTTCTTGCGGCATTGATCGTGACGGTTGTGCTTGACGAATAATGGACCTTAAGGCAAATCGGTTTCTGCGGGCTGATGCTAAAACCAGCGAAATGTACGGCTTTAGAATAACCTGATAGTGATTCGTTATTTGTCAGGCCAAAACGTCTGTGCTGTTATTACTGTTCACTATAATAAAACCGAAAGGGTAATAACCATGTCTACAGGGAAAACTGTGCTCGCCCTCGCGCTGAGCGCGCTGCTACCGGCAAGCGCCGCATGGGCGGCAAACAAAGACACCATTATCTACTGCTCCGAGGCGTCGCCGGAGTCGTTTAACCCGCAGATCGCCAGCTCTGGGCCCTCATTTGTCGCCAGCTCGCAAACGCTGTATAACCGTCTGATTAACTTCGACCCGGTAAAAAACACGCCGGTGCCTTCTCTGGCCGAGTCGTGGACCATTTCGCCAGACGGCAAAACATACACGTTTACCCTGCGTAAAGGGGTAAAGTTCAACAGCAATAAATACTTCAAACCGACCCGTGATTTTAACGCTGATGACGTTATTTTCTCCGTTATGCGTCAGAAAGACCCTAAGCATCCCTATCACAATGTTTCCCAGGGTAATTACGAATACTTTAATGACGTGGGCCTCGACAAGCTCATTCAGGATGTGAAAAAGATCGACGATTATCACGTTCAGTTCACGCTGAGTGAACCCAACGCGGCGTTCCTGGCCGACTGGGGAATGGACTTCGCCTCGATCCTCTCTGCCGAGTACGCGGACGCGATGCTGAAAAAGGGTACGCCTGAAAATGTGGATACCTGGCCAATCGGCACCGGCCCGTATGTGCTTCAGCAGTACAAGGTGGATTCGCTGATCCGCTACGTCGCCAATCCGAACTACTGGGAGGGAGAGGTGCCGACCAAACACCTGATCTTCTCCATCACGCCAAACGTTGAGACGCGTCTGGCTAAGCTGCAAACGAACGAGTGTCAGATCATTCCTGCGCCGTCGCCGGTGCAGTTTGAAGCGATCAAGAAAAACAAAGACCTGACCCTGCACTCGGTGGATGCGCTGAACGTGGGGTACCTGGCGTTCAACACGGAGAAAAAACCGTTTGATAACGTGCTGGTGCGCCAGGCTCTGAATTACGCAACGGACAAAAAGGCCATTGTTAACGCGGTCTTTATGGGGTCTGGTACGGTCGCTAAATCGCCGATCCCGCCGAACATGCTCGGCTTTAACAAAGACCTGAAGGATTACGGCTACGATCCGGAAAAAGCGAAAGCGCTGCTGAAGCAGGCGGGTCTGGATAAGGGCGCGGAAGTGACCCTCTGGTCCATGCCGGTTCAGCGTCCGTACAACCCGAACTCGCGACGCATTGCGGAGATGATCCAGGCTGACTGGGCGAAAGTGGGCGTGAAGGCGAAAATCGTCTCATACGAGTGGGGGGAATATCTCTCCGGCATGCGTAAAGGCGAGCATGATTCCGCGCTGTTCGGCTGGATGTCTGATAACGGCGATCCGGACAACTTCGCCGATGTGCTGCTGGGTTGTAACAGCATCAAAACCGGATCTAACGCCGCGCGCTGGTGTGATAAGGGGTATGATGAGCTGGTGCAAAAGGCCAAACTGACCAGCAACCCGGACGAACGTGCGAAGCTGTATGGCCAGGCACAGGATATTTTCTACCAGCAGGCACCGTGGATTGCGTTAGCTAACGGCAAAACGTTCTACGCGACCCGCAGCAACGTGACCGGGTACAGCGTGAGTCTGATGGGCAGTGACTTCTCGAAAGCGAAGCTGAACTGATCGTATTCTTGCCGGGTGGCGGCTATGCCTTACCGGGCCTACATTTAGCACCCGTAGGCCCGGTAAGCGTAGCGCCACCGGGCACGTGAAAAGGAGTGACAATGTCACATTTAAACGATGTTATCGCCCGCGTCGATGCCGCCATCGAAGAGAGCATAATTACCCACATGAACGAACTGCTGATCGAATTAAGCGACGATGCAGAGCTCAGCCGTGAAGATCGCTATACCCAGCAGCAGCGCCTGCGTACCGCGATTGCGCATCATGGTAAGCAGCATAAAGAAGAGGCGGAGGCGCGCCATGCCCACCTCACGCAGGGTGGGACTATCCTGTAAGGGTTAAAACTGGCGCCGTGCCACCAGCCAGGCGCCGACCACCAGCATCGCTGCGCCGCAGACCGGGCCAACCAGCACCCTCAGGGGGACACCGTTGCTCTTGAGGATGTCCATCACCAGGCCGCCAATCAGCTGGCTTGCTACCAGCACGGCAATGGTCGTTGCCGCGCCCACATTCTGATACCCGCTAATACTGGCAAAGACAAAAAATGACCCCAGCAGGCCGGGGATCAACGTCCACCAGCGCACCGTTGACGCCAGTTCGCTAAACCCCGCCAGGCCATTTTTCACCAGCAAAATGCTGACAAACAGCACAATCCCCACCAGCGAGTTCAGCAGCATGGCGATAAGAATGGTGGAAGAGGATTGCGTAATGCGCACCATCAGGGTGTTTTGTACCACCAGCCCAATCCCGGCGGCCACCAGAAACGCTAACGTCAACGATTGATTCATGGCAGAGCATCCGGATCGCTGCGCTCATCGAGCTGGAGTTGCATGAAGGTTAAATCCAGCCAGCGACCGAATTTGGTTCCCACCTGCGGCATATTACCGGTGGTAACAAAGCCCAGGGTTTCGTGCAGATGAATCGACGCCTGGTTCTGCGCCTCGATACCGGCAACCATCACATGTTTACCAATCTGGCGGGCTTCCTTGATTAATTCCGTCATCAGCAGCCGACCGATGCCTTTGCCCTGATGATCGGGATGAACGTAAACCGAGTGCTCCACCGTATGGCGAAAACCGTCGAACGCTCGCCAGTCGCCAAATGAGGCGTATCCCGTCACAACACCTTCTTCTTCACTGACCAGCACCGGATAACCCAACAGCGTGCGCGCCTCAAACCATGCAATACGGTTATCGGTGTCGACAGTTGTATCGTTCCAGATGGCGGCGGTGTGCAGCACCGCATGGTTATAAATTTCACCGATAGCGGCACAATCTTCTTTGCAGGCATGACGAACGATCATGGTTAACCTCTGGCTGTGTTGTTTACTATAGTAGTACGATTCACTCACAATATTACACAGTTCTTGTGTTGCATCGCTACGACAAAATCCCTATTTTTTTGTCACCAAACTGCCCCGAAAAACCATCCGTACACTATAGTATGACGTCATGAACACAATGACAGACAATATGAATCAACGCATTAGCGCCCGCATACGCCTTGAACGCGAGTCGCGGGGCTGGTCATTAAGCGAACTGGCCGAACGGGCAGGTATTTCACGCGCCATGATCCATAAGATTGAACGGGGGGACAGTAGCCCAACGGCGACGCTGCTTGCCCGGTTATCCGGTGCCTTCGGTATTAGCATGTCTACGCTCATTGCGCGCGCGGAAATGCAGGAGGGCAAACTGTTACGTCTGGCGAACCAGCCCGTCTGGCGCGATCCGCAAACCCACTATTTACGTCGTCATGTGTCGCCGCGCAGCGATATGCCTATTGACCTCGTCCAGGTGGAACTGCCCGCGGGCAGCGATGTGCCGATGCCCGCCTCCTCTTATGCGCTAGCGCGACAGCTGATTTGGTTGCAGGCAGGTGAACTGGTCTTTCTGGAGGGGGACACCCGCCATGAAATGAAGGCCGGAGATTGTCTGGAACTCGGGCCGCCGAACGACTGCCGGTTTATTAACGAAACGGATGAATCGTGCCTTTATCTGGTCGTGCGGCTTAATCAGTCCGGCTCATAATGCAAAGGCGATCCGCAGGATAACGTGCCAGACTTGAATGACATTTTCAGCTGTAAGGAGCGATGAATGAGTCAATCAACTACGCAAAACCGACGCTGGGTACTGGCTTCCCGTCCACACGGCGCACCGGTTGCCGAAAATTTCCGCCTGGAAGAGCAGCCGATCCCCTCGCCCGCAGAGGGGCAGGTGTTATTACGCACCGTATGGCTCTCGCTTGATCCGTACATGCGTGGCCGTATGAGCGATGCCCCATCCTATTCACCTCCTGTCGAGATTGGCGCGGTGATGGTGGGCGGCACGGTAAGCCGCGTCGAGACCTCCCGCCATCCGGATTATAAAGAGGGCGAGTGGGTTCTGGGCTACAGCGGCTGGCAGGAGTATGAACTTTCCGACGGGAAAGGACTGGTCAGGCTGGGCGAAAACCCGTCGCACCCTTCATGGGCACTCGGCGTGCTGGGAATGCCGGGCTTCACCGCGTATATGGGGCTGCTTGATATCGGCCAGCCTCAGGCGGGGGAAACGCTTGTCGTGGCGGCAGCCACGGGGCCGGTCGGCGCAACGGTGGGGCAGATCGGTAAAATCAAGGGGTGCCGGGTTATCGGCGTGGCCGGCGGGGAGGAGAAATGCCGCTATGCGGTCGACGTGCTCGGTTTCGACGCCTGTCTGGATCACCATGCGGATGATTTTTCCGAACAGCTGGCGAAAGCCTGCCCGCAGGGCATTGACGTGTATTATGAAAACGTCGGCGGTAAAGTCTTTGACGCCGTACTGCCGCTCCTGAATACCTCCGCGCGCGTACCTGTTTGCGGACTGGTCAGCGGCTACAACGCGACCAACCTGCCGGATGGTCCGGATCGCTTGCCGCTGCTAATGGGGACCATCCTCAAAAAACGCATCCGCATGCAGGGCTTTATCATCGCTCAGGACTATGGTCATCGTATCGACGAGTTCCAGCAGGAAATGGGACGTTGGGTGAAGGAAGGCAAAATTCACTATCGCGAGCAGGTCACCGAAGGGCTGGACGCGGCGCCGGAGGCGCTGATTGGGCTGCTGGAAGGGAAAAACTTCGGCAAGGTCGTGATCCGCGTGGCGGCGGACTAAACAGAGCATCGGTTATGGCGGGCAAAGTCCGCCATAATTATTTGTGAAGATACGATATATTGTCTTTAATTAATCCATAAGCATTGCGCGCCATCGGCCCAGCTGAGCCAGAAGTGGTAAACGTAATATTAATTGAACAATTTTTATTTTAACGCGCGCCCTTCATACCAGGCATGACGATACAGGATATATCAAACCGGCGATGTTTTTTTAAACAGTCGCTGAAAATGGCATTTTGTTTTGGCTACGGGAATTAAACATGCTTGATTTGGAAAACCTGGAAAAAGCACAAAGAATCAGTCTGACGATGCAAGTTGAGAACAGTTTAAAGGGAGCGTTAATTACGGGCTCATTAAAACCTGGGGCTCGACTCATCACGAAAGAGATTGCGGATAAATTAGGCACCAGCATCACACCGGTGCGCGAAGCCCTGCTGCGCCTGGTGTCGGCAGGCGCATTACAGGCCACGCCTGCTCAGGCGTTTTTGGTGCCAGAGGTTACGCTGGAGCGTTATAACGAAATTAACGCCATTCGAAAACAGCTTGAGCCGATGGCCGTTGCGGCGGCGTGTCAGAATATGACCGAGACCAAACTGGATGCATTACGCGCGCTGTCAGATAACTTCAGCACCGCCATGCATCAGGGCGACGTGCAGAAGGCGATCCATGCCAACCGCGTGTTCCGGTTTACGCTTTATCAGTATGCCGAAATGCCGACCCTGAACTCGCTGATTGAGCAGCTCTGGGTACGGATTGGTCCGTGTATCAACTACCTGCACGAAGAGATGAAAGATATCCCTGCAACGACTTACCATTATGCCGATCTGCTTTCTGCGCTTGAGCAAAGGGACGTGACGGCCAGTCGGGAAGCGATCGACCGCGCCATTGATGAAGCTAATATCCTCCTGCAACGGCAATACTACAGTTAAGGATCGCACTGGCGCACTTATTTTTTTATTCGTTTTAAACTTCCCTGAGTATATTCCCGGCGCTTAAGGCTACCGGGAATGATGTTATTTTTTACCGGCAACGTGCGCTGCCGGAAAATGTTTTACTCAAAGCGATAAGAGACCGACAGGCCCACGCCATAGTTACGGCCAGGGGCGGGTTCGTAATAGCGATTGTAGCCAGCGTTAACAATCTCTGAACCGACGTACTCTTTATCAAACAGGTTATCGACGCGACCAAAGATGTCCATTCCCCATTTGCCGTAATTGAGTTTATACCCGGTATTCAGACCGACCACGGTATAAGAGGGCGCTTTGGCGGTATTGGTGTCGTTTGCCATCACGTCGCTCATGTAGCGGGCATCTGCCCCCGCGTACCAGCCTTCCTCAGGCTCCCAGCCAAACGACGCATACCCCATGTTACGGGCAATCCCCGGCATCCGGTTGCCGCTACAGTCTGCATTGTTACAGACGTTGGTACGGTAGGTCGCATCGAGATAGGTCCACGCCATTTTCAGCTTCCAGTTTTCGGCAAACTGCTGGTCGAGCGCAATTTCCACACCCTGACGGCGCGTTTTCCCCGCATTTTTGTAGGTAGTGCGACCATCTTTGTTTTCGTCCACCACGATCTCGTTGTCGGTATCCGTGCGGAACAGCGCCGCCGTCAGGATGCCATTGCCGATGCGGGTTTTGCTGCCAATCTCATAGGTGTTGTTGGTTGACGGTTGCAGATTAATATTGAGGCCGCCTTTGCCATCAGAACGGTAGGAGAGTTCGTTGATGGTCGGGGTCTCAAATCCACGTCCCGCCGCGGCATAAAGGTTCCAGGCATCGGTCACGGCGTATTTCACCGCACCAGCCGGGAGCCATTTATGGTAGCTGGCGTCACCGCTGTCATCGCCGTTTTGCGGGGTAATGTAATGATCGTTGGAGTCAAACCAGACGGAGCTGTAACGCACGCCCGCCTCAACGGACAGCTTTTGCGTGAGCTGCCACTGGGTTTGCAGGTAGGGATCAAGGTTCCACATCAGGTTACGTTCGTCACGGCGTTTGTTACCCTTCACGCCAAAATCCGGCACGCCGTTGTTCATCACGAAGTTTTCATACCCGCGGCGATTTTCACTCATATTTTCGTAGTTAAGGCCGGTGGTAAACGTTACCGGCACCAGCAGCTCGCCGCGGTGGGTCCAGCGGGTATCAATACCCTGATAGTGGCGCTGCATATCAATTACGCCGCCCGAATGCGCTGGATTTTCAGTCTGCGTGGTATCCGGAATGGACTGGTACTGGGTCATTTCACGCTCACCGGCGTACATCATCACGCTGAGGTCGTCCTGTTCGCTCAGCTGACGGTCGTAGCGGATCCCAGCCTGGGTCTGCTTAATGGTTTTACGCGTATTGTACTGATCGCCACGGGGTGAGTGGCGCGGGTTGTTCTGCCACTCCTGATAACTCAGTCCGCCCGGATCGTTGGCTTTCATGTCCACGCTGTTAAAAATCAGCGTTAGCTTGCTGACATCATCAATGCGCACGCCCAGTTTCGCGTTGGCGAGGTTTTTCCGTGCGCCGCTGTGGTCACGATAGCCATGTGTGGTGAAACGGGTGGTGGATACCGCATAGTCCACATCCCCCGCCTGAGTCCCGTCGCCCACCGCACCGGTGGCCTTCATGCCGTAACGCCAGGTGCCGTAGCTGCCGTAATAGCTGCTGGCTTCAATTGTGGCTGGCTGTTGTCCGGTCTGGGTGTTGATGTTGATCACGCCGCCGGAGGCATTGCCGTACAGGGCAGAGAAGGGGCCGCGCAGCACGTCGACGCTCTCAATGCTGTTGAGGTCAATGTTTGACGTCTGCCCCTGGCCGTCGGGCATGGTTGCCGGAATGCCGTCCACGTACATGCGGATCCCGCGTACGCCGAAGGTCGAACGCGCGCCGAATCCGCGAACGGAAAGTTGCAGATCCTGAGCATAGTTCTGGCGGTTCTGGATTTGCAGGCCTGGTACGCTCCCAAGGGATTCAGAAAGGTTGATGCGCGGTGTGGCATGTCGCATATCCTCGCCGCTCACCACGCTGACTGCGGCCGGGGTGTCCAGTTCGGAGACGGTTTGCGGCGTGGCGCTGACGATCAGGGTCTGTTCATCCGCGGCCATCGCACTCAGCGGGCCAAAAATGACGGGAACGAAGAGCAGTGGTAGTGATGCCTTACGGGCAGTAATAATTTTCATGGAGTAAACCGGTTAAGAAAAATTCGAACCAAATCAACTGGAACCTGTGTATATATGTTAAATCCTTTGTAAATGTTATGAAAACTATAACCGCACATTTCGTGAATGTAAGGTTTTGAAGGAAAGAAATACTCCACATTCAACTCATTAATGATTACTATTCTCATTAAAATAACGGCAAAGCGATGACTTTGCCCACCGGAAGTGATGTCAGCGGTAAATCTCCTCATTTAAAAAGGAATTGTTATGTCTTTACGTCATCTGTGCTCGCCGCGCCTGCGTGGGTCTCTGCTGTTGGGCTCTTTACTGTTTGCCGGTACGTTCCAGGTTCATGCCGCTGAAGAGATGCTGCGCAAAGCGGTCGGCAAGGGCGCGTATGAAATGGCCGTCAGCCAGCAGGAAAACGCGCTGTGGGTTGCGACGTCACAAAGCCGCAAAACCGATAAGGGCGGCGTGGTCTATCGTCTGGATCCGGTCACGCTGGAAGTGACGCAGGCGATTCATAACGATCTCAAGCCGTTTGGCGCCACGATCGATAACGCCACCCAGACGCTGTGGTTCGGTAACACCGTCAACAGCACCGTGACGGCGATTGACGCCAAAACGAGCGAGGTGAAAGGGCGCCTGGTGCTGGACGATCGCAAGCGTAGCGACACGGTGAAGCCGCTTCAGCCGCGCCAGCTGGTGGCCGATGACACGACCAATACGGTGTACATTACCGGTATCGGCAAGGAGAGCGTGATCTGGGTTGTTGATGGCGCAACGCTGAAGCTGAAGGACACCATCACCAACACCGGTACGTTCAGCACCGGTCTGGCCCTGGATGCGAAGGCAAAACGCCTGTATACCACCAATGCGGACGGCGAGCTGGTGACCATTGATACGGCAACCAACAAAATCCTCAGTCGTAAAAAAGTGCAGGATGACGGAAAAGAGCACTTCTACCTGAACCTGAGCCTGGACACTGCCGGCCAGCGTGCGTTTGTGACGGATTCAAAACAGCCAGAAGTGCTGGTGGTGAATCTGAAAGATGGCAGCGTGATGCAGAAAATCGCCGCGCCAGCATCGCTGGCCGTACTGTTTAACCCGGCGCGTAACGAAGCCTATGTGACGCACCGCGAGGCGGGCAAGGTGAGCGTGATTGACGCCAAAACCTACAAAGTGACCAGGACCTACGATACCCCGGTTTACCCGAACAGCCTGGCGCTGTCTGCGGACGGTAAAACGCTGTACGTAACGGTGAAACAGAAATCAACCCGTCAGCAGGAAGCGACCCAGCCTGACGATGTGATTCGTATCGCGCTGTGATGGTGGAATTGCCCGGTGGCGCTGCGCTTACCGGGCCTACAAAACCATGAGATGTAGGCCGGGTAAGGCGAAGCCGCCGCCCGGCTTTTTTATTAACGCGAGGTTTCTTCTACCAGCGGTGCGTCGTGCTTTTCATCGTCGTGATGAAGCGGCGCGGTGCTGTGGATCTCGTGAACGCGCTTACGCACGCCGAACCAGCCAGCAATCAGCAGAACCGCCAGCAGTGGGATCGTCGCGATGGTGTAAGTACCGTTCGGGTAGTCAAACGCCATCAGTACCAGCACGCTGAACAGGAACAGCAGGGTGAGCCAGGAGGTCACCGGTGCGCCCGGCATCTTGAAGCACACATCAGCCGCTTTGCCTTCTTTGATCGCTTTGCGCAGACGCATCTGGCAGACCACAATAAAGGCCCAGGAGGCGATAATCCCCAGTGCAGCCACGTTCAGAACGATCTCAAATACGCGGGACGGCACCAGATAGTTCAGGAACACGCCAAAGACGTAAACCACCAGCGTGGCCAGAATACCCGCGTAAGGCACCTGCTGCTTGCTCATCTTCGACATAAACTTCGGCGCAGACCCCCCCATCGACATGGAGCGCAGGATACGGCCCGTCGAATAGAGCCCGGAGTTCAGGCTGGAGAGCGCGGCGGTCAGTACCACTATGTTCATGATGCTGCCCACGTACGGCACGCCCAGCTTAGAGAAGAAGGTTACAAACGGGCTTTGCCCCGCCTGGTATGCATTCCACGGCAGCAGCAGCACCAGCAGCACCACGGAACCCACATAGAACAGACCGATACGCCATATCACGCTGTTGATGGCTTTTGGCACCATTGTCTGCGGATCTTTACATTCGCCTGCCGCCGTACCGACCAGTTCGATGGAAGCAAAGGCGAACACCACCCCCTGCACCAGCACCAGCGCAGGCAGCAGGCCGTGCGGGAAGAAACCACCGTTATCGGTAATCAGGTGGAAGCCGGTTGCGTTACCGTCCAGTGGTTTACCGGTACCGAGGAATACGGTTCCGACCACCAGGAAGATCACAATGGCCAGCACCTTCACCAGTGCGAACCAGAACTCCATCTCGGCGAACCATTTCACGCCGATCATGTTCATGGTCCCGACAATTGCCAGCGCCCCAAGGGCGAACACCCACTGCGGCACATCGCCAAACGCGCCCCAGTAGTGCATGTACAGCGCAACGGCGGTGATATCGACGATACCGGTCATCGCCCAGTTAACGAAGTACATCCAGCCCGCGACATACGCGGCTTTTTCACCAAGAAACTCGCGGGCGTAAGAGACAAAGCTGCCGCTGGAAGGGCGGTGGAGTACCAGTTCGCCGAGGGCGCGAAGGATGAAGAAAGAGAAGATCCCGCACACCAGATAGACCAGGGCGAGAGCGGGGCCAGCCATTTGCAGACGTGCGCCTGCACCTAAAAACAGACCTGTACCGATAGCGCCGCCGATGGCGATCATCTGCACCTGACGGTTGCCCATCGCCTTGTGATAGCCCTCTTCATGAGAGTTCAACCAGCGACGTTTCGCAGCATGATGATCGGCTGCGCTTTTATTGCTTGTTTTCATTGAGTTACCTGTTTGCCTGTCTGAACCATTAACGTGATAGTCCTGCCTGGCAGAAGCCGAAACAAACGATTGCTTCTGCGCAGACACATGCCGCCTTTCCAGTCATTCTGTGTATGGATAAGGCAAAACATGGCGAGGCATCCTACCCGCAATTGTTAAGCGACGCAAAATATAACCGTGTCGAAAGTGATGCTCGTCGAAGGAAATCGTGTGGTCAGAGCAGACGGCGATCACAACGCGCTGAATCGTGACGTTTTTTTAGGCAAAAAGGTCTGCGAATTCTGATTTAATCATCAGGTTTACTTAATAGTTACTTATAGGTAGAGCTTATGAATGCCGCAGGGCTGCAATAAGTAATGCAAACGCGGTAGTGTGCTGGCGGCGGCTCGGATAGTACAGATGGTATCCCGTAAAAGCCGGGCACCAGGCTTCAAGCACACGCACTAACCGGCTCTCAGCAAGGGCGTCCTGAACCGCATCTTCCGGGACGTACGCCAGCCCCAGACCGTTTTCGGCGGCATCGATGCGTTGCGGCAGGCTGTTGAGGATCAGCTGGCCGTCAACCCGCACGCGCAGCTCACGTCCGTCCCGTTCAAATTCCCAGGCATATAATCCGCCGCGTGTGGGCAGGCGCATATTAATGCAGCGGTGCTGATCAAGCTGCTCCGGCGTTTCCGGTACGCCGAAACGTTGCAAATAATCTGCCGACCCGACGACCGCCATGCGCATGTCCGGCGCAATACGAACGGCAATCATATCTTTCGCCACCTGCTCACCCAGACGCACCCCCGCGTCAAAGCGGCCATCGACAATATCAGTCAGCCCATTGTCCACCGTGACTTCAACGTTGATATCAGGATACTGCGCCATAAAGGGTTTAAGCACAGGCCACAGCACCGCAGACATGGCGTGCTCCCCGGCGGTAAGGCGAATATTCCCGGCAGGTCTGTCGCGGGTATCACGCAGCGCGGTGAGTTCCTGCTCGATCTCCAGCAGATGGGGGCTTAAGCGCATGAAGAGTTGCTCGCCGGCCTCGGTAGGGGCCACGCTACGGGTGGTGCGGGTTAACAGACGGACTTCCAGCCTCGTTTCCAGATTGCGCATTGCGTGGCTGAGCGCCGACTGAGATACCCCAAGCTGCGCCGCGGCGCGGGTAAAGCTGCGCTCCCGGGCGACGACCATAAAGGAAAGCAGATCGTTGAAGTTGTCTTTTAACATGGTGGTTTACTCGATTTATGAAATGAATTCATGGTTCCTTTCTGATTATGCACTCTAATGCTCCCCATGGCTTTACGCTACTGTTAACGCAACAGCAAACGAGGAGTTAATCATGAAAATTATCCGTAGCGGTTCGTTACCTTCCGTTCAGGGGCCAGAGGCCTGGTTTACCGGCTGCGTGCGCATTGACGCGCCTTTCCAGGCGACTGAACCGGCAAAAGTCGGCGGCGCGACCGTCACCTTTGAACCCGGCGCACGTACCGCCTGGCATACGCATCCTCTTGGACAAACGCTGATCGTGACGCAGGGGCGCGGCTGGTTACAGGAGTGGGGGAAAGAGGCGGAACCGCTGAATCAGGGTGATATCGCCTGGATCCCACCCGGCGTGAAGCACTGGCACGGCGCAAGCGCGCAGACGGCCATGACCCATATCGCCATCGCAGAAGCTGTCGACGGGAGCCCGGTGGCATGGCTGGAGAAGGTCACCGACGAGCAGTATCCGAACGAGTAGTCTGGCGTTTCGTAAACAAATTATTAACGTTATGATTCGATCCGTTTTCTTCAGCATGTGCAGGCGGAACGGTGAAAATCAATATCATAGGCACCAGCGGAAGTGGGAAAAGCACGTTTGGCAGGCGAATCGCGGAGGCGCTGGCTATCCCTTACATTGAGATGGACAGGCTTTACTGGCGAGCGAACTGGCAGGGAACACCGGATGATGAGTTTCTTGCAACCCTGGAAAAAGCGCTCGCCGCCTCGCCTGACTGGGTCCTGGACGGGAATTACAACCGCACACGCGACGTTAAGTGGCGCGACGTCGATCTGGTGGTGTGGATAGATCGTGGGTTTATCCGCACGCTCTGGCAGGCGGTGACGCGGGCCTCCAGACGCGCCTGGCACAAACAGGAGCTCTGGCCCGGCACGGGGAACCGCGAAAGCTTTCGTCGGTCGTTCCTTAGCAAGGACTCTATTATCATCTGGACGATCAAAACCTGGCGCAGCAACCGCAAACGATATGAGGCGGATATGCAAAACCCGCAGTACGCACACATTCGCTTTCTCCGCATTACCCGACGGCAGGATGCGGAAAGACTCATTACATCGCTCAAATCACGCCGATGACAGACTCTCTATTGCCGTTTTCCGGCAATCCAAATGTAAATTAATTGTTTCTCAGAGGTGAAATCCACCTTTAATAATGACGACATGTTAAGTCAAACGAGAACGCAACATGTCATGGCGAATCAGCATTCTGGATAAAAGCCCCGTCGCAGAACACGAAACAGCCGCCGATGCGCTGGCGCGAACCTTAGCACTGGCGCAACAGGCAGAAACGCTGGGTTATCACCGCTTCTGGATTGCCGAACACCACAATACCCCGCAGCTTGCCAGCCCCTCGCCGGAGCTGCTGATTGCCTGGATCCTCGGGCAAACAAAACGTATTCGCGTGGGCTCAGGCGGCGTCATGCTGCAACATTACAGCCCCTATAAAGTCGCCGAAAATTTTAACGTACTGGCCGCCATTGCGCCGGGCCGGGTTGATCTGGGCGTTGGCAAAGCGCCCGGCGGTCTGCCGCTCTCTACCCGCGCCTTGCAGCACGGCCTTAATCCGCAGGAAAAAGGCAGCTTTGCTGAACAACTGACGCAGCTCGATCGCTGGATCCGCCCTGAAAATCAGTCGGCGGAGGAGGACGTTCGCGCCACGCCGCTGCCGCCGGTGCCTGCCCGGGGGTTTCTGCTGGGCGCCAGCACAGAAAGCGCGCTGCTGGCGGCCTCCCTCGACTGGCATTTTGTCTTTGCCGCCCATCTGAACGGTGATCCTGAGCTGCTGCGCGAGGTCGTCACAGCCTGGCGTCAACACAGCGTCCGGGAGGTGATTGTGGCCGTGCAGGCCATTGTTGCCCCAACCCAGGCTGAGGCCGATGCGCTGGCGCAGAAGGTTGAAGTGTGGGGCGTGGAGCTGGCAAACGGACAGCGCGTCACCGTCGCCAGCGAAGAACAGGCCTACGCCTTTGCGCGGCAGGCGGGGAGTGAACCGGTGCGCATCGCGCGTCGGGCGCAGTCTCTGCTGGCCGGAACGGCGGCGTCGGTGCTTGAACAGCTCAACGCGTTGCATCAGCAGTGGGGGATTGACGAATTTATCATCGACACGCCGGTCGCTGATGGCGCAACGCGCGTACAGTCCCTGCGACTGCTGGCCGAGGCGCGTCTTAACAGGGAGGTTACCGTATGAGCTTTAGCGAACAACTGATTGCCTGGCGCCGTGAGCTGCACCAGAACCCTGAACTCTCTGGTCAGGAGGTCGAAACAACGGCGCGCCTGCGCGAGTGGCTGACGGCAGCCGGGATTGCCCCGCTGCCTTACGATCTCCAGACCGGGCTGGTTGCGGAGATCGGCACGGGCAACGCACTGGTTGCGCTGCGCGCCGATATCGACGCGTTACCCATCGACGAGCGCAGCGGGGTGCCGTTTAGCTCCCGGCGCGCCGGGGTGATGCATGCCTGCGGACACGACATTCACACCAGCGTGATCCTCGGCGCCGCGCTAAAGCTGAAAGAGCGGGAAGCCTCGCTCAACGGTCGCGTGCGGATCCTGTTCCAGCCAGCGGAAGAGAATTTCGGCGGAGCGAAAAGCATGGTGCGGGCCGGGGCGTTACGCGACGTACGCGCGATTTTCGGGATGCATAACGAGCCGTCACTGCCGGTCGGCGAGTTTGCCACGCGCGGCGGCCCGTTCTATGCCAACGTTGATCGCTTCGTTATTCACGTGACCGGCAAAGGCGCGCATGCCGCACGTCCCCATGAAGGCAACGACGCCATCGTGCTGGCAAGCCAGCTGGTAACCGCGCTGCAAAGCGTAGCCAGCCGTAACGTCAACACGCTGGATTCGGTTGTTCTGAGCGTGACGCGCATCGCCGGGGGGAATACCTGGAACGTGCTGCCGGAAAGCGTTGAACTGGAGGGCACGCTGCGCACGCACCGCACGGAAGTGCAGCAGAACGTGAAAGCGCGCGTCGGTGAAATCGCCGCCGGATTTGCCAGCGCCTTTAGCGCGCAAATCAACATCACCTGGTACGCCGGGCCCACCGCGCTGGTGAACGATGAGCACTGGGCCGGGTTTGCCACCTCGGTCGCGCGCGAAGCGGGATATGAAACCCGGCATGCGGAACTGCACATGGGCGGGGAGGATTTCGCGGTCTATCTGCAAAACATACCCGGCGCGTTTGTCAGCATTGGCAGCAACAGTCCGTTTGGGTTACATCACCCGGCATTTAACCCGGACGAAGCATTAATCGAACCCGCTGCCCGCTATTTTGCTCAGCTCGCGGAAAAAGCCCTGCAACACGTTTAATTAATTTGAGGTGAATATGTCTGCACATCGTCAATTGCGGCTGGGGACCATTTTGCATGGTGCATCCGGAAATATGTCTGCCTGGCGCCACCCGGCGGCGGTCGCGGATGCCAGCATTAATTTTGATTTCGTTAAAGAAACGGCTTTAAAAGCAGAAGAGGGCAAGCTCGACTTTATATTTGTGGCCGACGGCCTTTATATTAACGAGAAATCCATTCCGCATTTTTTAAACCGCTTTGAGCCGCTGACGGTGTTGTCCGCGCTGGCGAGTATCACCTCGCGCCTGGGGCTGGTCGGCACGTTATCCACCTCGTACAGCGAGCCTTTCACCGTTGCACGCCAGTTCGCCAGCCTCGATCACCTGAGCAACGGACGCGCGGGCTGGAACGTGGTGACGTCACCGCTGGAAGGGTCAGCCAGGAACTTCTCCCGCGAAAAACACCCGGAGCATGCGCTGCGCTACCGCATTGCCGATGAGTATCTCGACGTGGTGAAGGGGCTGTGGGATTCCTGGGAAGGGGATGCCTTTATCCGCAATAAAGAGAGCGGACAGTTCTTTGATGCGTCGAAACTGCATACTCTTGATCACCACGGTGATTTCTTCCAGGTTTCCGGCCCGCTGAATATTGGCCGCACGCCGCAGGGACGTCCGATTGTCTTTCAGGCTGGCGCGTCCGACGACGGTAAAAAGCTGGCGGCAAAACACGCTGGCGCCATCTTTACCCACCATGACACGCGGGAAGAAGCCCAGGCTTTTTACCGCGATGTTAAACAGCAGCTGGAAAGTCACGGCCGCCGCGCAGAGGATTTACATATATTCCAGGGCGTCAGCGTGATTGTTGGAAACGACGCCGATGACGTAGAAAACCAGTATCAAACTACGGCGGCACTGGTCTCCATTAATGATGCGCTGAATTACCTCGGACGATATTTCGAGCATCACGACTTCAGCCAGTATCCCCTCGACGCGCCGTTCCCGGATATTGGCGATTTGGGCAAAAACAGCTTCCGCAGCACCACCGATGAAATCAAGCGTAACGCCCGTGAGCGCAACTTAACTCTGCGTCAGGTCGCGCTGGAAGCCGCATCGCCGCGCCCGCGTTTTTCCGGCACACCGGAGCAGGTGGCCGATGGTTTACAGGCCTGGTTCGAAGAGAAGGCGGCGGATGGCTTCATCATTCAGGGCGGCACGCCGGACACCTTCCCGCGCTTTGTTGACCAGGTGGTGCCCGTTTTACAGGCGCGCGGCCTGTTCCGCACCGACTATCCCGGCACCACGCTGCGCGAAAGTCTGGGCTTAGACGAGCCCAAAAATCAGTTCACACAACAATAAAAGAGAAAAACGCTATGCAGAAATCATCACTTATTCTGGCGCTTGCGCTGGCCTTTACCCCTGCCGTCTGGGCAGAGAACGTCAATATTAACGGCACCGGCGTGAGCATTGAAGCCAATAAAACGCCGATCAATACCGCCAAAAACAGCGATGCGATCGCGCAACTGCCGAAAGACTATCGTTTTGCCGTGCCGGGGAAATTTACCGTGGCGGTGGCGGGACTGAATCAACCGCCACTGACGGTCTTTTCCGACGACAACAAAACTCTGCTGGGAAGTGAGGTCGACATCGCGCGTCTGGTAGCGGACAGCCTCGGACTGGAGCTGAACGTGGTGCCCACCTCCTGGGAGGATTGGCCGCTGGGGGTTGCCTCCGGGAAATACGACGCGGCTATCAGCAACATCACCGTCACTAAAGCGCGCAAAGAGAAGTTCGACTTCGCCACCTACCGCAAGGATTCACTTGGCTTCTACGTGAAATCCACCAGTCCGATCAACTCGCTTGTGAAGGCAGAGGATATCGCCGGGCTGCGCATCATCGTGGGTTCCGGCACCAACCAGGAGGCCATCCTTCTGGCATGGAACGAAGAGAACCTCAAAAAAGGGCTTAAACCCTTTACGCCGATCTACACCAAAGACGACGCGGCCCAAACGCTGGCGCTTCAGTCCGGACGCGCGGACGCCTACTTTGGCCCGAACGTGATCGGTGCCTGGAAAGCGGCGCTTAACGGTAAAACCAAACTGGTCGGCAGCGTCGACGGTGGCTGGCCGAAGGCGGCGCATATCGCGGTGACGCTGAAAAAAGGCAGCGGCCTGGTCGAGCCGGTTCAAACCGCGCTGAACGGCGCGATCAAGAACGGAGATTACGACAAGGTGCTGAACCGCTGGGGGGAAGGCGTGGAGCGTATCCCCAGTTCCGAAGTTAACCCGGCGGGTCTGGGCGATTAAGGAGGCGCTATGCGCGAACAATTTCGTGACGTTTCGCCGGAAGATGCCGATCTTCAGCCCATTATCGAGGGGCTTTTCGGTGAGTACGCCGCTCGTTACGGCGACTACTTTTCAAAGGATGCGGAAGTCGAGCTGACAGAGTGGTACCTGGCGCCGCAGGGGCTGTTTATCGTCCTGGAGCGCGATGGCGAGATCATCGCCACCGGTGCGTACAAGCCCTTCGACGAACATACCGCAGAGATCAAACGCATCTGGACGAATAAAACGCTGCGCCAGCAGGGACTGGCCGCGCGCGTGGTACAGGAGCTGGAGCGCCGGGCGGTGCTGGCGGGCTACAGCCACATCTACCTGACCACGGGGTTTCGCCAGCCGGAGGCGGTGCGGCTCTATCTCAGCCAGGGGTACCAGCCGCAGTTCGATCTTAACCGTGATCCGGAAGAGTATAGCCAGCCGCCGTTCGACGGTCGGCTGCGTTTCACCAAGACGCTGATCCGCGAAGCGCTCAGCAAAACCGCATAAGGAGCGACGATGAGCAACGTTGAAACCATAAAAGTGGTCCCGGCACGTTATCCGCTGCGCGCTGCTGGCGCCGTGGTGGCGCTGTTTGTGCTGGCGGTCGTGATCCAGTCCGTGGCCTTTAATCCGCGCTGGGAATGGGCGGTATTTGCCCGCTGGTTCTTCGACCCGGTGATCCTCGAAGGCGTCGGCCAGACGCTGCTGCTGACGTTGATAAGCACCGTACTGAGCGTGGTGATTGGCGGCATACTGGCGCTGGCGCGGCTCTCGTCATCATGGCTGTTGAGCAGCCTGGCGTGGGGTTACATCTGGCTGTTCCGATCGCTGCCGCTGATCGTGGTGCTGATTATCCTCTATAACTTCTCCTATCTCTACGACACGCTCTCTCTCGGCGTGCCTTTTACCGGCATTACCTGGGGCAGCTTTGAAACCATCAATGTTCTCGGGCAGTTTTCTACCGCCATCGTGGGGCTGACGCTGGTGCAGAGCGCCTATACTGCGGAGATCATTCGCGGGGGGTTCCTTGGGGTCGACCACGGTCAGTATGAGGCGGCCGCTGCGCTAGGTCTGCCGGCATGGCGTCGCACGGTGCGCATAATTCTCCCTCAGGCGCTGCGCACCATCCTGCCGTCCGGGTTTAACGAAATTATCAGCCTCGCCAAAGGGACGGCGATGGTTTACGTGCTGGCGATGCCGGAACTGTTCTACACGATCCAGATGATCTACAACCGCACCCAGGAGGTGATCCCGCTGTTGATGGTGGGGGCCGTCTGGTATCTGGTGATCACCACCGTACTGTCTGCCATCCAGCATGTTATTGAGCGTGGACTCGCCCGCAGCGAGCGCCGCTCCGCCGTTAACCAGAACCGGGCGGCCAGTCGCGCGCGCTCCGTCACCACTTCGCCAGCACAGGAGCCTGTTCATGCAAGCCTCTCCTGAAGGACACATTTCCATTACCGGCGTCAGTAAGTTTTTTGGCCGACATAAAGCGCTCGATAACGTCACGCTTGAGATCCTGCCGGGCTCCGTGACGGTGATCCTCGGCCCCTCTGGATCGGGAAAATCGACGCTGCTGCGCACCATTAACCATCTTGAGCGCGTAGACGAAGGCTTTATTCAGATTGACGGGGATTACATCGGCTATCGCCGTCAGGGTGACAAACTCTACGAGCTCAAAGAGAAAGAGATCCTTAAACAGCGCGTCAACGTTGGGTACGTGTTTCAGAACTTCAATCTTTTTCCGCATCTCACGGTGCTGGAAAACCTGATTGAAGCACCCATCGCGCATAAAAAGTTCAGTAAAAAAGAGGCTGTTGAAAACGCCTACAGCCTTCTGGATGTGGTAGGTCTGCGCGATAAAGCCGATGCCTGGTCGCGTCACCTCTCCGGCGGCCAACAGCAGCGTATCGCCATTGCCCGCGCGCTGGCGCTGCGCCCGCGCGTGATGCTGTTTGATGAACCCACCTCGGCGCTGGATCCGGAACTGGTTGGCGAAGTGCTGGACGTGATTAAAAAGCTCGCCCGTTCCGGCACTACGCTGGTGGTGGTCACCCATGAGATCGGCTTTGCCCGGGAAGTGGCGGACCAGGTGGTATTTATGGTCGACGGTAAAATTGTGGAGCAGGGCAGCAGCGACGACGTGTTAAACCGACCGTCGCATCCGCGAACGCGCCAGTTCCTCTCAAAAGTGCTGTAAGGAGCGCAGATGAAATATGGACTCCTGGCGGGGCTGGTCTTCACGACGGCGAGCTACGCCAGCATTGATTTAAAGGCCAACGAACAGCCGCTGCCGGTGACGGTTGATCAACAGGCAGTGGCGAAAATCCCGGCGAACTATAAATTTGTTGAGCCGGGTACCCTCACGGTGGCGATTTCAGCCCTGAATTCTCCGCCGCTGGCGCTGCTGGCCAGTGATAACCGCACCCGTATTGGCAGCGACCCGGATATCGCCCGGTTGCTGGCGGGCAGTCTGGGGCTGAAGCTGAAGCTGGTGCCAACTGCGTGGGAAGACTGGCCGCTGGGGATCACTTCCGGGCGTTATGACGTGGCGTTGGTGAATATCGCCGTCACCGAGCAACGTAAGGCGAAGTTCGATTTTGCGACCTATCGCGTCGATTCCCTCGCCTTCTCGGTGAAATCCACCAGCAACGTACAGTCGATCACCCGTGCGAAAGATCTGGCCGGTAAAAAGGTGATTGTCGGGTCAGGCACCAATCAGGAACGTATTCTGCTGGGCTGGAACGAAGAGAATAAAAAGGCCGGGCGCGAGCCTGCGTTGCCGGTTTATCTGACCGACGACGCCTCAGGCAATCTTTATATTCAGTCCGGCAGGGCGGATGTTTTCTTTGGACCGCAGTCCGTTTCGGCCTACAAAGCCGCGTTAACCGGCAGAACCCGCGTCGTGGGATTAGGGCCGAAGAAAGCCTATGTCGCCACCACAACCAAAAAAGGTAATGGGCTGGTGTATGCGTTGCAGGCTGCGCTGGACGGTGCGATTAAGCGCGGGGATTATCAAAAGGTGCTGGCGCGCTGGGGGGAGGCGGGCGAAGCGGTGACGTCTTCTGACGTTAACCCGCCCGGGATAACCTACTAATGGTGCTCTACACTTAGGGTTTTCATCCCTGAGGGGGCAACATGATCAAACTCTATGGCGTACCCGGCTGGGGATCGGCAATCAGTGAAGTGATGCTGACTCTGGCAGACATCCCGTATCAGTTCGTCAACGTGGACGGGTTTGACCAGCCCGGCCCGCAGCGCGAATTGCTGTTGAAACTGAACCCGCTGTGCCAGGTGCCGACGCTGGAGCTGGAAAATGGGGCGATCGAGACGGAAACCGCAGCGATCGCCCTGATGGTGCTCGACAGACGTCCCGACCTCGCGCCGCCCGTAGGGCAGGCCGAGCGCCAGCAGTTTCAGCGCCTGCTCATCTGGTTTGTGGCGAACGTCTATCCCACCTTTACGTATGCAGATTACCCGGAACGCTGGGTGCCTGATGCCCCGGAACAGCTGAAGAAAAATTGCATTGAGTACCGAAAATCGCTCTATCTGTGGTTCGACAGCCAGCTCAGCGCCTCGCCGTTTGCGTTTGGCAAACAGCTGACGCTGCTTGACGTCTATATTGCCGTTGCGCGTACCTGGGGGCCACGTCATGAGTGGTTTGCCACTAACACGCCTAATATTACCGCCGTCGCGGATGCCGTCTGCGCGCTGCCGGAACTGCACAAGGTGCTAAAAGCTAACGATATAATCTGATAACGTGGAACGCTCACCTATAAAAGGAGCCCTGCCCATGCCACACGTTGATATCAAATGTTTTCCACGCGATCTGACTGACGAACAAAAAACGGCCCTGGCGGCGGATATCGCCGAAGCGATCGCCCGTCATCTGAACAGCAAAGATCGCTCAATCTCCGTGGCGCTTCAGGAGGTTCAGGAAGCTGACTGGAAGGCGCAGGTCTGGGATACCGAGATCGGCCCGAAACTGGATGAACTGATTAAGAAGCCCGGTTATTCGATGTAACTTGCCTGCCGGGTGGTGCAATATCACCCGGCGCTCCTCGCTTTTATTCCCTTTCGCAAAAATCGATAATAAAAACCATAACGATTCCGCTACAATTCATCCTTCCGAACAATATTCGTTAAATCAGCAGGTAAGCACTGCAACTGCACCAGATTAAGTACAAATTAGTAAAAGGATAATTTTTCCATGACAAAATTACCTCAGTTTTCACTCGCCTTTATTCATCCTCGTTACTGGCTCAGCTGGGCAGGCATTGCCGCGCTCTGGTGCACGGTTCAGCTTCCGTACCCGCTGCTGTTGAAAACAGGTCACGGGCTTGGGCGTCTGGCTATGCGTCTGCTTCCACGCCGCGTGGAGATCGCCAGACGAAATCTTGAGCTTTGCTTTCCTGATATGAAAGAGGACGAGCGCGAGCGTTTACTTGAGCGTAATTTTGAATCGGTTGGAATGGGCGTCATCGAAACGGGGATAGCGTGGTTCTGGCCAGACTGGCGCGTACGGAAACACTTCAGCGTAACCGGCTATGAACATATGGAACAGGCGCGGGCGCAAGGAAGGGGCGTGGTGCTCATTGGAATGCATTTTCTCACGCTGGAATTAGGCGCACGCATCTTTGGCATGCTTAACGCGGGTATTGGTGTGTATCGTCCCAACAATAATGCGTTGCTCGACTGGCTGCAAACGCGCGGTCGTCTGCGTTCCAATAAAACCATGCTTGACCGCTATGACCTGAAGGGCATGATCCGCGCGCTGAAGCAAAACGAGATCCTGTGGTATGCCCCGGACCACGATTATGGCAAAACGAATAGCGTGTTTGTGCCGTTTTTTGCCGTCCCGGACGCCGCGACAACTGCCGGGAGCTACATGCTGGTGAAAAGTGCCAGACCGGCCGTGATCCCGTTTGTACCGCGCAGAAAAGCAGACGGCACAGGGTATGAGCTGATTATTCTGGAAGATATTAGCGATACCTTGCAGGGAGGCGACAAAGCGTCGGTGGCCACGCAAATGAACAGAGCGATTGAGCGCGCCGTGATGATGGCGCCTGAGCAATATATGTGGCTGCATCGCCGGTTCAAAACCCGCCCTGAAGGCCAGCCGGACCGGTATAAACGCAAAAAACAGGTCGCGTCTACTGCAAGAACCTTTTCTGCCAGCGATATTTCGGACCGGTCGAGTATCCAGCAGTAGCCCGGCAGGGCGGATGCCGGTGCGCTCCGCCCTTTATAAATCCTGCCGCGCTGGATAGAATTACCGCATCCATATTGACGGGATGCCCCACATGACCGGAAGAGTCGATTATCATCTAGAAAAATACGTCCTCACCGAAGCCGGCGAGCCGGAACGTCTGACGCGCCAGTGGGCCGAGGTGATGCGCGAATGTCACGACCAGAAATCCGGGGCAGAAGAGCGGCTGCGTCTCGCGCTGCTGAACGTGGATTATGTGACCAGCTTTGAGCTTCCCTTCCGGTTACTTCTTACCCGTGCACCGCAGCTGATTGATAGCATCAGAAATGAGTTTCAGCTCAGTCAAAAAAATGTCCTGTTCAACGGGAAGCGGTTTGGCTGCGTCTACAGCCTTAAACGGGATTTGAACGGCATTCCCGATGAATTTACCTACCACCTGAAGACCCGTATTCAGCGGATCGATGCGTCCGGCGGTTCGGAAGTGCCTTACCGGCAAATCGCTCAGCAGGTGAAAGCCCCCCGCGAGCGCCTCCAGCTGGCGCTGGAACAGGGGCTTGCGGTCACCGCGCTTGACGGGCTTTTCTGGTTTGGCCTCCAGCGCATAGCCGCCGAGGTGCAGCGGTTAAGGAAGACCGGGATGAGAATAGTGACGTCCGATACGGAGGTGTTCGACACCCTTACCGGAACAACACGGCGCATTCCGGTTTATCGTCTTGAGGACGAGGACGCTGCCGCTACTTAGCCTGGAGCAGGATCGCCAGTAGCCCAGGAAAGCGGGCGTCCAGATCTTCTCTTCTCAGTGAGATCATATTCTCGCGCCCCTGCGGGCGCTGCCAGATCACGCCGCTGTCGCGCAGCACGCGCCAGTGGTGAGTCATAGTAGATTTCACCACCTCTTCCGGGCGCAGCGCGTTACAGCTCAGTTCGCTGCCGTCGGCCAGCCTGCGGATAATCGCTAATCGCAGCGGGTTGCCGAGGGCGAACAGCACATTTTCCAACACTATTTGTTCAGGTTCCGGGTGGTTTGGGATCATCGTTTTCCTGCGTCTCGCGTGAGATTGAGCTATATCAACAATAGGTCAACCGTTAAAAAATAGTTCGATAATACTCGTACAATAGGACTATTATAACAAACGAACGAACACGCGACCATTCCGGTCGTCACAAACCAGTCATGAAGACTTAAGGAAATATCATGCCCCGACCCATTCCACTCGAACGTTATCGCAACATCGGTATCTCCGCGCATATCGATGCGGGCAAAACAACCACTACTGAGCGCATCCTGTTTTACACCGGGATGAGCCACAAGCTGGGTGAAGTACACGATGGCGCGGCAACCACCGACTGGATGGCGCAGGAGCAGGAGCGCGGGATCACCATTACGTCGGCGGCGGTAAGCTGTTTCTGGCCCGGTATGGACAGAGGCTTTGAACCGCACCGCATCAATATTATCGACACCCCCGGGCACGTGGATTTCACCATTGAGGTGGAACGTTCCATGCGTGTGCTCGACGGTGCGGTGATGGTCTATGACTCCGTCGGTGGCGTGCAGCCGCAGTCGGAGACCGTCTGGCGTCAGGCGAATAAATATCACGTTCCGCGTCTGGCGTTCGTCAATAAAATGGACCGCCCGGGTGCGGATTTCTTCCGCGTGGTGCGGATGATGCAGGAGCGGCTGAAAGCCAATCCGGTCCCGATTGTGATCCCCGTGGGGGCAGAAGAACACTTCACCGGCGTGGTGGATCTCATCAGGATGCGCACTATTCTTTGGGATGATGCGACGCAGGGCATGGCGTTCAGCTATGCGCCAGTGCCTGACGATCTGCTGAGTACCGCCCAGGCGTGGCGAGAAAAAATGGTTTCGGCTGCGGCAGAAGCCAGCGATGAGCTTATGGATAAGTACCTTGAGACGGGCGAACTGGATGAAGCGGAAATCATCCAGGGGCTGCGCGTCCGGACCATCTCCGGTGAAATACAGCCCATGCTGTGCGGCAGCGCCTTCAAGAACAAGGGCGTGCAGCGCATGCTCGACGCGGTAATTGAATTGATGCCGTCCCCACTGGACGTGCCCGCTATTGATGGGGTTGACGAAGACGGACAGCACGCCGAGCGCCACCCAAGCGATGATGAACCGTTCTCGGCACTGGCCTTCAAGCTGATGAGCGATCCGTACGTTGGCCAGCTGACCTTCATCCGCGTCTATTCCGGCATACTGCGCAAAGGCGACGCGGTGTACAACCCGGTGAAGGGCAAGAAAGAACGTATCGGGCGCATCGTGCTGATGCATGCCAACGATCGCCATGAGGTGGACGAGCTGCGCGCAGGGGATATCGCAGCCTGTGTCGGGCTGAAAGACGTTACCACCGGTGACACGCTGACCGATCCGAATGCGGTGATCACCCTTGAACGGATGGAGTTCCCGGATCCGGTTATTTCGCTGGCGATTGAGCCGAAAACCAAGGCCGATCAGGAGAAAATGGGGATCGCCCTACAGCGCCTGGCTGCGGAGGATCCGTCGTTTCGCCTGCACACGGACGAAGAGTCCGGACAGACCATCATCTCCGGGATGGGCGAGTTGCATCTGGAGATCATCGTTGACCGCATGAAGCGTGAATTTGGCGTTGAGGCGAACATTGGTCGTCCGCAGGTCACCTACCGTGAAACCCTGCGTAAAGCGGTGAAGGATATAGAAGGTAAATTTGTCCGACAGTCCGGCGGGAAAGGGCAGTACGGTCATGTGGTCCTTAGCCTTGAGCCGTTAGCCGCCGGGAGTGGTTTTGTGTTTGAAGATGCCACGAAAGGCGGGGTGGTGCCGCGGGAGTACATCCCGTCGGTGGAAAAAGGCTTGCGAGAAGCCATGAATACGGGAGTGCTGGCGGGCTATCCGGTGGTAGATGTGAAAGCGACCCTGACGTTTGGTTCCTACCATGACGTTGACTCCTCGGAGATGGCCTTCCGCATGGCGGCGATCCTCGGCTTCAAAGAGGGCGCACGGCGGGCGGATCCGGTTATTCTTGAGCCGGTCATGCACGTTGAGGTGGAAACGCCGGAAGAGTACGCCGGGAACATTATGGGCGATCTCTCCTCCCGTCGCGGCCTGGTGCAGGGGATGGCAGAGCAGTACGGCAGCCAGATTATTCGCGCTGACGTCCCGCTGGCTGAGATGTTTGGCTACGCCACCACGCTGCGCTCGATGTCACAGGGTCGCGCGACGTATACGATGGAGTTCCATCATTTTGCGGAAGCTCCGCGGAATGTGGCGGATGAGATTATTGCGAAGCGTGTGAAGTAATAAAAAGCCCTCTTCCTCAGGAAGAGGGCTTTTCTTTTTTGAGGTGCGTTAATCCAGCGCCTTCACCATTTTCCCGCTCGCGACAAACGTACCCGCACCCAGATGATGCAGCGTATTCAGCTTATCCCCGTCAAACTGCCAGCGTCCGGCGACAAATGCGCGTTCATCCGCCGCGGCGCAAACCACTTCGCCAAACAGAGTGTCATATTTCTCGGCCGCAGAGGTTACAGGTAATAACCGGCACTCCATCCACGCCAGACATTTCTCTTCTATAACCGGCAGCCCAAGCTCAGGGCCATAAATAACCGGGATCCCGTAGCAGTTAAATTTATCCTCGTCGCGCCCGCTGACGCTGCCGACCGCCCAGGTCCAGTTGGCTGCCGCCACGCCGGGGATCACAATGCCGAATTTCCCGCTGCGTTCGATCAACTCCCGTGACCACGCGCTTTTGTCTACCACAATCGCGATACGCGGGGGCTCAAATTCCACCGGCATAGACCATGCGGCGGCCATGACGTTGCGACGATCGATGGTCTCATCCCGGCTGGTGATGAGCACGGTTGGACCGTGATTAAGAAGACGGCTGGCATGACGTAATTCAACAGAGCGAAAGTGGTTCATAGGATCTCCTCATGTACACGATGAGTATGACGAAAAAGCACTTTTGCGCATATGCATAAGGGAAAATAGTTTATAAACAGGGGATATCACATCCTGGAGCAAATCATGTCCCCATTTCTGAGTGCTTATTTCGCCCGCACGGGCTGGCAGCAGCCCGTGCAGGTTGATATTGATACCCTGCGGGGGCTGCATTTACACCATAACTGCGCAATCCCTTTCGAAAATATCGATGTTGTTTTGCCGCGGGAAATCCATCTGGACGACGGGTGTCTGGTGGATAAACTGGTCACCGCGCGTCGGGGGGGGTATTGCTTCGAGCAAAACGGCCTGTTTGAGCGGGTGTTGCGCGAAGTCGGGTTTACGGTGCGCAGCGTGCTGGGGCGGGTTGTGCTGGCTAATCCGTCGCAGATGCCGCCACGTACGCACCGGTTGCTGCTGGTTGAGCTGAACGGCGAGCGCTGGATCGCCGATGTGGGATTTGGCGGACAAACGCTGACGGCGCCGATTCGTTTGATCGCCAACGAGGAACAGGAAACCCCACACGGCAGTTATCGTTTGCTGAGCGAGGGTAACGACTGGGTACTGCAATTCCGCCATCACGAGCACTGGCAGTCGATGTACCACTTCGACCTGGCGACCCAGTACTTCAACGATTACGTGATGGGAAACTTCTGGTCGGCGCACTGGCCGCAGTCCCATTTCCGTCATCACCTGCTGATGTGTCGCCACCTGCCGGACGGGGGCAAGCTAACGCTGACCAACTTTAATTTTACCCACTGGCAGAACGGGCATGTGGAGGAGCAGATCCATTTGCCGGATGCGGAGGCGCTGTATAAGCTGATGCAGGCGCGGTTTGGCCTGGGCGTTGATGACCCGAAGCACGGCTTTACCCCGGCCGAGCTGACGGCCGTGATGGCGGGGTTTGATACGCATCCACAGGCAGGTAAATAGCCCGGTGGCGGCTACGCCTTACCGGGCCTACAGCGGCTTGAAACGTAGGTCGGGTAAGGCGAAGCCGCCACCCGACAAAATCAACGGCGCGATCTCACCACCTGATAGCGACGGGTAAAATACTCAAACGGCGCGCTCCACACGTGCACCAGACGGGTGAACGGGAAGATAAGGAAGATCGTCATCCCCAGCACCAGATGCACGCGGAAGATCGGTGCGACGCCGCTCAGCATTTCTGACGAGCCTCCCTTCAACGTCACGATCCCCTGCGCCCAGCCGACCAGCTTCATCATCTCGCTTCCGTCAGGATACTGGGCGGAGAAAGGAATGGTCGACAGCCCAAGGATGCACTGAAGCAGCAGGATACTCATGATGATAATATCCGGCGTGGTGGACGTGGCACGCACCCGCTGGTTGAACAAGCGGCGGTAAAGCAGCATCGACCCGCCAATCAGCGTCAATACGCCGCACACACCACCCGCCATCATCGCCAGCTGCTGCTTAACCGCGACGGGTAAAAACCAGGCGTACATCCAGTGCGGAGTTAACATGCCGAACAGGTGCCCGAAGAAGATCCCCAAAATCCCGATATGAAACAGGTTAGAGCCCCAGTTCATACCGCGCTTGCTGAGCATCTGGCTCGACGAGGCGCGCCAGGTGTACTGCCCGTAGTCGTAGCGCAACCAGCTGCCAAGGAAAAACACGGTGGCGCAGATGTACGGATAAATGTCATAGAAAAACACGTTCAGGTAATGTGTCATTTTGGGCCTCCGGCGCTGACGTCCACGTACTGCGGCGCGACGTCCTGGCTAAAGCGTCGTTGATATTGCTGCATCGGCGAGCTGTCGCACGATGTGGCGTTGTCTTCGATAAACTTCACCTGTTCCTCTTCCCACACGGCGTCCAGCGCCTGACGGGTATCATCCCGTTTTTCACCAGACACCTGCTTCGCCACGCTGTCGCTGGAAAGCCGTGTACCGGCCATCGTCAGCAGGGCGTCAAACAGCTGGTAATGTGCCACCTCGCGCTGTTTCAGCCGGCCGCCAATCAGCGCCAGAATCGGCGCGACGTTTTGCAGCCCTTCACGCGCCTCGTCATCGCTGACGATACTGAGATATTCCAGATAGAGCGGCAGATAGTCCGGCAGCTCGCGGCAGTCCAGCTGGAGCCCGGCTTTCTCATACTGGCTCATCAGGTCGACCATCGCCTGACCGCGATCGCGGGACTCGGCGTGAACGTGTTCGAACAGCAGTAGCGAGGTTGCGCGCCCCCGTTCAAACACTTCGCACCATTCGGCCTGCTTATCCAGCAGCGGGGCGCTCAGGTGCTGCTGCGCAAACGGCAGCAGCATGGGCGCGTCCTGTTCCACCAGGGAAAGCGCTTCGTCACGGTTTTCCCACAGCAGCTCATCGGGATACTCAATGAGTAGCGCGATGATTTTGAGGATTTGCATTATTCTCCCTCCCCGTGTTCACGCACCTCGGTGATGTTGATCGCGTCAATGCGGCTGCTGTTGAAGAGGTTGAATTTGGTGTCGGAACCGTGGCAGCCGTCGCCAAAGGTGAAGCCGCAGCCGTTTTTCTCCGGGAAGGCGTCGCGCGCCATTTCGCGGTGGCTGGTCGGGATCACGAAGCGGTCTTCGTAGTTGGCAATCGCCAGGTAGCGATACATCTCTTCTACCTGTTCTTCCGTCAGGCCGACCTCTTCGATGGCGCGGGTGTCGGTCACGCCTTCCACTGTCTGGGAACGCTTGTAGTGGCGCATCGCCATCATGCGCTTCAGGGCGCGCAGCACCGGACCGGTATCGCCCGCGCTGAGCATGTTTGCCAGGTACTGCACCGGAATGCGCAGGCTTTCGACAGCAGGCAGCACGCCGTCGCTCTGCGGCAAACCACCCGCGTCCGCGTAGGACTGAATCGGTGACAGCGGCGGCACATACCAGACCATCGGCAGGGTGCGGTATTCCGGATGCAGCGGCAGGGCAAGCTTCCAGTCCATCGCCATTTTGTAAACCGGGGAACGCTGTGCCGCGTCGATGACGTTCTGCGGAATACCCTGTTTCAGCGCTTCCTCAATCACCGCCGGATCGTTCGGGTTAAGGAACACGTCGCACTGGCGCTCGTACAGATCGGTTTCATGCTCGGTGCTCGCTGCCTCCTCGATACGGTCCGCGTCATACAGCAGCACGCCAAGGTAGCGGATGCGCCCGACGCAGGTTTCCGAACAGACGGTCGGCTGACCGGACTCAATGCGCGGGTAGCAGAAGATGCACTTCTCTGACTTGCCGCTCTTCCAGTTGAAGTAGATTTTCTTGTACGGGCAGCCGCTGATGCACAGACGCCAGCCGCGGCATTTGTCCTGGTCAATCAGCACAATGCCGTCCTCTTCGCGCTTGTAAATCGCACCGCTCGGGCAGGTGGCAACGCAACTGGGGTTCAGACAGTGCTCGCACAGGCGCGGCAGGTACATCATGAAGGTGTTTTCAAACTGGCCGTACATCTCCTTCTGGATCTTCTGGAAATTGCGGTCGCGGGCGCGTTTTTCGAACTCGCCGCCCAGCAGCTCTTCCCAGTTGGGCCCCCATTCGATTTTATCCATTCGCTTGCCGTCAATCAGCGAGCGCGGGCGGGCGGTAGGGAGGTGATCGCCCTCTGGCGCGCGGTGCAGATCCTGGTAATCGAAGGTGAAGGGTTCATAGTAATCGTCAATCTGCGGCAGGACGGGGTTAGCGAAAATCTTCGACAGCACGCCCATTTTGCCGCCGAGGCGCGGGGTCAGCTTGCCGTGAATACCGCGGATCCAGCCGCCTTGCCACTCATCCTGATCTTCCCAGTTTTTCGGATAGCCGATACCCGGTTTGGTTTCGACGTTATTAAACCACGCGTACTCCATCCCTTCGCGCCCGGTCCAGACGTTCTTACAGGTGACCGAGCAGGTGTGGCAGCCAATGCATTTATCGAGATTCAGAACCATGCCAACCTGTGAGCGTATTTTCATTTTTTCGCCTCCTGTACCTGATCCCGACCTTCGCCGTCCAGCCAGTTAATGTTTTTCATTTTACGGATCATGATGAACTCGTCGCGGTTCGAGCCGACGGTGCCGTAATAGTTGAAGCTGTACGCCAGCTGCGCGTAGCCGCCGATCATGTGGGTCGGTTTCGGGCAGACGCGGGTGACCGAGTTGTGGATCCCGCCGCGCCGTCCGGTTACTTCTGACCCCGGAATGTTGAGGATGCGCTCCTGAGCGTGGTACATCATGGTCATACCCGGCGGCACGCGCTGGCTGACCACCGCGCGGGCGGTGAGGGCGCCGTTGGCATTAAAGGCTTCGATCCAGTCGTTGTCCTCAATGCCCAGCTCGCGCGCGTCGGTTTCGCTGATCCAGACGATTGGCCCCCCGCGCGACAGGGTTTGCATCAGCAGGTTTTCGCTGTAGGTGGAGTGAATGCCCCATTTCTGGTGCGGCGTCAGGAAGTTAAGCGCTTTTTCCGGGAATCCGTTCGGCGGGATTTCGCGCATATGGGTAACGCTGCGTGTGTCAATCGGTGGACGATAGGCCACCAGACTCTCCCCGAAGGCGCGCATCCAGGCATGATCCTGATACAGCTGCTGGCGGCCCGAAATCGTGCGCCACGGGATCAGCTCGTGAACGTTGGTATAGCCTGCGTTATAGGAGACGTGCTCGCTCTCAAGGCCGGACCACGTCGGGCTGGAGATGATTTTGCGCGGCTGCGCCTGAATATCGCGGAAGCGGATTTTCTCATCTTCTTTGTTCAGCGCCAGATGAGTGTGATCGCGTCCGGTCAGTTCGCCGAGGGCTTCCCAGGCTTTGACCGCGACCTGACCGTTAGTTTCCGGCGCAAGGGCGAGGATCACCTCTGAAGCGTCAATGGCGGTCTCGATGCGCGGACGACCTTTCGCCGGGCCGTCAGGCTTGACGTAGTTGAGCTTGCCGAGGAAATCGACCTCATTCTGGGTGTTCCACGATATGCCTTTTCCGCCGTTGCCGAGCTTGTCCAGCAGCGGCCCAAGGGCCGTGAAGCGCTCGTAGGTTTCCGGATAGTTGCGCTCGACGACTGCAATGTTTGGCGCGGTTTTGCCGGGGATCAGATCGCACTCGCCTTTGCGCCAGTCCAGAATATCAAAAGGCTGCGACAGCTCCCCCGGGGAGTCATGCTGAAGCGGCTGTAGCACCACGTCAGTTTCGGTGCCGAGATGTCCGACGCACACTTCAGAGAAGACTTTGGCGATGCCCTTGTAAATCTCCCAGTCGCTGCGGGACTCCCACGCCGGGTCAACGGCTGCGGAAAGCGGGTGAATAAACGGATGCATGTCCGAGGTATTCATATCGTCTTTTTCATACCAGGTGGCGGTGGGCAGGACGATATCCGAGAACAGGCAGGTGCTGGACATACGGAAATCGAGCGTCACCAGCAGATCCAGCTTGCCCTCAATGGCGGCGGTTTGCCATTCCACCTCTTCAGGTTTCACGTCGTCCGTTGAGCCTAAATCCTCACCCTGAATACCGCTTTCGGTGCCAAGCAGGTATTTCAGCATGTACTCATCGCCTTTCCCGGACGAGCCAAGCAGGTTAGAACGCCAGACAAACAGGTTGCGCGGGTGGTTCTTACCGTTATCCGGCTGTTCGCAGGCGAAGCGGATATCGCCCGATTTTAACGCCTGAACGGTGTAGTCCTGCGGCGACATACCGGCGGCGTCCGCCCGGGCCTTAACGTGCAGCGGGTTGAGGTTGAGCTGCGGCGCGGAAGGGAGCCAGCCCATGCGCTCGGCGCGGACATTGAAATCAATCAGGTGACCGGTAAACTTCGATGCGTCTGCAAGGGGAGAAAGCAGTTCCTGTGCGGTGAGCTTCTCATAGCGCCACTGGCTGGCGTGGTTGTAGAAGTACGATGTGCTGTTCATCTGGCGCGGCGGACGGTTCCAGTCCAGCGCGAAGGCCAGCGGCAGCCAGCCGGTTTGCGGGCGCAGCTTTTCCTGGCCGACATAGTGCGACCAGCCGCCGCCGCTCTGCCCGACGCAGCCGCAGAAGACCAGCATGTTGATCATCCCGCGGTAGTTCATGTCCATGTGGTACCAGTGGTTCACACCGGCCCCGAGGATGATCATCGAACGACCGTGAGTTTTGTGCGCCGTGTCGGCAAATTCACGGGCGATTTTTTCTATCAGATAAGCGGGGACGCCGGTAATTTGTTCGCCCCAGGCCGGGGTGTAGGCTTTTATCTCGGCGTAGTTTGTCGCCGCGTTACTGTCTTCCAGACCGCGATCGAGGCCGTAGTTTGCCAGCACCAGATCGTACACGCTAACCACGCGTCTCTGGCTGCCGTCGGCCAGCGTCAGGGTTTTACTCGGTACTCGGCGCGTCAGCACCGGCTCCTGCTTCACGCTGCGGAAATGCGGATTCTCGTTGCCCCCGAAGTAAGGGAAGGCCACGTCTGCCACGCTGTCGTGGGTGATGAGCAGGGAAAGCGTCAGCTCGGTTTCCTGTCCTGCTGCCAGCGACTCCAGGTTCCATTTGCCTTTTTCACCCCAGCGGAAGCCGATGGAACCATTCGGCGCCACCAGATTTCCGGCCACGTCAAAGGCGATGGTTTTCCACTCCGGATTATTGGTTTCACCCAGCCCGTCGGCCAGATCCGACGCGCGCAGCATGCGGCCCGGCACCACGCGACCGTCAGCCTGTTCATCCAGCAGGACCAGCATCGGCATGTCGGTGTAGCGGCGGCAATAGTTGAGGAAGTACTCGCTCGGGTTATCGAGGTGGAACTCTTTAAGGATCACATGGCCCATCGCCATGGCAAGGGCGCTGTCGGTACCCTGTTTGGGGGCCAGCCACTGGTCGCTGAGCTTCGCCACCTCCGAGAAGTCCGGCGTAATGGCGACGGTCTTGGTGCCTTTGTAACGCACTTCGGTAAAAAAGTGGGCGTCCGGGGTGCGCGTCTGCGGCACGTTCGAGCCCCAGGCAATGATATAGCTGGAGTTGTACCAGTCCGCCGATTCCGGCACGTCGGTCTGTTCGCCCCAGGTCATCGGCGACGCCGGAGGCAGATCGCAATACCAGTCATAGAAGCTCAGGCAGGTGCCGCCGAGCAGGGAGAGATAGCGCGTACCGGCGGCATAAGAGACCATCGACATGGCCGGGATGGGGGAAAAACCGGCCACCCGATCCGGGCCGTAGTTTTTGATGGTCCAGACGTTGGCGGCAGCAATCAGCTGGTTAAGCTCTTTCCAGTTTGAGCGGATAAAACCGCCTTTTCCGCGCGCTTTCCTGTAGCTCTGCGCTTTCTGCGGATCGTTTTGAATGGCATCCCAGGCCAGCACCGGATCGGTATGCTGCGCCAGCGCCTCTCGCCAGAGTTCGATCAGCCTGCGGCGTACCAGCGGGTACTTGAGACGGTTGGCGCTGTAGAGATACCAGGAGTAGCTTGCGCCACGCGGGCTGATTAGACTTGAGATAAATGACAGGGAATAAGTGAGATATTTATGGGAAGAACTGGGTCAAAATGGGAAGAGACTAGGAGGAATATGCAATAACCTTACAGTATGTGAAAATCAGACCGGCCCGAAAAAAAAACAGAACTCGCGCCAGCCTGATTGCAGATATTACTCTTTTTTCTCCGTATCTGCATCGGGTTCATCAGCAAATAGCTTGCCCTGCATCCGATCCAGTTCTTCTTTTCTTACCCGCTTAACCACGCTGTAGACCCACTGAAGCGAAACACCAAATTTGCGGGCCAGTTCGTGGTGGTTGCGTCCGTTAAACTCCCTGAAGATTTCCCGGTCGCGCTGACTGACCTTCCATACCATGCCCATCGGGAAATAAACGTTTTGCCCGCCCCAGACCTGCATCATTCGGTTCGCGACGGCCTGACCAATCTGGTCGGCAATTGCGGGCTCAATATCAATAATCTCGCGAACGGTCTCAGAGGTATGCTGTGCCAGTTCCACCAGGAGTTCCGGCCCTTTACTTCGAAACTGATTCAGGTCGCTCATGTTTTACTCCCGCAGCTCTGCGCTGCCACTTCTTCAGTTTCTCAATAACACTACTTGCCTGTTCAGTATTGAGCCAGCGCAGGGCGCTGATGCCCGTTTCCCGCTTGATCCACCGCGCTAATGCATTTTCTGAACGGTCACGAACAATGCCGGCAGCAGCCATTTCAAGCCATAGCGCACGGATTTTCCTGGACTGCGGATGGTTATCCAGCGGTAAACCGGAGCTGGCTTTTCCGGCAGGCTTAACGCGAAAGCCTTTCCTTTTCATGGATTCCAGCACGCAGTTTAGTTGTGTGGTATCCATTCCTTTGGTTGAGGCTTTACCGGTCAGCCCCTGTAACATCTGGCGGTAGGTGTCTTCATCCATACCCAGTTCATTACGGGCAATATGAATGAGCTGGATAAGACGTTGTTTAGTCATCATCGTTGCTCCTTTTACCTGCGCCACCGATATAATCGACATATAAAGGAAGCGCCACAGGCCAGCACAGGAACATCACCGACCAGCTAATCCAGTAGCCAGCACCACTGTAACGTGAATAAAACCCTGAACGGCGGTGCAGTTCAGCAGTACACCAACCGACAAAACAATACCAGAACAGGGCACATACAACAGATTCAGCAGTCATTCTGAATATCCCCCCAACTGATATGAATATTACGGGCAGCAATGACAGGGTCGTTATTCCACCATGCACCTGACATGTATTTTTCAACCTGTTCGCGTCCGGCAATAACACCAATTGTGATCCCCGGCCTGACGTTCTTAAAAAAGGCGCGGGCAAAAAGGTATCTGGCAGATATTCGGCAGGCTTTTAATTTCCGGCTTTTACCTGATAGCGTAATCATCTGGCCTCCAGTTTCTGTTGTTCCTGCCCACTGACCGGGCGGTGCAGTCTGACGTTCTGCCCTTCAAGAAACCCCGCATAGCGCGAGGCGTCGCCATTGCGGCTTCTTCCCGGTTTACGCGCTCTGGTGGTTTGCGTTTGCGGGTATTTATGTTCCAGCCACTGCTGCATCAGTTCACGTTCGTCATCGGTCAGGGCGAAGGACTGTATTTCACTGATAACGGCCAGCACCCAGCCTTCAGCAAACTGGTCACCACGGCTGGTACGGGTGGCAGTTTTTATTCTTTTGTTCTGTGCGCTGATATATTGCTGACGCGCCTTTTTCAGCTGGCGGGCCAGCACTTCCCAGGTGTATGCAGCCAGTGCCGCACGTTCCCGGTTGCCGTAGAACCCCACAGACGGATGCGTGCCGGGGTGAATGATGGAGTTAACACCAAATACCTCGCGGATGATGTTCATCAGGCCCAGCATGTAGCGCGGTGGACGGAGACTGCCTGTCGGCCAGTAGTGACTGATGGTTTCATCAATATCACTCATAGCAATGTCGGAATGTGTGATGCCGTGAACATCCATCAGTTTACGGGCTCGGCGCAGTGCCAGAGCGGCCTCGTGCGGGTTGCCGGATGCGGCCAGCGCCAGCAACTTTTTCAGTTTCTCAATGTGTTTATTCTGGTCTGTCATTGTTCTGTATCTCCGGTATTTTTCTGCCGTTTCCATGCCCGGACAGCGTCGGACAGCTCTTTCAGGCTGTATGCTGCTTTAAGCTTTTCCCATAACCACTGTGTTGTTATGTGCATCAGCAGGGCAGCCAGGGCTGCCCCCGCACTGAGGCATGTCGCCAGGCCAGTAAGAATCAGTATCCATGCGGTGATTTCCCTGAGTATGTCAGCCATTGAATGCCTCCCGGTTACTCGTTCGTGTAAATCACGCCCAGTCGTGCAGCCAGACGTTCCAGTTTTTTCTGTTTGTGGAAGTCAATCAGCCGGTCCATCCCCTGAAGGCGCAATTGCTCTGTCATGATTTCCACGTCTGCCAGCTCTGCCGCGAGGTCGCTTTCGCTGCCCTGTCCGTTCAGATTGCGGGCAGCACTGGCCGCCAGTTCAGCGGCCTCTTCTGTCAGTTTCAGGGCCTGTGCGTCCGGCCCGAAACGCTGCAGGGCCAGACGGTAGAGGGCGGTGCGGGTGAGTATGGTGTTCCGTGTCATGCCGCGCCCTCAGTGCTTCCGGCTGACGGTGATGTGCAGGCCGCCTTCTGCAGTGGTTTCCATCCGGTACGGCACCTCATGCGCTGCCGTGTGGGTTAGTGTGTTCACCAGTACCTGCAGGGCAGCCGCCTTTCCGTTGGTCGCCACAATGGCTTGAGCGGTCATGCTGATTAGCGCCGTCAGGACGTGCTTCACATCGGTGAGGTCGCGGCATTCACACTCGTTGACATAGTGTTCAACAAGGGTTCGGGTGCGCTGTCGTGCTTCCTGTGGGGTAATCATTGCGAGTCCTCCCTGTCAGGGCGGGAGAATTCCATGACGGGCACGTCTGCCGAAAAATGCTGGCTGCAGTACGGGCAGACCAGGGTGACGCGTACCGCAGGGATGTGGTATTTACCGGACATCACGGCGATGGCGCTGTGAAAACGCAGGGCTGTTATATCCCTCTCGCACTGAATACATTTAAATATCATGATTTAATTCTCCTCTGTTTCCGGCGTGCAGAAGCCCGCGGCGCTGACGTCGGAATAAAAAAGAAAATGTTTTTATTAAATAATTAACGTGGTGTGTTTACTGCACATCCTGCTCAAAAGGAATTATTGAAAAATCCTCAATGTCGCTTTTAATGGAAATACCGGGAATATTTTTCACGGCCTCTTTTTCATTCAGGATAGCGTCTTTATTTATTTCCTCTTTTACACGAATAAAGCGCTCAAGCCCCAGACGTCTCAGTAATTCAATAACATTATCCGCCCCACGGATACTGACTGATGGCGGACGGTTTCGCCACTGCACCTCGCCGGTGGTGAGGTTAGCGAACTTCACCTTCCCGTTGCCGGTCAGTTCATCACGGTGTGCCTCACACCATGTCTGAATACCGGACTGCAGTTCGGCCATGCGTTTTTTCAGGCTCTCGGTGAGCGGGGCATAACGTGCGGTGATATCGCCAATGGCGTCATTCATTTCTGTTTCAGCCCTGACCAGTTCACGTTGTGCGTCACCGAGTAGTCTGATTCCCTCAATGACCTCTTCACGTGTCCCCGGCACCCAGAGTGCTGCTGCGGCCTTGATACGTTTTGCACCTTTTGTACTTTTTGCCATTTTTTATGATTTCTCCAGTTGTGCTGATTACCACAAAGATTCCGGCCACACGACGCGACAGCCGTGCAGTTCGAAAACGCCCTGACGGAAATATCCCCTGTGGTCATGTCCGGTATACAGATAACAGGCCTTTCCCTGCTCAAGCATGCGCATGCAATGCGCACTCCGGGAAACGCGGATGACAGGTTTGTTACCCCTGATGGTGATGCTTTGTACATCCGTGTTCGTCGCCTTAAGCGCCATAATGGCTGACTGCACTTTGCTGATTTGCTGGTTGATACCTGTGGTGGATTTCATTATTAAACCCCTTTGACAACGTCAGCGTTGACCTGTGGAACCCCGATTTCAGCGGCCAGATTCATGGCGGCTATTACCAGGTTACTGACGGCCAGCGGATACAGCAGGCTGACCATATTTTTACGGTGACTTCCCGGATTGCTCAGGCGGGCACGTATGGCATCCACTGCACCGGCGTCCATAATGTCCGTCAGCTGTTTACCGGCCCGTTGCAGTTTGAACGTCAGAAATTCTTCAAGGTTATTGTCCAGAGGCAGAAGTTCGACCACCTCACAGCGCTGAACGACTTCACGGACTTCCATATTGCGTTCAGACAGTTTTGTCGCCAGTTCCGGCTGGCCAATCAGCACGATGGACAGCAGTTTTTTGAAACCGGACTCCAGCTCAAAAAAGCGTTTGAGGTGTTTCAGTGTCGGAATGGGCAGACTGTGGGCCTCCTCAATCACCAGAACGTGGCTGAACCCCGCCTGGCTGCTGTCTTTCAGGACGCGATGCAACTGGCGAAAACGGGCGTCCTGACTGCGTCTGATGCTTTCCAGTGGTGCGATGGTACTGATAATGGCTTCGGCAATAGCTGCTGCCTTCAGGGTTTTCCCTTTCACATCGTTGTCTTCCATAGCGATGATGTATGGCTCGATAACAATTACCGGCGCATTCTCGCGGTTGATACGTTCAGTCAGGTCGCGGCGCAGCGTGGATTTACCCGCACCGGACTCACCGATGACGGCCATAAACCCACCATGACGGGCTGTCTGGTACAGCGCCTCACGCACGTAGCGAATGTCCGGGGTGGTGAACACATCATCAGAACCCTGCATGGCTTCGTCGGCGAACGGGTCACGGAAAAGACCAAACGCTTTTTTGGTTGCTGGAAATAACACCTGTTTTTTGAGTAACATATTCTCTTCCTCACTGAGGCTCGTTTTATCTGTGGTACCCGCTGTACGGGGCGTGGCCGCGCCCTGTACAGCATCAAAACTCTTCGTTGTATCAATCCCCTGACTTTCCAGCCAGGACGCAAGACGCCGGCGCACTTCTCCGGGGCTGGTGCGGGGCCACGCGTTATGATTCACAATCTGGGCCAGCGTGGCCTCAGAAACATCGACAGCTCTCGCCACCACCGCCTGTGGAATACGGGCCTCTTTCAGTTGCTGCTTCAGTACCAGCATGTTTCCCTCCTCAGTTGCCGTTAACAATGCTGATAACACTGCTGCGGGCCGGTGTGGTCAGCGTGGCCATGACTTCATCCAGTGCGGCTTCCGGTACGCCGTCCGGGTACTGTGCCGTTAACTGGCGGTAATGTTCCGGCGTCCAGGTAAGGCCGTCGGCGCTGAACTTATCGCGCAGGGCTTTCGCGGCCTCCACATGAGTCATGGGACGTTGTTCAGTGCGCGGCCCGCGTACGTCAGAGGCCTGACCACGCTTCGGCATATAGGCCGGAAGTGTGGTGTCGTCGATATGTTTATACGGGTCAAGCCGCCCGCCGAACGGCAGCGCCTTCGCCTTGCGTGCGGCGGCTGCATCTGCGGCGTTGTCTGTACCGGTAACCAGCGCTTCGGTTTCTTTTGCCGCCATCTGTGCCGGGGTTTCCGGCAGGGCTTTGTAACTTTCGCCAAATACCGCCGCGCCTTCAGCAAAGCCAAACTCGTTCTTTCTGACCTCTTCGACCAGGAAGAACGTCTCGTGGCCGTCCTCACCGGTCAGAACCACCTGTGCCACATCGCTGCGCCATGGGTTACGGGTAATCATCAGTTTTTCACCAACCAGTACGCCCGGTACCGTTGATACGTCAAATTCAGTGCCCCGGAACGAGACACGAAGTTTTGGCGTGACTTTGCGGAGTTCTGGTGCCGCCACAGCCAGTTCACGACATACCTCAACGGAAGGCGCTTTTTTCAGCTGCTCAGCAGTAATCTTCAGCCAGATATCCGTGCGGGTTTTACCGTGGCGGCTGTGAACAGCCGTGGCGTTAAAGTGGCTGCGCCATTTCGCGGCCAGCGCGTTGAGTTCTTCCAGACTGTGAACCGGCCGGAACTTCAGACCCGGCTCCAGCTTGCGTTCGATAATGTCACGCGCCTTTTCCACCTGTCCGGTGGCGCGGGCGTTATGCGGCTTGTGCGCTATCAGGTCGATGCCCAGTGAGCGGCACATGTTTTTCGTCATACCCGCGGTGTTTGCCGAGCCGGGGTCGAGATAGAGTATTTTCGGCACGCCGTGCAGCACGTCTGCGCCGCCACGCTCCTGCATGGCGTTGATAAGCACAGAACACAGGTTCTCACCTGATTCCGCGCCCGTCACATACTCAACGTAAATCCAGCCGCTGGCATGGTCGGTAATCTCGTAACTCCACACGCGGTCACTGGCGATACGGGCAAGGTTAGCGGGCTTGTTCTTGTAGAACTTCGCGCTGTCCATCACCTGCAGCCCTTTATGTCCATTGCTCAGGTAGTAAAGCGTGCAGAGTGAGGCGTCAATCTGCCAGACATGATTGGGATGCAGACTGGCCACTTCGGTATGTGGTGCAGGGGCATCCAGTTGTTCCGGGTGCAGGCCATAGTTACGCAGAGCACGGCTGATGGCATCTTCAGACAACGGGAAAAACTCACTGGTGGTTTCATCTGTTCTGCCTGCGGTGATAAAGCCGTTAGCCCGCAGGGTTTCCACTGCATCTGCGATGGAATAGAGACGCTTACCGTTCTTGCGGGTGGCCTCACGCAGTGTGGCAGATATCAGCGCGGCTTCGTCGCGGGTCAGGGCGCTGCGCCCGGCATCGGCGCGTTTTTTGCGTTTATCAGTCACAGAGACCTCCTTCAGCCTGCGCAGCAGAGTGGCGCGGGACATGCCAAGTTCAGCACAGGCAGCGTCGTATATTGCACCGCGTTTACCATGCCCCGCGTCACGTGCCGCGCGGGCGACATAAACCAGTCGTTCAGTCAGGGCAGCATTCATTGGTTATGCCTCCAGCCCGTTAATCTGTGGCGTCGGCTCAGTCAGCCATGAAGGCGCTGCATTGCCTGTTGGCTCGTCCGGCAGGTCAAATGTGGAGCGCAGGCTACGCGCTGTGCTTTCCAGTTGACAGACCAGGCCTGCCATGAAGTCTCTGGGGGTATCAATCATGTTTTCAGCACAATATGCGCACAGCGTCTCAAAAGCGCTGGACAGTCGGACGGCGATAGCAGATTCCGCCTCAACCGCTAATGCTGTTACTTCCGCCCGCAGCTTCTTAACCTCCTCATCAGGCTCAGGCGGCTGAATACGGGATTTCTTCTCCAGTCTGGTGGAGAGTGAATCTATTTTTTCATTTTTGTCGGCGAGTACGCGCTGTTGTGCTGCGTTGGTTTCGCGCGCTTCGCGCAGGGCCTGACGCAATTCACGTACTGACATGCGATCAACGTCGTCAAGCGTCAGGCCGGCAACTGTGCCGCCGTCGGCCAATTCATCAAGTTCTTCATTATCCAGAACCATCAGGTCGTACAGTTTGGCTTTCCCCAAAACGCTCAACGTTGAGCGTTTTGTTGGCTCATCACCTTCTCCCAAAAACTTCATACTGGCTTGCATCATGCGGCGAGCAACTTGTGGTGCAAGTCCGAGTTCATTTTCTAAAATGTTTGTAAAATCACCGTGTGGCTCATTTTCTTTTAAGATGATCAGCCGCTTACCCGCTTCCAGCATAGATTCAGCACTCTGCGCCATATAAAAACGTGCTTCGTGAACAATGCGATCACGTTCATAAGGCAGTCCATCACCAAACTGCTGCATAATTTCCATGCGATGCTGTGTCATAGCGTTCAAATTGACATTGATGTTATCTGACAGCGGAACCTCAACATTCAGTTCAGTGTTAACGGGTGATTTGGTGCGTCCCATTGATTACTCCTTACAAACGACTACCTGAAATAACTCGTTGGTTGATTTCGTTAATACGATCCTGTGCACGCGCCATCTCGTGACTGTGAGCCATGGCGATCTGTAGTAACTGGATTCCCGGTGCGAAACGTCCGTTCTCTAATTTCATGGCCAGTCCCTCTTCAATAAGGGTATTAAGTGCTCGATTGATATTCGCCGGGGACTCCCCCAGGGCTGATGCCAGTTCACCGTTAGAAACACCGTTCAGAGCATGACCGCGTAGAGCTTTGAGTACACGTAGGATGCGGGTCCCAGAACTGGAAATATTTACTTTACTCATGTCACATTTCCATTTTTGCAATATGTGATAACCTGTTGCATATGTGGAAAATTTATGCCGCATTTGACGTGGGTTTTAATCCCAGTTTTACGGCAATTTCATGGGCTTTGCCGTAACGAGCTTTGGTCTGTCCATTGAGAACACGATAGACCTCATTGCGGCTGTAGCCGTGTTCTTCGGCCCAGCGGGTAAACGTGATACCACGCTGACGGAAGAGATTTTTAACTTGTTCGGAAGTCATTGTTGTCTCCTTTGTTGATGCAATGATGTTTGTTTTATATGTGATAGATTATGAGAACTATTGTTCTCATTGTCAATGAGGTTTATGTGAATTTTGATTCTCTTTGCGCGTCGCGGTTCAAAGCTGAGCGTTCGCGGTTATCACTCAAGCAGGCTGAAGTAGCAGCCCTTTGTGGCGTTTCAAGAGAAATGTGGGGGAAATATGAACGAGGGGTTGCTGTTCCCGGAGGTGAGTTACTTGCAGCCTTTGCAAGAATTGGGGCCAATGTACAGTTCATTCTTACCGGGGAGTCATCAGGTATAACTTTATCACGTGATGAAATGGAGTTACTGCAGCACTACCGGCAGGCACCATTACAGGTCAAAGGTTCAGTTTTGTCGGCCTTGACTACTGGCTCCTCCAGAGAACGGGCGGAACAGGTTATTCATGGAGATGTTCTGGGGAATGTTATCAAAGGTAACGTAACCATAGGAACAGGTGGAATAATGAACAAAAATACCAAGAGAAGATGAGTAAAGAGAAGCAAACAGTTAACGGGGATGTGGGTAACGTTGTCAGCGGTGATGTTACCATTCATAACTATTCTGCTGACATACTTCCTTCGGCCCAGCAACCAATTTCGTTGCTGCAAAAACGCGATTTACACAGATTGATGGATGAATTGGTTGATCTGGGGGAAAGTAAGCGCGAGCTATGGATGACGATCCACACGAAACTTAATACCAAAACAGTTAATGAAATGACTGCGGCTGATTATCATGGTGCGGTTGAGATCCTTCAGAGATATGCACAACAGATCCAGAATATGAAGGACTGTAATCTTCTGGTCAGCAAAATAATGGCGCTTACTGACCCTGGGTATCGTCTTGACCGTGACAGATACTGTCTGAAGCATTTCGGTACAACCCATCTTAAAGGCCTAGACAAAGAGCAGTTGCAGGCTGTGTTTGGTTATTTTGATGATCTGCTGAATATTCGTGATGAGAGTAAAACTCTATCACCTCCATCGGAAAGCGGTGCAAAATCAGTCGCAACTGTACCAACCAGAAGCCGGAAGCCTCATGTAGTAGTGTTGGGGGGAGTGTTAGTTCTTGTAGCAATATTTTTCGTGGGAATGATTGTGTTCGCTGGTAAATGGGGAAATGCCAAAGCAGTAGCTTCTACTGAAACCAGCGTTTTTAACATTAAAACCAACGATAAAATAATAGAAGATTCCATCCCCGCACTGCGCAGCATGTTTCCAGGGTTAAATAAGTACTCAGATGATTTCCATTCGGTTTCAAGCTACAAGCAAAAAACGGGCTGGCATACCCTTAAATTTACTGTATCAGCAAAGGCATCCGTCCCCGAAAATTATAGTGTTAAGGGCAAGGTTTGTTACATTAACATAAGCCCTGATGGTAGTTATGCTCGGGTTTTGACTGCTCCATGTCGTTCACTGCTACTTGATCAGCAAAGCACTCCTGACAGTAAATACCGTTTTATTCTTAAATAGAAAATAACAGCTGAATTACCATGGGATCAGAAAAAAGACAAAGGCGGCATCATGCTGCGTTCTGAAATTTTAATGTAAAAGGTGATGAACATGGCAGGGATTCAGGTTATCGCAGGAAGTTTTCCTAAAGGGTGGGCAAGCATGGGGTTCGGTACCATCGTGTTTGCCAAAAAACCAAAACAAGGCTTTCCTGAAAATATTGTATTAAATCTGAAAGAAGAGCTTTTATCGATTGAACTTGCGGATAGTGAAGAGGAAAGCCGTATAGGTAAGGCGGCAGGCGCAGGTTTGCTTGGTGGATTAATCTTTGGTGGTGCAGGGTTGGTCATTGGAGGTTTGCTTGGTGCGGCGGACAAGACGAAAAAAACTATCACTTTTAAGGCAATGTTTACGGGAAATAGGTTACTTCTGGCTAAAACAGATTCAAAAACTTTTGTAAAACTTCAGTCAATTGCTGCTGATAATGCCCATAACGCATCTGTAATCAACATGAAGCAAACTAACAGGGGCGATGTTTCTTCTCGTAAACAACTAACAGAAAATCCACAGCAGCAAGACTTACCTGCGCCCGCTACAACAGTAAAAATGACTGCCAAAGATAAGTTAGAATCGGCTCTTGGGCTGGGAATCATCGTTATAGCTGTTTGGGCAATAATACACTTCTTTTTTTAGTGCAGCCCTTCAGGGCTGTTTCTGTTCAGGAGGTATCTTAAGGATTATCCGGGGCGTTTTCCTGTTTGCCGTACTTCGGAGACGAACAACATTCTGTTGGCTGACCGGTGAGTTTACGTAACTCCTTCATGAGCAGCTCCTGATCGTAAACTGTCATCAGTGCCGCAATGGTGGCATGCAGTGCATCGGGCAGTATCCAGGGTTGCCGGCCCGTGGGGCATATAACATCCAGCAGCTCATTCGTCCGACAGATACGCTCCTCGCCGTATGACAACAGGCCCTGTCCCGTGTATTCCTCCAGCCTGATCACTGTGCCACCCCGTGGCTTCTGCCAGGTCGTCAGATCTTCGCCATTCATACGGCGCTCATTCTCCACGTCAGCAGCATCGACAATGACGCTGTTTCCGAGTTCCTGTTTCACCATCTCTTCTATCCGCGCCAGTACGTAACTTTTACCGCTGCCCACAGGACCGGACACAGTGACAGTGATGACCGGATTCAGTGTGTGCGTCATATCGTATTCTCCTCTGTGAATAATTCATCGTTTATCCTGCACATCCCGTATCCCCGGCTCTCTTAACGCGCTTTAAAATCCTTCGCGCCCTGTATTTGTGATGCTGTCTCCACCAGATAAGGAGACACACATGAAAAACCTGAAAAAATTCATTCCCCCTGTTAAAAAACCTCGCCTCAGCGGCTGGCTGCTGACCTCAGTGCTGTTGCTGGGCACCATCGCTCTGGTCTCACCACAGCAGCTGCCTGTTGTGATCTACAAGCTGGCACTCATCACGCTGGCAGCAGTGCTGGGTTACTGGCTTGACCGTTCGCTCTTCCCCAAAGCCCGTCCCGGTCAGTACCTGAAACATGACGACAGGCTGATGGCTGAAGGGCGTTTCCCGGTACAGACCGGCCTTCACCTGGTGTTTTCTGCTGCGTTAATCCGCCGTGCACTGATTGTTGCAGCGGTCTGCCTGGCTGTTGCGATGGGGCTTTAATCATGAACTGGCCGCAGATCACCTGGATTGTATGCATGTCCCTGAAACTGGCTTTCGAAGCCTTTCGGGTCTTCATCAGAACCGAACGCCTGTCAGTCCGCGCCGGGACCTTTCTGGTTCATATGGCATGGGTATTCTTTGTCGCAATGTTGCTCTGGTGTGGCGGCTTTTTTAGCCAGGCATGCGCAGCACAACCTCCGCAGGCTGCGCTGCAGTATCGCGATGATGTGATCCGTAATGCCCGGCTTGAATGGGGACTGTCTGCGCCGGTGGCCGATTTCGCCGCGCAACTGCATCAGGAAAGCGGCTGGCGACCTGATGCGATCTCGCCGGCTGGCGCTCAGGGACTGGCGCAGTTCATGCCTGCCACTGCCGACTGGATAAGCCAGTTGATACCGATGCTGAGCAGTCGTGAGCCGTTTAATCCGGCATGGGCTATCCGGGCGCTGGTCAGCTATGACCGCTGGCTGTGGCAGCGTGTCAGCGCCGCCAGTGACTGCGAGCGTATGGCCATGACACTGTCGGGCTATAACGGTGGTCTGGGCTGGGTACAACGGGACAGGCGGCTTGCATCACAGAAAGGTCTGGACAGCACCCGCTGGTTCGGACATGTCGCCACGGTGAATGCCGGACGCAATGCGGCCAGCTGGCGGGAGAACCGCCATTATCCGCAGCGCATCCTGCGCGAACTGGCACCGCGATATCTCACATGGGGAGGCAGCAGTTGTGTGGCATCTGGTTAAAAAGCTGCCGTGGCGCGGCATTCTGCTGGCCATTCTTATCAATGCCTTTCTGGTCGGCCTGTATGCCATGGGATACAGAAGTGGTCATGACTCTGCAAAGCGTGACGGTGATACCGCGCTCAGTCAGTTGCAGTCAGCATTTGACGCGTACAAAACGGAGCAGGCAACGCTTGAGAATGCTGCGCTGCGGACCTGGGCCAGACGGTATCAGGAGCAGGTGGCCGCCGGGCAGCGGGCTGAAGCCAGTTATCTTGAGCAGATTGCTCAACTGGAGAGCCGGAATAAACAACTACAGGGGCAAATTAACGATGTCACACAGCGCTGGATTGATGAAAAAGGTAAGAGCCATCCCATTGAGTGCGTGTTTACTCGCGGTTTCGTGCGCCAGTACAACGCCGCACTCGGATATGACAACGCATCCGTCGACACCGGTCATTCAGACTCAGTTGCCGCCGCTGGCACCCGCTCTGGCACAGCGACCGGGCAACCTGAAACCACTGACACCCGGTTACGCGATTCGGGTGTCTCCCAGCGTGACGTTCTCGCCAACATCATCGACAACGCAGGACAATGTCGTCGCTGGCGGAACCAGATAAACGCGTTACTGGATGAACGGGAAGGATTACAGAAATGACACTGCAGGTTGAATTCTGGACGGTGGTGAGTTTTCTGCTCACCTTCATGGGGTTTGTGGGAGGGCTCGCCAAATGGTTGTTCAGTAAAACAGAAGAACGCCAGGCGGCACGATTCGCCTCCCTTGAACAGGCCCTGCAACAATCCGCCTCCAACTGGGGCGAGCTGGAAAAAGAATTTATGCGATTTAAAGCGGATTTACCGCTGAATTATGTCCGTCGAGAGGATTATATCCGTGGCCAGACAGTCATTGAGGCCAAACTGGACGCGCTTTATAACAAACTGGAAGTGGTACAGCAGTACCGCAATACCGGAGGTCAATAATGGTCGATATTACCCGGGTACGCCGCGAATCCCTGCGCTGGAGTCTGCTGGTTGCCCTGAACAAGACCCGCCCTTACACCGCCAGCGAGACGCTGCTGCTGGATGTGTCCCGTGCCATCTACCCGGACACCACACCGCTGGAACTGCGCCGCGAACTGGATTATCTGGCTGACCGTAAAATGGTTGATCTGGAGAAAAAACCTTCTGGCGACTGGTTTGCTGACCTGACCCGCCTCGGCGTAGACCTGGTGGAATACACCGTGGAATGTGGTCCGGGTATTGCCCGCCCGGAAAAGTACTGGAGTGAATAATGGCCAGACGCAGCACAATAGAAAAGCTGCCGGAAGATGTGCGCCGCTGGCTTGAACGGGCGCTGACTGAATCCGGCTTCAGCGGGTATAACGAGCTGGAGTCCCTGCTGCGTGAGCGGGGGTACGTCATCAGCAAATCCGCTATCCATCGCTATGGACAGAAGATTGAGCGCCGCTATGGTGCTATCCGTGCGGCAACAGAAGCGGCCCGCATGCTGACCGAAGGCGCAGCAGACGATCAGGATGCGCGTTCGGAGGCTGTGATAGCCCTTATTCAGACCGAGCTGTTCGAGAGTATTGTCCAGTTGCAGGAGGCGGAAGAAGGCGAAGTCGATCCTAAAGAACGCGTGGCCCTGCTGTCGAAGGTGGCGAAGAATGTGGCTACGCTGTCCCGCGCGTCCGTCAACCTCAAAAAGTTCCAGTCTGAAGTACGGGCCAGAGCGCAGCAGGCAGCCAGCAACGCCGAGAAAATTGCCCGTAAGGGGGGACTGTCAAGCGACGCAGTACAGGCGCTTCGTCGCGAGATTCTGGGGATTGCCACATGACAAAATCATCCGGAGTGATTTTAAACGCCGCTGGCGGTGGCCCCGAAGGGATGAGTCCCATGGACGGGAGGAATAACCTTGCTCCCGTTTTGCCTGATACCTCGGCGCTGGATGCTCCTCCCGTTCTGTTGCCTTACCAGCAGCGCTGGGTGGCAGACACCTCTCCGCTTAAGGTGATAGAAAAGAGCCGTCGTACCGGTATTACATGGGCTGAGGCATCCGATAACGTACTGACCGCCGCCTCTTCTGCGCCAGCAGGCGGGATGAATGTGTATTACATCGCTTATAACCAGGACATGACCGTCGAATACATTCAGGCGTGTGCGATGTGGGCACGGGCATTCAACTATGCGGCCAGTGAAATTGAAGAAGGATTCTGGGAAGAGGACGACGACGACAAACACATCAGGACTTACACCATCAAATTTCCTGACTCCGGCTTTCGTATTGTTGCGCTCTCCAGCCGCCCGTCTAACCTGCGTGGCCGTCAGGGTATTATTGTTATCGACGAAGCGGCGTTCCATGAGCAACTGGACGAACTGCTGAAAGCGGCGCTGGCGATGCTTATCTGGGGGGGAAAGGTACGCGTTATCTCCACCCATAACGGTGACGACAATCCGTTCAATACGCTTATCGGGGATATCCGTGCCGGACGTCAGGGAGGCAGCATACATCGCATCACTTTCCGGGAAGCCGTATCTGAGGGGCTGTTCCGGCGCGTCTGTCTGCGCACCGGGAAGGAATGGTCGGAGGCATCCGAGCAGGCCTGGATGGCATCGGTGTACAAATTCTACGGTGCCGGCGCATCCGAAGAGCTTGACTGTATTCCGGCCAACGGTGGCGGTGCCTGGCTGTCCCGTGCCCTGATAGAGTCCCGCATGTCCGCTGATACGCCGGTATTGCGTCTGACCTGCAAGGAAGGTTATGAACTGCTGTCTGATGAGGTTCGCTTCCGCGAGACGCAGGACTGGCTTGATGAGTATCTGAAACCCTTGCTGGAGGCACTCCCCACTGATGCCCGCTCTTTCCTGGGGCGCGACTTTGGCCGTAGCGGTGATTTGTCGGTGGACTATCCCCTGCTGCAGGAGAAGAACCTGGTACGACGCGTGCCATTCGTACTGGAGCTGCGTAACGTGCCGTTCAGACAGCAGGAGCAAATCACCTGGTATCTGATGGATGGCCTGCCCGGTCTGCTGGGTGCAGCGTTTGATGCCCGTGGTAATGGTGCCTATCTGGCTGAATACGCCATGCAGCGCTACGGCTCCAGCCGGGTTCAGCAGGTGATGCCAACCGAAGGCTGGTACCGGGAGCATATGCCTCCGGTCAAAGCTGCACTGGAAGACGGTAACCTGGTGGACTTACCAAAGGATGAAGACACACTGGATGACCTGCGGGCCGTTCAGGTGGTGAACGGTGTCCCCCGCGTACCGGAGCAACGCTCAAAAGCAAAGGCTGACGGTGGTAAACGCCACGGGGATTCAGCCATCGCACTGGCGCTGGCGTATTTCGCCAGCCGTGAAATTAACAAAGGGCCGGTGAAGGCAAGCTCACGCCGTCGTCGTCAGGCGGCCCGTATGCTGGAGGGATTCTGATGGCGAGGGGTATCTGGGTTTCACCCGATGAATTTGTTGCTTTTTCTGAGCCTCAGAAATCACTGACCGCGCAGATTGCCTCCCGCAGCCGCGCGATCGACTTTTACGGACTGGGCATGTATCTGCCCAATCCTGATCCCATTCTCAAGGCTCAGGGACGGGATATCCGTATCTACCGCGAACTGCGCACCGACCCGCTGGTCGGGGGCTGTATCCGCAGACGTAAAGCAGCGCTTAAATCGCTGGAGCGTGGACTGGAGCGTGGTCACGCCTCTGCCCGGGTCTTCCGTTTCATCCGCGACATGCTCGACGATCTGGATCTGTCCCGCATCATCGGTGAAATGAGCGATGCCGTGCTCTACGGGTATCAGCCCTGTGAAATCATGTGGGGCCGTTCGGTCAGGTCGTGGGCGGTGACGGATATTGTCGGCAAACCGCCTGAGTGGTTTCAGTTTGATACGGACAACTGCCTGCGCTTCCGGGCGCGTGATGCGGGTGTGGAGGGTGAGCTGCTGTCACCGTCAAAATTCGTGGTGCCGGCACAGGATGCCTCGTATGACAATCCTTACGGTTTCCCGGACCTGTCCATGTGCTTCTGGCCGGTCGCCTTCAAGAAAGGCGGGATGAAATTCTGGCTCCGCTTTGCCGAAAAGTTTGGCTCCCCGTGGGTGATCGGTAAGCACCCGAGGGGCGCAAATGATGCAGAGATTGAAAAACTGCTGGACTCCATGGAGCAGATGGTGGAGGACGCGGTGGCCGCCATCCCCGATGACAGCAGTATTGAGCTCAGGGCAGCGGATGGCAAGGCAGACAGCAGCGAGGTATTTCGCGAGCTGATCACACTGTCACGCAGTGAGATCTCCATTGCATTACTTGGTCAGAATCAGACCACGGAAGCGAACAGTAACAAGGCCTCTGCACAGGCCGGGCTGGAGGTAACGGCTGATATCCGCGATGCGGATGCGGACATCATTCAGGCAGCAGTGAATCAGGTTATCAGAACGGTGGTCACCCTGAACTTCGGCGATGTGCCGTGTCCGGTCTGGGCCATGTGGGAACAGGAGACCATTGATGACACCCGCGCCACCCGCGACGAAAAACTCACCCGGGCGGGTCTGCGTCTGACCCCGCAATACTTTAAGCGTGAGTACCAACTGCAGGACGGCGATATTGACGAGACATCACCGTCGGAACGCCAGAATAACATGCTGCCGCTGTCATTTGCCGAGGCGATTGATGCCGATATTCAGGCTCAGCAGCAGCTTGACGACGCGCTGGACATTCTGATGAACGGAGGTGTGTTAAATGGCACGCTGGAACCCGTCCTGGCACCTCTGTTTAAGCGGGTCGAAAACGGGGTTAACCCGACTGAGCTGCTGGGCGAACTGGCGGAGCTCTACCCTCAGATGAACACGGACGATCTGCAGGAACGGCTGGCCCGTATTCTCTTTGTGGCAAATATCCGGGGACGTCTGCATGAGCGTGACAACGGCTGAACTGGCGTACTGCATGACGCTTCCCCCGAAGCGGGCAGTCAGTTACCTGAAGTCCAAAGGGTATCAGATTACCTGGGACTGGGAAGAAATGTGGCAGGAGGCCCATGCCCGCGCCTTTACCGTTGCTAAAGTGACCCGCCTGGATATCCTGGAAGATATTCGCGGGGCACTGCAGCAGGCTGTCGATGAAGGAAAAACCGATCGCTGGTTCCGGCAGGAGCTGGAGCCGGTGCTGAAGCGTAAGGGATGGTGGGGACCACGTGACACGACTGACCCGGTAACGGGTAAGCCGGTCACCATTCAGCAGGGCAGTCCGTGGCGGCTCGATACCATCTTTCGCACCAATATGTCCGTACTCTACAGCGCCGGTCGTTGGGCGGAACAGATGGAAAACGTCGACGACAGGCCGTACTGGATGTATACCGGCATCAACGACAGCCATACCCGCAGGAGCCATCTGGCGCTGCATGGTCTGGTGCTGCGCTGGGATGACCCGTTCTGGCAGGCATTTTACCCGCCGAACGGCTGGCGCTGCCGCTGTAGTGTGATTGCCCTGAGTGCGGCGGATGTACGTGCCCGTGGCCTGAAGGTTATCAGCTCCGGCTCTGCCATGGGCCAGGAACTGAAACTGGTCTCAGAGAAAACCGGCGAAATGCGGAACGTGGCCACCTTTAATACCGGCACCACGAAGGTGACCACCGACGTCGGCTGGTCTTATGCACCGGGGGCAGCATACCGTCCCGACCTGGCCCGCTATCAGGGTACGCTTCAGCCACTGGCACAACAGGAACTGAGAGGATAACAATGGCTTCCGATAACCTGGTCAGTATCACCATTAACGATAAATCCCTGCGCCGGAGCCTCCGTGCGCTGGATCTTGCTGCCACAGACCTGGAGCCCGCGATGCGCAAAATCGCCGGAACCCTGCTGGCGGAAACACAGTTTAACTTTCTTGATGAGGGGCGTCCGGGGTGGATCCCCTCGCTGGCAGCGGAAGAACGTGACGGGCAGACACTGCAGGATACCGGGCGTCTGATGGGGTCAGTATCAACCGACCATGACGACCGGCAGGCTGTTGTGGGGACCAACGTTGTTTACGGTGCCATTCACCAGTTCGGGGGTAAAACGGGGCGTAATGAGTCTGTTGAACTTCCGGCCCGCCCGTTCCTGCCGGTGACGGGGGATGGAGAACTACAGCCTGAAGTGGTAATCCCCATCCTCGATACCATTGTCCGCCATCTTGAATCAGCGGCCCGTCGCTGAGTTTTCTCTCTTCAGGCGGGTGATTTATCATTGCCAGCGAATGAGGGGCTGTATTACCTTTATAAAGGCTTTACAGCCTCTGTTTTATAACCGCCTCCGGTTCACCGCATTGCTTTCCCTGTCCTTCTCCCCTGATGTTTTCTAAAGCAGATTAAAATCGCCGGGCCTGCATTTCTCACAAACTGTCTCCGACAACATAACGCGGGACAGCAAAATGTCAGCCATTCACATTTTTAAAGCCGGTACTCATACCGATATGCACGGCAAAAAACTGCCGTTCACGCCAGACGATCTTGCCGCCTGCGTGAAAGCCTATGACCCGTCCGTCCATGAAGCACCACTCGTGATTGGTCATCCCAGAACGGAAGACCCGGCGTGGGGCTGGGTGAAAGCCCTGTCGCTCAGCGGCGTCGATCTGATGGCAGAGCCTGCCCAGCTGGACCCGCAGTTTGCTGAGATGGTCACCGACGGACGATTCAAAAAAGTGTCCGCCTCTTTCTACCTCCCGGATTCACCGTCCAATCCGAAGCCCGGCGTGCTCTACCTTCGCCATGTGGGCTTTCTCGGGGCACAGCCACCTTCCGTCAAGGGGCTGAAACAGGTGTCCTTCAGTGAGCAGGAAGAAGGTGTGGTGGAGTTCGCCGACTGGCAGGCCATCACGAATGCCTCCCTGTGGGGAAAGCTGCGCGATTTTCTGATCGCCCGCTTCAGTCTGGACGAGGCAGAAAAAGTCCTGCCGGAATGGCAGCTCAACAGTCTGCGCGAAGAGGCGTACCGCGACACACTGTCGCAGGATGCAGCAGGTGCACAATTCAGTGAGACAGGCCCGGGGCCGTCTTCCGCAAGTAACGAGGAATCATCGATGACAAAAGAAGAGATTGAAGCCCTTCAGGAGGAGAACCGCCGCCTGAAGCAGCAGGCTGCTGATCGCGATGCGCGTGATGCACAGGTCAGACAGGAGCAACTGCATAAGGACAATGTGGCCTTTGCAGAAAAACTGGTCGCAGAGGGCCGTCTGGCTCCCCGCGCCTCCTCCGTGGTGGTTGCCCTGCTGGATGCCGTCGCCGGTGGCGACAAGCCGGTGGAGTTTGCTGAGGGGGAAAGCCGCACACCGCTGGCCACCGCCTTTCGTTCATTGCTCTCCGACGGGGAGCCGGTGATGAATTTCGCCGAACAGGCCACAAAAGAGCGTGTCGGCGACACGGTGAAGGTGGATGTGGCAGAGTTTGCGGAAGCCGATCCTGAGCGTCTGGCCCTGCATCAGAAAGCAGTGGCCCTGTCCAAAAAAGAAGGCATCAGCTATGAGGCTGCTGTCGCACGCTGCCTGTAATTTAAGGAGAGAGCATGTCTGATTACTTAAAAGGTAAACGTGTCGTTGATCCGGTACTGACCAGTATCGCCCGTGGCTATAAAAATGCCGCATTCATCGGCGAACGTATTTTCCCCGTCGTGCTGACGGACAAGGAAGGCGTGCGTGTACCGACCTTCGGGAAAACCGCCTTTGTGGAATATGACACCGAGCGTGCCGTCGGGGCGGACAGCAATGTTCTGGTCCGTGAAAAAACAGGCACGCTGGACCTGGTGCTGGGTGAACACGATCTGGCTGCGCCGGTGGACTATCGCGAGCAGGCGGAGTCCATGTTTAACGAAGAGAGCAAGGCCATCCGTCGCGCCACGAATGGCGTGAACCTGCGCCGTGAACTTATCGCTGCCCGTCTGGCTCAGGATGAAAAGGTCTACCGTACCGGGCACGTTAAAAAACTGACAGCCGGCGACCGCTGGGCCGGTGGTAAGGGGGACCCCATCGGGGTAATTGAAGCCGGTATGGAAGCGGTCCGTACGGCCACGGGGCTGCGTCCTAACCTGATGACCATGGGGGCCGGCGTGATGGCGCTGCTGAAGTTCCACCCGGCAATTCAGGCAGCCATCGGAGCCAACGAACGCAAGCGCATCACCACGGAGATCCTGCAGGACCTCTTTCAGATCGAAGAGATCGTCATCGGTGCTCCTGTCTCCCTGCCGTCCATGAAAGCGGCAATGGATAAGGACAGCGTGCCGACGGATATCTGGGGAGACAATCTGATGCTGCATTACGTCGGCAAGCCGCAGCCGGGGGCGGACAGCGCGGACGAGAACGAGCCGTCCTTCGGCTACACCCTGCGCCGTAAGGGGATGCCTGTTGCCGACAAGTACGACGGAGCCGGCGGCAAGGTGAAGTACTGCCGTTATACCGATATCTACAAAGTCGCCGTGGTTGGTGGCGATGCCGGGTATCTCATTACCGGTATCAGTAAATAAGGAGGCGTTATGGGAACCACTCAGCAGGTCATTCTGATCACAACCGTAACGGCAGGGGCCGCACTGGCACAGCAGCGTTTTGTCGGGGCAGATAATACCCCCTGTAAAGCCGGTGCCGCAGCGCTCGGGGTTGCCGAAGTGGATGCTGTTACCGGCGACAGCACGCCGGTGAGCGTTCTGGGCATTATTGCTGTCGAGGCCGGGGCCGCTGTCAGCCGTGGTGTGGCTGTTCAGTCAGATGCTCAGGCCAGAGCCGTGCCGCAGTCCGGCGACGGTAAATCCTGTGGTATTGCACTTGATGAAGCCGGGGGTGAAGGCGACGTCATTCGTATCCTGCGCGGGGTGTGACATGTACTGCACCCTGGAGGATTTGCTTGCGCAGGTGCCGGAACGAACGCTGATCGAGCTCACCAGTGAAGAGATGGACTTCGACTCGCCTGCAACAGTGAATACCCGTGTGGTGGACAGCTGTATCCGCTATGCCGACGAGCTGATTGATGCCCATCTGCGCGGACGCTATATCCTGCCACTGGCAGAGATACCGACTGTTCTGCGGGACATTGCCATCACGCTGGTCCGTTACCGGCTCTACGCCCGCCGCCCGGAAGGTGACCTCCCGGATACGGTGAAGGATGACCACAAAGAAGCGCTGCGGCAACTCAGGGAGTTACGTGATAACAGGCTCACGCTGGGGCTGCCGTCCACTCAGAAAGATGTGCCTGAGCCTGGCGAGTTTCGTGTACGCAGCCGCCCGGCCACTTTCGGCGGTCGTGACGGTTTACTGGAGAAATACTGATGAACGTTCTGCCCGTCCTTGATGCGGTACTGGCCCGGTTACGCGAGAAGCTGCCGCAACTGCAGGTGGAGTACTTCCCGGAGAAACCGGCTGAATATCGCCTGAACCATCCGGTTGGCGCGTTGCTGCTGAGCTATGCCGGTTCGCGCTTTGACAGGCCGGATGATACCGGTGCGGTGATCCAGTCTCAGACTATCCAGCTCTGCGTCACGGTGGTCTTCCGCCAGCTCAACGGTAAAAAAGGGGCGATTAATGTCCTGGATGCTGTCCGCCGCATTCTCGGCGGCCACACCCCGCCCGGCTGCCGCCGCCGTATCTGGCTGACCCGCGAGGTGTTTATCGGTGAAGTCAGGGGGCTGTGGCAATACGCCCTCGACTTCGCGACTGAAAGCGTCTTTATCGAAGACAGCGATTTACCGTCCGGCCCGCTGTTAACCGAAGTGAACTATGAGGAAAGCGAGTGATGAAAGAATACCGCTATTCCGGCCCGGCCAGCGGCGTCACGCTGTCGGACGGAACCGAAATCCTGCTCTGGCCGGGGAAGACGGTTTCCCTGCCGGAGGAGCATGACTACGTGAAGGTACTGGTGGCGCTGAAGCATCTGACGCCGGTACCAGAAGATACTAAACCCGCCGTCACACCGGCTGTGCAGTCACCAAAGCGCAGAAGCAGCAGTGACAGCGAAGTGAAAACGGAGGACTCCCATGGCAGCTAACTATCTGCATGGCGTCGAAACCATTGAGGTGGAAAACGGAGCCCGCCCGGTTAAAACGGTGAAATCTGCCGTTATTGGCCTGATTGGTACCGCCCCGATGGGGGATGTCAATACGCTGGTACAGTGCCTGTCTGAGAAAGACGCTGCGGCATTTGGCAGCCAGTTCACCGGCTTTACCATTCCGCAGGCGCTGGATGCGATTTATGACCATGGTGCAGGCACCGTTCTGGTCATTAACGTACTCGATCCGTCTGTGCATAAAATCGCTGTGGTCAGTGAGAATGTGTCGTTCGACAAGGCGACAGGCAGAGCCCGGCTGGCTAATCCGGTGGTCGCGCAGCTGGTACTGAAACCGGACAGCGACGGTCAGCCTTATGTTGAAGGTCAGGACTACTCGCTTGATGCACAGACCGGGGTGATTACTAACCTGGGTAAAAGCATTGCTGCAGATGCAACGGTGAAGGCCAGCTATAACTATGCTGATCCGACCAAAGTCACCCCGGCTGATATCATCGGTACCGTTAACGCTGCAGGCAACCGTACCGGCATGAAGCTGCTTAACGACAGTTTTAACCTGTTTGGCTACTTCGCCAAAATCCTGATTGCTCCGGTATTCTGCACCCAGAACAGCGTCTCGGTTGAGCTTATCGCCATGGCTGAGAAACTGGGAGCAGTAACCTATATTGATGCTCCGGTTGGTACCACTTTTGCGCAGGCTCTGGCGGGACGTGGCCCGGAAGGCACCATTAACTTTAATACCAGCTCTGACCGTGTCCGCCTGTGCTACCCGCATGTGAAGGTATATGACCCGGTGACGAACACGGAGCGTCTGGAGCCACTGAGCCAGCGTGCGGCGGGCCTGCGTGCCAAAGTCGACCTGGACAAAGGGTACTGGTGGTCATCCTCCAATCAGGAAATTCTGGGGATCACCGGCGTGGAGCGCCAGCTGTCGGCAATGATTGACGATCCGCAGAGCGAGGTGAACCTGCTTAACGAACAGGGGATCACCACGGTATTCAGCAGTTACGGCAGCGGCCTTCGTCTGTGGGGTAACCGGACGGCAGCATGGCCAACGGTCACCCATATGCGTAACTTTGAGAACGTTCGCCGCACCGGTGATGTGATCAACGAGTCCATTCGTTACTTCAGCCAGCAGTACATCGACATGCCGATTACTCAGGCGCTGATTGATGCACTGACGGAGTCGGTCAACGCCTACGGTCGCAAAATGACTGGTGATGGTGCGGTACTGGGCTTCCGTTGCTGGTTTGATCCGGCCCGCAATCCGGAGACGGAGCTGGCCGCCGGGCACCTGTTGCTGAGCTACAAATATACGCCACCACCGCCGCTGGAGCGACTGACGTTTGAGACTGAAATCACCTCGGAATACCTGTTAACCCTGAAAGGGGGCAACTGATGTCAAAGATTGAGATAAACCGAATCACGAATGCCAACATCTATCTGGATGGTACTAACCTGCTGGGACGGGCTGAGGAAGTTAAACTCCCCGATGTCTCCATGATTATGCAGGAGCACAAGGCACTGGGGATGGTGGGTAAGGTGGAACTCCCGGCTGGTTTTGACAAACTGGAAGGCGAAATCAAATGGAACAGCTTTTACCGCGATGCGATGTTGTCTGCCGCGAACCCGTACAAGTCGCTGGCGCTGCAGTGTCGCTCCAGCGTCCAGCGCTACAGCTCGCAGGGGCTGATCGACGAAATCCCGCTGGTCACCTTCCTGACAATTATGTTCAAGAAGAACCCGCTGGGGACGTTCAAACAGCACGAGAACGCCGAGTTCTCCAGTAGCTTCACCTGCACGTATATCAGACAGGTACTGGATGGTGAAGAGTTGCTGCAACTGGACTATCTGGCCAACATCTTCCGCGTCGGTGGCGTTGATCAACTGACTGACTATCGAATCAATATCGGGGGCTGACGGTGAGTGTTGAACTGACTGACAAAGGAGGGCGATGTGCGTCACTGGGCATGTCAAATGGTACGTGGTTTACCCTCCTTGATATTCCGGGGGTGGAAACCCTTTTTAATACCCGTAAAACCAATGACCCGATTGACTGCACACGTTCAAAGGCCCGCAAACTGGCGGATTTGATTGAAGCATGGGAGCCTCCCGACCACTGGTTCTCCGGCACCGGCAAATCTGAGGGAAAGACGCTTCTCATCGCTTTCCTGCGTAACTGCAAGGGGTTTCGCACTTGCTGACATCACAGGGGCTCTGGCCCCTTCTTCTTAATCTCCTTTAATATCCGTCACGCGCTTCTCCCGACATACTGCCCTGAACTTACACAGGAGCACAATCATGTCACAGACCCCATCCGATACTTTTAAATTGTCTTATCCCTTCACCACTGCTGCAGGCACCAGAATTGAGCAGGTTGAACTGAAACGCCTGACGGTAAAAGACCTGAAGCAGGTGCGCAAAATCAGCAAAAACCCGGCAGACTGGGACGAACCGCTGATTGCCCGCAGTACTGGTCTTCTCCCGGAAGATCTCGACAATATGGATCTGGCTGATTACCTGCAGTTACAGAAACGATTTCAGCTCATCACGGGGATGGGTGAGAGCAACCAGGGCGCTGACGCAGGCGCAGGGGCTGCTGGCGAGATGGTTCCGGTTTCAGCCGGGGGAGATTGATGCCCTCGATACTGACGATCTGGAGATGTGGCTGGAGCAGGCTGAAGAGCAAATCAAAAGCGAGTACGGCGACAAATCATAGTACAGACAGCCGCCAGTAGCGGCTGTTCTGCGTTATCCCCTCACGTCTTTTCACCTTCCCCGGAGGTTAACCACTATGTCGGGACAGTTTTCAGTCGGCGTTGTTATCGGCGGGATGATTGGCAGCACATTCCGTTCTGCAATGAGCGGTACCCGCCGTGCGCTTGATTCCCTGAGCGATACCTCACGCCGCCTGCAGGAACGTCAGAACGCTTTAACCCGTGCAACAGAACGTTATGGTCAACTGGGTTCTTCCCGGATGCAGCATCTCAACAGCGAGCTGCTGCGGGTAAGCCGCACCATGGAGCAAATTGAGCGCCAGCAGCGCCGTCTGTCAGCGGCATCCGCTACCAGTGATGCGCTGAAAGCTAACCGCATGGCGCTGTATGGTCAGGGGATTGAAGCGTATAGCATGGCACAGACTGTTTATCATACGGTTTCCCCTGCCGTTCAGCAGTCCATGTCTTTTCAGGACAAAATGATTGATATGTCGATCACCGCAAAATATGACAATAAAACGCGGGATGCACTTGCCGGACAGATAAAAGGCTGGGCGCTTAAATACAATCAGTATCAGGATGAGCTGCAGGAGGCGGTGGGTTCACTCATCAGCGACAATATTGATAATGTGTCAGATATCGGTTTTCTGATGCCGGATATTGCCCGCGCGGCAACGGCAACACGCACGTCTGCTCAGGACTGGGCAAAAGTGGCCGCAGTCTGGCAAAACTCCCTGAAAGGTGCGGCCAGAGATTTTGGTGCCGTTCAGAATATTATGGCTTATGCCGGTGACCAGGGGTCATTTGAAATCCCGGATCAGGTCAAGTGGATGCAGTCCCTGGCCCCAATGATGGCGGGTATTGCCAGTGGAAAAGAGGCTGTTGCTGAAATCGGGGCCAGTCTCCAGATAGCAAAAATCGGTGCAGGTTCCACCGACGAGGCAGCCAATAATTTTAAAAACTTTCTTACCAAAATTTTTGCCCGCGATACTCAGAAACAGTTTGCTGATCTGGGTATTGATTTGCAGGGATCTATTGCGAGTTATAAGGCTGCGGGGATCTCTCCGATTGAAGGGATGTTGAGTGTTATAGAACGTTACCTCAATGCCAAAAGCCCCGAAGCGCTGGCCGACTTCAAATCCGCCATGAAAATAAAGAATGATACGGCAAGAGATGAGGCACTTCAGGCTCTGGCGAAAAACTTTGGTCTGGGTGATATGTTCGCGGATATGCAGGTCATGGCATTTATCCGCCCGATGCTGGCCAACATGGACAGATATCGCGAGATCCGCGCCGGTGCTCTCAGGGCTGCGGATAACGATTTGCTTGCCAGTGCTTATGATCAGCGGCTGAAATCTCCCCTTGAAGCCACTAAAGCACTTATGGTCAGCAGTCACGATCTGGCAATTACGCTGGGCGATCAATTAGCTCCATCTTTTATTTCTCTGACTCAGGACTTGCTCCCACTCATTCAGGGGACAAAACACTGGGTAGCGACTCACCCGCAATTTGTCAGTGGGGCTTTTAAGCTCATCAGTGCGCTCCTTGCGATTAAGATAGCGACTATTGGTCTCAAACTGGGGCTGAATCTCCTTATTTCCCCCTTTGTAAGTGTCTGGAAAAATGCTGTTTTACTTCGGGCCAACTGGCTTCGTCTGTCGCTCGCACTGGGGCAAGGCGGTAAGCTCCGCTGGCTGGTGACCGGATTTAGCGCCGTCGCCAGAGGAGCCAGAACACTGAGTGGCGTGCTCTCCGGGGGGCTGGTTCGCGGAATTATGCTCGCCGGACGTGCTGTTCTCTGGATTGGACGTGCGCTGATGATGAATCCCATCGGTCTCGTTATCACCGCTGTCGCGGCAGCAGCTTACCTTATCTACCGCAACTGGGGGGCAGTCAGTGGCTGGTTTAAACAGCGCTGGGCTGACATTCAGGAAGCCTTTAACGGCGGCATTGTGGGAATTGGTAAGTTGCTGATTAACTGGTCGCCGGCAGGCCTGCTCTATAAAGCCTTTGCGGCTGCGCTGAAATATTTCGGCGTTGCTCTGCCGGCAAAGTTCACCGACTTCGGTGGTCATCTTATCGACGGTCTGATTAACGGTATCAAAAACAAATGGGGGGCGCTCAAATCCAGTGTAACCGGAATGGGTGACAGCATCAGTAGCTGGTTTAAACAGTGCTGGGCTGACATTCAGGAAGCCTTTAACGGCGGTATCGCGGGAACTGGTAAGCTGCTGATTAACTGGTCGCCGGCAGGTCTGCTCTATAAAGCCTTTGCAGCTGCGCTGAAATATCTTGGTGTTGATCTGCCGGCAAAGTTCACCGACTTCGGTGGCCATCTTGTCGACGGTCTGATTAACGGTATCAAAAACAAATGGGAGTCGCTCAAATCCAGTGTAACCGGAATGGGTGACAGCATCAGTGGCTGGTTCAGCGAAAAGCTGGGCATTCATTCGCCGAGCCGCGTGTTTATGGGCTTTGGTGACAATATCGCGCAGGGGGCCGCCATTGGCCTGCAGCGGACCACTCCGCTTGCAGCTCTGGCCGGGCAGCGAATGGCCAGTGAACTGCTCCCCAAAATGCCCGTGAGCATTCAGGGGCCAGAAATACGGGATAACACTTCAGGTGTTCGCTTCAGTATGCCGTTGCCCGATATCAATGGGTTTATGTCGTCTGCTAAAAATGCGATCGGAGCCGTAATCAATAGTTTGTCTTCCATGCCCGCTATTCCGCTCTCCACCCGGGCATCGATTTTACCAGGGCAACGTCTGGCAAATGAGATGACACCGGATGTTCCCCGTATCCCCTCGCCTGAAATCCTGGCTGCCGGATATTCAGGCCGTGGTGCAGCTGCAACCGGCGGTGGAACGTCTGGTGGTATCCAGGTCAGCTTTAATCCTCAGTTTTTCCTCAATGGCAGGGAAACCACAGCGCCTGCCGGACTGACTGGCGCCCTGAATATGAGCCTGCATGAGCTGGAAAAAATGCTGGAGCGTCTGCTGGCTCAGAAACAACGTAAGGAGTACCGCTGATGTTTGCCGTACTGGGTGATATTGAGTTTGAGCTGATTACCTACTGGGACGGCTTCGAGGCCACGTTCGGCGTCGATTATGCGGAGCATGCCCGCATCGGGGGTAAGCCTGGCCTGCAGTTCGTCGGCGACAGGCTGGACGAAATCCAGATAACTCTGGTTTTCCATCAGCATTATTGTGTACCCGATGTGGAGCTGGCGAGACTGCGAACAGCCATGAAAGCCCATCAGGCACTGGCGCTGGTCTTCGGCAACGGTGACTATCGTGGCTGGTTCGTGATTACCGATGTGACCGCAACCAGCGAGCAGACAGACAGCACCGGTAACGTGCTGGCTGTCAGTGCCACCGTGTCTCTCCGGGAATACACCGGTGATCCGAAAAATCCTCTGCAACCACCGGCAATACGCACGAAGCTCCCGGGTGTCGGGGCGGTCTCCGGTGCCATTCCTTCACCTTCAGGGGTGGCGCAGTTCATCCGCAACGGCGTCAACTATGCGAAACAGGCGCAGTCTGTACTCCAGACCACTATCAGCGCCGTTCGGGTGACACAGAAAATGAAGGATAACCCCGTTGTCGCACTGACCCGTGTGCCGGGGCTGATGAGCGGACTGGGTAATATCTCCGGGGCTCTGGGGAAAAGTGTTCCGGCGTTTAACGCACTCTCTGAATCCATGCCCGATGCCATCAGTCTGGCCAGAACAGCCAGCGAAGCAGCCACGTATGTACAGCAGGCACAGTCTGCGCTGAGTGGTGTGGACAAAAGAAATATTGCAGGTGCTCTGGATACCGTTTCCGGGCAGCTTAACGCCGCCGGCACAGCATTCAACCGCATGTCTCCGGGATTAAGTGCAATGGCCGCCAGAATACTGACGAGGAGTGTGTGATGTTTCTTGAACATGTTACCCGTGACGGAGAGCGCTGGGATTCGCTGGCATGGCAGTACTACGGTGACCCGCTGGGCTATCCCCGGATTATTGCCGCCAATCCGCACGTGGCCATCACGCCGGTGCTGCCCTCCGGGCTGTTGTTACTGATCCCGGTGATTGAGACTGAAGAAGCCCGTACAGAAGAGGATATTGCCCCATGGCTGAGATAAACAGCACTGCGCAAGTCACATCAGCGTTAACCGGCGTCAGCGATGTGCTGACACCGGTGTTCACTCTGTGGTATCTGCAGAAAAACATCACCTCTGATATCGCGCCTTATGTCACCCGTGTGACCTGGAGCGATAACATCAAAAATGAGTCCGATACCATTGAGGTGGAGCTGGACGACACCGATGGCCGCTGGCTGGATAAGTGGTATCCGGGCAAGGGTGACACGCTGACGCTGAAAATGGGCTATCAGGGCGAGAAGCTGCTGTCCTGCGGTACGTTCTCTATAGACGAGATCGAAGTGAGTTCGCCCGCTTCCGTTGTTTCTATCCGTGGGGTGGCCACCTCGGTTAATAGTGCTCTGCGGACTAAATCCAGCCGTGGTTTTGAGAACACCACGCTGGCAGCTGTTGCGGGGCGGATTGCCAGAAAGCACCGGCTGAAACTGGTGGGCAGCATTGAGTCCATCAGAATCGACCGGGTGACCCAGTATGCTGAAACCGACGTGGGTTTTCTGCGCCGGCTGGCCAGCGAGTATGGTTATGCAGTGAAAGTGGTCAGTGACCAGCTGATTTTTTCTCATCTGGCCACACTGCGCAGTCAGGAGACGGTCAGGCAGTTAAAACCGCAGGATGTGGCCCGCTTTTCCCTGCGTGACACCATCAACCGGGTCTATAAATCTGCAAAGGTAAAACACCAGAAAAGCAGCAGTAAAAAACTGATCGTCCACGAAGCTGATGGTGGTACCCGTGAAAGCGACAAAAAGCTCAAAGGTGGTAAGGTTACCAGCGCTGACTCACTTAAAGTTAACAGCCGCGTCAGCGACCCGGACAGTGCCCGGATTAAAGCGGATTCAGCACTGGCCAGACATAACGAATACCAGCAGAACGGCTCCCTGACGCTGACGGGAACACCTCAACTGACAGCAGGCAACAAAATTGAACTGGTGGGTTTTGGGCAGTTATCCGGGCCATGGCTCATAACCACTGCCCGCCATGCGTTTGACCGTAACAGCGGCTACACCACAGAGCTGGAAGTGGCACGGGGGCCAGTCACAAGAGGGAAAAAACAAAAAACTCAGAAACTCACGGTTTATCACCCGGATGGCAGTACATCGACGGTGATTAAGGAGAAGAAAAAATGACTGGTGTCACTCGTCAGGTCGGTACGGTCAGTGCCGTTGATGCCGACAGGGTTCAGGCCCGCGTTCGTCTGCCTGAATGCGATAACCTGCGCACAAACTGGCTTAACGTGCTGCAGCGCAATACCCAGGATAACAAAGATTACTGGCTCCCTGACGTGGGGGAGCAGGTTGAGGTGCTGCTCGATGCCAACGGCGAGGATGGTGTTATTCTGGGCGCGGTGTATTCAGACGTCGATAAACCACCGTTCAGTGACAAAAATATCCGGGGAACCCGGTTTGCTGATGGTGCAGAGTACAGCTACAACCGGAAGACGCACACTCTGACCATCCGGGGCGGCATTGAGCATATTGTCATTGAGTGTGGTGCTGATGTGGTATTGAAAACACAGAAAGCCACGATTGACGCACCGGAAACCGAACTTACCGGAGATCTGCGTGTCAGGGGAAAGCTGATTTACGAAGGAGGCATGGCGGGTTCTGGTGGTAAAGGTGTTACCGCGACCATCCATGGCAATATCGAGATTAAAGGGAATGCCCATGCCACGGGCAGTATGCTGTCTGATGGCGAAAACTCCAGCCACCACTCCCACTGAGCTTCTTAAACGCCTTTAATATCAGCGTTCCCGCACGGGGGCAATACTGCCCCCATGAAAACGACCTCAGTATTCTGGCAACCAGCCCTGCAGGCTCCCGGCGAAATTGTCCGGGGGCTGGATGATATCCGGCAGGCGATTCAAATTATCCTGCGGACTCCCCGCGGCAGCGACCCGCATCGCCCGGAGTTCGGCAGCAATCTGCATCTTTATATCGACTGGCCTGTAGACCGGGCCATTCCGCATGTGGTGCGCGAATCCGTCGATGCCATCCGGCGCTGGGAGCCCCGCTGCCAGCTTATGTCAGTTAAACCCGCCGTCGACGGCGAACATCTTACGCTCCGGGTGAGCTGGAAAGGCTCAGACGGACAGACCCGGACTCAGGAACTGCTATGGCGCTGACAGAACCCGATTTTATTGAACGCGATGCCGACAAAATCACGGCAGAAATGATTGCGAAGTATGAAGCGGATACCGGCAAAACGCTGTACCCGGCACAGGCAGAACGTCTGCTGATTGATCTGTGGGCCTATCGCGAAATGCTGGTCAGGGTTGCGGTACAGGAGGCAGCAAAGCAGAATCTGGTCGCCTTTGCCCGTGAGCCGATGATTGATTACCTCGGTGAACTGGTCGGTGTATACCGTCTTGCCGCGCAGCCTGCCACCACCACGCTCCAGTTCTCCGTAGATGAGGCACTGGCCATTGATGTGCTGATCCCGGCAGGCACCCGCGTCAGCGCTTCCGACAGCGTTATTTTCGCCACCGATACAGATGTGGTACTGAAGGCCGGATTGCTGCTGGTCAATGTCACGTCCACCTGTACCGAACCCGGTACCGCTGGTAACGGCTGGCAACCTGCGCAGGTCAGTCAGTTACTCGATGAGATTGATAACGTCGACCTGCTGGTGAGCAATCTGACGGCTAGTTCCGGCGGTTCAGAACAGGAAGACGATGACAGGCTCCGGGAGCGTATCAGGCTGGCCCCGGAGTCATTCACCAATGCCGGAAGCCGTGGCGCATACCGCTTTCATGCCATGCAGGCCCATCCCAACATTGTCGATGTTGCTGTGCTTTCCCCGGTTCCCGGGACCGTAGATCTGTATCCGCTGCTCAGTACCGGTCTGCCGGACGGCGGTGTTCTCACGCTGGTAGAGAGTTTCTGCTCTGATGAGAAAGTCAGGCCACTCACTGATACAGTGCGGGCTAAAACACCAGTGAAGGTGGATTACACCATTGAAGCCAGGATTACGATCTATCGTGATCAGGATGCCAGGTCTGTAAAAGATGCCGCTAACAGCGCCATACAGAACTGGGTGGCATCACATGCCGCCACGCTGGGGCGTGATATTGTCCCCAGCCAGATTATCAGTGCATTGTCCGTTTCCGGGGTGTACCAGGTTGAACTGGTGACACCGGCACTGAGGGTGGTGGCAGAAAACGAATGGGCAAACTGTACGGCGATCACACTTAACATGAGTGGAGTGTCTGATGACTGAGCCATTACAACTCCCGCCACCGCTTGAGGGTGATATCAGTCTCAGGACGCTGGGAAGACTGGCAGGGCGGCTGGATAACATCGACCTGAGCGTACTGATGGTCTTTCTCGTCGATATCGTCGACAGTTCTGCGCTGCCATGGCTGGGCGAGCAGTTCTCACTGTCTGGCGATGGCTGGGAGCTGGCGGAATCGGACGATGTTCGCCGCATGCTTATAAAAGCAGCCATCGAACTACACCGGTATAAAGGGACGCCGTGGTCAATCCGGGAAGTTATCCGCCGTTTTGGCTTTGGTGAAGTGGATCTGATTGAAGGCACAGGTCGTCTCAGTTACGACGGCAATCGCAGCTATAACGGACTGTTTGTTCATGGAGATGCAGCCGCCTGGGCGGTTTATCGCGTTATTCTGAAACAGCCCATTACTAACGATCAGGCCGCGATGCTGCGTCAGACGCTCGCTGCATTTGCACCGGCCCGCTGCCATCTGGCCAGCCTGGAGTATCAGTCTGTGGCCATTCGCTAATATCTATCAACTGGAGACATCAGATCCGGTTCTGGGTGGTGCTGACGGGATATCAAATCGAGCCCCCCGGCAACTGGCAAACAGGACGAAATGGCTGAAGAAAAAAACGGAGGAAGCCGCACAGTCACTGGCTGAACACGTACGTTCCCGTAACCACCCGGACGCGACACTGACAGCTAAGGGGTTCACCCAACTGAGCAGTGCCACCAACAGCACCTCTGAAACGCTGGCCGCCACACCAAAAGCCGTCAAGGCTGCATACGACCTTGCAGCCGGCAAGGCACCCGTCAGTCACACTCACCCGTGGAGTCAGATAACGGGAGTGCCTGCTGCCTCGCTGACGGCAAAAGGCACCGTACAACTGAGCAGTGCCACGGACAGTCAATCAGAAACTGAGGCTGCCACGCCGAAGGCTGTGAAAATCGCGTATGATCTGGCCCGGGGAAAATACACAGCCCAGGATGCAACAACGACCCGTAAAGGGATCGTACAACTGAGCAGTGCCACCAACAGCACCTCTGAAACGCTGGCCGCCACACCAAAGGCCGTCAAGGCTGCATATGACCTGGCTGCCGGCAAGGCCCCCGTCAGCCACACTCACCCGTGGAGTCAGATAACGGGAGTGCCTGCTGCCTCGCTGACGGCAAAAGGCACCGTACAACTGAGCAGCGCCACGGACAGTCAATCAGAAACTGAGGCTGCCACGCCGAAGGCGGTCAAGGCTGCATACGACCTTGCAGCCGGCAAGGCGCCCGTCAGCCACACTCACCCGTGGAGTCAGATAACGGGAGTGCCTGCTGCCTCGCTGACGGCAAAAGGCACCGTACAATTGAGCAGTGCCATCAACAGCACGTCTGAAATACTGGCCGCCACACCGAAAGCGGTCAAGGCTGCATACGATCTGGCAAACGGAAAACAACCGGCAGATGCCACGCTCACTGCTCTGGCAGGACTTGCCACTGCAGCAGATCGGTTGCCTTATTTTACCGGAGCAGACCGCGCAGCGCTGGCAACCCTTACAGCTATTGGTCGCGCGATTATCGCTAAGGGCAGTATAAAAGATGTCCTCAATTACCTTGGTTTGGGGGAAGGCTCTGCATTGCCTGTTGGTGTACCGGTTCCATGGCCCACCGCCACACCGCCAGCAGGCTGGTTACAGTGCAACGGAGCTACGTTCACCAAAGAACAATATCCTGTTCTGGCCAGAGTCTACCCGACCCTCCGTCTTCCCGATTTACGCGGTGAGTTTATCCGTGGATGGGACGACGGGCGCAAGATTGACGAGGGGCGTAAGTTGCTTTCATGGCAGAAAGGTACACTGGTCGGCGGTCATGACGATAACGATTCTTCGCTTGATATCTCGTACATGAGTAACGGAAATAATATTGACTATGGCGGCGATAAGGTGTTTGCGGGGAATTACCGTAGCGATTATTTGTGGTACGCAATGCTGGGTGGAACAAACAGTCGCGCAAAAGCCGAATTAAACGGAGCATTCTTTAACATAACCCGCCCCCGCAATATCGCGTTTAACTATATCGTGAGGGCGGCGTGATACCGTTCAACTGGCAAGTGCCAGTGGCGCTTCCGGCCAGCTGATTTCAGGTGCCGTGCTGATATCCAGTGCGTTCAGCTCGTCGATATAATCCAGCACGGCGTTCAGTTTTGCCGTTTCTTCTGGTGTCAGACTGCGACCAGCACGCAGTTTGAGGTTGATAAGATCGACGGACGCCATCGCCTGTTTCACTCGTTGCTGGCGTTGCTGTCTGGCAACCTCCAGTTCTGCGGCTCGCTGCCGTTCAGTATCGGTTACCCACGCCTCACCGTTCCAGGTATCCCATGGCGTGGCTGGCTGTTTTGTGGTGGTGTCCGCCGGGTAATCACCCGGTTGGGTAATCAGAACGGGGTTACCGTTCTCCGTGCTGTATACCGTCTCGCCGCGGTGATCAGGCACATGCTCCCACCCGTTCAGCGTGGCAGTCCGACAAACCACGTAACCCGAAATTGCCTCCGGCGGTGCATCGGCGCACGAATGTGCCGGAGTACCCACCCCAAGGGCGAGATACTCCACAGAGGATGAGGTGTATTCCCGGGTTTCCTCGTCATAGTGATATACAGTGATATCGCCCGCTACAGTGGCGATACCGTTTTCATCCAGAACTGCAGTGTTACTCATTAAACTGCCCTCACAATGTAATTAAGTGCAATGCTACGGGGTCTGACAGTGATACCCTTCGCATACCCGCTTCTGATAGAGGTCAGAATAGTAGCCTGCATACCATTGTCTGACATTGCCATGACAGGATCGCTGAATGTTGTCCCGTCCGGCATTTTAAAGCTGCCCTCACGAAGGTCTGTAATGGAATCTTCATTGTTGAATCCCATGCCGACTATCCCCGAGGTTCCCGTAGTGTCCTGGTTATAATAATCCAGCATTGCTGTTCTTAACAGCGTTGCCCCTTGTGCGGACAGCAACTTACGTCCTGTATCAACTTTGCGCCCGTCGTCCCATCCACGGATAAACTCACCGCGTAAATCGGGAAGACGGAGGGTCGGGTAGACTCTGGCCAGAACAGGATATTGTTCTTTTGTAAAGGTGCGCCCGTCGCACTTTAACCAGCCTGCTGGCGGTGTGGCGGTGGGCCACGGAACAGGCACACCAACGGGTAGCGCCGAGCCTTCTCCTAAACCAACGTTTATCTCTCAAATCCTCCCCACATTATCTCAGTACTTTAACCACTCAAAAGGGAGTATTTTTAATGCTGATTGGCTACATACGTGTGTCAACAAATGACCAAAACACAGATTTGCAACGCAATGCATTAATGTGCGCAGGATGTGAACAGATTTTTGAGGACAAAATGAGCGGAACCAAGTCGGAACGACCAGGCCTGAAACGCGCTTTAAAGTGCCTTAAAAGAGGGGATACATTGGTGGTCTGGAAGCTGGATCGGTTGGGTAGAAGAATGAAACACCTCATTGCTCTCACAGAAGAGCTACGCGCAAAAGGTGTCAATTTTCGCAGTCTGACGGATTCAATCGATACCAGCACTCCGATGGGAAGGTTCTTTTTTCATATGATGGGTGCACTGGCAGAAATGGAGCGTGAACTGATAGTTGAGCGCACGCTGGCAGGACTGGCTGCTGCGCGAGCACAAGGGAGAGTTGGAGGACGTCGCCCGAAACTGACGAAGGAGCAGCATGAGCAGATCGCAAGATTGCTCCAGAAAGGGTATGACAGAAAGCGGCTGGCAATTATCTATGATATTGGACTGTCAACGATCTACCGCTATCACCCTGTTGGGACTGTCATAACGCAACCTGAAATGTAATTCTTTTTCAAATAATGAAACGCCGCGTGGATGCCATTTATCGCACAAGATAGAGTGCATTTATCGCGCGGCGCATCAGCGGGCAGCCGCGCGGTTCGTGGTTAGGCAGGTCAGGGCGGGTGCGCGGGTAGTCGGTCTGCTGGGTTTCCCAGGTTACCAGGCCATTTTTGACATAAATTTTCCAGCTACAGGAGCCGGTGCAGTTAACGCCGTGGGTGGATCGCACAATTTTATCGAACTGCCAGCGCTGACGGTAGCTGTCCTCCCAGTCGCGGTTGGTGTGGTACACCTGCCCGTGCCCATCGGCGAAACTGTCGCCTTTTGTTTTGAAGTAACGGAAGCGGTCCAACAGTTTGCTCATGACATTTCTCCTGCTTCGATAGCATGGCCGGAGGGTGAGACATCACGCTCCGGCGAAGAGGTAGTTATTATTTTTGTGAGGATTTGCGGCCGTACACCAGCCAGGTGACGAGCACGCAGACGATGTAAAACACGAGGAAGACTTTCATGGCGCCCACCGGGGAACCGGTCATTGCCAGGGATGTGCCAAAGGCTTTGGGAATAAAGAACCCGCCCACCGCACCGATGGCAGAGATAAAGCCCAGCGCGGCAGCCGTTTCGGTCACCGCTTCATGCTGTGCCTGTTCGTCGCTCCCACCCTGTTTTTTCACGCGGTCGAGGGTGATTTGGCGAAAGATAATCGCGATCATCTGGAAGGTCGAGCCGCTGCCCAGGCCTGCGGTGAGGAACAGGCCCATAAAGACCAGATAGAAGGCGATAAAACTGCCTGAACCAGACCCGGGGAGCGTCAGGAAAATCAGGGCGCTAAAGATGGCCATAAAAACGAAGTTGATCAGCGTCACCCGTACGCCGCCCAGCCTGTCTGAAATCATTCCGCCAGCCGAACGCGCCAGGGCGCCGATCAGCGGGCCAAAGAAGGCGAGGTGGAGGATATTTACGTCCGGAAACTGGGTTTTCGACAGCATAGCAAAGCCTGCCGAGAAACCGATAAACGAGCCGAAGGTTGCCAGATAAAGCAGGCTCAGCAGCCAGAGGTGAAAGCGCTTAAGCACCGGAAGCTGGCTGGCAATGGACGCTTTCGAGCTGGCGATGTCGTTCATGCCAAAAAACGCCGCAAGGGTAGCAAGAATCAGCAGCGGGGCCCAGATCCACGCCGCGTTCGCCAGCCACATCGTCGAGCCATCCTCCTGGGGGACGCCGTGAACGCCGAGAAAGGTAAACATCGGCAGAAAAATCACCAGCGGCGCAACCAGCTGCATCACGCTCACGCCCAGGTTACCCAGCCCGCCGTTAATGCCCAGCGCGCTGCCCTGTCTGGCTTTCGGGAAGAAGAAACTGATGTTTCCCATGCTGGAAGCGAAGTTGGCCCCGGCAAAACCGCACAGCAGTGCGATGATGATAAAGACCCAGTAAGGCGTAGCGGTATTCTGGATGGCGATCCCAAGCCAGACACAGGGTACGACCAGGATAACGGTACTTAACACGGTCCAGTAACGTCCGCCAAATATCGGCACCATAAAAGAGTAGGGGACACGCAATATCGCGCCGGAAAGAGAAGGTAATGCCGTTAGCATAAAAAGCTGATCGGTGCTGAAATTAAATCCGACCTTATTAAGATTTACCGCAATAGCGCTAAACAACATCCATACACAAAACGCGAGAAGCAAACACGCCACGGAAATCCACAGGTTTCTACGTGCGATATGTTTCCCTTTATTCTCCCAAAATTGCGCGTTTTCCGGTTTCCAGTTACTCAACAGATGCTGATTACTCTTCTCGCTTTGATGTGACATATCACCCTCTTGCTTACCCAAATGGAGAGAAAAAAGAAGTGAAAACAGAAATATACCTTTCGGCAGTTTGTAGAAATTTTTGGATGTTATGGGATACATCTGAAAGGATAGATAAAAAAGCGAATCCCTGAGTTTGGAATGGGAATCAGGGTTCGCTTTATGTGTTACTAATTGTAACTATTTGCGGAAATTAATACCCCGATGGGAGTATTAAAACAATTCGAGGGAAATAAGCTTATCCAGATGCTTATTAAATGCCGCGTCGTCCATTTCAGGCATATTTAATACGTATATGCCATCCAGGCCACATACCAGACCAATTAAACGCCAGGCGATATTTTCCGGCTGGTCAGCAAGCGTAAAGGCGTTGGCCTCCGCCCCGGCGCGGATAATCGCGACCGTTTCCTGGTGCCACATCTCCATGGTCAAAACGTAGGCGCCTTTGATATCGCTATCCCGGCTGGCGAGAATTTGCGCCTCCCGCCACAGTCGAATGTAGGGCTCAAACCCGCCGTCATCGCTGCCGAGCATGGCATGCAGGCGCTCACGCCAGCCGGCGTTTTCGCCAACGATTTCAGCATCCAGCAAATCGCGGATCAGCCGGACAAACGCCAGCGACTTAAGCTCGCCCGCCGACGCAAAGTGGTGATGCACCTGCCCGGTGGCGACGCCCGCTTCGGTGGCGATGCGGCGCACGGTCATCGCAGCGAATCCTTCGGTCAGCGCCACGCGCATCGCGGCCTGGAGGATCTCTTCCCGCCGCTCGTCCTTGCTCAGATAACGCATAATTTCTCACTCTCAATGGCAACGAAACGAGTGTAACAAAGAGCTGGACAAGCGTTCAACTTTACGTAGGATCGCATTCTGGACATGTGTCCAGTTTTTAACTGAAAAGGAAATTTATGTTTCGTCAGTGGTTAGCGTTAGTGATTATCGTGCTGGTGTATATCCCGGTGGCGATTGACGCGACGGTGCTGCACGTGGCGGCGCCAACATTGAGCATGACGCTGGGTGCCAGCGGCAACGAATTGCTGTGGATTATTGATATTTACTCGCTGGTGATGGCGGGAATGGTGCTGCCGATGGGCGCGCTGGGCGATCGCATAGGTTTTAAGCGCCTGCTGATGATCGGCAGCGTGCTGTTTGGCCTGTCATCGTTAGCGGCGGCTTTTGCGCCGTCCGCGGGCTGGTTGATTGCCGCCCGCGCGTCGCTGGCGATTGGCGCGGCGATGATCATTCCGGCTACGCTTGCAGGGATCCGCACCCTGTTTATTGATGCGCGGCACCGTAATATCGCCCTCGGCGTCTGGGCTGCCGTTGGGTCGGGTGGCGCGGCGTTTGGCCCGCTGATTGGCGGCATGCTGCTGGAGCACTTTTACTGGGGGTCGGTGTTCCTGATTAACGTGCCGATCGTGCTGATCGTGGTTTCGCTTGCTGCGCGCCTGGTGCCTGCTCAGCAGGGGCGGCCCGAGCAGCCGCTCAATATCAGCCATGCCATTATGCTGATTGTGGCGATTTTACTGCTGGTCTATAGCGCCAAAACCGCCCTGAAAGGGGTGCTGTCGCCGTGGATGGTGGCCTGTACGCTGCTTACCGGAGCGGTAATGCTGTTTATCTTCGTCCGTATCCAGCTACGCGCGCGCGTGCCGATGATCGACATGCGCCTGTTTTGCCATCGCATTATTTTAAGCGGCGTGGTCATGGCGATGACCGCCATGATTGCGCTGGTGGGCTTTGAACTGCTGATGGCGCAGGAGTTGCAGTTCGTGCATGGTTTTACGCCGTTTGAAGCAGGGATATTTATGCTGCCGGTGATGGTGGCGAGCGGATTTAGCGGGCCGATCGCGGGTGTGCTGGTCGGGCGTCTGGGGCTGCGCATTGTCGCGGCCGGAGGCATGGGGCTTAGCGCGGTCAGTTTTATCGGCCTGTCGACGCTCGATTTCAGCACCCAACAGTGGCAGGCGTGGAGCCTGATGGTGCTGCTGGGCTTCAGTGCCGCCAGCGCACTGCTGGCCTCGACGTCAGCGATCATGGCTGCCGCGCCGAAAGAGAAAGCGGCCGCCGCAGGCGCGATCGAAACCATGTCCTACGAGCTGGGTGCTGGTCTGGGGATCGCCATTTTCGGTCTGCTGTTAACCCGCAGCTTTTCGGCGTCTATTGTACTGCCGCAGGGGCTGAGCGCGTCGCTGACCGATAAAGCCTCGTCGTCCATCGGTGAAGCGATGAAGGTGGCGCAGGAGCTGACGCCGTCGCTGGCCGAGCCGGTGATGACGGCGGCGAAAACCGCGTTCATCACCTCGCACAGCGTGGCCCTGGGCAGTGCGGGAGGCATGCTGCTGATTCTGGCGGTCGGGATCTGGTTTAGTCTGGCGAAGGTCGGAGGGCAGCAGTAATAAAAAAGGCCAGCCGCGAGGGCTGGCCTTTTGAACTAACAGATCTTAGAACTGGTAGGTCAGACCTACAGCTACGATGTTGTCGGTAGCCACTTTGGCATCTTTGGTGAACTGGCTGTCATCCACGAGGTTGATTTTGTAATCAACATAGGTGGACATGTTTTTGTTGAAGTAGTAGCTCGCGCCAACGTCAACGTATTCAACCAGGTCCTGGTCGCCATAAGAACCGATGTCTTTACCTTTGGATTTCAGGTAAGCGATGGACGGACGCAGACCGAAGTCGAACTGGTACTGAGCCACAACTTCGAAGTTCTGCGCTTTGTTGGCAACGTGACCGTTACCGAACGCCGTCATGTTGCGGGTTTCAGAGTAGGTGGTTGCCAGGTAGATGTTGTTCGCATCGTACTTCAGGCCAGCAGCCCAGACTTCTGCGTTTTCGCCACCGGCGTTCAGGTCGCTTGCAGCACGAACCTGACGGTCGGTACGGTCAGATTTCGCGTAGGTCGCACCCACACCGAAGCCGTCGAATTCATAGGTAGAAGAGAGACCCCAGCCGTCACCGTTGGATTCGGTGATATCGTCACGGTCGTTTTTACCCTGGTACTGAGCAGCCACGTTCAGGCCGTCAACCAGACCAAAGAAGTCGGTGTTACGATAGGTTGCAACGCCAGTGGTACGGCCGGTCATGAAGCCGTCAGTCTGCGTCCAGGTATCGCCACCGAACTCTGGCAGAACGTCAGTCCACGCGCCGATGTCATAAGCCACACCGTAGTTACGACCGTAGTCGAAGGAACCGAATTCATCGAATTTCAGACCAGCGTACGCCAGACGGGTTTTGTTGCCGTCGGAACCTTGAGCTTCAGAGCGATTGCCCTTGAACTCATATTCCCACTGGCCGTATCCGGTCAGCTGATCGTTGATCTGAGTTTCACCTTTGAAGCCCAGACGAACATACGTTTTGTCGCCGTCGCTACCAGCATCATCAGAAAAATAGTGCAGACCAGTAACTTTGCCGTACAGATCCAGTTTGTTACCGTCTTTGTTAAAAACTTCAGCCGCGTTAACAACGCCAGCTGCCAACATGGAAGTCACTGCCACTGCAACTAATTTAAGTTTCATCTTAAATAATCCTTATAATTTTATTTAGGTATTTCCTAAGCCACCTGAGCGATTTTTAAACGAGGCTTATCGTCAATGGCAGACTATTTTTAAAATTCCGTAGACTGCTTTCAATAATAAGTTTCAAAATATTAAAGATAATTTCAATTAGTGTGATCCTGATCGGATAAATTGCCCTTAAATCGGCCAATTAGGTTAATATATAGACATAAAGTGATTATTAACCAATCAAGATAATATGGCTGTGAATAGTTGTCGGACGTTTTAGTTTTTTGGTGGGATTAAAAGGGTTTGGCAGGGAATGTCAAAGCATGTGGCAGGATAACCTTTTTTAAAACAGTTGATTATAAATTTCTCGGGAAACCAGAACCTGTTTTTTAAGAGAAATATTCAGAAATAAACTATTGCACTTTGTGCTATATAGCGCGGGAATATTGGCGCTGAATTAATTACCTGCGTTGTCAGTTTATGTCAATTTCCACAACAACGCTGGCTTTCTGACAGCACTCTATACAGAGATTTAATTACTCTCTAATGTTACGAATTATATTCGAGGGTGTGATCACATATTAAAATATTGTTAATATTTTGCCGGGCATATTCGGTACCCGGCAAAAATAAAAATGCTATTTGCGGGTGGCATACCAGCACAGTAACGATCCGGCGCACACCATCAATGCCCCTTGCCAGAATGAGAGTGAAAGCGGAGAACTCAGCAGAATAGCCGCCAGTGCGGCGGAAAGAACTGGCGTGAAATAAGAGACAGCCGCAAGCACCGTGACGTTACCGTGAAGAATACCGATATTCCAGGCGGCGTAGCCAAAGCCAAGCGCAACCCCACACATCAATAGCTTCACCACAACCGGGATGCTGAACACCATTTCGGGCTGATCGCTGACGGCATATTTGACCCACAGGCTCAGGGCGGTCAGCAGGACGAAAAGGGTAATGCCATTTTGCCCTTTGGCATACTTGCTGGTGACGGTGCAGTAGGCGGCCCAGATAAAAGCGCCAGCAAACGCCAGCCCATAACTTAGCGGACTGGAAACGACGTTCTGCATGATGTCATTCAGTTGCAGACCGTTTTCGCCACCTAAAACCCAGCACACACCCAACAGCGAGATGAGAAGCCCAGGGATCACCCACAGGGTGGTTTTTTGCCCGTTGAACAAAATCGCGAACGCAATCGTCAGGCTTGGCCACAGATAATTGACCATACCGACTTCAATCGCCTGTGAGCGCGTCGCGGCATACCCCAGCGACAGGGCCAGGCACATCTCATAGCTGACAAACAGGATGCTGCCCGCAATGAGATAGCGCGTGGAAAAACGCCGAAGATCGGGAAAACCCACCGTCACCAGACACAACAGCCCGCTGACGGTGTAAATCATCGCCGCGCCGCCCACCGGGCCCAGTCCTTCACTGACGCTGCGGATGAGACCCACCATGGTGCTCCACAACAATATGGCCGCCAGGCCTGTCAGCGTTGCTCTTTTTCTGTCCATTACCCTGCCAGTCTTCTAAAAATCAAAGGGAAAACTTATAGCATCTATTTGCTACACCTGGCGAATTTTCAAAGAGCCTGTTAACCCGAAAGGATTAGCAAATCGTACCGGCAGTGACTATTAAGGGGGCGAAGTCTGGCGACCTTGATTTGACGCAAAAAAAACAGGGGCTTTGCTGTTAGTTTGCGGCGCGAAGTCTTATCAGATAACGAGGACAGCAATGGACGTCAGCCGCAGACAATTTTTTAAAATCTGCGCGGGCGGTATGGCCGGAACAACAGCCGCAATGCTGGGATTCGCTCCCAAAATGGCGCTGGCTCAGGCACGCAACTATAAACTGCTGCGCGCGAAAGAGATCCGTAACACCTGCACATACTGCTCCGTGGGTTGTGGGCTATTAATGTATAGCCTGGGTGATGGCGCAAAGAACGCCAAAGAAGCGATTTATCATATTGAAGGGGACCCGGACCATCCGGTGAGCCGCGGGGCGCTTTGCCCGAAAGGGGCGGGGCTGCTGGACTACGTCCACAGTGAAAACCGTCTGCGCTACCCGGAATATCGTGCGCCGGGCTCTGACAATTGGCAGCGTATCTCCTGGGACGAAGCCTTCTCCCGAATTGCAAAACTGATGAAAGCGGATCGCGACGCCAACTTTATTGAGAAGAACGAGCAGGGCATCACGGTAAACCGCTGGACCTCCACCGGGATGCTGTGTGCCTCTGCGGCAAGTAATGAGACCGGCATGCTGACGCAAAAATTTGTGCGCTCCCTCGGCATGCTGGCGGTTGATAACCAGGCGCGCGTCTGACACGGACCAACGGTAGCAAGTCTTGCTCCAACATTTGGTCGCGGTGCGATGACCAACCACTGGGTTGATATCAAAAACGCTAACGTCGTGGTGGTAATGGGCGGTAACGCCGCTGAAGCCCATCCGGTGGGATTCCGCTGGGCGATGGAAGCGAAAAACAACAACGATGCGACGCTGATTGTCGTCGATCCACGCTTTACGCGTACGGCATCGGTGGCTGATATCTATGCGCCGATCCGCTCCGGTACGGACATCACGTTCCTGTCCGGCGTGCTGTTGTACCTGATCGAAAATAACAAAATTAACGCGGAATACGTTAAGCATTACACCAATGCCGGCCTGCTGGTAAGGGAAGATTTCGCCTTCGAAGATGGCCTCTTCAGCGGCTATGACGCAGAGAAACGTCAGTACGATAAATCATCCTGGAACTATCAGTTCGACGAAAACGGCTACGCGAAACGCGATGAGACCCTGAGCGATCCGCGCTGCGTGTGGAACTTGCTGAAACAGCACGTTTCCCGCTATACGCCGGACGTGGTGGAAAACATCTGCGGTACGCCGAAAGCGGACTTCCTGAAAGTATGTGAAGTGCTGGCTTCCACCAGTGCCGCCGACAGAACCACTACATTCCTGTACGCGCTGGGCTGGACGCAGCATACCGTGGGCGCGCAGAACATCCGTACCATGGCGATGATCCAGCTGCTGCTCGGCAACATGGGGATGGCCGGTGGCGGCGTGAACGCCCTGCGCGGGCACTCTAACATTCAGGGCTTAACCGACCTCGGCCTGCTGTCGACCAGCCTGCCGGGTTACCTGACCCTGCCGTCCGAGAAGCAGACCGACTGGCAAAGCTGGCTTGACGCCAACACGCCAAAAGCGACGCGTCCGGACCAGGTGAACTACTGGAGTAACTATCCGAAGTTTGCCGTCAGTCTGATGAAATCGTTCTACGGCGACGCGGCGCAGAAAGAGAATGACTGGGGCTTTGAGTGGTTGCCGAAATGGGACCAGGCTTACGATGTCATCAAGTATTTCAACATGATGGATAAGGGCGACGTCACGGGTTACATCTGCCAGGGCTTTAACCCGGTAGCGTCATTCCCGGATAAAAATAAAGTCGTTCGCAGCCTGAGCAAGCTGAAGTACATGGTGGTTATCGATCCGCTGGTCACCGAAACGTCTACGTTCTGGCAGAACCACGGTGAATCAAACGATGTCGATCCGGCAGCGATTCAGACCGAGGTGTTCCGCCTGCCGTCGACCTGCTTTGCGGAAGAGGACGGTTCAATTGCCAACTCTGGCCGCTGGCTACAGTGGCACTGGAAAGGTCAGGATGCGCCGGGCGAAGCGCGTAATGACGGCGAAATTCTGGCCGGGATTTACCATCGTCTGCGCGAGATGTACCGCGCCGAAGGCGGCAAAGGCGCTGAGCCGCTGCTGAAGATGAGCTGGAACTACAAGCAGCCGGATCATCCTGAGTCCGAAGAGGTGGCAAAAGAGAACAACGGCGTGGCGCTGGCCGACCTGTACGATGCCAACGGCAATCTGGTGGCGAAGAAAGGACAGCTGCTCAATAGCTTCGCGCTGTTGCGTGACGACGGTACCACGGCCTCTTCCTGCTGGATCTACACAGGCAGCTGGACGGAGCAGGGTAACCAGATGGCCAATCGCGATAACGCCGATCCGTCAGGCCTGGGCAATACCCTGGGCTGGGCATGGGCGTGGCCGTTAAACCGCCGCGTACTGTACAACCGTGCCTCCGCAGACGTGAACGGTAAGCCGTGGGATCCGAAACGCATGCTGATCGAGTGGAACGGCACGAAGTGGACGGGGAACGATATCCCGGACTTCAACACCGCCGCGCCGGGCAGCAACACCGGGCCGTTTATCATGCAGCCGGAAGGGCTGGGACGTCTGTTTGCTATCGACAAACTGGCGGAAGGGCCGTTCCCGGAACACTACGAGCCGATGGAAACGCCGCTCGGCACTAACCCGCTGCACCCGAATGTGGTCTCCAGTCCGGTGGTACGCATCTATGAAGACGACGTGCTGCGTTTAGGTAAAAAGGATAAGTTCCCGTATGTCGGCACCACCTACCGCCTGACCGAGCATTTCCATACCTGGACCAAGCACGCGCGGCTTAACGCCATCGCGCAGCCGGAACAGTTTGTGGAGATAAGCGAAACGCTGGCGAAGGCGAAAGGCATTGCCAACGGCGATCGCGTGAAGGTCAGCAGCAAGCGCGGCTTTATTCGCGCGGTGGCGGTGGTCACCCGTCGTCTGCAAACGCTGAACGTGCATGGCCAGCAGGTGGAAACCGTCGGTATACCACTGCACTGGGGCTTTGAAGGGGTAGCGCAGAAAGGCTACATCGCCAATACCCTGACGCCAAACGTCGGCGATTCAAACTCGCAAACGCCGGAGTATAAAGCGTTTCTGGTCAACATCGAGAAAGCGTAAGGAGCGATTAAATGGCGATGGAAACACAAGACATTATTAAACGCTCCGCGACCAACCCGATAACGCCCGCGCCTCGTGCGCGGGATTACAAGGCAGAAGTCGCCAAGCTGATCGATGTCTCCTCCTGCGTGGGCTGTAAGGCCTGCCAGGTGGCCTGCTCGGAGTGGAACGATATTCGCGACGAGGTGGGGCACTGCGTTGGGGTCTATGACAATCCTGCTGATCTGAGCGCCAAGTCCTGGACGGTGATGCGCTTTAGCGAAACCGACCAGAACGGCAAGCTGGAGTGGCTGATCCGTAAAGACGGCTGTATGCACTGTGAAGATCCCGGCTGCCTGAAGGCATGCCCGTCTGCCGGGGCAATCATTCAGTACGCCAACGGGATCGTCGACTTCCAGCAGGATAACTGCATCGGCTGCGGTTACTGTATTGCGGGCTGTCCGTTTAATATCCCGCGCCTCAATAAAGAGGATAACCGGGTCTATAAATGCACGCTGTGCGTCGATCGCGTCAGCGTCGGCCAGGAGCCTGCCTGCGTGAAGACCTGTCCTACCGGGGCGATCCACTTCGGTACCAAAAAAGAGATGCTGGACGTGGCACAGCAGCGGGTGGATAAGCTCAAAGCGCGCGGCTATGACAAGGCCGGGATTTATAACCCGCAGGGTGTCGGCGGTACGCACGTCATGTATGTTCTGCACCACAATGACCAGCCGGAGCTGTATCACAATCTGCCGAAAGATCCGGCGATCGATACCTCAATCAACCTGTGGAAAGGGGCGCTTAAGCCGCTCTCAGCAGCGGGCTTTATCGCCACCTTTGCCGGGCTGATTTATCACTACATCGGTATCGGGCCGAATAAAGAGGTGGATGACGACGAGGAGGAGCATCATGAGTAAGTCGAAAATGATAGTGCGCACAAAATTTGTCGATCGCGCCTGTCACTGGACGGTGGTCATCTGCTTCTTCCTGGTGGCGGTATCCGGCATATCGTTCTTCTTCCCGACGCTACAGTGGCTCACGGAAACCTTCGGGACACCGCAGATGGGGCGCATTCTGCATCCGTTCTTCGGCGTGCTGATTTTCGTGGTGCTGATGTTTATGTTCGTGCGTTTCGTTCATCACAACATCCCTGACAAGCAGGATATTCCCTGGATTAAAGGGATTGTTGAGGTTCTGAAAGGCAACGAGCATAAAGTCGCGAAGGTGGGCAAATACAATGCCGGGCAGAAGATGATGTTCTGGACCATCATGAGCATGATTTTCGTGCTGCTGGTAACCGGAGTGATGATCTGGCGTCCGTATTTTGCCCAATATTTCCCGATCCAGGTGGTGCGCTACGCACTGCTGATCCACGCGACCTCGGCCATTATTCTGATTCACGCCATCCTGATCCATATGTATATGGCCTTCTGGGTGAAAGGATCGATTAAAGGCATGATTGAAGGGAAGGTGAGCCGCCGCTGGGCGCAAAAACACCATCCGCGCTGGTATCGGGACGTTGAGCGTCTTGAAGCGCAAAAAGAGAGTTCGGAAGGGTTGAAGTAAACCTCGCGCCGTCGGCATTGTCCGGCGGCGCTGCACTTGCGCGGCTCTGAGCTACGTATTGGTAATTAACGCATCAATTCCTGCAAGAACACTACTTCTTGCACTGCGCAGATTACATACATAATTCTTATTATTAAGTTTCTTTGTCTCCACGTGTGTGATGTTGGCTGTATTAAGAAAATATGTCTGGGATTCAATGTTCACCAGTGGCGTTGCAGCGTTTGAATGTCCTCTTAAATGATTATGATAGCTTAACGGTACAATAAGTCTCGTTGATAAGTCGTCATAAAAATCGTGCTGAATAATCATAAAATAGGGCTGGTATTCACGCGTTCTGTCTGATGGGTTGCGATAAACGTCAAACTGAAAACACATCAAAGCCCTCCAAAATAAGGGTCATCCGATAATAGCCCTGCTTTGGCCGTTAATTCATTCATCGCTTTAATAAATCCCTGATCCTGTTGATGCTGTCGCTTGTGCTCTGCTGTTGTAGAGAGTGGGCGAGGCTTTTTCCCCGTAAAAGGCTTTGTTGTAACACATCTTTCTGTGCGGTTCGGTTTCATGTTTTCTCCTTTGTTGGTGCGGTCATTATCAACCGCAGCCAACAAAAAACAATACTGTTTCCCCTGGTAATCTACATTATGCGAGCCGTCTTCCAGTAATATCAAAATCGCTCTGCAATATACCGGAAGGGATATTTTGTAGGCTTCACTTTGCCGATCTTGCGTTTCGGTAAATCCACCTTGTCTACGTGAATTTCTTTATAGGGGATCTGGGAAAGCAGATGCGAAATAATATTCAGCCGCACCCTTTTTTTATCTTCTGAGCGCGCCACAAACCACGGCGCCCAGGCGGTGTCGGTCGCTTTAAACATCGCGTCGCGGGCGAGGGTATACTCATCCCACAGATTGAAAGATTTAATATCCATTGGAGACAGCTTCCAGATCTTGCGACCATCATTAATGCGATCGCGCAGGCGGCGCTCCTGCTCTTTTGGCGTTACTTCAAGCCAGTATTTCAACAAAATGATCCCGGCATCGACCATCGCTTTTTCCATTACCGGCGTTCCATCAAGAAATTTTTCGGCCTGCTCTTCGGTACAGAAACCCATGACTCTTTCCACGCCCGCGCGGTTGTACCAGCTGCGGTCAAAAATAACGATTTCCCCGGCAGAGGGCAGATGGGGAACGTAACGCTGAAAATAGAGCTGACTTTTCTCTTTATCGGTGGGGGCCGGTAACGCAACAACGCGAAACACCCGAGGGCTGACGCGTTCGGTGATGGCTTTGATGACGCCGCCTTTACCGGCGCCGTCTCGCCCTTCAAAAACAATACAGACCTTTAACCCTTTGGCGACTACCCATTGCTGGAGCTTAACCAGTTCAACATGGAGGCGGCGAAGCTCTTGCTCGTACGCTTTAGTTTTGAGCGGCGCGTTTTTAACGACATCATCAACAACATGGGTTTTCTTCTTACTGACCATGGTGGGTCTCCCTTTGTATCCGGTCGCGGGATCGAGGCCGTACTAAGAGTGTAATCGGCCTGAATGAATGGATTAATGTGTCAGAAATCCGATTTGAACTGGTTCACCATACAAGTTTAATCAATAATGCACGCTGCATATTTTTTAACAGTGGTCGCGGTATGAAAAAGACAATTTTTTCGTTAGCACTGGGTACCTTTGGCCTGGGGATGGCTGAGTTTGGCATTATGGGCGTGCTGACCGAGCTGGCTCATGATACGGGCATTTCGATTCCCTCCGCCGGAAATATGATTTCGTTTTACGCTTTTGGCGTGGTGATCGGCGCGCCGATTGTGGCGCTGTTCTCCAGCAAATTTTCGCTGAAAACAACGCTGCTGTTTCTGGTGGCGATGTGCGTCGTCGGTAACGCGCTCTTTACCTTCTCTGACTCCTACGTGGGGCTGGCGGCGGGGCGCTTAATCTCTGGTTTCCCGCATGGCGCGATTTTCGGAGTGGGGGCGATAATCCTGTCAAAAATCGCGCCGCCGGGTAAAGTGACGGTCGCTGTGGCCGGGATGATTGCCGGGATGACCGTTGCCAACCTGCTTGGCGTGCCGCTCGGGACGTGGCTGGGACATGAATTTAACTGGCGTTACACCTTCTTTTTGATTGCGGTCTTTGACGCGCTGGTGATCCTGTCTGTTCTGCTGTGGGTGCCTGACATTCACGACACGACAACCACCCGGCTGGCAGAACAATTCCACTTCCTGAAGAAACCGGAACCGTGGCTGATTTTTGCCGCTACGATGTTTGGCAATGCCGGGGTGTTTGCCTGGTTTAGCTTCGTGAAGCCGTTTATGGTCAACGTATCAGGCTTTTCTGAGGGCGTCATGACCGCGATCATGATGCTGATGGGGCTGGGCATGGTGCTGGGAAATGTCTTCAGCGGCAAGCTGTCGTCACGCTTTAGCCCGCTGCGCATTGCTGCCACCACCGACCTGGTGATTGTGGCTTCGCTGCTGGCGTTGTTTGCCTTTGGCGAGCTTAAAACAGCTTCACTGGTCATGGGATTTGTCTGCTGCGCCGGGCTGTTTGCGCTCTCTGCGCCGCTGCAAATTCTGCTGCTGCAAAATGCGAAAGGCGGCGAGATGCTGGGGGCCGCAGGCGGGCAAATGGCGTTTAACCTCGGCAGCGCAATTGGCGCCTATTTCGGTGGATTGATGATTACGCTCGGCTTTAGCTGGAGCTATGTCACGCTGCCGGCCGCGATTTTATCCTTCTCTGCGATGACCTCTCTGCTGATGTATGGTTATTTATGTGCCAAAAAGCGTCAGGCCAACGCAGGTGCGCTGGCCTGATTACACACTTTGCCCGCTGGTCGCGGGCGCAGGAGGGGACTAAACGAATTTCGCCAGCGGGTCAGCGGCGGCAAAAGCGACCGCTTTGTCTGCTGCTGGCGGGTAAATCAGTTCGTTGGTGATGGCGACTTTGATCTTTTTGCCTTCCTCGCGTACGGATTTAACGCGCTGTTCCCAGCCCTCGGTGTATACCGCGCCCCAGCCACCTAAATCCAGACAGGTGACGTAGTTCACCTGACGGTAAGGGTACGGCTCCAGATTTAACAGGCTGGCCGCCGCGTTGTGTCCGGCGAATTTCCCCAGCTGGATCGCGTGCTGGCAGGTCATCAGCGCCGTGTTGCCCGCATCGTCCGTTTTGGCGTGCGCCATATCACCCGTCGCGTAAACCTCCGGATGCGCAGGAACCTGCAACGTGTCGTTGACGATCAGCCGTCCCTGAGTATCGCGTTCCCCGTCAATTTGCAGGCTGAGGAGGTTAGCTTCTACCCCTGCCGTCCACACTACAGTGGCGCTGGCAATGCGCTCTCCGTTTTTCAGCGTTACGCCGCTGGCATCGATGGCTTCAATTTCACTGTTTAAACGCCATTCAACGCCCAGCGCGTTGCTTGCTTCTTCAATTGTGTTACGCAGCGCCTCGCTATAACGCCCGCCGATGGTTGTACCTCTTTCAACTACGATTACTTTAGTCTTTGTATCAGCGCCGAAGCGAGTACGGAGTCGGGCAGGGAGTTCCGTTGCCAGTTCGATGCCGGTAAAGCCGCCGCCACACACGACCACGGTATTACGCTCCGGGGTGGAGGGGCGCGAAACCAGCGAATCAAGATGCTGCTCGAATAATCTGGCGGAGTCGAGTTGGTCGATATCAAAGGCGTATTCAGCCAGACCGGCAACAGGAGGACGTTTAGTCTGGCTACCGGTTGCGAGGATCAGACGTTCCCAGGCGACGTCAGCAATCGCGCCGTTTGAATCGAGATACAAAACGGTTTTAGACGAGGTATCAATACGTTGTGCTTCGCCCGCAATAAAGGCGATACCCAGCTCAGCATACAGTTCGGTCAGCGGCGCGACCATCGTCGACACGTTCTCTTCATAAAAGCGTGGGCGAACGCGCAGCTCCGCAACAGGGGCCAGCACGGCAATGCTGAGGCTATTGTTACCCGCCAGAGCAGAAAGGCGCGCGGCGCTGACCGCAGCCCACATACCGGAAAACCCACTACCCACAATTAAAATCTGCTTTTTCATACTCGATCCTTTAGTGCGTCAGGCTGTATGTCTGACATAACTGCCACTATACTTGTCGGAGTTAACTGCGACAACTTCTTTCTGAGTTAAAAATCGTTATAATGCAGCGAACAATGACCCGGAGTGAGCCATGGCGTTTTACAGTTCTGGTGTGGAATATGGCATTCATAGCCTGATGTGTATGGTGGATGCAAAAGGCAATGAACGTGAGATGAGCGTCCGGGAGATGGCGGCCTTGCAGGGCGTGCCGTACGACTATCTTGGAAAAATCTTCACCCGTTTATCACGCGCGGGGCTGGTCATCAGCACCGAGGGTAAAGGGGGAGGCTTCCGGCTGGCGCGTCCGGCAGAGCTGATCAGCGTGCTGGACGTGGCGCACGCCATCGACGGCGAGAAGAATATGTTTGAGTGTCGGGAAGTGCGTCAGCGCCTGGCGGTGTTTGATGAAACGCCACCTGCCTGGGTCTGTGACGGCCCGTGTGGGGTGCGCTCGGTCATGGACAGCGCGCAGCAGCGGATGGAAGAGGAGTTAGGGCGCCATACCATCCTGGATCTGGCGCGGAAGATGTATCGAAAAGCGCCGGACACGTTCCAGATCGAGGTTCAGGAATGGATTTCCGATCGCCGTTCGTCCACGTGAAAAGCCGGGCAGGGCAGAGCCGCTACCCGGCCACCGCGGTTAAGAACGTAAATCAATCACCATACGGCCACGGATCTGGCCCTGTTCCATCTCTTTGAAGATGGCGTTGATATCTTCCAGTGGGCGCATTGTAACTTTCGGTTTCACCTTACCTTCAGCCGCAAACTGGAAGGCTTCGAGCAGATCCTGACGGGTACCCACCAGGGAACCCACTACCTGAATCCCATCCAGGACCAGACGTGGAATATCCAGGCTCATCGCTTCCGGCGGCAGGCCTACAGCCACCACGCGGCCTCCGGCGCGAACTGCGTCAACGGCAGAGTTGAAGGCCGCTTTCGCTACCGCCGTCACCACCGCCGCATGTGCACCGCCGGTTTTCTCCTGAATCACTTTTGCCGCATCTTCACTGCGGGAGTTCACGGTTAAGTCTGCGCCCATGCTGGCAGCGAGCTTCAACTGCTCGTCATTCACGTCAATGGCGATAACTTTCGCATTGAAGACATTTTTGGCGTATTGCAGCGCGAGGTTGCCCAGACCGCCCAGGCCATAGATCGCAATCCACTGGCCGGGTTTGATGTCAGAGACTTTTACCGCTTTGTAGGTGGTGACCCCGGCGCAGGTGATGCTGCTGGCCGCCGCAGAGTCCAGTCCGTCCGGAACTTTAACCGCGTAATCCGCGGTTACGATGCACTCTTCCGCCATGCCGCCGTCAACGGAGTAACCCGCGTTTTTCACGTCACGGCACAGCGTTTCGTTGCCGGTATTACAATATTCACAGTGGCCACAGCCTTCGAAGAACCACGCCACGCTTGCACGATCGCCTACTTTTAGCGACGTGACGCCAGGACCAATCTCTTTGACGATACCAATCCCTTCGTGGCCGAGGATCACCCCGGTTTTGTCGCCAAAATCGCCATTCTTAACATGGAGATCGGTATGGCAAACGCCACAGCACTCCATCTTCAGCAGCGCTTCACCATGTTTGAGCGCGCGTAAGGTTTTTTCTGTGACATTAACCTGATGATCCTGAGTGACAACAGCAGCCTTCATGTGTTTCTCCTTTCATGATGAGTATCTGCATAGCAGGTCTGATTACCCATTAAGGATTAATACTTTGGCGATGTAATGCAAGGTAACCGCAACATAATGTCATTATTTGATGCATTTTCGGATTAAGAAAAGGCTGTACCCCTCATAAATTGGGGTGAAAAACACTGGCCCGGCGACGCCACCGCCGGGCTCAGATTTACAGTTGCGCTTCTATTACCTCAATCTCTTTTCGCCATTGCGCCTGTAACTGCGGTTTTTGATGTTTTGGCTTGCGCGCCAAATCTTCTTCCAGCAGTGTTTCCAGGGCAACCAGGCGTTCGAGCAGATCGTCAGACGCTGAAGAGGGTGCCTTCAATGCGTTATTCGATGCCTCAGGTACAACCGGAGCGGTGTCCTCACGCAGGCGCTCAAACACCGCCTCCGCATCGTGCCATTCGCTCAGCCTGCCGTCCTCAATCAGCCAGAAGCGGTTACAGCTCTGGCTAATTAACTGACGATCGTGGCTCACCAGCAGCACTCCGCCTTCAAACTGTTGCAGCGTTTCCGCCAGCGCCTCTTTGCCTTCCATGTCCAGGTGGTTGGTCGGTTCATCCAGCATCAGCAGGCTATAACGGGCAAGCGTCAGGCCGACGAACAGCAGGCGCGAACGTTCCCCGCCGCTCAGCGTACTGACTTTTTGCCCGTGACGCGCCCACGGGAACCCGGCACTGATGAGCGCCATTTTACGGGTCTGCGGATCTGGCGCGAAAGGCTCCAGTGCATCAAGCAGCGCTGCATCATCTGGCAACTGGTGCAGCGTCTGGTCGTAGTAGCCGGGTGAGACGCGCGGATGACGCTTAAGCCGCTCGTCCGCGATCTCGTCGCGAAAATGTCGCCAGATAAGCTTCAGCAGCGACGATTTTCCGCAGCCGTTACGACCCACAATCGCCACGCGATCGCCGCTCTTTAGCCGCGCGCTGTTGAGAGTAAACAGGTCTGGCAGACCCGGCGCCGGGGGGACGCCGAGGTGAGTCATTTCCAACAGGCGGTCGGCGCGAAGCGCGTCCCCGCGCAGGGTTAAGGTCCACGGGCTTCCCGCCGTCAGTTCCGTCTGGGTCTCTTTCAGGCGTTCGACCTGTTTTTCCATCTGCTTAGCCTTACGGGAGAGATCTTCGTTGTCATAGACCTTGCCCCAGGTCGCGAGACGCCGTGCGCTGGCCGTGACGCGGTCGATCTCTTTTTGCTCTGCCTTATGGCGCAACGCATCGCTTTCGTCTTTTGCGTCGAGCGCCAGACGGGCGGCAGTGCAGGGAAGGGCAAAGGCGTGCAGCTTTTTATCGCGCAGGATCCAGCTGCCGTTGGTTACCGCGTCCAGCAGTTGCCTGTCGTGTGAGACCAGCACAAAGCTGCCGGACCAGTTTTGTAGAAACTGCTCCAGCCACAGCAGGGTCGGCAGGTCAAGGTGGTTGCTCGGTTCGTCCAGAAGCAGCAGATCCGGATCGCTTATCAACGCTCGTGCCAGCAGCAACCGCGTATGCTGGCCGCCGCTCAGCGTGGCGGAGGTTAACGCCGTTTCCTGCGTCGTGAAGCCCATTCCGGCCAGCAGCGTCTCGGCTTTCCAGCGCAAACTGTCGCGCTCACCGATCGGCAGCTGCGCCAGCACCGCATCCAGCATGGTCAGGGGATAAAGGGCCTCCGGCAGATGTTGTTCCACGCGCGCCAGCAGGCAATGCCCCGCCAGTGAAACGGTTCCGGCAGCAGGGGACTGCGTCCCGTCGAGGATTTTCAGCAGCGTACTTTTTCCGCAGCCGTTATCACCCAGCAGGCCGATGCGATCGCCTTTTTTCAACGTAAAGGAGAGAGAGTCGAAGAGCGTGCCGAACGCCGTATCAACGCGTAAAGAATGTGCAGTGAGTAAAGTGCTCATTGTTGCTTACCCAGGAGTTACAGGCATGTTTATGCCTCGTCAAACATCGCTGACGATAACTCAGTAAGCCCGAGAGAAGGGATTTCAGGGGTTGGTGTCTTCGCTCAAGCGGAAGTTATCGCAGCACGATACCGATAACGCTTGAGCTGGTGCGATCACCAAATGTATGTGAAACATTGAAAATTTCACAGTACAGCATAATTGGCCTCCTTATATATTCAGTAGGTTAATGGATGAAGGGAGTGTAGCGGGGGAAAATGGGTTTGGCTAGTGGGAGGTGCCGTATATTCCCCTCACCCAGCCCTCTCCCCTTTGGGGAGAGGGCTGGGTGAGGGGCAATGCTTAAATAGAAGTACGACGATAGCTACGGTATTCCGGCATCCAGAAGTTATCGTCAATCGCCTGCTGCAACGCATCGGCAGAGGTTTTCACCGCGACGCCTTGCTGCTGCGCCATTTTGCCTACCGCGAAGGCAATTGCGCGGGACACTTTATGAATGTCTTTCAGCTCCGGCAGTACCAGGCCTTCACCGTTATTCACCAGCGGTGAGTGACCTGCCAGCGTTTCGCTCGCGGACATCAGCATTTCGTCGGTGATGCGTGACGCACCGGAGGCGATAACCCCCAGACCAATACCCGGGAAGATATAGGAGTTATTGCACTGTGCGATGGGATAGAGTTTGTCCTTCCACAGCACCGGATCAAACGGGCTGCCGGTCGCGACCAGTGCCTTACCTTCTGTCCAGGCGATAATATCCTGCGGCGTTGCCTCCACGCGTGAAGTCGGGTTAGACAGCGGCATCACGATAGGGCGTTCGCAGTGCTTGTGCATCTCGCGAATAATCTCTTCCGTGAAGAGGCCGGTCTGCCCGGATACGCCGATCAGAATGTCCGGCTTCACGTTGCGGACCACGTCAAGAAGCGAGAGCACTTCGTTATCCGTATCCCAGTTTTTCAGGTTTTCACGCTTCTGCACCAGTTTGGTCTGGAACGGGAGCAGGTTTGGCATACCGTCGGTCAGCAGGCCAAAACGGTCCACCATAAAGACGCGGGAGCGAGCCAGCTCTTCGCTTAAGCCTTCGCGCTGGGTCTGGGCAATAATTTGCTCGGCGATGCCGCAGCCCGCGGAGCCTGCACCCAGGAAGACAATTTTCTGATAGCTGAGCTGGCTGCCTGCCGCACGGCTCGCGGCAATCAGCGTCCCCACGGTCACTGCCGCAGTGCCCTGAATGTCATCGTTGAACGAGCAGATCTCATCGCGGTAGCGGTTCAGCAGCGGCATGGCGTTTTTCTGTGCGAAGTCTTCGAACTGTAACAGCACGTCCGGCCAGCGGTGCTTCACGGCCTGGATGAAATCATCAACAAACTGATAGTACTCGTCGTCGGTAATGCGCGGGTGACGCCAGCCCATGTACAGCGGATCGTTCAGCAGTTGCTGGTTGTTGGTCCCCACGTCCAGCACAACCGGCAGGGTGTAGGCCGGGCTGATCCCGCCGCAGGCGGTATACAGCGAGAGCTTACCGATGGGGATCCCCATCCCACCAATGCCCTGGTCGCCAAGGCCCAGAATACGTTCGCCATCGGTTACCACGATCACCTTGATGTTGTGATTAGGCACGTTTTGCAGAATGTCGTCCATGTTGTGACGGTTCTGATAGGAGATGAACACGCCGCGGGAACGACGGTAGATCTCTGAGAAGCGTTCACACGCCGCGCCGACGGTTGGGGTATAAATGACGGGCATCATCTCTTCGAGATGGTTCTGCACCAGGCGGTAGAAGAGGGTTTCGTTGGTGTCCTGGATATTACGCAGGTAGATGTGCTTATCGATTTCGGTTTTAAAGCCCTGATACTGGATCCAGGCGCGTTCCGCCTGTTCTTCAATGGTTTCAACCACTTCAGGCAGCAGACCCAGCAGGTTAAAGCTGCTGCGCTCTTCCATGCTAAAGGCGCTGCCTTTGTTCAGAAGGGGAAACTCCAGTAAAACCGGACCGGCGTAAGGAATATAAAGGGAACGATGTTTTTTCAGTTTGTTGTCCATGTCACTCACTCTTTTTAAGAAGATCCGTCCCTGACACTGCTGTTTGTCATCTTTCTGGCCTGTGCTACGGGGTGCGGTCGGGGGGTATTATAAAGGAGCTAAATATTAATTACCGCAACACATAAACAAAAACACCACCGGGGTAACCGATGGTGTTGTGGATTTCGTACTGGAACTTACTTGCCTGCCTGACGTTTCTTGCCGGTGGCGTGGGTCACTTGCGTTTCGCTCCCCTCTTCAATAACCACTTTGCGCTGGTTTGAGAGCTTGTAGTTCAGTCCCAGAATGTGGCGTGCCTGACGGTTCGATTTCATATTAACTCCTCAATCCCGTTGATAGTTTTAAGGACAAGTTTGCTCACGCAAACGAAATGTAACCCCTTAGGTTGCAGATCCAGCTTAGCAGGTTTTTACAAAGGTGCATTTTGCCCGCTAACGACATAGTTGATGGTTTGCTGGTAGATGTCACTGAGGATGTCATTGTCTGTGGCTTCCACCCACCTGGTCAGTTCCATCAAAATGTCATCTTCGGTAACAACACCGTGCTCCGCCTGAAGACCCTGCGCAATCGCGTTAACGAGTTCGGGTTGTGCTGCTGTGGTATGTGCCGGGTAATAAGTAAACATGCTGCCTCCGTGTCGTTGTCTGTTTAATGTTACGGCGTGCAAAATCGTAATTCGCATTCAGATTGGCAAATATTTTCGCCGTTGTGGTTCAGATTCGTCCTGGAAATAAAAATATCATCTCCCGTAGCACAGAAATAAAATTCAGGGTTTCCAGCGGCGTAAATTTGTCGTTTTTTCATAAGGCATGGGCGTTGGCCAGGAAATCAATTCTACAATGCTGCCCCAGGGGGTTTGCCCATAGCAGAAAGCATTACCTTCACCTTGCTCATCCGGAAACGTGAGCGGCTTTGGCGCGGTAAACATCTCCCCGCCAGCAGCGGTGAAAGCGGCTATCGCCTTATCAAAATCATCAACATAAACAGCAAAATGCTGGAGGCCAAAGTCGCTGGCGCGAGCGGGCATTCCCTGTTCAGGGCCATGCATTTCGAAAAGTTCTATGCCGGGTCCGTGGGGCATGACGAGCATGCGAATGGCGTGAATTTTTGTGCCGGGAAATAATTTTAAGGTGTGCTGCTGGGCGGGCTGATCAATATTATCGGTTTGCGCATCGACAGAATGATATAAAACCTGGGCGTCGAAAGCGCGTTCAAAAAATAGGGTGGCTTTTTCAATGTCGGGCACCGTAATACCGATATGGTCGATGCCCCTTACTGAAGATGGCATAGTTAACTCCTGCTATAAAAAATTTAAATATAGCAGGAGATAATCAGGCTATTACCACTTCATTTCGCCGGTATTCACTTTGGCACTCAGTTCCAGCGAACTGGCTTCCGCCAGATTCGGCCACTGTTTTTTCATTGTGTTGATGACGCCGGTTGACGCTTTATCTGCCGTGAGGGCCTGTTCAAACTGCTGTAGATAGCGACGGGTAAAGTCGATAGCGCTGGTACCTGCTGGCGGTGTCCCCAGGTAGTGGCCCGGAATAACGTGTTTGGGCTTAAGGGCTGCCATGCTATCCAGCGTCTGCTGCCACTGTTTGCGGCTTTCCGGCGTTTGGGTATCTGCCGTCCAGACGTGAATGCCCCATGAGACGCCCGTGCCGCCGAGGATGGTTTTTGCGGATGGGATCCAGACGTACGCCGCATAGCTCTCAGGCTCTTCAATATTCACTCTCTCACCGTCAATCATAAAGGTGGTTGAGGCAAGCACTTGCGGCACGTAGAGCTGCGTCGGCGCGCCGTCTTTCATCTGTGGCCCCCAGAAGGCGAGCTTCGCGTCTTTTGTGGCCTTGATATGGTCCACCACCTGTTGCGTGGCGACAACTTTGGCATTAGGGAAGGCTTTCACCAGCGGTTGCAGGCCGAAATAGAAATCCGGATCGCCGGAAGTGATCACGATTTTGTTCAGCGTTTTACCGCTGTGGCGAATTTTTTCTACCAGCGCTTCGCCATCTTTCACGCTGAACTGGGCGTCAAACAGTACCGCCTCTTTCGGGCCAGACACCAGGGTGGAAGAAACGGCAAAAATGCCTTTTTCCTGCGGGTTGTACGTATCAACGGTCAACGGCGCGGCAAAGACGGCTGGAGTGAAAAGGGTTGTCAGCAAAGCAAGGCGGGCGATGGTCATGGTCATCTCTCTGTTCTTCAGGAAAGTCTCTATTGTACGGATCTCTTCATTTGCCAGAATTCCTGAAACAGGAGATGCTTAGTTTCATAAATCGAGCAAATGGAGGTCAAAATGGATCGCGTTATTGCCGCCCAGGTGTACAACCGCATCTGTGAGCTGGGGAGTTTAAGCGCGGCGGCGCGGGCGCTGGGGATCTCCCGTCCGATGGTGAGCCGTTATCTGGAGCAGATGGAGAAGTGGGCCGGGGCGCGGCTGGTGAATCGCTCCACCCGCAAGCTGACGCTGACGGCGGCGGGAGAGAAGGTCCTGCAAAAGACGCGTACGCTCTCGCAAATTTCTCAGGAAATTGAAGATCAGTCAGTGAAGGATTTACCCTCAGGTACGCTTCGCGTCGCCTGCGCGCATTTCACCGCGATGCAGATTATCGCTCCGGTGCTGCCCGATCTGTTGCAGCGTTACCCTCAGCTGCGCATTGAGCTGGATGTTAATAACCATCCGGTAAGCCTGGTGGGCGAGCGAATTGACGTGGCGATCCGCATCACCGATAACCCCGAACCGGGCATGATCGCCCGCCGACTGGGAGAGTGTCGGTCCGTACTTTGCGCTTCGCCGCACTACCTTGCCAGCCGGGGCGTTCCAGAGCAGCTGGAGGACTTAGCCCGGCACAACTGCCTGCATTACAGCTTTTTTGCCGGTCAGTCGTGGCGTTTTTTGACGCCCGAAGGGGAGCCGATCACGACGGCGGTCAGCGGCAATCTCAGCGCCAGCATCTCGTCACTGCTGATGGAGGCGGCGATAAACCACTGTGGTATTGCCATGCTGCCCGAGCGCGAGGCCGACGCGGCGCTACGGCAGGGCAGCCTGGTGCCGGTGCTCAGCGCCTTTACGCCAAAACCAATCGGTATTTTTGGTATTTATCAGTCGCGAGACTATCAGCCTGCGGCGCAGCGTGTGTTCCTCGACGCGCTGGCAAACCACCTTGCCACGCGCTCGGACTAATCTGTCTTCCCTGCAAAATGGATTATGCGTCCTATACTTATCCCTTTGTAAGCCAAAAGGAGAGCAAGAATGACGATTCATAAGCACGGTTCAGCACACTGGTCTGGCGACATCAAACGCGGCAAAGGGACGGTCTCAACAGAAAGTGGCGTCCTTAACCAGCAACCTTACGGCTTTAACACCCGCTTCGAGGGCGAAAAAGGGACCAACCCGGAAGAGCTGATTGGCGCAGCGCACGCGGCCTGTTTCTCTATGGCCCTGTCGCTAATGTTGGGCGAAGCGGGTTATACCGCCGATTCCATCGATACCACGGCGGATGTCTCGCTGGATAAAACCGACAGTGGTTTTGCCATCAGCAAAGTGGCGCTGCAAAGCAAGGTGACGGTACCGGGTATCGATCCGCAGCAGTTCGACGGCATTATTCAGAAAGCGAAGGCGGGTTGTCCGGTGTCGCAGCTGTTGAAAGCCGAAATCACGCTGGATTACAAACTGAACTGATATCTGGCCGGGCAAATGCCCGGCTAACCTTTCACCGCCGCAGGGAAGACCTCGGCAAGCCACGCAATAAACACTCTCAGGCGATGTGTTAAATGCCGACTCTGTGGATAGACCACGTGAAAAGGATACGCCTTAGGACGCCAGTCGCTCAGGATCTCTACCAGCGCGCCCGTTTCCAGATGCGCTCTCGCAGCATAGCCAAACGTCTGAATAATCCCTAAACCCGCCAGCGCCGCGGCCAGGTGTGCGTTGCTTTCATTGACTCCAAGATGGTGCGGAACGCTGATCTCCAGCGGTTCACCCCGATCGAGGAACCGAAACGGGAATGCGCGTCCGGTAACGGGGGAAAGGTAGCTAATCAGCTTATGGCCGTTGCGCAGCTCCTGCGGATAGGCAGGGATGCCGTGAGTCTTAAGATAGCCCGGCGTCGCGCAGGCTAGCATCCGGGCGTCACCGATATGCCGGGCGATAAGCGAAGAGTCATCCAGCGGGCCGCCGCGGATCACGCAGTCTACGTTTCCACTGATTAAGTCTACCGGACGGTCGGCTACCCCCAGGTTGATGCGCAGGTCCGGGTAGCGCTGAAAAAAATCCGGCAGCAGGGGGATCAACACGTCCCGGGCGGTTGACCCCCCCACGTCGATACGCAAATGGCCTTTAGGCGTGCAGCACGATGCGCGAAAGGCGGTATCAATGTCCTCTATATCGATTAATACCCGCAGCGCTTTCTCGTAGTATTCCATGCCTTCTGCCGTCGTGACCACCCGGCGCGTAGTACGATGCAGCAGCCGTGTTTCCAGGTGCGCTTCAAGTGATTTTACCAGCTTACTCAGCGTAGCTATCGGCATGTTCAGGGAGTCTGCCGCTCGGGTAAAGCTTCCGGATTCAACCACCCGCGTAAAGGCGCGCATTGCCATTAGCTGATCCACACAGATCTCCTCTGATTATTTCCTGCTGTGAAAATTCATTTTCATTTTTGCCCGTTTATCACGAATCCCGCAAGATCTAAAGTCTGCCTGACGCGGGCAAACGCTCCTCTTTTACATCACAACAGAAGGTTATGAGTATGAATACAACGCTTGCAGGAAAAATCGCTCTGGTGACCGGCGGCAGCACCGGTATTGGTCTCGCAACGGCACAGGAACTGGCGGCGCAGGGAGCGAAGGTCTATATCACCGGACGTCGTCAGGCCGAACTGGATGCCGCGCGGGCAGACATTGGCGCCGCGGCGGTAGCTATCCGCGCGGACGTCTCCAGAATGGCCGATCTGGATGCGGTTTACGCGCAGATTGCTAAAGAAGAGGGACGACTCGATATTCTGTTCGCCAACGCCGGGGGCGGCGACATGCTGCCGCTGGGCGCCATCACCGAGGAGCAGTTTGACCGGATTTTTGCCACCAACGTGCGCGGCGTGCTGTTTACCGTCCAGAAAGCGCTGCCGCTGCTCTCCTCTGGTTCATCCATTATCCTCACCGGATCGACGGTTTCAATTAAGGGGACGGCGAATTTTAGCGTCTACAGCGCCAGTAAAGCCGCCGTGCGTAACTTTGCCCGCTCCTGGGCGCTGGACTTACAGGGCCGCGGGATACGCGTCAACGTCGTCAGCCCTGGCCCCGTGAAAACGCCCGGTCTTGGCGATCTGGTTCCCGAAGAACAGCGTCAGGGATTATACGATGCGCTGGCGGCCCAGGTGCCGCTGGGTCGCCTGGGCGCGCCGGGCGAAGTCGGAAAAGCCGTGGCGTTTCTGGCGTCCGATGCCGCCAGCTTTATAAACGCCACGGAGCTGTTTGTCGATGGCGGGATGGCGCAAATCTAGCGGTTACGCCAGCAGCGTACGCTTCGGTCTCCGGCTGCGGGCTGAAGCGGCTGCGGCCGTTCGCATCCTTCAGCTGCCAGCGGGCAGCGGTCGCGGAAGTAGCAGCCATCGGGCAGGCGGCGATTACCGGGGAGATCGGTTTTGCGTAATGCCAGATCTTCGTCCAGCGGTTCTCCGGTACGGGGAACGGAGTCAAGCAGCAGCTGCGTATACGGATGCCGTGGCTTGCCCAGCACCTGGTCCGCCGGACCCAGCTCCACGATCTGCCCCAGATACATTACCGCCACCCGGTCGCTCATGTGACGGACCACCGAGACGTTGTGCGAGATCAGCACGTAGGTCAGATTTCGCTGCTGTTGCAGGGCAACCAGCAAATTGAGGATCTGCGCCTGGACGGAAATATCCAGCGCGCTGGTGGGTTCATCCAGCACGATGATGTCCGGATCCGAAGAGAGCGCCCGGGCAATAGCAATGCGCTGGCGCTGTCCACCCGAAAACGCATGCGGCAGGCGGTCAAGATATTCCGCCCGAATGCCCACCTGCTGCGCCAGCGTCTCAGCCAGCTGACGACGCTCCCGTTCGCTGCGGCGTTGCTGTATCCACACCGGCTCGGTAATGATGCGCCAGACGGGTAAACGCGGGTCGAGGGACGAGAGCGGGTCCTGAAATACCATCTGCATACCGCCTGCCGCATTCGCGCGCTGACAGGCACCGGTACTCGGTTTGAGCATGCCCATCAGCAGCTGCGCCAGCGTGCTCTTTCCACAGCCGGATTCCCCCACAACGCCCAGCGTTTCGCCGCGATGGATCCGGAGATCCATGCCGTTGAGGGCGTGTACCTGCTCCGTCACGCGCCCCAGCCAGTTTTTGCGCGCAGGAAAATTCACATGCACGCTATCCAGTTCCAGCAGTACCTCAGACATGGCGTCTCTCCTGTTGTGGGTACCAGCAGGCAGCCTGCTGGCCTTCTGCGCCCGTAGAAATTAAGCGCGGCGTTTCGCTGCATTTCGCCCCGGCAGCAAAACAGCGTTCGCGAAAGGCACATCCGCGCGGGAGGTGGCTGAGGTTAGGCACCGTGCCGGGAATGGCCGGGAGGATCTCGCGCGGTTCACCATTTTCCGGGGCACACCGCAGCAGGCCAATCGAATAGGGATGCACAGGATGGTGGATCAAGGTCTGCGTGCTGCCGCTTTCGATCACGCTGCCCGCGTACATAACGTACATCCGGTCACAAAGCTGCGACACCACCGCCATATCGTGACTGATAAACAGCACCGACGTCCCGCTGGCGCGCGCTTTGTGTTTCAGCAGACGCAGCACCTGACGCTGAACGGTCACGTCCAGCGCGGTGGTCGGCTTATCGGCAATGATCAGCTCCGGCTCGCAGGAGAAGGCAAGGGCGATCATCACCCGCTGGCGCATACCGCCGGAAAGCTCAAACGGATAGCGATCCATCACCTGTGCCGCATCCGGGATTTGCATCTCGCCCAGCAGGGCGATCGCCTTCTGCTGCGCGTCGCGGCGGGAAAGCGACTGATGCTGGCGGATCACCTCCACCATTTGCCTGCCAATCCGGCGCGTGGGGTTGAGCGCCGTCATCGGCTCCTGAAAAATCATCGCCACCCTGGCGCCGCGCCACTGACGAAGCTGTTTTTCCGACGCGTTCAGGACATCTTCCCCGAGGAGCGTGACCCGTCCATGGTGAATATGGTAACTGCCTTCCGGCAGCAGGCGCATCGCCAGCATCGCGGTGACCGATTTTCCCGAGCCGGATTCGCCCACCACGCCGACAATTTCACCCCGGCCAATCTCCAGCGAAACGTGGTTGAGCGCGTGGACGTCACCGCGAAAAATGGGGAAGCTCAGGTGCAAATCTTCAATCGATAATACGGAATCACTCATGACTGCTTCCCTCCTGATTTGGGATCCAGCAGGTCGCGAAGACCATCGCCAAACAGATTAAACCCAACTGCCGTGATCAGAATTGCCGCCCCCGGAAACGCGCAGTACCACCACTGGTCAAGCACGTAGTTACGCCCCACGGCCACCATCGCGCCCCATTCGGCGGTGGGTTGCTGCGCGCCTAATCCAATAAAGCCCAGCGTGGCGGCCATCAGAATGGCGCTGCCGATATCCAGCGACGCCTGTACGATCAGCGGCGGCAGGGCGTTACGCAGGATATGCCAGCTGATCAGGTGCCAGCGCGATGCGCCAAAGGTGCGGGCGGCCTGCACGTAGGTGAACTGGCGCACCACCAGCGTTTGCCCGCGTGCCAGCCGCACGTAAAACGGAATGCGTACAATCGCAATCGCCAGCATCGCGTTAAACAGGCTTGGGCCGAGCGCGGCGGCCAGCGCCATCGTCAGCACCAGCGAGGGGATGGAGAGCATAATGTCCATGATACGCATAATGATGGCGTCGCCGCGTCCGCCGAGTACGCCGGACAAACAGCCGAGCAGAGAACCGATGCCGCCTGCAATCACCACCACCGCCAGCCCCGCCGTGATGGACTGCTGGCTGCCCACCAGCACGCGGCTGAACAGATCCCGGCCCACCTCATCGGTGCCAAACCAGTGCTGGGCTGAAGGCGCCTGCAATCGCGCGGTCAGATCCAGCGCGTTCGGATCGTGCGGGACTATCCACGGCGAGACCACCATCATCAGCAGCATCACGATCATAATCACCCCGCCGATCAGCGTGAGCGGGCTTTTGCGTAACATCCAGAACAGCTTTGCCCAGTTGATGCGCTGTTTGGCGGTGCTGACGAGGACGGGCGTTTCCTGAGTTAACATCATTCGGCACCTCCGCGCCCGATTCGCGGGTCGATCCACAGATACAGCAGATCCACCACCAGATTGACGAAGACATAGGCCAGCGATACCACGACCGCGAAGCCCATGACGGCAGGGAAGTCCAGCGCCTGAATGGAGGTCACCACCCAGGCTCCCATTCCCGGCCAGGCAAACACGGTTTCGGTAAGGACTGCCCCATACAGCAGATCGCCCAGCGCCAGCCCGAGCACGGTAATGGAGGGGATCATGGCGTTGGGTAAGGCGTAGCGCAGCACGATGTACCAGCCCGGCAACCCGCTCGCGCGGGCGGTACGAATATAATCCTCGCTCAGCTGCTCCAGCATCGCGGAACGCACCTGACGCGCCACAATACCCAGATGCACAAAGGCCAGGGTCAGGGAGGGTAGAATCAGGTGCTGTAGGGCGTTGAAAAACACCTCGCCGTTGCCTTCCAGCAGGGCGTCCAGCAGATAAAAGCCGGTAACGTGGGCAGGCGGATCGAGCCAGTCGTCCAGCCTGCCGCCGCCGGGCAGAATTTGCAGTTGCCCGTAGAACAGAACGATTACCCCCAGTCCCAGCCAGAAGGCAGGCGTCGAGATGCCCGTCATCGCCATCAGTCGCACCAGGTGATCCAGCCAGCGGTTACGGTACACCGCCGATAAAATGCCCAGCGGCACGCCAATCACCAGCGCCAGCAGCAAAGAGCAGAAGGCCAGCTCCAGCGTGGCGGGGAAAAAGGCTTTCAAATCTTCCGCAACGGGGCGACCGGTACGAATGGAGGTGCCCAGATCGCCGTGCGCCAGCGCCTCTACATAGCGGCCAAACTGAATATAGAGCGGTTGATCCAGCCCCAGCTGCTGGCGGATGCCCTGCACGATTTCATCGCTGGCGCGGTCACCGGCCAGCAGGCGGGCCGGATCGCCGGGGATCAGGTGTGAAATAATAAAAGTAATAATACAGACACCGGCCACCACCAGGATTAACCCCCAGCAGCGCTGGCGCACGATGCTCCAGTTTCTGTTACCGGATTAACAATGCAGGACGCGTGCCATGTTCACATTGCGGCGAAAACGCGCTGTGCAGCAAAGTTAATGCAATATTTGTTTAACAGATGCTCAACATTTGTGCAGCGTAGTTCACTTTTGGTGCAGTGTCCGGCCTGAGCGGTATCTATTTGGTGAATACGTCAGCCTCTTCACATTTTTTGGTAAGATGAACGCTCTGTGGATAAGGGAGGGAGCCTACATGGCGAATTTGCCCTGGCGGGTCAGCGTGCGCCTGATGGCTCTCGCAAAAAAAATAGCGATGATCATCGGGATCATTGTGCTCGTGCTGCTGGCGGTGCGGGTTTATCTTTCGCAGCAGGGGCCGGCCCTGCATCACTGGCACACCTGGCGGGCTGACGAAATGTCCGTGCAGGAGATGGATAACGCGACCTTCGCAGCGTATGTCGCGCGGGAAAACGCCATCTTCACCGCTCTCGACGCTGAGGTGACGGCGAATGTCACACCCGCAGAGCGCACGCCGCTGAACCGTTATTACCGCCAGAGCCTGGTGTGGCCAGGACACTTTTCCCCGGATGCAAACCGGTCATTCGTGCTGATGCCTGCCGGAAAGCCGCGCGGGGCGGTGGTATTGCTGCACGGTCTGACGGACTCGCCCTACAGCGTCAGGCATCTGGCAGAGAATTATCAACAGCACGGCTTTGTGGCCGTAGTGCCTCGTTTGCCCGGACACGGCACGGCGCCGGGTGCCCTGACAGACGTTGACTGGGAGGCGTGGCTGGCCGCATCGCGCCTTGCGGTTCGTGAAGCGACACGCCTGACGGGGAACGATCTCCCCCTGCATCTGGTGGGCTACTCCAACGGCGGGGCGCTGGCGATGAAATACGCCCTCGACGCTCTTGATGCGCCTGAACTGCGTAAACCTCAGCAGATCGTTTTGCTCTCACCGATGATTGGCGTCACGGCGTTTGCGCGCTTTGCCGGATTCGCCGGGCTACCGGCCATGTTACCGGCGTTTGCCAAAGCCGCGTGGCTCAACATTTCGCCGGAATATAATCCTTATAAATACAATTCGTTCCCGGTGAATGCAGCACGTCAGTCCTGGCTGCTTACCCAGGCGCTGCATGAGCAGATAAACCGCGATGTTCATGATCACAAACTGGCGCAGCTTCCGCCGGTGCTGGCGTTTCAGTCGGTCATGGATTCAACGGTCAGTACCCGCGCCGTGGTCAGCGGGCTGTTTGACCAGCTTCCGGCAAACGGCAGCGAACTGGTAGTTTTTGATATCAACCAGGCCGGGAGTTTCCGTCCACTGTTCAGGCCATCATCCTGGACGGCGGTGGCTGACCTGCTGCCCGGGGCAAAAAGGCGTTACAGTGTCACAATTGTGACCAATGCCAGCCCCGACAGGTTTGATATGGTGGCAAAGACAACGCCAGCGGGTAGCACCCGGGAAACGGTGATGCCGCTGTCGGTCGCGTATCCGCAGGAGGTTTATTCCCTGTCGCATGTTGCTATTCCGTTCCCGCCTGATGACGATCTGTATGGCCGCCATCCTGAGGTGAAAAACCACTACGGTATCAGCCTGGGGACGATAGCCCTGTGGGGAGAAACATCGGTTCTGAGCGTCGGCAAAGATGCGCTGATGCGGGTGACGTCGAATCCGTTCTACGATTATATGCAGACGCGGATCGACAGCCGTATCGGGGAGAATTAAGCCCGACGTGGAATAGATTAGGTCACACCGGGGAACTGTGTTAAACAGTACCGTTCAGGCATATACCCCATACCGGACCCCGTTTCTGTGCTGACAACTCTTATTTATCGAAGCCAGCTGAGCTTAACCTGCACCTCCGCAGCGTTAAGCGCGCTGGTTGAACAGGCCAGGATCCGTAATACGGAGCAGGGCATCTCAGGCATTCTTCTCTCCCGTGGACGTGACGTTCTGCAAATTCTCGAAGGCACGGAACAGCGCGTCGTCACGCTTTTTAACACCATCCGTGCGGATGACCGGCATACCGGCGTGGTGGAGCTGATGCGCGATTACGGCCCGCGCAGACGTTTCGAAGACGTGGGAATGCTGCTGTTTGACCTGGACGTTCAGACCCCGAAAGCGGTTCTGGCGTCGGTTCTGCATTACAGCAAGCTGGAAAGCTATCTGACTTCTGAGGATCGGGTCTTCAAATTTATTCAGACCTTTATCACCGGCAAAACCGCTATCCCACCCGCTTCGGACTATGAGCCTGATAAATGGACGCTTTCGCGAGAGCGCGCGCCGTTTGGTAAAGGGTTAGGTCTGCTGGCGGGACAGCCCTGCCAGTTTGCGCTGCAACCCATTGTCGAGCCGTCCGAAGGCAAAATCAGTTCTCTCGAAGCGCTTATACGCGGAAACGACGGCGGCAGCCCGGAGCATTTCTTCCGTAGTCTCGATCGTGAACAGATTTACGAAGTCGACCTGCAAACCAAAGCCTGGACCTTTGCGCTGGCGCAAAAGCTCGGCATCGGCAGCCACAAACTGGCGGTGAACCTGCTGCCAATGTCGCTGGTTAACGTGCCGGGCGCGGTAGAGTTCCTGGTAACGCAGATCAAAAAGTACAATCTACAGCCTGAGCAGGTGGTCATTGAAGTCACTGAGAGCGAGATGATTTCCGGCTTTAACCAGTTTAACAGCGCCATTAAACAGCTGCGCGCGGAAGGGGTTGGGCTGGCGATAGATGATTTTGGTTCCGGCTATGCTGGTCTTTCACTGCTCACCCGGTTTCAGCCGGATAAGCTCAAAATCGACAGAGAGATCGTCAGCGATATCCACCTGAGCGGGCCCAAGCAGGCGATTGTGAAGTCGATAATCAGCTGCTGCACCGATCTGGAGATTACGCTGGTCGCAGAAGGCATTGAGAAGATAGAAGAGTGGTGCTGGCTTGAATCCGTCGGTATTCGCCGCTTCCAGGGCTTTTTGTTCGCCCGCCCGCAGCTCAATGGCGTAGGTGATATCCACTGGCCCCATCGGGTGGGTTAAGCAAATTTTCCGTCGCCATATTTCCCCGACATCCTGCCTGTGCTTAAATAGCTAAACCGGTTTAACATGATTTAGCTAAGAAGGTGATATGGAGACGATCTGGGTACTTGGCGATGCCGTGGTGGATCTGTTGCCCGACGGAGAGGGCAAACTGCTGCAATGTCCTGGCGGCGCACCGGCCAATGTCGCGGTAGGGGTTGCGCGTCTGGGCGGCAGAAGCGCCTTTATAGGCCGGGTGGGCGACGACCCCTTCGGGCGTTTTATGCAAAAAACGCTTGCGGATGAGCAGGTTAATACAGAATGGCTGCGCCTGGACCCGCAGCATCGCACCTCCACGGTGGTGGTGGATCTCGATAACGACGGTGAACGTTCCTTTACCTTTATGGTTCGCCCGAGCGCTGATTTATTCCTCGACTCTGCCGATCTCCCGCCATTCCGCGCCGGGGAGTGGCTGCACGTCTGCTCTATCGCGCTCAGCGCCGAACCCAGCCGTTCCGCGACGTTTCAGGCGATGTCCGCTATCAGACTGGCGGGGGGATTTGTCAGCTTTGACCCCAATATCCGCGCCGATCTCTGGCATGATGAAGTCGAGCTGCGTCAGTGTCTTGAGCGGGCATTAGCCTGTGCAGATGTGGTGAAAATTTCGGTGGAAGAGCTGGCGTTCTTAACCGGAAATGCGCAGGTCCATGAGGGGCTGGCGGCGCTGATGCGCACCTGTCCGGCCAGGCTGGTGCTGGTGACGCAGGGAAAAGAGGGCGTAACCGCCTGGCAGAAAGGCGCGTTGACGCACTATCCTGCATCACCCGTGGAATGCATTGATACCACCGGCGCGGGGGATGCTTTCGTCGCCGGGCTGCTGTTCGGTCTGGCTCGTGATGGCCAGGCCCGTCTTTCAGAGGTCATCACGCTGGCGCAGCGCTGTGGGGCGCTGGCGACAACCGCAAAAGGGGCAATGACCGCGCTGCCTTATCATCACGAACTGTAATTCACCTCTCCAGGCCACCGGTCGGCGGCCTGAATTGTCGCCTCGATCACACTTACTAAAACGGTTTAGCAAAAAACGTTGCCGATCCAAAATTCAACGGTTTAGTATCATCAGCCTAAACCGGTTTAGCAATTTAGCACTTTCACCGATAGTTATTAGGGATGCGACAAAATGTATAAAAAACGCAGACTTGCCGTGATGATAGGCATGCTGGCCGGGAGTACCTCTGTTTTTGCCCAGACGGATATGACACGTATCGAAGCGCGCCTGGCAGCGCTGGAGCAGCGTTTGCAGGAGGCGGAAACCCGCGCGCAGGTTGCTGAAAAGCGCGCCACGGCAGCAGAACAGAAAACACAGCAGCTGGTGGCTGCGCAGCAGGAAGCGCAAACCTCCACACAGGCGGTGGCGCAACGTACCACGGTGCTGGAAGAAAAAGCCGACCGGACAGGCGGTTTTGAATTTCACGGTTACGCCCGTTCCGGCCTGCTGATGAACGACGCGGCCTCCAGCAGCAAAAGCGGCCCTTATCTGACGCCCGCCGGGGAAACGGGCGGGGCCATCGGGCGTCTGGGGAACGAAGCGGATACCTACGTTGAGCTGAATGTTGAGCACAAACAGACGCTGGAGAATGGTGCGACGACGCGCTTTAAGGCGATGCTGGCCGACGGCCAGAAAACCTATAACGACTGGTCGGCAGACAGCAGCGACCTGAACATTCGTCAGGCCTTTGCCGAGTTGGGCAATTTGCCAGACTTTACCGGTGCGCTGAAGGGCAGTACCTTCTGGGCGGGTAAGCGTTTTGACCGCGACAACTTCGACATTCACTGGCTGGATTCCGACGTGGTGTTTCTCGCCGGGACCGGCGGCGGCGTCTACGACGTGAAGTGGAACGATACGCTGCGCAGTAACTTCTCCCTTTATGGCCGTAACTTCGGCAGCGAAGAGGAGATCGACAACAACGTTCAGAACTACATCCTCAGCATGAATCACTTCGCCGGGCCGGTGCAGATGATGGTCAGCGGCTTACGGGCAAAAGATAATGACGACCGTAAGGACAGCAACGGCAATCCGATTAAAACCGACGCGGCCAATAACGGGGTACATGCGCTGGTTGGTCTGCATAACGAGAGCTTCTACGGCCTGCGGGAAGGTTCCGCCAAAACGGCGCTGCTTTACGGCCACGGTCTGGGCGCCGAGGTGAAAAGCATTGGTTCAGACGGCGCGCTACTGTCAGAAGCCGATACCTGGCGTTTTGCAAGTTACGGTGTCACGCCGCTGGGCGGTGGCTGGCACATTGCGCCCGCCGTGCTGGCGCAAAGCAGTAAGGACCGCTACGTGAAGGGCGACAGCTACGAGTGGGTCACGCTCAATACGCGTCTGATCAAAGAGGTGACCCAGAATTTCGCCCTCGCGTTCGAAGGCAGCTATCAGTACATGGATTTAAGCCCGGAAGGCTACAAGGATCGCAATGCGGTTAACGGTAGCTTCTACAAGCTGACCTTCGCCCCGACGTTAAAGGCGGGCAAAATTGGCGATTTCTTCAGCCGTCCGGAGCTGCGCCTGTTCGCCACCTGGATGGACTGGAGCAGCAAGCTGGATAACTACGCCAGCGATGACGCCTTTGGCAGCAGCGGCTTCAACGCGGGCGGGGAATGGAACTTTGGGGTGCAGATGGAAACCTGGTTTTAACCCTTCACGCTCCCGCATCGCGGGGGCGTTTCGAACACCATAAAAAGAGGTCAGGAAGAGGTATCTATGGATTTTAATCATATTGCGCGCGAGCTTATTCCGCTGCTCGGTGGCAAAGAGAACATTGCCAGCGCGGCACATTGCGCCACGCGCCTTCGTCTGGTGCTGGTCGATGATGCGCTTGCCGACCAGCAGGCTATCGGCAAGGTTGAAGGCGTGAAAGGCTGTTTTCGAAACGCCGGGCAGATGCAGGTGATCTTCGGCACCGGGGTGGTGAATAAGGTTTACGCCGCGTTTATTCAGGCGGCAGGGATTAGCGAGTCCAGTAAATCGGAAGCGGCGGATATTGCGGCCCGCAAGCTGAACCCGTTCCAGCGTATCGCGCGTCTGCTCTCCAACATCTTCGTGCCAATTATCCCGGCGATCGTGGCCTCGGGTCTGCTGATGGGCCTGCTGGGGATGGTTAAAACCTACGGCTGGGTTAATCCGGATAACGCGCTCTATATCATGCTGGATATGTGCAGCTCGGCGGCGTTTATTATTCTGCCGATCCTGATTGGCTTCACCGCCGCGCGGGAGTTTGGCGGCAACCCGTATCTGGGGGCAACGCTCGGCGGCATCCTGACTCATCCGGCGCTGACCAACGCCTGGGGCGTAGCGTCCGGCTTCCACACCATGAACTTCTTCGGTCTTGAAATCGCCATGATTGGCTATCAGGGAACCGTCTTCCCGGTGCTGCTGGCGGTGTGGTTTATGAGCATTGTGGAAAAACAGCTGCGCCGGGCCATCCCGGATGCGTTAGATCTGATCCTGACGCCGTTCCTGACCGTCATTATCTCCGGCTTCATTGCGCTGTTGATTATTGGCCCGGCGGGACGCGCGCTGGGCGACGGAATCTCCTTCATTCTTAGCACTCTGATTGCCCACGCGGGCTGGCTGGCCGGGCTGCTGTTTGGTGGGCTCTATTCGGTGATTGTCATTACCGGCATTCACCACAGCTTCCACGCCATTGAGGCCGGGCTGCTGGGTAATCCGTCGATTGGCGTTAACTTCCTGCTGCCGATCTGGGCGATGGCGAACGTGGCGCAGGGCGGGGCGTGTCTGGCGGTGTGGTTCAAAACCCGCGATGCCAAAATCAAAGCCATTACCTTACCGTCGGCGTTTTCCGCGATGCTGGGCATCACCGAAGCGGCAATTTTTGGCATCAACCTGCGTTTTGTGAAGCCGTTTATCGCGGCGCTGATCGGTGGTGCGGCGGGCGGTGCCTGGGTGGTGTCGGTGCATGTCTACATGACCGCCGTTGGCCTGACGGCGCTTCCCGGCATGGCGATTGTCCAGGCCAGCTCGCTGCTCAACTATATAATCGGCATGGTGATTGCCTTTGGCGTGGCGTTCACCGTCTCTCTGCTGCTGAAATATAAAACGGACTCTGAATAATGACCTTATCTTCCCGCTGGCCTGCCGTGTTGCAGGCCGTTATGCAAGGCCAGCCGCGTGCGCTGGCGGACAGCCACTATCCGCAGTGGCATCCCGCACCGGTGACAGGGCTGATGAACGATCCGAACGGGTTTATCTGGTTTGCCGGGCGCTACCATCTGTTTTATCAGTGGAACCCGCTGGGCTGCGATCATCGCTACAAGTGTTGGGGGCACTGGAGCTCAGCAGATCTGGTGCACTGGCAGCACGAGCCAATGGCGCTGATGCCTGACGAAGAGTATGACCGCAATGGCTGTTACTCCGGCAGCGCCGTGGATAACAACGGCGTGCTGACCCTGTGCTATACCGGCAACGTTAAGTTTGACGATGGCGGCCGCACCGCCTGGCAGTGTCTGGCGGTGCAAAATGACGATGGCACGTTTGCCAAACTGGGACCGGTGTTGCCCCTGCCGGACGGGTACACCGGGCACGTCCGCGATCCGAAAGTATGGTGGCATGACGGGCTGTGGTACATGGTGCTCGGCGCGCAGGATCGACAGCAGCGCGGCAAGGTGCTGCTGTTTACGTCAGCCGATTTACACATCTGGGCGTCCTGCGGCGAAATCGCCGGTCACGGCGTCAACGGACTCACGGACGCGGGCTATATGTGGGAGTGCCCGGATCTGTTTGAGCTTGATGGCACACACGTCTTGATCTGCTGCCCGCAGGGGCTGGCGCGCGAACCGCATCGCTATCTCAACACCTATCCGGCCGTCTGGATGCGTGGGGCATTTGATTATCAAACGCCTGCATTTGCGCACGGCGAGCTGCATGAGCTTGACGCCGGTTTCGAATTTTACGCGCCGCAAACCACGGTGGCAGAAGATGGCCGCCGCATCCTCATCGGCTGGATGGGCGTGCCGGACGGCGAAGAGATGCTCCAGCCTACGCGGGCGCACGGCTGGATCCACCAGATGACCTGTCCTCGCGAGCTGCGCTACCGCGACGGTAAGCTCTGGCAAACCCCCGTCCGTGAGCTGGAAACGCTGCGCGAGGATGAACATCTCTGGCAGGGACGCGCCAGCGATGCCCCGGTGCTGGCGGGAGCGCGTCTTGAGTTCGAACTGAGCGCATCGAGCGTGAACGTGGATTTTGCCGGCGCGTTGCGGCTGATTGTGGATGATGAGGGGATCCGTCTGGAACGCGCCAGTCTGAAAACCGCAGACACGCTGACCCGCTACTGGCAGGGCAATGTTCATCATTTACGCGTGCTGTGCGACTGTTCCAGCGTCGAAATTTTCATCAATCACGGTGAAGGCGTCATGAGCAGCCGCTATTTTCCTGACCATCCGGCCCAGGTACGCTTCGAAGGTGCGTCCGATATCACATTACGCTACTGGTCGCTGCGCAGCTGCATGATAGAATAGAGGTTTTGGTAGCCGGATCTAAGTCGTTGTGAGAAAAACAAAACGCGTCACCATTAAAGATATCGCGGAGCTCGCGGGGGTATCAAAAGCCACCGCCAGCCTGGTTCTGAACGGCCGCAGCAAAGAGCTTCGGGTGGCGGAGGAGACACGCGAGCGTGTGCTGGCGATTGCCAAAGAACATCATTATCAGCCCAGCATTCACGCCCGTTCGCTGCGGGACAACCGCAGCCACACCATTGGTCTGGTGGTGCCGGAAATCACCAACTACGGGTTTGCCGTTTTTTCTCATGAGCTGGAGACCCTCTGCCGCGAGGCGGGTGTTCAGCTGCTGATCTCCTGTAGCGATGAAAATCCGGGCCAGGAGACGGTGGTGGTCAATAACATGGTGGCCCGCCAGGTGGACGGGCTGATTGTCGCCTCCAGCATGCTCAACGACGCGGACTATCAAAAGCTGAGCGAACAGTTGCCCGTTGTACTCTTTGACCGTCATATGAACGACAGTTCTCTGCCGCTGGTTCTCACCGATTCAATTACCCCAACCGCCACACTGGTGGCCGACATCGCGCGCCAGCATCCGGATGAGTTCTACTTCCTCGGCGGTCAGCCGCGGCTTTCCCCGACGCGTGACCGTCTTGAAGGGTTTAAGCAGGGGCTGCGTGACGCTGGCGTCGAGTTACGTCCGGAGTGGATCATTCATGGTAATTACCATCCGAGCTCCGGCTACGAAATGTTTGCCGAGCTTTGCGCACGCCTGGGCCGCCCGCCAAAAGCCCTTTTTACCGCCGCCTGCGGTCTGCTGGAAGGGGTGTTGCGCTATATGGGGCAACATAATCTGCTGCAAAGCGATATGCGTCTGGCCAGCTTTGACGATCACTATCTCTATGATTCTTTGACCATTCCTGTCGATACCGTTCGTCAGGATAACCGCCAGCTCGCCTGGCACTGCTTTGATCTGATTGGCAAACTGATTGAAGGGGAAACGCCGGAGCCGATCCAGCGTAAGCTGGATGCCACCCTGCAACGGCGATACAAGGCCGTAGAGTGACAGGGTAACGTCTGAGGGTGACATCAATAACTTTAATTAATTAAAGATTGGATTCAGCCGATAACCAAAGGGAAATTATATCCCTGAGGTGTGTTATGTCGTTGAAAAAATCATCCCTGATTATCCTGTTTTCCCTGCTTTTCTTCTTTGTGGCCAGCACTATCACCAGCGTTGGGCTCATCATTAAAAGTAATACTTCGCTGGATAATGTGAACAAAGAAATTCAGGTGGTTCTGTCCATTATTGATCCCATTAACCACAGCCGAACCCTGCGCGTCAGGGTTATGGAGTATGTGAAAATGGTGGAAGCGGGGGACGCTACCGACCCGTCTGCGAAACTGGCCTCGGTTAAAGAGGCGCTGACCAAAGCCGATAGTGCATTTTCGGCGTTTATGGCCTCGCCGCGTTTGCCGGACGAAGCCCCGCTTGTCACTGCCTACCAGGAGGCGTGGCAAAACTACCGTAACCAGGGACTGGCGCCTCTCATCGCCGCTGCCGCCGCTCACGATGTGTCGCGGTTCAACGCTCTTATTCCCGTGGTGTCTCGACTCGATCGCCAATATGAAATTGTGCTCGATCAGGTTCTCTCCGTTCACCAGAAGTACGCCAAAACGCTGAACGAGGATGCGAGCCATAATTTCGTGTCGGGTCTGGTTATTATCGCCTGCATTGCGGTGCTGTTCGTGGTGGTGATCTTCGCCGTCAGCCTGCTGATGAAACGCGTGGTCTTTGCGCCGGTGAACCTGGCGCGCGAGCACTGTCGCCAGATTGCGGCCGGGAAGCTGGACGTACCGGTACCGATCAAGCGTGATTCCGGGAATGAAATCGATCACCTGATGTCCTCGATGGAGCAGATGCGCCAGGCGCTGCTCTCCACCATTTCTCAGGTGCGCGATGCCAGCCACACTGTGACGCATGCGGCGCAGGAAATTGCCTCCGGCAATATCGACCTGGCCTCCCGTACCGAGCAACAGGCTTCGGCCCTGACCCAGACGGCCGCCAGCATGGAAGAGCTGAGCGCGACGGTGGCGAATAACACCGACAACGTTTTCCAGGCCGGTAAGCTGGTGCAGGATGCCGTGAAAAATGCCCATACCGGTGAAGCGGTAACCCGTGAAGTCATCGAAACGATGAATACTATCGCGTCCAATTCGAAGCGTATTGAAGACATCACCAGCGTCATCAACAGCATTGCTTTCCAGACTAATATTCTGGCGCTAAACGCGGCCGTTGAAGCGGCGCGTGCTGGCGCGCAGGGGCGAGGATTTGCCGTGGTAGCAAGTGAAGTGCGCACCCTGGCACAAAAAAGCGCGGTGGCGGCGAAAGATATCGAAAGCCTTATCGCCCAGTCTGTTTCCAGCGTGAAAAACGGTGCACAACTGGTGAATCGTTCGGGAGAGGTGATTGATTCTATTATCAGCTCTGTGAATAAAGTGCATACGCTGATGGAACAGATTTCGGTTGCCTCAGAAGAGCAGAGCCGCGGGATTGGTCAGGTTGGGCAGGCCGTAACGGAGATGGACGGTGTGACCCAGCAGAACGCGGCGCTGGTGCAGCAATCCGCCGCCGCTGCGGCCTCGCTGGAGGAGCAGGCGCAGCAGCTGTCCCAGAGTATCTCGAGCTTTAGTTTGCCTGCTACGGCGTGATGTTCAGAGAGGCTCCTGAGGGAGCCTTTTTAATGTCTGCATGTAGCCGCTGCACAATCTCCTTCAGCCATTACTGTTATCCGTACAAAGCCGCTATCACATAAATTTTATCTTTCCCCGGCAATATTTCTGTTCCTCATCCGTCTACCTCATCAGAGACCATAATCATTCAACATAAACGAGGTACACATGAGAAATTTTGATATGCACGGAAAAGGTCACGGGCGTGGTTTGGGCCGCCATCGTATGGGTAAGGGCATCGTGATTGGCGCAGTCCTGTTCGTGGTGCTTGGCCTGCTGGTCATGTCCCTGTGGAACGCGTTGCTCCCGGCCATCCTGGGGGTTAAAGCCATTGGCTTCTGGCAGGCGCTGGGGATCCTGCTGCTGAGCCGCATTCTTTTCGGTGGGCTGGGTTTCCGTCCGGGCATGTTCGGTGCGCACCGCCGTATGCACGAACAATGGATGAATATGAGCCCCGAACAACGTGAGGCCTTCATTCAGCAGCGTCGGGCGGGATTTGGGCGCCACGGTCATTGCCGGTGGCACGATGGCCGGGATTAAAAGCGAGATGATAACGGTGCAAAAGCGCCGGAAGCCGAGTGAGCGATATGAAAGCCGGTGAGGCGGGGGAATCATTACTGATCTCGGCACTCAATGCCTGCCGCGCGCGGCTAAAAGCCTTCATTCGCGGACGGACTGCGGTTCGTGATGATGTCGATGATATTCTTCAGGAAGTGACCTGGCAGTTGATGAAAGTGGAACAACCGGTCGAGAACGTCGCCGCCTGGCTGTTTCGCGCCGCACGAAATGAGATGATCGACCGGGCGCGAAAAAAGCACGAGGTTTCACTGCCGGGGTACCTGACAGCAGATGACGAGGACTTTCCGGAGCAGGAGATTGCAGAAACGTTATTCGGCCTACCGCAAACGCCGGAGGAAGAGTATCTCAACATGCTGCTATGGGAAGAGTTGGGGCAAGCCCTGTCGGAACTGCCGCCACCTCAGCGCGAGGTGTTTGAAAAAACGGAATTTGAGGGCTACAGCATGAAGATGCTGGCAGAGGAAACAGGCGACAGTGTGCAGGCGTTATTATCCTGCAAACACAAAGCCGTGCGATTTTTGCGTAGTCGCCTCAAGGATATTTATGAAGCGTTGACAGGACAATAAACTTCGACCACTCTGAAAAACAATATTTTAAAGGGGTCGTTATGCTTCAACGGTTAGCAAAGAAAAAGGTGCTGTTACTCTCTGCTCTGATGGTTTCAGGGCTGGTCAGGGCAGAGGAGTCGCTTCCGGATGTGGTGAAGCACTTCAGTGAACAGCAGGACATCAAAATCATCAAGAAAATTGACGCCCCCGGCGGCGCGCCAGCGTGGCTGGGGAAATATCAGGACATGGGCGTGACGCTCTTTCTGACCCCTGACGGAAAGCACGTCGTGTCTGGTTATCTTTATGATGAGAAAGGAACCAACCTCAGCGAGGCCTTTTTCCAGAAAGAGATCTACGCCCCGATGGGCCGCGAGATGTGGAAAAAGCTCAATGCGGCGCATCCCCTGAAAGAGGGCGCGGAGAGTGCCCCGCGCAAAGTCTTCGTCTTTGCCGACCCGTTCTGCCCGTACTGCAAGCAGTTCTGGGCTGAAGCGCAGCCGTGGGTGAAGGCTGGCAAGGTTCAGCTCAATACGCTGCTGGTTGCATTTCTTAACCCAAACAGCGGGCGTAACGCCTCCGCGATCCTGAATGCGAAAGATCCGGTGTCGGCCTGGAAAACGTACGAGCTGTCCGGCGGGAAAAAGCTGCCGAAACCTGAAGCTGCGGCTTCCCGGGAAACCGTTGAGATCCTGCAAAATCACCAGACGCTAATGGACAGTCTTGGCGCGAATGCCACACCGGCTATTTATTACCTGAATGAGCAAAACGAACTGCAACAGGTCGTGGGTATGCCAGACGCAAAACAGCTTGAGGCGATGTTCGGGCCGAAGCCGTAAAAAAAAGGCAGAAACAGGTCGTTTCTGCCTTTTTTCAGTCAACTACCCCAGCGTCCCCGGAGGTAATTTACTGCCTCCTGCGTCTGCGGCTGGTTAAGATAGTCTTCACGGAACAGGATGGTGCCCTTAACGTCTGGCAGTGAATCGTTGAGGTCGAGCTGTTTTTTCAGCTCCGGTACGCCGCCGTTCACCGTCCAGTCCGGTTCGTTTCTGGAAGGCGCGCCCACTTTGTAGAACGCGATCCCGATATACAGGCGGGTATGGGTCGGTTTCACCACGTCAGCCCACCATTTTGTCAGCACATCGTAACGTGCCGCGTCGCGGGCGAAGGGCCAGTAGATCTGCGGCGCAATGTAATCCAGTAAACCCTGCTGTACCCATTTGCGCGTGTCAGCGTAGGATTCATCATAGGCTGCGGCACCGCGCGTGTCCGAGCCTGCCGGGTCGAAGGAGCGATTGCGCCAGACCCCCGCCGGGCTAACGCCAAATTCGACCTCAGGTTTAGCCTGCTTGATCGCCCTTGAGACCTGCACAATCAACTGCTGCGTATTGTGTCGACGCCAGTCCGCTTTTGACGCAAATCCTTCGCCATAGCGCCTGAAGGTCCAGGCATCATTCAGGGTGGACCCCGGCGTCTCGGTGTAAAAATAGTCATCGAACTGAACGCCGTCGACAGGGTAGTGATTTACCACTTCCATCACCACCTGGGTTATCCAGTCCCGCACGTCGGGAATGCCCGGGTCGAGAACAAAACGATCCCCCGAGGTGCGGATCCACTCCGGATGCTGGACGTACACGCTGGAAGGATGAAGCGACGAGGTGCGGTTAAGCGCGGCGATGGTCGACGGCTTCGTGTTGGTGGAAACGCGGTACGGGTTAAACCAGGCATGAACCTTCATCCCGCGCTTGTGCGCTTCATCCAGCATAAACTGAAGTGGATCGTAACCGGGATCTTCCCCGATAGTCCCCGTCAGGGTATCTGACCACGGCAGTATTTTAGAGGCCCACAGCGCCGTACTGTCCGGTTTTACCTGAAAGAAGACGGTGTTGATCCCAAGTTTTTTCAGCTTATCGAGCTTGTCCGTCAGCGCCCGCTGTTGCTGGGCGATACGCTGGTCCGCGCTACGGCCATTCACCGATGACACGGGAGGCCAGTCGAGACGGGAGACGGTCGCCAGCCAGATCCCGCGCATGGGTTCGTTAGTCTGCTGTAGAGGTTTCGCCTGCGGCAGCGGGGTAACGAGTGATTTGGGTGGTTTGGAAGTGCAACTTACCAGTAAAAGCGCGCAGCCAAGCAGCGCGCCAGTCCGTTTTACGTGTCGCATCATTTGCGTGTTAGCTCCTGGGTGTCCGGCTATCCGTCCAGGGATTAAACGCCGGTTCGTCCTGTTCCCCGTTACCGTCATCGTGAAGAGAGTCGAGGTAGAGGGCTTCAACTTCCGCCCTCGCCCATGGGGTGCGGCGCAGGAACTTCAGACTCGATTTAACACTCGGGTCCTTGCGAAAACAGTTGATTTTGATTCGGTTGCCCAGTTCATTCCAGCCATATCGCGCAACCAGCGCGTTAACCTGCATTTCGAGCGTTACGCCATGCAAAGGATCGTTGGAAACATGTGCTGTCATAGGCGTCCGGTAGTCTCATTTTTTATGGGGATGTGATAAACGCTCAAAGGTTACAAGAAAGCAGGGGACGCGGCAATTTCAGCGTGAGGTTCTTCACCCGTGAAGGAGAGGGTTACCCAGTAATTTGAAAGAAAAAGCTATAACGTTGCCTCAGAAAAACTGAGGGCTTTCAGCGATGCCCTAAGTGAACGGAATGACCACCAGCGCCGTATGTTCCCCCTCACCCCAGCCCTCTCCCTCAAGGGAGAGGGGGCCGTCTGTGCAGGCATTATTTTGTGGGAAACCCTCAGCCCGTGAAGGGTGAAGAAGATTATCCGGTTAACGCTATTTTTTAAACAGTTCAGGCGCCCATGGCGTCGGGTCTACCTCCATAAAGGGCGCACGCTCAAAGCGGGACTTAAGCGCCCAGGGCACCGTACAGTCGAAAATCGTTTTGCAGGTGATCCCGTTGCCACGAATGGAGGGGCTGTAGTCCGGGGCCTGAGACGGATCGAGCTGGTGTCCGCGGATCCCCGGCAGATGGGTGATGCTGACATCGCCCTGCATACGGGTGGTCATCGCCCACAGGATGTCGTCGCTGTCGAAAATATCCACATCTTCGTCGACGAGAATAATGTTTTTAAGCTCGGAATAGGTGGCTAACGCGATGAGTGCCGCCTGACCCTGACGCCCTTCGTCAGAGGGCTGGCGTTTTTTCACCTGCAATACGCCAAGAAACTTGCCGCCGCCAGCGGTATGCGCATAGACGTTTTGCAGAAAACCGGGGATGGCTTCTTCCACCGCATTACGGATGCTGGCCTCCGTTGGCAAACCGGCCAGCGTGGTGTGCTCCTCGCCCGGTCCTACCAGGGTTTGCAGGATCGCCTGATGACGCATCGTGACGGCCTTCACTTTGATTACCGGTAAGGAGGGGTTAGCCTCCCCGCAGTAGCCGGGAAATTCCGGCATCGCGTGCCCGGTGTGGGTATGCTGATCTTCTTCTACACGCACGCCCGGCAGCAGTTCGCCTTCGATGATAATTTCCGCACGCGCTATCGCTTTTTCATTTACGGCCACACCCTGCACCAGCTCGACGGGGGTGTGACGTAACGCGCCGGCGACACCCAGCTCGTTGTAGCCGAAGGGCGTGGTAGGGGCTTCGAAACAGGCGCCAATATAGATAGCGGGATCGAGACCCATATTGATCGTGACCGGCAACGGTTTGCCCGCCTCCTCGGCTTTCTTACGGAACACTTCAATATGGCGGCCCGCGGCAAGAAACATGGAGAGCTCATCGCGCTCCTGCACGCAGAGACGGTGAATAGTGACATCGGTCAGTGAGGCATCTTCCGGATCGCTTGCCAGCACCAGCCCCAGACAGAAGAACGGACCGGCATCTATCGGCGTGTTGGTCGGTGCCGGAAGCAATTTACGCAGATCGAAGTCCGGATCGTCGGCATAAAACACCTGTTCCTGACACGGCGCCTGTGCCGCCGGAACCACAACGGGAGCAATCGGGTTTTTCACGGCCTGGCCGACATGTTTTGCCAGTTCAGAGGGCTCGCAGCCCAACAGGAGCGCCGCCCGCTCGCGGCTGGCGTGCATTCCGACCAGAATACGCGAGTCGGGATATCCCTTAATAGCGTTAAACATCATCGCCGGGCCAATGCGCGTCGGACGTTTTACCGTGCCGCCAGCACCAATATGCCGGTACACACCCGCCAGCTCCGCGTCAGGATCGACCGGATGGCTGGTTTCAAGGTATTGACCTTCATGGCGTTTGAGCAGTTCGATAGCACTTCTGAGATCGTTGATGTGTTTTTTCATATTTCCCTCCTCGGATGAAGGCTTCCATTCTTAACCGGAAGAAGAGGGCTATCAATTGCATCATTTATGCTATTTTAATATGAATTTTATTATCAATAATAAAGGCATGGTATGCAGTTTCGACTGATGCGCAATTTTATCGTGGTGGCGGAAGAGCTTCACATGCATCGGGCGGCGGAGCGCCTTAACATGGCGCAGCCAGCGCTGAGCCAGCAGATAAAAACGCTTGAAGATCGTCTCGGGGTCTTGCTCTTTAGCCGGGCGAATCGTCGCCTGACGCTGACGCCAGCCGGTGAGGCATTTCTCAGTAAAGCCAGAGTCGCGATTTTAATGACCGATCAGGCGATTCTGGATGCCAGACAGACGGCCAGAGGGGAACAGGGCGTGCTGAATCTCGGATGTGTTTCAAGTGCGATATTCGACAGTAAGCTACCCGCCGCGCTGCGGCTTTTACATGAGAAATGGCCCGCCATCAGCCTTTCCATGATGACGGGTAACGTGCAAACCCTTTATACCGGCGTGCAAAGCAACCAGCTGGATGTGGCCATTATTCGTGCCCCGTTACCGCTATTGCCTGACGATCTGCAAAGCCGTCCATTTACAACGGAAAAGGCCTGGCCTTACCTCGTCAACATAGCCTGGCGGGCTCCGCCGCGCTGACGCTTGCGTCGGTGAAAGAGGAGAAGTGGATCGCCCTGCGCGACCCGGAGGGGATGGGGCTGGAGCAATATTTCTATGATGCCTGCCACAGCGCGGGCATACAGCCTGATGTTGTGCAAAATGCCACCGATGTCCCCACGGTGATAAGTCTTGTCTCGGCAGGGTTTGGCATCGCCATGCTGCCGGCTTCAGCGAAGGCGATATGCGTACAAAACGTCGTCTTTGTGGATATTCTTGACCGACTCCGGGAGAGCGAGCTGACGCTGGTTTGCCACCGGATTATTCGCTCTGAGGTCCTGAAAAAATTGATGAGCATCCTCGATCATACCTGACGTCCGGCGGCCTGAAGAAGCTGTTCTCGCAGCCAGCTGTTAGCCGGATCCTGGCTGTTTTTCGGGTGCCAGTACATACCGATGACGATCGGAGGGAGATCCAGCGGCGGCGGAAAAATATCAAGCGTTTGCGTGAACCGTAGCAACATGCGTCTGGGTAGGGTGCAGAGCAAATCGGTACCGGCAACAATCGCAGGCGCCATCGCATAGCTTTGCGTCGACATCACCACGTTACGCTGGTGGCCAAGCCCCGCCAGATGCTGATCGACAAAGCCCGCGAACGGGTCGCCCTCGGATGAAACCACCAGGTGGGAAAGGCTGCAATAGCTTTCCAGATCCATCGGCACCGTACCGCGCGGATGGCCTTTACGCTGGGCGGTGGCATATTCATCGTCAAACAGCTTGCGTCTGACCCATGCATCGTGCGCCCCCGCGTTAACGCCGACATAAATATCCACATCGCCATTTTCCATCTGCGCTGGCAGCAGCGGGGTTTCCGGGAGCGCAAAACGCAGGCGGATGCCTGGTGCTGTGCTGCTAATCTGATTCTGCAACTCTGCCCCCAGCATCAGCGCCGGGTTCTCGTGCAGGGCAATCACAAAGGTGCGGGTGCTGTTATGCGCGTTGAACGTGGTGGGTTCAAGCATCGCCGATATACCCTGCAAAACCGTCGTGACCTGCGGCCTTAACGCCTCGGCGCGCGGCGTAGGTAACACCCCACGTCCGTGTGGGGAAGGGATAAACAGCGGCTCATCGAACAGGACGCGCAGGCGCGCAAGGCGGGCAGACATCGCCGGCTGGCTGATGCCCAGCCGCGCGGCCGCATGGGTGATATTCTGATCCCTGAGTAACGCATCCAGCGTCAGGATCAGGTCCATATCCATATCGGAGGAGGGCATCTTATTGTGCGTCATAGCTTGCTGCCGTTGTTCAACAGGGAAGGTTAGCCATTGCCAGAAAAGCAGTCACTGCATTACCTGGCTCCTGCATGCGGCTGATCATGACCAGATTTGCGGTCAGCGCCTGAGCATTCAGGTTGCGGTAAATCAGTCCGGGTATTTGCACCTGTTGCAGGGGGGCGGGAACCAGCGCCAGACCGAGCCCGGCTGCGGCAAATGCCAGAACGCTTAGCGTACTGTTTGAACGATGTGCCACGCAAAAACCATCCCCGAGCTGCTGCGCCAGCAGCACAGTCAGATTTTCATTGGCGTCATGCGCGTCGTACAGGACCAGGGGATGACCGGCGAGCATTTCAACGGAGAGGTGCGGATGGATGGCTAAGGGATGATCGTCACACATTGCGATTATCATCTCCCAGTTTCCGGTTTTCTGCACCCTGATCTGCGGATCGGCTGTCGTACTGTTATCCGGTGTATAACCGACATCAATATGCCCTGCGAGGATCGCAGCTACCTGTTTCTGGGGAGCGATTTCCTGAATGGTGACTTCTGCATCCGGATGGGTTTTACGGAAGCGACGTACATCGGTAATCATTTTGCCACTAAAAATGGCGTTACCGGCAAAACCGACCCGTACACGCCCTGTCTCTCCCCGTATCGCACGCTGGACTGCCAGACGCGTGTGTTCCATCTGTTCCAGCATCAGTCTGGCTTCGCTGAGAAGAAGCGATCCGGCCTCAGTAAGTTCCACACGACGGCTGGTGCGGATAAACAGCGAACCGCCTAACTCAGTTTCAAGGGCTTTAATCTGCATGCTGAGCGCAGGCTGAACAATATTGAGTCGCTCAGCCGCGCGTCCAAAATGCTCTTCTTCTGCAACAGCCAAAAAATAGCGTAAGTGCCGGAGTTCCATTGCCACCCTGACTCATCATTAAAAATGATTGTTTAGTAAAATATATATATTTGAGTATAAACCGCTTCACGGCCAAACTGAACGCATCAACTCAAACAGGAATCAAACAATGCAAACTCACCAACTGCAAGACCGTCAGGATCTTAACGACCTCATGAATGGCTGGATGCACCGCGACCTGGGCGAATGGGAGCAGCTGCGTAATCTTTTTCATCCGGACGGCACAATCGAAATTACGTGGTTCGAAGGGCTCGCGAGCGATTTTGTCGAGGGTTCCATGCGTATGGGCGCTTCAGATTTGCGCACAAAACATATGATTGGCTCGCCCGTCGTCACTTTTAACGACCGCGGCGACAAAGCGATTCTTGAAACCAATGCGATGATCATCGCTGAAAATATAAAACTTAATATTGGATGCGAATGCCACAATCGTTTCTACGATCTGGCAGAAAAGAGAGAGGGCGTATGGAAGCTGTTCCATCGTCAGAGCATCTACGACATGGCTATTTTCACCTTTCCGCTGGGCCCGGTTGAGATTGATTCAAAAATTGCTGCCAACTATCCGCGGGAATATGCCGCGCTAGCTTATCTGCTGGAACAAAGCGGTTTTCCCCTCGGCCGCGTATTTGCCACGCGTGACAGTGAACTAGAAGCGAATATGAAAGCGAACGCAAAAAAATGGCTGGCTGTCTGACAGGTTGAGCGCAGGGCCGAACAGATTTCGCCGGCTGGTTAATACCCGGCCTCGGGGCCCTGGGCGTGAGATAGCGGTCCCAGGCTGACATATTTAGCCTGGGACGCAGAGACTCTCTTATTGGGCGTCCCGGTTGGTATAGGTCACCGGAACCCACGCGTAGCCTTCCCGCTCACCTTTCTTCACATACCCGATCCCGGGGAAAGGCAGATGTGGCGCCGCAATCAGATCTTTGTTTTTCACAAACTCAGCGAACGCTGCGTTGCGTACCCGGGCGGCTCCGTCCTGATCCTCATCGTAAGCAATCGTCACGTTGGGCTGTGGGAACTGAACCGCGGCAACGTGAATGATGTCGCCGACAAAGGTAATTTTTTCACCTTTGCTCTCCAGCGTGTAGAACGCGGACCCTGGGGTGTGGCCCGGGTGAACCGTACCGCTGATGCCCGGCAGAAGCTGTTCCGTCCCGGAGAAAGTCTTCACTTTCCCGCCATCCAGATAGGGCTTTAAGGTCTTGTGCGCGACGTCGAAGTAGTTCTGGTCATAGCCAGATTTTTTCTGGTTCTCGTCGTTAAAGAAGAAATCGATATCCGGTTTGCCGACATACACCTGTGCACGGGTAAATACGCGCTGACCGTCTTTGACCAGGCCGCCTGCATGATCGGAGTGCGCGTGGGTGATCAGGATATCGGTGATGTCCTGCGGCCTGATACCCTGCGTCGCCAGGCTTTCAATCAGCCGCCCGCCTTTGCCAGGGCCAAAGAGCTGACCGGAGCCGGTATCCACCAGAATTTTGTGGCCGGGCATAGCGATATAGAACGCGTTAATCGATGCTTCCACCGGATTGGCCTGGAAGTTTTTGGCCAGTAACGCATCGGTATTTTCCGCCGTCGTCCGGCACAGTAAGGCGTGCAGGTCCTGCGGCACGCTGCCGTCCGTAAAGGCGGTGACAATCGTATCGCCAACCTGAACGCTGTAGCCGCCGGCCTGCTGTTTCACCACATGCTGCGGAACGCTGGCCACCGCGTGGATCGCGGGAAAGAATAAAACCGAACCGGTCAACAGGGTTGATAACGCAAGTTTTTTCACAGTAAACATGATGGGCTCCTCAATAGTAAGTTCATCATAGTTCAACTGAGATTTTTGAGAACAGCAGGGAAGTGAATGTGACCTATCCATGAAATGGATAGGTCTGAGAGGATGCTTTACAGCACGCCGGTACCGCCGTCAGAGCACCATACTTGTCCGGAGGCGTATGAGCAGGTATCTGAGGCAAAAAGCACATACAGCGGTGCGATTTCAACCGGCTGGCCCGGTCGGCCCAGGGGCGTATCTTCCCCGAATTTCTGAACTTTGGACTGCGGCTGACCGCCGCTGGACTGAAGAGGCGTCCAGTATGGACCTGGCGCGACGGCATTCACCCGAATGCCACGCGGCCCCAGCTGCTGAGCCAGAGACTTGGTAAAGGCCACGTTACAGGCTTTGGTCTGCGCATAGTCCACCAGGATCGCGCTCGGTTTAAACGCCTGAACGGAAGTGGTGTTGATGATCACGGCGCCTTCCTGCAAATGGCGCAGCGCAGCTTTAGTGATCCAGAAGGGGGCATAGACGTTGGTTTTAAACGTCGCGTCGAAATCTGCCGTGGTGAGATCGTCGATCGATTCGCAGTACTGCTGGCGTCCGGCGTTGTTCACCAGGATATCCAGGCCACCCAGTTCCGCGACGGCTTTTTCCACCAGCGTATCGCAGAACGACTCCACGCGAATATCGCCGGGAATGGCGACCGCTTTACGGCCTTCGGCCCGAATCAGCGCAATGACCGATGCCGCATCGGACTCCTCTTCCGGGAGATAGCCAATAGCCACATCTGCACCTTCACGGGCATAGGCGATCGCTACCGCGCGACCAATTCCGGAATCACCGCCGGTAATCAGCGCTTTTTTTCCTGCCAGTTTGCCTGATCCGATATAACTTGTTTCACCGTGATCCGGTATTGGCTTCATTTCCGATGCCAGCCCGGGGGCCCTTTGCGGTTGTTCAGCAAACGGTGGACGAGGGTAATGCAGCGTGTGATTATTTCCTGTAGACATACCGGCCTCCTTAATAGTGAATTCCAAGATTAGTCGTTAATTAAACGTAAGCGGGCAAAATTGACAAATTCAGACAAATCTATCTTCTGGTAGCGGATATAAAATATTTTCTCAAGCCAGCATGTAATACCAGAAAAGGGCGACCTCATCTTTTTCCGGCAGGGCGTTGTAAAGGTAGCGATCGTAACCGCCGAGAATAAACCCATAGTGACGATAGAACTGACAGGCAGAAACATTAACGTTCTGCGTCTCCAGCCGTAACCCGGGCGCATTGAGGCTTCGCGCCCAGACGTGGGTGGCGGACATCAGCTTGTGCGCCGCGCCCGTACGGCGTTTTGAACGCTCCACGGCAATGTAATCCACCGAAATAAATTTATTCCAGTTGCAGGACGCGGTAATAAAACCGGCGATTTCACCGTCATCCGTTTCGGCGATAAGAAATATTGAATCCGGATTAACGCAATGATTTTCCAGCGTCTGGAGATCAAGTTCATAGGTTTTAAGATAAGGTTCGGTCAGCGCCTCGATATGCAAATCACCATTGAGAAATGGCTCTCTGGCAATCTCATCAACCTTGAAAGAAAAATCACAACATTCAAGGCGGGCGAGGTCTGTACTTAATCCTTTTCGAATATGCATAGTATTCCTTAAGTGGGAGTTAGAAATAGATAATAGACGAAGCGGCATCCCCTGCTGGCATAACACTCTGTAGATCCTGGTCTAAGCTTGTATTTCGTTCCGCGTAAAGGTGGTCATTCGAGGACAATGAATGGAATTCAGAACATGTCGCAGGCACTGGGGTGCTGAGTTTATTTCCGATGACGTTGTACGTTTTCGCGTCTGGGCAGAAGGGCAGAAAGATCTCACATTACGTTTAACCGATACCGACATTCCCATGGCGGCGGTGGGCGACGGCTGGTTTCAGATTGACGTGCCCGGCGTCAGGCACGGTACGACTTATCAGTTTGTTTTACAGGATGGAATGGCGGTGCCGGATCCGGCCTCACGCGCGCAGCAGGCTGACGTCAACGGCCCGTCGGTGGTGATCGACCCGCGTCGCAGCCTGCCCACTCAGCGGGAATGGCAAGGACGATCGTGGGAAGAGACGGTGATCTACGAGCTGCATATCGGCACCTTCACCGGGGAAGGAACCTTCAGGGCGGCCATCGACAAACTGCCTTATCTGGCCGGGCTGGGTATTACGCAACTGGAAGTGATGCCCGTGTCCCAGTTCGGGGGCGCGCGCGGATGGGGGTATGACGGCGTACTGCTGTATGCCCCGCACTCGGCTTATGGCACACCGGATGATTTTCATGCCTTCATTGATGCCGCCCACGCGCTCGGGCTTTCCGTGGTGCTGGATATCGTACTCAACCACTTTGGCCCGGAAGGTAATTACCTGCCGTTGCTCTCACCGGCGTTTTTCCATCGGGATCATATGACCCCGTGGGGCAACGGTATTGCCTATGAGGTTGAGGCCGTCCGGCAATACATCGCCGAGGCGCCGTTATTCTGGCTCTCGGAGTATCATCTTGACGGTCTGCGCTTCGACGCCATCGACCAGATCCATGACGACGCTGAGACCCATATTCTTCCCGAGATAGCGCAACGGATCCGCGACGCATTTCCGGATCGGCATATCCATCTGACCACCGAAGACAGTCGCAACGTGATTTTCCTGCATCCGCGCGATGAGCATGGTCAGACGCCGCTTTTCACCGCCGAATGGAATGATGATTTTCACAACGCCGCGCATGTCTTCGCGACCGGGGAATCACACGCCTATTATCAGGATTTTGCCTTTGAGCCGGAGAAAAAACTGGCGCGGGCGCTGGCAGAGGGCTTTGTCTACCAGGGGGAAATCTCGCTTCAGACCGGAAAATCGCGCGGGGTAGAGTGTCGCGAGCAACCTCCGCAGTTTTTTGTCGATTTTATTCAGAATCACGACCAGGTCGGCAACCGTGCCCAGGGGGAGAGGCTTATCTCTCTGGCAGGCGCGGATAAAACGCGTGTGCTGTTTGCGGCGCTGCTTATGTCGCCCCATATTCCGCTGCTGTTTATGGGCGAGGAGTATGGCGAAACGCATCCGTTCCTCTTTTTCACCGACTTCCACGGCGACCTGGCGAAAGCCGTACGGGAAGGGCGCGCGAAAGAGTTTACCGGCCATGCCGGGCACGATGAAACCGTACCGGACCCCAATGACGTAAATACCTTTATGCGGTCGAAGCTTGACTGGAACAAGGCAGACACGGAGGAAGGCAGGGCGTGGCTGCACGCTACGCGCGAACTGATTGCGCTGCGTCAGCGCTTTATCGTCCCGCTACTGAAACAGCGGGGCGCCGTGGAGGGTCACGTCCTGCAAACGGCGCTCGGCATGGTTGCCGTGAGCTGGCGTTTCCCGTCCGGTACGCTGTCGCTGGCGCTGAATATCGGCAAAAAGCCGCTCGCCTTACCGAACCTGCCCGGAAAAACGATCTTTAGCTGGCCGGAGGCAGTCGATAACCTGCCGCCAAACAGCATTGTTGTTCGCTTAGCTGATGGAGAAGCAGCGCTATGATCCCTTCCTCTACTTACCGAATTCAGTTTCGCAACGGCATGACCTTCGATCGCGTGGTGGACCTGATTCCGTATATGAAAGACCTTGGAATTAGCCATCTTTACGCGTCGCCTGTTTTCACCGCAACCACGGATTCCACCCACGGCTATGACGTGACCGACCCCAACGAAATCGACCCGGCGATTGGCGGGCGGGAAGGGTTTGACCGCATGGCGGCAGCGCTGAAGCAGGCGGGGATGGGGCTGATTCTGGATATCGTTCCTAACCATATGTCGACCTCGCTGGAAAACCGCTGGTGGCGCGATGTTATAGAACAAGGCAGGCAGAGCCGCTATGCGGCATATTTTGATATCGACTGGTCCCGACCGCTGACGTTGCCGTTTCTTGGCGACACCTTTGAAGCCGAGCTGGAGCGGGGGGCTATCACCTTAAAACGTGACAGTGTCACCAACAGCGCAGCGCTGGTTTACTATGATACCGCCTATCCGCTTAATCCCGGCACGTATGCCGAAGGCAAGAGCATCGCTGAGATCCACGAGGCGCAAAGCTGGCGGCTGATGTCCTGGCGGGAAGCGCCGAAACAGCTTTCATGGCGGCGCTTTTTTGAAATCACCGGGCTGGTCGGCGTGCGGGTAGAGGATGAGGCGGTCTTCGCAGACACGCACCGCCTGATCCTTGAGCTTGTTCACGCCGGGGTTGTCGACGGCCTGCGCATTGACCATGTGGACGGGCTTGCCGATTCGCTGGGCTATTTGCAGCGCCTGCGTGCGGCGACCGGATCGGATTGCTACATCACGGTTGAGAAGATCCTCGCCAAAGGGGAACAGCTTCCTCAGGGGTGGCCGGTCTCGGGTACTACGGGCTATGAGTTTATTGCCTCGCTGGCGGAAGTGCTGGTGGATGATACCAACCTCTCGCGACTGGAGACGCTCTACGACGAGACGCTGGGTACGACCGTGGACAGGCAGGCGGAACTTCGCAAAGCCAAAGGGCTGATGACCGATCGTAATTTTGAAGGTGAATTTACCACGCTGCTCAAAATCGCCAGCGAGCTGGCCGGGCATAACGGCGCCGAAGTGGAGCATGAGGATATCCGCCATGCCCTGCGCGAGCTGCTTATCGCGTTTCCGGTGTATCGCACCTACGGCACCGGAGAAGGGCTGACGCCACCGGATGTGGCGCTGCTCAGTCGCGTGGTCGCCAGCGTCGACACCTCTGAACCCGCTCTCAGCCTGATCGTGCGTATTCTTACCGGCGATCTGCCTGAGGATGACCACGCGCTGGCCTCGCTTTTCCGCACCCGTTTTCAGCAACTGACCGGGCCGCTGATGGCGAAATCGGTAGAGGATACGCTGTTCTTCCGCCATAACCTGGAGCTGGCCCTGAACGAAGTCGGCGCTGACCCGACGCCGCGCGCATTTTCACTTTCCCGTTTTCATCAGGAGATGCGTATTCGTCTTGCCCGCCAGCCCGATGCGCTGCTGGGAACCTCCACCCACGACACCAAACGCGGCGAGGATGCGCGAGCGCGACTATACACGCTGACGGAAGCGCCAGATCTGTGGGGGGAAAACCTGGCGCGCTGGCGCCAGATGAACCAGACGCAGGTCCGATTCCTCAACGACGGCACCGCGCCGAACGCCGCCGACACCTGGATGATCTTCCAGGCGCTGGCGGGCGTCTGGCCAGCCACGCTGTCGCCTGACGATCGTGATGGTCTCAAGTCACTGGAAGAGCGTTTCCTCGGCTTTATTGAGAAAGCCCTGCGCGAGGCCAAGCAGCGTACCGACTGGATCGACAGCAACGAAGGGTACGAGAGCGTGGTGCTGGACTACGTGCGCCATCTGCTCTCCCCGGATAACACCCTGTTCCTGCGTGATTTCAGTGCCGCACTCCAGCCGTTTATTCGGGCTGGGTTAATGAACAGCCTGAGCCAGACGGTGATCAAGCTGACTGCGCCAGGCGTACCGGACATCTACCAGGGCAGCGAAGGGCTTAACTTCAGCCTGGTCGACCCGGATAACCGCCGCGAACCGGATTTCACCGCGCTGGCGGAAAACCTCAGCGTAGCGGATGGAACCATTTTTAACGATGCGCAACGCTGGCGAGACGGCAGCGTGAAGCAGTACGTCACCGCCACGCTGTTACGGCTGCGGCCGCATTACCCCGCGCTTTTCCGCTACGGCGACTGGCTGCCGCTGAAGGTGACCGGCGAGCGGGAAGAGAATCTGATCGTTTATGCCCGCATAAAAGATGACGAGGCGCTGATCGTCGCCGTGCCGCGTCTGGTGTTTGACGTCACCGACAATGCGATGCTTTGGGCCAATACTACGGTGGCCATACCCCAGGAGCTGGCCGGGAAGCACTACCGGGATCTGTTTACCGGTGAGCGTCGCCTTCTGCCAGAGACGCTGGATTTAACGTCTGAAAAGGGATGTTTGTTGGTTCTGCTTACCTGCGAATAATCGAGGAGAACAAAAATGCCAAAGGATACAACGTTTGAAATTCGGGCCGGTCATGGCCAACAGTTGGGCGCAAATTATGACGGGAAAGGAGTGAATTTCGCCCTGTTTTCCGCCCATGCGGAGCGGGTGGAGCTGTGTTTGTTTGACCCATCGGGAAAAACAGAAATCACCCGCCTGGAACTGCCGGAATATACCCATGAGGTCTGGCACGGTTATGTGCCGGATCTGAAACCGGGGGCGCTGTATGGTTACCGTGTGTATGGCCCTTACGATCCGGAGAACGGTCACCGCTTCAATCCCAATAAGCTGCTTATTGACCCCTATGCCCGTGAACTGGTGGGTGACATTGAGTGGAACGATGCCCACTTCGGCTATGAGCTGGGACACGATGAGCTGGATCTCAGCTTTGATACGCGAGACAGCGCGCCGTTTACGCCCAAATGTAAGGTCATCGACCCCAATGCCGTCGACTGGCAAGACTCCCGCCGACCCGATATCCCGTGGCCGCATACCGTGGTTTATGAGAGCCACGTAAAAGGCTTTACCCAGCTTAACCCGGCTATTCCGCCTGAACTGTGCGGTACGTTTGAGGGGATGGGGCATAAAGCGTCGGTGCAGTACATCAAAAGCCTCGGGATTACCTCGGTCGAGCTGCTGCCGGTTCACTGGTTCCCTGACGATCAGCACCTGCTCGATCGCGGTCTGAAAAACTTCTGGGGCTATAACTCGCTCGGTTTCTTTGCGCCAGCGTCACGCTATTACGGCCCGGCGGGGATCCAGGGTTTCCGCGACATGGTGCGTGCCTATCATGACGCGGGCATCGAGGTGATCCTCGACGTGGTCTATAACCACACGGCGGAGGGCAACGAGCTGGGGCCAACCCTGTCGTTTAAGGGAATTGATAACTTCTGTTATTACCGCACCATGCCGGATCAGCACCGGTATTACATCAACGACACCGGCACCGGGAACACCGTTAATACTTCCCACCCGCGCGTATTGCAGATGGTCATGGACTCCCTGCGTTACTGGGCAGAATCGATGCAGATTGACGGTTTCCGCTTTGACCTCGGGACCATTCTCGGACGTGAGCCGGAGGGGTTCGATCCGCGCGGCGGCTTCTTCGATGCCGTGACCCAGGATCCGGTGCTGTCGAAGCTGAAGCTCATCGGTGAGCCGTGGGATATCGGCCCCGGCGGGTATCAGGTGGGAGGCTTCCCGCCTGGCTGGGGTGAGTGGAACGACAAATACCGCGATACGGTACGTGAATACTGGAAGGGGGATAACGTCTCTAACGATTTTGCCGCCCGTCTGTTAGGGTCCGGTGATTTGTACGATCTGCGCGGGCGTCGTCCGTGGGCCAGCGTCAATTTTATTACCGCGCATGACGGCTTCACGCTGAACGACCTGGTGTCGTACAACGAGAAACATAACGCCGATAACGGGGAAGATAATAACGACGGACATAACGATAACCGGTCGTATAACTACGGCGAAGAAGGGCCGACGGAGAACCCGGATATCATCGCCACCCGCGAGCGGCAAAAGCGCAACTTCCTCACCACGCTCTTCTTCTCGCACGGTACGCCGATGCTGCTGGCAGGGGATGAGTTTGGCCGGACGCAAAAGGGCAATAATAACGGCTACTGTCAGGACAGCGAGATCTCCTGGGTAAACTGGAAAGGGCTCTCTGAAAACGACGAGAAGCTGCGCGACTTTACCCGTCGGTTGATTGCCCTGCGCGCGACGCAGCCGCTGCTGCGACGTGAGAACTGGCGCGACGGGCTGGAGATCCGCTGGTTTAACGCCGGCGGCGGACCGCAGCAGTCGGAACAATGGGACGAGGGTTCCACCCTTGGTCTTGCCATCAGCCGCCCGGATCTTAAGCAGGAAGAGGGCGTCTGGCACGACGTGCTGATGCTGTTTAACCCGTTTGAAGGTACGGTGCCATTCCAGATCCCGCAGTTTGGTGAAGGGGGTTGGGTGCTGGAGCTTTCGACGGCGGATGAGGCCCCCACAGGGGAAATCATCACGGAATCCGTCGATTATGAACTGGCCGGGCGGAGTATGACGCTTTTCCGCCGTCCTTAAAGCGAGGCCGCCGCGCGTGCGGCGGTATCATACAGGGAGGAGATCGCGCGGAGTAACTGCGCGGTCTCGCCAATTGATGCTCCCGGAATGCCGCTTTCCGCATGAATGTTGATCAGGCAGGCCTCCCGCACCTCCCGGTACTTCATGCACAGCGCTTTTCCCTCCTCCGTGGTGGAGAAAAAAAGCTCTTTTCCGGCTTTCTCGCTGGTGACATATCCCGCCTTGACCAGCTTTTTCAGCGCATACGTCACCACGTGGGTATCTTCCACGTTCAGCACAAAGCAGATGTCGGCCAGCTTTTTCTTGCGGTTGCGGTGATTCACGTGGTGCAGAAGCGAAACGTCAAAGGCCCCCATATCCGGTTCACCCGCTGCGGTCATGCAGCGCACCATCCATTTGTTAAACGCATTGCTGGTCATGATCAGCGCATATTCCAGCTCTGATAATTCAGCACACCGCTCTGAGACGAGATGACGGGAGGAGACGATTCGCCCGTCCGCAATATCGTCGTGGTTTAACGCTGTCGTCTTTTTCTTAACTGTCATAACGATCCTTCCCCCGAAATGTAAACCCGTCGATAAAATAAGAACATTTTATTGATAAATTGTTTACATGTTTTTGACGTTCAGATATAGCTTTTTAGTGCAGGTTCTGTGGAGCCTGACGCAAAACACAACATCGCGCGCCGTAATGCACCGGCTTCGCTCTGCTGCGAAGTATAAAAAATAGCCGTCGGCGCGCAACGCTCACTTTGGATAGGGTAACGTTTATGGACAGTTCTACACTGTTGCCACTTATCGGGATTCCGGTGGTGGTTATTGGTTTTGCACTGCGTTTCAACCCGCTGCTGGTTGTCGTGGTGGCGGGGCTGGCGACGGGCCTGCTGGTTGGCATGGATTTCGGTATGCTGCTGGAAACCTTTGGCGAAAAGTTTGTGAATAGCCGATCGCTTGCCACCTTCATTCTGATCCTGCCGGTGATTGGCCTGCTGGAGTATTACGGGCTGAAAGAGCGCGCCCAGGCCTGGGTAGCGAAGATCGCCAGCGCCACCTCGGCGCGTATCCTGATGCTCTACTTTGTCGCCCGCGAAGGGACGGCTGCGCTGGGCCTGATGTCCCTTGGCGGCCACGCGCAAACGGTGCGTCCGCTGCTGGCGCCGATGGCGGAAGGGGCGGCCCTGAATGAATACGGCGAACTGCCGCAGACTATCCGCGACAAAATCAAAGCCCATGCCGCCGCGTGTGACAATATCGCGGTTTTCTTTGGGGAAGATATCTTTATCGCCTTTGGCGCGGTACTGCTGATTGATGCGTTCCTGAAAGAGAACGGGATCGAGGGGATCGAACCGCTGCATATCGGCCTGTGGGCCATTCCGACCGCTATTGCGGCACTGATCATACATATGACGCGTCTGCTGCGCCTCGACGCCAGCATTCGTCGCGACGTGATGGCCTGGAAAGCAGAGCAGGGTACGCAGGAGATCGCACCATGATGACCCTCATCACCATTAACCGCGTGTATTACCTGATCGGCTTCGTCGTGATGCTGCTGGTTGTGATGACCCTTCGCGACCGCGCTAACCCGAAACGCTATACCACGGCGCTGTTCTGGTTTCTGTTCGGCGGGATCTTCCTGTTTGGCGATCTGATGGTGCAGGAGCTGGGTAAGTCGCTGGCGTATCGCATTATTGGCGGCGCCGTTATCATGATTGCGCTGCTGGCCGGTTTCGGGCTGGTCGGGAAGGGGCACTATAAAATGTCCACCGAGGAGGAGCGTGTTGCCTCGTCGAACCGGCTGAAAAACTGGCTGTTTTTACCGGCACTGATGATCCCCGTGGTAACGGTCATCGGGACGCTGTTTCTGAAAGGCGTGTCGATTGGCGGCGTTTATCTGCTCGACCAGAAACAGCTTACGCTGGCGGCGCTGTGCGTGGCCTGCGTGGCGGCTATCCTTACCGGCTGGTGGCTGACAAAAGGTACGCCGCTGCATGCGGTGCGTCAGTCGCGTCGGCTGGTCGATACCATTGGCTGGGCGGTGATCCTGCCGCAGATGCTCGCCATGCTCGGCGGGGTGTTTGTGGTGGCGAATACCGGCGAATCGGTACAAAAGGTGGTCAGCCTGTTTGTGAACCCGGACAGCCGCTTCATGCTGGTGGTCATTTACTGCGTGGGGATGGCGCTGTTTACCATGATCATGGGTAATGCCTTCGCAGCCTTCCCGGTGTTAAGCGCCGGTATCGCTCTGCCATTCCTGATTAACGTCCATCACGGTAACCCGGCGCCGCTGCTGGCTATCGGTATGTACGCAGGCTATTGCGGCACGCTGATGACGCCGATGGCCGCCAACTTCAACATTGTGCCCGCCGCGCTGCTGGAGCTAAAAGACAAATATCAGGTTATCAAGATCCAGATCCCGACCGCGTTAACCCTGCTGGTGGTGAACGTGTTCTTAATGTATTTCCTCGTGTTTCGCTAAGGAGCTGCAATGGAATTAACGCAACATCAGGCTGACGCCTTCGCCAGAATGCCGTTGACCTATTTACGTCAGGAATACCCGAACCACATTATGCATCTGCTCAACGATGACGGCGACGTTCTGCCGCCTCGCGAGCTGCACCCGATCTTTTACGGCTGTTTTGACTGGCACTCTGCGGTGCACGGCTACTGGCTGCTGCTGCGCTGCCTGCGTCTCTGGCCCGAACTGCCGTGCCGGGAAGAGATCATCACTCTGTTCGAAGAACACCTGACTGACGAGAAGGTGGCGAAGGAGCTGGCCTATTTTACCGCGCCGTTCCGCGCGTCGTTTGAGCGGCCTTATGGCTACGGCTGGCTGCTGGCGCTGGCGCAGGAGCTGAAACAGTCGTCACTGCCACAGGCGGAGCGCTGGTACCAGACGCTGCAACCGTTAACGCGGGATATTCGCCAGCGGCTGGTGGATTACCTCAGCAAGCTCACCTATCCCATCCGCGTCGGAACACATTACAACACGGCGTTTGCGCTCGCGCTGGGGCTGGATTATGCCCGGGCGGTGATGGATGACGGGCTTGAACAGGCGATCCTGGACGCGGCGACGCGCTTTTATCATACGGACACGCAATATCCGGCGCATTATGAGCCGGGCGGCGACGAGTATATCTCCGGGGCGCTGACCGAGGCGTTACTGATGAGTAAGGTGGTAGAGAATTTCCCGGCCTGGTTCGATGCGTTTCTGCCTGAAGTGGGTGCCGTTTCAGCGCTGATGAACCCGGCTGAGGTAAGCGACCGCACCGACCCGAAAATCGCACATCTGGACGGGCTTAACCTCAGCCGCGCGTGGTGTATGAAGCACATTGCCCGCGCTTTGCCGGAAAACCACCCGGCGCAACAGGCGTTACAGGATGCCGTTTCGCGCCATCTCTCGGCAAGCGTGGAGCATGTTGTCGGCAGTCACTACAGCGGCGGCCACTGGCTGGCGAGTTTTGCGCTGCTGGCGCTGGAGTAGCGCTTAGTTATATTTTCGTGCTCATCCTGTTTCCGCAGGATGAGTGATTTTACGCAACCGGCTCGCGCTGACGACGACCGCTACCGCAGAAGCTGCGGCGGCGATCCACAGCGCAACATGAATTGACCTTTCATCTGCGGCCAGCAGAACGGCCACGGCGGCGGCGCCCAGACACTGCCCGAACGTGCGCATAATGGATAAAACACCGGATGCATAGCTCGCATGCTCACGAATAACGTTGGAAAGCATTTCCCGGTTATTGGGACTCTGAAAGCAGCCAAACCCCACTCCGCACACCAGACTCCGCAGGCAGATATCCCACACTGAAGGGCGGTCGGGTAATGTTGCCAGCAGGATCAAACCGACGACAAAAATCATCAGCCCCAGCGTGGATATCGCCGGGGCTGAAATCGTGTCTGCCCACCGGCCTGCATGCGGCGCAATCAGTACGATCCCTAGCGGCCACGGCGTAAACAGCAGGGCAGACAACACCGGGCTGTAGCCGTATTCGCTCTGAAACAGGAAGGGCAGCGCAATAAAGGTGATCCCCTGGCTGACAAAAGCAATCATCGACGTGAAGGCCGCGAGGGTAAAACGTTCATTTTTAAACATCATCGGCGGCAGTAAGGGGTTATCCGCGCGGCGGATCTGCCAGATAAACGCCATGCCGCTCAGCGCAGCGAGCATTGTCCAGCAAAGGCTACCGGGATGATAGTCCTGGAGGCTGTTCGCCGCTATGATCGTCGACCCCAACAGCAGCGCCGACAATATGGCGCCCGGGGTGTCGAAAGGCGCTTGCTTTCGAACCGCATCCCGCGGCAGCGCTTTGACCGCCAGCAGTAAGGCGAGGGTGCCGGGAACAACGTTTATCGCAAACAGCCATTGCCAGCTCAGGGTGTGAAGGATCGTCCCGCCCAATACCGGCCCGATAGCGGAGCTGGAGGCGATGAGCAGGGCGTGCAACCCCAGAATGCGGCCAAGCAATCGCCCGGGAAATACGGACCGCAGGATTGCGGGGGCAATACTCAGCGTCGCCGCGCCGCCGATCCCCTGAAGCACGCGCATACCGATAAGCACTTCGGGTGTATTCGCCAGCGCGCAACCCAGTGATGTCAGGGTAAAGGTCGTCAGACCTGCCAGAAATACGGGGCGATAACCCAGGCGGGCCGCAAGCGCCGCGAATATCGCCAGCGTCATCGCAGCCGCCAGCAGATACCCGTTGGCGAACCAGACGGCAATACTGGCAGGTACCTGCATCTCCTGAGCCATGGAGGGCAGGGCAATGTTGATCATGGTGCCATCAAACACGCCCATTAAGGTGGTGGTCATAATTGCGGCCATCACCCGTGCGCGCGCCGGGCCAGGCAGTCCTTCGTCGCCGGGTTGACTGGAAAAGAGCGTCATTATGTTGTCCTCTGAGAAGCGTGTATGGATGACAAAACTATAAAGATGGCTTTTACAGGGCGGAAGGCGCATCATTTGCACTTTATCGTTGCACGAAACGCCTTATCTGAATGTACAGGAATGAGCGCTATGACCGATCCTGATTTTAATTTACTGATTGCACTCGACATATTGCTGAGCGAAGCGAGTGTCGCAGGTGCAGCACGTCGTCTGAACCTGAGCACCTCGGCCATGAGCCGGACATTAAGCAGGTTACGCGACGTTACAGGCGACCCGATCCTGGTGCGCGCCGGGCGTAACATGGTACTGACCCCGTGGGCCGAAGCGACCCGGGATCGCGCCAGGCGTGCAGTGCACGAGGCGAGGGCGGTATTGCAGCCCTCAACTGAAACGTTCAGCGCGCAAAGTCTGGCGCGTCTTTTTACCATCAGGGCAAACGATGGTTTTGTGGTGGCGTTTGGGCCTGCGCTCATAGCGGCTGTGGCCGACGCCGCGCCGGACGTCTGTATACGCTTCGCGCCTAAGCCGGAAAAAACGTCGCGCTATCTTCGGGAAGGGCTGGTTGATCTGGAGATTGGCGTCCAGAGCAATATGGGGCCTGAAATACGGCTGCAACGACTGTTTGAGGATCGGTTTGTGGGCGTCGTGCGTAAGGGACACCCGCTGGCTAAGCAGGCAGAAATAGGCGTGAAGGATTATGTCGCCTGGGGCCATGTGGTAGCGTCACCCGAGGGCGCGTTGCACGGTTCCGTTGACGATGCGCTGGCCGAACTGGGGACAAAACGTAAAATCGCCAGCGTCGTACCGGGATTTCCGACGGCGCTCTCCGTGGCGCTGGAATCGGATCTTATCGCCATGATACCCGCGCTCTATTTACTCAATCAGCAGGTAACGGACCAGGTACATCTGTTCGAGCTGCCGTTCAAAAGCCGTCGTATTACGGTATCGCAGATGTGGCACCCAAGAATGGAACGCGACCCTGGTCACCGCTGGCTGAGAGAGCAAATTCTTGCGATATGCGGTGTGGAGAGGTCAGACATGATTAAGGGTTCTGTATAGCGATTGCTATACACAGCGCTTATGCTATGCTTGTAAAGCAATTGCTATACAAGAGGTATACTCATGAAATCAGATGTTCAACTCAATCTCAGAGCCAAAGAATCCCAGCGGGCGCTTATTGATGCCGCCGCAGAGATCCTCCATAAATCACGTACAGACTTCATTCTGGAGATGGCCTGTCAGGCAGCCGAGAATGTGATCCTCGATCGACGTGTATTCAATTTTAACGATGAACAGTACGCAGAGTTCATTGACATGCTCGATGCCCCGGTCGCGGACGATCCTGCCATAGAAAAACTGCTGGCAAGGAAACCGCAGTGGGACGTGTAACAGCACCAGAGCCCTTATCCAGCGTCCATCAACTGGCGGAGTTCGTCAGTGGAGAGGCCGTGCTTGACGAATGGCTAAAACAAAGAGGTCTGAAAAACCAGGCGCTCGGCGCAGCCCGAACGTTTGTCGTTTGTAAAACGGGCACGAAGCAGGTCGCGGGATTTTACTCTCTGGCTACCGGCAGCGTTAACCATACGCAAGCGACAGGTAATCTGCGGCGTAACATGCCGGATCCCATTCCCGTGATTATACTTGCCCGTCTGGCTGTGGATGTCTCGTTACGCGGAAACGGGTTGGGAGCCGATTTACTCCACGATGCGGTTTTACGCTGTTATCGTGTAGCAGAGAATATCGGGGTGCGGGCGATTATGGTTCATGCACTCACTGAGGAAGCCAAAGCGTTTTATATCCACCATGGTTTTAAAGCATCGCAGACTCAGGAACGGACACTGTTTCTCCGGCTTCCCCAGTAGCGATAGTCGGATCGCCGCACGTAGCGGCGGGATTTTAATGGAATGAATGTTTAGCGCGTCTGGCTGATAAGCTTGCGCCAGACTCTGTTATGCAAAGTAAATAGCAGCATCTTATAGAAAGCGGTAGAGAGGATACAGATACCGCTAAGCCCAAGCATGACAATACTTACCAGCGCCGCGGTCAGACTGACGCCCGGAGAAGAACTACCGCTCAGCGCGGCCAGCAGATAGGCTGCCGTTAATACCAGGCTTAGCATCGCCAGCGTAAGATGTAACCGCACGGCACGCATGCTACCTTTGCCAATCATAAACATCGTTACTCCGTTGATGCCAGCGAAGAGCAGGGCGATCAGCACGAACCACACGAATACGCGCTCTGCTGGCTGGCCGAGTGCGGCGAGTACGCCATACCCCAGCCACAGTTGCGGAATGGCGAAACTGACAATCACCCCGAGCGTACTGACCGCCGCCGGAATACCCATGGTATGTAGTCCCACAGGCTTAACCATATCTTCAGCCAACTGCGTCTTAAGCAGCTGCAACTGTGTCGGGGCGGCATTTTTTATGCTGGCGGACACCTCGTTACAATATTGCAGGCGACGGGTTAAAACTTTAAACATTTATATACTCAGCGTTTAGTTAGGTAAAAATGACTGCAGCACACCAACTACATAACGCCCTGACTGGACGGTATTTTGTGGGTTGCGGATAGTCCCTGTGAGTGAACTCCCCACAAAGGCCGATGCGTTGTTGACCGCACTCATTAACTCGCGCTGCAGTGATTTTTGTAACGATTCGCTGGGGAAACGTTTCGGATAAACACCTGCACGGATCGCGGCCTTTACGCCAGCACTGGAGATGCCTGGATTCTGCGCTTTAATAATCTCTTCCGTGATGCGCTTACGCTCGGCACGGCTCATGCTCTGGAACCAGGCGGTAACTTTACCTGAAGATGCCGCTTTCATCAGCTTGTACGTTTCTAAAGTACCTCGTAGCGCGGTTCCTGCCGCAGTCAGCGAAATGACATCCAGAACCGTTGTGGTGGCAACGTACCAGTCCTGGCTGTCGAGCCAGGCAACATCGGAACCATGGTCGTTATGGATAGCCAGCAGACGGCCCGCGCCAATCATGCATTGTGCTCCCGTAGCCAACGAGCCGGACAGGCTAATCGCCGCAATCACGCCGGATCCGCCAGCGGTAAAAGGCACAGCCGCACCGGCACCAAACGCCATGACAAGCGTAACAATCATCGCGCCACAGGCGAAACCGGTTGAAGTGATTTCAGTCGCAAGTGACGGCGTGGTTAACGTCGCCACCACGGCTTTTTCCGCACTGGTTTCCTTAGTAACCGGAATTTTACTGATGACCACATGGCTGACGGTGCTCTGATTCACATCAGCAATGCGTCGTGACGGACGAACCAGCCAGCGTTGCTTGCCATCATCGAAAATGATGCCGACATTGTAAAAGTTACGTGTACAGTCGAGCTGCGCGGCTAGCTTTTTAAAGTCGAGATCAGTACCGGCCTGTAGGCCAAGGCTTCGAGAGAGATCATAAGAGGGAAGGGTGCTGTCAGGCGACTGCTGACCGGGTAGATTCATCAGAGAGCTCCTTCATCCCGTGAGGACTGTGAATTAGCAGGATAATTTATTGAAAAACTTATGATTCCAACCTTAAGTCTTAGATAATAGCAGTGTCAACTCAGCGATCAAATCACAAACTCATTATCACCACAGGTCATTTAACATAATATACATTATACGTACTAAGGTTGTAATGGCTCAATAGTAATGTCCGCCTGTGGCTCAATTCAGATGTCCGCGCTATGGTAAGCTTCACTGGTCCGTTTAAACTACCGGGAGGCATATCATGAGCGCAGAAAGCTCAGGAGTGTTTACTTTGAAAGAGATCAACCGGATCAAGATTATACAGGACGTCATTGAACGTCGCATCACAACGCGCCGTGCGGCCGAGCACCTCGGTATCAGCGACAGGCAATGCCGCAGACTTCTTGCCCGTTACCGTGAAGGCGGACCGCTTGGTATGGCCAGCAGACGATGTGGCATGCGTGGTAACCGCCAGTTGCCACCCGGGCTCGCAGATCAGGCTCTGGAACTGATCAAGACGCGTTATGCTGATTTCGGTCCGACTCTGGCGCGTGAAAAGCTCGAAGAACTCCACGGACTGTTTCTTGGCAAAGAAACTGTCCGGCGCATCATGGTGCGGGCTGGCTTATGGGTTCCCCGTAAACAACGTGCCGCAAGGATCCCTCAACCACGGTACCGGCGTCCGTGTACTGGTGAGCTGATACAAATAGATGGCTGTGATCACGACTGGTTTGAAGGCCGTGGCCCGGCCTGCACCGCGCTGGTCTATGTTGATGATGCAACCAGCAAACTGATGGAACTGTTGTTTGTTAAATCGGAGTCCACGTTTTCTTACTTCGAAGCCACGCGGCGCTATATCGATAAGCATGGTAAACCGCTGGCACTGTACAGCGATAAAGCCGGTGTTTTTCGTGTTAACAATAAACACGCCACAGGCGGAGACGGGCATACTCAGTTTGGGCGAGCCATGCATGAACTGAACATCCAGACTATCTGTGCAGAAACCAGTCCCGCCAAAGGGCGTGTAGAACGAGCTCACCTCACTTTACAGGATCGTCTGGTCAAAGAGCTGCGGTTACAGGGCATTTGTTCAATGGAGGCTGCAAATGACTTCGCTGAGGCCTATATGGCTGACTATAACCGCCGTTTTGGCAAAGTACCGCGACATGATTTTGACGTACACCGTGCTGTAGAACATGATGAGGACCTGGGGCTTATTTTCACTGTTCGTGAAAAACGTAAAGTCTCAAAATCGTTGACGATACAATATGATAAAATGTTGTACCTGATTGAAGACAGCGAACTGAGTCGCCGTGCAATAGGTAAATATATCGATGTGTATCACTATCCTGATGGCAGAAAAGAGCTGCGCCTGAACGGTACGCTACTTCCCTACTCTACCTACGACCGACTGTCAGAAATCGACCAGGGCGCGATTGTCGATAACAAGCGTCTTGGCCGAACCCTGGAGTTTATCAGTCTGGTGCAGAGCAAGCGGGATAACACGCGCTCTCAGTCAATTCCCGCTGGAGATGGCCCTTCCCGACGACGGCCAAAGCAGGAAGGGAAGAAATCCCAGCGCTCACTGGATAATGATGACATGCTCGAAGCACTCAAACAGCTTCAGTCACGTTCAGAGGACATTTTTGGTAAAAGAGCCCGCTGATGGTACTCACTGGCCGGACAGTGGTTGCTCACCAGTTGATATTGTCCGGCCAGACCCATGATGTATTATTCATTTCGTTCAGCATCTTTATGTCCTGCTTTTCACGGGCATACTTACCCCATAATGAATGAAAAGAACGAACAATACTGATTAACTGCTTTTTTCTTTGCTCCGGAGATAGGCTGATAAAATAGCAGCACCTGCTGTCAATATTATCCTCAATGAAATTAAAATCAGAGTCTGATGCATATTTTACTGTTAGCATAATATCATTCGACGTTGTTCTCTCAGACTCTGTTAATGCTGATTCTATCAGGTATTCAAAGGCATACATGACAGACAGCTGGTTTTTGTCTGTCTGAATATAACCCATTGAGTTTCTGAGTATTGAGGACTGTACCAGGACCAGAGGCCATAAAAGCTCAACACCATAAAGCTTATATGTATCATGTTGATCATACTGATGTTGCTCAACACGACGATTACCTTCCCGTGCTTTACGAATATCATAGGCAAGGGATAACATAAATCCGTCTTTAACTTTAATCAGTGGGCTTTCATCCACGATGTAATGAATGAGTTCATGTAATTCATTCAGGGCTTCTGAATCTCCCCACAGTATAAAACCTGCATTGTTCGGCGTTAACTCGTATCGAAGCATGGGCTCAATCATCCTGTTGTTTCAGTCGGAGGAAAGTCTATCGGCTTTGTTGAATAAATCGAACTTTTGCTGAGTTGAAGGATCAGATCACGCATCTTCCCGACAACGCAGACCGTTCCGTGGCAAAGCAAAAGTTCAAAATCACCAACTGGCCCACCTACAATAAAGCCCTCATCAACCGTGGCTCCATAACTTTCTGGCTGGATGATGAAGCTATTCAGGCCTGGTATGAGTCAGCAACACCTTCTTCACGAGGCAGACCTCAGCGCTATTCTGACCTTGCCATCACGACTGTGCTGGTCATTAAACGCGTATTCAGGCTGACCCTGCGCGCTGCGCAGGGCTTTATTGATTCCATTTTTTCTCTGATGAACGTTCCGCTACGCTGCCCGGATTACAGCTGTGTCAGCAGGCGGGCAAAGTCGGTTAACGTCAGTTTCAAAACGGCTTTGTTGAATAAATCGAACTTTTGCTGAGTTGAAGGATCAGATCACGTATCTTCCCGACAACGCAGACCGTTCCGTGGCAAAGCAAAAGTTCAAAATCACCAACTGGCCCACCTACAATAAAGCCCTCATCAACCGTGGCTCCATAACTTTCTGGCTGGATGATGAAGCTATTCAGGCCTGGTATGAGTCAGCAACACCTTCTTCACGAGGCAGACCTCAGCGCTATTCTGACCTTGCCATCACGACTGTGCTGGTCATTAAACGCGTGTTCAGGCTGACCCTGCGCGCTGCGCAGGGCTTTATTGATTCCATTTTTTCTCTGATGAACGTTCCGCTACGCTGCCCGGATTACAGCTGTGTCAGCAGGCGGGCAAAGTCGGTTAATGTCAGTTTCAAAACGCCCACCCGGGGTGAAATCGCGCATCTGGTGATTGATTCCACCGGGCTGAAGGTCTTCGGTGAAGGCGAGTGGAAAGTCAAAAAGCATGGCCAGGAACGCCGCCGTATCTGGCGTAAGCTGCATCTCGCCGTTGACAGTAAAACACATGAAATCATCTGTGCAGACCTGTCGCTGAACAATGTGACGGACTCAGAAGCCTTCCCGGGTCTTATCCGGCAGACTCACAGAAAAATCAGGGCAGCATCGGCAGACGGCGCTTACGACACCCGGCTCTGTCACGATGAACTGCGGCGTAAGAAAATCAGCGCGCTTATCCCGCCCCGAAAAGGCGCGGGTTACTGGCCCGGTGAATATGCAGACCGTAACCGTGCAGTGGCTAATCAGCGAATGACCGGGAGTAATGCGCGGTGGAAATGGACAACAGATTACAACCGTCGCTCGATAGCGGAAACGGCGATGTACCGGGTAAAACAGCTGTTCGGGGGTTCACTGACGCTGCGTGACTACGATGGTCAGGTTGCGGAGGCTATGGCCCTGGTACGAGCGCTGAACAAAATGACGAAAGCAGGTATGCCTGAAAGCGTGCGTATTGCCTGAAAACACAACCCGCTACGGGGGAGACTTACCCGAAATCTGATTTATTCAACAAAGCCACGTTGTGTCTCAAAATCTCTGATGTTACATTGCACAAGATAAAAATATATCATCATGAACAATAAAACTGTCTGCTTACATAAACAGTAATACAAGGGGTGTTATGAGCCATATTCAACGGGAAACGTCTTGCTCGAGGCCGCGATTAAATTCCAACCTGGATGTTGATTTATATGGGTATAGATGGGCTCGCGATAATGTCGGGCAATCAGGTGCGACAATCTATCGATTGTATGGGAAGCCCGATGCGCCAGAGTTGTTTCTGAAACATGGCAAAGGTAGCGTTGCCAATGATGTTACAGATGAGATGGTCAGACTAAACTGGCTGACGGCATTTATGCCTCTTCCGACCATCAAGCATTTTATCCGTACTCCTGATGATGCATGGTTACTCACCACTGCGATCCCCGGGAAAACAGCATTCCAGGTATTAGAAGAATATCCTGATTCAGGTGAAAATATTGTTGATGCGCTGGCAGCGTTCCTGCGCCGGTTGCATTCGATTCCTGTTTGTAATTGTCCTTTTAACAGCGATCGCGTATTTCGTCTCGCTCAGGCGCAATCACGAATGAATAACGGTTTGGTTGATGCGAGTGATTTTGATGACGAGCGTAATGGCTGGCCTGTTGAACAAGTCTGGAAAGAAATGCATAAGCTTTTGCCATTCTCACCGGATTCAGTCGTCACTCATGGTGATTTCTCACTTGATAACCTTATTTTTGACGAGGGGAAATTAATAGGTTGTATTGATGTTGGACGAGTCGGAATCGCAGACCGATACCAGGATCTTGCCATCCTATGGAACTGCCTCGGTGAGTTTTCTCCTTCATTACAGAAACGGCTTTTTCAAAAATATGGTATTGATAATCCTGATATGAATAAATTGCAGTTTCATTTGATGCTCGATGAGTTTTTCTAATCAGAATTGGTTAATTGGTTGTAACACTGGCAGAGCATTACGCTGACTTGACGGGACGGCGCTTCCCTACCCTCATGGCCGCCTCCCAGGAATCGACCCAGGTGCTTATCGTGGACATAATCCTTTACTCATAAATTTATCTTATTCCATTATTGTACCTGTCGCGCAAAAGTTGCAGAAAAGCCATAAACGCAGGAGAATCCTGTCGGCGGTGAGGATAATAAATATGGTAGCCGTCAAAATATGGACACCACTCGGTCAGAACAGCAATCAGCTTGCCGCTTTTGATATATCCATCTGCAACATACTCGGGAATATAGGCAATCCCCAGCCCGTCTAATGCTGCATCGAGCTGATGAATCGTGCTGTTCGCAATATATTGCCCTTTGACTTTCAGACTGAATTTCTGAGCATCTTTCTCGAATTCCCAGGCGTACAATCCACTCGTATCAGAATAGCGGACGTTAATGCAGTTGTGGTTCAAAAGATCCTGCGGCTTCCTGGGCTTAGCATAACGCTTAAAATAATCTGGTGCAGCAACAACAAGCTGGCGCCAGTTCTGGCTTATTTTTGCGGCAATCATATCATTATTCAGAACATCGCCCGGACGAATCCCGGCATCAAAACGCTGATCAACAATATCTGTAAATCCATAGTCAATGCCGATTTCAATCTGAATATCTGGGTAGCGACTCAGAAAGTCCGGTAATACAGGACGGATCAAATACTGGATAACATCATCTGCCGCCGTGAGGCGTATGACGCCAGTGGGTTTTTCCCTAAGCTCACTCAACCGACTAATAGCATCATCAACCTGTTCCATTAACGGGCCAACTTCGTTAATGAGCCTTTCACCTGCTTCCGTAGTGGAGATACTGCGGGTGGTTCTGGCCAGCAGGCGGATCCCAAGCCTTTCCTCAAGAGATTTCACCGTGTGGCTGATGGCTGAGGGTGTCACACCTATTTCAGCTGCGGCTTTGGTAAAGCTTTTCAGCCTGGCCACTGTTAAAAAAACCTTTAATTCATCCACACGATTCCTCCTCCTCGGTCCCTACTGGAGACGTCAGCGTACCAGTCTGTCATTAATTATCAAATAAATTTCACAAGTAAGTGAAATTTATGTTGATTAATAAATAAAATTCAAAATGGTACTTTATATTCCACGACGTGAATATGTCCTCGTTGTAGTGACGGCTTTTAATTCTGAAAATGAGGTAATCATTATGCAAGATTTTATCTATCATAATCCGGTAAAAATTCTTTTTGGTCGCGATCAAATTTCTGCGTTAGCACAAGAAGTCCCGCAGGGTAAAAAGGTCATGATTGTCTATGGCGGGGGCAGCGTTATAAAACACGGTATATTGAAACGCGTAAAAGAGTCCCTGACAAACACCCTGGTTTATGAGTTTGGCGGTGTAGAAGCAAACCCTCATTATGAAACCCTGATGAAAGCCGTTGAGATTGTCAGAACAGAAAAAATTGATTTTCTTCTGGCCGTGGGCGGCGGTTCAGTGATCGACGGGACTAAATTTATTGCCGCCGCAGCCCTCTACGAAAATGATCCATGGGAGATCGTCAAGAGTTATGGCGGCGTGGTGAAACAAGCTCTCCCTTTTGGATGCGTGCTGACCCTGGCGGCCACGGGTTCAGAGATGAATAACACGGCGGTGATTAATCGGGTGACCACCCAGGATAAACTCTTTTTCACCTCCCCTTACGTTATGCCGAAATTTTCAGTGCTCGAACCGGAAATGACCTACACGCTGCCTGAACAACAAACCGCAAACGGGGTTGTTGATGCCTTTGTCCACGTTCTTGAGCAATACATTACTTACCCGGTTAACGCTAAGGTGCAGGATCGCCTGGCGGAAGGACTGCTGAGCACGCTGAAAGAAGAAGGCCCAGTAGCCCTTAAAAATCCACAGAACTACGACGCCAGAGCTAACATCATGTGGGCTGCGACGATGGCCCTGAATGGAATGTTGAGCGCAGGTGTCCCAACTGACTGGGCTTCTCACATGATTGGCCAGGAAATTACTGCATTATACGGAATCGACCACGCCCGTACCCTCGCTATCGTTATGCCTGCACTATGGCGCTTGTGCAAAAAGGAAAAAGCAGAAAAGCTGGCTCAGTACGGTGCGCGTGTCTGGAATATTCCTGAGTCTGATAGCGAAAAAATGGCCGATGAGGCTATCAATGCCACCGTGGAATTTTTTGAACTGATGGGCGTTAAAACCCGACTTTCTGATTATGGTCTGGGCGCGGAAGATATTTCAGCTGTTATCGGCAAGTTAAAAGAACATGGGCACATCGCATTAGGTGAACATGGAAAAATTACTGCTGAAGTGGCGGAAACAATACTGAACATGGCACTTTAATTGACTAACGATCTACTCTATTAGGCGCTAAGCCTGCGCACCTGGCAGGCTTAATTAAACATTAACGGTATTGCAAAATGCAGAAAATGAATGACACATTTCCCTATATGCCATTAATGGCTTTTGCGATGACCGGATTTATTTGCATCATGACGGAAACTATTCCAGCAGGATTATTGCCAGAAATCAGTAAGGGAATGAATATTTCGCTGGCTAGCGCAGGCCAGTGGGTCACCGTCTACGCCCTCGGGTCATTATTTGCCGCTATTCCGTTAACTATCGTTACCCGGTCGTGGAATCGGAAATATGTCTTATTAATGACCGTAGCGGGATTCTTCATTTTTAATACCATTACCGCACTTTCATCAAATGTTTACCTGACCCTGTTAGCGCGTTTGGGGGCCGGGGCGGCTGCGGGACTGGCGTGGAGCCTGCTGGCGGGGTTTTCACGCCGAATTGTTGAGCCGCTTCATCAGGGTCGGGCTATGGCGATAGCCATGGCTGGGACACCGCTGGCGCTCTCACTAGGCGTTCCGCTGGGAACCTGGCTTGGGCATTATCTTGGCTGGCGCCTGACGTTCGGTATTATGTCAGTACTTTCGCTGTTACTAATGATATGGATCCGTATCAGCGTTCCGGACTCTGCGGGGCGGCTTTGTTGAATAAATCGAACTTTTGCTGAGTTGAAGGATCAGATCACGCATCTTCCCGACAACGCAGACCGTTCCGTGGCAAAGCAAAAGTTCAAAATCACCAACTGGCCCACCTACAATAAAGCCCTCATCAACCGTGGCTCCATAACTTTCTGGCTGGATGATGAAGCTATTCAGGCCTGGTATGAGTCAGCAACACCTTCTTCACGAGGCAGACCTCAGCGCTATTCTGACCTTGCCATCACGACTGTGCTGGTCATTAAACGCGTATTCAGGCTGACCCTGCGCGCTGCGCAGGGCTTTATTGATTCCATTTTTTCTCTGATGAACGTTCCGCTACGCTGCCCGGATTACAGCTGTGTCAGCAGGCGGGCAAAGTCGGTTAACGTCAGTTTCAAAACGTTCACCCGGGGTGAAATCGCGCATCTGGTGATTGATTCCACCGGGCTGAAGGTCTTTGGTGAAGGCGAGTGGAAAGTCAAAAAGCATGGCCAGGAACGCCGTCGTATATGGCGAAAGTTGCATCTGGCAGTTGACAGCAACACACATGAAATCATCTGTGCAGACCTGTCGCTGAACAATGTGACGGACTCAGAAGCCTTCCCGGGTCTTATCCGGCAGACTCACAGAAAAATCAGGGAAGGCGGACCGCTTGGTATGGCCAGCAGACGATGTGGCATGCGTGGTAACCGCCAGTTGCCACCCGGGCTCGCAGATCAGGCTCTGGAACTGATCAAGACGCGTTATGCTGATTTCGGTCCGACTCTGGCGCGTGAAAAGCTCGAAGAACTCCACGGACTGTTTCTTGGCAAAGAAACTGTCCGGCGCATCATGGTGCGGGCTGGCTTATGGGTTCCCCGTAAACAACGTGCCGCAAGGATCCCTCAACCACGGTACCGGCGTCCGTGTACTGGTGAGCTGATACAAATAGATGGCTGTGATCACGACTGGTTTGAAGGCCGTGGCCCGGCCTGCACCGCGCTGGTCTATGTTGATGATGCAACCAGCAAACTGATGGAACTGTTGTTTGTTAAATCGGAGTCCACGTTTTCTTACTTCGAAGCCACGCGGCGCTATATCGATAAGCATGGTAAACCGCTGGCACTGTACAGCGATAAAGCCGGTGTTTTTCGTGTTAACAATAAACACGCCACAGGCGGAGACGGGCATACTCAGTTTGGGCGAGCCATGCATGAACTGAACATCCAGACTATCTGTGCAGAAACCAGTCCCGCCAAAGGGCGTGTAGAACGAGCTCACCTCACTTTACAGGATCGTCTGGTCAAAGAGCTGCGGTTACAGGGCATTTGTTCAATGGAGGCTGCAAATGACTTCGCTGAGGCCTATATGGCTGACTATAACCGCCGTTTTGGCAAAGTACCGCGACATGATTTTGACGTACACCGTGCTGTAGAACATGATGAGGACCTGGGGCTTATTTTCACTGTTCGTGAAAAACGTAAAGTCTCAAAATCGTTGACGATACAATATGATAAAATGTTGTACCTGATTGAAGACAGCGAACTGAGTCGCCGTGCAATAGGTAAATATATCGATGTGTATCACTATCCTGATGGCAGAAAAGAGCTGCGCCTGAACGGTACGCTACTTCCCTACTCTACCTACGACCGACTGTCAGAAATCGACCAGGGCGCGATTGTCGATAACAAGCGTCTTGGCCGAACCCTGGAGTTTATCAGTCTGGTGCAGAGCAAGCGGGATAACACGCGCTCTCAGTCAATTCCCGCTGGAGATGGCCCTTCCCGACGACGGCCAAAGCAGGAAGGGAAGAAATCCCAGCGCTCACTGGATAATGATGACATGCTCGAAGCACTCAAACAGCTTCAGTCACGTTCAGAGGACATTTTTGGTAAAAGAGCCCGCTGATGGTACTCACTGGCCGGACAGTGGTTGCTCACCAGTTGATATTGTCCGGCCAGACCCATGATGTATTATTCATTTCGTTCAGCATCTTTATGTCCTGCTTTTCACGGGCATACTTACCCCATAATGAATGAAAAGAACGAACAATACTGATTAACTGCTTTTTTCTTTGCTCCGGAGATAGGCTGATAAAATAGCAGCACCTGCTGTCAATATTATCCTCAATGAAATTAAAATCAGAGTCTGATGCATATTTTACTGTTAGCATAATATCATTCGACGTTGTTCTCTCAGACTCTGTTAATGCTGATTCTATCAGGTATTCAAAGGCATACATGACAGACAGCTGGTTTTTGTCTGTCTGAATATAACCCATTGAGTTTCTGAGTATTGAGGACTGTACCAGGACCAGAGGCCATAAAAGCTCAACACCATAAAGCTTATATGTATCATGTTGATCATACTGATGTTGCTCAACACGACGATTACCTTCCCGTGCTTTACGAATATCATAGGCAAGGGATAACATAAATCCGTCTTTAACTTTAATCAGTGGGCTTTCATCCACGATGTAATGAATGAGTTCATGTAATTCATTCAGGGCTTCTGAATCTCCCCACAGTATAAAACCTGCATTGTTCGGCGTTAACTCGTATCGAAGCATGGGCTCAATCATCCTGTTGTTTCAGTCGGAGGAAAGTCTATCGGCTTTGTTGAATAAATCGAACTTTTGCTGAGTTGAAGGATCAGATCACGCATCTTCCCGACAACGCAGACCGTTCCGTGGCAAAGCAAAAGTTCAAAATCACCAACTGGCCCACCTACAATAAAGCCCTCATCAACCGTGGCTCCATAACTTTCTGGCTGGATGATGAAGCTATTCAGGCCTGGTATGAGTCAGCAACACCTTCTTCACGAGGCAGACCTCAGCGCTATTCTGACCTTGCCATCACGACTGTGCTGGTCATTAAACGCGTATTCAGGCTGACCCTGCGCGCTGCGCAGGGCTTTATTGATTCCATTTTTTCTCTGATGAACGTTCCGCTACGCTGCCCGGATTACAGCTGTGTCAGCAGGCGGGCAAAGTCGGTTAACGTCAGTTTCAAAACGGCTTTGTTGAATAAATCGAACTTTTGCTGAGTTGAAGGATCAGATCACGTATCTTCCCGACAACGCAGACCGTTCCGTGGCAAAGCAAAAGTTCAAAATCACCAACTGGCCCACCTACAATAAAGCCCTCATCAACCGTGGCTCCATAACTTTCTGGCTGGATGATGAAGCTATTCAGGCCTGGTATGAGTCAGCAACACCTTCTTCACGAGGCAGACCTCAGCGCTATTCTGACCTTGCCATCACGACTGTGCTGGTCATTAAACGCGTGTTCAGGCTGACCCTGCGCGCTGCGCAGGGCTTTATTGATTCCATTTTTTCTCTGATGAACGTTCCGCTACGCTGCCCGGATTACAGCTGTGTCAGCAGGCGGGCAAAGTCGGTTAATGTCAGTTTCAAAACGCCCACCCGGGGTGAAATCGCGCATCTGGTGATTGATTCCACCGGGCTGAAGGTCTTCGGTGAAGGCGAGTGGAAAGTCAAAAAGCATGGCCAGGAACGCCGCCGTATCTGGCGTAAGCTGCATCTCGCCGTTGACAGTAAAACACATGAAATCATCTGTGCAGACCTGTCGCTGAACAATGTGACGGACTCAGAAGCCTTCCCGGGTCTTATCCGGCAGACTCACAGAAAAATCAGGGCAGCATCGGCAGACGGCGCTTACGACACCCGGCTCTGTCACGATGAACTGCGGCGTAAGAAAATCAGCGCGCTTATCCCGCCCCGAAAAGGCGCGGGTTACTGGCCCGGTGAATATGCAGACCGTAACCGTGCAGTGGCTAATCAGCGAATGACCGGGAGTAATGCGCGGTGGAAATGGACAACAGATTACAACCGTCGCTCGATAGCGGAAACGGCGATGTACCGGGTAAAACAGCTGTTCGGGGGTTCACTGACGCTGCGTGACTACGATGGTCAGGTTGCGGAGGCTATGGCCCTGGTACGAGCGCTGAACAAAATGACGAAAGCAGGTATGCCTGAAAGCGTGCGTATTGCCTGAAAACACAACCCGCTACGGGGGAGACTTACCCGAAATCTGATTTATTCAACAAAGCCACGTTGTGTCTCAAAATCTCTGATGTTACATTGCACAAGATAAAAATATATCATCATGAACAATAAAACTGTCTGCTTACATAAACAGTAATACAAGGGGTGTTATGAGCCATATTCAACGGGAAACGTCTTGCTCGAGGCCGCGATTAAATTCCAACCTGGATGTTGATTTATATGGGTATAGATGGGCTCGCGATAATGTCGGGCAATCAGGTGCGACAATCTATCGATTGTATGGGAAGCCCGATGCGCCAGAGTTGTTTCTGAAACATGGCAAAGGTAGCGTTGCCAATGATGTTACAGATGAGATGGTCAGACTAAACTGGCTGACGGCATTTATGCCTCTTCCGACCATCAAGCATTTTATCCGTACTCCTGATGATGCATGGTTACTCACCACTGCGATCCCCGGGAAAACAGCATTCCAGGTATTAGAAGAATATCCTGATTCAGGTGAAAATATTGTTGATGCGCTGGCAGCGTTCCTGCGCCGGTTGCATTCGATTCCTGTTTGTAATTGTCCTTTTAACAGCGATCGCGTATTTCGTCTCGCTCAGGCGCAATCACGAATGAATAACGGTTTGGTTGATGCGAGTGATTTTGATGACGAGCGTAATGGCTGGCCTGTTGAACAAGTCTGGAAAGAAATGCATAAGCTTTTGCCATTCTCACCGGATTCAGTCGTCACTCATGGTGATTTCTCACTTGATAACCTTATTTTTGACGAGGGGAAATTAATAGGTTGTATTGATGTTGGACGAGTCGGAATCGCAGACCGATACCAGGATCTTGCCATCCTATGGAACTGCCTCGGTGAGTTTTCTCCTTCATTACAGAAACGGCTTTTTCAAAAATATGGTATTGATAATCCTGATATGAATAAATTGCAGTTTCATTTGATGCTCGATGAGTTTTTCTAATCAGAATTGGTTAATTGGTTGTAACACTGGCAGAGCATTACGCTGACTTGACGGGACGGCGCTTCCCTACCCTCATGGCCGCCTCCCAGGAATCGACCCAGGTGCTTATCGTGGACATAATCCTTTACTCATAAATTTATCTTATTCCATTATTGTACCTGTCGCGCAAAAGTTGCAGAAAAGCCATAAACGCAGGAGAATCCTGTCGGCGGTGAGGATAATAAATATGGTAGCCGTCAAAATATGGACACCACTCGGTCAGAACAGCAATCAGCTTGCCGCTTTTGATATATCCATCTGCAACATACTCGGGAATATAGGCAATCCCCAGCCCGTCTAATGCTGCATCGAGCTGATGAATCGTGCTGTTCGCAATATATTGCCCTTTGACTTTCAGACTGAATTTCTGAGCATCTTTCTCGAATTCCCAGGCGTACAATCCACTCGTATCAGAATAGCGGACGTTAATGCAGTTGTGGTTCAAAAGATCCTGCGGCTTCCTGGGCTTAGCATAACGCTTAAAATAATCTGGTGCAGCAACAACAAGCTGGCGCCAGTTCTGGCTTATTTTTGCGGCAATCATATCATTATTCAGAACATCGCCCGGACGAATCCCGGCATCAAAACGCTGATCAACAATATCTGTAAATCCATAGTCAATGCCGATTTCAATCTGAATATCTGGGTAGCGACTCAGAAAGTCCGGTAATACAGGACGGATCAAATACTGGATAACATCATCTGCCGCCGTGAGGCGTATGACGCCAGTGGGTTTTTCCCTAAGCTCACTCAACCGACTAATAGCATCATCAACCTGTTCCATTAACGGGCCAACTTCGTTAATGAGCCTTTCACCTGCTTCCGTAGTGGAGATACTGCGGGTGGTTCTGGCCAGCAGGCGGATCCCAAGCCTTTCCTCAAGAGATTTCACCGTGTGGCTGATGGCTGAGGGTGTCACACCTATTTCAGCTGCGGCTTTGGTAAAGCTTTTCAGCCTGGCCACTGTTAAAAAAACCTTTAATTCATCCACACGATTCCTCCTCCTCGGTCCCTACTGGAGACGTCAGCGTACCAGTCTGTCATTAATTATCAAATAAATTTCACAAGTAAGTGAAATTTATGTTGATTAATAAATAAAATTCAAAATGGTACTTTATATTCCACGACGTGAATATGTCCTCGTTGTAGTGACGGCTTTTAATTCTGAAAATGAGGTAATCATTATGCAAGATTTTATCTATCATAATCCGGTAAAAATTCTTTTTGGTCGCGATCAAATTTCTGCGTTAGCACAAGAAGTCCCGCAGGGTAAAAAGGTCATGATTGTCTATGGCGGGGGCAGCGTTATAAAACACGGTATATTGAAACGCGTAAAAGAGTCCCTGACAAACACCCTGGTTTATGAGTTTGGCGGTGTAGAAGCAAACCCTCATTATGAAACCCTGATGAAAGCCGTTGAGATTGTCAGAACAGAAAAAATTGATTTTCTTCTGGCCGTGGGCGGCGGTTCAGTGATCGACGGGACTAAATTTATTGCCGCCGCAGCCCTCTACGAAAATGATCCATGGGAGATCGTCAAGAGTTATGGCGGCGTGGTGAAACAAGCTCTCCCTTTTGGATGCGTGCTGACCCTGGCGGCCACGGGTTCAGAGATGAATAACACGGCGGTGATTAATCGGGTGACCACCCAGGATAAACTCTTTTTCACCTCCCCTTACGTTATGCCGAAATTTTCAGTGCTCGAACCGGAAATGACCTACACGCTGCCTGAACAACAAACCGCAAACGGGGTTGTTGATGCCTTTGTCCACGTTCTTGAGCAATACATTACTTACCCGGTTAACGCTAAGGTGCAGGATCGCCTGGCGGAAGGACTGCTGAGCACGCTGAAAGAAGAAGGCCCAGTAGCCCTTAAAAATCCACAGAACTACGACGCCAGAGCTAACATCATGTGGGCTGCGACGATGGCCCTGAATGGAATGTTGAGCGCAGGTGTCCCAACTGACTGGGCTTCTCACATGATTGGCCAGGAAATTACTGCATTATACGGAATCGACCACGCCCGTACCCTCGCTATCGTTATGCCTGCACTATGGCGCTTGTGCAAAAAGGAAAAAGCAGAAAAGCTGGCTCAGTACGGTGCGCGTGTCTGGAATATTCCTGAGTCTGATAGCGAAAAAATGGCCGATGAGGCTATCAATGCCACCGTGGAATTTTTTGAACTGATGGGCGTTAAAACCCGACTTTCTGATTATGGTCTGGGCGCGGAAGATATTTCAGCTGTTATCGGCAAGTTAAAAGAACATGGGCACATCGCATTAGGTGAACATGGAAAAATTACTGCTGAAGTGGCGGAAACAATACTGAACATGGCACTTTAATTGACTAACGATCTACTCTATTAGGCGCTAAGCCTGCGCACCTGGCAGGCTTAATTAAACATTAACGGTATTGCAAAATGCAGAAAATGAATGACACATTTCCCTATATGCCATTAATGGCTTTTGCGATGACCGGATTTATTTGCATCATGACGGAAACTATTCCAGCAGGATTATTGCCAGAAATCAGTAAGGGAATGAATATTTCGCTGGCTAGCGCAGGCCAGTGGGTCACCGTCTACGCCCTCGGGTCATTATTTGCCGCTATTCCGTTAACTATCGTTACCCGGTCGTGGAATCGGAAATATGTCTTATTAATGACCGTAGCGGGATTCTTCATTTTTAATACCATTACCGCACTTTCATCAAATGTTTACCTGACCCTGTTAGCGCGTTTGGGGGCCGGGGCGGCTGCGGGACTGGCGTGGAGCCTGCTGGCGGGGTTTTCACGCCGAATTGTTGAGCCGCTTCATCAGGGTCGGGCTATGGCGATAGCCATGGCTGGGACACCGCTGGCGCTCTCACTAGGCGTTCCGCTGGGAACCTGGCTTGGGCATTATCTTGGCTGGCGCCTGACGTTCGGTATTATGTCAGTACTTTCGCTGTTACTAATGATATGGATCCGTATCAGCGTTCCGGACTCTGCGGGGCGGCTTTGTTGAATAAATCGAACTTTTGCTGAGTTGAAGGATCAGATCACGCATCTTCCCGACAACGCAGACCGTTCCGTGGCAAAGCAAAAGTTCAAAATCACCAACTGGCCCACCTACAATAAAGCCCTCATCAACCGTGGCTCCATAACTTTCTGGCTGGATGATGAAGCTATTCAGGCCTGGTATGAGTCAGCAACACCTTCTTCACGAGGCAGACCTCAGCGCTATTCTGACCTTGCCATCACGACTGTGCTGGTCATTAAACGCGTATTCAGGCTGACCCTGCGCGCTGCGCAGGGCTTTATTGATTCCATTTTTTCTCTGATGAACGTTCCGCTACGCTGCCCGGATTACAGCTGTGTCAGCAGGCGGGCAAAGTCGGTTAACGTCAGTTTCAAAACGTTCACCCGGGGTGAAATCGCGCATCTGGTGATTGATTCCACCGGGCTGAAGGTCTTTGGTGAAGGCGAGTGGAAAGTCAAAAAGCATGGCCAGGAACGCCGTCGTATATGGCGAAAGTTGCATCTGGCAGTTGACAGCAACACACATGAAATCATCTGTGCAGACCTGTCGCTGAACAATGTGACGGACTCAGAAGCCTTCCCGGGTCTTATCCGGCAGACTCACAGAAAAATCAGGGCAGCATCGGCAGACGGCGCTTACGACACCCGGCTCTGTCACGATGAACTGCGGCGTAAGAAAATCAGCGCGCTTATCCCACCCCGAAAAGGTGCGGGTTACTGGCCCGGTGAATATGCAGACCGTAACCGTGCAGTGGCTAATCAGCGAATGACCGGGAGTAATGCGCGGTGGAAATGGACAACAGATTACAACCGTCGCTCGATAGCGGAAACGGCGATGTACCGGGTAAAACAGCTGTTCGGGGGTTCACTGACGCTGCGTGACTACGATGGTCAGGTTGCGGAGGCTATGGCCCTGGTACGAGCGCTGAACAAAATGACGAAAGCAGGTATGCCTGAAAGCGTGCGTATTGCCTGAAAACACAACCCGCTACGGGGGAGACTTACCCGAAATCTGATTTATTCAACAAAGCCAAGTCTATCAGTAAAGAGAATGAGAGATCAAAGTGGTCATTTTAATTGAGCTGGATAACGGACATTTCAATTGAGCCTTGACAAAGGTTGTAACAGCAAAATTGTAATGTCCGTTCTGGGATAAGGATAAGTTAAGTGTACATCACATAGATTCACCATCGAGGGATTCTAGTGACGGCACACGCAGCGGAGTTTTTCACTATGGACAAAGTTAACCGACTCAAAATCATTCAGGACGTTGTCGTCCAGCCTCTGACCACACTGATGGCCGCGCAGCGCCTTGATATTTCAGAACGCCTTCTGTTGCGTTACAATGAATCTGGCCCACTGGGTATGGCTGGCCGTCGTCGCGGGAAACCCGGCAATAATCAACTACCGGATGGTCTTGCCCGGTACGCATTCAATATTATCCGCGAACGCTATACTGACTTTGGGCCTACGCTGCCAGCGAGGAACACAAAGAACTGCACGATGTTCACCTGTCAAAATATTGGGAAGTACATTGAGGTCTGGCATTACCCGGATGGCCGGAAAGAACTCAGGCTAAACGGAGTCATCCTTCCCTACTCCACTTATAATCGTATTCAGGAAATTGATTAGGCTGCTATCGTGGACAACAAGCGCCTCGGGCAGATTCCTTAGTTTATTAAGCTGGTTCAGGACAAACGTTAGAAGATTATTTATACTCTGAATTCTTTTTCCGGTAGTGAGTGACCTGTATGGAAGAATGATAAATGCCCGACATGAGCGAAGAACGGAAGTTCTGAATGCTACTAACATTGAGATGCCTTGAGTCATAACAAGCAAGTCAACATAGTTGGCTTAAGGATAATGATCAATTTCAGCTGATAACTAATAAATGGAAATGTTTTACTATAATAAAATGTGGTTTTGAGGGGTTAGGGATTGAACTTATATGAAATTTTATAGCATAGATTATCTACAAATGCAGTCTAATATCAATGACTATTTAAAATACATAGTTATATTTAGTACTTTATTTATCTTGATCGTTGTTTTTAGCCTGTATATGCGTCATCGCCTGCAAACCAAATATCGTGACTTAACAATCATAGTTTTCTTGTTTTTGCTCTTCATTTCTGGTGTTCAGTATGCTGATTATACTGATAGTCAAAATATACATTCCCAATCCTCGCAAATGGTTAATTTTGTTAGGCTCCTATCACAAAAAAAAGATGTGAATGTAAATGCTATATTTTCCAGTTCCGTACAACTCTCTGATGGCATTATCGTTAAAATTGGTGATGTTTTTTATCGCGTCAATTTGAGCCCAGATCAAAAAACATACAATTTAGTAGAGGTTTCGTTAGTAAACCCAGAAATAGAAATCATAACAAACTGAGGTGTGGAAATGATAATTTATTTACCTATCATAATAAAGTTAGGCCTGGGGATACTGTGTTTAATTGTTCAAATAAATCTTATGGGAAAAGGAAATCTGGCCCCCTCATCTGCAATGGACCAGGTTCAAAACTATGTGCTGGGGGGAATTATAGGGGGCGTAATTTACAACGAATCTATATCGGTTCTTCAATTTATTCTGGTACTAATCATATGGACTCTTTTGGTCTTCGCTCTTAAATTCCTGAAGGAAAACAATCGATTAATTAAAAGGATAATTGATGGGAAACCGATTACCTTAGTACACAATGGCAGTGTTAATGTTAAGGAGTGTTTACGGAATGGTGTTTCTGCAAATGATCTAATGTTCAAATTAAGAGCAAATGGAATTTATGAAATAGAACAACTAAAACGCGTCGTTCTCGAACAAAATGGGCAATTAACCATCATACAAAGTGGCGATGAAAATATACGCTATCCAATTATAGTGGACGGTTTGGCCAACCATGACCTGCTAGAAATCCTTAATAAAGACAGTGAATGGTTAGAAACTGAAGTTACAAAGAAAGGCTTCAGTAAAATCAGTGAAGTATATTTAGGTGAGTACTTGTCAGGTAGGATTAATTTATACGGATATGAAAAATAACCTCCAAGCAATAACACCATTTTATCAGGAGGCAGCCATTTCTGGTGTGCCTCCGCCTGAGAGCATTGACATTAACGTCCGCTCCTGGCACAGAGCAAATATTTGAGCTTTTCGCTGCCCCGGACATCTGAACTTGGCTTTGACAATGATGTGGAGACTTAATATTAATCTAAAACGTTATGATTAAGAGAACATATTTTTTGTTCTCGCCAGCAGGAATGCCGTAAGTGAGGTGGCGTCAGTGATTTTGCCGTCACGTATTAATTGAGCAAAGGCACTAATTTTAATTTTTTTCACCGTCAGGCCGTATTCTTCCTCCTCCAGTTGCTGGCCGGTAAATGTCAGCTCCGTGGCAAGGTAAATATGATAACCCTGGGCTGAATAACCCTGTGCGAGCTTTTGATAACCGACGTACTCCATTTTCCCGGCGCTTAACCCGGTTTCTTCTTTAAGCTCGCCTCTGGCAACGTCTTCAGGTGCAGCGTCGCGAGAACATTCCCAACTTCCCTGAGGGAGTTCTGTGGTTCTCTGGCCCAGAGGGTATCGGTATTGTTCAACCAGATAGATTTCATCATTCTCAACCGGAATGATGACCACGAAATCATCTTTTTCAATGACGGAATAAAGCCCCTCGCTCCCATCGGCTCTCAGAATCCGGTCTTCCTTTAGCGACATCCAGCGGTTACGATAAATCTGTCTCGATTCCAGTGTTTTTATCTCTTTCTTCACGGTAAGCCCCTGATTTCTTTACTTGTAGCTCTCTAACAGTAACGTTAACGCCTTCACCGTGCAATACATCAACGCTCATAACTGTCGTTACGGTCTTGCGTGTTCTCCACGGCAGTCACCTGCACATCCTTAAAGCGCAACCCATCCACACCGGAAATTTTCCCGAACTCTGACGCGTCAATCAAAATTCCGTCCAGCGTTAACCCGATCACAGGACGCTCCGGATACCCCTCAATGAAAAATGCACGCGAGAAATATTTGTTGTCTGAGCGATGCGCCGACATATTTTTAATCGTCAGTCCGCTGACCGCAGTAAGGCCGGCTTCGTCCTCAACACCTTCAGCCAGCTTGCGCCAGTGTTCTGGTTTATCAGATAAATTTCCCCGGTCGCCATAGCTGTACTGCGGAAACCAGTTCAGCTGGATCAGCACCGGGAAACGTACGTCCGTAAGATGTAAATTTTGGACGGTGATATCACGGATAAATCCGCCCCGGTTGCGGGCCGACTTAATGCGAAACCCGACGCCCGTACCGTTAAACGCGTTATCTTCTATCAGGACGCGTTCAATGCCGCCTGAAGTTTCGCTCCCCAGCGTGATCCCGGACCCCTTATTCAGCGTACATCCGCGAACCACGATATCCCGTGCTGTACGTGCTTTTTGCGCCGCTTCGCGTCCTCGTCCTGATTTTATGCAGATATTGTCGTCATTACAGGAAACAATGCAGCGTTCAACCCGCACCTGTTCACAGGAATCGATATCAATCCCGTCGGTGCTCGGCCCCGCAGAATTGCTGATTTTCACGCCCTCAACCGTGATATGGCGCGAATAACAAAGGTGCACGTTCCAGAATCCGGACTCCCGACTGGTAAAATCACGCAGCAGAATGCTCTGGCTTTCAAAGACCAGAATATTGCGCGGGCGCTGACAGTCGTAATCAACCACCCAGCGCAATCCTCTGGCGCTGTAATCGCCGACCATGCCGCTGCGCTCGTCATCGCCCCAGAAGCGTCGCCACCAGATAACACCCTGCCCGTCTATCGTGCCTGTACCGGTAATACTGACGTTTTCACAATCGATGATATTAATAATGCCTGCCGGCCAGCGCATATCAATGCCCGCCACCCGGGTGTTTATCAACGGATAATCAGCCAGATCCTGGCTTCCAACGAGCTGTGCGCCAGCGTCCAGGCGAAGCGAAACACCGCTTTTCAGGAACAGTGCTCCGGTCAGAAAACGGCCTTGCGGAATAACAATGACATCGTTCTGTTGAGCCCTATTTATGGCCTGCTGAATGGCAGACGTTGACAGGCGTTGCGCGGTTGGGTCCGCGCCGCACGTCAGAATGGAGACCGCTTTCATGGCTTGTCCTTAAACAGATGAAAGCCTTAGTCTAGAAATCCGCGTGAAGGATAACCTTTGTCTGTTTGACAGCCACGCGGTCAGGCTGGCAAAAAAGCAGATATTTACTGGCTTGCGATCACCGCAACGCCCTTTTCTTTCAGAGCGCTCACCCAGCGTTCATCCGTTGTGTTTTCAACAACCAGCGTATTCACCAGCGACAGGTCGCCAATCACAAACGCCGAGGCCGTGTTGATCTTTTCCGGTGAGGCCAATACCACCGTTTCCGCCGCTCTGCCGGAAAATGCACGTTTGATGCACGCTTCTTCGTAATCTCCGGTGGTCAGCCCGGCCTCAGGATGGACGCCGGTGACCCCCATGAAGAACAGATCCGCATGAATATTATTGATGCCTTCAATAGCGGCCGCGCCGACCGTGACGATGGAGTGTTTATACAAACGACCACCAATCAGGATCACCTCTATGCATGGATGGTCGACCAGCCCCAAAGCGATACCCGGGCTGTGCGTCACCACGGTTATCCGTAAATCGGGTGGTAAGAACGTAATAAGTTCGGAGGTGGTCGTCCCGCCATCAATGATCACCACCTGCCCCGGTGAAATGAGCTGCGCGCCTCTCCGTGCCACGCGTTTTTTTGCATCCATTTTAACGGACTGACGCTCGGCAAAAGGCGCAATCGCTGACGATGCTGGCAGTGCGCCGCCGTGAACACGTTGCAAACGCCCTTCTGCCGCCAGTTCACGTAAATCCCGGCGGATAGTGTCCTCAGACACCGAGAAAAAGAGGCTGAGCGCAGTAGACTGGACCTGACCTTCCGCCTCCAGTTTTTCCAGAATCAACTGTTTACGCTGGCTTGTGAGCATGAATTATTCCTGTTGTTGCACGATATGCCTTGTATTTGCACGATAGTGCTGTTTATGATGCTTACTCTACGAGAGGAGAGCCAAACGTGCAATCAAAACGTGCAGATATACGCATTATCAACAGCGAAACGTTGTCCGACAACTGGTATAACCTGAAAAAATATACTTTTGACCTCCAGCGCAGCGATGGCGACTGGCAGCGACAAGAGCGTGAAGTGTATGACCGGGGGAATGGCGCGACGATCCTGCTCTATAATCGCGACAGCAAAACCGTCATTCTGACGCGTCAGTTCCGTTTCCCGGTGTTTATAAATGGTCACGAAGAGGATCTCATTGAGGCGGCCGCCGGGTTGCTCGATAACCTTGACCCGGAAAGCCGGATTAAGGCCGAAGCGGAAGAAGAAACCGGGTATAAGGTGACGCGCGTAGAGAAAATTTTTGAGGCCTATATGAGCCCGGGCTCGGTTACCGAGAAACTCTACTTCTATCTGGCGGAATATCATCCGCAGGATCGGACCAGCGCGGGCGGCGGCGTTAAAGCAGAGGGAGAAGATATCGACGTACTGGAAATGACGCTGGACGACGCGCTTCGGGGCATTGAAAATGGGCAGATTGTCGACGGAAAAACCATCATGCTGCTCTATCACCTGGCCCTCAAAGGCATTTTATAATCTCACCATTAGCCAGATACCTGCCCCGGCGCAGGTATTTGCCTGTGCTATTCTTGCTGAACACCTCAACATGGAGATGCGAAAATGGCCGACTGGGATCCCTCTCTTTATCTACAGTACAGCGCAGAACGCACACGTCCCGCCGCTGAGTTACTCGCCCGGGTGCCGCTAGCTGACATAACCTCTGGCGTGGATTTGGGCTGCGGGCCAGGCAACAGCACCGCGCTGCTGAAACAGCGCTGGCCTTCTGCGCAGATCGCCGGCGTGGATAACTCCCCGGCCATGCTGGAGGAAGCCCGACAGGCCCTGCCAGACTGCCACTTTGTTGAGGCGGACATCCGGCACTACAAACCTGACCAGCCGCTCAGCCTGATCTACGCCAACGCCTCATTGCAATGGATCCCGGACCATTACCACCTTCTGCCACATCTGGTTTCACTGCTCCAGTTAAACGGCGTGCTGGCGGTGCAAATGCCTGACAACTGGCTTGAGCCGACGCACGCCCTGATGCGTGAAGTTGCCTGGGAACAGGGCTACCCCGATCGTGGCCGCGAGCCATTGCCGGGTATCCATGCCTACTACGATATTCTGACGGAAGCGGGATGCGACGTGGATATCTGGCGCACCACTTACTTCCATCAGATGAGCTCTCATCAGGCGATTATTGACTGGGTCAGCGCTACAGGGTTACGCCCGTGGTTACAGGAACTCAACGAAAGCGAGCAGAAAAACTATCTGAAACGCTACCTTGAGCTGCTGGAAGAGCAGTATCCGCTCCAGGAGAACGGGCAGATACTGCTGGCTTTTCCGCGCCTGTTTTTGGTGGCTCAGCGGGTTCCGTAAGCCGGATCAGGAACGCGCTTCCTTGAGCAACTGCTGAATCACGGCCTCCTGCTTGTCATAGCTCCCTTCGCCAAACGCGGTATAACGCAGTTGCCCTTTCGCATCGAAATAGTAATGTGCGGGCCAGTACTGATTTCCGAACGCGCTCCAGATTTTGTAGTTATTATCCGTCACTACGCGGTACGGCAACGGCCATTTGTTGACCGCGTTTTTCACCGATGATAACGGCTTTTCCCAGGGGTATTCCGGGGTGTGGACGCCAATCACCACCAGACCTTCAGACTGATATTTCTTCGCCCAGTCACGCACATGCCCACCAGACGCCCTGCCTCGGTGACCTGAAGATTAGGCGGCATAGTGCGAAAACGACGCAGGATGGCTTTAATACGCGCCAGCAGCTCGCGGGCCACAAACGGTTTCACCACGTAATCGTCCGCGCCCATCTCCAGCCCCAGGATCCGGTCCGTGTCTTCATTGCGCGCGGTAAGCATCAGGATCGGCAGATCCTTATGCCTGCTGCTGCGCAGCTGTCGACACAGCGTCAGGCCATCATCGCCGGGCATCATCACGTCCAGCACCACCAGGTCGATATGCTGTTTGTCGAGCACCATGCGCATCTCTTTTCCGTTCGCCGCACCAGAGGCGTGATAGCCGGATTTCACGAGGTAATCGACAATCAGTTCACGAATATCCCTGTCGTCATCGACGACAAGGATGTGATCAATATGCTCCACCGCAGGCTCCTGATTAAGAGGTAACGGATTGAAAATAGCACATATCAGAGCTTATCCGCGTCGACAACTGCTTTAACAAAGTCCTGCGGATCTTCCTGCGGCGGGTTGTGGCCCACCGTTGCGCCGAAAGTACGGTGCTCATATTTTCCGGTAAATTTCCCGGCATAGGCCGCAGGTGCAGGGTGTGGCGCCCCGTTATTACCGCCTTCGATGGTGATGGTCGGCACCGTAATGTTCGGCAGCGTCGCCAGTTTTTGTTCGTAGGCGTCATATTTAGGCTCCCCTTTTTCCAGACCCAGACCCAGACGCCAGCGGTAATTACTGAGCGTGACGGCAACGTGGTCCGGGTTATCGAGGGATTTGGCGCTGGCATTGAAGGTGGCATCGCTGAATTTCCAGTCCGGCGAAGCCTGGGACCAGATCAACCGGGCAAAATCGTGCGTATTTTTAGCATAGCCTTCCGCACCGCGCGGCGTGGCGAAATAGAACTGATACCACCACTGAACCTCTACCTTCGGCGGTAATGGTTGTTTCCCAATCGCCTGACTACTGATCAGATAGCCACTCACCGAGACCAGCGATTTCGCCCGTTCCGGCCAGAGCGCCGCAACGATATCCGCGGTACGCGCTCCCCAGTCATAACCGGCAAACACCGCCTGTTTGATGTTCAGGGCGTCCATCAGATTAACGATATCTTTCGCCATTGCCGAAGGCTGGCCGTTTCGCGGTGTTTTATCAGAAATAAAGCGCGTGGTGCCGTACCCGCGCAGGGACGGCACAATGACACGATACCCTTTCGCGGCCAGCGCGGGGGCCACTTCAGCGTAGCTGTGAATGTCGTACGGCCAGCCATGCAGCAGGATCACCGGTTGCCCCTCTTTCGGCCCGATATCGACATAACCGACGTTAAGATCGCCAGCGTTAATCTGTTTTACCTGGTTGAAGGCCGACGCGTAATCCTTGCCCATCGCTTCCGCCTGACAGGACATCACGGTGCCAATCGAAACGGTCAGGGCGACTGCTGAGTATGCGAGTTTGTTAAACATGATGTTATCTCCGGGTGAGTTCAGTTGACGGAGATATAACACCATGCGTTTGTATAAAGGATGTGTGCGGATGCGGCTTTATTGCATACCTGTGTATGTATCACAGACGCAGATACAGTGTGATACAAACCCGGTTAAGGGGTGATTCGGTACCGGACGTAATCGTCGGCTTCACCATAGTGGTCATACAGCTTACGCGCCGGATTGTGCATGCGGGTTACCCAGTAGAGTTTTGACCACCCTTCCCGCTTACCCTCATCGATCAGGGCGTCGATAAGCGCTTTACCCGCCCCTGCGCCACGTTCGGCAGCGTCAACAAACAGATCTTCCAGATAGCAAACGGGCGCGGTTGACCAGGTCCCTTCATGCAGGACACACATGGCGAAGCCGATGACGCTGCCGTCTTTCTCCACGACCCGGCAAAACAGGGGTGATGAATCTGCGAGCGCCCTGTCCCAGGTGGTCGTGGTAACGGACTCGTCAAGGTAGCACTCATAAAAATGGGTATAGCCATCCCACAGCGGTCGCCACTGTGGGTAATCTTCTGCCTGTAACGGGCGTACGATGAGTGTCATGTGTTCCTCACATTATCCTTACTGCTCTTCAGGCGCATGATGCGAGCCAGCGTGGCAAGACGCTTCGAACGACAATATAGCGTGAACAGCACAAAGCCTCGACTGTTTAACACCATACGGCTAATTACCAAAGCGATCGTTGCAATGATCAGCTGCCAGCTACTGCCGTCAGAAATGGTCAGATAGTGAAGCCATTGCAGTACCGTTAATGTCAGCAGGATGATGAAAAGCGCTAAAAACCCTGTTAGTCCTGAAGTGTATCCCCGGGCAAGGAAGGCACTCGCGAGCATCAGGAAGATAAGTATCGCTAGCGATGGGACAAAAAAACTGAGTGCATGTAGCGTTGGCGGCATACTGGATATTGTCTGGAGAAATGGCAGCAAATTAAACGCAAAAATCACCAGAAATAGCGGTAATAATATCGCTACCGGATAAGCATTTTGCCGTGGCAGCTCACTAAGCGGGCGTGAAAAATACCGCTCCAGTTCGGGTGTGGAATGGTTTAATAAATCATTGTCATGACGGGCAATAGCGTCCTCAATCCGTTTTCCGTGTTGCAGGAGCTCGTAAGAAACGTGTCCGGTTAACAAGTGCAGAATTTTCATCAGAAAACCGCCAGTGACTGGATAGTACCGATAATGTATTTACTGGTGCGAGGTATGTTCCCCGGAGCGGCAATAACTCCGCTTACAGCGCTTCCTGCAAGCGCCGCGGCACTCGTTACAACTTGACTTAATTGCCTGGTGAGCTCAACCTGAACAGGACCCGATGGGAATCGTTTTGGATAAAAGCCTGCTCGAATAAGCGCTTTGACTTCTTTATTGCTTATACCAGGGTTTTGAGCGCGAATAATTAATTCAGTCAGTCGAGCACGGTCCTGACGAGGATAACTTTTTAGCCACTCGGTTGCTTTCAAGGACGAAACGGATTTCATAGCGCGCCAGGTAGTAACAGCCTCTTTAAGTGCACCGCCTGCGCTTGCCAGAGAAATGACATCTAAGGAAGTGGATGTCGCGACATACCAGTCCTGAGTATCCAGCCAGGCGACATTGGCACCGTCATTTTCAACCAAATCATAAATTCGATAAAGGCCATTCACACATTGCAGACCGGTGGCAGCCGTTCCGGCGTAGCCAATAGCGACCAGTACGCTTCCCCCGCCTGCGGTAAGGGGAGTTGCTGCTGTTCCAGCGAGCATCACTCCGCCAGTTATGATCATCGCTCCACATGACAGAACGGTTGAGGCAATTTCAGTTCCCATGGAAGTAGATGAAACTGCATCACTCAATACTTTTCCTGCTGTGGAAGCAGACGGAAACGAGGAGGCTTTGGTCACGATAACATGCGTTACTATTCCACTTTGCCCTTGAGGATGTCTTTTGCCGGGTCGCACCAGGAAGCGTTGGGGGCCGGCAGAGTAAATGATACCCGCGTGAGCAAATTCACGATGACAGTCCATGGCGGCACCAAGCGCTTTAAAATCGAAATCCGCAGCCCCAACTCCCGACATTTTCGCAAAATCGTAGCCCGGTAAGTTTTTATCAAGGTTTATCCCAGGTAAAACCATACCCTTCTCCTTTTCAAGCAGGTTGATTACGTTAACTCAACATCGTTTTAGTACAGTACATCGGAACAGAATGTTATTAAGATGAAAATACCAGAACCCAAACAAAAGCATAACGCTTAATTATGGAGATCAGCGGATGACCATACCCACGCTTACCACCGAGCGCCTGATATTACGCCCCCTGATTGCAGAAGATGCCGTCCAGATCCAGCAACGCTATCCGCGCTGGGAAATTGTCCGCTATATGGTGGCTTCAGTCCCCTGGCCCTACCCGGAAAACGGTGCAGAAAATTATGTTAACAACGTTGCACTACCCGATATGGCCAAAGGGATTGCGTGGTTCTGGACGATTCGCCGTCGCGAAGCGCCTGACGAACTGATGGGGTTGATTTGCCTGTATGACGTGGAGGACAACAACCGGGGCTTCTGGCTCGCACCGGAATTTCAGGGCCAGGGATATATGCGCGAGGCGAGTATTGCGGCCACGGATTACTGGTTCAATACGCTCAATAAACCGGTGTTACGCGCGCCGAAAGCGGCGGCCAACAGCCGCTCCCGACGTATTTCAGACAGCAGCGGCATGCGGCTCATCAGGACGGAGAAGAAAGCCTATGTCAGCGGCCTGCTGGATTCGGAGCTGTGGGAAATCACCCGCGATGAGTGGAATGCCCGTCAGGTCAGCTGATAATGCTTATCCGGCATCAGTCTTTCAGGGATGTTCTCTTCATCGTTCATCTGCAACAGATCGCGCTCCATCATGTTGCAGATGGCGTCCAGCGGCAGATCGTTATCTTCTGTCCCAAACGGATCTTCCAGCTCTTCCGCCAGCGTGTCCAGCGAGATAAAAGTGTACGAAATCAGCGCAGAGACAAAGGGCGTCATGTAATGCAGATCCACAACCAGCGCAAACGGCAGCATGATGCAGAACAGATACACCGTCCGGTGCAGGATCAGCGTATAGGCAAACGGGACTGGCGTATTGGCGATACGCTCACAGCCAGCCAGCACGATGGACATGTCATTCAGGCGGTTGTTGAGGCTGTGAAACAGGATGTCTGAAAGCTGCCCGCTACGCCGCCGCACGGCCAGCCATTCCCCCATGATCAGCAGGATACGGTTCGCCGGTGAGTTGGCGCCCATCACGTTGCGTAAATCGTCAGGCGCCAGATAGCGAGACAGCTGATCGGCATTGGTTTCTCTGCGCAGGGTCATACGTAGACAGTTAGCAAAGGCGATTTGCAGGCGTACAAACTCGCCGAGATGTTTATCATCCGGTAAGGTGTTTTTTACCTCGCGAAACAGCGAGCGCGCCGCTATCATCAACTGCCCCCAAAGCAGACGTGCCTCAACGTAGCGGGAATAACAGGCGTTATTACGGAATCCCAGGAAGATGGCAATAGCCACACCCAGAATGCTGAACGGCGCGACGGTAAACCGAATGCCCAGCGAGGTATACCACGGCAGCATGACAATCACGGCGATGGAAAGCAGGAAGTTAAGCAGCAGTCGGGTATAAATTTTGGGAAGTACCGAACCATGCCAGACAAAAATCAGTTGCAGCCAGTGCTGTTGAGGACGAACAATCATAATCAGCTTCAGAAAAGTAAAGAGCGCGGCTATTAAACGTGATCACCCTCACGGTTGCAAGCATGTTAATAACTCATTGCATTTTCTGACCTGCAAAGCTTTACGCGCACGGTGCTGCATGTGGTTTTTAAAAAAAGAGCACATAGTATGTTGTAACTAAATAGGGTCTGTAAAAAACCCGGCAAACGCCGGGCATCATGATTAGCTGAGCGGTTTCACCGCATCGCGCATGCCTTTGCTTAAAATCGCATCCAGATCCTGCGCAACCTGTTCTACCAGTCCGTTCACCTGAGTCAGATCCTGCTCCCAGTGCTCGCTCACGCTTAACACCGACGATACCAGCTCACGGGTAGTGACCTGTTTGTCGTGATGTTGCGTCCACAACTGCTGGTAACGTTCAAGCCAGTGCGCATCGTCCTGCACCGGATAAGGCTCACCGTTGCGTTCGGCGCGGTAGAACGCAATCAGCGCCGCCAGGGCAAAGGTCAGGCGTGCTGGCAGTTTGCCGGTCGCCTTCTGCCCTGCCAGCAGTTGCGGCAGAATGCGGGTGCGGTATTTGGTCATCCCGTTCAGTGCAATCGACAGCAGCTGATGCTTAATGTACGGATTACGGAAACGTCCCGTTACGGCACTGGCGAAGGAGTGCAGCTCGTCGCGCGGCAGATCCAGGACCGGTATGATCTCCTCATAAATAGCCTTCTCTACGAACGCGCAAATTTCCGCGTCGTTCATGGCTTCCCCTACCGTATCCAGGCCGGCCTGAAAAGCGACCGGAACCAGCGCCGTGTGCGCGCCGTTGAGGATCGCCACCTTACGCTCTTTATACGGTTTGATATCGTCAACAATCAGGACGTTGAGTGGGTATTTATCCAGGCGCAGTTCAGCTGCAAGTGATTTCGGCCCCTGAATAACAAACAGATAGAAATGTTCCGCCGTGTCGAGGAAGCTGTCGTGATAGCCCAGCCCGGCTTCCAGCTCTGCCACCTCATCACGCGGATAGCCGGTAACAATGCGGTCAACCAGCGTCGAACAGAAAGTGTTAGCATCATTCAGCCACGCAATGAATGCCGCCGGCAGCGCCCACTCCTGTGCATAGCGCAGCACCAGTTCACGCAGGGCATCGCCGTTGTAGTCGATGAGTTCGCAAGGAATGATAATCCAGCCTTTATCCGCTGCCCCGTTAAAGTGGGTAAAACGCTCGAACAGCAGACGCGTCAGTTTGGCCGGATAGCTGACAGCTGGCGCATCGTCAAACTTATCCCCCGCGTGATAGCTGATCCCCGCCTCCGTGGTATTGGAGAAGACAAACCGCATGTCCGGGTTATGGGCGAGCTTCAGAAATTCATCGTACTGGCTGTAGACGCTGATTTCACGATTCACGGAACGAATAAGACGCGCATCGCTTACCGCTTCCCCCTGCTCATTCAGACCGCGAATAATCGTTGTATACAGACCATCCTGGGTGCTCAGGGACGGCGGAAAATCGCTCTGGATCGGCCGCACAATCACCACACCGGCATTGAGATTGGTATGCTCGTTTAAGAGGTCGATTTGCCAGTCAACGAACGCGCGCAGGAAGTTACCTTCGCCAAACTGGATGATACGTTCAGGGTAGCGCGCACCGGGGAAATCACGACGGTTGAGTGTGTTCACAATGGAGGTCCTTTATGATTAGTCATACAGCCTGATAAGATTGGTGTGATAACTTATCAAAACTTCAGGACCATAACCCCTGTCTGGATCAACTCAGGATGCGATGGTGAAAAATAATCACAGAAATTTATAGAACACCGAGGTCGCCGTCATGTCCCCGTTCGGCATCAGGGCGTAGCGTGGGATTTCCCCCGCCTTTTGCCAGCCTGCTCTCTGGTAAAACGTCTCCGCGCCGCTGCCGGTTGAGGTATCAAGCACCAGTACCGTAAGCGCTTTTTCACGTGCAACCGCCTCCAGGGCTTCCATCAGCGCCATTGCCGCCCCTTTACGGCGCGCGTTCTCATGAACCAGCAGTTTCGCGACATCTGCACGGTGCGGCTGGTTTTCAGGCTGATCGGTGATCAGCTGGACCGTGCCAACCAGCCCCTGCTCCGCATCAAAACAGCCCAGGACGGTACGCTCGTCGCGCCCGACGCTGTCAGCGACGCTGAGCCAGAAGGTTTGGGCTTTCCCGGCAGAAAAAGGCAGCATAAAGCTGACGGAGGCGCCGCCGTTGACACAGTTGACGAGAATATCGTTCAGGGCATCGATGTGGGTGAGGATGTCCTGCCGGGAGAGAGGTTTAATCAGCATGGGAGAGTTCATTGCGCGTCCTTAGGTTGAATCTCTCCACTTTGCTATTAACATTTTTGTAACGCAATAAGTGATGACATAGGATTTCGTTATGTCATTTCTCGCCGTGGTGTTGCCGCTTCATGGCGTACATTTGCGCATCCGCGTGTTTTAGCCATGCCTGCATATCGTTGCGGTGATGATCGAACTCGCTCAGTCCCCAGGAGAACTGTAACGACCAGGGATGCAGCTGACGCGCGTTATACTTTTCCGTTTGTTCCACGAGATACTGCATCGCGATCCAGGCGCCAGGCTCATCGGTATCCGCAAACAGCACCGCGAACTCATCTCCCCCGAAACGTACCAGCAGATCGGCCTCGCGGAACGAGGAACGCATCAGGGCGGCCATCGCTTTCAGAGCTTTGTCCCCCTCCTGATGTCCGAAGCGATCGTTAATGGTTTTGAAATGGTCCAGATCCAGCCAGCCAAGGGTTAAGGGTTCTGCCCGACGCTGCGAAACCGACAGTGCAAACTGCGCAAACTGGTTAAACCCGCGACGGTTAAACAGCCCCGTGAGTTCATCGGTTGTGGCCGCGCTAACGGCTGCAAACTCATCCTCTGCCAGTGCGCTGAGATCGGCCAGTACGGCGGAATCCGCCGCCGAAAACTCACGCGGTGCGTAATCAATGAGACACAACGAGCCTACGCACGCCCCGTCACGTAAACGCAGCGGGTAACCGGCATAAAAGCGCACGCCAGGCTCTCCCGCCACCTGCGGGTTGTCCGCAAAGCGTTCGTCCCGCAGCGTATCCCCCACCACCAGCGGCGCGTCCCCCAGGATCGTATGACCACAAAACGAGAGTTCGCGAGGCTGGCTGACGGGTACCCGCCCATCGGCAGACTTCACGATCACGGCGTGATCATCCACCAGCGTAATCATCGCAAGCGGCACCCTGAAAAAGCGTGTTGCCAGCCGCGTAAGACGATCAAACGCGGGGTAATTGTCGATCTCAAGCAGACCGGACTCGCGCAGAGCATTCATGCGCTCCGCTTCATTCACGGGAATTTGAGGTGCCTTCATAACGTCTCCTGACGCTGAGCATTAGTAAAAGCGTAGCTTAAACAGAGACATTGTCAGTTCAGGAGGCACGATTTACCTCTATGACCAGCCAATGATGGATTACGTTGACGATATACTGTTGTTGCTGCGCACTCAGCGGCACGCCCTGCGGGATAGCGTGCCACTTAGCCAGACAGCCCCGACAGCAGGTTGCCGTGGCATGCTGGGCGATAAAAACCGGATGGCCGCGCATCGGCGTCTGCTTACCGTCATTCACCGGGTGTGCAGGCGCCAGCCGCGCGGCGACAAAATCGGCGGCATGCTTATCGATAGTCTCCGCGCCCTTATCCCAGCAGTATTGCCGCTCTTTCGTCCCTAAATGAAATCGTGAACGGAACGTGGAGCGAGCCAGGCGCGCGAACAGAGGATCTAACGTGGACATCAGTATACGGACCGTCCAAGGCGTTTGGTCAGCTGTTCCAGCGCCGCCACGCCCGCCAGTGAATTTCCGGTCTCGTCCAGTTCCGGGCTCCAGACGGCAATCGCCATCTCGTGAGGGACAATCGCCACGACCCCACCGCCAACGCCGGATTTAGCCGGCAGCCCCACGCGCCAGGCAAACTCCCCGGCATTCTGATACATTCCGCTGGTTGCCATTAAGGCGTTGATCTGCCGGGCCTGCATCGGGGAGACAACGTCCTCGCCCAGATGCGGGGCATGGCCTTGATGCGCCAGAAACAGAAAAGTCTGCGCCAGTTCGACGCAGTTCATCTTCAGCGCGCAGTAATGAAAATAGTTTTGCAGCACCGTGGCAACGTCATTATGAAAGTTGCCGAAGGACTTCATCAGCCAGGCGATGGCGGCGTTACGTGCAGAGTGTTCAAACTCAGAGCGCGCTACCACCGGATCGTAGGCGATGTCCTGCACGCCGGAAAGCTGCCGCACAATCTGGAGCATCCGCTGGCGCGGCGCGCTCAGCCGGCTTTGCAGCATATCGCACACCACCAGCGCCCCGGCGTTAATAAACGGGTTACGCGGCTTACCCTGTTCGATTTCCAGCTGGAGAAGGGAGTTGAACGGCTGACCGGACGGATCTTTGCCCACCCGCTGCCAGATCTCCTGCTCGTCATACTGGCGCATGGCGGCAACGAGGCTAAGCACTTTTGAGATCGACTGAATCGAAAAGCGCTCAAGCGCGTCTCCCGCCTGAAAACGCTGACCGTCGACAGTACAAATGGCGATACCGAGCTTATTACCGCTGATCGAAGCCAGCGCGGGAATGTAATCGGCAACCTTACCCTGCCCCAGTAACGGACGAACCTGCGCCAGAATCTCGTCCAGCATCTCATTATGGATGACCGCAGCCACACTTTGCTCCTTGCCCTCAGGCTAAAACGGGCTGCGAGTATAACAGAGGCTGATACGTCACGTCAGGCAGGGAGACGAAAACGCGAGACGGCCTGCAACAAAAGATCGGACTGCTGATGCAGGCGCTCAGAGGCATTTGACGCTTCGCTAACCAGCACATCTGTCCGACGCGATACCTGATTCAGCGCCTGAAGCTGACGGGTCATCTGATGAATGCTGTCCCCCTGATTCAGGGTGGCCAGCGAAATATCATTCAGCAGGCTGCTCAGATTCGCCACCAGCCCGGTGACCTGTTGCAAATTCTCTTCCAGACGGTTTACCACCTGAGAACCTTCTTCAATGCCCTGTAGCGAGTGGTTAATTAGCGCCTGGATGGTTTGCGTAGAGTGACTGCTTTTTCTGGCCAACAGCCCCACTTCCCGGGCAACCACAGCAAATCCGCGCCCCTGCTCTCCTGCATGGGCGGCTTCAATGGCAGCATTGAGGGCGAGAATGTTGGTCTGAAACGCCACGCTGTCGATCATCGCGACGATCCCGCGCATCTCTGAGGATCGGTCGACGATCGTCTGCATCGAGCCATTCATCGCTGACATCATTTGCTCCCCACCAGCGGCAGCCTGTCGGGCTTCATCCGCGCGCGAGCGGGCGAGTTTTGCATAACCCGTGTTCCCCTCAACGTGGGTTTCGAGATCGGCGATGTGTGCGGTCACCTCCTCCAGCTCTTTGGCCTGTCGCGTAGACTGCTGATAAAGCTTCTGATTCCCCTGCGCAAGCGATCCGATATTTTCAACCATGGAGGTAGTGGCCTCGCTGACCTGGGTCACCAGTTGCTGGAGCCCGCGCTGCATGGCGGTAATACTGCCGCTGAGCTGGCTGATTTCACGGTTAAAGCGCACAACGTCAGGCGGCGTGCCTGACAAATCCCCTGCCGCAAGCTGGTTAATATGGATAATCAGACGGCGTAGCGGGGATATCACCCACTTCGCCATTCCGAACCAGACGGCTATGGCAATGGCCAGTAGCGCCAGCGGCGCAAACAGGAACAGCCGTTGCAGACCTGAGAGTTGTTCCATGAGCGACTGACGCCCCTGTATCGTCTGCTTCTCACTCCGTTGCTGATAGCGTGCGAAATTGTCATTAAAATCGGTCTGAAACGCCTGGGCGGGTACGGCGAAAAAGAGGTCGATGCTGTTGGTTTTCACCAGCCCCTCCGCCTGCTCCCGGATGGCGTCGAAAAACAGCTGATAGCTGTTAACCAACCCCTCGTCTTTCGGCGGATTAAGCGCGAGCCAGGCCTGCCATGCCTGCTGTGACGCCGCCAGGGATTTTTGCGCCTCGTCCATCAGGCTATGCCAGCTCCCTTCCGAGCCGGTCTCCTTGTCCTGCATAAAGTACACGCCGGAGCGGTTGAGCAGATCGCTGGCCGCCAGCAGAGAAATACGGGCCTGATCCAGCCTGCTCTGCTGCTGCCAGGCCAGCTGATTGCGCTGTTCGTTACGCTGGGCTTCATTCAGGGAGGCGGTCAGCAGGAAGGAGGAAGAGAGTTGCAGGGCGGAGAAAAGGCCTATAATACAAAAGATGCCGGTCAGCAGGCCAAACTGACGAGGGATAAAGCGCGGCGCAAGACGACTAAAAATTTGCGTTAGGTTCATAATTTTCTTCTGTAACAATACGTTAGACGCGAGCGAGTCTACGAAACGAAAATGACAGAACCATTACGCAAAAATGACAGGAAACGTGAACTGCCGGGTAGCGGCCTGGCCTTACCCGGCAACAAGACTAGACGCGATCCTTCCACACCGTCTGCACATTACAGAACTCATGCAGACCGAAATGAGAAAGCTCTCGCCCGAAGCCGCTCTTCTTCACCCCGCCAAACGCGACGCGCGCATCGCTGGCGCTGTAGCCGTTGATAAAGATCCCGCCGCACTCCAGCTCGCGCGCAAAGGTTTCAGCCAGCGCATCGTTCTCGGTAAAGACCGTCGCCGATAAGCCAAAATCGCTGTCGTTAGCCAGCTGCAATGCGTGCGCCGCATCGTTCGCGATGGTAATTGCCGCCACCGGACCAAACAGCTCCTGACGAAAGGCCGTCATCTGTGGGGTGACGCCGCCGAGTACGGTTGGGGCATAATAGTTACCGGTCCCGGACATCTTCTCTCCGCCCAGCAGCAGGGTCGCCCCTTCCGCCAGCGTAGCCTGCACCTGCTGATGCAGTTCATCGCGAAGATCAAATCGCGCCATCGGGCCAATATAGTTATCTTCCTCATCCGGTGCGCCCATCTTCAGCGCCTTGACCGCGTCAACAAAGCGTTGGGTAAAGGCGTCCGCCACGCCCGCTTCCACAATAAAGCGTTTTGCCGCCGCACAAACCTGCCCGGTATTCTGATAACGTCCGGCCACCGCCGCGTTGACGGCCAGATCCAGATCGGCATCGTTCAGAACGATAAACGGATCGGAGCCGCCCAGCTCCAGCACACATTTCTTCAACGCCGCGCCCGCCTGCGCGCCAATTGCCGCACCAGCCCGAACGCTGCCGGTTACGGTCACCGCCGCGATACGACGATCGTTAATCGCCTGGCTGACGCCGTCATTCGTCGCGTTCACCCAGCCAAAGACCCCCTCCGGGAAACCGGCATCCGCGAATACCTTCCCGGTCAGCTCCGCCGAGCCGAGCACATTAGGCGCATGTTTAAGCAGATAGCTGTTCCCTGCCAGCAGGATCGGCACCGCACCGCGCAGCACCTGCCAGAGCGGGAAGTTCCACGGCATCACCGCCAGAACGGGCCCAAGCGGACGGTACTCAATCACCGCATTTTCGACCTGGGTAGATTCCGGGTTCAGCATCGCCGGGCCGTGTTCAGCGTACCAGTCGCAAAGGCTGGCGGACTTAGCCACCTCCGCACGCGCCTGCATAATGGGCTTGCCCATCTCCCGGGAGATAGTCTGCGCCATCTCTTCCGCACGACTACGCAGCGCCGCACCCAGATCGCGAAGTTTTTGCGCCCGGTGCGCCACGCTTTCGCGTCGCCACTGACGAAAACCGGTATCCGCCTGCGCAATGGCACGCTCAACGTCATGGGACGTTGCCCACGGGTAAGCAGCCAGCGTTTCGCCGGTAGCCGGGTTGACAGAGTGGGCATGGGTAGCAGATGAATAGGTCATGATGTTCTCCACGTAATAACAGTTGATTGATTGTGGCCTACTCTGCTATTTCTTAAAAATGAATAATACTCACCACCTTATTCACAATACGAGAACGGTATGGACTTAACTCAGCTTGAGATGTTTAACGCCGTCGCACTGACCGGCAGCATTACCCAGGCGGCGCAGAAGGTACACCGGGTGCCGTCAAACCTCACCACCCGCATCCGACAGCTAGAAGCGGACCTCGGCGTGGAACTGTTTATTCGCGAGAATCAGCGCCTGCGGCTTTCCCCCGCCGGGCACAATTTTTTGCGCTACAGCAAGCAGATCCTGGCGCTGGTTGACGAAGCGCGAATGGTCGTCGCCGGGGATGAACCGCAGGGATTATTCTCGCTCGGCGCGCTGGAAAGTACCGCCGCCGTGCGCATTCCGGAAAGTCTGGCGCGGTTTAACCAGCGCTATCCGCGCATTCAGTTTGCGTTATCCACCGGGCCTTCCGGTACGATGATTGACGGCGTGCTTGAGGGGACGCTCAGCGCCGCCTTTGTCGACGGGCCGCTCTCGCACCCGGAACTGGAAGGGATGCCGGTTTACCGGGAAGAGATGATGCTGGTCACCCCTGCGGGTCACGCAGAAGTATCAAAAGCCACGCAGGTGAGCGGCAGCGACGTGTATGCCTTTCGCGCCAACTGTTCTTACCGGCGTCATCTGGAGAGCTGGTTCCATGCCGACCGCGTCACGCCGGGAAGGATCCATGAGATGGAGTCCTATCACGGGATGCTCGCCTGCGTGATTGCCGGGGCAGGCATTGCGCTGATGCCCCGCTCCATGCTGGAGAGCATGCCGGGCCATCATCAGGTGGCGGCGTGGCCGCTGGCGGAAAACTGGCGCTGGCTCACCACCTGGCTGGTGTGGCGACGCGGGGCGATGACCCGCCAGCTTGAGGCGTTTATCGCGCTGCTGAACGAGCGTCAGCCACCAGCGCCCAGTTGTTAATGATGAACGTAGTCCTGGAGTCGAAGGAAAATTTTTCCCTTCATATACAGCGTGGCCTGCCCGCCAATCAGCACGCGGTCGCCTTTCAGCTCGCAGCGCAGATCCCCGCCGCGCAAGGAGACCTGGCGGGCCGACATCTGCGTTTTACCAAGCTTTTCGCTCCAGTACGGGATCAGCATGCTGTGAGCTGATCCCGTCACCGGATCTTCCGGCACCCCTTCCCCCGGGCAGAAGAAGCGGCTGACGAAATCATACTCATCCCCCGGCGCCGTAACGCAGACCATTTTCCCCAGCGGGAGCATGGCCGCAATATCCGGCGTCAGCGCTTCCACCTGCCGCTGGCTGTCGAGCACCACCATGTAGTCACGCCCCACACGCACCTCGTCTGCTGCGTTAATGCCCAGCGCGCTGAACAGCACTGCGGGTGGAGTATCGACAACCTCGGTTGACCACGCCGGGAAATTAAGCGTCAGCCAGTCGCCGCTGCGTTGTACCGTCAGATCGCCGACAAAGCGCGTGGTGAAGGTGATTTCCGTATGCGGATAATCCAGGTATTCGAAAATAACGTGAGAAGCCGCAAGGGTTGCGTGGCCGCAGAGGTTAATTTCATCCTGCGTGGTAAACCAGCGCAGTTCAAACCCGTTATCCGTTCGGACAAAGAACGCCGTCTCTGACTGATTATGCTGCTTCGCCATCTTCAGCAGCGTCTCATCCGGCAGCCACGCTTCCAGCGGACACACCGCCGCCGCATTGCCGCCGAACGCCCTGTCGCTGAAGGCATCTACCAGATAAAAATCAATTTCCTGCATCGTTGGTTCCTCTTAGATTTGTTCAGCGCAGAAATACTGTGCCCTTCAGATACAGTGCCGCCTGCCCGCCCATCCGCACGCGGTCGCCCTTGAGTTCGCAGCGTACGTCGCCACCACGGGCAGAAACCTGGCGGGCAAACATCTGTGTTTTGCCAAGCCGTTCACTCCAGTACGGGATCAGCATGGTGTGCGCGGAGCCGGTGACAGGATCTTCCGGCACGGCCACGCCTGGCGAGAAGAAACGGCTGACAAAGTCGTATTCCCCCTCGTCCCGGGCAGTGACGGCTACTTTATGCTCGCCCGGCGTCATGGCTGAGAAATCCGGATTAAGGGCTTCAACCTGCTCGCGGCTTTCCAGTACCAGCACCCAGGCGCGGCCTTTGCGCGCCTCGACGTAGTGGCTGATACCGAGTGCGGTGAGCATCTCCGGTGGCGGCGTCTGTGCCTGCGTCGGGCAGGCCGGGAAGTCCAGCGTCATCCAGTCACCTTCACGACTGACGGTCAGGCGACCAGAGGCGGTGTCAAAATGAAGGCGTGAGTCCGGATAATCCAGTTCGTGAAAAAGTACATACGCCGCGGCAAGCGTCGCGTGACCACAGAGATTAACCTCGGTGAGCGTGGTGAACCAGCGCAACTCGATCCCCCCTTTGGTACACACAAAAAACGCGGTTTCTGACTGGTTATGCTGTTGTGCCATCCGCAGTAACGTCTCATCCGGTAGCCATGCGTCGAGCGGGCACACCACCGCCGGGTTGCCGCCAAAGGAGGACGCGCTGAACGCATCTACCAGATAAAAATCAATCTCCTGCATCGTGTTACCGCCTGTTTTTGTTGTGTTGTTCTTTATCTTCGATGAAAACAACCCCGTTCGCTACCGCTGCATGAAGGTATATTTTGTGATTCACATCACATAACGGTTGAGTTTTCACCGTTTAAGGCTTTAAGATCGTCTCCTCATCTTTCAGGCAACGAATCCCAGATATCCCTATGACAACACACACGGTTTCCCGCAGAGTCGCGTGGCTACGCGTGGTCACGCTCGCCATCGCCGCGTTTATTTTCAACACCACGGAATTTGTTCCGGTTGGGCTGTTGTCCGACATCGCCGCCAGCTTCGATATGGAAACGGCACAGGTTGGCATTATGCTGACCATCTATGCATGGGTGGTGGCGCTGATGTCGCTGCCGTTTATGCTGCTGACCAGCCAGATGGAACGTCGTAAGCTGCTGATTGGGCTGTTTGTGGTGTTCATTGCCAGCCATGTGCTGTCATTTATGGCATGGAACTTTACCGTGCTGGTCATCAGCCGCGTCGGCATCGCGTTTGCCCATGCCGTTTTCTGGTCGATCACCGCGTCCCTCGCCATTCGTCTGGCTCCGGCGGGAAAACGCGCCCAGGCGCTGAGCCTGATTGCCACCGGAACGGCGCTGGCGATGGTGTTAGGCCTGCCGATCGGGCGCATTGTGGGACAATACTTCGGCTGGCGCACCACCTTCTTTGCCATCGGCATGGGGGCGCTGATCACCCTGGTGTGTCTGATCAAACTGCTGCCAAAACTGCCCAGCGAACACTCCGGCTCGCTGAAAAGTCTGCCGCTGCTGATGCGTCGACCGGCGCTGATGAGCATCTATCTGCTGACCGTGATTGTGGTGACCGCCCATTACACGGCCTACAGCTATATTGAGCCGTTTGTTCAGGTTGTGGCGGGCTTTAGCGCTAACTTTGCCACCGTTCTGCTGCTGATCCTGGGCGGCGCGGGGATTATCGGCAGCATCCTGTTTGGGAAGCTGGGCAATAAGCACGCGTCTGCGCTGGTAAGCAGTGCGATTGGTCTGCTGCTGGCATGCCTGCTGTTACTGATGCCTGCGGCAGGCAGCGAGAGTCATCTGGCGATCCTCAGTCTGTTCTGGGGCGTGGCAATCATGATTATTGGTCTGGGAATGCAGGTCAAAGTGCTGGCCCTGGCCCCGGACGCCACGGACGTAGCGATGTCGCTCTTCTCCGGGATTTTTAATCTGGGGATTGGAGCCGGTGCGCTGGTGGGAAATCAGATCAGCCTGCATGTATCGATGTCGGCCATTGGTTATCTCGGGGCGATTCCGGCGCTGATCGCGCTGATCTGGTCGGTGCTTATCTTCCGTAAATGGCCGGTCGCGATGGAAGAACAGTCCAGCCACGGTTGACGTTTGTTATGCCGGGTGGCGGCTTCGCCTTACCCGGCCTACGAAGCATTAATATCCGTGTTCATCATCACCGCCAAGATAACGGAATCTTTCATCTGTCATTTTGGTCTGACAATCATAGATACCGATTCTCGTTGCCAGAGGAGTGGTTGCAGAAGACGCATCGCTTATTTTGCCGCATTTTTTAGCGAGTAGGCCGGGTAAGGCGAAGCCGCCACCCGGCAACGTTCTCAATGATACGTCTTAACAATCTCCAGCACGCCGTTAATAATAAACTGCACGCCCATACAGACCAGCAGAAAACCCATCAGTCGGGAGATAGCTTCAATCCCCCCCTTACCCACCCAGCGCATAATCGCCCCGGAGCTGCGCAATGACCCCCAGACGATAATAGCGATAAGCGCAAAAATGATCGGCGGCGCAACGGTGATAACCCAGTGCGGGAATGTCGTCCCATCACGCACCGTTGAGGCGGAACTGATGATCATCGCAATCGTCCCCGGCCCCGCCGTGCTCGGCATGGCTAACGGCACAAACGCGATGTTGGCGCTCGGTTCGCTTTCAAGCTCCTCCGATTTGCTTTTGGCTTCCGGGGATTCGTGCGCTTTGTGCGCCGGGAACAGCATCCGGAAACCAATAAAGGCCACAATCAGCCCGCCAGCAATACGCAGACCGGGAATCGAAATACCAAAGGTATTCATCACCAGTTGCCCGGCGTAATAAGCCACCATCATTATGGCAAAGACATAGACAGAGGCCATCATCGACTGCTGATTGCGCTCTGCGCTGTTCATGTTCCCCGCCAGCCCCAGAAAAAGCGCCACCGTCGTTAACGGGTTCGCCAGCGGCAGCAACACCACCAGTCCAAGCCCCACTGCTTTAATCAAATCCAACATAACGCACCGCAGTCCTTATCCTTATTCAACATCGCAATTATAGGGGCAAATCCTCGTCCGGAGCCATCCGACAGCGTAACCATAATTGTCTCGCGTAATTCATAACCCCAGATTATTTGTATGATTTAAAAGCGTACAGAATAAGTTCCTGAAGCGTTTTAGCATTTCGTGGCATCGGCCGATTCATTCAGTTGACTTATACTTGCCTGAGCAATAATATCTGCCGTGACTAAACTACTTGCCAGGGCAACCATTGTGAAAAGCACCAGTGACCTCTTTAACGACATAATCCCACTGGGTCGTCTTATTCATATGGTTAACCAGAAAAAAGATCGCCTGCTCAATGACTATCTGTCACCGCTGGATATCACCGCAACACAGTTCAAAGTGCTGTGTTCCATTCGCTGCGAAGTGTGTATCACGCCGGTTGAGCTGAAAAAGGTGCTCTCTGTCGATCTGGGTGCGTTAACCCGCATGCTGGATCGTCTCGTCTGTAAAGGATGGATAGAACGAAGCCCTAACCCGAATGACAAACGTGGCGTACTGGTGAAACTGACCAGCGATGGCGCGGCCATGTGTGAGCAATGTCATCAATTAGTAGGACAAACACTGCACCAGGAACTGACAAAAAACTTATCGGCAGATGAAGTGGCAACGCTTGAGCTCTTACTCAAGAAAATCCTGCCGTAAACAGAAAAAGAGGTATGACGATGTCCAGACGCAATACTGACGCTATCACCATTCATAGCATTTTGGACTGGATCGAAGATAACCTGGAATCTCCACTCTCTCTTGAGAAAGTGTCTGAGCGTTCAGGTTACTCAAAATGGCACCTGCAACGGATGTTTAAAAAAGAGACCGGCCATTCATTAGGACAATATATTCGCAGCCGCAAGCTGACGGAGATTGCCCAAAAACTGAAAGAAAGCAATGAGCCGATCCTCTATCTGGCGGAACGCTACGGATTTGAATCGCAACAGACCCTGACGCGTACGTTCAAGAACTACTTTGACGTGCCGCCTCATAAGTACCGTATTACCAGTATGCCGGGTGAATCCCGTTATCTGTATCCGCTAAAACATTGCAGTTAATCATCGCCTGTTAAGACGTAACCGAGGAAATCATGAAATTTATCGCCTCCGCCGCCCTCACCTTGCTGGTGCTGGTTTCCGGCCAGAGCTTCGCGGAGCAAACCCCCAATGCGGGGCAGCAAAATAATCGTGACACCATGATTATGCCGTCCACGCAAAACCAGTCGCCCTGGGACTTCAATCACATGGGCGCTGGCAGCGACAAATCCGACGAATTAGGCGTGCCGTATTACAACCACGACCTGTAATTCGTTTTTGCCCCGCTAATGCGGGGCTTTTTTCTGCCTTAACCCCGCACCTGCGTTGCCCGACGCACCCGCAAGCCAAAGACGTTGATATACAGCCCGGCCATAATCAGCCCTGCGCCACACAGTTGCAGCACGCTGAGCGTTTCATCCAGCAACAGTGCGGCGCTGGCAAGCCCGACCACCGGTACCAGCAGCGATAATGGCGCCACACGCCAGGTTTCATAGCGTCCGAGCAGCGATCCCCAGATACCATAGCCAATGATTGAGGCGACTAACGCCAGGTAGATCAGCGACAAAATCGTCGTCAGGTCGATCTCCACCAGGCTTTTCAACATCGCCTGCGGACCATCCAGAATAAACGACGCGGCCATAAACGGCACGATTGGGATCAATGCGCTCCAGACCACCAGCGATAAGACCGGCGGACGCGTCTCGTGCTGCATTATCAGTTTGTTAAAGATATTGCCGCACGCCCAGCTCAGCCCCGCCGCCAGGGTGAGCATAAAGCCTAGCAGCGCGACATGCTGACCGTTGAGGCTGCCTTCAATCAGCACCAGCACGCCAAAGACCGCAAGGCTAATGCCCGCCAGCTGCTTGCCCTGCAAGCGTTCGCCGAAGACAAACGCGCCGAGAATGATGGTAAAGAACGCCTGCACCTGAAGCACCAGCGAAGCCAGGCCCGCAGGCATACCGAATTTGATGGCGCAAAAAAGAAACGCAAACTGACCAAAGCTGATAGTAAGGCCGTAGCCCAGCAGCAGCTTAAGGGGAATTTTCGGGCGGGCAACGAACAGCAGCGCCGGGAAGGCCACCAGCAGGAAGCGCAGCCCCGCCAGCATCAGTGGAGGCATGTTGTGCAACCCCATTTTGATGACCACAAAATTGAGTCCCCACACCACGACAACCAGCAACGCTAACAGCCCGTCTTTCCGCGTCATTTTCCGCCCCTGAATTATTAAAATTTTGTAAACACTTCAAGGTAACAGAAAAAATAGCCCCGCGAGAAGATCATTAATTCTGGTAGTGGAGAGAAGCACCTGCGGATAAATTGGGTGCTATACAAGCTGCCGATCCCATGATAATCCTGTAATAACACAACAAAAAAAGCATAAGCATTTGTCGGGCAGGAAAATGAAACCATCAATCAGGCGCTCAACCGCAGCGCTGCTGGCATCGTCATTGTTATTAACAATTGGCCGCGGGGCAACGCTGCCCTTTATGACCATATATCTCACACGCGTGTACGATATGAGCGTGGAGAATATTGGCTATGCCCTTACCGTGGCGTTGACCATCGGCGTGGTGTTTAGCCTGGGGTTTGGCATCCTGGCGGATAAGTTCGACAAAAAACGCTATATGCTGATCGCCATCGTGGCCTTTATCGCCGGGTTTGTGGCGATTCCGCTGGTGAATAACGTGACGCTGGTGGTGCTGTTCTTTGCCCTGATTAACTGCGCCTATTCCGTCTTCTCAACGGTGCTGAAAGCATGGTTTGCCGACGTGCTGACCTCCAGCGAAAAGGCGCGCGTTTTCTCGCTCAACTACAGTTTCCTGAACATTGGCTGGACGATCGGGCCGCCGATCGGCACCCTGCTGGTGATGTACAGCCTGCAACTGCCGTTCTGGCTGGCCGCCTTCTGCGCCGCACTGCCGCTCGGGTTTATCCATTTCTTTGTGCAGAAAAGCATAGCCTCAGACAGCCCTGAGGAGAAAATGCCGTGGCAGCCCTCGGTGCTGCTGAAAGACCGGGCGCTGTTCTGGTACACGCTCTCCGGCCTGCTGGCGTCGTATGTGGGTGGATCGTTCGCCACCTGCATTTCCCAGTATGTCCTCGCCGCACATGCGGACAGTGATTTCGCAGAAAAGGTGGTGGCCGTTGTGCTGCCCGTCAACGCGGCGGTGGTCGTCACCCTGCAATACGCGCTTGGACGTAAGATCACCGCCAGCAATATTCGTCCGTTAATGACCGCCGCGACGCTTTTTTTCATCCTCGGGCTGGGCGGGTTTATGCTTTCCGGCGAGAACCTGATTTACTGGGGGATCGCGGCGGCGATTTTCACCCTGGGTGAAATTATTTATGCACCGGGTGAATACATGCTGATCGACAATATCGCCCCGCCGGGCATGAAGGCGAGCTATTTCTCCGCCCAGGCGCTGGGCTGGCTCGGCGCGGCGGCGAACCCGATGATCACCGGGCTCATCCTGACCCATCTACCGCACTGGTCATTATTTATCATTATGATGGCCGCCATCATTGCGGCCTGGCTGATGATATTGCGCGGGATGCGCGTGAAAAGTGAAGATAGCGTGTCGGGTGGCGCTGCGCTTACCCGACCGACAAAACCCTAATCGTAAGCCGGGTAAGGCGAAGCCGTCACCCGGCAAAACCAACACCCTAGTGGTGCAACATCTCCTCCACCACCTGCTCTTTGTACATCTCATTCGGGTAGTAGGTCGGCCAGTTATCCATCTCTTTCAGCAGCGCCTCGTGGGAGGTGTTGCCCATAAAGATATGGAAGTGTGAAGAGGCTTTCGGCCCGATGATATGGTCGCTGAACTGCACAAACTTAGGCGCCTGGCTCGCGTTATCCTTGCATTCAAACAGGTAGCGCACGCCTTTTTTCCCCGACGCATAGGTCAGAATTTTGTAGCCGCTGTAGTCGTAGCGGCAGCTGCTCACCGTTTTGCCTCGGTGGAATTCCATCACGTTGTTTTCAATGCCGATGGCGTCCACGTCCGTCGCGTACCCCTTACGGTAGTAGGCCTTCACCTCGGCAGCGGATTTTTCTCCCTTCTGCGCTTTCTTTTCGAAAACCGGATCCAGCGAACCATCAAGCAGGAACGGATACACGGACTGCCAGGTCCCGTCCCAGTCAGACAGCTTCCTGTCCCTGACGTCTTTATCCTCAAAGACGCCGTTTGCCGCCTTCTGTTCCGCCTCTGTCATCTGATGACCGTGCGAATGGGCAAAAAGCGAGCCGCTTACCAGCAGCGTTCCCAGAGTCAGCGCAATTTTTGCAAGTTGTGCAGCCACAGCAAAATCCTCATTCCGTTTTATAAGAATGAGGATGTTATATTATAACATTTCAGATCGCAACCAGCCCGCGAACGCCCTCCTGCTCCATGTTCTCCCCGCGCCCCTGCTGGACGATGCTGCCGCGCGACATCACCAGATAGCTGTCGGCCAGCTCTGCCGCAAAATCATAAAACTGCTCCACCAGCAGGATGGCCATATCCCCCCGGTTCGCCAGGCTGCGGATCACCTGCCCAATCTCTTTAATCACCGACGGCTGAATACCTTCCGTGGGTTCATCCAGAATCAGTAACCGTGGACGGCTCGCCAGCGCGCGACCTATCGCCAGCTGCTGCTGCTGACCACCGGAAAGATCGCCTCCGCGTCGGTGCTTCATCTCCTTCAGCACCGGGAAAAGCTGCCAAATCTCCTCCGGTACGCTCCTTGCGTTTCCCGCGGAGAAGCGTGACAGCCCCATCAGCAGGTTTTCTTCTACGGTCAGACGCGGAAAAATCTCCCGCCCCTGCGGAACATAGGCCACGCCGGACTGCACCCGCTGGTGCGGTTTACTGTGAGTGATGCTCTTTCCCTGCCAGACCACCTCCCCGCCTTTCACCGGGATCAGCCCCATCAGGCACCTCAGCAGCGTGGTTTTGCCCACCCCGTTGCGCCCCAGCAGGCAGGTAACTTCCCCGACGACCGCCTCAAAGCTCACCCCGCGCAGAATATGACTTCCGCCGTAGTACTGATTCAGTTCGCTAACCTGTAACATCACCTCTCCTTAACGTCCCAGATAGACGTCAATTACCTGTTCATTGGCCTGTACCTCGCGAAGCGAACCTTCCGCCAGTACCCGCCCCTGATGCAGCACCGTGACGTGGTCGGCGATGGTCTCGACGAAGCCCATATCGTGCTCAACCACCATCAGCGAATGCTTGCCTGCCAGGGTGCGGAACAGCTCGGCAGTGTATTCCGTCTCTGCGTCAGTCATACCGGCAGCGGGTTCGTCCAGCAGTAACAGATGCGGGTCCTGCACCAGCAGCATGCCGATCTCCAGAAACTGCTTCTGTCCGTGGGAAAGCAGCCCGGCACGGCGATCGCGCTCGCTGCCAAGCCGCAGCAAAACCAGCATCTCATCAATGCGGTCGCGCTGCTCGCCGCTGAGCGTGGCCCGCAGGCTCGCCCAGACGGACCTGTCGGCTTTCATGGCGATTTCGAGGTTTTCCCCTACGGTCAGCGCTTCAAACACGGTCGGCTTCTGGAACTTACGGCCAATGCCCTGACGGGCGATGGCCGCCGGTTCCAGGGCAGTCAGATCGATGGACTGATCGTAAATAGCTTTCCCGCTTTTTGGCCGGGTTTTGCCGGTAATCACGTCCATCAGCGTGGTTTTACCGGCGCCATTAGGGCCAATGATGCAGCGCAATTCTCCGACGCCGATGTTCAGCGAGAGATCGGTCAACGCCTGAAAACCGTCGAAACTGACGTTAATGGCCTCGAGCTGCAACACCGGATCGGTCTGCTCGCGGTAACGGTCGCCCGGTAGCTGGCGGGTAAAGAGTCCTTCAGAGGGCTGCATTAATTCTCTCCCTTACGAAACAGACCGAACACGCCGCGCGGTAAAAACAGCGTCACGGCGATGAAAATCAGCCCCAGAAACAGCTGCCAGTACTCCGGCATCGCCACGGTGAAAAAGCTCTTCGCACCGTTGACCAGCGCCGCGCCAATCACCGGGCCCACCAGAGTGCCGCGTCCACCCAGCGCTACCCAGATGGCCGCTTCAATCGAGTTGGTCGGGGACATTTCACCCGGGTTGATAATGCCCACCTGCGGAACGTACAGCGCTCCCGCCAGGCCACACAGCACGGCGGAAAGCGTCCAGACCAGCAGCTTGAAACCGCGCGGATCGTAGCCGCAGAACGTGAGACGGTTTTCCGCATCGCGCACCGCCGTTAAAATGCGGCCAAATTTACTCTTCGCCAGCGCGTAGCCTGTGCCCAGGGCCAGAAGCAGCAGCACGACCGTTGCGAGAAACAGCGCGATCCGCGTGGTGGTCGCCGTGACGGAAAACCCGAGCAGCGTGGTAAAACCGGTAAAGCCGTTATTGCCGCCAAAGCCGGTTTCGTTGCGAAAGAACAGCAGCATGCCCGCGTAGGTCAGCGCCTGGGTCATGATGGAGAAATAGACCCCTTTGATCTTCGAGCGAAAAGCAAACCAGCCGAAGACCAGCGCCAGCAGGCCGGGGATCGTCACAATTAACACCAGAGCCCATGCAAAATGCTGCGTTCCCCACCAGAACCAGGGCAGCTCGCTCCACGAGAGAAACGACATAAACGCGGGCAGCCCGTCCCCGGCCGCCTGGCGCATCAGGTACATGCCCATCGCATAGCCGCCCAGGGCGAAGAATATGCCGTGCCCCAGTGAGAGCATACCGGCATAGCCCCAGACCAGATCGAGGGCCACGGCGACAACTGCGTAGCAGAGGATCTTGCCGATGAGCGTCAACATCCACGTAGAAACGGCCAGCGGATGCGTTGCGGGCAACAGCGCGAGAAAAGGCAGCACCAGCAGCGCCGCAACCAGCAGACTGCCGAAGATTTGCGTGGAGCGCGGTGCCCTGCGCGCCAGTGTTAAGGTCAATGGCTGGCTCATCAGTCTGTCACCCTCCCTTTAAGTGCGAATAACCCCTGCGGACGTTTCTGAATAAACAGAATGATCGCCACCAGAATCAGGATTTTGCCCAGCACGGCGCCCATCTGCGGTTCAAGAATTTTATTGAAGATCCCCAGACCAAAGGCCGCCGCGACGCTACCGGCCAGCTGGCCGACGCCGCCGAGCACCACCACCAGGAACGAATCAATGATGTATCCCTGGCCCAGCTCCGGTCCCACGTTCCCCAGTTGGGACAATGCCACGCCGCCCAGCCCGGCAATGCCGGACCCGAGGCCAAACGCCAGCATATCTACCCGTCCGGTGGGGACGCCGCAGCAGGCCGCCATGCTGCGGTTTTGCGTCACCGCCCGCACGTTCAGCCCCAGACGCGTTTTATTCAGAATGAGCCAGGTGAAGAACAGCACCATCAGCACAAACCCGAGCACCACAATGCGGTTCCACGGTAGCGTCAGGTTGGCGAAAACCTGCACCCCGCCGGACAGCCAGGCCGGGTTTGCGACCTCAAGGTTCTGGGCGCCAAAGGTCATGCGCACCAGCTGGATAAGCATCAGGCTGATCCCCCAGGTGGCGAGCAGGGTTTCCAGCGGGCGGCCATACAGATGGCGGATCACCGTGCGCTCCAGCACCATCCCGATACCTGCCGTCAGGCAAAACGCCACCGGCAGCGCCACCACCGGATAAAGCGCCAGCCACTGAGGCATCCACTGCGCCATCACCTGCTGCACCATCCAGGTGGCATACGCCCCGAGCATCAGCATTTCGCCGTGGGCCATGTTAATCACCCCCAGCAGACCATAGGTGATAGCCAGCCCGAGCGCGGCCAGCAAGAGTACCGAACCCAACGACAGGCCCATGAAGGCCTGCCCCAGCAGTTCGCCCCACATCAGCCGGTGCTGAATACGGTCCAGGCTCTCAGCGGCGGCGGCACGTACCCGTGCGTCCGGCTCGGTTTGCGCCCGGGTGAACGGCGTCAGCGTGGCCTGAACGTCCGGATCGTCAGACTGTCCCAACAGTTCAACCGCGTTGAGGCGCGTTTCCGCCTGCGGACTCGCCAGCTGAAGATTTGCCAGCGCCAGCCTCAGCGACTGTCGGGTGACGTCATCCGTTTCGCGGTTAGCCCGCTGTTGCAGAAACCCGAGCATATCCGGCTGGGCGTCACGCTGAAGTTGCCGCGCGGCATGACGCCTTTCGGTGACACTGTCACTGACAAGCTGATGCGTCGCCAGCGCCGTGACGGTTAACACGCGCAGCCGGTTGGTCAGCCGCACGGCTTTGGTCGTTCCTTCGGCGCTCTTTGCCGCGCCCAGGGCAACCATTTCGCCGTCGATGCGGGTAAAAGCCTTCTTCTGGCTGTCGGTGTAGAGGTTCTCCTGTTGCAGCGCTTTAAGCAGCGGCAAACGTGCAGGTTCCGGCGTGGCTGCCCAGCGGGTCAGCATAGCGGTCTGCTGGCTGCGGCTAGCGGCAACGAAATCATCGGCATCCGATGCCTGCACCATCCCTGGCAGCAGTCCGGTAAGCCACACAATCGCAATAATTATGCGCATGGCGTTCATGACGTCTCTCCCTGGTGGTGGCTTAGTTGCTGGCGGTTTTCATCGGCTGGTCAGGTTTTTTGTCATTCCCGGCGATAAACGGGCTCCACGGCTGAGCGCGTACCGGCTGTTCGGTTTGCCAGACGACATTGAACTGGCCGTTGCCTTCGATTTCACCAATCATGACGGGCTTATGCAGGTGGTGGTTGGTGGCATCCATGGTCAGCGTAAAGCCGGACGGCGCGTTGAACGACTGGCCCGCCATTGCCGCGCGCACTTTGTCCACGTCGGTTGTCCCCGCTTTTTCAACCGCCTGCGCCCACATATGCAGGCCGACATAGGTCGCTTCCATCGGATCGTTGGTGACGACGGTATCGGCATTCGGCAGCTTATGGGCTTTCGCGTAGGCTTTGTAGGCCGCGACAAAGGTCTGGTTGGTCGGGTTATCGACGGATTCAAAGTAGTTCCACGCCGCCAGGTTACCCACCAGCGGTTTGGTATCAATGCCGCGCAGTTCTTCCTCGCCCACCGAGAACGCCACCACCGGCACGTCCGTGGCTTTCAGCCCCTGGTTCGCCAGCTCTTTATAGAAAGGCACGTTGGAATCACCGTTGATGGTGGAGACCACTGCCGTTTTACCACCCGCGGAGAATTTCTTGATACTGGCGACGATGGTCTGGTAATCGCTATGACCAAACGGGGTGTAGACCTCTTCAATATCTTTATCTTCCACGCCTTTCGAGTGCAGGAAGGCGCGCAGGATCTTGTTCGTGGTGCGCGGGTAAACGTAGTCCGTTCCCAGCAGGAAGAAGCGTTTCGCGCTGCCGCCGTCCTCGCTCATCAGGTACTCCACCGCCGGGATCGCCTGCTGGTTAGGCGCCGCGCCGGTATAGAAGACGTTAGGTGACATCTCTTCACCTTCATACTGCACCGGATAGAACAGCAAACCGTTCAGCTCCTCAAAAACCGGCAGAACTGATTTACGCGATACGGAGGTCCAGCAGCCAAACACCACGGCGACCTTATCCTGGCTCAGAAGCTGGCGGGCCTTTTCGGCAAACAGCGGCCAGTTGGATGCCGGGTCAACCACCACCGGCTCCAGCTTTTTCCCGAGCACGCCGCCTTTGGCGTTGATTTCGTCGATGGTCATCAGGGCGACATCTTTCAGGGGCGTTTCTGAAATGGCCATCGTGCCGGAGAGTGAGTGCATGATCCCGACTTTAATGGTCTCTGCGGCCTGGACGCCAAAACTGACCCCCATGGCGACCACGGAGGCGGACAAGGCGAACGCTTTTATAAAGGTACGACGGTGCATATTTTCACTCCTGAAAAAGAAAGCTGTGCGAAGACGTCCGTTACCGCCCGGACGCAGAAAAAGTAACGTCAGTTTCAGGAGAGCAAAAAGGGTGCCAGGTTGCAGAGGCAGGATTTAAACGGGTTCGAAGAGAGGATCTACGGGAAACGACTCAGAATGGTACAGCGCTGCACTGTAATAATGCAGCGCTGTGAACGATGTTACCAGACGTCGCTGGCGATTTGCGTCACCAGGCGAACTTTATCCCACTGCTGGGCTTCGCTCAGGCTGTTACCCTCTTCCGTGGAGGCAAATCCGCACTGTGGGCTGAGGCAAATCTGCTCTTTCGCCACGTAGCGCGCGGCCTCTTCCAGACGCGCTTTCACCCCTTCCGGGTTCTCCAGTTCACCGTGCTTGGTGGTGATTAGCCCCAGAACCACCTGCTGTTTACCCGGGCGCACAAAACGCAGTGGCGCAAAGTCGCCGCTACGGTCGTTGTCGTACTCCAGGAAGAACGCGTCGACGTTCACCGTACCGAACAGCACCTCCGCCACCGGCTCATAGCCGCCTTCGGAAATCCAGGTTGAGCGGAAGTTGCCGCGGCAGACGTGTAGCCCGATGGTCAGATCGTCCGGTTTGCCCTCCAGCGCCTTATTCAGCACCCGGGCATAGGTTCGGGCAAGTTCGTCTGCATCATCACCGCGCTCGCGGATCTGCCGGCGCTGGTCTTCTGAACAAAGGTAGGCCCAGACGGTGTCATCCAGTTGCAGATAGCGGCAGCCTGCATCGTAAAAGGCCCGAATGGCATCGCGCCAGGTGGTCGCCAGATCGTCAAAGTAATCTTTCAGATCCGGGTATACCGTGGCATCAATATCCTTGCGGCCACCGCGGAAGTGCAGCACGCTCGGGCTCGGAATGGTCATCTTCGGCTGTGCGTTACCGCTGATGCTTTTGAGGTAGCGGAAATCTTCCAGCATAGGATGATCGCCGAAGCCCAGTTTGCACGTTACGCGCACGCCATGGGCTTTGGTCTGCACCCCGTTGAACTGAATGCCCTGCTGCGAATCATAACGCTCTACACCCTGTAGCCCGTCAAAGAAGTCAAAGTGCCACCAGGCGCGGCGGAATTCACCGTCCGTTACCACATGCAGACCGCAGGCGCACTGCTGCTCGACAACATGGCGAATGGCCTCGTCCTCAACCGCGCGAAGCTGACCGGCATCGATCTCACCGCTGGCAAATTGCAGACGGGCCTGTTTAACAGAATCCGGGCGTAAAAAACTGCCGACTACATCGGCGCGGTACGGGGCGTGGTGTCGCTGCATGGAAATCTCCTCTGTCTGTCGGCGTTAATTGCCCACAGTGATAATTCATCTCTTGAATCTTTAGACTTCTGGATGTCTAAACGTCCTGAAAAGATGTCATACCGGCTCGCCGCCGACAAACGAGAAAATTTCATCTGTGTTGAAATAAATTCATGTTCACAGGGCGGGTGATGAAGATCCTGCAAACGCGAACCGCTCATCTTCCCAGCCGGTGATGCCCCCGAGCATAATCTTGACCGGCAGACCCAGACGCGCCAGCTTCAGCGCCGCCCTGTCCGCCCCGTTGCAGTGCGGGCCTGCACAATAGACGACAAACAGCGTGCCCTCTGGCCACGCTTTCATCCGCTCGGCGGTGATCTGGCTCCAGGGGTAAATGCAGCGCGCCGGGCAGATGCCGCCGGGCAAAATGTTCAGGTTTTCCGACAACGTGCAGCAGAACAAAGTCCTGGTCACCGCTGGATACCGCGTGATGGACATCGGCGCAGTCCGTCTCGACGCTCAGACGACGCAGGAAATGCCCCACGGCTTCCTGCGGCTCAGCAGCCGGAAATTCAGTAACATAGCTCATGAATCTTTCTCATTTGTGGTGTTTGTGTTAACACTACTTTATCCCTTAATTCAGCCCATGAATGCGTCCGCCTATGCCAGAAAACAGCAAAAAGATGACAAATTTAAGACATCCCTCGCCGCGCGCGGTCGTGCTGGCATATGACGGTTTATGTACCTTTGAGTTTGGCGTGGCGGTAGAGATCTTTGGCTTGCCGCGCCCGGAGATGGGCGAGGACTGGTATCAGTTCGCCGTGGCGAGCGTGGATGAGGGTGAGCTCCGGGCAACGGGCGGGATCCGTATTCTGGCCGATGGCGATCTGCGTCTGCTGGAGACGGCGGATCTGGTTGTCGTACCCGGCTGGCGAGGGCTGGACGAACCCGTACCCGACGCGCTCTGCCAGGCGCTCCGTGCGGCGCATGCCCGCGGCTGCCAGCTACTCTCAATCTGTTCTGGCGTTTTCGTTCTGGCAGCCTCAGGCCTGCTTGACGGGCGGAAGGCAACCACCCACTGGCGCTACACGCAAGCTCTGAAAGCACGCTATCCCGCTATCACCGTGGTTGAGGATGTGCTGTACCAGGACGAAGGCGATATTCTCACTTCCGCAGGCAGCGCCGCGGGGATTGATCTGTGCCTGCACGTGGTGCGCCGGAATTACGGTATTGAAGCGGCAAACCGCGTGGCGCGTCGGCTGGTGATCCCGCCCCATCGGGACGGCTCGCAAACCCAGCAGCTTAGCCGACCGGTGGCTCAGTTGCGGGAGAGCCAGCGCCTGGGCCAGCTGTTTGATTATCTTCACCAGCATCTGGCCGTTTCCCATACCGTCGAATCGCTGGCCCTGCGGGTGGGTATGAGTCAGCGCACCTTTCTGCGCCGTTTCCAGGACGCGACCGGAACAACGCCCGCGCGCTGGTTATTAACTGCACGATTGCAGCGGGCAAAAGATTACCTCGAAAACAGTCGGCTCAGCATCGACAATATTGCGGAACAAACCGGTTTTGGACAAAGCGGCACGCTGCGCCACCATTTCCGGCAGCAATTTGCGCTTTCGCCCGCGCAATATCGCAAACAATTTTCACAGCCGGTACGATAAACGGGCAAAAAAAAACCGCCATAATCTGGCGGTAAATGCTTGCATGGATAGATTTGTATTTTGGTATCTACGCTCCGGTATTCCATACCGGGATGTGGATCATCTGCAATCTACCACTGTGAGCCTCAACGAAGCATAAACGAATCGATTAACCCGCTTTGGTATTAATTTGCAGATAACGCATCAGCCCCTGCTCTGCACTCTGGCGGGCATCATCATTAATCGCTTCGAGATAAAACGCACGAGAGACCCCATACGGCGCCTGCTCGGATGGGTAAACGGCGAACTGGAAGGTTTTGCCCCTCGCCTTATTGGTACAGCCCAGCTCCCAGCGATCTTCACTTACCTGGGTGCTATTACATTCGACACGTCCGTAATCGCTGGTTAAATACGATCCGACACGGCTTTTTGCTGACTGAATATATTCTGGTTCTTCATTTGAATAGATGCTGGCCGCAGCACCCACCGCAACCACTACGCCCAGAAGTGATAGCACGATTATTTTTTTCATTTATTCGATCCAATCCTTAGCCAGAAAAATCTTATTGTAAATGATTTCCCAATAAATCTAGCTTCTCTTTGCATACCAGAAATGGGAGTTTACAACGGCGATATTGCTTTTAAGAATAGTCTTAAGTGAGTTTTATTGCGACCACAATTTTTGACAGTCTATTTTCTCAAATTTAAACAGTCGAATAATTACTCTATGAAATTATCCCTACGATGACCGTAGCGTATTTTCAGGGGATAAAGGATGTTCAGAAAAGAATTTTCGCTACTGCTGGTGATTAGCGCCCTGTTCTCAGGGCAGATTATGGCGGAGCACAAAGGGCATGAATTTGTGTATGTGAAAAACGCCGACCATCAGCTTCGTCATGAAGCTGACAGCGACGAGTTACGCAGCGCGGCTGAGGAGTCTGCGGAGGGGTTGCGCGAGCACCATGCCTGGCAGAAATCGCGCAAACCGGATACCCACTCTGCGGGTTAGCTGCCTTTACGCTTCGGCAGGGTCTTCATCAAATCGTCAGGGCTGACGGAGGCCACAATGCTTCCCGGCGGCGGCATTTTGAAGATGTGATTCTTCATCTTGCCGATAACGTGCATTTCACACGGACGGCAGTCAAACTTCAGCGTCAGCACTTCATCGCCATTCACCAGCTGCATCGGCGTCGCTTTCCAGCTTTTAATATTGCCTTTCGCCTGTTTCGGACAAAGGTTAAAGGCAAACCGCAGGCAGTGTTTGGTGATCATCACCGGCACATCGCCCTTCTCTTCATGCGCTTCATACGCGGCGTCAATCAGCTGCACGCCGTGACGATGGTAAAACGCACGCGCTTTGTGGTTGTAAACGTTCGCGAGGAACGAGAGATGCGTGTCCGGGTAGACCGGCGCAGGCACCGTTTCGGCCTTACGGCTGCCGCGCGGATAGTTTGCCAGCCGTGCTTCATCCAGCATCTCTGCCGTTTCACGGCGGAACTGGTTCAGCAGGCTGTTCGGCACGAACAGCGCGTCCGGCAGATTCACCTCAATATTGCGCGCGTAATAAATGGTCTGCCCCAGCTTCGCCACGCCATCCTTGAGGTTGCTAAGCGCTTTCTCCGCATTGTTCGCCACCTCGAACAGGCCATCGAGCGTATGCGTCACGCTGATACCGTCTTCGCAGGTCATGGTCAGGATCAGCTGCTCTTCCCAGCCCCCCAGCGCGATATCCACCGCAATGCGGCGCTCGCTGGAGGTCTTGAGCAAGGCCTGCTGCCAGTTGTGATCCAGGTTACGGTTAAGCGCCGCATTAGGACGGGCTTTATAGAGATCGGCAGGCATTTCGTTCGGCCAGACGCGATAGCGATTTTCGCCGGTTTTCTCCACCGTATTGGCGCGGAAACCCACTACTTCACGTTTGATCATCACGTTGAGACCATCGCCGTTCGCCAGCGGCTCTGTAACCTGAACGTCAAGATGATCTTTCGCCACTTTCAGCACTTCACCCACCGGTAAACCGATAAACTTCGGTGAATCGAACGCGCCAATATCCCCTTTACGGGCATTCACGAAATAGTCCGTGCTGCCGCGGTGGAAGGTCTTGTCCGTCGACGGAATAAAGAAATGCTCTGTACGACCGGCGGACGCGCGCGCCAGGTCACCGCGATCGTCGATGATGGCATCCAGCATCTGACGATAATGGGCGGTGATATTTTTCACGTAGCTCATGTCCTTATAGCGCCCTTCAATTTTGAAGGAGCGTACACCGGCATCGATCAGCGCGCCGAGGTTGGCCGTCTGATCGTTATCTTTCATCGACAGCAGGTGTTTTTCGAATGCCACCACGCGGCCCTGATCGTCTTTCAGGGTATAAGGCAGACGGCAGGCCTGAGAGCAGTCGCCCCGGTTAGCGCTGCGCCCCGTCTGGGCGTGAGAGATATTACACTGCCCGGAATACGCCACACACAGCGCACCGTGGATAAAGAATTCAATGGTCGCGTCGGTCGCCTGGTGGATATCGCGGATCTGGTTCAGGTTCAGCTCGCGCGCCAGAACAATCTGCGTAAACCCGACGTCCGAAAGAAACTTCGCCTTCTCAACGGTGCGGATATCGCACTGGGTGCTGGCATGCAGCTCAATCGGCGGGATATCCAGTTCCAGAACGCCCATATCCTGAACGATCAGGGCGTCAACGCCGGTCTGGTAGAGATCGGTAATAAGACGCTGCGCGGGCTCAAGCTCATCATCATGAAGAATGGTGTTCAGGGTCACGAACACCTTCGCCCCGAAACGGTGGGCGAACGGGACCAGCTCGGCAATGTCGCGCAGGCTGTTGCTGGCGTTATGACGGGCACCGAAGCCAGGGCCGCCAATGTAGACGGCATCTGCTCCGTGAAGAATGGCTTCACGGGCAATGGCGGCGTCGCGGGCCGGGCTTAGCAGTTCAAGATGATGGGAGTGCAGGCGCATACTTCGTCGTTATCCGTTATGGTCAAAATGGCGGCTATTGTAGTCAGAAGTCTGTGCCAGTGAAACCGTTTTGCGACGCTTTAGCGGGGATAATGGATCAGAGAGTGAAAATGCACCGTCCGGGCGCTGCTGTTGCGGTACGCGTGCGGTTTATCGCCGGCAAAACGCACGCCGGAATCAGCGTATAGCGTGCGCCAGACACCGTCAATCTGCATGTCCAGCTCACCGCTTATCACCACCACATGCTCGATCACCCCGGCTTCGTGCGGCGTGGACTCACTCAGCGCGCCGGGCGACAGGGTGATGGAGAAATGGTCGAACTTAAGCTGTTCATCCCAGGGGAAAAGCGGTTTCACCACCATCGCCTGCTGCTGCGGATCGAACACCGCCTGCGGTTCGCTCTCTGGAGTGATAAACGCCGAAAAAGGTACGTTCAGCCCGGTGGCGATTTTCCACAAAGTAGAGACCGTCGGGCTGGACTCATTGCGTTCGATTTGCCCAAGCATCGCTTTCGACACGCCCGTCTCTTCCGCCAGTTTCGACAGGCTCCAGCCCCGCGCCTGACGCAGCGCTTTCAGTGTGGTTGCCAGGTGTTGAGTGATATCCATAGTTCCTCCCGTTGCGGCAAAGCATACCACTTGTACGCTATAGCGCACAGTGATACCTTATCCCGGACGTTATAACGCACAACGGAGTATCCATGCGATCGACTGCCTCTCTCTTTCCTGCCGTGCTGGCCGGTTTTGTTGCCGTGCTGGTGGGCTATGCCAGCTCTGCCGCCATTATCTGGCAGGCGGCTGCGGCGGCTGGCGCCAGTACACAGCAAATCGCAGGATGGATGACCGCGCTGGGGCTCGGGATGGGGATTAGCACGCTGGCATTGTCGTGGTGGTATAAAGCCCCTGTGCTGACCGCCTGGTCGACTCCCGGCGCGGCGCTGCTCGCCACCAGCCTGCAAGGCGTGACGCTGGCGGAAACCATCGGGGTATTTATATTTGCGAATGCGCTGATTCTGCTGTGCGGCGTCACCGGCCTGTTTGCCCGGTTGATGAAACTGATCCCGCACTCGCTTGCCGCCGCTATGCTGGCGGGCGTGCTGTTACAGTTTGGCCTGAAGGCATTCAGCAATCTTGAGGGACACATTTTTCTTTGCGGCAGTATGCTGGCCGCCTGGCTGGTGGCCAAAGCCGTAGCGCCCCGTTACGCCATTGTCGCCACGCTGCTGGTGGGAATCCTCGTGGCATGGGCCGTAGGTGACGTTGTCACGGACAGGATGACGTTATCAGTCATCATGCCGGAATTCATTGCCCCTGCGTTCACCATCACCAGCCTGCTCAGCATCGGCTTACCCTTCTTCCTGGTGACCATGGCGTCGCAGAATGCGCCCGGCTTCGCCACCATGCAGGCATCGGGCTATCCGCTGGCGGTCTCACCGCTGATCGTTGCCACCGGCGGGCTGGCACTGCTGTTGTCCCCCTTCGGCGTTTATTCTATATGCATCGCCGCCATCACTGCCGCCATCTGCCAGAGCCCGGACGCCCATCCGGATGCCAGTAAACGCTGGCTGGCCGCGGCGGCGGCAGGCGGGTTTTATCTGCTGGCGGGGGTGTTCGGCGGGTCGATTTCCGGCCTGATGGCCGCCCTGCCGCTGAGCGGCATCCAGACGCTGGCCGGGCTGGCCCTGCTCGGCACTATCAGCGGGAGTTTGTATCAGGCACTGAACCATGAAGCAGAACGCGACGCGGCGATCGTTACCTTCCTGATGACCGCCAGCGGCGTCACGCTCCTGGGAATTGGCTCCGCCTTCTGGGGGCTGGTGCTGGGAGGGATCTGTTACACCGTCTTCTCACGCCTTCGCCGCGCGTAGCTGTGACGGCGTGATGCCGGTCATGCTGCGAAAACGGTTACTGAAATGGCTGGCGGAGTTAAATCCACAGGCCAGCGCGATGTCGGTGAGCGGCGTGGTCGTGTGCTGCACCAGCGCTTTGGCCTTCTCCATGCGGCGCTGCATAACGTACTGATGCGGCGCCAGCCCCATCGACTGGCGGAACATCCGCGCAAAGTGATACTCGCTGAGTGCGGCCTGGCCCGCCAGTTCCGCCAGGGTTAAGGGTTGCGCCAGGTTTTCCTCGATAAAGGCCAGCACGTTGCGCAGCACAAACGGTGATAACCCGCCGGTCACTACCGGCAGCTTCCACTGTACGCTGGAGTAGTGCTGGACCAAATGCGTCAGCAATAAGGTCGACGCGGTGCTCAGGGTGAGCTGATTGGCGTTTTGCTGCCAGTCGCAGCCGAGCAAAAACTGGCGATAAAGGGCGGTGATTTTCGGATCGCTGCCGAAGATTTTTTCCTCCAGCGTCAGCGATAGCGGTCGTTTATCCCAGATTTTCTCCCCCACGTCCCGCAGGTGTTCATCGGTGCAGTAGAGGTGCACAAACGACAGGTCGTCACGAATATCCCACGTGGATTCGCTCTCTTCCGGCATCAGACAAAAACGGTCCGGCCCGCCGCCATTTTTCCAGCCACCCGGCGTTTTTTGATAGCTTTCATAGCCATCCGCCACGTACAGGCTAAGGGTGTGATGGTTGCTTTTCACCGTGATCGTGTCGTGCTTGTTGTACCACGCCGCCAGTTGAATGCCAGTATTGAGCGCGACGGTTTCCCGCAGCACTGCATTTTGTTGGCGTAACGTTTCAAAGGTGTCGTAAACGAGAGACATGGCCGTAAACAGGTGATTAATCAGACTGTCAGTCTAAGAAGTGTTGCAGCCTGTTACCAGCCATTGTGCGAGAAAAAAGCGCAAGAATTTGCAAGTCCGGCGCAAGGCGATGAAAGCCGGACCACCCTTCTTTCGCCACACTGTCGTTTTTCGCGGTATGAGAAGAGAGACACCATGAACGCATTACTCTATGGGCTGGTCGTTGTGATCTGGGGCACGACCTGGATCGCCATTTTTTTACAACAGGGGCCGGTTGCAGCGCCGGTCTCCATTTTCTGGCGCTTCGCCGTGGCCAGCGCCACGATGATGATGGTCCTGGTCGCCCTTCGCCGCCTGCGCAGGCTGGCGCTGCGGGATCATCTCTACTGCATCCTTCAGGGCTGCTGCGTTTTCTGTTTCAACTTCTGGTGCTTTTACACCGCCGCCGCCCATATCAATACCGGCCTTGAGTCGGTGATTTTCTCGATGGCCGTGCTGTATAACGCCATCAACAGCTTTATCTTCTTCGGCCAGCGCCCACCCGCACGCTTCTGGACGGCGGCAGAGCTGGGGCTTATCGGGATCATTACCCTTTTCTGGAACGATCTGCTCGCCAGCGGCTGGAGCGCGTCGTTGCTTACGGGCATCGGGCTTTCCGCCCTCGGCACCTACGGCTTCTCGCTGGGGAATATGATCAGCATGCGTCATCAGCGAAACGGGCTGGAAACCATGACAACCAACGCCTGGGCGATGCTGTATGGCACCGTCGTGATGGGCCTTATCGCGCTCTTCAGGGGCGATAGCTTTATGCCGGAATGGACGGTGAGCTATATGGGGGCGCTGCTCTATCTTGCGCTGTTTGGCTCGGTGATTGCCTTCGGCGCCTACTTTACGCTGGTAGGCCGCATTGGTCCCGGTAAAGCCGCGTACAGCACCCTGCTGTTCCCGCTGGTGGCGCTGTCGATTTCAACGGTGTACGAGGGTTACGTGTGGCATCTCAATGGGATCGTCGGCCTGCTGTTGATTCTGGGGGGAAATATGGTGATGTTTACGAAGCCGGAAACCTGGTTCCGCCGCCTGCGGACGGCATAAAAAAACGGCCTGCGAAAATGCAGGCCATTTTTTATTATTTTGTTGTCTGATGGACATCAAACATGGTGGCATCCGTCGCCATATCATCCACAACCTGCTTCAGGGTGCCGAAGCCCATTGGCGTATTCTCGTTCGCCAGCTCTTTCCCTTCACCCTTACGAACAACCTTAATCACTGGTTTGTTCGTGGCCGCATCGATTAACTCACCTTCGAAGAACAGATGCGTATCCATGGTACGATGGCCCGTTGCCATCTGCGTACCCGCAACCAGCAGCGCCACAGGCACCACTTCATAGAACTGCAAACCTTCTTTGTCTGAGCTCACACCCGTGATGGCGCCGCGGAAGATCAGGCTATGTTTGCCCGGCGTCGTCACAATCGGCTTACGCTGGCCAATCGCGGTTTTCAGTTTGGTATTGGTATAATTCAACAGCTCATCAAGCGTTTTTTGCCCAAGCTGAGTGGTCGGTTTTGGCGTCGGATAATAGGTTATCGGCGTCCAGATAATGCTGTCGTAATTCGCCTCATTATAGGACGGGTCAACCCAACGCAGGGTTGGCTTCCCGGTTGCAGATTTCATCTCCTGCAAGCCGGAGTAATCTTTTAAAAAGCCTGAATATTGATCGGGGGCTGCGACTTTTGACGCACAGCCGGAAAGGGCCAACAGACCAGAAAGCACTGCAACTTTAAAAAAAGTGTGAGTACGCATGATGGTATTCCATGTTATCTGCAAGTATGCACTTGAAGTTATAACAAAAAACCGGGCGATGTGTTGTGGCAAAAAATGACGAAGACAGCACAAATAGCGAAAAAACTGCCCGACCGAAACCGGGCAGTGAAAAATTACTCCTTCAGGTCCACTTGCCAGAACAGGTGCTTGCCGAAAGGATCGATTTCATAGCCCGTGACCTCTTTACGGACTGGCTCAAAAATCGTCGAGTGGGCAATCATTACCGCCGGCATTTGATCGTGCATCATCTGCTGCGCCTGCTTGTACAGCGCCACGCGTTTTTCGCGATCGGTTATCGATTTAGCTTCGGCAATCAGGTTATCAAACGGCTTATAGCACCATTTGGCCGAGTTCGACCCGCCGTTGGCGGACGTACAGGTAAACAGCGGGCCGAAGAAGTTATCCGGATCGCCCGTCGCCGTTGTCCAGCCCATCAGTGCGGCCTGATGCTCCCCGCCCTTCACGCGCTTCAGGTATTCGCCCCATTCGTAGGTCACGATTTTGGTCTGCACGCCCACTTTCGCCCAGTCCGCCTGGATCATCTCCGCCATACGCTTCGCGTTCGGGTTATACGGCCGCTGCACGGGCATGGCCCATAGATCGATGCTTACGCCGTTGGCAAATCCCGCCTCCTTTAGCAGCGCTTTCGCTTTTTCTGGATCGTAATCGTAGTCTTTCAGCTCGCTGTCGGCACTCCAGACGCCAGGCGGCAGCAGGTTTTTCGCCGCCGTTCCGGTGCCGTGGAACACCGCCTCAATGATGGCGGGTTTGTTAATCGCCATCGCCAGCGCCTGGCGCACTTTTACGTTATCCAGCGGCGGCTTTTGCGTGTTAAACGCCAGGAAACCGGTATTCAGACCGGCCTTGCTCATCAGGTTGATGTCTTTGTTAGCCTTCATACGCGGCAGGTCCGCCGGGTTCGGGAACGGCATCACCTGGCACTCATTCTTCTCGACTTTGGCAAAACGCACCGAGGCGTCCGGCGTGATGGTGAACACCAGACGATCCAGCTTCGATTTTCCCTGCCAGTAGTCAGGGAAAGCGGTGAAGAGGATGCGGGAATCCTTCTGATATTGCGCCAGCTTAAACGGCCCGGTGCCAATCGGCTGCATATCGACCTTTTCTGGCGTGCCCGCTTTCAGCATGGCATCGGCATACTCCGCCGACAGAATGGAGGCAAAGTACCACGCCAGATCAGCGACAAACGGCGCTTCCGGATGCGCCAGGGTGAAGCGCACGGTGCGATCGTCAACTTTATCAATGGCGGTAATCAGGCTGCCGAACTCCAGACTTTCGAAGTTGGAATAACTGCCGTTGGAGACGTTATGGTAGGGATGATTCACATCCTTCTGGCGCATAAACGAAAAAATCACGTCGTCCGCGTTGAAGTCGCGCGTCGGCGTGAACAGCTTATTACTGTGGAATTTCACCCCTTTGCGCAGGTGGAAGGTGTAGATCTTGCCATCCTCGCTTACCTCCCAGCTTTCCGCCAGGCTCGGCACCAGTTCGGTAGTGCCCGGTTTGAAATCGACCAGACGGTTATAAACCGGTACGGCGCTGGCGTCCACGCTGGTCCCCGACGTATAGAGCTGAGGATTGAAATTTTCCGGCGATCCTTCGGAGCAATACACCAGCGTTTTTGCCGCGACGGTGGAACTGACCGTCAGCGCAGCAAGCGCCAGCGTTATCATTGTGAATGTGCTTTTCATCATTTATTCCTGTCTTTTTAATTCGACGGCTAATTACTTCTTTTGCCATTTCATAAATAACATTAAAGTGATGGCGCAAACACATGAAAAATAAATACAGAAGGAAACACTATGGGCTCAGAACTCTCCAGACAATTAACCCAACGCTTTTTCCGCTATCTCGCCATCACCAGCCAGAGCGACCCGAAAGTCAAAACCCTGCCCTCCACCCCGGGCCAGCACGACATGGCGCGGGAGCTGGCGAAGGAGCTGGAAACGCTGGGGTTAGACGATATTGTGATAGATGAGTTCGCCACCGTTACCGCCGTGAAAAAAGGCAATGTTCCCGGCGCGCCGCGGATTGGTTTTATTACCCATATCGACACCGTCGACGTCGGTTTATCCCCGGATATTCATCCACAAATATTAACGTTTACGGGGGATGATCTCTGCCTGAATAAAGAGAAAGATATTTGGCTGCGCGTAAATGAGCACCCGGAAATTCTGGCTTATCCTGATGAGGAGATTATTTTCAGCGACGGAACCAGCGTATTAGGCGCAGATAATAAAGCGGCCGTCACCGTGGTCATGACGGTGCTGGAAAACCTCACCGCTGAACATAAGCATGGCGATATTGTGGTGGCGTTTGTGCCCGATGAAGAGATTGGCCTGTGTGGCGCGAAAGCGCTGGATTTGAAGCGCTTCGACGTCGATTTTGCCTGGACCATCGACTGCTGCGAGCTGGGGGAGATTGTTTACGAGAACTTTAACGCGGCGGCGGCTGAAATTCGCTTTACCGGCGTCACGGCTCACCCGATGTCCGCCAAAGGGGTGCTGGTCAATCCGCTGCTGATGGCAACGGATTTCATCAGCCATTTCGATCGCCGGCAAACCCCGGAATGCACCGAGGGGCGCGAAGGTTATATCTGGTTTAACGGCATCCAGGCCGGGCAGAACGAAGCGATACTGAAAGCCAATATTCGTGATTTTGACAAAGATGGTTTCGCCGCCCGCAAGCAGCACATTGCCGATGTGGCGGCGCAAATAGCCGCGCAGCATCCCACGGCAAACGTGGAATACCGCATTGAGGATACCTACAGCAATATCAGCAATGCGATTGGCGAAGACCGCCGCGCGATCGACCTGATGTTCGAGGCGATGGAGTCGCTCGGCATCACCCCAAAACCGATCCCCATGCGCGGTGGCACGGATGGAGCGGCCCTGTCAGCCAAAGGCCTGCTCACCCCGAACTTCTTCACCGGCGCCCATAACTTCCACTCGAAGTTTGAGTTTTTACCGCTGTCGTCGTTCGAGGCCTCCTGTCGCACTGCCCTGCAACTCTGTCTGCTGGCGGCGCGTTAAGCGGGCTTGCGTGCGAGCATGGTAGCGAAGCGCAGCTTGATACGGTTCCCGTTGGCATCGGTACGGTGGAGTTCCCCTACCTCTTCGTTGTACTTGATCAGCTCCCAGCCTTCGTAGTAGTTGCTCAGTTCACCGGTTTTGAAGGCAAACGGGAAGCCGACTGTGCACGGATAATCCTCCGTATCCATGGCAGCAACGATCAGGTTATAGCCGCCTGGTCTGGTGCAACGCTGCATATTGGCGATAAGACCAGGGATGGTATTCGCTTCGAGGAACATCAACACGACGGTGGAAAGAATAAAGTCGTATTCGCCGTCAAAGGTCAGGTTGTTCAGATCCTTAATCGCCGTTTCCAGATTCGCGATCCCTTCCGCCGCCTTAATGCGCTCGATGTTATCGATGCTCATCGGGTTTTTATCCCACGCCGTCACGTCATAGCCGTTAGCCGCGAGGTAGAGGCTGTTGCGGCCATTTCCGCAACCCAGATCGAGCGTTTTACCGGGCTTAACAATGTCCGCGCTGAGCAGCACCTCTGAGTGCGTGCGGGTCAGCCCATATTTCTCAGTAAAGTAGTTTTCATCGACAGTCATTATTTTTCCTCAGATTGCATAAGCAGTGCCTTATCAGCGCGCACCAGAAGTTTGCCCTGCATCAGCAAGATAAAAGTACGGACCAGCAGCATCGCGATGATGACGTTGGTGAAAATAAACAGGGGAACCGCGAGGGCATGAAAGAACCCTGACGGACTGCTCTGCCCCAGATGTAAACCGGTGGTCGCCAGCGCCGACACCCCGAACGAGAAGCTCCAGAACGACGCGTTAAACGGCTGCGACAGATACCACGGCATCAGACGCAGCATAAACAGGAGTTGCAACAGGCCATAGCCGAAAAGCATTTTGGCGAAGGTGTCCGCTTCGCCGCCGTTGACGCTAAACCAGGCGCTACAGGCCACCAGGGCAGGCGCAAGCTGGATCCCGAGCGAGGTACGAAGGGCAGCGGGCAGTTCGCCCGCGCTGCGCAGGCGTTGCAAAATGACCGGCTCCAGGCTCAGCCAGGAAAAGACCCCGGCACCAAGGAACACCAGCCCCGCGTCGTGGAAGCCTAGCGCACCGCAGGCCATCGCGCTGATAAAATTGTTCGCTACCGTCGGCAGATACAGTCCCGGCGTCGTGGCCTCTTCCGGATGCTTGCCGCGCCACAGCCCGGCGCTTTGCCAGGCGGCATACGCAAGCTGGATCACCACGCCCACGCTAAACAACCCCAGCGCCAGCGGGCGATACCACGGCACAAAGCCGATGGCCACCAGCAGCGTTGTGGCAGGAAACAGGCTGACAAAACTGCTCATTACCGGATGCCGCATCTCGGCCAGCACGCTATGTGGAAACCGTACCGCACGGGTAAGAAACGCCACGCCTAGAAGGAACCAGATCGCCACCGCCAGCGCCACCAGGATCTCGCCCGGCCAGCGCGTCACCGGCCAGATGGTGCCGGCGTAACGCCAGGCGAACCCCATGCCTATGGTCCCGAGGACCATACCGAAATACCCGGCGGGCAAGTTAAGAACGCGTTGGTTTTGGTTATGCATTTTTTTTAAAGTTTAAAATGTATTTTAAATGCCATTTTAAGGGGTTTACTGAGCGGACGCCAGCACTTCGAAAAACCAAAACTTTGCTACGTTTATTGAAAGGCTTTTCAGGGATAACACGATGACAAAATATCGGCTTAGCAATGAAACGCGTCTCTGGCGCTGGCAGGACGGATCAACGCCGTGCACAACGCCTCTCAGACAAATTATTGCCGTGAAGGATTTTAACGATGTGACCAGCGGGACTAAAGGCGGTTGGGTTGAGGATGAACACGCGCTCGCCCAGGACGGGGATTGCTGGGTTTACGATGAAAACAGCGTGGTATTTGCCGGGGCCAGAATATCCGGTAACGCCCGCCTCACCCAACCCTGCATCGTAAGCCACCGCGCACACGTTGGCGGCAACGGCTGGCTTGACGCGGCAGAGGTGAGTCATGGGGCGGCAATAAGTGACAACGTCACCATTCAGCACTCCACCGTACGCGGGGAATGCCGTATCGCGGGTGACGCGCGGGTGCTGCATAACAGCCTGGTGATTGCAGCCAAAGGGCTGACACCCGACCGTGAGCAGATCCTGCAAATCTATGACAGAGCCACGGTCAGCCAGTCGCGTATTGTGCATCAGGCGCAAATCTACGGCGATGCCATGGTGACCTGGGCCTTTGTTGAGCACCGCGCCGAGGTGTTCGATCGCGCCATTATTGAGGGCAACGCGCTGAATAACGTCTGGGTGTGCGACTGCGCCAAAGTGTACGGCAACGCCCGTCTGCTGGCCGGTCTGGAGGATGATGCCATCCCGACCGTGCGGTACAGTTCACAGGTCGCGGAAAACGCCCTCGTCGAAGGCAACTGCGTCATTAAACACCACGTATTAATAGGCGGCGAGGCGTGGTTACGCGGCGGGCCGATCCTGATTGATGACAAAGTGGTCATTCAGGGGCGGGCGCGTATCAGCGGCGATGTCCTGATTGAGCATCAGGTGGAAATAACGGACGATGCGGTTATCGAGGCGCTGGAGGGTGAAAGCATTCACGTCCGGGGAGCCAAAGTGATCAACGGCGACACGCGGATCACCCGGACGCCGCTGCTGGGGGCGCTATAGCGGGAAAATTCTGGCGTACAGGTTCACGTCATCGTAGCGACCGTTGAGCATTTCCGCTTCCCGCAAACAACCTTCCAGCGTGAAACCGTTGCGCTGCGCCACCCGGTTACTGCTCTGGTTATCCACGCGACACTTGATCACAAAACGGCGGATCTCGCCGCGCTCAACGTAATAGCGCATAAACGCCTGGAGCGCCTGAGAAAGAATACCCTGCCCCTGATGCGCCTCGTCAAGCCAGTAGCCGATATACCCGGCCTTATTCGCAGGCTCGATCGCGTTGAAGGAGAGCACGCCCACCAATTCGTCATTCATAAAAATCAGGAACATTTTGGCGTAACCGCGCTGGTGCAACATCTGGTTGCTCTGCACGTTGCGGCGCGTGTCCTCTTCGCTGCCGACATGCTGCGCCCAGTCAAAGGCGGTTTGCAGCCAGGTTTTGTTTTTGATTACGAGGTTATGCAGATCGGTGGTATAGCGCTCTTCGACGGCGCGAAGCTCGATTTCCTGGTTAACGGGGATGATTTCTGAAGACATGGTGCCTCTTAATTGCCGGGTGGCGCTAACGCTTACCCGGCCTACAAATGCGTCAAGAGCAGGCCGGGTCGCCACCCGGCACAGACCCATAAGGACTAGCGCATGATCCGGTCGTCAACGTAGTTACGTTTGTCCGGCGCGGGCGGGAAATACTGATACAGCCAGGTCTCGCTGATGGCATCGCCCTGACAGCGCAGGAACAGGCGCATATCCACCGGCTCGGTGGAGTCAGAGGTTGGATACCAGTCAAACAGAATGCGATACCCGTCGAACGGTTCGACATAGAGTATCTCCACCTGCTTCGCTTCACCGCTGGACAGGGTGATCACCGGCTCAATGCCCTTCGGTGCGGCGGCCTTCAGATCGCCCCCGACGAAATCAATGGCAAAGCGACGGGCCCACACTTTCGGGTAATTTTCACCCGGCGCCCAGCCCTCCGGGAAGCCTCCCATACCGGTACGGGTGGCGTAGACGTTTGCCAGCGGGGAACGCACCGGCGGCTGCGCGCTCCAGTAGAGACGGTATTTGAAGTCCAGCTCATCACCCGCCTGCACCGGTTTCTCTGGCTGCCAGAAGCAGACCACGTTATCGAGCGTCTCGCCGGTTGTCGGGATCTCCATCAGGGCAATGGAACCTTTCCCCCAGTTGTTGCGCGGCTCGACCCACAGGCTTGGTCGCTTGTTATACCAGCCCATGACGTCCTGGTAATGAGAGAAGTCACGGTCAAGCTGCAACAAACCAAAACCCTTCGGGTTTTTATCCAGGTAGGCGTTAAATTGCAGCTTTTGCGGGTTGTTCAGCGGCCGGCAGATCCACTCCCCGTTACCGCGCCACATCGCCAGGCGGTCTGAATCGTGGATCTGCGGATGAATGGTGTCGCACATGCGGCGTTCGTTGTTGCCGCAGCTAAACATGCTGGTCATTGGCGAGATGCCGAGCTGCTTGATGTCTTTGCGCGCATAGAGATGGTTTTCGACGTCCATGATCACCTGGCTCTTCTCACAGTGGATCACAAACTTATAGGCACCGGTAATGCTCGGGCTGTCCAGCAGCGCATAGACGGTAAAGGTGGTATCACCCGGCTTCACGGTTTCAAACCAGAAGGAGGTGAAATCCGGGAACTCTTCCGGGGTGTCGGTAAAGGTATCCACCGCCAGACCACGCGCAGAGAGGCCGTACTGGTAGGTATCATCCACCGCGCGGAAGTAGCTCGCGCCCAGGAACGAAACGATATCGCGTCGCGCCAGCTCCGGCGCTTTAAAGACGCGGAATCCGGCGAAGCCGAGGTCGCTCTGCCCTTCAAGCTGGCGGGTATCCACGCCCGTATCGCCGTAGCTGAACAGCTCAGGCCGGAAGTGGATCTCACGCGCCTGAGAGGTGGTTTGATCCAGCGAGAACATGCGCACGCGGCGGCGGAACCCCATCCCCATATGGAAGAACTGGGCGTCCAGCTGACGGCCTTCAATGTTATTCCACAACGACTGCTTCTCATCGTAACGGATGGCGTTGTACGCCTGCGGCGTCATGGTGGCCAGCGTTTCCGGCAGCGGACGCGGCGCACCGCCCCACGCGGTTTTCGCCAGATCGTGCGCCATGGATTGCAGAACAGAGAAGTCAAAGCGACGGCTCTGACCGTCGGCAATGTCGGAGTCAGCAGCATACGCCGCCTGGGAAAACAGAGAAGCAAGGCCAGAAGTGCCGCTCAGGGCAGCCATTGCCAGGGAACCTTTGAGAAAACGTCTGCGATTCATGCCTGAGAAAACGTCCTTATGGTCGTGTGAATGAGTTTCGCGCGCAGCGAAATGACGGCAAGAAAGAACGCACAGCCTAAACAAAAACGGTTAAGAATCCAATTGTTGGCGGGTGATTATCTGAACAAACCGAGAAATATTTTCTGTCGACCAGAACGGCCTGAAAAAGGGGTAAAGTTATGTATAAAAGAGTCCCGGCTGGACATCAACAGCCGGGACCAACGAGGCGGTTATTTTACGCTGACATCGATACCCGGGAAGTACTTATCAGCCAGTTTAGCGATCGTGCCATCGGCACGTACTTTATCAATTGCGGCATCAAGCTGCTTTTTGGTGGCCTCATCCCCCTTACGCAGCCCAAAGCCGATCCCACTGCCGAGGATGGTGTCGTCCGACACCGGTTTGCCGATAAAGCCAAACCCTTTACCCTGCGGCTTACTGAGGAAACCTGCCTGCCCGGCCGCTGACATGACCAGCGAGGCATCGATGCGGCCATTCAGCAGATCTCCCCAGGCCATATTCTGATCTTTATAAGACACCACGGTGACACCGTGCTTTTCCCAGTGCTCTTTGGCGTAAGTTTCCTGAATTGAACCCTGAAGAACGCCGATGGTTTTGCCCTTCAGCCCTTCGGGGGTAGCCTCTACCGCAGAACCGGCTTTGCCCACCAGCTGGGAGGGAATGCGATAGATGGGCTGGGTGAAATCAATGCTTTTGCGACGCTGTTCGGTGATGTTCATCGCCGAGTTTATGGCGTCGAACTTTTTCGCCACCAGACCGGGGATCAACGCATCAAACGAGGTTTCAACCCAGCTGCACTTCAGCGCGGCGGCTTTACAGATGGCATTTCCCAGCTCTACGTCAAACCCTTCCAGCTCCCCTGACGCATTGCGGCTTTCAAACGGCGGATATTCCGCTTCCAGCCCGTATCGCAACTCGGTAGCGGCAAACGACGAGAATGAACACAACAGTCCCATGCCGACAACTAACGCGCGTAATTTCATTTCAAATTCCTTAACGTGGTGTAACCCGACAAAGGGCCTGGGCACCTGCCCGTAACGTCGCCTCATCTTTCGCAAAAGAGAGACGGATTAACTTATTGTCCGTGCCATCGGCATAAAACGCCGACAGCGGAATGGTGGCAACCCCGTACTCGACAATCAGCCTTTTCACCATCTCGCTGTCGCGCTCGTCGCTAAAGCCGCTGTAATCCGCCAGCAGGAAGAACGAACCGGCACTTGGTAGCAGCCTGAACGGTGAGTCGGCGAGCAAACTTTGCAGCAGATCGCGCTTGCGCTGATAAAACGCCGCCAGCGACAGCCAGGTTTGCGGATCGGTCATGTGTTCGGCAAACGCGTACTGCATCGGCGTATCGGCCGAGAACATTAAAAATTGATGGACTTTACATATCTCATCCATCAGCTCCGCGGGCGCCACACAATAACCCACGCGCCAGCCGGTGACGTGATAGGTTTTTCCGAAAGAAGAAATAATCACGCTGCGCTCCGCCAGCTGCGGGTGCGTCGCCATTCCGTGGTGCGGTTCGCCATCAAAAACGACGTGCTCGTACACTTCGTCAGACAAAATGATGATGTCGGTGTGGCGCGTCAGCGCTGCCAGCTGGTGCAGATCGGCGGCTGAAAACACCTGCCCGCTCGGGTTGTGCGGCGTATTGACGATGATCATCCGCGTGCGCGGGGTAATAGCCGCCCGTACTTCATCCCAGTTCACGGCAAAATCCGGTACCGTCAGCTTAATGGCGATCGGCGTCGCCCCTTGCAGACGCACAATCGGCGCATAGCTGTCAAAGGAGGGCTCGAAATAGATCACCTCATCCCCAGGATGAACCAGCCCGCTGATGGCTGAGTAAAGCCCTTCGCTGGCGCTGGCGGTCACCAGCACCTCACTCGCCGGGTCATAGCGTGTGCCATAGAGCGAGGCAATTTTGTCCGCAATGCGCTCCCTGAGCGGTTGCAGCCCGGTCATGGAGGCGTACTGGTTATGCCCTGCCTCCATGGCGCGGGTCACGCCGGTGATAAGTTTTGGGTCGCAGGAAAAATTCGGCGCACCCTGAGAAAGGTTGATGGCGTTATGCCGGGCTGAAAGCTGGCCGATAACGGTAAAAATGGTGGTTCCCACATCGGGCAATTTGGATCGTGTCTGCACCGGCGTTTTCAAAGTCATCCTCTGTCCCTTCTCGTGGTGAATGCATAACTATTCAAACAACAACTTCATTGCCGGGACAATCGAATTGTTGTCATAATAGCCATGACAAAAACGCATAGCTAAGGTGAGATATGTCGCGTCGATCATTTCCGCTCAATGCCGTAGAGACATTTATCGTGACCGCGCGTCACCTGAATCTAACCCATGCCGCCAGGGAGCTTTGTCTGACGCAGGGGGCGGTAAGCCGCAAAATCGCTTCGCTGGAAAGCTGGTTCGGCTTCCCGCTGTTCGAGCGCCATGCGCGCGGCCTGCGTCTCTCCTCTCAGGGAAGCGCCCTGCTGCCGGAGCTGCAATCTGCGTTTGAGCACCTGCTGAACGTTGCTGAACAGGCACGAACGCACCAGACCGTTATTCGTCTGAAAGCGCCTACCTGCGCGATGCGCTGGCTGGTGCCGCGGCTGCTACAGGTGGAGCGCGAACAGCCGGAACTCCAGATTGCGCTGACCACCACCACCGATCATAACGTCAATTTCAAAACCGAATCCTGTGACGCGGCGATTGTGTTTGGGACACACATGAGCGCCGGCGATCTGCTGTTCGAAGAGGCCTTAACCCCGGTGATGAGCCCGGTACGGGCCGGTTCTGCGCTGGAAACTCTCACCTTCCTTCACCCCACGCGGGACAAAACGGACTGGACGCTGTGGCTGGCGAAACAGCCGGGTCCGCCGCCAGCTATGCTCAAAAATCAACACTTCGAAACCATGGATCTGGCCATTACCGCCGCCATTCAGGGGCTGGGCATCGCCATCGCGGATGAAACGCTGGTGGAGGAGGACGTGCGCGCCGGACGGCTGATGCGGCCTTTTGACACAAGCATAAAGACGGGGGCGAGCTACCGGCTGGTATTACGCGACGCACCCGGCCCGGAAAACGGGCTGGATGCGTTTCGCGCCTGTTTGCTCAGTCGAGGCTGACGTGGTGTTTCATCACCCGTTTGAAGAGGCTCATACGGGCACGCATAAAGCGGTTTTCAAGCCGAAAACCTGCATGTTTATTCACACCGATACGTAACAGCACGTCCCGCCCTTTCCGGCAGGCGGGCCAGCGCGTGGGCCCTGCCAGACTATCGCGTGCCCCCGCATCCCGGGCGAAGCTCACCCAGTAGTCCGCCACCTGAGCGGCGAAGGCCAGATCGCGTTCATTTACATACTGCCGCGAGGGTTCCACCTGTCCAAGGGTATCGAACACGTAGGGCACTTCGTTGCCGTGCCAGGCGCCGTTGATGTACGTCGCGTGCTCCGCTTCGGCCACATAATCAAACCAGTATCGCCAGCACAGGCCGCCCGCCCGCTGCTGCGCCTGCATCACCACGTATCCCATAGTGGTGAAGGCCATATCGCGGCATACCTGCCTGCCAAGTTCCTCATCGCCCTTCACGCCAGGATAAAGCAGCTTAATCAGCCCCAGGCCAAAGCGCCGCTCGCGGCGAAGCTTCTGGATCTGCCCGGCCAGATCGACCCCGAACACCGACATCACGCTGGCTTCGTCGCTGTTTGACCCAATCATCACCGGTACAGGATGCTGGCGGGCCGCGAAGAAAACGTCGAGCATGGCCTCAGGCAAAACGCAATCCCCCACGATGGGCGCAGGGGCGATATTCAGCGGCGAGGTCAGCGGCCAGAACGCCTCAGGCGGGATCGCGCGAAGCTGTTCAGCGGTGGCATTTTGCAGGCCGAAATGGGCGGCAATCGCTTCGCCTTTATGCATGGCCTGCCCGCGTGGGGTGTCGGGCAGCGTGTACCCGCTTTGCACAATGGCTTTATGGAACAGTCCTCGCGCAAGCGGAGAGGCCATCAGCGACAGCACGCTGCGCGCGCCGGCCGACTCGCCAAATACGGTGATGTTCTCAGGATCGCCGCCGAACGCGGCGATGTTATCGCGCACCCATTCCAGGGCCTGGATCTGATCGAGCAGCGCAAAGTTATGCACCACGCGCTCTTCTTCCCCCTCCAGCGCCGGATGGGCAAAAAAGCCGAGGTGTCCGAGACGGTAATTGATCGTCACCACCACCGCGCCGCGCTTCGCCAGCGCCCTGCCGTTATACGGAGGCAGCCCGCCAGCGCCGAGAGTAAAGCCCCCGCCGTGCAGCCAGACCATCACGGGAAGCGGCGCGGCGCGTGCAACTGGCGACCAGACGTTAAGGTAGAGGCAGTCTTCAGAGAACTGGCCGGGATCGCCGCCGCCCAGCTCCTGACAGCTTTCGCTGCTCTGCCAGCTGGAGGCGGAGAACGCCGTCGCCGGACGCACGCCATCCCAGCGCGCGGGGGGACGCGGGGAGCGCCAGCGCCACTGGCCTACGGGCGGTGCTGCATAGGGAATGCCGCACCACACGTGGGTATCGCCTTCAGTAAAACCAATCAGTGCGCCCTGGCGCGTTTCAACCACAGGGGCGGAGGGATTTTCCATACCAACCTTCTTTTTCCATCACACCCTTGCAGAGTAACGGTTTCAGAGCAAACCGCAACGCTGTTTGCTGCGCGCTTCCGCCCCCTCGTAAAGCGAAAACTCGTCGTACACCGCACAGCCGAGCGCGGCTTCGAAGGCATTGCGGCTGGCATTGCCGTGGCTGCGCGCCTGCGTTTCATTGCCAAGATTCGACTGGAAGATCCCCGCCGCACTGACGGGCAGAAAATCCTCGTAGGTGATGGGCTGTGCCACAACCCAGCCCCGTTCGATCAGCGGCTGCGGATCGTCGCCGGGACGAAATGCGTGGCGATGCGCCTCACCTGTCGGGGTCAGACGGTAGCGGAAATAAGCCAGCCGCTGACGGCGCAGGAACATTTCACTGTCCGGGAAGGCGCTGAAGATCTCGCGCAGGTGAAGCTGGTGGGTCAGGTTGTCTTTGCCGGTCCCGGCCTGATTTAACAGACTGTCGTACAGCTCGCGCCCTTTCGGCGTAAGGGCCACGCCGCGCTGCTCAATCTCACCGAAACGCGCGGTATGGGTGCCCTTGTGTTCTCCCGCGAAAAGCACCGGCTCCTCCAGCGCCTTAAAGCTGGTCTGGCGCAGGAGGATCGGCACCTCGCGGCGCGGCGGGCCTTCAATCAGAATTTTCGGCTCAATGCCGTACTTCGGCATTAGCTCCTGCACCCGGTCGATATCCAGCGTGCGCGGCGTGAGATGGTTGATATGGCACCCCGGGAAACAGACCACGTCGGCAATCAGGCGATGTTCGTTGCTCAGCGCCAGATAGGTTTCCTGATCGACCGTCGCATGGCGATGCCAGCGGAAGGTTTCCAGGGCTTCCTGCACAAATTCGCGCGCCTGTGCCTCAGTAAAGTGTCCCTGCGCATCATGCAGGTCGATCAGTTCCAGGCAGCGCGGCGTAAAGATGTTGCGCCGGGAGAGGATCTCCGCCGCCCTTTCGCGCAGCGCAACGTTTTCAATCAGCTCCAGGCGCAGCAACGAGGTAAAAATGCGAAACGGATTACGGCAGAGCGCCGCATCGTCTGTCGGACGAAACGCCGTCGAGTGGACGGGCACGCCCGCCTGGGAGAGATCGTAATAGCTGACCGGATACATGCCCATAATGGCGAAGATCCGGCGCAGGGTGGAAAGCTCCTGCGCGGTGCCAACGCGGATCGCACCGTGACGTTCAACATTCAGGCGCGCCAGTTCGTCTGCGTTTGCCAGTTGTTCATGTAAAAGTGGGTTATTTTCCAGAACCGCCAGGTTAACGTCCGCCACCAGTTCCAGCAAGGTGCCGTACTGCGGAACTTCCTGCTGGTACATCGCCGACATAGCCTGCGAAAAGTGTTCCCGAATATCATCAGCCGTGATGGTGTTCGCCATGATGTCATGCCTCCAGTGAATACTACCTGGAGTGTAGAGAAGCCCGTTCCTTTCGTTGGGAAGAATTTACGAATTGTGATCCAGGCAGACCAGTGGTCAAAGCGTGGGCATTTTCGAAAAACGGTTGTAACTCAAATAGATCAAATGTTAAAAATATTTTGCTATCAGGTTATCAAATTCAAACATCTTAACTTGTCACCCGCGTCGCTCTGTTTTTAACATCGCCTATGGAAAAAAATGGTCTGTTCAGTCAGCGCATACGCTTGCGCCATTTGCATACTTTTGTGGCCGTCGCTCAACAGGGAACGCTGGGGCGAGCGGCTGAAACCCTTAACCTCAGTCAGCCTGCACTATCCAAAACGCTGAACGAACTGGAACAGCTTACCGGAACCCGCCTGTTCGATCGCGGCCGTCTGGGCGCTCAGCTTACTCTTGTGGGTGAACAGTTCCTGACGCATGCCGTTAAAGTTCTCGATGCCCTCAATACCGCCGGTCAGGCGCTCAACCGCAAAGAGGAGTCGGCCAGCGACATCGTGCGCGTGGGCGCGCTGCCAACGGCGGCGCTGGGAATACTGCCTGCGGCGATCGGCCAGTTCCACCGTCAGCAAAAGCACGCCACGCTTCAGGTCGCGACCATGAATAACACCATGCTGCTGGCGGGCCTGAAGTCAGGCGAGCTGGATCTGGGCATTGGGCGGATGTCCGATCCGGAACTGATGAGCGGCCTGAATTACGAGCTGCTGTTCCTGGAATCGCTGAAGCTGGTCGTGCGTCCGAATCATCCCCTGTTGCAGGACACCGTGACCCTGAGCCGCGTGATGGAGTGGCCGGTGGTGGTCTCACCAAAAGGAACCGTTCCGCGTCAGAATGCGGAAGCGTTGCTGCAAATGCAGGGCTGCACGCTGCCTTCCGGGTGTATTGAAACGCTCTCGGCGTCGCTGTCGCGCCAGCTTACGGTGGATTACGACTACGTGTGGTTTGTGCCGTCCGGCGCGGTGAAGGACGATCTGCGACGCGGCGTGCTTACGGCGCTGCCGGTAACATCGCCCGGCGCGGGAGAACCGATTGGGATCCTGACGCGGGTAGATGCCCCGCTCTCTGAAGGCGCGCAAACGCTGTTAAGCGCCATTCGTAAATCAATGCCTCTCTGACCCTAAATGCAGAACCCGCCGCGAAGGCGGGTCTGTCTTACTCAGAACGTTTCCCAGTTATCACCTGAGACGGCCGCCGCCGGGGTTAAAGGCGCGGATTTCGCTGCGGTTGCAGGGGCTGTAGTCCGTCCAGCCCCTGCCCCGATGAGACGAAACGCGCCAACAGCCTCCGTCAGACGTGCGCCCTGCTCTTCCAGCGAGGCCGCCGCCGCAGAAGCTTCTTCCACCAGCGAGGCATTCTGCTGCGTCACCTTGTCCATCTCGGAAATCGCCTGGCTCACCTGAACAATGCCGCGGCTCTGCTCATCGGACGCCGCTGCAATCTCCAGCATAATATCGGTGACGCGTTTAACCGCCTCGACGATCTCATTCATGGTATTGCCCGCCGCAACCACTTCCCCGGAACCCTGATCGATAAGCGACACAGATTCATTAATCAGGCTTTCAATCTCTTTCGCCGCATTCGCGCTGCGGCTTGCCAGGGTGCGGACTTCACTCGCCACGACCGCAAAGCCGCGTCCCTGTTCACCCGCACGCGCCGCCTCGACCGCCGCGTTGAGCGCCAGAATATTGGTCTGGAACGCGATACTGTTAATCACGGCGGTAATTTCAGAGATCTTCTTCGAGCTGGTGGAAATATTACCCATGGTTTTCACCACGCCGGAGACCATCTGCCCCCCGCGGCTGGCCTTACCGGAGGCATCTTCTGCCAGTTTACTCGCATGATGCGCGTTATCGGCGTTCTGTTTCACCGTCGCGGTGAGCTGCTCCATGCTGGCCGCCGTCTGTTCAATCGCCGCCGCCTGCTGCTCGGTACGGGAAGAGAGATCGGTGTTACCCGCGGAGATCTCGCTGGTTCCACGATAGATCTCCTCCGCCCCTTGCCGCACGGTGCCCACGGTTGTCACCAGCGCGTGCTGCATCGTTTGCAGATCGCGCGTCAGGCGGCCAATTTCGCTGCGTCCGGTCGGTTCGTCCGGCATGGTCAAATCGCCTTTTGCGATATTTTCGATACGCGTAGCGGCTCGCTGGAGCGGGTTTATCACCGTACGGCGCAGCACCACAAAGGTGATCACCGCCAGCGCCAGCGCCAGGCCAAACGCGCCGAACATAAACATCAGCCCCAGCCGGGTGCGGGTGTGAGCCTGTGCCGTCAGCGCGTTGGCGCGTTCGGTGCGGATTTTTATCGCCTTCAGCAGCACCGCGTTATAGGCATCGTCCAGCGGACGCGCGGTCTCATTTTCGTGGTTAATAATGGCTTCAAACATGCCGTTTTTGGCATATTTCAGCATCGGCTGCATACCGGCGATGTAGGCGTCATAGCGGGCTTTCAGATCGCCATCAAGCGCTTCATCAGCCGGGGTACGAACGGTGCGCTTCATATAGGCGGCAAATCCATCCTGCGACTGCCTGATGCGGATCTCAGCCTCAGCGATGTTTTGTTTCATCGCCTCCATCTCCGCGATACGGCTGGCCGCACCCGCGTGGATCATGTTGATACGGGCGGTGCGTAAATGGTTGGAACTGTTTGACAGACCGGTGCGCACCTGGATTTCTGCCGTGACATCCTGCTGATCGTTATCGGCCTGGAGCAGGAAATAGCCTGCCAGACCTGAGCTCAATGCAAACAGGAGAATAATGCCACCGAGAATGGAGGAAAACAGCGGAACCAGCCGGATGTGATGCAAGAAACTCAGCTTAGGCTGCGCCTGCATCGATGTTGTGTTGTCCATGACCGTCGACTCTCTTATAGGTAAGATGCGTAATAACACGCCTGTAAAAGAGTCATCGGCACGCCAGGGAATTAAATTACGTCTAAAAGCGCCGGACAGGTCACACTTTAGAGAAGATCAGGGAAGAAATGCCAGCGGAAAAAACCGCTGGCAGAATAATCAGTTGTCGCCGAAATGGATAACGGTGCGAATGGATTTTCCTTCGTGCATCAGATCGAAGGCTTCGTTGATCTGCTCCAGCGGCAGGCGGTGCGTAATGAACGGATCAAGCTGAATTTTACCGACCATCGCATCTTCAACCATGCCCGGCAGCTGAGTACGGCCTTTCACGCCGCCAAATGCTGACCCGCGCCATACGCGCCCTGTCACCAGCTGGAAGGGACGGGTTTTGATCTCCTGACCCGCGCCGGCCACACCGATAATGATGCTCTCGCCCCAGCCTTTGTGGCAGCACTCCAGCGCTGAGCGCATTACGTTGACGTTGCCGATACATTCGAAGCTAAAGTCCACGCCGCCATCGGTCAGCTCCACGATCACGTCCTGAACCGGTTTGTCGTAGTCTTTCGGGTTGATGAAGTCGGTCGCCCCCATCTCACCTGCGAGCTTAAATTTCTCCGGGTTGGTATCCACAGCAATGATACGCCCAGCTTTCGCCTGTACCGCGCCCTGGATAACCGCCAGACCGATCCCGCCCAGGCCGAACACCGCCACGGTGTCCCCCTCTTTCACTTTCGCCGTGTTATGCACCGCGCCGATACCGGTGGTGACACCGCAGCCGAGCAGACAGACTTTATCCAGCGGGGCCTGCGGATTCACTTTCGCCAGTGAGATCTCGGCGCACACCGTGTATTCGCTGAAGGTGCTGGTACCCATGTAGTGATAAATGGGATCGCCGTTATAGGAGAAACGGGTGGTGCCGTCCGGCATAAGTCCTTTGCCCTGCGTGGCGCGCACGGCCTGGCAGAGGTTAGTTTTGCCGGATTTGCAGAACTTACACTCGCCGCACTCTGCGGTGTAGAGCGGGATCACATGGTCGCCGGGCTTCAGGCTGGTGACGCCTTCACCCACTTCCACCACCACACCGCCCCCTTCGTGGCCGAGCACCGCCGGGAATACGCCTTCCGGATCGTCACCGGACAGGGTAAACGCATCGGTATGGCAAACGCCGGTGTGGGTAATTTTGATCAGCACTTCGCCTTTCTTCGGCGGAGCAACATCAATTTCAACGATTTTCAGCGGCTGGCCTGGGCCGAACGCGACAGCTGCGCGAGATTTCATGATGTCTTTCCCTTGTTGTGAGGTGTGTGGGTTTATTTTAGATAAGAGCGCAGTAAATGGCCGACTTCCGCCATCCGCACTGCCCGCTGATCCGGGGTGGTCTCCCCCGTCACCAGCTCATCTTTGAGGTGAATTTCGACCATTTCCCCCATCAGACCATTGGCAGCGCCGCGCACGGCGGCAATTTGCTGCAAAATGGCGAGACAGGGATCGCCCGATTCCAGGGCGCGTTCAAGGGCATCAACCTGGCCCCGAATGCGGCGGACGCGGGTCATAATACGTTTTTTATCTTCGGGTGAATGCGGCATACGCCCTCCTGATACTATAGGGGGGTATTGTATCTGTTAATACGATTTTATGTAAACATGAAGTTTAGTGTGGGTTTTAAGTAGAGCCGTAGGTAATGTGAAAAATCAGCGTCTGGAGTTAATATTGGTGACTCGCTGATATACCAGAAGTGGGCAATCAGGTGCGTCATGAGCGAAAAGTAGATTGGATAAATCCATGGCAGACATGCACTGTCCCTTTAAAATTAACGTGTTGGTTGTTCTTGTTATTAAGTGTAATGCAAGTGTGGTACAGATGAAGTCATACAACGTCATTCTCCCTTAAAAATCCTACTTTTAAAGACTTGTGCAAGCACACTACCCCCCACTAAAGAATGTAGGTGTCATAAGAATACGAAAAAGAATAGACTAATACATGTTGGATATATTTATCTTTGATAACATTTAGCCTGTAATAAACAAAATAAGTCGGATACAGCATGTTCGGACAGAAAACATTGCTGAAACTGGTTCGGATCCGGTTTATCTAATAGAATTAGATATACACTCTGATAAATATTACTATCACAATTGGGTTTTACAAATTGAATTCGGATCACAACGCTTCATCATTAAGGAATGACTAAGTATGAAAAGAATTGTTCTCGCCTCTTTGGTTTTAGCTTTTTCGTTATCTGCTAACGCAAATCAATTAAGCATTGATGACCAAATTAATAATGCTTGCGCTAAGGCCTTAAGCGGTGACAAAGAACCTTTGGGTGACTTCCCGCCAGATAGTTATGCTGCAACAGTCAGTCCGAAAGTTAAAGATGCTTACAACAAAGTTTTAAAATCTCGGTCCTCTATTGTAAACGATCAGAGTTTACAGAATGCAACCAGTTGCGCCAACCTTGTTAGAGATAAACTGAAATCAAAAGGTGAGTACAAAGAAGAAAAATAATTGCCAGGGTGGAGAAACAGCATTTTTTGTGGAACTGAACGCTTTCTCTATTAGAGTTCGTTCTTAAAAAAACATCGACAAGATAGTTCCGCAGCTGTGTTTTCCACCTCTCGCTGGTCCCTCAATACCCTGACATCCCGTTGCCTGAAGGCACCCTCCGTAATGACAGCGCCGGCCTAAACAGCACAGACGAGGCTGACGATATTTACGCTTTCGTCTCGTCGTGACCAACCCTATTTAGCTCAAAATGTTAAAAATCCGCACTTATATGGCACAATGTGAACAGAAATAACATTCGCGTCACCTAACATATTCGCTACAAACAAAATGGTGGTGTTAATGATTGTACTAAAGAGCTTTTTATTCTTCGTTGGCGCGGCGGCCGCTTGCGCACTTATCGTACTGTGTCTTTGGGTTGATATGCGGTTTGTCGGCCATGATATTCCGGAATTATCACTGACCGAAATTATGCAGGAAACGGTATTAGCGACTATTGTCTTTCTCCATTTTCGTCTGGCGAAAATGGACGAATCCATGCGTTACTGTAATATTCTGGTGGGCGGATTTTTCCTGACAATGCTAATTCGTGAACTGGACGCGCTTTTTGATCTCATTTCTCATGGGAGTTGGGTGTGGTTCGCGCTGATTACGGCTCTGCTGGCGTTAATTCGCCCCGTTATGCATTTTCGCGCTACCCTGGAACAGCTGGCAAAATATACCCAATCCCCCTGGTACGGCATTCTGTTGAGCGGCCTGCTGGCTGTACTGGTCTTCTCCCGCCTCTTTGGAATGCAGGTGCTGTGGCACGACATCCTGGAGCATGGCTATATGCGTGTCGTGAAAAACGCCGTGGAGGAAGGTTCGGAATCATTCGGCTATATGCTGTGCCTGGCCGCATCCCTTGGCTATTACGTTACCTTTCGCACTCACGCACGGCAGAAACAGTCTCTTCGCGCTGCGTAGAGAACGACATTTTTTGGACGTTATGGTGATCATGTAAGAAAGACATGTCCTAAAAAGGGGCAATCTGCCGTCGATTTCAGCGAATTCTCGCTCACTCCTGCAATCAGCGTCTATCCTTAGACTACCAACAAAAGGAGGCTGGAATGTCTGATTTCGACACTGATAAAAATGCACAGTACGCTGGCGATAAAGCCAAAAACAAACTTGATGAATTATCCGGCTCTGCGCAGCAGCAGTTTGGTGAATTCGTTGATTCCCCTAAACACCAGGTGAAAGGTGCAGCGAAAAAATATGCTGCCCAGGCCAGTGATGCCGTCTCGGATGTCACTGAAGCCGTCAGAAACAATCCCTTAACGGGCTTAATCGCTGCGGGTGCGGTAGGTATCGTTCTGGGACTTCTGCTGGGACGTAAATAATTTCAGGCCCTTCGGGGCCTTTCCTTTTCCCCTCTTTCCTGCTCTTTCCCCCCCTATTATTGATAGTTTTCCTGACAAAAACACGATCCACGTGAAAAGTTGTACAATTTTAATGTACAGATTTGATCGAATAGTATAAATTCAATGCCACTGATGTTACAAAATTGTTTGTTAACGGTGGAAAATTATGCGTCGCAACCATGCTCCCTCTACAGCAGAAAGCGCTATCACCTTGTATTTTAACAAGGATAACGTCCCAACACAGCAGGAAACCCTTGGTGCTATCGTCAGTGAGATCATCAAAGAAAATGTACAACTGAGCAGAATGACAATCTGTACAAAGCTGTTGCGCAGAATTGAAGAGTCAACGTCTGACGTTGAGAAAGCGCACTATAACGCTCTGATAGCCCTCTTCTTCGAGCGTTAACCTGAACACTGTTTTTTTAACTTACTAAGTTAGTCATGCTGAGTGAGAATAGAGCTCCTGAATGCGATGACTAACCCCATGCTACAGCCTCCTGCGTGTAGCAGAGTGAGATTGAAGCTATGCATAGAACTAAATTTGAACGACTTAAGGATGACCTTATCGGTGAGGCCGTATTATCCATACTGAAAGAGAACGGACCTATTACCTTTGCGTCTCTTGCTGGTCGCCTGCGGGCGATGGCTAACGTTGAATCAAATGATGAACGCAAAAATGCATTGATTGCCGCTGAAGATGAAGTACGCCAGCGTGTAACCGGCGTATCGCACGACCGGGGAAGAGTGATGGGCGATTATGATATTGGGCGCATGCGCTCTCTCTTTACTCACAACACGCTTCTGACCCCAGACAAGAAACACTAATTTTAACCGAAACGGTGACCACCATGAGTAAAGCGATTATGCAGCAAACGTATAATTTTGAAGCCCTGCACGATAAAGGACTGGCGGAACATTTTCTTAATGCTGGAAAGCATCTCAGTGGTGAGGTTGAAGTGTTGGGATCGGCAATACGCTGTATTATGCTGACCGGTGACAATCTCTCAAATAAAGAGATTATCCTGCAACTGATTCACGCCCTCGAAATTACCGAGGAGCCCGAAGCCTGCGATGTCATTCGAAACACGCTTGAAATTGTTGTCGGTTTTACGCGCGATGATATCTGATAACAGATTATTGCCCTGGTGAGTGACTGTTTTTGCTGGTGGTCGAAGAGTTAAGTCTGTCGTACCACCAGTATAGTGAAGCCATTAACTAAATAGCCGTACCATTCGATCCAGCTCTTCTTCTTTAACCGCCCGGGAAAGATAATATCCCTGGAAGCGCTTAACCCCTAATGCGACAAGTTTTTCAAATTTTTCTTCGCTATCGACGCCTTCCGCAACGCATTCCCTTCCCGTCATGTCGCTGTATATCTGTATCGCTTTAATAATGCTATTGTCATTGTCGTTAGCAACAAAGTGCTCAACTATATCGCGGTCAAGCTTCAGTCCATCAAAATTAATCTGTCGGATGGGTAACATAGCGTAATCTCTGGAAAAGCAATCATCCAGAAACAGCCGACACCCCTCGGCGCGTAAACGCTGGAGAGTGACAGGAATATTTGGATCCTTTGTTACATCAATGGTTTCAGCTAATTCAAAGACAAGTTTCCCGGCCCACTGCGGCTTCAGTAACATTTCAACGGCTTTTTTCGCCATTCCCGGCAGCGCGTTCCCGGCAGCCAGTTGAGGAGGAATATTAACCGAAAAATAATATTTTCCATTGTATCTGTTGATACCTGACACGGCCGCGTGAATGACTAACGCCGTCAGCTTGAGCCAAATTTCGCCATTTTTTATCCCATCCAGAAATTGGCCTGGTTTCAGGACCTGACCGTTTTTATGCCAGCGCAGCAGAATTTCAAAGCCCACTCCTTTTTTATCGCCATCGGTAATAATTTGATAAGCCGCAAAGATTTCCCGCTTATGTAACGCCTGCAATATATTTATTTCTGCTTCCGAAAACCCCTGCGCTTTGTTCTTTACTGCACAGACCTCATCCCTTAAGACACGTGCATCGCTAAACCACACTCTGATAAGATATAATTTACCCAACCCCACTTTACGATGAGTATAAATGGTTTTATCTGACAAACCTAACCTCGCCGACTGCTCTTTTATCGAAATACCTCGATAAAAATTCAGCAATACGGTTAATTCACGTTTTGATAAACCATGCAGGCTTTCCTTACCTTCTTTCTCAGGTCCTTCACGCAATAAACGTGACGAATCGGCATGTACTTCAGAAATATTCTCTACACAATTCATTACCTCTGAAATATTCGCCACCCTGATCCTCGACAACGATCTGGTATTATTAACGAGACTTTTCAGCGTGGCATAAAGCCACCTTTCTGGTATTGCACCATACAGGGTCACGCTACAAATAACCGGCAGTGCATTCAGAACCGAGACCAACCGTTTCAGGCTTTCAAGAAAGGCAGTCACGTCGCGACCAAGAAAAACAGAAACTTCATGTTGTTGATTTTGCATCATTTTTTGCACATCACCTGAGCAAACTTCATCCTCTTCAAAATGGAGCCGCGTGGCGTTTACGCCACGAGACTTCAGAAGCAGGCTATACCCCTCGAAGGTGAAACCGCAGGCTGAAATAACGAATCGTTGCTTGTAGCAAGTACCTTGCATAAAAGGTAAGTTTTGAGACATAACCTGCTCCTGAGAATGTAAATATCATTCCCAAATGTGATTAAAGCCAATATTCTTTGTCGCATTGAATAATTTTACCGCACCCCATTTGGTTAATAAACCGTTATCAATGTTATGCACGGGAACATCTTTGCGTTAATCAACCCACTCATCCATATGCAGCATAAATATTACTTTCTTTTCATATAACGACAGTAAATATGCACTTCACAAGGTATAATGAAAATTCCGAAAAAGAAGACCAGACACTTCATCTTATCGGCCCAGACAAAAAGAGAAAATGCTATGGATAATCACATTTCATCCAGGGCTTTGCTACATCGAAGGGATGTTATTAAAAACAACCCGCGATTTGGTGAAGCTATAACAGAGCACTACAGAATCAATGATGCCATTTATAAAAAACAACCCTTGTTCTATAAAACGATGCTTCAGGAATCACGCTTCAACATAATACTGTCCATGTGTTGTTTTGTTTTTGGTAATCAGGCTGAGTCAGTTTCAGAGATAAAGGCACTGTGTACCCGCTATAATATCGCCAGCCCTAACAGTGTTATCGCGATCATCACCATACTTAAGACCACCGGGCGAATTAAGACCTGGCGCTGTACCGAAGATCGCCGAAAAACAAAAATCGCACCAACGGAAAAAGGACTGGATGAGCTGAAACGCTATATGTCCGGGGCGTTTACGCCTGTTAGCATTCTTTTTCCGACATTCAATATAAATGCTAACCTTCTGGACAATGATATTCTGAGGCACAACTTTTTCCGGCGCGCCGCAGAGTACCTTTTCCGCGGATTAACATTCAGGAAAGTGCTTCCGGAGGTGGGTTTATTTATTGATAAGGATGGTGGCCGAATGATTATGCTCTATCTCTATTTGCAGGCCATCAAAAACAAAACAGCACATGGTGCCATAATAGCGTATTCAGCCAGCACGCTGGCAAAAGAATTTTTCGTTTCGCGTATTCATGTTAAACGGATTATCAAATCGGCGCAGGAGGCAGGTTATCTTAAAGATCGCGGCGATGGCCGGATGTCGATTTATCCGGCCTTTATCGAGCTTGTCGAAAATTATGCCGGATTATATTTTGCGTATGTCACACATTACATCAATGTGGTACCAAAAGAACGACGCCATGTTGTCAACATGACGCCTACACTCTGATCTGACGGGCGTTCGGTTTGCTGAACGCCTTTTTTATCGCTCGCGCAGCGCCTCTTTTGCCTTATTCAACGGTTTCAGCAGATAATCAATGACGGATTTACTGCCGGTTTTGATATCAACCGTGGCTATCATGCCCGGGAACACCGGGAATTCCTTGCCCTGCCTGTTGGTCAGATGGTTACTGTCCGTACGGATATAAACGCGATAATAATAAACATCCCGTTTCACCTCGTCCTGAAGGGTATCCGGGGAAATCATCGTCACCTCCCCTTCCAGCCCGCCGTAGATGGAGTAATCATAGGCGGTGATTTTCACCAGCGCTTTTTGCCCGGGATGGATAAACGCGACATCGCGCGGCGAGATTTTCGCTTCTATCACCATCTGGTCATCAAGCGGTACCAGGCTCATCAGTTTGCCGTTCGGCGGGATCACCCCGCCCACCGTCGTCACGTCAATGTCCTTCACGATGCCACGCACCGGCGCATTAAACGTTAAGCGGGTGAGTGAATCTTCGCGTCCTTTCATGACCGAACGCTGCGCTTCCATTTCCGCGTTCGCTTTTGCCAGTTCTTCGCGGGCGCGAACGTAGTACTGGTTTTTCATTTCGGTGATTTTGCTCTCCAGCTCATTTTTTTGACGTTCAAGGCGTAAGACTTCGACCTTACTGGCCGCCCCCTGCGTCACCAGCGGGCGCGTTAATGCCAGTTCACGCTGCACGAGATCTGCTCCCTGGCGTAAACCCGCCAGCCCTTTTTCAAGGCTTTCGCGACGTGACTGATAAAGCGCCGTTTCCTGTTTGACCAACTCAACGTCGTCATCCAGCTCTGCCGGGAATGTCAGCCCGGTGTCGTTTACCTCAGCATTCAGACGCGCGGCCGTCGCCATCGCGGCGTTTAATCGAGACTCGCTCTCCAGCACGCTGGACTCGGTTTTCGTCCGGTCCAGTTGGGCAAGCTGTTGACCACGCTCGACGATATCGCCCTCGCGCACCATCAGACTGTGAATAATCCCTCCTTCAAGGGACTGGATCACCTGCTCGTGGGAGGACGGGATCACCTTGCCGCTACCCGTCGTGACCTCATCCAGCTGGAACAGGCTGGCCCAGGTAATAAAGACCACCAGCAGGGCAAACAGCGACCATGCCACCAGCGACGAACGCGGCAGGCGCGGCTCCTTGAGCCGGCTGTTAAAGCGGGAGAAATCATTCATGCCACGCCCTCCGTTTTCAGTTTAACCGTGCGCTGCGGCGCCTGCTGCGGGGCCATTCCGTGCTGGCGTAAAATGGCTTCACGAGGGCCATCCATCACCACTTTGCCGTTTTCCAGGACGATGATGCGGTCAACCAGGTCCAGAATCGGCAGACGATGCGTCGCCACCACCAGCGTCCGGCGCTTACCGAGCCACTGGTGCAGATGCTGGATAAACTGCTTCTCGCTGACCTCATCCAGCCAGGCGGTGGGTTCATCCAGCAGCAGAATATTCGGCGAGGTGATCAGCGCGCGCGCCAGCAGCAGCGCCTGACGTTGCCCGCCGGAAAGCCCCGTTCCGCCCTCATTGATGATGGTGTTCAGCCCCATTTTCTGCTTGCGCACAAACTCCAGCGCGCCGCTGTTGACCAGCGCCTGATGGATTTCCTCGTCTGTCGCCAGCGGATTACCCATCAGGATGTTGTCGCGTAAGGAGCCGAAGAACAGCCGCGCCTGCTGGCTGAGCAACTGCATGTCGCGGCGCACGTCGGCCGGGTCAAGATGATTGAGAGCAATATCGTCCAGCAAAATGCTGCCCTGCTGTGGCTCCTGCATTCCCGCCAGCAGATGCAGCAAGGTGCTTTTCCCCGAACCATTCCGCCCGAGCACCGCCACGCGCTCCCCGGCGCGAATGCGCAGTTTGCTGATATTCAGCACGGTAAGCTTCTCTTCTTCGTCGTAATAAAACCCGACGTCGTCCAGCCGATAATCACCGCGCAGATGGGCTTTATGCACTTTTTTGCCGTGCTGGGGATCGTCAATCGGGCGCTGCATCAGGTCATCCAGCCCCTTGCGGGCCACCTTTGCCGACTGCCAGCGGGAGAGCACGCCGGAAATCTGCGACAGGGGCGCAATGGTCCGGGACGCCAGAATCGAGGTGCCCACCAGCGCACCGGTGGTCATGTCGCCGCTGATAACCAGATAACACCCCACCAGCAGCACCACGGCGTAGACGATAGACTGCACCTCCTGAGTCCAGGTCAGCAGCAGCCCCGTCAGCCAGCGCTGCTTCATGCCGACGCTCGCGGCAACGTCATTGGTGTTATTCCACTGGTTCTGGAACCTCTGCTCGGCGCGCATTAGCTTGATGTCCTCAAGCCCCTGCACCGCTTCCACCAGCGTGGCGTTACGAATCGCCGATTCACGCATCCCTTCGCTGGAGAGTTTTCCCAGCGGGCGCTGCACCAGCAGGCCGGGAATGAGCAGCAGCGGTACGGCCAGCAGCACCACCAGCACCAGCGGGCCGCCAATCATCCACAGAATGAAGACGAACAGCAGGAAGAACGGCAGATCGGAGATAGCGGCAATGGTGGTGGAAGTGATCAGCTCCCGCACTGACTCCAGCTCGCGGATCTGGGCGATAAACGACCCGGTCGATTTCGACCGTGCGCCGTTTTTAATCCTCAGGGCGTGGGCAAACACGCGCTCGGAAATACGCAGGTCGGCGCGTTTCCCTACCACGTCCGAAATATGCACCCGCAGCATGCGCATGATGAATTCAAACACGATGGCGATCATCACACCGCCAAACAGCACCCACAGCGTGGCCTCCGACTGGGACGGCACCACCCTGTCATACACCTGCATGGAAAAGACCATGCCGGAGAGCGCCAGCACGTTGGCGACCAGCGCCACCAGCATTATGTCGCTGTAACGACGCCAGTCTTTCAGCGCCAGCTGCCAGAACCAGTTTTTCTCATAGGGTTTGATGTAATCATCCACGCGCGCATCCGGCGTGGACTCCAGGGGACGCAGCACCATCAGCCCCTTTAACCGCGAACCGAGTTCGTCGCGCGTCAGCGTCGTCTCCAGGCCCCCGTCGCCGCTAAACTGCACGCTGACGTTCCCTTCGTTGTCCATACGGTTGATGACCGCAATTTGCCCGCCGGTGAACTCCGCCAGCAGCGGTAAACGCCACGGATCGAGCGCTACGGCTCCCGCCGCCACCCAACGCATCCCCAGCCCAAGCTGGCGCGCCATCTCCTCCAGCACCAGCTGGCGTGGAGACTGGCTTTCATGGTTAATCGTGACCCGAACATGCTCCGCCGAAAAATCCAGCCGATAATATTTCGCGATGATGAGCATGCCCTGCAACCAGGGTTCGTACTGTGGATGTGTCTTCATAATGCTACGTCCTGTTCAGGGCGATGATTTCGCACTGAAATGATACCTTTCCGGGATGATTAGAAATCGAACACTGTCTAAACGAGCCCGCAAAATAATCTTGTGAAATATAGGGTTATGGCTATTCGTGTAAAGAAACGCAAAAGGCCGCGAGGATCGCTCCCCGCGGCGTTGTTTTACGCAATTAACAGTTGGTGATTGGCCAACAGCGTCGCCAGATCCGTCTGCACGCCGTTCAGCGTTACCAGCGTGGTGGGCGTGAACTGACCGCCCGTCCCGTCCAGGTCAACCTGGATCTCGGTGTTGCTGCCGTTTTGCACAACGCGGATGTAGTCGGCGATGTTGCCCGCGCTGCTGTCCAGCGTCGCCACGCCGTTCACGTAGCTCGCCGAGCCGGTGCCGGTATAGCCGCTGTCGGAAAGCAGGTCGCGCAGATCGATACGGTCCGTATCCGCCGTCCCTTCCCAGGTGCCGACGGTAAAGCCGTTCACCACATCGCTACCGTTGCCGCCCGTCGCGTCAGACGCGTTGATCAGCTTATAGAGCAACGTATCGTGACCGCCGCTGCCGATGTTGAAGGTGTCGTTCCCGCCCCGGCCTTCGAACTGGTTATCACCGCTGTTGCCGGTGATCACGTCGTCATAGTCGGAGCCGTTAATCCCTTCAATATTCAACAACCGCGTGGTACCGAATCCGGTGTCCTGCGCCGTTGAGAGGCGCAAATCAACGGTTATCCCAGAGGTGGCATTACGATAATCCACCACGTCCATGCCGCCGGTATTGCTCCAGGTGTCGTAGTCGGAATGGGTATTCCAGCCGCCGGAGCCGTTATAGGTATAGGTCCCATCCTCTGCGATAAAGGTGTCGTTATACCCGGTACCGGTGATGGTTCCGCTGTGGCCGCCGGTGGCCGCTTCGGCGGTGAGAACATAACCCTCTTTGCCGTTGCCCGCGTCCAGGCCGGTCCAGGTGACGTTATCCGAGACGCCGTTGGTGATCTTCACGATCTCCGCCGAGTAGGTTTCGTTCGGATCCAGCCCGTAGAAACTCACCAGCGCAGAGGTATCGTTCGAGCCAATGCCGGACTGAGCGTTGATGATCTGCGAGGCCACCAGCACGCCCGCAGCGTTATACAGATTGACCGTATTGCCGTAGTACGCGTTGATGCCTTCGCTATCGACAATGTGCAGATGCATCGCGGTACCGTCAGCGATCTCCGCATTGTTCTGCACCAGCACCACCTTACCGTTCTGCTGAGACACCAGCAGATCCTGCGCACCGTCCCAGTTGTAGTCCACCGCGGCGACACCGGTGACGTTGGCCAGCCCAGAAGCCAGCTGGCTTGAAGTCCAGGTTGAGCCGTAGCCGTTGTTGGTGAACAGGGTCGCCGTCTGTGAGCTGCCGTAGGTGCTGAGCTTGATGATGTCCATCTGCCCGTCACCGTTCCAGTCTACCGCCACCGACAGATAGCCCGCCGTGGCGTTAGAGGCTTCCACCGCGCTTTTGGTCGTGGAAAGCTGCCCGGTACCGTCGTTGTAGTAAATCACCCCGCCGTTGTTGTTGTAGCTGCTGCCGAGGTACAGATCCATGTAGCCATCGCCGTTAAAGTCCGCCCACGTCATGGAGGCCGCCGTGGTGGTATTCGAGGCGTTGGCCACAAACACGTTGGTCAGGTTCTGGCCAATGGAAAGCGTACCGTTCCCGTTGTTGTTAATCACGGTGAGCGAGTACGCCCCGCTGCGGTTGGTGTGCTGCACGATGTCCACGGTACCGTCGTTGTTCAGGTCGACGCCGGAGATTTCACGCCCGGAATCGAACTGGCCGTAGAATCCACCTTCCCCGCCGGTGCCGTCCGGCGACAGAACGCCGTTGGTATTCACCAGGTAGGTCAGGGAGTCCATACCGGCATCGCCGTACGCCAGATCAAGATAGCCATCGCCGGTTTTGTCGTAGGCAATTACGCCGCCGTACCAGATGGTGGTTCCCATCGCCAGCTGGCTGGCGGTGTAGCTGCTGCCATCGTAGGTCCACATCACCTGCGTAGAGCCCGCGTAGGTGTTCTCCGTCGCAAAGATATCCTGGGTGCCGTTACGGTCAAAGTCAGCTGCCGTCTGGCTCACCACATAGTAGCTACGGGTGTTAGTTAACGTATTCCCGGCATAGGTTGAATCATCGCTGCTGGAATAAGACTGTCCATTAGCAATGATATTCCACAGCCCGCTGCTGTTCATGCCGAGAGTCATGGTTGAGTTGTTGCTGTTCCCCGCAGTGGTCGCCCAGTCGGTATTCACCGAGGTGGTATCGATCACCAGGCTACCGGTTGCCGTACCGGTGGTGTTACCGTTGCCCGCGCTACTCTTCACCTGCGCGGTTACGTCGTAACTCGCCACACTCAGGGCATCGCTGTCCGGGATCTGTAGATACCAGGTATTGTGATCCGGGTCGACGACCACCGCACCGCCGGTCTGGGAGGTGTAGGTTTTCCCGTTCACCGTCACCACCAGATATTCACCGTTCACCAGGTCTGCGGAGACCGTACCGCTGACAATCGGCGTGGTATCCGAGGTGGTCTGGGCAGTAATCGCCGCGGTGGTGGTCGGGATGCTGGTATCGACGTTCAGCACAAAGCCATCCGATTCCGTGTAGTTACCGGCTTTGTCGGTGACGCGCAGAATGTAGGTGTGATTCCCGTCGAGCAGGCCGTTGTCCTGATAGGACCAGCTTGCGCTGCCGTTCATCGTGACCTGACCCAGCAAGATCCCGTCCCGGTAAAGCTGCACGATTTCGCCATCTTCCGGAGCGCGGTTAAGCGTACCGTTGATCAGCGGCGAGGTATCGTCCGTCGCGACTGATGCGCCGTACGTGCCTGTACGTTCACCTTCCCCGTCGGTATAGCTGACCACCGTTCCCACCGTGTCAGGCGGCGTGGTATCAACCGTTACCACCTGCGAAGAGGTTGAGCCGACGTTGCCCGCCTGGTCGATGATCCGCACCTGGTAGGTGTAATCCCCGTCCGCCAGATCGCGGGTATCCGTATAGCTCCAGCGCTGGTTAGTGACGGTAGTGTCAATCCAGGTATTACCGCCGTCGAGGCTGATCTGTACGCGCTCGTCGCTGGCCAGCGCGCTGCCCAACGAGCCGTTGATCGTCAGCGAGGTGTCCATGGTGATGAAATCACTCCCGGACTGCCCGGTATCTTCGCTGATGCTGTCAATGGTGATGCCGTACTGCGGCGCCTGGGTATCCACCGTCACGTCCTGCGTGGTGGTGGCCCCAACGTTGCCCGCCTGATCGACAACCCGCACCTGATAGCGGTAGTCGCCGTCGGCCAGGGTGCGGGTGTCGTTATAACTCCACCGGGTGCCGCTTACCGTGGCGTAAACCCAGGTGGTGCCGCCATCCATGCTCACCTGCACATACTCACCCGCCCCGAGTTCGGCCCCGAGCGTCCCGTTGAGCGTGTACGAGGTCGAACTGGTCAGGAAGTCGTTATTGTCGAAGCCGGTATCGACGGTGATGTTATCCACGGTCACCGTAATCGCCGCATCCGGCGCGACCGTATCGACCGTCACCTGCTGATGAGCGCTGGCACCTACGTTGCCTGCCGCATCCACTACGCGAACGTAGTAGTCATAGGTCTGGTTACCCAGCGTGCGGCCGTCCACGTAGTACCAGCTGTTGCCAGTGACGATCACGTTCTGCCAGGTGACCCCGCCGTCGATGCTGATCTGGGCATATTCGCCGTCGGCCAGCGTTGCGCCGAGCGAGCCGTGCAGCGTCAGGGAGGTATCATTGGTGATAAAGTCGCTGCTGCTCAGGCCGGTATCGTCGCTGATGCTGTCGATAGCGATCGTTTTGCTGGCGTCCGGCGCGACGGTATCAATGGTCACCACCTGGCTGGTAGTGGCGCTGATATTCCCCGCGTCGTCAATCACCCGCAGCTGATAGTTGTAGTCTCCGTCGGCCAGCGTGCGGCCGTCAACGTAGGTCCAGCTCAGGCCGCTGACGCTCACGTCAGTCCAGGTTGCGCCACCGTCGAGGCTGATCTGAGCGTGGTCGCCGCTGCCCAGGGCCGCGCCGAGCGTCCCTTTCAGGCTGATCTGGTTGTCGCTGGTAATAAAGTCGCTGTCGGACAGGCCGGTATCCTGCGAGACGGAATCCACGGTAATAGTCGCCGCCGCAGGCTTCGTCAGATCGATTACCACGTCCTGGCTGTCCGTTGCCCCAACGTTGCCTGCATTGTCGATCACGCGCACCTGGTACTGGTACGTACCGTCGGTCAGGGTACGGCCATCGGTGTAGCGCCAGGTGGTGCCGGTGACGGTCAGGTCAATCCAGGTGGTACCGCCGTCAAGGCTGATCTGCGCCTTCTCGTTATTGCCGAGCTGCGCGGTCAGGGAACCATTCACCACCACCTGGCTGTCGTTGGTGATGAAGTCATTCGCGCTGAGGCCGGTATCGTTTTGCAGGGAATCAATGCTGATCCCCATCGACGGTGCGGTGAGATCCACGGTAACGGTATGGTTATCGCTGGCGCTGTTGCCGATGTCGTTGCTCACCTGCGCGTTAATCACGTACGAACCGCCGTCCGCCAGCGCGGTCACGTCTGCGCTGCCGACCGTATAGCTCCAGGTGCCGTCATTTTGAACGGTAGCCGTGTAGGTTTTACCGTTAAGCGTAATGGTCACCGTCTGGCCCGTTGGCGCATCGGTGGTGCCGCTGATAACCAGCGGCGTGCCGTGCTCGGCGGCGTTGACGATATCATCCTGCGCAAAGGTGTTAATGGCGATGGTCGGCACGTCACCGTTCAGCGTCACGTCGTGCGTTGCGCTGCCCGGGTTACCTGCCTTATCGCTCACCGTAGCCGTAATGGTGTAATCCCCGTCGCTCAGTCCGAGGAAGTCGCGTCCCGGCACGAAGACGGACCAGGAGCCATTCGCCGCCACGGTCGCCTGATAGCTGTGGCCGTTGAAGGAGACGGTCACCGTCTGGCCCTGCTCCGCGGTGGTGGTCCCGCTGATGGTCTGTCCCGCCAGCTGCTCGGCGTCGTTGACGATATCGTCATCGGCCACGGTGCTGATGGTCACGGCTGGCGCGACGGTATCGACCGTTAAGGTATGCGTCGTCTGGCCGTTATTACCCGCCTTGTCGTTCACCGACGCGGTGACCGTCAGCGCGCCTTCGCTCAGGTTGGCAAGATCGGCGGCCGGGACGTCGAGCGTCCAGGTGCCGTCGTTTGCCACAAGCGCAGTGTAGGTTTTCCCGCCCAGCGTGACGGTCACCGTCTGGCCTGCTTCCGCGCTGGAAGAGCCGTGTACGGTGAGCGGCTGCTGGGCTTCCGCCGCATTCAGCACATCGTCGCCCGACAACGTGTTCACGCTAATCACCGGCGCGGTGGTGTCCACGCTGATGGTGTGCGTCGCCGAGGCGCTGTTCCCGGCGCTGTCCTGCGCCGAAACAGAAACCTGGTAGCTCGCGCCGTCGGCCAGGGTGCCCACGTCGGCGGCCGGTACGGTGGTTGCCCAGGAGCCATCGCTCTGGATAGTGGCCGTATAGCTCTTACCATTCAGGGTGATAGTGACCTGCGTACCGCTGGCGAACTGCGCGCTGGAGCCGTTGATGACCAGCGACGCCCCCGCTTCTGCCGCATTGATCACGTCATCGCCGCTGAGGGTGTTGACGGTCAGCGCGACCGATGCGGTATTTACCACCACGTCATGGGTCTGGGTGCTGCTGTTGCCCGCGCTGTCGGTGATTGTCGCGCTGAGGGTCACGGTGCCGTCGGTCAGGGCAGAAATGTCGCTGGCAGGAACGCCCACGCTCCATTTGCCACTGGCGTCAACGGTGGTGGTGTACTGGTTCGAACCTATCGTGATGACCAGCTTATCGCCGACGCTGGCGCCGGTTGCGGTGCCGCTGACGACCTGCGCCTGCCCGTGCTCAACGCTGTTGATGACGTCATCGCCCGCCACGACGTTAAAGCTGACGGTCGGCGGCGTGGTATCGAGCGTAATCGCTTTGCCCGCGCTGCCCGAGTTACCCGCGGCGTCACTCACGCTCACCTGCACGGTGTAGCCGTTATCCGCCAGAGTGGACAGATCGGCGGCCGGCACGTTAATGCTCCAGACGCCGCCCTGCTGAACCTGTGCGGTATAGCTGTTTCCACCGAGGTTAACGGTTACCGTCTGACCGACTTCAGCCGTGGTGGTGCCGGAAATGGCCACGCCCGCAGCCGCTTCGCTGCCGTTGATCACGTTGTCGCCGGCTACCGTGTCAATGGTCACGGTTGGCGCCGTGGCATCGACGCTGTACTCCCGGCCCGCAGACGCGCTGTTGCCGTTCACATTGGTCACGCTCACCTGCACGCTGGCGTCGCCGTCTTTCAGACCCGCAAGATCCGAGGAAGGCACGGTGGCCGTCCAGTTGCCGTCGGCATCGACTTTGGCGGTGTAAGACTTGCCGCCAAAGGTGATGGTCACGGTCTGGTTCTCTTCCACATTGGAGGTGCTGCCGGAAAGCACCAGATCCGCACCTTTCTCCGCCGCGTTAATCACGTCGTCGGTGGCGATGGCATCAATGCTGATCGCCACGGCTGCCAAATCGACGGTGACGTCGTGGCTGATAGAGACCGGATTGCCCGCCGCGCTCTGGCCTGCAACGGTCACGGTAACCGTGCCCGCAGCCAGGGCCCCGACGTCTGCTGCCGGGATCGCCGCGCTCCAGGTACCGTCTGCCAGCACGGAGGCCGCATAGGTTTTGCCATTGACGGTCACGGTGAGCGTAGTGCCTGCCGCCAGTCCGTCGCTGGAGCCGGTGACAATCAGGTTCTGTCCATGCTCGATGCTGTTAATCACATCGTCGCCCGCGACGGTATCCACGCGCAGGCCCGGCAGGCTGGCGTCTATAACGATTTCGCGCTCGCCCGCGCCGGTGTTACCGTGGCCGTTGGTGACGGTCGCCGACACGGTCAACTCGCCGTTGCCCAGCGCGGTGAGGACCGTTTCCGGCACGTTCACGGACCATGTGAGATCGCTCTGCACCGTTGCGGTGTAGCTGTTGCCGCCGATAGTCACGGTTACCGTGTTGCCCGCTTCCGCTTCCGCGTTCGCCACTTTGCCGCTGATGGTCTGGCCTGCGGCCACTTCCGCCGCGTTGATGACGTTGTCGCCCGCCACGGTGTTGATGGTGACGGTCGGCAGCGCGGTGTCGACCAGCAGGTTCGCCGTATTGCTGACGCTATTGCCCACGCCGTTGGTGGCGGCGGCGCTCAGGGTATAGTTCGCTTCGCCCAGACCCGCCAGATCCGCTGCCGGAACGGTCAGGCTCCAGGTACCGTCCGACGCCGTCGTGGCCGCGTAGTTTTTACCGTTAAGGGTCACGGTCACCACGGTGCCTTCCGCCAGGTTGGCGCTGGTGCCGTTGACGCTCAGATCCTGCCCTTTTTCTACCGCGTTCAGGACGTTGTCATCGCTGATGGCGTTGAAGCTGACCGACGGCAGACCGGTATCGACGGTCACATTATGCGTGCCGCTGCCGGTATTGCCCGCCGCGTCGGTGACTGACGCAGTGACGGTCACGCTGCCGTCGCTGAGGCCTGAAATCACATTCGCCGGAACGCCCACGCTCCAGTTACCCGCCGCATCCAGCACGGTGGTGTACGACTGGCCGCCGATGGTGACGGTGACGGTGTCGCCCGCCGCCGCGCCGGTCGCGGAGCCGCTGATAATTTGCGCCTGATTGTGTTCAGCCACGTTAATCACATCGTCACCTGCAACGGTGTGGATGGTCACCGCAGGTACGGTGACGTCCACCGTCAGGGTGTGGTCAACCGACGCCGGGTTACCCGCCTTGTCGCTGACTGAGGCGGTGACCGTCACGCTGCCGTCGGTTAATCCTGCCAGATCCGCCGCCGGAACGTTCAGCGTCCAGCTGCCGTTCGCGCTGACGGTTGTGGTGTAATCTTTGCCGTTCAGCGATACGGTCAGCGTCTGGCCTGCTTCGGCGGTACTGGTGCCGGAGATTGCCAGGTCTGACTGAGCTTCCGTGGCGTTCAGGATATCGTCGGTGGCAATCGTGTTGATGGTCACGGACGGCGCGGTAGCATCCACGCTGTACTCACGGCCCGCCGAGGCGCTGTTGCCGTTCACGTTGGTGACGCTCACCTGCACGCTGGCGTCGCCATCCTTCAGGCCAGCCAGATCCGCTGACGGCACGGTATAAGTCCAGTTGCCGCTGTCGTCCACGGTGGTGGTGTAGATCCTGCCGTTCAGACTGATGGTCACGGTCTGCCCGGCTTCCACGTTGGTGGTCACACCGGACAGCACCAGATCCGCGCCCTTCTCCGCCGCGTTAATCACGTCGTCGGTGGCAAGCGCATTGATGCTGATGGCAACGGTAGCCAGATCCACGGTCACGTCGTGGCTGATGGTGATCGGATTACCCGCCGCGCTGTCACCGGTAACGCTGATTTTCACGGTGCCTTCCGGCCACGCGCTCACGTCGGTGGACGGGATCGCCGCGCTCCAGGTGCCGTCTGCCAGTACCGTTGCCGCGTAATCTTTACCGTTGACGGTAACCGTCAGCGCCGTGCCCGGCGCCAGCCCGTCGCTGGAGCCTGAAACAATCAGGTTCTGCGCGTGCTCGATGGTGTTGACCACGTCGTCACCCGCCACGGTATTCACGCGCAGGCCCGGCAGGTTAGCGTCGATAGCGATCTCGCGTTCGCCGGTGCCGGTGTTGCCGTGGCCGTTGGTGACGGTCGCCGTCACGCTCAGGCTGCCGTTGCCGAGTGCGGTCAGCACGTCAGACGGCACGTTGACGGACCAGGACAGATTATTCTGCACCGTTGCGGTGTAGCTGTGGCCGCCGATAGTCACGGTCACGGTGTTGCCCGCTTCGGCATTCGCCACGGTGCCGCTCAGTGTCTGGCCTGCCGCCACTTCCGCCGCGTTGATGACGTTGTCCCCCGCCACGGTGTTGATGGTAACGGTTGGCAGCGCGGTGTCGACAAGCAGGTTCGCAGAACTGCTCACGCTGTTGCCAACGCCGTTGGTGGCCGTCGCGTTCAGGGTGTAACTGGCCTGACCGAGACCGGCCAGATCCGCAGCCGGAACCGTCAGGCTCCAGGTGCCGTCTGCCGCAGTTGTCGCCGTGTAGTTTTTACCGTTCAGGGTCACGGTAACCACGGTGCCTTCCGCCAGGTTGGCGCTGGTGCCGCTGACGCTCAGATCCTGGCCTTTTTCAACGGCGTTCAGGACGTTGTCATCGCTGATGGCGTTGAAGCTGACCGACGGCAGACCGGTATCGACGGTCACATTATGCGTGCCGCTGCCGGTATTGCCCGCCGCGTCGGTGACTGACGCAGTGACGGTCACGCTGCCGTCGCTGAGGCCGGAAATGACGCTGGCCGGAACGCCCACGCTCCAGTTACCCGCCGCATCCAGCACGGTGGTATAAGTCTGGCCGCCGATCGTGACGGTGACCTTATCGCCCGCCGCCGCGCCGGTGGCGGAGCCGCTGATAATCTGCGCCTGATTGTGTTCAGCCACGTTAATCACGTCGTCGCCTGCCACGGTGTGGATGGTCACTGCCGGAACGGTGACGTCCACCGTCAGGGTGTGGTCCACCGACGCCGGGTTACCCGCCTTGTCGCTGACGGCCGCGGTCACGGTGACGCTGCCGTCGGTTAATCCTGCAAGGTCAGCTGCCGGCACGTTCAGCGTCCAGCTGCCGTTCGCGCTGACGGTTGTGGTGTAATCTTTGCCGTTCAGCGATACGGTCACCGTCTGGCCTGCTTCGGCGGTGCTGGTGCCAGAGGTTGCCAGGTCGGACTGCGCTTCTGAGGCGTTCAGGATATCGTCGGTGGCAATCGTGTTGATGGTCACGGACGGCGCGGTAGCATCCACGCTGTACTCGCGTCCCGCAGACGCGCTGTTGCCGTTCACGTTGGTGACGCTTACCTGCACGCTGGCGTCGCCGTCTTTCAGACCGGTCAGATCCGCAGTCGGCACCGTGGCGGTCCATTTACCCTCAGCGTCCACCGTGGCGGTGTAGTTCTTGCCGCCGAAGGTGATGGTGACGATCTGGTTTTCTTCGACGTTCGAGGTGGTGCCGGAGAGCACCAGATCCGCCCCCCTCTCGGCGGCGTTGATCACGTCATCGGAAGCGATGGCGTCAATGCTGATGGCGACGTTTGCCAGATCCACCGTCACATCATGGTTGATAGTCACCGGATTGCCCGCGCTGCTCTGGCCTTCAACGTTCACGGTGACCGTGCCTGCGGCAAGGGCACTCACGTCCGCAGAAGGGATCGCCGCGCTCCAGGTGCCGTCTGCCAGCACGGTAGCCGGATAGGTTTTACCGTTTACGGTGACGGTCAGCGCTGTGCCCGCCGTCAGGCCGTCGCTTGAACCCGTGATAATCAGATTCTGCCCGTGTTCGATGCTGTTAATCACGTCATCGCCCGCTACGGTGTCCACGCGCAGGCCCGGCAGATTCGCATCGATAGTGATATCGCGCTCGCCGCTGCCGCTGTTGCCCACGCCGTTCGTGACGCTGGCGGTCACGGTCAGATCGCCATTGCCCAGCGCGGTGAGCACAGAATCCGGTACGCTGACGGACCAGGTGAGATTGTCCTGTACCGTTGCGGTGTAGCTGTGGCCGCCAACAGACACAGTCACGGTGTTGCCCGCTTCGGCATTCACCACTGTGCCGCTAATGGTCTGGCCGGTTGCCAGCTCCGCTGCGTTGATCACGTCGTCGCCCGCCACGGTGTTGATGATGACGCCAGGCAGCACGGATTCCACGTTCACGGTGTGCGAGGTGCTGGAGCTGTTGCCGACGCTGTCCGTCGCGGAGGCCGACACGGTGTAAAGCGCTTCACCCAGTTGCCCCACCTCGCTCGCCGGAACGGTTGTGGTCCATTGGCCATTGGTGTCCACCGTGGCGCTGTACGCTTTGCCGTTGAGCATCACGGTGACCACCGCGCCCGCTGCCAGCCCGGAAGCCGTACCTGTGATGGTCAGATCCTGCGTTTTCTCGCTGCTGTTGATCACATCGTCACCGGACACGGTGTCAATGGTCAGCACCGGCGCGGTGAGGTTGACTTCAACCTCGTGCGTTGTGCTGTTGCTGTTTCCGGCTTTATCGGTCAGCGCCGCGGTGATGGTGTAATCCCCGGCGGCCAGGGCACTCACGTCCGCCGCAGGCACGCCCACGCTCCACCTGCCGGAAGTGTCCAGGGTCGCGGTGTAATCTTTGTTATTGATGGTGACGGTCACCACGTCGCCCGCCGCCGCACCGGTCACGGAACCGGTGACAATCAGCGCCTGCGCGTGCTCGGCGCTGTTGATCACGTCGTCGTCGGAAACGGTGTTAATGGTCAGCTGTGGCACCGTGGTATCCACCAGCACATCGCGGTCCGCCGAGGCCGGGTTACCCGCCTTATCCGCGACGGCTGCCGTGATGGTGTAATCGCCGTCGGTAATCGCGCCGATATCCGCAGACGGTACGGTGACGCTCCAGCTGCCGTTCGCCTGTACGGTGGTGGTGTAGTCCACGCCGTTCAGCGTCACGGTCACGGTCTGGCCCGCTTCGGCGTTGGAGACACCGTTAACGACCAGATCCTGCTGCGCTTCGGCCGCGTTGATGATGTTGTTGTCGCTGACGATCTCGATGGACACCGTCGGCGCGGTGGCGTCCACGTTGTATTCGCGGCCCGCCGAGGCGCTGTTGCCGTTCACGTTGGTGACGCTGACCTGCACGCTGGCGTCGCCGTCTTTGAGTCCGCCCAAATCGGCAGACGGTACGGTCGCCGTCCAGTTGCCGCTGGCATCCACCGTCGCGGTGTACAACTTGCCGCCGAAGGTGATGGTAACGGTCTGGTTTTCTTCCACGTTGGTGGTCGAGCCAGACAGCACCAGGTCCGCGCCTTTCTCAGCCGCGTTGATTACGTCGTCAGAGGCAATCGGATTAATGCTGATGGCGACTGCCGCCAGATCCACTTTCACGTCGTGGCTGATGGAAACCGGGTTACCCGCCGCGCTCTGGCCGTCAACGGTCACGGTGATCGTGCCTGCGCTCAGCGCGCCGACGTCCGCCGCCGGAATAGCCGCCGTCCAGGTGCCGTCCGCCAGCACGGTTGCCGCGTAGGTTTTGCCGTTGACGGTGACCGTCAGCGCCGATCCGCTCGCCAGCCCGTCGCTGGAGCCGGTGATAATCAGGTTTTGACCATGTTCGATGCTGTTGATCACATCGTCGCCTGCTACGGTATCCACGCGCAGGCCCGGCAGGCTGGCATCAATCGTGATGTCGCGTTCGCCGGTGCCGGTGTTGCCGTGGCCGTTGGTCACGCTCGCTGTTACGGTCAGATCGCCGTTACCGATAGCGGTTAAGACGTCAGACGCCACGTTAACCGACCAGCTCAGGTCGTCCTGAACCGTCGCGGTATAGGTGTTGCCCCCGATACCGATCGTGACAGTGTCACCGCTCGCCGCGCCGCTCACTTTCCCGCTCAGGGTTTGTCCGGAAGCCACTTCCGCCGCGTTAATCACGTCGTCGGTGGCAACCGCATTAATGGTGACCTGCGGCAGCGCGCTGTCGACCAGCACGCTATGGCTGGTATTCGCGCTATTACCCGCGGTATCGGTCACGCTGGCCGTCACGCTGTAGCTTGCTTCGCCCAGTACCGAGACGTTTGCCGCCGGAACGGTGACGCTCCAGTTACCGCTGGCATCGGTGGTGGCGGCGTAACTGATACCGTTCAGGGTTACGGTGATGCGGGTCCCGTCCGGCTGGTTGCTGGTGCCGGAGATCAACAGGTCCTGGCCTTTTTCGGTCGCGTTGATCACGTCGTCAACCGCCAGGGTATTGATGGCAATCACCGGCGCGGTCAGGGAGACGTCAAACGCGTGCGTCGCGCTGGTGCTGTTGCCCGCTTTATCGGTGAGTGTCGCGGAGATCGTCTGATCGCCGTTAGCCAGCGCGCCCACGTCCGTCGCCGGAACGCCCACGCTCCAGTTGCCGGACGCATCCAGCATCGCGGTGTAGTCTTTCCCGTTCAGGGTCAGGGTAATCACATCGCCCGCCTGCGCGCCCGTCACCTTGCCGGTGACAATCAGCGCCTGGCCGTGCTCGGCAATATTAACAATGTCGTCGCCCGCCACAATGTTGAAGATAATCTGCGGCACGGTAGTGTCGACCAGCACGGACGCCCCCGCGCTGGCCGGGTTGCCCGCTTTATCGGACACGGTCACCGTGACCGCCGCGCTGCCGTCGGCGATCCCCGCCAGATCCGCCGCCGGAACGTCCAGCGTCCAGCTGCCGTTCGCCTGCACCTGGGCGGTGTACTGATTGCCGTTGAAGGTCACGGTGACCGTCTGGCCTGCTTCGGCAGTAGACGTCCCGCTCAGGGTCAGATCCTGCGCCGCCTCTGCCGCATTCAGCATGTTGTCGCCGCTGATGGTGTTGATGGTGACCGCTGGCGCGGCGGTATCGACGCTGAATGCCTGCGAGGAAGAGGCCGCGTTGCCGTTCACGTTGGTGACGCTGACCTGTACGCTGGCGTCGCCGTCCTTCAGGCCGCTCAGATCGGCAGCCGGTACGGTGCAGGTCCAGTCGCCGTTGGCATCGACCGTCGTGGTCCAGGTTTTACCCGCAAAGATAATGGTAACGGTCTGGCCCGCTTCAACGTTCGAGGAGGAGCCGGACAGCACCAGATCCTGGCCTTTTTCTGCCGCGTTAAGCACGTTGTCGTCCGTCACGCTGTTGATGCTTATCGCCACCGGGGCGAGATCGACATCCACAACGGTACCGATATTCACCGGGTTGCCGGAGGTATCCTGCGCGCTGGCGCTGATGGTGAGCGACCCGTCCGCCCACCGGGAGACATCGGCAGCCGGAACCGCAGCCTGCCAGGTGCCATCCGCCAGTACCGAGGCGGAATAACTCTTGCCGTTGATGGTCACGGTGACGGTGCTACCCGCCGCCAGGTCGGTGCTGGTGCCGGAGATAACCAGGTTCTGCGCGTGTTCAATAACGTTAATGACGTCGTCACCGGCGACGGTATCAATGCGCAGGCCGGGCAGCTGCGCGTCAATGGTGACATCCAGGGAAGACGATCCGGTATTGCCGTGCGCGTTCGTCACGCTGGCCGATACGGTCAGGTCGCCGTTGCCGAGCGCGGTTAACTGACTCTGGGTTAACGGCAGGCTCCAGGTGAGATCGTCCTGTACGGTGGCCGTGTATGTCTGCCCGCCGAGGATAATCGTGACGGTATCGCCCGATGCCGCGTTAGAAACCTTTCCGGTCAGGGTTTGCCCTGCGGCCACTTCCGCCGCGTTGACGATATTGTCGCCCGCGAGGGTGTTGATGGTGACCACCGGCAGCGAGCTGTCCACCAGCACATCGTGCGTGGCAGCGGCGCTGTTGCCCACATTATCGGTGACGCTCGCCGTCACGGTGTAATTGGCTTCACCCAGCGCGCTCACCGCAGAGGCGGGGACGGTAACGCTCCAGTTGCCGCTGGCGTCGGTGGTGGCGGTGTAGTTGATACCGTTCAGATTAACGGTGATGGTGGTTCCTTCCGGCTGGTTGCTGGTACCGGAAAGCAGCAGATCTTCGCCCTTCTCTGCCGCATTGATCACGTCATCCGCGGCCAGCGTGTTAATACCGATAACGGGCGTCACAGTATTGACCACCACATCCACTGAACTGCTGCCGGTGTTGCCGGATTGGTCGGTCACGGAGACGTTAATGGTCCAGGTGCCGTCCGTCAGCCCCTGAACGACGGACGCAGGCAGGCCGAGGCTCCAGTTGCCTGCCGCATCCACCACGGTGGTGTAGTCCACGTTATTGATGGTGATGGTGACCAAATCGCCCGCCGCCGCGCCGGTGACGGAGCCGCTCAGGATCTGCGCCTGAGCATGGGCCAGCTGGTTAACGGTGTTGGTGTCGGTGACGAAATCGTTGATGGTTACCTGCGGCACGGTGGCATCCACCAGCCCAACGCGGTCCGCGCTGCTGCTGTTGCCCGCCACGTCACTGACGGTGGCCGTCACGGTGACATTGCCATCGGTCAGCGCGCCTACGTCGGCGGCAGGCACGTTCAGCTGCCAGCGACCGTCCGCCTGTACCGTGGTCTGGTAAGATTTACCGTTCAGCGTCACGGTGACCGTCTGGCCCGCTTCAGCGGTTGTGCTGCCGCTGAGCACCAGATCCTGCTGCGCTTCTGCCGCATTAATGATGTTGTCGTCGGTCAGGTTATCAAGCGTAATGGCTGGCGGCTGCGTATCGACGATCACCACGCGTGAGGCGTCCGCGCTGTTGCCGTTGACGTTAGTCACGCTGACGCTCACCTGCGCACGCCCGTCGATCAGCGTTTCCATCGCGCTCGCCGGAACGGTCAGGCGCCAGGAGCCGTCCTGCTGCACCTGTGCAGTAAAGGTTTGATCCGCGAATTTCACCACCACGGTCTGCCCGGCCTCCACGCCCTGCGTCTGACCAGAAAGCGTGACATCCGCGCCTTTTTCCGCCGCGTTGAGCATATCGTCAGTGGTTACGGTATCGATGGTGACGGCCACCGCATTCAGGTCAAGCTCGATCGGGTGTTCAGCCGCCACGGTGTTGCCCCAGGCATCTTCCGCGCTGACGCTGACGGTCATGCCTCCCGCCGTCCATGCCTGAAGGTCCGCCGCCGGCACGCCAATCTGCCAGTTGCCGCTGGCGTTAACCGTGGTGACGTATTCGACATTATTGATGGTAACGGTGATCTGTGTGCCTTCGGCCAGATGAGTGCTGGAGCCGGTTACGGCCAGATCCTGCTGCTGCTCGATGGCGTTAATCACGTCATCGCCAGAGATCGTGTTCACGCGCAGGCCCGGCAGTTCGGCGTTGATGTTGATATCACGTTCGCCGGTGCCGGTATTGCCGTGCGCATTGGTGACAGAGGCGCTGAAGGTTAAATCGCCGTCGCCAAACGCCTGGAGGTCGGCCGATGGGATCGTCACGCTCCATTTGAGGTCGCTGCCAACCGTCGCGGTGTAGCTCTTGCCGCCCACGGTGACAGAGACGGTATCGCCCGCCGCCGCGCCGGTGACGCGTCCACTGAGGGTTTGGTCAACCGCCGCTTCGGCGTTATTGACCAGGTTATCCCCGGCAAAGGTGTTGACGATCACCTGCGGCAGCACGGTGTCTACCAGCAGATTCGCCTCGGCGGAGCCGCTGTTACCCACGCTGTCGGTGCCGCTGACGCTGACGGTGTAAAGGGTATTCGCCAGATCCAGCACGTCGGAAACCGGCACCTGAACGGACCAGCGACCGTTCTCAACGGTGGCCTGATAGTTAACGTTGTTCAGCGTCACGGTGACAGCGCTGCCGTTCGGCAGATTACTGGTCCCGCTCAGGCTCAGGGGCTGCATGGCCTCCTGCGCATTCAGGACGTTATCCTGGCTGATGGGGTCAAGGGTAAATTCCGGCGGGTTGCCGCTCAGCGTAATGCCGTGCGTCGCGCTGCCGGTGTTGCCCGCCGCATCGGTCACGGAGACCGAAATGCTGTGGCTACCTTCCCCCAGCGCGCCAATGACGGAGGCAGGCACGCCGACGCTCCAGCTGCCGTCCGCCTGGACGGCACCGGTAAAGGTCTTGCCGCCAACGGTCACGGTGACAATGTCGCCCTCCGCCGCGCCGTTCGCCTGGCCGGAAATAATCTGCGCCTGCCCCTGCTCGCTGGTGTTCAGAATGTCGTCGCCCGCGACGGTGTTGATAGTGACCACTGGAGCTGCGGTATCGACCGTGAAATCGGCGGTGACGGAAGACCCGTTACCCGCTTTGTCGCTGACGTTTACCGTCAGGGTGTGCTCGCCGTTAGCCAGCGCCTGTACTTCACTGGCCGGAAGCGTAACGGACCAGCTGCCGTCGCTGCCCACGGTCGCCGTGTGATTTTTGCCGTTCAGCGTGACCGTCACAATCTGGCCCGCTTCCGCATCGGTTTTCCCGGTCAGCGTCAGCGGCTGATTATGTTCAGCCGCGTTGATGATGTTGTCCTGGGCGATCGTGTCGACAGAGATCACTGGCGAGGCGGTATCGACGCCAATCGTCTGGCTGCCGGACACGGTGTTGCCCGCCGCGTCTTTACCGCTGACGTTGACCGTCCAGGTACCATCGCCCAGCGCCTGTGCGTCGGCAGCAGGCACCTTCACGCTCCATGCGCCGTTTGCCCCCACTTCTGCGGTATAGGTTTTACCGTTGAGCGTGACGGTAAGCGCCGTTCCCTGCGCCAGGTTTTTGCTGGTGCCGGACAGCGTAAAGCCAGCGGACTGCTCGCTGGCGTTGATCACGTTATCGCCCGCTGTGGTGGCGAGCGTCACGCTGGTATCCGCTGTAGAAACGGTTACGGTAATACTGCCCGCAGAGGTCGTTTTACTGCCGTCGATCTGTACGACGGACCAGGTATGTTCCCCGTCCGCCTGGGTCGGGAGTGTTACCGTCCAGGTGCCGTCCTTCGCAACCATGGTGCTGGCGATGGTGCTGCCGTTGCCGTCTTTAACCTGAATGGTCGCGCCCGGCTGCCCGGTACCGCTGAAGGTGGGGGTGTTGTCATCCGTGATCTCTTTTGCACTCAGCACGCCCTGCTTGTCACCCGCGTTGTCCGTGAGCAAAAATGTCGGCGTGGCGCTTTCGACTTCTTTTGTATTATCAATAACCCTGGTTTTGGTTTCGCCATCGCCGCCGTGAGCCAGCAGTGCGCCGATCGCACCGCCCCCTAACGCCGCACCGGCAATCCAGCCCCACGGCGCATCGCTTAAGACGCTTCCCTGCTCCAGGAAAGGTTCAATGCTGCTAATGGGTGCAGCCTGGGCGGTTAATTCGGTGGCGGCAACGCCTGATGCTTCCCCGGCATCGGCAAATGAAATATGCGTCAGCTCCTGGTTATCGTTAAATACCAGCTCGGAATGATTATGGGTTTCCGTGTCTTCGACAAAATAATTATTGCAGCGGATCACGCTGCCATCTTTCATATAAATGAGGAGGTCATTCCCCTGGCGGACATAACGCACCACGTCCTGAGCAGAACCCTGAATTTCAATCACGCTCGGCGATGAAATAGAGACCGAGAGATTCCCTTCACCGGTTAATTTCGTCTTCTCTGCCGTTTTGCGAATGATGACATCAACAACTTTTGCGGTACTCATATTCTTCTCCTTGCAGGTGCGCGTATTCCTGTGGATATGTCCACCAGAGGGATGTAGCTATCCTTGGGAAAAATCACCCATTATTGTCTGACTTATTTCGCGCAGAAAGGCGCGCCTTTTTTTAACTTAAATCAGGTAATTTCGCGGCAGCGTTTTTCTCTATTCCGATAAGCGGCAAGAGATTATCCACCGCAGAGGCGTAATTAATCGCCGCACTCCAGCCATCGTATTCAGCCATTATTTTCGCTGAGGTGGCAGACCAGACATCCTGCTCCACGCTGAGCAGATCGTTAATGCTGCGCTTGCTCAGGGTATATTCATTTTTGTAGACATCGCGGGCGCGCAACGCATTTTCCAGCTGACGCTTCCCGGCTTCCATTCGTCCACGCGCCCCGGTCCAGTCGGCCTGTGCGACGGAGGCTTTTTGCAGGACATCAAAACGGGCCTGATCGACCTGGGACGATGCCATTGCCCTTGCGCCCTCGGCCTGACGGACGCGCGCCGAGACCGCGCCGCCCTGATAAAGCGGTGCGTCAATATTGAGCTGGATCTGATCATCCCAGTACGCGCGATTATCAGACTCATAGCGGGTGCGGCCCCCTTTCAGGCTTAAGGTCGGCCAGTGCTGAGACCTGGCGGTTTCTACGCCGTACTGGGCTGAACGCTCCATGTTCTGCGCGGCCATCACCGTTGGGATCAGTGAATAATCAATCCGATTGAGAGAATCCGGCTCCACGGCCAGACCTCCCGGAACCGGTGAATAGCGTTCAGCCTGTATGCCAGTTAATACCGCCAGCCGCGCGCGGGCGCTGTTCAGAGACGCATTATACTGCTCTACCGTCGCCTGCATCCCGGCGATACGGGTGCGGGTCTGAAGCTCATCAGAGGTGGAGCTTACGCCAGCATCGGCGCGGAGTTTTGCCAGCTGCTCAACGTTTTTAAGCGCCTGCACGTTCTCTTTTGCCGCCTGCAACAGATCGCTGTAGCGTTTTACTTCCACATAGCTGAGGGCCGTTTTTTCCGCGACGGCAGACATCGTGCTCATCAGCTGGTAGCGATAGCTGTCACGCTGAGCTGAAGACTGGCTGATGCTGTTATTGGTCTTGCCAAAATCGTACACCAGCTGCGTCAGGCTCAGGCCCCAGGCTGCGGAATTTCGCAACGAGCCGCTTGAATCGGTGGTCTGGCTGTGACCCGTACTCCCGTTCAGGGCTATTTGTGGCATCCAGCCACTGCGCGCTTCGTCTATTTGTGCCTGGCCGATCCCCAGTTGCGCAGCCTGCTGGCTCACCGAGGGGTCGCGATCGAGAGCGAAAAGAATACTTTCTTTCATCGTCATTGCCGCAACGGGAGATATCCCCGCCTGGCCGTTATTTGCATTAGCCGCAGTCACCACCAGCGAAATTAAGGTCAGGGAGACAGATAATCTGAGCAACCTGTTATTGCATTTCATCTTCATAATATCCCCCGACTCCAGGTGATAGCCAAATAAATACCCAGGAAGAGGTACAAATAATTCTCAGAAATCCCTCACCTCTTCTCGATTAATTTGGGTAATAGTTCCCCAAGCCCATTTCAATTGAGATGAGAGCCGTTCAATCTCTTTTTTTCTTTTAAGAATTTACTTAAATATTTATTGATTCGCAGCATAACAAAATGTGATATGAGCAACCACACCCGCAATGTTAATGCGGTGTTACAAATAAGAAAAAAGATGGGGTTTCTGGACAAAACGTTATAAAAGGCCTTTCAGATGAAACAAATAAACCCCCTGTAATATAAAGAAAATTCTAAAATGCCCCGGTGTACATTTTTGCGTTAATTTCACCCCGAATCAGACACAAAGATTTTCAAAGAAATGTCAACTTAAGTAATACACCGAATAAAATTGAATTATTTTACTTTAAAAACAAAAACTCATAGATATATGCACTAATTTATAATTACAAATTAGTTAAACATTCTGGTTAGAGCCAATAATCCGGCAGCTTAAGCCAAATTTTCAAGTAAAACATAGCGATAACAACATACCTAAAAGATACATACATGTTTTTGATGACTGATTAATGCGATATCAATAATCACATCATTAAACTGTTTTTGGATAACATCCCGCACCTGTCGCGATTCCCTTTCCTGCAAAATGCTGTAAACTGCGATTTATTGCGACCTTTTGCAGGATACTGCCCCATGCATAAAACCGCCAGACAGAAATATGTGCTTGATATCATTACTGAGCAAGGCCAGGCCAGCATTACCGAGCTGGCAGAGCGATTGCAGGTTTCGGCGGACACCATCCGTCGCGATCTGACCGACCTGGAAAAACAGGGACTGGCACAAAAAAACCATGGCGGCGCCATCGCGCTGAATCTCTCGACGATGACCCGAGTAAGCAGGAATAGCTTGCTCCCTGAAATTAAGCAGCGGCTGGGTAAACAGGTTGCGCAATGCGTGCCTGCGGGCTCGACGCTTTTTCTGGACGCCGGAAGCACACTGCTGGCCGTTGCCTCTTTCCTTCAGGGGCCGCTGACCATCATCACCCCTTCTCTTGATATCGCCCAGCAGGTTAGCGATCGGGAAGATATTGACCTGATCCTGCTCGGTGGAAAGTGGGATCAGAAACAACGCCTGTTTGCCGGAAGCGCCACCCTTTCCCTGCTCTCTCGCTACCGGGCGGATATTGCCATCCTTGGCGCATGTGCCATCCATGCCGAACTCGGATTGAGCGCCAGTCAGGAGGCGGATGCCGAAGTGAAGCGTGCCATGCTGGCCGCAAGCCAGGCGCACTGGGTAGTCGCCGACCATCTAAAACTCAACCAGTGCGAACCGTATCTGGTGTCAGGGTTATCCGAGATTCATCAACTGTTTTTAGATCGTCCCTGGGCAGAGCTCGGGGACCATAGCGCCTTGCAGGTTACCGTTGGCGCGCATTAACGTGGAGAAGGTCATGAATAAAGTGAAGACAATGAATATTGCGCTGATCGGGTATGGTTTTGTAGGTAAGACGTTCCATGCCCCGCTGATCCAGTCCGTCGAAGGCCTGAAGCTGGCGGTGGTCTCATCCCGGGATGAAGAGAAAGTGAAACGCGACCTGCCGGACGTCCTCGTTGTCGCCACGCCGGAAGAGGCCATTCAGCATCCGGATATCGACCTGGTGGTTATCGCCTCCCCTAACGCGACCCATGCGCCGCTGGCCACCCTGGCGCTCAATGCCGGCAAGCATGTGGTAGTGGATAAGCCGTTTACGCTGGATATGCAGGAAGCGCGAGATCTGATTGCGCTTGCGCAAGAAAAACAGCGCCTGCTCTCGGTCTTCCATAACCGCCGCTGGGATAGCGATTTTCTCGGCATTAAGCAGGTGATTGAGCAAGGCCGTATCGGTAAGGTGAAACATTTTGAGTCGCATATCGATCGTTTCCGTCCGGAGGTTCGCGTGCGCTGGAGAGAGCAAAACGTGCCCGGCAGCGGCCTGTGGTTCGACTTAGGCCCGCATATGATTGACCAGACGCTACAGCTTTTTGGTCTGCCGCAGTCGGTACAGGGCAACATCGCCACCCTGCGTGACGGCGCGGAGATTAACGACTGGGCGCACGTGGTGCTGAATTATCCGGAACACAAAGTGGTCCTCCATTGCAGCATGCTGGTGGCGGGTGGCGTTGCCCGCTTTACCGTCCACGGCGATAAGGCCAGCGTGGTGAAAGCGCACATCGATCAGCAGGAAGCCCAGCTGCTGGCAGGCGTCGTTCCGGGTAGCGAAAGCTGGGGTGAAGACAGCGACGCTATGGTGCTGTTTAATGCCCAGGGTGAAGCCAGCACTATCCCTGCGCCAAAAGGCGACCAGCGGCAGTACTATATAAACGTGCGCGATGCCCTGAACGGCAAGATTGACAACCCGGTCCATCCGGTGGAAGCCCTGGCGGTGATGGCGGTGCTGGAAGCGGCGGTAAAATCTTCGGAAACGGGTTCAACTCAGGAACTGGACTTAACGGCGCAGGAGCGCGCGCAACTGCAATAAGCCGCAAAAAAATGCCCTGCGGGTTCGCAGGGCATTATCGGTTACTGACGCTTTTTCGGCATCATGCGCAGCAGCGTGTTGTCCTTCCAGAAGTAGTGATGCATCAGCGCGGCAAAGGCGTGCAAACCAATCACGAAGTACCCCAGATTCGCCAGCGTTACGTGCCACGCCTTTAGGGTATCCACCAGGTCAAAATTCCCCTCCGCCGCATGCGGCATCGTCAGGCCAAACGCAAACCAGTCATTTCCCCGGTTATACATCATCACCATACCGATCAGCGGCAGCGCAATGAACAGCAGGTAGATTACCAGATGCCCGAGATGGGACAGCCCGGTGATCATCGCTTTTGGTTTCGGTTGAATAGGCGGAGCCGGGAATTTGAGGCGGATAAGCAGGCGCGCCACCATCAGCACCAGGATGCTGATCCCGCAGGAAACGTGGATCATATTAATAAGCGGACGATCGGTTCTTGGGAACCACCCTCTGAACTCCATGGCGCAATAGGCCATAATGACTAACAGAAAAACCAGCCAGTGAATGCTGATTTGCAGACCCGTATATTTTGTGCGCATGTTGTTTCCCGATAAAGAATCATTATCGCGCCAACATAACCACCTTTCCTGAAAATGTGAACCCCCTCGCATGGAGGGGGCTCCTGATTACGACTGCAAATAGACCACCTGCGTCTGCAAATACTCATTCAGACCGTGTTTGCCATCCGCCCCGCCGATACCGGATTTACGCCAGCCTGCATGGAAGCCCTGCATCGCTTCAAAGTTTTCACGGTTAATGTAGGTCTCGCCGAACTTAAGCCCCTTAATGGCTTTCATGGCGACGTTCAGGTCCTGCGTATAAACAGACGAGGTTAAACCGTAGTCGCTGTCGTTGGCCATGTTCAGCGCCTCTTCCAGAGTGTCGAATGCCACCACTGGCAGCACCGGGCCAAAGGTCTCTTCGTGCATGATGGTCATATCCTGACGTACGTCCAGCAGCAGCGTTGGGGGATAAAAATACCCTTTGCCTTCTGCCGCTTTACCGCCAAGGACCACTTTAGCCCCCTCCTGCACCGCGCGCGCCACCTTCTGCTCCACGCGCTCCAGCGCGGCGGCGTTGATCAGCGGCCCCATGGCAATATCCGTTCGCTCAGCCGGATTGCCAAACTGGACGGCTTTCATTGCCTCGCCCAGACGATTCACAAAGCGGTCGTAGATCCCCTTCTGGACATAGACACGTTCCGCACAGTTACACACCTGTCCGGTATTGATGACGCGTGAATCCACAATGGCCTTCACGGCCAGCTCGAGGTCGGCATCGTCCATCACGATGGCCGGGGCTTTACCGCCCAGCTCCAGCCCCACTTTGGTGATGTTTTTCGCCGCCGCAGCCATGATCTTTTCACCTGCCCCGACGCTGCCGGTCATGCTGACCATCGCCACTTTCGGGTTCCCGGCCAGCTCCTGTCCGACGGTTTCACCCCGGCCCAGCACAAGGTTAAAGACGCCTTTCGGCAGGCCAATCTCATCGACGATTTTGGCAAACGCAATGGCGTTGTTTGGGGTAAATTCGCTCGGCTTGATAACGATAGTGTTACCGGTGAGCAGCGCGGGAGCGAGCTTACGGGCAATCAGGAAGAAGGGGAAGTTCCACGGCAGAATGCCGGTGGTGACGCCCAGGGCACGCTTAAACACCAGAATATTTTCGCCCGGACGGTCGCTCTGAATGATTTCCCCTTCATAACGGCGCGCCCACTCGGCCATATAGTCGATATAGTCAGCGGTAAAGTTCACTTCCACTTCCGCCAGCTGCTGGATCTTGCCGCCTTCGGCCACAATCAGCGCGCTGATTTCACTGACGCGCTCGCGGATCCCGGCGGAAATTTTGCGTAGCCAGCTGGCGCGTTCAATAGCAGGCAGCGCCTCCCAGCCAGCCTGCGCGCGATCTGCCGCGTCAATGGCCTTGCGGGCGTCCTCGGCGCTGCCGTCGGGAATACGGGAAATGACCTCTTCCGTGGCCGGATTGATCACGTCAATCCATGCATCACCCTGCCAGGCAACAAACTGTCCATCAATATACATAGGATGTTGTACGGGTACTGTCATAACCTGCTCCTGTAATCACACTGTTTTTAACAAGTAAACTTAATGTTAAAAACTATAATTACCGGGGCAATTGCCTACTCTATGAGTCTGTTTTTGTGAGATATCTCATAAAAGAAACGGGTCAGCCCGTTTCCAAAATCACAAATCGGCAACACAGGATGCCCGTTTGCGTAAAAGATGGCGCAAACGGGCAGAGCATCACAGCAGGGAACGGCTCACCAGCGCGTCGGTGAGAATGACGTCGTTTCGCAAGATCTGCCACGCGGCGTCCACGTCGGCAGGGATATCGACATGGGCAATGAAATCACGTCCCGCCGGACCGTAGCCGTTGATATCGTCCCTGAGTCGCGGAAATTCACCCAGCACCAGCGACAAGTAGCGCTCTACCGGCCATAACCCCTCGACCGGGCCGCTAAACACCAGACCGTCGTCGCTGTTTTGCAGCACGGGCGTCAGGCCGGGATGACTCACCCATGCGGGCGATGCGGCCTCGTCGCGGCAAACGCGGGCAAACGTAGCCATTGTGCGACGCTGCATTGTCGGGTCCTGCACCACCAGCACCCGGGCGGCGTTCAGTCCGGATTGTTTCATCAACGCCCGGCTGAAGCGGGCGTTTTCGCCACAGTTGGTCGACTGATCCTCAACGTGAAGATGCTCGGCCGGAATGTTCCAGAATTCACGGGCGATGTCGGCCAGAATAGCCGCCTCAGCACGCCCGGTGGTGGGTATCCTGTTATAGCGGGGGTGTTTCGCAATCGCGGCGTAGAGGAAGGTCGTCGAGTGACCGATCCCGCCGCTGATGATCAGAGGAACACCCTGTTCAGCCGCGATTTTACAGGCAGCATCAATCGCGGGGATCACCGCATTACCCGCCAGAATCACCAGATCAACGGGCTGGTTGTCCTGATAGTCGTCCTGAGCAAGCCACGCCCCAACGGTATTCACGGCGTCGAGGGTTGTGCCAGGCAGACAGGGGAAAAGTGCCATTGTCATCGTTACCTCCTTACAGCATACAGAGCCATCGATTATCCCCCTTTCTTTGCGTCATGCTATGGCATGAATGCTGAAAAAACGGGCCGGGATGTGCTCAAAAAGCACTCACATTTGATTAACGTGAGAAAATCGTATTCACTTGAATTATGATTTGCGTCAGCCTTAGAATCATTAGCCCGCTCACAATTCAACTTTTTGAAAGGTAAACCCCGTTATGCGCCTGCCCCAACGCGACCCTTATGCTCCTCGCGAGTGGCAGCCACACGAGAAACCCGCCCTGCTGGGTTCCCCTTCCACCCCGGAACATCCAACGTCGAAACGAATCGCCTATGGCGTGGTCGGCCTGCTGGTGTGTCTGACCGGGGCGCTGGGTAACGCGGTCGTCACCGCCAATCTGCAAAACCTGCAAGGCACCTTTGGCGCCTGGTCGACTGAAATCGCCTGGTTGCCTGCCGTCTATGTCATGACCAACGTCTCCATCAACCTGCTGCTGGTAAAGTTTCGCCAGCAGTACGGTTTGCGCGCCTTTACGGAAGGCTTCCTGGTGCTGTATGTGCTGGTCACCTTTTTCCACCTGTTTGTGAACGATCTCAGCTCGGCGCTGATGGTACGTGCGGCACACGGGATGGTCGCCGCCGCGCTCAGCTCGCTCGGCATTTATTACCAGATCCAGGCCTGGCCCGCGAAGCACCGACTGAAGGCGCTGACCATCGGCATAACCGGGTCGTCGCTGGCGATCCCGCTGGCGCGGCTGTTCTCCACCGAGCTGTTACAGCTTGATGAGTGGCGCGGGCTGTACTTCTTCGAGCTGGGTCTGGCCCTGATCTCCCTGGCCTGCGTGATGGCGCTCAAGCTACCGCCGGGCGATCGGCGCAAAGTCTTCGAGAAGAAAGATTTCATCACCTTCTTTTTGCTTGCGCCCGGCATGGCGCTGCTGTGCGCGGTTCTGTCGTTAGGGCGTCTGGACTGGTGGTTTGAAGCGCCGTGGATCGGCTGGGCGCTGGCTCTCTCGCTGGTGCTGATTGTCTCCGCGATCGTGTTTGAACATAACCGCAACAACCCGCTGCTTAATACCCGTTGGCTCTCCAGCGGCAGCATCGTACGCCTGGGGCTGATCATGCTGCTGATCCGCATCGTACTGGCGGAGCAGAACACGGGCGTCATCGGCTGGCTGCAATATGTAGGCTTACAGAATGAACAGATGACCCATCTGGCGTGGGCTATTTTCGCCGGGATCGTCTGCGGTATCGTCACCAGCTGTCTGACGATTAAGCCCACTAAACTGGCCTGGCCGATTATCACCTCGCTGGCGCTGATGATCGTTGCCTCGCTGCTGGACAGCCAGTCCAACAACCTGACCCGGCCGGATCAGCTTATATTCAGCCAGTTCCTGCTGGGCTTCGGCAGCGCGTTCTTCCTTGCGCCTGCGATGCTGGCCGCCATTGGCGGGGTGATCGCCGATCCGCGCAATCTGGTCAGCTTTTCCGTGATGTTTGGCATGAGTCAGAACCTTGGGGGCCTGCTGGGTTCCGCGATCCTCGGCACCTTCCAGACCTGGCGCGAGAAGTACCATTCCAGCCTGCTGGCTGACCAGCTCACCACCCTTAACCCGCTGGTGAACGAACGCATACAGCTTTACACCCAGATGTACAAAAGCCTGGTAGGCGACAGTTCCCTGCTGGGAACCCAGGCCATAACTCAGCTTCAGTCGGTGACGACGCTTGAGGCGAATATTCTGGCTTACAACGATACTTATCTCCTGACGGCGAGCATTGCCACTGCCACGCTGGTCTGGATTTTATGGCGCTTGCTGCGTCTGCGCATCACCGCCCGTATGGCCCTTAAGAACGCCACTGGCAACAAGTAATGACTATTTTTCAGGAGAAGTTATGAGTCAGCAGGATGCCGCCAAAGAGCAGGCCAACACCCGCAAAAATGTGCGCGTCGTTTCCATTTTCACCGCCGCGGCTATCGGCATTGTCGGGGTACTGGTGATCCTTTATGCCTGGCAGCTGCCCCCGTTCACGCGTCATGCCCAGTTTACCGATAACGCCTACGTGCGCGGCCAGACCACGTTCATCAGTCCGCAGGTAAACGGCTACATTACCGAGGTCCATGTTCAGGATTTCGCGCAGGTTAAAAAAGGCGAGCTGCTGTTGCAGATAGATGACCGCATCTATCGCCAGCGCGTCCATCAGGCCGAGGCGCAGCTGGCAATGAAAATTGCAGCCCTGAATAACAACCTGCAACAGCGCAAAAGCGCGGAAGCGGTGATTGCCAAAAACGAGGCGGCGCTGAAAAACGCCCGTGCCCAAAGTCTGAAAACCCAGGCGGATTTGAAACGCGTGAAAGAGCTGACCGCGGACGGTTCCCTCTCCATTCGCGAGCGCGATTCGGCGCTGGCCAGTGCCGCCCAGGGGAGCGCCGATATCGACCAGGCGAAAGCAACGCTTGAGATGTCGCGTCAGGATCTACAAACGGTCATCGTCAATCGCGGTTCGCTGGAAGCGGACGTTGAGAACGCGAAAGCCGCGCTGGAGCTGGCGCAGATCGATCTGCAAAACACCCGCATTGTCGCGCCGCGTGACGGTCAGCTTGGGCAGATTGCAGTGCGTCTGGGGGCGTACGTCACCGCCGGGACGCACCTTACCACGCTGGTCCCGCCGCAGCATTGGGTGATCGCCAATATCAAAGAGACGCAGCTGGCGAATTTACGCGTCGGCCAGCCGGTGAAATTCACCGTCGATGCCTTAAACGATAAAGCCTATCAGGGCCGCGTGGAGAGCATATCCCCGGCCACAGGGGTCGAGTTCAGCGCTATCACCCCGGACAACGCCACGGGCAACTTTGTTAAAATCGCCCAGCGCATCCCGGTACGCATTGAGGTACTCGGTGAGCCGGAGGCGTACCGGCTGCTGCGTCCTGGCATGTCGGTGCAGGTGACCATCGACACGCGGGAGGCGAAACAATGACGCTTCGCCCGATAGCCGGCCTGCTGATAATGACTATCCTGGCGGGATGCCAGTCGGTAGACGTTGAGCCCGCCAAATCGTCCCTGCACATACCGGCCCAGTGGCGCGCGACGTCGGGGCCAGCCAGCCCGACAGAGCAGCTCTGGTGGCGAAATTTTCACGACAGCAATCTGAATCGCTATGTGGATCAGGCGCTGAAGAATAACAGCGACGTGCTGATTGCCCGCGAGCGGATTAACGAGTACCAGGCCCGGGTGTACGCCGCTGACGGCAGCCTGTTCCCGTCGCTTGACGCGGGCGTGACCGGGACGCGCGCGCGCTCGCAGTCCGCCGCCACGGGGCTTCCGGTATACGGTACGTTGTACAAAGGCAGCCTGACCGCCAGCTACGACGTGGATATCTGGGGCGTAAACCGCAGCACCTCCCGTGCCGCTGAAGCGTCGCTGGAGGCACAAAAGGCGGCGGCTGCGGCGGCTGATCTTACCGTCGCATCCTCGGTGGCCTCCGGGTACGTCACCCTGCTGTCGCTGGACGAACAGCTTCGCGTTACCCGGTCCACGCTGAAGTCGCGTGAAGAGGCGTTCAACCTCGCCAAGCGACAGTTTGAGACGGGATACAGCTCTCGCCTTGAGCTGATGCAATCGGATTCTGAGCTGCGCGCCACCCGCGCCCAGGTTCCACTGCTTCAGCACCAGATTGCGCAGCAGGAGAATGCGCTTAGCCTGCTGCTGGGCAGCAACCCGGGTGACGTTGCGCGCGGTGAAAGCTTTGATGCCCTGACGCCGCTGAAACTGCCCTCCCAGCTGCCGTCGACGCTACTGAACCGGCGCCCGGATATCGTCCAGGCTGAACGTCAGCTGATTGCGGCGGACGCGACGCTGGCGGCATCGCGCGCCAGCCTGCTGCCGTCGATCAACCTCACGGCCACGGGATCGGTGCAGGATCGCACGCTGTCGGGATTGCTGGATAACCCGCTACAGCTCTGGAGCGTGGGCGGCAGTATTCTTGCGCCGCTGCTGAACCGTCAGGCGCTCAATGCGCAGGTAGATATCTCCCAGTCCCAGCGGAATCAGGCGCTGTACAGCTACGAAAAAACCGTGCGTAACGCGTTTGCTGAGGTGAATGACAGCCTTGATGCCATCACCCGCTATCAGGAACAGCTTACCGAGCTGCTGGCACAGCAGACGGTCGCGCAGGAGACGCTGCGGATTGCGCAAAACCGCTACCGCAACGGATACTCTTCTTATCTGGATGAGCTCGATGCGCAGCGCACGCTGTTCTCGGTGCAGACTAGCGTGGTACAGGTGAAAAACAACCTGCTGCTGGCGCAAATTGATTTGTATAAAGCGCTGGGCGGCGGTTGGGTCAGTGCCTGAAGACATGCCGGGTGGCGGCTACGCCTTACCCGGCCTACGTGCTCTACATGCTCTCCCGTAGGCCCGGTAAGCGCAGCGCCACCGGGCAAGGGTTATACCCGGAGAAACGATAAAAAGCCGGGTGGCGGCTACGCCTTACCCGGCCTACATGTTCTACATATTCTCCCGTAGGCCCGGTAAGCGCAGCGCCACCGGGCAAGGGTTATACCCGGAGAAATGATAAAAAGCCGGGTGGCGGCTACGCCTTACCCGGCCTACATGTTTTACCGTAGGCCCGGTAAGCGCAGCGCCACCGGGCAACGGTTTTAGCCGGAAATCTGCTCCATCGCCTGCAAGATACGCTTATCCGAAATGGGATACGGCGTTCCCAGCTGCTGAGCGAAGAAGCTGACGCGCAGCTCCTCGATCATCCAGCGGATCTCCCGCACGTCGTCGTCATCGCGACGCGCCGGCGGCAGTTTGTTGAGCCACTGCTGCCACGCCTGCTGCACGTTTTCGACTTTCAGCATCTGCGCACGATCGCGATGCGGATCGACCGCCATTTTCTCCAGACGCTTCTCTATCGCCTGCAAATAACGCAGCGTATCGCTCAGACGCTTAAAGCCATTGCCGGTGACAAAGCCGCGATACACCAGCCCCGCCATCTGCGCCTTGACGTCCGACAGCCCCAGGGCCATGGTCATATCCACCCGCCCCTTCAGGCGCTTGTTGATATTGAACACGGCGGTAAGGATCTGCTCGACCTGTTTGGCAATCTCGACCACGGTGTCGTTCAGCTCCGCGCGCACCTTTTCATGAAGCTGAGCAAAGCCCTCTTCCGTCCAGACCGGACCGCCGGCCTCGTGGATCAGCTTATCCACACCGCAGGAGATGCAGTCGTCGATCAGGTCCAGCACCTTACCGTACGGGTTAAAGTAGAGTCCCAGCTTGGCTTTGTTCGGCAGCTTCTCGTGCAGATACTTAATCGGCGACGGGATGTTAAGCAGAAGCAGTCGACGCAGCCCGCGCCACATCATCTGCTGTTGCTCCTGCGGATTGTCAAAGAGCTTAATCGCCACGCTGTCGCGCTCATCCACCAGCGCGGGCCAGGCTTTCACCTTGTAGTTCCCGCGCTTCTGCTCGTAGCTTTCCGGGAGCTGACCAAAGCTCCAGATGTGCAGCCCGCTCTGCTCAATGCCGTCATCGGCCACCGCAGAGAGCGTCTCCTGGACTTTACCTTTCAGCGCCTCTTTCAGCTCCGTCAGAGAACGGCCTTCGAGCAGCTTTTTGTTTTTATCGTCCACCACGCGGAATGTGATTTTCAGGTGATCGGGCACCTGATCCCAGTTCCAGTCGTCGCGGTCGATGGTGGTTCCGGTCATGCGGCGAAACTCACGCTCCAGGGCGTCCAGCAGCGGCAGCTCCAGCGGCGTGACGCGGCCTAAAAACGCTTCGGCGTAGTTCGGCGCCGGCACAAAGTTACGCCGCACCGGTTTAGGCAGGGATTTGATTAACGCAATGACCAGCTCGCGGCGCAGGCCGGGGATCTGCCACTCAAACCCGCTCTCTTCCACCTGGTTTAACAGCGGCAGCGGAATGTGCACCGTCACACCATCGGCATCCGCGCCCGGCTCAAACTGATAGGTCAGACGCAGCTTGAGGTTGCCCTGATGCCAGAAGTTCGGGTAATCGAGTTTGCTGACCGACTCCGCGCCCTCTTTGATCAGCATGCTCTTTTCGAAGTTGAGCAGGTCCGGGGCCTCTTTGCTGGCTTTCTTCCACCAGCTGTCGAAATGGCGCGCCGAGATCACATCGTGACTGATGCGCTGATCGTAAAACTCAAACAGCGTCTCGTCGTCCACCAGAATGTCGCGACGGCGGGACTTGTGCTCAAGCTCTTCCACCTCGGCGCGCAGCTTCAGGTTTTCGCGGAAGAAGGCATGACGCGTCTGCCAGTCGCCTTCCACCAGCGCGTGGCGGATAAACAGCTCGCGACTCAACGCCGGATCGATCTGGCTGTAGTTAACCTTACGCGCGGCCACCACCGGCAGGCCGTAGACGGTGACTTTTTCCGTCGCCATCACCGCGCCCTGCCCGCGCTCCCAGTGCGGCTCGCTGTATGAGCGTTTCAGCAGGTGCTGCGCCACTGGTTCAACCCACTCCGGATCGATACGCGCGGCGATACGCCCCCACAGACGGCTGGTTTCCACCAGCTCGGCGACCATGGTCCACTTCGGCGGCTTCTTAAACAAACCGGAGCCCGGGAAGATGGAGAAACGCGCGTTGCGTGCGCCGGTATATTCCTGCTTATCCGCATTCTTCATCCCGATATGAGACAGCAGGCCAGTCAACAGGGCGATATGGATTTCGCGGTACTCCGCCGGTTCACTGTTCACCGGGATACCCAGCTCTTTCACCACCTGGCGCAGCTGGGTGTAGATATCCTGCCACTCGCGTACGCGCAGATAATTGAGGAAATCCACCCGGCACTGACGGCGGAACTGGTTCGAGGAGAGCGCTTTTTGCTGCTCGCCAAGGTAGTTCCACAGGTTCACAAAGGCGAGGAAATCGGACTCTTTATCGTGGAAGCGACGGTGTTTTTCATCCGACGCCTGCTGCTTATCCATCGGACGCTCGCGCGGATCCTGAATGGAGAGCGCCGAGGTGATGATCATCGCCTCGCGCACGCAGCCGTGTTTTTGCGCCTCCAGCACCATGCGCGCCAGACGCGGGTCGACCGGCAACTGGCTAAGCTGGCGGCCCAATGGCGTTAGCTTGTAGGCCGTCGCCTGTTCGTCGGTGGTGATGGCCCCCAGCTCTTCCAGCAACCGCACCCCGTCCTGAATATTGCGCTTATCCGGCGCTTCCACAAACGGGAAGGCGGCGATATCGCCCAGCCCCAGCGCGGTCATTTGCAGGATAACGGATGCCAGGTTGGTCCGCAGAATCTCCGGATCGGTAAACTCCGGGCGCGACAGGAAATCGTCTTCCGAATAGAGACGAATACAGATCCCTTCCGACACGCGGCCGCAGCGGCCCTTACGCTGATTAGCCGACGCCTGCGAAACCGGCTCAATCGGCAGGCGCTGAACTTTGGTGCGGTAGCTGTAGCGGCTGATGCGCGCCGTACCCGGGTCGATCACGTATTTAATGCCCGGTACGGTCAGCGAAGTTTCGGCCACGTTGGTCGCCAGCACGATGCGGCGCCCGCTGTGCGGCTGGAACACGCGGTTCTGCTCGCTGTTCGACAGGCGCGCGTACAGCGGCAGGATCTCGGTATGGCGCAGATCGCGCTTGCTGAGCGCATCGGCGGTATCGCGGATCTCGCGCTCGCCGCTCATGAAGATCAGAATGTCGCCAGAACTCTCGTTGCCCAGCTCGTCGACGGCATCAAAGATGGCCTGAAGCTGGTCGCGCTCGGTATCGTCCGCCTCTTCCACAATCGGGCGATAGCGCACTTCCACCGGATACGTGCGTCCTGACACCTCGATAATCGGCGCATTGTTGAAATGTTTTGAGAAGCGCTCCGGGTCGATGGTCGCGGAGGTGATGATGATTTTCAGATCCGGACGCCGGGGCAGCAGCTCTTTCAGGTAGCCGAGCAGGAAGTCGATGTTCAGGCTGCGCTCGTGCGCTTCATCGATGATGATGGTGTCGTACTGCGTCAGCAGACGATCCTGCTGGATTTCCGCCAACAGGATACCGTCGGTCATCAGCTTAACCATGGTGTTATCGCTGACGTGGTCGCTGAATCGCACCTTGTAGCCGATGCAGCCACCCGGCTCCGTTTGCAGCTCTTCCGCAATACGGTTCGCCACGGTGCGCGCCGCCAGACGACGCGGCTGGGTGTGACCGATCAACCCTTTCACCCCGCGGCCCAGCTCCATGCAGATTTTCGGCAGCTGAGTGGTTTTACCTGAACCGGTTTCCCCCGCGACGATCACCACCTGGTGGTCGCGTACGGCCTCAAGAATGTCCTGTTTCTTCTGGCTGACGGGCAGATTTACCGGATAGGTAATCTCCGGACGTGCGGCTTCACGCAGCACAACTTTCCCTGCCGCCTGTTCAATCTCGTTGGCCATCTCCTGGTAAATGGCCTGTTGTGCATCAGGATTTTTAACCTTCTTAACGCCGTGCAGACGGCGCGCAAACCGCTGTTTATCGCGCAGCATCAGCGAATCAAGCTTTTGCATCAGCATCGGGAAGGTCAATTTTTGGTGTTCTGTCATAGCGTTAACGGGCAGTGCACTGCCGGATAAAATCTCTTTTTAATGATTGGTATAGAGTACCACATCAGCGCTTTTCGCGCCTTATTCAAAAAATTCGAACATAGGCTTCGATATATTGCGCTATCCCTGTGGCAGGATTGTGAATAAAGTGTCAACAAGCAACGGGGCAACCCCCTCAATCAAATACAAAACAGGAATTTCCCATGAGCAAAGTATTAGTGTTGAAATCCAGTATTCTGGCAGGGTATTCACAGTCTGGTCAGCTGTCTGACTATTTCGTTGAACAGTGGCGTGAACAGCACAGCGCGGATGAAATCACCGTGCGTGACCTGGCGGCAAACCCAATTCCTGTGCTGGACGGCGAGCTGGTTGGCGCGCTGCGTCCGAGCGATGCGCCTCTTACCCCGCGTCAGCAGGAAGCCCTGGCGCTCTCCGACGAGCTGATTGCTGAGTTGCAGGCGCACGACGTTATCGTGATCAACGCCCCAATGTACAACTTCAACATTCCTACCCAGCTGAAGAACTACTTCGACCTGGTGGCGCGCGCTGGCGTAACCTTCCGTTACACCGAGAACGGCCCGGAAGGTCTGGTGAAAGGCAAGCGTGCGGTTGTACTGACCAGCCGCGGCGGTATTCACAAAGATACCCCTACCGACCTGGTCGCACCGTACCTGACGCTGTTCCTGGGCTTCATCGGCATTACCGACGTGAACTTCGTGTTCGCTGAAGGTATCGCTTACGGCCCGGAAGTGGCCACCAAAGCGCAGACCGACGCGAAAGCCGCTATCGACAGCCTGGTCGCTGCCTAAGTTTTCCCCCTCTCACCGCCCGGTGGGAGGGTTTTTCTTTTCCCCCGTATTTCGTTATCATCCGCACCCACTCTCCAGCCCGGCGGCCTGATGTCTGTCATTATCGATACGTTTATTGCACCACCCTGTCACGACGACATTGAGATCCTCTGGCAGGACGAGCATCTGCTGCTGATCAATAAACCTTCCGGTCTGCTCAGCCTGTCGGGGAAAAATCCGCAAAACCTCGATTCCGTCCACCACCGTCTTGTTCAAACCTTTCCCGGCTGCACGCTGGTGCATCGTCTTGATTTTGGCACTTCGGGTCTGATGGTCATTGCGCGTAACAAAGCGATCAACGCCGCGCTTTGCCACCAGTTCAGTCAGCGCGCCGTGAACAAGGTTTACACCGCCCTGTTGTGCGGACATGTGGAACAGGACGAAGGGACCGTGGATGCGCCGATTGCCAAAGATCCGGCGCTGTTTCCGCTGATGACGATCTGTGCCCGCACCGGTAAGCCCGCTCGCTCCCGCTATCGGGTGGTGGAACGTATTTACCAGGATACGATAATGCCGCTGACGCGGGTTGAGCTTACCCCGGAGACCGGGCGCACCCACCAGCTGCGCATTCACTGCCAGCAGTTAGGCCACCCTATTCTGGGGTGCGATCTGTATGGTGGTCTGGAATGGCCGGGGGCGGAAGAAACGCCCCGGCTGATGCTGCATGCAAGCGCTCTGAATTTTATTCATCCGCTGAGCGGCGAGACGATAAACGCCCGTCACGCCGCGCCGTTCTGAGCGGGGATTACCACATTAAATCGTCAGGGATTTTGAAGTCTGCGTACGGATCGTCTTCGTCCTGCTCTTCCTGACTCAGGGCGCTGTTTAGCACAATGCTGTCCGCATCGCGCTGGGCAATTTTATCCGCCACTACCGCCGGGATAATCGCGTAATCACAGTCGCCATTCGCGTTAATCACCAGTCGGGCAATCGCCAGACGGCCGTTGATCAGCTGGGTTTGCGTCTGCTTATCGACCTCGATTTTTTTGATAAGGTTGCCGTCGGTAAAGTTAAAGGTAATATTGCCCTTCGCCACGGTGATGCGGTTCATCTCAATCAGCTGCTTCACCTGCGCCCTGAACTCTTTTGCCAGCACCGCCTGTTTTTGCTGTTCGCTCAGCTGCTTATCACGCTCCAGCTGGGCTTTCTTGTTCTCTTCAACAGCCTCTCTCGCCTCGCGAGCCTGGACGCGGGATTTTTTCGCCGTGCGCTGGACCTTCGCCATCTTTTTACTGCTGACTAAGCCCGCTTTCAGCATCTGCTCTTGTAGGGTGAGTTTTGTCATGTTCGTTTAAACCGGTTGGAAATGTCGGGGGATTATACCTGAATCGCGCAGTTCATGAAGAACCCTCATGTTGCAGTGAAATTAAGTCACTTCCCCTGCGCCAGTGGCTCAGGCATAAATTATGCATTGATAACGTTCCGGCAACATGAACTTAGGATGCATAACCAAATGAGTCAGGCTTTCACATTTACCCTTAAGCGCAGTTGCTTTGATGAAAATTATAACCCGTCAGAAAACACGCGTACCACCACCAACTTCGCCAACCTGGCGCGTGGCGAGAAGCGTCAGGAGAACCTGCGCAATACGCTGGTGATGATCAACAACCGCTTTAACGCGCTGGCGAGCTGGGATAACCCGAAAGCTGACCGCTATGCCGTCGAGCTGGAGATTATTTCAGTCGATATGAATATCGGCGGCGATTTTACTTTCCCGGCCATCGAAATTCTGCAAACGACGATCGTGGATAAAAAAAACCACGAGCGCATCGAAGGCATCGTCGGAAATAACTTCTCATCGTATGTTCGTGACTATGATTTCAGCGTCCTGCTGCTGGAGCATAATAAAGACCGGGCCCGTTTCTCTCTCCCCGAGAATTTTGGCGAGCTGCACGGCAATATCTTTAAAAGCTTCGTTCATTCTGCGGAATATCAGGCGAACTTTAAAAAAGCGCCGGTGATCTGCCTGAGCGTCTCCAGCAAAGACACCTATCGTCGTACCGGTAACCACCACCCGGTGCTGGGCTATGAGTACCAGCCGGACGGCGAGTCGCTAACGGAACAGTACTTCGCGAAGATGGGCCTGAAGGTTCGCTATTTCATGCCGGAAAACAGTGTCGCGCCTTTTGCCTTCTTCTTCACCGGCGATTTACTGCGTGATTACACCAATCTGGAACTGATCGGCACCATCAGCACCATGGAGACGTTCCAGAAGATCTATCGACCAGAAATTTACAATGCCAATTCCGCTGCGGGACAGTGCTATCAGCCCGACCTGAATCAGCAGGATCACTCATTAACCAAAATCGTCTATGACCGTGAAGAGCGCAGCCGGCTGGCCATTGAACAGGGTAAATATACCGAAGAGCGGTTTATCAAACCCTATAAAACCCTTCTTGAGCAGTGGTCTCAACACTTCACGCTTTAATTTAATACGGATAAAAGGTTCTTTTATGAAAACATTGCTCCCGACATCAACGGCTGGCAGCCTGCCGAAACCCACCTGGCTTGCGCAGCCGGAAACGCTCTGGTCGCCGTGGAAACTCCAGGACGAGGAATTACTGGCAGGGAAACAGGATGCGCTGCGTTTGTCTCTGGATGAACAGATTCGCGCCGGGATTGATATCGTCAGCGACGGGGAACAAACCCGCCAGCATTTTGTCACCACCTTTATTGAACATCTCAGCGGCGTGGATTTTGAGAACCGTCAGACGGTACGCATCCGTAACCGTTACGATGCGAGCGTGCCGACCGTGGTAGACGCGGTGGCGCGACAGAAGCCGGTGTTTGTTGACGACGCTAAATACCTGCGCCAGCTGACTGACAAGCCGATCAAGTGGGCGCTGCCCGGCCCGATGACCATGATCGACACGCTATACGATGCCCACTATAAAAGCCGCGAAAAGCTGGCCTGGGAGTTCGCTAAAATTCTCAATCAGGAGGCCCGCGAGCTGGAAGCGGCCGGCGTCGACATTATTCAGTTCGACGAACCTGCCTTTAACGTCTTTTTCGACGAGGTGAATGACTGGGGTATCGCCGCGCTGGAGCGCGCCATTGAAGGGCTGAAATGCGAAACCGCGGTACATATCTGTTACGGGTACGGCATCAAAGCCAATACGGACTGGAAAAAGACGCTCGGCTCCGAGTGGCGCCAGTATGAAGAGGCATTTCCAAAGTTACAGGCCTCGAAGATCGATATCATCTCGCTGGAGTGCCACAACTCGCGCGTGCCGATGGATCTGCTGGAGCTTATCCGCGGTAAAAAAGTGATGGTCGGGGCAATTGACGTCGCCACCCAGACCATCGAAACGCCGGAAGAGGTGGCCGATACGCTGCGCAAGGCGTTGCAGTTTGTTGATGCAGACAAGCTCTATCCGTCCACCAACTGCGGTATGGCCCCCCTTTCCCGCCAGGTCGCCAACGGTAAGCTGAAGGCGTTAAGCGCCGGGGCTGACATTATCCGTCGCGAGCTTGCCCGCTAACCTTCAGGTTTGCCAGTACAGTGGCGTACCGAATCGCTCAATATAGTAATCAATCACCGCCCTGACGTTCAGGGGCGGATGACGCGCGTTCGGGTAAATCGCCGCAATCGTCAGTGGCTCCGTATTAATTGAACACTCCATTTCCGGCAGCAGCGCCACCAGCTCACCGCTTTTGAGCCGTTCGCTCACCATCCAGTCCGGGAAAAGCACAACGCCCATGCCGCCCAGCGCCGCAATCAGGAGCGTTTCCGCGTTATTGGAAGTCATCAGCGGTACAATGGGATAGTGAACCCACGCCTCGCCCGGCCGCCGGATCAGCCAGCGGTTAGGCCCGGACGAGCCGCGGTAAACCAGACAGTGGTGACGGCTGAGATCGTCCGGCCCCTCGGGCGCGCCATGTTTTTGCAGATAGTCCGGCGAGGCCGCCAGATGATAGAACTGCTGCCCGAACACCCGGGCGTGAAACGAGGAGTCCGTCAGCGCGCCGATGCGGAAGATAACGTCCGCGGCATCACGGTGCGGATCGATAAAATCGTCGGTGAGGGTCAGTTCAATGGAGAGACGAGGGTAACGCGCCAGAAGCCCCGGCAGGCCCGGCGCGATGTGCCTTTGTCCGAAAAAGACCGGGCCATTGATACGCAGCGTGCCCGACGGCTCGCGGGCGCGTTCATCCAGCTCGCGTCGCGCGTCCTCCATATTCCCGGCCATCGCACGGGCATAGCGCACAAAAAGATGCCCGCTCTCTGTGGGCATAATCGCCCGCGTGTTGCGGTAGAAAAGCTGTTGCCCGAGGGCGTCCTCAAGCTGGTGGATCACGCGTGAGACCTGCGACGCAGAAATCCCTTCCCGCCTCGCCACCACGGAAAAATTCTGCGTTTCATAAACGTCGATGAAGATCAGCAGCGCGCGAATGCTGATATGTCCGGCACCCATCATTAATGCATTTCCTGCAAAGGTGTTTCCTGCATTATGGCATTTTTCTCAATGATGTTCAGACGTAATCTTCTCCGCCTGGAAAAAGGAGAAAAAGCGTTATGCACATTATTTTAATTTTACTGGTGATTGCCGGCGGCATGGGGCTGTCCGTGGAAGCCGGGCTGCTGGGGCCGCTGGGCGCAGAGGTGGGCGACCTGTGGGCGGCGTTCAGCATATTCAGCGTGGGAACGGGGCTGACGTTTCTGCTGATGCTGTTTTTCAGCCCGCGCAACAGTCCCTCATTTTTTGCGCAGCCTTCATGGCACCTGTTGGGCGGCGTGCTCGGCCCGGTTTACGTCATCATTCTCACCATTGCCACGCCTGCGATCGGCATTGCCATGACGATGATCGGCATTCTGGCAGGCCAGGTTTTTAAAAGCCTGATTATTGACCACTATGGCCTGCTGGGTACGCCGCACCGCAGGATCGATACAAAACGCATTATTGCGCTGGGATTTATCATCGCCGCGCTCATTCTCGTGGCGCAGGGGTAACGTTATGACAGTAATTATGATTATTCTGGCGGTGATTGGCGGCGCAACGCTGAGCATTCAGGCTGCTATTAACGGGCAATTAGGCAGCAGCGTGGGGGTATTTAAAAGCGCGTTTCTGACGTTTTCCGTCGGCGCGCTGGTGACCGCCCTGCTGATCTTCTTTTTTGAGCCGAAACAGGCGGTCAGCCTGATGGATGTACCCAAATGGCAGCTTCTGGGGGCCCTCTGCGGCGTGCCCTATATCGTGATTATGGTGCTCGCAGTGCAGCGCATCGGGACCGCCGTTGCCACGGTAGCGGTTATCCTGGGCCAGCTGGCCATGAGCATGCTGATTGATAACTTTGGCTGGCTGAACAATGAAGCCATTCCGTTTTCAGTGAGCCGTTTCGGGGCCGTCGTCTGCCTGAGTATTGCGCTCTTCTTCATCTACTCAAGCAGTAAACCTCAGCCCGAAGAGGATTGACCGCCCTCTTTGCGGGTAAAGAACAGCGTCACCGTGGCGACGGTGACGCCAAATTTCTTCATCTCGGTTTTATTAAACAGACGGGTGCTGTCCTGCAAATACATCCAGTCATCAAAGTGCAGCAGCCAGGTTTTACCGTCCGCCTTCACGTTCATGCTGTAGCGCCAGTTAAGGGCATTGCCCGCCGCCTGGCCTGTCGCGACACCTTCTATGTCACCCGCCGTGCCTTCATAGCGATTCTGCCCAACGCGGCGGATATGCCAGACGCGCTGCTGCTTCTCGCCGTCATCGTAGACAAAATGTTCATTCAGGGTCAGCGTATCGCCGATAACATCCCCGGCGATCTCGACGTGAAAACGACGGATCTGCTTACCGCTGCGATCCTGCACCATCCCCCACGCCTCGGTTTTCCCCTGGAAGTAAGTAAAAATATCAAGCCGTGGCTGCTGCTGACGATACTCTGTCACCTCGGTGCTACATCCGGCCACCAGCATCGTCAGGGCAAGCGCCATTAACAGGAAACGTTTCATTGTGGTCCTCCGATTAACTGCTGACGCAGTTCAGGATACTCGCTCAGCCAGGCTTCACTCTGCGGCTCCTGCTGCAAAATGCCCTGCGCCTGACACTGGTCGCGGGTCGCCTCAACCAGGTCGTCACCATCGATGTCCCGGGCATAGGTGATAATCAGCGCATTATCGCCGTCTAACCCTGTATAGCTGCCGTCGAGCGTCAGAAGCTGAGAGGTATAAACGGTAAACGGCCCCCAGACGCTCGCCGATCAGGTAGGCCACCGGCCCGCCCAGGGTCGCCAGTACCGTCAGCAACCAGCCCGGCAAGGTGGTCGTGCGGGTCAGTTGCGTCCAGACGGTGGCAAACATTAGCCACAGCGCCACCATCCATAGCGGCATCAGGGACGCGCCCGTGAACGCAATCAGCCCCGTCAGCGCCCAGAGCGCGTCCAGTAGAGATCAAACCCGATGGCCAACAGAAATACCTGCCCGTAGCGCTTCATACGCGTTCCGCAGTCAGCTGCACCACGCTGATGGTGCGGGCATTAAACCCGGCTTCACAGTAGCCGAGGTAGTACAGCCACATCCGGCGGAAACGGTCATCAAACCCGAGCTTTTCAATCTCCTGCCAGGCGTGAACGAACCGCTGACGCCAGTGCGCCAGCGTGCGGGCGTAGTCCGGTCCCATATCGAAGAGGTTACGCACCACAAAATCGGTATGGCGGGTCATGAGTTCATTCATGGCGGTGATGCTGGGCAAAAAGCCGCCGGGGAAGATGTAGCGCTGAATAAAATCGACGCTTTTGCTGTAGTCGCGATAGCGTTGATCCTGAATGGTGATGGCTTGAATCGCCATCCGCCCGCCTGGACGCAGACGCGCCTGGCAGGTGCGGAAAAATGTTGGCAGGTAGCGTTGACCGACGGCCTCAATCATCTCAACCGATACCAGCTTGTCGTAGACCCCGGTCAGATCGCGGTAGTCGCAGAGCAGCACCTCAACGCGATCCTGCAACCCTGCCCGGGCGATGCGCGCGGTGGCCCAGTGGTACTGCTCCTGCGACAGCGTGGTGGTGGTCACCCGGCAGCCGTAATGACGGGCGGCATATTCCGCCATCGCCCCCCAGCCGGTGCCAATCTCCAGCAGATGATCGTTTGCCGTGAGCGCCAGCTGGTCGCACAGCCTCGCCATTTTCGCCTGCTGAGCCGCGGTCAGATCCTGCTCGTCCCCGCTAAACAGCGCGCTGGAGTACAGGAGATGTTCATCAAGGAAATGGGCGTAAAAGGCGTTGCCCAGATCGTAATGGGCGGCAATATTTTCCCGCGCCTGCGCGCGGGAGTTGCGCCGCATCCAGTGCCGCAGCCGCTCCACCGGTTTCCCGAGCAGGCGAAACCCTTTTTCCAGCTTTCCGAGGATTTGGCTATTGCGCGCAATCAGCTCCAGCAGCGGCGTCAGGTGGGGCGTCTCCCAGTCGCCATCCATCCACGCTTGTGCCGCGGCGAGGCTGCCCCCGGTTAAAATGCGCCAGTAGACGCCCGGAGCAAGTACTTGCACCTCAGCGTGAAGCGCGGCGGAAGCGTCGCCGAACTGGAACGTCTGCGCGCCTTCAAGCAGCGTCAGCGAGCCACCGTGCAGGCCATTCAGCAGGCGGAAGAGCAACCATCGCGCGACGCGGACGTTGCGCGGGATATCGGGTTCAAGCGCAAAGACGGGATTGGTCATGAGCGTTCACTCCTGCTGAGGGGATGGTTATGCAGCGGTACGCGCTTCAGCCATAGCCTGAGCGCCTGCCAGTAAATGGCGAAAACGGTTTTGAGGGTCATCAACGGGATCCGCGCCAGCAGCGAACGCAGCGCCGTGCGCGTCAGCGGGACCCGGCGCAGCGTCAGGGTGGCATCAAACACCTTCGTCTCCTGATGGTTTTCGATATGCATGCGCAGCGTGCTGTCCGGGCTGTTGAAGCGCCAGTGGTAGATCATATCCATCGGATTAAAGGGCGAGACGTGAAACGCTTTCTCCGTCGGCGGGGCGTCCCGCCCCGCTACCGCGTAGTAATGTCGTTCATTCCACGGCGTGTTACGGACTTCGGCGAGAACCCAGCGCAGGGTGTCTTCCCCGTCATAGCAGTAGTAGAAATTGACCGGGTTGAAATGAAAACCGAAATAGCGCAGCTGAGTCAGAAGCATGACCCGCCCCGCCGGACGTTCGCCGGTCAGATTTTCCAGACGCTCAAGGACACGCGCTTTGAGCGGCGTGCCCAGCGGGTAATCCGCATCATAAAATGCCGCGGGCGCAACGCGGTTACGACGCACGCCGACAGAGGGCAGCGCGTCCAGCTCATCCAGATCGAGCCAGGCCATAAACACGCTGTAGGTAAAGTGGTGCGCTTTCGGCGCAAGCCGACGATGGCGCAATGTGCCGTGGTAAAGGCAGCTGTTCATCTTAGTTGCCCTCCCCGGTCGCGATAGCGTTGACCACGTCCAGCGCACTGCGCACGCCATCTTCGTGGAAGCCGTTGTACCAGTACGCGCCGCAGAACCAGCTCCGCTGGCGACCGTTTATTTCGCCGCGCCGGGCCTGAGCTTGCCAGCTTTGCGGGTTAAAAAGCGGATGCTCATAGACAAAGCGGCGCAGCACAAACCGTTCCTCCACCGGCGTTTCCGGGTTGAGGGTGACGCATAACAGCGGGCTACCCGGCGGCAGTCCCTGCAAGATATTCATGTTGTAGGTGACGCAGGCGCTGGCCTGATCCTGCTCGCTGAGGCGGTAGTTCCAGCTCGCCCACGCGCGTTCGCGCACCGGCAGCCAGCGCGGATCGCGGTGAAGCACCACCTCGTTACGCTGCCAGCCGATATCCCCCAGCACCTCGCGTTCAGCCTGCGTTGGGCTGGCGAGCATCGCCAGCGCCTGAGCGGAGTGGCAGGCGAAGATCACCTGATCAAAAGTGTCTGTTACGCCCTCACGCGCAATATCAACCCCACGATCGTGGCGAATAACCTGCTGCACCGGCGCGTTAAGGTGCAGCGTCAGGCGATCGCCGAGCGTATCCAGCATCGCGCGGATATACTCCCTGGAGCCGCCTGGCACCACGTACCACTGCGGACGATGGGTAATGTCCAGCAGACCGTGGTTTTCAAAAAAGCGTAAAAAGAGCGGCAGCGGAAAGCGTTTCATCTCCTGTAGCGACGACGACCAGATAGCCGCCCCCATGGGCAGGATGTAGTGGCGCGCAAAAAAGGGCGTAAAACGGTGCTGGCGCAGGAACGTTTCCAGCGTGGCGGAACCATCGACTTCGCCCCGGAGCGTCTGTTTCGCCAGCCGGTTAAAGCGCACGATCTCCTTCAGCAGCGTCCAGAAAGCCGGGTTGAGCAGATTACGTCGCTGGGCGAACAGCGACGTCAGCGTGTGCCCGTTGTACTCCAGCCCGCTCTGCGGGTTGTGCACCGAAAAGCTCATCTGCGTTTTTTGCCCGCAGATGCCCAGTTCGCTGAGCAGCCCCATGAAGCGTGGATAGGTGCGGTCGTTGTAGACGATAAAACCGGTATCGATGGCAAAGCTGCCCTGCGGCGTGTCGACATCCACCGTTGCGGTATGGCCGCCCGGCGTGGCCTGCGCCTCAAACAGCGTGACCTGGTGATGTCCGGCGAGCCGCCAGGCACAGGTTAACCCGGCGATACCGCTGCCGATAATTGCGATTTTCATGGTCGCACCATCCTGCGCAGCAGTGCGCGCTGAAGTACATCGGGCAGGCAGGAAAGCAGGCGCAGCGCCAGGCTGAACCCGGCGGGAAACGCGATGTGATCCTTCCCTTTTGCCAGACCGCGACGAATGGCGTGGACGGCGTCCCCCACGCTGACCCGGCCCGGCATCGGGAAATCGTTTTTGCGGGTCAGCGGCGTGTCGACAAAACCGGGTGAAACGACCGTGACGGCAATCCCTTTCGGTTCCCAGTCGAGGCGCAGCGTATCGGCGAACCAGGTTAACGCCGCCTTGGAGGCGCCATACGCTTCGGCTCGCGGGAAGTGAAGCCAGTGCGCCATCGAACTGACCAGCACCACGCGGTTGCCGGATACCAGCTGCGGCTGCAACGCCGCAAGGCAGTTTACCGGCCCGATGAAATTGGTGGTCATGACCCGCGCCACCAGCTCGGCATCCACCTCGCCGCGGTCGAGATACTCGCAGGTTCCGGCGCAGAGAATCACCGTGTCGGCAGTACAGTCCTCCAGCGCCTGGCGACAGGCGTCCCTGTCTGTCATATCGAACAGGCGCACCGTAATGTTGGGGCTGTACTGATGGACGGCTGCCAGACGTTGCGCATCGCGCCCGCAGGCAATCACCCGGTAACCATCGTCGGCAAAAGATTTCGCCAGCCCCGCCCCGATGCCCGAGCTTGCGCCGGTGATCAGAACCGTTTTCATGATTTCACTCTTCGCTTCACGCCGCGCACGGCCCAGCCGAGTATCGGAAGATGTTCGTAAATCATCTCTCCGGCATCGTAGTAATCCCGCTGGCGAACAATGCGATCGTCGCGCATGTCTACCACGGAGCAGCCCGGCAGCTGGCGCATTGCCCCCCCGGCGATACGTGGGTGCGACCAGTGCATCATCCAGGTGACAACAAAGCGATCGCCCTGCTGCAACGGTGCATCGACGGTAAAGCGACAGTGCTGGACGTTAGCCAGCAGATGGGTGAAATAGCGCTGAATCGCGAACACCCCGCTGTGTTCGCCAAAGGGATCGATAAGCGTGGCATCGGCGCGATAAATCCCCGCCAGCGCCGAAGGTGGCTGGGTATCCAGCGTGGCGTAGTAATCAACGAACCGACTGATGACGGACGGCAACGTGCTCATGGGTCACATCCTGGGTGTAAACAACGTAGCGGAATCGCATAATTTAAACTTACACAATTAACTTTATTTGTCCAAGTTTGCGCAGATATATTTTTTATTCTTATTATTTTTCAGTTACATGGGGTATCACCACGCACAACCATTTTGTGAAAAATATGAATTTCGCCGCCAGGCTGCCGTTTTTTTAGGGATAACCTTAAGGCAAAGGTGCCATTTATCTTCCAGACTTATCCTTTTAATTCATAAGGATGTCACGCGATGAAACATTTACTGATGACGCTCTTTTCCAGCCCGGAATCCTTGTTGCAGGTCATGAGTCACCAGGAAATTATCGAAGCCGTAGAGGATGGCGACCGCATCATCATCGATCAGGATGGAAACGCCTCGGTTAACTACAAAAGCCACGAAGTACGGCAGGACTTTCTGCGCCATGTCAACGCGCTGAAGAGGGCCTGAAATGGGAACGGCAATATTCATGGTATTGATGGTATGCGGGTACTGGTACACCAGCCGCGACCTCTCAACACGGTTTAAAATCAAGCGATCCTTTGGCTGGGACGTCTATTTTCTTGTTGCACTGTATGGCTGTATTTTTGTTCTTCAGGGGGTGATCGCCACCGGCCTGCTGTGGCTGCTGTTGTTCGCCCTCTCCGCCGCCGATAACACGTTCCATTTCACGTCAGCAAAATATGCCGACTGGCAAATTGATTTTATGAACTGGAGCTTCCTGGGGATTCAGGCCCCGGTGGTGGTGATGCTGACCTTCGCGATCCTGTTTTGTCTCTATCGCTCGAACTGGGCCGGAAGCGCGCGGCTGGACGGCGATGGCCGGAAAAAATTGTACAAGCGGCTGGCGCAGTCGAGCGGGATTGAACAGCTGCTCTATCAGTGCATGGAGGAAGGTGAACTGGCGCACGTCACGCTGAAATCGCGGCGGATCTATATCGGCATGATCCATACCGCCACGCTGGAGTATGAAAAAACGGCCAATATCGTGCTTATTCCGATGCTGAGCGGCTACCGTGACGGGAAGAACATGCAGCTCTGTATCGAACATAACTACAGCAAATGGTATGCCGAGCATGACATTACGCTCGATTCGGAGCCCAAAAGCGCCATGGATTTTCGCAAAGTGATCATGCTGGATCAGATCGAGAGTATTTCGCTGTTCGATCCGGCAAGCGCCAGCGCGCTGGCGATGCGTGAATAAAAAAAATGGCGCCTTATCGTAATAAGGCGCCAGGATTAACCAGGATGAACGCTAAACTTATGGCGTGACAATATTGAACCAGAAGTCAAATGTGTCCATGTAGCTCAGCATCTCTTCCAGCTTCGCTCCGTCTCCGCTCACCTTGACGTCACCCTTGTCCATCGCCTGCTTGAGCGTCTCTTTCTTAAGGATGATGTCATTCAGCGTGGTGCGGTCCAGGGTGATGGTTGCGTCGGCATCCTTCGCCTGCGCGTTGGCGGTATGGTTCAGCACGCCGTTTTCCAGCTCCAGCTTGTATTTGCCGCCATCCTTACCGAGATCGATGTTAAAGACCGCTTTCGCGTTACCGGCCCGCACCCCGTTGATGTGCACGCCCAGGTAGTCGAAGAACATTTCCGGGGTCATCGCCCGCACGGTATCCGGGCTGGCGGTGTTCGGCGTCGGCAGCTTCTTCACGCCATTACGCAGTTCCTGCGCGCCGGTCAGGTAAAAGTTACGCCAGGTGCCCGCTTCCGCCTGGTAACCTAACTGCTCCAGCGCGTCGGCTTCCAGATTACGTGCCGCAGCGTTCTGCGGATCGGCGAAGACGATTTTGCTGGTCACCTGCGCCACCCAGCGGTAGTTGCCCTGCTGATAGTCAGCTTTGGCTTTCTGCATGATGGCATCGGCCCCTCCCATGTATTCCACAAACTTCTTCGCAGCCTGTTCAGGCGGCAGTTCGTCGAGGGTAGCCGGGTTGCCGTCGAACCAGCCGAGATAAAACACGTAGGTGGCTTTGACGTCGTGGCTGACGGAACCGTAATAGCCGCGGCTCGCCCACTGTTTTTCCAGCGATTCCGGCAGTGTAAATTCAGCGGCGATCTCGTCGCGGGTCAGCCCCTTGTTTGCCATACGCAGGGTCTGGTCGTTGATGTAGCGATACATATCGCGCTGGCCTTTCATCAGCTTGACGATATTCTCGTTGCCCCAGGTCGGCCAGTGGTGCTGCGCAATAATCACTTCCGCGTCCGCGCCCCAGCGCTCAATGGCGGCGTTGATGTACTTAGACCAGGCCAGCGGATCGCGGATTTTCGCGCCGCGCAGGGAGTAGGTGTTGTGCAGGGTATGAGTCACGTCCTCTGCGGCTTCGATCATTTTCTTCTCTTTGACATACCACAGCATTTCAGACGGGGCTTCTGAGCCCGGCGCCATCATAAAGTCGTAGGTCAGCCCGTCAATCACCTCCTGCTGGCCGGTATGGGTAATGTAGTTGGTCGGCGGGATCAGGGTCACCGTACCCGCAGAGGTGGTGGTGCCAAGACCCGCCCCCACCTGGCCTTTTGCATCCGGCTTCAGCAGGTTGCCGTACATATAGCTCGCACGGCGGCTCATCGCATTCCCGGCCATAATGTTTTCGGAAACCGCTTCTTTCATAAAGCCTTCCGGGGCGTAGATCTTCACTTTGCCGGACTTCACGTCGGCTTCGTCAACCACACCGCGCAGGCCGCCGTAGTGGTCGACGTGACTGTGGGTGATCACCACAGCGACGACCGGTTTCTTGCCGCGGTTTGCATAGTAGAGATCCAGCGCTTCTTTCGCCGGTTCAGCGCTTAACAGCGGGTCGATAACGGTGATGCCCTTCTCGCCTTCAATGATGGTCATGTTGGAGAGATCGAGATTGCGGATCTGATACACGCCGTCGGTGACCTTAAACAGCCCGCCAATGTTGATCAGCTGTGACTGACGCCACAGGCTCGGGTTTACCGTATCCGGGGCTTTTTCACCCTCTTTCACGAAATCATATTTCGCCGGGTTCCAGATAACGTTCCCCTGCTCGCCTTTAATCATGTTTTGTGGCAGCGGGGCGATAAAACCTTTATGGGCGTTCTCAAAGTCGGTTTTATCGGCAAACGGTAATTTGTTATACAGGGCGTTATTTGCCTGCCGGGTTGTGGCAGTGGCATCCTGCGGCTGCACTTCCGCAAACGCGGAAAGCGACAGCGACGTCAACACACCGGCAAGCGCCAGATGTTTAGCAATTAGGGTTAATTTCATTGAATGGCCTCATAGATTAATTGCGCCGCCTGGATATTTACTGTTGGCGGATAATTTTAATGCGAACTCATTGACGACCATTCTAATCAGAATACTTTCTCATCATAGTCCCATATGGGACTGGTTATTTATCGGTTCGTAATCCGGGGGCTATTGCTGCTATACTCGCCACCACGGCAGACGTTGCGGGGAGAGGCTTAGCGTGAATTTTCAGGATATCCATACCTATTATCAGCAACTCAATATTGGGCAATTCTTTCCGCACATGCTTTGTAAAGGCGAGGCCTTAACCGTTGCCGAAAATAAAAAATTCACCGTCGAGCCTGGCTATATTTATTTTTGCACTGAAGGGTCGCTGACAATATTAATGCCTGATGATGGCCTAAATATTGGCAATACTATCGAGTATATGCCGATAGGGTTAATGGAAAGGTATTGTCCACTGGCGAAGTATGAATATCGCAGCAGTGCGAAGGTGAAGCTGGTGAGAATAGCCTGGGCCGACTTCGACCAGCTATTTTTCGAGGGCGGGTCTGAGCGCATGCAGGCGCTGGCCACCATACTGACCTACATGTCCATTTTCACCATCGATCTGCACAATGAACGCAGGCAGGTCACCAGCTACCAGACCATCAAACCGATGCTCTATCGCTATCTCTATCGGCAGGAGACCCACACGGGAGAGAATGAGGGCCTGGCGCTTTTTATCATCAAGCGCACTAACCTGTCACGCACGCATGTCTTTCGCGTGCTGGCAGATCTTAAAGCCGGGGGCTATATCACCATGAAGCGCGGAAAGCTGGTGTCGATTGACCGCCCCCTGCCGGAAGCGTATTGAGCTCATCTTCACGCCTTGAGCAACGTGCGGGAACGAACGGCCTTATTTATCCCGGCCAGCCGACTTGGGCCGTAAATTCTCATCGAAGACCAGCCGTTTGCGTCCGGGCTCTTCTTCCCGCAGCGGCTCCACCTGATGCAGCGTCTGCTTACAGCGATCCACCAGTACCTGATACTCCCGCGTGCCCTGCTTTTTCCACTCTATTTCCTGCGCGCTTAACTCACGAATCGCTTTCGCCGGACTGCCAAGAATTAAGTGATTCGCAGGCATCTCCGCTTTGGCCTTCACAAACGCCGCCGCCCCGACGATGCTGTTTTCGCCGATCGTCGCCCCGTCCATCACGACCGCATTCATCCCCACCAGCGCATTACGGCGGATAATGCAGCCGTGCAGGATCGCGCTGTGGCCGATATGCCCGTCCTCTTCCACCACCGTGTCCTGCTCCGGAAAACCGTGCATCACGCAGTTATCCTGGATGTTCGCGCCGTCTTTCACCACGATCCGGCCAAAATCACCGCGCAGGCTGGCGTTAGGGCCCACGTAAACACCTTTTCCGAGGATCACGTCGCCAATCAGCACCGCGGTCGGGTGAACATAGCTCTCTTCAGGCACGACCGGCGTCAAACCATCAATTTGATAAACAGGCATACCCTCTCCTTATGTGATATTCAGACCACCAAAACGCTGGTGATAAAGCGTGCCGGGAGCGGGCAGCTCGCCCACGGAGGTTTCCCCCTTCTCACTGACAAACGCCAGGGCTCCCGCCGCCACGCGCTGGTAGATGTTAATACACAGCTGTCGCGCGCTCTGTCCCGCCCAGTGCGCAGGAAGTAACTCCTCCGGCAACAGCGGATCTTTCAGCACCACGCGACGATAAAAATGAATGAGTAACAGCTGGATCTGGAAGCAGCGTTCCGGAGTCAAATCCTCAGGCGGCGCCTCTTTCAGCAGCGGCAGCAGCGGACGGAACGAGTTGATAAACGTTTCGTACATCGCGTTTTGTTCGGTCAGCTGCCAGCACTCTTCCACGCGGGATCGTAACGCCGCGCGTGACAAGGCCAGCGGCGAATGGGCTTCAAAGAAAATGACGTTTTCCGCCACGCCCGCGTCATGCAGCAGAGACTGCACGTCCGCCAGGTTCTGCGACGGCGAGGCCATCAGGCTCGGCGCCAGCGTGCCGAACCCTTGCCAGATGAGCTGTTTTTTCACGTCCGCGAGCGTGGTTTTATCCAGCCCCTCGGAAAGCAGCAGCAGCCATTTACCATCCCACGCCGGCAGTTCCGCACGGTAGATTTTATTTTCCGCGCGGCGGGTCAAACGCAGACCCTTGTCGCTGAGACGGTAAAAGCTGCGACGGCCAATGCGGGAAACGTCCAGCCAGCCCTCTTTGTTGAGGCGAAACAGCGCGGTGCGCACAAAGCGCTCCCCGAAACCCATCCCTTCCAGCAGGGCCGCCAGGCTGCCGAGCCAGATCTCTCCGCCGCGATGGGAAAGCGCATCGCCATACAGCGAGGAGATAAGCGACGTTCCGCTGACGGGAACAGAGCTGACTGCGTGCTGGATAAAGGCATCAAGTTTATTCATGTGATTCATTCTGTTGTTATTTTTTTCCTGGATGAATCATAGCATACGAATCTGGGGTGTATCCTCTCCCAAAGGGAGAGGGTACTTAATACACCCTCTCCCTTTGGGAGAGGGCTGGGGTGAGGGAAATTCAACCGTTGGCTGCCACTTTACGCAAATCAAATACCCGGCAGGCTTTACCCTCGGAGCGCGGTATACTGCCGCAGTTCACGATCATCACGTCGGTCGAGATCCCCACCATCGATTTAATCCGATGACGCAGCTGATGGCAGACCTGACAGCGCTGTTCATGGGTCAGCGTTAAGCTGCTCTGTTTCAGCTCGACCTTCACCGAAAGTGAATCAAGATGCCCGCGGCGGTTCACCTCCAGCTGATAGTGCGGCGAAAGGTGTTCGAACTTAACGATCTCCTCTTCCAGCTGTGACGGGAAGACGTTAACCCCGCGAATGATGAGCATGTCGTCGCTGCGCCCGCTGATGCGATCCATCCGGCGCATGGTGCGTGCGGTGCCCGGCAGCAGGCGCGTCAGGTCGCGGGTGCGGTAGCGGATCACCGGCAGCGCCTCTTTGGTCAGCGTGGTGAACAGCAGCTCACCCTGCTCGCCGTCGGCCAGCGGCGTGCCGTCATTCGGGTTGACGATCTCCGGGTAGAAGTGATCTTCCCAGATGGTCGGGCCGTCGGCGGTTTCAAGACACTCCATCGCCACGCCCGGCCCCATCACTTCGGAGAGACCATAGATATCCAGCGCGGTAATGCCCAGCCGTTTTTCAATTTCGCGGCGCATCGCCTGCGTCCACGGCTCGGCGCCAAACACGCCGACGCGCAGGGAACAGGCACTGGCATCGCCGCCCATCTGACGCTCCAGCTCTTCAATCAGGTTCAGGCAGTACGACGGCGTCACCATGATCATATCCGGCTGGAAATCGCGGATCAGCTGCGCCTGCTTCTCCGTCTGGCCGCCGGACATCGGGATCACCGTCGCTCCCAGACGCTCGGCACCGTAGTGCGCCCCCAGCCCGCCGGTGAAGAGCCCGTAACCGTAAGCGACGTGAATTTTATCCTTCGCGCTGCCCCCGGCGGCGCGCAGGGAACGGGCGACGATATTGGCCCAGTTGTCGATATCATTCTGGGTATACCCCACCACGGTCGGCTTTCCGGTGGTGCCCGACGAGGCATGGATGCGTACCACCTGTTCCATTGGCACCGCAAAGGTATCAAACGGGTAGTTGTCGCGCAGATCCTGCTTGGTGGTGCACGGGAATTTTTGCAGGTCCGCCAGCTCGGTGAAATCGTCAGGGTGAACGCCCGCGGCATCAAACTTGCGTTTGTACATCGGAACATTGTTGTAGGCGTGGTGCAGCGTCCACTTCAGGCGCGCGGTCTGCAACGCCTGCAATTCATCAATGGACGCGGTTTCGATCGGATCAAGCTTTGTTGTATTTATCATCGCAGGGTACTCACATTATTGTTCGCTCAAACACGCTCAAGGATCATGGCAATGCCCTGACCCACACCGATGCACATCGTACACAGCGCGTAGCGCCCGCCGCGTCGGTGCAATTCATTGCTTGCGGCTAGCGCCAGTCTGGCACCGCTCATTCCCAGCGGATGACCTAGCGCGATCGCCCCGCCGTTCGGGTTGACATGCTCCGCGTCATCCGGCAAGCCCAGCTGACGCAGCACTCCCAGCGCCTGTGCGGCGAAGGCTTCATTAAGCTCAATGACGTCCATATCGGTGATACTGAGTCCGGCACGCTCCAGCACCTTGCGGGTGGCGGGCACCGGGCCTAATCCCATCAGGCGCGGCTCGACGCCCGCTGTCGCCATGGCCACAATGCGGGTGCGCGGGGTTAACCCCTGGGCAAGCGCCATCGGCTCGCTGGCGATAATCAGCGCCGCCGCCCCGTCGTTGACGCCAGAGGCGTTCCCCGCCGTCACCACACCGTTCTTACGGAACGGGGCTTTCAGCGCGGCAAGCTGTTCCAGGGTGGTTTCGGCGCGCGGATGCTCGTCCACGCTCACTTCCGTTACCGCACCTTTTTTGCCCGCCACCTGTACCGGGATAATCTCCTGCGCCAGAACGCCATTCTGCTGCGCCCGCGCGGTGCGCTGCTGGCTGCGCAGGGCAAATGCGTCCTGATCGGCACGGCTTATATTTAACAATTCCGCTACATTCTCTGCCGTTTCCGGCATGCTGTCAGTTCCGTATTGCTGATGCATGAGCGGATTCACAAATCGCCAGCCGATGGTGGTGTCGAAGATCTCCGCCTGACGCTGAAACGCCGCCGTGGCTTTGCCCATCACGAACGGCGCACGGGACATGGATTCGACGCCACCGGCGATCAGCAGATCGCCATCCCCGGCCCTGATGGCGCGCGCCGCAAAGCCAATGGCATCCAGACCGGAGCCGCACAGGCGGTTAATGGTGGTGCCGGATACCGTCTGCGGCAGCCCGGCCAGCAGCGCCGACATGCGCGCCACGTTGCGGTTATCCTCTCCGGCCTGATTCGCGCAGCCGAAGATCACGTCATCTATGCGCTCCAGATCGAGCTGCGGGTAACGCGACAGCAGCGCACGCAGCGGCACGGCACCTAAGTCATCGGCGCGCACGCTGGATAATCCTCCGCCGTAGCGACCAACCGGGGTACGCACACCCTCACAAATAAATGCGTCACACATCAGGCTTCTCCTGTCACACTGCCGCCAGTGCGGTGCGATTTCCCGCGAAAAAGAGCGACGGTTTTGTGTTGTTGGTTCTGAATTTCAATGTCGTAGACGCCGGTCAGTTTGCCCTGATGCTTCACCCGCGCGGTGGCGGTGAGCTTATCTCCGGCAAAGCCTGGACGCAGAAAATCGATGGCGCAGCCTGAGGCCACCGCCGCCAGCCCCTGACTGTTGCAGGCGTAGGCAAAGGCCGTATCGGCCAGCGAGAACAGCTGTCCGCCGTGACAGGTTTTATGCCCGTTGAGCATCTGCGGGGTGATGGTCATGGTCACCACCGCGTAGCCCTCGCCCATGTCGATAATGTCCATCCCCATCGCCTGCGCGCAGGCGTCCCGTTCGTACATCGCGCGGGCGTTATGCCAGGCGTTATGACTCATAGCTACTCTCCAGAAGCGCACGCTGGCGCAGCAGTGAACAGGGGCGATAGCGTTCCTCGCCGTAGTGACGTTGCAGATTCTCCAGCAGCGTTAACAGACGCTGCCAGCCAAGGCGCTCGCCCCAGGCGATGGGCCCGCAGGGATAGTTGACCCCTAAGCGCATGGCGGTATCAATGTCTTGCTCGCTGGCGACCCCTTTTTGCAAAGCGTCCAGCGCTTCGTTGGCAATCATCGCTACCGTGCGCCAGACCAGCAGGCCGGGGTAATCGGCAATCTGTACCACCCGTTTCTCCTGATGCTGCAACCAGTAAATGGCTTTCTGCGTGGCGGCGTGCGGGTTGCCCGGTGCGGCGGCTATCACGGCCACATCCCGCTCGATGCGGTCGACCACCACCACCGGGCAGCCGTGGCGCAGCGCCAGCGACTGCGCGGTTTCACCCTGCGTTTCGATTAGCAACAGATCGTCAATTTCCGTGACACCGTCACTTCTTCGCTGTGCGCGCATCGGGCTGAAGCTGTCGCTGACCGGGGCGAGCCAGCTGACGGCGGGTTTCTCCTCCAGCCAGCGGTAAACGCCCTGCCCGCTTTTCTTACCCAGACGCCCCGCCAGCACTAGCTCCTGCTGCACCAGCGACGGCAGAAAACGACGCTCCTGCCAGAAGGCGTTAAACACGGAGCAGGTCACGGCAAAGTTGACGTCCTGACCAATCATGTCCGTCAGCTCAAGCGGCCCCATCGGGAAGCCTCCGCCGTCTCGCAGGGCAGCGTCGATCACCTCGGGCGTTGCCACCTGCTCTTCCAGCGCACGCCAGGCTTCCGAGTAGAACGGGCGCGCCACGCGGTTGACGATAAACCCCGGCGTGGACTGGCAGCGTACCGGCTGCTTTCCCCAGCTCAACGCCAGCTCGCACAGTGCATCGGCCACTTCGGGAGAGGTCGCCAGCCCGCTGACCACTTCCACCAGCTTCATCACCGGGGCAGGATTGAAGAAGTGCAGCCCGGCGACGCGTTCAGGGTGGTTTATCTCCGCTGCAATCGCGGTAACGGAAATGGACGAGGTATTGCTGGCAAGCAGCGTCTGCGGCGGGCAGATCTCTGCCAGCTGGGTAAACAGCGCTTTTTTTACCTCAAGCCGCTCAGAGGCCGCCTCGATCACCAGATCGGCTTTCGCCAGAGCACTGATAGTCGTCACCGGCGTCAGGCGGGCGAGGATCTGTTCCCCGGCGTCGGCAGAGAGTTTTCCGCGCGCAACGCGAGAGGAGAGCCGCTGACGAATGCCGTCGATGGCGCGGGAAATCGCCGCTGCATCAATGTCGTACACCAGAACCGGATGACCGTGGCTGGCTGCCACTTCGGCAATACCGGCGCCCATGGTGCCGCTGCCAATGACGGCGACCGTATGGATATTCACCATCTTATTTCCCCATAAAGTTCGGCGCGCGTTTTGCCAGGAACGCGCTGACGCCTTCCCGGTAGTCGTCGCTGCGTCCGGCCAGACGTTGATAGTCGCGCTCCAGATCAAGCTGGGCGTCGAGGGTATTGGTTTCGGCGGCGTTGATCGCCTGCTTGATCAAGCCCAGGCCAAAGGTCGGCTGCGAGGCAAAATGCAGCGCCATCTGCTGTGCGGTGGCGGAGAGCTGGTCGTCGTCCACCACCTGCCAGATCATTCCCCAGGCCTGTGCCTGCTCGGCGCTGAGCTTATCGCCCAGCAATGCCAGCCCCATGGCGCGGGCGCGTCCGGTCACGCGCGGCAGCAGCCAGGTTCCGCCGCAGTCCGGTACCAGCCCGAGCTTGCTGAAGGCCATCACAAAGCTGGCTGAACGGGCCGCAATCACCATGTCGCAGCCGAGGGCCAGCGTGGCCCCCGCGCCCGCCGCCACGCCGTTAACCGCGCAAATCACCGGCTTCGGCAGTTTTGCCAGGCGGCGCACCAGCGGGTTGTAAAAAGTCTCAACGGACATGCCCAGATCGGGCGCGGGGCCGTTCGGGTCGACGTTACGGTCGTTAAGATCCTGCCCGGCGCAGAAACCGCGTCCTGCCCCGGTGATCAGCAGGCAGCGGATGGCGTCATCGCGCTCGGCCTGCTTCAGGCATTCGGAAAGCTGCTGGTGCATGAAGTCGTTAAAGCTGTTCAGGCGCTCCGGGCGGTTCAGCGTAATGGTCATTACGCCCTGCTCAACATGGCTCAGAATAGATTCCACAATTAGCGTCCTTTAAAGTCTGGGGTGCGTTTTTGTAAAAAGGCGTTGATACCTTCCCGGCGATCGTCGGTGGCTGCGAGCAGCGCAAACAGCTGACGCTCCTGCGCCAGCCCGGCCTGAAGCGGGACTTCCTGCGACTGGCGAAGCGCCTGCTTCGCCGCCTGTAGCGCCAGCGGCGAGTGGCGCGCCATCAGCGCCGCCTGCTTCAGGGCGTACTCCAGCGTCAGCGAGGCCGGGTAGACGTCGCTGGCCAGCCCGGCGCTGTGCGCCTGAACCGCCGTGATGCTTTCGCCCGTCAGCACCATTTTGCTGGCCAACGATTTGCCCACGCTGCGGATCAGCCGCTGGGTGCCCCCTGCGCCCGGCATGATCCCGAGGGTGATTTCCGGCAGGCCAAAACGGGCGTTATCGCCGGCAATCACGACATCGCAGAGCAGCGCCAGCTCACAGCCTGCCCCCAGCGCGAAGCCGTTCACGGCGGCAATCAGCGGTTTGGTGAAGGCGTTGATCCGCGCCCACAGCTGCGGGCGGATATCGTTCAGGGTGGCGGGCAGGTCTTTCTCCGCCATTTCGTTGAGATCGGCCCCGGCGGCAAAGCAGCGTTCGTTGCCGGAAATCACGCAGACGGCGATCTCAGCATCCGCGGCGGCGGCCTCAAGCTGCTCCGCGATTTGCAGGAGCAGCGCATTGTTGAGCGCGTTGCGCGCCGCCGGACGGTTTAGCGTCAGCTGCAACACGCGGCCATGACGGGTGACAATCAGTTCACTCATGCCATCCCCTTCGCATCAAAATCGACGATAACATCGGCGGTTAACGGCAGCGCCTGACAGCTCAGCACATAGCCTGCGGCCAGCTCGTCCGGCTCCAGGCTGTAGTTGGTCGCCATATCGACTTTTCCGCGCAGCACTTTGCATTTGCAGGTGGCGCATACGCCGCCCTTGCAGGCGTAAGGCAGATCCGCCCCCTGACGGAGGGCCGCGTCAAGAATGCTCTCGTCGTCCGCCGTCAGGGTGATCTCCCTGTCGCGCCCGTCCTGACGGACGGTGACCTTCTGCCCGTCGGCCTGCACGCTGGCTGTCCGTTTAACGGCGGTACCCGGCGTGTTAAAGCGCTCAAGATGGATCGCTTTTTCCGGCATACCCAGCGCTTGCAGCGCCGCTTCGGCCTCATCCATCATCGCCGACGGGCCGCAAATGAAGGCTTCATCGTACTGACGGAAATTCACCAGCGTTTTTGCCAGCGCCTGGAGCTTTTCCCCGTCAATGCGGCCATGGAGCAGATCGCTGTCGAGCGTCTCCTGGCTGAAGATGGCGATCAGCTGCAAACGCTGCGGGTATTTATCTTTCAGGTCCGCCAGCGCCCGGCGGAACATCATGCTCTGGCTGCTGCGGTTGCCGTAAATCAGGGTGAAGTGGCTGTGGGCTTCAGTGGCCAGCGTAGCGGACATAATCGCCAGCATCGGGGTGATCCCGGACCCGGCGGCAATCGCCAGATAGTGGCCTTCGCGTTCGGCCTGCGGCTGATAGCCAAACTGCCCCTGGGGCACCATCACCTCCAGCGCCATGCCCGGTTTGATCTCGTCCCGGGCATAGCGGGAAAAACGTCCGCCCTCGATGGCTTTGACCGCCACGCTGATCTCACCGCACGCGGTGCTCCGGCAGATGGAGTAGCAGCGGCGCAGTTCATCCCCGCCAGGACTGGCTTTCAGGGTCAGATGCTGACCGGGACGGAAGCGGTACGCCTCCTGTAACGCCTGCGGCACCGCGAAGGTAATGGTCACCGCGTCGCGGGTTTCGGGTTCTACTTTTGCCACTGTTAATGAATGAAACGTTGTCATGGCAGCCTCAAATACATTTGAAATAGTCGAAGGGCTCACGGCAGGTATTGCAGCGATAGAGCGCTTTGCAGGCCGTAGAACCAAATTCACTGATAAGCGAGGTATCGGTGCTCGCACAGCGCGGGCAGCTCACCTCAGCGGGAAGGTGGGCATGGCAGCTATGGCCGACAGGCGGGCTGATGCCATATTCACGCAGGCGCCTGCGGGCATCGTCGGTCATCCAGTCGGTGGTCCAGGCGGGCTCCAGTTGCAGCACAATATGTACCGGGCTAAAGCCGTTTCCGGTCAGGGTTTCGCGGATCGCCCCCAGCAGATGCTCCGTTGCCGGACAGCCCGAATAGGTTGGCGTGAAGCCGATGACCCAGCCTTCCCCCTGCGCCTTCACGCTGCGCACCATGCCTAAGTCGGTGATGGTCAGCACCGGCACTTCCGGGTCGGGGATCTGGCTTAACAGCGCCCAAATCTGCGGGATTTGTGCAGGCGCGATGTCGACGAGGCGTTGCATGGCGTCCTCCTTTACCACTGCTGGCCGGGGTAAACGCGCTGGAGATACTGCATCTCTGCCAGCATCGGCCCGAGGTGTTCAGTATGTAGCCCCTTCTTGCCGCCCGTGCGATACGCCACCTCTTCGGGCACGCGGAGGGTGGCTTCCGCCAGGCCAGCAAACACTTCGCGCTCCCACGGGTCCCGCAGGTCGCGCGGATCAACCGCCACGCCGTCATCAATTAGCGCCAGCTCGAGGTCGTCGGCGTCGAACAGTTCAGCCGTAAAGCGCCACAGGCTATCCACCGCCTGCTGCATTTTTTGTGCGGAGGTCTCTGTTCCGTCCCCCAGCCGCACCAGCCAGCCGCGGCTAAAGCGCAGGTGATAGCGTGCCTCCTTAATGGCTTTTGCCGCGATGGCGGCAAGCTGACTGTCGCTGCTATGGATCAGCCGCTCGTAGAGCGCCACGTTCCACGCATCCATCAGATACTGACGGGCAATGGTGTCAGCGAAGCTGCCGTTTGGTTGTTCCACCAGCAGCAGATTGCGGAACTGACGCTCATCGCGGCCATAGGCCAGGGTGTCTTCATCGCCCTTACCCTCCCGTTCAGCGGCGTAGGTCAGGAAATTGCGCGCCTGCCCGAGCAGATCAAGGCCGATATTGGCGAGCGCCAGGTCAATTTCCAGCTCCGGCGCGTGGCCGCACCAGGCGCCCAGACGCTGTGAGAGCACCAGACCGTTGTCGCCCAGACGAAGGGCATAAGCAGATACGTTGTTCATCCCCAACCTCACATATGCTCGATGCCATCAGGGATGGTGTAAAACGTCGGATGGCGGTAGACCTTGCTTTCCGCCGGATCGAAAAACTCCCCGCTCTCTTCCGGCTGGGAAGCGACGATTTCACTCGCCTTCACCACCCAGATGGAACAGCCTTCGCTGCGGCGGGTATAGGCATCGCGCGCGTTTTCCAGCGCCATGCGGTCGTCGGCAGCGTGAAGGCTGCCCACATGCCGGTGCGACAGCCCCTGCTTCGAACGGACAAAAACTTCGTATAACGGCCAGTAAACATTGCTCATGGTTGATTCCTCTTATGCGGCCTGGCGGGCGCGTTGTTTTTCCGCGTGGGCCAGAGCGGCTTCACGCACCCATGCGCCGTCGTCCCAGGCTTTACGTTTTGCGGCCAGACGTTCGTGGTTGCAGATCCCGCGCCCGGTGATCACCTCGTCAAATTCCTGCCAGTCGATTTCGCCGAAGCGGTAGTGGCCGCTCGCTTCATCGAAACGCAGGTCGGGGTCCGGCACGGTCATACCGAGCATCTCCACCTGAGGCACCGTGTTGTCCACGAAGCGCTGGCGAAGCTCATCGTTGCCAAAGCGTTTGATCTTCCAGGCCAGACTGCGGGCGCTGTTTGGGGAGTTGTCGTCGTTGGGTCCAAACATCATCAGCGCGGGCCACCAGAAACGGTTGATGGCGTCCTGCAACATCTGCCGCTGGGCTTCGCTGCCCTGCGCCAGCGCCATGCAGGCCTCAAAACCCTGACGCTGGTGGAAGCTCTCTTCTTTACAGATTTTCACCATCGCCCGGGCATACGGACCGTAAGACGTACGACACAGCGCCACCTGGTTCACAATGGCCGCCCCGTCCACCAGCCAGCCAATGACGCCGATATCGGCCCAGCTCAGGGTCGGATAGTTGAAGATGGAGGAGTATTTCATCTTGCCGTCGAGCATCTTTTGATAGATGTCCTCCCGGGCGCAGCCCAGCGTTTCCGCCGCGCTGTAGAGGTACAGGCCGTGTCCGGCTTCGTCCTGCACCTTCGCCAGCAGAATGGCTTTCCGGCGCAGCGTCGGCGCGCGGGTGATCCAGTTTCCTTCCGGCAGCATGCCGACAATCTCAGAGTGGGCGTGCTGTCCAATCTGGCGGATCAGCGTCTTGCGGTAGGCATCCGGCATCCAGTCCTGCGGCTCGATGGCCGTCTCCTGTGCGATGCGTTGCTCAAAGCGTTGTTCTTGCGTCACATAACCACCTTTGTGATTCGTCAAATCACCACAAATAGCAAAATGGTGAATCATTTATTTCCTTAAAAGTTACACAAAGGTTAAATATAACCCCAAGAAGCGTTTGTTTATTTTGTGACGACGCTCGCAAGCCTTTTCATGAAAGGCCGATAACGCAAGGCTTCTGGGTGGTCAGGTTAAGCAATACAGATCACAGCGTTAACAATTCATTAAAACTCAGCTTGATTTTTATGATTCGCGATCAAACTATTTATAGTGAAATCATGAAACATCTGGAGAGAAGAAATGCAGCAGTTAGCCAGCTTCTTGTCCGGCACCTGGCAATCAGGCCGGGGCCGCGAGCGCACCATCACCCACGCCATCAGCGGGGAAACGCTATTTGAAGTCACCAGCGAAGGGCTGGATATGGCGGCCGCGCGCCGTTACGCCATTGAACACGGCGGAGAAGCGCTCCGGGCAATGAGCTTTATCGAGCGCGCCGCCATGCTGAAGGCGGTGGCCAAACATCTGCTGAGCCAGAAGGATCGCTTTTATGCCCTGTCAGCTCAGACCGGCGCGACGAAGGCCGACAGCTGGGTGGATATTGAAGGCGGTATCGGCACCCTCTTCACCTACGCAAGCCTCGGCAGCCGTGAGCTGCCGGACGATACCCTGTGGCCGGAGGATGAACTGATCCCGCTGTCGAAGGAAGGCGGTTTTGCGGCACGTCACGTGTTAACGTCGAAATCCGGCGTGGCGGTGCATATCAACGCGTTCAACTTCCCGTGCTGGGGGATGCTGGAAAAGCTCGCGCCCACCTGGCTTGCCGGGATGCCCGCCATCATCAAGCCCGCCACCGCCACCGCGCAGGTGACTCAGGCGATGGTGAAAGCGATCGTCGAAAGTGGACTGGTGCCCGACGGCTCCATCAGCCTGATCTGCGGTGGCGCGGGCGATCTGCTGAACCAGCTCGACAGCCAGGACGTGGTGACGTTTACCGGTTCGGCCAGCACCGGGCAGAGTCTGCGCGTCCACCCGAATATCGTCGCGCATTCCATTCCGTTTACCATGGAAGCAGATTCTCTTAACTGCTGCGTGCTGGGTGAGGACGTGACGCCGGAACATCCGGAGTTTGCACTGTTTATTCGCGAAGTGGTGCGCGAGATGACCGCCAAAGCCGGGCAAAAATGTACCGCCATCCGCCGCATCATCGTGCCGGAAGCGCAGGTTGACGCCGTCAGCCAGGCGCTGATTGCGCGGCTGGAGAAAGTGGTCGTCGGCGATCCGGCCCAGGAAGGGGTGAAGATGGGGGCCCTCGTCAACGGTGAGCAACGTGCTGACGTGCAGGAAAAAGTCGATCATCTGCTTGCCGCGGGCTGTCAGATCCGTCTGGGTGGTAAAGCCGATTTGCAGGCGGCTGGAGCATTCTTCCCGCCCACCCTGCTGTTCTGCCCGCAGCCGGACGAAACCCCGGCCGTCCACGCCACCGAAGCCTTTGGCCCCGTCGCAACCCTGATGCCCTGCCGTAACACCGAACACGCCATGCAGCTGGCGCGGGCGGGTGGCGGCAGCCTGGCGGGAACGCTGGTTACGGCAGATACCCGCATGGCGCGGCAGTTTATTGCCGGTGCCGCGCGCGCCCACGGACGCATTCAGATCCTCAACCAGGAATCCTCGAAAGAATCCACCGGCCACGGTTCACCGCTGCCGCAGCTGGTGCACGGTGGTCCGGGACGTGCGGGCGGCGGCGAAGAGCTGGGCGGCCTGCGCGCGGTGAAGCACTATCTTCAGCGCACGGCCATTCAGGGCAGCCCGTCCATGCTCGCCGCGATCGGTAAACAGTGGGTCCGTGGCGCGGAGGTGCAGGAAAATCGCGTTCATCCGTTCCGTAAATACTTCGAGGAGTTACAGCCGGGCGACAGCCTGCTGACCCCGCGTCGTACCCTGACGGAAGCGGATATCGTGAATTTTGCCTGCCTGAGCGGGGATCATTTCTACGCCCATATGGACAAAATTGGCGCGGCGGAGTCGATTTTTGGTGAGCGCGTGGTACACGGTTATTTCCTGATTTCCGCCGCGGCGGGGCTGTTTGTCGATGCCGGGGTTGGGCCGGTTATTGCCAACTACGGCATGGAAAACCTGCGCTTTATTGAGCCGGTCAAGCCGGGTGATACCATTCAGGTGCGCCTGACCTGTAAACGTAAAACGCTGAAGAAACAGCGCACTGCCGAGGAAAAACCCACCGGCGTGGTGGAATGGGCGGTGGAGATCTTCAACCAGCACCAGCAGGCCGTGGCGCTCTACTCCATCCTGACGCTGGTGGCGCGCCAGCAGGGTGACTTCTGACCCACCTCTTTCTTGCCGGGTGTCGCTCCGCTTACCCGGCCTACAACTACCTGACCGGGGTGTGATGCACCCCCGCTCTTTTTTTAACCTGGCAAGACTGACAAACAACCTGGCAGATGCAGGCAAACGCTTTTCGTGCGCGCCTGTCAGGATAAGGCTGACACAACACAATAAACACAACAAGATGAGGTCTGCGATGGGAAGCAATTCTTCTTTTTCTGCCCGTAGAACGGCACTGGCCATGGCCGTTGCGCTCTGTTGCGCCTGGCAATCCCCTGTTTACGCTCACGGCAGCGAGGCGCATATGGTCCCGATGGACAAAACGCTTCAGGCGTTTGGCGCGGACGTGCAGTGGGATGATTACGCCCAGATGTTCACCATCGTCAAAGACGGTGCCTTTGTGAAGGTCAAACCCGGCGCAAACACCGCCATCGTTAACGGCAAACCGCTGACGCTCCAGGTGCCCGTGGTGATGAAGAACAATAAGGCGTTTATCCCGGAGACCTTTATCAACGATGTTTTTCAGTCCGGTCTTGATCAGACATTCCAGGTTGAAAAAAGCCCCCACCCGTTAAACGCGCTGACGGCTGATGAAATCAACCAGGCCGTAGCCATTGTGAAAGCCTCTGCGGATTTTAAACCCAATACCCGCTTTACCCAGATTGCGCTGGCGGAGCCAGAAAAGGCCAAAGTCTGGGACTTTGTGCTTAACGGCACGGCGGTGGATGCGCCCCGCCAGGCCAATATCATCATGCTTGATGGTAAACACATCATCGAAAGCCGGGTGGATCTGAAGGAGAAAAAGATCCTCCGCTGGGAGCCGATCAAAGACGCGCACGGCATGGTGCTGCTGGATGACTTCAATACCGTGCAGCAGATCATCAATGAAAGCCCGGAGTTTGCCGCCGTGCTGAAAAAGCGCGGCATTACCGACCCGAAGAAAGTGATCACCACTCCGCTTACCGTCGGCTTTTTTGACGGCAAGGATGGGCTGAAACAGGAAGACCGCCTGCTGAAAGTGATCAGCTATCTCGACGTGGGCGACGGTAACTACTGGGCGCACCCGATCGAAAACCTGGTTGCGGTGGTGGATCTCGAGCAGAAGAAAATCCAGAAGATTGAGGAAGGCCCGGTCGTGCCGGTTCCGCTCACGCCGCGCCCTTATGATGGCCGCGACCGCGTTGAAACGGTGAAAAAACCGCTGGAGATTATCGAGCCGGAAGGCAAGAACTACACCATCACCGGGGATAGGGTGCACTGGCAGAACTGGGATTTTCATCTGAGCCTGGACTCACGCGTCGGCCCGATAATCTCCACCGTGACCTATAACGACAACGGCAAAAAGCGACAGGTGATGTATCAGGGATCGCTCGGCGGCATGATTGTGCCGTACGGCGACCCGGATATCGGCTGGTACTTTAAAGCCTACCTGGACTCCGGCGATTACGGCATGGGTACCCTGACCTCCCCGCTGGTGCGCGGCAAGGATGTTCCGTCTAACGCCGTGATGCTCAACGAAACCATCCCGGATTACACCGGCGCGCCAATGGAGATCCCCCGGGCGATCGCCATTTTCGAGCGTTACGCCGGGCCGGAATATAAGCATCAGGAGTTAGGTAAACCCAACGTCAGCACCGAACGCCGCGAGCTGGTGGTGCGCTGGGTCAGCACCGTGGGTAACTACGATTACATCTTCGACTGGGTATTCCACGAAAACGGCACTATCGGCATTGATGCAGGGGCTACGGGCATTGAAGCGGTGAAAGGCGTGCAGACGAAAACCATGCATGATGCCACCGCGAAGGATGACACCCGATACGGAACGCTGATCGACCATAATATTGTCGGAACCACCCACCAGCACATCTACAACTTCCGTCTGGATATGGACGTGGACGGCATCAACAATAAGCTGGTGGCCATGGATCCGGACGTCAAACCGAACACCGCTGGCGGACCGCGCACCAGCACCATGCAGGTTAATCAGTATGATATTGATACCGAAAAGCAGGCGGCGCAGAAGTTTGACCCGGGCACCATCCGCCTGCTGAGCAATACCAGCAAAGAGAACCACATCGGCAACCCGGTCTCGTATCAAATCATCCCTTACGCGGGCGGTACACACCCGGTAGCGTCCGGCGCGAAGTTTGCCCCGGACGAGTGGATTTATCACCGCCTGAGCTTTATGGATAAACAGCTGTGGGTGACGCGTTACCATCCCGACGAGATGTACCCGGAGGGAAAATACCCGAACCGTTCCACGCACGATACCGGCCTCGGCCAGTACAGCAAAGATAACGAGTCGCTGAACGACCAGGATAACGTCATCTGGATGACCACCGGCACCACCCATGTCGCCCGTGCCGAGGAGTGGCCGATAATGCCGACGGAATGGGTGCACACGTTACTCAAGCCGTGGAATTTCTTTGACGAGACGCCAACGCTCGGCAAGAAAAAAGAGCAGAAATAACCTACCGACCGGGCGTAATGCCCGGTTTTTCATCCGCTTACTTGCTGAATTACTCTCCCCGATTATAGTTATTGTTACCTCGCTTAATCCTTTTGCATTTCTTGACACACTTTCACCAGGATTCGAAGTCCCCACAAACAACGTCACAGTTTACTGAGAGGTTTTAGGATGAGAATCAATGAGATCGTCAGGAGTCTCGCGCTGGCGGGATGTTTTATTTCTGCCAGTTCCGCCTGGGCCGCAGAAGCACCTAAGGATGCCACCGCAGCAACGCAACAGGCCAACAACGCACTCTTCAACCAGCTTCCTTTCTCCGATAACACCGATTTTACCAACGCCCACAAAGGGTTTATTGCCCCGCTGCCTCAGGACATTATCAAAGGTGAGCAAGGCAACACCGTCTGGGATCCGCAGCAGTACGCTTTTATCAAAGAAGGCGATAAGGCGCCCGACTCGGTTAACCCGAGCTTATGGCGTCAGTCCCAGCTGATTAACATCAGCGGTCTGTTTGAAGTGACCGAAGGCGTCTACCAGATACGTAACCTCGACCTGTCAAACATGACCATTATTGAAGGTAAAGAAGGCATTACCGTGGTCGACCCGCTGGTGTCGGCGGAAACGGCCAAAGTCGGGATGGATCTTTACTATAAAAATCGCGGTAACAAGCCTGTTGTCGCCGTAATTTACACCCACAGCCACGTTGACCACTATGGCGGCGTGCGCGGCGTGGTGGACGAAGCAGATGTGAAGTCCGGCAAGGTGAAAGTCTACGCGCCCGCCGGATTTATGGAGGCCGCCGTCGCGGAGAATATCATGGCGGGTAACGTCATGAGCCGCCGCGCCAGCTATATGTACGGCAACCTGCTGAAGCCGGATGCGAAGGGCCAGGTCGGCGCGGGTCTCGGCACCACCACCTCCGCCGGGACGGTGACCCTGATCGCCCCGACCAATATCATCGAGAAAGATGGTCAGAAAGAGGTGATCGACGGCCTGACCTATGATTTTATGCTCGCGCCGGGATCGGAAGCGCCTTCCGAGATGCTCTGGTATATCGAAGAGAAAAAGCTGATCGAGTCTGCGGAAGATGTCACCCATACCCTGCACAACACCTACTCCCTGCGCGGCGCGAAAATTCGTGAGCCGTTGCCATGGTCGAAATACATCAACCAGGCGATTGTACGCTGGGGTGATAAAGCCGAAATCATTATGGCGCAGCACCACTGGCCGACATGGGGCAACGACAACGTGGTTAACCTGCTGAAAAGCCAGCGCGACCTGTATCGCTACATCAACGACCAGACCCTGCGCATGGCGAACGAAGGGCTGACCCGTGACGAGATTGCCGCCAACTTCAAACTGCCAAACTCCCTGGCCAATACCTGGGCAAACCGTGGCTATTACGGTTCTGTCAGCCATGACGTTAAAGCGACCTACGTGCTCTATTTAGGCTGGTTTGACGGCAACCCGGCGACCCTGGACGAACTGCCGCCTGAAGAAGCCGCGAAGAAATTTGTGGACTATATGGGCGGCGCGGATGCCATCCTGAGCAAAGCGAAAACCGACTTTGACCAGGGGAACTACCGCTGGGTGGCTCAGGTGGTCAGCAAAGTGGTCTTTGCCGATCCAAATAATCAGGCCGCGCGAAACCTGGAAGCGGATGCGCTGGAGCAGCTGGGTTATCAGGCTGAATCAGGCCCGTGGCGTAACTTCTACCTGACCGGCGCACAGGAGCTGCGTAACGGCGTGGTGAAAGGACCGACCCCGAACACCGCCAGCCCGGATACCGTGCGCGCGATGACGCCAGAAATGTTCTTTGACTATCTGGCGGTGCACATTAACGGTGAAAAAGCGGCGGATGCAAAATCGGTGTTTAACATCGACCTCGGCAGCGACGGCGGCAAATACAAGCTGGAGCTGGAAAATGGCGTGCTGAACCACACGGCGAACGCCGAAGCGAAAGACGCTGACGCGACCGTGACCCTCAACCGCGATACGCTGAATAAAATCATCCTGAAAGAAGTGACGCTTAAACAGGCGCAGGATAACGGCGATATCAAAGTGACCGGCGATGCCGCAAAACTTGATGCTATGCTCGGTTACATGGATAAATTTGAATTCTGGTTTAACATTGTGACCCCGTAAAGGCAGCACTCGCGGGCGGACGTTCCGCCCGCTCAAGGAAAATTCTCTTCAATGGAAAAAAGACATCCAGCCACACCCGAACCCGCGATATGGCCTACCCGTAAATCAATGGTTGTTCACGGGCTGGCCGTGAACCTGCCGTGGCTCGCCTTTGTGAATGCCAGCTTTGCCCTTATGGTCCTGCTGCGCAATTCGTTGTTCGGCCATATCGATGCCCTCCTGCACATCAGCCCCCCTCTGCGGCAGATGATTGACGCCTCCATGCTGGGCGTGGTGATCCTTTCCGTGGCGCTGGTGATCATGGCCTGGCGCCACATCCGCGGCGTCAGCGCCGTTTTGTTTATGTGCAGCCTGCTGTGGTCGATAAGTTGTTACTGGTTTATCAACGTGTTACAGCTTCCTCATCCCTGGCCTATATTCGTTACCCTGCTGATGGCCGGTATGACCGCGCTCTATTTTCACCCGGTGGCACTGCTCTGCTTCACCGTTCCGCTATGGGTAAGCCTGCCCGTTGCCAGCATGCTGCTGAATCAGGAAATTAATTATCGCTTTGCCGGGCTGTGGGTGGTGTTCACGTTCATTCTCGTGTGCGGGCGCTATATCCTGTTGAGCTGGTTTGAAGAGGCGTGGCGTCGCAACCAGCAAAATCAGCGTTTAATTTCGCGGCTGGATGCGCTGGCCCATCAGGATCCACTGACGAAAACGGCCAACCGCCGGGCGATGGAGCTGGTGCTGGAAAATGCCGTAGAGCAAGGCAAACGCTTCGCGGTGCTGATGCTGGATGTCGATTACTTCAAACTGTATAACGACACCTACGGTCACCAGGCGGGAGATGCGTGTCTCGCGCGGGTGGCAGAGGTGCTGAACACCTCGGTGCGCACGCCAGAGGATGTGGTTTCGCGCTACGGTGGCGAGGAGTTTGTGGTGATCCTCTTTGACTGCGAAGAAAGCATTGCTGAGAAAGTCGCCGCGCGGATCCAGGCTGGCCTGCGCAACGCAGCCATTCCGCACGGCGCGTCGAAGGTGAGTGAATGTGTGACGGCGAGTATGGGCATTGCAGGCTATACCGCAGGGCTGGCCGGCCCGGAAATCATTGCCCGCGCCGATGCGGCGCTGTACAGGGCTAAGGAGGCCGGGCGGGATCGATGGTCGCTGTAAGTTACGCCGGGTGGCGCTGCGCTTACCCGGCCTACAAAACCAACCTTTTCCTCGATCCCGCAGGACGGATAAGGCGTAGCCGCCACCCGGCGTTTTTTTAATACCGCACACACACCGACTTGGTTTCACACCAGCCGTCCAGCCAGTCGGGGCGGAAATCATCGCCCGCGCCGATGCGGCGCTGTACAGGGCGAAGGAGGCCGGGCGGGATCGGTGGTCGCTGTAAGTTACGCCGGGTGGCGCTGCGCTTACCCGGCCTACAAAACCAACCTTTTCCTCGATCCCGTAGGCCGGGTAAGGCGTAGCCGCCACCCGGCGTTTTTTTAATACCGCACACACACCGACTTGGTTTCACACCAGCCGTCCAGCCAGTCGGGGCCGAAATCGCGCCCGGTGCCGGACTGCTTCATGCCGCCGAACGGCAGGTTGGCGTCGATCAGCGTGTGGCTGTTCACCCACACGGTTCCGGCCTGTAACCTGTCGGTATACGCCAGCGCTTTACTGATGTTCTGCGTCCAGACGCTGGCCGTTAAGCCATATTCAGTGTCATTCGCCAGCTGAAGCGCCTCTTCCCCGTCGGCCACACGAACCAGGTTCACCACCGGCCCGAAGACCTCTTCACGCGTCAGTCGCAGATGATTATCCGGGTTGACCACCAGCGTTGGCGAAACGTAATAGCCTTTGCCGTCTGGGCCCCGGTTCCCGGCGATCAGCTCCGCATTGTGCGCCTTCGCCTCATCCAGGAACGCCTGAACCTTATCGCAGTGGGCGCGCGACACCAGCGGGTTGATAAACGCCTCCGGCGACATGCCCGGCCCGACGCTGAGGGATTTCACGGCCTGTTCAAACCCGCTGACCAGCGTGTCGAACAGCGGAGCCTCAATATAAATGCGCGAGCTGGCCGCGCAGACCTGCCCCTGGTTCAGGAAGCTGCCGGTCATCAGCCCTTCAATCACCCACGCCGGATCGGCATCTTTCAGCACGATGGCCGGGTTTTTGCCGCCCAGCTCCAGCGTCACGCCCGTTAGCGTGTCCGCCGCCGCGCGGGCAATCTGCTTGCCCGTCACCGTCGAACCGGTAAAGCTCACTTTGGCAATGCGCGGGTGCGAGGTCAGCGCCGCGCCACAGACGGCGCCACTGCCGGTCACCACGTTGAACACACCCTCAGGGATCCCCGCCTCGCTCGCCAGTTCCGCCACCCGTAACAGGGTGAGCGGCGTGGTTTCCGACGGTTTGATCACGATGGAGCAACCTGCCGCCAGCGCGGGCATCACTTTCCACATGCCAATCATCAGCGGGAAGTTCCACGGCACAATCCCCGCCACGACTCCCACCGGCTCTTTACGCGTCCACGCCTGATAACGCGCGCCCTGCGGCAGTGGAATCGAGAGATCGAGGGTTTTACCGGCAATTTTGGTGGTCAGCCCTGCCGTGTAGCGCATCCAGTTCAGGGTGCAGCCCACCTCGAAGGCGCGGGAAATGTTAATCGATTTCCCCTGCTCCAGGGTTTCGAGCTGTGCCAGCTCTTCGCCATGCTGTTCCACCAGATCCGCAAACCGCAGCAGGATGCGTTCCCGCTCTGCCGGCAGCCGCCCGGCCCAGCTTCGGGCGACAAAGGCGCGCCAGCCAGACATCACCGCACGATCGACATCATCGACGCTGGCATCGGCGGTAGAGGCAATAACCTCTCCGGTCGCCGGGTTGTAGACGTTCAGACGCTTTTCGCTATCGGATGCCGCCTGACGCCCTTCGATCCACAGGCCGTGCTGGCGATCTAAAAACTGCTGCACGCCCGGCAGGATGGCGACATGTGATTCGGACATAGAATACTCCTTCGTTATGCTTCGCAGGGTGTGTATGCAGTCTAAGAGGGGATTCGCATTCCTGCTTTTGTCTGTGTGACATTCGCTTTGCCAGCTGTGACAGGGTCCGCAAATCGTGATAATTCCCGCTTATATCGCTGTAACCGTTGAGTGTTCTTTCCTATAGTCAGCCTCGTAGCCCTGACAAAATGCAACATAAATGCAACAATGCGAAAACAGTGACGGTGCAGCGAGAACATCAATGGCGTGTGCAAGCGAACAGGACAATTTTCAGCAGTGGCTGGCGCAAATTAACCAGGTTTGTGGGCGCTTTGCGGCACGTCCGTTAGAGGGGGCGTTTCTCGGCGAGCTGGAAACCAGCTACACCCAAAGTCTGAAGCTGAGCACGGTGACCGCCGCAGGCGTTAACCTGTTTCGCACCCGTCAGGAGATCAAAAACGGCAACGACGCCTGGTTCTACACCGTGTTTCAGCTGGAAGGCAGCGCCGGAATCGAACAGGACGACCAGCGCGCGATGCTGAAAGCCGGGGATATTACGCTGATTGACGCCTCCCGCCCGTGCTCCATTTACTGGCAGGAGCGTTCCCGCCAGATTTCGCTCCTGCTCCCGCGACAAATCATTGAGCAACACGCGCGTTTTCAGGAAGTGAGGTGCGCGCTGCCCCTCTCCCGCAGTCTGCCTACCGTACAGCTGAGCTACCGACTGCTACAGGAGAGCATGGGCAATGCCGATCTCAGCGCCAGTGAAAGCGAAGCGGCGCTTGAGGCGATGGTGTGTCTGCTGCGTCCGGCCTTCCAGCAGCGTGACGAGGTGCTGCCGCGCAAGGAGCGTCAGTTCCGCCACGTTCTGTCCCTGATTGATGATCATATTCAGTCGGAGGCGTTAAGACCGGAGTGGATAGCTTCAGAGAGCGGCATGTCCGTGCGTAGCTTGTACCGCATGTTTGCCGGGAAAGGGCTGGTAGTAGCGCAGTATATTAAGAACCGTCGCCTCGATTTATGCGCTCAGGCGCTGCGTTCCATCAGCGATGACGAAAAGCTGGCGGGGATTGGCTACAGCTGGGGTTTCACCGACCATAGCCATTTTTCCACCGCCTTTAAGCAGCGTTTCGGGGTTTCGCCGGGCGAATACCGCAGGCGTTATCGCTAGCTATTTTTTCAGCCACTTGCCGTTAATTCCCTTCACGTACTCACCCGGCTGCGCGCGGGCCACCAGCTTTTGTCCCGCCATTTTCGCCACCTCGTCGACGGGTAAATTATTACTGTCAGCCAGCTGCTGGTAACTTTCCGTGCGTGCGGCGTTGATACGGTTCACCAGCGCCAGGGTTTCAGCGTCGTGCTGAACGGGCGCAAGATAGCCGCTCAGGGTTTCCCCTACGCGCCCCTGGGCACGCGCATCGTTGAGCGTAAGCGTGGCGGCGTGAACGTTCATCCCCAGCGCCAGTAACATCAGAGCTAATCGTTTCATGACATCCTCAGAACAGATCGCTGCGGGATTTCAGCAGGGCTTCAACGTCTTTATCCACCTTGATATGGATTTCATGCTCGATTTTCACGTTCATGTTGATGGTGATCGGCTCTTTGGGCGCCGCCACTTCAATGCGCGGCGTGCAGCCTGACAGCAGCGCGACGACGGCCACGGTGAGTACACCAGCCCTCTTTTTCATTGTTGTTCCTCACTTTCCTTGCCTGTCGAACCGCGGAGAAGGGGTATCGCCGCATGTTGCTCAAACCATGTTTGCAGATTGTCCCCAAAGCGCAGGCTGCGCCAGAGGGTAAAAATGTTCTCTTCATGGGTGTAATTCAGGTTTACGAAACTGCTTTTGCCTTCGACGCGGCTGGTGCCTTTAATGGCCGCCTGCATGGTTAACACACCCAGATTATCCACATTGAGTTTTGTCCACGACTGCGAAATTTCCATATAGCGGAGCCAGTTGATCGCCGCCCCGGCAACCATGTTGTCTTTCACAATGGCATCCGCCGTGTCCTGGTCGATGCGCAGCGTCATCGGCCCCGGGTTGGTCAGCCAGCCATCTTTAATGATCCATTTTTCATTGTCCAGCCAGAACGGCAGCGCGCCGCTCACCGGGCCGGACATGGCAAACTGCTTCGGATTCACCGCGCTTATCAGTTCGCTGGAGGAAATATTATCCACGCGCAGTAAAGCCGGATCGTGCTGCGGCATTCTCAACTGCTGCATGGTGATTTTCCCGCCGAGCGCTTCCACCTTCACGTTGGTGAGCAGGAGCGGGTTCGCTTCGGTCCAGGGATAATCGCCCTGGAGATCCGCGGTGATATTTCGGGCTGTGACCAGGTTTTTCACCTCGTCGATTCGTAACGTTACCGGCCCGCGCGTGCCCAGCGACCAGGTACCCTGGCTTAAGCGGAACGGAAGAACAAAATCCACGCCGTTGATCTCGTTATCCGGCATCCACGCGCTGCCCGCTTTCAGCACCCCGTGCCCCCCGGCCTCAAACCCCTGATCGGGGGCCGCGGAGAAAGCCACCTGCGCGTACATTTCGCCGCCGCGCAGGGTCATTTTCCAGTCTGGCGGGATCAGCGGCTGAAACACCGTAAGAGACTGTTTTGGCCACCAGGCCTGACCGCGAAGGCGTTCGCCGTCCCAGCGTCCATTCACCTGGACCGGGCCGATGTCGTCCGCATGCAGGTTCCCTTTAAACTGGAACACCGTCGGGTCTGTCCCGTCAACGCTGAAGGTCAAAACGGACGGCGGCAGCACGCTTCCGCCTGAAAAGCTTGTTTGCCCGGCGTTAAGCGCGAGCGCGCCGCTAAAGGTGGGGTTATCCGGGTCCCGCGACCAGCGCACCGGGTGATCCAGCACCAGGCGCGGCTTGCTGACCAGCATCGTACCGTACTGCAATTTGTCGAACCCCGTGGAAAGATCGGTCAGTTCGATAACGTTGTCGCGCCACTCCCCGGTTCCCCGGACATCCCAGCGCGCGTTCATCGGCGTGAAGTTCCCTTTACCCCAGTAGCGCCACTGCCACAAACCGTTGTCCGGTAAAAAGTCGTTAGCCTGGCCGTCCAGATGCAGCTCAAAATCGCCCATCTCGTTTTCATGCGCCCGCAGAATGGCTTGCAGGCGGCCGTCCACGCCCTTCTGCGTGAGCTTCACGCCCGCCAGCGGCCAGCGGATCTCATCGATATCCAGCGAGTCGATGATGCGCCCGCGCGAGCGCAATAAAGCGCCGGGTTCAAACGTAAGCTGCGGATCGTAAAGGCTGCCGGTCAGCATCGCCGGGAGCCTGGCATACAGGATCAGATCGTTTTGCTTGGCTTCCCCGCTCAGGTGCAGCGGCATAGCGCTGTTATCCATACTGAGCGAGCCGGGACCGATATTCAGCACCGCGTTGCCCTTACCCGCATCCCCCTGGGTCAGCACGTTGAGCCGCCCCGTGAAGGTGGCTTTCTCCAGCCCCTGCTGCCAGTTATCCACTTTCAGCCCGACGCGTCCGCTCATTGGCACGCCGGAGGCTAACCAGTTCCAGCGTCCGTCGCTGATGGTCAACTGCTGAGCGGTGATCTGCCACGGTAAATCGAGCAGCGGATCGGGGTTGTCCCGCGCCATGACCACCAGCTGGCCCTGATTGTCCTCCCAGTCCAGATCGGCATCGACCAGCGAGGATAACTGTGGCACGTTAAAGGTCGCGACCGTATGCCCTTTCACCGGCACGCCGTCCGGCACCAGCGGCAGGGTAAATTCACCGACCAGCTTCACGGGCTGCGGCTGATCCGGCAGTTGCACATCGAACTGGCTGATGGAAAGGGTCTGGCCGCGTAACTGCCCCTTAATGCTCACCTGCTCGCCGTTATAGGTGATGTCCTGGCGGGCTGGCGTCAGTGAGGCATGCAACTCACCCTCCCACTGCTGCCAGGGAGAAAGGGTAAAGCGATGGATGGTCAGCCAGGTGTTGGGCAGGATGGCCTGCCACTGCGCCAGCGTTTTCGGCGCCACCGTAGATGGCGCCGATTGCGGTAATTTGCTCAGGCAGACAGAGTTAAGTTCAAGTGCGCCAATATCCAGATCCCAGCGGCTGGGGTGTGACAGAGTCACGTTTTCCACGCGGGCAATTTCACACTCTTCTACCAGATAGCGGAGATCGGGGATGATCAGGGCGTGACGCGTGAGCCGTGGGCTTTTTTCAAACGCGATGCGCGTTCCAACGGGGAGCCAGATCCCGGCGAGCGTGGGTACCCACTGGGCGAGCGTCATCAGCAGCGTCAGCGGCACAAGAAATAGCAGCAGTAATAGCGCGATTGCGGCTTTGTATTTACCCTTCATGGGCAGTTAATATCCTGATTTTGCGAAAAAAATAAGCCGTTCTTGCCGCTCATTGTCGCATGTTTAGCCAGTCAGTTGAAGGTAATGCCATTTTTAAGAGTAGATGCTCTACAATAATTCATAGAACTTATTGATTTCAATGAATTTTGAAAAATTGTAAGATAATTTTAAACATGCTAACGTGGTTCCAAAATCACTGGAGAAAGTCTTATGAAACTCGCGGTATATAGCACAAAGCAGTACGACAAAAAGTATCTGCAACATGTTAACGAGACGTACGGTTTCGATCTTGAATTTTTCGACTTTCTGCTAACTGAAAAGACGGCTAAAACCGCCCACGGCTGCGAAGGCGTGTGTATCTTCGTTAACGACGACGGTAGCCGACCGGTGCTGGAAGAGTTGAAAAAACAGGGCGTGAAATACATTGCCCTGCGCTGCGCGGGCTTTAACAACGTCGATCTCGATGCCGCCAAAGAGCTGGGTCTGAAGGTCGTTCGCGTCCCGGCCTATTCTCCGGAAGCCGTGGCAGAACATGCGGTCGGGATGATGATGTCGCTCAACCGTCGTATTCACCGTGCCTATCAGCGAACCCGTGATGCTAACTTCTCTCTGGAAGGGCTGACCGGCTTTACCATGTACGGTAAAACCGCAGGCGTCATCGGTACCGGCAAAATTGGCGTGGCCGCCCTTCGCATCCTGAAAGGATTTGGCATGCGCCTGCTGGCGTTTGATCCGTACCCAAGCGCCGCTGCGCTGGAGCTGGGCGTGGAGTATGTCGATTTGAAAACGCTCTTCTCGCAGTCTGACGTTATCTCCCTGCACTGTCCGCTGACCCCGGAGAACTATCATCTGCTTAACCAGTCGGCGTTCGACCAGATGAAAGACGGCGTGATGATCATCAATACCAGCCGCGGCGGGCTGATCGACTCTCAGGCGGCTATCGAAGCGTTGAAAACGCAAAAAATCGGCGCGTTGGGTATGGATGTGTATGAGAACGAACGCGATCTGTTCTTTGAGGATAAATCTAATGACGTGATCCAGGACGACGTGTTCCGTCGCCTGTCTGCCTGTCACAACGTGTTGTTCACAGGGCACCAGGCGTTCCTGACCGCCGAAGCGCTGATCAGCATTTCGGAAACCACGCTGGGGAATTTGCGTCAACTCGAAAAGGGCGAAGCGTGCCCGAACGCGATAGTGTAAGCCTGGTAAGCCGGGTGGCGGCTACGCCCTGCCCGGCCTGTGGATTGCGTTAATTGTAGGCCCGGTAAGCGCAGCGTCACCGGGCTTTTTGGCTTCAATCCTGCCACGCGCAGGATAGTCTTAGCTGACGTTTGCCGTTCTGATTTATCCAGTGTCCCGAAACAGGTAATAATTTTGATTAAATAAGTTTGATTTTTACCTCATATCCCTCGAGGCCTGTCATGGCTTCACGAGCGATAAACTCAATTTCAGACACTTCCTGCCCTGTTTTTTTACGTAACTCTGAAATTTTTTTGGTTATAAGCGCTGAAATTTCTTCTTCTGCCTTTTGCGTCAGTGCGTCAACGTTCATGTTTACCTCTTGCAACCGTTTACTGTTTCCATTCTCCAGCAGGCGACAGCTAACGATTAACTGCCTTTCACCATAACTGTATGTAAAGAGTAGACTATCTGTGTAACGTATGCTGCCGTCGCATTTAATTGCATTATTTGAACAGGGTGTTATTGTCCCAAAGCCTTAGAGCACAAAACAGATAAACATAAGAAAAGGTTTGACTCACACTCGCCCCGCATCAGGGGCATTTTTTTGGCTGCCTGTAAGCAAAAACCCGCCATAAGCGGGTTTTTGTGTTATCCGAGAAAATTATTTAAAGACTTCTGCGACGGCCTGGAAGTTAGGGCCATGCTCGCGGGCAGCGATGATGACGTAGTATTTCCCGCCCTTCTCGTCTGCCAGTTTTGAGAGTTTTTGATGAAGATCTGAAGGTGAAGAAATTTGTCCACCTGAAGCCCCTACAGATACATTACCAAGGTATTCAAGCTTGAAGTGGTGCGCTTCATCCTTGGAAATCATATCTGCCGCAGATGCGCCGAAGCTTGCTACTGTTAAAGCCAATACACTCCCTAATAGTGCTTTTTTCATATCATTCCTCCTGTTGATGAATCTATATATTTAACATTAGCAGCAAATATGTAAATGATCCGTATCAATATTGTAGAAGGATTGAGCATCACGACCAGCCATCACTGACCTGAACAGCGGGTGCAGCAGGTTCATCTACTATACTGACCTGTGCAGTCGTCATTTATCTGCCGGTTGCGCCTGAAGCAATTGAAACTTACCTGTACCATGACCATCAGGAGAACAATATGCACACGAGTAAAACCCTGAAAAGGCTGCTAGCCGTATCAGCAGTTGCAGCAATGTTCAGCACCGTTGGCGTACAAGCCCAGACAACCAGCGCCGCGCAAACTCAAATTGCGGGCCAGGCTCAACCGGACGCCAGACTCAGCTCCGGCGACGAGAAAGCATTGAAGGACATGGCGCAGGCCAATATCAACGAAGTTGCCGCCGCCAGGCTCGCCCTGGACAAGGCCCAAACCAGTGAAGTGAAAACATTCGCCCAGAAAATGGTCGACGATCACGGCGCCGCGCTGACCAAAGTCCAGACCGTTGCCCAGAAAAAGGGCGTGGAGCTGTCGACCGAACCAGACGCCGCGCATAAAGCCCTGAACTCAAGGCTGGAAAACCAGCGCGGTGACGCTTTTGACAAAATGTATATGGAATATGCTGGCGTGAAGGACCACGAGAAGGTGCTGTCGAAGCTTAAGAGCGACGCCAGTAAAATCGACGATCCGGATGTGAAGGCTCTGGCCAACGAGCACACTCCGGTCGTTGAGCAGCATCTGAAGTCCGCCGAGCAGATGTCAACGCGTGCTGGCGCATCAGCCGATAAATAACGCGTCGGTAAAACGACTACTGCAAAATAAAGTGGGGCCCGCAGGCCCCACGCTTATTTCCCCTTCCTGCTGAATTATTCCGGCAAGGCGTAGACCACCACCTGATCGCCCACCTGATCCTTCAGGATCGTATTCCCGCCTGCCACGAAGGCCACATACTGGCGACCTTTATATTCATAGACGGACGGGTTCGCTACCGCCGGAGCTTCGGCCTGATCGGACCACAGCTCTTCACCGCTCTCTACCGAGTAGGCACGCACTTTGGCATCCATTGAAGCACCGATGAAGATCACGCCGCCCGCCGTCACTGCCGGACCACCAATGGTAGGCGAACCCCAGCTTTCCGGCATGAAGAAGCCATACTGCTGGGAGGCGCCAACCGGACGACGCCATTTCACATCGCCCGTGTGCATGTCCAGCGCCACGATTTCACCAAACGGCGGTTGCCAGCACGGCATGCCAAGCCAGTTGCTCGCCACCAGCAGACGCATACCGTACGGGGCGCCTTCCTGTGGGGCAAAGCCGCTTTCGTTGCCGGAGTCTTTGTCTGCGTTATCGTAATCCTCACGGCTGTACAGCTTCACGTACTGGACGATATGCGAGGTGTTGACGATGGCGATCTGTTTTTGCGGATCGAACGCCACCCCACCCCACTGGACGCCGCCGGCGCTATCGGGATAGGTGAGCGTGCCTTCGCCTTTGGTGGTTGGCGGGGTATACATTCCCTCATAGGTCAGGTTATCCCACAGGCGGGAGCACTGGCCGCCACCGACGATATCCGCCAGCTTCCAGATTTCCGGTTTTTTCGACTGGTCGAGCAGCGGCGCGGGTTTGGTCGGGAATGGCTGCGTGGGCGAGAGAACTTCGCCCTGGACCGACCCATCACCCTGCGGAACCGGACGTTCTTCGATTGGCCATACGTCCTCCCCCGTCAGGCGGTTAACCACAAACAGGAAACCCTGCTTGGTGGCCTGCACCAGCGCCGGGATCTGCTTGCCGTCTACGGTGATGTCCATCAGCGTCGGGGCGGAGTTGATATCGTAATCCCAGACGTCGTGGTGTACCCACTGACGTGACCAGACCACTTTACCGGTGTTGATGTCCAGCGCGGTGGTCGAGGTGCCAAGCGGAATAGCGTCTACGCGGTTGCCACCCCAATAGTTGGGAGACGGCGATGAGACCGGGAGATAGACCAGCCCGTTAGCCTCATCGGCGGACATGTGCGTCCAGACGTTGGCGGTACCGGTACGCTTGCGGATCTCTGCGGGGATCGCCTCAAAGGTCCACTCAAGCTTACCGGTCTGGGCGTTGACTGAAAATACGGTGCCCGGAGGGGCTTCGGCATAGGCCCAGTCCTTCCCGGCCCAGCCCACCAGCAGATGGTTGCCGACAACGGTTGGCGGTTGCAGGACAGAGAGCGGATACTTCGCGTTAACGGTGTTCCACTGGTTCAGATCCAGCACGCCGTTGTTCGCAAAGCCGCTGCACGGTTTGCCTGAATCGGCGTCCAGCGCAAAGAGCTTGCCGTCAACGGTGCCCATATAGACCATCTTCTGGCATGCCTCACCTGTCAGCGGATTTTTGGCCTGCCAGTAGGAAACGCCGCGATTTTTCAGCACCGGCTGGGTCAGCGCCTTGCGCGACGATTTGGTGTCATAGTGCCACTTCTCTTTACCCGTCCCCGGATCCAGCGCAATCAGGCGATCGAATGGCGTGCCGATGTAGAGCGTATCGTTGGCGAAAATGGGCGTTGCGGACCAGACGGTAGCTGGCGTATCGCCTTTACCGTCCGAGACGTCGCCGGTATGGAACTCCCAGACTTTCGTTAATTTCCCGACGTTATCCGCCGTAATTTGGGTCAGGGGACTGTATTTCTGCGCGTTAAGCTGGCCGTGGAAGCTGTCCCAGGTGGCGGTGCCGGGCACCAGCGGCGTCGCTGGCTGGCTGGCCGAGGCGACTCTCTTTCCATCACCGTTGCCGGTTGAGGCATCGTCGGTGGTTTTTGTGGTTCCGGGCGCCTGCTGATCGGCCGCATCAATGTTCAGTGATTCCTGTGTCCCCTGAGAGGCTTCAGCGGCCTTATCCTGCGCCTGTAGCGCGAGCGGAGCGACCAGCAGCGCCAGCGCCGTCATGCTGACTTTTATGAAGGGATAATGCTTATCGTTGTGCACGGGCGGCTCCTCAGCTTCTGACGGGATGGTTGTAACGAGCGGAATGGCTGCTCAGCATAATCAGACCAATCAGGCCGACCACCATGGCTGCCGTTATGATGTACTGGTGTAGCAGCGCGGCGGCGAAAGCAATACCCGCCAACACCACCAGGGTGACAATAATCAGAAAAACGCGCGCCCCGCGACGCGATGCCGCACGTAACATAAAGGTCAGGATCGCCAGCACTACGCTGGCAATGACCACGCCCAGTGCGCCAATGGTGCCAGTGACGCCGGTAAGCGGCGTCCACCAGGCGTATAGCGCCACCGCAAAGGCTATTATCGCGGTCAGCAGCAGCAAAATGCTACCGACCCGCGAGGATTGAGAATGCAACATACCAGGAAACCCCCTCTAAAATGCAAAATTGACCATTATTAAGGCGTTTTCGTGAATATATACCCCTGCTGCCCGCCGCTATTAAGGGAACGCGACGTGTGGAGCGGCGGCATATTTCACTAAACGTAACTGAGTATAGAAGAGGATTTTCTTATGGGGCGTTTAATAGCAGGCATACGACGTCCTTAACCCCTTCGCCACCATAAAGAGAGCGTTATGTTACAAGACGGTTCGAAAGCTACGAGCGGGTTACACGATTGTCTACATTCTGTTTTTTAATTTCAGGCATAACGGGATAATTTCACGCCCAATAAAATAATTAAATAAGCCCCCCTTCAATATGATGGCGCCTTATGGTACTTAATAAAACAGGGTGTTTATTCTTTAATTAACAGACGTGCAGGCAGGGAAAGTCAGTCGTTATTTGTTCGTTAATTTAACAAATCCCTTTCTTAATTAACCGCCTGTTAAAGCATCGTCAAAGAATAACGATAGTTATTGCAGGCATACACATAAGGTTTTCGGTATGCAACATCAAACCCCTCCCACCCGTGACGTAATGGTGCAGCGACGACTACAGACAGATAAAAACTAAATAAGTCGTCGCCCCTCTAACAACGCGGTAAAATATGATGAATAAAGCCACAACTCTCTCAGCTAATATTACAACACGCTCTAACTGGCACTGGCAGGATAATATCTGGACGCTGGGCCTTTATGGTACAGCCGTCGGAGCGGGAACGCTGTTCCTTCCCGTGGAAATCGGCACCCGTGGTCCGGTTATTTTTCTGGTTATGCTCCTGCTGGGGCTGCCCTTATCCCTGATCCCCCATTTACTCCTTTGTCGTGTATATATGCGTGAAGAGAAGACTGAAAACGGCACGTTGCCGATCTTCGGCTCCTTCTTCAGCGGAAGGGGTGAAAAGCTGATCACCCTGTTCTATTGTGTGACCTTCTTCCCGGTAACCCTGGTTTACGGGGTGGCGCTGATTAATGCGCTGAGTAATTTACTGGTGGAGCATCTGCATATTACCGCCATCAGCCGTGGGCCATTGTCGTTTATCGTGGTTGCTGCGCTGTATGTGGTGCTTAGCAAGGGCCGGGACAGAGTCGTGGCCATTATGAGCGCACTGGCGCTGCCGTTCGCGGCATCTGTACTGCTGATCGCCGTATCACTTATCCCGGGATGGCATCTGTCTAACCTGACCGATACGGCCGCTGAAATGAACGCCACGCCGCTGCCGGTAACGCTGAAAAATATCTGGCTGACGCTGCCGCTTATTACCTTCTCGTTTTGCTGTGCGCCTATGGTCTCCCCGCTGAGCTCTTACTACCGGGAGAGGAAAGCGGAGGGTGAGAAAAAGGCACTGTTCGTGATCCGTATCGCCTACTTAGCTATCTTCGCCAGTATCCTCTTTTTCGTGCTGAGCTGCGTGCTGGGGATCCCCCATGACAACTTTGTGCGAGCGAAGGCGGAAAACCTGAATGTGCTGTCGGTGATGAAGGGAAACGGTGATTTCAGCCTGATTTACCACATTGCCCCGCTCATCGCTATCATCGGTATGACGAAATCCTTCCTCGGCGTAGGTCTGTCGGTCGCACAAACGTTTGGTCAGCTGGCTGCCAGCGTATCCGGCAAAAAGGCCAACGCCAGCAAGCGGCTGGCCTCTCTGGCGCTGTTCCTGCTGACCTATGGCATTGTTTATGCCAATCCGGATGTGCTCAGCCTGATTGAAATGTTCTGCGGACCACTGATCGCGGTGATCCTGTTCCTCATCCCGGCGTACCTCATATACACCCGCCCCTCGCTGGCAGAGCTTCGCGGCGTGACGGTGTTTTTGGTTGTTCTGGGCGGGCTGGCAACGCTGTCTGCATTGCTCTGGACAATGCTTTAGTCTGAACGCCGTTTGACTGTACCCATATACAGTAGTATTTTACGTTCAGGCTGAATCACATGCGTAATATCCATAAGGTAAACAATCATGTTTGTGGAACTGGTTTATGACAAGCGAAACGTACAGGGGCTGGAGGGAGCCAGGGAAATCATTCTGGCCGAACTGACAAAACGCGTGCACCGGATTTTTCCTGATGCCAGCGTGACGGTTAAGCCAATGCAAGCGAACGGCCTGAACAGCGACGCCAGCAAAAGCGACCGTGAAAAGCTCAACCGCATGCTTGAGGAGATGTTCGAAGAGTCGGACATGTGGTTAATACAAGAGTAACCGGGCGCAAAGCCCGGTCCTGGCTTCGGGAGACAAAGAGCATACAACGTTAACTTTGCGTAATTTCTTCCGCTATCGCGACGTACCGATTTACGCCTCCATGGTTCCCCCAGCATAATCCCACCGATCCGATTGTAAGACATATCCAGCGCGCGCCACATTTTCTTCCTGCCCTGTACTTTCAGTCTGACTGACTGGAGGTTTCTGTGTGTGGCCTTTTATGAAGAATCCGGTTTGGGGTTATTCGAGGTAGCCCGCTGAAAAGGAAACGTGAGCAAGCTCATCCGCTATGAACGAGGAACGGACGATCTAAGGGGTGTTCATTTCCTGGCCATTCGTTTGCCAAGAGCAAAGCAGACCATTGGCAGGGGAAGCGTCACTACCAGCAGCATCCATAGCAAAGTATATACTGTGTCCACCCCGTCATTTTGCAGATTGGTATACAGCTTTACCGGTATACCCTGCGGGAAATAAGCAAAGATCATCACGATCCCGAACTCGCCTACCGCGCGAACCCAGGCGAGTGTTACGGCAGAAGCCAGCCCAGGCAATGCCAGGGGTAATGTAAGAAAACGAAAGCGGTTCCAGGGAGAAGCTCCCAACGTTTGTCCCGCTTCAAGAATATTTTTGGGAACAGTGGCAAACGCCGAACGCGACACCACGATAAAATAAGGCAAAGCGCCGTAAACCTGAGCCAGCACAAACGCCGCCGGATTATTTACCAGCGTAGCTCCCAACAGTGAAAGCCAGCGGCCAATCACGCCATAAGGCCCGAAAGCCGAAACCAGCAAAATCCCCATTGCCAGCGGTGGCGTCAGCAGTGGGATCATCACCAGCAGTTCACCGATCAATCGTTTTCGACCCGTGGCTTGTGACAGCCACCATGCCACCGGCATGCCGATAAGAATGATAATTCCGAGTGCCAGCACACCCAGTCCCATAGAGACGACAATGGCGCTGTCGTCGCGCCAGGCCAGCTTCAGATGATGCCAGGGCGTGACGCTAATCAGCGTGATAAAGGGGATACTTAACAGCAGGATAGCGGGCAGAGATAACCACCCCGCCACCCAGCCCGGTTTTCTTAGCGGGCGTATAAGCTGTCTCCTTTAGGTTCGGCGTAGCCAAACGCTTTGAACAATTTCTGCCCCTCGGCGCTTTGCATGAACGATACGAACTTTTGTCCCTGTTCTACACCATTCGGCGCGTTTTTCAGCACCGCCGCATAGAACACCATTGGTTGAGTGTGCAGGATTTGATCCTGGCCTTTGCTGTCTTTAATGGTAAAACTGACAGTGTCATACCACTGTTTCGTCATCGCCGGGTTGCTGAGGTTTATTTCATCCGGCAGCGCGACATACGGCAAATGCGCTGATCGAACTTCACTCTCGTATCCCGCTGCTGCATCCACCTGACCGCTTTCCAGACGCGCCAGCAGCCCTCCTTCCTGATGAGTCTGCTGTGGGTTTTGCAGCGAGCCTAAAATTTTATCGGTGATGCCCGGCATGTTGTAATACTTTTCCGCCAGCATCAGGCTAAACACAATATTCTGGCCTTTTGGGTCGACATAAGGATCGGTGCGGCCAAATAAGACATCTTTCTGCGTAAGCAGAGTCAGCCACGAGCCGTCTTTCTTTCTGTTGGCCTGTTCAAACTGCGCTGCATATTTACCCTCAGGACTGTAAGCGACCACCATGCTGGTACTGGCGACAGGGACCGCCTCATCTATCAGCCCGGCGTCTTTGAGAATTTGCATCGGCCCCGGGGTGATGGAGACAAACACATCGGCCTCAATTTTGTGGCTTGCAAGCAGGCGTGCCATCCCGTATGCACCCTGGCCCTGCCCCTGATAGCCGTCGTTATTTGCTCTGGAAAAAGCCGGACCTAACCCCTGGTCCATTACTTTGCCCATGGAACCGGCATAAGTCACCCTGATATCCTTTGCCAGCGCCATGGATGGCATTTGCATCAGCGCAACCGCCACCAGCACAACCTGCATTCGTTTCCTGGCCATAAACACCCTCTCGCTATATATTCTTTTATATATCGAATTTTCCAGAAAAATCACCGCAATGACAACCTCCTCAAGCGCGCCGTTGATGCAAGGTTGAATAAAAGGAAATCGGTCTGGGTGGTGCATGGTCGACTTATTCAGATGTTGTCATCCAAATGTGGGCAATTGTTCATGAAACATGCTGCGTAAACTCCTCGTGGCTTTGCGTAGAAGAATCTTGAACTCATTGTCATCAAGGTCTTTTGCACAGTTGTAGCCCAACTCGCTATATAGATAGATAGATACATAGTGATTAAATAACTTGAGGAGTTGTGTATTGCTCAGGATTACCCTCGAGTCTGAGGGCGTCCTGTTCATTGAATATTTACGCTTTTGCGTCTATCCAACATACGTCTTCTTTAACTGGACCAATGTTTCCGGCACCTGGCTCGTCACCCGTTCAAACCGGCATATTATTCGTTACCAGGATGGCAATGGCATGGCGGCCATCGCCGTGTCGTTGCCGCTGGTGGGGCCGAAGCGCATTTCGGAACAGGTGATGGCCAGGATAGCGATAAGCTGATTAGATCAGAATGTGTAACTCATGCTTACCGAGACGCTACGCGGTTCGCCATAGACGGCAGAGTCATCGAGGTAGGAGTAGTATTCGCGGTCGAACAGGTTACGAACGTTTGCCTGCACCGCCAGCTGTTTCGTCAGCTGATACTGCGCGAACAAGTCGACGAGCGGATAGCTGCCCTGATAGAGGCGCTGCGTCTCGCCGTCCGGACCGGTGACATCTTTGTACACCTGATTCTGCCAGTTTACGCCGCCGCCTACTGTCAGATCCGGAAGCGCCGGGACGCGGTAACGGCTGAACACCTTAAGCTGCGTCTGCGGCGCAAAGCTGTTGAAGCGGCCATCTGAATCACGGGCAACATAGCGGGTCGCGCTGAAGGTAAGCTGAAGATTGTCGGTAACGGCACCGTTCACCTCAAATTCCGCGCCTTTGCTCACTGCGCCTTTGGTTGCGCGATAAGCTTGTTCGCTGGATCCATTAACGAATACCCCGCTGATTTCCTCCCCCGCGTTCTCCTGTTCTATGCGGAATACGGCAACGTTGGTGGTCAGTCGACCGTCCATCCAGTCTGCCTTCAGGCCGGTTTCATAATTTTTACCGGTGACGGGAGAGAGCCATGCACCCTCTTTCGTGCGTTTGGTTTGCGGGGCAAAAATTGAGGTATAGCTGGCGTAAGCGGAAAGGCTGTCGTTGATGTCATACACCAGCCCGCCGTAAGGGGTGGTGTTGTATTTACGCATATCGCCGCTGCTGCCATCTGAGCTGTACTGGGTATAACGTGCGCCAACGATTAGCGACAACGGATCCGCCAGCGACAGGCGTGCCGCCGTATACGCCGATTTTTGCCGCACGATATCATCCGCATTTTGATACCAGTCGCCCCACTCCGGCTCGGCCACGCTGCCGTCCCAGCTGTTGTTGAAGATGCCAATCTGAGCACTGTCCATTGGCCCGTCTTTGCTGAAGGTAGCATTGTGCTGTCGGCTATAGTTGGCTCCGGCCATCAGCTGATGTTGACGCCCGAGAAGTTCAAAAGGCCCGCTGGCGTAGGCATCAAGGGCGTCCAGAGTGCGCTTGCCGCGATCCTTACTACCCCAGCCTGATGCGCCTTCTCCGGTGGTGGCGTCCGGATTGCCCATCACATAAAGCAGGGTATCATTGAACGTTTGCGCGCCGTGGGTTCCATTGAAACGCACCGACCAGCCGTTATCCCAGTTGTGGGTGAGGTTAGCAAAAACTTTACGCGACTCAACGGAGTATCCCGTCCAGTCTGCCGAGGTATTGACGTTGCGATCGTAATGGGTACGACTGCCGTTACTGTACAGGCTGGGTAATCCGCCCCAGGTCGGGTTGGCTGTGTTTGTTTGCTGATAGTCCCAGCCCAGCGAGGCCGTCGTGTGTTCCGTTACATCGCCTTCAATGACGCCATAGAGAAATTTCTTGCGCTTGCCATATCTGTCAAGCCAGCTGTCCTGATCCTGATAACCTGCCACGACGCGCCCACGCAGGCTGCCGTCGGAATTGAGGGGCGCGGAGATGTCGCCCACATAACGCTGTTTGTTCCAGCTTCCGTAACTTGCGCTGACGTTGCCCCTGAAGGTTTTACTGTCGGCACGTTTACGCACCATGTTCACCGTTGCTCCCGGATCGCCAGCGCCGGTCATCAGGCCGTTTGCGCCACGCACAATCTCTATACGATCATAAATGGCAGTATCTTCCTGCGCATCGCCAAAGTTCCACGCGTCGCCCATTGATGTGGGGATCTCATCGTAGGCGAAATTGGTGATTTCAAAGCCGCGGGAAAAGTAGCTGGAACGCTCGCTATCAACCTGCTGCGACGAAACGCCGGTGGCATTGGTAAGTACCTGGTCAATGGTTTGCAGGTCTTGATCCTGCATACGCTGGCGCGTCACGACGCTGACTGACTGGGGGATATCGCGCGGGGTCAGCAGCATTTTGGTGCCTGAACGCGTGGTTTTTACCGCATAATCCTGCTGCGAGTCGGCGCTCCCGTTCCCGTCACCGTAGACAACCATCTCTTGTTCTTGCGTATTTTCATCCGCCTGTGCCGGGTGCATGACGGCGGACATTGCCAGCGCAAGCAGTGAAAGTGAGAAGGAAGCAGGAATTAATCCTGCGGGCGCTTTCGCGCGATTAGCCCTGCCTTTAAAAATCATCATGTTACCTGTCTGTTGTTGTCGTTATGTGCAAATCATTCATCCAAATAAGAATGGAAATGATAATTATTTGCTTTATTATGCACAGGTAATTTTGTAAGTTAAATGTAAATAAATGTATATTTATCAAAATCAGCGCGGCTCGCGCATGACAGGAACAAAAAATGAACACATTCCATTGGCTAAAAGGAAAGACATGGGGCTTAAGCATTCTTACCGCGGCGTTAACCCTGAGCGCAACGGCGTCAGCAGCCCTCCCGGGTTCGGCCGAACTCAAGCAGCGCGAACTCGCTGACGGTCTGTATGAGATGGTTTACTCCCCAACGGCAAACGCGTTGTACGTTGCGAGCGCACAGAGTTTCAAAAACGTCAACGGCGGGGTGCTCTATAAACTGGATCCCACAACGCTTGCCACGCAAGGTGAAACCCACACCGACCTGAAAAACTTCGGCATGGCAGCGGACGATAATGGCAAGGTCTACTACACCACCAACACCCTTGATGGCGGGGTATCGAAAGTGGACGTGCAAAGCGGCAAGGTGCTACAGCGCCTGATGTTTGAAGGCAAAGACAAGGATGGCGACCCGGTTGGTGCGCGTGAAATCCTCTTCCACAAGGGACAACTGTTTATCGGCGGCGTTGCCGACCCTGGGTTTATCTCCGTGGTTGATGCCAACACCATGACGCTAAAAGCCCGAATCGAAAATGCCGGGAAATGGGTGACGGGGATTATTTATTCGCCGCTGACAGACCGCCTTTATGCCGCCAATGGCGGCGGTGAAATTCTGGTGATTAACCCGGAGACGTATAAAATCGAACAGCGCTGGACGCCGGGAGATAAAAAAGCGTATTTGTTCCTGAATATGGCAGAAGATCCGGCCACCGGGCGCCTGTTCGTGACTGATGATTCAAAAGCCAAAACCACACTGGTATTTGATGAGCGCAGCGGGAAAGTTATCAAGCGTCTTAAAGGCGATGCGCTGGGAATTAAGTTTAACGCTGAGCGCAACGAAATTTTCATCACTCAGCGCGAATCCAGGAAGGTGTTGCAGCTTGACGCCGGGAGCTATGCTGTGAAAAACAGCTGGACGTTCACCAGCCATCCCAACAGTCTTCTGGTAACACCGGACGGTAAAACGTTATACGTAACCGTGAAGCAGGACTTCAATGACGACAACACGACGAAAGGCCCGGATAGTGTGGTTCGTATTTCATTAAATTAAACAATATACAGCCATCCTGTGAGGGATGGCTGACTTATAAACGTGGACGCTGAAGCAGTATATTTAGTCCGGCCAACGGATAAAGTCGGGTTAAAGCGCCAGATGTTCTAAAGTCGCGGGGATCCTTACTGGGTAAAAGTAAAGGTGTAGCTACGTGAAGCTGGCCCCTATCCTCCTGCAAATTTCGCAGAATTAAGGATTCATTTTGGGAAAGAAAAAACCGGGCCTCGCGCCCGGTTCTGTTCCCACACTAAAAAGCCTTACGCACTCAATCCGCGATTCTCCAGCATCGGTTCGATCTTCGGATCGTGCCCGCGCCAGTTCCGGTAAAGTTCAGCTAAATCAGTGCTGTTGCCGCGGGACAAAATCGCCTCGCGGAATTTCTGTCCGTTCACGCGCGTCAAACCGCCCTGCTCGACAAACCACTGGTAGCCATCGTCCGCCAGCATCTGCGTCCAGAGATAGGCGTAATAGCCCGCCGCGTAGCCGCCGCCGAAGATGTGGGCGAAATAGCTGCTGCGATAGCGCGGCGGTACGGCTGGAAGATCCAACCCCTCTTTTTTCAACGCGGCGGCTTCAAAGGCTTCCACGTCTTCAACGGGCTCCTGAATGCCGTGCCAGTTCATATCCAGCAGCGCGGCGCTCAATAGCTCCGTCATGTCATAACCCTTATTAAACTGGGTCGCATTGAGCATTTTTTCCCGCAGCGCATCCGGCATCGGTTCGCCTGTTTGATAGTGACGAGCAAAGTGCGCAAACACCTGCGGATGGCTGGCCCAGTGTTCATTGATTTGCGAAGGAAATTCAACGAAATCACGTGGCGTGTTGGTGCCTGAAAGCGTGGCATAGCGCTGGCTGGCAAACAGGCCATGCAGGGTATGGCCAAACTCGTGGAACAGGGTAATCACATCATCCCAGGAGATTAGCGCGGTCTGCCCGTTCGCCGTTTTTTGATAGTTGCAGACGTTATAAATCACCGGACGCGCGGCAAACTCATAAGACTGCTCAACAAAATTCCCCATCCACGCGCCGCCCGCTTTGGAATCACGCGCGAAAAAGTCGCCGTAGAACAGCGCCATGCCTTCACCCGTGTGGTCGAAAATCTCCCACACGCGAACATCCGGGTGGTAAACCGGAATATCAAAACGCTCGACAAAGCGGATACCGAACAGCTGCGTGGCGGTCCAGAATACGCCATCTTCCAGCACGGTATTGAGCGCGAAATAGGGTTTGATCTGCGACTCATCCAGCGCGTATTTCGCTGAGCGCACGCGTTCGGCATAAAACGCCCAGTCCCAGGCCTGTACCGTAAAACCACCCTGCTCGTCGTCGATGACCTTCTGAATATCCGCCTGCTCCAGCGCGGCCCTGCCGCGTGCCGCAGGAACTATCCCGCGCATGAATTCGAGCGCGGCTTCAGGCGTTTTCGCCATCTGATCGGCAATGCTCCAGCTCGCATAGTTGTCAAAGCCGAGCAGCTGCGCCTGTCTTGCCCGTAACGCGGTAAGCCGACGGATCAGCTCGCGCGTATCGTTTTCGTCGCCTTTCTGAGTGCGTTCCCAGCCCGCGCTGAACAACTTTTTACGGGTCTCGCGCAACGACAGCGCCGCCAGCGCGGGCTGTTGCGTGGTATTCAAAAGCGGGATCAGCCAGCGATCCGTCAGCCCTTTTTCTGCGGCAGCGTGAGCCGCGGCAGCCACCTCCTCCGCACTGAGCCCGTCAAGCTGGTGAACATCGTCCACCACCAGCCCTCCCGCCTTGTTCGCCGCCAGCAGGCGCTGGTTGAACTGGCTGGTCAGGGTGGCGGCTTCGGTATTCAGGGCTTTCAGCTCGGCTTTTTCATCGGCGTTCAGACGCGCGCCAGCAAGAACAAAGTGCTGATACATCTCCTCCGTCAGTCGTCGGGATTCGGCATCCAGCGCCTCGCGATCCTGCCAGACGGCTTCCACGCGGGCGAAAAGCGTATCGTTTAGCCAGATATCGTTCGCCAGCCCGGCCAGTTCGGTGGAGAACTGCTCGTCCAGTGCCTGAAGATCATCGTTGGTGTGTGCGGACGTCATGGCGAAGAACACGCTGCTCACGCGCGACAGCATGGCCCCGCTCTTTTCCAGCGCCAGCACGGTATTGTCGAAGTCCGGCGCGGCGCGCTGCGCGATAATCGCGTCAATGTCTGCACGCTTCAGGCGCATTGCTTCATCAAATGCCGGACGATAATGGCTGTCGTTAATCGCATCAAAACGTGGCGCCTGATAAGGCAACAGGCTAATTTCAAAAAAAGGATTGTTGACCGACATCGTTTACTCCTGAGCACGGTATTTCTCCCCAGAGTAGGCCAGCCTGCGCCGGCCTGCAATGGCGTCATACAAATGTTGCCTTAACGACGTGCCGGAGAGCGTGCTATGTTAGTACAACACAAAAAGCGTTGAGGAACAGTGAGATGATTATTTTAGTTACCGGGGCGACAGCGGGTTTTGGTGAAAGCATCACGCGTCGCTTCGTCGCCAACGGACACAAAGTGATTGCAACAGGGCGCCGTCAGGAGCGTTTGCAGGAGCTAAAAGACGAGCTGGGTGACAGCATTCTGACCGCGCAGCTGGACGTCCGCAACCGCGCCGCCATCGAAGAGATGATTGCCAACCTGCCTGCCGAATGGCGTGAAATTGACGTGCTGGTCAATAACGCTGGCCTGGCACTGGGCATGGAGCCTGCCCACAAAGCCAGCGTGGAAGACTGGGAAAACATGATCGACACCAACAACAAAGGGCTGGTGTACATGACCCGCGCCGTGCTGCCGGGCATGGTTGAACGTAACCGTGGCCATATCATTAACATCGGTTCCACCGCCGGAAGCTGGCCTTACGCGGGCGGCAACGTCTATGGCGCGACCAAAGCCTTTGTCCGCCAGTTCAGCCTGAACCTGCGCACCGACCTGCACGGAACCGCGATCCGCGTGACCGATGTTGAACCGGGTCTGGTAGGCGGAACTGAATTCTCCAACGTGCGTTTCAAAGGCGACGACGCGAAAGCGGATAAAACCTATGAAAACGCGAATGCGCTGACGCCGGAAGATATCACCGAAACCGTCTGGTGGGTCGCGACCCTGCCGAAGCACGTCAACATCAATACGGTTGAGATGATGCCCGTCAGCCAGACCTATGCCGGACTCAGCGTGCATCGCGGTTAATTTACCCTGCCCGGCCTGCGGGCCGGGTATGTGATGGCAGGGAAAAGAATGGTAGTATGTTCAGGTTAACTCTCTGAGAAATCACAACCCATGGCCGCTGAATCGCAACTTAATCCTACCCAGCCCGTTAATCAGCAAATATATCGCATCTTACGCCGTGATATTGTTCGCTGCCTGATCCCACCGGGAACGCCACTCTCAGAAAAAGAGGTTTCGGTACGTTTTGACGTTTCCCGTCAGCCCGTACGTGAGGCGTTTATTAAGCTTGCAGAAAACGGCCTTATTCAGATCCGCCCTCAGCGCGGCAGCTATGTAAATAAAATTTCGCTTTCGCAGGTACGGAATGGCTGTTTTGTTCGCCAGGCCATCGAGTGCGCCGTGGTGCGTCGCGCCGCGTCGCTCATCAACGATAACCAGTGCTACCTGCTGGAGCAAAACCTGCATCAGCAACGAATCGCCATCGACCGCAAACAGTTAAACGACTTTTTCCAGCTGGACGACGAGTTCCACCAGAAACTGGCGCAGATCGCCGAGTGCCAGCTCGCGTGGGATACCGTCGAAAACATCAAAGCTACCATCGACCGCGTGCGCTACATGAGCCTCGACCATGTTTCTCCGCCAGAGATGTTGCTGCGCCAGCATCATGATATTTTCAGCGCGCTGGAAAAACGCGACGTGGAAGCCGTAGATAAAGCGATGACGCTTCACCTTCAGGAAATTAGTGAGTCAGTTCAGTTAATTCGCCAGGAAAACCGCGAGTGGTTCAGCGAAGAATAAAACTTCGCCGCCCCCTTTCGGTTGCGGCGAAGTAATTAGCGGACCACTAATACCGGAATAGTGGCGTAGCGCAGGATAGTTTCAGCATTCGAACCCAGCAGATGGGTTGTAATGCTCGGATTTTTTGATCCGATAACAATGACATCATATTTCCCCTCTTTGCTGAGCTTGATGATTTCATCGCGTACGTTGCCGAAGCGAACTTCACAGTCAATATTGTCCGGGGACATATCAAAGAGCCGTTTCAGCGCCTTCATCTTCTTATCAGACTCGGCGGTCATATACTCTTCGAACTTCTTAATATCGGCATTGAACCCCCGCAGTAACGAACGGCTGCTGTTAGGGAGAATGTTGACCAGGGTGATCGTCGCGCCTTCCGCCTTCGCGAGGTTGACCGCGTGGCGTACCGCTTTATCGCTCAAATCCATTTCAAACACATCAACAGGCATCAAAATTTTCTTATACATAAGCCTGACTCCTTTTCCGATGAAGGGTTATTTTCTGCCTCCAGAATGACATTGTGGATATAAACAAAACCTAAACACTTGCTCCTGGAAACTATCATTTAAAGAAAATAACTGTCCGCTTTGTAAAGTGGTATCCTGAACCGTCAACGCCTGCATGAAATAAGAAAAAAGTGTGAGCTTGATCAAAAGCAAATAATTTCGTTAAAGAGAGGCGTATTAATAGTGCCCCGTGAACGGCAGCCGTTGAATTAGCGCCGTAACGGATAAGTACGAGAGGAGAAAATACCATGATGACATACGACCGTAACCGAAATGCAATCACCACTGGCAGCCGCGTCATGATTAGCGGCACAGGCCAGTTCGGCGTGATTAAAGCGATCCACAGCGACGGCCTTAATGCCGAGCAGGTGCGTCGTGGTAAAACGGTTGAAGTCGAGGGATGCGAAGGTAAGTTCGAACCGATTGAGCTGATTCGCCTGGGGATGCACTAAGCTGCGCCCCGACATGCCGCCGCGGACGGCGGCATGTCATCGCGTTAAAGCCGGGAGGCGTACTCAGCAACCGTGGCCTTCGCGCCTTTTTGCAGCAACGTTTGATAGGCCTGCATGACCGCAGCCACAAACACCGCGTCCTTCTGCAGCTCGTTACCGAAAATAGCCTCAATGCCCAACAGCGCGCTAACGCGGCTTTCGCCTTCAGCGCTACCGTTTACCGCCGCCTGAATCACCGCCAGCTGCGGATCGCTCACCTCAATCGCGTTACCCTGCTCATCCACACCGCCGACATAACGCATCCAGCCCGCAACACCGAGGGCCAGCAGCGGGAAGGGTTTCTGGTGGACAAGGTGCCAGCGAACGGAATCGAGCATCCGCTGCGGCAATTTCTGGCTACCGTCCATGGCGATTTGCCAGGTGCGGTGACGCAGGGCCGGATTGCTGTAACGTGCGATCAGCTGGTCGGCATAGTGAGCTAAATCCACCCCCTTCACTTTCAGCGTCGGCGCCTGCTCTTTCAGCATCAGCGCATGCGCGGCTGCGCGATAATGTTCATCTTCCATGCAGTCGTTAATGTGCTGATAACCGGCCAGGTAGCCGAGATAGGCCAGGAACGAGTGGCTGCCGTTAAGCATACGCAGCTTCATCTCTTCAAACGGAATGACATCAGAAACCAGTTCCGCACCGGCCTTTTCCCACTGTGGACGTCCGGCGACGAAATTATCTTCTACCACCCACTGGCGGAACGGCTCGCAGGCGACACCTGCCGGATCGCGTACGCCGGTCAGCTGTTCAATTTTATCCAGCGTTTCAGCCGTGACGGCGGGCACAATACGGTCCACCATGGTTGACGGGAAGGTGACGTTCGCTTCAATCCAGTCGGCCAGTTCGCCGTCAACAGCGCGCGCGTAGGCGCAGGTGACATTGCGCATCACGTGGCCATTTTCCGGCATGTTATCGCATGACATCACGCTGAATGCTGGCAGCCCCGCCGCCTTACGCCGCGCCAGCGCTTCAACCACTACGCCTGGCGCAGATTTCGGCTGATGGGGGTTTTGCAGGTCGGCAACGATTAACGGATGATCGAACATCAGTTGTCCGGTTGCCGGGGAGTGGCAATACCCTTTCTCGGTGATGGTCAGGGAAACAATGGCGACCTGCGGATCGCACAGCGCCGCCAGCACGGTTTCAAGGCCGTCGACCTGCGCATGCAGCGCATTTTTGACGACGCCGACCACGCGCGCCGTCCACGCATCGGCAGACATCTCTGCTACGGTGTAAAGATTATCCTGTGCCTTCAGATCGGCGATCTGCTGTTCGCCGCCAATCAGGTTAACTTCGCAGTAACCCCAGTCGCTGCCCTGTTCTGCGGCGAGTATATCGGTGTACACCGCCTGGTGCGCACGGTGAAACGCGCCAAACCCTAAATGAACAATGCGTGCCTTGAGGCTGTCGCGATCGTACTGAGGACGCGTTGCCTTCGCCTGTAATAAACGGTTTTCCATGATTGAGACTCGTTAATTATGAACGCTGAGATCCGCAGCCGCTCTGGTGACAGTGCGGCTGCGCCGGTTGACTAAACCAACTAGAATGGCAGTGTCATTACTTTATCCTGCCGATCACAATACTGGTTATGCTGCCATGAACATTGATTTACATTAACTTTCGGCCAAGTGGTGTGATATAAAAATCAAGTTGTGTGACATCTGGCAAAAGATATAAACCAGATCATACAGGGGTGCGCACCGTCTGCTCGCCGGACCGGACCGTCGGCTCACGCCACAACCTGTCGTAGGAATAGCCTGTTAAATCTTCCACGACCCGGCGAGCTTCGGCGGATACGCGTTGGGGAGAGCCGTTGGCTTTCAGGCGATCCAGCTCATCCACAAAGATTTTGTGCGTACGCTTGTTCAGGTTGAATGTCAGAGCCTGCCACAGGGCCAGGATAAGCAAGGCAGCAGTGCCGATGAACATCAGCATTGCGATGGTGTGGATGGCTTCGGTTGGCTGCGTCTGGCTCCCTTTTACAAATCCGCCGCTTTGTAACAGGAGACCCACAATAAAGGTGGCAATAGCGACCGTGGTTTTTCGGGAAAATGTCATTACCGCGGCAAACAGTCCCTCACGACGCTGACGGCTGACCATTTCATCGATATCTGGAATGAACGGGAACACGTTCCACGGTGTAAACTCAAGGACGCAGCGCCCCACCTGATACACCCCGGCCAGAATGACCAGCGTCGCGACGGTATTCAGCGCAGGGATCTGGTACACGGCAAAGAAGCCCCCCAAACAGAGCAACATCAGTGAATAGGCAAATACATATAGCTTTGATGGCCCATATCTGATGATCCCTATACCCGCAATTAACGTGACGGGCAGCCCCACAATACTCATCGACAGCAGCGTGCCTGCCAGTGAGGAAGAGACATTCAGACAGTAGACGCAGAAAAATACAAATACCGTGTTGTAGACATCTTTGCCGGTAAACGACAGCAGATAGATGGCGAGATGTTTCCTGAAGGCCCGGATTTTCAGGGTGGAACCATACTCCTTAAAAAGTCGTCCAAAGGCAGCCAGCTTCTCCCCTGCTGTTTGTGGGCGTGTGTTTTTTTCCAGCCCGGAGAGCATTTCCGGCGTCAACTCGCGTTCCCAGGTCACTTTCCACGAGATGAATACACATACCATAAACAGTACAGCAAAAATAACGCCGTTTATGAGGTAGGCATGGGCGCTGTTTTCCCCGAAATAGCCGATCAGTAATCCGGGAATAAATGTCGCCAGAAACGTCCCGGACGCTGAAAGAAACATGCGACAGGTAGAGAGTTTGGTCCGCTGGTTAAAGTCTTTTGTCATTTCTGACGGTAACGTTTCCCACGGGATCAGTACCATTGCAGCAATAATTTCAAATGCTAGATAGACGGCGAGATAAAAACCGTATGTCATGCCATCAAGCCACAGCAATGCATAGACCAGCATCAACGGTGCACCGATCAGCAAAAAGAAACGTCGGCGACCAAATTTTTTACCAAAATAGTTTTTGTAAAAATGGTCAGTGAAACTTCCCATAAACAAACTAACGATAGCATCGACAATGCGCGCTATAGCAACAATAGACGCCGCTTCAACCGGTGACAACCCAACAAATGTCGTATAGAAGAATAATAACCAGGCGCCGATAACGGTAAAGGCACCGCCGCCCATAATATCCGTTAGTCCGTAGCCGATACTAACCGGAATAGTAATTTTTTTTGCAGTACGAGACATGTTCCATCCCCACTCAGTGAGTAGAATTTAGAATCTGAAATAGTTTTCAGCATTATCATGGCAAATATTTTTAACCATCTTCGTTAGGATGGCGTTATTATCCGGAACTTCACCACGCTCCACCCAGCCGCCAATGATATTGCACAAAATACGACGGAAATAATCGTGGCGAGTATACGAAACCAGACTACGGGAATCGGTTAACATACCGACAAAATTCATTAATAGCCCCTGATCCGCAAGGCTATGTAGCTGGTTTTCCATTCCGCGTTGAGTGTCGTTAAACCACCATCCGGAGCCAAACTGTATCGGCGATTTAACGCCCAATTCCGCAGTCTGAAAATTAGCGATAGTCGTCGCGACAATATCGTTATAACTGGCGTTGAGGTTATATAGAATGGTTTTGGGCAAAGCTTCAGCCTGCGCCATTGCATCCAGGAGTTGGTTGAGATTGGCCGCAAGATTCGACTGATCGGTCAGCGAGTCAAAACCAGTATTACTACCCAAAGAACGGTACATGCGGGAATTATTATTGCGAATCGCACCGAAGTGTATCTGCATTGCCCAGTTATGCTGCCTGTAATTATGCGCCAGCATAATAAAAATGGCACTGTCAAGAATCGCATTATTACGGGCGTCCAGATTTTCACCCCGGCGCTTTCGGGCAAACACGGATTCAACCTGTCTTTCATCTGCTGACTGAAAATGGATCTCCACGGGTCCGTGATCGGAAATTCGGCACCCCATTTCGTGGAACCAGGCAATACGCTGGCTCATTCCCTTAACAAAATCGCTGAATGTCTGGATTTTAGATCCTGTCGTCTCACCTAATCGATCGATAAAGTCGGCAAACTGTTCCGCGTTTTGCGCAAAAACATCGTCCGGACGAAAGGTCGGTAATACCTTAACGTTGAACGTCGCGTCATCACGCAATAATTGATGGTAGCGTAAATCATCAAGCGGAGCATCTGTCGTGCAAATAACTTCTACCCTGGAGCGTTTAATGAGTTCCCTCGGCGTAAAATCAGGCTGCTGCAATAGCAGATTACAGCGCTCCATTATTTCACGCCAGTTATGCCTGCCCAGCGGTTCGTCACAGTTAAAATAGTGGTGAAGTTCTAAATGAGTCCAGTGATAGAGCGGATTTCCATAGCTCGCTTCGACCGTTTCAGCCCATGCCGCAAATTTATCCTCCGCCGGGGCATCGCCCGTAATGTATTTTTCGTCAATACCGTTGGCGCGCATGGCGCGCCATTTATAATGATCGCCAGCCAGCCAGAGTTCGGTAATATTATCGAGATTTTTATTCTCGAAGATATCTTTCGCGTCCAGGTGACAGTGATAATCAATAATTGGCAGCGCTTTCGCGACGTTACGATAAAGTTCAACACCTCTCGCATTGCCAATCATGAAGTTATCGTTAATAAAACTCATGACAGGGCTCCATATTTCCGCTGCTTCGCTGCGGTATCGCTCTGGCGCAGGGGTTCAGCTGCATCTTCCACCAGGCTCAAATCGCGGTCGCGCACTTCTGGCATCAGCAAAGCGGAGACCAGCCCAATCAGCGAGTACGCCACCAGCATCGCCACAATCGGCCACCAGGACCCGGTCATATTGCAGAAGATCCCCGCCAGCACCGGACCAAAGCCTACCGCCACGAGACCGCCCGCCTCTTTGGAGATCGCCATGCGGGTAAAGCGGTTTCGCGAACCAAACATCTCCGCCATGGTGATGTTTTCCAGCGCAAACAGCCCGAGCACCGCAAAGTTATGAATAACGATGATAGAGAGCATAATCACGCCCGGCGCGTAACTCTTATCGACGATAATCGACAGCATCGGGTAAGCCAGAATAATGGCTGAAATGTTAAGGATGATATATGGCAGACGGCGCCCCACTTTATCGGACAGCCAGCCCAGCAGCGGGATGGAGACGAAGCCAAGAATCGAGCTGATCATCAGCGCATCGGTTGGGATCGCCTTATCAAATAACAGCGTCTGTACCAAGTACCCGGCAAGGAAGGTCTGGATAAGCCCAGAGTTACCGGCCTGACCAAAGCGCAGCCCCGTCGCCAGCCAGAACGATTTGCTCTTAAACATCGCGCCGACCGAGGTATCCTGCGCAGCAACCGGCGCAACGGCTTCGGCATCGTTTACCTTCTCAAACACCGGGCTCTCTTTAAGGTTCATACGCAGCCAGATGGCGAAGATCATCACCACCACGCTGGCGAGGAACGGCACGCGCCAGCCCCAGGCAATAAGTTCTTCACGATCGAGGGCAAAGAACATCACGGCCCAGATCGCCGTGGCGCTCAGCGTCCCGCAGTTGGTGCCCATGGCCACCAGCGAGGAGATGATGCCGCGTTTACCCTTCGGGGCGTATTCGGCCAGCATGGTGCCTGCGCCGGAGATTTCAGCCCCCGCGCCCAGCCCCTGAATAATACGCAGCGTCACCAGCAGCACCGGTGCGAAAATCCCGATCTGCGCGTAGGTTGGCAGGACGCCGATTAAGGTGGTGCAGATCCCCATCATGGTGATGGTGATAAACAGCACTTTTTTACGGCCAATTCTGTCGCCCATTCTGCCGAAGATAAATGCCCCGACAATACGCGCGATGTAGCCTGCGCCGTAGGTGCCCATCGCCAGGATCAGCGCCATGGCCGCGGACTGCTCAGGGAAGAAAATTTCATGAAACACCAGCGCGGCGCCAAGGGAGTAGAGCTGGAAATCCATAAACTCCAGGGCGGTGCCCAGCCAGCCAGATACGGCGGCTTTCACCAGATCTGACGTACTTCTTTGAGGTTGTGCTTGAGTCATAATGGCTATCTCTGCAAGGTAAGATGCGTACCACTGAGAGCCTGTCTTCGCAGGCTCTTAACCGCGTGAATTATTATTGGTCGAACGTGAGCAAGACTTTGCAGCACTGCCGCTGGTCTTTTTCAAACAGTTCGATGGCGTCTGTAACGTGGTGATAGTCAAATGTATGGGTGACCAGTTTTTCAGGGTCGATCAGCCCTTTTTCCAGCCAGTCAATGACCACCGGGAATTTGTTGGCATTCAGGCGCGAAGAGAAGATCGACAGCTCTTTGCCGGTGATCCCCTGCTGCACAATCTGGCTCGGGTCGCTGGAGAAGCCCATCAGCACGATGCGCGCCGCCGGAGACGCCAGCGTAATCGCTTCCTGTAAAATGGACGGATGACAGGCAGCATCGATGATTAACGTCGGCTTGATGCCTTTTTCATCCAGCGCGGTCTGTAGGGACTGCTCGCCGTTGTTGAAAACCCAGTCTGCGCCGCTGCGTTGCGCCATCTCCAGCCGCTCATCAATGCGATCCACCACGATGACCTGCTTCACCTTGTAAACGCCCTTCAGCGCCTGCACGGTGACCAGCCCCATCGGGCCTGCGCCGTAAATCAGCGCCACATCCTGTTCGGTAGGTTTCGCCTGCCCCGTCACGTTGGCGGCAATGGTGAATGGCTCAACCATCACCGCGTGGTGGTCAGGGATCGCATCCGGAATGCGCCAGGCATTTTTCGCCGGCACCACGGCGTATTCGCTGAAGCCGCCGTCACGGTGGACGCCCAGCACCACCAGCGAAGTACAAACGTTCGGTTTTCCAACGGAACACGGGTAGCAGTGCCCGCAGCTGATCACCGGATCAACCGAAACGCGCTGGCCCAGTCGGGTGCCCTCCACGCCTTCGCCAACCGCGTCTATTTCGCCAAAGAACTCGTGACCGATTACCCGCGGGTATTTCGCAAACGGGTTATGCCCGCGATAGATATGGCTGTCTGAACCGCAAATACCGGCGAGCTTAATTTTGACGCGGACGTCGCCTGCGCCCGGCAACGGGAGAGGACGCTCTTCAATCACCAGCACATCCGGCTGTTGGATCACTACGCTTTTCATCATTCGCTCCTCGTTTACCAGTTCCAGAGGGTGCCGTCTTCCAGACGGGCCACCGGCAGATAAGCCGGATCGTACGGGTATTTCGCCGCCAGCTTCTCATCAAACTCAATGCCCAGCCCTGGCTTGTCGCCCGGGTGCATATAGCCGTTATCGAAGCGCCAGCTGTGCGGGAACACTTCCAGCATCTGCTCTGAATACCCCATATACTCCTGCACGCCGAAGTTCGGTACCCACAGGTCAAAATGCAGCGCCGCGGCGTGGCAAATCGGCGACAGATCCGACGGGCCGTGTGAGCCGGTACGCACCTGATAAAGTGAGGCAAAGTCCGCAATGCGACGCATCCCGGTGATGCCGCCCGCATGGGTTATGGTGGCGCGGATATAGTCAATGAGCTGCTCTTCAATCAGCTGCTTGCAGTCCCAGATGCTGTTGAACACTTCCCCCACCGCAATTGGCGTGACGGTGTGCTGGCGGATCAGGCGGAAACACTCCTGGTTTTCAGCGGGAGTCGGATCTTCCATCCAGAACAGACGGTACTCTTCAATGCTTTTGCCGAATCGCGCCGCTTCGATGGGCGTCAGACGGTGGTGCATGTCGTGAAGGAGATGTTCATTGAAGCCGAACTGACTGCGCACTGCGTCGAACAGTTTCGGCGTGAAGTCGAGGTATTTTTCAGTGGACCACAGCTGCTCTTCCGGCCAGGCGCCCTTGGTCGCTGGCTCATACGCCAGCCCTTTTCCTTTTGCCATGCCGTAGGTGGTTTTCATTCCCGGCACGCCGCACTGCACGCGAATTGCCTTGAAGCCCATCTCTTTATGACGGGCATAATCTTCCAGCACGTCGTCAATGGTGTGCCCGGTGGTGTGACAATAAACCATCACCCCTTCCCGGGAGGCTCCGCCCAGAAGCTGATAGAGCGGCATGTTCGCGGCTTTCGCCTTAATGTCCCACAGCGCCATATCCACGGCAGAAATCGCTGACATGGTGACCGGACCACGACGCCAGTAAGCGCCTTTATAGAAGAACTGCCAGATATCTTCGATGCGGTGCGCATCGCGGCCAATCAACTGAGGGCACAGGTGATCTTTCAGGTAGGAGGCAACGGAAAGTTCACGTCCGTTCAGCGTGGCATCACCCAGGCCGACAATGCCCTCATCGGTGGTGATTTTAAGGGTGACAAAGTTACGCCCCGGGCAGGTGACAAATACTTCAGCCCCGACAATCTTCATAATCCATTTCCTTACATCGCTCGTTGTGATGCAGGAAATTTACGCAACTACACTACTACCATACAAGTATAATGATCGTAAAATCAGCGGGCGATCACACTATAAGGACGCTTATGCGCGTCCCCAACCGGCCACGATGATCAACATGCCGCACAGGGCAATCAGCGCGCCTGCCCAGTCATACAGGCTTAGCCTGACGCCATCGACAACGCGCAGCCACAGCAGCGCGGTACAGACGTACACTCCGCCGTAGGCCGCATATACCCTCCCGCTGGCGGCCGGATGCAGGGTGAGCAGCCAGACAAAAAGGGCCAGGGACACACCCGCCGGGATCAGCAGCAGCGCGGAAGCGCCCCGCTTTAGCCAGAGCCACGGCAAAAAGCATCCGATGATTTCGCACAGCGCGGTCGCGAAAAAAAGCAGCGTCGTTTTGAACATTTTTCTCGTTTCGTGAGGATTGATTTAGACATCATACGCGATAATGTTCACATCGTTCCCATACCTGCCGCGCGGGTATGACACCCTTTCGGATTGGTGTAGAATCCAACGGGGTAATCCGATTGTCTGCACCCGTTTAAAGGAAACGCTATGACTACATTAAGCAAACGCCTTTGTCTGACAGCCGTACTGGCGCTGTCATCGTTCGCCTTCGCCGCAACGGCATCAGCCGAAACCAGCAAACTCATCATTGAGTCTGGTGACAGCGCGCAAAGCCGTCAGAACGCCGCCATGGACAAAGAACAATGGAATGACACCCGCAGCCTGCGTCAGAAAGTGAATAAGCGCGTGGAAAAAGAGTGGGATAAAGAAGACGTCGCGTTTGATGCCCGCGACAAATGCCAGCAAAGTGCCAACGTCAACGCCTATTGGGAGCCTAACACCCTGCGCTGTCTGGATCGTCGCACTGGCCGCACGGTAGCACCGTAATGTCGACGCCGTGTGACGTTAAGCTCCGTCCGCTGGAGCGCGAAGATTTACGCTTTGTTCACCAGCTCGACAACAATGCCAGCGTGATGCGCTACTGGTTTGAAGAGCCTTATGAGGCGTTTGTCGAGCTGTCCGATCTCTACGACAAGCATATCCACGATCAGAGTGAACGCCGGTTTGTGGTGGAGTGCGAAGGTGAGAAAGCCGGGCTGGTTGAACTGGTTGAGATCAACCACGTTCACCGTCGGGCGGAATTTCAGATCATTATTTCACCGGAGCACCAGGGGAAAGGTCTTGCGTCGCGGGCGGCAAAGCTGGCGATGGATTACGGGTTTAACGTCCTGAATCTCTACAAGCTTTACCTTATCGTCGACAAAGAGAACGAAAAAGCGATTCATATCTACCGTAAGCTGGGCTTTATGGTGGAAGGTGAACTGATCCATGAGTTCTTTATTAACGGCGAATACCGTAACACCATCCGCATGTGCATTTTCCAGCATCAGCATCTGGCCGGGCATAAGTCCTCCTCCGCCAGCCTGCTTAAACCCACCGCGCAGTAACCTGCGCGGTTTTATTCTCAATAATATTCAATGCTGTTTTTGATGGTGTACTTGTGCTCAACGGCAGGTTTGACGCTGTCATCGGTGATCACCAGCTCACAGCTCACCGGGTTATTGTGGCGATCGTAATCACAGCTCTGCTTTACATTGCCCATCGGTTTATCGTTCAACAGGCTTACCGCCGTATAATCCATGCGCTTGCGCAGATCTTTCGACGGCACCGACTTGACCGATAAACGCTTGTCGCCGGAAACCGTAGTTTTACCCAGCGGGTAGCCGTCGGCGTCATACTGGTACTTCACTTCCATCTCTTTGCTGTGCGCGGCAACCACAAACCCGTTATCGTCGGTGTCCCACGTCAGGCCGGCAGACGGCAGTTCCGCCAGCTGACATTTTCCCTGCAACTTTACCTTCTGCTGCTGGGTTTCCGCATCGACGTAGTAGTTAGCATCCAGCACCAGCGCAACGCCCGTATTAGCGTCGAGATCGTGCAGTTCAAGCGTATCGAAACACCCTTCCGTTGACATCGTGCCGGTCACACGTTTAGAGACTTCACCCTTATCGTTGAACAGCGTCTGGGTAAAATCCTTCACCGGCCCGCGCAGAGGATCAAAGTCAAACTCGTTCGAAAAACTCGCCATCTCCGGCGTAAATGACAGCGGCGCGGTGTTGTTGTCGCATCCCACCAGTACCGTTGCCAGTAGCGTTATCGCTGCGTATTTGTTCACATCATTTACCAAAAGAATGAAAGGATTGTGGCACTCATAGTAGCAAATAGTATGGTAGCGATGTTGAATTGGTTCGAATACTGGTAAAATGTACGAATGTAGTCCAGCCAAACAGTCTTCAAGGAACGTTCAAAGGATGAGAACTTTTATAATCAATCTCAAACACTCGCTCGAGCGTCGTGCAAAAATGGAATCTCAACTATTAAAGTTGAACATTGCACACGAATTTATCGAAGCAATTGACGGTCGGAAAATGACTGAAACTGAACGCAGAAATGTCACGCGTGAGGTGAATTATGCTTTTCTCCCAGGTGAAGTGGGTTGCGCATTAAGTCACCTGGAAATATATAAAAAAATAACATATGAAAATATCGACGCAGCTCTCATCCTCGAGGATGATGTCGTAATAAATAATGATTTACGTGAAATACTCGACAACGTAACGCTTAGCACGACTAAACCTGAGATTCTACTTCTTAGTCGAGTTAATAAATATTACAAAAAACCTCTCAAAAGCATAAATGGCTCATATAGCATTCATAAAACTCAACAAGCCACGACTGCTCACGCTTATATTATTAATCAAAAAGCTGCCAGTAATCTCCTTCAGAACCTATACCCTGTGTGGATGGTTTCTGACAAATGGAGCTTATTCGAAGATTTATCTTTGGCTAAAATTCATTCAATCATACCTTTTCCTGTATGTCTTTCCGAAGAAGCGAACGCCTCAACTATTAATGAATCGAAAGGCGATGCCGCTTTAGATGCCAAAAAGAAAGAAATCTGGGAATTGCTGATGCGGGAAAGACCTTTAGCTGCAAAGCTTCGCCATCGTTGCCGACGCGCGATTACACCATTGTTCAATCCAATAATAAATCAAGGGAAAGGGTAAGAGTATTATTCTTTTTAATTACCGAGCGATTTAGCATTTCCAGGACAATTCAGAAAGACAGGTCCAAAAACAAAAGCTTACCCTAACCCTGCTATGCTTACAGTCCACACAGTGAAAAGGAGCTACAGATGAAACGGTTACCCTGGATTACCGCCCTGCTGTTAATGAGTGCTTCACCCGCTCTTCTTGCGGCCCCGGACTCCTGCGAGCGCGTGAAAAGCGACATTCAGCAGAAGATTATCAACAACGGCGTACCGGAGTCTGGCTTTACCCTGAACATCGTCCCGAACGATCAGGCCGATCAGCCGGATGCGCAGGTCGTTGGGCATTGTGCCAACGATACTTTCAAAATTTTGTACACCCGCACCAGTAGCGGCAACTACCCGGTGAGCGGCGCAGGTACGCAAGAGAATGCGCCCGCTGAGCCGCAATGATTTTCCCACTCAATTCCCCTGATTTGACGAGGATTAATATTTAATACCTCTAAATAAGTAACACTCCCCCCATCATTAGCCCGGTTGTAGTCACGGGTGAAAATAATTATTAACAATGATGGGGTGAGTTATGTCCGAAGTTGAACATCACGGCGGTATAAGCCGTCGAACTCTGGTTAAATCTACTGCCATAGGATCCCTTGCGCTTGCCGCCGGTGGGATCGCATTACCTTTTGGTCTGAAAAGCGCCGCCGCCGCTGTGCAGTCCGCTATTCAGCCCGCAGAAGACAAAGTTGTCTGGGGCGCCTGCTCGGTAAACTGCGGTAGCCGCTGCGCGCTACGTCTGCACGTTCGCGATGACGAAGTCTACTGGGTTGAAACGGATAATACCGGCGAGGATATTTACGGCAACCATCAGGTTCGCGCCTGTCTGCGAGGCCGTTCAATTCGCCGTCGCATTAATCACCCAGACCGTCTGAACTATCCGATGAAACGCGTGGGCAAACGCGGAGAAGGCAAGTTTGAGCGTATCACCTGGGAAGAAGCGCTGGACACCATCGCCGCGAGCCTGAAAAGCGTGGTCGAAAAATACGGCAACGAAGCGGTCTACATTAACTACTCCTCCGGAATTGTAGGCGGCAACATCACCCGCTCCTCCCCTTATGCCTCGCTGGTCGCGCGCCTGATGAACTGCTACGGCGGCTTCCTCAGCCACTACGGCACCTACAGCACCGCGCAGATCGCCTGCGCAATGCCCTACACCTACGGCAGCAACGACGGCAACAGCACATCGGATATCGAAAACACCAAACTGGTCGTGATGTTCGGCAATAATCCGGCGAAAACGCGCATGAGCGGCGGCGGGATCACTTACTACCTTGAGCAGGCGCGCGAACGGTCAAACGCGCGGATGATCGTTATCGATCCGCGCTACACCGACACTGCCGCAGGGCGTGAAGACGAGTGGATCCCGATTCGTCCGGGCACCGATGCCGCGCTGGTGGCAGGTATTGCGTGGGTGCTGATTAATGAAAATCTGGTCGATCAACCTTTCCTCGATAAATACTGCGTGGGTTATGACGAAAAAACCCTACCGGAAGGCGCACCGGCTAATGGTCATTACAAAGCCTATATTCTCGGCCAGGGTGATGACAAAACCGCGAAAACCCCGAAGTGGGCGTCTCGCATAACGGGCATCCCTGCCGATCGCATCATTAAGCTGGCCCGTGAAATCGGTTCGGCGAAACCGGCCTACATTTGCCAGGGCTGGGGCCCACAGCGTCAGGCTAACGGGGAGCAAACGTCCCGCGCCATCGCCATGCTGCCGATCCTGACCGGCAACGTCGGCATTAACGGCGGCAACAGCGGCGCGCGCGAATCGACCTACACCATCACCATCGAACGCATGCCGCTGCCGGAAAATCCGGTGAAAACGCAAATTTCCTGCTTCAGCTGGACGGATGCCATCGTGCGTGGACCGGAGATGACCGCCCTGCGCGACGGCGTACGCGGCAAAGATAAGCTCGATGTGCCGATCAAGTTCATCTGGAACTACGCGGGTAATACCATCATCAACCAGCACTCCGATATCAACAAAACTCACGACATTTTGCAGGATGAGAACAAGTGCGAAACGATCGTCGTCATCGACAACTTTATGACCTCCTCCGCGAAGTATGCCGATATTGTTTTGCCGGATCTGATGACCGTCGAGCAGGAAGATATCATCCCCAACGATTACGCCGGCAACATGGGATACCTGATTTTTCTCCAGCCGGTTACCGCCCCGAAGTTCGAGCGCAAGCCCATCTACTGGATCATGAGTGAAGTGGCGAAACGCCTCGGACCGGATATCCATCAGAAATTCACCGAAGGCCGTACGCAGGAGCAGTGGCTGCGCTACCTGTACGCCAAAATGGTCGCCAAAGATCCGCTGCTGCCATCCTACGATGCGCTGAAAAAAATGGGTATTTATAAGCGCAAAGATCCTAACGGACATTTTGTGGCCTATAAAAAATTCCGTGACGATCCGGATGCCAATCCGCTGAAAACCCCGTCGGGCAAAATCGAGATCTACTCCAGCAAGCTGGCGGATATTGCGGCAACCTGGGAACTGCAAAAAGACGAAACCATCACCCCGCTGCCGGTCTATACCTCAACCTTTGAAGGCTGGGACGCGCCCGAGCGCAGCAAGTTCCCGCTGCAACTGTTCGGTTTCCACTTTAAAGCCCGTACCCACTCCAGCTACGGCAACGTGGATGTGCTCCAGGCCGCCTGTCGCCAGGAGGTGTGGCTTAACCCTGTGGATGCGGAGCAACGTGGAATCAAAAACGGGGATATGGTGCGCGTCTTCAACGACCGCGGCGAAGTGCGTATTGCCGCGAAAGTCACCCCGCGCATCATGCCCGGCGTAAGCGCGATGGGCCAGGGCGCCTGGCATGACGCCAACATGAATGGCGATCGTGTCGATCACGGCTCCTGCATCAATACCCTGACCACGCACCGCCCGTCACCGCTGGCGAAAGGCAACCCGCAGCACACGAACCTGGTGCAGATCGAGAAGGCATAAGGATTAACCGATGACTACCCAGTATGGATTTTTTATTGATTCCAGCCGCTGCACCGGGTGTAAAACCTGCGAGCTGGCCTGCAAGGATTACAAAGACCTGACCCCGGACGTCAGCTTCCGGCGTATTTATGAATATGCGGGCGGCGACTGGCAGGAGGACAACGGCGTCTGGCATCAGAATGTCTTCGCCTATTACCTGTCGATTGCCTGCAACCACTGCGAAGATCCGGCCTGCACCAAGGTCTGCCCGAGCGGGGCAATGCACAAGCGCGACGACGGTTTTGTGGTGGTGGACGAGGATGTCTGCATCGGCTGTCGCTACTGCCACATGGCCTGCCCGTACGGCGCGCCGCAGTACAATGCCGCCAAAGGCCACATGACCAAGTGCGACGGCTGCCACAGCCGCGTGGCGGACGGCAAAAAGCCCATCTGCGTCGAGTCCTGCCCGCTGCGCGCGCTGGACTTTGGCCCGATTGAAGAGCTGCGCAAAAAACACGGTCAGCTTGCTGCCGTCGCGCCGCTGCCGTCTGCGCACTTCACGAAGCCGAGTATTGTGATTAAACCTAACGCCAACAGCCGTCCGACGGGTGACACCACCGGCTACCTGGCAAACCCGAAGGAGGTGTGAGATGGGAAGTGGATGGCATGAATGGCCGCTGGTGATCTTCACCGTTTTCGGGCAGTGCGTGGCCGGCGCGTTAATCGTGATGGGCTTCGTCTGGCTAAAGGAAAATGATGACAAGGCCAGAATGCGTATCGTGCGCAGCCTGTTTTGTCTCTGGCTGGTAATGGGTATTGGGTTTATGGCCTCGGTACTGCATCTTGGCTCCCCGCTGCGTGCTTTCAACTCGCTTAACCGCGTGGGCGCGTCAGCGCTGAGTAATGAGATCGCGGCGGGTTCGATCTTCTTTGCCGTGGGCGGTTTCTGGTGGCTGGTGTCGGTTATCGGTAAAATGCCCCCAGCTTTGGGCAAAATCTGGCTGGTTGTCAGCCAGATCCTGGGCATCGTTTTTGTCTGGGCGATGACCCGTGTCTATCAGATTGAGACTGTCCCGACCTGGTATACGGGTTACACCACGCTGAGCTTCTTCCTGACGATGGTTCTGGCTGGTCCTCTGCTGGCCGCGCTGCTGCTGCGCGTCGCAAACGTGACATTCAAAGGTACTCTTGCCGCGTCAGTCAGCGTACTGGCACTTATCGTCTGCGTGGCGGTCGTCGTGTTGCAAAGCAATACGCTGGGGACAATACAGAGTTCCATCCAGCAGGCTAACGCCCTGCTTCCGGATTATGGTTCGCTTCAGGTATGGCGCATCGCGTTGCTGGCGGCGGGTTTAGGCTGCTGGATCTGCCCGCTGATTCGTCGTCAGGAGCCAAAAACGCTCGGCCTGTTTGCAGGTATCGTGCTGGTGGCGCTGGGTGAACTGATTGGCCGAGGGCTATTTTATGGTCTGCATATGACCGCAGGGTTAGCAATTGCAGGTTAACACAGGTGCGCGGGGCTACCCGCGCGCAAGTAAGGAAAGTTGTAATGAATGACGTCTCACACCGCGAATCGTTCGCGTTCAGCGCCCGGGTACTGGGCGCGCTGTTTTATTTCGCTCCAGACAGCGAGCAGACCGCGCCGCTGGTGAGTGCCCTGACCGCAGGTGACTGGGTTCAGGACTGGCCGCTGGCGGAGGAAAATCTGCTGCCTGTCGCCAGTATGTTTAAGACCCCATCGGATGAAGCGTTGAAAGACGCCTGGCAGCGTCTGTTTATTGGCCCGTATGCCCTGCCCGCCCCCCCGTGGGGCTCAGTCTGGCTTGATCGCGAGTCCGTGCTGTTTGGCGATTCGACCCTCGCGTTGCGTCAGTGGATGCGTGAAAACCATATCGCCTTTGAGATGCAGCAGAATGAGCCCGAAGATCATTTCGGAACGTTGCTGATGCTGGCGGCATGGCTTGCCGAGAACGGTCGCGAAACAGAACGCGACCAACTTCTTGCCTGGCATCTGCTGCCATGGAGCACGCGTTTCCTTAGCGTATTCGTTGAAAACGCGGCCCATCCGTTCTACACCGCGCTGGGTAAACTTGCCCAGCTGACGCTGGCGGAATGGCAGTCCACTTTGCTGATCCCGATTGCCGAAAAAACGCTGTACCGATAACAGCACCTGGCTTGTCCACCCGTTGTGCAGGCCAGGCTCGCACATTTTTGCTGCAACACAACGTCACAACTGCTATACTGTATATAATTACAGTATACGGGGGTGCACAATGGCTGTTGAAACAAAATTTGTTGTCGTAAGAAAAGGTGAAGAAAAAATGACATTTGCCAGTAAGAAAGAGGCTGACGCTCACGACAAGCTGCTCGATATGGCAGAAGCGTTTACCGACTGGCTGTTGCAAAGCGGAATGCAGATGGATGAAACGCAGGCGGAGAACCTTGGTCTTTATCTCGCCGAGCAGAAAGAGTCCGTGCAGCATATCCTGCGTACCAGCAAGCTTCCCGAGCTCAATGCTGAAACGGATAAAACAGCATCAGATGCGGACAGCAGCAAAAAAATCCGGGCCGTCAAAGCCGCCTGATTGTCAGAACGTCTCATCACCTGTCCTGCCGCCGCGGGCCGGAAACGGCTCGCGGCTTTATTAAGGTCGGCTGAACCTTATATTCATCAACCGTAACCCTGAAAATACGTCCTGTTATCTTGATTTGTCCGCCTCAACGGTTACGCTGATATTCAGCCTTTTTGCTTCCATGGTTATCATTGTTTTGGCCAGGTCCTTATCGCCCCCGTGCACTTTATCTATCAGATCTTGTACAAGGGTCATCATCAGGAAGTTTTTATTTGCAGGATAGAAATCTGTCGTAGTGATCCCGTTATCCTTCAGGCGCTGATGCGCCACCGTCTCTGTATCTGCGATTATTTCAGCTACTTTCTCATGCATGATCTCGATCTGCTCGAAAACAATGCGGTTAATCATTTCAATCTGTTCTGGCGTAAAATTCGGTTCCATTATTTCCCCTCGTCAGGCGTATGTTAAAAACACGTGAATCACACGTTGAGCGCCTCTGAATGGTGCGGTAAATTATCACACAACTCTTGTAACTCGTTGATCAGCCTGGCCACATGGAAACCGTCACAGACAGAATGATGGACCTGAACGGCGAAAGGCAACAAGACTTTTCCATCCTGGTTATAGTATTTTCCAAACGTGAACATGGGCGCAAAAAAATTCCGCATGTTAGCGACGTTGACGTTGAAACTGCTAAAGCTGACCCACGGAATATCCGATATGAAGAATATATTTTCCCGGGACTCTTCCTTAGGCCAATAAGCAAGGATATTGCCATAGCGGGCGACATCTTCTGCATAAACGCGCTGAAAATGGTGAATATTTCCATCGTAATGACTCCATAACGATGAAAACGTCTCCGTTTCTTTATGGAAAAGGGTATAGCTTGGATGAACCTCATTCCATATTACAAGCTCATCATCCTTCATGGCCATACGGAATTCCGGATGCCGGTTTACGACGTCAGAAATAAGGGAAATAATCGCAGGATAAAATTTCCAGCCAACCTCTTTGATATGCTTTAGCAGCACGGTAATGTCCAGCTGAACCGTTTGGTTAAATGTAGATTGAGCAAAGCCCTGAAATACTTCAAAGTGTTCCTTTCTTGCCCAACGTGATAAGTCAACTACCGTATATTCTGGCATTATTTTTGTCATTTCAGAGCCTTAGTTGAGCTGCGCTATATAAAATAGTAGCGTATCACAAACGTAGGGGCTGTATAGACCGTAGCGAAGAGGCACCCTAAATATTCAGCGTATCAATCACCGCTCTCAACGCCGGGGATACGTTGCGGTGTGGATAATAGAGGTACAGTCCGTCCATCCGCAGGCTGTAGCGCTGTAAGACGCGTATGAGCGTGCCACGCTCCAGATCGTCAGCCACCAGCTCAACCGGGACATAGGCCAGCCCGAGTCCCAGCCGGGCCGCTTCAGCCTCCATGTAGCTGTCGGAAAAGGCCCATTGCCCCTCCGGGCGGTGAGTAACATGCTTCCCGTCCTGAACAAGCTCCCATTGATAGTGGTTACCGTCGGCAAACTGGTAGGCAATGCAGGGATGAGCATCCAGATCGGCGGGCGTCTGCGGGAAACCATAGCGCCGAAAATGCGCCGGAGCGGCAACCACAGCCATCTCCATATCGGGCGTGATGCGCACGGCAATCATGCCTTGTCCCACCTCCGGCCCAAGCCGGACGCCCGCGTCGAATCGCTCGGCAATGATATCCACGAACCGGCTCTCATTCATCAATTCCAGACGGATATCCGGGTAACGCTGTTTGAAGATAGCGAGCTTTGGCAGCAGGCATTTTTCGATGGCGTGCTGGCTGGCATTAATGCGCACCGTGCCGGATGGCGTCTGGCGGTAATGCGCCAGTCTGGTCAGCCCGGTATCGAGCGCATCAAAGGCTGAACCAGCGGTCTGGTAAAGTTGCTCCCCGGCGTGGGTCAGCGACAGTTTGCGCGTGGTACGCACCAGAAGCCGAACGCCCAGCCGCTCTTCCAGCTCGCGAACCGATCGACTGATCCCGGATTGTGCCAGCCCGAGCCGTTGCGCGGCTGCCGTGAAGCTTCCCTCCCGCACCACCTGGATAAACAGATACAGCTCATTGTAGTTTTCCCGCTTCGCCATCATGCCTCATCAATTCATAACAATATGATATTAATCTTAGCATCCTTTGGCCTCTAATCAGCACTATTTCTGCTAACTATAATGACCGCATTACAACAACACACGGTACCTCTTATGCAAACATTCACCCAAAAACTGTCCGTTGCGCTGCTGCTATGCGCATCATTAAGTGGAGTGACAACAATGAGTTATGCAGAAACACGAAATCCTGCCGCCCCCGTTTCGATGGTGACAACCTGGGATAAGACCTTCGCCGAGAGCAATAAAGTCGACCACCGCAAGGTGACGTTCGAGAACCGATACGGGATCACCCTGGTCGGCGATCTGTACATTCCCAGGAACAGCGGCGACCAGAAGCTGGCGGCGATTGCCGTCAGTGGACCGTTCGGTGCGGTAAAAGAACAATCCAGTGGTCTTTACGCCCAGACTCTGGCTGAACAGGGGTTCGTGACCCTGGCCTTCGACCCATCCTACACGGGTGAAAGCGGCGGCCAGCCGCGTAACGTTGCCTCCCCTGACATCAACACCGAAGACTTTAGCGCCGCAGTGGATTTCCTCGGATTACAGAAAGAAGTCGACCGTAACCGTATCGGCATTCTCGGGATCTGCGGCTGGGGTGGTATGGCGCTGAACGCGGCATCCATGGATACCCGCGTGAAGGCGGTCGCCACCAGCGTAATGTACGATATGAGCCGCGCGATGGGTCACGGCGTGGGCGACGGGAGAGATCGTTATTCAGCGGCCGATCGCCGGGCCGTGTTGCAGTATCTGAACGCGCAACGCTGGAAAGATGCTGAAAGCGGCACCTTCGCCCATGGCGGCCACGATATTTATGTCGATGAAAACGGTAAGGTAACGGCGGCCGGGCGTATTCTGCCGGAAGCATTGCCCGCCGATCCGCATCCGGTACTGAAAGAGTTCTATGATTACTACCGTATGCCGCGCGGCTTCCATGCCCGTTCCGTAAACTCCACCGGCGCATGGACCGCGACCATGCCGTTGTCCTTTATGAATATGCCGCTGCTGAGCTATGCCGGGGAGATCACCATCCCAACGCTGATTGTGACCGGTGAAAACGCGCACTCACGTTATTTTGCGGAAGATGCGTTTAAAGCTGTCGGCAGCAAACAGAAGGAACTGGTGATTGTTCCCGGTGCGAATCACGTTGATCTCTACGATAACGTCGCAGGGAAAATCCCGTTCGCGCAGTTCGGGCAGTTTTTCAAAACCAGTCTGAATTAATTCTCTTAGCCCCCGGCAATCAGGGGGCTTATCTTCTCTTCGCCGTGAATTACACCTATGTCCACACTGAATCAAACCTCATCCCGTGATGCTGAGCGTGCACACTGGGGCGGTATTTTTGCCATGACCCTGTGCGTTTTTGTCCTCATTGCCTCGGAATTTATGCCCGTCAGTCTGCTCACGCCCCTCGCCAGAGATTTAGGGGTGACAGAGGGGACGGCTGGCCAGGGGATCGCCCTCTCTGGTGCGCTGGCTGTCCTGACCAGCCTTTTTCTTTCCCGGCTTGCCGGGAATATGAATCGCAAACATCTTCTTTCAGGCATGACCGTCCTGATGGCGCTGTCAGGGATCATTATCGCCTTCGCCCCAAACGCTTTGATGTATATGGCAGGCCGGGCGCTGATCGGCATCGCCATCGGCGGTTTCTGGTCGATGTCTGCTGCCACCGCCATTCGGCTGGTGCCTCAGCATCAGGTCTCTCGTGCGCTGGCGATTTTTAACGGCGGCAACGCGCTGGCGACGGTGGTCGCCGCCCCGCTGGGCAGTTATCTCGGCTCGACCATTGGCTGGCGCGGCGCGTTTCTTTGCCTGGTTCCCGTGGCGATTGTGGCGTTCATCTGGCAATATTTTAGCCTGCCCAACATGGGCGGGAACCAGCGGCCGTCGCCACGTAAAAGCGTATTTCGCCTGCTCCACCAGCCTGCGGTTTCGGTGGGTCTGATGGCGTGCGGCCTGTTCTTCATGGGACAGTTTGCGTTATTTACCTATGTGCGCCCCTTCCTCGAAACCGTCACCCACGTCAGTCCTTCCGGCTTATCGCTGATCCTGCTCACTATCGGTATCGCAGGTTTCATCGGCACGCTGATCGTCGCGCTGGTCCTGAATGCCGCGTTTTACCCCACCTTAATGGCCATACCGCTGCTTATGGCGCTCATTGCAGGGGTATTAATGCTCACCGGGGACAGCCTGTGGATCGTGGCCCTGCTGTTAGGTTTCTGGGGAATGCTGGCAACTGCGGCCCCTACGGGCTGGTGGACGTGGATCGCCCGTACGTTACCGGAAGATGCCGAGGCTGGCGGCGGGCTAATGGTCGCGGTGATCCAACTCTCCATTGCGCTTGGCTCAACGGCGGGTGGCGTGGTGTTTGATACCTTTGGCTGGCAGAGCACCTTCGCTTTAAGCAGCATATTACTCCTGAGTGCAGGGGTGCTGACTTTTACGACGTCGCGCCATCGGAAATAAGGCTTTATATTAACAGGGTTGTTTTATTTAATTACAAAACCTCGCTCACCTCCCGTAGAAATAATAATTAAGCAATATCCTGGTCAGCCAGCGACATCGCTTTGTTAGCTTGAGCATTCAGGCAAAGCTCAAACCGGAGGTATTCTTTGCTGATTAAATTAAAGAAAGAACGAACGCATCAGGAGGATCGTCGTCTTGCCCTCTGGCTGGCGACCTCCGCGGGACTGCTGAATGCCATTGCGCTGGGCGCGTTCGGTTTTTTTCCCTCGCATATGACGGGCAATACCTCGCAGCTATCCAGCGAAGTTTCCTCCACCGATCTCAGCGATATTCTTTTCTTTGGCGCCATTATTCTTTCGTTTGTCTCAGGCGCCATCGCTGCGCGGATTATTGTTATCTGGGGGATTATCCATAACGTCAGGCTGGTATTCAGCCAGGTTCTGTTTGTTGAAGGGCTATTACTGGCCGGGGTATCCCTGTACGAAATGTATTTTCACTCCTTCGCCACGAATCAGGAGATTATTATTTTCCTGTGCGGGTTGATGGGAATTCATAATTCCACCTCCACTCAACTATCCGGCGGTCGGGTGAGATCCACGCACATCACCGGCACGCTGACCGATGCGGGCATTTCGCTGGCCTCCGTTATGGTCGCCATGCTGCGCCGGGATTACTCCAAAGATACGGCCGCGCAAAAGAGTCAGCTCAAAACCCATTTAACTACCCTTTTCTCCTTTATCAGCGGCGGGATCGCGGGGCTGATCCTGTTCAGAGAGTTTGGATTCCACGCGATGCTGGCGCTGGGCCTGTTGCTGGTAATCGTCGCCGCCTTCTCTATCGTCCGCATCTCGTGGCGCGTACGCAAGGTGCGCGCCGCGCTCAGTCGACAGGTATAATCAGCACGCTTTATGTGACGTTGTCACGTAAGGCGTACTTCTTTAAGACTATTCTGCCTGCCCACTGACAGCCCTTATGCCATAAGGCTTCACTCAGGTTGTCACTAATTTCATAGGGTTACTGATTTACCCCCTTCGCTGGAACCCTTCCGTTTCGCTTGCTATAGGTGAAATACCCCTGCCGAAACATGGCATAACAACAGGCAACCGGTGGTTGCTATAACGCATGCGCACAGGGAGACACACCGCAATGCACCCATTACTTAAACGTTCGCTGCTTTTTGTCGGCGCGATTATCGTGGTTCTCGCTCTCCTCACCTGGGGAATTGGACTGGAGACGATTAAGGCGCGCCAGGTTGACCTGATTTACCTCGGGCAACAGCACCTGATTCTGGTCTTTTCATCCATGTTCTTTGCCCTGCTGGTGGGTATTCCAAGCGGGATTCTGCTGAGCCGTCCGGCCGCGCGTGGTATCGCCGAATATGTGATGCAAATCTTTAACGTGGGCAACACCCTGCCGCCGCTGGCCGTTCTGGCACTGGCGATGGTGGTGATTGGCATCGGTGATAAACCGGCCATTATCGCCCTCTTTCTGGCCTCTCTGCTGCCGATTGTGCGTAACACCTATGCCGGGCTGTGCTCTGTTCCCGCGTCGTTGCTGGAAGCGGCAAACGGTATCGGCATGACCAAATGGCAGCGCCTGAGTCAGGTTGAGATCCCAAACGCTTGGCCGGTGATGCTTTCCGGTATTCGCATTGCCACTGCGATTAACGTCGGTACCGCACCGCTGGCATTCCTGATTGGCGCCAGCAGCTACGGCGAGCTGATTTTCCCTGGGATCTATCTGAATGATTTCCCGACGCTGATCCTGGGCGCGGCGGCCACCGCTCTGTTCGCCCTGATTCTGGATACGCTGCTGGCGGCACTGGGCCGATTACTGAGCCCGCATCTCGCGCGATAATTATAACAAGGAGCTTCTATGAGACTGTTTTCCGGGCTGACGGCGCTATGCGCCGCCGCGCTTTTCACCAGCCAGGCGCTCGCCGCGCCGCTGATCCTGGCCACCAAGAGCTTTACCGAGCAGCACATTCTCTCGGCCATGACCGTGCAGTATCTGCAAAAGAAAGGGTTTCAGGTACAGCCTCAGACCAATATTGCAACGGTGATTTCCCGTAACGCGATGATCAACAAGCAGATTGATATGACCTGGGAGTATACCGGCACCTCGCTGATCATCTTCAACCACATCAACAAACGCATGTCGCCGCAGGAATCGTACGAGACGGTGAAACGCCTCGATGCGAAGCACGGTCTGGTGTGGCTTAAACCTGCCGATATGAACAATACCTATGCCTTTGCCATGCAGCGCAAGCGCGCCGAGGCTGAACATATCAATACCATGTCTGAGATGGTGGCAAAGATTGAGCAGATCCGTAAAACCGATCCGGATAACAACTGGCTGCTGGGCCTTGACCTGGAATTTGCCGGGCGCAGCGACGGGATGAAACCGTTGCAGGCAGCCTACAACATGGAGCTGGACCGCCCGCAGATCCGCCAGATGGATCCGGGCCTGGTCTATAACGCGGTGCGCCACGGGTTTGTCGATGCGGGGCTGATCTACACCACCGACGGGCGCGTAAAGGGCTTCGATCTTAAAGTGCTGGAAGATGACAAAGGCTTCTTCCCGAGTTATGCCGTGACGCCAGTTGTTCGAAAAGACACGCTGGAGGCTAATCCGGGGCTGGAGGAGGCGCTGAACACCCTATCAGCCCAGCTCAATAATGACGTTATCACCGAACTGAATAAGAAGGTGGATATCGACCATCAGTCACCGCAGCAGGTCGCCCGTGATTTCCTGCGTAGCAAACAGTTGCTGTAGGAGGCGCTATGGAGACGATTCACTATATTCTCGACAACTGGGACTATCTCTTAACCCTGACGCTGCAACACCTGTGGCTGGTGGCGCTCGCCGTGGGCCTGGCGATTATTATTGGCGTGCCGCTGGGCATTTTAATTGTCCGCCATAAATGGCTGGCAACGCCGGTGCTGGGAATTGCCACCATTGTGCTCACCATCCCGTCAATTGCGCTTTTCGGCCTGATGATCCCGCTCTTTTCGCTGATCGGTCAGGGCATTGGCGCCCTGCCCGCGATTACGGCGGTGTTCCTCTATTCGCTGCTGCCGATTGTGCGTAACACCCACACGGCGCTCGACAGCCTGCCGCCGGGCCTGCGTGAAGCGGGACGCGGCATCGGCATGACCTTCTGGCAGCGTCTGCGCTGGGTGGAAATCCCGATGGCGTTGCCGGTGATTTTTGGCGGCATCCGCACCGCCGTGGTGATGAACATCGGCGTCATGGCGATTGCCGCCGTGATCGGTGCGGGCGGGCTGGGCCTGCTGCTGCTTAACGGTATTGGCGGGAGTGATATTCGTATGTTGATTGCGGGCGCGCTGATGATTTGTCTTTTAGCGATTGTGCTCGACTGGTTGCTGCACCGTTTGCAGGTGGTACTGACTCCGAAGGGGATTCGATAATGATAAAACTGGAAAACCTCACCAAACAATTTTCACAGAAACACGGCCAGACGTTTAAGGCCGTCGACAACGTCAACCTGAACGTGCCTGAAGGGGAAATGTGCGTGCTGCTCGGCCCGTCCGGCTGCGGGAAAACCACTACCCTAAAGATGATCAACCGTCTCATTACGCCAAGCAGCGGGACGATCCTGATTAACGGCGAAGACACCAGCGGAATGGACACCGTGACCCTGCGTCGCAACATTGGCTACGTGATCCAGCAAATTGGCCTGTTCCCCAACATGACCATCGAAGAGAACATTACCGTCGTGCCGCGCATGCTGGGTTGGGATAAAGCGCGCTGTAAATCCCGTGCCGAGGAGCTGATGGATATGGTGGCAATGGATCCGCATAAATTCCTTCACCGCTATCCGCGCGAAATGTCCGGCGGTCAGCAGCAGCGTATCGGCGTCATCCGCGCGCTGGCAGCGGATCCTCCGGTCCTGCTGATGGATGAACCGTTCGGCGCGGTCGACCCGATTAACCGTGAGGTGATCCAGAACCAGTTCCTGGAGATGCAGCGCAAGCTGAAAAAGACCGTGATGCTGGTGAGCCACGATATTGACGAAGCGCTGAAGCTGGGCGACCGTATTGCCGTCTTCCGTCAGGGACGTATCGTGCAGTGCGCCAGCCCGGACGAGCTGCTGGCGAAACCCGCGAATGAGTTTGTTGGCTCGTTTGTTGGCCAGGACCGGACGTTGAAACGCCTGCTGCTGGTATCGGCGGGCGACGTCACCGACCAGCAGCCTACCATTACGGTACGCGAATCGACGCCGCTGCCGGAGGCCTTCGCCACCATGGATGACAACGATATTCGCGCCATTACCGTGGTTGATGAGCACGGCAAACCGCTCGGCTTTGTGAAGCGCCGCGAAGCGCGTAACGCCAGCGGCAGCTGCGGGGATATTCTGCATCCGTTCCGCATGACCGGTAAGGCCGAGGATAACCTGCGCGTGGTGCTTTCTCGCCTGTATGAGAGCAACACCAGCTGGATGCCGATTGTGGACGAGGACGGACGCTATAACGGCGAAATATCCCAGGATTATATTGCGGAGTATTTGAGCTCAGGGCGTACGCGCCGGGCGTTGAATATTCATAGCGAGAGTTAAGCATTCAGGCCGGGTACTGCCCGGCCTTTTTCCGCACGCATACCTTTTGCTAACCTCCCGATTTACCGCCACAATATTGTATCGTCCCCGTTAAATCACGACTTCATGCAACGTCTTCACGCTTACCCCGACATCCGCGCGATGTTTCGTCGTCTCCTGATTGCTACCGTCACCGGCGTGCTGGCGGCGCTGGCCGTTGCGGTGTTCCGCCACAGCATGTATCTGCTGGAGTGGCTATTTCTCAGCAACGAAAGCGGAAGTCTGGTGAACGCCGCAGCCGCGTTATCACCCTGGCGGCGGGCGCTGACGCCTGCGCTGGGTGGTCTGGCCGCGGGAATGCTACTGTGGGGATGGCAGCGCATGACGGCACAACGTCCCCACGCCCCCACCGATTATATGGAAGCGCTTGAGACGGGTGACGGCCAGTTTGATTACGGCGCCAGCCTGGTGAAATCCCTCGCGTCGTTGCTGGTGGTCGCCAGCGGCAGCGCCATCGGCCGTGAAGGCGCCATGATCCTGCTTGCTGCCCTCGCCGCCTCCTTTTTTGCACAACGTTGTACGCCGAAATCCGAATGGAAACTGTGGATCGCCTGCGGTGCCGCCGCCGGGATGGCCAGCGCCTATCATGCGCCGCTGGCGGGCAGCCTGTTTATCGCAGAGATCCTGTTTGGCACGCTGATGCTGGCCTCCCTCGGCCCGGTGGTGATTGCTGCTGTAGTGGCCCTGCTGACCACGCGCCTGTTAAGTCCCGGCGCGAATACGCTATATGATGTCCATCTCAGCGAGATGCTTACGGCGGTGGATTATTTCCTGATCGTTGGCGTGGGTCTGCTGGCTGGCGTTTGCGGCCCGCTGCTGATGTGGCTGATGGCGGCCAGCCACAGGCTGTTTCTGCGTCTCAAACTTTCACCGCCGTGGCAGCTGGCGCTGGGTGGTCTGATCGTCGGGCTGCTGTCGCTGCTAACGCCGAAGGTATGGGGGAATGGCTATAGCGTGGTTCAGGCGTTTTTGCAGTCACCGCCGCTGCTGTCGGTGATTGCTGGCGTCTTTATTTGCAAGCTGCTGGCGGTGCTGGCAAGCAGCGGGTCCGGCGCGCCGGGAGGCGTGTTCACGCCAACCTTGTTTGTCGGTATGGCAACGGGAATGCTGTTTGCGCAGATCTTTGCGCTGTGGTTTCCTGGCTCTGAGACGGCGATCCTGCTCGGACTGGCGGGTATGGCGACGCTGCTCGCCGCCACAACGCATGCGCCAATCATGTCGGCCTTGATGGTATGTGAGATGACCGGGCAGTATTTTTTACTTCCCGGTTTGCTGGTTGCCTGTGTTGTGGCGTCGGTATTGTCGAGAACGCTACGCCACGACTCGATCTACGGCCAGCATACCGCCGAAAGCCGAGAGATCGATGTAGTGCGCTAATTCGCGCTGCTCGGCGCGGGGCAGATAAGGCAGTTCGCCCACCAGCGGGCCAGGCAGCTTTTTGCTCAGCACATCGATGATTTCAGCGTAGTGCGCAAGGCCCGGGTTAATACGGTTCGCCACCCAACCAATCAGCGGCAGGCCGTCATTAGCGATAGCCTGCGCCGTCAGCAAGGCATGGTTGATGCACCCTTCCTGAATGCCCACGACCATAATCACCGGCAACTGCTCCTGCACCACCCATTCGGAAAGGGGACGTAAATCGTTCATCAGGCTGCGCCAGCCGCCGGTCCCTTCAACGACAACGTGGTCAACCTTTTCACTCAGATTTGCCAGGCCATCAGAAAGCAGGCTGTAGTTGATAAGCCCACTGTGAGCGACGCTGCTTTCCTCTTCGCTTAAGGCGATAGGATTAACGGCATCATAAGGCAGTTCCAGAGACGAGACGCTTTGCAGAACCAGGGCATCCTTATTGCGCAGCCCTTCTGGCGTCTCTTTACTGCCTTTTGCAACCGGCTTGTATCCTGCAACGCGTTTACCGCTTGCCGCCAGGGCCTGAAGTAACGCGCGGGATACGACTGTCTTCCCGACAGACGTATCCGTACCAGTAATAAAGAAACGCTTAAGCATGACTCATTCCACCTCTTGGGTATGCTTCAAAATATAAACCAGGTAAATAATTCAGTGGGGAAAGTCTACGGGATGCGTGCGCTACCGGGCTTGAGATAGCGCAATTTTTCGTACATCTCTGGAAAAGAGTTAGCCCTGTAGCAAACGAATCAGTAACGAGCCGTTGTACATCGCATCTTTTACCAGCGCGGCGCCGGCCATCGTACCCTGGTTGGAAAATTGCGTACTTTCGACCACGATGTTTTTACTGTACGCGGGAAGCGCCTGCTGATTGATGCAGGCGGAAATCGCCGGAAAGAGGATATCCGCCGCCTGGCTGAGCGGGGAGCCGATCAGTATTTTTTGCGGGTTAAACAGGTTCACCATAATGGCCAGAATGCGCCCGACATTATTGCCCACGCCGGTAATAATGTCCTTCGCCAGCAGATCGCCCTGCCTTGCCGCAGCGCACAGTGCCTCGACGCTTAACGGTTGACCGTGCAGCGTGGAGCTCATCGACTGGCTGAGCCGCACCTGCGCCAGCTCCAGCACGCTTTCGACGCTGGCAATCGTCTCCAGACAGCCATGGTTACCGCAGTAGCAGCGTTTTCCGTACGGATCGACCTGCGTATGGCCGATCTCCACCAGGCTACTGCTGCCAGCATGCAACAGACGCCCGTCGGTGATCACACCTGCGCCAACGTTATGATCAATCACCACCTGAATTACGTCGCGTGCGCCCCGGGAGGCACCAAACAATGCCTCCGCCATCGTCCAGGCGCTGATATCATGCTGAATGTAGACCGGCACACCGGTGTGGTTTTCCAGCACGTCGCCCAGCGGCATCTCTTTGACGTTTTCATAAAACGGCATGCGGTGAACAATGCCATTTTCGGTATCAATAATTCCCGGCAGGGTGATCGCAATCGCCGTTAAACGTTCAAGACGCTGCTGGTGACGAATAAAGAACTGGTCGATGTGGGTCAGAATGGCATCGAGAAGTGGTTGCTCTGCATTAAGCGGGAGTTCCAGCCGGTCCTCCACCACCAGCTTGCTGCTGAGGTCGCGCAGCGCGAGGAAGATTTCCCCGCGGCTAATCCGCAGCGACAGGTAGTGCCAGGCTTCCGTTTCCACCACCAGCCCTACCGCCGGACGGCCACGGCTGCCCGGCTCCTGAATTTCTGTCTCCTGAACCAGATGGGCTTCCAGCATTTCGCGGACAATCTTGGTAATACTGGCGGGTGCCAGTTGTGCCAGGCGCGAAAGATCGATACGCGAAACCGGACCAAGCTGATCAATCAGGCGATAAACGGCACCCGCGTTGGTCTGCTTGATCTGATCGATATGCCCTGGCTGACTATCAGCAACCACCTCGTACTCCCTTATTTTCGAGCTTCGAAATAAACTGAGGGCTATGGTGAAGCACTTCAATGGCTGACGTCAAATTTTTACTTAGCCATGTGATTTACTGCACATTTTCGCCCACTTTTCCCTATAAATAATGCCCGCGAGAAGCGGTAATTAATTGTTCTTTGAAACGCTGTGCCGCATGGCTCTGTTCATGATGTTTAGACCACACCAGCCACATCTCTGAGACTGCATCCTGCTCGGCTATCTTCACCCAGCGCATTTCCGCCAGTTGTACCCGTTTAAATGAGGCCGGGAGAATCGATACGCCAAGCCCTGCGGCAACGAGACCAATGATCGTCATGGCTTCCCCCACCTCCTGCGCGATAGTCGGGACAAGGCCATATCGCCGCATCAGACCAAGAATATCGTCATACAACCCGGTACCCACCTGTGGGTCAAAAAAGACAAACGGCTCTTTCGCCAGTTCAGCCAGCGAGACGCTGTGCTGCGCGGCGAGCGGATGATCCCGGGGGATCATCGCCATCAGCGGTTCGCGGAGGATCACCTGCCACGCCAGGGTATCAGGCAACTGCGTGTTACGCATCAGCCCCAGGTCGAGCGATCCTTCGTTAAGCGGCGATATCTGCTCCCGGGTATTTATTTCGCGCGTCTGAATATGCACATCCGGAAAGTTACGGCGAAACGAGGATAGCGTTTGTGAAACAGCGCTGATAAAGGGGGCCGATGAGGTAAACCCGATGCGCAGCTCCCCCGTCTCCCCAAGATAAAGCCGTTCCGCTCTGGCGGCGGCGTCCTCCACCATACTCAGGATCTGCCGGCTATCGGCGAGAAACTGTTTTCCCGCCGCCGTCAGGCTCACGCTGCGGTTGGTTCGCGCCAGCAGACGCGCCCCGACCTGCTGCTCCAGGATCTGGATCTGCTGGCTTAGCGGTGGCTGAGAGATATTCAGCCTTGCCGCCGCACGACCAAAATGCAGCTCTTCGGCGACGGCGACAAAATAGCGCAGATGGCGCAGCTCGATATTCATATTTTTAAAGTATCATTTGAGATTATTAATATATTAGACAGAATATTTACATTTTCCTACCCTAATCTTGTGGTCATACCCGTCACCAGAAACCACGGGGATGTTTAAGCAAGGATTATGTGTGAGCCGTACAACGACCGTTGATATCGCGCCGGCCAGCGACATTGATGATTTACCCGCAGCACCGCAGCCGGTTCAGTTTATTAAACGTGGTACCCCCCAGTTTATGCGCGTCACGCTGGCGCTCTTCTCAGCAGGTCTCGCCACTTTTGCCCTGCTCTACTGCGTTCAGCCGATCCTGCCGGTCCTGTCGCATGAATTTGGCGTGTCGCCAGCCAGCAGCAGTATTTCGCTCTCCATTTCAACCGGGATGCTGGCGATCGGTCTGCTGTTCACCGGGCCACTTTCGGATGCCATCGGACGTAAGCAGGTCATGGTAACGGCGTTAATGCTGGCCTCCGTGTGTACCTTGCTGTCCACCATGATGACCAGCTGGCACGGCATTCTGGTCATGCGCGCGCTGATTGGGTTATCCCTCAGCGGCGTGGCGGCGGTCGGGATGACCTATCTCAGCGAGGAGATCCACCCGAGCTTCGTGGCCTTCTCCATGGGGCTATACATTAGCGGGAACTCTATCGGCGGGATGAGCGGACGCCTGCTCAGCGGTGTGTTTACTGATTTCTTTAACTGGCGCATTGCACTGGCCGTTATCGGCTGCTTCGCCCTCGCTTCGGCGCTGATGTTCTGGAAAATCCTGCCGGAATCGCGCCATTTCCGCCCGACCTCCCTGCGTCCGAAAACGTTATTTATCAACTTTCGTCTGCACTGGCGCGATCAAGGGCTGCCCCGTTTGTTCCTGACCGGTTTCCTGCTGATGGGCTCGTTCGTGACGCTGTTTAATTACATCGGCTATCGTCTGATGCTTTCACCGTGGCATCTTAGTCAGGCATTGGTGGGTTTGCTCTCTGTGGCATATCTCACCGGGACATGGAGTTCGCCAAAAGCGGGCGCCATGACCGCGCGCTTCGGTCGTGGTCCGGTGATGCTGGTTTCCACCGCCGTGATGCTGTTCGGACTGCTGATGACGCTTTTCTCTTCCCTGTGGCTGATTTTTGCCGGAATGCTGCTCTTCTCTGCGGGCTTCTTTGCCGCGCATTCCGTTGCCAGCAGCTGGATTGGCCCACGCGCGCGCCGCGCCAAAGGTCAGGCTTCGTCAGGCTTTGTTGAATAAATCAGATTTCGGGTAAGTCTCCCCCGTAGCGGGTTGTGTTTTCAGGCAATACGCACGCTTTCAGGCATACCTGCTTTCGTCATTTTGTTCAGCGCTCGTACCAGGGCCATAGCCTCCGCAACCTGACCATCGTAGTCACGCAGCGTCAGTGAACCCCCGAACAGCTGTTTTACCCGGTACATCGCCGTTTCCGCTATCGAGCGACGGTTGTAATCTGTTGTCCATTTCCACCGCGCATTACTCCCGGTCATTCGCTGATTAGCCACTGCACGGTTACGGTCTGCATATTCACCGGGCCAGTAACCCGCACCTTTTCGGGGTGGGATAAGCGCGCTGATTTTCTTACGCCGCAGTTCATCGTGACAGAGCCGGGTGTCGTAAGCGCCGTCTGCCGATGCTGCCCTGATTTTTCTGTGAGTCTGCCGGATAAGACCCGGGAAGGCTTCTGAGTCCGTCACATTGTTCAGCGACAGGTCTGCACAGATGATTTCATGTGTGTTGCTGTCAACTGCCAGATGCAACTTTCGCCATATACGACGGCGTTCCTGGCCATGCTTTTTGACTTTCCACTCGCCTTCACCAAAGACCTTCAGCCCGGTGGAATCAATCACCAGATGCGCGATTTCACCCCGGGTGAACGTTTTGAAACTGACGTTAACCGACTTTGCCCGCCTGCTGACACAGCTGTAATCCGGGCAGCGTAGCGGAACGTTCATCAGAGAAAAAATGGAATCAATAAAGCCCTGCGCAGCGCGCAGGGTCAGCCTGAATACGCGTTTAATGACCAGCACAGTCGTGATGGCAAGGTCAGAATAGCGCTGAGGTCTGCCTCGTGAAGAAGGTGTTGCTGACTCATACCAGGCCTGAATAGCTTCATCATCCAGCCAGAAAGTTATGGAGCCACGGTTGATGAGGGCTTTATTGTAGGTGGGCCAGTTGGTGATTTTGAACTTTTGCTTTGCCACGGAACGGTCTGCGTTGTCGGGAAGATGCGTGATCTGATCCTTCAACTCAGCAAAAGTTCGATTTATTCAACAAAGCCGCTTCGTCACTGTATCTGTTCAGTTACTATCTCGGTTCCAGCATAGCCGGTACGCTCGGCGGGGTGTTCTGGCATAACTACGGCTGGAACGGCGTGGGCGGATTTATCGCGCTGATGTTGTGCGCGGCACTGCTGGTGGGCGCGAGCCTGCATAAACGACTGCATTAAATTTAATTGAACTGACGATATTGCATATTACGAAAGGCCAAATTTGATGGCCTTTCGTTTTAAATGACTTAAATCAACGAGTATTGTAAGCGGCAATACCTGCGCCAACAATAGCCAATACACCCACCACTGCTTTAGCCTCTTTTACATGCTGGTTATGCATTATTGCTGCTTTATTAGCATTAACCGCGTTAGGGTCCAATGTAATAACATTGCTAAAATGATTCATGCAAGCTTCATCAACAGTTCCATTGAAGGTGCCCGAAAGTACTTTATCAGTTTTATTATCTATTGATAATGACAATGCACAAATATGAGTTGCCGTAGCACTGCCATAATTTCCAGTGGTGTCAGATGTTCCAACCGCCCCACCAGAAAAACCGTTACCATATCCCTGATAACTGGAACCACTCACCGCCACAGCATAAGTATCAGTACTAAAAGAACCGACAGACGTTGTCCCCTGATTACTGTCCCACTGATACATCGTCTGACTGCCATTGATGGGCATTGTACGTGTTGGTATCCCTAAATCAGTCATTGCTTCTGCCTTACTATGCCCAATAAGGGTAATTGTGGCATTTCTATACTGAGAAGGAACGGGTTGCATCGCGCAGCCACTTAGCAAAGGCGCTGCAATCGCGCAGAAAATAAATTTATTCATTATAAGAGTTGCCTATTAATTGACTTTGACGCATTGAATATCGCGCCAGATAAGAATATTCCTATACACTCTTCTATATTTGACTATGAGAGCTATTTTCAACATCCAAATAATTCACCCAATCAATATAAACAACATTATTTATTTGCGCAGATTATTCGATAACATAGAATATCAACGTCATTTGAATAAGTAACATATGTTTTAATCAGATATGAACCTCTGTATGCTCGTTATGACATTCAAACACAACGAGAGCACAGAATGAAAAATAACCATTTTTATCAATCTCTTACCAAAACCTTCCAGCGCCTCTCCCGCTTCTCGCACCTCTCCTCCATCGCCAGCTGGGACATGTTCACCATGATGCCGCCAGGCGGCAGCGCCGCGCGCGGTGAAGCGCTGGCGGAGATGAGCGTCCTGCAACATCAGATCCTGACCGATAAAAAAGTGGGTGAATGGCTGGCGGCGGCGGCAGACGAAGATCTGAACGACGTTGAGCAGGCCAACCTGCGTGAAATGACACGCCACTACCAGCAGGCCACTTTACTGCCGGAATCGCTGGTGGAGGCCAAATCGCTGGCGGGCAGCAGGTGTGAACACGCGTGGCGCACTCAGCGTCCGGCCAACGACTGGCAGGGCTTTTCAGCCAACCTGAAAGAGGTGGTGAAACTCAGTCGTGAAGAGGCCCGCCTGCGCGCTGAGGCTAAAGGCTGCACGCCTTACGACGCGCTGCTGGATATCTTTGAACCCGACATGACCAGCGCTCGCCTGGATGTGCTGTTCGGCGATCTGAAGTCCTGGCTGCCGGAGCTGCTGGCAAAAGTTGTGGAAAAACAGGCTCAACGATCGTTCGTTCCGCCACAGGGTCCCTTCCCGACCGCCACGCAGCGCGAGCTGGGCCTGGAAGCGATGAAAATGCTTGGCTTCGATTTTAATGGCGGTCGTCTGGACGTTAGCGCTCACCCGTTCTGCGGCGGCGTGCCGGAAGATGTACGTATCACCACGCGTTACGATGAAGATGAACTGCTCAGCGCGCTTTTCGGCGTGATCCACGAAACCGGACATGCCCGCTACGAGCAAAACCTTCCGCGAGCGTGGGCCGGCCAGCCCGTTGCGCTGGCGCGCTCTACGGCGATCCATGAATCCCAGAGCTTGTTCTTTGAAATGCAGCTGGGCCGCAGCGACGCTTTCCTGAAGCATCTGCTTCCGGCGGTTCATGCCCGTTTCGGCAGCCAGGCGGCATTCAGCGAAGAGAATTTTATTGCCTGGAACCAGCGCGTGAAGCCGGGCTACATCCGCGTTGATGCGGATGAAGTGAGCTATCCGGCGCATGTGGTGCTGCGCTATGAGATCGAGCGCGCGCTAATCAATGGCGAAATTGAAGTCGATGATATTCCCGCGTTATGGGATGAGAAAATGCAGGCGTGGCTTGGGTTATCCACCAAAGATAACTACCGCAACGGCTGTATGCAGGATATCCACTGGACCGACGGCGGTTTTGGCTACTTCCCGTCTTACACGCTGGGGGCAATGTATGCGGCACAGCTGTTCCATGCCGCCAAAACTGCGCTGCCCGGGTTGCAGGCATCCATTGCCGGGGGCGATTTCTCGGCGCTGTTTGACTGGCTGCGTCAGAATATCTGGCAGCACGGCAGCCGTTTCAGCACGTCGCAACTCATCACCCAGGCTACAGGTGAAGATCTGAATATCCGCTACTTCCGCGAACACCTGACGTCCCGCTATCTGTAACCGAACGCGCCGGGGGGCCCACCCCGGCGTTGTACATATGGTTACACGCCGATACCAATCACTCACGGAAACCCCGAATTTACAGGGATATAGTTATTTCAACGGCCCCGCAGTGGGGTTAAATGAGAAACCAAATTCGAGGGTTTGAAAATGAAAAAAGTATTAGCTCTGGTTGTTGCCGCTGCTATGGGTCTGTCTTCCGCTGCATTCGCGGCTGAAACTACCGCCACCGCAGCGCCTGCGGCATCCACCGCTGCTCCGGCCAAAACGGTTCACCATAAAAAACATCACAAAGCGGCTAAACCAGCGGCAGAACAGAAAGCGCAGGCCGCGAAAAAGCACCACAAAAAAGCGGCAAAACCTGCGGTAGAGCAGAAAGCCCAGGCGGCTAAAAAGCATCACAAAAAAGCGGCAAAACACGAAGCGGCTAAACCTGCTGCACAGCCAGCAGCGTAAGAGTACAAGCTTAACCGTGCCCTTCGGGGCACGTTGGTAAACCGGCGCTGAACGGGTTTGCGGTCAGCGCCGTTTTTTTATCCGGAGGGCGTATGCTGCGGCGCTATCGGTTTGAGTTCATTCTTATCCTGCTAATTTTATGCGCGCTCATCGCCAGCCACTTTTATCTTTCCTGAATGTAGCACGCTGATTTTACTCCCACTTTCTCGCCGTCGCGTCTATAGTATTTTCATAGGGTTCACTTTTAATAATCATAATTACCCCCACCAGAGTGTGATATGCGTAAATCTGTTGTGTTGTTACTGGGAACGTTTAGCCTTTTTGCTGGCTTTTCACATGCGGATGATGGCGACGATGACGCCATTAGCGCCAAAGAGGTAAAGACGCTGTTTTTTGGTCATGACGATCGTACGCGTGTCACCGATCCTACCGAATCGCCCTGGGATGCCATCGGGCAACTGGAAACCGCCAGCGGCAATTTATGTACCGCAACCCTCATTACGCCACGCCTTGCGCTGACGGCGGGTCATTGCCTGTTAATGCCGCCTGAAGGCAAACCGGATAAAGCGATCGCCCTGCGCTTTGTGTCGCAAAAAGGAATATGGCGCTACGAAATTCACGGTATTGAGGGGCGAGTGGATCCGTCGCTTGGCAAACGCCTGAAACCGGATGGCGATGGCTGGATTGTGCCGCCCGGGGCGGCCTCCTGGGATTTCGGGCTGATCGTTTTACGTTATCCGCCGTCCGGGATCACCCCGCTGCCGCTCTTTGATGGCGATAAGGCCGCGCTCACCGCCGCCCTGAAAGCCGCCGATCGAAAAGTGACGCAATCAGGTTATCCTGTTGATCACCTCGATTCGCTGTACACCCATACGGACTGCGTGGTGACGGGCTGGGCGCAAAACAGCGTACTGTCGCATCAGTGCGATACGCTACCGGGTGATAGCGGATCGCCCCTGATGTTAAAAACCGATAACGGCTGGCAGCTGATTGGCGTTCAGAGTTCTGCGCCAGCGGCGAAAGACCGCTGGCGCGCCGATAACCGGGCGTTGTCGGTGACCGGTTTTCGCGACCGGCTGGAAGCCCTGGCGCAGCAGTAGGTCACTCAGGCCAGTTTAATCATGATCATGCCGGCGAGCAGTAATACCAGCCCTATCCAGCCTTTATTGTTTAAACGCTGCCCGAACATAATCCAGCCTGCCGCCAGGGTGGCGGCAATACCGAAGCCCCCCCACAGCGCATAGGCCACGGACAGATCGATGCCTTTCACCGCCTGCGACAGGGCGCTAAACGCCCCCAGAACCGCGGCAATCGATAACAGGCCGTAGGCTTTGCGACGAAAACCGTCGGAGAACTTCAGAAAGACGTTGGCAATAATTTCCAGAACGATGGCGAAAGCCAGCCAGGCCGCGTGGATCCATTCAAACTGCTGCATGGGTCTGCTCCTTCTGCTGTTTTGCCGGTTTGCGTGTACCCGATTTAATCAGCACGATACCTGCGACCAGGGTCGTCAGCCCGGCAATTTTCATTGTCGTCAGGGTTTCATCAAATAACATGACGCTAAACAGCGTAATCAATAAAATACCAATACCTTCCCACAATGCGTATGCCACGCCCAGCGCGATTTTTTTAACCGCAAAAGAGAGGAAAATATAGGAAAGCGTAATCATGACCAGCATCAAAATAAAACCGGTGCTGCCATCACTCACGCTTGCCCATTTCATCGACAAGGTGCCGGTAATTTCAGCGACGATCGCCAGAGCTAATAAAATCCAGTAAAACATGTTTTTTCTCCTGCTTGAGAATATAATCCATCGAGGCTCGCTGCGGACAGCAAACCAAAAAATTGGGAATTAAATCAGTTAGCTAAGCGCATAGCGCTAGCTCAGGCAGAAGACGTGACTATAGCGCGGAACGCCAGTGTTGCTCACCAGAAAGCAGGCAGAGGGAGGTTGAAAACAGAGCAGAGTTGTTTGAAAAATACGTCCTGAACAAATTGTCCATAAAATTACAATTATCCGCGGTGTTGCTTCTCGTCTTTGCGGATGAAAATTGTCCTCGGTAGTTGAACACGCCTGATTTGTATCATAAGCCAGGAATTTACTCAAAGCCTTTTCATTTCTTTACCCAGTCTGTTTGATTTTGGTTAGTTTTTTTAATCCGCTTTCCCCTCTATTATAAATAAAAAACTGTTCAGGAACGTCCATGGCCAAACCTATTATCACCCTCAACGGGCTTAAGATCGTCATCATGCTGGGCATGCTGGTGATCATTCTGACCGGCGTTCGTTTTGCGGCCGATATCATCGTGCCTTTTATCCTGGCGCTTTTTATCGCGGTGATCCTCAATCCGCTAGTGCAGCGAATGGTGCGGCTGCGCATCCCGCGTGTGCTGGCGATAAGCCTGCTTATCAGTATTATTATCGTTGCGATGGTGCTGTTAGTCGCCTATCTGGGAACCTCCCTGAACGAGCTGGCGCGGACGCTACCGACATACCGCTCTTCCCTGGCGACCCCGCTGCTGCAAATTGAACCCTGGCTGCAACGCGCGGGTATCGAAGTCTCGGTTGAGGAACTGCTTAAATACATCGATCCGAATGCCGCCATGACGATTGTCACCAGCCTGCTGGCACAACTCTCCAACGCCATGACCTCGATTTTCCTGCTGTTCCTGACGGTTGTGTTTATGCTGCTGGAAGTTCCACAGCTGCCTGCAAAGCTCCAGCACATCATGGTGCGTCCGGTAGAGGGAATGGGCGCCATTCAGCGCGCGCTCGACAGCGTTTCACGCTATCTGGTGCTGAAAACGGCCATCAGCCTGGTGACGGGATTAGTGGTCTGGGGGATGCTCGCCGCGCTGGATGTACGTTTTGCCTTTGTCTGGGGGCTGCTGGCCTTTGCGCTCAACTATATTCCTAACATCGGCTCCGTGCTGGCGGCGATCCCCCCTATCCTTCAGGTGCTGGTTTTCAGCGGTTTGTATGATGCCCTGATTCTGCTGGCAGGCTATCTGGTGATTAACCTTGTCTTCGGGAACATTCTCGAACCACGGATAATGGGACGCGGGCTGGGGCTTTCAACCCTTGTTGTGTTCCTGTCCCTGATTTTCTGGGGCTGGCTGCTCGGGCCTGTCGGCATGCTGCTCTCCGTTCCGCTGACAATTATTGTCAAAATTGGCCTGGAGCAGACCGCCGGTGGACAAAGTATCGCTGTACTGCTGAGCGACATGAGCCATAAGGTCGATTAATTGTCCATCGACAGCATGGGCTTACCCGTTCTTCCCGCTTCGCGATAGTTGCCCACTGCCCGCTGCCATTCCGACAGCGGGTAGAGGGTGACATCGCTGCACTGGCTGGCGCGCAGTTTAGGCCAGATGCGCCGAAACTCCGCCTGCCACGCCTCAGCGCTCAGCGCGTCCAGATAGTTACGAATGTGAAACCACGCCACGCGCGGCAACGGCCGCTGCTGCCGGAGGGTCTGCCCGGAGAGTAGCCCGTAGCAGACAAAGGTGCCGGTTTCGGGCATCACGCTCAGGATCGTCTCCGCCAGGCTGCCGCCCGTGGCGTCGTACACCACCTCCGCTTGCGCGGCGGCAGCGTTGACGGCGGTCGTATCATGTTGCGCAATCGGGACGATCCCCATTTCAGCCAGACGTTGAGCGTGCACGGGCGAACGATGGATCCCGTAAACCGCCTCTGCACCCGCCTGGCGTGCCCATTGCCCGAGCAGAACGGCGCAGTCAGAACCGGCAGCGGTGAGCAGCACCGTTTTCCCGACCGGAGGATAGCGGTCCAGCATCATCTGTGCGGCAAGCGGGTTGATATATCCCCGCGCGGCAAGAAGCGAGTCGACGTCGTCCGGGACGGGAACCGCATACGCCGCCGGGCAGTCGACATAGCGCTGCCAGGTACCCTGCCCCCGTAACGGCAGGACCCGCTTGCCCAGCAGCGCCGGATAAGCGGCGGGCGTTTCGGTCACTATTCCGACCCCTTCATAACCGGCTATCGCAGGCAGCGGCGTGCGATGGCGATATGCCCCGGTGATGGGGATGAGATCGGAGGCGTTCACCGGAGAAAAAAGCATGCGCACGCGTATCTCTCCCGGCTGTCGCGGCGACAATGGTGCGGTTTCCGCTTGCAGTACCGATTCAGGCTCACCAAACCGGCGATACCAGAGGGCCAGATTACGCATTGCGATCGCGCCATCCCATTTCCGGTGCGACATGTTTCAGGATGGACTCGATCACATGTGCGTTGTATTCCACGCCCAGCTGATTCGGCACGGTAAGTAACAGCGTATCCGCTTCCGCGATCGCTTCATCCTTTTTCAACTGTTCAATCAGTTTGTCTGGCTCTGCGGCATAGCTGCGCCCGAAAATGGCCCGCGTTTTCTCATCCAGATAGCCCACGCTGTCGCTCTCATTGCGGCTTGAGCCGAAATACATCCGGTCGCGATCGTCCATCAGGGCAAAAATACTGCGGCTGACCGAAACGCGTGGCTGACGGGTATGCCCTGCCTCAGCCCAGGCCTGTCGGTAGGCACGGATCTGTTTTGCCTGCTGAATATGGAACGGCTCGCCGGTTTCATCATCTTTCAGCGTTGAGCTTTGCAGGTTCATCCCCAGTTTTGCCGCCCATACTGCCGTTGCATTCGAGCCAGCCCCCCACCAGATACGGTCGCGTAAGCCTTCTGAATGCGGCTCCAGACGCAACAATCCCGGCGGGTTTGGGAACATCGGCTGTGGGTTAGGCTTTGCAAACCCTTCACCGCGTAATACATCAAGCAGTACCTCAGTGTGGCGGCGCGCCATATCAGATTCGTTTTCCCCTTCCTGCGGCACGTAACCAAAATAACGCCAGCCATCAATCACCTGCTCCGGCGAACCCCGGCTGATACCAAGCTGTAATCGCCCGCCGGAGATGAGATCTGCCGCGCCAGCATCTTCCGCCATATACAGCGGATTTTCATACCGCATGTCGATCACGCCCGTCCCGATTTCAATGCGTTTGGTTTTCGCGCCTATTGCAGCCAGCAAGGGGAATGGCGAACTGAGCTGGCGGGCAAAGTGATGCACACGGAAATAAGCCCCGTCCGCGCCCAGCTCTTCGGCGGCGACCGCCAGATCGATGGACTGTAGCAGCGTGTCAGCCGCGGTTCGCGTGCCGGACTGGGGTGACGGCGTCCAGTGACCAAACGACAAAAATCCGATCTTTTTCATAGTGGAGTATCCTGATAAAGCATTGCGTTATCCCTACTCTACGCATTAACGGATGAGAATAAATGGTGATTATTTAACGGAATGCTTCAAATAAACTGACAGAGACCATCAAGTTTCAATTTATTCTACTCTGGTTATCTGTTTGATTTAGCGCTATTACTGTAAGCCATTTCCCGCCAGGCAGAACAGATAATGAAAAGACGCTATGTCATTGCAGATGTTTTTACGAATACGCCGTTTCTCGGCAACCCAGTCGCCGTTGTCCTTGATGCTGAAGGTATGAGCAGTGAACAGATGCAGCAGGTTACCGTTGAATTTGGCTACAGCGAAACGACGTTTGTGCTGCCGCCAGAAAATCTCTCGAGTACGGCACGCGTGCGGATATTCACCCCCTCGCGCGAAATACCTTTCGCCGGGCACCCTAACGTCGGAACTGCCTTTGTGCTGGCGCATCACGCCATAGAAAACGGGCAGACATTATCCGACACCTTGCACTTCGAAGAAATCGCGGGGATGGTGCCGGTGCGGCTGTTAAAACAGAACGGCACAGTGACGGGAGCTGAGCTGTTAGCTCCTGAGGCGCTTTCCTGCCATTCTGAAGTCAGCGCGGAACAGGTTGCAGCCTGCCTTTCCTTAAGCCCGGATGATATACGCAGGGACGTGCATAATCCTGTTGTTGCCTCGGTGGGCCTGCCCTTTTTGATCGTAGAGCTGGTCTCCCGCGATGCGCTTCGTCGATGCGTGCCCAACTTACAAGGTTTCCGCGCGATTCTGCCGCTTGACGGCGCAGTCTCTGTCTATACGTATACCTTAGACAGGGCTTCAGATGAGTCCTGCGATCTTCAGGCACGTATGTTTACTCCTCGAATGACGGAAGATCCGGCAACAGGCAGTGCAGCCGCAGCAGCCACGGCGTTGCTGGCCCTGCGTCGTGATCAAACCACACTTTCACTGAAGATTAGCCAGGGCGTTGATATGGGGCGTACAAGCGTGTTGTTTTCGGAATACGATGCATCGTCAGGAAGGGCTGTGGTTCGGGTCGGTGGTGAATGTGTCATTACGCTTGAGGGAACATTTACGCTTTGAGGCAGAGACGCGTTCCCCTTCCGTTCTCTTATGGGATATATTGGCACTAAGATTTTTTAACAGGTAACATCAGCAATGGCTCTGATCCCCAAAAACTACGCACGGCTGGAAAGCGGCTACCGTGAAAAAGCGCTAAAAATCTACCCCTGGGTTTGTGGACGCTGCTCGCGTGAGTTTGTTTATTCAAATCTTCGTGAACTCACGGTTCACCATATCGACCACGATCACACCAATAACCCGGAAGATGGCAGTAACTGGGAGCTGTTGTGCCTGTTTTGTCACGATCACGAACACTCAAAGTACACCGAAGCGGATCAGTATGGCACCACCGTTGTCGCGGGTGAGGATGCGCAAAAAGACGTGGGTGTCGCCACGTTTAACCCCTTTGCCGATCTCAAGGCGATGATGAACAAGAAGAAGTAATATCGACGGCTTCACTGCCCATACCTGTCGTATGGGCAGTCAGAAAGCCACATATGTTGTATTCCAGTCACAGGTTGAACAATGACACGGCTTTAATATCTGCCTCAGGGTTCACGCGTTTTACTGCCTCTAAAAACGCAGCGAAGTTTTGATTAAACACCGTCAGATTATTATAAAATTGCACCTGTTTTTCACGGGTTCCCTCAAGATAAGTCACAGACCAGATCCGCCTGTTATTTATCACTATCGAGCCTGGTTTAATTTTTATGATAGTCGCCAGCTCAATTTTACGGGTGCTGCTCTTTATAACCTCGTATAAATACTGCTCATCATAAAAGTAGGTTTTACCTGACGAGCCGCCAAACCAGACAGGATGGGTTGAGATTTTTTTCATTCCCCGGCTATCGGCAACGATGCGCGTTGGATGCCGAATACGCCTGACGAAAAAGCGTATCAGCATAATCAGTGCCACAAAAGACAGCACCACAAAAAGAACGTTAATGCTCTCCCGCATATTTCGTTACCTGACATGCATAGTTATAAGTGAAGAAGTATACCCAAATAGTCTGGTCGTGATAATTACCCTTCTACGCCCGTACGCCATGATGCCTTGTTACCCTTGATCTTTGCTATCGATATACAATACTGTATATAAATACAGTATTAATTGACGGTGATCATCATGCAGTTTTTCACGCCATCAGAGCGACGCCGGAGCGTGGCCCTTCCCCTATTCAATGACCCTGTTCCTTACGTTCTGAATGAACGTATAAGCGCGCCCACGAAGGCTCGCGGCGTAGTGACCTGTATCGCGACATCTGCGAGCTGACCATGTTTGCACTGTGTGATGTGAACGCTTTCTATGCTTCCTGTGAAACGGTTTTTCGCCCGGACCTGAAGGGACGACCGGTGGTCGTGTTGTCCAATAACGATGGGTGCGTCATCTCTCGCTCCGCTGAAGCCAAACCCTTTGTGAAAATGGGTGAACCGTACTTCAAACAGAAAGATCTCTTCAGGCATCATGGCGTGGTTTGTTTCAGCAGTAATTATGAACTTTACGCGGATATGTCCAACCGGGTAATGAACACGCTTGAAGAGATGTCGCCTCGTAGCGAAATATACTCAATTGATGAGATCTTTTGCGATCTTACCGGCGTGCGTAATTGTCGCGATCTTTCCGACTTTGGGCATGAAATGAGAGCGACCGTACTGCAACGCACCCATCTGACCGTCGGAGTGGGCATCGCACCCACAAAGACGCTGGCGAAACTGGCAAATCACGCGGCGAAACGCTGGCAGCGCCAGACGGGAGGCGTTGTTGATTTATCCAATGTGGATCGTCAGAGAAAGCTGATGGCGGCGCTACCCGTCGAAGACGTTTGGGGGGTAGGACGTCGCATAGCGAAGAAGCTTGAGATGATGGGGATTAAGACCGTCCTGCAACTGGCAGACACCGATATCCGGTTCATAAGAAAACATTTCAATGTCGTGCTGGAGAGAACGGTGCGTGAATTACGGGGCGAATCGTGTCTTGAACTGGAAGAGTTTGCCCCGGTAAAGCAAGAAATCGTCTGTTCGCGCTCGTTTGGCGAACGCATCACGGAATATGACGATGTACGCCAGGCCATCAGTAGTTATGCCGCCCGGGCAGCAGAAAAACTTCGCAATGAGCATCAGCATTGCCGCTTTATCTCCGTATTTGTTAAAACCTCGCCCTTCGCGCTTAACGAGCCATATTATGGCAATAGCGCGTCGGTAAAACTGCTCACCCCAACCCAGGATAGCCGGGATATTATCGGCGCATCAGTTCGTTGTCTGGATGCGGTCTGGAAGAACGGCCATCGGTACCAGAAAGCCGGAGTGATGCTGGGAGATTTTTATAGCCAGGGCGTCGCGCAACTTAATCTGTTTGACGACAACGCACCCAGGAAAAACAGCCAAAAGTTAATGGATGTATTAGACCATCTGAATGCTGAAAATGGCCGTGGCACGCTTTACTTCGCGGGACAGGGTATACAGCAGCCGTGGCAGATGAAACGGGAAATGCTTTCACCCCGCTACACCACCCGCTTTGCGGATCTCCTCACTGTTAAGTGATATTAACAATTGCTGCTAAGTTGTAATTTTCCCCTTGCCGGACCGGACAAATCGGTTATCGTGCCAGGCAACTTTCGCAGCAATAAAAGACAGTGGGATGCGCTATGGCGATTTTTGATGGTCACAATGACCTGTTGCTTAATTTATGGCTTCACCATCGCCAGGATCCGGTAACGGCCTTCTTCTCCGGCATTGAGAACGGACACCTCGATTATCCACGCATGCAGCAAGGCGGATTTTCCGGCGGGCTGTTCGCGCTGTTCGTGCCGCCGCAGGAGTATATCGCCCGCATGGCGCCACAATACGCCAGCGAGCCGTGGCAGCCAGTCGACATTCTCTGGCAGCAGCTGACGATCCTTAAGCAGCTTGTCGCCCACTCCGATGGCCGGGCGCGATTGTGCCTGAGCGCGGCGGATATCGAACGCTGCCGTCAGGATAAAGTGCTGGCGATGGTGGCGCATATTGAGGGCGCGGGCGGTTTTGACGGCGAGGGAGACGATCTACAGGCTTTCTATGCCGCCGGGGTGCGCAGCATTGGGCCTTTCTGGAACATTGCTAACCGTTTCGGCACCGGCGTTAACGGGGCGTTTCCCGGCAGCCCGGACAGCGGCCCAGGGCTTACCGCTGAGGGTATCGCCCTCATTAAGCACGCTAACGCCCTGAACATGCTGATTGACGTTTCGCATATGAATGAAAAAGCGTTCTGGGATACCGCTCGTCATTCCTCTTCACCGCTGGTCGCCACCCATTCCAACGCCCATACGCTGTGCCCGCAACCGCGCAATCTGACCGATCGGCAGCTGCTGGCTATCCGCGACAGCGGCGGCGTGGCAGGCGTCAATTTCGGCAACGCGTTTTTGCGCGCCGACGGTAAACGCGATAGCGATACCCCGCTGAGCACAATCGTTCGTCATATCGACTATCTTATTAACATCATGGGTGACGATCATGTCGCGCTGGGCTCCGATTTTGACGGCATTACGTTGCCTGATGATTTACACGATGTGAGTGGTTTACCACGGCTAATCAGCGCATTGCGTGACAGCGGCTATGATCAATTTGTGCTGAATAAGCTGCTGTGGGGCAACTGGCAAAAGGTATTGCAAAATGTTTGGCAACAATAGGTTACGTTGTAAACATTAAGTTAATTCCTTACATCTTTCGGGTTGAGCTTTGCCCTCCTGTGACGCATTATTTGATGACCATCACAAAACTGGCACAAACAATGGCGTTGGTGCTGCTTTTTTAAAGAGGAAAAAACGATGTGGAAGAAACCTGCTTTTATTGATTTACGTCTTGGCCTGGAAGTGACCCTGTACATTTCCAACCGCTAATCGCTCTGCCCGCCATCCGTGCGGGCATTTTTGTTTGACTACCTGGCCCATCTTCATGTTTATTAAAGTCCTCGGTTCCGCCGCTGGCGGTGGTTTCCCCCAGTGGAACTGTAACTGCGCCAACTGTCAGGGTTTGCGCGACGGTACCCTTCAGGCGACCCCTCGCACCCAGTCGTCGATCATCGTCAGCGATAACGGCAAAGAGTGGGTGCTGTGTAACGCCTCCCCCGATATCAGCCAGCAGATTGCCCATACGCCAGAACTGAATAAGAAAGAGGTTCTGCGCGGCACACATATTGGCGGCATTATTCTCACCGATAGCCAGATTGACCACACCACCGGGCTGCTCAGCCTGCGCGAAGGGTGCCCGCATCAGGTATGGTGTACGCCGGAGGTGCATGAAGATCTTTCCAGCGGATTCCCGATTTTTACCATGCTCCGGCACTGGAACGGTGGCCTGATTCACCACCCGATCGCGCCGCTCACCGCCTTTAGCGTGGAAGCCTGCCCTGATTTGCAGTTTACCGCTGTCCCCATCGCCAGTAACGCACCGCCCTATTCGCCGTGGCGCGACCGCCCGCTGCCGGGGCATAACGTGGCGCTGTTTATCGAAAACCGCCGCAACGGTCAGACGCTGTTCTACGCACCGGGTCTCGGTGAACCCGATGACACCATCCTGCCGTGGCTTAAAAAAGCGGACTGTCTGCTGATTGACGGCACCGTCTGGCAGGACGATGAACTCCAGGCCACCGGCGTCGGACGCAATACCGGCCGCGACATGGGCCATCTGGCGCTCGGCGATGAACACGGCATGATGGCGCTGCTGGCCTCGCTGCCGGCAAAGCGCAAGATTCTGATCCACATTAATAACACCAACCCGATCCTTAACGAGCAGTCGCCGCAGCGTCACGCCCTTGCGCAGCAGGGAATAGAAGTGAGCTGGGACGGGATGAACATCACGCTTCAGGACTAACTATGCACATTCGCGAAACGCTCTCGCCGCAAGAGTTTGAGCACGCCCTTCGGGCGAAAGGCGCCTACTATCATATTCACCATCCGTACCATATCGCGATGCATAACGGCGAGGCCAGCCGCGAGCAGATCCAGGGCTGGGTGGCGAACCGGTTTTACTACCAGACGACGATCCCGCTGAAAGACGCGGCAATTATGGCGAACTGCCCGGATCCGCACACGCGTCGCAAATGGGTGCAGCGGATCCTCGATCACGACGGTAGCAACGGTCATGACGGCGGTATCGAAGCCTGGCTACAGCTGGGCGAAGCCGTGGGGCTCAGCCGCGAGGACTTAATCAGCGAACGCCACGTGCTGCCCGGCGTCCGTTTCGCCGTCGACGCTTACGTTAACTTCGCCCGCCGCGCCAACTGGCAGGAGGCGGCATGCAGCTCGCTCACCGAACTGTTCGCCCCGCAAATCCATCAGTCGCGTCTCGACAGCTGGCCACAGCACTACCCGTGGATCAAAGAGGAAGGCTATTTTTATTTCCGCAGCCGCCTCAGCCAGGCCAGCCGCGACGTTGAACACGGTCTGGAGCTGGCGAAGCGTTACTGCGATAGCGCGGAAAAGCAGAATCGGATGCTGGAGATCCTTCAGTTCAAACTCGATATCCTGTGGTCGATGCTCGACGCGATGACCATGGCCTACGCGCTACAGCGTCCGCCTTATCACACGGTCACCGACAAAGCGGCCTGGCACACAACCCGACTGGTATAAGCATGCAAAAAAACTCCATCGTCGCCTTTCGTCGCGGCTATCGCCTGCAATGGGAAGCCGCTCAGGACAGCCATGTCATCCTCTATCCGGAAGGCATGGCTAAACTCAATGAGACCGCGGCCGCGATCCTCGAACTGGTCGATGGCCAACGCGACGCGGCGGCCATCATTGCCATACTCAACGAACGGTTCCCGGAAGCCGGCGGCGTGGATGACGACGTCGTAGAATTCCTGCAAATCGCTTATCAACAGAAGTGGATTATTTTCCGTGAGCCAGAATAAACCCGCCGTCAATCCACCGCTGTGGCTGCTGGCGGAGCTGACCTATCGCTGTCCGCTACAGTGTCCTTACTGCTCTAACCCGCTGGACTTCGCCCGGCAGGATCAGGAGCTGACCACCGAACAGTGGATTGAGGTTTTCCGCCAGGCGCGGGCGATGGGCAGCGTGCAGATAGGTTTTTCAGGCGGCGAACCGTTGACGCGTAAAGATCTGCCGGAGCTGATCCGCGCCGCCCGCGATCTCGGTTTTTATACCAACCTGATCACCTCGGGAATTGGCCTGACGGAAAGCAAACTCGACGCGTTCAGCGAGGCCGGTCTGGACCATATCCAGATTAGCTTCCAGGCCAGCGATGAAGTGCTCAACGCTGCGCTGGCGGGGAATAAAAAAGCCTTCCAGCAGAAGCTGGCGATGGCCAAAGCGGTCAAAGCCCGTGATTACCCGATGGTGCTGAATTTCGTCCTGCACCGGCATAATATCGATCAGATCGATAAAATCATCGAGCTGTGCATCGAACTGGACGCCGACGATGTCGAACTTGCCACCTGCCAGTTCTACGGTTGGGCGTTCCTTAATCGTCAGGGGCTTCTGCCGACGCGGGAACAGATCGCCCGCGCGGAACGCGTGGTTGCCGAATATCGGCAAAAAATGGCCGCCAGCGGCAATCTGACCAACCTGCTGTTCGTCACCCCCGATTATTACGAAGAGCGGCCAAAAGGCTGTATGGGCGGCTGGGGGTCGATTTTCCTCAGCGTGACCCCGGAAGGCACGGCGCTGCCCTGCCACAGCGCGCGCCAGCTGCCGGTGGATTTCCCGTCGGTGCTTGAGCAGAGCCTGGAATCCATCTGGTATGACTCTTTCGGCTTCAACCGCTATCGCGGGTTTGACTGGATGCCGGAGCCGTGCCGCTCCTGCGATGAAAAGGAGAAGGACTTCGGCGGCTGCCGCTGCCAGGCCTTTATGCTCACCGGGAATGCGGATAACGCCGATCCGGTGTGCAGCAAATCGCCGCATCATCATAAAATCCTCGAGGCGCGACGCGAAGCAGCCTGTAGTGATATGAAGATCGGTCAGCTTCAGTTCCGCAACCGTACCCGTTCTCAGCTTATCTATAAAACCCGGGAACTGTAACGATAATGACCACCCGCATCGTGGAACTGGCAGGCGGTTTGCGCGCAACGCTGGTGCATCAGCCGCAGGCGACACGCGCGGCGGCGCTGGCGCGCGTGAGTGCCGGAAGCCATCACGAGCCACCGCGCTTCGCCGGTCTTGCGCATTTGCTTGAGCACCTGCTGTTCCGCGGTAGCCAGCGCTATCAGGGCGATGATCGACTCATGGCCTGGGTCCAGCGCCAGGGCGGCAGCGTCAATGCCACCACGCTGGCACGCCATAGCGCTTTTTTCTTCGACGTTGCCGCCGATAACCTGTCCAACGGCGTCGCGCGGCTGCGGGATATGTTGCAGGCGCCGCTGCTTTCACCGCATGACATACAGCGCGAAGTGGCGGTCATTGATGCGGAAAACCGGCTCATCCAGCAACATGATTCCGCCCGGCGCGAAGCGGCGGCGCGCCACGCGATGGAAGAACCCGCGGTTTTTCGCCGTTTTCAGGTGGGTAGCAAGGAGTCTCTCGAGCAGGACCCGGGATCGCTGCAAGCCGCGTTGCTCGACTTTCATCGTCGCTATTATGTGGCAGGACACCTGCAATTGTGGCTGCAAGGGCCGCAAACGCTGGATGTGCTGGCCGAGCTTGCCCATACGTTTGCGTCAGATTTTGCGTCAGGAGGCATGCCTGAAACCGCTCCCCCGTTGCGTCTCAGCGCTGAAGCAGATTATCAGCTGGCGGTAACGGAGCGACCCGCACTGTGGCGTTGTCCGTTAATCCGAAAAAGTGACAGCGTCACTTTATTTCGGGAGTTTTTACTGGACGACGCCCCCGGAAGCCTGATTGCCGGGCTACGGGCGCGCGGGCTGGCAGAAGAGGTAGCCCTGAACTGGCTTTATCAGGATGACGATTACGGCTGGCTGGCGCTAACGGTTGATAGCGAACGGCCCGAGGACATTGACCCGCATATTACCCACTGGCTACGGGCGCTACAGCAAACGACGGATGAGCAGCAGCGGCATTATTATCGGCTGGCACAGCAGCGTTTCAGCGCCCTGCCGACGCTGGAGCAGCTGCGTCAGCGGGCATTTGGTTTTGCGCCCGGCGCGGCGCCCGTAGGTTTTTCCGCCTTCTGTGCTGACTTACTGGCGGCGCCAGTCTCGTATCTGGCCTGCAAAAAAATGGAAACCGCTGAAATTATTGCCAGCCAGGGTTTTACCCTGCCGCTTAGCCATTGGCGTCGCCAGCCGGTTGCAGATGATAGCCCCATCGCGTTTTCCTTCTACCCGCAGACTGCCAGGTATGCTGCGCCAGCCCCGACGTCAGAAGCCGCTCCACTGCTGCATTTGTCGGCGCAGACACAACCGCCGACGCTGATCCTGCGCAGGCCTTTTTATTCGCGCGTGAACAGGTCTCAGGGGGTGGCGATGGGCAAACAGTTACGCCCTCTTCTTGCTGAACTGCGCCATATCGACGGCAGCGGCGAGTGGCAAACGGTTGACGGTAGCTGGCAGCTCACCCTGCGGCTTCCTGACGCCATGGTGACGGCGGAACCCATCATCGGGGCGATAATCGATCGCCTCTCCCACCCCGCACCTGCTATTACGCCAGCGCCAGAAGGCATTGCCATCCGTGAGCTGCTTCAGCAATTGCCTGAACGTCTGGCATCGGACCCGCCACGGTACGGCTGGCTGGCGGCGTTAGTTGGCGGCAGCGCCGGACACGCGCACGGGTTAGCCCGGCAGCTTGGCCTGCTCCGGGTGCCGGTTAACGCTAAGCCGTTGCCGTTAAGCGGTTGTCCCGGCGGGATCGAACACATCCCGCACGCCAGCGCGGATTCGGCGCTGCTGGTGTTTATTCCCCTGCCGCCGGGCGCGTCGCTCGCCGCGCTGCGGCTGCTGGCGTTATGCTGCGAACCGCAATTTTTCCAGCGCCTGCGCGTGGAACAGCAGATTGGCTACGTGGTCAGCTGTCGTTATCAGCGTATTGCCGATCGCGATGGCCTGTTGCTGGCGTTACAGTCGCCTGACCGTTCTCCCGTGAACCTGTTGGGTTGCTGCAAACGATTTTTGCGTGAGCTGACGCCGTGCGATGAGGCAGCGTTCAGCATGTTGCGACAGCAGCTGGCGACGCAGATCCGCTCACCGATGGATGCCAGCGCCACGGCAGTGGCCGCCCTGCGCCAGCGCTATGGTTTGCCGGTGTTAACGCCGCAGGCTATTGATGCCCTGCAACCTGACGAGATAGTCGCGCTATGGCGCGAGATGACTCGCCGTCGCCGACGCTGGCGGGTGCTTTTCACGGGCTGACCGGAACCGGCGCTTTCTTCCTGTGCGTAGTTTTTAGTCAAAAAAAAGCCCCGTACTACGACGGGGCCGGGCTGCTTATTTCGCTGTTATTTATCCAGCGCGTAGGCAATCACGTAGTCACCACGATCCGGCGACTGGCGTGCACCGCCGGCAGAGATCAGAATGTACTGTTTGCCGGTTTTCGGTGATACATAGCTGACAGGTCCGCCCTGGCTACCCACCGGGAGACGCGCTTTCCACACTTCTTCCCCCGTGGAGGAATCAAAGGCGCGCAGGTAGTAATCCTGGGTTCCCGCAATGAAGACCAGACCGCCCTGCGTGGCCAGCGTACCGCCCAGCGTCGGCATACCGACAGGCATTGGCATGCGCATTTTTATCCCAAACGGACCGGTATCCTGAACGGTACCGACCGGCACCTGCCAGACGATTTTCTGCGTTTTCAGGTCAATTGCGGAGAGGGAGCCAAACGGTGGTTTCTGGCACGGAATGCCCAGCGGTGACATGAAACGGTTTTTGTTGACCGAATACGGCGTTCCTTTCATCGGAACGGCGCCCATCCCGGCGTTCACGGCTTCACCGCCCGTGTTTGCCACCGCGCTCTGCGGATCTTGTTTAATCAGCTGGACCCACAGACCCAGACGCATGTCGTTGACGAAGATGTACTGGTTGTTCGGATCGGTGGACAAGCTGCCCCAGTTCATTCCCCCCAGCGAGCCCGGGAAGCTCAGGGAAATATCGGTTCCCGGCATCGTGTACAGACCGTCATAACGCATTGATTTGAAGCTGATACGGCAGGCCAGCTGGTCAAACGGCGTCGCCCCCCACATATCCGATTCTTTCAGGGTTTCCGCGCCAATCTGCGGCATTCCCACAGAGCGCGGCTGCGTTGCCGGGTACTGTTCACGTGGAATATCCGCTGGTTTTACCGGAACCTCTTTCACTTCAGTGAGCGGTTTACCCGTCAGGCGATCAAGAACGTAAATTTGCCCCGCTTTGGTGCCCACCACCACCGCGGGCTTGTTGCCCTCTTTCGTCGGGAAATCAACCAGGCTCGGCTGCATCGGGATATCGAAATCCCAGAGGTCGTTATGAACGGTCTGGTATACCCACTTCTCTTTCCCGGTAGTCGCATCCAGCGCGAGGATTGAGGTGGCGTATTTGTGATCTTCCGGAATACGGTCAGCGCCCCACAGGTCGACAGAGGAACTTCCCATCGGGATAAACACGGTATTCATCGACGCATCCCAGGACATAGGGGCCCAGGAGTTTGCAGAGCTACGTTTGTAGTGTTCACCCGGCTTCAGAACATAGTTCGGATCCGGATTACGCGGGTCGAACGCCCAGCGCAGCTGGCCGGTGATCACGTCATAACCACGTATAACGCCTCCCGGCATATCGGTGCTGACGTTATCCGCAACGCGGCCGCCAACGACAACCGTCGTACCCGCCAGCGTCGGGGCCGACGTCAGCACGTAGGTGGGATCTGACGCGTCGCCCATCCCTTCATGCAGGTTAACGCTGCCGTTAGTACCGAAGTCCGGGCAGAACTTGCCGTTATCGGCGTCTAACGCGATCAGCTTACCGTCGATGGTGTTCATCAGGATACGACGCTGGCATGCAGCGCCCGGTGCCACCTGCGCTGGCAGAACCGGCGTGGAGCCGGCTACCGTTGGCTGCGCCAGCGGTTTGGTGGCATCAAAGTACGCCAGACCACGGCAGCGCATCCAGATTGCAGACCTGGCGTTGATTTCCGCTTTCCAGATCTCTTTCCCGCTATCGGCATCCACGGCGATCACGTTGTTATGCGGCGTACAGAGGAAGACACGATCGCCAACCTGTAGCGGCGTTTGCTGATCTTCTGCGCCATTGCCGTCCGGACTTTCCGGTACGTCACCGGTATGGTAGGTCCAGACCGGTTTCAGGTTTTTCACGTTGTCACGGGTTATCTGGTCCAGCGCCACAAAGCGACTACCGCCAGCCGTATTACCGTAGTGATCCCAGTTCTGCTGTTTCGCATCATCTTTTACCGGCACCAGCGGGCGTTTTTCACCGCTAAACGGCACGGTCGGATGGGGTTGAAACATCTGAACAAAGGTGACGCCCATGGCGACAATAAGGACCGCGCAGACCCCCAGGGCCCCTTTTACGCAGGACGGTTTTCCTTCACGTTTACGCAATGCAGGCCAGGTGGCGGCTGCCAGCACCATCAGCCCGGCGGGTACCATTAAACGGGAAACCAGCGGCCAGAAGTCGAGCCCGGCATCGAAAAATGCCCAAATCAGGGTACCAAGAAACACCAGGGCAAACAGCCCCACGGCAGAGGACTTGCGGCGGAAGAACTGAATCGCAGAGAGCAGAGTGATAACCCCGGCGATGAGAAAATACCAACTCCCCCCCAGGGAAACCAGTTTAAAACCGCCGATGGCAAAAAAGAGCCCCGTTACAAGAAGTATCACACCCACCAGCAGGCACCACGGGCCTAACCAGCCGGATGGGCGGGGATTATTGTCTGACATAAAAATGAATCTCCTGATTACTTTATAACAGCAGGGTTTTATTGACTGCCACGATGCTAAAACCCTGCATAACATCGATTGTTCGTGTGCGAATCATAAGTTAAAATTATAATGTAGACAAAATGTATTCTGTCGGAAGAAAAGAAAACTCACTAAAGTGCAGGAACATAACAAAATAAAAAAATGGGATATCACTCTGTAATTCGCCAATACCAGAATATTTGACCAGTCAGTTCCGGCTTATGCGATGAATATCAGGTTTGCTGACAAGACAGCCCGGATAACGTAAGATTTTTGCATGATGAGAATTAACTTATTGCCTATTAATTAAGCTTCACAAACACGATCAGCTCGCGGATTTCACGATATACGTCACTACACCAAAGATATCGAGCGTATCGTCGCTGCCGACAATAATCGGTGAATAGGCGCTGTTCATGGGGTTGAGTTGAATATTGGGACGCAACTGGAGGCGCTTCACGGTAAATTCGCCCTCTACCGCCGCAATCACGATATCGCCATGCTCAGGCTTGCGGGAACTGTCCACCACCAGCAAATCACCGTTATTGATCCCCCCTTCTATCATCGAGTCACCGGCGGCTTTGACAAAGTAAGTGGAGCTGGGATGGGCGACTAATAACTCGTTTAAATCGATACGCCGCTCTACATAATCCGCTGCCGGGCTGGGGAAGCCGCACTGTACTAAGTCGCTGAAAAGTGGAATAGCAACGATTTCACGCAACTCTGCGGGTCTGAAAAAGATCATGATAAATACCTCCATACTGTTTTTATATACAGTAGTTTTAACTGAGGTATCGATCAAGCCATGTCAGCGTAAGCGGCTGGCTACGCCTTAACCGCTTCGCTTATAACCCCCTATAGCAATGAAGATTATTTGCTTTGTAAATTTTTACGTATGGGCAAGCTTAACGCGTCATAAAACATCACTATTAAATCACTTACTAATGACTTCTAAATACACAAAACACAACTTAGCTTCACTGCACAATCACTATCCATTGACTTTCTATTTAGACTGACGCATATTTTACAGCACAAATTAACAAGACAATTTTTGGAGGACGTTTTCTATGCCCGCCCGTGATTATCCCGATAAGCGTGTTGCTCGCGGTGTCGCAAAGGAGGCCGAACTCAGGATGTTAAGCGCGCGCATCGATCCTGCGCTGATGGAGTACATCCGCATTACTGCGTATGAAACACGGAAAAGTAAGCAGGAAATCGTGGCGGAAGCATTAGCGCTTCACCGCCAAAAAAGTCAGATTGGATCATAAACAGCAAAAGCCCGAAAAATCCTCCGGGCTTTTGCTGCCATCGGGATTACCCCACCAGCGAATTTAACGTCTCCAGCGCCTCAGGCGGCAATACCAGATCGGCTGCCGCCAGGTTTTCACGCAGATGCGCCACCGACGAGGTTCCCGGGATCAAGAGGATATTTGGTGAGCGTTGCAGCAGCCATGCCAGCGCCACCTGCATCGGCGTCGCGCCCAGTGAATCCGCCACCGCCTGTAGTCCGGAAGATTGCAGTGGCGTGAAACCTCCCAGCGGGAAGAACGGCACCCAGGCAATCCCCTGCTGCGCCAGCGAATCGACCAGCGCATCGTCACCGCGATTCACAACGTTGTACATGTTCTGTACACACACCACGGAAACCATCTTCTGCGCTTCAGCGACCTGCGAAGCGGTGACGTTGCTCAGCCCAATATGGCGAACCAGCCCCTGCTGTTGTAGCTCCGCAAGAGTGCTCAGCGGCGCGGCAATCGAACCTTCCGCCGGTCCGTGGGTGCTAAACATGATCCGCAGGTTAACCACGTCCAGCACATCCCGCTTCAGGTTACGCAGGTTGTCATGCACCGCCTGCGTCAGCTCCTGCGCGGAAAACGCCGGCAGCCAGGAGGCATCCTCGCCGCGTCGGGCTCCGATCTTGGTCACAATCGTAAGGTCGTCCCGGTACGGATGAAGCGCCTCGCAGATAAGCTGGTTGGTCACATGAGGTCCGTAAAAATCGCTGGTATCAATGTGATTCACACCCGACGCCACCGCTTCACGCAGCACCGCCAGCGCCGCATTTTTGTCTTTTGGCGGACCAAAAACGCCAGGCCCGGCAAGCTGCATCGCGCCATAGCCAAATCGTTTAACCGTACGCGTTCCGAGCGTGAACGTTCCGCTTTTATCTATGCTGCTCATGCTGACCTTCCTCATAAAAATGATCCGGATTTACAACAGGTTCCGCAACGAAACCATTAGTTAAGCAATAGTAAAATTAAAGTTTAAATTCGCTACGACGATAGTATTGATGTAACCCTGCCTCTTCTCTTACGGATGACCGCCATGCTGAAAAATCTGCACGTGATTACCGGTATTATCTTTGCCCTCACCATATTCTGTCTGCTGCAAGTTGTCACGGGAGGGTTGTTCTACTCTGCCGTTAACAACGATCGTCACAACTTTCAGAACTCCGGGTTACTCAATGCCCAACAGGAGAGCCTGAGCGACAGCGTGAACACGCTGGTGAAAACGCGCGTTACCGTCACCCGCGTGGCGATCCGCTATCTGAAAAACCAGCGCGATCCGGCCTCTCTCGCAGCAATCAACACGCTGTTGGGCACCGCGAACGGTTCGCTGACCAAAGCCGAAGACTATTACAAAAACTGGCAGGCGATTTCGCAGGTGAAGGGCCAGAATGCCGCGCTTACCGAAGAGATGCAGAAAGCCTGGAAGCAAATGCACGAGGTGATGCGCTTGTCCATTGAGTATCTGCGCGCCGATAACTATCAGGCCTATGGCGACCTGGACGCCCAGCAGGCGCAGGATGAGATGGAGGCGGTCTATACCCGCTGGCGCGCTGAAAACAACGTGCTGCTGAAAGCCGCCGCCGAAGAGAATCAGAGCAGCTTTACCCAGATGCAGTGGACGCTGGCGGCGATCTTCCTGACTGTGATCGCCGTGCTGGTGGTGATCTGGCAGGGTTTACAGCACCTGCTCCTGAAACCGCTCAACGCCATCATGAACCATATTCGCACCATCGCGAGCGGCGATCTGACGCAAAATGTCGCGATTACCGGGCGCAACGAGATGGGCCAGCTGGCTGCTGGTCTGCACGAGATGCAGCAGTCGCTGGTGAGCACCGTCAGCGCCGTGCGCGGCAGCACCGATTCGATCTACACGGGCGCAGGAGAAATTGCCGCCGGGAGTAACGACCTTTCCGCGCGAACCGAGCAGCAGGCAGCCTCGCTGGAAGAGACCGCCGCCAGTATGGAAGAGCTGACTGCCACGGTGAAACAGAACTCGGATAACGCCCGTCAGGCGACGCTGCTGGCGAAGAATGCGTCTGAAACCGCCGCTCGCGGCGGTCAGGTGGTGGATAACGTGGTGCGTACCATGAATGACATTGCCGACAGTTCTCAGCAAATTGCGCATATCACCGGCGTTATCGATAGCATTGCCTTCCAGACCAACATTCTGGCGCTCAACGCGGCGGTTGAAGCCGCCCGTGCCGGGGAACAAGGTCGCGGCTTTGCGGTCGTGGCAGGTGAAGTACGGACGCTGGCCAGCCGCAGCGCGCAGGCGGCAAAAGAGATCAAAGGGCTTATCGAGAACTCTGTCAGCCGAGTGAATACCGGCTCGGAACAGGTGAGCGAGGCGGGTGCGACCATGAAAGAGATCGTCGCGGCCGTGACGCGCGTAACCGATATTATGGCTGAGATTTCCTCGGCGTCTGACGAGCAGAGCCGCGGTATAGAGCAGGTCAGCCTGGCGGTCTCGCAGATGGACAGCGTCACACAGCAAAACGCCGCGCTGGTACAGGAGTCGGCAACGGCGGCGGCAGCGCTGGAAGATCAGTCTGAACAGCTGCGTCAGGCCGTGGCGGCATTCCGGCTGAACGCTCAGGCATCGCTGGCGGCTCGCCCTAAAAACGTGAAAACGCCCGTACTGCTGCGCCCGTCAGCGGCAGGCGCGAATACAGCTGACGCGAACTGGGAAACCTTCTGAGTGACAGGCGGGCATCTCGCCCGCCTTCCTGATTAGCGGCTGCGCTTGGCGTGGCGCTCCCAGTTATCTCGCTTCGCATCCTCTGACTTACGCAACGAGACATAGCATGCTCCGCTGCCGCCGTGATGCGGCTGCGCTTCGCAAAAGGCCTGTACTTCGTCGAACTCGGTCAGCCAGCGCGCAAGATAGCTGCGCACCACGTTAGGATGCGACTGCTGTTCACGCCCTTTACCATGCACGATGATCAGGTTGCGTAGCCCGTCACGTCCGGCCTGGCGAATAAAGGAATAGACCAGCTGGCGGCATTGCTCCGCAGGCTGGCGTAACAGCGTTAAGCTGGCCTGACGGGAATATTTGCCGGAACGCAGCTTATCAAATACCCCCTGCTGTACCCCTTCGCGCTGGTACATGAGCGGCTCGGCAAGGGGCAACAGTTCCAGAAACCCCAGCGTCAGAAAGTTATCGAGCTGCTCAGTATCTATTTCCTGACGCGCCCGCGTGTTGCGGCTCTGCTGCCAGTGAATATCCGCGCAGCGTTTGAGCGGCTGGACATCCTCCATGGCGTCAAGAAAAAGTGATTTGTCGTCAGGGTTCATGGAAATCCTCCGGCTACATCTGAGTGATGTACTATACCTGCGCCCGTTGCGGGTCTCAATCATCCAGGCACAGGTTCAAATAATGGCTTAAGGAACAGATAATCGCAGACGCAATAAATTTAATCTAACCTTAACTTAAATTTCAGCCGTAATTAATTAAATAATTTACGTTAAAAAATCGTGAAATCAATCACTCAACGTCCTTCTCTTTTAAGAAAAAGCTGTTATAACTTAATAAACCTGCCCAACGGATAATGCATGTAGGATCCGCGAAAGGACGCACGACTGTGTGTACTGTGGAGTCTGTCTGATGTCGGGCAGACTCTATTTTTTTATTGTTGTTATTTTGATTAAATTAATTTCCTGGCTTCCCTTCGAAACTGCGTGATTAATGATTCGGCAAGCGGTGTCTGGCGAGAATCACGACGCTGAATTAAATAATATGCTGCTTTAGGCAGGGTTTCGACAACCGGCAGCATTATCAGACGGTGCGCCAGAAGCGGATCGCAGCCCAGCTCCTGCGGTAAAATGCTGATGAAATCGCTTTGTGCGACGAGGCTAATACAGGAGGAAAAGGTCTCACAGACAACGCCAATTCGCGGTATTTGAGAGCGATGGCTAAAAGTATCCTGCAACTGCTTATAATAACTTCCCCGGGGCGTAGGCATCGTCCAGTTATATTGCAAAAGCTCATTAATTGAGGTCGCCCCTGTCGCCGGATGCCCTGCCCGACAAAATACAGCAAAAGGCTTTTCGAACAGCTTTTCAAACGTAAATTCGTGATCGTACGGCCCCTGATAATAGGTATTGATGGTAAAGTCCAGCTCACCCTGACGTAATTCATTAATCATCGACACCAGCTGGCCTTCCATAATCCGGACGTTGACCTGAGGATGCTGCGCATGAAAACGCGTAATGACGGCCGGCATCAGGCTGCGTGAAATGCTGGCTCCCATCCCAATATTGATCTGCCCGGCAAGCTCGCCCTGTCGCTGGCGGATGTCATCCTGCGCTGCACGCAGCTCTTCCAGAATCAAATTAGCGCGGTGATAAAACCCTTCCCCGCACTCGGTCAGCGCGACGCCTTTACTCCGGCGCACAAATAGCTGGGCCGCCATACCCTCCTCCAGCTCTTTAATGGATTTGGTCAGCGCCGGCTGGGAAAGATTTAACGTCCTGCTGGCACCGCGAATGCTGCCCTGACGCGCCACTTCAACAAACGCCCGGATTTGATGAAATTTAATCTGAAATGACATAGCTCAACCGATAACCGTTGTTTATCAGAGTAAAGAAACTGTCATCTACTTTAATGGAAAGGTATATGCGAGGGTAATTTCTGAACGGTTAAAACTGTGAAAAAACGGTTAGTGATAAGTAAAAACTATCACAACGTGAAGCAGTTCACATTTTTTATGATGACAGGAGCAGATATGGACACACTGGCACAGTACATCCAGACATTATCCCCCCAGTTGATCGCATGGCGTCGCGATTTTCACCATTTTGCGGAATCCGGCTGGGTAGAGTTTCGAACAGCTGCGAAAGTCGCGGAAATCCTCGACTCGCTGGGCTACGAACTGGCGATGGGTCGCGACGTGGTCGATGCCGAAAGCCGTATGGGACTGCCCGATGATGCCACCCTTTCGCGAGAGTTTGCCCGCGCCCGGGCGCAGGGTGCGCCGGAGAAATGGCTGGCGCCGTTTGAGGGCGGATTTACCGGCATTGTGGCGACCCTGAATACCGGACGTCCGGGCCCGACGCTGGCGTTTCGGGTAGACATGGATGCACTTGATTTAAGCGAAGCGCTTGACGAAAGTCATCGCCCCTTCCGCGACGGTTTTGCCTCCTGCAATGCGGGAATGATGCATGCTTGCGCGCACGACGGCCACACCACCATTGGTCTGGGGCTGGCGCAGGTGCTTAAGCAGAATGAAGCGCAGCTCAACGGCACCATCAAGCTAATTTTCCAGCCTGCCGAAGAAGGCACCCGCGGCGCGCGCGCCATGGTTGCCGCCGGGGCGCTGGACGGCGTGGATTATTTTACCGCCATTCATATTGGTACCGGCGTGCCTGCCGGAACGGCGATCTGCGGCAGCGATAGCTTTATGGCCACCACCAAGTTCGACGTGAACTTTACCGGCGTTGCGGCACACGCGGGCGGTAAGCCGGAGGACGGACGTAACGCTCTGCTCGCCGCCGCGCAGGCCGCACTTGCCCTGCACAGCATTGCGCCACACAGCGAAGGCGCCTCCCGCGTCAACGTCGGGGTGATGCAGGCAGGTAGCGGACGCAACGTGGTGCCCGCCAATGCCCTGATCAAGGTTGAAACCCGCGGCGAAACCGAAGCCATTAATCAGTATGTCTTTGAACGCGCGCAGGCGGTTATCACCGGCGCGGCCGCGCTCTACGGCGTAAGCGCCGAAATACGCCTGATGGGTGCCGCCACCTTCAGCGCGCCGACGCCGGCCTGGGTTGCTTATCTGCGCGAACAGGCGAGCCAGGTTTCCGGAATTGAGCATGCAATTGATAAGGTGACAGCGCCTGCGGGCTCCGAAGATGCCACGCTGATGATGGCCCGCGTTCAGCAGAACGGCGGCATGGCGTCGTATATGGTCTTCGGCACCGAGCTGAGCGCCGGACATCATAACGAAAAATTCGATTTTGATGAGCAGGTGATGAACGTTGCCATCGAAACGCTGGCGCGAACTGCGCTTAATTTCCCGTGGACGCGAGGTGTGTAATGCAGGAGAACTACGCTTTTATCGCCGATGCCATCGACACGCGATGTCAGACGTTTACCGATATTGCCGACGACATCTGGGATCATCCCGAAACGCGCTTCGAAGAGTTCTGGTCCGCCGAACGGCTCGCCAGTGCGCTGGAAGCCGAGGGCTTTGCCCTGACGCGGGAAGCCGGAGGCATTCCCAATGCCTTTATTGCCAGCTACGGCAGCGGCAAGCCCGTTATCGCCCTTCTGGGCGAATACGATGCCCTGGCCGGGCTAAGCCAGCAGGCGCACTGCGCGACGGCGCAATCCGCCACCCCGGGGGCGAACGGCCACGGCTGCGGGCATAACCTGTTAGGCACTGCTGCCTTCGCCGGGGCGGTGGCGGTGAAAAGCTGGCTGGAACAACACGGCGGCAGCGGAACGGTACGATTTTACGGCTGCCCCGGCGAGGAAGGCGGCTCCGGTAAAACCTTTATGGTACGTGAAGGGCTGTTTGACGACGTGGACGCTGCCGTGACATGGCACCCGGAGGCCTTTGCCGGGATGTTTAACGTCAGCACGCTGGCCAATATTCAGGCCGCCTGGCGGTTTAAGGGGATCGCCGCTCATGCCGCAAACTCCCCACATCTGGGGCGCAGCGCGCTGGATGCCGTGACGCTGATGACCACCGGTACAAACTTCCTCAACGAACACATCATAGAAAAAGCGCGCGTTCATTACGCCATCACCGATACCGGCGGGATTTCGCCCAACGTGGTACAGGCCCAGGCCGAGGTGCTGTACCTGATCCGCGCCCCGGAGATGGCCGATGCGCAGCAGATCTACGCGCGCATCGAGAAAATCGCCCAGGGTGCGGCGATGATGACCGAAACCACCGTCGAGTGCCGCTTTGATAAAGCCTGCTCCAGCTATCTGCCGAACCGTACGCTCGAAGCGGCGATGTACCACGCATTGCAGCATTATGGCACGCCGGCCTGGACGGAAGAGGAACGCGAATTTGCCCGTGAAATCCGCGCCACGCTCACGGCAAACGACCTGCAAAACAGCCTGAAAAACATTGCCGCAACGGGGGGCGAAGAGGGAAAAGCGTTTGCCCGACGCCATCAGGAGACGCTGCTGGTGGATGAAGTTGCCCCTTACGCCATCACCGATAACGTGCTGGCAGGCTCCACCGATGTGGGGGATGTCAGCTGGAAGATGCCTGTTGCACAGTGCTTTAGCCCCTGTTTTACCGTCGGCACCCCACTGCATACCTGGCAATTAGTGGCGCAGGGGCGTACCTCAATTGCCCATAAAGGCATGTTGCTGGCCGGAAAAGTGATGGGCGCGACCGCGCTGCATCTGCTTCAGGATGCCGACCTGTTGCGAAAATGCCGGGAAGAGTTCGAACAACACATAACAGAAAAACCGTACGAGTGTCCGATCCCGCAGGGCGTGACACCGTCACCTTTAAAATAAAAAAACACAACACAACACAACACAACACAACAACAGTCCCGAGGAACGCCCATGAGTATGTCTTCCATACCTTCGCATTCCCCATCCGGTAAGCTCTATGGCTGGGTTGAAAGGATCGGCAATAAAGTGCCGCACCCTTTCCTGCTTTTTATCTATTTAATTGTCATCCTGATGGTCGCGACGGCCGTGCTGTCCGCCTTTGATGTGAGCGTGCGCAGCCCGGCCGACGGCAGCATGGTGGCAGTGAAAAACCTGCTCAGCGTTGAAGGGTTGCACTGGTTTTTGCCGAACGTGATTAAAAACTTCAGCGGTTTTGCGCCGCTGGGCGCCATCCTGGCGCTGGTGTTAGGCGCGGGACTGGCCGAACGCGTGGGTCTGCTGCCCGCGCTGATGGTGAAAATGGCCTCGCACGTCAGCGCGCGTTATGCCAGCTATATGGTGCTGTTTATTGCCTTCTTCAGCCATATCTCGTCCGACGCGGCGCTGGTGATCATGCCGCCGATGGGGGCGCTGATTTTCCTCGCCGTTGGCCGTCATCCTGTTGCGGGCCTGCTGTCGGCGATTGCGGGCGTCGGCTGTGGGTTTACCGCTAACCTGCTTATCGTGACCACCGATGTGCTGCTCTCCGGCATCAGTACGGAGGCAGCCAGCACCATCGATGCGACTATGCACGTCAGCGTGATCGACAACTGGTACTTTATGGCCAGTTCGGTGATTGTCCTGACGATTGTCGGGGGGCTGATTACCGATAAGATCATTGAGCCGCGCCTGGGTAAATGGGAAGGCCGGAGCGATGAAAAGCTGGAGACGCTGAGCAAAGAGCAGCAGTTCGGCCTGCGCGTAGCCGGGATCGTCTCGCTGGCGTTCATTGCGGTGGTGGCGCTGATGGTGGTGCCGGAAAATGGCGTGCTGCGCGATCCGATCAAACACACCGTACTGCCCTCGCCGTTTATTCAGGGCATTGTGCCGCTGATAATTCTCTTCTTCTTCGTCGTTTCGCTCGCGTTCGGCATCGCCACCGGCAAAATCCGCCGTCAGGGAGATCTGCCGCACCTGATGATCGAGCCGATGAAGGAGATGGCGGGTTTTATCGTGATGGTGTTCCCGCTGGCGCAGTTTGTCGCCATGTTTAACTGGAGCAACATGGGCAAGTTTATGGCCGTGAGCCTGACGGACGCGCTGGAGGCGGCGGGGTTGAGCGGTGTTCCGGCGTTTGTCGGCCTGGCGCTGCTGTCGTCCCTGCTGTGCATGTTTATTGCCAGCGGGTCGGCCATCTGGTCGATTCTGGCGCCCATCTTTGTCCCCATGTTTATGATGCTCGGCTTCCATCCTGCGTTCGCCCAGATCCTGTTCCGTGTCGCCGATTCCTCGGTGATCCCGCTGGCGCCCGTGTCACCCTTCGTTCCGCTGTTTTTAGGCTTCCTGCAACGCTACAGACCGGAGGCTAAGCTGGGTACCTACTATTCGCTGGTTCTGCCCTATCCGCTTATCTTCTTAGGGGTATGGCTGGTGATGCTGGTGGCATGGTATCTTGTCGGCCTGCCGATTGGACCGGGTGTTTACCCGAGGCTGAACTAAGGAGTACTGATGCTGAGATTACTCGAAGATAAGATTGCGACGCCGCTGGGGCCGCTGTGGGTTATCGCGGATGAAGCGTTCAATCTGCGCGCGGTTGAATGGGAAGAGCACAGCGACCGGATGGTTGAGCTGCTCAACATCCATTATCGCGCCGAGGGTTACGAGCGTATTACTGCCCGTAATCCTGGCGGGCTGAGCGATAAACTGACGGCCTACTTCGAGGGCGATCTCAGCATTATTAATACCCTGCCAACTGCCACGGCGGGCACCCCTTTCCAGCGCGAGGTGTGGCAGGCGCTGCGTAATATTCCCTGCGGGCAGGTGATGCACTACGGTCAGCTGGCAGAGCAGCTTGGCCGTGCCGGCGCGGCGCGCGCGGTCGGTGCGGCAAATGGCTCTAACCCCGTCAGCATTGTGGTGCCTTGCCATCGCGTGATCGGGCGCAACGGCACCCTCACCGGCTATGCCGGGGGCGTACAGCGCAAAGAGTGGCTGCTGCGTCACGAAGGGTATTTTCTGCTGTAATTCCCAGGCTTTTTGTGCTTAATTTTCTTCCTGTTAGGTTCATAATCCTTAATCATTCTGTGGAATTTCAAGGAGATGGCAACACGCTGCCGTCTCTTGTCTTTATTGGGGGTTTGCCAGACTTACGTCCTTACCAAAAAGATGTTAAAATTGACCAATATCAATTAAGGCTTGAGCAAACCTATGATCCCGGAAAAGCGAATTATACGACGCATTCAGTCTGGCGGTTGTGCTATCCATTGCCAGGATTGCAGCATCAGCCAGCTCTGTATCCCGTTTACTCTGAATGAGCACGAACTCGATCAGCTTGACAATATCATCGAGCGCAAAAAGCCTATTCAGAAAGGGCAGACGCTGTTTAAGGCGGGAGACGAACTGAAATCGCTCTATGCTATCCGTTCTGGCACTATCAAAAGCTACACCATTACCGAACAGGGCGACGAGCAGATCACCGGCTTCCATCTGGCAGGCGATTTAGTCGGCTTTGACGCCATCGGCAGTGGCCATCACCCGAGCTTTGCTCAGGCGCTGGAAACCTCTATGGTCTGCGAAATTCCGTTTGAGACGCTGGACGATCTGTCCGGTAAGATGCCGAACCTGCGTCAGCAGATGATGCGTCTGATGAGCGGTGAGATTAAAGGCGATCAGGATATGATCCTGCTGCTTTCCAAAAAGAATGCCGAAGAGCGTCTGGCCGCCTTTATCTATAACCTCTCCCGCCGTTTCGCGGAGCGTGGCTTCTCCCCGCGTGAATTCCGTCTGACCATGACGCGCGGCGATATTGGCAACTATCTGGGCCTGACCGTGGAAACCATTAGCCGTCTGCTGGGTCGCTTCCAGAAAAGCGGAATGCTGGCGGTTAAAGGTAAGTACATCACCATCGAAAACGGTGAAGCGCTGGCCATTCTGGCGGGTCACTCACGTAACGTGGCATAACTCTCCCGGATATCTTATGCCAGGTCGATAAATTTTCATGATTATTGATCTGGCAAAAACTTCCCCCCTGTTTCATTCAAGATATATAGGTTACTCTTTTACTTACAGACTGTGGTGACAGTAGTAAGGAGACCTGTATGGCAAAGTATCAAAACATGCTGGTGGCTATCGATCCTAATCAGGACGATCAGCCGGCATTACGACGTGCTGTGTATTTACATCAACGGATTGGTGGCAAAATTAAAGCCTTTTTGCCGATTTATGACTTCTCATACGAGATGACCACCCTTCTGTCGCCTGACGAGCGCACCGCTATGCGTCAGGGAGTGATCAGCCAGCGTACCGCGTGGATCCGCGAGCAGGCGAAATATTACCTGGAAGCGGGCGTACCGATTGATATCAAAGTGGTCTGGCACAACCGACCTTTCGAAGCCATTATTCAGGAAGTGGTGGCCGGTGGGCATGACCTGCTGCTGAAAATGGCGCACCAGCATGACAAACTGGAATCCGTGATTTTCACTCCAACCGACTGGCACCTGCTGCGCAAATGCCCTTGCCCGGTATGGATGGTGAAAGATCAGCCATGGCCTGAGGGCGGGAAAGCCGTCGTGGCGGTGAATCTGGCCAGCGAAGAGGATTATCACAATTCGCTGAACGAGAAGCTGGTGAAGGAAACCATCCAGCTTGCCGACCAGGTTAACCACACCGAAGTCCATCTGGTGGGTGCCTATCCGGTTACGCCAATCAATATCGCCATCGAGTTGCCTGAATTTGACCCGAGCGTGTATAACGACGCGATTCGCGGTCAGCATCTGCTGGCCATGAAAGCGCTGCGCCAGAAATTCAGTATCGATGAGAATATGACGCACGTAGAAAAAGGGTTACCGGAAGAGGTTATTCCGGATCTGGCGGAGCATTTGCAGGCCGGGATTGTGGTGCTGGGCACCATTGGCCGGACCGGTATCTCTGCCGCGTTCCTGGGAAATACCGCCGAGCAGGTGATTGACCACCTGCGCTGCGACCTTCTGGTCATCAAACCGGATCAGTATCAAACGCCGGTTGAACTGGACGATGAGGAAGACGATTGACCCCAAAATGAAAGCCCGCCGGTAACGGCGGGCTTTTTTATTACGCTTCGCTCAACCGCTGCGTCGGTGCCTCGTCGCCGGCATTCATCCAGGGCGCGTGCAGAACCATGCTTGGCAGCGCCAGCTTGATCTCCTGCTGGTTCAGCCCCTCCAGAATACGGATATTGATCTCCTGCTGAATATCCATGTACTTGTTGTAGTCCGCCGTATTAACGATATGGACCACCTCGAAGGTCAGGCGATCGCGATCGAAGCCCAGGAAATGGGCGCGGTCAAACTTCGTTTCCCCGACGTCGGTAATGATCTGTTTGACCATATCACCCACTGAACGCAGTTTGTCCGGCGCCGTGTCGCTGGCAACCCCGAAGGTAAAGACGATCCGGCGCGTTTGCATCCGTTTGTAGTTATGCAGCGTCTGTTGCAGCAGAATGGCGTTCCCGCAGACAATCTGCTCCCCGCTCAGGCTGCGGATACGGGTGGTTTTCAGGCCAATGTGCTCTACCGTCCCGGCGACATCGTTAAACACCACAAAATCACCAATTTCGAACGGCTTATCAAAACCGATGGAAAGCGATGCAAACACGTCGCTCAGGATCGTTTGCACCGCGAGGGCGATTGCAATACCCCCTACCCCAAGGCTGGCAACCAGAGCAGTGATGTTGACGCCCGCGTTAGCAAGAATAGACAGCAGCATCACTGACCAGACTATGGCACGGAGGATAAGCCCCGTGATCACCAGCGTCACCGGGTTTTTATGGCTTCCCGGCGCCAGCATGACGTGACGAAGCCACGACACCACCCCCTGATCCATCCACAGCGCCACCTGGATAGCGAAGACCAGGAACCAGGCGTGGCTCACGGTACCAAAGAGATGATCCGGTAAGTCGACGAAACGCAGGCTGAATAACAGCGCCACGACAAAAAGCAGGAAGCGGCTGGTGCGGTTAAGCATATCCGTCAGGATAAAACGCATCCGGTTGGTGGTGGGGTGCTTGTCGCCCCAGGTAGTGATCCCTTTCTTAACGAAGGCGATCAGACGCGTCAGCAGCCAGTACACCAGCAGAGTCACAAAAACCACCGTGGCGACGCCGATCCAGAAAGATGGCGTCATCATCAGCTCGATGATGTCGAAGCGGGACAAAAATCGCATTACACCTCCTCGTATTACACAAAGGGTAAAGTATAGACAGAGGAGAAAAGCTGGCCGCAGAAATAAGAAAACCGCCCCAGGGGGCGGTTTGTCAGGATGAAGCGCAATTACAGCGCTTTCAGGATCGCATCCACGCTGGCCTTGGCGTCGCCAAACAGCATGTGGGTGTTATCTTTAAAGAACAGCGGGTTCTGCACGCCAGCATAGCCGGTGTTCATAGAGCGTTTGAAGACAATGACGTTCTGCGCCTTCCACACTTCGAGAACAGGCATACCCGCAATCGGACTACGCGGGTCGTCCTGCGCCGCCGGGTTAACGGTGTCGTTGGCGCCAATCACCAACACGGTGTCGGTGTCGGCGAAATCATCGTTGATCTCGTCCATTTCCAGCACAATGTCGTAAGGCACCTTCGCTTCCGCCAGCAGCACGTTCATGTGGCCTGGCAGACGCCCCGCCACCGGGTGAATACCAAAGCGAACCTTGATGCCGCGCGCGCGGAGTTTCTCGGTGATTTCCGCCACCGGATACTGCGCCTGCGCCACCGCCATGCCATAGCCTGGGGTGATGATGACGGAATGCGAGTTTTTCAGCATCTCTGCGGTGTCTTCCGCGCTGATTTCACGGTGTTCACCCACTTCCTCATCAGAACCGGTTGATGAGCCGTCAGAACCGAAGCCACCCGCGATGACGCTGATAAACGAACGGTTCATCGCCTTACACATGATGTAAGACAGGATCGCACCGGAAGAACCGACCAGCGCACCGGTGACAATCAGCAGGTCGTTGCTCAGCATAAAGCCTGCCGCCGCCGCTGCCCAACCGGAGTAGGAGTTCAGCATGGAAACCACCACCGGCATATCTGCTCCGCCGATAGACGCCACCAGATGCCAGCCGAAGGCCAGCGCGATGATGGTCATCACCAGTAACGCCAGCACCTGCAAGCCTACGCTTTCGGTACGCACGAAGACCACCAGCAGCACAAAGGAAACGACCAGCGCCGCCAGGTTCAGCTTGTGGCGGTTAGGCAGCATCAGCGGTTTGGAAGAGATCTTCCCGCGCAGCTTGCCGAACGCCACAATCGACCCGGTGAAGGTCACCGCACCGATGAAGATGCCGAGGAACACTTCGGTCAGGTGGATGTTCACCAGAATCGGCTCCAGGCCCGGTTCGTGGTACAGGTAGCTGTTGAAGCCCACCAGCACCGCCGCCAGACCCACGAAGCTGTGCAGAATGGCAACCAGCTCCGGCATCTCGGTCATTTCAACGCGTTTCGCCAGACGAATACCAATCGCGCCGCCGATGATCATCGCCACCAGGATCCACGCCACGTTGCCGGTGTCCGGCCCAAAGATGGTGGCAATCAGCGCAATCGCCATCCCGGCGATACCAAAGTTATTTCCCTGCTGAGACGTTTCGTGTTTGGAAAGCCCCGCCAGACTGAAAATAAACAGGATTGCAGCAACAATGTATGCGGCTGTAACTAATCCTCCAGACATATGCTACCCCTTAGCCTTTACGAAACATTTTCAGCATGCGCTGAGTCACGGTGAAACCACCGAAAATATTGATACTGGCGATCAGCACCGCAATGAAGCTCAGGAAGCTGATCCAGCCGCCATGACCAATTTGCAGCAATGCCCCGACCACGATAATCCCGGAGATGGCATTGGTGACCGACATCAGCGGGGTATGCAGCGCATGAGAAACGTTCCACACGACGTAGTAACCCACCACGCAGGAGAGCGCGAAGACGGTGAAGTGGCCAAGGAACTCTTTTGGCGCGACATCCGCCAGCCAGCCAAACAGGATAATAACCAGCGCCATGATGGCGTATTTGCGCCACGGCGACGCAGGTTTTTCTGGCTCCGCGGGCTCTGGCGCCGCTTTCGGCGCAGCCTGAGGTTGAGCGGAAACCTGAATCGGCGGTGCAGGCCAGGTGATTTCCCCTTCACGCACCACGGTAACGCCACGCACCACCACATCATCAAAATCAACGGTAATGTTGCCGTCTTTCTCTTTGCAGAGCAGCTTCAGCAGGTTAACGAGGTTCGTGCCGTACAGCTGAGAGGACTGGGTTGGCAGACGCCCTGGCAGGTCGGTATAACCGATCACCTTCACGCCGTTCGCGGTCGTCGTGACCTGGTTTGGCACGGTATACTCACAGTTACCGCCGTTTTGCGCCGCCAGATCGACAATAACGCTGCCCGGCTGCATGGAATCCACCATCTCACGGGTGATCAGCTTCGGCGCCGGTTTACCCGGAATAAGCGCGGTGGTGACAATGATGTCCACCTCTTTTGCCTGCGCCGCAAAGAGCGCCATTTCCGCCTTAATAAAGGCTTCAGACATGACCTTCGCGTAACCATCACCGCTGCCCGCTTCTTCCTTGAAGTCCAGCTCAAGGAATTCGGCGCCCATACTCTGCACCTGCTCCTTCACTTCCGGCCGGGTATCAAACGCGCGAACAATAGCGCCCAGGCTGTTTGCGGCCCCGATAGCGGCAAGACCTGCCACACCGGCACCAATCACCATCACCTTCGCGGGTGGTACTTTACCTGCCGCCGTAATCTGACCGGTAAAGAAGCGACCAAACTCATGCGCAGCTTCGACAATGGCGCGATAGCCGGCAATGTTCGCCATGGAGCTCAGCGCATCCAGAGACTGCGCGCGCGATATACGCGGCACGGAGTCCATCGCCATCACGGTGACACCGCGTGCTGCCAGCTTCTCCATCAGCTCCGGGTTTTGGGCTGGCCAGACAAAGCTCACAAGCGTCGTGCCCGCGTTCAGCAGTTCAATTTCACTCTCTTCCGGTGCGTTGACCTTCAGAATGATGGGTGATTGCCAGACTTCAGCACCGTCCACTACGTCCGCGCCAGCCTGAGTAAAGGCCTCGTCATCGAAACTCGCCAGTTTGCCCGCGCCGCTTTCAATCGCGACGGTAAAACCCAGTTTAAGCAGTTGCTCCACCGTTTTTGGTGTTGCCGCTACGCGGGTTTCATTGGCTAACCGTTCTTTTGGTACCCCAATACGCATAGTTTTCCCTTCCATCGGTTTTTGATGATGGTTTGTCGATAATTGCCCACGGTTTGTATCAATTTTCACCATCGAGATATCGACGGAGAATGATTAACCCCGGAAAATAAAACAGTAACAAACTTTCTATAACCTACTGAAAATAGCGCCCGTGATCTACCGCCAGAAAACACTATTTCTTACTTTATCTGTGAAAAATAAGCGATCGGGGTCACTGACAGAGATATTTACCTTAAATTCGCCTTCAGGACCGATAAATCGCGCAAGCGAAGCGGTAAAAACATGATATAGCGCCATAAAAGAACAACTCATTAACATTAAATTAACTTGTAAAAGTCATATGCTTAATCAGTTTTGCTTGTGAAATGCCTGTTTTTTCCACATATCACAAAATGTTATCGAATCAGGTCCTTTGGTGAGCACAGGCTGTGAAAAATGCCGCAGACAGCGACGGGTGTTAAATGCCATAATCGGGACCGTCTCAAATTAACAACAACACCAGTACATGGTTTGCGCAAGGCGAAGGATTATTTTTATGAAGCTTAAGAACACACTCCTGGCGTCCGCACTTCTTTCCGCGACCGCCCTGTCTGCGAATGCCGCGACAGAGTTGACGCCGGAGCAAGCGGCAGCGTTAAAACCTTTTGACCATACGGTCATTGTGGGTCGCTATAACTCTATTGGCGATGCCGTCGCCGCCGCATCAAAAGCCGCCGATAAAAACGGCGCTGCCTCTTTTTACGTTGTTGACCAGTCCGATCAGGGCAACAGCGGCAACCAGCGCGTGACGATTGCGCTGTACAAAGAGAATGCCCCAAAAGCAGATGAACAGAAAAACCGCGTGATTAACGGCATTGTTGAACTGCCGAAAGATCAGGCTGTTCAGCTGGAACCGTATGACACCGTGACCGTTCAGGGCTTCTACCGCAGCCAGCCTGAAGTTAACGATGCCATCACCAAAGCCGCGAGAGAAAAAGGCGCTTACGCGTTCTATATCGTGCGTCAGGTTGATGCCAACCAGGGCGGAAACCAGCGCATCACCGCCTTCATCTATAAGCAAGATGCGAAAAAACGCGTAGTACAAAGCCCGGATGCCATTCCAGCGGATTCAGATGCGGGACGTGCCGCGTTAGCGAAAGGCGGTGAAGAAGCGAAGAAAGTGGAAATTCCGGGCGTTGCAACCTCGGCGGCACCAAGCGCTGAAGTGGGTCGTTTCTTTGAAACCCAATCCACCAAAGGCGGACGTTATACCGTTACGTTACCAGACGGCACGAAAATTGAAGAGCTGAACAAAGCCACTGCCGCGCAGATGGTTCCGTTCGACAGCATCAAGTTTACGGGCAACTATGGCAACATGACGGAAATCTCCTATCAGGTGGCGAAGCGTGCTGCGAAGAAAGGCGCGAAGTATTACCACATCACCCGCCAGTGGCAGGAACGTGGTAACAACCTGACCATCAGCGCCGATCTGTACAAGTAACAAAACGGTTTCATAAAGGCGGCGCAGTGCCGCCTTTTTTGTTACTTTTTTTCTGATTTCTGCCACACGTCATTGCATGCATCCTTCACACTCCGTAAAATCCCGCGCCTTAGCGTGATCCACCATTTTTATGCGCCTTAGCGAAATAATTATTCTGGATTTGGACTTTTCATAACAGGAAGCCAATGGAAAAGAAACTTGGCCTGAGTGCTTTAACTGCACTTGTATTGAGCTCAATGCTGGGCGCGGGCGTATTCAGTTTGCCGCAGAACATGGCGGCCGTCGCCAGCCCGGCCGCATTACTGATTGGCTGGGGCATTACCGGTGTCGGGATTTTGCTGCTGGCGTTCGCCATGCTGCTGCTGACCCGTATCCGACCGGATCTGGACGGCGGAATATTCACTTACGCCCGGGAAGGTTTCGGCGAGCTGATCGGCTTCTGCTCCGCCTGGGGTTACTGGCTGTGCGCGGTGATCGCCAACGTCTCCTATCTGGTTATCGTCTTCTCGGCGCTCAGCTTCTTTACCGACACGCCCGAACTGCGCCTGTTTGGCGACGGCAATACCTGGCAGTCCATCGTCGGCGCCTCGGTGCTGCTGTGGATAGTTCACTGGCTGATTTTGCGTGGCGTCCAGACCGCAGCCAGCATTAACCTGGTGGCGACGCTGGCCAAGCTGGTGCCGCTTGGCCTGTTCGTCGTGCTGGCCTTCCTCGCCTTCCGTCTCGATGTCTTTACGCTCGATTTCAGCGGCATTGCGCTGGGCGTCCCCGTCTGGGAACAGGTGAAAAATACCATGCTGATCACCCTGTGGGTGTTCATCGGCGTTGAAGGTGCCGTCGTGGTCTCTGCCCGCGCGCGTAACAAGCGCGATGTGGGACGCGCCACGCTGCTGGCCGTACTGGCGGCGCTGGGCGTTTATCTGCTGGTGACGCTGCTGTCGCTCGGCGTGGTAGCTCGCCCTGAACTTGCGGAAATGCGTAACCCGTCCATGGCCGGGCTGATGGTGAAAATGTTGGGTCCCTGGGGGGACGTGATTATCGCGGCGGGTCTGATTGTTTCCGTTTGCGGCGCCTATCTGAGCTGGACCATTATGGCAGCGGAAGTCCCGTTCCTGGCCGCCACGCACAAAGCGTTCCCGCGCCTGTTTGCCCGTCAGAACAAAAACAGTGCGCCATCGGCCTCTCTGTGGCTCACCAACATCAGCGTGCAGGTCTGTCTGGTGCTGATCTGGCTCACAGGATCGGACTATAACACGCTGCTGACCATCGCCTCCGAGATGATTCTGGTACCCTATTTCTTAGTGGGCGCATATCTGTTAAAAATTGCGACCCGCCCGGCACACTATGCGGTAGGCGTCGGCGCCTGTATTTACGGTCTATGGTTGTTGTATGCTTCCGGCCCGATGCATCTGCTGCTGTCCGTGGTGCTCTACGCCCCAGGCCTGCTGGTGTTTATCTACGCTCGCCGTACGCATCAGCTTGATAATGCCCTTAAGCGCCGCGAAATGGCGTTGATAGGTTTGCTGTTAGTCGCTGCCGTACCGGCAACGTGGATGTTAATGGGATAGCGCCGCCTGTCCCATTGTTGAACTGAAAAGGAGATTACGATGGGACACACGCAGCAACGCCCAATATTGATCACTGGCGCAGGCCGTCGCATTGGCCTCGCCCTCGCCCATCACTTTCTCAATCTTCGCCATCCGGTTATCGTCAGTTACCGCACGGAATATCCCTCCATTGAAGGGCTACGAAATGCCGGAGCAGTCTGCATTCAGGCGGATTTCTCCAGAGATGAAGGTATTCTCGCCTTCGCGGACAAAGTGAAGTCGACCACCCACGGACTGCGGGCGGTTATTCACAACGCCAGTACCTGGCTTCCCGAAAAAGCAGGACATTCACTCAGCGAAACGCTCGCCTGCATGATGCAGATCCACGTTAATGCGCCTTATCTGCTCAACCATGCCCTACAGGATTTGCTGCGCGGACACGGCCATGCCGCAGGAGACATTATCCATTTCACCGATTACGTGGTGGAGCGAGGAAGCGACAAACATATCGCCTATGCGGCCAGCAAAGCCGCGCTGGATAATATGACCCGCTCTTTCGCACGCAAGCTGGCGCCCGAGGTAAAGGTCAACGCGATTGCTCCGGCGATGATTTTATTTAACGAAGGCGATGATGCCGAGTATCGTCAGCAGGCGCTCAACAAGTCGTTAATGAAAATTGCGCCCGGCGAGAAAGAGGTGATCGACTTGATCGATTATCTGCTGACCAGCTGTTACGTCACGGGCCGAACGTTTGCCGTGGACGGTGGCCGCCCCCTGCGCTAGTGAAAGCGGCTCCAGAAGAAGATGAGCACCCAGGCGCTGAGGCTCCAGCAGACCACCGCCCCGCCCAGCGCCAGGGGCAGACGCAGAAAACCGGTGAAGTACCACAGCGACAGCAGGTAGATAAAATATGGGATGATCGACCACATCCCGAACACAATGGTGGCGCGCAGCGCCTCAATACCCCGCTCAGAGGCCACAATATAGTGCGCGATTAACGCAAAGGTGGGAAACAGCGGGATCAGCCCGGCAATGTAGTAGTTCTTCGTTTTAGCCAGCACCCCAATCAGCAGCACGACCAGCGCACCCAGCGCGGCTTTTATCACCAGCCCCATTCTTTTCCCTTAACAATCAAATAACATTCCCGTGCAGGATAACGGAACTCCGGCTAATTTTGAAAGATTAATGGAAGGTTAAGGTTGCGCGGTGTATGTTGACGTTTTTCGCGATGATAGACGTTGTATGAATAAGATTGTTTATGTTGAAGATGAACCCGAGGTGGGGCAATTAATCGCCGCTTATCTGGGTAAACATGATATGGAAGTGGTTGTCGAGCCTCGTGGCGATCGCGCTGAAGACGTCGTCAACCGCGAAAATCCGGATCTGGTGTTGCTGGACATCATGCTGCCCGGGAAAGATGGTATGACGCTATGCCGGGATCTGCGCGCGAAATGGGACGGCCCGATCGTGCTGCTGACCTCTCTCGACAGCGATATGAATCATATTCTGTCGCTTGAGATGGGCGCAAACGACTACATCCTGAAAACCACGCCGCCGGCGGTTCTGCTAGCCCGTTTACGCCTCCATCTGCGTCAGCGTGCCAGCGCTGAGCGTGAAGCGCCTGCGCCCTCCTTAACGCCGCATAAAGCGATGCGTTTCGGCACACTTTCTATCGACCCGGTCAACCGACAGGTTATGCTTTCCGGGGAGCTGATTGCGCTCTCAACCGCAGATTTTGACCTGCTGTGGGAGCTGGCAACCCATGCCGGACAAATTATGGACCGGGATGCATTGCTGAAAAATCTGCGCGGCGTAAGTTACGACGGAATGGATCGTAGCGTTGATGTGGCGATTTCACGACTGCGTAAAAAACTGTTGGATAACGCCACGGAACCTTACCGCATCAAAACCGTACGCAACAAGGGCTATCTGTTTGCACCGCACGCCTGGGAAACCTGAAAAAGGAGCCAACTGGAATATTCAAAAAATAACTGACGATGCATCGGAATTGTTATCGGTATTCGTCGAAAGTTATCGATTATATGCATCGTCAGTTATGACATATCCTCTGGTCTGATTCCTCTCTCCAGTTCTATTCGATGTGCATTTTTCGCGTAAACAAAAGTAGCGCTAATGTATTTGATTGCTATAGTACAATATATATTCAGCAGAGCAGGCACCATCATCGATCAAAAATCCGTCACTTAAATGCACATTAGGCTAAAAATGATCTTTACAATTGACTTAATCATTATCTTATCCTTATGAAAACAAAGGGGATAATGGCGAACATATAAATAATATCGATCTTTTTCAATAGCTTACGTGTTTGCAGAAATCTAATTCTCATGCTAAACCTTATACTCTCTCAATTATTTAATGAAAGAGGTATAGCAATGTCATGGAGAGTCATTAGCTCGGTAATTTGTCCTAACACGGGAATCGTTTATTCAAGCATCTTGGGACTCAAGTTCTTGAAACTCATCATTTGGTATGAAAGCGATGTCTATTTGTACCCCGGTGACAGGATATATCCGACAAAAAATGGCGTCTTCATAAATGGTGTTTTCAAGCCTATATCGATATACAACATATCACCTTACAACGAAATGTTGTGGAGTGAAATTAAAAACAAGATGGCCTGCCCATACAATCGAGACCAGCACGAGGAGATATGCACTTACGCGGTGCATTGCAACGCGCGGAAATGCCCGCATGGGTTTGCCACCAACCCACTGATTGTCAGCACAGGTAAATCCAGACATTAGCGAAAATCGGAAATATTGAGATCAAGATAATTAATATTTCTGCTGCACCGCCTTTGTCCGGATAAATCTCCGTGACTACAGCCCAAATGCTCCTGTGGGGACATTTGGGCTGTAGTCACGCCTGGCAACTCTGGCTTCTTGTACCAAATTAATTTTTATTGTGCAATTTTAAGCAAGCCATCCGGAAGGCTAAAATAAAAATTGCTAATTAACCCTGCCCGTGCATTAATGGTCTCGTTAGTCCGATCCAATAATAGTTGGGCAAGTTGCATGACAATTCTCATAACCAGGCGCTATCGCTGATATCCCCTCCTTTTGAGTCCACACCTTAGCATTATATGTTTATTAGCTTTTATATCACTTCGGAAATGTTCAAATGGAGTCTTTATGTCATCAAAAATTTTAGGTCTGGTTAAGTGGTTTAAGGAAGATAAAGGCTTTGGTTTTATCTCCCCTGTAGATGGCAGCAAAGATGTTTTCGTGCATTTCTCTGCCCTTCAGGGAGAGAACTTCAAAACACTTTTTGAAGGTCAGAAAGTCGAATTTATCATCGTAAGCGGCGATAAAGGCCCTGCTGCTGCGAATGTAACGCTTTGCGATAAATAATATCAGCACACAGCCGCGTTGACGATGATGTTGCTTCTGGCTCGTGGACTGCACAAGCAGTCTACAATCCGATGCTAACTGCTTGTAAATCAGTAAAGTGTTATTGAGATCAGGCGACCGCGAAAAACATCGTCCCTTCCACTTCTTGTATGAGTATTTCTTCAGAGACGCTGAGAGGATTTAAACAAAGCGCTACAGTAGGGACAGACAAGCTGGGCCCCCTTTTGTATGCGAGTGAAACTGTGCTCTGACTCTTTAGCGCAGTTTGGACATGAACATTTGACTAAATAATTGCGACGAAGTTGCGAGTTTTTACGTCCCGACATAGGCTGCTCCTGAATGAAAAGGATTGCCACCATACACGTTAAGGCAGGATATTGCTTGCTTTTATTTCCCAAAGAGAGCAAAAAATAGAAAGGAGCCACGCTTCTGGAACATTCTTACCTTGCACAATCACAAAGAGATATAGAGTGATATATGGAAAGGTGATCATTTTTTTTAATGCCAACCCCAGCAAAGTCATTATCGTGCTTAAGGGCATAGCGTCTGTACGCCAGACATATCCGGATGGTGAAGAAATTAATCTTCAGATCATGACTGCAAGCTTTCCGTCGTTGACGGGAGATCATAATTCTATCTATGTTGCTTCAGACAGGGAACTTACCTCTCAGGAAATATCTGATGCTGCCAAACAATATTTATAATATTTTCTGTCACTAGTCCGGTTAACAACACAGCATTTATTTCACTCAGAATGAGAAAAATTACAATCCATCATTATTAATGCCTGCAAAATGCAGGCTTTTTTACGACATTGCCCTTTAAATTTAACTATTCCGCATAATCGTGCTGTTCACTTTGCTCCCTCTGTTTCCGAAGAAAGTGTATCATCAACCTTCTTCGTTCCTGTGGTGATATGGATGTCCACGCAGGGCTGACGAAGTAAAGCCGGGTTCTTAATTGATTGATTTAGCGGTGCTATCCAATGAAAAAGCTGTTTGTGCAGTTTTATCTCCTGCTGTTTGTCTGCTTTCTGGTGATGACCATGCTGGTCGGGCTGGTCTACAAATTCACCGCAGAGCGCGCGGGCAGGCAATCCCTGGACGATCTGATGAAAAGCTCGCTCTATCTGATGCGTAGCGAGCTGCGAGAAATTCCTCCTCATGACTGGGCGCGCACGTTAAAAGAGCTGGATCTGAATCTGTCGTTTGATTTGCGTATCGAACCCATGAAGGATTTTGACTTAGCGCCGCCTGCGATGCAGCGTCTGCGCGACGGAGACATCGTCGCACTGGACGAGAAATATACCTTCATTCAGCGTATTCCGCGCAGCCATTATGTTCTGGCCGTCGGGCCAGTGCCCTATCTCTATTACCTGCACCAGATGCGCCTGCTGGATCTCGCTCTGCTGGGCTTTATTGCCATCTCGCTCGCTTTCCCTGTGTTCATCTGGATGCGACCGCACTGGCAGGACATGCTGAAACTGGAATCCGCCGCACAGCGTTTTGGGGAGGGTCATTTAACTGAACGCATACATTTCGACAGCGGTTCCAGTTTTGACCGGCTCGGTATTGCCTTCAACCAGATGGCCGATAACATCAACGCACTGATTGCCAGCAAGAAGCAGCTGATCGATGGTATTGCGCATGAACTGCGCACTCCGCTGGTACGCCTGCGTTATCGCCTGGAGATGAGCGAGAACCTCACCGGGGCGGAATCGCAGGCGCTCAATCGGGATATTGGCCAGCTTGAAGCGCTGATTGAAGAGCTGCTGACCTATGCCCGCCTCGATCGGCCTCAGACGGAGTTGCACCTCAGTACACCGGATCTCCCCGTCTGGCTACAGACGCATATTAACGATGTGCAGAGCGTTAACCCTCAGCGAAAACTGCTTACAGCCATTACCCCCGGCGCGTACGGCGCACTGGACATGCGCCTGATGGAACGCGTGCTGGATAATCTGATGAACAACGCCATGCGCTACAGCGAAACGACGCTGCGCATAGGTTTAGATTTGCAGGGAAGCCAGGCGATTCTGTGTGTGGAAGACGATGGCCCCGGCATTGAGCCGGCGGAGCGTGAAAAAGTTTTTGAGCCGTTTGTGCGCCTCGATCCCAGCCGCGATCGGGCTACCGGCGGCTGTGGTCTGGGGCTGGCTATTGTCCGTTCTATTGCCCAGGCGATGGGCGGTTCGGTTCGCTGCGAAGCGAGCGAGCTGGGTGGAGCCCGGTTCGTCTTTAGCTGGCCGATCTATCACAATCTTCCCCTTCCCGTACCTGCCTGACCTAAACCGCACGCTGGCCTGACCCGGCGTGTTATGCTATATCAGTAGTATGTTGTAACTAATTAAGGGCTGCCATGGCAACTTACGATCTCATCGAAAGGCTTAACACCACATTTCGGGAAATAGAGCAGGCGTTACTGACCCTCACGGGGCAACTTCAGGACTGCCGCCTGCTGGCCGCCCGCGTCTTTTCCCTGCCCGAGGTGGCGAAAGGCGCGGAGCACGACCCGCTGAACACCATTGAGGTGACACAGCATATTGGCAAGGCGGCGCTGGAAATGACGTTGCAGCACTTTCGTCGCCTTTTCATCCAGCAGCAGTCCGAAAATCGCAGCAGTAAGGCCGCCGTTCGCCTGCCCGGCGTCATCTGCCTGCAAACGGATGCCGCAACGCGTGAAGGAATTGAGGCGCAGATTACGCATATCAATACGCTGAAAGCCGCGTTTGAGAAGATTGTAACCGTTGAGTCCGGGCTGGCGCGGGCTGCCCGTTTTGAATGGGTGCATCGCCAGCTTCCGGGGCTGATCACCCTGAATGCTTACCGCACGCTGACGGTACTGCGCCACCCCGCCACGCTGCGCTTCGGCTGGGCCAACAAGCACATCATTAAAAATTTCACGCGCGATGAGATCCTGGCTCAGCTGGAGAAAAGCCTGAAATCGCCGCGAACGGTCGCCCCGTGGTCGCGGGAACAGTGGATTGAACGGCTGGAGCAGGAGTACCACAGCATTGCCTCCCTGCCAGCTGATACCCGTCTTAAAATAAAGCGTCCGGTGAAGGTACAGCCTATCGCCCGCGTCTGGTACGCCGGACAACAAAAGCAGGTGCAATACGCCTGCCCGACGCCGCTGATTGCGCTCTACGATGCCGATCAGGGTGCGGTGGTGCCGGATATCGGGGAACTGCTGAATTACGATGCTGAAAACGTTCAGCATCGCTATAAACCCCAGGCGCAGCCGCTACAGCTGATTATTCCGCGGCTGCACCTGTATGTGGCGCAGTGATTATCTGAGGCTGCCCACCATCGCTTCCGGGCGGACCCAGGCATCAAACTCGGCGTCCGTCAGGTAGCCCAGCGCCAGCGCAGAGGCTTTCAGGGTAAGCCCCTCTTTGTGCGCTTTTTTAGCGATTTCGGCCGCTTTGTCATAACCAATATGGGTGTTCAGCGCCGTTACCAGCATCAGAGACTCATTCAGCAGCTGGCTGATTCGCTCGCGATTAGGCTCAATGCCCACCGCGCAGTGCTCGTTAAAGCTCTCCATGCCATCGGCCAGCAGACGAATCGATTGCAGTACGTTGTGGATCACCATCGGACGATAGACGTTAAGCTCGAAGTTACCCGACGCGCCGCCCATGTTAACCGCCACGTCATTACCCATCACCTGACAGCACAGCATGGTCATGGCTTCGCACTGGGTCGGGTTCACTTTGCCCGGCATAATGGAGCTGCCCGGCTCGTTTTCCGGAATGCTGATTTCGCCGATGCCGCAGCGCGGGCCGGAGGCCAGCCAGCGCACGTCGTTGGCAATTTTCATCAGCGAGGCCGCCAGCCCTTTCAGCGCGCCATGGGTATGCACCAGCGCATCACAGGTCGCCAGCGCTTCGAATTTATTCGGAGCGGTAACAAACGGCTGCCCGGTGATCTTCGCCAGCTCTTCGGCCACGCGCACCGCGTACTCGGGATGGGTGTTTAAGCCAGTGCCCACCGCCGTCCCGCCGAGCGCCAGCTCCGCCAGATGCGGCAGGCTGTTGTCGATATGCTTAAGATTGTGCTCCAGCATTGCCACCCAGCCGGAGATCTCCTGACCAAGCGTCAGCGGCGTGGCGTCCTGAAGGTGCGTACGACCAATTTTAACGATGTCGCGGAAGGCCTGCGCTTTCTCGTTAAGCGTAGATTTAAGCACGTTGAGCTGCGGGATAAGCTGCTCGCGGATTGCGATGACGGCCGCCACGTGCATGGCCGTCGGGAACACGTCGTTGGAACTCTGGCTTTTGTTCACGTCATCGTTCGGGTGGACCTTGCGCTCCATGCCGCGCACGCCGCCAAGAAGCTCGCTTGCGCGGTTCGCCAGCACCTCGTTCATGTTCATGTTGCTCTGGGTGCCTGAGCCGGTCTGCCAGATGGCAAGGGGGAATTCGTCGGGATGTTTGCCCGCCAGCACTTCGTCGGCGGCATTGATGATGGCGGTGGCTTTATCGGCATCCAGCAGGCCCAGATCCTGATTGACTTTGGCGGCAGCGCGTTTGGTCAACGCCAGCGCCTGGATTAGCGAGACGGGCATTTTCTCTGTCGAAATGCGGAAATGCTCCAGCGAACGCTGGGTTTGTGCGCCCCATAGCTTGTCGGCCGGGACGTCGATGGCGCCCATGGAGTCTTTCTCGCGGCGATGCATTGTCATTACTTACTCCTTGATAACAAAGATGGGATTGCTCACATGCTTAAGAGATAAGTATTGATGACTTCTGAGAAACGTTATGGCGCTTTGTGCGCTCTTTTTGATGTCGGGTGGCGGCTGCGCCTTACCCGACCTACGAGAATGCAGGCCGGGTAAGCGTCAGCGCCACCCGGCAATTTACAGAATTACTTCACACACGCCGAACACTGGGAAGACTGGATCTGTTTGAAGAAGTCGTTACCTTTGTCATCCACGAGGATGAACGCCGGGAAGTCTTCCACTTCAATTTTCCAGATCGCTTCCATACCCAGTTCCGGGTACTCCACGCACTCAAGGCTCTTGATACTGCCCTGCGCCAGCACCGCTGCCGGGCCACCTATACTGCCGAGGTAGAAGCCGCCGTGCTTATGGCACGCGTCCGTCACCTGCTGGCTGCGGTTGCCTTTCGCCAGCATGATCATGCTGCCGCCGTTGGCCTGCAACTGGTCGACGTAGGAGTCCATACGGCCCGCCGTGGTTGGGCCTAACGAGCCGGAAGCATATCCATCAGGCGTTTTTGCCGGGCCTGCGTAGTAGATCGGGTGATCTTTAATGTACTGCGGCAGCCCTTCGCCGTTGTCCAGGCGCTCTTTCAGCTTCGCATGGGCGATGTCGCGGCCCACGATAATCGTCCCGTTCAGGGAAAGGCGCGTTGAAACCGGATACTGCGAAAGCTGCGCGAGGATCTCTTTCATCGGACGATTCAGGTCCACGCGAACCGCTTCCCCCTCGCCCGCTTTACGCAGTTCTTCAGGAATATATTTGCCCGGGTTGTTCTCCAGCTTCTCGATCCAGATGCCGTCGCGGTTGATCTTCGCCTTGATGTTGCGATCCGCCGAGCATGAGACGCCCATGCCCACCGGACAGGAAGCACCGTGGCGCGGCAGGCGGATTACGCGAATGTCATGCGCGAAGTATTTGCCGCCAAACTGCGCGCCCAGGCCAAGATTCTGCGCTTCGGCCAGCAGTTCCTGCTCAAGCTGCACGTCCCGGAACGCCTGACCATGTTCGTTACCTTCCGTTGGCAGGCCATCGTAGTATTTGGTTGAGGCCAGCTTAACGGTTTTCAGGGTGCTTTCGGCAGACGTACCGCCAATCACAAACGCGATATGGTACGGCGGGCAGGCCGCGGTGCCGAGGGTGCGCATCTTCTCGACCAGATAATTCTTCAGCTTGCCCGGGGTAAGCAGCGCTTTGGTTTCCTGGTAAAGATAGGTTTTGTTGGCTGAACCGCCGCCTTTGGCGATGCAGAGGAATTTGTACTCGTCACCGTCGACGCTGTAGAGGTCAATCTGCGCAGGCAGGTTGGTGCCGGTGTTCACCTCTTTGTACATATCCAGCGCTGCGTTTTGCGAATAGCGCAGGTTGTCTTCGGTGTAGGTATTGTAAACGCCGCGCGCCAGCGCCGCTTCGTCACCGCCGCCGGTCCAGACGCGCTGGCCTTTTTTACCGGTGATAATCGCCGTGCCGGTGTCCTGGCAGGTCGGCAGAATGCCTTTCGCCGCGATATCAGAGTTACGCAGGAATTGCAGGGCAACGTACTTATCGTTCTCACTGGCTTCCGGGTCGCTCAGGATATCAGCAACCTGCTGCTGATGCGCCGGACGGAGCATAAAGGAAGCATCATGGAAGGCTTGCTGCGCCAGCAACGTCAGCGCCTGCGGGTCAACTTTGAGGATCTCCTGCCCTTCAAACTCAGAGACAGAAACGTAATCGCGGGTTAACAGGTAATACTCGGTCTGATCCTGACTGAGGGGGAAAGGATCCTGATAATGGAAGGGTTTATTCGACATTGTTCTCTCACTTACTGCTTCGGTCTGTTTATTCAGGGCAGATGTTCCGCTGCCCGGCTTAAAAGCGAGTCAGCTTATCCTACACAATTTTTTAACAAAAACTGAGACTAGTACGACTTTTTACATCCGCAGGTTACTTCCATTCGGTTTATTGCTTTAATACGCGGAGTTAATTCCACATATGAATCAGGGCTTGATAATGCAAAAACTCATCAACTCAGTGCAAAACTACGCCTGGGGAAGTAAAACTGCGTTAACGGATCTCTACGGTATCGCCAACCCGGACAACCTGCCGATGGCAGAGCTGTGGATGGGCGCGCATCCGAAGAGCAGCTCAAAAATTGAAGATGCCAGCGGTCAGGTTCGCAGCCTGCGTGACGTCATCGACGCCGACAAAGCCGCACTGCTCGGCGATAAAGTGGCGAATCGTTTTGGTGAGCTGCCGTTTCTGTTCAAGGTATTGTGCGCCGACCAGCCGCTCTCCATTCAGGTTCACCCGAACAAAAAAGCCTCTGAGCTGGGCTTTGCCAAAGAAGATGCCGCCGGTATTCCGTTAGACGCCGCAGAGCGTAACTACAAAGATCCTAACCACAAGCCGGAACTGGTTTTCGCCCTGACCCCTTTCCTGGCGATGAATGCCTTCCGCGAGTTTTCCGAGATCATCTCCCTGCTGCAACCGGTCGCCGGGGCTCACAACGCGATCGCCCATTTCCTGGAAAACCCGAACGCAGAAGCCTTGAGCGAGCTGTTTGCCAGCCTGCTGAATATGCAGGGCGAGGAAAAATCCCACGCGCTGGCAGTGCTGAAAGCCGCGCTGAACAGCCAGCAGGGTGAGCCATGGGACACCATTCGCGTAATTTCCACGTTTTATCCGGACGACAGCGGTCTCTTCTCTCCGCTGCTGCTGAACGTGGTGAAGCTCAACCCGGGCGAAGCGATGTTCCTGTTCGCTGAAACCCCGCACGCCTACCTGAACGGCGTGGCGCTGGAGGTGATGGCTAACTCCGATAACGTACTGCGCGCGGGCCTGACGCCAAAATACATCGACATCCCTGAGCTGGTTGCCAACGTGAAGTTCGTGGCGAAACCTGCTGCGGAGCTGCTTACGCAGCCGGTGAAAAACGGCGCAGAGCTGGACTTCCCGATTCCGGTTGACGATTTTGCCTTCTCGCTGCACGACCTCAGCGCAGACGAAACCGCCATTGCACAGGAGAGCGCAGCGATCCTGTTCTGTGTAGAAGGCGAAGCGACGTTGCATAAAGATAGCGAGCGTCTGGTGCTTAAACCGGGTGAATCCGCCTTTGTCGCGGCCAACGAGTCGCCTGTCCGGGTGAGCGGCACCGGTCGCCTGGCGCGTGTTTTTAATAAGCTTTAGGGACTTACTGAATTTTTTAACAACTCTTGCTAAGCTAGTAACAGGCGTTGTAACACCAGGCGGTTTTAACCGCCTGGTTTCATTTTAGGGATAATCGCAATGAAAAAATCGGTCGTAGCGGTAGGAGTGATTGTTGCTTTAGGCGTGATCTGGACGGGTGCTTCCTGGTATACCGGGAAACAGCTGGAAAGCCGTCTGGCAGAGATGATGACGCAGGCAAACAGCGAGATTAAGCGCAGCGCGCCTGAAGCAGGTCTGGAGCTGAGCTACCAGAACTACCAGCGTGGCGTGTTTACCAGCCATATGCAGGTGGTGGTGAAGCCGGTTGCGGGTAATCAGAACGCCTGGCTGAAACCGGGCCAGAGCGTGGTGCTGGATGAAGTGGTCAGCCACGGTCCGTTCCCGCTGGCGCAGTTGAAAAAGTTTAACCTGATCCCCTCCATGGCATCCGCCAGAACCGTACTGGTGAATAACGAGGTGACGAAGCCGATTTTCGATATGGCGAAAAATGAGTCGCCGTTTGAGATCAATACCCGCATCAGCTATGCCGGTGATACGCATTCCGACATCGACCTGAAAGCCCTGAATTACGAACAAGGCACCGATAAAGTCGCCTTCAGCGGCGGTAATTTCCAGCTTGATGCCGATCGCGACGGCAAGAATGTCTCCCTGACCGGCGATGCCGCCAGCGGCCTGGTGAATTCAGTCAATGAATATAACCAGAAGGTTCAGCTTACCTTCAACAACCTTAAAGCCAGCGGCAATAGCCGTATGACCGATTTTGATGAGCGTATCGGCGACCAGAAACTGAGCCTCGATAAGATCGCCATTGCGATCGAAGGCAAAGAGATGGCGGTGCTGGAAGGCATGGATCTGGACGGTAAGTCTGACGTCTCCAAAGACGGTAAAAGCATCAACACCCAGCTGGATTACAGCCTGAAAAGCCTGAAAGTACAGAATCAGGATCTGGGTACCGGTAAGCTGTCTCTGAAAATCGGCAACATTGACGGCCAGGCGTGGCATGAATTCAGTCAGAAATACAGTAAAGAGAGCCAGGCTCTGCTGACCGATGCCGCCCTGCAACAGAACCCGCAGGCGTACCAGCAGCAGGCGATGACGGTGCTGTTTAATAACCTGCCGATCCTGCTGAAGGGCGAGCCGGTGATTACCGTTGCGCCACTGAGCTGGAAAAACGGCAAAGGCGAAACCAACTTCAACCTGTCGCTGTTCCTGAAGGATCCGGCCGCTGCGACCGGCGAACCGCAGACCCTGGCGCAGGAAGTTGACCGCAGCGTGAAATCGCTCGACAGCAAGCTGACCATCCCGATGGATATGGCGACCGAGTTCATGACGCAGATTGCGAAACTTGAAGGGTATGGTGAAGAAGATGCAGGGAAACTGGCAAACCAACAGGTGAAAGGCCTGGCGGCGATGGGCCAGATGTTCCGTATCACGAAGGTGGAAGACAACACCATTTCCACCAGCCTGCAATATGCTAATGGCCAGGTGACGCTCAACGGCGACAAAATGCCGCTGGAAGAGTTTGTCGGTATGTTTGGTATGCCGACGCTGGGCATTCCGGCACCGGCTGAACCGGCAGCGCCGCCGGCAGTACCGCAGCAGTAAACGAAAAACCCCTCGCATGAGGGGTTTTTTATTGCCGGGTGGCGCTGACGCTTACCCGGCCTCCGATCCTGAGTCGTTGTAGGCCCGTGCAAGCAAAGCGTTTACTTCACCGTCACTAACCGCGCAGCCACAATCTGATGCCCGGCCTGCACGTCCGTATTTTCAATGCGCTGCATGATCCTGTCTGCCAGGGTGTACCCCATCTCACGAGCCGGCGTCGTCGCCCAGACGATGGGGAGATCGTCTAACGCATTTTCACCGACATCCGCAAATGCCCCCAGCGCCACCTGATGGCCGAAGAACGTTTCTACCCCGCCCTCACCGCTCTGGCGTCCGGCGCGGATCAAACCGAACCACGCCCCCATCGCAATGACGTCGTTATAGCAAATCACCGCGCTGATCGTCGGGCTGTTGCGAAGCAGCGTGCCGATGGCTTCCGCGGCTTTTTTCTGGCTGGATTCACACTCCACCACCCATTCGCTGTGAAACGGCAGGCCGTATTTGATGAGCGTGGAGCAGTAACCGCCCACCCGCTCGGCACGCGTCAGGGACGAGCTTTTACCGCCGAGCCAGGCGATGCGCTGATGGCCGCGATGAATAAGATGCTCGGTCAGCATTTGCGCGGCCTGCATGTTATCTGGCCGAAGGGTATCGGCTTCGTCGAGATAGCTTGCGCGCGAGGCAAACACCAGCGGTACGCCTTTCTGCGCCGCGCGCTCACACAATTCACTGCCCACGCCGGACGCGCCGGCCACGATCACCCCATCCACCCCTTGCGTCAGCAGCATATCCAGCCTGGAGAGCAGCTGCTCCGGTTCGCGCCCACCGTGGAGCAGGAAAACCATTCGCCCCTGCGCTTCAAGCGCCTCGGTAAGCCCGGCGGTCAGTTCTGCATAAAACGGCGACGTGAGGTCGCGAACGATCAGCCCTATCACCCCGTTTTGCCCACCGCGCAGCGCCGACGCCTGGCGATTACGCACAAAGCCTAACTGCTCAACGGCCTCGTTGACGCGCTGACCCGTTGCAGGAGAGATGCGCCCCTTCCCGCTCAATACCAGCGAAACGGTGCTGACGGAAACCCCCGCCGCCAGCGCGACATCGTTGATGGTGATCTTTTTCGCTACAGCCATGTGGTGGCGTGACTCCTTGATAATGAGATCGCTAAAACGTTTTATCAATACGTTATCTTTATACTACCAGTAAAAGCCTGAGAATGTGATTTAGCGCGCACTAAAGTTTGATAAAACGTTTTATCTTCTCGCCCCATCGAGGTCGTTAAATCTCTTTCTACCATTTAAGGAGTCGTTTTATGACGACGAAAGCAGCACAAAAAATATCGCTGTGGGAGTTTTTCCAGCAACTGGGTAAAACCTTTATGCTGCCCGTGGCGCTTCTCTCTTTTTGCGGGATCATGCTGGGGATCGGCAGCTCGTTAAGCAGCCACGACGTCATTACCCTGATCCCTTTCCTCGGAAATCCGGTACTTCAGGCGATCTTCATCTGGATGAGCAAGGTCGGCTCTTTTGCCTTTAGCTTCCTGCCGGTAATGTTCTGTATCGCCATTCCTCTGGGTCTGGCGCGCGAAAATAAAGGCGTGGCGGCGTTTGCGGGCTTCGTTGGCTATGCGGTCATGAACCTTGCGGTTAACTTCTGGCTGACTGCCAAAGGGATCCTGCCCACGACCGACGCGGCGGTACTGAAAGCCAATAACATTCAGAGCGTGATTGGTATTCAGTCCATCGATACCGGGATCCTTGGAGCCGTGATCGCGGGGGTGATTATCTGGATGCTGCACGAGCGCTTCCACAACATCCGCCTGCCCGATGCGCTGGCCTTCTTCGGCGGGACCCGCTTTGTGCCAATCATTACGCTGGTTGTGATGGGTCTGTTTGGTCTGATCATCCCTCTGATTTGGCCGATTTTTGCCATGGGGATCACCGGTATCGGCCGCATTATCAACGGCGCGGGTGATTTCGGCCCGATGATTTTCGGTACGGGTGAACGTCTGCTGCTGCCATTTGGTTTACAGCACATCCTGGTTGCCCTGATCCGCTTTACCGAAGCCGGCGGTACCATGGACGTTTGCGGTCATTCCGTTAGCGGTGCGCTGACCATCTTCCAGGCCCAGCTGAGCTGCCCGACCACTCACGGCTTCTCTGAAAGTGCGACGCGTTTCCTCTCTCAGGGTAAAATGCCTGCCTTCCTCGGCGGCCTGCCGGGCGCAGCGCTGGCGATGTACCACTGTGCCCGTCCGGAAAATCGTCATAAAATTAAAGGTCTGCTGATCTCCGGCGTTATTGCCTGCGTGGTGGGCGGTACGACAGAACCTATCGAGTTCCTGTTCCTGTTCGTAGCGCCGGTACTGTACCTCATCCACGCCGTACTGACGGGCCTGGGCTTTACCGTGATGGCTGTGCTCGGTGTGACCATCGGTAACACCGACGGTAACGTGATTGACTTCGTGGTCTTCGGTATCCTGCACGGTCTGTCCACCAAGTGGTATCTGGTGCCGGTTGTGGCCGCCATCTGGTTCGCGGTTTACTACGGGATCTTCCGCTTCGCCATCACCCGCTTTAACCTGAAAACGCCTGGCCGCGATACCGATACGGCCACCAGCGTTGAACAGGCGGTAGCCGGCACCATTGGGAAATCCGGATATAACACGCCGGCTATTCTGGCGGCGCTGGGCGGTGCGGATAATATTACCTCTCTGGATAACTGCATCACCCGCCTGCGTTTGTCGGTGGCGGACATGTCCAAAGTGGATACCAACGCACTTAAAGCTAACCGGGCTATTGGCGTAGTACAGTTAAATCAACACAATTTGCAGGTCGTCATTGGCCCGCAGGTACAGTCAGTGAAGGATGAGCTGGCAACCCTGATGCGAACCGTCGAAGCCTGATGCCTCGCCCCCCTCGTCATGAGGGGGTTTTACTTTACGGAGCACCGTCATGTTTGATTTTTCTACCGTCGTGGATCGACACGGCACCTGGTGTACCCAGTGGGATTATGTCGCTGACCGTTTTGGCGCTGCCGACCTGCTGCCCTTCACCATCTCTGATATGGATTTCGCCACCGCCCCCTGCATTACCGATGCGCTGCACCAGCGAATAAACCACGGGGTGTTTGGCTACAGTCGCTGGAAAAATGACGAATTTCTGGCCGCCGTGGCGCACTGGTTCCGCCAACGCTTTAACAGTCAGATTGATACCGAAACCGTGGTGTATGGGCCGTCGGTCATTTATATGGTCTCGGAGCTGATCCGCCTCTGGTCCTCGCCTGGCGACGGCGTGGTGGTCCATACCCCGGCTTACGATGCCTTTTATAAAGCCATCGAAGGCAACCAGCGTACCGTTGTTTCCGTGCCGATGCAGAAAACAGCGCATGGCTGGGAGGGCAATATGGCCGCGCTGGAAGCGGCGCTGTCAAAACCGGAAAACAAGGTGCTGCTGCTGTGTAGCCCGCAAAACCCGACCGGCAAAGTCTGGACGCGGGAAGAGCTGACCACAATGGCGGCCCTGTGTGAACGTTATGACGTAGCGGTGATCAGCGACGAAATTCATATGGACATGGTATGGGGCACGCATCGTCATACCCCGTGGAATGAGGTTGCGCGCGATAAATGGGCGCTGCTGACCTCGGGTTCCAAAAGCTTCAATATTCCGGCTCTGACGGGTGCCTGGGGGCTTATCGCCGATGACGCCAGCCGTAACGCCTATCTGAATGCATTAAAAGGTCGGGACGGACTCTCTTCCCCTTCCGTGCTGGCGCTGACCGCGCACATTGCTGCCTACCGACATGGAGAACCCTGGCTGGACGCGCTGCGGACCTATCTCGAAGAAAACCTGTGCTACATTGCTGACGAACTGAATACTGCATTTCCGACACTCAACTGGCAACCGCCCGAGGCCACCTATCTGGCATGGATCGATCTCAGCCCGCTTGGCATTGATGACAATACGCTGCAAAACGTGCTAATTGATCAGCAAAAAGTGGCCATCATGCCGGGATATACCTATGGGGATGAAGGTAAAGGCTATGTGCGTCTGAACGCTGGCTGTCCGCGTAGTAAGCTTGAACAGGGCGTTCAACGCCTTATCGCTGGCATCAACACTCTGCTGTAAATCATTTGCGCAACGGAATATTCCCTTGCGCAAATAGCTTTTTACCCCGTTTTGTTTTTATAATATGGCGCACTTTAACCAGCAAAGAGTGCGACCATGATTGATACACGCCTGCCTTTAACTGATATTCATCGCCACCTCGACGGAAACATTCGTGCCCAAACCATTCTCGATCTTGGTCGCCAGTTCAATTTAACCCTCCCTGCCGAAACGCTTGAAACCCTGATCCCGCATGTTCAGGTCACGTCGAACGAACCGGATCTGGTGAGTTTTCTGAGCAAGCTCGACTGGGGCGTGAAGATGCTGGCCTCGGTCGATGCCTGTCGCCGTGTCGCCTTTGAAAACATCGAAGATGCCGCGCGTAACGGCCTGCACTATGTCGAACTGCGTTTCTCCCCGGGCTATATGGCGATGACCCACAACCTCCCCGTAGCGGGCGTGGTTGAAGCGGTCATTGAAGGCGTGCGTGAAGGCTGTAAAACCTTTGACGTTCAGGCGCGTTTGATCGGCATTATGAGCCGTACCTTCGGTGAAGCGACCTGTCTTCAGGAACTGGAAGCATTACTGGCGCATCGCGACCAGATCACCGCCATTGACCTGGCCGGTGACGAGCTGGGCTTCCCGGGCAGTCTGTTCCTGTCTCATTTCAACCGCGCACGTGATGCAGGATGGCATATTACCGTTCATGCGGGCGAAGCTGCGGGGCCGGAAAGCATCTGGCAGGCCATTCGTGAACTGGGTGCGGAACGTATAGGTCATGGCGTGAAAGCCATTGAAGATCGCGCGCTGATGGATTTCCTCGCCGAACAACGTATTGGAATCGAATCCTGCCTGACCTCCAATATTCAGACCAGTACAGTAGCGTCGCTGGCGCAACACCCGCTGAAAACCTTCCTCGAACACGGGGTGCTGGCTTCGCTGAACACGGACGATCCGGCGGTTCAGGGCGTGGATATTATTCACGAATACAACATCGCCGCACCACAGGCCGGGCTGAGCCGCGAGCAGATCCGTCAGGCGCAAATCAACGGGCTGGAGATCGCCTTCCTGACGCCTGAAGAGAAACAGGCGCTGCGCGATAAAGTTGTTCAGTAGTCCTCTTTACTGCCGGGTGGCGCTGCGCTTACCCGGCCTACGAAAGCGTTTGGCACTTATGCCAGACAGAGCGTTGCGCGATGTTTGGCAGATTCGATCCCGAGCTCGATCAGCTCCATAATCTGGATTGCCTGGCTTGCGGGAACCGGATTTTCACCTGAACCGTTCAGCGCGTCACGAATGGCGGCGTAATACGCTGGATAGTTCCCCGGCAGGGTCAATACCGTCTCTTCAACCAGTACCTCACCCTCCGCACGCGTCACCACCCCGTCGCGCATGTCGTAGCCCCAGTCCTCCTGCGGTAAGCGTTCGCCATTTTTGAGGCGCTCTTCCTGCGGATCCAGGCCGAACTTCACATAGCTGCCGCGCGCCCCGTGAATGATATAGCGGGCCGATTCCGCCGCCGCAAGCATTGTCCCGTGCAGCACAATGCGCCGCTGCGGATAACTCAAAATGGCATGGAAATAGTCGGTGGTCTGCGCCCCCGGCCTGAGCTGCGCTAAATCGACCGTCATGCTCACGGGCAAACCAAACAGATGAACGGCCTGATCGAGAAGATGCGGCGCTAAGTCATACCAGATGCCGCTACCCGGTCCCGCCTGCTCGCGCCAGCGATCTCGCACCTGCGGACGATAACGATCGAAATGCGACTCAAAAAAAGCAATTTCGCCGAGCGTGCCTTCGTTTATCAGCGCCTTAACCGTCAGGAAATCGCTGTCCCAGCGCCGATTGTGAAAGACCGATAATAACCGACCCAGACTTCGCGCCAGCGCATCCAGCTCGCGCGCCTGTGACAACGTCACGGTGAAGGGCTTATCGACAACAACATGTTTCCCTGCCTCCAGCGCCGCTTTCGCCAGGGGGAAATGAGTGTCGTTAGGAGTTGGAATGATAATAAGGTCAATATTAGGATCGTTAAACAGATGCTTAGGCTCCGTTACCACCGGCACGGCTGGCCAGTCGGCGCGGACCTTAGTCTCATCGCTGCTTGTGATAGCCGCCAGTTCCATTCCCGGCGTGCCGGCAACCAGCGGAGCATGAAAGGTTTTGCTTGCGTACCCGTAGCCAATAAGACCGACGCGTATGTTTTCACTCATCGTTTGCCCCCTCGCTGTGCGCTTATTTATCACTGGCCTTGTGCTTAACGCACAGATTAATAATGTGCCCTGTGAGTTAAAATAGCATCTCGCGACAGCGTTTTTTGTTACCTCGCATTAAAGTGTGTATATGGGTTCGAGGAATCGTTCCCAAAGCGCTTGCTCTGGCGAAAAGGGCGCTGTAACATTTGTAATCTGTATTTATGGATAAATTACAAACACAAATTATGTCGTCAATAATTAATCGAATCATTGAATTAGCGGGATGGATTGTCCTTGGGGTTTCAGTCGTGTTGCTCGGCATTGCCAGCCATATCGATAACTACCAGCCGCCGGAGCCTGTTACTGTCGCACAACAAAAGTAAGCCGTGTCGTCATAAAGCGTGACACATTACGTCATGGAACGTATTGCCAGCCGTAATGAACGGGGTTACCCTTCTCTTCCAGGCATCTGCTGATGCCTGATTCTTCGCAAAGAAAACTCCTAATTTCGTCGCGTTACCCGAGTGGACAGTTTACGTCTTTATTAATCCGTTTATTATTCGAACGCATTACCTTTATGGGTATTACCCTTTTATATGGAAACTTATTAATATGACAGTTCAGGACTATTTATTAAAATTTCGCAAGATCAATTCCCTTGAAAGCCTGGAAAAACTGTTTGACCATCTGAACTACACGCTGTCGGATAATCAGGACATCATCAATATGTACCGCGCTGCTGACCATCGTCGCGCCGAACTGGTCTCTGGCGGTCGTCTGTTCAATGTGGGGGAAGTGCCTAAATCCGTATGGCGTTACGTTGTATAAGAAAGTAGCCTTCGGCGTGAAATGTTATATACTCTCCGCCCTGCAAATTTCTGTATAACATTTCGCGCAGACTATGGGAGAGCGTATGACCGCATTGCCTGGAGAGAGAATTGGGGGCTGGTTAATCGCCCCGCTGGCATGGCTGCTGGTGGCATTATTAAGCGCTTCGCTGGCGCTGTTGCTATACACCACCGCACTGGTTACGCCTCATGCTATCCAGGCACTGATGTCCCAGAGTGCGCTCAATATTGCAACGTGGTTTGTGTCGTTCGTTTTCGCGATCGCGATGTGGTACTACACGCTGTGGCTGACTATCGCCTTCTTCAAACGCCGCAAAAACGTGCCAAAACATTACATTATCTGGCTGCTGGTCTCCGTGCTGCTGGCTGTCAAAGCATTCGCTTTCTCGCCAGTGTCTGACGCGCTGGCGGTTCGCCAGTTACTGTTTCCGCTACTGGCGACGGCGCTTATGGTCCCTTATTTCAAGCGTTCGACGCGCGTTAAGAAGACCTTTGTCAACCCGTAATAACCTTACAGTTAACCTGTTGTGGCCTGTTGTCGTTTATCCGATAATAGGCGGCTATTTTATTTCAGGCTAAATAATGACCGATTACTTACTGCTCTTTGTCGGAACTGTGCTGGTTAATAACTTCGTACTGGTGAAGTTCCTTGGCCTGTGCCCGTTTATGGGCGTCTCCAAAAAGCTGGAGACGGCAATGGGCATGGGGCTGGCGACCACCTTCGTAATGACGATGGCCTCCATTTGCGCATGGCTGATTGATACCTGGATCCTGATCCCACTGGACATGCTCTACCTGCGCACCTTGTCCTTTATTCTGGTCATTGCGGTTGTGGTGCAATTTACCGAGATGGTGGTGCGGAAAACCAGCCCTGCCCTGTATCGCCTGCTGGGCATTTTCCTGCCTCTCATCACCACCAACTGCGCGGTGCTGGGCGTGGCGCTGCTCAATATCAACCTTGGGCATAATTTCCTGCAATCGGCGCTGTACGGTTTTTCCGCGGCGGTCGGTTTCTCTTTTGTTATGGTCCTGTTCGCCTCGATTCGCGAGCGTCTGGCCGCGGCGGATATTCCCGCGCCGTTTCGCGGTAACGCCATCGCTCTGGTGACCGCAGGTTTAATGTCTCTGGCCTTTATGGGCTTTAGTGGTCTGGTGAAGTTGTAATGAGTGCTATCTGGATTGCCATCGCGTCCATCAGCGTACTGGGACTCGTCTTTGGCATCATTCTGGGTTATGCCTCCCGCCGGTTTGCGGTGGAGGACGATCCGGTGGTTGAAAAAATTGATGAACTTTTACCGCAGAGCCAGTGCGGGCAGTGCGGCTACCCTGGCTGCCGCCCTTACGCTGAGGCGGTGGGCGTGCAGGGCGAAAAGATCAACCGCTGCGCACCGGGTGGCGAAGCGGTCATGCTTAAAATAGCTGCCCTGCTGAACGTCGATCCCCAGCCTGTCGACGGCGATGAACAGGCCCAGGAGCCCGTTCGTGCCCTTGCTGTCATCGACGAAGCCAACTGCATTGGCTGCACCAAATGTATTCAGGCGTGTCCTGTTGACGCCATTGTGGGCGCAACGCGCGCGATGCACACCGTTGTGGCGGATCTGTGCACCGGCTGTAATCTCTGCGTGGCGCCCTGCCCGACGCAGTGTATAGAACTACGCCCGGTTGAAACGACTACTGAAAGCTGGAAGTGGGACCTTCAGACCATTCCGGTTCGCAATATTCCTGTGGAACAACATGCTTAAGTTATTTTCTGCCTTCAGAAAAGAGAAGATCTGGGATTTCGACGGCGGCATTCATCCGCCTGAGATGAAATCGCAGTCTAACGGCACGCCGCTGCGCCAGATCCCGCTGGCGACCCGTTACGTTATGCCCCTTAAACAGCATATCGGCGCGGAAGGTGAACTGTGCGTGAAAGAAGGCGATAGCGTTCTTCGCGGCCAGCCGCTGACCTTTGGTCGCGGACGGATGTTGCCGATACATGCCCCGACTTCCGGTAAGGTGGTGGCTGTTGCCCCCCATACCGTTGCCCATCCGTCGGCGTTGTCTGAGCTGAGCGTGATCATTGAAGCCGATGGTGAAGACCGCTGGATCGATCGTGACGGCTGGAGCGACTACCGTTCCCACAGCCGTGAAGCGCTGATTGAACGCATTCATCAGTTCGGCGTGGCGGGTCTGGGAGGCGCAGGCTTCCCGACCGGCGCTAAGCTTCACGGCGGCGGCGATAAAATCGAAACGCTGATCATCAACGCCGCCGAGTGCGAACCGTACATCACCGCCGATGACCGTCTGATGCAGGACTGTGCCGCGCAGGTGGTGGAAGGGATTCGCATTCTTGCGCATATTCTGCAACCCCGCGAAGTGCTGATCGGTATTGAGGACAATAAACCGCAGGCCATTTCGATGCTGCGTGCGGTACTGGCAGACAGCCACGATATCGCCCTGCGAGTGATCCCGACCAAATACCCGTCCGGCGGGGCAAAACAGCTGACGCAGATCCTGACCGGCAAACAGGTCCCCCACGGGGGCCGTTCGTCCGACATCGGCGTGCTGATGCAAAACGTGGGAACCGCCTACGCGGTGAAACGTGCGGTGATTGACGGCGAGCCATTGACCGAGCGCGTCGTCACGCTGACCGGCGAGTCCGTCTCCCGTCCCGGCAACGTCTGGGCGCGTCTGGGTACGCCGGTGCGTCATCTGCTGGAACAGGCTGGCTTCTGCCCGGGTAGCGATCAACTGGTCATTATGGGTGGCCCGCTGATGGGCTTTACCCTGCCGTGGCTGGATGTGCCGGTGGTGAAGATTACCAACTGCCTGCTCGCCCCTTCCCCAACGGAGATGGGCGAAACGCAGGAAGAGAAAGGCTGCATACGCTGTAGCGCCTGTGCGGACGCATGCCCGGCAGATTTACTGCCGCAGCAGTTGTACTGGTACAGCAAAGGCCAGCTGCACGATAAAGCCCAAGCGCATAACCTGGCTGACTGTATTGAATGCGGTGCCTGCGCCTGGGTCTGCCCAAGCAATATTCCGCTGGTGCAATACTTCCGTCAGGAGAAAGCCGAAATCTACGCCATCTCCATGGAAGAAAAACGTGCCGCTGAAGCGAAGGCCCGCTTTGAAGCGCGTCAGGCGCGACTGGAGCGCGAGAAACAAGCCCGTCAGGAACGCCATAAGCAGGCTGCCGTCCAGCCTGCGGCGAAAGATCAGGATGCCATTAACGCAGCCCTGGCCCGCGTGCGCGAGAAGAAAGCCACCGCCGCCCAGACGGTTGTGATCGCTCCGGGAGAAAGACCGGACAACAGCGAAGCGATTGCGGCCCGCGAAGCGCGTAAAGCCGAAGCTCGCGCGCGTCAGGCGGAGAAAGCGCAACACGCCAAACCGGATGCCGATATCGACCCGCGTAAAGCGGCGGTGGAAGCGGCTATCGCCAGGGCAAAAGCCCGTAAGGCCGGTCAGCAGACAGTGGTGGTTGAACAGGAAGCGACGGATCCGCGCAAGGCGGCCGTTGAAGCCGCTATCGCCCGTGCCAAAGCACGAAAAGCGGCACAGGTTCAGCCTGCCGAAGAGAGTGAAGCGCCTGTCGACCCGCGTAAAGCCGCCGTTGAAGCGGCCATCGCCCGTGCCAAAGCACGAAAAGCGGCACAGCAGGACGAACGGCCTGCGGCCGCCAACGACGATCCACGCAAAGCCGCAGTCGCCGCCGCGATTGCGCGCGTTCAGGCAAAGAAAGCCGCGCAGCAAGCCGTTAACGAGGATTAAATGGTTTTCAGAATTGCAAGTTCCCCTTATACCCATAACCAGCGCCAGACATCGCGTATTATGATGCTGGTGTGCCTGGCCGCGCTGCCAGGTATTGCCGTACAGTGTTGGTTTTTCGGCTGGGGTACGCTTTTCCAGTTAGTTCTGGGTTGCGCCAGTGCCGTCGCAGCGGAAGCAGCGATCCTGAAGCTGCGCAAAATGGAAGTGACTCGCATCCTGAGCGATAACTCCGCCCTGTTGACCGGCCTGTTGCTGGCCATCAGCATTCCCCCGTTCGCCCCGTGGTGGATGGTGGTATTGGGAACGGTGTTTGCGGTGATCATCGCCAAGCAGCTGTACGGCGGGCTGGGCCATAACCCGTTTAACCCGGCGATGATTGGCTACGTGGTACTGCTGATCTCCTTCCCGGTACAGATGACCAGCTGGCTGCCGCCGCATGAGATCGCCGCCACCGTCCCCGGTTTTATGGATGCCCTGCACGTTATCTTTACCGGCCACACCGCGCTGGGCGCAGATATGAACGCGCTTCGCATGGGCGTGGACGGCATCAGCCAGGCCACCCCGCTCGATACCTTCAAAACCTCCCTGCGTGCCGGACACAGCGTGGAGCAGGTGATGAAATCGTCTATTTACAGCGGCGTACTGGCGGGTGCTGGCTGGCAGTGGGTCAATCTGGCCTATTTGTTGGGCGGCGCGTTCCTGCTGCAACAGAAGGCAATCCGCTGGCATATTCCGGTGAGCTTCCTGGTGACGCTGGCCGTCTGCTCGACGCTCGGCTGGGTCATCTCACCTGAGTCACTGGCCAGCCCGCAGCTCCATCTGCTCTCCGGCGCGACCATGCTCGGGGCATTCTTTATTCTGACCGATCCGGTCACCGCCTCTACCACCAACCGAGGACGTCTGATTTTCGGCGCGCTGGCGGGTTTGCTGGTCTGGCTTATTCGCAGCTTTGGCGGTTATCCGGACGGCGTGGCATTTGCCGTGCTGCTGGCTAACATCACCGTTCCGCTCATCGACTACTACACGCGGCCACGCGTGTACGGTCATCGCTAAGGGTCACGCCATGCTAAAAACAATGCAAAAACACGGCGTTACGCTGGCGATCTTCGCTGCCGCCCTCACCGGGCTGACCGCGCTGGTAAATGAACTAACGAAAACAACCATTGCAGAGCAGGCAATGAAGCAGCAAAAGGCGCTGTTCGATCAGGTGATCCCATCCGACTTCTACGATAATGACCTGCAAAAAAGCTGCTTTGTCGTGCAGGCTCCGCAGCTCGGTAAAGGACCCCATCGCATTTATATTGCCCGCAAGGGCGATAATCCCGTGGGTGCCGTCATGGAAGCCACCGCGCCGGACGGTTACTCCGGTGCGATTCAGCTGCTGGTGGGCAGCGATTTTTCCGGCACCGTGCTGGGCACGCGCGTGACGGAGCATCACGAAACGCCGGGCCTTGGCGACAAAATTGAAACACGCTTAAGCGACTGGATCTTACACTTCGCCGGCAAGATGATTCATGGCGAAGACGATCCTGCTTTCGCGGTGAAAAAAGATGGCGGCGAGTTTGACCAGTTCACGGGCGCCACGATTACCCCACGCGCGGTGGTCAACGCCGTCAAGCGCGCCGGGCTGTATGCCGAAACGCTGCCCGCGCAGATCAATCATCTTTCCACCTGTGAGGAGTGACCATGAGCCAGGTTAAAGAGGTTATCGTCCAGGGTCTCTGGAAGAACAACTCCGCGCTGGTACAGCTGCTGGGGCTGTGTCCGCTGCTGGCGGTGACGTCTACCGCCACCAACGCGCTCGGGCTGGGGCTGGCGACCACGCTGGTGCTGACCCTGACTAACTTTTCCATTTCTGTTTTGCGCCGCTGGACGCCGTCGGAAATCCGTATTCCGATCTATGTCATGATCATTGCGTCGGTGGTCAGCGTGGTGCAAATGCTGATTAACGCCTACGCATTTGGCCTGTACCAGTCGCTCGGGATTTTCATTCCGCTTATCGTGACTAACTGTATTGTCGTAGGCCGCGCTGAAGCCTTTGCGGTGAAAAACAATCCGGCCATATCCGCGCTGGATGGTTTTTCCATCGGCATGGGCGCGACTGCCGCCATGTTCGTTCTCGGCTCTCTGCGTGAAATTTTGGGCAACGGTACGCTCTTCGACGGTGCGGACGCGCTGCTTGGCGGCTGGGCGAAGTCGCTGCGTATTGAGGTGTTCCATACGGACACTCCGTTCCTGCTGGCCATGCTGCCGCCTGGCGCCTTCATTGGCCTTGGAATGATGCTGGCGTTAAAATACCTGATTGATGAAAAACGTAAACGCCGCGCCGCTGAGCGCAGCGTACAGGAAGGGATCCCCGAGAAAGCAGTATGAATAAAGAGAAACGCATTGCGATCCTGACGCGCCTGCGCGATGAGAATCCTCATCCAACGACAGAGCTGAATTTTAACTCGCCGTTTGAACTGTTGATCGCGGTGCTGCTCTCGGCACAGGCGACGGACGTGAGCGTCAACAAAGCCACGGCCCTGCTCTACCCTGTCGCCAATACGCCGCAGGCCATGCTGGAGCTGGGCGTTGAAGGTGTGAAATCCTATATCAAGACCATTGGCCTGTTTAACAGCAAGGCCGAAAACGTCATTAAGACCTGCCGGATCCTGCTGGAGCAGCACGGCGGTGACGTCCCGGAAGACCGCGCTGCGCTGGAAGCGTTGCCGGGCGTCGGGCGTAAAACGGCAAATGTGGTGCTGAACACGGCGTTTGGCTGGCCGACTATCGCCGTGGATACCCATATCTTTCGCGTCTCTAACCGCACCCGGTTCGCGCCGGGTAAAAACGTGGAAGAGGTGGAAGAGAAGCTGTTAAAAGTGGTCCCGGCGGAATTTAAGGTGGACTGCCACCACTGGCTGATTCTGCACGGACGGTATACCTGTATTGCCCGTAAGCCACGCTGCGGTTCCTGCATTATCGAAGATCTCTGCGAATACAAAGAAAAAGTCTATCCCTGAGCGTAAACCACCTTACTTCTTACCTGTTCAAGCCCTTAAAATTAACAAGGGCTCTGATATCTTCCCAATTGACCATAAATTGCCCTCTCTTTCTCCTTTACGCATTGTCGATTCTTCGGTCATTTAACACTCAAACAGGTTAATAGTTTTTTCATCACCAAAAATTTCTATACATCTGTGATCGCGATCACTCTGATAACCTGATGTTGGATTTTTGTTGTTAAAACCCGCCCAACCCCTTTGTCAGACAAGATTTCATCGATTCCATACCAAACATAAGACCAGTCATTTTTCAGAATATGGGCTATATCACTGCCATTCACCCAAAATAGCAGAACATATCGCCATACAGCCATTAAACAGGGTCTATTACAGTGAAAAAAACCATCAATTTTGAACGGATGAGATTTAACGCTGTATAACATTTGCATGAACCGATGATTATACCGCCAGAGTTATATGTAACAGATTATTACAAACGTATTGCCAGATGGGGCTGGATAGTGAACATTACCCGCCGTTTCCCCTCCCAATATAACTATAAAGCGGATGGACTACGGTCATCACGCTATGAACACCCCCGTTAATATGGGATGTAAAAAAAGAGGTATATGTGTCTACTGCAAACAATAAACCAACAGATGAGAGCGTAAGTCTTAACGCTTTCAAACAGCCTAAAGCGTTCTATCTCATTTTCTCTATCGAATTATGGGAACGTTTTGGCTACTACGGCCTGCAAGGGATCATGGCGGTTTACCTGGTTAAACAGCTGGGTATGTCTGAAGCCGATTCCATCACGCTGTTCTCTTCCTTCAGCGCCCTGGTGTATGGCCTGGTCGCTATCGGCGGCTGGTTAGGCGATAAAGTCCTCGGTACTAAACGAGTCATTATGCTGGGCGCCGTTGTTCTGGCGATTGGCTATGGGCTGGTTGCCTGGTCCGGGCACGATGCAGGTGTGGTTTACATGGGCATGGCTACCATCGCGGTAGGTAACGGCCTCTTCAAGGCGAACCCGTCTTCCCTGCTCTCTACCTGCTACAGCAAAGATGACCCACGTCTGGACGGTGCATTTACCATGTACTACATGTCCATCAACATCGGTTCCTTCTTCTCTATGCTGGCAACCCCATGGCTGGCCGCAAAATTCGGCTGGAGCGTAGCGTTTGCGCTGAGCTTCGTGGGTATGCTGATCACCGTTGTGAACTTCCTGTTCTGCCGTAGCTGGGTTAAAGACTATGGTTCAAAACCAGACTTCGAACCCGTGCACATGGGCAAACTGCTGGCAACCATCGTCGGCATCGTGATCCTGGCCGCTGTCGCCACCTGGCTGCTGCACAACCAGGGCGTTGCACGTGCCGTACTGGGCGTGGTTGCGCTGGGTATCGTGATTATCTTCGCGAAAGAAGCCTTTGCGATGCAGGGTGCGGCACGTCGTAAGATGATTGTGGCGTTCATCCTGATGCTGGAAGCGATCATCTTCTTCGTTCTGTACAGCCAGATGCCAACGTCTCTGAACTTCTTCGCTATCCGCAACGTTGAGCACTCCATCCTTGGTATCGCGTTCGAGCCGGAGCAGTATCAGGCCCTGAACCCGTTCTGGATCATGATTGGTAGCCCGATTCTGGCCGCTATCTATAACAAGATGGGCGACCGTCTGCCTATGCCGCACAAGTTCGCTATCGGTATGGTGCTGTGCTCTGGCGCATTCCTGGTGCTGCCGCTGGGGACGAAATTCGCGACCGACGCGGGTATCGTGTCTGTTAACTGGCTGATCCTGAGCTATGCGCTGCAATCCATCGGTGAACTGATGATCTCCGGTCTGGGCCTGGCGATGGTTGCGCAGCTGGTCCCTCAGCGTCTGATGGGCTTCATCATGGGCAGCTGGTTCCTGACCACCGCTGGCGCGGCTATCATCGCAGGTAAGATTGCGAACCTGATGGCGGTACCAGACAACGTTACCGACCCGCTGGTTTCCCTGAATGTCTACGGCACCGTGTTCATGCAAATTGGTATCGCGACCGCCGTGATTGCCGTGCTGATGCTGCTGACCGCACCTAAACTGAATCGTATGACGCAGGACGACGACAAATCCGCTAAAGCGATCAAAACCGCGAACGCGTAATGTCATCGGGAAACGACTGAACAGAAGCCGCTAATTGATTAGCGGCTTTTTTTTTATCCGAACGCGCACTAACATAGCTGGAACCTCAGCAAAAAGGAGTTACCGATGAAACTGTTCTATAAACCGGGCGCCTGCTCTCTTGCTTCCCATATTACGCTTCGCGAGAGCGGTAAAGATTTCACGCTGGACGGCGTTGACCTGATGAAAAAGCGTCTGGAAAACGGGGATGACTTTTTTGCGATTAACCCAAAAGGCCAGGTTCCGGCCCTGCTGCTGGATGATGGCACCCTACTGACCGAAGGGGTGGCGATTATGCAATTCCTGGCGGACAACGTACCGGATCGTCAGCTCCTTGCCCCCACCGGCAGCATTGCGCGTTATAAAACGCTGGAGTGGCTGAACTATATTGCCACCGAACTGCACAAAGGCTTTACGCCCCTGTTCCGCCCGGACACGCCGGAAGAGTACAAACCTACCGTGCGCGCGCTGCTGGAGAAAAAGTTGCAGTACGTTAACGACGCGCTGAAAGACGACCAGTGGATCTGTGGCTCGCGTTTCACCATCGCCGATGCCTATCTGTTTACCGTTCTGCGCTGGGCGCGCGCGGTTAAGCTGAACATGGAAGGATTAGACCATGTCGCATCGTATATGACGCGCGTGGCGGAGCGTCCTGCGGTGGCAGCGGCGCTGAAAGCGGAAGGGTTGAATTAACCGAGCGGCCTGGATTGCCGGGTGGCGCTGACGCTTACCCGGCCTATAAATTCCGTAGGCCCGTGCAAGCGCAGCGGCGACGGGCGTTTTCTAAAGCTGCGTTGCGCTAAAATAGTGCTCCGGCTTCGCGATGCGATCCTGCGCCGCGACGACCTGGAGCTCATATTCCTGCATCGTCTTCGTCGCAATCATGATTTCATAAACGGCTGCGGTGACGTGCTCCAGCGCATCGCGCAGGCTCGCGCCCTGCAATAGCTTCACCAGCAGCAAACCGCTGGTCACATCCCCGACCCCGACAGGCTGACGTGCACCGAAATCCACCAGCGGTCGACTGATATGCCAGGCTTCATCCTTCGTCACCAGCAGCATCTCAAAACGGTCCTGGCTCAACCCTGCGCGTGCCAGGTGCTTAACCAGCACAATCTCTGGCCCCTGGGCGATCAGCTCGCGAGAGGCGCTTACAGCCTCTTCTACGCTGTTGACCGGATGCTCACACAGGATCTCAAGTTCAATCAGGTTGGGGGCAATAATATCGCTGGCGGGCAATGCATGACGGACATGAAACTCCGCAACGCCCGGCGCTACGATGCAGCCTTTTTCCGGATGTCCCATTACCGGATCGCAGAAATATTTCGCCGCGGGGTTTGCCGCTTTCACCTGGCGCACAATGCCGAGGATATGCTCCCCCTGCTCCGCCGAACCCAGATAGCCGCTCAGTACGGCATCGCAGCGTTTAAGCTGGTCGATATCCGCAATCCCCTGAACGATTTCCGTCAGATGCGACGGCGGCATTACGCAGCCGGTCCATTTACCGTACTGGGTGTGATTCGAGAACTGGACGGTATTGAGGGGCCAGACGTTAACGCCGAGGCGGCGCATCGGGAATTCCGCAGCGCTGTTGCCAGCATGTCCAAACACAACGTGGGACTGAATGGCGAGGATGTTCTTCATGTTGTACTTACCAAACCCTGTCAAAACAAAAGGGGCGTGGTTTCCCACGCCCCTGCATACTTTTGATTACTTCCAGCAGACCAGGCAGTAATTTTTCTTACCGCGACGCAGCAGCGTGTAGCGACCATAGAGACGGTCGTTCTCGGTAAAGGTGTATTCCGGATCGGCCTGTTTTTCGCCATTAATGGTGATCGCGTTAGAGGCGATGGTTTTACGCGCCTGACCGCGAGACGGCTGGAGCTCGGAGTCCACCAGCGCCTGCATCAGATCGGCGCCTTTTTCCATCTCAACCATCGGCACGCCATCCTGCGCCAGCTGTTCGAAATCCGCTTCGCTTAAATCGCTCAGGGTTCCGTTGAACAGGCTAGCCGTAATGCGCTTCGCCGCCGCCAGACCTTCTTCGCCGTGAACCAGTTTAGTCACTTCGTCCGCCAGCACGTACTGGGCGCGTGGTGCTTTACCGCTGTTCTTGTCTTCTTCTTCCAGCGCATTGATTTCTTCGATATCCATAAAGGTGAAGAACTTCAGGAAGCGATAAACGTCGGCATCCGCCGTGTTGATCCAGAACTGGTAGAACTTGTACGGGCTGGTTTTCTTCGGATCCAGCCATACCGCGCCGCCTTCGGTCTTACCGAACTTGGTACCGTCGGCTTTGGTGATCAACGGCACGGTCAGACCAAACACCTGATTCTGGTGGAGGCGACGGGTCAGATCGATACCGGAGGTGATGTTACCCCACTGGTCGGAACCGCCAATTTGCAGAGAGACGCCGTGCAGTTTGTTCAGGCAGGCGAAGTCATACCCCTGCAACAGGTTATAGGAGAACTCCGTGAAAGAGATACCCTGATCGTCACGGTTAAGACGCTGCTTTACTGCTTCTTTGTTAATCATCTGGTTAACAGAGAAGTGTTTGCCGATGTCACGCAGGAACGTCAGCACGTTCATGCCACCAAACCAGTCGTAGTTGTTCGCCGCAATCGCAGAGTTGTCACCGCAGTCGAAATCCAGGAACGGTGCAACCTGTTTACGGATCTTATCCACCCACTCCTGCACGGTGTCTTCGGTATTCAGCTTACGCTCAGCGGCTTTGAAACTTGGGTCGCCAATCAGACCGGTCGCGCCGCCAACCAGTGCGACAGGCTTATGGCCGGCCATCTGGAAGCGTTTCAGGCATAACAATGGAACAAGATGCCCCAAATGCAAGCTGTCAGCGGTGGGATCGAAGCCGCAATAGAGCGCGATCGGGCCTTGCGCCAGTCGCTCTGCTAACGCTTCCTCGTCCGTCACCTGGGCCACGAGGCCCCGCTCTTGCAATTGTTTAATCAAGTTACTGCTTGCCATCAAATTCTCCATGTATAAACGACTGCACCTTTGCCGGTACACGACTTTTCGCCTGATGCGAAAGGACCATAGAATAAAGCGCCAGCGCGGTGTGCGCTAGCGCTTAAATCAACAAATTTTGGGGATTACGGGGCCAGTCTGTCGATTTTCCAGCCACCGTTGTCGCGCTGGTATAAAAAGCGGTCGTGGAGACGGTGTTCACCGCCCTGCCAGAATTCCATCTGCTCAATGGGGATGCGGAACCCGCCCCAGAAACTCGGCAGCGGTACTTCACCCTGCTGAAACTTCTGTTTGAGTTCGAGGAATTTACTTTCCAGCACACCGCGGGCTGAGATTCGGCTGGACTGTTTAGACACCCAGGCGCCGATCTGACTGTCGCGCGGGCGACTGTGGAAATATTTTACCACTTCGAGCGTAGAGAGGCGCTCCGCCTTGCCGGTGACCATCACCTGGCGCTCCAGCATATGCCACGGGAAGAGCAGGCTAATACGCGGATTATTTTCAAGGTGATGCGCTTTACGACTGCCAAGATTGGTGTAGAACACCAGCCCTTTCTCGTCATAATGCTTGAGAAGAACGATGCGTTGATACGGCTGACCATTTTCATCAACCGTGGCAACGACCATTGCCGTCGGGTCAGCCAGTTTCGCTTCGCAGGCCTGCTTCAGCCAGCGTTCAAAAAGCACCAGCGGTTCGGCGGGAAGATCCTGGCTGCGCAGACCGCCTTTGGTGTATTCACGGCGCAGATGCGCAATTTGCTGTAGTTCGTCGTTATCTGACATGGCGTTAGCTGAAAGTGAGATTGGGTGGCGCTATTGTGCGCGCCCCCTTCAAAAATCTCAACGCTTCGGATTTTCAAGCTGACAATTGTTCAGCACAATGCGGTCACGCTTGTAGACGGTGGCGCTGTCGCCTTTCGACCAGAAGACGTAGATCCCGTCTGAGTAGCGCGCACCGGAGGCCGACATTCCCTGCTTCAGCGTTAACAACTTATTGTCATAAACAAAGCTGGCTTCCTGATGCGGGTTGTTCAGCTTCACCGTCAGCGGTTTTTCATCACAACGATATTCCAGCGTATCGGTTTGCATACGCTCAACGAACTGGTTATAGACGCTGCATCCGGTCATAAGAAAAGGTACAGCAATGAGAAGAAGTTTTTTCATGGGCAGATTCCGAAGACTATCCTGGTCCTGGAGGGCCTAACCGCCCTCCTGTTTCTCCCTATTTTACGGGTTACGCCTCCCGCTGAATTTCAGTTAACTCTGATTATGGCGCGGGTTTGCGGGGAAAATGGCCCCAAGGACGCTCGCCTCCCGCGCACCGGTTACGGAGGGTAAATTCCCCGGCAGACCGGCAACCGTACGCCAGGCAAGCCAGGCGAAGGCCAGCGCTTCCATATCGTCTCCGCTGATCCCGGCTTCATCAGTGGTCGTGACTTCGGTGCCTGGCAGCAAGGCGGCGAGGCGTGCCATCACCAGCGGGTTGCGGCTTCCGCCTCCGCATACCAGCAAGCGCTCACATCCGCCGCTCAGCAACACCTGTTCAGAAATCGACACCGCGGCGAGCTCCGTCAGCGTAGCCTGCACATCCTGAGGCGCAAGACCGGGGAAGCGCGCCAGCTGACGTTCAAGCCAGCCGTAGTTGAAATATTCCCGCCCCGTGCTTTTCGGCGCGGGCAGAGCAAAGAAAGGATCGCTTAACAGGGTTTGCAGCAAGGGAAGGATCACTTTCCCCTGGCTGGCCCACTGCGCGTCTTTGTCGTAGGCTTTACCGCTCTGGCGCCAAATCCAGGCATCCATCAGCATATTACCAGGTCCGGTATCGTACCCCCGCACGGGCTGCCCGGGAATAAGCATCGACAGGTTGGCGATCCCGCCGATGTTCAGGACCATCCTGCGCTCTACCGGGTGCGCCAGCAGCGCCTGATGAAATGCCGGAACCAGCGGCGCCCCCTGCCCGCCGAGGGCCATATCGCGACGACGGAAATCACCCACCACCGTCACGCCGGTTTTTGCCACAATCTGGTTGTTATCGCCAATTTGCATCGTGTGCGGCGCCTCGCCGACAGGTTCATGCCAGACGGTCTGCCCATGGCAACCTATTGCCACGATATCCTGCGGGTGGAGTCTTTCCTGCTGCATCAGGGCCAGTACCGCCTCAGCAAACAGCGCCCCCAGACGCACATCCAGTTGGCCCAGTTGGGAAAGCGTCAGCTGTTGTCCCTGGCAGATGTTCAGGATCTCTTCTTTTAACGAGACAGGAATAGGCCAGGTCAGGCTTGCCTGCTGCGCCACCATGTTTTCATCAATGGCGGCCAGAACGACATCCACACCGTCAAGACTGGTACCAGACATCATACCGATATAGCGACCCGATTTCATGCGCTTTCCTTACGTTACATGGGCTAAGTGCAAACACTCCATCATAAATAACGCGGCTTTGCTATGCGGTGATAATATTTTTTAACAATCTCAGACCTGTAGCACAGACGGTTTTTGTTTATGTCCCGTTAAGCCCTGTTGAAGTAAAATTTATCTATTCGGCATGCAAAGATATGAACTGTGGTCAGGAATGCCATATAATTTAGCCATAACGGATGCCCCAACCGGGCGTTTTTTGGTGAACAGGAGAGTCAAATGATTTTACGTGTACTGGGCGTTTCGCTGATTGGTTTAACACTGGCGGGTTGTGTGAATGACAGTTCACTCTCCGGCGACGTATATAGTGCTTCTGAAGCTAAACAGGTACAGAACGTGACATACGGTACTATCGTTAATGCCCGTCCTGTTCAGATTCAGGGTGGCGATGACACGAACGTGGTGGGCGCAATCGGTGGTGCTGTGCTGGGTGGTTTCCTGGGTAATACCATTGGCGGCGGCACCGGACGTTCTCTGGCTACCGCAGCGGGCGCAGTTGCAGGCGGCGTAGCGGGTCAGGGCGTTCAGGGTGCGATGAACAAAACTCAGGGCGTTGAGCTGGAAATCCGTAAAGACGATGGCAGCACCATTATGGTTGTGCAGAAACAGGGTAATACCCGCTTCTCTGCTGGCCAGCGTGTTGTACTGGCAAGCAACGGCAGCCAGGTTACCGTCTCCCCGCGCTAATATCCTGATGGATGTGGTCTGTTCAGACCGCATCCATTTAACAAAATCATCGTTTCCAACAATATATTTGCACAATACATTCACACGGTGAATTATTCATTTCATCTATTTTTGTCCGTGCGCAAAGTATTTTTTATTTACCTCGCTTAGACTCTTCGCAATCTCTTTTCTTTTTTAATTTTTAAATTCTCTATGCTTGCGATCTGTCGATTTGTAAAGAACCGCTTTGTGGCCTTCGCGCTTGGATGCATTGTTATCATTGCCGTATTACAAGCTTTTTTTATAAAACTTGTTGAATGGGTTCCTTCGTTTTCACCTTTGTTTTTCCCTACGCTGACGATATTTCTTCTGGTGTTTCATCTGTTTATTGCCTGTTTTATGGCAATGAAATACTGGTGCGACAGAAGGCGATTATATCTTGTTCCCATTGCCCTGGCCTTTGCCGGCTCAGCGTTATTGATGGTGGGGACTCTGTCCAGCTTCCCGGCCTGGCTTGATCTCTATCAGTTCAACGTGGCGAACTATAATGACGCCATGATTTTCTATATGTTCCGCCACTTTTTAATGGCGGTGCTGATAATCATCTCGGCATTGCTGTATACCCTGCGTACGTCCGCTCTCTCACGAAGCACCCACATCGTTATCGTTGTCGGCGCCTCGCTCTTTACGGGCAGTATGCTTGGGCTGGCATTGTTCTATTCCAGCCATTCAACCCTGCTCACACTGGACCTGGTAGACAATGAAACCCGACAGTTTATGGTTCTCTGGAGCCAGGCGATTAATATCATTTTGATCGTCCTGTGGGTAGTAACGTTAATCACCCTGATGGCCATTACCCGCGTGAGGAATTTGTTTTGGGTCGGCGGCAATTTTTTATGCGTCTGTTATATCGTCACCCTGCTCATGCTATTGTTAGGCGGACACGCTGAAGATATTTCATGGTACCGGGCACGGTTATTCGAAACTGTCGCTACATTAATCATTATCTTCATCTTACTTTCCGATGTATTTAATTTGTATCGTGACTCGCATGTAAAATATCAGCAGTCTTATCAAAACTCGATCCGCGATCCCCTCACCCGTCTGTATAATCGTAGCTATTTCTATGATTCATTAAACCACGCGCTGAGTACAGCAACCCTGGCGCACCCGGTATCGGTGATCGTGAGCGATCTTGACCGTTTCAAACGCATTAACGACTGCTACGGCCATTTGCAGGGGGATAAGGTTTTACAGTTTGTCTCAAACCTGTTGACCGATTCAGTGCGACCGCAGGATATCGCAGCGCGGATCGGCGGCGAAGAATTTGTGCTCATGCTGACAAATACCCCTTCCGATCTTGCGCAACAGGTTGCCGAACGCATACGTCTCAAATTGAGCGGTTTCGACAACGTCAGCAGCGGCGGTTATCTCCCGGAACCGATTACTATCAGTATGGGGGTATTCACCGCCACCTCGCCGGAGACCAGCGCTGAAACCTGTGTGGAAAGCGCGGATAAAGCCATGTACGAGGCAAAAGAGACGGGCCGCAACCGGGTGGTGGTGTTCAGAACATGACAAAGGCCTTGCACCAGCAAGGCCTGTGAATAACGTCAGTCGCGCGACTGTAAATCGTGGATGTTTTGTTCAAGACGGGCGATGAGTCCGATCAGCATCTCCAGCTCAGCGGGGGAAATACCGGCCAGGATCTCCCCTCGCGTTTTACTGATGACGGTCTCCATCTCAGTAATAATCGGGGCCGCTTTTTCCGTCAATTTAATCCGCTTGGCGCGACGATCGCTGGCGCAGGTTTGTCGGGAGATGAGTCCCTTCTCTTCCAGCTGGTCAAGGGTACGCACCAGAGAAGGCTGCTCAATACCAATCGCTTTTGCCAGTTGGATCTGTGACTGATCGGGCGGGAGCTGATGAATGTTATGCAGCGTAACCCAGTGCGTCTGCGTAAGTTCCAGAGGTTTCAGGCGATGGTCAATCAGAGCACGCCAGATGCGTACCAACCTTGCCAGATCAGAACCTAATGGCGATTCCAATTTCATCTCCTTATAATTAGCTTGCTAAGTGATTATAGTGATTTTAGAATAGTTTGCAGTATTTGTATTGCCAAAACAAATGCAATCACGGTATTCATCATTCCTTAAAGGATGATTTACACTGAATGGTAATTCGCCATCGCATTGAAATCTGCCAATGTGGCCCTCATTCCACCGCAAAGGATCGCTGCTTGTGACGTTGTTTTCCTTCTCCGCAGGGTTGCCCCTCCAGGATTTGATTGTTGGCGCATCGGTCTACTTTCCGCCACTGTTTAAAGCCGTGATGGTCGGTTTTGTAATCTGGCTCATTGCGCATCGTCTGCTGCGCGACTGGATGTATTCCGGTGAAATCTGGCACCCGATGTTAATGGATCTCTCCCTGTTTACCCTCTCCGTCTGTCTTGGCCTTGCCGTGTTAACCGTGTGGTGAGAATAGCATTGAAAACGTTAAAATATTTTTCCACTCTTTTCGTTTTAGCGCTGGCGGTGATGGCCGGCTGGTGGCTCTGGAATTATTACATGCAGTCGCCCTGGACGCGTGACGGCAAGATCCGCGCGGAACAGGTCAGCATCACGCCACAGGTGTCCGGCAGTATCAGCGCGCTGCTGGTGAAGGACAACCAGTACGTTCATGCGGGCGATGTGCTATTCCGTATCGATGAGACCCCTTTCCACATTGCGGTACTTAATGCCCAGGCGCAGCTCGCAAAAGCTCAATCAGATCTGGCAAAAGCCAATAACGAAGCCGAACGCCGCCGCCATCTGTCGAGAAATTATATCTCTGCGGAGGATCTCGATACCGCCAATATCAATGTAAAAGCCATGCAGGCCAGCCTGAAGGTTGCAGAGGCAACGCTGAAACAGGCCGAGTGGCAACTGACCCAGACCGTGGTCAAAGCCCCGGTGGATGGATGGATCACGAGCCTGTCTACCCGTGTGGGTGATTACGCCACCACAGGCCAGCCGGTCTTCGCCCTGGTCGATAGCCACTCTTTCTATGTTGTAGGTTATTTTGAAGAGACCAAGCTGCGCCATATCCGCGAGGGAGCGCCTGCCCGGATCACGCTTTACAGCGGCGCAGAAACGTTACAGGGTCACGTTAGCAGCATAGGTCGGGCAATATACGATCAGAGCGTGGAAACCGATTCTGGCCTGGTGCCTGACATCAAACCCAACGTCCCGTGGGTGCGCCTGGCTCAGCGGGTGCCTGTTCGCGTCGAGTTTGATCAACTGCCGAAAGACATTACCCTGGTCTCTGGCACAACCTGCACCGTCGCCATCGGATCGCGATGATGAACTTTGGGGCTTTCTCCTGGCGCAATACGCCGTGGATAAAAGCGACACGGCCGCAGTGGCGTTACGCGCTGCGCAACGGCATCGCCATGTGCCTTGCGCTTACGGTTGCCTATTATCTGAATCTGGATGAGCCTTACTGGGCGATGACCTCTGCGGCGGTCGTCAGCTTCCCTACCGTCGGGGGCGTTATCAGTAAAAGCCTCGGGCGCGTGGCGGGTAGCCTGCTGGGGGCAACCGCCGCACTGCTTCTTGCCGGCCATACCCTGAACGATCCCTGGCTCTTTCTGTTAAGCATGTCGGCATGGCTGGGGCTGTGTACCTGGGCCTGCGCCCATTTTACCAATAACGTTGCCTATGCGTTTCAACTGGCGGGTTACACCGCGGCCATTATCGCCTTTCCGGTCGTCAACGTGCTGGATACCACCGAGCTGTGGGATATCGCCCAGGCACGCGTGTGTGAAGTGATGGTCGGCATTCTGTGCGGAGGCGTCATGATGATGATCCTGCCCAGTACCTCAGATGGCACTACGCTTATCACCGCCCTTAAAACGATGCACGCACGTTTGCTGGAACATGCCAGCCTGCTCTGGCAGCCTGACAGCAGCGATGACATCCGCCTCGCGCACGAAAAGGTCATCGGCCAGATCCTGACCATGAACCTGTTGCGCATCCAGGCTTTCTGGAGCCACTACCGTTTTCGTCGCCAGAACACGCTTCTGAACTATTTACTGCACCAGCAATTGCGGATGACGAGCGCGATCTCAAGCCTTCGCCGGATGTTGCTGAACTGGCCTGCACCGCCAGCCCATACCCGGGAGATTATCGAGGCGCTGCTCGCCGCTCTTGCGCGTCCGGATGCCGATATCTATACCGTGGCCCGCATTATCGCGCCGCTCGCCCCAACGGATGAATATGACTACAGGCACCGTGCCTTCTGGCAGCGTCTGAACTATTTCTGCCGCCTGTATCTGCGCAGCAGCCGCTGGTTAAAAGCCGTCGAGAATGCCACGCCCGTCACCGAATTTTCCGTTCCCGGTAGTCCTGCTCTGGCGCGCCATACCGACGCAATGGAGGCGCTGTGGAGCGGTTTTCGTACGTTTTGTGCGTTGACGGCCGTGGGCGCATGGGCCATCACCACGCAATGGGATGCGGGCAGTGCGGCCCTGACGCTTGCGGCAATCAGCTGCGTGCTCTATTCCGTCGCCGCTTCCCCCTTTAATTCCCTTACGCTTCTGCTGCGTACGCTGGTACTGCTGTCGCTATTCAGCTTCGTGGTGAAATTTGGTTTGATGGTGCAGATAACCGACCTCTGGCAATTTCTGCTGTTTCTCTTCCCGCTATTAACCACCATGCAGTTGCTCAAACTGCAAATGCCTAAACTGGCCGGTCTGTGGGGTCAGTTGATTGTTTTTATGGGCTCATTTATCTCTGTAACGAATCCACCGGTTTACGATTACGCTGATTTTCTCAACGACAACCTGGCGAAGATCCTCGGCGTGGGGCTGGCGTGGCTGGCTTTCGCTGTGCTACGCCCGGGCTCGGACGCGCGTAAAAGCCGCAGGCATATTCGGGAGTTGCGCAGGGGTTTTGTCGATCAGCTGAGCCGCAGGCCGCATCTGCGCGAAAGCGAGTATGAATCGCTGGTTTACCATCATGTCAGCCAGCTGAACAACAGCCAGGATTCACTCTCCCGTCGCTGGCTGCTGCGCTGGGGCGTGGTGCTGTTAAACTGTTCGCACGTGGTGTGGCAACTGCGCGCCTGGGAGACGCGTTCCGATCCGCTGTCGCAGGTCCGTGATAACTGTATTTCCATGCTCCGAGATGTGATGAGCGAGCGCGGGGTGCAGCAGCGCCCCCTGAGCGTCACGCTCGCCGAGCTTCAGCGTATTTGCGACGCGCTGGCGCACCATCATCAGCCTGCGGCCCGCGATCTGGCGTCCATTATCTGGCGGCTGCACTGCTCCCTGTCACAGCTTGAACAGGCGCCGCCACCCGGAACGATTGGCGATCAGATCACCCCGCAGGCATAGCGCGCCCCGCCGCCGCCAAGCGGTTTAGGCTGATCGGACATGTTATCGCCGCCCACGTGGACCATCAGCGCCTTGCCTTTGACCTCGTCAAGCTTTTTGAGTCGTGGCGCCACAACCGGATCGGTGGCTTTACCATCGTTATTTACCACCAGCACCGGCAAATCGCCGAGGTGCCCCATCCCTTCCGGGCCTTCATGCTTACCGGAGTTGTGCGGGTCGAGATGCCCCCCTGCGGCTTCCGCAGCTGTTGGTTTCCCCTCTTTCATCGCGGGTTGACAGCTGCCTTTGGCATGAACGTGAAAACCATGTTCGCCGGGTGGAAGAGCCTTGAGATCGGGAGCAAATTCCAGCCCTTTATCGGTTTCGGTGATTTTCACCGTCCCGATGGACTGGCCTACCCCCTGAGAAGTGACGAGATTCATTTCAACGTCCTCGCTGGCTGCCTGCGCACCTGCGCAAACAACCAGCGTGACCATTGCCAGAGCAAAACGCTTCATAAGACCTCCACGGGTTATTTTTTGCACCTTAAGTCTATACCAGCGGCGCAGATTTCACCGGAAAGTCAGGTTCAGGCGTGCTCAGGGTACGTCGTAGCCCAGCGCCGCCTTGCGGATGCGGAACCACTGCTGACGCGTCATATCCAGCTCCTCAGCCACAAGCGCAGCGCGGACGCGCTCAATTTTGCCGGAGCCAATAATTGGCAGCGGTTTAGACGGCAGGCGCAGGATCCAGGCGTAAACCACCTGCTCGATACTCTCCGCATTCAGTTCGCGCGCCACCATTTCAAGCTCGTTACGCAGCGGCTGGAATGCCTCATCGTTAAACAGGCGGCCGCCTCCCAGACAGGACCATGCCATTGGACGGATGCGCAGCTGTTGCAGTTGGTCGAGCGTGCCATCCAGCAGCAGCGGCTGATGAACAGGCGAGATCTCCACCTGATTCGTCGCCAGCGTAAACGGCAGGCGAGACTGCAATAGCGCAAACTGTGCCGGGGTGAAGTTAGACACGCCAAAATGGCGCACTTTGCCGCTCTGGTGCAGCGTCAGGAAGGCTTCCGCGACCTCATCCGCATCCATCAACGGATCGGGTCGGTGGATCAGCAGCAGGTCGATACGATCGGTGGCCAGGTTAATCAGTGACTGCTCGGCGCTTTTAACGATATGCGCGCTGTCAGTGATGTAATGCCCAAGCGCATGCTCCGGTTTTGCTGTGGTGGCAATACCGCATTTGGTCACAATCTCCATACGTTCACGCAGCGCCGGCGCACGCTTCAGCGCTTCGCCAAAGGCAGCCTCGCACTGATAGCCGCCATAAATATCAGCGTGATCGACGGTGGTGATCCCGAGATCGAGATGCTCTTCTATAAAGTCCGCCAGCTGGACCGGAGACATATTCCAGTCCATAAGGCGCCAGTAGCCCATAACAAATCGGGAGAACTCCGGGCCCTGCGGGGCAAGGGTAATACGCTGAACCATAACATTTTCCTCAAGGAAGTCATGTCACCAGTATACGCAATTACCCTGCTAAAACAGTGAAGGTTGCTGAGGTTCTTCGCTTTCAACCGCTTTGTTTGCACGAATTTTACGCAGCAGACGCTGTCGACAGAGCCGTAAGACCTCCTGCTTTTGCGCGTCGCTGAAATTTTGCCAGTTAAAACGTTCATCGCGCGTGCGCATGCAGCCACGACAGTATCCTCGTTCATCTACCTGGCAAATACCCCGGCACGGGCTCTGGACAGGGAAAAACTCCAGTTGCTCTGCCACACCTACCTCCAGAACGTCATTATTCCCTACAGTGAAGACCCTAAATGGCTTGCATGCAAGGATGTGCGCCACAAACAGAGCATTAAGGTTTCGCTAATCTTCCCTTCTTATACTCGCCGCATTGATATAACGAATGGTCTGGTCATCATGTGGTTCACTAAAAAGTTACACTGTAACGATATAAAATTTACTCTGGGCTGTGCACTTTTCTTCACCGTACTGAATGCATTGTTTATCCAGCGCAGCTGGTCAATCATTGCGCCTGCACATCTGCACGATCTCCTGTTTGCTGCCAGCGTGCCGCTGGTGCTGTTCTGCGGCTGGGTGATTGTCTTCAGCCTGCTGAATATTCCCTTTATTCGCAAGCCGCTCATGATTGTCCTGACCCTGGGATGCGCCGCCGCAACCTGGTTTATGTATACCTATGGCACGGTTATCGATCAGAACATGATTGTGAACGTGTTCGAAACTAATTCCCAGGAAGCGACTGCCCTGGTGACGCCGCAGATGATCCTGTGGCTGGTCGTTGCGGGTCTGGTTCCATCGATTATTTTAGCCCTGACGCGCATTCGCACCGGAAAATGGTGGTATGCCCTCCTGACGCGTGTCGCCGCTATGCTGGGTGCGCTGCTGGTGATCATCCTGGTCGCGGCGGTGTTTTATAAAGACTATGCTTCTCTGTTCCGCAATAACAAAAGCATCGTCAAAATGGTTACCCCGGCGAATTACGTGAGCGCCGTGGTGAAATACAGCAAAATGCGCTGGTTTGCCGGCGACCAGACGCTGGTCCGCATTGGCGAGGATGCTCATAAAGGCGCGCTGATTTCCAGCCAACGCAAGAAAACCGTGCTGATTGTGGTGGTGGGCGAAGCCTCCCGCGCCGCAAACTACTCGTTAAATGGTTACCCGCGTGAAACCAACCCCGAGCTGAAAAAGCAGGATGTCATCAACTTCCCCCAGGCCTCCTCCTGTGGCACGGAAACCGCCGTTTCCGTCCCCTGCATGTTCTCCGGCATGACGCGGAAAAAATATGACGCGGACCTCGCCCATCACCAGGAAGGTCTGCTCGATGTACTTAACCATGCCGGTTTCAACCTGCTGTGGCGCGACAACGACGGCGGGTGTAAAGGCGCCTGCGACCGCGTGCCGCACACGGACATGACCCAGTGGAAACTGGATCAGTTCTGTAAGGACAAATCCTGTATCGACGACGTCAACCTCTACCGTCTGGACAACGTACTGGATGGAATAAAGCAGGATACGGTTCTGGTTATTCATCTGATGGGCAGCCACGGTCCGGCCTACTACAACCGTTATCCGGACAGCTTTCGCAAGTTCACCCCAACCTGCGATACCAATGAAATTCAGGATTGCGATCATCAGTCGCTGATCAATACCTATGACAACTCGATTTTGTATACCGACAGCGTGGTCAGCCGAACCATCGACGCGCTAAAAGCCCGGCAGGCCAACATGAACACGGCGCTCATTTACCTCTCCGATCACGGTGAATCGCTGGGTGAAAGCGGAATTTACCTGCACGGTACGCCGTATATGCTGGCCCCGGAGCAGCAAACGCATATTCCGTTTATGTTCTGGCTCTCCCCGGATTATGCGAAAAACTTCGGCGTAAACACGGATTGCCTGCGTGACCATGCCGCAAAAGAGGCGGTTTCACAGGACAATTTATTCGCCACCGTTCTGGGCATGATGGACGTGAAATCAGCGGTTTATCAACCGCAGCTGGATATTCTGTCGCAATGTCGTCGCTAAGCGGGCTTGCATTAGACCGAACGGTCTATTAGAGTAAGGGCATGAGCAGACACACTGAACACGATACACGAGAACATTTGCTGGCTACCGGCGAGCGTCTTTGCATGCATCGCGGGTTTACCGGTATGGGGCTGAGCGAGTTGTTAAAAACCGCTGAAGTACCTAAGGGATCGTTTTATCACTATTTTCGATCCAAAGAGGCGTTCGGCGTTGCCATGCTGGAGCGGCACTACGCCAGCTACCATCAGCGCCTGGCAACCCACTTCGCCAGCGGTGTAGGTGACTACCGGGATCGTGTTCTGAACTACTATCAGGAAACGCTGACGCAGTTCTGTCAGCAGGGCATCATCAGCGGCTGCCTGACGGTAAAACTGTCTGCCGAAGTGTGCGATCTCTCCGAAGATATGCGCACCGCAATGGATAAAGGGGCCAGCGGCGTTATTGCCCTGTTGGCTCAGGCGCTGGAGAGCGGGCGCAATGAAAAAACGCTCTCCTTCTCCGGCGATCCGCTCACGCAGGCACAGGTGCTCTATTCCCTCTGGTTAGGCGCCAACCTGCAAGCAAAAATGTCTCGCAGCGCCGTGCCGCTCGAAAGCGCGCTGGCGCATGTGAAAAACTGTATTACCGCGCCTGGCGTGTAGCCGGCGTTTTTATTTACCCTTTTACTAGTCGACTGGTCTACTCAGGAGCCGTTATGTCCGCTGAAAAGCTGTTTACCCCACTGAAAGTGGGTGCCGTTACTGCCCCAAACCGCGTGTTTATGGCCCCACTTACCCGTCTGCGCAGCATCGAGCCGGGCGATATCCCAACGCCATTGATGGGTGAGTATTACCGCCAGCGCGCCAGCGCGGGCCTGATTATCTCCGAAGCCACGCAGATTTCTGCTCAGGCAAAAGGCTACGCCGGTGCACCGGGTCTGCACAGCCCGGAACAGATCGCCGCGTGGAAAAAAATCACCGCAGGCGTGCATGCTGAAGATGGCCGTATTGCGGTTCAGCTGTGGCACACCGGTCGTATCTCACACAGCAGCATCCAGCCTGGCGGTCTGGCGCCGGTTTCTGCCTCTGCCCTGAACGCCAATACCCGCACTTCCCTGCGCGATGAAAACGGTAATGCGATCCGCGTCGACACCACCACGCCACGCGCGCTGGAGCTGGACGAGATCCCGGGTATCGTGAATGATTTCCGTCAGGCCGTCGCCAACGCCCGTGAAGCGGGCTTCGACCTGGTTGAGCTGCACTCTGCGCACGGTTACCTGCTGCATCAGTTCCTGTCCCCGTCTTCCAACCAGCGTACCGACCAGTACGGCGGCAGCGTTGAAAACCGCGCGCGTCTGGTGCTTGAAGTGGTGGATGCTGTCTGTAATGAGTGGAAGGCAGACCGCATTGGTATTCGTGTCTCCCCGATCGGTACTTTCCAGAACGTCGACAACGGTCCGAACGAAGAAGCAGACGCGCTGTATCTGATTGAAGAGCTGGCGAAACGCGGTATCGCCTATCTGCACATGTCCGAGCCGGACTGGGCAGGCGGCAAGCCTTACAGTGAAGCCTTCCGTCAGAAAGTGCGCGAGCGCTTCCACGGCGTGATTATCGGGGCGGGTGCGTATACGGCAGAGAAAGCCGAGGATTTGATCGGTAAAGGCCTGATCGACGCCGTGGCCTTTGGCCGTGACTACATTGCTAACCCGGATCTGGTTGCCCGTTTGCAGAAAAAAGCCGAACTGAACCCGCAGCGTCCTGAAAGCTTCTATGGCGGCGGCGCGGAAGGTTATACCGACTACCCTTCACTGTAATCCCGCTTTGTACATTGATAGCGGCGACCTTTCGCCGCTATACTAAAACATCGTTTCTGTTCAAAAAGATAATCCATTCCACTGGTTAATGAGGAAATTATGCGCCTACTTCACACCATGCTGCGCGTTGGCGACCTGCAACGTTCCATCGATTTCTACACTAACGTTCTGGGCATGAAGCTGCTGCGCACCAGCGAAAATCCGGAATATAAATACTCCCTGGCGTTTGTCGGTTACGGCCCGGAATCTGATGAAGCGGTCATCGAGCTGACCTACAACTGGGGCGTGGACAGCTACGAGCTGGGTACGGCTTACGGCCACATCGCGCTGGAAGTGGATAACGCCGCCGAAGCCTGCGAACGTATCCGCAGCAATGGCGGTAACGTCACCCGTGAAGCCGGTCCGGTTAAAGGCGGTACCACCGTAATTGCGTTTGTGGAAGATCCGGACGGTTATAAAATCGAACTGATCGAAGCCAAAGACGCTGGTCGCGGCCTGGGCAATTGATCCCGCAGGGCGCACTTTGCGCCCGTTGTTTTGCTGCATCGCCTCTCAAAATTTGCCATAATGCGCACTGCTTTTTCCCCCTTGTAAGAGACCCTGATGTCCGATAACGCTCAATTTACCGGTCTGTGCGACCGTTTTCGTGGTTTTTATCCCGTTGTCATTGATGTTGAAACAGCCGGATTTAACGCTAAAACCGATGCGCTGCTTGAGATTGCCGCCATCACGCTGAAGATGGATGAACAGGGCTGGCTTGTACCGGACACCACGCTGCATTTCCACGTTGAACCCTTTGAAGGGGCAAACTTACAGCCAGAGGCGCTGGCCTTTAACGGTATCGATCCGACAAACCCGCTGCGCGGGGCGGTAAGCGAATACGAGGCGCTGCACGCCATTTTCAAAATGGTGCGCAAAGGCATGAAAGAGAATGACTGTAGCCGCGCCATCATGGTGGCCCACAATGCCACCTTTGATCACAGCTTCACTATGGCTGCCGCCGAGCGTGCCTCGCTCAAGCGTAATCCATTCCATCCGTTTGTGACCTTCGACACCGCCGCGCTGAGCGGCCTGGCGCTGGGGCAAACCGTGCTCTCTAAAGCCTGCATCACGGCGGGTATTGCGTTTGACGGCACCCAGGCGCATTCCGCGTTATACGACACCGAGCGTACGGCGGAGCTGTTCTGTGAGATCGTCAACCGCTGGAAACGTCTCGGCGGCTGGCCGCTGCCGATGGGCGACGAGGCCGATCTTCAATCGTAGGTTGGGTAATCGATAGCCCCACAGGACAAAAAAAAGCGACCAACATAATGTGGTCGCTTTTTTATATCCGCAGAAAACTTACTCTGCGTCCGGCTCTTCGGTTTTATACTTCGCCGCAGTCTCTTTGATCAGCTGTTGCAGTTCGCCGCGCTGATACATTTCAATCAGGATGTCGCATCCGCCGACCAGTTCACCATCAACCCACAGCTGTGGGAAGGTCGGCCAGTTGGCGTATTTTGGCAGTTCAGCGCGAATGTCCGGGTTTTGCAGGATATCAACGTAAGCAAAACGCTCACCACAGGCGGACAGTGCCTGAACCGCTTGCGCGGAGAAGCCGCAGCTTGGCAGCTTCGGAGAACCTTTCATGTACAGGAGAATCGGGTTTTCAGCGATCTGGCGCTGAATTTTTTCAATAGTGGTGCTCATGTCTTGCTTCCTTTAACTTCTGTTACGGCATCAGTCTGACATTGTAGCGGGTCAGGCCGACATCGGAAAATAACATTTTTGTCACGTCTAATTATTTTATCGCTTATCGCATAAAGTTGCATTGCTAATGTCGTTTATCCCCAGACGAGGTGCGGTTTTGCTTAAGGAGCGAACAGGAGTGCGACAGAATGGTGAATTTTTTTGCACTTGCTAACGAAACATAATTTTTGAATGAAAAATGCTATTAACTTCTTCTGAATTTATGGATTAGAATCGACAGGTTTTGTAAATCTCAAGCGGGTATGCATTGTGGCCTGCATTTATCAGGGGACTGCCCAGTGGCGCGGATAACTAAAATCTCGATGACGCTCTGTGCTTTACTGTTTACCACACTCTCATTTACGCCAGCGGCGAACGCCTCTGAACAGGCGCGGCATTCTGCTGTACAAAAATCGCATCTGGCAAAAACCACAGAACGTAAGAAAAAAACCACCAGTAAAACAGTAAAGAAGAAAACCACCGCTCAGACCAAAAAGACCGCCTCCAGTAAACCCAAAACTCTCCGTTCCGGCACGCACAAAACCACCCGCACGACCGCCAGCCTGGTGAATGAAAAATGCACCGTGCGCAAAGGCCATAAAACGAAATGCGCAAAAGTGACGAAGCTGGCTGACGTGCATAAAGCGCGTATGCAGAAAGCGCAAAAAACGGCGATGAACAAACTGATGGGGCAAATAGGTAAACCGTATCGCTGGGGTGGCACCTCTCCGCGCACCGGTTTTGACTGTAGTGGGCTGGTTTATTATGCCTATAAAGATCTGGTGAAGTTTCGCATTCCACGCACCGCCAATGAGATGTACCATCTGCGCGACGCCGCGCCTGTAAACCGTGGCGAACTGCAAAATGGCGACCTGGTGTTCTTCCGCACCCAGGGACGCGGTACGGCCGATCACGTTGGGGTGTATGTGGGTAACGGTAAATTTATCCAGTCACCGCGCAGCGGTCAGGACATTCAGATCACCTCTCTCAGCGAAGATTATTGGGTGCGCCACTATGTGGGTGCGCGCCGCGTGATGACGCCAAAAACCATTCGCTAAACCCTGCCCTGCCGCCTCCATGGCAGGGTAAGTTCCTCTTTTGCATACCCTTTCAATTTGCTATTCTGTCCTTGTTGTCTGTAGGGTTATTGGCAACGTATAAAACTATAAGGAGAGAAGCAATGTCGTTCGAATTACCTGCACTACCGTATGCAAAAGACGCCCTGGCCCCGCATATTTCCGCGGAAACCCTGGAGTACCATTACGGCAAGCATCACCAGACCTATGTCACCAACCTGAACAATCTGATCAAGGGCACCGATTTTGAAGGCAAAACGCTGGAAGAGATCGTGCGCAGTTCAGACGGCGGCGTATTCAACAACGCCGCACAGGTGTGGAACCACACCTTCTACTGGCACTGCCTGGCCCCAAACGCAGGCGGAGAACCTACCGGTGAGCTGGCGGTAGCGATTAACGCCGCGTTCGGCAGTTTCGCGGATTTTAAAGCGAAGTTTACTGACGCAGCCGTTAAAAACTTTGGCTCCGGCTGGACCTGGCTGGTAAAAGAGGCTGATGGCAAACTGGCTATCGTTTCCACTTCTAATGCGGGTACCCCTCTTACCACCAGCGCCACGCCGCTGATGACCGTGGACGTATGGGAACACGCCTATTACATTGATTACCGTAATGCGCGCCCGAACTACCTGGAACACTTCTGGGCACTGGTTAACTGGGAATTTGTTGCGAAGAACTTCGCCGCGTAAGAGACACGCAGAAGGGGCAGCCCTTCTGCGTTTTTGTTTATTCCGCCGTACACACCGCTTCAGGCTGTTTACGACCAGACATCATCACCAGCAGCAGGCCGAGTGCAGCAATGATCGCCCCCATCACCGGCACAAAGCTGTAACCCAAACCACCTGAGATCACCGCCCCGCCCGCTGCGGCACCCAGCGCATTGCCCAGGTTAAACGCACCGATATTCACCGACGAAGAGAGCCCCGGCGCTTCGTGCGCAACGCGCATTACGCGCATCTGCAACGGTGGCACCACGGCAAAGGTTGCGGCGCCCCAAACCACCATGGCAATCGCGGCACCCACTTCGTTACGCGCCAGCCACGGAATCGCCACCATGATGACAATCAGCAGCGTTAAAAAACCTTTCAGTGTTCCACTGACGGAGCGGTCGGCAAATTTCCCGCCGAGATAGTTGCCAATCGAGAACCCGACACCAATTAGCACCAGCATCGCGGTAACAAAGAGTGGCGTTGCGTGGGTAATGTCGTGCAGCACCGGGGAGATATAGGTGTAGAGCGTAAACATCGCCCCGGCCCCCAGTACCGTGGTAAGCAGCGCGGACAACACCTGAGGACGCATCAGCACCGCCAGCTCTTTACGTACTTCCGGACGTTCTCCCGCACTTCCTTTCGGCAGTGAGAAGAACAGCGCAACCATCGCGACCACGCCCAGTCCGGCGGTTGCGAGGAAAGACATACGCCAGCCGATGGCTTCTCCCAGCCAGGTGGCAGCGGGAACGCCGCCGATATTAGCGATGGTGAGGCCCATGAACATAGTGGCTACCGCGCTGGCCTGCTTATGTTTTGGCACCACGCTGGCGGCAACAACCGAGCCCAGTCCGAAGAAGGCGCCATGGTTGAGGCTGGTCAGAATGCGCGAAAGCATCAGAGTGGTGTAATCGGGCGAAATTGCGGAAAGCACATTTCCGAGAGTGAAAATCGCCATCAGGAAAATCAGCGCATTGCGGCGAGCGCGGTGGGAAAGCAGCAGCGTCATCAGCGGCGCGCCCACCATCACGCCAATCGCGTAGGCGCTAATTAACATACCGGCCGCAGGAATTGAGACGTCCACACCCCGGGCGATAACAGGCAATAACCCCATAGGGGAGAATTCAGTGGTGCCAATCCCAAAGGCGCCAATCGCCAGGGCCAGCAGGGGAAAATTGATTTTCATGAAGAGACTCCGGATACCGTGCCATAACCCGGCACAGAACTAAGAAGTCAAAAGCATGACATCAATCACAAAAAATGAGAAGTTAACATTTTGGCAAAAGATTTTTGCCGGAGAGGTAACAATAGCGGCAAGAGAGGGAGAAGGTTCTCCCCCCTCCTGAATCAGTGCAGCGCAGCGGTTAAACCACCCGCAACAATCAGGGCAAGAACAACAATGGTGGTAAACAGCGAAAACTTCAGATCGGTACTCATCAATTTTTCTCCTTTTATTCACCCTACGAAAAGTGAGCTTGCTCATTTTTACACAGTTCAGGTCAAAAATCTTCCAGGATTTAAGCGGATATCCACTTTACCTCTTCCCCTTTTCATCAAGATAGGACAAAATTCCACGCTAAATTTATTAGCGTACCGGCCACTGACCCCCTCCTGACGTCCTGTGTCGTTTTCCCGGCGTGTCGCAACTCATGTTTGCGTGATAAGGGTGAGAGAAGGCAAACGTTTACCTTCAATTTTTTCAGGAGCTTAGGATATGGTCTGGAGTGACATTTAATGGCAACAATTAAAGACGTAGCAAAACGCGCAAACGTTTCCACCACAACCGTATCACATGTTATTAACAAAACGCGTTTCGTCGCTGAAGAGACGCGTAATGCCGTCTGGGCGGCAATCAAAGAACTGCACTACTCGCCAAGTGCCGTCGCCCGCAGCCTGAAGGTTAATCACACCAAATCGATTGGCCTGCTGGCCACCAGCAGTGAAGCGGCCTACTTTGCTGAAATCATCGAAGCCGTTGAAAAAAACTGCTTCCAGAAAGGCTATACCCTGATTCTGGGCAACGCGTGGAACAACATTGAAAAACAGCGCGCTTACCTGTCAATGATGGCGCAAAAGCGCGTCGACGGCCTGCTGGTAATGTGTTCTGAATACCCTGAGTCGGTCCTTTCCATGCTGGAAGAGTATCGCCACATTCCGATGGTGGTCATGGACTGGGGCGAAGCGCGCGCAGACTTCACCGACTCCGTAATTGATAACGCCTTTGAAGGCGGCTACATGGCGGGGCGTTATCTGGTAGAACGCGGTCATCGTGAAATTGGCGTGATCCCGGGTCCGCTGGAGCGTAACACCGGAGCTGGCCGTCTGGCCGGTTTCATGAAAGCGATGGAAGAGGCGCTGATCACCGTGCCGGAAAACTGGATTGTTCAGGGCGACTTCGAGCCGGAGTCGGGCTATCGCGCCATGCAGCAGATCGTCTCCCAGCCGCATCGCCCTACCGCGGTGTTCTGCGGCGGCGACATCATGGCGATGGGCGCGCTCTGCGCGGCGGATGAACTCGGCCTGCGCGTCCCGCAGGATATCTCGGTGATCGGCTATGACAACGTGCGCAACGCCCGCTTCTTTACCCCGGCGCTGACCACCATTCACCAGCCGAAAGATTCGCTGGGTGAAACGGCCTTCAACATGCTGCTGGACAGGATCGTCAACAAGCGTGAACAGTCCCAGTCCATTGAAGTTCACCCGCGCCTGATTGAACGCCGTTCCGTTGCGGACGGTCCGTTCCGCGACTACCGTCGTTAATCACTTTACGGGACCAGCTATGCTGGTTCCCGCAACCACTCCCGGTTCAGCGTTTCGCTGTCGCCCAGATAATCCAGCAGCCAGTCCATGGCGGGCGAGACGTCGTTTTGCTGCCACGTCAGACAGCACGCGGCATCCGGGAAGGGGTTTTCCAGCGTCAAGGCCACCCACTCTCCCGCATCGATGCGCGGGCGCGCAAAATGCACCGGCACCATGCCAACGCACAGCCCCGCGCTCAGACAGGTGGCCGACGACTCCCAGTCCGGCGCGACCACGCGGCGCTGATTATCCAGCAGCCAGGTAATGCGCTTGGGCAGCGAGCGGGAGGTATCTTCCAGCACCAGCGAGGGCCAGTTGCGTAAGGTGTCATCGCTCAGCGGACCTTCCTGCGCCGCCAGCGGGTGATCGCGCGCGACCACGCAGGTCCAGCTCAGCATGCCCATGTCGCGAAACGCGTAGCGCCCCCCAACCGGGATCGCCTGGGTTGCACCAATCGCCATCTCCGCCCTGCCGTCCGCCAGCGCATCCCAGACGCCGTTGAACACTTCCTGCGAAACACGCAGTTCGACGTCGGAAAAATGACGATAGAAATCGACGATCATCTGCCGGGTCCGCTCCGGCTTAACGATGTTATCCACCGCGATAGCGAGATGCCCGCGCCAGCCGTTGGCGATCTGCTGGCACTGCTCACGGGTGATCTGCATTTTTTTGATAACAGACCGCCCTTCCTTCAAAAACCACGCTCCGGCAGGCGTGAGCTCCACGTCGCGATGGCGCCGCTCGAACAGCGGGACCGCCAGCCACGCTTCCAGCTGGCGCACCGTATAGCTGATAGCCGAGGGAACGCGATGCAGCTCCTGGGCGGCACCGGTAAAGCTGCCGTTACGCGCCACGGCATCAACCACTTCAAGGGAATAATCTGACCACATCTTTAGCCTGCAAATTTTTTGAATGCACCCGCCAAATATTAGCGTTTCACAAGCCGCTTTGCACTCCCTACACTCTGCGCCAACGTACACCTGCCTCCTCAGGAGAAAAAAAGTGCAACCCAGGAAAGGATTTTTAGTCTGGCTCGGCGGCTTAAGCGTGCTGGGCTTTTTGGCGACCGATATGTATCTGCCCGCGTTCGCCGCGATGCAGGAAGATTTGCAAACCCCTGCCGCCGCCATCAGCGCCAGTTTAAGTTTGTTCCTCGCTGGCTTTGCTTTTGCGCAATTGCTGTGGGGGCCGCTCTCGGATCGTTTTGGCCGTAAGCCCGTCCTGTTGTTGGGGCTGGCGATTTTTGCCGTAGGCTGTCTGGGCATGATGTGGGTCCGCGATGCCGCCTGGCTGCTGGCGCTGCGCTTTATTCAGGCGGTCGGTGTCTGCGCCGCTGCGGTCACCTGGCAGGCGCTGGTGACCGATTACTACCCCGCCTCGCGCACTAACCGCATATTCGCCACTATTATGCCGCTGGTCGGCCTGTCGCCGGCGCTTGCCCCGTTACTGGGCAGCTGGATCCTCGCGCATTTCGACTGGCAGGCTATTTTCGCCACGCTCTTTGCTATTACGCTGGTCCTGATGCTGCCTGCTTTCGGGCTTAAACCTGCGCATAAAAAAGAGACGCATCCGGACGCAAAGCCCATCACCTTTACCTCTTTACTGCGGTCGAAAGCCTATCGCGGTAACGTGCTGATTTATGCTGCCTGCTCTGCCAGCTTCTTTGCCTGGCTGACCGGTTCGCCGTTCATTCTGCATGACATGGGCTACAGCCCGGCGGCTATCGGCCTGAGCTATGTACCACAGACCATCGCCTTCCTGGTGGGTGGCTATGGCTGTCGCGCCGCGCTGCAAAAATGGGAAGGCCAACAGATGCTGCCCTGGCTGCTGGTGCTGTATGCCCTAAGCGTGATTGCGACCTGGGCTGTCGGCTTTATTCCCGGCGCCGGGCTTGCAGAAATTTTGATTCCGTTCTGCGTCATGGCGATCGCTAACGGGGCTATCTACCCTATCGTTGTAGCCCAGGCGTTGCGTCCATTCCCGCAGGCGACAGGCCGCGCTGCCGCGCTGCAAAATACCCTGCAACTTGGCCTGTGCTTCCTGGCAAGTCTCGTGGTCTCTGCGTTGATTGCAACCCCGCTGCTCACCACCACCAGCGTGATGCTGGTCACCGTTGCGCTGGCGGGATTGGGCTATCGCATGCAGTCCTCAGCCCATCGCGAGCAGAGTGAAAACGCGCAGACAGAAACGTCGCACGCCTGATTGCGCGGGAAACTATGTTAAATACCAGTGATTAGGTTGCTAACAATTTTCTGTTGAATCACCAAATTTTGCGGCCTATACTAAATTTGGTTCGATTAAATACGATAAATATTAAGTGTTAACGGGAGCCGGAGCGCTCCCGTTTTACCATGGAAGGCATTTCGGCAAGGGTTATCTCCCTTCCTCTGTTCTACGTCGGATATTAGCCTCGCGGGCATTTACCGTGAGATTTCTCACAAACCAAAAAAGCGTCTACGCTGTTTTAAGGTTCTGATCACAGCAAGGTGATGGAGAAGCTATGAGTTCATCGTGTATAGAAGAAGTCAGCGTTCCGGACGATAACTGGTCCCGGATCGTCAGTGAACTGTTGGGACGTGCGGGCATTACGATTAATGGCTCATCCCCCTCCGATCCCCAGATAAAGCATCCCGATTTTTTCAAACGCGTGTTACAGGAGGGGTCGTTAGGGCTGGGTGAAAGCTATATGGACGGCTGGTGGGAGTGTGAGCGGCTGGATATGTTCTTCTCCAGCGTATTACGCGCCGGTCTTGAAAAACAGCTCCCTCGTCATTTCAAAGATACCTTACGCATTGCCTCCGCCCGCCTGTTCAATCTGCAAAGTAAAAAACGGGCGTGGATCGTCGGTAAAGAGCATTACGACCTGGGCAACGATCTGTTCAGCCGTATGCTCGATCCTTTAATGCAGTACTCCTGCGGATACTGGAAAAAAGCGACGACCCTGGAAGAGGCGCAGCAGGACAAGCTGCAACTGATCTGCGATAAATTGCAGTTACAGCCCGGTATGCGTGTGCTGGACATCGGCTGTGGCTGGGGTGGTCTTGCCTGGTTTATGGCGAAAAATTACGGCGTCAGCGTAGCCGGCGTCACGATTTCCGCTGAACAGCAGAAGATGGCGCAGGAACGCTGTCTGGGTCTGGATGTTGATATTCGGCTTCAGGACTACCGCGACCTGAACGAGCAGTTCGATCGCATTGTTTCCGTAGGTATGTTCGAGCACGTGGGGCCGAAGAACTACAAGACTTACTTCGAGGTCGCCGATCGTAACCTGAAGCCTGAGGGAATTTTCCTGCTACACACCATCGGCTCTAAACGCACCGATAACAATGTGGATCCCTGGATCAACAAATATATCTTCCCGAATGGCTGTTTACCCTCTGTTCGCCAGATTGCGAACGCCAGCGAACCGCATTTTATTGTGGAAGACTGGCATAACTTCGGCGCAGATTACGACACCACCCTGATGGCCTGGCATGAACGTTTCCAGGCTGCATGGCCTGAAATCGCCGACAACTATTCGGAACGATTCAAACGGATGTTTAGCTATTATCTGAATGCCTGTGCGGGCGCGTTCCGTGCGCGGGATATACAGCTTTGGCAGGTGGTGTTTAGTCGTGGGATTGAGCACGGTTTGCGTGTGGCTCGCTGAAAAAATAACCCCGGTTAACCGGGGTTATTTTTTATTCTTCTTCCACGGTTTTTATTATCGCCGCCTCTTTCGCCGCCAGTACGCGCTCAACGGTATCCACGACCGCCTGGGTCTGGGGATCAATTTCGATATTTACGCGCTGCCCCAGTTTTTTTGCGCCAAGCGTAGTACGTTGCAGCGTTTCAGGAATTAAATGCACGCAAAAACGCGTTGGCGTCACTTCACCGACGGTCAGACTAATCCCATCGATGCCAATAAATCCTTTATACAGGATGTATTTCATTAATGACGGATCCTGCACCTTAAACCAGATTTGACGGTTATTTTCCGAGGTCACGATTTTCGCCACTTCTGCGGTGGTCATAATATGGCCCGACATCAGATGCCCGCCAATCTCATCGCTGAATTTCGCCGCGCGTTCAACGTTGACGATATCTCCCACCACAAGCTCACCCAGGTTAGTGATACGCAGCGTCTCTTTCATTAAATCAAAGCTAATCTGGTTACCGTTAATTTCGGTCACCGTCAGGCAGCAGCCGTTATGCGCTATCGACGCCCCGGTTTCAATGCCGTCGAGCATATATTCAGGCAGCTCAACTACGTGAGTGCGGAAATTCGGTTTTTCATCAATGGACACCACTTTGGCAGTGCCCTGCACAATACCAGTAAACATGCTTACAGCTCCTGTTCATTCCGAACGGCGATGACACCGTATAATCCCACCACAATAACAGTTGAAAAAACAGGTTGCCAGTGATGCGCAATTTCTGGCGATTTTTTCACTAGATAATTAGTTAAACCCCGCTACAATAGCTGGCATCCCTCTGTTTTTTCTTCTTGCTGCCAGTAACGGCGGCCTTTTTAGTCTCTCAAATAACTACAATACAAAGGTGTTCACGTGCAGAAGTATATGATCGAAGCGCGTCAGTTATTGGCACTGGCCATACCGGTGATCGTCGCGCAGGTAGCCCAAACCGCAATGGGATTTGTGGATACGGTAATGGCCGGTGGTTACAGCGCCACCGATATGGCCGCCGTGGCGATCGGAACCTCAATCTGGCTTCCGGCCATTCTTTTTGGTCACGGCCTGCTGCTGGCGCTGACGCCCGTTATCGCTCAGCTTAACGGCTCCGGTCGACGCGACCGCGTGGCCCATCAGGTGCGCCAGGGCTTCTGGCTGGCCGGGGGTGTCTCCGTCCTGATTATGATCGTCCTGTGGAACGCCGGGTATATTATTCGCGCCATGCATAATATCGACCCGGCGCTGGCGGATAAGGCGGTCGGTTATCTGCGCGCCCTGCTCTGGGGCGCGCCCGGCTATCTGTTCTTCCAGGTGGCACGTAACCAGTGTGAAGGGCTGGCAAAAACCAAGCCGGGCATGGTGATGGGCTTTATCGGCTTGCTGGTGAACATTCCCGTGAACTATATCTTCATTTACGGTCATTTTGGCATGCCGGAACTCGGCGGCGTGGGCTGCGGCGTGGCAACGGCTGCGGTGTACTGGGTGATGTTCGGCTGTATGCTCACCTACATTAAACATGCGCGATCCATGCGTGACATTCGTAACGACACCTCGTTCAGCGCACCTGACTGGACGCTCATGACCCGTCTCATTCAGCTGGGGTTACCCATTGCGCTGGCGCTGTTCTTCGAAGTGACGCTGTTTGCCGTCGTCGCCCTGCTGGTCTCGCCGTTAGGGATTATTGATGTCGCAGGACACCAGATCGCCCTGAACTTCAGCTCTTTGATGTTCGTCCTGCCGATGTCCCTGGCTGCCGCGGTGACGATTCGCGTGGGCTTCCGTCTGGGGCAAGGCTCGACGCTGGACGCGCAAACGGCAGCCCGCACCGGCCTCGGCGTCGGCGTCTGCATGGCAGTCTGTACCGCGCTCTTTACCGTGCTGTTGCGTGAGCAAATTGCCCTGCTCTATAACGACAACCCGGAGGTAGTGACCCTGGCCTCGCATCTGATGCTGCTGGCGGCCATTTATCAGATCTCTGACTCCATCCAGGTGATTGGCAGCGGCGTGCTGCGTGGGTATAAAGATACGCGTTCCATCTTCTTTATCACCTTTATCGCTTACTGGGTGCTGGGTCTGCCGTGCGGGTACATTCTGGCGCTCACGGATCTGGTGGTGGATCGCATGGGGCCAGCCGGATTCTGGATGGGCTTTATCATCGGCTTAACGTCTGCGGCCATTATGATGATGCTGCGTATGCGCTTCCTGCAACGTCAGCCGTCTGCGGTAATTTTGCAGCGCGCTGCACGTTAATAACACAGTAGCCGCCGCCTGGCGGCTACTTTCTCTTCACTTTGCGCGGTAATGAAGCAATCGCGTGAAATCAGAGAGAAAAATGCATTTTCCCTCTTGCCACCTTGGGGCTGTGCCGCTAATATTCGTCCCCGTTGTCACCGACAACACAATGCGTTCATAGCTCAGTTGGTTAGAGCACCACCTTGACATGGTGGGGGTCGTTGGTTCGAGTCCAATTGAACGCACCATTCTGCGTCTGTAGCTCAGTTGGTTAGAGCACCACCTTGACATGGTGGGGGTCGATGGTTCGAGTCCATTCAGACGCACCAATCTTTTTTCCCGCACATTTCATTCCCGTTCAGCCTCATGCAGAGGCAGCAAACCTTTTAAGCACATCGAAAGTGACCTCCAGCCCGCGCGTACCGGGAAAAGCGGAATGGCATAAGCCCCATCAGGTTAGCAAAACGCCCGGCGTTTGCCGGGCGTGAAAACAACGTCAATCAATGATTACGGCTTATGTTCAATCGCCGGGTTGTTGTTGATGGCGATGCGCTGCGGTTTCTCTTCTTCCGGGATATCCTGGTGTAATTCAATCGCCAGCAAGCCGTCTTCCAGCGAAGCGCCGGTTATTTTCACATGCTCCGGCAGACTATAGCTGGCCCGGAAGTCGCTGCGGCTGATACCCCGATGGATCCACCCTTCTTCGCCGTTTTCGGTTTTCTCTTCTTCACGTTTACCGCTGATATTCAGCTGACCGCCAACGGTTTCAATTTCCAGTTCGCTCTCTTTCCAGCCCGGCACGCTCAGCGTCAGTTCATAGCGGTTATCACCCACCCGCCGGATATTGTAAGAAGGCGTGGAGGGCAACGGCGTACTGCCGGTTAGCTGGCTAAAAAGGCGATCGATACGGTTAAAACGGTCCGCAAACAGAGAGTCGGAGAGATCGTTCAACATGGGAAAAGCTCTCAGAGTCATCATGTACCTCCTGAACAGTAAAAAAGAATATTCAAAAAGTTCATGTCTTACGGGCAGGTATTCCTTACCCGCTTTCTATATGAGGTTACCGCACAATATTTCAACCTCAGGAGCCTGCAAAATGTAGCTGGAACCTAAAAAACGCAACGGGCCGTTAAGCCCGTTATTCGTTACATCATCGCAGTTCTATCACTCTCGCCCGCTCAGCCTGCTTTCGGTAGTGGTCATATCGCTCCCGGAACCATGCCTGCTGTTCATTACTCATATTGCCGGTCACGGCATCGATATCAACTGGCTGGCCCAGGGCGTACATACGGGCAAAACTGCGTGCCAGAAAATCAAAATTCTTTAATGCGTTTATATCTTGTCGCTTCATTAGCATATCCCTCCAGTCATTGTGATTACTGTTCAAGGTCATATGCTTTTCTGATCTCAGTATCCGCCTGAAAAAGATCGTTTTTTGAGCGATGCGTGCGCATCCATCTGCCAGTGTTCACATTTCAGGAACGACAAAACTCTTCAGCCCTGGTCATGATTTTCCCTCCCTTTTATCACTCATGCAGAAAGCATAAACGCCAGCCATGCAGTAAGTTCGCCATGTAGCCGGAAGGTGCGAACGGCATGCTTTAATGCCAGACGCTGTTACAGGTCGTCCAGCGCGTGCAGGTGGTTTTCCACCTGCAAGCGTCTTATCAGTGCGAATAACAGACAAAGAACGTTTACACTGGCGGAGGGGGAGGGTTTTACCTGCCGGGGCGGTTCGGAGGCACCATAACCTGAACAGAATCGCTTCGACTGGCTCAGACTTCCGTCATTGCAGACAAAACGACCATCCGATGTACAGTGTGCTATGCCACCTTTTGAGCCCGAGCAGGGCTGTCTTCCACGGGCGGCATCAGCCTGCATGTTAAAAAGTACACTGACCGTAAGATGGAGAATTCTCCTGATAAAATCAGCTGGTTCTCCTCACTGACGCTGTGCAGGTCAAGCCCGCCGGCGAAGTTACCGTACTTTTTAACCCCCATCACATACAGATAATCGTTAAACCTGGGACCAAACAGTCTTTCCTTTCAGAAATCAGGTAGAATCATATCTAATCAGCCAGGGTCAATTGAATTGACCTTCCCATAAGTTCAGGAAGGGGCGCAACATCCCCTCTTCAAAACGTCTTAATTTTTTCCTTCATTGAATGATTTAACCTTTCTCCTGCTACGCTTATTTTATGGTTCAGAAATGCAGGAACGCTTTCGATGAAAAAAATCGCCATTATCGGCTCAGGCCCAACAGGGATTTACACCTTTTACTCACTTCTTAACAACGCAGCGCCGCTTTCGATCACCGTGTTCGAAAAGGCAGACCAACCCGGTGTCGGGATGCCCTACAGCGACGAGGATAATTCCCGGCTGATGCTGGCGAACATCGCCAGTATCGAAATCCCGCCCATTTTTATTACCTACCTCGACTGGCTCAAACAGCAGAGTGCGGCCCATCTTGCCCGCTATAACGTCGATAGTGAGAAACTGCACGACCGGCAATTCCTGCCGCGTATTCTGTTGGGTGAATATTTTCACGATCGGTTTCTCGCCGTCGTTGCTGAGGCGAAAAAGTCGGGCTTTCATGTCGAGGTGCACCCCAACGCAGAAGTCACGGATATTAAGGCTGATGCAGACGGCGTGGCCCTTTCAGTGAACGATGCCCCTTTCTCAAGGCGGTTTGATCTTGCGGTTGTTGCCACCGGCCACGTCTGGCCTGATGAAGATGAAACCACCCGCGCATATTTCCCAAGCCCATGGTCAGGGCTGATGGACGCGGAGGTCCGAGCCTGTGAGGTGGGGATCATGGGTACCTCCCTCAGCGGGCTGGACGCTGCAATGGCGGTTGTGATGCAGCATGGCCGGTTTAGCGGGGAGCAGTTCGTTGTCAATAAAGGCAGCGAAGGGTTAAATATCACGCTGATGTCCCGCACGGGCGTTCTGCCGGAGGCCGACTTTTACTGCCCTATCCCTTATGAACCGCTGTCCGTGTTAACGGAGTCTGTGGCGGAAAGTGAAATCGCCAAAGGCCCGGACGGGCTGCTTGACCGCATCTTTGCGCTGATGGTGAAAGAGCTCGAGCTGGCCGATCCGCGCTGGTGCCAGGCGATATCGCTCGGTACGCTGAATGCCGACACGCTTCGTGATGTCTGGTTTGAGGATCGTAAAAAGCATGGCCCTTTCACCTGGGCCGAAGCGAATCTGAAAGAAGTGGAGCGCAACAAGCGCGAAAAACGCACCGTTGCCTGGCGATATACCGTGCTTCGTCTGCATGAAGTGGTTCAGGCCATCGTCCCTTCACTCAATGAGCGTGACAGAGATCGGTTTAAATCCGGGCTGGAGCGTGTGTTTATCGATAATTATGCCGCCATTCCACCGCAGTCTATCCGCCGGTTACTGGCGCTGCGCGAGGCAGGGATCATTAGCGTGGTCGCACTCGGTGATAATTACGACCTGGATATCGGCAGCGATCAGACCGTCATCACCACGGCAGAAAAGCGTTACCGCTTCGACGTGTTTATTGATGCGCGCGGGCAAAAGCCACTCAGAAACAAGGACATTCCCTTCCCCACCCTGCGTAAACAGCTTGCGGAAACCGGCGATGACGTCCCGGACGTGGGGGAAGACTATACGTTGCTGGCGCCTGCATCACTGCGGGGGCGCATCGCTTTTGGGGCGATCCCCTGGCTGATGCACGATCATCCCTTTGTTCAGGGTTTGTCTGAGTGCGCTGAAATTGGTAAAGCGATGGCGAAAGCGGCTGGAAAACCTGCGTCGGGCGTGCGAAGGAAGTTACCATTCATGGAATTTTAACAGAGCTTCCCTGCCCTGCGGGGTCGGGTTACTCGAAGAAGACGTCCGGGTTTTCCGACAGCGACACGAACGATTTAGTGTTCTTGTCCAGGGCAAGGATTTTGCCGCTTTCGATGTCATATACCCAGCCGTGCAGGCGAATGGCGTTGTTGCGCAGGCCTACCGCCACCGACGGATGGGTCTTGATATTGCTCAGCTGCGCAAAGACGTTCTCCTGCACCATCGCATTCACCTTATCGATTGGCTTATCCCATGTTTTCTTCTCAACCACCGCTTTTGCCGCATCAGAATAGCGCAGCCAGTGGGAAACGGCCGGCATCGGCTCCAGATCGGCGTTGTCAGCAATCGCCTTCATTGCGCCGCAGTTTGAGTGGCCGCAAATAACGATATCGGTCACGCCCAGGGCAACAACAGCATATTCGATGGTCGCAGAGACACCGCCAGGCTCCGGCCCGAACGGAGGCACAATGTTGCCCGCGTTTCGAATGACAAAGAGCTGTCCTGGCTCCTGTTGCGTAACCAGTTCCGGAACCAGACGGCTGTCGGAGCAGGAGATGAACAGCGCTTTGGGATTCTGACTGGACGCTAAACTACGAAAAAGCTCTTTACGTTGCGGGAAAATCTCTTTTTGAAAGCTGAGAAAACCTTCAATGATATGTTGCATAGCCATTTCTCTTTTATCTGTTTTAGTTTAGGTATGATCGCGATCACACTCGTAAAATTTAACCACCGCGCCTTAGCCGAGACAAGCAATATATTTCTGGCCCGACCGCTGCACGATCTCATCCGCGTTCGCGGGGATGTTCTGCCCTTCAAAGGCCCCGTACAGGCGCTGGTACGTTTTCCCTGTCAGTCGACCGATCATCGACTCAACGGTGCGGGCAGGCAGCGGCAGCATATTCGGATAACTCCACATAAACGACACGGCGTCCTTACCGGGCGTAACCTGCAAAATATCACCGGCCAGCAGCACGCCGTCGCCAGACTGCCAGTGCAGCACCGTGCCGCCTGCAAAATGCCCGCCCAGCCGCAGAAGAGTCACCAAAGGCATAATCTCCAGGGCGTCCTCCTCCCAGAAGCGTATCGCCGGGCTGTCACGCATCACCCACTGCCGATCGCTGGCGTGCAGGTAGATCGGTGCGTTAAATGCCGCGGCCCACTCTTGCATGGTGGTGTAGTAATGCGGGTGCGAAATCGCGATCGCGCTGATCCCCCCGAGCGCGTCAACTAACGCTCTGGTCGCCAGGTCAAGATTGGCGATGCAGTCCCACAGAACATTGCCCTGTGGCGTACGCAGCAGAAGCGCCCGCTGGTTGATGGCAAAAGAGGGAACAGTTTTGATGCTGAACAGCTGCGGCTCCAGCTGTTGCCATTTGTTGGTGTGCGTGGTCGTAAGGCTGTCGAAGTCCGTCCATGTCTGGCCCGTCACCGGGACATACTGGCGCTCATCGTCGCAAATCGGGCAGTTTTTGGGCTGTTCATCGTAAGCGGTACCGCAGGTTTTACAGAGTGTAATCATCGGCTTTCCTCAGCAATAAATCACTGAGTATGGCAGGGATTATCCATATGTGCTGAGGGGTGCCTGGCCCGCTTTTTTTGACTTATACTATGCCAGTATCAAAAACTGAATAACGCAGGTGGCACATGGAAATTGATCTCGATAACTTAGTCTTTAACGGGCTGGATGAAGCAGAAGAGCGCAACGCGGAACGTCTCGACGATGCGGATAAAAAAGCTCAGGCGATTGTCGCCGATGACGACTGCGGCGATGCCTGCAAGATCTGAAGAAAAAGCACCGGGCTCCCCGGTGCTTTTTTTTTTATGAATGCCTTTTGCTACCCGCTATCAGATCTCCGGCGTTTTGCTAAACCCGGTCAGCATCAGGATCAGGCTTTGGGGAGATGACCCCGTCTCAAACTGATAGTGATTTCCCTGACGATCGCCGCCGATATACCACGAAATGTCGGTTTTCCCTTCTGCCAGCGCCTTGCGCACCGCTTTATCCACGTCCACCATCCGGTATTCGCGGGACTGGTTCAGGTACACCACCGCATCCGAGCGATAGTTGCAGGACGGTCGTGACTGCCAGCTCACGGTGGCCGGTTCCCAGTCGTTACTCGCCGGATAGAAGAAGATTTGATCCGCGCCGTCAGTTTCCACTTTCCCGCCATAAATTCTCACGCGGTATTTAAACTTGGCAGGATCCTGTCCGACAGGCAGCGGAGGGATGTTGAACTTCACCAGCGACAATGTTTCGCTGTTTTTCGTGCGTCCACCGTTCTTCCAGTTATCCTGCACCAGTAAGACCTGGGGATCGGGCTGTGAAAGTGCCGGTTCCATGCTGCTGAGCCAGACGTTAGCCTTCGCTTTTGAATAACCATACGGCACGGTGGTGCCGCAATCCATTCCTCGGTTCATGCACAGGTCGGTCATAAATCGCGCGGCATCTTCCGTCCAGCCGTTCATGAAGTCAGCATGCGCCGTATACAGGCTCCCCCACCGCTCTTCACGCTCACTGCCATGCATGATGGGGTCGAGGGAAAGCTGGACTTTACTGGTATCCAGAGAGCTAATTGTCGGGAGCACGTACGCAATATTCATGTTCACCGTCGGGATCTTCACCGGGAAGGCGGACGGACACTGTCCTTTCGTATCGTAGGTGGCGTTAGCCAGGCCGTGGGCGGGCTTCAGGTTGACCCCGTCCCAGCAGTTCGGGAACTGAATGCCGATATTAAACTGCACGGCATCCTTCGCCTTGCGTAAGCCGCAGACTTCACCCGTTCTGGTGGTATAGCCCTTACCATTGGCGCATAAAAAGGTGATATGCGGATTTGGCGCGGTGCCATGATGATCGCCCGCCAGCAGCGACAGCCCCGGCGGAAACGGATGAAGCGGCCAGGCGTCAACATTCGATGCCTGATAATAGGTTTTTTGATAGGCGGGTTTGACCACCGTTCCGTCCGGCAATTTTAGCGACGGAGCCCAGTAGGCCGAGCTGTCTGCTTTGTTATCGCAGGTGGTCTTTTCCTGGGTACGCAGAGATTCACGGCTGGAGTAAGCATCCGCGTGCACGTTACCAAAAAAATCGTGCAGCATAGCCTCATTGGGCATGCCGAACATCATAATGGCATCATCGCCGAGGGTGTGGGAATAACTGCATACAACATGCGCCTGTGGACCAGCGTGTGCCGCCTGCATGGTAAGCAGAAGTGCGGAGGCAGAAAGCGCGGGGGTTAATACTGTCCGTTTCATTATTATCTCCATCTGTGAAAGGAGATAGTGGTAACAAAACGGCCATCATTTACCGAGGATTTGCCTGGGTATTTTTCCCTTCATCCTCGCTTTACAGACACCACGCACAGCTCATTCCAGTACATTTCGCGCGTCCGGCGCAGTTCAGCGTGACGTTTTATCATGGAACCACTCCGGGTCGATGTTGGCTACGTCCACGCCATACAGGCTGGCGACAGGCAGTATTGACTCAAGAACACGTTGCGCGCTGTTCTCCGCATTCACTGGTCGGGGCGCAAAAAACCGCCGTAACGTGCTTATCCATTTTTTCATCGTCATTACCCTTCTCGCTTAACCTGTCCTCAGTTAAACACCCAAATTGCGCCCGGGGGAAATATCAAAATCCACTGTCGATGTGCAGGATCTGCAAATAGCGCCCCGCCGTCTGCTCTCTTCTTTAACACCTTGTTCACTCATGCTTTTTTTCTCATAGCAAAGAACGATTTCTTATTTGGCGATAGCTTTCCCTTATGGGAGCGTAACGGGGTAAAACAAAAACAACGGGATGGCGTATGACTATGGCTGCAAAAATGAAAGGGTTTAAAAAACGGGCGCAGGTTCTGGGATTAGTGGCAGCCTGGGGCCTGGTTTCAGCGCAGGCGCAGGCCGATCGGCTGGCGGATATCAAGGCAGCAGGCGTGGTGAAAGTGGCCACGTTTGATGCCAATCCACCCTTTGGCTCGATTGATGCCAAAACGCATGAGATAGTGGGTTACGACGTGGACTTCGCCAAAGCGCTGGCGAAATCGCTTGGCGTAAAGCTTGAACTGGTCGCCACCAATCCGGCTAACCGTATACCGCTGCTACAGTCCGGAAAAGCGGATCTCATCGTGGCGGATATCACCATCACTCCGGAACGCGCACAGGTCATTGATTTCTCGACGCCTTACTTTGTCACCGGCCAGCAGTTCCTGGTTCCGGCAAAATCACCGGACAAGCTTGATGACTATAGCCGGGCACGCATTGGCGCCGTAAAAGGTACGACGGGTGAACAGGCGCTGCACCAGCGTTTTCCGCAGTCCCGCGTCCTCTCTTATGATGATATTCCGCTGGCGCTGACGGCACTGCGCAATGGCAACGTGCAGGCCATTACCCAGGACAGCACCATTCTGGCCGGTCTGCTGGCGCAGGCGCCGGATAAAGCCGACTTCAAAATCCTGCCCGACCTGCTCAGTAAAGAAGAGATTGGCGTGGGGGTGAAAAAGGGTGAAACGGCGCTGCTGAAAGCCGTTAACGATGAGCTGGTAACCCTGGAGAAAAACGGCCAGGCGGCAAAAATCTATGACGTCTGGTTCGGTCCAGGCACCCCAGCTCCACAGCCTCGTAACTTTAAAATAGAAGCCCGGTAATATGCTCTCAGGTTTATTTTCACGCTCCGCGGCCAATGCCGCGGATTTTTCACGTCTGGAACAGGCCAGCGTTGAGTTTCGCCATGTGGACAAACGCTACGGCGACCATCCGGTTTTAACCGACATTAACCTCACCATCATGCCGGGTGAAGTGGTTGCCATTCTCGGCCCTTCGGGTTCCGGAAAATCGACCCTGATTCGGCTTATCAACCAGCTTGAGAGCCTGAGCGGCGGGGAGATTCTGATCGACCACAAGCCGACCGGACAGCTTTCCGGCAGCAGGCTACGTCAGTTACGCAGCCGCGTCGGGTTTGTGTTCCAGCAGTTCAATCTCTATGCCCACCTTACCGCCAGTCAGAACATTACCCTGGCACTGGAGCACGTTCACGGCTGGAAACCCCTGCCTGCCCAGGAGCGCGCGCTGGCGCTGCTGGAGAAGGTCGGCATGCTGGAGAAGGCGCACCGCTTCCCCGCTGAACTTTCCGGCGGACAGCAGCAGCGCGTGGCGATTGCCCGTGCTCTGGCCTCGTCGCCGCAAATCATTCTCTTTGACGAGCCGACGTCGGCACTCGACCCGGAAATGATTGGCGAAGTGCTGTTTGTGATGAAAACCCTCGCGCACAGCGGGATCACCATGATTGTCGTTACCCATGAGATGCAGTTCGCCCGGGAAATTGCCGATCGAATCGTCTTTATCGACGGCGGAAAAATTCTGGAAACCGCGCCCCCGGCGCAATTTTTCAATCAACCGTCGCATCCCCGTGCGAGGCGTTTCCTGCAAAAAGTGCTGGATCCGCTGCATCAGGAGCAACTGTAATGCCCGCTCTGGACTGGCAGGGGGTGCTGGCCGGACAGCCCCTGCACTGGATCCTCTCCGGATTTCTCACCACTCTGTGGGTGACGCTGACGGGGATTATGCTGGCCAGCCTGCTCGCCTTGTTCTTTATGCTTTTGCGGCTTTCCGGAGGACGTTTCGGGACATTGATCGTCAGCTGCTGGGTATCGCTGTTTCGCAATACGCCGCTGCTGGTACAGCTGCTGTTCTGGTATTTCGCCGCCTGGAACGGGTTGCCGCAGGGGCTGCGTGAAGCGGTGAACGCAGACCACAGCTGGTCCATTTTACCCGGTGACGTCTGGTGGTTTACGCCCGAGTTTTTATGCTCCGCCTGGGGGTTAGGCGTCTTTACCTCGGCGTTTTTAATTGAAGAAGTGGAATCGGGGCTGCGTTCCGTACCTGCCGGGCAACGGGAGGCGGCGCTCGCTCAGGGATTTTCCTCATGGCGTCTGTTTCGCTACATTCTTCTGCCACAGGGGCTCGCTAACGCGTGGCAGCCCGTCGTCGGCCAGTACCTTAACCTGATGAAGCTCTCCTCGCTCGCGAGCGGGATTGGCTTCGCCGAACTGACCTACCAGGTCCGCCAGATAGAAAGTTACAACGCCCATGCACTGGAAGCCTTCACCGTCGGTACGGTGCTCTACTTGCTTACCGGGATGGTGACGGGAAGCGTGCTGGTGCGCCTCGGCCCCCATTCAGGGAGGAAATATCATGATCCCCGGATTTAACGTTATTGTCGAAAACCTGGATTATCTGCTTTGGGGACGTGCTGCTGCGGGAGAACCCGGCGGCGTACTGCTCTCACTGCTGATGGCCGCAGGCGCCGCCGCGCTTGCCCTGCCCGGCGGGATTGTGCTGGCTTGCGTCGCCTGGCGCTATCCCTGCGTGGTGCGCAGTGCGCTGTTTGCGTGGGCAGAGTTGATTCGCGGGATCCCCCTGATCTTCGTGATATTCTGGATGTGGTATCTGCTGCCACTGATAACCGGCAGGGATCTCCCGGGCGCGACGACCGTCACGCTGGCGCTGGCCTGGTTTACCGCGGCTGCGGTGATGCATTCGGTGTTAGCCGGACTGAGAGCTCTGCCGTCGGGCCAGAATGAGGCCGCGCTTTCTCAAGGGTTCAGTACGCAGCAAACGCTGTGGCGCGTGCTGCTGCCGCAGGCGCTGAGAAATATTCTGCCGTCGCTGGTGGGGATTTTTATCAGCCTGCTGAAGGATACGTCGCTGGCGTTTATCGTGAACGTTCCTGAACTGACCACGGTGGCGGGACAGATCAACAACCGGGTGCAAATTTACCCGGCGGCCATTTTTATCTTCACGGGTGTAATCTATTACCTGCTCTGCTGCTCGCTTGAGCTGCTCGCGAAGCGCTGGCGCGTCAGCCGGCCAGCGCTTTAACCACCGTTTCCATCGCTTTGGTGGTCAACTCACTGCGCTTAACGCGCTGGTTCGCCAGCGCGGTACGCAGAACGCCCGCAATGACAATATGTTTCGGCTCCTGCCCTAAATCACGCATTTCGAGAACGACCTTGCCTACCACCCGACACATCTCCTGGTAAAGCGCTTCGTCTTTGGTCACATTGCCCATTGCCATCACTCCGTTGCCCTAAACCGTCAGCTTAAATCATTCGTCGGCTGGATACAAAAAAGAAGCCCGGCGTGTAGTTCGCCGGGCTTCGTCTGGAAAATCAGGAGATTAGTTGTTTACCGGGATGACTGCGCCTTTGTATTTGGTGCGGATCCAGTCCTGAATTTCTTTGGAGTGCAGCACGTTCACCAGCGCGACGATATCCTTCTTCTTCTCGTCACCGCGATGAACGGTAATGATGTTGGCGTACGGGTTATTCTCACCGCTTTCAACCGCAATTGGATCGTGCACCGGATCCAGACCGGCATCAATTGCGTAGTTGGCGTTGATCACCACCGCAGCACCTTCGTCGTTGTTGTACATCTGCGGCAGCAGAGATGCCTCAACGTTAGGGGTGAATTGCAGCTTTTTCGGGTTCTCCACGATATCGCTGATGCGCGCGGTCACTTTATCGATGCCTGGCTTCAGCTTGATCACGCCCTCTTTTTCGAAGATGGAGAGAATACGCCCTTCCTCGGAAACCGCATCACGCATGATGATTTTGCCGCCTTCCGGCAGATCCTTCAGCGATTTGTATTTTTTCGAATAGATACCGATCGGCTCAATGTGGATTGCGCCCGCACTGACAAAATCATAATCCTTATCGCCCGCGTGATCTTTCAGGACGCTGTTCAGGTAAGGGATGTGCTGGAAATAGTTGGCGTCAATGTCATGCCCCGCCAGCGCCGTGTTTGGCAGAATGTAGTCCTGGAACGGTTTAATCTCCAGATCGATCCCCTGCTTCGCCAGAATCGGCTTAGCCTGCTCCAGAATTTCCGCGTGCGGGGTGTTGGACGCCCCCACGGTGAGCGTGTCCGCCCAGGAGGCAAAGCTCAGGGCACTCAGGGTTGCGGCGGCGATCAGTGTCAGTGTCTTTTTCATGATGTGGTTCCTGTGTGTATTTATTAGCGTTTATCTAACAGTGAAGTAATGGCATCGCCGCAGAACTGGATAATGAACACGATGATCAGAATGGTCACCGTTGCCACCAGCGTGACGTCACCATGGTTGCGCTGGAATCCTTCCAGATAAGCCAGATTTCCCAAACCGCCGGCACCTATCACCCCTGCCATTGCGCTGTAGCTCACCAGCGCAATCAGCGTCACCGTCATACCTGAAACCAGTGCGGGTGAAGATTCCGGCAATAAAACCCGAAACACTAACGTGCTCAGCCGCGCGCCCATCGAACGCGTGGCCTCAATGACTCCTTTGTCTACTTCTCGCAAGGCAATCTCGACCAGACGGGCGTAGAACGGCGCCGCGCCCACAATCAGGGCGGGCAGCGCAGCGTTAGCGCCGAGAATGGTCCCCACAACGGTCTTGGTGAACGGGATCAGCAGAACGATGAGAATGATGAACGGAATCGAGCGGAACACGTTCACCACAATCGACATCACGCTGTAGACCGTGCGGTTGTGGAATAACCCGCCGCGGGCGGTTAAAAACAGCGCCAGACCGAGCGCGATCCCCAGGGCAAACGTCGCCACGCCGGAAAGCGCGGTCATGTAAAGCGTCTCCTGGGTTGCAGCCCAAAGCTGATCCCACTTCAGGTGCGGAAAGAGTTCTTCAGTCATGCTTGATTACCTCGCCTTCAATATCGCTTTGCTTCAGGTCGGCGAGGATATTGTTCAGTTGTTCGTCCGATGCCACCACGTGCACCCAGAGCTGCCCGAAAACACCGTGGGCGGTTTGCGTCATTTTGCCGTGCAGGATGTTAAACGGCAGGCCGTAGCGCAGGGTCAGTTCACCGACGATCGGCCTGTGCGTGCTGTGCCCGGTGAAGGTCAGCCTGATCACCGTGCCTTCCAGATCGTTTGCCAGTTCGGTATTGAAGGTCTCTTCCTCCGCGTACTGGCTCACCTGGCGGACAAACTGCCGGGTGATCGGCTGCTGCGGACGCGTAAACACGCTCAGCACGTCCCCCTCTTCCACCACCTTGCCGTTTTCCATCACCGCCACGCGGTCGCAGATTTTGCGCACCACGTGCATCTCATGCGTAATGAGTACGATGGTCAGGTTAAAGCGACGGTTAATGTCCAGGAGCAGATCGAGGATCTGATCGGTGGTCTGCGGATCCAGCGCCGAGGTGGCTTCGTCACACAGCAGTACGTCCGGATGATTGGCCAGCGCGCGGGCAATGCCCACACGTTGTTTTTGCCCGCCGCTCAGCTGGGATGGGTAGGCATTCTCGCGCCCCTTCAGGCCGACCAGCTCCACCAGCTCGGCAACGCGAGCCTGAATTTGCGCTTTTGGCACACCGGCAATTTGCATTGAAAAGGCGATGTTTTCCTTCACCGTGCGCGACCAAAGCAGATTAAAGTGCTGGAACACCATGCTGATTTTCAGGCGTGCCTGACGCAGCGCTTCTCCCTTCGCGGCGGAGATATCCTGACCGTTAATGGTGACGCTGCCGGCGCTGGGCTTTTCCAGACCGTTCAGCAGACGGATCAGCGTACTTTTCCCGGCCCCGCTGTAACCGATGATCCCGTAAATCTGTCCCTGCTCTATCGTCAGGTTGACGTTATCAACGGCTGTCAGCGCCTGTTTCCCGTTGTCAAAAACCTTCGAAATATTGCTGAGTACAATCATTCTTATTCGTTATCCGTTTCGCATATAGCGGTTTAGCAGTATGGATGTCCAAAAGATAGTAAACAGCCGTTATCAGCTTTTAAATGACCAAAAAAGAATTTCTTATAATGCTCAGGAATAAGCAGCGAACTGGCGGGTGAAAAGCATTTAGATGAATATCAGCAATAATTATCTGCCATTTGCATATCAGGTCTTACTCACCCGACGAAATCGGCTAATTTTGCAGCACTTTATGCGGATATAGCCATCCTCACATCCGGACAACTTTACGTCTTGCTGTCTTTCCATCTGAAAACACAAGGATTATTCCTTTCCGTTCTAAAACTCAGTGAAAGGTTCTTTATTGAGAAAATTTCATGGTTCTATCATCCGGTCATCACCTCTTCACAGGACATGACCATGACGCTTTACCACTCCGTCACCGAACTGATTGGCCGTACGCCGCTCATCCAGCTGCACAAGCTGGACACCGGCCCCTGCTCGCTATTTCTGAAGCTGGAAAACCAGAATCCCGGCGGCTCGATTAAAGACCGCGTCGCGTTGTCGATGATTAATGAAGCCGAGCGTACGGGCCAGCTACGGCCCGGCGGCACCATTATTGAAGCCACGGCGGGGAACACCGGCCTGGGGCTGGCGTTGATTGCGGCGCAGAAGGGCTACTCGCTGATCCTGGTGGTGCCGGACAAAATGAGCCGCGAGAAGATTTTCCACCTGCGCGCGTTAGGGGCGCAGGTCGTGCTGACCCGTTCAGATGTGAATAAAGGGCATCCGGCCTACTACCAGGATTATGCCCGGCGGCTGGCGAACGAACTGCCAGGCGCGTTTTATATTGATCAGTTCAATAACGCGGCCAATCCGCTAGCGCACCGCACCACTACCGCACCGGAACTGTTTGAACAGCTTGACGGCCAGATCGATGCCATCGTCGTCGGCGTGGGGTCCGGCGGTACGCTGGGTGGCTTACAGGCGTGGTTTGCAGAACATTCGCCGCAGACGGAATTTGTGCTTGCCGATCCGGCCGGGTCGGTGCTGGCGGACCAGGTTGAGACCGGACACCATCACGATGCCGGATCGTGGCTGGTTGAAGGGATTGGCGAAGACTTTATCCCTCCGCTGGCGCACATCGAAGGGGTTAACCGCGCCTGGCGCATTACCGATCGCGAGGCGTTCACCACCGCCCGCGATCTGCTAAAAACGGAAGGGATCCTGGCAGGCTCCTCCACCGGCACGCTGCTGGCGGCGGCGCTGAAATATTGCCAGGCGCAGACTACGCCAAAACGTGTGGTCACCTTCGCCTGCGACAGCGGCAATAAATACCTCTCGAAGATGTTCAACGACGACTGGATGCGCCAGCAGGGGCTGATTTCGCGTCCGCAGGCAGGCGATCTCTCGGACTATATTGCCCTGCGCCACGATGAAGGCGCGACGGTGACTGCCGCCCCGGACGACACGCTTTCCACCGTGCTGGCCCGCATGCGCCTGTACGACATCTCCCAGCTGCCGGTGCTCGATAACGACAAGGTCGTCGGCATCATCGACGAGTGGGACCTGCTGCGACACATCGGGGGAGATGCCGATCGCTTCTCTCTCCCCGTGACGGCGGCCATGACGCGTCAGGTCGAATATCTGGATAAGCAGGCCCCGGAGAGCGCCCTGTACGCCATCTTTGACCGTGGCCTGGTGGCGATTATTTATGACGAAGATCGCTTTCTGGGTCTGATCACACGCAGTGACGTACTCACCGCCTGGCGTAACCGCCTGACAAAATAAAAGGAGCGAAAGATGAAAAACCTGGCCACCCTCAGCGTTCACAGCGGTGAGTATCACGACCCGCACGGCGCCGTGATGCCGCCAATTTACGCCACGTCGACGTTTGCGCAACCGGCACCGGGTGAACATACCGGCTACGAATACTCCCGGAGCGGCAATCCAACCCGCCACGCGCTGGAGACCGCCATCGCCGAACTGGAAGGCGGCACGCGCGGGTACGCTTTCGCGTCAGGGCTGGCAGCCATTTCCACCGTGCTCGAACTGCTGGATAAAGACAGCCATATCGTCGCCATTGACGACGTGTATGGCGGTACGTATCGCCTGATCGAAAACGTGCGCAAGCGCAGCACCGGGTTACAGGTGAGCTGGGTTAAGCCGGACGATGTAGCCGGGCTTGAGGCCGCCATTCGCCCGGACACCCGCATGATCTGGGTGGAAACGCCAACGAACCCGCTGCTGAAACTGGCCGACCTGGAGGCCATCGCGGACATTGCCCGGCGCCATAATGCGATCAGCGTGGCGGATAATACCTTCGCCTCCCCGGTCATTCACCGGCCGCTGGAGGCGGGGTTCGATATAGTGGTCCACTCCGCCACTAAATATCTCAACGGTCATTCAGACGTGGTTGCCGGGCTGGCTGTTGTCGGGGCAAATAAGGATCTCGCGGAGCGTCTGGGCTATCTGCAAAACGCGGTTGGCGGCGTTCTGGATCCGTTCAGCAGTTTCCTGACGCTGCGGGGGATTCGCACCCTCTCTCTGCGCGTTGAGAAGCACAGCGCCAACGCACTGGCAATTGCGCAATGGCTGGAGCAGCATCCGCAGGTAGACCGCGTGTTCTATCCCGGGCTGGCGTCACATCCCCAGTATGCGCTGGCACGCAGACAAATGGCGCTGCCGGGCGGCATGATCTCCGTTGTGATTAAAGGCGATGTGCAACGCGCGGCAGAGGTGATCCGTCATCTTACGCTCTTTACCCTGGCGGAAAGTCTGGGCGGTGTGGAGAGTCTGGTGAGCCAGCCCTACAGCATGACCCACGCCTCCATACCACTGGCGCAGCGTCTTGCAAACGGTATTGTGCCGCAGCTTATCCGCCTGTCGGTGGGGATTGAGGATGCGAAGGATCTGATCGCCGACCTTCAGCAGGCGCTGGAAAAGTGAGCAAAAAACGGCGGGCGTTGCGCCTGCCGTCATAAGATGACATTAGACCTTAACGCCTTGATAACAAACTTATGTGAATCTGCACAGATTGTTTTGAAACGCTGTTTCCATTTTCCTTTTTACTGTAAATCAGCGTATAATGCGCGCCAAATCCCTGGTGAATGGTTTCAGCGCTTGGAATACAAAAAACAACGTACAACTTCTCCTCTCCTTCGTTGGGCTGGCACTCAGGCACACTTTCTTCTGCACGCTCATTTGATGTCACCTATTCTTAGTGCGTGTCATATACTCTTTCGCAACACAGGTTTGACTCCGCGGCGGTGCGCCCCCGGAGCGAGATTTCCATATCCTTCCCAACTTAAAGACTAAGACTGTCATGAAAAAGACGAAAATTGTTTGTACTATCGGCCCGAAAACCGAATCCGAAGAGATGCTGAGCAAAATGCTGGATGCCGGCATGAACGTGATGCGTCTGAACTTCTCCCACGGCGACTATGCTGAACACGGTCAGCGTATCCAGAACTTGCGCAACGTGATGAGCAAGACCGGGAAAAAAGCGGCAATCCTGCTCGACACTAAAGGTCCTGAAATCCGCACCATCAAACTGGAAGGCGGTAACGACGTTTCCCTGAAAGCGGGCCAGACCTTCACCTTCACCACCGACAAATCCGTTGTAGGTAATAACGAAATCGTTGCCGTGACCTACGAAGGCTTCACCAGCGATCTGTCCGTTGGCAACACCGTGCTGGTGGATGACGGCCTGATCGGCATGGAAGTGACCGCGATCGAAGGTAACAAGGTTATCTGTAAAGTGCTGAACAACGGCGATCTGGGCGAAAACAAAGGCGTTAACCTGCCGGGTGTGTCCATTGCTCTGCCAGCGCTGGCTGAAAAAGACAAACAAGACCTGATCTTCGGCTGCGAACAAGGCGTGGACTTCGTTGCTGCCTCCTTTATCCGTAAACGTTCTGACGTGGTTGAGATCCGTGAGCACCTGAAAGCGCACGGCGGCGAGAACATTCAGATCATCTCCAAGATCGAAAACCAGGAAGGCCTGAACAACTTCGACGAAATCCTCGAAGCGTCTGACGGTATCATGGTAGCGCGTGGCGACCTGGGCGTTGAAATCCCGGTTGAAGAAGTGATCTTCGCGCAGAAGATGATGATCGAGAAATGTGTTCGCGCGCGTAAAGTGGTTATCACCGCAACGCAGATGCTGGACTCCATGATCAAAAACCCACGCCCTACCCGCGCTGAAGCAGGCGACGTAGCAAACGCCATCCTCGACGGTACCGATGCCGTTATGCTGTCTGGCGAATCTGCAAAAGGGAAATACCCTCTGGAAGCGGTCGGCATCATGGCGACCATCTGTGAGCGTACCGACCGCGTGATGAAAAGCCGTCTGGATTACAACAACGACAGCCGTAAACTGCGCATCACCGAAGCCGTGTGCCGTGGTGCGGTAGAAACCGCTGAGAAACTGGAAGCCCCACTGATTGTCGTGGCGACCCAGGGTGGTAAATCTGCGCGTGCCGTGCGTAAATATTTCCCGGATGCGACCATTCTGGCGCTGACCACCAACGAAACTACCGCGCGTCAGCTGGTGCTGAGCAAAGGTGTGATCCCACACCTGGTGAAAGAGATTGCCTCTACCGATGATTTCTATCGTCTGGGTAAAGAAGTGGCTCTGGAACTGGTTGATTGTGGCCTGGCCCAGAAAGGCGACGTGGTGGTTATGGTTTCTGGCGCGCTGGTTCCAAGCGGCACCACCAACACTGCATCTGTCCACGTGCTGTAATATTTCACGAACAAATTATTGTTTTGTTAAAAAGCGTCCTTCGGGGCGCTTTTTTTATTCCCGCCTTTAACCAGAACTATTCAAAAAGCAAATCGGGTTTTTCTATTTAATCGCGATTTATCTAAGATGAATCCGATGAAAAATGCCTTTTTTAACATAGCTTTTTCGTCAAAATTGCCGATTTCGTTGCTTCTTTGAGCGAACGATCAAAAATAGGCGTAATCCCATCAAAAAAATATTCTCAACCCAAAAAACTTTGTGTAATACTTGTAACGCTACATGGAGATTAACTCAATCTAGAGGGTATTAATAATGAATCGTACTAAACTGGTACTGGGCGCGGTAATCCTGGGTTCTACTCTGCTGGCAGGTTGCTCCAGCAACGCTAAAATCGATCAGCTGTCTTCTGACGTTCAGACTCTGAACGCTAAAGTTGACCAGCTGAGTAACGACGTGAACGCAATGCGTTCCGACGTTCAGGCTGCTAAAGACGACGCAGCTCGCGCTAACCAGCGTCTGGACAACCAGGCTACTAAATACCGTAAGTAATAGTACCTGTTAATAAAATGGCGCACATTGTGCGCCATTTTTTTTGCCTTCGTCAAACCTCTACTGAAGCGCTTTCTCTCCCTCGCCTTCCGCCACCGCCGCTGAGACACGACTGTTCTGTACCGACAGGACAGAATTGCTGGCTGAAGAACCACTGCCTGCTGACACGGCAACCGGGATCCCCGCTCTGCGCGCCAGGGCCTTGTCGATTTGCGTTTTATCGCTACCTGACTCCGCTGCAAAGGCGGTAAACGCCGCCGAGTGCGTGAACGGCACCGTCTGTGGGTTTTCGCCCTCAGCCTGCGCCAGCGGCCTGTGCACCTCGATATAACGTTTGCCGTCCGGCTCGACGGAGAACTTCACCGGCTCATTGATGATCTGCACCCGCGTGCCGACGCGCACTTGCTCAAACAACGCTTTGATATCGGGCGCGTTCATCCGCATACAACCCGAGCTGACCCGCAGCCCTACGCTGTCCGGCGCGCTGGTGCCGTGAATAAGATATTCCCCATTCCCGATACCCAGACGAAGCGCAAAGCGCCCCAGCGGGTTATTTGGCCCTGCGGGTACCACAGGCGGCAGTTTAATGCCCTGGGCCAGTGAGCGCGCTCTGATGCCCGCTGTGGGGGTCCAGGTAGGGTTAGGGATTTTCTGACTCACACGGGTGGTGCTGACCGGTGTTTCCAGCCCAAGCTGACCAATACCCAGCGGATAGACCTGCACGATATTTTCGCCAGGCGGATAGAAGTAAAGACGCAGCTCCGCCAGATTCACCACAATGCCCTCACGCTCGGTGTCCGGCAGTAGCATCTGGGAAGGGATGGTAATGACCGTTCCTGGCGCAGGGTTCACCGGAGCAATGGTATTATTGGTTTCAAGGATCAGCTGTGCGGCGGTATTAAAGCGACGAGCGATAGACTGAAGTTTATTGTCACCTTCCTGAATGGTGTATGTCTGGTTTTGCCCAATCAGACGGCTGCCTGCGGGCGGTAAAGGATAATCAACCGCCCAGGCTGAATTAACAGCACTGAGCGAACCAAGGAGTAATAGAGTTATTAGAGACGCGCGCTTCATGCTGAGATTCCTTATTCACTGACCAAACGTCAGAAAGCTGAAAAACCAGCGAGGTGGAAACCACCCCGCGAAACAGAATGAATGCTATTCTGTAAGTTTAGCTAAGGATTGCGGCTTTGGCGCGTATGGCGCGGATCATCGCTTCCAGCCCCTGGGATCGGGACGGGGTGAGGTGCTGGGTTAAGGCCATTTTTTCAAACCACGGGCGAACGTCAAAGGCGACAATATCCTGCGCCGACATCTGGTGATAAAGAATAAATACGACGGCAATAAGCCCCTTCACAATGGCGGCATCGCTGTCACCCTGTAATTCAATTACGCCTTCATCCGTCTGTTGCATCAGGATCCAGACCTGGCTCTGGCAGCCCTGAATGATGTTGTCCGGGTTATGCGCCTCTTCGCTGAGCGGCGGCAGGCGCTGACCCAGCTCGATAATATAAAGGTATTTCTCTTCCCAGTTCGCGCAACGCCCAAAGTTGCGCAGCAATTTATCTCTGTCCGGCAAATCTGCCATCTCTCGCCTCTCCGTTAGCCAAGCAGCTGGTGAATACGTTTTAGTCCCGCCACCAGTCTGTCGACCTCTTCCGTTGTGTTGTACATCACCAGCGATGCGCGGCACATAGCCGGTACCTGATAATACGCCATCAGCGGCATCGCGCAGTGATGCCCGGTACGTACGGCGACGCCGTAATTATCAAGGAAACTGCCCACATCATAGGCGTGATGCTTGCCGAGGTTGAAGGCTATCACACCCAGACGGTCAGCAGGGCCATATAAGGTCAGTTCCGGGACGCTGGCCAGCTCCTGCAAGGCATAATGCATCAGCTGCTGTTCGTACTCCTGAATCGCCGCCAGCCCCGTTTCAGAGACGTAGCTAATGGCCGCGCCCAGCCCGATGATCCCGCCCGTGTTGGGCGTACCCGCCTCGAAGCGCCAGGGCGCACGGGCGTAGGTTGTGCCGTCCGTCAGGCTGACGGTGGCGATCATTGACCCGCCCCCTTCCCACGGCGGCATGGCCTGGAGAATGTCCTCTTTCACATACAACACGCCGATGCCCGTCGGGCCATACAGCTTGTGCCCGGAGAAGACGTAGAAATCGCAGTCCAGAGCCTGAACGTCAACCGCATGGTGCATCACCGCCTGGGCGCCATCAATCAACACTTTCGCACCAACCTGATGGGCTTTGTCGACGATCAGCGCCACCGGATTTTCCGTCCCCAGCACGTTTGAAACGTGGGTCACCGCCACCAGCCGCGTTCTGTCGTCCAGCAGGGCGTCCAGCTTTTCCAGCTGGAGCGTGCCGTCTTCATTCAGGGGGATCACCCGCAGTTGCGCCCCCACACGCTCACAGAGCATCTGCCAGGGCACGATGTTGGCGTGGTGCTCCATCTGGGTGATGATGATGTTATCCCCCGCGTGCACCTGCGCATTGCCCCAGCTGTTAGCCACCAGGTTGATCCCTTCGGTGGTGCCGCGCACGAACACCAGCTCTTCCGGCGAACGCGCGTTGAGGAAGGCCGCAACCTGCGTGCGCACGTTTTCCATGCGCTGGGTCGCCTCGGCGCTCAGGGTGTGGATCCCGCGATGTACCGCCGCATAACCGTGGCGGTAAAACTGGGCTTCCGCATCCACCACCTGATTTGGTTTTTGCGCGCTGGCCGCACTGTCGAGATAGGCCAGCGGCAGACCGTTCACTTCACGGGTCAGTACCGGAAAATCTGCCCGGACTTTCTCTACGGGAAATGTCATGCTTCGCCTCCAGGCAGCCGCTGACCGATACGGGCCAGCACCTGCTGTTTAAGCCCGCCATCGGGCAGCGCTTCCGTCAGCTCAGCCGCAAAGGCGTAAATAATCATCTTTTGCGCGGCCTGCTGGTCTATCCCACGCGAGCGCAGGTAGAACATCTGCTCATCGTCAATACGCCCGACCGTCGCGCCGTGGCTGCATTTCACGTCGTCCGCATAGATTTCCAGCTGTGGTTTGGTGTCCACCTCTGCCAGACGCCCCAGCAAGAGGTTGTTGTTGGTCATCTGCCCGTCAGTTTTGATGGCGTGCTGCGCCACGTTTATCAGGCCGTTAAACACCGCACGTCCTTTGTCGCTGACGATGGTTTTGTGCAGCTGACGGCTGTTGCAGTAGCCTTTGTTATGCTCAAGCCAGGTGCGCGTGTCGCACACTTCTGACTTCACCGGCATCGCCAGGCTGTTAATACGCAGCGTAGTGTTTTCACCGTTCAGCTGGGTGCTGGTATTGTGGCGCAGCACCGCGCCGCCAAGCAGGAAGCTATGGCTGTACGCCGCGGCATCCTGGCCCAGCAGAATATCGTTGTGGGCGAAGTGGTGACTGAGCGGATTTTCAAACGCCAGCTTGATGTGGTGCAGCTGGGCATTGGCCGCCACGTTCATCGTCAGACGCGAACCGGTAAAATGACGGGTGTCGTTAAGGCTGACGTAATGCTCGATCACCGTCGCCTCCGCCCCTTCTGCCAGCTCAAGATGGTGGCGATAGTGGGCGGTGTTAATCTCATCACCCGCAACGCCCTGGGTGATATGCATCAGCAGCAGCGGTTTCGCCGGGCGTTGGTTACGCTTAACGCGAATATGGGTGACAGACTGCGACAGGCTCTCTGTCAGGTGCAGGAAGACTTCAGGCTGAACGGGCGCGTTCAGCGACTGACGTTCATCGTTAATGACGATATCGAACCCGCTCTCCTGCACGCTGTCGCTCAGCTCCGCACGGAACAGACCGTCGACAAACACCAGGCGCACGGCATCCACGCTCAGCGCCAGCATGTCGCGCTGATCGGGGCTGACCTGCGCCAGACGGGTGACAAACTCGCCGTTCAGCAGGCCATCCAGCGGGGTATATTTCCAGTTCTCATGTTTACGCGTCGGTAAACCGAGACGCAGCATCTGCTGGAGATGGTGCTGAGCCTGTTCAGAGCGCGCTCCACCCTGCGCTTCAAACAGCCGGTGCCACTGCTGAAGTGCATTACTGCTGTTCGGTAAGCCAGCCATAACCCTGCTCCTCCAGTTGTTTAACCAGTGTAAAGTCACCGGATTTCACAATGCGTCCCTGGTAAAGCACGTGGACATAGTCCGGTTTGATGTAGTCAAGTATTCGCTGGTAGTGAGTCACGATGATAAATGAGCGGTTGCCGTCACGCAGGGAGTTCACCCCGTCGGCAACGATCTTCAGGGCATCGATATCCAGCCCTGAATCGGTCTCATCGAGAATGCACAGCGCCGGCTCCAGAACCGCCATTTGCAGAATATCGTTACGTTTCTTCTCACCGCCGGAGAAACCCACGTTTACCGAGCGGGTCAGCAGATCTTCCGGCATTTTCAGCAGCTTGATCTTCTCTTCCATCAGATCCTGGAAGTCAAAGCGATCCAGCGCCTCAAGGCCGCGATACTTGCGCACCGCGTTCAGCGCGGTTTGCAGGAAGAACTGGTTGCTGACGCCCGGAATTTCCACCGGATACTGGAAGGCCATAAAGATGCCCTCGCCGGCACGCTCTTCCGGCGACATCTCCAGCAGATCTTTGCCGTTAAACTCAACGGAGCCGCTGGTAACTTCATAATCTTCGCGTCCTGCCAGCGTCGCTGAAAGCGTACTTTTCCCGGAGCCGTTTGGCCCCATGATGGCGTGAACTTCACCCGGTTTGACGTCAAAATTGAGGCCACGCAGGATCTCTTTCTCTTCCACGCTAACCTGTAAATCTTTAATGCTTAACATGTGCTTTCCTTAACCGACGCTGTGTTCAAGACTAATGGCGAGGAGTTTCTGGGCTTCAACGGCAAATTCCAGCGGCAGTTCAGAGAACACGTCCTTACAGAAGCCGTTAACGATCATTGAAATCGCATCTTCTTCACTGATCCCGCGTTGCAGGCAGTAGAAAAGCTGATCTTCACCAATACGTGACGTAGTTGCCTCATGCTCAAGCTGGGCGCTGTTATTGCGGCATTCGACATACGGGAAGGTATGCGCCCCGCAGTCCGCGCCAATCAGCATGGAGTCACACTGGGTGAAGTTACGCGCGTTGGTAGCCGTCGGCATGATTTTCACCAGCCCGCGATAGCTGTTCTGGCTGTGACCGGCAGAGATCCCTTTGGAGATGATGGTCGATTTGGTGTTTTTACCGATGTGGATCATCTTGGTGCCGGTATCGGCCTGCTGATGACCGCTGGTCAGCGCCACGGAGTAAAACTCACCGATGGAGTTGTCGCCGCGCAGAATACAGCTCGGGTATTTCCAGGTAATGGCGGAGCCGGTTTCTGACTGCGTCCAGGACATTTTACTGTTTTCGCCTTCGCACAGCGCGCGTTTGGTGACGAAGTTCAGAATACCACCGGTGTTGCCGTCGCCCGGGAACCAGTTCTGTACCGTAGAGTACTTCACTTCCGCATCTTTATGGATGATCACTTCTACCACCGCCGCGTGCAGCTGGTAGCTGTCGCGCACAGGAGCGGAGCACCCTTCGATGTAGCTTACGTAGCTGCCTTCATCGGCCACCAGGATGGTGCGTTCAAACTGGCCGGTTTTTTCCGCGTTGATGCGGAAATAGGTCGAGAGCTCCATCGGGCAGCGCACGCCTTTCGGCACGTAGATAAAAGTACCGTCTGACGCCACCGCCGCATTCAGTGCCGCGAAGAAGTTATCGTTACTCGGCACCACGGTACCAATATACTTTTTCACCAGCTCGGGGTGATCGTGAATGGCTTCACCAAAGGAACAGAAAATGATCCCCTGCTCCGCCAGTTTTTCACGGTAGGTGGTTGCCACCGAGACGGAGTCAAAAATGGCGTCTACCGCCACCTCTTTGCCTTCGCGCACGGGCACGCCGAGCTGATTAAACGCCTCTTCCACCTCTTTACTCAGGAAGCTGTTCTCCGCGCCGGTTTGCTGAACGGCACCAGGTTGCGAGGCACAGGTATCATCACAGCTGCCGCAGGAGGGCGCGGAGTAGTAGCTATAATCCTGATAGTTCAGCTTATCGTAATGCGCTTTCAGCCAGTGGGGTTCTTCCATCTCCAGCCACGCGCGGAATGCGCTCAGGCGAAACTCCAGCATCCACTCCGGCTCGTTACGTTTCGCCGAAATGGCGCGCACGACCTCTTCGTTGATGCCTTTCGCCAGCTCATCGGTTTGCAGCTGCGTGAAGAAACCCTCTTTATAGTTGAGGTGTCCGCCGCTCCAGGTGTTTACATCACTCGTTGCTTCAGTATTACGAGACATAGTACCGCCTATACCCCAAAGCTTTCGCCGCAGCCGCATTCGTTCTGGGCTTTCGGGTTATGAAATTTGAATAACTGGTTTAAACCTTCCCGAACGTAGTCGACTTCGGTTCCATCGATAAACGGCATCGCCTGTAGCGCGACGTATAACTTTGCACCGTCGGTTTCAAAGACCAGATCGTCCTTTTCAGGTTCGGTTACGGTATCCAGCACGTAGCCAAATCCCGCGCAGCCAGTCTGCTTAACGCCTAAGCGTACGCCGAGGATGTCGGGATTTTTTGCCACCAGCTCATGAATATGCGCCGCCGCCGCGGGCGTCAGCGTTAAACCACGCCAGGCAAAATCGGCCGGATTGAAGGTTTCTGAATGCAGTTCCATAGGTCCACCTCATCTGATAAGCCACCAGGGCATAACACCATGTTAGTGATAACGATTATCACTTCAACCCCCTGCGAGCAGGGGCTTTGGGCTAAACCGCCCTTTTTGGCTACTTTCATTAAGCATAGACCCTGTGACGGGATGCGGATGGGATGGTTAGATTTGTTCAATGCATTGATAAATAATGCATTTCATAAGAAAGGCGGTAAGTTGGCGGGCAATGAGAAAAATTGTATTGGAAATACCTATTTTTGAGATAGCTATCTTCCAATAAGAAAGCTGACTCGAAAAGACAAAAAGGCCCTGACGGACCCCTTAACATCAGTGATGGAACGAAACGGCGAAACCCTGTTCACGCCAGTGGTCGAGCTGCTCCTGTTGACGAGGCGTAGGCGCTTTACCGGTCCAGACGAAGATTTTTTGCCCGGGGAAGAGTTCAGGACGTGGAGAATCAATCGGCTCAGCCAGCACGTCGATATGCCAGCCTTTGTAGGCAAGACGGGCCGCTTCCAGCCACAAATGCGTACGGTCGTCGCACTCCCACCCGACCAGCAGCGCATCCTTACCTGCTTTTTTTCGCGACTCACCCAGGCTTGCAACGGCAAACTCAATCAGGACACCGTCCAGCAGGCTTGCCATGTGACGCACCGTATTCTGGTCCTGGTTCATTCGCTGCCGCACAGGGGTGATGATGTTATCTATCAGAACATCCATCGCATGGTCACGGCGGAACTCGCCGATTTTGGCGCGCAGTTTTGCCGGACTGGCATAGCGCAGAACGGTTAACATCTCTTCCTGAAAAGATGCCCAGTTCCCCTGAGTCATCACTTCTGTATTTTCAAGAAGCGCTTTTACTTTGCCGACCGAAACACCCGTTTTCATCAGGCGCTTGATCTCTTCGATACGCAGGATATCTTCATCGTCAAACTGACGATGACCCCCTTCGCTTCGCTGCGGCTTCAACAATCCATAACGGCGCTGCCAGGCACGCAGCGTAACGGGGTTGATACCGCATCGTTCGGCCACTTCGCCGATACTGTAATAGGCCATTAACTCCCTCACGCACATTACTTCCATACCTAACCAAACCAACCTTATCAGATTGTACAAATCATTTGTATAACTAACTCCTCGTTCTGAGACAAGTGAATGGCTCAATGAACCACTCACTCGTTAATGTATTGTTGTATAAATTTCGCCGTACGTACAGGTTACTCTTAACAGTTACGTACAGGTTTTTATAAATCGTACTTTTTATCAGGCCAGGCAATCGCCGGAACGCCCCCCAGACGCGGGCTGGCGAAAAGGTGTCCCTGGAACTGAGAAACCCCGGCAGATTCCAGCCACATCCACTCTTCAGCCAGCTCTACGCCTACCGCACAGAACAGAATTTCCAGAGACGCACAGCATTTAATGATCGCCTGAATAATAGCCTGACGCGGGCCGCTCTTGTGTACGTTGGCAATCAAATCACGGCTGATCTTGATTCTGTCCGGCTGGAACTGGGCCAGCAGTTGCAGACCGGCGAATCCCGCGCCAAAGTGATCGATGGCCACGCTGATCCCGGCGCTTTTAAGCTGTCTGACTGCGCTGGTGAACTCTTCGAAGCGCGAGATCGCCTCGCTCTCGGTGAACTCGACCACAATTTGCTCCGGCACAAAACCGTTCGCCTCAATTGCCGTCAGTAAAAAATCGACGGCGCCAGGAACATTGACCAGCGTCATCGGCAGCAGATTGATGGATAACGTTTGAGTCTGTAGGCCCAGCGCGCTGGCCATCGACAAAGCCACCTGCTTACTCTTCAGATCCGATTCGTACAGCGCCTCACGCGACAGGTTGGCAAAATAGCTTTCCGGAGACTCACCGGACGGCGTGCGGATCAGGGCTTCCCAGGAAACCACCTGCTGCATAAACGGATCGACGATAGGTTGAAATGCGAAACTACAGTCCGCGCCCTTTGCCACTACCGTCGGCTGGGTGGATAACGGCGTGTTTTCGGTGACAAACTCCCAGGCGTCAGCCGGAGGCAGCTCAAAGTAGTTGGCTTTTTCAGTGGCCTCAACGAAGGTGCGGAAAAATTGCAGGGCGCGATCGTTATAGGTCAGCTGATAGCGGGTTGTGCCTTTATCAAGAACCTGTTGCAGCACTTCGTCGGTATCGTACTGACGAAGGTCAAAGAGCTCCATACCCACGTTGCCTAAACGTCTTGAAGGCCCGTGATCGCTTAACAATTCGACCACGTTGTGATGCCGTGGGTCACGGCAGATGAGCTCATAGATCTCCTTAACGTTATCAGCGGGCCCTTCAAGTAACTGAAAAAAGTGTGTGCCGTTAAACAGCAAAATCCCCGTAACATCGAACTGGCGATTTCTACAATTTGCAGCAGCGACCATGTCTTCCAGCGCTTTAACTGGAACGTCCTCGCAGATATGACTGCGGTAAATGATGGTTGTGAGCATGCTAATCCTGAAGATTGAGGGGGTGACCACGAAAACACGTGGGGAGAACTCTGTTATAGCACATTAATTGCCCAACAAATAATTTACATCTCAACGATTTACACGGCTTTTTTGCGTCATTTACGGGCTTGTACAACTCTGCAACGCCGCTTCGGATTGTACAATATATCTTGTGAATCCCGCAGTAAATCGTATAAGAATAAGCACTTGATAAATAATGATTTTATAAAATATATTATAAAATCTTTAAAAAATTGTACATTTTAAATGTACAGATTTGAAAATTATGTATACCTTAAATGTAACGTTACTGATTACGAAAATTTACAGGAGCGAAACATGCAGCAGAACGGACACCTCGCAGACTCGGCAACAGCGATTGCGCAGTATTTCGAAAAAGCCGCGCTTCCAACCCAACAGGAAACATTGGGTCAGGTTGTTGTTGAAATTCTTAGCGACGGGCGAAATCTGAATCGCAAATCGCTCTGCACAAAACTGTTGAGTCGCCTTGAAAAGGCCAATGGCCCGGAAGAGGAACATCATTATCACATGCTTCTTGGCCTGCTCTTCGAACGTTAATGTCATGAACAGCAGTGATGCAGACAGACTGATCGACCAGCTTATTGGAGAAGCCGCTCTTTCACTTTTGAAGGAGCGCGGTCCCGTGACGACCGAGGGATTGGTTCAGCGTCTGCGTAACATGCAAGCATATGAAACGGATCCCCAGCGGCGGGAGACATTAGCGCGAGTGATAGCTGAAATCAGCTCTGGTACGCTCGCTTTTAAAGGTCGCAGAACCGCACAAGGACGAATACAGAGAGAGGGATCTCTCAAAAATAACCGAGACAATGTAGTGCCGTTATTTGGAAATGGAAAACCGTCCGATCCTAAAAAGATACATTGACTACAACTTTACAGCTACGGTGAGAACAAATGAGACAAAATATTCAGCTTCAACCCGAATACCACTCGGCCTTTTTAGATAGCGCGTTGTCGGAGTATTTCCGTCACGCAGGCGATCGCTTTGCTGAAGAGTCTGCCATTTTTTCGACTGCGGTTCGTTGTGTTCTCGCTTCCGAAGGTCATTTGACCAACAAAGCGATCATTCTCTGGCTAATCCAGGCGCTGGAATCCACCGACGATGTCGTTAAGGCGGATGTGATCCGCAAGACGCTGGAAATTGTCGTCGGTTACACCATGGACGATCTTTAACGCCTCCCCCATCCCTACGGATAGCGTGTCATCGTCAATTCTGACGAACAGACTGACGATGACACACCCTCTCTCCTTTAACGCCCTGTTAATCAAGAACGCTGAATGTGGCATGGATCCTGCTTAGTCCGCTAAGGGACTGGGCTTTCCAGTAAACATTGCTTCATTTCTTAACAGGTCTGTTATTGATGAAAAAAATCGCCAGCGTCTGCCCCTACTGCGGTGCAGGCTGCAAACTAAACCTCGTCGTTAAAAATAACCGGATTATCCGTGCCGAAGCCGCTGATGGCGTAACCAATCAGGGCACGCTTTGCCTGAAAGGGTTCTACGGCTGGGACTTTCTTAACGACACACGGCTGCTTACCCCCCGTCTGACGCAGCCCATGATCCGCTACAGCAAAGGCGAGGCCTTTACCCCTGTTACCTGGGAAGAGGCCATTCGCTATACCGCTCACAGGCTTAAAAGCATCAAAGAACAGTATGGCCCTCGGTCCATTATGACCACGGGTTCCTCACGGGGAACGGGCAATGAGACCAACTATGTGATGCAAAAATTTGCCCGTGCGGTGCTGAATACTAACAACGTCGACTGCTGCGCCCGTGTCTGTCACGGTCCGTCCGTTGCCGGTTTACAGGAGACCCTCGGCAACGGCGCCATGAGCAATTCCATTAATGATATTGAAAACTCAAAATGCCTGCTGGTATTCGGCTATAACTGCGCCGACTCTCACCCCATCGTCGCCCGACGTGTGCTTAAAGCACGTGAAAATGGCGCTAAAATCATCGTCTGCGATCCGCGTCATATTGAAACGGCACGCATTGCCGATCTTCATCTTCAGCTAAAAAATGGCAGTAACATGGCGCTGGTCAATGCCTTTGGCTATGTCCTGCTGGAAGAGGAACTGTACGACAAAAACTACGTTGCCCGCTTTACCGAAGGGCTTGAGGCGTACCGGCTGACGGTAAAAGATTACGCACCCGAGCAGGTTGAACATCTGACGGGGATCCGCGCGCGGGATGTTCGTCAGGCAATGCGCATGTTCGCAGCGGCGCCTTCAGCAACGGTGATGTGGGGGATGGGCGTCACGCAGTTTGGTCAGGCGGTCGATGTGGTGAAAGGTCTCTCCAGCCTGGCGCTGCTGACCGGCAACCTGGGCCGCCCTGCCGTCGGCGTGGGTCCGGTTCGCGGGCAAAATAACGTTCAGGGTGCCTGCGATATGGGCGTTCTGCCCAATATGTTCCCCGGCTACCAGGACGTCACTGACCCGGCGGTCAGACTGAAATTTGCCGATGCGTGGAAAATCAATGTCAACCGGATGGACGATCGCGTCGGGACGCGTATCACCGAAGTGCCACATCTCGCGCTGGAAGGAAAGATTAAAGCGTATTACATCATGGGGGAAGATCCGCTTCAGACAGAAGCCGATCTGGGACTGGTCCGCCGCGGCTTTGAGGCGCTCGATTTTGTGGTGGTTCAGGACATCTTTATGACCAAAACGGCAGAGGTGGCTGACGTGCTGCTCCCTGCCACCTCATGGGGAGAACACGCCGGCGTGTTCACCTGTGCCGATCGCGGCTTCCAGCGTTTCGGCAAAGCCATTGAGGCCAGCGGCAACGTGAAGCGCGACTGGGAGATTATCAGCCTGCTGGCCACGGAGATGGGCTATCCCATGCATTACGAGGATAACCAGCAGATCTGGGACGAAATGCGCGAGCTGTGCCCCCTCTTCTACGGCGTGACCTACGAAAAAATGGGCGAGATGGGCCATGTGCAGTGGCCTTGCCCATCCCTCGATCATCCCGGCACCCCCTACCTGTACAAGGATAATCAGTTCGACACCCCTACTGGCAAAGGACAGCTATTTGCCGCCCCCTGGCGCGCCCCGGCGGAGACACCGGATGCGGATTACCCGCTGGTACTGTGCACGGTGCGCGAAGTGGGTCACTACTCCTGTCGCTCAATGACCGGGAACTGCGCGGCGCTGCAAAGCCTGGCCGACGAGCCGGGCCGGGTGCAAATGAACCCGGCGGATGCGGATGAACGGGGGATTGCCGAAGGCCAGCTGGTCTGGGTGCGTTCACGCCGGGGTAAAGTGATCACCCGCGCCAGCATCAGCGAGCGCATCAATGCGGGAGCAATCTATATGACCTACCAGTGGTGGATTGGCGCCTGTAATGAGCTGACGCAGGATAATCTCGACCCGATCTCCAGAACGCCGGAAACGAAATATTGCGCCGTGCAGCTGGAGGCGATCGAGGACCAGCGCTGGGCGGAGGATTTTGCGGCTTGCGCGTACCAGACCATGAAGACGCGTTTGATCGCTGCGGTTAACGTTTAAATGCATTGCCGGGTGGCGGCTATCGCTGCCCGGCCCGCTATCCGCTGCTGTTTTACGTTATCTGTTGTGCATAATTATTTTCCAGGTAATCGCGAAGCAGGTTCGGACGGCTCTTTTTCTCCATCAGCCTTCTCAACAGTACGATCAGCTCGTAATCGCTTCGCAGATTAAATTTCTGCATCATCATATATTTATGGGTAAAGACCGTTTTTTCGCTCATCTTCAACGCGTTCGCGGTCTGCACCACCGACAGCCCCCGGTAAAAATTGACCATAATACGAATCTGTTGCCGGGATAACCCTTTATGCTGGCAGTCGAAACAGGTCTTTTTATTCAACGTGTAACCTGGTAATTGCGTCCTGAACCACGCGATAAACAGAACGCCGCTAATACGATCAAGCGACGCCCGGCGCGGGAGAAAAATGATGTCCTGAAAGCAGGAAGGCAGCGCCGAAAAGCGCAGCTCATCGTCGACGAGACCTATCACAATTCCTTTTTGCCGGGCCAGTAACTCCGGAAAACAGGTCAGCGTTTCCCCCTGACATAATGAAAGAACAATAATATCGGCCTGGCTGACGTTTTCATTGGTCAGCGCCAGGTGAAATGTGATGGAGCGATGAAAGTTATGCTTAAAAAAATCTTCGAAAAAGCTCTGTAGCCCAGCCTGAAAAAACAGATCCGTTTCCTGAATCAGAATATTTAACATAGTTCACACCAACGTCTTTATAAAAGGCTTATCACCGGCATTTAGTTGTACTGCATCGTCATCACCACAACCGCAATGATGCTCCCCGGCGTGGCGCCTCCCGGCATAGATTTTACCGAGGCCAGCATAGCCATTGTCGCGGTTCTGTCCGCGGCAATGGTCTGGGTCATACTGGTGCCTGTTCCTTTAAGCGCGCCGGTTTGGGCATCGCGCATGGCTATCGCCACATGCGTGGCCGAACCGCTGTTCATAAAATAGTCCGCACCCGCCTCGGGATCGGGGCTGCCGGTGAAAGCGACGGTCACACTCTGCGTTCCGGTTGGGCACTGGGTAAACAGCAGACTGAAAGGCACCGGATCCGATGTTGAGCCCGGCGTCGCCATATTGGTTGCCTGAATATTGCCCAGGTTGACATCGAGGCTGTTACTGCCGCCATTAAATATGCACGGCGACGCAACGATATTTCCCGTCACACCGATGTTGACGCTATCAGCGGAGCATACCTTCCCGCTGAGTAAAGCAAGTAAAATCAGTGTCCTGCATCTTATTTTCATCTTCTTACCTGCTACTGGTAGGTCACATTAAGGGTGGCGGAGGCATTCGCTGAACCTGACTCCACGCGGGGTAACGTCTGGTAATATCGGGCCGTTAATGGCAACGTCTCTTGCCCCCCGGCAGACTGCCGCAAGAATAGTCGGCTGTTCATCACCAGCGGTGCACCGTTATAGATAAGCTGCACCCCCACCCCTTTCGCAGTGCCGGCATTTCCCTGCCCGGTTAAGGCCATCACGCTGGTATTGGCGCTGTCCGGGTTCTGTATTCCACTGAGCGAGACCGTAATATTGGTTCCGGCGGCGCAGGTCAGGCCCAGGTTTTGCGTGTTCTGTGCTCCCGCTGGCGTGGTGCCCACCGTGGAGCCGAACGCCGAGGCGGGAATATCCCCTATCGGAAACGTCAGCTGGGCCGTATTCACCGTGCACGCCAGCGCATTGATGGTGCCGGAGGTGAGCTGCGTGGTCAGACCGTCACGGTAGAGGCCATCGCTTCCCTGAAGCGTCACGACACCGATCGTCCCGGGGGTTAATGCCCCCGATGAGACCGGCCCCGTCACCACCAGCTCAATCCTCCCGCCGTACCAGTCCACATAGGAGGTCTGCGCATTGTAGGAAAATGTATTGCTCGGGTTTTCAAAAAAGCCGTTGGAAGAAAAGCGTATCCCTATCCCGCTGACGTTCGTGTTGTAAACATGGTTGCCGTAGCTGCTCAACGTGGCGCCGTTGTAGCGCAGGCTGAATCCCAGCATCAGCGGATTCGTACACCCGGTAAGATAGGAGCCTGTGGCTGACGCCGCGCCGGAAAATACCACCGTGCCGACAGGCGCATCGCGCTGCACGTTGATCGTCCCCACGGACAGGGTGGAAAGCTGCGGGGTGATGGTGGTGCAGGTACCGGCACGAGCCATATTTGCCGCCGCGAGCAAACAGAGCAGCAGCATCGCGTTAAGACATTTCATGTTAGCGTTCCTGACGGCAGGTGGCGTGCATATCAGCGATCCCACCGTACGTTGAGTGATTCGGCAGCGTGAAATCAGCGCGGCATTGCTGACTGGATTGACTTCCCCATGTAGCGACTAACGTTCCCTGCTCGCGCATCCCGGTTAAATAGACCTGACCGCGATCGCCGACAATAAAACTGCCGCTGTCATCACCCACAAGGGTGACCACCGCCCCAAACGGAACGGCGCGGTCGCTGTCGGTCAAGGTCATCAGCACCCGGCGACCTGACTTCGGCAGATAATCGGCTCTCACCACCGCTCCCCGCGTCGGCGTCACCGTGCGGGTGTTGATCTCCAGCTCGACATCGTCCGGCATCGTTTCCGGGTCGAGGGTGAGATCGTTTTTCCGGTAGACAGAAAGGTTGCTCACGACCGTATATCCGCGAAAATCTGTCCGTACACCGGGCTGATTGCGGATATCCACGTCGTGGGCGCCAGGGGCTTTGATTAAGACGCTGGTCTCCCCCAGCGGCTGGGAAAGCGTGATGCCATCAGCATGGGCGAGAATGCCGCCTTGCAGCCCGTAATTCAGGCGTTCACTTTTTTTGTCATAACCATAACCTGCCGTGACTTCGCCATAGGCGCCTTTGTAGTCCGCGTTAACATTGCCGGTATAGCCCACGCCCTCTGTGCCGTATCCCTGCTGTACGTTCCAGCTCAGGGCACGGTTCTCGAGCGCTACCCCGTTCAGGCCGACGTTATGCGTCGTCCCGTTATTCCCGCTGGCGTTCATGCCATAGTTAGCCCATGTCTGCGGCAAAAATTTATCCAGCGGAATGCTGACGTTGAACGCCAGAAGCTGGTCGTGGTTAGCGTTTTTTTGGCTGTCGCGGGTTTCTGACGCTGAGCGGACATTTTTGCTGTAGGTCCATGTCAGGCCATAGCTGATGTTGTGCCAGTAGTTGCTATAGCCGACGCTCCACGAAGCCATCGACTTACCGTCATTCCAGTAATCTTCCCGCGCCGCAGTGAGGGTAAGCGCGCCCAGGTTGTCCCCCAGCGTCTGGCTCATCGTCAGCTCGGCACGGTTACGTCGCCTGTCCTGAAGCGCGCTGCTGTCGCCGTACGAATCGAGGACGTCCTGCATGCCGTAATAGCCGCGGGTCGAGTAGCGATACCCGGCAATCGAAAAGTTGGTCCCGGTATTGATAAAATTCTTGCTGTATCGGGCCCGCCACGACTGACCGTTTGTTTTCGCGGCATGCTCCGGCGTTGACCAGCCCTGAGTGACGTCTGCGGATATCGCCCCGAGATCGCCCATATTCTTGCCCACCCCCAGAGCCGCCGACTGGTACTTATCTGCCCCCTGGACGCCGCCATAGAGCGTAATACCGTGAGGGAGGCCGTAAATTCCGGTCAATTGCCCGAAGGGGGTTTTCTCCACGCTACGGTTATACGAGCGATACTGCCCGGCGGTAAGGGCATATTTCAGGCGCCCCTCCCGTTGCAGGACCGGCAGCGAAGCGTATGGCAGGGTGAAATGTTGCTCACTGCCATCAGCTTCGACGATCGTCACATCAAGTTCGCCCGAGCCGCCGGTGGGATACATGTCCGCGATCTCAAACGCGCCCGGTGCCACATAGCTTTGGTAGATTTGATAGCCATTCTGACGCACCACGACCTGCGCGTTAGTCCGCGCAATACCGCGCACCACCGGCGCATAGCCTTTCAGGGAATCCGGCAGCATATCGTCGTCGGACGCCAGCTGGACGCCGCGAAACGGCATGCTGTCAAAGACATCGGCAGACGCGGAACTGTCTCCGAGCGTAAGCTGGGCTTGCAGGGGAATAATCGCGCGCTGCATCCAGGTATAGACGTTGTCCCACTTATCCTGGCCGGACGCATCGCGGGACCAGGTGGTGTAGTTGCGTAACCGCCAGGGACCGACGTTGATCCCCGGCCGCAGGTTTGCATACTGGCTGTCGCTGCGGGTGCCTGCCCCGCTTCTTGCCCGGCTGTTTGCCCCGCTCAGGCTGTAGTTGAGCATGACCGCGGTAATGCCTTCATCCCACATATCCGGCGGAACGTAACCTCTTGCTGGCAGGTCTATAGCCGCCTGTGGAATGCTAATCGCCAGACGCTGGGCGCCAAACTGGAAATCCGCGCTGGCCTGTGGGATCGCCCTGAGATCGGCGCATTCACCTTCCCCGGCGGCGAGCTGCGGGAAAAGCGCCGTTTTCACGCCCCACGCTTTTAACTGCCCGATACTCAGGCACGGCTGCAACGTTTCACTGCCGTTAGCATCCTTCACTGCCATAAAACGAATATCCCGCGTTTCCAGCAGCCGATCGTCAAGAATAATATCAACGTGGTATGTCCCGGGCGCCTGCGAGCCGGATTCAAAGGCAGATAAATCCGCTTTCCCCATTCCGGGATTATCCAGCTCTACCAGTTCCGTATTAAACGTCTCACTGGCATACAGTGTGGGAGAGACACCAGCAAGCGCGAGGGCAATAAATATTGCCAGGCGCGCAGGCTGCATTGTATTCAATGCCGTTGTCATGACGAACACCTGATTAACGCGTAAGGATCACAAACTGGCCCGGTGTAATTCGCCAGGGCTGCCATAATCGTTAATGACTTTAAACGTCAGCGTATTGCCACTGGTTCCGTTCGGTAACGGAAAACGGGCTGTGCCTGAAGGCATCACGTACGTGACATTGTCAAGTTTCTTATTACCCAACGTAATTTCATTGAAATTGATAACGTACGGCGTAGGGTTATTAACCTGAAGGGAATTCCCCGCACGATTCCAGGTTAATTTATTGGCTTGCTCCTCGGGGGTAGACGCACGAAGAGTCTCTGGTCGATAAATTAATTTGATGCGCGTTTTGACGGCAATTTGTAGCGAGTTCATCTGCTTTGAGGCTGACGGAATAGCTTTAATGTTCAGCCAGAATAAACTCTCCTGCCTCTGTGGCAGCGAGCCGGTCATGACAATACGCTCAAGGTTTTTTTGCCCGCCGTCCAGCCGATACAGTGGTGGCGTAATAATAAAAGGCGCTTTACCCGATTGTTCATCCTGAACATCTATCCACGACTGGATTAAATAAGGAACGTTATCAGGATTAGTAATACCTATTGACGCCTCTTTTTTAGCCCCATCGAAAATAATACGGGTGCCGCCAATAATTACTCCTGCACTGACGGATGTTAACGTCAGCGGTAACAGCGCCATAGCCAGGCCCATTGTCGTGATAAAACGCATTTTAATACCTCATAAAACAAGGGGCCGGGCGGGCCCCTGCTGATTACTGCAATGACTTAGTTGTATACCACAGAGAAGTTTGCGACCGAGTTAGCCGGGCCCGCGGTCACGGATGCCGCGGTGGCGATATACTGCGCGTAGAAGTTCAGCGTATTATCAGCCGTACTGCTGAGCGGGTAAATATAGCTGTTGCTGCCGTGCAGCGGCAGATCGGCTTTATCTGCCGTCATCAGGTTAATCGCCACCCCGGTGGCCGCCCCCGCCACGGACGTATCAATCGCCAGCAGGCTAGCGTTGGTTAAATCCGGCGTGCCGTCAAAACGGACTTTTGCATTGGTGACCGTTACCGGACAGTTTTTCAAAATAATATTGAATTGCGTCGCAGCCGTTCTCGCCCCGGTTGTCGGGAATTCCGTTTTATAATAATCGCCTAATACCACCACCTGATTCTGGGATGCCACATCAACGTCGCAGGCAGAATCCAGAATATTCCCGTTAAAATTAACGGTACCGGCCGCTGCGAATGCATTGGTCATGGTGAGTACAGAACCTGCCGCTAACATTGCCATCATCAATTTTGTATTCATAATTTTATATCCCGTATTACTTTATTTATTACCGACATTCAGTTGCAGAAACAAAAGACCTTCCGACGAGTCAAAATTTATACAACTCTTTTTGCGCATACAATCAATTTTGAGGTCTAGCTGTAGACCCTCTTTTAACAATTACAAAACATATTCACTCGGAAACACCTTAAGAATAATGGCCAAAGTCTACTTTTAGACCTGAATAAAAAAGGTTTCAATTTCAATTAATTAAGACTCAAAAAAAAGCGAGTCTATAATTAGACTCGCCGCAAACATTCCCTGATCTGCTGGTTTTTAAGATAATTCTTTATGCCGATCAAAAAATGATCGCATCAGTCAGTGAGGTTTCACATGAATACCCGTTTCGCGCCTGAGTCAGATATTGATAAGTCAACAGTGCTCGGCGCTAAGCCTTTTAAGCACATTGAAAAAATAATCGATAATGTTTTGCCGCATGCGGAGAGAAGCATTATTGCCAGAGGAGAAATTATCCATTATTGCTCCGGCGATACCCGTCAATGCTTTTTACTGTTGCATGGCAGCGTGGCGTTACACCGTCGCGGGGACGGTATCGTCTTAAATTCTGAATCCGCGCCATTTATACTCGGCGTGAGCAGCCAGTTATCGTCTGAACACCTGTACGTCAGAGCGCTGGAAACTTCAGAGGTGGCCAGCGTTTCGCTGGCGTGTTTCAATCATGTTGTCGCACAACAGAATTTATGGGAGCACTTCTCAAATCTGCTGATCTACACCGCATCGCGCGTCTACGAACATTGTGCCCAGATATCGCAAATGTCGGCTTATGACATTATCCGCTTTCAACTGGTTGAGTTGATGCAGGAGCCGGAAGCCATAAGACAAAACATTACCGCCGCGGCCTATATCAAAAGCCGCACCTATCTTTCACGCAGCGGCATTATGCGGATCCTCGCGGAGTTGCGGACGGGGAAATACATCACCATGGAGCGTGGCGTACTAGTAGAGATCCATCACTTACCCCGTAAGTACTGAGGCTGTATTTATCTCTGGAGAAGGTGGAAAAGAAGAGCGACACTATAGAGAGTACAGTCTCTTTCCAGGTTAACGCTATGTCTTCTGACAAACCATCGCATCGCGGCTCTCCCTATGCTCAGGAACTGATTTCTCATTTACAGCCGCACTGCGCCACGCATAAAACCGATCCCGGCGAGCAACTTGATCTCCAGGTTGAAGGGCAGAGCATGTGTTATTTAATTCTTGACGGCACGGTCGCCATATACAGAAGAAGCGACGACATGATGCTTTCAACGGCGCGCAGTCCCGCCCTGTTTGGCCTCGCTAACCTGACGGACATTTATTTTAATGACTACCTCCGAACGGTAACGCCTTGCCTGATTGGTGTGCTCACGACCGATCGGGTGGCTGAAATTATCAAAGAGAAGGCGCTGTGGGGGCTGCTTTCTAATCATCTGATGTTTGTCTATAACCGCCTCTATCACAACGTCATGCCGAAAGGCGCGCCAACCGCGTACGAGATGATTCGCCAGCAGCTCGTGCTGCTGATGCAGGAAGATGACAGCTACCGACGTAGCGTGACGGCGGAAAGGTATATCAGGGATAAAACCCATCTTTCCCGCAGTGGCGTAATGCGGATCCTGGCTGATCTGAAAACGGGTGGGTTCATCGAAATGGAAGAAGGCCGGCTGATTAAAATTAACAAACTGCCTGCCAGATACTGAATGTCAGACACAAAAAAGGCCGCGCTTGCGGCCTTTTCTTCACTGCTTAATGGACGTGAACGCCCAACCGCCAGGCAAAGTAGATCTCTTCTTTCAGTTCGTTTGAAGAGAGCGCCAGCAAATCCGTAAATTCCAGCTCAAGCTGTTTCAGCTTTTTCAGGTACTGGGCGGGAGACAGATTGCTTTTATCGCGACGTAAATATTCAATTGCCAGCTGTGTTGGGGTTATTTCAGTATCCATGATGTCCTCGCTTATGTTCAAAACGTGACCAGTATATCACAATCAGGCGGCTAATTTTTGACCAAAAACAAGACATCCGAAAACTTTACACAACGGCCGTCGTCAGCCTGGATGAACAACACAGGCGATCCTGCTCGTCCAGAATATCAATCTGCCACACCTGATGACGGCTTCCGGCATGCAGCGCCCGGCAGACGCCGCGCACGCGCCCGCTGCGAACGGAGCGGATGTGGTTGGCATTGACCTCCAGACCCACCACCTTCTGCTCTCCTTCCGTACACAGGTAGCCCGCCACCGACCCCAGTGTTTCGGCCAGCACGACGGACGCGCCGCCGTGCAACAGGCCAAACGGTTGATGAGTACGGCTGTCTACCGGCATCGTCGCTTCCAGTTCGTTGTCGCCAATGCGCGTGAACTGGATATCCAGCAAACCGACCATGTTCTCCGCGCCCATGGCATTTAAGGCCTCAAGCGTGACCGCACGTTTCCAGATCATCCGATAATCTCCAGTAAAGCCTGCAATGGATGGCGGACGCCGTTACCTTCCACCCGTTTCACCTGGCTGCGGCAGGAGTAGCCCGTCGCCAGACAGCGGTTGCGTGGCAGGCGCTGCATCGCCTGATGCCATGACAGCTCGTAAATGCCGAGCGAATTAGCGTGGTTTTTGACTTCATGGCCGTAGGTTCCGGCCATACCGCAGCAGCCCACGTTAACGCTTTCCAGCTTCGCGCCAAACCGGGCAAAGATAGAAGCCCACTGGGCAGGCGCCGTCGGCAGCGCCGTCACTTCGGTGCAGTGCCCAAACAGATACCAGGCTTCTCCACTCACCTCCTGAGTGGGCGTTTGCGTCAGCACCGCAGGCAGCCACTCGTGCACCAGTAAGACCTGAAAATCACCGCGCTTATCGCCGAGCGTCTGCTTATATTCATCCCGGTAACAGAGCACCAGCGCCGGATCGACGCCCACCATCGGCATACCGAGCTGCGCCACGCGATTCAGAAAATCTGAAGTTTTCTGCGCGGTTTTCGCAAAGCGGGTGAGGAAACCTTTTATGTGCTGCGCCTTGCCGTTCGGGGAGAACGGCAGCACCACCGGCTGGTAGCCGATTTTCTCGGCCAGTCGGACAAAATCGGCCACCACCTGGGCATCGTAATAGCTGGTAAACGGATCCTGCACTACCAGCACCACCTTCGCTTTCTGCTCAGGGCTTAATGCTTCCAGTTGTTCCAGGGTCATGTTCGCCGAGCGGTGCCCCACCAGCCGACGCTGGAGTGATGGCACCGACAGCAGCGGCAGGTCCACCATGCCGATATGTTTTTCTGACAGTTTGCGCACCAGCGGCTGGTTGATAAAGAAGTTAAAGGTTTTTGGCGCACGGGCCATCAGCGGCGCGTAACTCTCCACCGTCGCCACCAGATGATCGCGCATCGGGCGCAGATAACGCGTGTGGTACAGCTGGAGGAAGCGGGAACGGAATTCCGGTACGTCAATTTTAATCGGGCACTGGGTTGAACACGCCTTGCACGCCAGGCAGCCGGACATCGCCTCTTTCACCTCATGCGAGAAATCGTATTCACCTTTGTTCGCATGCCAGCTGTTGCGGGTGCGTTCGATAAGCCCGCGCAGGCTGGCGCGTTTTTCCGGCAGCTCCTGTTCCAGCTTGAGCGGGTCAACGCCGCGGTCGGCCAGCAGGCGCAGCCATTCGCGCACCAGCGTGGCACGCCCTTTCGGGGAATGAATGCGGTTGCTGGTGATTTTCATCGACGGACACATCGGGCTTTTCACATCGAAGTTGAAGCACAGCCCGTTGCCGTTGCACTCCATCGCGCCGCGCCAGGAAGCGCGTACCGCAATCGGAATTTGTCGGTCATAGGTGCCGCGCTTGACGGCGTCCACCTGCAACATCGGCGCATCAACGCCCTCCGGCGGGCAGATTTTTCCCGGGTTAAGGCGGTTATCGGGATCAAAAGCGGCTTTCACCTTACGCAGCTCGGCGTAAAGTTGTTCGCCAAAAAACGCCGGGCTGTACTCGGCGCGGAATCCTTTGCCGTGCTCGCCCCATAACAAGCCGCCGTATTTGGCCGTGAGGGCCACGACCTCGTCGGAGATCTCCTTCATCAGGATCTCCTGCTGCGGGTCGCACATGTCCAGCGCCGGGCGCACGTGCAGCACACCCGCGTCCACGTGCCCGAACATGCCATAGCTCAGACCATGGCTGTCGAGCAGCGCGCGAAACTCCACAATATAATCAGCAAGGTGCTCCGGCGGCACGCAGGTATCTTCCGCAAACGGAATCGGCTTCGCCACCCCTTTCGCGTTGCCGAGCAGCCCCACCGCTTTTTTACGCATCGCGTAGATTCGCTCGATGCCGGAGAGATCGTTACACAGCTGCCAGCCAATGACGCCGCCTTCCCCCAGGGCAATCAGCTCGTCCAGACGCTGGCAGAGCGTGCTTACCTGGCTCTCAATCAGCTCTGCGTCATCCCCGGCGAACTCGACGATGTTCAGGCCGAGCATCTCTTTATCCGGCACGTCAGTAATCAGTTCGCTCACCGAATGCCAGACGATATCTTCCCGGGCCAGGTTCAGAACTTTTGAATCGACGGTTTCCACCGACAGCGCCCGCGCCTCCACCATAAACGGTGCATTACGCAGCGCGGAGTCAAAGGAGTTGTATTTGACATTCACCAGACGGCGCACCTTTGGCAACCGGGTGATCTCCAGACGCGCTTCGGTGATGAAGGCCAGCGTCCCTTCTGACCCGGTCAGTACGCGGGTAAGATCGAACTGGCTCAGATCGTCATTAAAGACATGGCGCAGATCGTAGCCCGTCAGGAAGCGGTTAAGCTTCGGGAATTTGTTGAGGATCAGTTCGCGATTTTCGCGGCAGCGCTCCAGCACGGTACGATAAATCCGTCCGCTGGTGGTGCTCTCTTTTGCCAGCGTTTCGGCCAGCTCGATCGGCATCGGTTGGGTATCGAGGATATCGCCCCCCAGCAGCACCGCCCGCACACCCATAACGTGATCGGAGGTTTTGCCGTAGACCAGCGAGCCCTGCCCCGAGGCATCGGTGTTGATCATCCCGCCAATGGTCGCGCGGTTACTGGTGGAAAGCTCTGGCGCAAAAAAATAGCCGTAAGGTTTCAAAAACTGATTCAGCTGATCTTTGATCACTCCCGCTTCCACTCGCACCCACCCCTCTTCCGGGTTGATCTCAATGATGCGGTTCATATAGCGGGACATATCAATGATGATGCCCTGGTTCAGCGCCTGCCCGTTGGTACCCGTCCCGCCGCCGCGTGGGGTAAAGACCAGGGTGCTGAAACGCTCCTGCGACGCCAGACGGGCGATGAGCGCCACATCGGCGGTAGAGCGCGGGAAAACGACGGCATCGGGAAGAAGCTGGTAAATACTATTATCGGTCGCCATCGTCAGCCTGTCGGCATAATCGGTGGCGGTGTCACCTGTAAAACCCTGTTGCTCCAGTGCCTGCAAAAAATTAAGCACCAGCTGAACGACGCCCGGTGCCTGAGAAATCTGTGGGATCATTGCTGTCGACCCTAATGAGAATAGTGTGAAATCGTTTGCGTTGTGTCTGGAAAGTTTTATCACATTTTTTTCTTATGTGCTTCGTAGAATTACGGGCAAAATCCGCCTGTCAAAAATCGCTGAAATCACTAATGATTAGAGAGATGCGGTTTATATTCCCATCAGCCTTGCTGGTGTTCATTTAAGGAAAGTTTCGTTTATGGTCAATCTTCGTCAGCCCAGGGATGTCGCGCAGATACTGCTGTCGGTGCTGTTCTTAGCCATTATGATTATTGCGTGTCTGTGGATTGTTCGTCCTTTCGTGCTCGGATTTGCCTGGGCCGCGACCGTGGTCGTCGCAACCTGGCCTTTACTCTTACGTTTGCAGAAACTGCTGTTTGGTCGCCGCGGCCTGGCCGTGCTGGTGATGACGCTGCTGTTGTTCCTGCTGTTTATTATTCCCATTGCACTGCTGGTTAACAGCCTGGTTGACAGTAGCGGCCCGGTTATTCGCGCGGTCACCAGCGGTGATATGACACTGCCGGATCTCGCGTGGCTGAACAGCATTCCTGTTGTGGGCGCAAAACTGTACAGCGGCTGGCACAGCCTGCTGGAGATGGGCGGTAGCGCGCTGATGGCCAAAGTACGTCCGTACATCGGCACAACCACCACCTGGTTTGTGGGGCAGGCTGCGCACATTGGTCGCTTCATGATGCACTGTACGTTGATGCTGGTCTTCAGCGCCCTGCTGTACTGGCGCGGCGAGCAGGTTGCGCTGGGGGTACGTCATTTCGCCACCCGACTGGCAGGTAAACGCGGCGATGCGGCCGTGCTGCTGGCAGCCCAGGCCGTCCGCGCGGTAGCGCTCGGCGTGGTGGTCACAGCGCTGGTGCAGGCTGTACTTGGCGGAATCGGGCTGGCAATTTCCGGCGTACCTTATGCCACCATTTTCACCGTCGTCATGCTGATGACCTGTCTGGCTCAGCTCGGTCCGCTGCTGGTGCTGGTTCCCTGCATTATCTGGCTTTACTGGACGGGGGACACGACCTGGGGCACGGTGCTACTGGTCTGGAGTTGCGTGGTGGGCACCATGGATAACGTGATCCGTCCCCTCCTCATCCGCATGGGCGCTGACCTGCCGCTGATTCTGATCCTGTCCGGGGTGATCGGGGGGTTAATTGCCTTCGGCATGATTGGCCTGTTCATCGGTCCGGTGCTGCTTGCGGTAACCTGGCGTCTCTTCTCCGCCTGGGTGCATGAAGTGCCGCCGCCGGGAACCGACCCTGACGTCATCTTAAGCGAACTTGAAGAACTGGAAGATAAGAACGCGCAGTAAGAACGTAGGCCGGGTGGCGCTAACGCTTACCCGGCTACACTCTCCACAGCAATACTTAAACGTTGCTAAACTATTTATTCTCTGCACACTGGTCAGACCCGCCTTTTTCTGCCTAAAACCGTCATTCTCTTCAAGAAATCTTTACCTGCCTTTAACTATTGAGACGAATCCGATCGACTCAAAATCCTGGCATGCCTACTATTAAGACACGGTTATAAATCAACACCTTGATTTATAAGCATGGAAATCCCCTGAGTGAAACAACGAATTGCTGTGTGTAGTCTTTGCCCATCTCCCACGATGGGCTTTTTTTTATCCTTTTTACGCCCGTGTAATGTCACAGCGGCTGAGCATACGCCATTCCCCCGCCAGCTCCCGCGTCTCCCCGGTTACCAGCACGTTCACCACCTCGCGTATACCCGCCGAGGACGCGCCAACCTGTAGCTCAAATTCCCCTGGCTCGACAATCCGCTTCCCGTCCCGGCGGGTGAAATTAAACATCTCCACCGGCAGGGTAAAGGTCAGCGTGGCGGTTTCTCCCGGTGAAAGCGTAACGCGCTGGAACGCTTTCAGCTCCTGAAGCGGACGCACCTGCGTGGCGACCTTATCGCGTACGTACACCTGTACCACTTCGCTGCCGCTGCGCTCGCCGGTGTTGGTGATATCGACGCTTAACGCCACCTCTCCGTCGATCGGGACGCGGCTTTCCGTCAGGCGGGCCGCGCCCCAGCGAAACTGCGTCCAGCCGAGACCGTAACCGAACGGGTAAAGTGCGCCGAAATGGAACGCAAACGGCGTGCCGCCGCTTTTCAGCTTGTGGTTATAGTAGTACGGCATCGCCCCGGCGTTTTTCGGCACGCTCACTACCAGCCTGCCCTGCGGCTCCGCGCGGCCGGTTAAGACATCGGCAATCGCCCAGCCCCCTTCCTGCCCCGGCGCCCAGGCCATCATCAGCGCGGCCACCTTCTCTTCCAGCCCCTGAAGGTTATAAGGACGCCCACCCGTCATGACGACAATCACTGGCTTACCAGTTGCCACCAGCGCCTCCAGCAGCTGTTGCTGCACGCCCGGCAGATCCAGCGAATCGGTATCCGAACCTTCCCCCACGGTGCCGCTCTGGAATAGCCCGGCGAGGTCGCCCACGCAGGCCACCACCACGTCACTCTCTTTTGCCGCGCTCACGGCGTCGGGGATCAAATCCGTGCGTTGTGAAACCGGCGATTGCTGCATCGGCTTACCGCCGCTGTCGCCCGGGAACACCGGTGCGCCCGCCATCCGTTTTTCGATAATGTGGCACCCTTTGGCGTAACGTATCTGTGATGCGCCAAGGTACTGTTCCAGCGCCGCGCGCGGGGTAGTCACCTGCGAGGTCTCTTCAACCATATCGCTGATAATCAGGTGAACCGGGAAGCTGTAGCCGCTCAGTAACGCCAGTGGATCGTCCGCCGTCGGCCCCACTACCGCTACACGGGGTTTTCCGCCGAGGGGCAAAATGCCGTTATTTTCCAGCAGCGTGATCGATTTTGTTGCCACCTCGCGCGCCACCTGCCGGGTCGCCTCATTCTGCAAATCGATACCGTCTTCGTCGGCGTACGGTTTTTCAAACAGCCCGAGACGGAATTTTTCACTTAGCACGCGCGCCACAATCTCATCCACTTTCGCCATTGAGATGAGCCCACGCTCTACCGCTTCAGCCAGATGACGCGCGCAGTCATCCTTCGGCAGTTCCACGTCCAGCCCGGCGTTAAACGCCAGAGCCGCCGATTCCGCTGGATCGTGAGAAATCCCGTGGTGCTGGTGCAGCAGGCTGACGCCGCCGTAATCCGCCACGATAATGCCGTCGAAGCCCCACTGTTCACGCAGCACGGTGGTGAGCAGAAAATGGTCGCTGTGCCCTGGCTGATTATCAATGTCGTGATAGGCTGGCATCACCGAACCGGCGTTGGCCAGCTTTACCGCCATCTCAAACGGCAGCAGGAAGGTATCGTTAAGCTCGCTGAAACCGAGATGGACCGGCGCATGATTGCGCGCCCCTTCGCTGAAGGAGTGGCCGACGTAATGTTTCAGGGTCGCCAGCAGATCGCGCTTATCGCCCTGCAACCCCTTCACGTACGCCGTCGCCATCACCCCTACCAGCCACGGATCTTCCCCAAAGGTCTCTTCCGTCCGTCCCCAGCGCACATCGCGCGAGACATCCAGCACCGGGGCCAGTCCCTGCTGGCACCCGACGGATCGGGCCTCTTTGCCAATCTGCTCCGCCGCCCGCTGCACCAGCGCCGGGTCCCAGGTAGAACCGTAGTTCAGCGACGACGGGAACAGCGTTGCATCTTTGCACAGCAGCCCTACCAGACACTCTTCATGAAACAGCGCCGGAATGCCGAGCCGGGTCTCCTCCATCATCATGCGTTGCAGGCGGTTGGCGGCACGCACGCCGGTTTTTGCATCAACAATGTGCGTGCCGAGCGGGCGGGTGATCTGCCCGACGCCCAGCTTCAGCCTTTCGCTGAGGGACGCCTGTTCACTCACGCCGGCGAATTCATCGCTCAGATCGCTGCGCTCGCGGTGGTTGCCGTGTTCATCAAGGATCAGCCAGTACGCGTGCATCTGGGCAAATTTCTCTTCCGGCGTCATACGCGCCAGTAAATCAGCGACACGCTCGTGTACGGAACGTCCCGCGTCCTTGTAGATCGCAGTCATGGTTTACTCCTGTAGTGCGGATTGGGTTGCCGGGCTGAGCTGCCCCGTATCGTTTCGACTATCGCGTTTGCTGGCCAGCTCGCGGGCGATGCTGTCCACCAGTCGGCTGTTAAGTTTGTAGATGGCAAGGAGAGCCACCATGCAGAGGAACAGCGCGCAGGGGATCAGGGTGAACAGGGCATTGATGGTTGCGAGAACGTGAGGCGCCTGGTTTGCCTGACCCGGCGCGTAATCCACCATGCCAAGCACCCAACCGACCACCGCCCCGCCCAGCGCCAGCCCAAACTTGATGGCAAACAGGGCGGTAGAAAAGACCAGCCCGTCAAGGCGGCGGCCGCTACGGTGTTCTTCGTAGTCCACCACATCGGAGAACATGGTCCATTGCAGCGGCGTGGTCAGGTTCTGAATAAAACTAAACACAATATTCAGACCGAATATCAGCCACACCTGTGAAGGCGGAATGAAGAAAATCAGCGCGCCAAAAATAACGAAAGAAATAATGGTCCACTGATAGGCACGCACCCGGTCAAATTTGCCCAGCAGGCGTTCAGATAATAATGCGCCGCTTAAGGAGGCCACCATGCCGGAAACAATAAAGGCAAAAACCAGTTCCGGACGTAACAGAACATAGTTAACGTAATACATGGTCGCAGAGCCACGCGTCACGACGGCGGTTAACAGTAAAATATTAAACAGAAAAACAATTCGCCACTGGCTATTGGCGGCCAGCAGTTTTAAATCCGTCAGCATCGAGCCGGAGGTGTCATTGCGCGGCGAGTAACGCTCCCGGGTCATAAAGAAGCAGCAGAAGAATAAAACAATACCCAGCAGCCCCATCAGGCTCATGGCATAGAAATAGCCTTTTTGCACATTCCCCTGGCCTAATAATGAGACCAGCGGCAGCGCGATGACGGTTACAATCAACCCGCCGATAAACGACAGGCCAAAGCGCCAGGATTGCAGCGAGTGGCGTTCGCGCGTGTCGAGCGTCAGCGCGCCAGGCATGGCACAGTAAGGGACGTTAATCGCGGAATAGATCAGACTCAGGATGGCATAGGTTACGCAGGCATAGACAATTTTCGCCGTCGCCCCGGCATCAGGTACGTAGAAGGTAATCAGGCAGCTCACGCCAAACGGAATGGCAAACCAGAGCAGCCAGGGACGAAAACGACCGTGGCGGGTCTGAGTGCGGTCCACCAGCGCGCCAATGCACGGGTCGACAAACGCATCGACCACGCGCACCACTAAAAACATGGTGCCCATAATGGCCGCAGGCAAACCGAATACGTCCGTATAGAAATAAGCGAGAAATAACGTTGCCGTTTGCCAGACCAGCGCGCTGGCCATATCGCCGAGGCCATAACCTATTTTATCTTTGGTACGTAATACAGAGGAGATTGTCATTGTTATTTGCCTTTTTATCAGGTTAAAACGTATTTCAACCAGTCGCGCATCATCCCGACGGATGTACGCGGTAAGGCTCAAGTATTAGCAACGCCCTGCCCGCTAACAATTGTCTAAATTAACAGATAAATTATGATATTTGGTTTTTTTGCTTTATTTGTGATGGTGAGCATATTCGCAGGAAAATAAAAAAGGCGAGGACAGATATCCTCGCCTTTTTCAGGTTGTGCAGGTTTTACTTGTTCAGCTCTGCCAGGCTCAGCCAGGTCTGCACCACGGTGTCCGGGTTCAGGGAGAGGCTATCAATCCCCTCATCCATCAGCCAGGCCGCAAAGTCTTCATGGTCAGAAGGACCCTGGCCGCAAATCCCGACATATTTCCCCTGTTTCTTCGCCGCGCGGATGGCCATGGAGAGCAGCGCTTTCACCGCCTCGTTACGCTCATCGAACAGCTCAGAGACGACGCCGGAGTCGCGGTCCAGGCCGAGCGCCAGCTGCGTCATGTCATTCGAGCCAATGGAGAAGCCGTCGAAGTGCTCCAGGAACTGCTCGGCCAGCAGGGCGTTGGACGGAATTTCACACATCATGATGATCTTCAGCCCGTTCTCGCCGCGCTTCAGCCCCTGACGCGCCAGCTCATCAACCACCGCCTTCGCCTGATCCACGGTACGGACGAACGGGATCATGATTTCCACGTTGGTCAGCCCCATGTCGTTGCGCACGCGTTTTACCGCCTCGCACTCCAGCGCGAAGCAGTCGCGGAAGCTTTCCGACACGTAGCGCCCGGCGCCGCGGAAGCCCAGCATCGGGTTCTCTTCTTCCGGCTCGTAGCGTTCGCCGCCCACCAGGTTGGCGTATTCGTTGGACTTAAAGTCCGACAGACGCACGATCACGCGTTTCGGGTAGAAGGCCGCGCCGAGCGTGGCGATCCCTTCCGTCAGACGACCCACATAGAACTCTCTCGGCGAGTCGTAACCCTTCATCATCTCGCGGATTTCGTTTTGCAGTTTTGCGTCCTGGTCGTCGAACTCCAGCAGCGCACGCGGGTGCACCCCGATCATACGGTTAATAATAAATTCCAGACGCGCCAGGCCCACGCCTTCGTTCGGCAGGCAGGCGAAGTCAAACGCGCGGTCCGGGTTGCCGACGTTCATCATGATCTTCAGCGGCAGGTCCGGCATGGTATCCACGCTGGAGCTTTTCACGCTGAAGTCGAGGATATCGGCATACACGTAGCCGGTATCGCCTTCGGCACAGGAGACCGTCACCTTCTGGTCGTCCTTCATGCGCTCGGTGGCATCACCGCAGCCGACTACCGCCGGGATCCCCAGCTCACGGGCGATAATAGCCGCGTGACAGGTACGGCCGCCGCGGTTGGTGACGATGGCAGCCGCTTTTTTCATAATCGGTTCCCAGTCCGGGTCGGTCATATCGGTCACCAGCACGTCGCCAGGCTGAATGCGGTTCATCTCGCTGATGTCGTGGATCACTTTCACCGGACCGGCACCGATGCGGTGACCAATTGCGCGGCCTTCCGCGACAATTTTGCCCTGCGCGTGCAGGGTGTAGCGCTCCATGACCTGACCGCGTGAACGTACGGTTTCCGGACGCGCCTGCACGATAAACAGCTTGCCGGTGTGTCCGTCTTTCGCCCACTCGATGTCCATTGGACGGCCATAGTGTTTTTCAATCTGCACCGCCTGCTTCGCCAGCTCTTCCACTTCGGCGTCGGTCAGTGAGAAGCGATCCCGCTGCTCCTGCGGCACATCTTCAATGGTGACCTGTTTGCCATGCTCTTGCGTCGGAGCATAGATCATGCGAATTTTTTTCGAACCCATGGTGCGACGTACCACTGCCGGACGGTTAGCCGCCAGCGTAGGCTTGTGCACGTAGAATTCGTCAGGGTTCACTGCCCCCTGCACCACCATCTCGCCCAGACCCCATGCGGAGGTGATAAACACCACCTGGTCGAAGCCGGATTCAGTGTCGATAGAGAACATCACGCCGGAAGAGCCTACGTCCGAGCGCACCATGCGCTGCACGCCGGCGGAAAGCGCGACGCCGCGATGGTCGTAGCCCTGGTGCACGCGATAGGAGATGGCGCGGTCATTAAACAGGGAAGCAAACACGTGCTTCACCGCCACCAGCACCGCATCGTAACCCTGAACGTTCAGGAACGTTTCCTGCTGACCGGCGAAAGAGGCGTCCGGCATATCTTCCGCGGTGGCGGAAGAGCGCACGGCAAAGGAGGCCTGCGCGTCGTCAGCGGAGAGCTGGTTGTACGCGTCGTGAATGGCTTTTTCCAGTTCCGGCTGGAAAGGTGTGTCGATAATCCACTGGCGGATTTGCGCGCCGGCTTTGGCAAGCTCGGTGACATCATCAATATCCGTTTTATCCAGCAGGTCGTAAATGCGCTGGTTTACACCGCTCTGGTCTAAAAACAGGTTAAACGCATCGGCGGTTGTGGCAAACCCGTTAGGTACGGAGACACCCATACCGGACAGATTTGTAATCATTTCACCCAGGGAGGCATTTTTGCCCCCAACTCTGTCTACATCATTCATGCCGAGTTGGTTATACCAAAGCACCAGCGGTGACGAGCCATTGTTGGACATCGAAACAATCCTTTTGTGATATTTGATCGGAGTAAGAAACACCTGACTACGTATTTATACTGGCATATTTATTTCCGCTAAAAAAACGGTGAATCGTGTAAGCAATTTAAATTTTCAACTTTTCGGACAGTTTCCCGGCACTCGCTAACCCGATGATTCCTATAGATTCCGGCAAAAATCATAGAAATAAAGCCGCTATTCGAAAAATGAAATCCACTTTTCAGGAAAATCAAAAACACCATTTCATTTTAAATTCAGATAAGTTCTTTGCTGTGAAATTAACTTTTTTAATTTATGCTTTCAGGCAATTACGTACGCTATTCAGGGTGGATAAAATGGATAATGCTGTCGATCGCCACGTTTTTTATATTTCTGATGGGACGGCGATAACCGCCGAGGTGCTGGGACACGCGGTGATGTCGCAGTTTCCGGTATCGATAAACAGCATCACGTTGCCGTTCGTGGAAAATGAGAGCCGGGCCAAAGCGGTCAAGGACCAGATCGACGCCATTTACCAGCAGACCGGCGTTCGTCCGCTGGTGTTCTATTCCATTGTGATCCCTGAGATCCGCAACATCATTTTGCAAAGCGAGGGCTTCTGTCAGGACATCGTGCAGGCGCTGGTTGCTCCCTTGCAAAGCGAGCTGAAGCTCGACCCAACGCCGATCGCCCACCGTACCCACGGGTTGAACCCCGGCAACCTGACCAAATACGATGCGCGTATTGCCGCCATTGACTACACCCTGGCGCACGACGACGGGATCTCCCTGCGCAATCTCGACCAGGCGCAGGTGATTTTGCTCGGCGTGTCGCGCTGCGGTAAAACCCCCACCAGCCTTTACCTGGCCATGCAGTTTGGCATTCGCGCCGCCAACTACCCCTTTATTGCCGATGATATGGATAACCTGGTGCTGCCCGCCGCGCTCAAGCCGCTCCAGCATAAGCTGTTTGGGCTGACCATCAACCCGGAACGACTGGCAGCGATCCGCGAAGAACGTCGCGAGAACAGCCGCTACGCCTCGATGCGCCAGTGCCGAATGGAAGTCTCCGAAGTCGAAGCGCTGTACCGGAAAAATCAAATTCCCTGGCTGAACAGTACCAACTATTCAGTAGAAGAAATTGCCACCAAAATCCTCGATATCATGGGGCTGAATCGCCGCATGTACTAATATGCTAGTACATTATTCCGGTTTCAGTTATTATTACGCCATCCTCGGGGCGACGTGCCCCGAACTTGAAATCAGCAGGGATTGGTTTAAGGTGATGCCCATCACTTCCCGGTAGTCTGCCGATGAAGCAAAAAATTTCTGAGACATTCCATGAATAAAACCGACGAACTGCGCACCGCGCGCATTGATAGCCTGGTCACACCGGCTGAACTGGCCCGGCTGCATCCCGTTTCCGCCGAGGTGGCGGACCATGTGACGGCCTCCCGTCGCCGCATCGAAAAAATTCTCAATGGTGAAGACAAACGTCTTCTGGTGGTGATTGGCCCCTGCTCCATCCACGACCTCGACGCGGCAATGGATTATGCACAACGCCTTCAGACGCTGCGCGGCACGTATCAGGATCGCCTGGAGATCGTGATGCGTACCTACTTTGAAAAGCCCCGTACCGTCGTGGGCTGGAAAGGATTGATTTCCGATCCCGATCTGAACGGTAGCTACCGGGTGAATCACGGTATTACGCTGGCGCGCAAGCTGCTGTTACAGGTTAACGAACTGGGCGTGCCAACTGCCACCGAATTTCTGGATATGGTGACCGGACAGTTTATTGCCGACCTCATTAGCTGGGGCGCGATTGGCGCACGTACCACCGAAAGCCAGATCCACCGTGAAATGGCGTCGGCGCTCTCCTGTCCGGTGGGCTTCAAAAACGGAACGGACGGCAATACCCGAATTGCCGTAGATGCCATCCGCGCGTCACGCGCCAGCCATATGTTCCTCTCCCCGGATAAAAACGGCCAGATGACCATCTACCAGACCAGCGGCAACCCGTTCGGACATATCATTATGCGTGGCGGTAAAAAACCGAATTACCATGCAGAAGATATTGCCGCCGCCTGCGAAACGCTGGCGGAATTTGACCTGCCGGAGCATCTGGTGGTGGATTTCAGCCACGGCAACTGTCAGAAACAGCACCGCCGCCAGCTGGACGTCTGCGAGGAAGTTTGCCAGCAGATCCGCAGCGGCTCGACCGCCATTGCAGGAATTATGGCGGAGAGTTTTATCAAAGAAGGCACGCAGAAGATCGTCGCCGGACAGCAAATGGTCTACGGCCAGTCAATCACCGACCCGTGCCTGAGCTGGGAAGACAGCGAGCTGCTGCTGGAGAAGCTGGCTTCAGCCGTGGACACGCGCTTTTAAAATCCTGCCGGGTGACGCTGCGCTTACCCGGCCTACGGTACGTGCCCTTCTCCCTCTCCCCGTGGGAGAGGGTCGGGGTGAGGGCATCAGACCGCACCTCTCCCCCAAATTTGATCCCGTCACACAATTTTCACAAAAACGCTTGCCGTGAATTTGCAGTTTATTGATAATGATTATCATTGTTACATTGATTGTTATTTATAAACATTATGTCACCTACCGATAACAGCGCGGCAACGCCAACAAAAACACACACAGCGCCGTCCCCTGCTCCCACCGATCGCCGAATCGACAGCAAAAGCCTGTTGGGTGAGGAGGGACGGGTCATTATCGAGCATGACGGCCAGCACTACCTGCTGCGCCAGACCAATGCCGGAAAACTGATCCTGACTAAATAAACCAGACAACACATTCGCCAGCCACCCAGGTGATCCCCAGGCAGCCAGCGCTTTTCAATTCTTATGGAGAGTTGCTATGCCACACCTGCAATCCGCGTCTTTACGCCCGTCTCTTCTGGCGCTGGCGATTGTCAGCACCCTGCCGGGCGTTACGTTTGCCGCCGCAGACGAGATCACCGTCACCGCCACCGGCAATGCCCGCAGCGCCTTTGAAGCCCCCATGATGGTGAGCGTGATTGACGCCACCGCGCCGGAAAACCAGACCGCCAGCTCCGCCGCCGACCTGCTGCGCAAGGTGCCCGGTCTGACGCTGGACGGCACCGGGCGCACCAACGGTCAGGACGTTAACCTCCGGGGCTATGACCGCCGTGGCGTGCTGATACTGGTGGATGGCGTGCGCCAGGGCACTGATACCGGACACCTGAACAGCACGTTCCTCGATCCGGCGCTGATCAAACGTATTGAAGTAGTACGTGGTCCTTCCGCCTTGCTGTACGGCAGCGGCGCGCTGGGCGGCGTAATTTCGTATGACACCGTCGACGCCAGCGATCTGCTGGATGCAGGTAAAAACAGCGGCTATCGCGTATTTGCTACCGGTGCAACGGGCGATCACAGCATCGGGATGGGTGCCAGCGCCTATGGCCGCACCGATACCCTGGACGGTCTGGTCTCCTGGTCCAGCCGCGATCGCGGCGACATTCGCCAGAGTGACGGCGCGAGGGCGCCAAACGACGAATCCATCAACAATATGCTGGCGAAAGGCAGCTGGAAAATCGATCCGGCGCAGACGCTGAGTGGCTCCCTGCGCTACTACAACAACGACGCGCAGGAGCCGAAAAATCCGCAGACCACGGATGCCAGCAGCAGTAACCCGATGACCGATCGTTCCACCATTCAGCGCGATGCCCAGCTTGGCTACCGCATTGCGCCAGCCGGAAACGACTGGCTGAACGCCGATGCGAAAATTTACTGGTCCGAAGCGCGGATCAACGCCCAGAACATCGACGCCAGCGGCGAGTTCCGTAAGCAGACTACCAAAGGCGGCAAAGTGGAAAACCGCACCCGCCTGTTCAGCGACTCCTTCGCCTCGCACCTGCTGACCTACGGCGGGGAATACTATCGTCAGGAGCAACACCCTGGCGGCGCGACCACCGGCTTCCCGGACGCGAAAATCGACTTCAGCTCCGGCTGGTTGCAGGATGAGATCACCCTGCGCGACCTGCCGGTAACGCTTCTCGGCGGGACGCGTTACGACAACTACCGCGGCAGCAGCGACGGTTACGACGACGTGGATGCGGATAAGTGGTCATCACGCGCCGGGTTAACCGTGAGTCCAGCCGACTGGCTGATGCTGTTCGGCTCTTACGCCCAGGCCTTCCGCGCGCCAACGATGGGCGAGATGTATAACGACTCGAAGCACTTCTCTATCGGCAGCTTCTACACCAACTACTGGGTGCCGAACCCGAACCTGCGTCCGGAAACTAACGAAACCCAGGAGTTCGGTTTTGGGCTACGTTTTGACGATCTGCTGCTCGCCAACGACGCGCTGGAGTTCAAAGCCAGCTACTTCGACACCAAAGCGAAAGATTACATCTCCACTACCGTCGATTTTGCGGCGGCCACCACCATGTCCTATAACGTACCAAATGCCAAAATCTGGGGCTGGGACATGATGGCGACCTACGCGACCAGTCTGTTCAACCTGGACGTGGCCTACAACCGCACACGCGGGAAAGATACCGACACGGGCGAATACATCTCCAGCATCAACCCGGACACCGTCACCAGCAAGCTGGATATCCCCGTGGCGCAAAGCGGCTTCTCCGTGGGCTGGATCGGCACCTTCGTCGAACGTTCAACGCACATCAGCAGCAGCTACAGCGAGCAGCCTGGCTACGCAGTGAATGATTTCTACGTCAGCTATAAAGGTCAGCAGCAGTTCAAAGGCATCACCACCACCCTCGTGCTGGGGAACGCCTTCGACAAAGCCTACTGGTCACCACAAGGCATCCCGCAGGATGGCCGCAACGGCAAGATCTTCGTCAGTTATCAATGGTAATTCCCTTCGGGGCAACGATTCAGAAGGATAAGATTATGGGCCACTACACACGCTGGCTTGAGCTTAAAGAAGAACATCCGGGTAAGTATGCCCGTGATATCGCCGGATTAATGCACATCAGCGAAGCAGAGCTGGCATTTGCGCGCGTTGGACACGACGCCTGGCGGCTGCGCGGTGAAATCCGTGAGATTCTGGCAGCGCTGGAGTCGGTGGGGGAAACCAAATGCATCTGCCGTAACGAATACGCCGTTCACGAACAGGTCGGGGCGTTTACTAACCAGCACCTCGGCGGCCACGCCGGGCTGGTGCTGAATCCGCGCGCGCTGGATCTGCGTTTGTTCCTCAACCAGTGGGCGAGCGCGTTCCACATAAGTGAAACGACCTCCCGCGGCGAACGTCAGAGCATTCAGTTCTTCGATCATCAGGGCGACGCTTTACTGAAGGTCTACACCACGGATCACACCGACGTTGCCGCCTGGGGCGACGTGCTGACCCGTTTTATCATTGCCGATAACCCCACTCTGGCACTGAAGGCTGTCGATGCCCCTGCGCATTCCGACGGTGCTGATGCAGGCTCGGTGGAGAAAGAGTGGCGCGCCATGACCGATGTGCATCAGTTCTTTAGCTTACTAAAGCGCCATAACCTGAGCCGCCAGCAGGCGTTTCGTCTGGTGAGTGACGATCTGGCCTGTAAGGTGGATAACAGCGCGCTGGCACAGCTGCTGGAGACGGCGCGACAGGACGGAAACGAAATCATGATCTTCGTCGGCAACCGCGGCTGCGTGCAGATCTTCACCGGTGTGGTGGAAAAACTGACGCCCATGAAGGGCTGGCTGAACATCTTCAACCCAACCTTTACCCTGCATCTGCTGGAGGAGACTATCGCCGAGACGTGGGTAACGCGTAAGCCTACGGCGGACGGACACGTTACCAGCCTGGAGCTGTTTGCTGCGGACGGCACTCAGATCGCCCAGCTCTACGGGCAGCGTACCGAAGGCGAGCCTGAGCAGAGCCAGTGGCGCCGCCAGATTGACGCCCTGACGCCAGAAGGGCTGGCCGCATGAAACACTGGTTCGCCCTGCTCTGCGCCCTGCCGCTGGTCGCCGTCGCCGCGCCGGAGAGAATTGTCGCCCTCGGCGGCGACGTGACGGAGATCGTCTACGCCCTCGGCGCGGAGTCTTCTCTGGTTGCGCGCGACAGTACCAGCCAGTGGCCGCAGGCGACAAACGCGCTGCCTGACGTGGGGTATCTTCGCCAGCTGAATGCGGAGGGGATTTTGTCCGTACGCCCGACGCTGGTGCTGGCAAGCGACCAGGCGCAGCCCTCTCTGGCGCTGAAACAGGTTGAACAGAGCCACGTCCGGGTGGTTACCGTTCCCGGCACGCCTGTCCTGCGCGCGATTGACGAAAAAGTACGAGTGATAGCTCAGGCGACGCATCATGAGGCGCAAGGGGAAACCCTGCGCAACTCGCTGCGTCAGGCGCTGGCGGCACTGCCCTCAACACCGCTCAACAAGCGGGTGCTGTTTATCCTCAGCCACGGCGGAATGACCGCAATGGCGGCCGGGCAACAGACCGGCGCGGATGCGGCAATACGCGCCGCCGGGTTGCAGAACGCCATGCAGGGCTTTACCCGCTATCAGCCGCTTTCCCAGGAGGGGGTGATGGCCAGCCAGCCAGATCTGGTGGTGATTTCGCAGGACGGTCTTAACGCGCTGGGCGGCGAAGAAAATCTGTGGAAACTGCCCGGTCTGGCGCAAACGCCAGCGGGACGAAGCAAGCAGATGCTGGCTATTGATGATATGGCCCTGCTGGGCTTCAGCGTCCGCACGCCGAAAGCCATACAACAGCTGCGTGCCAGAGCGGAGCAACTGCCCTGATGTCCCGGCGCATCACGTTATCGTTATGGATTCTGGCGGGGTTGCTTACCGTCATGACGTTCATGGCCACCGGTTTTGGGGCGTTACGCCTGCCGGTGAACGTGCTGTGGAGCGGCAGCGATGAGACGCTACGCCAGATCTGGCTTACCATCCGTCTGCCCCGCGTGCTGCTGGCGCTGGTGATTGGCGGATCGCTGGCGCTCGCCGGCTGCGTCATGCAGGGGCTGTTCCGCAATCCACTGGCCGACCCGGGCCTGCTCGGGATCAGCAGCGGTGCGGCGCTGGCCGTCGCCCTGTGGGTGGTGCTCCCGCTCTCGCTGCCCGCGCTGGTGATGCTTTACGCCCCTATGCTGGCGGCATTTCTTGGGGCGCTGGCAGCCACTGGCGTGATCTTCCTGCTCAGCAAGCGGCGTGACCCCTCTCTGTCACGTCTGTTGCTGGTGGGTATCGCCATCAATGCCCTGTGCGGTGCGGCAGTGGGTGTGCTTTCGTGGGTCAGCAATGACGCCCAGCTGCGTCAGCTTTCACTCTGGGGAATGGGAAGTCTTGGTCAGGCACAGTGGTCAACGCTGCTCGCCGTGACCTCGCTGATGGTGCCTGCCGTTCTGACGATCTGGCGTTGTGCCAGCGCATTAAATTTACTGCAACTGGGTGAAGAGGAAGCGCATTACCTTGGCGTGGACGTTGCCCTTGTACAGCGAATATTACTGTTATGCAGCGCCCTGCTGGTCGCTGCGGCTGTCGCCGTCAGCGGCGTGATTGGCTTTGTCGGACTCGTGGTGCCGCACCTGATGCGCATGTGGCTGGGCGCCGATCACCGGGCAACCCTCCCCGGCACGGTACTCGCGGGCGCTTTACTGCTGCTGGTGGCGGATACGGTCGCGCGCACCCTGGTCGCTCCGGCAGAAATGCCGGTCGGCCTGCTCACCAGTATCCTTGGCGCTCCCTGGTTCTTATGGCTCATTTTTCGTCGTGGAGAACAGCATGGCTGAACGTTATACGGCTGAAAATCTTACTTTTACCCGGTCTGGCCGCACGCTGACAGATAACGTTTCGCTGTCACTATCGCAGGGAGAGCTGGTTACATTGATCGGCCCCAACGGCGCGGGGAAATCCACGCTGCTGCGGCTGCTGACCGGCTACCTGAAACCCGACAGCGGCGGCTGTTCGCTGGCGGGAAAAGCGCTGGATGAATGGCATCCGCAGACGCTGTCCCGCTATCGGGCGGTGATGCGCCAGCAGTCTCAGCCTGGATTTGACTGGCAGGTGGAGGAGATCGTTGGAATGGGGCGTGCGCCCTGGACGCGTCACCCGGAACCGTCGATTGTGCGTGAGGTGTTGCAGCTGACCGGTTGCCTGCCGCTGGCCGGCAGGCGTTATCATGCCCTCTCCGGCGGCGAGCAGCAGCGCGTCCAGCTCGCCCGCGCGCTGGCGCAGCTGTGGCGTGACGGAACGCCGCGCGGCTGGCTGTTTCTCGACGAACCCACTTCAGCGCTGGATCTCTACCACCAGCAGCATCTGCTGCGCCTGTTGAAATCGCTGACCCGTCAGGGCCATCTTCACGCCTGCGTGGTGCTGCACGATCTCAATCTTGCCGCATTATGGTCGGACCGGATCCTGCTGTTACACAACGGCAGGATTGTTTCTCAGGGCATACCGGAGACGGTTTTGCAGGCCGACGCGCTGGCACACTGGTACGGTGCGCAGGTGCACGTCGGCAGACATCCGGCGCACGCCGCACCGCAGGTTTTTCTCGCCCCTTAGCTTGAGCAGCTCACTTCCAGCCGCTTGCCCCAGTCCGGCGGGCGGCTGACATAGTCATCCTCCCGGTCGGCAAACGGCGTGCGCAGGGCGATATGCAGCCGATGCAGCTCGGTATAATCCCCCTGCTCTGCCTGCTCAATGGCCCGCTGCGCCAGCCAGTTGCGCAACACCATCGCCGGGTTAACCGCCTTCATCCGCGCCTGGCGGGTATCGTCATCAATCTGTTCCTGCTGTAAACGCGTCCGGTAAACGGCAAACCAGTCATCAAACGCCTGACGATCGATGAACTCGTCGCGCAGCGGTGACGCGGCGCTCTGCTGCGCGGTCTGGCTCAGCATACGGAAGGTTCGGGTATAGTCGCTGCCTTCACGCGCCATGATGGCAAACAGCCCATTCAACAGCGCGTTATCGCCTTTTTCCTGCGTCATCAGCCCCAGCTTGTTGCGCATTAACACACCATATTCCCGCAGCAGGATCTCCTGATAGCTGTCCAGCGCATCGTTCAGGGCATCGACGTCGATAAACGGCGACAGGCTTTGCGCAAGCCGCTGAAGGTTCCACAGCCCCACCGCAGGCTGGTTGTCGAAACGGTAACGCCCCTGATAGTCCGAATGGTTACAGATGTAACCCGGCTGATAGTCATCAAGGAAGCCGTACGGACCGTAGTCAAACGTCAGCCCTAACAGGGACATGTTGTCGGTATTCATCACCCCGTGGGCAAAGCCGACGGCCTGCCAGCGGGCAATCATTGCGGCAGTGCGCGCGACAATATCACGGAACCAGAGAACATAGCGGTCCGGCTCGTTTTGCAGGTGCGGCCAGTGACGGCGAAGGGCGTAATCGGCAAGCTGGCGGACCTTATCCGGCTCGCGGCGATAGTAGAAGTGTTCAAAATGACCGAAACGCAGATGGCTTTCCGCCACGCGGATCAGCATCGCCCCCTGCTCCATCGTTTCCCGGGCCACCGGCGTGTCGCTGGTGACAATGGACAGCGCGCGTGAGGTGGGGATCCCCAGGGCATGCATCGCCTCGGAAGCCAGACCTTCACGGATGGTTGAACGCAGCACCGCGCGGCCATCCCCCATGCGTGAGTACGGGGTTAGCCCTGCCCCTTTCAGGTGCCAGTCGAGCGTTTCGCCATTCGGCAGAAGTTGTTCACCCAGCAGGATGCCGCGGCCATCGCCGAGCTGTCCGGCCCAGACGCCAAACTGATGTCCGCTGTAGACCTGAGCCAGCGGCTTCATGCCCGGGAGCAGCGTTTCGCCGCCCCAGACGCCGGCGCCTTTTTCTGGCTGAAAAAGCGTCGAAGGGATGCCAAGCGAATCCGCTAATGCATCGTTATGCCAGATAAGACGCGCGTTCTGTAATGGCGTTGGCTTAAGCGCGGTGTAAAAGCCGGGTAATTCATCGTGCCAGTGAGCAGTAAAAGACAGGGTCATAAGTCCTCCTGCTTTAAGTGTAGAGGGTTTCCCTGGACGTAAACACGGGCGAAGAAAGGGGTTATTGCTGAACGAGAGTCGTGACCCGCTCTGCCGGGACGGCAGGCCACAGGCTTCCCTGCATTGCACCAAAATTGAAGGGCAGCACGCGTTGTAAGATGCCGTGATCGTCAATTCCCGAGACCATGACCGACTGACAATGCGGCGCGATCTGCCAGAGAATAGCGCGCATAAAAGGCTCAAACGAGAGTGCCGACGCGCGCTGCTGGATAAAGTTTTTATCCAGAATCACCCGTTTGAACAGACCATCATAAACCGGTTTAAGGGAAGATGCCCCTGCACCAAAGTTAGCCAGTACTAAGGGGAAATGGATCGCCATTCTTGCCAGACAGGGATCGTCTTTCCCGTTATTTAAACCTGGATAGTTCTCATTAACAGTAAACTCAAGAAACGGATAACGCTCGAGGATTGAAACAGCGTTCTCATTAGTTAATAAAAACTCAACAATTGCAGGTGTAATATTGATCCATGCAATTAACTGATGCTGAATAAAAAATAGCTTACAGGTATCGAGTAATTGCAGTTTCTCCTGAAACAGCGCTAATTCATCTTCCTGAGAAAGATGTGGGATAACCAGTTCAGTCGGGATCCGTACGTCCGCACCCACGCCAGTAAAGTTAACCAAAATCTCTAAACCTTTAAGCAAACCTGCACTATCACGCGCCGGAAGGAGTAAAAGTTCAGACTGGTAAGCATTATCTAGCGTAATAATCATCGCGCTTGTCCTGCATTAAAGATGAGAGAGAACATCCTGGAGCAATTGCAGGCACAATTCCACTGTCTTGATTTTAATAAGATTAATTTCATTCTTTCCGTATTAATTTTCAGATTTTTCCCTGAATCTAAATTAATTTTATCCTGGTTATTGAATAATAGCCAGTTTTAGATAAAACAGGCACATGCGGACATAAATAATTGGGCAAAAAATTTAACTTTAATCAACCCGCAAGAAAAGCCTGACGTCTATTTTCACCGCCAGGCCCTCCGCACTGCATTTTTATGCAGCGGTTAAATACGTCTGGCCTGCCAGAAATTTTTACGCCAGTAAACATTATCCAGAGAGGAGCGCATCACGCCACGGCTGGTCGAGGCATGAATGAACTGATTATCGGTATCATAGATGCCGACATGAAGGCCGTTTTCTCCGGAGCCCGTTTTAAAAAAGACCAGATCGCCGGGCAGGAGCTCGTCTTTATCAATTTCAGTGCCGATTTTCGCCTGCATACGCGTTTCACGCGGAAGCTGGAGGTCAAATTTATCGCGGAAGGTCATCAGCACGAATCCCGAGCAATCCACCCCGCCCCGGCTCATGCCGCCGTAGCGATAAGGTGTGCCGCGCCAGTTGCTGAGCTGATCGTTCAGGCTGGCAATGACCGTAATGGAATCGGAAAGCCGTGGGTTGGGCGGAGGTGCACGATGGCTGCTGCATCCTGCAAGAAAGAGCGCCGCAACAAGGAGAAACCAGAATCGCATTTCAGACGAATCCTCTGCTTTTTTTGTTCTTTCGGTAATTTAGCGTGCATCTATGCAGCTGTGCAAGAAAGGTTATTCCTGCGCCGTGGAAATGAGCATCTTGTGGCCTTCAATATCCAGCCTCCGGAACGACATGTGGTAAGCGCTCGCAAGATTGGCGGCCGTCAGCACGCTGTCGCGCGTTCCGCTGGCAATCAGCTTGCCACGCGCCAGCAACCACACCCGATGCGCGTGGCGCAACGTATGGTTCAAATCATGGCTGCTCATCACAATGGCAATCCCCTTGCGACACAGCGCGCTGAGTAGGGTATCCAGCGCTGCCTGTTGGGCAACGTCCAGCCCGCTCATCGGCTCGTCCAGCAGCAGCAACCGCCCGTGAGGATTTCCCGCCGGATGGATCTGAAGGATGACGGCGGCCAGACGCACGCGCTGCCACTCGCCGCCGGAAAGCTGATTTGCCTGCCGGGTAAGCTTGTCGTCTAACCCGAGTGCCGCAGCAACCTCGTTGAGCAATCCCACCTGATTTTTATCAGGCAGATGCAGCGTCAGGTAGTGCCAGACGGGCATCGCAAAGGGCGGAACCTGCTGCTGAACCAGATAGCTTCGACGGGATGCAAGTGTAGCGGGTAGCCAGTCGACGAGCGATTGCCCGAGGAAGGTAATCTCCCCTTCCCCGCTGGTCAGCCCCGCCATGCGCGCCAGCAGCGTGCTTTTTCCGGCGCCGTTTGGCCCAACCAGGTGAAGGATTTCACCTGCGTTGACTGCGGCAGTCACAGGCTCAAGACGTCCCTTCCCGGCAACGTCCGTGAGCTGCATCAGCAGCGTCATTATTTCGCCAGCGCCAGCTTGATTGATTCCATCACGATAGGATCTTCAGGCGTCATGTCAGGCGAAAAACGCTGCACGACCTCACCGTCACGGCCAATCAGGAATTTTTCGAAGTTCCACAGAATATCGTCCGGATAGAGCGGCGCGCGGCCTTTACTCGCCATACGCTCATAGAAACCACTCTCTTCAGGCGCAACGGCGGTCGGCGCTGTGGCCACCAGTTTGGCATACAGCGGATGACGATTTTCCCCGTTCACGTCAATTTTGCTGAACATCGGGAACGTCACGCCATAGGTTGTGCTGCAAAAGGTCTTAATCTCCTCTTCGCTACCCGGCTCCTGGCCCAGGAACTGGTTGCACGGGAAGCCGAGTACGGTAAAGCCGTCTTTTTCCCAGGCTTTATGAATGTTTTCCAGCTGTTCATACTGCGGCGTAAGGCCACATTTCGACGCCACGTTCACGATGAGCAGCACCTTGCCCTTGTAGCCTTCCAGCGTGGTTTTCTCGCCGTCAATGGTCGTCACTTCGGTATTCAGAATATCAGACTGCATAGCATTCCCTCAGGTTGACTTACAGGTTGTGTTTTAACGTCCAGCTTTTAATAGTAGCCAGATAAAGACCGGCGCGCCCAGCGTTGCGGTCACCACGCCTATGGGCAACTCAGCGGCCGTCAGGGCGAGCCGGGCGATGATATCGGCAATCAGCAGCGTTGCCGCCCCGGCAACCGCCGAGGCCGGGAGCAGGGTTCGGTGGTCCGTAATGCCGCACAGGCGCAGCATATGCGGGATCACCAGCCCAATAAAGCCAATCGCCCCCGCCAGCGCCACGCTTACGCCTACCATCCAGCCAATGGCGATAACCAGCACGTTGCGCCAGAATCCAATCGGCATCCCGAGCTGGCGAGCAGACGTTTCGCCCAGCGCGAGAATATTAAGAGGCTGCGCCTGGAACGCCGTCCACAGGATGACCGGGATCAGGAGCACCATCAGCCACCCCTGACGCCAGTCAACACCCCCAAATCCCCCCATCATCCAGTACATTAGCTGGCGCAGATCGAAGGAGGTAGAAAAGTAGACGGCCCAGGTCATCAGCGCACTACAGATGATCCCCAACGCTACCCCGGCAAGCAGCAGCCGACTGGTGGATAAGTGGCGGCGGGCAAAGCGCAGAAGGATAAGGGTTATCAACAGCGCGCCAAGGATGGCGCTGAGGCTAATCCCCCAGCCGGAGAGCTCGCCTCCCCCCAGCATCACGGCGGCGATAAGCCCGACGCCTGCGCCATTCGAGACCCCGAGAAGCCCGGGTTCCGCCAGAGGGTTTTCAAATAATGCCTGCATGATCGTGCCGCATAGCGCCAGCGCAGCGCCGACTAAAAGGACAGCCAACGTCCGCGGCAGGCGGATCTGCCAGACAAAGAGCTGTCCTTCAGGCGTAAACCAGCTTTCCGGCCCCAGCCACCGATCGCCCGCACACAGGCTGACGGTGGTGGCGACAATCAACAGCACCCCGAGCAGACACAGGCGGCGAAGATCGGAGCGGTGCTGGCGGCGGGCAAGATCAAGCATAGACGATAGGTTATCCGGTTGAGATATCATTGATTTTACGGCGGGTTTAGCAAATAGCGCAAAGAAAAAAGGCCGCGTGAGCGGCCTTTTTAGTTAGTTCATATTACTCTGCTTTGGGCGTTGCGTTTTCGACACGGCTTTTTAACTTCTGTCCGGGTCTGAAGGTCACCACGCGGCGGGCTGTAATGGGAATATCTTCCCCCGTCTTCGGGTTACGGCCCGGACGTTGGTTTTTGTCTCGCAAATCAAAATTGCCAAAACCGGAGAGTTTAACCTGCTCACCATTTTCCAGAGCACGACGGATCTCTTCGAAAAACAGCTCTACCAGCTCTTTGGCATCCCGTTTGCTAAGCCCAAGCTTATCAAACAGATATTCTGACATTTCAGCTTTTGTAAGCGCCATAGGTTCAATCCCTCAATGATGCCTGGAATCGCTCTTTTAATGCCTCTACACATTTGGCGACGGTAGCGGCAATCTCCTCTTCTTCGAGTGTACGGCTGGTATCCTGAAGGATAAGGCTAATAGCGAGGCTCTTGAAACCTTCTGCTACGCCCTTGCCGCGGTACACGTCAAATAAGTTTACGCCAACTACCTGATTTACGCCAACTTTCTTACATTCGGCCAAAATATCTGCTGCGGGCACATTTTCAGCGACCACAACCGCGATATCACGGCGGTTTGCCGGGAAGCGGGAGACGTCCTGCGCCTGAGGAATGACGCGGTCTGCAACCGGGTTCCACTCCAGTTCGAATACGATGGTACGGCCATTCAGATCCAGCTTACGTTCCAGTTCCGGGTGAACAACCCCAATGAAACCAACACGTTTGCCGTCTAAATAGATCGCCGCACTCTGACCCGGATGCAGGGCTGGAATCGCTTCTGCGCGGAATTCAATTTCGGATAATTTACCGGTCAGATCGAGAATCGCTTCCAGATCGCCCTTCATATCGTAGAAATCAACCGTCCCTTTTGCCAGGTCCCAGTGCTCTTCAAAGCGGTTACCGCTGATGGCGCCGGCCAGCATGAGATCCTGACGGATGCCTAAATTCGCCTGAGTATCCGGTACAAAGCGCAAACCGCTTTCGAAAATACGCACGCGGTTTTGCTGACGGTTCTGGTTATAAACGATAGTACCCAGCAGTCCCGTCCACAGGGACAGACGCATCGCTGACATCTCGCTGGAAATCGGGCTTGGCAGGATCAGCGCTTCCTGACCCGGGTGGATCAGCTGTTGCAGCTTAGGATCAACGAAGCTGTAGGTGATCACTTCCTGGTAGCCTTTGTCGTTCAGCATGGTTTTCACACGCTTCAGAGACAGATCGGCCTCGCGATGGCTGCCCATCACCAGACCCGCCTGCACCGGCTCGTCAGGGATGTTGTTGTAGCCGTAAACGCGGGCCACTTCTTCCACCAGATCTTCCTCGATCTCCATGTCAAAACGCCAGGACGGCGCAACGGCTTTCCACTCGTCCTGACCCTCAGTAACTTCGCAGCCCAGACGCGTCAGAATGTCGGTCACCTGCGCATCGGCAACGTGGTGACCAATCAGACGATCCAGTTTGCTGCGGCGCAGGGTAATGGTCGCACGCTTCGGCAGCGTCGCTTCGTTGGTCACATCGATAACCGGACCCGCTTCGCCGCCGCAGATGTCGATCAGCAGGCGAGTCGCACGCTCCATCGCTTTGTATTGCAGCGCAGGATCCACGCCACGCTCGTAGCGGTGAGAAGCATCAGTGTGCAGACCGTGACGGCGTGCGCGGCCGGTGATGGAGAGCGGGCTGAAGAACGCGCATTCCAGCAGGACGTTTTGCGTCTCGTCGTTAACGCCAGAGTGCTCGCCGCCGAAGATCCCGCCCATCGCCAGCGCTTTGTTGTGATCGGCAATCACCAGGGTGTCAGCGTTCAGTTTCGCTTCGCTGCCGTCCAGCAGAACCAGGGTTTCGCCCTCTTTCGCCATGCGCACGACGATCCCACCTTCGATACGATCTTTATCAAAGGCGTGCATTGGCTGGCCCAGCTCCAGCAGAACATAGTTGGTGACGTCGACGACCGCATCGATAGAACGGATACCGCAGCGACGCAGTTTCTCTTTCATCCACAGCGGGGTTGGCGCTTTAACGTTAATACCTTTCACCACACGACCGAGGTAGCGTGGGCAGGCCTCAGGCGCGTCTACCTGTATCGGCAGCACGTCACTGATGGTTGCCTCAACCGGAGCGATCTCCGGCACGTTCAGTTCAGTCTGGTTCAGCACGGCCACGTCGCGGGCCACACCGATGATGCCTAAACAGTCAGCACGGTTTGGCGTTACGCTGATTTCGATGGTGTTGTCATCAAGCTTCAGGTATTCGCGGATATCGGTACCAACTGGCGCATCCTGCGGCAGTTCAATAATGCCGGAGTGATCGTCGGAAATACCCAGTTCGGAGAAGGAGCACAGCATGCCTTCAGACGGCTCACCGCGCAGCTTAGCCGCTTTGATTTTGAAATCGCCCGGCAGCACCGCACCGACGGTCGCCACGGCCACTTTCAGGCCCTGACGGCAGTTTGGCGCACCGCAGACGATATCCAGCAGACGGTCACCGCCCACATTGACTTTTGTTACGCGCAGTTTGTCAGCGTTAGGGTGCTGACCGCATTCAACCACTTCGCCCACGACCACGCCGGTGAAGGCGCCAGAAACCGGCTCTACACCGTCAACTTCCAGACCCGCCATGGTGATCTGGTTGGAAAGCGCGTCGCTGTCCAGCGTGGTGTTCACCCATTCGCGTAACCACAGTTCACTGAATTTCATTGTTCTGTCCTGCCCTTATTTAAACTGTTTGAGGAAACGCAGATCGTTTTCGAAGAACGCACGTAAATCGGTTACGCCGTAGCGCAGCATGGTCAGACGCTCCATACCCATACCGAACGCAAAGCCGGAATACACTTCCGGATCGATACCCACGTTGCGCAGCACGTTTGGATGCACCATGCCGCAGCCCAGCACTTCCAGCCATTTGCCGTTTTTACCCATCACGTCAACTTCCGCAGACGGTTCGGTGAACGGGAAGTAGGACGGGCGGAAGCGAACCTGCAAATCTTCCTCAAAGAAGTTGTTCAGGAAATCGTGCAGCGTGCCTTTCAGGTTGGTAAAGCTGATGTTTTTATCAACAATCAGACCTTCCATCTGGTGGAACATTGGGGTGTGGGTCTGATCGTAGTCGTTACGGTATACGCGACCCGGCGCGATGATGCGGATTGGCGGCTCCTGCTCCTTCATGGTACGGATCTGAACGCCGGAAGTCTGAGTACGCAGCAGACGGGTAGCGTCAAACCAGAAAGTGTCGTGGTCAGCACGTGCCGGATGATGGCCAGGAATGTTCAGGGCATCGAAGTTGTGGTAGTCATCTTCAATTTCCGGGCCAGTCGCCACGGTAAAGCCGAGCTCACCGAAGAAACTTTCAATACGATCGATAGTACGAGTCACCGGATGCAGACCGCCATTTTCAATACGACGACCCGGCAGAGAAACGTCAATCGTTTCTGCCGCCAGACGCGCATTCAGTACTGCGCTTTCCAGCTCGGCTTTACGCGCGTTCAGCGCCTGCTGTACCTGCTCTTTGGCTTCGTTAATCACTGCACCGGCTGCCGGGCGCTCCTCTGCTGGCAGTTCACGCAGGGTAGTCATCTGAAGGGTCAAATGCCCTTTCTTGCCCAGATATTCGACGCGGACATTGTCTAACGCGGCAACATCTGAGGCCTGGTTAATGGCGGCCGTTGCACTGGCAACCAGCTCTGCGAGATGTGACATGGTTTTCCTCATTATGTCGGTGCAGACACCGAATTGTTGGACGTATTCTCTTAACTTCAGGCACAAAAAAAGCCTCCATCGGGAGGCTTATCTGGCGCTGTTTTTCGTTTCATCTTTCACGCGCTAGCCTCCTGAAGTCAGGTGCTAAAGTAAAAGAAGAAGCGGAAAATAGCAGCATTCATGCTTGCGTTACCTTGTAGGGTAAAAACCGTTAAGACCTTATTGAAAAGCCTGCACGGATAAATGTCAATCTTCTGATGGTGTTAAATGAAAAGAGGAGGCAAAGCCCCCTCTCTCAACTGGCTTATGCCAGTGCTGCTTTCGCTTTTTCGACCAGAGCGGTGAACGCTACTTTGTCGAATACTGCGATGTCAGCCAGGATCTTACGGTCGATTTCAACAGAGGCTTTTTTCAGGCCGTTGATGAATTTGCTGTAAGAAATACCGTTCTGACGTGCTGCTGCGTTGATACGCGCAATCCACAGTTGACGGAACTGACGCTTACGCTGACGACGGTCACGGTAAGCGTACTGACCTGCTTTGATAACAGCCTGGAAGGCAACGCGGTATACGCGTGAACGCGCACCGTAGTAGCCTTTAGCTTGTTTCAAAATTTTCTTGTGACGTGCACGTGCAATTACACCACGTTTTACGCGAGCCATGTGTGCTCTCCTGTATCTATTCTAAGTTAAAAAAGTTAAACGTTAACGACTTATGCGTACGGCAGGCACGCGATGACCAGGCCCAGATCGCCTTTAGAAACCATGGCTTTTGGACGCAGGTGACGTTTACGCTTGGTAGCTTTCTTAGTCAGAATGTGACGCAGGTTAGCGTGCTTGTGCTTAAAACCACCTTTACCGGTTTTTTTGAAGCGCTTAGCAGCACCGCGTACGGTCTTAATTTTTGGCATTTTAATAACTTCCACTTCGCATTGTTAAATAAACGAAACATAGGCGAACAAAACCTATGGGGCCCGAAGGCTCCACAGATTTTGCTGCTTGAAGGCCTTACTGTTTCTTCTTAGGAGCGAGCACCATGATCATCTGGCGGCCTTCGATCTTCGTAGGGAAGGATTCGACTACTGCCAGTTCACTCAGATCGTCACGGACGCGGTTAAGCACTTCCATACCAATCTGTTGGTGGGCCATCTCACGACCGCGGAAACGCAGCGTGATCTTGGCCTTATCGCCATCTTCCAGAAAGCGAATCAGGCTGCGGAGTTTTACCTGATAATCGCCATCGTCGGTACCAGGACGGAATTTAATTTCCTTAACCTGGATAACTTTTTGCTTCTTCTTCTGTTCCTTAGAAGACTTACTCTTTTCATAAAGGAACTTGCCGTAGTCCATGATACGACAAACTGGCGGTTCGGCGTTAGGGCTGATTTCAACTAAATCTACTCCAGCTTCTTCAGCCTTTTCGATCGCTTCTCTCAGACTCACAATCCCCAGCTGCTCGCCTTCCAGACCTGTTAAGCGAACTTCCTGGGCGCGAATCTCGCCATTGATACGATTCGGACGTGCCGTTTGAACTCGTTTTCCGCCTTTAATACCTTATTCCTCCAGTTGTTGAAGACTGCGGCTGCGAATCTCTTGTTGCAGCTTCTCAATCACTTCACTTACGTCCAGGCTCCCCAGGTCTTTACCACGGCGGGTGCGAACGGCAACTTTGCCTGCTTCCACCTCTTTATCACCACAGACCAACATATACGGGACACGACGTAAAGTGTGCTCGCGGATTTTAAAGCCAATCTTCTCATTTCTCAAGTCTGCTTTTACGCGAATGCCCGCATTTTGTAGTTTCTGCGTCAATTCTTTAACGTAATCCGCCTGAGAATCGGTAATGTTCATCACCACTACCTGCACTGGCGCAAGCCAGGTTGGGAAGAAGCCCGCGAACTCTTCGGTCAGGATGCCGATGAAGCGCTCCAGTGAACCGAGAATCGCACGGTGAATCATAACCGGCACCTGACGCTCGTTGTCTTCGCCAACATAAGAGGCGCTTAAACGCTGCGGCAGGGAGAAGTCCAGCTGTACCGTTCCGCACTGCCATGCGCGATCGAGGCAGTCATACAGGGTAAATTCAATTTTCGGACCGTAGAATGCGCCCTCGCCCAGCTGGTATTCGAACGGAATACCGTTCTCTTCCAGCGCTACGGCAAGATCTGCCTCTGCGCGATCCCATGTCTCATCGCTGCCGATACGTTTTTCCGGACGCGTTGAGAGTTTGACCACGATCTTCTCGAAGCCAAAGGTGCTGTACATATCGTAGACCATACGAATACAGGCGTTAACTTCTTCACGGACCTGATCTTCAGTACAGAAGATATGCGCATCATCCTGAGTAAAGCCACGAACACGCATCAGACCGTGCAGCGCACCTGATGGCTCGTTACGGTGGCAGCTACCGAATTCCGCCATACGCAGCGGCAGATCGCGGTAGGATTTCAGACCCTGGTTGAAGATCTGAACGTGGCCCGGGCAGTTCATTGGCTTGATGCAGTATTCACGGTTCTCAGACGAAGTGGTGAACATCGCATCTTTGTAGTTGTCCCAGTGGCCGGTTTTTTCCCACAGCACACGGTCCATCATGAACGGGCCTTTCACTTCCTGGTACTGGTACTCTTTCAGCTTGGAGCGCACGAACGTTTCCAGTTCACGGAAGATAGTCCAGCCGTCGTTATGCCAGAACACCATCCCCGGCGCTTCTTCCTGCATATGATACAGGTCAAGCTGCTTACCGATTTTACGGTGGTCACGCTTAGCCGCCTCTTCCAGGCGTTGCAGGTACGCGTTCAGGGCCTTCTTATCGGCCCACGCGGTACCATAAATACGCTGCAACATTTTGTTGTTGCTGTCGCCACGCCAGTAAGCGCCTGCGATTTTCATCAGTTTGAAGTGATGACAGAAGCGCATGTTCGGCACGTGCGGTCCACGGCACATGTCGACGTATTCCTGGTGATGGTACAAGCCAGGCTTGTCATCATGAGCGATGTTTTCATCAAGAATCGAGACTTTGTAGCTCTCGCCGCGCTTCACGAAGGTTTCACGCGCTTCGTGCCAGCTGACTTTCTTCTTAATGACGTCATAGTTGGTTTCGGCGAGCTCGTGCATTCGTTTCTCGAGCGCGTCGATATCTTCCTGAGTCAGGGTGTGGTCAAGGTCAACGTCGTAGTAGAAACCGTTGTCGATAACCGGGCCGATCGCCATTTTGGTGTTTGGCCACAGCTGCTTAATAGCATGGCCTAACAGGTGCGCACAGGAGTGACGAATGATCTCCAGACCTTCTTCGTCTTTCGCGGTGATGATCGCAAGCGTTGCATCGCTTTCAATCAGATCGGACGCGTCTACCAACTCACCGTTTACGCGACCTGCGATGGTTGCTTTTGCAAGTCCAGGACCGATATCCAGGGCAACATCCATTGGGCTAACAGCATGGTCGAAATGGCGTTGGCTGCCATCAGGAAGAGTAATTACAGGCATTTTATATCCTTATTTGCAGTGATGCCCCACACATAAGAGCATATACAAAGAAAATAATCGTGATTAAACAGTAGATTACGAAACCATCTGACCAACAATCGTCAAATTGGTTCGTCATCATGCACCTGCCGATTCAGATAAATGCGAATTTACGGCAAGCAGGGTAATGGTAACACTATTGAAAGGGCGAATGCACCTTCTGCGACCGTTTGAACCGTTCATCCTTTTGTCTGCGTTCATGAACTTTTGCTGACGGAGGCTCGCAATCCGAAAGTGCTGAGCTATTCTTGACTTGGTCCTTAAACATCGAAGGGGTATCACATGAATGTATCCAGCAGAACCGTTGTGATATTGAATCTACTTTCCGCTGCTTGCCTGGTATTGATTCTGGCTGACAGATTCCATTGGTTTTAAGCCGAACCGGTGTTCCGGCATAACCTGTTGTCCAGGGTTGAGCGCTTTCTGGCGCAGATTTTGGTAGACTAAGGGTATCAACTGACAAGGATTAGGTTATGCCAACAAAAAGATTTGCCGTGAAGCACTGGAAAATGGTCGTGGTGTTAATTGCTATTTGCGGCGCGATGTTGCTGCTGCGCTGGGCCGCAATGATCTGGGGCTAATATTTTGTCAGCGAAAACGTGCCGTGAATTTACTGAATAAATCTTAACTATCTTTACGATAATTTATGGTCCAAAACCGGTACGTCATAATCCGGTTTTCGACAGGCTGTGACAGCGTATATATTCCGTCACACGTGGCAGTTGAAATATCAGGACCACTCACCCGCCACCAGCTTGTGTACATCAAATGCATCATTCATTGACTGGCCGGTAGACTGAGAGCCAGGGGCAATGTTGGAGCCTGCTTCTACATCCGAGGCTTTAGCGATCCCGATTGGGCTGTTAACGTCACTGGCAGGTTGCGTCATATTATCAGCAGCAAATACGCCAAATGAAAGTGCGGAAAGCACCATCGCTGCTGTAGCGGTTTTGATTTTTTTCATAATTTTATTCTCATACTTATTTAATGCGATATGCCTGAGGCGAGTTTTTCGCCTGTGCCGTAAGTGTAGATCTGGATCACATTCTTGCCTAGTCAAATTATTTATCAATTCGTGTCAAATAAACTGAATAAGCCCTGGTCGGCTAATTATGGAGAAATTATGAAGATGAAACCAGACCCATTATTTTAAAACGCCGTTTAATATAAATAAGCACAGTTTCAGAAAATAAAAAACGGGCCGAGAATAATCCCGGCCCGACGATATTACATTTTATAACCTAAAGAAATCGTGGTTCGGCGATCGGTATGTTCCGGCGCAGAATCAGGTGGGGATGAGTTCCAGGTTACGTTGTACGCCACCTTGAGTCCAAAGTGTTCGTTGATGGCCACATTCAACGCACTTTCTGAGTTCAGCGTTGTATCTTCAGCACCAAACACCGACACACCCTGGGTGAATTTTGCGTTGTCCGTCATCTGCCATGCATAGGTGCCCGATGCATAACCCAGCGGCTGGGTTTCATCTTCGCCGTTGGTGTACTCGTCGTACCGGACACCCGGACCGAATTCGAAACGCAGGCTGTGCACCGGCCCATTGAGGAACTGACGACCATAACCCGCAGTCACGACATCACGCTGGCGATAGCCGTTGTAGCGGTCAGTCAGCCAACTCGCCTGCCCGAACAGGTAGTCATAATCGGTCATGTTGTATCGGCTACGTCCGCCTACCGCGTATTTCTCCGATGAGCGTTGATCGTTAGCAGAGGTGTTGCTGGCATTTCCCCACAGCGACCAGGCCGTGGTGTTGCCGTACCAGGTCAGGGTGCTGTCTGCGGTCAGGGAGGAGCTTTTCGTATTACCGGATTGCGCCAGATACCCGGCATTCACGTTACCTTCAAAGGGTTTTTTGGCAGTGGAGGGATCGTCCATGACAGTAAAAACGGTATCATCGGCGATTGCATTCAGTGACGCAAATACGCCACCCGCCAGCATCAGTGCTGCGGGTACTGTCTTCAAAAGCTTCATTTTATTTAAGGAGTCCGTACAACATAAAAAGAGACCGTCACGGTCTCGGAAACTTTCTTGCGGATCAATGACAAGGCGACCATAGAAAGGTAACAAATTATAAAAAGCCGCAAATAACATAGCAATATTTTCTTCTTTCATTTTTTGAATAAGAACGATCCCAAAACGTGTTTTATTTTATATGCCCGGCGCAGGTTATTTGTCAGCATTCATATTTAAAATCATACTGTTATTTACGTTGCCTTCCTGCCAAACGGTGCCAGGCTTAAAAGAACCCATGATAAAAGGAGGTCATGATGGCTTCGATTTATACGCTGACACTCTCCCCTTCCCTCGACTCCGCGACCATGACGCCGCAAATCTACCCGGAAGGTAAGCTGCGCTGTAGCGCGCCGGTGTTTGAGCCGGGCGGCGGCGGCATCAACGTGGCGCGCGCTATTACCCATCTCGGCGGAAAAGCCACCGCCATCTTCCCCGCTGGCGGCGCCACGGGAGAACATCTGGTGGCGTTGCTCGCAGATGAACAGGTTGCCGTAGACACCGTCGACGCTAAAGACTGGACCCGGCAGAACCTGCATGTCCATGTTGAATCCAGCGGCGAGCAATATCGTTTTGTGATGCCGGGGGCGAAATTGACCGATGATGAGTTTCGTCAACTGGAAGAGAAAGTGCTAACCATTGAAAGCGGCGCATTACTGGTGATCAGCGGTAGCCTGCCGCCGGGCGTCGAAACAGAGAAACTGACGGCGCTGGTTCAGGCGGCGCTCCAGCGCGGCATCCGTTGCATTGTCGATAGCTCAGGCGAAGCCCTGAAGGCGGCGTTAGAACCCGGACAACTTGAACTCGTTAAACCTAACCAGAAAGAGCTCAGCGCCCTGGTTAATCGAGAACTCAGCCAGCCTGACGACGTGCGTACTGCCGCAGAAGAGCTGGTACGTACGGGCAAAGCGCATCGCGTTGTGGTTTCTCTCGGTCCTCAGGGTGCGCTGGCCGTCGACAAGACGGGCTTTGTGCAGGTTGTGCCACCGCCGATGAAAAGCCAGAGCACCGTGGGCGCCGGTGACAGTATGGTTGGCGCGATGGTGCTGAAGCTGGCGCAGGGCGCTTCGCTTCTGGAGATGGCACGCTATGGCGTCGCGGCAGGGAGTGCAGCCACCATAAACCAGGGAACGCGTCTGTGTTCGCTTGCGGATACCCAGAAAATTGTCGATTACCTGGCGAGAAGCTGAACCTGCTTCCCCTTCCCATGGAGGGGGAAGTCGCTAAACAGGGCATATCGACTATGCTAAGAAAACTTTCAGGATAACAACGAGGTAAATTATGAGCAGTGGTGATATCACCCGCTACGTCGTAACCGTGAATATTCATGAGGCGTCGCTGACCGAACTGAATGAACTCAACAACGCGTTCACGCGCGCCAATTTTCTGCTCACGCTGACGGACGATGAGGGCAATATTCACGATCTCGGCTCACTGGCATTTGGCCTGATAAGCCCGCTGAGTCAGGAAGAGGTGAAGGCGCTGGCCAGTAGCCTGGTGGAAAGCGTGACTGACAAAGCCACGGAAATTGATGTGGATAGCTGGGAAAACTGGCATAAAAAAGAACAATAAGTGCCCTGTACAAAATTAAACCGCTCAGTTGTGCGTTAGTTCCTGTTTTTTTATAGCCGTTTTGCGCTAACTTTATGATCTGGCAGACAACATGGGAGAGACATCATGTGGCAGGCTATCAGTCATCTTTTAAGTGAGCAGCTGGGTGAAGGTGAAATTGAACTGCGTAACGAACTGCCAGGCGGAGAGATCCATGCCGCATGGCATTTACGTTACGCCGGGCGCGATCTTTTCGTTAAATGTGATGAGCGTGAATTGCTCCCCATTTTTACTGCCGAAGCCGATCAGCTTGAGCTGTTATCGCGCAGTAAAACAGTCACCGTTCCGCAGGTATTAGCCGTCGGCAGCGATCGTGACTATAGCTTTCTGGTGATGAACTATCTTCCCGCGCGCCCTCTGGATGCGCACAACGCCTTTATTCTCGGGCAACAGATCGCCCGTTTGCACCAGTGGAGCGATCAACCTCAGTTCGGGCTCGATTTTGATAACGACCTCTCCACTACCCCACAGCCAAACGCATGGCAGCGCCGCTGGTCGACCTTTTTCGCCGAGCAGCGCATCGGCTGGCAGCTGGAGCTGGCCGCTGAAAAGGGATTAGCGTTCGGCAACATCGACGCGATTGTTGAACACATTCAGCAGCGTCTGGCTTCGCATCAGCCTCAGGCTTCCCTTCTGCACGGAGATTTATGGTCAAACAACTGTGCACTTGGGCCTGATGGTCCCTATATATTTGACCCGGCCTGCTATTGGGGCGACAGAGAATGTGACCTCGCAATGCTGCCGTTGCACCCTGAACAGCCGCCGCAAATTTATGATGGCTATCAGTCTGTTTCGCCGTTACCTGCGGGTTTCCTTGATCGTCAGCCGGTTTATCAGCTGTACACCTTGATAAACCGGGCTATTTTGTTTGGCGGGAGTCATCTGGTGAATGCCCAGCGGGCGCTGGACCGCATTCTGGCGGCATAGCGGGAGGGGGCGGCTTCACGCCCCTTCCCTTAGGATTTACAGGAAGCCAAGCAGCGTAAAGAAGAAATACCCGGCCACAATGATAATGACCGGCAGGATGTAGAGCGGGAAAAACTGCACAAAAATGGTATGACGCGGAACGACAATGCGCGATTCGATCTGCTCGCGGCTCATCCCGTCAGGGCCTTTCGCCTTCTCAAGGATCAGCTGGTCTTCCACCCCTTCGCGCAAAAAGCGGGTCTGGCGACTCATGCGCGCGCCGGAGGCCTGCAACGCCATCGCGATAAATATCAACGCATAGATTATCCAGAAACCGACATTCAGCTGGTGGTGAAAATCCGGCGTGGGCGAGTTGAACCAGAAGACGTTCAGGAACGGGGTATTAAACCGCATCATCTCAATCATGACGTGCGCAAAATCAAGCATGACGGCATTGATGCCCGGCTGTTTTTCGCTGTGATCGTACATAAATTTGAGTACGGAGATCAGCGTTGAAATCAGGGCGGGAATGAAAATAACCCAACCAGCAATACGTTTTAAGACCGCGATGCGTCCAGCTTGTTGATACGTCATTAGTTCCTCTTCATAAAGACGCGTTATTTGTGCCTAAGTCTACCTGCTGTCGGTCATTTTCGCCCGCTCTTTGAATGCAATATGCTAAATTGCTTGTGCTTAGCACCGTTTGTCTTACCCCCAAGATAAGGAGATGTTGTAATGTCGACCCCGCGCCAGATACTTGCCGCTATTTTTGACATGGATGGATTGCTGATTGATTCCGAACCCCTGTGGGATCGGGCTGAACTGGACGTGATGGCCAGCCTCGGCGTCGATATCAGTCGTCGTAACGAGCTTCCCGATACCCTGGGGCTGCGCATCGATATGGTGGTTGACCTCTGGTATGCCCACCAGCCATGGGTTGGCCCGGATCGCGACGAAGTAACGGCGCGCATTATCAACCGCGCTATCTCCCTCGTAGAAGAGTATAAGCCGCTGTTGCCGGGCGTACGCGACGCTATCGCCCTGTGCAAGGCGCAAGGGCTGAAAGTGGGGCTGGCCTCGGCCTCACCGCTGCATATGCTGGAAAAAGTGCTGACGATGTTCGGGCTGCGCGACAGCTTCGACGCGCTGGCCTCGGCCGAAAAGCTTCCTTACAGCAAGCCACATCCGCAGGTATATATGGACTGCGCCGCGAAACTGGGGCTGGATCCACTTACCTGTGTGGCGCTGGAAGATTCGGTTAACGGCATGGTGGCGTCCAAAGCCGCACGTATGCGCTCCATCGTTGTGCCGGCTGAAGAAGGCCGACACGATCCCCGTTTTGCCCTCGCAGACGTCAGGCTGACGTCTCTTGAAGAATTGACTGCCCGCCATCTGCGCGGGGAGTAAAGCTCTTTCAGGCAGCTTCGGCTGCCTGCTTCGCCAAATCAAAACAACGTTTTACTTTATTTGCTTTTCTCATTCCAGACTCCTATTCTTACGTGCAGAATGACAATAACCTGACTTCTGAGGCGCGTATGATACTGGATGCTTTTACTCTGGCAGGAAAAGTGGCGATGGTGACCGGGTGCGATACCGGTCTGGGGCAAGGTATGGCCATTGCCCTCGCCCAGGCAGGATGCGATATCGTGGGGGTTAACCGCAAGGTTCCTGACGAAACGGCAGCGCGCGTTACGGCGCTGGGACGACGCTTTATCGCGATTCGCGCCGATCTTGGCAAGCAGGAGAGTATTCAGAGCGTGGTGGATACCGCAGTCGCTGAGATGGGCCGCATCGATATTCTGGTTAACAATGCCGGCACCATCCGCCGTGCCGATGCGCTGGAATTTAGCGAGAAGGACTGGGACGAGGTCATCGATCTCAATCTGAAATCGGTCTTTTTCCTCTCTCAGGCAGTGGCGAAACAGTTTATCGCGCAGGGTCAGGGCGGCAAGATTATTAACATTGCCTCCATGCTCTCCTTCCAGGGCGGCATCCGGGTGCCCTCCTATACGGCGTCCAAAAGCGGCGTGCTGGGCCTCACCCGCCTGCTGGCGAACGAATGGGCAACGCTGGGCATTAATGTGAATGCTATTGCGCCGGGTTACATGGCGACCAATAACACCCGGCAGCTTCGCGATGATGAGCAGCGCAGCCAGGCGATCCTCGACCGTATTCCGGCGGGTCGCTGGGGTCTGCCGGAGGATTTACAGGGTCCGGTGGTGTTCCTGGCCTCGTCGGCCTCTGATTACGTTAACGGTCATACCCTCGCCGTAGACGGTGGCTGGCTGGCGCGCTAACCGTGCGTTTGTGACAAAGAGTTACACCGTCACCTCTTTCACACACTGTATAAAAACCCTATACTGTATGAATCGACAGTTTACCGGGTTTTATCATGACGGCGGAAGGCCACCTGCTTTTTTCACTTGCCTGTGCAGTGTTTGCCAAAAACGCTGAACTGACCCCTGTGCTGGCACAGGGGGACTGGTGGCATATTGTCCCTTCCGCCGTGCTGACCTGCCTCCTGCCGGACATAGATCATCCAAAGTCATTCCTTGGCCAGCGGCTGAAGTGGATTTCAAAACCCATCGCCAGAGCCTTTGGTCATCGCGGGTTTACCCACAGCCTGCTGGCCGTATTCGGCCTGCTTACACTCTTCTATTTGAAGGTTCCGGAGAGCTGGATCGTCCCGGCGGATGCCATTCAGGGCATGGTGCTCGGCTACTTAAGCCATATCCTCGCCGATATGCTGACGCCAGCAGGTGTACCGCTGCTCTGGCCCTGCCGCTGGCGTTTCCGTCTGCCAATCCTCGTGCCGCAAAAAGGCAACCAGCTGGAGCGCGTTCTGTGTATGGCGCTGTTTGCGTATGCCGTGTGGATGCCGCAGACATTGCCCGAAAATGGTGCAGTGCGCTGGTCATCGCAAATGATCAACTCGCTACAATTTCAGTTCAATCGTTTTATTAATCACCAGATTGAACATTAAACCGACAATATAATCACTTTTGTCATAAACCATTCCATATGGATATAAGCGCGACATCACACTTCTGATAACCTTGCGCCAACAGGTTCGGTAAAAACCGACCGTATAATAAATCAGGAGAACGGGGATGAATTTTCCACTCATCGCGAACATTGTTGTGTTCGTCGTATTGCTATTGCTTCTCGCCCAGGCTCGCCACAAACAGTGGAGCCTGGCGAAAAAGGTACTGGTCGGTCTGGTCATGGGCGTGGTGTTTGGCCTGGCCTTACACGCCATTTACGGCTCCGATAGCCCGGTACTGAAAGATTCTATTCAGTGGTTCAACATTGTCGGTAACGGCTATGTACAGCTGCTGCAAATGATCGTTATGCCGCTGGTATTCGCCTCTATTCTGAGCGCCGTAGCCCGCCTGCATAATGCCTCTCAACTGGGTAAAATCAGTTTCCTGACCATTGGTACCCTGCTCTTCACCACGCTGATTGCGGCGCTGGTGGGTGTGCTGGTAACCAATCTGTTTGGCCTGACTGCTGAAGGTCTGGTGCAGGGTAGCGCTGAAACCGCGCGTCTGACGGCGATTGAGACCAACTACGTGGGTAAAGTGGCCGATCTGACCGTTCCGCAGATGGTGCTTTCCTTCATTCCGAAGAACCCGTTCGCTGACCTGACCGGTGCAAGCCCAACCTCCATTATCAGCGTGGTGATCTTCGCGGCATTCCTGGGCGTGGCTGCGCTCAAGCTGCTGAAGGACGATGCGCCGAAAGGCGAGCGCGTTCTGACAGCCATCGATACCCTGCAAAGCTGGGTGATGAAGCTGGTGCGTCTGGTCATGCAGCTGACGCCGTACGGTGTCCTGGCGCTGATGACCAAAGTCGTGGCAGGCTCTAACCTGCAAGACATCATCAAGCTTGGCAGCTTTGTGATCGCCTCTTATCTGGGGCTGGGCATTATGTTTGTGGTGCACGGTATCCTGCTGGGCGTGAACGGCGTTAGCCCGCTGAAATATTTCCGCAAAGTCTGGCCGGTGCTGACCTTCGCCTTCACCAGCCGTTCCAGCGCGGCATCTATCCCGCTGAACGTGGAAGCACAGACCCGTCGTCTGGGCGTACCGGAGTCTATCGCCAGCTTCTCGGCCTCCTTTGGCGCCACCATCGGGCAGAACGGCTGTGCGGGTCTCTACCCGGCGATGCTGGCCGTGATGGTTGCCCCAACCGTGGGGATTAACCCGCTGGATCCGGTCTGGATTGCGACGCTGGTGGGTATCGTGACCATTAGCTCCGCCGGTGTTGCGGGCGTGGGCGGCGGCGCGACCTTCGCTGCGCTGATCGTTCTGCCTGCGCTGGGACTGCCGGTGACGCTGGTTGCCCTGCTGATCTCTGTTGAACCGCTGATCGATATGGGGCGAACCGCCCTGAACGTGAGTGGCTCAATGACCGCCGGTACCCTGACCAGCCAGTGGCTGAAGCAGACCGACAAAACGATTCTCGACAGTGAAGAAGATGCGGAACTGGCCCATCGTTAATCACGGCTGAAATAAAAAAACCGCCTGCGGGCGGTTTTTTTATGGCTGTTATTCTTCAACCTCTTCATCCTGGCGGGTCTGCACAGCCCATCGCTGCGCCGATTCCGGCACCGTAAACGCAGGGGAGCGACGGAAGTGCTCGCCAATCAGCACGAAGGCAACGTATTTACCCCGTAACATCCAGACATCGCGAAAACCATCCACTTTCAGGGCATGGTCAGGCGGCGCGGGTTCAACGCGGGGCACATAGCTAATAACCTGGCGGTTTTGTTGACGAAGAGGTTTCATAAGCGACGGGTTCACTAAAGCAAATTCTTAAAGCAGGAAATTTCTATCATAGCCGATTCCCCCCCCACCCGTCGCGCCTGACGTGAGGCAGATGGCTCCTTTCGCTAATCACTTATCTGAAAACACTTAGTTCGCCTGCTAATTCATCACATTGTTCTATCCTTAATAGGGTTTTCAGGAACGAACAAAGGAGAATCGTGCAATGTCGAACAATGATAAACCACATCAAGCCCCTATTCATGGCACCGAAGAATCTCAACCGGGAATGGACTCACTCGCCCCTGCGGATGGCTCTCATAAACCGTCGCCGGGCCTGTCCGCGCCGGGCGAGCAACCTACTGCACCGGGAAGCGTGAAGTCGCCCGATGCGGATAACGAGAAGTTAAAATCTCTCGACCCGCACCGCAAAGGGGGTGAAGGCTATGCGCTGACCACCAATCAGGGCGTGCGTATCGCCGATGACCAGAACTCCCTGCGCGCCGGAACGCGCGGCCCGACGCTGCTGGAAGATTTCATCCTGCGGGAAAAAATCACCCATTTCGACCATGAGCGTATTCCTGAGCGTATCGTTCACGCTCGCGGCTCCGCGGCGCACGGCTATTTCCAGCCGTACAAGAGCCTGAAGGCGATCACGAAGGCGGATTTCCTTTCCGATCCGAACAAAATCACACCGGTATTTGTGCGCTTCTCTACCGTACAGGGCGGCGCGGGTTCGGCCGATACGGTGCGTGATATCCGCGGCTTCGCCACCAAATTCTATACCGAAGAGGGCATTTTCGACCTCGTCGGGAATAACACCCCGGTTTTCTTCATTCAGGATGCGCATAAGTTCCCTGACTTTGTCCATGCGGTAAAACCAGAGCCACACTGGGCCATACCGCAGGGACAAAGTGCGCATGACACCTTCTGGGACTACGTCTCCCTGCAACCGGAAACCCTTCACAACGTGATGTGGGCGATGTCTGACCGGGGGATCCCACGCAGCTATCGCACCATGGAAGGGTTTGGTATTCATACCTTCCGTCTGATTAACGCTGAAGGTAAAGCGACGTTTGTGCGTTTCCACTGGAAACCGGTCGCGGGGAAAGCATCCCTGGTGTGGGATGAAGCACAGAAGCTGACCGGGCGCGATCCGGACTTCCACCGTCGCGAACTGTGGGAATCCATTGAAGCCGGTGATTTCCCGGAATACGAGCTGGGGTTACAGCTGATCCCGGAAGAGGACGAGTTCAAATTCGACTTCGACCTGCTCGACCCGACCAAGCTTATTCCTGAGGAGCTGGTGCCGGTTCAGCTAGTGGGCAAAATGGTGCTTAACCGCAACCCGGATAACTTCTTCGCGGAGAATGAGCAGGCTGCGTTCCACCCGGGCCATATTGTGCCGGGGCTGGATTTCACCAACGATCCGCTGCTACAGGGCCGGCTGTTCTCTTACACCGATACGCAGATCAGCCGTCTCGGTGGACCGAACTTCCACGAAATTCCTATCAACCGTCCGACCTGCCCGTACCATAACTTCCAGCGTGACGGGATGCATCGCCAGGATATCGATACCAACCCGGCGAACTACGAGCCAAACTCCATTAACGATAACTGGCCGCGTGAAACCCCGCCGGGGCCAAAACGTGGCGGATTTGAGTCGTATCAGGAGCGCGTGGACGGAACAAAAATTCGCGAGCGCAGCCCGTCATTCGGCGAATATTACGCTCAGCCTCGCCTGTTCTGGAACAGCCAGACCCCGATTGAACAGCAGCACATTATCGGCGGTTTCAGCTTTGAGCTGAGCAAAGTGGTGCGTACCTACATTCGCGAGCGCGTGGTCGACCATCTGGCGCATATTGATATCCAGCTTGCTCAGGGCGTGGCGAATAATCTCGGCATCACGCTGACTGACGAGCAATGCCATGCCGCACCGCCAAAAGACGTGAACGGGCTGAAGAAGGATCCGTCCCTGAGCCTGTACGCGGTACCTGGCGGGTCAATTAAAGGCCGCGTAGTGGCTATCCTGCTGAATGATAAACCGCGCGCCAGCGACGTGCTGGGGATCATGAAGGCGCTCAAAACCCAGGGCGTACATGCCAAACTGCTTTACTCCCGCATGGGTGAAGTGACAGCCGACGATGGCTCTGTCCTGCCAATTGCCGCGACCTTCGCCGGGGCACCGTCGCTGACGGTTGACGCGGTGATTATGCCGTGCGGCGACGTTGAGAGCCTGCTCGGTAACGGTGATGCCGCCTATTATCTGCTGGAAGCCTATAAGCACCTGAAGCCAATCGCCCTGGCAGGCGATGCGCGGAAGTTTAAATCTCTGCTGAAGGTACCGGATCAAGGGGAAGAAGGCATTGTCGAAGGTGATAACATTGACGATGCGTTTATGACCCGGTTGTTTGACCTGCTTGCCGCGCACCGTGTGTGGTCGCGCAGCAGCAAGACCGACCAGATACCGGCGTAAAAAAAAGCCGGGTGGCGCTGCGCTTACCCGGCCTACATTTCGATTGCTTTTGTAGGCCCGGTAAGGCGAAGCCGCCACCGGGCTTTATCTCAAAGATCCCTGAACGTCCCCAGACGATACCCACGCTCGGCAATCGCGTACTTCAACGACGCCGACGTCAGCACATCCAGTTCCGCCAGACGCGGCCAGCAGTAGGCGCTCTTACGTACGATGTTATCGACAAACGCCGGGTGCGCCATTACCTCAAGCGAGCGCTCCCCTTTCGCGGCGGACTCATCCAGCACCTTCAGGAACAGCGCTTCGTCGATCTCGTCGCCATAAAATGCGCTGCTGAACGCCTCCGTTGACGTCACCGCGACGTCCGGCAGCCCGCGCACCTCACGATCCATGCGCATCGCCACGCCTCTACGTTGCGCAAACTCTGCCACAAGCGGGAAAATCGCCGGGATCATATGCACATGATGATGGCTGTCAATATGGGTAGGCTCGCGGCCAAACACATCCACAAAGCGGTTAAACTGGCAATCCAGCTCGCGGGCAATCTCATCGAGCGGCAGAGCGTCCTGCTCCGCCATTTCCCAAATCCATTTCCCCAGCTGGCCGTCGCGCGTCAGGCCCGGCATTGGCGAAAGGGGCAACCCAAGCGTCAGCACAAAGTGCATGCCCACGCCCAGCTCGGGCAGCTCACGGCTTAACTGCGCCGCATGTTCCACCGCCTCACCGTTGATGAGCGCTGTTGTAGAGGTCACGACGCCCCGGCGACAGGCTTCAATAATGCCGTAGTTCTGCCCTTTTGACAGACCAAAATCATCGGCATTGACGATCAGCAGGTTTTCCATCGCGCCTCCTCTTAACGGTGTGTGAGTTTCAGTTTCTCAACCGTTGCAGCAAAGTTTGGCAGCCATTTTTCATGCGCCAGGATCATCTCACCCGCGAGTTTTTCAGCGTCACGGTCAGAATGCACCAGCGGGCTGAGGTTCAGCGCCAGCAGCACGTCATTCAGCTCGCCGCTCAGGGCCGCATTGCTCGCCGCCACTTCAAAGCCTTTGATGGTGTGAATCAGGCCCATCACCTTATCGTCGAAGTGGTTAATGCGGGGATGCGGTTTTGCACCCTCGCGCCCAAGGATGCAGGTCATCTCAACGGCCCAGTCTGCCGGGATATTATCGATGTGCCCGTGATGGGGAACATTTACATAGTGCTCGGCCTGCTTGTCATTGTAAATGGCGTTAATCACTTCACACGCGGCATCCGAATAGTATGCCCCGCCGCGCTGCTCCAGCTCTTTCGGTTTGACGTTCAGGTTCGGATCTTTATACAAATCAAAAAGCTGCTTCTCTACTTTCTGTACAACCTGAGCGCGTGCGCCACCTTTGTAGTATTCGCCCATTTCAATGGCCAGCATCTCTTTCTGCTTGAAGTAGTAGAGCAGATACGAGCACGGCAGCAGATTCAGGGAGCGGATCAGCCCTTCGCTGAACGGCAGATCGAAAATGTTTTTCACCGAGGCCGCGGTCAGGCGACCAGAGGCGACGCCGTCGAGCAGTTCCGCAAAGCGCGATTGCCCGTTCACTATCACATCTTTGATAAAGACCATGTGATTCAGGCCGAACAGATCAATGGACAGATCATCGTTATCGGTCAGTTCCAGTACATCGCGGATGAACATCTTCATGCCAATCGGAATATTGCAGACGCCGATAAAGCGTTTGAAACCGGTGTGGCGATAGACTGCCTCGGTGACCATCCCGGCCGGGTTGGTAAAGTTGATCACCCAGGCGTTCGGGCAGATCTCCTCCACGTCTTTAATGATGTCAAAAATGACCGGAATAGTACGCAGGCCTTTAAACAGGCCACCTGCCCCGTTGGTTTCCTGGCCCAGATAACCGTGGCTCAGCGGAATGCGCTCGTCCAGCTCACGCGCCTTCAGCTGGCCGACGCGCAGCTGCGTGGTCACGAAGTCAGCATCTTTCAGTGCCAGGCGGCGATCCAGCGTTTTATGCACGGTTAAGGGCACGCCCGCTTTTTCAACCATGCGTTTGCACAGTTCAAAAATAATATTCAGCTTCTCCTGACCTTCTTCAACATCCACCAGCCATAATTCGCTGACCGGTAATTCATGATACCGTTTCAGGAAACCTTCAAGTAATTCCGGGGTATAGCTGCTGCCGCCACCAATGGTTACGACTTTTAATTTCTGTTGCATAATATCTCCCTTAGCGTATCAGGTTAATCGCCTGCAAGGTATAGCGTACTCTTCCCGCTATTTGGGCAAGCCATTACGTCACGGTTCCTGGCGGATAAACCGCCGAAAGTTAATTAATTACCGTTAAATTTTTGCGGTAACTGTTCGGTGTGAATGAAGTCAATTTTTTAAAGGTTTTAATAAACAGGCTGGGGCTGCTGTAACCCGATTCGTAAGCGATATCGGTGACAGAGTAGTTAGTAATTTCCAGCTGTTTTTTGGCAAAGTTAATGCGGATTTCATTAATGATTTGCACAGGCGTTTTACGGTAATAACGCTGCGTGGCGCGCGTCAAATATTCCTGCGATTTACCCGACAGCGCCACCATATTCTCCAGGGCGTTATCGCTGAACTGTCCTTTATCGTGCATCAGCTCCACGGTACTGCGCAGCCACTGAGGAATATCATCCACCACCTGCTGTTCTTCACGGTGATGGCGGAGGCGATTCATGACGTAGAACGTCACGGTTTCAATAAATTCATCAAATTCATTGTCGCGGAAATTCAGCGATGCGATAACCGTTTCAATCCAGGTCATAAACTCATTTTTAACGCGATACACCTGTGACGCCACAAAGCAGAACGGCACCAGCGGCAGATAGTGCTTCTCGAAGAAACGCCTGCTCACCCCTACGTTCAGAATGCGCGTCGCACCAAACTCATAAAAGCTCTGGTGATAAGATCCCATTGGCAGGAAGACGAAATCGCCACGCTCAAGCAGGACGCGCTTACCGTTGATCTCCTGATAGTAGCGGCCGGTCAGAACAATCGTGAACTCGTAGTAGTCATGCTGGTGCAGACCGCTGGCGCTCTCCGTTTTGTTGTAAATCACCACGTGAAAATTTTTGCCATTAAACAGCTGTTGCTCATGTGCGGTTTTGATTTCCATCGTGCTGACCTCCTGCTACTTCAACTGACTTATTGCATCTTCTCGTGAAGCTCGATGAGCTCCGCGACCAGCTCGCGTGCCAGCATGGAGGTCATCAGATGATCCTGCGCATGTACCAGCACCAGACTCACTTTCATCTTCCCTTCGCCCTGGTCGCTTTCGATGAGCTTCGTCTGCACCAGATGCGCTTCGTTTAACGCTGTACGGGACTGCTCCATCATGGTTTTCGCGGCAACGAAGTCGCCCTGCTTAGCCTGCTTAAGCGCCGCATACGCCAGGCTGCGTGCCTGCCCGGAGTTGATGATGAGGCCCATCACCACCTCTTCCAGATCATTCTCTGCGGTTTCTTCGGCAACGATACTCTCTAAATCTAACATCTTTAAGCTCCTTTCCGCTGGCGCGGGTTGCCCCGCGCCGTGCAATTTTAGAATTTCAGTGCGAGGGCGATATCCTCTTCGCTCTCTTCTTCATCGATAACCGTTGCGGCCTTGTTCGCAATCGCCACGAACGGCATGTAGAGCAGGGTTGCAATCCCGAGGTTGAATATCGCCAGCAGGAAGGCCGCCACGCTACCGTTGGTGTTGAAGAACGCGCCCAGACCAGCCGGCATCGTCCACGGCGCAATGTTGGTCACCGGCGGGATAATGCCCAGGTAGTACGCCGTCAGCGTAATCGCGGCCAGCAGCGGCTGAACCAGGATGAAGGGAATGAACATCACCGGGTTCATGATAATTGGCAGACCAAACAGGATCGGCTCGTTAATCTGGAAGATGCCTGACGGCAGGGCCAGCTTCGCAACCTGACGATGGTCGGCGCGGCGAGAGACAATAAAGACCGCGATGATCAGACCCAACGTCGCCCCGGTACCGCCCAGGAAGATATAGGAGTCAAGCATCGGCTTCGCCCACACATGGAAGGTTTTACCGGCCGCCAGCGCCGCATCGACGGAGCCGTACTGCTGGTAAAGCGCGACGTTTTCCAGTGCCCATGGGGTCATAATACCGCTGTCCAGCGCCGCCAGTGCCAGTGAACCATGCACGCCGAAGAACCACAGCAGGGAGGTAAAGATGACATACGCCCAACCGACCACGCTACCCATCGACGCCAGCGGCGTTGAGATAGAGTCCATAATGATCTGGTGGAAGTTTGTGCCCCAGTGAGAGAGCGCCCAGGCAATAATCCCCATGATGGAGAGAATAATGAAGCCCGGAATCAACGCGGAAAATGAACGAGAAACGGAGGCCGGAACGCTATCCGGCAAGCGGATAACCCAGTTACGGCGAATAATGAAGGTGAACATTTCGGCCACCACCAGCCCGATAATAATACCGGAAATGATGTTTGCCCCACCCAGCCAGTTGGCGCCAACGGCGTAAGCGTCACCCACGCTGTACGGTGTGACGGTCATGAACGCGGCAATGGACAGTAAGCCTGCCGCAAGCGGATCCACTTTACGCTCTTCCGCCAGCGCCATTCCGATAAAGAAAGGCGCCATTAGCGACATAATACCCAACGTACCATTGTATACGTTGCCGCCAATGGCTTTTAAACCATTAAGGGTTTCAATAGTTGAAGCATCTAACCTAATTCCTAATGAATAAAAAAAGGAACCTTCTCCAAAGCTCAGAAAAACGTTGTTAATTAAAACGAACATTGCCCCGGCTAATGTCAACGGCATTAATTTAATAAAGCCGTTCTTAATGGCATTAACGTGAGGCTGCTTTCCTATTTTAACAGCAAAAGGAAGGAGTACCTTTTCAAGTGAAGCGATGACTTTACTCATAGGAAAATACCCTTAAATGCCGCAACGACCGTTACGGCGTATTGTGTGTGAAATAACTCTTTGACGGGAAAAATAAAAAATTAATTAGCAGCTTTTTTAATCGCCGCAACGGCAGCTTTTAATACACCTAAACCATCAATCTTGCCGTATAAAACGGAATCGATCACTTCGACCGGCTTATTGGGTAGCAGACGCTGAATTTCTGGCAGCATATAAGCGATTTGTGGCCCGAGTAAAATAACGTCGGCTGTCTGACCCTTCTCGCCCGCCAGCGTTTCCGGAAACGCCTCAATCACCACAGGGACTTCATATTTTTCGGCCTGCGCGCGCATTTTGGAAACCAGCAGCGAAGTGGACATGCCCGCAGAGCAAAACAGATAGATATGTTTCTTTTCCATGATAACTTCCCTCTTGTTTGGCTACCCGCCGTCGCGCTATCACTCGACTCGCTATCCTGGCTGACGGGCAGTGTGCTGAACATTGTTTGTCGTTGAAGTGAGTATACGCAATGGTACAGGGAGGGGATAATTCTGGATAGACTGGAATTGTCTCTCATTGACCTGGCTTGTTGACTACCTTCACATTTCAGGCAAATAATTCGCGCCAAGAAATAAGATTCACGTATGCATAAAAAAACCGGCCTTCCGGCCGGTTTGTTAACGCTCTCAGGCAAGCAGGCTTACTGTGCCTTAGGTGCCTGTGGGTCGGTGTCGTATTCGGCACAGGTCTGGTAACCAGAATTGATCACGTGACCCGTATCATCCAGGGCGACAAAATAGGTCTCTGCCTTACCATCACGTTGACCCAGAATATAGGTCTGGCAGGTACCACGCGCGTGGATCATAGTGACTTCTGAAGAAGGTTTACCGGCAATGGCTGCAACCTGGGAACGCGTCATGCCTTTTTTGACGTCTTTTACCACTGGCTGTGTGAACTGATCTTTAGTGCGATCGTAAGCTGTACACCCTGCCAGCATAGTCAGTACCGCCGCTGCGCTTAAAATTCCTGCTACGTTCTTGTTCATATTCCGTCCTCTTGTTTATCAGCGTGTTAACTAAGCATGGGATAAAAATTACTATTGTTCAACTTTGCGAGTTACGCCAGACGAATTTCGGAAAATTCTAATAAAACAACGGTAAGCTGCTAAATCGCTGTAAAACAGTACACTCAAAACTGTGATCCTTGTCGTTTCCCCGACAAAGGGTTAGTTTTAACAGATCACACTTTCTGTTTGGTTCTGCATAGGGAGGGCGTAATGGCTCTGCAACAAGAAATTATTCAGGCGCTGGGCGCGAAACCTGCGATTGATGCCAATGAAGAGATCCGTCGTAGCGTTGATTTTTTGAAAGCTTACCTGTCTGCACACCCTTTCCTGAAGACGCTGGTGCTGGGCATCAGCGGCGGTCAGGATTCCACTCTGGCCGGTAAGCTGAGCCAGATGGCCATCTCCGAGCTGCGTGACGAGACCGGTGACACCGCGCTGCAATTTATTGCCGTACGTCTGCCGTATGGCGTGCAGGCCGACGAGCAGGACTGTCAGGATGCGATTGCGTTTATTCAGCCGGACCGTGTTCTTACCGTAAACATCAAAGGTTCGGTACTGGCCAGCGAGCAGGCCCTGCGTGAAGCCGGTATTGAACTGAGCGATTTTGTCCGCGGCAACGAGAAAGCCCGTGAGCGCATGAAAGCGCAGTACAGTATCGCAGGGATGACCAAAGGGGTCGTCGTCGGCACCGACCACGCCGCGGAAGCCATCACCGGCTTCTTCACCAAATACGGCGATGGCGGCACGGATATCAACCCCCTCTTCCGTCTGAACAAGCGTCAGGGCAAGCAATTGCTGGCGGCGTTGGGCTGCCCGGAGCACCTGTATAAGAAGGCGCCAACGGCGGACCTGGAGGACGATCGCCCTTCCCTGCCGGATGAAGCGGCGCTGGGCGTCACGTATGACAACATCGATGATTATCTGGAAGGCAAAACGCTCGACGAAGGTACCGCTAAAATTATCGAAGGCTGGTATCTGAAAACCGAGCACAAGCGTCGTCCGCCCATTACGGTGTTTGATGATTTCTGGAAAAAGTAACAGCAAAACGGTAACTCAGTTTTGCAGGCCGGGTAAGGCGTAGCCGCCACCCGGCTCTTTTTTAACCACCGAACACCTGCTACACTGTATGCCTGAACAGTATATGGAGCAGTATGTGAGCAGGCGTCAATCCGCCCCGCGTCTTGAGTTTGAAGCGGCGGCTATCTACGAATATCCCGAGCATCTTCGCCCCTGGCTTGAGGCACTGCCTAAACAGCCTGGCGTCTATTTCTTCCATGGCGACAGCGACACCATGCCGCTCTATATCGGCAAAAGCGTGAATATCCGCAGCCGGGTGATGTCGCACCTGCGTACGCCGGATGAAGCATCGATGCTCAGGCAGTCCCGGCGGATCACCTGGATCGAGACGGCAGGCGAACTGGGCGCGCTTCTGCTCGAAGCCCGGCTCATCAAGGAACAGCAGCCGCTGTTTAACAAACGCCTGCGCCGCAACCGCCAGCTCTGTTCGTTGCAGATTAACGCAGGAAAACCGCAGGTCGTTTATGCCCGGGAAGTGGATTTTTCGCATGAACCCAATCTTTACGGTCTGTTTGCCAATAAACGTGCCGCACTGCAAACCCTGCAATCCCTGGCTGATGAATTACAGCTTTGTTACGGCCTGTTAGGGCTGGAAGCTACCACCCGCGGTCGCGCCTGTTTCCGCTCCGCGCTGAAACGCTGCGCCGGGGCGTGCTGTGGAAAAGAGAGCGTTGAAGAACATCATGCCCGGTTTATGGCTGGCCTGGCCTCTATCAGCGTTAACTGCTGGCCGTGGGAAGGCGCGGTGGCGCTGAAAGAAACCCGCGATGGGATGACGCACTATCACATCATCCGCAACTGGCTCTGGCTTGGCGCCGTTGAAAATCTGGATGACGCTACCGCTCTGCTGCGCACCCCTGCCGGTTTCGATCAGGATGGTTACAAAATTCTCTGCAAGCCACTGTTAACCGGAAAATATGAGATCATCGTCCTCAATGACCCGGCAGCCAGGTAATTTCACTGAACAGCAGCGACCCCTTCGTTTCCAGTAAACGGAGGGTATGACTGCCCGCTTCCCAGCTGGCGCCCTGATCGGCGGTCAGTAATTTGTCGCCCAGTTGCCAGGCGCCGCTTAATACGAATGCCACCCCACCGCGTGATGCGAAGGTAGTGAACGTCCGGGTAGCAACGCGCACCTTTGCCTGGCAGCAATCCCGTCGGGTCATGATGTTGAAGTCCATCGACATCTGCCCCTCTGTGAGCACGGCTTTCACCGCCAGATCGCCCGCAAATCGGTATGGCTGATGATGCTTCAGGGTATGACAAAACGCCCTGCCTGCATCCAGGGTCACCTCGCCGCCCTCCAGCAGCGTAATCACCCGGTCGACGCCCGGGAACGCGGAAAATTCGCCGTTACTGGCGATGGAGGCAATACTGGCCCGCCAGAAAAAATCCCGCGTCGCGGGAGGAAAACAGCAAATCTCACGCGTCTCACCCGCACCATTACGCCAGAGACTGACCGGCATTTTACGGATATCAAAGAATTCCATGACCACTCCTGAAGGACGCACCGTGCGCCAGGGCATTTTCACAGACGTATTATCGGCAGCAGTCAGGCCAGACCTTAGGGATGGGATAAAAGAAAAACCGCCGGTCCTGTCCACAGCGTTTTCGCTTTTGTAGACAGGAGCCCGGCGGTCTTAAGAGAGTGAACCGATTATTCGGTTGGTGCAGGCATTTTACCTTCCGGCGCTGCACGTTCTGTCAGACGCTTCTCAAAATTGGCATTAAATTGCTTTTTCTGTTCCGGCGTCAGAATGTTGTAAATCTTGTTCTGGGTTTCCATGTGGGCCAGCATGCGCGCTTTATGCTGCTCGGCCATTTTGTCGATCTGCGCTTCCGCTTTTGCTTTATCGAAGCTGTCGCTGGCAATGATGTCATGCATTGCGCGGCGCTCTTCCAGCGGAGGACGTTTCATCTGGTCACGCTGGCTTTTCATGATGTCGCGGATCTGCTGCTTCTGCGCATCGGTGAGGTTCAGATCTTTAAACATCATCATCTCATGGTGCATACCCGGCTTGCCTTTATGATGCATCATCATTTTGCCTTCCGTCGGCGCGGCGGTAGTGGTCGCGGTATCGGCGGCGAACGCCATGCTGGTAGCGCCCAGAGCCAGGGTAGAGGCAACAAACAGTGCAGTTAATTTACGCATAATGTCTTTCCTTACTTTCAGTTATTCTTCGGCGCTATGCCGTGTTGACGAGATTAACTTTACGGGGTTTATCGTCAATTAGTCAGAGCAACGGTAAAACAATGAAAGTGTAAAAAACAACTTTTCGCCAATTGTGGAGAAATTAAGGAAAAAGCGTGGAGAGATGAAACAAAAATATTCAACAGGATGATTTTAAAGAGATTATGGAGAAGTATAGCGAAGTGCCGTTTAATAATAAAGCAATTCTCCAGGAATATTCCGCAAACAATACCAGAGCGCTTTTAACGCTAAGAAATTTATTCTTCATTTCCCCTCCGGTCTGCGCGAGGGGAGACGATCAGGGCATTTTTTCCAGCATCAGGCCTGCTCGCAAACCAAACGCGACCGACGGATTAGGAAATAAAACATATTCCGTGGATTTCTGTACCGCATAGCGCGTCTCACCATCTTCCGCCAGCAGGACGCCCTGGCGAAACGGCGTAAAGTTCAGCGTATGGGGCGCCATATGTAGCTGGAAAGCCTCGCTTTGACGCGTGAGCTGCTGCACGACCCGATAGCGCACAACGGGTTCCCGGGAGGGTTCCGGCGCAACCCCGGCGAGCAACGCCCGAAGCGCCTGATGCGTAGGGGCAAAACGCGTCAGGTCGTTTTGCCCGAACGGCAGCGCTTTTCCCAGCTCCAGGGTGCAGGATAACGCGCCAACATTCTCGCAGGTGAAGTGGGTAAACGTGCCGCCTGGCGTCTGGTGGAAAACCAGCGCCTCCAGCCCCGCGTCGCCAAGCCAGGTCGGAAACGCCTCATCCCACGGCTGATCACGCTGCGGTAACACGCCAAAACGCACGTGGTACGAGGCGCGAATGGCCGTATGCAGATCGAGGTGCCAGCGTGTTTCCCCCGCCCCGGCAAAAAACGCCGTGACCACCTTCTCCAGCCATTGCGCGCGTGTCGTCTCATCACTCTGTGGAAACTGCGCCCAGCGACCACCAAACATGCGGTTGATGTCGCTCACGAGATACCGTTTATTTTGCGCCAGCGCAGGCGGATTTCCCAGCACCACCAGCAGACGGCAGTGCAGCGTGATCTCTGCGCGAAACAGCGCGCGCAGCAAAAGATCGACAATCTCCACGGGCGCGGTTTCGTTTCCGTGAATGCCGGTCGAAAGCAGCAGCGACAGGTCATATTCCCCCGTCGGCGTCAGTTCAAGCACGCCCGGCCCCAGCCATCGCCAGTGGAACGAGGGGCCTTCCCCCTCTTGCCGCTCCGGTGTCTCTTCGGCCAGCGTCAGCGCCAGTAAGTTTTCCATATCATCTCCTTAGCGCTGGAACGGATAAACCGATCCCAGTTGCAGGATGGTCGATAATGCATCCAGCGCCTCGCGGCCTTCGCGCAGCAGCTGCGGATCAACCAGATCGGCCTGAACCAGACGGTCGCGATAATAGCGGTCCACCCAGTCATTGAGGGTATTGAACAGCGTGTCGTTCATCATCACCGCCGGATTCACGGCCTGCATCTCCTCCGGCGTTAACACCACGCGCAGTCGCAGGCACGCCGGTCCCCCGCCGTTGGCCATACTTTCCCGCAGATCAAACACGCGCAGTTCATCAATCGGGTTATCCGCCTGCACCAGTTCGCTGAGATAGCGCCAGACGCCCTGATGGTTGCGGGACTCCTGCGGCAGCACCAGCATCATGCTGCCATCATCCCGGCTCAGCAGCTGGCTGTTGAACAGATACGTTTCGACCGCATCCTGCACGCTTACCGCCTGCGTGGGCACCTGAATCGGCATAAATCCCGGCACGCGTTCGCGCAGCGTGGCCAGCAACTTTTCCTGATGGGCAAACGCCTGCTCGTGGCAGAACAGCACCTGACGGTTGGAAACGGCAATGACGTCGTTATGAAACACGCCCTGGTCGATCACCTGCGGATTTTGCTGGGCAAAAATCACCTGAGAAGGATTAACCTGGTTCAGCCGCGCAACCGCCTGGCTTGCGGCTAAAGTTTGTCTCGCCGGATAACGAACCGGCGCGGCGTGGCCGCCCTCTTCCCGTCCATAGATAAACAGCTGCAAACCCGGCTCGCCATAGTCGCCGCCCAGACGGTTGTGGTTTGCCGCCCCTTCATCGCCAAACATCGCGACCTGCGGCAGCGCCGAATGCACCTCGAAATGCGCTTCATGATTAAAAATGGCGCGCAGCACGCGCCCGGTGGTCTCCGCTTCGCTGGCGCGGTGGAATTTGTTGTTCAGGTTAGCAACGGTCAGATGCACTTTGCCGTCCAGCGTATCCGCCGACGGCGCAACGGTGGCGGCATTCGCCACCCACATCGAGGAGGCTGAACTGGCCGCCGAAAGCAGGTGTGGCGTCTGCGTGCCTGCTTTTTCCACCACCTGTTCATCCGTACCGCTGAACCCCAGCTGGCGCAGCACGTCCACGTTTGGTCGCTCCTGAGGCGGGATCACCGCCTGCGGGAAACCGGCATCGGACAGCGCCTTCATTTTCAACAGACCCTGCTTCGCCGCCAGCTTCGGGTTCGAGACCTGGAAACGGTGCTTCGTCGAGGCTTCATTACCGAACGACAGCCCGGCATAGTGGTGCGTCAGCCCCACGAGGCCGTCAAAGTTAACCTCACGCGCTTTCATGGGCGTCACCCTCTGTAAAATCCAGCCCCGGATTCAGCGTCTCCGGCAGCGTCAGCGCCGGGGTTTCCAGGCTTGCCATCGGCCACGCGCAGTAATCGGCGGCATACCAGGCGCTGGCGCGATGGTTGCCCGACGCCCCTACGCCACCAAACGGCGCGGTGCTCGCCGCACCGGTCAGCGGTTTGTTCCAGTTCACGATCCCGGCGCGCGCTTCCAGCAGCAGCTGTTCGAATTTCTCGCGATGCGGCGATATCAGGCCGCTCGACAGGCCGTAGCGGGTGTTGTTGGCCATTTCGATCGCCGACTCAAAATCGTCATAGCGCCAGACGCACAGCAGCGGGCCAAAGACCTCTTCATCCGGCACGTTGCTCGTCGCACTCATCTCAATAATCCCCGGCGTCAGCAGCGACGTGCCCGGCTGAACCAGCTTCGGCTCCAGCAGGGTTTTCGCCCCGCGCGCCACGTGCTCCTGCCACGCTTTCAGCACGTTCAGCGCCGCCTGCGCGGAGATCAGCCCGCCGATAAACGGCTGCGGCTCGGCATCCCATTTCGCGGGAACCAGACGCGCGCTCACCTCCACCAGACGCTTCACGAACGCATCCCCCTGCGCGCCGCGTTTAACCAGCAGGCGGCGGGCGCAGGTACAGCGCTGTCCGGCGGTAATGAACGCCGACTGAATGGTCAGATGGACCGCGGCATCGATATCATCCGGATCTTCCACAATCAGCGGGTTGTTGCCGCCCATCTCCAGCGCCAGAATTTTTTCCGGCTGCCCCGCCAGCTGACGATGCAGCTGATAGCCCGTTCCGGCACTGCCGGTGAACAGCAGACCGTCAATGTCGCTCAGCGCACTCAGCGCCTGACCTGTTTCACGCCCGCCCTGCACCAGATTCAGCACCCCCGGCGGCAGCCCCGCCTGCTCCCAGAGTTTTATGACTGCTTCTCCGGTTAAGGGGGTTAACTCACTCGGCTTGAAGATGACGGTATTCCCCGCCAGCAGCGCAGGCACAATGTGCCCGTTCGGCAGATGTCCGGGGAAGTTATACGGGCCAAACACCGCCAGCACCCCGTGCGGACGGTGGCGCAGCGTGGCGGCGCCGTCTGGCATCTCGGTATGCTGCTCGCCGGTGCGGGTATGGTACGCCTTCACCGATATCGCGATTTTGTTGATCATCGCCGTGACTTCGGTTGTTGCCTCCCAGCGCGGCTTACTGGTTTCACAGGCAATGATGCGGGTCAGCTCGGCTTTATTGGCCTCCAGCAGCGCAGCAAATTTCTCAACCAGCGCCTGGCGCTCGGAGAATGGCCGTTTCGCCCATGCCGGAAACGCTCGGCGTGCAGCCTGGCAGGCCTGCTCAACCTGCCCGGCGCTGGCGTCGTTCCCCGACCAGAGCACCTCCTGGCCGACCGGGTTAGTTTTTGTCCGCGCGTCACCTTCGCCCGTTACCCAGTCACCGTTAATCCATAGAGTCATGCTGTTTTCTCCTCAGGGCAGAGCCGCACCAGGCGAACCGTGTCGCCAGCGTTACATTTCAGGGCATCCAGTTGCGCAGCCGTCAGTACCAGACGCTCGCATGTTGGGTTGGTTCGCACCAGCATGGCGCGGAAGTTGGTGTAATTCTCGTTCGAGACCAGGCAGGCTGGCCACTCGCCCGGCGCGGGCTGGCCTTCTGAAACCTCAACCAGGCGGCTTTTACGGATGGCGCGAACGCGGTCAATGTCGCATTCCAGCGTCGGGCCGCCGTCGAAGATGTCGACGTAGTTACGGTAGCGAAATCCCTCTTTCTCCAGCACTGCGCGGGCCGGGGCGGTTTGCGGGTGAACTTCGCCGATCACCGCCTGCGCTTCAGGCGTTAAGAAATGGGTATAAATAGGATGCTTCGGCATCAGCTCGGCGATAAACGCCTTCTGACCGGTACCGCACAGGTAATCCGCCCGGCTAAATTCCATGGAGAAGAAGCGTTCGCCCAGACTCTCCCAGAACGGCGAGTAGCCCGTCTCATCAATCACGCCGCGCATCTCCGCGACCACTTTTTCGTTGAAGCGGTCGCGAAAGGCGGCCATAAACATAAAGCGCGATTTGGAGAGCAGATAACCGTTGCCCTCTTTGCGCCAGTCCGGATCGAGAAACAGGGTGCAGAGTTCGCTGGCGCCGGTATGGTCATTACAGAGGAAGAGCGTCGGCAGCGCGTTGTAAACATTCAGCTCTTTCGAGGCGTGGACCATCGTGCCGACCCGGTAGTTGTACCACGGATCGTTAAGCCCGACGGCCACCTCGATGGCGCAAATCCCCGCCACGGTTCCCGTGTCGGTATCTTCCAGCACGAACACATAGCCCTGTTCGCTTTTTGGCAACGTCCCCTGCCAGGTTTGCAGGGCGCGCTCAATGCGCGCCGACAGCGTTTTTTCATCGGCAGGCAGCGAGGTTAGCCCGCCCCCTGTCTTACCGGCAAGCTGCATAAGCCCGGCGAGATCACCGTGCGCAACGGGACGGATGACCATCATGATGACACCCCGGACTTCACCTGTTCGCAGGCCAGCGCAAAACGATCTAACCCGGTTCTGACCTCTTCCTCGCTGACGATCAGCGCAGGGGCAAACCGCACCACGTTAGCACCGGCAATCAGCACCATTACGCCCTGCTTTGCCGCTTCCTGTGAAATCAGCTTCGCTTTACCGGCAAACTCAGGGGCAAGCTCACAGCCTATTAACAGCCCCAGACCGCGGATCTCTTTGAACAAGCCGGTCTGGTTATTGATGGCAGTAAGGCGCTCAACAAACCACTGGTGACGCTGCTTCACGCCGTTAAGCACCTCAGGGGTGTTGATGATATCCAGCACCTGTCCGGCGACAGCGGTTGCCAGCGGGTTGCCGCCGTATGTGGTGCCATGAGTGCCCACGGTCATCACGCTGGCGAATTTATCGGTGGTCAGCATCGCCCCCACCGGGAAACCGCCGCCGAGCGCTTTGGCTGTTGAGAGCACATCCGGGGTCACGCCATAGTGCATGTAGGCGTACAGCTCACCCGTGCGGCCCACGCCGGTCTGGACTTCGTCAAAAATCAGGACCGCGTTATGCCGATCGCACAGCTCGCGCAGCCCTTGCAGGAACGCTTTCTGGGCGGGCATGACGCCGCCTTCCCCCTGCATGGGCTCGACAATCACCGCACAGGTGGTGTCGTCAATCAGCTCGCTGGCAGAGTGTAAATCGTTATACGCCGCATGCCGGATATCCGGCGGCAGCGGCGCAAAATCCTGAGAATATGAGGGCTGACCACCCGCGCTGACGGTAAACAGCGTGCGGCCATGGAAGGCATTTTTAAAGGCTACGATGCCGCTCTTGTGCGCGCCGAATTTATCGTGCGCATATTTGCGCGCCAGCTTCAGCGCCGCTTCGTTCGCTTCCGCGCCGGAGTTACAGAAAAAGACTTTTTCTGCGAAAGTGGCGTCGATCAGCTTCTTCGCCAGACGCAATGCCGGTTCGTTGGTATAACCGTTGCCGGTATGCCAGAATTTCGCCGCCTGGTCATTCAGCGCCTGCTGCAGCGCTGGGTTTGCATGCCCCAGCGCATTCACCGCAATCCCACCCGCAAAGTCGATATACTCTTTGCCCTGCTGATCCCACAGGCGAGAGCCTTCCCCACGTACCGGAATAAAAGCCGCCGGAGCGTATACCGGCATCATCCATTCATCGAAATTTTCACGCGTAACTGACAGAGACATAGCGACCTCATCCGGTAAATAAAAGGTTGTTTAAATGTTAAATAATTGAGTGTTTGCACTGTGAATGTAGATTGCAGCGTTCGTGCCAGCCAGCGATAAAAATGCATAAACGGGTTGGGGTAACAGAATATCAATGAGTTACAATATGGAGTTATTCACTTTTAATGCATAAATAGTGAATATTATTACGACAAGCGGCGCTTTACCGCATGAAAACAAGAAAGAGTATGCAGAGTCCAAATATAATTCTGGAATTGTGATCGCTCGCGAAATTTATCGGTCCTTTATGCCCTGTTCGAGGGCAAAACGCGCCGAAATGGTGCAAATATTGCACCGTCGGCATTATCTGTCGCAGTAATTGGGCGAAGCGGATAACAGACGACGTAAATTCTGCTACCATCCTTGCACTATTCACCTTGCATTGGCAGCGACTATGAAATTTGTCTCTTTTAATATCAACGGCCTGCGTGCCCGCCCTCACCAGCTTGAAGCGATTGTTGAGCAACATCAGCCAGATGTGATCGGCTTGCAGGAGACAAAAGTTCACGACGATATGTTCCCGCTCGAAGAGGTAGCGAAGCTGGGCTATAACGTTTTTTACCACGGTCAGAAAGGCCACTACGGCGTTGCGCTGCTGACCAAAGATACGCCGGTGTCGGTGCGTCGTGGCTTCCCGGGTGACGATGAAGAGGCGCAACGCCGCATCATCATGGCGGAAATTCCTTCCGCGCTCGGCAATGTGACCGTCATCAACGGCTATTTCCCGCAGGGTGAAAGCCGCGATCATGAAACCAAATTCCCGGCCAAAGCGAAGTTTTATCAGGATCTGCAAAACTACCTGACAACCGAACTCAAAAAAGAAAACCCGGTGCTGATCATGGGCGACATGAATATCAGCCCGACGGATCTGGATATCGGTATTGGCGAAGAGAACCGTAAGCGCTGGCTGCGCACCGGCAAATGCTCTTTCCTGCCGGAGGAGCGCGAGTGGATGGAGCGCCTGCTGGGTTGGGGGCTGGTGGATACTTTCCGCACGGCTAACCCGGCGACGCAGGATCGCTTCTCGTGGTTTGACTATCGCTCTAAAGGCTTCGATGACAACCGGGGCCTGCGTATTGATCTGCTGCTGGCGAGCGCCCCCCTGGCCGAACGCTGCATCGAAACCGGTATCGACTATGACATCCGTAGTATGGAAAAGCCGTCCGACCATGCGCCGGTATGGGCAACGTTCAAGCTGTAAACTTCAGTGAATATTAAAAAAATCAGTCTCCTGTGCGCCCTTTTGGGCGCATTTGTTTTGACCGTTGTTTTGCTTCCTCCAGGCATGCTCTCCCTCGACACGCTAAAAATGCACCAGCAAACGTTGCTCGATCGTGTGGAGCAGGCGCCTCTTCAGAGCGCGCTGATCTATTTTGCGGTTTACGTTCTGCTCTCCGCGCTGTCGATCCCCGGAGCCGCGCTTCTGACGCTGCTCGGCGGGGCGCTTTTCAGCCTGTGGGAGGCGACGCTGTTGGTGTCATTTGCCTCGACGCTCGGCGCCACGCTTGCCATGCTCGTCAGCCGTTATCTGCTGCGCGACTGGGTGCAACGGCGCTTTGCCGCACAGATGAGCACGATAGATGCGGGAATGGATCGCGACGGCGCGCGCTACCTTTTTGCCCTGCGCCTGATGCCGTTGTTCCCGTTCTTTCTGGTCAATTTGCTGATGGGGCTAACCCGTCTCAGGGTGCGTCACTACTGGTGGGTCAGCCAGCTTGCAATGCTACCTGCCACCGTCATTTATCTGAACGCCGGACGCGAGCTGGGGAAACTCACCTCGCTGCGCGATATTCTGTCGCCGGGACTGCTGTTCGCCTTTACACTATTAGGGTTATTACCGCTGGTCACTCGCTGGCTGTTTTCCCGTTACATCCCTTCGATTAAAAAGTGAGGCATTATGCGCCGGGTGCGTTTTTGCGCGTTTCTGACGAGTCTGCTGCTGGCAACCTCTGCCTTCGCCGCAGAGAGCTGGCAATCCATTCAGCAACAGGCCACCGGGCAGACCGTCTGGTTTAACGCCTGGGGCGGTGACGAGGCCGTTAACCGCTACCTCGACTGGGTAAGCGGCGAGATGAAAACGCACTACGCCATCAACCTGAAGATCGTTCATCTGGCCGATGCCGCCGACGCGGTGAAGCGGATCCAGACGGAACATGCCGCAGGACGCAGCAGTAACGGGTCGGTGGATCTGCTCTGGGTAAACGGGGAAAACTTCCGCAACCTGAAAGCGGCAAACCTGCTGCTCACCGGCTGGGCGCAAACCCTGCCCAACTGGCGCTACGTCGATACCCGTAAACCGGTAACGGAAGATTTTGCCATCCCGACCGATGGGGCAGAATCCCCGTGGGGCGGCGCGCAATTAACCTTTATCGCCCGTAAAGCGAGTACGCCGACACCACCGGCAGATCCCCACGCGCTGCTGGTATACGCCCGACAGCACCCTGGCAAGGTGAGCTATCCGCGACCGCCGGATTTTACCGGCACGGCGTTTCTTGAGCAGCTACTGCTGGCGCTGACCGCCCATCCGGAGGCGCTAAAAAACGCGCCAGACAGTACCTTTGCGCAGGTCACCGCGCCGCTGTGGGATTACCTTGATACGCTGCACCCCCTGCTGTGGCGCGAAGGGAACGATTTTCCTCCGTCGCCTGCGCGCATGGATACGCTGCTGGCCAGCGGCAGCCTGAACCTGTCGCTCACCTTTAACCCCGCCCATGCGATGCAAAAGGTGGCGAGCGGTGAACTGCCTGCCGACAGCTACAGTTTCGGCTTTCTCAAAGGCATGATCGGCAACGTCCATTTTGTCGCTATCCCGGCAAACGCCAGCGCGAGCGCAGGCGCGAAGGTGGTGGCGAATTTCCTGCTGTCACCGCAGGCGCAGATCCGCAAAGCTAATCCTGCCGTCTGGGGTGACCCGAGCGTGCTGGATGGCGAAAAACTGCCTGCGAAAGCGGCAAAACAGCTTCGCGCCTTTACCCCCTCAGGCACGCCTGATGTACTTCCCGAACCGCACGCCGCCTGGGTTAACGCCCTGGAGCAGGAATGGCTTCGCCGCTACGGAACCCGCTAAGCGGGCTGGTCTGGGCGGCAATGGCGGTCATCTATCTGCCACTGCTTCCCGCCAGCGGCATGCTGCTGGCCCCGGCGTTTTCTCCCGGCAACTGGGCGACGCTGTTTGCCGACCCGCAGCTGCCGCAGGCGCTGGCCGCCACGCTGGTTTCCACGCTTATCGCGACGCTGGGCTCACTGTTTATCGCCCTGACCCTGCTTGCGCTTCTCTGGCCGGGTGAAGGCTGGCAGCGCCTGAGCACCCGTCTGCCGTGGCTGTTAGCCGTGCCGCACGTCGCCTTCGCCACCAGCGCGCTGCTGCTGTTTGCGGAAGGGGGGCAGTTTTACCGGATCTGTACGGTCTGTTCGCCGCAGCTTGACCGCTACGGTATCGGGCTTGGCCTGACGCTTGCGGTCAAAGAGAGCGCGTTCGTTCTGTGGGCAATCTACGCCGCGCTGCCTGAAAAGCGTCTCGCACAGCAGAAAATCGTCCTGCATACCTTCGGCTACGGACGAATGCAGGCGCTCAACTGGCTCGTCCTCCCGGCAATCGCCCCCGCGCTGGGCGCAGTCATGCTGGCGGTGCTGGCCTGGTCGCTTTCCGTGGTGGATGTGGCGATCGTGCTCGGGCCAGGCAACCCGCCTACGCTGGCGGTACTGGCCTGGCAGTGGCTCGCCCAGGGCGATGCACAACAGCAAACAAAGGGAACGCTGCTGTGTCTGGTGTTGCTCCTGCTGCTGGCGGCGCTTGCCGCGGTGGGATACGGCTTCTGGACGGCATGGCGGCGCGCCCAGCGTGACCCCTCCGGAATTCGTCACGCTTCGCATACTGCGCTGCCCGCACGGACGCTGGGCGGGTTACTGCCGCTGTGCGGCGTCCTCTGTGCGCTGGTTCTGCTGATGCTGGCACGCCGGGACGACATCGGCCCCGTCAGCGACAGCCTTTCACTGGGACTGCTGTCCAGCCTGACAGCGCTGGCCATCCTCATGCTCTGGCTTGAGTGGGGACCCCAGCGCGGCGCGGTGTGGGTCTGGCTGCCGCTCGCCCTCCCGGCGCTGCCCCTCGTGTCCGGGCAATATGCCGTGGCGCTGTGGCTGGGCATCGACGGCCAGTACGCTGCGGTGCTCTGGAGCCATATGCTCTGGGTTCTCCCGTGGATGCTCCTGGTGCTGCAACCGGCCTGGCGCAGGCTCGATCCCCGGCTTATCCTCACCGCCAGAACGCTGGGCTGGCGACAGGCGAAAATTTTCTGGTTGGTGAAATGCCCCCTGATGATTCGTCCGGCCCTGCTGGCCTTTGCCACCGGCTTTTCCGTGAGCATGGCCCAGTACATGCCGACCCTCTGGCTGGGAGCGGGACGTTTCACCACCCTGACGACGGAGGCGGTCGCCCTCAGCAGCGGCGGCAGCATTCCGATCCTCGCCAGCCGGGCGCTGGGTCTGTTGCTGTTGACCAGCAGCGTATTTGCCCTTGCCGCGCTGCTCTCCCGGCTCGTGGGCCGTCACAGACAAGGATTACGTTAATGCTGAACGTGAAAAATCTCACCATTGCGCCACTCTTCCGTGAGGTCAACTTCCGCGTCCCGGCGGAGGAGATTGTCACGCTGATGGGGCCCTCCGGGAGCGGGAAATCGACCCTTTTCGCCTGGATGGTGGGGGCGTTATCCGCTGATTTTAAGGCGCACGGCGAGCTATGGCTGAACGATCGCCGCTGCGATATGCTCCCCGTGGAAACGCGCGGGATCGGCATTCTGTTTCAGGATGCCCTGCTGTTTGACGCCTTCAGCGTGGGGCAAAACCTGATGCTGGCGCTGCCGGCGCACATCGTCGGGCGCGCCCGCCGCAACGCGGTAGAACAGGCCCTGGACACTGCCGGGCTGGCAAACCACTACGCCAGCGATCCGGCGACCCTGTCCGGCGGCGAGCGCGCCCGGGTCAGCCTGTTGCGCGCCCTTCTCGCCCAGCCGCAGGCATTGCTGCTCGACGAGCCGTTCAGTCGACTGGATAAAACGCTGCGCGCCTCATTCCGGGCGTGGGTATTCGAGGTTACTCGCCAGCGCAGGATCCCGGTGGTGCTGGTCACGCATGATGAGGACGATATTCCGCCCGGCGGCGAGGTGATTGAGATTTCTCGCTGGCAATAATGTGCTAACGCAATGTTTTTGGCTTCAGGAGAGACGACAATGCCACCCTCTTTTAATGACGTCAGGTTTTTCGATGAAACGTGTTTCTCAACTGACCGCGCTGGCCCTGCTCTGCGGCCTCGCCTCACTCTCCTCCACGGCGGCTGATATGCCCCACTCCCTCACGCTGGACCAGCTCCAGGCGCAAAACGGCGCGGTAATTGATACGCGCGTCAGTGCGTTCTTTAACGGCTGGCCGCAGACCCTGAGCGGAACGTCCGGGCATGAACCCGCCGCGCTTAATCTCTCTGCCAGCTGGCTTGGGGCAATGAGCGATGAACAGCTCAGCGGCTGGGCAAAACAACATCGGCTTACGCCAGACATGCCGGTTGCGCTCTATGGCAACGATGATGACAACCAGACCGTCAAAGCGCGGCTGGAGAAAGCGGGCTTTACCCACGTCTCCACCCTGAGCGATGCCCTGCAACAATCCGACCGTCTGCAACGTCTGGCGCATTTCGAACAGCTGGTTTATCCGCAGTGGATCCGCCAGTTGCAGCAGGGCAAACCCGTTACCGCCGCACCAGCCGGAGAGTGGAAGGTGATCGAGGCTGGCTGGGGTGCGCCGAAGCTTTATCTCCTGAGCCACATTCCCGGTGCGGGCTATATCGACACCAATGAAGTGGAAAGCGAACCGCTGTGGAATAAGGTTTCTGACGAAAAGCTGAAAGCGATGCTGGCGAAGCACGGGATCCGTCACGGTACCACCGTCATTCTGTACGGTCGCGACGTGTATGCCGCCGCGCGCGTGGCGCAGATCATGCTCTACGCGGGCGTGAAGGATGTGCGAATTCTGGATGGCGGCTGGAAGGCGTGGTCCGACGCCAGCCTGCCCGTTGAGCGCGGAACGCCTGCAAAGGTCAAGCCAGCCCCTGATTTTGGCGCGCCGATCCCGGGCCAGCCCCGGCTGATGGTGGATATGGAGCAGGCCCGGGGAATGCTGCACCGTCAGGACGCCTCGCTGGTGAGCATTCGTTCCTGGCCAGAGTTTATCGGTGAAACCAGCGGCTACAGCTATATCAAGCCAAAAGGTGAGATTGCCGGTGCGCGCTGGGGCCATGCGGGCAGCGACGCGACCCACATGGAAGATTTCCACAATCCGGATGGCACCATGCGCAGCGCCGATGATATTGCCGCCATGTGGAAAACGTGGAATATCCTGCCGGAGCAGCACGTTGCGTTTTACTGTGGTACCGGCTGGCGCGCGTCTGAAGCCTTTATGTACGCCCGCGCCATGGGCTGGCAGAATGTTGCCGTCTACGACGGCGGCTGGTACGAATGGAGCAGCCATCCGCAGAACCCGGTCTCCACCGGGGAGCGCGGACCGGAAAGCGCACGCTAGCGGGGAAGTGATTTCAGCGTGATATAACCGCTCCAGATGCGCGTTGTGGTGGTCAGCCAGCACAATGCGCCAAACGTCCAGGCAAACAGCGCGAAATGCGCCGGAAACAGGCAGCACAGCACAAACAGCGCGATGGTCTCCGTTCCTTCCGTTAATCCTCCAATGTAATAAAGCGACTTGTGCGCATAGCCGGGGTTGTCGATATCATGCTTCCCCGCCAGCGCGGCAAAGGCCAGAAAACTGCTGCCCGTCCCCATAAAAGCGAACAGTAGCCAGGCGGCGGCGATCGCGTTATCAGCCGGAGCGGCCAGCGCAAAGCCAAACGGCACCAGGGCGTAGAACAGGAAGTCGAGGGCGATATCAAGAAATCCTCCCGCGTCCGTCAGGCCACGGCGACGCGCCAGCGCGCCGTCCAGACCATCCAGCAGCCGGTTCAGCACAATGGCGATCAGCGCCGCCGGATACCAGCCCAGCGCCAGAAACGGTAACGCCAGCACGCCAATCGCAAACCCGGCGAGCGTTAAGCCATCAGGCGTGATAAACGGTCTATCCAGCGCGGCGGCCAGCTGATTTAACCCGGGTTTCAGCCGGGGGTGCAGATGTTTATCCAGCATGCGGTTTACCTTTAAACGTGGCGCACAGCCCCTGAGCCGGAATATCCAGCGCGGCGTTAAAGCGGGCGGAAAGATTCTGAAAGGCAATCAGAGCCGTCATTTCGGTGATGGTCTCTTCCGTAAAGTGGCGCTTCAGCAGACTTTTGATATTTTCATCCACCTGAGGTGGCGTGGCGGTGACCGCTTCCGCATAGGCCAGCGCCGCGCGCTCCTCTTCGCTGAACAGGGTGGAATTTTGCCAGTCGCTGACGGCCTGCACTTTATCCAGCGCCCCGCTCCGCTCGGCCAGACGCAGGCTGTTGGCATCAATACAAAATGCGCAGTGGCAGATCTGCGAGATCCGCGTCATTAGTAGCGATCGCAGAACCGGGGTCAAACGCGCCTTGCGCCGCTCCAGATAGCCGACAAATAGCGCCACCAGCCAGAAAAGACGCGGCATACGCCCCCACCAGCGCGTGGGGTTCAGCACCGCGCCGAAGTGTTTTTTCTGCATGGCGGCGATGGGGCTGAGGCTGACGGGAAGGGTTTCCATGGGCGCAACCCAGGCGGATGTCTCTTTCACCTGATTCTCCTGATGACTGGACTCTTTGGAAGGGCACGATAATATGTCGTTTTTCGCTATTAATTATTGACGAACATGCTGAAAACACTCGATGTGGTTGCGGCCATCCTCGAAAAAGAGGGCAAGATTTTGCTGGCGCAGCGTCCCGAACATGCCGATCAGCCAGGAATGTGGGAATTTGCGGGCGGGAAGGTTGAAGCCGGTGAGACCCAGCCGGAAGCGCTGATCCGCGAACTGCGCGAAGAACTCGGCATTGAAGCCGTGCCCGCGCGGTATGTGGCAAGCCACCAGCGGGAGGTGTCGCAGCGGCTGATTCACCTCCACGCCTGGCATGTGCCTGAATTTAGCGGTCAGCTGAAGGCGCATTATCACTCGGCGCTGGTATGGTGCACGCCAGAAGACGCGTTCACGTATGCTTTAGCCCCGGCGGATATACCGCTGCTGGAAGCGTTTATTCTTTTACGCGACGCCAGACCAGCGGATTTGTACTGAGGGTGCGTTCATCACGCTGGCACTGCAACAGCACGCCATCTGCCCTGACTACTGCGCCTTCGGAATAGTTTTGATCCTGATAGATACAGCACTGATTACACGGCTGCGCACGCTGGCCGCCAGCGCTAAAAACCTCTGGCGGCACGTTGACCTCGACATCCGGGCGAATGCGGTCAGCCTGTGCCCCGGCGGACACCATCAAACATAACGCGGCCATTGCGTAACGGTTCATAGACTTTATTTCCTTTGCATCGTTTATATCTATAACGGTCGATCCGGACGGGATCTTTAATTTATCTCGTCATCGCTTTTGGTTATGACGCGCACCCTGTCATTAATTTCCCTTGCGGCATAAATTTCTGCTTGCCTCTCAAAGCGGTGCGGGTGGTATAGTCAAAAAAACGACACAAAACATCTACGCCACACGCATAAATTATTATAAGAGGTTCTTATATCTATGGATCAGACACGCTCTCTGGAAAGCTTTCTTGCCCATGTTCAGCAGCGCGACCCGCACCAAAGCGAGTTTGCCCAGGCCGTTCGTGAAGTCATGACCACCCTGTGGCCCTTCCTTGAGGAAAATCCGCGTTACCGTCAGATGGCGCTGCTTGAACGTCTGGTAGAGCCGGAGCGCGTCATCCAGTTCCGCGTGGCGTGGGTGGACGACCGCAATCAGGTGCAGGTCAACCGCGCGTGGCGCGTGCAGTTTAACTCCGCCATTGGGCCGTTTAAGGGCGGGATGCGCTTCCACCCCTCGGTGAACCTGTCGATTCTGAAATTCCTCGGCTTCGAGCAGACCTTTAAAAATGCGCTCACTACCCTGCCGATGGGCGGCGGTAAAGGCGGGAGTGATTTCGATCCGAAAGGCAAGAGCGAAGGCGAAGTGATGCGTTTCTGCCAGGCGCTGGTCACTGAGCTCTATCGCCACCTTGGGCCGGACACCGACGTTCCTGCCGGGGATATCGGCGTGGGGGGGCGTGAAGTGGGCTTTATGGCCGGAATGATGAAAAAGCTCTCCAACAACAGCGCCTGCGTCTTTACCGGCAAAGGTCTGTCGTTTGGCGGTAGCCTGATTCGCCCGGAAGCGACGGGTTATGGTCTGGTCTATTTCACCGAAGCGATGCTTAAGCGTCACGGGCTGAGCTTCGAGGGGATGCGCGTGGCGGTCTCCGGCTCCGGCAACGTGGCGCAGTACGCTATCGAGAAAGCGATGGCGTTTGGCGCGCGCGTGGTGACCGCCTCCGACTCCAGCGGTACCGTGGTGGATGAAGCTGGCTTTACGGCAGAAAAACTGGCGCGTCTGTGCGAAATCAAAGCCAGCCGTGACGGTCGGGTAGCGGATTATGCCCGTGAATTTGGCCTGACCTATCTGGAAGGTAAACAGCCGTGGGGCGTGCCGGTGGATATCGCCCTGCCGTGCGCGACGCAAAACGAACTGGACGTGGATGCCGCCCGGACGCTGATTAGCAATGGCGTGAAAGCGGTAGCGGAAGGGGCAAATATGCCCACCACTATTGAAGCGACCGACCTGTTCCTGGACGCGGGCGTGCTGTTTGCGCCAGGCAAGGCGGCGAACGCTGGCGGCGTGGCAACATCCGGTCTGGAAATGGCGCAAAACGCCGCGAGAATGGGCTGGAAGGCAGAGAAAGTGGATGCCCGTCTGCACCACATCATGCTCGATATTCATCACGCCTGCGTGGAGTACGGCGGCGAGGCCTCGCAAACTAACTACGTGCGCGGGGCGAATATCGCCGGGTTCGTGAAGGTGGCCGATGCGATGATCGGACAGGGTGTGATTTAGTTTCGCTGCATTCTCGCCCTTGTAGGCCCGGTAAGCGTTAGCGCCACCGGGCTTTTTTCAGGCCGCAGAGGGGCTTTCGCCGGGTGGCGGCTTCGCCTTACCCGGCCTACGGTTTAAGCGGTTGTATTTTTGGCTGCGCTTTTCTTCTTTTTGAACGGTTTCTTCGCCCCGCCGCCCGGGGCGACCATTCCCCGGAATCGCTTCACTGGCGTACTGCGCGCCTGGTCAATCAGCTGATAAAGCGTCCCTACCAGCGGCTGCATAAAGTCCTGATAACGGCACTGCTTTTCGCTGATCTGCGTCAGCACCGACTCCCAGTGCGCGGTCATGTCCGGCCTGGCGGCCAGCTCCGGCAGCGAATGAATTAGCGCCCGGCCCGGTTCTGTTGAATGGATGTAACGTCCCTTTTTCTCCAGGAAGCCGCGCTTAAAGAGCAGTTCGATGATCCCCGCGCGGGTCGCTTCCGTGCCCAGACCGTCGGTGGCGCGCAGGATCTTCTTCAGATCTTTATCCTGCACAAAGCGGGCGATGCCGGTCATGGCCGACAGCAGCGTCGCGTCGGTGAAATGGCGCGGCGGCTGGGTTTGTCGTTCAACCACTTCGCCCTTCTCGCACAGCAGTTCGTCGCCTTTGGCCACGACCGGCAGCGGCGTGCCGTCGTTCTCTTCGTCACGCTCTTTGTTGCCGAGCAGCGTGCGCCAGCCCGCTTCTGCAAGGAAACGCGCTTTGGCGATAAATTTGCCTTTGGCAATCTCCAGTTCAATAACGCACTTGCGGAACACCGCGTCCGGGCAGAACTGCATCAGATACTGACGCGCGATCAGGTTATAGACCTTTGCTTCGTTGTCGGTCAGGTTGACGTTGCTGGTGCGCGCCGTCGGGATTATCGCGTGGTGAGCATCGACTTTTTTATCGTCCCAGCAGCGGTTATGGGTATCCGGGTTTACCGCCGGTTGCGGCAACAGATCCGGCGCATGGACGCCAATGGCATTCATCACCGAGTGGCGTCCGGCGAAGTGTTCTTCCGGCAGATAGCGGCTGTCCGAACGCGGATAGGTGATCAGCTTGTGGGTTTCGTAGAGCTTCTGGCAGATATCGAGCACGTTCTGCGCGCTAAGACCAAAGCGCTTAGCCGCCTCAATCTGCAACGCCGAAAGGGAGAACGGCAGCGGTGCGGGCTCCGTTTCCCGTTTGTCGTTATAGCTGGTGACGATTGCGGGCTGGCCGGTAATGCGGTTGACCACGTGCTCCGCCAGCGGGCGATGCAGCAGCCGTCCCTCTTCGTCCTGATATGACTCACAGGCATCACTTGGCTGCCAGACGGCGGTAAAGCGTTCGTCTTTCGGCGTGACGATATGCGCTTTGACTTCGAAGAAGTCTTTGGCGACGAAATTTTCGATCTCTTCGTCGCGACGCACCACCAGCCCCAGCACCGGTGTCTGGACACGACCGACGGAGAGTACGCCCTGATAACCCGCGTTGCGCCCGAGAATGGTGTAGGCACGGGTCATGTTGATCCCGTACAGCCAGTCCGCACGGGCACGCGCCAGCGCGGAGACACACAGGGGAATAAATTCGCTGTTGGCGCGCAGGCGTGAAATGGCCCGCTCTACCGCCTGAGGGTTGAGGTCGTTGATCAGGCAGCGCTGCACCTGCTGGCGCTTTTCCGGCGCCAGCTCCAGGTAGTCCAGCACTTCATCGACCAGCAGTTGCCCTTCCCTGTCCGGGTCACCCGCGTGGACCACTTCCGTCGCCTCATGCAGGAAGCGCTTAATGACGTTGAGCTGTTTGGTGACGGAAGGACGCGGTTGGAGACGCCACTTTTCCGGCACAATCGGTAGATCGTTGAGATTCCAGCGGGCGTAGCGGCTGTCGTAGACATCCGGCTGCGCCTGTTCAAGCAGGTGACCGATACACCAGGTGACCACCTGCCCGTTACCGCATTCGATAAAGCCGTCACCTTTGCGATGCGGCCTGGGCAGCACATCGGCGATGGCACGCGCCAGACTCGGCTTTTCGGCAATAAACAACCGCATCGAATTAACGGATCTCAATCATCGGGCGACCACCGCGGGCGGTCACCAGCTCACCAATGGCCGTCAGGGTGATGCCAAACTCGGCAACCGTCGCCTGAACTTCAGCTTCAGCTTCCGGCGTCACCGCCAGCAGCAGGCCGCCGGAGGTTTGCGGATCGCACAGCAGGTTACGCCACGCTTCCGGCATTTCGCCCATTAAATGGCCGTAGCTGGCGAAGTTGCGCTGCGTCCCGCCCGGCACTGCGCCCTGAGCAATGTACTCTTCCACGCCCGGCAGCTTAGGCACATCCTGATACCAGACCTGCGCCTGCACGCCCGCGCCCTGACAGACTTCAGAGAGGTGCCCCAGCAGACCAAAACCGGTCACGTCGGTCATGGCCTTCACGCCGTCGATATTGGCGAATGCCGCACCGGCGAGGTTCATCTGGCACATCACTTCCGTTGCCAGACCGATATGCTCGGGCTTCAGCAGGGATTTCTTCTCGGCAGTGGTCAGTACGCCAATGCCCAGCGGCTTGGTGAGGAACAATTTGCAGCCCGGTTGCGCCGTGCTGTTGCGCTTCACGCGCTCGGTCGGCACCACGCCGGTGACGGCCAGGCCGAAGATCGGCTCCGGCGCATCGATAGAGTGACCACCGGCCAGGGCAATACCCGCCTGCTGGCAGGCAAAGCGTCCGCCTTCGATCACGTCGCGGGCAATCTCCGGCGGGAGGGTGTTAATCGGCCAGCCCAGAATGGCGATCGCCATAATCGGTTTACCGCCCATCGCAAAGATATCGCTGATGGCGTTGGTGGCCGCAATGCGCCCGAAGTCGAACGGGTTGTCGACAATCGGCATAAAGAAGTCAGTAGTGCTGATAATGCTGGTGCCGTTACCCAGGTCATAAACCGCTGCATCGTCACGCGTTTCGTTACCGACAAGCAGGTTCGGGTCGACAAACTTCGCCTGCTCACTGTGCAGGATGGTCTCCAGCACTTTCGGGGAAATTTTACAACCGCAACCGGCTCCGTGGCTGTATTGCGTTAAACGAATGGTTTGCTCGCTCATGGACGTCTCCTGTCATCTCAATCGCGCTATGGTAGCGCTCATTCCATAAAGAGGTAAGTATGACTGTCTGAATTCTGCGGCGGATGCTCAGAATCCAGACAGTTTAGCGCGGGTGATTAAAAACGGCTGACGAAAGGCGTAGTGTCCGGCACGCTAATGGTGCTGGAAGCTTTAAGCTGCGGGGTGCCGAGATAGAGGAAGCCGACAATTTTATCCTGTTCGCCGCAGGAGAAACCTTCCCGCACGGCGGCGCTCCCGGTCAGCGGCCCGGTACGCCAGATGCCGTTAAAGCCCTGCGCGACGGCGGCCATCTGCATTGCCATTACCGCGCAACCGGCAGACATCTCCTGCTCCCAGACCGGCACTTTATGATCGGCCTGACATTTTGCGACTACCGCGATGATCATCGGCGCACGGAACGGCGCGTTGCGGGCTTTATCAATCCCCTTCTCATCCTGGCCTGCGGCAACAGCCCCCTGCTCCAGCAGCTGGCTGAAGCGGTCGCGCCCTTCGCCTTCAATAATAAAGAAGTGCCACGGCTGCAATGTGCCATGGTCCGGCGCACGCATTCCGGCACGCAGAATGTTTTCCAGCTGCTCGCCGACGGGTGCCGGTTCGGCCAGGCGGGAAGCGCTACGACGGTTAACAAGCAGTTCAAGTGCGTCCATTGGTTAACTCCTTTCATGAAATTTACTCACAAAATTAACACGGCAGCAGAATTTGTTACAGCGTGGCAGGCGATTCCTGCTGACAAGTGGCGGTTGGGTCATTACGATAACCGCACATTACCGTCCCGTGGCGACGGAAACAGTCCTTTTCTGGTTAGGGAGAATACATGCGAACCCTTTGGCGAATCTTTGCCGGTTTCTTTAAATGGACGTGGCGACTGCTCAACTTCGTCCGCAACCTGGTGATGAACATCTTCTTCATCTTCCTGGTCCTGGTATGCGCAGGTATCTGGATGCATATCAGCAACGCAAACCAGTCGCAGCATTCGACGCGCGGCGCGCTGTTACTCGATATCACCGGGGTGATTGTTGATAAGCCATCGACCAGCAACCGTCTGGGCGTGATTGGTCGCCAGCTGTTCGGCGCAACGTCAGACCGTCTTCAGGAAAACTCCCTGTTTGATATCGTCGACACCATCCGTCAGGCTAAAGACGATCGTAACATTACCGGTATCGTGCTGGACCTGAAAGATTTTGCCGGCGCCGATCAGCCGTCAATGCAGTACATCGGTAAGGCGCTGCGCGAATTCCGCGACAGCGGTAAACCGGTTATTGCCATTGGCGACAGCTACACCCAGGGACAATATTATCTGGCGAGCTTTGCCAATAAGATCTGGCTTTCGCCACAGGGCACGGTCGATCTGCATGGCTTCGCCACTAACGGTCTGTACTACAAATCGCTGCTCGACAAGCTGAAGGTCACCACCCACGTCTTCCGCGTCGGGACCTATAAATCCGCCGTGGAGCCGTTTATCCGCGATGATATGTCCCCTGCCGCCCGTGAAGCGGACAGCCGCTGGATTGGCGAGCTGTGGCAGAACTACCTCGGCACCATTGCCGCTAACCGTCAGATTACCGCTGAGCAGGTCTTCCCGGGCGCGCGCGGCGTGCTGGACGGCCTGCGCAAGGTGGACGGCGATACAGCGAAATACGCGCTTGATAACAAACTGGTCGATCAGCTGGGTTCCAGCGCTGAAATTGAAAAAGCGCTGACCAAACAGTTCGGCTGGAGTAAAGAGGATAAAAACTACAGCGCCATCAGCATGTATGACTACGCCGCGAAAAAGCCGGACGACAGCGGTGACAGCATCGCCGTGGTGTTTGCTAACGGGGCCATTATGGACGGCGAAGAAACGCCGGGGAACGTCGGCGGGGACACCACCGCGTCGCAGATCCGCGATGCGCGCCTGGATCCGAAAGTGAAGGCGATTGTCCTGCGGGTGAACAGCCCTGGCGGCAGCGTCAGCGCCTCTGAAGTGATCCGTGCTGAACTGGCCGCCGCGCGCGCCGCGGGCAAGCCGGTAGTGGTCTCGATGGGCGGCATGGCGGCTTCCGGGGGGTACTGGATCTCGACGCCAGCCAACTACATTGTGGCTAACCCAAGCACGCTGACCGGCTCGATTGGCATCTTCGGCGTGATCAACACCGTAGAGAACAGCCTGGATTATCTCGGCGTCCACACCGACGGCGTCTCCACCTCGCCGCTGGCGGACGTGTCCGTTACCAAATCCCTGCCGCCTGAAGTGTCTGAGATGATGCAGCTCAGCATTGAGAGTGGCTATAAACGTTTCATCACGCTTGTTGCGGACTCCCGTAAAAAGACGCCCGATCAGATTGACCAGATCGCTCAGGGCCACGTCTGGACCGGCCAGGACGCGAAGAGCAACGGCCTGGTAGACAGCCTGGGTGACTTCGACGACGCCGTGAAGAAAGCGGCGGAGCTGGCGAAGCTCAAGCAGTGGCACGTGGACTATTATCAGGACGAACCAACGTTCTTCGATATGGTCATGGACAGCATGTCCGGCTCCGTTCGTGCCATGCTGCCGGACGCGCTTCAGGCTTATCTGCCGGCGCCGGTGGCGACCGCGGCGAAAGCCATGAAAGCGGAGAGCGACAAGCTTGCAGCCTTTAATGATCCACAAAGCCGCTACGCGTTTTGCCTGACCTGTGCGAACGTGCGTTAAAAACCGTCCCCTCTTCCCGTGAAGAGGGGATTTTTTCTTTTGAAGAACAAGAACTCATTACCATGCAGAAGAAATCAATTTATGTCGCCTATACCGGCGGTACCATCGGTATGCAGCGCTCAGAAAATGGCTATATCCCGGTTTCCGGCCACTTACAGCGCCAGCTGGCGCTGATGCCTGAATTCCACCGTCCGGAAATGCCGGACTTTACCATCCATGAATATGAGCCGCTGATGGACTCCTCCGACATGACGCCGGAAGACTGGCAGCATATTGCGGACGATATTAAAGCCCATTACGACCAGTACGACGGCTTCGTGATCCTGCACGGCACCGACACCATGGCGTTCACCGCCTCGGCGCTCTCCTTCATGCTGGAGAACCTGAGCAAGCCCGTCATCGTGACCGGCTCGCAGATCCCGCTGGCGGAACTGCGTTCAGACGGGCAGATCAACCTGCTTAACTCCCTGTACGTGGCCGCTAATTACCCGATCAACGAGGTAACGCTGTTCTTCAACAACCGGCTGTACCGCGGGAACCGTACCACTAAAGCGCACGCCGATGGCTTTGACGCTTTTGCCTCACCTAACCTGCAACCGCTGCTGGAAGCGGGGATCCATATCCGTCGTCTGGGCACGCCGCCCGCACCAAATACCGCAGGCGAACTGATCGTTCACCCGATCACCCCGCAGCCGATCGGCGTAGTGACGATTTATCCGGGGATTTCCGCCGACGTGGTGCGCAACTTCCTGCGCCAGCCGGTGAAGGCGCTGATCCTGCGCTCCTATGGTGTGGGTAACGCCCCGCAGAACGGTGAATTCCTGAAAGAGCTTCAGGAGGCGAGCGATCGCGGGATTGTGGTGGTCAACCTCACCCAGTGTATGTCCGGCAAAGTCAATATGGGCGGCTACGCCACCGGTAATGCCCTGGCGCACGCTGGGGTGATCAGTGGTTTCGATATGACCGTTGAGGCAACGCTGACTAAACTTCACTATTTACTAAGTCAGGATCTGGATATTGATTCCATTCGCCACGCCATGATGCAAAACCTGCGCGGTGAACTGACGCCGGACGAATAAGGAGGTCCCATGAAGCAACGCGCCCTGTTACTGGTCGATTTGCAAAATGATTTCTGTGCGGGCGGTGCGCTGGCCGTCGCGGAAGGCGACAGCACCGTAGACGTCGCGAATTCGCTGATTGAGTGGTGTAAAGCTCGTGGTGAAGCGGTGGTGGCGAGTCAGGACTGGCATCCGGCAAACCACGGCAGCTTTGCCAGCCAGCACAACGTTGAGCCTTACAGCCAGGGCGAACTGGACGGGCTGGCGCAAACCTTCTGGCCCGATCACTGCGTGCAGCAGACGGAGGGCGCTGAGCTGCATCCGCTGCTGAACCAGAAGGCCATCGACGCGGTGTTCCACAAAGGTGAAAACCCAACCATCGACAGCTACAGCGCGTTCTTTGATAACGGTCATCGTCAGAAGACGGCGCTGGATGCGTGGTTGCGCCACCATGAGATCACCGAGCTGATTGTGCTGGGCCTGGCGACGGATTACTGCGTGAAGTTCACCGTGCTGGATGCGCTCCAGTTGGGCTATACCGTGAATGTCATCACCGACGGCTGTCGCGGGGTAAATATTCAGCCGCATGACAGCGCTCAGGCGTTTATGGATATGGCCGCAGAAGGCGCAACGCTGTATACGCTGGCTGACTGGATGGAGACGCAGGCGTAAGCTTTTTAGCTGGGTGACGGCTTAGCCTTACCCGGCCTACTTTCTCTAGTTTTGTAGACCGGGTAAGCGTCAGCGCCACCCGGCATTTCTTCCCCAATCCCCATAAAGTGAACTCCCTCGCATCACAAGCGAAACGGCGATGCTATTCTCTTCAGGCTGTTTTTTCGCCACGCCTTTTCTGTGGCGTGGTTATTTTTGTTCAGTCAAAGAGGAAATTATATGAAACGTTTGCCCTTGCTGGCAGCATTACCCTTGCTTTGCGCGTCACTGGCTTCCGCCGCGCCCCTGATGTCCGTGGGTTACTTCAATGGGGGTGGCGATGTTACCGCCGGACCGGGTGGCGATATTAATAAACTCGACGTCCGCCAGATCACCCACCTCAACTACTCGTTTGGTCTGGTCTATAACAACGAGAAAGACGAAACCAACGCCGCGCTGAAAGATCCGGCAAAACTGCATCAAATCTGGTTATCACCTAAGGTGGCATCCGATCTGGCGTTACTTCCTCAGCTTCGTAAACAAAACCCGAACCTGAAAGTCCTGCTTTCCGTTGGCGGCTGGGGGGCGCGTGGTTTTTCTGGCGCAGCGGCAACCAAAGAGAGTCGCGCGGTATTTATTCGCTCCGCGCAGGAGATCGTCAGTAAATACGGCCTGGACGGGATCGACCTGGACTGGGAATATCCGGTCAACGGCGCGTGGGGACTTGTCGAAAGCACCCCTGCCGACCGGGATAATTTCACCGCGCTGTTAAAAGAGATGCGTGACGCGTTTGGTAAGAAAAAGCTGGTCACGATTGCGGTGGGCGCGAATGCGGAAAGTCCGAAAAGCTGGGTGGATGTGAAAGCCATTGCCCCCCTGCTCGATTACATCAACCTGATGACCTACGACATGGCGTACGGTACTCAGTATTTTAACGCGAATCTGTATGACTCCAGCGCCTGGCCAACGGTGGCTGCCGCAGACAAGTACAGCGTCGATTTTGTGGTGAATAACTATCTGGCCGCCGGGCTGAAGCCGCAGCAGATGAACCTCGGAATTGGTTTCTATGGGCGCGTGCCGAAGCGCGCCGTTGAACCGGGTATCGACTGGAGCAAATCGGACGCGCAGAACAATCCGGTGACGCAGCCCTACTTCGGGCCGCAGGAACTGGGCCTGTTCAAATCGCTTGGCTATGATCTGACCAAAGATACCTATGTGAAATACAACGATATCGTCCGCAAGCTGCTGAACGATCCGCAGAAACGCTTTACCGAGCACTGGGACGAACAGGCGAAGGTGCCGTGGCTGTCGGTGAAATCCGCCGACGGGAAGGCGCTGTTTGCGATTTCCTATGAGAACCCACGCTCCGTGGCGATCAAAGCGGATTACATTAAGGAGAAAGGTCTGGCTGGCGCCATGTTCTGGGAGTATGGGGCTGACGACGAAAACCAGCTCGCGAAACAGCTGGCGGAGTCGCTTGGGATCCCGCACTAAGATGTAGTGTGCCGGGTGGCGCTAGCGCTTACCCGGCCTACATGGGAGCTTTATTTGAAGGTCGCAATCGGCTTCGGCGCGATGCCGAACTCTTCTTTCAGCTCGCGCTTGCTTTTCATCACCATCTGACCGTTAGTGTCGATGGTCATGTGCTGGGCGTCGGTATTGTGACGCGCCTGCCACAGCATCACCAGCTGCAAACTGTTCTCTTTTTGCTCAGGTGTGAGCGCCACACCGTCCGGCCATTTTCCCAGCTCAACGGCCGTTACCAGACGCTGATAAACCTCCGGGGTCATACCTGCAATCATGTCATCAATATTCATGATCTCTCCCTTTCAAAGGAATAATTTGCTGAATCGTTTTTTCAACCCTTGGTCTGGTCGCCGTTTTCATCATCGGTAAAGCTCATGGAAGCCGAATTTACGCAGAAACGCTCCCCCGTCGGCTGCGGGCCATCCGGGAAGACATGCCCGAGATGGGCGTCACAATTCCCGCAGCGAATTTCGGTGCGCACCATGCCGTGCGAGGTGTCCGTCAGGTAGCGGATCGCATCATCGCTGACAGGCTCGTAAAAGCTCGGCCAGCCGCAGCCAGAATCGTACTTTGTCTGGGAGTTAAACAGCGGTGCATCACACACCAGGCAGTGGTAGACGCCTTCCCGTTTATTGTGCAGCAAACGCCCGGAAAACGGCGGTTCTGTGCCGTGATTTTGCGTCACGTAAAACTGCATCTCTGTAAGGTTTTTTTTCAAATCGTCGGGGTTACGTTGGTTCGACATATGCTTACATCTCGCTGTTGAAACAGACATCTTTTAACCCAGATTCTAACAAAACATTAACACCCGCGCGTGCACTTTTGTTCTAAACTTATGTGTCGCGAAAAGGCGGTCAGGCAATTGTGATCAATTTCACATTTTAATCCTGCGAGGCCTTTAAAATTCCGGGCGCAGCCCCCATGTGGTTGCTAGCTCAAAGGGAAAGTGAGGCGAGTCAGTCGCACAAACGTTAGTCACAGGATTGATTTGTCGCAATGATTGACACGATTCCGCTTGACGCTGCGTAAGGTTTTTGTAATTTTACAGGCAACCTTTTATTCACTAACAAATAGCTGGTGGAATATATGACTATCAAAGTAGGTATCAACGGTTTTGGCCGTATCGGCCGTATTGTTTTCCGTGCTGCTCAGAAACGTTCTGACATCGAAATCGTTGGTATCAACGATCTCCTGGACGCTGAATACATGGCGTACATGCTGAAGTACGACTCAACTCACGGTCGTTTCGACGGCACCGTTGAAGTGAAAGACGGCCACCTGGTTGTTAATGGCAAAACCATCCGCGTTACTGCTGAGAAAGACCCAGCTAACCTGAAATGGAACGAAATCGGTGTTGACGTTGTAGCTGAAGCTACCGGTATCTTCCTGACCGACGAAACTGCACGTAAACACATCACTGCGGGTGCGAAGAAAGTTGTTCTGACTGGTCCTTCCAAAGACAACACCCCAATGTTCGTTCGCGGTGCAAACTTCGAAACTTACGCTGGCCAGGACATCGTTTCCAACGCATCCTGCACCACCAACTGCCTGGCACCGCTGGCTAAAGTTATCAACGACAACTTCGGCATCATCGAAGGTCTGATGACTACCGTTCACGCAACCACCGCTACTCAGAAAACCGTTGATGGCCCGTCTCACAAAGACTGGCGCGGCGGCCGTGGCGCGGCTCAGAACATCATCCCATCTTCTACCGGTGCTGCTAAAGCAGTAGGTAAAGTACTGCCAGAACTGAATGGCAAACTGACTGGTATGGCGTTCCGCGTTCCAACTCCTAACGTATCCGTTGTTGACCTGACCGTTCGTCTGGAAAAAGCTGCTTCTTATGAAGAAATTAAGAAAGCAATCAAAGCTGCTTCCGAAGGCCCAATGAAAGGCGTTCTGGGTTACACCGAAGACGACGTTGTATCTACCGATTTCAACGGCGAAGTGTGCACTTCCGTGTTCGATGCTAAAGCAGGTATCGCACTGAACGACAACTTCGTGAAACTGGTTTCCTGGTACGACAACGAAACTGGCTACTCTAACAAAGTACTGGACCTGATCGCTCACATCTCCAAATAAGTTGAGATGAGTGCTTGATCCTAAAAGGCGACTTCGGTCGCCTTTTTTATTGTTTTTAGACAGAGGATTGCTTAATGATTAATAAAATTTTTGCACTTCCGGTAGTCGAACAACTTACCCCTGTGCTCTCCCGCCGTCAGATCGACGGTGCTGATATCATCGTCGTTGATCATCCACGCGTTAAAGCCTCCGTAGCGCTCAATGGTGCCCACCTGCTCTCCTGGAAACCAGAAGGTGAAGAAGAAGGCCTGTGGCTGAGCGAGGCCACCTCGTTCAAAAAAGGGGCGGCGATCCGCGGCGGCGTACCGATCTGCTGGCCATGGTTTGGCCCGTCAGCGCAGCAGGGTTTACCCTCACACGGTTTCGCCCGTAACCAGCAGTGGACGCTGAAAGCCCACAACGAAGATGAAAACGGTGCGGTGTTGACCTTTGAACTCCAGGCGAATGATGAAACGCGTGCCCTGTGGCCACACGAGTTCACCCTGTATGCCCGCTTCAAGCTGGGTAAAACCTGCGAAATTGAACTGGAAGCGCACGGCGAATTCGAAACAACGTCCGCCCTGCACACCTATTTCAACGTAGGCGACATTCAGGCCGTTAAGGTGAGCGGACTTGGCGATACCTTTATCGACAAAGTGGATAACGCGAAAGAAGGCAAGCTGGACGACGGCGTGCAGACTTTCCCGGATCGTACCGACCGCGTGTATCTGCACCCGGAAGCCTGTAGCGTCATCCACGACAGCGCGCTGAACCGCGGTATTGATGTGGTTCATCACCACCACAGCAATGTGGTGGGCTGGAACCCGGGCCCTGCCCTTTCCGTCAGCATGGCGGATATCCCGGATGACGGTTACAAGACCTTCGTGTGCGTGGAAACCGCGTGCGTGACCGCGCCGCAGAAAACCAGCGAAGAAAAACCGTCCCGCTTAGGCCAGACGATCAAGATTGTGAAGCGCTAATATTGTTCAGGCATCATAAAAAACAAACGGGGCGCTAGCGCCCCGTTTTAATGCATCACGTTCTGGTCAGAACTTGTAGGTCACACCCACGGAGAAGATGCCAGACCAGGACTTGTCGACCATCGGGCTGTCTTTCACTTCATCGCTCAGACGAATGTAACGGCCAGTACCGTACACATTCCAGTCACCTAGGAAGTTATACGAGGCGGTGAGTTCCAGGTACGGATCCCAGCCATCATCCGCGCTGTAGCTCTTCAGACCACTGCGGCGAGACTCCGCTTTAGACACGCCATAGTAGTAGTCGTTGTAATTCTCGCTGCTGTACTGCACACCGATACCCGGCGTCAGCGTCACTGCGCCGTTGGTATAGCGATAAAGCCACGCCAGATCCCAGATGAAGCCGTTGCTGTTGTCCAGGGTATCGCCCGCCAGCGCAGTGCGCAGGAAGCCATACTCGGTATTATGGACGTAAGAAAGCCCCGCCATCAGTGAGCTTCTGCGTTTGTCCAGCTGACGAAGCGCATTGCTGTCGCTGTCGCCTGGTTTAAAGTGCGTTGGATCGTAATAGGCCATGATGGAGAGCTTATCGGCCGTATCGTTCCACAGATAGTAGCCACCGCCCAACCCACGGAACCAGAAGTTATCGCCTTCATAGGTGACAACGGGGACAGGATAAACGTCGCGGTCATACTGCTTGTACGGGCTGTTAATCACGCCAGCACCCGCGCCAACAGTCCACTGGCTCTCAGCCTGTACGGTGCTCGCTGCGGTAGCGGCAAGGATGCCCAATGCCAGAAGTTTGAGTTTGGTCACAATCCATTCTTTCCTGTAGTCAAATAATCAGCGGGTGAAGTGTAACCGCCATTCCCGTACATCCCAAAATTTTTTGCGCGCTAATCCGTTTGATTAACCCGTTATTTTTCATTTTTCAGATGACATCCCGCTTTCATTTATGTGACCGATAAATGAAAAACCCGCTTTTCGCTTATAACCGCAGTGGAAATTTTTGGATGAGTTATTGATATGTCATTGAAAGTAGATTTTATCCGTATGCAAGTTTTGCAATTGCCATCTACGCTTTAATTTAAGAAGAGGTTTTGCTGAACACCCTGCGGTTCATAGCCTTCGACCTGGCACACAGGTTGCTGCTCTGGCAGTGAGGTGCGAAAAATTCTCTTCCGGGAGCCTCCACTACTCATACGAACGGCTCTTATCCTGTGCTAAAAAACGAAAGGACGGCATGCCATGAATATATTCGATCACTATCGCCAGCGCTACGAAGCTGCCAAGGACGAAGAGTTCACACTGCAGGAGTTTCTTACCATTTGTCGGCAAGATCGCAGTGCCTATGCCAATGCGGCAGAACGGCTATTGATGGCTATTGGTGAGCCAAACATGGTTGATACTGCCCTGGAGCCACGGCTTTCCCGTCTATTTTCGAATCGGGTGGTCGCCCGATACCCGGCGTTTGAAGAGTTCTATGGCATGGAAGACGCCATTGAGCAGATCGTCTCCTACCTGAAGCATGCCGCTCAGGGGCTGGAAGAGAAGAAACAGATCCTTTACCTGCTGGGTCCTGTCGGTGGGGGTAAATCCTCCCTGGCTGAACGGCTGAAAGCGCTGATGCAGCGCGTGCCGATCTATGTGCTGAGCGCCAACGGCGAACGCAGCCCGGTCAATGACCATCCGCTGTGCCTGTTTAATCCGCAAGAGGATGCGCAAATTCTGGAAAAAGAGTTTGGCATTCCGCATCGCTATCTCGGTACGATCATGTCGCCGTGGGCGGCAAAACGTCTGCACGAGTTTGGCGGGGACATCACCAAGTTCCGCGTCGTGAAAGTGTGGCCGTCTATCCTCGAGCAGATCGCCATCGCTAAAACTGAACCCGGTGACGAGAACAACCAGGATATCTCGGCGCTGGTGGGTAAAGTCGATATCCGTAAGCTGGAGCATCACGCGCAAAACGACCCGGATGCCTACGGTTATTCCGGTGCGCTGTGCCGCGCCAACCAGGGGATTATGGAATTTGTCGAGATGTTTAAAGCACCGATCAAAGTGCTGCATCCGCTACTGACCGCCACCCAGGAAGGGAACTACAACGGGACAGAAGGTATTTCCGCCCTGCCGTTTAACGGGATTATCCTTGCCCACTCTAACGAATCTGAATGGGTGACCTTCCGTAACAACAAAAACAATGAGGCGTTCCTTGACCGTGTGTACATCGTCAAAGTGCCTTATTGCCTGCGGATCTCCGAGGAGATCAAGATTTACGAAAAACTGCTCAACCACAGTGAGCTGGTCCATGCCCCTTGCGCACCGGGAACGCTGGAAACACTGTCGCGCTTCTCGATCCTGTCGCGCCTGAAAGAGCCGGAAAACTCCAGCATCTACTCAAAAATGCGCGTGTATGACGGCGAAAGCCTGAAGGATACCGACCCGAAAGCGAAATCGTACCAGGAATACCGCGATTACGCCGGGGTCGACGAAGGGATGAACGGTTTGTCGACGCGTTTCGCGTTTAAGATCCTCTCCCGCGTCTTTAACTTCGACCACGCGGAGGTGGCCGCCAACCCGGTACATCTGTTCTACGTGCTGGAACAGCAAATTGAACGTGAACAGTTCCCACAGGAGCAGGCTGAACGCTACCTGGAGTTCCTGAAAGGCTACCTGATCCCGAAATACGCCGAGTTTATCGGCAAAGAGATCCAGACCGCCTACCTGGAATCCTATTCCGAATACGGCCAGAACATCTTTGACCGGTACGTCACCTACGCTGACTTCTGGATCCAGGATCAGGAGTATCGCGACCCGGATACCGGCCAGCTGTTTGACCGTGAATCCCTGAACGCGGAACTTGAAAAAATCGAGAAACCAGCCGGGATCAGCAATCCGAAAGACTTCCGAAACGAGATTGTGAACTTCGTGCTGCGCGCCAGAGCGCATAACAACGGCCGCAATCCGAACTGGACCAGCTACGAAAAACTGCGCACGGTTATAGAGAAGAAAATGTTCTCTAACACGGAAGAGCTGTTGCCGGTCATCTCGTTCAACGCCAAAACCTCAACCGACGAGCAGAAAAAGCACGACGATTTTGTCGACCGTATGATGGAAAAAGGCTATACCCGCAAACAGGTCCGCCTGCTCTGTGAATGGTATCTGCGCGTGCGTAAATCGTCTTAAAACAAGTGCCCGGTAACGCGCTTACCGGGCCAACAAAATGTCCGGTACTTACGGACGCTGCAAGTTGGCAAATGCAGTACGGGGGATATATGACCTGGTTTATTGACCGGCGTCTTAACGGCAAAAACAAGAGCACGGTGAATCGCCAGCGCTTCTTGCGCCGTTATAAAGCGCAAATTAAACAGTCGATCTCCGAGGCCATCAACAAACGCTCGGTGACCGACGTCGACAGCGGCGAATCCGTCTCCATCCCTAACGATGACATCAGCGAACCGATGTTTCATCAGGGGCGTGGCGGCCTTCGCCATCGCGTGCACCCAGGTAATGACCACTTCGTCCAGAATGACAGAATCGAGCGGCCCCAAGGCGGAGGCGGCGGTTCTGGCAGCGGTCAGGGGCAGGCCAGCCAGGACGGTGAAGGCCAGGACGAGTTCGTCTTTCAGATTTCAAAAGACGAATATCTCGACCTGCTGTTTGAGGATCTGGCCCTGCCGAATCTGAGAAAGAATCAGCACCGTCAGCTCAACGAATACAAAACCCATCGCGCGGGTTATACCGCAAACGGGGTGCCCGCCAACATCAGCGTGGTGCGTTCACTGCAAAACTCACTGGCGCGACGCACGGCGATGACGGCAGGCAAACGGCGCGAACTACGCGAGCTGGAAACCAGCCTGAAAGTGGTGGAAAACACGGAACCCGCACAACTGCTGGAAGAGGAGCGCCTGCGTAAAGAGATCGCCGAACTGAGGGCGAAGATCGACCGGGTGCCGTTTATCGACACGTTCGACCTGCGCTACAAGAACTACGAAAAACGGCCGGAGCCTTCCAGTCAGGCGGTGATGTTCTGCCTGATGGACGTATCAGGTTCAATGGATCAGGCCACCAAGGATATGGCTAAGCGTTTTTATATTCTGCTCTATCTGTTCCTGAGCAGAACGTATAAGAACGTGGAGGTGGTCTACATCCGCCATCACACTCAGGCGAAAGAGGTGGATGAACATGAGTTCTTCTACTCGCAGGAGACCGGCGGCACCATCGTGTCGAGCGCCCTGAAGCTGATGGACGAGGTGGTGAAGGAGCGCTACGATCCGGCGCAGTGGAATATCTACGCCGCGCAGGCATCGGATGGCGATAACTGGGCGGATGACTCGCCGCTGTGTCATGAAATTCTGGCGAAGAAGATCCTGCCGGTGGTGCGTTACTACAGCTACATTGAAATTACCCGTCGCGCCCACCAGACGCTGTGGCGTGAGTATGAGCATCTGCAAGCGATGTTCGATAACTTTGCGATGCAGCACATTCGTGACCAGGATGACATCTACCCGGTCTTCCGGGAACTGTTCCAGAAACAGTCGTCCACCAGCAACGCATGACCCAACAGCCAGCGCACCCGCTGGCTGTTTTCTTTCAGCCCTCTCCGTCCCGTGCTAATGTAGCAAGCTACGTATTGGCAAATCACAGGTGAAATCGTTATGTCTGATGACGTGATCGGGACGACGACCCATCAGCGGCTAATCAGCTTATTAACCGAGCAGGAGGCGCGCTTTCGCGTGGTGGCGCATGAGGCCGTTGGGAAATGCGAAGCGGTCAGTGAAATTCGCGGGACCGATCTCCGGCAGGGTGCAAAAGCACTGGTCTGCAAGGTAAAAGGCAACGGTGTTAAGAAACATATTCTGGCAATCCTCGCCGCCGATCGGCAGGCCGATCTGAGCCTTCTGGCCAGTCATTTCGGTGGGCTAAAGGCCTCTCTCGCCAGTCCGGCTGAAGTGGATGCGCTTACCGGCTGCGTCTTCGGCGCCATTCCCCCCTTCAGCTTTCATCCGGATCTGACGCTGGTCGCCGATCCGCTGCTGTTTGAGCGCTTCGAGGAGATCGCCTTTAACGCCGGCCTGCTGGAAAAGTCGGTGATTATGGACACCCAGGACTATCTGCGTATCGCCCGTCCTGAACTGGTGACGTTCCGTAAACAATAAATACTGCGGCTGGCTAACGGTCAGCCGTTTTCCAGCAGCAGCACGGAAGCAATCAAAATAATCGCGATAATAAAAAACGATGAGGAGATAATCAGCGTTTCGACAAACATAGGATCGTTCATGATGCCCTCTGCTTTGCCCGTTTGCCTCTTTTTTACCCCCGCACAATGACAGTTAAATGACAATGACGCGTCCGTGAAATGACTATTTTTTCGCTGAAACGATTCGCTGTTACCTATCCTCCACCGTATAAAGTCACTGTTTAAATACTTTATTTGTTACCGGTATCACGAAAAGAAATTTACGTAACCCCGATGCCAGATCTCGCAATTGTTAACCTTTTCATCATGGTTAACCCTGTTTACGGAGCACCTCAAAAATAAACCTTACACTGGCAAGGTGAATACAATGACCGAAATAATTACCCGTAAAGAAAAGATCAGTTATGGGTTAGGCGATATGGCGAGCCATATTGGGCTGGATAACGTCATTATTTTTCTGACGTTTTACTATACGGACGTGGTGGGGCTACCTGCCGCATTCGTGGGCACCATGTTTCTTCTGGCGAGAACCGCCGATGCCATAATAGACCCGGCGATGGGCTATATCGCAGACAGGACGCGCACGCGCTGGGGCAAATTCCGCCCCTGGATGCTGTGGCTGGCGCTGCCCTTTGGCGCAAGTTGTCTGCTGACCTACGCCGTGCCGGCGTCGCTCGATCTGCACGGTAAAATGATTTTCGCCACCGTCAGCTATACCCTGATGATGCTGATGTACACCGCAATCAATATTCCCTATTGCTCCATGGGAGCGGTGATCACGCCCGACAACGATGCGCGAATTTCCCTCCAGTCCTATCGCTTTTTCCTGGCCACGCTGGGTGGCGCGCTGTCGACATTCTTTATGATGCCGCTCGCAGAGTTTTTAGGCGGCGATGATAAATTACTGGGCTACCGCTGGGCGATGGCCATTATGGCGACCATCGCGGTCATCATGTTCTGGATCTGCTTCGCCAATACGCGTGAACGTATTAAGGCTCCCGCTACCCACAATAATTATCTTGCGGAACTGCGGGATTTATTACGAAACGACCAATGGCGGGTTGTCGCCGTCCTGGTATTAACCAACATTGGTTTTGGCGTTATTCGCCTTGGCGCAATGATGTATTTCGTCACTTATTATCTCGGTAGCGCAAGCTATTTTATGTGGATGCTCGGGGCGCATATTCTCGGGAAAGCCGCAGGCAGTGCGCTGGCCAAACGTCTGACGCAGAACGTCAGCAAAGTGCAGATGTTTGGATACTGTTCCGTACTGGGGGGGGTACTCAGCATCGCCCTGTTCTTTGCGCCTAAGTCAGTGCTTATTCTGGTGCCCATGACGTTTATCGTCTCCACCCTTTACCAGGCCACCACCACGCTGATGTGGGTAATGATGGCGGACGTCGCCGATTACGGCGAATGGAAACAGGGGAAACGCATGGACGGCGTGATCTTCTCCACCTTCCTCGCCGTACTCAAGCTGGGAATGGCGATCAGCGGCGCGATTGTTGGCTGGACGCTGGGCTTAAGCGGCTATGTCGCCAACGCCCCGGAACAGACCACCACGGCCATGTACTGCATCATCGCCCTCTTCACCGTCGTGCCTGGCGTCTTGTCACTCTGCGCGTTTGCCACGCTGCGCTGGTACAAGCTCGACGACAGCACAATGCAATCCATCCATCTTGCCAAACACCCTGTTTAGAAGGACGCGTTTTCCATGAGTGAGCTGATCCAACATTCCAACAGTATCGAATGGCGTTTTGAACGCCAGATCCTGCGTATTGAACCGTGGGGTGAAAACAGCCTGCGCGTCAGGGCCACCTGCTCCCCGGCTTTTGATGACGCCTTACAGGCACTGTTGCCCGCCGCCCCTTGCCAGGCTGAGATTGTCGCCGAAGCGGAAAGCCTGACGCTGCGCAACGGCAATATTACCGCGACGCTGAATCTTAAAGGTCAGCTGGCCTTCTACAATCAGCGCGGCGAACTGCTGCTGGAAGAGATGTGGCGCCAGCGTTCAACGGTGGGTATCGGTGCCAGCGAGAAGAGCCAGGATAAATATGTCAGCGCCCTGAAGCTGGATGGCCGCGAATTTAAGCCGCTAATGGGGGGGAAATATCAGCTCACCGTCCGGTTTGAATCGCGTCCGGATGAACGCATCTATGGCATGGGTCAGTATCAACAGCCGTGGCTGGATCTGAAAGGCTGTACGCTGGAACTGGCACAGCGCAACTCCCAGGCCAGCGTGCCCTTTATGCAGTCCAGCCTTGGCTATGGCCTGCTGTGGAACAACCCGGCGATTGGTGAAGCCAGCTTTGCAAAAAATCAGACGGAATGGCGCGCCCGCGTCACAGGAGAAATGGACTACTGGATCACCGCCGCCGACACGGTGGCGGATATCACCCGCCAGTATGTGAAAGCCACCGGTACTCCGCCCTCCGCCCCGGCGTTTATCAGCGGGCTGTGGCAGTGCAAATTACGCTACCGCACCCAGCAGGAGGTGCTGGAGGTTGCGCGGGAGTATCGCCGCCGTAATCTGCCGCTGTCGGTGATGGTCATCGACTTTTTCCACTGGCCGAATCAGGGCACCTGGTGCTTCGACCCCGTAGACTGGCCCGATCCTGAAGGGATGGTCGACGAGCTGCGCGAAATGGGTATTGCGCTGATGGTGTCGGTGTGGCCAACGGTAGAGGCGCGCAGCCCTCTCTACCCGCTGATGAAAGCCAAAGGCTGGCTGGTCAGCAGTGAACGTGGCGTGCAGGTCAACCTCGATTTTATGGGCAATACCACCTTCTTTGATGCGACCCATCCTGAGGCGCGGAAATTCGTCTGGGATACGGTGAAGAAAAATTACTACGACATGGGCATTAAGCTGTTCTGGCTGGACGAAGCCGAACCGGAATACCGCGCCTATGATTTTGACAACTATCGCTACCACGCCGGTCCGGTGCTGGAAGTGGGTAATCGCTACCCGCGTGACTTTGCGCAGGGCTTTTACGATGGGCTCCAGGCAAACGGCGAAACGGACATTGTTAACCTGGTACGCTGCGCCTGGGCAGGCAGCCAGCGCTTCGGCGTGCTGGCGTGGTCGGGTGATGTTCACTCCTCGTTCCATGCTTTTCGCAATCAACTCGCCGCGGGACTGAATATGGGGCTGGCGGGGATCCCATGGTGGACAACCGATATCGGTGGCTTCCAGGGAGGGAACGTTAACGACCCGGCGTTCCACGAATTGCTGATCCGTTGGTTCCAGTGGGCGGTGTTTACACCGGTTCTGCGCATGCACGGCTATCGCGAACCGCAGATCCAGCCCCCGGAGCGCTACCGTGACGGCATTCCTCAGTGTAACAGCGGTTCGCCTAATGAGCTGTGGAGTTACGGAGAAGAGAATTACGCCATCATGCAGCACTGGCTTACCGTGCGCGAAACCCTGCGCCCGTATATTGACGCGTTGTACCAGCAGGCTCATCTGCACGGAGACCCGCTCATGCGTCCGCTGTTCTGGCACTATCCGCAGGATAAGCAGAGCTGGACGTGTGAAGATCAGTATCTGTTTGGCGAAGATCTTCTGGTGGCGCCGGTTATGCAGGCCGGTCAGCGTGAGCGCGATGTCTGGCTGCCGACGGGCAATAGCTGGGTCGCTCTCAACGGTGAGCGCTACGCCGGTGGGGAGCATATCCGGGTGCCTGCGGCGCTGGAAACCATCCCGGTGTTTATCCGCGAAGGAAGTCCGCTTATCCAGCAGCTGGTGGACTGACGTCAGGCAAGTGCCCAAAAATAGACAATTTTTTCAGTAAAGCCTGCCTGCCGTCGCGTTTGCGCGTAAAGTAAGCAGGCTTACTATTTTTGGCAAGGATCCCGTCATGTTCGACCCTACACTGCTCATACTTTTGGCCCTGGCTGCTCTGGGTTTTGTCAGCCACAACACCACCGTCGCGATTTCCATTCTGGTCCTGATCATCGTTCGCGTCACACCATTGAATACCTTCTTCCCGTGGATAGAAAAACAGGGGCTTACCATCGGGATCATTATTTTGACCATCGGCGTGATGGCCCCGATTGCCAGCGGAACGCTACCGGCCTCCACGCTGCTGCACTCCTTTGTAAACTGGAAATCGCTGGTGGCGATTGCGGTGGGCGTTTTTGTCTCATGGCTTGGCGGGCGCGGCGTGACGCTGATGAGCAGCCAGCCTTCACTGGTGGCCGGGCTGCTGGTGGGCACCGTGTTAGGCGTGGCGCTGTTTCGTGGCGTGCCGGTTGGCCCGCTGATTGCTGCCGGACTGGTTTCGCTGTTTATCGGGAAGTCGTAGTCAGGCTGGCGATATAGCGGGCGGGCGTCTGTCCCAGTCCTTTCTTAAACATGGTGATGAAGGCGGTGGTGGAGTCATACCCCAGCGCCTGCGCCGCCTGCTGAACCGACTTTCCGCCGATCAAAAACTGCAATGCGACAATCAGCTGGAGCTGGTGCCGCCAGCGGCGAAAGCTCAAGCCAGTCTCTTTCACCACCAGCCGCGCCAGATTGCGTTCGCTCATGGCAAAGTGGCTGGCCCACTGCGCCAGCGTCTGCCAGGCGGCAGGTTCGTTTGCCATGGTCTCGCTCATCAGGCGAATTTTTGGATGCGGAGATACCGGCAGCTGTAGATGCTCCTGCGGTTGCAGGGGCAGTTCATCAAACAGGACGTCAACCAGCCTTCCGGTAGCGGGAAGAGGCAGTTCCTCCCGTGACCTGTCCGCAAGCGCCAGCACCAGCTCCCGCACCAGGGGCGATATTTTCAGCGTACAGGTACGCGTCGGCAATTCGAGCGCACCGGGTTCAATAAACAGCAGACAGAGCTGCGCGCCGGGCGTCGCCTTGTTGCTGTGCGGCGTTTGTCCCGGGATCCACACCGCATACTGGGGCGGCACCATCAGCATCGCGTTCTCCACTTCACAGGTGATCGCGCCACCCAGCGCCATAATCAGCTGCCCTTTGCGGTGCTGATGCAGCGGAATATATTGTTCCTGTGCCACCACGCGGATGCGAAAGGCCACCGCCGCGTCGTGCTGGCTATCGGGATCGTAGCCATCGAGCCCCAGTCCGTACATAAAGTTGTCCGATATTAGCGATAAACTGTCATTTTAGCCTGATTTCAACCACGACTTAAATCGGTATGGTATGCGCTCGCCTGAACGTAAGAGACAATAATGACTACTGCTATTCAACCTTCCGGGAAACAGGGTGCGCTGCTGATTGCAGGCATCCTGATGATTGCCACGACGCTGCGCGTCACCTTTACCGGTGTCGCCCCCCTGCTCGATACCATCCGACAGGACTATGGCTTAAGCACGGCGCAAACCGGCCTGCTCACGACGCTGCCTCTGCTGGCCTTCGCCTTTATCTCTCCCCTTGCCGCAGGCGTCGCCCGGCGCCTGGGCATGGAGCGCAGCCTTTTTATCGCTCTGCTGCTGATTTGCATCGGGATTGGCGTACGTTCGCTGCCGTCGGCCTCGCTGCTGTTTATCGGTACGGCGATCGTGGGCTGTGGGATTGCGCTGGGCAATGTCCTGCTACCTGGCTTAATCAAACGTGATTTTCCGGGCCAGGTCGCAAAACTGACGGGGGCTTATTCGCTGACGATGGGAGCCGCTGCTGCCGCAGGGTCGGCGCTGATCGTCCCGCTGTCGCTGGGGAGTGCTGGCTGGCACGGGGCGCTGTTGATGCTGATGTTCTTCCCGCTGGTGGCGCTGCTGCTGTGGTTACCGCAATGGCGCCAGAAGCCGGCCGCCACCCTGACCGGAGCGGGCGCGTTGCACAATCGGGCTATCTGGCGCTCGGCGCTCGCCTGGCAGGTGACGCTTTTTCTGGGCATTAACTCGCTGATTTACTACGTCATTATCGGCTGGTTACCCGCGATTTTGCTTAGCCATGGCTACAGCGAAACGCAGGCTGGCTCCATGCACGGGCTTCTCCAGCTGGCAACCGCGGTTCCCGGTCTCGCCATTCCGCTGATCCTGCACCGACTTAACGATCAGCGTGGCATTGCCGGGCTAGTCGCCCTGATGTGCGCCGTCAGCGCGGCCGGGTTCTGGTTCGCGCCGGGGCTGGCCGTCGTCTGGACGCTGGTGTTTGGCTTTGGATCCGGCGCCACCATGATCCTCGGCCTGACGTTTATCGGGCTGCGCGCCAGCTCGGCCCATCAGGCCGCGGCGCTCTCCGGCATGGCACAGTCGATTGGCTATCTTCTGGCGGCCTGTGGCCCACCGCTGATGGGGAAAATTCACGATACCGCTGGAGACTGGCGCATTCCGCTGCTCGCCTGCGCGCTGGCCGCGGTGGTGATGGCGTTATGCGGTATGCTTGCCGGGCGTGACCGGGAGATCACACCCCGCTGACATTCAAGGCAGACCCGGAGGTCTGCTTTTTTTATCCCTGCGCCGCCCGCAGCATGGCCTGTACCAGCACGACCGGGCGCCCTTGCAGCGCGGCCCGCTCATGCTGGAACAGGGTGAGGACAAAGAAAGGATGGGTTACCAGCTCTGCCGCGCGGATCTCGCCCTGCTCGTCCCAGCCCGTTACGCGCATGTCGCCCCGCTCAAGCTGGTCGGCAAACTCAGGTGAGACGCCGTAATTGCAGTGATACCCCTCCTGAATTTCCGGCTTGCCATACGCTTTAGCAATCAGCGTGTTATTCCGCAGCTCGATCGCGTCGGTTTTTTCCACCAGCGAGCAGGTCAGCGGCGCAATTACCATCCTTCCCTCGGTGTCGGTTTCGGCATGGCCTGCATCGTGCCAGCCCAGTACATTACGCGCATACTCAATCAGCGCATGCTGGAACCCGCCGCAGGTGCCGAGAAAGGGGATGCAGTTCTCACGCGCGTAACGGGCCGCAATAAACGCCGCCTCGGTGTTTTTATACGGGCTTGCCGGTACCAGCCAGATGGCATCATACCCGACCAGGTCTTCGGCGCTGGTCAGCTCAAGCGTGGCGAGCCAGTCATAATCAGCGGTGAGATCCAGAACCGCAGCGGCGTCGTCAATCGCCAGCGGGATCGCCTGGTGCGCAATAACATCGGGATTGTAATCACCAACCAGCGCAATGCGCAGCGTCGTTTTAACCGGGGAGAGTTCCATCAGAGATTCCTTATGCCGGAGGATTTTCAGATAACATAAGGAACCTCAGACTACCGATCTTTTGCAATTATCACAATACCTTAAATTGGGTGGATAAAAGCCGGGTGCTATAGTGTTCTTGCAGAACGTCGTAAGGAAATGAGGAGGACCCATGATTCAATGTAAACGCGTGTATGAGCAGGCGACCTCAAAAGACGGTTACCGGATCCTGGTCGACAGACTCTGGCCGCGAGGGATAAAAAAGACCGACCTCGCCTGCGATGAGTGGTGTAAAGCGCTAACGCCGTCCAGCGAACTGCGAAAAGCCTTTCACAGTGAAACGATAGATTTCACCGCGTTCAGTGAAGCCTATCGCAAAGAGCTGGCGCAGCATCCGGATGAAGGCAAACGCCTGGCGGCTCTCGCCAAACAGCAGACCGTGACGCTACTCTATGGGGCGAAAAATACGGAGCAGAATCACGCGCAGGTACTGGCGGACTGGCTGCGTAAACTGTGATTAACCGATCGCCAGCTCATCCACGTTGTGTGGCATCTCGTCGGGAGTAAGCGGCATCAGATGTTCCGGGCGAACAAACGCAAAACCGTGCTGATTATCAAAGGCATAAACATCACCGGTGACCAGCCACAGCGCACGCGCTGACGTGGCGGGTAATTGCGTCATGACGCCGTTAACCGGGTTCACAAAACGCTGGCCCGGCTGACAGAGGCCAAACAGCTCGACGGATTTACCGATATTTCGACGGCCTGCCGCCGTACGCGCACCCACGATCATCGCCATGCTGCCCGGTTTTAACTGAAACATACTTCTTCTCGCAAACGTACTGCCAGAAACTGGCTAAGAATAATCCTAAAGAGAAGTGTATCGCAGTTTTATTGCCGTTGTCATCTGGTCGGTTGCGGGTGATCGCGGCGGTAGAGATCCCATTCATCGATCACTTCCCCGCCTGGCAATTTGCACTCGGTACGTACGCCCTGCGGGCTTTGAACAGGGATTTGCTCTCCCCCTTTCTCCAGACAGTACACTGACGCCGGGTTTGCCATACCAATAGCGTGCGGCGGTTGAGGCGCATCAGGAGGGGTTGTCTTTGTTGAGCAGGCGGCCAGCGGTAAAACCAGCGCCAGGAGAAGATATTTCATTATCATGATCCTTCAGGGTGTAAAAACGTCAGAGTAACGGGTCATCGCCGTTTTCTCCATGATTTCTCCATTAAACCTGCACGATTCCCCCTTATAGTGATGCCTGTTCTCACACTGACCAGAGAACATCATTCCGTAATCAAGATGTTTTGCCCCGATCTCAACATCGGGGCTTTTTTTTAGCTTCACCCTCATCCGCCTCCAGAAGAATCTATAAAATTAATCCTGTTCATGTTTTACTATGGCTGGAGTCTATATTTTCAGCACAACATGCAGATACAGAGGTCTTCTGCATGGGAGTCATCCTGCCTCATGTCAGATATCATTCTTGCCCGTGTTTCAGAAACCCTCTCCACTGAGCAATCTCTCGACAGTCTGGTGCGTCAGCTACTGGAAATGCTGGAAATTGTGACGGATATGGAATCAACCTACCTGACGAAAGTCGATATCAATGCGCGTTTGCAGCACATTTTATATGCCCGTAACAGCAAGCAAATGCAGATCCCTGAAGGGTTCAGCGTGCCCTGGGACGAAACGCTGTGTAAGCGCGCCATCGACAGCGACACGTTGTTCAGTAACGAGGTGCCCGACCGCTGGCCGGAGTGTGAAGCGGCCAAAGCACTGGGCATTACAACCTATATGAGCGTGCCGGTTCACCTGGCTGACGGTTCTCTGTATGGCACGCTTTGCGCGGCCAGCACCGCACAGAAACAGTTCAGCGAGCGTGGCGAGCAGGTGATCAGGCTCTTTGCCGGGTTAATTGGTCAGTACATTCAGAAGGAGTCGCTTGTGCTTCAGCTTCGCGAAGCAAATGCGGCGCTCATTGCCCACTCTTACACCGACGCCCTCACCGGCCTGCCGAATCGTCGCGCCATTTTTGAAAACCTTACCACCCTGTTCTCACTGGCGCGCCATCTTAACCGCAACGTCATGATGGCCTTTATTGACCTCGATGATTTCAAGCGAATCAATGACCAGTACGGGCATGAGGCGGGCGATCGCTTCCTTGTACAGGTCGGCAAGCGGCTGACTCACGAGCAAACGCAGGATGAGATTATTGGCCGGCTCGGCGGCGATGAATTTCTGGTTGCCAGCCTGAGTCACAGCGATGATGGCGACGCCAGCAAAGGGGGCAACGCAATCAAAACCCGCCTCAATGGTCTTATTGCGGGCGAATACGGGTTAGGTAATGCCACTATTCTTTATCCCGGCGCAAGCCTTGGCGTCGTTATTGTTGATCCTCACCGCACTGATGAAGATAGCGCCCTGCGCACCGCAGACCTCGCGATGTATCAGGATAAAAAAGGAAAAAGCAAAACAGGCTTTGTCGCGTTAGATTAAAATCGTACACTCTACGGCCTTATACAAACTCAAACAGGTGATGGCATGAGAATAGGGATCCTCTTTCCGGTGGTTATTTTTATCACGGCGGTGGTGTTTTTAGGCTGGTTTTTCCTTGGTGGTTACGCCGCGCCGGGGGCTTAAATGAGAAAAACGACCATCATCATGCTGATTGTCGCCATCGTGGCCGTCGCCGGTACGCAGTTGGGCTGGTGGTAACGCCCAAAGTAAAAAGGCCGCCGTCAGGCAGCCTTTTTTAACTCAGGTCAGATTTAGCTTTTGATTTTTCTGTAGATAAACAGAACAACCAGCGCGCCAATCACCGCGACGACAAAGCTGCCGAAGTTGAAGCCATCAACTCTGCCAAAGCCGAACAGGGTACTGATCCAGCCACCGACGACTGCACCCACAATCCCCAGAATGATCGTGACGATGAAACCGCCGCCATCTTTGCCCGGCATAATCCACTTCGCCAGGATCCCCGCAATCAGCCCAAAGATAATCCAGGATAAAATTCCCATAGCTTTCCTCTCTGTATGGTTTTTGTCATTAAATCAACGACACAGAAAAGGATAGCACAGGATCTGAGAAAGGAAATTTGTGATAAGAATCACACGGTTCGTTTGATTAAAATATGAGCAGTAAAAAAATGCCGTTCCACACTCATCGTGGGGTTGCATCTTTTACTGAGAAAGATTATCTTTCTCATTACTGAATAGTTGAGCAAATCACTCAGGTATTCAGTACGACATTGCTCACATTGCTTCCAGTATTTCTTGCCCACTCTTGAGTGGGCTTTTTTTTGCCCGAACCCACCAAAATCTGGCGTTTCTTCAGTGGAGGTGAAACGCTATTCTCTGTGGCTACTGAACAACAAAAACGTTGATAACATGAACGTATCAAGCAAGTTTGTCATCTGCCTTAATCTTGTTTCTGCCAGTACGTTACTGCTACTGCTCTCAACACGGTTTGAGTGGTTCTGAGATGAAAGGAGCCTGGCATGGTGGCTTTCCTTTCGATTCCGTGCAGCCTCAACTCTCATACTTGTAGCTTTTATGACCTGTGTTAAGATCCCTGCACCTCAGGACGTGGTGGGACAACAGGAAAATGAAGAAGGCCATTGCCGTTGCTATCATCTCAACCTTTATGGTCGTCCTGTCGCTGTATGCGGTTAACGCCATTATCGCTGAGCAGCAAAAGAACCGGCAGAGGGAGATCTCCCACACGCTCTTAAGCTATTCTGAAGAGTTAACGCAAAATATCGCCAGTACGCTTAAAAATACCTCCGCGCAGGGATGCGATAGCGCCAGTCTGAACGTCTACCGAAAATTAAAGATGCGAAGTCTCTATTTCGCCGATGTGGGGTTTATTGAAAAGGGGAAAATCACCTGCACCGCGTTTTGGGGCAAGCTGGCAAATCCCATCGCCCTTCCCTCTGAGCTGCATAATACCCAGAACGGATTCAGCCTGGCGCAGTTTTCGCAGAAAGATTTCTTTGTCGGCAATGCGACAATCTATAACCACCTTATTATCTTCACCTCCCGTTCAGCCTACGATAAATTTGCCCCCGTTACCGCCAACTATTCGCTTCGTTCTTCCACTAAAGATTTCGGCCGCACCTTTTTCACCGTTACGTCGCCATCAGAAAACTTCAGCCGCTTACAGTCTCTGTTATTTACGCTGGCTGTGACAGAGTGCAGTACACGCTGGGATTTGTGCGTTACCGTCACACACCATGATGCCGGACTGGCTTCGCTCTCCCACGTAGTGATGGTGCTTCTGTGCTTGTTTTTATACTTTATCTGGGTATCCCTGACGCTGTTTTCTCTTCGACTTTATGAAGACCGACGTTCTCTGGAACGAACGCTGGTCAAAGCGGTAAAAGCGAATACCATCAGCGTTCATTTTCAGCCTGTTATTCGGGTTGCTGATAAGAAAATCGTCGGGGTTGAAGTGTTATCAAGATGGCAGGATAACAATCACAAAGAGGTTTCTCCTGAGCTGTTTATCCCGTTAATTAAAAAAATTGGCCTGTATAACGTTTATTATCAGAACATGATAAAGAAATCCCTGGCGGAAATTGCCGCGCTGGCCGCTGAACATCAGTTAATGATTTCACTGAACGTTGGCCGGACGGAAATTGAAGACGGCAAATTCCTGGCGGTATTACGTCATGAATGCTCAGAGAACGCGATTCCCTTATCGTTAATCAAAGTTGAGTTATCCGAAAATGGCGTTTCCACCGCGGCCATCCTTGAAGAGTTTTGTGAGGAGCTTAAATCGGCAGGCGTCAAAATTTCAATAGACGATTTTGGTGTGCAAAACTCTAATCTGGCCAGGCTATCAAATCTCAAATATGACGAAATCAAGGTGGATAAGTCGTTAGTGGACGGCATCAGCGAGCACTATAAACAGGATATCCTGGTGATCTTCAGCGACGCGCTCGCTAAACTGCACAAAACCCTGGTTTTTGAAGGGGTTGAAAGCGAAACGCAATATCAGTTCATCGCGCAGAGATACCCCGATGCCCTCGTACAAGGCTGGTACTTTTCAAAGTCGCTAACCCGGCACGACCTCGCCAGGCTGCTGGCAGACTCAGCGCGATGACGCGTTATTCATTGCCCCACTGATTCAGGAAGTTCGCAATATCGTCAATGCGCGCTTCGTCTATCTCCGCCTGGACAGCCATCTCCCGCTGCGCCTCTTCACTGATTTCCTCATTGTTGTATAAGCGAGTGAGCAGCAGCTGGAAATAGTGTGCCAGCGGCGTACGTTCTGCCTCTTCTACCGGTTTCGCCGTTTCAGTCGCATACTCGTCGACGATGTCATAATACTTGAGCGGGATATCATGGTTCATAGCGTTGTTTCCGTCTTGTGTGCATAAAAAACGGGAACCCTCAGGCTCCCGTTGTCATTTAACCCAGCGAGTGGATTACATGTTCGCGATAATCGCGTCGCCAAACTCTGAGCATTTCAGCAGTTTAGCGCCTTCCATCAGACGTTCAAAGTCATAGGTGACGGTTTTCGCGTTAATCGCGCCTTCCATACCCTTAACGATCAGGTCTGCGGCTTCGAACCATTCCATATGACGCAGCATCATCTCTGCGGACAGAATGATAGAGCCTGGGTTGACTTTGTCCTGGCCTGCGTATTTAGGTGCAGTACCGTGAGTTGCTTCGAACAGGGCGCACTCGTCACCGATGTTCGCGCCCGGGGCGATACCGATACCACCCACTTGCGCGGCCAGCGCATCGGAGATGTAGTCACCATTCAGGTTCATACAGGCGATCACGTCATACTCAGCAGGTCGCAGCAGGATCTGTTGCAGGAACGCATCGGCAATCACATCTTTAATGATGATCTCTTTACCGGTGTTCGGGTTCTTAATTTTCTGCCATGGGCCGCCGTCGATCAGTTCACCGCCGAACTCTTCGGTCGCCAGCTGGTAGCCCCAGTCTTTGAACGCGCCTTCGGTGAACTTCATGATGTTGCCTTTGTGAACCAGGGTCACAGAGTCACGATCGTTGGTGATAGCGTATTCGATGGCGGCACGCACCAGACGCTTGGTCCCTTCTTCGGAGCATGGCTTGATGCCGATGCCGCAATGCTCAGGGAAGCGAATTTTCTTCACGCCCATCTCTTCGCGCAGGAATTTAATCACTTTTTCTGCATCAGCAGAGTCCGCTTTCCATTCGATACCGGCGTAGATGTCTTCTGAGTTTTCACGGAAGATAACCATGTCGGTCAGTTCCGGGTGCTTAACCGGGCTTGGGGTGCCCTGGTAGTAACGCACCGGACGCAGACACACATACAGATCCAGTTCCTGACGCAGCGCCACGTTCAGGGAGCGAATGCCGCCGCCAACTGGCGTGGTCAGAGGGCCTTTGATAGCAACGCGATAGTCGCGGATCAGGTCCAGCGTTTCGGCTGGCAGCCAGACGTCCTGGCCATAAACTTGAGTCGATTTTTCACCGGTGTAAATTTCCATCCAGGAAATTTTACGCTCGCCTTTGTAGGCTTTCTCAACAGCGGCATCAACCACTTTCAGCATTGCCGGGGTAACGTCTACGCCGATACCGTCGCCTTCAATGAACGGGATAATCGGGTTGTGAGGAACGTTAATCTTGCCGTTTTGCATGGTGATCTTTTTACCTTCCGCCGGAACAACTACTTTGCTTTCCATTAACCTCTCCTTCGAGCGCTTCTGGTTGTTACTGATCTTATGTTAATAAATTGTAATGAGCCTTCCGATAGTACCTGATTGTCCGACGCCATGAAAGGTCTTCGTTATTAGGCTATAATGCGGCAATTGATAACGCCTGAAAATACCATGACGAAAACTTCTTTTAGAAAACACCGGGTTGAGCGATTCAGCTCACGACAAGCCACCAGAAGAACGCCAGAACCCCAGCCAACGCGGGTCATACTGTTCAATAAACCCTACGATGTATTGCCGCAGTTTACCGACGAGGCCGGGCGCAGCACGCTGAAGGACTTTATTCCCGTTCAGGGAGTGTACGCGGCGGGACGTCTGGATCGTGACAGCGAAGGGTTGCTGGTGCTCACCAATGACGGCGTGCTCCAGGCCAGGCTCACTCAGCCGGGCAAGCGTACCGGGAAAATTTACTTTGTGCAGGTTGAAGGCGAGCCGGACGACGCGTCGCTGGCAAAACTGCGTAACGGCGTAACGCTGAACGACGGTCCCACCCTGCCGGCTGGTATTGAGCGCGTGAATGAACCCGAGTGGTTGTGGCCGCGCAACCCGCCGATTCGTGAGCGGAAATCCATTCCCACCAGCTGGCTTAAAATAACCCTTTATGAAGGCCGCAACCGACAGGTCAGGCGCATGACTGCGCATGTGGGCTTCCCTACCCTGCGACTCATTCGCTATGCCATGGGCAGCTACACGCTGGACTCGCTGGCAAACGGGGAATGGCGGGATGTTACCCCTAAGGAGAACTGATGTTTAAACCTCATGTTACGGTCGCCTGCGTGGTCCATGCGCAGGGGAAATTCCTGGTGGTGGAAGAGACCATCAATGGCAAAGCGCTGTGGAACCAGCCTGCCGGGCATCTTGAAGCCAATGAAACCTTACGCCAGGCGGCAGCCCGTGAGCTGTGGGAGGAGACGGGTATCCGCGCCGAACCGCAGCATTTTATCCGTATGCATCAGTGGCTAGCGCCTGACCAGACGCCTTTCCTGCGCTTCTTATTCGCCGTTGAACTTAACGAAACGTGCGCCACTGAACCGCACGACGACGATATCGATCGCTGCCTGTGGGTGACTGCCGAGGAGATCCTGAACGCGCCAAACCTGCGTTCGCCGCTGGTGGCGGAAAGCATCCGCTGCTGGCAGTCTGCGGCGCGCCTGCCGCTGGATATCATTGCAGAGTTTAACTGGCCGTTTACAGAGGGTGTCAATGGTGGGGGGGCGTGATAGAATACGCCGCCTTGAAGTTCAATGTCGTGAGTATTCCATGTCAGATAACAGCCAGAAAAAAGTAATCGTCGGCATGTCCGGCGGTGTCGATTCCTCCGTTTCCGCCTACCTGTTGCAGCAACAGGGCTATAAGGTGGAGGGCCTGTTCATGAAGAACTGGGAGGAAGACGATGGCGAGGAATACTGCACTGCCGCTGCGGATCTCGCCGATGCGCAGGCCGTGTGCGATAAGCTCGGCATCGAACTGCACACCGTTAACTTTGCCGCAGAATACTGGGACAACGTTTTTGAACTCTTCCTCGAAGAGTACAAAGCGGGCCGCACGCCAAACCCGGATATCCTGTGCAACAAAGAGATCAAATTCAAAGCCTTCCTGGAATTCGCCGCGGAAGACCTGGGCGCAGACTACATTGCGACCGGCCACTACGTGCGTCGCGCGGATGTAAATGGCAAAAGCCAGCTGCTGCGCGGCCTGGACGGCAACAAAGATCAGAGCTACTTCCTCTATACGCTGAGCCACGAACAGATTGCCCAGAGCCTGTTCCCGGTCGGCGAGCTGGAAAAGCCGGAAGTGCGTAAGATTGCTGAAGATCTGGATCTGATCACCGCGAAGAAAAAAGACTCCACCGGTATCTGTTTTATCGGCGAGCGTAAATTCCGCGAGTTCCTGGGGCGCTACCTGCCTGCACAGCCGGGCAAAATCGTCACCGTTGACGGTGATGAGATTGGTCAGCACCAGGGGCTGATGTACCACACTCTCGGCCAGCGTAAAGGTCTGGGTATCGGCGGCACCAAAGAGGGCAGCGAAGATCCGTGGTACGTGGTCGACAAAGACGTCGAAAACAATATTCTGGTTGTGGCTCAGGGTCACGACCACCCGCGCCTGATGTCCGTTGGACTGATCGCGCAACAGCTGCACTGGGTCGATCGCGAGCCGCTGAAAGGCACGCTGCGCTGCACAGTGAAAACGCGCTACCGCCAGACGGACATCCCTTGCACCGTAACCGCACTGGATGACGATCGCATTGACGTGCGTTTCGACGAGCCGGTTTCCGCCGTTACCCCTGGCCAGTCTGCTGTTTTCTACCGCGGCGAAATTTGCCTCGGCGGTGGGATCATTGAACAGCGCCTGCCGCTGCCTGCTGTTTAAACCGTTTGCACACATAAAGGAGACCGTGTGGCGAAGAACTATTATGACATCACCCTGGCGCTGGCGGGAATTTGCCAGTCAGCCCGTCTGGTGCAACAGCTGGCGCATCAGGGTCATTGCGACGCTGATGCCCTGCACGTTTCACTCAACAGCGTTATCGATCTTAACCCAGGCTCCACGCTGGGCGTCTTTGGCGGCAGTGAAACCAATCTTCGTCTCGGTCTTGAAACTCTGCTCGGCGTGCTCAACGCCAGCAACCGTCAGGGGTTGAACGCGGAACTGACCCGCTACACCTTAAGCCTGATGGTGCTGGAACGTAAGCTTAATGCGGCAAAAGGCGCAATGAATACCCTGGGCGACCGCATCGCCGGGCTACAGCGCCAGCTCGACCACTTTGACCTCCAGTCTGAGACCCTGCTCAGCGCGATGGCCGGTATCTACGTTGACGTGATTAGCCCGCTCGGCCCGCGTATTCAGGTCACCGGTTCGCCTGCCGTATTGCAAAGCCCACAGGTACAGGCGAAGGTACGCGCTTCGCTGCTGGCAGGCATCCGTGCCGCCGTGCTGTGGCAACAGGTCGGCGGTGGCCGCCTACAGTTAATGTTTTCTCGTCATCGCCTGACGACTCAGGCAAAACAAATTCTTGCTCATTGTTAACCTCCCGGAGTTGCGAATTATGGAATTATCCTCACTGACCGCCGTATCCCCTGTCGATGGACGCTACGGCGATAAAGTCAGCGCGCTGCGCGGGATCTTCAGCGAATATGGCCTGCTGAAGTTCCGTGTTCAGGTTGAAGTACGCTGGCTGCAAAAGCTGGCCGCCCAGACAGCAATCAAGGAAGTTCCTGCTTTTGACGCAAAGGCAAACGATTACCTTGATAAAATCGTTGCTGAGTTCAGCGAAGAAGATGCCGCGCGCATTAAAACCATCGAACGCACCACCAACCACGACGTGAAAGCGGTTGAATACTTCCTGAAAGAGAAAGTGGCAAGCGTCCCTGCCCTGCACGCGGTATCTGAATTTATTCACTTCGCCTGTACGTCTGAAGATATTAACAACCTGTCTCACGCGCTGATGCTCTCTACCGCGCGGAAAGAGGTAGTACTCCCTTACTGGCGTAAAATCATTGATGCGGTGAAAGCGCTGTCCGTGGAATACCGCGACATTCCGCTGCTGTCCCGTACTCACGGCCAGCCAGCAACCCCATCCACCATGGGTAAAGAGATGGCGAACGTGGCGTACCGCATGGAACGCCAGTATCGTCAGCTGGAGCAGGTTGAGATCCTCGGCAAAATCAACGGCGCGGTGGGTAACTACAACGCCCACATCGCCGCGTACCCGGAAGTGGACTGGCACCAGTTCAGCGAAGAGTTTGTGACCTCTCTGGGGATCCAGTGGAACCCGTACACCACCCAGATTGAGCCGCACGACTACATCGCCGAGCTGTTTGACTGCATTGCGCGCTTCAACACCATCCTGATCGACTTCGATCGTGACGTATGGGGTTACATCGCCCTGAACCACTTCAAGCAGAAGACCATCGCCGGGGAAATCGGTTCGTCCACCATGCCGCACAAAGTGAACCCAATCGACTTCGAAAACTCCGAAGGTAACCTGGGTCTGGCGAATGCCGTGTTGCAGCATATGGCGAGCAAGCTGCCGGTATCCCGCTGGCAGCGCGACCTGACTGACTCCACGGTGCTGCGTAACCTGGGCGTAGGTATTGGCTACGCGCTGATCGCCTACCAGTCCACCCTGAAAGGTGTGAGCAAACTGGAAGTTAACCGCGACCGTCTGCTGGACGAGCTGGATCACAACTGGGAAGTGCTGGCGGAGCCGATTCAGACCGTGATGCGTCGTTACGGCATCGAAAAACCGTACGAGAAACTCAAAGAGCTGACCCGCGGTAAACGCGTTGATGCTGAAGGTATGAAACAGTTTATCGACGGTCTGGCGCTGCCAGAAGAAGAAAAAGCGCGCCTGAAAGAGATGACCCCGGCAAACTATATTGGCCGTGCCATCGCTATGGTTGACGAGCTGAAGTAATCGCCCTTCCCCCTTTCCACCCGGAAAGGGGGCTGCTTTTCATCATCGAGCCGACATTTCACGTCACATTATCTGTTTTGCCGGGATTAGAGCCTGCCGTCAGGCTGATTGTTATTTTTTGCCGTGGAATAACTTTCCGGAATATACCGTTTTAAGCCGAACGGGCACAGTTTGAACTGGCACGGGGTTTCAGCCGTGCACAGGCGATCCATCTCCTGTCGGTTGCCTGGACACGCGTTTTTCTGTTTGAACCCCATCCAGCCTATTGATGTAAAGGGCATTGCCTGCGCTATCCATACTCTACGCCGCCGATCGTTAATCAGGATCCCCTGGTTTGAAGTGGTGATGATTTCACCTGTACGAACGTAATAATCTCCCTTTAACCACAGGATATAATTCAGGCCATACTGTGTTTCAACTTTGCAAAAGATGGTTCCGCTTTCCGGGCTCGCAATAGTCTCAACAACCTTCCATTCCATAAAGTCCTCTTTACTCGCTATATTGCTGTTTTGTTGTGTAAAAATGCTGCTTTTCTGGCACATCTTATGCAAATCTAATTTCGCACCATAAAATAAGCGTAGACAAAGCCAGGCATAGTGAGAACATCCTTACAAAAAAAAGGGCAATATTTACAAAACTGGCGTGCCCGTGCTGTCCAAAAAGCGACTCGCCTTCAACAGTTCATAAACGGATGGCTGTTTTATCGGGATTGCGAAAGCTTGCGAAAACAAGTCAGTTTATATTACCCGCGCCTGCTGGGGGCGCATGAGGCTTACGTGAGTTGGGTGGGTGATATGAACCAGGCTCAGGTCAACATACTTAATAATCAGGTGCCTGGCGTCATCCCCCCCTGTGTTCGGGAGCATGAAAAAATCATTTAATTTCATTGCGCTGGTGTCAACCTGAATAATCAGCGTTAAACTATTCATACCATTTATAAAGGGAGAAGTGATGATGCGCGTACTGGTTGTTGAGGATAACGCATTGCTACGTCATCACCTGAAAGTTCAACTTCAGGAGATGGGTCATCAGGTGGATGATGCTGAAGACGCAAAAGAGGCCGATTATTATCTCAATGAACACCTGCCGGACATCGCCATTGTCGATTTAGGGCTGCCGGATGAAGACGGATTGTCCCTTATCCGCCGCTGGCGTAGCCATGACGTTTCCCTGCCGGTGCTGGTGCTGACTGCCCGCGAAGGCTGGCAGGACAAGGTTGAAGTCCTGAGCGCTGGCGCGGATGACTACGTGACCAAACCCTTCCATATTGAAGAAGTCGCTGCGCGTATGCAGGCGCTGCTGCGCCGCAACAGCGGGCTGGCGTCACAGGTTATCTCTCTGCCGCCGTTCCAGGTGGACCTCTCTCGCCGCGAATTTTCTATTAATGATGAAGTGATCAAGCTGACCGCATTCGAATACACCATCATGGAAACGCTGATCCGTAACAACGGTAAAGTGGTGAGCAAAGATTCCCTGATGCTTCAGCTCTATCCGGATGCCGAGCTGCGCGAAAGCCACACCATTGACGTACTGATGGGTCGCCTGCGTAAAAAAATTCAGGCGCAGTACCCGCATGACGTGATCACCACCGTGCGTGGTCAGGGCTACCTGTTCGAATTACGCTAAATGAAAGGGATATTGCGCCACATTTTACCCCTTTCGCTGCGGGTTCGCTTTTTGCTGGCAACCGCCGCCGTCGTGCTGGTGCTGTCGCTCTCTTACGGGATGGTGGCGTTGGTCGGTTATAGCGTGAGCTTCGATAAAACCACCTTCCGCCTGCTTCGCGGCGAAAGTAACCTGTTTTATACCCTGGCGAAGTGGGAGAACAACCGAATCACCGTCGAGATGCCGGAAAACCTGAATCAGCAGAGCCCGACGCTGGCGCTGATCTATGATGAAAAAGGGAAATTGCTGTGGGCCCAGCGCGATGTCCCGTGGTTGAAAAAGCGCATCCGTCCGGAATGGCTGAAAACCAACGGTTTTCATGAAATAGAAGCCGACCTCAACTCCACCAGCAGCCTGCTGCGTGACGATCGCGCCTTACAGATCAAGCTTAATGAGATCCGGGCCGAAGATGACGACACGGAGATGACCCACTCTGTGGCCATCAACCTTTACCCCGCCACCCTGAACATGCCGCAGTTAACCATTGTGGTGATCGATACCATACCGGTTGAGCTGAAACGCTCGTATATGGTCTGGAACTGGTTTGTGTATGTTCTGGCTGCCAACCTGCTGCTGGTGATCCCTCTCCTGTGGGTTGCTGCGTGGTGGAGCCTCCGCCCGATTGAATCCCTTGCCAAAGAGGTGCGCGAGCTGGAGGAACATCACCGCGAGAAGCTAAACCCGGAGACCACGCGTGAGCTGACCAGCCTGGTGCGCAACCTCAACCGCCTGCTGAAAAGCGAACGTGAACGCTACGACAAGTATCGCACGACGCTCACCGACCTTACGCACAGCCTGAAAACCCCGCTGGCCGTGATGCAGAGTACCCTGCGTTCCATGCGCAGTTCGAAAATGAGCGTGGATGACGCCGAGCCGGTGATGCTGGAACAAATCAGCCGTATTTCACAGCAGATCGGCTATTACCTGCACCGCGCGAGCATGCGTTCCGGAAGCGCCCTGTTGAGCCGTGAACTGCACCCGGTAGCCCCGCTGCTGGATAACCTCACCTCTGCGCTGAACAAGGTGTACCAGCGTAAAGGGGTCAACATCAGTCTGGATATCTCACCGGAAATTAGCTTTGTCGGTGAGAAAAATGACTTTATGGAAGTGATGGGAAACCTGCTCGATAACGCCTGCAAATATTGTCTGGAGTTTGTCGAGGTGTCCGCGCGGGTAACGGATAACGAACTGCATATTATCGTTGAGGATGATGGTCCTGGCATTCCCCGTAATAAACGCGAAGTGGTGTTCGATCGCGGCCAGCGCGCCGATACGCTGCGGCCAGGCCAGGGCGTCGGATTATCCGTTGCCAGGGAAATCGTCGATCAGTACGAGGGCAAGATTGAAACCGGTGAAAGTTTGCTGGGCGGTGCCCGTATGGAAGTCATTTTTGGCCGCCAGCATCCCGTATCGAACGATAGTTGACCCGAAATGTGAAAAATACGCGGATCTCGCAGTCAGGGGGCGGTGCTTCCGTTATAATCCGTCTCAGTAAGAGCCTGCGGAATACAAAAATATGGATTATCAATTAACGCTTAACTGGCCCGAATTTATTGAACGTTACTGGCAAAAACGCCCGGTCGTTCTTAAACGCGGGATCAGCAATTTTATCGACCCTATTTCTCCTGACGAACTCGCTGGTCTGGCGATGGAAAACGAGGTAGACAGCCGTCTGGTGAGCCACCAGGACGGGAAATGGCAGGTCAGCCACGGTCCCTTTGAAAGCTACGATCACCTGGGCGAAAACAACTGGTCTTTACTGGTGCAGGCGGTCAACAACTGGCACGAACCCACCGCAGCCTTAATGCGTCCCTTCCGCGCCCTGCCAGACTGGCGAATGGACGATCTGATGATATCCTTCTCCGTTCCCGGTGGCGGCGTGGGTCCGCATCTGGATCAGTACGACGTGTTTATCATTCAGGGTACCGGTCGCCGTCGCTGGCGCGTGGGCGAAAAAGTGCCAATGAAGCAGCACTGCCCGCACCCGGATCTGCTTCAGGTTGATCCGTTTGAAGGGATCATTGATGAAGAGCTGGAACCAGGTGACATTCTTTATATCCCACCGGGCTTCCCGCATGAAGGTTATTCCCTGGAGAACTCGCTGAACTATTCGGTTGGTTTCCGCGCGCCAAGCGGGCGCGAGATGATCAGCGGATTTGCTGACTATGTTTTACAGCGTGAGCTGGGCAGCTACCGTTACAGCGATCCGGACGTTCCGGCGCGTGAGCACCCGGCGGATATTCTGCCAGAGGAGCTGGATAAGCTGCGCGGGATGATGCTGGATCTGATCAACGAACCGGAGCACTTCAGACAGTGGTTTGGCGAGTTTATCAGCCAGTCGCGTCACGAACTGGACGTCGCACCGCCAGAGCCGCCTTATCAGGCAGATGAAATTTATGATGCGCTCCAGCAGGGCGATAAGCTGGTTCGTCTGGGCGGATTACGCGTACTGCGCATTGGCGAAGAGGTATTCGTCAACGGCGAGCGCCTGGACTCTCCGCATCGCCCGGCGCTGGAAGCGATTGCCAGCCATATGGTGCTGACTGCGGATACCTTCGGCGACGCGCTGGACGATCCCTCCTTCCTCGCCATGCTGGCCGCGCTGGTGAACAGCGGGTACTGGTTTTTTGAGGACTGAGCCGCTTTAATGCCCGGTGACGCTGCGCTTACCGGGCCTACGATCGAAATGTAGGCCGGGTAAGGCGTAGCCGCCACCCGGCTTTGTTTTACTTCCGCTCCCCCGCCGCAAAATCCTCAATCTCACCCGCCCAGTCTGCCGGATATAACCCTTACCGCACGTCCCGATGAAACGTTGAATATGGCCAGTCGACGACTTTCCCGACATAGCCATGCTTCAGCGGATTGATGTAGACGTAATCCATATGCCGCCGATAATCCTGCTCATTGCGAATAGTGTGCTCCCAGAAACGCGGTTGCCAGACGTGGCGCATTTCAATGTTGCGGCTAAACGTTTTTTTGATGTCGCGCCAGCGCGCTGAAAAGTCACTGTCTCCTTCCGGCAGGGTCCAGATACAGTGCATATGTTCAGGCAGGATAACCCAGGCGTTAATGGTAAAGGGCTTCGCACGCTTAACCGTGGCGGTAGCGGAACGCAGGCTGTCGATGTGGCGAGTAAGTAAATCGCTCTGGCGGTTTTGCAGATTGACGGTGAAAAACCAGGTCCCACCGGGGATGTAGTGGCGGCGGTAGTTTGACATTTGAACTCCCTGTTCATGTGCCGGGTGGCGGCTACGCCTTACCCGGCCTACATATTGCACCCGTAGGCCGGGTAAGGCGTAGCCGCCACCCGGCATAAAACATTACCGCTTCGCGGTTAACTCCGCTATCCGCACGATCACCTGCACCGCTTTCTCCATCCCTTCCAGCGTCACGAATTCATGCTTGCCGTGGTAGTTATATCCACCGGTAAACAGGTTCGGGCACGGCAGGCCCATAAACGACAGCTGTGAACCATCGGTACCGCCACGGATCGGTTTCATCACCGGCTCGATGTCACAATCGCGCATCGCCTGCTGGGCGATATCAAGAATATGCGGATGCTCCATCACCTTATCGCGCATATTGTAATAGCTGTCTTCGATGATGAGTTCAATATAGCAATCCGGATGTAGCCCCTTGCCGACCTTTTTCGCGATCTCCATCATCTTACGTTTGCGTGCTTCAAAGGCTTTGCGGTCGAAATCGCGGACAATATAGTGCATCTGCGCGCTGTCCACGGTCCCCTTGATGCTGGTCAGATGATAAAAACCCTCATACCCTTCCGTCATCTCCGGGCTCTCTTCGGCGGGCACTTCCGCATGAATACGCGCAGCCAGCGACAGCGCATTCACCATCACCCCTTTCGCAGACCCCGGGTGCACGTTGTTCCCAACGATTTTGATCGTCACCGATGCCGCGTTAAAGTTTTCATACTCCAGTTCACCCACGCCGCCACCGTCGACGGTGTAGGCCCACTGCGCGTTAAACGCCTCAACGTCAAAGTGTTTCGCGCCTTTTCCAACCTCTTCATCCGGCGTGAAGGCCACGCGGATATCGCCATGTGGGATATTTTTGCCCTTCAGCACCGCCAGCGCCGTCATGATCTCGGCGATGCCCGCTTTGTCATCGGCCCCCAGCAAGGTTTTGCCGTCAGTGGTGATTAACGTCTGCCCCAGCAGCTGATGCAGTACCGGGAACATCACCGGCGACAGCACTTCGTCGCCAATGCCCAGCGCAATATCACCGCCGCGATAGTTTTCAACAATCTGCGGGTTTACGTGTTTACCGCTAAAATCAGGTGAGGTATCGACATGAGAAATAAAGCCAATTGCCGGGATATCGCCGTCAATATTCGCCGGCAGCGTTCCCATCACGGTCCCTTTTTCGCTGAGCGTGACATCAACCAGCCCCATGGCCTCCAGCTGCTCTTTCAGCAGATTTAGCAGCTTCCACTGGCCTTCGGTGCTTGGCACCTGTCGGACCCCCGGCTTAGATTGGGTATCCAGCGAAACGTAATGTAAGAAACGCTCAAGTAGTTTATCCATGCAGTCACCCTCACTTTTTGTGACAACATTATCATTAAGCAGCAAAACGCAAATATTGCGTCAGGTCACTTTTATCCCGCAAACGAGAACTTTTTACGTTTATATCGTTGTGCGTTAATAAATGTAGCTTATGAATAAGTGAGAAGGATTGGCGATTCAATGGGTTTGCCGTAGAATGTCCGCCCTCATTACGAGTCACCAAGGTGGTTACACACAAACCCCGCTTCAGTCTGCTGCCTGAGGCGTCTATATGGGACAGCGCGAAAATTGAATACACAACCCCGTTCCCTTTCACCGCTGGTGCAACTGGAACGAATTCGTAAAAGTTTCGATGGCAAAGATGTCATTTCCGACCTTAATCTGACCATCAATGACGGTGAGTTTCTCACGCTGCTCGGCCCCTCCGGCTGCGGCAAAACCACCGTCCTGCGCCTTATCGCCGGGCTGGAAAGCGTCGATAACGGCCATATCCATCTTGAGAACCAGGACATAACCCAGGTTCCAGCCGAAGATCGCCACGTCAATACCGTCTTTCAGAGCTATGCCCTGTTCCCGCACATGACCGTGTTTGAGAACGTGGCGTTTGGCCTGCGGATGCAAAAAACACCGGCCAGCGAGATCCCACCTCGGGTTACCGAAGCCCTGCGCATGGTACAGCTGGAGGCGTTCGCCCAGCGCAAGCCGCATCAACTTTCCGGTGGTCAGCAGCAGCGTGTGGCCATTGCCCGCGCCGTGGTCAACAAACCTCGCCTGCTCCTGCTGGATGAATCCCTCTCCGCGCTGGACTACAAGCTGCGCAAGCAGATGCAGAACGAGCTGAAAGCGCTTCAGCGTAAGCTCGGCATCACGTTCGTGTTTGTCACGCACGATCAGGAAGAAGCCCTGACCATGTCAGACCGTATCGTGGTGATGCGCGACGGCAAGATTGAGCAGGATGGCACCCCGCGTGAAATTTACGAAGAGCCGAAAAACCTGTTCGTCGCTAGCTTTATTGGCGAAATCAATATCTTTAACGCCACGGTGATCGAGCATCTGGACGAGCAGCGCGTTCGCGCGAACGTGGAAGGCCGCGAATGCAATATTACCGTCAACTTTGCCGTCGAGAAGGGGCAAAAGCTCAACGTCCTGCTGCGCCCGGAAGATCTCCGCGTTGATGAGATCCACGACACGGCTGACGTCGAAGGTCTGATCGGTTACGTTCGCGAACGCAACTACAAGGGAATGACCCTCGAATCCGTTGTGGAACTGGAAAACGGTAAAATGGTGATGGTCAGCGAGTTCTTTAACGAGGACGATCCGGACTTCGACCACTCGCTGGATCAGAAAATGGTCATCAACTGGGTAGAAAGCTGGGAGGTTGTACTGGCTGATGAAGAACACAAGTAAGTTCCAGAATGTGGTGATTGCCACGATCGTCGGTTGGCTTGTGTTGTTTGTCTTTCTACCCAACCTGATGATCATCGTAACCAGCTTCCTGACCCGCGACGACGCGAACTTCGTCGCGATGGTCTTTACGCTGGACAACTACGCGCGCCTGCTCGATCCGCTCTATTTTGACGTGCTGCTGCACTCGCTCAATATGGCGCTGATTGCTACCCTCGCCTGTCTGGTGCTGGGGTATCCATTCGCCTGGTTCCTGGCCCGCCTGCCGCAAAAAGTACGGCCGCTGCTGCTGTTTTTACTGATTGTACCCTTCTGGACCAACTCGTTAATCCGCATCTACGGGCTGAAAATCTTCCTCAGCACCAAAGGTTATCTGAACGAGTTTCTGCTGTGGCTGGGGGTGATCGAGACGCCGATCCGCATCATGTTCACCCCGGGCGCGGTGATTGTCGGCCTGGTCTATATCCTGCTGCCGTTTATGGTGATGCCGCTCTACTCCAGCATTGAAAAGCTCGATAAACCGCTGCTGGAAGCGGCGAAAGACCTGGGCGCCAGTAAGTTACAAACCTTTGTCCGCATCATTATTCCGCTGACCATGCCGGGTATTATCGCCGGCTGTCTGCTGGTCATGCTGCCTGCGATGGGCCTGTTCTACGTATCGGACCTGATGGGCGGGGCGAAAAACCTGCTGATCGGTAACGTGATTAAGAGCCAGTTCCTGAATATCCGCGACTGGCCGTTCGGCTCGGCCACCAGCATAACGCTGACGGTGGTGATGGGGCTGATGCTGCTGGTTTATTGGCGTGCATCACGCCTGCTGAATAAGAAGGTGGAGCTGGAATGATCGGTCGACTGCTTCGCGGCGGTTTTATGACCGCCATTTATGCGTATCTCTATATTCCGATAATCATTTTGATCGTGAACTCCTTTAACAGCTCACGCTTCGGGATCAACTGGCAAGGGTTTACCACCAAATGGTATGGCCTGCTGATGAACAATGACAGCCTGTTACAGGCCGCTCAGCACTCGCTGACGATGGCGGTATTCTCTGCCACCTTCGCGACGCTGATTGGCTCGCTGACCGCCGTGGCGCTGTACCGCTACCGTTTTCGCGGTAAGCCGTTCGTCAGTGGCATGCTGTTTGTGGTGATGATGTCCCCGGATATCGTGATGGCCATTTCACTGCTGGTGCTGTTTATGCTGCTGGGCGTCCAGCTCGGTTTCTGGTCGCTGCTGTTCTCGCATATCACCTTCTGTCTGCCGTTTGTGGTGGTAACCGTCTACGCGCGTCTGAAAGGGTTCGACGTACGCATGCTGGAAGCGGCGAAAGATCTGGGTGCGAGCGAGATGACCATTCTGCGCAAAATCATTCTGCCGCTGGCGATGCCCGCCGTGGCAGCAGGATGGCTGCTCAGCTTTACCCTGTCGATGGACGACGTGGTCGTGTCCTCCTTCGTCACCGGGCCGAGCTATGAAATTCTGCCGTTGAAGATCTACTCAATGGTTAAAGTCGGTGTTTCACCCGAAGTGAACGCGCTGGCGACTATTCTGTTGGTGTTATCGCTGGTTCTGGTAATTGCCAGCCAGGTTATTGCTCGTGATAAAACAAAATCTCAGGGGACACAGAAATGAAAAAAATGCTTGCCGCTGCGGCACTGGTGCTCGGAATGGGCGCCGCGCATGCTGATGACAGCAAAACGCTCTATTTCTACAACTGGACCGAGTATGTGCCGCCGGGCCTGCTGGAGCAGTTCACCAAAGAGACGGGCATCAAGGTGATCTATTCGACCTACGAGTCGAATGAAACCATGTACGCCAAGCTCAAAACCTATAAAGATGGCGCGTATGACCTGGTGGTGCCGTCGACCTATTTCGTCGACAAGATGCGCAAAGAAGGCATGATCCAGAAGATCGACAAAACGAAGCTAACCAATTTTTCAAACCTCGATCCTGAGATGCTAAACAAGCCGTTCGACCCGAACAACGACTACTCCATTCCGTACATCTGGGGCGCGACGGCAATTGGCGTCAACAGCGATGCCATTGATCCAAAAACGGTTTCATCCTGGGCTGACCTGTGGAAGCCGGAATACAAAAGCAGCCTGCTGTTAACCGACGATGCGCGCGAAGTGTTCCAGGTTGCGCTGCGTAAACTCGGCTATTCCGGTAACACCACCGATCCGAAAGAGATCGAAGCGGCGTATAACGAACTGAAAAAGCTGATGCCAAACGTGGCGGCGTTCAACTCGGATAACCCGGCTAACCCGTATATGGAAGGTGAAGTGAATCTGGGTATGGTCTGGAACGGCTCTGCGTTTGTGGCGCGTCAGGCCGGGACGCCGCTGGAGGTGGTCTGGCCGAAGGAGGGCGGCATCTTCTGGATGGACAGCCTCGCGATCCCGGCGAATGCGAAAAACGTCGAGGGCGCCCTGAAGCTGATCAATTTCCTGCTGCGCCCGGATGTGGCAAAAGAGGTGGCGGAAACCATCGGCTACCCGACGCCAAACCTGGCCGCGCGGAAGCTGCTCAGCCCTGAAGTGGCAAATGATAAATCGCTTTATCCGGACGCTGAAACCATCAGCAAAGGGGAATGGCAGAACGACGTCGGTGACGCGAGCCGCCTGTATGAAGAGTATTATCAGAAGCTAAAAGCAGGCCGTTAATGCGTAACGGGCGACGCAATGTCGCCCGTTACTCTTACAGCCCCTTCAGGAGTTTATCCACAAAGGCTGGCACCACCTCGCTCGCCAGACCGTAATGTTTCTCTTCAAACTCGCTCCCGACCTGGCTTGGCTCCAGATTAAGCTCCACCGTATGGGCACCTTGCAGTCGCGCTTCGTGAACAAATCCTGCCGCCGGATAGACATGTCCTGAGGTACCAATGGCGATAAAGACGTCCGCCATAGCCAGGGCGCTGTAGATCTCATCCATTCCCAGCGGCATTTCGCCAAACCAGACCACATGCGGACGCAGACGCGAAGGGAACTGACAGCAGTGGCAGCGGTCTTCGTCCAGCACGTCCTCTTTCCAGTCCAGCACCTGACCACTCCATGCGCACCGCACCTTGAGCAGTTCGCCGTGCATGTGAATGATGTTGTGGTTTCCGGCCCTTTCGTGAAGATTGTCGATGTTCTGCGTGACCAGCAGAAAACGATCCCCCAGCGCTTCCTCCAGCTTTGCCAGCGCCAGGTGCGCCGCATTCGGTGCAATCTCCGGCTGCTGAAGCTGGCGACGGCGGGCGTTGTAGAACGCCTGCACCAGCGCCGGGTCGCGGGCGAAACCTTCCGGCGTCGCCACATCTTCAACTCGGTGTTCTTCCCACAGTCCGTCCGCCGCGCGGAAGGTCTGAATACCGGATTCGGCGGAGATCCCCGCCCCGGTCAACACCACCACTCTGGGTTTATCCATCGCTTCTGGCATCATCCTGTCTCTGAAAAAGATCCGCTGACGCAGGCGTTCACGTAAGCGGCGTTTATTTTTGCGAAAACGGCTGAGTCGACCCTGGCGACGCGACAGCATAATAACCTCGTAAACTAATCGGTGAGATGAAGGAATGCGGCTCCGCGCATGCCTCCTGCGTCCCCGTGTCGCGCACGCTCAATGCGCGGCACGCGGGCGACCGGCAATAAATGTCGGGGCAGACGCCCGGACAACTGTTCCGTAATCGCAGTGAAATTTGACAGCCCTCCCCCGATCACCAGCAGATCCGGGTCGACGATGGTCAGGATATTCCCCAGGCACACGGCCAGCAGGTCGAGATAGCGTTCAACGTGCTCTCGCGCCTGCGCATCCCCTTGTTCCCACAGGGTAATGATTTGGGGGGCGTCATGTTTCTGATGATAGAAGTGTTCATAAAGCCATGCAAACCCACGGCCTGAAAGGTAACTCTCAATACAGCCGTGCTGACCACAACCGCAGCGGATCAACGGGAAATCACGTCCGACAACATCCAGCGCATCCACCGGCAGACGGATATGACCAAATTCGCCGGTAATGTAGCTGCGCCCGGTAATGGGCTTACCGTTAATGACTATCCCGCCCCCCACGCCGGTTCCGAGGATCAGCCCCATAACCAGCGGATAGCGACGAAACTCGTCGTCCCAGGCCTCTGAGAGAGCAAAACAGTTGGCATCGTTGTCTAAGCGCACGTCGCGCTCAAGGAGAGCAGAAAGATCGGCACGCAGCGGTTTGCCGCTGGCAGCAGGAACGTTGGCGGCATACAGCGTGCCATCGTCGGTTTCGGGCATACCCGGAATACCAATGCCGACGCTGCCTTTGACGCCAAAGCGTTCATCCGCTTGCGCCACCAGCGCGGCAATGGCGGTTAAAAATTCATCGTAGCTTTCGCGCGGCGTGGGTACGCGGGTTTCCCATTGTAGCTTAAGGTCTTTATCGAACACGCCGAGCGCAATCTTGGTGCCGCCAATATCAAATCCGTAATACATGATGCATTCCTCTGTTTGATTCAGCGGCCAAAAGACCGCTAAACCATGACGAAATTACTGGCCACTTAATACCCTCGCCGGATCAATTCGGCTTGCGCGACGCGCCGGATACCAGCTTGCCAGCAGACTCAGTAAAAGTGCTGTCACCAGCACATAAATAACGTCCAGCCAGTGCAGTTCAGACGGCAGGAAGTCAATAAAATAGATATCGCCTGACAGGAACTGATGGCCAATAAGCGCTTCAATTCCGTTAATAATCGGCGTCAGCTGAAGGGAAACCACCACGCCGATCGCCACACCGCAAAGGCTGCCAAACAGCCCCGCCAGCAAACCGTACCAGACGAAGATGGCGCGAATAAGACCGTCTTTCGCCCCTAAGGTACGCAGCACGGCGATGTCGCCGCTCTTATCCTTAACGGCCATGACCAGCGTCGAGACGATATTAAAACACGCCACCCCAATCACCAGCACCATCGCCAGATACATAATCGCGCGGATCATCTGGATATCACGGTACATATACCCGTAAGTGCCGATCCAGCTTTTGATGTAGACATAGTTATTGGTCACGCTGCCAGCGTCACGCACCAGTTTATTGGCGTTGAAGACGTCATTAACCTTAATGGCAATGCCCGTCACGCTGTCGCTCATATCCAGATACTGGCGCGCATCTTCCAGCGGCACCATCGCGAAGCTGTGATCGAGCTGGCCGCTCAGCTGCAAAATACCGGTGACGTGCAGACGTACGCGCTTAGGCTGCTGCAATTTGTGATCAGCGCTGGCGTTCGGGATCATGATCGAGACCCAGTCGCCCTGCTTCACCTTCAGCGCATCGGCAACGCCTTTGCCCATGATGATCTGCTGCTCGCCAGCCTTAAAGTTTGCCCATGCGCCATTTTGCACATAGCGCGGCAGCGCACTCAGACGCTCTTCCTGACGAGGATTTACCCCTTTCACCTGAATGGCGCGCAGGTTTACCCCGCTCTCTACCAGCCCGGTAAAGTTGATGTAAGGTGCAGCCGCCGCAATGCCGGGCACCTTTTCCACTTTGTTAAGGGCATCACGCCAGTTGGACCACGGCTGGTTAGCCGGCTCGATTTCACCGTGGGGGACAACGGCCAGAATGCGGTTATTCAGTTCACGCTCAAAGCCGTTCATGGCGCTTAAGCCCACGATCAACACCGCCACGCCCAGGGCGATACCGATGGTGGAGATCACGGAGATAAGGGATACCATCCCGCTCCGGCGACGACCGCGGCTAAAGCGTAACCCAATGAGTAACGATAACGGTGAAGCCATTACTCCGCTCCCATCAGCGTCAGTTCAGCATTCAGACGACCGTCGCGCATTTCCAGCTGACGCCCCATCCGCTTAGCCAGTTGTAAATCGTGGGTGACCACCAGAAACGCGGTTCCCTGCGCGGCGTTCAGTTCGCCGAGAAGCTGGAAAATACTGTCTGCGTTACGCGCATCGAGGTTACCTGTCGGTTCATCCGCCAGCACCAGGCGCGGGTTGTTGACCAGCGCACGGGCGATGGCCACACGCTGACGCTCACCGCCGGAAAGCTCAGACGGACGGTGATTTCCGCGATGACCCAGCCCTACCGCTTTTAGCATGTCGCTGGCGCGGGCATTAATTTCCGCGGGTTTCTTTTTACCAATCAGCAGCGGCATTGCGACGTTTTCCAGCGCCGTAAAGTCCGGCAGCAGATGGTGGAACTGATAGATAAAGCCCAGCTCGCGGTTACGCAGCTCGGCTTTCGCCGTAGACGACATTTTACTCAGCGGCTGCCCGGAGAAGATCACATCGCCTTCGGTTGGCGTGTCCAGCCCGCCAAGCAGGTGCAGCAACGTACTTTTACCGGAGCCAGAGCTACCGACAATCGCCATCATCTCGCCTTCGCCCACGCTAAAACTCACATTGTGCAACACGTCGGTCTGCACAGTGCCTTCCTGATAGCGTTTGGACAGGTTGTCGCACTGCAACAGGATCTTATTCATAACGTAAAGCCTCAGCGGGTTGAGTGGCGGCAGCCCGCCAGGAAGGATAAAGCGTAGAAAGCAGCGCAATGGCCATCGCGGCCAGCGCAATACCGACCACCTGGAGCGGCTCGATTGCCACCGGCAGCGCCGCGCCATCAAGCAGCGCGCCGATAATCGGCATGAGATTGTTGAGCTGGCTGGCGAGCAGCGCCCCCAGCGCCGCGCCGAGCAGCGCGCCGATGATGCCAGCGCTGGCGCCCTGGACCATAAATACCGCCATGATCTGGCGCGGAGTCAGCCCCTGAGTTTGCAGAATGGCGACTTCGCCTTGCTTCTCCATCACCATCAGCCCGAGCGAGGTGATGATATTAAACGCGGCAACGGCCACGATCAGGCTCAGCAGCAGCCCCATCATGTTTTTCTCCATGCGCACGGCCTGGAACAGTTCGCCCTTCCGGTCGCGCCAGTCCTGCCATTTCGTCCCTTCCGGTAGCATCTGCTGGCTAAGGGTATCCACCTTCAGCGGCGCATCAAGCCACAGACGCCAGCCGGTGATATTCCCCGCGGGGTAGCGCATCAGACGCGAGGCGTCCTGAATGTTCACCAGCATCTGGTAACCATCAACTTCGCTGTTCGCCGCAAACGTGCCAATCACGTTGAACAGGCGCTGGCTTGGCAGACGCCCCATCGGCGTAAACTGACTGGCTGACGGCACCATCACGCGCAGCTGATCGCCACGGTTGACCCCGAGCTGCCCGGCAAGCTGCTCGCCGAGGATGACGTTGTATTTACCCGCTTCCAGGTCGGTTTGTTTCACATTGACCAGGAACGGCGTCAGCGGATCTTTTTGCGCCGGATCGATACCCAGCATCACCCCGACCGCCACGCTACGGGCGCTTTGCAGCACCACATCGCCCGTCGTGAGCGGCGCAACGCGCGTGACACCCTGTAACTTCACCGCGCTTTCCGGCAGCTGTTGCGGGTTAACGGACCCCTGAGTGGAAGAGAGAACGGCCTGCGGCATCAGCCCCAGGATATTGTTTTGCAGCTCGCGCTCGAAGCCGTTCATGACGGAAAGCACCGTCACCAGTGCCATCACGCCAAGCGTAATGCCAATAGTCGAAAGCCAGGAGACAAAGCGACCGAAGCGGTCCGCGGCGCGCCCACGCATGTAACGTAAGCCTATAAAGAGTGCGACAGGTTGATACATGAAATCCGTCTGTTTGCTGATAGCAGACCCACGAGTATATAAGCGAATCCGCTAAGCGTAAATGACTGAAACCGTAAGATTCGGTAATCATTTTTCCGAAAAATTCAGATAAATCATCATGCTACTGACTGAACTTCCGCCAGACAGCCTCCACCTTTTCCGAAAATCGTCCTGATACAGACTGTTACCCGTTACATCAGGGTTTCATTTTACAACAATCGACCTTTCGTTTATGGCAACAAGGTCGTCACGCACAATGAAACAAAAAGCATTATGGATTAACCAGATAAAAGGTCTGTGTATCTGCCTGGTGGTGATTTACCACTCGGTGATCACCTTTTATCCTCACCTGGACGGGCTACAGCATCCGTTATCGGGCCTGCTCGCCAAATGCTGGGTCTACTTTAATCTTTACCTTGCCCCGTTCCGTATGCCGGTGTTTTTCTTTATCTCCGGCTATTTGATCCGTCGATATATTGACGAGGTGAACTGGCGCACCAGTCTCGACAAGCGGATCTGGAGCATTGTCTGGGTTTTGGCCCTGTGGGGCGTCCTGCAATGGCAGGCGCTGACTCATCTGAATGCCTGGCTCGCCCCCGAGCGAGAGCTGGCGACAGCATCCAATGCGGCCTACGCCGATTCCGTTTCAGGGTTTGTACGGGGAATGCTCACGGCCAGCACCAGCCTATGGTATTTGTACGCCTTAGTGGTCTACTTTACGCTCTGTAAGCTGCTGAGCCGCTGGAAACTGCCGATGCTGGGGCTTCTGGCGCTGGCAAGCATCGCCATCAACTTCCTGCCGTTACCGTGGTGGGGAATGAACAGCGTGGTGCGCAACATGGTCTACTACAGCCTCGGCGCATGGTACGGCGCGCAGTTGATGGCGTGGATGAAAGGGATGAATTTGCGCCGCAGCTGGCTGATCCTCATCGCCTCTGGTGCGGTGTCGGTGGTGCTGTGGTTCGCTAACGTCCCTCTGCCGCTCTCTCTGCTGTCAATCGTGGTTATCATGAAGCTCTTTTACAGCTTCGAGCAGCGTTATGCCGTTCATCCCAATAACCTGCTGAACGTCATCGGTTCAAACACCATCGCGATATATACCACCCACCGCATTTTAATCGAGGCATTTAGCCTGCTCCTGATCCGCGAAATGAATGCGGCGTACTGGCCGATCTGGGCGGAGTTAACGCTGATTCTGGTTTATCCATTTATCAGCCTGCTCGTCTGCACGCTGGTTGGGCTGGGGGCACGTAAGCTCTCGACCGCCCTCTTTGGCGATCTTTTCTTCTCCCCTCCCGCGCGGCTTTCGCCCGTGCCCACGACCCGCTAACTAACCCTGTCCCATACGGGCTACAAAATAAGGCCTGCACAGACGGCTCCCGGCGGTAAATCGTCGCTTCGCGATACCCTCGGCTTATTCCTTCCGGCTATCGGGTCGGGCATGAGCCTGCATCCATGCAGGCCACGCCCTCTCGGCGCATCCCTGCGCCTCGCCCCGGCCTTCAGGAAACGCCTCAGCGATTTACAGCCGGACCAGGGCATCGCTGAAAGCCCTCAGTTAGTCTGAAGACAACGTTATTGCTTCTGCTTTCAAATTACTGAGGAACCCTCTACCCATCCGGGGGCACTTTCCCTCTTGTGCGGTTACGATTTGCTTATGTAAAACGATCGAGGATAATAAAGACATTGCGTATCAGTGATATGCCCCAATACTGTTGGTATATCCCCAAGAGACTCTGACATAGCCATGCCTGAACACTATCGTTACTCCTTGCCTGTCAAAGCGGGCGACCAGCGCCAGCTGGGCGAACTCACGGGCGCGGCCTGCGCCACCCTGGTGGCGGAAATTGCTGAGCGGCATCCTGGGCCGGTGGTGCTGGTTGCCCCGGACATGCAAAACGCCCTGCGCCTGCACGATGAAATTCGTCAGTTCACCGACAGTCTGGTATTCAGCCTGGCCGACTGGGAAACGCTTCCCTACGACAGTTTTTCTCCGCACCAGGAGATCATCTCTTCACGCCTGTCGACGCTGTATCAGCTTCCCACCATGCAGCGCGGCGTGCTGATTGTACCGGTGAATACGCTGATGCAGCGCGTCTGTCCGCACAGCTATTTGCACGGCCATGCGCTGGTGATGAAAAAAGGCCAGCGCCTGTCGCGCGATGCCCTGCGCGTGCAGCTGGACGGAGCCGGCTATCGACATGTCGACCAGGTGATGGAGCACGGCGAATACGCGACGCGCGGTGCGCTGCTGGATCTCTATCCGATGGGCAGCGATCGGCCATATCGTCTGGATTTCTTTGATGATGAGATCGACAGCCTGCGCGTGTTCGACGTTGACACCCAGCGCACGCTGGAGGAAGTGGACTCCATTAACCTACTGCCCGCCCATGAGTTCCCGACGGATAAAACCGCCATCGAGCTGTTCCGCAGCCAGTGGCGCGACAGGTTCGACGTGAAGCGCGATGCCGAACATATCTACCAGCAAGTCAGCAAGGGCACCCTTCCGGCAGGGATCGAGTACTGGCAGCCCCTGTTCTTTAACGAACCGCTGCCGGCGCTGTTCAGCTACTTCCCGGCGAATACGCTGATTGTTAACACCGGGGATATCGACGCCAGTGCCAGCCGCTTTGAAAGCGAAACGCGCGCCCGCTTTGAAAACCGGGGCGTTGACCCGATGCGTCCGCTGCTGCCGCCGGAAATGCTGTGGCTACGTACCGACGAGCTCAACGCCGAGCTGAAACGCTGGCCGCGCATGCAGCTCAAAACCGACGCGCTTGCCGAGAAGGCGGCGAACACCAATCTCGCGTTCCGGACGCTGCCTGACCTGGCCGTTCAGGCGCAGCAGAAATCCCCCCTTGATAATCTGCGTAAGTTTCTTGAGTCCTTCACCGGGCCGGTGGTCTTCTCCGTTGAAAGTGAGGGTCGCCGTGAAGCGCTGGGCGAACTGCTGGGACGGATCAAAGTTGCGCCGAAGCGCATTCTTCGCCTGAGCGAAGCGACCGGAAATGGCCGTTACCTGATGATCGGCGCCGCCGAGCACGGATTCATTGATACGCTCAATAACCTGGCGTTGATTTGTGAAAGCGACCTGCTGGGCGAGCGCGTCGCGCGCCGTCGTCAGGACAGCCGTCGCACCATCAACCCGGACACCCTGATCCGTAACCTGGCCGAACTGCACCCCGGTCAGCCGATCGTTCACCTGGAACACGGGGTGGGTCGCTATCAGGGGATGACCACCCTCGAAGCAGGCGGCATCAAAGGTGAATACCTGATGCTGACCTACGCCAACGACGCCAAACTGTACGTGCCGGTGTCGTCCCTGCACCTGATCAGTCGCTACGCCGGGGGCGCGGAAGACAACGCGCCGCTGCATAAGCTGGGCGGCGATGCCTGGGCGCGTGCGCGCCAGAAGGCAGCGGAAAAAGTGCGCGACGTGGCCGCCGAGCTGCTGGATATTTACGCCCAGCGTGCGGCCAAAGAGGGCTATGCGTTTAAGCATGATAAAGAGCAGTATCAGCTGTTCTGCGACAGCTTCCCGTTTGAAACTACGCCGGATCAGGCCCAGGCCATTAACGCCGTGCTGAGCGACATGTGCCAGCCGCTGGCCATGGACCGCCTGGTCTGCGGTGACGTGGGCTTCGGCAAAACCGAAGTGGCGATGCGTGCCGCCTTCCTGGCGGTGGAAAACAACAAGCAGGTGGCGGTGCTGGTGCCGACTACCCTCCTCGCCCAGCAGCACTTCGACAACTTCCGCGACCGCTTCGCCAACTGGCCGGTGCGCATTGAGATGCTGTCGCGTTTTCGCAGCGCCAAAGAGCAGACGCAAATCCTGGAACAGGCAAGCGAAGGCAAAATTGATATTCTGATCGGCACTCACAAGCTGCTGCAAAGCGACGTGAAGTGGAAAGATCTGGGGCTGCTGATCGTGGATGAAGAGCACCGCTTCGGGGTGCGCCATAAAGAGCGCATCAAAGCGATGCGCGCCGACGTCGACATTCTGACCCTGACCGCAACGCCGATCCCGCGCACCCTGAACATGGCGATGAGCGGCATGCGCGATCTGTCGATAATCGCCACCCCACCGGCGCGCCGTCTGGCGGTGAAAACCTTTGTTCGCGAGTACGACAATCTGGTGGTGCGCGAGGCGATCCTGCGCGAAGTGCTGCGCGGCGGCCAGGTGTATTACCTGTATAACGACGTTGAAAATATTCAGAAAGCCGCCGACAGGCTGGCAGAGCTGGTACCGGAAGCGCGCATCGCCATTGGTCACGGCCAGATGCGCGAGCGCGAGCTGGAGCGGGTGATGAACGATTTCCACCACCAGCGTTTCAACGTGCTGGTGTGTACCACCATCATTGAGACCGGGATCGACATTCCAACGGCGAACACCATCATTATCGAACGTGCGGATCACTTCGGTCTGGCCCAGCTGCACCAGCTGCGCGGGCGCGTCGGGCGCTCGCACCATCAGGCCTACGCCTGGCTGCTGACGCCGCATCCGAAGGCGATGACCACCGACGCGCAAAAGCGTCTGGAAGCTATCGCCTCGCTGGAAGATCTGGGCGCTGGCTTTGCGCTGGCGACCCACGACCTGGAGATCCGCGGCGCCGGTGAGCTGCTGGGTGAAGACCAGAGCGGCTCCATGGAAACCATCGGTTTCTCGCTGTATATGGAGCTGCTGGAAAATGCCGTCGATGCGCTTAAAGCCGGACGTGAACCGTCTCTGGAAGATCTCACCAGCCAGCAGACCGAAGTGGAACTGCGCATGCCTTCTCTGCTGCCGGATGATTTTATTCCTGACGTGAATACCCGTCTGTCGTTCTACAAACGCATTGCCAGCGCGAAAAGCGAAGGCGAGCTGGAAGAGATCAAAGTCGAACTGATTGACCGTTTTGGGATATTGCCCGATGCGGCGCGCAACCTGCTGGATATTGCCCGCCTGCGTCAGCAGGCGCAGAAGCTGGGCATTCGCAAACTTGAAGGCAATGAGAAAGGCGGCGTCATTGAGTTTGCCGAGAAGAACCACGTCGATCCGATGTGGCTGATTGGCCTCCTGCAAAAACAGCCGCAGCATTTCCGTCTTGATGGCCCGACGCGTCTGAAATTTACTCAGGATCTGACGGAACGTAAAACCCGCATGGACTGGGTGCGTAACTTTATGCGTCAGCTGGAAGAGAACGCCATCGCATAATGGTATCCCCCGCCAGCGCCCGGCTGGCGGGGGGACAATTTACAAACTCTTTGCACTTCGCCCGAACTTCCCGACTATACATTCGCCATAATTATGATTAACGCCTTATAAAACAATAACCTTATCATTTGTATGGATTATGATAATGATGATTTCTTCGCGTTTTACCCGCTGGTTAACTCTGTTTGCGCTGGCCGCGACGGTTGCCGTCGCGCTCCCTGCTCGTGCCAATACCTGGCCTCTTCCGCCTGCCGGCAGCAATGTCGTAGGTGAAAACCGCTTTCACGTGGTTGAAAACGATGGCGGTTCGCTGGAAGCGATTGCCAAAAAATATAACGTCGGGTTCCTGGCGCTGTTGCAGGCCAACCCGGGCGTAGATCCATACGTGCCCCGTGCAGGCAGCGTACTGACGATTCCGCTGCAAACCATCCTGCCGGACGCGCCGCGTCAGGGCATTGTGATTAACCTCGCCGAGCTGCGTCTGTATTACTACCCGCCGGGCAAGAACGAAGTGACCGTCTACCCTATCGGTATTGGTCAGCTGGGGGGCGATACGCTCACGCCTACCATGATCACCACCGTCTCTGATAAGCGCGCTAATCCAACCTGGACCCCGACGGCAAACATTCGCGCCCGTTATAAAGCTCAAGGTATCGACCTGCCTGCCGTGGTGCCTGCTGGCCCGGATAATCCGATGGGGCACCATGCGATTCGCCTGGCGGCATACGGTGGGGTTTATCTTCTGCACGGAACGAATGCGGATTTCGGGATCGGGATGCGCGTCAGCTCCGGCTGCATTCGCCTGCGCGATGACGATATCAAAACGCTCTACCGCGTGATCGCCCCTGGCACGAAAGTGAATATCATTAATACGCCGATTAAAGTGTCTGAAGAGCCGGGTGGCGTTCGTCTGGTTGAGATCCACCAGCCGCTATCGAAAAACATCAATGACGATCCGCAGACGCTGCCGATTAATCTGAATGCCTCGATGGTGAGCTTTAAAACGAATGCCAATACCGATGGCGCGGTGATGGAGCGGGCGATGGAAGCGCGCTCGGGGATGCCAACCGATGTCACGCGGCATCATGAGGTTGCTCAGCAATCAATGTAAAGCAGTAATAACGACAAACGCCCTGCATCAGCAGGGCGTTTTTTATTGCAGTGGCATAACGGAGGGTTGCGTTACGCTTATTTGTAGATAACAGCGGTACCGTGCAGGGTGTTAGGACCGGTCACAGAGGTGATGCGGAATGATTTCGCACCCATTTCGTCAGCTTTTTGTGCCAGCTGATCTTCCAGAGAGCCCAGATTAGTCCCGGCAGTGGCAGAGATGGTACCGACTTTCTGCTGGTCTGCTGGCGTGGATTGCACTTCAACAGCAGCGAAGCTTGCGAAAGAGAGTGAACTCAGAACGGCGGCAGCGATGAGGGTTTTAACGTTTTTCATGATTTTATACCTTTAGGCAGATGATGTAGTGGTCGTTAGTTATTTAGTTAACGATCGATAGGTAAATGATAGATGTGATCCAGGTCACACGTCAACCCATTTTTATAATGGTCGTTAAATTAATTTCATTTGCCTTATATTTCATAAAGATAAAATTAAATTATTTTTCAGAAATCACCGCTGGTCGTTGCAGACGTTTATTTTTATAATGACTATTCAACAAAACAACAGAGGACCAACGGCACATGACAACCGATGTTACGCGTTGCGCGAAGAAAAGCCGTGGCCGACCAAAAGTGTTCGACAGGGATGCGGCGCTCGATAAGGCCATGACGCTCTTCTGGCAGCATGGGTATGAAGCTACGTCGCTTTCCGATCTCGTGGAAGCAACGGGCGCGAAAGCCCCTACCCTGTACGCAGAGTTCACCAACAAAGAAGGCTTATTCCGGGCCGTTCTGGACAGATACATCTCGCGCTTCGCGGCAAAACATGAAGCCCAGCTGTTCTGCGAAGAAAAAACGGTTGAGCAGGCATTGCAGGATTATTTCACGGCAATCGCGACCTGCTATACCAGCAAGGACACGCCTGCGGGCTGTTTTATGATCAACACCTCCGCGACCCTCGCGGCATCGTCTAAAGAGATTGCCAACACGGTCAAATCGCGACATGCGATGCAGGAGGAGACGCTCAGCACGTTTCTGGCTCAGCGTCAGCAGCGCGGCGAAATACCGGCGCATTGCCGTCCGCAGGAGCTTTCCCAGTATCTGAGCTGTATTTTACAGGGGATGTCCATCAGCGCCCGTGAAGGCGCGACGCTGGAAAAATTGCAGGGGATTACGCAAACAACGCTGCGCCTGTGGCCTGAACTTCTTAAACTCTGACGCAAAAAAAAAGCTCCTCAGCCTGAGCGCATGAGGAGCTAAGTTCAGAGAACATCTTTTTTACACTTTGTTATTCAGTATCAGCTGACCGTTGCTGTCGAGAGGGATCTGCGTGCCAGGATCTTTATCCATGCGGATTTTGCCCTGCTGATCGCCAATTTTGTAGGTTACGTCGTAGCCCAACATTTTTTCAGACTTGTCATACACGGTTTTACAGCGCTGCTGCGTTGTGGTGTAGGTATCATTTTCCTGCATCGCGCCCTGTACCTGGTTACCGGCATAACCGCCACCCAGCGCACCAACCACCGTCGCGACATCCTTACCACGGCCGCCACCAAACTGATGACCAATCACCCCACCAGCAACCGCGCCCAGCACGGAGCCAGCGATACGGTTTTCATCCTGAACCGGACGACGATGGGTGACAGAAACATTACGGCACTCCTGACGAGGCGTCTTGACCGTCTCTTTGATCGGTGTAGCGGAAACCACCTGCGCATACTGCGGGCCACGATCAAGTACGTTCAGACTGGCAACGGCAGCCACACCTAACGCAGCTGCGACGCCAATCCCTATACCCGCCAACATTGATTTATTCACGGGACTTCCTCCTTTGTTGCAATTGGTAGCAATTTTGCAGCGCAATAAACGCTTCGCCAATAAGATAAAGGATCAAAATCAGGGCTGTTGACCGGGACAACGTGGGTTTAAGAGAACTCTTAAGCGTCAGGAGGGAAATGCACAGCATGATGTGCTAAGAATTCCCTCCGGAGGGCCCGGAGGGAGAGAGAAATTAGTGCAGCTTCAGGCGTGGACGGATCACGCGGTTGATGCGGCCAACCAGCATCATCAGGCCGGTTTTGAAGTAGCCGTGCAGCGCAATCTGGTGCATACGGTACAGAGAAATGTACACGAAGCGGGCGATGCGCCCTTCCACCATCATGGAACCGCGCATCAGGTTACCCATCAGGCTGCCCACGGTGGAGAAGTTTGAGAGCGACACCAGAGAGCCGTGGTCTTTGTAGACATAGGCTTTCATCGGTTTGCCTTTCATCTGCGCCAGGATGTTATGCAGCACGAGGCTTGCCATCTGGTGCGCGGCCTGAGCGCGAGGCGGTACAAATCCGCCTTCCGGACGTGCGCAGGAGGCACAGTCGCCAATGGCGAAGATGTCCGGATCGCGCGTGGTTTGCAGCGTCGGCTCTGTCACCAGCTGGTTAATGCGGTTCGTCTCCAGCCCACCGATATCTTTCATGAAATCAGGCGCTTTGATCCCCGCAGCCCAAACCATCAGGTCGGCCTGGATATATTCGCCGTCTTTGGTATGCAGGCCGCCCTCATCCGCGCTGGTCACCATGGTCTGGGTCAGCACGCGCACGCCCAGTTTGGTCAGCTCGTTGTGCGCCGCGCCGGAAATACGCGGCGGCAGCGCAGGCAGAATACGTTCACCTGCTTCCACCAGCGTCACATTCAGCGCTTCGTTAGTCAGCCCTTTGTAGCCGTAGCTGTGCAGCTGTTTGACCGCATTGTGCAACTCCGCCGATAATTCAACGCCCGTTGCGCCGCCGCCCACGATAGCAATGTTGACCTTGCCGTTAGCACCCATGTTATTGGTGTACTTCAGGAACAGGTTAAGCATCTCCTGATGGAAACGACGCGCCTGATGCGGGTTATCCAGGAAGATGCAGTGCTCTTTTACGCCTGGGGTGTTGAAATCATTGGAGGTACTGCCCAGGGCCATCACCAGCGTGTCATAGGCCAGCTTGCGCTCAGGAACCAGCAACTCGCCTTTATCATCACGCAGCTCAGCCAGCGTGATGGTTTTGTTTTCACGATTGATATCCACCACCGAACCCAGCTGGAACTGGAAGTGGTGGTTACGCGCATGCGCCAGATAGCTCAGCGCATCCACGCCCTCATCCAGCGACCCGGTCGCCACTTCGTGCAGTAACGGCTTCCACAGATGACTGTGGTTACGATCCACCAGCGTGATTTTGGCTTTCTTACCGCGACCCAGCTTCTTACCCAGCTGTGTCGCCAGCTCCAGTCCGCCAGCACCACCGCCGACAATCACTATCTTTTTCAATGGCGTAGTCAACGTGACCCCCTCAAATTATTAACCAATTGTTAATTAAAAGTTATAGAAATAACCCTTAATTAACAACAGGTTACTGCGCTGAAACCATTCAGATTCATTGAGAATAGCACGTCAGGCGCATTGGTCATACCAAAATTGATATGTATCAAGTTTTGATGGTTTAAAAGTAGACAACTCTGACAAAAAAGAGGCCCGGTACGCTTTCACGTACCGGGCCTTTATCAGGTTCAGGGAGATCAGCCCAGCGTTTTAAAGGCTTTAATACGCTGCAAGTGCGGGGAAATGTTTTTGAACTTGTGGGTCTGCTCTTCGTCCCAGACAATTTCGTAGTAATGGTGCAGAAGCTCGGCGGCGCGGGAGCTGTTCAGCGCTTCATCGTTGCGGGAGAGGATCACAAGACACCGATCGCGGTTCTTTTCACGGAAATTGCTCACGCATTTAGTTGCGATGTCGGCGTACTCCTCCGGGCGATCGATTTTGCCTTCCATGTTTTCGTTCGGAAAGAGGTTAGGATTAAAAATGACCTGACGGATATCGCACAAAAAACCGATGCGCTCTGCCCAGTATCCTCCTAACCCCACGCCGCAGATCAGCGGGCGATCGTCGATATTGAGCTGCAACATTTTATCCACTTCTTTAAGCAGATGCTGCATGTCATGCTTCGGATGACGTGTGCTGTAACTGATCAGCCGGACATCCGGATCGATAAACTGCAATTGCAGCACTTTCTCATGATTACCAGGACTGTTTGAGTCAAAACCGTGTAAATAAATGATCATCGTCTCACCACGCTACGCCTTCCGGGATGAATTAAAGGGCTGCTTTATGTGCCTGCCAGCGCTCGTTCAGGGCTTCAAGCCGGGCGTTTACCGTTTTCCAGCGCGCCGAGTCCATCAGCTCCTGACGACTAAATGAACCTTTATGATACAATTGTGTAACACGTTCAGCATTGATCGGCGACAGGTTATCCAGCACGCTCACCGCCCCTTTACGATTATTGCAGACGAGGATCATATCGCAACCCGCATCCAGCGAAGCCTGCCCACGTTCGGCATAGCTTCCCATGATCGCCGCCCCTTCCATGGATAAATCGTCAGAGAAAATTACGCCATTGAAGCCTAATTCCTGACGCAGCACGGTTTTAAGCCAGTGCGGAGAGCCGCTGGCCGGACGCGGATCGACCTCACTGTAGATGACGTGCGCAGGCATGATGGCATCCAGCTTGTTATCAGCGATCAGCGAGCGGAAAACCGACATGTCTTTAGCGCGAATGTCTGCTTCCGGGCGCGGATCACGCGGGGTTTCTTTATGGGAATCCGCCGTCACCGCCCCGTGGCCCGGGAAATGTTTGCCGGTGGTTTTCATGCCCGCAGCATGCATACCGTCAATAAAGCGCGTCGCCATTGCCAGCGCAATACGCGGATCGTCATGATACGAACGCTCACCAATTGCCGCGCTAATGTGTCCTACGTCCAGCACCGGGGCGAAGCTGATGTCGATATCCATGGCGATCATCTCGCTGGCCATCAGCCAGCCGGCGTCCTGCGCCAGTTGACCGCCCTCTTCGATCCCCAGCAGCGCAGCAAAAGATTGCGCGGCGGGTAAACGGGTAAACCCTTCGCGGAAACGCTGCACACGCCCACCTTCCTGGTCTACGGCCACCACCAGGTGATTGCGCGACGCCGCACGGATCTGGCGAACCAGCTCACGCAACTGCTCCGGATCATGATAATTGCGGGTGAAAAGAATCAGCCCCCCTACCAGCGGATGCGCCAGAATTTCGCGCTCTTCCGCATCCAGCTCAAACCCTTCGACATCCAACATTACTGGACCCACACCTACCTCTCTTATCCTTTCGTTTGTAACTGACGCCAGGCATCATTTGCCAGCGCAATAAATTGTTTGTCATCTGTCTGCTGAAGGCGCATTTCAAACCATCCCGCCATCAGCATCAACACCCACGGACGCCAGCGCGCGACCTGCCGCGCAAGGGTGAGCGCATTGATGTTGGCGTTTCGGGCATAGGCGGTTATCAGCTGCTCGCGCGACGCCTCATCAGGCATCCAGACCGCAGCGAGTTCGAGCGCCACGTCACCGTCTCCGGCATATTCCCAGTCGATAAGTTTCTCGCCTGCCGTGGTATGAACGATATTACCCGCGTGGACATCCATATGCAGCGGCGCCAGACGTAACGCCTGCGGCTCTCCCGCTCTGCGTAGCCGCTTAAGCTGCGCCAGCCAGTAGGGCGTGCGTCGTCCAGGCGCAGCCTGCTGCCAGTAGTGATCCAGCAAAGGAAGTAACGTTACCCGCCAGCCCAGACGCGGCTGGCGATGCAGATGATACAGCATGGCTGCAAGCGCAGGCGTATCGGGAAGCTCGCTTTTGATCTCACCCGCAATAAACGCCACCGCCATCCAGTCTCTGATAAAGAGATGAGGTTGTGGCGCAAGGTCGGCGGGCAGGCGCTTCAGGGCGCGGAACTGGCGACGAAAATGGGAGGCAGGCGCGGCGGCATCGTGATGCTGACGTAAAACCAGCCGATGGTCGCCACGCTCAATAATGCAACTCGCGCCGCCAAGCCCGGCGGGGGCTTGCGGCGCGATAACACGGTACTGAGGGAAATAACGCGTCAGGACGTCATGACGCGTGCGCTTATTGTTGCGTAACGGCACCTTTACCTGACCAGATAATTTCGCCGGTCTGAACCAGCATTAACTGCATCTGCAACGACGGCGTGTTCACGTTGCCTGTCGCGTTAGAATAAAGGACATACTGCGCGCCAACGTTGCGGGCAATACCAATCGCTTTACTGCGCGAACCCAGGCTGTCCTGAGGCGACAGACCAAGCTGCTGCTTGGCGACCGCGAGCTGCTGAGCTGATACCAGCGTAAATTTACCGTTGTTTGCCAGCGCGTTGCGCAGGGTTTCCGTCGCTTCTCCCGCATTCAGGGAACCGTTTGTACGGTTGTTCACGCTGTCCACCAGCAGCACGCTGCCGGGCGTAACGCCCTGTGCCTGCAACATTTTGCCCACCATCGGCTGCATCGCGCCGTTCCAGTCATAGTGGCGTACTCGCGGCGCAGGCTGTGCGGTGTCGTCCGGATGTTCGATCGGGCCAGGCTGCGCCGGAATGGTCGGTACAGACGGCACGGTTGGAACAGGCTGCGCTGGCGTTGTTGGCTGTTCCGTTCCCGGCTTCGCCTGATCTACCGGTGCTGGCTCTTCCGTTCGCGTCACACAACCCGCCAGAAAGAGTGCAAAGGCACTCAGGAGCGCATAACGGCTCATTGTTTTAATCAAGGTTCACTCCTTACAAATAAAGATAAAGTCTCACCTTATGTGCACCCAGATAGCTGGCGCTGCCGTAGAGCGTGACCGACGATCTTGCCGGGATGGTCACGCTGCGCGGCGCCTCAAGCGGGTGCATCTCAAGACCTCTCACGTCATACCAGTAGAAGCGATAATGCACAGTCACTGGCTCTTGCCTTTCGTTATAGAGCGTAGAGGAGGCTGAAGACTGGATTTCGCTTATGGTCAGCGAAGGTTTCTCCGCCGTGATGCCCGCAGCAAGCACTGAGGACTCCATCACCAGCGTCTGTTCTTCACTGACCGGGATGGCGGGACGCGCGCTGCACCCAACCATTACCAGCGTCACGATCAGCGCTGCAATACGCCCAGTTAACATATTAAAGACCTTTATGTGCCAGCATCGGTCCCAGTGGACGTCCACCCAGCAGATGCATATGAATATGATAGACTTCCTGGCCGCCATGGCGATTACAGTTCATGATCAGACGGTATCCGTCTTCAGCAATCCCTTCCTGCTCAGCGATTTTCGCGGCTACCGTAAGCATACGGCCCAGCGCCACTTCATGCTCGGTTTTAACGTCATTCACGGTCGGGATCAGAATATTGGGAATAATAAGGATGTGCGTCGGCGCCTGGGGAGAAATGTCGCGGAAAGCCGTGACCAGTTCATCCTGATAGACAATATCCGACGGAATTTCGCGGCGGATAATTTTACTGAAAATCGTTTCTTCAGCCATGACCTTTTCCTTTTAAGTTTAATCTGGCGTCGTGCGTCCGTTGTTAACACACATTGTCTGATTTACTGCGTGACACAAGACAAGAGTATGAGCGAGTTTCTCCTGTCCTTTCAACCTTCTCCCGTGATTTCTTTCCTGATTGTCCGCCATCTGGCTGAAGAGGCATCGCTTTAGGACATTTCTTTTCTGAAACCTTATTTCAGTTCATCCCGAAACATCTGTTTACAGCGTTAATCACAATGCGTATATTTCGCATTTGCATTTTCATGCGCATTTTTAACATAGAAAACGACGTCAGCCCGTGCTAGCGGGACTGTCGCGAATTACCTTCACCATTCACTAAGGGTTTGATGATGTCTTTCATTAATCACACCAGGGATGGGCAACGTCAGCCTGCCGCAACACCTTCGTTGCTGGCCGCCTGCATTGCTATGGCATTGACGCCAACCGCCGCTTTCGCTGCTTCAACAACCGAAGATACCGTCGTCGTAGACGGGGGTTTTGACAACACACAGGATCTTTCTGCCAGCCAGGATCAGGATTACAGCGTAAAAACCACCACCACCGGCACCAAACTGTTGCTGGTTCCCCGCGACATCCCACAGTCCGTCAGCGTTATCAGCCAGCAACGTATGGCTGACCAGAATCTGCAATCCATCGGACAGGTGCTGACGAATACCACGGGCATTACGGCCCAGGTGCAGGACAGCGACCGTACCGTGTTTTACTCACGCGGCTTTTTCGTCAGCAACTACGCCTATGACGACCTGCCAACCTCCATCAGTGAAGTGTGGAACTTTGGTGATACCGCCGCGGATACCGCGATTTATGACCGCATCGAAGTGGTTCGCGGCGCCACCGGCCTGATGTCCGGCACGGGCAACCCGGCGGCGTACGTTAATATGGTGCGTAAGCACGCGGACAGCCCGGAATTTAAAGGTAACGTCTCCGCCAGTTACGGCAGCTGGGACAAGCAGCGCTACGTGCTGGATCTCCAGGCGCCGCTGGTAGAGTCAGGTAAGGTACGGGGCCGTCTGATTACGGGTTATCAGGACAACGACAGCTTCGTGGATAACTACCACTACCGGAAGAAATTCCTCTACGGCGTGATGGACGCGGATGTCACCGACAGCACCACCCTCTCGGTAGGGTATGAGTATCAGGAAAGCCATACCGCCGACCCGACCTGGGGCGGGCTGCCGACCTGGTACAGCGACGGAAGTAAGACCCACTACAATCGTAGCCAGACCGTCGCACCTGACTGGGCTTATTCAGATAAAGACAGCACCCGCATCTTCGCTAACCTGACTCAGCGTTTCGATAATGGCTGGGAAGCGCACATCAACGGTATGCACGCTGAAACCAACTTCGACTCCAAACTGATGTATATGTCCGGCTATCCGGATAAAGAGACCGGTGCGGGCCTGGTGGGTTACGGAGGCTGGAACCGTGGGGAACGTAAACAGGATGCGGTTGACGCCTTCCTGCGCGGCGGCTTCGATCTCTTTGGCCGTCAGCACGAAATGATGTTCGGCGGCAGCTTCAGCCGTCAGCGTAACCATTACGACAACTCCATGCCGGATGCGGTATACGGCATGGTTGATGTCGGCAACTTTAAGAACTGGAACGGGAACATCGCCGATCCCCAGTGGACGCCGTGGAAACTCTACAGCAAGGATGATATTCGCCAGTCTTCAGCCTATTCGTCGGCTCGTTTCTCGCTGGCCGATCCGCTGCACCTGATCCTGGGCGCGCGCTACACCCAATATAACATTCGTTATAACCCGGCAGGATCGCCGAATACCCGTCTGGAAAGCACCAAAGATGATGTCACGCCGTACGCCGGCCTGGTGTATGACATCAATGAGGACTGGTCGACCTACGTCAGCTATACCTCTATCTTCCAGCCGCAGGATAAGCGCGATGCCAGCGGACGTTATCTTGACCCTACCACGGGTAAAAGCTACGAAGCCGGGGTGAAGGCGGACTGGTTTAATACCCGCCTCACCACCTCGCTGGCGATTTTCCGCATTGAGCAGGATAACGTCGCCAGCAACACCTATACCTACATGCCGAGCGGTGAGTCGATCTATGAATCGCTGGACGGGGTGGTCAGCAAAGGGGTCGAGTTCGAGCTCAATGGTGCCCTGACCGATAACTGGCAGCTGACCTTCGGCGCGACGCGTTACATCGCAGAAGATAAGAATGGCAACGCCGTCAGCTCCGATCAGCCGCGCACAACCATGAAGCTCTTCACCCGCTATCAGTTGCCAATGCTGCCGGAACTGACCGTGGGCGGTGGCGTAAACTGGCAGAACAAAGTGTGGACGGACGTGGAAGGCGGCCCGGCAGGACGTTCCCGCGCGGAGCAAGGCAGCTATGGGCTGGTGAACCTGTTCAGCCGTTATCAGGTCACCAAAGATTTTGCGGTGCAGGCTAACGTCAACAACCTGTTCGACAAAGAGTATTACGATTACGTCGGCTCTTATGTAGTGTATGGCGCGCCGCTGAACGTCTCGGTGAGCGCGAGCTACGATTTCTGAGTGACAGAAGCCCGGTGGCGCTGCGCTTACCGGGCCTACCCATCACGTAGGCCCGGTAAGGTGCCGCCGCCACCCGGCACCACAAGCCGCAGTAATAAAAAAGGCAGCCATTCGGCTGCCTTAGTCTCCCCAGGTCACAGCTTAGTTGTTGCGGATGTACTCATCCATTTCGGTTTTCAGGTTATCGGATTTCGTACCGAAGATTGCCTGAACACCAGAACCTGCAACAACGACGCCCGCTGCGCCCAGTTTTTTCAGACCCGGCTGGTCTACTTTCGCAACGTCGGCAACGCTCACACGCAGACGAGTGATACACGCGTCCAGGTTAGTGATGTTCTCTTTACCACCGAAGGCAGCTACCAGAGCAGGCGCCATTTCGCTGGTCGCACCGGCTTTGCTGTCTTCCGTTGCATCTTCACGACCCGGCGTTTTCAGGTCCAGTGCTTTGATCAGCACGCGGAAGACGGTGTAGTACACCACTGCGTAGCCCGCACCCACAATTGGGAACAGCCACAGCTTGCTGCTGTTACCGGACAGAACGATGAAGTCGATCAGACCGTGAGAGAAGGACGTACCGTCACGCATACCCAGCAGGATACAGATTGGGAATGCCAGACCTGCCAGTACCGCGTGGATGATGTACAGGATCGGCGCAACGAACATGAAGGAGAACTCGATCGGCTCGGTGATACCGGTCAGGAACGAGGTCAGCGCTGCGGAGATCATGATACCGCCCACTTTTGCACGGTTCTCTGGTTTAGCAGAATGCCAGATCGCAATTGCGGCGGCCGGCAGACCGTACATTTTGAACAGGAAGCCACCAGACAGTTTACCTGCCGTTGGGTCACCCGCCATGTAGCGTGGGATGTCGCCGTGGAACACCTGACCTGCTGCGTTGGTGTATTCACCAATCTGCATCTGGAATGGAACGTTCCAGATGTGGTGCAGACCAAATGGTACCAGGCAGCGCTCAATGAAGCCGTAGATACCGAACGCCACAACCGGGTTCTGGTAAGCCGCCCACTGAGAGAAGGTCTGGATTGCTGTACCGATTGGTGGCCAGATGAAAGACAGAACCACACCGGTGAAAATCGCGGCCAGACCAGAAATGATCGGCACAAAACGTTTACCCGCGAAGAAGCCCAGATACTCAGGCAGCTTGATGCGATAGAAGCGGTTAAACATATACGCTGCAATCGCACCGGAGATGATACCACCGAGAACACCGGTGTCCGCCAGATGCTTAGCGGCAATCTCTTCAGCAGGTAAGTGCAGTACCAGCGGCGCAACCACAGCCATGGTTTTCACCATGATGCCGTAAGCAACAACGGACGCCAGCGCGGATACACCGTCGTTATTGGTGAAGCCCAGAGCAACACCGATAGCGAAGATCAGCGGCATGTTAGCAAAAACAGAACCGCCTGCTTCGGCCATCACGTGGGAAACTACGGCTGGCAGCCAGCTGAAGTTTGCAGAACCGACACCCAGCAGGATACCTGCGATAGGCAGTACGGATACTGGCAGCATCAGCGATTTACCGACCTTTTGCAGGTTAGCAAATGCATTCTTAAACATAATTGAGAGTGCTCCTGAGTATTTGTGCTTTTTTTACGTTTTCACGCATTGGCCCGGGGGGAGTACCGCGCCGTGGACAGGACATCTAAGCGCCCTTTATTTATTACACAGAGTAAAATAATTCCCTCTGAGTTTGTTTGACGGCTATCACGTTTCAGTTCAAGACGGCCAAAAAACTTGCAGATATTTACATAAAGCATGTCTGGATGTGTCTAAAAACGCCATCACCGCCCCAAATGAGGCGGTGAACTTTACTCGTTTTACTTATTAATTACGAGCCTAAAAATAACAGGCGTATCAGACAGATTGCAGGTGGGCGGGGTCGATATGGAACAGACTGGCGAAGTTTTCCGTTGTCACGCGAGCCAGCTCTTCAATACTGACACCTTTCAGAACGGCCATATACTCAGCGACATCCCGGGTCATCGCTGGCTGATTTTCTTTGCCGCGATGAGGCACCGGTGCCAGGTACGGGGAATCGGTTTCCACCAGAATACGATCCAGCGGAACATATCGCGCCGCATCACGCAGTTGCTCAGCATTCCGGAACGTTACAATCCCCGAGAACGAGATATAAAAGCCTAAATCAAGCAGCTTACCCGCCGTTTCTCTGTCTTCAGTGAAACAGTGTAGTACGCCACCGCAATCCGTCACCTTTTCTTCCCGCAGGATCGCCAGCGTGTCGGCGCGCGCATCGCGGGTATGAACGATAACAGGCTTATTCAGTTCACGGCCAATACGGATGTGGTTGCGGAAGGATTCCTGCTGGCGAGGTTTCGTTTCCGGGGTGTAGAAATAGTCGAGACCGGTCTCGCCCATCGCCACTACGCCCTCTTCTGCGGCAAGACGGCGTAAATCCTCAACGTCGTACGCTTCATCCTGATTCAGCGGATGCACGCCGCAGGAGAAGACGACATTATCGCGCTCGCCTACCAGTTCACGCATGGCGCGGTAACCCGGCAACGTGGTCGCCACGGCCAGGCAAAATTTCACATCGCGCGCGGCGGCTTTCGCCAGCACGTCGTCCACATTTTTATGCAGGGACTGATAATCCAGGCCATCGAGATGGCAGTGTGAGTCGACTAAAAACATAATGTCTCTCTCAGAGGTGGGAAACCGGCGGTATGACGCCTGGTTGCAGGTAGTGTTCGATACGCAGTAACTGGTCGGTCAGTAAAAGCTCGCGATTGAGACCGGTTACCGTCAAAAGTTGTTCACGACTCTGGCAGATATCATGAAGGATAGCGTGCAGCGACTGCCCTGACAGGCGATTCGCCAGCGTGGTGACCAGCGCCCACACGTCAGGGTTAGTCAGAAGCGTCGCCCCCTGCTGGATTTTGAGCGCATCCAGCAGCAGCGCGGCCAGCCAGTGCAGCCGTTCCGGTGCCTGATCGCTGTTCAGCGCTGGCAGCACGCTAAGCCAGTCATGGCTGTCGAGGGCTGATTCAACCGCACGACATAGCGTTTCACGCTGGGACCACACTTCCGGCTGCAATAAGGCCAGCGCAGCCGCAGGCGCACCGCTGCACAGGCGCAACGCCGAGCGCGCCGCATCTTGTGACACCGTCACTTCTCGCTCAAGCCAGGCGAGCGCCCAGGATTCCTGAGGGACAGCGAGGTGGTGAAGAAGGCAGCGACTGCGCAGCGTCGCCAGCAAGCGTTCCGGCTCGCGGCAGGAGAGGAAAAACCAGGTATTCTCTGGCGGCTCTTCCAGGGTTTTTAACAGGGCGTTGGCTGCGGCTTCCGTGAGTAGCGCGGCGTCATTCAGCCACACCACTTTCGCCCCCCCCAGACGCGCATATTCGTACAGTTTCTCACTGACCTCACGCACCGCGTCGATACCGAGCGTATTTTTGCCCTTCTCGGGTTCGAGGGTGTAATAGTCAGGATGCGTGCCCGCCTGCATGAGTTGGCAACCCCGGCATTTACCGCAGCTTTTATGTCCTTCCGGCTGTTGGCACATCAGAAAGCGGGTGATGGCGTAAATCAACGCATCATCACCCATTCCCGGCAGCGCCTGGATCAGTAACGCATGATGCCCCCGACCAACCTGATAGCTGCCGATCAGCTGTTCAAAGTGTGGGCGCAACCATGGATACCATTTCATGCCTGCTGCTCCTGTAGCCACTGCGTAACGGTCTGCTGAATATCACGCGTAACGTCTTCAAGGGATTGCGTCGCATCGATGGTACGAATGGTCTTGTCCTGCCCGGCCAGTTCCAGATAACGCGCACGGGTGCGGTTAAAGAAATCAAAAGACTCCTGTTCAATGCGGTCCAGTTCGCCGCGGGCACGGGCGCGCTTCAGGCCCACCTCAGGAGTTACGTCCAGATACAGCGTCAGGTCAGGACGGAAATCGCCCAGAACCGCGTCGCGAAGCGTAGCCAGCATGGCCTGATCGATACCCCGGCCCCCGCCCTGATACGCCTGGGTTGAGAGATCGTGGCGATCGCCAATCACCCATTTCCCTTCTGCCAGAGCGGGTTTGATCACCGTCTCCACCAGCTGAACGCGCGCAGCATAGAACATCAGCACTTCCGCTTTGTCGGTAATAACTTCATCGCCAACGGATTTGATATCCAGAACCAGACTGCGCAGTTTTTCCGCCAGCTGCGTACCGCCCGGCTCGCGGGTAAAGACCATGTCGGCGACGCCAAGCGACGTAAGCGTATCCACCACCACGTTACGGGCAGTTGTTTTGCCCGCCCCTTCGAGTCCCTCAATGACAATGTATTTACTGCGCATTTTTTTCCTTAAGTGCCTTCAGATAGTCCTGAACGGAGCGATTGTGGCTGGCCAGGTTGGTATTAAACGTATGCCCCCCTTTTCCGTCAGCCACAAAATAGAGATACGGCGTTTTGGCCGGGTGCGCGGCGGCCTTCAACGAAGCTTCACTCGGCGTCGCAATCGGTCCAGGCGGCAGGCCGCTAATCACGTAGGTATTATACGCCGTTGGCGTCTCCAGATCTTTTCTGGAAATCCTGCCGTTGTAGTTTTCGCCCATGCCGTAGATGACGGTAGGATCGGTTTGCAAACGCATGCCGATGCGCAGACGGTTAATAAACACCGAGGCAACCTGGTCACGTTCGGCAGCCACGGCCGTCTCTTTCTCGATGATCGAGGCCATCGTCATGAACTGGTTTTGATCTTTATAAGGCAGGCCCTCTGCTCGCCCTTTCCAGGCAGCGTCTACCGCCGCGACCATTTTGTTGTGCGCGCGCTTCAGAATGGCCACATCGGTAGTGCCTGCCGTATACATCCACGTATCGGGCCAGAACCAGCCTTCCACCCACTCGGGATGTTCGAATTTTAAGGCGTCTGCCACGGTCTGGTAGCGGTCATCTTTCAGCGTATGCTTAATGTATGGCGCGTCCCGCAGCTGCCTGAGGTAATCGCTCAGACGCATACCTTCCACAAAACGCAGCGGGAACTGGGCTTCTTTACCACTCTCCAGCAGTTGCAGCATCTCGCGCACGGTCATGCCAGGGGTAAAGCGATAGGTGCCGGCCTTGAAATGGGACAGGTCCGGTTCAATACGCAGCAGCCACTGGAATACGCGTGGGCGATTGATAATTTTGTCGTCATACAGCTGCTGACCAAGCGCCTGCCGCCCGGTCCCCGCTTTCAGGGTAAAAATCGTCTCGTCTTTTATCAGAATCTGACTCTCCGCCAGCTGACGGACTTTCCACACTCCCGCTCCGCCAGCGATACCGAACGCAACGATAAGAAGGAGGACAAAGCGTAACATTTTCTTCATGACTACCTGGTTTGCTCACATAACGGGGCCAGAAACTGGAACAGCTCGCGGGATGACCAGCATTTGCGGCCATAAGCGCGAACGGGGACAACGGGCATCAGCGCATTGCAGATTACGACTTCATCGGCAGACAGCAGCGCCTCTTCCTTAGCGTTGACTTCGACAACGCGAAAGCCTGCGCGTGCCAGCTGGTGCAGACAAAACTGCCGCATAATGCCGTTGACGCCGGCCTGCTCCAGCGAAGGCGTGAACACGTCACTGCCCTTCCGCCAGAGTAAATTAGCCGCACAGCATTCCGTAATGTACCCTTCGCTGTCAAGAACCAGCGCCTCCCCGGCCTCCGTCTGCTCAAGATGAGTACGAATAAGCACCTGTTCAAGGCGGTTGAGATGTTTTATGCCAGCGAGCATCGGGTTTCGCCCCAGACGTACCGGACTTAACGCCATGGCTACGCCCTCTTCACGCCAGTGCGCATAATGGGAAGGATAATCTGAAACGGAAAGGATCCGCGTAGGATGCAGACAGGCAGAACCGCTATAGCCCCGGCCACCGCTCCCGCGGCTAACAATGACTTTCAGGACGCCGCTTGCTTTATCTGACGCCAGCCGACGCATTTCACTTTCAAGAATGTCCCACTGCGAGAAGGGGATCAGTAATGCTTCGCAGGCTTTTTGTAAACGAAGGATATGGGCCCCGAGCAGACACACGCCACCGTCGAGAATACGCGCAGTCGTGAAACAGCCATCGCCAAACTGGGTCGCCCTGTCGCTTGCCGGCAGCGTGTCTTGCTCAAGGCCATTAATTAAAAACATGGTGGCTCCTTATGCGTGGAGGCTCAGTCTGGCAGGATGTGGACAGCCGGACAAGGGGATTCCGCCTAATAAAAAAGGCCCGGCAAGCGGACCTTTTTTTATCGTCAGCGACCAACCAGACTCAGACCTTTTTGAAGATCAGAGAGCCGTTAGTCCCACCGAAGCCGAAGGAGTTACACAGGGTATACTCCATACCGCTAACCTGGCGCGCTTCGTGAGGAACGAAGTCCAGATCGCAACCTTCATCCGGATTATCCAGGTTGATGGTTGGCGGTACAGCCTGATCGCGCAGCGCGAGGATAGAGTAGATTGACTCTACTGCCCCCGCAGCACCCAGCAGGTGACCGGTCATGGATTTCGTGGAGCTTACCATTACGCGGCCGGCAGATTCGCCGAAGATAGACTTAACAGCCTGCGCTTCTGCTTTATCGCCCGCAGGGGTAGACGTCCCATGGGCGTTAACGTAGCCAATCTGTGCCGGCGTAATGCCCGCATCGCGAATGGCGTTTTCCATCGCCAGCGCAGCGCCTGCGCCGTTCTCTGGAGGAGACGTCATGTGATAAGCATCGCTGCTCATGCCAAAGCCAACAACTTCAGCATAAATTTTCGCGCCACGTTTTTTCGCGTGTTCGTACTCTTCCAGTACGATCATACCTGCACCGTCACCCAGCACGAAACCATCACGGTCTTTATCCCACGGACGGCTCGCCGCCTGAGGATTATCGTTTCGGGTAGAGAGCGCACGCGCTGCACCGAAGCCACCGACGCCCAGCGGGGTACTGGCTTTTTCAGCGCCGCCCGCAACCATAGCATCTGCATCGCCGTACGCAATGATACGCGCGGCCTGGCCGATGTTATGCACGCCAGACGTACAGGCTGTCGCGATTGAGATGCTTGGGCCACGCAGGCCGAACATAATGGTCAGGTGACCTGCCACCATGTTGACAATCGTAGACGGAACGAAGAACGGGCTGATTTTACGCGGGCCGCCATTCATCAGAGATGTATGGTTTTCTTCAATCAGACCAAGACCGCCAATCCCGGAGCCGATAGCGGCGCCGATACGGGTCGCGTTCTCTTCCGTAATCTCAAGGCCAGAATCCTGCATGGCCTGAACGCCAGCGACAATTCCATATTGAATGAAGGCATCCATCTTGCGCTGTTCTTTGCGCGAGATGATCTCTTCACAGTTAAAATCCTTTACTAAGCCAGCAAATTTCGTTGCATAGGCGCTAGTATCGAAATGGTCGATTAGGCTGATGCCGCTCTGACCGGCAAGGAGAGCTTTCCAGGTGGACTCTACGGTATTGCCGACAGGAGACAACATGCCAAGTCCGGTCACAACTACACGACGCTTAGACACGCTTGTCCTCCAGGGAGGGATAAAAAAAGAGATTCGTGGGACAACAAAAGATAAAACTCAGGCGGTCGAATGACCGCCTGGAGATGTTCACTTACGCCTGGTGACCGTTGATGTAATCAATGGCAGCCTGAACGGTGGTGATTTTCTCAGCTTCTTCGTCCGGAATCTCAGTATCAAACTCTTCTTCCAGAGCCATTACCAGCTCAACGGTGTCAAGAGAATCTGCGCCCAGGTCTTCAACAAAGGAAGCGGAGTTCACAACTTCTTCCTGCTTAACGCCCAGCTGTTCGCCGATAATTTTCTTAACGCGTTCTTCGATAGTGCTCATACTCTTAAATTTCCTATCAAAACTCGCTTTCGCGATGGTTTTCGTAGTGTATAAAATGTTGAAAAATTTGCAACTAAATCCCGGCAGGTCTTACCACGATTTTACGTTATTTTGAGGCCATTTGCCCAAATAACGCAAATATTTTCGATCGTGATTAAACCATGTACATCCCGCCGTTGACGTGGAGGGTTTCACCAGTGATGTAACCCGCTTCGTCAGAGGCTAAAAATGCAACCGCGCTAGCGATTTCTTTAGGGTCGCCAAGACGACCCGCCGGAACTGCCGCCAGCGTACCCGCACGCTGCTCATCAGTCAGCGCACGCGTCATGTCCGTTTCAATAAAGCCCGGAGCAACAACGTTTACAGTAATTCCGCGGGACGCGACTTCACGCGCCAGCGACTTACTGAAACCGATCAGACCTGCTTTCGCCGCAGCGTAGTTAGCCTGACCAGCATTTCCCATGGTACCAACCACAGAACCTACAGTGATAATACGACCATGACGCTTTTTCATCATAGCGCGCATTACCGCTTTTGACAGACGGAATACAGATGACAGGTTGGTTTCGATAATATCGTTCCACTCGTCGTCTTTCATTCGCATCAGCAGGTTGTCGCGAGTGATCCCGGCATTATTGACCAGAATATCCACTTCGCCAAACTCTGCGCGAATATTTTCCAGAACAGATTCGATAGATGCTGGTTCAGTCACATTCAGTACCAGACCTTTACCGTTCGCACCCAGATAGTCGCTGATGGCCTGTGCGCCATTCTCGCTGGTCGCAGTCCCGATCACCGTCGCGCCGCGCGCAACCAGTGTTTCAGCAATAGCGCGCCCAATACCGCGGCTTGCGCCGGTCACCAGGGCAATTTTTCCTTCAAAACTCATGGTATTCCTCTTTTATTGCGAGAGTGCCGCTTTCATGGCTTCCGGCTCGTTAATCGCCGAGGCAGTCAGGGTGTCTACAATACGTTTTGTCAGACCGGTAAGTACCTTACCTGGACCAACTTCATACAGATGTTCAACGCCCTGAGACGCCATAAATTCAACGGTTTTAGTCCACTGAACCGGGCTGTAGAGCTGGCGAACCAGCGCGTTACGGATAGCCTCCGGCGCGGTTTCGCACTGCACATCGACGTTATTCACAACGGAAATCGTCGGTGCGTTAAAGGTCATTTTTTCCAGCTCAACCGCCAGCTTATCGGCAGCGGGCTTCATCAGCGCGCAGTGAGACGGTACGCTCACCGGCAGGGGCAGTGCACGTTTTGCGCCCGCAGCTTTACAGGCAGCACCTGCACGCTCAACCGCTTCTTTATGACCCGCGATAACCACCTGGCCTGGCGAGTTAAAGTTTACCGGAGAAACGACCTGACCTTCAGCAGATTCTTCACAGGCTTTAGCGATAGACGCATCATCCAGACCGATGATGGCAGACATGCCGCCCGTGCCCTCTGGCACCGCTTCCTGCATGAATTTACCACGCAATTCAACCAGGCGTACCGCGTCAGCGAAGGCAATCACCCCTGCGCAGACCAGCGCAGAGTATTCACCCAGGCTATGACCCGCCATCAGCGTCGGCGCTTTGCCGCCCTGCTGCTGCCATACGCGCCACAATGCGACGGAGGCTGCCAGCAGTGCCGGTTGAGTCTGCCAGGTTTTGTTCAGCTCTTCAGCGGGACCCTGTTGGGTCAGCGCCCACAGATCATAACCCAGCGCGTCAGAGGCTTCACGGAAAGTCTCTTCAATAACCGGATAGTTTGCTGCCATTTCAGACAACATCCCAACAGTTTGCGAGCCCTGTCCCGGGAACACAAAAGCAAATTGCGTCATTTTTTAATCCTTATCCTAGAAACGAACCAGCGCGGAACCCCAGGTGAACCCGCCACCAAAGGCTTCAAGCAAGACCAGTTGGCCCCGTTTAATTCGTCCATCGCGTACCGCTTCGTCAAATGCGCACGGTACCGATGCCGCAGAGGTGTTGCCGTGGCGATCAAGCGTCACCACAACGTTATCCATAGACATGCCCAGCTTCTTCGCCGTCGCGCTGATGATACGCAGGTTCGCCTGATGCGGCACCAGCCAGTCGAGTGCGGTGCGTTCAAGGTTATTGGCTTCCAGCGTCTCATCGACAATATGCGCAAGCTCAGTCACCGCCACCTTGAATACTTCATTACCTGCCATGGTGAGGTAAATGGAGTTATCAGGATTAACGCGATCGGCGTTAGGCAGCGTTAACAGCTCGCCGTAGCGGCCATCGGCATGCAGGTGCGTGGAGATGATGCCCGGCTCTTCGGACTGCCCCAGCAGCACCGCGCCCGCGCCATCGCCAAAAATAATGATCGTGCCGCGATCGGTTGGATCGCAGGTACGCGCCAGCACATCAGCGCCGATCACCAGCGCATATTTTACGGCGCCCGATTTTACATACTGATCGGCGATGCTCAGCGCATAGGTGAAACCCGCGCACGCTGCTGCAACATCAAATGCCGGGCAGCCTTTGATGCCGAGCATGTTCTGCACCTGGCACGCTGCGCTTGGGAAGGCATGCGTGGCAGAGGTTGTCGCCACCACAATAAGCCCGATCTGTTCTTTATCAATGCCAGCCATCTCAAGCGCTCGCTGAGCGGCTTCGTAGCCCATGGTGGACACAGTTTCGTCTGGCGCGGCGATACGACGTTCACGGATACCTGTGCGCGTGACAATCCACTCGTCAGACGTATCTACCATTTTTTCAAGATCGGCGTTGGTACGCACTTGTTTTGGCAGGTAGCTGCCGGTACCTAAAATCTTCGTATACATGTACGCTCAGTCACTTTTAGCTAATACAGATCCCAGGCGAGCGGCAATCCTCTGAGGGACTTGTCGCTGCACCGCCTGCACTGCCTGTTCAATCGCGACGGTAAATGCTCGCTGATTGGCGGCGCCATGACTCTTAATCACGATGCCGCGCAATCCTAACAGACAGGCGCCATTATACTGGTCGGGGTTGAGGTGACTGAATCGCCGCGTCAGGCTTTTTTGTAACCAACGCTTTAATAAAATCAGCCACCAGGACCTTTTTTTACCTTCTCCCTGCGATTTCAGCAGAGAAAGGAACATTCGTACGACCCCTTCCATGGTCTTCAACGTCACGTTTCCGGTGAAGCCATCACACACTAATACATCCGTTTTGCCCGTCAGCAACTCATTGGCTTCGAGATAACCAATATAGTTGATGGAGGGGACCTGTTTGAGTATTTCCGCAGCGTCGCGGATACTGTCCAGGCCTTTAGTCTCTTCTTCACCAATATTCAGTAAAGCAACGCGGGGATTGTTAATCCCGACCACGTCTTCAGCCAGCACCGACCCCATAACGGCAAACTGAGCCAGCATTGTACTATCACAATCCACGTTAGCGCCCAGATCCAGCACCACCGTTTTGCCCTTCTGCTGATGCGGTAATACCGTCACCAGCGCCGGACGCTCAATGCCCTCAATCGGCTTGAGCAATAATTTCGACAGCCCCATCAGCGCACCAGTATTTCCCGCGCTGACGCAAGCCTGCGCTCGCCCTTCTTTCACCAGCTCCAGCGCCATTCGCATAGAGCTGCCGCGGCTATTACGAATAGCCTGCGATGGCCGGGCATCACTGGCAATAACTGACTGCGCAGGAATAATCTGCAGACGCGAACGTTGTTCAAAGTCAGCTTTTGCAAGTAATGGCGTGATTGTGTCGGGATTACCGACTAAAAGAAGTGTGAGTTGCGAATTAGAATTCAGTGCCTGCAATGCTGCAGGCACTGTCACGGTAGGGCCAAAATCTCCCCCCATGACATCTAACGCCAGGGTTAGACGTGTCAAGGTATCGTCGCAGCCTGGTTCGGTAAACTCCCCGTTTGCACGGGGAAGTTCCTCACTAAGCCTAATCACGCTGACGCGTGATTACTTAGTGATAACCTTGCGGCCGCGGTAGAAACCGTCAGCGGTGATGTGGTGACGCAGGTGTTTCTCACCAGAAGTCTTGTCTACAGACAGGCTGGTAACTGCGGTCAGCGCGTCATGGGAACGACGCATGCCACGTTTGGAACGGGTTGGTTTATTCTGTTGTACGGCCATGGACCTTACTCCTCAATTACTTACGCTTTAAGCTGGCTAATACGGCAAATGGGTTTGGTTTTTGCGCTTCATCAGGCAGTTCCCCAAAGACCATGTCCGCCTCGGACACTTCACAGTGTTCAGAATCATGCACCGGAACGACTGGCAGGGAGAGGATGACTTCATCTTCAACCAGCGCCAGAAGATCGATTTCACCGAATTCGTTAACCTCAATCGGCTCATACGCTTCCGGGAGTGCTTCAGCCTGTTCGTCAGAACGAACCGGACTAAAACAATACGTTGTGTGAACATGCTGTACAAACGGTTTCCCGCAACGCTGACATTCGAGCGTTACCGTCACCTTTGCATCACCGGTTAACACGGCGAGACGCTGGTTGTCGATAGCGAACGACATGGAGCATTCTACATCACTGTCCACACTGACTACAGATTCGGCAATACGCTCAGCCTGATCGGAAGAATAGATTCCTTCGTAATCGAGGCGTTTTTGAGCCGTACGAACCGGATCAAGAGTCAGGGGTAATTTTACCTTTTGCATAGGGCGCGCATATTAACTTTGTAACGTCATAGAGTCAAAGAAAAAGGCAACCAGAGCTGCCTTTTGCCAATTATTCGCACACATTGCGGCCTGTAGTTTAAAATGGCTGGCATCGATACGCTATATCTGGTGATAAAAATATGCCAAATCTCGTCCTTGCTTCCACTTCACCTTATCGCCGAATGCTGCTGGAAAAGCTCGGGATCCCGTTTGAATGCGCCACGCCGGAGGTGGATGAAACGCCACAGCCGGGCGAGTCACCGCGTCATCTGGTGACCCGTCTCGCGAAAGAGAAAGCACAGTCGCTGGCCGTACGTTACCCCGCTCATCTGATTATAGGCTCCGATCAGGTTTGTGTGCTGGACGGCGAAATCACCGGTAAACCGCATACGGAAGAAAACGCCTGCCAGCAGTTGATGCGAGCACGTGGCACTATCGTAACCTTTTATACGGGTCTTGCGCTCTACAACTCCGCCTCAGGCCATCTGCAAACGGAATGTGAACCCTTCGACGTGCACTTCCGTCATCTCAGCGAGCAGGAGATTATGGATTATGTGCGTCGGGAACGTCCGCTAAACTGTGCAGGGAGCTTTAAAAGTGAAGGACTAGGGATTGCGTTGTTCGACAAGCTCGATGGCCGCGATCCCAACACGCTGGTGGGGTTGCCGCTGATTGCGCTGTGCCAGATGTTAAGGCGAGAAGAGTGTAATCCGCTGACGATGTGACCGTTGCGGCCTGATGCCCACAGGGAGAGGGAGAAAAACATGTAGGCCGGGTAAGCGCAGCGCCACCCGGCACAAAATCAGCCGCGCAGAACTTTCAGACAGCGTTTGAGCTGCTCATCCAGCGGCGCTTCAATACGGATAACTTCGCCGGTATTAGGATGGGTAAATTTCAGCGCTGCCGCGTGCAGGAACAGACGCGACAGCCCTGTTCCCGCCAGCTGCTTATCAAATTCGCGATCGCCATAGCGGTCATCAAACGCAATCGGATGGCCCGCAAACTGGGTATGGACGCGAATCTGGTGGGTACGCCCCGTCACCGGACTACAGCGTACCAGCGTGGCGAATTCGTAGCGCTCTTCAACTTTAAAGCGCGTCTCAGACGGTTTCCCTTCCTGATTAACACGAACAATACGCTCGCCGCTTTGCAGAATATTTTTCAGCAGCGGCGCCTGCACCACTTTCACGTGGGACTGCCACTGGCCGCGCACCAGCGCCAGGTAATCTTTCTGCATCCCTTTTTCGCGCAGCTGTTCATGCAGTGAACGCAGCGCAGAACGTTTTTTCGCCACCAGCAGCACGCCAGAGGTATCGCGGTCAAGACGGTGAACCAGTTCGAGGAAACGCGCTTCCGGGCGCAGCGCGCGTAACCCTTCAATCACGCCGAAGCTCAGACCGCTCCCCCCGTGTACCGCCGTTCCGGACGGTTTATTCAGCACCAGAATGTGGTCGTCCTCATAAAGGATAACGTCGCTCAGGGCCGCGACTTTTTGCAGCTTCGGAGAAACGACCTCTTCTTCACGCTCTGCAACACGTACCGGTGGGATCCGGACTTCATCGCCCGCCTCGAGCTTATACTCTGGCTTCACGCGTTTTTTGTTCACCCGCACCTCGCCCTTACGCAAGATGCGATAAATCATACTTTTTGGCACGCCCTTCAACTGGGTGCGCAAAAAATTATCGATACGTTGCCCCGCCTCGTCGTCGGCGATGGCAACCATTTTTACGGCTGGAGTCTCTGTTTTCATGGTTGGCGATTCTAAATAGCGTCAGACATTAGCGCCACTCATTTTTCTATGCTTATATTTACTTTTATCCGGACCACTCCCCTTTCGCGCAATCGATTTGGTGGTTATTAAACCAATCACCCCGTTGAAGTGAAGAAACTGTGAGTAACCGGGTGATAATTGGTAAAAGTCATCTTGCTATAACCCGGCGAGCAGTGGAATAATGAATCCGTTTTCCGCGTTAAATCCGGGTTTTGTAAGGATGTCGACGGAATGACCAATTTTGTCTGACCGATCATCCACGCAGCAATGGCGTAAGACGTATTGATCTTTCAGGCAGTTAGCGGGCTGCGGGTTGCAGTACTTCCCGGTATAAGGATTGTTCTCTGGAGAGTTTTCCCAGGCAATTCCCCTGATAATTGCGCTGTGTTTCCGTATGAAACACAGGCAACCGACACTCTGCGCCTCTTAAGCGAGCGACAACCGTGAGGTTGGCGACGTGAATAGACACGAGGCCATCGGTTCATACCCCGGAAAGCGTCACCTTGCCCGCAGCTTTGTCGTCAATGTAAGAATAACGAGTAAGTTACGATGAAAAGAATGTTAATCAACGCAACTCAGCAAGAAGAGTTGCGTGTCGCCCTTGTGGATGGGCAGCGCCTGTACGATCTGGATATCGAAAGTCCTGGACACGAACAGAAAAAAGCGAACATTTACAAAGGCAAAATCACCCGCATTGAACCAAGCCTTGAAGCTGCATTTGTCGATTACGGTGCTGAGCGTCACGGTTTCCTTCCTCTCAAAGAAATCGCCCGCGAATATTTTCCTGCAAACTACAACTCCCATGGCCGTCCGAACATTAAAGATGTTCTGCGTGAAGGTCAGGAAGTTATCGTCCAGATCGATAAAGAAGAGCGTGGCAACAAAGGTGCCGCACTGACCACCTTTATCAGCCTGGCAGGAAGCTATCTGGTATTGATGCCAAACAACCCGCGTGCGGGTGGCATCTCTCGCCGTATCGAAGGCGATGACCGTACCGAGCTGAAAGAAGCGCTGGCAAGTCTCGAGCTGCCAGACGGCATGGGCCTTATCGTGCGCACCGCAGGCGTCGGCAAATCTGCCGAAGCGTTGCAGTGGGACCTGAGCTTCCGTCTGAAGCACTGGGAAGCCATCAAGAAAGCGGCTGAGAGCCGTCCTGCTCCGTTCCTGATCCACCAGGAAAGCAACGTTATTGTGCGTGCCTTCCGTGATTATCTACGTCAGGACATCGGTGAAATTCTGATTGATAACCCGAAAGTGCTTGAGCTGGCTCGCCAGCACATCGCCGCGCTGGGTCGCCCGGATTTCACCAGCAAAATTAAACTGTACACCGGTGAAATCCCGCTGTTCAGCCACTATCAGATTGAATCCCAGATCGAGTCTGCCTTCCAGCGTGAAGTGCGTCTGCCGTCCGGCGGTTCTATCGTAATTGATACCACCGAAGCGCTGACCGCTATCGACATCAACTCCGCGCGTGCAACCCGTGGCGGCGACATCGAAGAGACCGCCTTCAACACCAACCTTGAAGCCGCTGATGAAATCGCCCGCCAGCTCCGCCTGCGCGACCTGGGTGGTCTGATTGTTATCGACTTCATCGACATGACCCCGGTTCGCCATCAGCGTGCGGTTGAAAACCGTCTGCGTGAAGCGGTGCGCCAGGATCGCGCACGTATCCAGATTAGCCATATCTCGCGCTTCGGCCTGCTGGAAATGTCCCGTCAGCGTCTGAGCCCGTCACTCGGCGAGTCCAGCCATCACGTCTGCCCGCGCTGTTCCGGTACGGGTACCGTGCGTGACAATGAATCGCTCTCCCTCTCTATTCTGCGTCTGATTGAAGAAGAAGCGCTGAAAGAGAACACCAAAGAGGTTCACGCCATCGTTCCGGTGCCGATTGCCTCCTACCTGCTGAACGAAAAACGTGCAGCGGTAAGCGCAATCGAAGCGCGTCAGGGCGGCGTTCGCTGCATCATCGTGCCAAACGACGAGATGCAAACCCCGCACTATCACGTGCTGCGCGTGCGTAAAGGCGAAGAGACAAGCACCCTCAGCTACCTGCTACCGAAGCTGCATGAAGAAGAAATGGCGCTGCCATCGGATGAAGAGCCTGCCGAGCGTAAACTGCCTGAGCAGCCTGCATTAGCAACCTTCATCATGCCGGAAGCCCCGCCGGAAGCGACGCTGGAAAAACCAGCGGCAAAACCTGCCGTGCAAAAGGCGGCCCCTGCCGCGCCAAAAGCGCAGCCTGAGCAGCCGGGTCTCCTGAGCCGCATCTTCGGCGCGCTGAAAAAAATGTTTGCTGGCGAAGAAGTTCAGCCTGAGCAGCCGAAAGAAGCGCCAAAAGAAGCGAAACCAGAGCGTCAGCAGGACCGTCGTAAGCGTCAGAACAATCGTCGCGATCGTAATGACCGCAACGACCGTAGCGATCGTAACGAGCGCCGTGATAATCGTTCCGAGAACAACGAAGGTCGTGAACAACGCGAGGACAACCGTCGCAACCGTCGCGAGAAGCAACAGCAGAACGTTGAAGATCGTGAAATTCGCCAGCAGGCGGGCGATGAGTCCGAGAAGAGCAAACAGCGTGACGAGCAGCAACCTCGCCGCGAGCGTAACCGTCGTCGTAACGACGAGAAACGCCAGGCCCAGCAGGAAGTCAAAAACCTGAACCGCGAAGCGCCTGTTGAACAGCAGGACACGGAGCAGGAAGAGCGTACTCAGGTTATGCCGCGTCGTAAGCAGCGTCAGCTGACCCAGAAAGTACGTGTGGGTGCTGTTCAGACGGAAGAAAACGACGTTATCGCGGTTGAAGCAGCAGAAAGCACAACGGGTACCCAGGTCGCGAAAGTTGACCTGCCAGCCGTAGTGGAAAATCAGGTTGAGCAGGACGAAAGCAGCGAAAACCGTGACAACGCAGGTATGCCGCGTCGCTCCCGTCGTTCTCCGCGTCACCTGCGCGTGAGCGGCCAGCGTCGTCGTCGCTACCGTGACGAGCGTTACCCGACTCAGTCGCCAATGCCGCTGACCGTGGCGTGCGCGTCACCTGAGATGGCATCCGGTAAAGTCTGGATCCGTTATCCGGTTGCTCGCCCGGAGCAGGCTGTTGAAGAACAGGCTGTGACCGAAGAGGTGATTGCACCGGTAGCAGCGGTGGAAGACGTCGTGACTGAAGCAGCAACCGTGGTTGAACCGCAGGTTGTTGACACGGTGGCACCGCAGGCTGTGGAAGTTGAAACGACCCATCCTGAAGTCATTGCTGCGCCGGTTGATGCCGCCCCGCAGATCATTGCCGAAGAAGATACCGTGGTGGCTGAAGAAGTCGCGGAGGAAGCTGAGCCGGTCTCCGCAGCAGAAGAACCCGCAGACGTTACCGTCGAAACGGTGACGGAAGAGGTTGTTCAGGACGTCGAGATTCAGGTTGAGCCTGTTGTCGAAGAGGTCAAAGAGGCTGAAGTGAAATCCGAGCCGGTTGAGGTCGTTGCCGCTCCAGCGCCTGCTCACGTTGCTACCGCGCCGATGACTCGCGCCCCGGCACCTGAGTATGTACCTGAAGCGCCACGCCATAGCGACTGGGTTCGTCCGGCATTCAACTTCGAAGGCAAAGGTGCTGCCGGTGGTCACAGTGCAACGCACATGGCTACTGCGCCAGCGACCCGTCCTCAGCCTGTTGAATAACGCACGCTAAGACTGAAAGCCGACCTTCGGGTCGGCTTTTTTATGGCTGTTGCAGGGGCTTTCTCATTCCGGTGACCTCCGGCATTATCTGCCGCATCAGCTCCAGAAAACGCCGCAAGCGCGCCGGATAATAACGAGACCAGGGGTAAACCAGATGTACCGGTAACGCTGCCGGCTGCCACTCTGGCAGTAGATGCACCAGTCGTCCTTCCTGAATATCATCCTGTACTGTCCAGCTGGATACCACCGCCACGCCCAGCCCGGTGAGTGCCGTATTGCGCGCCACATACAGGCTGTCGGTACTCAGGCGTGGCGTAATGGTAACCCGCGCCGGGGCAGATGATGCATCGAGGAAAAGCTCCACATGACGTTGATAAAAAGAGCTGATGGCAATCCAGGGAAGCTGCTGCAAATCTTCCGGCGTTTTAACCGCGGGATAACGGGCCAGTAATTCCGGTGAAGCCACCACCGAGCGCGGCACTTCAGCCAGCAGCACGGACACGGTTGCCGGATCGACTTCCACACCCACCCGAATAGCACAGTCAAGGTTGTCGCCGAGGAAATCAACCGAGCGATCGTTAAGCATCCACTCAACAGAAAGCTGGGGATAGCGCTGTAAAAATTCGGTTAACGGTTTCAGAAGCTGATCCTGGCCAAACGCGTGCGGGGCGCGCACCCTCAGCACCCCAACCGGTTCATCTTCCGTCTGCCCTACCTCGTCTTCCAGCGCCAGCCAGCTGTCAATCACCCGTCGGGCATGCTGATAGCAGCGTTCGCCGTCATCGGTCAGCCGGGTCGTATGGGTTGTGCGCAGCATCAGGCGTACTCCCAGCATGGTCTCAAGCGACTGCAACCGTCGGCTCACCGTGGCCTGGGTTGTTGCCAGCTGACGTGCCGCCGCAGAAAGAGACCCCGCCTCCACAATGCGAACAAACGTTCGCATCAGTTCTACCCGATCTATACGCTCAGACCTTTTCATACCATTTTTACCCATACGCCACACGTATAAGCGTTTTACCACCGCGCCCGCTACCGTCGCAAGGCGTACTGATAAAAAATAGCCGCACACGACGAATGAGGTACATCTTATGAACACAACCACCACCCGGGCAGTAAGCCGCTGGGTAATCTTAATGCTGGCGCTCGGTGCGGGCTTTAGCGTGGCATCCATCTATTATGCCCAGCCTCTGCTGCCGCTGATGGGCTCAGACCTGCATCTGAGCATCGAAGGCATGGGCATGGTCCCGACGCTCACCCAGGCGGGTTATGCCCTGGGCATCCTGTTTCTGCTCCCGCTCGGCGATCGTCATGACCGCAGAACGCTGATCCTGATAAAAAGCGCGGCCCTGGCGCTGTTCCTGCTGGGTTGTAGCCTGACCGGACAACTGCACTCCCTGCTGCTCACCAGCCTGCTGATTGGCATGGCCGCCACCATGGCGCAGGATATTGTCCCGGCCGCAGCGATCCTCGCGCCGGAAGGTAAACAGGGAAAAACGGTCGGCACGGTGATGACCGGCCTGCTGCTGGGGATTTTGCTCTCCAGAACCGTGAGCGGCGTGGTGGGTGAGGCCTTTGGCTGGCGGGTGATGTATCAGCTGGCCGCCGCAAGTATTGCCTTTATTGGCGTGGTGATGTGGGCCGTGCTTCCCCGCTTCGCCGTTCACTCCACGCTGAGCTACCCGGCGCTGATGCGCTCCATGGAACACCTCTGGCGCCGATATCCGGCGCTGCGTCGGGCCGCGCTGGCCCAGGGTTTTCTGTCGATTGCCTTTAGCGCATTCTGGTCAACGCTGGCGGTCATGCTGCTGGAACGGTATCACCTTGGCAGTGCCATAGCGGGTGGATTTGGTATTGCCGGAGCCGCTGGCGCGCTGGCCGCACCGCTGGCGGGTGGTCTTGCCGATAAGCTGGGCGCAGGTAAAGTGACCCAGCTGGGTGCCGCGCTGGTGACCCTCTCGTTTGCCCTGATGTTCCTGATGCCGGCACTTGGTGTACACGGTCAGTTGATCCTGATTGCCCTCTCCGCGGTCGGTTTCGATCTCGGCTTGCAGTCCAGCCTCGTGGCCCACCAGAACCTGGTCTACAGCCTTGAGCCGCAGGCCCGCGGACGCCTGAACGCCCTGCTGTTTACCGTCATTTTCATCGGAATGGCGCTGGGTTCGGCATTAGGCAGCAATATCTATACGCTGGCAGGCTGGTCTGGCGTGGTGGCTCTGGCAACCCTGTGTGGTGCCATTGCGCTGGCTATCAGAGTGATTGAAAGCGCCCGGGTGCTGTCCGCACAGGCAGAAAGTGTATAAAAAAAATGCCCAACCCGGACGGGTTGGGCAGTCAAAACATGCCCAGTTTCAAGACATGTCAAACAGGTCAGAGTCTTATTTGTTCATCTGGAACAAAGACATACCCTGCATATCGCTAAAGGCTTTATACGAGGCCTGCAACGCCGCCTGCTGCATGGTGTAGGACGAAATCACCGAGTTCCAGTCCACGTCAACCAGGTTACTCATCTGCTGCGTCTGACCCAGCGCGCGGTCTTCACCCAGAGCGTCCAGCTTGCCCAGCTCATCCAGCTTGATGCCGAGGTCGGCGCGCACGGTCAGCACGTTGTTGAGGGAGTTGCTCAGGCCACGGTTGGCTTTATCAATAGCCGCCGTAAACGCCTCGGCTTTCGTTTCGTCCTCCCCAATCGGCGTATTCAGCGCTTCAATTGCGGAGTCGAGGATCTTGAACAAATTCGTTTCCGGCGCACTACCATCTGGCTCTGGCTTGGCATTACTGGTGAAGCTATCGAAAACTTCAGTGCCCGTATGGCTGATTTGCATCGTGCGCGCGGAGTCAACCTGCTGGCTGATTGGCGTTCCGCCGCCCTTATAATCCCCCGTTGCCTGGTCGAAAGCCGCCGCTTCGGTCTTGTAACCGGAAAAAATATAGCGACCGTTACCGTCCGTGCTGTTAGCGAGGTTCATGAGCTGATCGCGAATACCTTGCAGGTTCGTGGCCAGCGAAGCGCGGTCATCGTCACTTAACGTACCGTTGCCCGCATTGACAATCTTTTCCTGAGCAGCCTGGATGGCGGTTGTCACTTGCGATAACACGTTCTCTTCCAGCGAGACTTTCGTCGTAGCGAAAGAACGTGCCAGCGCATACTGGCTGTTTTGCGTTTGGGCCTGAGAGAGCACAACGGCCTGCGAGGCGGCAATCGGATCGTCAGACGGACGGTTGATACGCTTCCCCGTAGACATCTGCTCGCCGTAGCTGAGCCAGAGACTTTGGGAGTTCGTCACGCCGCGCATGCTTTGCTCATACATCATTTGAGTACTAATACGCATTTTTTATGCCTCAGCCTTAGCGGATATTGATCAATGCATCAAACAGCGTGCTCGCCGTTTGCAGCACCTGCGCATTCGCCAGATAGTACTGCTGATAGCGTTGCAGGTTGCCATACTCTTCATCCAGGTTAACCCCGGAGATTGACTGCTGTTGTTTGGTCAGCTGCGTCACCACGTTAACTTTGGTTTCGCTGCTGGTTTTCAGCGACGCCGTGGTGCTGCCCACCGTACTGACCAGCGCGGCATAAGCATCGTTAAAGGTTTTGTTCCCTCCCACCAATTTGGCGCTCTGTAAATCCAGCAGCTTCTGGCCATTGGTATTGTCGCTTTCACCGCTTCCTTTCGCGGAGGCCATCGCCAGTTTGGATTCGTCGCTGATCGCTACGTCCATATTCACAATGACGTCATTCACCGGTTTGACGATGAAACTGTCTTTATTATTGGCTGAGCCGCTAATCTTAACGTTGAGACCATCAAACGACAGATTACCGCTGGCGTCAGGCTTGGCCGTGAAGCTGGTGTTGTCCGACAGACGCGTGATTGTCCAGTCAGTACCGTTGTACTCAACTTTATAGTTTGTCGCCTGAACCTTTGTACTGTCCGTCATCGTGGCCGTAACGGACGCGCTTCCGGTGTTTTTACCGTTACTCAGCACTGCCGGAGAGCCAAAATCAAACAGCTTGCCGCCTGCATCCCCGTTGGCATCAAAGCCAGCCTGGTGCTGGGTATTCATGGCATCCGCAAACGCCAGCGCCATCTGGTTAAGGGTGTTTCGCGCCTGATCCAGATCCTGAGAACGGAACGTTAACAGCCCCCCAAGCGACCCCGTGGTGATCTGTTTTTCTGAGATTTCCACGTTGCCCGCAGCGGCATCCACATACGCAATTGTTGTACGCGCTGGGTCCGCACTGGATTTCACCGCCGCCAGCTGGCTGGCGTTGCTGCCCTGTACCAGTGTGTAACCATTGGCGATAGAGATGTTGTAGGTGCCGCTGTCCTGTACGGTGACGTCCACACCGACAATCTTGTTCAGTTCACTCACCAGCTGATCGCGCTGATCGAGCAGTTCATTCGGGGATGCGCCCGCACCGACGCCAGTCAGCCGGGAGATCTGATCGTTAAGATTAGCAATCTGTTTCGCGTAGTTATTGATCTGATCGACGCTGGTAGAAATCGCCGTATTGACCTGTGCATCCTGATCGCGGAGATATTGATCGTTGGTTTTAAACTGGTTTACCAGACCATCCGCCTTCCCGAGTACCGTCTGGCGTGCAGCCGGATCTTCAGCGTTACTCACCAGCGTTTGCAGGCTTTTAAAGAAATCCTGGAGGTTGGCAGAAAGCGAGTTTGTGGTATCAGAAAGCACGTCGTCAATTTTTGACATCTGCTGGTAGCGCGTGGTCAGCCCACTGCTCTGGTTCTGCGCCGCGCGCAGCTGGTTGGTGATAAACGCATCATATTCACGCTGAACACCGGAGACATAGACCCCGTTACCCACCCAGCCACCGCCGGTCAGGGTGCTGTTTGATGCCCCCAGAATGGTGGTCTGGCGGGTATAACCTGCCACGTTGTAGCTTGAAATATTATTACTGACGGTATTGAGTGCCGACTGCGCAGCACTGAGGCCACTCATGGCGCTGTTAATCAAACTGGACATGGGGGTTCCTTTTATACGTTCAGACACGAGTCCTGATGAAGGTTATCGGCAACCTCCACCGGGACTTGAGAACTTTCAGAACAGATTTTCGAGATCTGTGCTATACGCTTTGCTGACCTTCTCAGACATAGATTTCAGCTGCTGGATCATGCTGGTCAGCTTGCGCGCATAATTTGGATCGGTCGCGTAGCCAGCATTCTGCAATGCCTGAGCGCCCTGCTCTGGCGTGGCGGCCTGGGTCACGGCGGTGTAGCGCGGATTCCGGCTCAGCAGCCCGACATAATCCGACAACGCTTCCAGATAAGAGCTGTAGACGCGGAATTTGGCTTTCACCTTCACTGCCGCACCGTTCTCATATTCGGTGGTGGTGATCTCGGTGGTCGGCCCTTTCCAGCTGGAGGTGGCCTTCACGCCAAAGATGTTGAAGCTCGGCTCACCGTTCTCCCTGCGGATCTGACGTTGCCCCCAGCCCGACTCCAGCGCCGCCTGCGCCAGAATCAGATGGTGCGGCACGCCGCTCTCTTCACTGGCAAGACGCGCCGGCAGGGAGAGCTGCGCCAGGAAGTCTTTGCTGTCGCCGGAGAGCGGCTCGTCACGCGTTTCTGCCGGCTTCGGCATCGCCTTACGCACCATCTGCGTCAGCGCCTGATTTTGATAACTGGTCACCTTTTCCAGATCAAACTTCAGCGGCACCTGCTGCAGGGCCTCTTCAGGCGGGAGCCCCTGAGCGGCTGCGGTCTGCTTCACGATCATGTCCGCCAGGCCGAGCCCCTTTCCGGCGGTCATTTGCTGGGCAATCTGCTGATCGTACATGCTGGTGTAAAGCCGCGTGGAATCGCTGCTGAACATGCCATCTTTCGGCAGGGTTTCACGCATGCTTTTCAACATCATCTGTACGAACATGCCTTCCACCTGACGGGCCACCGGGCGGATATTCGCCGCCGGATCCTTGCCCGCTTTGGTTTTCAGCTCGTTGAGCGACTGGGCATCCCAGGCGGCACTGGTCAACAGTTTGCTATCGGTCAGCATTTAGATGATTTCCAGTCTGGCGCGCAGGCAGCCTGCACTTTGCATGGATTGCAGAATGGACATCAGATCCATTGGCGTTGCACCCAGCGCATTCAGAGCACGCACCACGCTGTTCAGGTTGGCGCTGGAGCGCACGCTCTGCAACGAACCGCCGCTCTGTCGCAAATCAATCTGCGTTTGCGGGGTCACTACCGTCTGACCGCCACCAAACGGGGTATCCGGCTGGCTGACGTTGGCCGAGCGGTTAACCGTGACGGAGAGATTGCCCTGCGCCACGGCGCAGCTGTCCAGCGTCACTTCGCGGTTCATCACCACCGAGCCGGTACGGGAGTTGATAATGACTTTCGCATCCTGCACCGGCACGTTCACTTCCATATTCTGGATATCGGCCAGCATCCGCACCTGGTTGCTGCTGCCGGTTGACGTGCGGATCTGCACGGTGCGGGCATCCAGCGCGGTGGCGCTGCCGTAGCCCCGGCTGCGGTTGATGGTGTCAGCGATCTGCTGCGCCATCGTGAAGTCTTCGTTATTCAATTGCAGGTTAATGGTGTTGCCGGTGCCGAACTGGGTCGGCAGCTCACGTTCGATGATCGCGCCGTTGGTAATACGTCCCCCGTTCAGCTGGTTCACCTGCACGCTGCTGCCGCCCGCCGACGCGCCTGCTCCGCCAACCAGAATGTTACCCTGCGCCAGAGCATACACCTGGCTGTCGACGCCTTTCAGCGGCGTCATCAGCAACGTACCGCCGCGCAGGCTTTTAGCGTTACCCATCGACGAGACAACCACGTCGATGGTCTGCCCCTGACGCGCAAAGGCCGGATAAGACGCGGTCACCATCACGGCCGCCACGTTTTTCAGCTGCATGTTGGTCCCGGCCGGTACGGTAATACCGAGCTGCGAGAGCATATTGTTCAGGCTCTGGGTGGTGAACGGCGTCTGGGTCGTCTGGTCACCCGTCCCATCCAGCCCCACCACCAGGCCGTAGCCAATCAGCGAGTTTTCGCGCACGCCCTGCACGCTGGTGAGATCGCGTATGCGATCGGCCTGCGCAACGGTAGCGACCAGCGACAGCGCCACGGCGAAGAGAAATTTATACATAGGTCACCTCGCTTACATCGGCGATAAGTTAAGGAAGAAGCGTTGCAGCCAGCCCATATTTTGCGCTTCGTTGATGTAGCCGTTGCCGACGTACTCAATGCGCGCATCCGCCACCTGGGTGGACGGTACGGTGTTGGTGCCGCTGATAGTGCGAGGGTTAACCACACCGGAGAAGCGAATGAATTCCGTACCCTGGTTAATGGCGATCTGTTTTTCGCCCACCACGTGCAGGTTGCCGTTCACCAGAACCTGGTCAACCGTAACCGTCAGCGTTCCGCTGAAGGTGTTGCTGGCGTTCGCACCACCTTTACCGTTAAAGGTGTTGCCGCCGGAGGCTTCCACATCCGCACGGGCGTTGCCGAACAGCCCTTGCAGATAGCGCGGCACGGTGTCGAAGCCAAAATTGGTTTTGCCGTCGCGGCTGGCGTTCGCCGACGAGCTCTTACTCGCACTGACGTTTTCCTGCAACACAATGGTCAGCGTATCGCCAACGTTACGCGGACGACGGTCTTCAAACAGCGGCTGATAACCGTAGTTAATCGGCTGCGCGGTCTGGAAAATAGAGCCGTTCACCACCGGCGCGGGGCCGGGAACGGGTTGGGCGGTAGTCGCACCCTGTACCAATGGTTTAGACGGGATCCAGGCACACCCGCTGAGGGTGACGGCCAGAACAGTCAGGATCGGATAACGAAACGCCGCGTTTTTTTGCATTGCCTTCATCTTCGAAAACAGGGAGCCGGTGCGACGTTTACCGCACCGGGCTACACCTTAGAGTTGCGTCAGTTTTTGCAGCATCTGGTCGGTCGTCGACACTGCTTTACTGTTAATTTCATAGGCGCGCTGGACCTGGATCATATTCACCAGCTCTTCCGCCACGTTAACGTTCGAGGTTTCCACATACCCCTGATACAGCAGCCCCGCCCCGTTCAGGCCCGGGGTACTTTCATTTGGCGTGCCGGAAGACTGCGTTTCGGTGTAGAGGTTCTCGCCGATGCTTTCCAGTCCGGTATCGTTCATGAAGGTGGTCAGGTTGAGCTGTCCAACCTGGACCGGCGCGGCCTGACCTTGCTGAGTGACGCTGACGATGCCGTCACGACCAATGGTGATACTCAGCGCGTTCGCCGGGATGGTGATCGCAGGCTGAACCTGGAAACCGCCCGCCGTCACCAGCTGGCCGTTCTGATCCACCTGGAACGAACCATCGCGGGTATAGGCGGAGGTCCCGTCAGGCAGCTGCACCTGGAAGAAACCCTGACCTTTAATGGCAACGTCTTTACTGTTGTTGGTCTGGGACAGGTTGCCCTGGCTGTGCAGACGCTCGGTGGCGACCGGGCGCACGCCGGTACCAATTTGCAGACCGGACGGCAGCGTGGTTTGCTCAGAAGACTGCGCCCCTGGCTGACGAATCGTTTGATAAAGCAAATCTTCGAAAACCGCACGCTGGCGCTTGAAACCATTGGTGCTGACGTTTGCCAGGTTGTTGGCAATCACATCCATATTGGTTTGCTGTGCGTCCAGACCGGTTTTCGCGATCCATAAAGAACTGATCATAGGGAGTCCTGTTAACTCATAGCCAGAAGTTGGTTAGCCTTGCCTGCGTTTTCATCGACGCTGCTGATGATTTTCATCTGCATTTCGAAGCGGCGGGCGCTGGCGATCATGTCGGTCATGGCTTCCACCGGTTTGACGTTACTGCCTTCCAGCACGCCGGACATCACGCGGATGGTCGGGTCGGCCTGTAACGTGGCGCCACGCGTGGCCTGCGCCGCCTGGGTCAGACGGAACATCCCGTCATCGCCACGCTGCACTTCGTTGCCTTCCGCTTTCACCAGCTTCAGACGACCGACAGGCGCAACGGTGTTCGCCGGGTCGCCCGGGTTTAACGCCGAGATCGTCCCGTCTGCCGCAATGGTCAGCTCGGACCCTTCCGGCACCGTCAACGGACCGGCTTCGCCCATCACCGGATGCCCCTGAATCGTCAGCTGCCCGGTGGCGCTTACCTGGATATTACCGTTGCGGGTATACCCTTCCCCGCCGTCCGCCGTTTGCACCGCCAGCCAGCCGTCCTGCTGAAGGGCAACGTCCAGCGGACGCGCGGTGTAATCCATCTGGCCTGGCGTCATGTCGGCGCCCGGCGTGGAGGCGGTGACCAGCGTACGCGTAGGCAATGACAGACCTTCTACCGGCACCGCACGCAGCGCGTTGAGCTGCGCACGAAAACCTGGCGTGGAGGCGTTTGCCAGGTTGCTGGCGGTAACAGCCTGCTGATTGAGCGTCTGGCTTGCTGCGCCCATCGCTGTATATATTGCGTGATCCATTGCGCTTTCCCGTCAGCTGCTTAACGCAGGTTAACCAGCGTGTTGAGGATCTGATCCTGGGTTTTGATGGTCTGCGCGTTGGACTGGTAGTTACGTTGCGCGACGATCATGTTCACCAGCTCTTTACTCAGATCGACGTTGGAGGCTTCCAGCGCGCCGTTAGTCAGCGTGCCGAAGTTACCGGAACCCGCGGTACCCAGCAGGGCAACACCGGAAGACTGCGTGGCAGACCAGACGTTATCCCCTTCGGATTTCAGGCCTTCGTTGTTGGCGAAGTTTGCCAGCACGATCTGGCCCAGCACCTGGGTCTGTTCGTTCGAATAGTTACCGACAACGGTACCGTCATCGTTGATCTGGTAGCTCACCAGATCGCCCGGCTTATAGCCGTTCTGGCTCGTCGCCACGATGTTGTTCGCACCGGTGTTTTGCTGCATGGAGCTCTGGAAACTCAGAGAGAACACGGCAGGATCCGCACCGCTAATGGTGCCTGTAGTGATATTGATAGCTGGGGTGGCATTTGGCGTAGCGCTTATTACGCCAGCAGCATTGTAGTTGTAAACTCCCGCCAGGTTACCGTTGCTGTCGAAGTTCATCTGTGCTGCTTTTCTTGCAGAAGCACCCGCTACGCTTCCATCCTGGGTATACACATCCCATTTGTTGTCAGCTGTTTTGACATAAAACAGGTTCATGTTGTGCGCATTACCCTGGCTGTCAAACACCGTCACGGTGCCTTTCTTGTTGTAAGAGTCAGGGGTGGACGGATCGAAGGCGACGGTTGGCGCGGTATCGGTGGAGTTCAGGTTGATCTGCTGAGAGGCCGTGGTGGTGGACTTCGCCGCCATCAGCGTCGTTGGGATGGAGATCGCCTGCGGATTCGCACCGGTTTGCACCGTAGGCGGCGTGCCGGCAACCGGATAACCGGTTAACTGAAGCCCCTGCATGTTCACCAGGTTACGGTTTTCATCCAGCTTGAACTGGCCGTTGCGGCTGTAGAACACGGAACCGTTGGCATCCACCATACGGAAGAAACCGTTCTGGCTGATGGCGACGTCCAGACCGCGACCGGTGTTGGTGGTCGTCCCGTCGGTGAAGTCCTGGGTGATACCCGCAACCTTCACGCCCAGACCCACTTTAGAGCCTGCAAACATATCTGCAAAAGACGCAGAACCGGATTTAAAACCATAGGTCGCGGAGTTGGCGATGTTGTTGCCAATGACGTCCAGGTTGGTGGCCGCAGCATTCAGGCCGCTGACCGCTTGAGAAAAGGCCATGACTTACTCCTGATAAGTATGAAGGCTTAGATAATCTGCCGAACTTCGTCGAGTGTGGTGGTACCGGAGGTACCCAAATCCAGTTTGTTGCCATCGCTACCCTTGATGACGCCCTGAACCAGGGCAAACTGTAGCGGCTGAGCCACCAGCTGAGTGGTGCCGTTGCTGGCGCTAATCGCAACCTGATACGAGCCGTTAGGCGCTTTAGTGCCGTCGGTCAGGCTGCCATCCCAGGTAAAGGTATGAACGCCCGCTTTAAGCTCGCCAATCTCAATCGTGCGCACCACGTTGCCGCTGGCGTCTTTGATTGTGGCGGTGACTTTGTCGGCCGGCTGCTGCAACTCAACGCCAAACGGCGTCGTGGTGGTGGTGGACGTGCCATCGGTAGTGCTGGTGCCCGCCAGAATCGTGGTCCCCGGGATCATCACCCCGTGACCGATCAGGTTGGCGGCCTGCAAGGACTGGCTGTTATCGATTTGACCGGAGACCGAGCCGAGCGTGGTGTTCAGTTTCTCAATGCCGCTGACGGTACTGATCTGCGCAAGCTGCGTGGTCAGTTCGTTGTTCTGCATCGGATTGGTCGGGTCCTGATTTTTCAGTTGTGCCACCAGCAGGGTCAGAAAGCTGCTCTGTAAATCGGAGGCATTGCTCCCGGTGAGAGAGCTGGAACCGGTCGCACTGCTGGTGCTGTTGACGCCGGTATTTGTCGGGTCATTCACGTTTACGGCGATGGACATGCGTGTCTCCTTTACTGGCCGAGAGTGAGTGTTTTGAGCATCATGCTCTTCACGGTATTAAGCACTTCGACGTTTGCCTGGTAGCTACGCGACGCGGACATGGAGTTCACCATCTCCCCGACCACATCCACGTTCGGCATTTTCACGTAGCCGCTGGCATCCGCGAGCGGGTTGCCAGGCTCGTAAACCAGCTTGTCGGGTGCCTGGCTCTCAACCACGTCCGCCACTTTTACGCCGCCCGTTGCCGCACCCGGTGCAGCATCAACCTGGAAGACAACCTGTTTAGCGCGATACGGTTGCCCGTCAGGGCCGGTCACGCTGTCGGCGTTGGCCAGGTTACTGGCGGCCACGTTCAGTCGTTTGGACTGCGCCGTTAATGCCGAACCGGCGATATCAAAAATATTCAGCAAGGCCATTTACTAATTGCCCCCCTGTAGGACGGTCATCATGCCTTTAATTTGCCCGCCGAGTAGCGTCAGACCTGTCTGGTATTGCAGGCTGTTATCGGCAAACTGTGTGCGCTCCCGGTCCATGTCGACGGTGTTACCATCAAGTGAGGGCTGATCGGGAATACGGTAAAGCAGGTCGGTCGTTGGCGCGGTCATCGCCTGAGCGGGAATATGACGTGAGGATGTCAGGGCCAGTGAGACACCCGTTCCTTCGGCACGTCCACGCTCCATCACTTTTTTGAGTTCACTGGAAAAATCAATATCGCGCGCCTGATACCCGGGGGTATCCGCGTTGGCGATATTGGCGGCTAAAATCTCCTGCCGCTGGGCGCGTAAATTGAGCGCTTCCTGCTGAAAACGTAACGCGGCGTCGAGTTTATCGAGCATGTCTCCTCCGCTGATGAGAAAATTTCAGTTCACAGCTTAAATCTCACCCCGTCTCCCCTATCGACGGAATAAGCGCAAAATGCGTCGCTATTTGTTGCGTTGATGGAAAACCACTGCGGGTAGAATTTGCTAAATTCTGGACATGGTGGAACGTGCGATGCGGACTTTTAAACGTGGCCTGGCGGCGACCCTACTGCTTTTAAGCCCTCTGGTGCAGGCTGAGGGGTTAGAGGACCAGCTCAATGCATTCTTTGCGCAGAAACTGGCCGGTTTCAGCGATGACGTACGCGTGACCGTGCGCTCCCCGCCTAACCTTTACCCTTCCTGCGAAGCCCCGTCATTTAGCGTGACCGGCAGCACCCGCTTATGGGGCAACGTGAACGTGCTGGCGCGTTGCGCCAATGAAAAACGCTACTTACAGGTTGCGGTTCAGGCGACGGGCAATTATGTTGTCGCCGCCGTTCCCATTCCCCGGGGCAGCCTGCTGCAACCTGACAGCGTAACGCTGAAGCGAGGCCGTCTGGATCAGCTTCCACCGCGGACGATGCTGGATATCAACCAGGCTCAGGAGGCGGTCAGCCTGCGCGATGTCGCTCCTGGACAGGCGATACAGCTATCCATGCTGCGCCAGGCGTGGCGGGTGAAAGCGGGACAACAGGTGATGGTGGTCGCCAATGGCGAAGGCTTTAGTATCAACAGTGAAGGAAAAGCGCTGAATAATGCCGCAGTGGCGCAAAATGCCCGGGTCAGAATGTCCTCAGGCCAGGTGGTCAGCGGCACGGTCGGTCCTGATGGGAATATTCTGATTAACCTGTAATCTTTTTAAAGATTTCGCGGCGACTGCCGATAAATATTCAACAAATGATGATGTCAGGCGCAAACGCCGCGAACCCTCGATGAGGACAACACTATGAGCATTGATCGTACATCAGCCCTGAAGCCGGTTAGCACTGTACAACCTCGCGAAACGAATGAGGCTGCCCCGCATAAAACGCGTCTGGAAAAAACGTCGACGGCTAACAGCACCAGCGTCACGCTGAGCGATGCGCAGTCGAAGCTGATGCAGCCAGGCAGCAGCGATATCAACATGGAACGTGTTGAAGCGCTGAAAACGGCTATCCGTAACGGCGAACTGAAAATGGATACCAGCAAAATCGCTGATGCGCTGATTCAGGACGCACAGAGTTTCCTCCAGAGTAACTAACCGTATGAGTCGACTGTCAGAAATACTGGATCAGATGACGGTGGTCCTGAACGACCTGAAAACGGTGATGGATGCAGAACAGCACCACCTCTCTTCTGGTCAAATCAACGGCAGCGCGTTGCAACGCATAACTGAAGATAAAAGCTCGCTGCTGGCGACCCTGGATTATCTGGAAAAACAGCGACGCGCTGAGCAAGACGCGAAACGCAGCGCCAATGATGAGATCAACGAACGCTGGCAGACCATTACAGAAAAAACCCAGCATCTTCGCGATCTCAACCAGCATAACGGCTGGCTGCTGGAAGGACAGATTATCCGTAATCAGCAGGCGCTTGAAGTGTTAAAGCCCTATAAAGAGCCGGGGCTGTACGGTGCGGATGGTCAGACGGCCACGGCACGTATCACGGGTGGGAAAAAGATTTCGATTTGACGCAGTAGCGGCACGTCATGAAGCGGGGAGCACCTTCCGGTGAACTCCCCTTTTGGCGTTTATACCGTGCGGCGGGTGAACTCTTTCACTTTGAAGCCAAGCACCGCCAGCGTGGCAAAGTACGCCACCACACCGACCACCACCACGGCCATCAGACGCATCAGGCGGTAAGGCATGGTGCCCTGCGCCCACTCAGGCATGACATACAACATGCCAACCAGCGCGGCCGCCATCACCACTACCGCAATCGCCAGACGCAGCAGGAAGCTTGCCCAGCCCGGCTGCGGTGTGAAGATATCCTGCTTGCGCAGCTGCCAGTACAGCAGCCCGGCGTTCAGACAGGCCGCCAGACCAATCGACAATGACAGCCCCGCGTGTTTCAGCGGTCCAATAAACGCCAGGTTCATCAGCTGCGTCATGATCAGCGTCACAATGGCAATCTTAACCGGCGTTTTGATGTCCTGACGTGAATAGAAACCGGGCGCAAGCACCTTCACGACAATCAGCCCCATCAGCCCCACCGAGTAGGCTACGAGCGCACGCTGGGTCATGGCGGCATCAAAGGCGGTGAACTTTCCATACTGGAACAATGAAACCGTCAGCGGTTTTGCCAGGATCCCCAGCGCCACCGCGCTTGGCAGCGCCAGCAGAAAACAGAGACGCAGGCCCCAGTCCATCAGGCGGCAGTATTCATCGTGGTTGCCGCTGGCGAAACTTTTCGACAGCGACGGCAGCAGAATAGTCCCCAGCGCCACGCCCAGCACCCCGGATGGAAACTCCATCAGACGATCGGCGTAGTACATCCAGGACACCGAGCCCGACACCAGGAAAGAGGCGAAGATGGTATTGATGATCAGCGAGATCTGGCTAACGGACACGCCGAGTATCGCCGGTCCCATCTGTTTGATAACGCGCATTGCGCCCGCATCTTTGAAATTAATGCGCGGCAGAACCAGCATGCCGATTTTTTTCAGGTGCGGAAGCTGGTAAGCAAGCTGTAACACGCCGCCGACGGTCACGGCCCAGGCCAGCGCCAGCACCGGTGGGTTAAAATGCGGCGCGGCGAACAGCGCAAAGCCAATCATGCTGACGTTGAGGAACGTGGGGGCAAAGGCCGGAACGGAGAAGCGGTTCCAGGTATTCAGGATGGCACCCACCAGCGACGCCAGCGAAATCAGCAGAATATAGGGGAAGGTTATACGCAGCAGTTGGGTGGTCAGGGTAAATTTATCCGCTGTGTCAGCAAAACCCGGCGCCGTCACCATGATCACCCAGGGCGCTGCCAGCATCCCCAGGACGGTCACGATCGCCAGCGCCAGCGTCAGTAATCCGGAAACGTAGGCCACAAAGACGCGGGTGGCATCTTCGCCCTGTTTGCTTTTATATTCTGCGAGGATCGGAACAAATGCCTGTGAAAAGGCCCCTTCGGCAAAAATACGGCGCAGCAGGTTCGGCAGCTTAAAGGCGACGAAAAAGGCGTCAGTCGCCATCCCGGCGCCAAAGACCCTTGCCACAATGGCGTCGCGCGCAAAGCCAAGCACGCGGGAAAACATGGTCATCGAGCTGACGGCCGCCAGCGATTTTAATAAGTTCATTAACGTGAAGTTCCACAACCCTACGGATTTCCAGGACGGGCAAGCGTTAGCGCCACCCGGCAAAGCCAACAAGCGGCGCTTAGTCTAACCGGATTTCAACGAATTACTATCGGCAGATGTTACAACGCGTTATTCCGACATGGCTTCGCGCCAGAGTCGTTCCACAATGCGCTGCGCCAGAATAGCCTGCTCCCCGGACGTTTCAGGAACCGTCTGATTCTGCACGCAGGTGATGAAGTGACGCGCGCAGCCCACAAAGCCACGCTGCTCCAGGGTGCTTTGCCAGCCGGGAACCGGTAACGCGACCACGCCATTGCCCTTCTCTTCCCGCCACTCTCGCATATCGGTGACGTCATACAGCGCGCCATCCGTAACGGCCTGCACGGACTCGCGCTGGCTGCCCGCCCGACGATGCATGCTGGTCGTCAACTGCAAATGCTCAACGGCAAAATGATGTTCGGCGTAAACCATCTCACCCTGCTCGTTGGTCAGCAGCGTGCCGCTTTGCAGCTGGGCTTTTCCGTTACTCAGCCACAGGGCCGTATCCACGACGTGGAGATAATCATCCAGCAGCGTGAAGCGCAGGTCGTTAGGCCCCACGCTGTCGGTACGGTGCTTATCCATACGCAGAGAGGCGAACGAGCCGGACTGCGCTTTAAGCTGCTGATAGAGCGGCGCAAAACGGCGGTTGAAGCCGACCATCAGCGTCAGCTTTTTACGCGCGGCCAGCTCAATCAGTCGCTCAGCATCCTGTACATTTTCCGCCAGGGGTTTATCCACGCAGACGTGAACGCCTGCGTTCAGCAACTCGCTCACCATCTGGTAGTGCGTCGCGGTTGAGGTATGCACAAATACCGCATCACATTCACGGGCTAAATCCTGTAGCGAACCGGCATAAGGGATGCGCCAGGTTTTGCAGATGCGCTCTGCTTTCTCGCGGGTGGGCGACCACGCCCCTTGCAGCGTCCAGTCGGACGCGGCGCCTAAAACGGGCAGCCAGGCTTTTTGCGCGATCCCTCCCAGCCCCACAACACCAATGCGTAATGTTGTCACGATTAATCTCCCAGATGTGCGAGTAACGCATCCAGACGCTGCTTCAGCCCGGCAACCTCGTCTTCCAGGGCCGCCACGCGCGCGTTCAGGCTGTCGTTTGATGCTGGCGTGTCGGATTCTACGGCCAGCGCAGAGGGCTCAACGTCGCCGCTAAACAGGTGCATGTAGCGGCTTTCACGCTTGCCCGGCTCGCGGGGCAGACGCACCACGTAAGGACCGTCCTCGCGTGAGGCCAGCCCCTCCAGCGTCTGTTCAACGTCCTGCATATCCTGAAACTCATGCATGCGGGAGGCGCGTGTGCGCAGTTCACCCGGCGTCTGCGCTCCGCGCAGCAGCAGCGTGGTGATCACTGCCACTTCTGCGGCGCTGAGTTTTAAATCGCCAAATTCGGAATTACAAAAGCGCTGTTCATATTTAGTGACGCGATTACCGAAGCCGCTGACGGTGCGCAGGTAGTGGCGCTTCACCAGCTCGTCAAGGGTATCCTGCACCTCGTGCTCGCCAAGGTTCATCACCGGCTCACGGTTCGTCTTCTGGTTGCAGGCCATCGTGACGGCATTCACGGACAGAGGATACTGTTCCGGCGTGGTGACCTGCTTTTCCAGAAGGCAGCCGACCACGCGCGCTTCGGCGCCATTTAACTGATATTTCATTTTTTCTCCTTAACGACCCGCGGTCCACTCCTGCGTGGTGAGCGCGGTGAGCACATGGTCCCGCCACTCGCCGTCAATCAGCAGATAATCTTTGGCATAGCCCTCTTTCTCAAACCCCAGGCGGGCCAGCAGATCGCCGCTGCGCTTATTGTGCGGCATGTAGTTGGCCATAATGCGATGGATATGTTGCGTGCGCTGCATGTAGCGAATCGCCGCCGTCAGCGCCTCAAACATGAGCCCCTGCCCCTGCCATTTCTGACCGATGGAATACCCGAGGTAACAGGCGTGAAACGACCCGCGTACCACGTTTGAAAAATTGGCAATGCCAACGATCTCTTTCTCTTCCGGATCGAGAAGCGCGAAATAAAACGCACTTCCCTGTTTATGAAATTCCGCAATCATACTGAGGCGCGCCTGCCAGCCAGAGGGGTAGCAGTGGCTCTCGTCCCGAACGGGTTCCCAGGGTTTTAAAAACTGGCGATTCTCGGCGTAATAATCCGCCAGACGCCAGGCATCACGCTCATGCACCAGACGAACGACCAGCCTGTCCGTCGTCAGACGCACTTTTGGCACATTACTGCGATAGCCAAACATCGTTACCACTCCTTCCCGTCGCTTCTGCTCTGCCTGTTAGCTTTACTATACCTGCGCCTGTGCCTTCTGTGAAAACAGTGACATACCATTTTGATCGCTTTTCACATTTTTCGATGAGAACTCTCTATCAAAGCACCTTTTTGATAAAAAAATATTGTCGCCAGCGGGTATGGGAAAAAGCCCGGCGACACCGCAGAATGTTAGCGTGCTCACCTTTTATTTTCCCTGGAGGGAAAATGTCCCGCGTATCACAGGCCAGGAGCCTGGGTAAATATTTCCTGCTCGTCGATAACATGCTGGTCGTGCTCGGCTTTTTTGTCGTTTTTCCGCTTATATCGATTCGTTTTGTCGATCAAATGGGCTGGGCGGCATTGATGGTCGGGATCGCGCTGGGTCTACGCCAGTTTGTACAACAGGGTCTGGGCGTGTTTGGCGGCGCAATAGCCGACCGCTTCGGCGCGAAACCGATGATCGTCACCGGCATGCTGTTACGTGCGGCGGGATTCGCCACCATGGCAATCGCTCATGAACCCTGGCTGCTGTGGTTCTCCTGTTTCCTTTCCGGGATTGGCGGCACCCTTTTCGACCCACCGCGTACCGCGCTGGTGGTTAAGCTTATCCGTCCGCAACACCGGGGGCGCTTCTTCTCCATTTTGATGATGCAGGACAGCGCTGGCGCGGTGGTGGGCGCCCTGCTGGGAAGCTGGCTGCTGCAATACGATTTCCGCCTGGTCTGCGCCACCGGCGCGGTGTTGTTTATTCTCTGCGCGCTGTTTAACGGTCTGTTTCTGCCCGCGTGGAAGCTGTCGACGGTGAAGGCGCCTGTGCGGGAAGGGCTTGACCGCGTGCTGAGCGATAAACGCTTCGTCACCTATGTGTTAACCCTGACCGGCTACTACATGCTCGCCGTGCAGGTCATGCTGATGCTGCCCATTATGGTTAACGATATTGCCGGCACGCCGGCAGCGGTGAAATGGATGTATGCCATTGAGGCCTGCCTCTCTCTGACGCTGCTCTATCCGATTGCCCGCTGGAGCGAGCGCCGTTTCCGGCTTGAGCACCGTCTGATGGCCGGGCTGTTGCTGATGACGCTGAGCATGATGCCCATCGGCCTGGTGAGTTCGCTTCAGCAACTGTTTATGCTCATCTGCACCTTCTATATTGGTTCAATCATTGCCGAGCCAGCCCGTGAAACGCTGAGCGCGTCACTTGCCGACGCCCGGGCCCGCGGCAGCTACATGGGCTTCAGCCGTCTCGGGCTGGCGCTTGGCGGCGCACTGGGTTACACCGGTGGCGGCTGGCTGTTTGATGCCGGAAAAGCGCTCCATCAGCCGGAGCTGCCGTGGGTCATGCTCGGCATGGTCGGCTTTATGACGCTGATTGCCCTCTGGTGGCAGTTCAGTGATAAACGCAGCACCCGCGGGATGCTGGAGCCTGGCGCCTGACCCCTTTCATTATCAGTTTTTTCTGCTGGTTTCTGTTGGATCACCCTGACATACTGGCGTATCAGGACAGATGCGCCGATTTTATGTTGAGGAACGCCATGAAAAAGATCGTTATTGCCGCTGCGTTAATTGTCAGTGGTCTGCTGGTGGGATGTAACCAGCTTACGCAGTACACCGTCAGTGAGCAGGAAATTAATCAGGCGCTGGAAAAACATAATAACTTTTCAAAAGATATCGGCGTGCCCGGCCTTGCGGATGCGCATATCGTCCTGACAAATCTCGCCAGCCAGATTGGGCGCGAGGAGCCTAACAAAGTCACCCTTTCCGGCGATGCCAGCCTCGATATGACCTCGCTCTTCGGCAATCAGAAAGCGGATATCAAGCTGAAGCTCAAGGCGCTGCCGGTCTTTAATAAAGAGAAAGGGGCAATATTCCTGCAAGAGATGGAAATCGTCGATGCGGTTGTGACGCCGGATAAAATGAAACCGGTGCTGCAAACGCTGATGCCGTATCTCAACCAGTCGTTGCAGAACTACTTTAACCAACAGCCTGCCTATGTTCTGAGCGAAGACAAGAGCAAAGGCGAATCTCTGGCGAAAAAATATGCCAAAGGGATAGAGGTGAAACCGGGTGAAATCATCATCCCTTTCACCGACTAAACACTCCGGGCGCTCAGGCGCCCGTTTTTTTTAACGGAATAGTGTGCAAACGAAAACGTTTCCGCTTATGATTTGTGTCCGGCAAAAACAGCCCTCTTATGACTGATCTCTTTCAAGCCGGAGCTTCCATGACTGTACAATCCCAGGTTCTCAAAATCCGCCGCCCAGACGACTGGCATATCCATCTTCGTGATGGCGACATGCTGAAAACCGTCGTGCCGTATACCAGCGAAATTTATGGCCGTGCGATTGTTATGCCTAACCTGGTTCCGCCAGTCACTACCGTCGAGGCCGCGATTGCCTATCGCCAGCGTATCCTTGACGCCGTTCCGGCCGGACACGATTTTACCCCATTGATGACCTGCTACCTGACGGACTCGCTGGATCCGAATGAAGTTGAGCGCGGGTTTAACGAAGGTGTGTTCACCGCCGCGAAGCTCTACCCGGCGAATGCCACCACCAACTCCAGCCATGGGGTGACCAGCATTGACGCCATCATGCCCGTTCTGGAGCGTATGCAAAAACTGGGCATGCCGCTGCTGGTGCACGGGGAAGTGACCCACGCTGACATTGATATTTTCGATCGCGAAGCACGTTTTATCGAAACGGTCATGGAGCCGCTGCGCCAGCGTCTTCCAGGGCTGAAAGTGGTGTTTGAACACATTACGACTAAAGATGCCGCAGAGTACGTCCGCGACGGTAACGAGCTGATCGCTGCCACCATCACCCCTCAGCACCTGATGTTTAACCGTAACCACATGCTGGTGGGCGGCGTTCGCCCACATCTGTATTGTCTGCCGATCCTCAAGCGCAACATCCACCAGCAGGCGCTACGTGAGCTGGTCGCCAGCGGCTTCCCGCGCGCGTTCCTCGGCACGGATTCCGCCCCGCATGCCCGTCACCGTAAAGAGGCGAGCTGCGGCTGTGCAGGCTGTTTTAACGCCCCGACCGCCCTGGCAAGTTACGCAACCGTGTTTGAAGAGATGAATGCGTTAGACCATTTCGAAGCCTTCTGCTCCCTTAACGGCCCGCGTTTCTACGGTCTGCCGGTTAATGACACGTTCATTGAGCTGGAGCGCAAAGAAAGCCAGGTTGAAGCGTCGATTGCGCTCACCGACGATACGCTGATCCCCTTCCTGGCCGGTGAAACCGTAAACTGGACGGTAAAACGCTAAAAAAATCGCGCCCCCCTGTTGTCAAACCGACAATATAACTGTATAAATAAACAGTATATTGCACAGGGGGCATTTATGCGTATCGAAGTCACCATAGCCAAATCCACCGTCCTGCCTGCTGGCGCACTCGACGCTCTGGCGGGTGAACTATCCCGACGTATTAACAGCACTTTTCCTGAAAACGATGGCGCCGTAACGGTACGTTATGCGACAGCAAACCATCTTTCCGTCATCGGCGGCGCGAAAGAAGACAAAGAACGCATCAGCGAAATTTTGCAGGAAACATGGGAAAGCGCCGACGACTGGTTCATCACTGATTAAAATTTGCTCCCTCATTGTGTTTTTTTGCCGGGTCGCCCCGGCTTTTTTTCGTTTCGTCTCCTGAAAGTTCAAAATATTTCAGCATCTTCTTAGAAAATCGTGAACAAGATGGCGTTTTATTGTTCGAACAATCCTAAAAAGCATAAAAATGTGTTGCTACCCGTTTATTTTTTCCTTCTGAACCCTTATTAATTGATATACTGAAATTGCTTTCAGAAAAACATGCATTGAACCTCAAAGTCGTTGTCTTCTAACACGCATTAAGGGGGTTATAATGGAAAAGAATAGTGAAGTCATCCAGACCCATCCGCTTGTTGGCTGGGATATCAGCACCGTAGACAGCTACGATGCGCTGATGCTGCGTTTGCACTACCAGACCCCAAATCAGCAAAACCGTGATGAAGCGGAAGTTGGACAGACGCTGTGGCTTACAACAGACGTCGCCCGTCAGTTTATCTCTATTTTAGAAGCAGGCATCGCAAAAATAGAATCTGGCGACTATCAGGAAAATGAGTATAAACGGCATTGACCTTATACCCCTTTTCACTCAACAGGCACCCTCGCGGTGCCTTATTTATTTCGCTCTTGTATAAGCCCGCTTAGTTAATTACTCTGCTAACAAAGCGTTAGTAAAGAGAAGCCTATGAAATACGATTTAATCATTATCGGAAGCGGCTCCGTAGGATCTGCCGCCGGTTATTACGCCACGCAGGCGGGTCTGAAAGTGCTGATGATTGACGCCCACCTTCCCCCCCACTCTGAAGGAAGCCATCACGGCGATACCCGTCTGATCCGTCACGCTTATGGTGAAGGTGAACGTTATGTACCGCTGGTGCTTCGGGCTCAGACGCTGTGGGATGAGCTGGCCGCCCTCACCGAAGATCGCATTTTTGAGCGCACCGGGGTCGTTAACCTGGGGCCAGCCAGCTCCACGTTTCTGGCGACCGTCGAGGAGAGCGCGAAAGCCTACCGCCTGGACGTCGAGCGTCTGGATGCAAACGGCATCATGGCGCGCTGGCCGGAAATTTCTGTTCCTGAAGACTACATTGGATTGTTTGAAGCCAATTCCGGGGTACTGCACAGCGAAACGGCCATTAAGACCTGGATTGATCTCGCCGCCAAAGCGGGCTGCGCACAGTTGTTCAACTGTCCGGTCACGGGCATCACCCACCATGCAGAGGGTTCAACCGTCACCACCTCTGAAGGTGAATATACCGCCACGCGTCTGCTGGTGAGTGCGGGAACGTGGGTGACGAAACTGCTGCCGGACCTGCCCATCCAGCCGGTGCGAAAAGTCTTCTCCTGGTTCCAGTCTGACGGGCGTTACAGCAGTCAGAACAAATTCCCGGCGTTTACAGGCGAGTTACCCAATGGCGACCAGTTCTACGGTTTTCCCTCGGAAAAAGACGCGCTCAAGATTGGCAAACATAACGGCGGGCAGGTAATTTCCTCTGCGGAAGAACGCAAGCCGTACGGCGCTTATCCGCAGGATGGTTCCGAAGCCTTCACGTTCCTGCGTAATATCCTGCCGGGCGTAGGCGGGTTGCTTTACGGCGCAGCGTGCACCTACGACAACACCCCGGATGAAGATTTTATCATCGACACCCTGCCGGGACACGATAACACCCTGCTCGTAACCGGGCTCAGCGGTCACGGGTTTAAATTTGCCTCTGTGTTAGGTGAAATCGCCGCCCAGTTTGCGCAGGGGATCGCGCCTTCGTTTGATCTCAAGCCCTTCGCGCTCTCGCGCTTTAACCGATAATACCTCTACAGGCTCCGAATAACCGGGGCCTGTTTAGCGAGAGGGGCATGATGCGCAGACTGGTGAATTACCTTATCAATAACATCCGCGAGCATTTCATGCTCTACATTGTTCTTTGGTCGCTGCTGGCGATCATTGACGTTATCTATATTGTATTCTTCTGAAAATCCTCGCTGACGTTTATTGACACTCCTTTAAATTTATTTAACTTATATTTTTTAAAAAACGTCACCTCAAATTTATTGAACGAAGCGATTGAAATACATTGCGGAAACACATTCAAATTCGCTGAAATAAATTAAATAAAAAACATTATTCATTTTTTTCAGTTGCATTATTTATTTAACCCGTCCATTTTTATTGCTCAGTCATTTGAGAACGGAAATTCATATGCAATGGCGTAACTCCTCCCGTCGCTACGGAATAATATCCATGTGTTTACACTGGCTTTTTGCACTTGCCGTCTATGCCATGTTTGGTCTTGGCCTCTGGATGGTGACATTAAGCTATTATGACGGTTGGTATCATCAGGCCCCCGAATTGCACAAAAGCATTGGGGTTCTGCTGATGATGGGTCTGGTTTTTCGCGTGATCTGGCGACATATCTCTCCGCCCCCTCCAGCGCCCAAAAGCCATGGCCGACTTACCCGCATAAGCGCTGTTGGCGCACATATCGCACTCTATGCCCTGCTGTTCGCCATTCTGATCAGCGGCTATCTCATTTCCACCGCAGACGGTAAACCGATCAGCGTGTTTGGGCTTTTTGACGTCCCAGCCACGCTGGCTGACGCCGGTTCACAGGCTGACACCGCAGGTGTGGTTCATCTGTGGCTGGCATGGAGCGTGGTGATCCTGTCTGTCCTGCATGGCCTTGCGGCCCTGAAACACCACTTTATTGATAAAGACGATACGCTGAAGCGCATGCTTGGCCGTTCGTCAGTTGACTCTGGAGCATAAAATGAAAAAACGCCTGTTGGGTATCGCATTAGGTTCGCTGCTATTTACCACCGGTTCGGCCATTGCCGCTGACTATAAAATTGATAAGGAGGGCCAGCATGCCTTTGTCAATTTCCGTATTCAGCATCTGGGTTACAGCTGGTTATATGGCACATTCAATGATTTCGATGGCACATTTACTTTCGACGAGAAAAACCCTGCTGCCGATAAAGTGAACGTCACCATTAATACCAACAGCGTCGACACTAATCACGCCGAGCGTGATAAACATCTGCGCAGCGCTGAATTTCTGAACGTGGGCAAATTCCCGCAAGCTACTTTCGCGTCGACAGAGGTGAAGAAAGACGGTGATAAGCTCGCTATTGCCGGTAATCTGACGCTGAACGGCGTAACAAAACCGGTCACACTGGATGCCAAATTAATTGGACAGGGCGACGATCCGTGGGGTGGCAAACGTGCTGGATTTGAAGCCGCAGGCAAAATTCATCTAAAAGATTTTAATATCACCACGGATTTAGGCCCGGCATCGCAGGATGTTGAGTTGATTATTTCGGTGGAAGGCGTTCAGCAGAAGTCATAAAACAGGCCCGGCAGGCTTTCGCGCCGCCGGGCAGTGTTTTACTCCGGGTCCGGAATACCCAGTTTGGTATTCAGTCGGCCCCGGGATTTATTAAAGATCTTATTCCCGTTCTCGCGTCCGGCACGGCGACGACGTTGCTCTTCTTCAGGCAAGATACTCTCTTCACTGCACAGCTCGCTACAGCAGCCATTAAACTTCTCGGCACATGCAGGGCACTGAATAAACAGCAGATGACACCCGTCGTTTTTGCAGTTGGTATGCGTATCGCACGGCGTACCGCACTGGTGGCAGTGCGCGATAACGTCCTCTGAAATTCGCTCGCCCATACGCTCGTCAAACACAAAGTTCTTACCGATAAAACGCACCGGTAAACCCTGCTCACGGGCGCGACGGGCATACTCAATGATCCCACCCTCAATGTGCCAGACTTTATTAAACCCGTTGTGCTTCATCCAGGCGCTGGCTTTTTCACAGCGGATCCCCCCGGTGCAGTACATAACGATCTTTTTGTCTTTATGCTCCTGCATCATCTCAACGGCTTTTGGCAGTTGCTCGCGGAAGGTGTCGGCAGGAATTTCCATCGCATTCTCGAAGTGCCCCACTTCATATTCATAGTGGTTACGCATATCAATGAACACCGCATCCGGATCGTCGAGCATCGCGTTCACTTCAGCGGCCTTCAGGTACTCCCCCACATTAGCGGCATTGAAGCTCGGATCGTCAATGCCATCCGCCACAATACGCTCGCGCACCTTCATGCGCAGCACCCAGAATGATTTACCGTCATCATCCAGCGCAATGTTCAGGCGTAAGCCGTTAAGCGCCGGATCAAACCCGTAAAGGAGGTCGCGGAAGGCGCTGACCTTGCTTTCCGGCACGCTGATCTGCGCGTTAATCCCCTCACGCGCCAGATAGACGCGACCAAACACGTTCAGGGCGGTAAAAGCCTGGTAAAGCGCATCGCGGGTCGCCTGGGGATCATCAATGGTGAAATACTTATAGAAAGAGATCGTTGTGCGCGGTTCGGTTTCGGCCAACATACGCGCTTTCAACATCTCATTCGAAACGCGGTTGTGTAACACTGGCATGGTGTACAAGTCCTGCAATCGTTGAGAATTAAAAATCGGTCGGCATGATATAGCAAACAAAGACAATTTACATCCACACAATTTACGCTACATTTCAGTCAACCTGATTAATCAGACTTAACATTTGCATATTCTTTCATGTTTCGATGACAGACATTTTGGCTATGCCTTAAAAAATGAGACAATATCCTTTCAGGACGTTAGAACACAGGACAGACATGACCCAGTTACCGAAATTTACTGCCGCGCTTTTGCATCCCCGCTATTGGTTAACATGGTCAGGCATTGGCTTGTTGTGGCTAATTGTACAGTTGCCTTATCCCGTCATTTTCCGCATGGGTAAAGGACTGGGCCGCATTGCTCAGCAGTTTATGAAGCGTCGCGCCAGGATCGCGTATCGTAACCTTGAGCTTTGTTTTCCTCAGATGAGTGAATCTGAGCGCCACGACATGGTGGTTAAAAACTTCGAATCTGTCGGCATGGGGCTGATGGAGACCGGTATGGCCTGGTTCTGGTCGGATAAACGCATGGCGCGCTGGACGGAAGTGGCCGGGACCGGCATGGAGCCGGTGCATACTCTTCAGGCCAACCAGACTGGCGTCCTGCTGATTGGCGTTCATTTCCTGACGCTCGAAATTGGCGCGCGCATGTTCGGCATGCAGGCGCCGGGTATAGGCGTTTATCGTCCTAACGATAATCCGGTGATCGATTTGATCCAGACCAACGGACGCATGCGATCCAATAAAAGCATGATCGATCGCAAAGACCTGAAAGGGATGATCCGCGCCCTGAAATCAGGTGAAGTGGTCTGGTATGCCCCGGATCATGACTATGGCCCGCAATCCAGCGTGTTTGTCCCGTTCTTTGCGGTGGAAGATGCCGCGACGACCACCGGGACCTGGATGCTGGCGCGGATGTCCAAAGCGGCTATCGTGCCGTTTGTACCGCGCCGTAAACCAGACGGTTCAGGCTATCAGCTCATCATGCTGGAGCCGGAACTCGCGCCACCGCTGATTGATGCAGAAACCACCGCGCGCTGGATGAACGGCGTTGTCGAGAAATGCATTATGCTCGCCCCGGAGCAGTACATGTGGCTGCATCGCCGCTTTAAAACCCGGCCTCAGGGCGTTCCTTCCCGGTATTAACCTGCGTGCGGCCTTCCGGGCCGCATGTTGTTTTAGCTTTAAAAGCTCCCCGTCATTGCGGCAATCATACCCCGGGCGCATAATTAGCAGGCTTATTACCTCACTGTTCACGGTGCCCTGCACCTCATTATGCGGATAGTTATGTCCCCCACAGATGCTCCCATAAACTGGAAACGTAACCTGACGGTTGCGTGGCTGGGTTGTTTTCTTACTGGCGCCGCCTTTAGCCTGGTGATGCCCTTCCTGCCCCTCTACGTTGAACAGCTCGGCGTCACCGGACATAGCGCCCTGAATATGTGGTCCGGCCTGGTGTTCAGCATTACGTTCCTGTTCTCCGCCATTGCGTCGCCTTTCTGGGGTGGGCTGGCGGATCGCAAAGGCCGCAAAATTATGCTGCTGCGCTCCGCGCTCGGCATGGCGATCATTATGCTGCTGATGGGGGTGGCGCAGAATGTCTGGCAGTTCCTGATACTACGCGCGCTTCTGGGCCTGCTCGGGGGATTTATCCCTAACGCCAACGCCCTGATCGCCACCCAAATCCCGCGCCAGAAAAGCGGCTGGGCGTTGGGCACTCTATCCACTGGCGGCGTAAGCGGCGCACTGCTGGGCCCACTGGCGGGCGGGCTGCTGGCCGACCACTACGGACTGCGGCCGGTATTCTTCATTACCGCCAGCGTGCTGTTCCTCTGCTTCCTGGTGACGCTTATCTGTATCCGCGAGAATTTCACGCCCGTGGCCAAAAAAGAGATGCTGCACGCCCGGGATGTGCTGGCCTCGCTGAAAAACCCAAAGCTGGTGCTGAGCCTGTTTGTAACCACCATGATTATCCAGGTGGCCACCGGTTCAATCGCGCCTATACTGACGCTCTACGTACGCGACCTGGCGGGAAACGTCAGCAATATCGCCTTTATCAGCGGCCTAATCGCCTCTGTTCCCGGCGTGGCGGCGCTACTGAGCGCGCCGAGGCTCGGCAAGCTGGGAGACCGTATCGGCCCGGAAAAGATCCTGATCTGCGCCCTGATCGTCTCCGTCCTGCTGCTGATCCCCATGGCGTTGGTGCAGTCTCCGTGGCAGCTCGGCGTCCTGCGCTTCCTGCTGGGGGCTGCGGATGGTGCGCTACTCCCGGCTGTACAGACGCTGCTGGTCTATAACTCCACCAACCAGATAGCCGGTCGTATTTTCAGTTATAACCAGTCGTTTCGCGATCTGGGTAACGTCACCGGACCGCTGGTTGGCGCGGGGATTTCGGCCAGCTTCGGTTTCCGGGCGGTCTTTATCGTGACGGCAGGCGTCGTGCTGTTCAACGCCGTTTATTCGTGGCTCAGCTTATCCCGGGCGCTACGCCCGGCGCGAATAAGACAACATCGTGACGGCTAATTTTCGCATTCATACTTGCAAAATCACATAATCAGCTATTCTTTCCCTGAATACCTTCACGAAAAACAGGGAGACACCAATGACCATGTACGCCACGCTGGAAGAAGCAATTGATGCCGCTCGCGAAGAGTTCCTCGCCGATAATCCCGGCGTTGAGGAAGAAGATGCTGACGTGCAACAACTCAATATCCAAAAATACGTCCTACAGGACGGTGATATTATGTGGCAGGCCGAATTCTTTGCTGATGAAGGTGAAGATGGTGAATGTCTGCCGATACTGAGTGGTGAAGGTGCGCAGGCGGTATTCGACGGCGACTATGACGAAATTGAGTTACGTCAGGAGTGGCTGGAAGAAAATACGCTGCACGAATGGGACGAAGGTGAGTTTCAGCTCGAACCGCCGCTGGATACCGAAGAGGGTCAGGCCGCAGCGGACGAATGGGACGAGCGATAAGTCACCGCTACTCGTAGGGGCCGTGGCTGGCATCGATGGGCAGCAGTAGCGTGTCGAAAATCAGCGAAAACGGCAGATCGAGCACGGTGAGATAGCGCCATGCGGAATCACGGACATCCCACTGTACGCCGGGGTAGTACTGATTCCCGTGGCCCTGCCCGGGGATGGTGCGGCTGATAATGCTGCCGCAACCGCTGAGCAGGCATGCCATCATGACGACAATGATTACTTTCATTTCTGACCTCTAAAAAAATACCGGCGATTAAGCCGGTATTTTATTTGGCGGGTGGCGCTTCGCTTACCCGCCCTACTTAACAACTTACTTCGCCTTCAGGGCCAGCGGATTGAGCTTCACGTCCTTGTAGTAGTTCACCCACGAAGAGTATCTCTCCGGAGAGGACCACACGCGGTAGTGAAGCCGTGCCATCGTCACCGGATCGCTCAACAACACCAGACGACGGTCGCGGTTAAGCTTTTCTGGCGTCTCGTTCAGCGCCTGCTCAACGTGGCGATCGCGGGCGATCTCCAGCACCTGGCTGGCGCGGTGACGCGCTGTCGCCATCGCGGTTGCCAGCGCGTTGAATGACGGGTTAAACACGGCATGCATAAAGCCATCATCCAGCGTGCGTTTGCGGTTCTGCTCCAGATAGGTATCGGTATCCACCAGCACCTGCGGCGGAGAATACTCTTCCGGGATCAGGAACAGCTTCCAGCGTTTGGTACGCAGGCCCACCGTGGAACGGCTGGAGATCACCGACACAAACGGCGACAGGATCAGCGAGAAGACGATTGGCGCCAGCCAGAACAGGAAACGCAGATCCAGCCAGGCCATACCAACGGCCCACACCAGGCCCAGCAGCAGCTGAGAGCCGTGGCGCATAAAGGCTTCACTCCACGGCGTAGAGTCATCGTCACGCTGCGGTGAATTCCACACCACTTCCCATCCCAGAAACGCGCTCACCACAAACACCGTATGGAACAGCATACGCACCGGCGCCAGCAGGACCGAGAACAGCACTTCCAGCAGCAGTGAAAGGGTCACGCGGCAGAAACCACCGTACTCCTTCGAACCTTTGCACCAGATCAGAATGATACTGAGCAGCTTAGGCAGGAACAGCAGCACCATGGTCGACGCGAACAGCGCGATCGCCAGCTCCGGACGCCACTGCGGCCACACCGGGAACAGCTGGCGCGGTTGCAGGAAGTACTGCGGCTCCGTCAGGGCATGCACAACCTGCAACGCGGTTGAGAGCGCCAGGAACATAAACCACAGCGGCGCAGACAGATAGGACATAACGCCCGTCAGGAACACCGCACGGTGAACAGGGTGCATCCCTTTCACCAGGAACAGGCGGAAGTTCATCAGGTTACCGTGACACCAGCGGCGGTCGCGTTTGAGCTCATCCAGCAGGTTCGGCGGCAGCTCTTCATACGAGCCAGGCAGATCGTAGGCTATCCAGACGCCCCACCCTGCGCGACGCATCAGCGCGGCTTCCACAAAGTCATGCGACAGAATGGACCCGGCAAACGACCCTTCACCCGGCAGCGGCGCCAGGGCGCAGTGCTCGATGAATGGCTTCACGCGGATAATGGCGTTGTGGCCCCAGTAGTGGGATTCACCCAGTTGCCAGAAGTGCAGACCGGCAGTAAACAGCGGCCCGTAGACGCGGGTCGCAAACTGCTGGCAGCGCGCATACAGCGTGTCCATACCGGACGCTTTTGGCGAGGACTGAATAATTCCCGCGTTCGGGTTGGCTTCCATCAGACGGACCAGCCCGCTCAGGCAGTCGCCGCTCATCACGGAGTCTGCATCCAGTACCACCATGTAGCTGTACTGGTTACCCCAGCGACGACAGAAGTCATCGATGTTTCCGCTCTTACGCTTAACACGACGACGACGACGACGGTAGAAGATCTGCCCTTCGCCCTGCACCTCGGCAATCAGCTCCATCCAGGCTTTTTGCTCCGCCACGCAGATATCCGGATTGTAGCTGTCGCTCAGGATATAGACGTCGAAATGCGCCGCGTTACCGGTCGCCTTCACGGACTCCCAGGTAGCACGCAGCCCGGCGAATACGCGGTCAACGTCTTCGTTACAGATAGGCATGATCAGCGCGGTACGGTGCTCAGGATTGAGGGGCTCATCCCCGACCGTCGACGCGGAAATGCTGTATTTGTCACGCCCCATCAGCAGTTGCAGGAAGCCCATCAGCGCCGTCCAGAACCCGGCGGAGACCCAACAGAACAGCACCGCGAACAGCAGAAGAATGCCGCTCTGTAAAATATACGGCAGCAGCTGCATGAAGGAGACCCAGATATCCTGGCCAATCATGTCAGCAGGGTTAATCAACGCCCAGCCCTGGTACGGCAGAATGGTTTTCATGTACCAGGTGGCGACAACCGTCTGCGCCAGCGTCAGCAGCAGCAGAATGTAACGACGAATCGTTCCCACGGTACGCCATTTCTGCTCGGATGCCTGCTGTTCTTTGGTCAGACGTGACAGATAGCGCGGCGTCACGTCACGCCCACGCAGGCGATCCCAGAAGCGGCCCACCGGGTTGGTGCGCCACGGATCGGGGAACATGGAGGAACGCGTGGCCTTCGGCATCGCCTGTAGCTGGTCACGCCCTTCGTCATCCTTGATTAGCTGCCCTTCTGCCAGCGAGTCCGGCCATGCCTGCTCCAGACGTGCCTTCACTGACCCCAGCGGCGTATCATCATCACGGGAAAAGTGACGATGTTCACCATCCAGCGCGGTATGAACCGCGCGGATGTCGCTCGCAGGGAGTGCCGCTTTTTCAATGTCCGTCAGCGGCATGGCATCAATATATTCAGATGTATTATTCATTGGCAGGTAGCTGATAGCTCCAGGTTTCACTCAGCGGCTTATCGTTACTGACCAGCGCGGCGCGCATTTCAGTGGTCTGTTTCGGATCTTTCACCTTCACGCGCAGGGTCAAACGCCACCCTTTGGTGACCGGGTTGTAACGCACGGCGTTCTCAACGATTTCACCGTTATCGCCAATGCTGGCCTGTGCCGTCACGGCAGTATCCGGGGCCAGTTTTTTCATATCCTGCCCGGTGAAGTCCACGATAAATGCCAGCGTGCCATCCGGCTGACGAATCAGGTTGGACTGCTTCACGTCACCCGTCGAACGGCGCGTCTGCATCACATACGCGTTATCCGGTGCGTGCAGTTTGTCTTCGTCACGGCTGAAGGTGATCGCATACTTGAAGTTCATCTCTTTACCGGCTTCAGGCAGCTGATCCGGTGTCCAGTACGCCACAATGTTATCGTTGGTTTCATCGTTAGTTGGAATTTCAACCAGCTCAACCTTGCCTTTACCCCAGTCGCCTTTCGGCGTAACCCAGGCGCTTGGACGCAGATCGTAGCGGTCATCCAGATCTTCAAAGCGGGAGAACTGACGGCCACGTTGCAGCAGACCAAAGCCCTGCGGGTTTTCCATCGCAAAGCTGCTGACGGCGAGGTGTTTCGGGTTGTTCAGCGGACGCCAGATCCACTCGCCATTACCCGCATGAATGGAGAGGCCATTGGAATCATGCAGTTCAGGACGGAAATTGGTCGCCGGAGAGGGCTGGTTCGGCCCGAACAGGAACATGCTGGTCAGCGGCGCGACGCCCAGTTTGCCCACTTTATCGCGCAGGTAAACTTTAGACTGTACGTCAACCACCGTGTCACGCCCTGGCATGATCACGAAGCGATAAGCGCCTGTCGCACGAGGGGAGTCCAGCAGCGCATAAATTGTCAGACGTTTGTCGGTTGGTTTTGGACGTTCGATCCAGAACTCGCGAAAACGTGGAAATTCTTCACCTGATGGCAGCGCGGTATCAATTGCCAGACCGCGCGCAGAAAGCCCGTACACCTGCCCCGCGCCAATCACGCGGAAGTAGCTGGCGCCAAGCATGCTGACGATTTCGTCGTTTTTATCTTTGCTGTTAATCGGATAAAGCACCTTGAAGCCTGCGAAGCCGAGGTCTTTTACCGTGTCTTTATCGTGTTGCACATCGCCAAAATTGAAATAATCCGGGCTGTACTTGATTTTGCGTACCGCGGTCGCCGTCACTTCGTTGATGGCAACCGGCGTGTCGAAGTACATACCCTGGTGGTAAAATTCAAGCTTGAACGGGGTTTTAATATTGTTCCAGTACGCTTTATCGTGATTGAACTGGATCTGCTGATAGTCCGCGTATTTCATGTCGCGGAAAACGGAGGGCAGGTTACTTTTTGGCGCTTCGTAGCTCTTGCCCGCCATCGATTTAGCCTGTTTTGCGACATCATCGATGTTAAAGGCCAGTGCAGATGAGGTATACAGTGACAACAGCACTGCTACACCCAACCAACGCATTTTCATCATTTGTGGTTTATGTTTCATAATAAGTAAGCACTTCCCCCTTTGTGTGCTTATATCGATCCGATCCATTTTAATGGAAACTCAGGCAATCCGACAACATTATCACTGCTTTGTTCAGCTCGCTGGCTCATGGATTAAGCAAATGAAAGAACCCGCTTTTCACTTTGCGTGCTTATCCTGGAGACAGGGTGTCGGTCTTGGTGTAGGGTTGGCTCCGAATGTAACCATTATGAGCCTTAGGGATAAGGCGAAAAGTCTGAGAATGCGCAAAGTTATATGAGCACAACCCCTGTACAACGTGAATATTTCCTCGACTCGATCCGCGCATGGCTCATGCTATTGGGGATCCCTTTTCATATTTCACTGATCTATTCCAGCCACACCTGGCACGTGAACAGCCAGATGCCCTCCTGGTGGCTGACGCTGTTTAATGATTTTATCCATGCCTTCCGCATGCAGGTGTTTTTTGTCATTTCCGGTTATTTCTCTTACATGCTCTTCTTGCGCTATCCCCTCAAACGATGGTGGAAAGTGCGCGTGGAGCGCGTGGGCATACCGATGTTGACGGCCATTCCGCTGCTGACGCTGCCGCAGTTCATCATGTTGCAGCATGTTAAAGGCAAGGCGGAAAACTGGCCGAATCTCTCCTTCTATGAGAAATACAACACCCTGGTCTGGGAGCTGATTTCCCACCTCTGGTTCCTGCTGGTACTGGTGGTGCTAACCACGGTGAGTTTGTTGATCTTCAGCCAGCTGCGCCAGCGTGCGAGCACCGCATCCTCGACCTTCTTCGCCAACATCACCCTGGGCAAGCTGTCTCTGCTGTTTCTTGCGCTGGGGGTCGCGTATGCCGCCGTCAGGCGTACCCTGCTCATTGTCTACCCTCCCATTCTGAGCGATGGGCTGTTTAATTTCGTGGTGATGCAGACCCTGTTTTACATTCCCTTCTTCCTGATTGGGGCGCTGGCATTTATTCATCCTCGGCTTAAAGCGCTGTTTACCACCCCCTCCCCCTGGTGTGCGGTGGGTGCTGCGCTGGCCTTTGCCGCCTATCTTCTCAATCAGCGCTATGGCAGCGGGGACGCGTGGATGTATGAGACAGAGAGCGTGATAACGATGCTGATGGGCCTGTGGATGGTTAACGTGGTGTTCGCCCTTGGCCATCGTCTGCTGAATTTTAAATCCAGTCGCGTCACCTATTTCGTTAATGCTTCGCTGTTTATCTACCTGGTTCACCATCCGCTGACGCTGTTTTTCGGGGCGTACATAACGCCGCATATCGCCTCGAATGCGCTGGGCTTCTTCACCGGCCTGGTCTTTGTGGTTGGCATTGCCATCGTGTTGTATGAAATCCATCTGCGGATCCCGCTTTTGCGTTTCCTGTTCTCAGGCAAACCTCAGGTTAAAGCGGGATAACAAAACGGCGCCTCCAGGGCGCCGTTTTTGCACTTCAGACATCAAAATGCCTGGCTGCGCGCGGTCAAAATCCGCTGATACAGGTCGGCGGTGTGCTCATCGAAACAGACAAAAATGACTTTTTCCGGCATGGGTTTGAGGGAAAGGTAGTGATAAACGGTATTCACGGCGATTGTAGCTGCCGCTTCCTTTGGATAACCGTACACGCCGGTGCTAATGGCGGGGAACGCCATGGTCTTATACCCGTTATCCGCCGCAAGCCGCAGGCAGTTCCGATACGCCTGCTCCAGAATCTCAGCCTCATGGCGGTCGCCACCGTGCCAGACGGGTCCAACGGTATGGATCACCGCTTTGGCCGGGAGATCGCCTGCAAGCGTAATAACAGCATGCCCCGGCGGGCACTCTCCCTGCTGCTGACGCACGGTTTTGCATGCTTCAAGGAGTTGAGGGCCTGCGGCCCGGTGAATGGCACCGTCCACCCCGCCCCCACCCATCAGGGAGGAATTGGCTGCGTTGACGATCACGTCAACGTGTACCGTCGTGATATCGCCATGAATAACGTCGATTTGCGGTCTCATAAACACCCTCTGCAACCCGCCTTTTTCATCAGTGTATCGCAGAGGGAGAAGGAGAAAAACTGCCGTGAAAAAAACGTCGGTTATCGGTAATCGACCTGAACGACCGCAAGCGTTTTCTGTTCATTCAGGTATTTCATGCTGACAGCGGCCAGAGCTGAATGAGGATGATGGCCCCGGAGCGCCTCGTCATAACTGATGGTATGCGTTTTCATACGGTTATTTTCCGGACAGGAGATCGCAAACTGCTGATGCCGGGGCGTGACTTCGCACGGGTCAGCGACCACCGCGCCACGAAAATGAATCACCCCACCATTTTCTATAGTTGCTGAATAAGCCGGAGATAAAAAAGAGGACAGGATCAGTCCCAGACCAGAAATAATACACGCTGCGGATTTGAACATTATTTGTACTCCTCAATGAAATTCGTCCTTGAGGGGTAAAAACGCTCCGTTATGACGTATCAATTTAAGCAACCCGATGACTGGGTTCTTGATATCAGCATAGCTTACCTGTGCAGCGCCGCCACTTTATTAAATCATTGATTTCATGAATTATTAAAGCGTACTTACCGGTGCGTTCCACTGCTGTGATAAATGAAGCGATTTTCCATCGGAAACGGTGACGATTATTTTTACCGCATCCCCTGAACGAATATTTAAACTGATTCGCGTTAAATCAATCGGCTGATTAGCGGGTATAAAAAGAGTATTTTTCTGCCGCGATGTACTTTGTCCCGCTTGCCCCTGTCGGACAGATAACACCTCAACCTGACATTCGCAGGCGTCTGCCAGCGTGACCTGAGGAATAATGGTTGTCATATTTGCCTGCTGTGAGGTGCTGAACGTTATCTGGCTGGCAAGCGCAGCAAGGAGAATGAAGGTGCTCATGAGATCCTCCCGAAAAAAAACAGGGCACATGCCCTGTTTTTTGGTACAGAATTGAATCAGTACTGATGTGCGGTCGCGTTGTTGCCAAAGCCAACCTGGTGCACAGTCACCGTTGAGCCGGACGCTGTCTGGTCTACCGCCGCGCCGTTGCCGCCGCCGAACTGTTTCACGTTGATAACAGAGTCTTTGCTATTCCACTGGTCGATGGTGGCGCTGTTACCAAAGCCTTTTTGCAGCAGATCGATAGAACTGTCATCAGAGCCCTGACCAACATCTGCGCCGTTACCGCCACCGTGCTGGGTAATGGTCAATTCAGAATCTCGGGCGTCCGTCTGCAAAGCAAGCGCGGAGTTACCGCCGCCGTACTGGTAAATGCTCAGGGTTGAGTCAGGGCCGTTATTGCCGCCACCCCAGCCACCACCGTGGCCGCCGCCAAATTGTGGTACCGCACCTGCGAAAGCACTGCCAGAAACTACGATTGCTGCAATAACTGCCACTTTGAAAAGTTTCATGGTAAACCCCCATCGGATTGATTAAGGCGTCACACATCGCTAGCGTTGAATAACGCGAATAGCCATTTGCGACTGTCTCTGTACTACAACTGCTGTTTTCTGCGTACCATACTGCGTTATATTCGCCCTGTTACCCGAGCCTTTCTGGATAATCATGGCGGTGTTGCCAAAAGCGCCCTGCTTAATACTCGCATCGTTGCCGTTACCGGTCTGATCGATATAAGCAAGGTTATACGTCCCTGACTGATCAACATGCGCGCGGTTATTCCCGCCCTCTTGGGAAATAATGGACAGCAATTTAGAACCGCCCTGGCGTACATCAGCATTATTACCTGAGCCCTGTTGACCAATAATGGCTGCCTGATTGTATGAAGCTTTACTTAATTCATTTATCGCAAAATTATATTCAGAACTGGCTAAATCTGAATCACCTGCGATTACAAACCCAGGCGCACCCAGTAATGTAAACATCATAAACAACATTTTGTTTTTCATGCTGTCACCCTGGACCTGGCTATAAAATAGGTATGTCTTTACCCGTTAACGCGATTCGTTTTGTTAACGCCGCGTTACGGAAAAGAGTATGTCTGCCGAAACATATTTAATATCTCACCCGTGTGCCTTATTTTTATATGCTCATTCACCTCAAAGTCGTAAATCTCGCCTGAAACGACGCGACACACCACTAATGCAGAAATAAATTCTTGTCTGAGCGCCTGGACAACAGCGAGACAGGCTGTCCAACCTGTACCGGCTTCTACAGACAAACATGGCAATGTCTTTTGCCCGGTGCGTGACACGAAGCAAGTTTTCTTAAGAAAAATTTCCAGCTTAGAGAAGTCTTAACTTTTTAGCTGAGTTCATACTTTTTACCGGCTGGCTTACAATAATTAAAAGCTCAATAATTCAATTCTTTATAATATATTGTATGACTTTCAAAATCTATGCACGTTTATACACCTGTACAACTTTCCCCTTATCTTAAAATCTATTTACCCTGCAAAATACACAACTTAATATCGAATTTTACATTCTGTTACATGATTAACACTTGCTTTAAAGTTTGCAATAGCTAGATTGAAAACAGCAGTACGTTATTTGTTTTTAATTTTACCGCCTCCTTTGGAGGAAGGTTTTTTAACTACACACAGCAGTGCCACACCTGTCAGTACTTCTGGTGCCTTTTTCAATAATACGAGGGCAGCTGCCGGGTGTCATAAATAACGTGGGGTTTCATCATGTTTAATGAAGTCCATAGCTTACCCGGTCATACATTATTGTTGATCACAAAACCTTCCCTACAAGCGACAGCGTTATTGCAGCATTTAAAACAATGCCTCTCGCTTAACGGGAAACTGCATAATATTCAACGTTCTTTTGATGATATCGCTCCTGGCAGCATCATTCTTCTCGATATGATGGAAGCGGATAAAAAACTGGTCCATTACTGGCAGGATAATTTAAGCAGGAAAAACAATAATATCCGCGTATTGTTATTAAATACGCCTGATGAGTATCCTTTCCGCGATATTGAGAGCTGGCCGCATATTAACGGCGTGTTTTACGTCACTGAAGAAGAAAACCGTGTCGTGGAGGGTTTGCAGGGCATATTGCGGGGGGAGTGTTATTTCTCGCAAAAACTGGCCAGCTACCTCATTACCCACTCCGGAAATTATCGCTATAACAGTTCAGAATCTGCACTTTTGACGCACCGTGAGAAAGAGATCCTGAACAAACTGCGTATTGGTGCTTCAAATATTGAAATCGCCCGTTCGTTATTTATCAGCGAAAATACGGTTAAGACGCATCTTTATAATCTTTTCAAAAAGATAGCTGTTAAAAATCGCACGCAGGCGGTGTCGTGGGCAAACGATAACCTCAGGCGTTAATAGCATGAAACGCACCCTAAGTTGGATTGCCGCAGCAGGCATTATGCTTGCTGCCGGAAACCTTCAGGCTGTTGAGGTGGAAGTTCCCGGACTGTTGACCGACCACACCGTCACCTCTGTCGGACACGATTTTTATCGTGCCTTCAGCGATAAGTGGGAAAGCGATTATCCGGGTAACTTAACCATCAACGAACGGCCCAGTGCGCGGTGGGGAAGCTGGATCACAATAACCGCTAATCAGGACGTTATTTACCAGACTTTTTTATTCCCAACGAAAAGAGACTTCGATCAGAACGTCGCTTTCGCGCTGGCACAAACAGAAGAAGCTATTAACCGCCTACAGTTAGACAAAGCCCTTTTGAGCACAGGCGATTTAGCAAAAGATGAGTTCTAGCAACGACACCTATTTCGGAGGCTGTAATGCGTCTCGCACACACAGTGATTTCGTTAATGCTCATTGCGCCGTTGAGCTGGGCCGGAAATATGACATTCCAGTTCCGCAACCCTAATTTTGGCGGCAACCCGAATAACGGAGCCTTTATGCTTAACCAGGCTCAGGCTCAAAACTCTTATAAAGACCCCAGCTATGACGATGATTTCGGTATCGAGACCCCGTCGGCCCTGGATAATTTCACTCAGGCCATCCAGTCGCAAATATTAGGTGGCTTATTAACCAACATTAATACCGGAAAACCCGGCCGGATGGTCACTAACGACTTTATCGTCGATATTGCCAATAAAGACGGGCAGCTTCAGTTAAATGTGACAGACCGAAAAACCGGTAAAACGTCGACAATCCAGGTTTCCGGTTTGCAGACCAGTTCAACTGATTTCTAAACAACCCCGAAATAAGGACAATTATTATGCAGCGCTTTTTTATTTTAGTTGCAGTGTGCTTATTAAGCGGTTGTTTAACTGCCCCGCCAAAAGAAGCCGCTAAACCCACCCTGATGCCTCGTGCCCAGAGCTACCGGGATCTGACGCATCTGCCGGTCCCTACCGGGAAGATATTCGTCTCGGTCTATAACATTCAGGATGAGACGGGCCAGTTCAAACCGTATCCGGCCAGTAACTTCTCGACGGCCGTACCGCAGAGCGCCACCGCGATGCTGGTCACCGCCCTGAAAGATTCTCGCTGGTTTATCCCGCTGGAACGTCAGGGGCTGCAAAACCTGCTTAACGAACGAAAAATCATTCGTGCCGCGCAGGAGAATGGTACCGTTGGCGTCAATAACCGCATGCCGCTACAGTCTCTCACCGCAGCCAATATCATGGTGGAAGGCTCGATTATCGGCTACGAAAGTAACGTGAAATCGGGCGGCGCGGGTGCGCGTTACTTTGGCATCGGGGCCGACACGCAGTATCAGCTGGATCAGATTGCCGTCAACCTGCGCGTGGTTAACGTGAGCACGGGTGAGATATTATCCTCCGTGACCACCAGCAAAACGATTCTCTCTTATGAAGTGCAGGCCGGGGTGTTCCGCTTTATCGATTACCAGCGTCTGCTGGAGGGTGAAATTGGCTATACCTCTAACGAGCCGGTCATGCTGTGTCTGATGTCGGCCATCGAAACCGGCGTGATTTTCCTGATTAATGACGGTATCGATCGCGGCTTGTGGGATCTTCAGAATAAAAGTGACGTGAGTAATGCGGTGCTGGTGAAATACCGTGAGATGTCGGTGCCGCCGGAGTCATAATCGGCGGCGCATAAAAAAGGCGAGATTTCCGTCTCGCCTTTTTTTATTTACTTACCGCAGGAACGCTCTGGCTCTTCTCGCGTCGGGCCGCAAGCCAGAGGCCGCTGTTCTTCATGGCGTAGCCAAACAGTAACCCCAGCATGAGCGAAGGGACCACCAGCTTCCAGTCCCCCTGCCCCGCAAAGGTCGCGCAGGCACCCATGAACGTGCCGGGCACAAAGGACAACAGCAGATGTTTTGCCTGAACGCACATCAGGAAGGCCACAATGCCGGTGATGGCGTACCCCAGGATTTCCACCTGCGGCGCCAGCGCGCTGCCTTTCATAATGACCAGCGCCCAAATCACACCGCTCATCAGAGTACAGCCGGAGATGAAGAGCCCTTTGAGACCACCCTGCGGGCAGGCGAAATAGGCCGTGCAGCCAAGAAAACCAGCCCAGCTCAACAAGCCGAGAGAGACAGCCACCCAACCCCAGAGGCCGGAGAGGATGCCAGTCGTGATTGCAATACAAAGTAGTATGTTCATGGTGCGCATCTTAGCAGATGCGCACCATAGAAATGAGATCAGAAGCACATTACGTGCAAGTTGAAATGTATCGTTGCAGGATTTTTGTGATTCAAATCACTCTTCGTTCTCTTCTTCCAGCTCGTCCCACATGGCAGCGATGGCGTCACGCGTCAGCGGAGCCAGCGCTCTCCAGAACGGCGAGGTGGCATGGGCTTCAACTTTACCCAGGAAGGTGCCAACCCACGGAAGCAAATACGTTTCGAACAGGGTTTCAATCGCCTCGTTCTCATCATCACCTGCATTATCTTCAATCCAGGAGGCCGCCAGCAGCAGGGTACCGATATGATCGGCAGGCATATCCGTCAGCGGCATGCCGCGTTCTGAAAGAAACGCCCGAACTTCCGCTTCGGTCGCACCTTCCTGCCAGGCAGAACGATACGGCGACACGCGACACTCTTCCCCCACAAACAGCGCGTTGTAATCCGTTGAAATCTGCTGCATATCGCAGCTTTTTTGCAAGCGTTCCAGCAACTCATCCTGTTCCAGCGGCCAGCTCTGCGCCAGTTTACCTTCACGAATCAGGGTAAACAGCGGAACCAGCAGCGGATCCTGCGGCTGGCGGTAATATAAGGTGCCCAGCACGCGGCAAAGGATGGAAAACTCATTCATGTTTTTATTCCGTTATTAATTAAAGATCGGCAAATTCATCAATCGGCGCCATGCCGCGCGACTCAAGGAAGTCGAGCATACGACGCGGCGTTACGTTCAGGATCTGTTCTTCCGGGAAATTCACGTCCCGCAATATTTTCAGGCACTCGCTGAAATCACCCAGCGTGAAGGCCATGTGTGAATCAGAGCCCAGCGCCACCATGCCGCCCGCGTCACGCACGGCCGCCGCCACTTCGCGGCAGTTGGCTTCACTGCCCTTACGCGAGTGAACAAAGGAGGAGTTGTTAATCTCCAGCGCCACGCGGTGCTTCGCTGCCACCTGCGCCACGGCCTGAATATCAATCGGGTATTTCGGATTTCCCGGGTGGCTGATAATGTGCACGTTGCCGCTGGCAATAGTGGCAATCATCGCTGCGGTGTTGGTCTCTTTATCCTGGGGCGCAAAGACCGGCTCGTGGAAGCCGGCGAGGATCAGATCTAACGAGGTCAGCATCGGGCCGGTGCAGTCAATCTCACCGTCAGTATTTTTGATGTTCGCTTCGATGCCGCGCAGTATCCCGATACCGTCCACCAGGCGTGGCCAGATACGCATATTCACAAAATGCCAGTAGTGCGGCGCATCCGCCATATCCGGACCGTGATCGGTTATCGCAAACAGTTTAATGCCTTTCAGCTTCGCCTGAGCGATATAATCATGGAGGTTACTGTAAGCGTGGGTACTGGCGACGGTGTGCATATGCAGGTCAACGGGATACATCTTTCTCTCCTCTGCGGTTTTTCCAAAGGATAGCAGTTATCAGCGGCGAATATTAGCAAAAACCCGGCGAACGCCGGGTTTCTCTCAGTAGCCTCGCTGTCTGTCGACCTGTCCGGTCACCGCGTTGCCCTTCTCTATTTCGCTGATGGTATGCGAGATGTACGCCACGGCCTCCGCCGGTCGCGTCACGGCCGCAATATGAGGCGTCATCGCCACGCGCGGATGTGCCCAGAGCGGGCTGTCTTTTGGCAGCGGTTCGCGGCTATACACATCCAGCATTGCGCCTTTCAGTTTACCGCTATCCAGCGCTTTCAGCAGATCGTCTTCCACAACGTGTACCCCGCGCGCCAGGTTCATTAAGTAGCTGTCTTCTGCCAACTGGTTGAGGAGCGTGCCATTGATAATGCCGACCGTTTCCGCCGTATTCGGCAGCAGGTTAATAAGGACGCGAGTCCCTTTCAGGAACGCCGGGAGTTCGTCCGTTCCGGCAAAGCTCTCGACGCCTGGATAATCCTTACGGCTCCGGCTCCAGCAGCGCAGTGGGAAGCCCCACGGCGCGAGCGCTTCGGCGACTTTCGAACCCAGTACACCCGCGCCGAGGATGCCGATGGTGAAATCTTCATGCTGATAATCCGGAAGCGGTTCCCAGTGGGATTGCTGTTTAAACGCCTGATAATCGTCGAAACGGCGGAACCAGTGCAGCACCTGGCTCACGGCATATTCCTGCATCTGCTGCCCCATACCGGTATCTTCCAGACGAAACAGGGGAATATCCTCCGGCAGCATTTCAGGGTGTGCCTTCAGCTTACTGAGAATGGAATCCACACCCGCACCAAGAGCAAACACCGCCTTCAAACGGCGTCCCTGAAGCATTTCGACCGGGGGATGCCAGACCAGCGCGTAGTCGGCATGTTCATTATCGCCCTGTTTCCATTCGCGAACGCGTGCGCCAGGCAGTGCCGCCGTGAGCGCGTTAATCCAGTAAGCCGTATCAAAAGTGGGGTGATAGAAGATAATATCCATAGTCATTGCCTTTTATTGCGCTGTTTTATTTTCATTTTCAACTGGCTTGCCAGCATAACAAATTTATCGCTAAACCGCGTTGCTGATAAAAGAGGCGCATTTCGCACATTTCGGAATCAGGTTGCCTGAAGTTTGTCTAAACACGCTAAATTACTGAAAAAGTGGGTTGACGGCAGTACGGCTTTTCCTTACATTAGCGCCCGTCCCGACAACAACGGGATGACAATATGGTGAGGTGTCCGAGTGGCTGAAGGAGCACGCCTGGAAAGTGTGTATACGGCAACGTATCGGGGGTTCGAATCCCCCCCTCACCGCCATATTCAAGACAAGAGCTCGTACGAAAGTACGGGCTTTTTTCTTTTATATTCTCCGTAAGGAGATTCGCTCCCTGCGTTCTTTATGTCGGGTGGCGCTACGCTTACCCGACCTACAAAAAGCTAGTCTTCAACCATCTTTGCATACTCTTCGGTGAGAAAATCCACCAGCGTCCTGACCGATGGCAGCAGGCCGCGCCGGGATGGATACACCGCGTGGATCACTTCCCGTCTGGGTTCCCAGGCATTCAACACCCGAACAAGTTCACCTGAAGCCAGCTGATCCTTCACCATCAAAATGGGCAGCTGTACCACGCCCACGCCCGCCATCGCCGCCTCCCGCAGCGCCAGCATGTCGGTAGTCACCAGGCGCGGCGTGAAGTGAATTTCTGCCTTTGCGCCCTCCGGCCCGCTCAACTCCCACTTATGCAGGTGCTTGCCCGCCCCCATACTTAACCCCGGCCACTCGCTGAGTTCAGAGGGCATCGCCGGGTTGCCCATCCGTTCAATCAGTGCCGGCCCGGCAACCAGACAGTGACCCCTGTCCGCCAGCACCCTTAATACTAAATCGCTGTCATCAAACGGACGAGGACGAACGCGGATTGCCACATCCACCCCCTCCGCCACCAGATCGACCCGGCGGTTGGTGGCTTCAAGCTGGAGGTTGATCCCCGGATAGCGCGCCATAAACCGTGCCAGCATGGGCCCCACGTGAACGTGCAGCAAGGTGACAGGACAGGTGATCCGGACCATACCGCGCGGCTCAGCCTGTAAAGCAGCCACCGCCTCCTCCGCAGCTTCAGCTTCCACCAGCATGGCTTTACAGTGCTGATAGAACGTCTGCCCCACCTCCGTCACCGCAAACTGCCGCGTGGTACGTTGGATCAACCGAACGCCCAGGCGTTCTTCCAGCTGCGCAATCCTACGGCTCAGTTTCGACTTAGGCTGATCGAGCGCCCGACCCGCCGCCGCAAAGCCACCATGCTCCACCACCTTCACAAACCATACAAAATCATTGAGATCCTGCATACGCCTCCATTGTTCCATTTAAGGAACAGTGTATGTCATTTTTGCTATCTACCGGGATATTAACCCTGAATATAAGCTAATTCCATCAACAGGACATCAGGAGTTAATCATGAAAAACGTAACAGGCGTGTATACCGCACCTCGTCCGCACTGGGTCGGTGACGGTTTTCCGGTTCGTTCGATGTTTTCTTACCAGACGCACGGCGAGCCCCTGAGCCCGTTCCTGCTGCTGGACTACGCCGGACCGCATACCTTCCCGGCGGACGGCGCGAAACGCGGCGTGGGCGAGCACCCTCATCGCGGTTTTGAAACGGTGACCATCGTCTACTCAGGCGAAGTGGAGCACCGTGATTCCACCGGCAGAGGCGGCGTTATTGGCCCAGGCGACGTGCAGTGGATGACGGCAGGCGCAGGCATTTTGCACGAGGAGTTCCACTCCAGCGCGTTTTCGCAGAAAGGCGGTGAACTGAAAATGATGCAGCTGTGGGTCAACCTGCCCGCCAAAGACAAAATGGCGACGCCTGGCTACCAGAGCATCACTCAGGCGGATATCCCGGTGGTCACCCTGCCGGATAACAGCGGAACATTGCGCGTGATTGCTGGCCGTTTTGGAGAGGTAACCGGCCCGGCGCATACCTTCTCACCGCTGAACGTGTGGGATCTCGCGCTGCGCCAGGGTAGCCATCTGACGCTCAATCAGCCCGAAGGCTGGAGCACGGCGCTGGTTGTCGTTGAAGGCAGCGTGACGGTGAACGGCATCACGCCTGCCGGTGAGGCGCAACTGGTCGTGCTGAGTCAGAGCGGTGACAAACTGCATCTCGAAGCCAGCAGCGATGCCAAAGTGCTGCTGATGGCCGGGGAGCCGCTGAATGAACCCATCGTGGGCTATGGCCCGTTTGTGATGAACAGTAAAACCGAAATTGCCGAGGCTATTCGCGATTTCAACTCCGGCCGCTTTGGCCAAATCTAAACGTAATAAGGAGCGCATTATGTCTACCCCTGCAAACTTCAACGGTGCACGTCCCGTTATTGACGTAAACGATGCCGTTATGCTGCTTATCGATCACCAGAGCGGGCTGTTCCAGACCGTAGGAGACATGCCAATGCCTGAGCTGCGCGCCCGTGCAGCAGCGCTGGCAAAAATCGCCTCGCTGGCGAAGATCCCGGTGATCACCACGGCGTCGGTTCCACAGGGACCGAACGGCCCGCTTATCCCGGAGATCCACGCCAACGCGCCGCACGCACAGTATGTGGCACGCAAGGGTGAGATCAACGCCTGGGATAACCCGGAGTTCGTGGCGGCGGTGAAAGCCACCGGGCGCAAAACGCTGATTATCGCGGGGACGATCACCAGCGTCTGCATGGCCTTCCCGTCCATCAGCGCGGTGGCGGACGGATATAAAGTGTTTGCGGTGATTGATGCCTCCGGCACCTACAGCAAAATGGCGCAGGAGATCACCCTGGCGCGCGTAGTGCAGGCAGGCGTGGTGCCGATGGACACGGCTGCTGTTGCTTCCGAAATTCAGCGCACGTGGAACCGTGAAGATGCGGGTGAATGGGCTGAGGTGTACACACACATCTTCCCGGCCTACCAGCTGCTGATCGAAAGCTACAGCAAAGCGCAGGACGTGGTGAAAAATAGCGAAGTGCTCGATTCGCAGCGTTAATCCTGCGCGCTGCGACATAAGCTGATTAAGGCTTAACCGAACAAGCACGAATGCTGAAAATCTGCTTGACCGTTTTAGCGCAACTCCCTATAGTAGCGCCCCGTTGCCCCCCAAGCGGTCAGGCAGCAAAACAATATGGTGAGGTGTCCGAGTGGCTGAAGGAGCACGCCTGGAAAGTGTGTATACGGCAACGTATCGGGGGTTCGAATCCCCCCCTCACCGCCATATTTAAGATGAGAGCTCGTACGAAAGTACGGGCTTTTTTCTTTTATATTCTCCGAAAAGGGGGGGATGAGAACCCCCGACTGGGGTTCGACAACTGGCGGCAGCCAGTTGGACAGACTGAGAGCATAGCGAACAGGCTGCCCGCAGGGCGAGCGAAGCGAGTCAATCCCCCCCGGTGCGACACGAGCTGCCTCACCTACAAAAAAAAGCCCGTACAAAAGCACGGGCCTGTCTCAACCATTCCTCAGCTATTCAGCTTTCCAGCCGGTTGCTTTCCCTCGGGAGCAAGTCTCTGGCCAATATTCAAACCCGCTTCATCCTTACGCTCCTCCAGCCAGTAATCCGCATTTTTAATCCCCAGCCGAACCGGGTCAAAGTGTGGATCCAACCCCTGTGCATTCTGGATTTCATAATCCTTCAGGCTGGCAAACGCTTTTTTATGCAACAGAACGATGGCAATAATGTTGAGCCATGCCATCAGCCCTACGCCGATATCCCCTAATCCCCAGGCCAGATCCGCGGTGCGTACCGTGCCATATACCGTCGAAGCCATCAGACACAGCTTGAGCAGGAACGTCAGCCACGGGCGATGAATCTTACGGTTGATGTAGGCGATATTCGTTTCAGCGATGTAGTAGTAAGCAATGATCGTGGTGAAGGCAAAGAAGAACAGCGCGATGGCAACAAAATAATTACCGAAGCCCGGCATCATACTTTCCATTGCCGTCTGGACATATCCCGGTCCTGCGGCCACGCCTGCTATTCCGGTATAGAGCGCTGCGCCGTCGACGCCCTGCACGTTATACAGCCCGGTGATCAACAGCATAAACCCGGTCGCGGAGCAGACAAACAGCGTGTCGATGTACACGGAGAACGCCTGAACCAGCCCCTGTTTCACCGGATGGCTTACGGCCGCCGCCGAGGAGGCATGTGGCCCGGTACCCTGCGCCGCCTCGTTGGAATAGACGCCACGCTTCACGCCCCACATGATGGCCTGGCCCAGAATAGCGCCAAACCCAGCTTCAAGGCCAAAAGCACTTTTCCAGATCAGCAATATAACTGAAGGAAGCTGATCAATATTGATAGCGATAATCACGCACGCCACAATAATATAGCCGAGCGCCATAAACGGAACCACCATACTGCTAAAGCTGGCAATCCTTTTTACGCCACCAAAAATAATAAAACTCAACAGCACAGCAAGTAACGCCGCCGTGACATTTGGGCTCAGACCAAAGGCAATATCCAGGCTCGCACCAATAGAGTTTGCCTGCACACCTGGCAGTAATAATCCGCAGGAGAAAATCGTTACGATGGCAAATAACCATGCGTACCACTTCACGCCTAACCCTTTCTCAATATAAAAGGCAGGACCACCACGATATTCGCCGTTAATTTTCTCTTTATAAACCTGACCTAACGTGGATTCGACAAAAGCAGAGCTTGCCCCCAAAAATGCCACGATCCACATCCAGAAAAGCGCACCGGGTCCACCAAAGGTAATGGCGGTCGCTACACCGGCAATATTCCCTGTCCCCACGCGGCCCGCCAGCGTCATCGTCAGCGCCTGAAACGACGACACGCCTGCCTCGGTAGGACGCCCCTGAAACATCAGGGTAATCATAAGTTTTATATGCCGTAATTGCAGAAAGCGACTACGCAGCGAGAAATAGAGGCCGACACCCAGACATAAAAATATTAACGCCGGGCTCCAGATAACACCATTAATTGCACTAACCAGTTCGTTCATGTATGACCCTTAGCGTGATGTTCCAGAGGAAACGATCCCCTGGCGAGTTTCTTTTTAGAATTTTGTCTGAACAAGTACGAAACATAGATAATTACCCAAAAGACACCAACTTAATTTTTACTGCTTAGTCATGTTCTGTGACAACATTCACGTTTAATTTTAAACCAATAATTAGCATGATCATTATATTCATAGATATTTTGTGGGTATTATAAATACATATCACATTTCCGTGACCTGTATAAAAAGCGTTCGCAGCAAATTAACAGTAATATTATTATTACCGCAAAACGGGGCGTAAATCCCGTTGAATGCTATAGGAAATAAATATGATTTAAAAAAGCCACGCGTGCAGAGGGAATAAAGGAAGCTTCCCGGCATAACGCCGGGAAGAAATGACTTAAAATGTGAAATGATCTTAGTCGGAGTACACTTCCAGCGTTCGTTGGCACAGCGCTGAGCGGACGCAGTCCTCTTTTGTGAAGTGGACCACCCCTATCATCTCATCTTCCTCAAAACGTGACATGGCATCGCTCAGGCCGGACTTCACGCCCGACGGCAGGTCACACTGGGTAATATCGCCATTGACGATAACCGTCACGTTCTCCCCGAGGCGCGTTAAAAACATCTTCATTTGCGCAGCGGTCACATTCTGAGCCTCGTCAAGAATAACGACCGCATTTTCAAATGTACGTCCGCGCATATAGGCGAACGGCGCGATTTCCACCTTGCCAATCTCTGGTCGCAGGCAGTACTGCATAAAGGAAGCGCCCAACCGCTTCACCAGCACGTCATAGACGGGCCTGAAGTACGGGGCAAACTTCTCGGAAATATCGCCGGGCAGGAAGCCCAGATCTTCATCCGCTTGCAGTACCGGACGGGTAACGATGATCCTTTCCACGTCCTTATGAATCAGCGCCTCCGCCGCTTTGGCGGCGCTGATCCAGGTTTTCCCGCATCCGGCTTCCCCGGTTGCAAAGATGAGCTGTTTACTCTCGATAGCATTCAGGTAGTGCGCCTGAGCTTCATTCCGCGCCACAATTGGCGATGCATCGCGGCTGTCCCGCGCCATGCCAATGGATTCTACGCCGCTCATCTGCACAAGCGAGGTGACCGATTCTTCTTCACGCTGCTTATGGCTACGTGAATCCCGTCTCAGCACACGTTTTGCTTCACGACGAGCTTTGATCACTGCTTTCTGTCTTCCCATGGATAGCACCTTGAGTTGTTGGTATTCATCACACGCGCCAGCATCGGCACGATTATGCGCACGAACATCAGAGGGTTGGCTTCCTTGTAAGCCATTGCTTGCATTACCGGATGACGATATACAACGGCTACGCGCACCGTTATGCACGTCGGTAGAAAAAGGTTCTTGAGGTGAAGGAGAGAATTTGGTGGTGAAGAAATCGCTGCCGGAGTCTGAGCCTCCGCGCCGGGTACTGCGGTTGATGTGTTTACCTTGTCCAGTACAGGACGCAACCATTCGCGATCTCCATAGTGAGTTAGCATCACTGCCGGGAACTACCGCTGTCTTCTCTTAAGTACATCAGGAATTATCATAAATGCAACATTTATTTTACCTGAATGCAACTTTAGGACTGCCCCTACATGGAAAATCAGTCTTATATAGAAATATTACAGAAATATAACAATAAGATAGTCCTTCGAAAAAATAATGTCCCCGCGAACTGTCGCAGGGACGATTATCAGGCTTCTATCAGACCCTGAGCGAGCCAGGCGTTCGCGTCACGCGCGCCGGGCAGGGCAAAGAAATAGCCGCCGCCGATGGGCTTAATATATTCCTCCAGCGCTTCGCCGTTGAGCCGCTTCTGCACGGTGAGGAATCCCTTCTCCAGATCGTGCTGATAGCAGACAAACAGCAGTCCCATATCAAGCTGACCGGAGTTGGTCACCCCCAGCGAGTAGCTGTAGCCCCTGCGCATCATCAGGCTGGATTGCGTCTCTTTGGTGCGAGGATTGGCGAGGCGAATATGGCTGTCCAGCGCGATGACATCCCCGTTCGGATCGCGGGCGTAGTCGGGTTCATCGTGCTCGTGCTTCATGCCGAGCGGTGCGCCGGTTTGCTTATCGCGACCGAAGATAGTTTGCTGCTCTTTCAGCGGCGTGCGGTCCCAGAACTCCACGTGGAACTGAATGATACGCACCGCCTGATAGGTGCCTCCGACCGCCCAGGCCGGTTCGCCCTGATCCGCCGTCACCCATACCACGTTCTTCATCAACGCGGTATTGCTGCTGTCCGGGTTGGCGGTGCCGTCTTTGAAGCCCAGCAGGTTGACCGGCGTCTCTTTCCCTTTACTGCGCGCGGCGTGGTCAGAGATAAAACCTTCCCGCTTCCAGCGCACGCTCAGCAGATCCGGGGTGTGCTTGATAATATCGCGCAGGGCATGGATCACCGTATCCTGGGTATTAGCGCAGATCTGCAACAGCAGATCGCCGTGGCACAGCGCCGCGTCGAGAGAATCATTCGGGAATCGCGTCATTTTTTGCAGCGCTTTCGGCTTCTGCTTCGCCAGTCCGTAGCGATCATCAAACAGCGATTCCCCCACCGACACGGTGATGGTCAGATTATCGGGAGCGATAAACGCGCCGAGGATGCCGGAATCCATCGGCGGCAGGCGCGGATTCGGTGTTTCCGGTGCGGGACCGCCGGCGGTGAGGAAGGCAATACGCGTGGTCAACAGCCTGAACAGACGCTCAAGGTCGGCTTTATCACTCGCCAGCGAATCGAAAGCCACCAGCATCATCGAGGCCTGCTGCGGCGTCAGGATCCCCGCCTGGTGCTCACCATAAAACGGCTGCGTTTCCATACGCGCATCCGGGGAGAGCGTGCCAGGGGCGCTTTGCGGTTTTGCCGCATGCGCCACCGGACAGCCTCCCGCCAGGGCAAACGCGCCGCCCAGCGCCCCTACCCCTTTTAACAACCGACGTCGGGAAGGTTCCGCCACGTCGTATTCGTCATGCTTGTTCATCGCTTAATCCAGACCCAGTACGCCACGCAGCAGGGAGAGATCTTCCGCCAGGGTGGTTATCGGGCCTTTCAGCGCGTTACGGTCAGCATCGGTCAGCTTGTCGTAGGTTTCGAACCCGTCTTTGGTGCGGTATTTCGCCAGGATAGCGTCAACTTTCTTAAAGTTGGCATCCACTTTCGCCAGCAGCTCGCCGTTCTCTTTTTGCAGCTGAGGCCGCAGCAGCTCGACAATTTTCTGTGCGCCGTCGACGTTCGCCTGGAAGTCCCACAGGTCGGTGTGGCTGTAACGATCTTCTTCACCGCTGATTTTGCTGGCGGCCACTTCTTCAATCAGGCCCGCTGCGCCACCCACCACTTTCGACGGTGGGAATGCCAGCTCGCTGATGCGTTTTTGCAGCTCCAGCACGTCGCTGTTGAGCTGCTCGGCGTATTTCTCCATCCCACTGGTGGAGTTATCGCCAAACAGGACTTTTTCCAGACGGTGGAAGCCGGTGAATTTCGGATCGGCGGCCTTCTGCTCGTAGTCGTCTTCACGGGCGTCAATGCTGCCATCGAGGTCAGAGAACAGTTCGGCAATCGGCTCAATGCGCTCGTAGTGCTGACGGGTAGGCGCATACAGGGATTTCGCTTTTTCGATGTCGCCCGCTTTCACCGCGTCGGTAAAGGCTTTGGTGCCTGCCACCAGGTCCGCTGTCTCTTTGGTGACGTAGGCTTTATAGGCGGTAATGGCGTCGCCGAGGCTCAGCAGCGCCGTGCCTTTGGCCGCGTCCGCCGTCGCTGCGCCTTTGACGATCAGCTTACCTTTCGGGTTAGTCAGCAGGCCGCAGGTCATGTCATATTCCCCGGGCTGAAGATTTGCGGTCATCTTCTGGCTGAAGCCCGGCGCGATATTCTCGCGCTCTTCCACCACCATCACCCCTTTCAGGATTTCCCACTCCAGCGCCTTCTGGCTGTGGTTCTGAATAATAAACTGCGTTTTACCGCTGTTAACCGTGATGGTCATCGGCTCGCACTGTTTATCGTTGACGGTGACTTTTACCTGCGGAATATCTGCCGCCTGAGCGGTGAAGGCAGACACGAACAGCGCGGTAATGCCTGCGCATAACGCACTACGACGGAACTGAATGGCCATGACTCTTCCCTTTAAAAGTATGTTGTAACTAAAACAGCACTTACGGCGCTACGCGCGACGTCTGCGAGCCGGTACGCGGCGGCATAGCGAACAGGATCAGCGCCGGAACCAGATAGATAAAGTACATCGCCACTTCGCTGACGCTGGGCGTTTCCTGGTAGCCGAAGATCCCTTCGAGCAGGGTACCGGTCAGTGAATGGGTCGACAGGACGTTGCTGAGATCGAACGCCACGTCCTGGAAGTGGTTCCACAGACCCGCTTCGTGGAAGGCGCGGATCGCCCCTGCCGCCAGCCCTGCGGCCACCAGCAGAATAAACAGGCTGGTCCACTTGAAGAACGCGCCCAGGTTAAGACGAATGCCGCCCCAGTAGAGCAGGAAGCCAAGCACAACCGCCGTGGCCAGCCCGAGCACCGCGCCCAGCGGCGGCCAGATGCCCACGTCCTGCTGAAAAGCCGCGAGCAGGAAGAACACAGACTCCAGGCCTTCACGCGCCACGGCGAAAAAGACCATCATGATCAGCGCCCAGCCGTGGTGGTTGCCTTTTTGCAGGGCGTTATCCACCGCCTGCTCAAGCTGTACCTTCACGTTACGGGAGACCTTGCGCATCCAGAACACCATCCAGGTGAGGATCACCACCGCAATCACGGCGACGATCCCTTCAAACAGCTCCTGCTCTTTCTGCGGGAACTCCCCGGTGGTTTCGTTGATGAGGATACCGAGGCCCAGGCAGAGCGCCGCAGCAAGGAAAACCCCAACCCACATGACGCCAATCCAGCGTCCGCGCTGGGTACGCTTCAGATAACTGGCGATAAGGCTAACAATCAGGGCCGCTTCAAGGCCTTCACGTAACATAATGAGAAAAGGAACAAACATGCCGACACCTTAAATGTTTATCGCGGTCAACTGATGCAAAGAAAAGTAAATTCTTGTGATAGTGATTATCATTACGGCAACAAGAAAAACAAGCGAAATGTGTTGCGTTTTGATGACCAGATGTAAACGCATTGCGGAGTAATAATTGCCTGAGTAACCGTTACGTTTATAAGGTATAACGAAAATGCCCATTTACGGTTAACCGGGGCTGTGGCTAAATGTCCGCCTCGAAAACCAACTGAAAATAAGCCATGTTTAAAATTGTCCATTTCCTGCTGGCGCTGGTGATTATTCTTGCGCTCGCCTGGCTGGTGAGTTTCGACCGCCGAAAAATTCGTATTCGTTTCGTTTTACAGCTGATCGTGATCGAAATCGCGCTGGCGTTCTTTTTCCTCCACGCAGAAAGCGGCCTGTTTATTATTAAATACGTTTCCGGTTTCTTTGAGTCGCTGCTTAAATTCGCTGCCGAAGGGACGAATTTTGTCTTTGGCGGGATGGGTGAAAAAGGGCTGGCGTTCATTTTCCTTGGCGTGCTCTGCCCCATTATTTTTATCTCGGCGCTGATTGGTATTCTTCAGCACTGGCGTATTCTGCCGATCTTTATTCGGGTGATCGGGACGCTGCTGTCAAAACTGAACGGCATGGGCAAGCTGGAATCCTTTAACGCGGTGAGTTCGCTGATCCTCGGTCAGTCGGAAAACTTCATTGCCTACAAAGGCGTGCTGGGCGATCTCTCCTCGCGTCGTCTGTTTACGATGGCTGCCACGGCCATGTCGACGGTTTCGCTGTCGATTGTCGGGGCCTATATGACTATGCTCGACGCCAGATTTGTCGTCGCGGCGCTGATCCTGAACATGTTCAGCACCTTTATTATTCTTTCGGTTATTAACCCGGCCCGCCCGGAAGCGGAGCCGGATATCAGGCTGGAAAAACTGCACGAATCCCAGAGCTTCTTTGAAATGCTTGGCGAGTATATTCTGGCCGGTTTTAAGGTGGCGATGATTATTCTGGCGATGCTGATTGGCTTTATCGCCCTTATTAGCGCCATTAACGCCCTCTTCTCCGGCATATTTGGCATGAGCTTCCAGCAGATTCTGGGTTATGTGTTTTATCCGCTGGCGTGGCTTATTGGTATTCCGCTGAGCGATGCCTTAAGCGCGGGGAGCATTATGGCAACTAAACTGGTGGCGAATGAATTTGTGGCGATGATCGAGCTGCAAAAAATAGCCCATCAAATGTCACCGCGCGGGCTGGGGATTTTGTCCGTGTTCCTGGTGTCGTTCGCTAACTTCGCTTCCATTGGCATTGTGGCGGGGGCAATAAAAGGTCTGAATGAGCAACAGGGTAACGTGGTGTCGCGGTTTGGTTTACGCCTTGTATACGGGGCAACGCTGGTAAGCCTGCTGTCGGCGAGCTTTGCGGGGTTGGTGCTGTAAGTTTTGTGCCCGGCGGCGCTTCGCTTGCACGGGCCTACGATACAACAACGGCGGGTTATCCCGCCGTTTTCATTAAAACTGCACGCACACCGGCTGGTCGACCCGCATCACCGACTCCTGCGCGAAGCGTGACTTATAGATCCCGCGCAACGCTTCGATATTCTTCTCACTCTGCGCGTCTTTAGCGTGGATCAGCATCAATGCCTTGCTCGGCTCGCGCGCCACTTTTCCATCATTCCCCAGCCACTGACCGCGCGCATCAAATACCGTTAAACCATCGCGAAAGCGTGGCGTCACGTCCTGGTCGACAAACTGCTGCCATTCGTTGCCTGTGATTTGCGCCCCGGCAGGACGGTTTAAGCCGAAATAAAGCGTGGTCTGCTGCATCTGATTTTCTGCTTTGCAGGTTTCCACCGCCGCGTGCTGTGCGGGTGCGCTACAGCCCGCCAGCATCACGAATGCTGCCACCATTAACCCTGTTTTAATTCTCATTGATGAAGACTCACATAGGTGAAAGGACTATCCCCTCTCCCCACCGGGGAGAGGGTTAGGGTGAGGGGAAAATTACTCAGCCTGGAGCTTAGACGGCGGCGCTGAGTGATAGTGCGCGTCCGCCTCCGCAAAGCGTTTCTGCATAGACGCAGACGGCGCTTTACCCAGCAGGCTAAACACCACGATACCGAGGCTGCCGAAGATGAAGCCTGGAATGATTTCGTACAGGCCCAGCCACGCGAACTGTTTCCAGACGATAACGGTTACCGCACCGATAATCATCCCCGCCAGCGCGCCGTTGCGGGTCATGCGTGACCACAGTACAGAGAACAGCACCACCGGACCAAATGCCGCACCGAAGCCCGCCCAGGCGTAGCTCACCAGCCCCAGGACGCGGTTTTCCGGGTTTGCCGCCAGCGCAATCGCCACCAGCGCAACCACCAGCACCATAAAGCGCCCTACCCACACCAGCTCTTTCTGGCTCGCGCCCTTACGCAGGAACGCTTTGTAGAGGTCTTCGGTGATGGCGCTGGAGCACACCAGCAGCTGACAGCTCAGGGTGGACATCACCGCCGCGAGGATCGCGGAGAGCAGAATACCGGCAATCCACGGGTTGAACAGGATCTGCGCCAGCTCGATGAACACGCGCTCGGCGTTCTGGTTCACCGCGCCCGCCTGCGCCGGGTTGTTGTTGAAGTACGCGATACCGAAGAAGCCGACCGCACACGCCCCCGCCAGACACAGGATCATCCACGTCATGCTGATGCGACGCGCGTGAACGATGGTGTGGTGAGAATCCGCCGCCATGAAGCGCGCCAGAATGTGCGGCTGGCCGAAGTAGCCCAGGCCCCAGCCCATCAGAGAGACAATGGCGACGAAGTTCAGCCCTTTCAGCATATCGACGTTTTCGATGCTCTTCTGCTTGATCACTTCCAGCGATTCGCCAAAGCCGCCGACGGTGAAAATGACAATCACCGGAGTCAGGATCAGGGCGAAGATCATCAGGCTCGCCTGCACGGTATCGGTCCAGCTTACCGCCAGGAATCCGCCCACGAAGGTATAGAGGATGGTTGCTGCGGCGCCGGCCCACAGGGCGGTTTCATAGCTCATGCCGAAGGTGCTTTCGAACAGGCGCGCGCCCGCCACGATGCCGGAGGCACAGTAGATGGTGAAGAACAGCAGGATCACCACCGCGGAGATAATGCGCAGGATACGGCTGTTATCTTCAAAGCGTCCGGTGAAGTAGTCCGGCAGCGTCAGGGCGTTGTTGTTGGCTTCGGTGTGCACGCGCAGACGGCCTGCCACCAGCTTCCAGTTGATCCACGCGCCAACGGTCAGGCCGATGGCGATCCAGCTTTCGGAGATACCGGAGATGAAAATCGCGCCCGGCAGGCCCATCAGCAGCCAGCCGCTCATGTCGGAAGCGCCCGCAGAGAGTGCGGTGACCATCGGGCCTAAGCTGCGCCCGCCGAGGATGTAGTCGTCAAAGTTTTTCGTTGAACGCCATGCCAAAAACCCTATCAGGATCATGCCAAAAATATAAACGAGAAATGTCACCAGCATCGGTGTGCTAATAGCCATTCAAATTCTCCAAAATGTCGAGCGACAACCGTCCGGGTTGCCTTGTTATGTCATCACCGGAACGTAGTGATGTGTGTATGTGTTTCCGTTGGGCGCGCTATCCTGCCGTATACGCATCCCACTGACAAACGATTTAACACTGCATTTACATGAATTTCATCCCTGGTTTTATACGTCTTTCCTATAGGTTGCACTCGCTCACGCTTTTACGGGTTGCACCTTTAAAAAGTGTTAAGCACCGCATAAAAACTGGGCTCAGAAACCGCCGCACGTTCTTTTTCACAGCTAACTAATCGTTAACAATCCATTCATTTTCCAGCTTGCAGACCAGGTCACATTTAACACGGTTGCACAAAGTTGCAACATGGTGGATATTTCACGCTATCAACAGAACGCTATTACAGAACAACAGGAGTTTTGGCATGGGGATGACCACCATGGGGGTTAAGCTGGATGACGCTACCCGCGAACGGATTAAAACCGCTGCGACCCGCATCGACCGCACACCGCACTGGTTAATCAAGCAGGCGATTTTTAACTATCTGGAAAGACTGGAGAGTGAAGAAGGTCTGCCGGAGCTGCCTGCCCTGCTGGCGGGTGCAGCGAACGAAAGCGAAGAGGCCGCGACGGCCGTTGAAGAGAACCACCAGCCGTTCCTGGAATTTGCCGAGCAGATCCTGCCGCAGTCCGTCAGCCGCGCCGCCATTACCGGCGCCTACCGCCGTGCCGAAACCGACGCCGTGCCGATGCTCCTGGAGCAGGCGCGCCTGCCGGAAGCCGTTGCCGCTCAGGCGCACAGCCTCGCGTATCAGCTCGCCGACAAGCTGCGTAACCAGAAAACCGCCAGCGGACGCGCCGGTATGGTGCAGGGTCTGTTGCAGGAGTTCTCCCTCTCCTCGCAGGAAGGCGTGGCGCTGATGTGTCTGGCGGAAGCGCTGCTGCGTATTCCGGATAAAGCCACCCGCGATGCCCTGATCCGCGACAAAATCAGTAACGGCAACTGGCACTCCCACATTGGCCGCAGTCCGTCCCTGTTCGTTAACGCCGCCACCTGGGGCCTGCTGTTTACCGGCAAGCTGGTCTCCACCCATAACGAAGCCAACCTGTCGCGCTCTCTGAACCGCATCATCGGCAAGAGCGGCGAGCCGCTGATCCGCAAGGGCGTGGACATGGCGATGCGCCTGATGGGCGAGCAGTTCGTCACCGGGGAAACCATTGCCGAAGCGCTGGCGAACGCCCGCAAGCTGGAAGACAAAGGCTTCCGCTACTCCTACGACATGCTGGGTGAAGCGGCGCTGACCGCCGCCGACGCGCAGGCCTACATGGTCTCTTACCAGCAGGCGATCCACGCCATCGGTAAAGCGTCCAACGGTCGCGGTATTTATGAAGGTCCGGGCATCTCTATCAAGCTTTCCGCCCTGCACCCGCGCTACAGCCGTGCGCAGTACGACCGGGTGATGGAAGAACTCTACCCGCGCCTGAAGTCCCTGACCCTGCTGGCGCGCCAGTATGACATCGGCATCAACATCGACGCCGAAGAGGCGGACCGTCTGGAGATCTCCCTCGACCTGCTGGAAAAACTGTGCTTCGAGCCGGAGCTGGCGGGCTGGAACGGGATTGGTTTCGTTATCCAGGCCTACCAGAAACGCTGTCCGTTCGTCATTGACTACCTGATTGACCTGGCCAGCCGCAGCCGTCGCCGCCTGATGATCCGTCTGGTGAAGGGCGCCTACTGGGACAGCGAAATCAAACGCGCCCAGATGGAAGGTCTGGAAGGTTATCCGGTCTATACCCGCAAGGTCTATACCGACGTCTCTTACCTCGCCTGCGCGAAAAAACTGCTCGGCGTGCCGAACCTGATTTATCCTCAGTTCGCCACCCACAACGCCCACACCCTGGCGGCGATCTACAGCCTCGCGGGTCAGAACTACTATCCGGGCCAGTACGAGTTCCAGTGCCTGCACGGCATGGGTGAACCGCTGTACGAGCAAGTGACCGGTAAAGTGGCCGACGGCAAGCTGAACCGTCCGTGCCGAATCTATGCCCCGGTAGGTACCCACGAAACCCTGCTGGCCTACCTGGTGCGTCGTCTGCTGGAGAACGGGGCGAACACCTCCTTCGTTAACCGCATCGCCGATACCACCCTGCCGCTGGACGAACTGGTGGCCGATCCGGTACAGGCCGTTGAGAAGATGGCGGCGCAGGAAGGCCAGATTGGTCTGCCGCATCCGAAGATTGCCCTGCCGCGCGAGCTGTATGGTGCAGGTCGCGTCAACTCGGCGGGTCTGGATCTCGCCAACGAACACCGTCTGGCGTCGCTCTCTTCTGCCCTGCTAAACAGCGCATTGCAGAAGTGGCAGGCCAGGCCGATCCTTGAGCAGTCCGTTGAGGACGGTGAAATGCAGCCGGTGATCAACCCGGCAGAGCCGAAGGATATCGTCGGCTACGTGCGCGAAGCCACGGAAGCGGAAGTGGAGCAGGCCCTGGAGAGCGCGGTGAACAACGCGCCAATCTGGTTTGCCACCCCGCCGCAGGAGCGTGCCGCCATTCTGGAACGCGCGGCGGTGCTGATGGAAGATCAGATGCAGCAGCTTATTGGCATTCTGGTGCGTGAAGCGGGTAAAACCTTCAGCAACGCCATCGCCGAAGTGCGCGAGGCGGTCGACTTCCTGCACTACTACGCCGGTCAGGTGCGCGATGATTTCGACAACGAAACCCACCGTCCGCTCGGCCCGGTGGTGTGTATCAGCCCGTGGAACTTCCCGCTGGCGATCTTCACCGGCCAGATTGCCGCGGCGCTGGCCGCAGGCAACAGCGTGCTGGCGAAACCGGCAGAGCAGACCCCGCTGATCGCCGCCCAGGGCATTAACATTCTGCTGGAAGCGGGCGTACCGGCGGGCGTGGTGCAGCTGCTGCCAGGGCGCGGTGAAACGGTCGGGGCCAAACTGACCTCCGATAACCGCGTACGCGGCGTGATGTTTACCGGTTCGACCGAAGTGGCCTCCCTGCTGCAACGCAACATCGCCACCCGTCTGGATGCGCAGGGCCGTCCTACCCCGCTGATCGCTGAAACCGGCGGCATGAACGCCATGATCGTGGACTCCTCCGCGCTCACCGAGCAGGTCGTCGTTGACGTGCTGGCCTCTGCCTTCGACAGCGCGGGCCAACGCTGTTCCGCCCTGCGCGTACTGTGCTTACAGGATGACGTGGCTGACCACACGCTGAAGATGCTGCGCGGTGCGATGGCGGAATGCCGCATGGGCAACCCGGGCCGTCTCACCACCGACATCGGGCCGGTGATCGACGCGGAAGCCAAAGCCAACATTGAAAATCACATTCAGACCATGCGTGCCAAAGGCCGTCCGGTGTTCCAGGCGGTGCGCGAGAACAGCGAAGATGCCCGCGAGTGGCAGACAGGCACCTTCGTGCCGCCAACGCTGATTGAGCTGGCAAGCTTCGACGAGCTGAAAAAAGAGGTCTTCGGTCCGGTACTGCACGTGGTGCGCTACAACCGTAACAACCTCAACGAGCTGATCGATCAGATCAACGCCTCGGGTTACGGCCTGACGCTTGGCGTGCATACCCGTATCGACGAAACCATTGCCCAGGTGACCGGCAATGCTAAAGTCGGCAACCTGTACGTCAACCGCAACATGGTTGGCGCGGTCGTGGGCGTGCAGCCGTTCGGCGGTGAAGGTCTCTCCGGCACCGGCCCGAAAGCGGGCGGTCCGCTCTATCTGTACCGCCTGCTGGCAAACCGTCCGGAAAATGCGCTGGGCGTGACGCTGGCGCGTCAGGACGCGGAATATCCGGTGGATGCGCAGGTGAAAGCCGTGCTGACCCAGCCGCTGGACGCGCTGATTAAGTGGGCTGAAAATCGTCCCGAGCTGCATGCGATTGCACAGCAGTACGGCGAGCTGGCGCAGGCGGGAACACAGCGTCTGCTGCCGGGTCCAACCGGTGAGCGCAACACCTGGACGCTGATGCCGCGCGAGCGTGTGCTGTGCGTGGCGGATAACGAGGAGGATGCGCTGGTGCAGCTGGCAGCCGCAACGGCAACGGGCTGTGAGGTGCTGTGGCCGGAAGATGCCCTGCATCGCGACCTCGCCAAAAAGTTGCCAAAAGCGGTCTCGGCCCGCATTCGCTTTGCGAAGGCCGATGCCCTGCTGACCCAGCCGTTTGACGCGGTGATCTACCACGGTGATTCTGACCAGCTGCGCGAACTGTGCGAGCAGGTGGCGGCCCGCAGCGGCGCGATTGTCTCGGTGCAGGGCTTCGCCCGCGGGGAGACCAACCTGCTGCTGGAGCGCCTGTACGTTGAGCGCTCGCTCAGCGTTAACACCGCGGCGGCGGGCGGTAACGCCAGCCTGATGACAATCGGTTAATCGTGTAAACTCTCCCCGGTGACGCTACGCTTACCGGGGCGACAAAATAGCCCAGGCCGGATAAGCACAGCGTATCCGGCTTTTTTACATGGAGGGGATGATGAAAAGAGTATTTCTCGCAGGTGCAGCCCTGCTCATGAGCGCCAGCGCGCTGGCCGACGAGTGCGATAACGCGACCACCCAGCTTGAACTGAACACCTGTAGCGCGCAGCAGTACCAGGCCGCCGATAAAAAGCTCAACGAGACGTATCAGGCCGCCATCAAACGTGCGGCAGCGCCTCAGCGCGATCTCCTGAAAAAGGCGCAGCAGGCGTGGATTAGCCTGCGCGACGCGGACTGTGCGTTTATCGGTTCGGGTACGGAAGGTGGGAGCGTTCAGCCAATGATTGTTAACCAGTGTCTGGCGGAGAAAACCGCGGAGCGCGAAGCGTTTCTGGCCACGCTGATGCAGTGTGAAGAGGGCGACTTAAGCTGTCCTCTTCCGCCGGGAAACTAGCGCACGCGGATCCCTTCGATAATCATCCGCTGTACGTTTTCCAGGGTGCTCTGGAAAAACGCCTCGTCCTCGAGCGTTTTACCGGTCACCGCCTCGACCTGGGCCGCGAAGTCAGCGTAGTGCTGGGTTGAGGCCCAAATCATGAAGATCAGATGATGCGGATCGACGGGCGCCAGTTTTCCGCTGGCGACCCATCCGGCAATAATGGCCGATTTATCGTCCACCAGCTGCTTTAGATCTCCCGTCAGCTCCGCCTGCAACAGCGGCGCGCCCTGCAACATCTCCAGGCAGAACAGCCTTGATGCCTGCGGGTAATCACGCGATACCTCCAGCTTCAGGCGTATGTACTCCTCTATCGCCACCAGCGGGGCCAGCTCTTCGCGAAACGCCTTGAGAGGTGCCAGCCAGATATCGAGGATCTGCTGCATCACCGCGATATAGAGCGCCTCTTTTGACGGGTAGTAGTAGAGCAGATTGGTTTTGGACACCCCGGCCTGCTCCGCCACCTGCTCAAGGCGCGTACCGTGAATACCAAACTGCGAAAATGTCTCCAGCGCAGCGCTGAGGATCGCCTGTTTCTTGGCGCTCACCGCCTGCGAACGTTTACCGGGTGTTTTCACTGCGCCTTGTGTCATTTTCGCTCTCCATTTTCTGTCCTGCGCTCAGCATAGCAAAACCCCCGTCTCGCCACGACCTTCTGCACCCTCAGCGCGCATGAGTGCCTGTTTTCTGTGCAATGATTTTGACCATCCAGTCCACATTTTCGCTGTTAATTTTAACAACCATCATTTAACACATTAATAACAAAGTGATTTTCAAAACTGGCACTGCCTTTGCAAAAACATCGTGACACCTGCGACGTAATGAAGAGAGGTTCGTGATGAAAATTGGCGTATTTGTACCGATCGGCAACAACGGCTGGCTTATCTCGACCACTGCCCCGCAATACATGCCGACCTTTGAGCTGAATAAAGCCATCGTGCAGAAAGCGGAGCACTACCACTTCGACTTTGCGCTCTCGATGATCAAGCTGCGCGGTTTCGGCGGTAAGACCGAATTCTGGGACCACAACCTGGAGTCTTTCACCCTGATGGCGGGCCTGGCGGCGGTAACCTCGCGCATCCAGATTTACGCCACCGCCGCCACCCTTGCCCTTCCCCCGGCAATCGTGGCGCGGATGGCCTCCACCATCGACTCCATCTCCGGCGGGCGCTTTGGCGTTAACCTGGTCACCGGCTGGCAAAAGCCGGAGTACGAGCAGATGGGGATCTGGCCGGGGGACGATTACTTCTCCCGTCGTTACGACTACCTGACTGAATATGTGCAGGTGCTGCGCGATCTATGGGGCACCGGCAAAAGCGATTTCAAAGGCGACTTCTTTACCATGAACGACTGCCGCGTCAGCCCGCAGCCGTCGGTGCCGATGAAGGTGATATGCGCCGGACAGAGCGACGCGGGAATGGAATTCTCGGCGAAATACGCCGACTTCAACTTCTGCTTCGGCAAAGGCGTTAACACCCCGGCCGCCTTCGCGCCCACCGCGGCACGTATGAAAGCGGCCGCCGACAAAACCGGGCGCGACGTGGGCTCCTACGTGCTGTTTATGGTGATTGCCGACGAAACCGACGACGCCGCGCGCGCCAAATGGGAACGATACAAGGACGGCGCGGATGACGAAGCGCTGAGCTGGCTTACCGAGCAGAGCCAGAAGGATACCCGCTCCGGCGCGGACACCAACGTTCGCCAGATGGCCGACCCGACGTCTGCCGTCAATATCAACATGGGCACCCTGGTTGGCTCGTATGCCAGCGTGGCCAGAATGCTCGACGAAGTGGCTGCCGTGCCCGGCGCCGAAGGCGTGCTGCTGACCTTCGATAATTTTCTCACCGGCGTGGAAACTTTCGGCGAGCGCATTCAGCCGCTGATGCAGTGCCGCGCCCACATCCCTGCCGTGACGAAGGAGGTGGCGTAATGACGACCCTCAACGCTCGCCCGGAAGCCATTACCTTAGACGCGCAGCGCAGCGCGCTGATCGTGGTGGATATGCAAAACGCCTATGCCAGTAAAGGCGGGTATCTGGATCTGGCCGGGTTTGACGTCTCCACCACGCAGCCGGTGATTGAGAACATCAAAACCGCCGTGAGCGCCGCACGTGCTGCGGGCATGCTGATCGTCTGGTTCCAGAACGGCTGGGACGACCAGTACGTCGAGGCTGGCGGTCCCGGCTCACCCAACTTTCACAAATCCAACGCCCTGAAAACCATGCGCCAACGGCCCGAACTCCAGGGCACGCTGCTGGCGAAAGGCGGCTGGGATTATCAGCTGGTGGATGAGCTGGTACCGGAGGCCGGCGATATCGTGCTGCCGAAACCGCGCTACAGCGGCTTTTTCAATACCCCGCTCGACAGCCTGCTGCGCAGCCGGGGCATTCGTCATCTGGTGTTCACCGGCATCGCCACCAACGTGTGCGTGGAGTCGACCCTGCGCGACGGCTTTTTCCTCGAGTATTTTGGGGTGGTACTGGAGGATGCCACCCATCAGGCCGGGCCGGATTTTGCCCAGAAAGCCGCCCTGTTCAATATCGAAACCTTTTTTGGCTGGGTCAGTAACGTCAATGATTTCTGCGACGCGCTGGATCCCCCGCTCGCCCGCATCGCCTGAGGAGAACCGCTATGCCGAAATCCGTGATTATTCCGCCGGGCACCAGCACCCCGATTGCCCCGTTTGTGCCCGGCACCCTCGCCGACGGCGTGGTGTATGTATCGGGCACGCTGCCGTTTGATAAAGACAACAACGTGGTGTTTATCGATGACCCAAAGGCGCAAACCCGCCACGTGCTGGAGACGATCAAAACCGTGATCGAAACGGCGGGTGGCACTATGGAGGACGTGACCTTCAACAGCATCTTTATCACCGACTGGAAAAACTACGCCGCGATTAACGAGATTTACGCGGAGTTTTTCCCCAGCGATAAACCGGCGCGGTTTTGCATCCAGTGCGGGCTGGTAAAGCCCGAAGCGCTGGTTGAAATTGCCACCGTTGCGCACATCGCGAAGTGAGGCGGCCATGAAACTGTCCATTTCACCGCCCCCCTTTGCGGGCGCGCCCGTGGTGGTGCTGATTGCCGGGCTCGGCGGCAGCGGCAGCTACTGGCTGCCCCAGCTCGCCGTGCTGGGGCAGGAGTATCAGGTGGTGTGCTACGACCAGCGGGGCACGGGGAATAACCCGGATACCCTGCCGGAAGACTACACCCTCGCACACATGGCTGACGAGCTTGCGCTGGCGTTAGCCGAGGCCGGGATCGCCCGTTACTGCGTGGTCGGCCACGCGCTGGGGGCGCTGGTCGGCCTGCGGCTGGCCATCGATAAGCCCGACGCCCTCACCGCGCTGGTCTGCGTCAACGGCTGGCTGACCCTCAATGCCCATACCCGCCGCTGTTTTGACGTTCGCGAACGTCTGCTGCATGCGGGCGGCGCGCAGGCGTGGGTAGAGGCACAGCCGTTGTTCCTCTACCCGGCAGACTGGATGGCCGCCCGCGCCCCGCGGCTGGAGGCCGAGCACGCGCTGGCGCTGGCCCATTTTCAGGGCAAAGCCAATCTGCTGCGCAGGCTGCATGCCCTGAAACAGGCCGATTTCAGCCGCCACGCTGCACGCGTTCGCTGCCCCGTACAGATTATCTGTTCCACCGACGATCTGCTGGTGCCGTCCGTCTGCTCCGCTGAACTGCACGCCGCCCTCCCGCACGCCCGCAAAACGGTCATGCGCCAGGGCGGGCATGCCTGCAATGTGACCGCGCCGGACATCTTTAACACTCTGCTGCTGAACGGGCTTGCCAGCCTGCTGCACAGCCCAGAACCCGCTTTGTAAGGAGCTTGAATGAGCGAAGCCATCACGCCCGCCGCGCTGGAAACGCTGTTTACCGGCGCACGTACCCATAACGGCTGGCTGGATATACCGGTCAGTGACGAGACGCTGCGCGAGATTTATGACCTGATGAAATGGGGGCCGACGTCCGCCAACTGCTCCCCGGCGCGCATTGTGTTTGTGCGAAGCCCGGAAGGAAAAGAGAAGCTGCGCCCGGCGCTCTCCAGCGGCAACCTTGAGAAAACGCTCACTGCCCCGGTCACGGCGATTGTCGCCTGGGACAGCGAGTTTTATGAGCGCCTGCCTGAACTGTTCCCACACGGCGATGCCAGAAGCTGGTTTACCTCCAGCCCCGCGCTGGCGGAAGAGACCGCCTTTCGCAACAGCTCAATGCAGGCCGCGTACCTGATTTTCGCCTGCCGCGCGCTCGGGCTGGACACCGGGCCGATGTCGGGTTTTGACCGGGAAAAAGTGGACGCGGCCTTTTTCACGGGCACGCTACTCAAAAGCAATCTGCTGATTAACATCGGCTATGGCGATACGACCAAACTTTACGGACGCCTGCCGCGTCTGGCCTTTGACGATGCCTGCGGGCTGGCGTAAGGAGCGAACGTGATGACACCGGATAAACAAACCTTTCGCGACGCTATGGCCTGCGTCGGCGCAGCGGTCAATATCATTACCACCGACGGCCCGGCAGGCCTGGCGGGCTTCACCGCCAGCGCGGTATGCAGCGTCACGGATTCCCCGCCTACCCTGCTGGTGTGCCTGAACCGCGGCGCGTCGGTCTGGCCGATTTTCAGCGAGAACCGCACCCTGTGCGTTAACACGCTGAGTGCCGGACAGGAGCCTTTATCCAACCTGTTTGGCGGAAAAACGCCGATGGCGGACCGCTTTGCCGCTGCCCGCTGGCAGACAGGCGACACGGGCTGCCCGCGTCTGGAAAATGCGCTGGCCTCGTTCGACTGCCGCATCAGCCAGGTGGTGAGCGTTGGCACTCACGACATTCTGTTTTGCGACATCGTATCCATTGTACGCCACCCGGCGCCGCAAGGGCTGGTGTGGTTCGACCGCGGCTATCACGCACTTATGCGACCCGCCTGTTAATCCGCATTCAGGAGACAGATCATGTTCGGACTTCCCCACTGGCAGTTGAAATCGACCTCCACAGAAGAAGGCGTGGTCGCGCCGGATGAAAGGCTCCCGCTCGGGCAGACCATGGTGATGGGCGTGCAGCATGCGGTCGCGATGTTTGGTGCGACGGTGCTGATGCCCATGCTGATGGGGCTGGATCCTAACCTCGCCATTTTGATGTCGGGTATGGGTACCCTGCTGTTCTTTTTTGTCACCGGCGGGCGTGTGCCCAGCTATCTGGGCTCCAGCGCCGCCTTCGTGGGGGTGGTCATTGCAGCGACCGGGTTTAACGGTCAGGGTATTAACCCCAACCTGAGCGTGGCCCTCGGCGGCATTATCGCCTGTGGGCTGGTCTACACCCTGACCGGTCTGGTGGTGATGAAAGTCGGCACGCGCTGGATCGAGCGGATGATGCCCCCCGTCGTCACCGGGGCGGTGGTGATGGCGATAGGCCTGAACCTCGCGCCGATTGCGGTGAAGAGCGTATCCGGCTCGCCGTTTGAAAGCTGGATGGCGGTGATAACGGTGCTGTGCATCGGCGTGGTGGCGGTCTTTACGCGCGGCATGATCCAGCGTCTGCTGATCCTGGTCGGGCTGATTGCGGCCTGTCTGGTCTACGCGCTGCTGGCGAACGTGTTCGGTCTCGGCAAACCGGTTGATTTCACACTGATTCACCAGGCCGCCTGGTTCGGCCTGCCGCAGATGACCTCACCCACCTTTAACGCTCAGGCGATGATGCTCATCGCGCCTGTCGCGGTGATTCTGGTGGCTGAAAACCTGGGCCACCTGAAAGCCGTAGCGGGAATGACCGGGCGCAATATGGATCCGTATATGGGGCGGGCGTTTGTGGGAGACGGTCTGGCGACCATGCTCTCCGGCTCGGTCGGCGGCAGCGGCGTGACGACCTACGCGGAAAACATCGGCGTGATGGCTGTGACCAAAGTCTACTCGACGCTGGTCTTCGTGGCGGCGGCGGTGATGGCGATGCTGCTCGGCTTTTCCCCGAAATTCGGCGCATTGATCCACACCATCCCGGCCCCCGTGATTGGCGGCGCCTCGATTGTGGTATTTGGTCTGATTGCCGTGGCAGGGGCACGTATCTGGGTGCAGAATCATGTTGATCTGAGCCAGAACGGTAACCTGATCATGGTGGCGGTAACGCTGGTGCTGGGGGCGGGTGATTTCGCCCTGACGCTGGGCGGGTTTACGGTGGGCGGGATTGGCACGGCGACCTTCGGCGCGATCCTGCTCAACGCCCTGCTGAGCCGCCGGGTGGCTGCCGCGCCGCAGGGCGCCGTGGCGACTCAGGATCCATGAAATCTGCACGTCGGGTGACGGCGACGCCTTACCCGACGTGCATGTTCCTTAAGAGCGATCACGACTGCTCAAACAGTCGTTCGATAGATTGCGTGGGGAAGAACAGCGAACTGCTGTTTTCACCTGCCAACGGGATAAACCCCAGCTTCAGATAAAATCGTTTGGCCCGTTCGTTAAGCGCATCCACAAAAATTCCGTGGACGCCAACAGCCTGCGACGCCAGATAAACAACGCGCATAGCGTGTGTGACAAGCGTTGTTCCCCACTCGTTTCCCTGGAGTTCTTTATGGACAGCCAGACGCCCCAGCGTCACGCTGGGGACGTTGCTGTATGGGATGCGGCGCTGCTGAGTCTTTGAAGGAAGCATCGCTTTTTCAAAGCAACTTCCCGAGAGTGTGTAATAGCCCAGGACACGCGGATGGTCGCGTTCTTTAAGCAGGTAGCCGCGTAAAATACGCCCGCCGTGCTGACGTACCAGGTGCTCGGTAAGGAAGGCATTTAGCGAGGGTTCACCACAATCGAAATCGCCGAAATCGTAATCGGTTCCCTCTGATAACATTTCGATCGTGAGATTTGCCACGACGCTTCACTCCATGTTTCGAAGACGTTTCGCCGCTCGCTTCAGGCGTTCATTTGGCTCTGGCGGATTGTCGATGGCATCCATAACGGCAATCCATGAGGCTTCGTTTAATACGAGACGCCGATGCTGTTCGATGACTTCGGCAGCACGCTCTGACGCACTGTTCACCATAAACTGGGTGATCGTTTGGTTGGTCATCGCTGCCGCTTCTTCAATCATTGTTTTGTCTTCGTCCGACAGGCGAAGATCGATACGCTGTTTTTTGAGTGCTGGCATGGTTTCATTTATCGTGTACGGTTTTCATCCGTACACATCGTAGTTAAACCTGCCCTTTATTTCAATCAAAAGCTTATTCGGCCGTTAAATCGTTCACCGCATTCCGACGCTTTCTGAGCTTTAACTCACTCACCAGCACGCCGAGAACAATAAACGCCGCGCCCACCAGCGCCAGCAGGGGCAGACGCTCCCCGGCGAGTCGCCCGAAAATACCCGCCCATACCGGTTCACCGGTATAAATGACCGTCGCCCGAGTTGGGGATACGCTGCGCTGCGCCCAGTTCATGGTGACCTGGATAATGGCGCTGAAAATGCCCAGCGCCACGACGATAAGCCCGGTAGACATCGGCGGGACGGACTCCCCTGCCGGCACCATCGTCGCGAACGCCACCAGCGACGCGGTGGTAAGCTGCACCACCGTCACCCGCTTGACGTCCACTTTTCCTGCCCAGGCGCTAATCAGGATAATTTCTGCCGCAATGGCGACGGCCCCCACCAGAGTGATGATCTCCCCCGGCCCCAGCGCCAGCAGATTATTTTCCGGCCCGGCTAATAAAATAAGGCCGATGAACGCCAGCACGATGCCAATGCACGACATCAGGCCCGGCATTCTGCCGAGGCACAGCCACTGCAACAGCGGCACCAGCGGTACGTACATGGCGGTGATGAAGGCGGATTTACTGCTGGAGATAGACTGGAGCCCCCACGTTTGCAGGCTGTAGCCCATGGCAATCGCCACACCAATGGCGACACCCGCCTTAAGCTCTCTCAGGGTCAACCCGCGCAGGGTTTTCAGCGAAATAAGCGCCACGGCAATCGCCGCGGTTGCAAAGCGCAGCCCCACGAAGAAAAACGGATCGCTCATCGTGACCGCGTACTGAACAGCAAGAAAGGTTCCGCCCCAGAACATGGTGATCAAAATCAGGATGGCTTCCTGAGGCTTAATGGAGAAGGTAAAACGGGAAACGGACATGGGACACCAGCACGAAGAATCAATCCTGTAGTGTGCGATGCCTTTGATGACAGTTCAATGTAGCAGACATAAAAAAACCGCCGGGAAACCCGGCGGCAGGGAGTTAACCCGGCGTACTACTTGTTGCTGCCGTGGCTATTTTTACCCCCTTTTTTACCAGCCTCTGATGCGCGCTGAGGGTCGTTTTTAAAGTTGCCCCCGCTAGACTGGCCACCTTTACGACCTGCTTCTGATGCTCTTTCACGGTCTTCAGCGAAATTACCTGAACCACCACGATGGTTTGCCATCTCTAACCTCCAGAGTGTGAAACATTAGACATCATATTGCATTCAGTAAAAGAGGATTCTTTCACCTCGCGGCTCAAGGACAGTGCCTTTATCTGTGCCGCGTGAAACTAAGCTTAGTGTAATGCGGCTATCCGGCAAGCGAGAGGTAATATTCTGCAACATGATCTCAGCCTTTCGTATGTAATATCGGTGAAGTCATTCATAAGCCATTCTTATATTTTGAAAATCCGCGCCGCGAAAGTTGTTTCATTTTGCTACAAGGCGCGTAACCAAAAGATATTGTTATATATCAAAGAAATGCCGTTCATTTTTGCAGTCTGGCTGTGATGTCATATCTTTAAAGGAACGCAGCGATCCGCTGTAAGAAAAACCAACGAGGAGTGATGCAAAATGGCAAAAGTTCTGGTGCTCTATTATTCCATGTATGGACACATTGAAACCATGGCTCACGCAGTAGCAGAAGGCGCAAACAGAGTAGACGGCGTTGAGGTCGTGGTTAAACGCGTACCGGAAACCATGCAGGCGGAAGCCTTCTCCAAAGCCGGGGGGAAAACACAAAACGCCCCGGTCGCCACCCCGCAGGAGCTCGCGGACTATGATGCCATTATCTTCGGCACCCCGACCCGCTTCGGCAATATGTCCGGCCAGATGCGCACCTTCCTCGACCAGACGGGCGGGCTCTGGGCCTCCGGCGCGTTATACGGCAAGCTGGCCAGCGTGTTCAGCTCTACCGGCACGGGCGGCGGCCAGGAGCAGACGATCACCTCCACCTGGACTACTCTTGCCCATCATGGGATGGTGATTGTGCCGATTGGCTACGGCGCGCAGGAACTGTTCGATGTTTCCCAGGTTCGTGGCGGGACACCGTATGGTGCGACCACCATTGCCGGTGGCGATGGTTCACGTCAGCCAAGCAATGAAGAACTTTCAATCGCCCGCTATCAGGGTGAATACGTCGCGGGTCTTGCCAAAAAACTGAACGGCTAACCCAACAGGAGGACAAGTATGCCAACTCACGAATCCAAAGCTCACCACGTGGGCGAATGGGCAAGTTTACGCAATACCTCTCCGGAGATTGCCGAAGCCATCTTTGAAGTCGCCAATTATGACGAAAAGCTGGCTGAGCAGATTTGGGAAGAAGGCAACGATGAAGTGCTGGTTCGCGCCTTCGAAAAAACCGACAAAGACTCGCTGTTCTGGGGCGAGCAAACCATCGAACGTAAAAACGTCTGAACGTTCCCCCCGCCCACGCGGGGGGTTATCTTCTATTTCGCCGCGTTGTTCATCACCGCATTGAATTTATCGACAGGACAGAAGCCGTTGCCATCCACCGGACAGCCCTTCAGCTCCAGCGTCACGCGCTGCGCAGGGGATTGCAGCGACAGTACGCTGGCGTTACGCAGCTGATCTGAACTCTGGTAGACATACTCAATTTTCATCAGCTCCTGATTAGTGTTTTTGTCATGCCAGCGCTGGAAGACAATTTTACCGCCAATCGGGGTTCGTTCCTGCTGGTCGTGCAGCTGATAAGGCCTGAAGTCCAGCGCGGTCAGCAGCGAGGCGATGTTAGAGTCATGCCCCACCAGCAGGGTGATTTTTGGCGCTTTTGCCTGGTCGGTCACCAGCGCTTTATCAATGTACTTCACCAGCGGTTTAGCCACGTTCTGCGCCACCTCCGTCGACGTAAACAGCGAGTCCTGATAGCCGTTTTTCAGCTTCGACAGCACGCGCCACTGCTGATCGGTTTTGATTTCCCCCCAGGCCACCTGGTCTGTCGGGAAGCCTTCGTAATACTGTAGCGTGAACGCATCCACCAGCGAGTTACCCACCTTCAGCGGCCCGGAGACGCCCGGTTCTTTTTCATAATCGGCGCTGAACGTATCTTTCGCCTCCGTCAGGGAGCAGACTTTTTTCTCCTTGCAGGACGGCGAGTCGCTGTAGTTTGTCAGCTGTTCCAGCAGTTTGTAGCTTTCATCCAGCTGCATTTTCTGCCGTTCCGTCTCCATCGCTTTCAGCGCTTTCTCGCGAAACTCAGGGGAGTTATCGGTAATGACCGGATTGAAGGTGGGGTCCATGGTGCCCATTTTTTCCTGGTGATGCACAGGAACATCGCATCCGGGGAACGCGCCGGTGATAAAGAACTGTGCGGTCGCCACGGTGCGCTGGAGGCTGTTGGCGTAGGCATAGACGGTATCCGCTGGCGGGCATTCACCCGTCTTCACCATCCCCTGCTCTGCCAGCCACTCGCGCATATAGTGACCCATATACACTTCCAGTACGCCACCTTTGGTGGTGAGCTGTCCACCCGGGACGTCCCACTCCGGCCACTGCTTCGGCGTGGACTGCTCCAGCACGCTGCCGTTATTGGCAAGCGGCGCGCGCAGGTTGTGGCGGCTCATGATGAGCACCTGTTCCAGCTGATAGCCGTCCGGCGTGTCCTGCGCCTGTGCGCCAAAGGTCACGGAAAGGGTACCTGCCACGGCAACTGCGAGTAGTGCTTTTCTCATCCCTAATTCCTCACACGTTTTTAATGTCGCCCAGAGTGTGACAGATCCGTGACAGGTTTTTCGGGAAGCATTTCTCAAACTGATGATTAACGTGCTTACGGCGTGTGCCGATGAGTTTTATGAAAAAAAACCATACCCCACCGGAGAATTCGCTGTGAAACGTACCCGCCTTGAAGAGAGCACCTGCCCCGTCACCCGTTCGCTGGATATTATCGGCGACTGGTGGTCGCTGCTGATTGTTCGCGACGCGCGCTACGGGGTCGCAGTCGATATTCTGGTGGCCGATCTCACCGATGAAGCGGGGATCCGCGCTACGTAAAACAGTAGCCTAACGCTGAAGCTGGTCGCCGTATTCGCTCATCCAGGCGGCCAGCGGCGAGAGTGCGTCCTGAAGGGTTAGCCCCAGCTCGGTGATCTGATACTCCACGCGCGGCGGGATCTCCGGGTAGACCGTTCGCGTCACCAGCCCGCGCTGCTCAAACAGGCGCAGCTGCTTCGTCAGCTCTTTCTGGGTGATGGGGGCAGCGGCACGCAGCAGATCGCCAAAGCGAACGGGCGTATTGAACACAATCAGGCGATAGAGAATGGGGATCGCCCACTTACCGGAAATCAGGTTCACAAACTGCGTCATCGGGCAGGTATACGCCTCAGATTTTTTTTCGCAGCACGCTTCCAGTAGCTCTGCCATTTCACACCTCTTGCCTCGTTAGTATCCATTTGGTACCTGGTTTCCTTTCGATACTAACGTTTCTATAGTGCTTTCTCCAGAGACATTTCAGGAGAAGAACATGGGTCGTTTAACCGATAAGTATACGTTGATTACCGGCGGCACCAGCGGTATCGGTCTCGCCACCGCGCAGGCGTTTATCGCCGAAGGGGCGCGCGTCGCCGTGACCGGACGCAACCCGGATACCCTCGCCGAAGCAGAGCGCATTCTGGGCGATAAGGCCTGGGTGATCCCAACCGACGCAGGCGATATTTCGTCGCAAAAAGCGCTGGCGGAGACCCTCGCCGCCCGCTGGCCACGCCTGGACGCGGTCTTTCTCAACGCCGGTGACGTGACGCACGCGCCGCTGGAAGCCTGGCAGGAGGAGGCCTGGGACCGTCTGATGAACATCAACCTGAAGGGACCGTTCTTTTTAATTCAGGCACTGCTGCCGCTGCTGAATAACCCATCCTCGGTGATCCTCTGCGGCTCCGTGAGCGCGCGCATCGGCCTGCCCACCAGCAGCGCGTATGCCGCGAGCAAGGCCGCCCTGCTGTCGCTGGCGCGCACGCTGTCGGCGGAACTGCTGCCGCGCGGGATCCGCGTTAACGGTCTGAGCCCCGGTCCGGTGGAAACCCCGGCGTTTACGAAAACGGGCTTAAGCGACGAGGCGCTTAACGCGATGATGGCAGAGGTCATTAAGCTGGTGCCGCTGGGCAGAATGGGCTCGACGACCGAGCTGGCAAAAGCCGCACTCTATCTGGCCTCCGACGAGTCGAGCTACACGGTGGGAACGGAACTGCTGGTGGACGGCGGAATGGGGAGCCTGTAATTCAAAAGGCGCTGATGCCGGTGACCGCGCCGACATACAGCGCCGCCCACGCACAGGCGGAAAGCAGGCTGACGGCGTAGACCTTGACGGCGTTCAGCCTGAGCATCCCGGCCGCCAGCGGGACGATGTAACGCAACACCGCCAGGAAGCGCGACGTAAAAAGCACGATGACCCCGTTCTTTTGCAGCTGATGCTGGACCCGCAGGAACTTATTGGCATGCTTTGAGGTGAAGCGCGTGACCATCCGGGTATGCCCCATCAGTTGGCCGATATGGTAATTCAGCACCGAACCCGCCGTTGCCCCCATCACCACGGCGAGCCACGTCAGCGCAGGATGCATGCTCCCCTGGCTGACGGTAATGCCCGCCAGCAGCATCACCGACGCAGGCGGCAGCACGGAGGAGATCAGCACCGTCGATTTGCTCAGCGCCATCACGAATAACAGCACAAACAGATGTGCCGGATACAGCGCAAAATGATTCAGCAGGTTATCAAACCATGTCATTTTCCCCTCCCCCGTTAATAATTTAATTGTCCATTTAAAATGAATAACCTTAAATAAACCCTCAACATTTTATTAATAAGATTTACCTAAACCGTTCTTAAACATTATTTAATTTTCTGAGCACTAAATTTAAACAGGCGTATTATCCCTCTCGTTTTACAACGATCTCGTTATGGCGAGGCTCCTGTACAAATACACGTTATCGCTCTGGTGGGTTCGAGAGAACCGGCACAGGGTAAAACAGGCACTGTCGAATCAAGGCTTTGTCAGTATAACTTCCCTTGTGGGATACGGTGTACAGTGCTGAACCCAGGACGTGGGGATCTCCTTTCCGACATGCCCTGTCTTGCTCGCCCCTGAGAGATTTTATTATTCAAAGGGAATTTACTATGTCTTACGCTATTCATAACCAAAACCTGGCTTTTAATGACAGCGCCATCGCGCAATATATGAATACCGATTTTATCGTTATCGATATTTCATTATGCGTAGCTCTGGCACGCGAGCAGTTCTTTGAAAAATTAAAAGATGATGATATTCCGTCGCATATTTTTATCGAAGATAACGGTCGCCTCGCGGGTTTAATCGCCGTACGCAAATTATTGCAGGCCACGGACACCGTGCAGCCTGTTAAGGGGTTGATGATATCGGATTTTATTCAGCTCAAACCGGAAGATGAGCGGGCGGATGTCGCCGGGCTGCTGGCGCACGCGGGTGCGGATGTAGTGCCGGTGGTGACCCACGGCAAGCTGGTGGGCTGCCTTACCGAGCGTGAAATCGCCCATCTGCTGGAAGATGATGTTACTGAAGATGCCCAGCTTCAGGGGGCGACGCTGCCGCTGGAGAAGCCCTATCTGGAAACCAGCGCCTTCAGCCTGTGGAAGAAACGCTCCGTCTGGCTGCTGCTGTTTGTTGCGGAAGCGTATACCAGTTCGGTGATCCAGCATTTTGAAGAGGCGCTGGAATCTGCCATCGCGCTGGCGTTCTTTATTCCGCTGCTGATTGGCACCGGCGGAAACAGCGGGACGCAGATCACCTCGACGCTGGTGCGCGCCATGGCGCTGGGTGAAGTCCACCTTCGCGATGTGGGTCGCGTGCTGCGCAAAGAGTCGCGTGCTGCGCAAAGAGATCAGCACCTCGTTAATGATTGCCGCCACGCTGGGTCTGGCGGGCTGCGTTCGCGCCTGGATGATGGGTATTGGGATGGAAATCACGCTCATCGTCAGCCTGACGCTGGTCTGCATTACGCTGTGGAGCGCCATCGTCTCGTCGGTGATCCCGATGGTACTGAAACGCTGCAAAATCGATCCGGCGGTGGTCTCCGCACCGTTTATCGCCACGCTAATCGACGGCACCGGGCTGATTATCTACTTCAAAATCGCGCAGTATACGCTGGGGCTGGAATAACGAAAAAACCCTGCGATATTGCTATCGCAGGGTTTTCGAATTTGGCGGAAGCGTAGAGATTCGAACTCTAGAACCCTTTCGGGTCGCCGGTTTTCAAGACCGGTGCCTTCAACCGCTCGGCCACGCTTCCAAAGTGAGGCGCACTATAAACATCTCTGAGCATGATGTAAAGCACGAATTTGCATAACATTACACGTCTTCCGTCCTCCCCTTCCGTCCCGCTGATTTCTTCGCCATCGACTGGCTAAAATGTAAACATTTATTTTTACATTCATAACGTTTATTAGATTCGCGGGTGGTCATTTAGACTCTTTTTCGTACAACACCCATTAACCGTGGATCACTGCGATAAGAGATTAGCCATGACTTTATTTAACGACGATTATGAATTTTTTATTTATCAGTGATAACTATTACCTTTGCCATGGTGTATCAAGCTCCCTGACATCAACCCATTTGATTCGCGATGACGCGGATATTCACGATCTTGATGGGGTCGATCAGGCGATGGATTTTATCATTGCGATTGAACAGGATAAGTTACGCAATAAAACCATTCGGCAGGTCAAAAAAGTTAAGCGTGATTACATTGTCCTGATGCATGAGATAGAAGCCAACCGCGCAGTGAGAATCGATAATATTATCTATTCGTCGATGCATTTTACTGCTCACCCTTTTCAGCAGCTGATGCGCTTTTACCGGGCGCTCAGGACACACTCCTTTACGCGACGCGAATATGACGTGCTGAAGCTGTTTCATTTGGAAAACCATGAGATCGCGAAAAAGCTGCAACTGTCACAAAAAACGACCAGCGCCTACCGCGTGAGGATCCTCGAGAAATTAAATATGCGCTCAAAAAACATTCTGGCGATGACCCGTGTAAAATCGGCGATCGTCGATTAAAAGCTGTAACATTTTGCCTTGCCACAAAAAAACCGGGCCGTCACGTTTCGCCCTGAGGGGGTTTGGCTGGCGCGGTATACCAGTTCTCTTTGGCAACCATTACGCTGCCCTCTGGCTGCATAACAAAATTCGGGGACATGATCTGCACGTTAAATTCGTTAAACACATCCTGTATCTGGCTATGCAGTTCATTGCGGGCAACCGCGAGGGACTGTTCGGGCAGCAGACGGACCTGCAATTCGTAAGCGATATACCAGTCCATTAACCCTAACTGGCGTACCAGCGGCGGCTCGGAAAGGTCAATCCCTTTTGCCCGTTTCGCGGCCAGCTCCAGCATGGCATGCACCTGACGCCATGGGGTGTCATAACCGATCGTGACGCTGACCGTCAGATTGAGGCTGCCATCGGGCTGTAGCGCGCTCAGATTGGTGATCTTACCGCTCACCACCACCGCGTTGGGCACGGTAACGACATAATTTTCCCGGGTAATAATTTTGGTCGCCAGCATGCCAATTTCACTGACCTTGCCTTCGTTATCCGCCACCCGAATGACATCGCCTTTGCGCAGAGCGCGGGAGTAAATCAGGACCAGACCGCTCATGGCATGGTTCATCACCCCTGCCGAGCCCAGCGTTAACATCAGGCCAAAGAAGACGCTAATACCTTTAAACGCCAGCGAGTTTGCACCGGGAAGAAACGGCCAGGCGGCGGAGAGAGCAAATAGCCAGACGGCAACGGAAATGAGCTTACGGGTAGCCCCCACGGTTTCCGGATGTACGCTGGGAAGTTGCAGACGACCAGCCTCCACCTGATTGAGCACCATCCTGAGAAGCTTCAGAATAAATGCGGTAATGAGGAAAATGATCAGCACAATCGTCAGCCCCGGCAAGGCCGAGACAATCGCCAGGGCGATTTGCTGCACCACGCGAAGCGTCCAGTCTCCCAGCGACGTGCCCCACACCCGCGTCCACGGAAACAGACTGAATGCCCAGCTCAGCCAGACGTAAAAGCCGATCAACCCCAGCAGGAACATCAGCAAGGCGTAAAGCCGAATCTCAATTGCGCCAATGTAGCGCCGCCAGCTTTGCGGCACCCGGCTGCGATTCTCCACAATACGCCGACGGTAGACGCGCCGGAACCAGCGCCAGGATCGCCACGCGCCGTAGCAGAGCAGCAACAGCGCCAGCAGGCCAGCGGCTGTTTTTACCGTCGACAGCGCCAGCCAGCCGGTATCGTATTGATCGCGCAGCGCCATCCTTTGCGCTTCCATGCGCGCCAGCACGCGCTGTGCGGCCTGATCGAGGGTAAGATCGTCCCCTTCGTCCAAATCCCCTTCCGTCAGCAGCATCACAGGTTTCCCGTTCATCACTATCAGCCGTCCCTGCTGGTTATAGCGGGTCACGGGAACGATGCTGAGCGGCTCACGCACATCCGCCTCGGTAAAATTGCGCAGGGTGTTGCGGATGCGTAAAACGCGTTCTTCCGGCGTGGTCAGGCCAAATTTCGCCTGGAGCATGACGATGGGCTGATGGAAGATGTAGACCGTTCGGGCGCGCTCCTGCTCCGTAGGCGCCTGGCGGGGCTCTGCGGCATACGATGAGAAGGCGCTCAGGGCGGCAAAACAGAACGCAAACGCGAGCAGGATCTTTTTCATCCTTACTACCCCAGGTCAGAAATCTTGTTATTTTTCAGGCAACCCGCGAATGCCAGGTGGGTATGTTGAGAATAGTCCAGCCTTTCGTTTCTGCAACAAGCGACGGTGAGCGTGTTGCTCTCAGTCACAATATATGTATTATGTTATAACATAACAATTTCGGATTGCGTTCTATGTTACTTAAAAATGGGTTATTTCTGGCTTCACTGCTCTCCATGGCGCCTGCCGCTTTCACCGCAACCACCTGGCCCCTCGCGATTGAAAATTGCGGCGTTAAGCAGACCTTTACGCAGGCTCCTCAGCGCGTCGTGACCGTGGGTCAGCATGAAACAGAATTACTGCTCGCACTGGGGCTGGAGAAAACGATCGCCGCGACGTCAGTCTGGTTCGGCAAGCTCCCACCCACGCTGGAGGATGCCGGGAAAAACCTCCCCCGGCTTGCGGATAATTCCCCCTCCTTTGAGGCCGTGGTAGGACAGAAACCTGAACTCGTTCTCGCACAGTATCACTGGCACATTGGTCCGCAGGGAGAAGTGGGAACCCGTGAGCAGTTTGCGTCGCTGGGGATTAATACGTGGATCTCCCCTGCCGACTGCACGGATAAAACGGTAACGGAAACCTCAAACGCAGACGGAGCACGTAGCGCGCCGTTTTCACTGGCGGAAATTACACGGGAAGTGACAGATCTGGCGACGATTTTTGATGTTTCCGCGCGAGGTGAGCAGCTCAATCGTGCGCTGGCGGAGCGTATTAAAAAGGCCCAGGCGCGCGCCTCCGCGAAACCGCTTAGCGTTGTATTCTGGTTCTCCAGCAGCCGTCTGAATGGCGATCCCTGGGTGGCCGGGAATTACGGCGCGCCTGGCTGGATCAGCCGCACGCTGGGGTTGAAGAACATTATTGACTCTCACGACGAATGGCCCGCTGTAACGTGGGAACATATTGCCCGCTCGCAGCCGGACGTGATTGTTATCGCCGGGATGTCCCGCAGGCTCTACCCTGCCGATGACGTTGAGGTAAAAAAAGCGTTCTTGCGCAGTGACCCGGTGACAAAGAACATGCCTGCGGTCAGGAACAACCACATCATCGTGGTGCCAGCGATGTCGTTAAACCCTTCATTGCGTAACGTCGATGCGGTTGAGCTTATCAGCGATCGGCTGGCTTCTTTCCGGGATGAACAATGAGTCATTTCGCTTTTGACCGCCGCCAGCAGGGTTTACTGGCAGCAGGTGCCATGGCGCTGCCGCTGATGCTGGTCTTTGCCGCCAGTATCGGTGATATGCCGGTGTCGTATGCCAGTACCGGGAAAGCGATCCTCAACGGACTGGGTTTGACCTCTTATACGTTGCCGCAAACGGAGGAAGGTATCGTCTGGCAATATCGCATGAGCCGGGCAGTAATGGCCGCGTGCAACGGCGGCGGCCTGGCGTTGTGCGGGCTGGTGTTACAGTCGATCCTGCGTAACCCTCTGGCTGAGCCTTATCTGCTGGGGATTTCCGCGGGCGCATCGCTGGGGGCCGTCTGCGTGATGCTTCTCGGCATCGGGGGGAGCGTGATTGGCGTAAGCAGCGGTGCGTTTGTCGGCTCATGCGCCGCCTTTGCGCTCATCATGGTGATTACGAACGGGATGAGTGAAAGCCCGTCGCGCATTTTGCTGGCTGGCATTGCGGGCACCCAGCTCTTCAACGCCATGACCGCGTACGTCGTCAGCACATCCGCCAATGCCGAGCAGTCCCGTAGCGTCATGTTCTGGCTGCTGGGAAGTCTGAGCGGCGTGCGCTGGCCTGACGCGCTGCTGGCGCTGGCCGTTACTCTTGCGGGTTTACTGGTGGTATTGCTCTTTTCACGGGCGCTGGACACCTTCACCTTCGGGGATGAGGTCTCCACCACGCTGGGGATCCCGGTTACCGCCGTGCGTATTGTCTTATTGCTTACCTGTGCCATTGTTACCGCAACGCTGGTGAGCGCCACGGGCGCAGTGGGGTTTGTCGGGCTGGTCATTCCCCATGTAACGCGCATGCTATGTGGGCCGGGCCATCGTCTATCTATCCCGCTGACGTTTCTTATCGGCGCCCACTTTATGATCCTCGCCGATATCGTCTCACGCACGCTGATTGTGCACCAGGTTCTGCCCATCGGGGTGGTGACTGCGCTGGTGGGCGCCCCCGTCTTTGTGGCGTTGCTTTATCAAAACCGAAAGGAGCATCCATGAATATTACTGTGGCCGGGTTAACCGTAACCCGACAAGCGCAGACGGTGCTTAAGGATATCGATCTCGACCTGCCATCCGGGCAGATTATCGGCCTGTTAGGGCCAAACGGCTCGGGCAAGTCGACGCTGCTGCGCTGTCTCGCCGGGCTGTTTCCACGACTCAGCGAACGCGTGGCGCTTAATGGCACAACGCTAGGCATGATGCCGCTGAAAAAACGCGCGCAGCACATGGCGTTTGTCCCGCAACATGCTGAGGTCGACGGAGAACTGACCGTTGAGGACATTGTCAGACTGGGGCGTACGCCCTACCGGAAAACATTCCAGAAAACCTCGCGCGACGATGAGGCTGCGGTTGAGCAGGCGATTGGCCTGATGCAGTTATGCCGCTTACGCCAGCGGCGATGGCACTCTTTGTCTGGCGGAGAACGCCAGCGAAGCCAGATAGCCCGCGCGCTGGCCCAGCAGCCGCAGGTGCTGTTGCTCGATGAACCGACAAACCACCTGGACATTCAGCACCAGCTGGAGCTGATGCGGCTCGTTTCACAGCTGCCGCTTACGGTGGTGGTTGCACTGCACGATCTCAATCTTGCGGCCAATTATTGCCAGCGTCTGATCCTCCTGAAGGCCGGGCAGATCGCCGCCACGGGCGCGCCAGAAGCGGTTCTGACGCCGGCAAACATCGAGGACACCTGGTGCGTAAAAGCTCAGGTCTGCAAGGCCGACGCCGGGATCACGATAAGCTACAACATGGTGGCATGACGGAAGACTGGCGCAAAAACAAAAACCCCTGCGATATTGCTATCGCAGGGGTTTCGAATTTGGCGGAAGCGTAGAGATTCGAACTCTAGAACCCTTTCGGGTCGCCGGTTTTCAAGACCGGTGCCTTCAACCGCTCGGCCACGCTTCCTAAGTGAGGCGAACTATAAACACCTCACCGCGCGCTGTAAAGAGTGCGCGCATTCGTTCGCTTTAAAAATAGCCAAAATGCGTTTAATCGGTTGAATAGACGACAGATTGGCCATTTTGGCAGCATAATATCCACCGCGGATCGTTAGTGCTTTTTGATGTACATATCTTTGGTGTAGTAGTACCCGAGCTTGTCTGGCGTGAAGCCCCCTACCCACGGTTTCACCAGGTGCGTGCGCACGTAATGATAGACCGGGATCGCCGGTACATCCCGTCCCAGCAGATCTTCTGCCTGCTGGTAGAATTTACCGCGCTCCTCCGCCGTTTTCGATTTCGCCGCGTTCACCAGTGCCCGATCGTAGTCCGGATTGCTGTACTGAGTGGTGTTTTGGCTATCCCCGGTACGGAAGTTGTTCAGGAAGGTTGCCGCATCGTCGTAATCGGCAATCCAGGCGTAGCGTACCGCGTCAAAGTTATGGGTGTGCATGGTATCAAGCATGGTTTTCCACTCCTGATTTTGCAGCTTCGCCTCCACGCCGAGGTTCTTCTTCCACATTGAGCTGGCGGCAATGGCAATACGCTGGTGCGATTCCGAGGTGTTATAGAGGAGATTAAAGCTGAGCGGATGGCTGTCGTTAAATCCGGCTTCGGCCAGCAGCTTTTTCGCCTCGGCAATGCGTTTATCCATCGACCAGCTGGCGTAATCCGGGTTCTGGAGCTTGACGCCGCCAATATCCGGCTGGCTGATCAGCCATGCCGGGCGCTGGCCCTGCCCTAATACTTTCCCGGCGATGATGTCTTTATCCAGCGCCAGGTTCAGCGCCTTGCGCACGCGGGCGTCGTTGAACGGCGGCCGGGTGGTGTTGAACTGATAATAATAGGTGGCAAGCTGCGGTGAAACGTCCAGCTCGCTCCCCAGCGTTTTCTTCAGCTGAGCAAACTGGTTGATCGGCACCGTGTAAACAATGTCGATTTCGCCCGCTTTGTAGCGGTTGACGTCAGCAGCTTCAGAGGAAATGGGCAGATAGGTCACCTTGTTGATGACGGTATGTTCGTTATCCCAATATTTCGGGTTACGCACCGCCACAATGCGTTCGTTAACCACCCACTGTGACAGTTTATAGGCCCCGCTGCTGACGAAGTGCTCCGGTTTGGTCCACTTATCACCGAAACGGCCTACCAGGACTTTATCAATTGGCACCAGAGACGGGTGAGCCAGCATCGCCAGGAAAGCGGCGTTAGGTTGCGTGAGCGTAACTTCCAGCGTGGTGTCATTGATGGCTTTCACCCCCAGCGACTCGGGCGCTTTTTTGCCTTCTGCGATATCAGTGCCGTTGACGATACGCATACTACCGGGATAGCTGGCATACGGAGAGGCGGTTTTCGGGTCGACCAGCCGCTGCCAGCTCCAGACAATATCTTCCGCGGTGATGGGGGTTCCATCGCTCCAGGTAATGCCCGGACGCAGATGGAACGTCCAAACGGTGTTGTCTTTATTTTCCCATTTCTCCGCCAGGCGCGGCTGGATTTCACCTGCCGGAGAGACGCTGACCAGCCCGTCGAATAAATCGCTGATAATATTGAATTCGACATCGCTTTCGACTTTATGCGGGTCGAGCGAGGCGGGTTCACTGCCGTTGTTCCTGACCAGTTCCTGCTTATCTGCCAGCTGGGTTCCTGCCGGCACGTTAGCCGCCCAGGTTGCCGTGCTGGCGCACAGGATCCCTGCGGTTAACAAAGAGAGTGTAAAGTGCGTGCGTGTTTGTGGTTTCATTTCCTTCGCCTTATTGTCTGTTTTTATGACGATCCGGAAATAACTCTTAGCGGCCTTAGAGAAATAACGCAATATTTTTCAGTGACCTATAAGAGGTTGATCTGAATACGCCCTACAAACCGCACTTCATTCTGAGTACAAAGGCTTTGCCAGAATAAAAAACCAGTATAATCCCTAAGGGGCTGAGTAAAGATGGGTAAAACCACTTTGCGTCTGCCGCGCCGTTTCCTATTCTTTGCGCTAATTACATCTGTCATAAGAGAGTGACTCATGGATCGTATAATTACTTCTTCACGCGACCGCACATCGCTACTCAGCACCCATAAGGTGCTGCGCAATACCTATTTCATGCTCAGCCTGACGCTGGCGTTTTCGGCGATTACCGCGACGGCCAGCACCGTACTGATGCTGCCTTCTCCGGGCCTGATCCTCACGCTGGTAGGTATGTACGGTCTGATGTTCCTGACCTACAAAACCGCGGATAAACCGGTGGGTATTCTCTCCGCGTTCGCCTTTACCGGCTTCCTGGGCTACATTCTGGGGCCAATCCTGAATGCCTATCTGTCTGCCGGAATGGGCGACGTGATTGGTATGGCGCTGGGCGGTACCGCGCTGGTGTTCTTCTGCTGCTCGGCCTACGTGCTGACCACCCGTAAGGACATGTCCTTCCTTGGCGGTATGCTGATGGCAGGTATCGTGATTGTGCTGGTCGGTATGCTGGCGAACATCTTCCTGCAATTGCCTGCGCTGCATCTGGCAATCAGCGCGGTGTTTATCCTGATTTCATCCGGCGCAATCCTGTATGAAACCAGCAACATCATTCACGGCGGTGAGACGAACTATATCCGCGCCACCGTGAGCCTGTATGTGTCGCTGTACAACATTTTTGTCAGCCTGCTGAGCATCCTGGGCTTCGCCAGCCGCGATTAACTCACCGTGCTGTGAACAGGGCCCCGCTTATGCGGGGCTTTGTTTTTTTGGTAGACTTAGGCGGTTTTTGACTAACGTGTGAATGAATATGTTGAGTTTTGAAGGCAAAGAGATCGAAACCGATAACGACGGTTATCTGAAAGAGAGCAGCCAGTGGAGCGAAGCGCTGGCGGAGAAAATTGCGGAAAACGAAGGAATTACCCTCTCCCCGGAACACTGGGAAGTGGTGCGCTTCGTGCGAGAATTTTACCTTGAATTCAACACCTCGCCGGCTATCCGCATGCTGGTCAAAGCCATGGCGAATAAATTTGGCGAAGAGAAAGGCAACAGCCGTTATCTGTATCGCCTGTTTCCGAAAGGCCCGGCTAAACAGGCGACAAAAATCGCCGGCCTGCCAAAGCCGGTAAAATGCATTTAATAGCGAATACTGAAGTTAGCGTATTCCCGGTCGGGTTGATGCGGTTCCGTTAGCACCTTATCAACCCGCGCGCTGCGCGGTCCGCCCGCTTTCAGCCACGCCACCAGCTTCTCAACCCGATCCGCCTCACCGCAGGCCACAACCTCCACGCTGCCATCATCCATGTTACGCGCATACCCTGTCAGCCCGAGCTGAAGGGCTTCGCGCTGGGTGCTGTAGCGGAATCCGACGCCCTGTACAAGGCCATGAACCCAGGCAATGGTGCAAACATTTGACATCATCCTTCTCCTTATCCGACTGGCGCGTTGCATTTCCTCACTGAAGTCGGGAAAATGGCGGCCATTTCATTGGAATCGACAGAATAGCAAATTATGAGTGTACGTTTAGTGTTAGCCAAAGGGCGCGAGAAGTCATTACTGCGCCGTCATCCCTGGGTCTTTTCCGGCGCGGTTGCCCGCATGGAAGGTAAAGCCAGCCTCGGTGAAACCATCGATATTGTTGACCATCAGGGGAAATGGTTAGCACGCGGCGCATACTCGCCAGCATCTCAGATCCGCGCGCGCGTCTGGACGTTCGATAAAGAAGAAACCATCGATATCGACTTCTTTGCCCGTCGTTTGCAACAGGCGCAGCAGTGGCGCGAGTGGCTGGCAAAGCGTGACGGGCTGGACAGCTATCGTCTGATTGCCGGAGAGTCCGACGGGCTGCCGGGCGTGACCATTGACCGCTTCGGCAATTTCCTGGTGTTGCAGCTGCTGAGCGCCGGGGCGGAATACCAGCGTGCCGCGCTGATTAGCGCCCTGCAAACCCTGTTCCCGGAATGTGCCATTTACGACCGCAGCGACGTGGCGGTACGTAAAAAAGAGGGCATGGAGCTGACGCAAGGCCCGGTCACCGGCGAACTGCCGCCTGCCCTGCTGCCTATCGAAGAACATGGCATGAAGCTGCTGGTGGATATCCAGGGCGGCCATAAGACCGGTTATTACCTCGACCAGCGTGACAGCCGTCTGGCAACGCGCCAGTACGTTGCCGATAAACGCGTGCTGAACTGCTTCTCTTATACCGGCGGCTTTGCGGTCTCTGCCCTGATGGGCGGCTGTGCTCAGGTGGTGAGCGTCGACACCTCACAGGAAGCGCTGGACGTGGCGAAGCAGAACGTTGAGCTGAATAAGCTGGATCTGAGCAAAGCGGAGTTTGTGCGCGACGACGTATTCAAACTGCTGCGTAAATACCGCGACCAGGGCGAGAAATTTGACGTCATCGTGATGGACCCGCCGAAGTTTGTTGAAAACAAAAGCCAGCTGATGGGCGCCTGCCGTGGCTATAAAGACATCAACATGCTGGCGATCCAGCTGCTGAACCCGGGCGGCGTGCTGCTGACGTTCTCCTGCTCTGGCCTGATGACGACAGATTTATTCCAAAAAATCATCGCCGATGCCGCAATAGATGCGGGTCGTGATGTACAATTTATAGAGCAGTTCCGTCAGGCCGCCGATCACCCGGTGATCGCTACCTACCCGGAAGGGCTGTATCTGAAAGGGTTTGCCTGTCGCGTCATGTAACTTGAAAAGAGAAATATTGCCCGCACATAGTGTGTATGTAATGTTTCCCGGGAGGTGACTATGATTGCCAGCAAATTCGGTATCGGCCAGCAGGTCCGCCACACCTTGCTTGGATATTTGGGTGTGGTCGTGGATATCGACCCGGAGTATTCCCTTGATGAACCGTCAGCAGACGATCTGGCCGTTGACGCAGCGCTTCGCGCCGCGCCCTGGTATCATGTGGTTATGGAGGGCGACGATGGTCAGCCTGTCCATACCTATCTTGCCGAAGCGCAGCTGAGTGGTGAACTACAGGATGAGCATCCGGAACAACCCACTATGGACGAGCTTGCTCAGACCATCCGCAAACAGTTACAGGCACCAAGACTGCGCAACTAAAGGTGTAAAAAAGCCCGTCAAACGGGCTTTTTTTATTTTGCCAGCCCCAGACGGGGAATATCGATTGCCGGACAGCGATCCATCACCACCTTCAGCCCGGCATCGCGCGCCAGCACGGCCGCCTGCTCATTAATCACGCCCAGCTGCATCCACAGCGTTTTCGCGCCGATGGCAATCGCCTCCTGCGCCACGCCCCAGGCCGCCTCTGAATTGCGAAAAACGTCCACCATATCCACCTTTTCCGGCACGTCCGCGAGCGTCGCATAGCCCTGCTGGCCCAGCAGCGTTTTCCCCGCCACCTTCGGCGAGACCGGGATCACGTGATAACCCTGATCCAGAAGGTATTTCATGACCCGATAGCTTGGGCGATCCGGTTTATCGCTCGCGCCGACCAGCGCGATAGTGCGCGTGGACGTCAGAATCTCGACAATGTCGTTCTCTTTCATGCTCTTCCTCCTGGCTTTTTTCAAAGTGTACGTCAAAGCGGACATCTCAACCACGCATCCCATACAGAAGTATGAGGGCAAAACGGCAGAATATGTCTATATGTTAGTAAACGTGTTTGTCGAAAACTTTTGATACATTCTTACCGGGTAGTTTGTCTACAGGAGTCTGCTATGAAAACCGGCATTGCCTGGGCTATGGTTGCGTTAATCATGCCGGTTTGTGTTTTCGCAACCACCCTCAGACTCTCAACCGACATTGACCTGCTGGTGCTGGACGGGAAAAAAGTCTCCAGCTCCCTGCTGCGGGGTGCAGACAGTATCGAGCTGGATAACGGCCCGCACCAGGTGGTTTTTCGGGTGGAAAAGACCATTCGCCTCGCCGACAACGAACAGCAGGTGTACATTTCGCCTCCGCTGGTGGTCAGCTTTAATACCCAGCGTATCAGCCAGGTCAATTTTCGTCTCCCGCGCCTTGAGACAGAAAAGGAGTCACTGGCATTTGATGCCTCGCCGCGCATTGAACTGGTGGACGGGGACTCCATGCCCATCCCGGTAAAACTGGATATTCTGGCGCTGACAAAAAGGCCAAAGGGAACAGACTATGAAGCGGACACCGAGACCTACAACAGGGCCAGCAGGCGCGCCTCGCTGCCCCAGTTCGCCACCATGATGGCGGATGACAGTACCCTGCTTTCGGGCGTATCGGAGCTGGATGTACTCCCCCCTCAGTCGCAGACCCTTACTGAGCAACGCCTCAAGTTCTGGTTCCAGAATGCCGATCCGGACACGCGCGCCCGTTTTCTGCAATGGGCGAAGCAACAACCTTCGTCGTAAGCCACATTTTTTCGTCCTTTCTCTTGCAGCATCAGCCAGTTCCCGTCATCGTGTAACGAGGTAACCTCACGGATAAGATTATGGAACTGACAACACGCACACTTCCGGCGCGCAAGCACATTGCTCTGGTTGCGCACGATCACTGTAAACAAATGCTGCTTAACTGGGTTCGTCGCCATCAGCCTCTTTTACAGCATCATGCCCTTTCTGCCACGGGAACAACCGGCAACCTGATCCACCGCGAAACCGGTCTGGAAGTGAATGCCATGCTGAGCGGCCCGATGGGGGGTGACCAGCAGGTAGGTGCTCAGATTTCAGAAGGTAAAATTGACGTTCTGATTTTCTTCTGGGATCCGCTGAACGCGGTTCCGCATGATCCGGACGTTAAAGCGCTGCTGCGTCTGGCGACGGTGTGGAACATTCCGGTAGCCACCAATCTTTCAACGGCAGATTTCATCATTGAATCGCCGCAGTTTAACGATCCGGTGGAGATTTTGATCCCGGATTATCAACGTTATCTTGCGGAGAGACTGAAGTAGTTTTTTGCCCGGTGGCGCTGCGCTTACCGGGCCTACAGAATTTGCCCGGCGCGTTACGGCTTTCTCGCCACCGGCACGTCAATACTCTTCAAAATATCGACAAACACCGACGGCTCCTCTTTGTTGAACAAGAGCCACACGCGATGGCGCGCGCGGGTTATCGCCACGTACAGTAAACGCCGCTCCTCTGCATCCGGGAAATCTTCCGGAACAGGTAATAACGCCTCTTCCATCACGGATTCCCGCGCCGGTGCCGGGAAACCGTCGCTCCCCTCTTTTAGCCCCACCACAATCACGTAGTCGGCCTGCTGCCCTTTACTGGCGTGAATGGTCATAAAATCGAGCTGAAGTTTTGGCCAGCGCGTCGCCGCTTTTTCCAGCGCCGTCGGCTTGAGGTGGTGATAACGCGCCAGCACCAGAATACGCTCATCCGGTTTCGCATAGCCGCTCAGTTTATCCAGCAGCGGTTCCAGCTGATCGTCCGCCAGCAGCGTGACGGCCTTTTTATCACCCGACGTCAGGCTGTTAAGCGGTTTCGACAGCTGATGCGGGTTCTGCTGAATAAAACGGTTGGCTATTTCGCCAATCCGCGAGTTGAAGCGGTAGGTGGTGTCCAGATCGCTGCGATCGCCTTCCCCAAAATAGTGGTGGAAGGCCGTTGTGAGGGATAGTTGCGCCCCGCTGAAACGGTAGATAGCCTGCCAGTCATCGCCCACGGCAAACAGCGACGTGTGTTTATTCTGCGCCCGCAGCGCCGAAAGCAGCGCAGCGCGCTGCGGCGAGATATCCTGAAACTCATCCACCAGGATGTGTTTCCACGGGCTGACGAAGCGCCCTTTCTCCAGAATGATAATGGCCTGATGGATCAGCCCCGAAAAATCGACCGCGTTTTCGTCTTTCAGCGCGGTTTTCCACGCTTTCAGCATCGGCGCCATCAGCTTAACCCGCTTAGAAAACACAGCGCGGATCGACTCCGGTGCGCTTTCTATCATCTCCGCCTGAGAGCCGCCGTGCATGCGCATCAGGCTTACCCACCGGTCGAGACGAGAGCCCAGCCGGCGCGCCAGCTTTTCATCCTGCCAGAAGCTGCCCTCCGGCACCTCCCAGTTGAGTTCCTCTTCAAGCCACTGACTCCAGCCTTTCGCCTGCGCCTTTTTTTCACTGCACTGCTGACGCCATGCCTTGATAAACAGCGCCTGGCGAGCCTGAGCGTCGTTCTCCAGCTTGCTGACAACAGGAACTTTTTTGCTGCCCTGTTGAATGATGTGTAAAGCGAGGGAGTGGAACGTGCGCGCCGAGATATCCTGGGTATGCAAACGCGCCTGAATGCGCTCATCCATCTCCTGCGCAGCCTTGCGACCAAAGGCCAGCAGCAAAATCTGGTCGGCAACCGCCTCGCCCGTTGCCAGAAGCCAGCCCGCGCGCGCCACCAGCACCGACGTTTTGCCGCTCCCGGCACCTGCCAGCACCAATAAAGACTGCTCGCCATTCACCACGGCGCGCGCCTGGGCAGGATTGAGGGGCGATGACTCCACCGTACTGAAGAAGTCGGCATATTGCGTAAGCATCGCCTCAGTCCAGGCCTGGTTATGCGCCAGACGGCTTTTCTCGATATCGCTCAGCCAGGCCTGGCACTTCCGCCACGCGTCGCGGCAGTTCTCAAATTCCTCAAGCCGCGCCACCGGTAAAGGCAATGCCGTCAGCGCCTGGGCGATTTTTTGCTGAAGCCCGGCGGTTTGCTGGCGCGTCAGCCACTTCTGCTGCGTATTGCTTAGCGCGATATCGTCCAGCACCTGTTGCAGCACCTGTGCGGCAATCACGCTCATCTCCTGGCTCCACTGCTGCCAGCGCGTGTTCAGATGATGGTGGAAGCGTTGGGTTTCCGCCCACTCGGTCCCGTGGAGTCGCACCACTTTGTCTGCCGGCAGGACGAACTCCAGCTCCCCCCATACCAGCCCTCGTTTACAATGAATGGCCAGTAGCTGATTAAACGGAATAAGGTATTCGTGGCGTTCACCGGAGACTTTCACTCCTGCATTGAGCAGGACAATCTTGTCGTAAGGGTGCTGCGCCAGGCGTTTGCCCATTGAAGTTGCTTTCAGTTCCATATCCTGCCGGATCCACGAGGTCATAATTTGTCAGACAGTTTAACTGCCAGTTTTAAGGTGCTCCAGCCCAAAAAAACGTTACAATCACCGGGCGTTAATCATATCGAAGGAAATGAGGGTTTATGCGTACCGTTCTGAATGTGTTGAATTTTGTCCTTGGCGGTTTTGCCACCACCCTTTCCTGGCTTTTTGCCACCCTGGTGAGCATCGTGCTCATCTTCACCCTTCCGCTGACGCGCTCCTGCTGGGAAATCACCAAACTGTCCCTCGTTCCTTATGGAAATGAAGCCGTACACGTGGATGAGCTGGAGCCGGAAAGAAAAAATGCCCTGATGAATACCGGCGGCACGCTGCTGAATATTTTATGGCTGATCTTCTTTGGCTGGTGGTTGTGTCTGATGCATATCTTCGCCGGTATCGCCCAGTGCATCACGATTATAGGCATTCCGGTTGGCATCGCTAATTTCAAAATTGCTACCATCGCCCTGTGGCCGGTAGGACGCCGTGTTGTCCCGGTCGAAGTCGCGCAAGCCGCGCGTGAAGCCAACGCCCGTCGCCGTTTTCAGTAATAAGGACTGGCCGCACTCATGCTAAGCCCCCTGCTTCGTCGCTATACGTGGAACAGTAACTGGCTGTATAACGTCAGGATCTTTATCGCCCTCTGCGGCACCGTCGCTCTGCCGTGGTGGCTAAATGACGTGAAGCTCACCATCCCCCTCACGCTTGGGGTGGTGGCCGGTGCGCTGGCGGATCTCGACGACCGCCTGGCCGGTCGTTTGCGTAATCTGGTCATCACGCTGGTCTGCTTCTTTATTGCTTCCGCCTCCGTTGAGCTGCTTTTCCCCTGGCCCTGGCTGTTTGCCTTAGGGCTGACGGTGTCTACCAGCGGCTTCATTTTGCTCGGCGGCCTCGGGCAACGCTACGCCACTATCGCGTTTGGCGCCCTGCTGATTGCCATTTACACCATGCTGGGCGTCTCTCTTTACGATCAGTGGTATCAGCAACCGGTCCTGCTGCTGTTGGGCGCTATCTGGTATAACCTGCTGACCTTAACCGGACATCTTATTTTTCCGGTTCGTGCCTTACAGGACAACATTGCCCGCAGTTACGAACAGCTGGCCCACTATCTGGAGCTGAAATCCCGGCTGTTTGATCCGGATATTGAAGAGGACAGCCAGGCGCCCCTGTACGATCTGGCGCTGGCAAATGGCCAGCTGGTCGCCACGCTGAATCAGACCAAAGCGTCTCTGCTCACCCGTCTGCGCGGCGATCGCGGTCAGCGCGGTACCCGGCGCACACTGCACTACTACTTTGTTGCCCAGGATATTCACGAGCGCGCCAGCTCCTCGCATGTGCAGTACGCTGACCTGCGCGAGAAATTCCGTTACAGCGACGTGATGTTCCGTTTCCAGCGCCTGCTGTCGATGCAGTCTCAGGCCTGCCAGCAACTTGCGCGCTCAATACTACTGCGCACGCCCTATCAGCACGATCCTCGCTTTGAACGGGCATTCAGTCATCTGGATGCGGCCCTCGATCGCGTTCAGGCCAGTGGGACATCGCCGGAACAGTTCAAAGCCCTGGGATTCTTGCTCAACAACCTGAGAGCCATCGATGCTCAGCTCGCCACCATTGAGTCTGAACAGGCGATGGCAATGCCGGGCAATGACGCCGACAACCAGCTTGCCGACGACAGTCTCAACGGTTTCAGCGATATGTGGCTGCGCCTGAGCCGTCATTTTACGCCGGAATCCGCCCTCTTTCGCCATGCGGTAAGGATGTCGCTGGTTCTGTGCGTCGGCTACGCGTTTATCCAGATAACAGGATTGCACCACGGTTACTGGATCCTGCTGACCAGCCTGTTTGTCTGCCAGCCGAACTATAACGCTACCCGCCATCGGCTCGCGCTGCGTATTGTCGGGACATTAGTCGGGGTCGCCATCGGGCTGCCGGTGCTCTACTTTGTGCCATCCGTAGAAGGGCAACTGATCCTGATTGTGATTACCGGTGTACTGTTTTTCGCCTTCCGCAATGTGCAGTACGCCCACGCCACGATGTTCATCACGCTGCTGGTGCTGCTCTGCTTCAATCTGCTGGGTGAAGGCTTTGAAGTGGCCCTTCCTCGCGTTATCGACACGCTAATCGGCTGCGCCATTGCCTGGGCGGCGGTGAGCTTTATCTGGCCGGACTGGCGTTTTCGTAACTTACCGCGCGTGTCCGACAGAGCGATGAACGCCAACTGCCGCTATCTGGATGCTATTCTTGAGCAATACCATCAGGGTCGCGATAACCGTCTGGCCTATCGGATTGCCCGTCGCGATGCGCATAACACGGACGCAGAGCTGGCTTCCGTTGTCTCGAATATGTCAACTGAGCCGCGCGCCACGGCAGAAATCCGGGAGACAGCCTTCCGCCTGCTGTGTCTGAACCACACGTTCACCAGCTATATCTCTACCCTTGGCGCCCACCGTGAGAAACTGACAAATCCGGGCATCCTGGCGCTGCTGGACGACGCCGTTTGCTACGTTGATGATGCGCTTCATCATCAACCTGCGGATGAGCCACGGGTTCACCAGGCACTGGATGAACTGGTGCAACGTATCGCACACCTTGATCCTGGCACCGACAACAAAGCTCCGCTGGTCCTACAGCAAATTGGCCTGCTTATCGCTTTGCTGCCGGAAATTTGTCGGCTGCGACAGAAGATCGCTACCTGGCGGAATGATGGCCCTGCGACTCAGGCAGCGCATTAAACCACTCCATAAGCTCCCGGCGAATATCCGCCGGGAGTGCCGCTTCATGTAACCCTTCGATGGCGCCTTCAAGCGCGAACAATACCCGGATACTCAGCGCTTTATTCTTAGAGCGCATTTTCAGCCAGCTCGTCTTCGCCCCCAACTGTCGTAGCGTCTCTTCATTGGTAATGCCCGCCTCCATAAGCAGGACCTCAATCTGAAAGGTCAGGTTCGGCAGATCCTTAAGCCGGTTACGCTGATGGCGCTGGTAGCGCTCTTTCCTGGCGGCATCGAGCGCAAACGAGGAGAGCTGAAGCAGCTTTTCCCTGTTTTGCCACAGACCTTCATCCACACGGTAGTAATTAAGCAGCACTGGCCGTCCTCGTTTCATCAGGGTCAGAAAAGAGGAGGCGTTTTTTACACAGTATTTTGCACTTTGCTCACAGGCGCGAAGGTACAGCTCGCCGTCAGACACCATCGCGAACACCGCTTCATCCACGGCCAGGGTATAACCGCCAAACAGGGCGCGATGATGAATTTCGCCCAGCGGAGAGAGGTATTCCTGAGATTGATAAATCCGATCATAAGATATCTTTTTCATGATAATTCCATTAAAATCATACAGTAAACACGATATTTCTTACTAACGGATCCGTTAGCAGGAAAATAGGCAACTTATTGCCGTTGGGCAAGATGATTTTTTCAGGTTCACCAGGAATGGATGAAATTTGCGAGTCGCTTTCCGAAAATGAGGTTGATCTTTATGCACACAGGGGTTACTGTATATCCATACAGTAACTACAGGGCTGGAATGAATATGTACACTTCAGGCTATGCAAATCACTTAACACCTTCCACTTCTGCCGCAGGCAATGCTGCGCAGAATTCTATCGGGCGTGTATCGACAGGGCTTATCAGTGAAGTGGTTTACCGTGAAGACCAGCCGCTGTTAACACAACTCTTACTCCTGCCGCTTTTGCAGCAGCTCGGGCAACAGTCTCGCTGGCAGCTCTGGCTGACGCCACAGCAAAAATTAAGTCGTGAATGGGTTCAGTCGGCTGGCCTGCCGTTAGCGAAGGTGATGCAGATTAATCAACTCTCCCCTTGCGATACGGTCGAGTCGATGGTCCGGGCATTACGTACCGGGAACTATAGCGTCGTGATTGGGTGGTTGCCTGAGGATCTGTCGCAAGAGGAACATTTGCGTCTGACTGAAGCGGCTGAAGAAGGTAACGCGATGGGTTTCATCATGCGGCCGGTTCGTGGAGATTCCTATCGCAGAGGACAACATCCCGGGCTAAAAATTCACTCAAATGTGTACCATTGAGTCATTTTAAGAGTTTTCCTGGAATTTTTTTCGACCGCAGTATGCAAAAAAAGTTCAACGCGCCAAAACTGCGGCAAGGCTTGTCTGACGCGGTTCTCGTTAATTTTACTGCACAAAATTCGTTCAAAAATTGTTAAATATTAGGTATACGGAACTTTTTTTTTCATATGCCTGACGGACTTCACACTTGTAAGTTTTCAGCTACGTTGTAGACTTTACATCGCCAGGGGTGCTCGGCCTAAGCCGAAGATATCGGTAGGTTTATATTTGACCACGCCCCCCGGTGAAGGATTTAACCGTGATTCCTCCGATGGAGATATTCATGGCAAATTTTGGATGATAACGAGGCGCAAAAAATGAAAAAGACAGCTATCGCGATTGCAGTGGCACTGGCTGGCTTCGCTACCGTAGCGCAGGCCGCTCCGAAAGATAATACCTGGTATGCAGGTGGTAAACTGGGCTGGTCTCAGTTCCATGACACCGGTTGGTACAACAGCAGCCTGAACAACGATGGCCCTACTCACGAGAGCCAGCTGGGTGCAGGTGCGTTCGGTGGCTATCAGGTTAACCCGTATGTTGGCTTTGAAATGGGTTACGACTGGTTAGGTCGTATGCCTTACAAAGGCGACAACGTAAATGGCGCTTTCAAAGCTCAAGGCGTACAGCTGACCGCTAAACTGGGTTACCCAGTAACTGACGATCTGGACGTGTACACCCGTCTGGGCGGCATGGTATGGCGTGCAGACTCCAGCAACAGCATCGCTGGTGACGACCACGACACTGGTGTTTCCCCAGTATTCGCTGGTGGCGTTGAGTGGGCAATGACCCGTGACATCGCTACCCGTCTGGAATACCAGTGGGTTAACAACATCGGTGACGGTGCTACCGTTGGCGTTCGTCCAGACAACGGCATGCTGAGCGTTGGTGTTTCTTACCGTTTCGGTCAGCAGGAAGATGCGCCAGTCGTAGCTCCAGCTCCGGCTCCAGCTCCAGAAGTACAGACCAAGCACTTCACTCTGAAGTCTGACGTTCTGTTCAACTTCAACAAAGCTACCCTGAAACCAGAAGGTCAGCAGGCACTGGATCAGCTGTACACCCAGCTGAGCAACCTGGATCCTAAAGACGGTTCTGTAGTGGTTCTGGGCTTCACCGACCGTATCGGTTCTGACGCTTACAACCAGGGTCTGTCTGAGAAACGTGCTCAGTCTGTAGTTGATTACCTGGTATCTAAAGGTATCCCAGCTAACAAGATCTCCCCACGTGGTATGGGCGAATCTAACCCAGTTACCGGTTCTACCTGTGACAACGTGAAACCACGCGCTGCACTGATCGACTGCCTGGCACCAGATCGTCGCGTAGAGATCGAAGTTAAAGGTATCAAAGACGTTGTAACTCAGCCTGCGGCATAAGTTATCGTCTTATAAAAAAACCCCGCGATGCGGGGTTTTTTATTATCTGAAGAAAAGTAAAAAGCTTATTTTTTACCTAACAGTGCCTGTAGATCGTTCTTCAGCGTCGACATCTGGCTGGCATACTTCTCTTTGTGCTCGGCATCTTCAATCAGCTGCACCACCGTTTCCGACAGGGTTTTTCCGCGCCGCTGCGCAAGCCCGGCCAGACGCTGCCAGACCATGAACTCCAGGTCGATGGATTTCTTACGGGTGTGCTGATGCTCGGCATTGAAATGCCGTTTACGACGAGCACGGATAGTTTGCTTCATCCGGTTTAACAAGGCCGGATTAATGTGTTTCTCAATCCAGCCGTTGACCTGTACCGGTTCGTTTTCGAGGGTCAGCAACATATCCACAGCTTCTTGTGCCGCGCTGGCTTCGATGTAGCAGGTGATCAGCTCCCCTTCACGGTGCTTTTTGACCAGGTACTTCCATTTCCAGCCGCTTTCGAGGTTTTCCAGTTGTTGATATTTCATTGCGATCTCAGTGTTACCGTGTAACTCTGTTCAGAATATCAGTTTTTTGGCAATCTGCTGAAAAGAAATCATATCCTGTGAAACGCCGCAGGCGATCCGCATGACGAAAACCCGAATCCTGATTGGGCAGAGTGCGCCGCTTACGGTATACTCCACGGTTTTACTTCTGACTAAAAAACATCAACTTTGACCATTACGAAACTTGCATGGCGTGACCTGGTTCCGGATACCGAGAGCTATCAGGAGCTGTTTGCACAGCCAGACCTCACAAAAGAACACGAATTCATACTTAGCGATACACAACCGCGTTTGCATTACGCGCTGGAGCAGATGTCATCCCCATGGGCTACATCTCCTTTCATGCTGCTCAAAGCCCCGGAAGAAGCCGAGTATCTGACGCTTCTCGGTGATGCCATGCGCCAGTTGCATCCAAAAACGAATGCCGTTTTTGGTGGTCAGTATCATATTGCCGGACGTGACGTGACCTTCGGACCTGCCACGCAGGCAGACGGACAATTCGCTGCAAAAGGCGAAGTGATCACCGCCAACTGGGTGGAAGCAGAACAGCTGTTCGGCTGCCTTCGTCAGTTCAATGGCGATGTGTCACTGCAACCCGGTCTGGTACACCGCGCGAACGGTGGTGTGTTGCTCATCTCCCTTCGCACCCTGCTCGCACAGCCTCTGCTGTGGATGCGCCTGAAAACGGTGGTGATGCAGCAACGTTTTGACTGGATAGGCTACGACGATTCACGTCCGCTGCCTGTTTCCATTCCGTCTATGCCGCTGTCGCTGACCGTCGTGCTGACGGGTGACCGTGAATCTCTGGCTGATTTCCAGGAAATGGAGCCAGAACTCGCGGAGCAGGCGGTTTACAGTGAATTTGAAGACAATATTCAGATCGCCGATGCCGATGACATGGCGCAGTGGTGTCAGTGGGTTATGGCCGTGGCGGAACGTTTCGCGCTGCCCTCGCCTGCCGAGGATGCGTGGCCGGGCTTAATCCGCGAGGCCGTACGCTACACTGGCGATCAGGAAACCCTGCCGCTCTGCCCGCTCTGGATCGGTAAACAGCTGCGTGAAGTGGGCGTTATCAGCGGCAACGGTCCGTTTACTGGTGAGCAGCTTAGCCAGATGCTGGCCCAGCGTGAATGGCGTGAAGGTTATCTTGCTGACCGTATGCAGGATGAAATTCTGCTGGAACAGATTCTGGTGGAGACCGAAGGCGAACGTATCGGGCAAATCAACGCCTTGTCCGTCATCGAGTTCCCCGGACACCCGCGCGCCTTTGGCGAGCCTTCCCGTATCAGCTGTGTCGTGCACATTGGTGACGGCGAATTTACCGATATCGAACGCAAGGCCGAACTGGGCGGAAACATTCATGCCAAAGGCATGATGATCATGCAGGCATTCCTGATGTCTGAACTTCAGCTGGAGCAGCAGATCCCCTTCTCTGCCTCGTTGACCTTTGAGCAGTCCTACAGTGAAGTCGACGGCGACAGCGCCTCGATGGCAGAGCTGTGCGCCGTGATCAGCGCGCTTGCAGACGTACCGATTAATCAGAATATTGCGATTACCGGTTCCGTAGATCAGTTTGGTCGTGCTCAACCGGTGGGTGGACTGAATGAGAAAATCGAAGGCTTCTTTGCTATCTGCCAGCAGCGAGGTTTAAACGGCAAACAGGGCGTGATTATTCCGGCGCCTAACGCTCGCCATTTGAGCCTGAGTCAGGCGATTCTGGATGCGGTAGAGCAGGAACAATTCGCCGTCTGGGCCATCGAAGGGGTTGAGGATGCTCTACCCTTACTGACAAACCTGGTCTGGGACGGCGAAGGCCAGACAACCCTGATGCAGACCATTCAGGAACGTATAGCTCAGGCGACACAGCAGGATGCTCGTCATCGTTATCCGTGGCCGTTACGCTGGTTAAGTTGGTTTAGTGCTAACTGATCGGACTTGTTCAGCGTACACGTGTTAGCTATCCTGCGTCCTTCACTAAAATAAGGCTTACTGAGAACATGGTAGATAAACGCGAATCCTATACTAAAGAAGACCTTCTTGCCTCTGGTCGCGGTGAACTGTTTGGTGCGAAAGGCCCGCAGTTACCGGCCCCAAATATGCTGATGATGGACCGTGTCGTGAAAATGACCGAAACCGGCGGCAACTTTGATAAGGGTTACGTAGAAGCAGAACTCGATATCAACCCGGACCTGTGGTTCTTCGGTTGCCACTTTATTGGCGATCCGGTAATGCCTGGCTGCCTGGGCCTCGATGCCATGTGGCAGCTGGTTGGCTTCTATCTGGGCTGGCTTGGCGGTGAAGGTAAAGGCCGTGCGCTGGGCGTAGGCGAAGTGAAATTCACCGGTCAGGTTCTGCCTACCGCGAAGAAGGTCACCTACCGTATCCATTTCAAACGCATCGTTAACCGCCGCCTGATTATGGGCCTGGCGGACGGTGAAGTGCTGGTAGATGGTCGTCTTATCTATACCGCGAACGACCTGAAAGTGGGTCTGTTCCAGGATACCTCCGCTTTCTGATAACGGCATTTAGCCCCTTCCAGAAAGGCGAAACCTCCGCATTGCGGAGGTTTCTTTTTAAAGAGACGGTATCAAGCAAGTACTGCCCTGTCTCCGATGGCTTCTCGCCAGCCCCCTAGCCATTGGGACCTTTGATTCAGGGCCTGATAGGGACACATTTCTTTTGAACGTCCGGCGATGCCAGCCTGATAACCACGTTGATGAGCCCTTTCCAGGCGATCTCGTTTCTGTCTCTTCATGCCTCGTTTCCCTCATTCTTTTGTCTGGTGGAAAGAAAACAGTGGTTGCAATATGTGCAAGCACAGTTAACGAATACCCCGAATCGGCGTCAGCGTCAACGTTCAAAATTCATACGGGTGTCATATTTGTGAGCTACATGGAAGATCGTTTGTACAAAAAATGTGACGCGGGACAAGTAACAAACTGAACATAAAACAAAAAAAAAGCCGCAATCAGCAAGGAGCTGAGTGCGGCTTTCGTCGATGAATTTTACTTATGGCAGCCGGGAAATCTCTCTTGCGATAGCAGCCGACTCCTGTGCCCACCCCTGCGCAAGCACTTTCACCATTTCGTCATAGCCATCTTTCTGCTGCTTCAGTTCCAGATGGAAAGGACGCTTAATCAGCTGGCCCTGATGATTCAAGAGCCACTCCCCGCTGATAACAACCGCACCATCATAGCGGCCATGGAATCCCGTCACGTTAACATTCAGGGTATCCTGATCGCTTCCCAGAGGCTGCGAGGCGACTACCCAACCAGGAAGCTGGCTGCTCAGATTCGCCACCAGCGTATTGCGTAGCTGCTGATCCAGCGGGCTGGCCCACAGGTTATTGTTGGCGATAACGTACTGCACATCGCTGGTCTGGTAGACCACCCCGTTGCCCGCCAGATAATCTGGCACGGCAACCTGTTCAACCCACAGCAGACGGCTGCCCTGCGAGGTGCTACTCTGCGCACCGGATTGCGCGCTTAACGGCAACTGGTAGTAGCTTTTGTTATCGCTTCCAGAGCTACAGGCCGTTAATACCAGTGCGCCTGCGATGATTAGCCATTTTTTCATTGTTTCGCCCTCTTAGGCTCAGGATCCTTTTTGTCTTTCGCTTCAAACACCAGCGCGTTGCTCTTTTCATTGAGCGTTTTCAGAACGGGCTGTAGCTCGCGTAAAACCTGATCAAGACGTTGCATATCCGCCACCATCTTGTTGTAAGCCGCTGAGCCCGGCTGGAAGCCCTGCATACTGCGATTCAGTTCGCGCAACGTTTTCTGCATATCCTGCGGCAGCTGCTGCATGGACTGGTTGGCAGTGATCTTGTTGATATTATCCAGCGTGGTTTGCAGACGTTGCATCGTCGCCTGGCTCTGATGCAGTGATCCCGTCGCGGCCTCAAGCATTGGATTCAGCGGCAGATTGTTGATCTTATCCAGCGTTTCCATCAGGCGCTGTTGGATCTGCGCCAGGCCACTGCTGACCGTAGGAATAATTTTGTAGCCGCCAAATTCACGGATCCCCGTCATTGGTGGCGCTTTTGGATAGAAGTCCATATCGACATATAACGCCCCTGTGACCAGGTTGCCAGTTTTCAGCGAGCCACGCAGACCGCGATTCATCAGATCGCTGATATGCTCCCCAATATCCTGGTCCTCGCCTATCTGGTTAATCAAACGCTCAGGCTCAATGCGGATCAGCACCGGAATACGATAATCATCATCAAGCATCTGCTTGAGTCCCGGAACAAAGTAAGGCACTTGTCCCACGGTCCCCAGACGGATACCCCGGAACTCAACTGGCGCCCCAGGCTGCAAGCCGCGTACAGAGTCCTTAAAGAACATCAGGTAGTCGATGTGATCGGTATAGAGCGCATCCTGAATGCTTTTTTGATCGTCAAACAGCCTGAAGGCGGTTTTCTCCGCCACCGGTTGTCCCAGATCGATACCTTCCGGCACATCAAAACTGACGCCCCCACCAAACAGCGTGGTGAGTGAACCCATCTCAACGCGCATCCCCGCAGAGGTCAGATCCACCGCGATCCCGCTGTCTTTCCAGAAGCGAACGTTGCTGGTCACCAGGCGATCATTAGGCGCATTGATAAAAAGCTGATAGCTGATGGTCCGTTTTTGCGGATCGAAGGTGCTTGTTTCAACCGAACCGACGCGATATCCACGGAACAGCACCGGATCGCCCGGCGAGAGCTGGCCCGCTTTTTTGCTGTCCAGAATAACGCGGATCCCTTTTGCATCCGGAGGCGCAAGCGGCGGTGAATCCAGCAGCTGATAGTTTGCTGGCTGGGCGCCTTTGTTGCCGGGCTGGAGTTCAATATAAGCCCCGGACAATAGCGTCCCTAAGCCGCTGATCCCTTCTCTCCCGACCTGCGGTTTCACTACCCAAAAAACAGAATCTTCATGGAGCAGTTTTTCCATGCCGGCATTCAGGCGGGCCTTGATTTCAACATGGGTTAAATCATCCGTCAGGGTCGCGCTTTCCACGACACCCACATCCACGCTGCGGCTCTTGATGGTGGTTTTTCCGCCCTCAATCCCCTCTGCATTGGTAGTAATTAGCGTGACTTCCGGTCCCTGATGGCTGTAATGATAAAACAGGATCCATGCACCGATCAGCGCGGTCACGATGGGGAAAATCCACACCGGCGACCAGTTTCTGACCTTCTGCACTTTAGCCTCTCCACTCTTATTTTCCATGCTCTTACTCTTCCTCATGGCTTGAATCGGGCTCACGATCCCACGATAAACGAGGGTCGAAGGTCATGGCCGCAAACATGGTCATAATGACGACCAACGCAAACATCAGCGCCCCCATAGCGGGATAAATACTCATCAGCCCCCCCATACGCACCAGCGCTGAGAGAACCGCAATCACGAACACGTCAATCATCGACCAGCGGCCAACAAATTCCACGACCTCATAAATCAGATGCATACGCTCGCTGTCTCGCTTACCGTGCCCTTTTGCATCCCAGCAAAGCCAGGCAATGGCAATCATCTTTAAGGTCGGAACCATAATACTGGCGAGGAATATGACGCCTGCTACAGGGTAAGACCCCTCGCTCCACAGCAAAATCACCCCGGCCAGTATGGTCGAGGGCATTCTGTCGCCGAGCAGATCGGTGATCATGATCGGCAAGATATTGGCGGGCAGATAGAGCATGACAGAGGTCACCAGCAGCGCCATGGTCCATTGCAGGCTATTTTTGCGCCGGACGTGACCTTTTGTTTCACAGCGCGGACACACCTCGACATCCGCGGGCAGCACGGCGGTGCAGCACGAGCAGGAGCGAAGCCCCTGACGGATACCCGGTACGCCCACCTTTACCGTCTGCGAGAGCGTCGGCGCCGGGGCAATATCGTCCCAGGCCCAGCGTCGGTCCACGCACTGGAACGCGCGCAGTTGTAGCACGCAGTACAGACACCACGGAATAAAGCTGCTGCCAATCCCCACATCGCCGTAGGCCATCAGCTTCACGAAGCTGACCAGGATACCCGCGAGAAAAATTTCCGCCATCCCCCAGCTTTTCAACTGGAACAGGATCCGCGCGAGTTTGATTTTAAGGACAGTGGGCATCCTGACGCGGTTGACCAGCAGCAGAATGACGACCAGGCAAAAAGCCGGGACGATCTGCACGAAAAGAAGAAAGAAGGTGCCAAGGCTGGCGTAATCTTCCGAGAACATCACGCCTGGTATTTCCAGTAAATCCACCTGGCTGGTCATCCCGCCCACTTTCATATAGATGAAAGGGAAGAGATTGGAGAGCAGTAACATGAATAAGGCTGCCAGCGCATAAGCCGTAGGACGCTGCCTTGGCGCGTCCCACTCGGTCGTCAGCGTAGCGCCGCAGCGCGGGCAGGCAGCCTTATGTCCGTGACCAAGCTCTGGCAACGCCACGAGCATATCGCATTGCGAGCATAATATATGCCGATCGGCATGGTGCTGGTCACACATAGATTATCCCTGTTTATGCGCCGTTTTTCAGAGACTCAAGGTACTCCCAGCGCTCAAATGCCTCTTCCAGCGCCTGTTCAGCCTGGGAGAGTTCAGCCAATACTTTCTGAGTATAGTCGTGAGGCTGCGTAAAGAATGACGCATCAGCGACCTGGATTTGCAGTGCTTCCAGTGCAGCTTCCAGCTCTTCCAGACGCTGCGGCAGCCCTTCCAGCTCGCGCTGCAAGTTATAACTCATTTTAGCAGGAGACTTTTTGACAGTTTCTGCCTTTGCAACAACAGGTTCAGCGACATTTTTGGTCTTCGCCTGTTTTTGCGCCAGCGACTGCGATTGCTGTCCACGCGCGTCATGATAGCCGCCCACATATTGCCCGATGCGTCCTTTGCCTTCGAAGATCCAGCACTCGGTCACGGTGTTATCGACAAACTGACGATCGTGGCTGACCAGCATCACGGTTCCCTGATAACCATCAATCAACTCTTCCAGCAGTTCCAGCGTTTCGACATCCAGATCGTTAGTCGGTTCATCGAGAATCAATAAGTTACTGGGTTTCAGGAACAGACGCGCCAGCAAAAGACGGTTACGTTCTCCCCCGGACAGCGCGCGCACCGGCGTCATAGCGCGTTTCGGGTGGAACAGGAAGTCCTGAAGGTAGCCCAGCACGTGACGCGGCTTGCCATTAACCATGACCTCCTGTTTACCCTCGGCGAGGTTATCCATCACCGTACGGTCTGGATCCAGCTCGGCGCGGTGCTGGTCGAAGTACGCCACTTCCAGTTTGGTACCGCAGTGGATACGACCGCTGTCGGCCTGGAGCTGACCGAGCATCAGTTTCAGCAGTGTGGTTTTACCGCACCCGTTCGGGCCGATCAGCGCAATTTTGTCGCCGCGCTGAACCTGAGCGGAGAAATCGTTCACCAGCACTTTGCCGTCAACCGAATAATTCACGTTCTCCATTTCGAAGACAATCTTGCCCGAGCGGGACGCCTCTTCCACCTGCATTTTGGCGCTACCCATGACTTCACGGCGTTCGCTACGTTCGCGGCGCATCGCCTTCAGGGCGCGAACGCGGCCTTCGTTACGGGTACGACGCGCTTTAATGCCCTGACGGATCCATACCTCTTCCTGGGCCAGCTTGCGGTCGAACTCGGCATTTTGCAGCTCTTCCACGCGCAGGTTTTCTTCTTTCTCCAGCAGATAGGTATCGTAATCGCCCGGATAGGTCACCAGCTTGCCGCGATCGAGATCGACAATGCGCGTGGCCATGTTGCGGATGAACGAACGGTCGTGGGAGATGAAGATAATGGTGCCGTTAAAGGTTTTCAGGAACCCTTCCAGCCAGTCAATCGCTTCGATATCCAGGTGGTTCGTCGGTTCGTCCAGCAGCAGCACCTTAGGCCCGCTCACCAGGGCACGACCCAGCGCCGCTTTACGCAGCCAGCCGCCGGAGAGCGCCGACAGCTCCATATCCGCTTCCAGGCCAAGCTGGGCCAGCACTTCGTTAATGCGGTTTTCCAGCTGCCACAGGCCGTGGTGATCGAGCATCTCCTGCACTTTTGCCAGCTCGTTGAGATTCTTGTCGCTCGGGTCCGTCATCACCAGATGCGAAATCTCGTGATAACGCTTGAGGTATTCCGCCTGCTCTGAAATCCCTTCGGCCACAAAATCGTACACGCTGCCGGTGACGTTACGCGGCGGATCCTGTTGCAGACGAGAGACGATCAGATCCTGCTCGTAAACAATACGGCCGTCATCCAGCCCCTGCTCACGGTTGAGGATTTTCATTAGCGTCGATTTACCTGCGCCGTTACGGCCCACCAGACAGACGCGCTCGTTATCTTCGATATGCAGCTCTGCATTATCGAGAAGCGGTGAGTCGCTGAAAGAGAGCCACGCGCCGTGCATACTAATTAAAGACATTTATTTTTCCTTTCAGACCGCGGAGATCAGCCAGCAGTTGTGGATTTGACGGTTACGGGCAAAGTCCTGAGACAGCGTTTTTTGGCTGATTTCTTGTGCTTTCAGTCCCAGTTCGGCCAGGCCGTCGTGATCCATGCGGAATCCGCGCTTGTTATTCGAGAACATAATGGTGCCGCCTTTACGCAGCAGACGCTTCAGGTCGGTCATCAGGCGCAGGTGATCGCGTTGAACATCAAAGCTATCCTCCATACGCTTGGAGTTAGAGAAGGTCGGCGGATCGATAAAGATCAGGTCAAACTGCTCGTCGGTATCGCGCAGCCAGCCCAGCACGTCGGCCTGTAACAGGCGATGCTGACGGCCGGTTAAGCCGTTAAGACGCAGGTTGCGCTCTGCCCACTCCAGATAAGTCCGGGACATATCTACCGTGGTGGTGCTACGCGCGCCGCCAAGCCCCGCATGAACGCTGGCGCTGCCGGTATAGGAGAACAGGTTCAGGAAGTCTTTCCCCTTGCTCATCTGGCCCAGCATGCGGCGGGCGATACGGTGATCGAGGAACAGGCCGGTATCAAGGTAGTCGGTCAGGTTAACCCACAGGCGCGCGTTATATTCGCCCACTTCGAGGAAGTCGCCTTTCTCGCCCATCTTCTGATACTGATTTTTACCTTTCTGACGCTCACGGGTTTTCAGCACCAGCTTGTTTGGCGAAATGCCGAGAACGGCGATGGTGGCCGCAATCACATCCAGCATACGCTGACGCGCTTTTTGCGCATCGATAGTTTTCGGCGGGGCGTATTCCTGAACCACCACCCAGTCCGCATAGCGGTCAACCGCCACGTTGTACTCGGGCAGGTCAGCGTCGTACAGGCGATAACATTCGATGCCTTCTTGCTTCGCCCACTTTTCAAATTTCTTCAGGTTTTTGCGCAGGCGGTTGGCGTAATCTTCCGCCACGCCTGACGGTTTGCTATCCGCCGCTACCTCTGCCAGATGGTAGTTTTTCTGCACGCAGTCCAGCGGGCCGTTTTTCGCTTTGAACTGGCGATCGGCACGCAATTGCAGGCAGCTCAGCAGCTCCGGCGAGGCGCTAAACAGGGAGAGGTCCCAGCCGCCGAAATGCGCTTTCATGTTGCGGCCCAGCAGGCTGTGCAGTGCAATCAGCGCCGGCTCGCTGTCCAGACGCTCACCATACGGCGGGTTGCTGATCACCGTACCGTACGGGCCTTTTGGCAGAGGATTGGTCAGATTCGCCACGTCCTTCACCTCGAAGGTCACCAGCTCGCCGATACCGGCACGACGGGCGTTGCTGCGCGCGCGTTCAATCACCCGTGCGTCGCTGTCCGAACCGTAAAAGTGAGAGGTGTACTCCGCCAGCCCTTTACGGGCGCGGGTCTGCGCATCGTCTTTGACCTCTTTCCAGATGGCTTCATCGTGCTGCGCCCAGCCTTTGAAGCCCCAGTGGCCGCGGTGCAGCCCTGGCGCACGGTCGGTGGCCAGCATCGCGGCTTCAATCAGCAGCGTACCGGAACCGCACATCGGATCGAGCAGCGGCGTACCTGGCTGCCATCCGGAGCGCATCACGATAGCGGCAGCCAGCGTTTCTTTGATCGGCGCCATCCCGGTGCGATCGCGATAGCCGCGCAGATGCAGGCCTGCTCCACTCAGATCCAGGGAAATACTGGCCGTATCGCCGTTCAGCCAGACGTTGATACGCAGATCCGGGTTTTCACGGTCAACGTTCGGACGTTCTTTATTGCGACGCGTGAAGCAGTCCACAATGGCATCCTTAACGCGCAGGGCACCATACTGGCTGTTGCGGATCTCATCGTTGACGCCGTTGAAATGCACCGCAAAGGTAGCGTCCGGGGTGAAGATCTCTGTCCAGTCGATCATCTGTACGCCGGTGTAGAGATCAAGATCGCTGTAGACCTTGCACTCTTTCATCGGCAGCATGATGCGCGACGCCAGACGGCTCCACATCAGGCTCTGGTAAATAAGCCGCGTGTCGCCCTCAAAATGGACACCACCCTGAACCACCCGGCACTCTTTCGCGCCCAGGGCTTCCAGTTCAGTTTTTAACAGCTCTTCCAGCCCACGGGCCGTACTGGCAAACAGAGAATTCATATCGTCACTTTTACTCAAAGAAAATTGTCGCGCATTATAGCTAATATGGCGTGTATGTCATAAAGTTGAAGGCTTATTTTCTTTAGCGGGAGTGTGCAGTGGCGACGTTATCCAGGCTTTTTATTCATCCGGTGAAATCCATGCGCGGCATCGGCGTCTCTCACGCGCTGGCCGATATGAGCGGATTCGCCTTCGATCGTATTTTTATGGTCACCGAGCCTGACGGTACGTTTATCACCGCACGTCAGTTCCCGCAGATGGTTCGCTTTACCCCTTCCCCGCTTCATGACGGGCTGCATTTGACTGCGCCGGACGGTTCAAGCGTCGTGATCCGCTTTGCTGATTTTGCGCCGCTTGATGCGCCAACGGAAGTGTGGGGCAATCATTTTACCGCGCGTATCGCGCCGGATAACATTAACCAGTGGCTGAGCGGCTTTTTCTCCCGTGACGTTCAGCTGCGCTGGGTTGGGCCTGCGCTGACCCGTCGCGTGAAGCGCCACGATGCGGTTCCTCTCTCCTTCGCGGATGGTTTTCCCTTCCTGCTGACCAGCGAGGCCTCGCTGCGTGATTTACAAAATCGTTGCAAAGCCAGCGTGCAGATGGAGCAGTTTCGCCCGAATCTGGTGGTGACCGGAGCGAATGCCTGGGATGAAGATACCTGGAAAGTGATCCGCATCGGCAGCGTTATTTTTGATGTCGTGAAGCCGTGCAGCCGCTGTATTTTTACCACCGTCAGCCCGGAGAAAGGTCAGAAACACCCTTCCGGCGAACCGCTGAAAACCTTGCAGTCATTTCGTACCGCGCAGGATAACGGCGATGTCGACTTCGGCCAGAACCTGATCCCCCGCTCCAGCGGCGTGATCCGCGTGGGCGACGAGGTCGAAATTCTCACCCGCGGGCCTGCCAGGGTGTACGGCGCAGGTCAGGAAGAAGAGATGGTTGACGTTGTCACCAACGTCGCTTCCGCGGTGGATATTCACTGGGAAGGCAAGGTTATCCGTGGTAACAATCAGCAGGTGCTACTGGAACAGCTGGAGCAGGCAGGTATCCGCGTACCGTATTCCTGTCGCGCGGGGATTTGCGGATGCTGTCGCATTAAACTGGTCGATGGTGAAGTAAGTGCCCTGAAGAAATCTGCGATTGGCAGTGACGGCACGATCCTGTGCTGTAGCTGTGTCCCGAAAACATCCGTACAGCTGGAAGCTTAAACTGCCTGTTCAAGGCTGAAGGAATCAACGCGCAGCTGTGGCTTCAGCCTGTCATTCATCACTTTGATGGCATCACCTAACTGCATAACTCGCCCGGCAATGGTCACGCCGGGTTGGGCCAGCAAACAGAGCGCAGCGTTTTCACCGGGTTCAACCACCAGCAAATTCACCTCTTCTTCGGTATCGCTCAGATTGACGCTCGCCGCATCGCCGATAGCCGGGGTCCAGCACATGCCGTGGGCGAGAAAATGCCAGCTTTTCGGCATTTGCGGTTTCAGGAAACGGATCGCCACCAGCGCATTTAGTACCAGTTCAGCGCGCTGTTCTTTGGAGAGATCGAACTCGCGGCATTTTTCTTCAAAAGAGAAATAGAGTGCAGCGTCGTCAACGCAAAAGCCTGAGGGAGCAAACGCGTCTGGCGTTAACATTCGGCGCGCAAAACGAGAGCGAAACAACATGCCATTGGCTAAGTCGAGCATCATACGGTCATGCTCGTCACAAAAATACCAGCGCCAGTTATCGTCAGGTTTAATTCGCATGTTTCTCTCCCGTCCCCTAAACGTCCTGTACTAAAAATGTCCTGTTTGCCGCTTCGCTTATAACACTAGTAATAAAAGACTATAATGTTTAAATAAGCAACAATGACGGAATATAAAACAACCAGGGCTGGAAATAAAGCCCTGGTTGTCTGATTAAGAGAAAAGATTAGATATGCGTGACGATTTCTTTAATCAGCGGCGGCCCTTTAAAAATAAAGCCGGAATAAATTTGCACCAGCGATGCACCTGCCGCCATCTTCTCACGTGCAGCGATGACAGAGTCAATGCCACCCACGCCAATAATCGGCAGCTGACCTTTTAATTCTGCGGAGAGTGCGCGAATAATTTCGGTGCTTTTTAATTGTACCGGACGGCCACTTAATCCACCCGCTTCGTCACAGTTTTTCATTCCCTGAACGAGAGAGCGATCGAGTGTTGTATTGGTTGCAATCACACCATCAATATTATGGCGAACTAAACTGTCGGCAACCTGGATCAATTCTTCTGCCGAAAGATCCGGGGCGATCTTAACCGCGACCGGAACATATTTATGGTGGATCGCCTGTAGCGCCGTTTGTTTATTTTTAATGGCGCTAAGAAGATCGTCGAGCGCTTCGCCATATTGTAATGAACGCAGCCCTGGGGTGTTAGGCGAAGATATATTCACCGCAATATAACCGGCATAGGCATAGACTTTTTCCATACAAATCAGATAGTCATCTTTACCCTGCTCGACCGGCGTGTCTTTATTTTTGCCAATATTAATACCCAGCACGCCATCAAAATGGGCTTTCTTAACGTTCTCAACCAGATGATCGACGCCAAGGTTATTAAAGCCCATGCGGTTGATCAGCCCCTCGGCTTCAACCAGGCGAAACAGACGTGGCTTGTCATTTCCCGGCTGCGGACGCGGCGTCACCGTCCCGATTTCGATCGAGCCAAAGCCCATCGCACCGAGTGCATCAATGCATTCGCCATTTTTGTCCAGACCGGCCGCCAGGCCCAGTGGATTTTTGAAAGTCAGGCCCATGCACTGAACTGGTTTTTCCGGCACGTTTTGACGCACCAGCGCGGCCAGAGGCGTTCCTGTAATACGGCGTAACTGCTGAAATGTAAATTCATGAGCGCGCTCAGGATCGAGCTGGAAAAGGGCTTTACGAACGAAGGGGTAGTACATGAACTCTCCTGGATTCCCGGTGTGCAAACCGGGAGGGGATTATGTGCGATTCCGCCCGGAAAGGGAATTGACCTGTGGCAAAAAAAGCCACGTAAAACGCAATCGTTTACTTATCGGTTCGCTTCTTATGCATTTTTCTGCATTCATCCTGAGGATAAATCATTTAGTGGAATAACCACGCAATGTCACACTCCTGAAATTGTTATGAATGTTAGATAAAAGCAAACAATTAGTTATAAGGAGCAACCATGCGCGTCATTACCCTGGCCGGAAGCCCCCGCTTCCCCTCTCGCTCCAGCGCACTGCTGGAATACGCTCGCGAAAAGCTTAATGCTCTGGATGTCGAAGTGTGTCACTGGAATTTGCACAATTTCGCGCCTGAAGATCTGCTCTACGCCCGTTTCGACAGCCCGGCGCTGAAAACCCTGATCGAACAACTTAAGAGTGCTGACGGGCTGGTCGTCGCGACACCGATTTATAAAGCCTCTTTTTCCGGCGCACTGAAAACGCTGCTCGATCTGCTGCCCGAACGCGCGCTGGACGGTAAGGTCGTCCTGCCGCTGGCCACAGGCGGTACGGTAGCCCATTTACTGGCGGTGGATTATGCCCTCAAGCCGGTTCTGAACGCGCTGAAAGCGCAGGAGATCCTGCATGGCGTCTTCGCTGACGACTCACAGATAATCGACTACCAGCATAAACCCCATTTCACGCCGAATCTGCAAACCCGCCTCGACAGTGCGCTCGAAACCTTCTGGCACGCCCTGAACCGTCGGGATCGCCACGCGGCAGCATTTCATCAATCACAAGGAGTGGCGCATGTTTAAAACAGTTACCCGTATCGGGCTGGCAGGTCTGCTGGCAGTGGCGTCGCTGGCTCAGGCGGCGGAGAAAGCGCCGGAGAGCCTGCGTATCGGTTATCAGAAAGGCAGCGTCAGCATGGTGCTGGCGAAAAGCCATGCGTTGCTTGAGAAGCGTTTCCCGGAGACCAAATTCTCATGGGTCGAGTTCCCTGCCGGACCACAGATGCTGGAGGCGCTGAACGTCGGGAGTATTGATTTAGGCAGCACCGGCGATATCCCGCCAATCTTTGCGCAGGCTGCCGGGGCGGATCTGGTTTACGTTGGCGTTGAGCCCGCCAAGCCGAAGGCAGAGGTTATTTTGGTGCCGGAAAACAGTGAGATCAAAAGCGTCGCCGACCTCAAAGGCCGTAAGGTTGCTTTCCAGAAAGGTTCCAGCTCGCACAACCTGCTGCTGCGCGCGTTGCAGGAGGCCGGCCTTAAATTCACCGATATCCAGCCCGTTTACCTGACGCCTGCCGATGCGCGCGCGGCGTTTCAGCAAAAAAATGTTGATGCCTGGGCTATCTGGGATCCGTACTACTCCGCCGCACTGTTGCAGGGCGGTGTGCGGGTGCTGAAAGACGGCACCACCCTGAAGCAGACCGGTTCGTTCTACCTGGCGGCACGTCCTTACGCTGAGAAAAATGGCGCATTTATTCAGCAGGTGCTGGATACCTTCTCTCAGGCCGATGCGCTGACCCAAAGCCAGCGTCAGCAGAGCATCACGCTGCTGGCAAAAACCATGGGCCTGCCTGAACCGGTGATCGCCACCTATCTTGACCACCGTCCTCCCACCACCATAGCACCGATTGACGCCCACGTTGCCGCTCTCCAGCAGCAAACGGCAGACCTCTTTTATCAAAACCGCCTGGTTCCAAAGCAGGTGAATATTCGCGAACGCATCTGGCAACCCGCTGGCATTGAAGGAAAAAAATCATGAGTCTGAATCTTTTCTGGTTTTTACCCACCCACGGTGATGGACACTATCTTGGCACAGAAGAAGGCGCCCGCCCGGTCGATCACGGCTATCTACAGCAGATCGCCCAGGCGGCAGACCGCATCGGTTTTACCGGGGTACTGATCCCGACGGGCCGCTCGTGTGAGGATGCGTGGCTGGTTGCCGCGTCAATGATCCCCGTCACCCAGCGTCTGAAATTCCTGGTAGCCTTGCGCCCGAGCGTGGTGTCGCCCACCGTCGCGGCGCGTCAGGCGGCAACGCTGGACAGGCTTTCCAACGGCCGTGCGCTGTTCAACCTGGTGACGGGCAGCGATCCGCAGGAGCTGGCGGGCGATGGCGTCTTTCTCGATCATACCGAGCGCTATGAAGCCTCCGCAGAGTTCACCCGCGTCTGGCGACGTCTGCTGGAAGGGGAAACTGTCACCTTCGAAGGGAAACATATCCACGTTCGCGATGCGCAGCTCTACTTCCCGCCGGTACAGCAGCCGCGCCCTCCTCTCTATTTCGGCGGATCGTCGGACGTGGCGCAGGAACTGGCGGCTGAGCAGGTCGATCTCTATCTGACCTGGGGCGAGCCACCGGAGCTGGTGAAAGAGAAAATTGCTCAGGTACGCGCTAAAGCCGCAGAACATGGCCGTACGGTACGCTTCGGCATTCGCCTGCACGTGATCGTCCGCGAAACCAACGACGAGGCCTGGCAAGCCGCCGACCGTCTGATCGCTCATCTGGACGACGACACTATCGCTAAAGCACAGGCAGCGTTTGCCAAAACCGACTCCGTGGGCCAGCATCGGATGGCCTCCCTGCACAACGGCAAGCGTGAAAACCTTGAGATCAGCCCGAACCTGTGGGCCGGGGTAGGTCTGGTGCGCGGCGGCGCCGGCACGGCACTGGTCGGCGACGGTCCAACCGTAGCGGCACGCATTAATGAATATGCGGCGCTGGGGATCGACAGCTTTATCCTGTCTGGCTACCCACATCTGGAGGAGGCGTACAAGGTGGGTGAACTGCTGTTCCCGCACCTGGATGTCGCTATCCCGGAAATTCCGCAGCCACGTCAGCTTCAGTTGCAGGGCGAAGCCGTGGCGAACGCGTTTATCCCGAGAAAAGTCGCGCAAAGCTAAGGAGCCACCATGTCTGCAACCGCACAAAAATGGCTGCTGCGCGCCGCGCCGTGGTTTCTGCCCGTCGGCATTGTCCTCGTCTGGCAACTGGCGTCTTCAACTGGCTGGCTGTCGAGCCGCATTTTGCCCTCTCCGGAGGGCGTTGTGGAAGCGTTCTGGTCGCTAAGCGCCAGCGGTGAGCTGTGGCAACATCTTGCCATCAGCTCCTGGCGCGCGGTAATTGGCTTTTCGATTGGCGGAAGCATCGGCCTGACGCTGGGGCTGATCAGCGGCCTGTCACGCTGGGGTGAGCGGCTACTGGATACCTCCGTTCAGATGCTGCGCAACGTGCCGCATCTGGCGCTTATTCCGCTGGTTATTCTGTGGTTTGGCATTGATGAGAGCGCCAAAATTTTCCTCGTGGCGCTGGGAACGTTATTCCCGATTTATATCAATACCTGGCATGGGATCCGTAATATCGATCGCGGTCTGGTGGAGATGGCCCGCAGCTATGGCCTGTCAGGTTTTGCCCTGTTTACCCATGTGATCCTGCCGGGCGCCCTGCCCTCCATTATGGTTGGGGTGCGTTTTGCGCTCGGCCTGATGTGGCTAACCCTGATCGTGGCGGAAACCATTTCGGCTAACTCCGGCATTGGTTATCTGGCGATGAACGCCCGCGAGTTCCTGCAAACGGACGTGGTGGTGGTTGCCATTATCCTTTATGCCCTGCTCGGCAAACTTGCGGACGTCAGCGCCCAGTGGCTGGAACGTAGCTGGCTGCGCTGGAACCCGGCCTACACCGCTCAGGAGGCGAAAGCATGAATACTGCACGACTGAACCAGGGAACACCGTTACTGCTGAACGGCGTGACCAAACGCTACGGCGACAACACCATTCTGAATGCACTGGATCTGCATATTCCTGCCGGACAGTTCGTGGCCGTTGTCGGCCGCAGCGGTGGCGGCAAGAGTACCCTGCTGCGTCTTTTAGCCGGGCTGGAAGCGCCAAACAGCGGTGACATTCTGGCAGGCACTACGCCTCTGGCCACGATTCAGGATGATACGCGCATGATGTTTCAGGACGCGCGTCTGCTGCCGTGGAAAACGGTGATGGATAACGTCGGGCTGGGCCTGAAGGGCAGCTGGCGGGAGGACGCCCGGCAGGCACTCGCTGCGGTAGGGCTGGAGAATCGCGCGGGAGAGTGGCCTGCGGCCCTGTCGGGTGGACAAAAGCAGCGCGTAGCGCTGGCACGCGCGCTGATTCACCGTCCCGGCCTGTTGCTGCTTGATGAACCGCTCGGCGCGCTTGATGCGCTGACGCGGATCGAGATGCAGGATCTGATTGAAACCCTCTGGCAGACGCACGGCTTTACGGTACTGCTGGTGACGCATGATGTCAGTGAAGCCGTGGCAATGGCAGACAGGGTGCTGTTAATAGAAGAGGGCAAAATTGGTCTGGATCTGACGGTAGATATTCCACGTCCTCGCCGCGTGGGATCGGCCAGACTGGCGGAGCTGGAAGCCGAAGTACTGGATCGGGTGATGAAACGTGGGGAAGCGGAGATTCAGCGGATAAAGGCTAATGCCTGATGCCCTCACCCCGGCCCTCTCCCACAGGGAGAGGGAGAAAACCGATGCCCCGCGACCCCACGTAGGCCCGGTAAGCGTAGCGCCACCGGGCTTTTTTACATCAGGCCAGCGCCTTAGCAATCTTCTCGTACAGATCGCCAGACAGATTTTCCAGCCCTTTCAGCTGCTCAAGCGCGGCGCGCATTTTCGCCTGACGCTGCGCATCGTAACGTTTCAGGCGGATCAGCGGCTCAATCAGACGAGACGCCACCTGCGGGTTACGGCTGTTCAGCTCGGTCAGCATTTCAACCATGAACTGATAACCGCTGCCGTCTTCGGCATGGAACGCGGCCGGGTTGCTGCTGGCGAAGGCACCAATCAGAGAGCGGACGCGGTTCGGGTTGCTCATGGTGAACGAACGGTGCTTCAGCAGGCTGCGTACTTTGCTGAGTACATCGGCTGCCGGGCTGGTGGCCTGAAGGATGAACCACTTGTCCATCACCAGACCATCCTGATGCCACTTGTCGTCGTACTCCTGCATCAGCGCATCGCGGCACGGTAGCTCGGCGGCAACGCTTGCGGCCAGCGCGGCCAGGGCATCCGTCATGTTATCGGCTTCGTGGTACTGCTTGCTGACCAGCGTGTTCGCCAGCTCTGCCTCACCAAACGCCAGATAGCGCAGGCAGGTATTGCGCAGGGAACGTTTACCGATATCCGCATGTTCCACCCGATACCCGTCCAGCTTGTTGGCGTTGTAAATGGCGAGGAACTCATCTGCCAGTTCGGTCGCCAGCGTGCGGGTCAGCGCTTCACGCACGGCGACGATGGCAATCGGGTCGATGATGTCAAACAGCTCGGCGATTTCAGTCGCAGAAGGCAGCGTTAAAATTTCAGCCGCCAGCGCCGGGTCAATGTTCTCATCCAGCAGGATGGCACGGAACGCGTCTGCCACATGAACCGGCAGCGTCAGCGGCTGGCCCTGCTGGTAACGGTTGACGTTCAGCTTGATGTAGGTCGCCAGCAGGCTTTGTGCCGCATCCCAGCGCGAGAAATCGTTGCGCGCGTGACGCATCAGGAACGTAAGCTGCTGATCGCTCCACTTGTATTCGAGTTTCACCGGCGCGGAGAATTCGCACAGCAGGGCGGGAACGGGCTGGAAATAGACGTTATCGAAGATAAAGGTCTGCTCTGCCTGGGTCACGTTCAGCACGTTATGCACCGGGTGGCCGCCCTTCTGTAACGGGATCACGTTGCCTTCGTTGTCGTACAGCTCAACGCTGAACGGAATGTGCAGCGGATGTTTCTCTTCCTGCTCGGCAGTTGGCGGCGTGCGCTGGCTGATGGTCAGCGTGTACTGCTCGGTTTCCGGGTTGTAGTCGTCTTTGACCGTCACAATCGGCGTACCGGCCTGGCTGTACCAGCGGCGGAAATGAGACAGATCGACGTTAGAGGCGTCTTCCATCGCCTGAACAAAATCGTCGCAGGTGGCCGCACTGCCGTCGTGACGCTCAAAGTAAAGCTGCATCCCTTTCTGGAAATTCTCTTCACCCAGCAGGGTGTGGATCATACGGATAATTTCAGCGCCTTTTTCATACACCGTCAGGGTGTAGAAGTTATTCATCTCAATGACTTTATCCGGGCGGATCGGGTGCGCCATTGGGCTGGCATCTTCTGCAAATTGCAGACCACGCATGGTGCGCACGTTGTTGATGCGGTTTACCGCCCGCGATCCCAGATCGGAGCTGAACTCCTGATCGCGGAAGACGGTTAAGCCCTCTTTCAGGCTCAGCTGGAACCAGTCGCGGCAGGTGACGCGGTTCCCGGTCCAGTTATGGAAATATTCGTGGCCGATAACGCGTTCGATATCGAGGTAATCTTTATCCGTGGCGGTATCGGTACGCGCCAGCACGTATTTAGAGTTAAAGATGTTAAGACCTTTATTCTCCATCGCGCCCATGTTGAAGAAATCGACCGCAACGATCATATAGATGTCGAGGTCATATTCGAGGCCAAAGCGCGTTTCATCCCACTTCATGGAGTTGATGAGGGAGGTCATTGCCCACGGTGCGCGGTCAAGGTTGCCACGGTCCACGAACAGCTCCAGCGCGACTTCACGGCCAGAGCGCGTTTTAAAGGTGTCGCGCAGGACATCGAAATCTCCCGCCACCAGCGCAAACAGATAGCAGGGTTTCGGGAACGGATCCTGCCACTGTACCCAGTGACGGCCATTCTCCAGTTCCCCTTCACCAATCCGGTTGCCGTTGGAAAGCAGGTACGGGTACAGCGTTTTGTCGGCAATAATTTTGGTGGTAAAGCGCGCCAGGACGTCCGGGCGATCCAGATACCAGGTAATGTGGCGGAAACCTTCGGCTTCACACTGGGTACACAGGGCTACGCCTGACTGGTAAAGTCCTTCCAGCGCGGTATTGGCGGCAGGGCTAATTTCATTCACGATGCGCAGGGTAAAGCGTTCCGGCAGGTTGTCGATGACCAGCTGGTTGCCTTCTTCTTTATAGTCTGACCAGGCTTCATCGTTAATATGCAGGGAAACCAGCGTCAGGTCTTCACCATCCAGACGCAGCGGCACGGCTGTCGCGCTCTGGCGCGTCACCTGGCTTACCGCCGTCACCACGGTTTTTGTGGCATCCAGGTCGAAAGTCAGATCGATATCGCTTATCAGGTATTCCGGCGCACGATAGTCGTGGCGGTATTTAGCTTGTGGCTGTTGTGTCATAGAAAACCTTATGCATCGTTTGTCGAGTAACGATTCAATATATTCCTGTTGTGTAAAACGCGCTATGCAGAATGTTCATCTTTTCAGGCACAACGCCCTTTTTAGCTACATTTTTATAACACGGGGCACGAAATGCTCTCGACCATAAAGTGTGCTTATGTTGTGATCGGGGTTCAATAAATCACTAAACAGGGTATACTCCGGAGTTGTTTATTGTACTAAACGCTCCCGTGAGAGGATGCTACAGCGCACCTATGACTCAATTCGCTTCTCCGGTTCTGCATACGTTGCTGGATACCGACGCGTACAAGCTGCATATGCAGCAAGCCGTGTTTCACCACTATCATGATGTCCATGTTGCGGCGGAATTTCGCTGCCGGGGTGACGACTTGCTGGGTATCTACGCAGATTCCATTCGTGAACAGGTCGAGGCCATGCAGCATCTGGCGCTCACCGATGACGAATATCAGTGGCTTTCAGGCCTGCCTTTCTTTAAAGCGGATTATCTGAACTGGCTGCGTGAGTTCCGCTATAACCCGGAACAGGTCACCGTCACCAATGATAACGGCAAGCTGGACATTCGTCTGACCGGCCCGTGGCGCGAGGTGATCATGTGGGAAGTGCCGCTTCTGGCCGTGATCAGCGAGCTGGCCCACCGCTATCGCTCCCCTGAAACCGGTGTGACGCAGGCGGTTGCCGCTCTGGAGAATAAACTCGTTGAGTTTTCCAGACTGACCGAAGGGCTGGATATGTCCCGATTCCGTCTGATGGACTTTGGCACGCGCCGCCGCTTCTCTCGCGAGGTTCAGGAAGCCATTGTCAGACGTCTGCAACAGGAGCCGTGGTTCGTTGGCACCAGTAACTACGATCTGGCACGTCGCCTTGATTTAACGCCGATGGGCACCCAGGCGCACGAATGGTTCCAGGCGCACCAGCAGATCAGCCCTGACCTTGCCAACAGCCAGCGCGCCGCCCTCGCCGCGTGGCTAGAGGAATACCCGGATCGGCTGGGTATTGCCCTTACCGACTGCATTACCATGGACGCGTTCCTGCGCGACTTTGGCCCTGAGTTTGCCAAACGCTACCAGGGTTTGCGCCATGATTCCGGGGACCCGGTTGAATGGGGTGAGAAAGCCATCGCCCATTACGAAAAACTGGGCATCGACCCCATGAGTAAGGTGCTGGTCTTCTCCGATAACCTTGACCTGGCGAAAGCCGTCGACCTTTATCGCCATTTCTCATCGCGGGTGAACCTGAGTTTCGGGATTGGTACGCGGTTAACCTGTGATATTCCTCAGGTGAAACCGCTGAACATCGTGATAAAACTGGTGGAATGTAACGGTAAGCCGGTCGCGAAGCTCTCCGACAGTCCGGGCAAAACCATCTGCCATGACAAAGCGTTTGTCCGCGCATTACGTAAAGCCTTCGATTTGCCTCAGGTTAAAAAAGCCAGTTAACGGCTTCGGGGGAGCCTTCATGGCTCCCCTTCTCTTATTAATTTCTTATTTCTTCTCTTAAGAAGGTGAAATTTACTTGTCTGATAGCGGATGGCAGGTAACATAGATATCCCCCCTATAAGGGCGGACAAGTGTTTATTTTTTCCGACTATTAACAGAGAGAATATTATGAGCGTTGTGCCTGTAGCCGACGTACTCCAGGGCCGTGTCGCCGTTGACCAGGAGGTCACCGTGCGCGGATGGGTGCGTACTCGCCGAGATTCTAAAGCTGGCATCTCCTTCCTCGCCGTCTATGACGGTTCCTGCTTTGATCCTGTACAGGCCGTCATTAATAATTCTCTGCCCAATTACAATGATGACGTTCTGCACCTGACAACCGGCTGTTCCGTGATCGTCACCGGTGTTGTGGTGGCCTCTCCGGGCCAGGGTCAGAGCTACGAAATTCAGGCGACCTCGGTGGAAGTGACCGGCTGGGTTGAAGATCCTGACACCTACCCGATGGCTGCAAAGCGTCACAGCATCGAATATCTGCGTGAAGTCGCGCACCTGCGTCCGCGCACCAACCTGATTGGTGCGGTTGCCCGCGTGCGTCATACGCTGGCGCAGGCGCTGCATCGCTTCTTTGACGAGCAGGGTTACTTCTGGGTTTCTACTCCGCTGATCACGGCTTCCGATACCGAAGGCGCAGGTGAAATGTTCCGCGTTTCAACGCTGGATATGGAAAACCTGCCGCGTACGCCGGAAGGTAAAGTCGATTACGACAAAGACTTCTTTGGTAAAGAAGCCTTCCTGACGGTTTCCGGCCAGCTCAACGGTGAAACCTACGCCTGTGCGCTGTCTAAGATCTATACCTTCGGCCCAACCTTCCGTGCGGAAAACTCCAACACCAGCCGTCACCTGGCGGAATTCTGGATGCTGGAGCCGGAAGTGGCCTTTGCCGATCTGAATGACGCGGCAGCCCTGGCAGAAGCGATGCTGAAATACGTGTTTAAAGCCGTTCTCGAAGAGCGCGCAGACGACATGAAATTCTTCGCTGAGCGTGTCGATAACGACGCCATCGCCCGTCTTGAGCGCTTCGTCTCCGCAGACTTCGCGCAGGTCGATTACACCGACGCGGTCGCAATCCTGGAAAAATGCGGTGAGAAATTCGAAAACCCGGTTTACTGGGGCGTGGATCTCTCCTCCGAGCACGAACGTTATCTGGCAGAGAAGCACTTTAAAGCACCGGTTGTGGTGAAAAACTATCCGAAAGACATTAAGGCGTTCTATATGCGCCTTAACGAAGACGGTAAAACCGTTGCCGCGATGGATGTCCTCGCGCCGGGCATCGGTGAGATCATCGGTGGCTCCCAGCGTGAAGAGCGCCTGGATGTGCTGGACGCGCGTATGCAGGAGATGGGCCTGAACCCGGCGGACTACAGCTGGTATCGCGATCTCCGTCGCTACGGCACCGTTCCACACTCCGGCTTTGGCCTGGGCTTCGAACGTCTGATTGCTTACGTAACAGGTGTTCAGAACGTACGTGATGTGATTCCATTCCCACGCACACCGCGTAACGCAAGTTTCTAACCGACCAAATCATTAATGGCCAGCAAATGCTGGCCATTATTTTATCCTGCAATGTCAGTTTTCGTCAGTCAGAAGTAAGCGTCTTTAAACCACAACCCCGCTATTACCTCTACCTGTTACGTTTTGTTTCCACGAAATATCCTGAGACAAAAAAATAACCCCATTCTTATTGCGCTTAAAACAATCCTTACGCATTAGCATAAAAAACAACCAATTTCACAGCCATCTGGATGGCTTTTATCGATCATAAGAAAAAATGAGCCGTTTAACTTCTGTTTATACGAAAGGCCTTTAGCTAAATTAAACATAAGGAAATCATATATATAAGAATAAAGCGGATGTTTAATTCGCCAGGTGGCACTGAAATTTGAGGTGCTTCACAAAGTTCCCAAAAATACATATTTAGTTACATATATTTTCTTTTGGTAACTGAATCTTGAAGATTGTAGCACTTTCAGTGTAGCGAAACGGTTCTATGAATGGAAAGATGCCTGTCAGACACATAAAGACACCTAACTCTCATCAATAGTTCCGGAAATATTTATTGACAGAATTTATTGGCGGCAGTGGCGAGTGTCATAAAAAAACCAATGAGGGTAATAAATAATGATGAAGCGCAATATCCTGGCAGTGGTAGTCCCTGCCCTGCTGGTAGCCGGTGCAGCAAACGCTGCTGAAATCTATAACAAAGACGGCAACAAATTAGATCTTTACGGGAAAGCAGTTGGCCTGCATTACTTCTCTGATTACGCGGGCAACGATGGCGACAACACTTACGCGCGTCTGGGCTTCAAAGGTGAAACTCAGATCAACGATCAGCTGACTGGCTACGGTCAGTGGGAATACAACTTCCAGGGTAACAACTCTGAAGGTGGCGATGCACAGAACGGCAACAAAACCCGTCTGGCATTCGCAGGTCTGAAATTTGGTGACGCAGGCTCCTTCGACTACGGTCGTAACTACGGTCTGGTCTATGACGCAATCGGCATCACCGATATGTTGCCTGAGTTCGGCGGCGACACCGGCGCGAGCGATAACTTCTTCGCAGGCCGTACGGGTGGTCTGGCGACTTACCGTAACAGCAACTTCTTCGGCCTGGTTGACGGTCTGAACTTTGGTGTTCAGTACCTGGGCAAAAATGAACGTGATGACGCAGTACGTTCCAACGGTGACGGCTGGGCAACCTCTCTGAGCTATGATTTCGACGGTTTCGGCATTGTGGGTGCTTATGGTGCAGCTGACCGTACCAACAACCAGCAGACGCTGGAATGGGGTAAAGGTGACAAAGCTGAACAGTGGGCAACCGGCCTGAAATATGACGCGAACAACATCTACCTGGCAGCTATTTATGGCGAAATGCGTAACGCAGCGCGTCTGGGCAGCCGTGGTTTCGCTAACAAGTCTCAGGACTTCTCTGTCGTCGCTCAGTACCAGTTCGACTTCGGTCTGCGTCCATCCATCGCTTACTACAAATCTAAAGCGAAAGACGTAGAAGGTATCGGTGACGAAGACTACATCAACTACATCGACGTTGGTGCGACATACTACTTCAACAAAAACATGTCTACCTATGTTGACTATCAGATCAACCAGCTGAAAGACGACAACAAGCTGGGCATCAACAACGACGATATCGTGGCTCTGGGTCTGGTTTACCAGTTCTAATCAGCACACCTCGTTGTTATATGCTTAATGAACAGGGCTTCGGCCCTGTTTTTTTATTCCTGAGAGAAAATAATAGCGACTTTTGAAAAGCCGCACGCTTTTCGTCGCAAACGGTTGGCATTTTGTAAATCTACCGTTAACCTGATAGCGGATTTCACTTCTGTAATCACAATGGAACTTCGTCATGTTTGAGAACATTACTGCCGCTCCTGCCGACCCAATTCTGGGCCTGGCCGATCTGTTTCGTGCCGACGACCGCCCTGGCAAAATCAACCTGGGTATTGGTGTATATAAAGATGAAACCGGCAAAACTCCGGTACTGACCAGCGTCAAAAAAGCTGAGCAGTATCTGCTGGAAAACGAAACCACCAAAAACTACCTCGGTATTGATGGTATCCCTGAATTTGGTCGCTGCACCCAGGAGCTGCTGTTCGGCAAAGGCAGCACCATTGTGAGCGAAAAACGCGCCCGCACGGCGCAGACCCCAGGCGGTACCGGCGCACTGCGCGTGGCGGCAGATTTCCTGGCGAAAAACACCTCTGTGAAGCGTGTGTGGGTAAGCAATCCAAGCTGGCCGAACCACAAGAGCGTTTTTAATTCTGCGGGTCTGGAAGTGCGTGAATACGCCTACTACGACGCGGCAAACCACGCGCTGGATTTCGACGGTCTGCTGGCCAGCCTGAGCGAAGCCCAGGCGGGCGATGTGGTGCTGTTCCACGGCTGCTGCCATAACCCAACCGGTATCGATCCTACGCTTGAGCAGTGGGAACAGCTGGCTAAGCTGTCCGTTGAAAAAGGCTGGCTGCCTCTGTTCGACTTCGCTTACCAGGGCTTTGCCCGTGGTCTGGAAGAAGATGCAGAAGGTCTGCGCGCATTCGCCGCCGTGCATCAGGAGCTGATTGTCGCAAGCTCCTATTCCAAGAACTTTGGTCTGTATAACGAGCGTGTCGGCGCCTGTACGCTGGTGGCTGCTGACGAAGCAACCGTCGATCGCGCATTCAGCCAGATGAAGTCCGTGATCCGCGCTAACTACTCTAACCCACCGGCACACGGTGCGTCTGTGGTCGCGACGATCCTGAGCAACGATGCGCTGCGCGCAATCTGGGAACAAGAGCTGAACGATATGCGTCAGCGCATTCAGCGCATGCGTCTGCTGTTTGTGAACACGCTGGCTGAGAAAGGCGCTGACCGTGACTTCAGCTTCATCATCAAGCAGAACGGCATGTTCTCCTTCAGCGGCCTGACCAAAGAGCAGGTGCTGCGCCTGCGTGAAGAGTTTGGCGTGTATGCCGTTGCCTCTGGCCGCGTGAACGTTGCAGGTATGACGCCTGACAACATGGCGCCGCTGTGCGAAGCCATTGTCGCGGTGCTGTAACCTGCACCCATAAAAAAAGCCTGCATCGCGCAGGCTTTTTTATTTTACCGGGTTTACCAGACAGGCATTTCATCCTGAAGGAACGGGTTATGCAACCGCTCATCGCCCAGCGTCGACATCGGTCCGTGTCCAGGGATAAACGTCACATCATCACCTAACGGCAATAACTTCTGCTTAATCGACTGAATCAGCTGACCGTGATCGCCGCGTGGGAAATCACTGCGTCCTACGCCCCCTTTGAAAATCACGTCACCGGAAATCAGCAGGCGCGACACGTCATCAAAGAAGACAATATGGCCGGGCGTATGCCCGGGGCAATGCAACACCTGTAAAGTTACATTCCCCACGTTAACGCGATCGCCTTCGTTCAGCCAGCGGTCCGGTGTCAGTGGCTGACACTCATCCAGACCAAACATACGGCTTTGGGCAGGTAGCCCCTGAAGCCAGAACTCATCTTCTTTTTCCGGGCCGATAATCGGCACACCGTAGTGTTCAGCCAGTTCTGCCGCTGCACCCACATGGTCGAGATGGCCATGGGTGAGTAAAATCTGCATCAGCGTTACACCGCTGGCAGCGACTTCCTGCTTGATTGTCCCGGCGTCTCCACCGGGATCGACAAGCGCGGCCAGTTTAGTTTGTTCACACCAGATCAATGAACAGTTCTGTGAGAACGCGGTAACCGGAATAATACGATAGTTCATACTGCTCCTGTGTTTCGTTATTACCAGTGCCGAACCGGCCCGGTATCAATATGCACAAAGTTGCTACGTGGGTAGTATCCTACACCACCTGCGCGCATAGATAACGCCGCTTTGCGAATATTGGCTAACGAAACGCCTTCAATATGGAAATCCATCGCCTGCCCTTTAGTGTGATAGCTTTTTTTCGCTACCCCACGGCTGTGGGCGCGCAGTTCATTGTTGGTATCCAGAGAGCGATAGCCAGAAATGAGTTGCACCGGCCTTTTGGTCCCCAGCAGTCCCTGCAAGCGGTAAAGCTGATCGAATAATCCAGGGTCGATGGCTTTGATTTTATTCGCGCGGAAATCACGGAAAAAATGGTTGAGTCTTGCTAATTCATCCTGAATATAGCCTCTGCCATCGAAAAATTCCGCTTTAAGCGTCTCACCAGTATGCAGATTGTTGAGCGTTAAAATACGCGGACGAGGTGTCGAGAGGGTGGCAAATGCTGGCGTCGGAAGGATGGCTGCTGCGCCCAGCGCAACGCCACCTAACGCCAGCAATTTGCGGCGATTAGCGTCAAATTTGTCCATGATAATCAGGTCTACAGGTAAAAGAAATTGTCAATATGCTTAGCGCACGAAGGGCACCATAACTGGCAAAGCCTGCTACGTCAAGGCGCCCAACCCCAGTGAATACGCGGCTTGCAGCCAGATCGCCTCATATTCACCATAACTTACGACAATCATTTTTACCGAACTACTTCATTTACCTGATTAATTGTTCCGCTTTTGGCAAAATTTGTGCGCCGGATCGCGCTGTCAGATCATAATTGTAAATATCTGTACGATACTGGGTGCGTCCGTCCGCGCCTACAAACGCCGTCAGATAGTAAAGATTGACCGGAATATTGTGGCGAATATTGACGTAACGCGTATCCCCCTGCTTCAGGGCATCTGATATCCGCGTATCGTTCCAGCCTGCATCCTGCAACAGCATATTCGCCAGCTCGGAGGCCTTGTTCACGCGGACACAGCCCGAGCTGAGCGCGCGTGCATCTTTCTGGAACAGATTATGGTTTGGGGTATCATGCAGGTAGATAGCGTCCGAACTTGGCATATTGAATTTGTAACGTCCCAGCGAGTTATGTGCGCCAGGTGCCTGCTGAAAACGAAACGGCAGGTTCGAAGGCGTAATCGTTGACCAGTCGACCATCCAGGGATCAATCGCTTCTTTGCTGTTCCAGCCACGCATCACCGTATAGTTATGTCGCTCCAGATAACCTGGGTCATTCCATACCTTAGGCAGGATATCTTTGCGCGCCAGCGTCGGCGGCACGTTCCACGGCGGGTTAACCACCACGTTATTCAGCGCGCTGCTCATCATTGGCGTTTTTCGGTCAGGTCGGCCGACAATCACGCGGGACGCCAGCACTTCGCTACCGTCCTGATAGTAGACCAGGGAGTACGCCGGAATGTTGACCATAATGCCGGTGGATAACGTGCCCGGCAGCAAGCGCAAGCGCTGGATATTCAACGCCAGCACTCCTGCCCGCTGGGCCGGAGAGACGTTCAGCCAGTCGCGAGTAGATGGACCAATCACGCCGTCAGCGCCAAGCCCCTGCGCGGCCTGGAACTGCTTCACTGCGGCGACCAGCTCGCGATCGTAAGCGGCGGGCTTATTGCTCAACGCAACGGCCGTTTTCTCTTTTACCGGCGCCGACGGGCTGACGACCGCATTTTGCGTCTCGTCACCGGGCAGAGCAATTTTAGGGCCGCTGTCAAGAATGCCGGAGCGTTTCATAATTTCGCGGATCGCAGGCACATCGCTGCTCCACTGCCCCGGACGCAGCGTTGTGGTGCCACGCAGCTGAGGCCACGGGCGGGAATCCGCAACCAGCTCAAGAAGCGACTGATGCATCGTGGCATATTGCGGATGGGCAGGCGCAAGGCTTGCGATAAAGCGCGGCAGTTCGCCGTTATCCAGCGACAGCTGCCACTGATTAATGACGGACAGCGCAGGCGTCGCCAGCTTGTACGGTTTACTGCTGTATAACCAGCGGTTGCCGTTCACCGAAATCCCCGCCACAAACTGTAAGTAGCCCATCATGGCATCAGACAGCACCACGTCACGCGCCTGTCCGGTAACGGCAGGGTCGGTCAGGAGCTCAACCCAGGTCGTGAACTGCGGCTGAAAGCCTGCAATCGCCACTTCAGCCAGCTGCTGCTGGAAGGCTCGTACCGCCTCGCGATTTTCCCACATCGGTTTCATATCGCGCGCAGCGTAAAGCAGCGTGAGCTGGTTAATATAAGCAGGAGTATAGCCCGAGGGCAGGCCGGTCATAAGCTGCTGGCGTAATGATTCAGTATCGATGCCTTCCGGCAGCGGTTTAATGCCGGCCATGATGGCCGTCGCCGGAGACTGATCCAGCGGTTGTGACAGCGACGTCGGCTGCGCGCCCATCGTCGCGGAGCTGTCAGTCGGTACAATTTCAGGCTCATCGGCCTGAGCGGTAAACAGTGGAGCAAACATCACTGTCAGGCACAAACTCAGCGCAGACAGCTGACGACCACGATTTTTCTTAAGCAACATCCCTTGCCCCCTGTTTTTCACGACATGCCCATTATTCTGGAGATTTCCTTCAGTATAGAAAGGCATACTCGCTGCTGCCTTACCTTATGTAAAGAAGTTTAAAGATAACGCAGCCCTGAACACAAGTTAAGTGAATAAAAAAAGCGGCGCATGAGCGCCGCTATTTGTCGCACCCCGGGTTAAGAGGCGTCAGCCGTGCCCGGTAATGACTCCGGTGGCTGCGGGGCGAAACCACGCAGGCCCACGACGTGTACGTGTTCACTGTTCTGAAACACCTTACGCACCAGCTTATAGGTTGTCCCTTTTTCCGGACTGATGTTTTCCGGCGCCGCGATGATGAGCTGCATATCGAGTCGCTCGCAAAGCTCAAACAGCGTGGCGATGGAGCGGGCGTCGAGACGCGCGGCTTCATCGAGGAACAGCAGACGGCATGGCGAGATGTCTTTGCCGCGCAGACGACGCGCTTCATCTTCCCAGCTCTGCACCACCATCACCAGAATCGACATACCGGTACCGATAGCTTCACCGGTAGAGAGCGCACCGGATTCCGCGCGCAGCCAGCCGTCTGAGCCACGGTTAACCTCAACTTCCATTTCCAGATAGTTGCGGTAGTCCAGCAGCTCCTCGCCGATGGTTTGCGGCGTACGCTGGCCCATGTCAATCTGCGGATTCAGACGCTGATATAGCTTCGCCAGCGCTTCGGAGAAGGTCAGGCGGTTACTGTTGAACAGATCCTGATGCTGTTCGTGCTGTTCAGACAACACGTCCAGCAGCGTGGAGTGCGCCTCACGCACGTTCACGTTCAGCCGCACGCTGTTGACCTGGCCAAACGACACGCTTTGCAGGCCCTGGTTCAGCTGACGGATACGGTTCTGCTCGCGCTGAATGGTTTTACGAATAATATTCGCCACGCTGCGGGAGCTGATTGCCAGCTTCTGCTCGCGGGAGGTCAGCTCCTCCGTCAGTCGGCCCAGCTCGATCTCCATCTGTTCGATCGCTTCCACCGGATCGTCGGTACGGATGATGTCCTGACGAATACGCTCGCGTAAGTGCTGATAAACCGCCACGAAGAACTGAATTTTGCGCTCAGGACGCTTCGGATCTTCGGACATACGCAGCACGTCGCGCAGATGTTCGTTATCCGCCACCGCCAGACGCAGCGCGCCCAGCGCCTTATCCGACATAGAGCGCAGTTCATCGGCTGACAGGTACGCCAGCTCGCGACGATGCAGACGACGCTCCACGTTGTTATCTTTCACCATGCGCATCACCGCGCACCACCCCGCCTTCGCGGTCACAACCTGTTCACGCATCTCGTGATAGTCACGCTCCAGCTTGCGCAGGCGTCGCGTCAGGTTGTCCATCTCTGCTTCACAGAAGGTCAGCGCTTTTTCCAGCTGATTACGACGCGCGCGGTTGTTACTGAGCTGAGCATGCAGCTCATCGCGGCGAATACGCGCCCGCTCTTCTGCACCGCTGTCGGCGCGCACGCCGATGTCCTGCAACTCTTTATGCAGATCGTTTAACAGCTCTTTCTTGGTGTCGAAGGAGCTTTTCAGCGAGGCCATGACCTGGCTGTACTGGCTCAGCTGTGCGGCGTGAGTACGCATCGCTTCACGGGCGCGCGTACGCTCTGCTTCGGCCTGCTCAAGACGCTGGCGCAGCTTTTCATTAAGATCGCTGTTCCCGCTCAGCATTTCTGCTGAATCGGAGTAGCCGAAGTGTGCGCGACGTTGCACCACTTCCGTCAGGGCAAACGCCTGCTGACGCGCTTCGCGCTGCACCTGCTGTGACCAGGCATAATCCTCTTTTAACTGCTCAAACTGTTCCGGGTCGCTCTGGAGAACGGAAACCATCGGCTCCAGTTTTGCCAGCTGATTGCCGTGCTGCTGCACAAAGCGCGCCGCTTCCTGCGCTTCGTCCAGACGTTCCTGAATTTCGTCCACGCGGTCGGCGAGCGTATCGTCCGCCAGCAGGTTCAGGCGCGGCAGGATGCGGTTAAGGGCCGCAACGCCCTCTTTCGCCTGCTCGAACTGCACGCGGCTTTGCTGGTTGTCATTTTCATGGCTGGCAAGCGCACGCTCCAGCTCTCCACGACGGGTGTTGAGCTTGCGAATTTCAGCTTCCGGATCGGGCTCAAAGGCAACGCCCAGGTGGCTGCCGATAAAGCGGCTGAACGCCTGATGCAGACGCTGCGTTTTTTGAACATCAAACGACAGGGTTGCAAAACGTTCAGAAAGCGTTTCGCGCTCAGCGTGCAGGCTTTCAATACGGTTTTCACGCGCGGCGCGGCCAAACAGCGGCAGTTCCGGGAAGCGCGAATAGCGCCACTGGCGATCGGCGATTTTCACCACCACCGCTTTTTCCAGCTCGTCGACGCTGAATACGCTGTCATCAAACGACTGCGGATCCCCTTCGATGAGGTAGAGATCTTCCGGGCAGTCTTCCAGCCCTGCAAGCTGGTCCGAAATCAGCGACAGATCCGGCACCACAATCGCGTTACGGGATGGACCGTACAGCGCGGAGAAGTACGGCGCATCGTCCAGGCCGACATCGTCGTAAATTTCAGACAGCAGCACGCCGCCGAAACGCTCGGCTAAGGCATTCAGGCGCGGATCTTCTGAGCCGCCAGGCTGGCTTAAACGCTCAATCTCTTCATCGACGTCACGCTTGCGCGCACCCACTTCGTCACGCTCAACAATCGCTTCACGCTCGCGCTCCAGCAGCTGTTGCATGTATTCGGTGACGTCCTGGCTGGAGGAAAACTCCTGGCCACACTGTTCGCTGAGCTGGTTCAGGCTGCTTTGTGCAGCCAGCCAGATCGGCGCACGCTGTAAGAGCGTCTTCGAACGCGACTGAAGCTGTTCCAGCTCCTGACGCAGCGTCATGCGCTGTTCGCTGGCGTTCGATACGGTATCCGACAGGGCCGCAATACGCGCTTCCAGCTCCTGGTGCAGGGCCTCAAGCTCGTCGAAATCGTAATTTTTACCCTGACGCTTGCAGAATTCCGCCAGCAGACGCTCGGCTTCCTGCTGTTCACGCAGACGCTGTTCCAGCTCGTTCAGGCGCATGCGCAGCGGCTGCACCTGTTCGGCCAGATGGCGTTGATTGACGCCGTCGCGCAGCAGCTCACGGGCAACGTCCCACGCTTCGTTACGCGCCAGCGGACCGTTGATCGCCACCACCAGCTGGTACGCCTGCTCAAACTGGCTGTGCGCCGTTTGCGCCACGCTCATTTTCTGATCGAGAGAAAGCAGTTTCTCAGTGGCTTCCTGCTCTTTGGCCTGGAAGGTATCCAGCCATTCGTCAGCGCTTTCCGGGGTCAGGTCCGGCAGATGGCACAGCTCTTTGGCACGCTGCAACGCCTGCAACGCCTGGTTGTACTGAATCGCACGCGTCTGCTGCACATCCAGCGCCTGCTGGTAATCAGCAAGCTGGCTTTTCAGCTCATCCACTTCCAGCTCGGCGGCTTCCGCGCGGGCTTCGTTCTCTTCCTGCAATTCGGCAGCTTCGGCCACCACTTCATTTTGCTCTTCAAGACGAATTTGCAGCTCATCCAGATCGGCTTCATAGCGCTCGATTTTTTCCTGCTGACGCAGCGCGGTCTGCACCAGGTTCAGGTGATCGCTGGCCGCCTGGTAATCGGCTTCCAGATCGCCCTCTGCCCCGTTGTGTTCGCCCAGTTCACGGGCCATTTCAACGTGCTTATACTGCTCGGCCACCAGCTGTTTACGCGAGGTGAACAGCTCGCGGCGGTACTCTAATGCCTGATCGAGATGCACGCGACGCTCGTTGGCGTGACGCATATAATCCGCCGCCACATAGTTGGTGGCTTCACTGATCAGGTGTTTAAACAGATCGCGGTCAGACTGGGTAACGCGAATCGCTTCCAGCGTCATGCGGTTTTCACGCAGCGCGGCTTCCATGTCCTGGAAGGCCTTACGCACGCCGCTGTTTTCCGGCAACAGGTAGTCGCGCAGGGAGCGGGTAATGGCGCTGGAGATCCCGCCGTACAGGGAGGCTTCAATCAGACGGTAATATTTGCTGCGGTCGGATGCGGTACGCAGACGACGCGCCACCACGCCCAGATCGAACATCAGGGAGTGGTAGTCGGTAATTGAGTTGAACTGCTTGAACTGCACGCCTTCGATAGCTTCGAGCTTGTCTTTCAGCTCCTGCAGCGTCAGTACGCGCGCCTGACGCTCATTGAGCGTTTCCGTCAGCAGCGCCGTTGGCTGCATTGAGGTTGGCAGCCCCTGAATCGCGAACGGTTTGATATCCACTTTTCGATCGCGACCGGCGACCTGCTGCAGACGCACGCCCACCACCACACGCTGGTGACGGGAGTTGATCACATCCAGCACCGAATAACAGACGCCAGCTTTGAGCTTACCGTGCAGGCCTTTATCACGAGAGCCGCTTGTCGCCCCCGCTTCGGTGGTGTTACGGAAGTGCAGCAGCGTCAAATCAGGGATCAGCGCCGTCACAAAGGCCGCCATGGTGGTGGATTTACCCGCACCGTTACCGCCGGAGAGCGTTGTCACCAGCTCATCGAGATCAAAGGTTCGGGCAAAGAAACCGTTCCAGTTAATCAGCGTTAGTGAGCGAAATTTACCGCGTTCAATCATTACTCTTCCTCCCCGCTATCCGGCTGATTGTCTTCAGGCTCGTCATTGAGCTGCAAATGGTTTTCCACCGGCATCGCCTCACCGTCACGGATCATGCGCAGCTGCGCTTCACGCGCATCGTCACCCGCACGCACGTCGGCGCCAAAACGGAAGACCGATTCGGTAATACGGAACTTGCTGCTGTCGTGACCCATGAACCAGACCATTCCCAGACGGCGCAGACGGTTCAGGGAAGAGCGAACTTTTTCCTGTAATTTCTGACGGTCCAGATCGGACCCCGTTGAGCGGTTATTGACCAGCTTGAGCAGCTTGCTTTCATCCGCCAGCGACAGCAGCTCATCGTAAAGCTCCTGCTGGGTGAAGATCCCTTCATTCGCCAGACGTTCCGGGCTGAGATAGAGGTAGCAGAGAATTTTGCCGACCATCATATCCAGTTCGGAAAGCACCGAGCGCGGAATAAGCGTGGTAGAGCGCGGACGCAGGTAGAAAAAACCTTCCGGCGCGCGGATCAGCTCAACGTTATAGCGAGCGTAAAACTCTTCCAGGTACTCCTGAAAGTCCATCAAAAAGGCGTGATTATCCAGCTCGTCAAGGCCAATGTGACGACCGGCACGCAGCTGGCTATCCAGCGCCGGAAACAACGGATTCGCCAGCGCCTGTGCCAGCTTAACTGGCATCACGTGTTCAATATTTGTCAATGACATGCGCCTGTACCTTGGCTCCGTAATCGTTAATCGGCTGCCACTTCGGCGGCAGTCCGGTGAAATCGGCTTGTGCGATGCCCAGGCGCACCGCCTGGTCTACAACAATGCGGGCAACATCGAAGTGGCGCGCGCGCGGATACTGCGCCAGATAGTCGCGTACCACGAGGCCAAGATCCAGCGGTGCTTGTCTGGTTTTGTAGACAGCGAGCTGTTCTTCGATCATCGCCGCAAGCTGCTCGCGAATTTCGTTAAATTCTTCGTATTCCAGATCCGGCGGCAGTTCACCGGTGACCTCTTCATCACGCAGCGCCATCTCTTCGTCGCGCATATCCAGCAGACGATCGGCGTTGGCGTAGGTCAGCGCCCACGGCGCATCGAAGTAGGTCTGTACCGACTGGCGCAGACGTTGAGCAAAGACGCGATTCTTATCCATATCGATGGCGGTACGGATAAATTTATGCACGTGGCGGTCGTAACCGATCCACAGGTCGATCGACTGCTGGCCCCAGCTGATAATGCGGTCAAGCTTGCTCTGCAAATCAAACACCAGACGGTCGATAAAATGCAGATCGTCGTGCGCCATCGTCGCGTCCTGGATGCGTAGCAGATTGGCCTGTAGCTTATCTCCCGCCGCCTCCAGCGTATCCTGCAACTCACGCAGCGTACCCGACGTTTCTGACAGCAAGAGTTCACAGCTGGAGATGGCCGCACGCCAGTCTTTATTAAGCAGTTGAGCGATATCGTCTTTCACCTGCTGCTGCTGTTCGTCCATCAGACGTTGAGTCAGATCGATACTGTCGAAAATCTCGGCAACCGAATATTTCAGCGGCGCGTAAACGTTGCGATGCCAGTGGAATTCATCACCGTTTTCATCAGCCGCGTCGGCGGCACGCTTCAGCTCACCTGCAACAATAGAGAGCTGCATGGAGAGACGCAGCGTGGAAAATTCGCGCTGGCGGATGTAATAGTCGGTAATGCCAATGCCCAGTGGCGTAAGACGATAGATGGCGTTTCCTTCCGCCTGCTCGCTGGTAAAGCGGTTCAGCAGACGTTGACGCACCATATCATTGATTGCGTTGTTGGCACGCACGCTAATGGTTTCGCTGGTTTGCTCAAACGCATCACTGACGTGGCGGAACGCATCCACCAGTTCGCCTTCACTCATTTCGCCATCCAGGCGTTCGCCGTTTAGCGTCGCAACCGCCAGCAGGAATGAGAGTCTGTCTACCGGCAGCGAGATGGAGAAATCGTTTTTCCTGGCCCAGGCAACCAGTTCGGGGACTGTCTGGGAAAATTCACTCATAGATTATCCTTGCATCTGCGGCTTGCGCGCGGTGACGTGTATATAGCGGCCAAGGCTCAGATAAGGCTCCTGGCGGCAGTACCGCGTCTCTATTTCTGTTAAGGCGTCTAAACAGTCATCCTGTTTTTGTTTATCACGCAGATAATCATGAAACACCCTCACGCCGGTTTTGCCGGTAATTTCCCAACCGATCTCCTCCAGCCAGCCATAGACCTGCTGCGGTTCACGAGGGAAATCCGGTGAAAGCGTGCGTCGTTTCTTTTTATACATGCCCTGCTGTACATAGCCAAAATTGCCGACCAGCACGTTTCGCATTAGCAGGCCGTTGGCATTGTAAAACATCAGCGATAACGCACCGCCCGGGCGCAACATCGACCACAGCGTTTTTAACATCGCTTGTGGTTCAGCGATCCATTCGAGCACAGCATGAAACAATATCAGATCAACCTGCGTTTCCAAATGCTGCGGAATGTCTTGAGCGGCGCAATGTATAAAATGCATGTTGTCGCTCACACCTTTCTCTTCTGCCGCTCGCCCTGCACGCGCAACCATCTCGGCAGAAAGATCGCAAAGCGTGACGTGATGTCCCCGCTGCGCCATCAGAATTGCAGTCTGACCTTCCCCACCGCCGGCATCCAGCACGCGCAACGGTCGGTCACCGAATTCAGCCAGCAGCTTGTCCAGATCCTGCCAGAGGATCGTCTGACGAAGCTGACCTTTGGTGGTGCCATAAATGTTGCGCGAAAACTTTTCCGCGATGTCATCAAAATTGCGATCCCGCATTGGGAGGGTTCCACTCACTGCAAAACCGCTATTTTGTCACACCCGCGCGGAGAATGAACCACTCTGGTGTAATATCACCGACAATCGCCTGCTGTATGGTTAAAAAAGGAACCAAAAAGGATGCTTTTTACCCTAAAAAAATATATCGGAGGCATGATGCTTCCCCTTCCCCTGCTGTTACTTCTCATCGCGCTGGGGCTGGCATTGATATGGTTTAGCCGCTTTCAGAAAAGCGGTAAATCCCTCGTTACCGTGGGCTGGCTGGCGCTGCTGTTACTCAGCCTGCAACCGGTCGCTGACGGTTTATTACGTCCGATTGAAAACACCTACCCGACATGGCAGGGAAATCAGAAGGTGGGCTATATCGTCGTGCTGGGCGGCGGGTATACCTGGGATCCGAACTGGGCGCCCAGCTCGAACCTGATCAACAACAGCCTGCCGCGCCTGAACGAGGGGATCCGCCTGTGGCTGGCCAATCCTGGATCGAAGATGATCTTCACGGGCGCTGCGGCAAAAACCAACCCGGTCAGTACCGCTGAAGCAGGAGCAAGAGTGGCTGAATCGCTTGGCGTACCACGGTCCGCCATCATCACGCTGGATAGCCCAAAAGATACCGAAGAAGAGGCGGCGGCGGTGAAACAGGCCATCGGTGATGTACCGTTCCTGCTGGTGACCTCTGCTTCACACCTGCCGCGCGCAATGATTTTCTTTGAGAAGCAGGGCCTGCATCCGCTTCCTGCTCCGGCAAACCAGATGGCTATTGACGCCCCGCTCAATCCGTGGGAACGGATAATCCCGTCCCCGGTATGGCTGATGCACAGCGATCGTGTCGGCTACGAGACGCTTGGCCGCCTCTGGCAGTGGCTCAAAGGTTCGTCAGGCAAGCCAGGGCAGGAGTGATTTTGCGGCCAGATCGAAACTGGCGCGATTAAAGCGCCCGGTGTTGACCAGCTGCGCCACCTCATCCCAGAGAAGATAGAGCCAGCGTCGCCAGAGAAAGGCCTCCGCAACGGGGGCGCGCTGAAGATAGTGCCAGAGCAAATCTTCCGCCGCCCCGCCCTCGCTCAGCCTGAACAGTTCGTACTCGCGCGGCGCCCAGAGCATGATCCCCGGCCCGACCATCGCCAGCAGCTGGTCGCTGCGCGAGTCTTTAAGCATACTGCGCAGCGTGAAATTGCCGTGAACCAGCACGCAGTTGTCGTTAAAACCCTCAAACAGCGTCGGCAGACACTCCCGGGTGCGGAATAAAATACGTTTGTCGTGCATCGTTAAACCGGTGTTGTTGAACTGGTTCAGCGTGCCCCACAGCACTTCAACACGCTGGCGATACCACAGCGGCCACAGGTTTTCCTGCGTGCTGTCCACCGCGCCAACAAGACCCCGGCTGTCCTGCCGATGCCAGGCAAGCAGAGCCTCGACAATCTGATCTTTCAGCTGTTCCCAGCGCTCCGGTGTACGCGTCGGGGCTTCAACAGAAACCCCGCGTAAACGTTCGATAAGCAGAACATCCGGGCCGGGATGCTCCTCATGGGTCATCACGCCGTAGACCGTCGGCATGCGGACAGTCCCTTCCCGCGCCAGCATCGACATTTTCCAGGCCAGCTGTCTGGCGACGCCCGGCGAGGTAAAACTTCTGGCCATCAGCGGCATGGGGTTTCCCTGGCTGTCGTACAACGACCAGAGTGCGGTATCGGCCTTTTCATTCACGCATTCCACCCGGCTTAGCTTTTCGCCAAGGAGATGGCTGAGTTCAGCACGCAGCTGTTCCATATGAGATTACCCCCATTAAGACTACTGCTTTTATAATGAGCGCGCGAAACCCGGATGTCACCCGGTAGAGATCAATAATGAAAAAGAAAAGGAAAATAGCCAGGCGGGAGAACATCCCCCCAGACGAGGGGATGCCAGCGAATTAACGCATTTCGACGCGTACGCGCTCGAGATCTTCAGGGGTATCCACGCCGGTGCCTGGGATTTCCTGGGCAACCGCAACGTGAATTTTCTCGCCGTACCACAGCACGCGAAGCTGTTCGAGCATTTCAATATGCTCCAGCGGGCTTGGTGCCCAGGCGACGTAGCGACGAATAAAGCCAGCGCGGTAGCCGTAAATACCGATGTGGCGCAGGAAGGTTTCGCCGATTGTCTCTTTCGATTGCGCGAAACGATCGCGATCCCACGGAATGGTGGCGCGGGAGAAATAGAGCGCGTAGCCCTCTGCGTCCATGACCACTTTCACCGCATTCGGATTGAACGCCTCTTCAGCGTGGTGAATCGGCACCGCGAGGGTCGCCATCCCGACCTGACGCTGTGCCAGGTTGTCGGCCACCTGACGGATAATCGCCGCCGGGATCATCGGCTCATCGCCCTGCACGTTCACAATCACCGTCTCGTCGCTGAAACCGCATTTTTCGACGACTTCCGCCAGGCGCTCGGTGCCTGACTGATGATCGGCACGGGTCATGCACACTTCCCCACCCGCGGCCTCAACCGCGCGCGCAACATCTGGGTGATCGGTGGCGACGATGACGCGTCCGGCGCCCGATTCGCGTGCCCGTTCAAGGACATGCACAATCATCGGTTTGCCATTGATATCCACCAGCGGTTTACCTGGCAGGCGCGTTGAAGCATAACGCGCAGGGATAATGACAACAAAACTCATGGTTTGATCTCTTCTGCCACCAGGGAACGGGCTTCATTTTCCAGCAGTACCGGAATACCGTCACGCAGCGGGAACGCCAGGCTGTCCAGTTTGCAAATCAGCTCTTGTTTATCCTGGCTGTAATACAGTTTGCCGTTGCACACCGGGCAGGCAATAATTTCAAGTAAACGGTGATCCATAGTTCCTCCGTATGGGTAATCGCTAAAGCTTATCACATTCCCTTTTCAGGGAGTGCCTGTTTCCCAGCCACCTCGACAGGTCGTAAACAGCCCCGCAGGCACGCGACCGAGTACAATTTCATGCGCCCCCTGCCAGCGGGCAAATTCACTGAGCGCAGTCGTTAACCCTTTTTCCAGGCCAGCCGTCACCTTTATGCCCTCTTCAAGCCAGAGCGCGATAATTTCAAGCATGCCGGTTTTACGGTGCATTTTAGCGTCCATGCGCCCGACTAGCTGGCCTTTGTGCAGCAGCGGCAAAACAAAATAACCATACTGCCGCCTGGGCGCCGGAGTGTAGCATTCCAGACGGTAGCTGAAATTAAACAACTGCCCGGCCCGCTTTCTGTCCCAGACCACGGGGTCGAACGGCGACAGCACGGCACTGTGGGTCGCCTGGAGTTTGCCCTCCTGCGCCTGCGCCAGCAGAGGGAACAAATCCGCATGCAACCACATTTCACCTAACGACTCTACCGAGACCGGCATGACGCGCTGTTCGCGCTGCCACAATTCCAGCAGTGGTTTTAGCTGCGGCTGACGCAGACGATAATAATCCGCCAGCCACTGTGGGCGGAAAATGCCAAGGCTGCGGGCGCTGTTCCCGAGCATGATGGCTTCGGCTGCGTCCTGAGACAGCAGGTCACGCGTATCGTCCCAGTGAGGCATAACACGGTGCGTGAGGTCATAGACGCGCTGAAAGTTGCGGCGCTCGACCACCATCACTTTGCCCGACGTAAACAGCCCTTCAAGATGGCGTTTGTGCGGTTTCCACTCCCACCATCCGCTTGCGCCTTTTCGCGGGTGTTCAAAATCCGCGGAGCGTACCGGCCCGTTTTCCTGAATATGGGCAATCAGTTGCTCTATTTCATCCGCGTGTTCCACCATCCACTCCTGACGGTATTTCCAGCCCATTTTGTCCGGGGCGAGCATGCGGTGACGCACCAGTGCAAAATCGCTTCGCGGGAGAAAACAGGCTTCATGCGCCCAGTATTCCATCAGTTCGCCCTGACTTAGCGCATTATCCAGCCACTGCGGAGGATAGTTTCCCAGGCGGCTAAACAGGACCAGATACGGGCTACGCGCCACGATGTTAATGGTGTCGATTTGCAGCAACGACATGCGTTGCACGGTAGAGAGGATATCAGCTGGCTGCGCGCGGCGGCGGGGCTTTTTCAGAAGCCCCTGGGCGGCAAGATGCAGGTTTCGTGCGGCTGCAAGTGAGAATTGCGGTAGAGACATGCGTTTTCCTGTCAGTCAAAGCGCCACCGGAACCGCGTAGAAGTTACTGCACTAACGCGAGCAGTTCCTTGAGCAAATGTTCCGGCTGTTCGCCGCTGAGTTCAGCGTCAACCGGCAGATACCACCAGTTTTCTTTCGCAAAGGCCCGGCATTTTACCGCGTCTTTTTCCGTCATGATCAGCGTCTGTCCCGGCGCTGCCAGCCTTTCAACCTCTTCGGCAACTAACGCCTGGTGATCGGCCAGCGGCACCCGTTTATCAAGCTTTGCGCCGCACTGCTCCAGCGTTGCGAAGAAACGCGGCGGATGACCTATACCGGCCATCGCAACCAGATGTTCCAGTTGCGCGACGTCTTTACGCACGCCGGTCAAGATATTCACGGCCTGTCCGGGACGAAGATACATCGGGATTTCGCCCGCTCTGGCTTCACCACCGTTCACAATCACGGCATCGACGCTCTTCAGGCGCGACGCACGCTCACGCATTGGACCGGCTGGCAGCCACCAGCCGTTGCCAAAACGCCGCACGCCGTCAATGACCACGATCTCTTTGTCACGCGCCAGCGCGTAATGCTGCAAACCATCATCGGTAATAACGATTTGTACGTCATGCTCCGCAAGCAGTGCCTTCACGGCATCACTGCGCACCGGCGATACCGCAACCGGCGCGCCGGTACGCTGGTAAATCAGTACCGGCTCATCACCGGCTTCAGCGGTTGTCGTAGCTGGGCTCAGCACCAGTGGATACTGCGCCGCTTTACCACCGTAACCGCGTGAGACAACTCCCGGGCGGATACCACGTTTATGGAGCTGTTCTACCAGCCAGATCACCACCGGGGTTTTGCCGTTTCCACCCGCCGTCAGGTTGCCGACCACCACCACCGGTACCGGTGCGCGCCAGGCGCGCTTGATCCCGAGGCGGTAAAGCAGACGAATAGTACCGCTCACCAGGCCATACAGCCAGGAGAGCGGGAGAAGCAGCACCCACAGAGGGGATTCACCCGACCAGATGCGTGCAATCATTGACCGAACTGCATTTTATGAAGCTGCGCGTAAACACCACGCTGTTCCAGCAGGTCCGCATGGCTGCCGCGTTCAACGATCACGCCATCTTCCACCACCACGATTTCGTCAGCCTGTTCGATGGTCGACAGACGGTGCGCGATAACCAGCGAGGTACGGTTTTTCTGTAATTCATCCAGAGCAGACTGGATAGCGCGTTCAGATTCCGTATCCAGTGCGGACGTTGCTTCATCGAGGATCAGAATCGGGCTGTTGCGCAGCAGCGCACGGGCAATCGCGATACGCTGACGCTGACCACCGGAGAGCAGCACCCCGTTTTCGCCAATGATCGTATCCAGACCGTTATCCATTTTGTTAATGAAGTCCATCGCATAGGCCATACGCGCCGCATTCTCAATCTCTTCACGGCTGTACTCTTCGGTACGGGCATACGCAATGTTGTTCGCCACCGTATCGTTGAACAGATGCACGTTCTGCGAGACCAGCGCGACCTGGTTACGCAGCGACTGGAGGGTATATTCCCGCAGGTCGTGACCATCAAGCAGGATCTCGCCCTGGTCGATATCGTAGAAACGGGTAATCAGGCTGGCAATGGTCGACTTGCCCGAACCGGAACGACCGACCAGCGCAACGGTTTTACCCGCCGGGATGGACAGGCTGATATCACGCAGCGCCGGCACTTCACGGCCTGGATAGGTAAAGGTGACGTTACGGAATTCCAGGTCGCCTTTAGCGCGCTCGATCACGCGTGTACCTTCATCTTTTTCCTGTTCGGAATCGAGGATGCTGAACAGCGTCTGACAGGCTGCCATCCCGCGCTGGAACTGGGCGTTGACGTTAGTCAGCGATTTCAGCGGACGCATCAGCGCAATCATGGATGAGAACACCACGGTAATAGTACCCGCAGTCAGGGTTTCCATGACGCTCGGGAAACTGGCGGCATACAGGACGAAGGCCAGGGCCAGAGAGGCAATCAGCTGAATGATCGGATCGGAAATCGACGAGGCCGATACCATTTTCATTCCTTGCAGGCGCATTCTGTTGCTGACCTTGTCAAAGCGTTTGGTTTCGACTTCCTGACCGCCGAAAATCAACACTTCCTTATGGCCTTTCAGCATCTGCTCGGCGCTGGTAGTCACCTGCCCCATCGTATTCTGCATATTTTTACTGATGTTGCGAAAACGCTTTGATACCACGCGGATCGCGATGGAGACAATCGGCGCCAGCACAATAAGGATCAGCGACAGTTGCCAGCTGTAATAGAACATCATCGCGAACAGGCCGATGATGGATGCGCCTTCACGCACAACGGTAATCAGTGCGCTGGAAGAGGACGACGCCACCTGCTCTGAATCGTAGGTAATACGCGACAGCAGGGTGCCGGTTGACTGTTTGTCAAAGAATGAGACCGGCATCCCCATCATATGACTGAATAATCGACGGCGCATGGTCATCACCACTTTACCGGATACCCAGGAGATGCAGTAGCTGGATACATAGCTGGAGATTCCGCGTAAGATCATCAGCCCAATAACCACCAGCGGCATCCATAGCAGCACTGAACGATCCGTTTTACCGAAACCGTCATCCAGTAACGGTTTGAGAAGCGATAACATAAACGTATCGCTGGCTGCGTTGAGGATTAACGCTACGCCCGCCACGATCAAGCCTGTTTTGAAAGGAGCAATCATCGGCCAGAGCCGGCGGAACGTTTGCCACGTGGAGAGATCTTTGTCGTTATGCATTCAAAAAACCAGCATTTGTTGAAATAGCCGCATATTCTACCCGTTATCTACGGGCGCGCCAAACCACTGATGATACCAACGCGGTAAATAGTGTTCGCGTAAGCGACGAATTTGCCGACTATGGTGCGAAAAGGTCACAGATATCTGCCCGGAATGCGGGGTATCAAGCCAGAGATATCCCTCCGTTCGATAGCGCCGGACCACTTTAATAGAAGGGAAACGCCACGCGTTATAGCGAGCCATCGAGGCCAGCGAAACCTGCCCCTCTACGCGCTGTAGCAACGGTGTTGAAGATGACGTGTTACTTCCATGATGCGGCACCTGAATCAGTGTAGACGCAAGCTGACGCCAGCGGTGGCTAAGCATTGCCAGTTCTGCCTGCGCTTCAATGTCTCCGGTCAGTAAAACGCTCTGTTCGCCGTCATCGATTTTTACCACGCAGGAGCGGTTGTTACCTTTCGCCGAGGTGTTTTCGGGTGGCCAGTGCACGGAGAACGTTAAACCCTGCCACTGCCATCGCTGTCCTCGAAAGCACGGAAGATGTCCGGACCAGGATAAGGGGCTCCTGATCCACATTGCGGGCCAGGCAGCTTTTAGCGATGCCAGTCCCCCCGCGTGGTCGAGATGTTCATGGCTCAGGATCGCCCCTTCCGGTTTCAGATGATGCCAGCGTAGCCAGGGGATAATCAGCTGCTGCGCACTGTCCCCACCGGGCCATGCCAGCCCGGTGTCATACAGAATGGCCTTGCCGTGACGCTCAATGACCATCGCCAGCCCCTGCCCTACATCCAGCATATGCAGGGACCAGCTGTCTGTTTTAACCCTGTGCCAGAGGGGAAAGGCCAGCACCACGCTGCCTGCCAGACAGACTGCGGGTGCTGCGCTGAAGGCCCTGAATCGCCAGCCAATGACCAGCAGCCACGGCAGTAACGTCAGGTATTGCCAGCGTTCATCAACGTCCTGCCAGCCATTCGGTAAACGCATCAATAGCCAGAAAAGCCCTGCCAGAGATTTATCAGTAGCCAGCCAGACGATACTTTCCAGCGCAGCGACCGGAAACAGATGCAGAAACATGCCGAGCAGGATCAGCGGAACTGAGATAAACGTGACCAGAGGAACGGCAAACAGGTTCGCCACCAGCGAGGAGAGGCTGAAACCATGGAAAATCAGGACCTGAAGCGGCAACAGAAGCAGCAGCATTCCGACCTGCAAATACAACAGCGTAACCAGCGGCCGCAGGCACCGGCCACGTTGCCAGTGCGGGAGAGGCAACCACTGATACCAAAAAATAAGCGCGGCGACCGCAAACGCTGACAACGCCAGGCTTTGTGACAGGACCGCCAGTGGATCGAAAACCAAGATCGCCGCCACGCAGGTAAGCCATACCTGCCAGGGCGACCACTGGTGACCGCTCATTTTTAATGCTGCCAGTACCACAAGCGCGATAACCGTGCGCAGCGCGGGCGGCTGCAAGCCCGTTAGCCATGCGTAAAACGCGGCAAAAATCAGCCCTGCCAGCAAGGGGATTTGCCAGATAATCCAGCGGCCCGGCAGGAAGAACTGGATGCCCCGCGCCAGAAACCAGATGACAGAAGCGGCCAGCGCAATATGTAATCCCGAGATTGCCATCAGATGCATCGTTCCGGTATCACGCATCAGGTTTTTTATCTCCCGCGAGACCGACAGCCGCTCCCCCATCCCCAGCCCCAGGATCACGGGTCCCCACTGATATGCTGAAAGAGTATTCTGTAGTGATGTCAGGTATTGCGCACGCAGACTACAGCCTTCGTCAACGAGCGCCGCATGGGTAAACCGTCCACTCAGCGTCTGGTGTCGGGCAAAGGCATTTTTCTGTGAATCATAGCCGCCATCGTTGAGTTCTCCGTGTACCGCCCTGAGCCGCAGGGTCATTGCCCAGCGTTGACCCACGCAGACGTTATGCGGCAAATAGTTGCCATACAGCGCCACGCCCATGGCAGCCCACACGCGTTCTCCATTGAGGCTGACAATCCTTCCCTGATGCATCGTTGCGCCGTCCGTTGCGGTAATGACCACCTCGGCCTGCTGCGGTGCTTGCGTTAAATAGTTCATCTGCCACACGCTTTCCTGAGCGGCCAGGATCCCCCAGCACATAAAAAGCAATGCGAGGCCTGAAAACCTGAGCCATTTTCTCTGCTGTACGGATAACGCAATTCCTGCGGCAATCAGCAACCAGACAATATGCAAATCAGGCAAAACGGGTAACCAATAGAGCGGGATTATGGCCAGAATGGCGCACATACTGATAACGTGGATCCCCATCTTCACCTCCATGTTTCAGGCGATTATGCGGCGGGACTGATGCGTCGTCAGACAGAAAAAACGTGATTTACAGCGGGCGCTGCAACGTTTTAAGCGCTTACAGCAAAGAGAAAATTTAAATGCGGCGCGTATTCAGAAATGCAGGGGCGGGATACAAAAAAAGCACCCTAAGGTGCTTTCTTTAAACTCAGTTTAACCCTGATGATTAAACTCAGTTACCGTAAATATTGGCGCGATCGCGCAGTTCTTTACCCGGCTTAAAGTGCGGAACATACTTTCCTTCCAGCTCCACTTTATCGCCAGTCTTCGGGTTACGCCCGGTACGTGGTGCACGATAGTGCAGAGAAAAACTACCGAAACCGCGGATTTCAATGCGCTCGCCCTGGGCAAGAGTGGTAGCCATATGCTCCAGCATCTCTTTAACGGCATCTTCCACAGCCTTGGCAGGGATATGCGGTTGCTGACTGGCAAGTCTTTCAATCAATTCTGACTTGGTCATGATTCCTCCGGTTCCTTTCAAACCCATTAGCTGAACAGCTTATTAAACAAGGGCGGCCGTAGCCGCCCTTTGTTATTGATTACAGGACGAATCCTGCAATCTGTCAAGTCTGCTCTCCATCCTTCGCGCTGTAAATGCGTTACAGCTCAAATGATGGTGCGAACCTGAACTTACTCGCCTTTAGCTGCTTTGAAAGCTTCAGCCATTGCGTTGTTAGAGAAGTTTGCATCTTCCTGTTTGTTCACAGTTGCGATTGCATCTTTCTCATCAGCTTCGTCTTTAGCACGAACAGACAGGCTGATTGCACGGTTCTTACGGTCAACACCGGTGAACTTAGCTTCAACGTCGTCACCAACGCTCAGAACCAGAGTTGCATCTTCAACGCGGTCACGTGAAGCTTCGGAAGCGCGCAGGTAACCTTCAACGCCGTCAGCCAGTTCTACGGTTGCGCCTTTAGCGTCAACAGCAGTCACTTTACCGTTTACGATTGCGCCTTTCTTGTTCAGTGCAACCCAGTTGTTGAACGGATCTTCTGCGAGCTGTTTAACGCCCAGGGAGATACGCTCACGCTCTGCGTCAACTTGCAGAACAACTGCTGCGATTTCGTCGCCTTTTTTGTATTCACGAACTGCTTCTTCGCCTGCAACGTTCCAGGAGATGTCAGACAGGTGAACCAGGCCATCGATGCCGCCGTCCAGGCCGATGAAGATACCGAAGTCAGTGATAGACTTGATTTTACCTTCAACACGGTCGCCCTTGTTGTGGGTTTCCGCGAACTGCTGCCATGGGTTGTTTTTGCACTGCTTCAGGCCCAGGGAGATACGACGACGTTCTTCGTCGATATCCAGAACCATCACTTCCACTACATCACCAACGTTAACAACTTTGGATGGGTGGATGTTTTTGTTGGTCCAGTCCATTTCGGAAACGTGCACCAGACCTTCAACGCCTTCTTCGATTTCAACGAAGCAGCCGTAGTCAGTCAGGTTGGTAACGCGACCAGTCAGTTTAGTACCTTCTGGGTAACGCTTAGCGATAGCTACCCATGGATCTTCGCCCAGCTGTTTCAGGCCGAGGGATACACGAGTACGCTCGCGGTCGAACTTCAGCACTTTAACAGTGATTTCGTCGCCCACGTTCACGATTTCGCTTGGGTGCTTAACGCGTTTCCACGCCATGTCGGTGATGTGCAGCAGGCCATCAACGCCGCCCAGGTCAACGAATGCGCCGTAGTCAGTGAGGTTCTTAACGATACCTTTGACTTCCATGCCTTCCTGCAGGTTTTCCAGCAGCTGATCGCGTTCTGCGCTGTTTTCGGATTCGATAACGGCACGACGGGAAACAACAACGTTGTTACGCTTCTGGTCCAGCTTGATTACTTTGAACTCAAGCTCTTTGCCTTCGAGGTGCAGGGTGTCACGGACTGGACGAACGTCTACCAGAGAACCTGGCAGGAACGCACGAATACCATTCAGCTCAACAGTGAAGCCACCTTTAACTTTGCCGTTGATAACACCGACCACAGTTTCAGCTTCTTCGTAAGCTTTTTCCAGCGTGATCCATGCTTCGTGACGTTTAGCTTTCTCACGAGACAGCAGGGTTTCGCCGAAGCCGTCTTCTACTGCGTCCAGAGCAACGTCAACTTCGTCACCAACCTGGATTTCCAGCTCGCCCTGGGCGTTTTTGAACTGCTCAGCCGGGATGGCAGACTCAGATTTCAGACCGGCGTCAACCAGTACAACGTCTTTGTCGATAGCAACAACAACGCCACGAACGATGGAACCCGGACGGGTTTCGATTTCTTTTAAGGATTCTTCAAACAGTTGAGCAAAAGATTCAGTCATGTTTAATCTTCAGGTTAATATTAACGTCCACCTGGCTCCGTGCCGGATGGGGTTGTTTCACATACCCGCCGTCAATCCATTGCAGCGGGGGTACTGAACCCCTTTTCCTGCAACTGAAGCATGCGGCGTTGAGCACGTTCTTCTGAAGAGGCGTCAAGGAAAATTTTCACTGGCGCATCGGGGAATACCACGGTTCCCATGTCGCGGCCGTCGGCGATCAGCCCCGGCGCTTCACGGAAACCGCGCTGGCGACGTAACAGCGCTTCACGAACGCGTGGGAAAGCCGCCACCTGAGAGGCCGCATTGGCCACTTCCTGGGTACGGATTTCACCGCTGACATCTTCCCCTTCCAGGATCACTTCAAGGTTGCCATCGGTCGAGACAAAGCGCACATCCAGATGCGCAGCCAGCGGTACCAGCGCTTCTTCAGACGCAACATCCACATGATGATGCAGCGCAGCCAGCGCCAGCACGCGATAGATTGCTCCCGAATCTAAAAGATGCCATTGCAATGCTTCCGCCATCGCTTTGCACAGAGTACCTTTCCCTGCGCCACTTGGCCCATCAATGGTGATTACCGGGGCAATTGCCGTCATCTTTTTCTCCTTAATTAAGGCATACCGTTTACATGAACGCCGCGCATTATACGCGCCAACGTGCGCAACTGTTACCTTTGCGTGCAAATTACGGAATGATTGAAGCAGAGTGTAGAAGAAATGAAAGAGGATGAGTGTCAGAAAGCGTAAGGAAATGCCGCATCAGGTGATGCGGCATACCATCATCAGGCCAGGGTGCTAATGCGCGCCAGCTGTTCGAAGTAGTCCGGGAACGTTTTTGCCGTACACTTCGGATCAAGGATAGTGACTGGCGTATCTGACAACGCCACCAGCGAGAAACACATCGCCATGCGGTGATCGTTGTAGGTGCCAATTTCTGCAAATTGCAGTTTTGCCGGCGGCGTGACGCGAATGTAGTCTTCGCCCTCTTCTACCTCAGCCCCCACTTTACGCAGCTCGGTTGCCATCGCGAACAGGCGGTCCGTCTCTTTCACACGCCAGTTGTAAATGTTTCGCAGCGTGGTGGTGCCTTTCGCAAACAGCGCAGCGGTGGCAATGGTCATCGCCGCATCCGGAATATGGTTCATATCCATATCGATGGCGTTCAGCTCACCGTGGGTACAGGAGATGAAGTCATCGCCCCAGGTCACCACCGCGCCCATTTTTTCCAGCACGTCAGCAAAACGGATATCGCCCTGCACGCTGTTGCGGCCAATGCCCGTCACTTTTACCGTACCGCCTTTAATCGCACCTGCGGCAAGGAAATAGGAGGCGGATGAAGCATCGCCTTCAACCAGGTAGTGGCCCGGGGACTGATACTGCTGCGCTCCGCGCACCACGAAACGCTGATAAGACTGGTTTTCCACCTCAACACCAAAGGTGTTCATCAGGTGCAGGGTGATATCAATGTACGGCTTAGAAACCAGGTCGCCTTTAATGTTGATGACGGTGTCCTGTGGTGCCAGCGGTGCGGTCATCAGCAGCGCGGTCAGGAACTGGCTGGAAACGCTACCGTCAACCTCAACATTGCCGCCAGTGAATCCCCCGCGCAGACGCAGGGGCGGGTAATTTTCCTGCTCAAGATAATCAATCTGCGCGCCGCCCTGACGCAGGGCATCCACCAGATGGCCGATCGGACGCTCTTTCATTCGCGGCTCACCGGTCAGCACAATATCGTTACTCCCCAGACACAGCGCAGCGGCCAGAGGACGCATCGCGGTACCGGCGTTACCCAGGAAAAGCTCCAGCGCTTCAGCAGAATGTAACGCGCCGCCGTTACCGGTGACTTCACAACGGGTACGATCGTCAGACAGCGCGTACTGAACGCCCAACGCTTTCAGTGCATTGAGCATATGGCGCACGTCATCGCTGTCCAGCAGATTAGTGAGGACGGTGGTGCCGTTTGCCAGAGCTGCCAGCAGCAGAGCGCGGTTCGAGACACTTTTTGAACCAGGCAGATTAATGGTGCCATCTACCCGCGCGATAGGTTGTAACGTCAGGGATTCCATGAAACTCAACTCTCAACTCAACATAATAAAAACCCCGCAGGAACGCTGCGGGGGTGAAAAACAGCCAATTAACCGTGACGACGTTCGAAGTCGATCATGAAATCAGTCAGGGCTTTAACGCCTTCCAGCGGCATGGCGTTATAGATAGAGGCGCGCATTCCGCCTACCACACGGTGGCCTTTCAGCGCATGCAGACCCGCCGCGAAGGACTCTTCCAGGAACACGTTATCCAGGTTGCTGTCCGCCAGCTGGAACGGCACGTTCATGCGCGAACGGTTAGTTTTGGCGACATCGTTACGGTAGAAATCGCTCTTGTCGATCACGCCGTACAGCAGTTCAGCCTTTTGCTGATTGATCTTATCCATCTGCGCCACACCGCCTTTTTGCTTCAGCCATTTGAAGACCAGGCCGGAGAGATACCAGGCAAACGTTGGTGGGGTGTTGAACATGGAATCGTTGTCGTTCAGGACGGTGTAATCCAGAATTGACGGGCAAGACTTATGGGCTTTCCCCAGCAGGTCTTCACGCACAATAACGATAGTCAGACCCGCAGGACCGATGTTTTTCTGGGCACCCGCGTAGATGACGCCGTAGCGGCTGACATCCAGCGGGGTGGACAGAATGGTTGAAGAGAGATCCGCCGTCACAATGACATTTTCGCCAAAGTCTGGCTCTTCGTGAATGGCAATACCGTCGATGGTTTCGTTCGGGCAGTAGTGAAGATAAGCGGCGTTGTCAGAAAGCTGCCACTCACTCATCGGCTTCACGGCGCGCAGACCGTCAACGGTCACTTTGGCATCGATGACATTCGGCGTGCAATATTTGTGCGCTTCTTTTACCGCACTGGCCGCCCAGTAGCCGGCATCAACGTAATCAGCGGTGGTTTGCAATATTTGTGCGCTTCTTTTACCGCACTGGCCGCCCAGTAGCCGGCATCAACGTAATCAGCGGTGGTTTTGTCGCCCAGTAGATTGAGCGGGATACCCGCAAACTGGCCGCGTCCACCGCCGTGACAGAACAATACTTTGTAGTTCGAGGGAATGTTCAGCAGATCGCGAAAATCCTTTTCTGCTTCTTCCGCCACCTGAATAAACGCTTTACCCCGGTGGCTGACTTCCATCACCGACGTACCCAGACCGTTCCAGTCACACAGCTCCTGTTGAGCCTGTTTGAGCACGTCTGCCGGTAACATTGCCGGACCTGAACTGAAATTAAAGACTTGAGCCATTTCCCCTCACCACGCTAAAAGCCATAAGTTATAACTGTGGATATCGGTTTTATCATTCAGTGACACGCGCCGCAATGTCTAAAACTGATGGCCGAAGAAATGTGCCCCTCGTCACACAATACAATCTGCCGTACCGTTGTCACAAAACCGACAAAATCGCTGTCAGGTGTTACGTTTAGCCCGGCTAACCTTCGTCCATTCTGGATTCGTACAGCGGGGGCATAATTGATGATCGCCCGCCTGCATAACCACGACATGACTACATTTTATGCAGGCGTACTCGCCCGCTTCAGGTACAGTTTTGTATCGCTCGATGAGCATATCCGGCAGGATGCACAGGCCGGGCTTCACCTCATCGTCGGAATAGTAATAGACGCTGATTTGACCATTCGTTTCCATAATCGCCAGACGCACCTGCCCCAGTTGCTCAACGCTGCTCAAACGGAGTTCCATAAAGAACTCAAACTCCGTCATATTGGCGCTTTGCACATTCTCCCAGGCCAGTTGACCATCTTCGACAATCACCACCGGCTTCCCTTCGAGCAGATCTTCCAGTTTCTCACTTTTCGACATCAGCCACATGACCAGCCGGTACAGCAGTGCAAGCGTCACGAAGACGATAAAGACCGGCACCATCGGCACATCGTCATAAAAGGCAACGTCCCCTGCCGCCGACCCCAGCGTCAGGATGATCAGCACTTCAAACAGCGACATCTGCCGCACGCCGCGACGTCCGGTGATTTTCAGAAACAGGAAAACGAGTACAAAGGTGTACAGGCTGCGCAGCGCTACTTCGCCTAAAAACTCAGGAGGGACTTTATCAAACGCCATCCGCTGGAGATCGAAAGCTTTCATTTTTTTATGCCTTAACAGTAGGTTACTGCTTATAAGCATAGTCCAGCCATTTATTTTCGCCGGAGATAGCACCCGTCACGCAAAACCCGTATCATTGCGCGCTTTACGTACGATAAAAGTGAACGCCATGACTCAAACGTTTATCCCCGGCAAAGACGCCGCTCTGGAAGATTCCATCGCTCGCTTCCAGCAGAAACTGACCGACCTGGGCTTTAATATCGAAGAAGCCTCCTGGCTGAATCCGGTGCCTCACGTCTGGTCCGTGCATATTCGCGACAAAGACTGTGCGCTGTGCTTTACCAACGGTAAAGGCGCGACCAAAAAAGCGGCGCTGGCCTCTGCACTGGGTGAGTATTTTGAGCGTCTGTCCACCAACTACTTCTTCGCCGACTTCTGGCTGGGCGAAACTATTGCCAACGGTCCGTTCGTTCACTATCCGAACGAAAAATGGTTCCCGCTGACCGAAAACGATGAACTGCCGGAAGGCATTCTCGATGCCCGCCTGCGCGCGTTCTACGATCCGGAAAACGAACTGACCGGCAGCATGTTGATCGACCTGCAATCCGGCAATGAGGATCGTGGGATCTGCGCCCTGCCGTTCACCCGTCAGTCTGACGAGCAGACCGTTTATATCCCGATGAACATCGTCGGCAACCTGTATGTGTCTAACGGCATGTCTGCCGGTAATACCCGCAACGAAGCGCGCGTGCAGGGATTGTCTGAAGTTTTCGAGCGTCATATCAAAAACCGCATTATTGCTGAATCCATCAGCCTGCCGGAGATCCCGGCTGACGTGCTGGCGCGCTACCCGGGCGTGGTGGAATCCATCGCCAAACTGGAAGCAGAAGGTTTCCCAATCTTTGCTTATGACGGCTCTCTGGGCGGCAAATATCCGGTTATCTGCGTGGTACTGTTCAACCCGGCAAATGGCACCTGTTTCGCCTCCTTCGGCGCGCACCCGGACTTCGGCGTGGCGCTGGAGCGTACCGTAACCGAACTGCTGCAAGGTCGTAGCCTGAAAGATCTCGATGTCTTTACTCCGCCAACCTTTGATGACGAAGAAGTCGCCGAGCACACCAACCTCGAAACACACTTCATCGACTCCAGCGGTTTGATCTCCTGGGATATGTTCAAACAGGACGCGGACTATCCGTTCGTGGACTGGAGCTTTGCCGGTACGACGGAAGAAGAATTCGCCACCCTGATGGCGATCTTCAACGCGGAAGATCAGGAAGTTTACATTGCCGACTATGAACACCTCGGCGTTTACGCGTGCCGTATTATTGTGCCAGGTATGTCGGACATTTATCCGGCAGAAGATCTGTGGCTGGCGAACAACAGCATGGGCGCGCATCTGCGTGAAACCCTGCTGGCCCTGCCAGGCAGCGAGTGGGATAAAGAAGATTATCTGAACCTGATCGCCCAGCTGGACGAAGAAGGACACGATGATTTCACCCGCGTGCGCGAACTGCTGGGTCTGGCGACCGGAAAAGATAACGGCTGGTACACCCTGCGCATCGGCGAGCTGAAAGCGATGCTGGCGCTGGCGGGCGGCGATCTGGATCAGGCTTTGGCCTGGACCGAGTGGACGATGGAGTTTAACCAGTCCGTCTTCTCCGCCGAGCGCACAAACTATTACCGTTGCCTGCAAACGCTGCTCCTGCTTTCTCAGGAAGACGACCGCGAGCCATTGCAGTATCTGAATGCCTTTGTGCGTATGTACGGTGCGGATGCCGTTGAAGCTGCCAGCGCGGCGCTGAGCGGTGAAGAACCATTCTACGGCCTGCAAGCGGTTGACAGCGATCTGAAAGCCTTCCCGGCGCATCAGTCACTGCTGAATGCGTATGAAAAATTGCAGAAGGCAAAAGCCGCTTACTGGTCAAAATAAGCGCATATAACATTAATGGCTGTAGGCGTATTCAATCGCCTGAGCTATATTACGGGGCAATTTCATTGCCCCTTTTTTTTTATTTTTCCGCAATGACGTTTAATTGTAATAATTAAGTTAACCACGGGTAAATATAAAAACGCTTACCTGAGCTTTACTGTTACTAATTATAATAAATACTCCATTTTAATTAACTGTTCCACGGGAGGCTGAAGGAAAAAATTCAACTCTTTTCATAAGTTTTAAAATTTATTTTTATACGGATAATCAAATACTTACTCCGCTTTTGCTGTAAAACCATACACACTGCGGGCCTATAAGCCAGGCGAGATATGATCTATATCAATTTCTCTTCTATAATGCTTTGTTAGTATCTCGTCGCCGACTTAATAAAGAGAGAGTTAGTGTGAAAGCTGACAACCCTTTTGATCTATTACTCCCCGCTGCGATGGCGAAAGTTGCCGAAGAAGCGGGTGTCTACAAAGCCACGAAACATCCGATGACGACGTTCTTTCTGGCCATTACGGCTGGGGTGTTCATCTCCATCGCTTTCGTCTTCTATATCACAGCCACCACCGGCACTGCCGGGATGCCTTTCGGCATAGCGAAACTGATTGGTGGTATTTGCTTCTCACTGGGCCTGATTCTCTGCGTCATCTGCGGCGCCGACCTCTTCACCTCAACGGTGCTGATTGTGGTGGCAAAAGCCAGCGGAAGAATTACCTGGGGTCAACTGGGGCGCAACTGGCTCAACGTTTACGTTGGCAACCTGATTGGCTGTCTGCTCTTTGTTCTGTTGATGTGGCTCTCTGGCGAGTATATGACCGCCAACGGCGGCTGGGGGCTTAACGTCCTGCAAACCGCCGACCACAAAATGCACCATACATTTATCGAAGCTGTTGCTCTCGGCATCCTCGCAAACCTGATGGTCTGCCTGGCGGTCTGGATGAGCTACTCTGGTCGTAGCCTGATGGATAAAGCCATGATTATGGTTCTGCCGGTTGCGATGTTTGTTGCCAGCGGCTTTGAGCACAGTATTGCGAATATGTTCATGATCCCGATGGGGATTGTTATCCGCAACTTTGCAAGCCCGGAGTTCTGGACTGCTGTAGGTTCAACCCCGGAAAGTTTTTCACACCTGACTATTATGAACTTCATTACTGATAACCTGATCCCCGTCACTATCGGGAACATTATCGGTGGGGGTCTGTTAGTTGGGTTGACATACTGGGTCATTTACCTGCGTGGCGGCGATCATCATTAATGGTTGTCTCAGGCAGTAAATAAAAAATCCACTTAAGAAGGTAGGTGTTACATGTCCGAGCTTAATGAAAAGTTAGCCACAGCCTGGGAAGGTTTTACGAAAGGTGACTGGCAGAATGAAGTCAACGTCCGTGACTTCATTCAGAAAAACTATACCCCGTATGAAGGTGACGAATCCTTCCTGGCTGGTGCGACTGACGCAACCACCAAGCTGTGGGACAGCGTAATGGAAGGCGTTAAACTGGAAAACCGCACTCACGCGCCAGTTGATTTTGACACCTCCGTTGCTTCTACCATCACTTCTCACGATGCTGGCTACATCAACAAAGCCCTTGAGAAAATCGTTGGTCTGCAAACTGAAGCACCACTGAAACGCGCAATCATCCCGTTCGGTGGTATCAAAATGGTTGAAGGTTCCTGCAAAGCGTATAACCGCGAGCTGGACCCAATGCTGAAAAAAATCTTCACCGAATACCGTAAAACCCATAACCAGGGCGTATTCGATGTTTACACCAAAGACATTCTGAACTGCCGTAAATCTGGCGTTCTGACCGGTCTGCCAGATGCCTATGGCCGTGGCCGTATCATCGGTGACTACCGTCGCGTTGCGCTGTACGGTATCGACTTCCTGATGAAAGACAAATACGCACAGTTCGTCTCTCTCCAGTCTGACCTGGAAAACGGCGTAAACCTGGAAGCGACTATCCGTCTGCGTGAAGAGATCGCTGAACAGCACCGTGCGCTGGGTCAGATCAAAGAGATGGCTGCTAAATACGGCTGCGATATCTCTGGTCCTGCAACCAACGCTCAGGAAGCTATCCAGTGGACCTACTTCGGCTACCTGGCCGCTGTTAAGTCTCAGAACGGCGCAGCAATGTCCTTCGGCCGCGTATCCACCTTCCTGGATGCGTACATCGAACGTGACCTGAAAGCAGGCAAAATCACCGAACAAGACGCTCAGGAAATGATTGACCACCTGGTCATGAAACTGCGTATGGTTCGCTTCCTGCGTACCCCAGAATATGATGAGCTGTTCTCTGGTGACCCAATCTGGGCAACCGAATCTATCGGCGGTATGGGCGTAGATGGCCGTACTCTGGTAACCAAAAACAGCTTCCGCTTCCTGAACACCCTGTACACCATGGGTCCTTCTCCGGAGCCGAACATCACCGTTCTGTGGTCTGAAAAACTGCCTCTGAACTTCAAGAAATTCGCCGCTAAAGTGTCCATCGACACCTCTTCTCTGCAATACGAGAACGATGACCTGATGCGTCCTGACTTCAACAACGATGACTACGCTATCGCTTGCTGCGTAAGTCCAATGGTTGTTGGTAAGCAAATGCAGTTCTTCGGTGCGCGTGCAAACCTGGCGAAAACCATGCTGTACGCAATCAACGGCGGCGTTGATGAAAAACTGAAAATGCAGGTTGGTCCTAAGTCTGAACCGATCAAAGGCGACGTGCTGAACTATGACGAAGTCATGGAGCGCATGGACCACTTCATGGACTGGCTGGCTAAACAGTACGTGACCGCGCTGAACGTTATCCACTACATGCACGACAAGTACAGCTACGAAGCCTCTCTGATGGCGCTGCACGACCGTGACGTCGTTCGCACCATGGCGTGTGGTATCGCAGGTCTGTCCGTTGCTGCTGACTCCCTGTCTGCAATCAAATATGCGAAAGTTAAACCAATTCGTGACGAAGATGGTCTGGCTATCGACTTCGAAATCGAAGGCGAATATCCGCAGTTTGGTAACAACGACGCTCGCGTTGATGACATGGCGGTTGACCTGGTAGAACGTTTCATGAAGAAAATTCAGAAACTCACTACCTATCGTAACGCTATCCCGACTCAGTCTGTTCTGACCATCACCTCTAACGTTGTGTATGGTAAGAAAACCGGTAACACCCCAGACGGTCGTCGTGCTGGCGCGCCATTCGGCCCAGGTGCTAACCCAATGCACGGTCGTGACCAGAAAGGTGCGGTTGCCTCTCTGACCTCCGTTGCTAAACTGCCGTTTGCTTACGCGAAAGATGGTATCTCTTACACCTTCTCTATCGTGCCAAACGCGCTGGGTAAAGACGACGAAGTGCGTAAAACTAACCTCGCGGGTCTGATGGATGGTTACTTCCACCACGAAGCGTCCATCGAAGGTGGTCAGCACCTGAACGTGAACGTGATGAACCGTGAAATGCTGCTCGACGCGATGGAACACCCTGAGAAATATCCTCAGCTGACCATCCGCGTATCTGGCTACGCAGTACGTTTTAACTCCCTGACGAAAGAACAGCAGCAGGACGTTATTACCCGTACTTTCACTCAGTCCATGTAAGTGGAATTGACTGAAATCACGCGTTAAAAAGCGTACAATAAAGGCTCCACGCAAGTGGGGCCTTTTTAACACCCTCGCTTCATCAGTCTCTTTTGTCCGCTATCTATACTTAATGGATAACAGCCAAAACAGACTCGACATAGCCTTTGAGCTGTGCATCTACATAGGCCCCAGGATGGGCCAAATTCGGAGATATCACCGCAATGTCAATTATTGGTCGCATTCACTCCTTTGAATCCTGTGGCACCGTCGATGGCCCGGGGATCCGCTTTATCACTTTCTTCCAGGGCTGCCTGATGCGCTGCCTGTACTGCCATAACCGTGACACCTGGGACACCCATGGCGGTAAAGAAGTCACCGTTGAGGATCTGATGAAAGAGGTGGTGACCTATCGCCACTTCATGAACGCGTCCGGCGGTGGCGTGACGGCATCCGGCGGTGAAGCCATTCTTCAGGCTGAATTTGTGCGCGACTGGTTCCGCGCCTGCCACAAAGAAGGCATTCATACCTGCCTCGACACCAACGGCTTTGTGCGCCGTTACGATCCGGTTATTGATGAACTGCTTGAAGTGACCGATCTGGTGATGCTCGATCTCAAGCAGATGAACGATGAGATCCACCAGAATCTGGTTGGCGTTTCAAACCACCGTACGCTGGAATTTGCCAAATACATTGCCAATAAAGGCGTCAAGACCTGGATCCGCTACGTGGTGGTGCCGGGCTGGTCAGATGATGATGACTCTGCACATCGTCTGGGTGAATTTACCCGGGATATGGGTAACGTGGAGAAAATTGAACTCCTGCCCTATCACGAGCTGGGTAAACATAAATGGGTGGCGATGGGTGAAGAGTACAAACTCGATGGCGTGAAGCCGCCGAAAAAAGAGACGATGGAGCGCGTCAAAGGTATTCTTGAGCAGTATGGCCACAAGGTCATGTATTAACGAAAAGGCCCGGTGAAAACCGGGCCTTTTTATATTCTATTTAAAGACGCCATTAATAACGGAAGTCACAATCGCCGTACTCAGCGCAATTAAGACCAGGTCGTCACCTACCACGCGCCATTCATAGCCCGGATAGGAAGGAAGCTGACCCAGCATATCGGCTGGCACGGTTTTCTTCGCAATGCCCGGAGGCAGTGGCTTACCGCGCGCCAGGTTTTTCGCAATTCCCGGAGGCAGAGAGTCGTAGCCCGTTAAGCCGTAATTCAGTGCCAGATGGCGGGCATGATCGAAGCTCACGCGAGCATCCACATCATTACCGACATCTTTGCTGTTTTTAAAGCTCTTATCCGATTTCCCAGGGTTATCCTGACCGTTATTGTGTTTATTACCATGGTTACCAGCGTTCCCGTTACCATGATTGCCGCTATTACCTTGTCCGCCACCGTTTCCGTGACCACCGCCATTCCCGTTTCCAGGATTAGCCATGGCCGGAGCCGTTGCAAACGTTAAAGCCAACACTACGGCAAGTGCTGTAGTGGAAAAACGACGAGTAGACATGATTGCTGCCTTTTAGTGGTATAACTCATTTGAATTATCGCCGGGCAGTAAAAACTCACAATAAGTAAAAGTCTTATATGTGACAGGGACAAAAAAGCCTGTCATCGACAGGCTTTTAATAAGTCAGGCATGGGCCACTGGCGTTGGATGTTCGCCCACTTTGCGCAGCAGCATTAACAGATAAATAAACGACACGCTGGCGATCATAATAAACAGCAGATTGTCAGAATAATTTTGCATGAGCATAGCGGTAAACGTCGGACCCAGTAAACTGCCGATGGTGTAACTCAGCAACAAAGCCTGGTTCATTGCAACCAACTGGTGATGCTCAACTTTCTCACAGGCCCAGGCCATCGCGACCGGATAGAGCGTAAAGCCCGCAGCTCCCAGAATGAACAGCGCAGGCGCCATTGCGGCGTTGCTGAGCATGGCGAGACAGCCCATGATGACCACGAAAACCTGGACGCGCAGCACCAGCAGACGACCAAAGCGGTCCGCCAGACGGCCAATCGGCCACTGCCCGACAATCCCCGCGCTGACCATCACCGCCATCCAGAAACCGATCCCGGAATCACTGACGCCCTGATGGTTAAGATAAAGCGGCATCAGACCATAGAGCGAGCCCAGCACAATCCCGGAAATAATGCAGCCGTTAACCCCCAGACGCGCCTGGCGCAGTCTCAGCATCGGCCAGACGTGGGTAGCTTCCTGATGCTCGCTGTTTTGATTCACAATGCGGGTAAAGAGCAGCGGTAGGATCGCCGCCAGAACCATGCCCGTCACCCACGGCAGCACGCTCATCAGGTCGGTTGGCAGTTTGCTGACCATCAGCTGTCCCAGAACGGTACCGACGTAGTAAACCATCATATAGGCCGCCAGCAGACGCCCGCGATTACGGGACGTTCCGCTGCACATTAGCGCACTTTCAACCACCACCCAGATCATGGCGCAGCCGACGCCCGCAATAAAGCGCCAGACCATCCAGCTCCAGAAGCCGACCATGAGGCCTAAACCGGCGCAGCCGACGGCAAAGATCAGCGACGCCAGATAATAACTGCGGTTAAAACCAAAGCGCTTAATAAGGCTGCCCGTTAATAAGGTGCCCAGCAGATTGCCCGTAAAAAAGGACGAGCTAACCATACCCACCTGCCAGGTCGGTAAGTTTTCATGGGCGAGCCATAGCGGGACGAGTGTGTTTAACACCGCGATCGCCAGGGTCAGCAAAAGCAGGCCACAGAGCAACAAAAGCACCGGGCGGGTATAGGTGGTCATGGATTAAAAACCGTGAGGAAGTTCAGATTTCGTGCGCATCATGCCACTGGCAAAAACAAAGTCAATCCACCGGTTCAGGCGTCACGCACGTTATGCGCCTTGTCGATTTAAAAAACTCATCCTGCTAATGCAAAGCCTGCTACTGATATTAATTATCTATTTGTTTTTATTTATTTCCGGGAATTTTTACAACGAAACATCAGTCGAAAAATTTCATGAATGAAAAAAGAAAAGCCGGGCGCTATGTCCCGGCTTTTTATAACAAAATCTAAAAATTAGCTGGCGATAGCCATACCGACCGTCATATGCAGACCGTAAAATACGCCGCGACCAATTAACTCCCCTGCCAGCACCAGCACAAAGGCCAGGGACAGTAACGGCAGCGCAGGCGAGTAACCTTTAAGCTGAGGGGCAATCCAGCACACCAGCGCCGCCGTCAGCAGCACCACACGCCAGGCCATCAGCGAACCGTAATCCGGCACCAACGCCGAAGCCTGCTGGATAGAGCTGTGAATGGTCGCCAGCTCCGCTCCCTGCATGAGCGCGACAACGGTACTGATTACCAGCGCCAGCAGCGAGACCGCGGGCAGCAGGCGCATCGCCCAACCATTAATGCCAGCCACACGCAGCAGCAGATAACCCAGCAGCGGCCCGCCAATAAACATGGTCAGGAAGAAGCTCATCGGCGTCCAGACGCTGTACCAGGTCGGAACGGTATCGATGGTGTTGTACACCCGGACCATCATCCAGACGAAGACAACGCCCAGTACCATGGTGACGATGAGCCACAACGCGCGTAACCCTGACGGCAGCTTTTTCACCGCTGCCAGTAACCACCCCAGCCCGCCAACGGCAAAGAAGATTGCCCCGCTGGCAATCTCGTTACTCAGCGAAGAGGCACCTACGCGGTTCAGGGAGTTGAACGCGCGCATCGGTGAGCCCAGGTGCAGCGTAGAGGCGATAAACCCAATGCCCATCAACACCCACAGGCCAAACATGCTTAACACCAAACGCTGCTGCTGTTCAGCATTGAGGTTCCCTTTTAACAGCGCCAGCGCAAGGACGATAAACCCGCCCGCCACGCACTGCCCAAAGACCGTGAAGATCATTAGCGGCCATTCATGCCATCCACTTCCCATCTCACACCTCCTTCGGGTTTGCCAGGTAGCCGGTGGTGTCACCCGTCGGACGGCTGTTGGCGTTAGGTTTAATCACAATACTCGGCTTCGTGAAGTGCGCAGACGGCAGCGGCGCGACGGCAGCAAGCTGACCGTGTTTTTTGCGCAGCTCTTCAATCGGGCCAAAGTCCAGCGCGCGCAGCGGGCAGGATTCGACGCAGATGGGCTTTTTGCCGTCCGCCACGCGGCTGTGGCAGCCGTCGCACTTGGTCATGTGGCCTTTGGCGGCATTGTACTGCGGCGCGCCGTACGGGCAGGCCATGTGGCAGTAGCGACAGCCGATGCAGACATCCTCGTCCACCACCACAAAACCGTCGTCGCGCTTGTGCATTGCCCCGCTCGGGCAGACCTTGGTGCAGGCCGGATCTTCGCAGTGGTTGCAGGCAATCGACAGGTAATAGGCGAAGACATTCTGATGCCAGACGCCGTTGTCCTCCTGCCAGTCGCCGCCCGCGTATTCATAGATACGCCGGAAGCTGACGTCCGGGGTCAGATCTTTGTAATCCTTACAGGCCAGCTCGCAGGTTTTGCACCCGGTGCAGCGGCTGGAATCAATAAAAAATCCATACTGGGTTGTCATCGGTTACTCCTTACGCCTTTTCAACCTGAACGAGGTTTGTGTGGGATGGGTTGCCCTTCGCCAGCGGCGACGGACGCTGCGTAGTGAGAACGTTGATGCAGCCCGCCTGATCGATACGGTTCGCATCCGGGTTATACCAGGCCCCTTCCCCCAGCGCGACAACGCCAGGCATCATACGCGGAGTCACTTTAGCTTCGATATGCACTTCGCCACGTCCGTTGAAGATACGTACGCGATCGCCATTACTGATGCCGCGCGCTTTCGCATCCATCGGGTTGATCCACATCTCCTGTCGGCAGGCCGCTTTCAGTACGTCAACGTTGCCGTAGGTGGAGTGAACACGCGCTTTGTAGTGGAAACCGGTCAACTGAAGCGGGAATTTCGCCGTCAGCGGATCGTTGTAGTTTTCGAAGCCTGGCGTATAAATCGGCAGCGGATCGATAACGTCCCCTTCCGGCAATTCCCACGTTGCGGCAATTTTTGCCAGCTCTTCGGAGTAGATCTCGATTTTGCCCGACGGCGTGGTCAGCGGATTGGCCTGCGGATCGTCGCGGAAGGCTTTATACGCCACGTGATGCCCTTCGGGATCGCGCTGCTTGTACATGCCCTGCTTGCGGAAGATATCGAAGTCCGGCAGGTCAGGAATGGCTTTGCGTGAGAGCTCATGCAGATGGCGCATCCACCCTTCCTGAGTACGTCCTTCAGTGAACTGCTGCTCAACGCCAAGACGTTTCGCCAGCTCGGAAGTCATCTCATAGATGGTTTTGCACTCGAAGCGCGGTTTGATGGCCTGGTCAGTGAAGATCACATAGGACATGTTGCCGCAGGAGGCGTCCAGCGCGAAATCCATCTGCTCAGACGCAGTGCAGTCTGGGAGCAGAATATCGGCATACTTCGCCGATGAGGTCATGTGGCAGTCGATCACCACAATCATTTCGCACTTCTTGTCGTCCTGCAAAATTTCATGGGTGCGGTTGATTTCAGAGTGCTGGTTGATCAGGCAGTTACCGGCGTAGTTCCAGATCATTTTGATCGGCACGTCCAGCTTATCTTTGCCTCGAACACCGTCACGCAGCGCGGTCATTTCCGGACCGCGCTCGATCGCGTCCGTCCACATAAACATGGAGATGCTGGTCTGAACCGGGTTATCCAGCGTTGGCATACGTTCAAACGGGACTTCATACGAGCCTTCACGCGCCCCGCTATTACCGCCGTGAATACCAACGTTGCCAGTCAGAATCGAGAGCATAGAAATAGCGCGGGTGGCAATTTCGCCGTTCGCGTGACGCTGTGGTCCCCATCCCTGGCTGATATAAGCCGGTTTTGCTGAACCAATTTCACGGGCCAGCTGAACAATACGCTCGACTGGAATGCCGGTAATGGTGGATGCCCACTCAGGGGTTTTCGCTACCCCGTCGCTGCCCTGACCAAGAATGTACGCTTTGTAATGCCCGTTAGCCGGTGCGCTGGCTGGCAGGGTCTTCTCGTCATAACCCACGCAGTATTTATCAAGGAACGGCTGATCGACGAGGTTTTCAGTGATCATCACATACGCCAGCGCATTGACCAGCGCCGCATCGGTACCAGGGCGAATAGGGATCCACTCGTCTTCACGTCCCGCGCCGGTATCGGTATAGCGCGGATCGACGATGATCATACGTGCGTTGGATTTGGCGCGCGCCTGCTCAAGATAATAGGTTACCCCACCGCCGCTCATCCGGGTTTCGCCTGGGTTGTTACCGAACAACACCACCAGTTTACTGTTTTCGATATCCGACGGGCTGTTACCGTCTGCCCAGCCGCCGTAGGTGTAGTTCAGCCCCGCAGCAATCTGTGCGGAAGAGTAGTCGCCGTAATGATTGAGATAGCCGCCGCAGCAGTTCATCAGGCGCGCCACCAGCGTTTTACCCGGCGGCCAGGAGCGGGTCATGGTACCGCCCAGCGTGCCGGTGCCGTAGTTGAGGTAGATGGATTCGTTGCCATACTCTTTGATCAGGCGCTGCATGTTAGTCGCGATAATATCGTAGGCTTCGTCCCAGCTAATACGCTCGAACTTCCCTTCCCCACGCTTACCGACGCGCTTCATTGGGTATTTCAGACGATCCGGGTTATAAACGCGACGGCGCATTGAACGACCACGCAGACAGGCACGAACCTGATGTAACCCTTCGTAGTTATCATCGCCGGTATTGTCTGTTTCGACATATTTGATTTCACCGTCCACAACATGCATACGCAGAGGACAACGGCTACCACAGTTAACGGTACAGGCACTCCACACCACTTTTTCCGGGGCTGAAGCGGGAGACAGAGCCTCCGCCGCCGACGCCAGACGGGTAAAAGGGAGCGTAAAGGCGCTGCTGGCAACCGCCAGACCGCCTATTGCCGTGGTTTTCATCAACCCACGGCGAGTGACCTCGGCAGCCATTAACGCTTCAGGCGCTTTGATTTTCATAAAGACTCACTTTGGTTGCTCACAAAGAAATAAAGGGCGGCACACACCGCTATATAGTTTTATGTATAACGATATTTTTGGTTATCAGTGTTTTATGCTGACTTTCGTTCGGAGGAGTATTACTACTTTAGAGGGAGGGGTTATTGCTTCGTATCAAATCAGAGGCATAAAAAAAGCGCCCTGAGGCGCTTTTTTGTCTTAGAGCAAATAATTAGCCGATGAACTGCTGGCCTTTCATGTAAGGGCGCAGCACTTCAGGGATCTCAATGCGTCCGTCAGCCTGCTGGTAGTTTTCCAGCACAGCAACCAGCGTACGGCCTACTGCCAGACCGGAACCGTTCAGGGTATGAACCAGACGGGTTTTCTTGTCAGATTTGCTGCGGCAACGCGCCTGCATACGACGCGCCTGGAAATCCCAGACGTTGGAGCAGGAGGAGATTTCACGGTAGGTGTTCTGCGCAGGCACCCAGACTTCAAGGTCGAAGGTTTTGCAGGCACCGAAGCCCATGTCGCCGGTGCACAGCGCCATACGGCGGTACGGCAGGCCCAGCAGCTCCAGCACTTTCTCAGCATGACCGGTCATCTCTTCCAGCGCGTCCATAGACTCTTCCGGACGAACGATCTGCACCATCTCAACTTTATCGAACTGGTGCATACGGATCAGACCGCGCGTATCGCGACCGTAAGAACCGGCTTCAGAACGGAAACATGGAGAGTGCGCGGTCAGTTTGATTGGCAGATCGTCTTCGTCGATGATCTCATCACGCACGAGGTTGGTCAGCGGCACTTCCGCGGTTGGGATCAGCGCGTAGTTGCTGCTGTCTGCTTCCTCGTCCAGCGGACGGGTGTGGAACAGATCGCCGGCAAATTTCGGCAGCTGGCCGGTACCGTACAGCGTATCGTGGTTAACCAGATACGGAACGTAGGTTTCGCTGTAGCCGTGCTGCTCGGTGTGCAGATCCAGCATGAACTGCGCCAGAGCGCGATGCAGATGGGCAATTTGACCTTTCATGACCACAAAGCGAGAACCCGTCAGCTTAACCGCAGCCGCAAAGTCCAGGCCCGCGTGCATTTCGCCCAGCGTGACGTGATCGCGCACCTCGAAGTCAAACTCGCGAGGCGTGCCCCAGCGTTTCACTTCAACGTTGTCGTTTTCGTCTTTGCCGACAGGCACGCTGTCGTCAGGAATGTTCGGGATCGCCAGAGCGATATCACGAATTTCAGCCTGAAGAACATCCAGTTCAGCTTTCGCCTGATCCAGCTCTTCACCCAGTTTGTTCACTTCCAGGCGTAATGGCTCAATATCTTCCCCGCGCGCTTTCGCCTGGCCAATGGATTTCGATCGAGAATTACGCTCTGCTTGCAGATTTTCAGTTTGTACCTGCAAAACTTTACGACGCTCTTCAAGAGCGCGCAGCTTATCTACATCCAGCTTAAAGCCCCGGCGTGCCAGTTTTTCAGCGACTGCGTCTGGCTCATTACGCAGCAGATTGGGATCGAGCATGCTTATCCTGTGCTTATCGAATTGAAAAAAGGAAAAAGTGACCACAGCCTGCGGCCACAGAGATATATTGCCAACATTACCGCAACGATTGAACTAACGGTAGCGTTTTATAGGGCTATTTTGATCCTGTCCGGCAAGCCAGGCGAGCTTTTCGCCAATCTTACCCTCAAGACCTCTGTTTGTGGGATGATAATAGCGGGTTTGTGCCATCTCCTGCGGGAAATACTCCTCGCCGGCGGCGTAGGCATTGGGTTCATCATGGGCGTAGCGATACTCCTGCCCATACCCCATCTCTTTCATCAATTTGGTTGGCGCATTGCGCAGATGAACCGGCACATCGTAGTCCGGACGTTCACGTGCATCTGACATCGCCGCTTTGAAGGCGGTATACACCGCGTTACTTTTCGGCGCGCAGGCCAGATAGACAATTGCCTGCGCAATGGCACGCTCACCTTCCGCGGGTCCGACGCGGGTAAAGCAGTCCCAGGCGGAAATAGCGACCTGCATGGCGCGTGGATCGGCATTACCGACATCTTCTGACGCGATGGCCAGGCAGCGACGCGCGACATATAACGGATCGCCACCGGCGGTAATGATACGCGCGTACCAGTAGAGCGCCGCATCCGGGGCGCTGCCGCGCACGGACTTATGTAATGCAGAGATCAGGTCGTAAAAACGATCGCCTTTATTATCGAAGCGTGCGCTGCGTTCACCGGCTATTTCGGTGAGCAATTCAGGTTTCAGTACGCGCTTGCCGGCATCATCCACTTCGGCCATATCGGCCATCATTTCCAGCGTATTCAGCGCCCGACGCGCATCGCCGTTGACCAGTTCAGCGATCGCACGACGCGTGTCGTCCGGCAGAACGATATCCTGTCCGCCGTAACCCCGCGCTTTGTCCTCCATCGCCTGGGTCAGAACCTTTTCGATATCCTCTGTAGTCAGGGATTTAAGCAGGTAAACGCGGGCGCGGGAAAGGAGCGCAGAGTTCAGCTCAAACGACGGGTTTTCCGTGGTTGCGCCGATGAAGAAAATCGTGCCGTCTTCAATGTGCGGCAGAAACGCATCCTGTTGGCTCTTGTTGAAGCGGTGGACTTCATCAACAAAAAGAATGGTGCGGCGCCCGGCATTACGGTTTTGCCGCGCGCGCTCGATCGCCTCACGAATCTCCTTTACGCCGGAGGTAACCGCCGAGATGCGCTCAACGTCCGCGTTAGCATAGCGGGCGATCACTTCAGCGAGGGTTGTTTTGCCGGTGCCGGGTGGCCCCCAGAGGATCATGGAGTGCAGATGCCCGGCCTCTATGGCGCGCGGCAAGGGTTTCCCCGCAGCCAGCAGGTGTTGCTGGCCGATGTACTGCGCTAAATTTTCTGGCCGCATACGGGCGGCCAGAGGTTGAAACGCATTATCTGAAAAATCGAGCGACAGGTTGCTCACTCATGCCTCTTACTTATTACGTTGGTCGTCCACCGTTACGCCCTGCGGCGGGGTAAAGGTGAATTTCGAAGCATCTACAGCGCCGTTTTGCTGAGACTTAAGCTGATAGCTACTGCGCTGATCGTCCTGCTCAACCGCACCGAACTGATTAATGGTACCGTTGCTGCTCACGTTAATGGTGAACTGCTTCAGGTTACCGTTGCTGCCTTTTGGTGTCAGGACGAACTCATCACCGTTTTGTTTAATGTTGTACTGCTGCCAGTCGCTGGACTGGTTACGGGCAATGAGCATAAACGGCGTATTGCTGGTCGCGTCTTTCAGCCAGGTGGCGGTCGCCTGCTCAACAAACGGGTTGTAGAACCATAAGGTTTTCCCGTCAGACACCAGCACGCTTTCATCCGGCTGGGTCATGTGCCAGTTGAAGAGATTCGGGCGTTTCACCCACAAATCCCCCTGACCTTCCTGCACCGCGTTGCCACTGCCGTCAGTCACTTTTTGCGTGAAGCTGGCGTGGAAGCTGCTCACTTTATCCAGTCGGCTTTTAAGGTCGCTGGCTGCATCAGCCCAGACGCTGCTGGCAACAAAACTGGAGAGTAATGCACAGGCGATGGCGATTTTTTTCATTGTTATTCCTTAAAATACGTCTTCCCGATATGGGGGTTCCGTTTCTATTCTGGACCTGCCCGAAGGCAGGCGACAGAAGAATATGCTTAATTTTTGCTGATTTACCCTTCTTTGCAATCGCTGAAGGTTAATCAAACGGCGGTGGCGCCAGCACCTCACGGTTACCGTTATGCCCCTGTTCGCTCACGATGCCCTGGGCTTCCATCTGCTCGATGATACGTGCCGCGCGGTTGTAGCCAATACGGAACTGGCGCTGGACGCCGGAGATGGACGCCTTACGTTTTTCGGTGACGAAATTAACCGCCTGGTCAAATAACGGATCCAGCTCTTCGCCGCCGTCAAAACCACCGCCGCCACCTTCGCTTTCACTGTCGGAGGTGATGCCGTCAACGTATTGCGGCCGACCGCGCGCTTTCCAGTCCTGCACCACCGCATGCACTTCCTGGTCGCGAACAAATGCACCGTGGACACGCACCGGCGAGGTGGAGTTCGGGCCGGAATAGAGCATATCACCCATCCCCAGCAGCGACTCTGCACCGCCCTGGTCAAGGATAGTACGCGAGTCAATTTTACTCGACACGGTAAACGCGATACGGGTCGGGATGTTTGCCTTAATAAGACCGGTGATAACGTCTACGGACGGACGCTGCGTTGCCAGCACCAGGTGGATGCCCGCCGCACGCGCTTTCTGTGCCAGACGCGCAATCAGCTCTTCCACTTTCTTGCCAACGGTCATCATCAGGTCGGCGAACTCATCCACCAGCACCACGATGTAAGGCAGTTTTTCCAGCACCGGATGCTGGGCATCCATGCTGTCACCCGGCTTCCAGTATGGGTCCGGAATCGGACGGCCCATACGTGCCGCCTCAGCGATTTTCTCGTTATAACCGGCCAGGTTACGCACGCCCAGCGCAGACATCAGCTTGTAGCGACGCTCCATTTCATTGACGCTCCAGCGCAATGCGTTGGCGGCGTCCTTCATGTCGGTCACTACTTCCGTTAACAGGTGCGGAATGCCTTCGTAGACGGACAGTTCAAGCATTTTCGGGTCGATCATGATGAAACGCACATCTTCAGGCTGCGCTTTGTAGAGCATACTGAGGATCATGGCGTTCACCCCGACCGATTTACCGGAGCCGGTGGTACCCGCAACCAGCAGGTGCGGCATCTTCGCGAGATCGGCAACCACCGGATCGCCAGCGATATCTTTACCCAACACCACGGTCAGAGGGGACGGGTTGTCGCGGAATTTGGTGTTATCCAGAACTTCACGCAGATAAACGGTCTGGCGTTTCTTGTTTGGCAGCTCAAGGCCAACGTAAGGCTTACCAGGGATCACTTCCACCACGCGTACCGCCACGGTCGACAGAGAACGCGCCAGGTCACGGGACAGGTTAGAAATACGCGCCGCTTTTACGCCTGGCGCCAGGTTCAGTTCGAAACGGGTGATCACCGGGCCAGGGGAGTAGTTCACCACGTCCGCTTTAATACGGAAGTCAGCCAGACGCGCTTCCACCAGACGGGCCATCTGCTCAAGAGCAAAAGTATCCACCGGTTCGACTTCCGCTGGCGGCGGCGTTAACAGATCCAGCGACGGCAACGGCGTACTTGGTCGTTGCAGCGGACGGCTGTCTCCGTTACGCATCAGCAGCGGGTGAATCAGGCTTTCCTGCGGCTGTGGTGCTGGCTGCTGGAACTGCGGCTGCGGCGGTTGGGCCGGCGGTGTATGCGGCTGCGCATAAGCCTGCGGCGCTGGCTGTTGTGGCTGCGCATTAACCTGCGGCGCTGGCGCCTGACGCACCGGTTCCGCTTCTGGCATCACGCTCGGCGTGAACAGCGGTTCGCTCGGACCGTCATCCACCAGATCTTTCATCGGTGAAAATTCAAAATCCGAGAGCGAGAACGGGTTTGCCCCCGAAGGCTGCTCACCGGAATAACGTTGCTGTTGCGTGGCCGCAAACTGACGCGCTAATTCCGCTTCGGCAGCATCATCTTCATCCTGCTGAGAATGAACATCGTGTTGGTACTCATTCCCGTAGCGTTGAGTCTGCTGGGCGGCAAACTGACGCGCCAGCTCATCCTGATGCAGTTCGTCGGCATCATCTTCGTAGTCGGACTCACGGGCTTTTTCTTCCGCCATACGCTGGGAAGGCAGTTTAATGCCATAAGAGGCCAGCTCCCGGCGCGTCGGTACGCGCACGCGATTAGGGCGCGGCAATTGTGGACCAATGCCCTCTTTTACCTGAGGACGCGGCGCACCGTCGGTTGCCGGGCTGAATAGCGGAGCGGACGCGGCAGCGGCTGCCGTTGCCTGCTTCACGGTTTCCGCTCCTGACGCAACGGCTGGCGCTGGATCTACAGGTGCAACGCTCGCAGAAGGCGCTTTTACAACAGGCTCCTGCACCGGCTCAGGCACGGGCTGATACCAGGCGGCAAGCTGCTCGCGCTCTCGGGCACGGCGCTCTTCCACCTCTTCAAAATAGTACAATGGCGGACGGGATGGCTTCGCTTCCTCCACCACTTCGGGTTCAGACACCGGCGCAACGTATGGCTGTTCAGGTTCAGCAGGTTCGGGCGTATAAGCCTGATACGGCTGTTGCGGCTCGCTGGCAGGCTCAGGCGGCTGATACGGTTGCTGCCACTGTTCCTGCTGCACAGGAATATAGCTTTCAGGCTCCGGCGCAATGGTCGGTTCAGGCGTATGGACGCCTGGCGCAGTCTGCCAGTCCACCTGCGGTTGCTGGATCGCGGACTCCGGTGCAGGAACAGGCGAGGACGGCATCACGGCTTCAACAGGCGCAACATGGGCCTGCGCAGCCGTCGTTGCGGCAGCAGCAGCGGCTACCGGTTCAGTCACGGAATGACCATGCAACAGCGGATCGTATTCATCATACTCACCCGGCGTAGCTCGATGACCAGAGAACAACACATCATCAGGATCGACGGCCGCGCCGCGATACTCAATCTGCTCCTCTTCATCCATACGTTTGCCGGAGAAAAGCGCGGCATCCGTTTTACGGCCTAACGGGTTAGCGAATTTTTCAGCAACGCGCTGGCGGCGCGCCAGAGCACCGCGCAGAATACGGGCACGGCGGGATTCACGACGCTGCACGGGTGCCTCGTCTTCCTCTTCGTACTCATCTTCATATTCGTCTTCATCGACCCACGTATCGTCACGACGGGTGCGATTGCTGGCAAACGTCAGCAGAGTCAGAATAAAGCTGCCGATTTTTTCGGCAATGCTCACCCAGGACCAGCCGGTAAACAGCGTCAGGCCCGCTGCCCAGATACAAAGCAGCGCCAGCGTGCCGCCGCTGCTGTGAAGCATCGGTTGCAGCGCGGAGCTCAACAGGCTGCCAATCACCCCGCCGGAGGCGAAGTACCAGATGTCATCGGCGTTGATCGCCGCCAGTCCGCAGGAGGTGAGGATCAGCGCCAGGGCGCCAATCAGGCGCAGCGAAACGGCAAAATAATCGATGTAGTCGTCGTTCTGTCGATGACGCCAGGCAAACCAGCATCCGCCAATAATGATGACGGGAAGGGTATAGGCCATCACACCGAAAATGAAGAAGAGCGTGTCCGCAAGCCAGGCACCGGGAACACCACCTAAATTATGGATAGGCTCATGCCATGCGGTTTGCGACCAGCTGGGGTCTGAGGGGTTGAAACTGAGTAAGGCAGCCATCAGCCAGACGGCAAAAAGGGCAATAACAATCAGTAACGCCTCAAGGAGACGACGTCCGCTGCTTAGCTTAGATAATGTGACTTCTTTGTCTTCAGTGTATTCCTGGCTCAAGAAAGGCTCTCCAGGTATCAGGCATGTCCTGCCTGTGTGCTAAAACGGACAACAGCGCCGGGACTTCCCGGCACTGTTGCTGTATGGATTAACAGGAGTGTAATCAAACTACACTGATTTTGCACCTGTTCCGTGTTAGCGCGTCTTAATAACCAGACGATTGCTCTGTTTGACCTCTTCCATCACCACATAAGTACGGGTGTCGTTCACGCCTGGCAGACGCAGCAGGGTTTCACCCAGCAGCTTACGGTAGGCGGACATATCAGGCACACGGGTTTTCAACAGGTAGTCAAAATCACCGGAAACCAGATGACACTCTTGAATTTCTTCAAGTTTTTGTACAGCGGCGTTAAATTGCTCAAACACATCTGGTGCACCACGATTCAGAGTAATCTCAACAAATACCAGAAGTGAGGCATCCAGATAATGCGGGTTCAGCAGAGCCGTATAGCCCTGAATAAAACCCTGTCTTTCCAGTCGACGCACACGCTCAAGGCACGGCGTCGGGGAAAGTCCCACACGTTTTGAAAGCTCGACGTTGGAAATACGCCCATCCTTTTGCAATTCATTAAGAATGTTACGATCGATACGGTCGAGATCTTTGCCAGGGCGCTTCTTGCTATCTACCATTATTATTGTCTCTCTGTATTCCTTCCCTACTCCTGCCTGGACCCTGTGCACATCACTGTTCAGAGCCTGGACCCGTTATTCATCACATCGCCTGGTTATGTATTAGACGCGATGTAGATTCGGGTTCTGCGGTAAGAAGACCGTTGCCCGAAAGCAGTCACAGACATCACGTATGGCGTCTGTCCACACCATGCGTAGATTTCACTGACCCGGTAAAAATGGCATTTCCGTGCATGTCTATGCGGCATGCAGTTCGTGCGTCTTTTTTTCTTCCTTGAATGTTTTCGCAAAAGCGCAGGGGATTGTCAAAGCAAAACATCGATTTTTAGTACAACATGCCGGATATTCATTACGGAGGGGTATTAATCCTCATTTTATTGCCTTATAAACGCGCGGTTTTCAGTAGCAGAAGTGATGTGACCGCCTCTGACCCATAGGGCGCGTCTATTGCATATATCGGAAGCAAAACTCTCCTGCTCTTTTTTTACGGCAACAAATTCCCTACAATCCAGCCCATTGCCTGCCAACAACAATGGGGATCTCATGGGCACGACCAAACACAGTAAGCTGCTAATCCTTGGTTCTGGACCTGCGGGATATACCGCAGCGGTCTATGCTGCACGCGCTAACCTGCAACCGGTACTGATCACCGGGATGGAAAAAGGCGGTCAGCTGACCACCACCACGGAAGTGGAAAACTGGCCTGGCGACCCGAACGACCTGACCGGGCCGCTGCTGATGGAGCGCATGCACGAGCATGCCGCCAAATTCGAAACCGAAATCCTGTTCGACCACATCAATAAAGTGGATTTGCAGAACCGTCCGTTCCGCCTGACGGGTGACAGCGGCGAATACACCTGCGATGCGCTGATCATCGCCACCGGCGCCTCTGCCCGCTATCTCGGCCTGCCGTCTGAAGAAGCGTTCAAAGGCCGCGGCGTGTCAGCCTGCGCGACCTGCGACGGTTTCTTCTATCGCAACCAGAAAGTTGCGGTTATCGGCGGCGGCAACACCGCTGTGGAAGAAGCGCTGTATCTGGCAAATATTGCCTCAGAAGTACACCTGATTCACCGTCGCGACACCTTCCGCGCGGAGAAGATCCTGATTAAACGCCTGATGGACAAAGTGGCGAGCGGCAACATTGTGCTGCATACCAACCGTACGCTGGAAGAAGTGACTGGCGATCAGATGGGCGTGGCGGGACTGCGTATCCGTGATACCCAGAACACCGATAACGTCGAAACGCTGGAAGTGGCAGGCCTGTTTGTGGCAATCGGTCACAGCCCGAACACGGCTATCTTTGAAGGCCAGCTGGAGCTGGAGAACGGCTACATCAAAGTGCAGTCTGGCATTCACGGCAACGCCACCCAGACCAGCGTTCCGGGTGTCTTCGCAGCTGGCGACGTGATGGACCATATTTATCGTCAGGCGATCACCTCTGCGGGCACCGGTTGTATGGCCGCGCTGGACGCAGAACGCTACCTGGACGGGCTGGCTGAACAAGGCAAATAATCTTTACAAGTCAGTAACAAACGTAAATAAAGGCGGCCACTGGTCGCCTTTATTTTTGCTCGCGTGTAACATGCAGAGGTCTAATTTCTTATAACGTCACCTGCAAAGTACGCAATGGAAAAAACCCGTCAACAAGAGTTAACCCGCTGGCTGAAACAGCAAAGCGTTCTGTCCCGCCGCTGGCTTATGATTTCCCGCGTTTTGGGATTCATCAGCGGTCTGTTGATTGTTGCCCAGGCATGGCTGCTGGCCCGCATTCTCAACCATATGATCATGGAGAACATCCCGCGCGAAGCGCTGCTGTTGCCGTTTATCGTTCTGGTGCTGGTTTTCGTTCTGCGTGCGTGGGTGGTCTGGCTGCGCGAGCGGGTTGGGTTCCACGCCGGGCAGCACATCCGCTATGAGATTCGCCGCAAGGTGCTCGATCGGCTTTCGGAAGCCGGGCCTGCGTGGATCCAGGGTAAGCCAGCCGGCAGCTGGGCGACGCTGATCCTTGAGCAAATCGACGATATGCACGATTACTACGCGCGTTATCTTCCCCAGATGGCGCTGGCAGTATTTGTGCCCCTGATGATTGTTATCGCCATCTTCCCTGTTAACTGGGTGGCGGCGTTGATCCTGCTGGGCACCGCCCCGCTCATCCCGCTGTTTATGGCGATGGTCGGCATGGGCGCGGCAGATGCTAACCGTCGTAACTTCCTGGCGCTGGGTCGGTTGAGCGGTCATTTCCTGGACCGTCTGCGCGGAATGGAAACCCTGCGGATCTTCGGTCGTGGTGAAGCGGAAACCGAAAACATTCGTCTGGCGTCGCAGGATTTCCGTCAGCGCACCATGGAAGTGTTGCGCATGGCCTTTCTCTCATCTGGCGTGCTCGAATTTTTCACCTCCCTGTCGATTGCGCTGGTGGCGGTTTACTTTGGCTTCTCCTACCTCGGCGCGCTGGACTTTGGCCACTACGGTACGGCGGTCACGCTTTCCGCCGGGTTCCTGGCGCTGATCCTGGCCCCGGAATTTTTCCAGCCGCTTCGCGATCTCGGCACCTTTTACCATGCCAAAGCGCAGGCGGTGGGTGCTGCCGACAGCCTGAAAACCTTCATGGAAACGCCGCTGGCGAATCCAGAGCGTGGTGAGGTAACGCTGAATACGAACGATCCGGTGACCATTGAAGCACAGGATTTTTCTGTTCTGTCGCCTGAAGGCAAAGTGCTGGCCGGTCCGCTGAACTTTACCCTGCCTGCCGGGCAACGTGTGGTGCTGGTGGGTACCAGCGGCTCAGGTAAAAGCTCATTGTTGAATGCGCTGTCAGGTTTTATGGCGTACACCGGATCGCTGCGTATCAATAAAACGGAGCTGCGCGAGCTCGATCCTGATGCCTGGCGTAAACAGCTGAGTTGGGTGGGGCAAAACCCTCAGCTGCCAGCTCCGACGCTGCGCGAGAATGTGCTGCTGGCACGCCCGAATGCGCGTGAAGATGAGCTGCAATCGGTCCTCGACCGCGCCTGGGTCAGCGAGTTTCTGCCGCTGCTTGCGCAGGGTGTCGATACCGTCATTGGCGATCAGTCTGCCGGGCTGTCAGTTGGCCAGGCACAGCGCGTCGCGGTTGCCCGTGCGCTGCTGAATCCCTCTTCGCTAATGCTGCTGGACGAACCCGCCGCCAGCCTGGACGCTCACAGCGAGCAGCGCGTGATGGATGCGCTTAACGCAGCCTCACGCCAGCAAACCACCCTGATGGTGACTCACCAGCTGGAAGGTATTGCCGACTGGGATCAGATCTGGGTGATGGAAAACGGACACATTGTTGAACAAGGCGATTACGCCGCGCTTGTTGCCGCGCAGGGGCCGTTTGCGACCCTGCTGGCGAACCGTCAGGAGGATATCTGATGCGCGCCCTGCTTCCGTATCTTGCACTGTATAAACGCCACAAATGGATGCTGACGCTCGGGATCGTGCTGGCGATCGTCACTCTGCTGGCCAGCATCGGTCTGCTTACGCTTTCCGGCTGGTTCCTCTCCGCATCTGCGGCCGCAGGCTTTGCCGGGCTGTACAGCTTTAACTACATGCTGCCTGCCGCCGGGGTGCGCGGCACGGCAATTACGCGAACTGCCGGACGCTACTTCGAACGTCTGGTCAGCCACGACGCGACCTTCCGCGTGCTGCAACACCTGCGTATTTACACCTTCAGCAAACTGCTGCCCCTCTCCCCTGCCGGGCTGGCACGTTTTCGACAGGGCGAATTACTCAACCGCGTGGTCGCAGATGTGGATACGCTGGATCACCTCTACCTGCGCGTCATTTCACCTATGGTGGGCGCGTTTGTAGTGATTGTCGTGGTCACGCTGGGGTTGAGTTTCCTGGATGTTCCCATCGCACTGACGCTCGGCGGCATCATGCTGATGACGCTGATTATTCTGCCGCCCCTGTTTTATCGTGCAGGTAAAACCACCGGGGAAAACCTGACGCGCCTGCGAGGGGAATATCGCCAGCAGCTCACCGCCTGGTTGCAGGGACAGGCCGAGCTCACCCTTTTTGGTGCCAGCAAACGGTACCGCGCCCGCATGGAAAATACGGAGCTGAACTGGCATGAAGCCCAGCGGCGCCAGTCTGAACTGACCGCGTTCTCCCAGGCGCTGATGATGTTAATTGGTGGGATTGCCGTCATCGCCATGCTCTGGATGGCCTCCGGTGGCGTGGGCGGTAACGCGCAGCCTGGCCCGCTGATTGCGCTGTTTGTTTTCTGTGCCCTGGCAGCCTTTGAAGCCTTAGCCCCGGTCACGGGCGCCTTTCAGCATCTCGGCCAGGTGATTGCCTCTGCGCTGCGCATTACGGATATTGCCGAGCAGGAGCCGGAAGTGAAGTTCAGCGCGGGTCAAACCGCTGTGCCAGAGCAGGTCGCGCTGACGCTCAGCAATGTCACTTTCGCCTACGACAAGCAGGCGCAAAACGCGCTGGAAGACATCACCCTTTCTGTTGATGCCGGGCAGCGCATTGCGATCCTTGGCCGTACGGGATGTGGGAAATCGACACTTCTGCAACTTCTCACGCGCGCGTGGGACCCACAGCAGGGCGAGATTCGGTTTAACGACGTTCCGCTGTCTGGTTTTAGCGAAGCGGCCTTGCGTAAAACGGTCAGCGTCGTGCCCCAGCGGGTGCATCTGTTCAGCGCTACGCTGCGCGATAATCTTCTTCTGGCGGCACCAGACGCCTCCGACGATACGCTGCGGGCAATGCTGGAGCAGGTTGGGCTGCACAAGCTGCTTGAAGACGACGGGTTGAACAGCTGGCTGGGTGAAGGGGGTCGACAGCTTTCCGGCGGCGAACTGCGTCGTCTGGCCATTGCGCGTGCGCTGCTGCACGATGCGCCGCTGATGCTGCTGGATGAACCGACAGAAGGACTGGATGCCACGACAGAGAGCCAAATCCTTGATTTACTGGCGAATGTGATGAAAGGTAAAACCGTGCTGATGGTCACGCACCGTCTGCGAGGGCTGGTGAATTTCGATCAGATAATTGTGATGGACAACGGACACATAATTGAGCAAGGTAGTCACGCAGAGCTGCTGGCAAAACAAGGTCGCTACTACCAGTTTAAACAGCGCCTGTAGACTATATTTGTAGCGTCCTCTCTCGCGTACTGGAGTTCTGTTGTCATGCGCCTGGTGCAGCTTTCTCGCCATAATATTGCGTTCCCTTCTCCGGAGGGGGCGCTGCGTGAACCTAACGGCTTGCTGGCTCTGGGCGGCGATCTCAGCCCGGCACGGCTCTTAATGGCTTACCAGCGCGGCATCTTTCCGTGGTTTTCTCCTGGCGACCCGATCTTATGGTGGTCTCCCGACCCGCGAGCCGTGCTGTGGCCTGGGCAGTTTCACCTGAGCCGCAGCATGAAGCGTTTTCATGCAAAATCACCCTTTCGCGTCACCCTTAATCACGCCTTCGGCCAGGTTATCGAAGGCTGCGCTGAAGATCGTCACGAAGGCACCTGGATAACCCGCGATATCATTATCGCCTATCACCAGCTTCATGAGCTGGGGTACGCGCATTCGATCGAAGTGTGGAGCGGGGACGACCTCGTCGGGGGCATGTACGGCGTGGCGCAAGGTACGCTGTTCTGCGGCGAGTCGATGTTCTCCCGCTCCACGAATGCGTCGAAAACCGCGCTGCTGGTTTTTAGCCAGGAATTTGCCCGACGTGGAGGACAGTTAATGGATTGTCAGGTGCTGAATGAGCATACCGCCTCGCTCGGCGCCGTTGAAATCTCCCGCCGACACTATATCGAACACCTGGAACAGTGCCGAAAGGAGACCCTACCACGCGATTTTTGGGTTCCCAGAACGCTCTTTATACCCAATGCCTAAATGTTTTCCGCATATTTTTTATGAGGGTGTTATAATTACGCCGCAGAGTAGCTTCTGCCTGTTGCCCCGCCGCCGTTTGGGACCCTCGCTTCAGATAACGTCCTTACGTTTATCCTGTCGTCTCCCCTTTACGAATGCGCTTTCCGTTCGGTTGTACCGTGACGCTTGGGCAATACGCTGAGACTGTTTTGCTGCGTTTTAAACGCGCAATTCTTTACTTAATTGAGGAATTTCGGCATTATCTTGCCGGTTCAAAACTTGGTAGTGATACCCCAGAGGATTAGATGGCCAAAGAAGACAATATTGAAATGCAGGGTACCGTACTTGATACGTTGCCTAATACCATGTTTCGCGTAGAACTGGAAAACGGTCACGTGGTAACTGCGCACATCTCCGGTAAAATGCGCAAAAACTATATCCGCATTTTGACGGGCGACAAAGTGACTGTTGAGCTGACCCCGTACGACCTGAGCAAAGGCCGCATTGTCTTCCGTAGTCGCTAATTGTTTTCGCCTGTAATGGCAGATGAATATTTAAAAGGTCGGGACAATCCCGGCCTTTTTTATTTATGGCTTTAGTGTGGCTGTTCAGGAAGAGGTATTTTAGTGCGTTCTGATGCCTTCACCCTGACCCTCTCCCACAGGGAGAGGGAGAAAAGCGGACACAAAAAAGCCGGGTTAAAAACCCGGCTTTTACACTAAAGAAAATCAGTGAGCCGCTTCCGGCTTGTGCTTCGCCGCACTCTGGAAATCGTACGTCAGTTCGTTCTTCGCCTGATCCAGCCCCACCGTTACCTGGCCGCCGTCCACCAGCGAGCCAAACAGCAGCTCGTTCGCCAGCGGTTTCTTCAGGTTGTCCTGAATCACGCGCGCCATCGGACGGGCGCCCATCGCACGGTCGTAGCCTTTCTCAGCCAGCCAGTTGCGGGCCTCCTGGCTCACTTCCAGCGACACGCCTTTCTGATCCAGCTGAACCTGCAACTCGACGATGAACTTGTCCACCACCTGATGAATCACCTCGGTAGACAGATGATCGAACCAGATAATGTTGTCCAGACGGTTACGGAACTCCGGCGTGAAGATCTTCTTGATCTCTTCCATCGCATCGGTGCTGTTATCCTGGTGGATCAGGCCGATGGATTTACGCTCGGTTTCCCGCACCCCGGCGTTGGTGGTCATCACCAGCACCACGTTGCGGAAATCGGCCTTGCGCCCGTTGTTATCGGTCAGCGTCCCGTTGTCCATCACCTGCAACAGGATGTTGAACACGTCCGGGTGCGCTTTCTCGATTTCATCGAGCAGCAGTACCGCGTGCGGGTGCTTGATAACCGCGTCCGTAAGCAGGCCGCCCTGGTCAAAGCCCACGTATCCCGGAGGCGCACCAATCAAACGGCTGACGGTATGACGCTCCATATACTCGGACATATCAAAGCGCAGCAGCTCAATGCCCAGCGCTTTGGAGAGCTGAACCGTCACCTCGGTTTTACCCACCCCGGTCGGGCCGGCGAACAGGAAGGAACCGACAGGCTTGTGGTCATGCCCCAGGCCAGCACGGGCCATCTTGATCGCTTCGGTTAAGGCCTCAATGGCTTTATCCTGACCAAAGACCAGCATTTTCAGGCGATTGCCGAGGGTCCGCAGCGTATCACGGTCGCTCTGAGAAACGCTCTTCTCAGGAATACGCGCGATGCGGGCCACCACGGACTCGATATCCGCCACATTCACGGTTTTCTTACGCTTGCTGGCTGGCATCAGGCGTGCACGCGCACCCGCCTCATCAATCACGTCGATCGCTTTATCCGGCAGATGACGATCGTTGATGTATTTCACCGCCAGTTCCACCGCCGCACGGACCGCTTTCGCGGTGTAACGCACGTCGTGGTGCGCTTCGTACTTGGTTTTCAGGCCGTTGATGATCTGCACCGTTTCGTCAACCGACGGCTCGGTCACGTCGATTTTCTGGAAACGACGCGCCAGCGCACGATCCTTCTCAAAGATGTTGCTGAACTCCTGGTACGTCGTGGAGCCCATCACGCGGATCTTGCCGCTGGAGAGCAGCGGTTTGATCAGGTTAGCGGCATCCACCTGGCCACCGGAGGCCGCACCTGCGCCGATGATGGTGTGGATCTCATCGATAAACAGAATGCTGTTGGTGTCCTGCTCCAGCTGTTTTAACAGCGCTTTGAAACGTTTTTCGAAATCACCGCGGTATTTGGTGCCCGCCAGCAGCGAGCCAATATCCAGCGAGTAGATGGTGCAGTCGGCAATCACTTCCGGCACGTCGCCCTGCACAATGCGCCAGGCCAGCCCTTCGGCAATCGCGGTTTTACCCACGCCAGATTCCCCCACCAGCAGCGGGTTGTTCTTACGGCGGCGGCACAGCACCTGGATGGCACGCTCCAGCTCTTTGTCGCGACCAATCAGCGGGTCGATACCGCCAACGCGAGCAAGCTGGTTAAGGTTGGTGGTGAAGTTTTCCATACGATCCTCCCCGCCTGCTTGCTCTTCATTGCTGTTGATCTGTCCGCTGGGATCCGATGCCTGGTTAGGCTCGTCTTTTCGCGTTCCGTGAGAGATGAAGTTGACCACGTCGAGCCGGCTGACTTCGTGTTTACGCAGCAGGTAGGCCGCCTGGGACTCCTGCTCGCTGAAGATGGCGACCAGGACATTGGCGCCAGTCACTTCGCTACGTCCGGAAGACTGGACGTGGAAAACCGCGCGCTGCAACACGCGCTGGAAGCTGAGCGTCGGCTGCGTGTCGCGCTCTTCTTCACTGGCTGGCAGCACCGGTGTAGTTTGTTCGATGAAGGCTTCGAGTTCCTGACGTAGCGCCACCAGATCCACGGAGCAGGCTTCCAGCGCTTCGCGGGCAGATGGGTTGCTAAGCAGTGCGAGCAGCAGGTGCTCGACGGTCATAAACTCATGTCGGTGCTCACGCGCTCTGGCGAAAGCCATGTTTAAACTGAGTTCCAGTTCTTGATTGAGCATAGGCACCTCCCCCAATTTTATGCCTTATCAGGCCTTTTCCAGCGTACACAGCAACGGATGCTCGTTCTCCCTTGCATAGTCGTTCACCATCGCTACTTTGGTTTCCGCAACCTCGGCAGTAAAGATGCCGCAGATCGCTTTGCCACGATAATGAACGGTAAGCATCAGTTGCGTTGCACGTTCAACATCATAAGAAAAGAACTTTTGTAGCACGTCAATAACAAATTCCATCGGCGTGTAATCATCGTTCATTAACATAACTTTATACATAGATGGCGGTTTTAGCGCGTCGCGCACTTTATCTTCCGCCAGCTGGTCAAAATCCAGCCAATCGTTGGTCTTACCCATTATGCATAACCACTTTGAATCTACCTCAGATGTTAGATAACAATCATCTATTACTGTCATCCGCGATGTCTGTCACAAACTGTTGCAATAGCGTTAACTGCCTCAAATTTTGGTTGATTATTGTCCCAACTCCAGCGCCAAACGCTTGACGGCTTCTTCCGTTTCTCTAAATTGTACAAGCGTGAGTTGGCGAGGTTTTGAACAGCCCCCACTCCACCACCGGTTCATTCCATCTTAATTTATAAGATTTACGAAGGATGTCGAAGCATGGAAATGGGTACTGTTAAGTGGTTCAACAACGCCAAGGGGTTTGGCTTCATTTGCCCCGAAGGCGGCGGCGAGGATATCTTCGCTCACTATTCCACCATTCAGATGGATGGTTACAGGACGCTCAAAGCCGGGCAGTCCGTCCGGTTCGATGTACACCAGGGGCCAAAAGGCAATCACGCCAGTCTTATCGTGCCCGTTGAAGCAGAAACGGTTGCATAGCTCTCTGATTCATTGTGTACACCCCGCAGGCAAAATGCCAGCCCGATCGGCTGGCATTTTTATTTTCGGGTTATTCCCGCGCCAGCGCATCCACCGGATCCAGCCGCGCCGCGTTTCGTGCCGGCAGCCAGCCAAACAAAATGCCGGTAAAGGTGGAGCACAAAAACGCGGTGAGGATCGCCATCGGTGAGAAGCCAATCTCCCACCCCGGTAAAAAGAGCTGGAGCGCGAAGGCGATCATCATCGAGAGCGCAATCCCCATTGCGCCTCCCACCAGACACACCAGCACCGCTTCAATCAAAAATTGCTGGAGCACATCGCTGGCTCTGGCCCCGACCGCCATGCGAATGCCGATCTCCCGCGTACGTTCGGTCACCGACACCAGCATAATGTTCATCACCCCTATCCCGCCGACGACCAGCGAAATCACCGCCACCAGCGTAAGGAACAGCTGAAGAGTACGTGTGGTCTTTTCGGCCGTTTTCAAGAGGCCGTCCATGTTCCAGGTGAAGAAATCCTTTTTCCCGTGGCGCAACGTTAACAGCCGCTCGAGCTGCTGTTCCGCCAGCGCGCTGTCGTAGCCCTCTTTCACTCGCACGGTAATGGAGTTGAGCCAGGACTGTCCCATAATGCGCCCGGAAATGGTGCTGTACGGCAGCCAGACGCGCAGGATCTTGCTGCTGCCAAACATGGACTGTTTCTCTTCCGCCACACCAATCACCGTGGCGGGCATGTTACCCACCAGGATCACTTCCCCCACCACGCGGGTTTTATTGGGGAAAAGCTGTCTGCGCGAGTTAGCGTCTAACACCACCACCTGCGCCCTGCCCGCCAGCTGTTCCGCGTTGAAGGTCGCCCCTTCGCTGAAGGTCATGCCGTAGACGTTGAAGTAATCTCCGCTGACGCCGTTAGCGCTGGCCGCCACGTCGATGTTGCCGTAGCGCAGACGCAGGTTTTGCGACACGGCAGGCGTGGCGGAGTTCACCCACGGCTGCTTCTGAATAGCCGCCAGATCGTCGTATTTCAGCGCCTGCTGATACTGCGGCTCGTCGTCGCCAAAATCTTTGCCGGGGTAAACGTCGATGGTGTTAGTCCCGATGGCGCGAATATCCGCCAGCACCAGCTGTTTCGCCGCATCGCCCACCACCACAATCGACACCACCGAGGCAATACCGATAATGATGCCGAGCATGGTCAGCAGGGTGCGCATTTTGTTGGCCGCCATCGCCAGCCAGGCCATGGTCAGCGCTTCACGAAAGCCGCTGGAGAACTGTCCCCAGCCGGTGGACGCAGGTAAGGCTTCTTTCGGCGCCGCCGCTCTGGACTGACGTGGCGGCGGGTTGCTGACCAGCTCGCCGTCGTGGATCTCAATGATGCGTTCCGCCTGCGCTGCCACCTGCGGATCGTGGGTGACAATAATCACCGTATGCCCCTGATCGCGCAGCTGATGCAGGATCGCCATCACCTCTTCACCGGAATGGCTGTCGAGCGCACCGGTTGGCTCATCAGCGAGAATCACCTGTCCGCCGTTCATCAGCGCACGGGCAATACTCACGCGCTGCTGCTGACCGCCGGAAAGCTGCGAAGGCTGATAATCAACACGCTCCGCCAGCCCAAGACGCGTTAACAGCGCCTTCGCGCGTTCAAGGCGTTTTTTGCGCTCGACGCCCGCATACACCGCCGGCACCTCCACGTTCTGCGCCGCGCTCAGGTGTGAAAGCAGATGGTAACGCTGAAAAATAAAGCCAAAATGCTCGCGACGCAGCTTCGCCAGCGCGTCGCCGTCCAGGGTGGAAACATCCGTCCCGGCCACGCGATAGGTGCCGCTGGTGGGCTTATCCAGACAGCCAAGAATGTTCATCAGCGTTGATTTACCCGAGCCCGACGCCCCGACAATCGCCACCATTTCACCGGCTTCAACGCGCAGGGAGATGCCCTTCAGCACCTCCACCGGCCCGTCGCCGGACGGATAGCTGCGACGAATGTCATTCAGCTCAAGCAGCGCCGTCATTGCGCGGCTCCGGGCAGGGTTTCGCTGGTGACCACTTCCTCACCCTCTTCCAGCCCTTTTACCACCACCACATCGGTGTCGTTACGTGCGCCAATCACCACTTCCCGCTCGCGGGTTTCGCCGTTGCGCAGCACTTTCACCTTGTAGCGATTGTCCCCGGCGGATTCACCCAGCGCGGAGAGCGGAACCGTCAGCACGTTTTTCACGCCGGTCAGCTGGATATGCACCTGGGCGGTCATCTCCAGACGCAGCACGCCCTGCGGGTTTGGCACCTCAAAACGCGCATAGTAGAAGATGGCGTCGTTGACCTTCTCCGGCGTCGGCAGGATATCTTTCAGCACCCCTTCATAGCGGGTTTGCGGATCGCCCAGCACCGTAAACCAGGCTTTCTGCCCCGGCTTAAGGTGAATGACGTCCGCTTCGGATACCTGGGCTTTCACCAGCATGGTGCTCATATCCGCCAGGGTCAGGATGTTCGGCGCCTGCTGCGCGGCGATGACCGTCTGGCCTTGCAGGGTGGTTATCTGCGTCACTTCCCCGGCCATTGGCGCAACGATTTGCGTGTAATCGAGGTTGGTTTTCGCCGTATCCAGCGAGGCCTGATTCCGTTTGATTTGCGCATCGATGGTGCCAATCTGCGCCTGCTTCACCGCCAGCTCCGTGGCGGCTGTGTCCAGATCCTGTTTCGAGATAGCCTGCGTTTTCGCCAGCGCCTGCTGGCGCGTCAGGGTGACCTGAGCGAGATTACGCTCCGCCTGAGCCTGCGCGCGCTGCGCGCGCAGCTCCATCAGCGTCGCTTCCACTTCGCGGATTTGGTTTTGCGCCTGCTCAGGATCGATCACGCCCAGCAGCTGGCCTTTTTTAACCTTATCGCCAATCTCAACTGACAGGGTTTTAAGCTGACCGCTGACCTGCGCGCCCACGTCAACCTTACGCAGGGCATCCAGTTTCCCCGTCGCCAGCACGTTTTGTTGCAGCTCGCCCGGACGAACAATCAGCGTTTGATACTGTGGTACCGGCGCGTTCAGTACCTTCCATAACCAGAATCCGCCCGCTAACACCACTACCGCCAGCAGCAGAAACAGCTTTCTGCGTTTTCCCTTCAGGTTCATAAATATTCCAAATAATTGTTCTGGCTATCATCACCGTTGATTTTATCTAAACCACTCCTCAACGAAACCCCCGATCCCCGTAATCGTCGGGAATTGTTTACCCGATGTTGATAAAGCGCCTGCTGAAATAGCGATATTCCACAAGAAGCAGGATCTAACATGTCTTCCATCGTCGATACACCTTATTCAACGCTGCCCCAGCCTAAATCGGGCTGGCAACTGTTTAAAAGCCTGGCATCGGGTTCCCTCACGCCGGGGCTGGCGTGGCAAAATCCGGCCTATCGACGTAAGTTTATGTTGCGCTCGCTGGCAACGCCGTTCACCACTGCGCGCCTGCTCGGAAATCTTGCAAAACAGCCCCGTCTGATGCAGATCCTGCGCGTGCAGCCCGGCCTGCCGTGCCGCCTGCACCGGCCGTGGCTGACCGTCAATATGGGCCGTCAGACTACGCTGGACGCATTGAACGATCACTATGAGATGATGAGCCGCCATCTTCCGGCGTCGCTGCTGAACGGTTACCTCTCCAGCCAGGGCATTATGCTGGTGACGTTAACGGGCAAAGAGGAGCAGCAGTTTAGCGTTCGCCTGAGCGCGGATGCGTTTCTGGACAAAGAAGGGGAAGCGACCCTCACTTTTTGCGACCACCAGAACACGGTGCTGGCCGAGCTGACCTTTACGCTGTGCACATACCAGGGCAAGCCAACGCTCTTCATCGGCGGAATGCAGGGGGCGAAAGCGCATGTCCCGCACGAGCACATTCAGCTGGCGACCAAAGCCTGTCACGGACTGTTCCCAAAACGTCTGCTGGTTGAAGCGGTCATGACGCTGGCAGGCGCCTTCCCGGTCGAGCAGATCCTCGCGGTGAGTAACGCCACCCACATCTACCGCAGCTGGCGCTATCGCAAGAAAAAAGAGGGAAAATTGCTGGCTGACTATGACAGCTTCTGGCGCTCCCTTGGCGGACAGCAGCAGGATAACGGCAACTTTGCCCTGCCACTGACCATGCCACGCAAACCGATGGAAGAGATTGCGAGTAAAAAACGGTCCGAATACCGCCGCCGCTATGCCCTGCTTGATAGCCTGATCCAACAGGTTTCGCAGGCGACTGCCCGTTAATCGGCCCTCCCGCGAGCCAGCCAGAGGACGCGGGAGAACATTTTACGCAGCAGCGTGGGCACCGACTCCACGCCTCGCCTGCCCGCTTCCGTCGCAACTTCAATGGCCAAATCCGGTTTTGACGACCGATGGATAGCTTTGGCAATCACCCGGCGCATATTCATGGGCACATCTACCGGGATCATCGCTACGCGGTGAAAGACGTCGTCAAATCCCTGGCGGTACATAAAGTGCTCCATGTCCATCGCAGGCAGCGCGGTCAGATGTTCCCGCTCCTCTTCACGATCGTTATTGAGCAGGCTGCGCACGGTCGCCGCATATTTTTTACCCGCCTCATCGCCATCCACCAGTACGTGCCACTCTATCCCCATCCGGCGCGCAAATTTGATCAGCGGTTTTAAGCCAGACTGAGCAAATTCGATCACTTTGATCCCTTCGGCGTCAAAGTGGTGTCCGCACTGGCGAGCCAGCTCGTTTATCACCCAGGTTTCCGTTTCCCCTTCCACCAGCAACCAGCAGCGGGCAAACAGGGAAGAGGCACGGTTAAAACGGATATGAAACGCAATTCGTCGGCCATCTTCGGCATTTAACCCGCCGGGCCCGAGCCGGTAGGCGGTGACCCGCGAGGATTCACGCACCAGGCGGCAGACATACTCCACCGGCGTCAGAGAGAGCAGCTCTCCGGAATTCGTGGTGGTGACTCGCTGCAACGGCAGCAAATTAAGAAGATGCCACGCCACGGAAAGCATAATCGGGTGCAGCCGCGTTTCCGGATCTTCCACCAGCAGCAGCGGGCGCGCGTCCCGATCCAGGCGCACCGTCCCTTTCGCCTGTAAAAGCGTGGAGAATAATCCCAGCAGGATCACCCGATGCGTGCGCCCGCCGGGGCGGTCGATCATGCGGTTGATAATATCGAGATAGCGCCAGCTTCGTTGTTCATCGTGCGAGCGGCGACGCATCAGACGGTGGCGCGCCTGCCCCGTTCCCTGCTCGGAGAAATAGTGCTCCAGCAGTTGCACCATGGCAGACAGTCCCTGACGGATCTGGCCGTCGGTGAGGTTCTGCGGCCGTGAGACCAGTTCACGGGCGAGGAAATCCAGTTCGCGGGCGGTCACCTCCACCTCGGGCATATTCGGCACGGTGCCGTTACGGATCCGCCGCATAAAGCGCGCGTCTCGTAAGCGCAGCACGGGGGAGAGGCGGATAAGATGGCGGGCAAGCTCGTCAATATTATCGAGCGGGATCGGATTTCCCTTCTCATCAAGAAATTCACGCAGGGTTAACACCCCGTCGTTTTGCGCCATTTCGCCCTCAAGGCGATAGAAAATACGCTGGAAACCATCTTCACAGGGCACCCAGCAGGGCGACATAGGGCGAAAACGACGCACGCGATGGCGACCGGGCTCGGATTCGCGGAAGGTCAGAATGATATGCAGGTGTTTCTCGCGTCCGTTGACATCCCCTGGCGGAAACCAGAAGTCATCATGAACGAAGTGGTACAAGTTCTCTTCGGGCGAAAGTAGCAGCGTCAGGGCATCCAGCAGGCTGGATTTACCCCAGGCATTTTCGCCTATCAGGACGTTGTTCTGTTCCAGTTGCAGCGACAGGCGGTTAATCCCGCGAAACCCGACAATCTCCACACGTTCGAGTAGCATACATCCCCCGCAATTCGGCCACTTTTTCCTTCAAGTTATCAGCAGTATAGCGGCAGGCTGTGGGTCACGACAGCAGAATATACGCCCCCTTAATTATTGGGCTATGCTCTTATTACCTCCGATCTGAACAAGGATTGACATCACATTGCCTTAAATCAAATTTAGTGAATTTATTTGAGTGGCGAAGGGATGTTGATGGTTTCAAAATACTGGCTCTTTGAGTCGTCATCCCTTTATGGCGATATAACCCGCGCGCAGGAATGGGCGCGGACGTTTATTATTGAGGTGGTTATGTTCAGAAAATTAGCGGCAGAATGCTTTGGTACATTCTGGCTGGTGTTTGGTGGCTGCGGTAGCGCAGTACTGGCAGCCGCATTTCCGGAATTAGGTATTGGCTTTGTCGGCGTCGCGCTGGCATTCGGCTTAACTGTATTAACCATGGCATTCGCCGTGGGGCATATTTCCGGCGGTCATTTCAACCCGGCCGTCACATTAGGATTATGGGCGGGCGGACGTTTCCCGGCAAAAGATATTATTGGCTATATTATTGCCCAGGTTATTGGCGGTATTATTGCCGCGGCGGTGCTGTACGTAATTGCCAGCGGAAAAGCCGGGTTTGACGCCGCGGCCAGCGGATTTGCGTCGAACGGCTTCGGCGAACACTCTCCAGGCGGCTACTCGATGCTGTCTGCCATCGTGATTGAAATTGTGCTCACCGCAGGCTTCCTGTTGGTGATCCACGGCGCAACGGACAAATACGCGCCTGCGGGCTTTGCCCCCATCGCTATTGGTCTGGCGTTGACGCTGATCCACCTCATCTCCATTCCGGTGACCAACACCTCCGTTAACCCGGCGCGCAGCACCGCGGTGGCTATTTTCCAGGGCGGCTGGGCGCTTGAACAGCTGTGGCTGTTCTGGGTGATGCCAATTATCGGCGGTATTCTGGGCGGCGTGCTGTATCGCACCCTGCTGGAAAAACGCGATTAATTAAGTGCGGTCTGTAATGTCGGGTGGCGCTAAAGCTTACCCGACCTACGTTAGTGTGCACTTTGTAGGCCGGGTAAGGCGTAGCCGCCACCCGGCTTTTTTTGTAGCTTTACCTCACAGCCTTTATTGGGTAGTGTCTCTGGCGCTTAACGAAAACTCAAAAGGACCGGCTGTTCATGTTCTCAGGACTCCTCATCATTCTTCTGCCCCTGATTGTGGGCTACCTTATTCCGCTGCGTCATGAATCGGCCTTAAAGCTTATTAATCGTTTTCTCAGCTGGATTGTTTACGTCATTCTGTTCTTTATGGGGATCAGCCTGGCCTTCCTGGATAATCTGGCGACGAACTTGCTTTCCATCCTGCATTATTCTGCGGTTACGGTAGTGGTTATTCTGCTGTGCAATATTGCTGCGCTGTTCTGGCTGGAACGCACTATTCCCTGGAAAAATCACCACCATCAGGAAAAGCTTCCCTCCCGTATTGCGATGGCGCTGGAATCATTAAAACTGTGCGGCGTGGTGGTTCTCGGTTTTTTACTGGGGCTGACCGGCTGGGCATTTTTACAGCACGCAACGGAAGCCAGCGAATATACGCTTATTTTCCTGCTCTTCCTGATTGGTATTCAGCTGCGAAATAATGGCATGACGCTGAAACAGATTGTCCTTAACCGCCGGGGCATGATGGTTGCCGTTATCGTTGTGGCCAGCTCACTGGCGGGGGGAGTGATTAACGCCTTTATTCTCGATCTGCCGCTGAAAACCAGCCTGGCGATGGCGTCCGGTTTCGGCTGGTATTCGCTCTCCGGTATTCTGCTGACCGAATCGTTTGGTCCGGTGATCGGCAGCGCCGCCTTCTTTAACGATCTGGCGCGCGAGCTGATAGCCATCATGCTGATCCCCGGCCTGGTACGCCGCAGCCGCTCTACCGCGCTGGGCCTGTGCGGGGCCACCTCAATGGACTTTACCCTGCCGGTGTTACAGCGCTCGGGAGGGCTGGAGATGGTTCCTGCCGCCATCGTACACGGTTTTATTCTGAGCCTGCTGGTACCCATTCTGATGGCGTTCTTCTCAGCCTGATACTGCTTTGGCGGTAGTGAACCTGCCGCCAAAATTGCGCTAAATCAATAACCCTCCACTTAGTATAAGAAAGCACTTTTCTCCGTTGTGGCACAAGCATAACCTTAAACATGTATCTCAAATATAACTTTAACAGGTGTGATTATGTTTTGTGTGCAATGTGAACAAACCATCCGTACCCCAGCAGGCAACGGCTGCTCTTACGCGCAGGGTATGTGCGGCAAAACCGCAGAAACGTCCGATCTCCAGGATCTGCTGATTGCGGCGCTGCAAGGCTTGTCCGCCTGGGCCTTCAAAGCCCGTGAATATGGCATTGTTGATCACTATGTCGACAGCTTTGCGCCGCGCGCATTTTTCTCCACGCTGACCAACGTTAACTTCGATTCTCCACGCATTGTGGGCTATGCCCGCGAAGCGATTGCCCTGCGTGAAGCCCTGAAAGCGCAGTGCCTGAATGCCGACGCCAGCGCCCGCGTGGACAACCCGATGGCGGAGCTACAGCTGGTGAGCGACGACCTGGGCGAGCTACAGCGTCAGGCCGCAGAATTTACTCCCAATAAAGACAAAGCGGCGATTGGCGAAAACATCCTCGGCCTGCGCCTGCTGTGCCTGTACGGTCTGAAAGGTGCTGCGGCCTATATGGAACACGCGCACGTACTCGGCCAGTACGACAACGCTATTTACGCCCAGTACCACAAAATCATGGCCTGGCTGGGCACCTGGCCTTCCGATATGAACGCCCTGCTGGAATGCTCGATGGAAATCGGCCAGATGAACTTCAAAGTGATGAGCATTCTGGATGCCGGTGAAACCAGCACCTACGGCCACCCAACGCCAACGCAGGTCAACGTCAAAGCGACCGAAGGCAAATGCATTCTGATCTCCGGTCATGACCTGAAAGATCTCTACAACCTGCTGAAGCAGACCGAAGGCACCGGCGTTAACGTTTATACCCACGGCGAAATGCTGCCCGCGCACGGTTACCCGGAGCTGCGTAAATTTAAGCATCTGATCGGTAACTACGGCAGCGGCTGGCAGAACCAGCAGGTGGAGTTCGCCCGCTTCCCTGGCCCAATCGTCATGACCTCTAACTGCATCATCGACCCGACCGTCGGCGCGTATGACGACCGTATCTGGACCCGCAGCATCGTCGGCTGGCCGGGCGTGAGCCACCTTGAAGGCGACGATTTCGGTCCGGTTATCGCTCAGGCGCAGCAGATGGCAGGCTTCCCGTACAGCGAAATTCCGCACCTCATCACCGTCGGTTTTGGTCGTGAAACCCTGCTGGGTGCGGCGGATTCCCTGATTGACCTCGTCAGCCGTGAAAAACTGCGTCACATCTTCCTGATCGGCGGCTGTGACGGCGCGCGCGGGGAACGTAACTACTTCACCGATTTCGCCACCCGCGTACCGGAAGACTGTCTGATCCTGACCCTGGCCTGCGGTAAGTACCGTTTCAACAAGCTGGACTTCGGCAACATCGAAGGTCTGCCGCGCCTGGTGGATGCGGGTCAGTGTAACGATGCATATTCAGCCATCATTCTGGCGGTCACGCTGGCAGAAAAACTGGGCTGCGGCGTGAACGATCTGCCGCTGTCGCTGGTGCTCTCCTGGTTCGAGCAGAAAGCGATCGTTATCCTGTTGACCCTGCTCTCTCTCGGCGTGACCAACATCGTCACCGGGCCGACCGCGCCAGGCTTCCTGACGCCGGACCTGCTGGCCATCCTGAACGAGAAATTTGGTCTGCGTTCTGTGACCAACGTTGAAGATGATATGAAGCAACTGCTGAGCGCGTAAGGAGTAACTCATGACCATGCCAACCTCACAATGTCCGTGGCGGATGCAGGTTCATCACATCCATCAGGAGACGCCGGATGTGTGGACGCTGTCGCTGCTGTGCCATGACTATTATCCGTACCGCGCGGGCCAGTATGCGCTGGTGAGCGTGCGTAATTCGGCGGATACTCTGCGCGCCTACACGATCTCCTCCACGCCGGGCGTGAGCGAGTACATTACGCTCACCGTTCGTCGTATTGATGACGGCGCAGGATCCGAGTGGCTGACCCGGGACGTGAAGCGCGGGGATTACATCTGGCTGTCTGACGCGCAGGGCGAGTTTACCTGTGACGACAAGACGGAAGATAAATTCCTGCTGCTGGCGGCGGGCTGTGGCGTGACGCCGATTATGTCGATGCGTCGCTGGCTGGCGAAATACCGACCTCAGGCCAACGTGCAGGTGATTTTCAGCGTTCGTTCCCCGGAAGATGTGATTTTTGCCGAAGAATGGCGCAACTATCCGGTGACGCTGGTGGCCGAGCACAACGCGACGCACGGTTTTGTCGCGGGGCGCCTGAGCCGCGAGCTGCTGCAAAGCGTGCCGGATATTGCGAACCGCATCGTGATGACCTGCGGCCCGGCGCCGTACATGGAGATCGTGGAGAAAGAAGTGAAAGCGCTCGGCGTGACCCGCTTCTTCAAAGAGCAGTTCTTCACGCCTGTAGCGGAAGCGGCGACCAGCGGGATGAAGTTCACGAAGCTGCAACCGGCGCAGACCTTCTTTGGCCGCGTGGGCACCACGCTGCTTGAAGCGCTGGAAAGCAACAACGTACCGGTGGCAGCGGCCTGTCGCGCCGGGGTGTGCGGTTGCTGTAAGACCAAAGTGGTTTCCGGTGAGTACACGGTCACCAGCACCATGACGCTGACCGACGCGGAAATCGCGGAGGGCTATGTGCTGGCATGTTCGTGCCATCCGCAGGGCGATCTTGTCCTCGCATAATCTGTCGTGGTTCACCTGTAGGCCCGGTAAGCGTCAGCGCCACCGGGCTTTTTGCCGGGTGGCACTACGTTTACCCGGCCTACATTGTGCCTACTGCCTGTACGGCAGCCCGTTATTTTTTTGACTTTGCCAAGCGCGTCGCGCAGAAAAACCACCTGTACTTAAGGAATACTGAGCAGGCAATACAGCGACTTTCTTCTAAGCTTGTAAGCGATATCACAAAAAGGAGACGGACAACCATGAAACAAACTGTGGCTGCATACATAGCGAAAACCCTTGAGCAGGCTGGCGTAAAGCGTATCTGGGGCGTCACTGGCGATTCTCTGAACGGACTCAGCGATAGCCTTAACAAGATGAAAACTATTGAGTGGATGCCCACCCGCCATGAAGAAGTCGCCGCCTTTGCCGCCGGTGCCGAAGCGCAGCTTACGGGTGAACTCGCCGTCTGTGCAGGTTCCTGCGGACCGGGAAACCTGCACCTCATCAACGGTCTGTTCGACTGTCACCGCAACCATGTTCCGGTGCTGGCGATTGCGGCTCACATTCCGTCATCTGAAATCGGTAGCGGCTATTTTCAGGAGACGCATCCGCAGGAGCTGTTCCGTGAATGCAGCCACTATTGCGAGCTGGTCTCATCGCCGGAGCAGATCCCACAGGTGCTGGCGATAGCCATGCGTAAGGCGATCCTGAATCGCGGGGTTTCGGTGGTTGTGCTGCCGGGGGACGTGGCGCTGAAGGCCGCACCTGAAACCGCCACCACCCACTGGTACTCTGCGCCCCAGCCAACCATTACCCCTGCCGAAGAAGAGCTGAAAAAGCTGGCACAGCTGCTGCGATACTCCAGCAATATCGCCCTGATGTGCGGCAGCGGCTGCGCCGGCGCGCATAAAGAGCTGGTGGAATTTGCCGGTAAGCTGAAGGCGCCAGTTGTGCACGCCCTGCGCGGGAAAGAGCACGTTGAATACGATAACCCGTACGATGTCGGCATGACCGGGCTGATCGGTTTTTCCAGCGGCTTCCACACCATGATGAACGCCGACACGCTGATCCTGCTCGGCACCCAGTTCCCGTACCGCGCGTTCTACCCGACGGATGCCAAAATTATCCAGATCGACATTAATCCCGGCAGCATCGGCGCGCACAGCAAGGTGGATATGGCGCTTATCGGCGATATCAAATCCACCCTCGCCGCCCTGCTGCCGCTGCTGGAAGAAAAAACGGACCGCAAATTCCTCGATAAAGCCCTGAGCGATTATCGCGATGCGCGCAAGGGGCTGGACGATCTCGCCAAACCGAGCGAAAAAGCGATCCACCCGCAGTATCTGGCGCAGCAGATCAGCCACTTCGCCGACGACGATGCCATCTTCACCTGCGACGTAGGAACGCCCACCGTCTGGGCCGCGCGCTATCTGAAAATGAACGGCAAACGTCGCCTGCTTGGGTCGTTCAACCATGGCTCAATGGCCAACGCCATGCCGCAGGCGCTGGGTGCAAAGGCGACGGCACCGGAACGTCAGGTGGTGGCGATGTGCGGCGACGGCGGGTTCAGTATGCTGATGGGGGATTTCCTGTCGGTGGCGCAGATGAAGCTTCCGCTCAAAATCGTGGTCTTTAACAACAGCGTTCTGGGCTTCGTGGCGATGGAGATGAAGGCCGGAGGCTACCTCACGGACGGCACCGAACTGCACGACACCAACTTCGCCCGCATCGCCGAAGCCTGCGGTATCACCGGTATTAGGGTGGAGAAAGCCTCAGAGGTGGACGACGCCCTGCAACGCGCCTTCGCCATCGACGGCCCGGTGCTGGTGGATGTGGTGGTCGCCAAAGAAGAGCTGGCGATCCCGCCTCAAATCAAGCTGGAACAAGCCAAAGGTTTTAGCCTCTACATGCTGCGCGCCATCATCAGCGGGCGCGGTGACGAAGTGATCGAACTGGCAAAAACCAACTGGCTCAGGTAAAACATTTCACAAGACCTCTTAAATTAAAGGGATGTGAAATGATTGATTTACGTAGTGATACCGTTACCCGTCCGGGCCGCGCCATGCTCGAAGAGATGATGGCCGCCCCGGTCGGGGACGACGTCTACGGCGATGACCCGACGGTCAACGAACTCCAGCGCTATGCGGCAGAGCTGAGCGGTAAAGAGGCTGCCCTGTTCCTGCCCACCGGCACGCAGGCTAACCTGGTGGCGCTGCTCAGCCACTGCGAGCGCGGCGAGGAGTATATCGTCGGCCAGGGGGCGCATAACTACCTGTACGAAGCCGGCGGTGCGGCGGTGCTTGGCAGCATCCAGCCGCAGCCGATCGATGCCGCACCGGACGGTACGCTGCCGCTGGACAAAGTCGCGGCGAAAATCAAAGCCGACGATATTCACTTCGCCCGCACTAAACTGCTGAGCCTCGAAAACACCCATAACGGTAAAGTCCTGCCGCGCGAATACCTGAAAGCGGCATGGGACTTTACCCGCGAGCGTAAGCTCGGCCTGCACGTTGACGGCGCACGTATCTTCAACGCCGTGGTGGAGTACGGCTGCGAGCTGAAAGCGATCACCCAATATTGCGACTCGTTCACCATTTGCCTCTCTAAAGGGCTGGGTACGCCGGTAGGTTCTCTGCTGGTTGGCAGCGCGGACTACATCAGGCGCGCCAACCGCTGGCGCAAAATGACCGGCGGCGGGATGCGTCAGGCGGGTATTCTGGCGGCTGCCGGACTGTACGCCCTGAAAAATAACGTGTCACGCCTGAAAGACGATCACGACAATGCGGCGTGGATGGCAGCGCAGCTGCGTGAAATCGGCGCTGATGTCATGCGTCACGACACTAACATGCTGTTTGTCCGCGTCGGCGATGAGCATGCTGCCGCGCTGGGCGACTTTATGAAAGCCCGAGGCGTGCTGATTAACGCCTCCCCGGTCGTACGGCTGGTGATGCACCTTGACGTTAACCGCGAGCAGCTGACCGAGGTGGTGAAACACTGGCAGGCGTTTTTACAGCGTTAAGGAGCATACCGTGCCGCAACGTATTCTGGTGCTCGGCGCCAGCGGGTATATCGGTCAGCATCTGACCACTGCGTTAAGCCAGCAGGGGCACCAGGTGCTGGCAGCGGCACGCAACACGGAACGTCTGCAAAAGCTACATTTGCCTGGCGTGACGTGTCACAACGTTGACCTTAGCTGGCCGAAAGCGCTTCCTGCGCTGCTGGAAGGGGTCGATACGCTTTACTACCTTGTCCACAGCATGGGCGAAGGCGGCGATTTTATCGCCCACGAGCGTCAGGTGGCGATGAACGTTCGTGATGCGCTGCTGCAAACGCCGGTGAAGCAGGTGATTTTTTTAAGCTCGCTCCAGGCGCCTGAGCACGAGCAGTCAGACCATCTGCGCGCCCGACAGCTGACGGCAGAAATGCTGCGGAGCGCCCGTATCCCCGTTACCGAACTGCGGGCAGGGATCATCGTCGGCGCGGGTTCCGCCGCGTTCGAAGTGATGCGCGATATGGTCTACAACCTGCCTGTGCTGACGCCGCCGCGCTGGGTACGCTCGCGCACCACGCCCATTGCGCTGGAGAATTTACTCCATTATCTGGTGGCATTGCTGGCTCACCCGGCGGAGCAGCATCGCGTGCTGGAGGCGGCAGGTCCGGAAGTGCTGAGCTATCAGGCGCAGTTCGAACATTTTATGCGGGTGAGTGGCCGCCACCGCTGGCTGATCCCCATCCCCTTCCCGACCCGCTGGATATCGGTGTGGTTTTTGAATGTGATCACCTCCGTGCCGCCGACGACCGCCAAAGCGCTTATCCAGGGGTTGAAGCACGATCTGCTGGCGGACGATCGCGCGCTGCGCGCCTTAATTCCCCAGGAACTCATCCGCTTTGACGACGCGGTGCGCAACACGCTGAAAGAGGAAGAGAAGCTGGTGAACTCCAGCGACTGGGGTTATGACGCGCAGGCGTTTGCCCGCTGGCGGCCCGAGTACGGCTATTATCCGAAACAGGCGGGCTGTACGGTAAAAACCACGGCCAGCCTGGCAGCGCTGTGGGAAGTTGTGAACCAGATCGGCGGCAAAGAGCGCTATTTCTTCGGCAATATTCTGTGGCAAACGCGCGGCGCGCTGGATCTGCTGGTCGGTCACCGGCTGGCAAAAGGCCGCCCTGCCCATCCCTGGCTGAAGGTGGGCGATACCGTCGACAGCTGGAAAGTGATTATTGTTGAGCCGGAAAAACAGCTGGCGCTGCTGTTTGGCATGAAGGCGCCGGGGCTGGGGCGGCTCTGCTTCACCCTCAAGGACAACGGCGACCATCGTGAACTTGACGTTCGGGCATGGTGGCATCCGCACGGAATGCCGGGTCTGTTTTACTGGTTGCTGATGATCCCGGCACACCTGTTTATCTTCCGCGGAATGGCGAAACGGATTGCGCAACTGGCAGAAGAAAAGCGGGAAAATAACTAAATAAAACTCTTAATCTTTCACCTTTCCCATTGCAACACATCGTAATTCACGAAAGAATGCGCACGAAATTCTTTTCTACACAGTGGATTGTTATGAAGGTACTGGTTACCGGGGCGACCAGCGGCTTAGGCCGAAATGCGGTCGAGTTTCTGCGCAACAAAGGCATCAGCGTGAGGGCCACCGGTCGCAATGAGGCGATGGGTAAGCTCCTGCAAAAAATGGGCGCTGAATTTGTCCATGCCGATCTGACGGAGCTGGTCTCCTCTCAGGCCAAGGTGATGCTCGCCGGTATCGATACGCTGTGGCACTGCTCCAGTTTTACCTCTCCGTGGGGTACCCAGGAAGCCTTTGATCTCGCCAACGTGCGCGCCACGCGTCGTCTGGGCGAATGGGCCGTCGCCTGGGGCGTGCGTAACTTTATTCATATCTCCTCCCCGTCGCTCTATTTCGACTATCACCACCATCGTGATATTCAGGAAGATTTCCGCCCGGCGCGCTTCGCCTGTGAGTTTGCCCGCAGTAAAGCGGCGGGCGAAGAGGTGATCGACCTGCTGGCCCAGTCAAACCCGCACACCCGCTTTACCGTGCTGCGTCCGCAGAGCCTGTTTGGGCCGCACGACAAAGTCTTTATCCCGCGACTGGCCCAGATGATGCACCACTACGGCAGCGTGCTGTTACCGCGCGGCGGCGATGCGCTGGTGGACATGACCTATTACGAAAATGCCGTTCACGCCATGTGGCTGGCGAGCCAGCCGGAATGCGATAAGCTGGTATCGGGCCGCGCGTACAACATCACCAACGGCGAACCCTGTACCCTGCGCAGCATTGTGCAAAGGCTGATTGACGAGTTAAAGATCGACTGCCGGATCCGTTCTGTTCCTTACCCGATGCTGGACATGATTGCCCGCAGCATGGAACGCTTTGGCAGTAAATCGGCGAAAGAGCCTGCGCTGACGCATTACGGTGTGTCGAAGCTCAACTTTGATTTTACGCTGGATATTTCGCGGGCGGAGAACGAGCTGGGATATAAACCGATTGTATCGCTGGATGAAGGGATAGTGCGTACGGCGGCGTGGTTACGGGATCACGGGAAACTTCATCGTTAGCCTTTTGCCCGGTGGCGGCTGCGCCTTACCGGGCCTACAACTGCACCGTACTGTCCCCTCGCCCCCCTGGGGAGAGGGTTAGGGTGAGGGGAAAGAGCAGACACTAAAACGGCAACCCTGGGGGTTGCCGTTTGCTGTTTATAATGCCGTCCAGGCTTCAGCCCATGCCAGACCTGCGCCAGGTTCATAGTACGTCGGCGCATTGTTACACCAGCCGCTGTACGGGAACGGTTTGCACTGGAACAGTTTACCGTGGTTGTTCACGATATCACCGGCGTTGTACTTGCTGTTCGCGCTCCATGCCGGGTAAGACGTATCTTCTCCGGATGGCGTTGCCGCTTTCGCTTTCACGTTCAGCAGGTAAGACGTGGTGCTGCTCAGTTCGCCATCGCTGACGGTCAGGCTCACTTCATACTGCTGCGCCGTCGCAGACTCTGGTGCTGTAAAGGTCACAACCGCTTTGTCCTGACCGGTAACAGTCTGACCATCCTGGGAACGCCAGGTATACGTCAGCGTGTTACCATCTGGATCGGTAGAGCCTTCGGCGCTCAGAGAAACCTGCGCACCCGCTTCCACTGCACCGATCGGACCGGCAATCTGCGCAACCGGCGCGTGGTTCACCACAACCGGCGTTTCATCCGGCGTTGGGGTTGGTGCCGGCGTTTCATCGTCGGATGGCGTCGGTGTTGGCGTGACCGGCGTTTCGTCCGGGGTCTCGGAAGAACCCTCGTCGTTAACAATTTTCACGTTAAAGAAGTGCTGCACGCACTTGCTGTAGTCACCGTCTTTAAATGCGCTGAACGGGGTCTGGTAACCCACCAGCTGGCAAGAGTAGGTTTTGCCGTCCGGAGTATCCGCGCTCCATCCCCAGTCCTGTTCCCAGTAAATCTTCAGGGCGCCTGCGCCACCTTCGTCGAACTGCTTCATGTTGGCGCAACCCAACACTTCGTTCGCCGGAACAGGCACTTTCAGGTAGTTCGCGAACTCTTTGTAGTACTTGATACGGTTTTGAGACTGCGCAATTTCAGTCGGGCCGCCGCACTCAACGCCGCCGTTGATGATCTGGGTGGTCACACCAAAGCCCGGAACCAGACCGTTGGCTTTATCGTGATCGTTCGGCTGCCATGTACCGTCGATCACCTGCAACATGCTTGGTTTTGGCGGCTGCGGATAGGCGAAGAAGAAGATCGCACTCGCCAGGTTCAGCCAGGTGTCCGCCACCAGCTCAGGTTTGTCGAGCAGCGTACGCACGTCGCCGTACATCGCTTCAGAGAATGGGCCGTAGTTGTAATTGTAGGACAACTGTTTCGCACCACGACCGAAGTAGCTCAGGAAATCGCCGTCTTTATCTTTACCGCAAGGCCAGGTCTGCCCCTGCCAGACGTCCGGGTTACATTCGCCGTTATAACCGCCCTTCTGCCCTTCGCTCCAGCCCATTTCACGTACGTGGACCAGCGCCTGACGCCATTCGGCTTCCGGACGCCAGCTTTCGTGGCCGCCGGTCTCCTGGGCAAAATGGGCAAACATGGTGGCCAGCTCTTTGCGGCAGATGGCGTCGCTGTCACGACCGTCATTGTAGGTCTTACACAGCGCCGGGAATTTACCCACGGCTTTCAGGAAGTTGCTGTAGGTATAGGCCTGCGCGCGCAGCGGGAAGAGATATTCCCAGTCGCTGGCTTTCACAATCCCTTCAACGCGTTTAACGTTGTCCGGGTTCGCCGCCCGGCCTGGCTCAATCAATTCAACCTGCGCGTTATCCAGCGTCTGGATGGTCTCTTTAACCGAAGCCATCAGCGGGAAGTCCGTCAGTTCCTTCTCTTTCTTCGCCAGATCGCTGGCTTTGATGGTGTACGGCTCACTGCTGGTCTCCTTCAGGTTAGCAGCCTGAGCCATGAGTGGCGCCACGCAGGCTCCCGCAATGAGTACACTCAGTAACGTCCTTTTGTTCATTTCAGTTTTCCTGTTCGTTTAAAATTAAATGTTATAATCCCGGCTTAGGTATTACTCCGTTAATACATAAACCACATTCAGCTGTTTTCACTTTTCGAAGAACACCTTCAGGAATTCTTCAAAAATAAAAAACGTTAATAACGTGCTGCTAATTTGAGTTGCTGATATTTGGCCCAGACCTTATGGGCATATTTCATCCTCTGCGGATAATTTTCTTTTTTCAGTCCGGCGTTATACGCGCCAACGGCTTCCCAGTTATAGCCATACACCCTGATCATCCCGGCAAGGATAGAAGCCCCGACCATGATCGAGGTACACGGCTCCGTGATTAACCGGTATTCGTCGATTCCTCTGCTTTCCAGCGCGGTAAAATGCGAACTGTTGATTTGCATCAGCCCGACATCCCGCGTGCCATCGCGGTTTTGCCCAACCGCATACGGGTTCATTCCGGATTCCACATTCGCTATCGCGTACAGTAAATAAGGGTCGACATGATAATAATGCGCCGCTTTATTCCAACAGTTTGCCAGAGCGCTTTGGCTTATTATCAATAACAACAAAATCAACTTTTTCATTTTTACCTGCTGACAGTTTCGGTTATTTCTCCTTACCAACATCCTGTAAAATGAATTTTGAATCACTCCCCCTCTAAAAGGGGGAGTCATTAATGGGTTAGATTATTTGCAGTCTGTTGATGCGCCTTCTTTTACCCATACGTCGCTGTTGGCTGGATTATCACCACGGGTCCACCATTTCGCACGGTAAACGTTTCCTTCATAGGTGGTGGTGTCGCCGCCGTTGTAGACCAGGTCAGAACGCCAGTTCATCTTCACGTTGCTTACCAGCTCCCATGCATCCACACCGAAGCCAGGCTGATTGCCCTGAGTCCAGTACTTCGCTTTCCACACCAGATGGTCGAAGCTTACGGTATCGCCACCGTTGTAGATTTTGCTGGATTCCCACGCCGCATATTTGCTGGCGTTAGCATCCACAGGTGCATCGCAGCTCCCTTTGTCAGACGGTGGAGTCACATCATCAGCCGGAGGGGTAACGTCATCCGCCGGGTTAGTGTCTTCGTCATCTGGCACAGGTGCAGGCGCCGCTTTCGGATTCACGGTGACCTGGACGTTAGACTGCACGCTGGTCTTACCGTCGCTCACCACCACGCTCAGGGTGTAGGTAGACGTCGAGCTCACTTCCGGCGCAGTGATGTTCACGTTCGCGGAGTCAGTCCCGGTAGCGTGCATATCTGCTGGTACACTCCAGGCGTAGGTCAACGCATCTCCGTCTGGATCCGCGGCCTGGGCATGCAGCGCATAGGTTTCACCTGATTCAAGCGTGATCGCTTCCATTGGGTTTAAAACCGGTGCCTGGTTAGCTTTCGGCGCCTTGTTCACCACCTGGACATCAATCGCGTTGCTCAGGCCTTTTGCATCGGTCACCGTCAGGCGGAACACCATGGTCTGGTCGGACGTCGCGGCGGCAACGTTAAAGGTCGCTTTCGCTTTGGTGCTGTTGGTGATGGTGACCGACGGACCAGAGACCTGAGTCCATTTGTAGGTAATCGCATCGCCATCAGGATCGCTTGAAGCAGAGCCATCGAGCGTGACGGTTACCGGGCCAGACACGTTCTGATCGGCAGAGGACGCGATTGGCGCGTGGTTGGTGACCTCCGGATCAACCGGCGTAGCGTCGCCGCCCAGCAGGCTTTCGTTCATCGCGTTCAGGATGTCACCGGTGTCAGAGTCGATAGACCATGCGAACAGGCCACCCAGTTTATTCGCCAGAACATACTTACCTTTCGCCGTAGTTGAACGCGCATCTTCATACGTGATCAGGTCGCCGGTAGTTTTGTTGAAGACGTAAGGGGCTTCCGCATCAGCGTCGTAGCCGTATTCCCAGCCTGGTTTGCCTTTGTATTCGTTAACGATCTGACGATAGTCAACCACGCCGGGTTCCCAGGTCCCTTTCACCATACCTGTAGCGGTGCCGGTGAATGGATTGTTACCGGTGTAGCCATGCACGCCGGTCCAGCCGCGGCCATACATTCCCGCACCCACCACGATCTTGCCTGGTTGTACGCCCTGAGAAAGCAGCGCGTTAACGCCATTTTCAGTGGTGTAGTCAGTGTCCGGACGCCATGCTGGCGCGCGCAGCGCCGCCTGGTGGCCGAGAACGGTGTTGCTCCAGCCGCCGTAGAAGTCATAGCTCATCAGGAAGATGTGGTCGAGGTACTGCTGAGCGGCAGTGTAATCCACGTCTTCGATCTTATCGCGGCCTGCACCGATGGCGCTGGTCAGTTCATAGGTACGGCCCGTCTGTGCAGACAGCTCGTTCAGCATGGTGCGCAGGTCGTGCATCAGCGCGGTATAGGTCGCTTTATCCTGCTGCGGATTGCCCAGGTTTTCGCTCACACCGCCGCCGCCAGGGAATTCCCAGTCGATATCCACGCCGTCAAAGAATTTCCAGGTCTGGAGGAACTCTTTCACAGAAGAGACAAAGCGTGCGCGGATAGCCGGGTCCCCCATGTGGAAGAAGGGATCGGAGAGCGTCCAGCCGCCGATAGATGGCAGCACTTTCAGGTCCGGATGCGCTTTTTTCAGCGCCATCAGCTGGCCAAAGTTACCTTTATACGGGTCGTCCCAGCCGGAGACGCCAGCCTGTGGTTTTTGCAGCGCAGCCCATGGGTCGTGGATCGCCACGGTATAGTCAGGTCGGCCCTTACAGTCGTTCTGGAGCACGCGGAAGCTGTTGCCGCCTTCAATGGTTTTCAGGCCGTCGTTGATGCCGTCACCGCCACAGATTGGAATGAAGCCGTACAGAATGTGGTTGAGGTTTGCCGCAGGGATCTTATCAACCGGGAAGTTACGGTCATAAACGCCCCACTCCGGGAAGTAGGCCGCAACCACTTTATCGGTATGCTTCGCAAACGCTTTGTTATTCTCTTTGAGAGACGTATTCAGCGGCAGCAGGTGGCTACCGTCGGTGTCTGCCACAATAATCAGCTTGCTGGCGCTTTTCGCACAGCCGCTGGCGTTACAGACTTCAACCTGTTCCTGATAACGCCCGCCTTTTTTCACTTTAAGCGTTGCAGAGCCCGTCGCGCCGGCTGCGCCGGTCCATACGGTTTGTCCGTCCAGCAGAACTTTCGCTGAAGTTGGCGCATCACCACTCCAGACGTTCCACTCAACTTTTACATCCACGCCATCGTTATGCACTTTGACAAGATTGTTATAATCCTGGGCTGCCTGATCCACTTCCACCAGGGCAAATTTGTCATTGCCATAGCCGATCGTCGGTGCACCTGGCGCTGCTGCAAATGCGGAGCTGGTTGCCGCCGCAATAAAGAGCGCCAGATATTTTGGCTTCATAAATTTCATTTTTATTTCCTGATAAATTTATTCGTAACGTAATAACCCATGTCTTCCGTGAGATCATGGATGCGTTTCGCGTAATGCGTATTTAACCAACGTGAGTGTCGTGAACAAAAAAATTGTTGCTGCGTTGTATTCCTCCATTAAAAGATACAAGCCCAAATTCCGTGTAGCTTATATCCTTTACGATACGCTGAGCATAAAGAGACGTCCTTCTCTTCTACCATCGAAAAAACTCATAAAAAATCTTGACCTGTATATTTAAAATGTAAAAGCAAATTGCTGACTCATAAACACCCCTATTCCAGCAAAGGCGAGATAAGGACCAAAAGAAATAGTGAGGTTATTTTTATTTGAATTATTTACGGCGAAATAACCGACAATACCGCTTAACGCTGCCGCCAGTTCAATGGAGGGCAACGCCTGCCAGCCGCACCAGGCGCCCAGCGCCGCCAGTAGCTTAAAATCCCCGTAACCCAGACCTTCTCGTCCCGTGATCAGACGAAAAGCCCAGTAGAGCAGCCAGAGCGACAGATAGCCCGCCACTGCGCCGAACAGCGCATCGCGTAGCGGCAACGTGTGGTCAAACGCATGGAGCACTAACCCCGCCCACAGCAGCGGCTGGGTCAGGCAGTCCGGAAGCAGCTGGTGCTGCCAGTCGATCATGGCCAGCGGCAGTAAAAAAGCCGCCAGTAACCACAAAGAGAACAGCGCCTGAACGTCCGGCATGCACCAGGCCGTGATGCCAAAAAACAAGGCGGAGATCAGTTCGACCAAAAGGAGTCGCAGCGGGATCGCGCTGCCGCACTGGTGGCAGCGCCCCCGTAATAACAGCCAGCTGAGCAGCGGGATGTTTTCCCACGCGGCAAGCGCGTGCTGGCACACCGGACAGTGCGAGGCCGGAAAGAGCAGATTGCCACTCCCCTCCTCATCCATCACCATCCCCGGTACGCGCTCGGCGACAACGCCAAGAAAACTGCCCACAATGCCGCCCAGGATCGCACTCATTATCGGGAACCCTACCGGGCAGGCGTCCCGCATCAGCGAAAAGGTATTCATGCGTTTCTTGACCAGGTGAGCTGCACCTGCGCTTTTACGTCGCTCAGGTGGTCCACCGGCGTGAGGTTTATTTTTTGCAGTCTCACGCCGGTGGTCTGATTAATTTCGCGCAGCCAGCTTTTTAATTCATACACATTCACCCGATTCACCACGAACGATAAAGTTTGTCCCTCCTGGCGCATATCCGTCAGTGAAAGGTTAATTTCATGGGCGCTGTTCTCGACCACCGTACGCGGATTATTCGTTTTGACTATCTGGACCTGAAGATGATTTTTATCAATTTCACTGCGCATCCAGTTAAGGGTCTCTTTTTGTCTTTTAAGCGTCGACTTACTATTTTGAATCATATTATCCAGGGGGATCACTCCCGTGTAATACACCGCGGCCCCCACAATAGCAACGGCACATATTTTTAAAATAATTTTTTCCCGGGTGCTGTAATTCTGATAGCGTAACTTCAGCTGCGCGATTCGCTCTTTCATTTATGTTTCCCTGCGATCATGGCGGTATACGGTTCGGTTGTTGAAACAGGCTGTAAGGTAAAATCAAAATTCTCACTGGTCTGGTTAACAAACGCCTGCAACGCGGGCTGGTTTTGCGCGCTGACGCTCAGCGTCAGGGTGTTTTGCTGCGCATCGTACTCCAGCAGATCGATCTCCATCGCAGGAACTGACTGCCGGGCGTTCTCCAGCTCATCAAGCTGAAGAAAGAATCCCTTGCTCTGTTTTTTCAGGCTTTGACCAAAGTGATATTTGATATTGGTCTGCTGGCGCATGCTGGGGAAATGGTGCTGATAAACCTGGACGATCTCCTCCTGCACCCGATTTTCCTGCTGCACAAGCATCCAGGCCATTGCAATGCGTGGCCCCAGCAGCAGAGCAACAGACAGCACGCCCGCCGCCACCATCGCGGCTTTCATACTTTTCGCCGCCCGCCCATTACCGGCCTTAAGGCTGAATTCACCGTGAAGCAGGTTAACGCGGCAGGTTTGCCACTGCGGCTGAATCAGTGCCAACGGATGCTGCCAGGCATGCTGCACGTCAACGTGCACCTTCGCAGGCGCATCGCCGTAACACCACACTTCCCCGACCCCGGCTTTCTGCATTAACAGCGGCAACAGGGTTGCCTCCATTTCACCTGCCACATGGGGCGATAAACGCAGCCAGTAGCTATCATCCTGTGCGACCAGCGTGCTGCCCCCTGTCGTCACGGGTAGCAGCCAGGCATCAGGCAGGGCCTGAATCACGTTTAATCCGGCCTCCTGACAGCGGGTTAATGCCGCGCGCAGGCGGTCGGCGTCAATGGCCACGGCGTCGACGTCGGCGCCTTTTTTGTGGAGTACCGTCCAGTGGAGGTTGTCCACGTCGCCAATCAGCGTCTCTTCCGCCATCCACGAGAAGGCCATCGCCTGAGAAGCCATCTTTTTCGGCAGCGTAAAATGGCGGAAAATCATGTCGCTGGCGGGCAACAGGAGACAAACGCGCGTAGCCAGGGGGTGTTCGGCCAGCATCTCCAGGCTGTCGACCACCTCGTCGCGCTCGCTGCCGGACTCACACCACATTATTTTCCCGCCCTCGCGGCTGTCGGGACGAACAAAAAGTACCTGTTTCATAACGTTCTACTTTTCTTATTCAATCATTCGGTAACGACGCTGCCACGTCACGATCTCACCGGCTTCGTTATTCACCTGAAGCTGGCTGACCACGCGAAGCGTTAATTCATCGGTATTGCCGGTGTAATTCACGCGGAAGTACCGGCTGTTTATAGAAAATTGATCCGCCACCTGCGGGAGATCGTCTTTTAACTGCGGGAAGGCCTGCTCCAGCGCTTTGCTGAACGCTTCCATATTTTCCCAGCCCGATTCCGGACGCGCATCCAACAGGCGAACGGCGTCATCCCGCGTCAGTTTTCCGGGGAACATGGCAGCCAGCACGGCGGCCTGTTCCGGTTGCAGGGTGTTGACATCGACCTTGCTGGCAGCGTCCGGCAGCGCGCATAACAGCTTGCTCACCTTCGGATACGCCGTAACAGGGAACGCCGGCAGCAGTTTGATTTCCGCGATGCTGCGCATCATCTGATTTGCCGGTTGCCGCGCGGGCACGACGCCAGCCCACGCATCGCTTTCGGCCCCCTCCTTCGCCGTGGTGCTGTCACCATCGAGATAATCCACCAGCTGGAAATAGACCGCCTCCGCCGTGCCCGGGCTGAGGCCGCTTTCCGTCAGAAGTTGTTCAACAATCCGCGCTTTACGCGGTGTTTCCGCCACCGCGGGAGCGCTTTGCCCCTGGGGTGCGATGTCGGCGGTCAACAGGTTATTGACGTTAAAGCAGTCCTGCGCATCTTCCACCTGGCTCACGACCGTATAGTCCTCACCCTGCGTCTCCAGCGGCTGATGCCAGTCGCCGTCCAGGGCCAGCGGCTTGCTCTCGCCGCTGGCGTCGGTCTGTAACCGGTCCTTCACCACTTTTTCCTGGGTCTGCATCGCCCAGCGCAGCTGCTGCTGGCTTACCTGATAATGCGTTTTCTGCAAATTACGGCAGAACTGCTGGCTGATTTTGGCGGCCAGCGCCGACATCATCACCAGCAAAATCAGCACCACCAGCAGGGCGACGCCCTGTTGTTGACGGATCCGTTTCATGGTCTGGTCTCCGGCGAAGGCGCTGGCGCAGGGGCTGCGTCCGGGGTCGGCGCAGGCGCGTCGGCGGCTTTCTCTGGCGCTGCGGCAGCGGCCACCTCCGGCATATCACCCGGTGTAGTGAACACCCAGCGCCAGGTATCCCCGTTTTCCATCGTCAACGTAACCTCCACGCCGTCCGGCAGATGGGCGGCGTCGTGCCAGGCGGTCAGCCAGCCCTGACGATAAAACCGCCACTGCAATGATTTTACGCCGCTGACAATCGGCACCTCGTCAGGCTTAACGTCCGCCGGGCCGTCAATGACCGGCCAGACGTCGCGATACAAACGCCCCTCTTCCAGCCGCCAGCGCACGCGCTCCAGCTGGACCGTTCCGCTCACGCCATTCAGGGTGGTCAGTTCAAGAGCATCGCCCTCCTGACGAAACAGCTCCGGCTCATTACGCGGGGCGCGCGCCTGAAGCTGGAAAAAATCACGCTCCATCAGACTCCAGGCGCGCTGAAGCTGGTTGAGCTTTGCGGCGCTGGCATCGGTGGCCGAGCTGGTACGCATCGCGCCGTCCAGAATTTGCCAGGCCAGGGTGCTGATCACCGCGAAGATAGTCAGCGCAATCATGATCTCCAGCAGGGTAAATCCGCGCTGGCGTCGCGTTTTCTTCACTTGCTCTCTCCCGGCGGAATGATGCGCAGGGAGATAACCGGCTGGCTCTCATCGCTTTCTGCATATACGCGTAGGGTATTCGCCCAGACGTTGTCGGCGGTTTTCACCCGCTGCTTACGCCAGTTCCAGCTGCGCCCGCCCATGATTTCCGTCCCCTGCTGTTCAGCATCCGGGAAGTCGGTTCGGGTGAGCTGTGCTTCCGCCAGCTGATTTTCCGCCACCCAACTGGCCTGCAAGGTATCGGCCAGGCCATGGGTAAAACGCACGTTCAGGGAGACCGAGTTCATCAGTGCCAGCGCGGCGGTGGAGAAAATCACCAGAGCGACCATCACCTCCAGCAGCGTCATCCCCTTTTGCTTTTTGTTGCCGTTAGCCATCGTTTTCTACCGATACCGGCGCCGCACCGTGCGACACCACGCGGAAATGGTGCTGTTTGTCGTAACTTTGCAGCGTCAGCGTAAAGCGGCTGATTTCACCGTCCGGTAGAAAGATCACCTGCGGCTCGGACGCCACCGTCGCGGCCAGGCGCTGCGGCGAAAGCGACACGTGCATCTCTTCCGGAAAATCACCTTTGGTGGTAATACGTCCGGCAGATAATGGCACCCAGTGACGTTCGCCTTTTTTATCGGCGATCGTCACCAGCTGATATTTATCGGTGGCGATCACCAGCCCGACAATATTTCCGTCCATCACCGCACGGTCTGAACCATAATCAACGAGCGCTTTGAGTTGCTGGCCAAATATATCCGCGCCGCTGCGCGAAGGAATGGTGGAAACCACCATCATGGCGCAACTGGCAAATATCACCAGCGCCAGAATAATTTCCAGCAACGTAAAGCCGCGTTGATTTTTCATTATTTCTCTTTTTTATCCAGAGACCAGTTGGTAATGTCATCGGCGGTATTGGCTTCGCCGTCCGGACCGGCTGAGAAGACGTCCACCGCGCCGTGTTCACCCGGGCTCACCAGAAGATAATCATTGCCCCAGGGATCCTGCGGCAGGCGACGGATATAGCCGTCCGTGCGGTAGCCGTTCGGAATTGGCGCGATTTCAGGTTTGGTCACCAGCGCCTGCAACCCCTGCTCTGTGGTCGGGTAGCGGTGGTTATCCAGCTTGTACATATCCAGCGAGCCTTCGAGCGCGACAATATCGCTGGTTGCTTTTTGCGTATCGGCTTTTTCCTTATTGCCCATTAAATTTGGCACCACCATACTCGCCAGTACGCCGAGAATAACAATGACCACCATTAATTCGAGCAATGTAAAGCCCGCCTGGCGAGCCAGGTTTTTACGTTTTAAAGCCATGATTTAACCTACCATATTATTAAGTTGCAGAAGCGGTTGTAATATTGACAGAACGATGAATAAAACAATCGTCGCCATGGATACCACCAGCGCCGGCTCAAAGACCGACAGCGTTAATGTAATTCGATGTTGTAAGGCCGATTCCTGATTTTCCGCCGCGCGATCCATTAAATTACCTAATTCCCCGCTCTCTTCACCGGAGGCAATCATATACAGCATGGTGGGCGGGAATAATTTCGCCTGTTCCAGCGCCGCATACAGCGACGCCCCCTGGCGCACGGTGTCGGCGGCCTGCTCCAGCACCTGCCGGGCATAGCGGTTTTCAATACCGTCCATCGCGATATACATTCCCTCCAGCAGCGGCACGCTACTGGCCTGCAAAATGCTCAGGGTACGGATATAGCGGGCGCTGTTGATGACGCAGACCAGCTTTTTAATCGGCGAGCCGTTCACCAGCCAGCTGTGCCAGCGAAAACGGTTTTTGGCATTCCTCAGCCAGGTTTTGAAGCCGATAAAGCCGCCCCCCAGAATGCCCACAATATAAATGCCCCAGGCTTGCAGGAAATCACTGACCGCAATCAGCGTCCGGGTGGTGATCGGCAGCTGCTGCTTCATGTGGGTAAACTGCTCGATCACCTGCGGCACCACCGCCACCAGCAGGATGCTGATGACCGCGATGGCGACCACGGTGAGGGTTATCGGGTAGACCATTGCCTGCGTCAGCTTGCTTTTCATCTTCTGGCGCTGCTCGTTGTACTCCGCCAGCTTTTCCAGCACGTCGCCCAGGTGACCGGTTTTCTCCCCGGCCATCACCAGCGTGCAGTAAAGCTTGTCGAAGGTGCGCGGAAACTGGCTGAAGGCATCGAACAGGGTGTGGCCTTCCACCACCTTCTCGCGGATCTCCACCACCATCGCCGCCAGCTTTTTGTCTTCCGTCTGCTTCGAGATCGCTTTCAGCGCGCTCTCCAGCGGCAGCGCGGCGTTGACCAGCGTCGAAAGCTGACGGGTAAACATCGACAGCACCGGAGTAGAGAGCTTCACCCCGGTTTTCGCTTTCCCGCCAGCCGCCGTTTCGCGGGTTTCGGTGATGCTGACGGGCATCAGCTTTTGCTCGCGAAGCCACTGGCGAACCTGCTTCTGCCCCTCGGCCTGTAACGTCCCGCGCTGGGTTTTCCCCGCGGCATCCGTCGCCGTCCAGGCGTAGAAAGCCATTACGCATCCCCCCCACGTTCGGCGGTGACGCGCATGACCTCTTCCAGAGACGTCACGCCGCCGATCACCTTCAGCAGCCCGTTTTCACGCAGGCTGTAGGCATGCTTAAAAAGCTGCGTTTCGAGGGACATTTCGTCCTTATCTTCATGGATGGCGCGGCGCATGGCGCTGTCCACCACCAGGAATTCATGGATACCGGCGCGGCCCTGATAGCCGCTCTGACGGCAGTGTTCGCACCCCACCGCGCGGTAAATCGCGTCTGGCGGCGCGGCCATAAAGCTGAACAGCGCTTTTTCATTGGCGTCCAGCGGACTGGTGGTCCGGCAGTGCGTACACAGCCGACGCACCAGACGCTGGGCAATGACACCGAGCAGCGATGAACCGATTAAGAAGGACTCCAGCCCCATATCCCGCAGACGGGTTATCGCCCCTGCGGCACTGTTGGTGTGCAGCGTCGACATCACCAGGTGACCGGTCAGCGACGCCTGCACCGCAATCTGGGCGGTCTCACCGTCGCGAATTTCCCCGATCATCACCACGTCCGGGTCCTGACGCAGAATGGCGCGCAGCCCGCGGGCAAAGGTCATGTCCACGCGCGGGTTAACCTGCGTCTGCCCCACCCCTTCCAGCTCGTACTCAATCGGATCTTCCACGGTCAGAATGTTGCGTTCGTGGCCGTTCAGCGCCGAAAGAATGGCGTACAGCGTGGTACTTTTACCGGAACCCGTCGGGCCGGTAACGAGGATGATCCCGTGCGGGCGGTCGATCAGCCCTTTCAGCTTCTCCAGCTCTTCATCAATCAGCCCCAGCTTGTTGATGTCGGGCTTGAGATTGCTTTTATCGAGCAGGCGCATCACCACGCGCTCGCCGTACTGGGACGGAATGGTCGAGACGCGCACGTCGATGGCCTTGCGACCGATGCGCAGGGAGATACGGCCATCCTGCGGGAGGCGTTTCTCGGCGATGTCGAGTTTCGACATCACCTTGATACGCGACACCAGCAGCGGGGCGAGCTTACGCGCCGGTTGCAGCACCGGGCGCAGCACGCCGTCAACGCGAAAGCGTATGCTCAGGGTGCGCTCGAAGGTTTCGATATGAATATCCGACGCGCCGTCCTTCACCGCCTCGCCGAGAATGGCGTTGATCAGGCGGATCACCGGCGAGTTTTCATCGTTATCGAGCAGATCTTCGTTATCCGGGATCTCCTCGGTTAACGCCATCAGATCGATATCCGCGTCCATATCGTCCACCAGCTGCTGCGACACGCCGCTGCTCTGCTGCCAGATTTTGGCCAGCATCTCGTCAAACGCTTCCGGCGCCAGGGTAACCGGGACAAACGCGCATCCCAGCACCCGGCGCACCTCCAGCAGCGCTAACGCCGGGGTGTCCTCACGGATATAGACGTCATTGTTGTAAAGCAGAACGCCGTTTTCTTTTGCGTAGTTGCTGCTACACAGGGTTTTAGTCAGTTCGTCCACGTTTCCCCTCCGCCTTACTCTTTAAACGGATTGCGTGCCGCGTGGGTTTTCACGGGTGCAGTGCTGGCGGCAGGAAACGCTGGCAGTACGGCGTTGTCGCTCGGCTCGACAATACCGAGCTTTTTCTCTTCCACGCGCTGCATCTGGCGCACCCGGATCTGATCATATTTCTCTTTCGAGGCTGCGCTGTAGTTGTCGTCGTCACGCAGGACGGTGGTATGAATAAACACCATCAGGTTGCGTTTGGAAGTATCCTGCGAGGTGTAGCGGAACAGCTGCCCGACCAGCGGGATATCGCCGAGCAGCGGCACTTTGGAGACCGACTGTTTGGTCACATTTTCCATCAGGCCGCCGAGCACCACCGTCTGGCCACTGTGGACCATCACTTCGTTATTGATCGTGCGCGTGTTGAAGGTTGGGCCGAGGCTGGAATCTTCCGTTGCGCTGTTGTCGACGCTGGATACTTCCTGCTCAATCTTCAGGTGGATCATGTCGCCATCGTTGATTTGCGGCACAATCTTCAGCTTGGTCCCCACGGTTTTACGCTCAACCGAGTTAAAGACGTTGTCGCCGCTGGTGGTTTGCGAACCGGAAAGCACCGGCACATCCTGACCGACGTTGAACGACGCTTCTTTATTATCCAGCGTGACCACGCTTGGCGTGGAGAGGATGTCGTTTTTACCGTCGGTGGAGAGCGCGGTCACCAGCGCACCGAAATCACCGTTAAAGAAGCCGGTCGCAAGGCCCGTGAAGCTCGCCCCTTTCATGGTGCCATTTTTAATCTGGCTGATTGGCAGGCCGGTAGCGCCAAACTGCACGCCGCCGTGCTTGCTGGTCCACTGCACGCCAAGATCCAGGCCGTTGCCGTCCTGCACTTCGGCAATGATCGCTTCCACCAGCACCTGCGGACGGCGAATATCCAGCTTGTCGATCACCTTCTCCAGGGAGTTCATCACGTTAGGCTGCGCGGTGATCACCAGGGAGTTGGTCGACTCGTCGGCGGTAATATTCAGGTCGGTTGAGGCGCTCGCGGTTTTCGCTTTGGCCGCGCCCGGCTTGTCTTTCAGCTGCTCGCCAATCCCCGTCAGCACCGGTACCACTTTGGTGGCGCTGGCATATTTGAGGTAGAAGACGCGGGTGTTCCCCTCGTTATTCTGCTCGCGATCCAGCTGATGGATAAGGGAACGGGTACGCGCCCGCGCATCTTCCGAGCCGCTGATCACCAGACTATTGGTTTCGTCATCCGCCACCACCTTGGTCGCCAGCTGCGGCGCGTTCTGCCCTTTCTGCTCTTCGTTGTTGAGGTTGTTCAACATATCCGAAAGCTCTTTGGCAGAGGCAAAGCGCAGCGGGACGATTTCGCGGCGCTGAATACCGTCTTTATCGACGCGCTGCACCAGATCCACCAGTCGATTCACCACCGAGGCTTTACCGGTTAACAGCAGGACGTTGGACGGCTCAAAGTGGACCACATTCCCGATGCCGGTGGCATCGTTGAGCTGGCGCAGCAGCGGGGCCAGCTCGCGAACGGGTACGTTTTCCATGCGCACCACGCGGGTGATAATCTCGTCACCTTTGCCCGGGTTTTTGCTGTCTGCCAGCGGCGCACCGGCGGTACGCGCTACGCTTGAGCGCACCACTTTGACCATTCCGTTGTCCATCGGGATCACCGACAGGCCGTAGAGATCCAGCACGCTCAGGAAGAACTGGTAATACTCATCCTCCGTCAGCACGTTGTAGGTTCTGACCGAGACGGTTCCCTGGACGGACGGATCGACCAGAATAGTTTTGTTGAGATTGCGACCTACCGTATCGATAAACTCGCGAATATCAGTATTTTTAAAACTTGCGCTAAAGTTAGCTGCAAGCAGCGAACTGGAATATAACGACAATGCGGTCAGTGCCACGCACGCCCAGGGAAATTTTTTCATGTCTGCACACTTATTAATTGTTTAGAACATTAACCCGAATATTTTCAAGGTGAGCGTGACGTCGTACGATGACCTCCGCTTCTTTCATTTTCGACCAGTTGGCAATAATGCTTTTCGCTTTTGCTTCATCGGTCATATCGACAGAGTTAACCTGAATCGCCACATCGCCTTTTTCCAGACCTGACTGACTGTAAAAGGCGGAGGCATTCCTTGGGTTTATCCAGTAGCCTTCCAGCCGGCCTTTTTCAATGATGGGTTTTAACACCAGATAATCATCAAGATGCACACTCTCTGCGCCAGCATCTTTCGTCGTTTTTGTAACCGGGCCGCTCTCCACGCCCCCCTTAAAATAGTCCGGTTTATTTAACGCCAGTACCTGCGTAGCACCTTCATAATTAACCACCACATTATCTTTGTTTATTTCCTGAATAAATGCGTCGTTAAACCCGGCGAGCGGTTCACCCTCGCGGTAGCTTCGCTGGCCGCCCGGGGTTTTGATGACAGCGAAGGAGAGCCAGGCGTCATCACTGCGCACAATGCCTTCAATCTCCGCCGCCAGCGGGGGTTTTGCCGCAGCCGATAAGTTCTCCTGACGGACAGCAGCCGTAAAAAGCGTGAAGGGTTTGTCTTCGCGCGGTTTTTTCAGCGGCTGTAGGTCAGAATTAGCAAACTTATTCGTAACTTTTTTATAATCTTTAAAGGTGAGATAGCCTTGCTGGCCGCAAAAAATGAGCAGCAAAAACGTAATACAAGGCGTTATCCACCGTGACAGAAATGAGAACCTCATTTTTTATCCGGCCTATAGCAAAGCAAAAATAAGCAGCGTCATACTGCGCCAATATGGAGGAAAATAGTAATAAGCTGCTGCAAACGCGACCACTGACTTCGCCACCAACTTTCATAAAGAAAAATATTGACCGTATAAATTCCAGATGTTAGTCGCAGCCGGCTGGATATTTTTACTCTGTCTGCAAATTGACCGCTCAGGGGCATTACCTTACTTTCTGCTGCTGTTGCTATTCCTAATCAGAGACGGTAAGTCGTTATGTATCAGAGCCACTTTAATTTTAACAATCCGCCATTCAGGACAATCACTCGTTTATCCGGTGATTTTCTGGTGCCTTATCATCAGGACGTGTTCAACCTGCTGAAAGAGAAAACCCAGCTGGCGGGAATTATCGGGCTTTTTTGCGACGACGCTCCGCTTCTGGGTCAGTTCATCGACGCGCTTAAAGCCAGCAACCATACCGTTCTTGCCATCAACGCGTTTCCCAAACTGAGTGCCAGTAGCCTGCTGTACAAACTCAACCCGGGAACGAAAGCGATTAAAGATCGCATGCAGGCGGTGGATGCCGTCCTGCGCCAGTGGCAGGAGGGGAAAGCGAAATCCAGAGTAGTGACGATCGCCCATTCCGAAGCCATGAAGGAGAGCTGCCGTGAAGTCCTGGGAACGCTGCTTACGCGCGCCCAGGAGCTGAACTTCCGGCTAGCCGTGGTACTGACGGGCACTGCGGATCAGGAGATCCTGCTAAAGCAACCTGAACTGCGCGAATATACGCACACGCATCATGCCCTGCGCCCCCTGACCTGCCGTGAATACCTGAGCTATGTTCAGGCCCAGTGCGAAGAACACGGCTGCGAAAACTCGCCGTTGCCGCCTGCCCGCGTGCGCAAAATGCACACGCTAACCAAAGGCAACTTCAGCAATCTGAACGCGCTGGCGCACCTGTCAATGCTCGCCGCCTGGACGGAACGCGTGGCCCAGGTCAGCCCACGTCATTTACGTCTTGCGGCGGGAGAGATCCTGCCCGCCCAAAAACACGGTAAGCGCCTGGCGACCGTGGGGCTGTTTGCGTCCGTGCTGTTTGCCGCCTGCGGCTGGTATTTGACCTCATCGATCGGCGCACGCCTGCCGATCCAGCTGCCGGTGCCCGTCAGCTGGAAACAGCAATCGCTAAAAGTCGAAGCGCCCGTAGTGCCGGTTATCGACAACGAAATAGTTAATCAGCCGGATGCGATGCATCAGCTGTATCTCATGTGGGGGTATGACGCCTCGGCCGAAGATGCGCTGTGCCAGAACGCCGCCAAAGTGAACCTGATGTGTAAACAGGGGAACGCGTCGCCGGAGACGCTGGCGCAGGAAGGGTATCCGTGGGTCAGTGAACTGAAAACCAGCGGCCATCTTAACTATGCGGTGGTCGCCAGGGTCGGGAACACGTCCATTGACCTGTTAATGAATAACCGGACCTGGCAGGTGAGCCGCAGCTGGTTTAACCGGCACGCGACCGGCAACTTCACCCAGCTGCACCGCCTGACACCGGAAGGTAAAGACGCGATCGGCGCGGCCAGCGACAGCAAAGATATGGCCTGGCTGGATCAGCAATTAAGCCTGGCGCTGAGCCAGCCCGAAACGCATGCCCGGATCTGGACCACAGAGATGATGAAACGCACCCGCGAGTTCCAGCAAAAAATGCATCTGCACGTGGATGGCATCCCCGGCGAAGATACGCTGATGCAGCTGATGCGCGTGACCAACAGCACGCCGGGCGTACTGATTCAGGCCACCCGCACCGCCCCGGACGCGAAAATGCAGGAGAAGAAAGCCTAATGTCGACCATCTGTCTTGCGGCCCAGCGCAGCTATACAACCGGGGAAGCGGTCTGGTTTTCGTACCGTCTCCCCAGCCTGAAAAACGTATTCGGCAAAACAGCGTTATGGCTGGTCGGGCTTTGCGTCATGCTGGTTGTCGGCCTGTATATGCACGTCTACTGGAACCTGCACCACCCGGCGCCTGAACCGGTCAACGCCAGCGTTGCGAAACCGGAAACGCAGCTTTCGGATATGCATTACGTGTACGTGAGTAAACCGTTCCCGCATCCGCAGCCTAAAGCTGCGCCAGTGCCAGTTGATGTTCCATCGATGCAGGATCTGCCGATCAACAGTGATGATGGCGACTGGCAGCAGGCGCCCGACGGCGCGGTGCCACACGACGCCTCGCGGGATACCTTACCCGGGACCGAAGCGCATGAGTACGATAACGCTCCCGCCAGCACGGGCAGTGAAGAGTCATCATTAACGGAATTATTTAAGCAGGCGCTAAAAGAGCAGGAGCAGGATTATTCTCAAGGAAAAATTCCCGCGCCGCCGGTTGACGAAACGCAGGATAATTCACAAGCCAGTGTAAAAAACAGTGGAAATAGCCGTTCTCCTTTCAGTAAAAAAGGAGACGGCGGGAGCAGGTATTAATATTTTTCAGGCAGTGCGGTAAGGTTAAGCAGTCGACCTTTTTCCACCACAATATATTGACCCTTTTTCAGATCGGAGAGGATTTTAATAATAGTGCTACGTGCCAGGTTAGTGTATTCCTGAATGTAATCATAAACGTTAATATCACGCTGTTGTTGAACAATCAGGTCGTTAATCTCATATAAAAATTCGCGGACAACGGAATACGCACTGCGGGCAACCAGAACATCATCACGTTTGCTCAGCATGCAGATGTACCAGGAAAGGACTTTGGTCAGTTCTGGCCACAGATTTTTTTCGGTCATCAGCTGGGCGAAGACCTCTTTCTTGATCGAGCGAACAACCGTATTCGTCCGAACAAGGCCGTACATATGGGTGGCGCTGTAATACATTGACGACAGGCCGAAAATGCATTGCCCGGTGACGGTGAACATGCACAGTTCGTCAGATTCACGTCGAAATTCGACTTCACCGCTGACGATAATATGAATATAGCCGGAATCAGAAGTGGAAATTTTCTGCCATTTTTTTAATGTTCTTTCTTCAACGCCTGAGGTTGCAGAAATGATCTTTTCCATTTCATGTTGCGGACGTAATTTTTTTCCATAGATGCTTAACATGGTTATACCCGATTTAAGATGTGATTTTTAAAAAGCATGGCAACGGCATTCATACCGAGCCATAAATATTTTTCCTGATGAAAACGTCAAGAATAAAAATAAAAGTGTGAAGATTTTTTATTCGCCAAATTACTTAGCGTGCTATATGTCCATCTTAAATCCGGATAATTTTAAGTCAATTAACTAAAAATGAAATGAGTTTGTACTTAAGATTAATCTGATAGAAACTTGCTAAAATATACTCATTCGGGGGTAATCCGAAGGCTTACCCCTGTCCGTATTTCTCTAAAAGTGCTTCAGCAATCGCCATGGTTTCAACATCTGCAACGCCACTCCATAACTGCGGACGAAAATGCATCTGGAAAACCATGATGATGCGTTTTTGCTGTTCGGGCGTACTGTTTTCTGGCACCTCGTAACCGTAGCGCGCCAGCAAATCGAGCAGTGCTGCGGTATCAACCTGCTGATAATGCGGTCGCCCGTTGATATAAAAATTCACGCGCCCCGGATCGGGCCAGGCTCCGATACCCTGCTGCGCCAGTTCGCGCCAAGGAAACAGTGGCCCAGGATCGTCTTTACGCTGCGGGGCGATATCCGAGTGTGCCACCACGTTCTGCGGTTTAATGTCGTAGCGGGCGATGATGTCTCTGGCAAGCGGGATCAGCGCCGCAATTTGCCCCGGTTCGAAGGGGGTAAAGGTTTTCACGTCACCGGTTTTCCGCCAGCCGCGGTTTTCCAGCTCAATGCCGACGGAGGTATCATTTATGCGGTTGGTGCCACGCCAGAAGCTGATGCCCGCATGCCAGGCCAGTTCGCTCTCCGGGACCAGCTGCCAGATACGCGGTTTGCCCTGCGGAGCTGGCGGCTTTGCGGGGATGAGATAGTGAGAGCTGACGTTTTTATCGGTCAGGGTCGCAAGCGAGGTGTCGAAATCATCGGCGGTGTAGTGAATAACCAGCACCTTTATACGCGGGTAGGTCGCCTGCGCCTGATGGCGCGTATCCAGCTCGTACGCGCCTTTATCAACAATGCCCTCTTCCGAGGCGCATCCTGCCAGCAACATCGCCAGCAGGAGGGTTGAGAGCGAACGCTTCATCGACGGGTCTTCACCGCCGTGCCGCTTACGCTCACCATTAGCATGCTGGCATCTTTCCCGACCGTTTCGTAGTCGATATCAATGCCTACCACCGCATCCGCGCCCAGCGCTTTGGCCTGCTCGCCCAGCTCCTTAAAAGCAATCTCGCGCGCCTTACGCAGCTCTTTCTCGTACGCGCCGGAGCGACCCCCGACGATATCCCGAATGCCGGCAAAGAAATCGCGGAAAATGTTTGCGCCCAGAATCGCCTCACCGGTGACCACGCCGCAGTACTCGGCAATCGGTTGACCTTCCAGGGTTGGCGTTGTTGAAAATTGCATACTTTCTCTCCTTCTTTAGCGTTCAATGCGTTAGCGACAGCATTATCGGTTCGTTACGCTATGATTGAAAGGATAGTTAATAAATAAGGAAATCAACATGCGCTACTCTGCTTTAACGCTTTTAGTGCCATGCGCGCTGGTGCTCAGCGCCTGCACAACGCCGGTCACGCCAGCCTTTAAGGATATCGGAACCCGCAGCGGCCCTTGTATTGAGGGTGGCCCGGATGCCGTGGCGCAACAATTTTATGATTACCGTATTCAGCATCGCGGTAATGACCTGACCGCCCTGCGCCCGTACCTGAGCGATAATCTGGCGAAACTGCTCACCGACGCTTCGCGCGATCCGCAGCACAACGCCCTGCTGTCATCCGATCCGTTCTCCAGCCGCGCCACGCTGCCGGACAGCGCCGACGTCGCCAGCGCGTCCACCATACCGAATACCGACGCACGCAATATTCCCCTGCGCGTGAAGCTCACCCAGGGGACGCAAACCTGGCAGGATGAGGTGCTGATGATCCGTGAAGGCCAGTGCTGGGCAATAGACGATGTGCGCTACATTGGCGGCAGCGTTCATGCCCCGGCGGGCACCCTTCGCCAGTCGATCGAGAACCGCTAACGCCTCCGTTCAATAAACGTTAACCCCGTAAAATGTCCGGCATTTCCTGCGGAATGCCGACATTTATACTCGCCCCCCTTTCCCGTCGCTATTTTGTGCTATGTTTAAGAGGAAACACGGGTTATATTTAACTTTTAACGCAGAAATATTGCATAACTATTCTGTCAACGGTACTATCTGCGGCCTCAATTGCTATAGATTGCCTGGATGAGTAAAGACTGCCCCGATGAGTATTAAACTAAACGGCATTAACTGCTTCTACGGCGCACACCAGGCGCTGTTCGACATTACGCTGAGTTGCCCGGAGGGCGAAACGCTGGTTTTGCTCGGCCCAAGCGGCGCGGGAAAAAGCTCCCTTCTGCGTGTTCTTAATCTGCTTGAAATGCCCCGTTCGGGGACGCTGGCCATCGCCGGTAACCATTTTGACTTCGCGAAAACCCCGTCTGATAAAGCGATTCGTGAACTGCGTCAAAACGTGGGCATGGTTTTCCAGCAATACAATCTCTGGCCGCATCTGACGGTGGTGCAAAACCTGATTGAAGCCCCGTGCCGCGTGCTTGGCTTAAGCAAAGACCAGGCGATGGCGCGTGCGGAAAAGCTGCTGGAACGTCTGCGTCTGAAACCGTACAGCGACCGGTATCCTTTACACCTCTCTGGTGGTCAGCAACAGCGTGTGGCGATCGCCCGTGCGCTGATGATGGAGCCGGCGGTGCTGCTGTTTGACGAGCCAACCGCGGCGCTGGACCCGGAAATTACCGCCCAGATCGTGAGCATTATTCGTGAGCTGGCGGAAACCAACATTACCCAGGTCATCGTGACCCACGAGGTGGAAGTGGCGCGCAAAACCGCCAGCCGCGTGGTTTATATGGAAAACGGGTATATCGTTGAGCAGGGTGACGCGAGCTGCTTCACTAACCCGCAAACCGATGCCTTCAAAAACTACTTATCACACTAATGTGTTAGGGAAATTATAATGAAAAAAGTATTGATTGCCGCGCTGCTTGCTAGCGTCAGCCTTTCCGCTACCGCAGCCCAGACCATCCGTTTCGCCACTGAAGCGTCCTACCCTCCGTTTGAATCCATTGATGCGAACAACAAGATTGTTGGCTTCGACGTGGACCTGGCAAACGCCCTGTGTAAAGAGATCGACGCGACCTGTACCTTCAGCAACCAGGCGTTCGACAGCCTGATCCCAAGCCTGAAGTTCCGCCGTATCGACGCCGTAATGGCCGGAATGGACATCACTCCGGAGCGAGAAAAGCAGGTTCTGTTCACCACCCCTTACTATGACAACTCGGCCCTGTTCATCGGTCAGAAAGGTAAATACGCCTCCGTTGACCTGCTGAAAGGCAAGAAAGTCGGCGTGCAGAACGGCACCACGCACCAGAAATTCATCATGGATAAGCATCCGGAAATCACCACCGTGCCGTATGACAGCTACCAGAATGCGAAGCTGGACCTGCAAAACGGTCGTATCGATGCGGTGTTCGGGGACACGGCTGTTGTGACTGAATGGCTGAAAGCGAACGACAAGCTGGCCGCCGTGGGTGACAAGGTGACCGATAAAGACTACTTCGGTACAGGTCTGGGTATTGCCGTACGTCAGGGCAATACCGAGTTGCAGCAGAAATTCAACGCTGCGCTGGAAAAAGTGAAGAAAGACGGCACCTACGAAACCATCTACAAAAAATGGTTCCAGAAGTAATTCCTGATGAATGAAATTTTTCCTTTAGCAAGCGCCGCCGGGATGACCGTCGGCCTTGCCGTTTGTGCACTGATTATCGGCCTCGTACTGGCGATGTTCTTTGCGGTGTGGGAGTCCGTTAAGTGGCGCCCTGTCGCATGGCTCGGTTCAGCGCTGGTGACTGTGCTGCGTGGACTGCCGGAAATTCTGGTGGTCCTGTTTATCTATTTCGGCTCCTCACAGCTGCTGTTAACGCTGTCGGACGGCTTCACGATTAATCTCGGCTTTGCGCAGATCCCGGTGCAGATGCAGATTGAGAACTTCGACGTCAGCCCGTTCCTGTGCGGCGTGATTGCGCTCTCCCTGCTCTATTCGGCCTATGCGTCACAAACGCTGCGCGGCGCGCTGAAAGCGGTACCGCAGGGTCAATGGGAATCCGGCCAGGCGCTGGGTCTGTCGAAAGCGGCGATCTTCTTCCGCCTGGTGATGCCGCAGATGTGGCGTCATGCCCTGCCAGGGCTGGGTAACCAGTGGCTGGTACTGCTGAAAGATACCGCGCTGGTGAGCCTGATCAGCGTGAACGATTTGATGTTGCAAACAAAAAGTATCGCCACCCGTACGCAGGAGCCGTTTACCTGGTACATCGTCGCGGCGGCTATCTACCTGGTGATCACGTTGCTGAGCCAGTACGTTCTGAAGCGTATTGATCTGCGCGCAACGCGTTTTGAACGGAGACCAGGCTGATGCTGGATTATTTACCCGAACTGATGAAAGGGCTGCACACCAGCCTGACGCTGACCGTCGCGTCTATCATCGTGGCGCTGATCCTGGCGCTGATCTTCACCATCGTCCTGACGCTGAAAACGCCGGTGCTGGTGTGGATTGTACGTGGCTACATTACGCTCTTCACCGGAACGCCGCTGCTGGTGCAGATCTTCCTGATTTACTACGGCCCGGGCCAGTTCCCGTCGTTACAGGAATATCCGGTTATCTGGCATCTGCTCTCTGAGCCATGGCTCTGCGCCCTGATTGCCCTCTCCCTGAACAGCGCGGCCTATACCACGCAGCTGTTCTACGGCGCCATTCGCGCGATCCCGGAAGGCCAGTGGCAGTCCTGCGGGGCGCTGGGCATGAGCAAGAAGGATACGCTGGCGATCCTGCTGCCTTATGCCTTTAAGCGCGCCCTCTCTTCCTATTCCAACGAAGTCGTGCTGGTGTTCAAAAGTACCTCTCTGGCCTACACCATCACCCTGATGGAAGTGATGGGCCACGGACAGCTGCTGTACGGACGCACCTACGACGTGATGGTGTTCGGTGCGGCGGGTCTGGTCTATCTGGTGGTCAACGGTCTGCTGACCCTGATGATGCGTCTTATCGAGCGTAAGGCGCTGGCGTTTGAGCGCAGAAATTAATCGACTTAATGCATAAAGCTGTTTTCGTAGTGCGGGTAACCTGATGGGTTACCCGCTTTTTTTTATGCATTAAATAATATTTAATCATATTTATTGCATATAAATTCATTGAGTGGCATTGTACATCCATGCCGCAGACACGGCGCATAATGACAAGATTGACAGACGGGAGCATTACAATGAAAAAGTTAGTTCTGGCCGCATTACTCGCAACCTTCGCCGCTGGCGCATCCGCCGCCGATAAAATCAATTTCGGCGTTTCTGCCACCTATCCGCCGTTTGAATCGCTGGATGCCAGCAACCAGATCGTCGGCTTCGACATCGACCTGGCGAAAGCGCTGTGCAAGCAGATGCAGGCCGACTGCACCTTTACTAACCACGCATTTGACAGCCTGATCCCGTCCCTGAAATTTAAAAAGTACGACGCGGTGATCTCCGGCATGGACATCACGCCAGAGCGCAGCAAGCAGGTCGCGTTCACCGACCCGTACTACGCGAACTCTGCGGTGGTGATTGCGAAGAAAGGGGCTTATAAATCTTTCGACGAGCTGAAAGGCAAGCGCATCGGCATGGAGAACGGCACCACACACCAGAAATACCTCCAGGACAAGCATCCTGAAGTGAAAACCGTGGCCTACGACAGCTACCAGAACGCCATTATCGACCTGAAAAATGGCCGTATTGATGGCGTATTTGGCGACACCGCGGTCGTGAATGAGTGGCTGAAAACCAACCCGCAGCTGGGTACAGCGACGGAGAAAGTGACCGATCCGCAGTATTTCGGCACTGGCCTCGGTATTGCCGTGCGTCCGGATAACAAGGCTCTGCTTGAGAAACTGAACGGCGCGCTGAAAGCGATCAAAGCTGACGGCACATACCAGAAAATCAGCGAGCAGTGGTTCCCGCAATAACCTTTTTTGCCGGGTGACCTGGCCTACGGGGGTGGTCTGTAGGCCGGGTAAGGCGAAGCCGCCACCCGGCAATTTCTTAAAGCGGCACAAAGAACCTGAACCGTGCCCCGCTCACGGACTCCATCAGCCTGATCCCCCCGCCGTGCAGCTCCAGCATTCTTTTCACGATTAACAGCCCTAACCCGCCCCGGTGCTCCCGCGAGGCCTGTGGATTTAACGCTGACGGACGCTGGAACAGATCGTCCCGTAATGCGGCATCAACACCCGTTCCGCTGTCGGCCACTTCAACCTGTAACCGGTCGTTCTCCTGCCACACCGCCAGACGAATGTCTCCACCTGCTGGGGTATGGCGTATCGCATTATCCAGCAGATTCGTCACCACCCGTTCAATCATGGAAACATCGGCCAACACCTGCGGCAGCGGACCCGGGACGTCAATGTGCAGATTTAACTCACGCGTGCGGGCAGCGAGTTCAAACTTTTGCGCCACGTCGGAAATCAGTTCAGCCATGGCAAAACGCTCGCGCTGGGGCTTGATGCCGCCGTGCTCAAGACGCGCCAGCTCGAACAGCTGCTGCGACAGATGGCGTACCTTTTGCCCCTGACGCAGCGCGGTAGCGAGGTACTGCTGATGCTCCTGCGGCGACAGCGTTGCGGATTTCAGCGACAGCGTTTCCAGATAACCCAGCAGCGACGTCAGCGGGGTGCGTAAGTCGTGCGAAATGTTGGCGATAAACTCCCGGCGCTGGCGGTCGCTGTCGGCCAGCCGATCCCACTGAGAGGTGATTTTGCGCGCCAGCTCGATAAAGGTATTGCGCAGGATCGCCACTTCATCCTGGCCGGCAGGCTCAAGCGGCTGGGCCGCCAGCTGCTTAATCGCGCTGATGCTGTCCTGCTCCAGCCCGGCCACGTCCAGCGTGAGCTCTTTAACCGGGCGCGTCACCCAGTACCAGAGCAGCAACCCCGCCAGCAGACCAAACAGCGCCACCAGCAGCATCGACCATAGCGCCGTACTCCAGAGCGCTTTGTGCCAGGCCATATCCGCCAGCGCGTTGGACTCCTCCCCCTGCAAAATAATGTACAGATACCCCTTCAGCTCACCGTCCTGCCGCAGCGGGGTGGCGCTGAAGACTTTCTTATTCTGGCTTCGGGGATCGTCGCCAAACACCGGCATCACCGTCCCGCTGAGGAAATTCTGTATCGGCACGAGGTCAATTTTTTGCCGCTGAATGTGCCCTGGCGGGGCGGCATCGGCCAGGATATCGCCATCTGGCGAGACAACATACAGCTCGACGCTCGGATTAAAGGTCATCAGCCGGTCGAACAGCGGTTTTAAGGCGCTGCGATCCACCCTGCCCTGCGCATCCACAATCGCTTCCCGCTGCACAATCTGCTGCGCCAGCCCGCCGGAGAGCCGCTGCACCATCGCATTGCCGTACTGCATGCTACTGTAGAGCTGCACCGCACAGGCGACGGTGGCGCAGAGCAGCAGTAACGCCGTAAACAGCAGCGTCAGGCGCTGGCTCAGGCTAAAGCGACGCATCATGATTCTGCTCCGCAAATTTGTAGCCTTTGCCCCAGACGGTGCGAACGATCTCCGGCTCGGCGGCATCTTTCTCTATTTTAATGCGCAGGCGGTTAATGTGGGTATTGACGGTGTGTTCGTAGCCTTCGTGCTGATACCCCCATACCTGCTCCAGCAGTGCCAGCCGCGAAAAGACCTCTCCGGGATGGCGGGCAAAGAAATAGAGCAGTTCAAATTCGCGCGGGGTGAGATCGACGTGTTGGCCGTTAAGGCGCACGGTGCGCGCCAGCGGATCGATAGTCAGTCCGTGCGCCTGAATAATGCCGTCCGTCTGCGCCTGGCCCATCGCCTGCTGACGGCGAAACAGCGCCTTAATGCGGGCAATCAGCTCCTGCACCGAGAAAGGTTTTGCCAGATAATCATCCGCCCCGGTTTCCAGGCCGGTAATACGGTCAGTTTCACTGCTGCGGGCGCTAATGATGATAATGGGCAGGTAGCGGGTCATCTGGCGGATACGGCGGCAAATCTCCAGACCATCAACATTCGGCAGCATCAGATCGAGGATCACCGCGTCCCACGGCTGTGTTTCAAGACGCTGTAAGGCGTTGCCCCCGTCGGGCTCGTGGGTAATGGCGTAGCCTTCATCTTCCAGATTAAGACGCAGGAGTGCCGCGATATCGTGGTCGTCTTCTACCAGCAGGATCTGCTTCATGGGTAAGCCTTCAATCATTTGTTATGACGTAAGCTTACCTGATTTCGAGCGGGGGAAGAGTTCACATTTTGTTGAAGATTTGGAGGTTAACAAACCACACAACCGGTCTCCTCTGTATTTTCTGAAGCAGCCTCGCAGGATTTAAATTCTCCTTTCCCCCCTCTTTTTATTAAGGTTTTACCGGCGTATGTTCAGCTCACACCAGCAAAATCTGGTGTCGGGATTGGCATCCTGCATAACATACTGACGGCGTGAGACTTTTTTTACGCTGTGCGTCCGGTTACACTTCAATGGTGAGTCGGACGAGGGCGCTGAAAAGCGCGCCGGTTCTCAGTATGTCCGGTTATGCCAACCTCGTTCGACTCCGCCACCAAAGAAAATTGGCATTTTCAGTGGCGGTGACAAACCAACATACTGAGGATGTTTATATGTCGATCGTCTCGCCTTTTTCAGACACACTTCTCACCCTTCCTGTTAATCACAATACCGATTTCACCGATCTGGCCGACAACTGCCAACGCTACTGTGAAGCACTAGTTGAAGAAATCGATCCTGCCAGAAAAATCGCGCTCTGTGGCCGCCTCGCCACCTGTCTTGCCTTGCTCCGCCCGATGCTGCTTGAACCTGTGCCGGAGCATTTGTATGAACGATTAACGGTGGATGTTTTACCAGAAAGCGAACCTGTATTCAACGCAGAGCCTGATCAACTGTGCCGTTATTGTGAGGAGATTACGCAACTCTTAATAGGGGGAGTACTTGCGCCGGAGTCAGCCCGCGTGATGGGTGATCTGCTCTTTGAGCTGACAGGCTATTTTGCCGACCAATTGAAAGCGCCACGCTGGCTTAAAACAGAGGCGGGAGTCGCATTCATGGGTTGAGCAAACAAAGCCGGGTGGCGGCTACGCCTTACCCGGCCTACTCCGGATCGTAGGCCCGGTAAGCGCAGCGCCACCGGGCGATGTTGAGGATTAACGCGTTTTCACCAACAACGTCAACACTTCATAATGGGCGGTATGGGGGAACATATCGAAAAGCTGAACGCGCGCAATGCGGTAGCCCGGCAGGCTGGCGATATCCTTCGCCATGGTCTGCGCGTTACAGCTGGAGTAGACAATGTACTCCGGCGCCATCTGGCTCAGGTAGTCGCAGAGCGCCTGGCCGATACCCCGGCGCGGCGGGTTCACCAGCACCAGCTCCGGCACGTTGCCCTGTCCGGTGGCGAACCGGGTCGAGTCTAGCGCCTGGAAGTGCAGATTCGTCAGCCCCAGCTCTGCGGCGGACTGCTTCGCGCAGGCAATCGCTTCGGCGGAGATCTCAATTCCGGTGAGCTGCATGTCTGGCGTGGCACAGTGCAGACCAAAGCCGCCGACGCCGCAGAACAGATCCCACATGTGATGAACCTGTAACGCACGCACCCAGTCGCGCGCGGTGGCGTACAGCGCGCTGGCGACGGTGGGGTTAGTCTGAAAGAAGCTTTGCGGACGGATCCACAGCGGCACGCAGTTAAAGCTCTCCGCCAGCGCATGCTGTTCGGTGAAGAAAATCTCTTTCTCCCCTTCCATGATCGCCATATGCACCGGCTGAATATTCGCGGTGATAACCTTGAGCTGCGGAAGCTGTTCCTGCAACCCCGGAAGCGCCGCGCGCAGCTGCTCCAGCTTGTTTTCCGAACGCAGCACAAAGCGCAGCATCATCCCGCCGTCGATCTGGCTTTCGGTCAGCAAAAGGTATTTCAGCTCGCCGCGCCTGCGGGCAACGTTATAGGGCGTTAACCCCGCCCGGGCGATAAACGGTTTCAGCGCGCTAAACACCGGCTCAAACGAGGCGGGATACAGCGGGCAGTCGGTTAAATCTTCCGGGGTGCCGTCGCGGTGCAGCATCCCCAGCAGCGGCTTTTCAACGCTGCCGCTGACCACCATTTTGGCTTTATTGCGAAAGCCCTGTTCCGGGCCACTGACGGGTGCGCACCACTCGCCCACCGCATGTGCTGTCAGCAGCTGTTGCAGGTCGGCCATTTTGGCGGTGAGTTGTTGAGAGACCGGCTGTTCTATCCACTGACAGGAGCGGCAGCGTCCGGCGTCATAGAGTGCGCACTGCATATGAAAACCTTAAGAAACACGAGGGCTGCGATTATACACATTATTGCAGGCGGAAGAACCGCCGACTGGAAGCCGGGAGATAAAGCAGGCAGAGCACCAGCATATCCGGCAGTTTTTGCATCACCAGTGAATGGAAAATCTCGCGTCGCGACTCACCGGGTATGCTGAACAGCTCCGGATAGCCATAGCCCAGCGAGGCGGCCCACAGGTAGCCTGCGGCGGTGATCTGCGTAAGCAGATACACCCAGCGCGCCCAGTTACGTCCTTTCACCAGCGAGAACGCACAGTAGATCTCAATAAACACCAGCATCAGGCTGCTGAGAAACACCAGCGTCAGATTCCACGTCTGCGCGCTGCGGTGAATAAATTCCCCCATTCCGCGCGGACCCAGCGTGTTCATTATCATCAGCACATCCAGGCAGCGGATCATAATAATGGCGAGCGCCGCCACCTGCACCAGTGCAGGGACGTTCGGACGAGCGTGCGAATGACGTGTTTTTTGTAAGAATCCCAATGTTTTTACTTCCCTGAAAAACAGTGCCGCGTCATACGCGGCACATCACTGGAAATAGTAATTCCTTCAGCCGCGTCTTGCACGCTGGATATCGCGCACACGCTGTTTTTCCGCGCGCGCCATCAAATACCAGGCGATAAATCCGACAATTCCGACCACGCCAAGGATGATGGAGGCCAGGGCGTTGATCTCCGGATTCACCCCCATCCGCACGCTGGAGAAGACCAGCATCGGCAGCGTCGTCGCGCCCGGCCCCGACACAAAGCTGGCGATAACCAGATCGTCGAGCGAGAGCGTGAACGCCAGCAGCCAGCCGGAGATCACCGCCGGCATAATCATCGGCAGCGTGATGATGAAAAAGACCTTCAGCGGCGTTGCGCCGAGATCCATCGCCGCCTCTTCAATGGAGCGATCCAGCTCGCGCAGCCGCGAGGAGATCACCACCGCCACATACGCCGTACAGAAGGTGACATGTGCCAGCCAGATGGTGAGCATCCCGCGATCCGCTGGCCAGCCGATGGCGTGCGCCAGCGCGACAAACAGCAGCAGTAGCGACAGGCCGGTGATGACGTCCGGCATCACCAGCGGGGCGGTGATCATAAACGCGAAACCATTCGCCCCGCGGAAACGGCCAAAGCGCACCATCACCAGCGCGGCGATAGTGCCCAGCACGCAGGCCATCGTCGCCGCCAGCGCCGCAATGGTCAGGCTCAGCCCCACCGCGCTCATCATCGCATCATCGTGGAACAGCTCGCTGTACCAGCGCGTGGACCAGCCCGCCCAGACGGTGACCAGCTTAGAGCTGTTGAACGAGTAGATCACCAGCATCAGCATTGGCGCATACAGGAAGGTAAAGCCGATAATCAGGATCGCAATTCGCCACGGGGAGCGTACTACCGGTAAGTTGTTCATCCGTGGTCTCCCATCTGTTTCTGCTGATGTTTGTGGAACCACATGATCGGCACGATCAGCAGCAGTAACATGACGATCGCCACCGCCGAGGCCACCGGCCAGTCGCGGTTATTGAAGAACTCCTGCCACAGCACGCGGCCAATCATGATGCTGTCCGGGCCGCCGAGCAGTTCCGGGATCACAAACTCCCCGACCGCCGGGATAAACACCAGCATCGACCCGGCGATGATCCCGCCTTTGGTGAGCGGCACAATGACGCTGAAGAAAGTCTTCAACGGGCGTGCGCCGAGATCCAGCGAGGCTTCCACCAGCGAGTAATCGATTCGCGTCAGCGCCGTATAGATTGGCAGCACCATAAACGGCAGATAGGCATAGACAATCCCGATATACACCGCAAGGTTGGTGTGCAGGATCGTCAGCGGCTGGTCGATGACCCCAAGCCACAGCAGGAAGTTATTCAGTATGCCGTTATTCTTCAGGATCCCCATCCACGCGTACACGCGGATCAGGAACGACGTCCACGACGGTAAAATGACCAACAGCAGTAAAATATTTCGCGTCGACGGCTTGCTGTGCGCCACTGCCCACGCCAGCGGGTAGCCCATCAACAAGCAGCAAATCGTAGAAATAGCCGCAACCTGTAACGACTGCAAATAGGCTTCGAAATAGAGCGGATCGTCGGTCAGTTGCAGGAAATTACCGAGGTTTAAGGTCAGCGTCAGCTGCCCGTCGGCCCACTCCCACAGATCGGTATACGGTGGGATCGCCCGCGCCATCTCCGCCAGGCTGATCTTAAAGACGATCAGGAACGGCAGCAGAAACAGCAGGATCAGCCAGATATAGGGCATGGCGATGACCAGCTTGCGGCCATGCGCCATCTGCATGCGCGCCAGCCAGAGCGCGAAACCGCCCGGTTTTTTGACGCGGGCTGGAGGTTCAAGTGTGCTCATGACCGCTCCTTATACCGTCAGGACTACGCAACTGTCCGCATCCCAGCAGAGGCTCACTTCGTCGCCCCAGGTTGGCTGTCCCTTGCGATACCGGTGTTCGTTCTGTAACTGGGCGCTGAGCATCTGGCCGCTTTTCAGGCGCACATGGTAAATCGACAGATCGCCGAGATAGGCAATGTGTACCACTTCGCCCACGGCAAAGTTATAGCCATCGGCGGGCGGCTCATCGCAAAGCATGATTTTTTCCGGGCGCAGGGCAACGTAAACCGGCACGTTGTCCACCACGGAGTTATCAGAATCAACCTTCAGCGGGTGCACCAGCCCCGGCGATTCAATCACCAGACCGTCTTCCTGGCGTTCCTTCAGTAGCCCTTCGAAGACGTTTACCGAGCCGATGAACTCCGCGCTGTAGCGGGTTGTCGGGTGTTCATAGATCTCTTCCGGCTCGCCGATCTGCACGAACTTACCGCGATTCATGATCGCAATGCGCCCGGCCATGGTCATCGCCTCTTCCTGATCGTGGGTCACCATCACGCAGGTCACCCCCACGCGCTCGAGGATATCCACCACTTCCAGCTGCATCCGGTCGCGCAGCTTTTTATCCAGCGCGCCCATCGGCTCGTCGAGCAGTAATAATTTTGGACGCTTCGCCAGACTTCTTGCCAGCGCCACGCGCTGACGCTGGCCGCCGGAAAGCTGATGCGGCTTACGCTTCGCAAACTCCTGCATATGCACCAGGCTCAGCATCTCTGCCACGCGCGCGGTGATTTCGGCTTTCGGCAGTTTGTCCTGCTTCAGGCCGAAGGCGATGTTCTGCTCAACGGTCATGTGCGGGAACAGGGCATAGGACTGGAACATCATGTTTATGGGCCGCAGGTACGGCGGCACGCTGGAGAGGTCTACCCCATCCAGCACGATCTGCCCGGCGGTAGGCTGTTCAAAGCCTGCCAGCATACGCAGCAGTGTGGATTTGCCGCAGCCCGATGCGCCGAGCAAAGCAAAAATTTCACCTTTGTAGATCGTCAGGCTGACATCGTCCACGGCATGCTGGCCGTCGAAGGATTTGGTGAGGTTACGAATTTCAAGAAGCGGGGTCAGCGCTTTACGGACTTTCGCCTGCGGGCGGGGGATCGCGTCATTCACGGGGTGTTCTCCGGCATAGATCAACACTGGTGCAAACGCACCGTCAGGGTGCGCATCGCCGGGCGGCGCTAACGCTTGCCCGGCCTACGGGATCTGTCGGCCCGGTAAGCGACAGCGCCACCGGGCAACGATATCAAACGCCGTTACTTACCGCTTTTCACCTTGGTCCACGCGCGGGTACGCACACGGTCAATTTTCGGTTCCTGCACTTTCAGGGTGAAGAGCTTGGCAAACACATCGGCTGGCGGATAGATCGCCGGATTATTGCGGATTTCTTCGCTCACCAGCGGCACGGAGGCCTTGTTACCGTTGGCGTAGTAGACATGGTCGCTGATGTGGGCAATCACCTCCGGACGCATCAGGTAGTTGAGGAATTGATACGCTTCCTCTTTATTTTTCGCATCAGCCGGCATCGCGAAGACGTCGAAGAACGCCAGCGCCCCCTCCTTCGGAATGAAGTAGGAAACATTTACGCCGTTTTTGGCCTCTTTCGCGCGGTTCGCCGCCTGCCAGACATCGCCCGCCCAGCCGATGGCCACGCAGATATCCCCGTTAGCCAGGTCGTTGATGTACTGAGAGGAGTGGAAGTAGCGAATATTCGGACGCAGCTTCAGGAGCAGGTCGGTTGCCGGACCGGTGTAGTCGTCGGCCTTGCTGCTGTTAGGATCTTTGCCGAGATAGTTAAGCACGGTGGCGAAAATCTCTTCCGGCGCATCGAGGAAAGAGACGCCGCAGCTTTTCAGCTTCTCGAGGTTTTCCGGCTTCAGCACCACGTCCCAGCTGTCCAGCTTGACGTCCGGGCCCAGCGCCGCTTTGACTTTATCCACGTTATAGCCAATACCGGTGGTCGCCCACAGGTAAGGCATCGCGTATTTATTCTCAGGATCGTGCTTCGCCACCAGCTTCAGCACGTCCGGATCGAGGTTTTTCCAGTTCGGTAATTTGCTCTTGTCCAGCGGCTGGAAGACACCGGCGGTCAGCTGACGCTCCAGGAAGCTTGCCGACGGCACCACCAGATCGAAACCGGTGCTGCCCGCCATCAGTTTGCCTTCCAGCACTTCGTTGGAATCGAATACGTCGTAGACAACCTTAATGCCGGTCTCTTTTTCAAAATTCGCGACGGTGTCCGGCGCAATATAGTCAGACCAGTTATAGACGTGCAGCGTTTTTTGTTCCGCAGCGAGCGTGCCGGCAGAGACGGCCATCAGAGCACCCGCAACCAGACCCGATAACCATTTTTTATTCAAGGCGATCATATTGTTATTCCTTCTGAAAGTTCGTTAACAAACGAACCAAAACTGTGCAGCCTGAAGATATGCAATAATCATGCATAGTTTGTCGCTCTGCCCGAAATAAAATACCCCCCTCATTCCGGCAGGTTCCGCTCGCTTTTTTAAGCACCGCAAGAATAACTGTAGCCCGTGTCTCCGGCTATAGCCCAGACGAAAAAACGCCTTTTATCAATTTTTTATGCAGATTATGTCTACGTGATAAGCCGAAACGGCCGCAGAGGAGGTGAAAAACTCTTTAAAGAAAGGTTAAAAGCAGCAGAAAAAACGGTGTTATGCAGCCGCTCTGGCAGCGACTGCGCAAAAGTCAGACAGGCTTAGTGGAGAAAATTGGGAGATGCATCATTATTCTCGGCGTCATCTTCCGCGCTATACAGCAGGTGATGTGCGTTGGCTTCCATCATTACCATGGAAATTTGCTCTTCGCTCAGGCGCATAAACCAGGCGAACTGCTTGAAGGAGAGCCCCGCGCCGGAGAATAAAGACTGGCAAACCACCAGCTTTGGCAGATTATCATCCTGTATGCCGAGAAACACTTTCACCGTCAAAGAACTGGCGTTGATCGCTGACAGATCAGAGGCCAGCGCCAGCAGCGCTGAAGGCTTTACTTCGGCCAGCGCGGAGAAAAGGATCACGTCGTTGATCAGATCGATTTTGGCATCGAAAATGCCGTCGAAATTTTGCATGTGAGGCAGATGCAGCGCCTGGCAGGAGTCGCATTCGAAGAAAGTAATACCGGCATCATCGAGCCATTGACGTAACGTATCCAGTGTAGGTACGACCTGTAAATCCATCGCTGTGCAGCCTCTTAAATAAAAACGTTGTCCAGATTACGCAAAAAGTGCGCGCCGATCCATTTAACCGCCCGTTTTCAGGCAAAATCCCGGCGTCGCATGGCGTTCAATCCATGCGATCATTTTACCTGCAATATCGACGCCTGTGGTTTTTTCCACCCCTTCCAGCCCCGGCGAGGCGTTGACTTCCATCACCAGCGGCCCGCGCCCGGCACGCAGCAGATCGACCCCCGCCACGTCCAGGCCCAGCGTCTGCGCTGCTTTCACCGCAATCTCGCGCTCGCGCTCGCTAATAAGGGCCACCCGCGCGATACCGCCGCGGTGTAGGTTAGAGCGGAAGTCGCCCTCTTTCGCCTGCCGCTCTATGGCGGCCACCACTTCATCGCCCACTACAAAGCAGCGGATGTCGCACCCGTTGGCCTCTTTAATATACTCCTGCACCAGAATATGGGCATTCAGACCGCGAAACGCGTCGATCACGCTTTCCGCCGCCTGACGCGTCTCCGCCAGTACCACCCCAATACCCTGCGTACCTTCCACCAGCTTAATAACCAGCGGCGCACCGCCCACCATGTCGATTAAATCGCTGGTGTCGTCCGGGGAGTGGGCAATCCCGGTGACGGGCAGATCGATCCCCTGGCGCGCCAGCAGTTGCAGCGAGCGCAGCTTATCGCGGGCGCGGGAGATCGCCACGGACTCGTTGAGCGGATAGCTTCCCAGCATTTCAAACTGGCGCAGCGCAGCCGTACCGTAATAGGTGATCTGGGAGCCAATGCGGGGAATTACCGCATCAAAATGCGGGAGTTTGCGGCCTTTGTAATGAATCGACGATGCCGCAGGGTCGATGTTCATATAGCAGGACATCGGATCGAGGATCTCAACCTGATGTCCGCGTTTCGCCGCCGCTTCTCGCAGGCGTTTACATGAATAGAGCGTTCCATCCCGGGACAATATGGCAATTTTCACCCTGCACCTCTCTAAAGACATGGTAAAAGCCTGCCTATCATACACGAGGCGCAGGAGGAATGGACTACCGCGTTGCCCAGCCCTGTTTGTGCAGGTAATCGAGAATGAACGGGCGGTTCTCCTTAATGATGGTGCGACGAATATGGTCGCTCCAGGTGTCGCGGCGGTTGTTGCTGTCGCGCGTCAGATAGTAGTTCGCCAGCTCTTCATCGTATTGATGCAGAACGTCCTGGTCGACCGGCTGGTAGTGGTTTTCATGCACCAGCATCGCAGCAGGAATGCGCGGCTTCAGATCCGGGTTATCCGCCGGCCAGCCGAGGCACAGACCAAACAGCGGCAGCACGTGTTTCGGCAGCTTCAGCAGTTCCGTCACGCTTTCGATGTTGTTACGCAGCCCGCCAATATAGACGCCGCCAAGCCCCAGCGATTCCGCCGCCGTGAACGCGTTTTGCGCCATCAGCGCCGTATCCACCACGCCCAGCAGCAGCTGTTCCGCCAGCCCCAGCTCGGCCTCGGGGCAGATTTGCAGATGACGGTTAAAATCGGCGCAGAACACCCAGAACTCAGCCGCCTGGGCAACGTGCTTTTGTCCGCCCGTCAGCGTTACCAGCTGCTCACGCATCGCCGGATCGGTGATGCGGATAATGGAGCTGCACTGCAAAAAGCTGGAGCTGGAGGTGCCTCTTGCGCTGTCGATGATCGCTTCCCGCTGCGCCTGGGTAATCGGCTCATCGGTGAAATGGCGAATGGAACGGTGGGAACGAAGCAGGTCAATGGTTGGCGTCATTTTGTCTCTCTTTGTGTTGCGTAAAACGTATGGCAGCCAGTATAGGCAATGATCCACCTGATGTAATTGGCGAAACATAGCCTGACTGTATCAAAGTGACAGGTGAAACCTTCTTTCCATGACGGCAGGTTATCGTGCACTATAGGCGCCATTCGCCGTCAGGCTTGTTTTTTGAGGAGAGAGAAATGTTTGCAGTAATTTTTGGTCGTCCAGGATGCCCTTACTGTGTACGCGCGAAAGAGCTGGCAGAGAAACTGACTGAAGAACGTGATGATTTCAACTTCCGTTACGTGGATATCCACGCGGAAGGCATCACTAAAGCCGATCTGGAAAAAACCGTGGGTAAACCGGTTGAAACCGTGCCGCAGATCTTCCTCGATCAGAAACACATCGGCGGCTGCACTGATTTTGAGGCCTACGCCAAAGAACACCTGGGCCTGTTTGCGGCTCAGTAATGCGAAGACGCCCTCACCCTGAGGGCGTTTTTATTTACGGTGCTTCCTCTGTTGCAGCAGGCTGCGCGTAAATAAGAAACAGAGCGCGCCCAGCGCACACCAGAAAACGCCACTCAGTAGCCACGCCACTTCCTGCCAGACGCTTCTCGACGAGAGAAACAGCACGCGCATCAGAAGCAGGCAGAGCGGGGCCGCAAGCATTGCCCCAATAAGCGGCATCACCACCTCGCCTTTACGCGAGAGAAAACCGGCGACTACCCCCGGCAGGATGAAGAACAACAGGCCCAGCTCGGGATGACCGGACGCTCTGAAGGCGCCTTTCACGTTAAAAGCGAGCGACATGCAAACGACCGTAAACAGCAAAAAACAGCTGATTACGCCAGCCCAGTTTCGTTTAAAGTTCAAACTATCCTCCTGACTTATCTCTATCAAATACAAAAATCGTCCGGTGGACGCCCAGTCAGATAAAGCAATGCGGCAATCCTTGCCAAAGCACGCACAAAAGTCGTGCGATAATAGGTGGCTGTCGGTAGCTATTACGATTAAACTAACCGACTGCTAGTGTTTAGGGTATTTATCAGGAAGCAGGGAGATGCAAAGTGATTCCCTGACTCTGAAAACAGTAGCCCAAATAGTCCTTTCATTCAACAACTTACTGGTAAACAAGAAGTTAGCCTCCGTGAATATAAACGTCGCAGACTTGTTAAATGGGAATTACATCCTGTTATTATTTGTGGTACTGGCGCTGGGCCTTTGTCTGGGTAAATTACGCCTGGGTTCAGTTCAACTTGGTAATTCCATTGGCGTTTTAGTCGTCTCCCTGTTATTAGGTCAACAACATTTCAGTATTAACACGGACGCGCTTAACTTAGGTTTCATGCTGTTTATTTTTTGCGTAGGCGTGGAAGCCGGTCCGAACTTTTTTTCCATTTTCTTCCGAGACGGCAAAAATTACCTGATGCTGGCGCTGGTGATGGTCGGTAGCGCCCTGCTGATTGCGTTAGGGCTGGGCAAACTGTTTGGCTGGGACATCGGCTTAACGGCCGGTATGCTGGCAGGCTCGATGACCTCCACGCCGGTGCTTGTTGGCGCGGGGGATACGCTTCGTCATTCTGGCATGGCAGGCACGCAGCTTTCCTCCGCGCTAGACAACCTGAGTCTGGGCTATGCCCTGACCTATCTGATTGGTCTGGTGAGCCTGATTGTTGGCGCGCGCTATCTGCCAAAACTTCAGCATCAGGATCTTCAGACCAGCGCCCAGACCATCGCCCGCGAGCGCGGCCTGGACACGGACTCCAAACGTAAAGTTTACCTGCCGGTGATCCGCGCCTACCGCGTCGGGCCGGAGCTGGTTGCCTGGACCGACGGGAAAAACCTGCGCGAGCTGGGGATCTACCGTCAGACCGGCTGCTACATCGAACGTATCCGTCGTAACGGCATTCTGGCAAACCCGGACGGTGACGCGGTGCTCCAGATGGGCGATGACATCGCCCTTGTTGGCTACCCGGACGCCCACGCGCGTCTCGATCCGAGCTTCCGCAACGGGAAAGAGGTGTTTGACCGCGACCTGCTGGACATGCGTATCGTCACCGAAGAGATTGTGGTGAAAAACCACAACGCCGTGGGCCGCCGTCTGGCACAGCTGAAGCTGACCGACCACGGCTGTTTCCTCAACCGCGTGATCCGCAGCCAGATTGAAATGCCTATCGACGATAACGTGGTGCTCAATAAAGGCGATGTGTTGCAGGTCAGCGGCGATGCCCGACGGGTTAAAACCGTTGCCGACCGTATCGGCTTTATCTCGATCCACAGCCAGGTGACGGACCTGTTAGCCTTCTGCGCCTTCTTCATTGTCGGCCTGATGATCGGGATGATAACCTTCCAGTTCAGCAACTTTAGCTTCGGCATTGGTAACGCAGCCGGTCTGCTGTTCGCCGGGATCATGCTGGGCTTCCTGCGAGCGAACCATCCCACCTTCGGCTATATCCCTCAGGGGGCGCTGAACATGGTGAAAGAGTTCGGTCTGATGGTCTTTATGGCGGGTGTCGGATTAAGCGCCGGGAGCGGCATTGGCAACGGCCTGGGCGCGGTCGGCTGGCAAATGTTGGTTTCCGGACTTATCGTCAGCCTGGTACCGGTGGTGATCTGTTTCCTCTTCGGCGCCTACGTGCTGCGCATGAACCGCGCCCTGCTCTTCGGCGCGATGATGGGCGCGCGCACCTGCGCACCGGCGATGGAGATCATCAGCGACACCGCGCGCAGCAATATCCCGGCGCTGGGCTATGCAGGCACGTACGCAATCGCCAACGTGCTGCTGACGCTGGCAGGTACGCTGATCATCATTATCTGGCCTGGACTCGGATAAATCTCAAGTTTGCGTGTGGCGCAAAAAATTTTCGTTACGCGCAGAACTTTTTACGCAGGGTGCAGTCATAACTAGTGCCACTGCTTTTCTTTGATGTCCCCAATTTGTGGAGCCCATCAACCCCGCCGTTTTGGTTCAAGGTTGATGGGTTTTTTGTTGCCTGAAGAAATACAAATTTAAGATTCAGGATTGTAGGCCGTGTAAGGCGAAGCCGGTACCCGGCAAGCAGAGTAGTCGAATCGACTCCAGGCAAAAGTTCTGGGCCGGTAACATCATGGTGCCCTTCTGCTAATCGCGTGGCATCTGCTCACGGGCAATTCGCCCCACCATCACCCGGATCTCCTCCCGAGTTAACGGCGACCGATCGGTCACAAAATGCAGCGTCATCCCCTCGATAAACGCATCCAGCGCGCGGGCGGTGGCCGGATCAAACCACTGCTCCAGCGTAGCCTGGCTCATCTTCATCCAGTCCTGCATCACCGTTTTCAGCGCGGCGCTGCGGTGCATAAACGCGTACAGCTGATACATCAGCGCCATATTGTGTGGCGTGGTCACGGCTGAACTGTGGATCAGCGTGGTAATGGCCTCGCACGCCCTCTCGCGCCCCGTAACCCCCGCGAAGAAATCCCGGTACTGCTGAGACATCTGCTGCGTAAACCACGTGAATGCCTCCTCCAGAAGCGACTCCATCCCGTCGAAATAGTAGGTCATCGACCCCAGCGGCACGCCTGCGCAGGTGGCAATTTTGCGGTGCGTGACGGCATGAATACCGTGCTCAGCAATGGTGTCCAGCGTCGCCTGGAGTATCTTCTCGCGGCGGTTAGGGTCGTTCGGTGGTCTGCTCATAAAATCCTCATCCGGTTTATGTACAAATGTACACAAAGTTGCTAGTGTTGTCGCTATTGTTGTACTTCTGGTGCTGATCCCAATGACGCTAACTTCTCCTCGCAAAGCCCTGCATCTGCGCATGTGGGCGCTGTTTATGTTCTTCTTCATCCCCGGGCTGCTGATGGCTTCCTGGGCAACGCGCACCCCGGCAATCCGCGATACGCTATCCGTTTCGACGGCGGAGATGGGGATCGTGCTGTTTGGCCTGTCGATTGGCTCGATGAGCGGCATTCTCTGCTCGGCCTGGCTGGTGAAACGCTTTGGCACGCGCGCGGTGATCCGCACCACCATGTGCTGCGCCGTGGTGGGAATGCTCGGTCTGAGCGTGGCGCTGTGGTTCGCCTCGCCGCTGATGTTTGCCCTTGGCCTGATGGTGTTTGGCGGCAGCTTTGGTGCGGCGGAAGTGGCCATTAACGTCGAGGGGGCCTCCGTTGAACAGGCGATGAACAAAACGGTGCTGCCGATGATGCATGGCTTTTACAGCCTCGGCACGCTGGCGGGCGCGGGCATAGGGATGGCGCTGACGGCGCTGGGCATTGCGGCCAATGTGCACATTTTACTCGCGGCGCTGGTCTGCATTATCCCGATCCTCACCGGCATCAGGGCTATTCCCGCAGGCACAGGACAAAATGCCTCGGACGAACAGAAGTCTGCGGCAAAAGGGTTGCCCTTCTATCGCGATTTCCAGCTGATGCTGATTGGCGTGGTGGTACTGGCGATGGCGTTTGCTGAAGGCTCCGCCAACGACTGGCTACCGTTGCTGATGGTGGACGGGCACGGATTTAGCCCCACCTCCGGCTCGCTGATTTACGCCGGGTTTACGCTCGGCATGACCGTCGGACGCTTTACCGGGGGCTGGTTTATCGACCGTTACAGCCGCGTGGCTGTCGTCCGTGCCAGCGCCCTGCTGGGTGGGCTGGGCATCGCGATGATTATCTTTGTGGATGTGGACTGGATTGCCGGCGTGTCGGTGATCCTGTGGGGACTGGGCGCCTCCCTTGGCTTCCCGCTGACCATTTCCGCTGCCAGCGATACCGGCCCCGACGCGCCGACGCGCGTGAGCGTCGTGGCGACCACGGGCTACCTCGCTTTCCTGGTGGGCCCGCCGCTGCTTGGATTCCTCGGTGAGCACTACGGGTTACGCAGCGCGATGCTGGTGGTCTTAGGGTTAGTCATTATTGCCGCCCTGGTGGCGCGAGCGGTGGCAAAACCGGAAGCAGAAACAACGTCAATGGAGAAGGGATATGAGCGTTAAACTGATTGCAGTCGACATGGATGGCTCCTTCCTGAGCGATGCGAAAACCTATAACCGCGCGCGTTTTCTGGCGCAGTACGCGCGCATGAAAGCGCAAGGCATCCGTTTTGTGGTCGCCAGCGGAAACCAGTACTACCAGCTGATCTCATTTTTCCCGGAGATCGCCCATGAAATTGCCTTCGTCGCCGAAAACGGCGGCTGGGTGGTGGATGCGGGCGAAGACGTGTTTAACGGCGAACTGTCGAAAGAGCATTTTCTGACCGTCGCCACCCTGTTAAACGACGTGCCCGGCATTGAGATAATTGCCTGCGGAAAAAACAGCGCCTACACGCTGAAAACGTATAACGACCTCTTCAAAGAGATTGCTGCGAAATACTATCACCGCCTTGAAAGCGTCAGCAGCTTTGACAACCTCAACGATATTTTCTTCAAATTCGGGCTAAACGTCTCTGACGACGAAATTCCGCGCATTCAGGCGCTGCTGCATGAGAAGCTTGGCGACATCATGGTGCCGGTGACCACGGGACACGGTAGTATCGACCTGATTATCCCCGGCGTACACAAAGCTAACGGCCTGCGGATCCTGCAAGCGCGCTGGGGCATTGAGGACAGTGAAGTGGTGGCCTTTGGCGACAGCGGTAACGACGTGGAGATGTTGCGCCAGGCTGGGTTTGGCTTCGCGATGGCCAATGCCAGACCACACATTAAGGCGGTGGCCCGCTATGAAGCACCGAACAATAATGACGAAGGGGTGCTGGACGTAATTGATAGGGTGCTGGACGGGGAGGCGCCGTTTAATTGATTCCGTGCGCTCTGGTGCCCTCATCCTACCCTCCCCCACAGGGAGAGGGGACTGTCCCGAGCTCGCCCACGGGGGAGAGGGAATAAGGATTACGGTTGCAGGGCGTTTCCGACGCGTTTGTCTTTCAGGAATACCACCATCAGGGCAATCCACAGCACGCCGTTGGCGAGGTTAAACAGGCTGAACAGTCCGTTACCGCCGAAAGCATAGGCATGCTTGCTCACCTCAATACCGACGGTGAAAATCAGCATTTGCAGCATCCCCATCGCGGCAGACACCGTGCCTTTACTCATTTCACTGGCGAACAGCGTCAGGCGCACCAGGCCGGCATTCGCCACGCCAATACCAAACGCATAAACGCTCAGCCCCGCCGTCATCCACAGGTACGCATGGGACGAGACTACGGTCGCCACCGCCGCGATAATCAGCCCTGCCGCTATGGGCCAGCCACCCATAATAATCAGCGAACGCACGGTACGTCGCGACGTCAGACGCGCCAGCACCAGGTTACCGATAATCAGCGCGCCAAAAATCGGCACCTGTAACAGGCCATACTCATAGCTGCTAAGCTGTTCGCCGCTGATGATAATGACCGGCGACTGGGCAATCCACGCCAGCAGCGGCAGGCTGACAAAGCCCGTCGCCAGCGCGCCCGCGACAAAACGACCGTTTTTCAGCACCGCCTTATAGTCACGCCCCAGCTCTTTAAGCGAGAGCTTTTCGCCCAGGCGGGTGGCGGTCTCCGGCATCGCACGGTGCAGCCCAAAGAAAGAGATGGCCGCAAGCGCGGCAAAGAGGACGAACATCCCTTCCCACGGCGCAACGTGGACCCATGCGGCTCCCACCAGCGGCCCCAGAAGCGGCGCAATCAGCGCCACGTTCGCCATCAGCGCGGTTATTTTGATACATACCGCCTCCTCAAACGACTCCTGAATAGCGGCGTAGCCCACGGCGCCAATAAAGCACAGGCTCACGCCCTGAAGGAAACGCAGCAGCGTGAATTGCTCAATGTTCTGCGCCAGCAGCGTGGCGAGACAGGTGACGATAAACCACACCACGCCCGTCAGCATCACCGGGCGGCGGCCAATACGATCCGACAGCGGCCCTAAAAGCCACTGTAAAAACATGCCGCCCGCCAGATAGGCGGTCATGGATGTAGGTACCCACTCAATACCTGCGTTGTACTGCTCAACCACAGCCAGCATGCCTGGCTGGATCATGTCGTTGCCGATGTAGGTAGAGAATTCGTAAAGCACTAGGCACAGAGGAAAAAGTAACGCCTGACGACCCAGACGATTACCGGAAGAAGAACGGTTTATCATGCAATCTCTTTAGTATGAAAAAATCGCGATGAGTGTAATGAATTGCCGCTGTCTGAGATAGCATAATCACGTGAAAACACAGAAATAAGGCACTTATCGTTATTGTTTAAGGTTTCCTTAAGTTGCCCTCCCTATGATAGTGCTATTTCACGTTATTGACCGAAACTATGACACACGCCGTCAGCCCTTCAGAATTATCTAAGTTACCGACAAATAAGACAAAAAGCCTTTACCGTTTGCCTGCCCGCTTTTATGGTTATCAGCTTTTCGGGCTGATCGTCCTTGCGCTGCTTTTTACCTGGCTTTCGCGCGATGAATCGCTTGACCGATGGATAACCGGCTTCTGGTATGACGCGGCGACGCACCATTTCCCGCTACAGCAAAACCCGCTGCTGGATCTGCTGAACCATCGGCTGGCGAAATATGTGACCATTGCGCTGGCTGCCGCATCGCTGATTTACGGCGCTTACAAACGCAATGCCCGGCTGGTGACGGCCGCGCTTCTGATGGGGCTGGGGGCGCTGGTAGTTGGGGTGCTGAAAAGCATAAGCCACCACAGCTGTCCGTGGGATCTGGTGGAGTATGGCGGCAAAGCCGTCTCGTATCCCCTGTTCAGCGCCGTTCCGGCAGACAGCGGACCGGGACGCTGCTTTCCCGGCGGCCACGCCTCAAGCGGGTTTATGGTGATGGGGTTGTTTTTTGCCTTCTGGCGTGAACGTCCGCGCCTGGCCTGGTCCTTTGTCGCGTTAGGCGTTGTTATGGGGCTGCTGATGGGATTCGGGCAGGTCATGCGCGGCGCGCATTTTTTCTCTCACAACCTGTGGGCCGGGTGGTGGGTCTGGTTTTCCCAGGTGCTGGTTTACGGGCTGGTTTCCACCTGGTTTGCTAAAGAGTAACGAGATTATGTTAGAAAATCTGAACTACGAACTGTTTTACCTGCTCAACGCCACGCCAGCATCACCGGAATGGATGATCGATCTCGCCACCTTCATTGCGAAAGATGTGATCAGCATTGTACCGGCGCTGGCGGTGATCCTCTGGTTATGGGGACCTCGTACACAGGTCACCGCCCAGCGCCATCTGGTGATCAAAATGGCGATGGCGATCGGCGTGAGCGTGCTGGCAAGCTACGTGCTGGGCCACGCCTTCCCGCACGATCGTCCGTTTGTCGATCGCGTCGGCTACAACTTCCTGCACCATGCGCCGGATGACTCGTTCCCGAGCGATCACGGCACGGTGATCTTCACCTTTGCGCTGGCCTTCCTGTTCTGGCATCGCCTGTGGTCCGGCATGGTGCTGATGGGCGTGGCGGTCGCCATCGCCTGGTCCCGCGTCTACCTGGGCGTACATTGGCCGCTGGATATGGTCGGCGGTTTCCTGGTGGGGCTGATGGGCTGCGTCAGCGCAGCCATCCTGTGGAGCCTCTTTGGTCCGGCGCTTTATCGTGGATTATCACAGGCCTATCGCGTTCTGTTTGCCCTTCCGATCCGCAAAGGCTGGATACGTGACTAACCCCGGTCCGTCAGGTTACACTTGAGCCCCCGCCCTGCGGGGGCTCACTTTTTTAGCCCGAGGATCTATGGAAACACGTCGCGATGACCGCATTGCTCAGCTACTTCAGGCGCTGAAGCGCAGCGATAAGCTGCATCTTAAGGAAGCCGCTACCCTGCTTGGCGTGTCTGAAATGACCATTCGTCGCGATCTGAACAGCGACAGCGCCCCCGTTGTGCTGCTTGGCGGGTATATTGTTCTGGAGCCGCGTAGCGCCAGCCATTATCTGTTAAGCGATCAAAAAACACGCCTGGTGGAAGAGAAGCGCAAAGCCGCGCGGCTCGCCGCCTCGCTGGTGCAGCCGCATCAAACGCTGTTTTTTGACTGCGGTACGACAACCCCGTGGATCATCGAGGCCATCGACAGCACCGTTCCCTTTACCGCCGTCTGTTATTCGCTAAACACCTTCCTGGCCTTGCAGGAGAAACCGGCGTGCCGGGTGATTTTGTGCGGCGGCGAGTTTCATGCCAGCAACGCCATCTTCAAACCGCTGAATATTCAGGACACGCTGAGCAATGTATGTCCGGATATCGCCTTTTACTCTGCGGCGGGTGTGAATGTGAAACAGGGGGCAACCTGTTTTAATCTTGAAGAGTTACCGGTGAAACAGTGGGCGCTCAACGCCGCACAGCAGCATGTGCTGGTGGTTGATCACAGTAAATTTGGCAAGGTTCGTCCGGCAAGGATGGGGGAACTGTCGCGCTTTGACGCCATCGTCAGTGATTGCCGCCCGGATGACGAGCTGGTGTCGTATGCAAAGGCGCAGCAGGTGAAGTTGATGTATTGAGGTTGTGCCGGGTGGCGGCTTCGCCTTACCCGGCCTACAACGGCTCAAACGAAGGCCGGGTAAGCGCAGCGCCACCCGGCAAAAACCTAGCTGAACCAGCTGCCAAACCAGCCGTGGAACTTCATTAACACAAAGTCCCACATCCGGCTGAAGAAGCCGCCCTCTTCCACCGCTTCCATCACCACCAGCGGACGCTGCTCAATGGATTTGCCGTTAAGCTGGAAATCTATCGTCCCGACCACCTGGCCTTTTTTCAACGGCGCGGTCAGCTGTGGCTCGGTCAGGGTATAGCTGGCTTTCAGGTTTTTCAGCTGACCGCGTGGAATGGTGACAGAACCCGCTTCACCTGCCCCCAGGTTCACTTCGCTTTTATCCCCAAACCAGACGCGCTGGCTGACGAAGGTGGCGTCCGGCTTAATCGGCGTGACGGTTTCAAAGAAGCGGAAACCCCAGGTCAGCAGTTTTTCGGATTCATTAAAACGAATGCGGTCGGTTTTCGTCCCCAGCACCACCGAGATCAGGCGCATGTCGCCCTGCGTCGCGGAGGCCACCAGGTTGTATCCGGCCCCGGCGGTCGTCCCCGTTTTCATGCCGTCCACGTTAACGTTACTGCTCCAGAGCAGACGATTACGGTTAGGCTGGCGGATATTGTTGAAGGTAAACTCTTTCTCTTTATGGATGGCGTACTCATCCGGCACGTCATGGATCAGCGCTTTGCCCAGCAGCGCCATATCGCGCGCGGTACTGAACTGACCGGGCGCATCCAGGCCGTGAACGGTTTTAAAGATGGTGTTGGTCAGACCCAGTTTTTGCGCGTAGCCATTCATCAACCCAATGAATGAGTCCTGACTGCCTGCGACGTAATCGGCCAGCGCAATACAGGCATCATTTCCCGACTGAATAATGACCCCTTTATTCAGATCGGAAACGGAGACCTGATCGCCGGGCTTCAGGAACATGACGGACGAGCCGCGCAGCGCCGGGTTACCCGTCGCCCAGGCATCTTTGCCGACGGTGACCATGTCATCCAGCTTGATCTTGCCCGCTTTCAACGCCTGACCGACCACATAGCTGGTCATAATTTTCGTCAGGCTCGCCGGGTCGAGTTTTTCGTCGGCGTTACCTTCCGCCAGCACTTTCCCGCTGGCGTAATCCATCAGGATCCAGGCGCGCGCATCGACAGGCGGCGCTTCGGGCGCCGTCTGTTCCGCCGCATGGAGCGTTGGGGCAAAAAGGAAAAGCAGCGCCGAGCCTGCCGCCAGGCTGCGCAGAGAAGAAGTTTTTTGCGTCATAAATGCCACCCGAGTGTCCATTCTAAAAATCACGTCACAATCACCGTGTCGCAAGAAGCGATGAGTAATAGCGCACTACAGCGTTCAAAGAAACCTGTTCCAGGTAAAGTTTTTAAAGTTTATGCAATAACATTCAGATACGCTTTGATTGCGGCGTTTTTTTTAGCATCTGTTGCGTAATTGTTAGGTTTATCTCACCATGGCGAAAAGCTGACTCGGATTCACATCTCATCGGGAGTAAATATGATTACGCTGTGGGGCAGGAACAATTCGACTAACGTGAAGAAAGTGCTCTGGACGCTGGAGGAGCTGGATTTACCGTTCAACCAAATCATGGCTGGCATGGCGTTCGGGGTGAATAAAGACGCCGACTATCTGGCGATGAACCCAAACGGACTGGTGCCGTTGCTGCGCGATGACGAGACAGACGCCACGCTGTGGGAGTCCAACACCATCGTGCGTTATCTCGCCGCGCAGTACGGCCAGGGTCGGCTGTGGGTTGAAAATCCAGCCCGCCGCGCGCAGGGCGAAAAATGGATGGACTGGGCAAACCAGACGCTTTCCCCCACGCACCGGGTGATCCTGATGGGGCTTGTCCGCACGCCGGAAGCCGAACGTGATTATCCCGCCATTCATGCCGCCCAGGACGCCTGCGAATCCCTGTTCGCGATGATGGACGACGAACTGGCGAAGCACGCCTGGTTCTCCGGCGACACCTTCGGCGTGGGCGATATCGCCGTCGCCCCCTTCGTCTGGAACCTCACTAACATGGGTCTTAGCTGGAGCCCGCGCCCTCACCTGGAGCGCTGGATCCAACAGCTTAGCGAGCGCCCGGCGTATCGCAACGTGGTGATGATCCCGGTGACCTGATTACGACCTGGACGGGCTGACTTTCAGCAGTTGCCCGTCCGTCTCGTCAGTCAGCACGTACAGATAGCCATCCGGCCCGACGCGCACATCGCGAATACGCTGATCTTTATCGCCCAGAATGCGTCCGTCCTCCGTCACGCTATTGCCCTTCACGCTCAGCACGATCACGTCTTTCTCCTTCAGCGCGCCGATAAACAGCTTGTTTTTCCACTGCGGGAAGACGTCGCTGTTGTAGAACGCCATGCCGCTGACGGCGGGCGATACTTTCCAGACAAACAGCGGCTTTTCGGTGCCCTCAACGTGCTCGCCTTTCGCTTCCGGGATTTTCAGGCCGCTGTAATTAATCCCGTGCGTCGCCAGGGGCCAGCCGTAGTTTTTGCCCTTCTCAGGAATGTTAATCTCATCCCCACCGCGTGGTCCGTGTTCGTTGAGCCACAGCGTGTCGCTCCACGGATTCATCGCCATCCCCTGCGGGTTGCGAATGCCATAGGACCAGATTTCCGGGCGCGCACCGGCGGTGTTCACAAACGGATTATCCGGCGGCACTTTTCCGTCCTCCGTCAGGCGCACCACCTTGCCCTGAAGCTTGTCCAGCTCCTGCGCCGTCGGGCGCTGGTTGTTTTCACCCAGGCCAATAAAGAGATAGCCTTTGCCGTCGAACACCAGCCGTCCGCCAAAGTGGTTGCCGGTAGAGAGCTTCGGCATCTGTCGGAACACCACCTGGAAGCCCTCAATGCGCGAAAGGTCATCGCTCAACCGCCCGTAGCCCACGGCGGTACCCGCTTTGCCATCATTACCTGCCTCGGCGAAGCTGAGCCAGACCCGCTGTGACTGTGCAAAATCCGGGGCCAGCGCGACGTCCAGCAGTCCGCCCTGGCCGCTCGCCCACACTTTCGGCACGCCGACAATCGGATCGGAGAGCCCTTTTCCTGCCTGCCAGTGCTTAAGCTGCCCGTCTTTGAGCGTGATGAGCAGCCCCTTGTTATCTGGCAGAAACGCCAGCGACCAGGGGTGATCCAGTTTTGTCTGTAGCACGTCGACCTTAACCGTCTCAGGTGCTGCAAGCAGTGAAAGCGGGAATAACAAGACTGGAAGGAAAATCAGCGAGGATTGAGGCATAACGCACTCCTTTATCGACATATGGCTTAAAGATTAGCCACTGTTCTCGGGTGCGTTACCACTTTTACAAAAGCTTAATCAGAAGGGGGAGTTGCCTCCCCCGGGTTCAGTGCCGGGCAAGCGTTTCCGGCTTGTTCAGACACATGATGCAAAGCGCGAGCGTGGTCAGGCAGTTTTCAAGCTTCTCCGCGTTAACGGCAATAAAATTCGGGCAGTCGTGACGTCCGTTCATCAAACAGACCCCGGCGATGGAGAGCACCTCGGCGGCGCGGCGCAGCGCCACTAATTCGCTTTCAGCGTAGTGCGCTTTCAGGATGGGTGCTTTTTCACGCATGAAATTGCAAAGTTCAAAGAAGTTATCACGCAGATTTTCGCTTTCGCTGACTGACATATACCCTTTCGCCTTGCGGAGTTGCAGATATGCGGCCAGGTCGATTCGGGCGTTGATCAGCTTGTTAAGCAGATCGCGTTTCAGTCTGTCAACGGACATGCTATTTCCTCCCCTGTCAGCCATGTTACCTTATTAAGGATAAGGTCATTTTTTGTACAATGTAATGCCTGAGATCAATAAACGATAACTGATTAACATTCTTTACAATGTTACAACGATTGCCCGCCTCAACTGCGCCATCAAGAGTGTATAAATCCCCCGCGATACGCTGTAAAATCCCGCCCTGATAACTCCATAATTGATGAATTTTTAACCTATGAGCAATGTTACGCACCCGCCGAAAATCGGCTTTGTCTCCCTCGGCTGCCCGAAGAACCTGGTGGACTCCGAACGCATCCTGACTGAACTTCGCACTGAAGGCTATGACGTGGTGCCAAGCTACGACAACGCCGACATGGTGATCGTCAACACCTGCGGGTTCATTGACAGCGCGGTCCAGGAGTCACTGGAAGCCATTGGTGAAGCCCTGACGGAAAACGGCAAAGTGATTGTCACCGGCTGCCTGGGCGCGAAGGTGGATCAGATCCGCGAAGTGCACCCGAAAGTGCTTGAGATCACCGGCCCGCACAGCTACGAGCAGGTGCTGGAACATGTTCATCACTACGTCCCCAAACCAAAGCACAACCCGTTCCTGAGCCTGGTGCCGGAACAGGGCGTGAAGCTGACGCCGCGCCACTACGCCTACCTGAAAATTTCCGAAGGCTGCAACCATCGCTGTACCTTCTGCATCATCCCGTCGATGCGTGGCGATCTGGTGAGCCGTCCGATTGGCGAGGTGCTGGCAGAAGCCAAACGCCTGGCCGACGCGGGCGTGAAGGAGCTGCTGGTCATCTCCCAGGACACCTCCGCCTACGGTGTGGACGTCAAACACCGCTCCGGTTTCCACAACGGCGAGCCGGTGAAAACCAGCATGGTCGGCCTGTGCGAGCAGCTGGCTAAGCTCGGGATTTGGACGCGCCTGCACTACGTCTACCCTTATCCGCACGTTGACGATGTGATCCCGCTGATGGCGGAAGGCAAAATCCTGCCGTATCTGGATATCCCGCTACAGCACGCCAGCCCGCGCATTCTGAAGCTGATGAAACGTCCTGGCTCCGTGGATCGCCAACTGGCGCGCATCAAGCAGTGGCGTGAGATCTGCCCGGATCTGACCCTGCGCTCCACCTTTATTGTCGGCTTCCCGGGTGAAACCGAAGAAGATTTCCAGATGCTGCTCGACTTCCTGAAAGAGGCGCGTCTGGATCGCGTCGGCTGCTTCAAGTACAGCCCGGTTGAAGGCGCAACGGCCAACGAGCTGGCGGACCAGGTACCGGAAGAGGTAAAAGAGGAGCGCTGGAACCGCTTTATGCAGCTGCAACAGCAGATCTCTGCTGAACGCTTGCAGGAGAAAGTGGGCCGCGAAATTCTGGTGATTATCGACGAAGTGGACGAAGAAGGCGCGATTGGCCGCAGCATGGCGGATGCACCGGAAATCGATGGCGCGGTGTACCTGAACGGCGAAACACAGGTTAAGCCGGGTGATATTATTCGCGTGAAGGTTGAAAACGCGGATGAGTATGACCTGTGGGGTAGCCGGGTTTAAACACCCTGCTTCCCTTTTGTAGGCCGGGTAAGGCGTAGCCGCCACCCGGCACATTCCACAGCACTACCCTTTTATCCGCGGGTCCAGCGCGTCGCGCAGCCCATCCCCCAGCAGGTTAAACGCCAGCACGGTCAGGAAAATCGCCAGGCTCGGGAAGATCGCCACGTGTGGCGCAATCACCATATCCGCCCGCGCCTCGTTCAGCATCGCGCCCCACTCCGGCGTCGGCGGCTGTGCCCCTAACCCCAGAAACGACAGGCTGGCCGCCGAGATAATTGACACGCCTATGCGCATGGTGAAATAGACCACGATAGACGAGACCGTTCCCGGCAGAATATGGCTGAACAGGATGGTGCCATCGCTGGCTCCCATGCTGCGCGCCGACTCGATAAAGGTCTGCTGCTTCAGCACCAGCGTGTTGCCACGTACCAGACGCGCGAAAGCGGGAATCGAGAATACCGCCACGGCGATAATGACGTTCGCCATGCCGCTGCCCATCACCGCCACCACGGCAATCGCCAGCAGAATACCGGGAAAGGCAAACAGCACGTCGCAGATACGCATGATGATGCGGTCCCACCAGCCTTCGTAGTACCCGGCCACCAGCCCCAGCACGGTGCCAATTGCTGCGCCCATCAGCACCGCGAAGACCCCGGCAGCCAGCGAGATCTGCGCCCCTACCAGCACGCGGCTGAAAATATCGCGCCCGAGCGAGTCAACGCCAAACCAGTGCATCATCGACGGACCATCGTTCAGCCGGTCGTAGTCGAAGTAGTTTTCCGCATCAAACGGGGCTATCCAGGGGGCGATAATCGCCACCAGGATCAGCAGTAACACAAACAACCCGGCGACCATAGCGACGGGCTGACGACGGAATCGACGCCAGAACTCAACCCACGGGGTGCGAATATGGTCCGGCCTGATCCCCGGCATAGCGTTTAAAATGGCCTGGCGACGCCAGTTCAGTAATCGCATCTTACTTATACCTGATGGCCGGGTTAATGGCGGCGTAAAGCACATCCACCACTAAGTTGATAAGAATAAACTCCAGCGAGAAAAGCAGGACTTCAGCCTGAATAACCGGATAGTCACGCATATCGACCGAGTCGACCAGCAGGCGCCCCAGCCCCGGCCAGTTAAAGACCTTCTCAACCACGATAGAGCCCCCCAGCAGGAAGCCGAACTGTAGCCCCATCATCGTGACCACCGGGATCATCGCATTACGAAAACCATGCTTCAGAATGACCCATTTCTCACTCACCCCTTTTGCCCGCGCGGTGCGAATGTAATCTTCGCTCAGCACGTCGACAAACGAGGCGCGGGTAAACCGGGCCATAACCGCCGCAACGGCCGCGCCTAGCGTCATAGAGGGCAGAATGTAGTGCTTCCAGGTGTCGGCCCCGACGGTCGGCAACCAGCCCAGCTCGACGGAGAAAATCTGCATCAGCAGCATGCCCAGCGCAAACGCCGGGAAAGAGATGCCGGTGACCGCCAGCGCCATACCGAGCTTATCCGGCCAGCGGTTGCGCCAGACGGCGGCGACAATCCCCGCGCCCAGGCCAAAGACAACCGCCCAGCTCATACTGGCAATCGTTAACCAGAAGGTAGGCATAAAGCGGCTGGCAATCTCCTCCGACACCGGACGACGCGACACCATTGAGATGCCGAAATCGCCCTGAAGGACATTGCCAATGTAACGCAGAAATTGCCTGTACAGCGGCTGGTCAAGACCGAGCTGTTTACGCACCAGTTCAATAACCGTCGCATCCGCTTCCGGTCCGGCAATCAAACGCGCCGGATCGCCGGGCAGCATATGGACAAACAAAAACACCAGCACGGCCACAATCAGCAGCGTCGGGATAAGCCCCAGCAGGCGTTTACACACATAATTCAGCATGAGTTTTATTTCAAATCCGCGTCATCAAAGCTAAAGCCCGTATCCGGCATGATGTAAAAACCGGTCAGCGCTTTGTTGTGGGCTGAGACCAGTTTTTCCACCACCAGCGGCACCCACGGCGACTCTTTCCAGATAATGTCCTGCGCCTCTTTGTACAGGCGTGCTTTCTCTTCCGGTTTGGTGGTTTTCAGGGCATCGGCCAGATCTTTATCCACCTGCGGATTACTGTAGAACGCGGTATTGAACAGCGTTGGCGGCCAGTTCTGGGAAGCAAAAAGCGGCGACAGGGACCAGTCCGCTTCTCCGGTTGAAGCCGTCCAGCCGGTGTAGAACATCCGCACGCCGCTCTCTTTCTGTCCTTTGCCTTCCACTTCCGCCGCTCGCTGTCCGGCATCCATCGCCGTAACCCTGGCTTTAATGCCCACCTGCGCCAGCTGCTGCTGGGTAAATTGCAGCACCTTCTGCGCGGTACTGTGGTTATGCGACGACCACAGCGTAGTGCTAAAGCCGTTCGGATAGCCCGCCTCTTTCAGCAGTTCCCGCGCTTTCGCCGGATCGTACGGCCACGGCTGATAGCTTTGCGCGTACTCAATGGTTGGCGGCATCACGCCCGTCGCCGGGGTGGCGTAGCCGGCAAAGGCCACCTTCACTAGCGCCTGGCGGTTAATGGCGTAGTTGATGGCTTCACGCACCTTCGGGTTATCAAACGGTTTCTGCGTAACGTTCATGCTGATGTAGCGCTGCATAATCGACGGGCTGGCCACCAGTTCCAGCTTGCTGTTTTTCGCCAGCAGCGCCGCCTGTTCGTACGGGATCGGGAAGGCAAACTGCGCTTCGCCGGTTTGCAGCATTGCGGCGCGGGTGTTGTTGTCTACTACCGGCCGCCAGGTGATGGTATCCAGCTTCGGCAGCCCCTGCTGCCAGTATCCGGCGAATTTTTTCACCTTCACAAAATCGGTCTGGTTCCAGGTGAGCAGTTCGTACGGTCCGGTCCCCACCGGGTGGAAGCCAATCTCTTTGCCGTATTTTTTCAGGGCGGCGGGCGAAATCATCGCCGTCGCGGGGTGCGCCAGGATATTGATAAACGCCGAGAACGGCTCTTTGAGGGTGATCTTCACCGTCGCCGGATCAACCACCTCGGTCTGGGCGATATTTTTATACAGGTTGTAGCGCTTAAGACCGTTTTCAGGATTGCTGGCACGATCCAGGTTGACCTTAACCGCCTCGGCGTTGAAGTCGGTGCCATCCTGGAACTTCACGCCGGTACGGAGCTTAACGGTATAGACCAGCCCGTCGTCCGACACGGTATAGCCTTCCGCCAGCACGTTTTTCAGCTTCATTTCGCGGTCCAGGCCGAACAGCCCCTGGTAGAAGGATTTTGCCACCGCCTGAGAAAGGGTGTCGTTGGCATCATACGGATCCAGGGTCGTGAAGTTAGACCCCACAGCCACCACCACATCTTTCGCCGCGAACGCGGGGGCGGCGGCCAGCGCAGCCGTCACGCTCGCGGCCAGCAGCCATTTACGAGCAACAAAAGGAACCATTGTGTTCTCCTGCCTGTTGTAAGTTATAACCGCGAGAATGCATTGCCCTGACGCGGTGGTGCGACAAAATGACCGGGTCCCACCTCACGCAGCGCCACGCGCTCCAGGGTTTCGCCCCGTTTACGAATATTGCTCGGCATTTCGTCCTGCAACAGCACGCGCTGGGCGTGACGATGCTCAGGATCGGCAACCGGTACGGCAGCCATCAGCTTGCGGGTGTACGGGTGCTGCGGGTTTTCAAACACCGCCCGACGGGGGCCGATTTCAACAATTTGCCCCATGTACATCACCGCCACGCGATGGCTGATCCGCTCCACCACCGCCATATCGTGGGAGATAAACAGAAACGCAATGCCCAAATCCCGCTGTAAATCGAGCAGGAGATTGATGATTTGCGCGCGGATAGAGACATCCAGCGCTGACACGGACTCATCCGCAATCACCACTTTCGGATTGAGGGCCAATGCCCGCGCAATGCAGATACGCTGACGCTGACCGCCAGAAAATTCGTGCGGATAACGCCAGGCATGCTCCGGCTTCAGGCCCACGCGCTCCAGCAGCCATGCGACGCGGCGCTGCGCGGCTTCACCGTCGAGCAGGTTATGCACCCGCAGCGGCTCCATAATCGAGTACCCCACCGTATGGCGCGGATCGAGCGACGCATAAGGATCCTGGAATATAAACTGAATATCCCGGCGCACCGCCTGCAATTTACTGTTAGGAAGCGTGTCGATGCGCTCACCGTTGAAGGTGATGCTCCCCTCCTGCGACGCCACCAGCCTGAGCAGCGCCCGTCCGGTGGTGGATTTACCGCAGCCGGACTCCCCCACCAGCGCCAGCGTTTCACCCGGCCAGAGATCAAAACTGACGTTTTCAACCGCATGCACTTCGCGCTTCACGCGATTGAGGATCCCGCTACGTAGCGGAAAACGGGTCACCAGGTCACGCACTTCGAGAATTGGCCTGCCGGGAACCACCGTATCCTGCTCGGTTTCGTCTTCCTGCTGGCCCTGTTCGGTCTGTGAGATCAGCGGAAAACGGCGCGGAAAATCACTGCCATTCATGGCCCCCAGACGCGGGACCGCCGCCAGCAGCGCTTTGGTATAAGAATGCACCGGCGCATGAAAGACCTGCTCCACCGTGCCGGTTTCCACGGCATTGCCCTGATGCATAACCAGCACCCGATCGGCAATGTCCGCCACCACCCCCATATCGTGGGTGATGAAAATCACCCCCATCTCCATCTCCTGCTGCAACACCTTAATCAGTTGCAGGATCTGGGCCTGAATAGTGACATCCAGCGCCGTGGTGGGTTCGTCCGCAATGAGTACCGCCGGACGGCACGACAGCGCCATCGCAATCATCACCCGCTGGCGCATGCCGCCGGAAAGCTGATGCGGATAGCGGGACAAAATCGCGTGCGCCTCAGGGATACGCACCAGCTCCAGCATCCGTTTTGCTTCGTTGAGCGCCTCATCACCGCTCAGTCCCTGATGCAGGCGGATAGATTCGGCAATCTGCTCGCCCACCGGAAAAACCGGGTTCAGGGAGGTCATCGGCTCCTGAAAAATCATCGCAATATCTGCCCCGCGCACCCCCTGCATCTGGGACGCACTCAGCTCGTTGAGATCGATAACCTGACGGTTGCGACGGCGCAACAGCATCCGCTCGCTGGTGACCTGCCCGCCCGTCTGCTCAAGCAGACGCATCAGCGCCAGCGCGGTAACGGATTTACCGGAACCTGATTCGCCAACAATCGCCAGCGTCTCGCCGCGCCTGAGCGAAAACGATAAATTCTGTACTGCGGGGATGAACTGCCGCTCTTCCTGAAACGCAATATTCAGTTGGTGGACAGCCAGCACTTCGCAGTTGTCCAGCTCTTCACGGTGCGGCACGCAATGCCCCCTTATTCACGATAAATGCCTGTGCTGGGCGCATCGCCGGCATACCCCCACGCCCGGTACATCCCTTCACTGTTGAACGGCAGAGCCACGTTGCCCTCCCGATCCACCGCAATTAAGCCGCCAATCCCGCCCAGCGCCGGCAGTTTCTCCATCACTACCCGCTCGCAGGCCTCACTCAGGCTTAATCCGCCGTAATCCATTAGCGCGGTAATGTCGTAGGCCGCCAGCGCGCGGATAAACACTTCGCCGGTGCCGGTGCATGACACCGCCGCGGTGGCGTTATTGGCGTAACACCCGGCCCCCGGCAGCGGGCTGTCGCCGACGCGACCGGGAAGTTTGTTGGTCATACCGCCTGTCGACGTCGCGGCGGCGAGATTACCGGCTTTATCCAGCGCCACCGCGCCTACCGTGCCCATTTTGCTGCGTTCATCGAGCGGCGCGGCATGGTCCAGCTGCGTCATCCCCGCTGTACGGGCCTCCAGCAGTTGCCGGTAACGCTCCTCGGTGGAAAAAAGATCGGGCGAGACCGTGTCCATCCCGTGCTCGACGGCAAATTTTTCCGCCCCCGCCCCGGCCAGCAGCACATGCGGGCTTTGTTCCATCACCAGACGCGCGGCCAGCACCGGATTACGCAGACGGCTGACGCCCGCTACCGCGCCCGCCTTCAGAGTGACGCCGTCCATCACGCAGGCATCCAGCTCGTGCGTTTCATCGCGCGTAAAGACCGAGCCAATACCGGCATTAAACAGCGGGCACTCCTCCAGCAGACGTACCGCCTCGGTCACCACGTCCAGCGCGCTGTCGCCCGCTTCCAGCATGCGCTGGCCTGTTTCCACAATGGCGTTCAGCGCATCAATATAACGCTTCTCCTGCTCGGGACTGAGCTGTGCACGGGTGATTGCCCCGGCACCGCCATGAATTGCGATAACCGCTTTACTCATTTCGCATCACCCATCAGCCTGGCTGGCTGCTTTTTCTATAAATATCATTATCGTCGACGAATCTTCAGATGATTTTTGAATATAGAAAGACGCAACTGTGATGTAAAGCGTACACCCATCGGGTCATACAGTTAGCCGCACTTTTCTGCCATAATGAGCGCTTTCGTTGTTACTCCGCAGGAGCCCACCATGGATTTTACCGCCGGACTGATGCCGCTTGAGACGGCACTCTCGCAGATGCTTGATCGTATTACTCCCCTGCACGACGTTGAGACACTGCCGCTTGTGCGCTGTTTTGGCCGTATTGCCGCGCGCGATATCGTCTCGCCGCTGAACGTGCCGGGGTTCGATAACGCGGCGATGGACGGCTATGCCGTACGTCTGGCGGATCTGCAAACGGGTCAGCCGCTGCCGGTGGCAGGTAAAGCGTTTGCCGGGCAGCCGTTTAACGGTGAGTGGCCAGCGGGCACCTGCGTGCGCATTATGACCGGGGCACCGGTGCCAAAGGGCTGTGAAGCCGTGGTGATGCAGGAAGAGACCGAACAAACGGACGACGGCGTGCGCTTTACCGCCAGCGTCAAAGCGGGACAAAATATCCGCCACATCGGGGAAGACATTACCCTGGGCGCAACGGTCTTTGCCGCCGGGCAAAAGCTGACGGTCGCCGAACTGCCGGTGCTGGCATCGCTTGGCATCGCGGAGATTGACGTGGTCCGCAAAGTGCGCGTGGCGGTGTTCTCCACGGGAGACGAGCTACAGCTTCCGGGTCAGCCGCTGAACGAGGGGCAGATTTACGACACCAACCGTCTGGCGGTGCACCTGATGCTTGAGCAGCTGGGCTGTGAGGTGATTAACCTCGGTATCATTCCTGACGATCCGCAAAAACTGCGCGCGGCGTTTATCGACGCTGACGCCTCTGCCGACGTGGTGATCAGCTCCGGCGGCGTATCGGTTGGCGAAGCGGATTACACCAAAAGCCTGCTTGAAGAGCTGGGCGAAATCGCCTTCTGGAAGCTGGCGATTAAACCGGGCAAACCGTTCGCGTTTGGCAAACTTCCGCACAGCTGGTTCTGTGGCCTGCCGGGTAACCCGGTCTCTGCCGCGCTGACCTTCTACCAGCTGGTGATCCCGCTGCTGGCGAAGCTTTCAGGCAACAATGCCAGCCCGCTGCCGGAGCGTGTGCGCGTGCGGGCGGCAACGCGCCTCAAAAAATCACCGGGCCGTCTCGATTTCCAGCGCGGCATTCTGGCGCGCAACGCCGACGGCGAGCTGGAGGTGAGCACCACCGGGCATCAGGGTTCGCACATCTTTAGCTCCTTCAGTCAGGGTAACTGCTTTATCGTGCTGGAGCGCGATCGCGGCCACGTTGAGGCGGGCGAATGGGTTGAAGTGGAACGCTTTAACCACCTGTTCGGAGGCTGACATGACGGTGGAACTGAGCGACCCGGAGATGATGCGCTATAACCGCCAGATCGTGCTACGCGGGTTTGATTTCGAGGGCCAGGAAGCGCTCAAGGCGGCCAGCGTGCTGGTTGTGGGCCTGGGCGGTCTGGGCTGCGCAGCGGCGCAATACCTGGCTGCGGCGGGTGTCGGCAGCATGACGCTGCTGGATTTCGACACCGTGTCGGTGTCCAACCTGCAACGCCAGACGCTGCACAGCGACGCGACGGTCGGTCAGCCTAAAGTGGAATCAGCACGCACGGCGCTGGCGCGCATTAACCCCAACGTTCAGTTCACCCTGATTGACGCGATGCTGGATGACGACGCGCTGTTTGCGCAGATTGCACGGCATGACCTGGTGCTGGACTGCACCGATAACGTCGCCATTCGCAACCAGCTCAATGCGGGCTGCTTTGCCCGTAAAACGCCGCTGATTTCCGGCGCGGCCATCCGCATGGAGGGGCAAATCAGCGTCTTCACCTACGCTGAAGGAGAGCCCTGCTACCGCTGCCTGAGCCGTCTGTTTGGCGAGAATGCGCTGACCTGCGTCGAGGCGGGCGTGATGGCGCCACTGGTTGGCGTTATCGGTTCCTTGCAGGCGATGGAGGCGATCAAAGTGCTGGCGCACTACGGCACGCCCGCAGCGGGTAAAATCGTGATGTATGACGCGATGACCTGCCAGTTCCGCGAGATGAAGCTGATGCGTAATCCCGGGTGTGAGGTGTGTAGCCAGTAAAAAAGTCGGGTGGCGGCTTCGCCTTACCCGACCTACAACGGCCCGAGCGTAGGCCGGGTAAGCGTCAGCGCCACCCGGCAACAGCGATGCAAACGTAGGCCGGGTAAGCGTTAGCGCCACCCGGCAACAGCATCAGACAGACGTCCGTCCAAACGCCCCCTGCCAGTCCTGCTCAAACTTCACAATTGCCGCATCCACGGCCGGAGAGGTAATAAACTGCTGCGCCACGTCCAGCGGCAGCGTGATGGACTCGCACCCTGCCAGCAGGCAGTCCAGCGCCTGGCGCGGGGTTTTAAAGCTCGCCGCCAGCACTTTTGACTGCGGGGCATGCAGGGTCAGCAGCTGTTGCAGTTCGACTACCGTCTGGATCCCGTCCCCGCCCTGCGCGTCCACGCGGTTCACGTAAGGAGCCACATACTCAGCCCCCGCCAGTGCGGAGAGCATCCCCTGTGCTGCGCCGTACACCGCCGTACCCAGCGTCGGGATCCCTTCTGCTTTCAGCATTTTGATCGCCGCCAGCCCTTCTGCGGTCACGGGCACTTTCACCACCAGGTCATTGATTATCGTGCGCAGCTTACGTGCGTCTTCCACCATTCCCTCGGCGGTCTTCGCCATCACCTGAGCGAACAGCCGGCCCTTGCCGCCCAGCGCGTCGTGCAGCGCAGGCAGCAGCTCTTCCAGAGGCGTTTTACCCGCCGCCACAATGCTTGGGTTAGTGGTCACGCCCGCCAGCGGGAAGATACGCGCCAGCTTTTTGACTGCCGCAACGTCAGATGTGTCGAGATAAAGTTCCATGATGTCACCCTCAAAATTAGCCTGCACTTACCCTATCACAGCAAAACCTGCTCAGGAATTGACCCATATCAAGATAACTTTCATTCGAAAGTAATTTAATCTTCATATGTAATTCGAGGGCAAGAAAATGATCTTCAATATACAGCGTTACTCCACCCACGACGGTCCCGGTATTCGAACCGTAGTATTCCTGAAAGGCTGCTCGCTGGGCTGTCGCTGGTGTCAGAACCCGGAAAGCCGCTCCCGCACGCGGGACGTCCTGTTTGATGCCCGTCTGTGCCTGGACGGCTGTGACCTGTGTCAGCAGGCCGCGCCGGGGTGTGTTGAACGCGCGCTGAACGGGCTGGTCATTCATCGTGAGAAGCTTAACGACGAGACGCTCACTGCCCTTACCGACTGCTGCCCGACCCAGGCGCTTACCGTCTGCGGTGAAGAGAAGCAGGTGGAGGAGATTATGGCCACCGTGCTGCGCGACAAGCCCTTCTACGACCGCAGCGGCGGCGGGATCACCCTCTCCGGCGGCGAGCCGTTCATGAACCCGGCGCTGGCACATGCCCTGTTTAAAGCCAGCCATGAACAAGGCATTCATACCGCCGTTGAAACCTGCCTTCACGTCCCCTGGCATTATATCGAGCCGTCACTGCCGTATGTCGATCTGTTCCTGGCGGACCTGAAGCATGTGGACAGTGACGTATTCAAACAGTGGACCGATGGCTCAGCCAGACGGATCCTGGACAACCTGAAGCGCCTGGCTGCCGCCGGGAAAAAAATCACCATTCGCGTGCCGCTGATCCAGGGCTTTAACGCCGATGAAACGTCGGTTACCGCCATTACCAATTTCGCCGCCGACGAACTCGGCGTTCACGATATTCATTTTCTGCCGTATCACACGCTGGGCATGAACAAATACACCCTGCTCGGCCAACCCTACTCTGCCCCTGACAAACCGCTGGATAACCCTGCCCTGCTGGACTTTGCGCAGCAGTACGCCTGCCAGAAAGGGTTAACCGCGACCTTACGAGGATAAACCTATGACAACCCTGAATCTCAACACCCTCAGCGAGCGCATTAAGGCGCACAAAACGGCGCTGGTGCATATCGTTAAGCCGCCGGTCTGTACCGAGCGCGCACAGCATTATACCGAAATGTATCAGCAGCATCTGGACAAGCCGATCCCGGTACGTCGCGCACTGGCGCTGGCGCATCACCTGGCCGAGCGTACCATCTGGATCAAGCATGACGAGCTGATTATCGGTAACCAGGCAAGCGAAGTGCGCGCCGCGCCGATTTTCCCGGAATACACCGTCTCCTGGATTGAGAAAGAGATCGACGATCTGGCGGACCGCCCGGGCGCAGGCTTTGCGGTGAGCGAAGAGAACAAGCGCGTGCTGCATGAGATCTGCCCGTGGTGGCGCGGCCAGACGGTGCAGGACCGCTGCTACGGCATGTTCACCGACGAGCAGAAAGGCCTGCTGGAAACCGGCATCATCAAAGCGGAAGGCAACATGACCTCCGGTGACGCACACCTGGCGGTGAATTTCCCGCTGGTGCTGGAGAAAGGGCTTGACGGCCTGCGCGCGAAAGTGGCCGAGCGCCGGTCGCGCATCAACCTGACGGTGCTGGACGATCTGCACGGCGATCAGTTCCTGAAAGCCATTGATATCGTGCTGGAAGCCGTAAGCCTGCACATCAAACGCTTTGCCGACCTGGCGCGTGAAATGGCCGCGACAGAAACCCGCGACAGCCGCCGCGACGAGCTGCTGGCCATGGCGGAAAACTGCGACGTGATTGCTCACGAGCCGCCAAAAACCTTCTGGCAGGCGCTACAGCTGTGCTACTTCATTCAGCTAATCCTGCAAATTGAGTCCAACGGTCACTCCGTCTCCTTTGCCCGTATGGACCAGTACCTTTACCCGTACTATCGCCGCGACGTGGAGCTGGACCAGAGTCTGGATCGCGAGCACGCCATTGAGCTGCTGCACAGCTGCTGGCTGAAGCTGCTGGAAGTGAACAAAATCCGCTCCGGCTCGCACTCCAAAGCCTCTGCGGGCAGTCCGCTGTATCAGAACGTCACCATCGGCGGCCAGAAGCTGGTCAACGGTGAACCGATGGACGCGGTCAACCCGCTCTCTTACGCCATTCTCGAATCCTGCGGTCGCCTGCGCTCCACTCAGCCAAACCTGAGCGTGCGCTACCACGCGGGCATGAGCAACGACTTCCTCGACGCCTGCGTGCAGGTGATCCGCTGCGGCTTCGGGATGCCGGCGTTTAACAACGATGAAATCGTGATCCCGGAATTTATCAAGCTCGGCGTGGAACGAGAGGACGCGTATGACTATGCGGCGATTGGCTGCATCGAAACCGCCGTTGGCGGCAAGTGGGGCTATCGCTGCACCGGCATGAGCTTTATCAACTTCGCCCGCGTGATGCTGGCGGCGCTGGAAGGCGGTCGCGACGCCACCAGCGGCCAGGTGTTCCTGCCGCAGGAAAAAGCGCTTTCTGCCGGTAACTTCGGGAATTTTGATGAGGTCATGGCGGCGTGGGATAACCAGATCCGCTACTACACCCGCAAATCCATTGAGATCGAGTACGTGGTGGACACCATGCTGGAAGAGAACGTCCACGATATTCTCTGCTCGGCGCTGGTGGACGACTGTATCGAACGCGCGAAAAGCATTAAGCAGGGCGGCGCGAAGTATGACTGGGTTTCCGGCCTACAGGTGGGGATCGCCAACCTCGGCAACAGCCTGGCAGCGGTGAAGAAGCTGGTGTTTGACCAGGGCGTTATCGGTCAGCAACAGCTGGCGGCGGCGCTGGCGGATGACTTCGAGGGGCTGACCCACGAGCAGCTGCGCCAGCGCCTGATCAACGGCGCGCCGAAGTACGGCAACGACGACGACAGCGTGGACCTGCTGCTGACCCGTGCCTACGAAACCTACATTGAAGAGCTGAAGCAGTACCATAACCCACGCTACGGCCGCGGCCCGATTGGGGGTAACTACTATGCGGGCACGTCGTCTATCTCCGCAAACGTGCCGTTTGGCGCAGCAACCATGGCAACGCCGGACGGCCGTAAAGCCCACACCCCGCTGGCGGAAGGGGCAAGCCCGGCCTCCGGTACCGACCACCTCGGCCCGACGGCGGTGATTGGCTCCGTGGGTAAACTGCCGACGGAAGCGATTCTCGGCGGAGTGCTGCTAAACCAGAAGCTGAACCCGTCGACGCTGGAAAACGACAGCGATCGCCAGAAGCTGATGGTGCTGCTGCGCACCTTCTTCGAGGTGCATAAAGGCTGGCACATTCAGTACAACATCGTCTCCCGCGAAACGCTGCTGGAAGCGAAGAAACACCCGGATCAGTATCGTGACCTGGTGGTGCGCGTCGCGGGTTACTCGGCGTTCTTCACCGCCCTGTCGCCGGATGCGCAGGACGATATTATCGCTCGTACTGAGCATACGCTGTAACGGTTTATCCCCTCTCCCTTGAGGGAGAGGGTTAGGGTGAGGGGGAAATGCGCACCCTGATGCCCTCACCCCGGCCCTCTCCCACGGGGAGAGGGAGAAAACACTAAAAACGGCAACTTCGGTTGCCGTTTTGCTTTGACTTTCGAATGAAATTAAATTTGTGCTCCCCGTCACCTTGTTATTAGAATGTTTCAAACGCAGTGACCCAGGAGCACAGTATGACCGTAAAAGTTATCGTCACCGATATGGACGGAACTTTCCTTGATGATGCCAAGCAGTACGATCGTGACCGCTTCCAGGCACAGTTTGAGCAGCTTAAAGCCCGCGACATTGAATTTGTTGTCGCCAGCGGCAACCAGTATTACCAGCTCATCTCCTTCTTCCCGGAGCTGAAAGATCAGATCTCCTTCGTCGCGGAAAACGGCGCGCTGGTCTTCGATCACGGCGAACAGATTTTCCACGGCGAACTGACGCGTCATGAGTCGCAGATCGTCATTGGCGAGTTGCTGAAAGACAAAGGGCTGAACTTTGTGGCCTGCGGGCTGGAGAGCGCGTACGTCAGCGATAAAGCACCAGAAGCGTTCGTGAAGCTGATGTCGAAACACTACCATCGCTTAAAACCCATCAGCGATTACCGAGAAATTGACGACGTGCTGTTTAAATTCTCCCTGAACCTGCCGGACAGCGATATCCCGAATCTGGTTGATAAACTGCATGTCTCCCTGGACGGCATCATGAAGCCGGTCACCAGCGGCTTCGGTTTTGTCGATTTGATTATCCCCGGCCTGCACAAGGCCAACGGCATCAGCCGCCTGCTTAAACGCTGGAAAGTCTCACCTCAGGCGTGCGTCGGCATTGGCGACAGCGGCAACGATGCGGAAATGCTGAAGCTGGTGAAATACTCCTTTGCGATGGGCAACGCGGCGGACACCATTAAAGAGGTCAGCCGTTACACTACCGACGATAACAACCATCAGGGCGCGCTGAATGTGATTCAGGCCGTGCTCGACGCGCACTCCCCGTTCGACGCCTGATCCCCCTACCTGCCGGAGCCTCGCTCCGGCCTCTCACTCTTTTCCCATCCTGTGGCACCCGTCAAGGTTTTAAACTTGCATTAACTTTTTTTTAACTTAAAGTATCACTTGTAGACACTTTTACTTTCGAATGAAAGATGCGAGGCAGTTATGACCTTTACCAGCGAAACGTTGCCAGCGGACCATAAAGCGGCAATCCGTCAGATGAAACGTGAATTACGCGCGCAGATCGGCGACGTGCAGGCGGTGTTCGACCGGCTCAGCGATAAAATCGCCACCCGCGTGGCGGAAATCAACGCTCTCAAAAACAAAGGCGAAACCGTCTGGCCAGTGATCCCTTTTGCCGACGTGAAAAACGGCACGATCACCGCCGAACAGCGCGAAGCCGTTAAACTTCGCGGCTGCGCGGTGATCAAAGGCCACTTCCCGCGCGAGCAGGCGCTGGCGTGGGATCAGTCGATGCTCGACTACCTCGATCTGAACAAATTTGACGAGGTGTACAAAGGACCCGGCGATAACTTCTTCGGCACCTTAACGGCCTCTCGTCCGGAGATTTATCCGATCTACTGGTCTCAGGCGCAAATGCAGGCGCGCCAGAGTGAAGAGATGGCGCAGGTACAGTCATTCCTGAACCGTTTATGGACATTTGAGAGCAACGGTAAACAGTGGTTCGACCCGGACGTGAGCGTGATTTACCCTGACCGCATCCGCCGCCGCCCGCCGGGAACCACCTCGAAAGGACTTGGCGCACACACCGATTCTGGCGCGCTGGAGCGCTGGCTGCTGCCCGCTTATCAGCAGGTCTTTGCCCGCGTGTTTGACGGCAACGTTGAGAAATACGATCCGTGGAATGCCGCGCATCGTACCGAAGTGGAAGAGTACACCGTCGATAACACCACCAAATGCTCGGTGTTCCGCACCTTCCAGGGCTGGACGGCGCTGTCGGACATGATCCCCGGACAGGGCTTGCTGCACGTGGTGCCGATCCCGGAGGCAATGGCCTATATTCTGCTGCGTCCGCTGCTGGACGACGTGCCGGAAGACGAGCTGTGCGGCGTGGCGCCGGGGCGCGTGCTGCCGATTTCTGAGAAGTGGCATCCGCTGCTGATCGAAGCGTTAACCAGCATTCCGGCGCTGGAAGCCGGTGATTCCGTGTGGTGGCACTGCGATGTGATCCACTCCGTCGCGCCGGTGGAAAATCAGCAGGGCTGGGGCAACGTGATGTATATTCCTGCCGCGCCAATGTGCGAGAAGAATCTCGCCTATGCGAAAAAGGTCAAGGAAGCGCTGGAAACCGGCGCGTCACCGGGCGATTTCCCGCGCGAGGATTATGAGAAAAGCTGGCAGGGCCGCTTTACCGTGGCCGATCTCAACATCCACGGCAGGCGCGCGCTGGGCATGGCTTAACCGTCGTACAGCCCTTCCCGCTCTACGGCGGTACGTCGTTTCCCCTGACGTATCCGCCGGACCGACTCCCGCACGGTCAGCGTGCCGTTTAGCAGCAATGTTCCCACCGGCGCGTCCGGGCGCATCAGCCGCTGCTGGAGCATATGCACCGCTTCCGTTCCCAGCTCATCACGCGGAACATGTACCGCGGTTAAGGGCACATCCTGAATCGCCGCGAGATTAAAGCCGTCGATGCTCATCACCGAGACATCATGCGGCACGCGCAGACCGTGGTTTTGCAGCGCGCTGATGGTCCCCGCCGCCATAAAATCACCACCAACCAGGAACGCCGTTGGCAGGTCCTTCCCTTTCTGCTGGTGAAGCCACTCGCTTACCAGCTGCTCCGTCTCTCTGGCGCTGAAGCTGGACACCATCAGCAGGTCGCGCCTGTCGCTGAACCTGAGGTTATGACCGTGCCACGCGTCGCGGATCCCGGACAGGCGCAGCTCCATGGTGTAGCGACGCAGGCACAGCACGTTCATCACCTCCCGGTGCCCCATCTCGAACAGGTACTCTGCCGCCCGCTCGCCAATCGCGCGATGATCCGGCGCGACGGCGGGCAGGCGCATGTGGCGGTCCCGGCAGTTAATCAGCATACAGGGTTTGCCCACGTCTACCGCCAGATCGTGGATATGCGGATCGTCGATACCAAGGAGGATCGCCGCCTGGGTGTCCACTTCGTTCATGCGGGCCAGAAACAGCTGGGCATCGCTGTCGTTCTCCTCCAGCGCACAGTAACGCAGGCGAACCTCATGCGAGGCCAGCCCTTTGCTCACGCTCTGGATGACGCGGTAGTAAAAGATGTCGGACCGCTCGTCAAACGCCCGCTGCGGGGCAAACACCACCAGGCTGTTAAGCAGCAGACGCCCCGCCGCCATGCCGTCCATTACCCCCAGCTCCCGCGCGCACGCCAGCACCTTTGCCCGTGCTTTTTCGCTGGTGTTTGCCTTCCCCGCCAGCACGCGAGAAACGGTGCTGATGGAGAGCTGCGTCCGGGCGGCGATTTCGGTGATTTTAAGCCTTTTGTCCATTTTGTGATCTGGCTCCGGATGTGAAATGAAAAAATTTTCACAACTTGTTTATCAGGTAATAACTTGCGAGAAGGTCATAATGCCGAAAATTAAACCTCGGTTATGAGAAAGTTTGCACAAAATCCACTATTCCCTGCCCAATTTCTTTCTTAAGGTGAACCTGTCACACAACTTCCATACTAGTTGTATAGCAGCTTAGCGCTCTAAAACAGATAACTTTCAAACGCCTGACGCTGTGTGACACCTGAACCTTTGTCCCCTTACCGTCCGTCTTGTGGAGAAGAAAATGAGTCAGGACATCAATAACACCGTAGCGACAAGCAAAACACGTCGCGTCATCAGGAACCTGCGCTGGTACGTACTGGTGCTGTTTCTTCTCGGCGTGACCGTTAACTACATCACCCGTAACTCGTTAGGTATTCTCGCCCCTGAACTGAAAGAGAGCCTCGGGATCACCACCGAGCAGTACTCCTGGATCGTCGGCGCGTTCCAGATCGCCTACACCATTTTCCAGCCCCTGTGCGGCTGGCTGATTGACGTTATCGGCCTGAAAATCGGCTTTATGGTCTGCGCCGGGATCTGGGCGCTGATGTGTATCTTCCACGCGGGTGCCGGAAGCTGGCTGCACCTGGCGATTCTGCGCTTCTTTATGGGTGCGTCCGAAGCCGCCGCCACGCCAGCGAACGCCAAAACCATCGGTGAATGGTTCCCGAAATCAGAGCGCCCTGTTGCCGCAGGCTGGGCGGGGGTAGGCTTCTCCATTGGGGCCATGCTGGCCCCGCCTATCATCTACTTTGCTCACGCGTCGTTCGGCTGGCAGGGTGCGTTTATGTTTACCGGCGTGCTGGCGCTGCTGTGGGTGATCCTGTGGTGGGCGTTTTATCACGACCCGGAACAGCACCCAAACCTGAGCCGCGATGAGCTGGCGTTTATCAAGCAGGATAACGAACCTGCGCCGGTCAAACTGCCCTTCCTGACCGCGCTGAAAACCGTCTCGAAGAACAAACGGTTCTACGGTATCGCCATCCCGGCCTTTATGGCGGAACCGGCCTGGGCCGTGCTGAGCTTCTGGGTGCCGCTGTACCTCGCCAAAGAGCATGGTATGGATTTGAAACAGATCGCGATGTTCGCCTGGCTGCCGTTCCTGGCCGCCGACCTCGGCAGCGTGGCGAGCGGCTACCTGACCCGGCTCTACACCCGCTGCTTTGGCTGCACCCGCGTCAACTCGGTGGTAGCCAGCTCCGTCACCGGCGCGTTTCTGATGATTTCTCTGGCCGTCGTAGCCGTGACCCGCGACCCGTATATCACCATCGTGCTGATCTCCATCGGCGGCTTCGGGCACCAGATCATCTCCTGCATGCTTAGCGCGCTGGTCGTGGAGTCGTTCGACAAAGGCCAGATGGCGACGGTCAACGGCATGCGCGGCTCGGCGGCGTGGATCGCCAGCTTCCTGTTCTCCCTTTTGATTGGGGTGACCGCCGACAAAATCGGCTTCAACCCGCTCTTTATCGCCATGGGCTTCTTTGACCTGCTTGGCGCTGTCTTCCTGGTGGCATTTATTGCTGAACGTCGCGCCAAGCGCGCCTGATAGTGGATGTATTGCATATGAAAAACCTGAAAAACTGGACCGTCGATACGCAGTCGGCGAATCATCTGGAACTGCTAATCGATAACCAGCACCGCCTGTGCCTGTATGTGCTGGAAGAGAATCTGTTCCGTGTGCTGATCAAACGTAAAGGCGAGCTGGCGCTGAACCGCACCTGGAGCATCGCGCCGGAACAAGATGTGCCGTGGGAAGGCCGCCGTCGTGACGATGTCAGCGGCTTCACCTGCCCTGCCTGGACGCTGACGCAGCAGGACGACACGTTAACCGTAGCGACTGAACAGCTGCGCGTCACCGTCCACCAGCCGCTGTGGCTGGAGTGGCACTACCGCAATGAGGCGGGCGAGTGGCAGCCGCTGGTCAATGACCGCCCGACCAGCGCCTACCTGCTGAACGCCCACGGTGACGGCGTGGCGCACTATCTTAGCCGTCGTAAGGATGAACGTTTTTACGGTCTGGGTGAGAAAGCGGGTGATTTACAGCGCAACGGCAAACGCTATGAGATGCGTAACCTGGACGCGATGGGCTATAACGCGGCCAGCACCGATCCGCTTTACAAGCACATCCCGTTCACCCTTACCCGTCGCGATGACGTGAGCTACGGTCTGTTCTACGATAACCTGAGCAGCTGCTGGCTGGATCTGGGTAACGAGATCGACAACTATCACACCGCCTACCGCCGCTGGCAGGCGGAAGCGGGCGATATTGACTACTACATCTTTACCGGCAAGCGTGCGCTGGACGTGACGAAAGCCTTCGTGCGCCTGACGGGGAAAACGCTCTTTGGACCGAAGTGGAGCCTGGGCTACAGCGGCTCGACCATGCACTACACCGACGCGCCGGATGCGCAGAACCAGCTGATGAACTTCATCCGCCTGTGCGATGAGCATGCCATTCCGTGCGACTCGTTCCAGCTCTCCTCCGGCTATACCTCGATTAACGGCAAGCGCTACGTCTTTAACTGGAACTACGACAAAGTGCCGCAGCCGAAGGTGATGAGCCAGGCATTCCACGACGCGGGGCTGCGGCTTGCGGCCAACATCAAGCCGTGTCTGTTGCAGGATCATCCCCGCTACAGCGAAGTGGCGGAACGCGGCCTGTTCATTCGTGATTCAGAAACCGATGCGCCTGAACGTTCCAGCTTCTGGGATGACGAAGGATCGCATCTCGACTTCACCAACCCGCAGACGGTGCAGTGGTGGCAGAACGGCGTGACCACGCAGCTGCTGGAGATGGGCATCGACTCCACCTGGAACGACAACAACGAGTATGAAGTGTGGGACGGGGAAGCGCGCTGCTATGGCTTCGGTCAGGAGATCGCCATCAAGCACATTCGCCCGGTGATGCCGCTGCTGATGATGCGCGCCTCGCTGGAAGCGCAGCAGCGCTTTGCGCCGGAGAAACGTCCGTATCTGATCTCCCGCTCCGGCTGCGCCGGAATGCAGCGCTACGTTCAGACCTGGAGCGGCGACAACCGCACCAACTGGGACACCCTGCGTTATAACATCCGCATGGGGCTGGGCATGAGCCTGTCCGGACTGTTCAACGTCGGTCACGACGTCGGCGGTTTCTCCGGCGACAAGCCGGATGCCGAGCTGTTCGTGCGCTGGGTACAGAACGGCGTGATGCACCCGCGCTTTACCATTCACTCGTGGAACGATGATCACACGGTGAACGAGCCGTGGATGTACCCGGGCGTCACGCCTGCGATTCGCAGCGCCATTGAACTGCGCTACCGCCTGCTGCCGTATCTCTACACCCTGCTCTGGCAGGCGCACGCCGACGACGAGCCGATGCTGCGCCCGACCTTCCTCGATCATGAGCACGATGCGCAGACGTTTGAAGAGTGCGACGATTTCCTGCTGGGCCGTGACCTGCTGGTGGCCAGCGTCGTCGAAGCCGGGCAGCGCGAGCGCCGCGTCTGGCTGCCGGATAACGAAACCGGCTGGTACGATTTTTACACTCACGCGTGGTATGCGGGCGGCCAGGCGATCGTCCTTGATGCGCCGCTGGAAAAGCTGCCGCTGCTGGTACGCGCCGGGGCCGGTTTGCCGCTCAGCGAACGCATCCGTCACGTGAGCGCCGATAAAGACGATACCCGTGAGCTGAAACTGTTCCCGGTGAAAGGCGTCGGCACCACCGCCGGGCTGCTGTTTGAGGATGACGGCGAAAGCTGGGGCTACCAGAACGGCAATGCGCTGTGGGTGGAATGGGAGATGGTGTGCGACGGCGCAAGTATCAACCTGAAGGTGAATGCGCGCGGCGACTATCGTCCGGCATGGAAGGCGCTGAAGGTGTCATTACCGGCGGGGGAAAAACGTACGCTGCGGGTGAACGGAGTTGAAGGGGGCGAGTGGGTGGTATAGTGCGGCCTGTTGCCCTCACCCTAACCCTCTCCCACAGGGAGAGGGGATAGAACGTAGGCCGGGTAAGGCGAAGCCGCCACCCGGCTATTTTTTTAACTCTCGATACCTTTACTGCGCAGGTAATCTTCGTAGTTACCGGTGAAGTCCACCACGCGCTCTGGCGTAATTTCGATCACGCGGGTCGCCAGTGAGCTGACGAACTCCCGGTCGTGAGAGACGAAGATCAGGGTGCCCTGATACATCTCCAGCGCCATGTTCAGCGACTCAATAGATTCCATATCCAGGTGGTTAGTCGGTTCGTCCATCACCAGAATATTCGGTTTTTCCATCATCAGCTTGCCGAACAGCATACGGCCCTTTTCACCACCGGAGAGCACTTTGGCGGGCTTTTTGATGTCGTCCTGGCTGAACAGCAGACGCCCCAGAATGCTGCGTACCGCTTGTTCGTCGTCGCCTTCCTGCTTCCACTGGCTCATCCAGTCGAAGACGGTCAGATCGTTTTCAAACTCATATTCATGGTCCTGCGCGTAGTAACCAATCTGCGCGTTTTCAGACCATTTCACGGTACCGTTATCCGGTTGCAGTTCACCGACCAGGGTTTTCAGCATAGTGGATTTACCCACGCCGTTGGCGCCTAGGATGGCAATCTTCTCGCCCACTTCCAGCAGCAGGTTGAAGTTTTTGAACAGCGGGCCTTCATCGAAGCCTTTGGTGAGGGCTTCCACTTCCAGCGCGTTACGGAACAGCTTCTTGTCCTGCTCGAAGCGGATGAACGGGTTCTGACGGCTGGAGGCTTTAACCTCTTCCAGCTTGATTTTGTCGATCTGACGGGCACGCGACGTTGCCTGGCGCGATTTAGAGGCGTTGGCGCTGAAGCGGCTGACGAAGGATTGCAGGTCAGCAATCTGCGCTTTCTTCTTGGCGTTGTCGGCCAGCAGACGCTCGCGCGCCTGGGTTGCCGCCGTCATGTACTCATCGTAGTTGCCCGGATAAACGCGCAGCTCGCCGTAGTCCAGATCCGCCATGTGAGTACACACCATGTTCAGGAAGTGACGGTCGTGCGAGATGATGATCATGGTGCTGTCGCGATCGTTCAGGGTCTGCTCCAGCCAGCGGATGGTGTCGATGTCCAGGTTGTTCGTCGGTTCGTCGAGCAGCAGGATGTCCGGGTTAGAGAACAGCGCCTGCGCCAGCAGCACACGCAGCTTCCAGCCTGGCGCGACTTCGCTCATCGGGCCGTAGTGCTGTTCAACCGGAATACCGACGCCCAGCAGCAGTTCGCCCGCACGCGCTTCCGCAGAGTAGCCGTCCATTTCGCCGTATTGCGTTTCCAGGTCGGCCACTTTGTAACCATCTTCTTCGCTCATCTCAGCAAGACCGTAGATACGATCGCGCTCCTGCTTCACTTCCCACAGCTCCGCGTGCCCCATGATCACGGTGTCGAGCACGGTGAACTCTTCGAAGGCGAACTGATCCTGACGCAGCTTACCGATGCGCTCGTTAGGGTCGAGCGACACGTTACCGAGCGTTGGCTCCAGGTCACCGCCGAGGATCTTCATAAAGGTGGATTTTCCGCTACCGTTGGCACCAATCAGGCCGTAACGGTTGCCGCCGCCAAATTTGACGGAAATGTTTTCGAACAGCGGCTTACTGCCAAACTGCATAGTGACGTTGCTGGTAACTAACACGGAGAGATTCCTGCGAAAAGTGTGATAAACGCGGCATTATGCCACAATTCCGAATTGAGATCCCGTGTTGCGGTAATCCACTAAACTTTAACAAAATCGAAAAAAATGTGATTTCGTACACATCTGAATTCCCAGTTAACGGGAATGCACATATAATGCGCTCCCATTACCGATTCAGACTTATCAACTCATCGCCAGAATGGCTTAGATACCTCGCATAACATGAACATGAAATTAACAACGCTTTTTGCGGCGGCGTTAGCCGTAGTAGGTTTTTGTAAGACCGCGTCTGCGGTGACGTATCCCCTGCCGACAGACGGAAGCCGTCTGGTGGGTGAAAACCAGGTGGTGACGGTGCCGGAAGGGAACTCTCAGCCGCTGGAATACTTCGCGGCGCAGTATCAGCTCGGTCTGTCGAACATGCTGGAGGCGAACCCGGGCGTTGACCCGTATCTGCCGAAAGCGGGTACCGTACTCAACATTCCACAGCAGCTGATCCTGCCGGATACCGTGCACGAAGGTATCGTGATTAACAGCGCCGAAATGCGTCTGTATTACTACCCGAAAGGCACCAACACCGTGATCGTGCTGCCTATCGGTATCGGTCAGCTGGGTAAAGACACTCCGCTGAACTGGACCACCAAAGTGGAGCGTAAGAAAGCGGGCCCAACCTGGACGCCGACCGCCAAAATGCACGCTGAGTACATTGCTGCCGGCGAACCGCTGCCAGCCGTTGTGCCTGCCGGCCCGGATAACCCGATGGGTCTGTACGCGCTGTACATTGGACGTCTGTATGCCATCCACGGTACTAACGCCAACTTCGGTATCGGCCTGCGCGTAAGCCACGGCTGCGTGCGTCTGCGTAATGAAGACATCAAATTCCTGTTCGATAACGTGCCGGTCGGTACGCGCGTGCAGTTCATTAACGAACCGGTGAAAGCGACGTCAGAGCCGGACGGCAGCCGTTACATTGAAGTGCATAACCCGCTGTCCACCAGCGAAGATCAGATCAACAACAACGAAATCGTACCGATTAAGCTGACCAGCGCGGTGCAGTCCGTCACCTCTCAGGCGGATGTTGACACGACCATCGTTGACCAGGCGATTCAGAACCGTTCCGGTATGCCGGTGCGTCTGAACTAATCGTGAGAATTAAAAAAGCGGGCCGCGGGGCCCGCTTTTTTTTATCCGTTATTCACGATAACGATGCCGCCATGGTCATAGCGATAGTGACAATGGGCGTACTCCAGCGGCGTACCATCTTCAAGATAGATCACCTGCTCTACCTCCAGCACCGGGTCGGTTGGCTCGCAGACAAGGTGTTGCATATCCAGCGCACTGGGCTTCAGCGCCCGCACCACCCGATACGATCCCATGATCTTCAGCCCCAGCGTCTCCTGTACATACCGGAATACCGAACTTTCAAGATGGGTTTTGTTCAGACCGGGCACCAGATTGAGCGGCATTACCGTAGCGTCCAGAGACATCGGCTCACCGTTCAGTAAACGCAGACGGATAAAGTCATAGATCGGCGTATCCGGATTTATCATCAGCGATGCCTGCTCTTTCTCGTTCGGGAAGCGCAGTTCGAAGTGCACCACCTGGCTCGTCACCGTGCCCAAATGTTCCCAGGTTTTGGTCGCCCCGAAGTAGTCGCTGCCGGAGAGATCCCACTGGGAAAGCTGGAGGAAATTTTTGCGGATGAACGTGCCCTGCCCCTGTCGGGTATAGACCAGCCCTTCTACGATCAGCTGACGCATCGCCTGCTGAATGGTCATCCGGCTGGTGCTGAACTCCGCCGCCAGCGCGAACTGGTCCGGCAGAGGTTCATTGGCGGCGTACTGCTGGGTGATAATGCGTTTCTTAATTTCCCGCGCTATGGTGATGTACTTCGCCGCCATCGTCCTTCCTTAAATTAGTGTTCTGTCCCGCTGTTTTTCAACGCCACTCGCTCGGCAACTTTGAGGAAAGGCAGGTAGAAGAATACACCAAATACGATGATTGCCAACTGCACCACCACCGCCCGCCAGTCCCCCGCCGTCGCCAGCCAGGCGCTGAGGATCGGCGGGGTCGTCCACGGGATCATCACCACGCAGCGCGACATGAGCCCCAGCGTGGTACAAAGCCACGCAAAGTAAATCCCGATAGCGGGCAGCAGCACAAACGGGATCATCAGCGGCAGGTTAAAGACTATCGGCAGGCCGAAAATCACCGGCTCGTTGATGTTAAACAGACCCGGCGCCAGCGACAGACGCGCCACCTGCTTCGCTGATTTCTGTCTTGAGAAGATGAAGATAGCAATCAGCAATGAGATTGTGCTGCCCGTCCCGCCCACCATGCCAAAGGTCGGCACAAAGATGTTGTTGATGATGTGCGGGATCGGCTGGCCGTTGGCAAAGGCCAGCATATTCTCATTGGTATTGATCAGCAGGAATGGCTCCAGCACCACGCTGTTGACCACCGACTGATGAATACCGAGCGTGAACAGGAAGTTACCGAAGCTGTAAATGAAGATCGTCCCGGGCAGGCTGGTGTTGATCAGCCGCAGCGGCTGCTGAATAAATGTCGTAATGAGATGGATCAGATCCGTGTGCAGCACGTTCGCCAGTATAGCCGCCAGCACCGCAAACAGGGAGAGCGTGAGGATCGTCGGGATCAGCGCGGTAAAGGATTTGCTCACCGCTGGCGGTACGTTCTCCCCCAGCGAAATGTGCAGCGCCTTCAGCCGTGAAATGGCGATAAACAGCTCGGTTGAGAGCAGCCCAATCAGCACCCCGGCGAAAATCCCGGTGGAGCCGATATTGGCGAACGTCAGCACCTGGGTAACGTTTACCGTGGCGTCGCTGCCGACGGGGGTAATCTGTAAGCGCATCGGCATCATGATGATGAAACTGCTGACGGCGATAACCACTGCCGAGACCGGATTGTCGAAATCTTTGTTGCGCGCCAGCGACCAGGCGATCATCGGCGCCAGCAGCAGCGCGGCGATGTTCAGCGTGCCGTTGATGATCGCCTCGCCCCACACCTTAAACTGCGTGAGCGTGTCGCCCTCTAAGATCCAGGGGAACACCACGTTGTTCACCAGCACCGCCAGACCGGCAAGGATGAAAATCGGCATTACCGTGGCGAAGGCATCGCGCAGAGAGCGAAGATGCACCTGGTTTGCCAGGCGCGCCGAGAACTCAACAAATTTATCGACAAAAGACTGCATGTGCGGTGTTATTTTTGTTTCAGACATAGCGGATAGTTCCCATCAATCAGTCACAAAAACGGCCCGGCAGCGTACGGCTTACATCTCGCGTCCGTTGGTATGGATTACCTGTTTTAACCACGCATAGCTCTTCTTCGGCACGCGCTTCAGGTCTTTCAGGTCGTGATTTTCACGGTTGACGTAGACCACGCCGTAGCGCTTGCGCATGTCACCCTGGGAGCTGAGAATGTCAATCAACCCCCAGCCGAGATAGCCCAATACCTCTGACCCGTCCTCGAACATCGCCTCTTTCATGGCCTTGATATGCGCCCGGTGGTAGTCGATGCGGTAGGTATCCTCTATGGGGTTTACGCCATCCCAGGACTCAATCACCCCAATGCCGTTCTCAATCGGGAATACTGGCATCCGCCAGTCGTTGGCATAGCGGGTGATGATGGTGCGAAAGCCCAGCGGATCGATCTGCCAGTTCCACTCGGTGGCCTTCAGGTACGGATTGTTTTTCTCGCCGTGCAGCAGGTAATAGTTCACCGGCGTGCCTTCCGGGATGGCATCGCTGTCCAGCGTTTTGCTGGCGTAGTAGCTGAAGGCCATAAAGTCGTTCTTCGTGCGCGCAAACAGCGCGAGATCGTCTGCGCGGTAGATATCGCCGAAGCCTTCCTGCTCCACCACCGCCATCACCGCCGGGCTGTAGCCCTGGCCCGCGAAGACGCGCAGCAGGTTCTGGTTAAGGAATTCGTCGTACTGCTGGGCGCAGAAGATGTCACGCGGTTTGCAGGTGGCCGGATAAATCAGCTGGTGCGCCAGCATGCCGCCCATCAGCTTGCCCGGCTTAGTCTGGTGCAGGTACTCGGTCAGCGCCATGTGCGCCACCATGGTGTGATGCTGCACTTCGTACAGCTCGCGCAGGGTTTCCTCCCCCTTCATATAGCCGGAGATGCGGAAGGCTATCGGCATGTGGAAAATATTCTGCTCGTTAAAGGTCAGCCAGTACTTCACCCGGTCACCGTAGCAGTCGATCATCTTTTTGCCGTAGCGGATAAACGCCTCCACCACGCGACGATCGTTAAATCCGTTGTACTCCTGTGCCAGCGCCAGCGGCATATCGAAGTGGTAGAGGCAGACCATCGGCTCGATACCGCGGGCGATCAGATCGTCGATAAAACGGTCATAAAACGCGATGCCTTCGGCGTTGAACTCGCCGTCACCCTGCGGGCAGACGCGGCTCCAGGAGATCTGGAAGCGGTAGCAGTTCATGCCCAGATCCTGCATCAGGTCGAAATCTTCCCGGTAGCGGTGGTAGGAGTCGGTGGCCACTTTCCAGTCAGAGATATTTTCACCGGCTTCGCGAATGTCATACACCGACATCCCCTTTCCGCCCTCATTCCAGGCCCCTTCCGTCTGCATGCTCGACACCGAGTTGCCCCATAAGAAGTTGGCTGGCAGTGATTGATTCATGGTTGCCTCCTATATGACTAGTCATTTAAATGATATGACTAGTCATATAGCCGGAGATGAAATTTCGATCAAAGGGGAGGAACGATTTTTGTGAGATGGGTTTGAATAATGACGAGGGATGTCTTGCGAACTGCGCCCTGGCAGCAAGTCATATTGCTGCCAGACGTAAATGAGTCTGCGCAATTCAGGGGAAAGATACCGAACCGCCGAACTCCATATAGATTTTTGCCAGATTATTTAACTGGTTAAAGCGATTTTCATACAGTGCCAGTTCGGCCTGTCGGCGTTTCTCCTGAGCATCAAGCCAGAAAGAAATTCGCACCGCGCCCTGGCGATAGCGAACTTCGTTTAACCTCTCTGATTTTTTCGCCAGTTCCAGGCCTTCACGTAGAAGCGTCTCCTGCTCCAGGAGTTGATGACGCAAAGCAAGCGCATCTTCTATGCTACTCATCGCCTTGTAAAGTTCCTGTTTAAACTCCAGAACCCGTTGCTCGTAGTCGTTGCGGGCAATCTTCACGTCCATGCCCCTTTCTCTCCATTCCAGGAACGGCAGGGTCAGGTTTGCTCCAACAGAGCCTACAGGATTTTCCATGAAGGCCATAAGGCTGCTGCTGCTGGTGCCAAGCGAGCCGGTCAGACTAAACGCTGGATAAAATGCAGTACGCTGGACATCAACGGTGGCCAATGCTTCCCGTACCCGCCACTCTTTAGCGCTGATATCGGGTCGATGCCGCAGCACGTTGACCGGGATCTTTCCACTGACCTGCGGCAGTGGTCCCATTGGTAACGTTTTCGGCTCGACTATCGCGCTGCCCGGCGCGGTTCCAAGCAAAACGGCTTGCTGATTGAGCGCCTGTAAACGTTCATTCTTCAACGCCGCCAGCCTGTTTTCCTGCGAAAGCACGCCCTGCTGAGCATCCACAACATCCAGAGAGGAGGCACCGCCCGCGGCATAGCGCGCGTTAGCCAGGCGCAGCGTCTCTTTTGCATAGTTGATGCTTTGTTGCAGGACAGACAGCTGCTGGTTAATAAAGCCTAAGCGCCAGTAATTATTACTGGCATTTGAAAGCAGCGTCAGGCGTGCAGAACGCAGATCCTCTTCCGAGGCAAAACGTGCCCACGCCTTCGCATCGCGCTGCCGCGCTATTTTGCCCCACAGATCCAGCTCATAGCTGGTATTAATACTGGCAACGCTGCCCCTGCTCCAGTGGGCTGAGCTGTTCAGCTGTTTTTTACCGTCAAGCGCGAGCGAACCTTTTAGTCCCGGATCGTTTGTGATGCCAATCCGCTCTTCTTCCAGGCGGGCGCGATAAACACGCAATACCGCTCCAGCGACATCGTTATTGCGCACCATCACCTGCCGCAGCCAGCCGTCGAGGTCTGGATCGTTAAAGGCCTGCCAGTCGAACGGCATCCTCTCCTCCGCAGCATCCGCCTGATACCAGTTGGCAGGGTATTTCACCTCAGGAGGCTGATAGTCGCTTTTCAGAGAGTCGGCGCAGCCAGCACTAAGCAGGACAGCAAGGCATACCGTTAAAGGGGATAATATTTTAATGGGTTACTCGCTGGCCAGTGAAACGACCGGATCCATCCTTGCTGCCTTGCGGGCAGGGAGATAACCAAAGATCATGCCGATTAAAGTTGAGCAGAAGAATGCGGCAGCAGCGGCCTGCCACGAATAAATGGCGGTGAAAATGCCCCCTGCCAGCGCGGTGAACAGCGCTCCGGCGGCATACGACAGTGCAATACCTAACACTCCGCCTATTAGACATACCAGCACAGCCTCAATCATAAACTGCTGCATGATATCGCCCTGACGCGCACCGACCGCCATTCGTACGCCAATCTCATGGGTCCGTTCCGTGACCGACACCAGCATGATATTCATCACCCCAATGCTGCCGATCATCAGCGAGATGCAGGCCACCATCAGAATCAGGATGCTAAAGGTCATTGAGGTCCGTTCGATTGATTGTCGAATCTGCTCGAAATTATAAAGCTGGAAGTCTTTCACGCCGTGGCGTTGAGTGAGAAGCTGAGAAATAGCGCTGACCGCTGCCTCGTTGGCAACATCATCCTTAAGCCTTACGCTGATGCTGGTCAACACCGGTTTTCCTGTCATTCGATACATCACCGTGCTGTAAGGCATCCAGACGTTAATGCGATTAGGCGCATAGCTTCGGCTGTTCCCTTTGGCGATGCCGACAACCCGTGCAGGCACGGAACCCAGAAAAACGATTTGCCCAAGTGCCTTGAGTCCCGCATCGTCAAATAACGCCTTGCGGGCGTTTTCATCAATGATGACTTCCTGCGAGGCATTTCGATCGTCCTGGAAAGTTGATCCCTGCAACAGTTCAATACCGTTTACGCGAAAATGATCGCGCCCAACGCCATTGATCGTGGCGGTAGCGGATTTACCCAGAAAGCGAATGTTGTCGGAAGCGTTAACTTCGGGGCTGACGCTGTCAACAAACCCCTGCTTTGCTAATGCTTCGGCGTCTGCCGGGACCAGTGTACGAATGGCTTCAGTGCTGTCGTCAAAGAAATCCCTTCCCGGGTAGATGCTCACCACGTTGGTTCCAAGCTCCTTGATATTATCAAGGGTTCGCTGTTTCGCGCCTTCTCCCAGTGCCACCACCGTAACAACCGCGGCGATACCAAAAATAATGCCCGTCATGGTTAACGTCGTGCGCAGGCGATGCGCATTCATCGCTTTTAACGCCATGTGCAGGGATTCACGGGTACGGTCAACAATACTTTGCCACCAGCTTTGCTGAACGCTGTCAGGTCGTTTAAGGGCAACCCCGGAGGTAACACGACTGCCGGTATCAGAAATAATTTCACCGTCACGCAGCTCAATAATACGGTTAGCATGCTGCGCTACCTTCATATCATGTGTCACCATAACCACGGTATGGCCACGCTGATTCAGTTCACTGAGTATTGACAGTACCTCCTGACCGGACTGCGTATCCAGCGCGCCGGTGGGTTCATCCGCCAGAATGATTTCACCGCCGTTAATCAGCGAGCGGGCAATACTCACACGCTGCTGCTGGCCGCCTGAAAGCTCTCCCGGCTTATGATGTTCACGACCTTCCAGCCCGAGTCTTCCAAGCAATGTCGCCGCGCGCAGACGGCGCTTTTCGCGCTCACTGTTGGCATAAATCGCCGGAATTTCAACGTTACTTAACGCGCTCAGGTCGGGCATTAAATGATAACGCTGGAAGATAAAACCGATGTGCTCACGGCGGATCCTTGCCAGATCGTCAGGTGAAAGCTGGGCGGCATTTTGACCGCTGATAAAGTAATCGCCACAATCAGGGACATCGAGACAGCCCATAATATTCATCAGGGTTGACTTACCGGAACCGGAGGCGCCGATGATCGCGACCATCTCCCCAGCAGCGATAGTCAAATCAATCCCTTTAAGCACGGTGAGATCCTGTCCACCGTTCCTGTAGGTGCGGCTGATGCCCTTGAGTTCTATGATATTACTCAAGATACAAACCCTTCCCCGGGCGCTTTTTCACCCGGCTGCGATAACACAACATGTTCCCCGACTTTTACACCGTCCAGGATCTGGATATCCACACTGTTAGTAATGCCGGTTTTGACCTCACGGGTTTCCAGCCGGTTATCACTGGTCAATATCTGCACCTGCTGTTTGTTGCCACTCACCTTGTGCACAGCCTGAATCGGCACCAGTAACGTATTTTTAGCTTCTCCAGCCAGCAAGGTCACCTGTGCTGTCATGGCAATTCGCAGCCGATTTTCTGGATTGGGGACATCCAGCAGCGCGTTGTAGTACACCGAAGCATTTGACGTGCCTGACCCTGAGGCTGAGCTACTGCTGGCAAGGCTATCATCTTTCATAACCGACTCAGGTGCCAGTTCAACGGTACGTAACGTGGCGTCATAATGCTTATCCGGCTCAGAGAAAATGGTGAATCTGGCTTTCTGTCCCGGTGAAATTCGCGTGATATCCGCCTCAGAGATCTGGGCTTTAATTGTCATCACGTCCAGACGTGCGAGTTTGATAATGGTCGGCGCACTTTGGCTGGAGTTAACCGTTTGGCCCTGTTGGGTGACAACGGCAATAACAATGCCGTCCATGGGAGCAACAACTTTTGTATAACCCAAATCGACCTTTTTCTTGTCGACATCAATTTGCGCCTGGACGAGTTTGGCGTTCAGTGCCGATAGCTCAGCGCGGGTACTGGCCAGCGTGGTTTCAGCCGTTTCGAAATCTTCTCTCGAGCTGGCATCCTCATTTAACATCTGGCGCTGGCGCTTAAAACGCAATGAGGCTTGCTTCAACTGCGCCTGCTTAGCCTGAAGGTCCGCTTTTACCACGTTGAGAGCAGCTTCTGCGTTGCGTAAATCATTCCGCTGCGGCACGTCATCAATTTCAGCGATGAGCTGTCCTTTAGTGACACGATCGCCTAACTTCACCTTCAGCGACTTAACCTGGCCAGAAACCTGTGCCCCAACGTTGACCCGCTCAATCGCATCAATTCGACCGGTAGCAAGTACGGCGTTTTCAATATCGCCGATGCGTACTGGAGCGGTAACATACTCAGGAACCTCGGGGCTTCTCAGGAAGAAGAACAAGGCGATGCTAAAAATAATTAGCAGAGCCGCAGCACAGGTCATTACGCGTCGGGGAGGGAATTTTGTTAACATTACGCAGGTTTTCCATAACGATAAACAGCAGTGAATCAGGCATCATAGTAACATCGCCAGTATTTACGGGAGGTAAACCCGCGCTATTTGGTGAAGTAGCGTCATCGTAGACCCCCGCCATCAATTACACAGAATCACCAGGTCCGCCTGTAAACCGCCGCAAGCGTGGGATTTTGTGCCTAAATCCACAGAGTCCCCTTTTGCTGAGCCCCACCTGCGATTTTTCCCATAATCGATTCATTGTGCATTAAGTGCTTAATTATAGTTGCAACCCACACATGATAATAGTAATTATTATCATTAGCATTTGCACTGATGGTTTATCTGGCAAGGTATACAGAGGTATCAGGAAACAAGCCTCTCCAGGTTTGTTGAACGGTCTCACACTCAACAAATGCATCTGAACACCGCGGCGTGGCAGCACGACGCCGCCTGGGCTGTTCAAAAGGACAACGGCGCGTAAGCGTTAATGGAAGCCGGGACAAGGAATTCCCGATTCACCAGCCTACGTCACGGAATAGTCAGCGACAGGACCGTTCGTAAGGCTGGTGAAACTCAAAAAGGACGCAGCGTCTGTCAAAGCAGGCTTAACGAAAATTAACGTCCTGCTGCTGGCATATGACTGCGTCGACTTCCTGATTTAGTTCGTCAAGCGGAGAGGGATTTTCTCATGCGTATTTTGTTTGTAGGCCCGCCTCTCTATGGGCTGCTGTATCCTGTGCTGTCTCTGGCACAGGCGTTTCGCGTTAACGGCCATGAAGTGCTGATCGCCAGCGGAGGAAAATTCGCCCAAAAAGCGGCAGAAGCAGGGCTGGTGGTATTTGACGCCGCACCCGGTTTTGATTCTGAAGCTGACTATCGCCGCCGCGAGGCACAGCGAAAAGAAAGCAACATCGGCACAAAAATGGGCAACTTCTCATTCTTCAGCGAAGAGATGGCCGACCACCTGGTGGAGTTTGCCGGACACTGGCGGCCCGATCTCGTCATCTACCCGCCGCTCGGGGTCATCGGGCCTCTGATTGCCGCCAAATACGATATACCGGTCGTAATGCAAACCGTCGGCTTCGGCCATACGCCCTGGCATATCAAAGGCGTAACGCGTTCGCTCGCGGACGCCTATCATCGCCACGGCGTTGGGGCCGCACCGCGCGATATGGCCTGGATCGACGTAACACCACCGAGCATGAGCATTCTTGAAAACGACGGAGAACCCATTATTCCCATGCAGTACGTCCCGTACAACGGCGGCGCGGTGTGGGAACCGTGGTGGGAGAGGACGCCCGACCGTAAACGTCTGCTGGTGAGTCTCGGTACCGTCAAACCGATGGTCGACGGCCTTGACCTGATCGCCTGGGTGATGGATTCCGCCAGTGAAGTCGATGCCGAGATCATCCTGCATCTTTCGGCCAATGCGCGGTCGGATCTGCGCTCACTGCCCTCAAATGTTCGCCTGGTCGACTGGATACCCATGGGAGCCTTCCTGAACGGCGCAGATGGCTTCATTCATCATGGTGGCGCGGGCAATACCCTGACGGCGCTGCACGCCGGTATTCCACAGATCGTCTTCGGCCAGGGTGCCGATCGCCCGGTAAATGCCCGCGCTGTTGTCGAACGCGGCTGCGGGATCATCCCCGGCGACGACGGCCTGTCGAGCAGCATGATCAATGCTTTCCTCGACAATCGCGCGCTTCGCGACGCCTCTGAAGAGGTAGCGGCGGAAATGGCAGCGCAACCCTGTCCGAGCGAGGTGGCGAAAAGCCTGATCGCGAGGGTACAGAAAGGGTAGCCACTACGCCGTCATGACGATCATACGCCAGCACGCATCCAGGAGATACGCCCGTAACAATGCGGGACCGGATCGGGCTGGCGCTTTTTTTTGCACAGCGATCCGACTTGGATCCTATTGTTTACAGACGGAGGAGGCTTAATGCCTGCGACTCACTCTCCCACTCCTGCGCGGTCCTGGATAGTTCGCCTGGCACGCGTGTGCTGGGAACGTAAGAAACTTAGCATCATCGTAGTGGTAGCGTCGGTCTCGACCATTCTGCTGGCCGCGCTGACGCCGTTGCTGACAAGGCAAGCGGTGAACGACGCGCTGGCGGGCAATCCGACTCGTCTGCCGTGGCTGGCCTGCGGGCTATTGCTGATTGCCTTTTTTGATTTCATCGGTAACTACGTGCGCCGCGGTTATGCCGGGGAGCTCTCGCTCTGGGTGCAGCACACCCTGCGAGGACGGGCATTCGACAGTATTCAAAAACTTGACGGCGCAGGCCAGGACGCACTGCGCACCGGGCAGGTGATTTCACGGACCAACAGCGATCTGCAGCAGGTACATACCCTGCTACAGATGTGCCCGGTGCCGCTGGCGGTGTTCACTTATTACATTGCCGGCATTGCCGTGATGCTGTGGATGTCACCCGCCATGACGCTCATCGTCGTGTGCGTACTGGCATGCCTGGCTATCACTGCTCTGCGCGCGCGTCGCCGGGTCTTTGCGCAAACCGGGCTGGCCTCGGACCGACTGGCAAATCTCACCGAACATATGCGCGAGGTGCTGGCGCAGATCTCAGTGGTAAAATCCTGCGTGGCGGAGCTGCGTGAAACGCGCTGGCTGGATCGCCAGTCGCGGCAGATGGTGCGGGTACGCATCGGCGCGGCCATCTCGCAGGCGATGCCAGGTGCCACCATGCTGGCGCTACCGGTGCTCGGGCAAATCGTCCTGCTGTGCTACGGCGGCTGGTCGGTTATGCACGGGCGCATCGATCTCGGCACCTTCGTGGCGTTTGCCAGCTTCCTCGCGATGCTGACCGGGCCAACCCGTGTACTGGCATCGTTTCTGGTTATCGCCCAGCGCACCCAGGCGTCCGTGGAGCGCGTGTTTGCTCTGATCGACACCCGTTCGCAGATGGAAGACGGGACGGAGGCGGTTAACGGTCAGGTTATCGGGCTGCAACTGGAGAATATGAGCTTCGAGTACCGTGGCGGCAGACGCATCCTCAGCGATGTCTCCTTTTCCCTGCACGCCGGTGAAACGGTGGCGGTAGTGGGCGCATCGGGTTCCGGGAAATCCACGCTGCTGATGCTGCTGGCGCGTTTTTACGATCCCAGCGCCGGAGAGATATGGCTCAACACCAGCGCAGGCCGACAGAACCTCCGCGATCTCAGGCTGGAGGCGCTTCGTCGTCGGGTAGGCGTTGTGTTTGAGGATGCTTTTCTGTTTGCCGGTACGGTGGCGGAAAATATCGCCTACGGGCACCCTCAGGCAACGGCGGACGACATTCGCCTCGCGGCGAGGGCAGCAGGAGCCAGCGATTTTATCAACGCCCTGCCGAAAGGCTTCGATACCCAATTAACCGAACGCGGTACGAATCTTTCCGGCGGACAGAGGCAGCGAATCGCGCTGGCACGGGCGCTCATTACCGCGCCGGAAGTGTTGATCCTCGATGACACCACCTCGGCGGTCGATGCCGGTACTGAAGCGGAGATCAACACCGCGCTGAGTCGCTATGCTGACGAAAAGCATATGCTGCTGGTGATTGCCCGACGCCGTTCGACGCTTCAGTTAGCCAGCCGGATTGTGGTGCTGGATAAGGGCCGGGTGGTGGACACCGGAACCCAGGCAGAACTTGAAGCGCGCTGTCCGGCGTTCCGCGCGCTGATGACCGGCGACGGCGATTTCCTCGCGCCTTCCCACAGTGGGCCTAACGGATTGTGGCCGACCGTACCAGCGGCACAAGACGATGCGGCGCAGACGGGGGATAAAGGCTTTGTCGCCCGTATGACGCGCGTGCCGGAAAATGCAGTACAGCAGGCGCTGGCCGGTAAAGGCCGCAAAGTTACGTCGCTGCTGAAGCCCGTGGCGTGGATGTTCGTCATCGCCGCCCTGCTGATCGCCCTCGATTCGGCGGCAGGCGTCGGGGTACTTATACTGCTGCAGCGCGGCATTGACTCCGGCGTTGCCACAGGCGATATGTCGACTATCGGCCTCTGTGCCCTATTCGCCCTGTGCCTGGTGGCCGTGAGCTGGTGCTGTTATTCACTACAGACTGTCTTCGCCGCCAGAGCGGCAGAGTCAGTCCAGCATACGGTGCGCTTGCGCAGCTTCGGCCATATGCTGCGTCTTGGTCTCCCCTGGCATGAAAAGCATGTCGATTCACGTCTGACCCGCATGACCGTAGATGTGGACTCTCTCGCCCGCTTTCTGCAAAACGGCCTTGCCGGTGCAGCCACCAGCCTGGTGACAATGTTCGCCATCGCCGCCGCCATGTTCTGGCTCGACCCGCTCCTGGCGCTGACGGCATTAAGCGCGGTGCCAGTGGTCGCACTGGCAACCTGGATTTATCGCCGCCTCAGCTCCCCTGCTTATGCGCAGGCGCGGCTGGAAATAGGCAAAGTCAACAGCACCCTGCAGGAGAAAGTCTCCGGCTTGCGCGTTGTGCAATCGCATGGCCAGCAGGAACAGGAAGCCGCCCGGCTGCGCGCGTTATCGGATCGGTTCCGTGCGACCCGCGTACGTGCGCAAAAATACCTTGCCGTCTATTTCCCGTTCCTGACCTTCTGCACCGAGGCCTCCTATGCCGCCGTTCTTCTGGTGGGTGCATCGCGGGTCGCCGAAGGCGAAATGACCGCCGGGGTGCTGGCGGCTTTCTTCCTGCTGCTGGGGCAATTCTATGGGCCAGTGCAGCAGTTATCAGGAATTGTCGACGCCTGGCAGCAGGCGACGGCCAGCGGCAAACATATCAATGAACTACTGGCGACCGAAGGCACAGAGAACATCGAGCCCTCTTCCGCACCGCCCGCCACCGGCGCGCTGCATCTTGATGAGGTCACGTTCAGTTATCCCGACAGCCCTGAACCCGCGCTGAACAAACTTACCCTGACAATCCCTGAGGGAAGGGTCGTCGCGGTCGTTGGTCGCAGCGGTGCGGGTAAGTCAACGCTGATTAAGCTGATCGCCGGATTGTATTCCCCCACCCACGGCAGGATCAGCATTGGCGATCGGATGATTGATGATGCCTCGCTTGCCGATTACCGTCGCCAGATTGGGCTGGTCGATCAGGATGTGGCGTTGTTTAGTGGTGATATCGCGGAAAACATTCGTTATTCACGGCCATCCAGTACCAATGACGACATTGAGATTGCCTCTCAACGGGCAGGGCTGTATGAGACGGTGCGCAATCTGCCGCAGGGATTCCGCACACCGGTGAATAACGGCGGTGCCGATCTGTCCGCAGGTCAGCGCCAGCTGATTGCGCTGGCCCGCGCACAACTGGCGAATGCTCACATCCTGCTGCTCGATGAAGCCACGTCACGCCTGGATCGCACATCCGAAGAGCGATTGATGTCATCGTTAACAGACGTCGCGCACACCGGGAAGCACCTGGCGCTGATTGTGGCGCACCGTCTGACCACCGCGCAGCGCTGCGATCTGATTGCCGTTATCGATAAGGGGCAGCTTGCGGAATACGGCACCCACGAACAGCTGTTAGCGGCCGGCGGCCTCTACACCCGCTTGTGGCATGACAGCGTCGGCAGCTCTGTTCCCCATCGCCAGCACGACATCACGGGGGAAATCGTGGAAGAGTAATTGCGCACGTAAGACATTACAAAACACGCGCTAAAGCGGCTGTTCCCGGAATAGCCGCTTTAGCTATTTATACTGACACCCTTCATATTCAAAGAGAGTGAATGCTGAACATGCAACAACATCCCTCTGCTATCGCCAGGCTGCGCAGCCAGCTGGCAGCAGGCCACATTGCTAACCTTTCTGACTTCTGGCGAGACGCTGAGTCGCTAAATGTACCGCTGGTGACGCCAGTCGACGGAGCGAAAGACGAGCGTGATGTGACATTTCTGTGGCGCGCCAGGCACCCTCTACAGGGCGTTTATCTGCGTCTGAATCGGGTGACGGATAAAGAGCACGTGGCGAAAGGGATGATGACCGCCCTTCCCGCGACGGATATCTGGACTCTGACACTGCGTTTACCCGCAAGCTACTGCGGCTCCTATTCGCTGGTGGAAATCCCCCCCGGCACCCCGGCCGAGACGATTGCACAGTCCGGAGGCCGCTTTGCTACCCTCGTCGGGCACGTCGATCCGCTAAACAAAACGCCGGGGATCAACGTTCGGGGAAGCACACAGGAGTCGGTGCTGGCGCTTGATAAAGCCCCCGCCCAGTCCGAATGGCGCGGCGGGTCACCCAGCGGGCAATTGCTTACCTCGGCGCGCACTCTCGCCGGGGAATCGCGCCGGGTTCGGCTCTATCTGCCGGACGTTGATGTTTCGCAGCCCCTCGGCCTGGTGGTACTGCCCGATGGTGAAACCTGGTTCGATCACCTTGGCGTATGCGCGGCAATTGACGCCGCCATAAACAACGGACGCATCGTGCCTGTGGCTGTACTTGGCATCGACAATATCGATGAACACGAGCGAACTGCGATACTCGGCGGGCGCAGCGAGCTGATAAAGGATATCGCCGACCAGTTGTTGCCGACGATCCGCGCCGAACACCCGCAGCGGCGGTGGGCAGACCGTTCGCGCACCGTGCTGGCCGGACAGAGCCTCGGCGGGGTCAGCGCGCTCATGGCCGCTCGTTACGCACCGGAAACGTTCGGGCTGGCGCTCAGCCACTCCCCTTCGATGTGGTGGACGCCAGAGGGTGCCAGCCGGCCAAACGTGTTCAGCGAAACCGATTCGTCATGGGTGAGCGAACATCTGCTTTCTGCCCCGCCGCAGGGCGTGCGCATCCGCCTGTGCGTGGGATCGCTGGAAGGTTCGACGGTACCCCACGTTCAGCGGCTGCATCAGCAGTTGCTTACCGCTGGCGTCGACAGCCATTGCGCAATGTATACCGGGGGTCACGATTACGCATGGTGGCGCGGCGCACTGATTGACGGGCTTGGTTTACTCCAGGGTTGACTTGACCCGCGAACACTTTCAGGCAACTGTACAGGCTTCCTGAATAAAGAAAATGTCACCTGCGGAAAAGGAATAAACATCAGATGTATGCCCGCGAGTATCGCCCAACACGCTCACGCAAGGCGCTTGTCACTCTTCTTTCTGGTCTCAGCCTTATCTGGAATGCGCACGCTTTCGCAAAGCCGGATATGCAGCCACTGGGGCCGAATATCGCCGATAAAGGCTCTGCGTTTTACCATTTCAGCGTCAACTCGTTCGACTCCGACGATGGCAGCCGCCATTATCGGGTATGGACGGCCGTGCCAAATAAAGCCGCACCGGCGTCGGGCTACCCGATTTTATATATGCTCGACGGCAACGCAGTTATGGACCGCCTGAACGACGACCTGCTCAAACAGCTGGCAGAAAAATCACCGCCGGTGATTGTGGCTGTCGGGTATCAGACCAACCTCCCCTTCGATCTCAACGGCAGGGCCTACGACTATACGCCAGCAGCAGAAAGCGGCAAAACGGATACCCGCAACGGGCGTTTTAGCCGTAAGAGTGGGGGTAGCAACGACTTTCGCCAGTTACTGGAAACGCGTATAGCGCCAAAGGTGGAACAGGGATTGAATATCGATCGGCAGCGTCGCGGCCTGTGGGGGCACTCCTACGGCGGCCTGTTCGTGCTGGATGCATGGCTGTCTTCCCCTTATTTCCGGACGTATTACAGCGCCAGCCCGTCGTTGGGCAGAGGCCATGATGCGCTACTGAGCCGCATCACGGCGGTTGAGCCGTCGCAATACTGCGCCAGGCGCCTGATGATAATGGAAGGTTCGGCGACGCCGGGCGATAACCGGGAAACGCATGCTGCCGGAGTGCTGACGAAAATTCATGCCACCCTCGCCACGCTGGAAGATAAAGGCGTCAATGCCGCCTTTTGGGATTTCCCAAACCTGGGACACGGGCCGATGTTCAACGCCTCCTTCCGCGGAGCGCTGTTAGATATCAGTGGTGAAAACGCAGGTAACACAGCAGGCTGTCATTCATTAAGCCGCTAAACACTGCCCGCCTTGACGCGGGCAGTACACCTGTAACACTACGATCAAAATGACGCGGTAACACCGGCATAATAAGCCCGGCCAGGCTCGTTATAGGTATTCGCCCCTTCAGAAGATCGGTAGATCTGTTTATCTAAGATATTGCTAACACCAACGTTAAGACGCAGATTTTTATTAATATCGTAATTGAAGTTCGTCCCCACCAGCGAATAAGCGCCCAGCTCTTTACCCGACAGACCGCCAGTATCTTCACTACGAGTTTCCGAATGAGTACGCGGTTTTTGTCTGCCGTATAACGTCCAGTTGACGCTGGCAGAGAACGCCTGGGTGATGGTCCAGTCAAGCGAGTTATTAATGGTGTATTTCGGGATGATCGACAGCGGGTTACCGGTGTCTTTTTGCTCCGAGGTGATCATCCAGGTGGCATTGGTATTCCAGTTCAGACGATCTTTCACCAGCGGGAACGCCATGCTGGCTTCGATACCGTCCACCAGCGCTTTCCCGCCGTTCTGCCACTGGAGAATATATGCGCCGGAAGCGGTTTGCCCGATAACATTATCGCCGGCCACGATCTTATTCTGGTAGTCATTGCGGAAGTAGGTCACGCTGGCATGGTAATCTTCCCAGGCGAACTCCAGCCCAATTTCTTTATTGATGCTGATTTCCGGATCGAGATCTTTATTACCGATCAGGTAGCAGCCGCCCGATGTAATATCTTTTGGACAACCGTTGCCTTTCGAGTAGAGCAGATAACCTTCGCTGGATTGATACAGGTTTGGTGCTTTAAAGGTTCGGGCAATCCCCGCTTTGACTTTGAAGTAATCCCCCAATTCCTGCGAGAGGTTCAGGCTGGGGCTGAAGTTACCGCCGGAATCGTTGAGATAATCAAAGCGCAGGCCGGGAATGATATTCGTGCCGGGAACCGGCTCAATATTATCTTCAATATACAGCGCACTGATTTGGGAATGGTTTTTACTGCTGCGATCCGCAGCCGAGCCAGAAATGCCGCCGATATCACTGTCATCCACGGTCAGGCTGGTAGAGGAAGGATCGTCGAGCTCATCGCGGCTCCACTCCGCACCCACGGTCAGCGTTTGATCGACCAGCGCATTCAGCGGAATATTAAGCTCGCCGCTGGTTCGCCAGGAGCTCAGGCGATTGGTCGTGAACTTTTCATCCGCCGAAATACGCCCTTCACCGCCACCGGATAATCCTTCATTCATGCGGGTGTTATTGGTTTTCTCATAATAGACACCAAAACGGCTTTGACCCCAGTCCCAGATACCATTGTGCGTAACGCCATAATTCTGCCGGTAAAGGCGGTTCGTCTCCTCGCCGGATTTCGCCAGGCTTTCAGTGACGGCACTGGAAGAACTATTTTGCGTATCGCCCGCATAGATATTCCCCTGACGGCTATATCCGGCTTCGAAATCGATAATTTGCTGCGGATTTAATTTCCACGAGACAACGCCGTTAATATCTTTGTTGCGCACCCCTTCATGCCCGGCCGCGTTTTTCGTACCGGCCGAGGAGTTAATATCCCAGCTGTCGGCATCGGTTTTATTCAGGTTTCCGTACAGGCGCATGGTCAGCGCATCGCCAGCCAGCGGCCCGCTAAGGCTGAAGTTGGCGCGACGCGTAGCGCCTTCGTCGCTGCTTTCCGGCTGGTTGGTGTATAACGACAGCGAACCGTGCCAGTCGTTGGTAGGGCGTTTGGTAATGATGTTCACCACCCCGCCCGCTGCGCCCGAACCGTAGCGTGCCGCCGCAGGGCCGCGGATCACTTCAATACGCTCAACCTGTTCCGGTGGCACCCAGTTGGTGTCGCCGCGGGTATCACGCTCTCCACGCCAGCTATAACGCACGGCGTTGCGCGACGTCACCGGCACACCATCAATTAAAATTAAGGTGTTCTCCGGCCCCATGCCGCGAATGTCGATCTGGCGGTTATTACCACGTGTACCCGAGGCGCTGTTGCCGGTCAGATTGACACCGGGCATTTTGCGAATAATATCGGAGAGATCGTTGACCGGAGGGTTCTTTTTAATATCTTCGCTGGTAATAATCGACACGCCCGGCTGCTGTTTGAGTACCTGCTCAGCGGTGGCTTCCACCACCAGGGTCTCGTCGTTATCATCGGAGGATTTTGCCAGTGATACCTGACTGTTCAACCCTGCCAGGAGCGCAGTGAGCGGCCAGAAGATCTTGATAATTCTCATACCCATTCCCTAATACATGCCTAACGTAAAAGTGATCGATCGTTAAGCTCACATCCTTGCCAGATATTTTAAACTGCCATTATTTTTATAATAAGAATGATAATTAGTATCATTTGGAGAGGATTAAGGCAATCCTTAATACACGGATGCGCGCATTAATGAAACGCACGCATTGGCCCGGAGTGATTCTTCCCGGGTACCGCCCTGTGCGTTCGTAAAGCTGGCATACTGAAACAGCGGAAGAAGAGAACAGCCCATTGGTATTTCGTGTAGTGACATAACGTTAATATGTCATTACAAGGGAACGCAGCCCCGGTAAGCGCAAGCGCCACCGGGGAAAGAAAGGTTATTGTTGCGCTAACTGATTGCGACGGTACTCGCCCTGGCGCTCCAGCATCCAGCCAGGATACTCGCGCGGCAGCGCGCTGACCGCATCCAGCTGTTTCAGCTCATCATCGCTCAGCTGAATGCCGGTTGCGGCAATGTTGTCATCCAACTGATCGACCCGTTTCGCCCCGATGATGACGCTGGTCACCGCCTTCTGGTGCAGCAGCCACGCCAGCGCGATTTGCGCCACGGAAACGCCTTTACTTTCGGCGATGGTACGCATCACGTCCACGCAGTCGAAGGCGCGATCTTTATTCACTGGCGGGAAGTCGAACGCCAGGCGACGACTACCGGCCGCGCTCTGCCCGTCGCGATCGTATTTTCCGCTCAGCAGACCACCCGCCAGCGGGCTCCATACCATCAACCCGACGCCTTCGCTCTGCATCATCGGCACCAGTTCGCGCTCAAGGTCGCGCCCGGCGATGGTGTAGTACGCCTGCAATGAGGCAAAACGCGCCAGCCCCAGACGCTCAGAGATGCCGAGCGCTTTGGCAATCTGCCATGCCGCCCAGTTCGAGACGCCGATATAGCGTACGTGACCGTGCTGCACAAGATTATCCAGCGCGTAAAGCGTCTCCTCGATGGGGGTCGCGGGGTCGAAACCGTGTAGCTGATAGAGATCGATATGATCCAGCTGCAAGCGACGCAGGCTCTCCTTCACGCCGCTGATGATGTGATAGCGCGAGCTACCGCGCGAGTTCACCCCCGCTGTGCCGGTTTCACCGAACACCTTGGTGGCAACGACCACGTTTTCGCGCGGAATTTTCAGGTTCTTCAGCGCCTGCCCGGTGATCTCCTCTGAACGCCCTTCCGAGTAGACATCTGCCGTGTCGATAAAATTGATCCCGGCGTCCAGCGCGCGGCCCACCAGCTGCTCGGCGTCGCTTTGCTGAAGCTGACCAATTTTGCCCCACATGCCGCCTTCACCGCCGAAGGTCATGGTGCCGAGGCAGAGTTCAGAAACAAACAGTCCGGTATTGCCCAGTTTTTGATAACGCATAACGCTTTCCTCGCATGTCGATTGGGTGTCTGTTAGTTATACCCGCCCCCCAGCCATCGCGAATGTGGCGTTCCTGTCCGTTTCTTGCCCAATCCTCTGAATCTATCCGCGTGGGGCGTCGCCAAAGACGCTGTAGTCTGGCAGCCGCACCTGCTGATACGGCTCCCAGCCGCCGCCGAGGGCTTTGTAGAGCGCCACCAGATCAAGCGCGCTCTGCACCTGCGCCTGCGCCCGCTGCTGTTCGGCCTGAGCGAGCTGACGCTGGGCGTCCAGCACGTCAATAAAGCTGGCGATCCCCTGCCGGTAGCTGTCGCTGGCGAGATCAAAGGCGTTTTGCAGCGCGTCGATGGTTTTCGCCAGGCCCGCTTCACGCTGCTGGTCGGTGCGATAGCTCACCAGCGCGTTTTCAACGTCGCCGAGCGCCGTCAGTACCGTCTGGCGATAGTCCAGCACTGCCGCCCCCTGCTGCGCGCGCGCCACCTTGACGCTGGAGACCAGCCGACCGCCCTGGAAAATCGGTATGGAAACCTGCGGGCCAAAGCTGTAGAAGTGGCTGCTCCAGTCGGTCAGCCAGTTAGATTCACTGTTGCGCAGGCCAAACTGTCCGGAGAGGGTAAAGCTCGGGAACAGTTCTGCCACCGAGATGCCAATCTGCGCCGTGGCGGCATGGAGATTCGCCTCGGCTTCGCGCACGTCCGGGCGACGGCGCGCCAGGGTGGACGGAATACCGGTCTGCACAATATCTGGCAGGGCAGGCATCGGCTGCACGGATTGCAGTTCGGCATCCAGCGCGCCCGGCGGTTTGCCGAGCAGGATCGCCAGCCCGTTCATCGCCTGGCGTTCCTGCGCCTGATACTGCGGCAGCTGCGCTTCAAGATTGCCCAGCTGCGCCCGGGCGTTCTCCACGTCCATCTGCGGCGACAGCCCGCCCCGCTGGCGGCTTTCGGTCAGATCCAGCGTCTGCTGTGCGCTTTCAATTTGCGTATTAAGCGTGGCAATGATGCTCTGCGCCCCACGCAGCTGTAGCCACGCCCGCGCCACTTCGGCTTCCAGCGAGACCAGCGCATCGTTACGCTGCTCGATCGCCGCCCGCTGCTGCGCCTCGGCCGCTTCTACCTGACGGCGCACCTTGCCCCACAGGTCGATTTCCCACTGGGCGTCGAAGCTGCCCTGATAGAGGTTTATCGGCTGCGTCAGCGGGCCTAACGCGCCCCGCAGTTCAGGATCGACATTATTCAACTGGTCATACACGCCGTGGGACTTCAGCTCCCCTTCCAGCCCAAGCTGCTGGCGCGTCGCCTGCACATTGCCATTCACCGACGGGAAAAACGCCCCGCCGGCCTGGTTAATCTGTTCGCGCGCGCCGGCAATGCGTAATACCGTTTGCTGTAGCGTCAGATTCCCGGCGATGGCGCGTTCAATCAGGCTGTCGAGCTGCGGCGAGCCGAAGGTTTTCCACCAGCGCGGGTTAGTGGCCGCGGAGGAAGTTTGCGATTTCACCGCGCTGTCGCCCTTATCGTTCCAGTGCGTGCTGGCGGGCGGTTCAGGCTGTTGGTAGTCCGGCCCGACGGCGCAGCCCACCAGCAGCATCATTATCATCAGGGGGTGTAAACGTCTGTGTATCATCAGTGTGCTCCTGCACTCCCCTCGCTCTTAACCGGCGAGAGCAACAAACAAAACGGAATCAGTAATAGGGCCACCGCGCTCAGAATGGTGAAGACGTCGATGTAGGCCAGAAAGCGCGACTGCTCGATCATCGTCTGGTACATCCGCCCGGTGGCAATGCCGGTCGGATCGCCCACCTGAGTGGTGAAGTTCTGGATCGCCTGGGCGCTTTCGCGAATCGCCAGCTGGAACTGCTCGTTAAACGGCGAAGCGTGGTAAGCCAGATGCGCGCTGTGCGCCTGCGAGCGCTCGGTGATCGCCGCCGTCGAGAGAGAAATCCCAATCGAGCCGGCCACGTTGCGGAACATGGTAAACAGCGCCGCCGCGTCGGCGTTAAGCCGCCTCGGGATCGAGATAAAGGCGATGGTGGTCAGCGGCACAAACAGGAACCCCAGCCCTATCGACTGCGCGCTGCGGAACAGCACCAGCGTTTCGAAGTCGATATCCGGCGTCAGCGTGCGGGACCAGAAGAACGACACCGCCAGGCAGGTAAAGCCGAAGGCGATGATCCAGCGCGTCTGCACCACCGGCATCAGCTTCAGCACCAGCGGGATGGTCAGCACAATCAGCACCGCGCCGGGCGAGAGCACCAGCCCGGACCAGGTGGCGGTATAGCCCAAATCCTGCTGCGCCAGCTGCGGAATAACCACCGAACTGCCGTACAGGATCATCGCCATCCCCGCCATCAGCAGGCTGGAGATCGCAAAGTTGCGGTCCTTCATACAGTGCAGATCCACCACCGGCTTTCTGGCATACATCAGCCAGTAGATCGCGCCGATAATGCCGACCAGCGTCAGTACTGCGAAGGTGCGGATAAAGTTCGAATAGAACCAGTCATCATCTTCGCCCCGGTCGAGCATCACCTGCAAACAGCCAAGACCGAGGGCGATGAGGCCGATCCCCGTCCAGTCGACGGTGAGCTTCTCTTCCGACTTTTTCTCCCACGGCGGATCTTCCAGCAGCTGATAGATAGCCAGCACCGTCACAATCCCTACCGGGATATTGATAAAGAACACCCAACGCCAGGAGTAGTTATCGGTGATCCAGCCCCCCAGCGTGGGGCCGAGTACCGGCGCGACGATAATGGCAATGGATGAAAGGCCAAAGGCTTTGCCCCTGTCCTCCGGCTTAAAGTAGTCGAGTAGCACCGACTGCTGGGTAGGCTGCAACCCGCCGCCAAAGAACCCCTGCATCACGCGGAACAGGATGATTTGCCATAGCTCGGTGGCGATGCCGCACAGGAACGAGCAGATGGTGAACATCACAATGCAGATCAGGAAGAACTGCTTGCGACCAAACAGGCGGCTCAGAAAGGCCGAAATCGGCAGCACGATGCCGTTCGCCACCAGGTAGCTGGTGAGCACCCAGGTGGATTCGTCATAGCTGGCCGAGAGCGACCCCGCGACGTGGGGCAGCGCCACGTTGACGATGGTGGTGTCCAGAATTTCCATAAACACCGCCAGGGTGACCACAATCGCCACCGCCCACGGGTTACTGGCGGGCTTCCAGTTATCGTGGCTGTGATCCGTCATTCCACGGTGACCTTCGGTTCAACCGACAGCCCCAACGGCAGCGGCTTGTTCGGATCCAGACCTTTATCAATGACGATTTTCACCGGCACGCGCTGAACGATCTTCACAAAGTTACCGGTGGCGTTTTCCGACGGGAAGGCGGAGAAGCGCGAGCCGCTGCCCTGCTGGATGCTGTCGATATGGCCTTCCAGCTCCATATCCGGCCAGGCATCGACGGACACGGTCACTTTGTCGCCCGGCTTCATGCGCTCAAGCTGCGACTCCTTGAAGTTCGCCACCACCCACACGTTCGGGGAAACCAGCGAGAACAGCGCCGTACCTGCCTGCACCAGCGTACCGGGCTGAACGTTGCGTTTGGTGACAAAACCGTCGAACGGGGCGCGGACTTCGGTATAAGAGAGGTTCAGGTTGGCGGTTTCCAGCTGCGCTCTGGCCTGATCGACCTGCCGTTCGCGGGCTTCGACGTTGGTCTCCTGCTGGCGGATTTGCAGCTGAACCTGCTCCGCCACTTCCAGTTGCGCCTGCGCGCTGGCCAGACCCGCCTGGGCACTCCGCAGTTGAGCGTTCGCGGCATCGATACTTTGTTGCGTGGTCGCGCGCGGGTCAACGCCGCGCTGACGGCGGTACTCCGCCTGCGCGTTGGCCATATCCGCCTGGGCTTTCAGTACCTGGGCTTTGGCTTCATCGCGCTGGGCGGGATATTGCACCTTCGAGAGCGCCAGCTGCGCCTGCGCCTTATGCAACTGCGCAACCGCCAGCCCAAGCTGGGCCTGGGCCTGATCGCGCTGGGCGGTGGTATCACGCGGATCGATCACCACCAGCACATCCCCTTTCTTCACGCGCTGGTTATCCCGCACGCGAAGTTCGGTAACGTAGCCTGCCGTTTTTGGGGCAATGGTTACTACGTCGCCATCGGTAAAGGCGTCGTCGGTGGTCTCTTCGTTACGGGTTAAAAACCACCAGACCAGCGCCACAATCACCATCACGATGACCACGATGCCAAGGATAATTAACGGTTTTTTCCCCGGGCGCTTGCGCTCGTTATTGTTTTGATCCTGCTCGTCAGCAGGTGGGTTTTGATCTTCTGCCATAGTTCAGCAACGGTCCTGTCAGTGAGCGGCATCACACTATGCCGTTCACTAAAGCTAGGACGTTGCTATACATTTGCCAGGAAAAACTGACAAATTGCGCACTATATGAGAAGGAATAGTCCGAAACCGACCGCCGCTGACCAGAGCAGCATCGGGATTGACCATAAATGGAAGCGCCACCAGATGCGGCGATCGTTGGCCATCCGCAGGGCGATGAGGTTAGCCAGCGAGCCGGGCAGCAGCCCAAAGCCGCCGACGTTGACCGCCCACGCCAGCAGTACCGTTGGGGGAACATAGTTAAGCAGCAAAATGGTGGACGGCACGTTACTGATCACCTGCGAGAGACCAATCGCCGTCAGCCATAATCCCGGCTGCGACAGACCGCTGACGCTATGGAGAACGTTCTGCAATACCGGAAGCTGGATCAGGAGATGGACGTCAATAAACATCGCCATAAACACCAGCAGCAGCGTCCAGTCAACGCTCACCAGCACCCGCCGGGCGAGGAACAGGAAGCCGCACGCCACCAGCAGCGCGCCCGCCAGCGCCTGGTTTAACTCCAGAGCGATAAGGAAAACGATATACAGCCCCAGGCAGCTCCAGACGAGACGCGGCTGCCACTGGGGGCCGGTTGTACCGCTGTGGTACTGCAACGATTTATTCGGGAAAGCAAACCAGCCCACCGCCAGCAGCGACGCCACGATCGCCAGCGCCAGCGGCGCCATCTGCCCGGTAAACGCGGTAAACGACAGGCCGGAGCGTCCCCACAGCAGAATGTTCTGCGGGTTACCGATAGGCGTGAGCAGCGAGCCCGCATTGACGGCCAGCGCTTCAAAGATAATCAGACGGGTAACCGGTATTTCGCACAGCTTACGCAGCGTGAGCGTAAGCGGCACCACGATAAAAAGCGCCACGTCATTAGTGAGAAACGTCGACAACAGCGCCGCCGAAAAGACCATGAACAGGGCCAGTTTGCGCTCGGTGGCGAAGCGGCGCACCATTTTGCGCCCCAGCACGTCAAAATAGCCGCTCAGCTCCACGCCTTTGGTGAGCATCATCAAACCGCTCAGAGTAATAATGGTGCGCCAGTCTATGGCCGCCGGCCAGGTGTGCGGCGTGAAGGGCACAAAGACGCTGAGCCCAACGCCAGTGATCAGTAAAAGATGGAAAAAGCGATCGCGTTTCAGGGCCTGCAAGCCGGGGATGTTCATTCAGCGGAGGGACCGTATTTGAGCGTAAACTCGCGGAACTTCAACAGCGTCTCTTCACTGACGTGGTGTTCCATACCTTCGGCATCCCGACGGGCAATTTCCGGGCTGACGCCCAGCACCAGTAAAAAATTCTCGACGATCTGGTGTCGCTCGCGGCTCTCCTGCGCCAGCTTCTCGCCCTCAGCGGTGAGAAACACCCCGCGCCAGGGGATCATTTCGATCAGCCCGACCGACGCCAGACGTTTTAACATTTTGGCAACGGTTGGCTGCGACACCCCCAGGCGTGCGGCCATATCCACCTGGCGCGCTTCTCCAACCTCACGGATCAGATCAGAGATCAGTTCGACATAATCATCAATCAGCTCCCGGCGGTGCGCCTCACGCACCTGGCGGAAGCCTTCCACATGCTCTTCAACGTTCACCAGTTGCGTCGTTTTTTTTGTTGTTGGCTTACCTGCGCGACGGTTCATTGTGCTTCCTCAATGGGGTTGACGCTTCCAGCGCCCTGTAACGGAGCGCACATTGTAAACCATAGCTCTACAAGCACAAAAAATTAACGAATTAGCCATAGCTATACAATATAGCCTGTGCTATATCTGTATGTAATGCAGTCACCCTTCACGGATCGAAGGGATCATGAATCAGGAGGTCTTATGAATGAATTCAAGAGGTGTATGAACGTGTTTACCCACTCTCCTTTTAAAGTGCGCCTGATGCTGTTGAACATGCTGTGCGATATGTTTAACGCCAAACCGCAGCAGGACGACAATTCTTCCCACTAAGCGGCGTCGCGGTACGCCGCTTCATTTTCACGTCACACTTACGTTGTAAACTGGCCTGTTCCCGATTATTTTTGCGGATTTGCAGCCCCCTTCGCAAAACATCTGTTTAGCAACTGTTGACCTTAATTCACGCTCGCACTATCTTCTTGCAGCCCTGCACAATTTGCGGCTCGCTGAAGCGGACCTCTCATTCCCTTTCCACGCACTGTCCGGCAGGCTTTGACCCTTGACGCCAGGGTGAGCACATGGCGTTTTCGTGATAGTGATCTATGAACGTAACCCTGATTGATACACTTGTTACCCGCAGCCGGGCCTTAAGCCCGTGGACGGGATTCTATTTTTTGCAATCGCTGTTGATTAACTTTGCTCTTGGCTACCCCTTTAGCCTGCTTTATGCCGTCGGATTCACCTGTATTCTTCACCTGCTCTGGCGAAGCGCACCGCGCGTGCAGAAAGTGCTTATCGGGATCTGTTCTCTGATTGCTGCCGCCTATTTCCCGTTTGGCCAGGCCTATGGCGCGCCGAACTTTAATACTCTGCTGGCGCTCCACTCCACCAATATGGAAGAGTCCACAGAGATCCTGACGATCTTTCCGTGGTACAACTACGTGGTTGGCCTTTTCATTTTTGCCCTCGGTGTGATTGCGGTTCGTCGTAAGCCCGTCGGGAAAAAGGCATGGGGTAAAATTGAAAGCCTGTGCCTGGCCTTTAGCGTGGTGACGTTTTTTGTTGCACCGGTACAAAATCTGGCCTGGGGCGGCGTGTTTAAGCTTAAAGATACCGGGTATCCGGTGTTTCGCTTCGTCAAAGACGTGGTGGTGAATAACGAGGAAGTGCTCGACGAGCAGGCGCGTATGGCCGAGCTTTCCACCATGAAAGATACCTGGAACGTGCTGGCGGTGAAACCGAAGTATCACACTTACGTGGTGGTGATCGGGGAAAGCGCGCGTCGCGATGCGCTCGGCGCGTTTGGCGGTCACTGGGATAACACGCCGTTTGCCAGCTCCGTTAACGGTACGCTGTTTACCGACTACGTGGCGGCCAGCGGCTCGACGCAGAAATCACTCGGTCTGACGCTCAACCGCGTGGTGGATGGAAAACCGCAGTTTCAGGATAATTTTGTCACCCTGGCCAACCGGGCAGGTTTTCAGACATGGTGGTTCTCTAACCAGGGACAGATCGGCGAGTATGATACCGCCATCGCCAGCATCGCGAAGCGTGCCGACGAGGTACAGTTCCTGAAAAGCGGTGATTTCGAAGCCGATAAAAACACAAAAGATGAAGCGTTGCTAAAAATGACGGCGCAGGTCTTTGCTACTCAGCGCACCCAGCCGCAGCTGATTGTCCTGCACCTGATGGGGTCACACCCGCAGGCATGCGATCGTACCGGGGGAAAATATGCGGAGTTTGTGCAATCCAAAGAGACCTCGTGTTATCTCTACACCATGACGCAAACCGACGATCTGCTCAGCAAGCTGTACGCACAGCTGCGCAACAGCGGCGACAGCTTCTCGATGGTCTATTTCTCTGACCACGGTCTGGCATTTAAGGAGCGCGGTAAACAGGTGCAGTATCTGGCACACGATGACAAGTTCCAGCAAAACTTCCAGGTACCGTTTATGGTGCTGTCGAGTGATGACAAAACGCATCGCATCATCAAAGCGCGCCGTTCCGCGAACGATTTCCTGAAATTCTTCTCACAATGGACGGGGATTAAGGCGAAAGAGATAAAAAATGATTATCCGTTTATCTCCGGGAAGAAGGGCCCGCCAGTTTACATTACCAACTTTAAGTTACAGAAAGTCGACTATAACCATCTTGGGACCGATATTTTCGATATTAAGAGTAAGTAATTTCTGCCGTTTCGTGCGGGCTGATGCCCTCACCGGCCCTCTCCCACGAGGAGAGGGTACAAACAAAAAAATCCGCCACATTGGGCGGATTTTTTACTGGCTCACCGAAGTGATTAGAAGCGGTAACCTACGCCCGCGATCCAGGTGCCAACGTCAACGTTGCGGATACGGCTCTGCTCATAGGAGAAGTCCAGAGCAACGTTTTCGATTGGGTTGAACTGCATACCTGCGCCATAGGAGAAACCATAGTCGCTGTTGCTTGCAGTACGGTTCAGACCCTGGTTTTCGGTCTGCTGGAATTTACCGTAGCCAACACCTACAACACCGTAGATGCTTGCCCAGTCATTCAGGCGGTAAGCAGGACCCGCGGTGATGCCGTAGTACTGACCTTTATTGTAAGAGCCATTTTCAGTACGATCTTTCTCGGTGTAAGTGAAAGAACCGATCACACCCAGCGGGTTGTTGTCTTGCTCGTAACGGTACTTCAGGTTGAAACCGTTGGTTTTGTTCATCACGCCCTGCATATCGCTCTGAGCGTAACCACCGGTTACAGTAGAAGTTGCCGCTACAGCGGTACCTGCGGAAACAGCCAGAACAGCTGCCAGTGCTGAAAGACATGCAATTTTTTTCATAACCACCTCAAATGTGCTTCAAGTAAGTCCGTAAGTTTTAAATATATCAAAAAATTCTGTGAAACTCTTTGTCATTCACGATGTCTAATGCGACCTTTCCTGTAACAGAACATTTCCAGCACCAGCTATCTCGTTCAAATAACTCCAGATTTTCACCTGTAAATGCTAATAGTGCGCGTCATCGCCATTTAGTTCATCCAGATTATTCCTAATCTTTCAGGCGATAAAATCATCAACGTTTTCTCATTTTACGGATTTTCCCTGGATTTTTTTCAACAGTAGCTCAACCGTTGCAGCTTATTTCCATTACACTGCGACTTTTACCTCATTTGACATAAATTGACAGGAGAAAGGATGCCAGGTTTACCTCGTAAATCGTCGGTCTGGATGCCGGTGGCAGTCATACTTATCGCGATGATGTCCATACAAAGCGGCGCGTCGCTGGCAAAATCGCTGTTTCCGCTGGTTGGTGCGCCCGGCGTCACGGCGCTGCGTATCGCATTAGGCACCCTGATCCTCGTGGTTGTTTTTAAACCCTGGCGGCTACGGTTTAAAAAGGAGCAGCGACTGCCACTGCTTTTTTATGGGCTGGCGCTGGGAGGGATGAACTACATGTTCTATCTCTCTATTCAGACGATCCCGCTGGGGATCGCGGTCGCGCTTGAATTTACCGGCCCGCTGGCGGTTGCCCTCTTCTCTTCTCGTCGTCCGGTAGACTTTATCTGGGTCGTACTGGCCGTGCTGGGGCTATGGTTCCTGCTGCCGCTCGGGCAAAGCGTTTCACAAATCGATCTGACAGGGGCAGCTCTGGCGCTGGGCGCGGGGGCATGCTGGGCGGTGTATATTCTTACTGGCCAGCGTGCGGGGGAAGAGCACGGCCCCGCGACGGTCGCCTTAGGCTCGCTGATTGCCGCCGTTATCTTTGTCCCGATTGGAATGGCACAAGCGACAGACTCAATATGGCAATGGTCAATCCTGCCGGTTGGGCTGGCGGTTGCCATTCTCTCCACGGCGCTGCCCTACTCTCTGGAGATGATCGCCCTGACGCGCCTGCCCACACGCATTTTTGGTACGCTCATGAGCATGGAGCCCGCGCTGGCCGCCATCTCAGGAATGATTTTCCTCGGTGAAACCCTGACCCTGGTACAAACGCTGGCGCTCTGTTCCATTATCGCGGCGTCAATGGGCTCCACCCTGACCATGCGTCCGGAACCTAAAGTGGAAAAAATAGACCTCAACTAAGCCTTAAATTCTGCATGGCTAACCCGCCATGCAGAATATACGCCACGTCAGTAGCTCAAATAATTTCTTACAAACTCTCTCATATTGCCAAAATATTTCACCTGCTCGCCTTCCTGGAAAGTGAATTAAGATTGATCTGCATCAATTTAAATAAAACACTTATTTTTCAAAGTATTGAGAATACAACCATCCTTTCACTATTAAACCAATAGGCAGAGCCAAATCGCAGAGAAAAAATCCGGTGCTATACTTAGTCCCGTAATTACCTGGGACACAAACATCAAGAGGATATGAGATTATGAGTACCGCTAAACTGGTGAAAACGAAAGCGTCTAATCTGCTTTATACCCGTAACGATGTATCGGATAGCGATAAAAAAGCGACCATCGAGTTGCTGAATCGCCAGGTGGTCCAGTTCATCGATCTTTCGCTGATCACCAAACAGGCCCACTGGAATATGCGCGGTGCAAACTTTATTGCCGTTCATGAAATGCTGGATGGCTTCCGCACAGCACTGGTGACTCACCTGGATACCATGGCCGAACGTGCCGTACAGCTGGGTGGCGTGGCACTGGGTACCACACAGGTGATCAACAGCAAAACGCCACTGAAAAGCTATCCGCTGGATATCCATACCGTTCAGGATCACCTGAAAGAGCTGGCGGATCGTTATGCGATTGTGGCGAACGATGTTCGTAAAGCGATTGGCGAAGCCAAAGATGAAGATACCGCTGATATCTTCACTGCCGCATCACGCGACCTGGATCAGTTCCTGTGGTTCATTGAGTCCAACATCGAATAATCCCTGCGGATTGTCCGAATAACCCTCGCCCCTGGCGGGGGTTTTGCACATTTATGGTGCGCACTTTTGCCCGCAACGGCCGCAAAAGTGAATAAAATGTAATAATCACCTCACACAACCGTTAACGGAAGATTGTTTTTTCGTCAGATTCTGCGCTAAATATCCCCCTGTCAGAAGACCTTAACGAAGCGCACCAAAACGGTGCTCCATTCTGGTGCAACCTGGCAGAATTGCCACGCTTTTTGTGCAATGCGTGACATCATCCCTTTTGCAAAACAACAGCTTGTAAAATTGGCACGATTTTTTCATTGTGCCTGAGGTTCTCGCAGGGGATCGCCCCGTGGATATAAAAGGAAATGCTATGAAGTCTGTATTAAAAGTTTCACTGGCTGCACTTACCCTGGCGTTTGCGGTGTCCTCGCAGGCTACCGACAAACTGGTTGTGGCGACTGACACGGCGTTCGTACCGTTTGAATTCAAACAGGGTGATAAATACGTTGGTTTTGACGTGGATCTGTGGGCCGCTGTCGCAAAAGAACTCAAACTGGATTACACCCTGAAGCCAATGGATTTCAGCGGCATTATCCCGGCACTGCAAACCAAAAACGTTGACCTGGCGCTGGCAGGCATCACCATTACCGAAGAGCGTAAAAAAGCCATCGACTTCTCTGACGGCTACTACAAAAGCGGCCTGCTGGTGATGGTGAAAGCGGATAACAACGACGTGAAAAGCGTGAAAGATCTCGACGGTAAAGTGGTCGCCGTGAAGAGCGGAACCGGCTCCGTTGATTACGCGAAAGCCAACATCAAAACCAAAGACCTGCGTCAGTTCCCGAACATCGACAACGCTTACATGGAACTGGGCACCAACCGCGCTGACGCGGTGCTGCACGACACGCCTAACATCCTTTACTTCATCAAAACCGCCGGTAATGGCAAGTTCAAAGCGGTAGGTGATTCCCTGGAAGCTCAGCAGTACGGTATTGCGTTCCCGAAAGGCAGCGACGACCTGCGTAACAAAGTTAACGGCGCGCTGAAAACCCTGAAAGAGAACGGCACCTATAACGAAATCTACAAAAAATGGTTCGGTACCGAGCCTAAATAATTTCACCTGACTTCAGGTTTGTAACGCCCGGTGGCGCTTCCGCTTACCGGGCCTACGTTTTTTGTTTTTCACCACGGTATATAGGAATACATCATGCAGTTTGACTGGAGCGCCATCTGGCCTGCCATTCCTCTCTTGCTTGAAGGCGCTAAAATGACCCTGTGGATTTCGGTCCTCGGTCTGGTTGGCGGGTTGATTATCGGTCTGGTGGCCGGTTTCGCCCGCACCTACGGCGGCTGGATTGCAAACCACATCGCACTGGTTTTCATCGAAGTGATCCGCGGCACCCCCATTGTGGTGCAGGTCATGTTCATCTACTTCGCCCTGCCGATGGCCTTCACCGACCTGCGCATCGACCCGTTCAGCGCCGCCGTTGTCACCATCATGATCAACTCCGGCGCCTACATTGCGGAAATTACCCGCGGTGCGGTGCTGTCGATTCATAAAGGCTTCAGCGAAGCCGGCCTGGCGTTAGGTCTTTCCCGTCGCGAAACCATTCGTCACGTGATCCTGCCGCTGGCGCTGCGCCGCATGCTGCCGCCGCTGGGTAACCAGTGGATCATCAGCATTAAAGACACCTCGCTGTTTATTGTTATCGGCGTGGCCGAGCTGACCCGTCAGGGCCAGGAGATCATCGCGGGTAACTTCCGCGCTCTGGAAATCTGGAGTGCGGTCGCCGTTGTCTATCTGATTATCACGCTTGTCCTGAGCTTTGTTCTGCGTCGTCTTGAAAGAAGGATGAAAATCCTGTGATTGAATTTAAAAACGTTTCCAAGCACTTTGGTCCAACCCAGGTGCTGCACAATATCGATTTGAACATCAGGCAGGGCGAAGTGGTGGTGATCATCGGGCCGTCAGGTTCCGGTAAATCCACCCTGCTGCGCTGCATTAACAAGCTTGAGGAGATCACCAGCGGCGATTTGATCGTCGATGGTCTGAAGGTTAACGATCCGAAAGTGGACGAGCGCCTGATCCGCCAGGAAGCGGGCATGGTGTTCCAGCAGTTCTACCTGTTCCCGCACCTCACGGCGCTGGAAAACGTGATGTTCGGTCCTCTGCGCGTGCGCGGGGCCAGCAAAGCGGCAGCGGAAGCGCTGGCAAAAGATCTGCTGGCGAAGGTTGGTCTGGCGGAGCGTGCCCACCACTATCCTTCCGAGCTGTCAGGCGGCCAGCAGCAGCGCGTGGCCATTGCCCGTGCGCTGGCGGTGAAGCCAAAGATGATGCTGTTCGATGAGCCAACGTCGGCACTCGACCCGGAGCTGCGTCACGAAGTGCTGAAAGTTATGCAGGATCTGGCGGAAGAAGGCATGACGATGGTGATCGTTACCCACGAAATCGGCTTTGCCGAAAAGGTGGCGTCCCGTCTGATCTTCATTGATAAGGGCCGTATCGCGGAGGACGGGAATCCGCAGGCGCTGATTGCGAACCCACCAAGCCAGCGCCTCCAGGAGTTCCTGCAACACGTCTCCTGATAGCCACACCCAGAGCCGGGCATGCCCGGCTTTTTTACGCCGGATTGTTCCCAAAAACTCCCCTCCGCTCCCCGCGCTCTATACTTATCATTTTGCACGATATTTTTGTCGGAGGACGCCGTGCCGTGGATCCTGTTGCTACTGTTTAGCCTGTTTAGCGCGCCATCACTTGCTGTAACCCTTCCCGGCGTTACCACCGGAGCCACCGCCACCCAGCAAAATGCGCCGCCAGAGCCAGACGCTGAAAAGAAAAAAGCCGCCTACGGCGCGCTGGCCGACGTGCTTGAGAACGACACGTCCCGACAGGAGTTGATCGATCAGCTGAGGAAAGTGGCCGCCACGCCGCCTCAGGATCCGGTTCCTGCTATTGCGCCGCCGGAAGCCGAAGAAGAAAAAACGGTGCTGGAAAACGTCACCGACATCAGTCGCCGCTACGGGGAAGCCCTGTCGTCGCGTTTTGCCCAGCTCTATCGCAACCTGGTTGGCACCTCACATAAGCCTTTTAATCCTCACACCTTTTCCGCAGCCGCCACCCAGTTTGCTATTCTGGCCGGCGCCGTCTTCATTTTTTACTGGCTGTTGCGCCTGTCTGTCTGGCCGCTTTACCGGAAAATGGGCCAGTGGGGACGCAAAAAGAATCAGCATAAAAGCAGCTGGCTGCATCTTCCGGCAATGATTACCGGGGCGTTTGTCATCGATTTGCTGCTGCTGGCCCTGACGCTGTTTGTCGGCCAGATGCTGGCCGACCGACTTAATACCGGAAACAAAACCATCGCGTTTCAGCAGGGACTGTTCCTCAATGCCTTTGCCCTGATTGAGTTCTTTAAAGCCCTCCTGCGGTTGATCTTCTGCCCGCGCGTGCCGGACCTTCGCCCCTTCGCCATTTCGGATCAGAGCGCCAAATACTGGGCGGTGCGGCTCAGCGTGCTGAGCGGGTTGATCGGTTATGGCCTGCTGGTTGCCGTGCCGATTATTTCCAACCAGGTTAACGTGCAGTTCGGGGCGCTGGCGAACGTGCTGATCATGCTGTGCATTACCGTCTGGGCGCTGTACCTCATCTTCCACAATAAAAAAGCGATCACCGACAGCCTGCTGCACCTGGCCGATCGCTCCCTCTCCTTTTTCAGCCTCTTTATTCGCGCCTTTGCGCTGGTGTGGCACTGGCTGGCCAGCGCCTATTTTATTGTGCTCTGTTTCTTCTCCCTGTTCGATCCGGGCAATAGCCTGAAATTTATGATGGGGGCGACGTTCAAAAGCCTGGCGATTATCGGCATTGCGGCCTTTGTCTCTGGCCTGCTCTCCCGCTGGCTGTCGAAAACGATCACCCTGTCGCCGCAGGTTCAGCGTAACTACCCGGAACTGCAAAAGCGGGTAAATGGCTGGATGACGGTATCCCTGAAGGTGGCGCGTATTCTGACGGTCTGCGTGGCAATTATGCTGCTGCTGAACGCGTGGGGGCTGTTTGATTTCTGGAACTGGCTGCATAACGGCGCGGGGGAAAAGACCGTTGATATTCTTATTCGTATCGCGCTGATCCTGTTCTTCTCCGCCGTCGGCTGGACGCTGCTGGCAAGCCTTATCGAAAACCGTCTGGTGTCGGATGTCCACGGCAGGCCGCTGCCGAGCGCCCGCGCCCGCACGCTGCTGACTCTGTGCCGCAACGCGCTGGCGGTGATCATCAGCACCATCACCATCATGATTGTGCTGTCGGAAATCGGCGTGAATATCGCCCCGCTGCTGGCGGGTGCCGGTGCGCTTGGGCTGGCGATCTCCTTTGGTTCGCAGACGCTGGTGAAGGATATTATCACCGGCGTTTTTATCCAGTTCGAGAACGGGATGAACACCGGGGATCTGGTGACCATCGGACCGCTCACCGGCACGGTGGAGAGGATGTCCATTCGCTCCGTCGGCGTACGTCAGGATACCGGCGCGTACCACATTATTCCGTGGTCATCGATCACCACCTTTGCCAACTTTGTGCGCGGCATTGGTTCGGTGGTGGCGAATTATGATGTCGATCGTCATGAGGATGCAGATAAGGCGAAGCAGGCGCTGCGGGATGCGGTGACCGAACTGATGGAGATGGAGGATATTCGCGGGCTGGTGATTGGTGAACCGTCGTTCGCGGGCATCGTCGGGCTGACGAACACTGCCTTTACCCTGCGCGTGTCGTTCACCACCCAGCCCCTTAAGCAGTGGACGGTGCGCTTCGCCCTCGACAGCATGGTGAAAAAACACTTCGATCTGGCGAACGTGAGAGCGCCGGTGCAGACGTATCAGGTATTGTCGCCGCCCGCTTCGCCGCTGCCTCCGCAGGAGCCGACGCTGTAACCGAGCCGGGTGGCGGCTTCGCCTTACCCGGCCTGCGATGGGGGGCTATTTGCGGCGTTTGTTATCGTCCATAAAGGTCCAGGCGATAAAGCGGCTCTGCTTCTGGCCCTGCGCCATCTCTTTTTTGACTACCTTCAACGCGCCGACGTCAGTCAGCGCGCGGTAAAGCGGCGGCAGGTTATCGCCGCGGGAGACCAGCGTGGTAAACCATTTCACCTGACGACCGAAGCCCTTACTCTCGGCAATCATGCGCAGAATAAATGCCACTTCCCCGCCCTCGCACCATAGCTCCTGCTGCTGGCCGCCAAAGTTCAGCGCGCCGTCTTCAGCCTGGCCCAGGTTACGCCGCTTGCGTTCACTTCCCGCACGTGCGGAGGCGGCGGAGTCGTGGAAGGGCGGGTTGCACAGGGTGGCATCATATTGTTCGTTCTTGTGAATAATGCCGTTGAAAATAGCAGCGGGATCCTTTTGACGACGCAAACGAACGGCCCGGCTTAACCCTGGGTTAGCGTTGATAATGGCCTGTGCGCTGGCAAAGGCCTCGGCGCCGATCTCGCTGCCGGTAAACCGCCACTGGTACTCATGTGCGCCTATCAGGGGGTAGATCAGGTTCGCGCCCGTACCGATATCAAGCACGGTGGCCTGTTTCGGCACCACGCCGCCATTATCATCTGCCAGCAGATCGGCAAGATGATGGACATAATCCGCACGTCCTGGCACCGGTGGGCAGAGAAAGCCATCCGGGATGTCCCAGTGCGTAACGCCATAAAAATGGGCCAGCAGCGCTTTGTTCAGCGTCTTAACCGCCAGCGGATCGGCAAAGTTTACCGACGGTTCACCGGCTGGTGTCTGAACAATAAAATCCTGCAATTCCGGGCAGCTCAGACACAGGGCTTTCATGTCGTAGCGGCTACGGTGGCGGTTACGCGGGTGCAATCCCGGCTTTTGGGAAGTCATGGCATTCTCCTTTAGACAGCCGCGTAAGATACCCTGTGACGGCGCGGGGGTAAATATCTGTCTGCGCTGCACAAAAAACCGACGAAAATCAGCAACCTGTATGTCTATGATCTGTCAGCAAATTGTCAGAATTTATCGTTCAAAAAATAAGCAGATCATCATCAAATTTTTGCGCTAAATCACGCGCGTCAGGCTTCTAAACTTAAAAGGAATCACCTGTTGTTTCCCCTGAGGATGTGATTATGAAAAAGTATCTGACCTTTATTATTGCGGGTGCGCTGGCAGGCGCATCGTTCTCAGCCTGGTCCGTTCAACCTCTGACCGACAGCAACGACACCAGCCAGCTACGTGCGGCCGGGACGGTCTCTGTCAGCCGGGCAAGCAACCTTGATGACCTTCAGGACAAGCTGGCCGAAAAAGCGCGTCAGGAAGGGGCTAAAGGCTTCGTGGTGAACGCCGCCGGTGGTGATAACCATATGTACGGCACCGCGACTATCTATAAATAACGCCCTCTTTTCCCACACTGCATCTGCAAGGCAGATGCAGTTCTCATTTCCTTCCTTCGCCTTGACTGTGCGTTTTTTAACCCCATATTAAGATGAATGGCTTAAACAGATCAGGAGAACATGATGGCTTCCGGCTGGGCGAATGACGACGCCGTTAACGAACAGATCAACAGTACCATTGAAGATGCGGTCGCGCGTGCTCGCGGTGAAATTCCGCGCGGCGAAAGTTTGACGGAATGCGAAGAGTGCGGGGATCCGATTCCTGAAGCACGGCGTAAAGCCATTCCTGGCGTACGGCTATGCATTGCCTGTCAGCAGGAGAAAGATTCAAAAAATGCGGCACATTCAGGATATAATCGTAGAGGATCGAAAGACAGCCAGTTACGTTGACTTTCCTTTACCGAAGTTAACCGCGCCAGCCGTTTACTTTACGCTCACGACTTTTAGCGAAACGCGTAGCAAAACGTGCCCTTCCGATGGCTTCTGTAAAGCGCATCCCCAAGAAATGTCAATTGCGCTTCTGAATTTATTAATAATCAATAAGTTATTTGTCATTCAATTTTTTTGAGTAACCACGTCAATTCTCTTCGATTTTATCTTCCACTAAAAACCGTGATACTTATCACATCGACGGAACATCGTCCCCTTAACAGAATAGCCTGCGAGAATTGACCTATGAAAACCATCAAATATGCTGTTGCCGCTGTTGCCCTGTCCGCTCTGTCTTTCGGCGCTTTCGCCGTAGAGCCAGTCTCCTCTACTCAGTCACAGGATCTGAACAAAATCGGGGTGGTGAGTGCTGAAGGCGCGACCACGCTGGACGGTCTGGAAGCCAAACTGGCGGAAAAAGCTGCCGCTGCCGGCGCAAGTGGATACACCATCACCTCCACTAACGGTAATAACAAACTGAGCGGTACCGCGGTTATCTACAAGTAATCGAACAAATTATGCTCCACCCTCACCCTCCCCTCTGGTGAGATGCTCCAACCCTCATTGACCCTGTTGTTGTTACCCTTGTTTGCCCGTCCGCCACTGGACGGGCTTTTTTTTTGCTTAAAACGACTGCGCCACGCGCTGCAACCCGGCGTCCACGGACGCCACTTCCCCTGCCGCCAGCAGACAGCAGGCCATTTGCAGCTTGATAGACTGCGGAACCGGCACCTTTCCGGCCAGACACTGTACGATCCAGTGCGCGGTGACTTGCGGATCTTTCGACTCAGGCAGGATCACATCGCTGTTCTCTTCCCCACGTTCCAGCACGACCCGCGTCCCGGCAGGCTCAATCAGCATCAGCTGTGGACAACGCTGCGGGTTGGCGTAAACCTCCCCTTCAGTTCCATGCATCAGCAGCGCTCGCCCGCCGATTTCGGCAAAGAATTGACCGACCCGCGTCACGTACTCCGGATGGGAGACACTGGAAAGACGCAGCGCGGCGTCTTCGGCAAACGGCGTCGCCAGCTTCGCCAGGGTGTGGGCGCTGTTACGTACCCCCATGCGCCAGCGCATGTCCAGCTGCTTTTCCAGCGGCGGGCAGAGCGCGCGCACGGGAATATAGACCGGCTGGTTCCCCTCCAGCTTTGCCTGCGCCTGGCCAGCATGGAGAGTGGGTTCGATGCCTAATAATTCCAGAATGGTTTCTGTCAGCACGCGCGTCGGATCTTCGCTCACGCCATGCACCACCACCGGGAAACCGAGTTTCTGCAACAGAATAGCCAGCAGCGGCGTGAGGTTTGCCTGCTTACGCGCGCCATTGTAGGTCGGGATCACAATGGGCATCGGCTTCGTGACGGGCGGGGTTAAACGCATCGTCTGCGACTGCATGGCCTCATAAAAACCGCGCATCTCCGCCTCACCTTCCCCTTTGATGCGCAGCGCAATCAGAATGCCGCCCATTTCCAGATCCGGCACGTCGCCATTGAGCATATGCGTGTACAACGCACGGGCCGTTTCCTGATCCAGATCGCGAGCATGGTTTTTCCCACGCCCTACCTCTTTGATAATTTTGCGGTAATCCAAGACATTTCTCCTGACAGCATCATCTTGTTAACAATATAGCCCGATGAACACGCACCCGATAGTGTTTTGTGATCATTATCAACCTGCTGTTTTCAGGTGAAAAAATAAACTCAAGCACTATTTGCATTATTTGTGATTGGAACTAAAGATTCGTACCTGCCCTTTTTTTGATTAAATAAACATCTGAAAGTTATTAAGGGTCAACGGTAAAAACGTCCAGGCAACGTTTTTGCCAGAAACACATCGGGATTTACTATGAACAAGGTTGCATTAGGGTTGTTTATCGCCGCAGCGGTGGGATGTTCTGCATCCGCATTTGCGGCAATCAACGGTGAAGGGCAGATTAATTTCACCGGAGAAATTATCGATTCTGCTTGCCAGGTCGTGAATGGATTAAGTAATCCATTAGATGTTCAGTTAGGAAAAGTATCTAAAACGGTATTTACCGGCGCAGGCTCTACCAGCACACTCACGAAGTTTGATATTAAGTTAACCAATTGTCCGGAAACCGTAACCTCGGCTGCGATTAACTTCGGTGGTACCCCGGATGCGAATAATAATGCCACGCTGGCATTAACGCCCGATACCGGTGCAGCTACTGGTGTGGCGATTCAGCTAATGGATGCTTCCGGGCAGCCTGTCACCCTGTATACCCCTTCGATGCAATATCCTTTAGTCTCCGGTACGGAGGTTAACGACCTGGAGTTTGGTGCGCGTTATATTCAAACTCAGACGGCAGTCACTGCGGGCCCTGCTAACTCTGTATCGACCTTCACCGTTATTTATAACTGATCTTATCAATCCTGAGATATTAATGCTCTTGCGGGCATTAATATCTCATCTTTTTAATGAGAAATCTTTATGCGCCATGGTTATTTACTGAGCACTCTTTTACTGGTAGCAGCCTCGGCACAGGCGGGTGTCGTGATCAATGGCACCCGTCTGGTCTATCAGGGAGATAAAAAGGAATCATCTCTTGGTCTTTCAAACCCAGATACCACGGATTATCTGGTGCAGTCCTGGGTCGATTCCGGCGGTAAAAACCCGGCCAAAGCACCGTTCCTGATCACCCCGCCGCTTTTCCGACTGGATGCGAAAGAGGATAACGTACTACGCGTGGTGCGTACGGGAGGAAATTTACCGCAAGACAGGGAATCTCTGTACTGGCTGAATATTAAAGCGATCCCTTCCTCAAAGCATGTTGAGGGTGTAAATACGCTGCAAATTGCCATTAACACCCGAATTAAATTGCTCTATCGCCCGTCAGCGGTAAAAGGCAAACCAGAAGATATGGCCGATAAACTTGAATGGCATCGCGAAGGGAATGATTTAGTGGTGAATAATCCCACGCCTTTCTATATGAATTTTCAGGCCGTCACCCTGAATGGTCAGAAAATCACGAAAGCCACCTGGGCTTTGCCGAAAACTGAAACGCATTTTGCTTTACCTGGCAATGTCGGAGGCTCGACCGTCGTGTATTCCATTATTACGGATTACGGCAGCATCAGCCAGACATGGTCTAAACCCGTTCATTAGTAATATTGCCCGGTAATAAAATCATCATGTACAGCCATAAAAAGCCGTTCACCTGCCGATTTTCGTCATTGCTGATGACTTTTTGTTGCCTGGCAATGGCGATCTTTGCGCAGCAGGTTTTGGCTGATGATTATTTTAACCCTGCCCTGTTGGACATTGATAACCCACAGCAGGAAAAGACCGATCTGTCTGTCTATGAAAAAGGTCCCGGTCAGGCGCCAGGTAAATATCAGGTCGCGGTATTTATCAATAACAATAAAATTGATACCCGTGACGTGACCTTTAACATAGTTAAAAATCCGCAGGGCACCAGCACGCTTCAGCCCTGTTTTACACTGGACGAATTAAAGAGCCTCGGGATCAAAACGCAAAAATATCCGCAGCTGAGGGCTGAAGGTCAGTGCGCCGATCTACACGCCATCCCTTCGGCATCCGCGACCTTTCGCGTGCGCAATCAGCAGCTGCTGCTGAGCATTCCGCAAAAGGCGCTCGGACAGGTGCCACGCGGTTACATCGACCCGAAAGAGTTTGACGAAGGGATCAACGCGGGCCTGCTTAATTACAGCGTCAACGCCAGCCAGAGCCATGCGCGCCAGCAGGGTGAGGAGGATAGCAGCAGCCAGTACGTTAACCTGCGTCCCGGCTTCAACCTCGGGGCATGGCGCGTTCGTAACTACTCCACCTGGAATCGCAGCACCACGGGCCACGAGGAGGAACAGAAATTCACCTCCGTTTATACCTATGCGCAACGCGATATTGTGGCGATGAAAAGTGACGTGACGGTGGGGCAAAGCACCTCACCTTCCGACGTTTTTGACAGCGTCCCCTACACCGGCGTGGAGCTGAAATCCGACAGCGACATGCTGCCGGACAGTGAAAAAGGCTATGCCCCTATTATTCGCGGCACCGCCCACAGCAACGCGCTGGTGATGGTCCGCCAGAACGGGTACGTGATTTATCAGAACACGGTCGCGCCGGGCGCATTCGAAATTAACGACCTCTACCCCACCGGCAGCAGCGGTGACCTCCAGGTTACGGTGAAAGAAACAGACGGCAGCGAGAGCCATTTCGTGGTGCCGTTTGCCTCCGTGCCGGTATTGCAGCGTGAAAAAAACCTGCGCTACAGCGTAACCGCCGGGCGTTATCGCTCTTATGACAAAGACGTTGAAAAGACCCCGTTTGCCCAGGGAAGCGCCATCTACGGTTTACCTCACGGCTTCACGGCCTACGGCGGCGTGCAGCAGAGCAGCCATTATCAGTCCCAGGCGCTCGGCGCCGGGAAAAACATGGGCGATCTCGGGGCGTTCTCCATTGACGTGACCCGCGCCAGAGCCCTGCTGAAAAAACAGCAGTCCAGCAAGGGCCAGTCGTGGCGCGTACGCTACAGCAAAGATTTCGCCGGTTCAGGCACCAACTTTTCGCTTGCGGGCTATCGCTATAACAGCAAGGGGTTTTACACCCTGGACGACACCATGGAGTCGTATACCCGCGCCGACGACTGGTCTGCTCCCCAGCAGCGCCGCGCCCGTACAGAAGCCACCATTGACCAGACGCTGCCAGAAGGTTGGGGGTCGGTGACGCTGAGCATGGTGAAGGAAACTTACTGGAGCCAGAGCCAGAACATGACCTCCCTGAGCGTCAGCTACAACAACAGCTGGCACGGCGTGAGCTACAGCCTCAGCTACAGCATGAACAAAAACACTCACGACAGCGATGAAGACGGTAATGAGGTAACAAACGACAACCAATTCTCGCTGAGCGTTTCGGTTCCGCTGGATCGCTGGATGCATAATACCTGGGCTACGTACAACCTGAACAACACCAAAGACGGCACCACGCAGAACATCGGTCTTAACGGTACGGCGCTGAAAGAAGACAACCTGAACTGGAATATCCAGGAAGGGCTGAGCAGCACCGGCAGCGGTAACTCCACCAGCATCAACGCCGATTACAAAGCGACCTACGGCGAAGTGAGCGCAGGCGTCAGTCAGGATAAGTATCAGCAGACCCTGAACGTCGGTTTGCAGGGCGGCGTGGTGGCCCACTCTAACGGGATAACCCTGAGCCAGCCGCTCGGTGAAACCATCGCGCTGGTGAAAGCGCCAGGTACGCACGGCACCCATATCACCAACCAGACAGGCGTGGAGACTGACTTCCGCGGCTATACCGTCGTGCCGTTCGTGACCGCTTATCGTCACAATACCATCGCGCTGGATACCGAAACGCTGCCGGAGGATGCCGACGTCACCCACGCGGCGCAAATTGTGACGCCAACCCGCGGGGCCGTGGTGCGCGCCAGCTTTACTACCCGCGTGGGTAACCGCGTCCTGATAACGCTTACACAAAATGGTAAACCGCTGCCCTTCGGCGCAACGGTGACCACCGGGGATAAGGACAGCGAATTTATTGTCGGAAATGACGGCCAGACTTACCTCTCGGGTCTGCCGCAGCAAGGGCATCTCAACGTTTCCTGGGGACAGGAGGCGAGCGAGCACTGCGTTGCTGACTATGCGCTAACGGATGAGAAAGAAAAAACAAGCATCATAAACGCTGCCGCGCAGTGCCATTGATTACCATTCAGGCTAACGATTATGCAAATGATTAAACAGTGCTTTTTATTACTGGTTCTGGGAACCACCGCGTTATTTATGCCGCATGCGAAGGCGACCTGCACCACGCCGGATCTGCCCAAAATGATTAACGTGGCCTCCATCTCAGTCCCCACGACGCTGACCGTTGGCGAGACCATCCCGGGTACTGAACAAGTCACCCATGTCGCCGGGAGTTGCGACCAGTCGATAGACAGCGGGCTGGAAATTGTCTCTTGCTATTACGGCACGGGCGCGGAAATTTCAGGCCTGAAAGGCGTCTACGCTTCTGGCGTACCCGGTATTGGTGTGGCATTGATGAACGATCGGGGCCAACGCATCAGCGGAGGCGGAGGGGTTAACTGTATCTCTACGGGAACGCCGGTCGGTTACGTCTCCAGTGACGGTAAACGCACTTTTGATTTCGACGTTACGCTGGAGCTGGTCAAAACCAGCACTGCGGTGGCATCGGGCACACTGGATCAAAATCAGACCCGTTTTGGTATTGGTCTTTATCACCACGAGGGCATCGGTGATCCCAACTTAATCTCCTATGCAGGGAATATCATTCTCCAGGAAGTAACCTGTTCCGTCTCGCCAAAAAGTCTGACCGTTGTGTTGGGCGATTTTCCCGTGAGCCAGTTTTTCACAACCGGCCTGCTTACCGATGAAAAAGACTTCAACGTCAGCATCACCTGCAATACAACCGTTCAGCCGGAACTGAAGATCAGCAGTACGAACGGCTACGTACCGGGCTTCGGCGGGGTTATTAAGCTCACACCCGAGAGCGGTGTGGCAACAGGGGTAGGTGTATTTATGGTCACCGATGGCAAGGTTCCCGCCTTCGATGAGTACTTCACCACCTCAAGCCCCGCGAACGCAAATGAAACCTTAAACATCCCCTTCAAGGTACGCTACGAGCAGATAAACGACATCGTCACGCCCGGGCCGGCCAACACCGTCGCGACCATTACCGTTGCGTATAAGTAGGTTCACAATGAAAAGTTATTTGATTTTCCTGACCCTCGGCCTGTTGGCTAACGCTTATGCGGAGGATATTCAGATAGAAATGACCGGCAACATTTACGCCAATACCTGCACGGTGGATAGCGCCAGCCAGAACCTGACGGTTAATCTGGGTCAGGCCGTCGCGGGTAATTTTAAGGATGTAGGGGATACCGGCAAGTGGATAGCGTTTGATTTAACGCTCTCAAAATGTCCCTCAACGACGACCCTGGCGACGGCGACATTTCTCGGCCAGGCCGACGGCGCGCACCCGAGCAAATTCGCTAATATCGGTACGGCCGGTGGGCTGGCGCTGGAGCTGGCCGATCGTCCGGATAAGATGCTCATCGCCCCGCAGGCAAGCTTCAGCGTTCTGGTGAATCAGGACGATCATACCGCCGATTTCCCGCTTTCTGCCCGCTATTACGCCACCGCCCTGCCCGTTACCGCCGGCACGTTCAGCAGCGTTGTTCAGGTCACGTTTATTTACCAGTAGGACCGCGCCTCTTTGCACGGATGCTTTTTGTACGCCCGGCAGAGGGTTTCGCCGGGCGTTTTTTTACCTCCGGCACCTCTGGCTGCTCAATCGGGAAGATCGGCAGCGCATTCAGCAGCCGCTGGCCATAGTTTTTGGTGAGCAGACGTTTGTCATAAATCACCACCTCGCCCCAGCAGCCGTGGCTACGGATCAAGCGCCCGACCTGCTGGATCAGGTTAAACGACGCCGCAGGCAGGCTTTGCACTTCAAACGGATAACGGTTAAGGCTTTTCAGCCATTCGCCTTCGGTGATCACCACCGGGCTGTCGATGGGCGGGAAGGCAATTTTATGGATATGCACCTGCGTCAGGTAGTCGCCTTTTAAATCCAGCCCTTCCGCAAAGGACTGTAGCCCCACCAGCACGCTACGCTCGCCGTTATCAATGCGTTTACGGTGGGTTTCCACCAGCCGATAGCGCGGCTGATCGCCCTGCACCAGCAGGAGTAAGCGCAGATCGGTGACGTGCTCCAGAAAGCGTTGCATCGCGCGGCCGCTGGCAAACAGCACCAGCATACCGGGGTATTTTTTACTCTCAACCTGCTCGCGGAAGTAGGCCGCCATTTCCGCAATATGCTGCTCTTCGTTATCGATAAGCGGCTCATAGTTCATGCGCGGGATCACCAGCTTGCCCTGCTCACAGTGGTTGAACGGCGAGTCCAGGGCCACAAAACGGTCCCCCGCTTTCTCTTTCAGGCCGCTCATTTCCTGCAACCTTGAGAAGCTGTTCAGTGAACGCAGGGTCGCCGACGTCACTACCACGTGCGGCACGCTGCGCCAGATCAGCTTTTCCAGCTGATCGGCCACGCGGATGCCCACGCAGTGGAAGAACAGATGTACCTGCCCGTCTCGCACTTCGCGGGTGGCCCACTTTGTCACTGGCGCCCCGGACGCCTGCGCCATCGAGGCCAGCCGCCAGAGTTTGCTCTGCGCCTCAAACATGCCCAGCGCGCGGTTCATTTGCAGCAGAATGCGGTGCAAGCGCACCACGTCATGGGTACCGGTTTTCTCGCTGAGATCGTTTAAGAACATCTCCGCCAGCCCGCGCAGCTTTTCAAGGTGCTTCGCCAGCTGCTGGCAAATCTCCATCACTTCCTGTGGCAACTCACCCATCGCAAAGCGGTGTTCCGCTTCCTGGGTGGCGGGGAGATACAGGTTGAGAATGTTATTCAGCGAGGCGATGAGGCCGTACACCTCTTCACAGTGCTCGCTCAACCGCTCCGGGACCGCCAGCGGCGGCGTGGTTTTCGGGCGGAACTGCTCCATGCAGGTTGCCACCAGCTTGCAGAACAGATCCAGTTGCAGGCGAAACCACGGGGCGGTAATTTCTGCACTCATCTCCAGCGCATCCCGCGCCACGTCGGGCAGATGATGACCTTCATCCAGCACCAGCAGCAGGTTTTTGGGCTCCGGCAGGACCGCTTCACTCTCCAGGGCAGCCATCACCAGCGCATGGTTGGCGACAACCACCTCCGCTTCCTGAATCTCACGCCGGGCGACAAAGAACGGGCACTCGCGATAGTAGTGACAGTTGCGGTTCAGGCAGCTCGCTTTATCGGTGCTGAGCCTGCGCCACAGGTCGTCGCCGATCGCCTGGCTGGTGTGATCCCGCAGGCCGTCCCACCTGTAGCCGTCGAGATCGGCCTTTAGCTTTGCACACTGCTCCTGCTCCGCCTTGTTGTTTGGCGTCAGCTCGTCATCAAGAAACGCGAGCAGATCCTGCTGGGAGGGTTCACTGCTGGCCAGCGCCGCCAGATTGCGCGGGCAGACGTAGCGCCCGCGACCAAAGGCGGCGGTGAACCGTAAATCGGGGATAATTTTGCGCAGCAGCGGCAAATCTTTGCTGAAGATCTGATCCTGCAAGGCCACGTTAGCGGTACTGACCACCAGCGTTTTGTCTTCTTCCCGCGCGATGGCAATGCCGGGAATGAGATACGACAGGGTTTTCCCGACGCCGGTCGGGGCTTCAATCGCCAGATGTCGTCCGTCGTCCCCGGCGAGCGTTTTTGCCACGTCGGCAATCATCTGCCGCTGCGGGGCTCGGGGGATAAAGTCGGGGATCTGCTGTTGTAGCGCCTTATACCATGCGCCAATTTGCGCCTTGAGCGCAGCGGTTAAAGCCATCGGAAAACCTGAAATACTGTATAAACAGCCACTATTGTGGCACTTTCTCTCCGCTGCCGCAAAAAGAAAAGCCCGGCTTTACGACCGGGCTTCCAGATTACTGCGGGTTAGCAGGTTTACGCGGGCGGCGTCGGCGCTGCCCCTCGCCTGCCGGTTTCCCTTCGCCGCTACGCCACGGGTTTTCACCGGCTGGTTTGCTGTCGTTATTACTACGCGGCGGTTTGCCCGAAGATTTCGGCGCGCCACCTTCGGCACGACGCGGCTGCTGACCGCGACCGCCGCCCTGACGACCGTTCTGAATTGGCTCAGCTTTGATCGACGGGTCCACTTCATAACCCGGGGTCTCAATGCGCGGGATCTCTTTCTTCAGCAGGCGTTCGATGTCGCGCAGCAGCTTGTGTTCATCCACGCAGACCAGAGAGAGCGCTTCCCCGGTTGCCGCCGCACGGCCGGTACGGCCGATACGGTGCACGTAGTCTTCCGGCACGTTTGGCAGCTCGTAGTTCACCACGTGCGGCAGCTCTTCAATGTCCAGGCCACGGGCGGCGATGTCGGTTGCCACCAGCACACGTATGTCGCCGGATTTAAAATCAGCCAGCGCGCGGGTACGCGCACCTTGACTCTTGTTGCCGTGGATCGCCGCGCTGCGAATACCGTCTTTATTGAGCTGTTCCGCCAGGTGGTTAGCGCCGTGCTTGGTGCGGGTAAAGACCAGTACCTGCTGCCAGTTGCCCTGGCCGATCATCTGGGAGAGCAGTTCCCGCTTGCGCTTCTTATCCACAAAGTGCACGTGCTGCGTCACCTGCTCGGAGGCGGTATTGCGGCGCGCGACTTCCACTTCCAGCGGGTTATGCAGCAGCTTTTCCGCCAGTGCCTTGATCTCGTCGGAGAAGGTTGCCGAGAAGAGCAGGTTCTGACGACGCGTCGGCAGCTTCGCCAGCACGCGGCGAATATCGTGGATGAAGCCCATATCCAGCATACGGTCGGCTTCGTCCAGCACCAGAATTTCGATGTTATCGAGCTTCACCGCGTTCTGGTGTTCCAGATCCAGCAGACGCCCCGGCGTTGCCACCAGCACGTCCACGCCGCCGCGCAGCTTCATCATCTGCGGGTTAATGCTTACCCCGCCGAAAACCACCAGCGAACGAATGTTGAGGTAGCGGCTGTATTCACGCACGTTCTCGCCAATCTGGGCCGCCAGTTCGCGGGTTGGGGTGAGGATCAGCGCACGCACCGGACGACGGCCTTTGGCGTGCGGCTGGTTTTTTACCAACAGCTCCAGCAGCGGCAGGGTAAAGCCCGCGGTCTTACCGGTACCGGTCTGCGCGCTTGCCATCAGGTCACGGCCCTGCAAAACGGCCGGAATGGCCTGCTGCTGGATAGGGGTTGGCTCAACGTAGCCCTGCTCTGCGATGGCGCGCAGAATTTCCGGGTTCAGACCAAGGGAATCAAAAGACATAAAAACTCCGAACCGCCCCGACCATCACAGGTGTAGTTTTCAGGGAGATATAACGAATAGAAGGACAAAAACCACAATGTCGCGAAGGAGCGGAGTGTAGCAGCTTTTGTGACGTGGCGCATAAAATATCCCCGGCCATGACTCGACGTTTGCGCAAATCAGGCATAATCTTAATCAATCGATTGATTAATTTTTAATGCTGCTATGAATACAACCCCAACGACAACCAAAGGCGAACAGGCGAAAAGTCAGCTTATCGCCGCCGCGCTGGCGCAGTTTGGCGAGTATGGTCTGCATGCCACCACGCGGGATATCGCCGCTCAGGCCGGGCAGAATATTGCGGCCATCACCTACTATTTTGGCTCAAAAGAGGATTTATACCTCGCCTGCGCCCAGTGGATCGCGGATTTTATCGGCACCAGCTTTCGCCCGCACGTGGAAGAAGCCACCGCGCTGTTCAGCCAGCCAGAGCCTGACCGGGCTGCCATCCGCCAGCTGATCCTTAACGCCTGTCACAACATGATCCGCTTGCTGACGCACGACGATACGCTGAACCTGAGCAAATTTATCTCCCGCGAGCAGCTCTCCCCCACTGCCGCGTACCAGCTGGTGCACGATCAGGTGATCGCCCCGATGCACAGCCATCTGACCCGACTGATCGCCGCCTATACCGGACGGGACGCCAGCGATACCGACACCATTTTGCATACCCACGCCCTGCTGGGCGAAGTGCTCGCCTTCCGTCTGGGGCGTGAGACCATCCTGTTACGTACGGGCTGGACACAATTCGATGAGGATAAAGCCGCGCAAATTAGCCAGGTCATTACCCGTCACGTTGATCTGATCCTGCAAGGCTTAACGCAAAGGAGCCAGAAGTCATGAAAAAACCTGTCGCCATCATTCTGGTGGTTGTTGTGTTACTTGCTGCGGGAATCGGTGGCTGGCTGTGGTATCAGAGCCAGCAGGATCGTGGCCTGACGCTGTACGGCAACGTGGATATCCGCACCGTGAACATGAGCTTCCGCGTCGGCGGACGGCTGGCCTCGCTGAACGTTGACGAAGGCGATGCCATCAAAGCCGGGCAGACGCTGGGAATGCTGGACAAAGCCCCGTTTGAGAACGCGCTGATGCAGGCAAAAGCAGGCGTCTCCGTCGCACAGGCGCAATACGACCTGATGCTGGCGGGCTACCGTGACGAAGAGATCTCCCAGGCGGCCGCTGCCGTTAAGCAGGCAAAAGCCGCCTATGACTATGCGCAGAATTTCTATAACCGTCAGCAAGGCTTATGGAAAAGCCGTACTATTTCCGCCAACGACCTGGAAAACGCGCGCTCATCCCGCGACCAGGCACAGGCGACGCTGAAATCTGCCCAGGATAAGTTAAGCCAGTACCGCACCGGTAACCGTGCGCAGGACATTGCCCAGGCGAAGGCCAGCCTTGAGCAGGCGCAGGCGCAGTTAGCCCAGGCGGAGCTGGATCTGCACGACACCACGTTAGTCGCCCCGTCTGACGGCACGCTGATGACCCGCGCCGTGGAGCCGGGCAGCATGCTCAGCGCGGGCAGCACCGTGTTAACGCTCTCCTTAACCCGTCCGGTGTGGGTGCGCGCTTACATTGATGAGCCAAATCTTGGTCAGATGCAGCCGGGCCGCGAACTACTGCTCTATACCGACGGTCGCCCGGACAAGCCGTATCACGGCAAAGTGGGCTTCGTCTCCCCTACCGCCGAGTTCACACCAAAAACCGTTGAAACCCCGGACCTGCGTACCGACCTGGTGTACCGCCTGCGCATCATCGTCACCGATGCGGACGACGCGCTGCGTCAGGGCATGCCTGTTACCGTGACCTTAAACGACGGGGAACGACATGAATGATGCGGTTATCCAGCTCAACAATCTGGTCAAACGCTTCCCGGGAATGGCCAAACCGGCGGTCGCGCCGCTGAATTGTACGATTCAGAAAGGCTATGTGACCGGGCTGGTGGGGCCGGACGGCGCGGGTAAAACCACGCTGATGCGGATGCTGGCGGGATTGCTGAAGCCGGATGAAGGCAGTGCCAGCGTGCTTGGCCTCGATCCGATCAAAGACGACGCGGCGCTCCACGGCATGCTCGGCTATATGCCGCAGAAGTTTGGTCTGTACGAAGATCTGACGGTAATGGAAAACCTCAACCTGTATGCCGATCTGCGCAGCGTTACCGGCGAAACCCGGCAGAAAACCTTCCAGCGTCTGCTGGCGTTTACCTCCCTCGGCCCGTTCACCGACCGGCTGGCGGGCAAACTTTCCGGCGGGATGAAGCAGAAGCTGGGGCTGGCCTGCACGCTGGTGGGCGAACCGAAGGTGCTCTTGCTGGATGAACCCGGCGTGGGCGTGGACCCGATTTCCCGCCGCGAGCTGTGGCAGATGGTGCACGAGCTGGCGGGTGACGGCATGCTGATCCTCTGGAGTACCTCTTACCTTGATGAAGCAGAGCAGTGCCGCGACGTGCTGCTGATGAATGAAGGCGAACTGCTCTATCAGGGCGAACCCACCGAGCTGACGCAAACCATGGCCGGGCGCAGTTTTCTGCTGCACAGCGCGCAGGAGTCCAACCGCAAGCTGCTGCAACGGGTACTGAAGCTGCCGCAGGTGAGCGACGGGATGATTCAGGGCCGTTCGGTGCGCGTGATCCTCAAAAAAGAGACTACCGCCGACGATATCCGCCGTGCGCAGGGTATGCCTGAGATCGACATGACAGAGACCGCGCCGCGCTTTGAAGATGCGTTTATCGATCTGCTGGGCGGGGCGGGAACCTCAGAATCACCGCTTGGCGCCATCCTGCACACGGTGGAAGGCACGCCGGGCGAAACGGTCATTGAAGCGAAATCGCTCACCAAAAAATTCGGCGATTTCGCCGCCACCGATAACGTCAATTTTGCCGTGAAGCGCGGCGAGATATTTGGCCTGCTCGGGCCGAACGGCGCGGGGAAATCCACCACCTTTAAAATGATGTGCGGCCTGCTGGTACCAACCTCCGGCAAAGCGCTGGTGCTGAACATGGATCTCAAAGTCAGCTCCGGCAAGGCGCGCCAGCACCTGGGCTATATGGCGCAGAAGTTTTCGCTCTACGGCAACCTGACGGTGGAGCAAAATCTGCGATTTTTCTCCGGCGTCTATGGCCTGCGGGGACGGGCACAGAATGAGAAGATCGGCCGCATGTGCGACGCCTTCGGCCTGACCGATATCGCCTCACACGCTACCGACGCTCTGCCGCTTGGCTTCAAACAGCGGCTGGCGCTGGCCTGCTCACTGATGCACGAGCCGGATATCCTGTTTCTTGATGAACCGACTTCAGGCGTGGACCCCCTCACCCGCCGCGAATTCTGGCTGCATATCAATAGCATGGTGGAAAAAGGCGTGACCGTGATGGTCACCACCCACTTTATGGACGAGGCAGAGTATTGCGACCGCATCGGGCTGGTCTATCGCGGCAAGCTGATTGCCCACGGCACCCCGGATGACCTGAAAGCGCAGGCCGCCGACGACGCGCAGCCAGACCCGACCATGGAGCAGGCGTTTATCACCCTCATCCACGACTGGGATAAGGAGAATACTCATGCGCAGTAACGCCCTTTCCTGGCGCCGGGTGCGCGCCCTGTGCGTCAAAGAGACGCGGCAGATTGTGCGTGACCCCAGCAGCTGGCTGATTGCGGTGGTGATCCCCCTGCTGCTGCTGTTTATTTTCGGCTACGGGATTAACCTCGACTCCAGCAAGCTGCGGGTCGGGATTTTGCTGGAGCAGCAGAGCGAAGAGGCGCTGGACTTCACCCACGCCATGACCGGCTCGCCCTACATCGATGCCACCATCAGCGACAACCGGCAGGAACTGATCCAGAAAATGCAGGCCGGAAAAATTCGCGGTCTGATCGTCATTCCGGTCGATTTTGCCGCCAATATGGCACGCCCGGGCGCCGATGCGCCAATTCAGGTGATCACCGACGGCAGCGAGCCGAACACCGCGAACTTCGTGCAGGGCTATGCGGAGGGGATCTGGCAGCTCTGGCAGATGCAGCGCGCCGAAGACCGGGGGGAGAAGTTTGAACCGCTGATTGATGTGCAGACGCGCTACTGGTTTAACCCCGCCGCCATCAGCCAGCATTTTATTATTCCGGGCGCGGTGACGATTATCATGACGGTGATTGGCGCGATCCTCACCTCGCTGGTGATCGCCCGCGAATGGGAGCGCGGCACCATGGAGGCGCTGCTCTCGACCGAAGTGACGCGCGTCGAGCTGCTGCTCTGCAAGCTGATCCCCTACTACTTCCTCGGCATGCTGGCGATGCTGCTGTGTATGCTGGTCTCGGTATTTATTCTTAGCGTGCCGTACCGCGGCTCGCTGGTGCTGCTGTTCTTTATTACCAGCCTGTTTTTGCTCAGCACGCTGGGGATGGGACTGTTAATTTCTACCATCACCCGCAACCAGTTTAACGCCGCGCAGGTGGCGCTTAATGCCGCCTTCCTGCCGTCGATTATGCTCTCCGGCTTTATCTTCCAGATAGACAGTATGCCGGCGGTGATCCGCGCCGTGACGTACATCATTCCGGCGCGCTACTTTGTGAGCACCCTGCAAAGCCTGTTCCTGGCGGGAAATATTCCGGTGGTGCTGATTATCAACACCCTGTTTTTGCTGGCGTCGGCGGTGATGTTTATCGGGCTGACGTGGATGAAAACGAAAAGAAGATTAGATTAGCCATCGGATTTTGTAGGTCGGGTAAGCGCAAGCGCCACCCGACAGGAGGACGACGCGATGTTTCACCGTTTATGGACATTGATCCGCAAAGAGCTGCAATCCTTGCTGCGCGAGCCGCAGACCCGCGCCATTCTGGTGCTGCCGGTGCTGCTTCAGGTTGTACTGTTTCCGTTTGCCGCCACACTCGAGGTCACCAACGCCACCATCGCCATTTACAACGAAGACAACGGCAAGCATTCCGTCGAGTTGACGCAGCGTTTCGCCCGCGCCAAAGCCTTTACCCATGTCCTGCTTCTGGAAAGCCCGCAGGCGATCCAGCCCACCATCGACACGCAAAAAGCATTATTGCTGGTACGCTTCCCGGCGGACTTCTCCCGCAACCTGGACACATTCCAGACCGCGCCGATGCAGCTGATCCTCGACGGACGTAACTCCAACAGCGCCCAGATTGCGGCGAACTATTTGCAACAGGTGGTGAAGGATTACCAGCAGGAGCTGATGGCAGGCAAACCCAAACCCAACAACAGCGAGCTGGTGGTGCGCAACTGGTACAACCCGAACCTGGACTATAAATGGTTTGTGGTGCCGTCATTAATCGCCATGATCACCACCATTGGCGTGATGATTGTCACCTCGCTGTCCGTGGCGCGCGAACGTGAGCAAGGTACGCTGGATCAGCTGCTGGTCTCACCGCTCGCCACCTGGCAGATATTTGTCGGCAAGGCGGTGCCGGCACTGATTGTCGCGACGTTCCAGGCCACCATCGTGCTGGGGGTGGGAATATGGGCGTACCAGATCCCGTTTGCCGGATCGCTGGCGCTGTTTTACTTCACGATGGTGATTTACGGCCTGTCGCTGGTGGGGTTTGGGCTGCTGATTTCCGCGCTCTGCTCAACGCAGCAGCAGGCGTTTATCGGGGTGTTTGTCTTTATGATGCCGGCGATCTTGCTTTCAGGGTACGTTTCGCCAGTGGAGAACATGCCGGTGTGGTTACAGGATTTGACGTGGATAAACCCAATTCGTCACTTCACGGATATCACCAAGCAAATCTATCTGAAGGATGCGAGTCTGGATATTGTGTGGGGAAGTTTGTGGCCGCTACTGGTCATCGCGGCCACAACGGGCTCAGTGGCCTATGCGATGTTTAGACGAAACATCGCGTAGCTTTTTCTCTTTGGTGAGCAACGACACCACCGCAGGCCCTGCGAGGATAGCCAGACCCGCCAGGGCCAGCAGCAGGTTGTTTTGCAGCACGCGTGACAACAGCCACAGGACGATCATTGCCGCACCAAAATACCAGGTGGTGGTGAGCTCTTCGAGCACATCACCCACTTCACGCCAGCGCGCGTCGTGGTGACGCTGTAAAAACAGCATCGACAGCACGGTCACGCCGTAAACCACGCATAACCCTAAGCCGACACGCACCAGCGTGCCGCTCATCCAGCCCATCACCAGTACGGCCACGACCAGTAAATGCAACATTATCTGCCAGCAACTCAAACCGGTTGCGACACGAACGCGTTGTTGCCACTTCATGGCTTCTCTCCTGAAGGATTTTTCTCTGCTAATTCAGACTACCGCACTTTACGGAAAATTCCGTAACGCCGCATCTTTTTGTGACGCCTACTACACTTTATTTTCATCGGGATAGTCACCCAGGAAGGTGTTTATGAGCAAAAAAACGCAGCATTTCTCGCTTAAGGTGCTGACGATAAACATTCATAAGGGCTTCACAGCATTTAACCGCCGCTTCATTTTACCGGAGCTGCGCGACGCGGTACGCACCGTCAGCGCCGATATTGTCTGCCTCCAGGAGGTCATGGGCGCGCACGAAGTGCACCCGATGCATTTCGAAAACTGGCCCGACACGCCCCATTACGAATTTCTGGCGGATACCATGTGGAGCGATTACGCCTACGGGCGCAATGCGGTCTACCCGGAGGGGCATCACGGTAACGCGGTGCTGTCGCGTTTTCCTATCGAGCATTATGAGAACCGCGACGTCTCCGTTGGCGAGAGCGAAAAACGCGGGCTGTTATACTGTCGTATCACCCCCCCGGCGCTCGATTTTCCCATTCATGTGGGCTGTGTTCATCTTGGCCTGCGTGAAGCCCACCGTCAGGCCCAGCTACAGATGCTGGCAGACTGGACCAATGCGCTGCCGGAGGGCGAGCCCGTAGTGGTGGCCGGTGATTTCAACGACTGGCGACAGCGGGCCAACCATCCGCTGAAGGTGAAGGCGGGGCTGGAGGAGATCTTTACCCGCTCACGCGGTCGTCCCGCGCGGACGTTTCCGGTGCGCTTCCCCCTGCTGCGCCTTGACCGCATCTACGTAAAAAATGCCCACGCCAGCAGCCCGACGGCGCTGGCTTTACTCAACTGGCGACATCTCTCCGACCATGCCCCACTCAGCGCGGAGATCCACTTATGAAATGCTCATGGCAGGAAGGTAACCGTATTACGCTGCTGGAAAATGGCGATAACTTTTATCCGGCGGTTTTTGAGGCGATTAGCCACGCACAGCAGAAAGTCTTTCTCGAAACGTTTATCTGGTTTGAAGACGACGTGGGCAGGCAGTTGCACAGCGCACTGCTGCATGCCGCCCGTCGCGGTGTAAAAATCGAGGTTCTGCTCGACGGATATGGTTCGCCGGATCTCAGCGACGAATTTGTTAACGAGCTCACCGCCGCAGGGGTGGTGTTCCGCTATTACGATCCCGGCCCGCGTCTGTTCGGCATGCGCACCAACCTGTTCCGCCGAATGCACCGCAAAATTGTGGTGGTGGATGAAACGGTGGCCTTCGTTGGCGGCATTAACTACTCCGCCGAGCATATGTCGGATTACGGTCCCGAAGCTAAACAGGACTACGCGATCCGTATCGAAGGACCGGTGGTTCAGGACATCCAGTTGTTCGTGCTGGAAAACTTACCCGGCAAAGAGGCCGCACGCCGCTGGTGGCGACGCCGCCATCGCCCGGAAGAGAACCGCAAGCCCGGCGAGGCGCAGGCGCTGTTCGTCTGGCGGGATAACGAGGAGCACCGGGACGATATCGAGCGTCATTACCTGAAGATGCTGGCGAACGCGAAGCGCGAGGTGATTATCGCCAACGCCTATTTCTTCCCCGGTTACCGGATTTTGCACGCCATGCGCAACGCGGCCCGACGCGGCGTGAGCGTGAAGCTTATCGTGCAGGGTGAGCCCGATATGCCGATTGTGAAGGTGGGCGCGCGTCTGCTCTATCGCTATCTGGTCAAAAGCGGCGTGCAGATCTATGAATATCGCCGCCGCCCGCTGCACGGCAAAGTCGCCGTGATGGATGACCACTGGGCGACCGTTGGCTCCAGCAACCTCGATCCGCTGAGCTTATCGCTCAATCTGGAAGCGAACCTGATCATCCACGATCGCCAGTTTAATCAGACCCTGCGCGATAACCTTCAGGGTCTTATCAATAAAGACTGCGTGCGTGTGGATGAGTCCATGGTGCCGAAACGGAGCTGGTGGAACGTGGGCATCGGCGTGGTGGTGTTCCACTTCCTGCGCCACTTCCCGGCCATGGTGGGCTGGCTGCCCGCGCATACGCCGAAACTGGCGCTGGTGGATCCGCCTGTGCAACCCGAAATGGAAACCCAGGACCGCGTAGAGGCGGAAGATGGAGGGAAAACCTGATGTCGAAATCTCATCCTCGCTGGCGGCTGGCGAAAAAAATCCTGACCTGGCTGTTCTTCATTGCCGTCGCGGTCCTGCTGGTGGTGTATGCCCAAAAGGTGGACTGGGAAGAGGTGTGGAAAGTTATTCGCAACTACAACCGGACAGTCCTGCTGGGGGCCGTTGGGCTGGTGATTGTGAGCTACCTGATGTACGGCTGCTATGACCTGCTGGGACGTGCCTACTGCGGACATAAGCTTGCCAAACGGCAGGTTATGCTGGTGTCATTCATCTGCTACGCCTTTAACCTGACGCTGAGCACCTGGGTGGGCGGGATTGGTATGCGCTATCGCCTGTACTCCCGCCTTGGCTTACCGGGCGGCACCATCACGCGTATTTTCTCCTTAAGCATCACCACCAACTGGCTGGGGTATATCCTGCTGGGCGGGGTGATTTTCACCATCGGCGTGGTGCAGCTGCCTGCGCACTGGTACATCGATGAGGCTACCCTGCGCATCCTGGGCATCGTACTGCTGCTGATCATCGCCGCCTACCTGTGGGCCTGCGCCTTTGCCAAACGTCGTCACATGACCATTAAAGGCCAGAAGCTGGTGCTGCCGTCATGGAAGTTTGCCGTCCTGCAAATGGTGGTTTCCAGCGCTAACTGGATGGCGATGGGGGCCATTATCTGGCTGTTGATTGGCGAAGATGTGAACTACTTCTTCGTGCTGGGCGTGCTGCTGGTAAGCAGTATTGCCGGGGTGATTGTGCATATTCCGGCGGGTATTGGCGTACTGGAGGCGGTGTTTATCGCGCTGCTTGCGGGGGAGCATGTGTCTCACGGGACGATTATCGCCGCCCTGCTCGCGTACCGCATGATCTACTACTTCCTGCCGCTGGCGCTGGCAACGGTCTGTTATCTGGTGCTGGAGAGTCGGGCGAAGAAGCTGCGCGCGAAGAACGAGAGGATGTTGGCGAAGTGAGTTGTGTCGGGTAGCGCTGCGGTCTGATGCCCTCACCCCGGCCCTCTCCCACGGGGAGAGGGAGAAAAGCCCGCACCGTGCAATCCCCTCTCCCTGAGGGAGAGGGTTAGGGTGAGGGGGAAATAACTAGCGACGGTTGCCGAAGATACGCAGCAGCATCAGGAACAGGTTGATGAAGTCCAGATAAAGCGTCAGCGCGCCCAGAATCGAGTATTTGCGCAGGTTTGAACTGTCGCGAACATCAATTTGTTCACCGATGTTTTTCAGCTTCTGGGTGTCGTAAGCGGTTAAGCCCACGAAGATCACCACCCCGATATAGGTCACCGCCCACATCAGCGCGTCACTCTTCAGCCACAGGTTCACCAGCGACGCCAGCACAATCCCAATCAGCCCCATAAACAGCATGTTGCCGAAGCCGCTCAGGTCACGTTTGGTGGTGTAACCGTACAGGCTCATCACACCGAACATCCCGCCGGTCACCACAAACGTGCTGGCGATGGAAGAGTAGGTGTAAACGATGAAAATACTGGAAAGCGTCAGCCCGGTCAGCGCCGAATAGAGCATAAACAGCGTGGTCGCCATACCCGCACTGAGCTTGTGCACCAGCCCGGAGAGCACGAACACCAGCGCCAGTTGCGCAATAATCAGCCCAAAGAAGGTGATTTTGCTTGAGAAGATAAACATCATCAGTTCAGGCGTGTTTGCCGCATACCACGCGATAAACGCGGTAAGCAGCAGGCCAACCGTCATCCAGCCATACACCTGAGCCATGTAGGTTTGCAGCCCGCTACGGGTCTGCTGAACTATCGAATCGGAACGCGGAAATCGGTCCATGATTCACTCCTGATTAAGTAAACACACACGTTAAGAGTAACACATCCGCGTAAACCAACTACCAACGGCTGGCGGCATGCTTATCGCTGTCGCGTGATTCTACCCAGCGCTCACCTTCCGGCGTCGCTTCACGCTTCCAGAACGGCGCTTTGGTTTTAAGGTAATCCATGATGAACTCCCCCGCCGCAAAAGCACTCCCGCGATGGGCGCTGGTGACGCCGACAAACACAATCTCTTCGCCGGGCCACATTTCGCCGATGCGATGGATAACCGTAACGCGCCCTAGTGGCCAGCGGCCTCGCGCCTCTTCCACAATGGCCGCCAGCGATTTTTCGGTCATTCCCGGATAGTGCTCCAGCGTCAGCGCTTTTACGCTGTCCCCGAGATTATGATTACGCACTTTCCCGGTAAACGTCACGACCGCGCCGTCTTCGTCGCGCCCGGCCAGCCAGTCATATTCCGTGCCCACGTTAAAACGCTCATGGCCGACCAGAATTCGGGTTTCCGTCATCTTAACCCCCTGTGACCGGCGGGAAGAAGGCCACTTCGTCCCCATCGGCCAGCGGGTGGGTCAACTCCACCAGCGTCTGGTTCACGGCGGCCAGCAGTTTCCCTTCGTCCAGCGCCAGCGCCCAGCGGTCGCCTTGCGCCGCCAGATGCGCACGCAGGGCGTCGACATTTTCGAAAGAGCCGTCCAGCGTCAGGCTGTCGGTTTTGACCAGCTCACGGACCTGGGCAAAAAAGAGCACCTTAATCATGGCTTTCCACCTTAAAATCACCGGATTTGCCGCCGCTTTTTGCCAGCAGACGCACCGGGCCAATCACCATATCTTTCTGCACCGCTTTACACATGTCGTAGATGGTCAGCGCCGCCACGGAGGCCGCCGTCAACGCCTCCATCTCCACGCCGGTTTTCCCGGTCAAGCGGCACAGGGACTCGATACGCACGCGGTTATGCTCCGGCTGCGCCTGCAAATTTACCTCCACTTTGCTGAGCATCAGCGGATGGCAGAGCGGGATGAGGTCCCAGGTACGTTTAGCGGCCTGAATACCGGCGATGCGGGCGGTGGCAAACACATCACCCTTGTGATGGCTACCGTCGATAATCATCGCCAGCGTCTCCGGCAGCATGGTGACGAACGCTTCAGCACGCGCCTCGCGCACCGTTTCGGCTTTGGCGGAGACATCCACCATATGCGCTTCGCCAGCGGCGTTAATGTGGGTCAGTTGTGACATAGCTTATTTCTTTAAATGGGGATGGAAATTACATGGACGGGTACGGGCATCCAACTGCGGGGCAATAATGTTTTCCCACGCGGTGCGGCAGGCTTTGGTCGACCCCGGCATGGCGAAGATCAGCGTCTTATTCGCCACCCCCGCGAGGGCACGGGACTGAAGCGTAGAGGTGCCAATCTCTTCAAAGGAGAGCATGCGGAACACTTCGCCGAAGCCTTCCACTTCGCGATCGAACAGCGGGAGCAGCGCTTCCGGCGCCTGGTCGCCTGCGGTAAAGCCGGTGCCGCCAGTGATCAGCACAACCTGGACGTCATCACCCGCAATCCACTGTGAGACCTGAGCGCGAATGGCGTAACGGTTTTCTTTGACGATCGCTTTATCAACAATCTGGTGTCCGGCTTCGTGTGCCGCCTCGCGCAGCCAGTGGCCAGAGGTATCATCCTCTTCACCACGACGTTCGGAAACGGTAAGAATAGCAATGCGTGTCGGGATAAATTCCGCGCTTACCTGACTCATCTTCTGGTTCCTTCTAAAGCCTGATTACCCGCCGATATAGGACAGGTTCTGAGTAATGCCGGTGTTGCCCTGATGCAGGAAATGGGTCTGCTTTTTGTGCGTCAGCGCCTCGGAAATACGTGCTTCAAGCGCGTCCTGCTGGGCGTCATCTTCCAGCAAATCGCGTAGATCGACGCCGCCATCCCCGAACAGGCAAAGATGGAGCTTGCCGACGGAGGAGACGCGCAGGCGGTTGCAGCTGGCACAGAAGTCTTTTTCATAGGGCATGATCAGGCCGATTTCGCCCTCATAATCCGGATGACAAAAGACCTGCGCCGGGCCATCGCTGCGCTGGCGGATCTGGTGGATCCAGCCGCGTTTCAGCAGTTCGTCGCGCAGAACCATGCCGGAGATATGATGGCGACGGAACAGCTCGCTGCCCTCCCCGGTCTCCATCAGCTCAATAAAACGCAGTTGAATCCGGCGCGGTTTGATCCACGCCAGGAAAGTGTCCAGCTGATGGTGGTTCACATCACGCATCAACACGGTATTGACTTTGACCTTGTCGAAACCGGCGGTGAACGCGGCATCGATGCCGTCCATCACCTGCTGGAACTTATCCTGGCCGGTAATGGCGTGGAACTGACGGGCGTCCAGGCTATCGACGCTGACGTTGATCGCCGTCAGCCCCGCATCGCGCCAGTTCGCCACGTCACGCGCCATGCGGTAACCGTTGGTGGTCACCGCGATCTGGCGGATACGTTCGTTTTCACGCACGGCGGCAATGATGTCAGGGAAATCACGGCGCAGGGAGGGCTCTCCCCCGGTAAGACGCACTTTTTCCGTGCCAAGTTCAGAGAACGCGCGCGTGACGCGGCGTACTTCATCCACGGAGAGAAAGCCATTATTGGTGACGCTGCCCGGCTTGTAGCCATCGGGCAGGCAGTAGGTGCAACGGAAGTTACACACGTCGGTAATCGACAAACGTAAGTAGAAAAACTTACGCGCGAAAGCATCAGTAAGTTGTGAAGCCATGTACACCTTTCCAGATCGGGAGGCACAGTCATTTCTTTCTGTACCCTGGTGGCAAATCCGCCACGGCCAGGGCGCCATATCTCTCGACACAGGCGCCAGGGCTAGAGTGTATGTTTTCAGTTTTGAAAACGTGGTTATGGCGATAGTAGCGTGGAAATCGCCACTTCGCCATTGTCGCTTTTCGCTATATAAATTTATATATAACGATGTTATCGTGCATTTTCACTACAGAATACGCAAAAACAGCGCTTTCGCATTGATATACGTCATTATGGTTTGTGAGAGGCATCGTCTTTTAGGAGTAGTTGCGTTACTGTGACGCAAGCTTAACAGGATAAGGAATAGGTATGCGCAATCGCACTTTTGCGGATCTGGACCGTGTGGTCGCTCTTGGCGGAGGTCACGGTCTGGGACGCGTGATGTCGTCGTTATCGTCACTGGGCTCGCGCCTGACGGGCATCGTGACAACAACGGACAACGGCGGCTCAACCGGGCGGATCCGACGTGCTGAAGGCGGGATTGCCTGGGGTGACATGCGCAATTGCCTCAACCAGCTTATCACGGAGCCAAGCGTGGCCTCGGCGATGTTTGAGTACCGTTTTGGCGGAAATGGTGAACTTTCAGGCCATAACCTTGGAAATCTGATGTTAAAGGCGCTGGATCACCTGAGCGTGCGCCCTCTGGAAGCGATCAATTTAATTCGTAACCTGTTAAAGGTGGATGCATTCCTGATCCCGATGTCTGAACAGCCGGTGGATTTAATGGCGATCGATGCCGACGATCACGAAGTGTATGGTGAAGTGAATATCGACCAGCTTCTTCTTCCGCCAAAAGAGCTGATGACCTACCCCAGCGTACCCGCAACGCGTGAAGCGGTAGAAGCGATTGCCGAGGCCGATCTGATCCTGATTGGGCCGGGAAGTTTTTACACCAGCCTGATGCCGATCCTGCTGGTGAAAGAGCTGGCGCAGGCGCTGCGCAGAACGCCTGCGCCCATGGTCTATATCGGTAATTTAGGCCGCGAACTCAGCCCGGCGGCGGCAAGCCTGTCGCTGGCGGATAAGCTGGACCTGATGGAACAGTACGTTGGTAAGAAAATTATCGATGGTGTCGTGGTCGGGCCGAAAGTGGATGTATCGGGGATTGGCGATCGCGTGGTGGTGCAGGAGCCGCTGGAAGCCAGCGATATTAAATATCGCCACGACCGCCATTTGCTGCGCGAGGCGCTGGAGAAGGCGATTCAGGCATTAGGTTAGGTTCGTTTTGTGCGGCCTGATGCCCTCACCCCGGCCCTCTCCCACAGGGAGAGGGCGAAAACGCCACCGGGCAAAAAACTACGATGCCGCAATAAACAGATCCCGCAGCTGATGCAGCTGATCGCGGATTTGCGCGGCCTCTTCGAACTCCAGGTTCTGCGCATGCTGCATCATCTGCCCTTCCAGCTCGTGGATCTTTTGCTGCAACGCTTTCGGCGTCAGCGCGACGGTATCCTCTTCCACCACTGAACGGGCCTTGCTGCGGCCTTTCGCTTTGGTCTTCGCAATGTTCTGACCCAGCGCCAGGATATCCACCACCTTCTTGTTCAGCCCCTGCGGCGTGATGCCGTGCTCTTCGTTGTAGCGCTGCTGCTTCTCGCGACGACGTTCCGTTTCGCCAATCGCTTTGGCCATCGACGGGGTGATTTTATCCCCGTACAGGATCGCCTTCCCGTTGACGTTACGCGCGGCGCGGCCAATGGTCTGGATCAGCGAGCGCTCGGAACGCAGGAAGCCCTCTTTGTCCGCGTCCAGAATCGCCACCAGCGACACCTCAGGCATATCCAGCCCTTCTCGCAGAAGGTTAATACCGACCAGCACGTCGAACTCGCCCAGACGCAGATCGCGGATGATCTCCATACGCTCCACGGTATCGATATCCGAGTGCAGATACCGCACCTTCTCACCGTGTTCTTCCAGATACTCCGTCAAATCTTCCGCCATACGTTTGGTGAGCGTGGTAACCAGCACGCGCTCGTTGATGGCGGAACGGGCACGTATTTCCGAGAGCAGATCGTCCACCTGCGTCGCCACCGGACGCACCTCGATAATCGGATCCAGCAGCCCGGTCGGACGCACCACCTGGTCCACCACGTCATCACCGGATTTTTCCAGCTCGTAGTTGCCCGGCGTGGCCGATACGTAGATGGTCTGCGGAGCAAGCGCCTCAAATTCTTCAAACTTCATCGGACGGTTGTCCAGCGCTGACGGCAGTCGGAACCCGTACTCCACCAGCGTCTCTTTACGCGCGCGGTCACCGCGGTACATCCCGCCGATCTGGGGGATCGTAACGTGGGATTCGTCGATCACCAGCAAGCCGTCCGCCGGAAGGTAGTCAAACAGCGTCGGCGGCGCTTCGCCCGGCCCGCGCCCGGAGAGGTAGCGCGAGTAGTTTTCGATGCCGGAGCAGTAGCCCAGCTCGTTCATCATCTCCAGATCGAACTGGGTACGCTGGCTCAGGCGCTGCTCTTCCAGCAGCTTATTGTTCGCCAGCAGCACCTTGCGGCGGTCCGCCAGCTCGGTTTTGATCTCTTCCATCGCCTGCACAATACGCTCGCGCGGTGTTACATAGTGCGTTTTCGGGTAGATGGTGAAGCGCTGGATCACCGACTCGACGTGACCGGTCAACGGATCGAACAGCGACAGGCGTTCAACCTCTTCGTCGAACAGCTCCACGCGCAGCGCCATATCGTCCGACTCCGCCGGGAAGATATCAATCACCTCGCCGCGCACGCGGAAGGTCCCGCGCTGGAACGCCTGATCGTTACGGGTGTACTGCAACTCCGCCAGACGGCGCAAAATCGCACGCTGATCGATGATCATCCCCTGCGTCAGGTGCAGCATCATCTTGAGATAGAGATCCGGATCGCCCAGGCCGTAGATCGCCGACACCGAGGCCACCACCACCACATCACGACGCTCCAGCAGCGCCTTGGTCGCCGACAAACGCATCTGCTCGATATGTTCGTTCACCGAGGCATCTTTCTCGATAAACGTGTCGGAGCTGGGAACGTAGGCTTCCGGCTGGTAGTAGTCGTAGTAGGAGACGAAATACTCCACCGCGTTTTCCGGGAAGAACTCTTTCATCTCACCATACAGCTGCGCCGCCAGCGTTTTGTTCGGCGCGAGAACCATCGTCGGACGCTGGAGATCGGCAATGACGTTGGCAATGGTGAAGGTTTTGCCCGAACCGGTAACCCCCAGCAGGGTCTGGTGCGCCAGCCCGTCCTCCAGCCCCTCTTCCAGGCGACGAATAGCCTCGGGCTGATCCCCGGAAGGACGGAAAGCAGAATTCAGTTTAAACGGTTTACTCATGGGCGACGACCTGATGACAGAATAAGCGGCAGGTGAGTAATTTTACTCGTTGTGGCCAGGATTGCCAGTAAAAAACACTGGATGAAAAACCAGTAGCGTGTCAGGATATTTAGCGTAGCGCAGAGAGGATTAGTGCGTTCGCGAGCCAAATTTCGACTGTGACAAAATAAAACACCAGCCTCAGGGGGTTATCCCCAGAACTATTACTTTTTTAACATTTGTCAAGGGCGGTTATGAAAGTTTTATGGCAACAGGTCTCGCTGGCGTTGAGGGAATTGCTTTTATCTAATTCGTTAAAAAATAAAGACTAATTTATTAAGCCGCGTTTCGCATCAATTTGGTTGTAACCCGCGTATTCTCTCGCTTATCGCGGGTTTTCTAACTCTAATGCACAAGGTTATCCACAGGAATAGTGGATAACTGCCTCCAGCCCGTACAGCATGCACTCCAGCAAATTCCCGGTTTTTCCCACGAAGCGGCAGTAAAAAATTTTTATCACTCTTTTTTGCCTGGAAAACGTTCATTTTTTCATAAGCGACTGGCGAGATCTTAATCACAATTCTGTCATTTCTCCTGCACCACAATTCGACATACGCAGCACCGGGAGTGTGCAATTCGTATAAACGTTCAGCTTTTGATAGTGAGTTATTCCTAAAAATGGCCTTTTTTTAATCATTATGAAGTTCCTGGCAGGCGTTTTGCAGACATCACTCTGTGCATCACCCCACACATTTTTAAGGAGAGAAAGATGTTGAGTCTGCGTGCTGTAAATCAGTTTTACGGAAGCCAACATACGCTATGGAACGTGAATATCGATTTCCCGCAAGGCATCTGTACGGGCATTGTTGGCCTGCCTGGCATGGGCAAATCCACGCTTATGAACTGCATTACCGGAAAGGTGCCCGTCGAGAGCGGCACCATCATCTGGCATGAGGCTGGCGCGCCGCCGCATAACTTGCTCAACCCTGCGTCCGCATTCCCGGCGCCGCCGACGATAGGCTACGTCCCGCAGGATCGGCGAATATTTTCCCAGCTCACCGTCGATGAAAATCTGCATATCGCTATGCGGGCGACGGGGAAACCCGACCCGGCATCAAAAAGTGACGTGTATGCCCTGTTTCCGGAGCTCTATCCGCTGCGACAGAGCCGTGCCTCTGCGCTGTCCCCTGACGACCAGTATCAGCTGGCCCTCGCCAGTGCGCTGGTTAATCGTCCGCGCGTGTTGATTCTGGATGAGCCCATGCATGGCGCAGGGCACGGTTTCGCGCGCAGGCTGGGGCAGTTGCTGGTGCGGTTGAATCGGGAGCTGGGAATGACGGTGCTGTTAGCGGAGCAACAGCTGTCGTTTATCCGCCGGGTAGCGGATCGTTTCTGCATGCTCTATCGCGGACGTAACGTGGCACAGGGCCACGTTAACGAGCTGGATGACGACCTTATTGCGCACTGGATGGCGCGGGACATAAGGCGCTGAGGTCGAGATAGCGTCCGGTTTCCGCCTGCTCTGCGCCGTCGGCAAGCCACGGGATCTCGCCGAGGCACGGCGCAGGCAGCACCCGCTTCAGCGTCGCCAGATACTCAGCATGACGTTTACCCGGCGCTACCACGTCATTGGCAATCCACCCTGCCAGACGCAACCCGGCCTGCTGCACGGCCTGGGCGGTCAGCATGGCGTGATTGATACAGCCAAGCTTCACGCCAACCACCAGAATGACCGGAAGCTGCTCGGCCTGCACCCAGTCAGCAAATGTCTGCTCGTCGGACAGCGGGGTAAACCAGCCGCCAGCCCCCTCCACCAGCACCCAGTCGGCCTGCGTTTCCAGGACGCGTAACCCGGAAGAGAGCACCGAAAAATCAATCGGACGATCTTCATCGACGCTGACGATGTGCGGCGAGGTGGGTTCAGCAAAGGTATAGGGGTTCACCGCAGAATAGGCCAGCGTAAGGCTGCTGTTACGCTGTAGCGCCAGCGCATCGGTATTACGTAAGCCTTCCGGCGTCATCTCGCTGCCGGAGGCTACGGGCTTATACCCGGCCGTTGTTTTCCCCAGCAGACGCGCCGCCTGTAACAGCGCGGCGCTGGCAACCGTTTTACCGACTTCAGTGTCCGTGCCGGTAACAAAATAACGTTCAGTCACGTTCAATAATCCCATGAAAAAGATGATAAGAGAGCGGGAACCGGCCCCGCTCCTGCGGCCAGGCCAGCTCGAGACGCTGGAGTTGGCCGCGGGTAAGGGGTTTCTTCTCCCGTCCGGCGTGCAGGTGCGTCGCGCCTATGCCCTTAAGCGATCGCATGGCGCTTAACGCATCGCTAAATTCGAGGGTGACGGTCTGGACCATGCAGCGATAGCGCCAGCCTGCCAGCGCCTGAGTGACCTGTTGGTGCGAGAGAAACCGGTTGGCGTGCGGCTGCGCATCCACTGCCCTCCACGCCTGATTCAGCTCTGGCAACGAACTTTCCAGCAGGGTGGTAAAGGCCACCGCTCCGCCGGGCCGTGCCACACGGTAAAGCTCGCGTAGGGCCTGCGGCAGGCTGGCGCACCACTGCACCGCCAGATGGCTCCAGACAAGGTCAAACAGCGCATCCTCCAGCGGGATGGCCTCGATATCGGCCACCAGATAACGGTCTGCTGACTGCTGCTGGCGGGCCTCATCCAGCATCTGCGCGGATAAATCCAGCGCCGTGACGTGGCTACCCGTTGCGCGCCAGTAGCGGCTATTGCCGCCAGGCCCGCAGCCAGCGTCGAGCACCTGCGCAAAACGCCCCTCACCGAGCGCGGCCAGCAGCCCGCGGGCGCTCAGGCGTTGCAGCTCATCGTGCTGTGAATAGCTTTGCGCTGCCCGGCCAAACGCGGCGGCAACGGCCTGTTTATTGACAGGAGACATACAGTGCCTCCAGAAGCGTATCGATATCCTGCGGCTCGTGCGCTGCCGTGAGCGTCAGACGCAAGCGCGCGGTGCCTGGCGGCACGGTGGGTGGGCGGATCGCCGTGACCCACTGCCCCCGCTCTCGTAGCGCCTGTGCCAGCATCAGCGCCCGAGGGTTTTCACCCACAATCACGGGCTGAATGGCGCTGTGCGAGTCGGTAAGCCGGTAAGGCAGTGCGCTTACCCCCCGGCGAAAACGCTGAATATGGTCGGCCAGGCGCGCCCGGCGTTCAGCGCCGTCTTCGCCGCGGATCACCGCAAGCGACGCAGAGAGCGCCACGGCCTGCGCCGGGGGCATGCTGGTGCTGTAGATCAGGTGCCGGGCGAACTGCACCAGGTAATCGGCCACCGGCTCGCTGCACAACACCGCGGCGCCGCTGACGCCGAAGCCTTTGCCGAAAGTGACCACCAGCAGTTCCGGCCTGACGCGTTGCTGGTGCGCGCTTCCGCGCCCCTCCTCGCCGGTGACGCCAATACCGTGGGCATCGTCGACCAGCAGCCAGGCGTTCTGCTGTTTTGCGACGTCATGCAAGGTGGCAAGGGGCGCGCTGTCGCCGTCCATGCTGAATACCCCTTCCGTCACCGCCAGCTGAAGCCCTGAACAGGGTTTACCCAGCAGGACGTTCAGCTGAGAGGCATCGTTATGGGCAAAACGCCGCAGCTGCGCCGGGCTGAGACTGGCCGCTTCAAGCAGGGACGCGTGGCTCAGGCGGTCCGCGATGATGCGGTCGTCTTTGCCCATCAGGGCGGCAATCACCGCCTGATTCGCGGCAAAACCGGAGATAAACAGCAGCGCCCGCGGGTAGCCCAGCCAGTCGGCCAGCTCTTCCTCCAGCGCCTGATGCGCCGTGGTGTAGCCGCTGACGTGCCCGGAGCCACCGCTGCCCACGCCGTAACGATCCGCGCCCTGCTGCCAGGCGCGAACGATCTGCGGGTGCTGGCTCAGGCCCAGATAATCGTTGCTGGAGAAATTACAGAACCGCTCTCCTTCCCGGGAGAGAAAACGGCCTGCACCGTTTTCCACTACCCTGCGCACCCGAAACGCATCCGCCGCCCGCCGCTCGTCGAGCGCGGTCCTGATACGTGCCTGCCAGGTCATACGGCTGCCGCGTTGTAGAACTGGTCGGTGTCGGCGTTAAAAATCTGCTGCTCCAGCTGCTGCTGTTGCTCGTTATCCCCCGCCTGTACCTCGGTCTGGTGTGGGTTCAGCCCCAGCTTGCGGAACAGCTGGACATCTTTGTCCTCTTCCGGGTTTGGCGTGGTCAGCAGTTTGCAGCCGTAGAAGATGGAGTTGGCCCCGGCCATGAAGCACATCGCCTGGGTCTGCTCGCTCATCTGCTCGCGACCGGCAGAGAGGCGAACGTAAGAGGTCGGCATCATAATGCGCGCCACCGCGATGGTGCGGATGAAATCGAAGGCATCCACGTCCTCGTTATCCGCCAGCGGCGTGCCTTTTACCTTCACCAGCATGTTGATGGGCACGCTTTCCGGCGGGGTCGGCAGGTTTGCCAGCTGTAACAGCAGGCCGGCACGATCTTTTACCGTCTCTCCCAGTCCCACGATCCCGCCGGAACAGACCTTGATCCCCGCATCACGCACTTTATCCAGCGTGTCCAGACGCTCCTGATAGGTGCGCGTGGTGATGATGTTGCCGTAGAACTCCGGCGAAGTATCGAGGTTGTGGTTGTAGTAATCCAGCCCCGCCGCCGAGAGACGCTGCGCCTGCTCTTCGTTCAGCGTACCAAGGGTCATGCAGGCTTCAAGCCCCATCGCCTTCACCCCCTTCACCATCTGCTCCAGATAGGGCATGTCGCGGTCATGCGGATTTTTCCACGCCGCGCCCATGCAGAAGCGGGTCGAGCCAGCGTTTTTGGCCTTGCGCGCGGAGTCGAGCACTTGCTCGACTTCCATCAGGCGCTCGGATTCGAGACCGGTTTTATAGCGCACGCTTTGCGGGCAATATTTGCAGTCTTCCGGGCAAGCCCCGGTTTTGATCGACAGCAGCGTGCTGACCTGAACATGACGCGGATCGAAGTGCTGGCGGTGCACCTGTTGCGCCTCAAACATCAGCTCCAGGAAAGGTTTGTTGAATAATTCAGTGACTTGCGACATCGTCCAGCGTGCGTGGTGAGCCATCGGGCTTCTCCAAAGGGTTTTGTTAATTGTCGGTTCGGTTTATACTTGTAAACCTAAAACTTTTCAAAATGGTTTACAAGTCGATTATGACCCAGGACGATCTCGCCTTCGACAAGCAGCATATCTGGCACCCTTACACCTCCACGACCCGCCCCCTTCCCGTCTATCCGGTAGCCTCGGCCCACGGCTGCGAGCTGCATCTTGCCAGCGGCGAGCGGCTTGTTGACGGGATGTCCTCCTGGTGGGCGGCGATCCATGGCTACAACCACCCGCGACTGAACGCGGCGATGAAAGCGCAGATTGACCAGATGTCACACGTGATGTTTGGCGGGATCACGCATCAGCCCGCGGTGGATTTATGCCGTCGCCTGGTAGCGATGACGCCTGAATCGCTGGAGTGCGTTTTCCTGGCCGACTCCGGCTCGGTGGCCGTGGAAGTGGCGATGAAAATGGCGTTGCAGTACTGGCATGCGAAGGGCGAAACGCGCCAGCGGTTCCTCACCTTCCGCAACGGCTATCACGGCGACACTTTCGGCGCGATGTCGGTATGTGATCCGGACAACTCCATGCACAGCCTGTGGAAAGGCTATCTGCCGGAAAACCTGTTTGCGCCAGCCCCGCAGAGCCGCTTCGACGGCGAATGGAACGAGATGGACATGGTGGGCTTCGCGCGGCTGATGGCGGCCCATCGCCACGAGATTGCCGCCGTTATTCTCGAACCGATTGTGCAGGGCGCGGGCGGAATGCGGATGTACCATCCCGAGTGGCTGAAGCGCATTCGGAAGATGTGCGACCGCGAAGGGATCCTGTTGATTGCCGATGAGATCGCCACCGGCTTTGGCCGCACCGGGAAATTGTTCGCCTGCGAGCATGCGGGGATCGCGCCGGATATTCTGTGCCTGGGGAAAGCGCTCACCGGCGGCACCATGACGCTCTCCGCCACGCTTACCACCGGCCAGGTTGCCGACACCATCAGCGACGGCGACGCGGGTTGCTTTATGCACGGCCCGACGTTTATGGGCAATCCGCTGGCCTGCGCCGTGGCAAGCGAAAGCCTCGCCATTCTGGAAAGCGGCGCATGGCAGACGCAGGTGGCGGCGATTGAGGCGCAGCTGAAGCAGCAGTTAAGCGCGGCGGCGGAGGCGGAATACGTCGCGGACGTCCGCGTACTGGGCGCCATCGGGGTAATCGAGACAACGCATCCGGTGAACATGGCCGCGTTGCAGCGCTTCTTCGTTGACCAGGGCGTGTGGGTGCGACCTTTCGGTAAGCTGATTTACCTCATGCCGCCGTACAGCATTTCTGCGGATCAGCTCCGCAAGCTGACCGGGGCAGTGGTTGAAGCCGTTAACACTTCAGCGCATTTCGCGATTTAACCCCATGCGTTACACTTTCTGAATGAGTGAGTAACGAGGGAAATCGGATGAAAATCATCAGTAAAGATTTGCGCGACGGCGAAAAGCTGCCGGAACGTCACGTGTTTAACGGGATGGGTTATCAGGGGGATAATATCTCTCCCCATCTGGCGTGGGACGATGTGCCAGCGGGAACCAAAAGTTTTGTCGTGACCTGCTACGATCCGGATGCGCCAACCGGGTCGGGCTGGTGGCACTGGATCGTGGCAAACCTGCCCGCCGACACGCGCGTGCTGCCGCAGGGCTCCGGTTCCGATCTGGTCGCTCTGCCTGACGGTGCGATTCAGACGCGCACTGACTTTGGCAAAGCGGGCTACGGCGGCGCGGCGCCGCCAAAAGGGGAAACGCACCGCTATATCTTCACCGTGCACGCGCTGGATGTGGACAAGATTGAGGTCGACGAAGGGGCGAGCGGCGCGATGGTAGGCTTTAACGTGCATTTCCATTCGCTGGGCAGCGCGTCGATTACGGCGATGTATTCGTAATCGTGCGGGCTGATGCCCTCACCCCGGCCCTCTCCCACAGGGAGAGGGAGAAAACCTAACAATTCCCTCTCCCTGTGGGAGAGGGTTAGGGTGAGGGTAAAAATCACAGCACCGAAGGTAACAGCCCCACCAGCCGTCCTTCCTCCAGAAGCTGCATCGCCTTATCAATATCCGGCGCAAAGAAGCGGTCGTCATCGTAGTGCGTAACGTGCTCGCGCAGTTCCTGGCGCGCCTGCTCCAGCAGCGGGCTGGATTTTAGCCCTTCGCGCAAATCAATACCCTGACACGCCGCCAGCCACTCCACCGCCAGCACGCCGCGGGTGTTAGAGGCCATCTCCCACAGACGACGCCCGGCAGCCGGGGCCATCGAAACGTGATCTTCCTGGTTGGCTGAGGTTGGCAGGCTGTCCACGCTGTGCGGATGCGACAGGGCTTTGTTCTCGCTTGCCAGTGCCGCGGCGGTGACCTGGGCTATCATGAAGCCCGAGTTCACGCCGCCGTTGCGCACCAGGAATGGCGGCAGCTGGGACATGTGCTTATCCATCATCAGCGCGATTCGACGCTCAGACAGCGCCCCGATTTCGGCAATCGCCAGGGCGATATTATCTGCGGCCATCGCCACCGGCTCGGCGTGGAAGTTACCGCCAGAAACCACCTCGTTTTCCTGAGCAAATACCAGTGGGTTATCGGACACCGCATTGGCTTCGACCAGCAGCACTTCTGCCGCCTGGCGCAGCTGCGTCAGGCATGCGCCCATCACCTGCGGCTGGCAGCGCAGGGAATACGGATCCTGCACCTTCTCACAGTTGTGATGCGAATCGGCAATGTCGCTGGTATCGGTAAGTACGTGGCGGTACATGGCAGCGGCATCAATCTGCCCGCGCTGGCCGCGCACCTCGTGGATGCGGGCATCGAACGGACGACGCGAGCCGAGCACCGCCTCAGTGGTCAGTGCACCGCACACCACCGCCGAGGCGAACAGATCTTCCGCTTCAAACAGACCGCGCAGCGCGAAAGCGGTCGACGCCTGCGTGCCGTTGAGCAGCGCCAGCCCCTCTTTTGCCGCGAGGGTGATCGGCGTTAAGCCAGCTTTTTTCAGCGCCTCTTTCGCAGGCAGCCACTCCCCTTGCCAGCGCGCCTGGCCTTCACCCAGCAGGAGCAGCGACATATGCGCCAGCGGCGCCAGATCGCCGGAGGCGCCGACGGAGCCCTTCGCCGGGATCCACGGATAAACTTCCGCATTGACCAGCGCCATCAGCGCCTGGATCACGCTCAGACGAATGCCGGAAAACCCACGCGCCAGGCTGTTGATTTTCAACACCATCATCAGGCGGACGATCTCATCGTCCAGCGGCTGGCCAACCCCCGCCGCGTGCGACAGCACCAGCGAACGCTGTAAATTCTCCAGATCGTGCGTGGCGATGCGGGTCTGCGCCAGCAGGCCAAACCCGGTATTGATGCCGTAGGCGGTGCGCCCCTCCGCCACAATCGCCTCCACGCAGGCCACGCTGTCGTTAATGGCACGGTGGGCGCTTTCATCAAGGGAGAGTGTCACCGGCTGACGCCAGACGTGACGCAGCTGTTTGAGCGTCAGCGAGCCGGGAGTAAGTGTTAACGCGTTCATGCAGGCTTTCCTTGTGTGGCGGGGATCATCGGCAGGTTCAGGCCCTGCTCTTTGGCACAATCAATGGCAATCTCGTAACCCGCATCCGCGTGACGCATCACGCCGGTTGCCGGGTCGTTGTGCAGCACGCGAGCGATACGCGCGGCCGCTTCATCAGTTCCGTCACAGACGATGACCATCCCGGAGTGCTGGGAGAAGCCCATCCCGACGCCGCCGCCGTGGTGCAGCGATACCCAGGTCGCGCCGCTGGCGGTGTTCAGCAGGGCATTCAGCAGCGGCCAGTCGGAGACCGCATCCGAGCCGTCGCGCATGGCTTCGGTTTCACGGTTCGGACTGGCGACAGAGCCGGAGTCCAGGTGGTCGCGGCCAATGACGATCGGCGCGGAGACTTCGCCGCTGCGCACCATTTCGTTAAAGGCGAGGCCGAGTTTTTGCCGCCACTCCAGCCCGACCCAGCAGATACGCGCCGGCAGGCCCTGGAAGTTAATGCGCTCGCGCGCCATATCCAGCCAGCGATGCAGGTGTTCGTCATCGGCGACAATCTCTTTCACTCTGGCGTCGGTTTTGTAGATATCCTCCGGGTCGCCGGACAGGGCAACCCAGCGGAACGGCCCGATGCCGCGGCAGAACAGAGGACGGATATAGGCGGGCACGAAGCCGGGGAAGTCAAAGGCGTTATTCACCCCCATTTCTTTCGCCATCTGGCGGATGTTATTCCCGTAATCAAAGGTCGGAATACCCATCTTACTGAAGGCCAGCATCGCGGAGACGTGTTCCGCCATGGCGCGTTTGGCCGCCAGTACCGTGCCCTCAGGATCGGTTTCCGCTTTTTGCTGGTAGTCTTCCCACGTCCAGCCTTTTGGCAGATAGCCGTGGAGCGGATCGTGAGCGCTGGTCTGGTCGGTGACCAGATCCGGACGCACGCCGCGCGCCACCAGTTCCGGCAGAATATCCGCCGCGTTGCCGCACAGGGCAACCGACACGGCTTTGCCTTCAGCGGTGTACTTTTTGATGCGCGCCAGCGCGTCATCGAGGTTGTCGGCCTGTTCATCGACATAGCGGGTACGCAGACGGAAATCGATGCGGCTCTGCTGGCACTCAATGTTCAGGGAGCACGCGCCCGCCAGCGTCGCGGCCAGCGGCTGCGCGCCGCCCATGCCGCCCAGTCCGGCGGTGAGCACCCAGCGGCCTTTCAGTGATCCGTTATAGTGCTGACGGCCCGCTTCCACGAAGGTTTCATACGTGCCCTGCACAATCCCCTGGCTGCCGATGTAGATCCAGCTACCCGCGGTCATCTGGCCGTACATGGCCAGCCCTTTTGCGTCCAGCTCGTTGAAGTGTTCCCACGTCGCCCAGTGCGGCACCAGGTTGGAGTTGGCAATCAGCACGCGGGGCGCATTTTTATGGGTTTTGAATACGCCAACCGGTTTGCCGGATTGCACCAGCAGCGTTTCGTCGTTTTCGAGATTCGTCAAAGACTCAACAATCGCGTCATAGCACGCCCAGTTGCGCGCGGCGCGGCCAATGCCGCCGTAGACCACCAGCTCGTGGGGATTTTCTGCTACCTCAGGATCAAGGTTGTTCATCAACATGCGCAGCGGTGCTTCGGTGAGCCAGCTTTTTGCGGTGAGCGTGGTGCCGCGCGCGGCGCGGACATCCTGCTTGCGGTATTTATCTGACGACATTGTGTGTTCCTCATAAGGGACAGGTGATGCATTTAGATATACTTGTATAGACAAGCACACACAAGATCGGATTTAACAAAAAAGATACAATTTTGCTATATTGCGTTAGCGATCACGCTTATAAAACTTATGACATAAAGTGGCCCTGCAACCGGTAGCGATTCCCCGGGAATAGCAGCTTCGCATGCGACACAATTTGCGAGGACGACCAGGTACGACGGCGGATCAGCAGACAGGGATCGTGCTCTTTAATACGCAACAGCTCGCACTCCTGCGGCGTGGCGCGCACGGCTTCCACGATATGCTCCCCTTCCGTCAGCGGGGCGACGAGCGAGAGATACGCATGCGGTGTGGTTTGGGTGTAATCCTGGCTCAGGTAGTCCGGTATCCGCTCCGCGTTGACGCAGCGGTCTTCAATCTGGACCGGAATGTCGTTCTCATAATGCACCATCACCGAATGGAAAATCCGGGTGCCCTCGGTAACGTTCAGCTCGATGGCCTGTTCGGCGCTGGCCTGCGTCTCTTCAAGCACCAGCACCTCGCAGTGGTGCTGATGGTTGCGGGCGGCAATTTCATCGGCAATGCTGCGGATTTCAAACAGCGCCGACTGTCCTTTTGGCTCGGCGACAAAGGTTCCGACACCCTGCAAACGCACCAGCAACCCTTCATCGGTCAGTTCACGCAGTGCGCGGTTGATGGTCATTCGGCTAAAGCCAAACTGCGCCACCAGCTCGGCCTCGGACGGAATGCGGTCGTGCGGGCGCCAGACGCCGGCGGCGATTTTTTCGCTGATCGCCTGCTTCACCTTTTCGTAAAAAGGCGCGGGAGGGCTCGGCTGCGGCAGGGGCGAGCGTGAAAACATCTTGACTCCTTGAATGTTGTTATGCCCACCAGTGAGCAATTTGCCAGGCCAGTCGGGCGGCGAGCTTAGCGCCCTGTCCGTCCCGATCGTAGTGCGGATTGAATTCCACCAGATCCGCCGCCTGTAGTTTACCGCTTCGGCAGATACGCTCAATCACCGGGAACAGATCCAGCGCCGGGATCCCCAACGCCGCAGGGGCGGACACGGCGGGCATTTCTGCGGCAGGCAACACATCAAGGTCAACGGTGAGATAAACCCGGTCTGCCTGCGCAAGCACGCTATCCAGCGCGGATAGCGCATCCCGGCGAAAATCGAGATCTTCAACCAGCGTCACGTTCAACCGCTCAGCTTCCTCCCACAGCGCCTGAGTATTCGCCGCACGGCTTACCCCCAGGCAGGCGTAGTGAAACACCCGCGACTGAGACGCGCAGTAGTGCGCCAGCTGGCGGAACGGCGTGCCGGACGTTGCCCGTTCGGCCTTGCGTAAATCGAGGTGCGCATCCAGGTTGATCACCGCAAGGCGATCGTTCGGAAAGGCGTCCAGCACGCCGCGCCCGTGCGCCCAGGCGGTTTCATGTCCACCACCGAAAACCAGAGTACGCATCCCGGATTGCTGGCACGCGGTTATGGCCTCGCTCAGCGCCTGCTGTGCCGCCTCCAGCGCGTGGCCTTCAACATAAATAGCGCCCATATCCACGAGGCGCGCATGCCCCTGATGGCTCGCCATATTCGCCAGCGCGCCACGCAACACATCGGGTGCCTGTGCAGCACCGGGCCTGCCCTGGTTACGCTTAACCCCTTCATCACATTCAAAGCCCAGCAGGGCGATGCCTGACGGCGCGGGAGAAAAGTGTTCGCGCTGCTGTATGGTCTGGAAGAGACGTTTCGCGGTGCTGGACTCGGCGCTGTCGTCACGACCCTGCCAGACCTGCGGAGAGACGGGATGCCACAGTTTCATGCTACCTGCCCCCGAAACACGCGTTGATACATAGGATTCCGCCCCGGCTCGTAAACCATCTCAACCGGATGATTCGCCTCCCAGACGACGAAATCAGCCACATAACCTGGCTTTAACTGCCCGTGCGTCGCACCACGTCCTAGCGCCTGCGCCGCATGCCGCGTCACGCCAGCCCAGGCCTCTTCCGGCGTGAGGCCAAACTGGACGCAGGCCATGTTCATTGCCAGATGCAGGCTGGCAAACGGGCTGGTGCCCGGATTGTAGTCGGTAGCCACCGCCATCGGCACGCCCTGCTCTCTCAACTGCGCCACCGGTGGACGCTGGCGCTCCTGAAGAAAATAGAACGCGCCGGGGAGCAATACCGCCACCGTGCCGCTTTGCGCCATCGCCTGAATACCTGAATCATCGAGATACTCAATATGATCGGCCGACAGCCCTTTATACTGGCTGACCAGCGCCGCGCCGCCGAGATTCGACAGTTGTTCTACATGCCCTTTTACCGGGATCCCGAGCGCGGCGGCGGCCCGGAACAGGCGCTCGGTTTGCGCCGGGGTAAAGCCGACGTTTTCACAAAACACGTCCACCGCTTCAAATAACTCTTTTTGCCACAGCGTGGGCATGATCTGCTCACAGACCAGCGCCAGATAGGCATCCGGATCCTGTCGGTACTCGGCAGGAACGGCGTGCGCGGCCAGCAGCGTCGGGCTGATATCGACCAGATTATTCAGGCTGAGCTGGCGGGCAACCAGCAGCATTTTCTCTTCGGCTTCGGCATTCAGTCCGTATCCCGATTTGATTTCAACGGTCGTTACGCCTTCATTCATCAGCCGCTGGAGTCGCTGCTGCGCCACCGTCAGGAGCGTTTCCGGCGAACTGTTGCGGGTGGCCGTGACCGTGGCGTTAATTCCGCCGCCCTGCGCGCTAATGGTCTGATATGACACGCCGTTAAGCCGTTGCTCCCATTCCGCTGCGCGATCGCCGCCGAACACCAGATGGGTGTGGCAATCGATCAGGCCGGGGGTAACCAGACGCCCGTCGAGATCGACACACTGACGATGCCCGGAGGGGATCTCGGATTCAGGAATAATGGCCAGAATCGTCTGGCCGCGCACAACGAGGGCATGTTGTTCTCTCAGGCCGTAGGGCTCCGCCTCACATGTCGCCAGGGTTGCCAGTCGCGCATTTCGCCATATCACATCATCGGGATGAAGCTGCTGCATGTGCCTTCCACTTGTCATGGGTTGTATAGACATTTATTTTCATCTGCCGCCTGCTGTCAACCGCATTGGGGGAAAATGTTATTTATTTGTGATGACTTTCCCGTCGCCTGCGGGCAAAAATGCAACTTTTCCGGTTTTTATCTTCCCGTTTCGCTCAACTTAGTATAAAAAAGCAGGCTATTTCGTCTATCCAGATAAGACTTGCATACCCAGGAGCATTACCTTGAATATTTCCAGGATTTCCCGTCTGGCGTTGGCACTCGCCTTTGGCGTGACTTTATCCGCTTGCAGTTCAACACCACCGGATCAGCAACCTTCTGAGCAGGTTGCTCCGGGCACCGCTTCCCGTCCGATCCTGTCAGCGGCTGAAGCGAAGAACTTCACCCGTGCGCACTATTTCTCGGCGATGGATCCCAATGCAGCCCCGTGGACGCCTTCTTCTATTAACCTGCCGAAACAGCCAGACTTCGTTGTCGGCCCGGCCGGGGCAGAGGGCGTTACACACACCTCTATTCAGGCAGCCGTTGATGCCGCAATCACCAAACACAGCGCATCTCGTCAGTACATTGCCATCCTGCCGGGTGAATACGAAGGAACCGTTTATGTTCCGGCGGCACCGGGAAGCATTACGCTTTACGGCCTGGGCGAAAAAGCGGTCGACGTAAAAATTGGCCTGGCGATTGATTCAGAGATCGACAGCACCACCTGGCGCCATCTGGTGAACCCGGCCGGTAAATACATGCCAGGTAAACCGGCGTGGTATATGTTTGATAACTGCCAGCGCAAGCGTGCCGCCACCATTGGCGTGATGTGTTCGGCGGTATTCTGGTCACAGAACAATGGCCTGCAATTGCAGAACCTGACCATTCAGAACACCCTGGGCGACAGCGTTGACGCAGGTAATCATCAGGCCGTGGCGCTGCGTAGCGATGGCGACAAGGTACAGATTAACAACGTCAATATCCTGGGCCGCCAGAACACCTTCTTCGTGACCAACAGCGGCGTGCAGAATACCCTTCAGAACAACCGTCTGACGCGTACTCTGGTCACCAACAGCTACATTGAAGGCGACGTGGATATGGTCTCTGGCCGCGGCGCGGTGGTATTTGATAACACCGACTTCCGCGTGGTGAATTCACGTACGCAGCAGGAAGGTTACGTCTTTGCCCCGGCCACGCAGTCTAACCTGTTCTATGGCTTCCTGGCCGTGAATAGCCGCTTTACTGCTGCTGGCGATGGCGTGGCGCAGCTTGGTCGCTCTCTGGACGTGGACTCCGCCACTAACGGCCAGGTCGTGATCCGCGACAGCGTGATTAACGAAGGCTTTAACATGGCGAAACCGTGGGCGGATGCGGCGATCTCGAAACGTCCTTTCTCCGGCAACACCGGCACGGTGGATGATAAAGACAACGTGCAGCGTAACCTGAACGACGCTAACTTTAACCGCATGTGGGAATACAACAACCGCGGTCTGGGTAGCAAAGTGGTTGCTGAGCCGAAGCAGTAAAATGCCTGCTGCCGGGTGGCGGCTGCGCCTTACCCGGCCTACCTCATGCATTAACCGCGCATAAAAAAACCTCGCATTTGCGAGGTTTTTTTCGTCTACGGATCAATGAGCGTTAATCACAACCCACATCGGCCCTTGTCCGACCGCATAGCGTCCTTTCTCTTCCAGTAGACCCTGCACGCCCCGGATTTCATAGAGCGCAATGTGGTGGGATTTCTGCCCCGCCGCAATCAGGTATTTGCCGCTGTGATCGACATTAAAGCCGCGCGGCTGGGTTTCTGTCGGCTGGAAGCCTTCAACTGCCAGAACGCTGCCGTCTTCAGAGACGCTGAAGATGGTGATCAGACTGGAGGTACGGTCACAGGCATACAGGTGACGGCCATCCGGCGTAATGTGAATGTCTGCCGCCCAGCGTATGTCGGAGAAATCAGATGGCATCATGTCCAGCGTCTGTACGCACTCGATCTGCCCGTTAGGATCATTCAGTTCCCACACGTCTACCGAGCTGTTCAGCTCGTTAACGACATAGGCATACTGCTGATTCGGATGGAAGACCATGTGGCGCGGGCCTGCGCCTTCCACGGTGGTGACTTCCGCCGGGCTCTGCGCGACCAGATGGCCGTCATCGCTCAGGGTGAACAGGCAGATGCGGTCCTGCTTAAGCGCTGGCACCCACAGCGTGCGGTTATCCGGCGAAATGTTAGCGGAGTGGCAACCTTCGAGCCCTTCTACCACGTCGACGGTTTCAACGGGAATACCGTCTTCCAGGCGGGTGACGCTCACGCAGCCTGCATTGTAGGAGCCGCTGAAGATAAAGTTGCCTTTATGGTCAGTGGAAATATGGGTCGGGCTGCCCGGCAGCGGGGCTTCTGCGGTATAGGTCAGCGCGCCGTCATCCGGGGAGATACGGTATGCCAGTACGCGGAATTCCGGGCGTACGCCGACATAAAGAAAACGTTTATCCGGGCTGACGACCATCGGCTGCACCTGGCCTGGCACATCAACAACCTGAACCAGCGTAAGCGAACCTTCTGTATTCAAACGCCAGACATGGATCTGCTGACTTTCAGGACTGGCGGTATAAACGGTTTGTTTCATGAATACTCCTGATTATTTTTAACGGTGAATGCTGAATTGTAGTCCGGGATTTTGCAGGGTTCCGCTCTCGGTGTACCATCCCGACAGACCTTAAATTCAACATTAACCCGGAAGAAAAAATGACCTCGCGAGTGATTGCCCTGGATTTAGACGGAACACTGCTTACCCCTCAGAAAACCCTGCTCCCCTCTTCTCTTGAGGCCCTCAAACGAGCCCAGGAAGCGGGGTATCAACTTCTCATCGTAACGGGTCGACATCACGTAGCCATTCATCCTTTTTATCAGGCACTGGGCTTAGATACACCTGCAATTTGTTGTAATGGCACCTATTTGTATGATTATCAGGCAAAAAAGGTTTTAGCCTCCGATCCGCTTCCCGTTACGCAGGCGCTGCAATTGATTGATTTACTGGATGAGCACGCCATTCACGGCCTGATGTATGTGGATAACGCCATGGTGTATGAACGCCCTACCGGCCATGTGATCCGCACCAGCAACTGGGCTCTGTCTCTGCCGGAAGCGCAGCGTCCGGTGTTCACTCAGGTTTCCTCCCTGCGCCAGGCGGCGGAAGACGTCGACGCAATCTGGAAATTTGCCCTGACCGATGAAGACACCGCCAAACTGAATACCTTCGCAAAACATGTCGAGCATACGCTGGGTCTGGAATGTGAATGGTCCTGGCACGATCAGGTGGATATCGCCCGCAAAGGCAACAGCAAAGGAAAGCGTCTGACCCAGTTCGTCGAATCGCAGGGCGGATCAATGCAGGACGTAATTGCCTTCGGCGATAACTATAACGACATCAGCATGCTGGAAGCGTCCGGAACGGGCGTGGCGATGGGTAATGCCGATGACGCGGTGAAAGCGCGCGCTGACGTGGTGATTGGCGATAACACCACCGACAGCATCGCGCAATATATTTATACCCACCTGCTGTAATCAGGCGGTTATGGAAACGCTCTTGATTTGCGCGTAAAGCCACAGGCCAGGCTTGATGCCCAGCTCATCCCTGGCCCACGGGCTGATGCGCGCCCACAGCGTTCTGTTGCCTACTTCCAGCTGCACTTCCACCTGGCCGTTATCATCAAAACACTGCGCCACTTTTGCGCGCAAAATATTGCGGATACTGGTTTGCAGCGGCGGTTGCAGGACCAGGGAGACATCCGACGCCTGAATGCGGATCCGTAACGTGGACTGAATCGGCGTATCGATTTTATTCACCCACAAATGCTGATCGCCCAGCGCCAGCGCGGTCATCGCGTAGTGCGGATGGTGCTCCAGCACGCTCACCTTCAGAATGCTGCTCTGCTGCTCCTTTGGCAGCCATGGATGCATAACACTGCTGCCCCACACCTCCTCCAGATTGCCGAATGCCTTCACCCTGCCCGCTTCCAGCACCAGCACTTTATCGGCCAGATGTAAAATCTCATCCAGCGAATGGCTGACGTAGAGCATTGGCACATTGATTTCCCGCGCCAGACGTTGCAGATACGGCAGCAGCTCGCGCTTGCGCGGAATATCCAGCGAGGCCAGCGGCTCATCCAGCAGTAACAGTTCCGGCGCGGTTAACAGGGCGCGGCCAATCGCCACGCGCTGTTTTTCACCACCCGACAGCGACGACGGCAGACGATCCAGCAGCGGTTCGATGCCCAGCAGCGCCACTAGCTTATCGAACTGTCCGGCCATGTTTTTTGCCATGCCGTAACGCAGGTTCCCGCGAACGCTGTAGTGCGGAAACAGGCGCGCATCCTGAAACACATAGCCGATACGGCGTTTGTCCGGTGACAGGCAGACCTTCTTCTCCGCGTCATTTAAGACGCGGTTATTTAGCACAATACGGCCAGACTGGGGACGCGTCAGGCCGCTAATCGCATTAATCAGCGACGTTTTCCCCGCCCCGGACACGCCAAAAATGGCGGTGATACCGCTGGCAGGCAGCGTTTCGTTCAGCGTCAGGGTGTGGCTGCCCAGGGTTTGCGTAAAGTTGAGTTCCAGCATCACGATTTCCCCATCCGTTCACGGCTGAGGCGCGCCAGCCACTCAGACACCAGCAGCGAGACCAGAGCGAGCACAATCGAAATAATACACAGCCGGGCCGCCGCACCTTCGCCGCCCGGGGTCTGAATCAGGGTATACATGGCCGACGGGATGGTCCGCGTCTCGCCGGGAATGTTCGACACAAAGGTGATGGTCGCGCCAAACTCACCCAACGAGCGGGCGAAGGCTAACACCGTACCGACGATAATGCCCGGTAACGTGAGCGGAAGCGTAATGGTCAGGAATACCCGCCAGCGGCCTGCGCCCAGCGTGCGGGCGGCCTGTTCTAACCGGATATCTACCCCTTCCAGCGCCAGGCGGATAGCGCGCACCATCAGCGGGAAGGACATTACTGCCGCGGCCAGAACCGCGCCGCGCCAGCTGAAAGCAAAGGTCAGTCCGAACCAGTCGTACAGCCATTCGCCAATAAAACCGCGCCGCCCCATGGAGATCAGCAGCAGATATCCGACCACCACAGGCGGTAAGACAAGCGGAAGATGGAGAACACTGTCGAGCAGGGCTTTGCCTGGAAACTTCACGCGAACCAGTAACCAGGCAAAGAACACCCCAAAGGGCAAACTCAGCGCAACCGCCAGGGAAGAGACTTTCAGGCTCAGCAGCACGGCCTGCCATTCAGGTTCGGTCAATATCATTCGTGAGTCGTAAATCCGTAACGTTTAAAGATCGCGGACGCTTCCGGCCCCTTCAGGTAGTCAACAAAGGCCGTCACGGTCGCATTTTTATGTCCATCAACTATCGCAACAGGATATTCTACTTTCTTATGCGAGTCTTCCGGGAAGGTGCCCACCACCTTCACACCTTTACTGGCGACGGCATCGGAGCCGTAAACGATCCCGAGTGGTGCTTCGTTACGCTCCACCAGCGCCAGCGCGCCACGCACATCTTCTGCGGGAGCCAGCTTCGGCGATAAGGTCTCCCATGCACCCAGTTTTTGTAGCGCTTCTTTCGCATAAATCCCGGCAGGAACATGCTCCGGATCGCCTACCGCCAGACGGCCACCGTTGAGCAGACGGGTCCAGTCCGTCTGTTTGTTGATGGCGATGTCGTCCTGCTTGCTGTTTGTGGGCGCGACCACCACCAGGCTATTTCCCAGCAGCGTTTCGCGGGTAGCCGTATCAACAGATTTTTTCTCCACCGCGTAATCCATCCATTTCTGATCGGCAGAGATGAACAGATCCGCGGGTGCCCCCGCTTCAATCTGGCGGGCCAGCGTGGACGAGGAGGCAAACGACGAGACCACCTCGACGTTTTTCTCTTTTTTGTATACCGCAGCAATATCCTGCATCGCGTTAGTCAGCGACGCCGCCGCAAAGACCGTGATTTTTCCTTCATCCGCCAGTGCGTGGGCGGTGAGTGAGAGAGTCAGCGTTGCCCCTGCGAAAAGGCGTACCCATGAACGTGCCATTTGAAGCTCCTGTGCGTATCGTTATATACAAATAAATATAACGACATATCGCAGGCGTTCCTAGCGCTAAATCGTACCCATTAATGCGTAAACTCAAGGAACGTTGTAAAAGATATCGGCGGGAGAGGAATAAACTTGAGAGCAAAACGCCCGGGCTGGCCGGGCGTTTTGGAGGAAATCATTGCTGCTTTTTAGGCTGGTCACGACGATGACCAATGTTCGAAAAGACGTTGAACACTTCACCCAGGCCGTAGATGGCACCGAGGATGATAGCCATCACTACTGGCACCATGATTACCGCGAATACCAGACTTTTCAACAACTCTAACATGGTTTTCTCCAGATCTTGTGAACGGCTTATTCTACCCTGAAAAGTAAGAAAAACATCCCCTTTTGTGCGGTGCGCTTTCCGCCCCCGGGCATTTGGGTCACAATAGCCTTTTTACCGGGACACTGTTATGCAGGCCGAAATTCTCCTCACCCTACGACTTCAGCAGAAGCTTTTCGCCGATCCGCGACGCATCGCCCTGTTAAAACAAATAGAACAAACTGGCTCGATTAGCCAGGGAGCCAAAAACGCCGGCATCAGCTATAAAAGCGCCTGGGATGCGATTAACGACATGAACACCCTGAGCGAACACACGCTGGTTGAGCGCGCCACCGGCGGGAAAGGCGGCGGCGGCGCCGTGTTGACGCGTTACGGGCAACGTCTGATCCAGCTCTACGATTTACTGGCGCAGATCCAGCAAAAAGCATTTGATGTGCTGAGCGATGACGACAACCTGCCGCTGGACAGCCTGCTGGGCGCCATCTCCCGTTTCTCTTTGCAGACCAGCGCCCGCAACCAGTGGTTTGGTACGGTGACGGGGCGCGATCATTCGCAGGTGCAGGAGCATATAGAGATCCTGCTCGCGGACGGTACGACGCGTCTGAAAGCCGCCATCACCGCGCAAAGTGGTCAACGCCTTGGGCTGAACGAAGGTCAGGAGGTGCTGGTATTACTCAAAGCGCCCTGGATCAGCATCGCACTCAACCCTGAGCAGGCCGCAGAGGCCGACAACCAGCTACGCGGGCGTATCAGCCACATCGAGCGCGGCGCAGAACAGTGTGAAGTGCTGATGACTCTGCCGGATGGACAGTCGCTCTGCGCCACCGTTCCGGTGAACGACGCGACCGAATTAGACGAAGGTGCTGTGGTGACCGCATATTTCAATGCAGACCGGGTAATTATCGCCACATTGTGCTAATCGCATTGACAACCCCGCTAACACTGAGTATCCCTGACATCTCTTGCTGCAAAAAATGGGATAACACATGTCATCATTGCATATTTCGCAAGGCACGTTTCGTCTTAGCGATACCCGTACCTTATCGCTGCCAGAGTTAACCCTTCGCGCCGGAGAAAGCTGGGCGTTTGTGGGCACGAATGGCAGCGGAAAATCCGCGCTGGCCCGCGCTCTGGCAGGCGAATTAACCCAACTGAAGGGTGAACGTCGGTGCACCTTTACCGGGCTGACGCGCCTTTCCTTCGAACAGCTGCAAAAGCTGGTCAGCGATGAGTGGCAGCGTAACAATACCGATTTGCTCAGCCCCGGCGAAGAAGATACCGGCCGCACGACGGCGGAAATTATCCAGGATGAGATAAAAGATCCTGCCCGCTGTCAGCAGCTGGCGGAGCAATTTGGCATTACCGCCCTGCTTAATCGCCGCTTTAAATACCTTTCAACCGGTGAAACGCGCAAAACGCTGCTGTGTCAGGCGCTGATGAGCGAGCCGGAACTCCTGATCCTGGATGAACCGTTTGACGGACTGGATGTGCAGTCCCGCGCGCAGCTGGCAGCGTTGCTGGCGTCGCTTAACCAGCAGGGATACACGCTTGTGCTGGTTCTTAACCGCTTTGATGAGATCCCGGATTTCGTACAGTATGCGGGCGTGCTGGCGGACTGTAGCCTGACCGAAACCGGCGAGAAAGCCGTACTGCTTCGGCAGGCGCTGATTGCGCAGCTGGCGCACAGCGAGAAACTGGACGGTATTGCCCTGCCGGAGCCGGATGCGCCTTCGGCACGCCACGGGCTGGAGCCTGACCAGCCGCGCATTGTGCTGCGCGATGGGGTGGTTGCTTACGACGATCGCCCTATTCTTAATCACCTCAGCTGGACGGTTAATCCTGGTGAGCACTGGCAGATCGTCGGCCCCAACGGAGCGGGTAAATCCACGCTGCTGAGCCTGATCACCGGGGATCACCCGCAGGGATACAGCAACGATCTCACCCTGTTCGGCCGTCGCCGCGGCAGCGGGGAAACCATCTGGGATATCAAAAAGCACATCGGCTATGTCAGCAGCAGCCTGCACCTGGACTACCGGGTGAGCACCACGGTGCGAAATGTGATCCTCTCTGGCTTCTTCGACTCCATTGGTATTTATCAGGCGGTATCCGACAAGCAGCACAAGCTGGCGCAGCAGTGGCTGGATATTCTGGGTATGGATAACCGGGTCGCCGATGCGCCATTCCACAGCCTGTCGTGGGGGCAGCAGCGGCTGGCATTGATCGTCCGCGCGCTGGTCAAGCACCCTACGCTGCTGATTCTTGACGAACCGTTGCAGGGGCTGGATCCGCTCAACCGTCAGCTGATCCGCCGCTTTGTGGATGTCCTGATTAGCGAAGGTGAAACCCAGCTGCTGTTTGTGTCCCACCATGCTGAAGATGCCCCGTCCTGCATCACCCATCGGCTGGAATTTGTCCCTGACCGCGAGCAATACCGCTACCTGCTGAGCAAAATCGATTAACGCGTGGAGGGCGCTGCCCTCCGCTTTTCAGACAACCTGCAACAATACATCTCTATCTCTTTGATCTACAATGCACTCAGTCTGTGAAAAAGCGCGTGTGAAAACCAGTGTAAACGATACCACTATTTTATCCCATGTCACACTTTTCGCGTCTCTGATATGCTATGGTTAATTCATACCATAAGCCTAATGGAGCGAAATATGCGAGTTCTGGTAACAGGTGGTAGCGGTTACATAGGAAGTCATACCTGTGTGCAACTGCTGCAAAGCGGCCACGATGTCGTCATTCTTGATAACCTGTGCAACAGTAAGCGCAGCGTGCTGCCGGTCATTGAACGTCTTTCGGGCAAACAGCCGACTTTCGTGGAAGGCGACATCCGCAATGAAGCGTTGATGACTGAAATCCTTCACGATCACGCGATTGAAACCGTTATCCACTTCGCTGGCCTGAAAGCGGTTGGCGAATCGGTGGCAAAACCGCTTGAGTACTATGACAACAACGTCAACGGTACCCTGCGTCTGATCTCCGCCATGCGTGCGGCCAACGTTAAAAACTTTATCTTCAGCTCCTCCGCGACCGTCTACGGCGATCAGCCAAAAATTCCTTACGTTGAAAGCTTCCCGACCGGTACGCCGCAAAGCCCGTATGGCAAAAGCAAGCTGATGGTAGAGCAGATCCTGACCGACCTGCAAAAAGCCCAGCCTGAATGGAGCATCGCATTGCTGCGCTACTTCAACCCGGTTGGCGCGCATCCGTCAGGGGATATGGGCGAAGATCCGCAGGGCATTCCTAATAACCTGATGCCGTATATCGCGCAGGTTGCCGTAGGGCGCCGCGATTCCCTGGCGATTTTTGGTAACGATTATCCCACCGAAGATGGCACCGGCGTGCGCGATTACATTCACGTCATGGATCTGGCCGACGGCCACGTGGCGGCGATGCAGCAGCTGGCGGATAAACCGGGCGTGCATATTTACAACCTCGGCGCCGGGATCGGCAGCAGCGTGCTGGACGTGGTGAATGCCTTCAGTAAAGCCTGCGGCAAGCCGGTGAAGTATCACTTCGCTCCCCGCCGGGATGGCGACCTCCCGGCTTACTGGGCCGATGCCACCAAAGCGGATAAAGAGCTTAACTGGCGTGTCACCCGCACGCTTGATGAAATGGCACAGGATACCTGGCACTGGCAGTCGCGCCATCCGCAAGGCTATCCAGATTAAGGATTTGTCATGACGCAATTCAATCCCGTCGATCACCCGCATCGTCGTTTTAACCCGCTCAGCGGGCAATGGATATTAGTTTCACCGCATCGCGCCAAGCGCCCCTGGCAGGGGGCGCAAGAGACGCCGGCTAAACAGACGCTGCCGCAGCATGATCCGGACTGTTTCCTCTGCCCGGGCAATACGCGCGTGACGGGCGATAAAAACCCGGACTACCAAGGCACCTTCGTGTTTACTAACGACTTTGCCGCGCTGATGACCGATACGCCGGACGCGCCGGAAAGCCATGACCCGCTGATGCGCTGCGAAAGCGCCCGCGGCACCAGCCGCGTGATCTGCTTCTCGCCCGATCACAGCAAAACGCTGCCGGAGCTGAGCGTGGAGGCGCTGAAAGAGGTGGTCAGCACCTGGCAGGCGCAAACCGCAGAGCTGGGGCAGAGCTATCCCTGGGTGCAGGTGTTCGAAAACAAAGGCGCGGCGATGGGCTGCTCCAACCCGCATCCGCACGGTCAGATCTGGGCGAACAGCTTCCTGCCGAATGAAGCCGAGCGTGAGGACCGACTGCAAAAAGCGTATTTCGCCCAGAACGGTTCGCCGATGCTGGTGGATTACACCCAGCGTGAGCTGGCAGATGGCAGCCGTACCGTAGTGGAAACCGAGCACTGGCTTGCGGTGGTCCCTTACTGGGCGGCGTGGCCGTTTGAGACGCTGCTGCTGCCGAAAGCCCATGTTCAGCGCATTACCGAACTCAGCGACGCCCAGCGTGACGACCTGGCGCTGGCGCTGAAAAAACTGACCAGCCGCTACGACAACCTCTTCCAGTGCTCCTTCCCCTACTCCATGGGCTGGCACGGCGCGCCGTTTAACGGCGAAGAGAATCAACACTGGCAGTTACATGCACACTTCTACCCGCCGCTGCTGCGTTCTGCGACGGTACGTAAATTCATGGTGGGCTATGAAATGCTGGCGGAAACCCAGCGCGACCTGACGGCGGAACAGGCGGCAGAACGTCTGCGTGCCGTTAGCGACGTCCATTACCGCGAATCAGGAGTCTAAAAATGAGTCTGAAAGATAAAACACAATCCCTGTTTGCTGAAAAATTTGGCTACCCTGCCACCCATGTTATCCAGGCGCCTGGCCGCGTTAATCTGATCGGCGAGCACACCGACTATAACGACGGTTTTGTCCTGCCGTGTGCCATCGACTACCAGACGGTGATCAGCTGCGCGAAACGCGACGATCGTCATGTGCGAGTGATCGCCGCGGATTACGGCAACGAAATTGACGAATTTTCCCTCGATGCGCCGATCGTGACCCACGACAGCCAGCAGTGGTCGAACTATGTTCGCGGCGTGGTGAAGCACCTGCAAAAGCGTAACAAGAATTTCGGCGGGGCCGATCTGGTGATCAGCGGCAACGTGCCGCAGGGGGCGGGATTAAGCTCTTCCGCATCGCTGGAAGTGGCGGTCGGCACCGTGTTCCAGCAGCTTTATCATCTGCCGCTGGACGGGGCGCAGATCGCCCTCAACGGTCAGGAAGCGGAAAACCAGTTCGTGGGCTGCAACTGCGGCATTATGGATCAGCTGATTTCCGCGCTGGGCAAGAAAGAACACGCTTTGCTGATTGACTGCCGCTCGCTCGGGACCAAAGCGGTTCCGCTGCCTAAAGGGGCGGCTGTGGTGATCATCAACAGCAACTTCAAACGCACCCTGGTGGGCAGCGAGTACAACACCCGTCGCGAACAGTGCGAAACCGGCGCGCGCTTCTTCCAGCAGCCAGCCCTGCGTGATGTCTCACTTGATGAATTTAACAAGGTTGCCCACGAGCTGGACCCGGTTGTCACGAAGCGCGTGCGTCATATACTGACGGAAAATGCCCGTACCGTAGAAGCCGCCTCCGCGCTGGCAAAAGGTGACCTGAAGCGGATGGGCGAGCTGATGGCCGAATCGCATGCCTCCATGCGTGACGATTTCGAAATCACCGTGCCGCAAATCGACACCCTGGTTGAAATCGTGAAAGCCACGATTGGCGACAAAGGCGGCGTGCGTATGACCGGCGGCGGATTCGGCGGGTGCGTCGTCGCCCTGGTGCCGGAAGAGCTGGTCCCTGCCATTCAGGACGCGGTGGCTAAACAGTACGAAGCCAAAACGGGCATCAAAGAAACTTTCTATGTCTGCAAAGCATCACAAGGAGCCGGACAGTGCTAAACGAAACACCAACACTCGCACCGGATGGTCTGCCGTATCGCCTGTTAACCCTGCGCAACAGTGCCGGGATGGTGGTTACGCTGATGGACTGGGGCGCAACGTTACTTTCTGCCCGCGTACCGATGCCTGACGGCAGCGTGCGCGAAACCCTGCTTGGCTGCGCATCGCCGGAGCAGTATATCGAGCAGACCGCTTTTCTGGGCGCATCCATAGGCCGCTACGCTAACCGCATCGCCAGAAGCCGGTTTACGATGGACGGCGTAAAGTATTCCCTGCTTGCCAGCCAGGGCGAAAATCAGCTGCACGGCGGCCCGGAAGGGTTTGATAAACGTCGCTGGAAGATTGTGCAGCAAAATGACGGTGAGGTCTGGTTCTCTCTGGACTCCCTCGATGGAGACCAGGGCTTCCCGGGCAATCTCACCGCAACCGCGCGCTTCACCCTGACCGAAGATAATCGCATCGCCATTGAGTACCGCGCGACCGTCGATAAGCCGTGCCCGGTCAATCTGACTAACCACGCCTATTTCAACCTTGACGGTAATCAGACCGATGTCCGCAGCCACAAACTCCAGATCCTGGCGGATGAGTATCTGCCGGTCGATGAGATGGGTATCCCTTATCAGGGGCTGAAACCGGTAAGCGGAAATAGCTTTGATTTCCGTCAGCCGAAAACCATTGCTCAGGATTTCCTGAGTGATGACGATCAGCGCAAGGTGAAAGGCTACGACCACGCGTTCCTGTTGCAGGCAAAAGGCGATCTTTCTCAACCTGCCGCACAGGTCTGGTCTGCTGATGAGAAGTTACAGATGACGGTCTACACCACCGCCCCCGCCCTACAGTTCTACTCCGGTAACTATCTGGAGGGTACCACGGCGCGTGAACATGACGCCTACGGCGCCTGGCAAGGACTGGCGCTGGAGAGCGAGTTCCTTCCGGACACGCCTAACCATCCTGAATGGCCGCAGCCGGACTGCGTGCTACGTCCGGGTGAAGAGTACGTAAGCGTCACCGAGTATCATTTCATTCCGCGCGCTTAATGTCCGGCGGCGCACGGGCCTACGAATATAGGCCTGATAAGCGAAGCGCCATCCGGCAAAAAAGACTGGCCCTCATCGCGAGGGCTTTTTTATCTCCGCCTTGCTGAAAATAGCGGCGATCGCAGACAAAATCATAACCCTGGATTCACATGCATCTTACACTCTCGAACTATTTTCGCTATGGTTAGGGTTAAGCGTTGCTGCTGGCACAGTCACAGCAATATAATGAGAATTGTTATCATTCAAAATGCTTGAGGAGTAAGAAATGGCTAATACTAAGCTTGTCCTGGTGCGCCACGGCGAAAGCCAGTGGAACAACGAAAACCGCTTCACCGGTTGGTATGACGTTGATCTGTCCGAGAAAGGCGTGAGCGAAGCAAAAGCGGCAGGTAAACTGCTGAAAGAAGAAGGCTTCACCTTTGACTTTGCTTACACCTCTGTGCTGAAACGTGCCATCCATACCCTGTGGAACGTTCTGGACGAGCTGGATCAGGCCTGGCTGCCGGTTGAGAAATCCTGGAAACTGAACGAGCGTCACTACGGTGCGCTGCAAGGTCTGAACAAAGCGGAAACCGCAGAAAAATACGGTGACGAGCAGGTTAAGCAGTGGCGTCGTGGTTTTGCGGTCACGCCTCCAGAGCTGAGCAAAGATGACGAGCGCTACCCGGGCCACGATCCGCGTTACGCGAAGCTGACTGAGGCTGAACTGCCGCAGACCGAAAGCCTGGCGCTGACCATCGACCGCGTTGTGCCTTACTGGAACGAAACCATTCTGCCACGCCTGAAAAGCGGCGAGCGCGTCATTATCGCTGCTCACGGTAACTCCCTGCGTGCGCTGGTGAAATACCTGGACAACATGGGTGAAGATGAAATCCTCGAGCTGAATATCCCTACCGGCGTGCCGCTGGTGTACGAGTTCGACGAAAACTTCAAGCCAGTTAAACATTACTACCTGGGTAACGCCGACGAAATCGCTGCAAAAGCGGCGGCCGTGGCGAACCAAGGTAAAGCGAAGTAATATTCCCCGGACATAAAAAAAGCGTGGAGCAATCCACGCTTTTTTATTGCCCGGGACAAACTTAGCCGCGACGCGCTTTAACCGCATCCGCCAACTGACGCAGGATCGCATCGGTATCGTCCCAGCCAATGCAGGCATCCGTCACGCTCTTACCGTAGACCAGCGGCTCACTGCCCTCCAGGTTCTGGTTGCCTTCCACCAGATGGCTCTCAATCATCACCCCAATCACTGCGCGTTCACCGCTGGCGATTTGCTGACACACATCTGCGCCGACTTCCATCTGCTTTTTAAACTGTTTGCTGGAGTTGGCATGGCTGAAATCGATCATCACCTGCGGTGCCAGACCCGCTTTCTCCAGCCCTGCTTTTACCTCCGCTACGTGTTTAGCACTGTAGTTAGGCTCTTTACCGCCGCGCAGTATGATATGGCAATCGCCATTACCGCTGGTATTCACGATAGCGGAGTGGCCCCACTTGGTCACCGACAGGAAGCAGTGCGGCGCGCCAGCCGCATTAATGGCGTCAATAGCGACTTTAATGGTGCCATCAGTGCCATTTTTGAACCCCACCGGGCATGACAGGCCAGACGCCAGCTCACGGTGAACCTGAGATTCCGTCGTACGCGCGCCAATAGCGCCCCAGCTCATCAGGTCAGCCAGATACTGCGGGGTGATCATATCGAGGAATTCTCCGGCAGCAGGCAGCCCGCTGTCGTTGATCTCCAGCAGCAGCTTACGCGCAATGCGCAGGCCGTCGTTGATCTGGAAACTGTTGTCCATATGCGGATCGTTGATCAACCCTTTCCAGCCCACGGTGGTACGCGGTTTTTCGAAATAAACGCGCATCACGATTTCCAGTTCGCCTTTCAGCTCTTCACGCAGGGCGAGCAGACGGGACGCATACTCTTTGGCCGCAGCAGGATCGTGAATGGAGCACGGCCCAATGACCACCAGAAGACGATCGTCGCTACCTTTCAGGATCTTGTGGATCGCCTTGCGGGCATGAGACACCGTGTTGGCGGCATTTTCGGTGGCGGGGAATTTTTCAAGGAGCGCTACGGGAGGTAATAACTCATTGATCTCTTTAATGCGTAAATCGTCGTTCTGATAATTCATCTTCTTTCCGGCTCTGCCATATCTTTAGTAATGAAAGCAATCCTTTCAATCTAACTTGTCGGCCACGAAGTGTAAACGGGCTTTTACACTTCGCGCAGATAATTCCTGGAATTCGCCTAAAATACACAACAAAATAGCGAAAAATGAGATCTCGCCTAAGCTTTTTACTTGTAACGACTGTTTTTAAATATTTATACGCGATTCCATCCTGACATAAATCAGGAAACTGGGATCTTTCGCCACTGAACAAGATGCACTGTTGGAGAATGTTATCCAGCGTAACGATAAGAACAGGAGCACCATGATGAAAATGACGAAACTGACTACGCTTTTCCTGACGGCAACCCTTACTCTGGCAAGCGGTAGCGTACTGGCTGCTGACGCAGGCTCATCCGGCAGCAATGGCGACGCTAATGCCGCTGCCGAAGCGGGCCAGGTTGCGCCGGATGCAAAACAGAATATTGCGCCAAACAATGTTGATAACAGTAATATCAACACGGGCAATACCAACACCGGCGGGACGAGCACAGGCACGATGAACCATGAGGGTATGACCACCGACGAGGTTCATAAAAACTCTGTGTGTAAAGACGGGAAATGCCCGGACCCGAATGACAAAGTAGGCAGCGATGCCAATACCAAAACGGACGGTACTACCCAGTAACCTTCCGTAAGGTAAAACAGGGAGAGCGAATGCTCTCCTTTTTTATTTAAGCTCTTAAAAACGCTAAACTAAAAATAATAATAAATCAGGAACGATACCATGGCGCACTCCCACTCCCACTCCCACTCCACTGGCGATGAAAATGCCAAACGGCTTCTGCTGGCTTTTGGCGTCACTGCCACCTTTATGATAATTGAGGTAACAGGCGGGCTGATATCCGGATCGCTGGCGCTGCTGGCCGATGCCGGGCATATGCTGACCGACGCTGCCGCGCTCCTGTTTGCTCTGCTGGCCGTGCAGTTTGCCCGTCGCCCTCCCAATACCCGCCACACCTTTGGCTGGCTCAGACTGACCACGCTTGCCGCCTTTGTGAATGCGATTGCACTGGTGGTCATTACTCTTCTTATCGTCTGGGAGGCTTTTCAGCGCTTTCGGCATCCACAACCGATAGCCGGGACGACAATGATGGTTATCGCCATTGCCGGGTTGGTCGCCAATATTCTGGCGTTCTGGATATTGCACCGCGGTAGCAGTGAAAAAAATCTGAACGTACGGGCCGCGGCGCTTCATGTGCTGGGCGATCTGCTGGGTTCCGTAGGGGCCATCGTAGCCGCGCTGATCATTATGGGCACGGGCTGGACCCCTATCGACCCGATTCTTTCCGTGCTGGTATCGTGCCTTGTATTACGCAGTGCCTGGCGGCTGTTGAAAGAGAGCGTCAATGAGCTGCTGGAAGGCGCTCCCACGTCGCTGGATATTGGCGAGCTAAAACGCAATCTGTGTCGTTCCATTCCTGAAGTCCGTAACGTTCACCACGTTCACGTCTGGCTGGTGGGTGAGAAACCGCTTATGACGCTGCACGTTCAGGTTATTCCGCCCCACGATCACGATGCGTTGCTTGAACGTATTCGGCACTTCCTTGAGCATCACTACGAAATTGCGCACGCCACCATCCAGATGGAGTATCAGCCATGTAACGGGCCAGACTGTCACCTGAACGAGGCGCAGTCCGGCCACTCACACGCCCATCACCATTAACGGGAAAGCGCGCGCGAGCCACGCTCACGCGCGCTGTTAATCCACATGCGGCTACCGTTCAGGGCAATGACCGTCAGCAGCATGTACTCCAGCGACATGGCATAAACACCCTGGCGGGCAAAAATCACCACGCTAATGACGTTGATGACCACCCACAGCAGCCAGTTCTCAACGTATTTACGGGTCATCAGGATCATTGCGGCAATCGACAACACCATCATGCAGGAATCCCAGAACGGGAAGGCATCCGGCTGAAGCTCAGGCATCGTCACGTTTAATCCCAGACCCGACATGACCGAGACCGCCACGCGCGTCAGGAAGGCAAATACCGGATCAATAAAGACGGTCATAAAGCCGATAGCCACCACGCAGGCCGCGAACCAGGCGATGGCTTTTGGCAACGGCAGCCAGCGGATTTGCAGTTCCGCCTCCTGCTGACTGTTTTGCCGAGACCAGGCGTACCAGCCATAGATATTGGCTGCGAAGAAGAACAGCTGTAGAAGCAGGCTGGCGTAGAGCTGGATCTGGAAAAAGATGATCGCAAACAGCGTGACGTTTATCAGCCCGAACGCATAGTTGCTGATCTTCTCAAGGCTGGCCAGCCAGATACAGAGTAAACCGGCCAGCGTACCCACCGCTTCAATCCACGACAGGTCATAGCCGCCCGCACCAATCGGGATATGAACCAGGATGTTCTGTGTGCTAAAAAAATCCATTTTTTCTCCGGGGCGTAATAAGTTAAGTACGTAGTGTAGCCGCAAAATCCAGCATACGGTTAAGTGGAATTAACGCGCCTTCACGCAGAGCGGCATCCACGTGGATCTCATGCGCTGCGCCACCGTTTTCCAGCCCCTCCGCAATCGCTTTGAGCCCATTCATCGCCATCCACGGGCAATGCGCGCAGCTTCGGCAGGTCGCCCCTTCTCCGGCGGTCGGCGCTTCGAGCAACGTTTTTTCCGGCACGGCCTGCTGCATCTTGTAGAAGATACCGCGATCGGTCGCCACAATGAGCTGCTTGTGTGACAGGGTTTTCGCAGCATGAATGAGCTGGCTGGTTGACCCGACGGCATCCGCCATGTCGACGATGGACTGCGGGGATTCCGGGTGCACCAGAATCGCGGCGTCCGGATATAACCCTCTCATGCGCGTCAGGGCCTGGGTCTTAAACTCGTCGTGAACGATACAGGCGCCCTGCCAGCACAGCACATCCGCACCGGTTTGTTTTTGTACATAGTTTCCCAGGTGACGATCGGGCGCCCAGATGATTTTCTCCCCCAGGCTGTCCAGATGCTCAATCAGCTCAACGGCGATACTGGAGGTCACTACCCAGTCTGCCCGGGCTTTCACCGCCGCAGACGTGTTGGCATAGACCACCACGGTACGATCAGGGTGGGCATCACAGAAGGCGGTGAACTCATCAATCGGGCAACCGAGGTCAAGGGAGCATTCGGCATTCAGCGTCGGCATCAGTATGGTTTTTTCCGGGCTGAGAATTTTTGCCGTTTCGCCCATGAAGCGCACACCTGCAACCAGCAGCGTGGAGGCAGGATGTTTTGCACCGAAACGCGCCATTTCCAGGGAATCTGAGATACAGCCGCCCGTCTCTTCTGCCAGCTGCTGAATTTCCGGGTCGGTGTAGTAATGCGCCACCATCACCGCATCACGCTCTTTAAGCAGGCGCTTGATTTTTTCACGATAGAACTGTTTTTCATCCCGGCTTAGCAGAGCGGGCTTCGGCGGGAAGGGATAGATTGCGGTTTCGGGATCAAACATCACACTCATTATGGCTTCTCGTTTTACTGGCTTAACAATATTGCCTTTGTTTTGCATGAGATAACAAAAATGAGGCAATGGTGTTTTGTATACTAAACAAGATAGCGAATTTGAGGGGGAATGTCATCGGGAATTGATGCCGGTAGCATCTGTCGGGTGGCGGCTTCGCCTTACCCGACCTACAAGGCACTGGCGAACGACAGATAGCAAAAAGGCGCCTTTAGGGCGCCTTTCAACACTGGTGGGTCGTGCAGGATTCGAACCTGCGACCAATTGATTAAAAGTCAACTGCTCTACCAACTGAGCTAACGACCCCTTGCGGGATGTACTTCAAATCTATTCAGGCTGGTGGGTCGTGCAGGATTCGAACCTGCGACCAATTGATTAAAAGTCAACTGCTCTACCAACTGAGCTAACGACCCATTGGGGTGTTGCCTGAATTATCACTCGGAACCAATAAAATTGGTGGGTCGTGCAGGATTCGAACCTGCGACCAATTGATTAAAAGTCAACTGCTCTACCAACTGAGCTAACGACCCGAGTGGTGGGTGATGACGGGCTCGAACCGCCGACCCCCTCCGTGTAAAGGAGATGCTCTACCAACTGAGCTAATCACCCACTCTGTACTGCCGGAACTGCTTTAAGTGGTGGGTCGTGCAGGATTCGAACCTGCGACCAATTGATTAAAAGTCAACTGCTCTACCAACTGAGCTAACGACCCACTTTTGCGCTGCTTTCACGTTGTTTGATATCCCGTGGCAACGGCGGCATATATTACTGATTTAAGAATTCTGCGCAACAAAAATTTCGATGAAGATCACTTAACTGCTTAGGAATCATGCTGCACGACCAGAAATGACGCGATTTCTGGTCATGCGATAATCAACCCATCGAACTCAAACGTTTTTGCGCTTGTTTGGCGCCGTCTGTACCCGGGAATTTCGCAACCACCTGCTGATAAACCGCTTTGGCTTTTGCAGTGTCGCCTTTGTCCTGCATGATCACGCCGACTTTATACATCGCATCAGGCGCTTTCGGTGATTTCGGGTAATTTTTCACCACAGAGGCAAAATAAAACGCCGCATCATCCTTTTTACCCTTGTTGTAATTCAACTGACCCAGCCAGTAGTTCGCATTTGGCTGGTAAGTGGAATCAGGGTACTTCTTAATGAAGTTCTGAAACGCAACGATAGCATCGTCCTGCCGCGATTTGTCCTGCACCAGGGCAATGGCCGCGTTGTAGTCCGTATTCGCGTCACCGCTCTGTACAGGCGCACCAGACGACGCGGAGGCATCTGCCGCAGGTGCAGGCGTTGCCGCACCGCTTCGATCGCCTGCTGCTGGCTGTGCTGCTGCTCCGCCGCTGTTCAGGCTATCCATCTGCAACAAAATTTGCTTCTGGCGCTCCACAACCTGATTAAGCTGATACTGACTCTCCTGGATCTGACCACGAAGGGAATCAATATCATTCTGGTTATCGGAAAGCTGCTGCTGGAGTTGAGTTAAAAGCTGGCTGTGAGCGTTAGAAATACGCTCGAGTTGAGTGACCCGGTCTTCTACCGAGCCTGAGCCGACACTACTGATTGGTGCCTGAGCAAAAGCGGCCCAGGGGGCCGCTATTCCAACCAGTAACGACAGACTCATCAGATGATGTCTGAAGTTACTGCTCATGCAATTCTCTTAGTAAACGAGTACGGCACGACGGTTTTTGGAGTAAGCCGCTTCGTCGTGACCCAGTACTGCTGGTTTTTCTTTACCGTAAGAAACGATGGAGATCTGGTCAGCAGAAACGCCTTTACCCTGGAGGTACATTTTAACAGCGTTTGCACGACGTTCACCCAGGGAGATGTTGTACTCTGGAGTACCACGTTCGTCCGCATGACCTTCTACGGTGACTTTGTAAGACGGGTTGCTACGCAGGAAGTTTGCGTGCGCATCCAGCATTGCAGCGAAGTCAGAACGGATGTCGTATTTATCCAGATCGAAGTAAACGATGTTGTTCTGCTGTAACTGCTGCATCTGAAGACGCGCTTGCTCTTCAGAAGACATATTGCCATTGCCGTTAGCGTCCATACCGGTGCCGGCACCCATCATGCCTTCGCCGCTCTGGTCATTGCTTGCATTCTTGTTAGAAGAACACGCTGCGATTGCCATAACAGGCAGAGCGATCATCAGCCCCTTCAGCACTTTGTTCAGTTGCATTTCTAAGATTCCTTTAGTAATCAATTAATTATTATTACAGATACGGCGACCAGGCAGGTGATTTTACCTGTCCATCAGTTGCCGGAAGACGCGCTTTGAAACGCCCATCTGTAGAAACCAGATTCAGCACGGATCCCATCCCCTGAGAAGAGCTGTAGATTACCATGGTGCCGTTAGGTGCCAGACTTGGCGTTTCATCCAGGAACGTTGACGACAGTACTTGTACGCCCCCCGTTACCAGATCTTGTTTGGCAATGTGCTGCTGACCACCCGCAGTACTGACCATTACCATCGTTTTACCATCGGCACTGACGTCAGCATCCTGGTTCTGAGAACCTTCCCAGGTAATACGCTGCGCTGCTCCGCCGTTGATATTCACTTTATAAACTTGTGGACGACCTGCCTGGTCAGACGTAAAGGCCAGATTCTGGCTGTCCGGGAACCAGGTTGGCTCAGTGTTGTTGCTACGACCATCCGTGACCTGACGGATCTGACCAGAACCAATATCCATCACGTACAGGTTCAGGCTACCGGTTTTAGACAGGGCAAACGCCAGTTTGGTACCGTCCGGAGAGAACGCAGGCGCACCGTTGTGACGCGGGAATGACGCAACCTGACGCACAGCACCGTTAGAGAGCGTCTGGATAACCAGCGCGGAACGGCCGCTTTCGAAGGTCACGTACGCCAGCTTAGAGCCGTCCGGAGACCATGCCGGAGACATCAGCGGCTGTGGTGAACGGTGTACGGTGAACTGGTTGTAGCCATCGTAGTCAGAGACGCGCAGCTCATAAGGGAACTGGCCGCCGTTAGTCTGTACTACGTACGCGATACGAGTACGGAACGCACCTTTAATACCGGTCAGCTTCTCAAACACTTCGTCACTCGCCGTATGGCCTGCGTAACGCAGCCACTGCTTGTTCACCTTATACGTGTTTTGAGCCAGAACGGTACCCGGCGCACCGCCGGTATCCACCAGCTGATAAGCGACGTTATAGCCGCCGTCTGGCGCAGGAGTAACCTGTCCGACAACCACGGCATCAATACCCAGTGCAGACCATGCAGCAGGTTGAACTTCCTGAGCGGTACCCGGCTGCTGCGGCAGACGAGAACGATCTAAGGGGTTAAATTTACCGCTGTTACGCAGGTCAGCTGCAACAATGCCGCCAATATCTTCAGGCGCAGCGCCCGGGCCTGCCCACTGGAACGGAACGACACCGATTGGACGCGCTGAGTCGTTCCAGTCGGTAATGTCGATGCTTACTGTGGCATGCACTGCTGACGTCAACAGTACTAAAAAACCAAAAGCTAATCGTAATGCCTGCTTCATCATATCTCCCTTATCCGAACAATAAGTCCTGGATAATTTAGCAGAAGGTTAACAAACTCAAATACACAAAACTATCAGAACCCGATAACCGCAGCTCTGCTTATGGCTTAAAGTTCAGCGAAGCGTCTTTGAACACTTCATAGACAGCCTGTGACGGAGGTTTTGGCAGTTTTGCCTGATTCACTGCCACAAGTGCAGCCTGGCATAATGCGTCATCGCCTCCTTCAGACTCAACGCTCAGCACGGTACCATCAGTATGCAGTTTAATATGCAGTCTGCATGTTTTCCCTGTATACAATGATTTATCGTTAAGCCTGCTGGATATAGCCGCAGCAATCTGGTTCTTGTAGTCGTTAATCTCAGCGCCAGAAGCACCGTTGTTCTTAGTGTTACCGCTTCCCGCCGGGGCTGCATTACTCCCTTTTGCCCCACCGCCAGTTTTCGGCGCATTCTTACCAGAACTCAGGTCGCCAATGATATCGTCAGCGGTGGCTGCTTCAGCGGCAGCTTTTTCAGCAGCGGCCTTCCTGGCAGCGGCTTTTTCAGCGGCAGCTTTCTTGTCGGCTGCGGCTTTTTCGGCAGCAGCTTTTTTATCAGCCGCAGCTTTTTCAGCGGCAGCCGCTTTTTCAGCCGCAGCCTTCTCGGCAGCAGCCGCTTTCTTCGCAGCATCGGCAGCAGCTTTCTTCTCTGCTTCCTGAGCGGCTTTCTTCGCGGCTTCTGCTTCCGCTTTCTTCTGGGCATCAGCAGCGGCTTTCTTCGCAGCTTCTGCTTCCGCTTTCTTCTGGGCATCAGCAGCGGCTTTCTTCGCAGCTTCTGCTTCCGCTTTTTTCTGAGCATCAGCAGCGGCTTTCTTCGCCGCGTCAGCCGCTAATTTCGCCTGTGCGTCAGCCTGCGCTTTTGCATCAGCCGCGGCTTTGGCTGCCGCCTCTTCCGCCTGCTTCTGCTGTTCCTGCGCCTTCTTCGCAGCGGCTTCAGCCTGCTTCTGCTGCTCTGCCTGCTCTTTCGCCGCTTCCTGCGCCTGCAAACGCTCTTTCTCTAGCTGCTTCAGACGTTCCTGCTCAGCGGCCTGCTTTTCACGCAGCTCTTCCGCCTGCTGTTGCGCCTGTTTTTCTCGCTGCTCTTCAGCACGTTTAGAGCTCGCCTGCTGCTGTTGCTGACGATTATAGTTCTGAACGATCGCACCAGGATCCACCATAACGGCGTCGATGGAGGACCCCCCACCGCCGCCTGATGCATCAAGGTGCTCATCGAACGAACTCCAGATCAGCGCTGCAAAAAGAATTACGTGCAGCACTGCGGAGACGATTATCGCTCGCTTAAGCTTGTCGTTCTGTTCGGTTGCCTTTGACACTATCGGTTCCCAAAAACTACGCAGATGATCAAATAGGCTGAGTCATTAAGCCAACTGACTTAACGCCCGCGCTATGTAGCAAGTTCAGCGCTTTGATAATTTCATCATATGGTACGTCTTTCGCACCACCGATTAAGAAGACCGTCTTCGGATTTGACTCCAGGCGTCGTTGCGCTTCAGCAATAACCTGCTCTGGCGGAAGCTGATCCATACGATCTTTCTCTACCACCACGCTGTACTGCCCTACGCCGGAAACCTCAATGATGACCGGAGGATCGTCATTGGTGCTTACCGCCTGTGATTCTGTCGCATCCGGCAGATCAACTTCCACGCTCTGGGTGATGATGGGCGCCGTCGCCATAAAGATCAGCAGCAGCACCAGCAGCACGTCCAGTAACGGAACGATATTGATTTCGGACTTGAGCTCGCGACGACCTCGTCCACGCGATCTGGCCATGGTTTACCCCTTGTTGCTCTCGGTGCTGGTAAACGCCTGACGATGCAGAATCGCGGTGAACTCTTCCATAAAGTTGTCGTAGTTCAGTTCCAGTTTGTTCACGCGCTGGTTCAGACGGTTGTACGCCATTACCGCCGGAATTGCGGCGAACAGACCGATTGCGGTCGCGATCAGTGCTTCTGCGATACCCGGCGCAACCATCTGCAACGTTGCCTGCTTCACCGCCCCAAGGGCGATAAAGGCGTGCATGATCCCCCACACCGTACCAAACAGGCCGATATACGGGCTGATGGAGCCAACGGTTCCGAGGAAAGGAATATGCGTTTCAAGATTTTCCAGTTCGCGGTTCATGGAGATGCGCATCGCACGCGACGCCCCTTCTACCACGGCTTCCGGCGCATGGCTGTTAGCGCGATGTAAGCGAGCGAACTCTTTGAAACCGCTGTAGAAAATTTGTTCGGAGCCTGAAAGGTTATCACGGCGTCCCTGGCTTTCCTGGTACAGACGAGAAAGCTCAATACCCGACCAGAACTTATCTTCAAACGCTTCGGCTTCGCGGCCAGCGGCATTGAGGATACGCGTTCTCTGGATGATGATGGCCCAGGATGCGATTGAAAAACCAATCAAAATCAACATGATAAGTTTAACCAGAAGGCTTGCCTTCAGGAACAAATCAAGGATATTCATGTCAGTCACTGCTTAAACTCCGCGACAATAGACTTAGGAAGCGCACGAGGCTTCATTATGGTTGGATCAACACAGACAATCAGGACTTCAGCTGAGTTCAGTACCGTGTTCTCTGCATTGACTATCCGCTGCGTGAAAACCAGTGAAGTTCCGCGCATTGATGTAATTTCTGTTTGGACTTCGAGCATATCGTCGAGTCTGGCAGGCGCAAAATACTCAAGCGTCATCTTGCGTACCACGAAGGCAACTCGCTCAGCCAACAGCACCTGTTGACTAAAGTGATGATGGCGCAGCATCTCTGTGCGTGCCCGTTCATAAAAAGCAACGTAGCTGGCGTGGTAGACCACACCACCGGCATCGGTATCTTCGTAATAGACACGTACCGGCCATCGAAACAGCGTTGTATTCACTTTACATCCCGGTAATACAAGAAAAGTTGGAGCTTTCAAACTTCGCTACTATACGCGCGGGAATGATGGTTTGGAATGGGAGAAAGTAAACGGAGAGTAAATTTTTATGGGCCAGGGTAAGCCCATAACGTTAACGGACATTTCTTATTCAGAAGAAGAAGAAAATCAAACCGGCGAGGAGAACCAGATCGGCAATCAGTGGGCAGAAGATGCCCTGCCAGTGTAGCGCTTTCGGACGAAAGCCGACACCGTGAATCACGCCTGCGCACACCGCCCACATAATCAGGAAGCCGTGCCAGATTTCAAGCTCGCTGGTTTTCGCCGCGAAGCGCGACGGGTCCCAGAAGATACAGCCTGCCAGCAGTAATGCCATAATGAGGGAAAGCGCCCTCAAGGGGCGCTTATCCATTACCGCATATAACGTTGCGATAATATTCATTAGTGCTTTTCTTCACCTGCTTTGGTCGCTTCTACATGCTCAAGCGCCAGGGCAGTGATGACACCAAACGCACAGGCAAGAAGCGTCCCTAAAATCCATGCGAAATACCACATATTCAGCTCCTTACTTAGTACATAGAGTGGGTGTTGCTTTCGATATGTTCTTTAGTGATACGACCGAACATTTTCCAGTAACACCAGATGGTGTAAGCCAGAACAATCGGAACGAACACGCAAGCCACATAGGTCATTAAGTTCAGCGTCATATGGCTGGACGTTGCATCCCACATGGTCAGGCTGGCATTCATCATGGTGCTGGATGGCATCACGAACGGGAACATCGCAATACCGGCCGTCAGGATGATGCACGCCAGCGTCAGGGAAGAGAATACGAACGCCAGAGCGCCTTTCTCCAGACGAGACGTCAGCACGGTCAGCAGTGGCAGCAGCACACCCAGAGCCGGGATAGCCCACAGCACAGGGGTATTGTTGAAGTTCACCAGCCATGCACCGGCCTGACGCGCCACTTCTTTGGTCAGCGGGTTAGACGGTGCAGCATGGTTGATAGCGGACGTCACCACGTATCCATCAATACCATACACCACCCACACGCCTGCCAGAGCGAAGCAGACCAGCGTCACCAGCGCTGCCACCTGAGCGGTAGCGCGGGAACGCAGATGCAGTTCACCTACGGTACGCATCTGGAGATAGGTTGCCCCCTGGGTGATGATCATCGCCACGCTCACCACGCCTGCCAGCAGACCAAACGGATTCAGCAGCTGGAAGAAGTTACCGGTGTAGAACAGACGCATATATTCGTCGACGTGGAACGGTACGCCCTGCAACAGGTTACCGAACGCCACACCAATGACCAGCGGTGGAACGAAGCTACCGATGAAGATGCCCCAGTCCCACATGTTACGCCAGCGGGTGTCTTCAATCTTGGAACGGTAGTCGAAACCCACCGGACGGAAGAATAAAGAAGCCAGCACCAGAATCATCGCCACATAGAAGCCGGAGAACGCAGCCGCGTAGACCATCGGCCAGGCAGCGAACAGCGCGCCGCCTGCGGTGATCAGCCACACCTGGTTACCGTCCCAGTGCGGGGCGATGGAGTTGATCATGATTCGACGCTCGGTGTCATTACGACCGAGGAAACGGGTGAGCATGCCCACGCCCATGTCGAAACCATCGGTGACCGCGAAACCAATCAGCAGAACACCGATCAGCAGCCACCAGATAAAACGCAATACTTCATAATCGATCATTTGATGACTCCTGTCTTAGCGTGCCGGCTGAGTAGTCGCAACAGACTGCTCGTAGTGGTAGCGACCGGTTTTCAGGCTGCTTGGGCCAAGGCGCGCGAACTTGAACATCAGGAACAGTTCAGCCACCAGGAACAGGGTGTACAGACCGCAAATGAGCAGCATGGAGAAGATCAGGTCGCCTGCGGTCAGGGAGGAGTTCGCTACCGCTGTTGGCAGCACCTCACCGATCGCCCAAGGCTGACGGCCATATTCCGCAACAAACCAGCCGGACTCGATAGCAATCCATGGCAGTGGGATACCGTACAGCGCGGTGCGCAGCAGCCATTTTTTCTCACCGATACGGTTACGAATGACTGACCAGAACGAGGCCGCGATGATCAGCAGCATGATAATGCCGCAACCCACCATGATGCGGAACGCGAAGTACAGCGGCGCAACGCGTGGAATAGAGTCTTTGGTTGCCATCTGAATCTGCGCTTCCGTCGCGTCGGAGACGTTCGGGGTATAGCGTTTCAGCAGCAGACCGTAACCGAGGTCTTTCTTCACGTCGTTAAATTGATCGCGAACGGCCTGGTCGGTAGAGCCGGCGCGCAGCTGTTCCAGCAGCGAGTAGGCTTTCATCCCGTTACGGATACGCTCTTCATGCTGCACCATCAGATCTTTCAGGCCAGTCACCTGTTTGTCGACGGAGCGCGTGGCGATAATACCCAGAGCGTAAGGAATTTGAATGGCGAAGCGGTTTTCCTGCGCTTCCTGGTCAGGCACGCCAAACAGGGTAAACGCTGCCGGTGCCGGCTGGGTTTCCCATTCAGCTTCAATTGCGGCGAGTTTGGTTTTCTGCACGTCGCCCATTTCGTAACCGGATTCATCACCCAGAACAATCACGGACAGAATCGCGGCCATACCGAAGCTTGCTGCGATAGCAAAAGAACGCTTGGCGAACGCGAAGTCACGGCCGCGCAGCATATAGTAGGAGCTGATGCCCAGCACGAACATCGCGCCGCACACATACCCAGACGCCACGGTGTGAACGAATTTAACCTGAGCAACCGGGTTCAGGACCAGCTCAGCGAAGCTGACCATCTCCATACGCATGGTTTCGAAGTTGAAATCAGATGCGATTGGGTTTTGCATCCAGCCGTTCGCCACCAGGATCCACAGTGCGGACAAGTTGGAGCCTAATGCCACCAGCCAGGTTACCGCCATATGCTGGACTTTACCCAGACGGTCCCAACCGAAGAAGAACAGACCTACAAAGGTGGATTCGAGGAAGAAGGCCATCAGACCTTCAATGGCCAGCGGCGCACCGAAAATATCCCCTACATAGTGGGAATAGTAAGACCAGTTTGTCCCAAACTGGAACTCCATGGTCAGACCGGTTGCCACGCCCAGCGCAAAGTTGATACCAAACAACTTGCCCCAGAACTTGGTCATATCTTTATAAATCTGTTTGCCGGAGAGGACGTAAACCGTTTCCATGATGGCCAGCAGGAACGCCATACCGAGCGTCAGCGGCACAAACAGGAAGTGGTACATCGCGGTCAAGGCAAACTGTAAGCGCGACAGTTCGACTACGTCTAACATTATGACTCCTTGCTCATCGCATGAAGACTCCGAGAGTGAACCCCGTTAGATAAGGATCCACACGCATGCCCCAATACAAAGTTATCTGCTTCCCTTCTTCGTTGCTTATTCTCTTCAGGAGGAAAAAGCAATGATGAAAGGTTACAAATACGTTAAGAAAAAACCAAATTGATCCCGTAAATATAATACGCTGCAAAACCCTTACAATAAACAGGTTTTTATTCGAACAGATTTACGTTTTTCGACGGCGATCAATTTATAGCAAAATTACCACTTTTCGGCCATTTTGATCGGGAACAATTTAACGCCTTTCGGAGGCTTTTTCCAAGGATTAAACATTGATTTAAATCAAAAACAGTCAGAGCTGTTAATGATGTTTCTTTGTGGTGCGGATAGTAAAAACCTTGTTAACAATATGTATATTTAAAGCCGTTATTGGTTATAAAAGCCAGAAGATAATATAAACAGTTGTGATTTTTATTAACGCGCAAGAAAAAACGCATTTTGCCGGAAGATAAACATATAATGTTATCTGCTTCACAGTATTTTTCTTTCGCTTTGCTACCCGCCGAAACGATTACATTTCATTCACCTTTAATAATCTTAAAATTAACACCCTTTCGTGACTATTTGATGAAATAAAGGCCGCAGGAATGCGGCCTTTATTTTGTTCGGAGGATTACCTTTCAATTTTTATGCTGAAGGTGCGTGACTGGCATGGCCGGAACGACCCCGTAATGGCTGAACCCTCCTCCCCTTGCGCCTTGCGCACCTCATTCATGTCCGTTTCGCAACAGGCCTGGACCTCACGGTTCACAGACAAAGCCACGTCACAGGAGCGGGTCCCCGAAGGGTTGTACAGACGAAGAATCATCTCGTCACGATCCTCCGCTTTTTTCAGCGCACTGAGTACACATCCGTTAGGCGCCAGCGTTAACAGGCTATAGCTACAAGGGGTGGTGAAAGAGGCGCGGTTAAGCTTCATCGCATCCCACGGGATTTTGTTATAACAGTGCACTGGCGTTAACCACGACTTCGTCTGCTGCGCAACGCCAGCACTGACGGGCGTACCATTAAAACTGAACAGGCTAAAGCGACAGGTTAACTGGCCCCGCATCTGCGAATCAGGCACCGGCATTTTGATCCCGGACGGTCTGCCGGGGCGCAGCAGTAAATCTTCCTTCCCAAGCACCCCCACGCCGCGAAGCAACGTCAGGGCAAACGTTTTTTGACGCTCGCCAGTCACTTCAAATTCGCGCAACCCTTCGGTAAACAGGGCCATTCCGTTACGCCGTTCCTGGAGCACCGCGTAGTTGAGCAGATTCCACACCGGCAGCGGCGCTTCCTTCCAGCCCTCCTCCTGCCAGTTCGCCATCGCTTCATCCTGTACAGGTCGCGTCAGCGAACCGAACTGGGTATCGGCTAACACCGTGTCTGCGGTAAATGGCGTCGGGATCAGCACCCGCACACGGTGGTCATCCGCGTGATTTCCGAGACGCGCCTCAACGTCGATACGTCGGCTGTTATGGCTGAGCGTGACCGTGAGTTCTGCCTCAAGCGTTCCCGTCTGCTGACGCGCAGAACGTTCGGCGAGATCCGCCGGCACCGCCATGCGATGGCGGATCACCGCCCTGCTCTGCCAGGCCTCGTGGATCACCTCAACCTCATGCTCGCCCTGAGCGGAAGTGAGTCTCCACTCTTCCCGTGAAGGCGAGTAGTCGTACTCATCGCCATCATCCGAGCTCTCTTCTATTTCCAGCGCGCGGTCATAGATAAGCCCGGACGCTTTATCGAGCAGACGCAGGGTGCCGTCGTCGTTTAACGTTATTTCCCAGAAAGCATTTTCCAGCAACGCCTCCGACGATTTTTCTGCCGCCAGCAGCTTGCCGGCCACGTGCGGCTCGATATAGAGCGTGCGGTAACCCATTGATGGCAGGATCTGATTGAGCTGGATATCAAACTCCATAAAGGGATCGTAGTTGCCGTAATGCACAATTTGCCGGTCAATCAAGCCGGGGTCGATTTCACGCGCGCTGCGCAGGCAGTAAGGGATTTCATTCCCCCTATCGTCCAGCAGGCGGAACTGGCTGGCGCGCAGACGTATCGTGGTGTTAATCACTTCCTCACGCGGCCAGGGCGTGAGGTTAAACATCACCAGTTTGTCTTCCTCGCTCTGCGGCATGTTGTCGACAATCTTGCGCATATAGAAGCACGTCAGGTTATCGGCCATGTCTTCCGCCAGCTCGAAGCGGGACATCACCTCACGATGCACTTTGTCACTACAGCAGCAGCCGATACTGTCATGGGCGTGATTCTTGAGGATCTCTTTCCACATTTTTTCCAGCAAGCCGTGGTGATACTCAAAGCCCAGCGTCCAGGCAAGCGTGGCCAGCGGCTCAAGGACGTTGACGATTTTATTCTCTATCCGGGCGTGGGCGATTTTGATGTCCATCCGCGTGGAGCCTATCGTCCGGTGCACCCGCATATATTTACCGTCAATAAACTCCCCTTTCAGCGTCGCCAGTTCATCGCGGTGCGCGTCAATGTGGTCAAACACCTCCTCGAAGCGGCTCATCACAAACTGACGCTGCGGATAGATTTCGCGCAGCTTATCCATCACCGCAAAGATGTTCTGCTGGAGCGGCATCTGATCATGGCCGTTAGGCAGCAAAATTTCTTTCGTCACGGAGGCTTTTTCCAGCACCTCGAAGTACGTGTCGAGCCGTTTGCGCAGCCCGGCCTCATCCTCCGGTAAGTACTTACCAATCGCGTAGCCCAGCGGTAGCACCTGTGCCGTCACTTCGCTGCCGTCCTGGCTTTGCCAGAGAAATTCGGTTTTATCGGTACCGTGCCGCTCGGAACACCCGCGCCAGAACATGGTACGCGTGATGCCAAAACCATTGTAAATGTGCGGCAGCTGGGAAGACATGCCGAAGGAGTCCGGCAGATAGCCAATTTTCATCGGCTCGCCAAAGGCCAGACAGTCGCGTATACCGTACATCAGATTTCGAACAATCGACTCGCCGGAAACAAGGGTGGTATCCGTCTGGGTATACCACGGCCCGATAATCAGCTTCCCGGCCGCCACCAGTGCCTTCACGCGTGGCCTGTTTTCCGGTTTCACGGCAAAATAATCTTCCAGCACCGCCGTCTGGCCGTCGAGTACGTAGTATTTATACTCTGTGTCCTGCTCAAGACGAGTGAGGATCTCTTCCATATTATTGACCAGAAGAATACGTGACGCTTCGGTGGTGAAGTACCACTCCCGGTCCCAGTGCATATGTGGCGTGATATGAACGCGAGATACAGCTTTCATCTTCGTTTCCTGTCAGTGCGTGTTTACGATGGTATGTCTTCAGTCACGTAGGTGCCGCTCTTCACGGCCTGGCGTCGCCAGAGCAGTAAAATGAGCGTAGAGATTGCGGCGCCAGCCAGCGCGGCGCCAAACCAGCCGACAGCGGCCATCACGCCGCCCAGCCCGGCATCATGCAGTAAGAAGAGCGAGAAAATGCCCGCGCCGGGGGTGGATAGCCCAATCCCCATCGCCCCGACAATCGCTCCGGTCACCATTGACCCCAGAACAAATGAGCCAATGACCCGCAACGGATCCTCGATAGCCATCGGAATTGCCCCTTCGGTGATGCCCGCCAGCCCCAGCAGCCAGGTGGACTTGCCGGTTTCAATTTCGAACTGTTTGAACAGGTTCGGAGCCAGCATCGTTGATGCCGTCACGGTAAAGGCCGATACCATTTTGACGGAGGCAAAAATCGCATAAGGCCCGTATACGCCATTGGCCATCGCTCCCAGACAGAACGCGTAAGAGGCTTTGTTGACCGGACCGCCCAGATCGAACGAGCACATAAAGCCCAGGATCGCCCCCAGCAGCAGCGCATTCGCGCCGGACAGACCGTTAAGCCAGGCGGTCAGGGCATTATTGATCCAGGCCACCGGTTCGCCGATCACAAACAGCATCAGGCTGCCTGCGCCCAGCACGCCAATCACCGGATAGAGATAAAAGGTCAGAAAGCCGTTGTAGCGGCTACTCAGTCGGATGTGGTTTTTTACCCAGCGCATCAGGTAGCCCGCAATCAGCCCGCCGACGATGGCCCCGAGAAAACCAGAGCCGATCATATTGGCGGCAAGACCCGCCGCAAAGCCCGGCGTTAGCGCAGGTTTATCCGCCAGCGAGTAAGCGGTATAGGCTGCCAGAACAGGCACCATCAGAATACCGAGCATCCCGCCGCCCAGTTTGCGGTACATCCACAGCCACGAATTTTCCTGATCGAACAGATGCTGCAAGCCCAGGATTTGCGCCAGCAGTACCGACACCGCCAGCACCGTGCCGCCAGCGACAATCAGCGGCACCGCAAAGGAGATACCGCTGAGCAGCGCCTGCTTGAGTTCGGTTTTAACGCACTTTTTCGCGTCCGAGTCGACATGCGCAGGACGCGCATCGGATACAGGCTGTAGCGCCAGCGCACGCTCAATGAGCGCTTCCGCATGGCGTAAGGGTTCCGCGACGGGCACGGAAATGGCGGGGATCCCCTGAAAACGCTCACGCTCTTTGATCGCCACTTCCGCCGCGAAGATACACGCTTTTGCCTCCTGCAACTGCTGCGCGGTGATGCGCCCCTCAATACCATTTGCCCCCTGCTTTTCGACCACCACATTGACGCCGAGCTTACGTCCCGCTTTTTCGAGATACTCCGCTGCCATGTAGGTATGGGCGATCCCGGCCGGACAGGCGGTAACGCAGACGATCGTCGGGGCATTCTCCGCAACGGCGGTTTCTTGTGCGTCAGGCGCCGTTTCCAGCGCCGCAAGCACCGCTTCCGCGCTGGTGGCCGTCATCACGCGCGCCCTGAGCTCGTCATCCGCCAGGCGAGACGTCAGTTCCGTCAGGACCTGAATATGCGTTGATCCCGCTTGTGCGGGAGGAATGGCGAGCAGAAAAATTAGCTCGACCTCCTCCGGTCCGTCCACACCTTCCCAGGCCAGCGGCTCACGCAGTGTGGCCACGGCAAAAGCCGCTTCGTTTACCGCCACTGATTTACCATGAGGTACGGCCAGCCCCTCGCCCAGCGCCGTCGGGCCAAGCGATTCCCGATGGAAAACGTCTGCCAGAAACGTATCGGCGTCGGCTATTTTGCCCAACGCCACCAGCCGCGTCGCAAGCTGACGGATTGCCTCATCACGGCTGGTAAACTGCGCCTGCACGCAGACAGCACGGGGGTCGGTCAGAGTCGTCAGGTTCATAAGATCCTCACCTATCCAAAGTTATTGTCTGGGGAGGATTGTGGCAGACCGGATAATACATTTATGTGATCATTTTCACTAACACCGATATTTGTATCTTATTTGTATTATTTACAAATTTACCACTGAAGGCATAATTCCCTGAAAACGTATTAAAAAGGCGCGACACAATGGGCAATAAACCGATGTACCGGCAGATCGCCGATGCGTTCCGCGAGAAAATTAATGCCGGTGAGTTAAAACCTGGCGACGCGCTGCCGACGGAATCCAGCCTTCAGGAGGCGTTTAGCGTCAGCCGGGTCACCGTGCGGCAGGCTTTGAAGCTGCTCGCCGACGAGCAGATCATCGAAAGTATTCAGGGCAGCGGCTCGTATGTAAAAGAGGAGCGGGTGAATTACGATATTTATCAGCTCACCGGCTTTTACGAAAAGTTAGCGGATCGCAACGTCGATACGCACAGCGACGTCAGCGTCTTCGAAGTGGTGAAAGCCGATGAGCGGCTCGCGGCAAAACTTGCGCTCAATCCGGATGATAAGGTCTGGCACGTCAAGCGCGTACGCTTCATCAGGGAAAAGCCGGTGAATCTGGAAGAGACATGGATGCCGCTGGCGATGTTCCCCGACCTCACCTGGGAAGTGATGGAACAGTCGAAATACCATTACATTGAGCAGATCAAAAAGATGGTGATCGATCGCAGCGAGCAGGAGCTGGTGCCAGTCATGCCATCGGACGAGGCGATTGCCGCCCTGGCGCTCGATCCGGCAAAACCGATTCTGGAAAAAGTCTCTCGTGGCTTTCTGAAAGACGGCCGGGTATTTGAATACAGTCGCAACGTGTTTAACACCGACGACTATAAATTCACTCTGGTGGCTAAACGCAGGCAATAAAAAAAGGCCGCTTTACAGCGGCCAACCATGTCGAAACGGACATTTTTTTATACTTCAACGCGCCCCATTCGGGGAGCAGAGAGGACTTACTTAATGATGGATTTCAGTGCTTCACCGATATCCGCCAGGCTGCGAACGGTTTTCACGCCTGCGGCTTCCAGTGCTGCGAATTTCTCATCAGCCGTACCTTTACCGCCTGCGATAATCGCGCCCGCGTGACCCATACGTTTGCCTTTCGGCGCGGTCACACCCGCGATGTAACCCACCACCGGCTTGGTCACATGATCTTTGATGTAAGCAGCCGCTTCTTCTTCCGCGCTACCACCGATCTCACCGATCATCACGATCGCTTCGGTCTGTGGATCTTCCTGGAACAGCTTCAGGATGTCGATGAAGTTAGAGCCCGGGATCGGGTCACCGCCGATGCCCACGCAGGTGGACTGGCCGAAACCGTAGTCGGTGGTCTGCTTAACCGCTTCATAGGTCAGGGTACCGGAACGGGACACGATACCCACTTTGCCTGGGCGATGAATGTGGCCCGGCATGATGCCGATTTTGCATTCGCCTGGAGTGATAACGCCTGGGCAGTTCGGGCCGATCATGCGCACGCCTGCTTCGTCCAGCTTCACCTTCACGGTCAGCATATCCAGCGTCGGGATGCCTTCGGTGATGGTGATGATCAGCTTAATGCCTGCGTCGATCGCTTCCAGAATAGAGTCTTTGCAGAACGGCGCCGGTACGTAGATCACGGTCGCGGTTGCGCCCGTCGCTTCTACCGCTTCACGCACGGTGTTGAACACCGGCAGGCCCAGGTGCGTGGTGCCGCCTTTACCTGGCGTTACGCCGCCAACCATCTGCGTACCGTAGGCAATCGCCTGTTCGGAGTGGAAAGTCCCCTGGCTACCGGTGAAGCCCTGGCAGATAACCTTGGTATCTTTATTAATTAAAACGGACATTATTTCCCCTCCACTGCGGCAACAACCTGCTGAGCTGCATCCGTCAGACTTTTCGCTGCAATAATATTCAGGCCGCTGTCAGCCAGTTTTTTCGCGCCGAGTTCAGCGTTGTTCCCTTCCAGACGTACAACAACCGGAACGTTAACGCCCACTTCTTCTACCGCGCCGATGATACCGTCGGCGATCAGGTCGCAACGTACGATACCGCCGAAGATGTTCACCAGAACCGCTTTCACGTTGCTGTCAGAGAGAATGATTTTGAACGCTTCGGTTACGCGCTCTTTGGTTGCGCCACCGCCCACGTCGAGGAAGTTCGCTGGCTCACCGCCGTGCAGCTTAACGATGTCCATGGTGCCCATTGCCAGGCCCGCACCGTTAACCATGCAGCCGATGTTGCCATCCAGTGCGACGTAGTTCAGCTCCCACTGTGCAGCCTGCGCTTCACGCGGGTCTTCCTGAGACTGGTCGCGCATTTCACGCAGATCCGCCTGGCGGAACAGCGCGTTGCCGTCAGCGCCCAGCTTGCCGTCGAGGCAGATCAGGTCGCCCTGAGTGGTGATCACTAGCGGGTTGATTTCGATCAGCGCCAGATCGCGCTCCAGGAAGATGTTCGCCAGGCCCATGAAGATCTTGGTGAACTGCTGAACCAGCTTGCCTTCCAGACCCAGCTTGAATGCCAGCTCGCGGCCCTGATAAGGCATTGGGCCAGCCAGCGGATCGATAGCCACTTTGTGGATCAGGTGCGGGGTTTCTTCCGCCACTTTTTCGATTTCCACGCCGCCTTCGGTAGACGCCATGAACACCACGCGACGGGAGCTACGGTCTACGACTGCGCCGAGGTACAGTTCTTTCGCGATGTCGGTTGCCGCTTCAACCAGGATCTGGTTAACCGGCTGGCCGTTCGCATCTGTCTGGTAGGTTACCAGACGCTTGCCGAGCCAATGTTCAGCAAACGCACGGATCTCTTCTTTGCTCTTAACAACCTTCACACCGCCCGCTTTACCACGGCCACCAGCGTGAACCTGACATTTAACTACCCACGGGCCGGAACCGATTTTAGACGCGGCTTCTTCTGCTTCACGCGGGGTAGTACAGGCATAACCCACCGGAGCCGGTAAGCCATACCGGGCAAACAGCTGTTTGGCCTGATATTCATGTAAGTTCATGTGTTCTATCCATCCTTCAGGTAATCGTTAGGTAGTGCTTTTGTAGGCCCGGCAAGCAACGCGCCGCCGGGCAAGACTGCAAAAACTAGACGTCCAGCAGCAGACGCGTTGGATCTTCCAGCAGCTCTTTAATGGCAACCAGGAAGCCTACGGACTCGCGGCCGTCGATCAGGCGGTGATCGTAAGAGAGCGCCAGGTACATCATCGGCAGGATCTCAACTTTACCGTCTACCGCCATTGGACGATCTTTAATGGCGTGCATACCCAGGATCGCGCTCTGCGGCGGGTTGATGATCGGGGTAGACATCAGCGAGCCGAACACACCACCATTGGTAATGGTGAAGTTACCGCCAGTCAGGTCCTCAACGGTCAGCTTGCCGTCGCGGCCTTTCACGGCCAGCTCTTTGATTTTCTTCTCGATGTCAGCCATACCCAGGGTATCCACGTCACGCAGAACCGGGGTAACCAGGCCGCGTGGGGTAGAAACCGCCATGCTGACGTCGAAGTAGTTGTGGTAAACCACGTCATCGCCATCGATAGACGCGTTCACTTCCGGGTAGCGTTTCAGCGCTTCAACTACCGCTTTTACGTAGAAGGACATGAAGCCCAGACGGATACCGTGACGTTTTTCAAACGCGTCACCGTACTGCTTGCGCAGATCCATGATTGGCTTCATGTTGACTTCGTTAAAGGTGGTCAGCATCGCGGTGGAGTTTTTCGCTTCCAGCAGACGCTCGGCCACGCGCTTACGCAGGCGGGTCATCGGCACGCGTTTTTCGCTACGTGCGCCCAGAGCTGGCTGTGCCGCTGGTGCTGCCGCAGGGGCTTTCGCTTCCGCTTTCGCCTCAGAAGGCGCTTTTGCCAGATGCTTGTCGATGTCTTCGCGCGTCAGACGGCCACCCACGCCGGTGCCTTTGATGGCTGCCGGATCGAGGCTGTGCTCAGCCAGCAGGCGACGGATCGCCGGGCTGAGCGCGTCATTGGTCTGATCGGACAGAGACGCCTGCTGGCGCTGGGCCGGAGTAGACGCTTTCTCTTCAGATTTGGCGCTGGACTCTTTGCCCGCGCTATTGCCTTCACGCAGGCGACCCAGGATCTGGCGAGAAGTGACGGTGGTACCTTCATCTTCCAGGACTGCATCCAGAATGCCATCCGCTGAAGCCGGTACTTCCAGTACCACTTTGTCAGTTTCGATTTCTACCAGCACTTCGTCACGGGTTACCGCGTCGCCTGGTTTTTTGTGCCAGGTGGCGACGGTTGCATCTGCTACGGACTCAGGCAGGTCGGGAACAAGAATATCTACGCTACTCATTATGTATCCTTTAATTAATCGACGTTCAGCGCGTCATTGACCAGATCTTGTTGCTGCTTCTGGTGAACGGACATATACCCTACCGCCGGAGAGGCGGAGGCCGGGCGACCTGCATAACGCAGGGCAGACCCAAATGGAATCACTTCACGGAAATGATGCTGGCTGCAATACCATGCGCCCTGGTTGAGCGGCTCTTCCTGGCACCAGACAAAATCATGAACGTGAGCGTACTGTTTCAGCACTTCCTGCATCGCCTGATGCGGGAACGGATAAAGCTGTTCGATACGCACGATGGCGACATCTTTCTGATCGTTCTTACGGCGCTGTTCCAGCAGGTCGTAATAAACCTTACCAGAACACATTACGACACGCTTAACGGCCTGCGGATCCAGCTCGTCAATTTCACCGATGGCCGGCAGGAAGGTGCCGTTTGCCAGCTCTTCCAGGCTGGAGACCGCCAGTGGATGGCGCAGCAGGGATTTTGGCGACATGACCACCAGCGGACGGCGCATACCGCGCAGCGCCTGACGACGCAGCATATGGTAAACCTGAGCCGGAGTGGACGGCACACAAACCTGCATATTCTGCTCGGCGCAGAGTTGCAGATAACGCTCCAGACGCGCGGAGGAGTGCTCCGGCCCCTGTCCTTCGTAGCCGTGCGGCAGCAGCATCACCAGACCACACATACGGCCCCACTTCTGCTCACCGGAGGAGATGAACTGGTCGATGACGACCTGCGCACCGTTGGCGAAGTCACCGAACTGCGCTTCCCAGATGGTCAGGGTGCGGGGTTCTGCGGTGGCGTAGCCGTATTCGAAGGCCAGAACCGCTTCTTCTGACAGCACGGAGTCCCAGACCTTGAACTGGCCCTGACCGTTATGCACGTGCTGAAGCGGAGTGTACGTTGAACCGTTAGACTGGTTGTGCACAACCGCATGACGGTGGAAGAAGGTGCCACGACCCGCATCTTCACCGGACAGACGAACCGGAATACCTTCGTCAACCAGCGTCGCATAGGCCAGCGTTTCCGCGCCGCCCCAGTCGAACAGCTTCTCACCCGCCGCCATTGCCTGGCGATCGCCATAGATCTTGGCCACGCGGGACTGCATCTCGATCGCTTCCGGCACGGTGCTGATGCGTTTAGCCAGTTCCTGCAAACGCTTCATCTCAACCTTGTTCGGGTAGCTCTCGTCCCACTCGTGGTTGAGGTACGGCGACCAGGTGAAGGAGTGCATGTTCATTGGACGCAGCTCTTTCACTACGCATTCACCCGCATCCAGCGCGTCGCGGTAGAGGTTGACCATCTCGGTCGCATCTTCCAGCGTCGCCACTTTTTCGCTTTCCAGCTTGTCAGCATAGATTTTACGCGGCGTCGGGTGTTTTTTGATTTTCTGGTACATCAGCGGCTGGGTTGCACTTGGCTCATCCGCTTCGTTGTGGCCGTGACGGCGGTAGCAGAAGAGGTCAATGAACACGTCGCGCTTGAAGGTGTTACGGAAGTCCAGCGCCAGACGGGTAACGAAAGCAACGGCTTCAGGGTCATCCGCGTTAACGTGGAAAATTGGCGCCTGAACCATTTTACCGATGTCGGTGCAGTACGGGGTGGAACGCGCATCCAGCGGGTTAGAGGTGGTGAAGCCCACCTGGTTGTTGATTACGATGCGAACGGTACCGCCCACTTCATAACCACGCGCTTTCGACATGTTCAGGGTTTCCTGAACCACGCCCTGCCCTGTGACCGCCGCGTCACCGTGAATAGTGATTGGCAGTACTTTATTGCTGCTCGGCTCGTCCAGACGATCCAGACGCGCACGCACGGAACCGATAACCACAGGGCTGACGATTTCCAGGTGCGACGGGTTAAACGCCAGCGCCAGGTGAACCTGACCGCCCTCGGTTTCGATATCCGACGAGAAGCCCATGTGGTACTTCACGTCACCGGTGCCGAGGTGCTCTTTATGTTTACCCGCAAATTCGTCGAACAGATCCTGCGGCTTTTTACCCAGCACGTTAACCAGCACGTTCAGGCGACCACGGTGCGCCATGCCCAGCACCACTTCGCGCGTGCCGCTCTTACCGGCATGACGAATCAGCTCTTTCAGCATCGGGACTAACGCATCGCCGCCCTCCAGTGAGAAGCGTTTTGCGCCAGGGAATTTCGCGCCCAGATAGCGCTCAAGGCCTTCCGCGGCGGTCAGTTCGCTGAGGAAACGTTTTTTCTCTTCTGCTGAGAAATTCGCGTGGCCTGCCACGGATTCGATACGCTGCTGGATCCAGCGTTTCTCTTCGGTGGAGGTAATGTGCATATATTCCGCGCCGATGGAGCCGCAGTAGGTTTGCTTGAGCGCGTCAATCAGATCGCCCAGCTTCATCGTGTCTTTGCCGATGGCAAAGGAACCTACGTTAAAGCTTTCCTGGAAATCGGCCTCGGTCAGATCGTGATAAGCCGGATCAAGATCCGCTACACGTTCCTGCTGCCACAGTCCCAGCGGATCGAGATTCGCATGCTGGTGACCACGGAAGCGATAAGCGTTGATAAGTTGCAGGACTTTAACCTGCTTCGCATTGGTGTCAGGGTCGGAAATCGCAGAAGAGTAACGTGAGGCATCCTTCGCCAGACGACGGAAATAATCACGTGTTTTTGAATGGAATTGATCCGGTTTGACCCCTGTACCAGGCAACTGCTGGAACATGGAACGCCAGTTTGCGTCCACTGAGTCAGGATCGGTTAAGAAGTCTTCATAGAGCTGTTCTATCCAGCTCTGGTTTGAACCAGAGAGGTAAGAAGAGTCCAGCCAGGCTTTCATTGCGCCGTTCTGCATCGTGATCCCTTAAGCATTTTTATGCTTACTTTCGCCGTAGAAACTACCACGCACACCACGTGTACGTGCCGGGGTTCACCTGCGAGCTCTTTGTGGCCCGCGAAGGAACCTTTAGAAACTGTCTAAATAATCTTCGTCGTTCCGGCTGCGACTGCGTTGCGGCTTTCACTCACCCCAGTCACATAGTCAACTATGCTCCAGGGGATTCGTTCAACCGCGCCTTGTCTCGCGCTGAACGTCTCGATTATTTACTTATCTGGCAGTTTTTAAAGGTTTCTGCAATTTGCCCGGTGACGCTACGCTTACCGGGCCTACTGTTACGTAGGCCGGATAAGCGCAGCGCCATCCGGCGTTGTTACTTACGCACTGCGCTGCAACAACATCGACTTAATATGCCCGATGGCGCGCGTCGGGTTCAGCCCCTTAGGACACACACTGACGCAGTTCATGATGCTATGGCAGCGGAATACGCTGAAAGCGTCACTTAGCCCTTCCAGACGATTCTCGGTTTCGGTATCGCGGCTGTCGATCAGGAAGCGATAGGCAGCCAGCAGACCCGCAGGGCCGATAAATTTATCCGGGTTCCACCAGAATGACGGGCATGACGTTGAACAGCATGCACAGAGAATACACTCGTACAACCCATCGAGTTTTTCACGCTGCTCAGGAGACTGTAAGTGCTCGCGAGCGGGTGGATTTTGCCCATTATTCAATAAGTAAGGCTTAATCTTCTCATATTGTGCATAGAATTGCCCCATGTCCACCACCAAATCACGCACGACCGGCAGGCCAGGCAGAGGACGGATCACAATTTTCTGGCCAGAACGCTGTAGCGCTGAAATTGGCGTAATACAGGCCAGACCGTTTTTGCCGTTCATGTTTACACCGTCAGAGCCACACACCCCTTCACGGCAGGAGCGGCGGAACGACAGCGTAGGATCTTTCTCTTTCAGCTGGATTAAGGCATCCAGCAGCATCATGTCACGACCTTCTTCCGCTTCGAGGGTGTAATCCTGCATACGCGGAGCATCGTCTACATCCGGGTTATAACGATAAACTGAGAATTCGAGTTTCATTATCCTGTCTCCGCATTAGTAAGTACGAATCTTCGGCGGGAACGCCGGACGCAGTTTCGGTTCCATGTTAACGCTACGACGCGTCATGGTTTCCGACTCTGGCAGATACAGGGAATGGCACAGCCAGTTTTCGTCATCACGATCCGGGAAGTCGAAGCGGCTATGGGCGCCACGGCTTTCGGTACGGAAGTTTGCCGACATCGCAGTGGCGAACGCGGTTTCCATCAGGTTATCCAGCTCCAGGCACTCAACGCGCTGGGTGTTGAACTCGCTGGAGGTATCATCCAGACGGGCATTCTTCAGACGCTCGCGGATCGCTTTCAGCTGCTCAAGCCCTTTGGCCATCGCGTCACCTTCACGGAATACCGAGAAGTTGTGCTGCATACACTCCTGCAACGCCTTACGGATCTCCACCGGATCTTCGCCGTTACGGTTGCCGTTCCAGCGGTTGAGGCGCTCAAGAGAGGCATCGATTTCGTCGTCGGTCGCATCACGCAGCGCGCCCTGCTCGGCAATAGACTCCTGGAGATGCAGACCCACCGCACGACCAAATACCACCAGGTCCAGCAGGGAGTTGCCGCCCAGACGGTTTGCGCCGTGCACGGATACGCAGGCAATTTCGCCTACCGCGAACAGGCCAGGGATGACTACGTCTTCGCCCTGCTCGTTCACGGTCAGCGCCTGACCGGTCACTTTGGTCGGAATACCGCCCATCATGTAGTGACAGGTTGGGATAACCGGAATTGGCTCTTTCACCGGGTCGACGTGAGCGAAGGTGCGGGACAGTTCCAGAATGCCCGGCAGACGGGATTCCAGCACTTCTTTACCCAGATGGTCGAGTTTCAGCTTCGCGTGTGGACCCCAAGGGCCGTCACAGCCGCGGCCTTCACGGATTTCGATCATGATGGAACGCGCCACCACGTCACGGCCCGCAAGGTCTTTTGCGTTTGGCGCATAACGCTCCATGAAGCGCTCGCCATGTTTGTTCAGCAGGTAACCACCTTCACCACGGCAGCCTTCTGTCACCAGTACGCCCGCACCGGCGATACCGGTTGGGTGGAACTGCCACATCTCCATGTCCTGCACCGGCACGCCAGCGCGGATCGCCATCCCAACGCCGTCACCGGTGTTGATATGGGCATTGGTAGTTGACTGATAGATACGGCCTGCGCCGCCGGTCGCCAGAACGGTTGCGCGGGCTTTGAAGTAGACCACCTCACCGGTTTCGATGCACAGGGCGGTACAACCCACCACGGCGCCATCGGCGTTTTTCACCAGATCCAGCGCATACCACTCGGAGAAAATTGTGGTGTGGTTTTTCAGGTTCTGCTGATACAGCGTGTGCAGCAGCGCGTGGCCGGTACGGTCAGCCGCCGCTGCGGTTCGTGCCGCCTGCTCGCCGCCGAAGTTTTTCGACTGGCCGCCAAACGGACGCTGATAGATGGTGCCATTTTCCAGACGAGAGAACGGCAGCCCCATGTGGTCCAGCTCCAGAATCGCTTCCGGGCCGGTTTTACACATATATTCGATGGCATCCTGGTCACCGATGTAATCGGAACCTTTTACCGTATCGTACATATGCCATTCCCAGTTATCTTCATGGGAATTACCCAGCGCAACGGTGATACCGCCCTGCGCAGACACAGTGTGGGAACGGGTCGGGAATACTTTAGAGAGCAGCGCACAGGTCTGGCCGCTCTGGGAAATTTGTAGTGCGGCGCGCATACCTGCGCCACCCGCACCAATCACAACAGCATCAAATTCTCTGACTGGCAGTTTCATTACACACCCCACACCACAACAAATCCATAAATGACGTAAACCAGCAGAGCAACAACAATAATCAGTTGCAGCGGAAGGCGAATCGCCAGCGGTTTAACGTAATCGGTCAACACCTGCCACATGCCAATCCAGGCATGAATAAGGATGGAGAACAGGGCCAGCAGGGTGAACACTTTGGTGAAGGCCGATCCGAAGAAACCACTCCAGATTTCCCACGTCAGCGTGCCGCTGGTCGCGAAGAAACCGATCATATAGATGATGTAAAGGGTGAGAACGATGGCGGTAGCACGGACCAGGATGAAGTCATGTACGCCGTTGCGTCCTAATGCGGAGGCGTTGCTTACCATACGAGAACTCCTGCGAGAAGTGAAAGCACGACAGTGATCACAAATGAAATGTTAGCGGTACGTTTACCGGCCTCGAACGTCTCTTCCAGGTAGCCAAAGTCCATCAGCATATGGCGAACGCCGCCAACCACGTGATAGGCCAGCGCGGTCAGAATGCCCCACATGATAAATTTCACGAAGAAGCTGTTCATAATGGCTGAGGCCTGGAGGAATCCTTCAGGGGATGAGAGGCTGGTTCCCAGTAACCACAGCAAGATACCGACCGCCACAAACGTAATCACACCAGAAACACGGTGCAGAATGGACGCTATTGCTGTTACAGGGAATCGGATCGTTTTCAGATCCAGATTGACAGGTCTTTGTTTTTTCACATTTCTTATCATGAATAACGCCCACATGCTGTTCTTATTGTTTCCTTCCTCCGGACTGCGATGCGGGTCAGACAGCGTTCCTTTTCTATAACTGCGCGTCATGCAAAACATTGCTTCCAAATGCTAAAACGACACGTTACAACGCTGGGTGGCTCGGGATTGCAGGGTGTTCCGGAGACCTGGCGGCAGTATAGGCCGTTCACAAAATCATTACAATTAACCTACATACAGTTTGTTGGGTTTTCTCTGGAACAGTGATCGGGGTCACGATAACAACATCTTTTTAATTTTTAATCATCTGATTTGACAAATGTTAAACAATATTGTTACAAACGTCATCAGAAAAGGCATATAATGCGCAAAAGTTATGAGGTCTCTCTTTCACCTGACAAATAGTTATGTAACAGTGTGATGGTATTGACCGAAGTTATCAGGACAGTTATTAGTGATATACAGGTTTGAATAATTCGGACTGCAAAAACGCTGATTTGCTGTTGTTTCACTGATATTTCATTCGTTTACCTGCAAGGCGCCATAGCTCTGTACCCTGGTTTCTCCTCGTGAGCTGAGCGGTAAGCCAAATAACAATCTGGTAACGATGATTAACAGCTGAAAGCAAATCCGGTAAAGCGCAGTCTTAAGCATAAGGCGCTAAGGAGACCGTAAATGGCTGATACAAAGGCAAAACTCACCCTAAATGGTGATGATGCTATTGAACTGGATGTGCTAAAAGGCACGCTCGGTCAGGATGTTATTGATATCCGTACGCTGGGTTCCAAAGGGGTATTCACCTTTGACCCTGGATTCACCTCCACCGCATCTTGCGAATCCAAAATCACCTACATTGACGGTGACGAAGGTATCCTGCTCCATCGCGGCTTCCCCATCGATCAGTTAGCCACCGAATCCAACTATCTGGAAGTGTGCTACATCCTGCTGAACGGCGAAAAACCGACGCAGGCCCAGTACGATGAATTTAAAACCACCGTGACCCGTCACACCATGATCCATGAGCAGATTACCCGTCTGTTCCATGCGTTCCGTCGTGACTCTCATCCGATGGCGGTCATGTGCGGTATTACCGGTGCGCTGGCGGCGTTCTACCACGATTCTCTGGACGTGAATAACCCACGTCACCGTGATATCGCGGCGTTCCGTCTGCTGTCTAAAATGCCTACCATGGCGGCGATGTGTTACAAATACTCTATCGGTCAGCCGTTTGTGTACCCACGCAACGACCTCTCCTACGCGGGTAACTTCCTGCGTATGATGTTCTCCACGCCGTGCGAAGAGTACGAAGTGAACCCGGTGCTGGAACGCGCGATGGACCGTATTCTGATCCTGCACGCTGACCACGAACAAAACGCCTCGACCTCTACCGTCCGTACCGCGGGCTCTTCCGGCGCGAACCCGTTCGCCTGTATCGCTGCGGGCATCGCCTCCCTGTGGGGACCGGCGCACGGCGGCGCGAACGAAGCGGCACTGAAGATGCTGGAAGAGATCAGCTCCGTTGAGCACATTCCTGAGTTCGTGCGCCGCGCGAAAGACAAGAATGACTCCTTCCGTCTGATGGGCTTCGGTCACCGTGTTTACAAAAACTACGACCCGCGCGCGACCGTCATGCGTGAGACCTGCCACGAAGTGCTGAAAGAGCTGGGCACCAAAGATGATCTGCTGGAAGTAGCGATGGAGCTGGAACACATCGCGCTGAACGACCCGTACTTCATCGAGAAGAAACTCTACCCGAACGTCGATTTCTACTCTGGCATTATTCTGAAAGCGATGGGCATTCCGTCTTCCATGTTCACCGTAATCTTCGCCATGGCCCGTACCGTGGGCTGGATTGCGCACTGGAACGAAATGCACAGCGAAGGCATGAAAATCGCGCGTCCTCGTCAGCTGTATACCGGCTACGAGCAGCGTGATTTTAAGTCTGACATTAAGCGCTAAAAAACACGCCCGGCGGCGCTTCGCTTGCCGGGCCTACAAGTGCGAGATGTAGGCCGGGTAAGGCGTAGCCACCACCCGGCTTTTTTACATCTGGCACCCAGGACACAAGTAAAACGGCCTGGAAGAGATCGTCGCCTTCTCAATCACCCCGCCGCACCGCTCACACTTTTTACCTGCCCGGTGAAACACCCTGAAGCGGAACAGCGCCCCGTGATGCTTGTTCTCATCCACCACGCCGCGCGTGTTGTACGACAGCCGTGGGATATCCAGTAACGCGTGCGACAGCGCCTCCAGCTGTTCATCGCTCAGCTGCGACGCTTTGCGCTGCGGCGCCAGCCCCACTTCCCAGAGGATCTCCACTCGGAGATAGTTGCCAAGCCCGGCCAGAAAAGCCTGATCGAGCAACAGCCCGGAGAACTGCCGGTTGCGGAATGTGGGGGATAACAACCGGGCTTTCACATCGCTTGCCGTCAGACGCATGTCGAGCACGTCCGGCCCGACCCGCTGTAAGAACGGATGCGTCAGCAGTTGCTCCGGCGTTAACATTTCGATATCAGAGGCGCTGTAGAGCAGGATCGCCTTATCCGCCGTTTGTAGCCGCACGCGCAGCACGCGGGTCGTTTGCGGCTGCTCGTCCGCCTCCACCACCCGCCAGACACCGTAAAGCTGATTATGGCTGTATAACGTCAGGTTATGGGAAAAGTGGGTGAGTAACGCCTTGCCGCGCGTTTCAATGTGGGTCATCGTCTGCCCCACCAGCTGCGATTCAAACGGCTTGAGTTGAGGAAAGGCAAACCAGACGTGTGTCAGAGGTTTGCCCTTTATCGCCGCCTCCAGGCTATCCGCCGCGCGGCGGATCTCCGGACCTTCTGGCATGTTATTGTCCTTTCATGATTATTCTGCGCTGACAACAATGCCCTCTTCCGAGAACGCCGCCCGCAGGCGTCGCGCAAACTGGAGCGCATGCTCGCCGTCACCGTGTAAGCACACCGTATCAGCCTGAACGTTTGCCGTTGTCCCCTCCGTTGAGGTTACTCGCCCGAAGCGCACCATCTCCAGCGTCTGCGCCAGTGCTTTACCTTCGTCGGTGATCAGCGCACCGGCCTGCGTACGCGGAACCAGGCTACCGTCCGGCAGGTATCCCCGATCGGCAAACACTTCCTGCCGCGTAGTCAGCCCCAGCCGTTCTCCGGCACGAATAAGCTCGCTGCCCGCCAGGCCTACCAGAATCAGTTGCGGATTACAGTCCCGCACCGCGCGGGCAATGGCATCCGCCAGCGCCGGATCTTTCGCCGCCTGGTTATAGAGCATGCCGTGCGGCTTGACGTGGCGCAACACGCCATTCTCAGCGCGCACTATCGCCTCCAGCGCGCCGATCTGGTAGAGCATTTGCGCGTAAACCGTCTCAGGCGGCAGATCCATCGCTGTGCGACCAAAGTTTTCCCGGTCGGGAAAGCTGGGGTGAACGCCAATCGCCACGCCGTTTTTCATGGCATTGCGCACGCTCGCCAGCATGGTCTGCGCATCGCCGGCATGAAACCCGCAGGCGATATTCACCGAGGAGACCAGCGTCATCAGCGCCGCATCGGCGTTGCTGCCCTCCCCCAGATCGGCGTTTAAATCAATCTTTACCATCGAGCCTCCACGCCAGCTGTTCGAGATAACGCTGCTGATCCTGCCGGGCTTTCAGCGCCTCCTCCAGCGAACACTGCACAAAATGAATGGGCTGGCCGAGAGGAATTTGCGCCAGATGGTAGCGATCCGCTTCGATAATGCAGGCAATACGCGGATATCCCCCCGTGGTTTGCGCATCGTTCATCAGTACGATGGGCTGCCCGTTGCCCGGCACCTGAATCACCCCGGGCAACAGACCATGGGAAAGCAGCTCCCGGTCAGTCGTGCGGGTCAGCGGCTGCCCCTGAAGCCGGTAACCCATGCGGTTACTCTGCGGGCTGATCTTCCACGGCGAGCGCCAGAAAGACTCTTTCGCGGCTTCATCAAACTCATGGTATTCCGGTCCTGGTAAGGCGCGGATCACGTTCCCCCACAGCAGCTGTTTCACGCCCTGCGTGGTGGTGAAATGGCGCGTTGAGGTCTTTATCCGCAGACGATCGCCGTCACGCAGCAGCCGTCCTTCATGGCCGCCCATTCCCGCTTTCTGGTCGGTGCTGGATGAGCCCAACACCTCCGGCACGTCGATCCCCCCCGCCACCGCAAGATAGCTGCGCACGCCGTGCAGAGGACGCTTGAGCGTCAGACGCTGCCCGGCCTTCGCCCGCAGGCGCCAGCCGGTCCACACCGCTTTGCCGTCCAGCGTCGCGTCACAGCCCGCGCCGGTTAAGGCAAACCAGGTTTCCTGACCAAACTCAATCACGCACTGACCCAGCGTAATTTCTAACGCCGCCGTGCTGCCTGCGTTACCTACCAGCAGGTTGGCAATCTCCAGCGAAGGGCGATCGAGCGCACCGCAGTAGCTCACGCCCGACTGACGCAGCCCAAAACGCCCGGCATCCTGTACCGAGGTGTAAAGCCCTGCGCGAATAAGCGTTAACATACCCCCTCCTTCTGCGGGATAAAGCGCAGGGTATCCCCCGGACGCAGGAGTATGGGCGCGTCCTGGCCTGGTTCAAATAACGGCGTGGACGTGTGCCCAATCAGTTGCCAGCCTCCCGGTGAGGCGAGCGGATAAATTCCCGTTTGCTCGCCACCAATCGCCACGCTGCCCGCCGGTACGCTCAGGCGCGGCTCAGCCCGGCGCGGCGTATGCAGCTGGGGCGATAACCCGCCCAGATAGGGGAAACCCGGCTGAAATCCCAAAAACCAGACAACATAGTCGACTGAGCTATGCAGCTCCACAACCTGCTTCTCCGTTAATCCACAGTGTTCGGCCACCACGCCAAGGTCGGGACCTCCCTTGCCGCCATAGACAACCGGGATCTCAATCGTCCGCGATTCCGGCTCCAGCGCCTCGCTCTCCTCCCACCAGCGTTGCAGACGCTCAATGGCATCCAGCGCCCCCGTGTGCGGATCACGCAGCACCACGGTGATATTATTCATACCCGGAATAGCTTCAACCACGCCGGGTAGCTCGGGCAGTCGCTGAGCCAGACGCCAGATACGCTTTTGCGTAGCAAGCGTCACCGGAGGCTCAAGCTCCAGAACTACCGCGGTTTCACCCAGAAGATAACAACGCGCTCGCTGCACTTAACTACCTCTCATCAGGCCGGATTAGGGATATCAATAAACGTCACATCCAGATCGGTATTTTCCGTCAGCCACTCGCTGAGGGCGCGGATGCCGCCACGCTCGGTGGCGTGATGGCCCGCCGCGTAAAAATGCAGGCCTTGTTCACGGGCTGAGTGAATGGTCTGCTCGGAGACTTCGCCGGTAATGAAGGCGTCGACACCAAAACGCGCCGCGCTGTCAATAAAGCCCTGGCCGCCGCCGGTGCACCATGCCACGCGCTTCACGGTATCCGGCCCGGTGTCGCCGCACCACAGCGGACGACGCCCCAGGCGCGCTTCGATCCACGAAGCCAGCTCCAGACCCGGAACCGGCATCGACAGTTCGCCCCACGGCACCAGAGGTTCAATTTCACCCATCACGGTAATCCCCAGCAGCTGCGCAAGCTGAACGTTATTTCCCAGTTCAGGATGCGCATCGAGCGGCAGGTGATAGCCGTACAGGTTGATGTCATTCGCCAGCAGCGTTTTGAGTCGGTTGCGCTTCATGCCGCGAATAATCGGTGATTCGTTTTTCCAGAAATAACCGTGGTGGACAATCACCGCATCGGCTTCCTGACGCACCGCCTCATCCAGCAGCGCCTGGCTTGCCGTCACGCCGGTGATGATTTTTTGCACCGCCTCGCGCCCCTCCACCTGCAAGCCATTCGGGCCGTAGTCGCTAAACGAAGCCGTGTTGAGTTTTTCGTTAATCAGGCGTTCCAGTTCACTGTTTTTCATCATCATTCTCTCAAACTTTTCGGGCGGCTTCGTACGCCGCCAGCGTGGCGACGCGCGCCTGTTTATGGTCGACAATGGGACGGGGATAGTTCAGGGTAACACGCTGTTTATCCGCCCATACCCAGGGTTCATGAATGGCTTTGGCCGGGACATCCTTTAGCTCAGGCAGCCAGCGACGGATAAACTCGCCGTCGGCGTCAAATCGTTGTCCCTGCGTGGTCGGATTGAAGATCCGAAAATAGGGAGCCGCATCCGTTCCGGTGGAGGCCGCCCACTGCCAGCCGCCGTTATTCGCCGCCAGATCGCCATCGATCAGCTGAGAGATAAAATAACGTTCTCCGGTTCGCCAGTCGATAAGCAGATCCTTCACCAGGAAGCTGGCGGTAATCATACGCAGACGGTTATGCATCCACCCGGTTTCATTGAGCTGCCGCATAGCCGCATCAACAATCGGGAAGCCGGTGAGCCCACGCTGCCATGCTTTAAGCAGCTTCTCATTCGACTGCCACTGTACCTGTTCGGTCCAACGAATAAAGGGCCGATGTTTACACAAATCAGGATGATACGTCATCAGATGGCGATAAAACTCACGCCAGATCAGTTCGTTCAGCCACACTGCGCCCGCCCCCCCGTCTAAGGCCTGAGGCTGTTCCGCCAGCAGGCGATGTAAACACTGGCGCGGAGAGAGCGCGCCCAGCGCTAAACAGGCCGACAAGCGGCTGGTGCCTTCAGTCGCTGGAAAATCCCGACGCGCCTCGTACTCCGCCGCCCCCTGCGTGCAGAACTGACGCAACCGGTCAATAGCTGCTTTCTCACTGGCGGGGAATACCGTTTCATCGAACGACTGCTGGGGATAATTCAGCCTGATCGCCGGCAGATCCGTTATCGTTTCCCCTCTCACGGTCGGGGCGGTAACGCACTCAGGTAGTCCCTCTTTCAGGCGTTTGATAAAGGCATTTTTAAACGGCGTGAAAACTTTATACATTTCGTGGCTACCGGTCATTACGCTGCCCGGCGCGAGCATCACGCTGTCATCAAAGCCTTCACAGACCACGCCCGCAAGGGTTTTCTCCAGCTGACGATCCCGCTGTTGCTCGTTGAATTCATACTGATAGTTGTAATAAAGATGCGTTACTGCGTGCTGCTGGCAGATTGCCTGCACCGTCTGGCGCTGCGCGGCAAAATCATGGGCCTCTTTATAGATCAGCGGAATGCCTTTTTCAGCCAGTGAATGTTGCAGGTCATTCAGATACGCGCTGAGTAGTGCCGCTTGCCGGGGCGCCATGTCATGCTGCCGCCACTGTTCAGGCGTGGCGATAAACAGGGCCAGCACATTCGCGTCTTTAGCGCGGCAGGCCGCCGCGAGAGCGAAGTTGTCGTGAATGCGTAAATCCGCGCGAAACCAAACCAGATGGGTGGGCATAAAACTCCTGCAATTGTCCATTATGTCCGTAAGGGCATGCCGTAAAAGGAAAAAGGCATGCATTGAACTACTTTGCCATGAAGTGTAGACGGGATGAAATAAAAAAGGCCGCCCGAGGCGGCCTTAACGCTACTTGTCCTGCGCTATCAGGGTAAAGGCAATAAACACATCCGGTTTATCACTCTTTACAACGAGTGCGCTGGCGACAATGAACGCGATGCATAAATAGCGTTTCACTATGCGGTCCCTGCTGCTAACCGCTCCACCTATCACCACCGGTGATAAATCGGTGGACACAAGCCCGGGTAGGTGGGCTGCTTTACGGCTATGGATACACCTTTCCCAGGACCGATGCCCATTTGCGAAATGGCGGAAAGGGACGTGGCATCATAATTAGCACCAACGCCAAAAGTAAGTTATTTCAGTAAAATTAGGAATTTATAAAGGTGAAGTGGATTGTGAACTTTTTAAAGAAGGGTATGATAAAAATCCCGGGTAGGGGCTGCAAGATTACCCAACGGACCGCGAATCCCGAGGGACAAAAAAACCGCCACATTGCTGTAGGCGGTTTTTTTATGGCTACGATGTCACACCGTATCAGTAGAAATCGCAGGTCGCTTTCTCGGCCTGATCCATCCACACCGGCTTCTCGCTGGTTTTCGCCCAGACGCGGTGCAGGTAACTGTAGAAACGTGCGCGATCTTTCCAGAACAGCATCACCGGCAGGGCCAACACGCCAGCCACTACGGCGAAAGTGCGACGCATGAAAATGATATGAGCCGGAAACTCTTTATAAAGATCCATAATTTTCTCCCCTGTAGTTGGCCGGAAACCGTCTCCGGAAAATGTGAAATCTGTGACCTGGTTAAAATAATACCGCTTTGTTTGTAATTTTACTACTCATCCGACCACTTATTTTCATTCATTTCGTGAATATTTACATTCCCGCCTGTAATTAAGTTACAAAAAAGTTAACGATTTACTTACCAATAGTTAAATTGTGGTCTTTCCCTTTTTATACTTTTTTTACACCTGCCCTTCTGATTTTTGCGAAATCTTTGCGCCATAAATCCTACCGTTTGTACAACAACAAAAGTCACCCGGAGGTGGATTGTGAGTGCAGGTCTGATTGCCGGCATCGTGCTGGTGTTCCTGTTATTGGGTTATCTGATTTATGCCCTGATTAATGCGGAGGCATTCTGATGGCTGCTCAGGCGTTTTTGCTTATTGCCAGCTTTTTACTGGTGCTGTTTGTGCTCGCCAGGCCGCTGGGAACAGCGCTGGCGCGTCTGATAAACAACGTGCCATTGCCGGGCACGCGAAATATTGAAAACGTGCTCTGGCGCATTTCAGGTATCAGCGACCGGGAAATGAACTGGCGCCAGTACCTGATGGCGATACTGCTTCTGAATATCCTGGGGCTTATTGCCCTCTTTACGCTGCTGATGCTCCAGGGCAGTCTGCCGTTGAACCCGCAGCAGTTACCGGGTTTATCCTGGCATCTGGCGCTGAACACGGCGGTCAGCTTTGTCACCAACACCAACTGGCAGTCTTACGCTGGTGAAACCACGCTCAGCTACTTCAGCCAGATGGCCGGGTTAACCGTGCAAAACTTTCTTTCTGCGGCCAGCGGTATCGCGGTGATCTTCGCCCTGACGCGCGCGTTTGCCCGTCAGAATGTCAGCACCCTCGGCAACGCCTGGGTTGATGTCACGCGCATCACCCTTTGGATCCTGGTGCCTGTTGCGCTGATTATTGCCCTGTTCTTTATTCAGCAAGGCACTCTGCAAAACCTGCTGCCTTATACCCCTTACACCTCGCTTGAAGGGGCCAGGGAACTCCTTCCTATGGGGCCGGTGGCGTCGCAGGAAGCGATCAAGATGCTGGGCACCAACGGCGGCGGCTTCTTCAACGCCAACTCATCGCATCCGTTTGAAAACCCAACGGCATTAACCAATTTTGTACAGATGCTGGCGATCTTCCTGATCCCCGCCGCGCTCTGCTTCGCCTTTGGCGATGTGGTTAACGATCGCCGCCAGGGACGTACGCTGCTGTGGGCGATGTCGTTGATCTTCGTGGTCTGCGTAGCACTGGTGATGTGGGCCGAATGGAACGGCAACAGCCACTTCATGCAGCTGGGGGCTAACAGCAATATCAACCTGGAAGGCAAAGAGAGCCGCTTCGGCATTCTTGCCAGCAGCCTCTATGCGGTGGTCACCACGGCGGCCTCCTGCGGGGCAGTGAACGCCATGCACGACTCTTTTAACGCGCTCGGCGGCATGATCCCGATGTGGCTGATGCAGATTGGCGAGGTAGTTTTCGGTGGGGTCGGTTCGGGGCTGTACGGCATGCTGTTGTTCGTTCTGCTCGCCGTGTTTATCGCCGGGCTAATGATCGGTCGCACGCCGGAGTATCTCGGCAAAAAAATCGACGTCCGCGAAATGAAATTAACCGCGCTGGCAATTCTGGTCACCCCCACCCTTGTGCTGCTCGGTACCGCGCTGGCGCTGATGACCGACGCCGGGCGCAACGGCATCTTTAACCCGGGCATTCACGGCTTTAGCGAAGTGCTTTACGCCGTTTCGTCTGCCGCCAACAACAACGGCAGCGCCTTTGCAGGATTAAGCGTCAACTCGCCGTTCTGGAACTGTTTGCTGGCGTTCTGCATGTTCATCGGACGTTTCGGCGTGATTATTCCCGTCATGGCGATCGCTGGAACACTGGTGAATAAGAAGATCCAGCCGACCACCACCGGTACGTTACCGACTCACGGCGCGCTGTTCGTCGGCCTGCTGATTGGCACCGTTCTGCTGGTGGGTGCCCTGACCTTTATCCCCGCCCTCGCGTTAGGCCCGGTTGCGGAATATCTCTCTTTACGCTGATTTTGCGGAGAATTTGTCATGAGTCGTAAACAACTGGCCCTGCTCGAACCGACGTTAGTTCGTCAGGCCCTCATGGATGCGGTAAAAAAACTGAGCCCGCGCGTGCAGTGGCACAACCCGGTGATGTTTATTGTCTGGACTGGAAGTTTACTCACCACCGCACTGGCGATTGCCATGGGAACGGGACACCTTTCAGGGAATGCAACCTTTACCGCCGCCATCAGCCTGTGGCTGTGGTTTACCGTGCTGTTCGCCAACTTCGCCGAAGCGTTAGCGGAAGGCCGCAGTAAGGCACAGGCCAACAGCCTGAAAGGGGTAAAAAAGACCGCCTTTGCGCGTAAATTACGCGAACCTAAATACGGCGCGCAGATGGACCACGTTCCGGCGGATGAACTGCGCAAAGGTGACGTGGTGCTGGTGGAAGCTGGCGACATCATCCCCTGCGACGGTGAGGTGATTGAGGGCGGCGCGTCGGTAGACGAAAGCGCCATTACCGGGGAATCCGCACCGGTGATCCGTGAGTCGGGCGGAGATTTCGCCTCAGTTACCGGCGGAACGCGCATTCTTTCCGACTGGCTGGTGATCCAGTGCAGCGTTAACCCGGGCGAAACCTTTCTCGACCGGATGATCGCCATGGTGGAAGGCGCACAGCGTCGTAAAACGCCGAACGAGATCGCCCTGACCATTCTGCTGGTGGCGCTCACCATTGTCTTCCTGCTGGCAACGGCGACCCTGTGGCCCTTCTCCGCCTACGGCGGTACAGCGGTTAGCATCACCGTACTGATCGCCCTGCTGGTCTGTCTGATCCCCACCACTATCGGCGGCCTGCTTTCCGCGATTGGCGTGGCGGGGATGAGCCGGATGCTGGGCGCGAACGTCATCGCCACCAGCGGACGCGCCGTTGAAGCGGCGGGTGACGTAGACGTGCTGCTGCTGGATAAAACCGGGACCATCACCCTGGGCAATCGTCAGGCCTCTGACTTTCTACCTGCTCCCGGCGTGGATGAAAAAACGCTGGCTGACGCGGCGCAGCTTTCCTCGCTGGCCGATGAAACGCCGGAAGGCCGCAGTATCGTGATCCTCGCCAAGCAGCGCTTTAACCTGCGCCAGCGCGACGTTCAGAGCCTGCACGCCACGTTCGTGCCCTTCACAGCGCAAACCCGAATGAGCGGAATTAACATTCAGGACCGGATGATCCGTAAAGGGTCCGTTGATGCCATTCGCCGTCATATTGAAGCCAATAATGGACACTTCCCCCCGGAAGTCGACAACCTGGTGGAAAGCGTGGCGCGTCAGGGAGCAACCCCGCTGGTGGTGGCGGAAGGTGCAAGCGTTCTGGGGGTTATCGCCCTGAAGGATATCGTTAAAGGCGGTATTAAAGAGCGTTTCGCCCAGATGCGTAAGATGGGCATTAAAACAGTGATGATCACCGGGGATAACCGTCTGACTGCGGCGGCCATTGCCGCCGAAGCGGGCGTGGATGATTTCCTTTCCGAAGCGACGCCGGAAGCGAAGCTGGCACTCATTCGCCAGTATCAGGCGGAAGGCCGTCTGGTGGCGATGACCGGCGACGGCACCAACGACGCCCCGGCGCTGGCGCAGGCCGACGTGGCGGTGGCGATGAACTCCGGTACCCAGGCGGCAAAAGAGGCGGGCAACATGGTGGATCTCGACTCGAACCCGACCAAGCTGATCGAAGTGGTACATATCGGGAAGCAGATGCTGATGACGCGCGGCTCGCTGACCACGTTCAGTATCGCCAACGACGTGGCGAAGTATTTCGCCATCATTCCGGCGGCTTTTGCGGCAACCTACCCGCAGTTGAATGCCCTGAACGTGATGCACCTGCACTCTCCGGCCTCGGCCATTTTGAGCGCGGTGATCTTCAACGCGCTGATTATTGTCTTTCTTATTCCGCTGGCGCTGAAAGGGGTGAGCTATAAGCCGCTGACGGCCGCCGCCATGCTGCGCCGTAACCTGTGGATTTACGGTCTGGGTGGGCTAGTGGTGCCCTTTATTGGGATCAAGGTTATCGACATGCTGTTAACGCTGTTCGGGCTGGTTTAAAAGGTGGATCCAATGACGATGTTACGTCCCGCTATACTGTTGTTTATTCTGCTGTCTCTGATTACCGGCGGGCTTTACCCGCTGATGACTACCGCGCTGGGCCAGTGGTGGTTTAAAGATCAGGCCAACGGCTCGCTGATTATCCAGAACGGTGAAAACCGCGGCTCGCGTCTGATTGGGCAGAACTTTACGGACCCGCGCTACTTCCAGGGACGCCCTTCCGCCACTGCGGAAAGCCCGTATAATCCAATGGCCTCCGGCGGCAGCAATCTGGCTGGCAGTAATCCTGACCTGGACAAAGCCGTTGCTGAACGCGTTGCCGCCCTGCGCGCCGCGAATCCGCAGGCCAGCCGTGAGGTGCCGGTTGAGCTGATCACCGCTTCCGCGAGCGGGCTGGATTACAGCCTGACGCCGGATGCGGTGGTGTGGCAGATCCCACGCGTGGCAGCCGCCCGTCAGCTGACCGTCGAGCAGGTGAGCCAGCTGGTCGCAGAACATACTCAAAAGCCGCTGGTCAGCTTCATCGGCATGCCGATAGTGAACATTGTTGAGCTGAATCTGGCGCTGGACGCGCTAAGGAAGAACTAAATGACCGACGAGCCCATGCGCCCGGATCCGGACAGGCTGCTTGAACAGACGGCTGAAGCCCACCGCGGCAAGCTGAAAATTTTCTTCGGCGCCTGCGCGGGCGTCGGGAAAACCTTCGCCATGCTGACGGAAGCCCAGCGGCTTCGGGCGCAGGGGCTTGATATTCTCATCGGCGTGGTGGAAACCCACGGTCGCAAAGAGACGGCTGCGCTGCTGACGGGGCTGGCGACGCAGCCGCCCCAGCGTATCAGCCATCGCGGGCGGCTGGTCACGGAGTTTGATCTTGATGCCGCCCTCGCCCGCCGCCCTGCCCTGATCCTGATGGACGAACTGGCGCACAGCAATGCGCCAGGCTCCCGCCATCCGAAGCGCTGGCAGGATGTTGAGGAGCTGCTTGAGGCAGGCATTGACGTCTTCACCACGGTGAATGTTCAGCATCTGGAAAGCCTGAACGACGTAGTGAGCGGCGTAACCGGTATCCAGGTGCGGGAAACCGTCCCCGATCCGTTTTTTGATTCTGCCGATGAAGTCGTACTTGTTGACCTGCCGCCGGACGATCTACGCCAGCGCCTGCACGAAGGCAAAGTGTATATTGCCGGCCAGGCCGAACGCGCCATCGAACATTTTTTCCGCAAAGGAAACCTGATTGCCCTGCGCGAGCTGGCCCTGCGCCGCACCGCCGATCGCGTTGATGACCAGATGCGCGCCTGGCGAGACCTACAGGGACAAGAGCGCGTCTGGCACACGCGGGACGCCATTCTGTTATGCATTGGTCACGGCAGCGGCAACGAAAAACTGGTTCGCACCGCCGCCCGGCTGGCATCGAAATTTGGCAGCGTCTGGCACGCGGTCTACGTCGAAACGCCGCAGCTGCATGGTCTGCCAGAAAATCAGCGTCGCGCCATTTTGAGCGCGCTGCGGCTGGCGCAAGAGCTGGGTGCCGAAACCGCCACCCTTTCCGAACCGCAGGAAGATAAAGCCATTCTGCGCTACGCGCGCGAGCACAACCTGGGCAAGATTGTCATTGGACGTCGACAGCATCGCCGCTGGTTTAGCCGCGAATCTTTTGCCGACAGGCTGGCCCGCCGCGCGCCGGATCTTGATTTAGTCATCGTCGCGCTGGATGACAAGCCCGCCCCTCTGCCCAACCGTACGCCGGACGCTCGCACCTTTGGCGATAAATGGCGCATTCAGATCCGGGGTTGCCTGGTGGCAGTAGTCCTTTGCGCCCTGATTACGGTGATTGCCAGCCAGTGGCTCATCGCCTTCGACGCCGCCAATCTGGTCATGATTTATCTGCTCGGCGTCGTTGTGGTCGCGCTCTTTTATGGCCGCTGGCCGTCGGTGCTGGCAACGGTGATCAACGTCATCAGCTTCGACCTTTTTTTTATCGCTCCGCGCGGGACGCTTGCTGTCTCGGACGTGCAGTACATTCTGACCTTTGCCGTGATGCTTACCGTCGGGCTGGTGATCGGGAATCTGACGGCAGGCGTACGCTACCAGGCACGCATTGCCCGCTATCGCGAGCAGCGCACGCGCCATCTGTATGAAATGTCAAAATCGCTGGCGGTTGGCCGCACGCAGCGAGATATCGTGCAGACCAGCGAGCAGTTTATTCGTTCGACCTTTCATGCCAGTAACCTGATTTTGCTCCCCGACGAACAGGGGCGCCTTCGCCCGCTGACCTCCCCTACGGGGATGACGCCCTGGGATGAAGCGATTGCCCGCTGGAGTTTCGATAAGGGGTTACCTGCCGGCGCCGGCACCGACACGCTGCCCGGCGTGCCTTACCAGATCCTGCCGCTGCGCAGCGCGGATAAGAATCACGGGCTGGTCATCGTCGAGCCGTCTAACCTGCGTCAGCTGATGATCCCAGAGCAGCAGCGCCTGCTGGAAACCTTCACCCTGCTGGTCGCCAGCGCCCTTGAACGGCTGGCGCTCACCGCCAGCGAAGAGCAGGCGCGGCTGGCAAGCGAGCGCGAAAGTATTCGCAATTCGCTGCTGGCAGCGCTGTCTCACGATTTGCGCACCCCGCTTACCGTGCTGTTTGGCCAGTCCGAAATTCTGACGCTGGATCTGGCGGCGGAAGGATCAAAGCACGCGTTGCAGGCCAGCGAAATTCGCCAGCACGTGCTGAATACCACGCGCCTGGTGAACAACCTGCTGGACATGGCGCGCATTCAGTCCGGCGGGTTTAACCTCAAAAAAGAGTGGCTCACCCTTGAGGAGGTTGTCGGCAGTGCGCTGAAGATGCTGGAGCCGGGTCTCGGCGGGCGCCATATTGAGCTGGACATGCCGGAACCCCTGACGTTAATCCATGTGGATGGCCCGCTGTTTGAGCGCGTGCTGATTAATCTGCTGGAAAACGCGGCTAAATACGCCGGGACAAAGGCCCGGCTGGGGATTGCTGCCAGGGTGGATAAACGTGTGCTGCGGCTCGACGTCTGGGATAACGGGCCGGGTATTCCGGCCGGTCAGGAGCGCGCCATATTCGAAAAATTTGCGCGCGGTAATAAGGAATCCGCCATTCCGGGCGTTGGGCTGGGTCTGGCGATCTGCCAGGCGATTGTCGACGTGCATGGTGGCACCATTTCCGCAGAGAACCGCCCGGAAGGTGGGGCACGCTTTTGTGTTACACTTCCTCTTGAAACCCCACCAGAACTTGATGAATTACCAGAGGATTTGTGATTAACGTTCTGATTGTTGAAGATGAGCTCGCTATCAGCCGATTTCTGCGTACCGCGCTGGAAGGCGACGGCTTGCGCGTGCACGAAGCCGGTACGCTTCAACGGGGGTTAATTGAAGCCGCCACCCGCAAGCCAGATCTGGTGATCCTGGATCTGGGACTTCCGGATGGCGACGGCATCGATTTTATTCGTGAGGTGCGTCAGTGGAGCCAGATGCCCATTCTGGTGCTCTCTGCCCGCACCGAAGAGACGGATAAAATCGCCGCGCTGGATGCCGGAGCGGATGATTATCTGATCAAACCGTTTGGCATTGGCGAGTTACAGGCCCGGCTTCGTGTGGCGCTGCGTCGACACAGTGCCACGTCCCCTTCCGATCCGGTGTACGCCTTTAGCGATATCCGCGTCGATCTTGCCGCCCGCCGCATCGTGCGAGGGGAAGAAGAGATCCACCTTACGCCTATCGAATTTCGTCTGCTGGCCGTGCTGCTCAATAACCACGGAAAAGTGTTAACGCAGCGACAGCTGTTAAGCCAGGTCTGGGGACCGAATGCTGTCGAGCATAGTCACTATTTACGCATTTATATGGGACACCTTCGCCAGAAACTTGAAGCCGATCCCGCGCGTCCTCGTCATTTATTAACAGAAACCGGTATCGGATATCGGTTTATGATCTGAATAAGTATTCACTTTAATTTTAAATAAAAAACATACCAGCCTTAATATAGCCATGAAAATAACGATGAGTTTATTTTCATAGCTATATCCGCCCTCTTTAAACACAATTAAAACATCAAATTAACACCGAACCAACAAAACAGCATTTTGATCTGCGTTATTCACTCAAAACGACTAATTATTTCTAAAATGATCGGTTATTGGTGATCTGTTTCACAGTTAATCCCTTTTTCCTGGATAAAATGACCATGCTTTCAATTAATGAAAGGAAACTGAACATGGAAAACAATAATCGTTTAATGCCCCATATAAGGCGGACAACACATATCATGATGTTTGCCCACCGTAACTGTTTTGACTTTCATCTCTTTAACGCCCGGTAGTCCTTCGACTTCTGGCGCATCTGCTTACAGGTTATCCTGAAAAACGCTATTTTACAGGCTGTTGCCTGTGAACACCTGCGCTCATTCCTTGTGATTCAGATTCTCCGCAACCGGGCGGACTGAATTCTACTCAGCAAAAAAGCAATTAACTGATTTCGTATCAGCGGACACGCTTTGCTTTTTTTTCCGGAAATAATCGATTTCTTTACCGCAAGAAGTCGAGGGCCCCATATTGCCTGAAATAAAGAGATAAAGATGAAAACGTTAAAAATTGCCGTCAGCCGTGCCTGTCCTGAATGCTTTACCACTTCGCGCGACATCGTGGATATCACCGCATCAGATTATATTGATGTGGCAGCCGTGGTTCTGGCCGTCAGCGATATTTTCAATGGCGCCATAGAAGAAATAGAAGCCACGGGATTCGGTATCCCGGTGTTTATTGCCACGCATAAAGAAGAAAGGGTTCCGGCTGAATTTCTGTCGCGTATTCACGGCGTTTTTGAGTACTCCGACACCAGCAATGCGTACTACGGACGCCAGCTTGAAGCGGCTGCGCAGAAGTACGAAACCCAGCTCCGCCCGCCGTTCTTCCGCGCGCTGGTCGATTACGTCCAGCAGGGGAACAGCGCGTTTGACTGCCCCGGACATCAGGGAGGCCAGTTCTTCCGCCGCCATCCGGCCGGAAACCAGTTTGTCGATTTCTTTGGCGAAACGCTTTTCCGCGCCGATCTGTGCAATGCCGACGTGGCAATGGGCGATCTGCTGATCCACGAAGGCGCGCCATGCATCGCCCAGCAGCATGCGGCAAAAGTCTTTAATGCGGATAAAACCTACTTCGTGCTGAACGGCACCTCCTCTTCCAACAAGGTGGTGCTCAATGCCCTGCTCACGCCAGGCGATCTGGTGCTGTTCGATCGCAATAACCATAAATCTAATCACCACGGGGCGCTGTTACAGGCGGGCGCGACGCCAGTGTATCTGGAAACGGCGCGCAACCCGTACGGGTTTATCGGCGGTATCGACGCACACTGTTTCGACGAGAGCTACCTGCGGGAGCTGGTGTCAGAGGTCGCGCCTGGCCGTGCGCGGGATGAACGTCCGTTCCGTCTGGCGGTGATCCAGCTGGGCACCTACGACGGTACCATTTATAACGCCCGTCAGGTGGTGGATAAGATTGGTCACCTGTGCGATTACATTCTGTTTGACTCCGCCTGGGTGGGTTACGAGCAGTTTATCCCGATGATGGCCGACTGCTCGCCGCTGCTGCTGGAGCTGAACGAAAACGATCCGGGCATTCTGGTGACCCAGTCGGTGCATAAGCAGCAGGCGGGCTTCTCGCAAACCTCGCAAATCCATAAGAAGGACAGCCACATAAAAGGCCAGCCGCGCTATGTCCCGCATAAACGCCTGAACAACGCCTTTATGATGCACGCCTCCACCAGCCCGTTTTATCCGCTGTTTGCCGCCCTGGATATCAACGCCCGCATGCACGAGGGGCAAAGTGGGCGCAACATGTGGATGGACTGCGTGGTGACGGGTATCGAAGCGCGGAAACTGATCCTTCAGAACTGTCAGTTTATTCGTCCGTTCTTGCCGGAGACGGTGGATGGCCGTCCATGGGAAAGCTGGGATACGGCAGAGATTGCGACCGATCTGCGCTTCTTCCATTTCGTTCCGGGCGAACGCTGGCACGCCTTTGAGGGATACGCCGAGCATCAGTATTTTATCGATCCCTGCAAACTGCTGCTAACTACGCCGGGCATCAACGCCCGCACCGGTGAGTACGATGATTTCGGCGTGCCCGCGACCATCCTCGCCAACTTCCTGCGTGAAAACGGCATCGTGCCGGAAAAATGCGACCTCAATTCCATTCTGTTCCTGCTCACCCCGGCGGAGGACATGGGCAAATTGCAGCAGCTCGTCGCCCAGCTGGTGCGCTTCGAAAAACTGCTCCAGAGCGATGTGCCGCTGAAAGAGGTTCTGCCCTCTCTTTATAAGCAACATCCGGAACGTTATGCGGATTATACCCTGCGTCAGATTTGTCAGGAGATGCATGACCTCTACGCCCGCCATAACGTGAAGCAACTGCAAAAAGAGATGTTCCGCAAGTCTCACTTCCCACGCGTCATGATGAACCCGCAGGAGGCGAACTATGCCTATCTGCGCGGTGAGGTCGAGCTGGTGTCCCTGCGCGACGCGGAAGGCCGTATCGCCGCGGAAGGCGCGCTGCCTTACCCACCGGGGGTGTTGTGCGTGGTGCCGGGAGAAGTCTGGGGCGGTTCCGTGCTGCGCTATTTCGCCGCGCTGGAAGACGGGATCAATCTGCTGCCGGGTTTTGCGCCGGAGTTACAGGGGGTTTACGTCGAGGAGTGTGACGGTCGCAAACAGGTGCGCTGCTACGTCATCAAACAACCTGCCGCTCAGCCATCGCTGCTGAAAGGAGAAAAATTATGAGTAAGGCCAACAAGATGGGCGTGGTGCAACTCACTATTCTCACCATGGTGAATATGATGGGTTCGGGGATCATCATGCTCCCCACCAAGCTCGCTGAAGTGGGGACGATTTCGATTATCTCCTGGCTTGTTACCGCCGTGGGTTCGATGGCGCTGGCGTGGGCGTTTGCCAAGTGCGGTATGTTCAGCCGCAAGTCCGGCGGCATGGGCGGCTATGCCGAATATGCGTTTGGTAAGTCCGGTAACTTTATGGCGAACTATACCTATGGCGTGTCGCTGCTGATCGCCAATGTGGCGATTGCCATTTCCGCTGTCGGTTACGGCACAGAGCTGTTTGGCGCGACGCTGACCCCGGTGCAAATTGGGCTGGCGACCATCGGCGTGCTCTGGATCTGCACCGTCGCTAACTTTGGCGGCGCGCGCATCACCGGACAGCTCAGCAGCATCACCGTCTGGGGCGTCATCATCCCGGTTGTCGGCCTGTGCATCATCGGCTGGTTCTGGTTCAGCCCGACGCTGTACGCCAATTCCTGGAATCCGCATCACGTACCGTTCTTCACCGCCGTGGGATCGTCCATCGCCATGACGCTGTGGGCCTTCCTCGGGCTGGAGTCGGCCTGTGCGAATGCGGAAGTGGTGGAAAACCCGGAGAAAAATGTGCCGATCGCGGTACTCGGCGGGACGCTGGGGGCGGCGGTGATCTATATCGTCTCAACCAACGTGATTGCGGGAATTGTGCCCAACATGGATCTGGCTAACTCCACGGCGCCGTTCGGACTGGCGTTTGCGCAGATGTTTACGCCGGAGGTAGGGAAAGTGATCATGGGACTGATGGTGATGTCCTGCTGCGGCTCGCTGCTGGGCTGGCAGTTCACCATCGCCCAGGTATTCAAATCTTCCGCTGACGAAGGTTATTTCCCGAAAATCTTCTCCCGCGTCACCAAAGCGGATGCACCGGTGCAGGGCATGCTGGCGATTGTCATCTTCCAGAGCGGATTGTCGCTGATGACCATCAGCCCGTCACTGAACAGCCAGTTTAACGTGCTGGTCAACCTGGCGGTGGTGACGAACATCATTCCGTACATTCTGTCGATGGCGGCGCTGGTGATTATTCAGAAGGTGGCGAAGGTGGATCCGCGCAAAGCCCGGGCGGCCAATATCGTGGCGCTGATTGGGGCGATTTACAGCTTCTATGCGCTCTACTCGTCCGGTCAGGAGGCGATGCTGTATGGGGCGATGGTGACCTTTATGGGCTGGACGCTGTACGGTCTGGTATCGCCGAGATTTGAATTGAAGAATAAGCATAGTTAGGTAAAGCAAAACGGCAACCCATGGGTTGCCGTTTTTTATGTTTTCTCCCTCTCCCAGTGGGAGAGGGCCGGGGTGAGGGCATCAGCCCGCACCAGAACACGACTTACGCGTTTTTCAGCACTTCGCTGACAATCTCTACCGCTTCTTTCTCAATCTGCTGACGATGCTCAGCGCCGAGGAAACTTTCGCAATAGATTTTGTACGCATCTTCCGTACCGGATGGACGCGCGGCGAACCAGCCGTTTTCGGTCATCACTTTCAGGCCGCCGATCGATGCGCCGTTACCCGGCGCCGCCGTCAGACGCGCGGTGATCGGGTCACCAGCCAGGGTACTGGCACTGACCATCTCCGGAGAGAGTTTTGACAGAGCTGCTTTTTGCGCAGACGTGGCGCCAGCCTGAATACGGTTATAGCTTGGCGCACCAAAACGTTCCGCCAGCTCGTTGTAATGTTCCTGCGGGTTCTTACCGGTGACCGCGGTGATTTCCGCCGCCAGCAGGCACATGATGATGCCGTCTTTATCGGTTGACCATGGGGTGCCGTCGAAGCGCAGGAAGGATGCCCCCGCGCTCTCTTCACCGCCAAAGCCGAAGCTGCCGTCGTGCAGACCGTCAACAAACCACTTGAAGCCCACCGGCACTTCCACCAGCTTGCGACCCAGCGCGTCGACCACACGGTCAATCATAGCGGAAGAGACCAGCGTTTTACCCACCGCAACCTCTTTGCCCCACTGCGGACGGTGCTGGAAGAGATAATTGATTGCAACAGCCAGGTAGTGGTTCGGGTTCATCAGCCCTGCCGGGGTGACGATACCGTGGCGATCGTAGTCCGGGTCGTTGGCAAACGCCAGATCGAACTTGTCGCGCAGCGCCAGCAGGCCAGCCATTGCGCATTCGGAGGAGCAGTCCATACGGATCGCGCCGTCTTTGTCCAGGTGCATAAAGCGGAAGGTCTGATCGACGTGATCGTTCACGATTGTCAGATCCAGCTTGTAGTGCTCGGCAATGCGTTTCCAGTATTCAATACCGGAGCCGCCCAGTGGATCCACGCCCAGCTTCAGACCGGCTTTCTGGATAGCGGCCATATCGACGATATCCGCCAGCCCTTCCACGAACGGCTGCACCAGATCCTGCTCTTTCACGTGGCCGGAGGCCATGGCTTCATCCAGCGAGATGCGTTTCACACCGTTCAGACCGTTAGCCAGTAACGCGTTGGCACGATCTTCCACCACTTTCGTGACGTTGGTATCCGCCGGGCCACCGTTAGGTGGGTTGTACTTGATGCCGCCATCTTCCGGTGGGTTGTGTGACGGGGTGATCACAATGCCGTCAGCCTGCGCGCCACCTTTTTTGTTGTGTACCAGAATAGCGTTAGAAACCGCTGGCGTTGGCGTAAAACCGTTGTTCTCCTGAACAATCACGTCTACGCCGTTCGCCGCCAGCACTTCCAGCACGGAGATAAAAGCAGGTTCAGACAGGGCGTGGGTATCTTTCCCTACATAGCACGGACCGGTGACGCCATTTTTGGCGCGCTCTTCCGCGATGGCCTGAGCAATGGCCAGAATGTGCGGTTCGTTAAAGCTGTGGCGCGCCGCACTACCGCGGTGGCCAGATGTACCAAACTTCACTGCGTGTTCTGCGTTGCCCACCACCGGCTTCAGCACGTAGTACTGCGCGGTCAGTTGAGCGACGTTAATCAAATCGCTTTGTTGTGCAGGTTGTCCTGCACGGCTGTGATTTGCCATTGCCTGGTCCTTCTGATGCAAGGGTTAAATTGTACCGCAAACCTTTTCGATCAATTCCGCCGGGAACTGCATGGACTGCATGATATGTTCGATCATGCTGCACTTACGGCCCGTATTGGTGTTGGTGATCACCCAGTATGGTGTACCGGGAACGTGTTTGGGTTTGGTTTGGTTGCCATTTTGCAGCAGGGTCTGCTCGTCGCCTGCGAAGTAAACGCGCGTGCGACCGTGCAGCGACTCTGTCGCTTCTGCAAATGCGTTGTTATCCAGTGAATAAAGTGTAGACAGCACCAGCATAAAGCGGTTAACCGCCTTTTTCTGCTCGGCATATTCATCGGACAGCAGCAGCTCGCGCATCGCGCGCACTTTGTCTTTTGCCGGCATGACGGCAGGTTTTACTTGTGCAACAACGCTCGGCTGAGACACGACATCTTTAGTGACAGGAGTGGGCTGTGAGGCGGCGGAAATTTTAAGCATGCGCCGTAAAATGTCGGACGCGCTCTCCCCAATATGCCGCGTCTGGCTGGCAATATACTGATAGAGTTCGTCATCAACTTCGATTGTTTTCATCTTAATCCAGTGCGATATCTTATCTGAATACAAGTCGTTGAGATTATAAGGTCAAATCCCAACAGCGGATAGCGTCAAACCAGGTTGGCGGCAAAAGTCAGATTAAACTGGATCCTTGCCCCCGGGCGGCAGAATGGTCAACATGATACCCTAACCTGACAAACCTAAAAAAAGAACTTTGCCATGAAATTGAATACCCGAGCGCAAACTGCACAATCGCCGAACAATAATTCTCCCATCGTACTGGTTCACGGCCTGTTTGGTAGCCTGGATAATCTGGGTGTGCTGGCGCGCGATTTAGTGACCGATCACGCGATCCTCCAGGTTGATATGCGCAATCACGGTCTTTCTGGGCGCTCGGAGGAGATGACCTACGCAGCCATGGCGCAGGATCTGCGGGACACCCTCGATGCGAATAATATCCAGAAAGCGACGCTTATCGGGCATTCAATGGGCGGCAAAGCGGTGATGGCGCTCACTGCGCTGGCCCCTGAGCGAATTTCCGGGCTGGTGGTCATCGACGTTGCGCCCGTCAATTACGACGTTCGCCGTCACGATGAGATTTTTACCGCCATCAATGCGGTCACCGAAGCGGGTGTCGCAACCCGCCAGCAGGCGGCTGCCGTTATGCGTGAGCATCTTGATGAGGAAGGCGTAGTTCAGTTCCTGCTGAAATCGTTTGTTGACGGACAATGGCGCTTTAACGTCCCGGTATTGTGGGATCAGTATTCGCATATTGTGGGCTGGGAAACCGTCCCCGCCTGGCCGCACCCTACCCTTTTTATTCGCGGCGGCAACTCCCCTTACGTCACTGATGCGTATCGTGACACGCTGCTGGCGCAATTCCCGCAGGCTCGCGCTCACGTCATTGCCGGTGCCGGACACTGGGTACACGCGGAAAAACCGGATGCCGTCCTGCGCGCCATTCGCCGCTATCTTACTGATACAGCGAATTGATTAAAAAGCCAGCGACCGGAAGACGACGGGCTTCCAGTCGTTGGCGTGTGGATTTGGGTGATGTATGATGGCGCGCTTATCGCCCGGGCATTAGCAGGGCGGCGTGTTTCCCCCGAAGTCTCAGAATCATGGCCAAAGAACAAACGGACCGTACGACACTAGATCTGTTCGCGAATGAGCGTCGACCGGGACGACCGAAAACGAATCCGCTTTCGCGCGATGAACAGCTGCGTATCAATAAACGCAACCAGCTTAAACGCGATAAAAATCGTGGGCTTAAGCGTGTCGAACTGAAGCTGAATGCCGATGCCGTCGATGCGCTTAACGAGTTAGCTGACGCGCGCAACATCAGCCGCAGCGAACTGATCGAAGAGATGCTGATCGCCCAGCTTGAGACGTTACGCGGCAAGGCGTGAGTCAGAAAATCCCCAATATTACCTTTTTCATGTAGCACAGAGTGCAGTCCTGCGTGATAGCTGTTTCCGCAGGGTTGCCTGTTCTGCTATTATTGCCCTTATCCGTGGACAATTTGGGCCACCATACCATTAAGTTTCAAGAGGTTATTTTACTCATGGCAATCATCGGCATTTTCTTTGGCAGTGATACCGGCAATACTGAAAATATCGCAAAAAACATTCAAAAACAGCTCGGTAAAGACGTTGCTGATGTGCATGACATCGCCAAGAGCAGCAAAGAAGATCTCGAGGGCTATGACATCCTGCTGCTGGGCATCCCGACCTGGTACTACGGTGAAGCACAGTGTGACTGGGACGATTTCTTCCCGACGCTGGAAGAAGTAGACTTCAACGGCAAGCTGGTTGCCCTGTTTGGCTGTGGCGATCAGGAAGACTATGCTGAGTATTTCTGTGATGCGCTGGGCACTATTCGCGACATCATTGAGCCACGCGGTGCTGCGATCGTCGGTCACTGGCCAACGGCGGGTTACCATTTCGAAGCGTCCAAAGGTCTGGCAGATGACGATCACTTCGTTGGCCTGGCCATTGATGAAGACCGTCAGCCAGAGCTGACCGCTGAGCGTGTAGAAAAATGGGTTAAGCAGGTTCGTGAAGAGCTGAACCTGGACGATATCCTTAACGCCTGATATCCCTGCGGCGCAACTCCGGTTGCGCCCGTTTTCCAGGTAAAACCGATTAAATTAATTGCTACAAACTTTTAACTTTTTCGCCCAGACCTGTACAATATCCCCCTGGTAAAAAGTGGGTGCCATCGAACAAGTTTGTTGGTGATACCACGTTTTTATAAGCATACTTTGCTTGAGACTTGCAGTTTTCATTTAGCCATGGCAGTTCTATAATGAGACGCATTATCCCAAGTGCATTTTCTGTCACTTCTTCTTTTGAAGTGAATCGTTTAGCAACAGGACAGATTCCGCATGACTGACAACAATACCGCATTAAAGAAAGCTGGCCTGAAAGTAACGCTTCCTCGGTTAAAAATCCTTGAAGTGCTTCAGGGGCCAGACAATCACCATGTCAGTGCGGAAGACCTTTATAAGCGTCTTATCGATATGGGTGAAGAGATTGGGCTGGCAACCGTCTATCGTGTGCTGAACCAGTTTGATGACGCGGGCATTGTTACTCGTCATAATTTCGAAGGCGGTAAATCCGTGTTCGAGCTGACTCAGCAGCATCACCACGATCACCTGATCTGCCTCGACTGTGGCAAGGTCATTGAATTTAGCGATGATTCCATTGAATCACGCCAGCGTGAAATCGCCGCCCGTCATGGCATCCGCCTGACCAACCACAGCCTGTACCTGTACGGTCACTGCGCTGAAGGCGATTGCCGCGAAGACGACCACGCGCACGACGCGAAATAATATCGTGTTCATACTCTGAGCCAGCCGTAAGGTTGGCTTTTTTTTGCCTGAAAAAAGCCCGGTGGCGCTGCGCCACCGGGCGTAAAGCAACTTATTTATTGTTATTGCGAATCTCGTCCCAGATCTTATCGCAACGCTTCGCCACTTCCTGATCGTTACCGCTTTTCCGCGCCTGGATACAGGCCTGGTAATCCATCACGCGAACATTTTCCTGCGTCGCAAACTGCTCATGCGCTTTCTCTTTTTTCAGCACATTCAGCACGCTCTGGCAGGCTTCAATCTTCTCTGGCGATCCTTGTGCTGTATTGATGCAGGCGCTATACGCCTCCTTCAGACGGGAGTCTTCTTTCTGCGCCTGATCCTGCGCACACGCCACCAGCCCCGATGCCAGCAGCGCAACGATTACCATTTTTTTCATCATATGCAGTCTCCATGCAGGCGGGATTTCGCCCGCCTGCGTGTTCATCAGAAGATTGTGAATGGCGCAATGACCATGAATTTCACGTCACGTTCATCCTGGAAGATGTTGCCGTAACCGCCCGCGTAGCTCGGGATATCGGAGTGGTTGTCATACTGGGTGAAGTGCAGTTTGAACATCGTGCCTTTCGCACGGCCCTCCTGAAGGGTGTAAATCGCATCCAGACTGTATGAAGACTCTTTCAGACGGTAATTCGGATCGTAGTAGGCGTCTGGCGTAGCCATATCTGCTGGCTTTGCGTCCCAGGCGTACGCGTAGGACGCACCCACCGCCCAGCCAGGCAGATTCCAGTTCTTCAGGTCATACATTGCGCCGAAGAAGACCGCCTTTTCGCCGTCGGCGTTAAAGTCAGAGCGGTTATCCCACCAGATATCCAGACGACCATTGGAAGAGGCGTAGGTTGGCGTCATACGTTGCAGGAAGTAGCCCTGCTGCCCTTCTGCCTTGACCCATGTTCCCTCCAGACGTAAATCAACCTGACCTACCTTGTAACCGAAGGTCAGCGCCTGTAACCACGCGGTGCCGTCATAGATATCATTTACGCTGCCATCACTGACTTTGTCGCGCGTACCGTAGAACTGATAGCTGGTGCTCAGCGGGCTACCCGCGATATCAAATTTGTAGCTGGCTTTAGCAAAGTACTGATCGATATAGCCTTCAGCCTGACCAAAAGCAGCTTCCAGCACCAGATCGTTTTTGAAGTCGTACTTCGCCCCCAGCGAGTGGAGATAATCAACTTTGGTTTTTTTATCGTTCTGATAGAACTTGTCCATCTCAATGTGCCACGGCGCTTTGTACTCGTTGGTCCACATATAGGAGAAGCTCAACGCCCCCGCATCGCCGTAGTCAAAATTAGCACCGGCTTCCGCACCCTGATAGGTACCTGGCATAAAGCTCCAGTGCGGTGCTAACAGCGTCTGGCCGGTTGGCTGGATATAACCTCCACGCGCCCAGACCGGACCATATTTGAATTTTGCAGCCGCTTTATACAGGCTGATTCCGCTTTTATCGCCGGACCAGTCTTCGTCGTAGGCTTTATTGCTGGAGGAGAACGCAATTTCGTTCGGATGGCCGCTGTCGCCATTTTCGGCCATTTCAATTGCGGTGAACGCTGCAATATCGATCCCGAACATATCGGCGGCATATCCCGACTGGAAATCAAGGTTGGCGTTCCAGGTCGAGTGAGAAAGGTTGGTTTTGTATTTATCTTCAGTGACGTCTTTACGGTCACGCTCACGCTGCCAGTAATAAATACCGCCCGTGAGGGTGGAATCTTCGATGAAACCTGCTGCTTTTGCCTCTGGCGCAACCACCAGGCCCGACATTGCTGTCACACCGGCGATAGCCAGCGCCAGCGCACTACGTTTGCCACTGAACGTACGCATAGATTATTCCTCTTTGACGAATTAAAACGCCTTAAACGGCGAAAAACAGAAAAGACCAAGTGGTCAGGGGTAGTCAGAAATACCCTCGAATTAACTACCGTCTTTAGGTTATTTTTCGCGACGCGAATTATCAATGCTTTTAATCAGGCAAAAGTCAGGATTATGACGAAGAGCACATATTTCGTAGTGCTTTGTAACATTTACCGGGAAGCAAGTACTGGCGGGGGAATGCGCTAATTTTCAGTAAGTAACATTGATATTGTGAATATATTTTTCAGCGTTTCTGTTTTTGGAAAACAACAAACTTTTTTAAATAAAATAAGTAGCACCACATTGACCTGGAATGTTGGCTTTAATTCATCATCCCGATGCTTAACGACATGATCGTTAAATAAAAAAACGCCGCATTACGCGGCGTTTGTTTCTCATTGACCATGCCAGCGTGATTATTCGCCGATCTTAGTCCAGGTATCACGCAGACCGACGGTACGGTTAAATACCGGTTTTTCCGCCGTGCTGTAACGGCTGTCCAGGCAGAAGTAACCCTCACGTTCAAACTGGAACGCTTTACCGGCTTCAGCGGCTTTCAGAGACGGCTCGGCATACCCCTGCTTGATAATCAGCGACTCAGGGTTGATAACCGCCAGGAAGTCCTCCGCAGCGCCTGGGTTAGGTACGCTGAACAGACGATCGTAGAGACGGATCTCAACCGGCAGCGCATGCTGCGCACTCACCCAGTGGATTACACCTTTTACTTTACGGCCATCCGCCGGATCTTTACTCAGCGTCTCTGCGTCGTACGTACAGAAGATGGTCGTGATGTTACCTTCCGCATCTTTCTCTACGCGCTCGGCTTTGATCACATAGGCGTTACGCAGACGCACTTCTTTGCCCAGCACCAGACGCTTGTACTGCTTGTTCGCTTCTTCACGGAAGTCGGCGCGATCGATCCAGATTTCACCGCTGAACGGCACGTCGCGGGTGCCCATTTCCGGTTTGTTAGGATGGTTAGGCATCGAGACCAGTTCGCTTCCACCCTGCGGATAGTTTTCGATGACCAGTTTCACTGGATCGATCACTGCCATCGCGCGCGGCGCGTTTTCGTTCAGGTCTTCGCGAATGCAGGATTCCAGAGACGCCATTTCGATGGTGTTGTCCTGCTTGGTAACGCCAATACGTTTGCAGAACTCACGAATAGACGCCGAGGTATAGCCACGACGACGCAGGCCAGAGATGGTGGGCATACGCGGGTCGTCCCAGCCTTCAACGTGCTTGTCGGTGACCAGCAGGTTCAGCTTACGCTTGGACATCACGGTGTATTCCAGGTTCAGACGAGAGAACTCGTACTGACGCGGATGCACAGGAATGGTGATGTTATCCAGCACCCAGTCGTACAGACGACGGTTGTCCTGGAATTCCAGCGTGCACAGAGAGTGCGTAATGCCTTCCAGCGCATCGCTGATGCAGTGGGTGAAGTCGTACATCGGGTAGATGCACCACTTGTTACCGGTCTGGTGGTGTTCAGCGAACTTAATGCGGTACAGCACCGGATCGCGCATCACGATGAACGGAGACGCCATATCGATTTTGGCACGCAGACACGCTTTACCTTCTTCGAAGCCACCGGCACGCATTTTTTCAAACAGCGCCAGGTTCTCTTCCACGCTACGATCGCGGAACGGGCTGTTTTTACCAGGCTGAGTCAGCGTACCGCGGTATTCACGGATTTCGTCAGCAGACAATTCGTCGACGTATGCCAGACCTTTGTTAATCAGTTCAACCGCATAGGCATACAGCTGATCGAAATAGTCTGAGGAGTAGCAGATATCGCCAGACCAGTTGAAGCCCAGCCATTGCACGTCGTTTTTAATCGACTCAACGTATTCGATGTCTTCTTTTACTGGGTTGGTGTCATCGAAACGCAGGTTGCACTGCCCCTGGTAATCTTGCGCAATACCAAAGTTCAGGCAGATCGATTTGGCGTGACCAATGTGCAGGTAGCCATTTGGCTCCGGCGGGAAACGCGTGTGGACTGTGGTGTGCTTACCACTGGCCAGATCTTCATCGATGATCTGACGAATAAAGTTACTCGGGCGGGCTTCTGCCTCACTCATCGTGGATTCCTCAAAGCGTAAACAACGTATAACGGCATATGATCTTATAAGCCGGACGTAGTGACAACCCTTAAAACGTCCCGGAAGAAAATAATGGGGGCAATTGCTGCAAAAAAAAGCGGCGGAGGATATCCCCCGCCGCTAAAGGCATAACTCTACTCAGGAGCGATTACTTGCCTTTAATCTCATACAGTGGCGTCTGGCCTGCAACCACCTGACCCTGCGCCTGGATCACCAGACCGCTGAAGTCGTCGATGTTGCTGCACACGACCGGGCTTATCATGGAGCGCGCGTTGGCATTCAGGAAGTCCAGATCCATTTCCAGAATCGGCTGACCTGCCGCCACTTCAGCACCCTCTTCCACCAGACGAGTAAAGCCCTGACCGTTCAGCGCAACGGTATCGATACCCATATGGACAACGATCTCCGCGCCTTTTTCCGTTTCCAGGCAGAACGCGTGGTTGGTGTTGAAGATTTTCACGATAGTACCGGCAGCCGGAGAGACCACGGTTTTGTCCGTTGGTTTCACCGCCACGCCGTCACCGACCGCTTTGCTGGCGAACGCTTCGTCAGGCACCTGCTCAAGCGCAACAACGTCACCTGTCACCGGAGAAACCAGCGCAGCGATGGTCACCGCGTTTGGCACAGCCTGCGGTTTTGCAACCGGCGCGTCAGCCACTGCCGCGTTATCCGTTGAGGCGGCAGCGACCGGCCCACGGGCAACCACTTTTTTCATTTCATCGCCGATAGATTCGGCTTTCGCACCCACGATTACCTGGATGGTTTGTTTGTTCAGTTTCACCACACCAGACGCACCCAGGCGTTTGCACATTGCATCGCTCACGCGCGCGGAGTCACCTACGGTCAGACGCAGACGGGTAATACAGGCATCGATCGCTTTCAGGTTGTCGGTGCCACCCACAGCGGCAATGTAGTTGGTTGCCAGCTGGGTTAAACCCTCTTCGGTATTGCTGTTGGCTTCACTGGTCACAACATCATCTTTCGTATCTTCGCGGCCCGGCGTCTTCAGGTTAAACATACGAATAACCGCGCTGAACAGAACGAAGTAGATAACGAAGAAGATCAGGCCCATCACCATCAGGATCCAGACGTTGCTGCTTGCCGCCGGCAGGTTGTACATCAACACATAGTCGATGGCGCCTGCGGAGAAGGAGAAGCCAGCATGGATACCCAGAAGGGTGGCGACGAACAGGCTGATACCGGTCAGGATCGCGTGCATCAGATACAGCAGCGGAGCCAGGAACATGAACAGGAATTCCAGTGGCTCGGTCACGCCGGTCAGGAAGGCGGTGATCGCAACGGACAGCAGCATCCCGCCAACCATTGGGCGACGCGCTTTCGGCGCAGCCAGGTACATTGCCAGCGCCGCGCCAGGCAGACCAAACATCATGATTGGGAAGAAGCCAGACATGAACATGCCCGCGGTGCCGTCGCCTGCGTAGAAGCGGTTGATATCACCGTGGAATACCGCGCCGGCCGCGTTGGTGAACTCACCAATCTGGAACCAGGCGATGGTGTTCAGTACCTGATGCAGACCGGTTGGGATCAGCAGACGGTTAATGAAACCGAAGATGCCCGCGCCCATTGCGCCCGCAGACACGATCCACTCGCCACCCGCATGGATAGCATGCTGCACCGGTGGCCAAACGTAGCCAAAGATGGCGGCGAGGATCAGACAGAAAAAGCCCGTCGCAATCGGCACAAAACGTTTACCGCCGAAGAAGCTCAGGAAGTCAGGAAGTTTGATACCTGCCCAACGGTTGTACACGGCGCCACCCACCAGGCCGGTAATGATACCTGCCAGCACACCCATATTGATTTCAGGGTTGATGGTTACCATCGCTTTCGTGAGGATGAAGTAACCGACAGCCCCTGCCAGTGCCGCGGCACCAGCGCTGTCTTTTGACCAGCTTGACGCCACACCGATGGCGAAAATCAGCGCCAGGTTGTCAAAAATTGCGCCGCCTGCCTGGGCAATAAACGGCACGTTAAGAAGATCGGGTTGCCCGAATCGCAGCAGCAACGCTGCAACCGGTAGCACGGCGATAGGGAGCTGCAAAGCCCTACCGAGGCGCTGGAAAAAACCTAAAATATTCATCCTATTCCCCCTACGAGACCCTTTGTTAAGACTCGCGCATAAACTATGTTTTTATTGTGTTACGAACGATAGATACAGTTGATGATTCACTGGCAGTGTGAGTGTGTGAAAAATTAATTCGTATCGCAAATTAAACACCTATTTTTTGTGATTATTGTCACCAAATATCGTATTAAACCCTCCCTTTCACTGGCTAACGACGAAAACTTATTTTATCATTCAAAAAATCAAGACGGATTGATCCGGCCTGAAAGGTTCCAGGTTACGCTTAGTTCAGGTTGCACTAATCATCCGCCCACTTTTACTTAAACTTTAGAGGTGAATAATGAGACTGATTCCCCTGGCAACAGCTGAACAAGTCGGAAAATGGGCTGCTCGTCATATCGTTAATCGCATCAACGCGTTCAAACCAACAGCCGATCGTCCTTTCGTTCTCGGTCTTCCAACCGGTGGCACGCCCCTGACCGCGTATAAAGCTCTGGTTGAAATGCACAAAGCGGGCCAGGTTAGCTTTAAACACGTTGTGACCTTCAACATGGACGAATATGTCGGCCTGCCGAAGGAACATCCGGAAAGTTACCACAGCTTTATGCACCGTAATTTCTTCGATCACGTTGATATTCCGGCTGAAAACATTAACCTGCTGAATGGAAACGCGCCTGATATTGACGCAGAATGCCGTCAGTATGAAGAAAAAATCCGTTCCTACGGTAAAATCCACCTGTTTATGGGCGGCGTAGGCAACGATGGTCATATCGCGTTCAACGAACCGGCATCTTCACTGGCTTCCCGTACCCGTATTAAAACGCTGACCCATGATACGCGCGTGGCTAACTCCCGCTTCTTTGACGGCGACGTCAATCAGGTGCCTAAATACGCGCTGACCGTGGGCGTGGGCACGCTGCTGGATGCCGAAGAAGTGATGATTCTGGTGCTGGGCGCGGTGAAAGCGCAAGCGCTTCAGGCTGCCGTTGAAGGTAACGTGAACCATATGTGGACGATCAGCTGCTTACAGCTGCATCCAAAAGCGGTTGTTGTGTGTGACGAACCGTCCACCATGGAGCTGAAAGTGAAAACGCTGAAATACTTCAACGAGCTGGAAGCTGAGAACATCAAAGGTCTGTAATTGAATAACCGCCTCTTTATATCCGGGGCGGTCGCTTTTTTAACCGGGGGTCGATATGTACGCTTTAACCCACGGTCGGATTTATACCGGCCATGAAATTCTGGATGACCATGCGATTGTAATCGCCAATGGCCTGATTGAACGTGTTTGCCCGCTGGCGGAACTGCCGCCGGAGATCGAACAGCGTTCCCTCAATGGAGCAGTAATCTCCCCCGGTTTCATCGACGTACAGCTCAACGGCTGCGGCGGTGTCCAGTTTAACGATACCGCAGAGGCGGTATCGGTTGAAACGCTGGAAATCATGCAAAAAGCCAACGAGAAATCGGGCTGCACCAGCTATCTGCCAACGCTGATCACCAGCAGCGATGACCTGATGAAACAGGGTATCCGCGTCATGCGCGAATACCTGACAAAACATCCGAATCAGGCGCTGGGCCTGCACCTGGAAGGACCATGGCTGAATATGGTCAAGAAAGGCACCCATAACCCAAACTACGTGCGCAAACCGGATGCCGAGCTGGTGGATTACATGTGCGCCAATGCCGATGTGATCACCAAAGTAACGCTGGCCCCGGAAATGACCGGCACGGACGTTATCAGCAAACTGGCCGCCGCCGGGATTGTGGTGTCTGCGGGCCATTCGAACGCGACGCTGAAAGAGGCGAAGGCCGGTTTCCGCGCAGGCATTACGTTTGCCACACACCTTTATAACGCGATGCCCTATATTACTGGCCGCGAACCGGGACTGGTTGGCGCCATTCTGGATGAACCAGACGTCTACTGCGGCATTATCGCCGACGGCTTGCATGTCGATTACACCAACATCCGCAACGCCAAGCGTCTGAAAGGCGACAAGCTCTGCCTGGTGACGGATGCTACCGCTCCGGCAGGAGCGAATATTGAGCAGTTCATTTTTGCTGGTAAAACAATATACTACCGGAATGGACTGTGTGTGGATGAGAACGGCACGCTGAGCGGTTCTTCTCTGACGATGATCGAAGGGGTACGTAACCTCGTTGAACATTGCGGCATCGCGCTTGAGGAAGTGCTGCGCATGGCCACGCTTTATCCGGCGCGCGCCATTGGCGTCGATAAACAGCTCGGCGGTATTGCGCCAGGTATGGTTGCAAACCTGACGGCGTTCACACACGATTATAAAATTATTAAGACCATCGTTAATGGTAACGAGGTCGTCACTGAGTAAGTAAAAGTATGACACCAGGCGGACAAGCTCAAATCGGTAATGTCGATCTCGTTAAACAACTTAACAGCGCGGCGGTTTATCGCCTGATTGACCAGCACGGGCCAATCTCACGCATTCAGATAGCCGAACAAAGCCAGCTTGCTCCCGCCAGCGTGACAAAAATTACACGTCAGCTCATTGAGCGCGGCCTGATCAAAGAAGTCGATCAGCAGGCCTCCACCGGGGGCCGCCGCGCGATTTCCATCGTCACGGAAACCCGCAATTTTCAGGCCATTGGCGTTCGCTTAGGACGTCATGACACCACGCTTACGCTCTACGATCTGAGCAGCAAGGCCATTGCCGAAGAACACTACCCCCTTCCTGAGCGCACGCAGGAGACGCTTGAACACGCGTTGCTGAATACCATTGCGCATTTCATCGAAAGCTGTCAGCGCAAGATCCGTGAACTCATCGCCATCTCGGTGATTTTGCCCGGCCTGGTTGACCCGGAAAGCGGCGTTATTCGCTACATGCCGCATATTAAGGTAGAGAACTGGGGGCTGGTTGAGGCGCTGGAAAAGCGCTTCAAGCTGACCTGCTTTGTTGGTCACGATATTCGCTCGCTGGCGCTGGCGGAGCACTACTTTGGTGCGAGCCAGGACTGCGAAGACTCTATTCTGGTGCGCGTTCACCGTGGTACAGGTGCGGGCATCATCTCGAATGGCCGCATTTTTATTGGCCGTAACGGTAACGTAGGCGAGATTGGTCATATCCAGGTGGAACCGCTTGGCGAGCGCTGCCACTGCGGTAACTTTGGCTGTCTTGAAACCGTTGCCGCCAATGCCGCCATTGAACATCGCGTTCGCCATCTGCTGGAGCAGGGTTACCAGAGCCGCGTCACGCTGGACGATTGTAAGATCGGCGCCATCTGTAAAGCGGCAAACAAAGGCGATGCGCTGGCCTGCGAAGTGATCGAACAGGTAGGACGCCACCTGGGTAAGACCATCGCCATTGCTATCAACCTGTTTAATCCGCAGAAAGTGGTGATTGCCGGCGAGATCGTTGAAGCCGAAAAAGTGTTACTGCCCGCCATTGAAGGCTGCATCAATACCCAGGCGCTGAAGGCATTTCGCCAGAATTTGCCGGTGGTGCGATCTACGCTCGATCACCGCTCGGCAATTGGCGCATTCGCCCTGGTAAAACGTGCCATGCTCAACGGGATCCTGCTGCAACATTTGCTGGAATCCTGATCGGACCTTATAGTAACGCCTTCTTTTTTTGATGTCGGATTGTCCATGACCATTAAGAATGTAATTTGTGATATCGACGGCGTGCTGATGCACGACAACGTTGCCGTGCCGGGTGCTGCGGAGTTTCTTCACCGCATCATCGACAAAGGAATGCCACTGGTTCTTCTCACGAACTACCCTTCACAGACTGGTCAGGATCTGGCAAACCGCTTTGCTACCGCAGGCGTCAACGTCCCGGACAGCGTGTTCTATACCTCTGCGATGGCGACCGCGGATTTCCTGAAGCGTCAGGAAGGCAAAAAAGCCTATGTGGTTGGTGAAGGTGCGCTGATCCACGAGCTGTATAAAGCGGGCTTCACCATCACCGACGTGAACCCGGACTTTGTCATCGTGGGCGAAACGCGCTCCTTTAACTGGGAGATGATGCATAAGGCAGCCTACTTTGTCGCCAACGGTGCGCGTTTTATCGCCACCAACCCGGACACGCACGGTCGTGGTTTTTATCCCGCCTGCGGTGCGCTGTGCGCCGGTATCGAAAAAATCTCGGGTCGTAAGCCGTTTGTTGTCGGTAAACCGAGCCCGTGGATCATCCGCGCCGCACTGAATACGATGCAGGCACACTCAGAAGAAACCGTCATTGTGGGCGACAACCTGCGTACCGATATTCTGGCTGGCTTCCAGGCGGGGCTTGAAACCATCCTGGTGCTTTCTGGCGTTTCACAGCTTGATGACATTGATACGATGCCGTTCCGGCCAAGCTGGATTTACCCCTCTGTCGACGAAATCGACGTTATTTGATTCAGAACCACGCCTCAGGGCGTGGTTTTTCATTTCTGCCGTCTGAAAACATCACTTCATCTAACGAAACCAGCCCTTCATTGAGAAATCATCAATAATATCGCTTAACACATACTCTTTTTTTAAGATTCGGCAATTGCCATTGCACTTTTTACGTTTTCATCGGTAAAACGCTTGCGCCCCCTCCCCCTTTTGCGGCATTTTCATAAGCAAGCAACATCACAACGCAACAGGGTTAACGGAGAAGGTTATGTGTTCTATTTTTGGCGTACTGGATATTAAAACTGACGCGGGCGAACTGCGTAAAAAAGCACTCGAATTGTCCCGCCTGATGCGCCATCGCGGTCCGGACTGGTCAGGCGTATACGCCAGCGATAAAGCGATTCTGGCTCACGAACGTCTCTCCATTGTTGATGTCAACGCTGGCGCACAGCCGCTGTATAACGAGAAAAAAACGCACGCGCTGGCTGTTAACGGTGAAATTTACAACCATCAGGCGCTGCGCGCCGAGTACGGCGATCGCTACGCGTTTCAGACCGGCTCAGACTGCGAAGTGATCCTGGCGCTGTATCAGGAGAAAGGCCCGGAGTTCCTCGACGATCTGCAAGGTATGTTCGCCTTCGCGCTGTACGACAGCGAAAAAGACGCTTACCTGATTGGCCGCGACCATATCGGTATTATCCCGCTGTACATGGGACACGATGAGCACGGCAACTTCTACGTTGCCTCAGAGATGAAAGCCCTGGTACCGGTGTGCCGCACCATCAAAGAGTTCCCGGCAGGTAGCTACCTGTGGAGTAAAGACGGCGAGATCCGCCCGTACTACCAGCGCGACTGGTTTGATTATGAGGCGGTGAAAGACAACGTGACGGACAAAGCCGAACTGCGTCAGGCCCTGGAAGAGTCAGTGAAAAGCCACCTGATGTCAGACGTACCTTACGGCGTACTGCTCTCCGGCGGTCTGGACTCCTCCATGATCTCCGCGATCACCAAGAAATTCGCCGCACGTCGCGTGGAAGATCAGGAGCGCTCTGAAGCCTGGTGGCCGCAGCTGCACTCCTTTGCCGTGGGTCTGGAAGGGGCACCTGACCTGAAAGCCGCCCAGGAAGTGGCAAATCATCTCGGCACGGTGCACCATGAAATTCACTTCACCGTACAGGAAGGTCTGGATGCGATCCGCGATGTGATCTATCACATTGAAACCTATGATGTGACCACCATTCGCGCCTCCACACCGATGTATTTGATGTCGCGGAAGATCAAAGCGATGGGCATCAAGATGGTGCTCTCCGGCGAGGGTTCTGACGAAGTGTTTGGCGGTTACCTCTATTTCCACAAAGCGCCAAACGCCAAAGAGCTGCATGAAGAAACGGTGCGTAAGCTACAGGCGCTGCACATGTTTGACTGCGCGCGCGCCAACAAAGCGATGTCCGCCTGGGGTGTGGAAGCCCGCGTGCCGTTCCTCGATAAGAAATTCCTTGATGTGGCGATGCGCATCAACCCGCAGGACAAAATGTGCGGCAACGGCAAAATGGAGAAACATATCCTGCGTGAATGTTTTGAATCCTACCTGCCGGCGAGCGTGGCGTGGCGTCAGAAAGAGCAGTTCTCGGATGGCGTGGGTTACAGCTGGATCGACACCCTGAAAGAGGTGGCGGCGAAACAGGTTTCTGATCAACAACTGGAAACTGCGAGCTTCCGTTTCCCGTACAACACGCCAGCCTCGAAAGAAGCGTATTTGTACCGTGAGATCTTTGAGGAGCTGTTCCCGGTTCCAAGCGCAGCAGAGTGCGTACCGGGTGGCCCATCGGTCGCCTGCTCTTCTGCTAAAGCCATTGAATGGGATGAATCATTCAAAGCGATGAACGATCCGTCAGGACGCGCGGTGGGCGTTCACCAGTCTGCCTATAAATAATGTTCAGAGTATCATCAGGCCCTCCGGGGCCTGATTTTTTTGCCTCTCTTTTCTCCGCATAAAATCGATTAATAACCAATAATTGTCGAATATTCGGCCTCGCTGTTCGCAACCTAACCAAACAGTCACATTCCGGCTATTTTCATTGAAAAAGGTGTTGACGCTGCAAGGGTCTATACGCATAATGCGCCCCGCAACGCCGATAAGGTAACGCGAAAAAAAGATGGCTACGTAGCTCAGTTGGTTAGAGCACATCACTCATAATGATGGGGTCACAGGTTCGAATCCCGTCGTAGCCACCATCTTTTTTGCGGGAGTGGCGAAATTGGTAGACGCACCAGATTTAGGTTCTGGCGCCGCAAGGTGTGCGAGTTCAAGTCTCGCCTCCCGCACCATTCCCAGGTAAGCGTTGCACGGATGGGGTATCGCCAAGCGGTAAGGCACCGGTTTTTGATACCGGCATTCCCTGGTTCGAATCCAGGTACCCCAGCCATATTTCTTCGATTATGCGGTTCTCCGCGGTATTGGGGTATCGCCAAGCGGTAAGGCACCGGTTTTTGATACCGGCATTCCCTGGTTCGAATCCAGGTACCCCAGCCATCGAAGATTGCAGTACTGGCTACGTAGCTCAGTTGGTTAGAGCACATCACTCATAATGATGGGGTCACAGGTTCGAATCCCGTCGTAGCCACCATATTTATGTTATCGAATACGATTCGGTAAACTGAACATTGTTGGGGTATCGCCAAGCGGTAAGGCACCGGATTCTGATTCCGGCATTCCGAGGTTCGAATCCTCGTACCCCAGCCACTTTAAAGTCGTTAAGCAGTTTGTTTAACGCAATTGGGGTGTCGCCAAGCGGTAAGGCTCTGGTTTCTGATACCAGCATTCCGGGGTTCGAATCCCTGCACCCCAGCCACTTAAAACAAACAAGCCCGCTCTGCGGGCTTTTTTGTTTTTGTTGCTCAGAATAGTGCGGCCTGATGCCCTCACCCTAACCCTCTCCCACGGGGAGAGGGAATAAAGATCAGAGTCCGAGGGCATATTTCAGGGCCTGACGCTTCAGACCACCGGCACGCTCCGCCGCCATCAATCCAATATTGCGCACTATACGCACCGGACCAACATCATTGCTGAACCCGGCATAGAACAGATCCATCCCCGACTGCATAATGAAGTTATCCGCCATACGGCGCGTCTGGTAGCGCTTCAGTACCTGATGGCTGGCCCAGGCTTCCGCGTGGGCGCGAGCGTTACCCAGCACATCCAGTAACGCATCGACGTCACGGTATCCCAGATTCACCCCCTGCCCCGCCAGCGGATGAATGGTGTGCGCCGCGTCCCCCACCAGCACCAGTCCTTCACGGGCATACTGCAACGCATGGCGTCGCATCAGCGGGAATGCGCCGGCGGCAACCGGGGTCACGTTGCCAAGACGGCTCGGGAAGTGCTGGCGGATTTCGCGCTGCAACTGATCCATGGACAGCCCCTGCAACTGTCGAATGCGCGCCGGTTTGTCGTACCACACCAGCGAAGCCCAGTTATCAAACAGCGGTAAGAATGCATGCGGGCCGTTCGGCGTAAAATGCTGCCAGGTGCTTTCGCCCGGCGCGTTTTCTGACTGCACGGTGATCAGCATGCAGGACTGCTGGTACTGCCAGGCATGGATCCCAATGCCTGCCATCTGCCTGACCTGCGAGTTCGCGCCATCCGCCCCCACCACCAGCTTCACGGCCAGCTCATCGTCGTTGTCCAGCATCAGGAGATACCCGCCCTCATGACGATGCAGGCCTTTCAGCGAGTCCGGAACGCGCAGCGTCACCTTCGGGTGCGCCTCCAGCGCCTGCCAGAGTGCCTGCTGGAGCACGTTGTTTTCCACCATATAGCCCAGGCGCGGCAGTTTCAGCTCGGCGGCATCAAACGACACGTGAGCATTTTCCCACTCCCAAGTTTCAAGACGGCTGTATGGGTGCGCGCGCATCGCCAGCACCGCCTCCCAGACGCCCAGCCCGCGAAGCAGATCAACAGAGGCCGCGCTGATGGCGGAAATACGCACGTCCGGTTGGCTGGCAGGATCGAATGCCGGCGGAGCCGCCTGTTCAATAACGGTTACGTCAAATCCCTGCTGCGCCAGCCCCAGCGCCAGTGCGCCGCCGACCATACCGCCGCCAACAACGGCAACTTCGGTGTTCAGGAGTGTCATGGTCACTATTCCTTATTGGAGAATACCTTAAGTTTACCGGATTTTTGCGGCCCTGAGGTTGACAACCTTCATACTGGTCACAACCGCACCAAAGCATTACAATACGCGGCTTGCAATCCTGAGCTGAGCAAGTCGATGACTAAAAAACTCCATATAAAAACCTGGGGCTGTCAGATGAACGAATACGATTCATCGAAGATGGCCGATCTGCTGGATACCACCCACGGATACCAGCTGACTGAAAATGCGAAAGAAGCCGATGTGCTGCTGCTGAACACCTGTTCAATTCGTGAAAAAGCACAGGAAAAAGTCTTTCATGTGTTAGGCCGCTGGAAGCTTCTCAAACGGAAAAATCCGGACCTGATTATTGGCGTGGGTGGCTGCGTCGCATCGCAGGAAGGTAAGCTGATCCGCCAGAGAGCCCCCTATGTGGATATCGTTTTTGGCCCTCAGACCCTGCACCGCCTGCCAGAGATGATTAATCAGGTTCGCGGCAGCCGTAGCCCGGTGGTTGACGTGAGCTTCCCGGAGATCGAGAAATTTGACCGTCTGCCTGAGCCGCGCGCTGATGGCCCGACCGCCTTCGTCTCCATCATGGAAGGCTGCAACAAATACTGTACTTACTGCGTGGTGCCTTACACCCGCGGTGAAGAAGTGAGCCGCCCGGCAGACGATATTCTGTTTGAAATCGCGCAGCTTGCCGCGCAGGGCGTTCGTGAAGTGAACCTGCTGGGTCAGAACGTAAACGCCTGGCGCGGGGAAAACTACGACGGCACCACCGGCAGCTTTGCTGAACTGCTGCGTCTGGTGGCGGCGATTGACGGCATCGACCGCATTCGCTTTACCACCAGCCATCCGATGGAATTTACCGACGACATTATTGACGTCTATCGCGATACGCCAGAGCTGGTGAGCTTCCTGCACCTGCCGATCCAGTGCGGTTCTGACCGCGTGCTGAACCTGATGGGTCGTCCACATACGGTGCTCGAGTATAAGTCCACCATCCGCAAGCTGCGTGAAGCGCGCCCGGATATCCAGATTAGCTCCGACTTTATCGTCGGCTTCCCTGGCGAAACCGCTGATGACTTCGAGCGCACCATGAAGCTTATCGGCGAGGTGAATTTCGACGTCAGCTACAGCTTTATCTTCTCTGCGCGCCCGGGCACCCCTGCGGCCGATATGGTTGACGATGTGCCGGAAGAAGAGAAAAAGCAGCGTCTGTATATTCTACAGGAGCGTATCAACCAGCAGGCCAACGCCTGGAGTCGTCGTATGCTCGGCACTGTCCAGCGTATTCTGGTGGAAGGCACCTCCCGTAAGAGCGTCATGGAACTGTCTGGTCGAACCGAAAATAACCGCGTGGTGAATTTTGAAGGCACCCCGGACATGATCGGTAAGTTTGTGGACGTCGAGATTGTCGAAGTACTCACGAACTCGCTGCGCGGGAAGGTGGTACGCACTGAGGACGAAATGGGTCTGCGAATTGCACAGACTCCGGAATCCGTTATCTCTCGCACCCGCAAAGTCAACGATTCTGGCGTGGGTATTTACCAGCCTTGATCCTTCTGGCCTGCCTGTCCGGCAGGCCTTGTATTTCCTCTCATCGCCCCCAATATCTACCGCAACGCTTGCGCCTTTATTCTGTGGCGTGAATAATTTCGGTAATGACCGTTTTATTACGCCGTGTGGCCACAGGTCAGTTAACCAATTAAAGAGGAACAGTTTGAACATAGATACGCGTGAAATTAGCCTTGAGCCCGCAGACAACGCTCGCCTGCTGAGCCTGTGCGGGCCGTTTGATGACAATATCAAACAACTGGAGCGACGTCTGGGTATCGAAATCAATCGTCGCGATAACCATTTCAAACTCACCGGACGCCCAATCTGCGTCAACGCCGCGGCGGATATTCTCCGCAGCCTGTATGTTGATACCGCCCCGATGCGCGGTGAGATCCAGGATATTGAACCTGAACAGATCCACCTGGCCATTAAAGAGGCACGCGTGCTTGAGCAGAGCGCGGAGAGCGTGCCGGACTATGGCAAAGCCATCAACATCAAAACTAAACGCGGCGTGATTAAGCCTCGTACCCCGAACCAGGCGCAGTACATCGCCAACATTCTCGACCACGACATCACCTTCGGCGTGGGTCCGGCGGGTACGGGTAAAACCTATCTGGCGGTTGCCGCTGCGGTCGATGCGCTCGAGCGTCAGGAGATCCGCCGTATCCTGCTGACCCGCCCTGCTGTTGAAGCCGGTGAAAAACTGGGCTTCCTGCCGGGCGATTTGAGTCAGAAAGTAGATCCCTACCTGCGCCCGCTGTATGACGCGCTGTTCGAAATGCTCGGCTTCGAGAAAGTTGAAAAGCTCATCGAGCGTAACGTGATTGAAGTTGCTCCGCTGGCCTACATGCGTGGCCGTACGCTTAACGACGCGTTCATCATTCTGGATGAGAGCCAGAACACCACCATCGAACAGATGAAGATGTTCCTGACGCGTATTGGCTTTAACTCGAAAGCGGTTATCACCGGTGACGTCACCCAGATTGACCTGCCGCGTAACACCAAATCGGGTCTGCGTCACGCCATCGAAGTCCTGGCCGAGGTAGAGGAAATCAGCTTTAACTTCTTCCACAGTGAAGACGTGGTACGCCATCCGGTCGTCGCGCGTATCGTTAACGCTTATGAGGCCTGGGAAGAGGCAGATCAGAAGCGCAGGGCCGAACTGGCCGCAGAACGTAAGCGCGAAGCGCAGGAGCATGAACAGAAATGAGTCAGGTGATCCTCGATTTACAGCTGGCCTGTGATGATAATTCCGGCATGCCAGAAGAGGCACAGTTTCAGAAATGGCTGGATGCCGTTATCCCCCAGTTTCAGGAAGAATCAGAGGTCACGATTCGCCTGGTGGATGAAGCAGAAAGCCATGAGCTCAACCTGACCTACCGCGGGAAAGATAAGCCGACCAACGTGCTCTCTTTCCCGTTCGAAGCCCCTCCGGGCATTGAGATGCCGCTGCTGGGCGATCTGATCATCTGCCGTCAGGTGGTTGAGCAGGAAGCCAAAGAGCAGCAAAAGCCGCTGGAAGCGCACTGGGCACACATGGTGGTGCACGGTAGCCTGCATCTTCTGGGTTACGACCATATTGAAGATGACGAAGCGGAAGAGATGGAATCCCTCGAGACAGAGATAATGCTTGCTCTGGGCTATGAGGATCCGTACATTGCCGAGAAAGAATAGTCAGTCACTGACTACCATGCCGCCGCGCAGGGACATAGCGCGGCGGTTAATATTGAACTAACAAGAGAACCCTTAACAAACGCCATGAGCGACGACAATTCACACAGTAGCGACACGACAACCACTAAAAAGGGATTTTTCTCCCTCATTCTGAACCAGCTTTTCCACGGCGAACCGAAAAACCGTGATGAACTGCTGGAGCTGATTCGTGATTCCGGGCAGAACGACCTTATCGACGAAGATACGCGCGAAATGCTCGAAGGGGTGATGGACATCGCCGACCAGCGCGTCCGCGACATCATGATCCCCCGCTCGCAGATGATTACCCTGAAACGCAACCAGACGCTGGACGAGTGCCTCGATGTGATTATCGAATCGGCTCACTCACGTTTCCCGGTCATCAGCGAAGACAAAGATCACATTGAAGGGATTTTGATGGCGAAAGATCTGCTGCCGTTTATGCGCAGCGATGCCGAAGCCTTCAGTATGGAAAAGGTGTTACGCCCGGCCGTGGTTGTGCCGGAAAGTAAACGTGTGGATCGGATGCTGAAGGAGTTTCGCTCCCAGCGCTATCACATGGCGATTGTTATTGATGAATTTGGTGGCGTTTCCGGTCTGGTCACAATCGAAGACATCCTTGAGCTGATCGTGGGCGAAATCGAAGATGAGTATGACGAAGAAGAGGATATCGACTTCCGTCAGCTGAGCCGCCACACCTGGACCGTGCGCGCGCTGGCCTCCATTGAAGACTTCAACGATACCTTTGGCACCAGCTTCAGCGATGAAGAAGTGGACACCATTGGTGGTCTGGTGATGCAGGCCTTCGGCCATCTTCCGGCCCGCGGTGAAACCGTTGACATCGATGGTTACCAGTTCAAGGTCGCAATGGCTGACAGCCGACGTATTATTCAGGTTCACGTCAGAATGCCGGACGACTCACCGGTGCCAAAACTGGAAGATTAATGTAAATGGCATTTGCCCCACTCTTTGAACGCCAGCGCGTCCGTTTGCTGCTGGCGCTGTTACTCGGAGCCAGCGGTACGCTGGCTTTTTCTCCTTACGATATCTGGCCAGCCGCTATTCTCTCCCTGATGGGGCTACAGGGTCTTACCCTGAACCGCCGTCCGGTACAGGCCGCGGCCATTGGCTACTTCTGGGGGCTGGGGCTGTTTGGCTCTGGTATCAACTGGGTCTACGTCAGTATCGCGCAATTTGGCGGAATGCCGGGGCCGGTTAACGTCTTCCTGGTTGTGCTGCTCGCTGCCTATCTCTCGCTCTACACCGGCCTGTTCGCGGGCATCCTGTCTCGCCTGTGGCCAAAAACGACCTGGCTGCGCGTGGCGATAGCGGCACCCGTTGTCTGGCAAATCACCGAATTTCTGCGCGGCTGGGTACTGACCGGCTTCCCGTGGTTGCAGTTCGGTTATAGCCAGGTAGACGGCCCGCTGAAAGGCCTGGCCCCGGTCATGGGCGTGGAAGCCATCAATTTCCTGTTGATGATCGTCAGCGGCCTGCTGGTGCTGGCACTGGTGACACGTAACTGGAAGCCGCTGGTTGCCGCGTTGATCCTGTTTGCCCTGCCCTTCCCGCTGCGTTATATCCAGTGGTTTACGCTGGAGCCCGCGCGCGCCACGCAGGTTTCACTGGTACAGGGCGATATCCCGCAGTCCCTGAAATGGGATGAGAATCAGCTGCTGAACACGCTGAAAATCTACGCCAACGCCACTGAAAAGGTGATGGGCAAATCGCAGCTCATCATCTGGCCTGAGTCTGCGATCCCGGACCTGGAGATCAATCAGCAGCCCTTCCTGAAGATGATGGATGATCTGCTGCGCGCGCGCGGCAGTACGCTGATCACCGGAATTGTGGATGCGCGTCTCAATCAGCAGAACCGCTATGACACGTACAACACGATCATTACGCTCGGTAAGGACAGCGAATACAGCTATACCTCCACCAATCGCTACAACAAAAACCACCTTGTACCGTTTGGCGAATTTGTTCCGCTGGAGTCTATTCTGCGCCCACTGGCACCGTTCTTTGATTTGCCGATGTCCTCATTCAGCCGGGGCCCTTACGTTCAGCCGCAGCTGCATGCGCACGGTTTTGCCCTGACGGCCGCCATTTGCTACGAGATTATCCTCGGCGAGCAGGTGCGCGATAATTTCCGCCCGGACACCGACTATCTGCTGACCATCTCAAACGATGCGTGGTTCGGTAAATCGATTGGCCCGTGGCAGCACTTCCAGATGGCGCGAATGCGTTCTCTGGAGCTGGCGCGTCCGTTGCTGCGCAGCACCAATAACGGCATTACCGCCGTGATTGGTCCGCAGGGTGAAATCCAGGCCATGATCCCGCAATTTACCCGTGAGGTGCTGACTACTAACGTCACGCCAACTACCGGGCTTACGCCTTACGCGCGCACCGGGAACTGGCCGCTGTGGATTTTGACCTTGCTCTTCGGCTTTGGCGCAGTACTGATGAGCCTGCGTCAGCGTCGTAAATAACCTTACCTTCTGTTGCCGGGTGTCGGCTACGCCTTACCCGGCCTACTCTCCGCGGCCCCCACCCGACAATTTCCTCCCAAACTTCAATTCTGGCACGCCTGTTGCTTTGTTTATTCATATCAACGCTGTCTGGCTTAACGTGCAACTTTGTCGCACCAGCATAGATCATCGGTAGCACCGAAACGGTGCAACGAGGGATTATTGCCTCTGAATGGTGCGGCGCGCTTCGCAAAAATAAACAATAACGCAGCAAAATCTTTACATTAAGCCAGACTAAATGTTAACAAGCTTGCATAACACTGCACTCGCATTGCGCGAGATATAACAACATCACAATGGGTATCTATGCGTCACTGGCGCTGATAAGAAAGGAGTTGGGTATGCAATTACGTAAACTGGCCACAGCAATGCTGGTTATGGGAATGTCTGCGGGGGTTGTCCACGCTGAAGACGCTCCGGCAGCAGGAAGCACTCTCGACAAGATTGCCAAAAACGGCGTGATCGTGGTCGGCCACCGTGAATCTTCTGTCCCGTTCTCTTACTACGACAACACGCAAAAAGTCGTGGGCTATTCACAGGATTACTCCAACGCCATCGTTGAAGCCGTGAAGAAAAAGCTGAACAAACCTGACCTGCAAGTGAAGCTGATCCCCATCACTTCACAGAACCGTATTCCTCTGCTGCAAAACGGCACATTTGATTTTGAATGTGGCTCAACCACCAACAACCTTGAACGTCAGAAACAGGCCGCTTTCTCGGACACCATCTTCGTTGTGGGCACCCGCCTGCTGACGAAGAAAGGCGGCGACATCAAAGATTTTGCTGACCTGAAAGGCAAAGCGGTTGTCGTGACCTCCGGTACCACGTCCGAAGTGCTGCTGCACAAGCTGAACGACGAGAAGAAAATGGACATGCGCATCATCAGCGCGAAAGACCATGGCGACTCCTTCCGTACCCTGGAAAGCGGCCGTGCTGTCGCGTTTATGATGGATGACGCCCTGCTGGCGGGCGAACGCGCGAAAGCGAAGAAACCAGACAACTGGGAAATCGTCGGTACCGCCCAGTCGAAAGAAGCCTACGGCTGTATGCTGCGTAAAGGTGACGAGGACTTCAAGAAACTGATCGATGACACCATCGCTCAGGCGCAAACCTCCGGCGAAGCGGCAAAATGGTTCGACAAATGGTTCAAGAACCCAATTCCACCAAAAAACCTGAACATGAACTTTGAACTGTCTGACGACATGAAAGCGCTGTTCAAATCACCAAACGACAAAGCTCTTAACTAATTAGAACGACAGGGGCGGGATCTCCTGCCCTCTCGATTGTCGGGAAGCATGGACAGACTATACGTTGAGTGGTCGTTCCCCACTCAGCGCAAAAATTGAGCTTCTCACCAATCTTCGAGGGTAGCGCTGCTACCCTTTTTTTTCTGGAGTTTACTATGTCAATTGACTGGAACTGGGGCATCTTTCTGCAACAAGCCCCGTTCGGCAACACCACCTATCTCGGCTGGCTGTGGAGCGGCTTTCAGGTTACCGTTGCGTTATCGATAACGGCGTGGATTATCGCGTTTCTTGTCGGTTCGCTGTTCGGTATTCTGCGTACCGTCCCTAACCGTTTTCTCTCTTCGATTGGCACGCTCTATGTGGAACTGTTCCGTAACGTTCCGCTGATCGTGCAGTTCTTTACCTGGTATCTGGTGATCCCGGAACTGCTGCCGGAAGATCTCGGCATGTGGTTTAAGGCCGAGCTGGATCCTAACGTACAATTTTTTGTCTCCTCTATGCTGTGTCTGGGGCTGTTCACCGCTGCGCGCGTCTGCGAGCAGGTACGTGCCGCCATACAGTCACTGCCGCGCGGGCAAAAGAATGCGGCACTGGCAATGGGCCTGACTCTGCCCCAGGCCTACCGTTACGTACTGCTGCCTAACGCTTACCGCGTCATCGTTCCGCCGATGACGTCCGAGATGATGAACCTGGTAAAAAACTCGGCTATCGCCTCAACCATCGGTCTGGTGGATATGGCGGCACAGGCGGGCAAACTGCTGGATTACTCCGCTCACGCCTGGGAATCCTTCACGGCGATCACGCTCGCCTATGTTCTGATTAACGCTTTCATCATGCTGGTGATGAACCTGGTTGAACGCAAAGTACGCCTGCCGGGCAATCTGGGGGGCAAATAAATGTACGATTTTGACTGGAGTTCCATTGTTCCCTCCATGCCCTATCTGCTGGATGGACTGGCAATCACCTTAAAGATCACCGTTATCGCCATTATCGTCGGTATCGTCTGGGGCACCCTGCTGGCAGTGATGCGCCTGTCGAGCTTTAAGCCGCTCGCCTGGTTTGCCACGGCTTACGTTAACGTATTCCGCTCCATTCCACTGGTCATGGTGCTGCTGTGGTTTTATCTGATTGTTCCCGGCTTTTTACAGAACGTACTGGGACTGTCGCCAAAGACCGATATCCGCCTGATCTCTGCCATGGTGGCGTTTTCCATGTTTGAAGCCGCCTACTACTCAGAGATCATCCGCGCAGGTATTCAGAGTATCTCTCGCGGGCAGTCCAGCGCTGCGCTGGCGCTCGGTATGACGCACTGGCAGTCCATGAAGCTCATTATTTTGCCGCAGGCGTTTCGCGCCATGGTTCCGCTGCTGCTGACGCAGGGCATCGTCCTGTTCCAGGATACCTCCCTGGTCTACGTGCTGAGTCTGGCAGACTTCTTCCGTACCGCCTCCACCATTGGCGAACGTGACGGAACGCAGGTTGAGATGATCCTCTTCGCGGGCGGGGTCTATTTTGTGATTAGTTTAAGCGCATCGCTGTTGGTCAGCTGGCTGAAGAAAAGGACGGTATAATGATTTCCCTGAAAAATGTTTCTAAATGGTATGGGCACTTTCAGGTGCTGACCGACTGCTCAACAGAAGTAAAAAAAGGCGATGTGGTAGTGGTATGCGGCCCGTCCGGTTCCGGTAAGTCCACGCTTATCAAAACCGTTAATGGGCTGGAACCTGTCCAGCAGGGCGAGATTGTCGTTAACGGCACCAAAGTAAATGACCGCAAAACCAACCTTGCCCAGCTTCGCTCCCACGTAGGGATGGTGTTCCAGCATTTTGAGCTGTTCCCTCACCTGTCCATCATTGAGAACCTGACGCTGGCGCAGGTCAAAGTGCTGAAGCGCGACAAAAAAGCGGCGCGCGAAAAGGGGCTGAAGCTGCTGGAACGCGTCGGGCTGTCTGCGCATGCGAATAAGTTCCCGGCCCAGCTTTCGGGCGGCCAACAGCAGCGTGTGGCAATCGCGCGTGCGCTGTGCATGGATCCGGTGGCAATGCTGTTTGATGAGCCGACGTCCGCGCTCGACCCTGAGATGATCAACGAAGTGCTGGACGTCATGGTGGAGCTGGCGCACGAAGGGATGACCATGATGGTGGTGACGCACGAAATGGGCTTCGCCCGTAAAGTGGCCAACCGCGTGATCTTCATGGATGAAGGGAAAATTGTTGAAGACTCACCAAAAGAAGAGTTCTTCGCAAATCCTAAATCTGAACGTGCAAAAGACTTCCTCGCCAAAATCCTGCATTAATCTTTTTAGTGCGCAATCTGCGGATTGCGCACTGCTTCACGCTTTAGATCTCTTTTTCTATTCGGCATCACATCGCAGCGTTAACCTTGTCACAAATAATGCTGAGAATGGAGAACGCTATGGCACAGCCAATTATTCTCGACTGCGATCCGGGTCATGATGACGCGATCGCACTCGTCCTTGCTCTTGCTTCCCCTGAACTGGACGTAAAAGCTGTCACCTCCTCCGCCGGGAACCAGACGCCGGATAAAACCTTGCGAAACGTGTTGCGCATGTTGACGCTGCTGAAACGCACCGATATTCCGGTCGCAGGTGGCGCCGTTAAGCCACTGATGCGCGAGCTGATCATTGCGGATAATGTTCACGGTGAAAGTGGGCTGGATGGCCCGGCGCTACCGGAGCCGAATTTCACACCGCAAAACTGCACTGCCGTCGAGCTCATGGCGAAGGTGCTGCGTGAGAGCGCAGAGCCCGTGACGCTGGTGGCGACCGGCCCGCAGACCAACGTAGCGCTGCTGCTGAACAGCCATCCTGAACTGCACAGCAACATCGCCCGTATCGTCATCATGGGCGGGGCAATGGGGCTGGGGAACTGGACGCCAGCAGCAGAGTTCAACATCTTCGTTGACCCGGAAGCCGCGGAAATCGTCTTCCAGTCGGGCCTGCCGATTGTGATGGCGGGGCTGGACGTGACGCATCGGGCACAGATTATGACAGACGATATTGAACGCTTCCGCGCCGTGGGCAACCCGGTTGCAACGACCGTGGCCGAGCTGCTCGACTTCTTTATGGAGTATCACAAAGCCGAGAAGTGGGGCTTCCACGGCGCCCCGCTGCATGACCCATGCACCATCGCCTGGCTGCTGAAGCCGGAAATGTTTACCACGGTCGAGCGTTGGGTTGGTGTGGAAACACAGGGGAAATATACCCAGGGAATGACGGTGGTGGACTATTACTCATTGACGGGAAACAAGCCGAATACCACGGTAATGGTGGATATCGATCGGGAAGCGTTTGTGGATTTGCTGGCGGAGCGGCTGGCTTATTATTCTGCGGCCTGATGCCCTCACCCCGCCCCTCTCCCACAGGGAGAGGGTGCAAACAATTTTGCTTTTACCTACGGCTCAAATGGTCGACGCTGGAACTGGTCGTGCCCGCACTTCGGACACAGCGACAGCACCTCCGGCGTATAAACGGCGATATGGTGGTGGCACTTCTCACACACCAGGTTCCCCAACCCCACTACTTCGCCGCTGTGATAGACACCGTGGTGGTTTAAATCCTGAAACACCTCACGCCATTCCAGCTGAGTTTTATCGGTAATATCCGCCAGCTCCTGCCACAGGCTCTCTTTGATGACCCGCATAAAAACGCTGTCGGCGATCTCGTCCTGGCTCTCTTCATAGCTTCGCGCGAACTCCTCCAGGTCACGGCGCACGGCGCGCGTCACCTCTTCCACTTCGGTTCGCGTTAACTCACCCGTTTGCGTCACGCGTGCGCGTGCCTGTTCGACCAGCGCGTCGATATCACGCTCGCCGTTACGCAGCCGTTCCGTCAGAGTCGCTACCAGTTCACGGTAAAATTGAGCAACCTTGTTCATCATTTTGCCTCCCGGGTAAGTAACTGTCTCTAATAATAGACCTTATTTCGCCGCCGCTTTGTCAGGTGAAGCACAGACCCGGTAAATTCCTGCAAAGTGCATTTGCGTGAAAGGCTGTTTTGACGCGGGCGTTTGGGCTATGCTATGCGGATCTGAATTACCACATCCATTGGCTACATTTGTAGCTGTATTGAACACAGGACCACTGGCTGCCATGCAAGAGCAATACCGCCCGGAAGAGATAGAATCAAAAGTCCAGCAACACTGGGACGAGAAGCGCACCTTTGAAGTAACCGAAGACGAGAGCAAAGAGAAGTATTACTGCCTGTCGATGCTTCCCTATCCTTCTGGTCGACTACACATGGGCCACGTGCGTAACTACACCATCGGTGACGTGATTGCGCGCTACCAGCGTATGCTGGGCAAAAACGTTCTTCAGCCTATCGGCTGGGATGCGTTCGGCCTGCCTGCTGAAGGCGCGGCGGTGAAAAACAACACGGCACCGGCTCCGTGGACGTACGACAACATTGCGTACATGAAAAACCAGCTGAAAATGCTGGGCTTTGGCTATGACTGGAGCCGCGAGCTGGCAACCTGTACCCCGGAATACTACCGCTGGGAGCAGAAATTCTTCACCGAGCTGTATAAAAAAGGCCTGGTGTACAAGAAGACCTCTGCCGTTAACTGGTGTCCGAATGACCAGACCGTTCTCGCGAACGAGCAGGTTATCGACGGCTGCTGCTGGCGCTGCGACACCAAAGTAGAGCGTAAAGAGATCCCACAGTGGTTTATCAAAATCACCGCCTACGCTGACGAACTGCTGAACGATCTGGATAATCTGGACCACTGGCCAGATACCGTTAAGACCATGCAGCGCAACTGGATCGGCCGTTCCGAAGGTGTGGAAATTACCTTCAACGTTGAGAACTACGACCAGACCCTGACCGTCTATACCACCCGTCCGGACACCTTCATGGGCGCGACCTACCTGGCCGTGGCCGCAGGTCACCCGCTGGCGCAGAAAGCGGCAGAAAACAATCCGGAACTGGCGACCTTCATCGACGAATGCCGCAATACTAAAGTGGCCGAAGCCGACATGGCGACGATGGAGAAAAAAGGCGTTGATACCGACTTTAAAGCCATTCACCCGCTGACGGGCGAAGCGATCCCTGTCTGGGCAGCCAACTTCGTACTGATGGAATACGGCACAGGCGCAGTGATGGCCGTGCCGGGTCACGACCAGCGCGACTACGAATTTGCCACCAAATACGGCCTGACCATCAAGCCTGTTATTCTTGCTGCTGACGGCTCTGAGCAAGCGCTGACTGAAAAAGGCACCCTGTTTAACTCCGGTGAGTTCAGCGGCCTTAGCTTCGAAGAAGGCTTCAACGCCATCGCCGACAAGCTGGCCTCCCTGGGCGTGGGCGAGCGTAAAGTGAACTACCGTCTGCGCGACTGGGGCGTTTCCCGTCAGCGTTACTGGGGTGCGCCAATCCCAATGGTGACTCTGGAAAATGGCACCGTGATGCCAACGCCGGAAGATCAGCTGCCGGTGATCCTGCCGGAAGACGTGGTCATGGACGGCATCACCAGCCCGATCAAAGCCGATCCTGAGTGGGCGAAAACCACCGTCAACGGTCAGCCAGCGCTGCGTGAAACCGACACCTTCGACACCTTTATGGAATCCTCCTGGTACTATGCGCGCTACACCTGCCCGCAGTACAAAGAAGGCATGCTGGATTCCGATGCAGCAAACTACTGGCTGCCGGTAGACATCTACATCGGTGGCATTGAACACGCCATCATGCACCTGCTCTACTTCCGCTTCTTCCACAAACTGATGCGTGACGCAGGCCTCGTCAACTCCGACGAGCCGGCAAAACAGCTGCTGTGTCAGGGTATGGTGCTGGCAGATGCGTTCTACTACGTTGGCGCGAACGGCGAGCGTAACTGGGTTTCTCCGGTTGATGCGATTGTGGAGCGCGACGAGAAAGGCCGTATCGTGAAGGCGAAAGACGCCGAAGGTCATGAACTGGTGTATACCGGCATGAGCAAGATGTCCAAGTCGAAAAATAACGGTATCGACCCGCAGGTAATGGTTGAGCGTTACGGCGCTGACACCGTGCGTCTGTTCATGATGTTCGCCTCCCCGGCAGATATGACGCTGGAATGGCAGGAATCCGGCGTTGAAGGGGCAAACCGCTTCCTGAAACGCGTCTGGAAACTGGTGTACGAGCACACCTCTCAGGGAGATGCGCCAGCGCTGAACGTGGCTGCACTGAGCGAAGATCAGCAGGCGCTGCGTCGTGATGTTCATAAAACCATTGCGAAAGTCACCGATGATATTGGTCGTCGTCAGACCTTCAATACCGCAATTGCGGCTATTATGGAACTGATGAACAAGCTGGCGAAAGCCCCGCAGGACGGCGAGCAGGATCGCGCCTTAATGCGTGAAGCGCTGCTGGCGGTCGTTCGCATGCTTAACCCGTTCACGCCGCACGTTAGCTTCACCCTGTGGCAGGAGCTGAAAGGCGAAGGCGATATCGACAACGCGCCGTGGCCAGTGGCGGATGAATCCGCTATGGTGGAAAACACCACGCTGGTGGTGGTGCAGGTTAACGGTAAAGTGCGCGGTAAAATTACCGTCGCGGTCGACGCAACCGAAGAACAGGTTCGCGAGCGCGCAGGCCAGGAGCATCTGGTCGCGAAATACCTTGAGGGCGTTACCGTACGTAAAGTGATCTACGTACCTGGTAAACTGCTGAATCTGGTCGTTGGCTAAGCGCGGGAGGAAACGTGCGACAACTGGCAACAATACTCTTATCTCTGGCGGTGCTGGTCACCGCTGGCTGTGGCTGGCACCTGCGCAACACCACGGCAGTGCCTGCTCAGATGAAAACGATGATCTTCGACTCATCCGATCCGAACGGACCGCTAAGCCGGGCCATTCGTAACCAGCTGCGTTTGAACGATGTTGAGCTGATCGAGAAGGGAACCCTGCGTCAGGATGTTCCTTCGCTTCGCGTCCTGAAATCAACGCTGTCACAAGATACGGCCTCGATCTTCCAGGATGGGCGAACGGCGGAATATCAGATGGTGCTTACCGTTGATGCGGCCGTCTTGATGCCAGGTAAAGATATTTACCCTATCAATACCAAAGTCTACCGCTCGTTCTTCGATAACCCGCAGACGGCGCTGGCAAAAGACGCCGAACAGCAGATTATCATCAAAGAGATGTACGATAAGGCCGCGGAACAGCTGATCCGCAGACTGCCTGCCATTGCCGCGTCGACGAAAAAAGGCGCTGACGTCATCGAAACACCGGATGCCAGCACGCCGGATATGCCAACGTCTCTGGGTAACTGATGATCAGGTTGTATCCTGAACAACTCCGCGCGCAGCTCAACGAAGGGCTGCGCGCGGCCTATCTGCTACTCGGCAATGACCCCCTGTTACTTCAGGAAAGCCTTGATGCGGTTCGCCATGCGGCAGCCGCGCAGGGTTTCGATGAGCATCATACGTTCCAGATCGATAACAGTACCGACTGGAACGCTATCTTCTCGCTTTGTCAGGCCATGAGCCTGTTTGCCTCTCGTCAGACAATCCAGATCCTGCTGCCGGAGAATGGTCCTAACGCTGCCATCAATGAACAGCTGGCTATGCTGGTGAGTTTGTTACACGGCGATCTGCTGCTTATCGTACGCGGCAACAAACTCACAAAAGCGCAGGAAAACGCGGCCTGGTTTACCCGGCTAGCCCCCAGTGCGGTGCTGGTCACCTGCCAGACGCCAGAGCAGGCGCATCTGCCAAAATGGGTTGCCGCGCGAGCAAAGCAGCACAATTTGCAGCTGGATGAGGCCGCCAGTCAGCTCCTGTGCTACTGCTACGAAGGCAACCTTCTGGCACTGGCGCAGGCGCTGGACAGGCTCGCCCTGCTGTGGCCCGATGGTAAGCTGACGCTGCCGCGCGTGGAACAGGCGGTGAATGATGCCGCGCACTTTACCCCCTTCCACTGGGTTGATGCGCTGCTGTCGGCGAAAAGTAAGCGTGCTCTGCACATCCTGCAACAGCTGCGCCTGGAAGGGAGTGAGCCGGTCATCCTGCTCCGTACGCTCCAGCGCGAATTACTGCTGCTGAACAACCTTAAACGCCAGTCAGCACACACGCCCCTGCGCGCCTTATTCGACAAACATCGCGTCTGGCAAAACCGTCGGGCGATGACCACGGAGGCGATAAACCGCCTGAGCCAGGAGCAGTTGCGTCAGGCAGTACAACTTCTGATGCGCGCCGAACTGACGTTAAAACAGGATTACGGCCAGTCTGTCTGGGCGGAGCTGGAGAGCCTCTCTTTGCTGCTCTGCCATAAGGCGCTGGCAGACGTATTTATCGATGGGTGATATGCATTCTTTACAGGCAATGTATGGCGGGACCTTCGACCCGGTACACTATGGGCATCTTAAGCCGGTAGAAATCCTCGCGAATTTGATTGGGTTGCAGCGGGTAATCATCATGCCCAACAATGTTCCGCCGCACCGTCCTCAGCCAGAAGCAACCAGCGAGCAGCGTAAAGCGATGCTCGCACTGGCTATCGCCGATAAGCCTCTCTTCACGCTGGATGAGCGTGAACTGCGCAGGGATACCCCTTCCTGGACATCGCAAACGCTGCGGGAGTGGCGCGCTGAGCAAGGGCCCATGAAACCGCTGGCGTTTATCATCGGCCAGGATTCCTTGCTCAATTTTCCCAGCTGGTACCAGTACGAAACCATTCTGGAAAACAGTCATCTGCTGGTCTGCCGCCGTCCGGGCTACCCGCTGAACATGCGCGACGCACAGCATCAGCAGTGGCTTGACGCGCATCTGACGGACAATATAGAAGACCTGCACAGTCTCCCCGCCGGGAAAATTTATCTCGCTGAAACGCCGTGGTTTGATATTTCCGCGACCCTCATCCGCGAGCGTCTCCAGCAGGGTTTAGACTGTGACGATCTCCTCCCCTCGCCCGTGCTGGCCTATATCCACGCACACGGTCTGTATCAGAAAAGTACAGATGTCTGAGCATCGCCGGCGAAATTGTCCGTTAATGATTATCCTGCCTTGACAGGCTAAGCCATACTGATATCCTCCGCTGCCAGACTTTCCCGCCGATCGCTGCTTTACAGAAATTGTTTTACAAAAATGGCGATGCAATCTCAGGCGGAGGGTGGGATGATACCCGCCTTCAAAAGCCGGGCGGTGACATTTGTCCCGCGACTGGCGTCAGTTCAGGTATACTGACTGGCCACGAATTCATAGTTGTACAATCTCATTCACCCAGGGGGAAAACTTGCAGGGTAAAGCACTCCAGGATTTTGTTATCGACAAAATTGATGACCTGAAAGGTCAGGACATCATCGCTATCGACGTTAAGGGTAAATCCAGCATCACCGACTGCATGATCATCTGCACCGGGACCTCAACTCGTCACGTTGTTTCGATTGCTGACCATGTTGTTCAGGAATCGCGTGCGGCAGGGCTGCTTCCGCTGGGCGTTGAAGGTGAAGCGACCGCTGACTGGGTGGTTGTCGATCTCGGCGATGTGATTGTCCACGTCATGCAGGAAGAGAGCCGTCGCCTGTATGAGCTGGAAAAACTCTGGGGTTAATGCGTGAAGTTGCAGCTGGTCGCCGTCGGCACCAAAATGCCGGACTGGGTACAAACCGGTTTTACTGAGTATCTGCGTCGTTTTCCAAAAGATATGCCGTTCGAACTGGTGGAGATCCCAGCAGGAAAGCGCGGCAAGAACGCAGATATCAAACGTATTCTCGATAAAGAGGGAGAACTGATGCTGGCTGCCGCAGGCAAAAACCGCATCGTGACCCTCGATATTCCGGGCAAACCCTGGGATACGCCGCAGCTGGCGCACGAACTGGAGCGCTGGAAGCAGGATGGTCGGGACGTCAGTCTGTTGATTGGCGGACCAGAGGGGTTATCTCCCGCCTGCAAAGCGGCAGCAGAACAAAGTTGGTCACTCTCGGCGCTGACGCTGCCCCACCCGCTTGTACGGGTTCTCGTGGCAGAAAGTTTGTATCGCGCATGGAGCATCACTACCAACCACCCTTATCACCGCGAGTAATGACTGACCAGGGTAATTTAAGCAGCGGATGAAACTACAGAATTCTTTTCGCGACTATACGGCTGAGTCCGCGCTGTTTGTGCGCCGGGCGCTGGTCGCCTTTACGGGGATTTTGCTGCTTACCGGCGTGCTGATCGCCAACCTCTATAATCTGCAAATTGTCCGCTATACCGATTACCAGACCCGCTCAAACGAAAACCGTATCAAGCTGGTGCCCATCGCGCCCAGCCGCGGCATTATCTACGATCGTAACGGCACGCCGCTGGCGCTTAATCGCACCATCTACCAGATAGAGATGATGCCCGAGAAAGTGGATAACGTGCAGGATACCCTGAACGCGCTGAGAAGCGTTGTCGACCTGACTGATGACGATATCGCTGCGTTCAAAAAAGAGCGCGCACGTTCTCACCGCTTCACCTCCATTCCGGTAAAAACCAACCTGACGGAAGTGCAGGTCGCCCGTTTTGCCGTTAACCAGTACCGTTTCCCCGGTGTGGAAGTCAAAGGCTATAAACGCCGCTACTATCCTTACGGCTCCGCGCTGACGCACGTCATTGGTTACGTCTCCAAAATCAACGATAAAGACGTCGAACGCCTTGATAAAGACGGCAAGCTGGCTAACTACGCCGCAACCCATGATATTGGCAAGCTGGGGATCGAACGTTATTACGAAGACGTGCTGCACGGTCAGACCGGGTATGAAGAGGTTGAAGTTAACAACCGTGGCCGCGTGATCCGTCAGCTGAAAGAGGTTCCCCCGCAGGCGGGGCATGACGTCTATCTGACGCTCGACCTGAAGCTACAGCAGTATATCGAGACGCTGCTGGCGGGTAGCCGTGCTGCGGTTATTGTGACCGACCCGCGTACCGGCGGCATTCTGGCGATGGTTTCGATGCCAAGCTACGATCCGAACCTGTTCGTGGATGGTATCTCCAGCAAGGATTACTCCGGCCTGCTCAACGATCCAAACACGCCGCTGGTGAATCGCGCGACGCAGGGGGTTTATCCTCCAGCTTCAACGGTTAAACCGTATGTCGCCGTGTCTGCGCTAAGCGCGGGCGTCATCACCCGCAATACCAGTCTGTTTGACCCCGGCTGGTGGCAGTTGCCTGGCTCTGAGAAACGCTACCGCGACTGGAAAAAATGGGGCCACGGCCATCTGAACGTGACCAAATCACTGGAGGAGTCGGCGGATACCTTCTTCTATCAGGTCGCCTACGACATGGGTATTGACCGTCTGTCTGAATGGATGAGCAAATTCGGCTACGGGCATTACACCGGTATAGATTTGGCTGAAGAGCGTTCCGGCAACATGCCAACCCGCGAATGGAAGCTGAAGCGCTTTAAAAAACCCTGGTATCAGGGTGACACCATTCCGGTAGGGATCGGCCAGGGCTACTGGACGGCAACGCCGTTGCAAATGAACAAGGCGATGATGATCCTCATTAACGATGGCGTTGTGAAAGTGCCGCACCTGCTGCAAAGCACCGTTGAAGACGGCAAAAAAGTGCCATGGATACAGCCGCACGAGCCGCCGGTGGGTGACATTCATTCCGGGTACTGGGAAATCGCGAAAGACGGCATGTACGGTGTAGCCAACCGCCCTAACGGGACGGCGCACAAATATTTCGCTGGCGCACCGTATAAGGTAGCCGCGAAATCAGGTACGGCTCAGGTCTTCGGTCTGAAAGCGAATGAAACTTATAACGCACATAAAATTGCCGAACGTCTGCGTGACCACAAGCTCATGACGGCGTTTGCCCCTTATGATAACCCGCAGGTTGCGGTGGCGATGATTCTTGAGAACGGCGGCGCAGGCCCGGCGGTGGGTACCATCATGCGTCAAATCCTCGACCACATCATGCTGGGTGACAACAACACCGAACTGCCAGCTGAAAACCCGGCAGCCGCTGCGGCGGAGGACCAATAATCATGACGGATAATCCGAATAAAAAATCGCTGTGGGACAAGATCCACATCGACCCTGCCATGCTGCTGATCCTGCTGGCTCTGCTGGTCTATAGCGCCCTCGTTATCTGGAGCGCCAGCGGCCAGGATATCGGCATGATGGAGCGTAAAATCGGCCAGATCGCCATGGGTCTGGTCATTATGGTGGTGATGGCGCAAATACCGCCGCGCGTGTACGAGGGCTGGGCGCCCTATCTCTATATTTTCTGTATTATTTTATTGGTGGCAGTAGATGCTTTCGGCGCCATCTCGAAAGGGGCGCAACGCTGGCTGGATCTGGGGATTGTCCGCTTCCAGCCGTCGGAAATCGCCAAAATCGCCGTCCCGCTGATGGTGGCGCGTTTTATTAACCGCGACGTCTGCCCGCCGTCGTTGAAAAATACCGCCATTGCGCTGGTGCTGATTTTCCTGCCGACGCTGCTCGTGGCCGCACAGCCGGACCTCGGTACTTCAATTCTTATCGCCCTCTCCGGCCTGTTCGTCCTCTTCCTGTCCGGCCTGAGCTGGCGTCTGATTGGTATCGCCGTGGTGCTGGTTGCCGCGTTTATCCCCATCCTCTGGTTCTTCCTGATGCATGATTACCAGCGTCAGCGCGTTATGATGCTGCTCGATCCCGAGACCGATCCGCTGGGCGCAGGCTATCATATTATTCAGTCGAAGATTGCGATTGGCTCCGGAGGCCTGCGTGGTAAAGGCTGGCTGCACGGTACGCAGTCGCAGCTCGAATTTTTACCGGAACGCCACACCGACTTTATCTTTGCCGTTCTGGCTGAGGAGTTAGGGCTGGTTGGCATCCTGGTGCTGCTTGCACTCTACGTGCTGCTGATCATGCGAGGTTTGTGGATTGCCGCGCGCGCGCAAACCACCTTTGGTCGCGTGATGGCAGGCGGATTAATGTTGATTTTGTTCGTTTATGTCTTCGTAAATATTGGTATGGTGAGTGGTATTCTGCCGGTTGTTGGCGTACCGCTGCCGCTGGTGAGTTACGGGGGCTCGGCACTGATCGTGTTGATGGCCGGGTTTGGTATCGTCATGTCGATCCATACCCACAGGAAAATGTTGTCCAAAAGCGTATAAAAATAAGGGGATCGCAATGCGTAAGCAGTGGCTGGGGATCTGCATCGCAGCAAGTTTACTTGCCGCCTGTACAAGTGATGATGGTCAGCAACAGGCAACCGTCGCGCCGCCGCAGCCTGCGGTCTGTAATGGCCCGATTGTTGAGATTAGCGGTGCCGATCCCGTTTATGAACCGCTGAACGCCAGCGTGAATCAGGATTATCAGCGCGACGGTAAAAGCTATAAAATCGTTCAGGATCCTTCCCGTTTCAGCCAGGCTGGCTTTGCTGCCATCTATGACGCTGAGCCCGGCAGCAATCTGACCGCGTCGGGTGAAACCTTCGATCCGATGCAGATCACGGCGGCACACCCGACGTTGCCTGTCCCGAGCTATGCACGCATCACTAACCTGGCGAATGGCCGAATGATCGTGGTGCGTATCAACGATCGCGGCCCTTACGGCACCGATCGCGTGATCTCCCTGTCCCGCGCGGCGGCCGACCGTCTGAACACCTCAAACAATACTAAAGTGCGTATCGACCCGATTATCGTGGCGCAGGATGGTTCACTGTCTGGCCCGGGCACGGCCTGTACCACGGTCGCGAAACAGACCTATGCCCTGCCCGCTCGCCCGGATCTGAGCGGTGGTATGGGGGGCGCTTCAACGCCGGCAGAGCCCGCACAGCCGCAGGGTGAAGTGCGTGCTATCAGCAACGATACGCTGCAAAGTGAAGACGCGACCGGCGCCCCGGTGAAAAGCAGTGGTTTCCTTGGCGCACCCACCACGTTAGCGCCGGGCGTGATTGAATCAAATGAACCTGCCCCAGCGCCTGCGCCCGTCGCTGCTGCACCCGCTACACAAGCCGCCCCGGTGACCGCGCCTGCTGCTACGCAGACTGCGGCGCCTGCGACGGCGAGCGGCAGCTACGTGGTTCAGGTTGGCGCCGTCAGCGATCGGACCCGTGCAGAGCAATATCAGCAGCGTTTAAGCAAGCAGTTTGGCGTGCCAGGCCGCGTTGAGCAAAACGGTGCGGTATGGCGTATCCAGATGGGTCCGTTTGCCAGCAAATCGCAGGCAGCGTCCCTGCAACAGCGTTTGCAGAGCGAGGCGCAGCTCCAGTCGTTTATCGCTGTTGCAAAATAATTATTCGGTGGTATCCGAAATGTCAGTTTGTGTAAAGCACGTTAACACTCTCATGATGAAAGTCGGATGCCTGCCCGTATAGCATTTGCTATAGTAAGGCACTTTTTTTAATTCCATTACGGATGTCGTAGTTCTGACCATGAAGACCACTTTTTCTGCTCGTTTTGTGCAGCGCATGGCGCTGACCACGGCCCTTTGCGCTGCTGCGTTCTCCGCAGCTCACGCGGACGACCTGAACATCAAGACCATGATCCCTGGCGTTCCGCAGATCGACGCGGAATCCTACATCCTGATTGATTACAACTCCGGCAAAGTTCTGGCAGAACAGAACGCCGATGCCCGCCGCGATCCGGCCAGCCTGACCAAAATGATGACCAGCTATGTTATCGGCCAGGCCATGAAAGCAGGCAAATTCAAAGAAACCGACCTGGTGACCATCGGTAACGATGCGTGGGCAACCGGCAACCCGGTGTTCAAAGGTTCATCGCTGATGTTCCTGAAGCCAGGCATGCAGGTTCCGGTCTCTCAGCTTATCCGTGGCATCAACTTGCAGTCCGGTAACGACGCCTGCGTGGCCATGGCCGATTTTGCAGCGGGCAGCCAGGACGCGTTTGTGGGCCTGATGAACAGCTACGTCTCCGCCCTGGGCCTGAAAAACAGCCACTTCCAGACCGTTCACGGCCTGGACGCCGAGGGTCAGTACAGCTCCGCGCGTGACATGGCGCTGATCGGTCAGGCGCTGATCCGCGATGTGCCAAACGAGTACTCTATCTACAAAGAGAAAGAGTTCACCTTCAACGGCATTCGTCAGACCAACCGTAACGGCCTGCTGTGGGACAACAGCCTGAACGTCGACGGCATCAAAACTGGCCACACCGATAAAGCCGGCTATAACCTGGTGGCCTCCGCCACTGAAGGCCAGATGCGTCTGATCTCTGCCGTGATGGGGGGACGTACGTTTAAAGGCCGCGAAACGGAAAGCAAAAAGCTGCTGACCTGGGGCTTCCGCTTCTTCGAAACCGTGAACCCGCTGAAAGCCGGTAAAGAATTTGCCTCTGAACCTGTCTGGTTTGGCGATAACGATCGCGCTTCCCTGGGCGTGGACAAAGATCTCTATCTGACGATCCCACGCGGTCGTATGAAAGATCTGAAAGCCAGCTACGTGCTGAATACCACCGAGCTGCACGCCCCGCTGCAAAAGAATCAGGTCGTGGGTACGATTAACTTCCAGCTGGATGGCAAAACCATCGATCAGCGCCCGCTGGTGGTGCTGGAGGAAATTCCTGAAGGCAATTTCTTCGGCAAAATCATTGATTACATTAAGCTGATGTTCCATCACTGGTTTGGTTAAAAATCGAACACTTGAAAGTGTGATTTTGATCCCCATATACTACGTATCAGTAAAACTCCCGCCCCGTGGCGGGAGTTATTATTTTTTATACACACGCCGGAGCTGACATGAAAACCAAACTTAACGAACTGCTTGAATTCCCTACCCCTTTTACTTACAAAGTAATGGGTCTGGCGAAACCTGAGCTGGTTGATCAGGTGGTTGAAGTGGTACAGCGCCATGCGCCGGGTGACTACTCTCCATCAGTCAAACCGAGCAGCAAAGGTAACTACCACTCGGTCTCAATCACCATCACTGCGACACATATTGAGCAGGTTGAGACGCTGTACGAAGAGCTCGGCAATATCGAAATTGTTCGTATGGTGCTGTAGTCCCTCAGCGGTTACCCGGTTTGCCGGGTAACCCACTTCCCCGCTGTGATATACTCCCCGTTACCTATTCTCCCTTGTCTTCGGAGACGTCCTTTTGTACCAGGATAAAATTCTTGTCCGCCATCTTGGGCTACAGCCTTACGAGCCAGTCTCTCAGGCTATGCATGACTTTACCGATATGCGCGATGACACCACCCCTGATGAAATCTGGCTGGTTGAACACTTGCCGGTGTTTACTCAAGGCCAGGCAGGAAAAGCCGAACATTTATTGATGACGGGTGATATCCCGGTGATCCAGAGCGATCGCGGTGGACAGGTAACCTACCACGGCCCGGGCCAGCAGGTAATGTATGTCCTGCTTAACCTGAAACGCAGAAAGCTGGGCGTGCGTGAGCTCGTGACCTTACTGGAACAAACCGTGGTGAACACGCTCGCTGAGTACGGTATCGATGCTCACCCTCGCGCCGATGCCCCGGGCGTCTACGTGGGAGAGATGAAGATCTGTTCGCTGGGGCTGCGTATCCGTAAAGGCTGCTCGTTCCACGGGCTGGCGCTGAATATCAATATGGATCTGACCCCTTTCCAGCGCATCAACCCATGCGGGTATGCCGGTATGGAAATGACGCAAATGCGCCAGTGGGTCGATACCGCCACCCCTGAGAATATCCGCCCCGTGCTTCTGAAGAAGTTTTTAGCGCTGCTTAACAATCCTGACTACGAATATATTGCTGCTTAACACACTTCCGACAGTGGTTCGGTTATTTGACCAGCCACTGCTTAATTGCCGCATTTACGCTTTACAATAAACCGCATATTCTATATTTTCGAGTCGCCCATATATTAGCGTCCCATATTAATTAGAACCTTAATAGTACCATCACCGGGTATCGTGTAACGTGCGTGATAATCACCCAACTGCTTGTTTTCGATAAACAAGGGAAACTTGCGAAACACTTTACGAATCTCTGCAAGCATAATAAATAAATTCAACTATCATTCATATTGTGAATGGATACGGAGTAAGAGCGTGGAGCCTACTAATTTACCAGCCAAACGCCTGAATGAAACCAGCGGCGAAGATAAGCCGCAAATTTTCCGGACTTTACGTAATATTGATCTCAATTTATTGACTATTTTTGAGGCGGTATATGTCCACAAAGGTATCGTTAATGCTGCGAAAATTCTTAATCTCACGCCCTCCGCTATTAGCCAGTCAATTCAAAAATTGCGCGCGATATTTCCCGATCCCTTATTTATTCGTAAAGGCCAGGGCGTAACCCCCACCGCGTACGCCACCCATCTGCATGAGTACATCAGCCAGGGTCTGGAATCGATTCTGGGCGCGCTGGATCTCACCGGCAGTTACGATAAGCAACGAACCATCACCATAGGCACCTCTCCCTCTGTGGGCGTTCTGGTCATGCCCGCTATTTACCAGGCTGTTAAACAGCATGCGCCACAGCTGCTGATCCGCAACGTGCCCGTTAACGATCCGGAAACTCAGCTGGCACAATTCCAGACGGACCTGATCATCGACAGCAACAGCTTCGCGGCCAGGGCATTAGGGCATAACGTTCTCTATACCGACTCTCTGGCGCTCGTGTGTCGTCAGAGTCATCCTGCTTTGGGCGCAGCTTTGACGCCTGAAAATTTGCGTCATTACGAACATGCAACCTTTATGTCCGAGGGGCAGGGTCCGGATCCGCTGCGCCAGCGTATTGACGAACTGTTCCCGGACCGTCTGATCAGCTTCAGCAGTTACAATATGTTTACCCTCGCGGCCCTTATTGGCAGCAGCGATTTGCTCTGTATTATGCCTGTGCGTCTCTTCACTCTGCTTCAAAAGTGCTGGCCGCTGGAGAGCATTCCATTGAGTCAACTTACGACGGAATCTGTTGAAATCTCACTGCATTATAACAAGCTAAGCCTGCGCGATCCGGTGCTGGAAAACGTCATTAACGTGATCCGCCAGGCGTTCTGATCCCGCCTTTCAGCACAAGCCCCTGCCGCAAGCGGGGCAAAAGGCACAAAACAACAACTATTTTACAAATTGGCGACCTGGCAGGCTGCTTTATCGCCCCTTTAAATGATATACTGCCTGTCGTTCGTTCAAAAATAGTTGATAATTACAACATTCCCTTGAATTGAAACGCTTTCCTTCGATATTCGCAACTGGAACACGCACGCTATGAGTAAACCCATTGTGATGGAACGCGGTGTTAAATACCGCGATGCCGATAAAATGGCCCTTATCCCGGTTAAAAACGTGGCTACAGAGCGCGAGGCGCTGTTAAGAAAACCGGAATGGATGAAAATCAAACTTCCGGCCGACTCTTCGCGTATCCAGGGGATCAAAGCGGCGATGCGCAAAAATGGCCTTCACTCTGTCTGTGAAGAGGCCTCCTGCCCTAACCTTGCTGAATGTTTCAATCACGGTACCGCGACATTTATGATTCTGGGTGCCATCTGCACCCGCCGCTGTCCGTTCTGTGACGTTGCCCATGGCCGTCCTGTTGCGCCTGACGCAAACGAACCGCAAAAACTGGCGCAGACGATTGCCGATATGGCGCTGCGTTATGTTGTTATCACCTCCGTTGACCGTGACGATCTGCGCGATGGCGGTGCTCAGCATTTTGCTGACTGTATTACCGCCATCCGCGAAAAAAGCCCGAACATTAAGATTGAGACGCTGGTGCCAGACTTCCGTGGCCGTATGGATCGCGCGCTCGATATCCTGACCGCGACGCCACCAGATGTGTTCAACCACAACCTGGAGAACGTACCGCGTATCTACCGACAGGTACGTCCCGGTGCAGACTACAACTGGTCGCTGAAGCTGCTGGAGCGCTTTAAAGAAGCCCATCCGCATATTCCAACCAAGTCCGGCCTGATGGTCGGCCTGGGTGAAACCAACGCTGAGATCATTGAAGTGATGCGCGATCTGCGCCGCCACGGCGTCACCATGCTGACGCTGGGCCAGTACCTCCAGCCAAGCCGTCACCACCTGCCTGTACAGCGTTACGTGAGCCCGGATGAGTTCGATGAAATGAAAGCCGAAGCGATGGCGATGGGCTTTACCCATGCCGCGTGCGGTCCGTTTGTTCGCTCCTCTTATCACGCCGATATGCAGGCGAAGGGCGAAGAAGTGAAATAAAGCTGTAAAATTTATTTACAGTAAAACAAAAAACCGGCCTCGTGAGCCGGTTTTTTTATGCAAGCCTTGCAGCATTGCCATTACTCTTTGTGTGAAAGCTTCTGTGCAGTGATGTCATCTTCGGCGCTTTTCTTTGCTGCCGCGTCGTCATCGTTCATTGCTTTCTTAAAGCCCTTAATGGCAGCACCCAGGTCTCCACCCAGCGTGCGTAACTTCTTGGTACCGAACAGCAGGACGACCAGTGCGGCAACCACCAGCAGTTTGGTAATACTAATCTCACCCATAAATACCTTCTTTACATGAAACAGGCTGCATTCCGCCAAAAAACCTGAACGTATTAACGGTCATTTGGCGCGTGCACACAATAGCAATCTGTAACAAGGTGAATCAAGCATTGTTGAAAAAAACATCACATTAATTGCGGTGGCGCAAACCTGCGGTTGCGCAGAACAGGTAATTGCTGACGCGCAAGCGCTATTCGGGCGAAAATTATCTCCGTCAGCAATAACGCAGGTGTCTCCGCTGCTGCCGCAACCGTCACCCCCAGCGGATCGACAACCCTGCTCTGCCCGATATTTTTGTTACCACATTCACCCGCGGCTACCACGTAACAGGTGGTATCCAGCGCGCGTGCTGCCAGCAGCGTCGCCCAGTGATGCTCCTTAAGCGGTCCTTTGACCCACGCGGCAGGCAGAACCAGCACCTCGGCCCCCTGCAATGCCAGGTTCAGCGCCAGCTCGGGAAAACGGATATCGTAGCAGGTCATCAGGCCAATCTTAAAACCCTCGACCTCAATCAGCGGCGGAATTACACTCCCCGGATCGACCAGGCGCGACTCCTGAACGCTGAACGCATCATACAGATGAAGTTTGGCGTAGCTCGCGACGATGGCACCCTCACGTATCGCCACCAGCGTGTTTACCGCGCGCCCCGGCGAGGACGGAATATGGACCGTCAAGATGGTGGTGAGCGTGTTGCCAACGCTTTCGGCCAGCAGTCGTTTCAGAAACTCCCCTTCCAGCGTTTGCGCAGACTTTACCGACAGGTCTGGATCGCCATCATCACGGGCCAGTAACGCCTCGGGAAGTACCAGCAACGACGCCCCCTTTTGCTTCGCCTGATGCATCAGGGAGACGCATTTTTCCGCGTTTTCATTCCAGTCCGGCGTCACCGCGAACTGCCCTACTGCAACATACATAATTGTCTCCCGGTTAAAAACAGCGTTACACTCGACGCACTTACACAGCAAATAGCAGGTATTGACAGTGTTACAACTACTTATAGCCGTTTTTATTGGTGGAGGCACGGGTAGCGTTGCGCGGTGGCTCTTAAGCATGCGGTTTAACCCCCTGCATCAGGCCATTCCGATGGGGACACTGGCGGCAAATCTGATCGGGGCGTTTATTATTGGGATGGGGCTGGCCTGGTTTAATCGCATGACCAACATCGACCCTATGTGGAAGGTTCTGATTACAACTGGTTTCTGCGGCGGTTTAACAACGTTTTCTACCTTCTCTGCGGAGGTGGTCTTTCTGTTTCAGGAAGGCCGGATGGGCTGGGCGCTGACCAACATTGCCGTTAACATGCTTGGCTCGTTTGCGATGACTGCGATCGCATTCTGGTTATTTTCCTCCGCCAGCGGACATTAAGCGCGGCAACCTTAATGTTGGCTTAATTTTTCTCTGTCACTCTTGGCTCAATATTGAATGAGGGTGATAGCATGAAAGAAACTCTGTCAGGCGTGGGTATGGTATTGCTAAGCGTCGCGATTGTGGCCAGCTTCCTGAAGATCTATCTTATTGGTTGATTCAGAACGAAAAAAACCCGCTCATTGAGCGGGTTTTGAAATTCTTGCTGACGCGTCTGAATTACAGAGCGATTACGTTAGCAGCAGAAGGGCCTTTGGCACCGTTAGTGATTTCGAACTCTACGCGCTGACCTTCAGCCAGAGTTTTGAAACCATTAGACTGGATTGCAGAGAAGTGTACGAACACGTCTTTGCTGCCATCTTCAGGAGTAATGAAACCGAATCCTTTGGACTCATTAAACCACTTAACGTTACCTTTAATCTTAGACATCAAAATTACCTTTACATTAAAAAACGACACAAATGCTGTGTCGGGTATCAGTACAACAATTGTGAGGCGTTTTGTCCAGCGGATCTTTGATAAAAAGTGACAAAAGTCGCGTTAATTTTCGCTGTTCGATTTTTATCCTTTACATTTCAATATCTGTGCGTTTTTTGGCCGATTTAGCAGAAAAATTCAGTTAAAACTGAAACCGCATCCAGGCAAAGTAAACGTTACCGTTGTTATAGGTACCCGGTATGTAGGTCATCTGAAACGTTGCCGGACCATAGCCGATGGAGGCAAGCGGCAGCAGTACCGGAACAGGAATGTATTTCCAGTTATCACGCGCCGTGAACCCTGCCGTATAGCCCAGCCCCAGACGGAAGTTGTCGTCTGATAACGGGCGCCAGGTTTTTTCCCAGCCGTAGCCACCAATAGGCTCCCATTTATTGTAGGAGTCCTTAAACGCCATCAGGTACAGGCCATGCCAGTTACCTTTTTCATCCCAGCGAGACTGACCGAAGCCGGCCCCCCACGGACGCTCGTTATAACGGTCAGTTTTTTCTTTATCGTAGGCAAAACGTGCATGCCACGTAATGGCCGGAATATAGAGATCGTAATGCTCAGGTTCGTTCCATGTTTGCGCGACGTTATCCGTGAAGGTGGTGAACCAGCCTTTATCCGCTGTATTGCTGTCTGCATTAACCGCAGACGCAAACGATAACTGCCCAATAATAAACAACAAAATCAGGGGGAATTTAATTCGTACAATCACAATGCCATTACCATATTTAGTATTCGGTGCAGACCTTAACACAGAATACTTGAATGAACGCTTAACAGCATGAGTGTTATTCCTAATTACCATCCCGTTCCTGGGAATAATCTGAGGATACATAAACTGCATGCCTGAATAAGCACATGCAGTTGACATATTTAACGTTGATGTAACAATTTGTAGAGTGCGGGAATAACTAACATCGATAATAACGGTGCCGTTACCATGCCACCAATCATCGGCGCGGCAATACGTTGCATCACCTCTGAGCCACTCCCACTGCCCCACATGATGGGCAGCAGTCCCGCCATAATAGTGGCGACCGTCATCACCTTCGGACGCACGCGCAGAACGGCACCTTCGTGGATCGCCCGCATCAGCACCGTATTTCCCCCTTCTGGCTCCAGCCTGTGATATTTATCGAGCGCATGATTCAAATAAAGAACCATAATTACGCCGAATTCTGCCGCCACTCCGGAAAGGGCGATAAAGCCAACGGCCCCCGCCACTGACAAATTATATTCAAGCAGCCACAGTAACCACACGCCCCCAATAAGCGCGAAAGGCAATGTCCCCATTATTATCAGGACATTTGATATCCGCCTGAAGGTTAACCATAAAAGGACGAATATAATCATCAGCGTGACAGGTAAGACTATTTTGAGCGTCGCGGTCGCCCGTTCCAGATATTCAAACTGCCCGGACCAGGAGAGAGACACGCCCTGCGGCAATACCACCTTCTCCTCCACCCGTTTTTGCATTTCATCCACGGCGGACTTCAGATCGCGCCCGCGCAAGTCCACGTAGATCCAGCTGGAAAGGCGCGCGTTTTCACTTTTTAGCATCGGTGGGCCTTCCGTCACGACGATATCGGCCAATTCCCCCAGCGCCACCTGGCTACCGCTGGCGGTCACTACCGGCAACACCCGCAACGTGTCGACGTTATCACGCAAATCGCGGGGATAACGCAGGTTGATGGGATACCGCTCGCGTCCCTGGATCACCTCGCCAATGTTATCACCCCCGACCAGCGTGGAGACCAGGCTTTGCAGTTCATCGACGGAAACGCCGTAGCGCGCCGCTTTTTGCCGGTCGATACGTATATCCACGTAGCGCCCGCCTTCCAGACGCTCCGCCAGCGCAGAGGAAACGCCAGGAACGTCCTTCACCACCTGCTCAATCTGCCGGGCCACGCGCTCAATGTCGGCAATATTATTGCCGTTCACCTTAATGCCGACCGGGCTTTTGATCCCGGTTGCCAGCATGTCCAGGCGGTTACGGACAGGCGGCACCCACACATTGGCAATACCCGGCAGCGACACGGTTTTATCAAGCTCCTCCACCAGCTTTTGCGGCGTCATTCCTGGCCGCCACTGCTCGCGGGGCTTAAAGTGAATGGTTGTTTCCAGCATGGTTAATGGCGCGGGATCGGTTGCCGACTCCGCGCGACCGGCTTTGCCAAACACGCTCGCGACCTCCGGTACGCTTTTGATCAAGCGGTCCGTCTGCTGAAGCAGCCGCGATGCCTCGCGAGCAGAGATCCCCGGCAGCGTGGAGGGCATATAGAGTAAATCCCCTTCATCCAGCGGCGGCATAAATTCGCTGCCCAGGCGGCTCAGCGGCCAGAGCGTGGCGATCAGCAGCAGACATGCCAGTGCCAGCGTCATTTTCGGGAAGGTCAGTACCTTGTCCAGCAGCGGCTCATACAGGCGGATCAGGAGGCGGTTGATCGGGTTTGCCTTCTCATCCGGGATTTTCCCGCGAATGAAAAAGCCCATTAGCACCGGCACCAGGGTGATCCCAAGCCCGGCGGCCACGGCCATCGACCAGGTTTTGGTGAACGCCAGCGGCGAGAACATTCGCCCCTCCTGCGCTTCCAGCGAAAAAACCGGTATAAATGACAGCGTGATGATTAACAGGCTGCAAAACAGCGCTGGTCCCACTTCAACCGCCGCCTTTTCCGCCAGACGCCAGTATTCCCCCGGCGCGGGCTCCTTGCCCGGATTATCATGCCGCCACTGCTCCAGCACCTTGTGCATGTTTTCAATCATCACAATTGCCGCATCCACCATCGCCCCGATGGCAATGGCGATCCCGCCGAGCGACATCATATTCGCGTTAATGCCCTGATAGTGCATCACCACAAAAGCACCGAGGATCCCCAGCGGCAGAGAGACCATCGCCACCAGCGCGGAGCGCAGGTGGAAAAGGAACAGCGCGCACACCAGTACCACCACGGCAAACTCTTCGAGCAGCTTGTGCGTCAGCGTTTTGACCGATTCCTCAATCAGCGTGGAACGATCGTAGACCGGAACAATCTCGACGCCCTGCGGCAGCGTTTTTTGCAGCTTGCTCAGTTTCGCTTTTACCGCACGAAGCGTTTCCAGCGCATTCTGCCCGTAGCGCATCACGATCACGCCGCCAGCGACCTCCCCTTCACCGTTAAGCTCCGCCACGCCCCGGCGGATCTCCGGGCCAATGCCAATGGTGGCGACATCTTTCAGCAGGACAGGTACGCCATCGCGGTTGGCGATCACCACATTGCGAAAATCCTCCAGCGAGCGCAAATAGCCCGTTGTCCGCACCATATACTCCGCTTCGCCCATCTCCAGCAGGGCGCCGCCGCTCTCTTTATTGGCGGCCTGCACCGCGCCGGATAGCTGGCTGTGGGTAATATTCAGCGCGCGCATCTTCGCCGGGTCCGCCACGATCTGATACTGACGCACCATTCCGCCAATGCTTGCCACTTCAGATACATTCGGTACCGTCTTAAGCTCGAACTTAAGCGTACAGTCCTGAAGGGCCCGCAGATCTGCCAGGCTGTGTTTTCCACTACGGTCGATCAGCGCATATTCGTAGAGCCAGCCCACGCCCGTCGCATCTGGCCCCAGCGACACCTTCACGCCTGGCGGAAACTGCGCCTGTACCTGGCTTAAATATTCCAGCACCCGGGATCGCGCCCAGTAGAGATCGGTGCCATCCTCAAACAGCACATACACATAAGCGTCACCAAACATTGAAAAACCACGCACGGTTTTAGCTCCCGGCACAGACAACATGGAGGTTGTCAGGGGCCAGGTCACCTGATCTTCAATCACCTGCGGCGCTTTTCCGGGGTAACTCGCTTTGATAATGACCTGCACATCAGACAGATCGGGCAACGCGTCCAGCGGCGCGCGCTGCACCGCCCACCAGCCCCAGCCGGCCATCATCAGCGCGGCCAGGATCACCAGCAGGCGGTTACACAACGAGGCGCGAATCACAGCGGCAATCATGGCGTCACCTCCGGCATCACGCTACGCAGGCTGGCTTCGGAATCAATGAGGAATTGCCCGGACGTCACCACCTTATCGCCCTCTTTGACCCCGGACAGGATCGCCGTCCAGCCCTGCGCCGTCAGGCCGGTTGTCACCGTCACAGGCTGGAAATAACCGTCCCCGGTGGCCAGCAGCAGACGCGCAGACTCTCCGCTGTTAATCACCGCCTCTTCCGGCACCGCCAGCACCGGCGGGCCTTTCATCTCTTCCGCACGCCTGACGGAGAGGTACATGCCTGGCTTCAGCTTATGTGCGGTATTTTCCAGCACGATACGGGCTTTCAGGGTTCGCGTGGTCGCCTCCATCTGCGGCAGCAATTCGCTGACCGTGCCGTGGAATTGCTCCCCCGGCCAGCTTTCTGACGTTGCTACCACGTTGCTGCCCACTGCCAGAGACTGCGCCTGCGTTTGCGGGTAGTCGACCACCAGCCAGACCGGATCGAGGCTGGCGATCTCAAACAGCGGCGCCGTTGCGGTGATTTGCGCCCCTTCCCGCACGTCCAGCTTCACCACATAGCCCGCCCGGTCAGCGCGCAGGGTGAGCGTGGTCTGCGGCTTACCGCTACGCTCCAGCAAACGAATGACCTCTTCCGGCATAAACTGCAACGCCAACCGCTCGCGTGCGGCGCGGGTCAATGCGGCATCGCCAAGCTGACGAACCGCGAGATACTCCTGCTGGGCGGTGGTCCATTGCGGGATCCACAGTTGCGCCAGCGCCTCTCCGGCTTTCACCTGCTGCTGTGGCGCATTAACAAACAATTTTGACACCACGCCATTGGCCGGGGCTGACACCACCGAGACGTTACGTTCATCCGTTGCAACCGTGGCAAAGGCCGAGAACGGCGAAACCAGCTGGCGCATCTCAACGTTGGCGGTTTTCATCCCCAGGTTTTGCTGCTGTTGAGTGCTGATGGCCACGCCCGACGCCGCCTGTGCTTCATCGGCGTAGCGCGGGACCAGATCCATATCCATAAAGGGGGATTTACCCGGCTTATCGAAGCGCTGACCGGGCACCATAGGGTCGTACCAGTAAAGCACCTTACGTTCAGAGGGTTGTGCAGCCGCAGCCGGCTGATGCGTCTGCTTCTTTCCGACAAAATAGCCGCCAGCGGCAGCTATCGCGATGGCAATCGCCATTAACGTTGTTTTTTTCATTGCGCCAGCTCCTGCGGGATCAGCCAGTTCACGGCAGCCCAGGTTCGCGCCATTTCGCGCTCCGCCTGGTTCACCGCCAGTTCCGTATCCAGTACGCCACGACGCGCCTCCAGCAGGGCCGGAAGCGCCGACTGTCCAGAGCGATATTGCGCCGTCAGTACCGCCAGCCGTTGACGCTGCAACGGCAGTACCTCGTCCCGCTGTCGCTGCCACACCGTTTGCGCAGCCTGATACTGCGCCACCAGCGTTTGCACCTGGGCAATGTGTTCGCGTTTGAGCAGCGTCAGTTGATCCACCGCCTGCATTGAGCGGGAAACATCGGCGGCGTAATCCTTGTCCTGACGTTTTGACTGGAACAAAGGCAGATCCACGCTGAACATCACGCCAGCCATATCGTCATAGCCTTCGGCGCGGTGGGCGTAATAGACCTCCACATCCACATCGGGTATCGCCGCCACGGCAGATTGCGCTGAACGCGCTTTCGCGGTCTCGGCTTCACGTCGTGCGGCCTCCACTTCCGGGTGCCTGACGATCCCCTCCTGCAACGTTTTTTCATCGGCAGGAAGACGTTGATAGCGCGGCAGCGGACCGCGAACCGCCGTAATCGCGTGCCCCGTTAGCTCCAGCAGACGGCTTTGCGCCAGCTGCACATCCCGCTGCGCCAGCGTCTCTTTGTCGCGCATGGCGCTGAGGATCATTTGCAGGGCCAGTACGCTGTCCGGCGTGGCGCTTCCCGCCCCGACGCTCGCCTTCTGCACGCCCCGCTGGCGTTCGGTTTCACGGACCAGCGTTCTGGCCGTGTTCAGCGCCTGCTGGGCCAGCGCCAGATCCAGCCAGGCCTGGGCGGTATCACGCTGAAGCGCGGCGCGGACGGCCTCGGATTTTGCCAGCACGCTTCGCGCCTGCGCCTGAAAGGTCTGCGCTTTACGTTCCCGCTTCTCTGAGCTGACGTAGCTTTGCATGATGCCAACCTTCTGCATGGTCATCCCTTCGCGCGTCAGCCGCCGATCGTTGCTGCCCTGTACCGGCACGTTTTCGATACCGAATTTCAGTTTTGGGTCAGGTAATTGCGTGGCGGAATCCGCCATCGCATCCAGCGCCTGCGCTTCGTTACGGCTGGCAGAGAGTTCTGCCGAGTAGCGCTGGGCTTCGGTCAGGGTGTGTTCGAGCGTCCACGGCTCCGCCTGCGCGGCGGAGGTTAACAGGCCGAACAACACCCCACCGAGCCACAGGCTCAGTGTGTGTTGTTTCATGGTGACCTCGCTTAGCGTGCTGGCGTCAGCGAGATAATCTGGAAACCGTCACCCGCACGCTCAAGCGTGAAGGTCACTTCATCCCCTGGTTTGGCGTCATTCAGCGTGGCGCCGGCAGATAAAGTAAACGGCATGGTCATTGCTGGCCATTTTAGTTCCGGTATGGCCTCGTGCCGGAGCATGACGGCGCTGTCAGAGATCGACTGAACCACGCCGTGGCCCTGCCAGGTCTGGTTTGCCTGAACGGTATAAGAAGCGAAAGAGACGGACGCGCCAACCAGCGCGGAAAGGAATATAGTACGCATGATAAATCTCCTGTTAAACGTTAAGTAAATAAAATCAACGAATTAACAGGTTTTTACTCCCGAAACCGGCAGTAGCGGATCGTTGCCGGCGGCCCCACAGCAGGAGGGGTAACGGACCACGCAGAATGGCTTGCAGATGAGCACTCTGGGGTCGTTAAGGTCAGGGTCATGGCGGCAGGCAGCGCCACCAGATGCAGCTGGGCAGGATCTTTTTGTACCTGATCCGGCACACAATGCTTTTCACACAGCGGTGAAGCACCGGCAGCATAATGCGGCCCCGGTTGCGCCATCATATCCATATGCTGGATGGTGGCCACCTCACCGCGCAAATCCATTGAACATTGATGGGAGGCGACGGCAACCTGACTCTGGATCAACAGCCAGCCAAACGCCAGCAAAAACATCAGCAGATGTTTTTTGATAAAGCGCAGGCGATATGTCCAGCTGGCGTGCATATTCAGATCGTCGGATAGGGTAAAAGTGAACCGAGTATAAGCAGGCAAAAGAATGAAAGAGAAGTGGTTTTAAAGAGATTTACGTTTTAAATCGATTGTCGGCAAGTAATACTCAAAACCTTAACACTTCACCATCATTTTAATGACATATAATATCTATTCATCAGGTCAATAACGTCTTAATATAAATGACGCAGGGTTAGCAAAAATATCGTCATCAGTGCCTTTAGTAGTCTCTTTCTTGATTTTAATCAGCAAGGACTGGACATTTATTCGGCACATTTCAGCTTCTTTTTTATTGATTATTTGTCTCTCGGGCAGCAAGGATACAGGGGAAATCATGCTTACTTTTCTCGAACTCCTCATTGGAGTCGTGGTCATTGTTGGTGTAGCACGCTACATCATTAAAGGTTACTCAGCCACCGGCGTGCTATTTGTCGGCGGCCTGACGCTGCTGATCATTAGCGCGCTAATGGGTCATCAGGTTTTACCCGCCAGCGAAGCCAGTACCGGATATACCGCTACCGATATTGTGGAATATATAAAAATTCTGCTGATGAGCCGCGGCGGCGATCTGGGCATGATGATCATGATGCTCTGCGGATTTGCTGCCTATATGACCCATATCGGCGCGAATGATATGGTGGTAAAGCTGGCTTCTAAGCCGCTGCAATATATTAATTCCCCCTATCTGCTGATGGTCGCGGCCTATTTCCTGGCCTGTCTGATGTCATTAGCCGTTTCCTCAGCAACGGGCCTTGGCGTGCTGTTAATGGCAACGTTGTTCCCGGTAATGGTTAACGTCGGGATCAGCCGTGGCGCAGCGGCGGCTATTTGCGCCTCTCCGGCGGCGATTATTCTCTCCCCTACTTCCGGTGACGTAGTGCTGGCCGCAAAAGCCGCGGAAATGTCGTTGATTGACTTCGCCTTCAAAACCACACTGCCGATCTCCATCACCGCTATTCTCGGCATGGGCGTGGCGCATTTCTTCTGGCAGCGCTATCTCGATAAGAAAGAGAACGTCAGCCACGAAATGATGGACGTCAGCGAAATCACCACTACCGCCCCGGCGTTTTATTCCATCCTGCCCTTCACGCCGATTATTGGCGTGCTTATTTTCGACGGCAAATGGGGCCCGCAGCTGCACATCATCACTATCCTGGTGATCTGTATGCTGCTGGCGGCCATCCTGGAATTCGTTCGTGGTTTTAACACCCAGAAAGTGTTCACGGGTCTGGAAGTTGCCTTCCGCGGTATGGCGGATGCCTTCGCGGGCGTGGTGATGCTGCTGGTTGCCGCGGGGGTGTTTGCCCAGGGGCTGAGCACCATCGGCTTTATTCAGAGCCTGATCTCTATCGCCACCTCGTTCGGCTCGGCCAGCATTATCCTGATGCTGGTGCTGGTGGTGCTGACCATGCTGGCGGCGATGACAACCGGCTCCGGTAACGCGCCGTTCTACGCCTTTGTTGAGATGATCCCTAAGCTGGCGCACTCCTCCGGCATCAACCCGGCTTACCTGTCCATTCCAATGCTTCAGGCTTCCAACCTGGGTCGTACCATTTCTCCGGTATCGGGCGTGGTGGTTGCGGTTGCGGGGATGGCGAAAATCTCTCCGTTTGAAGTGGTAAAACGCACGTCAGTGCCAGTGCTGGTTGGCCTGATTATCGTTATTATCGCCACCGAAGTACTGGTTCCCGGCGCTGCCTAAGCGAAATTCCTGATTTCCAAAAAGCGCCTGCGGGCGCTTTTTGTGCTTTAATAACCCCCAGAAATTAATCGCGCCCAACCAATCAGGAAAGCAAATGTTCAGGAAGGATATCGTTATCCCGTCTGGCGCAGTAGCGCTTGCACTCTGTGTCTTCTCAATTCAGGCAGATCCGCTTAAGCCAACCCAGTACGGCGATTTCGATCGCTACGTTCTGGCCCTTTCCTGGCAAACCGGATTTTGCCAGAGCATGGTCGAACGTAACCGTGACGAACCGGAAGAGTGTCGCCTGCAAAAAGAGAGCAGCAACAAAACCGATTTTCTGACCGTCCACGGCTTATGGCCCGCGCTGCCGAAATCTATTACCGCTCGCGGAGTGGATGAACGCCGCTGGATGCGCTTCGGCTGTGCCACTCGTCCGGTTCCGAATATGCCGGAAGCAAAAGCCAGCCGCAAATGTGACGCCGCAGAGACCGGACTATCGCTAACCGGCGCGGCGAAGCTGAACAGCGTGATGCCCGGCGCGGGCGGCAACTCCTGCCTTGAACGTTATGAATACGCGAAACACGGCGTCTGCTTTGGTTTTGATCCCGACGCTTACTTCGGCACCATGGTGCGCATGAACCAGGAGGTGAAGCACAGCGCGGCAGGAAAATTTCTGGCGGAAAATTATGGCAAAACCGTCCGCCGCAGCGACTTCGATGCAGCCGTGGCCAAAAGCTGGGGGAAACAGAGCGTAAAAGCGTTCAAGCTTACCTGCCACGGCAATCCGGCTTATCTGACCGAGATGCAGATCTCGCTGAACGCCAGCACCATCAACAACCCGCTCTCTGCCGGCTCCTTTGCGCCACAGCCGCATCCGGGCAACTGCGGCAAACAGTTTGTCATTGATAAAGCCGGTTACTGATGCTGCGCCGGGCACCTTTTTGCCCGGTTTTTCATTGATTTCCGTGATATGACGATTAACCTCACACTTCCGCTCACACGCATCATTTTTCCAGCTAAAGCATTATTAATCCGGTAAACATCACTGAAACCTCCCCGCCATAATCATGGCGTTAACTACAGGAGGAATTTCACATGGCTAAAAAACTGATTGCACTGTGCGCCTGCCCGATGGGCCTGGCACATACCTTCATGGCAGCCCAGGCGCTGGAAGACGCGGCGACGGAAGCCGGTTATGAGGTAAAAATTGAAACCCAGGGCGCGGACGGGATCCAGAATCGCCTGACCCCGCAGGATATTGCCGACGCTGACATTATTATCCACGCCATCGCGATCACCCCGGAAGACAATGAGCGCTTCGAAACGCGCGACGTGTATGAGATTACGCTTCAGGACGCTATTAAAAACGCGGCAGGCACCCTGAAAGAGATCGAAGAGATGATTGCAGCAGAACAATAATAATCCTCACACCCAGGGGTTTTCGTCATGGCTATTAAAAAACGCAGCGCGGTTCGCCCGGACAGTCACGAGGGTGACACACTTGCTATCAAATCCGCACCGGTTGCCGCCGGTGCGTCTTTCTGGAAAGAGCTTCCACAGCACATTATGTCGGGGATATCCCGCATGGTGCCAACGCTTATCATGGGCGGGGTTATCCTCGCCATTTCACAGCTCATCGCCTACGTCTGGCTGGAGATCCCGCCTGACACCGGTATTCTCGACGCGCTTAACTCTGGCAAATTCACCGGTTTCAATCTCTCGGTATTGAAATTTGGCTATCTGACCGAATCGTTCGGCGGGCTGCTGTTCAGCTTCGCCATCCCGATGTTTGCCGCCTTTGTCGCCAACTCTATCGGCGGAAAGCTGGCCTTCCCGGCCGGGTTTATCGGTGGCCTTGTCGCCACGCAGCCGACGCTGGTGCTGAACTTTGATGCGGAAAAACTGACCTGGCTTGCCACCAAACCCGTGCCCTCCACGTTTATTGGCGCGCTGATTATCGCCATAGCCGCAGGCTATCTGGTCAAATGGCTGAATAGCCGTATTAACGTACCGCAGTATCTGCTGGCCTTTAAAAGCACCTTTCTGATCCCAATCCTCTCGGCGCTGTTTGTGATGCTGGCGATGTATTACATCATCACGCCGATTGGCGGCTGGCTGAATGCAGGTATGCGGACCGTACTGCTGGCGGCGGGTCAGGCGGGCTCCATGATGTACGCCATCGGGATGGCGGCGGCCACGGCGATTGATCTTGGCGGCCCCATTAACAAAGCGGCGGGATTTGTTGGCCTGGGGCTGACAACCGATCATGTCCTGCCCATCACCTCCCGCGCCGTGGCGATTGTTATTCCGCCCATTGGTCTGGGGCTGGCCACGCTGATTGACCATCGTCTGACCGGCAAACGACTGTTTAGTCCGCAGCTTTATCCGCAAGGCAAAACGGCCATGTTCCTCGCCTTTATGGGCATCAGTGAAGGGGCCATCCCGTTTCTGCTGGAAAATCCGCTTGCGACGCTGCCAGCGTATATGGCGGGTGCGATCGCGGGTGCGATGACCGCCACCGCGCTCGGTGCCGTGCAGTGGTTCCCTGAATCGGCGATCTGGGCGTGGCCGCTGGTCACCAATCTGGGGGCGTACATGCTCAGTATTGTGGTCGGGGCGGCGATCACCGCGCTGTTGGTCGTGATTATTCGTAACAGTTTGCACAAGCGCGGAAAACTCGCTATCGACACGCTGTAACGGGGTGAACCATGGAATTACTGAGAAGGCTTCGTGCCTGGCTGGCTGCGGAAAAACTGGACGGCGTGCTCATCTCTTCGCGCCAGAATAAACAGCCGCACCTGGGCATTTCAACCGGTTCGGGATATGTGCTGGTGACACAAACCGCGGCACATATCCTGGTGGATTTCCGTTACTACAGCGATATCGCTTCACGAGCGGCGGGCTATGAAATGCACCTGCTTAACACGGAGAACCCGTTTGCGCAGGCGGTGAACCAGATTATTGCGAAGGACAATCTCGCCCGTCTTGGCTTTGAGGGTGAATACGTGAGCTGGCAAACAGGCGTGCTGTGGCGCGATACGCTGAATACCACCCTTTGCAGCACCTCGCTCGACGCGCTGCGGCAGATAAAAAGCGCTGACGAAATCGACCGTATCCGTGCAGCATGCGGCATTGCCGACCGCGCCGCACAGCACATCCGGCGTTTCATTCAGCCCGGTATGCGCGAGCGTGAAGTCGCTGCCGAGCTGGAGTGGTTTATGAAGCAGGAGGGTGCGGACAAGCCCTCTTTCGACACCATTGTCGCCAGCGGGCCGCGCGGTGCGCTGCCCCACGGCAAAGCCTCTGACAAAGTGATTATGCCTGGCGAGATGATCACCCTTGATTTCGGCGCCCAACACCAGGGGTATTGCTCGGATATGACAAGGACCTTTCTTGTCGCCGGGCAAAACACGCCGCCGGAGGAGCACCCTCTCTATGCGGTGTACCAGATCGTTCTGGCGGCACAACAGGCGGCCATTGATGCCATCCGCCCCGGCGTTTCCTGTCATCAGATCGATAGCGCCGCACGTTCCGTGATTGAACGTGCAGGTTACGGTCCGCAGTTCGGGCATAACACCGGTCATGCCATTGGTATTGATGTCCATGAAAATCCACGTTTTTCCCCTACCGACCGCACCCCGTTGCAGCCCGGCATGGTGCTGACCGTTGAGCCGGGGATCTACCTTGAACACCAGGGCGGGGTACGAATTGAAGATGTGGTGCTGGTGACGGAAACGGGCGCCGAGGTGCTTTATACCCTCGACAAACGGCTATTGCTGACGGGAGAACAAGAGTGGACAGAGATTTACTGCGCGCCCTGAGCGAAGCAGACGCCATTGCGGCCTCAGAGCAAGAGGTGCGCGACATCCTGCTCAGTGAGGCGCAAAAATACCATAAAGAGGTTCAGTTTGATGGGCTGGGTTCCGTGCTTATCCGCGTCAACCAGAGCCGGGGCCCGAAGGTGATGGTCTGCGCCCATATGGATGAAGTCGGTTTTATGGTGCGTAGCGTCTCGCGCGAAGGGGCCATTGATGTCCTGCCCATCGGCAACGTGCGCATGATGGCCCGTACCCTTCAGCCGGTGCGCATCACCACGCGTAACGGGGAAAAAATACCGGGACTGCTGGATGGGGATTTGAAAGGAGAAAACGTTGACAATTTGCGTGTCGACATTGGCGCGACGTCTGCGGAGGAGGTGTTCGCCGCCGGTATCGACGCAGGCGACCGCGTGACGTTCGATACACCCTTTCAGACCCTTCCCCACAATCGGGTGATGGGTAAAGCCTTCGACGATCGTCTCGGCTGTTACCTGCTGATCACGCTGCTGCGCGAGCTGCACCAGACGCCGCTCGACTGCGAGCTTTGGCTGGTGGCCAGCTCAAGTGAAGAGGTCGGCCTGCGCGGCGGCCAGACCGCCACGCGCGCCATTCATCCTGATATCGCGCTGGTGCTGGATACCGCCTGCTGGTCAAAAAATTTCGATTATGGCAGCGCCAACCATCGCCAGATCGGTGCGGGCCCGATGCTGGTGCTGTACGACAAAACGCTCATCGCCCCAGCCAAACTGATTGCGCTGGCTGAGACGATCGCGCGCTCGCAAGGGATCCCGCTGCAAAAAGACATGTTCAGCAACGGCGGAACGGACGGCGGGGCGATCCATCTCTCCGGCACTGGCGTGCCGACTCTTGTGCTTGGTCCCCCGACCCGACACGGGCACTGCGCGGCATCCATTGCCGACGAAAAAGACATTCATCACACCCAACAACTGCTTGTCGCGCTTGTGGCAGGCATGAACCGTGAGACCGTGGATCATCTGACGGACTTCAGATGCTGATCTCACGCGGCCAGGAGGAAGTATGCTTTCAATTGAATTTTTCTGCCCACTGCCCAACGGCCTGCATGCGCGTCCGGCCTGGGCGTTAAAAGAGCAGTGCAGCGCATGGCGCAGCGACATCCGTTTTATCAACAGACGGCTTAACACTCACGCGGATGCCAAAAGCTCGCTGGCGCTGATCAGTACCGGTACGCTGTTTAATGACAGCTGCGTGCTGGAAATTAACGGCAGCGACGAGGAGCAGGCCCGACGCGTGCTGGAGGCGTATCTCACCGGCGCGTTTATCGACAGCGACAGTATTCCCTCCGGCGACGCGCCGCACGTTGCGCATCCCCTGCCCCGTTCGCTTGTAAGGCTTGCTCCCCACCTTCAGCACGGCATTACGCTCGCCAGTGGCATCGGGGCTGGCACTCTGCGAGGCTGGCAGAGCGATAACCTCAAACGTTATTGTCAGATCCCCGCCTCGCCGGAAGATATTACCCGCCTGGAACACAGCCTGGCGACACTGGCTGAACAGCTCAACCACCGTCTGCGCGGGCTGGACGGCGAGAGTAAAACCATTCTCAGCGCGCATCTTTCGCTGATCCAGGATGAGGAGTTTGGCGGCACCATACGCCGACTGATCGCCGAGGAGCGGCTAAGCCTTGCGGAGGCGATCATTCGTAACATGGAGCTGATCTGCGACAAGCTGTCGCTCTCCGCCAGCGACTACCTGCGTGAACGCGTCAGCGATATTCGCGACATCAGCGAGCAGCTTCTTAACATTACCTGGCCGGAGTTGCAGCAAACCTCCGCATTCACCCTCAGCGCTCCCACTATTCTGGTGGCGGAAGATCTGACGCCCAGCCAGTTTCTCAGCCTCGACACGCAGTACCTGAAAGGCATGGTGCTTGAAAAAACAGGCCGGACGTCGCATACGCTGATCCTGGCACGCGCGGCCTCCGTGCCTGTGCTGAGTGGTTTAACGGTCGCCTCGCTGGCACCGTTGATGGGAAAAGAGGTCATTCTGGACGGCATCTGTAGCGTGCTGGTCGTTGAACCCAACGACGCGGTGAATGATTACTACAGCGTGGCGCAGCGCCTTGCCAACCGACGCCACCAGCAGCAGATCAAAGATGCGGGTCTTCCAGCACTCACCCGCGACAACGTACCGGTAGAGATTGCCGCCAACATCGGCAGCGCGCTGGAAGCGCCCGGGGCGTTTACCTGCGGCGCGCAGGGTATCGGGCTGTTTCGCACTGAAATGCTGTATATGGACAGAGACTCCGCGCCGGACGAGCAGGAGCAATTCGAAGCCTATCAGCAGGTGCTGCTCTCCGCGCAGGGCAAGCCGGTCATCTTTCGCACAATGGACATCGGCGGCGATAAGCAGATCCCTTACCTGAACATTCCCCAGGAAGAAAACCCGTTCCTCGGCTATCGTGCCGTTCGTATTTATCCCGAATTTGCCGATCTCTTCCGCACCCAACTGCGCGCGATCTTACGCGCAGGCGCCAGCGGCAATGCGCTGTTGATGATCCCGATGGTGCACAGTCTCGATCAGATTTTATGGATCAAACAGGAGCTGCAAAACGTTCGTGACGCCCTGGCCTCACAGGGGTTACGTCACACCGCACACCTGCCGCTGGGGATCATGGTTGAAGTGCCTTCAGTCTGCTTTATCATCGATCACTTCTGCGAAGAGGTGGATTTCTTCAGTATCGGCTCGAACGATATGACTCAGTATCTCTACGCTGTCGATCGCAACAACCCGCGCGTTTCGGCGCTGTATAACCCCATCACACCGTCTTTTTTACGCATGGTTCGCCAGATTGTCGCCGCAGCGCATCGTCACGGGAAATGGGTCGGCATTTGCGGGGAACTTGGCGGAGAGCAGCGCTACCTCCCTCTTCTGCTTGGTCTGGGCTTAGATGAGTTCAGCATGAGCGGGCCGCGCATCCCTGCGGTAAAAACCCAGCTGCGTCAGCTGGACATGGCAACCTGCCGGGCGCTGGCGGAAAAGGCCTGCGACAGCCGCAGCGCAGAGGAGATTGAAGCCCTGCTGGCGGATTTCACACCGGAAGCGCCGCCGCGTCCATTGCTGGCGCTGGAGACTATCGTGGTCAATGAGCCGCTGACCTCAAAAGAGCAGGTGTTTCAGTTCTTATGCGGAAATCTTGCGATTCATGGCAGGACCGAAAACCCGCTGGAGCTTGAAGAAGATCTCTGGCAACGCGAAGAGATTGTCACCACCGCCGTCGGGTTTGGCGTGGCGATCCCTCACACCAAATCGCAATGGATACGCCACTCCAGCATCAGCATTGCCCGCCTGGACAAGGCGATTGACTGGGAGTCGGATTTGGGCGACGTCGAGCTGGTGATCATGCTGACGCTCGGCGCTCAGGAAGGGATTAATCACGTGAAGGTCTTTTCCCAGCTGGCGCGAAAGCTGGTCAATAAAACGTTTCGCGAGTCGCTGTTTGCAGCAACGACGCCGCAAAGTATCCTGGATCTGCTGAACGCTGAAATCACGTTCTGACTGTCACTGAAAGCGTGCGCGATACTCCCCCGGCGTCAGGCCAAACTGGCGCCGGAACAGACGGCTAAAATAGTCGCTATCGGCATAGCCGCAGCGCTTCGCCACTTCCCCCACCGGCAGGTGGTATTTTTGCAGGATGGTTCTCGCCTTCGCCATACGCACCCAACGAACGTAATCCACAAAACTCATCGTCCCCTGTTGGGAGAACAGGCGTGACAGATGATTAGCCGAAATATTAAAAAGCGCGGCGACGCTGTCCCGCGACAGGGATTCAGCATAGTTTTCCTGCACCCAGTTACAAATGCTCTGATAGAGGAAATCCCCGCGCGACAGTCCCGGTTCAGGCAGCGACGACACCACTTTCCGGCACCAGTGCAGCAGGCTCAGCACCAGCGGTTGAATAATGGCCTGATCCTGCGGGGAAGCGCTCAGGTGCGTCAGGGCCATCAGCATCGCAGCACATTCGCCTCGTTCAGGGTGAGGAAGCTCAACGTGTCGCTGCGCAGGCACGGAGCGCCCGTGACGGGTATCATGAAACACCAGCCCCAGCCACGACGGCGCAAAAAGAATGCTCAGCAGCATGACCGGTCGTTCAAACACCGGGACGCTGGCGGCCTGGGCGGGAAGAAACAGCATTTCCCCCTGGCAGAGGGTCTGCTGCCCGGTAACCAGTCTGTTGCCATATTCCCCGCGAAGAACGACATCAAGCCGTGGCCAGTCGCGGCTCACGCTTCCGACAGCGTCAGACGCGCCACGTTGAGCAAACCAGACTCGCCCCAGCTGCTGTGGGTTGAGCACCAGGCCGCTCAACAGATCGGCAAAAAACTGCTGATCGGCGGGCAACAGGGTTGCGCGCATATCACCCCCTGCGCGCATCCGGGCGTACCAGGTCGAAGCGATGGCTGTCACTGATGGCGTAGTAGGCTGTAGGTCCACCCGCACGCAGAATGGGCTGCGCTTTCGCGGTCTGGTAAATCCCCTCTTCCAGCAAACTCTCGGCGATATGGACGCCCACGACTTCGCCGAGCACCAGCCAGGTATCAATCGGTGTCCCATCCGCGCCGGTAAGCTGAATGCACTGTGACAATCGACACTCGAAATTCACCGGGCTTTCCGCCACGCGCGGCGAGCTCACAAGCTGGCTGGCAACGGGCGTCAGGCCGGCAAAGGTAAATTCATCCTCGCCATGAGGGAGCGTGGCGGAGGTTTCATTCATCGCCTCGGCGAGATCGCGCGTTGCGAGGTTCCAGACAAACTCCCCCGTTTCGGTAATATTCCGCACGCTATCCTTCCAGCCGTTGCTGGAAAAACCAATGATCGGTGGGCGATAGTTAAAGCAGTTAAAGAAGCTGTACGGGGCAAGGTTCAGTTGACCGGCCTTATCACAGGATGAGATCCAGCCAATCGGACGTGGACCGATAATGGCGTTCAGCGGGTCGTGCGGCAGGCCGTGCCCCTGAGACGGTTGGTAAAAGTACATATCGCTCTCTCTACGCTGGGGCTGCAACGCGCATTGCCCGGGTTCAGTCTTTCCAGCGTAACGAAATTTCCGTTCAGCGTGAATCGGGACGCCGGGTTTATTGCCAAAAATTCATATGGCGCATGATTGTGACCTTCATCACTTCAAACTTACGGTTTCAGACAGTATCATCAGATAAGTTAAACCCTCGCTGCCAGACGGCGAGGGTTTTCTTTTGGATTGGTTTCTGCGTTACACGCAGCATTAACGACATGGAGTAAAAATGTCCAGACCTACGATTATCATCAATGAACTCGACGCAGAACGTATTGACCGACTGTTGGAGAAACCAGAATTCGCCTCGCTGCCGGTAGCCGATGCGCTGAACGAAGAGCTCGACCGGGCGCAGATGTGTACGCCTGAAACCATGCCGCATGATGTGGTCACCATGAACAGCCAGGTGAAGTTCCGCAACCTGACCACCGGAGAGGAGCTCACCCGTACGCTGGTCTATCCGGCGCAGATGACCGACAGCAGCACGCAACTGTCGGTGCTGGCACCCGTGGGCGCGGCGCTGCTTGGACTGCGCACGGGCGATACCATCCACTGGGAACTCCCGGGCGGTGCCTCAGCTCACCTGGAAGTGCTTGAGCTGCTCTACCAGCCCGAAGCCGCTGGCGATTACCTGCGTTAATCCCTTCTGAACAAGCGACCCCGCTTTGCACAGAGGATGCACCCGCATCCTCTTTCCGCAAATTCACCCTATTGTGCTATACCGGACAAAAACCGCTTAATCCACGCTTAGTCTGTTGTAGTGCCGTGGGGACGGTCATGGGTGAGATACTTGTTATCACACTGGTTTTTCTCATCATCCTGGCGATCCTCGTCGTGGCGGTGCTGTATCTTGAGCGCCACTGGTGAGTGAGGAACCTCACACAACGCCGCCGGGGAAGGCATTCACCAGTCCCTTCACTTTCTGCTGAGCAGCCTCCGGGGTGTCTGCGCCAGGCACCAGGATCACCTTGCGGCACTCCTCCTCCCGTTTTTCGAAGATCTTATAGGCGCGTTCCGCATCAGCCAGCGGAAGATAGTGGGTCACAATATCTTCTGGGGTAAGCAGCCCTTTTTCGATGAGCGGCAGCAGCTCTCCCAGCCAGGCATGGACGTGGGTCTGCCCCATCTTAAAGCTCAGCCCTTTATCGAAGGCATCGCCAAACAGGAAGCCGTGAATAAAACCGGCGTACACGCCCGGCACGCTGACCACGCCGCCGCGTCGCACCGCAGCAATGCACTGGCGCAGGGCTTTGCCGCTGCTGCCTTCAATTTTCAGGTTACTGAGGATCGTTTCCGTGGTGCTGCCTTTGGCCTCAAACCCGACGGCATCAATCACCGCATCCACTCCGCGCTGTCCGGCCGTTTGCTCAATGATTTTCTCCGCCGCGTCGTTATCGTCATCAAAGTTAATCGGGATCGCGCCGTAGCGCTCCTGGGCAAACCGCAGTCGATAGGGATGATGGTCAACCACGAAAATCTGCTCTGCGCCGAGAAGCCGCGCGCAGGCAATGGTCAGTAACCCCACCGGCCCGGCCCCGAATACGGCGACGCTGGAGCCTTTCTGGATCTGCGCATTTTTTGCCGCCTGCCAGGCGGTAGGCAGAATATCTGACAGGAAAAGCGCTTTGTCGTCAGACAGCAGCTGGGGCACTTTAAACGGCCCCACGTTGCCTTTCGGGACGCGCACATACTCCGCCTGTCCGCCCGGCACGCCGCCGTAAAGATGGCTGTAGCCAAACAGCGCGGCAGGGGCGGGAATTTGCTTTTTGTTCAGCGCCGCGCCCTGCCCGCGGTTCGTGTTTTCGCAGGCCGCGTACTGTTGCATCTGGCAAAAGAAGCAGTCACCGCAGGCAATCACAAACGGGATCACCACCCGGTCACCTTTCTGCACGTTTTTCACTTCGCTCCCGCACTCCACCACCTCGCCCATAAATTCATGACCAAAGATATCGCCGTGCTGGACCTTGGGAATTTTTCCGCGATAAAGATGCAAATCAGAACCACAGATCGCCGTGGCCGTTACGCGCAGGATGATATCGTCAGGCTGTTCGATGCCCGGATCGGGGACATTATCGACCCGAACATGATGTGGACCGTGATAGGTGAGAGCTTTCATGCAACCTCCGAAAGGGTGTGGGTAAGCTTATAAAAGGGTAGCTACCTCTCGGGATCTGCCCCGGAATCCGGCTGTTTTGAGATTTATCCTGGCGAGATAAAAAAGTGCTGTCGGGATTACAGAAACCTTTTATATTTTGTGGTTGAATGATTTCAGCGTTTATAAACAAGGAGAAACGGTTATGTATCAAACAATCATTATGCCGGTTGATGTTTTCGAAATGGAACTGAGTGATAAGGCTGTACGTCACGCGGAATTTCTCGCGCAGCAGGACGGAGTTATTCATCTTCTGCATGTTTTACCGGGCTCTGCCAGCCTGAGCCTGCATCGTTTCGCTGCTGATGTGCGTCGTTTTGAAGAGCATTTACAGCATGAAGCCGAGACACGCCTGCAAACCATGGTCGGGCACTTCAGCATCGATCCTTCCCGCATCAAAACCCACGTCCGGTTCGGTAGCGTGCGCGACGCCGTTAATGAGCTGGCGGGGGAATTAAATGCCGACGTGGTAGTGATTGGTTCACGTAACCCTTCCATCACCACTCACCTGCTGGGGTCGAACGCCTCCAGCGTGATCCGCCACACCCACATTCCGGTGATGGTCGTGAGATAAAAAAAGAGGCCACCTTTTGGTGGCCTCCGGCATTGCAGGTGTCGTCTTGCTTTCTTTTATTATGCGGTTTTGGTGCGGATCAGATAATCAAACGAGCTCAGCGACGCTTTCGCACCTTCGCCAGTGGCGATGATGATCTGTTTGTACGGCACGGTGGTGCAGTCGCCCGCCGCAAATACGCCCTTCACGCTGGTTTCGCATTTCGCATCAATGATGATCTCGCCCATGCGGTTGCGCTCAATCGCGCCTTCCAGCCAGGTGGTGTTTGGCAGCAGGCCAATCTGAACAAAGATCCCTGCCAGCGCCACGCTGTGGATATCGCCACTCACGCGGTCACGGTATTCCAGACCGGTCACTTTGCTGCCGTCGCCTTTCACTTCTGTCGTCTGGGCATTGAGCACAATATCGACGTTATTCAGGCTACGCACCTTATCCTGCAACACCTGGTCCGCTTTCATCTCCGGGGCGAATTCCAGCAGGGTAACGTGTTCAACAATTCCCGCCAGATCGATAGCCGCTTCCACACCGGAGTTACCGCCGCCGATCACCGCTACGCGTTTACCTTTGAACAGCGGGCCGTCACAGTGCGGGCAATAGGTCACGCCTTTGGTGCGATACTGATCTTCGCCCGGGACGTTCATGTTGCGCCATTTCGCGCCGGTGGCAATGATCACGCTGCGCGCCTTCAGCACCGCGCCGGACGCCGTTTCAATCTGGTGCAAACCACCCTCGACCGCGGCCGGAACCAGTTTGCTGGCGCTCTGGCTGTCAATGACATCCACGTCGTAGTCGCTGACGTGCGCTTTCAACGCCCCGGCCAGCTTCTGGCCTTCGGTTTTCGGCACGGAAATGTAGTTTTCAATGTCAACGGTATCCAGAACCTGACCACCGAAACGCTCGCCCATCAGACCGGTACGGATCCCTTTACGTGCGGAGTACACCGCCGCCGCTGCGCCCGCCGGGCCGGAGCCAACAATCAGTACGTCGTACGCATCGCGTTGGTTCAACTCTTCCGCCGCACGTTTTTCTGCGCCGGTATCCACTTTGGCGACGATTTCGGTCAAGGTCATACGCCCCTGGCCGAACTCCTGACCATTCAGGTAAACCGCCGGAACGCCCATCACGTTGCGCTCGGTGATTTCGTTCTGGAACGTACCGCCGTCAATCGCCGTGTGCTTAATGCGTGGGTTGAGGACTGACATCAGGTTCAGCGCCTGCACCACGTCCGGACAGTTATGGCAGGAGAGTGAGTAATAGGTTTCAAACTCAAAATCACCGTCGATATCGCGTATCTGCTCCAGCAGCGCCTGCGCTTCTTTTGACGGATGACCACCGGTCCACAGCAGCGCCAGCACCAGGGACGTAAATTCGTGCCCCAGCGGAGAGCCCGCGAAACGCGGCCCCTGGTCAGACCCTGGGTTGGCGATCAGGAAAGAAGGCTTACGTACTGCCAGCGTGTTGTCTTCTTTGAAGGTCACTTTCGGCGACAGCTCAGCAATCTCTGTCAGCAGCGCTTTGATTTCTGCCGATTTCGCGCTGTCGTCCAGCGTGGCAATCAGCTCAACAGGTTTGGTCAGTTTCTCAAGGTAGGCCTTGAGCTGGGTTTTCATGTTAGCGTCGAGCATTATTCTTCCCTCTCTTAAAACGTCATCATGCAAGCCGCCTTATACGGGCTGCCTGAATGCAACTTGCATCATGGTGCTGGAATGAAATGGGCGCGGGGAGCGCCCATTGATTGCCGGGTGGCACTTCGTTTACCCGGCCTACGATACTGTAGGCCTGTGCAAGCGTAGCGCCGCCAGGCTTTACAGACTTAGATCTTGCCGACCAGGTCCAGAGATGGAGCCAGCGTCGCTTCGCCTTCTTTCCATTTCGCCGGGCACACTTCGCCTGGGTGAGAAGCAACGTACTGAGCCGCTTTCACTTTGCGCAGCAGGTCAGATGCATCACGGCCGATACCTTCAGCGGTAACTTCGATAGCCTGGATAATGCCCTGCGGGTCAACAACGAAGGTCGCGCGGTCTGCCAGGCCTTCATCTTCACGCATGTTGTCGAAGTTACGGGTCAGGGCGCCAGTCGGGTCGCCGATCATCGCGTATTTGATTTTCGCGATAGTTTCAGAGCTGCTGTGCCACGCTTTGTGGGTGAAGTGGGTATCGGTAGAAACAGAGTAAACGTCTACGCCCAGCTTTTGCAGTTCTTCGTAGTGGTCTGCCACGTCGCCCAGTTCGGTCGGGCAAACGAAGGTGAAGTCAGCCGGATAGAAGAAGAACACGCTCCAGCGGCCTTCGGTATCTTTCTCAGTTACTTCGATGAACTCACCGTTTTTGAACGCCTGGTTTTTGAAAGGTTTAATTTTGGTGTTAATCAAGGACATCTGTACTTCCTCCGTGTTTTCGTTGAGATGTAAGGTAACCAACTTTGTTCATCGGGGCTAATGCGTATGCTTTATCAAATCAATCAGCCAAACCTTACAACAGCAACAAGACAGCAAGGTGAACCTTTTAAAGGAAAACCTGAAAGTAAAAAGGCCGCCTCAACGGGCGGCCCTGATACCTGAATTCCCCGCAGGTACATTCAGTGCCAGCCGAAGCTGGCGTTGCGTTGCGCTCTACATACCTTGTATCAAGGCCGTAACAGCGGTTTGATTACAGCACCCGCGCGCGCATTGAGCAATGGATAAGAGGGATAGTCCTGCCTATGGTTGTGATAGGCTGAACCGAACAGGCTTCTGAAACGTTATAAATTTAATTTCATTATAAATTTCGCGCTATATATAAATGCCAGTTGTTATTCAAATAATTCAATCACACTTCAAAGATAAAATTATCTTAATAAACCTTGAAGTTGTGTTTCAATAATCCAAAGCCATGATATATTAAGATCACTTAAATTTTGAATTAAGCAAGTTACCCACACGGATTGAAAAAGGTAACTTTCCTCTGTCGTACTCCATGATGTGATAACGACAGCAAACACAGCACACTCAGGACGAAACATGGCCAACCTCTACGACCTAAAAAAATTCGATCTCAATCTGTTAGTCATCTTCGAATGCATTTACCAACATCTCAGTATCAGTAAGGCTGCCGAGACACTTTATATCACGCCATCCGCCGTGAGCCAGTCGCTGCAACGCCTGCGTGGCCAGCTCAATGACCCCCTGTTCATCCGTTCAGGTAAGGGAATTACGCCGACCACGGTGGGCACCAACCTCCATCATCATCTTGAACAGAATCTCAACCAAATTGAACAGACGATCAACATGATGCATCACTCGGACATCAAGAAAAAGTTCGTTATCTATTGCTCCCAAATGGTGTCGCCTGGCTATATGCTCGAACCGATGAAACTATTAATATCCGAGGAAAATTACGAGATAGAACAACGCGATATGCTTATCTCTCCGGAATCCGCAGAGGACCTGCTCGCCTACCGTAAAGCCGACCTGATTTTCACAATTGCCCCGGTAAAAAATCGCTCTGTGGTTTGTGTTCACTTTACCACGGTGCCAATAACGTTAATCTGCCGGGAAAACCATCCAAGACTCACCGATACGGTCAGTCTCGAGGCGTTATACCGGGAGAAATTCACCTTTTACCAGAGCGCTCACCCGGGCGTTAAAGAGTTCCAGAATCGCGCCAATGACGTTTTCCCGGAAAGAAATATTGCTTTTCGCACGGACTCCATCAGCTCGCTTATCTCCATGGTCAGTTCATCTGATCTGTTAGGCTTTATACCCATATCAATCTATGAAGCCTATAAAGAGACGTTAAAATTAAAACGAATCGCCGCCCCTTTTGAATTGCCCGAAATACATGTCTATATGCTTTACAGCCGTTCTTCTCTGAACAGCAGCGTTTTTTCAACGTTTATTGAGAAAATGCATAAACTCTGTCTTTCCGCTCCGTCTGCGTAAAATCATTTACATGGTGAATATAAAAGCTGCAAACTAAAAAAAATGATTCCGTGAAAATAATGAAAAATGATTTCATAATATCGTCTTAATTTCTTCCAGACATTTAACACGCAGGATGCGATTAACTATGTCGATCTATAAAATCCCTTTACAGAAAAATGTTTCAGACGCTTCAGCGGAACGCATAGACTGGACGCTAAACAATTTCTCCAGGGTATGCGTTTCCTTTTCCGGTGGAAAAGATTCTACCGTGATGCTGCATCTCGTTGCCCAGCAAGCACGGCAATTAAAGCGAAAAATAGATGTCATCTTTCTGGACTGGGAAGCGCAATTCTCCTCAACCATTCAGCATGTTGACACGATGAGAACGCTGTATCGTGATGTTATCCATCAGTTCTGGTGGGTAGCGCTTCCGCTCACGACCCAGAACGCACTGTCACAGTTTCAACCTGAATGGCAGTGCTGGGAACCCGGGACAAACTGGGTTCGCCAGCCACCGGAAGATGCCATTACCGATTATCACTATTTCGATTTTTATCAGCAGGGAATGACGTTTGAAGTCTTCGTGCGAGAGTTTGCCGAATGGTATGCGCAAAAACGTCCTGCCGCCGTCATAGTGGGGATCCGCGCCGATGAATCCTACAACCGTTTTCTGGCGATCGCGTCGGCACGTAAGCAGCGCTTTTCTGACGATAAACCCTGGACGACCGTCGCACCGGGTGGTCACTCCTGGTATATCTACCCTCTGTACGACTGGAAAACCGCCGACATCTGGACGTGGTTCGCGAAATCAAAATGTTGCTATAACCCCTTATACGACCTGATGTACAAGGCGGGGGTGCCGCCACGTTATATGCGCATCTGCGAACCGTTTGGCCCGGAACAGCGTCAGGGCTTGTGGCTCTATCATGTCATTGAACCCGAACGCTGGGCGGCGATGTGTGAGCGTGCCTGCGGGGTGCGCAGCGGCGGTATTTATGCCGGGCACGATAACCATTTTTATGGCCACCGGAAGATCCTGAAACCAGACCATCTTGGCTGGCGCGAATACGCCATGCTGCTACTCGACAGCATGCCGCAAAATACGGCGGAGCATTACCGCAATAAAATTGCGGTTTATCTCCACTGGTATCAAAAGCGAGGCATGAACGATATTCCCGATACGCAGGAGGGCGACATTGGCGCCAAGGACATCCCCTCCTGGCGACGTATCTGTAAGGTTTTACTTAATAACGATTACTGGTGCAGGGCCCTGTCATTTAGCCCAAATAAACCAAAACACTATCAGCGCTACAGCGACAGAGTGAAGGCAAAACGCAAGGAGTGGGGCATTTTATGCGACAGCGAATAATCACCGAAATTGACATCTACCTTCAATCACTTACCGAAGAGGATCGAATCAATGCCATTAACGCCTTCCGTCAGGCAATACATAAAAACAGCCCTTTTCGTGAGCAACCTATAGACTGTGTGCTCTGGGTTAAGCAGGACGCGATTACCGCCAACGATTACAACCCCAATAACGTTGCCCCACCGGAAAAACGATTACTCAGCAAGTCACTGGAACTTGATGGATTCACCCAGCCTATCGTTGTGACCGAAAGCGAACAGCAGCAGTATGAAATCGTGGACGGTTTTCACCGCCATGAAATTGGCACAACCCGGGCGGTTTTGAAGCGCCAGCTCAAAGGGTACTTACCCGTCACTTGCCTGCGCCAGGAGCGACAGGACAAACATAACCGAATGGCGGCCACCATTCGCCACAATCGGGCTCGTGGGCGGCATCAAATCAATGCCATGTCAGAGATTGTTCGTGAACTGGTTCAGCTCGGCTGGGACGACGAGAAGATAGGCAAGGAGCTTGGGATGGATAGCGACGAAGTGCTGCGCCTCAAACAAATCAACGGTCTGCTCGAACTCTTCGCAGACCGTCGTTTTTCTGAAGCCTGGACGGTGAAATAGTCAGAGCGCGTTTAACCGCGCTGCCGCTGCCAGCAGCGTCGATTCCTGCTTCGCAAAGCAAAGTCGGATCAGCTTATGCGGGAAGGGATCGGCGCAGAACACCGACAGCGGAATGGCCGCCACGCCCACCTCTTTCGTCAGCCACTGGCAGAAACTCACGTCGTCCAGATCGGAAATCGCGCTGTAGTCGGCCAGCAGGAAATAGGTCCCTTCACAGGGTAAAATCTCCAGACGGCTTTTGCTCAACGCAGCCACAAACCGATCCCGACGCGCACGGTAGAAATCCGGTAGCTCACGGTAGTGTCCGGGTTCGCTGCGCAGCATATCCGCCAGCGCCAGCTGAGCGGGTGTGTTCACCGCAAACGTCAGATACTGATGCACTTTACGCAGCTCAGCGCTGATGGCGGCGGGCGCCACGCAGTACCCGACCTTCCAGCCGGTCATATGGTAGGTTTTGCCAAATGACGATACCGCGATTGCACGCTCACGAAGCTGCGGATGCGCCAGCACGCTGGCATGCCCCTCTTCGGCGAAGCAGATATGCTCATACACCTCGTCGCTCAGAACATAGATTTCACGTTCGGCGATGGCCTGCCACAGGGCGGCAAAATCGCTCTTCTGCCACACCGTCGCCGATGGGTTGTGCGGCGTATTCAGGATCACCAGCCGGGTTTTATCGCTCAGCAGCGCGGCAAACGCCTGCCAGTCCGGACGAAAATGCGGCGGCTGGAGCGCCACGCGTTTCACTACGCCGCCAGCCAGTTCAATCGCCGGGGCGTAGCTATCGTAGCTCGGGTCAAAACAAATCACCTCATCGCCCGTACGCACCAGGGCGGTTATCGCCGCATACAGCGCTTCGGTCGCCCCTGCGGTTACCGTGATCTCGCTGTTCGCATCAGGTTTATAGCCATACAGCTCAGCCGTTTTATCCGCAATGGCTTCACGCAACGCCTGCACGCCGGTCATCGGCGCGTACTGGTTGGCTCCCTGCGCCACGTGGTACGCCAGACGCTCCTGCAAATATTTCGGCCCGTCAAAATCCGGAAAACCTTGTGAGAGGTTAATGGCGTTGTGCTGCTGCGCCAGGGCGCTCATCTGGGTAAAAATCGTCGTGCCGAGATTTGGAAGTTTACTCTGCGGGATCAACGGGTTATTGCTCATTGTAGTGTGCCTGCCTGTAATACTTATGTTGCTGACACTATAACACGATGTTAGTCTTTGGCAATCAAGACGCTTAGACGTCTAAACGATATAAATATTCCTGACCGAGAGGGTAAAAGGAAATGACAGACAACCAGCAACTCACACACCTGGTCGAGGCCTGCCGCTGGATTGGCGCTAAAGGCTGGGCGCCCGCTACCGGCGGCAATATGTCCGTGCGTCAGGATGAACACCTGTGCTGGCTGAGCGAATCCGGAAAAGATAAAGGCAGCCTGACCACCGCCGATTTTCTACAGGTTGAAATCGCCACCAACCGTGCGCCGTCTGGCCGTAAACCGTCGGCAGAGACCGGGCTGCATACCCTCATCTATCGCCTGTTTCCCGAGGCTAACGCCGTCCTGCACGTTCACACTGTCAATGCCACGGTGCTGTCGCGTCTGGTCAACGAGGCCGAGCTGAAGATCACCGGTTTCGAGATGCAAAAATCCCTTACCGGGCAGACCACGCACCAGGATACGGTGGCCATCCCGGTGTTTGATAACGACCAGGACATCGACGCCCTCGCCTCGCGCATCGCCCATTACGCGCAGGAACGCCCGCTTAATTATGGTTTTCTTCTGCGCGGTCATGGCTTAACCTGCTGGGGACGCGACGTGGCCGAAGCCCGCCGTCATCTGGAAGGGTTAGAATTCTTATTTGAATGCGAAATGCGTTTACGACAATGGGAGAGAGTATGATTCGCGCGATTGTGACGGATATTGAAGGGACCACCAGCGATATCCGTTTTGTCCATGATGTTTTGTTCCCCTACGCGCGTGAGCGGCTGGCGGCCTTTGTGACCGCGCAGCAGTACGCCGAGCCGGTCAAATCGATTCTGGACAACCTGCGCGATGAAATCAGCGCTCCGCATGCCAGCGTCAGCGATCTCATCAACGTACTGTTTACCTTTATGGATGAAGACCGCAAATCGACGGCGCTCAAAGCCCTGCAAGGCATCATCTGGCAGGACGGTTACGTCAACGGTGACTTTACCGGACACCTCTATCCTGACGTACTGCCCGCGCTGGAAAAATGGAAGGCGCAAGGGATTGATCTCTATGTTTATTCCTCTGGCTCCGTCACCGCGCAGAAACTGTTATTTGGCTACAGCGACGAAGGTGATATTACTCATCTGTTCAGCGGCTATTTTGATACCCACATTGGCGCCAAGCGCGAGGTGCAGTCTTATCAAAATATTGCGGCGCAAACGGGCATTGCCCCGTCGCAGATCCTGTTTCTGTCGGATATTCATCAGGAGCTGGACGCGGCTGAGCAGGCGGGTTTTCGTACCCTGCAACTGATTCGCGGTGAAGATGACGGCGCAAGCCATCATCATCAGATCCACCAGTTTGACGAGATTAATCCGGAGCAGATCCCTTCATGAGCGCATTGACCATTTATTCCGATAAAGACGCCAGTCAGCACCAGTGGCACAGCACCGACGCCGCCGAGATTGCCCAACAGCTGAACGCCAAAGGCGTGCGGTTTGAACGCTGGGCTGCGGATCGCGATTTAGGACACGATCCCGCACCAGAAGCCGTGATCGCGGCCTATCAGCATGCGATCGACAAGCTGGTGGCAGAGAAAGGTTACCAGAGCTGGGATGTGATCAGCCTGCGCGCCGACAATCCGCAGAAAGAGGCGCTGCGCGCGAAGTTTCTGAACGAACACACTCACGGTGAAGACGAAGTGCGCTTTTTCGTGGAAGGGGCGGGATTGTTCTGCCTGCACATCGGCGATGAGGTGTATCAGGTGCTGTGCGAGAAAAACGACCTGATTTCCGTTCCCGCGGGCACGCCGCACTGGTTTGATATGGGCTCAGAGCCGAACTTTACGGCGATTCGTATTTTCGATAACCCGGAGGGTTGGGTCGCACAGTTTACCGGGGATGCGATTGCGGATGCGTATCCACGCCTGGCATGATCTTTTCTCCCTCTCCCTTGTGGGAGAGGGCTGGGGTGAGGGGGAACATACGGCTCTGGTGGTCAGTTCCATATTCAGACATTAATCAAATACTGGCGATAATCCTCTGCACATCAGCGCCAACCAGCCTCGCCAGATGCACAAACTCCACTACGTCTAACCTGCGTTCACCACTTTCCACTTTAGCGATAAACGATTGGGGTTTCCCCAAAGCCTCCGCAAGCTGGGCCTGAGTAATCCCCTTCTCTTTACGAGCTTTCTTCAACGCATTGATAACAAGCTGGTATTCTTCTGAATAAACTGAGGCCATTGTTCCGATTCCATACAAATATCCTGAAATCGAATATCCCCCTATTGCCTTTTTATCCCAAAACAGGTTAATTGAGTGCGTAACGCAAACCTGTAAGGAGTAAAGAATGCAACGTCAAAACTGGCATCCTGCCGATATTGTTGCGGCATTAAAGAAACAAGGAACAAGCCTGGCAGCGTTGTCACGCAAGGCCGGCCTTTCTTCATCCACATTAGCAAACACACTCTCGCGCCCGTGGCCAAAGGGCGAATTGATTATCGCTCAGGCGTTGAACATTCCACCGGATGTGATATGGCCGGAAAGATATTTTGGTAAAAATGGTGAACGCATATTCCGTCAGATGAGAGCGACCAGGAAAAAAACGTGTCTTTGACATGAACAGCGTTTTCCCCCCCTTCGGGGAAGCCCATCAGTTCATGCTGCTCACGAATTTCCCTTTCGCTACCTCGTCCGGCGTGACCACGCCTGTATCCAGCACCCAGCCGCTAATCAGCGAGGCGGGGGTGACGTCAAACGCCGGGTTGTAGACTTGCGCGTTTTCCGGCGCCCACTGCACCACGCCAAAGCTCCCCGCCACGCCCGTCACTTCACTGGCCGCGCGCTGCTCAATCGGGATTGCGTCACCGTTCGGGCAGTCCGGGTCGAGGGTCGTTTGCGGGGCAGCGACGTAGAACGGAATGCCGTGAAACTTCGCCAGCACCGCCAGGGAATAGGTGCCGATTTTGTTCGCCACGTCGCCGTTGGCGGCAATGCGGTCTGCTCCCACCCACACGGCGTCCACCTGCCCTTTTGCCATCAGGCTGGCGGCCATGGAGTCGGTAATCAGCTGATACGGTACGCCCAGCTCGCCGAGTTCCCACGCGGTCAGCCTGCCGCCCTGCAATAGCGGACGGGTTTCATCCACCCAGACGTTGCTTACCTTGCCTTCCTGATGCGCGCGAGCAATCACCCCCAGCGCGGTACCGACGCCCGCCGTCGCCAGCCCGCCGGTGTTGCAGTGGGTCAGCATACGGCTGCCGCGCTTCACCAGCGCGCTGCCCGCACTGGCAATAGCGTCACAGAGCCGTTTGTCTTCGTCAATCAGCCGCAGCGCTTCAGCCACCAGCGCCGGAACATAATCTTCCTGCCACAGCGCCAGCTTCATGCGGTCGAGATTGTTCATCAGGTTCACCGCCGTCGGGCGGGAGGCGCGCAGGGTTTCCAGCGCCACCGCCAGCTCGTCGCGGCTTTTGCCGCTTTCCGCTAGCAGCGCCAGCAACAGGCTTGCAGAGAGACCAATCAGCGGCGCGCCGCGCACCCGCAGGGCGTGTATGTGCCCGACCAGCGCCTCGACCGTCGAGGCATCCAGCCAGCGTTTCTCCTGTGGAAGCGCCTGCTGGTCGAGAATAAAGAGCTGATTATCCGCCACCCGCAGGCTGGTCGTCTGTAATGTCTGCATGTCGTTAATTCCCTGTTGCGTTGTTGTAGCACATTGTGTCAGGATGAAATCCAGATGTATAGACGTCTACATGTCTTAATTAGCAAAACTGAGGAGCAGGCCATGTCGCAATACCGTACCTTTACCGCTCAGGACGCCGTGGAGTATGCCAGGCAGTTTGGCGGACTTGACGATCCTTCATCGCTGGTAGAGGCGCAGGAAATCGGCGACGGCAACCTCAACCTGGTCTTTAAAATTTTCGACCGCGCGGGCGTGAGCCGCATCGTCGTTAAGCAGGCGCTGCCCTATGTACGCTGCGTCGGCGAATCCTGGCCGCTGACGCTGGATCGTGCCCGTCTTGAAGCGCAAACCCTGGTCGAGCATTACCAGCACAGCCCGCAGCACACGGTGAAAATCCACCACTTTGACCCGGAACTGGCGGTGATGGTGATGGAAGATCTCTCCAGCCATCGCATCTGGCGCGGCGAGCTGATTAACAACATTTACTACCCCCAGGCGGCGCGTCAGCTGGGGGAATATCTGGCTCACACCCTGTTTCACACCAGCGATTTTTATCTGCATCCGCACGATAAAAAAGCGCAGGTAGCGAAATTCATCAACCCGGAGATGTGCGAGATCACCGAAGATCTGTTCTTTAACGATCCGTACCAGATCCACGCGCGCAACAGCTACCCGGCCGAGCTGGAAAACGATGTTGCCGCCCTGCGCGACGACGCCCAGCTTAAAATCGCCGTGGCCTCCCTCAAGCACCGCTTTTTCTCGCACGCCGAAGCCCTGCTGCACGGAGACATTCACAGCGGTTCGATTTTTGTGGCCGACGGCAGCCTGAAGGCCATCGACGCTGAGTTCGGCTATTTTGGGCCGATTGGCTTTGACGTTGGCACCGCCATCGGCAACCTGCTGCTGAACTTCTGCGGCCTGCCTGGGCACCTCGGCATTCGCGATGCCGCCGCCGCGCGCGAGCAGCGCCTGACCGATATTCAGGAACTGTGGAACACCTTCGCGGAGCGCTTCCAGGCGCTGGCAAACGAGAAAGCCCGCGACGCCGCACTCAGCGCGCCGGGCTATGCCTCCGCGTTCCTGAAAAAGGTCTGGCATGACGCCATCGGGTTCTGCGGCACCGAGCTGATTCGCCGCAGCGTCGGGCTTTCACACGTGGCGGATATCGATACCATCCAGGATGAAGCCATGCGCCACGAATGCCTCCGCCATGCAATATCCCTCGGTAAAGCGCTGATTGTCATTGCCGACCGCATCGACAGCGCGGAAGAGCTGGTGGCGCGAGTGCGGCAGTACAGCTGATTTTCTCCCTCTCCCTGTGGGAGAGGGCCGGGGTGAGGGCATCAAACCGCACTCACCCCAGATACTCAATCACCGACATCCCGCCGTTATAATCCGTGCTGTAAATAATCCCCTGCGCATCCACAAACACGTCGCACGACTGGATCACCTGCGGGCGATTCGGCCGCGTGTCCATCATTCTCTCCGGCGCGGCGGGCACCAGCGCCCCCGTTTCCACCGGTCGATACGGGTTCGAAATATCGTACGCCCGCACGCCCGCGTTCTGATACGTCGCAAAAATTAGCGTTGAGCTGACGAAGCTCCCCGGCCGGTTTTCGTGCAGGTTGTGCGGGCCGAAATGCGCCCCTTTCGCCACGTAGTCGGTTTCATCCGGCTGCGGGAAGGTGGCAATACTTACCGGATTCGACGGCTCGCGGATATCAAACAGCCAGATCAGCTTTTCGCCGTCCTGCTGGTTATCCAGCACCGCCTCGTCCAGTACCACCAGCAGGTCGCGATCCGGCAGCGGCAGCGCGGTGTGCGTCCCACCGCCAAACGGCGGGCTCCAGTTACGGTGGCTAATGAGCTTAGGCCGGGTGCGGTCCTTCACGTCCAGCAGCGTCAGGCCGCCGTCACGCCAACTGCCATACGCGGTGTCGCCGGCAATAATCGCATGGTGCAGCGCGTAGCGTTTGCCTTCCGGCCAGCCCGGCTTCTCACCTTCGGCCTGGTTCATCCCGGGCAGCCACCAGCGCCCCGCGACTTCAGGCTTACGCGGGTCCGCAAGATCGATGGTCAGAAAGATGTAATCGGTAAAGCCGTCGATCAGCGCTGAAACGTAGGCCCAGCGGCCGCCGACGTACCAGATGCGGTGAATGCCGATGCCACTCAGCGACAGAAAGCCGATTTCGCGCGGCCTGTCCGGCGTGGAGATATCAAAGACGCGAAGCCCGGCGCTCCAGCCTTTATCCTGCACGTCGCTGACGGTCTCCCCCACCTGGCGGGTGTAGTAGACCTTCTCATCGGCAAAACGCGCATCGGCAAACAGATCCCGGGCGTTAATCACCAGCAGCAAATCGTCGTGCGCCTGGAGGTGTACGTTCCAGGTACCCGGCGGCGCGGGCACGTAACCTGCGGCTTTTGGTTTTTTCGGATCGCGCACGTCGACAATGGAAAAGCCCTGCGACACCATATGACCGATATAGGCGAAACCACGGTGCACCATCAGCTGTACACCGTCCGGACGACCGCCCTGGTCGCTATGGCCAATCAGCCGCATATTGCGGCTGTATTCGGGAGGGGGTAATTGAGACACCTTATGCTCCTTACGCCCGGTGGCGCTACGCTTACCGGGCCTACGGGTGCGAAATGTAGGCCGGGTAAGGCGCAGCCGCCACCCGGCTTGGTTTACTTGTTTTTAGCGGCAAGCGTCGCAAACCACGGCGCGATAAAATCTTCCGTCTGGCCCCAGCCTGGAATGATTTTCCCCAGAGACGCCACGTTCACCGCGCCCGGCTGGGCGGTCAGCAGCGCCTGCGGAATAGCCGCCGCCTTGAAATCGTAGGTAGCAGGCGTCGCTTCTCCGGCAATCTTATTGGCGATCAGGCGTACGTTGGTCGCGCCAATCAGCTTCGGATCTACCGCCACGCTCACCTTCCACGGGCTACCCGGCTCGCGCATCAGCTGGAGATCCTGGTTGGAGATGTCGATGCTGTAGAGCTTGATCTCGGTGCGGCCGTTCTCTTTCAGCGCCTTATACGCGCCCTGACTGAAGGCATCCCAGGTCCCCCAGATGGCGTCGATTTTACCTTTCGGGTATTTCGCGAGGATCGCCCCCACCTTGTTGGCGGTGTCGCCCTGCACGTCAGAGGAGACCGCGCCGATGGACTCCAGCTCTTTAATCTCCGGATACTGCTTTTGCAGTTCTTTATACGCCGCCTGACGGCGCTCCATCGGCGGGAAGCCCGCGACCCACAGCTTGACGATATTGGCCTTGCCGTTGAAATCTTTCGCCAGTTGACCAAAAGAGAGGTTGGTCAGGGAGGCATCGTCCTGCTGGGTAACGGTTACGCCCGGGATCTCGCCGTTCACGGCGGTATCAAACACCGAAACTTTAATCCCGGCATCCACCGCCTTCTTTACCAGCGCGGTGGAGTACGGATCGCGCCCCTGAGAGAGAATAATCCCGTCGTATTTCTGGCTGATGGCCTGGTTCACGAAATCCTGGAATCTGGCGTCGTCCCCGTTACTTAAAAACGTGCTGACCTTAAAGCCGAGCTTTTTCCCTTCCTGAATCGCCCCGGCAACAAACTGCGTGGTGTTGTCGTCCGAGCCCAGGTTGCGGATCACCGCAATGCGAATGGGGCCGTCATGGCTGGCAATGGCGGCCGGAACCGGCGCGGGGGTAGCCGCCAGGCCCGGCAAAGAAGTGAGTAATCCAAGAGCTACCAAAGAGAGCGCAATCTTTTTCATTTATTATCCCGTTGTGTTGTCAGCGTTTTTGTATGTAAGTAATCGCCAGTGCCATCGCGAGCACCAGCCCTTTTATAATGTCCATGGCGTAATACGGCACGGAGAGCATCACCAGCCCGTTCGACAGCACGCCGAGGATCACCGCCCCCACCAGCGTGCCCAGCGCGTTCGGCTTGCCGGACCCGGCCAGCGAGAACCCGATCCACGCCGCCGCCACCGCATCCATCAGGTAGCCGCCCCCCGCATTCACCTGCGATGAACCGATACGCGAAGCCAGCAAAATTCCGCCCAGTCCCGCCAGCAGCGAGGCGATCACGTAGGCCGCCACCTTGTAGCGCGTGGTACGAATACCGGAGAGACGCGCGGCTTCCGGGTTGCCGCCAATGGCGTACATCCGGCGTCCGTGGGTGGTCAGCGACAGGCCAAGCTGCGCCAGAATCGTCACCACCAGCATGACGATCACAATGGTCGGCACCTGCCCCAGCAGGCTGAACGCCGCCGGAATGGTCCCTTCCGCCATGTCGCCGCTCGGCAGCACCATGTTCTCGGTAATCGACCCGCCGTAGCTGTAGGTCATCGCCACGCCCTGGATGACAAACAGGCTGGCAAGGGTCGCGAGCATGTCCGGAATGCGCAGGATGACGATCAGAAAGGCGTTAAACAGACCGACCAGCGTGCAGAGCGCAAGGGTCAGCAGAATCGACTCGGTGGTGCCGAAGCCGTGCCAGACGAAAAGCGAAATCACCAGCGCGTTCGCCAGCGACGCGGTTGACCCCACCGAGAGATCGAACCCGCCGACGGTCAGCGAAATCGAGACGCCGATGGCAATCACCGTCACGATGGCAATCGAGCGCAGAATGTTGATGATGTTGTTCGGATCGAGGAAGCTGTCCGACGCCAGGCCAAACACCGCCACCAGCGCGACGACGGTCAACAGCATGCCCCACCTGTAGAGAAAATCGAAAATCTGCTGACGGCCAGACGCCGCCGCGTTCACTGAAAGGGCCTTGCTCACGACGCCGTTCCTCCGGTTGAATAATAAAGTAGTGTCTCTTCCCGGGCCTCGGCTCCGGCGATTTCCGCCACGATGCGTCCGTCCCACAGCACGCAGATGCGGTCGCACAGCCCGACCAGCTCGGCGAACTCGCCCGAGGCGTAAATGACACCTTTGCCCTCGCGCGCCAGGCCGTCGATCAGCTGAAACAGATCGGTTTTGGCCTTCACGTCCACGCCTTTGGTCGGCTCGTCGAATATCAGCACGCTGGCGTCATTCCGCAGCCATTTGCCGATGGCGACCTTCTGCTGGTTACCGCCGGAAAGCCGACGCAGCACCTGCCCCGGCCCGCGCGTGCGCACACCGACGCGGGCGATCACCTCTTCTGCCCAGCGCCACGCCTGACGATGACCAAACAGGCTCCAGCGCGAGAAGCTGTTATCGGCACACACGGCAAGGTTCATGCTCACCGGCTCGTCGATAAAAATGCCCTCTTTGCGCCGCTCCTCCGGCACCAGCGCCAGACCGCGCAGTACCGAGTCTGCCGGATCGCGCGGTTTCCAGGCCTGATGGTTCAGCTCGCCGCGCGCTACGCGGCTTTTGCTGGCGCCAAACAGCGCCTTGCAGAGTTCCGTTTTCCCCGCCCCCGCCAGCCCGGCAATGCCGAGGATTTCACCTTTGCGCAGGTGCAGGGAGATATCTTTCAGCAGCGCATCGTCGTGCAGCCCTTCCACCCGCAGCAGCGTCTCCTCACCGTGCGGCGGGCGCGGGGGCGGATAGATATCGCTCAGCTCGTGGCCGAGCATCTTCTCAACAATCGCTTCGCCGCTCAGATCCGCCATCGGGCCGGACTCAATCAGCCTGCCGTCGCGCAGCACCGTCAGGGTGTCGCAGATGGCCTTCAGCTCGTGAATGCGGTGAGAGATAAACACCACGCCGATACCCTGCTGTTGCAGACGTCTTACTACCGCAAACAGACGCTCACTCTCGTGCGCGTCCAGCGGCGCGGTGGGCTCATCAAGGATGAGAAAACGGCAGTGGTGCGAGAGCGCCCGCGCCAGCAAAATCTGCTGTTTTTCAGCCAGCGTGCAACTGTCGATGGAGCGGCGTACGTCGAGCGAAACATCCAGCTGCGCCAGCGCCTGCCGCGCCTGCTGACGAACCGCGCGCCAGCTGTAGCGGTGCCCCGGATGCGCCAACTGGTCGAGCATGATGTTTTCGGCAATGCTTAACCCGGGGATGAGCGCCACATCCACCTCCTGCTGCACAAGATGGATACCCAGCCGTTTGGCGTCCAGCGGCTCGCGGATACTTACCGGCTGGTTGTTAATGCAGATTTCGCCTTCATAACGATCGTGCGTCCCGCACAGCACCGCCATCAGCGTCGATTTCCCCGCGCCGTTGGCGCCGGTCAGCGCATGCACCGACCCGCCGTTCAGGGTGAAATCCACGCGCGACAGGGCCTGAAAGCCGGAAAAGGCCAGGCTGATACCGCGCATCTCAAGGCGACTGGAAACCATCCGCGTAAATCCTTCATTACTCTTCTGATTTAGCGAATTTTTCACAGCTCTTGTTGACTGACAACGACGTAAAAGGCATAAGTTAAAGCAAAATATTATTAGCCATCCGGATGTCCAGACATAACATCGGGTTAGCGCTTGCTAAAAAAGGACAACTTCATGAGCAACACCGATATCCGCGTCGTGCCCGGCCCGGCGAACTACTTCTCTCATCCGGGAAGCCTTGCCCACCTGGATGATTTCTTTACTCCGGAACAGCTTTCCCGCGCGGTGTGGATCTACGGCGAGCGGGCAATCGAGGGCGCACGCCCTTATCTGCCGCAGAGTTTTAACGCGACGGGGGCAAAACATCTGCTGTTTAAGGGCCATTGCAGCGAGCGTGACGTCACCCATCTGGTGAACGAGTCGGGTAGTGAAACCAGCGTGGTGATTGGCGTGGGCGGCGGTGCGGTAATGGATACCGTCAAGGCCGTGGCGCGTCGTCTGGGCGTGCCGTTCGTAGGCATTCCCACTATCGCCGCCACCTGCGCGGCGTGGACCCCGCTCTCCGTCTGGTACAACGATGCCGGTCAGGCGCTACAGTTTGAGATTTTTGACGACGCCAACTTTCTGGTGCTGGTGGAGCCGCAGATCATCCTTAACGCCCCGGCGGAATACCTGCTGGCGGGCATCGGCGATACGCTGGCGAAGTGGTACGAAGCGGCGGTGCTCGCCCCTCAACCTGAGAGTCTGCCGCTGACCGTGCGTCTTGGCCTGAACGGTGCGCTGGCGATCCGTGACGTGCTGCTGGAACGCAGCGAAGAAGCGCTTGCGGATCAGCAGCGCGGCGAACAGACGCAGGCGTTCCGGGACGTGGTGGATGCGATTATTGCCGGAGGCGGAATGGTCGGCGGTCTGGGTGAGCGCTATACCCGCGTGGCGGCGGCGCACGCGGTGCACAACGGCTTAACCGTGCTGCCGCAGACGGAAAAATACCTGCACGGCACCAAGGTGGCCTACGGCATTCTGGTGCAGAGCGCCCTGCTCGGTCAGGACGACGTGCTGGCGCAGCTGGTGGCGGCGTACCAGCGCTTCAATCTGCCGACCACGCTTCGCGAGCTGGACGTCGATATTCACAACCGCGACGAGCTGGATAAGGTCATTGCCCACACCCTGCGCCCGGTGGAGTCGATTCACTATCTGCCGGTGACGTTAACGCCTGAGGTGCTGCGCGCCGCGTTTGCGAAGGTGGAATCCTTCAGCCGTTAATCGCGCCAACGGGCTATACCTAATGATGATTCTCTCCACTCCTGCAACGAGGTCATCATGCAGATCGATTTAACAGGTAAAAAGGCGCTGGTTACTGGCGCCAGTCGTGGGCTGGGGCCGCGGGGCAAATTTCCGGCACCGGTCTGGACGTGGACGGCGGTCTGAACGCCTGATCGCAAATTTACTGTATGCCTCTGTCGCCCGGCAGAGGCCTGTTCGAGCCGCCTCGACGATTCGCGGTTTGCCGCTTTCTCGCGGTTTTTCTCCGCTCTACAGTACCCATAAGAAATTCGGAATTTATCTAATAGTCTTATTATTTCCTTATATTTTGTGTGGGCGTACAGTGGAGGTACGGATGAAGATTGTCTGGTCAAAGACCGCTGAGAAGCAATTTTCTAAAATCGATACGCGATATCAGAACCGCATTAAATTCAGGCTGGAGAAGATGGATGATAAAACATCACCTGTCGCGGATATCAAGAAATTATCATCTCCCGAAAACCACTACAGGCTGCGATTAGGTGATTACAGGGTAATTTACACCTTCGGGGATCCGCCGGGTGATATCTGCTACGTAGTGGCGGTTAAACGCCGGACAACAACCACCTACCTTCATGAGGAGCATACGGAATATGACTGTTCAGTTCATAAAGGATAAAGAAGGGAAAAAACAGTATGTTGTCATTCCTTATAGTGAATATTTTCGCATGCGTTTAGCCACGCTTGAGTATGACGATGAGGATGAAAGCGACTGGGAAGATATCCCTTATGAATCAGATATCTACGATAACGTAGGTTTACCGGGGGAAGTGTGCGACGTCATGCATAACGAGAACGTCAGCCTACAGGCCGCCTGGCGCATTTTACGCGGCATGTCCCAGCAGGAGGTGGCGGAGAAGCTTGGCATCAGCCAGTCCGCCGTGTCACAGCTTGAAGCGCTGGACTCCCGACCGCAAAAGCGCACCCGCGAAAAGCTGGCGGCAATTTACGGCTGTAAACAGGAGCAGATCAGCCTCTATATACCAAAAGAGGGTTAACAGCACTTCGCCCCGCCCTTGCCGCCGTAGCGGGCGTCCTGACGGTCGCGGAAAAATTCTTCGTAGGTCATGGGCGTCTGGTCCGGGTGGTTGACGCGCATATGCTCGACGTAGTTGTCGTAATCCGGCACGCCAATCATCATTTTAGCGGCCTGGCCCAGGTATTTACCTGCTTTGGAAAGGGTGTCGAACATAGTTCTGATCTCACAGGAAATGTAGGCCGGGTAAGGCGAAGCCGCCACCCGGCACACGGGTTAATGCGCCCCTTTCGCCTGGGTGACAATCTCGTCCAGGTTCTCAGGCATTGGCTCATACGGCGTCTCTTTCGCCGTCGGTTTGTCGACTTTCAACGCCGCCAGCGCGGTTTTCAGAGAATACAACGCCAGCACCACAACCACCACCATAAAGAAGATGGTCAGCCCGGCGTCCAGACGGTTGTTAAACACCAGCTGCGACAGTTGAGATTCGGTGTACTGTGCCGGGATCTTACCGCTGTCGATCATCGCCTGGAACTTGTTGGCGATCGCCAGGAAGCCCACCTTATTGTCCGGGCTGAAGGCTTTCTGCCAGCCCGCGGTCAGGGTACAGATCAGCAGCCACGCCGTTGGCACCAGCGCCACCCATGCGTAACGCTGGCGCTTCATCTTGAACAGAACTACCGCGCAGAGCATCAGGGCCATGCCCGCCAGCATCTGGTTGGCGATACCGAACAGCGGCCACAGGGTGTTAATCCCGCCCAGCGGGTCGACCACGCCCTGATGCAGGAAGTAGCCCCACGCCAGCACGCACAGCGCCGTCGCCAGCAGGTTAGCCGGGAGTGAATCGGTACGCTTCAGGTTCGGGGAGATCACCCCCAGCAGATCCTGCAACATAAAGCGCGCCGCACGCGTACCGGCATCCACCGCCGTCAGAATAAACAGCGCCTCGAACAGAATGGCGAAGTGATACCAGAACGAGACATCCATCAGCCCGCCCAGCGCGCCGTGCAGAATGTAGGCCATGCCCACCGCCAGCGTTGGCGCCCCGCCTGCGCGGGAGATAATTGACTGCTCGCCGACCTCATTAGCGATATGCGTCAACGTTTCAGGGGTAATCGCAAAGCCCCAGCCGCTGACCACCTGCGCGGCAGAGGCAACCACGTCAACGGTGCCGGCCGGGGCCAGTACCGCCATTGGGCTGTTCATCGCAAAGTAAACGCCCGGGTCAATAATACAGGCCGAAACCAGCGCCATAATCGCCACGAAGGATTCCATCAGCATGCCGCCGTAGCCAATCAGGCAGGCCTGATTTTCATTCGCCAGCATCTTCGGCGTGGTCCCGGAGGCAATCAGCGCGTGGAAGCCCGACACCGCCCCACAAGCGATGGTGATAAACAGGAACGGGAACAGGTTGCCGGTCCAGACCGGGCCGGTGCCGTCAATAAATTTGGTCAGCGCAGGCATGGTCAGGGTCGGGCGCATAATCAGAATGCCGATCGCCAGCCCGACGATGGTGCCGATTTTCAGGAAGGTGGAGAGGTAGTCACGCGGGGCCAGCAGCAGCCACACCGGCAGCACCGCCGCCACAAAGCCATAGCCCACCAGCATCCAGGTCAGCTGCACGCCGGTGAAGTCGAAGAACGGCGCCCAGGTCGGGCTTTCCGCTACCCAGCCGCCGGAGATAATGGCAAACACCAGGAACACCAGGCCAATAACTGAAACTTCACCAATGCGCCCCGGACGCAGATAGCGGATATAGATCCCCATAAACAGCGCCAGCGGAATGGTGAAGGCGACGGTATAGGTTCCCCACGGGCTGTGGGTCAAGGCTTTCACCACGATCATCGCCAGCACCGCGAGGATGATCACCATGATCATAAAGGTCGCCACCAGCGCAATCACCCCGGCGGTTGCGCCCATCTCCTCTTTCACCAGCTCACCCAGCGAACGACCGTCGCGGCGGGTGGAGACGAACAGCACCATGAAGTCCTGCACCGCGCCCGCCAGCACCACCCCCGCGAGGATCCAGATCATCCCTGGCAGGTAGCCCATCTGCGCGGCCAGTACCGGCCCCACCAGCGGGCCTGCCCCGGCAATCGCCGCGAAATGGTGACCGAACAGCACTTTTTTATCGGTCGGCACGTAGTCCAGACCGTCGTTATGACGCACGGCCGGCGTCATGCGCGTGCCGTCTACGCCCAGTACCGTCTTAGCGATATAGCGGCCATAAAAACGGTATGCGATCAGATAAATGCAGACGGAGGCGACGACGATCCACAGCGCGTTGATCTGCTCCCCCCGGTTGAGGGCGATATAGCCCAGGGCAAAGGCTCCCACCACGGAGAGCACCGCCCACGTAAGGTATTTCCCTGAGTTGTTCATAGTTGTTGTCCGTTGTTGTGAAACAGTGAGATGTTACATTTTGTTTCTAGAACAACGGATAAAATTTAACAACTTTGAAACGCAATAATGCGTGGTCAAACCAGAGATTTACACCACAGTGTTAAGCCGATCACTTTCAGCTGAATGACTTACCCCAACACCATCGTACTCAACCGACAGGTACAGCACCGCCGCCCCTGCTCGTCGAACACCACGATCTCCCAGCTCTGGCTGGAACGGCCCAGATGCAGCGGCTGACACACGCCGCGTACCTTACCGTGAGAGACCGCGCGGTGGTGCGTGGCATTCAGTTCCGTGCCCACCACGTTCTGCCCGTCACGGGTCATCAGAAAACCGGCCATTGAGCCCAGCGTTTCCGCCAGCGCCGCCGAGGCGCCGCCATGCAGCAGGCCAAACGGCTGGTGGGTGCGGGCATCCACCGGCATCTCCGCTTCCAGCGTATCGTCCCCGAGGCGGGTATAGACGATGCCAAGGTGCCCCACCATCGTATTCAGGCTGGTGGCGTTCAGCTCCTCGAGCGTTAAATGACGTTTCCAGATCATTACGCCCCCAGCGTGGAGCCGCCGTCCACCACGATATCCTGCAAGGTGATATGGCTGGCGGCATCGGATGCCAGGAACAGCACGGTCGCAGCAATCTCCTGTGGACGGGCAATTTTACCGAGCGGAATGCCGAGCTTGAACTGCTCACCAAAGCCGCGAATGCGCCGCTGTTCCGCATCATCGCTGGTCCACAGGGTGCGCTGCATGTCGGTATCCGTTGAACCCGGCGACACCAGGTTACAGCGTACGCCGCTGCCCGCCAGTTCCAGCCCGACGGTCAGCGCCAGGCTTTTCAGCGCCGCTTTCGACGCGCCGTAGGCGCTCATGCCGATGCGCGGCGTGTGCGCCGCGTCAGAGGCCACCGTCACAATCGCCCCCCCCTGCTGATGACGGAACTGGCCCATCGTCTGCTGGAACAGGTTGAACGCGCCGCCGACGTTGACCGCAAAGGTCTGCTGCCAGTCCTCCTGCGAGAGCTGATCCGTCGCGCCCATACGCAGAATGCCCGCCGCGTTAACCAGCACATCGAGCCGCTCAAGGCTGCTGAGCAAACGCCCGCAGACGTCACTCGCCTGCGCCGCATCCGCCACGTCCAGCGTTTCGGTGGCAAACGGATATTCGCCGTGAGGGAAAGCCAGATCGAACCCGGTCACCTGCGCCCCGGCCTCCACAAATGCCAGCGCGGTCGCATAACCAATGCCCTTACCCGCGCCCGTCACCCAGACCGTTTTACCGGTGAAATCAAAAGCCATCACTTCACCTCGCGGGAGAGCAGCGCCCACCAGGCATCGAGGGTCGGATTTTTTGCCAGCATCACGAAATCAATGTCGCCGTGCACTTTGCGCCAGCGGGCGGCCAGCGCCATCATCCTCACTGAATCCAGACCGTAGTCGATCAGGTTTTCGTCATCCATCGGCTCGTCGGACTCGTCCAGCAGCGGCAGGATCAGCTCACGCAGCGCGGCTTTCGTTGCCGGAACGGACGGCAGCAGTTCGTCGGTCATCACCACGCGGCCCGAACGTCCTGCCACGTATTTCAGCGACATCAGGTGCTCGTCGCGGGTGAAATCCGCCAGCGCGTCGGCGATAAAGAACGGTTTGATGTCGCGCATAAAGGCGTCGGTGGCGGTGGTCATGCAGCCGATGTGGGCGTACACGCCGGTGATCAAAAGCTGGTTGCGCCCGGTCTCTTTCAGCATCTGCTCCAGCGGCGAGCGGTGAAACGCGCTGTAGCGCCACTTCACCAGCACGGTGTCCGCTTCGTCCGGGGTGAGCTCAGCGACGATGCGCTGCTGCTCCGGCGAGCGAGTCAGGCCCGGCCCCCACATATCGTTCAGCAGGGCGCGGTCTTCGTCGCTCTGATCTTTCGGCTGCGCGGTGTAGTACACCGGAATATTGTGCTCTTTGCAGTACGCGCGCAGTTTAGCGATGTTCGCCACTACCTGGCGCATCATGTCGCTATTTTCGCCCCAGAAGTTCAGGAAGTACTCCTGCATATCGTGGATCAGCAGCGCGGCGCGCTCCGGTTCAAACGCCCAGTTCACTTTACTGGTCGGCAGTTCGGCGGCGGTTGGCAGCGCGTATGCGGTTAATTTTGGAATGGCCATTCTCTGTTCCTCAGCCCCGGGCGCGTTCAGCAAGCCACAGGCGCAACTGTTTCTTATCAACTTTGCCGACCGGCGTGAGCGGAAGCGCATCCACGCTCTCCACGCGGTCCGGCAGCTTAAATTCGGCGACGCCCTGCTCGCGCAGGAAGCGGCGCACCTCCACCGCGCGCAGGGGCTGTTTCACCACCAGGTACGCGCAGCTTTTTTCGCCCAGCAGGCTGTCCTCCATGCTCACCAGCGCGGCGTGGATCACCGCGTCGTGGCGCAGCAGCAGGTTTTCGATCTCTTCGGCGGCGATCTTCTCGCCACCGCGGTTGATCTGATCTTTCTCGCGCCCCTGCACGGTGATGTAACCCTGCTCATCAATGGCGATCAGATCGCCCGAGCAGTAGAAACCGTTGGCATCAAAGGCGCTGGCGTTGTGTTCCGGGCTATTGAAATAGCCGCGGAAGGTGTAAGGGCCGCGCGTCATCAGACGCCCGACTTCCCCGCGCGGCAGCGGGTTGCCGTCCTCGTCCGCCACCCACACTTCATCGTCCGGGCACATCGGGCGGCCCTGGGTATTAATGATGCGCTCCGGCGCATCGTCGAGGGCGGTGTAGTTCACCAGCCCTTCCGCCATGCCAAACACCTGCTGAAGCTGGCAGCCAATTTCCGCCGGAATACGTGCCGCAAGCGTGGCGGAGAGACGTGCGCCGCCTACCTGGAGCAGTTCGAGGGATTTCAGCTGGGCGTTCCCCGCGCCGTCGGCAATCGCCTGCAACCACAGGCTGACCGCGGGCGGCACCAGTGAGGTGACGTTTATCTGATGCTGCTCAATCAGCGGGAAGCAGAGCGTGGCGCTCGGATCGTTAGCCAGCACCACGCAGCCGCCCGCCGTGAAAACGCCTAACGATCCCGGCGAGCTCATGGCGTAGTTATGCGCCGCGGGAAGCGCGTTCAGATAGCGGGTGTGCGCAGTGATTCCGCAGATTTCGTTGCTGCGACGGATGCTGTAGTCGTAGTCGTTGTGCGTACGCGGGATCAACTTCGGCGTGCCGGTGCTGCCGCCGGAGAGCTGGAAGAACGCCACTTCGTCGGCGGGCGTCGGGTTTGGGATGAAATTGTCCGCCGGGCGCGCAATCGCCGCCTCCAGCGCGTGTTCGCCCTTATCGCCGCGCAGCAGCACGACGCGTACCGAGCGATGCGTATCCACAAAGGTATTGAGAAAATCATCGCCCGCGAACAGCGCGTGGTCGCGATCGGCAATCAGCACGGCGGGTTTGATCTGCTCCGCGTAGGCGTTGAGTTCGCTGCGCTGATGGCTAAAGAGCGCGTTGACCGGTGCGACGCCGATTTGCAGCAGCGCGAAGAAGGTGATGTAGAACTCGGCCACGTTGCCGAGCTGCACCAGCGCGGTCTCGCCGCGATGCAGCCCCTGCGCCTGAAGGACAGACGCCAGATTCGTCACCGCCTGATTAAACGCGCGGTAGGTGATGCGGCGATCGCCGTCAATTATCGCGACCGCATCGTTGTCCGCATGGTCCGTCAGGATGTGGGTCAGCGGCCGATCCTGCCAGTAGCCTTTTTCACGGTAGCGGCGGGCAAACTCCTCAGGCCAGCGGGTAAAAGGGATGGTCATGAGTATTCCTTAGTGCAAACCAAACACGTTGAGCATGGTGGAGAGCTTCACGCCCGTCTCGCGCCACTCGCCTACCGGAGAGGAAGCAGGCACAATGCCCGCGCCGGCAAACAGGCGAACGGTATTTTGATGCAGCCGCGCGCAGCGGATAGTTACCACCCACTCGCCGTTACCTTCGCTGTCGCACCAGCCGACGATGCCGCCGAACAGCTCACGATCGAACGGCTCCAGCTCGGCAATCAGCTCTTTTGCCGCCTGATGCGGAAAGCCGCTCAGCGCTGGCGTCGGGTGCAGCAGACAGGCCAGCGTCAGGGCGTTCTCGTTTTCACGCGCGTCACCTTCTACCGGCGTCGCCAGATGCCACAGCGTCGGGGTGGTGATGAGCTGCGGGGAAGCCGGCATGGTCAGATGATGGCTGCGCGGTTCCAGAATGGTTTTCATCGCCTGCGTTACCAGGTCGTGCTCGTGACGGTCTTTTTCGGAGGCCAGCAGCTTAGTGCCCGCTTCGCGATCCAGCACATCGTCCGGCTGACGGCGCGCAGAGCCCGCCAGCGGCAGCGAGCTAAAGTGCGCGCCCTCTTTACGCAGCAGCAGTTCCGGGCTGGCGCCCAGCAGCACGCCGCCGTCTTCCAGCGGTACGTGGAAGTTAAAGCTCGCCGGGTTCTGGGCGATAAGACGCTCCATCAGCGCGCTGCTATCAATCTGTTTGTCGGTGGCGATATCAATCAGGCGCGACAGCACCACCTTATTCACCTGCGGCGTGGCGGTGAGCGACGCGGCGCGGGCGACCATCTCCTCGAAAACCGGCTGCGGCGGGATCTCGGTGCGTTGTTGCACGTTCAGCGTCTGCGCGCCGGAGGCGTAGCGTGCGGACTGCTGACGCGCCGGGCGAGAGAAGGTTTGCCAGCGTTGCGGAATAAACAGCGATGACGGTTTGCGGGTATCGAAGGGGATCGCCCCTACCATCACCGGATGGGCAATGCCGCTGTTTTTCGCATTCTGGAAAGCCTGAGCTAATTTCTGCTGAAAGGGGCCCGCCGGATCGTCACCGCCGACGGCGGGTTCAGAAAAACGGGCAAAACAGCCTGACGTGGTAAAACTGCGATAGGGCGACATAAAGAAAAAGCTGTCTGATTGCAGCGTGGTCGCGGTGTGCTGAAGGTCCTCAGCCAATGACGTATCCATATCATCCTCCTAAAATGATAAAAGCAGTAATAATGATTATCATTTATATTTTCGTCGGCTAACCTAATCCCACATCGCCCTGGTGTCAACCGCAGAGCAAACAACTTGTGCGACTAACGCTTGCATACCTTCCCCGCAATCATGAAAATGAGAAGCATTAACTTCAACAAAAACAGGATGCCGCTCTGTGAAACTCCCTGCCGTTTGCCGTAATGCCTTTCTTTTAACAGGACTTTTTGTTTTAGGACTAACCTCAGCGACGGCCGCCGACTGGCCGCGTCAGGTCACAGACAGCCGCGGCGTTCATACGCTTGAGAGCAAACCGACGCGCATTGTCTCCACCAGCGTGACCCTAACCGGCTCCCTGCTGGCCATTGACGCCCCGGTTATTGCCAGCGGAGCCACCACGCCAAACAACCGCGTGGCGGATGCACAGGGCTTTTTACGTCAGTGGGGCGATATCGCGAAACAGCGTAAGGTTGCCCGGCTGTACATCGGCGAGCCGAGCGCCGAAGCCGTCGCGGCCCAGATGCCGGACCTGATTTTGATCAGCGCCACCGGCGGGGATTCCGCGCTGGCGCTCTACGATCAGCTTTCCGCCATCGCCCCGACGCTTATCATTAACTACGACGACAAAAGCTGGCAGGAACTGCTGACCCAGCTGGGGACGATCACCGGGCAGGAAACACAGGCCGCAGAGCGCATCGCTGCCTTCGATAAACAGCTCGCCCAGGTGAAGCAGCAGATGAAGCTGCCGCCGCAGCCGGTGAACGCCATCGTCTACACCGCCGCGGCGCACACGGCGAACCTGTGGACGACAGACTCGGCTCAGGGCAAGCTGCTGCACCAGCTGGGCTTCACGCTGGCGGCGTTACCTGATGGATTGCACACCTCGCAAAGCCAGGGCAAGCGTCACGACATTATTCAGCTGGGCGGGGAAAACCTGGCGACGGGGCTGAACGGCGAAGGGCTGTTCGTGTTTGCCGGCGACCAGAAAGACGTGGACGCGATTTACGCCAATCCGCTGCTGGCGCATCTGCCGTCGGTCAAGAACAAGCGCGTCTGGGCGCTGGGAACGGAGACGTTCCGCCTGGATTATTACAGCGCGTTGTTGGTGTTGCAGCGTTTGAATTCAATTTTTAAATAAGTGGCACGTTTCCCGTAGGCCCGGTAAGCGCAGCGCCACCGGGCGTTTTGTCGGGTGGCGGCTACGCCTTACCCGACCTACAGGTTCTGCCTGAACCGACGCAACTCCACCAAAACCGCCAATAAAATTACGCCAACCACGGCTAACACAAACCCGCTGCTGCTCGCCGACGCCACCGGGGTCATTATCGCCCCCAGCCCGCCGAGGATCGCTGCGCCAATCGCATCGCCCGTGACGTTCTGCGCCGTCCACAGGCCATTAATGCGCCCGAGCATCCCTTCCGGCGTCTGGGTCTGGATCAGGGTGTACTGTAAAAGAGAGCTGACCGCGCTCAGCCAGCCAAAAATCACCAGACACATCACCCCCAGCGCCCACACCGGCATCAGGCTGAAGAAACCAATCGCGATAAACGAGGCCAGCGTCGCCACCAGCATGATTAACCCCGGTCTCGCGCTCTGCGCCAGGTTTCCGCTGGTCAGCGCCCCGCACGCGGCGCCGAGCGGAATGGCGGCGTACAGCACGCCAATCTCTGAGGCGCTCATCTGCCACTCGCCCGCCAGCGCCGGGTACAACACGCGCACGGCGCTCGCCATCGTCAGCAGGCCGCCGAGCAGCGCAATGCCGCCAATCAGCGGGTTGCTGAACAGAAAACGAATCGCGGCCATCAGGGACTTCAGCGGATGCTCGCGCGGCTGCGGCGGCGGTGGCAGGAGCGGCAGACGCAGCAGCGTCAGGGTGGTGATAAAGGTTCCCGCCGCGGCAAGGCCGTAGTTCCACGCCACGTTGCCGGTCGCCAGCAGCAGGCCGCCGACCATCGGCGAAATCACCGATCCCAGACGCACGGTGAGCATGGTGATCGCCCCCGCCTGCATCAGGTTCTCGCGCCCGACCAGCGCGGGCGTGGCCGCCAGCAGCGCCGTCACGCCTAACGAGGCAAAAAAGCCGTCCCACAGGCCCAGGGCATAAATCGCCATCAGCGACGGCTCCGGCAGCATTGCGTTCAGACACAGCCCGACAAAGCCCACCCCGCAGGTGCCGCGCGCCAGCAGGATCAGTTTTTTACGCTCGTAGCGGTCCGCCAGCACGCCGCCCACCATCAGGCCGATAAACATCGCCCCGCCGGTTAAGGTGACGGATAACCCCACCAGCCAGCTGGAGTGGGTCATGGTCTGGATCTGTACCGGCACGGCGACCCCGAGCAGGCCGAGGGATAAAATGGAGATAAAGCGGGCGATAAAAACCGCTCGAAACGCCGGGTGCGTTTTCAGCAGGCTGAGGTTGAGCAGCCAGGATTTTTGATTCATGACAAGGCCTTGAGGTATCGGTCTACCATTTCCATGGGCGCACATGCTAACATAGCCAAATAAGATAGATAACGATAATTACTATCATTATCACATCATGGACGTTGCTATGTCGTTTTCCTCTTCCGCGGTGCGCGCCGTAGCCGTGCCCGTTTTATTGCTGCTGTTGATCCTTGCGATTGCACTCAGTTTGCTGGTTGGCGCGAAGCCGCTGCCCGCGTCCGTTATTGTCGATGCGCTCTCCGGTACCTGCCAGAGCGCCGACTGCATTATCGTGCTCGACGCCCGCCTGCCCCGCACCCTTGCCGGCCTGCTGGCCGGTGGCGCACTCGGGCTTGCCGGTGCCCTGATGCAAACCCTCACCCGCAACCCGCTGGCGGACCCTGGCATTCTCGGCGTGAACTCTGGTGCCAGTTTCGCCATTGTGCTCGGCGCGGCGCTGTTTGGTTTCACCTCTCCATCTGAACAGCTGGTGATGGCCTTCTGCGGCGCGCTGGCCGCCTCGCTGGTGGTGGCCTTTACCGGCAGCCAGGGCGGCGGACAGCTCAGCCCGGTACGTCTGACACTGGCGGGCGTGGCGCTCGCGGCGGTGCTGGAAGGCTTATCGAACGGCATCGCCCTGCTCAACCCGGACGTGTATGACCAGCTGCGCTTCTGGCAGGCCGGTTCGCTGGATATCCGTACCCTTGATACCCTGAAAGTGGTGGCATTCCCGGTGTTTATCTCTGCCGCCGTAGCGCTGTGTTTAAGCCGGGCGCTCAACAGCCTGAGCCTCGGCAGCGACACCGCGACCGCCCTCGGCAACCGCGTGGCGCGCACGCAGCTGACGGGCCTGCTTGTCATCACCGTGCTGTGCGGCAGCGCGACCGCCGTCGTCGGGCCGATTGCCTTCATCGGCCTGATGATGCCGCACATGGCGCGCTGGCTGGTGGGGGCGGATCACCGCTGGTCGCTGCCGGTCACGCTGCTGGCGACCCCTGCCCTGCTGCTGTTTGCCGACGTACTGGGCCGCCTGCTGGTGCCGGGTGAATTGCGCGTCTCGGTGGTCAGCGCCTTTATCGGCGCGCCGGTGCTGATCTTCCTGGTACGACGCAGACGCGGGGGTGGCGCATGATGGCCCCGTCCCGTCGATTACTCACCAGCGTCGCCCTGCTGGTCGTCGCCAGTCTGCTGCTGGCGGTCTGGAGCCTGCAAAGCGGTGCCGTAACGCTTGATTTCGCGCAGGTCTTTCACGCTCTCACTGGCAGCGCGCCGCGTAACATCACCATGGTGGTCACCGAATGGCGACTGCCGCGCGTGGCGATGGCGATCCTGGTTGGCGCGGCGCTCGGCGTCAGCGGCGCAATATTCCAGTCGCTGATGCGTAACCCCCTCGGCAGCCCGGACGTGATGGGCCTGAATACTGGCGCGTGGAGCGGCGTGCTGGTGGCGATGGTGCTGTTCGGGCAGCATCTCATGGCCATTACCTTTACGGCGATGGCGGGCGGCATTCTCACCTCCCTGCTTATCTGGGCCCTGGCCTGGCGCAACGGCATCGACACCTTCCGCCTGATCATCATCGGGATCGGCATCCGCGCGATGCTGATGGCGTTTAACACCTGGCTTCTGCTACAGGCGTCGCTGGAAACCGCACTCTCCGCCGGGCTGTGGTACGCCGGTTCCCTCAACGGTCTGACGTGGGGAAAAACCTGGCCCGCCGCGCCGCTGATTATCCTGATGTTTATTGGCGCGCTGCTGCTGGTCAGGCGCATGCGGCTGCTGGAGATGGGCGACGACAGCGCCTGCGCGCTGGGCGTGAGCGTAGAGCGCTCGCGCCTGATGCTGATGCTGGTGGCGGTCTTGCTGACCGCAGCGTCTACCGCCATCGCCGGGCCGATCTCGTTTATTGCCCTTGTCGCGCCGCATATCGCGCGGCGACTTAGCGGCACCGCGCGCTGGGGATTAACCCAGGCAGCGCTGTGCGGCGCAGTATTACTGCTGGCCGCCGATCTCTGCGCTCAGCGGCTGTTTACGCCTTATCAACTGCCGGTGGGCGTGGTGACCGTCAGCCTCGGCGGGATTTACCTCATCGTCTTGCTCGTTCAGGAGTCACGCAAGAAATGACAGATTCAACACCCCGCTTGCGCGGCGAAAACTTGACCCTCGGCTACGGTAAAAAAATCATTGCCCGGGACTTATCCGTTGCCATTCCGGACGGCCACTTCACCGCCATTATCGGGCCAAACGGCTGCGGCAAATCGACATTGCTGCGCACGCTGAGCCGCCTGATGTCGCCGGTCGAGGGCAGCGTGTTCCTCGACGGGGAGCAGATCCAGCGCTTCGCCAGCAAAGAGGTGGCGCGCCGAATTGGGCTGCTGGCGCAAAACGCCACCACGCCGGGGGATATCACGGTGCAGGAGCTGGTCTCGCGCGGACGCTATCCGCACCAGCCGCTGTTTACCCGCTGGCGCAAGGAGGACGACGAGGCCGTGAAGCGCGCGATGCAGGCGACGGGCATCACCGATCTGGCCCAGCAAAGCGTCGATACCCTCTCCGGCGGACAGCGCCAGCGCGCGTGGATCGCGATGGTGCTGGCGCAGGAGACCTCCATCATGCTGCTGGACGAGCCGACGACCTGGCTGGATATCAGCCATCAGATTGACCTGCTGGAGCTGCTGAGCGAACTGAACCGCACGCAGGGCTACACCCTGGCAGCGGTGCTGCACGATTTAAACCAGGCGTGCCGCTACGCTACGCATTTGATTGCGCTGCGCGACGGCGAGATTGTGGCGCAGGGCGCGCCGAAAGAGATTGTGACGCCGGATCTGATCGCGCGGATCTACGGCATGCGCTGCATGATTGTTGACGATCCGGTGGCGGGTACGCCGTTGGTGGTGCCGTTGGGCAAGCGTGCGGTCTGATGCCCTCACCCCGGCCCTCTCCCACAGGGAGAGGGAGCAAACCATCCCCTCTCCCCGTGGGAGAGGGTTAGGGTGAGGGGCTTTAAACGTTACCCCAAAATTTCCTTCAGTACCGGCCCAATCTTTTCAAACGCCTGCGGTGAAATAATATCCACGTGGGCGCAGTCCTGGCTGTACACCTCCAGCTCATCCACCCACGGCGCCCACGCGGCCTGCGGATCCAGGGTTCGCGTTCGCTCGGCGACAAACAGCGTCGCTTTACCGTCAAACCGCGCGCTGTGTGCCGTGGTGAGCATCCGCACCGCGTCCGCATAGTTGCCTTCAATGGCGTTAAACAACTCGCTGGAGCCCTGCCCCTGCTGGGCGGCAATAAACGCCTGACGTTCGCGCTCAATTTCCGCCAGCACCTCCGGATCGAGGCCGTTGGCCTCTTTCTCCGCCCAGTTCTGGGTTTCCGGTGGCCAGGTATCCAGCAGGCCGAGGAACGCTACGTCTTCACCCTGCTCGCGCAGACGCGCCGCAATGCCCTGCGCCAGCGTGCCGCCGAGGGAATAGCCGAACAGATAATACGGCCCCTGCGGCTGTTGCTTACGCAACGTGTTCAGATGATGCTCGATCACCGCATCGAGATCCGCACCCTGCTGCATTGGCCCCTCAGGTCGGGGAGACTGAATGCCGATGATTGACCAGCGCGGGCTGAGGTAGCGCGCCAGGACGCTAAACTGCCAGGCAAAGCCGGACGCCGGATGGAAGCAGAACAGCGTGGGGCCGTTGCTTTCACGCAACGGGAGAACGGTTTCATACCCCAGACGCTGCGCCTGCTCGTCGCTCATCTGCGAGTCCAGCAGGGCGCTAAGCTTGCTCACCGTCGAGGCGACCATAATCTGCCCCGGCGTGACCTTGCGGCTGAACGCACGGCTGAGCTGAGCCGCAAGGCGCATCGCCAGCAGCGAGTGGCCGCCGAGGGCAAAGAAATCGGCCTCGATATCGTTCACCGCGCAGCCCAGCAGGGCAGAAAACGCCTGCGCCACGGTGACTTCAGTTTGCGTCTCGGGCGCGCGACCGGAAGTTTTGCTGGTCAGCTCCGGCAGCGGCAGCGCCTTGCGATCCAGCTTGCCGTTGGCGCTTAACGGCAGCGCGCTGATTTGCAGCAGCACCACCGGCACCATATGCGGTGGCAGCTGGGCTTTGAGTGATGCAAGCAGCGCGTCGCGATCCAGCGGTAAGCCGGATTCAGAGACAACGTATCCCACCAGCTGGCGGGCATCGCCGCCCGTGGCAGCCGCCTGGTTGAACACGCAGGCGTGCGCCACCGCCTGGGCCACATCCGGTAGCGCGAGCATCGCCCGGTCGATTTCGCCCAGCTCGATGCGCTGGCCGCGGATTTTCAGCTGATCGTCGCTGCGGCCCAGATATTCCACCGCGCCGTTGTCCAGCCAGCGGGCAACGTCCCCGGTGCGGTACATTCGCTCGCCGGGGGCAAACGGATCGGCGATAAAGCGGCTGGCGGTAAGGTCGGGGCGTCCCAGATACCCCTGCGCCAGCTGAATGCCGGTGAGATACAGATCCCCCGCCACGCCGAACGGCACCGGGCGCATCATCGCGTCCAGAATGCGCAGCCCCGTATTCCACACCGGGAAGCCGATCGGCACGCTGTTGCCTTCCACCGCCGCCAGCTCGGGGCCAAACGCCGGATACCAGCTCACATCCACCGCCGCTTCGGTTGGGCCATAGAGGTTGTGCAGCGGCGCATGGGTGAGCTGTTCCCACTCGCGACACAGCGCAGTCGGCAGCGCTTCGCCGCTACAGAACACCTGCTTAAGGGTTTTGCAGCACACAGCGTTTTCCGGGGTCAGAGAGGCGACAAAGGCCGCCAGCATCGACGGCACGAAGTGGGTGGTGGTTACGCCATATTCTGCGAAGAAGCCCTGCATCGCCTGCGGATCGCGGTGCGCGTCCGGCTCGGCCATCACCAGCTTCGCCCCGGCGATAAACGGCCACCAGAACTCCCACACCGACACGTCAAAGCTGCACGGCGTTTTCTGCGCCACCACGTCATGCGCCGCCAGTGGATAATGATCCTGCATCCACTTCAGGCGGTTAACGATGGCGGTATGGCCGACCATCACCCCTTTTGGACGCCCCGTCGAACCGGAGGTAAAGATGATGTACGCGGTCTGCTCCGGCTTCGCCAGGCGCAGAGGTTCAGCATCGGTGACCGGTAATAGTGTGTTGTAACTAAAGGTGGCGATCGGCAGATCGTTAAAGCGCGGAAGCTGCTCGTCGGTGGTAATGAGCAGCGACGGCTTCGCGTCCTCCAGCATCATCCGCAGACGGTCATCCGGGTAACCGGTATCCAGCGGCAGCCAGGCGGCGCCTGCTTCAACAATCCCGTGCAGCGCCAGGGTCAGGAACACCGAGCGCGGGAGCGCCACCGCCACGCTGTCGCCCGGCTTCACGCCGCGCGCGCGCAGCAGGTTTGCCAGCGCGACCACCTGCTCGCGCATCTGGCGGTAGTTCAGTTCAGTATGGGCATCCGCCAGCGCGGGGGCGTCCGGCGTTTTGCTCGCCTGCTCCGCCACAAGATCCGCCAGCGTGGTGGACGGCAGCGCCAGCCCGGTATCGTTGATGCGCGCCAGCCGGGCGTATTCCTGCTCTGATACGGTTTCCACGTCGCCACAGCGCAGGTCCGGATTGGCGGCAAACTGCGTCAGCATTGCGTTCAGGCGCGCCGCGTGCCCTTTCAGCGTCGCCTCGTCGTAACGCTGCCCGTTGGCGAGGATCTCAATGCTCAGTCCGCCCTGCTCGTCCGGGAACAGCGCCAGCTCCAGATCGTTCACCGGGCCGGTTGCCAGCGTGTGGGTAATGGCCTCCACGCCGTCGATATTCAGCTGATAATCGAACACCTTGACGTTCAGCACCGGACCCAAAAGGGCTTCGTCGCCTGCGGCACGTCCGCTGTCGCGCACGATCTGTTCGGCGTCGTAACGCTGATGGCGGCGCATCTTTTTCAGCTGGTTCGCCAGGCGCAGCGCCAGTTCCGGCAGGCTCTCCTGCGGGCGAATATTCACCGCCAGCGGCAGGACGTTGAGCACCGGTCCGGTCGCGGTCAGCGCGGCGGAGCCCATGCGGCGCATAAAGATAAACCCGGCGGCGTAGTCCAGCCGTCCGGTCAGGCGGCCCAGCCACAGCGCCACCAGCGCAAGGGCCAGATCGGTACGCTGCGCCTGGCCTGCCTTCTGTGCAAGCTGGCTGAACGCACGGCCGTCCATCGCAATTTTCAGGCGCAGGGTATCGGTGGTGGCGGCGCGTCCCGGCAGCGGCGCGGAAGAGAGCGAGACCGGAGAAGGAAGCTGTTTGCGTTGTGCGGCCCAGAAAGCACCGTCGCGCTGATACGCCTCGCTGTCGCGATAGCGCTGATACTCCTCCACCACCTCGGCGAACGGGGTGAACGGCGAGGCCGGCGTGGATTCACCTTTCTGCCACGCAGCGTAAATGGCGGCGATCTGACGGGTAATAGCAGGGAAGCTGAAGCCATCTACCACCAGATGATGATACCTCTGATACCAGTACCAGTGGCTTTCTCCCACCTGGATCAGCTGGTGAAACGCCAGCGGCTGACCGCTGTCGACGCGCAGGTTCTGGTTGAGATCGGCCTCCATCAGCGCCACGGCGGCGTCGTGGGAGTCAACGCGCACGATGGACGGCTCCGGCAGGAGCATGGCCTCATCGATCCACTGCCACACCTCACCGTTATCTTCGGCAAAACGCATCCGCAGGGTGTCGGCCTGCATCATGCCTTCAGCGATGGCTTTTGCCAGCAATGGCGCATCGATAGCGCCTTTCAGCTCGGTGTAGTGCGCGACGCTCCAGGCGTTTGGCAGGGAGGAAAGCTGCTCTGCCATCCAGATCCCCGGCTGGGCGGCGACAAGAGGGAGACGGTTCATGCGCGCTCCCCCGCAAAACATGACGGCTCAAGCGTCTGCCACTGTTCCGCCAGCCACTGCTGGCACGCCTCCTGAGATTGCGGTTCGCAGACCACGCGCCAGCCCGCGGGCAACTCGCACTGCTGCGGCCACAGGCTGTACTGCCCCTGGTCATTTTGCAAAATGGCGAACTGTCCCTGCGGATTATCGAAAGGATTGCTGAATTCCATACAGACTCCGTTATTGAATAAGCGGCTGCCAGAGGGTCATCAGCCCCTGCGTCAGCCCACCGCGCCAGCAAAGCGCATCGTGTCCGCCGTCAACCTGACGCCAGAAAACCGGTTGCTGAGTGTGTAGTTCGGCGAGGATCGCCTGGTTTGCGCGCAAAATAAGCGGCTCGTTGCGCCCGGCCTCAAGGACGATGCGCAGCCCGCGAGCGGTTTTGTCACCCGCTTTGAGTTGTTCGATGAGCAGCCCGTCCTGCTGCGCGCCGCGGTGCGGCCACCAGTAGGATCCGGACTGGCTGAGGATGCAGCCAAAACGCTGCGGCCAGTTGAGGCCCGCATAGAGGGAAGAGAGCCCGCCGAAGCTCTGACCCGCCACCACGGTATGGTCGGCGCGGTCGCTGAACGGGGCCATGCTTTTCACCTGCGGGAGAAGTTCGTCCTGCACCGCCAGCCAGAAATCAGGGTTACACGGCAGCTCGCGGCTGCGGTGTGCGGTGTCAATCACGTCGATTAAGACATAGACCGCAGGCGGCAGTTTGCCTTCATGGGTGAGCGACGCCAGCGCAGGCCAGACGGGCATGCTTTCGGCCCAGAACTGCCCGTCGAGCAGCACCGCCAGCGGGCGCTCGGGGCTTTCATCCCCGGTGGTAAAAATCCACACGCGGCGACGGTTCTTCAGACGCGCGCTGTGCCACTCAATGCAGACAGGCTTATTGTAAGGGGTATCGGGATGGTTCCAGCCGGGCTGTACGGGCGCCTCCGGCATCTCCAGCGCCGAGACGGCGTGCCCGCGCCCGCCGCGCCAGCTCTGGGCATTCAGCGGGTCGGACACCGCGTGCGGCAATAGTTTGCGCCAGCCTTCGCGCAGCGCCATGCGGTCCGGCTGATCGCCTTCAAACACTGCGCTGGCAAAATCGTTTTCATTGTCGGAGGGGATAAAACAGTAGCTGCCGCGCCATTCGGGGCTGAACTCGCCCTGCCACTGCCAGACGTCGGTATCCGGGATACGTTCAAGGGACTGCGGACGGGCATTTTGATGGTGATCGGTCACACCGGTGACGTAGAGCCAGACGCGTTTAACCGTCGACGTTTTCTGCGTTCCCGCCGGGTCCCGCCACCAGAATGTCACGCGATAGTTTTCCTGATGACGTTCCCGTTCCGGCCCGTCTTTCGCCTGCCACCACGCTTCACTTCCGGTTGTTAACGCCGTCACCCTTATAACCCCATGTTTAACAGTCTTTTTTGTTTCAGAGCAAATTTTATTGATAATATTATTGATAACTATTTGCATTTGCAATAGCGTAATGCCCGCGCTGTGGGAAGCGCGCTCATTAAATAACCATAAAAGCGGGACGTACAATGAATAAGAAGATTCACTCTCTGGCCTTGCTGGTCAATTTAGGGATTTATGGTGTCGCGCTGCCCGTCATGGCAGACGACAACACCGCCTCCGCGCAGCATGAAGACACCATGGTGATCACCGCCGCCGAGCAGAATTTGCAGGCGCCGGGCGTGTCGACCATCACCGCCGACGAGATCCGCAAAAACCCGCCCGCGCGCGACGTGGCGGAAATCATCCGCACCATGCCGGGCGTTAACCTGACCGGCAACTCCACCAGCGGCCAGCGCGGGAATAACCGTCAGATTGACATTCGCGGCATGGGCCCGGAAAACACCCTGATCCTGATCGACGGCAAGCCGGTCACCAGCCGCAACTCCATCCGTCTGGGCTGGCGCGGCGAGCGTGATACCCGCGGCGATACCGGCTGGGTCCCGCCGGAGATGATCGAGCGCATCGAAGTGATCCGTGGCCCGGCTGCTGCCCGCTACGGTAACGGTGCGGCGGGCGGCGTGGTGAACATCATCACCAAAAAATTTGACGACCAGTGGCACGGCTCCTGGAACACCTACCTGAATGCGCCAGAGCATAAAGACGAAGGTTCCACCAAACGCACTAACTTCAGCCTGAGCGGCCCGCTGGGCGGGGATTTCAGCTTCCGCATGTACGGTAACCTGGATAAAACCCAGGCCGACGCCTGGGACATTAACCAGGGCCATCAGTCTGACCGTACCGGCGCATATGCCGACACGCTGCCGGCAGGCCGTGAAGGGGTCGAGAATAAAGACATCAACGGCGTGGTGCGCTGGGACTTTGCGCCGATGCAGTCCCTGGAGTTTGAGGCGGGATACAGCCGCCAGAACAACCTTTACGCGGGCGATACCCAGAATACCAACAACGACAACAGCTCAAGCGGGCTGGTGAAGAAGAACTACGGTAAAGAGACTAACCGTATCTATCGTCAGAACTTCGCGGTGACCTGGAACGGCGGCTGGGATAACGGCATTACCACCAGCAACTGGGCGCAGTACGAACACACCCGCAACTCCCGTCTGGGCGAAGGGCTGGCGGGCGGTCTGGAAGGATTGTTCAACAGCAATAAATTCACCGACACCGACCTGGCCGACGTGATGCTGCACAGCGAAATCAACCTGCCGATTGATTTCATTGTGAACCAGAACCTGACGCTCGGCACCGAATGGAACCAGCAGCGCATGAAGGACTCGACCTCCTTCACGCAAACCCAACAGGGGGGCACCATTCCGGGCATGAGCGAAGACCGTAGCCCGTACACTTCAGCGGAGATCTTCTCCCTGTTTGCCGAAAACAACATGGAGCTGACCGACAGCACCATGCTGACCCCTGCCCTGCGCTTCGACCACCACACCATTGTGGGTAATAACTGGAGCCCGTCCCTGAACCTGTCGCAGGGTCTGGGGGATGACTTCACCCTGAAGATGGGCATCGCGCGCGCCTATAAAGCGCCAAGCCTGTATCAGACCAACCCGAACTACCTGCTGTACAGTAAAGGCCAGGGCTGCTACGCCAGTTCCGACGGCGTGGGCTGCTACATGATGGGTAACGACGATCTGAAAGCGGAAACCAGCATCAACAAAGAGATTGGCCTGGAGTGGAAACGCGACGGCTGGCTGGCGGGCGTGACCTGGTTCCGCAACGACTACCGCAACAAGATTGAAGCGGGCTACGCGCCGATTGGCCAGACGTCCACCGGCAAAGTCACCACCGATATCTACCAGTGGGAAAACGTGCCGAAGGCGGTAGTAGAAGGTCTGGAAGGCTCCCTGAACGTACCGGTCAGCGATACCATCAACTGGACCAATAACATCACCTACATGCTGCAAAGCAAGAACAAGGAGACCGGCGATCGTCTGTCGATCATTCCTGAGTACACGCTGAACTCAACCCTGAGCTGGCAGGTGCATCAGGACGTATCGCTCCAGTCGACCTTCACCTGGTACGGCAAGCAGCAGCCGAAGAAGTACAACTACAAAGGTCAGCCGGTGACCGGGTCTGAAAAAGACGAAGTCAGCCCGTACAGCATCGTTGGCCTGAGCGCGACCTGGGACGTGACCAAAAACGTCAGCCTGACCGGCGGCGTGGACAACGTCTTCGACAAGCGCCAGTGGCGTGCGGGTAACGCCCAGACCACGGGTAATACCACCACCGGCGCGTATATGTACGGTGCGGGCGCGTATACGTATAATGAACCGGGCCGTACCTGGTATATGAGCGTGAATACGAGGTTCTGATAAAGGCAGTGACTTCCCCCTCTCCCCATGGGAGAGGGCCGGGGTGAGGGCATCAGGCCGCACAATACTGAAGGGAAAACCATGCACACCACCCACAGCACATTTTCTCTCGCCGGCCACACCCTCCACCGCATCACTTTCGACCCCGCCACCTTTACCGACGCCGATCTCCTCTGGCTCCCCCATCACGCGCAGCTTGCTGACGCCGGACGCAAACGCAAGGCCGACCACCTGGCAGGCCGCATCGCCGCCGCGCACGCCTTACCTGACCACACCATGCCCGCCATCGGCCCCAGCGGGGAACCGCTCTGGCCGCAAGGTATTTCCGGCAGCATCACCCACAGCAGCACGCAGGCGATAGCCGTCGTCACGCAATACCCGGCGCTTATCGGCATCGATTGTGAAACGATCCTCTTCGAAAACGAAGCCAGGGAAATCAAAGACGGCATTATTGATACGCAGGAAGAACCTGTGCTTTCCCGCCAGGGATACCCGTTCGCCCTCGCCCTGACGCTGGTCTTCAGCGCCAAAGAGAGCCTGTTTAAGGCCCTCTTTCCGCAGGTACAGGCCTGGATGGGTTTTGACTGCGCCCGCGTTACCAAGCTCGACGACAAGACGCTCACGCTGGCGTTGACCCGTCAACTGGCAGGCTTTGAAGAAGGCACCGCCTTCCGCCTGCACTGGCAGCAGCACGGCGAACAGGTCATCACCCTGCTGTCACACGCTCCTGGCGACGAGCCTTCACGCTGGTCACCACAAACGTCACGATAAACACCATCGCGAACAGGACCACAATGGTCGGCGCAGGCGCGCTGTCGAGATAAAACGAGGCATAAACGCCGCTTACCGACACCAGCGCTGAAACGGCGACCGCCACCAGCAGCGCCATGTGAAAGCGTCGGGTAATCAGCACCGCCACGGCGCCGGGCGCAATCAGCAGGGAAATCGACAGAATGATCCCCACCGCTTTCAGCGTCGCAACGATGGTCAGCGAAACCATGCACAGTAAGCCGTAGTGCAGCCAGCGGGTGCGCAGGCCACTCGCCTGCGCCTGCTGATAGTCAAAGCAGAACAGCAGAAAATCGCGCCACTTCAGGCCAATCACCAGCGCAATCAGCCCCGCGACGAGACCGCTTTGCAGAATGTCCATCCCGTTAATACCCAGCATATCGCCGAACAGAATGTGGTCGAGATGCACCTCAGGTTTGACGGCGATATAGAGGATCAGCCCGGCGCCGAACATGCCGGAAAAGACGATCCCCATGACCGTATCCTGTTTGATGCGGCTGTTATCCTTCAGATATCCGGTGGCGACCGCGCAGAAAAGACCGGCTACGAACGCGCCCAGCGCCAGCGGCAGGCCCATCATCCAGGCCAGCACGACGCCGGGAAACACCGCGTGGCTCATGGCGTCGCCCATCAGCGCCCAGCCTTTCAGCACCAGAAAAACCGACAGCAGCGCGCAGGGCACGGCCACCATGAGTGAAATCAGCAGCGCGTTGTTCATAAACGCAAACTGGAACGGTTCGAGAAGCAGCGTCAACATGGGTGTGCCTCCCGCGCCCGACGGCGGCTGGCAAGCAGCCCGTGCTTCGGCGCAAAGACGAACGCCATCAGGAACAGCAGCGTCTGGGCGACCACGATAATGCCGCCGGTGGCGCCGTCCAGGTAATAGCTGGCCCACGCGCCGAGGAAGCTGGTGATGCTGCCAATGGCGACCGCAATCATCAGCAGGCGCGGGAAGCGGTCGGTCAGCAGCCACGCGGTCGCGCCGGGCGTGACCACCAGACAGATCACCAGAAATGCGCCGACGGTTTGCAGCGCCGCCACGGTAGAGACCGCCAGCAGCGTGAAGAAGAGAATTTTCAGGCGTTCAGGACGCAGGCCGATGGCGCGGGCGTGGTTCTCATCAAAAAAGGTCACCATCAGATCTTTCCATTTGAACAGCAGGATAACTATCGACAACACGCCGATAATCGCCAGCTGGACGATATCTTCCGGGGCGATAGCCAGAATATTGCCGAGGACGATGGTCTGAATGTTCACCGAGGTCGGGTTGAGCGAGACCATAAACAGCCCCAGCCCGAAAAACGAGGAGAAGATCAGCCCGATAATGGCGTCCTCCTTCAGGCGGCTGCGCTGGTTGAGAAACAGCATGCTGCCCGCCGCCAGCCCGCCCGATAAAAACGCCCCCAGCGAGAACGGCAGCCCGAGCATGTAGGCCCCCGCTACGCCCGGCACGATGGAGTGCGACAGCGCATCGCCGATCAGCGACCAGCCTTTGAGCATCAGATAGCAGGAGAGAAACGCGCATAGCCCGCCCACCATCGCCGAGACCCACATCGCGTTGAGCATGTACTCGTAGCCGAAGGGTTCGAGAAGCACGTTCATTTGGCCTCCTGACGGTGCGTGACGAAGGGGCGTTCGTCGTCGGTAATAATGCGATCTTCCGAGCCGCTGAGCACCACGTGGCGCAGCACGCCGCTAAAGGCGCGCTCGAGATTCTCGGCGGTAAAGGTGGTTTCCGTCGGGCCGCTCGCCAGCACGGTGCCTTTGACCATCACCGTGTAATCGCAGAATTCCGTGACCGAGCCCAGGTTATGGGTCGAGACCAGCATCGTTTTGCCCTCGTCGCGCAGCTCCCGCAGCAGGCTGATGATCCTGGCTTCGGTTTTGACGTCCACGCCGGTAAACGGCTCGTCGAGCAGGATCACCTCGCCCTGCTGGGCAATCGCCCGCGCCAGAAACACGCGCTTCTTCTGCCCGCCGGACAGCTCGCCAATCTGCCGATGGCGCAGCTCGAGCATATCTACACGCTTCAGGGCGTCGGTGACGATCTGCTTATCGCATTCTTTGGGACGACGCAGAAACCCCATATGCCCATAGCGGCCCATCATCACCACGTCCTCGACGAGCACCGGAAACGACCAGTCGACCTCTTCCGACTGCGGCACGTAGGCGACCAGGTTCTGACGCAGCGCCCGGTGAGGCGGCAGCCCCAGAATGGAGATAGTGCCGCTCGCCGCCCGCACAAACCCCATCACCGCCTTAAACAGCGTGGACTTGCCGGAACCGTTCACCCCCACCAGGGCGGCAATCGATCCGCCCGGCACGCTGAACGATGCGTCGCGCAGCGCCGTGTGGCCGTTGCGGTAGGTCACGGTCACGTCGGTTACAACAATCCCCTTCTGCATGGTTACTCCTTCATCCCGTCACGGATGCCCTGCACCAGCGTGCGGGTGGTGACGTTCAGCAGATCGATATAGGTCGGCACCGGGCCGTTTTCCGCGCTCAGAGAGTCGACGTACAGCACGCCGCCGTAGTGGGTGTCGGTTTCCCGCGCCACCTGACGGGCGGGCTTATCAGAGACCGTACTTTCGCTAAACACCGCCGGAATGTGATGTTTTTTCACCATGTCGATAACCTTGCGCACCTGCTGCGGCGTGCCCTGCTGATCGGCGTTGATCGGCCACAGGTAAAGCTCCTTCAGGCCCAAATCCCGCGCCAGATAGGAGAACGCCCCTTCGCTGGTTACCATCCAGCGTTTGTCTTCAGGTATCTCCGCGACCTGCTTGCGCAGCGGTTCGAGAGTGGCGGTGATCTTCTGCTTGTAGGCTTCCGCATTGCGCTGATAGGTCTGTGCGTTGGCCGGATCGTACTTCACCAGCGCGTCGCGGATGTTATCGACGTAAATCAGGGCGTTATCCGGCGACATCCACGCGTGCGGATTGGGCTTGCCGTTATAGGGCCCTTCGCTGATGCCCATCGGGGTGATGCCTTTGGTAACAATCACCTCCGGCACGCCGTTCAGATGCTGATAAAAGCGCTGGAACCACAGCTCCAGATTCATGCCGTTCGCCAGGATCAGCTGTGCCTTCTGCGCGCGTTTGATATCGCCCGGGGTGGGCTGGTATTCGTGAATTTCCGCGCCCGGTTTGGTGATGGAGGTGACCTCTGCGGCATCCCCCGCCACGTTTTTCGCCATATCAGCAATAACGGTAAAAGTGGTGATGACCTGGAACTTTTCAGCCGCCAGCGCGCCGGTCGTGGTCGCAGTCATGAGCAGCGCGCCGAGCAACAGACGCTTCAATCCTTGCCGTGGATGCATCGCAGAAGTCTCCTGAGGTGATTAAATTCAAAGCAAAATTAGCCTGTGCTATAAGGTATAGCACAGGCTATGTTTAAATGAAAATAATTATCATTAAAGTTGTGTCAATGAAGGGCGTGCCTGATGACGCTTCGCTTATCAGGCCTACGGTAAAGCAGATTTGTAGGCCGGGTAAGCGCAGCGCCACCCGGCAAGAGGGCTGCCTACTGCCCGGCAAGGGCCTTATAAAATGCAGGATTCTCCCGAATCACGTTAAGTACCTTCGCCGCCAGCCCGGTTGGGTTGCGACGTTTGGACTCCCAGCTTTTTATCGTGTCAACGCTCGTGCCAAGCGCCTTCGCCATTTCGCATTGGGTAATATTGAGCTGTTCTCTGATTGCGCGAACATCTGCAACTTCATAGCGGGTTACTCTGGAAGCTGTTTTCTTTCCGCTGTGGATCTCAACGGCTTCTTCAAGCGAAGATTTTAATTCATCAAATATACTCATTGTCTGCCTCCTCCTGCCTGAATAGGGTACATAGTACACCTACCATTTACGGCACAGGAAGCACTATTTTTCAGAACAGAAGTTAGTTTTTTAAGTTCAGCTTTCTCTGTCTCAGTCAGGCTGTCCCTGGTGCTTTTTAGATAGGCCATGATGAAATAGATCACCTCCTCCGTGGCCAAAAAGTAAATCACTCTGGCACCGCCTCTCTTTCCCTTTGAACCTGCCGCCATCCTTATTTTACGTAACCCACCCGTCTGTTGTATCAGGTCGCCTTTATCAGGCCAGGCAATGAGTTCCTTTTGCAGATCCTTTAATTCATCATCCGTAGCAATGCTTTTAATCTGCCGGGTAAAGAGTGATGTTTCGATAAACTCTATCGCGTGACTCATCCATAATTCCTTCCCTAATCGCAGCAAAAAGCCTGAATACATCAGGATCAGGCTCTTGCTACATTGTTACTCTTCCTTGAGTAATATTGCGCCAAAATACTGTATTTATATACAGGTCGGCAAAATTTTAAGAATCCATTTATACATCCGGGAACATCACGCTATTCCCCGGCGCTTCCCTGTGCAGATGGATAAAGTTCAGGTGCCGTTCATACTGGTCCAGAATGTCCGTAATCACCTGCTCCTTGCTGTAATCCATCAAATCATTCCCCTGGCTGCCTTCCAGCAGGAAGGTCTCCAGCCGGTAGTAGGTCGACTTCCCGCTGCGCGCCCGGTAGGTGAACCCGGGCACCGAATACTGCTGCGGCCAGATCTGATAGACAAAGTTCTGCTCGTCGCCCATGTGCACCAGCAGATCCAGGTGCCCCAGATTTTCGTCCTCTTCCGGGGGCAGGTTTTTCAGCTCCACGTAGGCGCCACGCAGCTTCAGCTCCTGGGCCACCTCTTCCATCGCCGGGAAGCAGACCGTCTCCATCATCTGGCTGGTGTAGCGCGTGCCGGGGTAGTTCATCAGACGCGAGAGACGTTTTTTCCAGCTCAGCCTGTCCTGCGCGCCCAGCGGACGCGGGGCGGTGTCGCGGCTGGCGCTGACGCGGCGGTAGTCTTCCACCTTAAGCGATTTATACAGCCCGGCCATCACGAAGAAGATCACGAAGCTGAACGGCAGGCCCATGATCACCGTGGTGTTCTGCAACGCCGAGATACCGTTGGTCATCAGCATGCCGAGCGTCAGCAGGCCGATGGCGACGGACCAGAAGATGCGCAGCCAGTTCGGCGCATCGCTGTTAATGTCCTTGAGCTTCGAGGTGAAGTTCCCCAGCACCAGCGCGCCGGAGTCCGCCGAGGTGACGTAGAACAGCAGGCCGGTAATGGTCGCTACGGACGCGCTAAAGGTAAACGCCGGATACTGCGCCAGCAGGCTGTAGAAGCCGCGCTCCGGGTGCGCCATCGCTTCCTGGGCAAAAGTCGCATTGCCGTGGATGATCTCGTGCAGCGCGCTGTTGCCGAAAATCGACAGCCACAGCAGGGTAAAGGTGAAAGGGATGATCAGCGTGCCCATCACGAACTGACGGATGGTGCGCCCACGCGAAATGCGCGCGAGGAACAGGCCGACAAACGGCGACCACGCCACCCACCACGCCCAGAAGAAGAGCGTCCAGTTGTTCATCCACTCTGTCGGACGGTCAAAGGCGAAGCTGTTCAGCGTCATGCCCATAAAGCGGTTCACGTAATCACCCACGTTCAGCACTAAGGCATTGAGCAGGAACGAGGTGTCGCCCATAAACAGCACGAACAGGATCAGCCCCAGCGCCAGGGCGACGTTCAGCTCGGAGAGCACGCGAATCCCTTTATCCACGCCGGAGGTCACCGAGATGGTGGCGATAATCACCGACAGCGCAATCAGCGCCGCCTTCGCCGCCATCGAATCCGGGATGTCAAACAGCACGCTCAGCCCGTAGTTAAGCTGCACCACGCCAATTCCGAGCGTTGTCGCGATACCAAAGATGGTGCCGATCACCGCCGCAATGTCGACGCTGTGGCCTATCGGGCCGTTGATCTTTTTACCGAAGATCGGGTAGAGCGCGGAGCGGATGGTGAGGGGCAAATTATAACGATAGCTAAAGTATCCGAGCGCCATGCCCATCAGAGCGTACATCGACCAGCCCGTCAGGCCGTAGTGGAACAGCGTCCAGACCATCGCCTGGCGCGCGGCCTCCATCGTCTGCCCTGCCCCTTCCGGCGGCTGCATATACTGCGTGACCGGTTCCGCCACGGAGAAGAACATCAGGTCGATGCCGATGCCCGCGGCAAACAGCATCGCGGCCCAGCTCAGCAGGCTGAACTCGGGCTTGGACTGCTCGGGCCCGAGCTTCACCGAACCGAAGCGCGAGCAGGCAATGCAGACCACGAAGACAATATAGAGCGTCGCCGCCAGCAGATAGTACCAGCCGAAGGTCTTCGACACCCAGTTCAGGGTGCGCCCAATCCACTCGGCAGAAAAATCACGAAAGAAAATGGTCGTCAGGGAAAACAACAAAATCAGCCCGGCGGACGTATAAAAAACGACCGGGTTGATTTTGTCTTTTTCTCTGTCCTGTGAAAGGTCTGTCATCCAGTATCCCCACTGTTTTTGTAACTATTGAAATCCAAATCCGCAACAATTAAGACACATTTTATATTGAACGTCCAATCAAAAACCGCTTTAATAGTTAACCAACGCTGATGAATGGAGTGGCAAAAATGCCCAAAGTGGGGATGCAGCCGATCCGGCGCAGGCAGCTAATCGATGCCACGCTGGAAGCAATTAATGAAGTGGGAATGCATGACGCAACCATCGCGCAAATCGCCCGTCGGGCGGGCGTATCCACGGGGATCATCAGCCACTATTTCAAAGATAAAAACGGTCTGCTGGAAGCGACCATGCGTGACATCACCGGTCAGCTGCGCGACGCGGTATTAAGCCGTTTACGCGCCCTGCCGGACGGCAGCGCAGAGCAGCGATTGCAGGCGATTGTCGGCGGCAATTTTGATGAAACCCAGATCAGCGGCGCGGCGATGAAGGCCTGGCTGGCCTTCTGGGCCAGCAGCATGCATCAGCCGATGCTCTACCGTTTGCAGCAGGTCAGCAGCCGCCGATTGCTCTCTAACCTGGTGTACGAGTTCCGCCGCGAGCTGCCGCGTGAACAGGCTGAAGAGGCGGGCTACGGGCTCGCCGCACTGATTGACGGGCTATGGCTGCGCGCTGCGCTCAGCGGCAAACCGCTGGATAAAACCCTGGCCCAGTCGCTCACCAGCCACTTTATCAGCCAGCATTTACCGACCGATTAACCGAGGAGAATTTATGTCCCGAATGGCAGAACAGCAGCTTTATATCAATGGTGGTTACACATCGGCCACCAGCGGTCGCACCTTCGAGACCATCAACCCGGCGAACGGTGAAGTTCTGGCAACCGTGCAGGCCGCCGGGCGCGAAGACGTGGACCGCGCCGTGGAAAGCGCACAGCGCGGGCAGAAGATCTGGGCGGCGATGACCGCCATGGAGCGCTCGCGCATTTTGCGCCGCGCCGTCGATATCCTGCGCGAGCGCAACGACGAGCTGGCAACGCTGGAAACCCTCGACACCGGTAAAGCGTATTCCGAAACCTCGACCGTCGACATCGTTACCGGCGCGGACGTGCTGGAGTACTACGCGGGGCTGATCCCGGCGCTGGAAGGCAGCCAGATCCCGCTGCGCGACACCTCGTTCGTCTACACCCGCCGCGAGCCGCTGGGCGTGGTGGCGGGCATCGGCGCGTGGAACTACCCGATCCAGATCGCCCTGTGGAAATCGGCCCCGGCGCTGGCGGCGGGCAACGCGATGATCTTCAAGCCGAGCGAAGTGACGCCGCTTACCGCCCTGAAACTGGCGGAGATCTACACCGAAGCAGGCGTGCCGGACGGCGTGTTTAACGTCCTGCCGGGCGTGGGCGCAGAGACCGGCCAGTTCCTGACCGAGCATCCGGGCATCGCCAAAGTCTCCTTCACCGGTGGCGTGGCCAGCGGCAAAAAGGTGATGGCGAACTCGGCGGCCTCGTCCCTGAAAGAGGTGACGATGGAGCTGGGCGGTAAATCTCCGCTGATAGTGTTTGACGACGCGGATCTGGATCTCGCGGCAGATATCGCCATGATGGCGAACTTCTTCAGCTCCGGTCAGGTGTGCACCAACGGCACCCGCGTGTTCGTGCCCGCGAAGGTCAAAGCCGCGTTTGAGCAAAAAATCGTTGAGCGCGTGGGCCGCATCCGCGCGGGCGACCTGTTCGATGAAAACACCAACTTTGGCCCGATGGTCAGCTTCCCGCACCGCGACAGCGTGCTGCGCTACATCGCCAAAGGCAAAGAGGAAGGCGCGCGCGTGCTGTGCGGCGGCGACGTGCTGAAGGGTGACGGCTTTGACAACGGCGCGTGGGTGGCCCCGACCGTGTTCACCGACTGCACCGACGAAATGACCATCGTGCGCGAAGAGATCTTCGGCCCGGTGATGTCCATTCTTACCTATGACACTGACGAAGAGGCCATTCGCCGCGCCAATGATACCGACTACGGTCTGGCGGCGGGCATCGTCACCGCCGATCTGAACCGCGCCCACGGCGCTATTCATCAGCTCGAAGCGGGCATCTGCTGGATCAACACCTGGGGTGAATCCGCCGCAGAGATGCCGGTCGGTGGCTACAAACACTCCGGCATTGGCCGTGAGAACGGCGTCATGACGCTACAGAGTTACACCCAGGTGAAGTCCATCCAGGTTGAGATGGGTAAATTCCAGTCCATATTTTAACCGGGAGGTTTATTTGCAATTTGACTACATCATTATCGGAGCCGGCTCTGCCGGCAACGTACTGGCAACACGACTGACTGAAGATCCGAACACCACCGTCCTGCTGCTTGAGGCGGGCGGGCCGGACTACCGCTTTGACTTCCGCACCCAGATGCCTGCCGCGCTGGCCTTCCCGTTGCAGGGCAAGCGCTACAACTGGGCGTATGAAACCGAGCCTGAGCCTTTCATGAACAATCGCCGCATGGAATGCGGACGGGGTAAAGGGCTGGGCGGCTCGTCGCTGATCAACGGCATGTGCTACGTGCGCGGTAACGCGATGGATCTGGACAACTGGGCGAAACAATCGGGTCTGGAGCACTGGAGCTACCTCAACTGCCTGCCCTACTACCGCAAGGCAGAGACCCGCGACGTGGGGCCGAACGACTACCACGGCGGCGACGGTCCGGTGAGCGTCACCACCTCTAAGCCGGGCGTGAACCCGCTGTTTGAAGCGATGGTAGAGGCGGGCGTGCAGGCGGGCTACCCGCGCACCGACGACCTTAACGGCTATCAGCAGGAAGGCTTTGGCCCGATGGACCGTACGGTCACGCCGCAGGGCCGACGCGCCAGCACCGCGCGCGGCTATCTGGACCAGGCCAAACCGCGCCCGAATCTGACCATCCGCACCCACGCCATGACCGATCACATTATCTTTGACGGCAAGCGCGCGGTGGGCGTCGAGTGGCTGGAAGGCGAAAGCACCATTCCGTCAAAAGCGACGGCGAAGAAAGAGGTGCTGCTGTGCGCGGGCGCCATCGCGTCTCCGCAGATCCTCCAGCGCTCCGGCGTGGGCAACGCTGAACTGCTGAAGCAGTTTGATATCCCGCTGGTACATGATTTACCCGGGGTGGGTGAAAACTTGCAGGATCACCTGGAGATGTACCTTCAGTATGAATGTAAGGAGCCGGTCTCCCTCTACCCTGCCCTGCAATGGTGGAACCAGCCGAAGATTGGCGCGGAGTGGCTGTTTGGCGGCACAGGCGTGGGCGCGAGCAACCACTTCGAAGCGGGCGGGTTTATCCGCAGCCGCGAGGAGTTCGAGTGGCCAAACATTCAGTATCACTTCCTGCCGGTGGCGATTAACTACAACGGCTCGAACGCGGTGAAAGAACATGGCTTCCAGTGCCACGTTGGCTCCATGCGCTCGCCGAGCCGCGGCCACGTGCGCATCAAGTCGCGCGATCCGCACCAGCATCCGGCGATCCTGTTCAACTACATGTCCCACGAGCAGGACTGGCAGGAGTTCCGCGACGCGATCCGCATCACCCGCGAGATCATGCACCAGCCTGCGCTGGACAAGTATCGCGGTCGTGAAATCAGCCCGGGCGTGGAATGCCAGACCGACGAACAGCTGGACGAGTTCGTGCGCAACCACGCTGAAACCGCCTTCCACCCGTGCGGCACCTGCAAGATGGGCTACGACGAAATGGCGGTGGTCGACGGCGAAGGCCGGGTTCACGGGCTGGAAGGGTTACGCGTAGTGGATGCGTCGATTATGCCGCAGATTATCACCGGCAACCTGAACGCCACCACCATCATGATTGGCGAAAAGATTGCCGACGCCATTCGCGGGCGCGAGCCGCTGGCGAAGAGCACGGCGGCGTATTATGTGGCGGATGGGGCGCCGGTTCGCCGCTGAGTGCGAACTTCTCCCCTCACCCCGGCCCTCTACTAAAGGGAGAGGGTGTCATCGTCCCCTCTCCCTCTGGGAGAGGGTTAGGGTGAGGGGAAATTATTGCCGAAATGCTTCAAGCCGCTTAACCTGCCGTCCTTCCCCGTCAAAATTCTCCGCCGCCAGCCAGGCCCGCAGAGCCGCATCCTTTTGCGGCCATTCGCCGTCAATAATCGAGAGCATATCGCTGTCGCGGTTGCGGCCTTTGCGCACCAGCTTCTGGCGCAGGCGCCCTTCCCAGACAAACCCCAGCCGCTCCGCCGCGTTGCGTGAGGCGATGTTCATCGAATCGCACTTCCACTCCAGCCGGCGATATTGATGCTCAAAGGCATTTTTCAGCAGCAGCCACACCGCTTCGGTACCCACGCGGGTGCCCTTCATCCTGCGCGACCAGGTGACGTGGCCGATCTCAACCGAGCCCTGAAAGCGTTCTATCGCCATATAGCTGACCAGCCCTACCGCCTTTTCGGTGCGCAGATCGATGACGGCAAAGGGCACCAGGTCGTCATCCAGCACCTTTCCGAGCACCCAGTGCGCAGTGGCCTCAACGCTCCCAGGCTGGGTGCTGGCAAGCCACGTCCAGTCGCTGTCGTCACCCAGCGCATAGGCTTCAAACAAATCAGCCGAATGGCGGTCGGCATCCAGCGGCTCCAGGCGGCAATACTGCCCGGTGAGCAGGGTACGGGTTAACGCGCGGGCGCATTTCCAGTCCGGGACAATATCGTTAACGGTTTGACCATGTTGATTGATTTCGGGCACGGCGGTGACTCCCTGAAAGGTAAGGAGTTTGTTATAGCAGGTTAAAAAGCGAACGCAAAGAGAGGTGACTCATAACCAGACCGAATGCGTTATTCCCGGAGGGCATAAGCAAAGCAGAATTTCGACTTTGAGGAAATCCTCAGCCAGCCTACCGTAACGGTGCATAAAACAATCACAATATATTTTCTTCAGGGATCGCTATGACTAAAAAACTGCTGCCGTTACTGGTGCTGGCTGCGCTCTCAAGCGCTGCTCACGCCGCTACCCCGCCCAACACGCTGGTTGTCGCCCAGGGTCTGGATGATATCGTGAGCCTTGACCCGGCCGAAGCCAACGAACTTTCCAGCATCCAGACCGTACCGAGTTTGTATCATCGTCTGGTACAGCCGGACCGCGATAACCCGGAGAAAATCACCCCGGTTCTGGCCGAAAGCTGGGAAGCGGACGCGGCAGCAAAAACCCTGACCATCAAACTTAAGCCCGATGCAAAATTTGCCTCCGGCAACCCGCTGCGCCCGGAAGATGTGATCTTCTCATATACCCGCGCCGTGACGCTGAACAAATCCCCGGCGTTTATCCTCAACGTACTGGGCTGGGACGCCAGCAACATCGCCAGCCAGCTGAAGAAAGTGGACGACCATACCCTCACGCTTCGCTGGACGGCGGACGTCAGCCCGTCGGTAGCGCTGAATATACTCTCCACGCCGATTGCCTCCATCGTCGATGAAAAGCAGGTTGCGGCGAACGTGAAGGATAACGACTTCGGCAACGCGTGGTTAAAAATGCACTCTGCGGGCAGCGGCGCGTTCAAAATGCGCGTTTACCAGCCGCATCAGGCCATCGTGCTGGAAGCCAACGAATCCGCGCCCGGCGGCGCGCCGAAGCTTAAAAGCATCATCATTAAAAACGTCCCCGATCCCGCTTCCCGCCGCCTGCTGATCCAGCAGGGTGATGCGGACGTGGCGCGCGATCTGGGTGCAGACCAGATAAGCGCCCTCAGCGGCAAGCCGGGCGTGAGGGTGCTTAGCATCCCTTCTGCCGAGCAAAACTATCTGGTGTTTAACACCGGCAACAGCGCTAACCCGCTGCTGAATAATCCAGCGTTCTGGGAAGCCTCGCGCTGGCTGGTGGATTATGAAGGCATCACCAAAGACCTGCTGAAAGGCCAGTATTTTGTTCATCAGAGCTTCCTGCCGGTCGGCCTGCCGGGCGCGCTGGAGGACAATCCGTTCACGTTTGACCCGGCAAAAGCAAAAGCGATCCTCGCCAGGGCGGGCATCAAAGACGCGCATTTCACGCTGGACGTAGAGAATAAACCGCCGTTCATCACCATCGCGCAATCCATGCAGGCGAGCTTCGCTCAGGGCGGCGTGAAGGTGGATCTGCTGCCCGCGGCGGGTAGCCAGGTGTACGCCCGCGTGCGTGCGAAACAGCATCAGGCGGCCATACGTCTGTGGATCCCGGACTACTTCGATGCACACTCCAACGCCAGCGCCTTCGCATGGAATGACGGGAAATCCAGCACCGTGGCCGGGCTTAACGGCTGGAAAATTCCGGAGCTGAACAACGCTACGCTGGCGGCGGTTGCCGAGCCGGATCCGGCAAAACGTCTGGATCTGTATAAGAAGATGCAGGAACAGTTACAGCATAACTCGCCGTATGTGTTCGTTGACCAGGGCAAAACCCAGATCGTGGTGCGCGATAACGTGAAGGGGTATCAGCAGGGGCTGAACGCGGATATGGTCTGGTACGATCGCGTTACGAAGTAGCTTTTCCCCCTCTCCCGTGGGAGAGGGTTGGGGTGAGGGCAACATTGCGCAACAGAGCCGCCTGTTTCCCCTCACCCCTGCCCTCTCCCACAGGGAGAGGGGGTCGTTCGTGCATATTTTCAGGATAACGATTTTCCCATGCCACATCTTTCCACCCGCGTGCTTCAGGGTCTGCTGACTCTCCTGCTCACGCTGTTCGGGCTACTGCTGGTCACGTTTGCGCTCTCTGCCTTTTCCCCGGTCGATCGCGTATTGCAGATCGTCGGCGATCACGCCAGCCAGTCCACTTACGATCAGGTTCGCCACCAGCTTGGGCTGGATCGGCCCCTGCCGGTGCAGTTCTGGCACTACCTGCAAAACCTCGCTAACGGGGATTTAGGCACCGCCAGCGCTACCGGTCAGCCGGTATTGCAGGACCTGCTGCACGCCTTTCCCGCCACGCTGGAACTGGCAACGCTGGCGCTAATTATCGGCACGGTACTCGGCGTGATTGCGGGTGTACTGTGCGCCCGCTACGTCGGTTCGCCACTGGACTTAGCGATCAGAACGCTCACCCTGCTCGGCAATTCGGTGCCAATATTCTGGCTCGGACTGCTGATGCTGGCTCTGTTCTACGCGAAACTACAGTGGAGCGCTGGCCCCGGCAGGCTGGACGACATCTGGCAATTCACCGTTGAGCCACGAACCGGATTTGCGCTGGTTGATACCTGGCTTTCCGGCGACCGCGAGGCGTTCCGCAACGCCATCAGCCACCTGGTGCTGCCGGTGCTGCTGCTGGCCTACTACTCGCTGGCAAGTATCACCCGCCTGACGCGCTCCGCCTGTCTGAGCGAGATGAACAAAGAGTACATATTGCTCGCCCGCGCCAAAGGCGCCGGAGAGATGACCATCCTGCTGCGTCACGTGCTGCCGAACATTCGCAGCACCCTGCTGACGGTGATTGCCCTGGCCTACACCAGCATGCTGGAGGGCGCGGTATTAACCGAAACCGTCTTCTCGTGGCCGGGCATCGGGCGCTACCTCACCACGGCCCTGTTCGCCGGTGACACCACCGCCGTGATGGGCGGCACGCTGCTGATTGGCGTCTGCTTTGTTCTGATCAATAACCTTACCGACCTGCTTGTGCGGGCGACCGATCCCAGGGTGCGCTAATGCCGTTTTATCTCTTCTTACGCCGCCTGCGCCGCTCCCCTGCCGCGTTTTGCGGGCTGATCGCCATCGCGCTGCTGGTGCTTATTGCCCTGTTAGCACCGTGGCTTGCGCCGCATGACCCCAACTGGCAGGACGCCGCCGCGCGTCTGCAACCGCCCAACGCGCAGCACTGGCTGGGTACCGACAGCTATGGGCGGGATCTGCTCTCCCGATTAATCTACGGCACCCGTCCGGCACTGGGGCTGGTGGCCTTAGTCACCGTTATTACCCTCCCCGCCGGTCTGCTGGTGGGGATTTTGTCAGGCTACTACGGCGGCTGGATGGAGCGCATCCTGATGCGCTTTACCGACGTGGTGATGTCGATGCCGCGCCTGATCCTCGCCTTCGCGTTTGTCGCGATGCTCGGCCCCGGTCTGGTGAACGGCGCGCTGGCGCTGGCCTTAACGACCTGGCCTGCCTATGCGCGCCAGGCGCGCAGTGAAATCCAGCGTCTGCGCCACAGCGATTATCTGGCCGCCGCGGAGATGATGGGCATTCGCGGCCCGCGCCTGCTGGTCGGCCATATTCTGCCCCTGTGCCTGCCCTCCGCGATTGTGCGGCTGGCGCTGGATCTGGCCGGGATCATTCTGGCCGCCGCCGGGCTGGGCTTCCTTGGCCTGGGCGCACGTCCACCGATGGCGGAATGGGGCGCGATGATAGCCGACGGCATGCAGGTCATTTTTGACCAGTGGTGGATTGCCGCCATTCCAGGCGGGGCGATTCTGTTTGCCAGCCTGGCCTTTAACCTGCTGGGCGATGGCCTGCGCGACGTACTGGAGCCACAGCATGACTGAACACCGCGTCATCGTCGATGCGCTAAATATCGACTACCCCGCCGCGCGCGTGGTCAACAACCTGAGCTTTACGTTAGGCAACGAGCGGCTGGCGCTGGTGGGAGAATCCGGCTCCGGCAAGTCCATGTCTGCCCGCGCCCTGATGGGGCTGGTGCGCAAGCCCGGCATCGTGAGCGCTAAGCGGCTTAACGTGCTTGGCAACGACCTGCTGACCCTGAACAGCCGCCGCTGGCAGGCGCTGCGCGGCAACGGCATTGCGATGGTTCTACAGGATCCGCGCTACGCGCTAAACCCGGTGAAAACTGTCGCCGCCCAGCTTGATGAGGCGCTGACCCTCCATCAGCGCCTGCCCCGCGCCGAACGCCTGGCGCGCATTCACGATATCATCCGCGCCGTGGGGCTGAACGAGCACGTGCTCCAGCGCTATCCCGGCGAACTCTCCGGCGGCATGGGCCAGCGCGTGATGATCGCCATTGCGCTCGTCAACAACCCGCAGGTGCTGATCGCCGACGAACCGACTTCCGCGCTGGACGCACGCCTGCGCAACCAGATCCTGGAGCTGCTGGTACAGCAGTGCGAGGCGCGGCAGATGGCGATGCTGTTAATCAGCCACGACTTGCCGCTCGTCGCGGAACACTGTGACCGCGTGCTGGTGATGTATCAGGGTGAGAACGTTGATGAAATGGCGGCGAGCCAGTTGCCGCAGGCAACCCATCCCTACACGCGCACGCTCTGGACCTGCCGCCCGAACGCCGGGACGTTTGGCCAGATGCTGCCGACGCTCGACCGTTCGCAACCGTGGAAGGAGGCCGACAATGGCACTCGTTGAGGTTAACCAGCTCCGGGTGAGTTTTGGTGAAAAAACGGCGGTTTCCGCCGCCAGTTTTGCGATCGAAAAAGGCGAAACCTTCAGCCTGATCGGTGAATCCGGCTGCGGCAAATCGACTCTTCTGCGCGTGCTGGCGGGGCTGCTGCGCGAGTGGCATGGCCACATTTCCGTCCTCGGGGAAAATTTACGGCCAGGACGACGTTTTGAAGGCGCGCTTCGACGTAACGTGCAGATGGTGTTCCAGGATCCGTGGGCGTCTTTGCACCCGAACCACACCATTGCCCGCACCCTGTCGGAGCCGTTAAACATCCACGGCGAAACCCAGGTTGCCGAAAAGGTGGCGGATGCGCTGCAACAGGTGGGTCTGGCTGCCGACGCCGGCAGGCGTTACCCGCATCAGCTTTCCGGCGGACAGCGTCAGCGCGTGGCCATTGCCCGCGCGCTGCTGCTGCGCCCGCAGCTTCTGCTGCTGGATGAACCGACCTCGGCGCTGGATATGTCGGTACAGGCGGAGATCCTGAACCTGCTCAACCGCCTGAAGGCGCAGCACGGCATGACCTACCTGCTGGTGAGCCACGATGCGGACGTGATTGCGCATATGTCCGACCGGGCGGCATTTATGGCGCACGGGAAGATCCAGCGGGTATTTGACCGTGAAGCAATGTTGCGGGGGGAGCACAGGATGGGGTAAACCGTGCGGCGGCGAGTGCCGCACGCATTTCGTAGGCCGGGTAAGGCGTAGCCGCCACCCGGCAAAACGTTACTTCAGCAGCTTCACCGTGGCATCAATGTCGATCTCATCTTCAGTGAAGATCATCGTCGTGTTCTGGAAGGTGGTGATCGCCAGCTTCTTCACCGTGCGCATTTCGCCCGGCTTTTTCTCGGTTTTGGGTTTGATGCTGTTCATCAGCAGCCCCACCGACAGCACCGCATTCTCTTTGTCGATTTTGGTCTCAACGGGCTCTTCCTCACTGAACACCACGAAGGATTTGATTGAGGTGAGCTTCACGCGCTCGCCCGCAATATAGAGATGCTTACTCTCCGGGATCACCTTCACCGCATACGCGGAAAGGCCTTTGCTGTTGGTGGTTGGCTCGAAGGTCACCGCCGCATCTTTTTTAATCAGATCAGGGTTGGCGACCTTAATCACATGAAAATAGCGGTTGTCGCCGTTTTCATCTTTGATAAATCCAAAGCCTTTATCTTTAAACCACGTTGTGATTGTACCGTTCATCGCTGTTACCGCCTGTCAGATCTCAAGACTAAAGTTTTGCAGCGCGCAGTGTAATGCACAATGGCTGACGAGACAAAAAAAAGCCCCTGCACGGGAGCAGGGGAAAGTTCATGTCAGAGCTTTTTAGTATTGTGTATTTAGTTGAACACCATCCCACCATCAATCAGCAGCGACTGACCGGTCATGTAGTCGGAATCCGGCCCGGCGAGGTAAGAGACGCAGGCGGCCACGTCTTCCGGCTCGGACAAACGGCCAAGCGTGATGCGTTTGGCAAAGGTTTCCGTCCCGTAGCCAAGCGGTTTACCCGCCGCCTCGGAGACCTGACGGTCGATTTCCGCCCACATCGGCGTTTTGACGATCCCCGGGCAGTAGGCGTTAACGGTGATCCCCAGCGGCGCGAGATCCCGCGCGGCGGTCTGGGTTAAGCCGCGCACCGCGAATTTACTGGAACTGTAGACGGCCAGCTCCGGGTTACCGGTGTGGCCCGCCTGGGAGCAGGCGTTGATGATCTTGCCGCCGTGCCCCTCTTTACGAAACGCGTCAATTGCGGCCTGAATGCCCCAGATCACCCCTTTCACGTTGATGTTGTAGACCTTGTCGACAATTTCCGGCGTGATGGATTCGATGGGCGTGGACGGCGCCACCCCGGCGTTATTGACGATGACGTTAAAACCGCCCAGCGCGGTGCGGGCTTTTTCCACCGCCGCGAACACCTGCTCGCGGTCAGAGACGTCCACCTTCACGGCGACGGCCTTCCCGCCGTTACGGGTGATCTCATCCGCGACCGCTTTCGCCGTCTCTTCGTTGTAATCCGCAATAGCAACGGCAAAACCATCCTTCACCAGGCGAAGCGCGATCGCTTTGCCAATCCCCTGGCCGGAGCCGGTTACGAGGGCCACTTTTTGCATTTCTCTGTCCTTATATTGATTCACAAAATCTGGCTGAGATGGAGCTGGCCCATCAGCAGCGGGTTATCGCTGTAGTCGACGGGAATGGCCACCACGGCCGGGCCATCGACATCCATTGCCGCACGCAGCGTCGGTTCGAGCGCATCCGCGCTCTCGACGGCAAAGCCTTTCGCACCGAACGCGTCGGCATAGACTTTGAAATCGACCGGGCCGAACTCGACGCCGGAAAGCCTCTGGTATTTTTTCTCTTCCTGGATGGCCACCATGTTGTAGGCGTTATCCACCCAGATGATGTGCAGCACATTGGCGTTGAGGCGTACGGCGGTTTCCAGCTCCATGCTCGACTGCAAAAAGCCGCCGTCCCCGGAGACCGAGACCACCTTGCGCCCCGGGTTGACCAGCCACGCGCCAATCGCCCACGGCAGCGCCACGCCCATGGTCTGCTGACCGTTGGAGATCATCACCTGACGCGCCCGGAAGCTGTAAAGGTAGCGGGCGATCCAGATGTGGAAGCTGCCCATGTCGACGGTGAGCGTCACGTCGTTGTTCACGATGTCCTGCATGGCGCGCACGATGCGCAGCGGATGCAGAGCAAACTGGTTAAGCGATGCGCCGCGACGGTCGAGGAGGTCCCGCTGATGCTGGCGATCGACAAGAATTTCCGAGGCGCGCTGGCTGAGTTCAAGTTTGTGCTCGATTCGACTGGCAAGCAGATTCAGCGTGGCGGCAATATCCCCGACCAGTTCCAGATCGGGAACATACTTGCGCTCCTCATAGGCGGGCAGCACGTCAATGTGCACCAGCGTGGCGTCGCCGCTGTTCCACATGGACGGCTCGTACTCCACCGGGCTGTAGCCGATGCAGATAATCAGGTCCGCCAGATGCAGCAGCCGGTCGCCCGCCTGGTTGTTAAAGAGGCCGACGCGTCCGGCGAAGCGGGTGAAGTGTTCCTGATTCACCGCCCCGGCGGCCTGATAGGTGCTGGTGACCGGAATACGGCTTCTCTCCAGCAGCTTATGCAGCGCGGCGCTGTTGGCGGGCTGGCTGGCCATCAGGCCGAGTAAGATGACCGGGTTTTTGGCCTTCGCGATAAGCTTCGCCACGTCGTTGATGGCTGACTCCGGCGCCGGGCCCATCAGCGCCGCGGTGCTGGCGGGTAAAATCGCCCCCGTGGTGGGCTGGTCGACAATATCCTGCGGCAGGCTGACAAACGCCCCGCCCGGCCTGCCCTGCTCGGCAGCGCGAAACGCGTTCGACACCACCTCGGCAATCGCGTCCGGTGAATTAACTTCGACGGCGTATTTGGTGACCGGGCTGAACATGGCGACGGTATCCATGCTCTGGTGCACCAGTTTCGCTTTATCTGCCCGCTTCACCGCCCCGCCCAGCGCCACCACCGGGTCACCTTCGCTGTTGGCGGTGGCGATGCCGGTGATCAGGTTGGAGCAGCCCGGCCCGGAGGTGACCAGCGCGACCCCGGCCTTGCCGGTTAGCCGCCCTACCGCTGCCGCCATAAACGCCGCGTTCGCCTCGTGACGCACCGGGATAATCTCGATGGAGGAGTCCAGCAGGGAGTCAAAGACCTTGTCGATTTTTGCGCCCGGTATGCCGAACACCTGCTTCACACCCTGCGCTTCCAGCTGGCCGACAACCATATCGGCGCCGTGCGCCCACTGACGTGACTGTTTCTCACTGTTCACGGTAGTTCTCCTGTTAGTTTTCGACGGCGCGGATAGCCGCATCAAGGTTGCTGGGGTGCAGGTTGGCCTGTAAAAACGCGCTGTCGGCGGGCAGGTCAATCATCAGCTTGTGGATTTCGCCGAAGGTGAGCACGCCGTTCTCCAGCTGATAGTCGAGCAGGTGGCCCCCGCCCTGACGGTCGTCGGTGATAAAGTGTTCGTGATAGCCCGCCACGTTAATGCCCTGCATATGCTGCGGGGTGCGGAACCCGACCAGTACGCCCTCGCGCTGGTTAAAGCGGAACACCGGCTGGTCATCCAGCACGTCGGTCATCGCCCGGTACGGCGGTGTCTGGCGCGGTACGGTGCGGGTGTGCGCGTGGCGGAAATTGCCGTCGATGCGCAGCGCGCAGAACAGGTTATCGGAGGGGATTTGCTTGTCGATCACGTCGTGGATCTGCTGACGGCTGACCGGCCCGTCGAAGGCCTTGCGGTACTGCGGCTGGAACCAGGTCATCACCGCGAACGGCGTTTTTTGCTCCGGCTTCGCGGCGCGGGCGCTGCCGTCGGCGCGCAGCTGGTACACCTGGCTGCTGAAGGCAATCATTTCACCGTCCAGCTCGTTAAAGGTACCGAGACCAAAATCACCGTGTGCCAGCAGGTCGGCGATGGTCGTCTCCCCTTCGTAGACGCCGCTTAGCAGGGCGCTCATTAGCGATGTCTGATAGATCACGCTGTCAGGATGCTGAGCCGAGAACCCACGCAGGGTCTCGCATAAACTCGCCTCACAGTCGCATGCAGATGAATGCATCATCATGCCCGTCCTCTTCAACTTTATTTATAAAGGTTAAATAAATGTTGACCCGATTCAGCAGAGAGTTCCAATATAGAATCCATGCTGGTTTGAGACGTTTTTGATATGGAACTTCGTTATCTGCGCTATTTTGTCGCGGTAGCACGCGAGCGACACTTCACCAGGGCGGCCAAAGCGCTGGGTATTTCACAGCCTCCTCTGAGTCAGCAGATCAAACGGCTCGAAGAGGAAGTGGGCACGCCGCTGTTCAGGCGCCTGACACGGGGCGTGGAGCTGACCGAAGCGGGAGAGGCCTTCTATGAGGACGCCTGTAAGATCCTGGCGCTGAGCGACGCCGCGCTGGAGAAAGCCCGGGGCATCGCGCGCGGGCTGAACGGCAGCCTGTCGATTGGCATCACCAGTTCAGATGCTTTTCATCCCAAAATCTTCGCCCTGATTCGCCAGTTTCAGGTGCAGAACATGGCTGTGCAGGTTCACCAGGTGGAAGCCAATATGTCGTCGCTGACGACGATGCTGGCGGAGGGTGAGCTGGATATCGCCTTTGTGCGCCTGCCGTGCGAAAGCAGTAAGGTGTTCGAATTAAAAATCCTCGATCGGGAGCCGATGGTGGTGGCGCTGCATCGCGATCATCCTCTGGCGGCATGTGGCGATCTGGCGCTGGATGAGCTGCGGGATACGCCGGTGGTGCTGTTCCCCCAGGAGGTAGCACCGGGGCTGTATGACCGCGTTTACGGCAGCTGCGAGCGGGCCGGGATCGATATGCAACACACGCTGCAATCCTCACAACTTTCCTCTTCCCTGAGCATGGTCTCCGCTGGCGGCGGGTTCGCGCTGGTGCCGAAATCCATGGCCGCTATTTCTCCGCCGAATGTCACCTACCATGCGCTGCGCTCACCGGAGCTTTATACCGATATCGCGCTCTGCTGGCGGCGTTTTGAGCGTTCGCGGACGGTGAAGCGATTTCTGGCGATGATGAGCGAGGGGTAGCTACGGTGTGGCTGTGCCCGGCGGCGCTGCGCTTGCGCGGGCCTACGGTTCGTGTCGCGGGTTGGTTGGCTTGTTGGCGGTTTTGTAGGCCGGGTAAGGCGCAGCCGCCACCCGGCAATGCCCTTTGGAAGCCGCCTCGCAAACTTTTAAGCAACCTTATGTAATTCAGGGGCATCCCTTTTCATCCCTTCTCCGCGGTCGTAAAGTGCCTGCGTTGCGGCACATCCGTAACCGGGCGTAGGAACCCGTTATCATGACGTGACATTTTTTTGGACAACGAGGATGCTAAATGGCGACTACCCCTGGATTTTCATACGTATACGCTGAAGAAAGCGCTGTTCATCACCTTCTTCACCTGCAACTTCCCGATTCTGCGGATCTCTTTGAACTGGCTGGCACCTGTGCGGCGTACGTGAGCGTACTGGTGGAAATGGACGATGCGGTGACATTTTCTACGCTCTGTAAGCAACTGCTGGGTTGTTAGCGGAGTTTGTGAAGGAGCCTTATATAACGGCTCACTGAGTCGGCCTTACACAAAGGACAACGTTGTTTGATGAATGACGGTTTGTTAGAGGAATGCACAGGAAGGCGGTCACGCCACAGAGGGCGTGACATAAAATCAGGCCTGGTCGTCTTCTTTACCGTAGTAAAGCTTACCGATCTGAATGAGAGGACGGCCCTGGGATTTGCGGTGCAGGTTGCTGTCACGCAGTGAATAAACGCAGCCGCAGTATTCCTGCTGGTAGAACTGTTCGCGCTTGCTGATTTCAATCATGCGCGACGAACCGCCCTGTTTCCGCCAGTTATAGTCCCAATAGACCATACCCGGATAGTGGGCGGCGGCTCGCTGACCGCAGTCGTTGATTTGCTGCATATTTTTCCAGCGAGAGATGCCCAGTGAGCTGCTAATCACGTTGAAGCCATTTTCAGCGGCGTAAAGCGCAGTCCGCTCAAAGCGCATGTCAAAACACATGGTGCAGCGAATGCCGCGCTCGGGTTCCCATTCCATGCCTTTGGCGCGCTCAAACCAGTTATCTGTATCGTAATCCGCATCGATAAACGGTACGCCGTGCTGTTCGGCAAAGCGAATATTCTCATCCTTACGAATCAGATACTCTTTCTGCGGATGAATGTTCGGATTGTAGAAGAAGATGGTGTAGTCGATCCCTGAGGCCTGGATCGCCTCCATTACCTCACCAGAACACGGAGCGCAACAGGAGTGCAGCAGCAGTTTATCAGCCCCGTTTGGGAGTTCTAGTTTAGGGCGTTTGAAATCAGCGGTAGTCATAAATTTATTTGATGAGGTAATGAGGACTGAAAACAGTGTAGCATCAGAGCTGTGCTATCGGGAATGGCGGCCAGTCTCATACATATCCCGCAATGCCTGTTATTGACACAGGGCTGCTGTTGCAGCCCTGACAACCTTAGACTTCAATCGGTTCAGAGATCTCTAACGCATCATCGACTTCGATGCCTAGATAACGGACAGTGCTTTCCAGTTTCTTATGGCCCAACAGAAGTTGGATCACCCGGAGATTCTTGGTTTTCTTGTATATCAGGTAAGGTTTTGTTCTTCTCATGGAATGTGTGCTGTAAAGCGAAGCTTCGAGACCAAGCTTTTCTACCCACCCATGAAAAATTCGGCTGTATTGTCGGGTTGATATGTGCCGGTTAGTTCCGATCCGAGACCGAAACAAGAAGTCTTTACTGTGCAAATTGCCAAGCTTTATCAATGCAGCAACAGCTTCTCTTGTCCCTTTGGTTATCTCAAATTGCACAGGGCTACCGGTTTTCTGTTGCAGCACCGTTGCTCTGCTTGAAACCGAGCTACCATATGCAACATCAGATACTTTCAGGTTCACCAGATCGCAGCCTCGTAGCTTACTGTCTAAGGCCATATTGAACAGAGCTAAATCACGCGTTTTACCTTCCAGTTCAAGCCGGATTCGGATCCCCCAGATATGAGATATCTGAAGTGGTCTTTTTTGGCCTATGATACGGTCTTTATTCCACGGTGACGTGTTCATACTCAAATCTCCTGCAATGTGGGAGATTTGAGTATGGTTGTCTCTTATGAGCGAGAAGCGGAAGTTCGCAATTGTTCTCACAACTGGTTAAGACATTACTAACATCACGCCGTATGTCAATCAACGGGGAGCAGGTCAAACTTGCTTTCGAGCATTCAATATAACATCATAATTTATTTACAAAAAGCGCACGATGATAGGCGAGATGAACCTTAAGTGGGCGATCCATTCGTGCCTCCGGCAATCTCATTAATTTACCCTGTAAATGACCGTACTCACTGTTTAGTAACCCAGGGTCGAGGCTAACCCTAAAGTTCTGATCTATCCAAAGCAGCCCTTTGTCAAATAGCGTGTGTATATCGGTCCTGAGAAGTATTCCGTGCATGGCCTTACAATGCTGGGCACCTGAATAAGGAATTATATGAGCGGCCTCAAGTAATTCAGCGATCGCACAGTCGGTAACTGCACATGCTCGATTGTAGGCATCCAGTAGTCTTTTCCGAAAGATAGGCTGACCTTCACGATCCACAATTTCCCTCAGCACTCTTGCACGCATATCCTCCAGTTTTAACTCAGGACAATCAGTACATTCATGCAAAATCCTTAACCTCTCAAGGAAAGTAGGTTTTACAATCTCTACTGGCGTTTTTCCATCATCGCCAATATCCCAGACACCGTGTATGTTTGGATCATAAAGAACATAGCGGGTCGCCCTCCCTTTTCCGGTGCGGAAGAGCTTGTCCATATAATGCCCCTGATCGCTAACCATGCTGGTACGGGATGCACGATATCGTGCACGCTGATTATCATTGACAGTGAGCGCCTGGAATTGTGATCGAATTTCATTCAACTTTAGCGGGGCGTTGCTAAAATCAAGCCATTCAATGACCTGTGGAATCGAAACTTCCCCCAGTTGTGTAACGGCATAAACAACTCGGCGTAGCTGTGGCTCTAAAAATTCCTCGGGTATAATATTAAGGCAACTATCTGCTTTCTCCGTGCTTTCAAAACCGTGGTACAGCTTCCATTCAATTCTCTGTCTTCCATAAGTACTTAGACCTGCCCTTTCGGGTTCCCGTAGCTTCATCTCCTGCAAGAGTTCCTGTCTTTCAGGAACGCGGCCTAAACGCTCATACAGCTCATCACAGCAATCCCATATTGCTCTCACCAGGGGACCGTTTGGATATCCATTCTGCCTCATACTCATCGTATAAACCTGTATGATCTGATAAAAGCCAGTTGTTATTAACCTTTCTACTCAGAGTGAAAAGTTGCGATAGAGTTGAAAGGACTATGATATTAGATTCGAAACGCTAGATATGGTGTATGTCAAGAGAGAGCGGTATTTATAGTCACAGGAGTTGTTTCTCTGAAGTGTAACATCTAATGTTTTGAAAACAAATCTACTATAGTAAAGGCATGAAATTATTAAAGTAGCGCCTTAATTGTATTAAATAGTTTTGCCAGGTAGAGCATTATGACAGGCGTTGCGCTAGCAATTGCTGCTATCGCAGCTAATGCTGTAGCCCTAACTGTACCAGATTGGAGCTTGCTGATTTCTGCATGCCTTCGTGACTGTGTTGAGTATTCGCCGAGTGTTGTAAAAGCTTTACCTGTCGGTTTATAGCCACCATGTTCACCTTTTTTCAGCTCTCCATCCAATACAAAGGATTCGAGCACAAGCTCGAGTTCACGTTTCATTTCTCCTTTCCTCGGATGCAGTTCCCAGCGGAAACTATGGATACGGGTTGCAATTTTTGGTAGGCCATGGTGACTTCCGTCTTTCATATACAGCTCAATCACAGCGTTGAGCACATCCATGCGATCGTTAACACGTCGTTCTTGCTCGTTATACCTTTTCTGTTGCTTCTCTTCCTTCTTGCGGTCTTTCCTTATATCATTGAGGAACTTTCGGCTGGCGACTTTTTCAAGATGATTTAGATCGTTAAAATCAATTCGGTAACCCTGAAAGTAATGTGTACCATATACTTGTTCAGGCGTGATTTCTGAAAGGTAAAGGAAAGTTGGGATACAGAATGAATCTCTTTCCTCGCAATATTCTTTCACCTCAAGCTTGTTACCATCCTTCCTAACGAACAAATAGCCATTGTCTTTTCCTTCTTTACGTAGATAGACTTCATACATGTCGGCGTCTTGCATGGAGGCGCGAGAAAGAGGAATTCTGTCGGGGGTTTTCTTTGCTTCGAAAACTGTAAACCACTTGGTTACTAAATTTGTTCTGCTCCCAAACATATTATCATTCCCCTATGAAATGAACCTTATCAGCCAAGCACCGACGAGTAACGATGTATTGATTAAATCACTGTAGTTGCTTCAACGGATAAGAATTAAAACTACTCGAACCGTCGCTGTAGACCTCAGTAATAATGATTTTTTTACCCTCAACAGCATATTTGACTGTGCTGTCTGCAGGATCATCCCGCCAGCGACCAGTGCTGTCAGGATTGTCAGATGCCCACATCACCTGATTGCCGATAAGTTTGCACTTGATGGCCCAGCGGGTGCCATCGTTCTGTCGGATATAATGTACGTAAGCAATACCTGACTCGACTTTGTCCAGCTGCATGATTTTGTGGTCACGGCCGAACATCGCCGCTGAAGCAGCCCTACAAACCTGACCCACCGTCACTTCGGAAGCCAGCACCGGTGCAGCAAACACGAGCGGAACAAGAAGCAGGAGTTTCTTCATACGGATCCATCCTTTTGGTTATGTTCATGAATAACGCTTAGTGTATATTTCGGCAACCTCAAGTATTTCTTGACGAGAATTTAGCGTTGCGATGACAGCAGTGACTAACAGGATCCCTGACGTAATCTCAGACACTCCCCGACTGTCAGCCCTGCTCCTGCTGTACATCCTCAGCGTCATACGCGAACAAAACATCGGGCATGAGGCCGGTTTTTTCTACCATCGCCAGCACTGACCGCGTAGAAGCCTCGGAGATGACCTTCATCGCCTCATCACGTATTTCAACGTACGCAGGGTCTTCACGGGGCACAAAAGGCTCCAGGAGGTGGGCAATGGCTTTACCGTTAACAGATAGGCTGAAGGTGCCAGCGGCACGATCCACATTCCAGATGTAGATGAGCGGCCATAACCCCAGTTCGGCGCATTCGGCCTCACTGCGGATCCCCGGCAGGTACACGGGCATCGACAGCTTTTCATCACTCAGCGTCAGCGCGATAAACTGGTTTGCCGTCAGTCGTGGACCTTGCCCGGTCTCAGCGTCAGTTTTTTTCTTTTTAAAGAATCCGAACATGGACTTTCCTTGTTTATGACGAATCGGAGGAATAGTCACTGTCTTACTGAGCGGATTAATCAAAGCGTCACGGACCTCAGCGCAGACTCGCGGTGACTCTCATTCAGCAAAAGTGATTTTTACACGATTCCTGCCGTCAGTAACGCGCGTAACTTATCGCTTTTCGTAGCGAGAGAAGCATGTAATGGCAAACACACTGCTAGCGTGGAGATGGCATTGCCCCTAAGAAATGAGGCATAACCCATCAATTACATTCACAGCACTTTTTGGCTGCTGCTGACTCTGAGCTTATAGATAGTCACTTTTCATAACGTCCTTCCGCCCTCTCCGCCAGATCGAACCTCATAAAGTTTTTTTGAAGTTAGGAGTTACTCAATGGCAGGCCACGAGTGGTTCACGCTGCATTTCAAAAGCGACAATCATGTGAGCGAAAATTGCGTTCAGGGACCCGCCGTTCATGTGGGCCAGATGCCCAACCGTCTTCTTCTTGCTGCTAGCCTGTCCTGTCCTGCATACATTTGATATGGCCGCTTTGAGCGAAAAACGGACATCAACTCATAAATGATAAATAAATAAGATAGAACAAAGAAGCCCGTTAGGGCTTCTTTGTTTATTTTTTCAAAAGGAAAAATTCTCTCGCCCCTGTTACCAGTCTGTCAACTTTCACACCGGCACTAGCACCGCTATCTGACGTTGCTTCTTCGATTGGTTTTTTGTTTACCTGTATCCCGACAATCGTTAGTAAATGCCAGTGGTTGTCATCATCCTTCACCACAATCCTATCTTTTTCACTTATAGTCGTGCCCGGTGTACTAGTAAGGTCAAAAGAGTACACATTGATGTCACGAAAGGTATGGTCGCAGGTTAGGGGCTTAAATGATTTGCGGAAATTTATAAGGCCGCGCTGGTTGAATGCTTCTCTTACATCAGCTTTATCGAGTATGCCTGACTCAATCATATGATATACTTGGAATAATTCATATGTGTAAGTCATGCCTCTGCGAGCTATTGCAGCATCAAGCTCCTGCTGTTCGAAGAACGGCGGGTTTTTTCTCTCTTTGGGGTTTTTCTGGCGTTGATGATTTACTATATAAACGCCTTTGTAATTATGCTCAGGATTAGCCTCTTCACGACGATACACTATCTTTGAAATCTGAGCACATTGGTCATCAGATGAAGTTCCGCCAATTCCTTTGACTTCAAAGAGATATGTTACAGATGGTGTTTCTATATTTAAATCTTCTTCAAAAACCTCACCATTTTCTTCATCAACATTTTCATCCGGAACAATTACGTTTTCAAAACCAATATAATCAAGGAACCACTTTACCGAAAATACAAGTTCATCATCAGTCGCAGTGAGCAATGCTTTTGTTTTTATATTTTCATCTTTGTTAGATAAATCAATTAGCTCACTTTGAAGTTTTAAATTATTTTTTTCGTACTCAGATTTTAGTTCTTCAATCTCATTGGATTTTGTTTTTTCTTCATAAGAAAGATATAAATCGCTATTAATCCATTGAAAACCACCATTATTTGGAAAGTAATCCTCAAAATGAGGTATGTCAGGTAAGACACTGCTAAATAACTCATTTAAGAATTCATTTTTGTTATTAATCGCTGGTAGAAAGATAAAGGTTTTCTCTTTTATTATTCTTATAAAAGAAATAACCTCTCCACCTTCATTTTCAGCCAAAATTATATCCTGTCCATCAATGCCTTTAAAAATAACATTGTAATGGCTGTTGCGTGAATATTTGAATATCAAGTCTGTCAAATCTTTAGCAATCACATTATCCGGTTTCTTAAAACGATTACCTGTTCTATCAGTAACACCAAGATAACTATCATTAAAATCGTAGGTACTATATCTTAATTGTTGAGGATTTCTGACAGGACCATTTTCCATTGCATAAAACATGTCAGTATAACTACTGCAAAAAACAACAACTGCTTGTTTTTTTTTAGTAGAAAAGATTCCATTGCTGATTACAGACATATCAAGAGGAAGCAAGTCAACATAAGAAGGTGTATGTTCAAAATACACACGAACTGACGACGTTCTTCCTTCCCCATGGCTAAAGTTTCTCAGCGTGGTATCGATAACTACAATTTCAGCTTCGTGTATGTTATCAGGAAGTCTATGCTGATAAGCAATTGATTTAGCATGATAAGACTGTTCTTGAAGAACGTAACCATTCAGTTTATATCTGTGTGCATTAAAGCCAGATGCTTGAAGTGCTTTGTCAGAATCTACATCAGTGTTTAAAAGATAGATTAGTGGAATATTGTGGTCGTCCATTCGATAGCTTCCAAGCAGTTAGAGGTAAAATCAACCCGTTTATTCTACTCTACAGTGCCGTGAATTTACCTTTTTTTCTACCTTTGTGGCCGTTTACTCATGTAGAACACGAACACACTGCTCCGGCCAGCGTGAGCTAGCAACTTCCGCTTTTGGCACTAAGCGGACTAGGTAACAGATCTGAAGGTCTGCTGCGAGCGAGAAGCGGACGTTGCGAACGGCATTCTGCGTGAATTAATGGGGTGCAGGTCACTTGCTAACAATGCCATGTATGAGTCAACTGTGAACAGGTCAACCATAATCTGGCTAAAGTGGATAGGTAATATGCAAATTTTTCAAATAGAAGTAATAACAACTTCAACGGAATTCTATAATGTTTGTTGTTGTCTAGGAGCGGTTCCTTGAACCGCCTGCGATTTGGCTACGGTATATTTATTGAGATTTTGCAGACCACCATGGCAAGGTCGCCGTCGCCAGCTACGGAAAAGGGAAAGAATCTTGTTCATAAATATTGACTTTGACGATCAGAAGGGAATTGCCAGTATTTCGTTAGAAGGTTGGGCTCAGCCGCTTGTCGAATTACTCTCACAGTATTTTATCATCGACAAAGAAATGCTTTGTCTGAACTACTCCCACCTATCAACTGAGGACCGCAGTCTTGGGGTTATGGCTTGGCAAGATCTGCTAACTGCTCGTGAGCATTTTATGAGCAAATTCAGAGATGCGTCACAGCAGGGGCAGATAGCGCTGACCTTAAAAATTCTCGGACACGGATCCACGGGGATTGAGAATTCGTCCTCTATCTTGGAGCCAAATTCTTACCAGCGCGCTCAGGATACCTTCAGGGATAGCTTACTTAAGGTCGATCCCCCGGGCTTACGTGAAATCATTGTGGCGGAAATCGAGCCACATGCGACTTGGGTGAGTTGGTTGTTAAATGAACGTTCATATTATAAGCGTTATTTTTTGGACGATCAGCAGGTTATGAGGGCGTTGGTGGACAATACGTCCGAGAAAGATTGCATCTATGTACTTCAACTAGTCGACCCTCCTCTGGGGGCGAATAATTGGGCTTTCGATCAACTGGTCCAGCAGCATTGGCAGCGTGTACGCGCATACCTGGAAGAACATATCGACAAGCCGTCGGGCTATCCAAGCTATAGCATGCCTGAGCTCGTCTTCTCTCTTTTTGCGAATTCGCAGACAGTGCAGACGTCCCGGTGGGCTTGCGAACAGGTTTTGGAACGAGCAGATCTGTCAGTCTTTCCTGAGCTAATCCAACATAGCAGCATGATATTGCCAGAGGATGTACGTAATCTGTTCCTGCGCTGGCACAGCTATTCGCATAAAGAGAAGAAAGACAATTTAAAGGGGGGCGTTGCCAAAGCCTTCTCGAAGCTTGCTACATTGTGCGTGGACACCATACCCTCTGACCTCGCGCTTGCGGCGGCTTGGCACGAGTTTGAAGACCCTGTGCGGTCTAGCCAGCAAAACGTCGTAGCCAGTCTCAGAGAATTGCCATCCCTGACGAGTGGTCGAAAAACGCTGTGGACACAACTAGGCCCGGCCGCCCGCGAGGCCTGGCGACAGGATCTGTTCGATCAAGCGAATGAGGAACCTGAATTAGCTCAGGGGCTCCTCAGTTTTGCTTGCCTTTGGCTCGAGCAGACGGCATTTGCCGAAGTCGAGCCAGTGCTTTTGCGATTGATGGATGACGAGCAACATCTGGCGTTTGCGAATCGGCTTGTCGGCACTGATGTAAGGCAACTGCAACTGAGGTGCAAGGGACTACTGCGGTCCAAGCAGGGTGCACTGGACTTAGAGGGGCCGGTAGGCCGGGTCGAGGGAGACACTGCGTTGCCTAGCGTAGGAGCTAAAACTTGGCTGAGCGATCCTTCCGTGGAGCAAGTCATCTTTAGGGCGCTTAGCCAGATTGAGGAAGAATTTTGTCGCGAATATTCGAAGACTTGGGGAGAGGACGAGGAGGCCCATACGGCGCGCCTCCTGACTATGACGAAGGAGGCGATTGGCAACGTGAGCAGCCAGTTGCGCCAACTCTCGGCTACGACGCGGGCGACGTATCCGAGCCTGACAGTGAACGTGCGTCAACCCAGTAAGCGGGAGGAAGGGGCGAACACACAAGCCGGTGCTCCGCTGGGAGCAGACGTGCTGTTCCTGAGCCGTATCGTGGACAAGGGGAAAACAGTGGTCCAGCGTGCGACCCTTATGCAGGTGAAAAAGCGCAAAGGCACTAATTCGGGACAGGCCTTCAGTTCGACGGTAGGCATTAACCTGAAGCAGTGCGAGGACATACTCACGCAGTCAGAACACGCCTACTATCTTTTCGCGACTCCGGCCTCTCCTCGCCCGGTTCTCTGGGTTGCCCCAGCTCGGCTCGTTAGGAATTTGACCCAGTTGGACACGAGCAAAACCTCGGTTTCGGCGATGCGGGTGCGGGACGCCAGTTGCTCCTACGCGGAGTTTTTTCTGCACGAGCTTGTTGGCCTGTGGGCTGGCGACGAGCATGAGGATATCATCGCTGTCGCTAACGGCGATGCTAAGCTTGGGCGAACACCTCGCCACATTGTTGAAATCGAGGTTCGCCGCCAATTTGATTAATACTTGGGGAGAAATTCATGCTCCAACTATAGGCAAGGATCGTCTACCGGGGCGGGGTCAGTCCAGCCTAATTGACCTACACCCCGTTGATTTCCACAGAATGTTCTCATTAGCGTCAGCTCATGGCACATAGCGGACGCATCTTTCACACGCTTCTAAATAACCTGGTTAGCAAAACTATCTCCACGGAACTCCTTCCCAGCAAGCAATTCCTGAATACGCTTCGCAAATCACATAAATACTTCAGGCCGAGATACTTCTGGCACTTTAATGACATACCACTCCAACTTAAAGTGCTCGCACTCAATGCAAAGTTCAATTGTCACGATCATGTAGAAACTGCAATTTCATCGAAGTTTCCGTATTGTCAACCCACCAACCACCATCTATAATATTTCCAACCTGGAAACAAGGGGCAAGGATGCACATAGTCTCAAGAGCGCCTTTCGACACAGCGGCCAGACATTATCCCAATCAAGCACAAGCCCTGGACGATCTTTACCGGGTACTAAAAAAGGAACACTACCCCTCACCAGACGAGATGCGAAAGCGCTTTCCTAGCCTGGACCGGATGAAATACCGGGAAAAATGGTGGGTCATTGATGTGGGTGGCGGGCATCTAAGAGTGATGTTTTTTGCTGATTTTGAGCGTGGAAAGATCTTCATCAAACACATCAGCACTCACGCAGACTATGACAAGCTCACGGACTACTACCGGAGAACGAAAGAATGAATTATGCAGCAGCCATCAAAGCGGCAAACGCTCTGACAAACGAGCTCCCTTTCCTGGGTTCAAGCCCGTCGCGGCAAGACTACGAGGATGCGCTGGCGCTGGTAGAGTATCTTATCGAGCACGACCCCGATAACCCGCTGGTAGATATGCTCACTGCCAAAATCGATAAGTATGAAAACGCGTCCCCGGAGTTTGCAGAATTTAACGCGCGTATTGCCAGCATTCCGTCAGGCGTTGCGTTACTGCGAACGCTAATGGATCAGTACCAGCTCACTCAGAGTGATTTCGAGAACGAGATTGGTAAGAAGTCTCTGGTAAGTCGGATCCTTAACGGACAGCGCACGTTAACGCTAGATCATATGCGAGCGCTGGCGAAGCGTTTCGGTTTGCCGGTGAGCGCATTTGTGGGGAACTGATGCGAAGTTTTCACCCAGACCAATTCCCCAGACGTTAATACCACTATATCTCTCACCCCGGCCCCTCGCTCCCCGCCGCCAGCAGCGGCACCACCACATCGCTGACGGGCACCGCAATCCCGTGCCTGCAGCCGTAGCGCTGGATCACGCCGTTGCGGATGTCCCACTCCATCGGGCGATCCGCCTGACGGTCGGCAAGGATCGACGTGCCTAAATCCACTGGCGCGCGCTGGAAGTTCGCCAGGATCTCCTGGGCCACCGCATCGTCCAGCTTCGCCCCTTCGGCGCGGGCGACGGTAAGCCCCTCGCGCAGGTAGCCCAGCGCCAGCTCGCTGATATCCTCGCGCCTGAACATCCCGGCGCGGCGATTGGCCAGCACCATCAGCCCGGCGACCGCGTTTTGCAGCAGCTTGCGCCAGGCGACGGTAGTGAAATCTGTCGAGAGCTCAACGTCACAGCGCGTGCCGCGAAGCGCCTCCACCACCCGCTGCGCCTGCGGCACGTCCGGCAGCGTCAGGCGCGGTTTGGCGCGCAGCCAGACGGAGGCATCCGGCTCGCGCTGGGCAGGGAACCAGACCACCGAGGGCAGCACCGTTGCGCCATTGACCAAAGGCGCAAGCTGGGCTTTCTGCTCCACGCCGTTTTGCAGCGCGCAGACCACGGTGTTTTCATCGCACAGAGCGCGCAGCCACCCGGCGCTGTCGGCATTTTGCGTCGTTTTGACCGCCAAAAAAACGAGGTCAACGGGGCGCATAATGACGCTGGGATCGGTGAGTACCGGACCGGGCACCACAATTTCACCCTCATCATGACGCAGGCGCAGTTCCGGATGCGCGGTGCGCCCACACAGCAGCGGCGTGCGGCCCGCTTCATGCAGCACCGCGGCGATGGTGGTCCCAATCGCACCGGGTCCTGTCAGCGCAATGGTTGGATAGTCAGACATGGGTCACTCCCCTTTTGCTAAGCCTGCTATCAGTTATACCACCCTGAGACGAGCGCGCCACGCCCATTGTCTATACTCAACTCATAACAGACAACGGAGTGCGCCATGCCTTTACCCGACTTCAAATCCTCTGAACCTTATACCCTCGGCATTGAGCTCGAACTCCAGGTGGTTAACCCGCCGGGTTACGATCTGAGCCAGGACTCCTCTGCCCTCATCGCCGCCGTCAAAGACGACATCAAAGGGGGGGAAGTCAAACACGACATCACCGAAAGCATGCTCGAAATCGCCACCGGCGTGTGCCAGACCATCGACCAGGCAGCGGCGCAGTTTTCAGTGATGCAGCAGAGCATCCTGCGCGCGGCGGAAGATCAGCATATCCAGATCTGCGGCGGTGGGACGCATCCGTTCCAGAAATGGCAGCGGCAGGAAGTGTGCGACGACGAGCGCTATAACGTCACGCTGGAGCGCTTTGGCTATCTGATTTTGCAGGCGACGGTGTTCGGCCAGCACGTACACGTCGGCTGTCGGACCGGGGACGACGCCATTTACCTGCTGCACGGCCTGTCGCGCTTTGTGCCGCACTTTATCGCCCTGGCCGCCGCATCACCGTATATGCAGGGCACGGACACGAAGTTCGCCTCATCGCGTCTCAACATCTTCTCGGGCTTCCCGGATAACGGTCTGATGCCGTGGGTCAACAGCTGGCAGGAGTTCGAGGGGCTGTTCCGCCGCCTGAGCTCCACCAGCATGATCGACAGCATTAAGGATCTGCACTGGGACATCCGCCCCAGCCCGCACTTCGGCACCGTCGAGGTGCGGGTGATGGATACGCCGCTAACGCTCAGCCACGCCATTAACATCGCCGGGCTTATTCAGGCGACGTCGCACTGGCTGCTGACCGCGCGGCCGTATAAGCATCAGGAACGGGATTTTCTGCTCTATCGCTTTAACCGTTTTCAGGCCTGTCGCTACGGGCTGGAAGGCATTCTGACGGACGTACATACCGGCGAGCACAAAACCGTGGCGGAAGATATCGCCTGGCTGCTCGAGCAGGTTGCGCCGTCGGCCGAGAAGCTCGGCGCGACAAGCGCAATCAATGAGATTGCCCTGCTGTTAAAGCAGGGCAAGAGCGAGGCGCAGCGCATGCGGGACTTTATCGCCGATGGCGGCTCGCTGATTTCTCTGGTGCAGAAGCACTGTGAGCTGTGGGCGACGAGTCCGTAAGGCCGTGGCCCCACTCGCGCAGGCGCTGGAACAGCACGAACAGCGCCGGGATGAACACTATCCCCACCACGGTCGCCACCAGCATGCCGCTGAACACCGTAGTGCCGATGATGCGGCGGCTCTGGGCACCCGCCCCGGTCGCCAGCATCATCGGCAGGACGCCGATAATGAACGACACGGCGGTCATCATTACCGCGCGGAAGCGGCGCGATGCCCCCTCCCGTGCGGCATCGACAATCGCCATTCCATCCATGCGCCGGGCGCGGGCAAACTCCACGATAAGAATTGCGTTCTTGGCGGCGAGGGCTATCAGTAGCACCAGACCAATCTGCACATACACGTCGTTGGCGTAGCCCGCCAGCCACAGCCAGACCAGCGCCCCGCCGATGGCGAACAGCACCGAGAGCATCACGCTCGCCGGCAGCGTCCAGCTCTCGTACTGGGCGACGAGGAACAGCCACGCCATCACCACCGCCGCCAGCACGATCCATATCGCCTGATTGCCGGTCTGCTGCTCCTGATACGACATGCCGCTCCAGGCGTAGTCGTACCCGGCTGGCAGGTTTTCCGCCAGAATCTCGCCCATCGCCGCCATTGCGGTGCTGCTGCTCACCCCTTCCGCTGCCGAGCCGCTCACCGATACCGACGGGAACTGGTTGTACTGCTGTATAAATGGCGCGCCGACGGTCGGCGTGATGGTGATGAGGTTGCTCAGACGCACCCGCTCGCCGCTGTTGCTGCGCACGAACAGCTCGCTGATTTGCTCCGCGCGCTCGCGCCACTGCATCTCGTTCTGCATCACTACGTGGTAGACGCGGTTGTTGACGCTGAAATCCCCGGCGCGCGTGCCGCCAAAGGCGGTTTGCAGGCTGCTGAAGATGCGTGACACCGGCACGTCGAGGCGGGCCGCGCGCTCGCGGTCAACGGTGAGCGTCATCTGCGGCACGTTGCTGCTCCAGGTGGTGAACACGCGGCTCAGCTGCGGGTGCTGGTTGGCTTTCGCCAGCACCTCACGCGTCACGCGCTCCAGCTCCGCCGGACTTTGCCCCGCCTGCGCCTGAATGCGCAGGTCGAAGCCGGAGGCGTTGCCCAGCCCCGGCAGCGTCGGCGGCGCAAAGGTCATGATGGTGGCTTCCGGCAGGGCCAGCAACTGGCGCTGAAGGGTGCCCATCACCTCATCCAGCGGCGGACGCTCGCTCCAGTCTTTGAGCATGATGGAGATAAACCCGCCGTTCGATGCGCTGGTGCCGTTGAGGATGTTAAACCCGGAGACCTGAATCACGTCTTCTACCGCCGGGTTGTTAGCGATCAGCTCGCGCGCGGTGGTCATCACCGCTTCGGTGCGCTCCAGCGAGGCTGCCTCCGGCAACTGGACGCTGGCGAAGAAGTAGCCCTGATCCTCCTGCGGCAGGAAGCCCTTTGGCATCGACATAAAGCTGAATACCACCACCGCCGCCGCGCCTGCGGTGGCCAGCAGCGCCAGCCACGGACGGAGGTTGAGCACGCTCACGATCCGGGTGTAAAGCGTGCGCGTGGCGTCCAGCCCGCGGTTAAACCCACGGAAGATCGCGGCGGGCTGTACCGGACGCGGGCGCAGCAGCATCGCGCAGAGCGCGGGCGTCAGGGTCAACGCCACCAGGCTTGAGAGCGTGACGGCAGTCGAGAGCGTCACCGCGAACTGGCGGTACAGCTCGCCCACAATCCCCGGCAGGAGCGCCACCGGCACAAACACCGCCAGCAGCACCAGCGTGGTGGCAATCACTGGCCCGGCAATCTGGCGCAGCGCCAGCGCGGTCGCCGCCGTCCGGCTCTGCCCTTCCGCCATCAGCGTTTCGACGCTCTCCACCACTACGATGGCGTCATCCACCACCATGGTCAGCGCCAGAATGATAGCGAACAGGCTCAGCGTATTGGCGGAGTAGCCGAGCGTATAGAGCACCGCGAAGGTGCCCACCAGCGACACCGGAATGGCAAGGGCAACAATCAGCGTCGCGCGCCAGCTTTGCAGGAACAGGGACACCACGACCACCACCGCCAGCATCGTCAGCGCCAGCGAGACGCCAATCTCTTTGATGGTGGCGGCCACAAACGAGGTGGTGTCGAATTTGACTTCATAGACCAGATCGTCCGGGAAGCGCGTGGATAACCGTTCCAGCTCCGCGCGCACCGCATCGGCCACGCGCAGGGCGTTAGCGGACGGCGTCGGGTAGATGCCGAGGTAGGCGGAGTCGTGCCCGTTCAGCTGCGCGCCAGAGCTGTAGCTGCGCGAGCCAAGCTCGATGGTGGCGACGTCCTTCAGGCGCACCAGTTGCCCCATATCCCCGGCGCGGATAATGATGTTGGCAAAGTCGTCGGCCTGATTTAAGCGCCCCAGCCCGTTAATGGTCAGGGTCTGCTGCTGGCCGTTAAACACCGGCGGCGTGCCGACCTGGCCTGCCGCCCCCTGCACGTTCTGCTCGCGCAGCGCTTGCGCCACGTCATCGCTGGTCACGTTCAGGGCGTTCATGCGGTCCGGGCGCAGCCAGATGCGCATGCTGTAGTCCCGTGCGCCAAACATCTGTACCTGCCCGACGCCCGGCAGACGCGACAGCGCCTCGCGCACCTGGGTGCTGGCGTAGTTGCTGACGAACAGCGGCGTGTGGGTGTTGTTCGGTGAGTAAAGGCTTACCCCCATCATCAGGTTGGTGGCGCGCTTGCGCACCTGCACGCCGTTTTGCTGTGCCTCGGTCGGCAGTTGCGCCACGGCCTGCGCCACGCGGTTCTGCACGTCGATGGCGGCGAGATCCGGGTCGGTGCCTGCCGCAAAGGTAATGTTCAGGCTATAGCTACCCTCGTCCGAACTGGTGGACTCCATATAGAGCATATGATCCACCCCGTTCAGCTGGGTTTCCAGCGGCGTGGCGATGGCCTCCGCCACGTCAGCCGAGCTGGCGCCCGGCCATGACGCTGACACATTCACGACCGGCGGGGTGATCTGCGGGTACTGCTCCACCGGAATAATCCTCAGCGCGATGGCCCCCAGCAGGGTGATGACCAGCGCAATCACCATCGCAAAGCGCGGGCGTTTGATGAAAAACGTCAGCATGATGGCTCCTTAATTCAGTATCTGGACGGCAACGCCTGGCTGCACACGCTGCGCACCGTCAGTAATCGCTCGCTCACCGGGCTTCAGGCCGGAGGCAATCTGGAACTGCTGGCCGATCTGTCCGGCGACCTTCAGCGGACGCATTTCGGCTTTATTCTCGGCGTTAACCACCCATGCGAAGAACCCGTGGCCATTCTGCTGTACGGCAGCGGCGGGCAGAGTCAGCACTGGTTGCTCACTTGACGGACGCAGGTAGACGTTCACGTTGCCGCCGGGCAGCAGCTGATGGCGCGGGTTGGCGAACTCGGCGCGCAGCATCACGCTGGCGGTGCGCGGGTCGATGCGGTTGTCCACGGAAGTGAGTTCCCCGCTGATGCGCTGGCCGTTGCTGTCAATCAGCGCCTGCCAGGCCTGCTTCATGGCGCTGATATCCGCATGCTGTCCGGCTTTAGTGGCAAGCGTGCCCTCTTCCAGCGCAAAGGCAATGCGGATGGGATCGAGCTGCACCACTTCCACCAGCACACCGCTGGCAGGATTCACCAGGCTGCCGACGTGAAAGTTGCTGTGCCCTATGCGTCCGTCAATCGGCGAGGCAATGCGCGTGTAGTTCAGGGTGACGCTGCGGGTGTCGAGCCGGGCTTTCGCCTGCTCCAGCGCGGCGCTCGCTACGTCGCGCTGCATGCGGGCGTTGTCCACGTCGTGGCGGCTGATGGCGTTGCTGCTGCCCAGGCTTTCGAAGCGTGACAGCTGCTGCTGCGCCTGACGCAGCGTGGCTTTGGCGCTTCTCACTTCGGCCTGCGCCAGACGCAGGGCGGCGCGCGGCTCGGCGTCGTCCAGTTCGAACAACACGTCGCCTTTTTTCACGTACTGCCCGTCGCGGAAGTGGATTCTGGTGATGACGCCTTCCGTGCGGGCGCGCAGTTCAACGGTGTGGATAGCTTCAATGCGACCCGGGATCTGACGCTCGGCGGCGTGGGCGGTCTGCTCCACGGTGGCGACACGCACGGGAATGGCCGCGGCGAATGCGGGTGGCAGGGTGCAGGCGAGGAGCGCGAACAGGAGTGGGAATTTCATGGGAGTACCTCGGCGTTGTTTTCCCTCACCCCGGCCCTCTCCCACAGGGAGAGGGCGGTCAGAGTTCCCTCTCCCTGTGGGAGAGGGTTAGGGTGAGGGCAAAAGGTTATGCAGCCTTACGGAACCTGCGGGTCAGTCGCTTCTCGATTTCGACGACGAAGAACATCACGCCCGCCACCGCCAGCGTCACGAACCAGTAGCGCAGCGGCAGCGCTTCGGTGCCGAACAGCATCTGCATAAACGGCAGGTAGATAATCGCCGCCTGGAGCAGGAACAGTACGCCCGTTACCAGCCAGATCCCTTTGTTCGCCAGCAGGCCGCGGTTCAGGGAGAACCCGTCGGTGTTGCGGCAGTTAATCATGTATACCCACTGGGCGCAGACCAGCATCTGCAACAGCACGGTGCGGATGAACTCCGCGCTGTGGCCGCGCGGGGCCAGCCAGGCTTCCAGCGCAAAGGCGGCGATGGCAATCATGGTGCCGACGAAGGCCACGCGCCAGACGGCGTAGGCGTCCATCACGTGCTGCCCGGTCTGACGCGGCGGGCGGCGCATAATGTTGCGCTCGGCGGCCTCGAAGGCCAGGCCGAAGGAGAGCGTGGCGGAGGTCGCCATGTTCATCCACAGGATCAGCACTGGCGTCAGCGGAATGATGTTCCCCGCCAGCAGCGCAATCACAATCAATAGCCCCTGCGCCAGGTTGGTCGGCATGATGAACAGGATGGTCTTCTTCAGGTTGTCGTAAACGCGACGCCCCTCTTTTACCGCGCTGGCGATGGTGGCGAAGTTATCGTCCGTCAGGACCATGTCCGCCGCCTCTTTGGTCACTTCCGTGCCTTTGATGCCCATCGCGATACCCACGTCCGCCTGGCGCAGCGCCGGGGCATCGTTCACGCCGTCACCGGTCATGCCGACGATTTCGCCTTTGTCCTGCAACGCTTTCACCAGGCGCAGCTTATGCTCCGGGCTGGTACGGGCGAAGATGTCATACTTCACCGCCGCTTCCGCCAGCTCGGCGTCGTCCATCTTCTCCAGCTGGTAGCCGGTAACCGCCTGCTCGCTGTTGGTGATCCCCAGCATCTGGCCGATGCTCATCGCCGTCTGTGGGTGATCCCCGGTGATCATCTTCACGCGGATCCCCGCCTGCTGGCAGGCGTTAATCGCCTCAATCGCTTCCGGACGCGGCGGATCCATCATCCCGGCAATGCCGAGGAAGATCAGACCGTGGCTCAGGTCGTCGTGAGTTAATGCCTGCTCGCCGTTCGCTGGCTTGAACGCCGCGGCGACCATGCGCAGCCCCTGACGCGCATAGCGCTCCATCTCCGTTTCCCAGTACGCGCGGTCAAAGGCTTGCGCACCGTTGCGGGTCTGCTGCTGCTCACACAGGGCGAAAATCACGTCCGGCGCGCCGGTAATCAAAATCTGCTCCTCACTGCCAATCTGGTAGTGGGTGCTCATGTACTTGTACTGAGAGTCGAACGGGATCTTGTTAACCAGCGTGGTCACGACCGGCTCGAGGTGGGCCTTGGCCGCCAGCACCTTCAGCGCGCCCTCGGTTGGCCCGCCGGTGATGCCCCACAGGCCACGCTCGTCCTGAATCAGCTGGCTGTCGTTACACAGGTCGATGGTGCGCAGGTACTGCTCCAGCACGGTGCCCGGCTGGATCTGCACCGGCTCGTCGCTGCCTTCGAGGTAGATGTTGCCCACCGGCTCGTAGCTGTTGCCGTCCACGCGATAGCAGGTGTCGGCGGTGATGATGGCTTTCACCGTCATTTCGTTCATGGTCAGGGTGCCGGTTTTATCCGAGCAGACCACGGTCATCGCGCCCAGGGTTTCAACCGTCGGCAGCTTGCGGATAATCGCCCGCTTGCGCGCCATCGCCTGCACGCCCAGGGAGAGGATAATGGAGATAATCGCTGGCAGACCTTCCGGTACGGAGGCTACCGCCAGGCTAATCAGGGAGAGCAGCAGCTCGCCCATCGGGATCTCGCGGAACACCAGGCTGAAGACAAACAGCGCGGCCATCATCGCCAGAATGATGGCGAAGATCGCTTTGCCCAGCTTGTCCATCTGCACCAGCAGCGGGGTGCGGTGTTTTTCAATGCCCGCCATCATCTGGTTGATGTGGCCGAGTTCGGTCTCCTGGCCCGTGGCAATGACCACGCCAACGCCGCCGCCCGCGCTTACCGTCGTACCGGAAAAGACCAGGTTCGTGCGGTCGCCCAGCGGTAATTCGCCGTTCAGCGGGCTCGTGTGTTTATCCACCACGGTGGATTCACCGGTCAGAATTGCCTCTTCCACGCGTAAATTATGCGCTTCGATTAAGCGCATATCCGCCGGTATACGATCTCCTGCGCGCAACACAATAATATCGCCCGGGACGATTTCCGTCGTCGGGATAGTTTCATGGTTGCCGTTACGAATAACGCGCGCCTCGCTGGAGAGCATATTGCGAATACTCTTCAGGGATTTTTCCGCGTTACTTTCCTGAATGTGGCCAATTAAGGCATTGATTACCGCCACGCCCAGAATAACCAGCGTATCAACCCAGTGTCCCATTACTGCCGTTAATACGGCGGCTGCCAGCAGGACGTAAATCAGGACATCGTTAAAATGCGCGAGAAAACGCAGCCAGCCCGGCTTGCCTTTTTTCTCCGGCAGCGCGTTCGGGCCATGCTTCTGTAAACGCGCCTGCGCCTCGGCACGGTCCAGGCCATTAGCCTGGCTCTGCGCCTGAGCAAGCACCTGCTCTACGGTCTGCTGGTACGCCAGCCCGCCTGCGGGTGGCATATTCTGCGAGAAATTTTTTTTGGTCATGGTATTTTTCCTTCAATATCCGGTGGACGGAAGCCGGAATTCCTTTCTGGCTTTAAATAATTCATTTTTAAGTCTTGCGGGTTAAATTGATCTACCGCAATATATTGACTACCCGGTTATTCAAAACTGATTAAAATTATTTCGACGCGTTGATTTTTACAAAATATTTCTAAACCAACACTAAACGAGGAGGAAGCATGTTTGGTATTTATCGCGGACGGCGTCTGGCGTTATACATTGTCGCAGCCATTGTTATTGCGACGTTAATTGGATATAGCACCTATAGCTTTGTAAAATTATTTTCGTGAGAAAGACGTTTATTTACATAACGCGATATTAATTTAATCGCCCCGAAAATATTATCTATTTTCTGTTATTAATTCGCAGAATAACGGTGGCCTTTTACCCAATTTTGCCAGCGGGGATGATATTGCTTTACGTTTCAGGATGCCGGACAATGACATTTTTAACTGACGATTAACATTACGATGAAACACCCGTTAGAATCGCTGCTCACCGCAGGGGGCATTTTGCTGATGGCCCTGCTCTCCTGCCTGCTGTTACCCGCGCCGTCGCTGGGTCTGGTGCTGGCGCAGAAGCTGGTTCAGACCTTTCATATGGTCGATCTGAATCAGCTGTACACCATTCTGTTCTGTCTGTGGTTTTTGGTGCTCGGCGCCATCGAATTCTTTATCCTGCGTTTCATCTGGCGCCGCTGGTTTTCACTGGCGTCGTAAGCCAGTGAGATCGCGCATCCCGTGGATCAGCGCTTCACACCAGGCCGCGTAGTCGTGGCCGCTGGATGAGGGGTGGAAGCTGACGCGATAGCCTTTATTCCTCAGCACCTGTTCAAAATCCTGCGTGGTGCGATAGATGCCGCCGCCCGGTCCCGTGGTTTCAAACTTCCCGGCCTGTAACCAGAAACGCACCGGATACGGTGGAGACTGTTGGTACTGGCGCGTCAGCCAGCCGGGAGCGTCACCTTCCGGCGCCCACCAGTAAGAACCGGAAAGGCTCAGCACGTTGCCAAACAGGCGCGGATAGCGCAGCGCCACCCATGAAGAGGCAATTCCCCCGTAGCTTGATCCTGCCAGTACGGTTTTCTGCCGCTGCATGCCGATGCCCTTCCCCCGCAGCCACGGCAGCAGCTCGTGCGCCATAAAGTCAGCAAAATCCGGGTTCGGCGGCAGCTCGTTGCCGCGACGGGCGTGATCGAGGCTGTCGATAAACACCACGTTAATCGGAGGCAGGTGATGTCGGGCAATCAGACCGTCCAGCACGTTGGCAAAATGGTATTCGTCCTGATAAACCTGTCCGTCGAAAAGGATGAGCGTCCAGCGTGCAGGCTGTGCGCCGCGCGGTTGGTAGATCATCACGTCGCGGGCATTGCCGAGGATGTTGCTGCTCAGCCTCTGGCGGCTCAACGTCCCGTGTAACAGCGGCTGTGCCGTAGCCCGAACGGAGCAGTAGCGCGCCGGGCTGAGATCGAGCAGAGAATAGCGATTCCAGCGATCGGTCTTCTGCTCCCCAAAGCTATTCGGGTTAAGCGGATCGGCCTGCGCGCTTACCAGGATGGCGCGGCGTTGATCGCGGGCAGAGCCTTCAACGATCGGCACATCGGGGGCGAGCTTGTACTGCATCACCGTATCAGCGGGGACCACGTAGCTGCGGAACCAGACGTCGCTGTTGCCCAGACGGAACAGCGGATCGTGATCCCCCGCCGGAGAGCCGAGAATGAAGACGTTATCCCGCGCGCCGCGCCACAGAAAGGTCACCCGCTTATGGCTCGCATCTACCGGCTCCACCATCGGCGTTCCCTGTCGACGCTGCGCCTGCCAGAACGCCTCGGTACTTCCACCGGCAGAAATGACGTTTGCCAGCGCCTTCAGCGTCGGGCTTTCTGGCGCCATCATCTGCACGCGTGGTAACGGAGAGGTCTCTTTCATCCGCCACTGAAAACGCCACGGCTTGCCGGCTTCGCCGTGTAGCACCAGCGAGGTGTTCTGTTTCACCGGCAGGGCAAACAGCAGCGTGTGTTCCCCGTCCGCAGGACCGTTTTCGATCAGCGTACGGATGCGGCGGTTTTGCCCATCCAGCAGGCGCGCATCCGTCACGCCATGCAGCGTGGCGGAAACGTAATTTTCATCCAGCTCGGGCAGGGAGAAGCAGACTTCGCCGCTGGCATCAAACTTTCCCTGAACATCGCCCTGCCGGGACGACTGCTCGCACGTTGCCGCCACGGCGGGCAGCGCGCCGATCCCCAGCAGCAACCCACTCCATACCCTCTTCATTACCGCTTGTTCCCCAACGAAATTTGTTAACAACGCTAATGCAAATGGTAATAATTTGCAATATCATCAACGGCGTTTTACCGGTGTTTTTATGGCGATAGCAACCAAGGACGTTCAATAAAAATGTTTAAAAATAATAAGATAATGCAGCTCTGGCTGCTGAGTCTGGCGACGACCAGCGTCGCGGCTCAGGCAGAAACGAAAGAAGAAACGATTACGGTGACGCAGGGCGTGAGTGAAGAGCCCACTGCGCCCGTAAAAGGCATTGTGGCGACGAAAACGCTCTCCGCCACCAAGACCAGCGCGGAGATCGTGAAGACGCCGCAGTCGGTATCGGTGATCACCCGCGATCAGATGAACATGCAGGACGTCACCTCCGTTTCGCAGGCGCTGCGCTACTCGGCGGGCGTGTTTACCGAGTACCGGGGCTCGTCTAACCGTAACGACGAGGTGTTTGTGCGCGGCTTTAGCTACGTGCCGAAATTCCTCGACGGCTTAAGCTTTGGCGCAACGGCTTCCTCACAGACGGGCACAGTTGACCCGTGGCTGCTGGAGCGCGTGGAGCTGGTGCGCGGCCCGGCGTCGGTGCTGTTTGGACAGGTGAATCCGGGCGGATTAATCAGCATGACCAGCAAGCGCCCGACGGCGGAGGCCATTCACAACGTGCAGTTCCGCACCGGCAATAACGATCTCGCCGAAGGTGCGTTTGATTTCGGCGGCAAGCTGAGCGACGACGGCCGCGTGCTGTATCGCGTGAACGGTATCGCCCGTACGCAGCATAATCAGGTGGACGATTATAAAGAGACGCGGATGGCGATCGCCCCGGCGATCACCTGGTACCCGAACGATCAGACCCGCTTTACGCTGCTGACCAGCTACCAGAAAGATCCGGATGCCGGATACCGCAACTTCCTGCCCGCGTATGGCACGGTGAAAAGCGCCGACGGGAAGTACATCCCGCGCGACTTTAACGTCAGCGATCCGAATTACAATCAATCCTGGCGCGAGCAGACGATGATTGGCTACGAGCTGGAACACCAGTTCGCCGACAACCTCACCTTCCGCCAGAACGCCCGTTACGCCACCATCAAGCAGAAATATCGTTATCTGGTTTACGCCAACAGCGCGGCCAACAGCACGGTGTTGACCCGTCGCGCCCAGCGTGAAGAGCGCACGACCAACGAATTTGGCCTTGATAACCAGCTGGAATATCTGCTGGAGACCGGAAGCGTCAACCACACCCTGCTCGGCGGGTTTGATTACAAGACCAGTAAGGATAAACAGCTGCTGGCGCGCGGGAGCGGCTCACAGTATGACCTCGACTGGACAAACCCGGTTTACGGCGTGAACGTGGATGAAAGTACCTTCAAAACGGCCACCGACGAGCAGCAAAATCTCGACCAGATGGGCCTGTATCTTCAGGATCAGATGAGCTGGAACAACTGGGAGTGGCTGGTTTCCGGGCGCTACGACTGGAGCGAAGTGCGTACCAACGACTTCACCGATAACAGCTTAACCCAGCAGAACGACAACAAATTTACCTGGCGCACTGGCCTGCTGTACGCGTTTGATTCTGGCCTGTCGCCGTACATCAGCTACAGCACCTCGTTTGAACCGAACCTGCAAACCAACCGTGCGCCGGGCGTTGCGCCATTCAGGCCTACTACCGGGGAGCAGACCGAGATTGGCGTGAAATATCAGCCGGTCGACACCACGCTGATGACCCTCGCGCTATACGATTTAACTCAGGACAACGTCGCGACCTATAACAGCGCTGAAGGCTGGTTCGAAAATGCGGGCAAGGTGCGTTCGAAAGGCGCCGAAGCGGAAATCCACGCCACGCTGATGGATAACATCAACCTGATTGGCTCCTACACCTACACCGATGCGAAAACCAAAAGCACCACGGTGGCGGGAACTGAAGGCAAAACGCCTGCGCGCATTCCAGCGCATATGGCATCGGCGTTCGCCAGCTATACCGTTCCGGGCGGAGCGCTGAAGAGCCTGACCGCTGGCGTGGGGATGCGCTACATCGGCACCAGCTACGGCGATGCGAAGAACACCTTCAAGGTGCCATCGGTGGATCTATATGACGCGATGCTGCGCTACGATCTGGGCGAGATGAACCGCAGCCTGAAAGGGGCAAGCGTGCAGTTCAACGTCAATAACGTGGCAGACACGAAGTATGTGGCGTCATGCGCAAGCGATACGGCGTGCTTCTACGGGATTGGCCGGACGGTGACGGCGACGGTGAATTACAGCTGGTAAGCATGGTGCTGTCTGATCCCCTCACCCCGGCCCTCTCCCCAAAGGGGCGAGGGTGTAATCGTCCCCTCTCCCCTTTGGGGAGAGGGTTAGGGTGAGGGGATGTTTTTCAGTGCGCCCGACCGTGGTTTTCTTTGCGATACGCCCCGGGCGGCTGGTTGAAGGTGCGGGTAAAGATGCGGGTAAACGTCTGCTGCGAGTCAAACCCGTAGCGCAGGCAGATATCGTACACGCGCTCGTCTGACTCACGCAGATCGCGCGCCGCCATCAGCAGCTTGCGTTCGCGGATGTAGCGCCCCAGACTTTCGCCTTTGTACTGCATAAACAGCCGCTGTAAATGCCATTTTGAGTAACCCGCATGGCGGGCAATCTCTTCGATGCGTAACGGCTGGTGTAGATTGTCATCAATCCATTCGACAATCGTATCAATGACCTGAGCGGAAATCGTCATACTGCTCTCCCCCTCTGCTTCTCGCTTAAACATTATTCCCACCACTCGCGAAATTGTTGCGTGGTATCACTCACCCGCACGGGCTCGCCCAGCTCCGGCGTCAGCAGCCGGTAGTTTTTATCCTTACTGGCTTTCGCCAGCTGGATCAGTGGATCGTTCCAGGTATGTTTCGCCAGCACAAAACGCCCGTTATGTCCCGGTACGACCGCTTTGGCATTGAGATCTGCCGAGGCCTGCGCCGTTTCTGCCGGGTGCATATGGATGTACTTCCAGTCCTGGTCGTACTGGCCGTTTTCCATGATGGCTAAGTCTACTCCGCCAAACTGCTCGCCAATCGCTTTGAAATGCGGGCCGTAACCGGAGTCTCCGCTGTAGTAGACCTTTCGCTCTGGGGTGACAAACATAAAGCTGCCCCACAGGGTCTGGTTACGCTTAATGCCGCGCCCGGAAAAATGGCGCGCCGGCAGAACGTGTACGGTCAGCGTATCGCTGATATGCACCGACTGGTTCCAGTCCCGCTCGTCGATAATCTCAGGGTTCATCCCCCAGTAGCGCAGATGCGACCCCACGCCCAGCGGGGTGACCACGCGCTTAACCTTCGGCAGCAGCGCCTTGATGGTGGCGTAATCCAGATGGTCATAGTGATCGTGGGAGATAATCAGCAGGTCGATCTCCGGCATGCTCTCCGCACGCCACGGGTACTCCCCCGCAAACGCTTTATTGAGGAAGGAGAACGGTGCGGCGTAGCTACTCAGAACCGGATCGATCAGGATGCGTTTCCCCGCCAGCTGCATATACCAGGAGGAGTGGCCGAGCCACACCAGCGTGTCCTGTTCAGGCGACAGGCTCGCCAGATCGGTTTTCACCAGCGGCAGCGGCTGCGCAGGACGGGCGTTTTCGGTTTTACGGGTAAGGAACTGCCACCACGCCACCAGCATATTTTGTTGCCCGGTAAAGCCCGGCGTAGGGAGCGTGTTATGGAATTGCCCGTCGCGATAGTGCGGAGAGGCTTCCACTTCAGAGAGCTGCGCACCCTGCGGTGGCTGGCCAAATCCGGCATTCAGTACAAACGGTAAACTGGCAGCTGAAGCAATAATCATGACTAACACCACGCAGATGAATAGAGGCTTTTTCATTTCCTGACCCGCCTACGCGCCCCATCCGATGGTTTGCGCGGGTGACACTTGATTATGAGTGAGTAAGCACTCATTATAGATAGGATGATTACGCCGTCAAGAAGGTTTTCGTTCTTTGACATTCCGCGTTGCAGCGTATCAAGGCTCGTGTTTCAATCAGGGCTTTTACAATTGACGGGAGGAAAAATTTAGTGGCACGTCCGAAGAGTGAAGATAAAAAACAGGCCTTACTGGAAGCAGCAACGGCTGCGTTTGCGCAGTCAGGTATTGCCGCCTCAACGGCGTTAATTGCCCGTAATGCGGGCGTCGCTGAAGGGACACTGTTTCGCTACTTTGCTACCAAAGACGATCTGCTGAATGCCCTCTACCTGCATCTGAAGCAGGATTTCTGCCAGACCATGCTGGCGAATCTCGATCGCACCATCACCGAGCCAAAAGAGCATACCCGCAATATCTGGAACAGCTATGTAGACTGGGGCATTCGTAACCCCCTGGCGCATGCGGCTATCCGCCAGATTGGCGTCAGTGAAAAGCTGAACGCCGAAACCGAGCAGGCGGTGAAAGACATGTTCCCGGAGCTGCATGAACTGTGTCGTCGTTCGATCCGCCCGGTGTTTATGTCTGACGAGTTTAAGACCTTCGGTGATGCAATGTTCTTATCGCTGGCTGAAACCACCATGGAGTTTGCCGCGCGCGATCCGTCCCGTGCCGTCGATTTTAAAGCGCTGGGCTTTGAAGCCATGTGGCGCGGGCTTGCTGAGGAAGATAACCATGGACAGTAAATCCTTGCAGGAACATGCCAGATGCGTCGCGCTGGAGATGCCTTTTACCGAACATTGCTGGCCGTTTGGCCCGGAGTATGACGTGTTTAAGGTAGGCGGGAAAATTTTTATGCTGATGGCGACCGCACACGGTCGGGCCCACGTCAGCCTGAAATCCGATCCGGAAAAATCGCTGCTCAATCAGCAGATCTACCGTGGCGTGGAGCCCGGTTACCATCTGAATAAAAAACACTGGATCTCACTTTATGGCACGGACGACATCACGCCTGAACTGGTCACCGACCTGATTACGGATTCGTGGAATCTGGTCGTTGATAAACTGCCGAAAAAAGATCAGAAGTGGATCCGGCCAGCCTGATTGTTCGTCTGAGACGAACAGAATAAGCGCTCGAATCGCACTTATCTTTTCCCGCTTCGCGCGGTAATCTGCTTTCCTTTCACGCCCGCCCGCGGGCTAATTTCATCACCAGGAGTTGTTATGGATATTATTTCTGTCGCCCTGAAACGCCACTCTACCAAGGCGTTCGACCCAGCCAAAAAACTGACCGCAGAAGAAGCGGAAAAAATCAAAACGCTGCTGCAATACAGCCCGTCCAGCACCAACTCCCAGCCGTGGCACTTTATTGTTGCCAGCACTGAAGAGGGTAAAGCGCGCGTGGCAAAATCCGCGGCGGGCACCTATGTGTTTAACGAACGCAAAATGCTGGATGCCTCTCACGTGGTGGTGTTCTGCGCGAAAACCGCGATGGACGATGCCTGGCTTGAGCGCGTTGTCGATCAGGAAGAGGCTGACGGCCGTTTCGCCACGCCAGAAGCAAAAGCCGCGAACCACAAAGGCCGCTGCTATTTTGCCGACATGCACCGCGTGGATCTGAAAGATGACGACCAGTGGATGGCGAAGCAGGTTTACCTGAACGTCGGCAACTTCCTGCTGGGCGTGGCCGCTATGGGCCTGGATGCGGTACCCATCGAAGGGTTTGACGCCGCGATCCTCGACGAAGAGTTTGGCCTGAAAGAGAAAGGCTTCACCAGCCTGGTGGTGGTCCCGGTCGGGCATCACAGCGTGGAAGATTTCAACGCCACGCTGCCGAAATCTCGCCTGCCGCTGAGCACGATTGTGACTGAATGCTAAGCGCTTCTGGCACGCCGGCTATCGGCGTGCCCGTTTTCAGTAAAGCGTTATCTGCGGATGCTTTACCCCGCACACCAGCGCATAACGCGTTAATGTATCGAGACTCGCCCGGGTAATATTTGCTTCCATTCGTGATACCGTCGGGGCGCTGACGCCCATCCGCTCCGCCACCTGGGCGCGCGTCAGACCAGCATGATTGCGCCATTGCGCCAGCATCTCCCGCAGACGCTCCTTGCGCTCTTCTGCATCAAAGGAAGCCTGAACTTCTGAATCGCTTAACAGTTCAGCTCTGAGTTCGTCCCAGTCAATAATCTTTTTGCTCATCCAACATCTCCTGTTGTCGTTTCAGTGCCAGACGGAGTTCAGCAGAGGGCGTTTTTTGCGTCTTCTTGATAAACACCCGCAGCAGAAAAATGGTTCTTTCCCGCTGATAAACGTAGATCCCACGAGTATGGATCAGCCCGACGGTTCGGATTTCGAACAAACCATTGGGTAAGGGTTTGCTGTCAGGTTCACGCAATACTGTCGGGTTGTTGCGTAATTTATCAAGCTGGCGAATCAGCTTCGCCTGTACTCCCGCAGGCAATGAGAGGATCTCCTCCCTGACTGCCGCATGAACGATAAGTCTGAACACTGTATTTCATCCCTGATAATATTAGCATGTAAGGCAATTTGCATTAAAGGCTAATTTTGCCTTTCGTGATTCACCTTACCAGCTTATTCCTGGCAGGACCGGATCCGCGTTGATTCCCTCAAAGCCCCTCGCAAAACACTTACTTCCCCTGCTCCTCCAGCCACGCCATCGCCCTCTCCCCTGCCTCATCCACGGGTAAATAGACCAGCAGCCGCGATCCGTTTCGCGGCGCAGAGTACCAGTACATCTGCTGGAGATGAAAATCCCCCAGCTCGGGATGGGTAAACAGCTTGAGCTGGTTCTCCACGCCGCGCACGTCGTTACGCTGGTGCCACAGGGTTTTGAACTCTTCGGACACCGCAAAAAAACGCGCCAGCTTCGCTTCCCAGAGCGGGTCGCCACGGTGCTCAGCCATGGCCGCGCGGAAGTAGGAGACGAAAATCGGCAGCACGTCGTCACGTTTGCCGAGCCGCGCGCGCCACGCCGGATGGGTGAGGAACAGGTAAATACAGTTGCGATCTTCCGGCGGGATGGCGTTGAAATCGACGCCCATCAGGTGGCCGAAGCTGTCGTTCCACGCCACGATATCGAAATTCGGTTTCTGAATACTGGCAGGTTTCGGCATCAGGGTATCCAGCAGGCGACGCGTGCCTTCGCTGATCCCCTCGCAGCACACCGCCTGCGGGGCTTCGCCCGGCGGCAAACCGGCGAGCACAAAAAGATGTCGGGCTTCGGTCGGGGTGCATTGCAGCGCTTTTGCGATGGCGGCCATCACCGCGCTGGACGGATTGACGTCCCGGCCCTGTTCCAGCCAGGTGTACCAGGTCACGCCGACATCCGCGAGCATCGCCACCTCCTCTCGCCGCAGGCCCGGCGTGCGGCGGCGGCCGCTGCGCGGTAAGCCGAGCCGCTGCGGATCGAGGCTTTCGCGCCGGGCACGCAAAAACGCGCCCAGCTGCTTTCGGGTGTCATCCTGGAGAGAGGTGACAGGTTCAGACATCAGCGCCATAACATCTCCTGCATGGTAGTGTCAGTACCAGTATAAGCAAGAACTGGTACCCGTTTATCAGATGGTTGATGCTACGACTCTACGCTGTTTGACGCAATGGAGTCACCATGAATACGTCAGTTGTTTCACCGGGTCGTGCGGGCCTGATATTGCTGTTAACCGGCCAGATGCTGCCGCTGATTGATACCTCAATCACCAACGTGGCGCTGGATTCCATCACCCATTCGTTACACGCCACCGCCACCGAACTGGAGCTGATCGTCGCCCTCTACGGCGTGGCCTTTGCCGTCTGCCTGACCCCCGGCAGCAAGCTGGGCGATAACCTTGGCCGCCGTCGCCTGTTTATGTGGGGCGTGGCGTGTTTTGGCCTGGCCTCACTGCTGTGCGGCATGGCGGGCAATATCGAACAGTTGCTTGGCGCGCGCATTCTTCAGGGCGCGGGCGCCGCGCTGATCATGCCGCAAATTCTCGCGACGTTGCATGTGACGTTAAAAGGAACGGCACACGCCAGAGCGATCAGCCTGTTCGGGGGTATCGGCGGAATTGCGTTTATCGTCGGCCAGATGGGTGGCGGCTGGCTGGTGTCGGCGGACATCGCCGGGCTGGGCTGGCGCAACGCCTTCTTTATCAACGTGCCGATTTGTCTGGTGGTGCTGGCGCTGAGCCGTCGCTACGTGCCGGAAACCCGCCGCGACACGCCGTCGCGCATTGACTGGACCGGGACTGTCCTGCTGACGGCAATACTGTGCTGTCTGCTGTTCCCGATGGCGCTCGGCCCGCAGTGGCACTGGTCGTGGCCGCTGAAGGCCGCACTGCTGGCGATTGTGCCGCTGGCCTGTTTGATGGTGCTGAACTCGCGCAAAAAAGAGCGTGAGAATGCCCACCCGCTCATCGCCCCGCGCCTGTTGCAGCTGCGCAGCATCCGCTTTGGCGTACTGATTGGGATACTCTTTTTCAGCGTCTGGTCCGGGTTCATGTTCTGTATGGCGCTGACCATGCAAAGCGGTCTGGGGATGGCGCCATGGCAGTCCGGGAACAGCTTTATCGCGCTTGGCGTCACCTATTTTATTTCTGCCTGGTTCGCCCCACGCCTGATTGCCCGCTACAGCACCAGCGCCATCCTGCTGACCGGGCTTGCGATTCAGCTTGTCGGCCTGGTGGCGCTGATCGCCACGTTCCGTCACTGGGGAATGCAGAATACCGCGCTGACGCTGGCCCCGGCCACCGGGCTGGTGGGTTACGGGCAGGCGCTGATTGTAAACAGCTTCTACCGTATCGGGATGCGCGATATTCAGCCTGACGACGCGGGGGCCGCGAGCGCGATTTTAAGCACGCTGCAACAGGCTGCGCTGGGGCTTGGCCCGGCCATTTTCGGCGCGATTTTGCTGCACGGGCTGCAAAATCATCACGGAGATTATACCCAGGCGGTCAACGTCTTCCTGATGGTGGAAACGGCCATGATGGTGGTGCTGGCGCTGGTCACGCTGCGTATGCGTCATCGTCTGTGTTTACCGGTCGTCAAGGCTTGTCCGGCGACAAAATAAAACTGCTTGAATTTGCATAATAGATCCGCAGCCGCCATTATGGGGCTGCATCAATACAGGAGACGTTATGCAGGAATTAATTGCTCAGGTTGAAGAGTTAGGGATTGAAATTAATCACACCACCTCTTTAGTGATTATCTTTGGTATTATTTTTCTTACAGCCATTATTGTTCATTTTATTCTGCACAAAGTGGTGCTGCGCGCATTCGAGAAACGCGCCCAGGCCAGCAGCCATTTATGGTTGCAGATCATTACGCAGAACAAATTATTTCACCGTCTGGCGTTTACCCTCCAGGGGATAATCGTCAACGTTCAGGCGGTTCTGTGGCTGCAAAAAGGCAGCGAAGCGGCGGAATTACTCACCACCTGCGCGAAATTGTGGGTGATGGTTTATGCCCTGCTCTCCTTCTTCTCGTTGCTGGACGTGATTTTCAATCTGTCGCAGAAAATGGCTACCGCCTCGCAGCTGCCGCTGAAGGGGATATTCCAGGGCGTTAAGCTGGTGAGTGCCATTCTGGTGGGGATACTGATTATCTCCCTGCTGATCGGTCAGTCACCCGCCATTCTGATAAGCGGCCTGGGTGCGATGGCTGCCGTTCTGATGCTGGTCTTTAAAGACCCGATACTGGGCTTAGTGGCGGGCATTCAGCTCTCCGCCAACGACATGCTCAAGCTCGGCGACTGGCTGGAGATGCCGAAGTACGGCGCCAACGGCACGGTGACCGACATCGGCCTGACCACCGTTAAAGTGCGCAACTTCGATAACACCATCACCACCATCCCGACCTGGGCGCTGGTGTCCGATGCGTTCATCAACTGGAGCGGCATGTCCGCCTCCGGTGGCCGCCGCATCAAGCGTAGCCTGAATATCGATACCACCAGCATTCATTTCCTCGACGAGCAGGAGCAGCAGAAACTGATTCAGGCGAAACTGCTGAAGCCGTATCTGGCGGCGCGTCATGAGGAAATTAACCTGTGGAATCAGCAGAACGGCGAAGGGGAATCGGTATTAAACCTGCGCAAGATGACCAATATCGGCACCTTCCGTGCCTACCTGAATGAATATCTGCGTAACCACCCGCGCATTCGCAAAGATATGACGCTGATGGTGCGCCAGCTCGCGCCGGATGCCAACGGGCTGCCAATTGAAATATATGCCTTTACCAACACGGTGATCTGGGCGGAATACGAAGATATTCAGGCCGACATCTTCGATCATATTTTCGCGGTGGTAGATGAATTTGGCCTGCGTATTCACCAGTCGCCAACCGGAAACGATATTCGCTCGCTGGCTGGCGTCATCGCCAGATAATCAGGAGCTGGCGCGGGAAATAAAGCGCCAGTCCATCATGACCCTTTCCGTGGGCGCATCCGGGTTGTCGATCTTATTTAACAGCAGATTGACCGCCTTGCGCCCGATATCCCGCGACGGCTGTTCAATAGTGGTGAGTGAAATCATCTCCGCCAGCTCAGTGCCGTCAAAGCCTACCACCGCGATATCTTCTGGCACCCGCAGCCCTGCCTGCTGAATGGCGCGCAGCGCCCCCGCCGCCAGCGTATCGGAAACGGCAAACACCGCATCCGGCGGGTTTGCTTTTAACAGGTTTTGCATCGCCGCCATGCCCGCACCAGAGCTGAGCTCACTGGCGTACTCCACCGCCTGATAATCCAGATCCCGCAGGTGTATGACGCTCTTATAGCCGCGCTCGCGCAGACGGGCATATTTGTAGCTGAGGTCGTGGTTGATGAGCGCAATGCGTTTGCGTCCCCCGTCGGCAAGCTGGCTGACAACGTGCTGGGAGGCATCAACATCATTAATCCCCACGCAGGAGACCGCGCCCGCATCGGCGTATTCAGCGCACTGCACCCACGGCGCGTTGCCAATCAGCGCGGCCAGCTCCGGCAGTTTCGAGAATGCATCCATGGTGATAATGCCGTCGACGATTTTGCCGGAGAGCAGGCTTAAGCCCGAGCGGGAGCGCTCAATATCCGAGCCGGAGTTGCACAGCAGAATGCGATAGCCGTTCTTTTCTGCCTCGGCTTCAATGCCCTTCACCACTTCGGCGCAGAACGGGTTGGCGATGTTCGAGACCATCACCAGGATCATATAGCTGCGGGCAGTGCGCAGCTGACGCGCCAGCAGATTGGGCTGATAGTTACTCTCCTGGATCGCCTGCAAAACGCGCTCGCGGTTTTTCGCCTTCACGGTATCGCTGTTATTCAGTACGCGGGAGACCGTTGCCACGGATACCCCGGCCAGTTGAGCGATTTTCTGAATTGACATAGCGACGATACATCCTGCGGTTAGCGTTTTGTGCAGGCTACCATAAATTGATTGCCCGGCGAACCGGGCAATGCGTCAGTATTCCACGCGCACCCAGCGCTGCTGCTGATGACTTTTCATAATCGCATCAATGATATACATCACACAGGCGCCATCGTGGAAGGTGGCAAACTGCGGATTATCCGGCATCGCGCCCGCCTGCACGGCACGGTAAAACTGCGCCATCATATTTTTAAAGGCATCCGGCCAGCCTTCAATGTGCCCGCCGGGGAAGTGGGCGCTGTCGGCCACGTCACGGTTCATCAGGCCCGGATCGTCGCAGAGTATCTGGTTTGCCCTGGCGCGATGGCCGACCCACAGCTGCTGCGGGATTTCCTGATCCCACGCCACCGACTGCTCGCTGCCGTTAATTTCAAAGGTCAGGCGATTTTTTCGCCCCGCGCTCACCTGCGAGACGCTAAAGCTGCCCTTGCTGCCGTCGTCAAAGCGGAACAGCACCGAGCCAAAGTCTTCGGTGGTGACCGGTTTGTCTTCATACTCCGCCTGCTCGTCATGGGAGAAGGTCTGATGACCGCCCGCGCTGGCCTTGCGCGTCGGCCAGACGGTGGATAAATCAGCCATCACCCCGGTAATACGCCTGCCGGTCACATACTGTACCGTATCGCACCAGTGGGAGCCGATATCCGCCACCGCCCGCGACGCGCCACCGAGCGCGGCATCCACCCGCCAGTTGTAGTCGGTTTCCAGCAGCATCCAGTCCTGTAAATAGCTGCCGTGCGAGGCAAACAGCCGCCCGAGGCTGCCCGCACGCATCATGCTCGCCGCCTGGCGCACCATCGCAAACTGGCGATAGACAAAACTCACGCCATGCACCACGCCTGCCTGCTCCGCCAGCGCCACCAGCTCGCGCGCCTCGTCCGGCGTCATGCACAGCGGCTTTTCGGAAAACACGTGCTTGCCCGCACGCAGGATCTGGCAGTTAATCTCCGCGTGCAGGTGGTTCGGCGTGCAGTTGTGCACCGCGTGCAGATTAGGGAGCGCGAGCAGTTCCTCCACGCTGGCACAGGCGTGCGGCACATTGAGCTGGTGCGCCTTTTCCTGCGCCTTAACGAGCGAGCCGTCACAGAGCGCGACCACCTGCACAAACCCGAGACGCCTGAGCGCCTCGATATGCGCCGGGCCAATAAACCCGCTGCCGATAATCCCGACGTTAATCATGGCAGCCCCCTGCGGCGAAATCATCAAACGCCCGTCCGGAAACCGGGATGATATGACGGCGGATAAATTCACTGCCCTCACTCGCGCCGGTATCGCCATCCTTCAGGCAGCACTCCCACTCCAGCACCGCCCAGCCGTCGTAGTCGTACTGGGTCAGCTTGCTGAAAATGCCCTTAAAGTCGATCTGTCCGTCGCCGGGCGAGCGGAAGCGTCCGGCGCGGTTGATCCACGGCTGGTAGCCGCCGTAGACGCCGCTGCGCCCGCTGGGGCGGAACTCGGCGTCCTTCACGTGGAACGCTTTAATGCGCGCATGGTAGATATCAATAAAGGTCAGGTAATCCATCTGCTGGAGCAGCATATGGCTTGGATCGTAGAGAATATTACAGCGCGGATGGTTATCGACCAGCGCCAGAAAACGCTCGAAGGTGACGCCGTCGTGCAGATCTTCCCCCGGATGCAGCTCAAAGCAGACGTCCACGCCCTGCTCGTCGAAGGTATCCAGAATCGGCCGCCAGCGGGCTGCCAGCTCCCCGAATGCATCCTGAAAACGCTGCTCGTTGTGCGGCGGCCACGGGTAGAAAAACGGCCAGGCCAGCGATCCGGAGAAGGTGGCGTGTGCTTTCAGGCCTAATCGGGCCGAGGCGACCGCCGCCTGCTTCAGCTTTTCCGTCGCCCACGCCTGACGCGCCGCCTCGTTACCCCGCACGGAAGCAGGGGCGAAGTGGTCAAACGCCTCGCTGTAAACCGGGTTTACCGCAACAAGCTGCCCTTCCAGATGGGTCGACAGCTCGCTGATGACCAGCCCATGCGCGGCCAGCCTGGCGGTGATGTCGTCGCAGTAGGCCTGACTCTCTGCGGCTTTCTCCACATCAAAAATATGCGGATGGTTGCAGGGGATCTGCACCGCTTTGTAACCCTTCCCCGCCGCCCATCCTGCCAGCCCGTCGAGCGTGTTGAAGGGCGCTTCCCCGCCAATAAACTGCGACAGAAAAATGCCCGGTCCTTTCATTGTCCTCATACCACCTCCTGAACGTTACGCCTTGTCATCGTCATACTTAAACGTGAGAAGGAAAATCAGCGCGATCGCCGCGGCAGCCACCGCCGGGATCCACCAGAATGTGACCCACGCCTGCGGCACGGTCTGTCCTGCCACCAGACGGTTGTAGAGCGCGCCGGAAATCTGCGAGCCGAGCAGCATGCCGATGCCGTAGGTGAACATCACGATCATGCTCTGCGCCTGGCCTTTGACCTTTTCGCCCGCCACGCGGTCGGTGTAGATAAAGCCAACGACAAAGAAGAAATCGTAGCAGACGCCGTGGAGCAGAATGCCGAGATACAGCAGAATGCGCCCCTCCTCGCTGACTCCCAGCGCGAACATGGCATAACGCACGAACCACGCCAGCATGCCGATCAGCAGCATATATTTCACGCCCAGGCGGCGGAACAGCAGAGGAATAACCAGCATGAAGACGATCTCAGACATCTGCCCGAAGGACATGGCGGTGCTGACGTCGGCAATGCCGGCATCCGCCAGATACGAGGCGGTGTAGGCGTAATAGGTGCCGAGCGGGACGGAGATCAGCATCGCGCAGACGGAGAAGACGAAGAAGTGGCGGGTTTTGAGCAGCGCGAAGGCGTCCGCGCAGAAGAGATCCCGCACCTTTACCGGCTGGCCTTTCGCCGGGGCGGGCGTGTGCGGCAGCGTCAGGCTGTAGATCGCCAGCAACACGGAGCTGACCGCCGCCACCTGGAAGATGGTGACGCTGGACGCCACGCCGGTGACGCCGATGAAAATGCCCGCCGCGATCCAGCCGATGGTGCCGAACACGCGCACTACCGGGAAGGTTTTATCCACGTTCGCCAGACTGTGAAACGCAATGTTGTTGGTCAGCGCCAGCGTCGGCATATAGCAGAGCGTGTAGCCAAACAGCAGGCCAATCAGCAGCGCGCCGTTCTCAGCAATCAACGCCCCCGGCACGAACCAGAGGATCGCCGCGCCCGCGAGGTGCATCACCGCCATCACCTTCTGCGAGGCGAAGAAGCGGTCCACCAGCATCCCGAGCACGAACGGCGAAAGAATGGAAGCGATGGGTCCGGCAGAGAACGCGTCGCCAATCAGCAAAGACATGTTGTGCCGGGTCATCACCAGGCCAAGCGTGACCGACCAGCTACCCCAGATAAAAAATTGCAGAAACATCATCAGCGACAGACGCGGCACCAGCAGCCGGTGCTGCGTTATCGCCTTTTCACTACTCTCAGTTGACACCATGATAAGCCTCACCCGGAAAAAGTAATCGATTACAAATTCGTTCAAATGAAAAGTAATCGATTACAAAACAAAGATCCTCTGGATCAAAACAGAATTGGGAGGGGAGTCACGATAAAGGTGAAGGGGAGGTGCCGGGTGACGGCTGCGCCTTACCCGGCCTACTAAATAACGTCCCCGAACATGTAGGCCCGGTAAGCGCAGCGCCACCGGGCGTGAAGGCGGGTGCGGTCTGGTTTGGTGCGGTCTGGTGCCCTCACCCCGGCCCTCTCCCACAGGGAGAGGGAGAAAACCGCGCTACTTTTTGCGTGAAAGCTTAAACGCGATAAACAGGAACACCACCCACACCGGCAGCAGCATCGCTGACAGGCGCATCTCATCCATGGTGCACATCAGCACCAGAATCAGGCCGAGGAAGGCGATACAGAGGTAGTTCCCCGCCGGATAGAGCAGCGCTTTAAACTGCGTCTCGCGCCCCTTGCGTCGCATCGCCGCGCGGAAGCGAAGGTGCGCCAGGCAGATCATGATCCAGTTCAGCAGCAGCGTGGCGACAACCAGCGCCATCAGCAGGCCAAACGCCTCTTTCGGCAGCAGATAGTTAATCAGCACCACCAGCGAGGTGATAGCGCCAGAAAGGAACAGCGAATTGATCGGCACGCCGCGACGGCTGACGCGGGTGAGGAACTTCGGCGCGTTGCCCTGTACGGAGAGGCCAAACAGCATGCGGCTGTTGGAGTAAACCCCGCTGTTGTAAACCGACAATGACGCCACGAGAATGACGAAGTTGAGCGCCGAAGCCACCACGTTGCTGTTCAAATCGTGGAAGATCATCACGAACGGGCTACTGTCAGATTTCACTTCTACCCACGGATAGAGCGCCAGCAGCACCACCAGCGAGCCGATATAGAACAGCAGGATACGGTACACCACCTGGTTGACCGCTTTCGGAATGCTTTTGTGCGGATCGCGCGCTTCAGCCGCGGTGATGCCAATCAGCTCCAGCCCGCCGAAGGAGAACATAATGACCGCCAGCGACAGGATCAGCCCTTTCCAGCCGGTCGCCAGAAAGCCGCCGTGCTGCCACAGGTTGTCGATGCTTGCACGCTGGCCGCCGTGACCGGAGAACAGCAGCCACAGGCCAAAGCCGATCATGCCAATAATCGCCAGCACCTTGATCAGCGCAAACCAGAACTCGGTCTCGCCATACAGGCGCACGTTCACAAGGTTAACGGCGTTAATGATGATGAAGAAGGCCGCGGCCCAAATCCACGTTGGCACGTCCGGGAGCCAGTACTGCATATAGATGCCGGCGGCGGTCAGCTCTGCCATGCCCACCAGCACGAACATCACCCAGTAGTTCCAGCCGGAGAGGAAGCCTGCGAACGGCCCCCAGTATTTATAGGCAAAGTGTGCGAAGGAGCCGGACACCGGCTCTTCAACGACCATCTCGCCGAGCTGGCGCATGATCAGGAAGGCGATAATCCCGGCGATAGCGTAACCCAGCAGAACCGCCGGGCCAGCCATTTGAATGGCGGGGCCGATGCCGAGAAACAGCCCGGTACCGATCGCGCCGCCAAGGGCAATTAACTGAATATGTCGATTTTGCAAACCACGTTGCAGCGTCGGACTCTGATCCGACGAAGCTTCAGCGCTACCATGGCCTGAAGCGGATGACGCGTCTTTCACGCCCTACCCCTGTCTCTTTTTTAGAAGGGGCACGTTTTAACACTTCATGCTGGTGGTAGCAAGCTTAACGCCGGGCCAGCGCATGCGCCCGGCGGATAAACGTCACGACCCGATGATCCCGCCGTCCGCTTTGGTAATCACCACCGTTGACGATCGCGGACGCCCGTTCGGGCTGGCGTCTGGCCAGTTGGAAACAGCGCGCGGATTGGCCGGGTCGGTAATATCATCCCCGCCCTCCCCCGGATGCTGAATGTTGATAAACAGCGTGCGGTTGTCCGGCGTAAACGCAATGCCGGTGATTTCACATCCGCGCGGCCCGGTCAGAAAACGGCGATACTCGTTGGTGCCCGGAATGGTGGCGACCATCTGGTTATTGCCCATCCCCTCGTACGCTTTCTTATTGATGGTGCTGGAGGAGACGTCGGTCTGGATCCACAGGACGCCCTGGTGATCGAACGACAACCCATCCGGACTGCCGAATGCCGCGCCCTGCATGGAGCCTTTGGCCTTCGGATCGTCGCCGTCGGTACGCCCGGCCATAACCAGAATATCCCACTTAAAGCGTGCGGCGGCAGGATCGGCACCCTCTTCGTGCCAGTGCATGATGTGACCAAACACGTTGTTGGCGCGCGGGTTAGCGGCATCGACCGGCGCCTTGCCCTCTTTACCGCGATCGCTGTTGTTGGTGAGCGTACAGTAGACGCTGCCGCTGGCGTGCGGATCGACGGCAATCCACTCCGGGCGATCCATTTTCGTTGCCCCCACCGCGTCGGCCGCCAGGCGGGTTTTGATCAGCAGATCGCCCTGGCTTTCAAACCCGTTGCTTTTATCCAGGCCATTTTGCCCGAAGATCAGCGGCAGCCAGTCGCCGCTTCCGTCCTGGTTGAACCTGGCGACGTACAGCGTGCCGGACGTCAGCAGCTGCATATTGGCTTCCCGGTTCGCGGGATCGTATTTTTTGTCGGAGACAAACTTATAGATGTACTCAAACTTCTGGTCGTCGCCCATGTAGACCACCACGCGATTATCGGCGGCGAGCGTGACGGCGGCCCCCTCATGCTTGAAGCGGCCCAGCGCGGTGTGCTTGCGCGGGGTGGAGGTCGGGTTGTAGGGATCGATCTCCACCACCCAGCCGAAACGGTTGGGTTCGTTAGGGGTTTTATCGACGCTGAACCGCTCATCCACCTCGTTCCAGCGGTAGGACTCATCGCTGTCGCTGATGCCGTAGCGTTTTTCCAGCGGATTGAGATCGGCTTTTTTCACAAAAATGTCCGACCAGTTCTCCTCGCAGGTGAGATAGGTGCCCCAAGGCGTGTGGCCGTTGGCGCAGTTCTGCATGGTGCCCAGAACGCGTTCCCCCTGCAGATCGGCGGCGGTTTTCATTAAATCCTGATGCCGCGCCGGGCCGGTAAGCTGCATCGGCGTATTGACGGTAATACGCCGGGCGAAGGAAGACGGACGCACCACCTCCCAGCCGCTGCCCGTTTTTTTCACTTCCACCACCGACACGCCCATCGCGTTCTGCCCCTTGCGGGCTTTATCGAGGCTCCAGTTCGCCGTACCGTCGGTAAACAGCATCCCGTTATCGATGTATTCATGGTTCAGCGCCAGCAGGCCATGCTCCGGGTTTTGCGCCCCCTGCGGCAGGCTAAACCACGCCATGCCGTCGTGGTGCATGCCCGCCTGCACAGCCTGTTCGTCTGTGGTATTGCTGGCGTCCGGCTTAAATGCCGGCATGTTGTCTTTGATTCCCGTCGGATCACCCCAGCGATAGAACGGGCGGGCAATATAGCCTTCTGGCACCCTGACCGTGTCTTCCGTGGAGACGTCGATGCTGGTAAAGCCCAGGGAAACCGCTTTTGCCAGCGCGGAAGGCTTCGATACCGCGGCAATGGCATTTTCGGGTGTGATCAGATACGGGAATGATACGGCGGCCCCCGCTACGGCCCCCATCTGGAGAAAACGGCGGCGGGAGAGGAACACCTCTGCAACCTCGGAGAATACCGGGTTAGCGCTGCGGTTACTGATATCGTCGCGATGTTCTTTTTTAAATACGGATTTGAGGGGTCTGCCCATAGCGGCTTCCTGTCATTGGCCAAGAGGTAAGGATGTGGCGACCAGTGTAAGAAGCTTTTATTACAATTTTATAACACGACAACGAAGGGATTGGGGCGTCCCTGCCCCGGATAACGAGGTGGAACGCTTAGAACTCGTAGCCAACCGAGACCTTAAAGGTACGCGGCTCGCCCTGAGTGATGTAAGTACCGGAATCGTCCACGCTTGACCAGTAGTTCTCGTTGGTCACGTTGTCGATGCCTGCCCGCACGGTCATCTGGTTTTCATTGTGGTTCACCGCGAAGCGATAGCGCATGCCCAGATCCAGCGTGGTGTAGCTGTCCAGCTTTTTGGTGTTCGCAAGATCGGCATACTGCGTGCCGGAGTGGTTAACGCGCGCGGTCGCCGTCAGGCCTTCAATCGGCTTGATATCGTACTCTGCGCCCAGCACGGCGTAGAAGCTCGGAATACCGATCGCATCGTTGCCCTGATTGACGCCGTTTTTGGTTTTGGTCAGCTCGGCCTGCAACCAGGTGGCGCTGGCGTTCAGGCGCATCCCAAGCATTGGCTCGCCGAAGACGTTCAGCTCCACGCCGCGGTTACGTTGTTCTGCATCCAGGCCGTAGTGACCGCTGTCGTCAAGGATCGCCGACGGCATTTTGATCTCAAACAGCGCCAGGGAGCCGCCCACGCGGCCAAAGTCCGCCTTTACGCCCACTTCGTTCTGCTTAGAGTGCACGATACCGGTGCTCTGGCCGTAGTTAGTAGCAGTGTTCGGCGCAGTTTCACCGGGCTGTAACGCCTCGGTGTGGTTGGCGTAGAGGGAAATTTCCTCCCACGGTTTATAGACTACGCCGTAGGTTGGCATCCAGCGGCTGCCGTCGAAACCGTCCGCGTCGTTTTCCGCGCCGGTGATTTTGTTGTACCCGCGGATGACAACTTTCTGATGACGTGCGCCTGCGGTGAACAGCAGCTTGTCGTCCAGTACGCCCAGCGTATCGCTCAGCAGCCAGCCCTGGGTACGGGTGCGCCCGCTGGTCAGCGGATCGCTGTATTTCCCGCCTGAGCCGTTGAAGTTAGTGCTGTCCGGCATATCAACGCCGGTGTTGTGATAGATGTTGGTGGTCGGGTTATCTGCCGCCGCCGACATTTTCCACGCGATTTTTTCGTTTTTGGTCATCGCCGAATACCCGACGTTCACCTTGTGCGAGACAAAACCGGTGTCAAAGTTACCGCGAATGCCCGCCATGCCGCTGACGGAATCGCTGATGCGGTTGGTATCAAGGCGGCTGACCGTCGCATTACCGCTCTTATCGAGGAGCTTCGGCGCGCTGTAGATCCCTTCTTCGTGCGCGTGCTGCGCGCCGAGACCGGTATATGCCGTCCAGCTATCGGTGATGTCATACTCGCTGCGCCACATCCCGAACTCGTTTTCGATATCGCTGTAGGCCCACTTCTGCGAGAAGTTGCGATCGTTCTTCGGCGGCTCAGGCACAAAGTCCACCGCCGAGATGTTGACGCTGGTTGGGCTGCCGTGGAAGGTTTTTTTCTGGTAGCCCAGGTCCAGCGAGGTGCGGAAGCGGTCGCCTTTGTAATCCAGGCCGGTGGAGAGCAGCGTGGTGCGGCGGCGGTCGTTCGGCACGCCGGTTTCCCCTTCGCGATGCACGAGGTTCACGCGCGCGCCAAACTGGTCGTTATCGCCAAAGCGACGACCCGCATCCAGCGTGGTGCCAATCTGGGAATCCGAGGTGTAGTCAACGCCCACTTTCGCCTGCGGGGTGTCGCCCGCGTGTTTGGGCTCAAGGTTGATCATCCCGCCCACGCCGGAGCTTGCGGCGCCGTTCATCAGGGAGTTGGCCCCTTTGAAGATCTCGATACGGTCGACCATCTGGGCATCCACCACCTGACGCGGCAGCACCCCGGACAATCCGCCAAAGGTCATATCGTCGCCGTCAAACTTCAGGCCGCGAATGCGGAAGGTTTCAGCGCTGTTGCCGTAACCCTGAACAAATTGTACGCCCGCGTCGTTGGCAACCACGTCAGCAATGGTTTTTGCCTGCTGATCTTCCACCAGCTTCGAGGTGTAGCTGATGATGTTGAACGGCACGTCCATGGCGTTCTGCTGACCGAGCATACCCATGCGCCCGCCGTTCGCCACCTGTCCGTCGAGGAAGGCTGGAAGCAGCTGGTCACCACCGGGTTTGAAATCACTCCCCGCCGTGGACTGGACCACGATGGTGTCCTCTTTTTTCTCATCCGCCGCAAAAGCGGAGTGTGTAACCGCGCCGATGGCAATCGCCAGCAGCGTTTTGTGCATTGTGGTGTTGTTCATAATGAGCTCTTAACGTGCGCGCAAAAATGACCCGTTGTCGGGCCTTAAAAGTTATTAAAAGAAATGCAAATGAGAACTATACGCATTATGAATGCGTAATCAAGTGTCAACGGACATCTCTGAGCGAGAAGAGACAAGAAACAAGGCTGGCGGGAGGTATGGCGCGCAACCACCCCGAAACAGGGGTGGTTGCTAAGGCATTATTTTTTCTTGAAAATATCGGCGGTACCGTGAATTTTGTTGTTGGTGTTGCCGGAAGTCAGCACCAGCACATCAGCACCTTCTTTATCGGCTTTCTCGATCAGCTCTTTTTTCGCGTCGTCTACCGAGACTTCATTGGAAGTGCTAACCGTACCGATTTTTTCATACTGTGATTCCACTTTCTCAAACTCGTTTTTCGTCAGCAGTTCAGCCGCAAAGGTATTGGTGGTAAACAGAAATGCAGCGCCCATCAAAATAGCAGTCGTTTTTTTCATAACCTTTTTCCTTGAGATTAATCAGCAACTACGAAAAGCCCCACGAGTAAGAGTGAGGTGATATGAGCATGGTAGAGGAATAGCAAAATTGCCATAGGGTAAGAAAAATACTGTTATAACAGTCAATTGTGCTGTGAAAAATGTGCGTTAACGCTACTTTCGCGAGGGGTATTTCATGGAGAAAATCAGCAGGACGTCGCGCAGGCGGCAATCTGTGAAATTTAATGGCACGCCCTGTAGGATTCGAACCTACGACCTACGGCTTAGAAGAACGTAGAGTACTATTTAACACACTGTAATATCATTAGTTTTTCCGCGCTCGCACCGCGTTTGTGTCATAACGTGTCATTACATGCCGTCGTATTTCCTTCTGATTCATCCATGCATGACACAACTGTGACACAGAGAGTACACAGCCATGCCTCAGGTATAGCTGTGTAGTTTTCTTCACATCACCGGGCAGTCATCAAACTCACCCGTCCGCGCATCATTGATGATGTACGTAATTACCCCAAATACCGGACTCTCTATCCCGTCAAAGTGACCAGGTAACTTTTCCTTGCGTCCGTTGAGTGCGTTCTCAAGGTGAGGCTGAGGATATGTCCGGTAAATCTTCACCTTGAACTCACCCCTTATCTCACAAACCAGCAACGAGCCATCGCAAGGGTTTAGTGACGAGTCTATTACCAGCAGCGCATCTTTCATGATGCCGCAGCGGTAGATAGTCTCTGACGCTTTCATGTAGTACGTAGCTGCCGGTTTATGGATGAAGCGCTCATCAAGCGACAGGCGGTTCTCAACGTAATCAGCAGCCGGGCTCGGGAATCCCATAACTCACCTCCGATAGTTACTGTATATGCATACAGTATTATCGATCGGCGGTATCGATCAATAGCGTTTGTGGTGCTACACTTCAGACCTTTCCGAATTCACTGATTTTTATCATGTTAAAGTTATTCGCCAAGTACACATCAATAGGTGTTATCAACACGCTCATTCATTGGGTGGTGTTCGCCGTTTGCATTTACGCATTCCATACAGGTCAGGCACTTGGCAACTTCGCCGGGTTTGTCGTGGCGGTTTCATTCAGCTTCTTTGCAAACGCCAGGTTCACGTTTAAGTCCTCCACAACCACCATGAGATACATGCTTTACGTCGGGTTCATGGGCTCACTGAGTGCGATTGTTGGATGGTGCGCTGATAAGTCTGGCATGGCTCCTATCATCACATTAATCGTGTTCTCCGCAATCAGTCTGGTGTGCGGATTTATCTATTCAAAGTTCATTGTCTTTAGGGATGCGAAATGAAAATTTCTCTGGTCGTTCCTGTCTTCAACGAAGAAGACGCGATACCTATTTTTTATAAAACGGTTCGGGAATTTGAAGGGCTTCAGCAGCATGAAGTAGAGATAGTCTTCATCAATGACGGCAGTAAAGACGCGACAGAGTCAATTATTAACGCGCTTGCTACTGCCGATCCGCTTGTGGTTCCGTTGTCGTTCACTCGCAACTTTGGGAAAGAGCCTGCGCTATTCGCTGGTCTTGATCGTGCCACCGGAGAAGCGATTATCCCAATTGACGTCGACTTGCAGGATCCTATCGAGGTTATTCCGCACCTTATTGAAAAGTGGCAGGCCGGGGCTGATATGGTGCTGGCCAAACGCTCTGATCGCTCTACAGATGGCAGACTGAAGCGCAAGACCGCTGAATGGTTCTATAAGCTGCACAACAAAATCAGCAATCCAAAGATCGAGGAAAACGTTGGCGATTTCCGTCTGATGTCCCGCGAGGTAGTGGAAAACATTAAACTCATGCCGGAACGAAACCTGTTCATGAAAGGCGTGCTGAGCTGGGTTGGTGGCCGCACTGATGTTGTTGAATATGCCCGCGCAGAACGAGTGGCCGGCAGCACGAAATTCAACGGCTGGAAGCTTTGGAACCTGGCACTTGAGGGGATCACAAGCTTCTCAACATTCCCTCTCCGCATGTGGACCTACATAGGCTTACTGGTTGCTGGCGTTGCGTTCATCTACGGTGCGTGGATGATTATAGACACCCTCGCCTTTGGTAATGCTGTGCGAGGTTACCCTTCTCTCCTCGTTTCAATTCTTTTCCTTGGCGGCATTCAGCTTATAGGGGTTGGGGTTCTTGGTGAGTACATTGGCAGGATTTATGTGGAAGTGAAAAACAGACCTAGATACTTATTAAAGAGTGATAAGAAATGAACGGATACATAAAAACGGATAAGGTTTTCTTATTTTTCGCTATATTTGCGGTGACTTTCATTCTGTTCGTTTTGCGTCGACCAGATCTAATCACTAACCCTCAGTTTTGGGCTGAAGATGGAAGGTATTGGTACCATCAAGCATATACACTTGGTCCACTCCATTCTATTATTCTTCCCCAGAATGGATATTACCAGTCTATCTCCAAAATTACTGCATCACTCTCTCTTGCACTGCCTCTGTGGTGCGCACCTATATTTTTCAATGTTATAGCAATCTCCATCCGATGCTTTGTGGTAATGTTTTTACTCTCATCAAGAATGAGTTCATACAAACTATTACCAAGGTTTATTCTGGCTATATTCATTATTGCAATGCCTCATGTTAGTGAGGTTCATGCAAACATAACCAATGCACACTGGTATTTATCAATGTGGCTATTTATGGTTATAATCTCGAACAAGCCTGACGGCACCTACTGGAAAATGCATGATTTTTTAATCTTGTTATTATCAGGACTAAGTGGTCCTTTTATTGTTTTTCTGGCGCCGGTTGTAGCCCTCAAATTGGTTGATGGAAGAGTATTCCAAAATCCATTCAAAACAATACGTAATGCTGTAAGAAATTTAGACGCTTTTTCTATAGCGTTTATCTTTGTGTGTCTTATACAGGTTGTGGCAATTTTGATTTCTTCAACTGCTGATAGAAGCCAGGCTCCGCTTGGAGCAAGCCTTGACCTGCTCATTAGAATACTATCATCTAAAATATTTGCTGGCTTTGCTTTAACTACAGCCAAGACAATTGAGCTTTGGAATTCTGGCATATACAATTACGTGATATGTATTATTTCAATTGCTATCATATGCTGCGTCCTGATAAAAGGAACATGGCGAGAGTGGTCCATGGTCATTTTTCCCGCGCTGATGATTGGGTTTGCACTTGCCAAGCCAATGATTAGCAATACAGACCCACAATGGCCTATAATAATGAGTGGTGGTGCAGAGAGGTATTTTGTTATCCCAAATGTATTCTGGGCTTCAATATTGCTTTCTTTTTTAGGCGGCTTTAATTCCTGGTCTAAGTATTTGCACTCTGCTTTTCTGGTGGTGATACTGGTGATGTCGCACCATACATATAAATTAAAAACCCTTCCAGATAATAAATGGATAGAAAGCGTGAATGCGTTTGAAAATGCACCCGCTGGTGAGGAAGTAAGCCTCCCTATAAACCCAAGAGGCTGGGTGATGGTATTGGAAAAGAAATAAAAACATAGTGCAGGTGCAAATATATGCACCTGCACTTATCATATTTTGGCTTCCCAATAAACTGTCGCATCTGAACCGGGAGCGGTTGCGATGGTTATGGTGAAAGTTGTAGCGCCTAGGGTTGTAGCTCTGACTTGCGATGTAGCGTTTGCCCCGGCTGAAACATTTACTGCTGAAGGTGTCAGCGCAAGCCCATGGTTAACGGTTATTGAGGTTGAACCGGCCGGAATAACTGCTGACCCATGATTCTCAGAAACAAACCCACCATTGTTTGTAACCTTAGGGATAAGGCCGCCAGCAAAGACTGGAGCGGTTGGGTTATCTGTCATATCAAACGAGCAACCAATTACCCTGTACAAGGTAGATGTAGCACTGAAGATAGAACTGTTGACCGCAGAGATGCGGAAGTGCATTCCCATGAATACAAACCCACTTGAGCCAGTTGAAATTTGCACAAGTGAACCTGATGCGGTGCTTGCCGGGTTTATAATTGCCCCGCCGACAAAGCGAATGCGGCTAACTGTAGAGGCGATGGTAACTGGTACTGTTCTGGCGCTAACGCTGTGCAGCTCTACGTCAAATCCATAGGTACTGTTGGAAATGCGCATGCTTTGATTATCGTTACGGGAATAATGAGTAATTTTACCCATTCCCCAGCCTTCAACAAATACGCCAACGTCCCTGGTATTGCTCGAGTCAAGGTTTATCCATGAACTTGACTCTCCAGGAAGGAATGCACCTGCGGCGATATGTATCGCCCTGTAACTGCTGCCAACATGCATGCTAACGATGTGCACTGTATCACATGTTGTACCATCATCTGCCGCCTGGAATCTAACCTGTTCAACAGTTCCCGCAGACTCATCCCCCAAGTTTAGGGCAATTAGATGAAGCGAACCGCAACCTTTAAAGATCATTCCATTATTGGTTTGCCATCCAGCTTCCATGTGGTGGATAGTTAAATCTAGAGCCTTATTAAACACCGGCCCAAACATATCCCACAGCGAATACCAGGTTACAATCTCTCCGAAGTTAGACAGATCTCCAGAACGACCATCGGCCCACAATGACTGACCGCACTGTGTAGCAACCGCAGTGCCTGTGCTAATCCTGTGGAACATAAGCCCGGAGGTTTTCCAAGTCTGCCCGGTTACTCCATCAGAATTACGTTCGGTAACATGGATGACACGGCCTTTGTAGTTTTCCGCTTGAATGTCAAACCCGCATTGACGGCACGCTTGAATGAACACTCCAATTTGCGCCCCTGTCGGCATTGTACTTGTGCCATAGGTTGGAGTTCCTCCAGACCAAACACCCCCTCCTTGGAAACTAAATTTAAAGTCCGACATGAGCGTGTCTAAAATCTTTAGGCAAATTCCAGCGTTGGTGTCAGCAAATATAGGAGTCGAAAATAAAATTGAGCAGTTTTTTCTGCCTTTGAAATCAGCTGTAACCGTAGACGTGATGCGGTAAAGAGTACCTGGCCCTGATACTAGCTGCCTGCCAGTTACCGCCGCCACCCAAGTAAAGGCTAATTGCATTGCCGCTGTGTCGTCAGTTATGCCATCACCCTTAGCACCAAAAGATTCTGGCGTTCTGATAAGGTATTGGCTGCTAAGCATGGATCGCAGCACCGCATCGCCTACACTCAACCATGCACCAGGACCTATCCCACCGGAAGTTTCAGGTGTTGATCCTGATGGAACCGATTTCGGAAGAGGCCCATCCCAGCGATAATATTCGCCAGTAGCTTCAAATCGAAGAACCTGATTAGGCAGCGACAATGTATTACCATCTTCAAAGCTATCTAGCGTCACGTATCCAAACGCAGAAATAGCCTGCTGCGCCAGCCATCGCAAGCCTTCGATTGTGTAATGCTCATTCCCGAACCGGTCGACATAAGTGTTTACCAGTGAGGTAACGAACTCGTCAATTTTCCCAGCGTTAAACTTCAGATCGCGCGGTGATTCGCTCGGTACTGGCAGGTTGGTAGGTGTCGTAGCCATAATTATTCCATAAAAAACCCGGCACGGTGGCCGGGTTGGGGTTGGTCGGGGACGGTTCTTATTGGTAGATGGCGTCGCTGTATTCCGCGACAGTCAGAGATACCGTGTTATCTGTGTTCGGTTTGATGCTGTTGACTGTCCATAGTTGGCTGTCCAGTTCCTCCACTGTCGCAATGAGATAGCGCGACGGGAGCTGCACAGTGTCTCCGTTCCAGATATTGAGCTGAATGTTGGGGATAGCCGCGGTGAATCCGTACTTCGTGTCGCTGCGGGCGGTGGCCGGATAGCGCAGACTTGGGTTACCCAAGCTGTCGGTAACCAGCACATACATCGAGCCGGTAAACGTGATCGGCTCACTGGTATCGAAGTCATTCCCGGAGCGGCCGGTGACGTAACCACCCTGCTGGTTGCTGTCGTAGATGTCGGGCATCTGAATGACGCTACCGACCTGGATAATGCCGTCCTCAAACACTTTGGCGTTCATCTTCACGCGCGAGTAGACCAGGCGTTTGGTTTCGCGTAATGCGCGCTCCCGGGCCTGATACTCGTTACGGAAGCCGACTATCTCCAGCTTGTTCGGGTTTTCCGCTTCCTGCTCGACGATGGCACCGTTCAGCACGCGGTAGTTGATGTACGTCTTATTGTTCGTGGTCGGGTGGACGTAGGACACCTGTACGCCGTCGTAGCCGCCAGGAAGCGTGGCCTCGTACGTCATTTTGTACTCGTCCGTCTTCATGTTGGCCCGGTTGAATACGGCCGCCGGGTAGTCAACCTTCTGATCACGGGTAAACGTCAGCACGCCGTCGTCCCAGTACGCCACAACCGACGCCGCATTGCAGATCGCCTGCACGCGGTCGCCGAGAGAGTCGTTCTCGTCATCAAACGTGTAATCGAAGTAGCCCAGGCGCTCGTCAGGCAAGCTTTCAGCAATAGAGTACAGACCGTACAGGTCAATACTGCTTACCGGCTGATCACCCATGATGAGCCAGGTGTGGGCCACCGCATCAGCGAATGAGCGAGACGGCCGCAGCGTGTAATCCACCGCCTGCGTGTCCAGGTCATAGGTGATTGTGTGGCGAGTCACCAGTGCGTTATATTTGCGCTCGCGGCTGCCCAGGGCATTCTCGGTCGCCCGGACTTTTACGCGCACCAACGTGTCGGTCGGGTGAACGACGTTTGTCCTGATGTTGATGCTGTGGATCTCTTCAACCTTCAGCAGTGACGCATCGCCGGAGTTATCCGTGCGCTGGAAGCTGACCGCGTATTTCCCAAAGCCACCTGTGGGCGTTATTTTGTCGGTGCGGTAGAAAACCTCACTCGTCGACTGGTGCGGCGTCGTCTGCCGGTACGTGAAAGTCTGCTGCGTGCCAGGAACCTGATTGTAATCGTCGTCGATCTTCCAGATGACCACCTTCCAGTTGGTCTCTTTCTTCCCGCCGAGGCTGGACTGGGTATGCAGCCACAGCTGAGTTGACTCGACAGGGGAGAAGAACGGGCCAACCACCAGGGCCTCGTTATCGTTGAGGATGAATTTCGTGGTGTTGATCGTGGCATTCGCCGGGATGTCCTGCGGCCCCTCCAACTGGTTCATCGTGAACGTGTACCAGCGCACCGGATTCACCACCGCGCCATCGTTTGTTTCAACGGCGGAGATCAGCGTGCCGGAGAATGTCGCATCGGTAGTCACGTTGCCGGAGGCCGTGCTATACGTAACGTTAATGGTGAAGGTAACCGCATGCGGCAGAACCAGCCCCATGAAATAGTCGAACTCGGCTTGTTTCACGATTTTCATCGCTATCTGTCCGCCGGAATACGTTCCGCTGACCACCGTGTTTGCCGTTGCTGTTTCGATAGGGAAGTCGCTGGCTTCGTTCTGCCCGGGAACCTCCTGCCCGTCGACGTCATCGAACCCGTAACCTTCTACGATCTGCGGGATTACTTCGCCAGGCTGGAAGAACTGGAATTCGGCACCGGCCAGAGAGCCCAGGCTGGATTCTGAGTAGCGCACGGACTCGTAATCGTATTTGCCGATCCCGATGCACATCCACTCTGTAACGTACTTCAGGCCGCCGTCGGTAGACGTCTGGTGAACGTATTCGAATACAGACTCCTGAATTAGATCCGGGAACGAACGAATCTGGCCGTAAATGTCCGGCTTGGCCTTGTAAACGCGCGCAGTGTTTGTCTGACCGGTCAGGCTATTGTTCGGTGAGTCGACGGTATTACCGCCGTTGTTAGCGATTGCCGGCTTCGGCGCCAGGAACGAAAACACCTGGCCAACCACTTTAAAGATCGGGCTCAGGATGTCGCCGACAATACCCTTTGGCTGGTCGAATATCTGGATGTGGTCCAGCTCACTCAGTTTAAACGCCAGCTCATCATCGTCGCCCAGCTTTACGCCGTTGCGGACGATCAGCAGATCGCGGTGAAAAGTAGCGTCATTGGCCGCCAGCCAGTCATAAAAAAGGGTGCCGTTTGGCACCCTACAACGCAGCTTAGGCGTTCCTGGAAAATTCGATATCTCAACCAGCGCCATATTCGAAAAACTCCACTTTGGTGAATGCCCGCTGAATGACCAGCAACGAGTCCATGCGTACGCTTCCGTTCTCGCCGCGTGAATGCAGCGCCATCCGGTTCAGCACCAGGCCAACGTGCGCCGGTTGCGAGCCGCGGTATCCAACGAATATCCCGCCCTCGACCGGCTTATCGACCTGGCGCCAAAAGATGACGTCGCCCTGATAGCAGGTGAAGAAGTCGGCCCCGGCTTCGTAGTCCGGAGTTTGGTGCAGCTCAATGCCGAGGACGTGACGGTAATACAGGACCACCAGCCCCCAGCAATCGACTTTCTCGAAAGAACAGGCCCGATTAGCCCACGGCACGCCGATCACCTTGCGAATAAAATCAGAGGTACTGAAGGCCAGTGTATTCCGTTGGGTCATAGAGCCTTCCGATGTTGTTGTTCAGCGGGTTGGTGACAGACAGAGTGACCGATGCGGCGTCGGCATCGATATCCACCGTCTTTACGTAAAGCTGCCAGGACTTAATCGGCACAGACACGTCTCCGCTGTCGAAGATTTGCCGGGTGGCCGTGATAGCTGTTAGCCGGGCCGCCCCCTTCCACTGCTTCATCAGCGCTTTGATGTCAGACGACAGCCGCCCTAATTTCACCGTCGCGTCGATTACCGGCGTGCCGCTCTGCTGGCTCTCTTCGATTTCAAAACGGGCGGGTGTGTACGTCTGGCCGCCAAGCGTCTTCGGGAAGAACTGCTTATCGACCAGGCGGACATAGCCAAAGGATGGATGGTAGAACGTGATGGTGTCGTACAGTCCGCGCGTGGGGCGTTGCTGCTTATACTCCCTGAAGCTCGGCATTACGGCACCCTCGGCAGTGATTCTGGATCCCTGTTGTCCGGATAACCCGTGACAACGATATCCAGCAGTGAAGGCCATGGCGGCGGCAACTCAATAATTACGTCGTCAAACTCGTCGTCGGCGTTGTAGAGGTGGTTGGCAACAACCGTTCCTGTCCAGGTTACCACACCGCCGTCGATACTGGTTTGCACTGGCATCTGCGTGAAGTGAAGTTCCTGGAGTTGCAGACCGCTGCCGCCCAGGTTGATATTCATCCGGAACCAGTTCAGGCCACGGTTGAGATAGTTCGGGCTGCGCAACCACTGCTGGAATGCGCGCTCCTGCGCCAGCGTGAATATCCACGTCAGCGACCAGGTCACTTTCAGGTCGTCGGTTTGATTCTCGAAGATTGCCGGGCCGACCGCTGGCTGATCGGTCTGGAACCCGGTATCGAGCGTCATGTTTTTGCTGGCCTTCTGCGCCAGCGGCAGCCAGTCGGGATAGTCGATAATTGGCATCAGCCCTGCCCCCTTGGCGTGCGTTTGGCAGTAGTATTTCCTATGATTGCTTGGCTCATAACACCACCATTGTTCATATCGGCAACGAACGCCTCGACAGTCAGCGCATTCCCAGTTTGCGTGGCTCTCGCGTCATACATGTGCTGTCCTGATGACATATCATTGAATATGACGCTAACCTGAATGCCACTTCCGCTCTGCATATCCTTGTTGCTAATAACCTTGCCGTTGTCGCCCGGTATCATGTACTGCTTACCGGTACTGGCCTGGTAAATCTCAGGCATGCCACCTTCACCGACCTGATACATCCCGCCAGCCGATACAGGCCCGCCATTCTTACGCTTACCAGCAACTCCCATAGCCAGCGCACCGAGAACAGCACCAATTCCTATGACAGCTGCTCCACCGAGTGTACTGATAGACGCCAGCATTGCCGCAGGTGTCCATGCCGCCGTTTGTGTCGCCGCCGCCGCAGTACTTGCTGCCGTAGTGGTGGCAATGCCTGCGGTTTGAGCTGCTGTCGAAACTGCCACAGCTGATGTCGTAGCGGTCTGACCCATAATCGCCGACTTAACCCACTCGAGGCCCATCTGCACGAAAGAGTTAACCACGCTGTTCAGGACGGTCATGCCAATGCTTCTCATCGCATCGCTGGCCGACATACTTCCGGTGACAATGCCGGTCAGCGCATTGCTGGCCACCGAACCAAGAGAGTCGAAAGCCGCCGCCGCTGCCTGAGTGGCTGCGTTCTGTTGCGCCCATTCTTCCCACATGGCAGCGTTACGCTGGTCACGATACTGCTGCTCGATAGAGGCGCGCGCTGCCTCAGCCTCCCCGATCTTCTGCGGGTAAAGCTGGGCGTAAAGCTGGATATCAGCAACGTCTTTCTGATACTGGCTATCAAGCCCGGCGGTTTTACTGGTTTTACCCTGAATAGTGCTGAACTTATTGGCCGCGTCTGTGCGCTCTCGTTCTGCTTTGGCCTGCTCACGCAGTGCATTAGCATTATCCCAGGCTTTCCCGGCAAGTTGCCCGGCAAGCATGAGTTGCTCCTGCGTGGCGGTATTGCCGAGAGACTGCTGTGCATTAAGCACGGCCTGCGCTCGCGATAACTCACCTACACTCCCGGCTGACAACTCGGCCTTCTGCCGCAACTCATCCAGTTTTTGGTTAACAGTTTCCTGGGCTTTAGCGTACTGCTCCGCCTCTTTCTGAGCTGCCGAAGCCCCGCCTTTCGACTTGCTACCAGTGGTCGTTGCAGTGGTCTTTATCTCAATGGGCTTGGTATTGGCCGCGGTCTGAGATGCTTTTGTTACAGCAGCCAAATCGCCAACCAGCATGGCGGCTTTATTGCTCAGCCCAGCCAGCGCTTTGTTTTGCGCCTCCCAGCCATCAAGCCCAAGCCATGACCAGGTGCGTGCCCGGCGGGTAAACATTTCTGCTGTGCTGTTCAGATCTGAAATTTGCGAATCCGCTGAGATTGCCTTCCCCACCAGTCTGTCCAGTGCCGCCGTCATCGAGTCGATAACCGCAACCAGGCCATTGCTGGCTCCTGTTGCCTGGTTAACTGAATCGATCATCGACAGGAATGAGTTTGTCAGCGCGGTATTAGCCTGTGAAAGCGTGCGCGGTAGTTTCTCGAACTCTGCATTAACTGAACCGGTTTGCTTCTGAATTGCGTTGAGGGCATCTTCTGCCGTCAGTTTCCCGTCCAGCATCAGCTGACGAAGCTCTCCGATACTTACGCCCATCCCGGCGGCGATCTGCCGCGCCAGTTCAGGCATTTGCTCAAGGATGGAGTTGAACTCCTCCGCCCGGACAGTGCCGGAGGAAATTGATTGACCGAACTGACGAAGAGCATTCGCCATTTCTTCTGTCGAGGATCCGCCAATGCGACCTATTTTCTGAAGTGTTTCGGTGAGCTGGATGACCTGGCCGTTCGTCGCACCGGTATCGCGCAACGCCGTGCTGAGAGTCTCCCACAGCTTTGCTGTATCCTGTAGCGAACCACCCGTTGCCGAACTGATGCGCATCAGACTCTGCATAGTCTGCGAGGCTGTCGCTGCGCTACCAGTAAGTCTCTCTATACGAGCGTTGAGCTGGCTCATGTTGTCAGCCGCTACGAGAAACGCCTTTCCCCAGTCAACAACGAGTGAGGCGGCAATTGCCCCGGCGACGCGGTTGATGTTCGTCTGCAACTCATCCATCTTTTTGGCTGCATTGGTCGCCGAGTTGCCGATGGAGTCGAGCGACTTATTGGCCTTTCCCTGGGCCTTGAGCAAGCCAGATACATCGGCCTCGATGTCGTAATAAATCTCGCCTGCTTTCTCAGACATCAGTTTTCTCCGGGCATAAAAAAACCCACCGAGTGGTGGGTTAGTTATTCGTGTCGTTTATTGGCATCGTTCTGTGTAGGCCGGTGGTGGAGGCGTATCTTTCGAACTGAGGAAGTGATCACCAAGGGTGTAGTCGACGCCTTTTGAGAACATCCCCTTCGATTTCATTTTCAGCTCAACAAAGAAAGGATGGAACCCTGCATAGGCACCGAAACCGTTCTTTCCGTTAATTTCCCCGCAAACAACAGCATTAACATGACCGTCATCGGCATCTGTCATCTTCACGACTTTCACGTTACGGAATTGTGCGCTGTCAGGATCCAGTAGATTGGCGGACACTTCAGATTGTGCCAGCGAAATTGCCTTTTCCTCGCCCGGCTTGCAGCCAGCCAGAACCAGTGGAATCACCAAAGCCAAAAGTATTTTTTTCACTCTTATCCCCTGAGTTTTATTGTCGAGCCATATTACGCCCGGTCAGGCGATTAAGGTACATCCATTATTAACTCAGGCCGCTTTCTTTGCTGATTTTTCGCGCTCAATCATTTCCTGCCAACGCCGATCGTCATCGTCCATAACAGCGTCATACTCTTCCCTGGTGAAGCCCTTCTGGTCAGGGTATTTGGCGTTAAGCATCATAGCGAATTCGGTCATGGTAAGGTTTTCAGCCTCTTCCCTGCTGATCCCGAAATGGTTTCGCGCCGCCATGATGTATTCAGTCGCATGAAACTCCGGCGTCGTTTCCTTGCTTTCGTGCTTCTGCAACTTACGAACCTTGGCCCGTCCGATAACGCCATGCATGATCAGCGACTGAGCTATCAGAATCAGGTTCTCAGGCGGGAGAGCGCCACGGCGCCATACAAACGTTCGCCTTCCAGTGCGTGATGGCTCGTGCCAGCCTGTCAATTCAGAAACGTCCTCGTCACAGCATGACTGAATGACATTAATAGCCGAGAATAATGCCTCACGCACAAACGCGGCAGAACCTGCCGCATCCAGAGCCCACCGCGGCAGGGAAATGTCCCCGAAGTAGTAGGCGTAAAATTTACGCTGATGCTCTGGTATCGCACTATGAATTTCTCGCGCCGCTTCAAGCATCTTTGCCACATCGTCATTGAACAGCGCATAAAAAGTGCGGACGATATGCTCAGGCTCGCCGATTCGCGTCATATTGCGGAACGATGGTCGGAAGAAGTATTCACGGCCGCCAGCACCAATCAGGCACTCGCCAATTTCTTTCAAAGGGGTCATATCGTTCTCCATAACCATTATCAAGGGCAGCACGCCGCCCTTTGTAGTGATTACGGTGCGGCAGTCACGGTCACAGCGCAGGTGTCAGTGAAGTCACGATCAGCAGTGGTGGCCGTAATTGTCGCAGTGCCGGCCGAAACTGCGGTCACCAGACCGGTTGAACTGACGGTGGCAATGGATGGCGCCGAAGTCGTCCAGGTGATTGCTTTATTAGTAGCATCGGTTGGCTGAACTGCACCGCTCAGCTGCTGAGTTGCCCCAACGGCCAGAGATGCAGTTGCAGGAGTAACTTCAACGCCAGTGGCCGCGATAGAATCAGCGACTTCAAACACGACAGTGTCGGCGTCGTAGACCTTCCACTCGCCGGAGAAAGTGGAGATATCGTTGGTACCGAAGTCACCAGACCATGAAGTGGTGTTCATGTAACCCTGGATATAAGTACCGGCGTTCTCACCAGCGAAGTCGAAACGCACCCACAGATTAGGCTGACGGCCAGCCTGGACTTCGTCAAAGATATACTTCGACAGACGCCACGCGCCGATCTCGTTATCTTTATCAGACTTGCGAAACTCACCTTCGCCTGAGATCGTCAGATCCATGTTGTTGACCAGGTTCTCCACCAGCCCTTTAGCATCATCTGCCTCGGAGTTGATGGTGTTCATCGAATAGTCGATGCCCTTGGTCGTCATAGCGCCGAGACGCTTCCACTCGGAAAGCGCTGGCACTGCGTCGGGGCAGCCAAAGGCCATGCGTAGCACAGCTACTTTCCCGATCAGCTTGCCAAAATCATTAGCACAGCCTTGCATGTGTACCTCTCAAATAAAAAAGGCCGCCGGATGGCAGCCTGATGGGTTGGTGATTGGGTTATTCGCCGTAAACGCACATGAACTGGAGTCTGAAGACCAGGCGCCCCTCTTCGGTCAGGATGGGTGCAGGCATATTGCCGAGGTTTTGAATAAGGCCAAGGCATTCGTCGTTAATGTCGTTCTGTTCGACATAATTGATGATTTCCTGAGCCTTCTCAGCGGCTGCGCGGCGCTTATCTTTGGCGGAAATGACATCCACCAGCACGTAGTGATCAGATCCGAGGTCATTTCGGATGTCGGTACCGCCGTTAGGTCGGAACACGATGAATGCGTCGGTTAACTTGGTTGTGTCGTCCCAAGCCAGCAGCTGAACGATGAAGCCAGTCGTAAGCCCAGCATCAACGAAATAGTTACGCACGCGCTCGTACATGGCTGGTGTCATGCTTTCAAGCCCTCTTTTTCAAAGAGAACAGTGATTTTCCCGCGCAGCTTCCGGTAGTAAACACTGAAAGGTTCTTTACGATGACGCCTTAGCGGATAAGGATGAAAACACAACACCCCCTTCTCTTCGTCAGCCCAAATTACGCGGCTAATTCTATTTCCATTAACGAAAATCTGGCGACGACCGCGGCCGTCTGCAAAATGGTGGAATGTCTCTCGTTTCATACTGAAAGCTCCTTGCGCATTACGGCATCAATCTGGCTGCGGGTGTCTTCAAAGCCTTTAGTGAGGAACTCTTTCTGCGCGGTTGCGCGGCGGAAGGTTTGCGGCACGTTCGGATCGTGCACGAAAACAGCGTAGTTGGCCGTATATCCCACCCGACCTGTCAGCCGAACTCCGTTGTTTATCAACTCCCGATACTGGCTATTAAGCAGTGTTGAGGTGTCGATCGGCGTGTAAAGTGCGGCCTGTGAGCTGCCGATTATCATCGCTGACTGTAATGCCCGGACAACCTTGCGCCCTTTCACGTCGTTGATAATGCGGTTGAGCCCGGCTTTCGACTGCTTAACGCCGCGTACTTTGATGCTCATGGCTACACCCCCGTCAGGATGGCGTAATCATCCGCCAGGCGCTCAAACGTGTCGGCATAGCGAATAACTTGCCTCACCTCGTCGGCACCGGCCACAACCGGGTCGGGTTCGGTAGACACGCCGATCAGCAGATAATCACCCGCGGCGGCCAGCGCAAACTCCGTCCAGACGGTATTCTTCACGCCGATTTCGGCGCCCAGGCTGGCTAACTTCTTCCTGAGCCCGCCCTCGTAATCACAGAGGATTTGCTCAGGTTCGGCATAACCCAGCGGATCGCCGTATTCGTCATTACCTTCCAGTTTGCGCCAGATGGTCGCCGTGGCGGTGTAAGACCAGTTGGCAACGCTGCTCATAGAGTGAATACCTCCACCTTCTCAACGATTTTGAAATCATCAAGAGGCCGCATCGAGCCTGATTGACTGGCGAGGCGCTTAGCGTCAGCCTGCTCCAGAAAGTCAACTTTGGCTTTCTCGTAAGTTTCAGCATGTCGGCCAATAAACTTAACTCCGGAGTCGTTTATCCAGATGAACAGCGACCAGTTGTCTTCACACTTAAAGGCATGCACAACGTATCTTTCAGCCATCCTTCCACCTCAGCACCTTCGCGCCAGTCGCCCGGATGCGAGGGCAGTTGATGAACCACTCGCCATCCGATTTCACGTAGCCGGTAGTCTCACGCCCGGTGTCGGTTTCGACCCATACGCGGGTGAGCGGCTTCGGCTTGCCTTCAGTTACTGATTTGTACTTCATCACTTACCCCCGCACATGCAGCCGCCCTTCCCGATCCAGATACCAGCGAATGCCGGGGCGGCGGTAGGGTCAGCAGGAATAAGGGCAGTGGCGCAGCCGTACTTATCCAACCCGCGCAGCAGGTTCACTGATGCTTTCCAGCGATCGGTAAACGACTGGTACCGGAAAGAGCGCGACGCTCCGCTTGGAGCCGTCTGGCTGGAGATGTATTTATCCCCCTGCCCGAGCCCCATAAGCGCCAGCAGATAGAGCTGAATCAGCAGCGCGGTCGATGCCGGATAATGCGCATCAAGACACTCCTGGATGCTGTTGGCCTGGTCGACGAGAGCCTGAAGAACAAAATCGGGAATGGTAATTCCCTGGCTCTCCAGATACTCCTTCGCCTGTTCGAGAGTTACCATTATCGACTCCGTGAAATACCCCGCCGGAGCGGGGCATAAAAAAACCGCCTTAGCGGCGGCTGTTATTCAGCAGGGAAAAGCTTTTCGAGTTCGCCATCTGGCAACAGCTCACTGAGCTTTTCAGCGCCCAAGGTGCCCTTGAACTCAATGCCCAGCTCAGTAAGGCGGTCCTGAATAATCTCTTTGCGAGATTTCTCACCAGTACCGGCATCAGGTGTTGCTGGTTTCAGCTCGCCACCAGCTTCGCCTTTCATCAGCCGAACGTTAGACTTCAACGCCGGATGAAGCTCTTTCAACTCCACCACGTCGCCAACCTTCACGCCGAACCATGGGCGCACAACTTCGTATTTAGCCATGCTGTTTCCTTACGCCAGGTTAGCGCCGTAGACAACTCCGGACAGGCCCTGATCGTCTGCGGTAATTTGCAGACCTTCAGCAGACATGATCTGGAAGTTGTAGTTAACGTTAGGCAGTGGGCGCGGCAGCGGAACAACGCCTACAGCCATACCCACCAGTGGAGAGATCACGTCACGGCGACGAACGTACGCGATAAACTCGTTACCGGTCAGCGCGAAGCTCATGCGGATTTCTTTCACCGGCGCGAACGGCAGAACCGCCTGCAATACAGTACCGCTTACAACGCCATTCACCACGTACGGCTGAGCCAGGTTTGCCCAGATTTCCGGGGAAACCCACATTACATCGTATGCGGCGACTTTGTTCGTGCGGGCGGTAGTACCGAATGCGCCTTTACCGAAGAACGCAAAGAGCGCGGTCATGTCGGCAGTAGTAAGGTCGATATTCGCGCCACCAGCGCCGGAACCGAGGTTAATCTTCTTGGTGTTTCGGTGGTTCTTAATGCCCTGCGCCGGGTAGGACTGAACCTGAATTTTTGAATCGCCGTTCAGGTAGTAGTTGACGCGCTTCTGGTTGAACTTGCGCATCTTCGCCATCTGCGAGTCCAGCACCAGATCGATGCCCACAGAGTTCAGGCCAGCAGCATGACGCCAGTTAACACCGTAACCAGCAGTGAACACCGGAATCGGGTCGCCGTCGCTCGCGTAGTCAGTGTGGTCGAAGGAGAACGGCGCCTGACCATCGATGCTTACTGACACGTCATCGGCGATGTCGCCAACCACGTTATACAGCTTGGCGGTTTTACCGACCGGCAGCACCGTCTGAACGCCGATCAGGTCGTTCACGATTTCCATGCCAACTTCCTGATCCCGCAGTTGCAGCACTTGGTTGTCAATCTCAGCCCAGAAGTCACGGGAGAAACCGCCAACGGCGTTACAGGCCAGCATGTCAGGCGTCATGATTGCGCGGTTAGCCGCAATGATGGAATCGTTCTGTAGGTTCCACATGTTGCGGTTTGCCCACAGCTCACTCCAGTGCCCGCCAAGGCGGGAGTTAGTCGCCAGCGTCTCTTTTGAGAAGTACATATGTTTTTGTCCTTTTGTTACGCGCCAGCAGCGGCGGCAGTGCCAACGCGCATGCGCACGCGGATGAAGTCGGTGGTGCTGGCCGCGATGGTGTATTCATCCTGGCTGTATCCGATCACTGAATCAGTGTCATCGGTTGCCAGGGTAAACTGACCGGCAGTACCCAGCTTGATCGGGCTGTCTTTTTTATACGCACCAGGCAGGCAGCGCAGCGCCAGTTCACGACCTTCTTCGACGTAATTGCCGACAGCCGAATCACCGGCAGGGATTGATTCGGTGATAGTCAGGCCCTGGTGATAACCGACATCGATGATGTACAGGCGTCCGGTTAGCGCAGTGGCCTGAGCGAATTTATCGGATGAGTTGATGGTTGCGGCGGTGCCCGGAAGCAGCGCGGCGGCCGTAGTGCGGGTTTCGGTCTTGTACAGAGACTGACCGTCGATATTAACGCGACGATAACGAGGCATTATTCCGGCTCCTTACTTGAAGTGTTCGTCTGCGGCAGGTGCGCCGGTTTCTTTGTGCTGCTGTGCATTGTTAGCACCCAGCGGAGCAGCTTCGCCCAGCGACTTGAACATTGCGTCCAGGGCATCGCCAGAAAGCGCGTTGGCCACGATGTCACCATGAACCGCAGCAACCGCATCACGCTTTGTTTTTTCTTCCGCACGAGAGTTTGCAGTTAGCGTTTCAGTAAGCTTGTCCTGATTGGCCTGTAGGCCGGTGATCGCATCCTTAATCGGGTTCAGGGCTTCGGCGAAGTTTGCGGCCAGGCCTTTACCGATTTCGCTGATCAGCTCTTGTTTCTCTTCAGTGGTTAAAGGCATGTCGCCCTCCGTTTTGTGGTTTGGTGCAGGCTGTTCCTGCGGTGTGAATAGAGCTTTGAATTTGTTAGCGACGACTGCGACCCACGACTCCTGGCGCGCTACTGCGGTGCCGGTATCGTCGAAGCTGATAACGCCGCCATCAGACTTGTAGCCAAACACCTCAGCGGTTCCGCCGTTACGGATGATTACCGCTTGCGAGTCAGTGAAATCAGCAACCCATGCGTATTCATCCGCGCCAGCCGCAAACTTCGCTTTGGCTGCGCGATCGAGACGCTGTTCGCGCTCCCGGTAGGATTCACCCACCAGCGCGCCCGAGTTAGCCTTGAGCGGTTGAGCCAGATCGGCATTGACCATCAGGCCAACGCCCTGCTCAGGGGTGGCGGCTCCGACTTCGTGCAGCAGGATTGCGTCGTGGTCCATGCTGTAGATCTTGGCTACCCAGTCAGCACCGGTAGCGCGTTGTTGCTCGTTCGGTTCAAGCTGGTCGAGGAATGCGGCAACACTGGTATGAATCGGCGGAACGTCTTCACCGCGCTCAATGGCAGCGACACGCTCAAGAAGCTCCCTTCCACCTTCCGACTCGCTGGCACGGGCAACATCTACCCACTTTTCGAGGTAGATGCGATTACCGGACTTCTTAACATTGCGGTTCCACGCCCCAACGAATCCTGTGCACAGCCCTTCTGGAGAGAATGCAGACACGAATTGACCGTTAACCTGAGGATGGCCTAGCGGTGCCAGGGTTCCTTCTAGCCCCTGATAGTGCGCGTCGATTTCTTCCGCCGTGTACAAGCCGCCATTCATGACGACGTTCGCCGGCAGCGTGTAGCTCGGCAGCACCAGGTGCTCACGCCCGTTGTACGTTTCGCGCCGGATTGACTGGCTGTTCACCTTCGTGGTGATGTTGACCTGCATAGGCATAGTTATTTCTCCGCCCAGGCGTAACCGCGCGCCTGCATCGATTTATATTCCTGTTTTAGTTTCGTAATGGTGCCCGGGTATTCCGGCTTACCGTCCGCATCCACCAGCACCGACTGCTGACTGCATTTGCAGTTGATGGAGTTGCCATCTTTGCTATACCAGTCACGCACCTCTTCGTTGGTGTAGAGATGGGCATGGCGCACCGCGTGGGTATGTCGCGTTGTCGGTGACAGAGCCGATATGTGAACCAGAAGCGTTTTAAGGCCGTAAAGTTCATTCGCCTCCTGGTCTTCATCCCACTTAGCCCGGCGCAGCGCGGTAGTCACTTCAGTGCGTGCTATACGGTTTGCCCGGCGCTTCTCGATTCCTGTCTGTTCTGTCAGGTTGCGGGCAATGTCCAGCGGATTGAGACCACGGCCCACGCCATCAGTCAGCACACGCGCCATGTCGCGCTTAACGTCAGCCGTCAGTCCCTTCACTTCCTCAAACACACGGGCATGCACCAGCGCCATGCGTTGCTGGTACGGGTCGCTTGCGAGGATGGACGCCAGCGACTCACGACCAGCGGCGTACACCGGAGATTGCTGGCTGAGGTTGTAGAACGACTGCCCTGTACCTTTCTCCGATGCCAGATCGATGTACTCGTAAAACCACAGGTCGTAATCGCCACCTTCAAGCAGCACCTGATCAACCAGGTAACTGGCATCGTTCAGGATGATGGAGAGTAGCGTTGGGTTTAGCTGGTATTCGTATCTGGCGTTTACTGCGAGGGAGGAAGGTATTTTTTCGAGTGCTGATTTGTACGCTTTGCCAATTTTATTCATCCGCCTGGCGAAGTCTTTCATTGCCCGGCGTTCCAGCGCATCGGCCCCGGTCGGGTCCTGATAGTTACGCGGCAGAATCGGTGGCTTCGTCTTCTTCGTCGCCATCCTCTTCTCCTAAAAGCTCTTCGTCATCATTGTCATAGCCCGCAGCCGTACGAATCTCTTCACGGGTGAACGCGGGTTCATCGCCGCTGCCCTGCATGGTCTGGTTAATTTCGCCCATGGTCTTGGCGTTAGTGAGCTTCTCTGTACCGGTCTGTTCGTTAAGGTCATCCCAGATAACGGCCTTCTGGCTGACTGAGTCTACGATTTGTAGATCGATAAGCTTGTCGCAGAAGTCCTCTATTTCGAAAGAGAGGTCTACGCGTCGCGACTGACAACGAGCATTAAAGTATTTCTGGTCTTCGGTGCTGGAGCGCTCGGCCTGCTGATTACAACCAGAATGCGCGTAGGAATATCAACTCCTGCGGCGGCTGTTTGCAGGTTTACGTTATAGGTTGGAGACGGATCAGAAACCGGAGAAACGAGGGAGGTTACGCTGGCCCCCTGGAGAGAAAGCAGCACATCATTGCCGCGATTCATCTCGCGTGCAGCGTCATTAAATTTATCCTGCAACTCATCTACTTCAACGCCGTACATAGATGCAATGCTGCCAAAGTCGATTTCCTTGTCGAAACTAAGTGCTAACTGGCGAGCGGCGTTCTTCAGGAATGACTCACCAGACCCGCCCTCTACCTTCTCCAGGCTCACAAAGGCGTTATAAGCTGGCTCAAGGAAGCCAATAGCATCGTCTGAGTAATCACCAAGGATGAAAACGCGATCGGGGTGGATATTGACGCGGCGACTTGAACCATTCGGCAAGCGTTCGGCGTACTGCCACATTTTCGGCTGACCGTAAGTCTTCGAGTTCAGCCCAGTGTCCCACTCGCTCACCGTTAGCGATCCGGCCCATGCCACGGAAACCTTCTGCAACCCTCGCCCTTTGGTAACCGGAAGGTTCCAGTCTTTTTCATCGCGGACGTGCAGAAGGATGCCTGCATAACGACCGACAAGGCGACGGCGATCCGCCTCGGCAAATGAACGCCAGAACCGGTTGTTGAATACCTGCTTTGACTTGTTTTCCCAGGCGGTTTCGTTTTCGCTCTCGTCGGCATCGTCACCCTCGATGATTTCCGGGTTCGTCTGCCAGCACTTGCCCACTAGCTTCTCAACTGCACCGTGAGCGATACCGCCACGGCGGTACAGGGCATAGAGGTTTTCGTAGGTTACCTGCTCAGGGAATCCATATTCGCACCATGCGGAATGGCGCTTATTATCCAGCCCCATCGTTGGCGCCATCAGCCCCATACGGGCGCGCGCCATCCGCGCATCGTTCAACGCATGGTTGACGGCGAGAGTTAATTTGTCAGTCATGGTTTGTCCGTTTGGTTAGCGAAGGCGTTTCGGAATCATCATCCCCACAGGTTGCGATCCATTCAGTTCAGTCAGTGCGTAAACCATCGCATCGAGGCGGTCAGGTGATTTCTTCGCGGTGGCGGGGATGTATTCCATCAGCTGGTTCTCCAATACGTAGAGATTGCCGTGATTTGCCACTCTCCCCTGTTCGTAGAGCGCCGATATCGGCTCCGCGCGGGCATACTTACCTTTGCTGGCATGGACACGAATGATGCGACCCTTGAACCCGGCGTTGCGTAGTGTCTCCTCCGCCATATCTCCGCCCTGGTTCGTCTCAATAACTATCGCGTCAGCTTCGTGTTGCTCATAAGCCGATATGGCTTTCTTGGCCCATCCAGCAGGTGAATATTTGCCGCTGTAATCGCCATCCACAGAGAACTGCTTTTTGTCACCGGAACCATATGAGCTGGCAGCGACAATGCCTGTTTCATCGCTTTCGTCGCTGTTTGTTGCCTGCGGGTCAATGGCTACGACAGTGCGAACCTTATCGTGATGAATTTGCAGTTCGCGTGCCGCGCTGATCATCTCCTCTGTCCACAGAGCGCCTTCTGCATTAAACCTGCGAGGCTTCTGCATATACTGGGCTTCTGCGGTGCGCCGGTGCGAGAACAGCGATATACGATGCGATTCATTATGCTTAAAAGGCCACAGCCAGCCGTCAGGTAAGCCATGGTCAATCGGTATAGCGTGTGAGTTTTCAGGGTACTGCGCTGCGTATGGCTGACTATTGTCGATAATCACCGGCAGATTCAGGTGATGCCATTTCTCTCCACTCCCGCCACGCAGCAGATAGCCGCTCAGGTCGTGGTAATGGATCCGCTGCATGATGACAATCATCGGCGTCGTCTCGATCGCCAGTCGTGATTTGATTGTCTCGTTAAAACGGTTGTTGACCCCGTCGCGGACGATCTCAGAGTAAGCGTCATCAGGCTTTACCGGGTCATCGATAATCAGCGCGCCCTGCCAGCCCGGCTCCATGTGTCCGGCACGAAAGCCGGTAACCTGTCCAGCAGCTGACGACGCATAAACGCCGCCGCCGTGCTCAGTCCACCACATGGCCTTGCTGTCAGCGTCATCGCGCAGCGCCATCGGCCACATCGACTGGTAGGCCTGCGACTTAATCATGCCGCGCGCGGTTGAGGAGTTCAGCAGTGCAAGGTTGTGCGAATAGGACAGATGCATAAAGCGAGCCCGGCAGTTCAGCGCCAGCCCTCGGCCCATCATATTGATGGTCGCCAGTTCCGTTTTCGTGTAGCCAGGCGGTACGTTGATGATCAGGCGTTGAATCTCACCATCAATGACGCGGTCCAGCGTTTGCTGAATCACCTTGTGGTGAGGCGCGACAATCATCTTTCCGCCGGTGCGCTGCTTGAAGAAGTAACGAGCGTAATAGAGCCCGTCCTCTTCGCATTCAACCTTACGGGCAAATGCCCTTTGCTCAGCAGTCGTCATCCTCCATCATCTCCTGCCGTGCGGATTTGTATTCCTCTTTGCTCATGGTGATCGTCTGGATGGCACCACCATTCGGGCCGGAATGTTCAAACTTGTGCTTATTGGTGTAGGCATCGCCGCATTCCTTCGCCGCCTGCTCGATAATCTCTGCCGTAAGCGCGAGGTTCTTCATGCCCTCGGCGCGCGTTGCCATACGGTCGAGAACGCGGAGTCGGTATGCCTTGTTAGCGATCGGAATATCGGAGATTTCATTCTGGAATCGCTCGCGGGTGGCATTGAACATGTCCACCCACTTCTGCGCCAGCCCCCTGCCGTTTGCTTTCGTCGGGTCGTGAGATTCGACCTGCTGACGTGTGATGCTCAGGCCAAATTCTTTTTTGACCAGCTCAACCACCTGAGATGGAGTATCGAAGCAGGCAAGAGACTGAACGATGAAGGCTTTGACCTCACCTTTCAGTGTCGCCATAGATTACCTGCCTGTCATAATCAGTCATATTGTTAGGCCAGTTTTAGCATGCACGTCCCGCATGACCTGGCTATATCGATGTGAGCCACTTCTGCTGGCGAGTTGGCCGCATCAACGAGCTCCTGTACTTCTTTGCTGGCACCGTATCGACGTACGACACCAGTGAATTCTTCGACGTCGTGGCCGCGCAGAGTTAGCACTGGCTGCCCTGTCTCTTTGTTGAACTTAGGAGCGCCGAAATCATCGGTGGCCTGTGCGATGTGGTAAAGCTCATGCTCTACCAGTGCGCAGAACTCAAGGTCGCTGCATTGCGAGCAGTAGTCAGCTGCCAGCGTGATAATGAACTTCGGGATTCGCCCGAACCATTCCTGCATCTGCTGTTCCATTCTGGCTTTCTGCCAACCGCCTGCGCGGAGCATTACCTGTTCAGCCTGACCGAGAACATAGCGCCCTTTCTTCGCTAAAGAGTCAGAAGCCCACATGAAGCAGAGGTCAGCCTCAGCAAGGTGTTCGTGGTCAGGGTTATGGATGCTGCCGGTATCGCTGATGATTTGGCGACTTACCCACTCATGCACTTCATTGGCGGGAATGAGCCTGGTGTATGGCTGCCAGTTGTCGGATGCGATGAAGTTAACTGGCGGATAAGGCCTGCGCTCGTCATCGTTAGCCATTGGTTACTCCGTTATCTCTTTACAGGCTCATACTTCAACTTCTGGCTAATGCCATACTTAACGATGAAGTTACCCACCTTTTGGTAATCAGGCTCGCACCGCATCATCAAGCAGAACATTGTCAGCGTCTTGATGTAAACGGGAAGCCACCACCTGCCTTTGATTTCAACTGACAGTCTGCTCATCGCCATTGGTGTCTTCCTCTGTCGGTACCGGCGTGAACTCCACGCGCTTCACATCGGCCGGAGCGAAGTAAAGCCACTATCCCGTCTCCGTCGCCAGAGGCACGAAGCCGTTTACCAACTCAGGCTGACGTCGTGACATCTTGCCCGTGAAGGTTTCGCCTGTTTGGGTTGTTAGCGTGATTTGGTAGATGTCGGACATTGAGAGCCTCTTTATCCGCTTGTGGGGATATTGCCATTTCGATGGGGATACTCATGGTGATGGCAACAAAAAACCGCCCGAAGGCGGTTGTCTAATATCTCAAATACCTAGCAACTGCCTGAGTCCATTCAACTGCTCTGCCTTAATCACCATACCTAAATTCATCATTAACGTTGTGCTAACCACTGGCGTAGCTACAGTAGGAACATCTACTATGTTAATACTTCCATTTACATCAAGAGTTGGGCCGGCATATAACACCCCCAAAAAGATAAATCTATTTCCGATCGCCCATCCATCTGAGGTTGAAAAGCCGCCTTCATTCATAATGTACACAGGCGACCCGCTGGATCCCCCAAAACAGGCCATATCAATCATGAATTCAGGCCTGCCCTGCCAATCTTCAAGCAATGATGAGGCAGTGATCCCCTTTCTGGTAATAGGCCTGTTATTGACCGTATCCCATAAGCCATTTGGATAGCCAGTCATAAAAACTTCTTCAACTGGAGTAACGTAATGCTGGTTAAGAAAATTACGGTCTGTGAAGAAAAATTTATCAACTTCGATCCCTTGCGAACCTAACTCGTTTAGAAAAGGACCTATAGGTAAGGCACAAAGATCAATATTTGGGTCGGGGTGCTGTATGAAATCATTAGGATTGTTAATTGTTACGTCATAAAATTTTAATTGTTGGTTCGCAGTTGATGAAACGTTTAATCTAATACGAATTGTAGTGGAATTAGCAATCACATGTTTGTTTGTTACGAGTAATGGCAGACCTGAATCTTCTGTAGTTGAAAAACCAAACCAAAACCCCGTACCAACCGACACGCCACCTCCAACTACATCACACTCAATTCTAACTGTAGATTTTGAGATTAACTGACTTACTGACATTGACTTAGTCCTCTTAAATTAGGCCAGTCAATGATAAAAGACAGTTTGGGCATTCAGTAGTATTTTGTTAATTCATACACTGATCTTTGATATAGCCCTGCAAATATCCAACCTGTTTCGTCACTGTGACAATTCGCTCTCTGAGGGTGAAATAATCCCGTTCAGCGGAGTCAGTAAGTCCGGGGCTGGAAGCATCGCCCAGGCTGCCGGTGCTGGTCGCTCTGTTCGCGGGACAGCTTGCGTTGAGCTGCAACCGACGTTTGCCAGAAGCAACATCGCGCTCAAGCTGATCGATAGTGGCTTTGGCATCAGCCAGTTCTCCAGTGTATTTAGCATCCAGTGCAGTGACATCACGCTGGCGCGTCTGCATGTCTTTGATGGTGGCGCTCGCAAGGCTGAGCTGTTCGGTAGCCTTATCGCGCTGGTCTTTGTAGGTTATGGCGTTGTCGCGGTAGTGGTTCACGAAGAACACCAGCACGCCGATTACCGCCACCACCAGCAACTGCAACCAGTAACGCCTTAGCAGCGCGCCAATCACGACAGGAACAGAGCGCGCTCCGCCTCACGCCGACGGATCAGCCCATTCAGGACTTTGCCGCCAGCTTTATTCCAGCGCAGGAACTCATCGGCAGCACCAGCGTAATCACCGGCGTTGAGTTTTCGCAGAAGGGTCGATGTCGACAGTGAACGGGCGCCGAGGTTGTACGTGAACGACACCAGGGCGTCGAATTGTCCCTGAGTCAGGCCAACTTTGACCAGGCGGGACACGTCGTTTTCATAGCTGACCAGCCCGGTCTTCAGCAGACGTTCTGCTGTTTCCTGCTTAATCGTCATCCCAGCGCGGATTGGTTTGCCGTCGACAGGCTGAGTCCAGCCATAGCCTATCGTCCATACACCGACGCTGTCCTGGTAGGCGGTGAGTCTACAGCCTTCGAACTCTTTGATCAGGGCTATCCCCTTTTCGCTGGTTTGCATGGACTACTCCGTTATAACGACCTTCGCCAGGTTCCCGCGCGCCAGCCACACCGCCATGCAGATGACGGAGTTAAGCAGCAGATCGCCGAGGTTAACCTGAACGTAGTGGCCGAGCAGAATGTTGAAGGCATTGAATCCGGCGGCAAGAATGACCAGATAGGCCAGCACCGCGACACTCAGGCGATGACGCTTTCCCTCTTTCCGGAAAAACATCAGCCTGACCATGATTAACAGGCAAACTATGGCGTTTGCATCCATCAGAAGAAGCTGCCATGTCATTTATCTTCCTCCCCCAGTCCCGGCATCTTCCCGCTTTTGGATTTGCGGAGAATACGCAGCAGGACTGCCACGGAAATGGAAGCAGTGACAATTGCACCGACAGCTGGCGATACCTCAATGCTGGCCGGTGGCTTCATCAGGCTTAACGGCGTGTTGATGATTCCGGCCATGATTTTCGCCATGGGAACGGAGAAGAACACGCCACTGATAAACGATATCAGCGCAAAGATAGCCTGCTTCCAGAGTTGATGGGGATCTGAGGTCAGAACGTATAGCGCCGTTCCGGCGAGTGATCCGAGCATCACTGCTGGAGTCGCCTCCGGAAACAGCGTGGCAAAGGTTACACCGACTGATGACGATGTAAGACCAACGCCTACGATAGTGAAGGTCTCAGACATATTTATTCCGTGTGTAGTTGGTTCAGGCCCTCGGGACGATTTAACAAGAAGGCATGTCGAGGATGGTTCCCGGGGCCTGGAATAAAAAACCCGGCGACAGGCCGGGAAGATGAGGGTAAGGCAATGTCGGCTCTCTGGCCGAAGGGTCCCAGGTAGTGGGTTCTGGTGCCGGGCAAAGGAATCGAACCTCTGACGCGCAGCTTACAAGGCTGCCGTTCTGCCACTGAACTAGACCGGCGAATCTGGCGGGACAGGAAGGATTCGAACCTTCGACCATTCGGTTAACAGCCGAACGCACAACCGCAGTGCTTCTGACCCTGAAACGAAAAAGCCCCGCACGATGGCGAGGCTTGTAATTTTTTGTCGACCTACGAAGCTATGGCGACGATATCAGATTTACATGAAATATATGCGTTTCAATCCAGTTTTGCAAGACTTGAGTCTAAATTTGTCGCCTTTTGTTGTGAACGTGATCGCGTAACCTGCAACAAAGCACCACTGTCCAGTCGCAGGAAGATGCGGCGCATCTCCACCCAGCGGTCCGTAAACGTCTCTGACCAGTTCTTTGGTGTTACGCCAACCAGCGACGCCAGCGCCTGATATTCGTACGTCTTACGCCCAGCCAGCTCCGCTTTGACGTCCTGCGCCGCCAGCCATATCAGCTTCTTTAGGCGCTCCATCGTCTTGCCCGCCACCTTCTTCGCGCCGAGCTGCTCCCGAAACTCGGCCCACGCCCAGTGGGTTATCGCCACCTGGTACTCGAACCGGATATTCTCGCTGTAGTTCCACAGCAGCCAAGCTTTCTGGTGATCCTCCAGCGACAGGACAGCGCGGCGCCATGATGCTGTCACGAACTCCACCGGACCTACCAGCGCGATAGATGAACCCTTAGCGCGTGACTGGCTGCCACTCATCGGCGGACCATCCGGGTTGACCATGCGCTGCTTATCCTTGTCGAATACCTTTTTCCGGCCCCGGCTGCGTTCCGTCGCAGTGAACTGCGCGTTCTCAGCGAAAGCTACCAGTTGCCCTTTCGTCGCCCCGCTTAAATCTGCGGTCGCCACCATGAGCTGCTGACGTACGTATTCCAGTTGCTGACTGTTCATCATGCGGCTTCCTTCTGTGGCTGGTTTGTTTTTGTCTGGCTGTGCTTTGCTACTGGCGGCATGCTGGCGCGCTTTACGCTTTCGGCCTGGTACCGCAGGAAATCGGCTTGGTTCATGCGGCCTCCCGCTGTTTCAGTGCTTTGAGCTTGGCGCGGTATTCATCGCGAATCCGAATGAAGTCTTCACGGCGGTAGTTGGTCATTTCGTGGGGGCCGTTGAGCCAGTCCACGTACTCCTGCCCGTAACGAGCGACCAGACCAGCTTCGTATTGCTGCGCTACCGTCGCCTCTTTGGCGGTGTATTTGCCCGCTCCGGCATTACAGGATTTGCACTGCTTATGGGCATTGCGCTCTTCAAAGCGCAGTTCAGGGTTAGCGCCGACCGTTTTGAAGTGGCCGCAGTCCCACTGGCCGCCGTGCAGATCCGGGGTATTGGTCTCTCCGCAGCTGATGCATGGCAAATCGGCGTCGCGCGCACGGATGTAGGCGTTGAAAGCCTGCTGTGCCTGAGCTTTGTAGTAACCTGCTGGCCGTAGCTCTGCCAGCCTCTCCTTACGTCGTTTGCGCCCGGCCTTCTCTGCCTCCTTCTGCTCTTTAATGCGCTTAGCAGCGGCTTTCACCTTCTCCTTCTCGCGTTCTTCCATCGCGAGAATTGCTCCGTGCTCCGGGCAGCACCAGCGGATCCGGATGTCGTGGAATTTCGGCACGAAGTATTCACCGCATACTTTGCACTTACGGCGGGATGGTTTACGCATGATTCCTCCGTGCCGCGAGACGCAGCCATTTCTGATCCACCAGGCGGGCGGTGTAGCCTTTCAGGGTCGGGATGTCTGACGGCTTAACCGCGGCCTTACGCTTGCGGCGCGCCGGAACGTTGAAGATGTGATTTGTGATGACGCGCGCGAGAGGACTACCCACGGGAAGCCCTCCACTCTTGCGCCCAGGTGATGCGCTTACTGGATGCTTCGGAGAAATTCACGCCGCGGTCGGTACCGAACCAGTAAATCGCCTCGATCACGTCGACCATATAGCGTTTGCTGGATTTGGATGTGCGGACGCCGAAATAAACGCGGCCGCCGTTGATGCCCGGCGCGGATTTCTGTTCCTGGTCCTGAGTCTGGTTTACCAGAACGGTGATTAGGTCCTTCCATTCTTCGCGGGTAAGCTTTTCGCCGTGCCAGACAACTTGGTCAGACAGGTCTTTCAACAACGGCCACATCAGACGGTTTTGCTTGTCAGTGCGCGTCTCTTCCCGGGCTTCAACGACCATCGGCGCGCGAGGGTTTACTGGAAGGGAGCGGATGTACGCGATGAGGTTGTCTTTAACGGTGTCGTTGACGATGCAGTAGTGCTGCTTCATACGCCACCTCCGAGAGGTAACGCAGAATGCAGAAAATCGCAGGTGCATTTCTGCATCTGTGACAAGGTGAGGAGTTCAGATTGTGGTCGCATTTAAGTCCCCTTAAATGCGCAGAAGTCACCAATGGGTGTTCAGGCCATCAGCAAAGAAAGTATGGACGGTTGATTCAACAAAATCAACTGAAGAGAAAGGCCTCCGAAGAGGCCTGAATTTTGTGCGTCAAAGCGGTTTTACGTCGCGCTTAGCATCGGGCCGATGAATGCGGATCGTCATTCCACTGTGGGTGGTGATCACAATGCTATCCCCAGGATTGATATCAGCCAGATCAAAAGCCTCGTAAAACGAATCCATAGCTAGGGTTTTCTCGTCTTTCCGGTTCCACCAGCGCCAACAACGGCGAAACAGAAAACCAATAAACCAGCCATACGCTTTGGCTGCCAAATGAAGCCAGGCTAGAATCATCGTTGCAAAAAATAACCAGTCAGTCGCGCTGAAATTTTTGAGCTCGTCCATCACTTCACCTCCTGCTGCGGCGCTGCAATTAGCTCAGGCATAAATCCATCTTGCTTAAGGCTATCAATGTAAGCCGCAGTTCTCCTGCGCTCGCCAGCACATGTCAGCGTTTCGGGGCTGTAAAACCACACCTTCATTCGGCTATTCCATGCAGAAATTGCTTCAGATTTGGTGCGTTTCTCTGGCCCTTGAGCGCCACATCTGCATGAGACGTAGCGTTTCTTTCCAAGAAAACTGAATGAGTATCCAATGCTAAGCGTTGTCGATTCGCAAAATGGGCAGAGTAGTGGAGTCATTTATCCTCCTGCCGCGGTGCTTCTGGCAGGGGCATCCAGTGGGTTGGCTGACAGTAAACACCACCACCGTTAGGCAGGGAGGCAAAGCGGAAATAACCATCCCGCTCATTACGCTCCATGTAGCCGACCATTTGTTCTTTTTTGTCAGAGCAATAAACCTGAACATCGATTTCACGCTCCGGCATCCGCTCACTGCAAGCCACCCAGCCATCCTGAATATTTTCCTCCAGGGCAGGATATGTGTGAATTACGCGCAAGGTGCATCCGCCGTTTGAAGTTTCGTATTGCAACGTCCCGCCCAAGACAGATGTCCACACCTGAACGTTAACCGCCCCCATAGCTCCAAGATGAGCGTTATCAATGCGCTCTGAAACCTTCTCTTCTCGCAGCGAGTTGAACAAATCAACAGCTTTATCCATGTAAAAAATTATTTCATTTTGCATCTGGTTTGCCCTCATAAATCACTTGCACAGTTTCAAGGCATTCATTCCACCCGGCCTGATAGCCAGAATAGTAATCATCAGCCTCCTCCCCGGAATTGAGGCGATTGTCTTTGATTGGTTCAGGCAACTTGTAAGCCGTCGTTACAGGTTCGGATTTACCCTGATTTATGCCGGTGGGCGACTCGGCAATTTTTGGCGAAGAATCCAGAGCTGAAGCGGTCTGCATGGTGGTGAGCGTCTCGGCGTTTTCGACACCCTGAAGCATGGCGGAACACATGGCGTCATATTCAGATATTGGCTGCAATCTGTATCCAGCTGGCACAGCTACCGGCGCTGGAGGTTCGGTGAAGAGTCGCTCAATCACACAGCTCTCAAGTTCGAAAGCATCTGGCTGTCGATGATCCGTATAATCCCAGTGCTCGCTACCGATAGAAGATGGTGGCTTTAACTTTGACCTGAACGCCACAGACTCCGCTTCGAGCGATGCCAGCGCAATCTTCATCGCCGCCAGCGCCATGGCAGCATCTTCGTTTACAACGCCGGGCACAGCATCGCGCTCTTCTTCAAGCTCTGCGATAGTCTTTTGCAGCCATTCTTTGGTAAGTGTGCTCATGGGTTAGTCCTCAACCTTACGCGGCGCTCCGCGATATTCTGGTGCCGGAACGTGCTTAGGCGCGGCAATGGCATGCTTCAGCAGCTCTTTCCAGGTCGCTGCGTTATTGCGAAGCCAGCGCCCATCATTATCGTCAAAGAAGCCTTTAGCGACTGAGTGAGACAGTGGCTCGGCTACATCACACGGCACCGCAACCGTCTGTACGCCGTTGTTGTAGTAGCCGAGGTTTGATAACACATGGCTTTCGGCATAGCGGCCTGCCGTGTGGCATCGACACCGGTAGCCGCTATCATCTGCCGCCCACAGAGTGATATACGGGTCGCCGCGATGGGTGTGAGCAGTGCTCAGAATGAAATATTCACGTTCCATATCACGCGCCTGTTTGTCGATGTTGCTCATTTGGCGGCCTCCTGGCGAAGTTGGGCAGCTATGTCTTCGAGTACTCCATCAGCGAACGAGCGATCGAAATCCCCCTCTGGCGCATCATCCATAAACTCTGTAGATGTGAGAATCATCCGTGCGATGTCTGCCGCGTTCTTCGCCGTGTCATCGATAAACCCAGACTCCCATGCGGCCAGCATCCTGTTAGCAACAAAGTGAGCGCCTTCCTTGTGGGCCTGCGCCCGCACTTCAGCCAGGAAAGCGTCCGTCGCAGGGGTCTCGATGCCTTTATCGACAGCAAGCAGAACGGATTTGATAACCTCTTCCTGATTCCCAACCCATGACCATGAGACTGAATGCCACTGATTGTCTCCTGTTGAGTCATGCTCAATTACTGCAGTGTCGCCAAATGCGTCCGTCCACTCACTTGGGATGTCTGATGGGCGCAAGGCAGCCTTCAGCCCCGCATTCTCCGCAGCCAGCGCCGCGCATCTGGATTCAGACTCGACCAATTTATTGCGCAGACCATCAGCACAGTCATGCGCGCCACTGCGACCTCTCTGGAAAGAAAATCCGCAATCGCAGTAAAAAACATTGTCTTTTTCGGTAATCATGCTGTCACTCTCCCCCAAACCATCAATACCCTTCTCATCGCCGGACTGTTGCGGCACTCCTGGCAGATCACGTTTGCCTCTGTACGCTGCACCAGCTTCGAATTACCCTTCGGCATGGCAGGTATGGTTTCCGGTGCGTATTTCATGCCGTAGCTGGTCAGCCGATACAGCCGCTGGCCGTGCTTGCCTTCGAACTCGATCAGACCGTCAGCAAACAACATGCTTAGCGGGCCGGAAATCTTTTTGGTGGTCATGCCGATCATGGTGGCAATGCGAGCACTATTCAGGCCCGGGTTATTACGCAGGGCTGCAAGAATCTGCCCACGGATTGTTATGGTCATCTCACACCATCCCGTTCGACTTGTTGCGGTTGTACTTGGCCTGAAGTAGCTGGATCGGCGTAGGCCCATGCTCGGCAGCCGGAGCTGCAATTGCCCGGCGTACCGGCGGCACTGGTTTACCCTCGGTGACGCGCTTCTCCCACATGTCCAGCAGGTCACCGGCTTCACGCGCCAGCTCACCATGAGTTAACTGACGCTCTGTGCTGCGGTGGCGCAGTTCAACGCAGATGTGGTACATGACCGGCTGCGACCAGGGGAAATGCTCACTGGAAGTGAACTCGAACGAACGGTTACGCCAGTCCCAGTATTCGGAGATCACCTGGTCAACGTTGACGCCCAGCACCCCGCCGCTCTGTTTGCACCAGGCGACGAACTGGCCCGGAGACGGCAGGAATGGACGCTCCTGGCGGCGAGCTACACGCATGCCGGCATCGACCTGAGCCATGGTGTGAATCCCGTTCTCCTGAAACGCCAGCAGCCACTGACGGCGGAATTCGTTCAGGTCGCCCTGGGTGCGGAAGTTCGCCATGCTAGCCGGGAACGCGGCACGCAGTTGGTTGAACAGCCCGTTGAACACTTGAGCCACCTGCTCGACCGGTGCGCGTTCCTGGTACTGCTCTGGCAGGTTATGAGCCATGCGGCTCATCTGCTCGCGGTCGTGGTTACGCATCTGCTCTGCAAGAGATTTCATCGAATCACCCCATAAGCCCAGTCAGTGTTGTTGAAGTCCAGATCCGGCTTAGCGGCGCGCTGCTCGGCACCAGCATTGCGCTGCATCGTCAGCTTGTCCCACTGCTTACGCAGGCTTTCAGGGCTCAGGATGTTGGTCTGCCAGAAGTGGTGTTTGCTTGCCCAGTCATACAGCGCGCAGATGTCCTGGTGCGACCGGTTGTCTATCTGGCGCATCAGGCGAACGGTGTTAGACCAGGAGGTCATGTCCGGGGCTTTGCAGGTTGGGTTAATCTGCTTCACCCTGGCAGATATCCACTGGGCGGTTTTGAGGTCTTCAGCCGATCCCCACTTAGCACCGGATGGTGTGTAAATCGCAGCTTCTGGATGAGCTGATAAAAATTTCTTGAGACGTGCGTCAGAGGATTCGTCAGAATTCTCGGACGATAAGTTATTTATATTCTTGTTATTACCTTCTTGTTCATGATGTGCGGGGAATTGTGCGGCCTTATGTGCGGTATACCCATCTGAACCCGCGCCGTTACTGGCTTCATCATGTGCGCCTGTATGTGCGGCTTTATGTGCGGGTAAATCGTCCATTTTTTGAGCATATTCGACGTAGTTCGTGATGGTGATCACCCTGCCTTTTCGCTTCTCTCCTTCGATGGAAATCATCCCTTCGCGGACGAAAACAGACAGCATTCTCTCCACTGCGTCGCGGCTTGTCGGGTTGCCCTGGCGGTCACACAACTGAAGGCCTAGATCCGCAGCAGTGACGACCAGTTGACCGGGTTGCAGAGGCCATTGCTTGCCCTTGAAGAATGCCGTGTATGGCTGTCTGGCTGCGTCAATGAGCAGGTTCTCCCACAGCGCGCGCAGGAAAACATCCTTAGCCCAGGACTTCTTCTTGATGCTCCGGTACAACGGGACGTAACCAGATTTCTGGTTCTCCATCCTGTTGCTCCTTGCGGCTGAGTGCGCCGCGAAATTTGCGTAAGCGACGTTCGACACAGTTAAACCTCCTGCGCCTGGCGTTTTGGATTAGCATTTGTCATAATGACCTCGCACTTGTTATCTGCATTTGCACCTGAAAGTCGGTTCTGTTCGCGCAGACCGGCTTTCGCCATTTTTGTAGTTCTCACATAACCCCCAGCATCGACGTAACCATCGTCATCAGAGGGCCTACCTGCTCCGGCATGAGGCGGAACAGCGACGCTATACCCTCGCTTACCTCTTTCAGCTTCTGATGCTCTGGAGCGTCCAGCAGCACGGCCTGTTTAGCCTCAGCGAGTTCTTTCTCGGCTTCAGCCAGACGAGACATTTTGCAATCGGCACCGATAAGGCGAGTGCGATACTCAACAGGCAGCACGGCCATGATTGCGGGCGTCAGCTGGCGCACGTTCTCGCGGTACTGCTCGGAGTCGAAGCGATTATCCAGGAAGCGAAACAGTTTCTGGCGCGCCCGGCTGATGTCTTCCGGAAAGCTGATGGCGGTACCGCCCTGCTCCCGGTATTCGTTAATGATCAGCGCCGAAACGACGTCCTGATTGTCCAGCGCCGACGACCATGCCCGGACCGCATCGCGGATCTTTTCGTGGTCTGGCGCCGCTTTAGCTTGAGCGCGGTTTATCATCGCTCCCGGGTGTAATCCGGTATTGTGTTGATAAGTAAGTGATTGCATGTGCTATTCCTGATGTTCCTGCTTCTTGCTATGAGGAAAATCGCGGTATTCGACCGCCTTCACCTCGCCAGTAGGAAGCTTGTTGATAAAAATCTGACGACCAACCCTGATCGCTTTACTAATTGCCGTTTGGTGAACGCCGATGGCATCAGCTGCTTTGGCCTGACCTACCTCGCCAACAAACTCAGCTAAAGAAATTTTCATGTGGTTGCTCCATTGAGTGCATAACCAAACAATACCAGAAGTATTACACAAATCAATACTTGCGGTATTTTTAAAATATGAGCTTTGGTATTAATATCTGATAATGGAAAAGAAAAAGATTCTCACCCCCGCTCAAGTGGCTGATTCACAGCGTTTAAAAGCCCTTTACGAAGCGAAGAAAAAAGAACTGGGTATTACTCAGCAATCCATTGCGGACGCGCTGGACATTTCTCAGGGTGCCGTCGGCCATTACCTCAATGGAAGGAATGCCTTAAATACAGCGGTAGCATCGGTCTTTGCCAGGCTTCTTGGGGTTAGTGTCTCTGATTTCAGCCCGTCACTTGCGAAGGATATCTCTGATATGAGCTCGGTGGCGTCGGAAAATACTTCTTTCGCAGGGCATTATTCACCTGGCTCAAAATATCCGGTGATTAGCAAAGTTCAGGCGGGCGCCTGGTGTGAAGCGGTTGAGCCGTACACCCTAAAGGATATAGACCTTTGGCTTGAATCAGATGCTCACATTCAAGGTGAGGCATTCTGGCTACAGGTAGATGGTGACTCAATGACAGCACCGGCGGGTCTTAGCATCCCAGAAGGAACCTTTGTCCTCTTCGATACTGGGCGCGAGGCGATCAACGGCAGCCTAGTAATAGCAAAGCTATCCGATTCGAACGAGGCAACATTTAAGAAGTTAGTGATCGACGGTGCGCAGAAGTACCTGAAGGGTTTAAATCCACAGTGGCCATTGGTAGCGGTGAATGGTAACTGTCGAATTATCGGTGTTGCAGTAGAGACGAAGATGCGGCTGGTGTGAGCGGAAAGATGTTCTGGTCAGCGCATGGTTGGTGAGTAGATATTGAGCGTCTATAAGCGCTCACATGACAATAATATTCAGGATGATATCAATCAGTGGCTAAAAAAGGTGACTTTAAGCCTACTCAGAAAGAGGTTGATCAGGCCATTTCTCGTCCCAAAAAAGTAACCTTTAATGGTGTTACTTGGAATGGTAGCGAGGGCCGCACTCCGATCTGGTTTAAGCTGGATCTCAAGGCTTTTGATGATAATGGCAATCCAATAACTGGCGTAAGATTCATGCTGCATTGGCGCGCACCTATCGTTGAAGGTGTTGATATCGTGAAGCTTTCTTTTGTCATGTTTTTTCATGATAAGCGAATTTATGCTCTCGACCCATACCCAGCTGATAACAAGCCTCACCGCAATAGATCTATAATTAATCATCCGGACTTTGTTGAGGTTGCTCGCGGCCCGCACTATCACATGTACTTCGAAGCGGCCGGTGAGGAGATAGCACTAAAACTCGATACCGACATCAGCCCGGATGACTTTTTGGGCTACTGGAATTATTTCTGTCGGGCGCTTAATATCACTTATGAAGGCCAACCGCCTTTACCAAATCAAGACAAATCAGGTCAGCTATCATGGGAAATGTAACGTGTTCAACAGTAATATCTAAGCTCGGGTTTGAATGCCACCCAATGAGCGACACGTTGCTGCGCGTTGTTAGCCCATTTACTTACTATGACGATAGTGAGCATATAAGCGTATTTGTTCAGGAAATGAGTGGTCAGTATAGGATCACCGATTACTGCGACACGTTAATGAACATTGAGGCTAGAGGCATCCACCTGACGAAAAAGAAAATTGACTTGATAAGGTCATCTCTCGCATCGCAGGGCATCACTCTGAATGATTCTGGCGAAATATCCGCCTGGGCCGATGAGCTTTCTGTTGGGCAGGTTACGGCTAGCGTCATAAGAGGTGGACTGCTGGCATCTGCTCAAACCGCTGATTGGTATGCGGAAGTTAAAGATGATAAGTTTGAAAAATGCGTGATTAGTTATCTAAAATCCGTAGGACTTGGTACAAGGTTGGCACTAAAAGAGAAGGTGCGGGGCATTAGCGGGCATAACATCACCGTTCCATTAACCTTAAGAAATGAGTCTCCACTTGTAGCTCCAAAGCGAGGGTTTACAGTCAGCTTATCCAGCAGTAAAGGCTGGAATACTGCTCACTCAACTGTGGGGAAAATAGTGGATTTAAGCCAGGCAGTCCCAGCCATAAGCAATAGATTTGTGATTGTTGATAGTGATGGCTTAACACCTGAATTACAGCAGTTATCATTGCTTTTCAATGACACAGCTTTAGTGCTCCCTTTCCACAGCAGGGACACCTGGATAGAATCACTCGTCGCCTAAACTAACCCGGCCACCGCGCCGGGTTTTTTATTGCCCACCCATAAAGCTATCCCCCATTCTGCCGATAACTATCCAGCCTGAAGCTGATAACAATAACTATCGCAACACTACCTGCCCGCCCGTGCGGGCTTTTTTATTGCCCCTTCCTCACCAACTCCGCAGCATCCCTGTTAGCTCCCTTCCCTATCACGTTTCCTGTTTCCTTCCGGTACTGCTTCAGCTTGTCGATGATGTTTTGCTGGGTCATGGGTAAATCAGCCAGTGACAATTCCATCACCGCCCGCCCCATCGCCTGAATTTTCATGCTTATACGCTCTTCATCCAGAACCATGCACATCCCTCCTGCTGTTTTTTTAAGCGTAGCACTGGTATTTACAAAAATAAAATCACATCAAATTCATACTCTTAGTATTAATCAAAGATTTATTAATACTGGCGGTATTGCTATATATTAATACCGCTAGTATTGTTAACCCATCGAAACGAAACATCGACAGCTGAGCGAAGTTAGCCAGCGGCGGACAGCAAGTCGCCTGCTCATTAAGAATTCAGTCAAGCAGCAAATCACCCGGAGCGCTCCTGGCAAATTGAAATGGCGCCCAATGGGATTGAGGCAGGTGTGTAACGCGTGGCGGGTATAGCACACGAAGAGGACTCCGCACCGGAATGGTTTGCTGCTCAGTTCCCGAACATCGGGGAAGCTTTACCAGCAGCTCTTTGCGAGGGGCTGACGGTAAACAAAGAGAGGAGTGTGTATGGCAGATAAAAAAACGGCGCCACTACTGCTTAACGTAGACGCCAGTGAGGTTCTCACTCAGTTCGGGGAGCTTTTAAAGTTACTTGAACTTCCAGCCAGTTCCTTTCAGGGAATTCCTGAGCATGTCATCGATCTGTTTTTTGACCGTGTCCGTGGCCTGATTGACAACATCGTCCTTAGTGATTTCGCGACCACAGTCAGCACAACTGACGCCGGTGAAATTTGTCTCAAAGTCAAAATCATCGGGCTGGTTGAACATCTCACTTCCGCAGTCAGGGCACACGGTCCGCATGGTTTGCATGAATATATCCTTTCTACTGTTGGGGAGATTAAAGAGTAAGCGATTTCTTGCTGTTGGGGAATAGCGGGAAAGCGCGCGCCGGGCGCGGATAAATATCCCGGCACCAACTGGAATGTTTTGTAGTGCAGTGAATTGCAGCTGCATCGGCGGCAACCGGAAGATAAGCACCCGGCGCTGCACCACAAAGCATTTCTCCCGCATCAGCGGGTAACGACAGAGGGTTTTATGGCAGACGACGATTATACGATGGGCGAGTTTTGGCGAGACATGAAGCCAGAACTTAAAGAGCGGCGCAGGATAGCGCGCAACTCAGCGCATGAAGGGATGAAGGCATTCTTTCAGCGTAATGGCGTTGAGTTCGAAGAGGGAGAGAACACCCTCATATTTCGCACGCCGCAAGGAACTGTTGCTTATTACCCGCCAAGCAAGCGGATGCAGCATAAAACCACATGGCGAACATGCAGCCCTACAGCATGCATGAATTACGTCAACAAACTCAGAGCCGCCTAACCAGCGGCTTTTTTTCATACCTCACCGTTCTCGATGAGTGCGGTTAGTTATGACAACCGGCGGCCATCCACCGCCTTCACATTTTTTGCAAGCGCAGAAGTCTTGTTTAACGTTCGGCGGCGCGGCCTTAAGCGCGGAGATGATTATGAGTACAACGGAAAATGTCGTGATTTTATACATATCGGTGGGAGTGGCGACGGCGATTTTTGTCCTTACTTTCAACCTTTTTGTAAAAAAAGAGAATCGCTTATCCATTGAGGAAATAGTTTTGATTCTTGCCAGGTTCTCGTGTTCAAAGCCTGTGATTGTCACTTTCATGGCGCTTTTTGCTTGGATAATACTTAAGAGGTTCTGATATGACAGTCACCCACAACGGCAAGCAGTACACCGCCAAAAAGCTCAACGATAACGAGTGGCAGCTGACGTCGGTATCGGCACCGCGCGACAAGTTGACTCTTAACCGCTGGCAGATGCATATCGCTGGCCTCCTGGAACAGGTTGAGGTGAAGGTATGATTGGAATGCACTACGGCACCGCATCAGTGCCACGTGGCGAGGTTTTACCGGGCACAATGCTGCAACACCACGGTAAAACTTATCGCGCCTCTGCGAACGTTGAGAAAGGCCTGTACGCCTTCAACATCTTCGAAAAAACCATCATCAAAAGTGATTCCGTCGTTGTGCTGCTGAATGAGCGCGGCGAGCCAATGGTTCACTGATACCAACCAACCTATTCAACCGATCGGCCTGGCATTACGCGGGCGGGATCTGCACATCCAAATTTCAGGAGTTCAGCCATGAACGCATACCTCACTTACGACCGCATCGAAGATCGGCGCTGGGTTGAACAGCAACTCACAGACGAGAAAGAAAAGTGGATCGACGATCGGGCGAAAGAGCTGATTGCCATGTTCCCTGCGAAACCTCTGGAAATGAGCAGTTTGTTCCTGCCCCAGGAAGCCCAGTTTGCGCTTATCGGAGAAAAGGCCGAAGAGGCATACAACGAATACATAACGGCCTGCGCATATGCCCGCGCCGAAGAAGAATGGCGGCGCCAAGCGCCCTGCCCGTTTTAAGGAGTTATTATGAGCTTCGATCTGATTCAGTTCGTTAAGGAGCAGGAGCCGCTGTTTGTCGGCGCACTTACCGACCAGTCTCTGACATGGGCAAAGGAATGCCAGTTCGCTATCCAGTTATTCCAGCGCAATCAAAAATTGGCAGAAACGGCGATTGCCAACCCCACCAGCGCCCAGAACGCGATCATCAACGTTGCAGCGGTCGGCATAAGCCTGAACCCTGCCAGCAAACTGGCTTATCTGGTTCCGCGCGACGGTATGGTCTGCCTCGATATCAGCTACATGGGCCTTCTGCACATTGCCCAGTCGGCTGGCGTCATCAGGTGGGGCCAGTGCAAGCTCGTTCATGCTGGCGACGACTACGAGACGCTGGGTCTCGATAAGGCGCCAGCTCACAAATACAACCCATTTGCTACACCTGACGATCGCGGCGCCGTTATCGGTGGCTACTGCACAGTTAAAACCGCTGATGGCGACTATCTCACTGAAGAGATGAGTCTCGCTGAGATAGAAGAAATCAGGAAAGTGAGCAAAGCGGGAACATCACCAAAAGGCCCATGGGTCAACTTCTGGTCTGAGATGGCCAGGAAGACGATCGTCAAAAGAGCATATAAATACTGGCCGCGTGCTGACCGTCTGGATAATGCCGTCGATGTGCTCAACGAGAGCGAAGGCATATACACCGAGCCAGTTATGCCCTACACCCCTGAAAGCGAAATCATCCAGTCGGAAGAAAACGCAAAACAGGAACTTATCAACACCATCCAGTCGCTATGTGAGGACATGAAGCAGGCGAAAAATATGCATGCTCTCAAAACTCACTTCCAGGCAGCTTACAAAATGACGGTCGGAATGCAGCTTCAACAAGAGGTTCAGGCCGTCTATGCCAAGTGCAAAGCAAAATTCGAAGAGGTTACGCAATGACAGCCCTTTACCAGATCGCCAATGATTTCGCAAAGCTGACTGATTCAGGAATGGAGCCTGAAATGATAGCCGACACTCTCGATGGGATTGAGTGGGAGCTGGAAGCAAAGGTCGAGCAGATCCTTGCTGTCTGCAAAAACGAATCTGCTTATGCCGAGGCGCTGAAAGAAGAAAGCAAGCGCCTTGCAGAGCGCGCAAAAGCCGCAGAAAACCGTGTGGCGAGCATGAAAGATTATGTAGCCACCTCCCTCGAAACAGCAGGGAAGAAATCACTGAAGGCAGGCATTCATCAGGTAACGGTTCGCGCGCCGTCTAAGTCAGTTGAAATTACGGATGCCAGTGCGCTTCCTCCTGAATTCGTCGAATACGAGACGAGCATCAAGCCAGATAAATTGGCTATCAAACACCAAATCGAAGCTGGCGTGGATGTACCTGGCGCGCAAATAAAACTCGGCAAACCTTCACTCCTTATTAAGTAGGTGCCGCCATGAAACGCACCCCCTTCTACCGCAGGCCCGGGCGAACCGGGAAATTCTCCGGCCTCCGTGAGCGCGTTATCTGGATGATTCAGACGCGCGGCCGCCCGGTCACCGGTAGCGAAATCGCTGAGAAGTTTGGCGTAACGCTCATCGAGTTTAACCGGGTCGCTAACGGCATCACCCGCGGCACCGGGCAGATTGCGCAGATCGTTGAGTCGGAAAAATGGCTCAACGAGGACGGCATCTGCGACCGCACTTTCGACCTCGTCACGAAGCCGAAGGTTGTAACGCCGCAGGGTAAATCCCGCCTGTTCACCCGGCGCGCCATAGAGCAATCGCAGGAAGGCAGACGGCAGGAGTGCATTCAACGTGCCGCCCGCCGTAGCCGCCTGATTGCTCAAGGCCTCTACATCGACGAAATGGAGTCCATCCTATGACTCACGCTCACGACGAAATCAGTGTTGGCACGCTGTGCCTTCCCTTCATTGGTAACGGCTGGCTAATGCCATGGGGTGAAGTGGTCAGCAATCCATTAAAGGCGCAGCGGCTCGCTGAGGAATATCGGGAAAGGCAGGAGGCGGCTTGATACATTTCCATGGTGGACCAATCACGCCGGACACATGCGCCCTGAAGGCATGGAAAGGCAGGCACGCTTTCATCTCCTTCGCCAACCCAGGCCAATTATCCCTGGCCAGCGAAGTCACCCAGTCTTTCGCGCTGGATAACGGCGCATTCAGCTTCTGGACGAAAAAGCGCGTTGTTAACTGGAATGACTACTACGCGTTTGTAGGTCGCTGGATGAATCACCCTCGCTTTGCTTTTGCTGTTATCCCTGACGTGATAGGCGGGACCAGTGAAGAGAACGATGCGTTAATCGCCGAGTGGCCGCACGGCAAAGTAGTCGGCGCGCCGGTGTGGCACATGAACGAGCCCGATGAACGTTTCTTCCGCCTGTGTCGGGAATTTCCGCGCGTATGCATCGGTAGCATGGGTGAATACGACGCGAAGCGCCCGCGCTCATGTCGGGCAAAGTTACGCGATCTCATCCGTCACATTGTCGATGTAAACGGTTATCCGATAACAAAGCTTCACGGCCTGCGCATGCTGAACGCCGATATCTTCCGCCATATCCCGCTGTCGTCAGCCGATAGTACAAACGTTGCGCGCAACATCGGAATCGACAAGGCGTGGGATAAATCAGCCTACGCACCGGCAAGCAAAGAAACACGCGCTGCGGTGCTGGTCGAACGCATTGAAGCCTTTAACTCTGCAAGTTCGCTGAATTACGACGCAGAACGCGATCGGTTCACACCACAACTTGCTTTCGAGGTGTAATTCCATGACCGGAAAATACGCTCTTATATACGCTGATCCGCCCTGGTCTTACGGCAACACCATCAGCAACGGCGCCGCTGCCGACCACTACCCCACCATGAAACTCATCGACATCAAGCGCCTGCCTGTGTGGGAGCTTGCCGCCGAAAACGCGGTGCTGGCGATGTGGTACACCGGCACGCATAACCAGGAGGCTATCGAACTGGCCGAGGCCTGGGGCTTTACCGTTCGCACGATGAAGGGCTTTACCTGGGTGAAGCTGAATCAGAACGCGGAACTGCGCATCAACAAGGCGCTGGCCGAGGGTGAAGTCACCGACTTTTACTACTTCCTCGATTTGCTTAACGCCGAGACGCGCATGAACGGCGGCAACCACACCCGGGCCAATACTGAAGACCTGCTGATTGCCACCCGCGGCACCGGGCTGGAGCGACAGCACGCCGGGATTAAGCAGGTGGTATACAGCCCGCTCGGCGCACACAGCGAAAAGCCGTGGGAAGTTCGCCACCGGCTGGAGCTGCTTTACGGTGATGTGCCGCGCATTGAGCTATTTAGCCGCAGCGCGGCGCCGGGCTGGGATCACTGGGGAAATCAGTGCGACACCGCCGCGGTTGAATTGCTACCCGGCTACGCCATCGATGTTGTGAAAACGGAGGCCGCATGACGCCAGCAAATGAAAACGCCATCCGCGCAGCCTGCCGCCGCTGCACCGAAGAAATTAAGCAGGCCATGCGCAAAAAGCCAAAGCCGAACTGGAACGCCACAGTGACGCCCATCATCCGGAAACACCACCAACAAATTGCGCCTCTGGGGGTTAGCCTCCTGGAGTTCATCTCTTACGCAGGCCGCCTTAACGGGCGGTTTGGAGCCGAACAATGATTCGCCGAAAAATCGATACATCAACCCGATTTCTGCTTGATACCGCCTTTCATCGAATGGAGATAATCCGTGATGATGGGCTCTACCGCCACCTGCGAATGAAGCAGCCCGGCACGTCATGTTATTACTTCGACATTATCACCTGGCCGGGATATCTGACTGTTACCGGCGACATGGGCACCTGGACATTTTCTCGCATAGCGGACATGTTCGACTTTTTCGGTCCGTGGCAAGACGGGATTAACACCGGTTACTGGTCTGAAAAGCTCGAGGCTGGCGCTGGCTATTCGGCGTGTGAGCTATTGGCGAAAGAGTACGATCACGATGCTTTTTGCCGAAGCCTGAAGGAATCAATGAGCGAGTATCTGGAAGATACCCCAGAAGACCAGCAGGAAGACGAAGACTGGGATGATGAAGACGATACTCCAGACAGTGATAAAGCCAAAGTTCGTGAGATAGTCCGTGAATTATGCCGCGGTGGGTTTAGCAATGATTGGGAAGCATACCAGGCTGTTTATAACGCTGATTGGCCCGAAAGTTGGAGTGCGTGGGACGTCTGCGACGGGCTGACATTCAAGACCTACACCAGCCACTTCCGCTGGATACTCTTTGCCATCACCTGGTCGATCTCCAAATACCACAATACAAAGCTGGTCGACAAGGCGATGGGAACCTTTCTTGCTTTCAAAGGAGCAACCCAATGATCGAAAAGAAATGGGGTCATAACGAACTTGCTCATGACCTTGCAGAGCATTTACGCCAGAACACAGCGCGCATCTGCTGGGAGGACATGCAACTAGGGCCCGCCGGTACGTGTCGACCGGACGTCTACTCTATTGCTCACAGCTACAGCAAATTCTGCCCTGTCGTCTATGAGGTAAAAGTCAGCGTAAGTGATTTCCGGGCTGACGTTACAGCAGGCAAATACACCAAATACTTCAACTACGCAGGCGGCGTTGTTTTTGCAGTTCCTGAAGGCATGCTCAAGAAAAGCGACATCCCAGATGGTTGCGGCTTGATGATCCGGAAGGAAACTGGATGGCATACCCTCAAGGGGCCGACAATGCGCCAGATTGATACCCTTCCTCGCGATGCCTGGATGAAGCTGCTTATGGATGGCATGACCCGGCAGGCAGAGAGAACCCAAATAAAAAGCCGCGTAATCAACACCTACCTCAGCGAACAAAAACTTATGAAGCGACATGGCAGCGAAATCGCCGATCTTGTTTGTCGAGCGCATAGATCGAAAGAGCGGCTTGAGCAGTATGTTAGGGATAACGAAGAAAGGCTGAAGAACCTGCGCCAGGAAGGTGAAGAGGAGATGCAACGCCGACGTAAGCGCCGGGAGGAATCGGAGGAAAGGTTAACCGACGCTCAGCAAGATCTGGCGAAAGCACTTGGCCTCGACCCAAATGTCCCTATGTATGTTCTGACAAGGACACTATGGGAAGCAATGCGCCGACTGACCGAGGATGAAGAGATAAAGAGGTTGCGAGGAATATTGTCCAACCTTGAGCGCACGCTGAATGACGGTCTGAAACCATTACCCGGGGAGAAAGCCGCATGAACAGGGCATCGCCAGTCGATTTGAGAAAAGGCCTCGAAATCGCCAACCACCTCGCACACATCGGGATTCGCTTTGTGCCGATCCCGGTGGCTACCGAGGAAGAATTCCAGACGCTGGCCGCCGAGCTATCTCGACGGCTTGAGCAGATGGCTGTCGAAGCCGAAAAGAATGAAGGCGGTGCCGCATGAAGGCAATAATCACCAGGTCGCTAAGTCGGCCTTTTTTATTGCTGGCGTTCACATTCAACCGTATTAACCGACAGTTCCGGGAGCATTGACCATGGCCGATATCATCGACACCGCAGCAGAGATTGAAGAGCTTCAGCGTAACGCAGCCCTTTCCGCTCACCGGCTCAACCGTAACGCCGTATCGGCTGAGCATTGCGCTGAATGCGGCGAGGATATCCCGGCTCCGCGGCGCGCTGCCGTTCCCGGCTGCCAGACGTGCGCGGAGTGCCAAATTGTTATCGAACTAAAAAATAAGCAGAGTGGAGTTTAAAGGTGATCGGAATACTCAAGTCGGTACCGGAATCGCAATGGCCGGTACGGTGCCACGACCCCAAACGGAGCAACGTGTGGGCTAACTCTTACTTTCTGGTCCAGGAGTTTCAGGAAGACGACGGCGTCATCCGTCTGACGGTGAACACCACCAGCATTGGAGGTTCAGGCCGGTGGAAGGATGGCATCAGCTGGGATGCGTTGCAGGAGATAAAGTCAGCCGTTGGATATGGGGATCGGGATGCCGTGGAGATTTATCCGCGGGATTCTGATGTGGTGAACGTGGCGAACATGCGCCACCTGTGGATTACGCCAGAGCCGATTAGCTTCGCCTGGCGGAAGTAATTTTACGCTGCGCGCCCAGCGTGCGGCATAAGGATAAACAATGCCTAATCACGTAACAAATCGCCTGACAATCACAGGTGACGAGAAGTCTTTGTCTGAACTTTTTAATGCCTGCTTCCGAAAACAAAAACGTGAGGTTCCTGATTTCTGGCACGAGAAAGCAAATGATGTAGAAGCTGACGAAAAAAGTCGTAAAGAGTGGTCTGAGCGCATCGCTGATCTCGAAGCTCAAGAGCCGTTTGATGTGTTCGACTTCAACCGAATTATTCCAGCGCCTGCATTCATTTTTACTGGCGACGCTCTAACAGGTGGTAGTCGGGAAGAGTCAACCGGCCGTAATTGGTACGAATTTAATTCTAAGCGATGGGGTACGAAGTGGAACGCCTACGACATGTCTATTGTCGAGCACACCGACTCAAAACTGGTCATTAAATTCGATACAGCCTGGAGCATCCCCGAGCCAATTATCAATGAATTAGTCACTTGGTTCCCTGAGTTGATGTTCTTCCATGAGTTTTATGACGAAGGGGGATGGTTCTTTGGTGATCGAACATATCAGGCTGGTGCATTAGCAGTAGATCGCTACATCAACGGAGACGATCGCAAAAATCATCACGAAATGGAAAAGCGCCTTTGCATTGAATTGAAAGGATGGGATCCAGATTCCGACGAAGAAGAGGACGACTGACGCAACTGATAGCCAGTTATGAGCTGGCTATTGGGTGCGAAAGCCCGTTATCCCTTTTGCCCGGCCACGCGCCGGGCTACTTTTTGGGAGTTCACCATGCAAATAACTCTTCCGAAGTGGATTGGCTTTCTAATTATGCTGATTCTCCGCCCTGGCATTACTGCATCCTGCGCTGCATATCTGATGCTATATGCAGATGGCAGTTGGTATCACTTCCTATCTGGCGCACTGGCCTTCAAATCCTGCATCGAAACTCACGACATTTACAAAGAGGTCAGAGATGCAAGGTAATCCCGTTATCTGGCTCATCGCCGCACTTATGGTGCTGGGCGCTCTCATCTCATTTCTTCACGAACCGGAAGGTGTGCAATGGCTGCTTTTAATGTGGGCGCATTAGTCCAGAAGAAGACCGGCGGTATACATGGCGTGGTGGATAGCCAACTGGAACCGGAAGGCGTTCACCCGAAAGCCTGGGTGCGATGGGATGACGGCAATTATTCAGTGCACGCGGAAAACGAATTACGCGCGGCAACACCCGACGGCCCGCAGTTTTATAAAACAATGTCATAGGAGGGGAGATGGTTACAGCAGAGCCACTCACTGCGCAAAAGGCAGCGAAACTCCTGAAAGTCTCACCGAGAACTGTCTACCGTCTTATCGACTCGGGGCAGCTGGCCGGGAAGAAAATCGGGAACAAATACCGAACGACCGACGTCGCCTGTATTGCGTATTTACATGACCCGCGCGATCCTGTTTCCGCGAGCGCGGGTGAACATAAAGGAGAAATTTTATGTCAATCACCCTCAGAGGCGGCGTCTGGCACTGTCATTTCGTTACGCCGTCAGGGAAAAGAATTAGACGATCTCTTGGTACGGGGGACAAGAAACAAGCGCAGGAGCTGCACGACAAGCTGAAGGCAGAAGCGTGGCGGGTTGATAAAATCGGGGAACTGCCGACGAGGACGTTTGAGGAATGTTGCATCAGGTGGATCCGTGAGAAGGAGCATAAGCGGTCACTCGATGACGATAAGACCAAAATCGAATACTTCCTGCGGCATTTCTCCGGCCGGGATATTTCAACCATCACAGCTGATCAGGTTCATGAGGCTGTTTCGAAGATGGTCAACCGTAAGCATATTCAGGTCTGGGAGTCGCGCAGGGACGCGGCTATACGCCGGGGGAAGGAACCGCCTCCGTATGTTGAGAAACCGGTAAGCCAGGCCACAAAGAGTCAGCACCTTTCTTTCATGCGATCTCTGTTCAAGGCTGCGGCTAATGACTGGGGCTGGATTAAAACGGCCCCGGTTATAAAAACGAAAAAGCCGATCAGCAAACGCATCCGATGGCTGACCAGGGACGAGGCAGAACGGCTTATCTCCTGCATGCCGGAGTCGATAAAGCCGGTGGTGATATTTGCACTGGCAACCGGCCTGCGCCGCTCCAACATCATTGATCTGGAGTGGCAGCAGGTCGATATGCAGAGAAAGGTTGCATGGGTAAATCCGGAGAACGCGAAGGCGGGCAAGGCTATCGGCGTGGCTCTGAATGATACCGCATGCAGGGTGTTAAGGGATCAGATCGGGAAAAGTTCCAGGTGGGTATTCGTTCACACGAAGCCATCAACGCGCCCGGATAAAACCGTCACTCCGGCTGTCCGCAAAATGCGAGTGGATGACAATGTCGCCTGGCGCATTGGACTAGAAAGAGCGGGTATAGAGGACTTCCGTTTTCACGACCTCCGGCATACCTGGGCGAGCTGGTTAATTCAGTCCGGCGTGCCGTTGTCCGTTCTGCAAGAAATGGGCGGCTGGGAGTCCATCGAAATGGTACGTCGATACGCTCACCTGGCACCGAACCACTTAAGCGAACACGCACGGAAAATTGATGCCATTTTTGGCAACCATGACACAAATACGACACAAGGAGAAAATCAGGCTGGCTTGAAACTGGCGTAAGCGCCTGTTTTTAAATGGCACGCCCTGTAGGATTCGAACCTACGACCTACGGCTTAGAAGGCCGTTGCTCTATCCAACTGAGCTAAGGGCGCACGGAGAAGAGTGTACTTCGCGGTGGTGAAACGCCTGGAATTATACGGTCAATGCGTAGTGAGTCAATGCCTTTTCCGCCTTCTCTGGCGATAATGACTAGCTGATTGTAAATACGGCTGTTTTTTCAACATTTATCCCTCTTTTACGGGCTGCGAAAAGGCTTAGCCGCTTTTAAGTAACGCCTGCTGTTTTCCTGTTTACTTCACCTTCACACTGTCCAGCGGTAACCCGGCCGCCTGGAGGCTGGAAGTGAACAGGACGACGGAGTGACAGCGCCAGACCAGACAGGTTTTCCCTCGTGCGTGCAGCACATCTCACACGATATTACAGGCATTAAGCTTGAACCCATTGTCGCCCTCTCATCTTCGCGCACGGTGGGGGCCGAAGTGCTCAGCGTGCTGTCGCCGCATCAGCAAAACGAAAGCTTTTTCCAGGACTGGTCCGCCGCCCGGGCGCTTATGCTGCTGGAAGCACAGATCGCCGCGTTAAAAAACCCCTTCCCCTGTGACAACCTTTTCATAAATTTGCCGATAACCGTTCTGACCATACCGGAAATGTTTCAGCGTTTACTGCAACTTAACAGCCCACCGCTGAACATTGAACTCGTGGAGCCTGCCTCGTTCTTTACACTCTCAGACCCGGCGCGTCTGAGGGTGAGTTGTGCGCTTCAGCAGTTGACCGCGCGAGGACACCGGATCTGGCTGGATGATATTGATGAAGCGTCAGGACAAGCATTTTTATCCTGCCGCCTGCCATTAAGCGGAATAAAAATCGATAAGATCGCTTTCTGGCGTTTACGTGAAACGCCGGCGCTGACACAGCTGGTCACCCTTTGTTCAAAAATCGCTGCGAATGTGCTTATTGAAGGCATTGAAACAGAACGGGACCGTACTTGCGCGCTTCATGCTGGCGCGCGCTTCGGTCAGGGATATTATTGGCCATCCTGGAGATGGCAGGAGGACTGAACGGTCATCGCCAAGAGGGAAGCTATGCGAATGACAGTGCGCCGTTACCGGCGTCGTCGGACAGGAAGTGATTCACTGGGTTCTACGCACTCGCCTTTTGCTCTCCCATTTTTTGATCGTCTCGAATATTTGAGCCAGTCAATCAACCAGACCCGCAAAACCGATGCTCCCTTTATCATTCTGGTCACACAGGATAATTTTTTCCGTTCCGGTTTACTGAGCGGGCAGTCGCCCCTGAGCAATTGCTGCGACTATTCCACGCTGGAAGCCGCCCTCAGTGATTTAAATCACTGGCCTTCATCGCGTCTGGTAATAGACATTGAGAGCCGCGCCTCGCCGCTCATCGACCTGCTGGACCGATTACGCCGCCACAGCCTGTTCGCCCCCTACCTGACACCCTACCTGCTCGTCCGCGCCGATGATTATGATGCTCGCCTGTTTTGTAAAGCGGCTGGCCCTTTTCATGTGCTTGAACGCCAGCTAACGGCGCTGGCTATGCAACAAACCTTGCTGGAAGCACCGTCACCCGCCGGCAACCGCAAAGAGTGGTTTTCACGGGATGAATGGCCGATCTTACAGGCGCTGTCGCAGGGGAGCTCCTTGCGGCAGATCGCGCAGTTACAAAACCGCCCCTACAGCCGCATTATTTACCGTCTCAGCTGCATCCTGGCGAAACTTGGGCTGAATCATCGTCATGAGTTGCTACATCTTCTCAACAACCTCTCAGATTTCACGTATTAACGTATTCAGTAACTTCTTAATTCCTAAAGACCTTTAGGAAATTACTTAGGATATATGTTAAATTTTTGTGTTTTTTAACAAAACTTTCGATTTTATAACTATTCCTAATTCCAGGTCTTAAACCATGCGAAATGCTGCCGGTACGCTCAACGAGAGTGATTTTATCCATGCGTTAAGGTTCTGGCGCTTCAGTTAACAGGATGATAATGGTGTAAAAACAAGCGATTCACCTGTAAAAGAATGCGATGAGAGGTGAAGAAAACAGCAGATAGTACTGTTCTGTTGTTGGGAACGGCAATTTGCCAGGAGGCGTTTGAAACGGAGAGATGACGCACGAAATGGCGGATTTCAGGGATGGCAGGCAGGCGGGATGCTGGTTGTCACAGCCTGCTCGCTGTTAACATTCATTTAACATACAGTAAAATCGTTTATTTTTTGTTATTACATAAAGATGAAAGTGTGTGGTAAATGCAATATCAGGACATTTTTGCTAATTTTAAAAAGTTAGTGATTCAGATCCAGAACATAATAATCAGCAATATATGGATATTAATTTACAGGCTTTTCGGACAATACTTAAACGGTATAATAAGACGTGTTTGACACGCGAATAAGAAAAATCATTTTGCCATAACCAGCCTTATGAGATAACTGCGCTGAGGCATTGATATCACCACTACGTAAACAAGGATGCTTTCGCTCTTCCCAGGGACATTTACCGTACAAGGATCTGCGCAATTATCCTTCCGGCTTTTCGAGAGTTTTAACAAAACTCAGCATAACGCTTTTAACAATCTGAGGCATAAAAAATGAAACCGGCATCCGTTATCATTATGGACGAACACCCTATCGTCAGAATGTCGATAGAAGTCCTGCTACAGAAAAATAAAAACATCCAGGTCAAACTGAAGTCAGGCGACAGCCACGAGGTGCTTGACTGTATACGCAACCACCCCATTGACCTGGTCATTCTCGATATTGAAATGACGGGCACGGATGGGTTCGTATTACTGAAAAGAATCAGGAACTTAAATAAAGACATTAAGGTTCTTTTCCTCTCTTCGAAATCTGAAGCCTTCTACGCAGGACGCGCCATCCGCGCCGGGGCAAATGGTTTTGTCAGTAAGCGAAAAGATCTGGGGGAAATTTATAACGCGGTGGAAATGATCCTGACGGGCTATTCCTTCTTCCCCTCAGAAACATTGAGTTTTATAAACCATCTGGGCTCGCGGACGGGCGCCGCCGTGGATATGCCATTATCGAATCGTGAAGTGACGGTTCTGCGATATCTGGCGAACGGATTATCTAATAAGGAGATTGCGGATCAATTATTACTTAGCAACAAAACAATTAGCGCCCATAAGTCTAATATCTTTTCCAAGCTGGGCGTGCAAAGTATCGTTGAATTAATTGATTACGCGAAAGCGCACGAATTACTATAATCCTACCCTCTCCCTGCAACATATAACCGTTACAGGGAGAGTGGATACGATTAATTATAATTAATCATGAAAGTTGCATCGGCGTCAGCCCGTCCCGGCTGCGGGTTATCCGCCGTGGCGATATAATTGGCATAAAACGACAGTTCGGCATTTCCCTGCGCATCTACCGCCACCGTCTGGCTGGTCTGCTGCAACGCGAGGCGCGTTTTATCCCGGTCGAGGATCTCCACGGCCACGTTGCTGGCCGCGCTGGCATCATTCAGCGCCAGCAGGCTGTTATCATGCCCGTCCATCTTCCCCGTAAATGTGACCGAAGCCGCCCCCGGCGGACATCCGGTCAGCTTCAGGGTGAACGGTACAGGCTGCGTCCGGCTCCCCGTTGTGCGAAGCTGTTTCGTGGGCCAGGTGCCGAGCGTGACGGTTTTATTGCTGTCGTCCCCCTCCGCCACGCAGGTAAAATCCACGATATTGCCGTAGAGCTGAATGTTAATTTCCCCAAGCGCCGTCTCTGCGTGTGCAGGGGAGCAAAGCGCAAAGAGAGCGACGGCTAAATACCGCATTCCGTTTCGCATACCTGTTCCTTAGTCGTAATCGACGCGTAAATAGCCGCGAGAGGTAAAACGCCCCTCGGCAGGTTTTTTACCGGTTACGCTGACGGGCCACGCGCGGATCCCCACCTGCGCCTGAGCGCTGTCGTCCAGACGGAACGGGATTTTGCTGGTCAGGTTGTTGGGCGTCAGCGGCACGCCATTACTGTTGGCAATCACAAAACCCACATCCGCGTTATCGGAAACCAGCGCACTGCCTGAAACCTTCTCCGCTTCAACACGCATCGTGAGCATGGCGTTCGCCTCGACGTTGGTGCATTTGATGGCGATGGTTTTGCTTTGCGCTGAGATCCCCTCCGGCTTATTCCCGATGCCTGCTTTACTGAACAGGGAGGCGCCGATGTCTCCGAAATCGAACTCCACCACATTCCCGGCATTGATTTCACAGCTCTGAGGCACCTGAATAGTCCCGCTGTAGCTGATGGTATAAACCGGCGTGGTGAGCGGATCCGAGGAGGTCGTGGTGACGTAAACCCGGAACATGGTCGCCCGGGGGATCACCACCATATTGATAAAGCGTCGGGTCACTTTAAGCCGGAAGACGAGGCTGGAATCCTGTACGCCAAACGGTTTGTTTTTAGACACATTCGGGTGGCTCCCCATCTGAATGTAGCTTTTGGGCGGATAAAACGTGCCAGCGTAGCTGTCGGTAATTTTCATCGCCCCGTCCAGATAGTCGTTTAGCTTCAGATATTGGTAGCCATCGCTGGTGCCCGTAACAGGGAAATCGGTAACATAGCTGCGCTTGGTGGTGTTCCCGGACGTTCCCTTAGGGCAGACGGCGTTGACGCCCACCCACTGGGACTTCTCGCTGAGCGTGACAATCTGCCCCACCTGGTTATTGGAGCTGTTAAATTTATCCGTCAGGTCGTAATACACCTCCGTCGGCACGCCATTTTCATTGACGCAGACCGTGGCGAAGGCCTCAGATAGCGGAAAAAACGCCAGCAGGGATAGCCCCAGATAATGGATTTTATTCACAGCGGATCCCCTTAAGTGTGATCGCCTGTTGCAGGCTTTGTTCTGGCAGGCTGTAGGGCGCACGACACTGGGACTGTTTCCCGTCTCCCCACTGAATCAGCAGTTCTCCGCTCAGCGGCAGCCCGCTCAGGTAAATCTGACCGTCATCTCCCACCATGCTGGTTACGCCGCTCTGCGTCTCACGCACCACCGCCCCAAACGGTACAGGCTGGTTATCACGCTTCACGGTGAGCAGCGCACGCACGCCGATGCGGGTGTCAAAACTGGCGCGCACCAGCGCACCGTTCGTCGGCACGACGCTGGAAACGTTATTTTCAATGTCGGTGTTGTTGCTCATAGTGTTGGTGTCGAGCGCCACGCGGTTGTAACGGTACACCGTGGCGTACGGCATCACCGCATAGCCACGCCAGTCTGTTTTGACGCCGGTCTGGTTTTCGACGCTCACGCCTGACGCGCCCGGCGCTTTGATCAAGACGTTGGTATCGCCCAGCGGCTGACTGAATGTGATGCCGTCTGAATGCCCTACCACGCCGCCGGAGAGCTGCCAGTTGAGGTCGTGCTGATCCCGGGCGTAGTTGTAGCCCACGCCCAGCGTGCCGTACGTCGCCTGCCAGTTAGCGCTGGCGCTGCCGCTGGCACCGTTATTGCTGGTGTGACCCTGCGTGACGCTGTAGTTCAGGTTACGATCCTGGAGCAGCGTTCCGCTGATCCCGGTCTGCCAGCTGGTATCACCGTCGCTGTTACGGCTGGCAGAGGCTGTGGCATAGGCCCGGTCGATCGCGTTATCGCGACGGTAGCCGTGACGGGTGAACAGGCTGAACGGGACGGAGACGTTGAACGAGGCGATCCGGTCGGTTCCGTCAATGCCGACGGCCTTGTTCCACGACCAGGATAAGGCGTAGCTGACCCCTTTCACCCCGCCCGCGTAGCCAAGCTGATACCAGACGTTGGATTCGCTGGTGCCCCAGTAACTCTGCTGGCTGCCCGACACGTACACCGAGCCGTAATCGCCGAGAGACTGGGAGATATTGAGCTGGAAACGCCCTTTTTTATTCAGCGTCAGGTTGTGATAGCTCTGCACGTCCGGCACGCCGTCATCGTCCTGATCGTCGCCATACTGGTAGCCTTCCATTGTGCGCCAGGCCACATCGTCGAGGGTGTAGAAGCCTTTGGTCGAGTAGCGATAGCCCAGCAGCTGGAAGTTGGTGCCGAATCCGTTAAGGGATTTTGCGTACAGGAACCGCAGGGACTGCCCTTCATGGCGGCTGTCATCGGCAAGCTGGCTGCGGGCATGGGTGAGATCAAGTGAAACCGCCCCCCAGTCACCGAGGTTTTTACCCGCGCCAATGGCGATGGCGGTATAGCGCGAGGCCAGCTGCGTTCCGCCGTACAGCGTGTAGCTGTCGGCAAGACCCGCAATCATCGTACCCTGAGTAAAGAACGGCGTGTCCTGCTCGCTGTTGCCGCTGCGATAGTCCCCTGCCACCAGATCGTATTTCCAGCGTCCTTCACGCTGGAGCAGCGGAACGGTGGAATACGGGACGGTGTAGCGCTGCTGGCTGCCGTCCTTCTCTTCCACCGTCACCTCCAGGTCACCGCTTGAGGAGGTCGGGTTAAGATCAGTTATCGCAAAAGCCCCCGGCTGCACATAGCTCTGGTAAATCACGTATCCGTTCTGGCGGATCACTACTTTGGCAGGGGTGCGGGCGATTCCGCGCACGGTAGGCGCGTAACCTTGCAGGCTGTCCGGGTACATACTGTCGGACGAATAGAGGCGACCACCGCGAAAACCAACGCTGTCGAAGACATCGTTACCGGTGTTGCTGTCGCCAAGCACCAGCTCGCTTTTCAGCGGGATGATCGTACGCTGCGCCCAGGTACCAATATTTTGCCAGCTGCTGTGCCGCTGGCCGTTGCTTTCGGTATAACGCCACGCGCCGTTATTGCGTAATCGCCAGGCGCCATAGTTCAACCCGCTTTGCAGGTTCAGATAGTAGCTGTCGTCGTCGCTGCCCCGGTTGCCGGTAAAGCTGTAGTTCAGCAGCGCGGCGGGGATGCCTTCATCCCACTGTTCAGGCGGAATATACCCGCGGGCGCTGTTTTGCATCGCCACCTGAGGCAGGCTGACGTTCAGGCGCAACGAGGCGAAGTTGAACGCCGTTTCGCTGCCCGGAATAGCCGTGGTGAGCGGAACGCAGGTATCGCCCTGCACGTTGCTCAGTTCCGGGAAGGCGGCGATATTGACGCCAAAGCGATCGAGCATCGCGCGCGTAATGCACGGCGACAAACCGCCCGCGACCGGCGGCGTGTTGTCAGCTTGCTCAAACCGCACGTCCTGCGTGCCGATAAACTCATCGTTACGCCAGATATCGACGCGATAGACGCCCGGTGCCTGCTGGTGGCCTTTTTCGAAACGCGACAAATCCGCCACGTTCGCCGTGTCATCGGAGAGAAACGCCGGGTTAAAGTAGCTTTCGCCCCAGCCAGCGAGTGGCCAGAGCGTTGCCATCAGTGCCAGCGCAACCGGGCAGTAACGCCATTGAGTGTTCATCGCCCTGTCTCTGCTCACAGGCTGACGCTACGCGCCGGCGTAATGGCGCCATAGTCATTCACACTCTGCCAGGAGAGCGTGCCGCTCGCAGCGGCAGGCAGCACCTGCTGTGCCGAGCTTTTAGGGGCAACCATCAGGTTATCCAGCGTCTGACCGCCGAGCTTCAGATTGACCAGCGTGACGTAATACGGCGAGGCATTGCTCACCTTAAGATGGTTGCCGACGCGCTCAAAGCGCAGCTGTGAGAGCGCCTCTTCCGGCGGCATCGCCAGGTTAGCCGGGCGAACAAACAGCTTGATACGTGACAGAATAGCCAGTTGCAGGACGTTGTTGCCGTCCTGATGTTTTTTGCTGACGGAGGGAATCGCTTTGACGTTCATGTAAAAGAGCGATTCGCGATCGGCAGGCAGCGCCGGGCCTGCGTAGATAATGCGCAGGGTGTTTTCGCTGGCCGGCTCGCTGACAAACAGCGGCGGCGTGACGGCAAAGGTTTTTTCCTTTTGCCCGTTGGCATTTTCTATCCACGCGTTAATTAAATAGCGCTCTTGTTTATTGCTGTTGGTGATCGCCAGCGACGTTTGTTTGGCATCGGCCGGATAAATAACGCGCGTCGCGCCCAGCGCAATCCCGCCGGACGCATTCGCGCTGGCAGAAACCATCATCAAAATAAAAGCTAAAAACAGTCCAGGTTTAATCAGGGTGTTCATCACAACCGTACCTTTAATAATTAGTTCGCAGGCGTCAGGGATAAATCAACGTAAACCAGACATTCGACTGAATAGTGCCTGGTACAAGGTGTTCGGAAATTGCCCGGTAGCGGGCGCTGAAATGAAATACCAGCTCGCGGGTGTCAATGGGTAACCAGCTCACCGCCGTCGCGTTCGGGATGATCTGACGTTGCTGTTCGTCAAAAAGCGCCAGCCCGACACCGCTGCTGACCGCATTTTCCCCCGGCCGCGATGTCGCCAGGAAAACCTGCGGATCTTCTGCCGGTGTCACTCCCTGGAACTGGATCCCCACGATGCGGGAGACGTCCACGCTGCAATCCAGCAGACGTACGGTGAAAGGCACATTAACCGTGGAAAAGCTGCCGACGCCGGAAAAGGCGTTTGTGCGGTATTGCCCCATATCCACGCGCATATTCTGGCTGTCCGGGGCCACGGCGCAGCCGCCGTTCACCAGCTCTCCCCTGAGGTGTACTTTGCCGCCGTCTATGACCACGGTATGTGCGTTTACCGCTGAGGCAATCGCAAGGGCACACAGCAGTATCCCAGTCCTTGTCATCCTTCGCTCCCGGTATAGGCGATCAAAAGACCTCTTCCCTGAGGCCAGCCACATCCCTGTACTCAGGCATTACTCGTATTTCATTACGAATGTTGCGTCCGCGTTTGCCTGGCCTGGCTCGGTGGTCGCCGCCGTGGCTTTATAGCGCGCGGTGAAGTTCAGGGTGTTAGTCCCTTCAATCAGGTTCTGCGCCGCAGAGAAGGTGGCGCCGTCCGGAGTCAGCGTGGAGGATTTGCTGTCGAGGATCTCAATACCCACGCCCTTCGCGGAGTTGTCGTTATTACCGGAGCTTACCGCCAGCAGCGTTTTGTCGGTGGCGTCGATCTGGCCGGTAAACGCGACAGCAGCGGTTTTCGCTACCGCAGGATCGCAGTCGTTCAGTTCGATGGTGAACGGAATATTGGAGGTGGTGTCACCTACTTTAGTGAATTTCGCGGTACGGTACTGGCCAAGATTAACCGTCTGCTCTGAAGAGTCAGTATTCACTGAACACGCGGCATTCACTAATTCACCTTTAAAATGCACCGTACCACCGTTTACAGATACAGGCGTGGTAGTATCTTCTGCGTGAGCGGCACCCGCGACCAGGGCCAGAGTTGCAATAACAGTAGAAGCAATGTTGCTGAGTTTCATGTCTATTCCTTTAAAATGTAAATAACCCTTCCCGCGCATATTCGGGAATAAGAAATACGATCAATTAAAAAATTGAAGGCTTATTTCGGAGAGGACAAAGTAGCTCAGGAATTTATTTTGTAATATGTCAAAACGCTGCCATTTTGCCAGGTCACATCCTAATCACCTCTAAGAAATTGACCATGCCCTGAGAAGGGATTTTGCGGGACATCGATGAAATCTCGTAAAGGGTGACTGACAGCGGCGCTCGCTTCTGACAAAATACAGGCAATCCCTCCTTTCTAACGTTACAGACGGAATCTTCTCTCTGATGGCAGCAAAGATTATTGACGGTAAAACGATTGCGCAGCAGGTGCGCTCTGAGGTTGCGGAAAAAGTGAAGGCGCGTAAAGCCGCCGGATTTCGCGCCCCCGGGCTGGCCGTTGTGCTGGTTGGCAGCAACCCGGCTTCGCAAATTTATGTCGGCAGCAAACGCAAAGCGTGTGAAGAGGTGGGGTTCGTCTCCCGCTCTTACGATCTGCCGGAAACCACCAGCGAAGCGGAACTGCTGGAACTGATCGACACTCTGAATGCCGATAAAGAGATCGACGGCATCCTGGTTCAGCTGCCGCTGCCTGCGGGCATTGACAACGTGAAGGTGCTGGAGCGCATCGCGCCGGACAAAGACGTTGACGGTTTCCATCCGTATAACGTGGGCCGCCTGTGCCAGCGCGCGCCGCGCCTGCGTCCGTGCACCCCGCGCGGCATCGTGACGCTGCTGGAGCGTTATAACATCGATACCTATGGCCTCAACGCCGTGGTGATTGGCGCCTCCAACATCGTGGGCCGCCCGATGAGCATGGAGCTGCTGCTGGCGGGCTGTACCACCACCGTTACCCACCGCTTCACTAAAAACCTGCGTCACCACGTCGAAAACGCCGATCTGCTGATCGTTGCGGTCGGCAAGCCGGGCTTTATTCCGGGCGAGTGGATCAAAGAGGGCGCAATCGTCGTGGACGTGGGTATTAACCGTCTGGAAAACGGCAAAGTGGTCGGCGACGTGGTGTATGAAGATGCCGCAGCGCGCGCATCCTATATTACTCCGGTCCCGGGCGGCGTAGGCCCGATGACGGTAGCAACACTGATTCAGAATACCTTGCAGGCGTGCGAGGAGTATCACGACGTAGAGGACGCGTAATCATGGCAACTTTTTCTTTGGGTAAACACCCGCACGTTGAGCTGTGCGATCTGCTGAAGCTGGAAGGCTGGAGCGAAAGCGGCGCGCAAGCGAAGATCGTCATCGCCGACGGGCAGGTAAAAGTAGACGGCGCGGTGGAAACCCGCAAGCGCTGCAAAATTGTCGCGGGTCAGACCGTGAGCTTTGCAGGACAGAGCGTGACCGTGACGGCCTGAGCTGTCTGATGCCCGGTGGCGCTGCGCTTACCGGGCCTACGTACTGTCTCCGTTTGTAGGCCGGGTAAGGCGAAGCCGCCACCCGGCAATTTCTCTCACAATCCCCTCACACCCATCACGGTTAATTATCGATCAACTTCAAATAATCACTATTCCCTCTGGAGAAATGTGAAAATTAAGTTGCGCGATTTTCAGACTTTCCCCACGATAAGTAGAACGTTCTACTAAAACGTTCTACTTAAATAACAGCGTGAAAAAAGCGCTACTCGGGGGAAATCAGCATGAGCCTGATATCAGGGTTTGTTAAATCGCTGTCTAAGTTATCGATGATTGGTCGCGCCTTAATGCTGCCAATTTCACTGCTTCCCGCTGCGGGCCTGCTGCTGGCCTTCGGCGATAAGTTCCATTTGCCGCTGATGATGAACGCCGGCGGGGTTATCTTTGATAACCTGCCGATGCTGTTCGCCATCGGCTCTGCCGTCGGACTGGCTTCGGAATCCGGCATTGCCGCACTCTCTGCGGCGGTCTCCGTGTTTGTCACCAACATCACCATCAGCACCGTGCTGAGCATCACGCCGGAAATGGCCTCTCAGGGCGGCAAATACGCCATGGTCGTTGGCATTCCGACGTTGCAGATGGGCGTCTTTGGCGGCCTGATCTGCGGTATTCTTGCGGCCTGGTGTTACAACCGCTTCCACACCATGCAGCTGCCGGAGTTCCTCGGCTTCTTCTCCGGCAAGCGCTTTGTGGCGATTGCGACGGCGTTTCTGTCGTTCCTGCTCGGCCTGCTGCTGCCGTACGTCTGGCAGCATATTCAGTCCGGGATCGACGCCCTGTCCGTGGTGGTGAACGGCGATAACCAGGCGGCCTCGACCTTTATCTTCGGGCTGGTGGAGCGCGCGTTGATCCCGCTCGGCCTGCACCATATCTGGTATCCATCCTTCTGGTATTCCTTCGGGGATTACACTACCCAGGCGGGACAGGTGATCCACGGTGACCAGACCATCTGGTTCAAGATGCTGGAAGAGGGAGTGAAATCCTTCAGCAGCGACACCTACCAGAACGCCGGGAAATTCATGCAGGGCGAGTTCCCGCTGATGCTGTTCGCACTGCCCGCGGCGTGTCTGGCGATGTACCACGAAGCGCACACGAAGAATAAGAAAATCGCGGCCGGTATTCTGTTCTCCGCTGCCCTCACCTGCTTCCTGACGGGCATCACCGAGCCGGTAGAGTTCACCTTTATCTTCGTGGCGCCGATCCTTTACGTCTTCAACGCCATCATGGCGGGCCTGGCGTACATGACCATGTACCTGCTGCATGCGCACATCGCCAAGTCGTTCTCGGCGGGCTTTATCGACTACCTGTCGTTCGGGATCCTGCCGTCGTTTAACGGCTATCAGACCAACTTCCTGAGCGCCATTATCATCGGCATTCCGATGGCATTGATCTACTACTTCACCTTCCGCTTCGTGATCCGTCGCTTCGACGTGAAAACGCCGGGCCGCACCGAAGTGACCGCCAGCGCGAATGACAAGTCCGATTCCGAACTTGCCACCGAAATCATCGGCCTGCTGGGCGGTGCGCAGAACATTGATTCCGTCGGCTCCTGCATCACACGTCTGCGTCTGGAAGTGGCGAAGAGCGAAGCGGTGGACCGGGACGGGCTGAACGGGCTTGGCGCGCGCGGCGTGGTGTTCGTTGGCGATAACGGAATACAGGTGATTTTCGGGGCCAGAGCACAGTTTATCGCCCAGACCATGTCCACGATGATTGGCAAATAATAAGATGCCTGAAGGAGGCGTCTCCTGTACGCTGGGGGACGCCTCTTATCTGGCTGATAATTGGGAAATTTCAGGGAGCGGTTTTGAAGAAAGTCAGCATTATTGATGTCGCAAAGCATGCGGGCGTGTCGGTTTCTACCGTTTCGCTGGTGCTGCGCCAGAAAGGGAAGATCTCAGAGGCGACGATCGGGAAGGTCAATGCCGCCATCACAACGCTGGGCTATGTTCATAACGTCGCCGCTGCCAATCTTCGCGCCAACACCTCCAACTTAATCGGCCTGATCCTGCGCGACTTCAGCGACAGCTTTTCCATCAAGGTGATGGCGAGCATCGTTCAGGAGCTGGAGAAACAGGGTTATATGGTATTTCTCGGTCAGCCGCTGAACGACGGCGAACATCTTGAGCGTACCCTGCTCTCATTTAAGCAGCAGGGCGTGGCGGGCGTCATCTACCTGGCGTCGGACACCCGCGCCGCCTCTCTTCCGGAACACATTCGTCACTGCCCGCTGCCGCTTGTGGCGGTTTCGCAGTCGTTGCTGGAAGAGAAATGCAACCTGGTGATGCGCGATAACCGCCAGGCGGCGAACCTGGCCGCGCGTTATCTTATCGAGCGCGGGCACCGCAACATCGCCTACATTGGCGGGCGCGACGGGTGCCGTATCCGCGAGCAGCGCCTGCTTGGTTTTCGCAGCGCGATGACGCAGAGCGGCCTGGTCTGGCGTGAGGAATATTCTCCCGCCTGCACCGATGACACGCAGGCGGCGGCCATGGCGACTCGTCAGCTGCTGGAGAAGAACAACACGATTACCGCCCTGCTCTGCCATTCACCGGACGCGATGATCGGTTCAATCTCAGGTATTCACCAGGTGGGGCGCACGGTGGGTAAAGACGTGTTTTTAACCCAGCAGGTGGCGCTGATTGGTTTTGAAGATATGCTCCACGTTAATCTCACGTCGCCGTCACTGACTTACGTTTCGTCTGCCAGCGAAGAGACCGGCCGCCAGGCGGCAGGGCTGATGATCCGCAGGCTGAAAGAGCCGGATCTGCAAACGCAGCGCATTACCCTCTCCGGGCAGCTTATCGCGCGGGAATCGGCGTAAAATCAGAATTTAGCACAGGTTTGCTGCGGCGGATCTGCTGCTATATTCCCATGATTTGCCATGGATAAATGCAATGCCTACCATTATCACCCACGCTGCCGTACCTCTGTGTCTGGGCTTAGGGCTCGGAACCAAAGTCATCCCACCCCGCCTGCTGTTTGCCGGGATCGTCCTCGCCATGCTGCCCGATGCCGACGTACTGGCGTTTAAATTCGGTGTCGCCTACGGGAATATTTTCGGCCACCGCGGTTTCACTCATTCGCTACTGTTTGCCCTGGTGGTGCCGATACTCTGCGTGCTGGCAGGCCGACGTTGGTTCAGGGCCAGCCTGACGCGGTGCTGGCTGTTTTTAACCGTGTCATTGCTGTCGCACAGCCTGCTGGATTCAATAACGACAGGCGGGAAAGGCGTCGGCTGGCTGTGGCCATGGTCTGATGAACGCTTCTTTGCGCCGTGGCAGGTCATTAAGGTCGCGCCGTTTGCGCTGTCACGCTACACCACGCCGTACGGGCATCAGGTAATCATTTCAGAACTGCTGTGGGTGTGGCTGCCGGGGATGGTGCTGATGGGGTTGCTGTGGTGGAGGCGGAGGTAAAAGAAAAGCCGGGTGGCGGCTACGCCTTACCCGGCCTACGGTCGTGATTTTGTAGGCCCGGTAAGCGTTAGCGCCACCGGGCGTTACGGACCTACTTACGACGCCAGGTGGTTCCCTGCGGGCCGTCTTCCAGAATAATGCCCATCTCGGTCAGACGGTTACGCGCCGCATCCGCCGCCGCCCAGTCTTTCGCCTGACGCGCTTCGAGACGTGCTTTGATCAGTGCTTCAATTTCCGCCACTTCACCGTCGTCCGCCTGCGCGCCGCTTTGCAGGAACAGGTCCGGCTCCTGCTCCAGCAGGCCGAGCACGGAAGAGAGCTTACGCAGATGAGACGCCAGCGCATTGGCCGCCGCCATATCTTCTGACTTCAGGCGGTTCACCTCACGCGCCATGTCGAACAGCACGGAGTAGGCTTCCGGGGTGTTGAAGTCGTCGTTCATGACCTCAACGAAGCGGGCCTCGAACGCCTCACCGCCTGCGGCCGGAACAGATTTATCGGTGCCGCGCAAGGCGGTATACAGACGCTCCAGCGCAGCGCGAGCCTGCTTCAGGTTCTCTTCGCTGTAGTTCAGCTGGCTGCGATAGTGGCCAGACATCAGGAAGTAGCGCACGGTTTCCGCGTCGTAATACTTCAGCACGTCGCGCACGGTGAAGAAGTTACCCAGCGATTTCGACATCTTCTCGCGGTCAACCATCACCATCCCGGAGTGCATCCAGTAGTTCACGTACTCGCCGCCGTGTGCACAGGTGGACTGCGCGATTTCGTTTTCATGGTGCGGGAACATCAGATCCGAACCGCCGCCATGGATGTCGAAATGGTTGCCCAGCTGCTTGCAGTTCATCGCGGAACATTCAATGTGCCAGCCCGGACGCCCTTCGCCCCACGGGGATGGCCAGCTCGGTTCGCCCGCTTTGGACATTTTCCACAGCACGAAGTCCATCGGATTACGCTTCACGTCAACCACGTCTACGCGCGCACCGGCCTGGAGCTGGTCCAGATCCTGGCGGGAAAGCGCACCGTAGGTTGGGTCCGTCGGTACCGAGAACATCACGTCACCGTTGTCCGCCACATAGGCGTGACCGCGCTCGATCAGCTTTTGAGTGATATCAATGATTTCATGGATATGGTGGGTCGCACGCGGCTCGCTGTCCGGGCGCAGAATATTTAAGGCATCAAAATCCTTGTGCATTTCGGCGATCATGCGATCCACCAGCGCGACAAAGCTTTCGCCATTTTCATTAGCACGTTTAATGATTTTGTCGTCGATGTCGGTGATATTGCGCACGTACTTCAGGTTGTAGCCCAGGAAGCGCAGGTAGCGTGACACCACGTCGAACGCGACAAAGGTACGGCCATGGCCGATATGACAGAGATCGTAAACCGTAATACCACACACGTACATGCCGACTTCCCCGGCATGGATAGGTTTAAATTCCTCTTTTTGGCGCGTCATTGTATTAAAGATTTTTAACATCGAAGATTCCATGTAAACACGTGTGTGGATTGTTTGTTCCTTATAATACCCATATTTCGGAGTACGGTCAGCACACAATGCAAGGTGATCGTGTCCTGTGGTTATGCTATAACAAGCCCCTATATGTGACCCGAGCACGGGTCGACGCACCACAATAACGGAACAGGATGCAAAAATGGTTACTTTCCACACTAATCATGGCGATATCGTAATCAAAACCTTTGATGACAAAGCGCCTGAAACAGTTAAAAACTTCCTGGACTACTGCCGCGAAGGTTTCTACAACAACACTATTTTCCACCGTGTGATCAACGGCTTTATGATCCAGGGCGGCGGTTTCGAGCCTGGCATGCGCCAGAAAGAGACGAAAGAAGCGATCAAAAACGAAGCGAACAACGGCCTGAAAAACACCCGTGGTACGCTGGCAATGGCCCGTACTCAGGCGCCACACTCTGCGACCGCACAGTTCTTCATCAACGTAGCGGACAACGACTTCCTGAACTTCTCTGGCGAAAGTCTGCAAGGCTGGGGCTACTGCGTATTCGCAGAAGTGGTTGAAGGGATGGACGTGGTCGACAAGATCAAAGCCGTTTCTACTGGCCGCAGCGGTATGCACCAGGACGTTCCTAAAGAAGACGTTGTGATCACAAGCGTGACCGTCAGCGAGTAATTCGTGGCGACACTCTTTATTGCGGATCTGCATCTGCAAACAGAAGAACCGGCGATAACCGCCGGTTTTCTGCGTTTTTTACGCGGTGAAGCGAAAAGCGCCGACGCGCTGTACATTCTGGGCGACCTGTTTGAGGCCTGGATAGGCGACGACGATCCGAACCCGCTGCACCGTGAGATAGCTGCGGCCATTAAAGTGCTGGTGGATTCCGGCGTCCCCTGCTATTTCATTCACGGCAACCGTGATTTCCTGATCGGCCAGCGCTACGCCCGCGAGAGCGGTATGACGCTGCTGCCGGAAGAGCAGGTGCTCAACCTCTATGGCCGCAATATTCTGATCATGCACGGCGACACGCTCTGCACTGACGATACCGGCTACCTGGCGTTTCGCGCCAAAGTTCACACCCCGTGGATCCAGAAAGTGTTCCTCGCCCTGCCACTGTTTATCCGCAACCGCATCGCCGCCAGAATGCGCGCGGGCAGCAAGGCCGCCAACAGCAGCAAATCGATGACCATCATGGACGTCAATCCGCAGGCGGTGGTGAAGGTGATGGAGAAGCATCGCGTTCAGTGGTTGATCCACGGCCATACCCATCGTCCCGATGTGCATTCCCTTATCGCCAACGGCGAGCCCGCCCATCGCGTGGTTTTAGGCGCCTGGCACAGCGAAGGATCGATGGTCAAAGTTACGCCGGAAGGTGTGGAACTGATCGCCTTCCCGTTTTAACGCCTCCCCGTCTTTTCGCTCATTTCCCGACCACGCAACCGTTTTCCTTGCCGGTATTACATGCTATTCTCTGTGCCCTCGAAAGCAGTGTGTTCCGCACCACAGGAGTTTTAAGACGCATGTCTTCCCGCAATAATCCGGCGCGTGTCGCCATCGTGATGGGGTCCAAAAGCGACTGGGCTACCATGCAGTTCGCCGCCGAAATCTTTGAAATCCTGAATGTTCCGCACCACGTCGAAGTGGTTTCCGCACACCGTACCCCGGACAAACTGTTCAGCTTCGCCGAAAGCGCCGAAGAGAACGGTTACGAGGTGATCATTGCCGGTGCGGGCGGCGCAGCACATCTGCCGGGCATGATTGCCGCCAAAACGCTGGTGCCGGTACTGGGTGTTCCCGTGCAAAGCGCCGCGTTAAGCGGGGTGGATAGCCTTTACTCTATTGTCCAGATGCCGCGCGGTATTCCTGTCGGTACCCTGGCGATTGGTAAAGCAGGTGCGGCAAATGCCGCCCTGCTGGCCGCGCAGATCCTGGCGACGCATGATAAAGATTTGCACCAGCGTCTGGCGGAGTGGCGTAAAGCCCAGACCGATGAGGTGCTGGATAACCCGGATCCGCGGGGTGCAGCATGAAGCAGGTTTGCGTTCTTGGTAATGGTCAGCTTGGCCGGATGCTACGTCAGGCCGGTGAGCCGCTGGGTATTGCCGTCTGGCCCGTCGGGCTGGATGCCGAGCCGGAAGCCGTGCCGTTCCATCAGAGCGTGATCACCGCCGAAATTGAACGCTGGCCGGAAACCGCCCTGACCCGCGAGCTGGCGCGCCATAACGCCTTTGTGAACCGCGACGTCTTCCCGATCATTGCCGACCGTCTCACGCAAAAACAGCTTTTCGACAAGCTCGGCCTCGCGACCGCGCCGTGGCAGCTGCTTTCCGATAAGCGCGAGTGGGATGACGTGTTTGCGATGCTGGGAGACCTGGCGATTGTGAAGCGTCGCGTCGGCGGCTACGACGGCCGCGGGCAGTGGCGCCTGCGCGCGAACGACACCGCCGAGTTGCCGGACGACTGCTACGGCGAGTGCATTGTTGAGCAGGGCATTAACTTTAGCGGTGAAGTGTCGCTGGTTGGCGCGCGCGGGCATGACGGGCACACCGTTTTTTACCCGCTAACGCATAACCTGCATCAGGACGGGATTCTGCGCACCAGCGTCGCCTTCCCGCAGGCCAATGCTGACCAGCAGGCGCAGGCGGAAGAGATGCTCTCTGCCATTATGCATGAGCTGGGCTATGTGGGCGTGATGGCGATGGAGTGTTTCGTCACGCCGTCGGGTCTGCTGATCAACGAACTTGCGCCGCGCGTGCACAACAGCGGCCACTGGACGCAAAACGGCGCCTCCATCAGCCAGTTCGAGCTGCACCTGCGCGCCATCACCGATCTGCCGCTGCCGCAGCCGGTGGTGACCAGCCCGTCGGTGATGATCAACCTGATCGGCACCGATCTGAACTACAACTGGCTGAAGCTGCCGCTGGTGCACCTGCACTGGTACGACAAAGAGGTGCGTCCGGGGCGTAAGGTCGGCCATCTGAACCTGAACGATACCGACACGGACCGCCTGAGCGCCACGCTGGAAGCGATTGTTCCCCTGCTGCCGCCAGAATATGCGAGCGGTATTGTCTGGGCGCAGTCAAAACTGAAGTAAGTATCCCTCGCCGGGGAGTTGACCTTCCCCTTCCCCGGCGTACAATCCCCGCCCATTGCTGCTCAGTTTTCTTCTGGAACCACCATGAACGATGGAACGGACTATCGCGCGATCCTCGCGTCCGATACCCCTTTAATCGACGTTCGCGCGCCGATCGAATTTGCCCAGGGTGCGATGCCCGCCGCACTCAACCTGCCCTTAATGAACGACGACGAGCGTGCCGCCGTCGGCACCTGCTATAAACGCCAGGGTCCGGACGCCGCGCTGGCGCTCGGCCATAGCCTGGTCAACGGCGAGACGCGCGAGGCGCGCATCAGCGCCTGGCGGGAAGCCAGCCTTGCCCATCCTGAGGGCTACCTTTGCTGCGCGCGCGGTGGCCAGCGCTCACACATCTCCCAGGCCTGGCTGAAAGAGGCGGGCATCGACTACCCGCTGATCCGCGGCGGCTATAAGGCCCTGCGTCAGACGGCGATTCAGGCGACCATTGAGCAGTCACAAAAGCCGATGGTGCTTATCGGCGGCTGTACCGGTAACGGTAAAACGCTGCTGGTTAAGCAGCATGCGCAGGGCATCGATCTGGAAGGGCTGGCGCACCATCGCGGCTCGTCATTTGGTCGCACGCTCACCCCGCAGCTTTCCCAAGCGAGCTTCGAAAATCACCTTGCGGCTGAGCTATTGAAAAAAGACGCCGCGCGCTGGGTGCTGGAAGATGAAGGCCGGATGATTGGCTCTAACCACCTGCCGGAGTGCCTGCGCGACCGCATGGCTGAAGCGCCTGTCGTGGTGGTTGAAGATCCGTTTGAGATCCGTCTTGAGCGCCTGCGCGAAGAGTATTTCGTCCACATGTGGGCCGACTTTTCTGCCGCCTGCGGTGAAGAGGCGGGCTGGAAAGCGTACAGCGAATATCTGCATCACGGCCTGTACGCCATTCGTCGCCGTCTGGGGCTGCAACGCTTTGCGGAATTTACCGCCCTGCTGGATGCCGCGCTTGTCGAGCAACAGCGTACTGGCAGCACTGACGCGCACTTCAGCTGGCTTGTGCCGCTGCTGAAGGACTATTACGACCCGATGTACGGCTACCAGCTGGAGAAAAAGGCGGAGAAGATTGTGTATCGCGGGACGTACGAAGAAATTGCTGAGTGGCTCGATCGCTGAAAAATAAAGCCGGGTGGCGAGGTCAAAGCAAAACGGCAACCTGGGTTGCCGTTTTTAATGTTTTTTCCCTCTCCCCGTGGGAGAGGGTCAGGGTGAGGGCATCAGGCCGCACCCTACATGACAACTTAGAAGTCGTAACGCAGACGCACCAGGTTCATATCGCCCAGGTTGTCGGTGCTGGAGGTGAACACGTGTTCGTAATCCACGCGGAAACCGTAATCCAGCTGGAAGCTGATACCCACACCGTTGTCGATGCGCTGGTAGTTACGGCCATTCACGTACTCAATACGGTCGCCCATGAAGTACGGCTGGATGGATTTCACCGCATACTGACCAACCGGGAACTTGTAACCCGCAAAGTATTCAATACCCCATGCATCACCGGCGAAGTAGTCGTTAACGGACACTTTTTTGGTGGTCAGGAAGTTCTGATACCAGCCGCCGCCTGCGGAGAAGGTCCAGTTATCCGGCGTCCAGCTCAGGGCGGTACCAAGGATGTTCTGGTCGTAGGATTTGCTGTCGCCGTTGTCCGGGTTACGCATGTCCGCGCGGGTGTAGTTCCACGCTGCGCCCCAGGTCAGATCGGTAGTCAGGTGATAATCGATACCCAGTGAACCGCCGCCTTTACGTTTGTAACGCAGGCCGTTGCCCGGCAGGTATTCGCTGTCTTCAAACAGGTAAGAGGCGTAGATGTCAGCATCGCCCACGGTTTTCTTGTACTTCAGCATCTGGCGTGAACGGTAAGAGCCGTCATAGTCGCCGTTGATCCCGTTACCTGGCGCCTGACCAATCATGTCGTAGTCCCAGATATCGGTTTTTGCGCCCACTACGTCATAGTACACGCTGTTCTGCTGACCGAAGGTCAGCGTACCCCAGGTGTCGCTCTTCAGACCGGTGTAGAGCATACGACGAGAGGTGTCGTGCGCGCCGTCGGCGTAGTGATGATCCCAGTTGAACTGCGCCGGAATGTTCACACCCAGCTCGTAGTAGCTGATCCAGCTGATGTCATCGAACAGGTAGTAATCCGCAGCGAAACGGAAGCGGGTGCCGCCGTCAAAGCCGTTGCGCTTGTAGCTGTTTTTGCCGTCATCACCGGTCATATTCTGGAACTGAGGACGAATACTGCCGCCAACGGTGAAGTTCAGGCGGCTCAGCGGGTTACCCGCCTGCGGATCCTGTTTCAGAAGGGTGATTTCCGCCTGAGATGCGAAAGAAGCCAATGCCACTGCTGCGCCGATCGTTGTCGCCAGCGCTGTTTTTCTTATAGTCATTCTTTTTCCTTGATAGACACGCTGCTAAATATTTAGCTGGTGAATATTAACCGGAAAAATTCGGGCTGTGTGGGCGGGTTTTTAATGTTTTGTGCTACTAAATGCAGGGGCATTAACGATTTGTGCCGTTAAGTGATGACGCACCAGCAGAAATGCCGGTGCGTCATCATCACGTCAGTAAACTAGCTGACAAACTGGCGGAATAGCGCTTTACCTTTCAACAGCCGGGTTCCGAGCCAGCCGCCGCACAGGGACAGCAGCACCGCGCCGCAGACGGGCAGCGTGAGCCACAGCCGCCAGTCGGGCTCCCACGGGAAGTCGAAGACTTTGCTCTGGAGTACCGCCAGCGCGGTTTCCGCCCCGATGGCCGCCACCAGGCCCGCCACCAGACCGAGCAGGGCAAATTCGCTCCACAGCGTGGCGCGCAGCAGCCGTTTACTGGCTCCCAGCGTGCGGTAGACCACCAGCTCCTGATGACGCTGACGCATGCCCACCTGCACCTGCGCCAGCAGCAACAGCACACCGCAGACGGTCACCAGCACTACCATCACCTCCAGCGCGCGGCTCACCTGCTCCAGCACCTGCCCGACCTGTTTGAGGATCGCGCCGATATCCAGCAGGCTCACCGTCGGAAATTCCCGGTTAAGCTGCGTCAGCATGCCGTTGCCGTTTTCCCAGCGGAAGCTGGTGAGCCAGCTCTGGGGCTGTCCGTCCAGCGCACCCGGCGGGAAGATGAAGAAGAAGTTTGGTCGCAGGCTTTCCCAGTCCACTTTACGCAGGCTGGTAACTTTGGCGGTGAAATCCTGGGTATCACCGGTGAAGGTCACGCTGTCGCCGAGGTTCACCTTCAGGCGTGTCGCCAGCCCCTCCTCCATCGACACTTCCCCCGCTTTCGGCGGCCAGGTGCCGGCAACGATCGGGTTATGGTCCGGACGTTTCGCCTGCCAGGTCAGGTTGAGTTCGCGATTGAGCGATTCATCCTTATTTCCCTCCGTCGACTGGCCGTTGATCTGCGTCAGGCGGGCGCGCACGATCGGATAGAACGATTCCGGAATAATGTGATGCTCAGACAGGAAACCCTTCAGCGGCGTCACCTGTTCGGGAGCAATGTTGATCAGGAAATAGTTCGGGCTTTCCGGCGGAAGCTGTTGCTGCCAGCGATCCAGCAGATCCCCGCGCAGCACCAGCAGAAGCGCCAGCAGCATAAACGACAGCGAAAATGCCGAGAGCTGGCTGAGGGTAGACCACGGCTGGTGCAGCAGTCGGTTAACCGCTAACCGTATGGGGAGTGATTTAACTGTCAGCTTTCTCAGGACATTAAGCAGTATCCAGCCCACTACGCCGCACAGCAGCGCCAGCACCACCGCGCCCGCCAGCACCGCCCACAGCAGCGTGCTGCCGCCCATCAGCCAGGCCAACAGCCCGACCGCCACCGCAATAATCACCGGCAGGTAGAACTTCAGCGGCCAGACGCTGGCCACCACATCGCGGCGCAGCACGCGCAGCGGCTGGGTGGCGAGCAGCAACCGGTACGGGCGTAGCCCCACCAGCAGGGAGATCGTCGTCATCGCGCCGATGGCCCACAGCCACGGCCAGAGGCTGGCAGGCGGTAATGCGGCGGGCAGTACCGGTTTGAGCAGCACCATTAGCAGCTTTTCAAACAGCAGCCCTATCGCCCCGCCGGTCAGAGCCGACAGCGCCAGCACCATTAGCCACTGGCCGACAATCAGCTTGCGCAGCTGCGCGCGGCCCGCGCCGAGGGTTTTGAGGATCGCCGCCAGATCGTAACGGCTGCGGCAGTAGTGCCCCATCGCCACGGCAACCGCCGCAATGGCAAGCAGCAGAGTTAACAGCGCCAACAGCAGCAGGAACTGCTGGGAACGTTCGAGGGATTTGCCGAGCGCCCCGTCATCCTGCTCCAGCCCGTACCAGCGGTGTTCCGGCTTGAGCTGCGGCAGGAGCCATTTTTCGTACGCCTCCAGCTGCGCAGGCGTCCCGCCAAACTTATACCGCCAGGTGACACGGCTTCCCGGCTGGACGGCGTTGGTTTTCGCCACATCAGCGGTGTTCATCAGCAGGCGCGGCGCAAGCTGGAACGGATTAAATCCAGAGTCGGGCTCCTGCACCACTTCCCCGGCAATTTTGAGTGTCGCGTCGCCGACGTCGATACTGTCGCCTGGTTTCAGATTCAGCAGCGCCATCAGTCGCGATGCCAGCAGGACCGTACCGGCCGTCGGTTTTAGCCCCGGCGGGCTGGTTTGTAAGTCACCATACATCGGGTAGATGTCATCCACGGCTTTTACGCTGGCAAGCTGCGGCGTGTCGCCCGCAAAGGTCATAGTCTGAAAGGTGATCTGCTCCCCTACCTTCAGCCCCTCTTTGCGCGCTTCCTCAATCCAGCCCGGCGGCACGGGGCGAGAACTTTGCAGAGCCCGGTCCCCGGCCATAAATTCCCGACTCTGCTGGCTAAGCCCTTTCTCCATACGATCGCTGACGCTACCGAGCGCCAGCACGCAGGCCACCGCCAGGCTCAACGCCAGCCAGACAATCAGCAGCGAGGGCGAGCGCCACTCGCGCCAGAACCAGCGGGCAATCATGCTTCCTCCTGAAGAATACCGTTCACCAGCCGCAGGCGGCGGTCGCAGCGGGCGGCCAGCTGCGGATCGTGGGTAACCAGAATCAGCGTGGTGCCGTGCTCGCGGTTGAGGGAAAACAGCAGATCGGCAATCTTGTCTCCGGTTTTACGGTCAAGGTTACCAGTGGGTTCATCGGCAAACAGCACTTCAGGGCGCCCGTTAAACGCCCGCGCCAGCGCCACGCGCTGCTGCTCACCGCCGGAAAGCTGTGCCGGAAGATGGTCGAGACGTTTTCCCAGCCCCAGCTGTTCCAGCAACGCCGTGGCGTGATCGCGGCTTTCACGAGTATTGTCACCACGCAGCAGGCCGGGCAGCTCAACGTTTTCCAGCGCGTTCAGCGTCGGGATCAGCATGAATGACTGAAAGACAAACCCGATATGCCGGGCACGCAGCGCGGCGCGGGCCTCTTCATCAAGCGCGTGGAGGGGCTGGCCGACCAGGTTCACTTCACCACTACTGCCATCGTCCAGACCAGCGAGAATGGCCAGCAGCGTGGACTTACCGGAACCGGATTCACCAATCAGGGCGATGGTTTCGGCACGTTTGACAACGAGTTCAACTCCGGTGAGGATGGAAAGCTCGTGTTCTCCCTGACCGACGGACTTCTTAAGACGATGAACTTCAACAATGTTTTCCGCTGGCATTTGCCCTTCCTGTTTTTGATGCTGATGACCTTCCGCGCGGCGGCTGCGGACACGTTATTGATTCTGGGCGACAGCCTGAGCGCGGGCTATCGTATGGCCGCCAGTGCGGCCTGGCCCGCCCTGCTCAATGATAAATGGCAGTCCCGGGCGTCTGTCGTGAACGGCAGCATCAGCGGCGATACGTCGCAGCAAGGCTTATCGCGCCTGCCTGCCCTGCTTAAGCAGCATCAACCGCGTTGGGTGCTGGTTGAACTGGGCGGTAATGATGGTTTGCGCGGCTTCCAGCCTCAGCAAACGGAGCAAACGCTGCGGACCATTTTGCAGACCATTAAGGCCGCCAATGCCCAGCCGCTGCTGATGCAAATTCGCCTGCCCGCCAACTACGGCCGTCGGTATAATGAGGCGTTTAGCGCGATCTATCCTAAGCTTGCCAAAGAGTTTGATATTCCGCTGCTGCCATTTTTCATGGAAGAGGTCTATCTGAAACCCCAGTGGATGCAGGATGATGGCATTCACCCCAATCGCGATGCCCAGCCGTTCATTGCCGACTGGATGGCAACCCGGCTGGCTCCTTTAGTAAAACATGACTCGTCAAACAGCTGAGAACCTGACAGGTAAAGTTATGCAAAAATCGGTCTTAATAACAGGATGTTCCAGCGGAATTGGCCTTGAAAGCGCCCTTGAACTGAAACGTCAGGGGTTTTGGGTACTGGCAGCCTGCCGCAAACCCGAGGATGTCGAACGCATGCGAGGGCTGGGATTTACCGGCATTCTGCTGGATCTCGATTCGCCAGAGAGCGTAGAGCAGGCCGCCGATGAGGTTATCGCCCTGACCAACAACCGTCTTTACGGTCTGTTCAACAATGCGGGCTACGGCGTGTACGGCCCGCTACAGACTCTCTCACGGGAACAGCTGGAGCAGCAGTTCTCCGCAAACTTTTTCGGGGCGCATCAGCTTACCATGCGCCTTCTCCCCGCCATGCTGCCGCACGGCGAAGGGCGCATCGTGATGACCTCCTCGGTCATGGGCCTGATCTCCACGCCGGGCCGCGGGGCTTACGCCGCCAGCAAATATGCGCTTGAAGCCTGGTCCGATGCGTTGCGCATGGAGCTGCGCCACAGCGGTATTAAGGTCAGCCTGATTGAACCGGGCCCGATCCGCACCCGCTTTACGGAAAACGTTAACCAGACGCAGGCGGACAAACCGGTCGAAAACCCCGGCATCGCGGCGCGTTTTACGCTTGGGCCAGAAGCCGTCGTTGCCAAAGTGCGCCACGCGTTTGAGAGCGATACCCCTAAAATGCGCTATCCGGTCACGCTGGTAACCCATGCCGTCGGCTGGTTGAAACGCCTGCTGCCGGGGCGGATGATGGACAAAATTTTGCAGGGTTGAGTTGAAGCGACGACGCTTACCCCCATGTAAAGAGTAAACCGATAAAAGAGAATGCCGCATGTCCGTACAGAATATCGTCAACATAACTGAAGCTAACCTGCAACAGACGCTCGAACAGTCAATGACTAAACCGGTGCTGTTCTACTTCTGGTCTGAACGCAGCCAACACTGCCTGCAACTGACGCCGGTCCTGGAAAGCCTTGCCGCGCAGTACAACGGTCAGTTCATTCTGGCGAAGCTGGATTGTGACGCCGAACCAATGGTGGCTTCCCAGTTTGGCCTGCGCGCGATCCCAACCGTCTATCTGTTCCAGAACGGTCAGCCGGTGGATGGCTTCCAGGGGCCGCAGCCGGAAGAGGCGATCCGCGCCCTGCTGGATAAAGTTCTGCCGCGCGAAGAAGAGCTGAAAGCGCAGGAAGCCATGGCGCTGATGCAGGAAGGCAAGTACGACGAGGCGCTGCCGCTGTTAAAAGACGCGTGGCAGCTGTCGAACCAGAACAGCCAGATTGGTCTGCTGCTGGCAGAGACCCAGATTGCGCTGCACCGCCCTGAAGACGCGGAAGCCGTGCTGAAAACGGTGCCGATGCAGGATCAGGATACCCGTTATCAGGGTCTGGTGGCGCAGATTGACCTGCTGAAACAGGCGGCCGATACCCCTGAAATTCAACAGCTTCAGCAGCAGGTTGCGGACAACCCGCAGGATGCCGCGCTGGCAAGCCAGCTGGCGCTTCAGCTTCATCAGGTGGGGCGTAACGAAGAGGCGCTGGAGCTGCTGTTTAGCCATCTTCAGAAGGACCTGGGCGCCGCAGACGGACAGGCGCGGAAGATGTTCCAGGAGATCCTGGCCGCGCTGGGTACCGGTGACGCGCTGGCGTCGAAATATCGTCGTCAGCTGTACGCGTTGCTCTACTAGCAAAAAAATGCCCGGTGGCGCTAACGCTTACCGGGACTACAAAAGCCGATATTACCCCGTCTTTTTCAACTGCGTCACCACCAGCTGGTGGCGCGCGTTGTAAAACTTCCGATAGGTCAGGTAGCAGGCAATGATGGTGGACAGGCTCGCCGTAGAGAGCAGCATAAACGTCACCATAATCTGGTACTTAATCGCTTTTACCGGATCGATACCGGCAAAAATCAGCCCCGACATCATGCCCGGCAGGCTCACCAGACCCACCGTTTTGGCGGAATCCACCGTTGGGATCAGCGAAGAGCGAATGCTGTCGCGGATCAACCGCGCCGAGGCCACCTTCGGCGTTGCGCCCAGGCTTAGCTTCTCCTGAAGCTGCTGCTGTTCACTGCTGAACCGTTGCCCCAGATTGTTGTAGCACAACCCGACCGCCACCATCGCATTGCCCGCAATCATCCCGGAAATGGGGATCACCTGCATCGGCGTAAATTCTATCGAGCCGGAGAGTACCAGTACCGCCAGCGTTAACGCGGTCCCGGTAGTGATGGCGATCAACGACGAAATGAACGCTTTATCGATGTATTTACTGCGTTTCTGCGCGTTCCATGCCGCGTTAAAGCAGATAAACAGCACCATCAACAGGGTCAGCACGGCATGATTGACGTTGAAGATGTATTTCAGCACATAGCCGACGATGATGAGCTGAATGACCGCGCGGGCGATACTCCAAAGAATATCTTTTTCCAGCCCCAGCTTTTCCCGGTAGCTGACCACAATCGCCACCAGCACCAGGACCATCGACAGCGCCAGCGATTCGTTGGTTATGTTATGTTCACCCACGATGAGCCTCCTCCATTTTCCCGCCCTGCGGCCTGAGCGTGATGACATCATCCGCATGGGTAATTTCATTTGAATCATGCGTCACCCACAGCACGGCAATATTCTGCTCCCGGGCGTAGCGATGGATAATGTCATTGACGTTGCGCTTGTTAGCGTCATCCAGCGCGCTGGTGATTTCGTCCAGCAACAGCGCCTTCGGCAAGAATTGCAGGTTACGGATCAGCGAGACGCGCTGCTTTTCCCCTCCCGACAGTTCGGCGATCGATTTGGTCAGCGTCTCCGGCGAAAGCCCGAACCGGGTCAGATCGTCGGTAAACTTTTTCGGATCAGGCGTTTGGTTGCGGATGTGCCAGGGGAAAACCAGATTGTCGTACACCGTGTCGCCAAACAGGGACGGGGTTTGCACGCAGTATGACACCTGCTGGCGATAGCTTTCCGGTGAAAGCGTGGCGATATCTTTTCCTGCAAACAGGATGGTTCCCTCCGTTGGGCTCAGTAGCGAAGCCACGATTTTCAGGAGGGTGCTTTTGCCGCAGCCGGAGGGGCCAGTTATCAGTTTAAATTCGCCCGGAGAGAGACAAAAATCAACGTGCTGAAGGATGGTGTTATCACCCACACGAAAGCCAACATCCCTGATATCCAGAAGATTTTTTTTATTATTCATTCCGATTCCATTAACCGCTGTAATAAGAACAGCCTTTAGCATAATCCTTTCCGCTACGCAGCGCGAATAGCCTTAACCTATAGCAAGTGTTAAACTTTTTGCTCGCTAATTGTCACCTCTATAACTACAGGAAGTCAGCAACATGACACATATCTTTTATGAGTTCTCTTCCCTGAAGCCTGGTGTTCCTGATGTGGAAACATTAATGGAAGTCATCAATTCTTCTGAACTCACGCGTTTTGTCATGGGTGCAGAGGTGGTCGATTTTGTTAAGAAGGCGCTCATCGTTAACACCACAATCGGTAGCTTTAAAAACTGCTATTTTGCATTCGATGATGGAGCGTACTTTCTCGAGTTTGACGGCAAGGGTAAATCCAGACGCTTTACTGAGGTGCCGGACTGGTTCGTTTCCCCCGCGGAATTTGCCCGCTCGCAATGGCTGATTAACCATGATCTGGCCGATGTGAAGGCGACGGCGTTTATTGACGTGCTGATGTCCTACCCGCTTAAAGAGCGCCGGGCGCACTGCAATCTGCTGTTTGGTCTGGATCTGCATAAGGTCAATGTGGTTCCGGCGCCTACAGCCCCTGCCGGAAAAATGGGCAATAAAAACGGAAAAACCACCAAGCCTCGCGTCACAGATCTCGGCTCTTTTGAGCTTTTTACCGCGTTCTTTGCGCGTATGAAAACCGCCGTCAATGCTAATGAATTCCCTACCCTACAGGTGCTGACCGGCCAGGAGGATCTTACAAAAGCGCCGCACAGCTTAAAGCAAGGGATCAGAACCTGGTTTAAGGCGATTACCGGCGATCTGCCGCCGAACAACAAACGTGTCGGGGCGGGCAATGCGGTATTGTTCTGCGCTCCCGTTCGCGAGCAGATCCAGCAGATAGAGGCCATCGGCCTGGAAAAATACTATCAGGGCTTATCAAAAGCTATCGCTGACGCCGGGGATGGGTTTATCACTGACTTCAGCTATACCTGGTCTGAAAAGTAACGCTTTGCGCCCCGCATCCCGAACGGGGCGTTTTATTTCTGCCAGTCCGGTTCCCACCTCTTTACAGGGGCGAAATCCTGTTCGTTAGCCGATATACTTACGTTCAACAAATACGCAGTTTTTCTCGTTACGGCATGCAAAACAGGAGGTTTTTATGCTCATCGTTGTTCCTGTCCTTATATTCGTTGCGCTGGTTATCGTGGGCGCAGGCGTCAAAATTGTCCCGCAGGGTTACCAGTGGACCGTCGAACGCTTCGGTCGCTACACCAATACTCTTCAGCCGGGTTTAAGCCTGATCGTCCCGTTCATGGACAGAATTGGGCGTAAGATCAATATGATGGAGCAGGTGCTGGATATCCCTTCCCAGGAAGTCATCTCCAAGGATAACGCCAACGTCACCATCGATGCGGTGTGCTTTATTCAGGTGATTGATGCGCCGAAAGCGGCCTATGAGGTGAGCAACCTGGAGCTGGCGATCGTCAACCTGACCATGACCAACATCCGTACCGTGCTTGGCTCAATGGAGCTGGACGAAATGCTCTCCCAGCGCGACAGCATTAATACCCGCCTGCTGCACATTGTGGATGAAGCCACCAATCCGTGGGGGATCAAAGTGACCCGCATTGAGATCCGCGACGTGCGCCCACCGGCAGAGCTGATTGCTTCCATGAACGCGCAGATGAAGGCCGAGCGTACCAAGCGTGCCTATATTCTTGAAGCCGAAGGGGTGCGTCAGGCTGAAATCCTGAAAGCGGAAGGGGAAAAACAGTCGCAGATCCTGAAAGCCGAGGGCGACCGTCAGTCTGCCTTCCTCCAGGCGGAAGCGCGTGAACGTTCGGCAGAAGCAGAAGCCCGTGCGACGCAAATGGTCTCCGAGGCGATTGCCGCCGGGGATATCCAGGCCGTGAACTACTTCGTCGCGCAAAAATATACCGATGCGCTGAAGGAGATCGGCTCCGCGAACAACAGCAAGGTGGTAATGATGCCGCTGGATGCCAGCAGTCTGATGGGATCTATCGCCGGAATTGCCGAGTTGATCAAAGACGGCGGAAACGAGCGTAAAAAATGATTGAGCTCATCGTTGCACATCCTCATGCGTTCTGGCTAAGCCTTGGCGGCTTACTGCTGGCCGCCGAGATGCTTGGCGGCAACGGTTATCTGCTGTGGAGCGGGGTTGCCGCGGTGATTACCGGGCTGGTCGTCTGGCTGCTGCCTGTCGGCTGGGAGTGGCAGGGCGCGCTGTTTGCCGTGCTGACGCTGCTGGCCGCCTGGCTGTGGTGGCGCTGGCTGAACAAACGGGTGAAGGCGCAGAAGCCGGTCGACGCGCACCTCAACCAGCGTGGGCAGCAGATCGTGGGTAGACGCTTTACGCTTGATAACGCGCTGATCAACGGACGCGGTCATATGCGCGTGGGGGACAGTTCGTGGCCGGTGGTGGCCGACGATGACCTCAGCGCCGGCACGCGGGTTGAGGTCATTGCGGTGGAAGGCATTACCCTGCGGGTTAAAGCCTGTTAGGCGTGGGTTTTACGGTGGCAGCAGCCGGAAAGATTGTCGATAATCGGGCACTCGGCGCTGTCATCTCCCGGGCAGGATTCTGCCAGTTGTAACAGTTGCTCACGCATCGCCTGTAATTCGATGATATGGCGTTCGATCTCCGCCACTTTTTCCAGCGTACGTTTTTTCACGTCGGCACTGTGGCGTTTCGGATCGTTAAACAGGTTAACCAGCTCGCCGCACTCTTCAAGGTTAAATCCTACCTGTCTTGCCTGGCGCAGTAACGTCAGTTCATCAAGATGCAGCTGCGTATAGCTGCGGTAGCCGTTCTCACTGCGCAACGGTGGCGTCACCAGCCCTTTTTCCTCATAAAAGCGAATCGCTTTGCTGGTTAAGCCGGTTTTTTTCGCAACATCGCTGATATTCACATTTCCCCCTTGACCTTCCCCTTGATGGAAGGTTTAACCTTCATAACAGTTAGCGAAAAGCAGAGTGAAGGTCAACAATTGACCAGAACATTATACGGGAGTTTTGTTATGTCTCACACTATTGACCTGACACTGGACGGCCTCTCCTGCGGCCACTGTGTCAAACGCGTTAAAGAAAGCCTGGAGCAGCGTCCTGACGTGGAAAGCGCTGAGGTGACTATCGATCATGCCGCCGTGACCGGCAGCGCCAGCGCCGACGCGCTGATTGATACCATTAAACAGGCCGGTTACGGGGCGGAGTTAAGCCACCCAAAGGCTAAACCGCTGGCAGAGTCATCATCCCCGTCGGAAGCACTGACAGCGGCCACTCCTGAGCTTCCGGTAGCTGATGACATTGATGACAGCCAACAGCTGCTGATCAACGGCATGAGCTGCGCCAGCTGCGTCTCCCGGGTACAAAACGCCTTACTGGCGGTACCGGGCGTCGCACAGGCACGGGTAAACCTGGCGGAGCGTACTGCGCTGGTGATGGGCAGCGCCTCCGCCGCAGAGTTAGTGCAGGCCGTGGAGAAAGCGGGCTACGGGGCGGAGGCCATCGAAGATGATGCCGAGCGCCGCGAGCGCCAGCAGGAAACGGCTGTCGCCACTATGAAGCGTTTCCGCTGGCAGGCGATTGTCGCCCTGCTGGTCGGTATTCCGGTGATGGTGTGGGGCATGATGGGTGACAACATGATGGTCACCGCTGAAAACCGCACCCTGTGGCTGGTGATTGGTCTGATTACCCTTGCGGTGATGGTGTTTGCTGGCGGACATTTCTATACCAGCGCCTGGAAGAGCCTGAAAAACCGCACCGCGACGATGGACACGCTGGTCGCGCTCGGTACCGGCGCGGCGTGGCTGTATTCGATGAGCGTGAACGTCTGGCCGCAGTGGTTCCCGATGGAGGCGCGCCATCTCTATTATGAAGCGAGTGCGATGATTATCGGTCTGATTAACTTAGGCCATATGCTCGAAGCCCGCGCGCGTCAGCGCTCGTCGAAAGCGCTGGAAAGATTACTCGATTTAACCCCGCCGACGGCCCGCGTGGTCACGGATGACGGGGAAAAAAGCGTTCCGCTCTCAGAGGTACAGCCGGGAATGACGCTGCGCCTGACCACCGGCGACCGCGTGCCCGTCGACGGTGAAATCACCCAGGGCGATGCCTGGCTGGATGAAGCGATGCTGACCGGCGAGCCGATACCCCAGCAGAAATCTCAGGGCGATGCGGTGCATGCGGGTACGGTGGTACAGGACGGCAGCGTACTGTTCCGCGCCAGCGCGGTCGGGAGCCATACCACGCTGTCACGCATCATTCGCATGGTCCGCCAGGCGCAGAGCAGTAAGCCGGAGATTGGTCAGCTTGCCGATAAAATCTCCGCCATTTTTGTGCCGGTGGTCGTCGGTATTGCCCTGCTGAGCGCGGCGATCTGGTATTTCTTCGGCCCGGCGCCGCAGATTGTCTACACCCTGGTGATCGCCACCACGGTGCTGATCATCGCCTGCCCTTGTGCCCTTGGCCTGGCCACGCCGATGTCGATTATCTCTGGGGTCGGACGCGCCGCCGAATTTGGCGTACTGGTCCGTGATGCTGACGCCCTGCAACGGGCAAGCACGCTGGACACCCTTGTCTTTGATAAAACCGGCACGCTCACCGAGGGCAAACCGCAGGTGGTGGCCGTCAGTACCGTTGGCTGTACGGAGACGGACGCCCTGCGCCTTGCCGCCGCGCTGGAACAAGGTTCCAGCCACCCGCTGGCGCGCGCCATCCTGGAGAAAGCCGGTGATGGCCGTCTGCCGCAGGTCAGCAACTTCCGCACCCTGCGCGGTTTAGGGGTCAGCGGTGAAGCCGAAGGCCATACGCTGCTGCTGGGCAACCAGGCACTGCTGACTGAACACGGCGTTGATACGTCCGCGCTGGACGCAGAGCTAAACGCGCAGGCCTCTCAGGGCGCAACGCCGGTTCTGCTGGCGAGGGATGGTCAGGTGGCGGCGCTGCTGGCCGTGCGCGATCCGTTACGCCAGGACAGCGTAGATGCCTTACAGCGCCTGCACCGCGCGGGCTATCGTCTGGTGATGCTGACCGGGGACAACCCGACCACCGCCAACGCCATTGCGAAAGAAGCCGGTATTGATGAGGTGATCGCGGGCGTGCTGCCGGACGGCAAAGCGGACGCCATCAAGAACCTGCAAAGTCAGGGTCGCCAGGTGGCGATGGTGGGCGACGGCATCAACGACGCCCCGGCGCTGGCGCGGGCTGACGTAGGCATTGCGATGGGCGGCGGGAGCGATGTCGCCATTGAAACCGCGGCGATCACCCTGATGCGCCACAGCCTGATGGGGGTGGCGGATGCGCTGGCGATTTCGAAAGCCACGTTGCGCAACATGAAGCAGAACCTGCTGGGGGCCTTCGTCTATAACTCGCTCGGCATTCCGATTGCCGCCGGGATTTTGTGGCCGCTGACCGGTACCCTGCTGAACCCGGTTGTTGCGGGTGCGGCGATGGCGCTCTCGTCAATTACCGTGGTGAGCAACGCTAACCGTCTGCTGCGGTTTAAACCGAAGGATTGAACCTTGTACCCGTACGCGCTAGCATGAACCTTTCCGATCATGGAGCGCGTATGGGTCTGTTTAATCGTCTAAAAACATCGTTTCGCGCCCTTTTTCCCCGCCGTTATGCCTGGCCCGGTATGGATATTTCGCTTCCGGGCGGGCAGCATCTGCACCTGGTGGGAAGCATTCATATGGGCACGCAGGACATGTCCCCCCTGCCCTCCGGCCTGATTAAACTGCTGAAGCGCGCCGACGCGCTGATCGTCGAAGCCGACATCTCCGGCCATGAATCGCCGTTTGCCGGGCTGGAAAGCGATCGCCCCCTGGCGGAACGTCTTAACGGGACGCAGCTGGCTGAGCTTACCCGTCTTGCGGATGAGACCGGCGTCTCGCTCTCAATGCTCGACACTCTGCCCCTGTGGCAAATTGCCATGGTGCTACAGGCCACCCAGGCGCAGCGCCTGGGGCTGCGCGGCGATTACGGTATCGATTATCAACTGCTGAATGCGGCAAGGGCGCGCAACTTGTCCGTCATTGAACTGGAAGGCACGGACAGCCAGATTGCGCTTCTTCGCCAGCTTCCCGATGACGGCCTGATGCTGCTGGATGATACCCTGACCCACTGGCACACCAACGCGCGTCTGCTGCAAACGATGATTGGCTGGTGGCTGGATGCGCCGCCCGCAGACGGTAAGCTGGCGTTACCGTCGACATTCAGTGAATCGTTGTATGATGTGCTGATGAACGCGCGCAACCAGGCGTGGCGGGAGACACTATATGCCCTGCCTGCCGGTCGTTATGTTGTCGCGGTTGGCGCGTTGCATTTGTACGGAGAAGGGAATTTGCCGTCGCTGCTGAAATAAAAAAATGGCCAATATCTCTATTGGCCCGTCAAAGAGGAATTTCATCGTTTTTATTATACCGAAGTGACCTTCGGCTACGCCGATTGTCGCTCAAAGTAACCATCACTGCCAATACTATTGCGCAAGATGGTGCTATTTTTTAGACAAACGTCAGGCGTATGCTGCTGGTATGAATCGTCTGTCGTAAGAAGGATAGCCATGACTCCCGCCGTTAAATTACTCGAAAAAAACAAAATTTCTTTCCGGATCCACACCTACGATCACGATCCGAACGAAACCAACTTTGGTGATGAAGTGGTGCGCAAGCTGGGGCTGAACGCGGACCAGGTCTACAAAACGCTGCTGGTCGCGGTGAACGGCGATATGAAGCACCTCGCCGTGGCAGTGACGCCCGTCGCCGGACAGCTTGATCTGAAGAAAGTGGCCAAAGCGCTGGGAGCGAAAAAGGTCGATATGGCTGACCCGATGGTTGCGCAACGCACAACGGGTTATCTGGTCGGCGGGATCAGCCCGCTCGGCCAGAAAAAGCGTCTGCCGACGCTGATCGATGCGCCTTCGAAGGAATTTGAGACGATCTATATTTCTGGCGGCAAACGCGGGCTGGATATCGAACTGGCCGCAGGCGATCTGGCGAAAATGCTGGACGCGAAATTTGCGGATATTGCGCGCCGGGATTGAGAAAATTGCCCGGTGGCGGCTTCGCCTTACCGGGCCTACGATTCGAATGTAGGCCGGGTAAGGCGAAGCCGCCACCCGGCAAAAAAACGCACTACTGCCAGCTCACCTCGCCTTTCGGCTCATACATGTTCACGTCAATCGGTGAATTTTGCTGGATAAACTGCTTCAACACTTCCGCATCAATAAACCCGGTATTTACATAGCCCGGTTTGTTATCGATATGCGGATAGCCGTCGCCGCCGGTGGCGTTAAAGCTTAACGTTGCCAGGCGGTAGGTTTTCGCCGGATCAACCGGTTCGCCTTTGATTTTGAGATCGTTAAGCTTGCCGTCCTTCGCGACGAAGCTGACGTTAGCAAACTGCGGATACGCCCCGGAATCCGGCCTCATCTGCGCCACGGCGGTCAGGTAGTCAATCACCTCCTTCCCGCTCATGTCCGCATAGACCACCACGTTGCCAAACGGCTGCACTTTGAGCACGTCTTTATAGGTGATGTCTCCGCCTTCAATGGAATCACGAATACCGCCGCCGCTCATCACGCCGAAATCCGCATTCGTGCGCGCCATCTGCGCGGCCAGCACCAGACGCCCCATGTTGGTCTGTACAAAGCGGACTTTGCTGCGGTCCCCTTCCAGTCGTCCGTTAAGCGTGCCAATCTTCACGTCCAGCTGCGCTTTCCCTTTGCTCTGGAACGGCGTCAGCAGAGAGAGCATCTGCTGGTTTTCAGCGATCTCTGGCGTGTAGAGTACGCGCTCGCTTTTGCCATCCGGGTAGGTCACTTTCTTCTTCAGGTTGACCGGGATGAGCTGATAGTGCACCAGCTTCATTTCGCCGTTACGGAATTCGAAATCCGCGCGGCCAACGTATTTACCCCACTCGTGGGCCTGTACAATCCAGATCCCATTCTGACGATCAGGCGCGCACGGCGTGCCGGGCACATAATCTACCTGCTTTTTATTCTCAGAGGCCATGCAGACCGGATCCTGCGAATGACCGCCCACAATCATCGCCAGCGAGCCCGCTGGAAGGCTGCGCGCCATCTCCACGTCGCCCGGCGCGTTAGAGCCGTGCTGACCGTTATCGTAATGCCCCATGTGGGTGGTCGCGATAATCACATCCGGTTTTTCATTCTGCTGCAACTCCTGGATCACCAGCTTCGCTTCGTCCGCCGGTTTACGGAATTCGATGTCGGTGAAAAATTCAGGGTTGCCAATTTTGGCCGTATCGTCGGTGGTTAAGCCGATGACAGCGATCTTCAGATCCTGACGCTTAAACAGCGCCCACGGTTTAAACAGGCGCTCGCCGGTGCTTTTCTGATAAATATTGGCGGAAAGGAACGGGAATTTGGACCACTTCTCTTGCTGGCGCAACACGCTCAGCGGATTATCAAACTCGTGGTTTCCGACCGCCATCGCGTCGTAACCAATTAAATTCATGCCGCGGAAATCAGGCTCGGCATCCTGTAAATCAGATTCCGGCACCCCGGTATTAATATCCCCGCCCGACAGCAGCAGGACGCTGCCGCCCTGGGCCGCGACCTCTTTACGAATGCCGTCCACCAGCGTTTTTTGCGCCGCCAGGCCATATTCACCGTATTCGCTGCGCCAGAAATGGCCGTGATGATCGTTAGTATGCAGAATGGTAATTTTATAGGTTTTATCTTTTTCATACGCCTGCGCGGGCAGGCTTGTCAGCCCCCATGCGGCGATGAGCGCCAGCGCGACGCCACGCTTCATTAACTTCATCTTCTCTCTCCCTGACCCATAGACAAACGCAAAAATTACAGTGACTCACAAGAATAGACAAATAAGTTTTCAGAATTGCGACTTTCTTCAAATGTCACGGACGGGTATGTTAGTCGGATAATAATTACTCCCTGCATCTCTAATAACAAATCGACGTGGTATTTATGGCAATCAGTGAATCAACCCAGCCCGTCCAGGGCGCTCCGGCGTCGCCGCCGAAATCGCGCACTTCCTTTAAAGTATTAGGCGCAATCAGTCTCTCTCATCTGCTCAACGACATGATCCAGTCGCTGATTCTGGCGATCTACCCGCTGTTGCAGTCTGAGTTCTCATTAACCTTCGTGCAGATCGGGATGATCACCCTGACCTTCCAGCTGGCCTCTTCGCTGCTACAGCCGGTGGTGGGCTACTGGACGGACAAATACCCGATGCCATGGTCGCTGCCCATTGGCATGTGCTTCACCCTGAGCGGGCTGGTGCTGCTGGCCATGGCGGGCAGCTTTGAGGCGGTACTGGTTGCCGCGGCGCTGGTGGGAACCGGTTCATCGGTGTTCCATCCGGAATCGTCCCGCGTGGCACGTATGGCCTCCGGCGGACGTCACGGGCTGGCGCAGTCTCTGTTCCAGGTGGGGGGTAACTTTGGTAGCTCCCTCGGTCCTCTGCTGGCGGCGGTAATTATCGCGCCTTACGGCAAAGGCAACGTGGCGTGGTTTGTGCTGGCCGCGCTGCTGGCGATTGTCGTCCTGGCGCAAATCAGCCGCTGGTATGCCGCGCAGCATCGCGTAAATAAGGGAAAACCTGCCGCGAAGATAACCAATCCCCTTCCGCGCAATAAGGTGATCCTTGCCGTCAGCGTGCTGCTGGTGCTGATTTTCTCGAAATATTTCTATATGGCGAGCATTAGCAGCTATTACACCTTCTATCTGATGCAAAAATTCGGATTATCAGTACAAAACGCCCAGTTCCACCTCTTTGCCTTCCTGTTTGCGGTGGCGGCAGGCACGGTGATAGGCGGCCCTGTGGGGGATAAAATTGGACGTAAATATGTGATTTGGGGCTCTATACTCGGCGTCGCGCCGTTTACGCTTGTTTTACCGTACGCAACGCTGGAATGGACCGGAATATTGACGGTGATTATTGGTTTTATTCTCGCATCGGCATTTTCAGCCATCCTGGTCTATGCGCAGGAGCTGCTGCCGGGACGTATCGGTATGGTTTCCGGTCTCTTTTTCGGTTTTGCCTTTGGCATGGGCGGCCTTGGCGCAGCCGTGTTGGGGATGGTTGCAGACCACACCAGCATCTTCCTGGTCTATAAAATCTGCGCTTTCCTGCCACTTCTGGGGATGTTGACCATATTCCTGCCTGACAATCGTCATAAAGCGTGACTTCACGGCTGCCAAAGTTAAACTTTGGCAGCCGGATAACCTGATGCCATAAGGCTTTCCTCTCCCTCCCCTCAGCAAATTTATCAAAATCTGCCTTTTTTCATGCTTATTGCCTTTTTATTGTGATTTCAACAATTATTCATAAACATAAGCGTAAAAATTGTCATAAACTATTAATCGGCTTTTTGGTATTTGCACCAAAAATGGATCACCCATCGCGAAAGGAGACGGAATGCACCACGCCACACCGCTTATCACCACCATTGTTGGTGGACTTGTGCTCGCTTTTATTCTCGGCATGATTGCCAATAAACTGCGTATTTCGCCCCTTGTAGGCTATTTGCTGGCGGGCGTGCTGGCAGGGCCCTTTACGCCGGGTTTTGTCGCTGATACCAAACTGGCGCCTGAGCTGGCGGAATTGGGCGTGATCCTGCTGATGTTTGGCGTCGGACTGCATTTTTCCCTGAAGGATCTGATGGCGGTAAAGTCGATCGCCATACCGGGAGCGATCGCCCAGATAGGGGTGGCGACGCTGCTGGGCATGGCGCTTTCGGCGGTGCTGGGCTGGTCAATCATGACCGGTATCGTATTTGGGCTGTGTCTTTCAACCGCCAGTACCGTGGTGCTGCTGCGCGCGCTTGAAGAGAGACAGCTGATAGACAGCCAGCGCGGACAAATCGCGATAGGCTGGCTGATTGTTGAAGATCTGGTGATGGTGTTGACGCTGGTTCTGCTGCCTGCCGTTGCCGGGATGATGGAAAAAGAGAATATCGGCTTCGCCTCGCTGGCGCTGGATATGAGCATTACCATCGGTAAGGTTGTGGCGTTTATCGCCATCATGATGCTGGTGGGCCGCCGTCTGGTGCCGTGGATCATGTCCCGCAGCGCCGCCACGGGCTCGCGTGAACTGTTCACGCTTTCGGTCCTTGCGCTGGCGCTGGGCATTGCCTTTGGCGCCGTCGAGCTGTTTGACGTCTCCTTTGCGCTGGGCGCGTTCTTCGCCGGGATGGTGCTGAACGAGTCCGAGCTGAGCCACCGTGCCGCGCACGATACCCTGCCGCTACGTGATGCATTCGCGGTGCTGTTCTTTGTCTCCGTCGGGATGCTGTTCGACCCGCTGATCCTCATTCAGCAGCCGCTGGCCGTGCTGGGTACGCTGGCAATCATCATCTTTGGTAAGTCCGTTGCCGCCTTCTTCCTGGTACGGATGTTCGGTCACTCGCCGCGCACGGCGCTGACCATTGCCGCCAGCCTGGCGCAGATTGGCGAGTTCGCCTTTATTCTTGCCGGTCTGGGGATGGCCCTGAACCTGCTGCCACAGGCGGGGCAAAATCTGGTGCTGGCGGGGGCGATCCTCTCCATCATGCTAAACCCGGTATTATTTGCCCTGCTGGAGAAATATCTCGAGAAGACCGAAACCCTCGAAGAGCAAACCCTGGAAGAAGCGATTGAGGAGGAGAAACAGATCCCCGTAGATATCTGCAACCACGCGCTGCTGGTCGGTTTTGGCCGCGTCGGCAGCCTGCTCGGTGAGAAGCTGATGGCCCAGGGCATTCCGCTGGTGGTGATTGAAACCTCCCGCACTCGCGTCGACGAGCTTCGCGAGCGCGGCATCCGCGCGGTGCTGGGCAACGCGGCTAACGAAGAGATTATGAATCTGGCGCATCTGGACTGCGCTCGCTGGCTGTTGCTCACTATCCCGAACGGTTACGAGGCTGGCGAGATTGTCGCCACAGCCCGTGAAAAATGCCCGCATATCGAAATCATTGCCCGCGCCCATTATGATGACGAAGTGGAGTACATCACCGAGCGCGGCGCGAATCAGGTGGTGATGGGTGAGCGTGAGATTGCGAATACGATGCTGACAATGCTGACGAAACCGCCCGTTGAAGAGGCGGTGACGGGGTAAGTTTTGTGCGGTCTGATGCCCTCACCCTGGCCCTCTCCCACAGGGAGAGGGAACAAAAACTAAAAACGGCAACCTGTGGTTGCCGTTTTGCTTTTACCTGTCCCAATACGCCTCTTCGAGGCTGTCTTCCCGTTCCGGCAGCCCCCGTGTTAAGCGCGGTGAATGCTGGTTCAGCACCTGATAACTCACGCGGTTCGCGTACTTGCACACCTGCGCCAGCGAGGAGTAGGTCAGCCAGTTGAAGGTGTGCTTGCTGGAATTCGGCACATTGGTTTTGTGGTAGGCGTTGGCGGTGATGTCGTGCAGCAGCGCGGCCAGCGCGCCGTCGCCCGCACCGTTGGTGTTCATGATCTTCTCGGGGCCACCCATATACGGTGCGATGTGGGAGAAGATACGCAGCGGGTTGATGCAGTCTTTATGACGCATGGCGCGGCTGAACTCGTACTGGTTAAATTCGGCGATTGCGCCCGGCAGCAGCGGGTGCTGGGTTTTCCGCTTGCTCTCTTCTTCCGTGAAGCCCGCCATATACAGCCCGACCGGCCCGGCGGTGCAGAGCACCAGATCCACCCAGTCCAGCGCCTTATCAGACGCCAGCAGCGGATCGCTTTCGCCGGTCAGCGCTTCGGCTTCTTCTTCATTCATCGCCAGAATCGAGACGTGTTCTTTCAGGAAGGCCTGCCACCACTCCGGGTTGTCGGCAATGACGAATTTGGTGCCCAGCGTCAGAACCACAGGCACGTTGTATTTCTTCGCGTACTCAATTGCCTTCATGGTTGCGTCCGGCATTGGTTCGCCCGGCTTGCAGCGCACCAGATAGGAGGTCAGTACCAGCGCAGACGCGCCCGCGATCACCTCTTCCGGGATACTTTCAGCGCGCAGCTTGTTCATATGGCCGGGGCTGATGGCAAAGGTACGCTCGCCGGAATCGCTTATCAGCGTAAAGCAGCGGCCAATCGGCCCGTCAACGCCCTGCAAATAGTTCAGATCGGTGCGGCTGGAGGTATTGCACAGGTAGCGGTAGGCATAGCCACCGATTTCGATATTGCTGCACATCACGCCAAGCAGCACCGAGCGGTCGTCTGCCAGTACGGAGTAGTTGTGCATGGTGTTGCCGATGGTGCCGCCGGCAAACTGGTGGGTGATAAGATTTTCGCGCACCAGCTCCTGATACAGCGCTTCAGCAACGTCATCCTCAATCACCAGCGAGTGCCCGGCGCTCAGACCGTAACGTGCGACAAACGCATCATCCACTTTGGCTTCAATGTCCACCAGCGTCTGATCGATACCGACCACCCAGGCAGCGCTGGTTTCGCTTTCCTGCTGAATTTGCTGTAACAGCGGATCGCGGGCATCGACGGGGAAATAGTGTTTGGACTTACGTTTACCGGGAAATTTCATGGTCTGAACTGTGCAAAGAATACGGGCCGGGAATGGTAGCACAAACCCGGCCCGTAACGCGATCAGCGGCGGGTGGTGACCAGTGACACCATCATGTCGATGTGTTCAGGGGAGTCGTTAAGCGCAGGAATGTATTCGTATTTCGTTCCGCCCGCCTCCATAAAGAACTCTTTGTTCTGGACAGCAATCTCTTCCAGCGTTTCCAGACAGTCCGCCGAGAAGCCCGGCGACATCACCTGAATGTGCTTCACGCCCTTCTCGCCCAGCATCTTAAGCGTTTCATCAGTATACGGGGTGAGCCACGGTTCACGGCCGAAGCGCGACTGGAAGGTCATCATCACCTTCTCAGGCGGCAGGCCGAGGGCGGAGACCAGCTCGCGGGTGGTATCGCGGCAACGCTGGGGGTAATCATCCCCTTCGTTCGCGAAACGCTGCGGAATACCGTGATAGGAGAGCAGCAGCAGATCCGGCTCGCCGTGTTTTTCAAACGACGCGCGCGCGCTGCTGGCAAGCGCCTGAATGTACAGCTCGTTATCGGCGTAGTCGCGGATAAAGGTGATACCCGGTATACGGCGGCGGGTCGCCAGAATGCGCGCCAGTTCGTCCCAGACGGCAGCTACCGTGGAGCACGAATACTGCGGATAAAGGGCCAGCACCACAATGTGTTCAACGCCCTGCGCCAGCAGAGAGTCGACGGCGCTTTCCAGGGACGGCTTACCGTAGCTCATGCCGAGCGCAACGGGCATGTCCGGCAGGCGGGCGGCCAGCGCCTTCTCCTGACGACGGCTGTACACCATCAGCGGCGAGCCCTCTTCCATCCACACGGACTGATAGAGCTTTGCCACACGCGGGGAACGAATCGGCAGAATGACGCCGCGCAGCAGTGGCCACCACAGCAGTCTTGGGGTATCCACGACGCGCGTGTCGCTTAAAAATTGTCGCAGGTAGCGTTTGACCGCCGCTGGAGTAGGTGCTTCTGGGGTGCCCAGATTGGCAAGCAGGATGCCGGTTTTCGCCTGACTCATTCACGCCTCTTAACCATTTGATAGGCTGTCAATTGTAGCGGAAATGCGTTTAAACGAAACCCATTGCTGTAATAGGTAAGATGAGAATTTTTCTCACCCGGGGCTCCGGGTGAGAGAGGTGCGCTTAGCCGAGGATTTTTTCCAGCTCTGCACGTACGTCAGCCACGGCTTTGGTGCCGTCCACTTTCGCGTATTTGGTGTTACCCGCCTGCGCTTCTTTGGTGTAGTAGCCGATCAGCGGTGCGGTCATCTGATGATATTCCACCAGGCGTTTACGCACGGTTTCTTCCTGATCGTCTTTACGGGTGGTCAGCTCTTCGCCGGTCACGTCGTCTTTGCCTTCAACCTTAGGTGGGTTGAATTTGATGTGGTAAACGCGGCCAGAAGCAGCGTGTACGCGACGGCCAACGATACGGTCAACGATCAGCTCGTCTGGTACGTCGAACTCCAGCACGTAATCCACGTTGATGCCCGCTTCTTTCATGGCGTCAGCCTGAGGAATGGTGCGCGGGAAGCCGTCAAGCAGGAAACCGTTACGGCAGTCTTCCTGAGCAATGCGCTCTTTAACCAGCGCGATAACCAGTTCGTCGGTCACCAGTTTGCCTGCGTCCATGATGTCTTTCGCTTGTTTACCCAGCTCGGAGCCAGATTTAACAGCGGCGCGCAGCATGTCACCGGTGGAGATTTGCGGAATACCGTATTTCTCCATGATGAACTGAGCCTGAGTTCCTTTACCCGCGCCCGGAGCGCCAAGCAGAATAATACGCATTGCGAAAATCCCCTCAAAAGTCGATTCAATTTTTCAAAAAGCGCTAAACAATACCACCAGAACGGGTATGGCTCAAGGAAGGCGGGAAGGCTGAAACGGTTAACGGGGGGAGATAATTTGGCTTCGTGCGGTCTGGTGCCCTCACCCTAACCCTCTCCCACAGGGAGAGGGAACTCTTTCACCCTCTCCCTGTGGGAGAGGGCCGGGGTGAGCGAAGATTACGCCAGCAGCAGCGCATTCACACGTTTAATGAACAGGTTAGGATCTTCCAGCGTACCGCGCTCGGCCAGCAGGGACTGATCCAGCAGCAGTTCAACCCACTCCGCAAAGCGGGCGTCGTCCTGGGTATCCGCCGCGCGTTTCACCAGCGGGTGATCCGGATTAAGCTCAAAGATATATTTCACATCCGGCACGGCCTGGCCCGCCGCAGCGAACAGTTTCGCCATCTGGGTGCTCATTTCGTCCGCATCGGTGGTGACAATGGCTGGCGTATCGGTCAGACGGTGCGTGAAGCGCACCTCTTTCACGCGGTCGCCCAGCAGCGTTTTAACGCGCTCAACGAACGGCTCCAGCGCCTTCTCGGCTTCTTTCGCGCTGTCGTCCACTTCATCCGCCAGCTTATCGATAGACTCGTCGGCTTTGGCAACGGACTGGAAGGATTTACCGTCGAACTCGGTCAGGTAGTTCATCATCCACTCGTCGATGCGGTCAGACAGCAGCAGCACTTCGATGCCTTTCTTACGCAGCAGTTCCAGATGCGGGCTGCTCTTCGCTGCCGCATAGCTGTCGGCGGTGATGTAGTAGATCTTCTCCTGCCCTTCTTTCATGCGGGAGACGTACTCTTCCAGCGACACGGTCTGGGCGGAGGAGTCGTTGTGCGTAGAGGCGAAGCGCAGCAGTTTAGCGATAGCTTCCACGTTCGCAGTATCTTCCGCCGGACCTTCTTTCAGCACCAGGCCAAACTGTTTCCAGAAGGTCTGGTATTTTTCCGCATCGTCCTTCGCCAGTTTTTCCAGCATCTGCAACGCACGTTTGGTCAGGGCGTTGCGCAGGTTACGGGTGACGGTGCTGTCCTGAAGAATTTCACGGGAGACGTTCAGCGGCAGATCGTTGGAGTCTATCAGGCCACGCACAAAGCGCAGGTAGTTCGGCATGAACTGCTCGGCGTCGTCCATGATGAAGACGCGCTGCACGTACAGCTTCAGGCCGTGCTTGTGATCGCGGTTCCACATGTCCCATGGCGCCTGCGCCGGGATGTACAGCAGGCTGGTGTACTCCTGTTTCCCTTCCACACGGTTGTGGCTCCAGGTCAGCGGATCGGTGAAGTCGTGGGCGATGTGCTTGTAAAACTCGTTGTACTCGTCGTCTTTAATTTCAGCTTTATTACGCGTCCACAGCGCCTGCGCCTTGTTGATTTTCTCCCAGGAAACCACGGTTTCGCCGTCTTTCTCTTCCTGTTTTTCAATCTCAACCGGCAGCGCGATATGGTCGGAATACTTACTGATGATGGATCGTACGCGCCAGTCGTTCAGGAAATCGTCTTCGCCTTCACGCAGGTGCAGGATGATTTCTGTGCCGCGATCCGCTTTGGTGATGTCATCAACGGTGTATTCACCTTCACCTTTAGACTCCCACAGCACGCCGTTCTCGACGCTGTCGCCCGCGGCGCGGGTGCGCACGGTGACTTTGTCCGCCACGATGAACGCCGAGTAGAAGCCTACGCCGAACTGACCGATCAGCTGGCTGTCTTTCGCCTGGTCAGAGCCCATGGACTCAAGGAACGCTTTGGTGCCGGATTTGGCGATGGTTCCGAGGTGGTCAATCACCTCGTCGCGGTTCATCCCGATGCCGTTATCGGCGATGGTCAGGGTGCGGTTCTCTTTATTAAACGAGACGCGCACGCGCAGCTCGCCGTCGCCTTCATACAGATCCGGGTTAGACAGCGCGCGGAAGCGCAGCTTGTCCGCCGCATCAGAGGCGTTGGAAATCAGCTCACGCAGGAAGATTTCTTTGTTGGAATACAGGGAATGGATCATCAGGTGCAGAAGCTGTTTTACTTCTGACTGGAAACCACGGGTTTCTTGTCCTTTCATCTAAGTCGACCTCAACAATGCCATTTAATGGGGTTGTAAAACGTTGAGTGAGAGATGGGGATAAGGGGAGGAATTTTCAAGCGGAGGCCGCGCGCGCAGCCTCCGTTTGGTCAGAAAATAATCTTGTGACGTCCGGCCAGCGAGTGTGACAGCGTGGTGCCGTCGACCATCTCCAGCTCACCGCCGACCGGCACGCCGTGGGCGATGCGGCTGGCGTCAACGCCGTACTGCGCGCACAGCTCGGCGATGTAGTTGGCGGTTGCCTCCCCTTCCACCGTCGGGTTGGTGGCGAGGATCACCTCTTTGATGGTTTCCGACTCCAGACGCTGCTCCAGGCGATCGAGACCAATATCGTCCGGGCCGATGCCATCCAGCGGGGAGAGATGCCCCATCAGCACGAAATAGCGGCCGGAAAACTGCCCGGTTTGTTCGATGGCGTAGATGTCCGCCGGACTCTCCACCACGCAAATCTGACCGTTTTCCTGACGACGCGGGTTCGTGCAGATGTTACATACGTCCTGCTCGGTAAAGGTCCGGCAATCCGCACAGTGGCCAATTTCTGACATGGCGCGGGTCAGAGCCTGCGCCAGGCGCATACCGCCGCTGCGGTCGCGCTGCAATAGCGTAAACGCCATACGCTGCGCCGACTTCGGGCCAACGCCCGGCAGGCAGCGCAGTGCTTCCATTAACTGCGTGAGCAGCGGACTGGTTTGCATCAGAATGGCATCTTAAAGCCCGGCGGCAGTTGCATACCGCTGGAAACAGAGGCCATTTTCTCTTTCTGGGTTTCGTCGATACGGCGAGCGGCATCGTTAAACGCGGCTGCAACCAGATCTTCCAGCATCTCTTTGTCGTCTTCGAGCAGGCTCGGGTCGATTTCAACGCGACGGCAGTTATGCGCACCGTTGATGGTCACCTTGACCAGACCGGCACCGGATTCACCCGTGACTTCCAGCTGAGCGATCTCTTCCTGCATCTTCTGCATTTTTTCCTGCATCTGCTGAGCCTGCTTCATCAGACCACCCAGACCGCCTTTTCCACCAAACATAGGCTTCTCTCTTCTTTCACGTTAAGGATTACAACCGTAAGTCAGACTCACGATCAAATGGGGCGAATACTCTCTTCATCCAGATCGGCGTCGAAGAACCGGCGCAGGGTCTGGATGTTGTTATCCGCAATAATCGCCTCGCGCGCCTGCGCGAGCTTCTCTTCATAAATGGCCTGACGCCACTCGAGCGGCGTTTTCACCGCCGGATTATCATCTTCAATGATAGTCAATTCAACCGGCACACCCTGTAATGCGCTAAGCGCCTCGGCCAGCGCCTTTTGCGCGCCAGGGGAGTTGAGGTGCCGCTGGCCAGGGCGCAGGTGCAGACGCACCTGATTACCGTCCTGCTCTTTCCAGGCGTTCAGCGCGACCTGCTCCACCAGCTTCGGCAGTTGCAGTTTGCTGACCTCGGCGGCCCAGGCGTCGCGCTCAATGGATTCTTCCGCGAGCTTCGCGGATAGCTCCGGCGTTTTTTCATGCTCCAGCGCCTTTTTCAGCGCTTTTGGCGTGGCGACCACTTCCTTGACCGTTTCAACAACGGTGGTCGCCTTCCAGCGGTATGCCTCTTCTTTCGCCGGGGCTTTTTGCTCAAGCGCGGACGGTGCCGGACGCGACTGCACGCGCTCCGTTACCGAGGCCAGTCGTTCAAGCGCGGCGTTGTTCACCGGCCGCGCTCTTGCAGGCGCTGCCGGTTCACTCTTTTTTGGTTTGGTTGCTCCCTGCGCACGTTGCAACTGGCTTCGTGCGGCAAGCACCGAACTGGTGGCATCCGACAGCGGCACGTTTTGCGGCGGCGGCGATGCCGGTTGCGGTGGCACCTGCTGCGGTGACATTACCGCGGTCGGCGCAACCGGCGCAAAGGACTGCCGGGGCGTTTCCGGCTCCGGCAATGGCTTGCGCGGATGGAAGGCCAGCGCGCGCAGCAGCGTCATTTCAACGCCCATCCGGCGATCCGGTGCAAACGGCAGCTCTTTGCGGCCAATCAGCAGCGTCTGATAATAAAGCTGAACGTCAGCCGGCGGCACGGTGCGCGCAAGTTCACGCATCCGCTGTTCAATGGTCGCCATGTCCGCGCCAATGGCCGACGGAGACAGTTGCAGCATCGCCACGCGGTGCAGCAGGCTGAGCATCTCGACAAGCAGCGCTTCCCACTCAATGCCACGGGCAGCGGCGTCGTTGACGAGCGCCATCACTCGCTCACCGTTGGCGGCAATCATCGCTTCAATAAGCGACAGCGCCTGATCGTCATCCAGCGTGCCGAGCATGGTACTGACCGCGTCGGTGGAGAGTTTACCGTCACCGCTGGCAATCGCCTGATCGGTCAGGCTCAACGCATCGCGCAGGCTGCCGTCCGCGGCACGGGCCAGCAGTTGCAGCGCACGCGGCTCGTGGACAATGTTCTCTTCATCGAGGATATGCTCAAGCTGAGCGCGGATCTGCTCAACGTCGAGCGCCTTCAGATGGAATTGCAGGCAGCGCGAGAGGATCGTGACCGGCAGCTTTTGCGGATCGGTGGTCGCCAGCAGGAATTTGACATGCGCAGGCGGCTCTTCCAGCGTTTTCAGCAGGGCGTTGAAGCTGTGGCGCGACAGCATGTGCACTTCATCGATCAGATAGACCTTGAAGCGGCCGCGCGCCGGGGCGTACTGCACGTTGTCGAGCAGATCGCGGGTATCTTCCACTTTGGTGCGCGAGGCGGCGTCGATCTCAATCAGATCGACAAAACGCCCCTGCTCGATCTCACGACAGTTGTCGCACACGCCGCACGGGGTGGCGGTGATCCCGGTTTCGCAGTTCAGACCTTTTGCCAGCAGACGGGCAATAGAGGTTTTACCGACGCCGCGGGTGCCGGAAAAAAGATAGGCGTGATGGATGCGACCTAGCGACAAGCCGTTCGCCAGGGCCGTCAGCACATGTTCCTGACCGACAACGTCAGCAAAGGTTTGTGGTCGCCATTTACGGGCTAACACCTGATAACTCATGGGCAGGCTCTGCAACGCTGGAAGGTGAATTAATGGAGGGGAATGCTATCACAACCTCACCCATTGAGCGAGGTTGTGAGATACGGGATTAATGTCCCGGGAATGGCACCAGGCTGTAGCTGGTAATACCCTGTTTTTCCAGGCGCTGCTCGCCGCCGAGATCGAACAGGTTGATGATGAATGCCGCGTCGGTCACTTCCCCGCCCAGACGACGGATCAGCTTCACGGTCGCTTCGATGGTGCCGCCGGTTGCCAGCAGATCGTCCACCACCAGCACTTTGTCGCCTGGCTTGATGGCATCAACGTGAATTTCCAGCTGATCGGTGCCGTATTCCAGTTCATAGCTCTCAGCAATGGTTTCACGCGGCAGTTTGCGCGGTTTACGCACCGGCACAAAACCCACGCCCATCGCCAGCGCAACCGGTGCGCCAAACAGGAAGCCACGGGCTTCAGTACCTACTACTTTGGTGATCCCGGCGTTTTTATAACGCTCAACCAGCAGTTCAATGCTGAGGGCGTACGCTTTCGGGTCTTCCAGCAAGCTGGTGACATCGCGGAAAAGAATGCCAGGTTTTGGATAGTCCTGGATACTTTTGATGCTATTTTTCAGATATTCAAGCTGCTGTGCAGTTGCGGTCATCGGTTTGTGCCTAAATGAAACAGTGTTACTCACGGCGCGCGACGAGTCGGTCAAAGTAACAGTTGTTTAACCTTTGACCAGGCGCACCTGTGCTCGAAAACGGTCGAATTTACTGGCTGTGCGCCATAATTGCAACCGCCATGATGAGGCTTCAGTGCTTTTGTTGCTTTTCATCAACCACGGGGATCCGCCACATAAAGATCAGCAGGCAAACCAGGATCGCCAGCAGCAGAATGCGCACCCACATCATTTTCACCAGCCATAACGAGACGGCGAAGGTGATCAGGATGAAGGCAATGGCGCGCGGCTTAGCCCCGGGCGGCATGGCCCGGTGTTTTTGCCAGTGCCGCAGGTAGCCGCCAAACCACGAGCGGTACAGAAGCCAGTGGTGAAAACGCGGCGACGAGCGGGCGAAGCACCAGGCGGCCAACAGGATAAACGGGGTGGTCGGCAGCAAGGGTAAAACCACACCCAGCGTGCCCAGCACTACCGCGAGCCAGCCAATGATGATTAAAATAGTACGCTGCATAATGCGAATCGTTATCAAACTGAACGGCTACTTTACCACTGGAGAGCGCCTTGAAAACAGCACTGCTTCTTGAGAGGCTGCAAAATCAGCTGATCGCGCTGCGGGCGCAGGCCACGCCGTTGATGGGCCACGCCACGCTGAAACCGCGCTTTGACCGACAGCTCTTCCGCACCCGCAGCACCGTCATTGAGGATTATCTTGCTGAAGCGCAGACCAATCTCGACGAGCTTCGTCACGCGGTTGAGAGTGAACAGCAGGAACAGGTCGCGTGGCTTGCGGAGCATCTTACCGAGCAGATCACCGCCCTGCACCGCGAAATCGCCGCCTGGCCGTTACGGGCGTGGGACAGCGCCTCGCCGGGGCTCGGTAAATGGCAGCGCAAGCGGCTGGAGAACCAGGAGTTTGAGCGCCGTCTGTTTGAGATGAAGCGCGAGCGCGAAGCCCGCCTGAACACCAGCGAAACGCTGGAAGAGCAGCAGTTATTAATGCGTGAAATCAGCGCGCTGGAAGGCCGCATCGTCCGCTGCCGTCAGGCGCTGGATGAGATTGAACGCGTCATTGAACGCCTGACCCGTTAACAGGAGCCACTGATGTCACTGGAAAATGCCCCCGACGAGGTCAAGCTGGCCGTCGATTTAATTATGCTGCTGGAGAATCACGAGATCCCGGCGGAGACGGTGCTGAAAGCGCTGGAGATTGTGCGACGAGATTTTGAGGGGAAACTTCCCCCTCACCCTACCCTCTCCCCAGAGGGGAGAGGGAAATAGATTAGGCGGGAGTAGGGTCGTCCCCCTTAATCTCGCGCTTCACTTCCGTATGCTCATCGCCTTTCTCGTTGCGCAGATGAACCTCAAGCTGGTTAAAGGCGATATTAATATCGTTTTCACGACACAGACGGTCAATGGTGCGGTTCAGCTCATCGACGGTGTAGCTGCGATCGCGCAGTTCGCGTACGTACAGGCGCAGCTCATGATCCAAAGTGCTCGGCCCGAAGGTGGTGAAGAATACCGCTGGCGCAGGATCGTGCATCACTTTTGGATGGTCAGCTGCCGCCTTCAGCAGTACCTCTTTCACCTTGTCCAGATCCGAGCCATAGGCCACCCCGAGTCGGATCACCACGCGAGTGGTGGTATCCGAGAGCGACCAGTTGATCAGACGCTCGGTAACAAACGCTTTGTTCGGGATGATCACCTCTTTACGATCGAAGTCGGTAATGGTGGTCGCACGAATGCGGATCTTGCTGACGGTCCCGGAGAAAGTACCGATGGTGACGGTATCGCCGATACGCACCGGACGTTCGAACAGGATAATCAGGCCAGAGACAAAGTTACCGAAGATCTCCTGCAAGCCGAAGCCCAGACCCACTGACAACGCCGCCGCCAGCCACTGGAGTTTATCCCACGAGACGCCCAGCGAGCCGAATACCGTCATCGCCCCGACAATAATAATGACGTAGTTCAGGATGGTGGTAATGGCGTACGACGCCCCCTGACGCAGGTTCAGCCTTGAGAGCACCAGCACTTCCAGCAGACCCGGCAGGTTGCGGATCAACGCCCAGGCAACCACTGACGACACCAGCGCAAAGAGCAGGCTGCCCATGGTGACGCTTTTCATTACCGCAGCGCCCGCTTCGGTACCGTTGTATTGCCAGAGCGTGATACTGTCGAGGTAGGCGAAGACGGTAATTAAATCAGACCAGATGGCCCAGAACATCACCGCAAACAGGGCGATCATCACCAGCATGGTAATACGCATCGTTTGCTGGTTAACCTGCTCCAGAGCAATGGTCGGCTCTTCCTGCGGCTCTGCCCCTTCAGCCCCCTCTTTCACCTGATGCTGCCGACGGGCAACAGCACGACGATACGCAATGCGGCGCGCCGCCACGCTCAAACCACGCAGCACGGTCTGGAACAGCAGGTTCCATACAATCACCAGATAAACCGTTTCGATCCAGCGACCGGACAGACGCAGCGTGGTATAGAAGTAACCCGTCGCCGTCAGCACCATCAGCGCCAGAGGAATGATCGCCAGTACCGTTACGGTAGCCAGACGAAGATTGTGGGACTCTTTATCCCGCCAGCTGTCGCGGCACATTGGCCACATCAGAACGGCAATCAGCAGCAGGTTCAGCATAATCACCAGTTGCCCCAGCACGTCATCCATCAGGTGCAGCGGGGAAAGCTCCGCCACAACTGACCAGAAGTGCAGCGGCAGCAGCGCGAGGCTGATGCGCACAATCTGGCGACGCCAGTGGCTGGTGAGTTTTTCCGGCATGTTGAAGTGGCGGACGGCGACGCCATCTTTTTCCAGCACTTTCCAGCACAGACCAAACACCAGCCAGAACAGCGCCAGCTTCTTGCTGAACGCCCACAGCAGATCGCTGATATTCAGCTGCATGGTCAGCAGGATCAGGCCCACGGCGAGTATCAACAGGCAGACCGGCAGAGCACGGATCAGATCGATCAGGATCGCTTTCGGGGTGTGCAGCTGGCTGTCGTTACGCAGTTGCCCCACTTCCGAGGCCAGCTTCGCCTGGTACTGTTTCAGCCATTTCAAACGCCAGCGTATGACGCCAGCGATGAGCAGCAAAGGCAGCCCCGTCAGGAAGGCGATCATCACCGCAGGCCAGGCTTTCTCCCAGTTCACGGTAATTTTCATGCTTTTGATCTGGGATTTCAGCGTTTCCGGGAAAGATTTAAACCAGTCCCAGTCCATGGGTTTATTGCTGTTCACCCAGAAAATCTGCTGGGTCAGGATCTCCTGGAGGCTTTTAGAAACGCTCACCAGCTGCTGCTGGTTGATTTGCAGGTTAATCGCCATCATCAGCTGGTTGCCCAGCTGCTTGTTAAGCTGATCGAGCAATTCGCGGCGCATGTCCACCACCTGCAACAGCGCGTCGTGAACTTCAGCGTTCACTTCACCTGAATGGCCCTCTTCCACTTTGGCAACGAAGGTATCGCTCTGAAATAGCGCATCGCGCTGCTGGTTAACGTCAAACTGTTCAAGACGCAAATCCGCAATGCGGTTGGTCATGTCTTCCAGCTCGTCGGCGGAAGGCAGCGTCTGCTGTTGCTGGTAGAGAATGCGCGACAGCAGCAGGCTGCCCTTCAGGACGGCAATCTGCTCCTTGACGTTGCGCTCGGCCTGCAAAGCGCGATCCAGCCAGTTTTTGACCTTAATATTTTGCTGCACCAGCGCGCTGCCGTTTTCAGTCGCCTGAATCAGACGCTCGCTCAGCTGGTGGTTAATCTCCAGCTCCTGCTTCACCAGCGGGTTGGCCTGAATACGGGCCGTCTCGTCTGGCGAAACCGCTTCCTGCGCCGTTTTTTCAGTCAGCGTCAGGCGCTTGCTGTTCACCGCTTCCTGCAACAACTGAAGCTGATGCTCAAGCCGGTTGATATTCGCGGTCACGTAGTCACGCTGTTTTTGCAGCGCATCCTGTAGCACCGTGTTGCCTTCCAGACTCTTACGCTGCTGTTCAATCTCCGCGTTTAGCAGCGTCTGCTGGATGTTCAGCAGCGTTTGCTGGGTGGGACGAAGCGCCCCTTCCCCCACGGTGATGCCATTCAGACGGTTACGTATCTGCTGTAGCTGTTGCGACGCCGAGTACATGGCGTTCTGCACGCGCTCAGGCTGGGTTTGCAGCGAAACCAGCTGGCTGTTGTAGGTTGAGAGATCGGATTGCGCCGTTTGCAGATCGTCCAGCAGCTGCGCCACGCGCGACTCAAGCTGGCGCAACGACAGCGTGGCAAGCGTTTTTCGGGTTTCATCGTCGTTATCGACGTCGCTGAGCGCACTCAGCGCCTCCGTTGCCTTACGCATGTTCTCCGGCGCCTGAGCGACCTTCTGCCGTAGCTGGGCCGTTTCGGCTTTGATGCGTTCGATCTTGTCCAGCGTTTCCAGGGTTTCCGTCAGATCCTGCTGAACGAGTTTTTCCTGGGCGGAGAGATCTTTTTGCTTATTCAGGGTGTCGAGTTGCGACTGAACATCAGCACGCGTGGGAATGTCACTGCCGTTGTCTGCACGGGCCCATGAAAGCGGCGCGGCTGCAAAGTAAAACAGCAGGATCAAAAACAGGGCCAGAACAGGATGTTGCGAGCGATTGATGTGCAGCATAGTTGTGAATGTGATGTGAGAAATGACCGGAAATAGTCGGGCATGAAGGATATCACGCCCGGCTGAAGCAGAATAGTACGACGGAAAGGGTCTACGATTTTTACCATGCCCGATCAGGCAGAGCGCGGGCTAAGTTTACTTTGAAGGGTCGGACAGAGCTGGCACATCTCAAGAAAAATTTCGACGTAGCTGCGCGCCTCTGATCTGAGATCGAACGACTCCGGAGCAAAAAGCCAGTTTTCCATCAGGCCGGAAATATAGCTGCGCATCAGGATCGCCGCCCGGCGGGTGAGTAATGTGGCAGGAAGCATTTTGGCCTGCATGCACTCCGTGAGGACCTGTTCGATGCGATCGTAGCTTTCCAGACACAGGTCGCGCTGCGCCTGTTGAACCACCGCCATTTCACCAACGAACTCACATTTATGGAAGATGATTTCCATCATCAGACGACGACGCTCTTCAACAACCGTCGCTTCAAGGATATATACTAGAATTTCTCTTAACACTGAGAGTGGATCGTGAGGGAATTTTGCCCGATACTCACTCTCAAGATCGCTAATGCTGGACTCTGAAAGCTCCCAGATTTCACCAAACAGATCGGACTTGTCTTTGAAATGCCAGTAAATCGCTCCCCGCGTGACGCCCGCGGCCTGAGCAATCTGTGCCAGCGAGGTTGCCGAAACACCCTGCTGTGAGAACAAACGCATTGCCACATCCAGAATGTGTTGTCGGGTTTCCAGCGCTTGTTGTTTGGTTTTTCGTGCCATACGTTGATGAATTTACAGGAGTCAGATTTACATACATTTATGAATGTATGTACCATAGCATGACGATAATATAAACGCAGCAATGGGTTTTTAGACTCAGGACCCTTGATCAATTTGAAATCGGACACTCGAGGTTTACATATGAACAAAAACAGAGGGTTAACGCCTCTGGCGGTCGTTCTGATGCTCTCAGGCAGCTTAGCGCTTACAGGATGTGACGACAAACAGGCTCAACAAGGAGCTCAGCAGGTGCCAGAAGTTGGCGTCGTGACGCTCAAATCCGAACCTCTCCAGATGACAACAGAACTACCGGGCCGCACCAGCGCCTACCGCATTGCGGAAGTGCGTCCGCAGGTGAGCGGTATCATCCTGAAACGTAACTTCACCGAAGGCGGTGATGTCAAGGCAGGCGAGTCTCTGTATCAGATTGATCCAGCAACCTATCAGGCGTCTTATGAGAGCGCTAAGGGCGATCTGGCCAAAGCCGAAGCGGCAGCCAAAATCTCGCAGCTGACGTTGAATCGTTACAAGAAACTGCTCGGCACGCAGTACATCAGCCAACAGGATTACGATTCTGCCCTGGCCGATGCACAGCAAGCCAACGCAGCCGTTGTGGCGGCGAAAGCGGCGGTAGAAACCGCGCGTATTAACCTGGCCTACACCAAAGTGACCTCCCCTATCAGCGGTCGCATTGGTAAATCAGCCGTCACCGAAGGTGCGCTGGTGCAGAACGGTCAAACCAACGCGCTGGCCACCGTGCAGCAGCTCGACCCGATCTACGTTGACGTCACCCAGTCCAGCAACGATTTCCTGCGTCTCAAACAGGAGCTGGCTAACGGCACCCTGAAACAGGAAAACGGTAAAGCCAAAGTGGAACTGGTTACCAACGACGGTATCAAGTTCTCACAGACTGGCACACTGGAATTTTCTGATGTGACCGTCGATCAGACCACCGGCTCTATCACCATCCGGGCCATTTTCCCCAATCCGGATAAAACCCTGCTGCCCGGTATGTTCGTACGCGCCCGTCTTGAGGAAGGGACTAACCCAAGCGCCATTCTGGTTCCTCAGCAAGGTGTGACCCGTACGCCACGCGGTGATGCGAGCGCACTGGTTGTGGGTGCCGATAACAAAGTCGAAACACGCAATATCACTGCAACGCAGGCGATTGGCGACAAGTGGCTGGTAACGGAAGGTCTTAAAGATGGCGATCGCGTAATTATTACTGGTTTGCAAAAAGTTCGTCCTGGTGCGCAGGTCAAAGCTCAGGAAGTGAAATCTGACGACAAACAACAAGCGTCGGCCGCTGGCCAGTCAGAACAAACCAAGTCTTAACTTAAACAGGAGCCGTTAAGACATGCCTAATTTCTTTATCGATCGCCCCATATTTGCGTGGGTGATCGCCATAATCATCATGCTGGCCGGGGGACTTGCGATCCTGAAGCTGCCTGTCGCGCAATATCCAACGATTGCGCCGCCGGCAGTGACGATCTCCGCAACCTATCCGGGCGCTGATGCCAAAACGGTGCAGGATACCGTTACGCAGGTTATCGAACAGAACATGAACGGTATCGATAACCTGATGTACATGTCCTCAAACAGTGACTCAACCGGTACGGTTCAGATCACCCTGACCTTTGAATCCGGTACGGATGCGGACATTGCACAGGTTCAGGTGCAGAACAAATTGCAGCTGGCGATGCCTCTGCTGCCGCAGGAAGTACAACAGCAGGGCGTGAGCGTCGAGAAATCGTCCAGTAGCTTCCTGATGGTTGTCGGCGTGATCAACACCAACGGCACCATGACGCAGGAGGATATTTCCGACTACGTGGGCGCCAACATGAAGGACGCCATCAGCCGTACGTCTGGTGTGGGTGACGTTCAGCTGTTCGGTTCCCAGTACGCGATGCGTATCTGGATGGATCCGAATAAACTGAACAACTTCCAGCTGACGCCGGTTGACGTGATCAGCGCAATTAAAGCGCAGAACGCCCAGGTTGCCGCCGGTCAGTTGGGTGGTACACCGCCGGTGAAAGGCCAGCAGCTTAACGCGTCGATCATCGCGCAAACGCGTCTGACCTCCGCCGATGAGTTCAGCAAAATTCTGCTGAAGGTGAATCAGGACGGTTCGCAGGTTCGCCTGCGTGACGTGGCGAAGGTTGAGCTGGGCGGTGAGAACTACGACATCATTGCGAAGTTCAACGGTAAACCGGCTTCCGGTCTGGGTATCAAACTGGCGACGGGCGCGAACGCACTGGACACCGCGACGGCTATCCGTGCAGAACTGAAGAAGATGGAACCGTTCTTCCCGTCAGGTCTGAAAATCGTTTATCCGTATGACACCACGCCATTCGTTAAAATTTCGATTCACGAAGTGGTGAAAACCCTGGTTGAGGCGATCATTCTCGTCTTCCTGGTGATGTACTTGTTCCTGCAAAACTTCCGCGCAACGCTGATCCCAACCATCGCGGTGCCGGTTGTACTGCTCGGGACCTTCGCGGTGCTGGCGATATTTGGCTACTCGATAAACACCCTGACGATGTTCGGGATGGTGCTCGCCATCGGCTTGCTGGTGGATGACGCCATCGTGGTGGTCGAAAACGTCGAGCGTGTCATGGCGGAAGAAGGCCTGCCGCCGAAGGAAGCAACCCGTAAATCAATGGGCCAGATCCAGGGCGCGCTGGTCGGTATCGCGATGGTACTGTCTGCGGTATTTATCCCGATGGCCTTCTTTGGCGGCTCTACCGGTGCGATTTACCGTCAGTTCTCCATCACCATTGTTTCGGCGATGGCGCTGTCGGTACTGGTTGCACTGATCCTGACGCCAGCCCTGTGCGCGACGATGCTGAAGCCGATTCAGAAAGGCGGTCACGGCGAGCATAAGGGCTTCTTCGGCTGGTTCAACCGCATGTTTGATAAGAGTACGCACCACTACACCGACAGCGTGGGTAACATCCTGCGCAGCACCGGTCGTTACCTGCTGCTCTATATCATCATCGTGGTGGGGATGGCTTTCCTGTTCGTTCGTCTGCCAAGCTCGTTCCTGCCAGATGAAGACCAGGGCGTGTTCCTGAGTATGGCGCAGCTTCCGGCCGGTGCGACGCAAGAGCGTACGCAAAAGGTGCTGGATGAGATGACCGACTACTTCCTGACCAAAGAGAAAGACAACGTCGAATCCGTGTTTGCGGTTAACGGCTTTGGCTTCGCGGGTCGTGGTCAGAACACCGGTATCGCCTTCGTTTCTCTAAAAGACTGGTCTGAACGTCCGGGCGCAGAGAACAAGGTAGAAGCCATTACCGGCCGCGCGATGGGCACCTTCTCACAGATTAAAGATGCGATGGTCTTCGCCTTTAACCTGCCAGCGATTGTTGAACTGGGTACGGCGACCGGCTTCGACTTCCAGCTGATTGACCAGGGCGGTCTGGGCCACGAAAAACTGACTCAGGCGCGTAACCAGCTGTTTGGCGAGGTGGCAAAACACCCTGACCTGCTGGTGGGCGTTCGCCCTAACGGTCTGGAAGATACGCCGCAGTACAAGATCGATATCGACCAGGAAAAAGCGCAGGCGCTGGGTGTTTCCATCAGCGACATTAATACCACGCTGGGTGCAGCCTGGGGTGGCAGCTACGTCAACGACTTCATCGACCGTGGTCGCGTGAAGAAAGTCTACGTGATGTCCGAAGCGCAATACCGTATGCTGCCGAACGATATCAGCAACTGGTATGTTCGCGGCAGCGATGGCCAGATGGTGCCGTTCTCCGCCTTCTCAACCTCGCGCTGGGAATACGGTTCACCGCGTCTGGAGCGTTATAACGGCTTGCCATCGATGGAAATCCTCGGTCAGGCAGCGCCGGGCCGAAGCACCGGTGAAGCCATGAACCTGATGGAAGAACTGGCCAGCAAACTGCCTGCGGGTGTCGGCTACGACTGGACCGGCATGTCCTATCAGGAACGTCTGTCCGGTAACCAGGCCCCTGCCCTGTACGCCATTTCACTGATTGTGGTGTTCCTGTGTCTGGCGGCATTGTATGAGAGCTGGTCGATTCCATTCTCCGTTATGCTGGTGGTTCCGCTGGGGGTTATCGGTGCGCTGCTTGCCGCAACGTTCCGTGGGCTGACCAACGACGTTTACTTCCAGGTGGGCCTGCTGACAACCATTGGCTTGTCGGCGAAGAACGCGATACTAATCGTCGAATTCGCCAAAGATCTGATGGAGAAAGAAGGAAAAGGCCTGATTGAAGCAACGCTGGAAGCCGTTCGTATGCGTTTGCGTCCAATCCTGATGACGTCCCTGGCATTTATCCTCGGCGTTATGCCGCTGGTTATCAGCTCCGGCGCGGGCTCCGGCGCACAGAACGCAGTAGGTACCGGCGTAATGGGTGGGATGGTAACCGCGACCGTTCTTGCGATCTTCTTCGTACCGGTGTTCTTCGTGGTGGTTCGCCGCCGCTTCAGTCGTAAGAATGAAGACGTTGAGCACAATCATTCGGTAGAACATCACTGATACCGGTTTCACATGATAAAAAGGCCGCATTTGCGGCCTTTTTCTTTTTCAGAAAAAATCATAAAATAGACCTATTGCCTTTCTATTTATTTTCCTCTTTTTTAATAAGGCCTATCATAATAGGCCGATAACTTACACCAGGAACTCAGCATTCTTTTATTATCATTTCGTGACGTAAATTATTCGGACTATTCCTAAGCAATGGAAAATATCTGAAGATATCTGGTTTCGGACTTCACATGAAACTTTGCGCTAACTCAATGAATTCTAAGGAACCGATAAAAATCGTCTTTTTTATTGATTAACGCGTTCGCTGCAAAAGGTAGATTTGCGTAAAGGCTCGAACAGTAACGATTTAATTGTAATTTTTCGTAATAGCGCGGTGAAATCTTGATCAGAGTGGCTTATAGTTAGAGTTATCAGGAACACAGCTCCCGTGTAGCTAAGCAAGTTGTATCCATCCCGACATGATGTTCGGTGAGTAAAAAATCACTCAGAAGGGGATGCGCTATGGACGAGTACTCGCCAAAAAGGCATGATATCGCGCAGTTGAAATTTCTCTGCGAATCCTTGTACCATGACTGCCTTGCCAATCTTGAAGAAAGTAACCATGGCTGGGTGAACGATCCAACGTCTGCTATCAATTTACAGCTTAACGAGCTGATCGAGCATATCGCCACCTTCGCACTTAATTATAAAATTAAGTACAATGAAGATAATAAGTTGATAGAGCAAATTGATGAATACCTGGACGACACCTTTATGTTGTTCAGCAGCTACGGCATTAACGCACAGGATTTGCAGAAATGGCGTAAATCAGGAAACCGTCTATTTCGCTGCTTCACTAATGTCAGCAGAGCTAATCCGGTTAGTCTTTCCTGTTAAAATTATTACAATTACTAAGGTGAATTTATGTCTGATAAACCATTAACAAAAGTCGATTATTTGATGCGCCTGCGACGCTGCCAGTCAATTGACACTCTCGAACGTGTTATTGAGAAAAATAAATACGAGCTGTCTGATAATGAACTGGCGGTATTTTATTCAGCTGCCGACCATCGTCTTGCTGAGCTGACCATGAATAAACTGTATGACAAGATCCCCTCTTCGGTGTGGAAATTTGTTCGTTAATCGTTGAAGAGAGACTGTAAAGGCATTACGCCCGTTGTTAAGCTGAATTTACCTTTCGAATTACGCTTCAAATGCAAACGCCAGGTTCCCGTATAAAACGTATTTATGCGCAAGAATGTTGTGACTCCCGTCACAGCCACTTTTAGGGAACGTTCCCTTTCTGGTTAATCCTCTTTACGCTGCGTAAAACGATTCCAGAGAGGTTCCCATGAGTGAAGAAAAACAGAAGATGATTGCAGGTGAATATTACCGCCCTGGCGATGACACGCTGAGGGCTGACCGTTTACGCGCGCGTCATCTTGTTCACCGCTATAACCATACCGCACCCGATGAGAAGGCCGAACGTCGCGCCTTATTAGCTGACCTATTGGGTCAAAGCGAAGGTGCCTATATAGAGCCAAGCTTCCGCTGCGACTACGGGTATAACATCTATCTGGGCAACAATTTTTACGCTAACTTCGATTGCGTCATGCTGGACGTCTGCCCTGTACGCATTGGCGATAACTGTATGCTTGCGCCGGGAGTGCACATTTATACGGCCACGCATCCTCTGGATGCGACCGAACGTAACAGCGGGCTGGAGTACGGTAAACCGGTCACCATTGGTGATAATGTCTGGATCGGCGGACGCGCGGTGATTAATCCAGGCGTGACCATTGGCGATAATGCCGTTATCGCTTCCGGCGCGGTAGTGACCAAAGACGTGCCGGCCAATGCGGTAGTGGGCGGGAATCCGGCGAAAATCATTAAAATGATCTAAGCGCATCCTGAGTAACTGTTATGCTTTTTCCTGGCATAACTGTTACTTTCATCGCATAAACCCCTCTCATAAAATAGGCAGATCACCTGTATTTTTAACAATCATAAAGGCAAAAAATGACAGAGATACAGCGCCTGCTTACCGCCACCATCGACGATCTCAATACCCGCGAAAAGCGCGACAATCGCCCGCGCTTTAGCATCAGCTTTATTCGCAAACACCCCGGATTGTTCGTCGCCATGTACGCCGCCTGGCTGGCAACGCTTATCGTCATGCTGAAGTCTGAAACACTGGTCGATTCCGTCTGGCTACTGGTTGTGCTGTTCGTGGTGTTTAACGCGTTTTTCTTTTTCGACGTCAATCCGCGTTACCGGTATGAAGATATCGACGTACTCGATTTCCGCGTGTGCTACAACGGGGAGTGGTACAACACGCGTTACGTGCCGAAGGAGCTGATCGACAATATCCTGCTCTCGCCGGCCGTCGAAGCCGGGCAAAAAGAGAAGTTGCAGAAAATGGTCATCACTAAGGGCCAGCTCTCTTTTTATGATGTCTTTACCCTTTCCCGCCCCACTGCTGTGTAATGAGCGCCTGAAGACGTCGGATACCCGGCGCAAACTGCGAAGCAGAGGTATTACCGTAACCTAAAACCAGACCGGTTTGCCCCTGCTTCGTCTCAAGGTAATACCCGCTCAGCGCAGCGGGTGCCAGCTGAAACGCTCTCGCCTGCTCCACCAGCCGCTGGTCGTCGATACCGTCAATCGCCAGCGTCAGGTGCATTCCCCCTTCCCCGGCAAGAACACGGTGCGGCGTATGAAGCTCTGCGCTCAGCACCTCCCGCAGCTGGCGGTAACGCTTACGATAAAGGCGGCGCATGGCGGCAAGATGTCGTGCATAGTGGCCTTCCTCAATAAACAGCGCCAGGGTGCGCTGTTCAGCGCGATGCCCGCCGCGCAGCAGCGAGCCGATGGCCGGACGCGCCGCCTTCGCCAGCGCTGGCGGTAACACCATGAACCCCATCCGGAGCGATGGAAACAGCGTTTTGCTGAACGTCCCCAGATACACAACGGGCGCATTGTTGACCATTCCGAGCATCGCCGGGACGGGCTCACCGGTATAACGAAATTCGCTGTCGTAATCATCCTCAATGATCCACGCGCTGTGCTGCCGGGCCAGTTCCAGCAGCGCCAGACGCCGCCGCGCGCTGAGCACGCTTCCGCAAGGGAACTGATGCGATGGCGAGGTAAAAATCAGCGTGGGTGAAGGCGCAGACAGCCCTTCCCAGCACATCCCCTCGTCATCCACCGGTATGCCGGACATCGCCAGGCCGGTTTTGACGAAAGCGCTTTTGGCGCCGCTATAGCCGGGATTTTCCACCCAGGCAACATCCCCCGGCTCGCTTAACAGCATCGTGCACAGATTGACGCCCTCCAGCGCCCCTTCGGTTATCACAATCTGGCTGGCATCGCAGTCAATGCCGCGGGACAGCGCAAGGTGGCGGGCAACGGCGGCCCGCAGCGTCGGCTCGCCGGCCGGGTCGCCATACCCTAACAGGGTGCTTCCCTCCTCGCGCAGAACACGATCGTACAACCGCCGCCACAGCGGTAAGGGGAAATAGTTGATGGCAGGCGTTCCCGGCGTAAACGCCATCACCGGGGTGTCGCGCGGCACAGGCGCGGGCAGCAGGGCGACACGTTTTGTCAGCCTGACGTCCGGGTCCGGTAATGTCCGGGTAATCGTCCGAGGAGCGAATTGCCCCACCCGCGTACCCTGGCGGCTACGCAGCAAATAACCTTCGAGCGTGAGCTGGTCCAGCGCCGCATTGACGGTGTTTCGGGACACCGAGATCTGCTGCGCCAGCGTTCGCGAGCCGGGCAAATGGCTGCCGGACCGAAGCCTTCCGCACAGTATGGCCTCCCGCAAAGCAAGATAGAGCGCACGCTGGAGCGTCTCTTCCCCACGTTTTTTCAGCGCAGCATGGAGCAAGGTGTAAAGCTCATCACCCGGTATATTCATCATTCCTCCTCGTGGTACCAGAAAAACATAGCCTGGTGGTTCTTTTTAAGGAACCAGCAATTCATTAATCTGGAGATCTTTTCAATTTGACGGGAATAAAGATGAATACATTCAATGAGTTTGGACAACCTGTAGGCGAAAGCCTTTTCGACTGGCAGCCTCGCCCGCACCCGTCCCGGGTGGTACTTCAGGGTCGCTATTGTCGGCTTGAGCCGCTGCGCGTGGAGCATGCCCCGGCGTTGTTCTCTGCGTATTCCCTGGCCGGAGATACCCGAAGCTGGACGTGGCTGCTGCGTGAACCCGATACCACCGCAGAGGAGTTTGCCAAATGGGTGGCGAGCGTGAGCGAATTAGCCGATCCCATCCACTATACCGTTATCGATAACCAGACCCAGTCTCCTGTCGGGACGCTGTCCCTGATGCGGATCGATCCTAAAAACGGCGTTGTGGAAGTGGGACATGTTCACTTCTCGTCACTGTTAAGTCGCACGCCCATGTCGACAGAAGCGCAGTATCTGCTGATGCGGTACGTGTTCGATACCCTGGGCTACCGGCGTTATGAATGGAAGTGCAACAGCCTGAACGAACCCTCCCGCAAAGCGGCTCTGCGTCTGGGCTTTCAGTTTGAAGGGCGTTTTCGCCAGGCGCTGGTCATTAAAGGCCGAAACCGGGACACCGACTGGTTTTCAATTCTCGACAAAGAGTGGCCAGCGCTGGCGAGCGCGTTTGAAAGCTGGCTTGCCACCGACAATTTTACCGCCGATGGCAAACAGAAAAGCTCCCTGGAAAGCTGGCGAGAGACGCGCGTTTAGCGTCTTTTTTTACGTCCCTGCACCGCCTTAAAGCGCGGGTTAGATTTGCAGATCACGTATAAGCGTCCCTTGCGTTTGACGATCTGGCAATCCGGGTGACGCTGTTTTGCACTGCGCAATGAGTTCAGCACCTGCATGATTAGCCTCGCTTCGCATCAAGAAAGCCACCAAAACGCTTGCGGAAGCGTGCCGCGCTGCCATCCGTCGAGAAGGTCTTCTGTTTCCCGGTATAAAACGGATGTGATTTAGAGGAGACATCAAGGGTAACGTAGGGATACGTTTTCCCCTCCAGCTCAATTTCACGGTCTGTCTTAATTGTTGAGCCGACTTTAAAGTATTCATTAGCCGTGGTGTCGTGAAACACAACGGTGCGATAGGTTGGATGGATATTCGGTTTCATCTCTGGCCTTCATGTATTGTTATAACATAACAAAATACTATCTGAGCTTTGCTGCAAAAACAACCCCTGTCACGCACAGCCTGTTTTTGAAAGGTTGATTCAGATACCTGCCTGAGACTGTCACATGCTATAACTATATCATTTAGCGATAAAAAACTTTTTCTTCTGGCGCGCAAACTCCAGGCCCAAGGTGGGCATATGGAAAGGATAAAGCAGCATGCGAACCCGACATCTGGTCAGCCTGGTAACAGGCATACTGATCTTCTCTGTGCTGGTCCCTGTGTGCCTCAGTATCTGGCTGGCGCATCGTCAGGCAGAGGATAAATTTGTGGACGCTCTGGACAGCTATGCCTCGCGCGTCCTGATCCGTACCGACAGAGTCGTTGCGCAGGCAAAACAGGCGCTCACGCACCTACAGACATTCCACGCCCCACCCTGCACTCCCCCGCATTTACGCGAAATGCGTCGGGTTGAATTCTCATGGCGCTATATTCAGGAAGTGATGTATATCGATAACCTGAAGCCGCTCTGCTCATCCCTTGAACAATCCAGTAATACGGCGATCTTACCGCCCCCGATGCGGATCACCGCAGACGGGTATAGCGCGTGGCTCACCTCGCAAAACGACCTCGGCATTCACCGCTATATGGCCGTTCTGGGGAAAGGACATTATCTGGTGATGGTTGATCCTGCCTCGCTTGTGGATGTTGTCCCGTTTGGTGAAATTTCGATGGATGCCGCCCTGGTGGGCAGTGAAACCCATCGGATATTTGCCAGAAGCAATATTGTCGACCCGTATATTCTTTCTGTCGTTAAGGAGCAGCAGGACGTTACGCGCGTACAATACAACGGCTCGATGTACGTGTTGAAACCTGTACCCGAACTGGGGTTTACGGTGATCGCGTGGGCGTCGTTAAAACCGCTGGCGGAATCCTGGCACCAGCAGCTGATCATCTGGCTACCGGCTGGCATCTTGCTAAGCCTGGCTGCTGCCCTTATTGTCCTGCGCATCCTCCGCCGTTTGTTATCCCCGCGTAACCGCCTGATCGACGCAATCAACAACCGGGAGATCGAGGTTTACTATCAGCCCATCGTGGCGCTGTGCAGTGGAAAACTGGTGGGTGCTGAAGCGCTGATGCGCTGGCCGCAGCCAGATGGCAGTCACCTGTCGCCCAATCTCTTTGTGCCGCTGGCTGAGCAGACGGGGCTTATTTCAACGCTGACGCAGCTGGTGGTGAATAAGGTGTTTGAGGATTTAGGCGCCTGGCTGCATCATCATCCGGAACTGCACATTTCTGTCAACCTTGCGCCATCGGATTTAACGTCCCCCGAGCTGCCTCGCCAGCTGAGTCAGTTGCTCAACAAATGGGGCGTCCACCCGCGCCAGATCGCCCTTGAATTAACCGAGCGCGGCTTTGCCGATCCCGCCGTCAGCGTGCCTGCCATCGCTGCGTTTCGCCGCGCCGGGCACGCTATCTACATTGATGATTTTGGTACGGGTTACTCCAGCCTGAGCTATTTGCAGGATCTGGATGTCGATACCCTGAAGATTGATAAATCCTTTGTGGATGCGCTGGAGTACAAGAACGTGACTCCCCACATCATCGAAATGGCCAAATCGCTTAAACTGGCGATGGTCGCAGAAGGCATTGAAACTGAAGGGCAGATCGAATGGTTGCATCGCCACGGCGTGCAGTACGGCCAGGGCTGGTATTTCAGCAAGGCGCTGCCTAAAGAGGATTTCATTCTCTGGGCCGGGCACAATCTGGAGAAGCACATTACTTAAGGTACGATTTGATCACCTGCATCACGACCCCGAGATCGGCCTCGCGCTGCGCTTCCTCTGGCTCTTTCACCACGTGATCGGTTAAATGTCCCTCAATTACTTGCATCATCATACCGTTTACCGCGCCCCTGATCGCCGCCAGCTGCTGTAACACCTCGGCGCATTCATGATCGCTGTTGAGCATTTTTTCCAGCGCAGCGCTTTGCCCCTGAATTTTTTTCAGGCGGGTCAATAACTTCTTTTTATCACGAACTGTGTGTGACATCGCTTAGCTCCTCTTTGGTGGCGTAAAAAGCATATCACGCTCTACTCCCCCTGGGTATTTTTCTACTGGGGGGTAGTATTATACTACTGGGGGGGAGTAGTATTCTCGGCATGTTTTCCACCCCGGAATGTTCAATGAACGCTTTTTCTTCTCTTCTTCAGCAGGGTAACGCCTGGCTGTTTGTCCCCAGCGCCATCCTGCTTGGCGCGCTCCACGGCCTCGAGCCAGGCCATTCAAAAACAATGATGGCGGCTTTCATTGTGGCGATCCGCGGTACGCTGAAACAGGCTGTGTTGCTTGGGTTGTCCGCAACGCTGTCTCATACGGCGGTCGTCTGGATCATTGCGATGGCGGGATTATGGTTTGGTCGGGGATGGGACGCAGATACATCTGAGCCCTGGTTTCAGTTGATTTCCGGGGTTCTGATCGTGTTGATCGCCCTGTGGATGGCGTGGCGAACCTGGCAGGAGAGCCAGCCGCATCACCACCATGATGATCATCATCACCATCATGATCATCACGACCACGCGCATCATCACGACCACACGTCTCCTCTGGTTGAAGAGGAGTGGCAGGATGCCCACCAGCGCGCACACGCCCAGGACATTAACCGACGCTTCAACGGTAAAGAGGTCACCACCGGGCAAATCGCGCTATTCGGCCTGACCGGTGGGCTTATCCCCTGTCCGGCCTCCATTACGGTGCTGATGATCTGCCTGCAACTGAAACATTTCGCGCTCGGCGCCACGCTGGTGTTCAGTTTCAGTATCGGACTGGCGCTCACTCTCGTCGCCTCTGGCGCAATTGCCGCATTAAGCATGAAACATGCGGCGAAGCGCTGGCCCGGCTTTAGCGCCTTTTCGCGCAAGGCGCCGTGGATCTCAGCGGCACTGATCGCGGTAGTCGGGATTTATATGAGCATTCACGGCGCAAGCGGGATCCTGAGATAAGCATTGCGGCCACGGCAGTGGCCGCACGTGTCGGCTCAGCCGTTCTGCTGCCAGCTAAACGTGTAGCGCAGCCGGCGGTTTTGCAGAATGAAGGCCGGGGCTACGCTCGGGCTCCATGAGTCGTCCCCCCCTACGCCCATGTGAAACGCATCAAGATTCAACCAGCAGCCAGCCTCTTCCCGCAGCAAATGCTGATGCGTTGTCTCATGCAGCTGCCGCTGGCTATAACGGCTCAGGGAGAAATGGAACTGTCCCTGCAACTGATGGGAGCCAAACGTCAGCTCGCGGGTGTCGCAGCGCAAACCGTTCTCCGTCGGGAAGATATACGGCGTCTGCATCTCTTCCAGCGGTAACGCCCAGCGCCCCTGCTGCGCCGCCAGTTTTCTGTCCGGATAGTTCTCCAGCGGGCCTAGCCCCAGCCAGCGCACCGTTTCCGGGATATCCGCCAGCATAACGCTCAGGCCCACGCGAGCGGGCTCAGGAATGTCAGACGCCACCGTCACCTGCACATCACCGTGCAGCACCCCGTGGTCATCAATCCGCCAGAGCTTGCAGCTGATAAACAGCGCTTTACCCTGATGCTCCCAGACGTGCTGCGTGGTCACCACCACCTCACGGGCATGCTGCTCCGCTTCACACTGGAGGAGGCGCGAGGACATCTCATACATCCCCGCCGCTTTCCAGCGTTCCACCCACGCGTTCGGATCGATGCGGGTCGCCTCGCTGACGCCAATGTCATTGTCCAGCGGCGCGCGGGTGAAGTTATCCGTTAGCGGGGAACGGAGCGTTTCAGCGCCCTCGTTCCACCACTGGGTCAGGTTTCCGGTGAGACGGCTAAACTGCCAGCGCTGCTGCTGATGAGTAATGTCCAGCGCTTCGTCCTGCACCGTTAGCTGCGGAGGGGTTCCGCCTGCTTTCGGTGGCGCAAGGTACAGCGGAGCCGGGAGCGGCCACTGATCCCAGGCACAACGGTGGCCGGGCGGCGACCACGGCGTGGCCTGAGGCTGAACGATCTCCACGTTGAGCCAGACCTCGCCCGGCTCAGCGTCAAGCTCAGGCAGCGGGATCTCAACGCGCTGCGTCTCCTGAGGCGCAACAGAAAGGGGTGTTTCGCCGGAAGCCAATACCGCACCGTCACGCGCCACTGACCATCGCAGATGCTCGTTGTCAGTATGACGGAACAGATAATCGCTCTGGATATCGACGACCAGCGGAACGGTGCTCACCAGCGTAAAGGTAAAGAACTGCTGGGCACGCTGCGCCTCGTAAAGGGCGGGGTGCGGAGTGCGATCGGGAAACACCAGCCCGTTGAGGCAGAACTGACGGTCGTTGGGCTTATCGCCAAAATCGCCGCCGTAGGCCCAGAATGCCGTGCCGTCTTCCGCTTTTTTCGTCAGCGCCTGATCGACCCAGTCCCAGACAAACCCGCCCTGCAACCGGGGATGGCTGCGGAATGCCTGCCAGTAGCTGGCAAAGCCGCCAAAGCTGTTGCCCATCGCGTGGGCATACTCGCACAGGATCAGCGGACGGGTTTCGTCCGGCATGCCGATCCACTTTTTAATCGACCACTTTGGCACCGCCGGGAATGGCTGATCCTGATCGACGCGGGCATACATCGGGCAGACAATATCGGTAGCGGCCGTACTGGCGCCACCGCCTTCGTACTGCACCGGCCGCGTGGGATCGGCGGTTTTCAGCCAGCGGTACAGCGCATCGTGATTCGCCCCATGCCCGGACTCATTCCCCAGGGACCAGATGATGATGGACGGATGATTCCGGTCCCGCTGCACCATACGCGTTACGCGTTCGCTCATGGCAGGCAACCAGCGCGGATCGTCCGCCAGGCGGCTCATCGGCACCATGCCGTGGGTTTCAATATTCGCCTCATCGACCACGTACAGGCCGTAGCGATCGCAAAGCGTGTACCACAGAGGATGGTTCGGATAATGCGAGCAGCGCACGGCGTTGAAGTTATGCTGCTTCATCAGTTCGATGTCGCGGCGCATGGTCGCCTCATCCATCACCTGCCCCTTCTCAGGATGATGTTCGTGACGGTTCACGCCGCGGATCAGCAGCGGTTTGCCGTTAAGCTTTAGCAGGCCGTTGCTGATTTCGACGCGTCTGAAACCGACATCGCAGGCTTCAGTCTCCAGCACGTTACCCTGGGCATCCCGAAGCGACATTGTCAGCCGATAGCATTCCGGTGTTTCAGCGCTCCACAGCGCGGGAGCGTTCACGGGGATCGCCACCGTGAGCCGTTCTGCCCAACTGCCACGTTCGTCCACGATGGCCGATCCGGGCTGCTGCGTGATTTGCGCGCAGGCTTCGCCGTTACGCCACAGGGTAAACGCCACCTCGCATTCGGCGTATCGTGAGCCTTCCAGCGCAACGTCAACCCGGAGTATCGCCCGATCGCATTCGGCATTCAGATCGGTCACGATCTGATAATCGGCAATTCGCGTTTCCGGCTTGTGCAGCAGCGAGACGTCACGGAAAATGCCGCTCATACGCCACATGTCCTGATCTTCCAGGTAGCTTCCGTCGCACCAGCGTAACACCATCACCGCCAGGCGGTTCTGCCCCGGTCGCAGCACCGCGCTGAGATCGAACTCCGCAGGCAGACGGCTGTCCTGCGAATAGCCCACCCACTGGCCGTTACACCACAGATGAAAAGCTGAATTCACCCCGTCAAAAATAATGCGGGTTTGCCCGCTGTACAGCCAGGCGTCATCCATCTCAAATGTGAGCGAGTAACAACCGGTTGGGTTGTCAGCCGGAACATACGGCGGGTTCACATTTATCGGATAGGTGACGTTGGTATAGATGGGAGTATCAAATCCCTCCATCTGCCAGTTCGACGGCACGGGCATCTCAACGGCGTCAGCCAGATCGTCCGTTATCCATGCCTCGGGAACCTGCTCTGGCGCCGGGAAAAAGCTGAATCGCCAGACGCCGTTAAGCAGACGCTTGCTTAGCGAAAGTTTATCCTCGCGGGCGAAGGTTTCATCGCGCCAGCTATGAAAAGGCGCGTGTGTGGCCAGACGATTCCACTGCGTCACGCCCGGGTTTTCCCAGTCACGACGCGCCAGAAGTGCGCTGAGGGTCAGCGGCAATGTAGAAGACATATCAACCTCTTTGCGAAGCGCTCACAATTTCAGCCAACATGCCCTGGTAAACGGTGGCGGTAAAGACTTTGATCGTCACCAAGCGAGCACGATCACAAAAGTGCTAGCTGCGCGCCAGTTTCTCCGCCAGCAGCGCCAGCGTTCTGAGCTGTTGCGCCAGATCTTCACGATCGGCCTGCTGTGCGGCGCGCGGCGCGGTGGAATGACGTACTATCAACGTAACGGGAAGTTGTTCCTGCCAGCATTCGTCGTGATGGTCAGGTGCCATCAGCCACTCCACGCTGCGCTCACCGGCCTCGCGGAACGCCTGCCGAACGGTGGTGAGCGGAGGTGAAAACCACGCGCTGTCAGCCGTATCATCAAACCCGACAACCGAGATCTGCCCCGGTACCGCAACGCCTTTTTCCGCACAGGCGCGTAAAACGCCAAGCGCCATCTGATCGTTAGCGACGAGGATCGCCTCCGGCAGCTGCGCGCCCGCCAGGAGCTGATGCCCTTTCTCATAGCCCGAGGCCGCGCTCCAGTCGCCCTGCGCCACCGCAAACGCCTCCACACCGGCCTGAGCCAACGTGGTTTTCCATCCCACCAGACGAGCCCGGGCAGAGACTGAACTTTCCGGCCCGGCGAGCAGTGCAATTCGCTGGTGCCCCAGCGAAAGCAGATGCTCTGCCCCCAGGCCAGCGCCCTGTTCGGCATTGAAAACAAGGCTGTTAACCCGAGCTGTGGGGGAAACATCGAGAAAAAGAACCGGGGTCGGCGAGGCCATTTCCTGAAGCATTTCTGCCTGTGCATCTTCCAGCGGAACGTTCACCAGCAGCGCCTCCACGCGCTGCGCCAGTAATTCCTGCAAAGCAGCCTGACACTGCGCGGGTTGCTCCACCATGGAGATGAGTACGCTAGCCCCCTGCTCCACTGCACGGGATTTTACAGCTGAGGCGATTTGCGACGGCGCATGCAGCGCCAGATCGCTGGTCATTAGCCCCAGCGTGCGGGTACGTTTCCCGGCCAGCTGCTGCGCGCCACGGTTAGGCACATAGTGTAGCGCCGCCATGGCCTGCCGGACCTTTTCCCGCGTACGGGCAGAAACGTGTTCTGCGTCGTTAATCACCCGGGAAACGGTCTGATAGGAAACCCCCGCCACGCGGGCAACGTCATAAAGAGTGATCGCTTTCATACATTCTGGCGTCGTAAAAAGAGAAGTCTCTATTCTGACACAGTTACGCCATCATAGCCTGTGAGCGCTTCGCAAAATTAAACAATCCGCTCCGGCCGCGCGGCTTTCTGAATGCGCGGTCCCTGACGAAACCACGGCAAACAGAGCTGGATCAGCGGGCCGATGGTTAATGCATACAGTACGGTTCCAACGCCAAACGCTCCCCCGAGGAGGTAGCCGACGATCAACACGGTCACCTCGATCGCGGTACGCACGCTGCGGATCGACCAGCCCAGCCGGGCATGTATGCCGGTCATCAGACCATCGCGCGGGCCTGCGCCAAAACCCGCGCCGATATACATCCCGGTGGCAAGGGCGTTAACCACAATGCCGGAAACCAGCAGGGTGATGCGCACGGGCAGCGAGGTGAACTCAGGGATCAGCGCCATTGACGCATCGGCCGCCAGACCAATACAAATCACATTACTGATAGTACCCAGTCCCGGCAGCTGACGCAGCGGGATCCACAGCAGCAGCACCGCGGCCCCGGTTAAAATAATCACCGTGCCGATGCTCATCCCGGTCTGGATGGCGACGCCAAGGTGAAAGACATCCCACGGGTCGACACCCAGATCCGAACGAATAAACATCGCGGTTGAAAGCCCGTACAAGCCTAAACCGACATAAAGTTGTACCAGACGACGTACCATTTTCTCTTCTCCGAAGAACCAGGTTCCATCTTCGGTGAAAATGGCACTATGATTAATGTCCAGTTTTCAAATAGTGGACTGCATATGTCATCACGTCGTTTTGGAAGCCAGTCTCTGGTACGCCTATTAGGGCACTGGCAGCAAGCCTCTTCCCGCACCCCGCTGTGGCGCCAGCTGGCTGACGCGTTACGCCTGTTAATTCTGGATGGCAGGCTGGCGTTAAACACGCGCCTGCCCGGAGAGCGGGAACTGGCCGCCGCTCTGAGCGTAAGCCGCACCACCATCAGCAGCGCGCTGGCGCATCTGCGGGAAGAGGGTTATCTGGAGAGCCGTCACGGCAGCGGTTCGCGGGCGATCCTGCCAGACCGCCGCGCCGTGCCCACGCTTTCTACTGCCAGCGCGGCGCTGGATCTCTCAACCGCCGCACTCAACGCGGGACCAGAGATCCACCAGGCCTACGCCCACGCGCTGACGGCCATCACGCCGAATCTGGCGCTGACCGGGTACGATCAGCTTGGGCTTCCGGCGCTGCGTGAAGCTATCGCCGCCCGCTACACCGCACGCGGTCTGCCCACCCGGGCAGACGAAGTGATGGTGGTGAACGGCGCCGTCAGCGGCTTCGCCCTGATCTTAAGAATGATGACCGGTCCCGGGGATCGCGTGGTGGTGGATCATCCCACCTACCCGCTGGCGATAGCCGCTATTCAGGGGGCGCTATGCCGGCCCGTGGGCGTCTCGCTGCCTGAAACGGGCTGGGATACCGACGGTTTTGCCGCAACGCTTGCCCAGACAGCCCCGCGTCTGGCCTATCTGATGCCGGATTTTCATAATCCGACCGGACGTTGCATGGATGCCGCGACGCGCCAGACCATAACCGACATCGCCGCGCAAACCCGCACCACGCTGGTGGTGGATGAAACCATGGTCGATCTCTGGTTCGATGTTCCCCCGCCGCCGCCGCTGGCCGCCTTTAACCCGGAGGCCACGGTGATGACGCTGGGTTCCGCAGGTAAAAGCTTCTGGGGTGGGCTGCGTCTCGGCTGGATCCGCGCCTCGTCACGCACTATCGCCACCCTCGCGCAAACGCGCGACACGCTGGATCTGGGCTCTCCGGTGCTGGAACAGCTGGCCACGCTGTGGCTTATCGAAAACAGTGCAACCTTCCTGCCTGCCCGGCGGCAAATGCTGGCAGAACGGCGCGACCGCTGCGGCCAGATGCTGCGGGAACATTTCCCCGAATGGCGGTTTCGGGAAGCGGAGGGAGGGCTTTCATACTGGATTGAATTACCCGGCATGCTGGCGACACAGCTGGCGGCACGCGCCGAAACGACAGGCATCATTATGGGCACCGGCACGCGTTTTGGACTATCAGGCGCGTTTGACCGCTACCTGCGTATGCCCTTCTCACTCAGTTCACCAGAACTTGAAGAGGCATTATTGCGGATCAAACCGCTGTGGCGTGCATTAAATAAAAGTGTAGCGCCAGTAAAACGGAGCCTGGTGTAAATTATTCGCCAGAAACAATAAAAACTGCTGACTGTATCGCATGCAGTCAGCAGTTTTCATGAAGAACAACTTAATGTTGAGGTGGAATCGGGAAGCCTTTCAGCGAAATAATGAAATTATCCCCTTCTTTCTTTATTTTTGCACCGGTATCACACCAGTCAGACGCAATACGAAAGAACTCATCACTTCCTACATTCCAGCCAAGACGAACATGTTTCACGTAGCCGGAACGTAACAGATTGCAGGCCTCGTTGTAGTCACTGGCAGTCGATAGTTGTTGTTTCATTTTCTCTTCTTCAGAAGTTTACGTAGTGCTTTGATTTCTTTAGGAGTAAATGGAGTTACGCTCTCTTCTTCCGTATGCTGATTATCAACATCCTCTTCCGATACTCCCGCCTCTTCTACTGCTTCAAATGCCAGCAGCAGCAGTTTCTCTGTGGTCACGCTTAAATTCTCATTATTGTCTTCCGCATAGTGGCGAAGTCTTTCTTTTAGCGCTTCATCAATTTTAACGTTTAAAACCGCAGTAACCATGATTGTCACATCCTTTCGGAACACGTGTTTAATTTAATACACGAAGATAAGTTTGTTATCCAGATATATATTTTTTAGCTTATGACAGAATAAAGGCATCGAAAAATAAAATGACAGTCTATTATTACAGGTTTATGACATTATTATTTCAGTTAAATGAAGGTTGCATTACAAAAAATACAATAGTCACATAATTTAGAAGGTTTATTCAGGGGAACGACTGGAGAGGAGCACAAATGGGTGGGGGCCCTGCCAGCTAAGCTTTTTCTAATAAAACCTATGTATTTCAATGCACTAAAAAGCGGTGGGGGCAATGATTTTGTATCACCAAAAGTATACACTGGCAAGCCGTTTTCTCATGCGACAGACACAAAAAAACCGGGGCTGACCCGGCTTTGTATGGCTTTTGACCAAACTCCATCTAAGCTACATTTTCCACTACCATGTAGGATCGCCCAACCTCTTCAATCAGTGGTTGGAGGTTCGTATTGCTGCCTTTGACTGTAAAAAGGTCTTCTGGCTGTTCATCTTTTACGGCTTTTTTAACATAACCATAATACGGACGACTAACCGCAGTCCTTAAAGATACCTCCGTACAAGAAGATAAAGCGACCACATTTTCCCCTGTGTACTTGAACACTGGCGGCTCATAGTTTTTGATCACGCTCCGGCAAGAGTTCACAAATTGTGTGAACTCTTCAATTCTACCTACCAGAGCCAAACGGCGGGCATGTTCGATCTCATCTACCGTGAGATCGGGAGCGGAAATCTGGACCACCTCGTCTTCACGCGACAATCCGTTACACAATTTCAAATGATGATACAGTGCCCTAGAAGCACATCTTAGAACCCTTGTCATGCGTTCCGTGTTCCGTTTGGATGGCTCAGTATTTTTACCTTGAGAAATATTATAATCCCACATCTGCCGATGTACTGTTGGCGTATCGATATGATCCAGTTGTTCTAAGATTGCAAGAATTCGCTCTCCCTTGAACCTTCTTGTCTCTTCTTCCTGCCCCAATGCACCGCAGATACAATCTTCCACAATGCGTGGCAACTCCCCCAAAGAGCCATACCCTCGTAAGAAAATGCGTACAGCTGTATTATCAACCCCTTTTGCTACAGCACCCTTAGTTCTCGCCATATTGTTCTCCTTTTAAAATAGACATAAGTAATCCTCCGCTATCGCTGGTAGCGATCAGGATATGTGTCCTTCCTTTATGGATGGCATTTGGTTTTAAAGTACCGTGTTTACGGTAGCTTGATATGTCTCGCTGTGCGCCAGACGACGTTAACGCTTATACGATAAGAATGACACCAACATACGATTGCAGTCACGCTGACCACCATTCTCGTACAGAGCGATCTAAATCGCTTTTCCACACACATGCTGGCATAGCCAATGATGTAAACATCAGCAAGGAATTTCAGTACCATGATGTAAACACATAGCGGGGTATCAGCTAGGTTACCTGAGTCCACGATTGGAACAGACCACACAGAGACGGGCTATCAGCCTGTTGATGTTGTGGGATGTAACAGAGTGGTAAACGAAGGTTATGGTATGGACAGACAAGTCTGTTCACGTCTGGAAAGACCATTACCATTATATCTTCTAAAGTGGCGTAGCCGAGTTGTCACGGAGTGACGTAAGTAAATAACTAAACAACCATCCAGATGACACCAGTCATCCTGCTGTTGGTTTTCACTCTTTTGCTTTTGTTTCGACGAGATTATGAGTGTTAGTGTGTATAAATGTCGAAACGAGATACAAGGAGACCGAAGCCCGTATGGGTGATGTTACGTGAGTTTTCATTCCTGGAGAAGGAAGGAAAAGACAGAGTAACGAAGTCTCTTATATTATTGTGGCGTTTTATGGCATATCTTCGCTATCTGATGTGAGCGAACGCCCTCAAGCCACCCCGAACTTCAACCCGCCATTATCCACTTTCTGAAATCATTGTCAAGCAAAATGCATGCCACTAGTATATCTTTTTACGTTTATATGATAAAATACTTATGTAATGAATGACTTACAGAGAGGTTATTTTGTGCTTTGCCTTTAGACCACCAGCATTTTTTCTGCCATCGGTAGAAGAACGTAAGGAGCTGGTCAGAACCCTGAATGATTTCGGGCTAACGCTGACAACTTCAAGAATCCATCTTCTTCACCACATGAAGCAAACCCAGATCCCGCTTACGGCTTCAGACTTGTCAAAACAAATTGAACTCCCGCTATCAACAACACACAGGACTCTTTCGACGTTCGCTGACTGCGGACTAGTCGATTTCATTGTTGATCGCGCAAGCGTCTGTCGTTGGTATTTTCTTTTCGCAGACCGCCCTAACTTCTGCCCAACTTGCAATCAGACTTACAACGCCGCTCGCTGATACAACCAAATGACCGCATAAAGCGGCTGAGACTGACGCATACAAACAGCGCCAGCGAGCAACCACGCCCCTTTACTACCGATACGGAGTTCCAACATGACTACAAAAAAGAAATCACAGGCCCAGATTTCGCCGGAATTGAAAACTTATCTCGACAACATCGCAGCGAAGTACAAACCAGATCCGGGGGCTCTAAAGCGTCAAATTGATAATGCGGAAGCTCGCTACAGCCGAACACAACAGTTTTCTGACATTCCAGCGCGGCTGGTGGTTAAACTCCAGAGCCTGATCCTAGACGGCTGGCGGTTTTGCCCTTCAGCTAATTCTTCAGTGCTTTCCAATGCTGCGATGATTTCTGTTAAGTTGCAGAAACCGGAGGCCTTGATCGAAGAGGAGTTGAAGACGCTACGCTCCAGAGTCTCCAACGCTTACCACGATCAACTTTTTAAAGCGATGGAGCGTGAGATTGACGAACTGATACATGAAGCAGCACAGGACGCACAACAGAAAGCAGTTCAGCAAGCAGCTGCCGAAGAAGCTGCAATGCGTGACCAGTTGAGGGCTGCCCTCGGTATGGTGAAAGCATGACAGCGCAATCCAGCCAGACCAAGGGGCAAGAGAGCCCCGTTACCTTCATCGACGAAGGCGCATTGAAACGAGCCATTCAGAAAGCAAAGGATATTGCAGACGCTAACCCAGAAAAATACCGTCGGGTACATCCAACTTTACAATAACGAAACAAAAGCCATGATCGCAAAATCCTTCATGTAACGCCCCATGCGCCCTCGAAAATCAAAAGCAGCACCTACCATTACCTACACCATAAAACGCGCTCACGATGGCGCATGTTGCGTTTAACAAGGGTTTATCTCTTATACTTTTGGTTAACTTTCAAATATAGCTGTTTATTCTCAACTTCGCCAGAGAATTTCCAATTAGAAAATGCTCTTTGTCTGTGAAACAGTCGGGGACTTTCCCGGAACATTTAAACGAAAAAGCTGGTAAATATCGCTTTCATGAGCGCAAAAGCGATAAAAAACCTGTAACTGGTATCTGGAAGTGATTAAATTGTTCTGAATACAACTTGCTCATAGAGGGTCAATTGATGACACACAAAATTTGTCCAGTAACAAACCGCCCAATCAAATTGAATCGCGGTGGGATTAAACATATGCCTCGGTACTGCGTTGTTGATGGTAACCGATATGAGAGCTTTCACCAGTTCGGAACAAGCATATTGAAAAAATCAGTGAGTGAGATTATTGAACTGCGGAACGAGCACTTCATTGAAAAACATAAATCCACAGTCTGCGGCTACACCGTCGAAATGTTTTACAAATGCGACGAACCGAAAAAAACTTAGGGCGATCATCCTCTCGTGTATTGAGATAGGATTGTGGTATTCACAAAGGGTATACCTGAAATGAAAAGAGCTTTCGTGAACAAATTCATTCACAATGAGTAGTAAAAATTGACTCTATGTAAATAATTCACGTAAAGTTATACAGTAAAAACCCAATGTGAAAAAAACAATGACTACACACCAAATCACGACCCACGCTTACCTCAGGGCATCCACTGACGATCAAGACGCTACACGCGCACTTGAAACCATAAATGGCTTTGTTGAGGAGCATCGGCTAACAAGTGTTGAGTATTATGTCGAAAACTTTTCTGGTGCCAAGCTGGAGCGCCCGGAACTTTCCCGTCTGCTTGCCGCAGCCGAAAAGGGTGACTTTTTGCTGGTGGAGTCCATCGATCGCTTAACCCGACTCCCCGCTGTACAATATGAAGCCCTCAAGGCTCGCATTGAAAAGCAGGGCTTACGCGTCGTCGTTGTGGATCTGCCTACATCGCACGATGCATTAAAATCCGCAGCAGGTGACCGCATCATTGAGCTTATCAACGGCCTCATGATGGATATTGCAGCCCATTACGCACACGAGGACTACACCAAACGCCGCCAACGTCAGGCACAGGGCATTGCTAAAGCAAAGGCTGAAAATAAGTACAAAGGCAGACCAGCGGATACAGACCTGCGACGCAAGATTGAGTTGTATCTCACCAAAGGTGGGAATACATATGCAGAGATTGCGAAACTGTGTGATTGCTCCGTTGGGATGGTCGCCAAGGTAAAGAAAATCCTCGAAACCGCCTGATAATCACTGCATCCACAGCCCGACCTGATATTTCTATATTTCCAGGGCTGGCTTTATGCTTCAGAAAATCCGGGTTTGACCGTGCTGCACATACGCCATTGATATTGTCCGCCTGTACGTATTTGGGGAGAGGGGACTTCTGGACCCTTCACGGCGGAGGGATGGTTTCATTAAAAAAACGTTAGACCCCTGTAGCTCTTCGCTAAGCCCAGGGGCTTCAATGACGGTTTTTTCATCTGCGTTTTTTTTGTTTCATTGGGATTATTTCTTTGAGTTCCTCAATGCGCTTATCACGCATAACCGACTTTTCTATAAAACGCTCGATTGCTTGTAGTAAAGGAGTAAATTCGTGGCTATTTGGCGACCATCCGCGATGGGCCGCAGCATTGCCTGCCTCGGTGACTATACTGAGCTGCTCGCGTTCTGTTTCGCCAACAAAACCTTCCTTCAAGACAGCATCAACCTTTTGGTACATTTTTAACTCTGGATCGATACCGATAATTTCAATTGCTCGATCAAAGGCTGTTCTGAGGCCGATAGTAGCGAGAATATATGATTCGTTACCTACAGCATTATAAACCTCATATAAAATATGATATAGGATATAATCTTTGCGAAAGAGCGAATCAAACCACTTTGGTCTAAGATCTCGTGCAGGGAAGGTTTTAATGTTGTGGATCAGGTACATCTGTCCATTTTTGTCAAAATCCCATTCCTCGCTATGGGATGAATCAGTGAAGTAAAAGACGGTACTGCAACCACAGCATTCTAAAAGCTTATGGAATGTTCCACCATACATGTAGTTATCAGGATCGCTGTCATCACTCCACTCAGTAGAAGTCTCTCCATGGACAAATGCGTTACAGTCCCCTTGGCATTTTGGGCAAGGAGCTTTAAATAGCAATTTTTCAGGCATTTTCGTTCCCGTATTGATATCTCTTGTCAAAATGAAAGTACAATTTTTAGCAGGGTAGGCCAAGATACAACTTCAAAATTGTTTATCTTTATGTGCATCAGGCCGTGCTGATAACTCGACTGGGATATTTGAGCTACTGGTAGTGTATTTGGTAGGGGTACTTCTGAATCTACCCGGCGGGGAGTTGGGTAAGTCGCCGGGAATTTACCCGGCAGACTGTATGAAAGATCAGTTAAAGGTGCAGTTGCCGCCAGACGGTGCACCGATGAAAAGCTGCATCTTTTCGCAAGTCACGGTTATCTTCTGCCCTTTCTTCAGCTTCGACGCCTGCGCCATCTCTGAATCAGCCATACTCAGGCTGACAGGCATGAAGCGATTACCACTTTCAAGTTTAAGAACGACATCATTCGCGAAATTTTTTGTTATGTCCTGAACAGTTCCGGTCATTTCCACCTTACGACCACCAATCTTGTCATCCGCTGCAACTTCATTAGCGCTGTACAGTTCTGCCAGAGCTTTTGCTGTTGTACGGTAAATGCCCTCATCAGAAGTTGTCGTCTTCGGTTTTACGACACCAGCTTGCGTGGCTAAAGGCATTAGCCCCGTAAGGGTCATCTTTCTAAAATCCTTCTGTATCAATGCATAAGCACCAACACCACCGCAACTATCTATTCCAATTTTGTCTTTCGTTGCCAGAATCATTTTCTGTTTCTTAGCATTTTTTAGCTTATCCCCCATCTCAGCACCAAAGACGATTGAATTGTAAACAGCGTAGTAGCTTTCCGTGTCGGTAGTCATTCCTTTGGTGGCGCTGGTGCTGATGGATTTGATGACTCTATCAACGGAGTTCTTTCCATCATCTGAAAGTACCTGGTCGCAACTGGCTGTAACAAGCGTTTTGACATAGGCAGACAGGTATTCAGGATATGGCTGGATTTCGCCTGAGGCAGCATCACCAGCTACGGACGAGAAAGCGCAGAACGCCAGAGACAACCCAATAATTTTTTTCATGCTTCTTCCTGTATGCAGACTTGATCGCTATCATTAATAATAGATTTTATCGATCGAAATTATATTATTGATCGCTTTTGCAGATCAATAATTGAGATGCATCCTACATACACCGCTTGCAGGAAGGCGGCAGAAATCAACTGCAATGGAGGTTTAGAGATGGTAAGAAGAGTGTTGTGGATGGGATTTATTCTTGCTGCGTTCAGTGCCAATGCCGGGCGTATAACTATGAGCAACCCGGAGCAGTCAACCACGGCGAACGGGCAAACCTTGTGTGTCTATTCCAACAGTATTTACACCTTTACCTACATCACGAAGTCGAAACATTGCCCATATAGCAAAAGTTTCAACACGGTCGAAAGTGAGTAAATTATGGATAAGAATGTGTCGAACATCGAAAATGAAGGGTATTGCTCAGAAGGATGACTGCGGTGAGCCCACTGGCGATCAATAATAAGCCGCTAAAGACGGTCTCTAACGGCTTATAGCTTTTCACACCAGACGGAGAGAGGCCTTTGACAGTGAGCTTGATGTTCCGCAATTACCACCACTAATTGCCGCCACACCGTAAAGCAGGCTACTCAGTTCATCAAGAGGCACGTTAAGCTCATCACTCAATTGAGTCAGATTAATGCCGTTACCAGCCAGAGCGGTCATCATTTTTTCAATAATGAGCGATCTTTCACGCTCGATTCCTCCCGGCTCACCGGTTCGATACCCCTTTGCCGTCGCATCGCGCATCAGACTGTTGTACTGCCATTCTGTAAGCATGTTCAGATTTCGCATTCTGACAATCAGAGCCATCGCCGAGACTTTCCAGAGCGATTTCAATTGCACGATTTTGTCGAACGTCGGCAACGTCATCTTAACAGCCATCACATTTTCCAAGGGCATCAGAAATGCCGACGCAAAAGCATCCGCTTCACGCTCTGCATCTTGCCCCTTGACGTCACCATGACGGTGGAGCACCAGGTGAGCAAGTTCATGTGCCGCATCGAAACGACTGCGTTCACCTGATTTACGAGTGTTCAGGAAGATGTAAGGGACATCATCTTTCCAGAACGAAAATGCATCGATACTCGCCGTTTCCTCCGAGAGCCAGAACACCTTAACGCCGTGCTTCTCCAGAAGATGAACAACGTTGGTGATGCTCTTCTTGCCAATACCCCAAGCTTCGCGCACCGCCTGAGCAGCGATCTCAGGCTCACTTCCACGAAGATTCGGCAATTCAGGCTGCGGCAGAGTGAAACGGGTGCTGAAATACTCGCTCAGCATAACTCCCAGCGCACCAGCCCCGATTGCCGCATGCTGGTCGGCGGCTTTTGTCGTGCGCAAAGAACGGAATGAAACCGTCAGTGGATCGATTGCTTCAACGTCATCCCCGAAAAAAAAGGACTCTGGGTATTTCAGAGCCCTAGCGTACGCCTGGACCGTCTCTGGCGTGGGTTCATATAGGCAATAGGCTTTTTCGTACTCAATTACGATACGGTTGGAAAGTCCCATCTTTTCTGCCAGTTCTTTTAGGGTCAGTTTGCGTCTGATCCGTGCCAGCTTGAGCCGGGATGGATTAAAAAGACGTTTACCGTCATCAACAGGATTACTCATTTGCTTTCAACAGTAATTGATATGTCATCATTGAAATCCTCATCAGGGAAAATATCCGCACCTTCAAATGGCAGAGGACTCAAAATAATACGCTCACTCCATGCGCTTACGCGGGCAAATCCGTCCTGATTCACCATTCCTACCGGATAAGACACCTCGCAGCGAACCTCTTTGTTAGCCGCATCATAATAGTACAGGACGATATAAGTGCGAGTGCTATCTATCGGAGTGATTTCAGATTTGCCTGAATACAATGCATCCGTCTGGAACATATCAACTGTGCCAGGATTGTTGTGAACAATCGAGCGCGTTGCCTCACCTTTGGCATTTTTGGTTTTCGGCAATCCATCAGGACGCCCGGTGTGTCTGTCACCCGAGGTGATAATCAGATTAACCCCTCTCGCTGAGTTAGCGACCATTTCCATTCGCTTTACCACTTCAGGGGACCAGCCGTTACCCTTACCAATTAGTACACGGCGTGTCGCGGCAACCATTTCACTCCAGAAACGGAACCCTGCATCGACAGCGGGGTGTAGCTTGCTGGATTTGCGGCGCTCGTACAAAGCAGATGTCAGAGCAGCATGAATATCGTTTTCTGAAAAGCCCAGTCCATTAAGTACAACATCTGAATCAGCTTCGGTATGCAGGATACAGTAAGGCATGGTCATGAAAGTCTCTCCGGTAGTTTCACTTCATGATTTCAACATAAATATTATGACAAAATCAAGAAGTGATTATCGAAAAGTCATTACAGCTTCATATTTATTTTCTTACTGGCTTTCTCCCAGCTCATTGACATGCTGCGATGTTTGTTAAGCCAACCGGCACTGAAACTCCGCTTCTCGCATATAGCTGATTTTTATCTACACCCTCAAATTTCGACCTTTCAAAATAAATATTTGTTTCAATTTTCAGCAGATTAGCTGGTTTCGCCCCTGCAAGTTTTTTGCTTCTTAACTGACTTTATCTGCTACACAAAGTGAGATACAGTCTGCGACACAAGACAATCCTGGCGCTGTAGATACCTGACGTATGGTCGAACGAAGCCGCCTTATCGGTCAGCTTTACACATAAAAAAACCCTGCTTCAGCAGGGCTTATAATCTTGTTGATTCCTCACACCAATCGAAAATTAATGATTGTCCTTGCGAGATGACGCATAATCACTGATTAAAAAATCATCATATTTTGCAGGCAAAAGTGCCACCTCCCCCCACCCTAACTGGGGTGTCATATAACCCATGCCGACCTCATCTACTCGACTATAAAAAACGGTTATCCTCCCACGATTTTTATCATTAAAAAATCCTCTCCCTTCAGCGGTATCATTAGTGATACGTACTCTGAAATCCCTAAATGATGTTCCTTGGTTGATCTTTAACCAGACATTACTATGGCCTGTAAACGTCTCAATTTTCCAAAACGTACCAAAAAAGAATGCTGGATCAGGAGAACCCTCAGTTATGTCATTGATTTCTTTTAGTGAGTCACAAAATCTGTAGCGCTTTGCTTTACCATCTGCGCCAACAAGGTAAATCTCACGGTAATAATTATGATCGAAGTTAACGCATAAAGACTGGACACTAGTTACTTGGCTCGGAACCTTGAAAGACTCACCATGATGGCGGGAAATAGGCAATGAAACCTCTTTGCCATTTTTTCTCTCAAAATGAGAATCGACAGGTACCTCACTGCCCTCAGAATCGATCCTTGGATTGTTATCAGGGCGAGACTCGAGAAAACCGCTTATGACTATAAGTTCTTCATCTTCAACGGCTTTTTTTGCATCCTCTTGAGATGCGTATTTTTTGTACTGAATGGGGCCACATCTCAAACTACAGAAAGGCGCATTATCATCTTTAAGGTGTTTGTAATAGGCCGGAACTTCATTCGTAGTCATGCCCTTGTCAGGATCGGCAGGCACTCGAGTTATATGTTCATAGCAAGAAGGACAAAAAATATATCCTTTCATAGACAGTGAATAAGCAAGCGGCTCGACAGTATTCCTTTTGAGGGCGAGAAGCGTATGCTCGCCTTTAATCCAATCAGGATCGTAGTATGCATAAGCGATTCTACGAGTTGGCATAATTATCCTACCCCCATCAATAGTGCATTAGCATGATTTCCAGACTATCACTTTTAGAAACCTCGCTAAAACAACACGGATCACAAAACCTCTATATTTAAAGGGGTTATGATTGGCACTCAAGATTTTCGAAGCGTATTTATCCCCTTTGGAACCAGCGTGAATTTGCTTATCCAGATAACTTTAGAGTACCTCAATTAACTCGACGAGCGTCCTGACAGCAATCCCCTTCCCGTATCGGTTGTACGTGATCGTTGCGTTCGAGTGTCCGAGCACCTGCGAAGCGAACTGTTCAGGGAAGCCATTCTGTTTAAATGTTGTGGCGGCATAGTGGCGCAGTGAATGATATTCAGGCAGGCTATGCTTGCCTCTGAACCTCGTAAACCAACGGCTGAAATAGTGACCATAGCTCCCAAGATGCAATGTTAGCTCAGGGAACAGATGGCCTTTTCTTTCTTTGATAAAATCAAGTAGACCAAGTGTCAGCAGTTGCGAATTGATCGGAACGAATCGGCGCGAACTGTCCGTTTTAAGCGTCTGATTCGGATTCAAGTTATCAACACGGAAGCACCAAACTCCGTCAACTTTCATCACGTCATTGTGGTAAAGCTGGCAGATCTCATTCTGCCTCATCCCCGAATAGCGACCAATCAGAATGATCCACCGTTTCCAATCCTTCACGCCATGTAAAGCAATGTGCAATCGTTTCAGATCGTTGAGCGTGTATGCTGGACGGCGATCCATTGGTGCGGTTATTTCCTTAACACCCATCCCCTCAAATGGGTTTCGAATCTCATCATCCGTGCGAGTTGCAAGCCATTTGAAAAACGCCGAGTTCTTTTTGATGTAACGGTTTCTGGTGGATGCTGAACCTTCAAGGCCATCAACAAACGCCGCCGCGCTTCGTTTGCTGAAAGGCTCTTTTGTAGAATTCAGATATGCATTTACGCACCTATTGATCGTTAGTATTTCCCGTTCACCAACCTCTCCTGTTTTAGCCTTGGTGTACTTATCAAGCTCGCTCTTCAGGCTCTTGAAAGGCTTTTTCTGTTGTGGTTGTTGGAAGGAAGCAGACGGGGTTGCAGTGTGTGCCGGGATGGACTGCGGAACGCAGTGGAAAGGTTGTGAGGTGAGATATTTCTCCACACGGAGTAAAGCTTCACGCTTGGAACGTGTGCGAAGAGAAATACGAATTTCACGGCGTTTCCGAGGTGTCAGGTAGACCCTACGGTAGTACCAGATCCCGTGACGGGAAAGCATCAGATGCGACATTGATTAGCGTCCTAAGTGATACACGAAAGTTGTATCACCGCCGTTTCAATGCACGAAAACAGAGGGTTACATGATGGATATCATGCACTTAGCAGAAATGGGTGGGGGCCCTGCCAGCTACATCCCGGCACCCACGTCGTCTGCCCTGGCTGCTTCCTTCCGGACCTGACCTGGTGAACAGAGTAGCGTTGCGGGAGAACCAACAGAGCCCCCATTGAGAGCGTTGATAACCAACGCGCTGGCGCATTATCCCTGTGGAGCACCTCAATTGCAAGCCGCTGGCAACCGGATGCTGGATTATTGCGCAAACTGCCCCGACAATCTTCTTTATCTTCGTATAACATTACCCTTCGCTGATTTCCCGCAGGAGAAACAATGGACGAACATGACACTTTCCCACAGCGAGTGTGGCAAATCGTAGCCTCGATCCCGGAAGGCTGTGTCACGACCTATGGGGAAGTCGCCCGGCTGGCCGGTTCTCCGCGCGCGGCGCGTCAGGTAGGCGGCGTGCTGAGGAGGCTACCGGAAGGAAGCACGTTACCGTGGCACCGGGTCGTCAATCGCCATGGCGCCATTTCCCTCACCGGGCCAGACTTGCAGCGCCAGCGTCAGGCTTTACTTTCAGAAGGGGTGCAGGTGTCCGGGGCAGGACAAATTGATATGCAGAAGTATCGCTGGGAGTACTGACGCCCTCTCCCGTCAACATAGAGAGGGCGAAAGAGAATTACAGCTGTGTTGGCGGTGTAGGCAGAGTCGGCTGATTGGTCTGCGTTGCAACAGGTACTTCAGTTTGCTGCACCGGTACCAGGGTCAGGTCGATTTTGGTGCCGCCTTTGTTGACCGCTTCCTGCACGGTATCGGTGATAAAGACCAGCTTATCGTTGATCGTTACCGCCGCGCTCAGGAGGATACGCGCATTAGGTTGCACGTCAGACGGGTTGTACGGCAGCACAAAGCTGAACGGCGCCTGTTTACCCTCTGTACGAACCGCGCGCTGCGCAAGCACTTTGGACGGCGCATCCGCCAGGGAAGCATCAGACAGCGTGACCGTTAAAACCGCATCCGGCGGCAGCGCAACCTTCTGTTTGATCCAGATCGTACCGGAAACATTTGGCTGCTGAATAGCTTGCTGTGAAAGGGTGTTAATCCCGTTTGCGCTTGCTGTTGGCACCGGTACATCGGCACTCTTACCAGCACAGGCGGACAACGCTACCGCAATTGCTACACCACTGAGCATAGGCACGAGTTTCATTGAAGTCTCCTTATCATCAATGCACCAGCGGGATCGATCCCATCTGATGTCGTTTTATTCACATAACGAATACAAGTGTGGCACAAATCACGGATTTATGCCTAATTTCGTCCGGATATTAAGATTATTCTACCCATCGGACCACTTTCATTTCTGGGTTATACTCAGCGTATCTTTCGCCACGGCGTTTATTGAGGACCACTATGAGTCAGGCACTGAACAATCTGCTGACATTACTGAACCTGGAAAAAATAGAAGAAGGGCTATTTCGCGGACAGAGCGAAGATTTAGGCTTACGCCAGGTTTTTGGCGGCCAGGTCGTGGGGCAAGCGCTGTATGCCGCCAAGGAGACCGTCCCGGCAGACCGTCTGGTGCACTCGTTTCACAGCTACTTTTTACGCCCCGGTGACAGCGCTAAACCGATTGTTTACGACGTGGAAGTTCTGCGTGACGGTCAAAGCTTCAGCGCCCGTCGCGTGGCGGCCATCCAGCATGGCAAACCCATCTTCTACATGACCGCCTCGTTCCAGGCGCCAGAGCCGGGCTATGAGCATCAAAAAAAGATGCCGTCTGCCCCGTCGCCGGACGATCTGAAATCGGAAACCGAAATTGCCCGCGCTCTCGCGCATCTGCTGCCGCCGCAGGTAAAAGAGAAGTTTCTGTGCGATAAACCGCTGGAGATCCGCCCGGTCGAATTTCATAACCCAATGAAGGGGCATACCGCTGAGCCCGCCCGCCAGGTGTGGATCCGCGCCAACGGCAGCGTACCCGCAGATTTACGCGTGCATCAGTACCTGCTGGGGTATGCGTCGGATTTCAACTTCCTGCCGGTTGCGCTACAGCCGCACGGTGTGGGCTTCCTCGAAAAAGGGATGCAGGTAGCCACAATTGACCATTCCATGTGGTTCCACCGTCCATTCGATATGAACGAATGGCTGCTTTACAGCGTGGAAAGTACCTCTGCGTCCAGCGCGCGCGGCTTTGTACGCGGGGAGTTTTACACTCAGGATGGCGTGCTGGTGGCTTCTACCGTGCAGGAAGGTGTGATGCGTAATCGCGGGTGATGTAAAAAGCCCGGTGGCGCTGCGCTCACCGGGCCTGCGAATTGTGCTTTTTCAGGCCGGGTAAGGCGAAGCCGCCGCCCGGCAAGGCACTCAAATTATGCGTTATAGGCATTCTCGCCGTGGCTGTTGACGTCCAGGCCTTCGCGCTCCTGCTCTTCCGGCACGCGCAGCCCAACGGTCATATCAGCCAGCTTGTAACCGATAAAGGCCACAACACCGGACCAGACAACGGTGATCGCGATGCTTTCCAGCTGTACCAGCACCTGATGCATCATGGTCACGCCTTCTGCGTAACCCACACCGCCCAGAGATTGGGCAGCAAAGATACCGGTCATGATACAGCCGACGATGCCGCACACACCGTGTACGCCGAATACATCACACGGATCGTCAACGCGCATAACACGTTTCAGTGCGGTAACGCCCCACAGCCCCGCCAGTCCTGCGACGATACCGATCAGCAGCGCACCGCCCACGCCCACGTAACCGCACGCTGGCGTAATACCTACCAGACCGGCAATCGCCCCGGAACAGGCACCCAGCAGCGATGGCTTGCCGCGAACGGCCCACTCGCCAAATACCCATGAGAGGATAGCGCCGGCGGTTGCCACAACGGTATTCACGAAGGCCAGCGCGGCGATTTCGTTAGCGGCGCTGGCTGAACCTGCGTTGAAGCCGAACCAGCCAAAATAGAGGATGGCGGTGCCGGTAAAGACCATCGGCAGATTGTGCGGCTTGAATGCTTCCTTCCCGAAGCCCACGCGCTTACCAATCAGGTATGCGCCTACCAGACCTGCTACCGCGGCGTTGATGTGCACAACGGTACCGCCCGCAAAGTCCAGCGCGCCATGGGAAGCCAACAGACCACCTCCCCAGACCATATGCGCAATCGGGATATAGGAGAGCGTCAGCCAGACCACCACGAAAATCAGTACCGCAGAGAAGCGGATACGCTCAGCCAGCGCGCCCACAATCAGCCCCACGGTGATGCAGGCGAATGAGCCCTGGAACGCGACATGAATATACTGATAAAAACTGCCCATCACCGCGGTCAGTTCGATATTTTTCAGCATCGCCCAGTTAACGTTGCCGAAGAAGGCGTTGCCCTCCCCGAAGGCCAGCGAGTAACCGTAAACCACCCACAGCACACACACCAGCGCGAACGTGACGGCAACCTGCGTCAGCATGGAGAGTACGTTCTTGCCGCGGATCAGGCCGCCGTAAAACAGCGCGATCCCCGGAATCGTCATGAACAGCACCAGCGCGGTGCAAATCATCATAAAGGCGTTATCGGCTTTGTCTGCCACAGCAGGTGCAGCCATTGCCAGGCCCGGCAGCAGTGCCAGCGAACCCAGACCTGTTTTCATTGTTGCTTTCTTCATTTTCTCGATCCCTATCACTGTGTGCCAGGAGTTACTTACAACGCCGCTTCGTCAGATTCGCCGGTACGGATGCGAATGACGCGCTGTAGTTCGGCAACGAAAATTTTGCCGTCGCCAATTTTTCCGGTGTAGGCTGCTTTGCTGACGACATCAATCACCTCATCAAGCTGATCGTCGGCAATCGCCACATCAATCTTCACTTTTGGCAGGAAGTTAACGCTGTATTCCGCCCCGCGATAAAGCTCGGCATGACCTTTCTGACGCCCAAAGCCTTTCACTTCGGTGACAGTCAGTCCCTGAATACCCATGGAAGACAGCGCTTCACGCACGTCTTCGAGTTTGAATGGTTTGATTACCACCGTAACCAGCTTCATATATCCCCTCCAGTCAGAATTCGGTAATGGCCGCAGCTAACACGAAAGGGATATTGCAAAGGGTGTGCCAGAAGTGAAAGGTGAGGAGGAAAGCGCCGCGGCGCGGATGCGCCGGGAAGAGGCGAAAAAAAACGCACCATGGCAGTGCAGGGTGCGTTTCAGTTTTGCACCAACGGTTAAGTCTGTTAGCGCATTGCCTTGTTATGGTGCATCAGGCGCTGAGTGACTCTTCCTCGCGCGCGCTGGCGGCCAGTTCGTCGCCTGCCAGCTGCAACTGATACATCTGCCAGTAGCGTCCTTTTGCCTCAAGCAGCGCTCTGTGCGTCCCCCGTTCAACGGCCTGGCCACGGTGCAGCACCAGAATGGTATCGGCATCGACGATGGTTGAGAGGCGGTGGGCGATTACCACCAGCGTAGTGCGATCCCGCACGGCAGCCAGCGCCTGCTGGATCGCCTGCTCGGTACCGGAGTCAATGCTTGCGGTCGCTTCATCCAGAATTAACACCTGTGGCGTCTCAATCAGCACGCGCGCCAGCGCAAGAAGTTGCTTTTGCCCGACCGAGAGATTATTGCCCTGCTCACCCAGCCGGGTATGGATCCCCTCGCTTAACCCGCGCGCCAGATCCGCAAGCTGCACCGTTTCCAGCACCTCCCATACCTGCTCAGGCGTGAAAGGTCGTCCCAGCGTCACGTTGGCATAAAAGGTATCCGCCAGTACCACCGGATCCTGCTGCACCATCGCGACGCCCTTACGTAACGCGTTGTGGCTAAGCGCGGCAAGCGGCCGTCCGTCCAGACGGATCTCCCCTTGCGTCAACGGATAGTAGCCCATCAGCAAACTGGCGAGCGTGCTTTTGCCGCTGCCGGTATGCCCAACCAGGGCGACAAAACCGCGCGACGGTACCTCGAGGTTGATATCCTGCAAGACAAGCTGGTCGTCGCGGTAGGCAAACGAGACATGATCAAACGCTATGGATCCACTTTCCAGCGGGCGTTCGTCATCGCCATAGGTCTGACGCGGCCTGTCCATCAGCTCGAATACACGTTCGCCCGCGACCACTGCCTGTTGCAGCATCGATTGCTGCGTGGTGAGTTCAATCAGCGGTTCGTTAAGGCGTCCAAGGTAGCTGATAAATGCGTACAGTACCCCCACCTCGATGGTTCCGCGCGTCGTCAGGCCAAACAGCATCAACAGCCCGCACAGCACCAGCGCAGAGAAGAGGCTCAGCAGCGGGCGTAACAGGAAGCCATCCAGCCGTAACGTCTGCATCCGCGCCATATAGTGCGAGCGGCTGGCTTCTCCCATTCGCTCGCCAAAACGCGCCTGCTGGCGAAACTGCTGGATAACGCTCATGCCGTTGATCACTTCGTTGAAGCCATCATTGATATCTGCGAGGTAAGCGCGCACGCGACGAACAATCGGCGTGCTGTAGCGCTGGTAAATTACCATCACAATCAGCACCGCCGGGAAAATAGCGATCGCCACCAGCGCCATACGCCAGTCCAGGCTGAACATCGCCACCAGCATCGCGCCAATTAACGCGGCACTGCGCAGAACCGTTGCGACAACGGTTACATAGAGGTCGCGGATCACCTCGGTGTCATTGGTGACGCGCGAAATAACCTGTCCGACCGGCTGGGTATCAAACTCGCTCAGCGGCTGGCGCAGCGCGGCATCCATCACATCCGTGCGTAGCTGCTGGACCACGCCCACGGCGGCCCGGTTAAACAGCAGCGACTGCGCATAGTGCAGCCCCGCCGCCGTCAGCTGTAGGCCGACATACGCCACGCCCAGCCCCGCCACCAGCCCCAGCGGCAGATAGTTTTTCGCCACCATATTGTCGATGAAATAGCTGATAAGCAGCGGACCGGTCACCTCCGCAATCGCGGCGATCCACAGCAACAGCACGGCGATGGAAAGCGGTTTGCGCCACGGCGAGCCATAGGCCAGCAGCCGTTTTAACGTCGGCCACATCTGTCCAAACTTACGCATCGGCGACCTCCTCATCCAGCGCGGCTTCAAGCTGTTGATAGCGGTACATATCCCGATACCATCCGGTCTGCGCGGCGAGCTGCTCATGCTGACCACGCTGAGCAATATGCCCGTGCTGAAGCACCAGAATTTCACTGGCTTCGGTAAGGGCCGACAGACGGTGCGCGCTGATGATGACCGTGCGCCCCTCTCCCCACTGGCGAAGGTTATGCAAAATTTGATGTTCAGTACGCCCGTCAACTGCGGACAGCGCATCATCCAGTATCAGGATCTCAGCATCCAGCAGCAGCGCGCGGGCAATAGAGATACGCTGTTTTTGTCCGCCGGAGAGCATAACGCCCCGCTCACCCACTTCCGTATCGTAGCCCTGCGGCAGGCGCAGAATATCCTCGTGGACGCTGGCCAGACGCGCCACGTGCTCGATCTGGTCCTGTGTCGCCGTCGGACACCCGAGCGCGATATTGTTGGCAATGGTGTCTGAAAACAAAAACGGCGTCTGGCTGACGACCGCCAGGCGGCTGCGCCAGTCATCCAGCAGCAGACGTGGCAGAGGGACGTCGTGGAAACGGATATCGCCTTCGCTCACGTCAAAATGGCGCTGAATCAGTGACAGAATGGTGCTTTTACCGGAACCCGTCGGGCCACAGATGCCCAGCATCTGACCAGGACGCAGCGTGAAACTGACGTTCTCAAGCACCGGATGTTCCGTTTGCGGGTAGATAAAGGCGCGGATATCAGCCTTGAGAATACCCGGACCTTCCGGCACCGGCTCGCTGCCATCGTTCACGACCGGCACTTCCGCCAGCATGGCGCGGATACGGCTGTAAGCGGCGCTCCCGCGTTCAACGATATTAAACATCCAGGCCAGCGCCAGCATCGGCCAGATCATCAGCCCAAGGTACATCGCAAAGCTGGTTAACTGCCCGAGGGTCATAGTGCCTTGCACCACCATCCAGCTGCCGCCGCCCACTGCCAGCAGGTTCGCCATGCCAATCGCAATATAAATTGTCGGATCGAAACGGGCATCAATACGCGCCACGCGCATGTTTTTCGCGCCGGTATCGGCGGCGTCGGCGGCAAACAGCGCGGACTGGCGGTCTTCCAGACCAAACGCTTTAATCATGCGGATGCTGGTCATGCTCTCCTGGGTGCGATCGTTCAGCGACGAGAACGCCGCCTGCGCCAGCTTAAAGCGTTCATGGAGCTGCTCGCCGTAGCGGTTAATTGCCAGCGCCATCAGCGGCATCGGCAGCAGCGCCAGCAGCGTGAGCTCCCAGCTAATTTGCGTAGACATCACAATCAGTACCGCACAGCCCATCACCAGGGAATCCACCAGCGTTAGCACCCCTTCACCGGCGGCAAACACCACGCGGTCTACATCGTTAGTGGCGCGGGCGATGAGATCCCCGGTACGGTGACGCAGATAAAACTCAGGGTGCTGGCGGCTCAGCTGGCGGTAAAAGTCCTCACGCAGCTCAACGGCAAGCTGATAGGACGCGCCGAACAGCAGCACGCGCCAGACATAACGCAGCAGGTAAACCACCACGGCCGTCAGCACCAGCGTACCGCCCCACATCATCACCCGTGCGGCGGTGTAATGTTGTTCCGTAACGCCATCCACGACGTAACCCACCACTTTGGGCGGGATCAGTTGCAGAATGGCAATGATAATAAGCAGGGCCACCGCGCCGAGGTAGCGTTGCCACTCCCGACGAAAGTACCAGCTTAATTGGGCAAATAATCGCACGCGGTCTTTTCCTGAAGGTATTTTAAGAAGTTATTCAATGGGTAACGCTGTGGTGTATTTAATCTGTTCCATGGCGAAACTGGAGGTGACATCGGACAAGCCTGGTACGCTATTGACCAGCCGCTTGTAGAAATCATCGTAGCGCTTCATGTCTGCCACCTGAACGCGCATCAGATAGTCGTATTCCCCCGCCATGCGCCAGAAGCCGAGCACTTCGGGCATGTCGGAAACCTGGGTGACGAAGCGGCAGTACCATTCGCTACTGTGATGCTGCGTTTTTATCAGGACGAAGGCGGTCAGTCCAAGCCCCAGTTTTTCGGGATCCAGCAACGCCACGCGTCCCAGCAGAATGCCATCATCTTCCAGCTTCTTGAGGCGCTTCCAGCACGGTGTGGTGGTCAGATTAACGGCATCTGCCAGCGCCTGCAAAGAGAGGGTGCAGTCGCTTTGCAGCAAAGAAAGCAGCTTACGATCAATTTTATCTAACATAGCCACCTCGAAGAGAAAATTATTCTCCTTACATTCTATTTTAAAGGTCAGATAGCAACAATTTTTTCTGTGCTTTTCGCTATGCTGGGCACAAAATGACAAACGGATAACTACGATGAATAGCACCTGGGTTAAACATGCCATCAGCGAAATAAATGCCGACTATCAGCGCTCGGCAGACACCCACTTGATCCGCCTGCCTCTGCCTGGGTTTCCCGGCATTCAGCTTTACCTGAAGGATGAAAGCACCCATCCTACCGGCAGCCTGAAGCATCGCCTGGCGCGTTCACTCTTTTTATACGGTTTATGTAACGGCTGGATCAAAGAAGGCACCACGATTATTGAATCGTCGTCCGGATCAACTGCCGTCTCCGAAGCCTACTTTGCCCGCCTGCTGGGCCTCCCGTTTATCGCCGTGATGCCCTCCTGCACGGCGAAACGTAAAGTCGAACAGATCGAATTTTACGGCGGACGCTGCCACTTTGTGGAAAGCGCCTGCGAAATCTATGCGGCCTCCGAAATGCTGGCCCGCGAACTGAATGGTCACTATATGGACCAGTTTACCTTCGCCGAGCGCGCCACCGACTGGCGCGGCAATAATAACATTGCGGACAGCATTTTCCGCCAGATGACCCACGAGCCGCATCCTGTTCCCTCTTACATTGTCATGAGCGCGGGCACGGGCGGAACCTCCGCCACCATCGGACGTTATATCCGCTGTCAGGGTTATGATACGCAGCTGATGGTGGTTGACCCGCAAAACTCGGTGTTCCTCGATTACTGGCAATCCCGCGATGCCAGCCTGCGCAGCCCCGTGGGGAGCAAGATCGAAGGGATTGGTCGCCCGCGCGTCGAACCCTCGTTCATTCCGGACGTTGTGGATGAGATGCTCCGCGTGCCGGACGCCGCCAGCGTCGCGACGGCGCACTGGCTGGAGACACAGCTTGGCCGTAAAGTCGGGGCTTCCACCGGCACCAATATGTGGGGCGCGCTACAGCTGGCCGCGAGGATGCGCGAAGAAGGCCGTACCGGCTCTGTCGTCACGCTGCTGTGTGACAGCGGGGAGCGCTACCTGGACACCTATTACAACGCAGAATGGGTGCAGGCAACTATTGGCGATGTAGAACCGTGGAAAGCGCAGATTTCGCAGCTGGTGAAATAAAAAAAAGCCAGGCTAAAGCCTGGCTTGCTGGAAGGGTCTCACTATTCGGGGGAATATGGGAGGTTATTTTTGTCCAGCCAATGCGTCAAAAAATGGGACACCGCTTCGTTACGACAGTGTCCGATAACCGGTAAATGCGGGAGCGCGGCAATAAGTTGCGGCATCGCGTTCCCCATAATCAGTCCACGACCCACGCTGCTCAGCATCTCGTGGTCGTTCATGGCGTCACCAAAGGCCATACAGTCCTGCATCGTCAGCCCCAGATGATCGCTCAGCACCGCCAGCGCAGATCCTTTGTTACAGCCCACCGGCAGCACTTCAAGGCAGTCCACCGCCGAGAAGGTCAGGTGCGCCCGGTCGCCCAGCGCCTCGTTAAGCTGAATACGCAGGCGGCAGAGATCGTCGTGATCGCCACAGAAGCAGATCTTGGTCACCTTGTGTGCCGGAATGCGGCGCAAATCGATAAGCTGATATTTAAAGCCGCTGTAAACGTGAGCGTGCAGCAAGGCCGGGATCTCACGCCCGGTAAACCAGCCTTCATCATTAAAAACATGCACGCTGGCCTGCGTATCCCAGGTGCTGTGCAGGACAATGTCCGCCACTTCCGGATTCAGATCCTGACGGTGCAGCATATTGCCGTCGACGGAGTGAATGCGCGTCCCGTTGCCGGTGATCAGGAACGCATCGAGGGCAAATGTTCCCAGCAGATGGCGCATCTCGAGAACATGACGACCAGTGGCAAACGTCAGGGTGACTTCACGCTCGCGCAGGCGCTTAAGTGTGTTCAGGGTTTTCTCCCCTAAACGGTGATCCGGCATTAACAGCGTGCCGTCCATATCAAATGCAGCGAGCCGAGCCATAATTACTCCCGAAATGTGATGCGGTTAACTTGTGCATCAGTATTACGTGAGATATACGGAAGTAATAGTGAATAGATGATAATTATTGTTCCGGGTTTTTCATGCGCCAGCTTAATCGTCTTAACCAGTATCAGCGTCTGTGGCACCCCTCCGCCGGCGCACCGCAGCAGGTTACCATCAGTGAACTTGCCAGCCGCTGCTTTTGCAGCGAGCGACATGTTCGCACCCTGCTGCGCCAGGCGCAGGAGGCGGGCTGGCTAAGCTGGCACGCCCGCTCCGGACGAGGTAAGCGTGGGGAATTACGCTTTCACGTCACCCCGGATTCGTTGCGTAATACGATGATGGAAGAGGCCCTGAAAAGTGGACAGCAGCACAACGCGCTGGAGCTGGCCCAGCTCGCGCCTGAAGATTTGCGATCGCTGCTGCATCCGTTTATGGGCGGGCAGTGGCAGAACGATACGCCGACGCTGCGTATTCCCTACTATCGCTCGCTGGAGCCGCTTCAGCCGGGGTTTCTCCCTGGCCGGGCGGAGCAGCATCTGGCGGGACAGGTATTCTCAGGTTTGACACGTTTTAATGGTACCAGCAGTGAACCCACGGGCGATCTGGCGCATCACTGGGAAATCTCCGCTGACGGCCTGCGCTGGCATTTCTACATTCGCTCCACCCTGCACTGGCATAACGGCGATAAAATAGAGACGGCACAGCTCCGGAAAAGCCTGACGGCGCTGTTATCGCAGCCCGGCATGGGCACGCTTTTCCGCAGCGTCTTACGTATCGAAACCACGCATCCGCAGTGCCTGACGTTTATTCTTCATCAACCTGACTACTGGCTGGCGCACAGGCTGGCAACCTACTGTAGCCGTCTGGCGCATCCCGATTACCCGGTGGTGGGCAGCGGTCCCTTTCGGCTGAGCGTTTTTGAGCCTGAACTGGTGCGTCTGGAAAGCCACGAGCAGTATCACCTTGGCCATCCGTTGCTTAAGGCTATCGAGTACTGGATCACGCCCCAGCTTTTTGACTACAGTCTGGGCACCAGCTGTCGCCACCCGGTGCAAATCGCCATTGGCGAGGCCGACGAGCTGGCCAGCCTGCGGCTGGTGAGTAACAGCACCAGTCTGGGTTTCTGCTACCTCACGCTGAAACAGAGCCCGCGTCTGAGCGAACTTCAGGCAAAGCGGCTGATTAATATCATTCATCTCTCAACGCTGCTGCACACGCTTCCCCTGAACGAAGGGCTCATCACCCCTACCGAGGAACTGCTTCCCGGCTGGGCGATCCCCCAATGGCCTGATTTAACCGACGTTGCGCTGCCAGAGGCATTGACGCTCGTCTACCACCTGCCGGTTGAGCTTCACACCATGGCCAGCCAGTTAAAAGCATACCTTGCGCGGCAGGGTTGTGAACTGACCGTCATCTTTCACGACGCCAAAACGTGGGACGGGTGCCAGCAGCTTGCCGATGCAGACATCATGATGGGAGACAGACTGATTGGCGAAGCGCCAGCGTACACGCTTGAGCAGTGGCTCCGCTGCGATGCGCTCTGGCCGCATCTGCTGAGCGCACCGGCATACGCCCATTTGCAGGCCACGCTGGATGCGGTGCAGACGCAGGCCGACGAACGTGACCGACACGCAGGACTTCAGGCTATCTTCAGCCGGTTAATGGAGACAGCCGTCCTGACGCCGCTCTTTAACTACCAGTATCAAATCAGCGCGCCTCCGGGCGTCAACGGCATACGCCTTAACACTCGCGGCTGGTTTGACTTCACCGAAGCCTGGCTTCCTCCCCCAAACGCGTGAAGAAGCTGGTCGCCGCTTTAGCCAGGCGTTAACATGACGCTTTTACTGTAACTGTCGAGATGATCTATGAAACGTGCCGTCGTCGTGTTCAGCGGAGGACAAGATTCCACCACCTGCCTGATTCAGGCGCTTCACCAGTATGATGAAGTGCACTGCGTCACTTTTGATTATGGTCAGCGTCATCGCGCTGAAATCGATGTCGCTCGTGAACTGGCCCTCAAACTGGGCGCCCGCGCTCATAAAGTGCTGGACGTGACGCTGTTAAATGAACTTGCCGTCAGCAGCCTCACCCGCGACAGCATTCCGGTGCCTGATTACGAACCGGATGCCAGCGGCATTCCGAACACCTTCGTACCGGGCCGCAACATTCTCTTCCTGACCCTGACGGCGATATATGCCTACCAGGTGAAAGCCGAAGCGGTGATCACGGGCGTGTGTGAGACCGACTTCTCTGGCTACCCGGACTGCCGGGATGAATTCGTGAAAGCACTCAATCACGCTGTCGATCTGGGAATGGCAAAAGAGACCCGCTTCGAAACGCCGCTGATGTGGCTGGATAAGGCTGAAACCTGGGCCCTGGCCGACTACTGGGGCAAGCTGGATGTTGTTCGCAACGAGACCCTGACCTGCTACAACGGCATTAAAGGGGACGGCTGCGGGCAGTGTGCCGCCTGTAACCTGCGCGCGAACGGTCTGAATCATTATTTTGCGGATAAAGCGGGCGTGATGGCCGCGATGCAGAAAAAGACCGGGCTGAAATAAGGGCTACCTGACCGTGCTGTCGAACAGTTTTACACCGGCAGCACGGGTAATTTTCATCAGTGTAGTCAGCGTTGGGTTACCATTTTCGGACAGGGTGCGGTATAGCTGCTGACGTGAAAGCCCCGCTTTGGCTGAAATCTCTCCGATACCGCCGCGCGCTTCGATAACGCGTCTGAGGGCAATCAAATAGGCTGGGATCCCCTGGTCTTCGTAAATTTCATCCAGTGCAATTTGCAGATAGAGTTGCGCGTAAGAAGGATTTTCGCGCAGCATTTTGACTACAGCTTCATCATGGCTGACGGTACTTGAGAATTTTCGCTCACTTTTGCTCATTGGGTTTATCCTTTTGATGATCTTTCCAGTAGTCTATTGCCAGCATCACATCCGCTTTCTGGCTCTTTTTATCACCGCCGATCAGCAACAATAAGATTTCCCGACGCTGGACTGCAAAATAGACTCGATAACCGGGACCACAATCAACCTTCAACTCCCAGACACCCTCTCTGAGATAACGGTAATCGCCAAAATTCCCCTTCTCCGCGCGGTCGATTCGCAGAAGGATCCGAAACGCCAGCTCCGGATCCTTTCGTCTCATCTTTGCTACCCAATCCTCAAACGGTATTTTTCCGTCGCGGGTTCGGTAACGTTTAACAACGTAGTCCCTGTTCATGATTTTATCCCTGAATACCCTTTTTGTCTTTTATAAAAGACAAAACTTTACGCGATCATCAGCTCCAGCTTTTCGCGCAACTCCCCTTCCAGCGGCAACGCTTTCTGGGTTTTGAGATCGATACAGACAAAGGTGATCAGCGCATCGGCCACCACCTGCCCTTCTGGCTCCAGCGTAACGACCTGGCTCAATACACCACTTTTGCCATTCAGTTGTTGGACCTCACTGGTCACGGTGAGCACATCCCCCAGCACAGCCGGGCGGCGGTAGTTAATGTTGATATTGACGACCACAAACGCGATGTTGTGTGCGGTCAGCCACTGGAAGCTTTCGCTGTTCTCCAGGCCGTCCCAGCGCGCCTCTTCAAGAAATTCAAGGTAGCGGGCGTTATTGACGTGTTGGTAAACATCGAGGTGATAACCACGGACTTTGATTTGTGTCTGCATAGCGCAATAGCCTTTCGTTGTTATAGGTTCAGAGGTCATAACTGGTATGACCTCTTTATCCTGGCAAATTTTTGCCGCAGTGCAAGTGATTACGCGATTACAGCGTCAGGTGTGCGAGATTGCGCTCAACCAGCGCGCTGCCCATACCCGGCACCTGCTTGAGATCGTCAAGGGTTTTGAAAGGGCCATACTCTTCACGATAGCTGACGATGGCCTGCGCTTTTTTTAGACCCACACCATTCATAACGCGAGCAAGATCGTCCGCAGAGGCAGTATTGATACTGACCCGCGTACCCTCGTCCTCAATGGCTTTCGTGCTGGCCGTCGCGTTGGCTTTAACATGACCTTGTGACGTTGCATCGGCCTGGTTTTGTGCAGCCTGCGCTTTAACCGAGGGGGACGCCGCCAGCGCGCCCGCACTCATCCCGGAAGTGGCAATAGCCAGTGTAATTAACAGTGCTTTGATTCCACATTTCATGCTGTTTTCTCCTTGTTTGTTGACAGCCACGCCACGATAACCGCACGGGAAAACAGGGACAAACAACAGATTGCAGAAATGGAAAAGGCCGCGAAAGCGGCCTTTAGTTTTTGCAGAGCGTTACTAAAATCTGCGAGCAGATACGTAATTATTGCTCCTGAGTGACCACATCACCCAGTTTGATTTTGGCTTCTTTACGCAGGTTGCTCATCATCGCTTCGAAAGCAATCTGGGCATTGTTCTGGGTAATTCCCTGAACCATGGCCTTCTTCTGCGCGTCTGGCAGCGTACCGGCTTTTACTTCATCCAGCGCCAGAAGCACCACATTACCCTGCATATCGGTCGTGGTACCATAGACAGGTTTGTCTTTCGCCGGCAGGCTCAGGCCAAACGCCGCCTGGCTGACAGGATCCTGACCGGTACGGCTCAGCGTTTTTGCTTCGCCAAAGCTCAGGCCAGCCGCTTTCAGCGCATCGTTCTTACCGGCTTTCAGATCGGCCAGAATTTTCTCTGCATCCAGTTTTGCCTGCTGTGCCGCTTTGTTGTGTTTGACCAGCGCCACCACCTGATCTTTCACTTCCGCCAGGGGCTTCACTGCCTCGGCTTTGTGCTCGCTGACGCGCAGTACGAACGCTCGGTCACCATCAACGGTAATGATGTCTGAGTTGCTGCCCGGCGTACCGTTCTCACCGACCAGACCACCATTGAAAATGGCATCTGAAACTGGTTTGAAGTTCAGTTCTTCCGGCAGGTTTTCGTGGCTGAACCAGCCCGTCTCAACCGCTTTAACGCCAGCAGCCTGCTCAGCGCCCGCCAGTGATTCGTTGTCGTTGCTTGCGGCATCGCTCACTTTCTGTTGCAGAGCATAGAAGGCGTCCAGCGCTTTCTCCTGCTTCACTTTCGCAGCGATATCATCACGAACGTCAGCCAGCGGCTTGGTTTTCGCCGCCACAACATCGTCCAGACGCGCCACCAGGAAACCAACGGAGGATTTGATTACACCAGACAGTTGGCCTTTCTCTTTCAGGCCTGCATTTTTCAGCTCGTCCGGGGTAGTGGACTCTTCCAGCCAGCCCATATCACCGCCGTTTTTGGCAGAAATAATGTCGGTGGATTTTGCTTTCGCTAAGGTGGCGAAATCAGCGCCTTTGTTCAGCTCGTCCAGCACGGCTTTCGCTTCTGCTTCCGTTTTGGTCTGGATCACGCTGTAACGGTTACGCTGCGGCTGAGTGAACTGATCCTGATGCTGGTCGTAATAAGACTGGATCTCGGCGTCAGTCGCGTTTTCCTGCATCGCAGCTGCATCCAGCTTGATATAGCTTACGCGGAACTGTTCCGGAGAGATTAAGTTGTTCTTGTTTTGCTCGTAGTAAGCATTAACTTCAGCGTCGCTAACCTGCTGTTTCGCTGCCAGTGCGTTGACATCAATCGTCGCTTCACGCACCACGCGTTGCTGCGCCACCAGTGCCGCCAGCTCTTCAGTTTCGCCTTTCAGCATGAAATCGGTGCCCACCACCGCGTTGATCAGCTGTTGCGTGGTCAACTGGTTACGCAGCGCCTGAGCGTACTGGTCAGCCGTCATACCCATCTGGTTAACAATGCTGTTGTAACGCGCGTTGTCGAACTTCCCATTAGACTGGAAAGCCTGCGTCGAGAAGATGGCTTTTTTAACCTGCTCATCGCTGATGCCCAGACCGAGGCTTTTCGCGTACTGATCCAGCAGCGCTTCGTCGATAAGGCGGTTCAGCGTCTGCTGACGCAGGTTTTTCATATAGCCTTCGTTGGCTGCAAGTTCAGAGTATTGGTCGCCCAGTTGCTGCTGCATGCGGTTACGTTCACCAGCAAAAGCGTTCTCGAACTGCCCACGGCTAATTTCCTGGCCATTCACTTTTGCGGCGTAGTTCGCGCCACCGCCGATGAGGTAACTACTCACACCGGTCAATATGAACGACACGATAATGATACCGAAAATAATCTTGAGCACGAGACTGTTAGCAGCCGTGCGTAAGCTGTCCATCATGGTGTAACAACACTCCGCTGTAGGTGACTGGTTACCTGACGCTGACGGAAAATCCTGACCGTCGCGCGTAAAGGCGTATTGTGACAAGAAAACAGGGCAATTGTCAGCCCACAACTCGCATAAACTCGCACAAATCAGGTCTGGACAAACAAAAAAGGCACATCAAACGATGCGCCCTTGTACTTTTCAGCTTCCCTGGAGCGGGAAAGCAATCAGTTTACTGCGTCTTTCAGCGCTTTACCTGCACGGAAACCCGGCACTTTAGCGGCAGCAATGGTGATCTCTTTACCGGTTTGAGGGTTGCGGCCAGTACGGGCTGCACGCTCTTTAACCGCAAAAGTACCGAAGCCTACCAGTGCAACGTCGTCCCCAGCTTGCAGAGATTCAGTAACAGAAGCAATTAAAGCATCTAAAGCACGTCCAGCTGCAGCTTTAGAAATATCAGCACCCGCAGCAATTTTGTCAATCAGTTGAGATTTATTCACTGTTCTCTTCCTCTCTTTATAATTTATATCGCACCTGAATCCTTCACAGCGCGACCGCGCAGCAGTTATATCAGTCCTGCTATGACCTTACAACACCCGTTGTTGATGGCTAACCCAATCAGCAATCTAAATTAGCTATACAAAAAAAGGCTGGCAAGTACGAAATGACTTACCAGCCTTGTTTTTATTGGCGCTCTTTGCGCGAGGTCACTATTTTGCGGTTACAACCTGCATTCCGGACGGTTCATTTTGCAGTGCGAGAGTCAGAACTTCCTCAATGCGTTTCACCGGATGGATCTGCAAATCGGCAATAACGTTGTCCGGAATCTCTTCCAGATCGCGTTTATTTTCGTAAGGGATCAATACGGTTTTGATCCCACCGCGGTGTACCGCCAGCAGTTTTTCTTTTAACCCGCCGATAGGCAGTACCTGACCACGCAGCGTAATTTCACCGGTCATGGCCACATCAGCACGAACCGGGTTCCCTGTCAGGCAGGAAACCAGCGCCGTACACATGGCAATACCCGCGCTTGGGCCATCTTTCGGCGTCGCCCCTTCCGGAACGTGAACGTGAATGTCGCGTTTTTCGTAGAAATCCGGGTTGATACCCAGTTTTTCCGCGCGCGCGCGCACCACGGTCAGCGCCGCCTGGATGGACTCCTGCATCACTTCACCCAGTGAACCGGTGTAGGTCAGCTTGCCTTTGCCCGGGACACAGGCGGTTTCGATGGTCAGCAGATCGCCGCCCACTTCCGTCCATGCCAGACCGGTCACCTGACCAACGCGGTTTTCGTTGTCCGCACGACCGTAGTCGAAGCGCTGAACGCCAAGGTAAGCATGCAGATTGTCGCCGTTAATCACGATGTGCTTCAGGCTCTTATCCAGCAGCAGCTGTTTCACCGCCTTACGGCACAGCTTAGAGATCTCACGCTCGAGGCTACGAACGCCCGCTTCACGGGTGTAATAGCGAATGATGCCGATAATCGCGCTGTCCTCGACGGTCAGCTCGTTGGCTTTCAGCGCGTTACGCTCAATCTGTTTCGGCAGCAGGTGCTGCTTAGCAATGTTCAGCTTCTCATCTTCGGTATAACCGGAGAGACGAATCACTTCCATACGGTCCAGCAGCGGGGCCGGAATGTTCATGGAGTTGGAGGTCGCCACGAACATCACATCGCTCAGGTCGTAGTCCACTTCCAGGTAGTGATCGCTGAACGCCACGTTCTGTTCTGGATCAAGCACTTCCAGCAGCGCCGACGCCGGATCGCCACGCATGTCCGAAGACATTTTGTCGATCTCATCGAGCAGGAACAGCGGGTTTTTAACCCCCACTTTCGCCATCTTCTGGATCAGCTTGCCCGGCATGGAACCGATATAGGTGCGACGATGGCCGCGGATTTCCGCTTCATCGCGTACGCCGCCCAGCGCCATACGGATATACTTACGTCCGGTCGCTTTGGCGATGGACTGGCCCAGAGAGGTTTTACCCACGCCTGGAGGCCCTACCAGGCACAGGATTGGGCCTTTGATTTTGTTCACACGGCTCTGTACCGCGAGGTACTCAAGAATGCGGTCTTTCACGCGTTCCAGGCCGTAGTGGTCGGTATCGAGGATTTCCTGCGCCTGACGCAGGTCTTTTTTGACCTTGCTGCGGGCATTCCACGGAACCTGCACCATCCACTCAATATAGCCGCGCACGACGGTCGCCTCTGCCGACATCGGAGACATCATTTTCAGCTTCTGCAACTCAGCTTCGGCTTTCTCTTTCGCCTCTTTCGGCATCTTCGCCGCGTCGATCTTACGCTTCAGCGCTTCGTTTTCATCCGGCGCATCGTCCATCTCGCCGAGCTCTTTCTGAATGGCTTTCATTTGCTCGTTCAGATAGTACTCACGCTGCGATTTTTCCATCTGCTTTTTGACGCGGTTGCGAATGCGCTTCTCAACCTGGAGCAGATCGATCTCAGACTCCATCATCGCCATCAGGTATTCCAGACGTTCGTTAACGTCGGACATTTCCAGCACGGACTGTTTGTCGGCAAGCTTCAGCGGCATGTGCGCAGCGATGGTATCCGCCAGACGTGCAGGATCGTCGATGCTGTTCAGCGACGTCAGCACTTCAGGTGGGATTTTCTTATTCAGCTTGATGTAGCCTTCGAACTGGCTGATCGCGGTGCGTACCAGTACTTCCTGTTCGCGCTCATCAAGTTCCGGTGAATCAAGGTACTCCGCCTTCGCAGAGAAGTGCTCGCCATCGTCTGACAGAGTGGTAATACGCGCACGCTGTAAGCCTTCCACCAGCACCTTCACGGTGCCGTCTGGCAGCTTCAGCATCTGCAAAATAGAGGCCACGGTCCCGACGGTGAAAAGATCGTTTACACCCGGCTCATCCGTTGATGCTTCCTTCTGCGCGACCAACATGATTTTTTTATCATGATCCATGGCGGCTTCGAGGCAACGGATAGATTTTTCCCGCCCTACAAATAAGGGTATGACCATGTGCGGATAAACCACCACATCGCGCAACGGCAATACGGGGATTTCAATGCGTTCAGAACGCTCAGGATTCATAGAGCTCTCTCTTAGTTTAGTGTCCGCCAGGTAAACTGGTCATGTAACTGTGCTTCACACAACCATTAACATGTAATCCAGTATATGGGGATGTTTCCCATACATTCAACGCCATGAATACGGAAAAAGTAAAGGGGAGATAAAATCCCCCCTTTTTGATTAACTGATTGTATGAAATGGTGAATTATTCGCCAGATGCCTGCTGCGCTTCCGGTTTACCGTAAATCAGTAACGGCTTGGACTGGCCACCAATGACGGACTCGTCGATCACGACTTTTTCAACGTCTTCCATAGAAGGAAGATCGTACATCGTGTCGAGCAATGCTGCTTCTACGATAGAACGCAGGCCACGGGCACCGGTTTTACGCGCCATCGCTTTCTTGGCAATCGCGTCCAGTGCTTCGTCACGGAATTCCAGCTCAACGCCTTCCAGATTAAACAGCGCCTGATACTGCTTGGTCAGCGCGTTTTTCGGCTCTTTCAGGATCTGAATCAGCGCGTCTTCGCTCAGTTCGTTCAGGGTCGCCACAACCGGCAGACGGCCGATAAATTCCGGAATCAAACCGAATTTGATCAGATCTTCCGGTTCAACCTGCGCCAGCAGCTGGCCTTCGTTTGGTTTTTCAGACGTGGCTTTCACCGTTGCGCCAAAACCAATGCCGGAGCCGGTTTCCACACGGTGAGAGATCACTTTATCCAGGCCTGCAAACGCACCACCACAGATAAACAGGATCTTGGAGGTATCAACCTGCAAGAATTCCTGCTGCGGATGTTTACGCCCACCCTGCGGTGGAACAGCCGCAACCGTACCTTCGATCAGCTTCAGCAGCGCCTGCTGCACGCCCTCGCCCGAGACGTCACGGGTGATCGACGGGTTGTCTGATTTACGGGAGATTTTGTCGATCTCATCGATATAGACGATCCCGCGCTGGGCTTTCTGTACGTCGTAATCGCACTTCTGGAGCAGCTTCTGGATAATATTTTCAACGTCTTCACCCACATAACCGGCTTCGGTCAGGGTGGTGGCATCCGCCATGGTGAACGGAACATCCAGCAGGCGCGCCAGCGTTTCCGCCAGCAGGGTTTTACCAGAGCCCGTAGGCCCGATCAGCAGAATGTTACTTTTGCCCAGCTCTACGCCATTGCTGGTATCGCCGTTACGCAGACGTTTGTAGTGGTTGTATACCGCCACCGCCAGCACTTTTTTCGCCTGCTCCTGACCAATGACATAGTCATCCAGGTGGTGGCGAATCTCGTGTGGCGTTGGTAACGCGCTGCGCTCACGGTGCGGCGCGACTTCTTTAATCTCTTCGCGAATGATGTCGTTACATAAATCGACGCATTCGTCGCAGATATACACGGACGGCCCGGCAATCAGTTTACGCACTTCATGCTGGCTTTTGCCGCAAAAAGAGCAGTACAGCAGTTTGCCCGAACCATCTTTGCGTTTATCTGTCATGAGTCCAAACCTCTTTTTAAGTTCTATGTGCCGCACATGACGACGCAAATGCCATTCTCAGACGCAAGCTGCTTACAGGCAACGTTCCGCCCTACCTTAGTATAGCGGCACACTCGCGTCGCGGGCATCAATTACGATGGGTCAAAATGGAGTCGACTAAGCCGTACTCAACTGCCTCTGGTGCAGAGAGGAAGCGATCGCGCTCGGTATCGCGCTCGATCTGCTCGAGAGGTTGACCCGTATGCTGCGCCATAAGTTCATTCATGCGCGCTTTTACTTTCAGAATTTCTCGGGCGTGGATTTCAATATCCGTCGCCTGGCCCTGGTAACCACCCAGCGGCTGGTGAATCATCACGCGGGAGTTAGGCAGGCAGAAACGCTTACCTTTCGCCCCTGCGGTTAACAGGAAAGCACCCATGGATGCCGCCTGCCCCATACAGATGGTACTGACATCCGGCTTGATGAATTGCATGGTGTCATAAATTGACATGCCCGCCGTAATCACACCGCCTGGCGAGTTGATGTACAGGTAAATGTCTTTTTCCGGGTTTTCCGCTTCCAGGAACAGCATCTGCGCCACGATCAGGTTAGCCATATGGTCTTCCACCTGGCCGGTCAGAAAGATAACGCGTTCCTTGAGCAGACGGGAATAGATATCGAAAGAACGCTCACCGCGTGAGGTCTGTTCAATAACCATTGGCACCAGCGCCATATGGGGTGCAAAGTTATCTCGTTCGCCACTGTATGACATTTCCGTCTCCTGGTTCAAAATTGAAAACACCTGCTGTACTGATTGTAACCTTATGGACGGATTATCAGCCAGTCTCAATCATCGTGATTACATACTAATGGGGGTCGTCATGCCCTATTTCAAGCATAACAACGTTTTGTTGTAACGCTAACACTGAAAGGGCGTTTTAGCACCCTTCCAGGACTAAAGCTGTGATAAAAAAAACCCGTCGCCGGAGGGCAACGGGTTTTTTGTTCAAACTTTAAACCGTCGGGGCGAAATTACGCCTGCTGGTTCATCAGTTCGGTGAAAGAGGTCTCTTTTTCGGTCACTTTCGCTTTCGCCAGTACCGCTTCAACAGCCTGCTCTTCCAGTGCGACGTTGCGCATGTTGTCCATCAGCTCTTTGTTCTTACCGTAGAACTCGATCACTTCAGATGGATCTTCGTATGCAGAAGCCATCTCTTCGATCAGGCCTTTCACACGCTCTTCGTCAGCTTTCAGCTCGTGGGTACGAATCACTTCGCCCAGCAGCAGGCCGACAACAACGCGACGTTTCGCTTGCTCTTCGAACAGCTCGCGTGGCAGTTCCATCGCTTGCTGCTGGTTGCCACCGAAGCGTTGTGCAGCCTGACGGCGCAGAACGTCGATTTCGCTGTCGATCAGGGCAGCAGGAACGTCGATGTCGTTCGCTTTCACCAGACCTTCAATCGCCTGAGACTTCACGCGGTTACGTACAGCGCCGTTCAGCTCGCGCTCCATATTTTTACGCACTTCGGTACGCAGGCCCGCAACAGAACCATCTTCCACGCCGAAACGCTTGATGAATTCTTCGGTCAGTTCTGGCAGTTCGCGCTCTTCCACTTTCTTCAGGTTGATAACGAACTTCGCTGCTTTACCTTTCAGGTTTTCAGCGTGGTATTCTTCAGGGAAGGTCACGTCAATGGTGAACTCTTCGCCCGCTTTGTGGCCTTTGATACCGTCTTCGAAGCCTGGGATCATACGACCCTGGCCCATCGCCAGTACGAAGTCAGACGCTTTACCGCCTTCGAACTCTTCGCCGTCTACAGAACCGGTGAAGTCGATGGTTACGCGGTCTTCCGCGTCAACAGCGCCTTCTTTCTCTTTCCAGTTCGCCTGCTGCTTGCGCAGGGTATCCAGCATGCCGTCAACGTCTTCGTCAGTCACGGAAACGATCGGTTTTTCAACTTCGATAGATTCCAGACCTTTCAGCTCAACTTCCGGGTACACTTCGAACTCTACGGAGTAGGTGAAGTCTTCGCCCTGCTTGTATTCACCTGGAACGTAGTTCGGCGCGCCGGCTGGATTGATTTTTTCTTTGATGATCGCGTCGATAAAGTTGCGGCTCATCAGTTCACCCAGCACATCCTGACGCACGGAAGCGCCATAACGCTGAGCAACAACATTCATTGGTACTTTGCCCTTGCGGAAGCCGTCAATACGTACTTTTTTTGCTACGTTGACCAGCTCGCTTTTCACAGCAGTTTCGATGCTGTCAGCAGCGATAGTAATCGTTACACGGCGGCCAAGGCCTTGAGTGGTTTCAACTGAAACTTGCATCTTGTTACCTCAAAAAAATCACAGTGCTCGGTCAACTCTGAATCTGTCTGTTATACCGGGATGCTCTCTTATGTGCAGATTCACATTCCCTGTCGCCAGAATCATCCCGAAGACATTCAATAAGACGCGGCATTATAGCGGCATCACTTAGGTGAGTCGAGAACGGTTGGAGCATGTTGCTGCGGCTTTTTTCACACTTTAAGGCTATTTTTAGCCTTAAAAACGCGCCATCCGCTCAAAACTCAGACAAAACAAAACGGCCCGAAGGCCGTTTTGACGAAATCTGTAAGCAACATACTGGAAAAACTCCGGCGGTTGCAAATCCGATTTATCAGGCGATGGTGCCTGCACCCCGGCAAGGCGGTGATGCGAATACCGTATCCTGTAGCCCTTCCCATTCCTTAATGGTGTAGGTATGCAGCGCCAGCGCATGTACGGTTGTGGAGAGTTCTTCCGTCAAGGTGCTGTAGATCAAGCGGTGTCGGTTCAGGAAACGTTCTCCCGTGAAGCGATCGCTGACCAGAACCACTTTAAAGTGGCTTTCAGAACCTGCCGGCACGTTATGACGATAGCTTTCGTCGACAACTTCGAGAAACACAGGGTTGAACGCTGCCCTTAATTTTTCTTCTATCTGTTCACGTATCATCATGAAATCACTCCTCCGACAACGCTAAGGTGTCACCCATCCCTTTAAATATTAGCCGCTTTTACCGGTTCCATTACACCTTGACAACAAATATTTAGCTTTCGTCTGATTTTCTCATCCAAACGAATGAAGTTCACTATGAGGTTCATACGTTTTGTCACTTACAGGCAGAGAAAAGCGGAAAGGTGGTCAGTTTTCGGACAAGGCGATGAATTTACATGCGTTGACCACTTCCCCTGGCCGTTAGCGATGTTATGATGGCGGCAATTTTTCTCTCTTTGCTTACGATTCGTTGAGAACCCGAAAATGTTAAAAAAACTCTTCTTTCCGTTGGTAGCACTCTTTATGCTCGCCGGCTGCGCGACTCCGCCGACGACCATTGACGTTTCACCAAAAATTACCCTGCCTCAGCAGGATCCAAGCCTGATGGGCGTCACAGTCAGCATTAATGGCGCCGATCAGCGTCAGGACCAGGCGCTGGCGAAAGTGACTCGCGACAACCAGCAGGTCACGCTGACCGCCTCCCGCGACCTGCGCTTCCTGTTGCAGGAAGTGCTGGAAAAACAGATGACCTCCCGTGGCTACATGATTGGCCCAAGCGGCGCGGTTGATCTGCAAATCATCGTGAACAACCTGTACGCTGACGTCTCCCAGGGTAACGTTCGCTACAACATTGCGACCAAAGCCGATATCGCCATCATTGCTACCGCGAAGAACGGCAATAAAATGAACAAAAACTACCGTGCAAGCTATTCCGTTGAAGGCGCATTCCAGGCCTCCAACAAAAATATCGCTGACGCGGTTAACAGTGTGCTGACTGACACCATTGCCGACATGGCACAGGACACCAGCATTCACGACTTCATCAAGCAGAACGCCCGTTAATCCTGCTGACTGACCCGGTGCTTCACCGGGTCAGTTCATAAGAACATGTCCAGTCACTACTTACGTATTTTCCAGCAACCGAAATCAGCTATTCTGCTGATCCTTGGTTTCGCCTCCGGTTTACCCCTTGCGCTCACCTCCGGCACGTTACAGGCGTGGATGACGGTTGAGAACATCGATCTTAAAACCATTGGTTTCTTCTCGCTCGTCGGCCAGGCTTACGTCTTTAAGTTCCTGTGGTCGCCGGTGATGGATCGCTATACCCCACCGTTCCTCGGGCGCCGTCGCGGCTGGTTAGTGATGACGCAGGTGCTGCTGTTGCTGGCCATTGCCGCAATGGGTTTCCTTGAGCCGTCAACACAGCTGCGCTGGATGGCCGCGCTTGCGGTGGTCATCGCCTTCTGCTCCGCTTCGCAGGACATTGTTTTTGACGCCTGGAAGACGGACGTCCTGCCAGCAGAAGAGCGTGGCGCCGGTGCGGCAATTAGCGTGCTTGGCTACCGCCTGGGTATGCTGGTTTCCGGCGGGCTGGCCCTCTGGCTTGCCGACCGCTATCTCGGCTGGCAGGGAATGTACTGGCTGATGGCCGCTCTGCTGATCCCCTGCATTATTGCCACGCTATTCGCGCCTGAACCGAGCGATGTGATTCCGGTCCCCCGCTCGCTGGAGCAGGCCGTCGCCGCACCGCTCCGCGACTTCTTTGGTCGCAATAATGCCTGGCTGATCCTGCTGCTGATTGTCCTTTATAAGCTTGGCGACGCTTTCGCCATGAGTCTGACCACCACCTTCCTGATCCGCGGCGTCGGGTTTGATGCGGGCGAAGTCGGCGTGGTGAACAAAACCCTGGGACTGTTTGCCACGATCGTCGGCGCGCTGTACGGCGGTGTATTGATGCAGCGCCTGACGCTGTTCCGCGCTCTGCTGATCTTCGGCATCCTTCAGGGCGCATCGAATGCCGGTTACTGGCTGCTGTCGATCACCGACAAGCATATGATCAGCATGGCGACGGCGGTATTCTTTGAAAACCTGTGTGGCGGTATGGGCACTGCGGCATTTGTCGCCCTGCTGATGACGCTGTGCAATAAGTCATTTTCCGCCACCCAATTTGCGCTACTGTCTGCCCTTTCTGCCGTCGGGCGCGTATACGTTGGCCCCGTCGCGGGCTGGTTTGTTGAAGCTCACGGCTGGCCGACGTTTTATCTCTTCTCGGTGGTGGCGGCGGTGCCGGGGATTTTATTGCTGCTGGTCTGTCGCCAGACGCTGGAATATACCCAGCGGACGGAACACTTCATGCCGCGCACGGAATATCAGGCTGCCTATCGGTTTGCCCTGCGTCTGCTGATGGCTGGTTGTCTTGCGCTGGTAGTGTGGCTCGCGGTACTCATCTTGAATGCGACGACCACCTTGTCGCTTCCGTTTGAAACCCAGCTGCTTGATGCAGGGGTGTTACTCGCCATCGTGGGTATCCTGACCGGTGGGATGCTGGATTTCATGTCATTGCGGAAAACGCAGATGACATGAAGTAAAAAGCGAAAGGTTATTTCCCGTTGTAATAACGACACGAAATTATAACGGCGAAATAACCGCCATCGGCAAAAAAAATATTTGTTGTTTTGTGCGGGATAGCATTCGGAAATTATTGGAGCTTATTTCGCTACGCTATTTTCCGTTAAACGATTCAGCATTCGAAAGATTGAATTTTCGTTTTTTAGTTGTCTTTTTATTGATAATTAATTGTTAATTATTTGTATATTTTTCACAATGGTTATACCAATTGTCCCTTTTGCGGTATGCTGGGGCACCCTTTCGTTATAACGCCCGCTCCGTGCGGCTTCCCCCGGAAAACGCGACATAATTTGCAACACTTGTGACATGTGCGGCAGAACCCGGTAACACCTTCCTGACACAGGGCTAATGATGTTTACAGTAATGTAACCTTCCCGTAAAATGCCCCCACACTTTAAACGCCACCAGACTCCCGTGGAATTGAGGTCGTTAAATGAGACTCAGGAAATACAATAAAAGTTTGGGATGGTTGTCATTATTCGCAGGCACTGTATTACTCAGTGGCTGCGATTCTGCACTACTAGACCCCAAAGGACAGATTGGACTGGAACAACGTTCATTGATACTGACGGCTTTTGGCCTGATGTTGATTGTGGTTATTCCTGCCATCTTGATGGCTGTTGGTTTCGCCTGGAAGTATCGTGCGAGCAATAAAGATGCGAAGTATAGCCCTAACTGGTCACACTCCAATAAAGTGGAAGCTGTGGTCTGGACGGTACCTATTCTGATCATCCTGTTCCTTGCTGTACTGACCTGGAAAACCACTCACGCACTTGAGCCGAGCAAACCGCTGGTTCACGATGAAAAACCTATTACCATTGAAGTGGTCTCCATGGACTGGAAATGGTTCTTCATCTATCCAGAACAGGGCATTGCTACCGTGAATGAAATCGCCTTCCCGGCGAACACTCCGGTTCAGTTCAAAGTGACCTCCAACTCCGTAATGAACTCCTTCTTCATCCCACGTCTGGGCAGCCAGATTTACGCGATGGCCGGTATGCAGACTAACCTGCACCTGATCGCGAATGAAGCAGGCACCTACGACGGTATCTCCGCCAGCTATAGTGGCCCGGGCTTCTCGGGTATGAAGTTCAAAGCTATCGCTACGCCAGACCGCGCGACTTTCGACCAGTGGGTTGCAAAAGCGAAGCAGTCTCCAAACACCATGTCTGACATGGCGGCGTTCGAAAAAGTGGCTGCACCTAGCGAATACAACAAGGTGGAGTACTTCTCTAACGTGAAACCGAATCTGTTCAAAGACGTTATTGGCAAATTTATGGATCACGGCATGAGCATGGACATGACCCAGCCTGAAGGCGAGCACAACACGCACCAGGGTATGGAAGGCATGGACATGAGCCACGCGGAAACCGCTCACTAAGGGGCCGAGGAAGAAAATGTTCGGAAAATTGACACTGGATGCAGTGCCCTACCATGAACCGATTATTATGGTTACGGTGGCTGCAATTATCATTGGTGGCGCGGCCTTAGTTGGCCTGATCACTTACTTCGGTAAGTGGAGCTACCTGTGGAATGAGTGGCTGACTTCGGTTGACCACAAAAAACTCGGTATCATGTACTGCATCGTCGGTATCGTCATGTTAATTCGTGGCTTTGCGGATGCAATCATGATGCGTAGCCAGCAGGCGCTTGCGTCTGCGGGCGAAGCCGGCTTCCTGCCACCGCACCACTACGATCAGATCTTTACCGCCCACGGCGTTATCATGATCTTCTTCGTGGCGATGCCGCTGGTAATCGGTCTGATGAACGTGGTCGTTCCGCTGCAAATCGGCGCGCGCGACGTTGCGTTCCCGTTCCTGAACAACCTGAGCTTCTGGTTCACGGTTGTCGGCGTTATCCTGGTTAACCTGTCACTGGGTGTGGGCGAATTTGCTCAGACCGGCTGGCTGGCCTACCCGCCGCTGTCGGGAATTGAGTACAGTCCGGGCGTGGGCGTTGACTACTGGATTTGGGCGCTTCAGCTCTCCGGTGTCGGTACCACCCTGACCGGTATTAACTTCTTCGTGACCATCCTGAAGATGCGTGCACCAGGTATGACGATGTTCAAGATGCCAGTATTTACCTGGGCATCTCTGTGCGCCAACGTCCTGATTATCGCGTCGTTCCCAATTCTGACCGTCACCATCGCGCTGCTGACCCTGGATCGCTATCTGGGTACCCATTTCTTCACGAATGATATGGGTGGCAACATGATGATGTACATCAACCTGATTTGGGCCTGGGGTCACCCGGAAGTGTACATCCTGGTTCTGCCGGTGTTCGGTGTGTTCTCCGAAATCGCGGCAACCTTCTCGCGTAAACGCCTGTTTGGTTACACCTCTCTGGTGTGGGCAACCGTATGTATTACCGTCCTGTCGTTCATCGTCTGGCTGCACCACTTCTTCACCATGGGTGCGGGTGCCAACGTAAACGCCTTCTTCGGTATTACCACCATGATTATCGCGATCCCGACCGGGGTTAAGATCTTCAACTGGCTGTTCACCATGTACCAGGGTCGTATCGTGTTCCACTCAGCTATGCTGTGGACCATCGGCTTCATCGTGACCTTCTCCGTAGGTGGGATGACCGGCGTACTGCTGGCGGTACCAGGTGCTGACTTCGTTCTGCACAACAGTCTGTTCCTGATTGCGCACTTCCATAACGTTATCATCGGTGGCGTGGTCTTCGGCTGCTTCGCTGGTGTAACCTACTGGTGGCCAAAAGCGTTCGGTTTCACCCTGAACGAAAAATGGGGTAAACGCGCGTTCTGGTTCTGGATCATCGGCTTCTTCGTGGCGTTTATGCCGCTGTACGTGCTGGGCTTCATGGGGATGACCCGTCGTCTGAGCCAGCAGATCGATCCGCAGTTCCACCCAATGCTGATGGTTGCAGCGGGCGGCGCAGCGCTGATTGCCTGCGGTATTCTGTGCCAGCTGATTCAGTACTACGTGTCTATCCGTGACCGTAACCTGAACCGCGACCTGACCGGTGACCCGTGGGGTGGCCGTACGCTGGAGTGGGCGACCTCTTCTCCGCCTCCGTTCTATAACTTTGCCGTAGTGCCGCACATTCACGAGCGTGATGCATTCTGGGAAATGAAAGAAAAAGGTGAAGCGTACAAGCAACCTGAGCATTACGAAGAGATCCATATGCCGAAAAACAGCGCCGCGGGCATGGTTATTGCCGCTTTCGCAACGGTATTTGGTTTCGCAATGATCTGGCACATCTGGTGGATGGCGATTGTTGGCTTCGCTGGCATCGTAATCAGCTGGATTGTGAAGAGCTTTGACGAGGACGTGGACTACTACGTACCAGTCCGTGAAGTTGAAAAGCTGGAAAACCAGCATTTTGACGAGATTTCTAAAGCGGGGCTGAAAAATGGCAACTGATACTCTGGCGCACTCAACTGCCCACGCGCATGAACATGCGCACCATGATACAGGACCGACGAAAGTCTTCGGTTTCTGGATCTACCTGATGAGCGACTGCATCCTGTTCTGCTGTCTGTTCGCAACCTATGCCGTTCTGGTGAACGGCACAGCGGGCGGCCCGACCGGTAAGGACATCTTTGAACTGCCGTTCGTTCTGGTTGAAACCGCACTGCTGTTATTCAGCTCCATCACCTACGGCATGGCGGCTATCGCCATGTACAAAAACAACAAGAGCCAGGTTGTCTCCTGGCTGGCGTTGACCTGGCTGTTTGGTGCTGGCTTTATCGGGATGGAAATCTATGAATTCCATCACCTGATCATGGAAGGTTTCGGCCCGGATCGTAGCGGCTTCCTGTCAGCGTTCTTCGCGCTGGTAGGCACCCACGGTCTGCACGTGACCTCGGGTCTGATCTGGATGGCGGTGCTGATGTTCCAGATCTCCCGTCGCGGCCTGACCAGTACTAACCGTACCCGTATTATGTGCCTGAGCCTGTTCTGGCACTTCCTGGACGTGGTATGGATCTGTGTGTTCTCTGTTGTCTATCTGATGGGGGCGATGTAATGAGTCATTCTAACGATCATGGCGCTTCCCACGGCAGCGTAAAAACCTACATGACAGGTTTCATCCTGTCGATCATTCTGACGGTGATCCCGTTCTGGATGGTGATGAACGGTTCTGCATCTAAGCCGGTTATCCTGGGCGCAATCCTGGTGACCGCGGTGATTCAGATTCTGGTGCATCTGGTTTGCTTCCTGCACATGAACACCAAGTCCGATGAAGGCTGGAACATGACGGCCTTTATCTTTACCGTGATTATCATCGCTATCCTGGTAGTCGGTTCCATCTGGATTATGTGGAACCTTAACTACAACATGATGGTTCACTAAGAGCGGCGAGTATGTTTAAGCAATACCTGCAAGTCACGAAACCAGGCATCATCTTTGGCAACCTGATCTCCGTAATCGGAGGGTTCCTGCTGGCCTCTAAAGGCAGCATTGATTACACCCTCTTTATTTACACGCTGGTCGGTGTGTCACTGGTGGTTGCGTCCGGTTGTGTATTTAACAACTACATCGACATGGATATCGACAAGAAGATGGAAAGGACCAAAAATCGGGTGCTGGTTAAAGGCCTGATTGCTCCTTCCGTCTCGCTGGTGTACGCCACCTTGCTGGGTATTGCTGGCTTTATGCTGCTGTGGTTTGGTGCTAACCCGCTGGCCTGCTGGCTGGGGGTGATGGGGTTCGTGGTGTATGTGGGCGTCTACAGCCTGTATATGAAACGTCACTCCGTCTACGGCACGCTGATTGGTTCTCTCTCCGGCGCGGCGCCGCCGGTGATTGGCTACTGCGCCGTCACGAACGAGTTCGACAGCGGTGCGCTCATCCTGCTGGCTATCTTTAGCCTGTGGCAGATGCCGCACTCCTACGCCATCGCGATTTTCCGCTTTAAGGATTATCAGGCGGCGAACATTCCGGTTCTGCCGGTCGTGAAAGGCATTTCGGTTGCCAAGAACCACATCACGCTCTACATCATCGCTTTTGCCGTGGCAACGCTGATGCTCTCTCTGGGCGGTTACGCCGGATATAAATATCTGGTGGTAGCAGCTGCGGTGAGCGTATGGTGGCTCGGCATGGCCCTGCGCGGTTATAAAGTGGAAGATGACAAGGTCTGGGCACGCAAGCTGTTTGTGTTCTCGATTGTCGCCATCACCTCACTGTCCGTGATGATGTCCGTAGACTTCATGGTGCCAGATTCACAACACCTGCTGACTTACGTCTGGTAAGAAGACTGATGTAAAAACGCCGGGTTTAGCCCGGCGTTTTTTATTGGTACGGCGTAACCCCTTTCTTTAACAGTATATTGCCGTATTTCGCGGTCTCGCCCGTCACCACGATGGCGTACGCTTTCTGTGCCCGCGCATAAAACGCATAACGGTCAATACGCGTAATCCCCTCCCCTCCCGCCTCACCAAAGAGTGCGTTGCGATAGCGCGCTTCTACCTGTATATCGAGCGTATCCCCGTCGACAGGGGCCATCATCACCAGCGGTGGCGCATAGCTGTCCAGTTCAAACAGCGGTATCACCGCGGCCAGCAAATCGCTGATGAGCAGGCCATCTGCGCGGATCGTCTTTGGCCCCAGGCTGTGCGCGGGAAAGTGAGCATCTGCAAAAATAATCTCGTCACCATGACCCATTTCTGCCAGCGTTTTCAGCAGCTCGGGTGAAATCAGAGGGGATATCGTTTTAAGCACAAGGTTGCTCCTCAGGATAGAAATAACGGTAACGATAGTGGACCCGATCGCGAGCAGCCTCAGCGCTGGCCGTTTCTCCGACGCCCCACCATCCGTACAAAGACGCCCCCAGCACGGTCGTATCAGCCTCTTCAAGAACCTTCACCGGGATCCCAAGCGCATTGGACTTGAGCTGATTCCACAGCATATTGCGGCTACCTCCCCCCACCAGCAGGAGTTCACGCGCCTTAAATTGCGCGATCGCCTCCAGCGCCAGGCATTTTTCTTGCAGATGCACCGTGAGTCCTTCCAGGGCTGCGCGGTAAAAATGGGCTGGCGTTGTGGTGAGCGTAACGCCCTGCCAGCCGGCGAGTGGAGAATCGAGCAGTTGGGTATTCATCGTGACGCCATCCGCGCCGTTCGGAATTGCCGCCGCCTGAGCCAGAATAGTGTCCCAGTCGGTACCAGGCGACCAGAACAGCGCGCGGATCCACTCCAGTACGCCAGACGCCAGATATTGCATTCCCGGATTATAAAGCCCCGTCCGGCTATCCAGTTCGCAGGTCGCACCCGGGTATTGCCCCAGTAAAGCGGTATCAACCTGCGAGGTGCGCGCCATTAAAATCTCCCAGGTACCCGAAGAGAGAACTGGCTCATTAATTCCCGCCCCGGCGCCAAAAAGGGCAAACTGCGTGTCGTGCCCGGCGGAGATCACCGGCACACCGCAAGGCAATCCGAGCCTGGATGCAGCGTCGGGCCGCAATTCACCAATCCTTTCTCCGGGGGAAACCAGCGGCGGGAAAAGGGAATGAGGCACGCCGATCTTGCTTAAGATCGTTTCACTGAAGCGCTGCTGATGCAGATCGAACATCTGACTGGTACCGGCCATCGTGAGATCGGTCGTCATCTTTCCGGTCAGGCGATGGTTGATTAGCGAGGAGATAAAAAGCCAGGCGTGAGCACGCTGTAACAGATCGGGATGGTTGTCCTGAAGCCAGCCTAGCTTATACAACGTGTTAAAACTAAACTGCCCAACGCCGGTAATCTGCTGTAGTTCTGCCGGGGAGCATGAACGGGCAACCGCTTCCATCACCGGCACGGTTCGCGGGCACTTCCAGCTGATGATGGGGTAAAGCAGTTCTCCCCGCTCATCTACCAGTGCGCCATCCACGCCAAAGGTCGTCACACTCATTCCGCACAGGTGATGCTCGCTCAGCGCTGCGCTGATTTTCTGACAACAGACGGCAAACCGTTGCATGATGGCGTCGAGCGACCACTGGTGCCAGGCCGGATTTTCAGCGGCGCTTTCGCTTTCGTTCGCCACCGCGGCGCGCGCCACAATATTCCCTTCGGGATCCAGCGCAATGGCGCGCACGTTCGTCGCGCCACAATCGAGAACCAGAAAACATTTTTTCATCGCGGTCCCCACAGGCTGCCAGCCCGCCGGAGCAGGCTGGCAGGCCGGATTAATGTTTGTATAACGGTCCGTAATTTTCACAGGCGCGGTAATCCTGCCCTTCCGGATCCATACCGTGAGCGCCCCAGGCCGTCGGCCGATAAATCAGCGCCTCCGGTACGTTATGCATGCATACAGGGATGCGCAGCATGGACGCCAGGGTGATGAAATCAGCGCCGACGTGCCCGACGGTTAATACCCCGTGGTTAGCGCCCCAGTTCGCCATCACTGAATAGACGTCGCTGAACGGGCCTTTACCGGTCAGGCGTGGGGCAAACCAGGTGGTGGGCCAGGTTGAATCGGTGCGCTTATTCAGAATGTCATGTACGTGTTCCGGCAGCTCAACACTCCAGCCTTCCGCTATCTGTAATACCGGACCCACACCCTTGATGAGGTTTACGCGGGTCATGGTAAATGGCACGCCACCCCGGGTGAGGAAGTTTGATGAGAAACCGCCCCCGCGGAAGTATTCATGCACCGCCGGACACCAGTGGGTTGCGGCCAGGCACGCGTTGGCTTCCTGCTCAGTAATGTCCCAGTGTGGTTTCAGGGTCGGTTTCCCCTCGGCGTCTTTCTGCTCCGCTGTACCGTCCAGCGCCGCCGAGCCGGAGTTGATCAGATGAATAATGCCGTGCTCAGCCCGTCCAGTGAGCTTCTGGCCGGAAACACGCTCAACCGACTCCGGCGACCAGTAGGTGCGTACATCAGCAAAAATCTGCGCGGTGCCGGTCATCAGATGCCCAAACAGCATCGCTACCCCGTTAAGGCTGTCATTTTCCGTCGCCACTACCAACGGCTGGCGAATACCGTTCCAGTCGAAAGAGCTGTTCAGCAGCGCCTCTGCGGTATCGCCATTTGGATACTGATCCGTCCAGTGGCGCTGCCCCTGGAAACCGGACGCAATGGCGTTATAGCCCAGCGATTCCTCCACGCGGCCCATCGCAGCGAGTTTAGGGTTGCCCTGCATCATGTCGCGGATGCACATCGCCATTAGCAGGCTCTCCCGCAGGATCGCGGCATTTTCCTGTTCATTGCGACGATACTGCTCTGCGTTTTTATCCTCGCCGAAACGGAAATGTGCCTTCGCCCAGCTCAGGGCCAGCTCAAGTTCTTGCTCGTCGTAAATCTTATGATCGATGCGGCGACGCAGTTCGGTCATATCCACCGCCTGCACCTTCATCCCCAGCCAGGATTCAAAGAAGTTGTGATCGACAATCGAGCCCGCGATCCCCATTGAGACACCGCCCACCGACAGATAACTTTTCCCCTTCATGCTGGCGACCGCCAGGCCCGCCCGGGCGAAGCGCAACAATTTTTCCTCAACGTCTGCCGGGATGGTCTCGTCGCCCGCATCCTGTACATCGTGGCCGTAAATGGAAAACGCCGGGATCCCTTTCTGGTTATGCGCTGCCAGCGCCGCTGCGAGGTATACCGCCCCCGGACGCTCGGTGCCATTAAAGCCCCAGATCGCTTTCGGGCGCAGCGGATCCATATCAATGGTTTCACTCCCGTAACACCAGCAGGGGGTGATGGTGATCGTCAGACCAACGTGGCACGTGCTGAACTTCTCTTCGCAAGCGGCGGATTCCGCCATTCCGGCAATGCAGCTGTCGGCAATTACGCACTCTACGGGCGTACCGCAGGGGTGGCGTAATTTTTCACTAAGTAGCGCCGCCGTGGCTTTCGCCATGTTCATGGTCTGCTCTTCCAGAGACTCACGTACGCCCATTCGGCGACCATCAATAACAGGTCGAATGCCAATCCGGGGTAACGCTTTTATCGTTTTCATAGCCCTTCCTCACGTTGGTTAACCTATCCGTCTCAGGGGCATAGCCGTGAAAAAGCGCCCGGGCAGCACCGTGAACGGAAAGCGGTGAAATTTGCTAACTCGAATTAGCTTAGGGTTCTCACTAAAAATGAGACAAGATAAATGTGCAGAATCTGTGAGCAGTTTCACGATGAGAGGTCAAAATTCGATCAGCGTCAGGTATTACGATTCAGCAAAAACTAAACATACCGTTTAAATTCAATTAAATAACAAAATACCTTTGCACGACGTCACAATTTGAATACAAATGATTTGGCTAAATTATGACCCTAAAATAGCTTTTAAGGACGAATGCTAAGTCGAGTTAGCTTAATAACTAAATCACTGTGGCTTGTGATTCATTGCCTTTCCAACACAGGAATTTTGCAATGTCAGAGACTCTTATTCAGATGACGCGCATCACCAAACGCTTTCCCGGCGTGCTGGCGCTGAATCAGGTTGATTTCGATTTACGCCGCGGCGAAGTTCATGCCCTGTTAGGTGAAAACGGTGCCGGCAAATCGACGCTGATGAAAATATTATCCGGTGTTTACCAACCCGATTCCGGTGAAATTCGCTTTGAAGGGCAATCCGTATCATTCAGCGATCCGCTAAGTGCTCAGCACGCAGGTATTACGATTATCCATCAGGAATTTAATCTCTTTCCCGATTTAACCGTGGAAGAGAATATCTTTATTGGCCGTGAATTCTGCAAAAATAGTCGCTGGCAGTTAGATAAACGCGCCCAGCGACAGGCGGTTGAGAAAATACTGCACACGCTGAATTTAAAAATCGCCCCGGACGCCCGCGTCAGTGAATTAACCGTAGCCCAGCAGCAGATGGTGGAAATTGCCAAAGCGATTTCGGTCAATGCCAAAGTGCTAATCATGGATGAACCCACCGCCGCGCTGACCGAAAGTGAAATCGAGAGTTTGTTTGACGTCACGCGGATGCTCAAGGCTCAGGGCACGGGGATAGTCTACATCTCGCACCGTCTGGAAGAATTGGCGCTGATCGCCGATCGCGCGACCGTCATGCGCGACGGACAATACATCGCCACCGTAGATTATGAAACGGTTCAGATCGGCGAGCTTATCGCCATGATGGTTGGCCGCAATCTCGATAACATCTACCCAAAACGCCCGCCGCATCAGCGCAGAGAAAAAGTGCTGGAGGTGAATGGCCTGACGCGAAATGGTGTACTGCACGACATCAACTTTACCCTCTGGCGCGGCGAGATCCTCGGCCTCGCTGGCTTAATGGGCGCAGGCCGAACGGAACTGGGCCGGGCCCTGTTTGGCGCCGATGCGATCGACGCCGGTACCCTGACGCTGAACGGCACCCCCACACGGATTAAAGACGTGGCTGACGCCATTGAGAAAGGCATCAGCTATTTAACAGAAGACCGCAAAAAAGAGGGACTCGCCCTCGGCCTTTCCGTTGAGATGAACATTATGCTCGGCAATTACCCGGACTACGCCGGCGCCGCGGGTAATGTCGATGAAAAACGCTGCCGGGAGTCCAGTCAGAAACTGGTGGATGCGCTGCGAATAAAAACGCCGCATCTGGAACAGGCGGCACTGAATTTGAGCGGCGGTAATCAACAGAAGATCATTATTGCCCGCTGGGTCTGTAAAGATACCGATATTTTAATTTTTGATGAGCCAACCCGGGGAATTGATGTTGGCGCCAAGCTGGAAATTTATGAACTAATGAACCGCCTTGTCGCTAAAGGTAAATCGATCATCATGATTTCATCCGAACTGCCGGAAGTATTAGGAATGTGCGACCGCATACTTGTGATGCGCAGCGGCCACATTGCCGGCGAAATAGAGGCTGAGCACGCCACCCAGGAAAAAATCATGCAATACGCCACGCTGGAGGATTAATCATGTCCGTTACCGTTCCATCGCCGCAAAGCGGAAGTCATACGATGAAAATAAATAAAGCGCTCCTGATGCGTCTGGCGCCTCTTTTTAGCCTGGTATTGCTGGTTCTGTTTTTCAGCTTCAGCTCACCGTTCTTCTTTAATACTGAAAATATCATGACTATCGCCCTGCAAACGGCGGTGATTGGCATCATGGCCATTGGCGTAACCTTTGTGATTATTACCGCCGGGATCGACCTGTCGCTCGGATCGGTGGTGGCGTTCTCAGGGGTTGCGGTGGGCATCGCCGCCGGGTTTGGTATGCCGCTGCCGGTCTGTATTCTGGCAGGCGTGCTCGCCGGCGGGCTTTGCGGCTATGTGAACGCGTTTCTGGTCACCAAAATGACCATACCACCGTTTATTGCCACCCTCGGCTTAATGATGTCGGTACGCGGCATCAATATGGTGATGACCGATGGCCGCGCGATTTATTTTTCTGACTACCCGCAGTTCAAGCTGCTAGCGCAGGGTCGCCTGTTCGACGTCCTGCCTTACCCGGTGTTCTACCTGGTCATCGTGGCACTGATCGCCATGTGGATCCTGAAGAAAACGGTGATGGGCCGCTATATCTACGCTGTCGGCAGCAATGAAACGGCGGCACATCTTTCCGGGATCAAAGTCCAGCGAGTGAAAATTTTCGTTTACGCCTTATGCGGCCTGTTAACCGGCGTGGCCGGGGTGATCCTCGCCTCTCGTCTCAATTCAGGCCAGCCAACCGTAGGCGTGGGTTATGAGCTGGAAGCCATTGCGGCGGTAGTGATCGGCGGTACCAGTCTGATGGGCGGCGTGGGCACGATTGGCGGCACCATCATAGGCGCGTTCATTATGAGCGTGCTGAAAAACGGCCTCAATCTCATGGGCGTGTCCCAGTTCTGGCAGATGGTGGCGATGGGCGTGGTCGTCGTTGCCGCCGTCTACCTGGACACGTTACGTAAAAGAATGCGTTAGGTTCTCGATACAACAAGCCCTGCCAACCCTACAACGGAGCAAAATAATGAAAACCAGCCATATCCTGAGCGCCCTGTCGCTCGTTGCCATCCTGTCCAGCAGCGCGCTGGCAAAAGATTTAAACCTGCCGGTAGTCAGTAAAGGTTACCAGCACGAATTCTGGCAGACGGTCAAAATGGGGACGGAAGCTGCCGCAAAAGAGTTGGGTGACAAAACCAGCTACGTTGGCCCTGCCGATGAAACGCAAATCGCCGAGCAGATCCAGTTAGTCGAAAACACCATGGCACAAAAGCCAAACGGCCTGTTGCTGGCCGCGCTTGATGCAAACGCCCTTGCCCCGCTGGTCGAAACCGCCAACAGCCGGGGGATCAAAGTGGTGACCTTCGACTCGGGCGTGAACTCCGATATCCCGGCCAGCTTTGTCGCCACCAATAACCGTAAGGCGGGCGCACAGGCTGCGGATGCGCTGGCGGAGCAGGTAGGCCAGAAGGGGAAAGTGGGTATTATCGCCCACGTAGCCGGAACGACGTCCGCCATTGAGCGCTCTGAAGGATTCAGCGAGCGAATGAAAGAGAAGTACCCGAATATTCAGGTACTGCCGGTGCAATATAGCGATGGCGACCCGCAAAAAGCGATGGATAAAACCATTGATATGGTTCAGGCCAACCCGGATATCGCCGGTATTTATGCCACCAACGAAGGCTCAACCCTGGGCGTTGCGAACGCTATCGACAGCCAGAATCTGAAGGGCAAAGTGAAAGTCATCGGTTTTGACAGCACCGAAGCCATCATTAACTTCCTCAAAAACGGCGTGATTCAGGGCTTCGTGGTGCAGGACGCGTACCAGATTGGTTATCAGGGCATAAAGGCGCTGAACGCGGTGATTTCCGGACAGACGGTGGCTAAGGAAATTGATATTCCAGTGAAATATGTCAATGCGCAGAATATCAACACCCCTGAAATTGATAAACTGTTACATCCGTTTGGTAAAAAATAAGGAAGTTTATGATGAGTGACGGCTATTTCCTCGGGGTCGATGTGGGTTCAGCCAGCGTCCGTGCTGGGCTTTACTCTGCGCAAGGCGAGCGTTTGAGCTTCGCGACCCGTCCGATTTCGCAGTTTCACGCCAGCAACGCGCGCGTGGAACAGTCCTCCGCGGAGATCTGGCAGCAGGTTTGCGCGGTGGTGCGGGAAGCCGTCGACTCCTCTGGGATCTCACCCGACGCCATTCGTTCGATTGGCTTCGACGCCACCTGCTCGCTGGTCGCGCTGGATGCTGAGGGTAACGGCCTGAGCGTGTCCCCCGACAGTCCGGCTTCGCAGGACATCATTATGTGGATGGATCATCGTGCTCACGAAGAAACTGTTCGCATCAATGCCACACGCGATCCGGCCCTGTGCTACGTGGGCGGCGAGGTGAGTATTGAAATGGAACTGCCAAAACTGCTGTGGTTGCAGCGACATCATCCTGAAACATGGAATCAGGCCTGGCGCTTTTTCGACCTTGCCGATTTTCTGGTCTGGAAAGCAACGGGCCAGGACGCCGCCAGCCTGTGCACCCTCACCTGCAAATGGAACTACCTTGCGCATGAGGCGCAGTTCAGCGAATCGCTGCTCAGGGAGGTGGGGCTGGAGACCTTACTGACAAAAATTCCCGATACTATTCTGGACGTCGCTGAATGCGTCGGGAAACTCAGCCCACAGGCAGCGCAAGCTCTGGGGTTGCCCGAAGAGGTGGTTGTGGCAAGCGGCATGATCGATGCCCACGCGGGTGGCGTGGCGCTGACGGGCTCACACCCGGAGGGCACGCTGGCGCTCATCAGCGGAACCTCGAACTGCCATATGCTTGCCAGTCAGACGGAGATCCATACGCCCGGCGTCTGGGGGCCTTACTGGAGCGCCATGCTGCCGGGCTACTGGCTGACGGAAGGCGGGCAAAGTGCTGCCGGGGCGCTGGTCGACTGGACGTTGCGCGGGCACGGAGCCAGCGCAGACCTGTTTGCAAAAGCAGAAGCGGCGCAACGCCATCCGGTGGCGCTGCTCAACGACTGGGTAGCCGCGCTTGAACAGGAAGAAAAATATCCCACCCGCAACCTGCACATTCTGGCCGATCACCACGGCAACCGCTCGCCGCGTTCGCGTCCGGATGCGCGGGGCAGCGTGGTCGGTCTGACATTAGAAACCGGTGAACGTGCGCTGGCGAGGCTCTATCTGGCCACGCTACAGGCCATAGCCTATGGCACACGACATATTATGGATACCCTGAAACATCACGGGCACACCTTGTCGCGTATTGTCATTTGTGGAGGAGCCACCCATAACCGGCTCTGGCTGCGGGAGTATGCCGATGCCACGGGCTGCGATATTCATCTCTTAGCCGAAGAAGATGCCGTCACTCTCGGCGCGGCCATTTGCGGCTCTGTGGCGAGCGGTGCATGGGCAACGCTCACCGATGCCACCCGGGAAATGGTCAAAGCCGGCGACATCATCACCCGTCGGCCGGAAACCGCGGCTTTCCACAGGCAAAAATATGAGGCGTACCTGATGCTGTGGACCCAGCAGCAGGCGCTTAATCTCCTGATGCAACAGGAAATGTAATGGCAGGATGCGTATGCTTTATCAGCAGTTTTTTACGTACGTTAAGGATTGAGGCGTAGCGATGGCCAAAACAGTTGAACAGATAGCGAAGGATCTGAATTTATCCGTCACCACCGTGCGGCTGGTACTGAGCGGGAAAGCCGAACAGTATCGGATCAGCGTGAAAACACAGTCCCGAATTAATGAACACGTCGAGCGCTTCGGCTATACCCTCAACCATTCGGCGCGCAGTCTTAAGCTAAACAAAACCGAGACGCTGGGGCTCATCGTGCCCAACATCTCGAACGTGTTCTTTGCAACGCTCGCCGAGAAACTCGAACTGCGCTGCCGCCGTTCGGGCTACCAGCTGATGATCAGCTGTACTTACAACGATGTGGATTACGAAAACAAGCTGGTTAAAGCCCTGATGGCGCGCAACGTGGACGGCTTGTTTATCGTTCCCTCGACGCTGGAAAACCAGCAGCATCATTTGCGGCAGATCCAAAAACCACTGGTGCTCCTCGACCGGGATTTTGGCTTTACTGACAACGCGCTGGTTGAGAGTCATAACGAGGCCGGGGGGGATGAACTGGCCCGCAACATGCTGGCAGAGAGAAAAACGCCGCTCTGGTTCCTTGTGGGCGATACCGCACTGCCCAGTATTACGGACCGTCTGAACGGCTACTTACAGGCCCTGAAAACAGCCGGTATTCACCATCGCGAGTGGGTCATCGAAGGGCCGGACAATACGCCGGAGGGCGGATATGCCCTGATGGATTCGCTTATCGACAGCCAGGGTGTTCCGCAGGCGTTTATCGCCTCATCGTTACCCGTTCTGGAAGGGGCAATTGAAGCCCTGCGGACGCGTACCGGCACCGTGCCCCAACACATCAATATCGGCACCTTCGATGAGCACCCCATGCTGGGGTTCCTGCCTAACAGCGTCTGGTCCATGCAGCAGGATGAAGATACCTGGGCGGAAAAAGCGTTTGAACTGATGCAGCGAGCCATCGACGGCGAAGCGGTTAACGAGACGGCGAAAGTCGATATGAAGCTGGTCAAACGTTCCCGCCAGTAAAAATAAAACTGTACCCGGAGAATAAAAAATGGAACGAGCCCGATTAGCCAGAGACATTATCGACACCTGCCTTGAGATGACCCGCATGGGGTTAAATCAGGGCACCGCCGGCAATATCAGCGTTCGCTATCGCGACGGCATGCTGATTACGCCGACCGGAATTCCCTACGAGCATCTGACCGAAGAGAGTATCGTTTATGTAGATGCACAGGGGCGACACGAAGAAGATAAACTGCCCTCCAGCGAATGGCGTTTTCATCAGGTGGTGTATCAGACCCGCCCGGATGCTAACGCCGTCGTCCATAACCATGCGGTTAACTGTACCGCCGTCTCGATACTCAACCGCCCCATTCCTGCTATTCACTATATGATTGCCGCCGCCGGGGGAAACTCCATTCCCTGCGCCCCTTACGCGACCTTCGGGACGCGCGCGCTGTCAGAGCATGTCGCGGTCGCATTACGCAATCGCAAAGCGACGCTCTTACAGCACCACGGCCTGATAACCTGCGAAGAAAATCTTGAAAAGGCACTGTGGCTGGCGCAGGAGGTAGAGGTGCTGGCAAAACTCTACCTGGCCACGCTGGCGATAGTAGATCCCGTTCCTGTACTCAGTGACGATGAAATTGCCATTGTTCTTGAGAAATTCAAAAGCTACGGATTGCGCGTCGAGGCGTAATTTTTTATCCGGGGGTGCTTTTATCACACCCTCGTAATATCTCTTAAACAAACACCTATTTACCGCACTTATCACCCCGCCTAAACTATGGCCTGCTTTTTGGTAGAGGTGGTAATGAACGATTATAAAATGACGCCAGGCGAACTGCGTGCGACCTGGGGTTTAGGGACTGTTTTCTCGCTGCGGATGCTTGGCATGTTTATGGTCCTGCCCGTTCTGACCACATATGGCATGGCGTTACAGGGTGCCAGCGAAGCGCTGATTGGTCTGGCGATTGGTATCTACGGCCTGGCGCAGGCGATATTCCAGATCCCCTTTGGCCTGCTCTCCGACCGCGTGGGTCGCAAACCGCTGATTGTCGGCGGGCTGCTGGTGTTTGTACTTGGCAGCATCATCGCCGCCCTCTCCCACTCCATCTGGGGAATTATTCTTGGGCGCGCCCTGCAAGGTTCCGGGGCGATTGCCGCCGCCGTGATGGCGCTGCTGTCAGACTTAACCCGCGAGCAAAACCGCACCAAAGCCATGGCGTTTATCGGCGTCAGCTTCGGCGTCACGTTTGCCATTGCCATGGTGCTGGGGCCTGTCATCACTCATGCGCTCGGCCTGCACGCCCTGTTCTGGATGATTGCGGTGCTGGCGACCATTGGGATCGCACTCACGCTGTGGGTTGTGCCTGACAGTAAAAACCACGTCCTCAACCGTGAATCCGGGATGGTGAAAGGCTGCTTCAGCAAAGTCATCGCCGAGCCGCGCCTGCTTAAGCTGAACTTCGGCATTATGTGCCTGCACATTCTGCTGATGTCCACCTTCGTCGCCCTGCCCGGTCAACTTGCCGCAGCCGGTTTCCCGGCGGCAGAGCACTGGAAAATTTATCTGGTCACAATGCTGATCTCGTTTGTCTCCGTTGTGCCCTTCATTATTTACGCCGAAGTGAAGCGCAAAATGAAACGCGTCTTCATGGGCTGCGTGGCGTTATTGCTGATTGCCGAGATTGTGCTGTGGGGCGCTGGCCCGCATTTCTGGGAACTGATCGCCGGCGTACAGCTGTTCTTCCTGGCGTTTAATCTGATGGAAGCCCTGCTGCCGTCGCTTATCAGCAAAGAGTCTCCGGCAGGATACAAAGGCACCGCGATGGGCATTTACTCCACCAGCCAGTTTCTCGGCGTGGCGATCGGCGGGTCGCTCGGCGGCTGGGTGGACGGTCTGTTTGACTCCCAGACCGTTTTCCTCGCCGGTGCGCTGCTGGCGATGCTCTGGCTGTTTGTTGCCAGCACCATGAAAGAGCCGCGCTATGTAAGTAGCCTGCGGGTAGAAATTCCCGATGACGTGGCAATCGGTGACGCGTTAAAACAGCGTCTGGAAGCGACAGAGGGCGTGAGCGAAGTGCTGATTGTCCCGGAAGAGCGCAGTGCGTATGTCAAAATTGACAGCAAAGTGACTAACCGCTTTGAGGTGGAGCAGGCGCTGAAGGCCTGAAAAAATGCCCGGTTTAGCCGGGCATGATTGTCTTAATCGCGGAAGTTTTTAAACTGGAATGGCTGACCGAGATCGCCGCCACGCACCAGCGCCATCACGGATTGCAGGTCATCACGGGATTTTCCGGTCACGCGGATCTCTTCACCCTGGATCTGCGCCTGCACTTTGAGCTTACTGTCTTTGATAAGCTTAACGATTTTTTTCTGTACCGCGCTCTCAATCCCCTGCTTCAGCTTCGCTTCCACAAACCAGGTTTTGCCGCTGTGAACAAAATCTTCCGGTACATCGAGTGAGGTCCCTTCAATGCCGCGCTTGAGCAGCTTGGCGCGCAGGATATCCAGCAACTGGTTGACCTGGAAATCAGACTCGCTCAGGACTTTGATCGTCTTGTTCGCGTCGTTCAGTTCAATGGTCGCCTCAACGCCACGAAAATCGAAACGTGACTCAACCTCACGGACAGCATTTTCTACGCCGTTACGCGCTTCCTGCAAATCAACTTCAGAAACAATATCGAAAGATGGCATCTTTTCTTCTCCCTTCATTTTTGTTGCGTTGCATAATACCCGCAACGAGGCATAACGAGAAGCTTAGCTGATGGCGCTATACTTAGCGTCATAGCACCTGGCGCCGTTGCAGGTGAGGAGGAACGATGAAAGTAACAGTGCTTGGATGCGGAGCCCTTGGCCAACTCTGGCTTACAGCGCTATGCAAACAGGGACACGACGTTCAGGGCTGGCTGCGAATTCCCCAGCCCTATTGCAGTGTGAACGTAATTGGTACAGACGGTTCAATTTTCAACGAGTCTTTGACGGCAAACGATCCGGAATTTCTTGCCACCAGCGATTTGCTGCTGGTCACGCTGAAGGCCTGGCAGGTCTCCGATGCGGTGAAAAGCCTGGCCGCCCAGTTACCTGAAAGCACGCCAATCCTGCTGATTCACAACGGTATGGGTACCATTGAAGAGCTAAAATCTGTCCGGCAACCGCTGCTGATGGGGACAACCACCCACGCGGCACGTCGCGACGGTAACGTCATTATCCATGTTGCCAGTGGTATCACCCATATCGGTCCTGCGCGTGAACAGACCGGCGATTACAGCTATCTTGCGGATACCCTGCAAAGCACGCTGCCTGACGTCGCCTGGCACAATAACATTCGCGCGGAACTGTGGCGCAAACTGGCGGTGAACTGCGCGATCAATCCGCTGACCGCCCTGCTGGATTGCCCTAACGGTGAGCTGCGCCAGCACCCCGATCGGGTAGCGCTGATTTGCCGGGAAGTTGCCGCCGTCATTGAACGCGAAGGCTACCACACCTCAGAATCCGATTTACGTTATTATGTCGACCAGGTCATTGAGAGTACGGCAGAAAATATCTCCTCAATGTTGCAGGATATCCGGGCTATGCGGCATACCGAAATTGATTACATAACCGGTTATCTGTTAAAACGCGCCCGGGCACACGGCATTACCGTTGCGGAAAACAGCCGTCTGTTTGAGTTAGTAAAACGAAAGGAGAGTGAGTATGAGCGCATCGGCACTGGTATGCCTCGCCCCTGGTAGTGAAGAGACAGAAGCGGTCACCACCATTGATTTGCTGGTGCGTGGTGGTATTAAGGTTACTACCGCCAGCGTCGCCAGCGACGGAAGTCTGGCGATTACCTGCTCGCGTGGGGTGAAGATCCTGGCGGATGCACCGCTTGTACAGGTGGCGGACGGTGATTACGACATTATCGTTCTGCCGGGTGGTCTGAAGGGGGCTGAGTGTTTCCGCGACAGCCCACTGCTGGTTGAAACCGTTCGTCAGTTTCATCTTTCCGGGCGTATCGTCGCGGCAATCTGTGCGGCCGCAGGCACGGTACTGGTTCCGCACGACATTTTCCCCATCGGCAATATGACCGGCTTCCCTGGCCTGAAGGACACTATTCCGGAAGACCAGTGGGTGGATAAACGCGTGGTCTGGGATCCGCGCGTTAACCTGCTCACCAGCCAGGGGCCGGGCACTGCCATTGATTTTGGCCTGAAGATAATTGACCTGCTGGTTGGGCGCGAAAAAGCGTACGAAGTGGCGTCATCGCTGGTGATGGCGGCGGGGATTTATAATTACTATGAAGAGTAGTGCATAAAAAAGCCGGGTGGCGGCTACGCCTTACCCGGCCTACAAATGCACGGTACCGTAGGCCCGGTAAGCAAAGCGCCACCGGGCGAGAAACTACGGGCGATACACCTTCACGTTCGCGAAGCCCTGCTCACGCAGATACAGCGCCTGCAAACGGCTCATGACCCCACGTTCGCACCACAGCAGATACGTTTTGCTCTGGTCGAGATCGCCAAACTGGGTGCTCAGCTTGTAGAACGGCAGCGAAACCACCTCGACGCCTTCCACCTGCAACGGCTTGTCATCCTGCTCATCAACAGAACGGATATCCAGAATCGTATCGTTAGCACCGAAGCCGCTGACCGTCTCCACCTCAACCACTTCCTGCTCGGTCTGCTGAGCGATCTCACGGATATCGATGTTGGACGCTTCCGCCACCACTTTTTCCAGGATGCTGAAATCGAAGTTCTCTTCTTCCGCTTCGATCTTCGCCTTCACCGCTTTGATGGTTGGACTTTTTGAGATCACACCGCAATATTCCGGCATGGTGCGGGCAAAATCTTCAGTACCGATTTTACGCGCCAGATCGATGATGTGCTCTTTATCGTGAGAGATCAGCGGACGCAGGATCAGCGTATCAGACACGTTATCGATAAGACGCAGGTTAGTCAGCGTCTGGCTGGAGACCTGCCCCAGCGCTTCACCGGTGACCAGCGCCTGCACGCCGTAGCGCTCAGCCACTTTGGACGCCGCACGCACCATCATACGCTTCAGCACCACACCCATCTGGCCGTCGTCCACTTTTTCGAGGATTTCGCCGACCACCGGCTCAAAGTTGATCGCCACAAAACGCACGCGGTGGGAGCTGCCGAAGCGGTTCCACAGGTAATGCGCCACCTGACGTACGCCGATTTCATGCGCCGCGCCGCCCAGGTTAAAGAAGCAGTAGTGCACGCGGCAGCCACGACGCATCAGCATATAGCTGGAAACGCCGGAGTCGAACCCGCCGGAGATCAGCGACAGCACATCTTCCTGAGTGCCGATAGGGAAACCGCCAATACCTTCATAACGACCCTTGACCAGCAGCAGGCGATCGTTTTCGATCTCAAGGTTAACGGTGACGTCCGGGTTAGTCAGGCGCACGCGCGCCGTTTCAACGTGCTGGTTCAGACCACCACCGACGTAGCGCTCAACCTCAATAGAGCTAAACTCATGCTTACCCCGGCGCTTCACGCGCACGCAGAACGTTTTCCCTTCGATCTGGTCGCGGTACTGCACCAGCGCCTTTTCGAAGATATCGTGCATATCGGTGAAGGGAACGTCTTCCACTTCCAGAATATGGTGAATACCCGGGATACGGGTCAGCGCGTCGCGAATATCAAGACGTTTGTTTTCGTCTTTCGCGCGGACTTCTACGTGGTCCCAGTGACGCACCACGGCGAGCGTTTCGTCGTAGTGTTTTAATACGTTACGAATGTTCCCGGTGAGAATTTTAATAAAGCGCAAACGCACGGATTGGCTTTTGATGGTGATTTCAGGGAACAATTTAATGATAAACTTCATGGCGGCAATGTTTCTTAGGCAAGCTTATAAAGGCTTGTAGTGGAAAATGATACAGCAGCCCACACCCGTGGCTGCATCCAGGCGCGCAAGTATACCACCATCGCGCCACTCGCGTTATTTGATAATTGCCCCGAGTCCGTTACCATGTCAGGGCGAAAAATTTAAGAGTCAATTCACTATGCCGAAGAAAAACGACGCACCGGCCAGTTTCGAAACTGCGCTGAGTGAACTGGAGCAGATCGTTATCCGTCTTGAGAGCGGCGATCTCCCGCTGGAAGACGCGCTCAACGAATTTGAACGCGGCGTGCAGCTCGCGCGCCAGGGGCAGGTAAAACTCCAGCAGGCCGAGCAGCGTGTGCAGATCCTGCTTTCCGACAGCGAAGACGCTAAAACCACGCCATTCACACCGGACGCCGAGTAAATGGATTTTTCCAACGCGCTTCAGGCGCGCGTCATCCGCGCCAACGATGCGCTGCGCCGATTCATTGAGCCGCAGCCTTTTCAGAACACTCCACTGGTTGAAGCCATGCACTATGGCGCACTCTTGGGGGGTAAACGCCTGCGTCCGTTCCTGGTGTATGCCACGGGCAATATGTTCGGTATCAGCGATAACACGCTGGACGCCCCGGCAGCCGCCGTGGAGTGTATCCACGCCTATTCGCTGATCCACGATGATTTGCCGGCCATGGACGATGACGATCTGCGTCGCGGTCAGCCAACCTGCCATATCAAATTTGGCGAAGCGAATGCCATTCTGGCGGGGGATGCGCTGCAAACCCTGGCCTTCTCCATTCTGAGCGATGCGCCGATGGTTGAGGTGAGCGATCGCGATCGTCTGGCAATGGTGTCCGAACTGGCAATGGCCAGCGGCGTCGCCGGGATGTGCGGCGGCCAGGCGCTGGATTTGGAGGCTGAAGGTCGTCAGGTTACTCTGGAACAGCTGGAGCGCATCCACCGTCACAAAACGGGCGCACTGATTCGTGCAGCCGTTCGCCTGGGCGCGCTGAGCGCGGGTGAACGCGGGCGTAAAGCCCTGCCGGTTCTGGACAGATACGCAGAAAGTATCGGTCTGGCATTCCAGGTTCAGGATGACATTCTGGATGTGGTGGGCGATACTGCAACATTGGGAAAACGTCAGGGTGCGGATCAGCAGCTTGGCAAAAGTACCTACCCCGCCCTGTTGGGCCTTGAGCATGCCCAACGTAAAGCCCGGGATCTGATAGACGATGCCCGCCGGTCGCTGAATGAGCTGGCCGCGCAATCGCTGGATACCTCGGCACTGGAAGCGCTAGCGGACTACATAATCCAGCGTGATAAATAAACTATAAATCTCGATGAGCCTTTGATGAGTTTTGATATTGCCAAATACCCGACACTGGCGTTAGTTGACTCCACTCAGGAGTTACGTCTGTTGCCGAAAGAGAGTCTGCCGAAGCTGTGTGACGAGCTGCGTCGCTACCTGCTCGACAGCGTTAGCCGCTCCAGCGGCCACTTCGCCTCCGGACTTGGCACGGTTGAGCTGACCGTGGCGTTGCATTACGTCTATAACACGCCGTTCGATCAGCTGATCTGGGATGTAGGCCACCAGGCCTATCCGCACAAAATTCTGACCGGACGTCGCGATAAAATTGGCACCATTCGCCAGAAAGGGGGCCTGCACCCGTTCCCGTGGCGCGGCGAGAGTGAATATGATGTGTTAAGCGTCGGCCACTCTTCCACCTCCATTTCTGCGGGCATTGGTATTGCCGTTGCCGCCGAAAAAGAGAATAAACAACGCCGCACCGTCTGCGTGATTGGCGACGGGGCGATCACCGCCGGGATGGCCTTTGAGGCCATGAACCACGCGGGCGATATCAAACCGGACATGCTGGTGATCCTCAACGATAACGAAATGTCGATCTCCGAGAACGTCGGCGCGCTGAATAACCATCTGGCGCAGCTGCTGTCCGGCAAGCTTTACTCCTCACTGCGTGAAGGTGGTAAAAAAGTCTTCTCCGGCGTACCGCCGATTAAAGAGCTGCTTAAGCGTACCGAAGAACACATCAAAGGCATGGTCGTGCCGGGTACGCTGTTCGAAGAGCTGGGCTTTAACTATATTGGCCCGGTGGACGGCCACGATGTGCTGGGCCTGGTGACGACGCTTAAAAACATGCGCGACCTGAAAGGCCCGCAGTTCCTGCATATCATGACCAAAAAAGGGCGTGGTTACGAACCGGCGGAAAAAGATCCGATCACCTTCCACGCGGTGCCTAAGTTCGACCATACCAGCGGTTGTCTGCCGAAAAGCAGCGGCGGGATGCCAAGCTACTCAAAAATCTTTGGCGACTGGCTGTGCGAAACGGCGGCGAAAGACAACATGCTGATGGCGGTAACGCCTGCCATGCGTGAAGGCTCCGGCATGGTCGAGTTTTCCAAAAAATACCCGGACCAGTATTTCGACGTCGCCATTGCCGAACAGCACGCGGTGACCTTCGCAGCGGGACTGGCGATTGGCGGCTACAAGCCGGTGGTCGCGATCTACTCTACCTTCCTGCAACGCGCCTACGATCAGGTTATCCATGACGTTGCCATTCAGAAGCTGCCGGTGCTGTTTGCTATCGATCGCGCGGGCATTGTGGGGGCTGATGGCCAGACGCACCAGGGCGCGTTTGATCTCACCTTCCTGCGCTGCATCCCTGATATGGTGATCATGACGCCAAGCGACGAAAACGAGTGTCGTCAGATGCTGTATACCGGTTACCACTATCAGGACGGCCCCTGCGCGGTACGTTATCCGCGCGGTAATGCCCTTGGCGTTGAATTACAGCCGCTGGAAAAACTGGATATCGGTAAAGGTCTGGTGAAACGCCGTGGTGAAAAAGTGGCGATCCTGAATTTTGGTACGCTGATGCCGGAAGCGGCAAAAGTCGCTGAAAACCTGAATGCGACGCTGGTCGATATGCGCTTCGTGAAGCCGCTCGATGAATCTCTGATTCTGAGCATGGCGGAAAGCCATGACGTGCTGGTTACGCTGGAAGAGAACGCCATCATGGGTGGCGCGGGTAGCGGCGTGAACGAAGTGCTGATGGCGAACCGTAAAGCCGTTCCGGTGCTTAATCTCGGCCTCCCTGACCACTTCATCCCGCAAGGCACCCAGGATGAGGCGCGCGCCGACATTGGTCTGGACGCCGCCGGTATCGAAGCTAAAATCCGCACCTGGCTGGCCTGATCCCTCCCCTTTTCTGCTCCTGCTATGCTTAAACGTATTGTTTAAACAGCAGGAGCGGAACCATGCAATACACGACATTAGGAAAAACGGACCTTAAGGTGTCCCGGCTTTGCCTGGGATGTATGACGTTTGGCGAGCCTGACCGGGGAAATCATGCCTGGACGCTGCCGGAAGAGAGCAGCCGCCCTATCATCAAGCGCGCCATTGACGGCGGCATCAACTTCTTCGATACCGCCAACAGCTACTCAGACGGCAGCAGCGAAGAGATTGTGGGCCGCGCCCTGCGAGATTTTGCCCGTCGTGATGACGTTGTGGTCGCCACTAAAGTGTACTACCCGTCAGGCGATCTGGCGGAAGGCCTTTCTCGCGCGCAGATCCTGCGTTCCATTGATGACAGCCTCAGACGCCTGAACATGGATTACGTCGACCTGCTGCAAATCCACCGCTGGGATTACAACACCCCGATCGAAGAGACGCTTGAAGCGTTAAACGACGTTGTGAAAGCCGGTAAAGCGCGCTACATCGGCGCATCGTCCATGCATGCCTCACAGTTTGCCCAGGCGCTCGATCTCCAGGCGCAGCACGGCTGGGCGCGCTTTGTCACTATGCAGGATCACTACAACCTGATTTACCGGGAAGAAGAGCGCGAGATGCTGCCGCTCTGCTACCAGGAAGGCGTGGCGGTGATCCCGTGGAGCCCGCTGGCGCGCGGAAGGTTAACCCGTCCGTGGGGGGAAACTACCGCCCGGCTGGTATCGGATGAAGTGGGTAAAAACCTGTATGACGATACAGAAGCCAGCGATGCGTTAATTGCCGAACGCTTAGCCGGGATCGCCGACGATATCGGTGCAACGCGCGCGCAGGTGGCGCTGGCGTGGCTGCTGAGCAAGCGCGGTGTCGCCGCGCCGATTGTGGGCACGTCGCGGGAAGAACAGCTGGATGAGTTGTTGAGTGCGGTGGACTTATCGTTGACGCCGGAGCAGATTGCCGAGCTGGAGACGCCGTATCAGCAGCATCCGGTGGTAGGGTTTAAATAAACACTTGCCGGGTGGCGCTACGCTTACCCGGCCTACAAATAAAGTGCGATCGTAGGCCGGGTAAGGCGAAGCCGCCACCCGGCAAAACACTCACCCAAAGTGATCGTACCCTTTCCAGTCAAGCGTAACCGGGGCGCCGTCGCGGACAAACAGCAACCCTTCACTTTCCGGCATTACCTGCCCGATGCAGGTAAATTTCGCCCCCAGATGCGCTAGCGCCACATCCAGCGTCCCGCGATTCAGCTCAGGCACGGTGAAGCACAGCTCATAATCTTCTCCACCGGATAACGCCCAGCGCAGCGCCTGTTCAGGTTCGACATGGCGAAGCAGTTGCTCCGACAGCGGGAACAGATCCAGGTCAACGCGTGCGCCCACGCCGCTGGCCTTCAGGATATGGCCGAGATCGGAGATCAGCCCGTCAGACAAATCGATAGCCGAACTGGCCCGCTCGCGCAGCGCCTGACCGTGCAGAATACGCGGCGTTGGCCGCAGATGGCGCTTCACCAGATACGCCGCATCGTCAGCATCTTCAACCGTTAAACGGTTCTGAAGGATGGCCAGCCCTGCCGCGCTGTCGCCCGGCGTACCGGTCACGTAGATCCAGTCACCTGGCTTTGCACCCGAGCGCTTCAGCGCGCGCCCGGCAGGCACATAGCCGTGGATTGCCAGGGTCATGGACAGCGGACCGGCGGTGGTATCACCGCCAATCAGCTGCATATCGTAATAATTCAGCTGTTCAAACAGGGCATCGCTGAAGGCTTCAAGCCAGGCTTCATCCACCTCCGGCAGGGTCAGAGCCAGCGTCAGCCAGGCCGGGTCGGCGCCCATTGCCGCCAGATCGCTGACGTTCACCGCCAGCGCTTTATACGCCAGATCGGCAGGATCGATATCCGGCAGGAAATGACGCCCACACACTAAGGTGTCGGTGCTGATTGCCAGCGTCTGTTTTTCGGGAATATTGAGAAGTGCGCAGTCATCGCCAATGCCGGTTTCAACATCAAGACGAGAGGTTCTGACACGGTCGAAATAACGGGCAATCAGGGAGAATTCGCCGCATGCCATACGTTATGCCTCAGCAAATTAAATAAAAAACCGGAGCCGCACTGCCAAAAAGGCAATGCAAGACTCCGGTTTGCGGATCACTTTTTGTGGGGACGGATCGCAGGTGCGGCTTTATCCAGCACGCCGTTAACAAACTTGTGGCTGTCTTCAGCGCCGAAGGTTTTCGCCAGTTCGATCGCTTCGTTGATAGCCACTTTGTACGGCACATCATCACGTTTAGACAGCTCAAACAGCGCGATACGCAACACTGCTTTTTCGACCTGGCCCAGCTCTTCGAGCAGACGGGACAGGTATGGCTTCATCAGACCATCGAGATACGCGCTATTAGTCGCCACTCCCGACAGCAGTTCACGGAAGTACAGAACGTCAACGTCTTTCACGTCCTGTTCTGACAGGAACTGGTATTCAACATCAGCGATGTCGTTCTGGGACAACTGCCAGGAGTAAAGTGCCTGGACGGCACATTCACGGGCGCGGCGACGAGCAGCAGGTTTCACGGAATTCCCCTTACAAAAAAATCAGGCCTTGATGGCTTTCAATACATTGATCATTTCAAGCGCGGTCAGTGCAGCTTCTGCACCTTTGTTACCGGCTTTAGTGCCAGCACGTTCGATGGCTTGTTCAATACTTTCGGTGGTCAGCACGCCGAACGCGACAGGGATTTCAGCATCCTGTGCAACGTGTGCCAGACCGTTGCTTGCACCGCCCGCAACGTATTCGAAGTGCGCAGTGCCGCCACGAATAACGGTACCCAGCGCAATCACCGCGTCGTATTTACCGGTTTTCGCCAGCGCGCCCGCTGCCAGTGGCAGTTCGTAAGCACCTGGTACCCAAACGACGGTAATGTTGTCATCTTTAACCTGGCCGATACGTTTCAGGGCGTCAACCGCACCTTCCAGCAGGCTATCGTTGATGAAGTTGTTGAAACGCGCAATGGTGATGGCGACGCGAGCGTCCGGGGTAGCTACAGCAGCTTCAATAATGTTCATACTCTTCCTTTACGGGTTCATTTGGCCCCGCAGGGGGGCGGATTTTATCATAATACTTTGCGCACTGCTTCCCTATTTCAGGAGCAATTACGCTGTCGTTAAATGGAGGCAGACATCCGGGCCTACCGGACGAATCTCGCTGAATGAGAGTTGCGGCGCATCGGCCAGTTTTTCAAGGCCGGGCAGCACAAACAGGCCGCGCGCGTCATTACCTAACAGTTTAGGCGCAACGTAGACGAGAAGCTCATCCACCAGCCCCGCCTGAAGCAGTGCGCCGGCGAGCGTCGGACCGGCTTCAACCCAGATGCTGTTGACCTGCTGTTTGCCGAGCAACATCATCAGCACCACGAGATCGAGATGCCCGTTATGTTCCGGCACCATAATGCTGCGCACGCCTTCCGGCCACTCGCGCGTATCTTCTTTGGTGCGGGCAATCCAGGTTTCACCCGGCTGCTGCACGATGCGGTGCTCCGGCGTCACGCGGTTCTGGCTATCAACAATAATGCGCAGCGGCTGACGCAGGTTCTCCTGCGGATAGAGCGCCTGCGTATCCGCATTCAGCTCTTCCCAGCGCACGGTCATGGCCGGATCGTCAGCCAGTACCGTTTCACTGCTGGTGAGAATAGCATGGCTTTGCGCGCGCAGACGTTGCACATCGCGCCTTGCCTGCGGCGAGGTGATCCACTGGCTCTCGCCGTTCGCCATCGCCGTGCGGCCATCCAGTGACGCGCCAAGCTTAAGCTGGATAAACGGGAAGCCGGTGCGCATACGCTTCAGGAAGCCTTTGTTGATGTTTTCGGCATCCTGCATCATCAGGCCGTGGCTAACGTCGATGCCTTCCTGTTGCAGACGATACAGCCCGCGGCCCGCCACCTGCGGATTAGGATCCTGCATGGCGGCGACAACGCGCGAGACGCCCGCCGCAATCAGCGCCTCACAGCACGGCGGCGTACGTCCGTGATGGCTGCATGGCTCCAGCGTCACATAGGCCGTCGCGCCACGCGCTTTCTCACCCGCCATGCGCAGGGCATGCACTTCAGCATGCGGCTCGCCTGCGCGGTAGTGAAAACCTTCCCCCACGATCTCGCCATCTTTAACAATGACGCACCCGACATTGGGGTTAGGGTGAGTGGTAAACCGACCGCGCTGCGCCAGCTTCATGGCGCGCGCCATGTACATCTCATCGTGCATGGGCTTAATCCTGTAAGCGGGCGATCTCTTCGCCAAACTCTTTAATGTCTTCGAAGCTGCGGTAAACGGAGGCAAAGCGGATATAGGCGACTTTATCGAGCTTCTTCAGCTGTTCCATCACCAGATTGCCGATCATTTTGCTCGGCACTTCGCGCTCGCCTAACCCCCGCAGATAAGATTTAATATGGTTTAACGCCATTTCGACGTCATCGGAGCTGACGGGCCGTTTTTCCAGCGCCTTGAGCATCCCGCTACGCAGTTTCTCTTCATTGAACGGTTCGCGCACATCGTTACTTTTTACCACGCGCGGCATTACCAGCTCTGCCACTTCAAAGGTGGTAAAACGCTCGTTGCACACCAGACACTGCCGACGACGACGCACGGAAGACCCTTCGCCTACAAGACGCGAGTCGATGACTTTGGTATCCACAGCGGAGCAAAATGGGCAATGCATACGATGTCCCTGTTATCTGGTTAACTGATTTCTATTTTACCCTGAACTGGCCCGACAACAAAGGAAGAGCTTTTTGAGACAAAGGATCTATGCCTGACGGCACTATCCTGTCTACCATTGCAGCAATCTGTGATTTCAAGGAATTAAACGCAATGACAAGACGTTACCTGAAAATAGTGCTGGTGGGGAGCCTGTTCACGCTCAGCGCCTGCGCACAGCAAAGCGAAGTCCGTGAGATGAAACAAAGCGTGAATACGCTTAACGTGGCGATGGACAAACTTAACAAAGAAACCGTGAAGATCACCCAGCAGAACGCGCTGAATGCCAAATCCAGCAATGGCGTTTATTTATTGCCAGGTGCAAACACGCCCGCGCGTCTGAACAGCCAGATTGGCATGCTAAAGATGTCTGTGGTGAATGTTGCAGCGAATGCCGATGGTACTCGCGCAACATTACGCATTCAGGGTGAGTCCAACGATCCGCTTCCCGCGTTCAGCGGCACCGTAGAGTGGGGCCAGATTCAGGGCACCACGGAGAGCTATCAGGAAGTGAACGTGAAGAATCAGCTCTTCACCGCCCCCGCCAGCACGCTGGCGCCGAGCGATGTTGATATCCCGCTCCAGCTGAGCGGACTGAGCCCAGAACAGCTGGGCTTTATCCGTATTCACGACATTCAACCCGCCGCGCAATAACCCGCCCTTCTAGCGGAGTGAAATGTCACTCCGCTAACATTTACATTTCGTATGGATTGGCAACATAAATGATTGCCGCTACAATCCCGCCCGTCTAAAGTACGCAAACGTGAACGCAATCGATTACGTATGTGAGAGATATGTGAAACAACACATATTTTTGTGAGCAAGGATTTCTATAATAGGCTCCGCAGAAATACGAAATATTTAGAAACGCAATTCGCGCATTTTTCACTCCCGGAAGGGAATTTCAATCAGTGGCATGATTATGAAAAAAACATTATTCGCAGCCGGTGCAGTTCTGGCACTCTCCACCTCTTTCACTGTTAACGCAGCGGAAAACGACAAACCACAATACCTTTCCGACTGGTGGCATCAGAGCGTTAACGTTGTAGGCAGCTACCATACCCGTTTCGGACCGCAGATCCGTAACGATACCTACCTCGAGTACGAAGCATTCGCTAAAAAAGACTGGTTTGATTTCTATGGCTACATGGACGCACCGGTATTCTTCGGCGGTAACACCGACGCGAAAGGTATCTGGAACCACGGTTCCCCACTGTTCATGGAGATCGAACCCCGCTTCTCCATTGATAAACTGACCGGTACCAGTCTGGCGTTTGGTCCGTTCAAAGAGTGGTATTTCGCAAACAACTACATCTACGACATGGGTCGCAACAAGTCCGGTCGCCAGAGCACCTGGTACATGGGTCTGGGTACAGACATTGAGACTGGCCTGCCGATGAGCCTGTCCATGAACGTCTACGCAAAATACCAGTGGCAGAACTACGGCGCCGCGAACGAGAACGAGTGGGACGGCTACCGTTTCAAAGTGAAATACTTCGTGCCAATTACCCAACTGTGGGGCGGCAACCTGAGCTATATCGGCTTCACCAACTTTGACTGGGGTTCAGACCTGGGCGATAACGATTTCCGCGACCTGAACGGCAGAAAAGCGCGCACTAACGACTCCATCGCGTCCAGCCACATCCTGGCGCTGAACTACGATCACTGGCACTACTCTGTTGTTGCGCGTTACTGGCACAACGGTGGCCAGTGGAACGACGACGCCAGCCTGAACTTTGGCAACGGCGACTTCAGCGTTCGCTCTACCGGTTGGGGTGGTTACCTGGTCGTGGGTTACAACTTCTAATCAGTGCGGATTCCGCCCGGTGGCGCTACGCTTACCGGGCCTACGATCCGAATGTAGGCCGGGTAAGGCGTAGCCGCCCCCGGCTTTTTACTGCCTCACCTTGCGCAAAAAATCTGCCAATGACCTGTCCGCACTTTCGCTAAACCGCCTCTCCGTCTGCACAATATTGAGGCATCGGTCGAGCCGGAAACAGCGATATTCATCGCGCCGTTCACACCACGCCGCCAGCAGCCAGCGCTCTCCCCAGAAGAACAAGCCCAGCGGCTGAACCTCGCGCTTTGAGAGCTGCCCAGCCTCATCACGATAATGCAGTGCCAGCACGCGCTGGGCGGAAATCGCCTGATGGATCACGTCGAAACCACTACGGGAATGGGGCTGAAGGGCAATATCCGGCGCATATATACGCGTCTGCTCCGCCTTGCGTCGGCTCTCTTCTGGCAGGATCGCCAGCACTTTTTCCTGGGCCGACTCCAGCTCGCGCGACAGCGATTCCCCGCCCCAGGTTTTGAGCAGGCGAATCGCCACCATCAGCGCCTCGGACTCTTTGTTGGTCAGCATCAGCGGGGGTAAATCAAAACCCGACATCAGCCGATATCCGCTTCCCGCCTCGCCTTCCACCGGCACGCCGGAAAGCGACAGGTCGCGGATATCGCGGTACACCGTGCGCTCGGACACGCCAAGCCTTTCCGCCAGATGCGCTGCCGTTGTCAGACGCCTGCCCCGAAGGATCTGCACAATCTGGAACAAACGGTCAGCGCGTCGGGTCATCGGTTTACTCTCATACCGGTTGATGGAGGCCGACGCGATTACCTTCGCTGTCGGTAAACAGGGCTATAGTGCCAATGCCTTGCGGCAGTTCCAGCGGGCCAAACACGCACTCACCGCCCGCAGAAGCAATACGATCGAGCGTGGCCGCCAGATTGTCAGTATGCAGGTAGATAATAGCGCCCTGCGAAGACGGTGTAACGCCGTCAAATTTCGCCAGCGCGCCGCCGGTGGCCGGATCCTCGTGCGGGAAAATCGCCAGATCAGCCACGTCCATCTTCTCGCGCCGCAGCGCGACCTGCATCACCGACTCATAAAATTTGATGGCGCGATCCATATCGGCGACCGGAATTTCAAACCAGTTAATAACACTTTTCATACGTCCTCCTGCCTGTTGTTAGGGTTCAGAAGGAGTCTACGACAGGGCTCCTGACAGCATACTGTCAGGAGTGTTTGTGAGATGCAGACAAAAAAAATCCCGGCCAACAGGCCGGGATTTCGATACTACATAAGACTCTTACGGCAGAATGGACGGCTGATCCGCCCCTTCTTTCTCGACTTTCTGCTGGATCAGATGCTCGCGCTTCATGCCCAGCTTCAGCGCCAGTGCGGACGCGACGTAGATAGACGAGGCCGTACCGATAGACACACCGATCAGCATGGTCAGCGAGAAGCCTTCCAGCACCGGGCCACCGAACAGGAACAGCATCAGGATCACCATCAGGGTGGTGCCGGAGGTGATCAACGTACGGTGCAACGTCTGGGTCAACGACACGTTAAAGATTTCGTACGGCGTGCCGCGACGGATCTTACGGAAGTTTTCACGAATACGGTCAGATACCACGATACTGTCGTTCAGTGAGTAACCGATAACGGACATCAGGGATGCCACAATCGTCAGGTCAATCTCAATGTGGAACAGAGACAGTATGCCCATGGTGATCACCACGTCGTGCGCCAGGGCGATAACCACGCCTGCCGCCAGTCGCCACTCAAAGCGGAAACCGACGTAAATCAGGATCGAGATCAGCGCCACCAGCAGCGCCATCGCACCGGTCTGCGCCAGGTCAGCACCAACGCTCGGGCCGACAAACTCAATACGCTTAACCGTTGCATCCTGGCTGGTCGTTTCGTTAATAACCTGGACGACCTTGCTGCCCAGCTCCTGGCTGCCGTTGGCATCGTGTACCGGCGGCATACGCACCATGATGTCGCGGCTGCTGCCGAAGTTCTGTAGCAGCGGCTCTTCAAAGCCCGCTTTTTGCAGAGACTCACGCATCTGGTCCATATCGACCGGTTTTTCCAGGGTAATTTCGATCACCGTACCACCGGTGAAATCCAGACCCCAGTTAAAGCCTTTCACGCCCATAATGACGATGGACAAGATCAGCAGAAAACCTGAAATGCCGAAGGCCCAGTAGTCCCAGCGCATAAAGTCCCAGACTTTACGGCCGTGGTTCAATTGTTCAACAGTATATTCCTGTGCCACAACGCACTCCTCAGATAGACAGCTTTTTGACGCGCTTGCCGCCGTACAGCAGGTTCACGATGGCACGGGTGCCGACAATAGCGGTAAACATCGACGTTGCGACACCGATACCGGTAGTAATCGCAAAGCCTTTGATCGCGCCAGTACCCACTGCATACAGGATAAGAACCTTAATCAGTGTTGTTACGTTCGCATCGAAGATGGAGCTGAACGCTCCTTTGTAGCCTTCTTCAATCGCCTGCTGTACAGAACGACCGTTGCTCAGCTCTTCTTTGATACGTTCGTTTATCAGTACGTTGGCGTCGACCGCCACCGCAAGGGTTAAGACGATACCCGCAATCCCCGGCATGGTCAGCGTCGCCCCCGGCAGCAGAGACATAATACCGATGATCAGCACCAGGTTGGCAATCAGCGCGGAGGTCGCAATCAGGCCGAACTTCTTATAGAAGAAGATCATGAAGATGATGGACACCGCCAGACCGGCCAGACACGCTTCCAGACCCTGTTTGATGTTCTGCATACCCAGGGTTGGACCGATGGTACGTTCTTCAACAATCTGAATTGGCGCAATCAGCGCACCGGCACGCAGCAGCAGAGAGAGCTGACGCGCTTCGTTCGGGTTGCTGATACCGGTAATACGGAAGCTGTTACCCAGACGAGACTGGATGTTGGCGATGTTAATCACCTCTTCCTCTTTCACCAGCACGGCACGGCCATTGGCGTCTTTCTTACCGCTGTCTTTGTACTCCACGAACAGGGTCGCCATCGGCTTGCCGATGTTGTCCTTGGTGAAGTTAGACATGATGTTGCCACCTGCGCTATCCAGCGAGATGTTAACCTGCGGCTGGTTGTACTCATCCTGGCTTGAAGTGGAGTCGGTGATGTGGTCACCGGTCAGGATCACGCGTTTGTACAGCACAACAGGCTGGCCTTCGCGGGTCTGTTTCACTTCGGAATCGCCCGGTACACGGCCTGAAGCCGCAGCAGCCTGGTCGACATTGGAGTTAACCAGACGGAACTCCAGGGTCGCCGTCGCGCCCAGAATCTCTTTCGCACGGGCGGTATCCTGGATACCCGGCAGTTCGACCACGATACGGTCAGCACCCTGACGCTGTACCAGTGGCTCAGCCACGCCCAGCTGGTTTACACGATTACGCAGAATGTTAATGTTCTGCTGAACGGCGTATTCACGAGCTTCACTCAGACGCGCGTCGGTCATTACCGCACGCAGCTGGTTGCTGCCCTGAGAGGTGATCACCAGATCGCGGTGGCGCTGAGACAGATAGGTCACAGCCTGATCGCGTGCCGCGCTGTCGCGGAACGTGATGCTCAAGCCGTAGTTATCTTCTTTACGTACGGTGGTGTACGGAATGCCCTTATCGCGCAGATCGCTGCGCAGGCTGTCGATATTCTGTTCCTGTAGCTTGCCGAGCGCGGTATCCATATCCACTTCCATCAGGAAGTGAACGCCGCCACGCAGGTCAAGACCCAGTTTCATTGGCTCTGCGTTCAGCGCAGCCAGCCAGCGTGGGGTTGCAGGAGCAAGGTTAAGCGCCACGACATATTTATCACCCAGCACGCCCATCAGCGCTTCACGTGCGCGGAGCTGCGTGTCGGTGGTGTCGAAGCGAGCAAGAATTGCGCCCTCTTCCAGTGCCACAGACTTAGCGGTAATTTTTTCTTCTTGTAACGTTTTCTGGACCTGGATCAGCGTTTGCTCACTGGCGGCGACACCGCGCGCGCCAGTGATTTGAACGGCCGGATCCTCACCATACAGGTTGGGAAGCGCGTACAGCAGGCCGACGATAATCACGACGACCAGCATGATGTACTTCCACAAAGGATAACGGTTTAACACGGCAGTTCCCTTTGGGAAAAGTTGGGATTACAGCGCCTTCATGGTGCCTTTCGGCAGAACGGCAGCTACGAAGTCACGTTTGATAACCACTTCAGTGGTGTCGTTGAGGGCGATAGCAATGTAGCCGTTTTCCGCTACTTTGGTTACGCGACCCACCAGGCCACCATTGGTCAGGACTTCATCGCCCTTCGCGATGGAGTTCATCAGGTTTTTGTGCTCTTTAGTACGCTTCTGCTGTGGACGCAGGATCATGAAGTAGAAGATCAGACCGAACACAACCAGCATCAGAATCAGAGACATCGGGCTGCCCTGCGCTGGTGCACCCGTTGCTGCTACCGCATCAGAAATAAAAAAGCTCATTCAAATTCCCTCATTATTAAAATTAATCAACGTTCAACGGTGGAACATCCCGCCCCTGACGTTGGTAGAAATCGGTCACGAAGCTCTCTAATTTACCCTCTTCGATAGCCTTACGTAAACCAGCCATTAAGCGCTGATAATAACGAAGATTATGAATGGTATTGAGACGCGCCCCCAAAATCTCGTTGCAACGATCGAGATGATGCAGATACGCGCGAGAATAATTGCGACAGGTATAGCAATCGCACTCGGAATCGAGCGGGCTGGTGTCACTCTTATGCTTCGCGTTACGGATTTTCACCACGCCATCGGTAACGAACAGATGACCGTTACGCGCATTTCGGGTTGGCATAACGCAGTCGAACATATCAATGCCGCGACGTACGCCTTCCACCAGATCTTCTGGTTTACCCACACCCATCAGGTATCGTGGTTTATCCGCCGGGATTTGCGGGCAGACATGCTCCAGAATGCGGTGCATATCTTCCTTCGGCTCACCCACAGCCAAACCGCCGACAGCGTAGCCATCAAAGCCTATCTCTACCAGACCTTTAACCGAGATATCGCGTAAATCTTCGTAAACGCTGCCCTGAATAATGCCGAACAGCGCATTTTTGTTCTGCAGGGCGTCAAAACGGTCGCGGCTACGCTTCGCCCAACGCAGAGACATCTCCATAGAGCGTTTCGCGTAGTCCCAGTCGGCCGGGTAAGGCGTACATTCGTCGAAGATCATCACGATGTCAGAGCCGAGATCGTACTGAATCTCCATCGATTTTTCCGGATCGAGGAAGATTGGATCGCCGTTGATCGGGTTACGGAAGTGTACGCCCTGCTCGGTGATCTTACGGATATCGCCCAGGCTGAACACCTGGAAACCGCCGGAGTCGGTGAGGATCGGGCCTTTCCACTGCATGAAATCGTGCAGGTCGCCGTGGAGCTTCATGATCTCCTGGCCCGGACGCAGCCACAGGTGGAAGGTGTTGCCGAGGATAATCTGTGCGCCAGTGGCTTCAACTTCTTCCGGCGTCATTCCTTTTACGGTGCCGTACGTGCCCACAGGCATAAACGCGGGGGTTTCTACCACGCCGCGATCAAACACCAGACGACCGCGACGCGCGCGGCCATCGGTGGTATCGAGTTCAAATTTCATTTTTTCTCCGACGTCAGAAAAACAGTCCAACGTTGTAATACGGTGCCGCGGACTTATTCCCCGACACGCTCATTCAAAGCCTGCGGATTGTACGTGATAAACATCGCGTCACCGTAGCTAAAAAAGCGATATTTTTGTTCTACCGCAGACTTGTAGGCGTTCATCGTATGCTGATACCCCGCAAACGCGGAAACCAGCATAATCAACGTCGATTCAGGCAGATGGAAGTTGGTCACCAGCGCATCAATGACTTTGTACTCATAGCCCGGGTAGATAAAGATCTGCGTATCGCCAAAGAACGGCTCAATCAGCTCGCTTTTCGCGGCCTGCGCAGCGCTCTCAAGGGAACGTACCGACGTTGTACCGACGGCCACGACGCGATTACCGCGCGCTTTCGCCGCCAGCACCGCATCCACAACCTCCTGTGGCACTTCGGCATACTCAGAGTGCATGATGTGGTCTTCGATGCTGTCCACGCGCACCGGCTGGAAGGTGCCTGCACCAACGTGCAGCGTCACGAACGCCATCTCAATGCCCTTGGCGCGCAGCTTTTCCAGCAGCGGTTCATCAAAGTGCAGGCCCGCCGTTGGCGCCGCCACCGCGCCAGGCTTCTGGCTGTAGACAGTCTGATACAGCTCGCGGTCGGCCTCTTCGTCCGGGCGCTCAATATACGGCGGCAGCGGCATGTGGCCGATGGCGTTGAGGATATCGAGCACCGTGCGCTCGTCGTTGAATTCCACTTCAAATAGCGCATCGTGACGCGCGGTCATGGTCGCTTTGATGCTCTCGTCATCCCCCAGCAGCAGTTCAGCGCCCGGCTTCGGCGCTTTAGAGGCGCGAATATGTGCCAGAATACGTTTATCATCGAGCATACGTTCGACCAGCACCTCAATCTTACCGCCGCTGGCTTTACGGCCAAACAGACGCGCCGGGATCACGCGGGTATTGTTAAAGACCAGCAGATCGCCAGGGTTGAGCTTGTCGAGCAGATCGGTGAAAGTACCGTGCGTCAGCGCGCCCGTTGGCCCGTCCAGTGACAGCAAGCGACAGCTGCTACGCTCAGGCATGGGGTAGTGAGCAATCAGGGATTCAGGTAGTTCAAAGGAGAAATCGGCGACGCGCATGACGTATACTCGTGACTTAAAAACAGGCGGCATAGTCTAGTGCTCACACCCTTTTGCTGCAACAACTAGCCGCCACCGGACAACGAAAACGCATGAATTTTCTCGCTCACCTGCATCTCGCTCATCTCGCGGACAGCTCCCTCTCCGGCAATTTGCTGGCCGATTTTGTACGCGGCAACCCCGCGGAAGCGTACTCCCCTGAGGTTGTCGACGGGATTTTTATGCACCGCCGCATCGACGTGCTGACCGATAACCTGCCGGAAGTGACGGAAGCCAAAGCCTGGTTCCGCCCCGAAACCCGACGCGTGGCGCCGATCACGCTCGACGTCATGTGGGATCATTTCCTGTCGCGCCACTGGTCCCGGCTGTCGCCTGATATGTCGCTGCCTGAGTTTGTGCGCTACGCCCACGCGCAGGTGTCGATCATTTTGCCGGACTCCCCGCCGCGCTTTGTGAATCTGAATAACTATCTCTGGTCTGAACGCTGGCTGGAGCGATACCGCGAGATGGATTTCATTCAGAACGTCCTGAACGGCATGGCGAGCCGTCGACCGCGTCTGGACGCGCTGCGCGACTCATGGCATGACCTGGATGAACATTATGATGCGCTGGAAACCCGCTTCTGGCAGTTCTACCCGCGTATGATGACGCAGGCGAAAAATAAAGAACTGTGAAGTCGGTTCGATTGATAGGTAAAAGCTGGTGGAACGATTGTTACCACCTCTTTGTCTTATTCCCGTACTGCCTCTATACTGGCCCGCGTTGCGTTCCAAATAACCTTAGTATCTACAGGAGAATCATATGGTTCTGGTAACTCGTCCGGCTCCGGATTTTACAGCTGCCGCCGTTCTGGGCAATGGTGAAATCGTTGAAAACTTCAACTTCAAACAGCACACCAACGGTAAAGCGACCGTTCTGTTCTTCTGGCCAATGGACTTCACTTTCGTTTGCCCGTCTGAGCTGATCGCGTTCGACAAACGTTACGAAGAATTCCAGAAGCGTGGCGTGGAAGTGGTTGGCGTCTCCTTCGACTCTGAATTTGTACACAACGCATGGCGTAACACCCCTGTCGAAAACGGCGGCATCGGTGCAGTGAAATACGCGATGGTTGCGGACATCAAACGCGAAATCCAGCAGGCTTACGGTATCGAACATCCGGACGCTGGCGTTGCACTGCGTGGTTCTTTCCTGATCGACGCGAACGGCATCGTTCGTCACCAGGTTGTGAACGATCTGCCGCTGGGTCGTAACATCGACGAAATGCTGCGCATGGTTGACGCGCTCCAGTTCCACGAAGAGCACGGTGAAGTGTGCCCGGCTCAGTGGGAAAAAGGTAAAGAAGGTATGGCGGCTTCCCCAGACGGCGTAGCTAAATACCTGTCTGAGAACGTATCCAGCCTGTAATCGGCACGGTTTACCAAAAAACCCGCGAATACGCGGGTTTTTTTATGGCTTATGCTGCGCCGTCTTTTTTTACCTCGCGCCAGATGCGCCATGCCATACCCGCAAGCACCATCACCCCCGCAATCAGTACGCCCCAGACCATCAGCGTTTTCATTCTGCTTTCCTGCTCAGCCGCAGACGTCGCGGTTAAACGCGCCTCGCCACCCAGCGGGACAGGTTCCAGCGTATCCGCCATCGGCAGGGCTGCCAGATCGTAGGTTTTACGCAGTTCGGTCGGGATCAGCATATCCGTCTCCACGCTCGCCGGTTTCGCAGCCCCGTTCCCCCACGCGAGAAGGTACGGCCCCTTCCCCTGCGCGTTAAACACCAGATCGTAGCGCACGCGTTGCCCGGTCACGCCAGGCAGGTTCTCAGGCAAACGCGCATTGAGGGTCTTGATTTTTACCGCCTCGACCAGCCCGCCAGGGAGCGGAACAGGTTCAGACGTTTTGCCGCCGAGCTGGTAGATCACCTCTTTTTTCAGCGTATGCCACCGATCCTTATCCGCCTCCCGCCAGGCTATTTCTGCCGGGAGAACACCGTCGCCATTCAGCATGAAGCCGATCGCACTCAGAGGCTGCGGATGTTTCCAGCGCCACACGGCTTCGCTTTCGGATAACCGCTCCCCCTCTCCCGCCAGGCTAATGTGCTCAGATTCCGGCTGTTCAGTCGCGTTAATCGCGTTGACGCCGGTTAACGTCAGGGCAGAACGCCCCGTGTTCAGCACCAGCAGCAGATAACGATTCGCCTCAGGCGATAACACCAGATCGGTATCGATGCGGTCGAGCTTCAGGCGATCCTGTCCACTCATCACGTCCAGCAGGGGCATCTCTTCGCGCAGGGTATACCAGTTTTTCAGATCCTCGCTGTAATAGACCGATGCCGTCCCCTGCCACGAGCCCTGCGGCGTGTCCCAGAAAAGCTGGAGCTGAGAGAGCGGAACCTCCGTCGCGTTTTCCGGCAGGGTCAGCAGATAGTGCTGTCCGGCAGCCGCCGCGTGTTGCCCTTCCAGCACAATTTCCACGCCGTTTCTGGCCCGTAGCATAATTTTATCGCCGCTGTCCTCTTCTCCGCCCGGCGAGGCGTTAAGCGCAAAGAGGCGCAGCGCCGTGGTGGTCGGTGCCGGCTGCGGACGCGTCGTGGTAACCAGGCTGAACGGTACCGGCTCGCCCGACTGATTAAACACGCGCACGTCGCGCAGATCGGGCGATGTGCTCTGCTGATAAACCGCCAGCGGCAGCATGACCCGATACCACGGCGAAGAGGCAGAGGTATCAAGGGACAGGCCATAGGCATAATCCCGCGGGGATTCCGCTGGCGCGCCCTCGCTGAATGCCGGACCGGCCACGGCCAGCAGTGCCGCACAAACAACCGCGTTCATCCATTTCATTTTTCTTCTCCTGCCTTAGGCGGTAGCGGCGAGAAATAGCCCACAATCAGGACCAGGATCGCCACGCCAATAAACGCGACGGCGCGCGCCAGGCCGCCACCGCCCGCGCTGTCCACCAGCATCAGTTTGAGCATGACCACCCCCAGTAGCGCCGCACCGCCAAGCCACTGCTGACGGGAGGCGTGACGGGTGGCGCGGATCATGACCACCAGCGCGCACAACATCCAGAACAGGGCAAAGGTGGTCTGGATAAGCCGCGAATGCCACAACGACTCCCAATTCCAGGCCACCTCGCCGTACCACGCCAGCGCGCGCAGCAATGCGCCGTTAAGCCACCAGAAACCCAGGGCCATCAGCACAACGGCGGGCCACGGACGGGACTGCGCAAACGATGCCGGATAGTAGCGATCCACTTCCCGATAAAACACCACCAGCCCCAGCAGCGCGAACGCCGCCCCTTCCTCAAGCGGGTTCACCAGCGGCAGCCATGTCTGTTGATAGACCACACCGTCCTGCAAATTGGTCACGACCAGCAATACCACCAGCGCCACAACCACAGGGATCGCGGCAAGGCAGGCGTAGAGCGCAGGCCATACCCGGAACGGCCACCCGCGACGCCGTACGGCCGCGGAGAGCGCCATAATCACCCCACCGCCAACAGCCATCGCAATGCCGCTTCCCCAGGCCGCCATGCCCCACGGCAGGGAGCGGGCAAACCAGTAAAGCTCGGCGGCTATGGCGAGTAAAATCATCCACACCAGCGACAGATGCAGCCCCATTGAGATGCGCGGCAGAAGTTTATCTTCGTCGCGCCGCAGCAGCATCAGGGCGGCAGGCAGCGCAATAGCCCAGGCCAGATTTGCCCAGCCGGCCGCCAGGATTTGCTGTTGCCAGATCTGATACAGCACCATCAGCAGCATCACCGGCCACAGCAGCCATTTGCTGGCATCCAGCTCCCGCCACGCCAGACGAGCGGCAGCCTGCCGCCATCCCCAGGCCGACGCCGCCGTCAGCGCCATTACGCCTGCCAGGACCGATAACTCCTGCTTCAGGAACAGCTGCGACGCGCCCAGCAGCGCCACTAACCAGAACAGCAGCCCACCGGCCAGCAATGCCCAACTGCCCGGCTGTGCGATTTTCTGCCACAGCCAGGCCGCAGCCAGCCAGCAAAGACTGAGCACTGCGAAAATAAGCAGCAGGCTCAACGAGGTGACGCCGTCCATTTGCGCCCATATCGCGCTGCCGAGCGCCAGCACCAGCAGCGCCGTCCCGCTATAGCTCATGCGCCGCTGCTGCTGTTGCACGCCCAGCCAGAGAATACCCAGCCCTTCCAGCGCCCAGGCCATCGCCGTCCAGCGCGCTGAAAGCGCCAGCGGAATGGCAAGCGTGGCAAACCCGCCGCCGATCGCCAGCGCCGCCATAACCAGTGGCCGCCCGACAGACGGATAGCGTCGCAGTGCGAGAAACGCCAGTGAGAGATAAAACGCACCATAGCCCAGCGCGCTGAGCGCCGGGCCGTACGTCCAGTGAGACGTCATGCCATACTGCATCCCAAAACCAATCAGCGGCGGAGCAAACAGCAGTGCGCCGTCAATAATCTGTTTGCCTTTTTCCTGCGCCCGCAGCGACAGCGCCACGCTAAACACGCCAAAAATAAGCGTATTGGCAATCAGGAACAGCTGACAGATAGCATAGTCTTCAGGCTGGTAGTCGCTCAGCCCCCATACCCCGCCAACGCCAAACGTGAAGAGCAGCCCGAGCAGGTTGAGCTCGCGCCAGTGCTGCCAGATGCTGATGGCGAGAATGCCGATGGAAAGCAGGAGATAGAAGGAGAACAGCGCCACAAAGCTGCCGCCTCCGGTAGACAACAGCAGCGGCGCAAGGTATCCGCCGAGGCTCGCCAGCATGGCAAGGCTCAGCGCCTTTTGCAGCACGGCCAGCCCGACGCTCGCCGCGCAAATCACCACCAGCAGCGCAAACGCCAGCGTCATCGGCAGCATTTGCCACAGCCGGAATGCGCCAAAGACGGTTAGATAAAGCACGCCGGTCGCCCCGCCCTGGAGGATCAGCGCGTAGATCCGCTGCCTGTGCCGCAGCCGCCATCCAACGGCCAGCAGAACCATGGCAAACAGCGCCGTGGCGGCAAGACGCAGCTCAAGCGGAAACAGTGAATGTTCAACGGTATAGCGCAGCAGGAAAGAGAGGCCGAGGAAGAGCAGTACAATCCCCAGTTTTGCCAGCGGATTGCCCTGCATAAACCAGCGCGTCAGCGAGGACAGGATGCCGCCAAAGGCGGAAGGCCGTTTTGCCGCCGGTACAAGCGCTGGTTCTGCTTCAGTGACGGGCGGTTCGGGACGCCAGGGATCGACAGGTGCGGTAACGGCTTCTGCCACCGACGCTGGCGTCTCCACCGGCGCGGCGGTCTGCACCGGCTCCGGCGCTTTCTCAGTGACACCGCGCTGCTCAAGCGCCTCAATGCGCTGGCGAAGCCGGGCGATCTCCTGCCGCGCCGCCGTGCTTCGGTTAAAACCTATCACCGCGAGCACGGGTGCCACGACCAGCGCAAAAACCAGGAACAAACAGCCAAGGATGTAAAGCTCGTCCATGTTTCCACCTTCACCGTAAACGATCCGCTAAGATTGACACAAATCGTTGCATTTGCGCCATCTTAAAAGGTGAAAACCATTCTGCTTGCGCTTAGCTGCCGAACCAGACCGCAGCGGAGATCGCGGGCAGCGTGAGCACGCTCTCCTGGAACGTCGCTTTACCCTCTTTGATCTTCCACGTTTTACCGGCCAGCAGCGGTGAATCTTCCAGCACCACTTCACACGCCTCGCCCCGGTTGATCGCCACCAGCACGCGCTGCTGGTTATAGACGCGGACAAACACCACTACGTTATCGTGGGCGTACATCACCTGACAGCCCCCGTAGCGCAGGGCCTGACTCTGCCTGCGCAGCGTCGCCATACGCTGGTAAAGGCTGAACAGATCCTGATCCTGTTTTTCACTCTCCCACGGGAAGGTTTTACGGCAGAACGGATCGTTATTCCCCTCCAGCCCCACTTCATCGCCATAGTAGATGCAGGGTACGCCCGGCCAGGTAAAGAGCCAGGTCACCGCCAGCGGCAGACGCGCCACATCTTTACCCAGCAATGATTTAAAGCGCGCGGTATCATGGCTGTCGAGCTGGTTAAACATCCGCAGCTGCTGCTGATGCGACAGGCCAGCGCGATAGTTTTCCATCCACGCCATGCAGGTTTCGGCGTCGATATGCTGCGGATCGTAAGAGATATCGGTGTTAGCGAGGAAACCCCACAGCGGGAAGGTGAAGCCGCGATAGTTCATCGCCGCGTCTTCTGCATCAGCCTGCAACCACTGACGCGCGTCGCCAAAGTGCTCCCCGAAGACGAACGCTTCCGACCGGGCCGCTTTTGCCGACCGGGTAATGGCGGCGACATGTTGAAGGTTATTCCGCGCCCCGCCTGATTCACCCAGCATATGCACCACGTCCAGCCGCCAGCCGTCCATGTTCCACGGCGCTTTCAGCCAGTGGCGCACGATGCTGTCGTCGTCGCCGTAGATCTCATTCACCAGCGATGGCGACTGGAAATCGAGCTTCGGCAGGCTCGGGTAGCCCAGCCAGTCCAGGGCGCGGCCATTCTCATCAAAACTGTACCAGTCACGCTGCGGTGAGTCCGGATTATGGCATGCGCCGCTCATCGACTGATTATGACGGTCAAACCACGCGTGAGAATCACCGCTGTGATTGAACACGCCATCAAGGATCAGGCGCATACCCTCTTTTTGCGTGTTGTGCCGCAGCCGCAGCAGCGCCTCGTCACCGCCAAACTGCTCGTCAACGTGGCGATAATCCTGCGTATCGTATTTGTGCACGCTTGGCGCTTTAAACACCGGGTTCAGGTACAGCGCCGTCACGCCGAGCGTTTTCAGGTACGGCAGTTTTTCGCTGATACCGTCGAGATCGCCGCCGTAAAAGGTCGATCCCCCCCCTGGGCGGTCAGCGGCTCGTCCCATTTTTTCAGAATGATGTCGTGACCGACCGCATGATGGTAATAAACCTTGTCCTGATCGGCGTTGCGCTTTTCGCTGCGCGCAAAGCGGTCCGGGAAAATCTGGTAAAAGACCTGATCGTTAACCCACTGCGGGCCGTTATCCGGGTGATCCACGGCAAACTGCTCCAGCCGGGCCGGAGGAAAACGGCTGAAGCCCTGCGGGGTAAACCACAGCTGCCGGTTGTTCCACAGCAGCTTGAAGCCGTAGCGGCGACGCGGCTGCCCGCTGCGCAAATCGATATTTGCCCGCCACGCCGTGACGCCCGGCTGCGGCTGGCTGCGCACTTTGTGCATTTTCAGCGACGTTTCTTCGTTATCCACTTCGGCGCGCAGGGTCACACGTTCAGGCTGATTGTCCCCTGCCAGCCAGAGCGTAATCACAAGGTTGTCTTTGTTTTGCTTAACAAATGGGGCAACCGGAAGGTGCCAGGCGTTTAACATCACGAATCCCCTTTGATGAAATTGACGTCACCTTGCCACAGGGTGATTAAAGATAGCTCATCGTGTTCGGGATTATTGGGGGAGGAGAACGGAGGAGGAGATTTTTTCCAGGGCAAAGGGAGTGTAGGCCGGGTAAGCGCAGCGCCACCCGGCATTTTTACCTTACTGTGCTTCCGCCAGCTGACGATCGCGGCGACATTTAAACATCCAGCCCACCAGCAGCAGGACGATCCACGCGAAGCCCACGTACAGGGAAATACGGGTATCCGGGTGATAACCAATCAGGCCAATGATGAAGACCAGGAAGATGAGGCCGACAATGGTCGTTGGCACGCCGCCCGGCACTTTAAACTTCAGCGCTTTGGCCTCTTCTGGCGACAGGCGGCGACGGAACGCAATCTGCGACAGCAGGATCATGATCCACACCCACACCGTCGCAAACGTCGCCAGTGACGCAATCACCAGGAAGACGTTCTCCGGCATGATGTAGTTCAGGTAGACCGAGAACAGCAGCGCCACGGTCATGACCAGCACCGTTACCCACGGGGTGCCGCGACGCGACGTTTTGGCAAACACCTTCGGCGCACTGCCCTGCTCCGCCATGCCGTGCAGCATACGACCCACGCCGAACACGTCACTGTTGATGGCCGACAGCGAGGCGGTCAGTACCACAAAGTTGAGAATACTGGCGGCAAACGCAATGCCCATATGCTGGAAAGTCAGGACAAACGGGCTGCCGTTGGTGCCCACCTGGTTCCACGGGTAGATGGACATAATCACAAACAACGTGCCCACGTAGAACACCAGGATACGCATCGGCACCGAGTTGATGGCGCGCGGAATGGACTTCTCCGGATCTTTCGCTTCCCCGGCGGTGATGCCGATAATCTCAATACCGCCATAGGCGAACATGACCATCTGGAGCGACATGACCATCCCGAGCCAGCCGTTGCTGAAGAAGCCGCCGTTGCTCCACAGGTTATGGATGCCGGTTGGCTGCCCACCGTTGCCGATACCCCAGATGATGATGCCGAAACCGGCGAGGATCATGATGATAATGGTCGCGACCTTGAAGAAGGAGAACCAGAACTCCAGCTCGCCAAACACCTTCACGCTCATCAGGTTGACGGCGCAGATGATCAGCACCACGCTCAGTACCCAGATCCAGTGCGGCACGGCGGGGAACCAGACCCCCATATAGATGCCAAACGCCGTCACATCGGCAATGGCGACAATCAGGATTTCGAAGCAGTAGGTCCAGCCGGTGATAAACCCGGCCAGCGGGCCTAAGTTTTCTTGTGCGTAGCGGGAGAAGGAACTGGCAGAGGGGTTGTGAACCGACATCTCCCCCAGCGCACGCATGATGATATAGGCCGCCACGCCGCCGATGATGTAGGCCAGCAGAACGCTTGGACCGGCCATTTTGATGGCATCTGCCGAGCCATAAAAAAGACCGGTGCCGATAGCCGAGCCCAGCGCCATAAAGCGGATGTGGCGGGTGCTCAATCCACGTTTAAGTTTGTTAGTGCTTTCCATTAAAATCTTGCCATTTAACACGAAAAAAACAAAAAACCACGGGGCCTTAAGCCCCGTGGTTAAACAATTTGTTGCCGTTGATTAATGGGCGTTGGATGTCACCTGACGCCCTGCCGCACGGTCCCAGATAATCGCCAGAACCAGCGCTACAACGGAAGGCATCAGCCAGGCCAGGCCCTGCTCGGACAGCGGCAGACGCTGTGTCCAGGCTGGCAGGATTTCTGCAAATGCTGATGCTTTGATCCCGTCAAGGATACCAAAAATCAGGCTGATAAACATGGCCGGCGCAATAATTCGCGTCGAGTTATGCCACCACGGGCGGGTGAAGCTCAGCACCACCAGCACGATACATGGCGGATAGATCGCCGTCAGCACCGGAATTGACACCTGAATCAGGTGGCTCAGACCGAGGTTTGACACCGCCATGGAGAAGATGCCGAGGATAAACACCAGCGTGCGGTAAGAGAGCGGCAGATACTGGGCGAAGAACTCCGCGCAGGCGCAGGTCAGACCCACCGCCGTCACCAGACAGGCCAGGAAAATCAGCGCCGCCAGCAGCATGCTGCCTGCACCACCAAAGGTATGCTGCACGTAAGCATGCAGGATCGCCGCGCCGTTTGCGCTCTGATCGACCAGCGTTGCGCTATCTGAACCCAGACGGAACAGCGCCAGATACAGCAGCGTCAGGCCGACACCGGCCATCAGGCCAGCCCAGATGGTGTAGCGAGTCAGCAGGCGCGCTTCGGTCACCCCGCGGGAACGCGCGGCGTTAACGATAACGATACCAAACACCATCGCACCCAGCGTATCCATTGTCAGATAGCCGTTCACGAAACCGTTTGAGAACGCCGCGTTCTGATAAGCGTCCATCGCGGAGCTGATGGGCCCCGCAGGCCAGACGATGGCCGCAACCGCCAGCACGATCAGCGCCACAATTTTCAGCGGAGCCAGGAAGTTACCCACGGTATCCAGCAGTTTGCCGGGATAGAGAGAAACCAGAATCACGATGGCGAAGTAAATGAGGCTGTAAATAAACAGCGGCATCGCGCCGTCACCGGTCAGCGGGGCGATACCCACTTCAAAGGAGACGGTCGCCGTACGTGGGGTCGCGAACAGCGGGCCAACGGCCAGATAGCAGACGGTTGCCAGCAGAACGCCAGCCACTTTGCCAATCGGGGTGCTGAGGCTGTCCACACCGCCACCGACTTTCGCCAGCGCGATAACGGTCAGTACCGGCAGGCCCACGGCAGTAAGCAGGAAGCCAAACGCAGCCGTCCAGACGTGTTCACCCGCCTGTAAGCCAACCATTGGAGGAAAAATGATGTTACCTGCGCCAACGAACAGCGCAAATGTCATAAAGCCCAGCGCGATAATGTCACGCGATTTCAAGTGATGGGTCATAAAACCTTACTGCCTGTGGATGTGGTGTTGAATACGTTGAGATTTTCGCCATCCCTCACGGGACGATACAGCGGAAAATTTGCTCAATTTCAGCGGGATATGCTCCCGTCCTGGCGTGGCGAAGAATTGTTTTTCGATTTACCACGCAAATACAGTCGGTCTGACAGTATATGGGGGGCAATTTAAACGCTTATAACGTTTAAAGGCAAGAAGGGATCGTAAAACCAGAACAATATGCCAGCATGAAAATTCAGACCAAAATAATATGCCATGTATAAGAAAAACTCATGGCTAATCATGCGAACAAAAAAGCACCAGCCGTATAATATTCATCCGCGTTTCGCTTGACTGCAAAGCAAACGGGCCAGCAATCGCTGGCCCGTGGAAAGGTAGCCTGACACATCTGCCGTCAGGCGCTTTTTTTGGCAATTAATCGTTCCGGAATCACGAAGCTAAAGCGCGTGCCCTTACCCAGGGTGCTTTCGATATTGAGCCGGCTTTCGTGGTGGCTGACGGCATGCTTCACAATTGCCAGTCCCAGTCCGCTCCCGCCGGTCTGCCGCGAGCGCGCCTTATCCACCCGGTAGAATCGTTCGGTGAGACGCGGGAGGTGCTCGGGCCCGATCCCCGGCCCGTTGTCCTCGACGCTAAACTCAGCGCCCGCCGGGGTATGCTGCCAGCTCACCGCGATATGCGTCCCTTTCGGGGTATGATTCACGGCGTTATAGACCAGGTTTGAGATAGCGCTTCGCAGCTCATCTTCACTGCCGAGCACTTTCAGCGTGTTATCAACGTCAAAACTCAGGGTGTGCTGATTATGACTCAGCGTTTGGGCTTCGCGCTCCACCACCCGCAACATCATCGGCACATCAATGATGTCGTTTAGCGCCAGCGACGGGGCAGCCTCAATCTTTGAAAGCGTCAGCAGCTGTTTGACCAGCCCTTCCATGCGGAACGTCTGCTCCCGCATGGTATGCAGTGCTTTCTCACGCGGCGCCCCCTCAAGCGTTTGCTCCTGCATCATCTCCAGGTAGCCCTGAAGCACCGTCAACGGCGTACGCAGCTCGTGGCTGACGTTGGCAAAGAAGTTACGTCTCGCGCCCTCAAGCTGGTGCATCTGGGTAACGTCCCGCGCTACCATCAGCCACTGCCGATCGCTGTAGGGCATCACGCGGATTTCCAGATGGCGACCGTTATTGAGCTTCAGATTGTGCGGGCGCGAAAAATCCCGCTTTTTCAGATACAGCGTGAACTCGGGATAACGCAGAAGGTTCAGGATGTTCTGACCATTATCATCCGGCCAGCGCAGGCCCAGCAGCTGTTGCGCGAGGCCATTACACCAGAAGATTGTCCCTTCTTCTGTCGTCAGGATCACCGCGTCCGGCAGCGACTCCGCACCGCTACGAAAGCGTTTGATCAGGCTTCCCAGCTCACGACGGCGCTTTTTGTTACGCATCTGCATCTGGTGCAGGCCGTAGAGTAGCGGTTCCCAGCTCCCGCTTCCCGGCGGGGGTGTCATACTTCTGTCGACCCACAGCCACCAGGAGAGACGCAGTAAATTCCAGAAATGCCAGACGAGCAATCCCGTCACGGCCACCAGTAAAAACCACGGCAGATAGCCAAAGATAGCCCCCAGAATGAGGGCCGGAATACAACATAAGATCAGTTCAAAGACGAGCCTTTTCCATGACAGACGTTCCAGCACGCGTCACACTCCTGTCATTGTTCAGAAACGGGTCGAGAAACGATAACCCGTGCCGCGGACCGTCTGTACCATGCGATCGTGGCCGCTCAGTTCCAGCGCTTTACGCAGGCGGCGAATATGGACGTCAACCGTTCGGTCTTCGACATAGACGTTAGTTCCCCAGACGTTATTCAGCAACTGTTCGCGGCTGTAAACGCGCTCCGGGTGGGTCATAAAGAAGTGCAGGAGTTTAAATTCGGTCGGTCCCATATCGAGGGGATTTTCACCGGTCATGACCCGGTGTGAGGTAGGATCCAGGCTCAGCCCCTGCATCTCAATCACCTCTTCCACCGCCATCGGTGAAATACGGCGCATCACGGCTTTGATACGCGCCACCAGCTCTTTCGGGGAGAACGGTTTAGTGATGTAATCGTCCGCGCCGGTTTCCAGACCGCGCACGCGATCCTCTTCCTCACCGCGCGCCGTCAGCATTACCACCGGGATATCGCGGGTCATCGCCTCGCGTTTGATATGCTTGATAAACTGCAATCCGGAACCGCCAGGCAGCATCCAGTCCAGCAGGATCAGATCGGGCCAGGGTTCATTCAGCTGGTTCACCGCGCTGTCATAATCTTCCGCTTCAACCGGCTGGAAGCCATTTTGTTCAAGCACGAAGCACACCATTTCACGGATCGGAGCTTCATCTTCTACGACCAGAATACGTCTCGCCATACTTTGCCCTGTCTTATCGTATTTAAGTTACAAGTCTGTAATGCGGCGTCATTATGCGTCAGATTTATGACAGATTTATGAAAAACATTACCACTATAAATAGCAAACTGTTGTTTTATTACAGCGGTTATTTTCCGTTCCCCGAACGTTTATAATCCTGCTTTCTTATTATTGCCACGGATCTTTTATGCGCATACTTCACACCTCAGACTGGCACCTGGGTCAAAATTTTTACAGCAAAAGCCGCGCCGCGGAACATGAAGCGTTCCTGAACTGGCTGCTGGAGACGGCTCAGGCTGACGAGGTGGACGCGATTATTGTGGCGGGCGACATTTTTGATACCGGATCGCCGCCGAGCTATGCGCGTGAGCTGTACAACCGTTTTGTGGTCAACCTCCAGCAAACCGGTTGTCACCTTGTGATTGTCGCCGGAAACCATGACTCGGTGGCGACGCTGAATGAATCCCGCGATATTCTGGCGTTCCTCAATACCACCGTGGTGGCCAGCGCCGGACACGCGCCGCAGATCCTGAAAAAACGCGACGGCACGCCGGGCGCAGTGCTGTGCCCAATTCCGTTTTTACGCCCGCGCGATATCGTGCAAAGCCAGGCAGGTCTGTCCGGCAGCGAAAAACAGCAGCATCTGTTGCAGGCCATCACCCGCTATTATCACCAGCAACATACGGAAGCCTGCGCCCTGCGCGGCGATCAGGCCATTCCGATCATTGCCACCGGACACCTCACCACCGTCGGAGCCAGTAAGAGTGATGCGGTGCGCGAGATCTATATCGGTACGCTGGACGCGTTTCCGGCGCAAAACTTCCCCCCCGCCGACTACATTGCCCTCGGGCATATTCACCGGGCGCAGATCATCGGCGGCTGCGAGCATATCCGCTACTGCGGCTCGCCCATTTCGCTCAGTTTTGACGAAACGGGCAAAGCCAAATCCGTGCATCTGGTGAGCTTCACCGGAGGCAAACTCAGCGCCGTTGAGACGCTTGAGGTGCCGGTCACCCAGCCGCTGGCGGTGCTGAAAGGCGATCTGGCCGCCATTACCGCTCAGCTTGAGCAGTGGCGCGGCGCAGCGCTTAATCCCCCCGTCTGGCTCGATATCGAAATCACCACCGACGACTACCTGTACGATATGCAGCGTAAAATACAGACGCTGACGGAAGACCTTCCCGTGGAGGTGCTGCTGGTACGCCGCAGCCGCGAGCAGCGCGAGAAAATACTGCTCAACGCCCAGCGTGAAACGCTTAGCGAACTTCGGGTTGAAGAGGTGTTCGCGCGGCGGCTTGCGCATGAAGAGGTGGACGAGGCCAGACGCACCAGGCTTAACGAGCTGTTTGCCCAGACCCTGCATTCCCTCCATGACGAGGACGAAAACGCATGAAAATTCTGAGCCTGCGCCTGAAAAATCTGAATTCGCTAAAGGGTGAGTGGAAAATTGATTTCACCGCGGAGCCGTTCGCCAGCAACGGACTGTTTGCCATCACCGGCGCAACCGGCGCGGGTAAAACCACGCTGCTGGATGCCATCTGCCTGGCGCTTTACCACGAAACGCCGCGTCTTAATAAGGTCTCTCAGGCGCAAAACGACCTGATGACGCGCGATACCGCCGAATGCCTGGCGGAAGTAGAATTTGAGGTCAAAGGCGTTGCTTATCGCGCTTTCTGGAGCCAGAACCGCGCCCGCAACCAGCCGGACGGGAACTTACAGGCACCGCGCGTTGAGCTGGCCCGCTGCGAAGACGGCAAAATTCTGGCCGACAAAGTCACGGATAAGCTGGAACAAACCGCCGCGCTTACCGGGCTGGACTATGGTCGCTTTACCCGCTCGATGTTGCTCTCTCAGGGGCAGTTTGCCGCCTTCCTGAATGCTAAACCGAGCGATCGCGCAGAGCTGCTGGAAGAACTGACCGGCACGGAAATTTACGGCCAGATTTCCGCCATGGTTTTTGAAAAACACAAAGCGGCACGTAACGCGCTGGAGGTGTGCGAAGCGCAGGCCGCAGGGGTTGTGCTGCTGAGCGAGGAACAGCAGCAACACTTGCAGCAAAGTTTGCAGGCACTTACTGACGAAGAAAAAGTCCTGCTGGCACAGCAGCAAAGCCAACAGAAAGATTTTCAGTGGCTTACGCGTAACGACGAACTGATACGTGAGCAGCAGCGTGCAGCCGCTTCGCAGCAGCAGGCGCAACAGGCTCTGACAGACGCCGCGCCCCAACTGGCGAAACTCCAGCTGGCGCAGCCCGCCGCCCAGCTACGTCCGCTATGGGAGTATCAGCAGGAGCAGACCACCCGCCTGGCGCAGACAACAGAGCGAATTGTTGAAGTAAATACTCGCTTACTCGACAGAGCGGCGCAGCGCTCGCGTATTCGCAACGGTGCGCTGCGCAACCGTGAACAGTTGCAGACAGAGCACAAGGTACTGACGCAGTGGCTGACCGAACACGATCGTTTCCGTCAGTGGGGGCAGGAAATTGCCGGCTGGCGGGCGCATTTTACGCAACTGGGTCGCGATAAAAATCAGCTTGTTGCCCAGTCAGCGCGCATGGCTGAGCTTCGTCAGAAGCTGGCTGAGATGCCTGAAAGTACGTTGACGCTGACGGCTGAGGATCTCGCGACGGCAATGGAGCAACAGGCACAATCGCGGGCGCTCCGCCAGCGTCTGACAGCGCTTCACGCTCGCTTTCAGCCGCTGCAAAAACGGCTGCGCCAGAATGCGGAAAGCGTGCAGAAAGCGCAGGCTGAGCAGGCTAAGCTCAATGAAACGCTGATCCTGCGGCGTCAGCAGTTCAAAGAGAAAAATCAGCACTATGCCGACCTGAAAGCGCTCTGTGAGCGTGAGGCGACAATCAAGGATCTTGAGAACTATCGTGCACAGCTCGAAGCGGGTAAGCCTTGCCCGCTCTGCGGTTCACGCGAACACCCGGCAGTTGTGCAGTATCAGGCGCTTGAACTGACTGACAATCAGCGCCGCCGCGACGCGCTGGAGAAAGAGGTTGCTGCGCTAAAAGAGGAAGGATTGCTGGTGCTCGCGCAGGTGAATGCGCTGACCCAGCAGATCCAGCGCGAGACAGAGGAAGCACAGGCTCTCTCTGAGGAAGAGCAAGCACTCACTAAAGAGTGGCTGGAGGTCTGCGCCTCCCTGAACATAGCGCTGAATATTCAGGATGATATTGCCCCCTGGATGAGCGAACAGGAACAGTATGAACGCCAGCTGTATCAGCTCAGCCAGCGTCTGACGCTGCAAAACCAGCTCAATGAACAGGAAGGTCAGGCGCGCCAGTACCAGCAGCAGCTGACGGCGACGCGTCAGGCGCTGGCGGCCTCGTTACAATCGCTGTCGCTTAGCGTGCCCGATGAAGGGGCTGAAAGCGCCTGGCTGAGCGCGCGCGAAAGCGAATATACCCTGTGGCAGGAAAAACAGGCCCAGCACGGTACGATTCAGGAAGGTATTAACGCCCTGATGCCCATTCTGGAGACGCTGCCGGTTACCAATGATGCAGAAGCCGACGCGGTTATCCCTGAGAACTGGCGCGGCATCCACGACGAATGCGTGTCGCTGCAAAGTCAGCTCACCACCCTACAGCAACAGGAGACGCTTGAGCGTGAACGGCTCCAGCAATCACAGGCTCAGTTCAACGCCGCGCTGACCGCGAGCTGCTTTGCCGATCGGGACGCATTTCTCTCCGCCCTGCTGGATGAAACGTCGATCCGCCAGCTTGAACAACAAAAGCAGACGCTGGAAAACCAGCTCCAGCAGGCCACGGCGCTTTCGGTGCAGGCAAGCCAGCAGCTTCAGGCGCATCAGGCACAGCGCCCCGAGGGGCTGGAAACCGATGCCGCAACGCTTCAGGCGCAGTTACACCAGCTGGCGCAACAGCTTCGGGACAACACCACGCATCAGGGGGAGATCCGCCAGCAGCTCAAACAGGACGCCGATAACCGTCTGCACCAGCAGGCGCTTATGCAGCAGATTGAGGAGGCGGCGCGTCAGGCCGACGACTGGGGCTATCTCAACGCGCTGATAGGCTCCAGCACCGGCGATAAATTCCGTAAATTCGCCCAGGGGCTGACGCTGGATAATCTGGTGTGGCTTGCCAACCAGCAGCTCAACCGTCTGCATGGCCGCTATCTGCTTCAGCGTAAAGCCAGCGACGCGCTGGAGCTGGAAGTGGTCGATACCTGGCAGGCCGATGCGGTACGCGATACCCGTACCCTTTCCGGCGGGGAGAGTTTCCTGGTCAGTCTGGCGCTGGCTTTAGCGCTTTCCGATCTGGTCAGTCACAAAACGCGCATTGACTCGCTGTTTCTGGATGAAGGATTCGGCACGCTCGACAGCGAAACGCTGGACACCGCGCTGGACGCGCTCGACGCGCTGAACGCCACCGGGAAAACTATCGGCGTGATCAGTCACGTAGAGGCAATGAAAGAGCGCATTCCGGTGCAGATCAAAGTGAAGAAGATCAACGGGCTGGGATATAGCAGGCTGGACAGGGAGTTTGCGGTGCAGTAAATGGGGGGATGATGCGCTCTGGTGCCCTCACCCTGGCCCTCTCCCTGTGGGCTGAGAGTTCCCCACAAAATAATGCCTGCACAGACGGCCCCCTCTCCCTTGAGGAGGGCTGGGGTGAGGGGGAACATACGGCTCTGGTGGTCATTCCGTTCACGTTATGTTCCTTGCTACTCTGTCACGACATGAGCGGTGAACGTGCCAGGGTGGCTCAGTCGCCACCACCCTGGCGACCCGGGCTTCCGGCGGAAAATCGCCGCTTCGCGGTGCCTTCGGCTTATTCCTTCCGGCTTATCGGGGACGGGCGGAGGTAACATCCCTGTAAAGCCCGCCCTCTCGGCGCATCCCTGCGCCTCGCCCCGGCCTACAGGAAACGCCTCAGCGATTTACAGCCGGACCGAGGCATCGCTGAAAGCCCTCAGTTATTCTGAGGCAACGTTATAGCTTTTGCTTTCAAATTACTGGGGTAGCCTCTCCCCACGGGGAGAGGCTACAAACATCAAAAACGGTTTTGCGTTTATTCCGGCCAGAGCCACGCCGCGCCGCGCACTCCGCTGGAATCTCCGTGGACGGCTTTGCGGATCGGCGTTTCGCACTCGCCGCCAAATACCCACTGTTTCACCAGCGTTGGCACCGTGGCGTACAGCCGGTCGACGTTGCTCATGCCGCCGCCCAGTACAATCACGTCGGGATCAAGAATATTGATCACATGCGCCAGTGACTTAGCCAGCCGCATTTCGTAGCGGCTGAGCGCCAGTTCAGCCACCGGATCCTGCTCCTCAACCAGACGCATAATCTCGTTACCTTCCAGCGGCTGACCGCTCAGACGATGATAATCGGTGGCAAACCCCGTGCCGGAAATAAAGGTCTCAATACAGCCCTGCTTGCCACAGTAGCACGGTACTTCGGCGCGGTATTTGAGTTCATCTTCATCCATCCACGGCAACGGATTGTGCCCCCACTCGCCCGCGGTGCCGTTGCCGCCAATATGCGAGCGCCCACCGAGGGCCACGCCCGCCCCGCAGCCGGTGCCGATAATGACCGCAAATACGGTCTGCGCGCCAGCCGCTGCGCCATCCACGGCCTCAGAGACCGCAAGGCAGTTAGCGTCATTCGCCAGACGCACCTCCCGGTTCAGGCGTTGGCTTAAGTCTTTATCAAACGGCTGACCGTTGAGCCAGGTGGAGTTGGCGTTTTTCACCACGCCGGTATACGGCGAAATGGAGCCAGGGATCCCCATCCCGACCGTGCCCGTCTCGCCCGTTGCCTGCTCTGCCATATCGACCAGGCGGGCAATCGTCTCTATGGTCTGGTGATAATCATCGCGCGGCGTAGGCAGACGGTGGCGAAACAGTTGCTCCCCCTGCTCGCTCAGCGCAATAACTTCTGTTTTGGTGCCGCCCAAATCAATCCCAATACGCACAAGACACTCCTCATTATTTTGATTATCAACAGAGTAGAAGCCCGCTTCCCGATTAGCAATGCAAGCGATGCGACAATTCGTTATCATGCCCGCTGATTTAACGACAAGGCCGTGGAAATTATCATGCTGTGGTTCAAAAATTTGATGGTTTACCGTCTCAGCCGCGACGTTTCGCTGCGTGCAGAAGAGATGGAAAAACAGTTAGCCGCTTACTCCTTTACCCCTTGCGGTAGCCAGGATATGGCAAAAACCGGCTGGGTTCCGCCAATGGGTTCTCAAAGCGATGCGCTGACCCACGCCAGCAGCACGGGGCAAATCATCGTTTGCGCCCGTAAAGAAGAGAAGATCCTGCCGACGCCCGTGGTTAAGCAGGCGCTTGAAGCGAAGATCTTCAAGCTGGAAGCTGAACAGGGCCGTAAGCTTAAAAAAACCGAAAAAGATTCGCTGAAGGATGAAGTGCTGCACTCGCTGCTACCGCGCGCTTTTAGCCGCTTTAGCCAGACCATGATGTGGATCGACACCGTGAACGGGCTGATCATGGTGGACTGCGCCAGCGCCAAAAAAGCGGAAGATACGCTGGCGCTGCTGCGTAAGAGCCTTGGCTCATTACCGGTGGTACCGCTGGCGCTGGAAACGCCGATTGAGCTGACCCTGACCGAGTGGGTGCGCAGCGGGACTGCCGCGCAGGGCTTCCAGATCCTTGATGAAGCAGAGCTGAAAGCGCTGCTGGAAGATGGCGGCGTGATCCGCGCGAAGAAACAGGATCTGGTGAGCGACGAAATCGCCGTGCACATTGAAGCGGGCAAAGTGGTGACCAAACTGGCACTCGACTGGCAGCAGCGCATTCAGTTTGTGATGTGTGATGACGGCTCCGTGAAGCGCCTTAAGTTCTGCGATGAACTGCGCGATCAGAACGAAGATATCGACCGCGAAGATTATGCTCAGCGCTTTGACGCAGACTTTATCCTGATGACCGGCGAGCTGGCGGCGCTGATTCAGAACCTGGTGGAAGGCCTCGGCGGCGAAGCGCAGCGCTGACAGGCAAAACGCAGGCCGGGTAAGCGAATGCGCCACCCGGCATGCTTTTATTTCAGATAGCGGCAAAGATAAGAGGTTGGCTCTGCAACCTGTAAATGGAACTCGCTGTGGCCCGGCACGTTGAAGACCTGCCCGGCACTATAGACTTTCCACTCCGTTTCACCCGGCAGCAGGACGTTCAGCGCGCCGCTGACCACCGTCATCTCTTCCGCTTCTGCGGTGCCAAAGGTGTATTCCCCTTCCGCCATGACGCCGACACTGGCGCGGCCAGTGCTGCTGCTGGTAAAACCAATGGATTTCACTTTACCGGAAAAGTATTCGTTACTTTGAAGCATGAACTGGCCCTTATATTTATAGAGAAAAATCCACTATAGGGGCCATGCTCATGACCTGTCACGCAAAATCATTACACCAGTAATTCTGACGCCAGGCGCGCCATCAGGACGTTAGAGAGCAGCACCGGAACATCCAGCGCCTTTTGCAGTAAATCACGATGCCGCTGATGGAAGCCCAGGCAGTCGAGCATCAGGACATCCGCCCCTCTGTCGATCAACTCCTGCCCGGCCGCAATCAGCTTCGCTTCGCTGTCCCAGAACGGGTTTGCCAGCGCGTACAGCGGGGTGTGCTCCAGCGCGGCCCACTTCACCGTCTGGTTATCCAGCAGTTCCTCAACGGGAACGATGACCCCAACCTGATGACCATCAACAATTGAGGCCACCAGCGGGGGGATAATCCGCATCGGTTCGAGCAGAATGGCATTACGCGCGCTGAGCCCTTTAACGGGTGCCGTGCTCATCAGCAAAATAACGTCATAGTCCTGATTGTCGAGCACTTCGATCACGCCCTGTAGCGCGCGCTCGATTTTCTGGCGCGACACATGCGCCAGTTTACCGTCACTGAGTAACGTTGCCAGGGGATCTTCTCCCTCTCCGACCGCGTAGTCTTCCATGACCTCTTCCCGACTGAGCTTCCCTAACAGACTGAGATGCGTAATTTGTTGTTCAGAGACATGCTCGGTTAAGAGCGGTAATACTTCGCTTACAGGCACCACACCAATCGTGAGGATCGCCAACGTCGCCTTCATTTTGATCGCCTTCCGTTACTACCACAACTGCCACACAAGTACAGGCTCACTACGCTGCACTGTTCATTTATTCAACAAAACAGCACCAAGCGTAGCAGGGGATCTCTCCATCGTAATGTAAAGATCGACTGGCCTTTCCGAATCCACCTGTAATAACTAAATATTAACTGCTGCTTAACATCAGCGATAAGTTAAAAGTGTGATTCAGGCACGGTTGTAACGAATTCGGATTCCTGTCAGGACTTCTCAGGATCCTCATAGCGCCGTTTCGCATCCAGCGCTTCCTGTTCGGTTTCATGTTCGCTGATCAGCGAATCAGGTTTAGGGTGATCGGCACGCAGCTGGTACCAGGTTACGGTCTGATCGCCGTTACCTTTTTCAACGGTAACGATGCGGGCTTCACGTGGATAGGGAGGTCTGGTTGGCATAGCTCATCCTTTTTTTATGTCTGAGCTATGAGTATAGACGGCTGTTAGCTGGCGCAAGCCAAACGCAGGGCGGTAATAATCTGAATCGCAACTTTCTCGGGTGACGCTGACGCATCCACAACGTGGTGTGCCGCCTCGCGGTACAGTGCATCGCGTTCGGCGAGGACGTCGCTGACCTCTTCACTCAGCGGTTTCGCGGTCAGCGCCGGGCGCTGTCCCTCTTCCGGAAACGCCTCCAGCCGCCCCACCAGCGTAGAGACCGGGGCACAGAGGTAGATCACGACACCCTTTTCGCGCATAAACTGGCGGTTATACGGTGCCAGAATAATGCCCCCACCGGTCGCGATCACGGTTGACGGCGCGGTCACCGCTTCCAGCGTGGCTGTTTCACGCGCACGAAAGCTCTCCCAACCCTCATCCTCAACGATATCGGCAATGGTCTTACCGGCATTCTCCTGGAGCCAATGGTCAGTATCGACAAACTGACTCTGGCACAGACGCGCCAGCTCCAGACCAACGGTGGTTTTCCCACAGCCGCGAGGGCCAACTAAAAAGATGGGTGGGTTCATAACCAGGTGTTCCCCTTGCTGCCGGATAACTGAAGGCTGTAAAGAAATGATTGCAGTAGATGTTGCGCTAACTTTACTGCAAAGCGGTACGGAATGACAAGCCTGTGGAAGCCACACTGTACCACAAAACCGCCCGGAGGTGGGCTACGCCGGGCGGCGCTTCACTTCCAGCAGCCATTTATCCAGCTCGGCGGCAAACTGCTGGCGATCGCGCTGCGACAGGCTGTCCGGCCCACCGGTTTGCACGCCGCTGGAACGAAGCGTATCCATAAAATCACGCATGGTGAGCTTCTCCCGGATCGTTGCCGGCGAATAGCGTTCTCCGCGCGGGTTCAGCGCCGCCGCCCCTTTCGCCAGTACATCGGCAGCCAGCGGGATATCCGCGGTGATCACCAGATCTCCTGCGTCACACAGGCGTACTATCTCGTTATCCGCCACGTCAAACCCGGCCGGAACGCGCAGAGAACGGATGTATCTGGAGGGCGGCACGCGGATATTCTGGTTCGCCACCAGCGTCAGCGGCATCTGCACGCGCTCGGCAGCACGAAATAAAATCTCTTTGATGACATTCGGACACGCGTCCGCATCAACCCAAATCGCCATAGTCTCTCCCCATTATGATTCTGGTGACTATTGTCGCCTGCATTTCGTTGTTAAGCTATCAATGAGAGATAACAACGCATAATAACGGAGAGACGTGATGGATAAGAAAATCGGGTTTATCGGCTGCGGAAATATGGGCAAAGCTATCCTCGGCGGACTGATTGCCAGCGGGCAGGTGTTGCCGGGGCAGATTTGGGTCTATACCCCATCCCCGGATAAAGTCGCGGCGCTGCGTGATGAGTATGGTGTCAACGCTGCCGAAAGCGCACAGGACGTGGCTCAGGTGGCGGATATTGTCTTTGGTGCCGTTAAGCCGAATATCATGATTAAAGTCCTGAGCGAGATCACCTCCAGCCTTAACAAAGAGACCCTGGTGGTATCGATTGCCGCAGGCGTGACCCTCGATCAGCTCGCCCGCGCGCTGGGCCACGACCGTAAGATTGTTCGCGCCATGCCAAACACCCCGTCGCTGGTGAATGCCGGTATGACATCCGTTACCCCGAACGCGCTGGTCACATCTGAAGACGTGGCGGATGTACTGAATATTTTCCGCTGCTTCGGCGAAGCGGAAGTGATTGCCGAACCGATGATCCACCCGGTAGTCGGCGTGAGCGGCTCTGCCCCGGCGTATGTCTTTATGTTTATCGAAGCCATGGCCGATGCCGCCGTACTGGGTGGAATGCCGCGCGCGCAGGCCTACAAATTTGCAGCGCAGGCGGTGATGGGTTCGGCCAAAATGGTGCTGGAAACGGGTAAACATCCGGGCGAACTGAAAGATATGGTGTGCTCACCGGGGGGCACAACCATTGAAGCCGTGCGCGTGCTGGAAGATCGCGGGTTCCGCTCCGCCGTGATCGAGGCGATGGAAAAATGCATGGAAAAATCAGAGAAGCTCAGTAAGTCCTGATGCGCTACGCCGGGCGTCAGGCGGCCACTTCGGTGCGGCCCCGTCCGGCATTTTTGGCTTTATAGAGGGCCACGTCCGCCGCCTTTAGCCATTCACGATAGTGGGTGAACTGCGCCCCCCAGGGGGCAACCCCAACGCTGATACACAACCTCGCCATAGGTGCTCCGTGCAGCGGCATGTTGACCAGCCGTTCGTGGACGCGCGACATCGCTGCAATCGCGCTGTCGGCAGGCGTGCCGGACATGATCACCGCGAACTCATCCCCGCCAAAACGGCCAATATAATCGCCTGAGCGCAGGGTCAGCTGAAGCTGGCGCGTGATGGCGACAATCGCTTCATCCCCCACGTCATGCCCCCAGGTGTCGTTGATCGTCTTGAAGTGATCGATATCGATGAGCAGTATCGTCGCCTGTCGATGGCTTCGACGGCAGGCCTCAAATTCGTTACGCAGCAGCGTTTCCCAGTGACGGCGATTGAACACGCCGGTCATTCCGTCGCGGGTACTCATCAGCTCAAGCCGACGCTTATGCTCTGCCAGACGGATCGCCGTGCGGTGGCTGAGCCAGGCAAACAGTATGGGGTAGACCACCAGCACGGGGAGCGTCAGCCACAACGCCAGCGGTTCAGAGGTCAATACCACAGGAGTACCCGTGGATTGCACGGTGAGCAAGGCAGACAGAGCAAGCAGCGTCAGTCCTGTCAGAAATAACCGACATCCCCCCGATCCCATCATATTCATGCCAATCATCACGATCAGCGCCGCCGTTGGTAGCGCATTGAACCCTGTTAGCCCCATCCAGACACCGGCAATAATGGCATCGATTTTCAGATTAACAATTTCACTGCTGTGGGGTTCAGCCGAACGAAAAGCCAGCTGCCAGGCCAGATGGGGCCAGACAAAGACCCAGCCCACCAGCAATAACCACCAGACGCCGGAAAGAAACTGGCTCACCAGAACGCTGGCAAGCGGAACAAATAGCGCCGCCAGACCAACGATGCGTGCCAGCCGTATTCGCCGGGCAAATCGCAGACCGGAACGGTATGAATCATCCTGAGAAAGCTGCTGGTGCCACGCTTCCCGAATGTTCTCGTGATTGTCATAAAACTCATCATTCATCATTTTTGGGAATATTCTGAAACATTTTCCCAAATTATAGAGAGGGGGATAGCGGGGAAAGTATGAAATTTTGGGTGAGCCACAGCCGTGACTCACCCGTTAGCACTACGCCTGTTTTTTGAGGCACGCGCTCATAAACTTGCTGCGATCGTCGCCTTTCAGCATCTGCTGTGTCGCCTGGGCGTTGCACTCACGCATTTTTTGCTGCTGTGGGGTCAGGCTTTTTTCACCGGGTTTAGCCGCACCATTTTTAAGGCAGTCGCTCATGTACGTTTTACGGGCATCCCCTTTCAGGCTTTGCGATGTCGCCTGTTGGTTACAGGTCGTCATGCGCTGCTGCTGGGGCGTTAACGTTTTCTCTTCCGCGTGTGCTGAGGCGATCAGACACAGGCCAGAGAGCAGGGTAACCAGTATTGTTGTTTTCATTGCACCATCCTTTATGTGAAGTTCCACGTTAAGTCTGGCTCGTTACGGGAAAAAAACCACCCTGCGACTCTGATTTTCGCCGGGCTCTGCGGTTATTTCAGCCCTGTATCGGCACAATATTCATTAACCGGTTTCGCCGGGGGGAGGCGGTAATTAATAACAGAAATTATGCGGTGAAAGGTGTGCTCTGTCTCAATTTAATTTTCCCTGCATAAATGTGTAAAAATAAAAACAGAGCGACGCCAGGCATCCTGCATGACAATTCTGTGACACGTCATTTCACCTCAGACAGGTTAGCTGCGAGGATGCCTTAAAAGCTTCTTTACGTATTGCTGAAGCAGCTCCGCATCTTCCGCAGGCACCTGGGAATCAGGACGCGCTTTTTCCAGCGCGCCTTCAACGTTGTCGATCAACGCCTCCTGCTCCGGTTTTGCCATCTGTCGCAGCAGCGCCGTCACAACGATTTCCAGCGCCTCGACCTGGGCAACCAGCTCTTTCGACTCTTCTTCCTTTTGGGCAAGCTTAACCAACAACTCAGCAATGAGATTTTTCATGGTGCTATTTCCTTATGTGATTTCCCCTGAAATTAACACCCTCTCTGAATAATGAAAAGCATGGATTGGCTTTATCTTATGCAAAAGTGACATCGCTGCCAAAAAAGATATTTCAGCGCGAAAGCGAAACGTTTTCCTGAAAGAAAGGCGCCGCATTTCGTTATATAAAAATGCGGCGTTCATAAGAATAAATAATATATTATCGTGTTTACCGGGCCGACTTTGCCTCAGCGATTCGCCTGCGGCGTCGCAAGGCAAAGGCCAGTTGAATAATATTCAGCAGGACCACCACCGCCGTCGCGGCAAATACCCAGCGGAAACCCGCCATTGCCGAGACCGAGGCGCCGATAAGCGGGCCCGCTACGTTGCCTAAATACATGAACGACTGGTTGTAGCCAAAAATGCGGCCGGTTACCTGGTCACTGGAATATTTCACCAGCAGCGTCTGAACAGCGGGCAGCATGGCGCCATCTGCGAAGCCAAGCAGGAAGCGCAGGATGCCGAGCTGAAGAGGTGTGGTGACGAATGACATGGCAAAGAAAAGGATCACCGCAATGATGAGCGTTGCCATCAGAATACGTGCCGTACCGATCCTGTCGCCCAGTTTCCCCAGACGCGGAGCAGACATCAGCGCCGACACGCCCGGCACCGCGGCAATCATCCCGCTCAGAAAAGCAATGTTGCTGCTGTCCGGCGCCATCGACTTGATAAACAGCGCCAGAATCGGCCCTACCGAACCGTTACAGAGCTGGATCACCATCGTCGTCACAAAGAGGCTAATCATCAGGCCAGGATAAGGCAGCGAGGCGAAAACCGCTTTTCCGCTCAGGCGTTCGGATTTACTGACAACAGGCCGCCCGCCCTCTTTAATCAGAAAAAGGGTGACCAGAAAGCTGATTGTCAGCAGGATCGCGGTAATGATAAAGACCGCACGCAGCCCGACATGGTCCGCCAGGAAGCCACCGAGCAGCGGGCCGCCAATGACCCCGCTGATCTGGGCCGTGGAAAGCGTGCTGAGCGCCCAGCCGCTTCGCTCACGCGGCACCTGTGAGGCCACCAGCGCCATGGCATTCGGAATGTAACCGGAGGTCAGCCCCATTATCGCCCGCAGAATAAACAGCTGCCAGACGTTGGTGGCGAAGGCCTGGAGCAAAATGGCTATCGCCATCCCCAGCGAGGCGCGGAGCAGCATCAACTTGCGCCCCTTGCGATCCGCCAGGCTGCCCCACATCGGCGACACAATGGCGGAGACCAGAAACGTCACGCTGAACGTCAGGCCGGACCACATCGAGAGCGCTTCATGGGAAGTCACTCCCAGCTGCGATACATACAGCGGCAGGAAGGGCAATATCTGGCTGATAGCCAGTCCGGTGAAGAAGCAGCCGAACCAGACTGAAATGAGATTAACTTTCCAGGATTCCATAACAGAAATAGTCTTCATTTTTAGGCGAATTCGCCGACAGATTAGCAAGTTACGCGCAATGACATAGCGCCAGAGATGCGGCCTTGCAGACTTTGGTGTTTTATCTTCCCAGTCATCATATTTGTGAAATAAGTCACAATTTATCCATTTTTTGGCGGAAGATTATGCTTCATCGACATAATCCATAGCCGCGCATCCCCAGATGGAAATGGTTGGCATGGGCGGCATTATAGTCCGGCCCCAGACCGTTACCGTAATAGCCACAGCTTGCCGAGAGCAGGGCCTGTAGCCAGGGCTGCGTCTTTTCCGCTTTCCAGCCGTTCAGGACGGTAACGCGCTGTCCATTTGCCAGCCTGAAAGCGCTGATATCCAGCGCATCCGCCGTGGCATGTTCGCTGCGCCGCGCATCCGGGCGGCTGTAGATATTGCGGCAGGCGAAGCTGCCCAGATGTTCAATACGCGTAAGCTCGCTTCCGGTCCAGGTTTTGGTGAGCGGTCGGGCCTGCTGGCTGACAAACAGCGCAGAACTTAACGCCAGCGGACAACTGGCCAGAAAGCTGCTGTTCAGGCTCACCGGGCCAAAATCGCGCACGCGCACCACGTTACTCAGCGGACACTCACCGGCGCTGTCAGCGACAGCCTGGGTACGGATAAGCTGGCGTTGATTCGCCTGCGCTAACAGGCTTTCGCATGCCTGCGGTGTTAAACGCCGAAGTTTAAACTGGGTTATTTTTCCGGGCGGATCGTCAAGCGTAAGCGGCACGAAAGGATTGTAATACGGCGGCAACCAGCGGTAGCCCACCGTGGCGATCCCGGCAATAACAATAAGAATAAGCAGACCTTTTCCTTTCACGCGCCCCCCTTCAGCATCCCCAAAACATTATGGCAGAAGGCCGCGAAACCCGCCGGGCATCGTGGTATGTTATGGGCTTTTCGTCAGACTGGAAGAGAGTGAGATGGCAAAGCAGCGCGTAGGTATTGTCTTTGGGGGAAAATCGGCAGAGCACGAGGTGTCATTGCAATCGGCTAAAAATATCGTTGATGCGATTGATAAAAGCCGTTTTGACGTGGTGCTGCTGGGCATTGATAAACAGGGCCAGTGGCATGTTAACGATGCCAGCCAGTATCTGTTACACGCTGACGATCCGGCGCACATTGCCCTTAATCCTTCTGATATCAGCGTCGCAACGGTTCCAGGCGTGGAACAGGGACAGCTTATCGATGCCGGGAACGCGCAGGCGCTGGCACAGATTGACGTAGTGTTCCCTATCGTTCACGGCACGCTGGGCGAAGACGGCTCTCTGCAAGGCATGTTGCGGATGGCAAACCTGCCGTTTGTCGGTTCCGATGTGCTGGGCTCTGCCGCCTGCATGGATAAAGACGTCACAAAACGTCTCCTGCGCGACGCCGGTCTGAATATTGCGCCGTTCGTGACGCTCACTCGCGCCAACCGCGATAAACACAGCTTCGCGCAGATCCAGGCGCAACTCGGCCTGCCGCTGTTTGTGAAACCGGCGAATCAGGGCTCGTCCGTCGGCGTCAGCAAAGTCACCAGCGAAGCGCAGTTTAACGATGCCGTTCGTCTGGCCTTTGAATTTGACCATAAGGTGGTGGTTGAGCAGGGAATTAACGGTCGTGAAATTGAGTGCGCCGTACTGGGCAACGACTTCCCGCAGGCGAGTACCTGTGGTGAAGTGGTACTGAACAGTGACTTCTATTCCTACGACACCAAATATATTGACGACAAAGGTGCCCAGGTTGTGGTTCCCGCCGCGCTCGATCCCGACGTTAACGACAAGATCCGGGCGATCGCCGTTGAAGCCTATCAGGCGCTGGGATGCTGTGGGATGGCGCGCGTCGACGTGTTTCTGACGCCGGATAACGAGGTGGTGATTAACGAAATCAACACTCTGCCGGGCTTTACCAATATCAGCATGTACCCGAAGCTGTGGCAGGCCAGCGGGATAAGCTATCCGGAACTGATCACCCGCCTGATTGAACTGGCACTGGAGCGCCACGCCGCTGACAGCGCCCTGAAAAGTTCCGTTAACTAACGCTTAGTCAGCTTTCTCTGCCGTCGTCGTCTCATCGGGACGACGGCGGATAATAAATCCCGCCAGCCAGAAACTGATTACCCAGGTTACCAGCCCAACCGCATAGGTTTGCCAGCCTTTCGCTTCAAATCCCAGCAGCCCGACAACACCGTTGAGAATAAAGATCAGCCCGATCGCAAAGGCGTAGTAATGCCAGTCACGGCGTAATTTGGAAGTGAGCTTCATGACAACTCCGGCAGAAAAAAACTATCCTCTCACAGTTTGATAATGGCGTCTGTGGCGGATACGTAAATTCTGAAATGCAGCGCAGTTTCACTTATGTTATCAATTTGTGACGTGATGCAGAAATCGACAATCCAGGAGAAATCCTGAGCCGAATTTCCCACGATTCTGATATTGACAAATGCTATGACCTGTCACACTCACCCTGTACGACGCGTATTAAAACAGAGTGATATTATCGGGAGGTCTTATGGCAGACTTTACATTGTCGAAACCGATTTTTGGCGGAAAACAACCAAAAACCTCCACGGCGGGGAATATTGCCTATGCCCTGTTTGTTCTGTTTTGTTTCTGGGCAGGAACCCAACTGCTGAATATGCTGGTGCATGCCCCTGGCGTGTATGAGCATCTGATGCAGGTGCAGGATACAGGCCGCCCGCGCGTTGAAATCGGTTTAGGCGTGAGCACCGTATTTGGACTCATTCCCTTCCTCGCGGGCAGCATGGTTCTGGGCGTGATTGCCCTTGTCCTGCGCTGGCGCAACCGCCACTGATTACAGTCCCATACAGCGTGCCCGACGATCGTCAACGCGTTTCGCGAACCAGGCGGTCGTCAGGTTACGCGTGATCTTCGGGCTTTCTAGCTGAATGCCTGGCAGAATGGCTCTGGGTAATGCCTTTCCACTTTTCTTCTCGGCCAGCGCAAAGACCTGCTTATACAGATCCGTTTTCTCAAACGCCAGGCTGTCGCCCTTCTCCAGCTGTCGGCGAATGTCGCTGTTGCTCATCTCCAGCTTCGTCGAGAGTTTTCGCACCGCACGTTCGGTGGTCCCGGCCTCACTGCTGCCGTAAGCAATGAGATCGCCGTCCAAAGCGAGCTTCACACCGCTGGCGCGGCTTACCGCATTCTGGAAGGCTGCATTTCGGCTGGCATACCAGCCCGCGTTAAAGTCGGCAAAGCGATACAGCGGTTTATCGTAGTTGGCCGGATAATTCAGCAGGTGATACGTCCCAAACCACAGCCCACCGCGCAGGGAGAAGACCTCCTGACGTACCGTACCGTCGATATCCCACGGATAGCCGTCGGTATGCTTTTCCGCAAATGCGATACTGACCTGCATCGGACCGCCGGTATGCACCGGATTTAGCGAGCCAAACAGCTTCTGCCCCATCGGCACCATATTGATGAAATCATCGAAAATGGCGCTAAGCTGTTTCTCGGTTTTCACCGTATCCAGCCGTTCACTGTAGCTTTTACCGTTTGGCGAGGTGATTTTAAGGGCGGTATGCACCAGGAAAACCGGGATATGCATCGATTCGGCCCGGCGGTCGATCTCCTTCCAGGCGATTTTGTTCAGGCCAGGCACTACAGGATCTGACTGATACATCGATTCCTGCTGCGCCACCGCGAGCACCGAGCAGATATTCTCCTCGGTAGGCGCGATCTTCTGGCTTTTGAAGGTCGCGGCCAGCGCATCAGCCCACTCACTGCGATCCTTCACGCTGGCGGGCATTTTTTGCCGCACCACGCTCGCCACATCAACGGGCTTCTCCCCTTCTTTGAGCGGGGCAGCCCCTTTTTCGGCACAGCCCGCCAGCACGAAAGCGGCGAGTAACGTCAGCGGTAATGCACGTGGTACGGCAAATGGCATAGCAATTCCTTTTTAACCTAATGTATGGATGACTTCCTGCACGTCCTTATCGTCCAGCTCACGCTCGAAACTGCGTAAACGTTTGTAGATGGACATCAGCTCCACCAGCGTAGTCCAGGAGCTGATCAGATACTGGAACGAACCACGAACCTGACCAAAGACGTTGGTGATTTGGGTCATCAGACCGAGCGTAATCGTACCCGCAACGATGGACGGGAACAGCAGGAACAACCCGAAAACGTTATCAACCTGAAGATAAAGAATGCGCGCGATATTGAAATACATGTAATGAAAATAGAGGCGGAAATAGTTACGACGTACGGCGCCAAACAGCTCACGCACGGTAGGCGGTGACGCACGGTTGGCATCGTCTTCGCCATACACCAGTTCTTTACGGTAGGCCGCTTCCACGCGCTGGTTTTTAAACTCCAGCCCCGGCAGCTTGATCCCCACCACCGCCAGCAGCCCCGTTCCCATCAGCGACCAGACAATCGCAGCAATCACAAGGCCGTATGGCAGATGGCCGACAATCGGCAGCTCCGGAACGTGCGACGAGAGCGTCACCAGCACCGGCAGGAAGGCGATCAGCGTCATGATGGCGTTGATAAAGCTTACGCCCATATCTTCCAGAGTAGAGGCAAAACGCATGGTGTCTTCCTGCACACGCTGTGCGGCACCTTCGATATGCCGCAGGTGCTGCCAGTGCGCCATATAGTGTTCGTTCATCGCGGTACGCCAGCGGAATACATAGTGGCTGACGAAAAAGTTATTCATCACGCCAATCACCACGGCGATAAGGGCGATGCCGAGGAAGATCCCCACCTCATGGTAGAACTGGTTAATGGTCACTTTATGCGGCGAACTCAGCGCCGTCTGGATCAGATCGTAAAACGGCGCATACCAGGCGTTGACCGCTACGCCCACCTCCACCAGGAACCAGGTGACAAAGATGATTAACGACGTGCCGAGAATCGACCAGTATTGCCAGCGGTGAGGAGAATAGACGAACCAGAACATGGCAAAAAGCCCTACGCAGAGCACGTAATAAGCGTAGAAAAGCAGATAGCTCATGGACCAGAAGCGCGCTGCGCTAATGGGAATGTCGCCCGTTGCCCCCGTAAGACGGGTCAGCCACGCGCCGCCACCGGCCTGCCAGAAAATGACAGCCAGCAGTGCCCAAATAAATGCCGACAGGAAAAAGGGCCCCGGCTTTGGGAAAAAAGACTTAAACATTGTGCTTCCTTCTTGTTGTTATGGCTGTTGCTGTGTTCAACATATCGCCACACGAAACCTTGCCTGTGCCAGACTCCCGGCTCAGGCAAAAAAGTGAGACCTGCGGGTGAATTATTAGTTCGCTTCACAGTTTTCAGGAATTGTTTCGGTGCGTTTCATTCGCAACAGCGATCGTAGCGTCTATCATACGGTCGATGTCACAAAATGGGAGCCACGCCGCAAGTAAATTGTTCAAATTTACCCACGGTTACGTTTTTCTCGCTATCGTTATGCAAATCGGGCCATTGCCCGACGCCGATTAGTAGTATAACTACCCGTAACTTTCCTTATTCACTTGATGGATGCTTTTCGTTGAAACGTTGTCTGCTCTCTATCGCCGCGCTGTGTGCGGTGAGCCTGTCCACCGCCCAGGCAGCACAGCCTCTGACGGCCCCGGTTCTGGCCTCTGACATTGCCGATCGCTACGCCAACCTTATTTATTACGGCAGCGGTGCGACGGGAATGGCGCTGGTCGTGATCGACGGTAACCAGCGGGTGTTTCGCAGCTTCGGTGAAACACGACCGGGAAATAACATTCGTCCGCAGCTGGATTCCGTTATCCGTGTCGCATCGATAACCAAGCTGATGACCAGCGAAATGCTGGTGAAACTGCTCGATCAGGGCGTGGTGAAACTCGACGATCCGCTCAGCAAATATGCACCGCCCGGCGCTCGCGTTCCGACATATCAGGGAACGCCGATCAGACTGGTGAATCTGGCGACCCATACCAGCGCCCTGCCGCGAGAACAGCCCGGTGGCGCTGCGCATCGCCCTGTCTTTGTCTGGCCAACCCGCGAGCAACGCTGGAACTACCTGAGCACAGCAACCCTGAAATCGGCCCCGGGCTCGCAGGCCGGCTATTCTAACCTGGCGTTTGATCTGCTGGCCGACGCTTTAGCGACGGCGTCGGGTAAGCCTTACCCTCAACTGTTTGAAGAGCAGATCACGCGTCCGCTCGGGATGAAAGATACCACTTACACCCCTTCCCCGGACCAGTGCAAGCGTCTGATGGTGGCGGAAAAAGGGGCCAGCCCGTGCAATAACACGCTGGCTGCCATTGGCAGCGGTGGCGTTTACTCTACGCCTGGCGACATGATGCGCTGGATGCAACAGTTCCTCTCATCGGATTTTTACGCGCGTAGCAATCAGGCCGACCGAATGCAGACGCTCATCTACCAGCGTGCTCAGCTACGACGCGTCATTGGCATGGATGTTCCAGGTAAAGCCGATGCCCTCGGCATGGGCTGGGTGTATATGGCGCCAAAAGATGGCCGACCTGGGATTATTCAAAAAACCGGTGGAGGTGGCGGATTCATCACCTACATGGCGATGATTCCGCAATCAAACGTAGGCGCTTTTGTGGTGGTCACCCGGTCGCCAAATACACGCTTCGTGAATATGAGTGATGGCATAAATAACCTGGTGGCCGAGCTGAGCGCCAATAAAGCGCAGGTGCTTACGGCCTCTAACTGATCTCAATAGTCCGTGGGCAAACGGTTGATACTGATCAGTTTGCCCCGGCTCATATTGATGTAGTTCCCCTGTCGCAGCGCCGCCAGAACCTCAGCAACGACCGAACGAGAAATACGAGTGCTACGCTGAATATGATTCATAACACCAATTTTTGAACGTAGCGTGTCATCCCACTCGGCCATATTGATCAGCATCGCCCGGATTTGGCTATAGGAATTATTTCCGACCAACTGCATGTCACGTTTTCCCAATAAATGGTTAAGCCATGACAGCCAGCAGAAAGCCTCTTGCCAAAGTTGCGCGTCCTGAATAAGCTGGTACGCGTCAGATGCCGGTAAATAAAATCCGGTACAAGGCGTCTGTGCCATCAAAGAATATTCAAGATAGTTTTCATTTATCCATGCGCTTAAACCGTGGATATACGGTGCCCGCGCAATACCCATAAGTAATTCGTCTGATTTACGGTGGACGGCCGTCAGGCCGGATTGTATGACAACGGTCAATGGTTCATCATCATTATTGCCGGTAGTTATTAATTGTTGTGGTTCGATCTTAAATGGGGTACCGGCGACTTCCAGACACTTTATGAGCCGGCTTAATTCAGAAAGTGGTTTCGCATTAACGTTCATGCATACCTCAAGTCATCTGTATCTGTCGGTTCTTTATTATTTTTAAAGCACATAAAAAAGCGGGGGAAAAATCCCCCGCGCTTTTCTCTTACCAGGTATATTTCACACCCAGGTTTGCTCCCCAGTTCTGGTCAACGTCGCCGCCGCCCAGATAAGTCGCATCAGTGTAAGCACTGAAGTTTTTCGTGAAGCTGAACTGAGTGCCCAGTCCCACGCGAACCGCAGAGCCTTCCACGCCGTTATCAATGCTGTCATTGTTGATATCAGCATTGTTGTCGGCATCGTCATACACGTAAGCCAGTTTGAAGTAAGGCGTTAATGCCTGCTCGCCGCCGTAGTTGAAGGTATAACCTGCATCCACGCCGAGTTCATAACGCATACTGTCGTAAGACTGACCATCGATACGCATGTCGTTGCTTAACTGGTAGTCATCACCGGACTGGAACAGGCCAGAGATCGCCGCGTAAGGCGTGACGTAGCCAGACAGGTTTGGTTTCCAGTCATAGCCCAGTTTCATCCCGAAACCAACGGCGTCAGTCGTGGTATTACCGTCAACATACTGACCGTTGCTCATGGTAGCAGAGAGGTCGTTGTTGAAGCGGGTGTAGCTCAGGGAGCTGTCGAGGAAGATGTCGTTCATGAACTTCGCCGACGCGTAGATCATCGCAGTCAGGCTGTCCTGATCGACCTGACCAGTACGATCGCTGATATCACCCTTCGCGAAACCAGCCGCACCACCGACCATCCACTTCGCGTTATTACCGTCGATCTGAGTATCCAGACCTACCATAATGCCGCTTACGTCCTGATCGTAGCTAACGGTGCCATTATCCGCGTCAAAGTTGCCGCCGAAATAGCTCACCCATGCGCCGCCGTTATCTGCCAGGCCATGACGGCTGTTGGTCAGACGGGTACCCACGGTATCCTGTTGCAGATTCCAGATGTTGGTATTAGCAGAAGGAATGCTCAGCGCCATGTTGGCGTAGTCAGTCAGCTCTTCCTGCTGGAGAACAACGGTGTCGCCCTTCTGCTGCGCCTGATAGGTGTATGCACCTAAATCAGCTTTGTTTGCCGCAGTAAAGCTGGCAGCGGTATCCGCGTTATTGTCATAGACGCGAACGATCTCTTTGTTTTCGTAGTCAGCTACGGAGCCTGCGCCGGTCGCATCGTCGATGCGCACTTTATAGTTACCGGCAACGTCACCGTTCACCGCCAGATGGCCGTCAGAGTTCAGCGCGACAACACCATAGTCGTAGTCCGCTTTAGAGCGATCGTTGGTGATATAGCGTGCGTTGTTCAGGTCGCTGTTCAGCACATAATCACGGCTGGCAACGTTAAGCACACCGCCATCGGTCAGCACCATATTGTGCGTATCAACCTGACCCAGACCCAGCGCCAGCTCTGCACCGTTGTCCACGGTAATGGTGTTGGCATACAGCTCAGCTGTCTCTTCAGTGAGTGCAGCACGGCTGTAGCTATCCAGATACAGGCTGTCGGTAGCCACACCACCGCTGTCGCCAATATTCAGGCTAGACGCATTGGTCAGGGTGATGGAATCTGCCAGCAGGCCGGAGTTTTCAACATTGACCTGAGACAGGTTGTTCACCGTCAGCGCGTCGATGTTGGAGATCTTACGGGTATCCCACTCGGAACCGTTATCCAGCGCCACGTTGAACAGGCCGCTCTGATAAACTTCTTCACCTGCAACATGACCGTTGCTGTCAAAGGTAGAATCAGGCCAGATGCTGTTTGGAGAAAGCGTGTGCCAGTCTACATCGCTGTAGCCTTCACCATACATCTGCGCCGTGCCGATGGCTTCAACGCTGGACTGCGCGGCGCCAACCCATTTACTGCCGTTGGTCAGCGTGACATCCAGCTTGTCGGTATCATCCCAGCCGTTGGTAGTTGGGTTATAGACGCCGTCATCGGTGGTATCCGTTACCGGATCGCCATTCTCGTAGAAGTTGTTATCAAAGGTGCTGGCGAAAAGGATGTCGCCGGTAATGGTAGAGTGATCGAAGGTAGCGGTGGTCTGCATAGCGTTATCAGACGCGCCAGCAACAACGATCAGCGCCGCATCATCCGCAGCCGTGGCGTTGGTTTCACCGTAGTCGCTCGGCTTCGCCGTTTGACCGTAGAAGCCACTGGTACCCAGATCGCTGTACGCACCAGAGGTCAGCACAGAATCTTTCACCACCAGCGTATCGGTAAAGATATTGCTGCTGTTAGCAACCCCTTCAACACCGTCGTATGGCGTGTTATCCAGCTCCTGATAACCCTGCGTCAGCGTGATGCCCGCGATATGGGAGTTGTTCTGAATAACGATATCAGATTCAACGTCCAGCGTGATCGCGTTACCCAGACCATAGGTGTCCAGATAATGCGTTTCAGTGGTTTCACCATTGACGACATCGTAGGCGTAATGCTCGTAGGTATCGTTGATGGTGGAGTTATCAACAGTCAGGCTAAAACGATCATACTGGGTATGAGTGGTACCGTCAGTATCCACGCCATCTGCACACGTCGTGGTCATACACTCTGACGTGATCATGCCGTTAATGGTGCTGTTAGAAATACTCAACGCGTTCGCACGGCCATTGACACCATCATCAAGATAGTATGTCGAAATAACTCCGTTTACGGTTGATTTATTGATGACTGGATAAATGTCACCATCATGTGTGGCATCTGAATAATCCCAGTCAGCATAACCATAATACCAGGGCGTGGACGCGGTATTGTCATAGCCAAAAGTATTATATGTTGTGCCGGATATATCTTTCGCATTGGCCTGAGAAGCGATAGCCAGTGTGCAGGCTAATGCAAGTTGTGATACAACCAGTTTCTTTTTCCATGTTTGCATTGGGTCATCCCTCCTCAGGGACGTAAGCAAGTTTGTCCATCAAATCATTTAGCAACATTAAATTGCGGAAGGAATTATGCAGTTTCACTTCGAAAAGGTTCAATGAATGATTCCATTAAGTCCGTATTCAGACAAATAAGCTTATAAAACCATGGAAATATCAATCATTATGAATAAATATTATAAATTCAACTGATTGCAAACTACTTTAGTTGCTTCGGCACATATAATAAAAAGCAATAAATCATTTATATTTATAATCCCGAACCAATATAGAAACCTCACCAATATTAAACACCACGCTGAACACCAGAATAAGTTTTATAATATAGACAAAATACATACAGCGAATATTAGTCGATTTCGAAAATCTAAAAGACAACTTTAGTAAAACACCGCTCCCTGCTTTCAGGTACACTATACCTCTTTGTTCCACAAACATCAGGCATACCATGACCGATTTAATTGCACGTCCCCGTCGCCTGCGCAAGTCTCCCGCACTGCGCGCCATGTTTGAAGAGACAACACTGACCTTAAACGATCTGGTGTTGCCGATTTTTGTTGAAGAAGAGATCGATGACTACAAAGCCATCGACGCGATGCCGGGCGTGATGCGCATTCCTGAAAAGCATCTGGCCCGCGAGATCGAACGCATTGCGAATGCGGGCATCCGCTCGGTAATGACGTTCGGTATCTCCCACCACACTGACGCGACCGGCAGCGATGCCTGGAAAGAAGACGGCCTCGTCGCACGTATGTCGCGCATCTGCAAAGAGAGTGTGCCGGAGATGATCGTCATGTCCGATACCTGCTTCTGCGAATACACCTCTCATGGCCACTGTGGTGTGCTGTGCGATCACGGCGTGGACAACGATGCGACCCTGCTGAATCTGGGCAAGCAGGCGGTAGTTGCCGCCGCTGCGGGTGCGGATTTCATTGCGCCTTCTGCGGCAATGGATGGGCAGGTACAGGCGATCCGTCAGGCGCTGGACGCTGCGGGCTTCACCGACACCGCCATCATGTCCTATTCCACCAAATTTGCCTCCTCTTTCTACGGCCCGTTCCGTGAAGCAGCCGGCACGGCGCTGAAAGGCGATCGTAAAACCTATCAGATGAACCCGCTGAACCGCCGCGAAGCGATTCGTGAGTCTCTGCTGGATGAAGCCCAGGGCGCTGACTGCCTGATGGTGAAACCTGCTGGCGCATACCTGGATATCCTGCGCGACATTCGCGAACGCACCGAACTGCCGCTGGGCGCCTACCAGGTGAGCGGCGAGTACGCGATGATCAAATTCGCCGCGCAGGCGGGTGCCATCGACGAAGAGAAAGTGATCCTCGAAAGCCTGGGGGCGATCAAACGCGCGGGCGCGGATCTGATCTTCAGCTATTTCGCGCTGGATCTGGCTGAGAAGAAAATTCTGCGTTAATCCGCTTTAGCGCCGGGTAACGACTTCGCCTTACCCGGCCTGCTCTCTGCACTAATCTTCACCAAACTGCAATACAAACGACATCTCCTCCTTCTACTGTCTGGGCAAGACGGCAGGAGGAGTGATCAATGTTTAGTCTCGACAGCGTTCTTGATGACCTTTGGCCTCAGGCGAGGCCCGCACCCTGGCAAAAAAGTCTGTTAAAAAGACTGCTTCACGAAGACGAATTTCAGCAGTTTGCCGCCAGCCACCGTCACCTGAAAGGGCTGGATATGGTGGAGCAGGTTCTGGAACACCTTGATATTCACTGCTCCGTTTCCGCCCGCGACCTCGAACAAATCCCCGAACACGGCCCACTCATTGTGATAGCGAACCACCCCACCGGCACCCTGGATGGGCTGGCGCTGCTGTATGCCGTTTCCCGCGTGCGACGCGACGTGAGGGTTGTTACCAACAGGATGCTGTCCCACCTTGAGCCCCTCAGTTCATTGTTTATTCCCGTAGATAATATGGGCGGCAGAACCGCAAAAGCCTCGCTGATACAGATGGAGCAGCACCTGCAAAACGCCGGCGTGCTGATCTTCTTTCCGGCGGGCGAAGTTTCCCGCCCAACGCGCAAAGGCATCCGCGATAAAAAATGGCATCCGGGCTTTATCAAGCTGGCCGGCAAACTACGGGTGCCGCTACTCCCGGTACATATCCAGGCGCACAATAGCCTGCTGTTTTATGCCAGTACCCTGGTCTCGCCAACGGTATCCATGCTGCTGCTGATGCAACAGATGTTTCGCCGCCGTCACAGTCAGCTGCCGATCAAAATCGGCCAGCAGATTGCCTGGAATGACCGGTTTAGTTCTACCCTTTCATCGCGTGAGATGGCCGAGCAGTGTCGTCAGCACGTGATACGTCTTGGCAAGGGATTGCCTGGCGTCTTTAAAACCCAGTGCGCCATTGCCCGCCCGGAAGACAGGGCGACGCTCAAGCGCGAACTGGCGCAGGCCGAGTGTCTGGGCAAAACCAGCGATGGTAAGGCCATCTATCTTTGGCAGCGCAACGGGCAGGAAGAGGCGCCTCTGCTGCGCGAGCTGGGGCGGCTGCGCGAGATTGCCTTTCGTGCCGTGGAGGAAGGCAGCGGGAAGCGCCGGGATACCGACAGCTACGATGATGACTATCTGCACCTTATTCTGTGGGATGACGATGACCTGGAGATTGTCGGCGCGTACCGCTTTATGCCAACGGCCATGCAGGTGGAAAAGCGCGGCGTCGAGGGGTTGTACAGCTACAGCCTGTTCCACTACGACGAAAAAATGCAGGACATACTTGAGCACGGTATTGAGCTGGGGCGCAGCTTTATACAGCCGCGCTACTGGGGGCGTCGCGGTCTGGACTATCTGTGGTCAGGCATTGGCGCCTATCTGGCACGCTATCCCCATTACCGTTACCTGTTTGGTCCGGTGTCCATCTCCGGCGGCTTACCGCCTGCCGCACGGGATCTGCTGGTGGCGTTTTATCGTCTCTGGTTTCCGGCCAGCCATCCCTTAGCCGCCTCGCGTCAACCCTACCCGGCCTCACTTCCGGACGTGCTGGCACAGTTTGGCGGAGTGGATTACGTGGATGACCTGACAAAGCTGAAATCCCTGCTCGGCAACCTGGGTTGCGGCATCCCGCCGCTCTACAAACAGTATTCCGAGCTATGCGAACCCGGCGGCGTGCAGTTTATCGATTTCGGCAGCGATCCGGCGTTCAATAACTGTATCGACGGGCTGGTGCTGGTGGATCTGTGTTATCTGAAGGCAAACCGCTATCAGCGGTATATAGAAGCACACCTTTAGCTCCGTTGCCCGGTGGCGCTGCGCTTACCGGGCCTACAATTAAACGTAGGCCGGGTAAGGCAACGCCGCCACCCGGCAATCAAGGCGCACGGTAAAACGGTTTATCCCCCAGGATCGTCGCCCGCTGCATAATCCTTCGCTGCGGCAGGTAATCCGCATTGGCGTAATGCTGCGTGACGCGGTTATCCCAGATCGCCAGATCGTTCTCCTGCCAGCGCCAGCGCACCTGGAACTCCGGTTTGGTGATGTGCGCGAACAGGAAGCCGAGCAGCGCCTCACTCTCTTTTTCCGCTACGTCCACGATACGCGTGGTAAACCCTTCATTCACAAACAGCGCCTGCTTTCCGGTCACCGGATGGGTACGCACCACCGGGTGCAGCAGCGGGGGATGTTTTGCGACCGCATCCAGCCAGCGCTGGTGCTCCTCTTCGCTTTTGCGGTACTTGTACTCCGGGAACGATTTTTTGAAGTCATGCTCCGCCCGCAGGCCGCTCAGCAGAGTCTGGAGCGGCGCGGAGAGCGCCTCAAACGCGGCAATCCCGCTGGCCCACAGCGTATCCCCACCCGTCTCCGGCAGCTGTTTTGCTGCCAGAATCGCCCCGGCTGGCGGTGTGCCGATAAAGGTAACGTCCGTGTGCCAGTTGTCATTATCGGGCGGGTTATCGTTATGGGTGTCCAGCACGATAATTTCCTCCACCCCTTCCGCATGCGGGTAGACCGGGTGGATATGCAGGTCGCCAAAACGCAGGGCCAGCGCGCGCTGCTGCTGTGGGGTAATGGCCTGTTCGCGCAGGAACACCACCTGATGACGCAGCACCGCGTGGTACAGCTGCTCAAACTGGTTATCGCTCAGCGGACGGGTTACGTCCAGGCCCGACACCTGCGCGCCAATATATGGCCCCAGCGGGGTAATGGTCAGTCGTTCACTCATTGTATTTCTCCATGCCAGGGCGTCAGGCGACGCTGTAGCGCGCGCAGTCCCAGTTCTAATCCAAAGGCAATCGCGGCGATCACCGCGATCCCTGCCAGTACCACGTCAGTCGCCAGGAACTCTCCCGCCGACTGCACCATAAACCCAAGGCCGCGCGTGGCGGCTATCAGCTCTGCCGCCACCAGCGTAGACCAGCCCACCCCAAGGCCGATGCGCAGCCCGGTCAGTATCTCCGGCAGCGCGCCTGGTAAAATGACGAACAGCAGTATCTGCGCGCGGCTGGCGCCGAGCGACTGCGCCGCACGTATGCGTACCTGCTGCGCACTTTTTACGCCAGCCAGGGCCGACATGGCTACCGGCGCAAATATCGCCAGGTATATCAGTAAGATCTTTGACGTCTCGCCGATGCCAAACCAGATCACCATCAGGGGCAGGTAAGCCAGCGGCGGGACGGGACGGTAAAGCTCTATCAGCGGGTCGAGAATGCCGCGTACCGTCGGGCTCAGTCCCATCGCGATCCCCACCGGGACGCCAATAATGACCGCCGCCAGCAGCGCCACCAGAATACGCATCAGACTGGCGCCTAAATGCTGCCAGAGCGTGGCATCCATAAAGCCCTGCGGCCCGGCGATGGTAATCAGTTTTTCCAGAACCTGGCCTGGCGGGGGCAGAAACAGCGGGCTGACCCACTGCTGCGCGGCAACCGCCCACCATACCGCCAGCAGCACCACCAGCGTGCTGAGGCTTAAGGTGAGCTGGCGAGAGAACGGCCAGCGTAAGGCAAGGCGCGTCCGCCGCGTTTTTTCACTGAAAACAATGCTCATGAGAACGCCTCCCGTTGCTCAAACACGCGGCTTAAGACGTATTCACGCTGTTCAATAAACAGCGGATCGGATTTGATGCTGCGTACCGGCTCTCCCGCCACATAGCGGCGGGCAAACTCAAGCGGCAGGCGCTCCAGCACGCGTCCCGGCCCCGGTGAGAGCAGCACCAGCTCCGTCGCCATAAACACGGCCTCTTCGATATCGTGGGTGATTAACAGCACCTGCTTGCCGGTTTCGTGCCACAGGCGCAGCAGCAGGGTTTGCATCTGCTCGCGGGTGAAGGCATCCAGCGCCCCGAAAGGTTCGTCCAGCAACAGCAGCTGTGGGTTAGCCGCCAGCGCACGGGCGATCCCGACGCGCTGACGCTGCCCGCCTGAAAGCTGCCAGATAAAGCGTTTTTCAGCTCCCTCCAGCCCGACCTTTTTCAGCATATCGCGCGCCGTATTCAGGCGCTGTTCACGCGCTACACCTGCCAGTTGCAGACCAAACGCAACGTTTTCCTGAACGTTTCGCCACGGGAGTAATCCTTCATTCTGAAAGACCACGCCGCGCTCTGCGCCCGGCCCCGTTACCCGTTTTCCTTCCAGCTGGATCGTGCCGTGCTGATACGGTACAAACCCGGCGATCAGGTTCAGCAGCGTCGTTTTCCCGCAGCCGGACGGCCCCAGCACCACCAGCAGTTCACCGCTGTCCAGCGTCAGGTTGATCTCTTCCAGGGCGGGTTTGCCGCCGTAATCGGCAGACAGGTTTGTAATGTTCAGCATTGCAGCCCCCTTATTTCACAAAGCGATCGGTCACGAACTGGCTGTAATCCGTCGCCACCGCAGGCACTTTGCCCTGCTCTTTCAGGAACGTCGCAGTGTCGACAATCGCTTTGCTCACCGGCCCGTTCAGCTGCTGGATCTGCTGCGCAGGTGTCAGATAGGTGTTGCCTTTTACCAGCCCCGGCACGTCAGCTTCCGGCACGCCGCTCAGACGTGAGAGTTTCTCCAGGTTGGCGGGCTGTTTCAGCCATTCATCCGGGTTGCTGATGTATGGCTGCTGTGCGTCGATGGCGCTTTTGGCGAAGGCTTTCACCACTTCAGGGTGTTTCTCGGCAAAGTCCTTACGTACGACCCAGACGTCAAGGGTTGGCGCGCCCCACTGCCCCACTTTTTCGGAGTCGGTCAGCACGGTGCCCTCTTTTTCCAGCTCGTTGACGGCGGGCGCCCAGACGTATGCTCCGTCGATGTCGCCACGCTGCCAGGCGGCAATAATCGCCGGAGGTTGCAGGTTAATGATCTGCACCTGGCCCGGCTTAATGCCCCAGTGTTTCAGCGCTGCCAGCAGGCTGTAATGCGTGGTGGAGATAAACGGCACCGCGATGCGTTTGCCGATCAAATCTTCGGGTTTCGTGATGCTTTTCTTCACCACCAGCGCTTCGGAATTTCCGAGCTGCGACGCCAGCAGGAAGACTTCAATCGGCACCTGCTGGCTGGCGGCCACCGCCAGCGGGCTGGAGCCCAGGTTGCCAATCTGCACGTCGCCCGAGGCTAACGCCCGCACAATCGCCGCGCCGCTGTCGAACTTGCGCCAGTCGACATTCGCCCCGCTCGCTTTGGCAAAGGTGTTATCCGCCTGCGCGACTTTCGCCGGCTCAGCGGAAGTCTGATACGCGACGGTGACGTCCACCGCCTGCGCCTGAAAAGCCCACAGCGCCAGTGCGCCGAGTAATGTGATTCGCGATGAAATTGCCATAGTGCCTGCTCCCCTTGTTGTTATGAGGGCAGTATTTCCGGCGCGGGAATTTTGATAAAGGAATAAAAAGGCATCGCTCATTCCGAATCGTTTTTAGAAAAAAACCGGCAAAGGATAGTTAAAAAGTGGGCTGTGGCTTTATTGCAATTTTGTTACATCGGTTACATAACCGCAGCCGCAGGATTGCCAGCCCGCCGGCAACGGGCATCATAGGTCAACGAATGAGCAAAAGGTGTCGAGATGATTAAAGTGGTGCTGGTGGACGATCACGTGGTGGTGCGTTCCGGTTTCGCCCAACTGTTAAATCTGGAAGAGGATGTGATCGTTGAAGGCCAGTTTAGCAGCGCGGCGGAGGCGTGGCCCGCCCTGTCGCGCAACGATATCGACGTGGCGGTGATGGACGTCGCGATGCCGGACGAAAACGGTCTTAGCCTGCTCAAGCGCCTGCGCCAGCAGCGGCCGACGTTTCGCGCCATCATCCTGAGCATCTACGACACACCGGCCTTTGTGCAAAGTGCCCTCGACGCAGGTGCAAGCGGCTATCTGACCAAGCGCTGCGGCCCGGAGGAGCTGGTGCAGGCCGTGCGCGCCGTCGGCATGGGCGGGCATTACCTGTGCGCCGATGCGATAAAAGCGCTGCGCGGCGGCGAGCCGATGCCAAAAGCGCTTGAGGCGCTCACTCCGCGCGAGCGCGAAGTGTTTGAGCTGCTGGTGAAAGGCGAAAGCGTGAAGGAAATTGCCTATACGCTTTCGCTGAGCCATAAAACCGTTCATGTCCATCGCGCCAACGTGCTGGGCAAGCTTCAGTGCAGCAGCACCATCGACCTGGTGCACTTCGCGCTTGATAACCAACTGCTCACGGGCCACTGATGCGGCGCGCTGTCCGGCATCTGATCCTGTCCCTGTTCATTATGCTGGCCTGGGGAACCGGCTGGCTGATGCTGTGGACACTGAGCTTCTACCTTACCCACAACGGCCAGCAGGCGGTGCTGTTTCTGCCGCAGGGCGTGTGGCTGGCGCTGATGATTTTACTTTCACGCCGCTACTGGCCTGCATTAATTCTCCCCCCCCTTGCCGCCATTCTGTGGCTGCACGGTGAGCAGCTCCTCACGCGTTATCTGATGCTGGCCGTGCCGCTTATCGGCATCGTCAGCGCCTGGCTGGCGCAGCAGTACTGGCATCGCTTCCCGCTCTACTGGCAGCGGCTGTCGACGCTGATTGCGGCGGTGACGGTGAATGCCCTGCTGCAAACCTTGCTCCTGTCGCCCTTTCTGGACAGCCCGGCCACGCTGCTTTTGCTCGGCTCCTTTACCGGTGGCGTACTGCTTACGCCGTTCGTCTATCTGGTCTTCGAATTTTTACGCCAGCAGCATCGTTACCACCTGCTGGGGCTGGACACCAGCAATCCGCCGCTGCGCACCTCGCTGATTATCTGGTGCAGCCTGTTTTTCATTATCGGCATTGGCACGCAGATGGTGCTCTCCCCGGCGCTGGAGCGGCTGCTGCTGATTGTCGTGTTCCTGCCCAACGTGGTGATGGCGTGGAAATTCGGCTGGCAGGGCGGTGTCCTTTCCGGGCTGCTCGGCAGCATGATGATCACCATTGCCCGCCAGGTGGGCGTCGGGTTTAGCGACCTTCTCGAACTGGAAATTTTTCTTTCTACCCAGTCGCTGCTGGGGATTGGCCTGGGGATCGCCATCAGCCGCCAGCAGCATCTGGCGATGAACCTCGAACGCTATCGCCATCGGCTTGAGAGTGAACTTCAGGCCAGACGGGCGCTGGCGGAAAAGCTGATCCATTCCGAAGAGGACACCCGCAAGCAGCTGGCGCGCGAGCTTCACGACGAAATCGGCCAGAACATCACCGCTATCCAGATCCAGTCTCAGCTGGTGAAGCGGGCGAGCGATACGCCGCTCGTCATTGAGGCCGCCGGACAGATCAACGACCTCGCGCGGCGTATTCACCACTCCACGCGCCAGCTGTTGCGCCAGCTCCGCCCACCCGTGCTGGACGAGCTGTCGCTCCAGGAGGCTCTGCACCACCTTGTCAACGAGTTCGCCTTTGCTGAACGCGGGATCCGCTGCCGTTTTGACTACCGGCTTCCCACGCCGCCGGAAAGCGAAACGCTGGTCTTTACCCTGTATCGCCTGCTCCAGGAGCTGCTCAACAACGTCTGCAAACACGCCAACGCCAGCGAAGTCACGATTCTGCTCTGCCAGCGTCACGCGCGGCTCTACCTCGAGGTGCACGATAACGGCAGAGGCATCAGCCCGCAGCAGCTGCCCGGCTTCGGCATTCAGGGCATGCGCGAACGCGTCTCGGCGCTCGGCGGCGAACTGACGCTGGAATCCCGTCTCGGGACGCGCGTAATTGTTAACCTGCCCACAAATTTGCAACAAACGCCGCTCTGACCAGGAAAAAGTCTTAGTCACTCCAGACTTTGTCTCATCCCATTTATGCCGCACTTTCCTACAGTCATCTCAAACGGAGAACACCATGCACGCACTGTCTGCTGAAGAGGTTTCACAACGTTACCGGGCGCTGCGCCCCAGGCTGCTCCTTTGTATGGTGATTGGCTACGCCGCGTTTTACCTGACGCGAAAAAGTCTGAACACTGTTTTACCCGCGCTGCAGCTGGATTTGGGGCTCAGCAAGGGCGATATCGGGCTTATCGGCTCGCTGTTTTATCTCAGCTACGGGCTGTCCAAATTTGCCGCCGGGCTCTGGCACGACAGCCACGGACAGCGCGCCTTTATGGGCATCGGGCTGCTGGCAACGGGCGTGCTGAACGTGCTGTTCAGCTTTAGCGATGCTTTCCCGCTGCTGCTGTTTATCTGGACGCTGAACGGCTTCTTTCAGGGCTGGGGCTGGCCGCCCTGCGCCAGGCTGCTGACCCACTGGTATTCGCGTAACGAGCGCGGCTTCTGGTGGGGCTGCTGGAATACCTCCATCAATATCGGTGGCGCGATTATTCCGTTGATTTGCGCCGTTGCCGCCCACCGATGGGGCTGGCAGGCGGCGATGCTGACACCGGGGATCATCAGTATCGTGCTCGGCCTGTGGCTGACCACACAGCTGCGGGGCACACCGCAGGAAGAGGGTCTGCCCACGGTCGGGGAGTGGCGGAGCGATCCGCTGGAGCTGCGCCAGCAGCAGCAAAGCCCGCCGATGGGGCTATGGCAGATGTTGCGCACCACCATGCTGCAAAACCCGATGATCTGGCTGCTCGGGGCGTCGTATGTGCTGGTGTATCTCATCCGCATCGCCCTGAACGACTGGGGCAACATCTGGCTGGCAGAAAGCCACGGCGTGAACCTGCTCAGCGCCAACGCCACGGTGATGCTGTTCGAAGTGGGCGGCTTACTGGGTGCATTGTTTGCTGGATGGGGATCAGACCTGCTGTTCAGCGGCCAGCGCGCACCGATGATTTTACTGTTCACGCTGGGGCTGATGGTGTCTGTCGCCGCGCTGTGGCTGGCACCGGTGCACCACTACGCCCTGCTGGCGATGTGCTTTTTTACGGTCGGATTTTTCGTCTTCGGCCCGCAGATGCTCATTGGCCTTGCCGCCGTTGAGTGTGGACATAAACAGGCGGCAGGCTCGATTACCGGCTTTCTGGGCGTATTTGCCTATCTGGGCGCATCGCTGGCCGGGTGGCCGCTGTCGCAGGTGATTGAACGCTACGGCTGGTCGGGGATGTTCAGTTTGCTCTCGATTGCCGCCGTCCTGATGGGTTTATTACTGATGCCCTTGCTGATGGCAGGCATCACCGCTTCTCGCAGTCACATAACGTCATAAAAAGGGCTGAATAATGAAAACAACGCTTCTCTCTACCCTCATTGCTTCCGGGATCGCACTGGCTACTTTAACCGGTGCCGCACAAGCCAAAGGCCGTCTGGTGGTGTACTGCAGCGCCACCAACGAAATGTGCGAAGTCGAAACCAAAGCGTTCGGTGAAAAGTACGATGTTAAAACCTCGTTTATCCGCAACGGCTCCGGCAGCACGCTGGCGAAGGTGGATGCCGAGAAGAAAAACCCGCAGGCCGATGTCTGGTACGGCGGCACGCTCGATCCGCAGTCCCAGGCCGGTGAAATGGGGCTACTCCAGCCCTATAAATCGAAAAACCTGGAACAGATCATGGAGAAATTCCGCGATCCAGCCAAGGTGAAGGGCAACCTCTCCTCAGCGGTCTACGTCGGGATCTTAGGTTTTGGCGTCAACACCCAGCGCCTGAAAGAGAAAAACCTGCCGGTCCCCAAATGCTGGAAGGATCTGACCAAACCGGAATACAAGGGCGAGATCCAGATCGCCGATCCGCAAAGCTCCGGCACCGCCTATACCGCGCTGGCGACCTTCGTCCAGCTGTGGGGGGAAGACCAGGCCTTCGACTACCTGAAACAGCTGAACGGCAACGTATCTCAGTACACCAAATCCGGTATTGCCCCGGCGCGTAACGCCGCGCGCGGTGAAACCGCCATCGGCATCGGCTTCCTGCACGACTACTCGCTGGAAAAAGAGCAGGGTGCGCCGCTGGAGCTGATCTCTCCGTGCGAAGGCACCGGGTATGAAATTGGCGGCGTGAGCATTCTGAAGGGCGCGCGCAACGAAGAGAACGCGAAGCTGTTCGTGGACTGGGTGCTCTCGAAAGAAGCGCAGGAGCTGGCGTGGAAGAAGGGCAAGTCCTACCAAATCCTGACCAACACCACGGCGGAAACTTCGCCGAACTCGCTCAAGCTCGATGATTTGAAGCTCATCAGCTATGACATGGACAAATACGGCTCCACGGACGTGCGTAAAGCGCTAATCAATAAATGGGTCAGCGACGTGAAGATGGGTAAATAAGCTCACTACCGCGGTAATTGCCGGGTGGCGCTACGCTTACCCGGCCTACAATTTCCTTAACACCCGGAATTGCTATGTCACAGACACTCGCTCTTCATCCCGTGAAAAAACGGGATGCGGTCTTCCTTTGGGTTTTCGTTGGCTGGCTGGCCTTTGCCCTGCTGCCGAGCTGGAGCCTTGATTACGGCCTGCTGGAATCTACCGGGGATGAGATCCTCGACGCCTACAGCTGGTCGCACTTCAACATCAGCTGGCTGTGGTATCTGATGCCGAGCCTGCTGCTGGTGCGCCCGTTTAACGAAGCAAAGCGCGAGCAGCGCAGCCGCCACTACCTTGACGCGGGCTGGGCGCTGCTGTGCATGGCGTTCGTGGTCATCAGCGCCACCGTGGAAGGACGCGGTTTAGGCTATGCCACCATCGTGCTGTTTGTTGCCCTGGGCGCCATCATGACGCTGGCCCTCACCCGCCTGGAGTGGCTGGGCGGCGATCGCTTTGTCATCGGCTCGCTGATTACCATCGTGGCGCTGATCGGCATTTTTATCGTCTGGCCGAGCATCGCCATTTTCATTCCGATGTTCACCAACGACGCAGGTGAATTCGCCCCGCTGGCCTTTATGAACGTGCTGTCGCAGGCGCACATTATCCAGGTCATCATCAACTCGATTCTGCTGTCGATAGCCGTCGGGGTCGGCTGCACCTTCTTTGGCCTGGTGCTGGCGATCTACACCACGCGCATCGCTAAACGCAGCGCCATCATTGGACGTATCTTCTCGATTCTCCCCATCGTGACCCCGCCGTTTGTGGTGGGGTTGGGCGTTACGCTGATGATGGGACGCTCTGGCTATATGACGGAGCTGATGGTGGACTGGTTTGGGTTAACCAATACCAACTGGCTGTACGGCTTCACCGGCATCTGGCTGGCGCAGGTGCTGGCCTTCACGCCGATGGCCTTTATGATCCTCGACGGCGCGATCAAAACCATCCACCCGTCGCTGGAAGAGGCCTCGTACACCCTGCGCGCCAGCCGCTGGCAGACCTTTAACGGCGTCTTCGTGCCGCTGCTGAAACCGGCGCTGGCGAATGCGTTCTTAATCGTGATTGTGCAGTCGCTGGCCGACTTCAGTAACCCGCTGGTGCTGGGCGGGAACTTCGACGTGCTGGCCACGCAGATCTACTTCTACATTACCGGCTCACAGCTGGATTATCAGGCAGCGAGTACCCTTGGGGCCTTCCTGCTGCTGTTCTCGCTGCTGGTGTTCTGCATCCAGTACATGTGGATCGGCAAGCGCTCCTACGTCACCGTGTCCGGTAAATCGTACCGCGGCGACGTGCAGCCGCTGCCGGTGACGCTGGTGTGGAGCGTGATCGCCCTGCTGGCGGTGTGGATCGCCTTTAACGCCCTGCTCTACGGCAGCATTTTCTATGGCAGCTTTACCGTCAACTGGGGCGTGGATTACACCCTGACGCTGGATAACTTTATCAAGCTGTTCGGCCAGGGGATGAGCGACGGCGCGTGGCCTTCGCTGCTCGATACTCTGCTCTACGCCGGGATTGCCGCGCCGATCACCGCCGCCTTCGGACTGCTGATTGCCTGGGTTGTGGTGCGCCAGCAGTTCCGGGGTAAAAAGACCATCGAGTTCACCACCATGCTCTGCTTTGCCGTACCGGGTACCGTGGCGGGCGTGTCCTACATTCTGGCCTTTAACAGCGCGCCGGTGTACCTCACGGGCACCGCCGCCATCGTGATTATCTCCATGGTGATGCGTAACGTGCCGGTGGGCATTCGCGCCGGGATCGCGGGATTAGGGCAGATCGACAAGTCACTGGACGAGGCCTCGCTGAGCCTGCGTGCCGGAAGCCTGCGCACCATCACCCACATCCTGCTGCCGCTGCTGCGTCCGGCCATTTTATCAGCGCTGATTTACAGCTTTGTGCGCGCCATCACCACCGTCAGCGCCATTGTGTTCCTCGTCACGCCGGACACCCGCGTGGCAACGGCCTACATTCTGAACCGCGTGGAAGACGGCGAATACGGCGTGGCGATTGCCTACGGCTCGATCCTGATTGTGGTCATGCTGGCGATCATTTTCCTCTTTGACTGGCTGATCGGCGAGGCGCGTATCTCCCGTTCAAAAGCCAAAAACCAGGCGTAACACTATGACTGAGAAACATTTTGTTGAACTGCGCAACGTGACCAAACGCTTTGGCGCAAACACGGTAATTGAAAACATCAACCTGGCGATCCCGCAGGGACAAATGGTAACGCTGCTCGGCCCGTCCGGCTGCGGTAAAACCACCGTGCTGCGCCTGGTTGCCGGGCTGGAAAAACCGACCGAAGGGCAGATTTACATCGATGGTGAGGATGTGACCCACCGCTCCATTCAGCAGCGTGATATCTGTATGGTGTTCCAGTCCTACGCGCTCTTCCCGCATATGTCGCTGGGCGAGAACGTGGGCTACGGTCTGAAGATGCTGGGCGTTTCGCGCGCAGAGATAAAAACGCGGGTCAAAGAAGCCCTGGCGATGGTTGATCTTGAGGGGTTTGAAGATCGTTACGTGGATCAGATTTCTGGCGGCCAGCAGCAGCGCGTAGCGCTGGCCCGCGCTCTGATCCTCAAACCCAAAGTGTTGCTGTTCGATGAACCGCTGAGCAACCTCGATGCGAACCTCAGGCGCAGCATGCGGGACAAAATCCGCGAGCTGCAAAAGCAGTTCAACATCACCTCGCTGTACGTGACGCACGATCAAAGCGAGGCGTTTGCGGTCTCCGACACCGTGCTGGTGATGAACAAGGGCAACATTATGCAGATTGGCTCGCCTCAGGATCTCTATCGCCAGCCGGCGTCTCGCTTTATGGCGAGTTTTATGGGTGATGCCAACCTCTTCCCGGCCCGCTTCAGCGAGGATGTCGTGGAAATCCACGGCTATCGTCTGCCGCGTCCGCTGCACTTTGCTACCCAGGGCGAAGGCACCGTCGGCGTGCGTCCGGAGGCGATTACGCTCAGCCAGCACGGCGAGGCGAGCCAACACTGCACTATCCGCCACGTCGCCTATATGGGTCCGCAGTATGAGGTGATTGTCGACTGGCACGGACAGGAGATTTTACTACAGGTGAACGCCACGCGCCTGCAGCCGGACGTGGGCGATGCGTACTATCTTGAGATCCACCCGTACGGGATGTTTGTACTGGCGGAGGCGGCTTAATGAAATGCGAAACGGTAACGCGGGTTGCCGTTTCGCGTCTTCACTTTTAATCCCGTAACCAGGTTTCGGGTAATGTATAAGATTGTTGCAGTAAGCCATGGCGAAAAATATACAGGCAGGCAAGATAAAAATGTCTGACGTTAAGCCGCTGGCAAATTTTGTCTCTGAGTCTATAGACCTGCTTTTGAGAACAACAAAACATCTTTGCCATCTCTTCGATATCCTTTCCGCACAGAAATGCGTTAATTAATGCCATCTCTTTTTCTTCTATTTTTATTTTCACCGGCTGTGACCGTTTATCCGACATTAAAACAGGAATTTTATTGATGATCATTAGCGTAATATTTTCTGGGCTGGTTTTCATGTCAACAGTGTCCCCACAGGGATTTACGCTGAAGGGCAAGCTCGCGGGTTGATTCATACAAAGCATTATAGCCTTAGTTTGCTCAAACATAGCCGAGACAACACGCCACCCGTGCTCAAGATCGTTCATCGGCATTCTGCTGTCTACCAGGACCACACACTCACGATGAGGGGTTTCAAACAGCGTAAGATCCTGAATATGCACAAGAGAAATACACTGCTTTAACCCCTGAAAGAGATAACTATCCTGTGTTATCAGAACGTTTAATGGCATGATATTTACACCCAAATGCGTTTTACCGGCAAAAAGATTCCGGCCTCTTAGCATTAAGAGGCGGAGAGATAATTTAAAAAATAACGGCGTCAGTCTGATTTAGCGCACACTAATACCGTACGCCGCAAATCGCTGATGCTCCATACTTCACCCTGTAACTTCCGCACCTTAAATAAAAAGACCTTTTGGGCTGAAGTCAGTTTTTCTGATAAAAACTCAGGTAGTGTTTCGCTACTGTTCTTCTCTATGCCTTCTCTTTTAAATTCAGTAAAAGAGTGAGTGTTATCTCCGGAATAACGCAGTCGGGCATAGCGATCGACGATATAGCGCTGGTTGTTGTAGGTCACGATCCCATACTCGGTAATGTAGCTGAGCGCATCTGGAACGAAGTGAACGACAAGGTGGATGTTGGCAACGATCTTGTCATTATCTTTGCCCAGCTCAAGATTCATATCCGTTATGCAATCCAGCGCGCGGGTATCCTTGGGCACGTACAGCAGCGCGCCAATAAACACCAGAATCAACAGCACAGCAAGGCTAGCCCACTTTAGTCGAGACGAAGTTTTTACATTCACTAAATTCCCCTTCACTATCGACCGTACATTTTGCGACAAAGATTTCAAGAAGCTCGGTTTTCTCATGTACTCTACTGTCATCGTAAAAAATATAGGCAGGCGTTGAACACTTCGTCAGCAATTTCATCCCTTTGCCTTCAGAAAAAAAGTGTTCTACTCTCTTTGCATTCACTTTGCTGTGATAAAAGACTTTGCACTGCTGAACTTGTTTTAAAAGCGTGACATCCTCGCGTTTGTCGAAAAAATTGAGATATAAAGCGATTGCTACCCCAATAATAATGAACAACACGCCGGTCCATTTAATCAACCTGGTCTTATTTACACTGGGCTCTTTATCAGGTGTTGAAATCGCCTGCATCACCAAATAGTCTCTGGATTTTTCGTTGAACTGAAGGTTATTCAGCGCCAACTCAAAGCCTTGTTTAGGGACAGTTTTGAGCACATCATGAATTTCAAACTCTGTAAAAATCTTACGCAATATACTGATATTATTGTTCAAACTATTACTCGATGGGGTTAATCCAAAATCGCCCCACACCTTCTGCAAAAGATCCTCTCTGGTCATAAGCCGGTTATTATTTTCCAGGAGTACGAGAAGAAGTCTGCATGCCGGATTAGAAAGCACATGTTGCGTGTTTCCGTCCGACACCGTCCTTTCAGCAACGTTGAAAGAGACATTGTTGTTTATTATGAAATGCATAACACTGCCACCAGCTCCAATATTAATCCACACTCTTCATGGCTTTAATGCCGATAGCTAGTTTAGCGTATTGGGATAAAGTGACAAAATACCCATTCAATTGCGTATCTTACTGACTGGAAATTTTTACTTACGTCATGACAAATAATAACCAACGACGCTTTTATTCCCTATTTTTCATCTGGAAATGCAACCTTCTGGCGGCAAGATACTCCCGTAACTGCGATCGACTTAATGCGCAGGAAAAAAGATAGCCCTGCTGAATAACAATCCCCATATCGCGCAGCAGCTGTGATTGTTCAGGGGTTTCCACCCCTTCAGCAATGATGCCAAGACCCCGCGCTTTCGCCAGGTCCGCAACCCTCGCTGCAATGGATGTTGTCGCTTTATCAGAGGAAAGATGCTTAACGAAAAGCTGGTCAACCTTCACCCCATCCACGCTAAATTGCTCAAGGTATGCCAGATTCGAGCAGCCGGTACCAAAATCATCCAGATAGATCTCGACCCCCGCCAGCTGCAACTTCAGAAAAGCGCCCGTAACCTCAGGCGTAGGCGGTAATGGTTGTTCTTCAGTGACCTCGACCACCAGACAGTATTTTTCCAGAGGAATAGCCGCCAGAAACGAAAGCGTATCAAACACAAAACCGGGCTTCGCGACCTGAGAAGGGCTCACATTAAGCGAAAGATGAAGACCGTCAGGCAGCAATGCATCCAGTTCGTTAATATCTGCCGCAACCTGGCGCAGCAGGTGTTGCGTCATTTCTGGCAACAAGCCGTTCTCATCAAATGCGCGGATAAGCGCCAGGGGAGAGACATTTTCCTCAGAGAGTGACCAACGCATTAATATTTCCAGCCCGTACAACCGCTGGGTCCGGCTGTTAATCAGCGGCTGATAATAGGGAACGATCTCACCCATCATAAGCGCGCAGTAGAGATCGATATTGTTCAAGGGCAACGCAGTCATTGTCATCACTCCACCGTAATCAGCATCACAGTGGAGCCCGCAAACTCACCTGCCGCCACGCTGCCATTTGTATGAAGAACTGATTTCACAACGACATTTTCCTGTTCGGCGACGTCCAGAGTGAAGCCCGACGTGCCGAGCACGTTGTCATTCATATAAAGCTCGGAATAGAGACTGCCGTCGTCACGCAGCTGCACGTTGTCTGCGGAGTAGATATACAGCTTGAGCGTCTGTGATGTCGTACAGTTAATACTGACGTTTTCACTGACTTCATGCCCGTCAAGCTCCTGACGCGTCAGCGTGCCATGATCGAGGGTCAGTACGTCCTGATTGAAATCGCAGGAGCCACTGGGCTGTGGGGCAGTACCGCAAATGCTGCCTGGCAGTATGTTGTATCCTGCATATTTCTGATCGACCACGGGGCCGCTTGTCCCCATGTTGACGCCTGGCGCATAAAAAAAACCGACACACTCTTCAAAATTGACGGTACCGTTATGGTTAGTCGTACCACTGTAGGGCAGAGGAAATACTTTTTTTAACTCCTTGCCCACCTCACCGAGTGTTTCACTACTGCTTATAAAGGGATAAGCCGCAACCCCCCATCCTTGAACAACCCCCCAGCCTGATGTTCCTGAAGCATCATGCCTGTGGCTGATAAAAATGGTGCAGGCATTAAGCCCATAGCAAGGATTTGGCGTTGAGTCATTTTCATCCCAATCAGCAAGCGTGAAGTTATAGTCAAAATTAATGCTGCTATTTTGCGTAATGGAATCAATCCAGCTCCAGACAGAGGCTGAAGCGGGCTGAGTAGCAACAAGAACCAGCATAGCAAGGATCGTTCGGAGCATTATATTCATCACCGTTAACCTGTTATTGATACTGAATTTTCAGCGTGGCTGACGCGCTAAACACGCCCGTTTCCACGGTAGATGCGTCATCTTTTATCGGCGCGGCCTGCAAAACAGGCACCTCCGGCCAGGTAAACGGCATCCAGGTATTTAGCGGCATCGATTCTCCGTTCATATACAATTTGATCCCCAGCCCTTCGCGGTCGGTGGCCAGATAGTCGTCGCTAAACGAGGTGGCCGTGCCTTCAAACTGCATCTCCAGATCGTTAGAGGTCAGATCTTCACAAACCAGCGAATAGTCGATGGTTTTCATAAAGTTCTCACCGTCCAGCTGGCGCGCCTGCAGGTTGCTGCCAAAATCCACGTGAACAGTTTCACCGTTGTTGATTTCACACACCCCCTCCACGACCACGCCGGTGACGTTTACCGTCAGGGATGACCATGCCGCTGGACTGGCCAGCAACAAAGCGATAAGCAGAGCAAAACGTGAACTAGTCATAATTAAGCCTGAAGTGGATCAGCGCCTGCCATGCCCCCGCCACCAGCGGTGCAGAGGTACGTTCCGGTGCGAGATAATAAAAAAGCGTGTTGTCATCTGACTCCAGCAGCAGCGGATGCCCCTCATCGTTAAGACGAACCGAACGATGCAGCCTGTCGGTCAGGTGTAGCCCCACCCCGCTGGCTCCGCTCACGCGGACCAACCCCGGATTAAACAACTCTCCCGGTGCAACAAAGCTGACCGTGACCGAGGGCTGATCCCGGCTCCAGAGCAGATCGCCGCTCCACGCATCGCGTACTGAGGTAGGTGACGGCATACAATCCTCCAGATGGATCTCCACCCGCACCGGCGTACCCTGGTCGCCCGGTTTTTTAAGCGCCCCCGTTGCCGTCGTTCCCATGTCCACCTCCTGCCACGCGGAGTCCATCTCCAGACGGCAGGCGCTTTCCGTCAGCGCACCGCGCACGTGCAGCAGCCCATAGCTCCCATCGATCAATTCGTCCGCGGCACTTAGCGATCCTGCCAGCAGCATCAGCGCGAGCCCGCTCCCCTTTTTCCAGTACGCGATAGTCATGCCACTCTCCCGGCGGTTACTTTTTCTTTTCCTGCGGCACGGCTTTGCACTCGCTGCCGCCACAGCTGAAGATGAGCTTTGCGCGGCCACCAAAGTCGTTGACATAAGTCAGCACGGGCGCGCTGCCGAGCGCAGCAGCGGACGGTGCCAGCACTAGCTGACCTTTCGGCTCAACCATAATCGGCTTGAAGCCTGCCGCCGCTTTGCCGGTGAGCGTCGAAGACGCATTAACCAGCGAGATGTAATACGGCGTCGGGTTATTCACGCGGTATTTATCCCCTTCCCGCGCCAGAGTCAGCTGTTCCTGAAACGGCGTGGAATAATCAGCACGCTGCACTTCAATAGCGGCCGGGCGATAAAAGAGCTTGATGCGGGTCTGGAGCGCAAGCTGAAGCGTATTAGGCTTGCTGCTTTTGGGTGGGATCTCGCGCAGATTGAAATAGAACAGCGACTCCCTGTCCTGTGGCAGGCGCTGGATCCCCGCGGTGGATTGCACCTTGATCTGACTCTGCTCACCCGGTTCAATGCGCTGAACCGGCGGCAGCAGCACCAGCGGATCGGTAATTTTTTTACCCTGAGCATCTTCCACCCACCCCTGCGCCAGATACGGCAGCGTTTTATTTTCATTGGTCAGGCGCAGGCTCACGGATTTTGCCGCGCCGTCAAAAATAACCCGGGTTCTGTCCAGCGATACGGCGGCTGTTGCCACGCCTGAAACCATCAGCGCCAGGCCCGTCAGGGCGGAAATTCGCACAATTGTCATCTTGATTAACTCATCTCGTTTTTCAGGCCGGTTATTCCGGCGAACAGGTTAAAAGCAGGTTCTCCAGCACGGCTGGCAGCGTGGCCGGCAGGTTTACCACGCAGCGGGCTTGTCCATCCCATTTGACGGTCATTTTGCCGTTTGGCTGAATGCCGCTTAGCCAGACGCTTCCTTCGTCATTCACCACCCCCGTCTCCTGGTTTTTCTCGTTCATCACCGAGGCCCCAAACGGCGGGAAGCTCCCGTCAGCCTTACGGATAAAGGCCATCGCTTTACCACCCGCAATCACGTCAAACTGCCGATAGCCGATCGCCCCTTCGGTGAGCGTGGCCTGCGAGACGGATCGGGTGACGTCAGCATTTTCATCAAGTTTGTCGACGTCAATGCGGATCGGATTGCGGTAGTAGCTGTTCACATCACCAATCACAGCCTTCCCGAATCGGTTGGTTTTCACCGAGGCGCCGAATCCCTTAACGGGCACGCCGCTGACGCCTGCGGTATCCACCAGCACGCGGCTGCCGCCCCGCGCGTTCGAGCGATGCGCTGCGCCCCCTTCGGTGGTCAGGGTCAGACCGCCGGTCACGTTCATGCCCAGCGCGGTATAGCTGCCGGACTGATAGCTGGCGTTGGTCTGCACCTGCGCGCTATCGCCCTGCCAGGTGTAGTAGCCGTACGCCGTCGGGCCGCTGCGGGAAAGGCCGCTGCTGACCTGGAAGCTATTGTGCTCATCCACCCGGCCGTAATAGCTCACGCGATGGGTGTTATCGGTGCGGTTAATTGTGGCGCCATAGCTGAGCGAGATGCCGTTACCTATCGGTAGCGACACCGAAATGTAGGCCCCGTCATCCTTCAGGGAGTAGTACTCGCTGCGGTAGGCCGTGAGCGATACGCTCATGTTCCTGAACGGACCAAGATCGACATAGCGCGACAGCGACAGGCTTACGCGATCGTTATCCGCGCTGTTCCAGTAGGTCTGATGGCTGTAGTTGAGGTAAGCGCTCAGCCCGACATCCCGGAAGCGTTTGTTAAACGACACCGTGTATTTCTCTTTCGGGCTGTGCGACGTGCCGCTGCCGTAGCGGGTATCGAGGTACTCCGACATGCTCATAAAGTCGCGTTCGGAGAAACGGTACCCGGCAAAGGTGACCTGGCTGTCATACTCGTCGAAGGTTTTTGAGTAGCTCACCCGGTAAGAGGTACCGGACAGCGTGCCTTCAGAAGGCAATACCGCCCGCGACTGCGTTACGTCGAAGGCCAGCGCGCCGAGGATGAAGAGATCGCGCCCGATCCCCACCGACAGGGCATTGTAGTCACCACCGATCACCGAGCCGCCGTACAGCGTCCAGCCGTTGGCCACGCCCCAGGAGATTTCGCCCGAGGTGAACATCGGCCCGGTCATGCTATGCCCCCACTCAGAGGGTTTACCCGCCGCCAGCTTGTAGCGCACCGCACCCGGGCGCGTCAGGTAGGGAACCGAAGCCGTCGTGACCTGAAAGACCTGCACGCTGCCGTCCAGCTCTTCCACCCTTACGTCGAGCGTGCCAGAGATGGCATCATTCAGTTCCTGAATGCGAAACGCCCCGGCGGCCACCTGCGTTTCGTGTATCACGCGTCCCTGCTGGCTGATGGTCACTTTGCCGCCCGAACGGGAGATGCCCGTCACTTCGGGTGCGTAGCCACGCAGGCTCGGCGGCAACATACTGAGATCGGAATTCAGGCTAACGCCGCTAAAGCGGAAGGTATCGAAGATATCGGAGCTGAGGTAATCTTCCCCCACCGTCAGCTTCGCTTTCAGTGAAGGAATGGCGCGGTAGAGATAGTAACGGCTAAAGGCGAAATCCTTGTCCGTCTTCCCGTCACGCTTGTTCCAGCTGGTCTGCCAGTCGGCGCGGGCGCGCCATGGTCCCAGATTGGCCCCCAGGACCCCATTCCCGCTGATATTTTGGCTGTCTGAACCGGTTTGATTCTGCTGCGCCTGAAGATTGAGGTTGTAGTCGGCAATCACACCAGGGATACCCTCATCCCAGCGCGAAGGCGGATCCCAGTTTGGCGCGGTGTACTCCAGCCACGCCTGCGGGATCGACAGATAAAGCGTGTCCTTTGCCAGGTCGACGCGCATATCCAGTCCTTCGAGGCTGGCTTTGTCCAGACACTCACCGTCGCGCAGCCAGCGAAGATCGTCCATGACGCTGGCCTTCAGGTTAAAGCGAGAGAGCTGCTCTGGCGTCAGGCAGATCAGGCTGTCCCGGCCGTTTTCACCCTCGGGATAGACCACAATCCGCTCCTCGCGCAGGATCTCTTTGTTCACCATGATGCTAAAGGTGTAGTCGCCGGGCATGACGTAGCCGCGACGCGAAAAGTGGCTAAGATCGATATTGCTCTTGTCCTGCGTGTCCAGCACGTCAGTATTAAACTGAATGTCATCGTCGGCCCCGCTTTTCGCCACCGGCACGATTAGAGCCAAAATCAGCACGCTGAGCGTTGAGCGTCGGAATGTCCGTATCGTTTTTTTCATCTCAGTTGTAATCCATTCTGAAGCGGATCAGAGACTGGTAATCCCCGGCTTTGAGCGGCTGTCCGTTGCTGACAAGCTGAAGCGAATAATTCAGGTTCATGCTGCCCGCCGTGACCTCTCTGGCGGGAAAGGCCACGCCGGGCGCGGCGATATTGCCGTCGGTATCGCGGATCGCCAGCTCAATTCCCTGTGCGTCTCCACGCACGGAAAACCGGTCTGCGCCCGTCATTGGCTCAAACGTTATCTGGTAGTACTCGGAGTCATATCTTCCGTTCCCGGGTGTCGGCAGCATCAGGCAATTAATTAAGCGAACGGTGAACGCACGTGTGGGGCCATAGCCTTTGGTGGCAATCTCCGACACGGGCGTATCGCCCATATCAATGGTTTGATCGCGGCTACCAAGATCAATTGCACAGGGTGTATAGAGCACCGCCCCCTGAATAAGGACGGCACCCTCCCCCTGATTTGCAGCGAATAAAGGCAGGCAACAACCAGACAGGAGAAAAGGGAGTGTTTTAACTATTTTTGTTGTATTCGAAAATATATAACCCATAGCAAACCCTTTTCACTTATTCAGTCGGTTTCGAATATCAGACGGCCAGCTAAGGCCGCCTGACGGGTCATCGAAATAAGGTCAGGGCTTATTCGTAGGCCAGCGTCCAGTTAGTCACAGCGGTGAAATCACCTTCGGTTGGCGCTTCTCCACCGATGATGTACGCGGAGTAGGTCAGGGTGTTGTCGCCATTAACCACGTTCTGTCCAGTCGTGGCTTCACCCAGGGTGATGGTGTTGCTGTCGCCGTCGGTCATCACAACGCCAACATCGGTTGCATTGCCGGTCACGCCCAGCACCGCTCCGTCAACGCTGGAATCCGCGCCGGAGAAGGTGGTGGTCACAGTGGTAGCGGTCTCAACAGAGCAGTTTTCCAGGTGGATGTAGAACGGAACCGGCGTAGAGGTGCCGCCGTTCGCCACTGCGGAACTGGAAACCTGGCCGAGGCTAATGGTCTGATCTTCGTCACCTGCCGCGATTGAACATGGCGCGTCGATAACGGAACCAGTGAAGGTCACAACGCCGCTACCCTGGTCTGCCTGAGCACCGAAAGCAGCCATACCAGAAGCCAGAACCAGTGCAGTAAAGAGTTTGTTCATTTTCATAAAAATCGTCCTGTAAATTAAGTGAATGACACACACAGAAGATTTTTGATGGCTGAATTTGGGCAATATGCGCCCCGCCCGAAAATTGGGCTTAATTAAATTACTCAGCAATCAAATAATCTCTTAAACATCGTCATCAGCAAATTCAGTTGAACTTACGCATATCTCCCTGCGCTTCGCTGATGCAATAAATAGTAACCCGACGATGAAAAAACAAAAGGCAAAATACCCTACAAGAACAAAAACAAAAGACATGCTTAAATAATAGGTTTAATTAGAATAATAAAAATGAATCCACCAGCAGTTAGATTTTTATACTTTATTAACCAAGAATGATAGATTATCAATCTAAAACTTAACTTTTTAACCCACAATGACAGTCATAAACACGAAATCATCAACGCGAATTTGTTGCTGGAGTATGAAAAGTAATTACATTTATTCAATAAGAAACGAGGTCAGGGGATAATATCATTCGTGCACGAACTGATGTTATCCATTGGGGACAGGCATCTTATTTGGCCAGAAAGAAATATCGGGAAGTGTATAAAGAGAATTATTCCCGGCCTGCGTAACCGCTGACCGGGAGTCAGGATTACCGCTGTGCGTTCAGCTCCGCAATATCCTGCGGCGTGGTGCGACAGCAGCCGCCAATCAGCTTCGCACCGACATCCAGCCACTGCGGTAAATACCCCGCCAGCGTCTCGCAGGCGTCACCATGGTGATGCCAGGTTTTGCTCACCGCATCATAATGCTCGCCGGAATTCGGATAGACCACCAGCGGCAGCGACGTCAGGCTGTGCAGATGCGTCAGCGCCGCGGTGGTGTTTTCCAGCGCGATACAGTTGATCCCCAGCGCGACAACCTGCGAGTAGTTTTCCAGCGCAGAAACTACATCCCGCAGCGGCGTCCCGTCACTCAGATGCTCGCTGTCACGCAGGGTAAATGAGAACCATGCCCGGGCGCGAGGATACGCCGTCAGCAACGCCGCCAGCGCCTTAATCTCCGGGAAAGAAGGCAGCGTTTCACAGGCCAGCAGATCCGCGCCCGCATCCAGCAGCGCCTCCACGCGGGGACGGTGGAACGCGGTGAACTCTTCAGCGCGACGCACATAATCGCCGCGATATTCAGATCCATCGGCAAGGTACGCGCCGTACGGCCCTACCGACCCCGCCACCAGCAGCGTGCCCGCCTGCGCATTCTCTGCCAGGTACGCTTCCCGCGCTTTGCGTGCCAGCTCTACGCTTTTGCCAATCAACGCCCGGGATTGCGCCTCGTCGAGCCCGCGTGCGGCAAAGCCCGCAGGCGTGGCCTGATAGCTGGCGGTGATCGCCACCTGTGCCCCCGCGCGGTAATAGTCGAGGTGCACGTCCCGGATCAGCTCCGGGTTTTCCATCAGCACTTTGGCCGACCAGAGGCTGTCGGCAAGGTTACAACCGCGCGCTTCCAGCTCCGTTGCCATCGCCCCATCCAGCACGACAAACGGCTGGTTTTCAAGGAGGGCGGTAAGCGGATTATTCTGCGACATGTTCAGGCTCCTGCGTGGTCAGGTTTCGGGTCAGGTAGTACGCACCATAACACAGGGCGACAAACGGAAGCCCGCAATAAAGGGCAATACGCTGGCTGGGGTCAAACCACAGGCCGACACAGGCCACCAGGCAGAGGATAAAGCCAAGCACGGGCACCAGCGGATACCATGGCGCGCGATACTGCAACGCCGAAAGCGGCTGCCCGGACTGCACGTGACGGCGACGAAACACGAAGTGTGACGCGCAGATGCTGATCCACACCGCCACCACCGCAAAACCGGAAATGGCTGACAGGGCCACAAACACCGTATCCGGCGCAACCACGCTGGAGAACAGCGCCAGCACGCCACCCAGCATGGAAACGGAGAGCGCCGTCAGCGGCACGCCGTTTTTGTTGACGCGGGCAAAGCAGCGTGGCAGCGTTTTCTCGTTAGACAGAGACCACAGCATACGGCCAGAGGCGTACAGGCCCGAGTTCGCCGCCGAGAGGATCGCCGTCAGGATCACGAAGTTAAAGATATCCGCCGCATACGGAATGCCGACCTTTTCAAACACCACCACGAACGGGCTTTTCTCCACGCCAGCCTGCTGCATCGGGATCAGCGCCGCCAGCACAAACACGGTGCCAATAAAGAAGATGATGAGCCGGGCGATGGTGGTGCGAATAGCAACCGGAATAACCTTGTGTGGGTTTTCCGTTTCTCCTGCCGCGATGCCGATAAGCTCCGTTCCGGAGAAGGCAAAGTTGACCGCCACCATGGTCATCAGGATCGGCAGACCGCCGTGCGGGAACCAGCCTTCGGCAGTAATGTTGCTTAAGCCCGGCGCCGGTGAACCGTCCTGCATCGGGATAAAACCGAAGATCGCCGCCCCGCCGAGAATAATGAAGGCGATGATGGTGATGACTTTCACCAGCGAGAACCAGAATTCCCCTTCGGCAAAGAAGCGCGTGGAAATGACGTTAAGAGCAAAAATCACCACGCAAAAGACGACGCACCACGTCCAGACGGGAACCTGCGGGAACCAGTACTGCATACAGAACCCGGCTGCGGTAAAGCTCGATCCCAGCGCCACTGTCCACGTAAGCCAGTAGAGCCACGCCACGGTATACCCTGTCGCCGGGCCGAGATAACGAGCGGCGTAGACGTGGAACGCGCCGGTTTCCGGCATCGCTACGGAAAGTTCCCCCAGGCATTGCATAACCAGCCAGACCACCAGCGCACCAATAAGATACGCCAGCAGCGTGCCCGCCGCGCCGGTTGTCGAAATGATGTATCCGGTATTGAAGAATAACCCTGTGCCGATAACGCCCCCCAGCGAGAGCATAATCAGGTGACGGGTTTTCATGGTGCGCTTAAGCTGCCCGTTTTGTTGTTCTGTTTGCATATTACCTTCTAAACGTATGGACATCTAAACATCCAAAGAAGGGTGTTATACCGCGATTGTTAACAAAAAGCCACCCGGCACGACTTCGGCGCAATTATTGGTAAATCTTTAAATCAGTTCTATAGTCGACACAGTTTCTTCTTCACCAGGACTCACTATGCGATTTAACGGACTGACCAAAGGTTTCTTTATTCTCATCCTGGCCCTTGTTACCTGGGCTTTCTTTGACGTGCTGTCTCCCTATTTCTCGGCGATTCTGTGGGCCGCGATCCTGACCATCATTTTCAACCCGGTGAAAAACAAACTGCGTACCGCGCTGGGCGATCGCAACGGGCTGGCTTCCCTCCTTACACTCGGCATTATCTGCCTGATCGTGTTTATTCCGTTGATGGTGATCCTTTCCTCGCTCGCGGTGGAACTGAACATGGTTTACACCAAGCTGCAACAGAACAACACGCAGTTCCCGGAAGTCATCGCCGGTATCTTCAATCGCCTGCCGGACTGGGCCAGCGGCTTCCTGGCGGATCACAACCTGACCAACGCCGCGCAGATTCAGAAAAAGCTTTCCGATGTCGCGTTACAGGGTGGACAGTATCTGGCGGGAAGCGCGTTCCTGATTGGTAAAGGGACGTTCGGCTTTGCTATTAGCTTCGGCATTATGCTGTACCTGCTGTTTTTCCTGCTCAAAGACGGGCCCTATCTGGTGCGCCAGATCCTCGACTCGCTGCCGCTGTCTGACTTCGCCAAACAGCACCTGTTCGCTAAGTTTGTCGGCGTCTCGCGAGCCACGGTAAAAGGTACGGCGGTCGTGGCAGTGGTTCAGGGTACGCTTGGCGGTATCGCCTTTGTCATCGTCGGTATTGACGGTAGCGTACTGTGGGGAGCGCTGATGGCGTTTCTCTCCCTGGTGCCCGCCGTCGGCTCGGCTATCGTCTGGGTTCCCGCCGCGATCTTCCTGTTTGCCACTCACCAGCTGTGGCAGGGTCTGTTCATTGTGGGCTTTTTTGTCATTATCGTCGGGCTGGTGGACAACCTTTTACGTCCGCTGCTGGTGGGCAAAGACACCAAAATGCCGGACTACCTGATACTGATCACCACGCTCGGCGGTATGGAGCTATACGGCATAAATGGTTTTGTGATTGGGCCGCTGATTGCCGCCCTGTTTATCGCCTGCTGGAACCTCTTCTCCGGCCGCGACCACGCAGGCAACGCCGAGGAGCTGGACGCAGACTTTATCGAAGAGGGAAAAAACCCTCCGGATCTCTAACGAAACGCGTTTTGTCAGGCGGCCCTGTGCCGCCTTTTTTTTCGCGATAAATCAGGGGTTTTCTATAATCTGAAATGAACGCTCTTCCACATTTGTCGTAGAAGGATCCAACAGGTGCGAATCGCCACGATCACAAACTGGGCCTATGGTGTCACGGTGTGCCTGACCATTGCCTCCGGTATCGTCATGCTGATGGCTTCCCATGCCGACAACGTAGAGCGTCAGGCTGTTAAGCAACGACAAATTTTTGACCAGCTTACGGAAGAGATTGAAGCAGAAACCTGGATGCTCTCCGATTTAGCGCGCCTTTACGCCATCAAAAAAGAGCCCGATGTGCTGAAAGCGTACCAGACGAAAGAAGGTGAACTGAAGAATATTGAACACAAAGTGGGACAGTTAAAAGATACGGGCGCAACGGGCGAAGAGCTGGCGCTGCTGTATGAAGGGCTGAAGATTGTTGATGGCCTACAGGATGAACAGCAGGCAGCAATTGCCAGCGTCGCCCGGGGTGAGGAACAACAGGCCATTGCGTTACTCTTCGGCAAAATCTACGAACTTGAAACGGAACGCGCCCAGAGCAAGATTGACCATTTTCGTATGCTGCTGGATAAGCGCATTATTGCCGATGTCCAGGCAGCGACCAACACGTCGAAAACGCTGCGTACCGCCTCAGAGGTGATGGTCGGCCTGACCGCCCTGCTCTTCTTATTCGTGATGGGCTTTATTCTCAAGCACCGCGTGCTGCGCCCGGTAGTGCGCCTCAGCGATGTGGTTCACCGCCTGGCCTCACAGGATTACGGCGTCGAAACGCCCAATTTCAACCAGGTCGATGAGATAGGCGATATGGCGCAGGCCATTCGCATTTTCCGCGAGAACGGGCTGGCAAGGCAGCGGCTTGAAAAAGAACGCGACGCAGACTGGGCCATCCGCGAGCTGCTCGCGCGAATGACCCAGCGCTTGCAGGGGTGCGAGAACGTCAGCGACGTGATTGAGGTGGCAGAGCTGTTTGCTCCCAACATTGCGCCGGGAATCGCCGGACGTCTGTATATCCTGGATCGAAACCCGTGGGAGATGCGCTGTGCGGCGGAATGGTTATCTCCACAGGGAGAAAAAAATGCTTTCCACCCCGATCAATGCTGGGCCATACGCCGTGGTCAGAGCCATCCACCGGTCAACGGCGAGCCGGATATCGGTTGCCAGCATCTGCCTGAATCACAAAAAGACAGCTCACTGTGCGTGCCGCTCATTGCGCAGGGGGAAGCCATTGGTTTGCTGTCGTTTCAAAACATCACGCCTGAAACGGCGCCGTCCCGCGCATATCTCGAATTAATGGCGGAAGCCCTGGGTCTGGCGCTGGCCAACCAGCGTCTGCGCGATGCCCTGCTGGAAAAAGCGCTATTCGACCCGCTCACCGGCTTGCGTAACCGTCACCACCTGGAAGATACCCTGCGCACTCAGATAGCTCAGGCAATGCGCAATGATGAGCCGGTGAGCTGCATGATGATCGACATCGATCACTTTAAAAGCATTAACGATCGCTTCGGCCATGAGGCTGGCGATCATGTGATTAAGAGCGTGGCGACAATTGTTCAGCGTGCCGTGCACGATGCCGGCCTGGCCTTCCGCTTTGGTGGCGAAGAGTTTCTGGTGCTGCTAACGGGTGCGGATGAGGAAGCGGCTCACGCCTGCGCAACTGAGATTTATAACGGCGTCCATACGCTGTCGCTGCGCTATGGGCTTGCTGAGATTGGCCCGGTGGATGTGTCGATCGGGATAGCCAGTTACCCGCAGCACGCCCAAAGCGACGACCTGCTGCGCGCGGCAGACGTGGCGCTTTACCGGGCGAAAGAGCTGGGGCGCTCGCGGATCGTCAGTTTCAGTATGCTGGAGACGGGTTAACCGAAACTCAGTGCAAATGACGTCAGAGGTACGCGCACTCTCTTATTCCCTCACATTGAGGGTGCGTTATCATTCTTTGTACATATAAATCAATCTTAACGATGCCACCATTGATAAAAAATGGGGGTGCGTAAATATATCAATAATCAAAGCGATCATTTTTAAACCCGGTGGCTAATTACACTGAGTTTTTATGTTTTAAAAAACGTAAGCTCCAGCCAGAGGTCTGCAATCACGGGGCAAACAACGATTATCCATTTGATTTTAATACATTTAATGAAGTATCGTTTGCAAAAAGCCATGGCGTTCAACAAAATAGACAAACTTATAGGATAAATAACTTATAATTCTTATACTTCTGTTAAAAAGAGGAGGCCAATATGCGAATAATCCTAATGCTGTGCTGCTTTTTGGTACAAAGTTTAAACTGGGCTGGCGAACTGCCAAAGCCTGTGGGCAAACCCATCTTAACCATTACCGGTAATATAGAAAATACGAACGAAAATGGAAAAGCCGTTTTTGATATTGCCAGCCTGGAAAAACTGGGGATGGTGAGTTTCCAGACGACCTCTCCCTGGTATAATGGCCGCACGAAGTTTGAGGGTATCCCGATGCGCAAACTCATGGAGTATGTGGGTGCTAAGGGTTCTGTTCTGAATGTGGTTGCACTCAATGATTATACTACCGTCATCCCTCTCAGCGACTTCCAGAAATACAACGCCATCCTGGCGTTAAAGGTCAATGGCGAATATATGCGCATCCGCGATAAAGGTCCGTCATTCATCGTCTACCCTTATGACAGTCTTCCTGAACTCAATAATCAGATTTATTACTCGCGATCGGCCTGGCAGGTCAGCAAAATGAAGATTGAATAGTAGTTCAGGAGAACATAATGAACAGGATACTGGTTGGTATCATTTTTTCTCTTTTTATCACTACGGGATATATAGCCTTTCTTGTCTACGACCGTCAGCAGGAGTTGCAAAAATTGACTCACTACACTGAGTCCTGGTCTGTAGCCCAACTGGTATCTGAATATTACCGATTTGAATCATGGATTGGACTGTACGCAACCGAGACTGATGACGTTACGGTAGACCAGGTTCGCATGCGCCTGGAAATCATGCTGAGCCAGAATGATTTATTGAAAGAGGGCGGCCTGGGTCGTTATATAAACAGCGCGAAAGCGCATCAGGTGCTCGCCTTACGCCTGGAAAATATACTGAACTATCTGGATGGTCACCTTGAGAAAATGAGCCGTTCAGAGTTAAAGCTCTATCTGAAAAATATGCATTTACTGGATGCACCGCTAAGCCAGCTTTCATCAACGGCTTTAACAAAAGATGTTAATACAATCAATGAAACTAACCTAAAAATACAGGTTCTGTATTATATTTATTCAGCACTTTCGCTGTTACTGGTTATTTTAAGCTTCATACTGGGCTTTTTGATTATCTATCAAAATAAAAACATTCTCAAAGCACATACACAGGTTAAAACGCTGGCTGAAGAACTTCAGCTGTCCAAAGAAACCCTGCAAATCCAGAATACAAAACTGGAATACGATGTTTATCATGACTCCCTTACCGGCATGAAAAACCGTCTTTTCTTCTGGGATGATCTCAATAAACTTAATCTACAGGCTGAGGAAAAACATATTTCGGTCACGGTGATGTTATTCGATTTAGACCGGTTCAAAGAGGTGAATGATACCTACGGTCATGATGCTGGCGATTTACTGTTACGTGAGGTATCCACGCGCCTTAACGCTTTGAGCCGCTTTTCAGAGACATTTTATCGTTTGGGCGGCGACGAATTTGCGTTTCTCTCCAGTGGCTTAACCGAAGCCGCAGCCGTTTCACGCGCGCGAGAAATCAGTGATAGCATCAGCAAGCCCTATACAATTAATAATCAACTCATCAAAATAGCCACCTGTGTGGGTATTGTTTTATCGGATAATGAACGACGTTCAGATTACCTTTATAAATTTGCCGATCTGGCGCTCTATGAAGCCAAGAAAGAAGGTTCTCAGCAAATCAAAGTCTTCCGCCAGCGAATGCTACAGAAGTTGCAGGAAAGCAGAACCCTTGAAAATGATATGGCAAGAGCAATAGAGAATGATGAGTTTATTGTTTATTACCAGCCTATTGTGAATTCCGTCAGCAAGGAAATTTACGGCTATGAAGCGCTTATTCGCTGGATGCACCCCGTCAAGGGGATGCTCTCCCCGGATAGCTTTATTTTCGCCGCTGAAAAAACAGGCATGATCAACGAGATAGGTAAAACTGTACTTAAACTGGCCTGTAGGGAAGCGGTCTCCTGGGCTGTTCCGGCCAGGATCTCCGTGAACGTCTCGCCTGTTCAGTTAGGCAGCAAATCATTTATTAATACGGTGCAGTCCGTTCTGGCTGAGACCGGGCTCCCGGCTAACCGTCTTGAGTTAGAGGTCACAGAGTCTTCCCTCTTCAGTGACAGAAATAACCCCATTGCGATCCTCAAAAAACTACGCTCACTGGGCGTAAGAATTTCTATTGATGATTTTGGCACGGGTTATTCGTCGCTCTCCAGACTCAGCGAACTGAATTTTGATAAAATCAAGATCGATAAATCTTTTGTCAATCCGATATCTACGCAGGAAGATGCGCTTAATATTGTGAAGCTGATTACCGGTATGGCTAAAAGCCTTAATATGGGCGTCATTGCCGAGGGCGTTGAGACCGAAGAGCAGCTTGAGCGGCTTCAGGCTCTGGGTTGCGAGCTTGTGCAGGGATATCTTTTCAGCAAACCACAGCCTCAGGTCGACAGCAAAATTAAGAGCGGCCAGGAATGATCCCCTCTCCTCAGCCCGATACCAACCGGGATCACATTTTTCACCCCTGGGTATTCACTGACAATAACCAGGTGTTATCATTCACCCCGTAAATACCTATCAACTCAATCCGAGGCTTTGATGCTGGAGAATGTAATCATCCGATAATCAGCTTCCCGACCTTTCCAGGCCGGACTGATTATCAATGCGCCGAAATCGTATGCGGACACCGCTGTGTGTTTGCACGTTTTGCACATGATGATTAAACAGGTTTTCCAGTATGAATTTATCCCGTCAGGAACAACGTACCTTACACGTTCTCGCCAAAGGTGGCCGTATTGTGCACGTCCGCGATACCTCCGGCCGCGTCACCGCCGTTGAATGCTATAGCCGCGAAGGGCTACTGCTGGCTGACTGCACGCTCGCCGTTTTCAAAAAGCTCAAAACCAAAAAGCTGATCAAATCCGTTAACGGTCAGCCCTACCGCATTAACACCACCGGGCTGAACAACGTTCGCGCTCAGCCTGATAATCGTTAAGGAGAGGATGATGGATATCCCACGTATTTTTACTGTTAGCGAAAGCGAACACCGCATTCATAACCCCTTTACACCAGAGAAGTACGCGACGCTGGGCCGCGTGTTACGCATGAAGCCAGGCACACGCATTCTCGATCTCGGCAGCGGCTCGGGAGAGATGCTTTGTACCTGGGCACGTGATTACGGTATTACCGGTACCGGCATCGACATGAGCCCGCTCTTCACCGCGCAGGCCACGCGGCGCGCAGAGGAACTCGGCGTCAGCGAACGCGTCCATTTCATTCATAACGACGCGGCCGGCTACGTCGCGAATGAAAAATGTGACGTGGCGGCCTGCGTTGGCGCAACCTGGATTGCGGGGGGCGTAGCCGGGACAATGGATCTGCTGGCAAAAAGCCTCAAGCCCGGGGGAATAATGCTCATCGGCGAACCGTACTGGCGTCAGGTACCTGCGACGGCAGAGATAGCTCAGGCCTGCGGCATCTCGTCGATTGCAGACTTTCTCACTCTGCCCAGTCTGGTTGCGTCTTTCGATCAACAGGGCTATGACCTGGTTGAAATGGTGCTGGCTGACCAGGGAGGCTGGGACAGGTACGAAGCCGCAAAATGGATGACCATGCGTCGCTGGCTGGAGGAAAACCCAGACGATGACTTCGCGCAGGAGGTTCGGGCGGAGCTGACGATAGCGCCTGAACGTCATGTGACGTACACGCGGGAGTACTTTGGCTGGGGAGTGTTTGCGTTAATGGCGCGATAATATGGCGCTGGCGGTATAGCCTTTAGGGTTATGCCGCCGATCAACTTCTTTGAGGTACAAAACGATGACGCGAAAATGTGCAGCCATTAGCAACATTTGCTGCCATGGTCTCAAAACGAGATTTACTGGAATGCAGGGTAACTATTTGATTTAGATGGTGCCGATAATAGGAGTCGAACCTACGACCTTCGCATTACGAATGCGCTGCTCTACCAACTGAGCTATATCGGCCCTGAAAGGCCGGTTACGAGCGTAACCACGGGGCAAAAGAGTAGATCTAACCGGGTGATGCGTCAATGCCCTTTTGAATCAAACGGCTATTTTTGCATCACCCGCGATTATTTACCCACGAATCGTATCATCACCGTAGCCGATCCACTTGTAGGTGGTCAGTGCTTCCAGCCCCATCGGACCGCGGGCGTGCAGCTTCTGAGTGCTCACAGCCACCTCCGCGCCCAGACCAAACTGGCCGCCATCGGTGAAGCGCGTCGAGGCATTCACGTAAACCGCAGACGAATCCACTTCATTCACAAACCGATCGGCATTGCGCAGGGTGCGCGTCAGGATCGCGTCAGAATGCTGGGTTCCGTGTTCACGAATGTGCGCAATAGCGTCATCGAGATCCGCAACCACCTTCACGTTCAGATCCAGCGACAAATACTCATCGTCGTACTGCTCCGCGTTAACCGGAACGACCTTCGCCGTACCGTCTTTCAGCAGGGCGAGAGCGCTCTCGTCCGCATGCAGCGTGACGCCACTTTCCGCCATCTGCTTGCTCAGCGCTGGCAGGAAGGTACTGGCGATGCCCTGATGCACCAGCAGCGTTTCTACCGTATTACAGGTGCTTGGACGCTGTGTTTTAGCGTTGACGATAATCTTCAGCGCAGGTTCTACCTCCGCGGTATCATCCACTACGATATGGCATACGCCAATACCGCCGGTGATCACCGGAATGGTAGATTGCTCACGGCACAGCTTGTGCAAGCCCGCGCCGCCGCGTGGGATCAGCATGTCGATGTATTTGTCCATGCGCAGCATCTCGTTGACCAGCGCACGGTCGGGGCTTTCAATCGCCTGCACGGCACCCGCCGGTAAACCACACTCCTCCAGCGCCTGCTGAATGACGTTTACCGTCGCGGCGTTGGTGCGCCAGGTCTCCTTCCCGCCACGCAGGATCGCGGCATTACCGGTCTTCAGGCACAGGGAGGCGACATCCACCGTCACGTTTGGACGCGCTTCGTAAATCACCCCAATGACGCCAAGCGGCACGCGGCGACGCTCAAGGCGTAATCCGCTGTCTAGCACCCCACCGTCAATCACCTGCCCTACCGGGTCGGCGAGGTTGCACACCTGACGGACGTCGTCGGCAATACCTTTCAGACGCGCCGGGGTCAGCGCCAGACGATCGAGCATCGCTTCACTCAAGCCGTTGCGACGCGCTTCCAGCAGATCCTGCTCGTTGGCGAGCAAAATTTCCTGCGACTGAGATTCCAGATAATCAGCGATTTTTTCCAGCACGCGATTTTTCTCGCGGCTGGAAAGGAGCGCCAGTTTATAAGAGGCGGCTTTCGCGGCTGCGCCCATTTGTTCCAGCATGTTCTGGCTCCTTAACGAATAATCATGTCGTCACGATGCACGGCAACCGGGCCATATTCATAGCCCAGGATGGCGTCGATCTGCTGGGAATGGTGACCAGCAATTCGACGCAGCGCGTCGCTGTTATAACGACTTACGCCATGAGCGATGTCGCGACCTTCAAGGTTACGGATTCGGATCACTTCACCACGCGAGAAGTTGCCTGTCACGCTTTTAATTCCTTTTGGAAGTAACGAGCTTCCTCTTTCCAGAATAGCGGCGGTCGCGCCTTCATCCACGGTCAATTCGCCAGCCGGTGGCGCACCAAAGATCCAGCGTTTTCGGTTTTCCAGCGGGGACGCCTGGGCGTGGAAGCGAGTGCCCACAGAGATGCCTTCCATCACATCACCGATCACACCCGGACGGCTGCCCGCGGCGATGATGGTGTCGATACCGGCCCGGCACGCCACGTCCGCGGCCTGGAGCTTGGTGCCCATGCCGCCGGTCCCCAGACCAGAAACGCTGTCACCCGCAATGGCACGCAGCGCATCGTCAATGCCGTGAACGTCTTTGATCAGTTCAGCCTGTGGATTAGAGCGCGGGTCAGCGGTAAACAGCCCCTGCTGATCGGTCAGAAGCAGCAGCTTATCGGCCCCTGCCAGGATCGCCGCCAGCGCAGAGAGGTTATCGTTGTCGCCCACTTTGATTTCAGCGGTGGCAACAGCGTCGTTTTCGTTAATGACCGGAACGATATGGTTATCCAGCAGGGCACGCAGCGTATCGCGGGCGTTCAGGAAACGTTCTCTGTCTTCCATATCCGCACGCGTCAGCAGCATCTGCCCGACGTGAATGCCGTAGATGGAGAACAGTTGTTCCCAGAGCTGTATGAGTCGGCTTTGTCCCACGGCGGCCAGCAGCTGTTTGGAAGCGATCGTCGCGGGGAGTTCGGGGTAGCCAAGGTGTTCACGCCCGGCGGCAATCGCCCCGGAAGTCACAATCACAATACGATGCCCTGCGGCATGCAACTGAGCGCACTGACGTACAAGCTCAACGATATGGGCACGATTCAGGCGGCGCGATCCGCCTGTTAACACACTGGTACCGAGTTTTACCACCAGCGTCTGGCTGTCACTCATGATTCTCTGCCGTTCAACAATAAGGGAAAATGATGTCAGTCAGACGTTTTAACAGGTGTCAGCTCCGTTGCCAACTGCCTTAGCGCATGACCCGTCACTTTGTTGCGCGGGATCAGGAAGCGTAGCGGCAGATTTTGACAATCTTATTACCGAAAAATTAAAACATACTTTTTTAGACATATTCTTACTTTGTCATAAAACTTTCACCCACGAACGATAAAACCCTTCCTGTTTTTCACGGGGTAATAAGTCGAATCTTATTGCTCAGCGAATATTAGCGCGTTTTTATAAAATCAGGATTGAAAATGAAAAAGAGCACTCTGGCATTAGTGGTAATGGGCGTAGTTGCTTCCGCATCTGTTCAGGCAGCAGAAGTTTATAATAAAAACGGGAATAAACTGGACGTGTACGGCAAAGTAAAAGCAATGCACTACATCAGTGATGATGACGCTAAGGATGGTGACCAGACTTACGTTCGTTTCGGCTTTAAGGGTGAAACGCAGATTAACGATCAGCTGACCGGCTACGGACGTTGGGAAGCTGAGTTCGCAGGTAACAAAGCTGAGAGCGACTCTTCTCAAAAAACACGTCTGGCATTTGCCGGGCTGAAACTGAAAGACTTCGGCTCACTGGATTACGGCCGTAACCTGGGCGCGCTGTATGACGTCGCCGCATACACCGATATGTTCCCGGAGTTCGGCGGTGACGGACTGGCACAGACCGATAACTTCATGACGAAACGCGCCTCCGGTCTGGCCACATACCGTAATACCGATTTCTTTGGCCTGGTTGACGGCCTGAATATGACCCTGCAATACCAGGGCAAAAATGAAAACCGCGACGTGAAGAAGCAAAACGGTGACGGCTTCGGTACCTCCCTGAGCTATGACTTCGGCGGCAGCGATTTTTCTGTGATTGGTGCCTATGCCAGCTCCGATCGCACTAACGATCAAAACCTTCAGGCACGCGGCGAAGGTAAAAAAGCAGAAGGCTGGGCAACCGGTTTGAAATATGATGCCAACGATATTTATCTGGCCACTATCTATTCCGAAACCCGCAATATGGCCCCTATTTCCGGTGGCTTTGCAAATAAAGCGCAAAACTTCGAAGTGGTCGCACAATATCAATTTGACTTTGGTCTGCGTCCATCTCTGGGTTACGTGCAGTCTAAAGGCAAAGATATCGAAGGTATCGGCGATGAAGATATCGTGAAATACATCGACGTAGGTGCTACATATTATTTCAACAAAAATATGTCTGCGTTTGTTGATTATAAGATCAACCAGATCGATGACGATAATAAACTGGGCGTAAGCAGCGATGATATCGTTGCGCTGGGCATGACCTACCAGTTCTGATGTTGTGGTAATAAAAAACCGGCGCTGAGCCGGTTTTTTTGTGCCCGGTGACGCTGTGCTTACCGGGCGTACGGGATAGTACATTTTTCAGGCCGGGTAAGGCGTAGCCGCCACCCGGCGCTGTGACATCATCAGGCTCTCAGTTTCACCGCTTCGCTGGAAAAATCGTCCGCAGGCTCCAGCTTCAGATCCAGCGTTGCCAGCAGATCACGAGCTTTGCCGTGAAATTCTTTTAGCGTATGCTCCAGACGATCGATCACTTCCTGATCTTTGATGCTCGTCGCCTGCCAGTGCCCGTCTTTATTAAACAGGCCAAACTGATAGCTATAGGTAAAACGGTTTTCCTGTGCTTCCATTTCCATCCACCAGCCCCAGAACTCACGTTTTTCGGGTGCAGGCTTCACGTTGACGCAAACAGCCAGGCAGTCGAAAAAAAAGCGATTCTCTTCACACTGCTCTTCTCGAATATACGGGCCAAGAGCCATGAACTTCTTAATCAGTCTACTTTTCGGGTGTCCACTCGGTAACGTCATTGCGATCTCCTTTTGTGAAGCACTGTTTTACCAAACCAACGAAATTTAGCAAACTATTAACACAATCTCTGCGTGATCCAGCGTGTGATCTCTTTCAGCGCTTTGTCAAAATTCTGGTACACCGGGCTGAAGGGTACCTCCAGCAATTTACCGTCAGAAGATGACGACGTGATTAAGCGTGACTCCTCTTCAGGGCTAAACGGATCGTTCTTCCAGAAACCGGACATCAACGGGGTTGGGCAGCGGCGGCCGAGTAAGCCCTGCGTTTTTAATGAATAACGATTAAGTTCAATGCGCAACGCTTCGTCTGAAGCATCATGCATGCCAAGTCGGCTCGCCAGCACGTCCAGATACATCTCAGGAACGCTACCCTGACGCGCAGGATCGCTTAACAGAGCATGCACCACCGGGCCAAGACAGGCGACGGCCTTCAGGCGTGAAGATTCAAGGTAGGCAAGCCGTACCGCGACGTTAGCGCCAAAGCGGAAGCCAAACGCGCCAACCCGGGTGTGGTCAACCCAAGGGATATTCTCCAGCGCTTTTAAAGCATGCTGGTGCAGCAGGCTGGAGTCTTGCGTAAGTTTCCATTTGGATGAAAAACCAATGGAAGGCATATCAAGCGTCAGCATGGCGATTCCGTTTGGGGCAAAGTAGCGCTCATACAGGCTGTAATAGTCAATTTGTAACGAGTCCAGTCCACCGCACATCAGAACCGTCGGGAACGGCCCTTCCCCCTCCGGCATATGCAGGAATCCGGTCACCGGGCTGCCACCGGGAATGGCGAACTCAATTTCACGCATCCGGCCAGGCAACCGCTGCGCGGCCTCTTCATAAGCCCGGTTTGCCAGCGCCTGGGCCTGCTCTGCCAGTTCGTCGCCTTTAAGATGCGGATATGCAGCGATGCTGTACAGATTTGCCGCATGCAGCCAGTGCTTTCCGCTGAGAGTGGCATCTTCTTCCTGGCCCGCTTTTTGCTGCCAGAGCATGGCCTGCTTTGACCATTCGTAGATCCAGTTTCCACCACGGTAGCCCACCACCGTATCGTAGAGATCGCTGTCGGTACGCTCGGACTCGCTCATCACGATACGCGCCTGCACGTCGAGGATTTCACGCGGATCGATGCCGCGCCAGATCCACATCAGGCGGTTAATCATTCGATACCAGTGGGGCACGTTCTTTCCGTCTAACGCTGACTGAACGGCAGGCATTGTCCCCGGATTAAACCGACGCACCAGCGTCGACGTTTCAGGGTGCTTGAAACGGGGTTTGAAGAGAGTTTCGGTAAGATTCGCCTGCGTCATTGCGTTGCCTCCATGGATACGTCATATGAAGACCATTGTAACGCGTGGCAGGCTAAAAAGAACAACGCCCGGCATAACCGGGCGTGTAAAGTTACGTACTGAAATTAACGGCCAGAGATAGGCGGTACGAAGACCACGCCCATATCCCATGGCTGTTCAATCCAGGTATCCTGCGGGATATCAATGACGTAATCATCAACCAGTGGGCGACCCGCTGGTTTCGCAAAGATCGTGACGAAGTGCGCTTTTGGATACATTTCGCGGATAGCCACCGCGGTACCGCCGGTGTCCACCAGATCGTCGATAACGATAAAGCCTTCACCGTCGCCTTCCGCGCGTTTCAGCACTTTCAGTTCGCGCTGGTTGTCGTGATCGTAGCTGGAGATACATACGGTATCGACATGACGAATACCCAGCTCACGAGCCAGCAGCGCCCCCGGTACCAGACCGCCACGGCTGACGGCAATAATGCCTTTCCACTGTTCGGAAGGCATCAGACGCGCAGCCAGTTTGCGTGCGTGAATCTGCAACATGTCCCAGGTGACGACGTATTTTTCGCTCATGTGAAGTGTCCCAGCCTGTTTATATACGGCTTAAAAAAATGAGGGTGAACCAGGTTGCGCGAGATTATAGAGATCTGACGCACTAAAAACCAGTGTTACGCGCCATGAGCCTGAGTTTTTACATGCTTAATGCTACCAGCCACGGGAGAAAGTGGTATTCTCAGTTGCATCTCGCAAGCCTGACTTGTGGTAACGATTAACCTGCTAACCCTGTGACCTGCAACATTGTTTTGCAGCGCAACGACAAGGAGACCTATCGTGTCTGAACTGTCTCAATTATCTCCACAGCCGCTGTGGGATATTTTTGCCAAAATCTGCTCCATTCCGCACCCTTCCTATCACGAAGAACAGCTTGCCGAACATATTATGGGTTGGGCGAAGGAAAAAGGTCTGCACGCTGAGCGCGACCAGGTTGGCAATATTCTTATCCGCAAACCTGCCACCGCAGGTATGGAAAACCGTAAGCCAGTGGTATTGCAGGCGCACCTGGATATGGTTCCGCAGAAAAACAACGACACCGTTCACGACTTCACAAAAGACCCGATTCAGCCGTACATCGACGGCGAGTGGGTGAAGGCGCGCGGCACGACCCTGGGCGCAGATAACGGTATTGGTATGGCTTCCGCGCTGGCCGTGCTGGCTGACGACAGCGTTGAACACGGTCCGCTGGAAGTGCTGCTGACCATGACTGAAGAAGCGGGCATGGATGGCGCGTTCGGTCTCCAGGCAAACTGGCTGCAAGCGGACATTCTGATCAACACCGACTCCGAAGAAGAGGGTGAGATCTACATGGGCTGCGCGGGCGGGATCGATTTTATCTCTACCCTGCCGCTGTCCCGCGAAGCGATCCCTGCCGGATTCGAGACCTTTAAGCTGACGCTGAAAGGGCTGAAAGGCGGTCACTCCGGCGGTGATATTCACCTGGGCCTGGGCAACGCCAACAAACTGCTGGCGCGTTTTCTGGCGGGCCATGCCGCTGAACTGGATCTGCGTCTGGTGGACTTCAACGGCGGTACTCTGCGTAACGCGATCCCTCGCGAAGCCTTCGCTACCGTGGCGGTGCCTGCGTCGAAAGCGGACGAGCTGAAAAACCTCTCCAGCGTGTATCTGGAGATCCTGAAAAACGAACTGTCTGCAAAAGAGAAAAACCTGACGGTGGTGCTGGAGTCCGTTACGACGGATAAAGCCGCGCTGACCGCACAGTCTCGTGACACGTTCGTCCAGCTGCTGAACGCAACGCCAAACGGCGTTATTCGCAACTCTGACGTGGCGAAAGGCGTGGTGGAAACCTCCCTGAACGTGGGCGTGGTGACCATGGGTGACGACAGCGCAGAGATCATCTGCCTGATCCGTTCCTTGATCGACAGCGGTAAAGAGTACGTTGTGAGCATGCTGGAATCTCTGGGTACCCTGGCGGGCGCGAAAACGTCTGCAAAAGGCAGCTACCCGGGCTGGCAGCCGGATGCAAGTTCTCCGGTCATGGCACTGGTGCGTGAAACTTATCAGCGACTGTTCAACAGCACCCCGAACATTCAGGTTATTCATGCGGGTCTGGAGTGTGGTCTGTTCAAGAAACCGTATCCGGATATGGACATGGTCTCCATCGGGCCAACCATCACCGGGCCACACTCCCCGGATGAGCAGGTTCACATTGAAAGCGTCGGTCACTACTGGACGCTGCTGACTGAGCTGCTGAAAGCAATTCCTGTTAAGTAATTAGCCGTTTGATGCCCGGTGGCGCTACGCTTGCCGGGCCTACGATTAGCGTAATCTACAGTCCCAACACCAGTTGACGCTCCAGCTGCGGATCCAGCAAGGTGACGTGCAGCCCCACCAGCCTCACCCCTCGTCCGCCCCGCCGTTCTTCCCACGCCTTTTTCGCCGTCGCGATAAGATCCTCTTTGTTGAGGCGTGGCCAGACGTGCTCCTGCGTCGTCTGCTGAAAATCGTTAAATTTCAGTTTGATGCCCTGTCGGGCAATAAGCAGATCCGGTTTGACCTTCAGTAAGCGTCGTTCAAGCTCAGGATAAAGCTGTTCCGTAATAATGGTTTCACACTCGGTCCAGTCATGGATATCTTCGCTGAGCGTGCGTTCAACGCCGACCGATTTACGCAGCCGTTCGTTGTTCACATCCCGGTCATCAATGCCCTGACTGCGTTCCCACAGTACGCGGCCAAACTTGCCAAAACGCTTAAGCAGCAGCGCCAGATCGCTGCGCTGAACGTCTTCGCAGGTGCGTAGCCCCATACTTTCCAGCTTCGCGGCGGAGACTTTGCCCACGCCGGGGATTTTGCTGAGCGGCAGCGTCCTTAAAAACGCCGGAACCTCTTCCGGAGTGATGACGTACTGGCCGTTGGGCTTATTTAAATCGGAGGCGATTTTGGCGAGAAATTTGACCGGCGCGACGCCTGCCGATGCCGTCAGGTTCAGCTCGTTAAAAATAGTCTGGCGGATCTCCTGCGCCATCAGGGTGGCGGAGCCGTGGCAGTGCACGCTGTGGGTGACATCCAGATAGGCTTCATCCAGCGATAACGGTTCAATCAGTGAGGTGTAGCGGGAGAAGATCTCCCGAATGTGGCTCGATGCTTCTTTATAGGCATCAAAACGTCCGGGCAAAAGAGTGAGATGCGGGCACAGTTTCAGCGCCATCGCTGTCGGCATGGCGCTGCGCACGCCGTATTTGCGAGCAGGATAGTTGGCGGTGCTGATGACACCGCGCTGAACCCGGCTGCCGCCAATGGCGATCGGAATATCCCGCAGCGCCGGGTTGTCACGCATCTCCACTGCGGCAAAAAAGCAGTCCATATCGACATGGATTATTTTGCGCATAGTAAGCCCTCACTTATTACTGGATAAGTATACAGTAAACAAATGAGGGTTGAGAAGTGCGCGCAGGAATTGTCGGGTGGCGGCGTTGCCTTACCCGACCTGGAAGACTAAAGAATGCGTTGCTGCTCGCGAGCCATCCGCTTTTTCCGCGCATCGCACGGTTCCGGACAATCGCACACTTTTTCCATTCCGATGGAAGAGATGCCTCCGCAACTGCCCTGAATGCTTTTACGCTTGATGATCCAGCCTAAGGACATGCCGAAGATCACCAGCACAAACACCGCAAAGGTCGCCAGAAAAGTCAGCATAATCAGCCTCCGAAATCATCGAGCATGATGTTCTCATCTTCCACGCCAAGATCTTTTAGCATCTTAATCACGGCGGCGTTCATCATTGGCGGACCACACATATAGAACTCGCAATCTTCCGGTGCCGGGTGCTGTTTGAGGTAATTTTCATACAGCACGTTGTGGATGAAGCCCGTATAGCCTGTCCAGTTATCTTCCGGCTGCGGATCGGATAGCGCCACATGGAAGGTAAAGTTAGGGTTATCACGCGCCAGTTGTTCAAACTCATCGTCATAGAACATTTCGCGCAGTGAACGCGCCCCGTACCAGAAGCTGATCTTACGCTTGCTGCCAAGTCGTTTGAGCTGGTCAAAAATATGCGAACGCATCGGCGCCATACCCGCACCGCCGCCGATAAAGACCATCTCCGCGTCAGTATCTTTGGCAAAGAATTCGCCGAACGGGCCGGAAATCGTCACTTTGTCGCCAGGCTTGAGGGACCAGATATACGACGACATGACGCCAGGAGGGGCATCAGGCACATTCGGTGGCGGCGTGGCGATACGCACGTTGAGCATAATAATGCCCTTCTCTTCCGGATAGTTAGCCATGGAATAGGCGCGAAGCGCGGGCTCTTTTACCTCGGAAACAAAGCGGAAGAGGTTAAATTTATCCCAGTCTGCCCGGTACTCCTCAGGCACATCGAAGTCAGCATACGCGACGGTGTGTGCCGGACAATCAATCTGGATATACCCACCCGCACGGAACGGGACGCTCTCCCCTTCAGGGACACGCAGCTTGAGCTCTTTGATGAACGTGGCTTTGTTATCGTTAGAGATAACTTCGCACTCCCATTTTTTCACGCCGAAGATCTCCTCCGGCAGCTCAATCTTCATGTTCTGGCGCACAGCGACCTGGCACGCCAGACGGCATCCCTCTTTCGCTTCACGCTTCGTGATATGCGACAGTTCCGTTGGCAGAATATCACCGCCGCCCTCTTTGACCGTCACACGGCACTGGCCACAGGAGCCACCGCCGCCACAGGCAGACGAGACAAAAATCCCGTTGCCGGAGAGCGTGTTAAGCAGCTTATCCCCTGCCGGGGTACGGATCTGATTCTGCGGATCGTCATTGATATCAATGATCACATCCCCGGAATTGACCAGCTTCGCACGCGCCGCCAGGATCAGCCCTGACAGCACCAGTACTATCAGCGTGAACATCACCACGCCAAGAATAATTTCCATCTGTTAGCCCTTATAGCTGCACACCGGAGAAGGACATAAAGCCCAACGCCATCAGGCCGGTGGTGATAAAGGTGATCCCTAAGCCACGAAGCCCCGCAGGTACGTTGGCATATTTCATTTTTTCACGGATCCCCGCCATGGTGACAATCGCCAGCATCCAGCCGATACCGGAACCGAAGCCATACACAACCGATTCACTGAAGTTGTAATCGCGCTGAACCATAAACGAGACGCCACCGAAGATGGCGCAGTTCACGGCGATCAGCGGCAGGAAGATCCCCAGCGCGTTGTACAGCGACGGGAAGTATTTATCGAGGATCATCTCCAGGATCTGAACAAGCGCCGCAATCACTCCGATAAAGGTGATGAAGTTCAGGAAGCTAAGATCAACCCCCTCCACCAGCGCGCCATCGCGCAGCACGAAGTTGAATACCAGGTTGTTAATCGGAACGGAAAGCCCCAGCACAACGGTAACTGCCACGCCCAGACCAAATGCCGTCGATACCTTTTTAGAAACGGCAAGGAACGTACACATGCCCAGGAAGAAAGCGAGCGCCATGTTTTCAACAAACACCGCGCGCACAAATAAACTCAGGTAATGAGCCATTGTCGGTTACTCCTTTTCCTGCTGTTCAGGCTTCAACGTACGAATCAGCCAGATCAGCAAACCGATAATGAAAAATGCGCTTGGGGCCAGCAGGAACAGGCCGTTCGGCAGATACCAGCCGCCGTTCTGTACCGTATCCAGCACCGGAATGCCAAACAGCTTGCCGCTGCCAATAAGTTCGCGCAGGAAACCAACCGTCAACAGGATCACGCCGTAACCCAGGCCGTTGCCAATACCGTCCATAAAGCTCGCCAGCGGTGGCATTTTCATCGCATAGGCTTCAGCACGCCCCATCACGATGCAGTTGGTGATTATCAGGCCGACAAACACCGAAAGCTGCTTTGAGGTTTCATAGGCGAAGGCGCGCAGGAGCTGATCGACCACGATCACCAGCGAGGCGATAATCGCCATCTGCACGATGATCCTCACGCTGTTGGGTATGTGGTGGCGGATCATTGAGATAAACATGCTGGAAAACGCTGTCACCAGCGTTACCGCCAGCGTCATGACCACCGCCGTTTCCAGCTTGGTGGTCACCGCCAGCGCCGAGCACACCCCCAGCACCTGTAGCGTTATCGGGTTATTGGCTAACAGCGGGCCAATCAGCACCTTTTTAACTTCTTTCAGTTCACCCGTATCAGCCATTATTCAGCGCTCCTTCACGTACATTCTTCAGGAAGGGACCAAAGCCCAGTTCACCCATCCAGAAATCAAAGCTGTGCTGCACACCGTTAGAGGTGAGCGTGGCGCCGGAAAGGCCATCAACGGCAAATTCATCGCCGGGACGCGCGCCCCCTTTCACCACCTTCAGCGCAGGCTGGCCGTTGTCGTCGAGCACTTTTTTACCAACAAACTGTGCCCGCCAGTTAGGGTTCTCAACTTCGCCCCCCAGCCCTGGTGTTTCGCCCTGATCGTAATAAGTAATGCCTTTCACCGTACGACCATCGGTATCCAACGCCACAAAGGCGTACATCATTGACCATAAACCGTTGCCATAGATGGGCAACACGATTTCCTGGATGCGCTTTTGCTCGTCACGGACGAGGTAAATCTCCGCGACATTGCTGCGGCGCTTAATGCCTGCCGGATCCTGCGAGGCGTCAAGCGTGGTGCTCATCTGCGGATCTTTTAGCGCCAGCGGCTGGTTGTATTTCGCCGGGTCTTTATCCATTAACTCCCCGGTTTTTAAATCCACCAGCCGTGCGGTAATACGTTCGGCAAACACCGCTGCGACGTCATCCTTCGTCATGCCTTCCTGCATCAGCCCGGCCACGGCCAGGATGTTACGCTGTTTATCCAGCGCTCGTTGCTCCTGCTGTAGCGGTTTTAACCCTACGGCAGAACCGGCCACGACAATGGAACAGACCAGACACAGTACCAGCACCACCAGCAGCGTTTTGCTGATGCTGTCGTTATTTTTGATCTCAGCCACGCGCCTTCCTCCGCTTAATGTTGGCGCGCACGACCAGGTAGTCGAACAGCGGCGCAAACAGATTGGCAAACAGAATGGCCAACATCATCCCTTCCGGATAAGCCGGGTTGACCACGCGAATCAGTACACACATCACCCCAATGAGCGCGCCGTAACACCATTTACCTCTGTCGGTAAACGAAGCCGAGACCGGATCGGTGGCCATGAACATCATGCCAAACGCAAAGCCTCCCAGCACGAGGTGCCAGTACCACGGCATGGAGAACATCGGGTTTGTGTCTGAACCAATGAAGTTGAAAAGCGTGGCGGTGAGTACCATCCCGAGCATGACGCCTGCGACAATGCGCCAGGACGCCACGCGGCCAAAGAGGATGATGGCCCCGCCGATCAAAATCATCAGGGTAGACACTTCACCGATGGAGCCTGGAATATTGCCGATAAACGCATCAAACCAGGTGACAGGCTGTCCGGTTGCATTATTGACCAGCGTTTCGCCGCCGCCAGCCGCCCACTGTGAAAGTGGCGTCGCGCCAGAGAATCCGTCTGCTGCCGTCCACACCAGGTCGCCCGAGATTTGCGCCGGATAAGCAAAGAACAGGAACGCGCGCCCTGCCAGCGCCGGATTGAGGAAGTTGCGTCCGGTCCCGCCGAAGATCTCCTTGGCAATCACCACGCCAAAGCTGATCCCCATCGCCGCCTGCCAGAGCGGCAGCGTTGGCGGAACAATCAGCGCAAACAGAATAGAAGTAACAAAGAAGCCCTCGTTGATCTCATGTTTGCGAATAATAGCGAACAGCACCTCCCAGAAACCGCCCACGATAAAGACAGTCATATAGATAGGGAGGAAGAAGACAGCGCCCAGCGTCATCATGCTGACCCAGCCGGCATCTGCCGCAAAGCTCACCCCCAGCGACTGCGCCAGACGATAGTGCCAGTCAGACTGAATCACCTGCGCCAGCTGCTCTGCATTGTACATATGGTGCAGCGCCGGAATAGTTTGCAACCCAACGTTATACATCCCCCAGAACATGGCCGGGAAGACCGCAAACCAGACCAGAATCATCATTCGCTTGAGGTCGATGGCGTCGCGAACGTGCGCCGCGCCTTTCGTCACCAGACCCGGCGTGTAGAAAATGGTCGTTGTCGCTTCATACAGCGGGTAGTACTTTTTGAGCTTCCCTTCGGTAAAGTGCGGCTCAATTTTTTCAAAGAGGTGTTTTAAGCCCATGGTTATCCTTCCTGCTCAATGCGGGTTAACACCTCGCGCAATACGGGTCCATATTCGTATTTACCTGGACACACGTAGGTACACAGCGCCAGATCTTCTTCGTCCAGCTCCAGACAGCCCAACGCCTGGGCACCGTCGGTATCGCCGGCCAGGAGATCGCGTAGCAGCACGGTGGGCAGAATATCCAGCGGCATCACGCGTTCGTAGTTGCCAATCGGAACCATGGCGCGCTCACCGCCGTTGGTGCTGGTGGAGAAGTTAAACAGCTTACGACGCAGGAAGTGGCCGAGCGTGGTGCGCGTTACCGAGTATTTTTCTGCACCAGGCAGTACCCAGCCGAACAGCTCTTTCTCGCGTCCTTCAAGCACAACGCTCACCTGAAGATGGAAACGACCCAGCCAGGCCATCGGGCCTGTCGCGTGCCTGCCGCTCAGCACCGAACCGGAAATAATACGGTTTTCACCCTCTTTCGTTTCGCCAGCCAACAGCGCCGTCAGGTCCGCCCCAAGCAGCGTGCGAACCAGACGCGGTTGGGTTGCCTGAGGGCCGCCGATGGCAATAATGCGTTCTGCGCACAGCTCACCCGTGGTGAACAGCTTACCGATAGCGATCACGTCCTGATAATTAAGATGCCAGACCTGTTTCGTCAGGCTTACCGGCTCCAGGAAATGAATATGCGTTCCCACCAGCCCGGCCGGATGCGGGCCGGCAAATTCATTAAAGGCTACCTGCCCTTGCGGATGCCCGCCCAGCTTACCGCCGCTGGCCTGACAGACATGCACTTTGCCCGGCGTCAGGCGCGTTAACACGGTGAGGCCGGCATCGAAAGCGTTTCGTTCCGCCAGGATAAGAGGCTGCGGATCTGCGCTGAGCGGGTTGGTGTCGATGGCCGTGACGAAGATAGCGGCCGGCACAGTGCCAGGCACGGGCGTTTTGCTATAGGGGCGCGTGCGAAGCGCCGTCCACAGTCCCGACTCCAGCAGTTGCGTCTGCACCGCGTCGTGGCTGAGGGTGACAAGATCGGCGGCGTCAAAACGCGCAAATTCGCGTTTCTCATCGCCTTCAATTTGAATAACAACCGATTGCAGGACGCGACGCTCACCACGATGGATGGCGACAACGGTGCCGCTGGCTGGGGCTGTAAACATAACGCCAGGATTTTTTTTATCCTCGAAGAGCGCCTGACCTTTTATTACGCGATCGCCTTCCTGTACCAGCATCGCGGGACGCATGCCCACGTAATCATCACCTACAATAGCGACATGATGAATACTGGCGCCGGTGGTGACGTGCTGTTCAGGCACGCCAGAGATTGGCAGATCGAGTCCTTTTCTGATTCTAAACATGTGGTTAGCAGGTATCCATGAACAACAATCCAGAGAGGCCGGAGTGTACCATTTTCGGCCCTGCCAGGGGCAGCAAATCCGCCGTCTGGCGCGCCGAAATGCGAGCTATTGCGCAAAGTTCCTGGAGTCAGGACATTATGAATGGGTTATAAAGTAAAACTAATTTGTAAACGCAAAGGTTGGCTCTTGCGAAAATCTCCATCGGTGCTAATGTGAGCGCTCCTGTCCAGATTAGTCTGATTTCGGGTGTCTTTTGCCGTTCTGGCAAGTTGGTCATTGTTTTATCAAGGAACCAGTAGTATGCGTAAAATCGCATTGTTCATTGCGATGCTTCTGATACCGTGCATGTCGTTTGCCGGGCTGCTTGGCAGTAATAGTTCAACGACGCCGGTCAGCAAAGAGTATAAACAGCAGTTGATGGGATCCCCGGTTTATATTCAAATCTTCAAGGAAGAGCGCACACTCGATCTGTTTGTCAAAATGGGCGAGACGTATCAGCTGCTCGATAGCTACAAAATCTGTAACTATTCTGGCGGGCTGGGGCCGAAACAGCGCCAGGGTGACTTCAAAAGTCCGGAAGGGTTTTACAACGTTCAGCGTAACCAGCTAAAACCGGACAGCCGGTTCTATAAAGCGATTAACATCGGTTTCCCCAATGCCTTCGACCGTGCGCACGGTTACGAAGGGAAATACCTGATGATTCACGGTGCCTGCGTGTCAGTCGGTTGTTATGCGATGACGGATTCCGGCATTGATGAAATCTTCCAGTTTGTCACGGGCGCACTGGTCTTCGGCCAGCCGAATGTTCAGGTCAGCATCTATCCGTTCCGTATGACGGATGCGAACATGGCGCGCCATAAGTACTCTGTTTACACAGATTTCTGGAAACAGCTAAAACCGGGCTATGACTACTTCGAGCAGACCCATAAGCCGCCGGTGGTGTCCATCGTCAATGGCCGTTACGTGGTGAGTAAACCGCTCAGCCATGAAGTGGTTCAGCCGCAGCTGGCGTCAAATTACGCGGTCCCCGAGACAAAATAGCGCCCACTCGCCTGGCATGATCTTTTGCCAGGTTTCGTTGCCGGTCAGCGGCTGCGTTGCAATGACAGTGACCACATCGTTCGGTGTGGTCTCCTTCTGAAAATCAATTTCCACATCCTGATCGAGCAGCGTGGCGACGCCAAACGGTGCACGTCGGGTGATCCAGAACAGATTCGTCGAGCAGAACGCCATCACGTAGCGCCCGTCAGACAGCAGCATATTAAAGACGCCCTTCTCGCGTAACTCAGACGCCAGTGACGCTATGTACTTAAAAACGGCGGTCATGTTGCCGGGCGTACGGGGGTAGCGCTCGGTCAGCTTGTGCAGCAGCCAGCAAAATGCTTTTTCGCTGTCCGTTTCACCGACAGGACGGAAATTGCCGGTTTCCAGCGACTTATAGCCCGAAAGCTGCCCGTTGTGCGCATAGGTCCAGTTACGGCCCCACAGTTCACGGGTAAACGGATGGGTATTTTCCAGCGCCACTTCGCCGCGATTTGCCTGGCGGATATGGGCGATCACCGAACAGGATTTAATAGGATAGTCCTGCACCAGTCTGGCAATGGGTGAGTTAAAGCTGGGTTGTGGATCTTTAAACGTGCGACATCCTTTGCCTTCGTAGAAGGTAATACCCCAGCCGTCTTTATGCGGCCCGGTTCCTCCACCGCGCTGAACCAGCCCGGTAAAACTAAAGCAGATATCGGTTGGCACATTGGCGCTCATCCCGAGCAGTTCGCACATAGATCACCTCCACAACAGCGGGGGGCACCGGCGCCCCCCAGCGAAGTCTTACTTAACCATCTCTTTTTCGATCAGTTGGATCAGGATGTGGATCACTTTGATATGAATTTCCTGAACGCGATCCGCATAACCGAAGTGTGGTACACGGATTTCAATGTCCGCTGTACCGTCCATCTTACCGCCATCTTTCCCGGTCAGGGTGATCACTTTCATGCCCTTCTCACGCGCGGCGGCGATCGCTTTGATCACGTTAGCAGAGTTACCGGACGTGGAGATACCCAGCAGCACGTCGCCTTCACGGCCTACGGCTTCAACGTAGCGGGAAAAGATATGGTCGTAACCGAAGTCGTTGCCTACACAGGAGATGTGGCTCACGTCGGAAATCGCAATCGCCGGGTAGCCCGGACGGTTTTCACGATAGCGTCCGGTCAGCTCTTCGGCGAAGTGCATGGCGTCACAGTGGGAACCGCCGTTACCGCAGGAGAGCACTTTACCGCCGGCTTTGAAGCTGTCGGCAAGCAGGACCGCCGCGCGCTGAATAGCGTGAATATTGGCATCATCTTTCAGAAAATTCGCCAGCGTTTCCGCCGCTTCGTTCAGTTCGTTACGAATAAGATCCTGGTACATGAGGATAATCCTTCAGTATTGATGAAATAACACAGTGGAGTGTACCGGATAGCAGTAAAAGCGAGAAGCTAAAGCCATGCGAATCGTCCGGCGTTTTGATTTTTTGTGCCGGCTAAAACGCGAACAATGTGAACCAGGTTGTAATTATTTTGTAAACACATTGCTAAAGGAAATGACATCAACTACAACCATATCATCACAAGTGGTCAGACCTCCTACAAGCAAGGGAGCTTTTCTTTATGATGATTTTGAGCATTCTCGCAACCGTTGTGCTGCTCGGTGTGTTGTTCTATCACCGTGTCAGTTTATTCCTGAGTAGCCTGATTCTTCTGGCCTGGACGGCTGCACTTGGCGTCGCTGGCCTGTGGAATATCTGGGTCCTTGTTCCCCTGGCCATCATTTTGCTGCCGTTCAACCTGACGCCGATGCGTAAGTCGATGATCTCTGCGCCGGTGTTCAGGGGATTCCGTAAAGTGATGCCGCCGATGTCGCGTACAGAGAAAGAAGCGATTGACGCCGGTACGACCTGGTGGGAAGGCGATCTGTTCCAGGGCAACCCGGACTGGAAAAAGCTTCACAACTATCCGCAGCCGCGTCTGACCGCCGAAGAACAAGCCTTTATTGATGGTCCGGTAGAAGAAGCGTGCCGCATGGCAAACGACTTTGCCATCACTCACGAAATGGCCGACCTGCCGCCTGAGCTGTGGGCATACCTTAAAGAGCATCGCTTCTTCGCGATGATCATTAAGAAAGAGTACGGCGGTCTGGAATTCTCCGCTTACGCTCAGGCTCGTGTGCTGCAAAAACTGGCGGGTGTCTCCGGGATCCTGGCGATCACCGTTGGCGTGCCAAACTCCTTAGGCCCGGGCGAGCTGTTACAGCATTACGGTACAGAAGAGCAGAAAGATCACTACCTGCCGCGTCTGGCGCGTGGTCAGGAAATTCCGTGCTTCGCGCTGACCAGCCCCGAAGCGGGCTCCGATGCCGGCGCAATCCCTGATACCGGCGTGGTTTGCATGGGCGAATGGCAGGGCCAGCAGGTGCTGGGCATGCGCCTGACCTGGAACAAACGTTATATCACCCTCGCACCTATCGCCACGGTGCTGGGCCTGGCGTTCAAACTCTCTGACCCGGAAAAACTGCTGGGCGGTGAAGAAGAGCTGGGTATTACCTGTGCGCTGATCCCAACCTCGACTCCGGGCGTTGAAATTGGTCGCCGTCACTTCCCGCTGAACGTACCCTTCCAGAACGGTCCTACCCGCGGTCAGGATATCTTTGTCCCGATTGACTACATCATCGGTGGCCCGAAAATGGCCGGGCAGGGCTGGCGTATGCTGGTGGAATGTCTGTCTGTGGGCCGCGGCATTACCCTGCCGTCGAACTCAACAGGCGGTCTGAAATCGGTGGCGATGGGGATTGGGGCTTACGCGCATATCCGCCGTCAGTTCAAAATCTCCATCGGCAAGATGGAAGGTATCGAAGAGCCGCTGGCGCGTATTGCGGGCAATGCCTACGTGATGGACGCCGCAGCCTCGCTGATTACCTACGGCATTATGCTGGGCGAAAAACCCGCCGTGCTGTCAGCGATTGTGAAGTATCACTGTACCCACCGCGCACAGCAGTCAATTATTGATGCAATGGATATCGCAGGCGGTAAAGGTATCATGCTCGGCGAAGGCAACTTCCTGGCGCGCGGCTATCAGGGTGCGCCGATTGCCATCACCGTGGAAGGGGCAAACATCCTGACCCGCAGCATGATGATCTTCGGCCAGGGTGCGATTCGTTGCCATCCGTACGTGCTGGAAGAGATGGCTGCCGCGCAGAATAATGATGTGGATGCCTTCGACAAACTGCTGTTCAAACATATCGGTCACGTCGGCAGCAACAAGGTGCGCAGCTTCTGGCTGGGCCTGACGCGCGGGCTGACCAGCGCGACGCCAACCGGCGATGCGACCAAACGTTACTACCAGCACCTGAACCGTCTGAGCGCCAACCTGGCTCTGCTGTCTGACGTTTCCATGGCGGTGCTGGGCGGTAGCCTGAAGCGTCGCGAACGCATCTCCGCCCGTCTGGGTGATGTGCTGAGCCAGATCTTCCTGGCCTCTGCGGTGCTGAAACGCTACGACGATGAAGGCCGTCAGGAAGCGGATCTGCCGCTGGTGCACTGGGGCGTTCAGGATGCGATGTATCAGGCCGAACAGGCGATTGACGATCTGCTGGCGAACTTCCCGAACCGCTTCGTAGCGGGTGCCCTGCGCGCGGTGATCTTCCCGACCGGTCGTCATCACCTGGCGCCGTCCGACAAGCTGGATCACAAAGTGGCAAAAATCCTCCAGGTACCAAGCGCAACCCGCTCTCGTATTGGTCGGGGTCAATATCTGGCACCTACCCCGCATAACCCGGTAGGTTTGCTGGAAGAGGCGCTGCTTGACGTGATGGCCGCCGACCCGATTCACCAGAAGATCTGCAAACAGCTGGGCAAAAACCTGCCGTTTACACGACTGGATGAGCTGGCAAAACAGGCGCTGGCGGGTGGCATCATCGACAACAGCGAAGCTGCGATTCTGGTGAAAGCCGAAGAGAGCCGTCTGCGCAGTATTAATGTGGATGATTTCGAACCTGAAGAGCTGGCGACACAGCCGGTAAAGCTGCCAGAGAAGCACCGCAAACCTGAAGCGGCATAAGGCCTTTTGCTCCCACAAACCCCGCCCCGCGCGGGGTTTTTTATTGCCACATTTTCTGGTAATGACGTGCTACAGTGTCAAAAAGTGTTTATTAAGGAGCCTGTATCGTGCCTGGTTTAAAGATTTCTGTTTTGCAGCAACCTTTAGTGTGGATGGACGGCCCCGCCAACCTTCGCCATTTTGATCGCCAGCTGGAAGAGATTACCGGACGCGATGTGATTGTCCTGCCGGAGATGTTTACCACAGGTTTCGCGATGGAGGCAGCAAAACAGTCCATGCCGCAGGACGAGGTGGTGGCCTGGATGCACGCCAGGGCGCAGGAAACAAATGCGCTGATTGCCGGTAGCGTCGCACTCCAGACCGGGCGCGGACCGGTCAACCGCTTCCTGCTGGTTGAGCCGGAAGGAAAAGTCCATTTCTACGATAAGCGCCACCTGTTCCGCATGGCGGATGAACATCAACATTATGAAGCCGGAAGCGAACGCGTGGTATTTGAATGGCGCGGCTGGCGTATTCTGCCGCTGGTCTGCTATGACCTGCGCTTCCCGGTGTGGTCGCGCAACCGCAACGATTATGACCTGGCGTTGTACGTCGCCAACTGGCCCGCCCCACGCTCCCTGCACTGGCAGGCTTTACTGACCGCGCGCGCGATTGAAAATCAGGCTTATGTCGTTGGCTGTAACCGCGTGGGAACGGACGGCAACGGGCATCACTATCGCGGTGACAGCCGGGTGATAAGTCCGCAGGGTGAGATTATTGCCACCGCCGAGCCGCATCAGGCAACACGAATTGACGCTGAGATCTCGTTAACGGCGTTAAAGGAGTATCGGGAGAAGTTTCCGGCCTGGCAGGATGCAGATCCGTTTAGCATTGGTTGAAAAAAAGCCGGGTGACGGCTGCGCCTTACCCGGCCTACAAAAAGCACAGCGTAGGCACGGTAAGCGCAGCGCCACCGGGCGTTAATTAACTCACCAGCGCCTGCCCGTCTTTGCGGCTTTCCGTCGCGGCCACGTAGTGCCCTTCCGGCATACGGTAAATCACCTGCGCACCGCCGAAGTTATAATCCTGAAGCGGATCTTCCACCACGATCTGATGCCCGCGCTCGCGCAGCGCCGCGATAGTATTGCGATCGAACGTTGATTCGACGATCACCTCCCTGCCCTGCACCACGCGCCAGCGCGGTGCATCGATTGCCGCCTGCGGGTTTTGCCCGTGCAGCATAATGCGCAGCGCCATCTGCATGTGCCCCTGCGCCTGCATCGGGCCGCCCATCACGCCGAAGGACATCAGCGGCTTGCCGTTGCCGTCCATCGCAAATCCCGGAATGATGGTGTGGAACGGGCGCTTGCTGCCCGCCAGCGCGTTCGGGTGCGCAGGATCCAGCACAAAGCCGCAGCCCCGGTTTTGCAGGCTGATCCCGGTATCCGGCACCACGATCCCTGAACCGAATCCCATATAGTTGGACTGAATAAACGAGACCATCATCCCACTCGCATCCGCGGTGCTGACGTAAACAGTCCCGCTCTGCGTCGGCGATCCGTACACAAAATCAGAGGCGCTATCGTGGTTGATAAGCGCGGCGCGCGACTTCAGGTAATGGTCACTCAGCAGCTCTTTTGCCGCGAACGCCATATGTTCTTCATCCGCAACGTAGCGGTCGAGATCCGCCAGCGCCAGCTTCATCGCCTCGATGGAGAGATGAAGAGACTGCACGGAATCCGGGTGATGCTTCTCAATGCCGCACTGCTCAAGAATGCCGAGCGCAATCAGCGTGGCGATCCCCTGACCGTTAGGCGGCAGCTCCTGCACCGAACCGCCCGCGAAGTCGCGCGACAGCAGGTCTACCCAGTCCACGCGGTGGTTTGCCAGATCCTCTGCCGTCAGATGCGCACCGTGTTCTTTGGCAAAGGCGGCAATTTTCTGCGCCAGCTCGCCGCGGTAAAACGCGTCACCGTTAGTTTTCGCAATCAGCTCCAGCGAGCTGGCCTGCGCCGGGTTACGGAAGATTTCCCCCACGCGCGGGGCGCGGCCTTCCGGCGCGAAGCAGGCGCTGAAGCCCGGCTGATCTTTCAGCTTGCTATAGCCTCGCTGCCAGAGATGACCAATCAGCGGCGAGACGGGAAAGCCGTTGCGCGCGTAGTCAATGGCAGGCTGCGCCAGCGTGGTCAGCGGCAGCGTGCCGAAGCGCTCCGCCAGCGCGACCCAGCCGGATACCGCTCCCGGCACGGTCACCGCGTCCCAGCCAATTTCCGGCACTGCGCTTTTTCCGGCAAACAGATCCGCATGCCAGCTGGCCGGCGAGCGGCCTGATGCGTTGAGGCCGTGAAGCTTTTCACCGTCCCAGACGATGGCAAAGGCGTCGCTGCCGATCCCGTTGCCGGTCGGCTCAACCACCGTCAGCGCCATCGCGGTGGCAATGGCTGCATCGACGGCATTGCCGCCCAGTTGCAGCATCTTCATCCCCGCCTGCGCCGCCAGCGGCTGCGACGTGGCAACCGCGTTATGGCCCAGCATCGGCGGGCGGCGTGAATCGTAACCGGACGTAAAATCAAGCGCTTTGGTCATCATGACTCCTTAGTCGTGGCGCGGATCGAGCGCATCGCGCAGCCCGTCGCCGAGTAGATTAAAGCCCTGCACGGCAAGGAAAATCGCCACGCCGGGGAAAATGGACATCCACGGAGCCTGCTCCAGAAACCCTTTCGCGGTGTTGAGCATGGAGCCCCAGGACGGATTTGGCGGCTGCTGTCCCAGCCCCAAAAACGACAGGCTGGCTTCGGCGATAATCGCCGAGGCGATCGCCAGCGTGGCCTGCACGAGGATCGGCGACATCACGTTTGGCAGGACATATTTAATGATGATCCAGCGATCCGGCAGGCCAATCGCCCGCGCGCCGTCGATATACTCTTCGTTGCGAATGGCGATCACCTGGCCGCGCGTCAGCCGGGCGAAAATCGGCATTGCCGAGAGACCAATGGCGATCATCGCATTCGTCAGGCTTGGGCCCAAAAATGCCCCCAGCGCGATCGCCATGATCAGGAACGGACAGGCCAGCAAGGCCTCAATAAAGCGCGAGATCACGCCGTCCCACATCTTCTGGAAGTAGCCCGCCACCAGCCCCAGCGGCACGCCGATGACCACGGCAATAATGACCGACATACAGCCCGCCATCAGCGAGGTGCGCGCCCCCCAAATAATGCGGGATAAGATGTCACGCCCCAGCTCGTCGGTGCCGAACCAGTACATCGCCGACGGCGCTTTGCGCACCGCCAGGAAGTTGGCTTTGACCGGGTCGAAGGGGGCGATCCACGGCGCCAGCAGCGCCACCAGGACAAAAAAGCCCACCACAAGCGCGCCAATCACCGCGCTTTTATTGCCGAGAAATTTCTTCAGCACCCGGTTCTGCGCGCGCGGCAGCGTGGGGGCAACGGTTTGCGTCGTCAGTTCCGCCATGGTTAACCTCGCATTTTCGGGTTGATAAGGACGTAGAGCACGTCGGCCAGCAGATTGAGCATCAGGAAGCCGATCGCCACGATCAGCACCACGCCCTGCACCACCGCATAGTCACGATTGAACACCGAGTCGACGATCATTTTGCCAAAGCCCGGAATGGTGAAGACCTGCTCGGTCAGCACCGCGCCGCCCAGTAGCTCGCCGAACAGAAGCGTGGTGAGGGTGATTACAGGCACCAGCGCGTTGCGAAAGGCGTGCTTCAGGATCACTGCTTTCGGCAGCAGCCCCTTAGCGCGCGCGGTGCGGATGTAATCCGCTTTCAGCACTGCAATCATCGACGCACGGGTATGGCGCATCAGCGTCGCCGCCAGTCCGGTTCCGAGCACGGACGCGGGTAGCAGCAGCGTGCGCAGGTTCTGGATCGGATCTTCACTGAATGGCACATAACCGGACGCAGGTAACCATTGCAAGTTCACCGAAAAGACCAGAATCAGCAGGATCCCCAGCCAGAAGTGCGGAATTGATATCCCCGAGATCGCCACAAAGTTCGCCCCATGATCGACCCAGCTGTTTTTATTCACCGCCGCAAGGATCCCCATGCTGATGCCAAACACCAGCGCGATGATCATCGCCAGCAGAGAGAGCTCCAGCGTGACCGGCAGCTTGCTGGCAATCAGCTGCGTGACCGGTTCATGCGTGCGCAAGGAGACGCCCAGATCGCCCTGCAGCGCGCGCGTTAGCCAATGGAAATACTGCACGGGGATCGGCGCATCCAGATTAAGCTCAGCACGCAGTTGGGCAATGACCGCCGGATCGCGCTCCTCCCCGGCCATGGCGATCAGCGGGTCGCCGGGCAGCAGCTTTTGCAGCCCGAACACCATCATGCTCACCAGCAATAGCGTCGGGACGGCCAGCAGCAGACGTTTGCAAATCAGTTCCAGCATGGGTTCTCCTCAGGACGTTTATTTTGCCAGCGTCAAACCGGCCAGACGCACGATGCCGTCCGGGTACGGCTTAAAGCCCTGCACGCTTTTGTTCAGGCCAAAAATGCGCGGCTCGAAGTAGAGGTAGGCAATCGGCATGTCGGTCTGGAGTTGCTTCACCACCTTGTCGTACAGCGGCTGGCGTGCGGCCTGGTCGGTGCTCTGACGCGCCTGAGTCAGCCATTCATCGATCTGCGCGTTACTGTAGCGGCCGTCGTTCAGGGTGCCTTTACTGTTGATAAAGCCGTAAATGCTGCCATCCGGATCCGGGCGCCCCGACCAGCCGGAGAAGCTCAACTGGTAGTCACCGCTCTGCTGGCGATCCAGCAGCGTGGCGAACTCGGTCATTTGCAGGTTCAGGTTAAAGCCCGCCTCTGCCACCATCGCCTGCAATACCTGTCCCACCTGCTGCGAGGTTGGGTTGTTTGGCACCAGCAGATTGACGCTCAGCGGCGTGGTCACACCGGCGGCTTTCAGCAGCGCTTTGGCTTTATCGACGTCGCGCGGCGGGACCGGCAGGTTAACGTGGTACGGGCTGACCGGTGAAAACGCCTGATTTGCCGGGGTGTAGAGCCCTTCAAAGACCACCTGGTTTAAGGCATCGCGATCGATTGCCTGAGAAAATGCCTCGCGCACGCGGGCATCTTTGAACGGATCGTTGGCCGGCACCTTGCCGTTGTTAATATTGAAGGTGATCCCCTGATAGCCCAGACCGGTGACCTTCGCCAGCGCCAGCTTGCTGTCGGCTTCGACGGTTTTGACGTCGCTGGCGGCAATGCCCTCGGTCAGGTCAAGATCGCCCGCGCGCAGGTTCGCGAGACGCACGGAGGCATCCGGGATCGGCAGATAGATGATTTTGTCGAAGTGATAGGCGTCTTTGTTCCAGTAGTTGTCGAAGCGGGTCAGAACGATGCGGTCCTGCGACACGCGGCTGTCGAATTTGTATGGACCGGAGCAGACGGGATGGGCGGCAAAGTCAGGCTTTTTCGCCGCATCGGGTGCCATCATCGCGCCCGCGCGGTCGGTGAGCTGCATTAGCAGCGCGGCATCCGGTGTTTTCAGGTGCAGCGCAATCTGCATCGGGCCGGTGACCTCGACCGATTCAACGGATGAGATCTCGCTTTTACGCAGGGAGCCTTTGAGGGTCAGGGCGCGGTCGAGGTTGTATTTTGCCGCAGCGGCATCAAATTTTTCACCGTCGTGGAAGGTCACACCTTTGCGTAGATCCATAGTCAGCGTTTTGCCATCTTCGCTCCAGGCCCAGGATTTTGCCAGACCCGGCACCACTTTCAGGTGCTCGTCGACGTCCACCAGCCTGTCGCACAGGGAGGCAAACACGAAACGGCCATAGTAGGTGCGCGCCAGATGCGGGTCGAGCATATCCGGGTCGGCCCCCAGGCCGATCCGCAGCACGCTTTCAGAATGGGCGGGCAGCGCCGCGCCAAGCAACATAACACTTCCCAGTACGGTCAAAAGAGAATTACGCATTGTCATTATCATGAGTTCCTTGAAGGAAGGGAGGAGTGAGTGGCCGCGTGTTCAAACAGCGCGCGGCGGCGCAGAAAAGCGGCGGATGGCGGTGCGATCTGGATAACGCTGCGATCGCGATTGATCTCCTGCCAGCGATGGCAGGCAACCTGACGTCCGCCGTCGAGCACCTGATTAATCGGCTCGATCTGGCGGCATTCATCTGTAACGTAGGGGCAACGGGTGTGGAAACGGCAGCCGGACGGCGGGTTAGCCGGGTTCGGTAAATCACCCTGCAACAGCGGCGTATCCCGCGCTACGCCTGGCTGCATTTGCGGCGCTGAGGCAATCAACGCCTGGGTATAAGGATGCAACGGTGCGTCGAAGATGTCGTCGACGGTGGCCAGCTCGACGATTTGCCCAAGATACATTACCGCCACGCGGTCGCTCATATGACGGATAACCGCCAGCCCGTGGGCGACGATCACCATCGTTAGCCCCAACTGGTGCTTCAGGCTTTCCAGTAAATTAACCACCTGTGCCTGAACGGAAACGTCCAGCGCAGAAACCGGCTCATCACCCAGCAGCAGCTTTGGGCCTGATGCCAGCGCGCGCGCAATGCCGATACGCTGGCGCTGCCCGCCGGAAAATTCGTGTGGATAACGCCCGGCCCAGGCTGAGGGCAAGCCGACCGTCCTGAGTAGCTCGGAGACGCGGTACTGGCGATCCGTTTTTTTCATGTTCTGATGCAGCCACAGCGGCTCACCGACAATTTGCTCCACCGTCATGCGCGGGTTCAGCGAAGCGAAGGGATCCTGAAAGATGATCTGTAGCTCACGCCGGAGCTGGTTCAGACGGGCGCCCGAGGCGTGGGTGATCTCCTCACCCTGATAAAATACCCGCCCTTCGCTGGCGCCCAGCAGGCGCAGCAGCAGACGACCAAGGGTGGATTTCCCGGAACCCGACTCGCCGACAATTGCCAGCGTTTCGCCAGGCATCACCGACATCGAAACTCGGTCGACAGCGGTGACAAAGCGGGCCGGCGTAAACAGTTTTTTCGGGCCGGGGAAAAGCTTGCTCAGATCGCGGGCTTCAAGAATGGGCATAGTCATGCGGTCTCTCCCAGGGCAATGTGGTGTTCGAGCGGCACGCGGAAGCAGGCAACCTGATGGCCCGTACCGAGCGTAGTGAGCGGTGGTTTTTCAGCATGACAGCGCGTCTGCGCGAAGGGACATCGGGTGGCAAAGCGGCAGCCTTGAGGCATGGATTCCGGCAGCGGGACCGATCCGGGAATAGTTGATAGCTGGTCTTTACGCGCACCCATAGAAGGAAGGGAACCCATAAGGCCAATGGTATAGGGGTGCTGCGGATCGGCAAACAGGGCTTCAACACACCCCTGCTCCACTACCTGTCCGGCATACATCACCGCCACCTGCTGCGCGACTTCAGCCACCACGCCTAAATCGTGGGTGATCATCAGCACCGCCGTGCCCGTTTCTTCTTTTAAAGTATTGAGCAGGGAGAGAATTTGCGCCTGAATGGTCACGTCCAGAGCGGTAGTGGGTTCGTCAGCAATGAGTAGTTTGGGATGGTTTATCAGCGCCATCGCAATCATCACGCGCTGGCGCATACCGCCGGAAAGCTGATGCGGGTAAGCCTTAAGGCGCATCTCTGCTGCCGGGATCTGCACCTTCTCCAGGATCTGTAGCGCAACCGTCATCGCCTCAGCCCGGGAGATCGTTTGATGGCGCATCACCGCTTCACTGAGCTGATCGCCAAGCGTGAAGGCCGGGTTGAGCGAGGTCATGGGCTCCTGGAATATCATCGCCAGCTCGCTGCCGCGCAGATCGGCATACTCCCGCGGCGAGAGCTTGCGCAGATCCTGGCGGCGGAAATTCATCTCTCCGCTGACGATCCGGGCGCTGGCAGGTAATAACCCCATCAGCGCCAGGGAAGTGATGCTTTTACCGCAGCCGGACTCGCCTACCAGCGCCAGCGTTTCTCCCGCCCTGACCGTCAGCGAGATATCGTCGAGCACGCTCACCGGCGAGCCCGCGAATTTAACGTTGAGGTTTTGCAGCCGCAGTACGGGCGTGGAGTCCTTAAAGGGTATCGTCGTCATAGCGTGGAATCGTCCTCAAGGTGGATAGCCTGAATCAGGGCGGTTTGCAGGCTGAGCAGGTGTTCGCGCATGGCGGCAGCTGCTTCATTAGGCTGGCGATGAATAATCGCTGACATGATTTTGTGATGGTGGTCGTTGTAGCTATCGACACGTTCAGGGGTGCGGGCAAGTTCGCGTAAATGCTGCCAGCCAGGCTCCCGGCGGACGGCATCTATCGCATCAAAAAGCCCAAGCATCAGGCGGTTACCTGCTGCCTCCGCAATGGCGCGGTGGAAGGCGCTATCCCACAGTTCGTTGAGATCGCGGTCATCCGGGCTGACCTTATTAATGCGTTCCAGCATACGCTGCATGAGCGCGAGGTTTTCCCTGGTGGCACGCAGTGCCGCAAGTCGGGCTAAGCCGGGTTCGAGCTGTAGTCGAGCTTCCATGACTTCCAACAGGTTGGTTTGCTGAACCAATCCCTGAAGCGCCAACGGCTCAACCGGGGCAGATGGACCAATGAAGGTACCCTTGCCCTGCTTGCGCCAGATACGCCCTTCCTCTTCCAGCACGTCCAGCGCGCGACGCACTTCACGTCGGCCTACGCCGAGAGTGTCCGACAGCTCACGTTCAGTGGGCAGCGGAATGCCTGGTGTTGACTCGTGCTGGTTGATAAGCCCGCGCAGCTGCTCAAGCGCGGTACTGGAATTAGCTAAAAACCGTGAAGGCTTTTCCATATTGGTTCGCTCGCTTTCATCATTGCTTTATTTTTATTAATAATAAGTTATTGATATGACGCAGAACTTAACGTGCTAGTAATTAAGCAATTAACGAACCAATAGCGTATTGGTTCGTTAATTTTCTGAAAAATGATCGGTAACCGAATGATTTCTTACCAATTATTTTACATAATCATTACATAAGAAGATGGGCGCGAAGGTGAGAATGGGCAAGAAACGCACAAAAACAGTGCAAATAACGCACTAAAATCGTGCAATTGTTAATAAAATGCACCGTTTTTATTAACCTTTTGTTAATAAAAATAAAAAGAGGAATAAACAATATTCGAGGGACTATAAAACGACGAAAGCCTGAATCATTTCTGACTCAGGCTTTCTGAATAGTGGCGGAACGGACGGGACTCGAACCCGCGACCCCCTGCGTGACAGGCAGGTATTCTAACCGACTGAACTACCGCTCCACTGTTCCCGTTTGGGGAACGAGGCGAATATTACGGTTTGCCTCTGAACTCGTCAACGCTTTTTCTCAGGTTTTGAATCGTTTGCTGCAAAATTCACCCAAACGGTGATTTAACAAACGTCTCAGCACATTTTCACGTGCGCCACAGACAGCTTCCGCCCTTCTTCTGCACTAAATCGAGACGAGATTCATGGTTCATCAGTTCTTCATCACTGGCTAAAACAACCCGCAGGCGATTCGTCTGACGCACAATGCGCTGAATTCCCCCTTCATCCCGCGTCTGCTGGGATTCATTTTCCATACTGAATTTCATCGACGTTTGCCCGCCGGTCATGGTCAGGTAGACATCGGCCAGGATCTGGGCATCGAGCAACGCGCCGTGCAGCGTTCGCTTGGTGTTGTCTATCTCATAGCGAGAGCACAGGGCATCAAGGCTGTTACGCTTGCCGGGGAACATCTTCCTTGCCAGCGCCAGGCTATCCGTGACTTTACAGAACGTATTCGTCTTCGGAATATCACGGTTGAGCTTGCTGAACTCATAGTCCATAAAGCCGATATCGAACGACGCGTTATGAATGACAAGTTCCGCACCTCTGATGTAGTCGAGAAATTCATCTGCGACGTCGGCAAAGGTGGGCTTATCCAGCAAAAACTCATCGGCAATTCCGTGAACGCCGAACGCTTCCGGGTCCACCAGCCGATCGGGTTTAAGGTAAACGTGGAAGTTGTTGCCCGTAAGGCGACGGTTCACCACTTCAACGGCACCAATCTCAATGATTTTGTGCCCTTCGTAGTGGGCGCCAATCTGGTTCATACCGGTGGTTTCGGTATCAAGAACAATCTGGCGAGTAATTGCAGTGCTCATAGCGGTCATTTATGTCAGACTTATCGTTTTACTGAACGTTTCAAATACAGGAAGTCTACCAGAGATGCGTAAACAGGTAGAAATTTTCACCGATGGATCTTGTCTCGGTAACCCAGGGCCCGGCGGCTATGGCGCCATTATGCGCTATCGCCAGCATGAAAAAACATTTAGTGAAGGCTATTTCCTGACCACCAACAACCGCATGGAGTTGATGGCGGCCATCGTGGCGCTGGAAGCGTTAAAAGAACATTGTGACGTGGTGCTGAGTACCGACAGCCAGTATGTCCGCCAGGGCATTACCCAATGGATCCACAACTGGAAAAAGCGGGGCTGGAAAACGGCAGAGAAAAAACCCGTCAAGAATGTCGATCTCTGGAAGCGTCTTGATGCCGCCCTCGGTCAGCACGAAATCAAATGGGAGTGGGTAAAGGGGCACGCCGGTCATCCTGAAAACGAACGCTGTGACGAGCTGGCTCGCGCGGCGGCATCCAACCCGACCCATGAGGATGCAGGTTATCAACCTGAATCCTGATCACGGTTTTTTGTACTGCCGCGTGGCCCCCACGGTCTGGCGGATCCGCGTTTTTGATTTGCTTTGCTTCATCGGGTTGAGCGTAAGGGGGATCGTCCTCTTACGCGCGACAATAAATTGCATGCAGCCCAGCGCGGGTAAATGGGTGCTTAATAAGACCCCGCCTTTACGCGTCCAGGGGATGACCTGAAAACCCCCGTAGCTTAGCACTTCGAAATTTAACAGTGAAAGCCAGTCCAGCTGGCGCATCATGGTAAACATCCTGCTGTTATAAGGCGGCGTGCGACGCAGAACGGGCGTCAGTTTACGTAGCCCCATCAGACTCAGCGGATTAAAACCGCTCAGGATCAGCCAGCCGTCATCAATCAAAACGCGGTCGGCTTCCCGCAGCAGACGATGGGGATCGCTGCACCAGGGCAGCGTGTGGGCGAGCAGACAGGCATCAATGGATTTTTCCGCAAACGGCAAATGCAGCGGATCCGCTTTCACCTGAACCGGGGAGCCATTAAGCGATACGCTAACCTGATGCGAGATAGCGCAGCTTTCGGTATTGATTTCTGCGCTCAGATTGCCAATCTTAAGCAGGTGAAAACCATACATTTTCGCGAGCCAGGGTTTAAGCTGAAGTTCTAAGGCCTCGCGATAATATTCACCCCAGGGCAACTCTGCCCAACGTTCCGGTGGTGCGACAGTCTGAGGTATCCTTGCCGGTTTCATCAAAACACCCGCCACGCTATAAGAGGTAATGCATGAATCTTATCAGTATTTCCGCCTTTCAGGACAATTACATCTGGGTTTTAGTCGACGACGATCGCAGATGCATCATTGTTGATCCAGGCGAATCCGCACCGATCCTGCACGCGATTAAAGAAAACGGCTGGCAGCCGGAGGCGATCCTCCTTACCCATCACCATCACGATCATGTCGGCGGTGTTCCCGATCTCCTTGCACGCTATCCCCATCTACTCGTCTACGGACCAGCAGAGACACAGGATAAGGGTACGACGCAAGTTGTTGAAGAAGGCGAAAGTATCCTCATCCTCGGGTGGGAGTTTTCCGTATTTGCTACGCCAGGTCACACTTCCGGTCATCTCTGTTTCTACAGCAAACCTTATCTGTTTTGTGGCGACACGCTGTTTTCTGGCGGCTGTGGAAGGCTGTTTGAAGGCACGCCAGAACAGATGTATCAATCTTTACAAAAAATTAATGCGCTGCCAGCCGAAACCGTAATTTGTTGCGCACATGAGTATACATTAGGGAATATGAAGTTTGCTGCAAGCGTGCTGCCTGAGGATCGGGCGATTCAGGATTATTACCAGAAAGTGAAGGAGTTACGTGCAAAAAACCAAAAAACACTCCCCGTAATTCTGAAAAATGAGCGACAAATAAATTTATTTTTAAGAACTGATGATGTTGATTTAATTAATAAAATTAATCAAGAAACAAATTTGTTACAACCTGAAGCGCGATTTGCATGGTTAAGGTCAAAGAAAGATAACTTCAGATAATTGCGGGTTGCCTTTTCAAAATTTCGCCGTTATCATCGCTCGTCTTTTAAGCAACTATTGACACACACATGAAGGCAAAAGCGATATTACTCGCCTCTGTCCTGCTTGTAGGTTGCCAGTCACAAAACGGCAGCAACGTACAACAGCACGCACAGAGCCTTTCTGCGGCTGGTCAAGGGGAAGCAGGGAAGTTTACGAGTCAGGCGCGATGGTTGGACGATGGGACATCCTTCGCGCAGGAACAAGACTTGTGGGCCTCTATTGGCGACGAGCTAAAGATGGGAATTCCGGAAAACAGCCGGATTCGCGAACAGAAACAGAAGTATTTGAGAAATAAGAGCTATCTCCACGATGTAACATTACGGGCAGAGCCGTATATGTACTGGATAGCCGGGCAAGTTAAGAAACGTAACATGCCTATGGAACTGGTACTACTACCCATAGTGGAGAGCGCTTTTGACCCGCACGCGACGTCTGGCGCCAATGCAGCAGGCATCTGGCAGATCATTCCGAGCACAGGGCGAAATTATGGTTTAAAGCAGACCCGCAACTACGATGCGCGTCGTGATGTTGTCGCTTCAACGACAGCCGCTCTCGACATGATGCAACGTCTGAACAAGATGTTTGACGGCGACTGGTTATTGACCGTCGCGGCGTATAACAGTGGTGAAGGTCGTGTACTGAAGGCAATGAAAGCGAATAAAGCGCGTGGAAAATCCACAGACTTCTGGTCGCTCTCACTGCCACAGGAAACAAAGATTTACGTACCGAAAATGCTGGCACTGGGCGATATTCTCAAGAACAGCAAACGTTACGGTGTACAACTGCCAACACCAGACGAAAGTCGTGCACTGGCGCGTGTCCGCCTCAGCAGCCCGGTTGATATTCAACAGGTTGCCGATATGACGGGTATGTCGGTAAGTAAGCTTAAAACCTTTAATGCAGGTGTTAAAGGCTCCACGCTGGGCGCTAGTGGCCCTGGCTATGTGATGGTTCCGCAGAAACATGCGGAACAGTTACGAGAGTCTTTAGCTTCGGGTGAAATTGCAGCCGTTCAGTCCACGCTGATCGCTGATACGTCGCCTGTAAGCAGCCGCAGCTATAAGGTGCGTTCAGGTGATACGCTTTCAGGTATTGCATCACGTCTTGGCGTGAATGCGAAAGATCTCCAGCAGTGGAATAATCTGCGCGGATCTGGTCTGAAAGTGGGTCAAACGCTGACCGTAGGTGCAGGTAGCAGCGCACAGCGTCTCGCTAAGAACAGCGATAGCATTACCTATCGCGTACGTAAAGGCGACTCGCTGTCCAGTATTGCTAAGCGTCACGGCGTAAACATCAAAGATGTGATGCGCTGGAACAACGATACTGACAACCTGCAACCTGGCGACCAGCTGACGTTGTTTGTGAAAAACAGCGCTACGCCAGATTCCTGATAGTACGATCGCTTGTTAAAAAGGCACCGATTCCCCTCGGTGCCTTTTTTATTTATCCCGCTTTTTGCGCTTCAGCCATAATGGTGTCGCTGGTAAACGAACCATCATCATGCAGTTCAAAGTACGCCTTCACGTCAGCAGAGGCGCTCTCCTGATACAATCGGATCGCCTGAGTCAATGCCTCGGGTGTGCGCATCCGTGCAATCCATGATGTGAACTCCAGCGGCAAACGGTCGGTTATCAATGAGCGTGAAATCAAGCCGGCTTCGGTGATAAACGTAAGCCACTCTCCACTGGAGTAGTTTTGCACGTGCGAGGTATCACGCAGCGCTTCAACCGTCTGGAGCCAGATATTTCGTACTGGATGTCCGGGAGACATCACGTCCATGATGATGAAGATTCCGCCCGGTTTGAGCACGCGTTTCACTTCCCGTAATGCCTGCCCCACATCATGCCAGTGGTGTGCAGAGTAACGGCTAATCACAACCTCAAACGACGCATCCTCAAAGGGTAAAGATTCAGCGTAGCCCTGGCGCGTCGTGACGTTATTCAGCCCTTTCGCTTTCGCCGCTTCAGCAACCACATCCAGCATCTGGCTCGATAAGTCATATGCCGTCACCTGAGCAACCTGCTGTGCGGCGGTAAAACTGGCGTGCCCCGCCCCGCAGCCTAAGTCCAGCACGTGCGCGTCAGGAAACGCGGCGAGCCGTTCGCCGAGACGTACCAGATCGCGGCCAGAGGCGTGCACGGCGCTGCTCAGGTAGGCACTTGCCTGAGAACCAAACTGTTTTTCGACGTTGTCATGATGGGAGTGTGTTGTTGTCATGTTGCTGTCCTTTTATGGGTTAAAAAATAAAGGGCAGCACCCGCACAGGCCTGCCCCACGGCAGACCTGACGCACCATTATTTATCAGGTTTGCCGGGACTGAATTCAACTAGTAGAGGATTATGATCGGAGGCGCGCGTCACCAGAACGGAGGCGTCGTGCACGCTTAAACCCCGATAGAAGACAAAATCGAGAGGACGACCAAACGCTTTCTTGCGCTGGTCATCGTTAAAACGAACTTCACGCAGCGACATTTCACGCGCGAAGCGGTACAACGCGTTCATACGTGGACGGCTCCAGGCATTGAAGTCCCCGGCCATAATGATCGGCCCACTGTGATGAGCAATCTGATCGCCAATGGGTAGTAACTGCTTACTGTACACATCAACACCCAGGCTGAAGTTCACCGCATGAATGTTTACCACCATCAGCAGACGGGTGTCGGGCAACGGATAGACCGTGACCAGCGCCGATTTTGCCAGACGCAGGATTGGCTCACGTTCACGCAGCGGGCAGCAATAGACCGGATGTGCGGCTGAAAGGGTCATCACCCCAGAAGGATGCTGTGGCAGAACAAAGGCAGGCACCTGATCGGCTGCAAGATAGTTTGTCGTTGCAAACCTGACCAGCTCAGGCGTGGTTTGCGCCTCCTGTAACAGAACCAGATGCGCATCTTTACCAAAATTTTTAAGTACGGATAACCACTCCGCACGCTGTTGTTTAAAGATGTTCCACACCAGTACGCGAATTTTTTCGTCACTGCTTAATGGCGTGCCCGCTGGTAATGCCTGACCCAGGCTCGCAAACGACCCCGGAGGCAAGATCCTCTCCGCGGGCATTCCGGCAACATAACGCATGGCATAGGTATTTTTTCGCACTTTTGGAAACGACCTCTGTAACATGAACCAGCCCGGAAAACGGACTGGTTCTAATGTTATAGGGATTTTAGGTCACACTTTCAACGCAATTACTGAGAAACCGCTTTCCAGTTTTGTAAGCAAGCACTTACTGATACTTATCCAAGCGCGATACGAGCGGGTTTATCAAGCCGTCCACTCAGACCAATAAGCAGGAAAGCGACAAGCACAATTACCGCACCAATCCATGGCGTTTGGGTTAATCCAACGTGTTCAACCGTCTGCCCGCCGATAACCGATCCGAGTGCGATACCGATATTGAATGCGGCGATATTCAGGCCGGATGCGACATCCACCGCATTGGGCGTATAGCGTTCGGCTTTCTGTACAACATAGACCTGCAATCCCGGTACGTTACCAAACGCGAATATTCCCATAACCAACACAGTTACCAGCGCTGCGTATTGTATCGACGCGGTGAACTGGAAAATCATCAGCAGGACAACCAGCGCGGCGAAGATAAATTTTAGCGCCGGTACCGCACCATGCTTATCCGCAAGCTTGCCGCCCCAGATATTGCCGATTGCAACGGAGATACCGTAGCCCAGTAAAATCCAGCTCACTGCGCCCGGAGAAAAACCAGCCAGCTCCTGCATCATCGGTGCAAGGAAAGTGAACGCAGTGAACACACCTCCATAACCCAGAGCCGTAACGGCATAGATCAGCAGCAGGCGCGGGTGTGTCAGAACCTTAACCTGATCGCTCAGGCTGGCGCTCGCGCGCCCCGGAATACTGGAGGGCACCAGCAGCAGGCTGGCTACCAGAGCAATCACGCCCAACAGCGATACCGCGAGGAAGGTTTCTCGCCAGCCAAAATGTTGCCCAATAAACGTTCCTAACGGTACGCCGGTGACCAGCGCGACGGTTAAGCCGCCAAACATAATCGCAATGGCTGACGCCGCTTTCTCTTTTGGCACCAGGCTGGTTGCAATCGTGGAGCCGATGGAGAAGAAGACACCGTGTGCGAGGCCAGTCAGCAAACGGGCAATGACCAGAGTGGTGTAGTCCGGAGCCTGCCACGCCAGAATATTGCCGGCGGTGAAGAGCACCATCAGGGCAACTAACAGTTGTTTACGTGGAAAGCGTCCAGTCAGTGCGGTCAGCACAGGCGCCCCAACAGCGACGCCTAACGCGTAAATAGATACCAGCAGCCCGGCAGAAGGCAGCGAAATGGCGAGTTGTTCAGCAATAGTGGGAACAAGTCCTACAATAACAAATTCGGTCGTGCCAATTGCGAAGGCACTGATCGTCAGGGCAAGAAGCGCCAGTGGCATAAATACTCCGTCTCTTCAGGATTAAGATGACAGGCAGTATGCGCCAGTGTTTAAATAACAAAAATGGTTAGAATCTCAATAGAATTTTGCGGATGATGCAATAATGAAAGCCACATCGGAAGAACTGACTATCTTTGTTGCCGTTGTTGAAAGCGGCAGCTTCAGCCGTGCGGCCGAACAGCTCGGGCAGGCGAACTCCGCCATCAGCCGCTCGGTGAAAAAGCTGGAGATGAAGCTCGGGGTAAGTCTGCTCAACAGAACAACGCGGCAGCTCAGCCTGACGGAAGAAGGTGAACGTTATTTTCGCCGCGTACAATCCGTTTTGCAGGAGATGGCGGCAGCTGAGACGGAAATAATGGAGTCGCGTAGCACTCCGCGTGGATTGCTACGCATTGATGCGGCGACGCCGGTCGTGCTTCATTTTCTGATGCCGTTAATCAAGCCATTCCGGGAACGTTATCCGGAGATGACTCTGTCCCTGGTCTCTTCAGAGACGTTTATTAACCTGATTGAGCGTAAAGTTGATGTGGCGATCCGCGCGGGAACCCTGACGGATTCAAGTTTACGCGCTCGCCCTCTGTTCACCAGCTACCGCAAAATTATCGCGTCACCGCAATATATTGCAGAGCATGGCAAACCGGAGACCGTTGAGGAGCTGAAGCAGCACCTGTGCCTGGGCTTTACGGAACCTGTCTCGCTGAACACCTGGCCCGTGGCCTGTCATGACGGACAACTTCATGAGATCACTTGCGGACTTTCGTCTAATAGCGGAGAAACGCTGAAACAGCTTTGTCTTGAAGGAAATGGGATCGCCTGTTTATCAGACTATATGATCGATAAGGAAATAGCTGCGGGTCAGCTTGTAGAACTGATGGCTGACAAACACTTACCTGTAGAGATGCCTTTTAGCGCAGTGTATTACAGTGACAGAGCGGTAAGTACGCGCATACGCGCTTTTATCGACTTCCTTAGCGAACATATAAAAACAGCTCCCGGAGGAGCTGTGTGAGGGTTTAAGGGTACAGAGGAAGGGCTTTTATTAATCCCAGTCTGGTGCTAACCCTTCCGGGCTGACCAGACGATCGTTGCATTCCAGTGCAGCGATCGCGTTTTTATCTTCATCATCAAGCTGGAGATCCCGCGCTAACAGGTTACTTGCCAGGTTTTCACGTTTGGTTGAAGACGGGATCACGGCATAGCCCTCACCCATCGCCCATGCCAGGATCACCTGTGCGGCTGTCGCATTGTGTTTTTCAGCGATGCGTGCAATCACTTCATCTTTCAGCGCCTTACCATATGCCAGCGTCATGTACGAGGTGATGTGAATACCATGCTGTTTCGCCCAGTCCACGACTTTGCGGTTTTGCAGGTAAGGAGAGAGTTCAACCTGGTTGGTGGCAATATTCTCTTTACCCACTGCGGCAATCGCCCTTTCCATCAACGGGATGGTGAAGTTAGAGATGCCAATTTCACGCGTTAAGCCCTGCTCTTTCGCTTCCAGCAGCACCTGCATGAACTCCTCCACAGAGACGGCATCGTCAGGTGATGGCCAGTGGATCAGCGTAAGATCAACATAGTCAGTACGCAGCTTTTTCAGACTTTCCTTCAGGCTTGGGATCAGCTTGTCTTGGCCGAGATTCTCAATCCAGATTTTAGTGGTGATGAAAAGTTCGTCGCGCGGTACGCCACTCTCTTCGATGGCCTGGCCTACGGCAGCTTCGTTATCATAAATCTGCGCCGTATCAATAGCACGATAGCCCAACTCGAGTGCGGTTTTAACAGATGCAATAACAACATCGTCTTTCAGGCGGAAAGTGCCCAGACCCAGTGCAGGGATAGTCATATGATTCCTCAATCGTTATGTTCATAAACTGAGGAGAATTATCGCTGTAGTTGTTATGACGAAAAAGATCGTGAAACGCAGAGGATTTTTGTTAATTTCGCAACAATCAAACGACAGATAAGAAAAAAGCCCTGAGCGTTAGCTCAGGGCTTTTAATAAGTGGCGGAACGGACGGGACTCGAACCCGCGACCCCCTGCGTGACAGGCAGGTATTCTAACCGACTGAACTACCGCTCCACCGAATACTTCTGTAACCACCGGATTAATGCACCGGCTTACTACTTAATTTGATGCCTGGCAGTTCCCTACTCTCACATGGGGAGACCCCACACTACCATCGGCGCTACGGCGTTTCACTTCTGAGTTCGGCATGGGGTCAGGTGGGACCACCGCGCTAAAGCCGCCAGGCAAATTCTGTTTAATCTGTATCAGGCTGAAAATTTCGTCTCTTCGCCGAAACACCTTCGGCGTTGTAAGGTTAAGCCTCACGGTTCATTAGTATCGGTTAGCTCAACGCATCGCTGCGCTTACACACCCGACCTATCAACGTCGTCGTCTTCAACGTTCCTTCAGGAGACTTAAAGTCTCAGGGAGAACTCATCTCGGGGCAAGTTTCGTGCTTAGATGCTTTCAGCACTTATCTCTTCCGCATTTAGCTACCGGGCAGTGCCATTGGCATGACAACCCGAACACCAGTGATGCGTCCACTCCGGTCCTCTCGTACTAGGAGCAGCCCCCCTCAATTCTCCAGCGCCCACGGCAGATAGGGACCGAACTGTCTCACGACGTTCTAAACCCAGCTCGCGTACCACTTTAAATGGCGAACAGCCATACCCTTGGGACCTACTTCAGCCCCAGGATGTGATGAGCCGACATCGAGGTGCCAAACACCGCCGTCGATATGAACTCTTGGGCGGTATCAGCCTGTTATCCCCGGAGTACCTTTTATCCGTTGAGCGATGGCCCTTCCATTCAGAACCACCGGATCACTATGACCTGCTTTCGCACCTGCTCGCGCCGTCACGCTCGCAGTCAAGCTGGCTTATGCCATTGCACTAACCTCCTGATGTCCGACCAGGATTAGCCAACCTTCGTGCTCCTCCGTTACTCTTTGGGAGGAGACCGCCCCAGTCAAACTACCCACCAGACACTGTCCGCAACCCGGATTACGGGTCTACGTTAGAACACCAGCCATTAAAGGGTGGTATTTCAAGGTTGGCTCCACGCAGACTGGCGTCCACGCTTCAAAGCCTCCCACCTATCCTACACATCAAGGACCAGTGTTCAGTGTCAAGCTATAGTAAAGGTTCACGGGGTCTTTCCGTCTTGCCGCGGGTACACTGCATCTTCACAGCGAGTTCAATTTCACTGAGTCTCGGGTGGAGACAGCCTGGCCATCATTACGCCATTCGTGCAGGTCGGAACTTACCCGACAAGGAATTTCGCTACCTTAGGACCGTTATAGTTACGGCCGCCGTTTACCGGGGCTTCGATCAAGAGCTTCGCGTTGCCGCTAACCCCATCAATTAACCTTCCGGCACCGGGCAGGCGTCACACCGTATACGTCCACTTTCGTGTTTGCACAGTGCTGTGTTTTTAATAAACAGTTGCAGCCAGCTGGTATCTTCGACTGATTTCAGCTCCGCCCGCAGGGGCTTCACCTACACATCAGCGTGCCTTCTCCCGAAGTTACGGCACCATTTTGCCTAGTTCCTTCACCCGAGTTCTCTCAAGCGCCTTGGTATTCTCTACCTGACCACCTGTGTCGGTTTGGGGTACGATTTCGTGTTACCTGATGCTTAGAGGCTTTTCCTGGAAGCAGGGCATTTATCACTTCAGCACCGTAGTGCCTCGTCATCACACCTCAGCGTTAATAAGGTACCGGATTTACCTGGAACCTCCGCCTACATGCTTAAACCGGGACAACCGTCGCCCGGCTGACATAGCCTTCTCCGTCCCCCCTTCGCAGTAACACCAAGTACAGGAATATTAACCTGTTTCCCATCGACTACGCCTTTCGGCCTCGCCTTAGGGGTCGACTCACCCTGCCCCGATTAACGTTGGACAGGAACCCTTGGTCTTCCGGCGAGCGGGCTTTTCACCCGCTTTATCGTTACTTATGTCAGCATTCGCACTTCTGATACCTCCAGCATGCCTCACAGCACACCTTCAACGGCTTACAGAACGCTCCCCTACCCAACAACACATAGTGTCGCTGCCGCAGCTTCGGTGCATGGTTTAGCCCCGTTACATCTTCCGCGCAGGCCGACTCGACCAGTGAGCTATTACGCTTTCTTTAAATGATGGCTGCTTCTAAGCCAACATCCTGGCTGTCTGTGCCTTCCCACATCGTTTCCCACTTAACCATGACTTTGGGACCTTAGCTGGCGGTCTGGGTTGTTTCCCTCTTCACGACGGACGTTAGCACCCGCCGTGTGTCTCCCGTGATAACATTCTTCGGTATTCGTAGTTTGCATCGGGTTGGTAAGCCGGGATGGCCCCCTAGCCGAAACAGTGCTCTACCCCCGAAGATGAGTTCACGAGGCGCTACCTAAATAGCTTTCGGGGAGAACCAGCTATCTCCCGGTTTGATTGGCCTTTCACCCCCAGCCACAGGTCATCCGCTAATTTTTCAACATTAGTCGGTTCGGTCCTCCAGTTAGTGTTACCCAACCTTCAACCTGCCCATGGCTAGATCACCGGGTTTCGGGTCTATACCCTGCAACTTAACGCCCAGTTAAGACTCGGTTTCCCTTCGGCTCCCCTATACGGTTAACCTTGCTACAGAATATAAGTCGCTGACCCATTATACAAAAGGTACGCAGTCACCCCATAAAGAGGCTCCCACTGCTTGTACGTACACGGTTTCAGGTTCTTTTTCACTCCCCTCGCCGGGGTTCTTTTCGCCTTTCCCTCACGGTACTGGTTCACTATCGGTCAGTCAGGAGTATTTAGCCTTGGAGGATGGTCCCCCCATATTCAGACAGGATACCACGTGTCCCGCCCTACTCTTCGAGTTCACAGCAAGTGTGCTTTCGTGTACGGGACTATCACCCTGTACCGTCGGACTTTCCAGACCGTTCCACTAACACACAAGCTGATTCAGACTCCGGGCTGCTCCCCGTTCGCTCGCCGCTACTGGGGGAATCTCGGTTGATTTCTTTTCCTCGGGGTACTTAGATGTTTCAGTTCCCCCGGTTCGCCTCGTTAACCTATGTATTCAGTTAACGATAGTGCAACGAATTGCACTGGGTTTCCCCATTCGGACATCGCCGGGTCAAGGGTTCATATCACCTCGCCGGCGCTTTTCGCAGATTAGCACGTCCTTCATCGCCTCTGACTGCCAGGGCATCCACCGTGTACGCTTAGTCGCTTAACCTCACAACCCGAAGATGTTTCACTTCTGATTGCGAAAATTTGAGAGACTCGAACACACATGAGCTGTGTGTCGTTTCAATTTTCAGCTTGATCCAGATTTTTAAAGAGCAAAACTTCGCAGTGCACCTTTTCAGGTTCACTCTGAAGTTTTCTTGTGTTCGCAGTAAAAGATGGTGGAGCTATGCGGGATCGAACCGCAGACCTCCTGCGTGCAAGGCAGGCGCTCTCCCAGCTGAGCTATAGCCCCATCGTAGTCACCTCTGTACCGGTAATTTTTGTTGAGGCAAGGCGTGGTGACACGAAGCATACTTATGTATGTGAGTGTCGCCGCAACGCAGCATCAGCAAAAATTTGGTAGGCCTGAGTGGACTTGAACCACCGACCTCACCCTTATCAGGGGTGCGCTCTAACCACCTGAGCTACAAGCCTGTAGAGGTTTTTTACTGCTGTTTTTCATCAGACAATCTGTGTGGACACTACAAAGGCAGGTTCTTTAAGGTAAGGAGGTGATCCAACCGCAGGTTCCCCTACGGTTACCTTGTTACGACTTCACCCCAGTCATGAATCACAAAGTGGTAAGCGCCCTCCCGAAGGTTAAGCTACCTACTTCTTTTGCAACCCACTCCCATGGTGTGACGGGCGGTGTGTACAAGGCCCGGGAACGTATTCACCGTGGCATTCTGATCCACGATTACTAGCGATTCCGACTTCATGGAGTCGAGTTGCAGACTCCAATCCGGACTACGACGCACTTTATGAGGTCCGCTTGCTCTCGCGAGGTCGCTTCTCTTTGTATGCGCCATTGTAGCACGTGTGTAGCCCTACTCGTAAGGGCCATGATGACTTGACGTCATCCCCACCTTCCTCCAGTTTATCACTGGCAGTCTCCTTTGAGTTCCCGGCCGGACCGCTGGCAACAAAGGATAAGGGTTGCGCTCGTTGCGGGACTTAACCCAACATTTCACAACACGAGCTGACGACAGCCATGCAGCACCTGTCTCAGAGTTCCCGAAGGCACCAAAGCATCTCTGCTAAGTTCTCTGGATGTCAAGAGTAGGTAAGGTTCTTCGCGTTGCATCGAATTAAACCACATGCTCCACCGCTTGTGCGGGCCCCCGTCAATTCATTTGAGTTTTAACCTTGCGGCCGTACTCCCCAGGCGGTCGACTTAACGCGTTAGCTCCGGAAGCCACGCCTCAAGGGCACAACCTCCAAGTCGACATCGTTTACGGCGTGGACTACCAGGGTATCTAATCCTGTTTGCTCCCCACGCTTTCGCACCTGAGCGTCAGTCTTTGTCCAGGGGGCCGCCTTCGCCACCGGTATTCCTCCAGATCTCTACGCATTTCACCGCTACACCTGGAATTCTACCCCCCTCTACAAGACTCTAGCCTGCCAGTTTCGAATGCAGTTCCCAGGTTGAGCCCGGGGATTTCACATCCGACTTGACAGACCGCCTGCGTGCGCTTTACGCCCAGTAATTCCGATTAACGCTTGCACCCTCCGTATTACCGCGGCTGCTGGCACGGAGTTAGCCGGTGCTTCTTCTGCGGGTAACGTCAATCGACAAGGTTATTAACCTTATCGCCTTCCTCCCCGCTGAAAGTACTTTACAACCCGAAGGCCTTCTTCATACACGCGGCATGGCTGCATCAGGCTTGCGCCCATTGTGCAATATTCCCCACTGCTGCCTCCCGTAGGAGTCTGGACCGTGTCTCAGTTCCAGTGTGGCTGGTCATCCTCTCAGACCAGCTAGGGATCGTCGCCTAGGTGAGCCGTTACCCCACCTACTAGCTAATCCCATCTGGGCACATCCGATGGCAAGAGGCCCGAAGGTCCCCCTCTTTGGTCTTGCGACGTTATGCGGTATTAGCTACCGTTTCCAGTAGTTATCCCCCTCCATCAGGCAGTTTCCCAGACATTACTCACCCGTCCGCCACTCGTCAGCGAAGCAGCAAGCTGCTTCCTGTTACCGTTCGACTTGCATGTGTTAGGCCTGCCGCCAGCGTTCAATCTGAGCCATGATCAAACTCTTCAATTTAAAAGTTTGATGCTCAATGAATTAAACTTCGTAATGAATTACGTGTTCACTCGTTGAGACTTGGTATTCATTTAGTGTCCGAGGACATTAAGAATCCATGTCACTTTGAGTGCCCACACAGATTGTCTGATAAATTGTTAAAGAGCAGTTGCGACGCGCTTCAGCGCTCTGTCGCGAGGTGGCGTATATTACGCTTTCCTCTTTCAGAGTCAACCCTGATTTTCAGGATTTTTTCTCTTCAACCGACCGGGTTATCTGTGAAGTGATTCACATCCGCCGTGTCGATGGAGGCGCATTATAGGGAGCCGCCGAGGAATGACAAGCGGAAAAATGCATTTTTATTTCAACCGCTCACCTTTTCGCCAAAACGCCTTATTTTTGGTGCTTTTTAATCTCTTTTGGCAGTTCTGCCAGACTAGTTATCACCCAGTCGGCTGCATTTTCTGCTTCTGTGGTGACCGGTTTACCGGTACGCACTAATACCTTGGTACCTACACCTGCCGCCGCTGCTGCCTGCATATCTTCCAGTTTATCGCCCACCATATAAGATGCGGCCATATCAATGTGCAGGAATTCCTGTGCAGAGATAAACATGCCCGGGTGTGGCTTACGGCAATCACAGGTCTGACGATACGCCTCTACACTTCCCTGCGGGTGATGCGGACAATAATAGATGCCATCAAGATCGACGCCACGATCGGCCAGAGACCAGTCCATCCATTCCGTCAGCGTCTCGAATTGCGCTTCGGTGAATTTACCCCGGGCGATACCGGACTGGTTAGTCACCACCACCAGCGCATAGCCCATCTCTTTCAACTGGCGCATGGCATCTATTACGCCCTCGATAAACTCGAACTCATCAATCTCATGGACGTAACCGTGATCCACATTAATAGTGCCGTCACGATCGAGAAAAATTGCGGGTACAGATTTTGCCACCGGTTTGCTCCTGAAAAAGTCTTGTTCAGCTAGTATCTCATGAATCGCAGCGCAATAAAGTGCTCATCGCACAGAGGTGGATTGATTTAGACGTCTGGATGCCTTAACATCCATTTTGTTTACGGTCATTCCCCGTATCTGGCAGAAGAAAATGCCACGGCTAACTTACTTACGATAAAAATAATCTAATGATTAAACTTTCCAATATCACCAAAGTGTTCCAGCAGGGGAACCGAACCATTCAGGCACTGAACAACGTCAGCCTGCATGTGCCTGCTGGTCAGATTTATGGCGTCATTGGCGCATCGGGTGCGGGTAAAAGTACGCTGATCCGTTGTGTTAACCTGCTTGAGCGCCCAACCCAGGGCAGCGTAGAAGTTGGCGGCCAGGAGCTTACCGCTCTCTCAGAAAAAGAACTCACCAAAGCGCGTCGCCAGATTGGCATGATTTTCCAGCACTTTAACCTGCTGGCATCCCGCACCGTGTTCGGCAACGTTGCCCTGCCGCTTGAGCTGGATAACACGCCGAAAGAAGAAGTTACGCGTCGCGTCACCGAACTGCTCGACCTTGTTGGTCTGGGCGACAAGCATGATAGCTACCCGGCAAATCTGTCCGGTGGGCAAAAACAGCGTGTGGCCATTGCCCGCGCGCTGGCAAGCAATCCTAAGGTGCTGCTGTGCGATGAAGCCACCAGCGCGTTAGACCCGGCCACTACGCGCTCTATTCTGGAACTGTTAAAAGACATTAACCGTCGCCTGGGCCTGACGATTCTCCTTATTACGCATGAAATGGATGTAGTGAAACGCATCTGCGACTGCGTGGCGGTCATCAGCAACGGTGAGCTGATTGAGCAGGACACGGTGAGTGAAGTCTTCTCGCACCCGAAAACGCCGCTGGCTCAGCAGTTCATTCAGTCCACACTGCATCTGGATATTCCGGAAGATTATCTGGAACGTTTAAAAACAGACGCAACGCCTGACAGCGTCCCGATGCTGCGCATGGAGTTCACGGGCCAGTCCGTTGACGCACCGCTGCTGTCCGAAACCGCGCGTCGCTTTAACGTGAATAACAACATTATTAGCGCGCAGATGGACTACGCCGGTGGCGTGAAGTTCGGCATTATGCTGACGGAAATGCACGGCACACAGGAAGAAACCCAGGCGGCAATTGCCTGGCTGCAAGAACATCACGTAAAAGTAGAGGTACTGGGTTATGTCTGAGCCGATGATGTGGCTACTGGTTCGCGGCGTTTGGGAAACGCTGGCAATGACCTTCGTATCGGGCTTCTTTGGTTTTGTGATTGGGCTGCCGGTCGGCGTGCTGCTGTACGTTACGCGACCGGGTCAAATTATTGAAAACGCGAAGCTGTATCGCACGCTCTCTGCGCTGGTGAACATTTTCCGGTCTATTCCGTTCATTATTCTGCTGGTGTGGATGATTCCGTTTACGCGCGTGATCGTCGGGACGTCGATTGGTTTGCAGGCAGCTATTGTCCCGCTGACCGTAGGCGCGGCACCGTTTATCGCCCGTATGGTGGAAAACGCCCTGCTGGAAATCCCAACCGGCCTGATCGAAGCTTCCCGCGCTATGGGTGCGACGCCAATGCAGATCGTTCGCAAAGTTCTGCTGCCAGAGGCGCTGCCTGGGCTGGTGAACGCAGCAACCATCACGCTTATCACCCTGGTCGGTTATTCCGCAATGGGAGGTGCCGTAGGTGCTGGCGGTTTAGGCCAGATTGGATATCAGTACGGCTATATTGGCTATAACGCTACCGTAATGAATACCGTTCTGGTATTGCTGGTTGTGCTGGTTTACTTAATTCAATTCTCTGGCGATCGTATCGTCCGGGCTGTTACGCATAAATAACGTTACAAACAACACAAACTCGACGAGTTAAGGATATAACATGGCGTTTAAATTTAAGACCTTCGCAGCAGTAGGCGCACTGATTGGCTCGCTGGCACTGGTGGGTTGCGGTCAGGACGAAAAAGATCCAAACCACATCAAAGTAGGCGTTATCGTCGGTGCAGAACAGCAGGTTGCTGAGGCCGCGCAGAAAATCGCTAAAGAGAAATATGGCCTGGACGTTGAACTGGTGACCTTCAACGATTACGTTCTGCCGAACGAAGCGCTGAGCAAAGGCGACATTGACGCTAACGCCTTCCAGCATAAACCGTACCTGGATCAGCAGATCAAAGATCGCGGCTACAAACTGGTTGCTGTCGGTAACACCTTCGTTTACCCGATTGCCGGTTACTCCAAGAAAATTAAATCTCTGGATGAACTCCAGCCGGGTTCACAGGTTGCCGTCCCTAACGACCCAACCAACCTTGGCCGTTCCCTGCTTCTGCTACAGAAAGTGGGCCTGATTAAACTGAAAGAAGGCGTTGGCCTGTTACCGACCGTTCTGGACGTAACCGAAAACCCGAAAAATCTGAAAATTGTTGAGCTGGAAGCACCACAGCTGCCACGTTCTCTGGATGATGCGCAGATCGCCCTGGCCGTGATCAACACCACTTACGCCAGCCAGATCGGCCTGACCCCAGCGAAAGATGGCATCTTCGTTGAAGATAAAGATTCCCCGTACGTCAACCTGATCGTGACTCGCGAAGACAACAAAGACGCGGAGAATGTGAAGAAATTCATACAGGCATATCAGTCTGAAGAAGTGTACCAGGAAGCCAATAAGGTGTTTAACGGCGGCGCGGTTAAAGGCTGGTAATCTCCCGGCAGTGTAATATCATCAAGACGGGCATTTGCCCGTCTTGTCATTTGTGCGGTCAACTGCTTCAATATCTGACGTTTTGATTATCCACTGAGGAATTATTATGCGTGCTTTACCGATCTGTTTTTTAGCACTGATGCTGAGCGGCTGTTCTATGCTAAGCAGATCTCCTGTTGAACCTGTTCAAAGCACTGCAACCCCGCCAAAAGCGGAGCCAGCAAAACCGAAAGCGCCTCGCGCTGCGCCGGTACGTATTATTACCAAAGCCGACGAGCTGGTCGGTAAGCCATTCCGTGAACTGGGCGAAGTGAGCGGCGAATCCTGCCAGGCAACGAATCAGGACTCCCCACCCAATATTCCGACAGCCCGCAAGCGTATGCAAATCAACGCGTCGAAAATGAAAGCCAACGCGGTGCTGCTGCACAGCTGCGAAGTCACCAGCGGCACACCTGGTTGCTATCGCCAGGCGGTATGTATCGGTTCTGCGCTTAACATTACGGCGAAATGAGTTCATTTCAGTTCGAGCAGATAGGCGTTATCCGCTCCCCTTATAAAGAAAAGTTCGCCGTTCCACGTCAGCCGGGTCTGGTCATTAACGGCGGCGGCGAGCTTCATCTTGTCGCGCCGTATAATCAGGCCGATGCAGTGCGCGGGCTTGAGGCGTTCAGCCATTTATGGGTGGTCTTTGTATTTCACCAGACCATGGAAGGCGGCTGGCGTCCTACCGTGCGTCCGCCTCGTCTGGGCGGAAATGCTAGAATGGGTGTCTTTGCCACCCGCTCAACCTTTCGTCCCAACCCCATCGGGATGTCGCTGGTCGAGCTGAAAGGCATACGTTGTCAGAAAGATCAGGTGATCCTGGAGTTAGGTAGCCTTGACCTGGTTGATGGCACGCCGGTCATAGATATTAAGCCTTACCTGCCCTTCGCCGAAGCGCTGCCGGATGCCCGGGCAAGCTATGCTCAGGACGCACCGCAGGCAGATATGCCGGTTCACTTCACGTCTGAAATAACGACGCAAATCAGCGAGCTGGAAAAGCGTTATCCTCGCCTGCGTGACTTTATCGTTGAAGTGCTGGCCCAGGACCCCCGTCCCGCCTACCGCAAAGAAGAGGAAGCCGGGAATACGTACGCCGTCTGGCTGCTGGACTTTAACGTGCGCTGGCGCGTGACTGCGGCGGGTTTTGAAGTGTTTGCCCTGGAACCCAGGTAATTTTGTTCTCCTCTCTTTTGGCATCTTTGCCACACTGGTAAACTAAACCACTTTTTTTGTGTCAGGCTGGTGTTTCAGCCTGTTCCAATCGTCGAAATGGAACCGTAACAACATGCGTACTAGCCAATATCTGCTCTCCACTCTGAAGGAGACACCTGCCGACGCCGAGGTGATCAGCCACCAGCTGATGCTGCGCGCCGGGATGATCCGCAAGCTGGCCTCCGGGTTATACACCTGGCTGCCGACCGGCGTGCGCGTCCTGAAAAAAGTCGAAAACATCGTGCGTGAAGAGATGAACAACGCCGGTGCTATCGAGGTGTTAATGCCGGTCGTTCAGCCCTCTGAACTGTGGCAGGAGAGCGGTCGCTGGGAGCAGTACGGTCCTGAACTGCTGCGTATTGCCGATCGTGGCGATCGTCCATTCGTCCTCGGCCCAACGCATGAAGAAGTGATCACCGATCTGATCCGTAATGAGCTGAGCTCTTACAAACAGCTGCCGCTGAACTTCTTCCAGATCCAGACCAAGTTCCGTGACGAAGTGCGTCCACGCTTTGGCGTCATGCGTTCTCGTGAATTCCTGATGAAAGATGCTTACTCTTTCCATACTTCTCAGGAATCGCTGCAAGAGACCTACGACAAAATGTACGCGGCCTACAGTAAAATCTTCTCCCGCATGGGGCTGGATTTCCGTGCTGTACAGGCTGATACCGGTTCAATCGGCGGTAGCGCCTCCCATGAATTCCAGGTTCTGGCGCAGAGCGGCGAAGACGATGTGATCTTCTCTGACTCCTCTGATTACGCCGCGAACATCGAATTTGCAGAAGCGCTGGCACCGAAAGAACCACGCGGCGCGGCAACGCAAGAGATGACGCTGGTTGATACGCCAAACGCGAAAACTATCGCCGAGCTGGTTGAGCAGTTTAATCTGCCGATCGAAAAAACCGTGAAAACCCTGCTGGTGAAATCGGCTGAAGGTAGCGCTTATCCACTGGTTGCCCTGCTGGTACGAGGCGATCACGAGCTGAACGAAGTGAAAGCCGAGAAGCTGCCGCAGGTTGCCAGCCCGCTGACCTTCGCAACGGAAGCGGAGATCCGCGCCGTGGTGAATGCAGGTCCTGGTTCTCTGGGTCCGGTGAACATGCCTGTTCCGGTGGTCATTGACCGCACCGTTGCGGCGATGAGCGACTTCGCTGCGGGCGCAAACATCGACGGTAAACACTACTTCGGCATCAACTGGGATCGTGACGTGGCGACGCCGGAAGTGGCTGACATCCGTAACGTGGTCGCAGGCGATCCAAGCCCGGACGGCAAGGGTATCCTGATGATCAAACGCGGTATCGAAGTAGGCCACATCTTCCAGCTGGGCGATAAGTACTCGCGCGCAATGAACGCTGCCGTTCAGGGCGAAGATGGCCGTAACCAGGTTCTGACCATGGGCTGCTACGGCATTGGCGTAACGCGCGTTGTTGCTGCCGCTATCGAGCAGAACTATGACGAACGCGGAATCGTCTGGCCGGATAACATCGCGCCGTTCCAGGTGGCGATCCTGCCAATGAACATGCACAAGTCTTACCGCGTGCAGGAGCTGGCTGAGAAACTCTACGCTGAGCTGAGTGCGAAAGGTATCGACGTGCTGATGGATGACCGTAAAGAGCGTCCTGGCGTGATGTTTGCTGACATGGAACTGATCGGTATTCCACACACCATCGTCATTGGCGACCGTAACCTCGACAGCGACGAGATTGAATACAAATACCGTCGCGACGGCGAAAAACAGATGATCAAGACGGGAGATATTCTTGATTACCTGGTGAAAGCCATCAAAGGTTAAGAAACAAAAAACCCCGCCAGTGCGGGGTTTTTTAATGGCTATATCTTATTTGCTTTCGCAGTCTTTCCCCGCAGCAAACTTCGCATCTTTATCTGCCACCAGCGTTTTCACCAGCTCGCCGCTATCCGGGTTTGGCTCCAGCGTAAAGTGCCCTTCAACCGTCAGCAACACTGGCTTACTGTCGTTGCCGCGCGCGACGGCATAGTCTCGCTCCAGCTGGGCATTGTTCGCCACGCTGACTTTCTTCCCGGTTGCACAGTCAGTGAAGATCGCCGCATCCGCCATGTAGAAATACATCCCTCGCATCGCCATTGGGGTGGCTGGCAGGGTCGCTTTCACCGGGGCCAACGTGTAGTTGAACTGGGATTCAATCGGATTGCCTTCGCGATCGAGCATCTCCATCCCCTCGCCTTTGGCGCGGAAGAAGGTTTTATCGCCCGTGGTATCCGTCAATACCAGCTTCTCAGCCGTACGCGCCCATGTTCCGTAAGATGCAAAAGAAGACGGTTCTTTCGCCCCCTGGTAACGCTGGTTCATGACCCAGGTGCCATCTTTTTGCAGGAACAGAGAGGTTTCGATGCCCTCGCAATCTGCACACGGTAATACGCCGCGCCAGCTTTGCTGCATCGGCTTTAATTCTTCATTTTGCGTTGGCTGTAGTACCTGCGTTTCTGAACGGTTATTACAGCCAAAAAGCGCGAACAGGCTTGTCACGGCCAGCGCTGATAATAATGCTTTTTTCACAATACTTTCCTTATGAAAAAGGGTATCCCTTTCGTCACATTATGGGTGACGGACTTTGCCACGCAGTGATTTTACAGTGGATTTCTGCGCCTTCGATGACAACCGACGTTCTTTCGATGCCCGCGTTGGACGTGTTGCCCGGCGACTTTTTTGTACAGCCGTCAGCTCTTTAATGACCGCGACCAGCCGGGCTATTGCCGCTTCCCGGTTAAGCTCCTGGCTGCGATACTCCTGCGCTTTAATCACCATCACACCCTCGCTGGTGATCAGGTGATGGCTGGCGGCAAGCAGGCTTTCTTTATAATACTCTGGCAGGCTGGAGGCCCGAATGTCAAAGCGCAAATGGATAGCCGTTGAGGCCTTGTTAACGTGCTGTCCCCCTGCTCCCTGGGCCCGGATGGCGGTGATCTCCAGCTCGTTATCAGGGATGCTGACGTTTCGGGACAATACAATCATGATGCGGGCTGCCAGGCCGCGAGATGAATTTCCAGATTATTCTGAGAACCGGAAAGCCAGATGGCGCCGTCCTGAATCGTCGCCTGTAGCGCCATCGTCCGGCTGGCGAACGCACTCAGCTGCGCCAGCTGTTCATCATCCAGATACCAGACGGTAAGATTTTTGAACTGCGCACATTTATTTTTATTTTGTTGCCACCAGATCTCCGCCGCTCTCTGGTTGTAGGCAAACAACGCCACTTCAGCAGACTGGGTGCAGGCCTTTTTGATCCGGCGTTCATCCGGCAGGCCAAGCTCAATCCATAAATCGATACCCAGATGATCGTTGCGCAGCCAGGCTTCCGGTTCATCTTCCGCGCTTAAACCACGGGTAAATTGCAGACGCTCGTCGGCATACTTAATCCACGCCAGCAGGCGCAGCATCATGCGCTCCTGGGTTTCAGAAGGGTGACGCGCCAGCGTCAATGACGCATCCAGAAACTGGTTACGGTCAAGATCCGCCACATTGACCACAGCTTTATAAATTGTCGCTTTCAGCGCCATGAGAGAACTCCTTTCGAATCAGGCATACATTGTAGCGAAAACCGCGGCAAAAGGCTGTTACGAGGTGGTGGCTCCCTCTTATCAAGGCGCTGATATTGCTTAAATGAGTATGGTATAGTCACCTTGCTAAACCGAGTTTAACTTCGTAGGCTTAATGATATCTCACAGTAAGTCAGTACGCTGGCAGGAGGTGATGTGAATAATTATTGTGAGTTGATTCGCAGACGGTATGCGGAGATCGCCAGCGGAGATCTGGGGTACATTCCGGATGCGTTGGGCTGTGTATTGAACGTGCTAAATGAAGTGGCCTCTGATGAGAGCCTTTCTGAATCGGTCAGGGAAAAAGCAGCGTATGCTGCGGCGAATTTACTGGTGAGCGATTATGTCGATGAATGATACCTATCAACCCATCAATTGTGATGACTATGACAACCTCGAACTCGCCTGCCAGCATCATTTAATACTGACGCTGGAGCTAAAAGATGGCGAAGTGCTAAAGGCAAAGGCCAGCGATCTGGTTTCCCGTAAAAATGTGGAATACCTGGTTGTGGAAGATGCAGGTGCAACGCGTGAGCTACGCCTCGACAAAATTGCCAGTTTCAGCCATCCGGAAATCGGCACCGTTGTGGTGAGCGAATCCTGATAACCAACGGGCAGCCAGGCTGCCCGTTACGCTTTCCATTCAAAATTAACTCCCGCTTCAGCCCATCCCTCTTCAGTGATGAAAACCCCTGCCGCCGCGATGAGCGTGTCGCCGTAAAACAGAAGCGGCGTGGTATCACGTCGCCAGGGCGGAACGTTCTGTTCCTGCCAGATTTTCTTCAGCTTACGCCCGCCGTTACGCCCGACGATATGCAGCATGCCGCTGGCCCTGAAGCGTATGGTAACGTTCTCGTCCGGCTCAGGTAGACGCACATTGCCCGAATGGCTTAACGCAACGACACCGGCATTCATCGGTAGCGTTAATGCTTTTTCCGGCGACGGCCAGTCGAGCACAACGTCAGCCAGCGACGGCACAGATTTTACCCACCAGAGTTGCCCTTTATAGCGCCTGACGTCATAACCATTCAGGTGTATACACGGGGCGGCATCTTCCCTCGCCTGTGCAACTTCCTCCCAGATACGGTTGAGCATCGCCCGGGACGGCATAACCGCACGCTGGGAAGCCAGCCAGCGGCGAATCAGAGCAGCCCGACGCACGGGGCTCATCACCATCAACGGCGCAATGTTCAGGGCACCGTCAGCGGTAATCAGCGTATCCAGCTCCCCGCTCAGCAACTCATCCAGCAAGCTTTCCTGTTCAGCACACAGCATGGCGCTTCTGGCCGCCGCTTCGGAAAAATGCGCCCAGCGCTCACTCAGCAGCGGTAAGACGCGCAGGCGCAGGAAGTTACGGTCGTAACTGTCGTCCTGATTGCTCTCGTCTTCAATCCAGCACAGATGATGCTGCTGCGCCCAGGCTTCCAGTGATGCGCGCGTCTCACCCAGTAGCGGGCGGATGAGCTCTGTTTCAGCAAAATCAGCGCGCTCAGGCATGGCGGATAAACCCGCAGGCCCGCTGCCCCGCTTGAGCGCCAGTAAAAACGTCTCGCACTGATCGTCCAGATGCTGCGCGGTGACCAACGCTTCCCCTTGCTGTAATGCGCCGGAAAACGCGGCGTAGCGGGCTTTCCGCGCCTGCGCCTCAATACCCAGCCCCTCATCCTCAAGCGTGACGCGTTCAACGATCAGCGGGATCGCCCACCCTGAACACACCGCTTCGCAGTGCGCTACCCAGTCGTCGGCATGGGGGCTTAAGCCGTGATGGATATGCATCGCCCGCAGCTGGACGTCAGGCTCACGGTCGCGCCAGAGCTTAAGGCGGTGCAGCAAAACGGTGGAATCCAGGCCACCGCTGAACCCCACCAGCAGCTGGCGATAGGGTGAAACGGCGTGCGCGATAGCAGGTAAGGTCATAGGAAATTACACATAAAAAATGCCCGAACTGAACGGGCATTATCACACATGACGGCGATTACTGCTGGTAAAGCTCCAGCGGCAGGCCGTCCGGATCGTTGAAAAAAGTGAAACGTTTATCGGTAAAGGGATCGACACGAATCGCTTCGCAGGCCACGCCGTGGGCATCCAGATGTTTTACCGCGCTGTCCAGGTCATCGACGCTGAAGGCCAGGTGGCGCAGGCCGCAGGCTTCCGGGCGTGAAGGACGCGCTGGCGGGAAAGGAAAAGAGAACAGTTCAATCACATATTGTCCGTTTAACGCCAGATCGCCTTTCCAGGAGTCGCGCTCCTCACGGTAAGCCTCGCTCAACAGCGTAAAGCCGAGAACGTCGCAGTAGAATGCCTTACTTTTCGCGTAATCGGTGGCAATGATCGCAATATGATGAACCGCTTTTAAACCCAGCATAGTTTCTCCTTTTTATGATGCTCTGAACGTTACAACCGACAACCCGCCCCTGGCAAGCAGACCCTTTTATTTTAGGACTCTCACCCAGTACACGCCGTTATCATCGCGTTTCGCGCCATGAATGTCCGTTTCAAAGCCCGGATAGTGGCGCCCTACCGAACAGAGCATCAGCAGGAAATCGAGCACCGCCCGGCTCTCCTCGGTGATCATTTCACCCGGCATCAGCAGCGGCACGCCCGGCGGATAAGGCAGGATCATGTTGGCCGATACCCGCCCGACCAGATTCTCCAGCTCAACGGTTTCAACCTCCCCTTTCACCTGGCGTTGCCACGCCCTGTGCGGCGTCAGCTTCATTTCAGGCAGAACATCAAATGCCTGCAACATCAGGCGCGGCAGATCGTGCTGGCGGATCAGCCTGTGGATCCCCTGGGCCAGATCCTGAATACGCATATTGCGATAGAAGTCAGGATCTTCCGCGTAGAGATCCGGCAGCATATTCTTTACCCGCAGGTTCAGATCATATGCGCGCTTAAACTCCATCAGTCCGCGCAACAGCCCCATCGCGCGGGTTTTATCGATCCCGATGCTGAACAGGAACAGCAAATTATAGGGGCCGGTTTTCTCCACCACCACGCCGCGCTCATCAAGGAACTTCGCCACCAGCGCAGCCGGGATCCCTTCCTCACCCATCACGCCCTGCTCATCCATGCCCGGCGTCAGGATCGTCACCTTAACCGGATCGAGGAACATGTGGTCCGCATCGGCATCCCGAAAACCGTGCCAGCTCTCCCCCGGCGCGACGGGCCAGCATTCTGCCTCATCAATCTCTTCCGGCTGCCAGATATCAAAGAACCAGCCGTCCGCTTCATCTTTAAGTCGCTGAACCTCTTTTCGGAAATGCAGCGCCCGTTCCACCGAACGATTGATCAGGCGTTTACCCGGATTACCGCGCAGCATCGCCGCCGCCGTTTCGATGGACGCCACCAGCGGGTAGCTCGGCGACGTGGTCGTGTGCATCATAAAGGCTTCGTTGAAGGTGTCCTCGTCGTACTCGCCCTTGATGTGAATAAGAGACGCCTGGGAAAACGCGGCCAGCATTTTGTGCGTCGACTGCGTTTCGAAGAACACCTTGCCCGGCACCCGCTCGCCGCTCATCCCACTTTTACCCGAGTAAATCGGGTGGAAATTGGTGTAAGGCACCCACGCGGAGTCAAAGTGGATCGACGGCACGTCGAGCGTCTGCTTGATCCAGTTCGTGTTGTAAAGCAGCCCGTCATAGGTGGAGTTGGTGATCACCGCGTGCACAGGCCAGCTTGCCTCGGGGATCGCCGCGATCTTATTTTCAATGGCTTCATGCGCGAATTCACGGCGAGGAATGCCGCCGAGAATACCCAGCGCATTACGCGTAGGCGACAGCCAGAGCGGCACCACGTCGCTCATCATCAGCAAATGCGCCAGTGATTTATGGCAGTTGCGGTCAATCAGCAGCGTACTGCCGGCAGGCGCGGCGTACATCCCGACGATTTTGTTCGAGGTTGAGGTACCGTTGGTCACCATGTAGCTTTGCTCGGCGCCAAAGGTCCGGGCGATGTACTCTTCGGCTTCCAGATGCGGGCCGGTATGATCCAGCAGAGAGCCTAACTCGGTGACCGAAATCGACACATCCGCCTTCAGCGTGTTACCGCCAAAGAAATCGTAGAACAGACATCCCACCGGGCTTTTTTGATAGGCTGTTCCCGCCATGTGGCCTGGCGTACAGAAGGTGTACTTCCCTTCATTCACATAGGTGAACAGCGCGCGCGTGAACGGCGGTGTGATGTTATCGAGGTATTCACCGGTGTACTGCTGAATGCGGGTCGCAATGTCCTCGGCAACGCCGAGTGAGTATTCGAAGAACCACAGCGCCATACGCATATCATGCGCGCTCACGTCCATGGTCGAGTGAGTGTTGATAAACGCGTACAGCGGAAGATATTCGTTGAGCTTATTGATATCGCTGCACAACTCCATGTCGTATTCGTCCCAGTCGAATATCACGCCACAGATGCGCGGATTGTGTTCGATAAATTTCAGCAGGTCGGCGCTGTTTTGCGGCCAGATCAGCTGGTATCCGCGTGCTTTAAGGGCTTGCTCCAGCTCCTTGATGGGTTCGTCTTTATAAAAGACGCCGTGTGGCCCCATGATGGCAATGATGTTCATGGTTTACCTCCTTGAAAAACATCAGATAAGCATAGTTAAGGTAAACGGCAGGTATAAAAAAAGCCGCAACAATGTGCGGCTTTTAGGATAATTGTGAGGTTTACGCGTAACCGTAGGTCATCAGACGCTGATAACGACGGTTGAGCAGATCTTCTGTGCTCAGCACGTCCAGGTCCGCCAGATCTGCCAGCAGCTGCGCTTTCAGGGAAGCAGCCATCACTTCCGGCTTACGGTGCGCGCCGCCCAGCGGTTCAGGGATAACGGTGTCGATCAGCTTCAGCTCTTTCAGACGTGGGGCAATGATGCCCATCGCTTCAGCAGCCAGCGGCGCTTTATCGGCACTTTTCCACAGAATGGAGGCACAGCCTTCCGGAGAGATAACGGAATAGGTACTGTACTGTAGCATATTCACTTTATCGCCCACGCCAATTGCCAGCGCACCGCCGGACCCACCTTCACCGATAACGGTACAGATGACCGGCACTTTCAGGCGAGACATCTCACGCAGGTTGCGTGCGATGGCTTCAGACTGACCGCGCTCTTCAGCGCCAACACCCGGGTAAGCACCCGGCGTGTCGATGAAGGTGATGATAGGCATATTGAAACGCTCAGCCATCTCCATCAGACGCAGGGCCTTACGGTAGCCTTCTGGCGCTGGCATACCGAAGTTACGACGGATTTTCTCTTTGGTTTCACGGCCTTTCTGATGACCAATAATCATCACCGGACGTCCATCCAGACGCGCGATACCGCCGACGATAGCTTTATCGTCAGCGTATGCGCGGTCGCCTGCCAGTTCGTCAAATTCGTCAAACGCCAGGCGGACATAATCCAGGGTGTACGGACGCTGTGGATGACGCGCCAGCTGGGCGATCTGCCATGCGCCGAGATCGGCAAAGATTTTGCGCGTCAGTTCTACGCTTTTTTCGCGCAGACGATGCACTTCTTCGTCGATGTTAATATCCAGTTTTTCATCCTGACGGCTCACGGCTGTCAGAGAATCGATTTTCGCTTCCAGCTCTGCAATCGGCTGTTCGAAATCAAGGAAATTCAGACTCATAGTATTCCTGTATTAGTCAAACTCCAGTTCCACCTGCTCCGAACCAATGAGGCCACGGAGATCGTTCAGTAAACGATCGCTCGGAGAGACACGCCACGTTGCACCAAAGCGCAACCGCGCACGTGCATCCGCCCTCTGATAGTAGAGATGTACTGGAATGGTCCCCGAGCGGTGGGGTTCCAGAGACTGACGGAGTCGGTTTAAAAGCTGGTCATCAATTTGCCTGTCCGTCAGCGAGATAGCAAGCCCGCGAGCATATTTTTCCCGGGCTTCGTCAATGTCCATCACTTCGCGGGCGGTCATTTTAAGCCCCCCGCTGAAGTCATCAAAGCTGACCTGTCCGCTGACGATAAGTATGCGGTCTTTTTCCAGCAATTGCTGGTATTTATCCAGCGCGTCGGTGAACAACATCACCTCCAGACGCCCGGAACGGTCATCCAGGGTACAGATGCCGATACGATTGCCGCGCTTGGTGACCATTACCCTTGCAGCAATCACGAGCCCCGCAGCCGTGGTGATTTTACCACGTTCTGTCGGATGCATGTCTTTAAGCCTGTGGCCGCCGACATAGCGCTCAATTTCTTTCAGATACTGGTTGATCGGGTGCCCCGTCAGGTACAGGCCTAACGTCTCACGCTCCCCATCCAGCACCACCTGTTCTGGCCAGGGCTGGCAGTTGGAATAAGACTGCTCAATCTGCTCTGGCTCTTCCGCCAGCACGCCGAACATATCAGCCTGGCCAATGGCTTCCGCTTTCGCGTGCTGATCGGCTGCTTTCAGCGCATCGCCGAGCGAGTTCATCAGCGCGGCGCGGTGTGGCCCCAGCCGGTCAAACGCGCCGGACATGATCAGTTTTTCCAGCACGCGGCGGTTCAGTTTTTTGGTATCGGTGCGGGCGCACAGATCGAACAGCTCGCGGAAATAGCCGCCGTTGTTACGCGCTTCGATGATCGCCTCGATCGGCCCCTCACCCACGCCCTTGATCGCGCCGATCCCATAGACGATTTCCCCGTCATCGTTAACGTGGAAATGGTACAGGCCAGAGTTAATATCCGGCGGCAGGATCTTCAGCCCCATGCGCCAGCACTCGTCCACCAGGCCAACCACCTTCTCGGTGTTGTCCATATCGGCGGTCATTACCGCCGCCATAAACTCAGCGGGATAGTGAGCCTTCAGCCACAGCGTTTGATACGAAACCAAAGCATAGGCGGCGGAGTGGGATTTGTTAAATCCGTACCCGGCGAATTTCTCCACCAGGTCGAAGATTTTCATCGCCAGTTCGCCATCGACGCCGTTTTTCTTCGCCCCATCCTCAAAGATGGAACGTTGCTTGGCCATCTCTTCCGGCTTTTTCTTACCCATCGCACGACGCAGCATGTCTGCGCCGCCAAGGGTATAACCAGAAAGCACCTGGGCGATCTGCATGACCTGTTCCTGATACAAGATGATGCCATAGGTTGGCTCCAGTACCGGTTTCAGGCTTTCATGCTGCCACTGCACGTCCGGGTAGGAAATCTCTTCGCGCCCGTGTTTACGGTCGATAAAGTTATCTACCATCCCCGACTGCAACGGCCCCGGACGGAACAGGGCCACCAGCGCGATCATATCTTCGAAGCAGTCTGGTTGCAGACGCTTAATCAAATCTTTCATGCCGCGGGATTCAAGCTGGAAGACGGCTGTCGTCTCCGAGCGTTGCAGCATGTCGAAACTTTTCTTGTCATCAAGCGGGATAGCCGCGATATCCAGCGGAGGCTCGCCGTTCTTCTCGCGACGGGCGTTGATCATCTCCAGCGCCCAGTTGATGATGGTCAGCGTACGCAGACCGAGGAAGTCGAACTTCACCAGCCCGGCGTATTCTACGTCGTTCTTGTCGAACTGGGTGACCGGATGCTGACCCGCTTCGTCGCAGTACAGCGGCGCAAAGTCGGTGATTTTGGTCGGGGCGATAACCACACCCCCCGCATGCTTACCGGCGTTACGCGTGACGCCTTCCAGCTTGCGCGCCATGTCGATCAGCGCTTTGACCTCTTCGTCGGCTTCGTAGATTTCCGGCAGCTGAGGTTCAGCTTCAAAGGCTTTCGCCAGCGTCATGCCCGGATCGGGCGGCACCAGCTTAGAGATACGATCGACAAAACCGTACGGGTGGCCCAGAACGCGGCCCACGTCGCGGATAACCGCTTTCGCGGCCATCGTACCGAAGGTGATGATCTGCGAAACCGCATCACGACCGTACATATCGGCCACGTGCTCAATCACCTGGTCGCGTTTTTCCATGCAGAAGTCGACGTCAAAGTCGGGCATGGAGACACGTTCCGGGTTGAGGAAACGTTCGAACAGCAGGTCAAATTCCAGCGGATCGAGATCGGTGATTTTCAGGGCATACGCCACCAGCGAGCCGGCACCAGAACCACGGCCCGGACCTACCGGCACGCCGTTATCTTTCGACCACTGGATGAACTCCATCACGATCAGGAAGTAGCCTGGGAACCCCATCTGGTTGATCACCTGGAGTTCAATATCCAGGCGCTCGTCATATTCAGGACGCTTCTCTTTACGGACCGCTTCATCCGGGAAGAGGAATTCCAGACGCTCTTCCAGACCCTCTTTCGATTTCATGACCAGGAAATCTTCGGTGGTCATGTCGCCCGTCGGGAACTGCGGCAGGAAGTATTCGCCGAGACGCACGGTGACGTTACAGCGCTTGGCAATCTCTACGCTGTTTTCCAGCGCTTCCGGGATGTCCGAGAAGAGCTCACACATCTCCTCTTCGCTGCGCATGTACTGCTGCGATGAGTAGTTGCGCGGACGTTTCGGATCGTCGAGGGTGAAGCCGTCGTGGATGGCGACGCGAATTTCATGCGCGTCAAAATCACCCGCCTCAAGGAAGCGCACATCGTTGGTGGCCACCACAGGCAGGCCACGCGCTTCCGCCAGGGCGACGGCCGCATGCAGGTAGCTCTCTTCATCCGCACGCCCGGTACGGATCAGCTCCAGGTAATAACGATCCGGGAAATACTCTTCGTAGAACGAGACGCACTGATCCACCAGCGCGTTATTACCGCGTAGCAGACATTTGCCGACATCTCCCATACGGCCACCGGAGATCAGCAGCAAACCTTCGTTCAGCTCCGCCAGCCAGTCGCGGTCAATCCATGGACCCAGTGCGCCGTAACCGCGCTGGTAGGCTTTTGAGATCAGCAGAGTGAGGTTCTGATAACCCGTGTTATTCATGGCTAACACGGAAATTTGCGTCATCTCATCGCCGAGCAGGTCGCTCTGCACATGAAAATCCGCGCCGACGATGGGCTTTAATCCTGCGCCATGCGCCGTTCCGTAGAACTTCACCAGGCCACACAGGTTGGTAAAATCGGTGATCGCCAGCGCAGGCATGCCAAGCGAGGCCGCCTTTTTTACCAGCGGCCCGGTCTTTGCCAGCCCATCGATCATGGAGTAGTCGCTATGCACCCGCAGGTGTACGAAACGTGGTTCAGCCATCTTCAGATCCCGCGTTACTTAATTGCTTGCGTCTTGATTCAGGACACCAGTCCAAGCGCGCGTTTCACCGGGCCAAAGCTGCGCCGATGATGTTCAGTTGCGCCATGTTCAGCCAGCTTTTCCAGATGGAAAGCCGTTGGATATCCCTTGTGCTGGGCGAAACCATACGCGGGATAAGTGAGGTCCAGCGCGGCCATTTCGGCATCGCGCGTCACTTTGGCAATGATTGACGCCGCACTGATTTCTGCGACGCGGCTATCGCCTTTAACAACAGCCATGGAAGGCATCGGCAGCGCCGGGCAACGGTTACCGTCGATCAGCACATACTCAGGCACAATCTTCAGGCCAGCAACGGCACGCTGCATCGCCAGCATGGTGGCGTGCAGAATGTTCAGATCGTCGATCTCATCCGGCTCTGCGCGCCCGAGACTCCAGGCCAGTGCCTTTTCTTTAATTTCATCGAACAGCGCCAGGCGACGCTTTTCACTCAGTTTTTTCGAGTCGTTCAGGCCAACGATCGGGCGGGCTGGATCGAGGATCACCGCCGCGGTCACAACGGCACCCACTAACGGGCCACGACCGACTTCATCCACACCTGCAACGAGGTGGGTATGGGGATAAATAAATTCCATCATTGTGCTAACTCCAGCACCGCATCGGCCGCCTGCTCATCAGCATTACAGCGGATCAGTTGATGCAGTTCACGGAAGGTATCATGCATCTGGTGGCTGGTTTTACCGTTGGCCAGCAGCGGCAGTAATGCATCAGCCAGTGCCTGCGGCTGGCATTCATCCTGCAAGAGCTCTTTCACCAGTTCGCGACCCGCAAGCAGGTTTGGCAGGGATACGTAATCTGTTTTTACCAGACGTTTTGCCAGCCAGAAGGTAAACGGCTTCATGCGATAACCGACCACCATTGGGCATTTTGCCAGCATACACTCCAGCGCAGCCGTGCCGGAAGCCAGTAGTGCGGCATCACTCGCAAACATGGCTTGCCGCCCTTTTCCGTCCAGCAGGCGGACGTGAAGATCCGGGGCGACGTCGGCTTTGATACGCTCAAACTGCTCGCGGCGTTTGGCATTCACCAGCGGCACGACCACTTCAAGATCGGGATAAGTCTTGCGAAGAATTTGCGCCGTTTTCAGGAAATCGGCACTGAGCATTTCAACTTCCGCACCCCGGCTCCCTGGCAGCAGCGCCAGACAGTGCACATCATGCGGGATGCCCAGTTCGTCACGCGCCGCGTTTTTATCCGGATCCAGCGGCATGGCATCCGCCATGGTATGACCGATAAAACGGCACGGGACATTAAATCTGTCGTAAAACGCTTTTTCGAAAGGCAGAAAAGCCAGCACCAGATTAGTGGATCGTCCGATTTTGAAAACGCGTTTCTGTCGCCACGCCCATACGGACGGACTGACGTAATGGATAGTTTTGATCCCCTGCTTTTTCAGGTTCCCTTCAAGGGTAATATTGAAATCAGGCGCATCAATGCCGACAAATACATCGGGCTTAAGGTCGGTAAAGCGGCGGGTAAGGTCGGCGCGAATATGCAGCAGGCGACGCAAGCGCCCCAACACCTCGACGATGCCCATCACAGCCAGCTCTTCCATTTCATACCAGGCTTCACAGCCTTCGGCCTGCATCAGCGGCCCAGCCACGCCCACAAAGCGGGCATTGGGTACACGGGCTTTAAGCGCGCGGATAAGACCTGCACCAAGAATATCGCCGGAGGTTTCTCCGGCGACCAGGGCGATGGTAAGCGGACGACTGTCGACCATTAACGAATCAGACCACGGGTTGAACGTTCAAAGAATTCCATGAACGTTTTCACTTCAGGGTGCTTATTCGCCAGCTCGGCAATTTCCGGCTTAGCCTCTTCCAGCGTTTTACCGCTACGGTACAGCAGTTTGTACGCGTTGCGGATGGCAGTAATCGCTTCGCGACTAAAACCACGACGCTTGAGACCTTCGATGTTCACGCCAAACGGCGTGGCATGGTTGCCCTGCGCAATCACAAACGGTGGGACATCCTGCGCCACACCGGAGCATCCGCCGACCATCACGTGTGCACCAATGATGCAGAACTGATGGACTGCGGTCATGCCGCCAATAATGGCGAAATCATCAACCGATACGTGTCCCGCCAGCGTTGCGTTGTTGGCGAGAATACAGCGGCTACCCACGGTACAGTCGTGCGCAATATGCGCATTAACCATAAACAGGTTGTCGCTGCCCACCTTCGTCAATCCACCGCCTTGCGTTGTACCACGATGAATGGTGACGCTTTCGCGAATGCGGTTACGATCGCCGATTTCCACGCGGGTCGGTTCGCCAGCATACTTGAGATCCTGGTTAACTTCGCCGATGGAGGCGAACTGATAGATCTCATTGTTGCAGCCAATGGTGGTATGACCATTCACGACAACGTGAGATTTCAGTACTGTACCCTCACCAATTTCGACATGGGGTCCAACAATACAAAACGGGCCAATGTGGACATTGGCACCAATGATGGCACCCGTTTCCACAATGGCGGTAGGATGAATAAAGGCGGATTTATCAATCACGTATCAGGCCTCCCGGCTACGCGCACACATCATTGTCGCTTCGCAAACAACTTTGCCGTCAACCATAGCTACGCCTTTGAAGCGAGTCAGGCCGCGACGCGTTTTTTCAAAAGTGACTTCCATGATCATTTGATCACCAGGCACGACCGGACGCTTGAAGCGCGCTTCATCGATACCCGCGAAGTAATAGAGTTCACCCGGTTCCAGTTTACCTACGCTTTTAAACGCCAGAATACCGGTAGCCTGTGCCATCGCTTCCAGGATCAATACACCCGGGAAGATAGGCTTACCAGGGAAGTGCCCCTGGAAGAACGGCTCGTTAACGGAGACATTTTTCACTGCGCGCAGAAAACGACCTTCTTCAAAATCCAGCACACGGTCTACCAGTAAAAACGGATAGCGGTGCGGCAGAAGTTCTAAAATCTCTTCAATATGCAGAGTATGAGTGTCAGTAGTCAAAATACTCTTCCTGTCAAATGTACTAAGTAGCAATAATAACACGGCCTGCCGGTTTATAAACAAAGCCGACAGGCCGGGAAATTTAGCGTTAAACGGATGAACGCTTAGTCTTGTTGATCGATTTTGCGCTCAATCGCTTTGAGTCGCTTGCTCATATCATCAATATTCATCACCAGTGCAGCTGTTTTACGCCAGACCTTGTTCGGTTGCAGCGGAATACCTGAGGAATAAACGCCAGGCTCAGTGATTGGACGCATCACCATACCCATCCCCGTCACCGTGACTTTGTCGCATATTTCCATATGGCCATTGATCACGCTGGCACCGCCAATCATGCAGTAACGGCCAATTTTCAGGCTGCCTGCCATGATAACACCACCCGCAACTGCGGTATTGTCGCCAATCACAACGTTATGTGCAATCTGGCACTGGTTGTCTATGATAACACCGTTACCAATAATGGTGTCGTCAAGCGCACCGCGGTCGATAGTTGTACAAGCGCCGATCTCCACACGATCGCCGATAATCACGCGACCCAGCTGAGGGATCTTAACCCAGTTACCCCGATCGTTGGCGTAACCAAATCCGTCAGAACCAATCACCGTGCTGGACTGAACGAGACAATTCTCGCCAATCTCAACCTCATGGTAGACAGAGACATTGGCCCACAGACGAGTCCCTGCGCCAATTTTCGTATTTTTTCCAACAAAGCAGCCAGGGCCAATCACCACGTTATCACCCAAAACAACGCCGGATTCGATAACGGCGTTTGCGCCGACTGATACGTTGTTACCCAGCTGAGCCGTCGGATCAATCGCAGCACTGGCTGCAATGTTCTGTGCCGGCTGCGGCGTGGTATCAAGAATTTGGGCCATGCGCGCATAGGTCAGGTAGGGATTTTTCACTACCAGTGCAGCGCTAGTGGCAAACGGAAGATCGTCCTGCGTCAGCACAACGGCAGACGCCTGGCACTGGGCCAGGTGTTCACGGTACTTAGGGCTTACCATGAAGGTAATAGTGCCTGCTTTAGCAGATTGCATGGACGCAACAGCGGTGATGACGATATCGCCATCACCGTGTAATTCTGCATCCAACTGCTGAGCTAAATCAGCCAGTCGAATTGAAGGCATTACTTATTTAACCTGTTTCAGAACATCAGCGGTGATGTCTTTAACATCGCTGCTGTTGAATGCAACGGCGTTCGCATCAACAACCAGATCGATGCTCTGATCGGCTGCTACTGCTTTAACGGCAGACTGAATACGCGTCACCAGTTTGCCACGCTCTTCGTTAGAACGACGCTGACGATCCTGCTCGAAAGCCTGTGCTTTCTGAGAGAAGGTCTGGCGCTGAGACATGACGTCTTTTTCCAGTTTGCTGCGCTCGCTCGCTTTCATGGTAGAACCATCACGCTGAAGACGCTGCATCTTGGACTGAAGATCACCTTCCATACGTTGCAGTTCGCTCGCACGGCCTTTGAATTCGTTTTCCAGCGTTGCAGAAACACCGGTTTTCTGTGCAACCTGCTGGAACAAATTACCCATGTTGACGATTGCAATTTTATCCGCTGCCTGAGCAGAAGTTGCCATCGCTAAACCGAGACCTGCAGCTAATAACCACTTTTTCACAATTAACTCCTTACCATCCCATTGGCACCCGAGGGGTACCGTTCTTTGCGTGGCAAGGCGACCGTGTTACCGATCGCCGGTTGTCAGCGCTACACTGCCAACGCATTCCATTGCAGCGGATTATTACCAGGTTTTACCAATGTTAAACTGGAACTGCTCCGCTTTGTCTCCATCGTATTTCTTAAACGGCTGGGCGTAAGAGAAGACCAACGGCCCCAGCGGTGACATCCATTGTAATGCGATACCTGCGGACATGCGAATGTTGCTCGGATCGCTGTAGTCCGGAACCCCCGCCGCACGCATCTGGGCGGTGTTCTCCCAGTTGGTGTCCCACACCGTACCTGCATCCATAAAGAAGGAGGTACGCACGGAGTTCGCATACTTATCACTGATAAACGGCGTAGGCGTGATGAACTCGAGGCTCGCCACGGCCATAGCGTTACCACCTACTGCGTCATCAGAGCTACATACTTGCTTAGGATCACGGCTTGCGCAGTTATCTTCGTCATTACCGCCGTAATAAACCGCTTTCGGACCAATGTTATTGGACTGGAAGCCACGCACGGTGCTTGAACCACCGGCGTAGAAGTTTTCATAGAACGGCAGTTCTTTGCTTCCAATACCGTCACCATAACCCCAACGGGTACGACCCAGAACAACCCACTTGTGATCTTCATCAATTGGGAAGTAGGACGCCGTATCCAGCGTGACCTTGTAGAACTCGTTATCCGAGCCCGGGATAGTCACTTTACCGTTCAGATTGACGCGTGAACCTTCCGTCGGGAAGTAGCCACGGTCAAGACGGTTGTAGGTCCAACCGTAGTTGAAGGTGAAGTCATCCGCGGCGAAACCGTTGTCATCGCTGGACGTACTCGCCGACTGACCGATGGAGTCCAGGTAACGCCACATCGCCACCTGCGGTTGCATGTTGGACAGGTCGTTATGCACGTACCCTAAACCTGCGCGCAAGGTGTTGTATTCGTTAACCGGGAAGCCAAGCGTACCATCCAGACCGTAACTCTTGTTGGTATACGAGGAGAGGTCCGCATCGTCCGCTTTAAAGTCGTTATAGAAGATACGACCGCCCAGGCTTACACCGTCAACGGTGAAGTATGGGTTGGTAACGGAGAACTCAGAGTAGGTCTGGTAGTCGTTTTTCGTCCCGTTGATACCGACAGAGTAGCCCGTACCCAGCCAGTTATCCTGCTGAACACCGACCTGGAAGCTCACGCCACTTTCAGTACCGTAACCAATACCGAAGTTGAAGCTACCGGTATTACGTTCTTTAACTTTATAAACAACATCAACCTGATCCGGACGACCTGGTACACGCTGAGTATCGGTATCGACCGTTTCGAAGTAGCCCAGACGGTTCAGACGCTCTTTACCCTGATCTACCAGATCGCTTCCCAGCCATGCCCCTTCCATCTGGCGCATTTCACGGCGCAGAACGGAGTCTTTAGAGGTATCGTTACCTTCGAAGCGGATCTTACGCACGTAGAAGCGGTTGCCCGCATCAACGTTAACGTGCAGCTTAACGGTTTTATCCGTGTCGTTAATTTCCGGCTGCGTTTGCACACGCGGATACGCATAACCATAACGGCCGAGCAGCTTCTTAATGCTGTCTTCCATTTTGGTGACTTTAGATCCGCTGTACAGATCGCCCGGCTGAATTTTGGTCAGAGATTCAATTTCAGCTGAATGTCCTGCCAGGTTGCCGCTGACTTCAACACCCGAAAGCGTGTACTTATCGCCTTCTGTGATGTTAACGGTAATGTAGATACCTTTCTTGTCCGGAGTCAGACTCACCTGAGTTGAATCGATGTTGAAACGGGCGTAACCGCGATCCAGATAGTAGCTGCGCAGGGTTTCAAGGTCACCCGCCAGTTTCTGTTTCTGGTATTTACGATCGCCTACCACATTCCACCACGGCACTTCGTCACGCAGCTGGAAGTTGGAGATCAGTTCGTCGGTGCTGAACGCGTGGTTACCCACGATGTTGATCTGCTGGATCTTCGCAGAAACACCTTCCTGGAAGACCAGTTTCAGGTCAACACGGTTACGTGGCAGCGGTGTAACAACCGCTTTAACGCTCGCGCTGTATTTACCGACGCTGTAGTAGAAATCTTCCAGACCTTTTTCAATGTCTGCAAGGGTTGTGCGGTCCAGAGATTCCCCCACACGAACACCCGATGCCTCAAGGTTCTGCTTGAGCATGTCATCTTTCACCGATTTGTTACCGGAGAAAGTGATGCTGGCAATCGTTGGACGTTCTTTTACCTGAACCACCAGCGTATCACCATCGCGCAGGACGCGGACATCCTCAAAGTTGCCAGTGGCAAACAGAGCACGGATGGTGTTACTGATATCTTCATCATTAACCGTATCGCCGGGGCGCACAGGCATACTGAGGAGGGCCGCACCAACGGCGACACGCTGAAGGCCTTCGAAATGAATATCTTTCACTACGAACCCGTCAGCACCGTATACGGTCGCGCTGCTAAACAGCAGCGACGCTATGAGCAACTTTTTCATCGCCATCGTTATTATGCGTTCTTCCTAACTAACTCTCTTACAACCGAGAGAAATCATTGAAAAGTGCAAGCCCCATTAACAGCACCAGCAAAATCGAGCCAATGCGATAACTAAAGTCTTGAACTCGCTCGGATACCGGTCCGCCTTTTAGCTTTTCAATCGCTAAAAACAGCAGATGGCCCCCATCTAATACGGGAAGCGGGAACAGGTTGATTATCCCCAGGTTCACGCTAATCAGCGCAAGGAACATGAGATAGTAAATCACCCCGAACTCCGCTGACATCCCAGCCCCCTGAGCAATCGAAATTGGCCCACTGAGGTTGTTCAGTTTCACATCACCGGTTATCAATTTCCCCAACATGTTGACCGTAAGCTTCATCAGCTGCCATGTTTTATCCGTGGCCTCAACGATGGCGCTAAACGGCCCATACTGGCGTATTGTCTTGTACTCATCTGGCAGTGGGATCACTTTCGGCACAACGCCTGCAAACCCTTCCGCCTTACCGCCGCCCGATTTGGTATCCGGGGTGAGAGTCAGTGAGAGCGAACTCCCCTGCCTTTCCACTTCCAGCGCGAGCGGCTTGCCTGGATTATCGCGCACCAGAGTAACAAAGGTCATCCATTGTGTTAATGGCTGACCATCGACTTTAACGATCCTGTCACCCGCTTGTAAACCTGCTTTACTCGCTGCCGATTTGGCCTGTACTTCGGCTAATACCGGCTCGATCTGCGCGCCGCGCGGTCGAATCCCGAGTGCGGCGACAGGGTCCTCTTTGTCTGGCTCAAAGCGCCAGTGGCGTAAATCCAGCACTTTTTCCTGCCGCTGGTCGGAACCAAAAGGTGATACGCTGACGGTTGTCTGCTCATCACCAATTTTGGCAACCAGTTGTAACCTCACGGCATCCCAATCAGGGGTTTCGATACCATCAATCGCTTTAAGTTCCATTCCCGGTGTAATTTGCGCCGTTGCCGCAATAGAACCCGTAGTGATTTCGCCCACGACCGGGCGCACGCCAGGCACACCGATGATAAACACCAGCCAGTAAGCGAAGATAGCGAAGATGAAATTGGCTACCGGGCCGGCAGCGATGATGGCAGCACGTTGTCCAACAGTTTTATTGTTAAACGCGCTATGGCGAAGTTCCGGGGCGACAGGCTCAACGCGTTCGTCGAGCATTTTGACATAGCCGCCCAGGGGAATCAGAGCAATGACAAACTCGGTGCCATGCTTATCGGTGCGCTTCCAGAGCGATTTGCCAAAGCCAATCGAGAATCGCTCCACCCGCACACCACAGCGCCGGGCAACCCAGAAATGGCCAAATTCATGCACGGTAATCAGTACACCCAGTGCAACAATGAACGCCGCCAGATTCCAGAGAATGCTCAGCATAAAACCTTCCGTTATATCGTCCCAAACACCAGTAAAAGCAGGCAAGCAAATACGGGAACAGCCGCGGTAAGGCTGTCAATGCGATCCAGTATTCCGCCATGTCCTGGAATCAGGTGACCACTGTCCTTAATCCCTGCTTCACGCTTAAACATACTCTCGGTTAAATCACCCAGCACCGATGCCAGCGCCGCGAAAATCGAACATACCAGCAGCGTCGAGGGGGCAACCTCAAGATTCGCCCAGACGCCATAGCCCCAGGAGATAATCGCTGCCGTAAACAGGCCGCCGATGAAGCCTTGCCAGGTTTTGCCCGGAGAAACCTTTGGCGCCAGTTTATGTTTGCCGAACAGTTTACCAAACATATAGGCCCCGGAGTCAGCCCCCCAGACGAGAATCATCACATAAAGCAGCCATATCGCGCCGCTGTAGTGGTTTTCGTCATAGTGCCAGGCGCGCAACGCAACCATCCCCCAGAAAAACGGAACAATCGTGAGCAGACCAAAAATAAGGCGCAACACTTTAGAGTTACGCCAGATCGCCGCAGAGCCCGGATAGAAAAGCACTAAAACAAGCGCAGCAATCCACCAGGCCAGCGATATCCATAAGGATCCGGCAACCAGCGGCTGGTGAACATCATGATGATATTCAGGCAAGGTATACAGCATCAGGGCCAGTAAAAAACCACAGAGTACCGCCAGCCATACCCGCTGAGTGCGCGAGGTAAAGCCGCTAAGCTGCCCCCATTCCCACGCGGCGAGCATACACACCACCAGCGTAACAATAGCGAATCCCACCGGAGGCAGTAAAAACAGCGCTGCGATGACGACGGGTATTAATACAAAAGCGGAAATCAGGCGATACTTCAGCAAAAGCTACCCCCATCAGGCGTTATCGCCACCAGGCTCGGTGCCGCCGAAACGACGCTCTCGATTGGCAAAGGCATGCAGCGCACCTTCAAAGTCTTGTTCATCAAAATCTGGCCAAAGAACATCCGTAAAGTAAAGTTCGGCGTAGGCAATTTGCCACAGCAAAAAGTTACTTATGCGATGTTCCCCCCCTGTCCTTATAACCAAATCCACGGGTGCCAGTTCATTCATGCAGATTTGCTGACTCAGCGCCTCTTCATCAATCTGGTCGGGTCTTAACAGCCCTTCCTGAACCTGCTCAGCCAAATGCCGAACCCCCTGGATAATATCCCAGCGTCCGCCGTAATTCGCCGCGATATTGAGCGTCAGGCCGGTATTATTTTCCGTCAGCGCTTCTGCTTTGCGAATCCGTTCCTGCAAACGTGAGTTAAAACGACTGGTTTCGCCAATAATACGCAAGCGGACGTTGTGGCGGTGCAGGCTTTTTACTTCACTATCGAGCGCCCACACGAACAGTTCCATCAACGCAGTCACTTCCTGCGCAGGTCGATTCCAGTTCTCACTGCTAAAAGCATAGAGCGTTAACGCATCAATGCCGTTATTGGCGGCAAAAGAGACGGCGCGGCGAACAGATTTCGCCCCAGCTTTATGCCCAAAGGCTCGTATCTTCCCTTGTCTTTTCGCCCAGCGGCCATTGCCATCCATGATGATTGCAACATGGCGACAGCCATGTGCTGGCAAGTTTTCGCTTATTGGTTGATTCGCAGACAACATAACGCGTTTTTAGTCCCTGAAAGGATTTAACGGTACACAGGAATACTGAAGCCTATACATAAAAAAGCCGTGTCAAACCACGGCTTACCTGACCACTTAAAGCCAAATACCTGCGATCAGGTGGCGCAGACTATATCACTGAAGCCCAACGCTAACAAATAGCACGACGACTAGTGCTTGCTTTATCACCAGCTTGCGAGACGTGTCACCTGTTTACGCGCAACAATGCGTGCCTGTTCATCCACGGCCAGCACCTCTTCCACGCTCTGCGGCTCACGCAAATCCATTATCTCCAGCACGGATAAATTCAACGCGGCGATGTCAGTAAAGCGGATCTGCTGATTCAGGAATGCTTCAACGGTCACTTCATTGGCTGCATTAAGCGCCGTTGTCGCCGCCTGCCCCTGATCGAAGGCCGTCATCGCCAGTTTCAGACAGGGATAACGGTCGTAATCAGGCTCGCTAAACGTCAGTGAACTCAGCTTACAAAAATCGAGAGGTTTAACGCCCGATTTAACGCGGTTTGGCCACGCCATCGTATGAGCAATAGGCGTACGCATATCCGGTTCGCCCAGCTGGGCCAGCACGCTGCCGTCCTGATAGCGCACCATCGAGTGAATCACCGACTGCGGGTGGATCAGCACTTCCATCTGTTTCGCCGACGCATTGAACAGCCAGCGAGCTTCAATGTATTCCAGACCTTTGTTCATCATGGTGGCCGAATCGACGGAGATCTTACGCCCCATTGACCAGTTCGGATGACGGCACGCCTGATCCGGCGTCATTGCGCTCAATTCAGACAGTGGCGTTTCACGGAACGGGCCACCAGACCCGGTAAGCAGAATCGACACAACGCCATTCTGCTCCAGGTCAGCGTACCCCAGGTTTTGTTGAAAAGGTTGAGGCAAACTCTGAAAAATCGCGTTGTGCTCGCTATCGACCGGCAAAAGACGCGCCCCACGCTGTTTTACCGCCTCCATAAAGAGGCGTCCACAGGTGACCAGCGACTCTTTGTTCGCAAGCAGGACATCTTTCCCCGCATCAATAGCGGCAAGCGTCGGCAGAAGACCCGCCGCCCCGACGATTGCCGCCATGACCTGATCAACTTCATCAAGCGCGGCCATATCGCACGCCGCCTGTTGCCCGCTGAGCACCTCGGTACGGCAGCCCTTCTCCTGCAACAGCGCTTTCACCTGGCGGGCGCTCTCTTCATCATCCATCACCGCAAAACGGGGGGTAAACTCCAGGCACTGTTCGACCATTCGCTGCACGTTTTTTCCGGCCACAAGCGCGGCTACGGTGTAGCTGTCAGGATTATGACGTACAACGTCGAGAGTGCTGCAACCGATAGAGCCGGTCGAGCCGAGGAGAGTGAGATGCTTCATGAGATGCCCAAAAGTTAGACCAGATAAAAGCAAAACGCCGCCAGCAAGACCCAATGTCCTTCTGAACGGCGTTTATCAGTGTACAGCGAAAATCAGAACTGCATCAGTTCCGCTTCTTTTTCTGCCAGCGCCGCATCAATTTTCTTGATGGCCGCGTCGGTCATTTTCTGAATGTCGTCCTGAGAACGACGATCGTCATCTTCACTGATCTCTTTTTCTTTCAGCAGGGCTTTCACTTTATCGTTCGCATCGCGACGCACGTTACGCACGGAAACACGACCCTGCTCAGCTTCGCCACGCACTACTTTGATCAGGTCTTTACGACGCTCTTCCGTCAGAGGAGGCAGTGGAACGCGAATATCCGCGCCGGCTGAGCTTGGGTTCAGACCCAGGTCAGATGCCATGATTGCTTTTTCAACGGCCGGGCTCATTGAGCGGTCGAACACGTTGATTTTCAGGGTACGGGTATCTTCTACCGTCACGCTCGCCAGCTGACGCAGAGGCGTTGGCGTACCGTAATATTCTACGATGATGCCATCCAGCAGGCTTGGGGAAGCACGGCCAGTACGGATTTTGCTGATTTGGTTTTTGAACGCTTCTACGCATTTTTCCATGCGTACTTCAGCATCTTTTCTGATGTCGTTAATCACGTTACGGATCCTTGAAAACTTGTCTCAGGCAGACTATCCGCCAGCACAGCGCTACAGGTGTGCTAAGTATAGTCGCGTTTAATTCATGACAACGCCAAAGGCGCGCCCGGGTAAGATACCACGTCGAAATAAAGCGGAATCTTACCTGTATTTATCGCCGACGGAAATTATTCCGTGATCAAAGTGCCTTCTTTTTCGCCCATAACAACGCGACGCAGCGCGCCTGGCTTGTTCATGTTGAAGACACGGATCGGTAGTTTGTGGTCACGAGCCAGCGTAAAGGCGGCAAGATCCATCACTTTCAGCTCTTTTTCCAGCACTTCGCTGTAGGTCAGCTGATCGTACATGGTCGCTGAAGGATCTTTTGCCGGGTCGGCAGTAAACACGCCATCTACTTTGGTCGCTTTCAGCACCACATCGGCTTCGATTTCGATACCGCGCAGGCAGGCTGCGGAATCGGTGGTAAAGAACGGATTACCCGTACCGGCGGAGAGGATCACCACGCGGTTGTTGCGCAGCAGGCTGATGGCCTCTGCCCAGCTGTAGTTATCGCATACGCCATTCAAAGGAATAGCGGACATCAGGCGAGCGTTCACATAGGCGCGATGAAGCGCATCACGCATCGCCAGGCCATTCATCACGGTTGCCAGCATACCCATGTGGTCGCCCACTACGCGGTTCATCCCCGCTTTCGCCAGACCAGCACCACGGAAAAGGTTGCCACCGCCAATGACCACGCCAACCTGAATACCCAGTTCGACCAGTTCTTTGATTTCCTGTGCCATGCGATCAAGGATGCTTGCGTCAATACCGAAGCCTTCCGATCCTTGCAGCGCTTCGCCACTCAGCTTAAGCAGAATGCGTTTGTACACGGGTTTTGCATTGGTAGCCATGTTTCTTTCCTGAGACTGTCAACGATTAAGATGGGGTTAATTCTGGCGACATGATATGTCGCAAATCAGCACAGCGATACTGGAGCCTGTCTGATTTCGTGAGACGGGTGACAAAAAGAAGCCGCCCTCAGGCGGCTCCTTTTCAATCATTAAGACTGCTTGGACATTGCAGCAACTTCTGCTGCGAAGTCAGTCTCAACTTTCTCGATGCCTTCGCCCACTTCGAAGCGGATGAAGCCAGTTACATCAGCGTTGTGCTCTTTCAGCAGCTGAGCAACAGACTTGCTTGGATCCATTACGAAAGGCTGGCCAGTCAGAGAAACTTCGCCGGTGAATTTCTTCATGCGGCCTTCAACCATTTTCTCTGCGATTTCTTTTGGCTTACCAGACTGCATCGCGATGTCCAGCTGAACCTGGTACTCTTTCTCTACCACTTCAGCAGACACGTCTTCTGGCTTAACGAATTCTGGTTTGCTTGCAGCGATGTGCATTGCCAGCTGTTTAACCAGCTCTTCGTCAGCGCCTTTAGCCGCAACCAGAACACCGATACGCGCGCCGTGCTGGTAAGAGCCCAGAACATCGCCTTCCAGGGAAGAAACGCGACGGATGTTGATGTTCTCACCGATTTTAGCAACCAGCGCTACACGCTCTTCTTCGAACTGTGCTTTCAGAACTTCAACGTCAGTGATTTTGCCTGCAACCGCTGCGTCCAGAACTTTGTTAGCAAATGCCTGGAAACCAGCATCTTTAGCAACGAAGTCAGTCTGGCAGTTAACTTCCAGAATGATGCCGTAGTTGCCGTCGATTTTGGTGATGATCACGCCGTCAGCAGCAACGTTGCCTGCTTTCTTAGCTGCTTTGATCGCACCGGATTTACGCATGTTTTCGATTGCCAGCTCGATGTCGCCGTTCGCTTCGGTCAGCGCTTTTTTGCAATCCATCATGCCTGCGCCAGTACGCTCACGCAGCTCTTTTACCAGGGATGCGGTAATTTCAGCCATTCTTAAATCCTCGGGAGATGTGAACTGCCCGGCCGGGAGCCAAACAGTATAAATTGAAAAAAGGGGCCGATAATGGGCCCCTATTCATACACGGTACTAATAAGGGGTAAAACCTTATTATTCAGCTTCTACGAAGCTTTCTTCCGCCTGAGAAGCCAGATCCTGGGAACGGCCTTCACGAACGGTAGCAGCTACAGCGCTCAGGTACAGGCTAACAGCACGGATTGCGTCGTCGTTACCCGGGATAACGAAGTCAACACCGTCCGGATCGGAGTTGGTATCAACGATAGCGAATACCGGGATACCCAGGTTGTTAGCTTCTTTGATTGCGATGTGCTCGTGGTCTGCATCGATTACGAACAGCGCGTCTGGCAGGCCGCCCATATCTTTGATACCGCCCAGGCTGTTTTCCAGCTTGTCCAGTTCACGAGTACGCATCAGCGCTTCTTTCTTAGTCAGCTTATCGAAAGTACCGTCCTGAGACTGGGTTTCCAGATCTTTCAGGCGCTTGATGGACTGACGAACAGTTTTCCAGTTGGTCAGCATGCCGCCCAACCAGCGATGGTTCACGAAGAACTGGTCGCAGCTGTTAGCAGCATCTTTCACAGCTTCGCTTGCAGCGCGCTTAGTACCAACGAACAGAATCTTACCTTTACGGGAAGAGATCTTGTTCAGCTCAGCCAGGGCTTCGTTGAACATTGGTACAGTCTTCTCAAGGTTGATGATGTGAACTTTGTTACGTGCGCCGAAGATGAAAGGCTTCATTTTCGGGTTCCAGTAACGGGTCTGGTGACCGAAGTGAACACCAGCCTTGAGCATGTCGCGCATGGAAACAGTTGCCATGTTTAAAACCTCTATATTGAAAGTTGGGGTTATGCCTCCACGTATCCCATATTACCGACCCCGAAGGGCACCCCGGAATATGTGCCGATACGTGTGTGTTGTTACACAAAGTGAGATTTGTCGCTCCCGTCCAGCCTGTGTATCTGAGATGGATCGGAAGTCCGGCGCGCTTTATATCACAAAACACGGCCAGAAACCAATAATTGTTGGCGGAGTGTGCTGTTAATGATTCTCAATTTGGCACGGGGTGCGCCTGACTGATACCATTGACAACACTTACACTAGTATTGTCGAAAAAATCGACACCGATGGACAGATTACATGGCTATCTCTATTAAGACACCTGAAGAAATTGAAAAGATGCGCGTCGCCGGTCGTCTGGCCGCGGACGTGCTGGAAATGATCGAGCCGTTTGTGAAACCGGGCGTCAGCACTGGCGAACTGGATCGCATCTGTAACGACTATATCGTCAACGAGCAGCACGCGGTCTCCGCCTGCCTTGGCTATCACGGTTTCCCGAAATCCGTCTGCATCTCTATTAATGAAGTGGTTTGCCACGGCATTCCGGACAACGAAAAACTGCTGAAAGATGGCGACATCGTCAACATCGACGTGACCGTGATTAAAGACGAGTACCACGGCGACACCTCTAAGATGTTCATCGTTGGCAAGCCGACGATTCTGGGCGAGCGTCTGTGCAAAGTGACGCAAGAGAGCCTCTACCTGGCGCTGAAAATGGTGAAGCCGGGCATCCGCCTGCGCACCATCGGTGCCGCAATCCAGAAATTTGTGGAAGCGGAAGGTTTCTCCGTGGTGCGCGAATATTGCGGTCACGGTATTGGTCGTGTGTTCCATGAAGAACCGCAGGTTCTGCACTACGATGCAGACGACGGTGGCGTAGTGCTGCAAAAGGGCATGACCTTCACTATCGAACCAATGGTCAACGCGGGTGATTACCGCATCCGTACCATGAAAGATGGCTGGACGGTAAAAACCAAAGACAGAAGCTTGTCTGCCCAGTACGAGCATACTATTGTGGTTACAGACAACGGCTGCGAAATTATGACGTTGCGCAAGGATGACACCATCCCGGCGATACTGACGAACATTGAGTGATAAGAAGCCGGCGAATGCCGGCTTTTTTAATGGCGATAGCTTTTTCTTATGGGTGGCGCACGATGAGTAATCTCTTACCCGAACAGTATGCTAATACAGCACTTCCCACCCTCCCCGACCAGCCTGATAACCCGGGCGTCTGGCCACCACATGAGCTGACCTGCGCGCATATCAAAGCCCACATGGAGGTTTTCCATCGCTGGCTGGGTAACGCATTTGACGCAGGCATTTCGGCCGAACAGCTCATTGAAGCGCGCACCGAATTTATCGACCAGCTCCTGCAACGTCTGTGGATCGACTACGGTTTCGGACAGGTGAGCGACGTCGCGCTGGTTGCGGTCGGCGGCTATGGCCGGGGTGAACTGCATCCACTCTCTGATATCGACCTGCTGATCTTAAGCCGTAAAAAACTGCCGGACGATCGGGCGCAGAAAATCGGTGAACTGTTGACCCTGCTCTGGGACGTAAAGCTGGAAGTGGGCCACAGCGTACGCACGCTGGAAGAGTGTCTGCTGGAAGGGTTATCTGACCTGACCGTCGCCACCAACCTGATTGAAACCCGCCTGCTGATTGGCGACGTTGCGCTGTTCCTCGAACTGCAAAAGCACATCTTTAGCGACGGCTTCTGGCCTTCGGAAAAATTCTTCGCCGCGAAAGTCGAAGAACAAAACCAGCGCCACCAGCGCTATCACGGTACCAGCTATAATCTCGAACCGGATATTAAAAGCAGCCCCGGTGGCCTGCGCGATATCCACACGCTGCAATGGGTCGCCCGTCGCCATTTTGGGGCAACATCGCTGGACGAAATGGTCGGGTTTGGTTTTCTGACCGAAGCCGAACGTAACGAACTCAATGAGTGTCTGCATCTGCTGTGGCGCATCCGTTTTGCCCTGCACCTGGAAGTCACCCGCTACGATAACCGCCTGCTGTTTGACCGACAGCTCAGCGTGGCGCAGCGCCTGAATTACCAGGGCGAGGGCAACGAGCCGGTCGAGCAAATGATGAAGGATTTCTTCCGCGTCACCCGCCGCGTCTCTGAGCTAAACCAGATGCTGTTACAGCTGTTCGATGAGGCGATCCTCGCGCTGACGGCAGACGAAAAACCGCGTCCGATTGATGACGAATTTCAGCTGCGCGGCACGCTTATCGATCTGCGCGACGAAACGTTGTTCATTCGCGAACCGGAAGCGATCCTGCGAATGTTCTACACCATGGTGCGCAACAGCACGATCACCGGGATCTACTCCACCACCCTGCGTCATCTGCGCCATGCACGACGCCATCTGAAGCAGCCGCTGTGTTACATCCCGGAGGCGCGCTCGCTGTTCCTGAGCATGCTTCGTCATCCGGGCGCCGTCAGCCGCGGTCTGCTGCCGATGCACCGTCACAGCGTATTGTGGGCCTATATGCCCCAGTGGTCGCATATTGTCGGGCAGATGCAGTTCGACCTGTTTCACGCCTATACGGTAGATGAGCACACAATCCGCGTCATGCTGAAGCTGGAAAGCTTCGCTAAAGAAGAGACGCGATCCCGCCATCCGCTGTGCGTTGATCTGTGGCCACGTCTGGCGCACCCGGAGCTGATCCTGATCGCCGCCCTGTTCCATGATATCGCCAAAGGTCGCGGCGGCGACCACTCCGTACTCGGTGCCCAGGACGTGCTGAAATTTGCCGAGCTGCACGGCCTGAACTCGCGTGAAACGCAGCTTATCGCCTGGCTGGTTCGCCATCATCTGCTGATGTCAGTTACCGCTCAGCGTCGTGATATTCAGGATCCGGAAGTGATCAAGCAGTTCGCCGAGGAAGTGCAAACGGAGAACCGCCTGCGCTACCTGGTCTGCCTGACGGTAGCCGATATCTGCGCCACCAACGAAACCCTGTGGAACAGCTGGAAGCAGAGCCTGCTGCGCGAACTCTACTTCGCCACCGAAAAACAGCTGCGTCGCGGGATGCAGAACACCCCCGACATGCGCGAGCGTGTGCGCCACCATCAGTTGCAGGCGCTGGCTCTGCTGCGCATGGATAACATCAACGAAGAGGCGCTGCATCAGATTTGGGCGCGCTGTCGCGCCAACTACTTTGTGCGCCACAGCCCAAACCAGCTTGCCTGGCACGCCCGGCATCTGCTGAAGCACGACCTGACAAAACCGATGATTCTGCTCAGCCCGCAGGCCACGCGCGGCGGGACAGAGATCTTTATCTGGAGTCCGGACCGGCCTTATTTGTTTGCAGCGGTCTGTGCCGAGCTGGACAGGCGTAACCTGAGCGTGCACGACGCGCAGATTTTTACCACCCGCGACGGCATGGCGATGGACACCTTTATTGTGCTGGAGCCGGACGGCAGCCCGCTGTCGTCGGACAGGCATGAGGGGATACGCTTTGGCCTCGAGCAGGCGATTACGCAGCGCAGCTGGCAACCTCCGCAGCCGCGTCGTCAGGCGGCAAAACTGCGCCACTTTACCGTCGATACCGAGGTCAATTTCCTGCCGACCCATACCGACCGTAAATCGTTCCTTGAGCTGATTGCGCTCGACCAGCCAGGGCTGCTCGCCCGCGTCGGTCAGGTTTTTGCCGATCTGGGAATTTCGCTTCACGGCGCCCGAATTACAACCATTGGCGAACGAGTAGAAGATTTATTTATAATCGCGACGGCCGACCGGCGTGCCCTTAATAATGACCTGCAACTTGAAGTGCAACAACGGTTGACAGCAGCCCTCAATCCAAACGATAAAGGGTGACGTGTTTTTTAGTGAAATGGAAAGAGTAAACAATGCAGCAGTTACAGAACGTTATTGAGTCCGCTTTTGAGCGTCGCGCCGACATCACTCCGGCAAATGTGGATACCGTGACCCGTGAAGCGGTAAACCAGGTTATTTCCCTGCTGGATTCCGGCGCGCTGCGCGTGGCAGAAAAAATCGACGGTCAGTGGGTTACTCATCAATGGCTGAAGAAAGCTGTGCTGCTCTCTTTCCGTATCAACGATAACCAGGTTATCGACGGAGCAGAAAGCCGCTACTTCGATAAAGTGCCAATGAAATTTGCGGATTACGACGAAGCGCGCTTCCAGAAAGAGGGCTTCCGCGTAGTACCACCCGCGGCCGTTCGTCAGGGTGCCTTCATCGCACGCAACACCGTGCTGATGCCATCCTACGTGAACATCGGCGCCTACGTTGACGAAGGCACCATGGTGGACACCTGGGCTACCGTCGGCTCCTGCGCGCAGATCGGTAAAAACGTTCACCTGTCCGGCGGTGTGGGCATCGGTGGCGTTCTTGAGCCACTTCAGGCTAACCCAACCATCATCGAAGACAACTGCTTCATCGGCGCACGTTCCGAAGTGGTTGAAGGCGTGATCGTCGAAGAAGGTTCTGTGATCTCCATGGGCGTTTATATTGGCCAGAGCACCCGTATTTACGATCGCGAAACCGGTGAAATTCACTACGGCCGCGTTCCAGCTGGTTCCGTTGTGGTTTCCGGCAACCTGCCGTCTAAAGATGGCAAATACAGCCTGTATTGCGCGGTCATCGTGAAAAAAGTGGACGCGAAAACGCGCGGTAAAGTGGGCATCAATGAACTGCTGCGCACCATCGATTAATCGGGTATAACAAAAAGCGGGGGCAACCCCGCTTTTTTTATATCCGAAGGTGGCGAAAATAGATTTTTTCGTTAATTATTCATAGGTTATGTTGAGATCAAGGGTACCGCTATGTACGATAATCTGAAAAGTCTGGGCATTACCAATCCTGATGAAATTGATCGTTATAGTCTCCGTCAGGAAGCCAATAACGATATTTTGAAAATCTATTTTCACAAGGACAAAGGAGAGTTCTTCGCCAAAAGCGTGAAGTTTAAATACCCTCGCCAGCGTAAGACCGTTGTCGCTGACGGTATCGGTCAGGGATATAAAGAAGTACAGGAAATCAGCCCTAACCTGCGCTACGTGATCGACGAACTCGATCAAATCTGCCAGCGCGACCGCAGCGAAGTCGATCTGAAACGTAAGATCCTTGACGACCTGCGTCACCTGGAAAGCGTAGTCACCAATAAGATCAGCGAGATTGAAGCGGATCTTGAGAAATTGACGCGTAACAAATGAGCCGTTTTATTGCCCGGTGGCGCTTCGCTTACCGGGCCTATGAACGCATGTAGGCCGGGTAAGGCGAAGCCGCCACCCGGCAAACAGCATCATCTCTGTTCATCCAGCTGCAACGCCACATACAGCAATAGCCGGTCGTCAAAATTCCCTAAATCCAGCCCCGTCAGTTCCGAGATCCGGTTTAGCCGATACTCCAGCGTATTACGGTGAATAAACAGCGCTTTTGACGTTGCCAGCGGCTGCACGTTATGCCGGAACCATGCCTGCAACGTGCGGCGCAGCAGCCCGTTGTTGTCCATCGCTTTCAGACGCACAAGCGGACGCGCCAGCTCGTTGGCCTGCCAGCCACCGCGCAGGCTGTCGAGCAGGACCGGCAGCATCAGATCCTGATAGAAATAACTGCGGCTCTCCGGCATGCGCTGTTTCCCTACCATCATGGTGGTGCGCGCCGTTCGCCATGAACGGGCAATACTTCCCGGCCCGGTAAAGTAATTTCCCAGCGCGACGCGAAAACGGAGCTGTCCGTTCTCCTTCATGCGCTCGATGAGCAGCTCAACGCGGCGACGATGATCTTCCGCGTCCCAGCGACCAAACTGATTAAGCGCAGGCTTGAGCACCACCATTTCCGTCAAAGAGACAATCGCCACCAGGTTGTTACGCTCCGGCGTCGCCAGCATGTTTTGCAGCTGCTGTAGCTCCACCATGGCGCTGTCCACACCAAGCTGGCCGCTATCCACCTCAATAACGGCGACTACGCGCGGCTGATTCAGGTCGATACCCAGACGCTGCGCCCATTCGCTCAGGGCAGGCGTGTGCTCCTCCGCCTGAATCAAATTCATCACCAGCTCTTCACGCAAGCGGCTGTCCTGGGCGAGCAGATGCATCAGACGCGACTGCTCCAGCATCATCTCCGCCGTCATGCAGACCAGCTCGCCGTATTTACGCAGCGATTCAGGATCGCCGGTCAGACCGATAACGCCAACAATCTCTCCTTCCAGACGCAGCGGCAGGTTGATCCCCTGACGGACCCCGTGGAGATGTTTCGCCACGGCGTCATCGATATCGACCACGCGCCCCTGAGAGAGCACCAGCAACGCCCCTTCGTGCAATTCCCCAATACGCTCACGATCGCCGCTGCCGATAATGCGCCCACGGGCATCCATTACGTTGATATTGGTATCAATGATGCGCATGGTTCGCGCCACGATATCCTGCGCCATTTTGGTATCAAGATGCCAGCCAGCCATATAACCCTCCCGTGAGCAGAGCTCAAGAATAGGGAAGTTCAGCTAAGGCTGCATTGTGCAGATGCCCAAAGGCAGAGAGAGATGTATGGATTTGTGGGAAAGGTCACAGAAAAGAGAAAGCCCCTGCGAACAGGGGCTTAAGAAGATTACTGCATCAGGAGATAAATAGAGGTATCACCACGCTGAATATTCAGTGCCAGCACGGACGGCTTGCTGTCGAGAATTTTGCGCAGTTCAGCGATGTTTTTCACCGGCTGCTGGTTAGCGCCCATGATCACATCACCTTTTTTCAGGCCGATACGGGCAGCAGGTGAGTTCGCTTTCACGTTGTTCACCACCACGCCTTTATCTGCCCCTTTGTTGCTCATTTCAGCACCTTCAATACCGCTGAAGATGGTGCTGGAATCCACCTGATTCTGACTGCTCTGTTGCAGTTCCAGGCTCACGTTAACCGGCTTACCTTCACGCAGCAGGCCGAGGGTCACTTTACTGCCGATTGGCATAGAACCCACTTCCGCACGCAGGGCGGCAAAGCTGCTGATCGGCTTACCGTTCAGAGAGGTGATCACGTCACCCGCTTTAATGCCGGCTTTCGCCGCCGAAGAGTTCGGCATGACCTGGCTTACGAATGCGCCGCGCTGAGCGTCCACTTTCATCGCTTTCGCCAGCTCGGAGTTCAGTTCGGTACCCATGATCCCCAGCTCACCGCGTTTCACCTGTCCATATTGCACCATCTGTGCAGTCAGGTTTTTCACCATGTTGCTCGGGATAGCAAAGCCGATACCGATGTTGCCACCGTCCGGTGCCAGGATAGCGGTGTTGATACCGATCAGCTCACCGTTCAGGTTAACCAGCGCACCGCCGGAGTTACCACGGTTAATGGCCGCATCCGTCTGAATGAAGTTTTCATAGTTTTCCGCATTCAGGCCGCTACGTCCCAGCGCAGAGACGATACCCGAGGTCACGGTTTCGCCCAGACCAAATGGGTTACCGATGGCGACGGTGTAGTCACCCACGCGCAGCGCGTCAGAGTCGGCAAGCTTAATCGCCGTCAGGTTCTTCGGATCCTGGATTTGAATCAGCGCGATATCGGAGCGCGGGTCTTTACCAACCACTTTGGCATCGAATTTACGGCCATCGCTCATCTGCACCTTAATGGTGTTAGCATTATCTACCACGTGGTTATTGGTCACCACGTAGCCTTTCGCTGCATCAATAATAACGCCCGAGCCGAGTGCCATGAATTTCTGCTGCTGGCCGCCGCCCTGACCGTCATCCCCTGCGCCGCCGCCCTGACAGAACGGAGAACTCTGGAATGGCGAGCCGTCCTGGCAGAATGGCGAATTATCGCCGAAGAACTGCTGGAAATTACGCGGCATACGCGGCGTATTGACGGTCGTGCTGCCCTCAACGTTGATACTCACCACCGATGGCATCACTTTTTCGAGCATCGGGGCCAGGCTTGGCATCTGCTGCGCAGTCGCTGCCGAGGAAGCTGTCTCGGCCGCCATCGCCAGAGGGGACAGCGCTAAACCTAAACTCAGAGCCAGTGCACTCATTGCTAATGTGGTTTTTTTCATGTTTCTCAATCTCGATTTACCAGATAACGCAAAATTGCTGTGTAACTCAGATTCGTTTTATACCGCTTAGTTCCGGGATTAAGTTTATGGAAAAAGTAAAAATTTATTGGTCGTCTTTACAAAACTCATGGCTTATTCAACGGCCATAAGCTTGCGGTATTCATCCCAGGCATACAAATCTGTCATCCCGCTGATATAGTCCTGGATAAGACGACAGCGATAATAATATTCCATGACTGCCCATTGGGAAGAATGGCGATCTATTTTACTGACGGCTTCAATGTATGCCAGCCGGTGGCGGGTTGAAAGCTTCTGATAGAGACGAGATTCAATCGGCAGGCGGCGAACACGTTCATTATTTGCCAGCTCGCTAAACTCATCGACCGTCAGCTGGAGCAGCGGGCCATAAATCTCCAGCAACCCGCTGATAACCCGGTATCCTTGCAGCTCCAGCTGCTCGACATCCGGGTGGCTGAAAACATGGCGAACAGCCACGTTTTTATATAATTCAAGAAGCTGACTAAAACTGCTCTCATCTTCCAGCAGGGCGTGATTAAATTCCCCGCTAAATATCATCGGCAAATTATCAATGAAACGGGCGGCCGCATACGGCACCAGTTTATTCAGCGTGTTCACCCGCAAATACATAAAGAACTGATCTTCGGTACTGCGGCTCAGCGAATTTGAACGCGATTTATCCCAGGCATTCTCGACGACCTGCGCAAACAGAGAACCTTTTTCATGCTCTCCCCAGGCATCATGAAGATGCTGATACAGCTCCTCGACGCTGAATATTCTTTTTTCCACCGCGTCTTCCAGATCGGCCACGCAATAAGAAATGTCATCAGCCGCTTCCATAATCCATGTCAATGGAAAACGGCCATTAGGGGTCAGAGACAGTTCTTTACGCAACCGCGCGATGTATGCTTCTTCCGATAAGTAATAGCCCGGTTTTTTCATCAGGTAGCTATGCGTGGCGGGCGTTTCTCCGGTCCACCATGCGGGACGCGTGTATTTAAGAATACAGCCCACCTGGGCCCAGGTCAGATTCATCCGCATCAGGGAGTGCACCAGACGGATCCCCTGCGCGTTACCTTCGAAATGACACAGATCCTGGCGCACCTTACGGCGCAGATCGTTCAGGCTATCTTCGCCTTCACGCAGGCATAAATCGCGTACCACACAGCGGTCATCGCTGAGCGGCTGGCTTATGGCGTCAGAGGGAAAAAGCCGCTGTTTAAACCAGTCATTGATGGCGGCCTCGCCGAAATGACCAAAGGGAGGATTGCCGATATCGTGCATCAGGCAGGCCATCTCAACGATGCTTTCGAACGGCCCGGTCAGTTCATCCAGTCCGTAGGTTTCCAGCAGACGTTGCTCTTTGAGACGGCTGAGGATCTCTTTCGCAATGTAGCGCCCCACCTGCTGCACTTCCATGGAGTGCGTTAACCGCGTACGCACCGCGGCGTTACGCTCCAGCGGGAACACCTGGGTTTTTTGCTGTAACCGACGGATGGCGGGCGAGTTGATGATGCGTCCGCGATCGCTTTCGAAAATGCGCAGGATCTCATGTTCGCTCTTATCGCCCTGTGGCGAACGGAAACGTCGGTGCCAGTTAATTTTGGTGCGAAAATCGATTGGTGCCATGTGCTCCCCCGCGTGAGAATGCGTTTCCCCTTAACCGCATGATAGACTATGCATCTTAACAAGGCACATCGCGAGTAAATCTATGAAAATCGGCATTATTGGTGCAATGGAAGAAGAAGTTACGCTGCTGCGTGACAAAATTGAGAACCGTCAGACCCTCTCCCTCGGTGGCTGTGAGATCTACACCGGCCAGTTGAACGGTGTTGACGTGGCTCTGCTGAAATCAGGCATCGGTAAAGTTGCAGCGGCACTGGGCGCGACCCTGCTGCTTGAGCGCTGCAAGCCTGACGTTATCATTAATACGGGTTCTGCGGGCGGTCTGGCGCCGACGCTGAAAGTGGGCGATATCGTGGTTTCCGACGAAGCGCGTTATCACGATGCAGATGTCACCGCATTCGGCTACGAATATGGTCAGCTTCCGGGCTGCCCGGCCGGGTTTAAAGCGGATGATCAGCTGATTGCCGCCGCTGAAAGCTGCATTAACGAGCTGAACCTCAATGCGGTGCGTGGCCTGATCGTCAGCGGCGATGCCTTTATCAACGGTTCTGTCGGTCTGGCGAAAATCCGTCATAACTTCCCGCAGGCTGTGGCCGTGGAGATGGAAGCCACGGCCATCGCGCACGTATGCCATAACTTCAGCGTGCCGTTCGTGGTCGTTCGCGCGATCTCTGACGTGGCGGACCAGCAGTCCCACATCAGCTTCGACGAATTCCTGGCCGTTGCGGCCAAACAGTCCACCGTGATGGTGGAAACCCTGGTGCAGAAACTGGCGCGTGGGTAAGGTGTCATTCAGGGCGCTGGCCGCCCTGCTTCTGCTCGCTCCGGCCTGGCTCATCGCCGCGCCGCGGGTGATCACTCTCTCCCCTGCCAATACGGAACTGGCGTTTGCCGCCGGGATCACGCCCGTTGCGGTGAGCAGCTTTTCCGATTATCCACCGCAGGCCGCCCATATCGAACAGGTTGCCACCTGGCAGGGAATGAACCTGGAACGCATCGTGGCGCTGAAGCCCGATCTGGTCCTCGCCTGGCGCGGCGGTAATGCCGAACGGCAGGTGAACCAGCTATCTTCGCTGGGAATAACGGTAAAATGGGTGGACGCGGTGAGCATCGAACAGGTGGCGCAAACCCTCCGTGACCTCGCGCCCTTCAGCCCTACCCCCCAACGCGCCGGGCAGGCTGCACAGCAGATGCTCAACGACTATGCCGCGCTAAAAGCCCGATACGGCACGCAACCGAAACAACGCGTTTTTCTGCAATTTGGCAGCCAGCCGCTGTTCACTACCGGGAAAGGCTCGATCCAGAACCAGGTGCTTGAAACCTGTGGAGGTGAAAATATCTTTGCCGAAAGCCGGGTTCCCTGGCCCCAGGTCAGTCGTGAGCAGGTTCTTGCGCGACAACCGCAGGCCATTGTGGTGGTCGGAAATGCGAGCGAGATTCCTAAAATAGAACAATTCTGGCATCGGCAGCTTAAAATTCCGGTCATCGCACTCAACAGCGACTGGTTTGAACGCGCCAGCCCGCGTATTATCCTCGCCGCAAAACAACTCTGCGCCGAACTGGCAGAGAGTCACTCAAACAGATAAATACCCCCTTCGAGGATTTAACGATGCTCGTGTATTGGCTGGATATTCTTGGCACAGCCGTTTTTGCTATCTCCGGCGTTTTGCTTGCCGGAAAACTGCGCATGGACCCTTTTGGCGTACTGGTACTCGGCGTTGTTACGGCGGTGGGAGGCGGAACGATCCGCGATATGGCGCTGGCAAATGGCCCGGTATTTTGGGTAAAAGATCCCACGGATCTGGTGGTGGCGATGGTCACCTGCCTGTTAACCATCGTGCTGGTTCGTCAGCCTCGCAGACTGCCAAAATGGATATTGCCGGTGCTGGATGCCGTCGGTCTGGCGGTCTTTGTGGGAATAGGCGTGAATAAAGCCTTTATTGCCGGGACTGGCCCGCTGGTGGCGATCTGTATGGGCGTGTTAACCGGCGTGGGCGGAGGGATTATTCGCGACATACTGGCGCGAGAAGTCCCGATGATCCTGCGAACGGAAATCTACGCGACGGCCTGTATCATCGGGGGGATTGTTCACGCCACGGCGTATTACACCTTTGCTGTCCCGCTGGAGAATGCGGCGATGCTGGGGATGGTGGTCACGCTGGTGATCCGTTTAGCGGCGATACGCTGGCACCTGAAGCTGCCGACGTTTGCGCTGGATGAAAATTCAAGATAGGCGTCGTTTATAAGCCCGGTAGCGCTTCGCTTACCGGGCCTACAATCTGCATTCAGGCTTAAATACTGAACGAAGAACCACACCCGCAGGTGCTGGTCGCATTCGGGTTAGTCACCACAAAGCGCGAACCTTCCAGACCTTCAGTGTAGTCCACTGAACCGCCCACCAGATATTGCAGGCTCATCGGGTCAACCACCAGCGCGACGCCCTGTTTCTCGATAGTCATATCACCATCGTTAACCTGATCGTCAAAGGTAAAACCATACTGGAAGCCACTACAGCCGCCGCCGGTAATATAAACACGCAGTTTCAGATCCGGATTGTCCTCGTCGGCAATCAGGGTTTTCACTTTTTTCGCTGCTGCTTCGGTAAATTCCAGCGGCAACGCTACGTCATCACTCATCTTATGCTCCCATGAATACTGCGACTGCTATTGGGCAAAAATCACCCAATTCTTTTTGTCATTATCTAATACCCTGGTAATTCATTCAAGTATTCTGCTTCAGGGCCTGTTCAGCTTCCTGTTTCGCCAGGGTACGGGCAAGAATGGTGGAGTATAGCGGTTTTCCACCCAGGAATTGGGCTAATAGTGTCGCGCCGAGACAGGTAATGATCATTGGCAAAATGAGCTGGTAATTGTCGGTCATTTCCAGCACCAGTACGATCCCGGTCAGCGGCGCGCGCAGGGAGGCCGCCAGCAGCGCCCCCATTCCCGCAACCGCAAACGTCCCCGCCTCCAGATGGTAGGCCGGGAAACCTGCCGCCGCCGCCATCCCGAACGCCGTACCCAGCAGCGTCCCCAGTGCCAGCATCGGAGCGAAAATGCCGCCCGGGGCGCCAGAGGAGAAGCACAATACCGTGGTGATGACGCGTGAAATAAACATAAACAGCAGCAGGCCTACGCTGAAATTCCCCGCCGCGGCAATGGGAATCAGGCCGAAACCGCCGCCCGCCGCATTAGGTTCGATAAAGCCGAGGATCCCGCACACGCCGCCAAGCAGGCCTCCCACCAGCACCCATTTCGTGGTATTTCCGCCATGGATGCGCTGAAACATATCCTGCGCCCGTAAAATCAGGGTGTTAAAAAGCGGGCCGACGACGCCAAAAATCATCCCAAGAACCAGATACAGCCATAAAGTATTGACCGGCGCATTGGTCAGCTTGCCAACTTCAATCACCGCTCCTTCGCCGTTAAAGACGCGAAAGACAATGCTCGACATAATCACGCCGGTAAACACCGCTTTAATGGAGATCAGGTTGTAGCGGAACTGGGCGCGCATCTCTTCAATGATAAACAGGATACCCGCCAGCGGCGCGTTAAACGCCGCAGACAGCCCCGCTGCGGCCCCCGTCGCCAGCAGCGTATGCCGTGCTTCGGCGCTGCGCATACGGAACAGATCGCCGACCATGCGCCCGACGTTACCGCCCAGCTGTACCGTTGGCCCTTCCCGACCGAGCACCATGCCCGCCCCGAGGGTTCCCATCCCGCCGATAAATTTCACAGGAAGCACCCGCCACCAGCGAACCGGGCGTAGCTCCTCCAGCGCCCCCTCAATTTCAGGGATCCCCGAGCCACCTGCTTCAGGTGCGAATTTACGCACCAGAAAATACCCCACCATGGCAAACAGCGCCGAAAGGCCAAAGGCCCACACCCAGACCAGCCATTCCCGATCGGCAAAGCTGGCGACGGTACCTATGCGCCAGTTGAGCACCGCGTTGACCGCTTTCTCGAATGCGACCCCCACCAGCCCGGCCAGCGTACCGACCACGGCGGCTGCCAGCAGAATGGCTAACGGGGTTTTGTCACGGTTGAGCAGCCGCCGGATACTGACCCGGTGCTTCGCGCGCGTAAACTGTTGTTGTTCAAAAGAAGGTGTGTTCTCGTTCATTACCTGTTCTGTTTCGTCATACAAAAGGCCGCAGGGATTCTACCAGAGACAATCCCCTCGTCCCCTGAAAAATACTTAACAATTGTTAAGCCTTCTGAGGGGCAAAAATTTTATAACCTCTTCCGAATCACTTAGAATAGTTGCCTTAACTTATTTCTACGAACCAGGAACGACGCCATGAGCAAGTCTGAAAACCTCTACAGCGCAGCCCGCGAGCTAATCCCAGGCGGCGTGAACTCACCCGTGCGCGCCTTTACCGGCGTGGGTGGCACCCCGCTGTTTATCGAACGTGCGGATGGGGCATATCTGTATGATGTGGATGGTAAAGCCTATGTCGATTACGTCGGCTCCTGGGGCCCGATGGTACTGGGGCACAACCACCCGGCGATCCGCAACGCGGTGATTGAAGCCGCTCAGCGCGGCCTGAGCTTCGGCGCGCCAACCGAGATGGAAGTCAAAATGGCGGAGCTGGTCACCGAGCTGGTGCCAACGATGGACATGGTGCGTATGGTGAACTCCGGTACCGAAGCGACCATGAGCGCTATTCGTCTGGCGCGCGGTTTTACCGGTCGTGACAAGATCATCAAGTTCGAAGGTTGTTATCACGGCCACGCCGACTGCCTGCTGGTAAAAGCCGGTTCCGGCGCGCTGACGCTCGGTCAACCGAACTCCCCGGGGGTGCCGGCTGATTTCGCGAAACACACGCTGACCTGCACCTATAACGATCTGAACACCGTTCGCGCCGCGTTCGAGCAGTATCCGCAGGAGATCGCCTGCATCATCGTTGAACCGGTGGCGGGCAACATGAACTGTATTCCACCGCAGCCGGATTTCCTGCCGGGCCTGCGCGCACTGTGCGATGAGTTCGGCGCGTTGCTGATCATCGACGAAGTGATGACCGGTTTCCGCGTCGCGCTGGCGGGAGCACAGTCATACTACGGCGTAGAGCCGGATCTGACCTGCCTCGGCAAAATCATTGGCGGCGGCATGCCTGTCGGCGCGTTTGGCGGCCGTAAGGACGTGATGGACGCGCTGGCGCCAACCGGTCCTGTTTACCAGGCAGGTACGCTCTCCGGTAACCCGATTGCGATGGCGGCGGGCTTTGCCTGTCTGACCGAAGTGGCGCAGCCGGGTATCCACGAAACCCTGACGGACCGGACGACGCAGCTGGCAAACGGCCTGCTGGAAGCCGCAGAAGACGCGGGTATTCCGCTGGTGGTAAACCACGTCGGCGGGATGTTCGGGATTTTCTTCACCGATGCGAAAACCGTGACCTGCTATCAGGACGTGGTGAAATGCGACGTGGAACGCTTCAAACGCTTCTTCCACCTGATGCTGGAAGAAGGCGTGTATCTGGCCCCGTCAGCGTTTGAAGCGGGCTTTATGTCCGTGGCACACAGCGAAGAATATATCAATAACACCATCGACGCAGCGCGTAAGGTGTTTGCGAAGCTGTAAAATGTGCGGCTTGATGCCCTCACCCCAACCCTCTCCCACAGGGGGAGAGGGTTCCCCAGTAATTTGAAAGCAAAAGCGATAACGTTGCCTCAGAATAACTGAGGGCTTTCAGCGATGCCTCGGTCCGGCTGTAAATCGCTGAGGCGTTTCCTGTAGGTCGGGGCGAGGCGCAGGGATGCGCCGAGAGGGCGGGCTTTACAGGGACGTTTCCTCCGCCCGTACCCGATAAGCCGGAAGGAATAAGCCGAAGGTACCGCGAAGCGGCGATTTTCCGCCGGAAGCCCGGGTCGCCAGGGTGGTGGCGACTGAGCCACTCTGGCACGTTCACCGCTCATGTCGTGACAGAGTAGCAAGGAACATAACGTGAACGGAATGACCACCAGAGCCGTATGTTCCCCCTCACCCCAGCCCTCTCCCTCAAGGGAGAGGGGGCCGTCTGTGCAGGCATTATTTTGTGGGGAACCCTCAGCCCACAGGGAGAGGAAGCAAAAACGAAAACGGCAATCTAAGGATTGCCGTTTACTTTTATTACCGACTCTGCTTTCTCAACAGATATATAAAGTACGGCGCGCCGATAAAGGTCGACAGCAGGCCCGCCGGGATCTGATACGGGAACAGCACCATCCTTCCGCACCAGTCAGCAAAGACCAGGATCGCTCCGCCCGTCAGCGCAGAGATCACGATATGCGGCAAAGTCCTGCGGAAGCCCATCATACGGGCGATGTGCGGCGCCATTAATCCGACAAAACTGAGCGGGCCGATAGTCATGGTGGCCGTCGCCGTCAGGCACGCGGCCAGCAGCAACAGGGCGATACGCGTTGGCGTCAGCGCCACCCCGACCGCGCGGGCGGTATCCCCACCCAGCGGCAGAATGGTCATCCAGCGACGGCACAGCGGCACAATCGCCAGCAGTACGATCATCACAATCCCGGTATGCACCACCTGACTGCCGGTGGCGTTGTACGTTGAACCGGAAATCCAGGTCAGGATCTGCGCCATGCGCGGATCGCCGCTCGCCTGCAACATCATCAGCAGCATAGTAAACGCGGTGCTGAGCGCCATCCCGGCCAGCAGCATGCGGTGAGGTGAGAACCCCCCTCGCCCGGAGGCGATCAGGATAATCATCAGCGTGACTGCCGCGCCGATACTCCCGGCAGGCATCAGCCAGCCGAACGCATTTCCCGGCACGAGGAACAACATTAACACTACGCCAAACGCGGCCCCGGAGCTGATCCCTAATACTTCCGGGCTTGCCATCGGGTTGCCGGTGAGACGCTGGATAATACAGCCCGCCACCGCCAGCATGACGCCCGCAATCAGCGCGGAGAAGATCCGCGGCCAGCGCCACTGCATGAGTTCATGCAGCAAATCCCCCGTCGCCCAGTGCCAGCCCGTGGCGTCGCGTCCCAGCGAGAGTGCGGCAAACGAGGCGATAACCAGCACCGCCAGTCCGGCAAGGCTGAACCACACCACCGACTGACGTTCGGCATGTACTTTATCGCCGGCATCCATTGCCGGGGCGCTAATGCTGCGCAGGCGCGGCAACAGCCACAGCAGCAGCGGCGCGCCGATCAGGGCCGTCACCGAGCCCGTGGAAACTTCCATCCAGACGCGCGCCAGCCAGAGAATGAGTTGGTCGGAAAGCCAGAGGATCAGCGCGCCAATCAGCGGAGCCAGCATCAGCCGCGCCAGCAGACGGCGTGCGCCGAGCATTTTTGCCAGCAACGGCGCAAACAGGCCGATAAAACCGATGATGCCGACGGCGTTAACCAGTAACGCACTCAGCACAATCGCCAGGGTCAGGGCCGCCAGACGCGCCAGCGACAGCGCCAGCCCCAGATTGCGCGCCACGCCGTCATCGAGGCCCATCAACGTCAGCGGACGCAGCAGCAGCAGCGTCAGCACCACGCCGCCGAACAGCTGCGGCCACAGGCGCTGGACGATACTCCAGTCGGTCTGGGTGAGCGTGCCGGTACTCCACATAAACATGCTTTGCAGCTGGTCGTGGTGAAACAGCACCAGCAGCTGGTTGATCGCCCCACAGTAGAGGCTGACGACCAGCCCCGCGAGGATCAGCGTGACCGGCGAGAGACGTTTTCCCCAGGCCACGCCAAAGACCAGCGCACCGACCACACATGCGCCTGCCAGCGCGGCAAACTGCGAGGTTAACGCTCCCGGCAGGGTCCAGAGAGTGGTGATGGTGATCCCCAGCTGAGCCCCCGTCGCCACGCCCAGCGTGGTCGGCTCTGCCAGCGGGTTACGCAGCACCTGCTGAAACAGTACGCCCACCAGTCCCAGTCCCGCCCCGACCAGCAGGGAGATAGCCAGACGCGGCAGCAGGCTGTAGTGGAACAGCATTTGCTGAATATTATCGATATCCGGTGCGGCAAACGCGGCTGCCCATTGATCGCGCGGTAACGCCGTGCTCAGGTTAAAGCCGGTTAACATCAGGGCAGCCAGAAAAATGAGCGCTAACAGCAACATTGGGAAACGAGCCATACGCGTGCTCATGCCTTGCCTCCCAGTGCATTGTCCAGCACGCGGGCAAAATGCATTGCCGACAGCGTCGCGCCGTAGAACCATACCGCTGGCGCGCGCAGGAAGCGCTGCTCGCGGACGAACGGCATTGCCTGCCAGAGCGGGGTCGCCATCAGGGTTTGCATCTCGCGCTCGTTCCCGTGATCGAAGCACAGCACGTCCACATCACGAAACGCCGCCAGACGGTCAATACCCACGGCGGTACTGCCCCAGAATGTCATCTCGCCTTCCCAGGCATTGCGAATGCCAAAGCTGTCGAGCACTTCCTGGAACAGACAGTTATTTCCAAAGACCAGCATATGGCGGGCATCCAGCAGGGTTACCATCAGCAAAGGCCGATCGCCACGGTGGGCAAAGCGCGGCTTGAGGGAATCAATCAGCGCATCAAATTCATCGAGATGTTTTTTCGCCTGAGCCTCACGGTTGAGAAACTGCGCCATCTCGTGGATGGAATTTTTTGCCATGGTCAGCGGCTTTTTGCCGTCGCTAAAGGAAAAGCCCCGCCCTGGCGCAATCTTCGCCATGGTCTCTTCCGACGGGCCGTACCCCGCAGACCAGAATAAATAAGACGGTTTCATCTGGGTGAGAAGCTCAAGGTTCGGCTCCGTACGCAGGCCAATGTCGATGACGGAGTCCGGCAGTTTTGGCTCATTCACCCACAGGGTGTAGTTGGGAATATCGGCCACGCCGTAAGGCGTCACGCCAAGCGCCATCATCAGTTCGACGGGCAACCACTCCAGCGCCACGATGCGGTGCGGATCGATAGCGGCAGCGCGGGCCGGGCCCATCTTTAACAGCAGCGGTGAGAGCGCCATGGCCGTCAGCAGGCGACGGCGGCTAATGAATGTTGAATCCAGCATCAGTAGACAAAGCTCACGGGTGCAGCCCCGGCTGGGTGAGGCAGGATGCCCATAGGAATACCGTAGATATGTTCCAGCGTTTCGCTGCGCATCAGTTCGGCAGGCGTACCCTGAGCGATCATTTCACCGCCGCGCAGCGCTACCAGGTAGTCGCAATAGCGTGCCGCCATGTTGATATCATGCAGAACGGCAATCACCGTCAGGCCGCGCTGCTGACTTAAGCGATGCACCAGCGCCAGGACGTCAACCTGATGAGCAATATCCAGCGCCGAAGTGGGTTCGTCGAGCAGCAGGCAGCGGCTGTCCTGCGCCACCAGCATCGCGATCCATGCGCGCTGACGCTCGCCACCGGACAGGCTATCCACCAGACGATGCGCCAGCGGTTTTAACCCAACCAGCGCGATCGCCTCTTCCACTTTCTCTCTGTCAGCGAGGCCAAAACGCCCGAGCGCACCGTGCCACGGATAACGTCCAATCGCCACCAGCTCGCGCACCGTCATCCCCTCCGCCTGCGGCAACTGCTGCGGCAGATAGGCCACCTTGCGGGCAAAGGCCTTACTGTTCCAGCTCGCCAGCGGCTGGTCATCCAGCAATATGTCGCCCTCGGACGGCGGCTGATGACGACCCAGCATCTTCAGCAGCGTCGATTTACCGGAACCATTGTGCCCGATTAAACCGGTCACTTTACCTGCGGGAAACGTCAAAGAGAGCGGATGCAGCAAGGTGCGCCCGGGTACGCGAAAGGAGAGATTGTTAAGCGTGAAGGTGGAGTCGGATTGCGTTTTATTATCCTGCATGTCAGCCAACTTAAATAAAAAGGGCACGGCGAACCGTGCCCATAAAGAGGTTAGAAGCGGAAGGTCGCGGTGGCAACAACCTGGCGTTCAGCACCCCAGAAGCAGCCATAGGTGTTAAAGCAGCTGGCAACATACTCACGGTCGAACAGGTTGTTCACGTGAAGCGCAATGTTGGAACCTGCCATGCCCACGCGCGCCAGGTCGTATCTGACCAGGGCATCGACCAGGGTGTAGCTCCCCACGGTGAAGGAGTTCGCTGGGTCACCTTTACTGGAGCCGGTATATCGGACACCTGTACCCAGCGTCAGGCCAGACAGCGGGCCATCAAACATGGTGTAATCACCCCAGACGGATGCCATGTGCTTAGGCACCTGGGCTGGCGTGTTGCCTTTGTAGTTGGTATCAGTGGTGTATTCCGCATCAGTGTAGGTATAGGAACCCACAACGTTCACGCTCGCAGACAGTGCCGCTTTCGCTTCCAGTTCAACACCACGCGCACGGATTTCGCCGCCTTCAACCGAGAAGAATGAACCCGCAGGGTCAGCCATCAGGTTGTTGGTTTTGGTTAGCTGATACACCGCACCAGTAATGACGATAGGACGATCGTTCGGCACATATTTCACGCCCGCTTCGTACTGCTTGCCTTTAGACGGTGCAAAGACGTTGCCGTTCGCTCCGGTCTGAGAAGCCGGTTCAAACGACTCGCTATAGCTAAAGTACGGTGTAATACCGTTATCAAACAGGTAGTTAACACCGCCGCGCCAGGTAAACTGAGTGTCATCACGCTCGGAGGTGGTGTTCAACACTCGGTTGTATGATTCCTGATCGGCCCAGTCATAACGACCGCCCAGCGTCACCAGGACTTTATCCCACTCGATCTGATCCTGGGCATAAATACCGGTCTGCTTTTGTTTGTTCAGTACCTGATAAGCGCCTGACGGTCCAGGATGAGAACCGAAATCGAAGTCACTACGATCGAGGTTATAGATATCAGATGGTGCAACGGAGCCGGCATAGCCGAACCACGAGTCAATGTCATTACGCATGCGCATGAAATCAACGCCAGTTAGCAGAGTATGCTCGACAGAACCCGTCGCGAACTTGCTCTGCAACTGCGTGTCAACAGTGAAGTTTTCCAGCTTCTCGTTATCAATTACATACTGGCGAGTCAGCGTATGCCCCCACTGCGACTGAGGAACGCTCGCGCAAGGGCTGGATGCAGGATTACTCGAATAGAGCGGATCGGAACACATACCGTAGCCGTAAACGCTGTTTTGCGAGGTTTTGTTCTGCGCATAACGCAGGTTCTGGCGCACGGTAAAGGTATCGTTAAATTCGTGGTCGAAGCTGTATCCCACCATTTTCTGGTTACGGGAATAAGTATTATTCTTCGCGCCTTCGTTGAAGTTAGTTGGCAGACGATCGCCGTTCGGCAGCGGATCAACCGTTCCCTCTTTTGGCAGCCAGCCGTAGTAGCCCGTTTCAGGCTCGTTCTGGAAGTAAGAGAGGAACGTGAAAGTGGTTTTATCATCCGGACGCCATGAGAACGATGGTGCGATGGCATAACGCTGCTCGCCTTTATCCTCCTGCTGCGAATTGTTCGAACGCGCAACGCCCGTCAGACGGTACGAGTAAACGCCGTCATCGTCGATTGCATCGCTAAAATCAAAGCCGGTCTGGAACAGGCTATCGGTACCCACTTTGAACTGGATCTCTTTCAGCGGCTCGGTTGTTGGACGCTTACTCACCATGTTCAGCAGGCCGCCAGGGCTGCTTTTTCCGTACAGAACGGAAACAGGACCACGCATGATTTCAGCGCGCTCCAGCATATAAGGGTCAATCACCGCGTCGTTATAGAAGTTGCCCTGCATCTTCATACCGTCGAGGTAGTTATTCTGGCTCTGACCATCGGCAGCAAAACCACGAATCACCAGATAGTCATAGGTGTTGGACGCTCCGCGCGTGCCTACCGCAACGCCCGGGGTGTAGCTCAGAGCTTCTTTCACCGAGCGAGGCTGATGCAGCGCCATCTCTTCGGCCGTTACCACAGAAATTGACTGTGGAACTTTCTGTATAGGGGTGTCAGTTTTTGTCCCGGTTGCGGATTGCCTTGCAGCAATCGTCGCCGCAGGCCCCCAGGCACTCTCCTGCGCAGCCGGTGCGGCAGTAACAGTAATGGTTTCTTCTTTTTTCGGGGTTTCGGCGGCATGAGCATAAGCAGACATGCCGGCAACCGCTGTGGCTACGACGACCGCGATTTTACGCAGCGACGTGTTAATTGGCTGAGCAGTATTGGAAAGCGCCATGATGGATCTCTGATGGAAAAGTGAATGATAACGTAAACGAGAATTATTATTATGACCGCAGAATAATATGCGAAACGTTGGCTGCATAGCAAGCAGTATGCGGCCCTACAAGATTTAAGGGTTTAAGAATTAACCAGATGAAAATAGAGAGTTAATGAAGTTAGCGAAATGATCGCTAAAGCCCGCCGAAACGGGCCGGAGGGCTTAACGATAGAAGAGTTCGAAAGTCGCGACGGCGTCGACTTTCCCGGCTTTAACCTCTCCCGTTTTGATGTAACGGGCTTTGAGTGGGATCTCAACCGGGACGTTGTCCTGGCTACGGGTTATTGCCGTGTAGCTCTGGTCGAACTGTAACACCGCATCGTTCTTGTCGAGGATTTGAATGCCTACGCCGCTTGCTGCGTTGTCTCCGGTAGCAATGTTGAGGATATTGCCATCCGTTACGCCAGTCGACCCTGCACTGGTGAACTGATAATCAATTTTTGTTCCGGCTGCGCAGTCCTTAATATCAATCCTGAAACGACTGTCGGTCAGGATGTCGGAATACTGACCGTTAAAATCGTGCACATTGACCGTTTCTAGCGGCACGTAGATGTTTTTATCCACCAGGTTACAGGTGTTTGTTGTGATATGTACACTGGTTGGTGCAAAGCGGATTTCGCCTATCACATGGTTATCGTAAGTCTCATGTGAGGTTAACAGGGACGTATTAAGATCGCCCTCTTCGACCTCACCGATAACGATCAACTGAGCGGTAGCCCGGAAGTTGTAATTCGTTGAAAAGCTTCTTATCGTGCCAAGATAAGTTTCCGGCCTGATAATGTCTTCTTCGGTATAGCTGGGGAACTGGGTTGTAGACGCTGCAACGCGAACCCCAATTCCGGTCACGTTGGTTTTGTACACTCCGGGTAAAACATCTTCACGCGCATCAGCACCACTCAATGAGAGATAGCCTCTACGTACCCGAACGGAATCATCATCACAGCTTTGCGAGATCTCACCTGATTCCACGCTGGCGTCGTAAATAATCGTACCGACCTGGACATCTGGCTCAAGCTGTATGACAGCGGGAATGTTGAAGGTAACAATTCCCCCGCTGCTTCCGCCTCCCGTAAATGTACAAGTTGCGAAGGCCGGAGCTGAAAACAGCATGATTAGGCCAGCCATTGCGCTGATGAATAGTTCTTTGCTACGCCTCATTGGCAATCTACCGTCATTTTCAAAATAGTTGCTGAGCGCCCGGGAGGGAGATCCCCCGCCCACGCACACCGTTGATCGCGCCCGTCACCCCACTGCACATTCAGGGAAACCGCTTCATGCAGACCGGTAAGCCAGACTTCTCCTTCATCACCGACGATAGCCGTTGCACTTTCCTGCGTGACAATGGCGCCGAAAGGCACCGGCTTGCCGTGGAAAAGCAGCGTGATAAGCGCACGCTTCCCCACTCGTGCATCAAAATTCGCTGAGATGGCCGCACCTTTTGTTGGGACAACATCCTGGGTAGCGGCAGCAATTTCAATATCTTCACGATCCTGGGTGTTGACCGTAATACCGTTTTTCCGGTAGGCCGTCAGGGAAGGGACAATCGCGTTACCAAAGCGATCGATGTAGATCCCTCGCCCGTTCTGTACTTTGACGTTATCGCCATCTTTGATATGGACAATGGCAAAGGCGTCGCGGACGGATTGCCCCAGGGTTACTCCATGTTCATGCGCAACAATTGAACCCTGCGCGCTGTAGTTCCACTGTCGGTTATCACCCCCGTAGTTATACCCCAGCCCGACATCACCGGCAGATCCCCGGTAGCGCCCGGATACACTGCCGCCATAGCCAGTATCGTGACTGGCATAGGTCTGCTGGAGGTTATAGCTGAGGTTATTGTTCTCAAGTGCCGTGCCGCCGATCCCTACCTGATGCGAAACGAATCCACCGCTGGCAGTGTTGGCGCTGTAAGTTGACCAGGCGTTCGCTAGCCAGCGTGAAAGAGGTACGTTGACCATCAACGCCATTTGCCGATTGGTATTGGCGTCCGGCGTACGCGTCAGGCTGTAGCTTATCGACCAGGTTATACCGCGCCAGCCGGAGCTTAGCCCCGCACTGACGCTGCGCTCGTGTCCTGCCATGTTCCAGTAATCCTGCTGATAGCCATTAAGGTAAGCCGATCCCCAGTCCGAAACGCGTTGGGAAAGATTAACCTGCATGCGGCTGCGCCGATTATTGGTTCGCCGATAGGTATAAATCCCATCGTCAATCTCGCTGTCACGCTGGTCGACAGCTTCCTGAAAGGTATAAAACCCTGAGGTGGAATAACGGTAGCTGGCAAGCGTCACGGTGGTGTCTGTATCCGGAATATCCCTGGAATACTGCGCACGCCATGACATCCCGCGGGCATCATCTCGTCCATCATCAAAAGCCGTACGGGCGGCGGTCACATCCACGGATGCCGATCCGAAACGGCCAAGATCGGCCCCTGTTCCCGCCAGCATAGCCTGATACGACGATGCAACGAGCGCGCCGGCGTATGTTGTTACGCCATAAGGCAGGCCGTAAATGACCGTCCCTTGCAGAAAAGGGGGCTCGTCCTCACCTTCATTACCGCGATAACGCCCTGCTGCCAGCGAATATTTAAATGCTCCTTCCCGCTGTAGCACCGGAACCGATGCACTGGCCTGGATGAAGCTGTGTTCGCTGCCGTCGGCCTCTTCCACCGTCACCTCCAGATCCGCGCCGGATGTGACCTGGCTTAAATCGCGGATCTCAAATGGCCCCGGAGAGACGTTGCTTTGATAAATGGTGTAGCCGTTTTGCCTGATGGTGACTTTTGCATCGCTATTTGCGATACCACGCACCACGGGGGCAAACCCCTGCTGGCTGGTAGGCAGCATGGAAGTATCCGTTTCCAGCTTCACGCCGGTCATTTGGACGCTGTCGAAAAGCTCGCCGTTAGTGTACGTCTGGCCTATCTCAAGCTGGCTTTGCAGGGTTTTGATATCACGTTGCAGCGTACTGGCGATTGCATCCCAACCGGCGTTGTCACTCCAGGTGCTGTTGTTACGCAACCGCCACGCCCCGAGGTTGATCCCCGACTCCAGACCAAGCCATGCAGATGACGTTTCACCAGAACGGTAGTGCTGCTGAGAGCCGCTAAACTGGTAGCTTGTCCAGGCGGCGGGAGCACCGTCATCCCAGAATTTAGGCTCGATAGCCCCGGCCGCAGCCTGATCGCGGTATTTTTGCGGGATCACCAGCTTGAGGGTCTGATTATCCTGGTCGTAATCGTAGCGGGCATTATCAATAAAATGGGAGATGTCATCGATTATCACCGCATCATCCAGATCTTTCATATCCGGGATCGTGTCGACTTTTACCCCTAATGCACGCAGATCCGCTTTGGTCAGCTCCGGTAACAGGCGCTGCTTATCGTCAGACAAGATCCAACTCACCGTGCGTTTATCCAGAACATCCCGATCCCACATAATGGTCGTCAGAAAGTTTCCCGGCAGTAAGCCATTATCATTGATGAAATTTTTTAGCGTTGAGGTGTTTTCCAGCGGAGTGTCCATCTCAAGGATCCGCAGGTTAAATTCGTCATCTGCACTCACAGGCTGGATCATCGCGAGCAGCGCTAACGCGATTCCCTTCAGAACCTGTTTGTAGAGTGGAGATGACGACATAGGGTACCAGCATTGTGTGTTTAAAGAGCCTGCTTGCGCTGGGAGGTTTGCGCGCCGAAATCGCTAATAGCAGTCCACGTCACGGGCCCGTTTGCAGATTGAGGCACAGAAAAATATTGCTCGCTGAAAGGTGCGACCATCATTGAAATCGCCCCCGGCGTGGTTTTTGTGTCAGTCACAGGGACACTTTTCCCGCCCACGGCCAGCTCGCCAAAGGAGACGTAAAACGGCGTTGGGTTTTTCGCAATGAGCCTGTTACCCTGGCGGAGGAACGTGATTTTTTCATAGGCCTGTAGGGCATCGGCTTCTTTCAAATCAGCAGGGCGCCAGAACAGTTTCAGACGCGTTTTCATCGCGAATTGCAGCGTATTCTTGTCTTTTAAGTCAGGTGATAACGCCGAGACGGATTTCACATTCGCCAGAAATAAAGATTCGCGATCTGCGGGCAGATTTTTTTTATCGCCGGTAAAAATGATGTGCAAAAGGGTCTGACGATTTTCCTGTAATTTATAGACAGGCGGCGTAATGATGAAAGGTGCTTTTGCATCGTTGGGGTAACTCACCCAGCTTTGCACCAGATATCGAGTATGAGGGTCTTTATTTTTGAGTGCTATTTGTACTTCGGATTTATTCGATGGATAAATAATTCGCGTGCCACCGAGAACCACACTTGCCTGTACTGAACAGCAAGAGATAATCAAACATCCACCTAACAATTTTAATAAATAATTCATACTACGTTCCAGAAGGCAGCCCTTTCAGGCTGCCAAAATAGATTTAGCGATAAACAACCTCGAACGTTGCAGATGAGGAGTAGTGACCTGCTGTTGGTTTGTTATCACCAACCTGAATAACTTTCGCGGTGTAATTAAAGACAGATGCTGTGGTGCCAGTGGCATCGTTCGCAACATCGGTACCGGCTTCCGGTTCTGATCCGTTGAAAACCACGTCGCCCTTAGTCCCATTTTCATTACTGACAATGATGCCAACGTTGGTCGCATTGCCAGCGCCGGAAAGATCGTTCTTCAGGCGCTTGTATTCCGCATCCGTTGTGGTGCCGCTGAACTTGAGGTTCAGTTTGGCAACCAGCGGCTCACATTTTTTCACTTCAATCTTAAAGGCCTTCGACGTCCCGACCTGACCGTCAGTGCCAAAATCAGAAGGGTAAGTATCTGCAAATGTGACGGTGGAAGTATTGGACCCCGAGCCATCAACATCAATTTCACAGGTATCCGCCACAATTTTTCCGGCGAAATTTACCGTACCAGAATCATTCGCTGCAAATACCGGCAGAGAGAGTGCAGCCATAAGCGTGCTGGCCAACACCGTTGAAACAACATATTTACTCATAACAATATCCTTATATGTGATGATGAAGACATCCATTCTTGATATATACAAAAATGTTGAGAAGTCCTCTAAGGAATATCCTGAGAGGTCAGTAAATTTCTGGGGAGGATTTAATCAGGTTATTCTTCATCACGTCTAGATCACAAAATGATAATGCCCGAATAATCGGACACAACTTTCTGTTTTAGATGAAAAAAAGCAAAAATTAATAATTCTACATTTTAAATTTAATAATTTTAAATATAAATGAATGTAAATATAAAAAAAGGCCGCTTAATCATTAAGCGGCCTTTTATTCAGGAAACTAATTAGTTTCCGCCAAACATGTCCTTGATCCAGCCGGCGACACCGTCGCTGTCTTTCTTCTCATTCTGCTGCTGCGGCTGTTGCTGCTGCGGCTGCTGGGGTTGAGAAGACTGATCGAACGGGTTACCTGTCGGTTCTTCTGGCTGACTTTGCTGACACAGCGCATCCGGGTTAGTCGTCCAGACCGGCAGCGTACGCATCCCGCCACCGCAGATAAAGTTGCCCGATGCGTCCACGCCCATATCAACGATATCTTCCGGGGCAACCAGGTTCAGCGGCACCGGAGACTGGTTGGCCAGGTAGCGCTGGTAAATCGACATCGCACCGCTCGCGCCATACAGTTTGGTCGGCTGGTTGTTATCGCGCCCCACCCAGGTGATGACCACTTCACGACCATCAATACCGGCGAACCAGGTATCGACGTTGTTGTTGGTGGTCCCGGTTTTACCCGCCAGATGCAGGCCCGGATACTTCGCTCCCAGCTGACGGCCGGTACCGCGCTGGACAACCTGCTGCATGGTCCACAGCGTCATATAGGCCGCCTGCGCCGGAACTGCACGTTCTGCCTGCGGGAAGCTCTGATACAGCACGGAGCCATCTTCGGCAATCACCGAACGCAGAGCGGAAAGCGGAGCACGGTTACCGCCGCTGGCGATGGTCTGGAACGCCTGCGCCACTTCGATTGGCGTCAGGTTAAGCGCCCCCAGAATCATCGCTGGCACCGGGTGCAGCTGATCTTTCGGTACCCCCAGCTTCTGCCAGGTGTCGGTAATGGCCGGCAGGCCCAGCGCCATTCCGAGGTTAACCGTTGGCACGTTCATCGAGCGGGTTAACGCATCCACCAGCATGACCTGGCCGCTGAACTGTCTGTCATCGTTCTGCGGTGACCAAACCTGGCCGTTAGGCTGGCGCAGGGAAATTGGCGCATCGGCAATCCAGGTATTCAGGCGATAAAGATTCGGCTGGCTCAGCGCGGTCAGATAGGTCGCCGGTTTTGCCAGTGAACCAATTGAACGACGCGCCTGCATGGCACGGTTATAGCCCGCAAACTGCGGCTCAGCACCGCCCACCATGGCACGAACTTCGCCGGTGTTACGGTCAACCACTACCATCGCGGTTTCCAGATCGCTCAGCTTACGCTGCTTTTTCAGCGCCGGAATACCTTCTACCGCCGCTTTTTCTGCGGCGTCCTGTGCCACGGAGTCAAAGGTGGTAAAGATCTTCACGCCGGAGAGATCTTTCACTTTATCCCCGAGCTTAGACTGCAACTCCTGACGCACCATCTGCATAAAGGCAGGCTGCGGAGAGATCACCCCACCACGCGGCTGAACGCCCAGCGGACGCGCGCTCAGCATGTCGTACAGCTCCTGGTCAATCACCTGCTGTTGTTGCAGCAGACGCAGCACCAGGTTACGACGCTCCAGCGCCAGTTTCGGGTTACGCCACGGGTTGTAGATCGACGCGCCTTTCACCATGCCCACCAGCAGCGCCTGCTGGTCAAGGCTCAGCTCTTCTACCGGACGACCAAAGTAGTACAGGCTCGCCAGCGGGAAGCCGCGGATCTCGTTGTCACCGCTCTGACCGAGGTACACCTCGTTCATGTACAGCTCAAGAATACGATCCTTGCTGTAGCGCGCATCCATCAGCACGGCCATGTACGCTTCGTTGGCTTTACGCCAGTAAGAGCGCTCGCTGGAGAGGAACAGGTTTTTCACCAGCTGCTGGGTCAGGGTACTTGCCCCCTGCACCGTACGCCCGGCAGTCAGGTTCGCCAGTACCGCACGACCAATGGAGTAAAGGCTAATACCGTCGTGCTCGTAGAAGTGGCGGTCTTCGGTTGCCAGCAGGGTATCTACCAGCAGATCCGGGAAGCCGTTACGCGCCACGAACAGGCGCTGTTCGCCGTTTGCGGACGACAGCATGGTGATGAGACGCGGATCGAGACGGAAGAAACCGAACTGGCGATCGTTATCCATGTTCTCAATGGTTTCCAGACGATCGCCGTCAAAGGTCAGACGCGCGCGCACCTGCCCTTCTTTACTGTCCGGGAAGTCGAACGGACGGCGGATCATCTCAATGCTTTTCGCCTGGACGGTAAATTCACCCGGACGGGTCATTTTCGTGACCTGACGATACTGCGTGGCTTGCAGCAGCTTCACCATCTCGTTCTTGCTGATGGACATGTCCGGCTCAAGGTTCACCATGCGGCCGTACACTGCCGCAGGCAATTGCCAGACTTTCCCGTCGATACGGCTGCGGATCTTCTGATCCAGATAAACGCCGTAAATCGCGATCAGGACAACAAAAACAATGAACAGCTTCAGCAGCAACCAGAACCAGCCGCGCTTACCACGAGGCTTACGCCCTTTGCCTTTCCCTTTACGTGGCATCGGTTCTTCATCCTCATAATCGTCTTCATAGTCATCGTCATACTCCTCATCTCTGAGGCGACGACGGCTTACCTTTTCTTTCGCCGGACGCGTCGGCTTTCCCTTACGTCCTATTGGCTCGCGGTCATTCCCCGCCATGCTTTTTCTCCGCAACATTCAGGCGCAAAGGCCAGATTTTCTTATCTTGCACAGGTCAGTGAAAGAAGAAATCTCTCAAAGTTTGTTTATCCCTTTCCCCGTGGGAGAGGGCCGGGGTGAGGGCATCAGGCCGCACTCCCCTTTTCGATCCATTACGAATATTTCTTCGTGCGCCGTGTCGGCGCGGTATTCGCCGGATCGTCCGGCCAGACGTGTTTGGGATATCGCCCTTTCATCTCTTTCTGCACTTCACGATAGCTCCCCGCCCAGAACGCCCCCAGATCGCGGGTGATCTGCAAGGGACGATGCGCAGGCGAAAGCAGCTCAAGCACTAACGGCACGCGCCCTTCAGCGATGGACGGCGTGGTGGCCTCACCAAACATCTCCTGCATCCGAACCGCCAGCGCCGGCGGATTATCCTCATGATAACGAATGGCAATCCGGCTCCCGGTTGGCACAGTGTAATGCCCAGGCAGTTCACTATCCAGACGTTGACGTAACGACCAGTCCAGTAAATTCTGTAACGCTGCCTTAACATCAAGCGCCTTCAGGACGCGCAGCGAGTGTACGCCGTTCATCTGCGGCAACAGCCATTGTTCAAGCGTCGCGAGCAGCGTCTCATCATCCACCGCTGGCCACCCCTGTTCCGGCAGCCACTTCGCGGCGCAATGCAGGCGAATGCGATACTGTTCGGCCTCCGGCGTCCAGTTCAGTACGCTCAGCCCTTTTTCCCGAATGCCGTTCAGCATCGCCTGGTGTAACTCTTCCTCCGACGGCTTCGCCAGCGGTTTCGTCCCGAGCGTCAGTTTGCCAATCTGGCTACGACGGAACGCCTTCAGCGTGCCCTGGGCATCATCCCATTCCACGATGTCAGATTGCTGAAGCAGCTGCGGGCAGGCACGCGTCAGCGCGTCAATATCCACGGCAACCGCCTGTAAAATACGCGCGTCCGGGGAGTGGCTGCCCTGGAGCAAGAGCGGCGCGATCAGCCATTCGTGACGCGTCAGGGCGTCATCGCTGTCCAGCATCGCGCCCATCCCATTTGCCAGCTGATAGCGACCATCCAGCCCGCGACGGCGAGCGATCCTGTCCGGGAAGGCCTGGGCCAGCAGAGGGATAACTTTATCGCTGTCAGGCGAACCGCCCCGGCAATTCAGGCGTTTACACAGCTGCTGCGCGCGTTGTTGCCAGTTTCCCTGATGGCGAGAAAAGGCCTGTCCCAGATCGCTGTTGCCACCGCGCGGCGGCTCCTCAAGAATAGCCGCCAGTTTTGCCGCCGTGGCAATTTCATCGTCGCCCTGTGCTGCCACCAGCATTGCCGCCAGACGCGGATCGTTGCCCAGCGCCGCCATTTTCTGACCGCGCGCCGTCAGTCGCTCGCCTTCCAGCGCGCCAAGCTGGGTCAGCAGGCTGCGCGCGGCGGAAAGGTTCACGACAGGCGGAGGATTAAGCCAGGTGAGCTGGTCAGGGTCCGGGCAGCCCCACTGCATCAGATCCATCACCAGCCCGGAGAGATCGCTTTGTAAAATCTCAGGCGTGCTCTGCAATGCCGCACGCTCCGCCTGCTCGGCGCTGGTTAAATGCAGGCAAATACCCGGCTCAAGACGCCCTGCTCGCCCTGCGCGCTGCACCATTGAGGCCTGGCTGATGCGCTGCGTCAGTAGCCTGGTCAGCCCGGTACGCGGATCAAAACTGGCCACCCTCTCCTGCGTACTGTCCACCACCAGGCGAATGCCTTCGATGGTCAAACTGGTTTCCGCGATATTGGTTGCCAGCACCACTTTGCGCTGCCCCGCCGGTGCGGGAAGGATCGCCTTGCGCTGGTCAGCCAACGGCAGCGCGCCGTAGAGCGGGCACAGCATAACGTCACTGTTCACCCGGGATGCCAGCTGCTCCTGTACGCGCTGGATTTCGCCTACGCCGGGTAAAAACAGCAGCAGCGAGCCGGGTTCCTGACGGAGCAATTCGGCGGTGGCGATGGCAACCGCTTCGTCAAAACGCTGATGGGCAGGCAGCGGCTGATAGCGGCGCTCGACCGGGAACGCACGCCCTTCAGAGGAGATCATCGGCGCGTCAGGGAGCGTCTGCCGGAGCCGCTCGTTATCCAGCGTCGCCGACATAATCAGCAACCGAAGGTCGTCGCGCAGCCCCTGCTGAACGTCGAGCAGCAGCGCAAGGGCCAGATCGGCCTGGAGGCTACGCTCGTGAAATTCATCAAGGATCACCAGCCCGACGCCGGTCAGCTCCGGATCGTTTTGCAGCATACGGGTGAGAATACCCTCGGTGACCACCTCCAGCCGCGTGGACGGTCCAACGCAGGTTTCGGCGCGCATCCGGTACCCTACCGTCTCGCCCGGTTTTTCATTCAGCAGTTCCGCCAGGCGCTGCGCCACATTGCGCGCGGCCAGCCTGCGTGGCTCCAGCAGGATAATTTTCCCGCTGATGCTCCCCTCGCTCAGAATTTGCAGGGGCAGCCAGGTGGATTTACCCGCTCCGGTGGGCGCGCTGAGCAAAACCTGTGGCGCATGTTCTAAGGCTGCGAGAAGCTCAGGAAGGACGACGGCGACGGGCAAAGAGGACACTTACGGCTCCAGAGGGTTAACATTAATCGGCGTACATTGTAGCATCGGCGCATATCATTACCGAGTCTTGCGCATGTCTGAGTCAAAACGGCTATTCTTCGCCATTGAATTACCCACCACGCTTCAACGGCAGATTGTTCGCTGGCGCGCCAGCCACTTCCCCGCGGAAGCGGGCCGCCCCGTCGTCGCCGCCAATATGCACCTGACGTTAGCCTTTCTTGGTGAAGTAAGCGCTGAAAAGCAGCGCGCGTTAAGCGCAATGGCCGGACGCATTTCGCAGCCGGGGTTTACGCTGCATCTTGACGATGCCGGGCAATGGCTGCGCTCTCGGGTGGTCTGGCTGGGGACGCGGCAGCCCCCTCGCGGACTGCTACAGCTCGCCAACATGCTGCGGGCGCAGGCCGCGCGCAGCGGCTGTTATCAGAGCCCGCAGCCGTTTCATCCCCACATTACCCTGCTGCGCGATGCGGGTCAGGCCGTTGCCATCCCGCCACCGGGCTTTCACTGGTCCTTTCAGGTGAATGAATTTGCGCTGTACGAATCTGCCTTTGTACAAGGACGCACCCGCTATACTCCGCTTCAGCGCTGGACGCTGGGCGACACGTTAAGGAATCCTGATGAAGTTTAGCCCTGCACTCCAGCCCGCCACGCTGATCCAGCGTTACAAACGCTTTCTCGCTGACGTGATCACCCCTGAGGGCGAAACGCTCACGCTGCACTGCCCTAACACCGGCGCCATGACCGGTTGCGCCACGCCGGGTGACACGGTCTGGTATTCCACATCAGAAAATACTAAACGCAAATATCCTCATACCTGGGAAATGACCGAGACGCAAAGCGGGGCATTTATTTGCGTGAATACCCTGCGCGCAAATCAGCTGGTTAAGGAAGCCCTGACAAATGGAATGCTTCCTGAACTGGTGGGTTACGGCACGCAAAAAAGCGAAGTGAAATATGGCGATGAAGGCAGCAGAATTGATTTTATGTTACAGGCGGAAGACCGCCCTGAGTGCTATATTGAAGTGAAATCAGTGACGTTAGCGGAACAGGAAAACGGCTTCTTTCCGGATGCGGTAACGCTACGTGGCCAGAAGCATCTGCGAGAGCTAATGAGTGTAGCGGCGGCGGGCAAGCGCGCCGTGTTGCTGTTTGCGGTTCTGCATTCAGCCATTGAACGGTTTTCCCCGGCCCGTCATATTGATCCTAAATACGCGCAATTGTTGAATGAGGCACAAAAGCAGGGGGTAGAGATTTTCGCTTATAAAGCGGAACTTTCTGCCGATAATATGACTCTGAGATCCTCTCTTCCCATTGTCTTATAAGGGATTAGACGATTGACTAATAAGTGTTCTGGCCGCGTGCGCAAATACGCTTTTCCTCACAGGGTTGTCAAGTGTTACGTTTAGATAATTGCCATACGGAAAAGCATCTGCTATTTATAGCGACCTGATTTTTCCCCCAATACGGGGATCGATAGTGCGTGTTAAGGAGAAGCAACATGCAAGAAGGGCAAAACCGTAAAACATCGTCCCTGAGTATTCTCGCCATCGCTGGGGTGGAGCCGTATCAAGAGAAGCCGGGCGAAGAGTATATGAACGAAGCCCAGCTGTCGCACTTCAAGCGTATTCTTGAAGCATGGCGTAATCAACTCAGGGATGAAGTCGATCGCACCGTTACACATATGCAGGATGAAGCAGCTAACTTCCCGGACCCGGTCGACCGTGCCGCTCAGGAAGAAGAGTTCAGCCTCGAACTGCGTAACCGTGACCGCGAGCGCAAACTGATCAAAAAGATCGAAAAAACGCTGAAGAAGGTCGAGGACGAAGATTTTGGCTACTGCGAATCCTGCGGTGTTGAAATCGGTATTCGTCGCCTGGAAGCGCGTCCAACAGCCGATCTGTGCATCGACTGTAAAACGCTGGCAGAAATCCGCGAAAAACAGATGGCCGGCTAACGCCTGCCCTCTCACTACTCAGCTAAGGCGGGAGTCTCTCCCGCCTTGTTACCGTTGATATGTCTGAATCTCACTATATCGGGCGCTTTGCGCCATCTCCCTCCGGTGAATTACACTTCGGCTCATTAATTGCCGCGCTCGGCAGCTACCTACAGGCTCGCGCCCGTCAGGGTCAATGGCTGGTCCGCATTGAAGATATCGATCCTCCACGTGAAGTTCCCGGTGCAGCAGAAACTATTCTGCGTCAGCTGGAACATTACGGTCTTCACTGGGACGGCGACATACTCTGGCAGTCTCAACGCCATGATGCCTACCGTGAACGTCTGGCGTGGCTTGCTGAACAGGGCCTTTCCTATAACTGCACCTGCACGCGGGCGCGAATTCAGAGCGTGGGTGGCGTTTACGACGGCCACTGCCGTACGCGGCACAACGGTCCTGAGAATGCCGCCGTGCGGCTGATACAGCGTTCTCCGGTGACGCAGTTTACCGACGTACTCTCAGGAACAATTCAGGCGGATGAACGCCTGGCGCGTGAAGATTTTATTATTCACCGTCGTGATGGTTTGTTTGCCTATAACCTGGCGGTGGTTATCGATGACCATTTCCAGGGCGTTACGGAAATCGTGCGCGGGGCGGATCTGGTTGAGCCTACCGTGCGGCAAATATCGCTTTACCAGCAGTTTGGCTGGGCGGTGCCGGATTACATCCATCTGCCGCTGGCAGTCAATGAACAGGGAAATAAGCTATCGAAACAGAATCATGCCCCGGAGCTGCCTGACGGCGATCCGCGCCCGGTTTTGATCGACGCGCTGCGATTTCTCAACCAGAATGTAACGCAGGAATGGCAGGATCTGAGTCTGGATGAATTGCTGAAAACGGCCATTGCTGACTGGACGCTTATGGCCGTGCCAAAAATCCAGCATTCTCAAATGCGTTGCGCTGAGCTATGATTAGCCGCTTTTTTGATAACAAAACACACTACGAGGTGTACTATTTTTACCCGAGTCGCTAATTTTTGCCGTAAAGTGCTGAGCCGCGAAGAGAGCATGGCGAACGACGCTATTGCACAGCCACACATGTCGGTCATTCCGCGTGAGCAGCACAATATTTCCCGCAAAGATATCAGTGAAAATGCCCTCAAGGTGCTCTATCGTCTGAATAAAGCAGGCTACGAGGCCTATCTCGTCGGCGGCGGGGTGCGCGATTTACTGCTGGGCAAAAAACCAAAAGATTTCGACGTGACGACCAGCGCCACGCCTGAGCAGGTGCGTAAATTATTCCGCAACTGCCGTCTGGTTGGCCGCCGTTTCCGTCTGGCGCACGTGATGTTTGGACCGGAAATTATTGAAGTGGCGACCTTCCGCGGTCACCACGAAGCGGGCGTTAACGATCGCACGACTTCCCAGCGCGGCCAAAACGGCATGCTGCTGCGTGACAACATCTTCGGCTCTATTGAAGAAGATGCTCAGCGTCGCGATTTCACCATCAACAGCCTTTACTATAGCGTGGCGGATTTTACCGTGCGCGATTACGTCGGCGGTATGCAGGATCTGAAAGACGGTCTGATTCGCCTGATCGGCACGCCGGAAACACGCTATCGCGAAGATCCGGTCCGAATGCTGCGCGCCGTGCGTTTCGCCGCCAAGCTGAACATGCGTATCAGCCCGGAAACCGCAGAGCCGATCCCGCGCCTGGCGACGCTGATCAACGACGTGCCCCCTGCCCGTCTGTTTGAGGAGTCGTTAAAGCTGCTCCAGGCAGGCTACGGGTTTGAAACCTACAACCTGCTGCGTGAGTACAACCTGTTCCAGCCGCTGTTCCCGACCATTACCCGCTACTTCACCGAAAACGGTGACAGCGCAATGGAGCGGATAATTGCGCAGGTGTTGAAGAACACCGATACCCGTATTCATAACGATATGCGCGTGAATCCGGCGTTCCTGTTCGCGGCCATGTTCTGGTATCCGCTGCTGGAAACGGCGCAGCGCATTACCCAGGAGAGCGGTCTCGCCTATTATGATGCGTTCGCGCTGGCGGCAAACGACGTGCTGGACGAAGGCTGTCGCACGCTGGCGATCCCGAAACGTATTACCACGCTGGTGCGTGATATCTGGCAGCTTCAGCTGCGTATGTCCCGCCGTCAGGGTAAACGCGCCTGGAAGCTGATGGAGCATCCTAAGTTCCGCGCCGCGTTCGATCTGCTCTCTCTGCGTGCTGAAGTTGAAAGGAACCCGGAACTACAGCGCCTGGCGCAGTGGTGGGGCGAGTTTCAGGTTTCTGCGCCACCGGAGCAAAAAGATATGCTTACGGATCTGGATGATGAACCGGCACCGCGCCGTCGTCACCGTCGCCCGCGCAAACGCGCACCGCGTCGTGAAGGTACGGCATGACCCTTGCGTATATCGCCATCGGCAGCAATCTGGCCTCTCCGCTGGAGCAGGTTAACGCTGCCGTGCAGGCCCTGGGAGAGATCCCCCAAAGCCGCATTGTCGCGCTGTCCTCATTTTACCGTACGCCGCCGCTCGGCCCGCAGGATCAACCTGATTATCTGAACGCCGCCGTAGTGCTGGAAACGACCCTTGACGCAGAAACGCTGCTGGATAATACCCAGCGTATTGAGCTACAGCAGGGTCGTGTCCGCAAAGCCGAACGCTGGGGACCGCGCACGCTCGATCTCGATATTATGCTTTTCGGTCACGAGGTGATTAACACCGAACGCCTCACCGTTCCGCATTACGACATGAAAAACCGCGGGTTTATGCTCTGGCCGCTGTTTGAAGTCGCGCCCGATCTCACCTTCCCTGACGGCTCCTCGCTGCAAGCCGTTCTGCAAAATCTCAACGCGGATAAACCGGCCCGCTGGTAATCCCGCCTCCGCATCGATTAACCATTCCTTATTTGCGGTTAATCGATTGCCTAAAATCATTGTTCCCTCAAATGTTACTGTTAGAATGCGCAAAGATTCGCTTTTGGGCCATCAGGAAACAGTATGAAACCAACCACCATCTCCTTATTGCAGAAATGCAAACAGGAAAAAAAACGCTTCGCCACTATCACCGCGTATGACTACAGCTTCGCAAAACTGTTTGCCGAAGAAGGGATCAACGTCATGCTGGTCGGAGACTCGTTAGGGATGACGGTACAAGGACATGATTCCACTCTGCCGGTCACGGTCGAGGATATTGCTTACCATACCCGCGCCGTGCGCCGGGGTGCCCCCGCCTGCCTGCTGCTTTCCGATCTGCCGTTTATGGCGTATGCCACCCCGGAGCAGGCCTTCGAAAATGCGGCGACAGTGATGCGCGCCGGCGCCAATATGGTCAAAATCGAAGGCGGCGCCTGGCTGGTCGATACGGTGAAAATGCTCACTGACCGCGCCGTGCCGGTTTGTGGTCATTTGGGGCTGACGCCGCAGTCGGTCAACATCTTTGGCGGATATAAGGTGCAGGGCCGAGGCGATGCGGCGCAGACGCTGTTTGATGATGCCGTGGCGCTGGAAGCCGCGGGCGCGCAGCTGCTGGTGCTGGAGTGTGTGCCGGTTGAGCTGGCTAAGCGTATCACTGAGGCGCTGTCGATTCCGGTGATCGGCATCGGCGCGGGTAACGTCACCGATGGCCAGATTCTGGTCATGCACGACGCCTTTGGGATCACCGGTGGCCATATTCCAAAATTTGCTAAAAATTTCCTGTCAGAAGCAGGCGACATGCGTGCTGCTGTGCGGCAGTATATTGCCGAGGTTGAGTCCGGCGTTTATCCGGGCGAAGAACACAGTTTCCATTAAGGAGTCCAGGTGTGCTAATCATAGAAACCCTGCCGCTGCTGCGTCAGCATATTCGTCGGGCGCGTCAGGAAGGTAAACGTATCGCCCTTGTTCCAACCATGGGCAACCTGCACGACGGCCATATGAAGCTGGTCGATGAAGCGAGAGCCCGGGCAGATATCGTGGTGGTCAGTATCTTCGTTAACCCGATGCAGTTCGATCGCGAAGACGATCTGGCGCGCTACCCACGTACCTTGCAGGAAGATTGCGAGAAGCTCAAAAAACGTCATGCGGATATCGTCTTCGCACCAGCACCCGCAGATGTGTATCCCCAGGGTACCACTGAATCGACCTACGTCGACGTGCCGGGTATTTCGACCATGCTGGAGGGCGCCAGCCGCCCGGGCCATTTCCGTGGCGTCTCCACCATCGTCAGCAAGCTGTTTAACCTTGTGCAGCCGGACATCGCCTGCTTTGGCGAGAAAGATTTCCAGCAGCTGGCGCTGATCCGCAAAATGGTTGCCGACATGGGCTACGACATCGAGATCGTCGGCGTGCCGATTGTACGCGCGAAAGATGGCCTGGCGCTCAGTTCCCGTAACGGCTATCTGACCGCCGAACAGCGTAAAATTGCGCCGGGCTTAAGCAAAGTCATGAATACGATGGCAGAGCAACTGCTGGCAAAAGAGTTAACAGCAGAAGAGATTATCGCCCTGGCTGAACAGGCGCTGAACGAGAAAGGTCTTCGTGCTGACGACGTTCAAATTCGGGATGCCGATACGCTTCTGGCACTTACAGAGACCAGCAAACGTGCGGTAATTCTGGTGGCGGCATGGCTCGGCCAGGCCCGCCTTATCGATAACAAAGTGGTTGAGCTGGCGTAGTTTTTCTACCCGGAAGATGAAAGGTAAACGTAATGATTCGCAAAATGCTGCAAGGTAAACTTCACCGTGTGAAAGTCACTCAGGCCGACCTGCATTATGAAGGCTCCTGCGCGATCGACCAGGATTTTCTCGACGCGGCGGGTATTCTCGAAAACGAAGCCATTGATATCTGGAACGTAAATAACGGCAAACGCTTCTCTACCTACGCCATTGCCGCTGAGCGCGGGTCCAAAATCATCTCCGTCAACGGGGCGGCGGCGCACTGCGCGGACGTAGGCGATATCGTGATTATCGCCAGCTTTGTCATGATGTCTGACGACGAAGCACGTCGCTGGCAGCCAAAAGTAGCCTACTTTGAAGGCGACAATGAGATGAAACGTACCGCGAAGGCGATTCCGGTGCAGGTTGCTTAATCCGCGCTTACAGGCTGCAGAGAAATGTGCAGCCTGTGCTTTTCACCCTGCGTTTTATTAATTTAGATAGTATCAACGATGACTCATTCATAGTGATAATATTAACGCCACGCGTTTCTCTTGATGCTTATAACACTCATTTCACACACCCTCCCTTTCAGAATTAAACTCATTTCGTTAAAAATTAAAGTAATAAAATATTTTATGAGCCTGTGAAATTTCATAATAATAAATTAAAATGGTTTTATTAAGACACAATTTTACATGTATTACTATTAAGCTAACCATCAAAAGAAACGACCTGACCCTGGAAGTTCAAGAGCTAACTATCTGGACTATCGGCCTCACTTGAAATTAGATTAACTAAAAATTAATTTAAGCATGTTTAAATACAAAGTTAATCAAAACAATACTATATTCGCCCTGCTTTTAATCTAAAGCTGAATTGGTTTTCTACAAACTCTTTTCTAATAAATGGATGTTCAAAATGTTCAAAAAATCTCTTTTAGCCGCAACTGTGGCTGTAATGGCAATGGGCTCTGTTTCTGCAATGGCGGCTGATGTAGGCGTGATCACTTTTGATGGCGCGGTAACTGACACCACTTGCGTAATCACTTCCAATAACGGTGTTGACGCCAATAACGTCACCATTACCATGCCTGTAGTTAAAAAGGCAGACGTGGAAAAAACTACCGTTGACACTGGCGTTGGGTCTAAAGAGTTCGAACTGCATCTGAGCGAATGCCCGGATACACTGACCAAAGCGTCCGCGACCTTTACCTCTCAGCAGTTCGCAGAACTGTCTAACGGTACGCTTAAAACCGACCCAACGGTGACCGGTCATGCTGATAACGTAAGTCTTGCGCTGTTCAACAACACCACCACCAGCTCCGATCGCGTCATGATCGGCCAGCCGAACAACAACACTCAGGAAGCTACACTGGAAGCGGGTAAAGGCACTCTGGCCTACCGTGTGGCGTACGTTCCGAGCGCCGACTGGGCTGCTGGTACTAACGATATCGCGGCCGGTAAAGTGAGCAGCAACGTCACTTTCACCATGTCTTACCAGTAATAGCTGCATTTTAGTTCTGCGCTCACGGATGAGGTGGGCGCATGTTTGTTTAATGGATGACATTATGCGCCTTTCAAAAATGAATGTTACCGCACTGTTTTGCAGCGCGGCTTTTTTAGTTTCTAGCTCTGCATTTGCAGATATCGTGATTTCCGGCACGCGCGTTATTTATCCGCAGTCTGCAAAAGACGTTACTGTCAAAATGGAAAACCGCGGTAATAAGCCACTTTTGGTCCAGGTATGGCTCGATGATGGTCGTGATACCACTAACCCAGAAGAGCTAAAAGTTCCGTTTATCGTCACCCCCCCCGTTTCACGCGTTGATCCAGCTAAAGGCCAAACCGTGCGTATTACATGGCTTGGACAAGCAATGCCCCAGGACCGCGAAACCATGTACTGGTTTAACGTGCTTGAAGTGCCACCGAAAACCAAAGACACCGACAGCCAGAATATGCTGCAGCTGGCGTTTAGAACACGCATAAAAATGTTCTTCCGGCCTGATGGTTTGAAAGGCGATTCTTCTGTAGCAGCAGCACAGCTTAAATGGACGCAGCAAAATAATGCGCTGGTAGCGCGTAATGACTCCCCATATTACGTCTCCGTCGCAAAAATCGATATCAGCGCCGGCGGCAAAAAAATCGAAATCGATCCGCATGTGGTCGCTCCTTTTGCAAGCCAGTCGTACGCACTGAAAGAGGCTGGCTCCATCAAGGTTAAAAAAATGACCTACACATCTATAAATGATTACGGCGGCGCTGAACCTCACGAGACCACCGTTAATTAAGAAGAACTGTACATTAATTAGTAGCTAACGGATTAGTGATAGCAATGTTATTTCGCCACTCGTTTCTTTGTATTGCCATATGCACAGCCCTTCAGACTGCAAGTTTTGCCGCTGAGAGTGCGGCTGTGCCATCCTCTGGTAGTGAAGAGGTCGAATTCAACGATCAGTTCCTGTACAAAACAGGAACCAATATTGATGTTAGCCGCTTTTCCCGCGGGAACCCGGTAGTACCAGGCACATTCAAAACGCAGCTTGTTCTTAATGGGCAAAAGAAACTGCTTACCGATTTCACCTTCAAAGATAACGGGACTCCCCGCGCACAACCTTGCTTCACCCCGAAAATATTGATGCAAATTGGCCTTAAAGCAGAGGCTATTCAGGCTGCGACAGGCAAAGACAGTGCTGTTGAAAATGCTGAGGAAACCTGTGTCGAATTACAGCACGCTTTTACGGGTGCCTCCTGGGATTTCGATGCAGGTACACAAGAATTGAGTCTGATTGTTCCACAAATTTATGTTGAACATCGTCCTGGGGGATATGTCGATCCCTCTCTGTGGGAAGACGGCATTACCGCGGGAACATTATCCTACGATCTTAACGCCTGGCATTCCGACACGCCTGACGGTTCGAGCGATACTGCTTACGCCGGGCTTAAATATGGCCTGAATATGGGACCATGGCGCTTACGTTCACGCGGGACATTGAACTGGGATCAGGAAAGTGGCTCCGACTATTCAAGCCAGGATATTTATCTACAGCGTGATATCACTTCCCTGCGAGCTCAGTTACTGGTGGGTGATTCCTATACGCGTGGGGATACGTTTAACTCGTTAAATCTGCGTGGATTACGCATGTATAACGACGATCGCATGCTCCCTGGCGGTATTTCAACCTACGCCCCCACTATCCGTGGCGTAGCGAAAAGTAACGCTAAAGTTACCGTTAGCCAAAACGGAAACAAGATTTATGAAAGCACGGTGCCACCGGGCGCTTTCGAGCTTAATGACCTCAGCACAACCGGCTATGGCAGTGACCTGATCGTCACGGTTGAAGAGTCAGACGGCAGCACACGTACCTTTTCAGTGCCCTACTCCTCCGTCAGCCAACTACTGCGCCCCGGGTATAGCCGCTGGGATATCGGCGCTGGTGAATTAAATGACAATGGCCTTCGTGATAAGCCTCGTCTGGGTTATGCCACTGGTTATTACGGCTTAAGCAATCTGTTTACCGGTTACGCTGGCGTGCAGTATATGGACACGGGCTATTTCTCAGGTCTGCTTGGCATTGCGATGAACACGTATATAGGCGCGTTCGCCTTCGACGTGACACATTCCGATGCGGATGTGGATGGTATAGGAACGTTGACAGGTCAAAGTTATCGCCTTTCATGGAGTAAGCTCGTTGAAGAGACGCAGACCTCGTTCAACGTTGCAGCGTATCGCTTCTCCACCGAAGACTATTTGACGTTAAACGATGCGGCTTCGCTGTCAGAAGACGTTAAATACCGGGATATATCGCGTAATCCAGAGCACACGGGCAACGATGTATACAATCACTTCCAACGTATGAAGAACCAAATTCAGCTAAACATCAGTCAACCGCTCAGCTCCGGAAAAGATGCTTATGGTTCATTATATCTGACGGGAAGCTGGCAGGATTACTGGAATAATACCAGTTCCACTTCACAATATTCCGTTGGTTATAACAACTCATTCTGGCTGGGTAGCTATAGCGTATCGTTACAGCGCAGCTACGACGAGTATGGCGAGAAAGATGACAGTGTTTACCTGAATCTGACGATTCCATTGGAGAATCTGCTGGGCCATAAGCGCCATCCAGCCGGTTTCTCCAGCATTAACACAAGTATGAGTTCTGATTTTAAAAAGAATACCTCCTTCAACACCAGCGCCAATGGCAATACAGATGATTACCGCTTCAGTTACAGCGTAAACACCAGTACGACCCATTCTGATAGCGGTGATATTAACCAGCTAGGCGGGTATGGCACTTACAACAGTTCCTATGGTCCGCTAAGCCTTTCTGCTTCGGCTTCCGATGACAGCAGTCGTCAGTACTCCATGAGTTACAGCGGGGGAATGATGGTACATGCAGGCGGTCTAACGCTGGCACCAGGAAGTATAGGTGACACCGATACGCTGGCACTGGTCAATGCGCCAGGTGCAAAAGGGGCTCGTTTGACCATCGGTGACGGTGTCATTGGCAGCTCTGGTTACGCCATTATGCCCTATCTGACGGCCTATCGGGAGAACACTGTAGGTATCGATATTTCCAGTCTGGAATCAGACGTGGAGGTAAAAAGCACCAGCACAGTGTCAGTGCCGCGCAGTGGTGCCATCGTACAGGTGGATTTTGAAACCGACCAGGGCCGCTCATTGCTGCTCGACCTTCATCGCTCTGATAACGGATTTATACCGTTAGGAGCCAACGTGCTGGATGAAAAGGGGCTGTCGATTGGTTCCGTTGGTCAGGCGGGTCAGGCTTATGTGCGTGGAGTAGAAGACAATGGAACGCTGCGGGTGGTATGGGGCAGTGATGCAAACAGCACATGTACCGTGACTTACCACATAACTCCCTCTGCTCAGAAAGTGGGTCTGATGACGGTACTCGCTAACCAAACTTGCCAGATATAACGATTTTTTAACAGGGAGTTATTTTTAATGAAGAAAACATTGTCACTGACAAGCCTCAGCACATTGCTTGCTCTGGCGTTAAGTTCACAGGCTATGGCAGCAACAACGAATCTGGATGTTACGTTTACCGCCTCACTGCGGGAAACCACCTGCGATGTAAAAATTGAGGGCGGCGCAGGTGATGGAAAAAATAACACTATTCCAATCGGTACTAGTGGCAAGACCTCGCTAGCAGATATCACTGCGGGCTCAGACGTGGCCAGCACAACGTTTAAGCTTAAAATCGTTGAGTGTCCATCCAGCCTACAGTCATTAAAAACCACGATCACCGGCATCAAGTCGGTATATTCCGATACCATCATTAACAATAGTGCGACCGGAACAAAAGCAGACTATACCGGTGTGTCTATCGCCCGCTCTGCTGCACCTACTGCGCCATTTACCATCAATGCCACTGATGATGCTAAACGTCTGGTCTGGACGGCGGCCGAAATCAGTAGCAAAGAAGTCTCCCTTATTGCCCGTATGGCGGAAACAAAAGCAGGTCTTGCAACTACGGGTGACTTCAGTGCAGTTGCCACTTTTAACTTTGAATACCAGTAAGCGGAAGGATACGCAAAGATGAACATAAAATCGTCCACACTGATTGCTCTGGCAATTTCTTCCGGTCTCTTCAGCGCCGCCAGTAGCGCGATTACAGGTACTACCAGCGTTCAGGCAACCTTTACCTCTACGGTTGAGGCGGGGACCTGTACTGCGCAGATCCAAAACAGCGGTGGTCAACAAATTACGACGTTGCCATTTGGAGATGTTTTTAAGTCAGACCTTGTGGCTCAAAGCCGAAGCGAACCATTCAAAATCGTTTTTAGCAGCTGTGCAGGTGTGAAAACTGCGAGCGTACAAGCAACCACCGGAGCGGGAGGGGAGTGTTCTGGCGATGCGAAAAATGGTGATTCATTTAACGCCAGTAATGGCGCGGCCTTTGAAGTCTGGAAAGGAACGTCTGGATCAGGAATGCTGATGAACTGTAGTACAAAACCGTCACAAGCCGTCACTATTAGCGGTGCATCCGCTAGTGTAGATATGAATGCACGTATCGTGATCGCAAAAGATAAAACGATCGCAGATGTCACCGCCGGTGACGTTAGCGCGCCCGTGACGTTTGTCGTCACTTACCAGTAATAATCATGGGCAGAGCAGAGATGTCAAACAAACAGAAAAATAAGGTTCTCAAAAGATCGGTGATCTTCGCAGGACTCATTGCCTGGCACTGGTCTGCCCCATGCCTGTCAGCGGAAACAGGCATGGATGTCACGCTTGATGCCAATATTGTCGAAAACACCTGCCAGATTTCGATTCCAGATGGAGGAAAAGTACATCTGCCGACGGTCAGTAAGAATTGGTTTTATAACCCCGATGGAAGCTCGCGTTTGCAGCCTACAGATGCAGCAAGCGGCACCCCGTTTACAGTGCGGGTAGAAAGTTGCTCTGGCGATAATATCTCGGTAAATGCGGTGGATTTCAGTTTCCAGCCACAAAGCAAGCAGTGGCCGGTTGGCACTCGCCAGGTGTTTATCAACGAAACCAAGGTCCTGGAAGGCGGAGCAGAAAACACGGGTGTCGTTATCTTTTCAAAAGCGTTAAACACCAATGTACTGAACGCGGACGGTAGCTCCAGCGTGTTAATCGATGCAGGCGCAGATAGCTGGGTGAAAGATTATCCATTTTATGCACGCTTACAGAACGTCGGCCTCGTGAAAGCGGGAAGAGTGACGAGTAGTGTTGTGGTTAATGCCACCTATAACTAGAGTAAACAGGAAGAATATACTCATGAGTAACACAGGATGGTTTAATATTTTTGCATGGGCAAGACTGTTCGCGGCAAGTCTACTGCTACTGCAAGGGTATGCTTGGGGTGAATGCCATTTTGGCTATAGTGGCGAGGGCGGGACCTCAACGATTGTCAATACCCTTGCAAATTCACCTGTCTATTTTAAATCCAGTTACAACACGGGAATACCGGGCCATTTTAGTGAGATTGCGGGCCCCTTTAATGCACAACTTTCCCCAGGGCTTTGGTCTCAGTGCGATGCAGGAAACGAAGGTGAACAAATGTCAAATATCACCTACGACGTGGTTGGGACTACCGACGAAGGGTACGCGCTTTGGCCAACCAATATTGACGGGATTGCTTATGCAGTGAGGGTTTATAGCGATAGCAACCCTGGAGCATATTTTCAATATTCCTCTGGTCAATGGATAAACCTTCCCATAAACGCGTCGAAAACAGATCATAATTGGAAAATCCAAATCAAGCTTTATCAGCGAGACAGTATTCTGGGTAACCCTGAACATGTTTCGGTAATAACCCCACAAGGGTCAAAAAAAATCGGTGGGATGTCCATTGGAGGGCATACGGACAGCGACAACCAACCCTGGTGGTTTAATATTACGCCGTCATCTTTTAGCATTCCGGTTGCCGCCGCCACCTGTCAGGCAGCCATGGTCAATGGCGGCAGTAATAACGTTGATTTTGGTGAAGTTATGTTCTCCGATGTGAAAAACAGCGGCTGGTATCCACATAAACAATTTAATTTGCAGCTCAAAGGTTGTGCTAATACGGTGGGTATTTATTATAAAGTCAGCTCCAATACAACCACCTCTGTTCCCGGGACGGGGGTTGTGTTGACCAATATCTTGACTTCGAATGCCGCGAGAGGGGTTGGTGTCTTAATAAACGAAGAGTTTCCCTCCAACCCAGGGGGACATGGAGAACCGATAATTAACGATCCCACACCAATTTATGCACCTCTTCGCACGGTAGGCACCAGCGAAAACATTGATTTACCTTTTAATGCCTATTTTATGGAATATACCAGCGATATTGCTGCCGGTAATTTCAAAGCGGTGGCGACATTCTCAATAGAGTATTTGTAATCACCCCTGCGGCTGATTGCTGATCAGCCGCGACATCGTCTCCAGCGAATCCGTTCTCAGAATATACAGCCGCTTCAGTAAGAACGGATTATCCCCCGGCTTCACCTTCCCTTTCACCGTTGTCACCGCCAGATGAAAACCGGCATCATTCGCGGCTTTAATCGCTTTATTGTCATACCCGCCAAACGGGTACGAAACATACAGCACGCGCGGGTTGAACTGCGCCAGTGCACGCCGTGAGCGTTCAAAATCGAACAGGATCACGTGATAGCTGCGGCTCAATAAGATGGGGTGTTTATACCCATCTACGCGATGCAGGAAGTGGGTGTGAGACTGAATGTCGAACACATCCTGAATAGCCTTAATTTCCTGAACGCTCATAAACTGTAGCGATCGGGGATCCCACTTCTGCGGGTGACCTTTGATTCGGGATGAAATAATAAACGCCGTCGCGTTGAAGCCATACTCTTTCAGCACCGGATACGCGTAGCGGCTCACCGATTTCAGGCCATCATCAAAAGTGATCACCACCGCTTTCGCGGGGAGGTTCATCTTGTTACGCACGTACCCTTCAAGCTGGTACATTGTCAGCGTGGTATAGCCTTGATCGCGTAACCAGGCCATCTGATTATTAAACGCACGTACGCTGGTTGTCGTGGAGGTATGTCGAAAACGGGTGTTCTCTTCATCACGCAGGATATGGTGGTAGGTCAGAATCGGCAGTCCGTTATCTTCCTGTGCATCCAGGCTGCTGATCCACGCCAGACGATTGCCGATGCGGATCTGAAACCAGGTCTGGTTCAGGCGATCTTTCAGCTTATTAAGAATCGGATAGCGAAGATTGGCGCTTAAGGTGCCAAAGGGCGCGCTTCCGCTGCTGGGGGCATTATACACTGGCGTGTCTTTCCAGGTGATGAGGTTTTGATTGCTGAGCGGCTTGTTCAGATCGCCCAGACTATCCTCAACGCGTTGCTTACCCTGCACTTTTTCCAGGTGCTCTTTATCAATAAACCCCGTACCGAATCCGAAACGAAATTCATAGTAATCCGCCGCGGCCGGAAAGACGGCGAGGATCTGCCCGGCGCGGACATTGCCCACGTTCACGACGGCATTTCCCACCTGCGCCCAGATGGCCGCATCTTCGGTGGTTTGCATATATTGGGCAGGAAGGCCTTGCTGACTGGTCAGGCTGGCAGACGCACCACCGGAGACCAGTAGCAGAAGGATAAAGATAACGCGCATGAGCATGGGATATAAATCGATACGGAAAATCAGTCGCCATTGTAGCAAAAGCGACATCAATACCAATGTTTAATGCTTATACAGATCGTGAAGCAGAACGAAAGGCGGATTCTTCTGCTGCTGGTGCCACAGGCTGCTCACGCCCGGCGAGCCTTGCGCCACAATGGCGTGACGAAACTCAGCGCTGCTCAACGTTGCGCGCAGCGGATACATCGCTTCGAGTAAAGGCAGGCTGATACCGGAGATCACTTCACAGTTATCATGCTTATGGCTCATTAACGCCGCTGAACGGTAAGGCGCCGCGCCCGATCTGTCGGTGAGAAAAATCACGCCATCACCGGTGTCGGTTTCATGCAGCGCGTCGCACATCATCCGGCTTAGCATATTGGTGCTCAGCCCTCGCCAGTAATTTACCGCACGACATTGCGCCAGAGGGCCAAATCGCGCCTCCAGCTTCAGGAGCATTTCCTGTGCCTCTTCATCGTGGCAGGTGATAACCCATCCCAGCATAACGTCTCTCCTTAGCAGGCGAGTAGTTTATCCAGGTGAAGGTTAGTTTACGGTGATAACTGTCAAAGAAAGTGCCCGGCAAACAGAACGTCGCCGGGCAGAAGATTAGCTACGCAGCCCACGTCCACGCTGGATCAGATACCAGCACAGCAGATAGAACGCCACGATAAATACCGCCAGCACCACAACGGTGGTGAACAGCGGGACATCGTTAATGCCGAGGAAACCAAAGCGGAAGCCGCTGATCATATAGACAATCGGGTTCAGGTGCGACAGCGCCTGCCAGAACGGCGGCAGCAGCGTCAGGGAGTAGAACACCCCGCCCAGATAGGTTAGCGGCGTCAGCACAAAGGTCGGGATCAGGCTGATGTCATCGAACGTTTTGGCGAACACGGCGTTCAGCAAGCCGGCCAGTGAGAACAGGATCGCCGTCAGCAATAGCGTGAGCGCCACGAACAGCCACGAGTGCACCTGGAACGGCACGAAGAACAGCGAAATCGCCGTCACCAGAATACCCACGCACAGCCCGCGCGCCACGCCGCCGCCCACGTAACCGGCGATAATGACGTGCGTCGGCACTGGCGCCACCAGCAGCTCTTCAATGTTGCGCTGGAACTTGGCGCTGAAGAATGAGGACGCTACGTTCGCGTAAGCGTTGGTGATCACTGCCATCATGATCAGGCCCGGCACGATAAACTGCATATAGGTAAAGCCGTGCATCTCACCAATGCGGGAGCCAATCAGGTTGCCGAAAATGATGAAGTAGAGCGTCATGGTGATCACCGGCGGCACCAGGGTTTGCACCCAGATGCGCATAAAGCGGTTAATCTCTTTCGCCCAGATGCTTTTCAGCGCGACCCAGTAAAGATGCGTCATGCCTTGTCTCCTTGTTTATCGTGCACCAGAGAGACAAACAGCTCTTCCAGTCGGTTCGCTTTGTTACGCATGCTTAATACCTGAACGCCCTGCGCGCTCAGTTGGGAGAACACGCTGTTGATGCCCTGCTCGCGCAGCACTTCTACCTCCAGCGTCGAGGTATCGACCAGGCGATAGTTATACCCCTCCAGCTTCGGCAGGGCGCTTTTCGCCGCCAGATCGAGGATAAAGGTCTCTGATTTTAGCTTGGAGAGCAGGTTCTTCATCGAGGTGTTTTCCACCAGCTCGCCGTGCTGAATGATGCCGATGTTGCGGCACAGCATCTCTGCCTCTTCAAGGTAGTGCGTGGTCAGAATGATGGTGGTGCCTTTGTCGTTCAGATCCTTCAGGAAGCCCCACATGGAACGACGCAGTTCAATATCCACGCCAGCGGTCGGTTCATCAAGAATGAGCAGCTTTGGCTCGTGCATCAGCGCGCGAGCAATCATCAGGCGGCGCTTCATCCCCCCGGACAACATCCGCGCGCGCTCGTTACGCTTCTCCCACAGGTCAAGCTGTTTGAGATACTTTTCGCTGCGCTCCAGCGCTTCTTTGCGCTCAACGCCATAGTAACCCGCCTGGTTAACAACAATCTGCTGTACCGTCTCAAACGGATTGAAGTTGAACTCCTGCGGCACCAGCCCCAGCTGGCGCTTGGCGTTGACCACGTCTTTTTGCAGGTCGTAGCCAAACACGCTAACGCGGCCAGACGTTTTATTGACCAGCGAGCTGATAATCCCGATGGTGGTCGATTTTCCCGCCCCGTTCGGCCCCAGAAGCGCGTAGAAATCTCCCGCTTCGACTTTAAGATCTATCCCGCGCAGCGCCTGGACGCCCCCCGGGTAGGTTTTTTTGAGCTGTTCAAGCTCCAGTGCAATCGCCATGAATTCAACTTACCTTAAGTTCTGACACACGTTGTGTGGTTTCATTAAAAGTCGGGTTACCCTATAGTAGCGCAACGCAATCACTTGGTTACAGGTCGCTAACCTCCATGAACGACATAGATACACTCATCAGCAACAATGCACTATGGTCAAAAATGCTGGTGGAGGAAGACCCCGGATTTTTTGGAAAACTGGCACAGGCGCAGAACCCGCGCTTTCTCTGGATTGGATGTTCCGACAGCCGCGTCCCCGCCGAACGTCTGACCGGTCTTGAACCGGGCGAACTGTTTGTTCACCGCAATGTGGCTAACCTCGTTATTCATACCGATCTCAACTGCCTTTCGGTTGTTCAGTATGCCGTTGACGTTCTGGAGGTTGAGCACATCATTATTTGTGGCCACTACGGCTGCGGCGGCGTACAGGCGGCGGTCGAAAATACAGAGCTGGGGTTAATCGATAACTGGCTGCTGCACATCCGTGATATCTGGTTCAAACATAGCTCACTGCTGGGCGAAATGCCGCAGGAGCGCCGTCTCGACACGCTGTGTGAGCTGAACGTGATGGAGCAGGTCTATAACCTGGGCCACTCGACGATTATGCAGTCTGCCTGGAAACGCGGACAGAAGGTCTCCATCCACGGCTGGGCGTACGGTATTCACGACGGCCTGCTACGCAATCTGGAAGTGACCGCCACCAACCGCGAAACGCTGGAACAGCGTTACCGCTCGGGAATTGCCAACCTCAAGCTTAAGCACGTTAACCATAAATAACAAAGCCGGGGGTTTTCACCCTCTCCCTGTGGGAGAGGGCTGGGGTGAGAGCATCAGCCCGCAATTATTCGTCCAGAATCACTACTTTCCCAACATACGGCAGATGGCGATAACGCTGCGCGTAATCAATGCCGTAACCCACCACGAATTCGTCCGGGATGGAGAAACCAACGAACTCCACCGGCACCTGCACTTCACGGCGCTCAGGCTTATCCAGCAGAGTACAAATCGCCAGTGATTTTGGTTCACGCAGGCTCAGGATCTCACGCACTTTAGAGAGCGTGTTGCCGGAGTCGATGATGTCCTCAACAATCAACACATCTTTGCCACGAATATCTTCATCCAGATCTTTCAGGATTTTCACATCACGGGTTGTGGACATGCCGCTGCCGTAGCTGGAGGCGGTCATAAAATCGACCTCGTGCGGCACCTGCACTTCACGGCACAGGTCTGCCATGAACATGAAAGAGCCACGCAACAGACCGACCAGCACCATTTCGCTGCCGCTGTCCTTGTAATGTTCGGTGATTTGACGACCCAGTTCGGCGATACGCGCTTTGATCTCGGCTTCCGGGATCATCACTTCAACAGTATGTTTCATATTACTAACCAAATGATTTTAGTGAAAATCTCTCAATGCGGATGACTCTCGCTCCGGCATCGATACGCAAGCCAGCCATTATACCAGTAAATGGATAAGCCTGGCGTATGAGTTATAAAAAGCAATATTTGTGATTCCGATCACAGTTGTTAATACCTATAATTAATTGCTAGCAAATAATTAACAAAACTGACGAGTACTTTTCTATGGCTGAAACAAAAACTAAACAGCCGCGTCTACTGGTGACATTAACAGCCGCGTTTGCCGCATTCTGCGCGCTGTATTTGTTAATCGGTGGCGTATGGCTGGTCGCGATTGGCGGCTCCTGGTACTACCCGATTGCGGGTCTGGTTATGGTTGGCGTAACCGTCCTGCTTTTACGCAGAAAACAATCTGCTCTGTGGCTGTACGCAGCGTTACTGCTCGCAACCATGATCTGGGGCGTCTGGGAAGTCGGGTTCGACTTCTGGGCGTTGACGCCGCGCAGCGACATTCTGGTCTTCTTCGGTATCTGGCTGATCCTGCCGTTTGTCTGGCGTCGTCTGATCGTCCCTTCCAGTGGCGCCGTGGCCGGTCTGGTCGTTGCCCTGCTGATTAGTGGCGGCATCCTGACCTGGGCCGGTTTTAACGACCCGCAGGAGATCAACGGTACGCTGAACGCGGAATCCACGCCGGCTGCGGCTATTTCGCAGGTGGCGGACGGTGACTGGCCTGCTTATGGTCGTAACCAGGAAGGTCAACGCTACTCTCCGCTGAAGCAGATCAACGCGGACAACGTGAAAAACCTGAAGGAAGCCTGGGTATTCCGTACCGGCGACCTGAAGATGCCAAACGATCCGGGTGAGCTGACCAACGAAGTGACCCCGATTAAAGTGGGCAACATGCTCTACCTGTGTACGGCGCACCAGCGTCTGTTCGCGCTCGACGCGGCTACCGGTAAAGAGAAATGGCACTTTGATCCACAGCTGAACTCCAACCCGTCGTTCCAGCACATTACCTGCCGCGGCGTCTCTTACCACGAAGCGCGCGCCGATAATGCCAGCCCGGAAGTCATTGCCGACTGTCCTCGCCGCATTATGCTGCCGGTGAACGATGGCCGCCTGTTTGCCATTAACGCTGAGACCGGCAAGCTGTGCGAAACCTTCGCCAATAAAGGCATTCTGAATCTTCAGACCAACATGCCGGACACCACGCCGGGCCTGTATGAGCCGACCTCCCCGCCAATCATCACCGATAAAACCATCGTGATTGCCGGTTCGGTAACGGATAACTTCTCCACCCGTGAAACCTCCGGCGTTATCCGTGGTTTCGACGTGAACACCGGTAAACTGCTGTGGGCCTTCGACCCGGGCGCGAAAGATCCTAACGCGATCCCATCGGATGAACACACCTTTACCTTTAACTCACCGAACTCCTGGGCACCGGCAGCGTATGACGCGAAGCTGGACCTGGTCTATCTGCCGATGGGCGTGACCACGCCGGATATCTGGGGCGGTAACCGTACGCCGGAGCAGGAACGTTACGCCAGCTCCATCGTGGCGCTGAACGCAACGACCGGTAAACTGGCATGGAGCTACCAGACCGTTCACCACGATCTGTGGGATATGGATATGCCGTCCCAGCCGACGCTGGCGGACATTACCGTTAACGGTAAAACCGTACCGGTGATTTACGCCCCGGCGAAAACCGGTAACATCTTCGTGCTTGATCGTAGCAACGGTAAGCTGGTTGTTCCTGCGCCGGAAAAACCGGTTCCGCAGGGTGCGGCCAAAGGCGACTACGTCACCAAAACGCAGCCGTTCTCTGACCTGAGCTTCCGTCCGAAGAAAGATCTCAGCGGTGCAGACATGTGGGGTGCCACCATGTTTGACCAGCTGGTATGTCGCGTGATGTTCCACCAGCTGCGCTACGAAGGGATTTTCACCCCGCCGTCAGAGCAGGGTACGCTGGTCTTCCCGGGTAACCTGGGGATGTTCGAATGGGGTGGGATCTCCGTTGACCCTAACCGTCAGGTCGCCATCGCTAACCCAATGGCGCTGCCGTTCGTTTCCCGCCTGATCCCTCGTGGTCCGGGTAACCCAATGGAGCAGCCGAAAGATGCGAAAGGCAGCGGTACCGAAGCCGGTATCCAGCCGCAGTATGGCGTTCCTTATGGTGTGACCCTGAATCCGTTCCTTTCTCCGTTCGGTCTGCCGTGTAAACAGCCTGCCTGGGGTTATATCTCCGGTCTGGATCTGAAGACCAACAAGATCGTCTGGAAGAAACGTATTGGTACGCCACAGGACAGCATGCCGTTCCCGATGCCTGTTCCAGTGCCGTTCAATATGGGTATGCCAATGCTGGGTGGCCCAATCTCCACCGCCGGTAACGTGCTGTTCATCGCGGCAACCGCAGATAACTACCTGCGCGCGTACAACATGACCAACGGTGAGAAACTGTGGCAAGGCCGTCTGCCAGCCGGTGGACAGGCAACGCCGATGACCTATGAAGTGAATGGCAAGCAGTACGTTGTCATCTCTGCGGGTGGTCACGGTTCGTTTGGCACGAAGATGGGCGACTATATTGTCGCGTATGCACTGCCTGACGACGCTAAGTAACGAAAAAGCCCGGTGGCGCTAACGCTTACCGGGCCTACGGGTGCCCTATGTAGGCCGGGTAAGGCGAAGCCGCCACCCGGCTTTTTTTATACGGTAAAACCGAGCATCATCCCCGTATCTTCATGCTCCAGCAGATGACAGTGGGCCATATAGGCAAACTCTTTCGGCGCCTCGTGGTCGAACTTCACCAGCACCTCGCTGACGCCGCCTTCCACCCTCACCGTATCTTTCCAGCCCGCACGATGCGCCTCCGGCGCTTTACCATTTTCAGACAGAATACGGAACTGCGTGCCGTGGATATGGAACGGGTGCAGCATCATGTCGCCTTCGCCTGAAATCACCCAGCGTTCAAACTGCCCTTTCGTGGCGGCGAACATGGGCGTGTTCATATCGAACGCTTTGCCGTTGATGCGGTTGGCGTTGTGGAAATCGAAACCATGGCCGCCGTGATCCATGCCGCCCATTTTACCGTGGTCCATATTCATATGGCCCATCATCTGGCCATGATGCATTCCCGCCATGGCCTGATTGCCGTACTTCTTCATTAGCGCCTGCATGCCCATCATGTCGAGCATCGGATCCATAGAAAGCTGAAGTTTACGCTGCGTAAGCCCGTCCAGCGACGGGAGTGCTGGCAGCGTGGTGAGGGTCTCCGGCAGCGTACCGGAGGCGGTGATCTGTAGCGGCTGAATGCGCAGGACCGGATGCGGCTTATCAAACGGCGCAACGGCCATCCCCATCTGGCTGACCGGCAGGGTCACCAGGTCAAACGCTTTGCCATCGCTGATGTCCACCAGCACCTCGAAGCGCTCCCCCATCAGCATCGGCAGCTCGCTCACCTTCACCGGCTCCGGCAGCAGGCCGCCGTCGCTTGCCACCACGTAAAGCGGGCGTTTATCGCTGGTGGCGAAGTTCAGCGAGCGGGCGTTACAGCCGTTAAGCAGACGTAAGCGCAGCCAGCCTTTTGGCGCGGCATGCTGCGGGTAGATCGCGCCGTTGGTCAGGAGTGTATCGCCAAACCAGCCTACCGCCGCGCTCATTACGTCCAGCTGATAGTCAATTTGCCCGTCAGCGTTGAATTTTTTGTCCTGCACAATCACCGGGACATCGTCGATTCCCCACTGTTTTGGCAGGCGCAGCAGGCGGCTTTCATCGTCTTCAATCAGCACCAGGCCGGCCAGCCCCATCGCCACCTGATGGCCCGTTTTGCCATGCTGATGCGGGTGGAACCAGCAGGTCGCCGCGCGTTGTTCCGGAGTAAAGGTTACGCTGCGTTTACCACCAGGCCTGATAATGCCCTGAGGCCCTCCATCCACTTCGCCCGGGACTTCCAGCCCGTGCCAGTGCAGCGTGGTCTCTTCCGCAAGCGTGTTATGAATGTCTACCGTCACCGCCTTCCCTTTGCGTAACTGCAACGCCGGGCCGAGCAGATTGCCGTTATAGCCCCACGTCGTGGCGGCGTGCTGACCGAACGTGGTTTTACCGGCCTGCACCACAAGCTGAATGCGGCTGCGGGCATCTGCGGCGAGTAATTCAGGAATGGGTAAAGCCGGTCTGTCGGCGGCAAAAACGGCGCGGCTCCAGAGAGGTAACGCGCTGGCAACCCCCAGCGCGGCAGAAAATTTTAAAAAATCACGACGTTGCATGTGCATTTCCTTATTTCCAGCAGGCGATCTTTTGAGCATAAACCCTCCCCTTACCGGAAGGTCAAGCACGGCGGCAATAATAAAGATCGTCGGCCTGGCATCAAGTATGCTAACGTTAATTTTCCGTGATGCAGTGGTAAAGGCAATGAAGACGTTTTTCAGAACAATTTTGTTCGCCAGCCTGATGGCGATGTGTGCGAACAGTTACGCGCTAAGTGAAAACGAAGCGGAAGATATGGCCGATCTGACGGCAGTTTTTGTTTTTCTGAAAAACGATTGTGGTTACCAGAATTTACCCAATGGGCAAATTCGTCGCGCACTGGTCTTTTTTGCCCAGCAGAACCAATGGGACCTCAGCAACTACGACAGCTTCGACATGAAGGCGCTCGGTGAAGACAGCTACCGTGATTTAAGCGGTATTGGCATTCCCACTGCTAAAAAATGCAAAGCGCTGGCTCGCGATTCACTCAGCCTGCTCGCCTACGTGAAGTAACCTTCCCGACGCCCCTTGTTGACCCGTTAACCGCCTCACGGCGGTGTTGTGTTGCGCCCATCTGCCGGATGTAATGGATGTTAACGAAGGAGGTGCTCCCCATGACCGAAAAAACGGTATGGCAAGAAACGCTGCATGACCAGTTTGGTCAGTATTTTGCCGTGGATAACGTGCTCTATCATGAGAAAACCGATCATCAGGATTTGATAATCTTCGAAAACGCCGCCTTTGGCCGCGTGATGGCGCTGGACGGCGTGGTGCAAACCACCGAGCGCGACGAGTTTATCTATCACGAAATGATGACCCACGTCCCGCTGCTGGCCCACGGCCACGCGAAGGACGTGCTGATTATCGGCGGCGGCGACGGCGCGATGCTGCGTGAAGTCTCTCGCCATCAGAATGTCGAAACCATCACCATGGTGGAAATCGACGCCGGTGTGGTGTCGTTCTGCCGCCAGTATCTGCCCAACCATAATGCCGGCAGCTATGACGATCCGCGGTTTAATCTGGTTATCGATGATGGCGTCAATTTTGTTAACCAGACTACGCAAACGTTTGATGTCATTATCTCTGACTGTACCGACCCTATCGGTCCGGGCGCGTCGCTGTTTACCTCGTCGTTTTACGAAGGCTGCAAGCGCTGCCTGAAGCCTGGCGGAATTTTTGTGGCGCAAAACGGCGTTTGCTTCCTGCAACAGGATGAAGCGCTTGATAGCCACCGTAAGCTGAGCACCTATTTTGCTGACGTCAGCTTCTACCAGGCGGCGATCCCCACTTACTACGGCGGGATCATGACCTTTGCCTGGGCGACGGATAACGACGTTCTGCGCCATCTCTCTACCGAGATCGTGCAGGCCCGCTTCCACCAGGCCGGACTCCAGTGCCGCTACTACAACCCGGCGATCCACACCGCAGCCTTTGCGTTGCCTCAATATCTGCAAGACGCGCTGTCCTCAAAGGAGGTGAACTAATTGAAAAAGCTTAAACTGCATGGCTTTAACAATCTGACCAAAAGCCTGAGTTTTTGTATTTACGATATCTGCTACGCCAAAACAGCAGAAGAGCGCGATGGTTACATCGCCTATATCGATGAACTCTACAACGCCAACCGTCTGACCGAGATCCTGACAGAGACCTGCTCGATTATCGGCGCGAACATCCTGAATATCGCGCGCCAGGATTATGAGCCTCAGGGTGCGAGCGTCACCATTCTGGTGAGTGAAGAGCCGGTTGACCCGAAGCTTATCGACAAAACCGAGCACCCCGGCCCGCTGCCGGAAGTGGTAGTCGCCCACCTGGATAAAAGCCACATCTGCGTGCACACCTACCCGGAAAGCCACCCGGAAGGCGGGCTGTGTACCTTCCGCGCGGATATTGAAGTGTCGACCTGCGGCGTGATTTCACCGCTGAATGCGTTGAATTATTTAATCCACCAGCTGGAATCCGATATCGTCACTATTGATTATCGCGTGCGCGGTTTTACCCGTGATATCAACGGCATGAAGCACTTCATTGATCATGAGATCAACTCCATTCAGAACTTCATGTCCGAAGACATGAAGTCGCTGTACGACATGATGGATGTGAACGTCTATCAGGAGAATATCTTCCATACCAAGATGATGCTTAAAGAGTTCGATCTTAAGCACTACATGTTCCACACCAGGCCGGAAGATTTAAGTGACGAAGAGCGTAAGGTCATTACCGACCTGCTCTGGAAAGAGATGCGCGAAATTTACTACGGCCGTAACATTCCGACCGTGTAAACGTGATCCGGAGCAGGGACGCTTCGGGGAATTACTTCTGTTTCATAAAATCGCGGTAGGCGTTCAACACGCTCAGGAAGTCTTCCACGCCGCACAGCGACAGGCTCTCTTCGTCGTAGTAACTCATTCCCTCTTCCATCTCATCACCCGAGAACTCAAGTTGGTTGGCGCGCACCATCACCTCTTCGCCATCCATCCACAGCGTGTATTCGTGCCCGGCGCGTTGCCAGGAGCGTTCACTGCCTTTCACCGTTTCCGCCGCCTGTTCGACTTCATCCAGCAGCGCGAGGTTCTCTTTCACCTCTTCGTTAAACCAGTGTCCAACGGCTTCGTGCCCCATCGACATTCGCACTTTCACCACGCCGGTGATGTCGCGCAAAAATTCGTAATCCATAGCGTTTTCCTCTGCAAAGCCATTAGGGTAATTATCGCAGCAGAGAGGAAGAAAAAAAGCGGGAGAGGTGGGAGGAATGAAAATAAAAAACCCACCGACGTTGCGATGGGTTTTGTAGGCCCGGTAAGCGTAGCGCCACCGGGCAATGGGTCAGGTGCGGAGCGGTCTGGTGCCCTCACCCCCAGCCCCTCTCCCACGGGAGAGGGTAGCATTTATACTGCGGTCTGGAAGATCACCCCGTCAGCCTTCTCGGTGTACTGAGAGAGCTGGTCGAAGTTCAGATAACGATAAGTATCCACCGCCGTCTTATCTACCTGAGCCACAAAGGTCTGGTACTCTTCCGGCGTTGGCAGTTTGCCAATCAGCGCCGCAACCGCCGCCAGCTCCGCAGAGGCCAGGTAAACGTTCGCCCCGGTTCCTAAACGGTTAGGGAAGTTACGGGTTGAGGTGGAAACCACCGTCGCACCGTCGGCCACGCGCGCCTGGTTGCCCATACACAGGGAACAGCCAGGGATTTCGATACGCGCCCCGCTCTTACCAAACACGCTGTAGTAGCCCTCTTCGGTCAGCTGCGCCGCATCCATACGGGTTGGCGGCGCCACCCACAGACGGGTCGGCAGCTGGCCTTTGTGGGTATCCAGCAGCTTACCGGCAGCACGGAAGTGGCCGATGTTGGTCATACAGGAGCCGATGAACACTTCGTCGATCTTATCGCCCTGCACGTCAGAGAGCAGACGCGCATCGTCCGGATCGTTAGGCGCACACAGGATTGGCTCTTTGATATCCGCCAGATCGATCTCAATCACCGCCGCGTACTCTGCGTCAGCGTCGGCTTCCAGCAGCTGCGGATCCGCCAGCCATTTTTCCATGCCCTGAATACGACGCTCCAGCGTACGACGGTCGCCGTAGCCTTCCGCTATCATCCACTTCAGCAGCACGATGTTGGAGGTCAGATACTCAATAATCGGCTCTTTGTTCAGCTTGATGGTACAGCCCGCCGCAGAACGCTCGGCAGAGGCATCGGTCAGCTCGAACGCCTGCTCCACTTTCAGATCCGGCAGACCTTCAATTTCCAGAATGCGGCCAGAGAAGATGTTTTTCTTGCCTTTCTTCTCGACGGTCAGCAGACCCTGTTTAATGGCATACAGCGGGATCGCGTGCACCAGATCGCGCAGGGTAATGCCCGGCTGCATTTTACCTTTGAAGCGCACCAGCACCGATTCCGGCATATCCAGCGGCATCACGCCGGTCGCTGCGGCAAACGCCACCAGACCGGAACCCGCCGGGAAGGAGATCCCGATTGGGAAACGGGTATGGGAGTCACCGCCGGTACCGACGGTATCCGGCAGCAGCATGCGGTTCAGCCAGGAGTGGATAACGCCGTCGCCCGGACGCAGGGAGACACCGCCACGGTTCATAATGAAGTCTGGCAGCGTGTGGTGCGTGGTTACGTCAACCGGCTTCGGATACGCCGCGGTGTGGCAGAAGGATTGCATCACCAGATCGGAAGAGAAGCCCAGGCACGCCAGGTCTTTCAGTTCATCACGGGTCATTGGGCCAGTGGTGTCCTGAGACCCCACGGAGGTCATTTTCGGTTCGCAGTACGCGCCAGGACGGATACCAGTGACGCCGCAGGCGCGACCCACCATTTTCTGCGCCAGAGAGTAACCGCGGTTGCTCTCGGCCACGTCTTTCGCCTGACGGAATACGTCACTGTGCGGCAGACCCAGCGCTTCACGCGCTTTGGTGGTCAGGCCACGGCCGATGATCAGCGGAATACGGCCACCGGCACGCACTTCGTCGATCAGCACGTCGGTTTTCAGTTCGAAGCTGGCCAGCAGTTCGTTGGTTTCGTGGTTGCGCACTTCGCCTTTATACGGGTAAACGTCAATCACGTCGCCCATGTTCAGGTTGCTCACGTCCACTTCAATTGGCAGCGCGCCCGCATCTTCCATGGTGTTGAAGAAGATTGGCGCAATTTTGCCGCCGAGGCACAGGCCGCCGCCGCGCTTGTTCGGCACGTGCGGAATGTCGTCGCCCATGAACCACAGCACGGAGTTGGTGGCGGATTTACGGGAAGAACCGGTACCAACCACGTCACCGACGTAAGCCAGCGGGAAACCTTTTTGTTGCAGGGCTTCGATCTGTTTGATCGGGCCAACCACGCCTGGCTGATCCGGCTCAATGCCTTCACGGGCGTTTTTCAGCATCGCCAGGGCGTGCAGTGGGATATCCGGGCGAGACCATGCATCCGGCGCCGGAGAAAGGTCATCGGTGTTGGTTTCACCGGTCACTTTAAAGACGGTAACGGTAATTTTTTCAGCAAGCTGAGGGCGGTTAAGGAACCATTCGGCATCGGCCCAGGACTGCATCACCTGCTTCGCGTAAACGTTGCCTGCTTTGGCTTTTTCTTCCACATCGTAGAAGTTATCGAACATCAGCAGCGTTGAAGAGAGCGCTTTGGCAGCAATTGGCGCCAGCTTGTCGTTATCCAGCGCGTCAATCAGCGGATGAATGTTATAGCCGCCCTGCATGGTGCCGAGCAGTTCAATCGCTTTTTCAGGAGTAACCAGTGGGGAGGTGGCTTCGCCTTTGGCAACGGCGGCAAGGAATCCGGCTTTTACGTAGGCAGCTTCATCTACGCCAGGCGGTACACGGTTGATCAGCAGATCTAACAGGAATTCTTCTTCGCCCTCAGGCGGGTTCTTCAGCAGCTCGACGAGCGCGGCCATTTGGGTTGCATCTAACGGTTTGGGTACAATTCCCTCGGCGGCACGTTCTGCTACGTGCTTACGGTATTCTTCTAGCACGACGGTTCTCCTCGCTCTCATTGTCATATGCGGCGGGCGTTCTCTTCACGCTCCTGTGAGACAGCAGTTTGTAGGGTAAATGCCCGATACCGCGTCGGGCAGCATAGCAGGATTTCTGCACAGTGTTAATCTGTTTACAAAAAAGCAACATTAAAAAATTTGCTGAATCGTTAAGCATGGTATAGCACCCCGTCACCGGGCCCGAAAGCAGTTCCGTAAGTTTGTCGCCACCCCAGCAGCTAGCTGCTGGCCGCTCGCAAGAGCGGCCTTCTGAATGTCCGTCGCCTGCTCAGCCATCCGATATAATTGTGTAATAAATACTCACACTCTTTATCCGGATGCTTCGGAGGTTTTCCCAACAAAAGTCAAAACTGTAAAACACGGGTGAATGATACTCGCGGCAACAGCAACGCCTCACGGCACTGCACTCGTCTCGTTGGAGTCAATCTATGAAGTTGCCTTTTAAACCACATCTTCTTGTTCTGCTTTGCAGTGCGGGGCTGTTTGCCACCTCGGGCGTCATGTTCGTTAAAAGCCGCGCAACGGAACCCGCTCCCGCACTTGCGCCGGTAGCCCCGCAGCTCCCCGCCCCGACAGCACAACCTGCCCCGGTGGCGACTCCGGCCTATACCGCCGCGCAGATCGATCAGTGGACAGCGCCCATTGCGCTCTATCCCGACGCGCTGCTGTCGCAAATTCTGATGGCCTCAACCTATCCGGCGAGCGTGATTCAGGCCGCCCAGTGGTCAAAGGACAACCCTAAAATGCAGGGCGATACCGCCATTCAGGCGGTCAGCGGGCAGCCATGGGATGCCAGCGTGAAATCGCTGGTCGCCTTTCCGCAGTTAATGTCGTTGATGGGAGAAAACCCGTCGTGGGTACAGAGCCTCGGCGACGCCTTTCTGGCCCAGCCAAAGGATGTGATGGATTCCATGCAGCGTCTGCGCCTGCTCGCGCAGCAGACAGGCACGTTGCAATCCACCCCGCAGCAGACCGTCACCACCGTGAAAAAATCTGCGCCAGCTTCCGCCAGTACAGCCGCGACGTCAACGTCGGCTAGTCCGACGGTGATTAAAATTGAGCCAGCCGATCCACAGGTGGTTTATGTCCCTACCTACACCCCTTCCACCGTTTACGGCACGTGGCCAAACGCCAGCTATCCGCCAGTGTATCTGCCCCCGTCTCCCGGCCAGCAGTTTACCAATAGTTTTGTCAGAGGCTTTGGCTATAGCCTCGGCGTAGCCACTACCTATGCGCTGTTCAGTAACATCGACTGGGACGATGACGACGATCATCATCACGATCATGATGACGATCACCACGGCGGTTATTCGCATAACGGCGATAACATTAATATTAATGTTAATAACTTCAATAAGATCACCGGCGAGCACCGTACCGATAATCATCAGGTCTGGCAGCATAATCCGGCCTACCGCAACGGCGTGCCCTACGCCAATAGCCAGCTTGCCAGCCGCTATCATCAGACTTCAGTGCCGGGAGGGCTGAGCGCTACCCGGCAGCAGACGGTCAACCGCGATAGCCAGCGGCAGGCTGCGATGGCGCAGATACAGCAGTCGACGGGCAAAACCCTCACACAGCTACAGCATGGCGACGCGCATTTCCCGCAACATTCAGCGTCCGCGCAGCAGCTGAAGCAGCTCTCTCAGCGCAGCAACTATCGCGGCTACGACAGCGCGCGGCCCCACGCACAACGGATGAATAATACTCTTGCGCAAACCAGACGCCCGACGCAGGTTCAGCATCAGCCGCTGCGGGCAAACGCCCTGAGCGGCAACGACAGCCGCTCGGCCAACTGGCAGGCCCAGCACCAGCGCGGGCTGCAAAGCCGCCAGCAGCTGTCCGAACATCATACCGAACACCGTGAATTCCATCGTCGTTAAGGAAGCCGCTATGAACATGAAACCGATCGGTGGAATGCTGTTGTTGATGGTATCCACCTTCGCCTGCGCCCAGCAATCTTTCTCCACGCCTGAGCAGGCGGCTAATGCCCTGACGAAGGCCATCAGCGAGCAGAATGAGAGCGCGATGGCCGACCTGCTGGGGGATAACTGGCGCGACTATCTGCCACCTGAAGGGGTTGATCCGGAGGCGGTAGCTCGATTCCTGCGTGACTGGAAGATTAACCATCGTACCGAAATCAGCGGCGATATCGCCCATCTGTCAGTTGGCGATAACGGCTGGCAACTCCCCATACCGGTAGTGAAGAAAAAAGAGGGCTGGCAATTTGATATGCAGAAAGCGGCTGATGAGATCCTGACCCGCGAAATCGGCCGCAACGAACTCGCGGCTATCGAAGCGCTGCACGCCTACGTCGACGCACAGCAGAGCTACTACGCCATAAACCATCGCTATGCGCAGAAGATTGTCAGCACGCCAGGGCTAAAAGACGGCCTGTACTGGCCCATCTCGCCGGGCGAAGCGCCAAGCCCGCTGGGTCCCGCCTTCAGCTCGCCGGAGCCAGGTATGGGCTATCACGGTTATCGGTTCCGCATTCTGCCGGATAAAAATGGCTTTGCGATGGTTGCCTGGCCCGTGAGCTATGGTCAGACGGGGGTAATGAGCTTTGTTGTTAACCAGGATGACAAGGTGCATCAGGCAGACCTCGGCAACGATTCGGCACAAAAAGCGCAGGCGCTCGCTGCATACCACCCGGATAAAACCTGGCAGCCTGTCACCCCCTGAACGCGGCGCATAAAAAAAGCGGCCTCAGGCCGCTTTTTTCATCTGAAGAAATTTATTTCTTCTTCGCTTTCGCGTTTGGCAGGTCCGTAATGCTACCTTCAAACACTTCTGCCGCCAGGCCCACGGACTCGTGCAGAGTCGGGTGAGCGTGGATGGTCAGCGCGATGTCTTCCGCGTCACAGCCCATTTCGATAGCCAGACCGATTTCACCCAGCAGCTCGCCGCCGTTGGTACCGACAATCGCACCACCGATAACACGGTGAGTCTCTTTGTCGAAGATCAGTTTGGTCATACCGTCTGCGCAGTCGGACGCGATAGCACGGCCAGAAGCAGCCCACGGGAAGGTGGCGGTTTCATAGCTGATGCCTTTCTCTTTCGCTTCTTTCTCAGTCAGACCGACCCATGCAACTTCTGGCTCGGTGTAGGCGATAGATGGGATCACTTTCGGATCGAAGTAGTGCTTCATGCCGGCGATAACTTCAGCGGCAACGTGACCTTCGTGAACACCTTTGTGCGCCAGCATTGGCTGACCGACGATATCGCCGATAGCAAAGATGTGCGGCACGTTGGTGCGAAGCTGTTTGTCAACGCGGATGAAGCCACGGTCGTCCACTTCCACGCCAGCTTTGCCCGCGTCGAGGTTTTTACCGTTCGGCACACGACCGATAGCCACCAGCACGGCGTCGTAACGCTGTGGTTCGGATGGGGCTTTTTTGCCTTCCATGGAAACGTAAATACCGTCTTCTTTCGCTTCAACGGCAGTCACTTTGGTTTCCAGCATCAGGTTGAATTTCTTGCTGATGCGTTTGGTGAAGACTTTAACGATGTCTTTGTCGGCAGCCGGGATAACCTGGTCGAACATTTCAACCACGTCGATCTCTGAACCCAGCGCATGGTACACGGTACCCATTTCCAGACCGATGATACCGCCGCCCATAACCAGCAGGCGCTCAGGAACGGTTTTCAGCTCCAGCGCATCGGTGGAATCCCACACGCGTGGATCTTCATGTGGAATGAATGGCAGTTCGATTGGGCGAGAGCCTGCCGCGATGATCGCGTTGTCGAAGTTAATCACGGTTTTACCGTTTTCGCCTTCCACTTCCAGGGTGTTCGCACCGGTGAATTTACCCAGACCGTTTACCACTTTCACTTTACGGCCTTTGGCCATACCCGCCAGACCGCCGGTCAGCTGAGTGATAACTTTCTCTTTCCAGGTACGAATTTTGTCGATGTCGGTTTTCGGCTCGCCGAAGACGATACCGTGTTCAGCCAGCGCTTTGGCTTCTTCGATAACTTTCGCTACGTGCAGCAGCGCTTTAGAAGGGATACAGCCGACGTTCAGACAAACACCGCCGAGGGTGCTGTAACGTTCTACGATGACGGTTTCCAGACCTAAATCCGCGGCGCGAAATGCTGCGGAGTAACCTGCCGGGCCTGCCCCAAGTACTACGACCTGAGTTTTGATTTCTGTGCTCATCATGACCTCTTAATGTATACCCGTCGTCCACCGGGTCGTTCTATCCGCCCGTATTTTACAAAATTGTTAACAATTTTGAAACAACAAACGGCTCACGAATTATCGCTTTCACCAATAACCTCAAAAACCCCATGAGATTATCAGAAAAAAGCCGGCCGACTGGCCGGCTTTTCGATTACATCACCAGGCGGCGAATGTCGCTCAGCATGTTGTTGATGATGGTGATGAAACGCGCACCATCAGCCCCGTCGATCACGCGGTGGTCGAAGGACAGAGAGATTGGCATCATCAGACGCGGCACGAACTCTTTGCCATTCCACACCGGCTCCATCGCGGACTTGGACACACCGAGGATAGCCACTTCCGGCGCGTTCACAATCGGTGCGAAGTGGGTGGTACCCAGGCCGCCGATGCTGGAGATAGTGAAGCAGCCGCCCTGCATTTCGCCGGCAGTCAGCTTACCATCACGCGCTTTTTTGGAGATGGTGGTCAGTTCACGGGACAGCTCAGTGACGCTCTTCTTGTTCACGTCTTTGAAGACCGGAACAACCAGACCATTTGGCGTATCAACCGCAACACCGATGTTGATGTACTTCTTCAGCGTCAGCTTCTGGCCGTCTTCGGACAGGGAGCTGTTGAAGCGAGGCATCTGCTCAAGGGCAGCGGCAACCGCTTTCATGATGAAGACCACTGGAGTGAACTTCACGTCCAGCTTACGCTTCTCAGCTTCGGCGTTCTGCTGTTTACGGAACGCTTCCAGATCGGTGATATCGGTCTTATCGAAGTGGGTAACGTGCGGGATCATTACCCAGTTACGGCTCAGGTTAGCACCCGAGATTTTCTGGATACGGCCCAGTTCCACTTCTTCGATTTCACCGAACTTGCTGAAGTCCACTTTCGGCCATGGCAGCATGCCCGGGATACCGCCACCGGCAGCAGCAGGTGCAGCTTCGGCGCGTTTCACCGCATCTTTCACGTAAGCCTGAACGTCTTCGCGCAGGATACGGCCTTTACGACCAGTGCCCTTCACTTTCGCCAGGTTCACACCGAATTCGCGCGCCAGGCGACGAATCAGCGGAGTCGCGTGGACGTAAGCGTCGTTTTCAGCGAACTCAGATTTTTCTGCTTTAGCAGCAGGGGCAGCAGCCGGTTTAGCAGCCTGAGCCGGTGCAGCAGCCGGTGCCGGAGCAGCCGCGGCAGCTGGAGCGGCGGCAGGTGCTGCGCCTTCCACTTCGAAGACCATGATCAGAGAGCCGGTAGATACTTTGTCGCCGGTGTTGATTTTGATCTCTTTAACGGTACCGGCGAACGGCGCAGGCACTTCCATAGAAGCTTTGTCGCCTTCAACGGTGATCAGTGACTGTTCAGCGGCAACTTTGTCGCCCACTTTTACCATCACTTCGGTCACTTCAACTTCGTCACCGCCGATGTCCGGTACGTTAACGTCTTTCACGCCGCCAGCAGCCGCTGGTGCAGCAGCCGGAGCCGGAGCAGCTTCCGCTTTCGCTGGAGCCGCAGCACCTTCAGCGCCCGCCACTTCGAAAATCATGATCAGGGAACCCGTAGAAACTTTGTCGCCGGTGTTGATCTTGATCTCTTTAACGGTACCCGCGAACGGTGCCGGCACTTCCATAGAGGCTTTGTCGCCTTCTACGGTGATCAGTGACTGCTCGGCCGCAACGGTATCGCCCACTTTCACCAGGATTTCAGTGACTTCAACTTCGTCACCGCCGATGTCAGGCACGTTCACTTCTTTCGCTGCCGCGGCCGCTGCTGGAGCAGCAGCAGGAGCGGCTTCTTTCTTCTCTTCCTGCGCAGGTGCAGCAGCTGCTGCACCGTCGGCGGAATCGAAAATCATGATCAGTTTACCGGTCTCGGTTTTATCGCCAACAGAGACTTTGATCTCTTTAACGATGCCAGCCTGAGGAGACGGGACTTCCATAGAAGCTTTGTCGCCTTCTACGGTGATCAGCGACTGTTCAGCTTCAACTTTGTCGCCCACTTTGACCAGGATCTCAGTGATTTCAACTTCATCAGCCCCGATGTCCGGTACATTGATTTCGATAGCCATTATTCTTTTACCTCTTACGCCAGACGCGGGTTAACTTTATCTGCATCGATGTTGAATTTGGTGATTGCGTCTGCAACCACTTTCTTATCGATTTCGCCACGTTTAGCCAGTTCGCCCAGTGCTGCTACCACCACGTAGGAAGCATCAACTTCGAAGTGGTGACGCAGGTTTTCGCGGCTGTCAGAACGACCGAAGCCGTCAGTACCCAGTACGCGATAATCATCAGCTGGAACGTAAGTACGAACCTGCTCAGCGAACAGTTTCATATAGTCAGTAGACGCCACCGCTGGCGCGTCGTTCATCACCTGAGCGATGTACGGAACTCGTGGGGTTTCCATTGGGTGCAGCATGTTCCAGCGCTCACAATCCTGGCCATCACGCGCCAGTTCAGTGAAGGAGGTAACAGAGTACACATCGGAACCCACACCGTAGTCTTTCGCCAGGATCTGCGCTGCTTCACGAACGTGACGCAGGATAGAACCGGAGCCCAGCAGCTGAACTTTACCTTTGCTACCTTCGATGGTTTCGAGTTTGTAGATACCTTTACGGATACCTTCCTCGGCACCTGCTGGCATTGCCGGCATGTGGTAGTTTTCGTTCAGGGTGGTGATGTAGTAGTAAATATTCTCTTGCGCTTCACCGTACATGCGCTGCAAGCCGTCATGCATGATGACTGCCACTTCGTACGCGTAAGACGGGTCGTAAGAGATACAGTTAGGGATAGTCAGAGACTGAATGTGGCTGTGACCATCTTCGTGCTGTAGACCTTCACCGTTCAGGGTCGTACGACCAGAAGTACCACCGATCAGGAAGCCGCGAGCCTGCTGGTCGCCTGCCTGCCAGCACAGGTCACCGATACGCTGGAACCCGAACATGGAGTAGTAGATGTAGAACGGGATCATCGGCAGGTTGTTGGTGCTGTAAGAAGTCGCAGCAGCCAGCCAGGATGCGCCTGCACCCAGTTCGTTGATACCTTCCTGAAGGATCTGACCTTTCTCGTCTTCTTTGTAGTATGCAACCTGCTCACGGTCCTGCGGGGTGTACTGCTGACCGTTCGGGCTGTAGATACCGATCTGACGGAACAGACCTTCCATACCGAAAGTACGCGCTTCGTCGGCGATGATTGGAACCAGACGATCTTTGATCGACTTGTTCTTCAGCATCACGTTCAGGGCACGAACGAAAGCGATAGTGGTAGAGATCTCTTTGTTCTGCTCTTCCAGCAGCTGAGAGAAATCTTCCAGCGCTGGCAGTTCCAGCTTCTCGGTGAAGTTAGGCTGACGAGCAGGCAGGTAGCCTTTCAGCGCCTGACGACGTTCGTGCAGGTACTTGTGCTCTTCAGAACCTTCCGGGAAGGTGATGTAAGACAGTTTTTCTACCTGCTCATCGGTCACTGGAACGTTGAAACGATCGCGGATATAACGCACGCCGTCCATGTTCATTTTCTTAACCTGGTGAGCGATGTTTTTACCTTCTGCGGTATCACCCATGCCGTAACCTTTAATGGTGTGGGCCAGGATCACAGTCGCTTTACCTTTGGTTTCACGCGCTTTTTTCAGTGCAGCGTAAACTTTCTTCGGATCGTGACCACCGCGGTTCAGCGCCCAGATCTGCTCGTCAGTCCAGTCTGCAACCAGGGCTGCGGTTTCAGGATATTTGCCGAAGAAGTGCTCACGAACGTAGGCACCGTCTTTGGATTTGAAGGTCTGGTAGTCGCCGTCAACGGTTTCGTTCATCAGCTGGATCAGTTTACCGCTGGTGTCTTTACGCAGCAGCTCATCCCAACGACCGCCCCACATCACTTTGATCACGTTCCAGCCAGCACCTGCGAAGATGCCTTCCAGTTCGTTGATGATCTTGCCGTTACCGGTGACCGGACCATCCAGACGTTGCAGGTTACAGTTGATGATGAAGCACAGGTTGTCCAGCTTCTCACGGGTCGCGATGGTGATCGCGCCTTTAGATTCTGGCTCATCCATTTCACCGTCGCCCAGGAAGGCGTAAACGGTCTGCTCAGAGGTGTCTTTCAGACCACGGTGTTCCAGGTACTTCAGGAATTTTGCCTGATAGATCGCACCGATTGGACCCAGACCCATAGATACGGTCGGGAACTGCCAGAACTCAGGCATCAGTTTAGGGTGCGGGTAAGAAGACAGACCCTTACCGTGAACTTCCTGACGGAAGTTGTTCATCTGCTCTTCAGTCAGACGACCTTCCAGGAAGGCACGTGCATAGATGCCCGGAGAGATGTGGCCCTGGAAGTACACCAGATCGCCGCCATCTTTCTCGTTAGCTGCACGGAAGAAGTGGTTGAAGCACACTTCGTAAATGGTCGCAGAAGACTGGAAGGACGCCATGTGGCCACCCAGTTCCAGGTCTTTCTTGGATGCGCGCAGAACGGTCATGATGGCGTTCCAGCGGATAGCAGAACGGATACGGCGTTCCAGATCCAGATTGCCCGGGTATTCCGGTTCGTCTTCGACGGCAATCGTGTTTACGTAGTTGCTAGCCCCTGCACCTGAAGCCACTTTCACGCCGCCTTTGCGTGCTTCTGAAAGCAGCTGATCAATCAGATACTGAGCGCGCTCAACACCTTCTTCACGGATGACCGATTCGATCGCCTGTAGCCAGTCGCGAGTTTCGATCGGATCCACGTCATTTTGGAGACGTTCTGACATGGGGGTATTCCTTATCTATCTAATACGTTGATTTGTCTGGAACCTGTCCCATTGTATTTTCGCCAGAAAACACAATAAGACAGGTTCTGCGTTTAGTTGCCGCGCTCTAAAAGTACCTGGCGCTTAATCCTTTCGTTGCTGTATGCGGCGTAATGAACGTTCGCGACGCGATTGTTCACGGCTGCGGTCCAGCAAGATTTCCTCAATGAAAGCCAGATGGCGGTGCGACGCTTCGCGCGCCTGCTCCGGTTCCCCGGCCATTATCGCCTCGAATACTCGGGTGCGATGGTTGCTTACCAGCGGGAGCATCTCCCGACGGGCATACAACAATTCAAAATTCTGACGAACGTTCTGGGCCAGCATCGGCTCCATGCAGCGTAGCAGATGGAGGAGCACCACGTTGTGCGCCGCTTCGGTGACGGCAATTTGATACTGGACGACGGCATTGGACTCGGCGTCTAAATCGCCGGACTGCTGTGCCCGTTCAATGGCCTGATGCAGCTCGCGAATACGTACGCGGTCTTCATCAGTGCTGCGAAGGGCGGCGTAATAGGCCGCGATACCTTCCAGCGCGTGACGGGTCTCAAGCAGATCAAACTGGGATTCTGGGTGGTCAGAGAGAAGTTCTACCAGCGGGTCGCTGAAGCTCTGCCACAGGCTGTTTTGCACAAAGGTTCCGCCACCCTGGCGACGGAGCAACAGGCCCTTTGCTTCGAGACGTTGAATCGCCTCACGCAGAGAGGGGCGTGAAACGTCGAACTGTTTTGCCAGCTCGCGTTCTGGCGGGAGCTTCTCGCCCGGGCGCAGTGTCCCTTCGAGAATCAAAAACTCCAGCTGCTGCTCAATCACATCGGAAAGTTTTGGTTGGCGAATTTTGCTGTAGGCCATATTCCCTGTCTTACGCCTTTTTGCCCGGAGTCAATTGGTCTTACCAATTTCATGTTCGTATCGCTAAAGTAACAAAGTATTCACCTTCTGTCCATATTGGTTTTGATTGAAATCAGTAAACCCGGCACATTTTAACAACCTTACAGAACTAACGTTTCAGGAATGTAACTTTGCACAAATGAAATGGTTACTACCAAAGAGGCAGTTTTAACCATAATGAAACGAGGGTTTTTGCAATCTGAAGCGATTCAACAAGGCAAAAAATGAAAATTCGCCCTCTTCTGACGCATTTCTATTCTATAGGTTGGGGTATGAGGGGTTAACGTACCGATTTACAATTGGTTTCTTTTTATTCAAGTCGTCATCATCCCTTCATAAAGCAGGTGCATTCGCTGGCGCTTACCACTATTCTTGCGCTAACGGAAGCCATCTCCGCTTTTTTCGGTATCGTTAACCGTAAAGAAATAAATACAGAATATGGACTTTCATAATTACACACGCACAGCGTGAACATAACAACCACACACGAGGTTTCAAATGGAAGCTCAACAGCATGGCGATCAGCTAAAGCGCGGCCTTAAAAACCGCCATATTCAGCTCATCGCCCTGGGCGGTGCTATTGGTACTGGCCTGTTTCTGGGCAGTGCATCGGTTATCCAGTCGGCCGGTCCGGGCATTATTCTGGGGTACGCGATTGCGGGTTTTATTGCATTTCTGATTATGCGCCAGTTAGGTGAAATGGTTGTTGAGGAGCCGGTCGCAGGCTCATTCAGCCACTTCGCCTATAAATACTGGGGCAGCTTCGCAGGTTTCGCCTCGGGGTGGAACTACTGGGTTCTGTACGTTCTGGTTGCCATGGCCGAGCTGACCGCCGTTGGGAAATACATTCAGTTCTGGTACCCGGAGATCCCCACCTGGGCGTCTGCGGCGGCCTTCTTCGTCATTATCAATGCCATTAACCTGACCAACGTAAAAGTGTTTGGTGAGATGGAGTTCTGGTTTGCCATCATCAAAGTGATTGCCGTTGTAGCGATGATCATCTTCGGCGGCTGGCTGCTGTTCAGCGGCAACGGCGGCCCGCAGGCCACCGTGCGCAACCTTTGGGAGCAAGGCGGGTTCCTGCCGCACGGCATGACCGGTCTGGTGATGATGATGGCAATTATCATGTTCTCCTTCGGCGGTCTGGAGCTGGTGGGCATCACCGCCGCGGAAGCCGACAACCCGGAGCAGAGCATTCCGAAAGCCACTAACCAGGTTATCTACCGTATTCTGATCTTCTATGTGGGCTCCCTGGCGGTCCTGCTCTCCCTGCTGCCATGGACGCGCGTGACGGCGGATACCAGCCCGTTTGTGCTCATCTTCCACGAGCTGGGCGACACCTTCGTGGCGAACGCGCTCAACGTCGTGGTGCTGACCGCCGCGCTCTCCGTTTATAACAGCTGCGTTTACTGCAACAGCCGTATGCTGTTCGGCCTGGCGCAACAGGGCAACGCACCGAAAGCGCTGCTTACCGTTGATAAGCGTGGCGTACCGGTTAATACCATCATCGTGTCGGCGGTCGTGACGGCGCTGTGCGTTCTGATTAACTACCTGGCACCGGAATCTGCCTTCGGTCTGCTGATGGCGCTGGTGGTTTCCGCGCTGGTGATTAACTGGGCGATGATTAGCCTCGCGCACATCAAGTTCCGCCGCGCCAAGCACCAGCAGGGCGTAACCACGCGCTTCCCTGCCCTGCTCTATCCGCTGGGGAACTGGGTTTGCCTGCTGTTCATGGCAGCTGTGCTGGTCATTATGCTCATCACCCCAGGCATGGCGATTTCCGTCTACCTGATCCCGGTCTGGATTGCGATCCTCGGCGTGGGTTATATGGTGAAACAGAAAAATGCCAAAACGGTGAAAGCGCACTAAGTGTTTTCTCGCTGTACTCGCGGTTGCGGGTACAGCGTCTTGTTACCTTCCTCACAAATTCGCGCCCACAGCAAAATCCTCCATATCACCGCCTTTATATTGCAACGCATATATTCGTTTGCCAGCGAATAATTCTCTCCATACCGAAACCCGGAGAGCTGTCGATGAATAACAACAAACTGTCAGTAAAAGAAAAGATCGGCTATGGCATGGGTGACGCCGGATGCAACATCATCTTTGGCGCCATCATGTTATTTGTTAACTACTTTTATACGGATATTTTTGGTCTGGCTCCTGCACTGGTTGGCGTTTTACTCCTGTCCGTACGCGTCATTGATGCCGTCACGGACCCAATTATGGGCGCGATTGCCGACCGTACCCGCAGCAAATATGGCCGGTTTCGTCCATGGCTGCTGTGGATTGCCTTCCCCTACGCGCTGTTCAGCATCCTGATGTTTACCACGCCTGACTGGAGCTATAACAGCAAAGTTATCTATGCGTTTGTCACCTATTTCCTGCTGTCGCTGACCTACACGGCTATCAACATTCCCTACTGCTCGCTGGGCGGCGTGATCACCAACGACCCGAAAGAGCGCGTTGCCTGCCAGTCCTACCGTTTTGTTATGGTTGGTATCGCCACGCTGCTGCTGTCGCTGACGCTCCTGCCGATGGCCGACTGGTTCGGTGGGGATAACAAAGCCAAAGGCTACCAGATGGCGATGACCGTGCTGGCGCTGATTGGTACCTGCATGTTCCTGTTCTGCTTCGCCACGGTGCGGGAGCGCGTGCGTCCGGCGGTGCAAACTCATGACGAACTGAAAAACGACCTGAAAGACGTGTGGAAGAATGACCAGTGGGTGCGGATCCTGCTGTTAACGCTGTGCAACGTCTGCCCCGGCTTTATCCGTATGGCGGCCACCATGTATTACGTCACCTGGGTCATGGGGCAAAGCACCCATTTCGCCACGCTGTTTATCAGCCTGGGCGTGGTCGGCATGATGTTCGGCAGTATGCTGGCGAAAGTGCTGACCGACCGCTGGTGTAAGCTGAAGGTCTTCTTCTGGACCAACATCGTGCTGGCGATTTTCTCCTGCGCCTTTTACTTCTTCGACCCGAAAGCGACGACAACTATTGTCGTGCTCTACGTCCTGCTGAACATCCTGCACCAGATCCCGTCACCGCTGCACTGGTCGCTGATGGCCGACGTGGACGACTACGGTGAATGGAAAACCGGGAAACGCATCACCGGGATCAGCTTCTCCGGCAACATCTTCTTCCTGAAGCTGGGTCTGGCGATTGCCGGGGCAATGGTCGGCTTCCTGCTCTCCTGGTACGGCTACGACGCGGGCGCAAAAGCGCAGAGCGCGGACGCCATCAACGGGATCGTGCTGCTGTTTACCGTCATTCCCGGCATTGGATACTTAATTACCGCGGGCGTAGTACGTCTGCTGAAAGTGGACCGTGAGACCATGAAGCAGATCCAGTCCGATCTGGAAAAGCGTCGCACCAACTATCGCGAGCTGAACGATTATCAGGAACTCAAAGCCGCTGAGACTAAATAAGGAAAGCCGAATGCAAACCTGGCCAAACCCGTTTATTGAACAACGCGCCGACCCGTATATCCTGCGTCACGATGGGCAATATTACTTTATCGCCTCCGTACCGGAGTACGATCGGCTGGCGATCCGCCGCGCGGACTCGCTGGAAGGTTTACGCGATGCCGAAGAGGTGATTGTCTGGCGCAAGCCCGACACCGGCCCGATGAGCCAGCTGATCTGGGCACCGGAACTGCATCATATCGACGGCAGGTGGTACATCTATTTTGCCGCCACGCATACCCAGGCGCTCGATCAGCTCGGGATGTTCCAGCATCGCATGTTTGCTATTGAATGCGCAGATCGCGATCCGCTCACCGGTACGTGGGTGGAAAAAGGGCAAATCAAAACCCCGTTTGACACCTTCGCGCTGGATGCCACCACCTTTGTTCATCAGGGTAAACGCTGGTATCTGTGGGCGCAAAAAGCCCCGGACATTTCCGGTAACTCCAATCTTTACCTGTGTGAAATGGAAAATCCGTGGACGCTGAAAGGCGAGCCGGTGATGCTCAGTAAACCGGAATATGACTGGGAGTGCCGTGGGTTCTGGGTCAACGAAGGCCCGGCGGTGCTGTTCCATGGCGATAAGCTGTTTATCAGCTATTCCGCCAGCGCCACCGACGAGAACTACTGCATGGGATTACTGTGGGCAGACCTGAATGCCGATCCGCAAAACCCGGCTAACTGGCATAAATCCCCGCGCCCGGTGTTCGTCACCAGCTACGAAAACCGTCAGTATGGGCCAGGCCATAACAGCTTTACGCAGACGCCGGAAGGCGAAGATGTGCTGGTCTACCACGCGCGAAACTACACTGAAATTGAAGGCGATCCGCTTTACGATCCCAATCGCCATACTCGCCTGAAACTCGTCCGCTGGAACGAAAACGGGATGCCTGACTTCGGCATCCCGCCCGCGGATACGCCGTAACGGCTTCGGCGCGCTGGGTCAGACCAGCGTGCCGTAAATCGTTAGCAGCGCCACAATCACCACCACCACAAAGGATGTTTTCTTCGCCATCGAGACGGCAGCTTTTGGCGTTGCGACTTTATCCGTGTGCGGCTCACGCGCCAGCGAGAACTGTGCCAGTCGGGTTAAAACCTGATACTGCGAGGTATGGCGGTCTGCAAGGGAGACAAACCACGCGGGCAGCGCCTTTTCACCGTGACCGATGAGGGCATAGACCACGCCTACCAGACGCACCGGAAGCCAGTCGAGCACGTGCAGGATGGCATCAATGCCGGACTGTAGACGTTCATGCGGCGTAAGATAGCGGGCAAGCCAGGTCTGCCAGGCGCGCAGGAACGCATAACCCATCAGCAGAACCGGCCCCCAGGGTCCGCCCACCACGAACCAGAACAGCGGCGCCAGGTAGTAACGGAAGTTAATCCACAGCAGCGCGTTTTGCAGCTCCCGCAGAAACTCGCGTTCATCGCAATCCGGCGGTACGCCGTGGATCATCGTCAACTCGCTCGCCATCGCGCCGCGCGCGTGGGCATCATCCCGGGAAGCGGCTTTCAGATACGCGTGATAGTGCAAACGCACCTTGCCCGCGCCAATACACAGCACGCCGAGCAGGATCCACACCACCAGCAGCGGCACGTTGAAAAAGAGGCCGTAAAGCGAGCGCAGCAACAGGAACGTAATCGCCATCACGCCTGCCGCCATCAGCAGCGTGCGCAGCATGGAAAAATGCCTGATGCGGCGGAATAACACCTCCAGCCGATGATCCAGATGCCAGTGCTCGCCGAGCTTAAACAGGCGTTCAGCGATCATAACCAGCAGCATGGTAAACAACGTCATGTTATCTCCTTATCTGACGACGTGGTAAGCATGGCGTGAAACCGGGACCAGTCAAACGCCGGGCCGGGGTCGGTTTTTCTTTCCGGGGCGATGTCGCTGTGCCCTGTAATATTGTCTGCAATGGCGGGATAGCGCCCGATTAACGTTTGCGTTACAGCAACCAGTTTCTCATATTGCGCATCGGTGTAAGGCGTGGTGTCCGTTCCTTCCAGTTCAATTCCAATAGAGAAATCATTGCACCGCTCGCGCCCCTGATACATCGACACGCCAGCATGCCAGGCTCGCTTATCAAAAGGAACATACTGAACCACTTCGCCATCACGACGGATCAGACAGTGCGCCGATACGCGCAGATGCGCAATCTCAGCAAAGAAGGGGTGGGCATCGGGATCTATCGTTCCAGTGAATAACGCATCGATCCACGGACCGCCAAACTCACCCGGCGGGAGACTAATATTGTGAACCACCAGCAGTGTGGGCTTTTCATCCTCCGGGCGGCAGTCGTGGTGCGGCGACGGTACATGCCGCGCGTCCACCAGCCATCCGTTTTCTAACAACATGCTGGAACTCCTTATCTATGGTCACTCCCGTTTTTGCAACACCGATTTTGACGACAAGTTGGCTTGCTTGAATCTATCCGGCGTCTGAATGGGATTTTATTCCCGCGCCTTGATGAGTTCCGCGCCTGATGAACCTCCAGAAAATATACGGCTTCAATGAGCCTTTCCGTTTTACAGGTTCCTCAACAGGCCGGTGGGCCGTTAGTATCATCAATATCAGTATTCGCAAAACCAGATCAGTAATTCTTTAAACCGGTGTATTTCTGCCGTTATGCTACATAAGTTTGCTGTCGTGCCGTTAGGGCCCAGGCTATTCTGGCCAGCTTGTTTGCCAGAGCACAAGTGACGACAAAGTTGCTTTTCCGGCACAGTAAATCCCTGACCCAATCGGCCAATTTGCCAGACTGGTGTTCCAGTTTTTGTATGAATACCCTGGCACATTGAACCAACAAAGTTCGGATCTTTTTATTACCTCGCTTACTAATTCCCAGCAATGTCGTCCTACCTCCCGTGCTGTACTGCCGAGGTACAAGCCCTGTTGCCGCCGCAAAGTCACGGCTGCTGGCGTACTGCTTCCCGTCGCCAATCTCAGTTGAAATAGTACTCGCTGTCAGTGTTCCGACGCAGGGAATGCTCAGCAAGCGCTGTCCAACCTCATCTTCGTCCAACTTTCGTTTCAACTGGGATTCCAAATCTTTAATCTGCTCAACAAGATAGTGATAATGCTGTTGTAATTTCAGCAATAACTGGCTGAGGTAAAGAGGCAAACTATTATCCTCAAGAATGGTACTCAGTCGGCTAATAACGGCAGCTCCTCGGGGAACGCTAATGCCAAATTCCAGCAGAAAAGCATGCATTTGATTGGTTGTTTTTACCTTATCCTGAACCAGGGATTCACGGACACGATGCAGAGCCCGCATTGCCTGCTGAGATTCCGTTCTGGGCTGCACAAAACGCATAGACGGACGCGATGCAGCTTCACAAATAGCTTCGGCGTCGACAAAGTCGTTTTTATTGCTTTTAACGAACGGGCGGACAAATTGTGGTGATATCAGCTTTGGGGAATGCCCCAACTCTTCCAACTTGCGTGCCATAAAGTGAGAACCGCCACAGGCTTCCATTGCGATGGTTGTAGCGGGGCATGTCGCCAAAAATTCGATCAACTTTGGCCGGGTAAATTTTTTACGGTAAACAGCCTTCCCGCGACGATCCTGGCAATGAATATGGAAAGAGTTTTTACCCAGATCGATACCAATGAGCGCAATGTTTTCCATGATAGTTCTCCGAATGAAAGCCTGTCCTCAGCATAGTACCGGGAAGGAGGGAGTGACCATCTCATTATCTATGGTGCTGTTACTCGGTTCAGAGTAGCATGTTTCAATATTATGATTCGTTACCAATTTGGAGTTTTATCATGCCGCCTCGCCGCTATAACCCCGACCACCGACGTGACGCGCTTCTGGAACGTATTAATAGTGATATCCCGGCAAGCGTTGCCCATGCCCTGAAAGAAGATCTCGGCGGCGACGTCAGCGCCGATAACGATATTACCGCCCAATTGTTGCCAAAAGAGACACGCTCGCATGCGGTGATCATCACCCGCGAAGCGGGGGTTTTCTGCGGCAAACGCTGGGTTGAGGAGGTCTTTACCCAGCTGGCAGGCGACGAGGTGCAGGTAACATGGCACGTTGAAGACGGTGATGCGGTCACGGCGAATCAGCCACTGTTCGAGCTGGACGGCCCGTCCCGCGTCTTGCTGACCGGTGAACGCACCGCGCTCAATTTTGTGCAAACGCTCTCTGGCGTTGCCAGTGAAGTACGCCGCTACGTTGACCTGCTGGCAGGCACCCGCACGCAGCTGCTGGATACCCGTAAAACCCTGCCGGGCCTGCGGACCGCGCTGAAATACGCGGTACTCTGCGGTGGCGGCGCCAACCATCGTCTGGGGCTATCCGATGCCTTCCTGATCAAAGAGAACCACATTATTGCCTCTGGCTCGGTGCGTCAGGCCGTGGAAAAAGCCTTCTGGCTACATCCGGATGTGCCGGTCGAAGTGGAAGTGGAAACGCTGGAGGAGCTGGACGAGGCCATTAAAGCGGGGGCTGACATCATCATGCTCGATAACTTCGACACGGAGCAGATGCGTGAAGCGGTCAAACGCACAAACGGCCAGGCGCAGCTTGAGGTGTCCGGCAACGTGACGTTCGACACCATCCGCGAATTTGCTGAAACCGGCGTCGATTACATCTCCGTTGGCGCCCTGACCAAGCACGTCCGCGCCCTCGACCTCTCGATGCGCTTCAAATAAATTAGCCTCCCCTCTCCGCCCGGAGAGGGGAAATACGAAACCGCTCGCAATTACGCTGTCCTTCTCTGCAACACTGAATCATTTCCCTGAAAGCCCCTTCACGTTCACGCTTTTGTCCCTCGTTTCTGCATGCTGGCACTGCCACAGTAGCGCCACTTAACGTAAGGAGCAGACATGAACAGACAACAAGGATTTACCCTGATTGAGCTAATGGTGGTCATTGGCATTATTGCCATCCTGAGCGCCATTGGCGTTCCGGCCTATCAGAACTACCTGCGAAAAGCGGCGCTCACCGATATGCTGCAAACGTTCATCCCCTACCGCACCGCCATTGAGCTTTGCGCCCTGGATCGTGGTGGTGTGGATCGCTGCGACGCAGGCACCAATGCCATCCCCTCCCCGACAACCACACGTTACGTTTCAGCGATGAGCGTGGCGAAGGGGGTCGTATCGTTAACAGGGCAGGAAAGCCTTAACGGACTTGAAGTGCTCATGACACCGATCTGGAGCGACGGTAACGGAATGACGGGCTGGACGCGTGACTGCAAAATTGCGTCCGACACGGCGCTCAGACAAGCCTGTGAAGATGTTTTCCGCTTCGATAACAACTGACAGGAGTGGACAATGAATACTGAACAGCTTATGACGCTCTGTCAGCGCCATCACGCACTGCTACTCGCAAGCGACACCGACATGATCAGCATTGCGGTAGTGGGTAATCCTGCCTCTGAGCTGATGGAAGCGTTACGCTTCGCCACGCAGAAGCGTATTGATATTGAGTGCTGGACGGCCGAACGGATGGAAAAACGGCTTCAGTCCCTCTCATCATCACACCTGCCGGGCATAGCGCCAAACTCAGCCGCTGACGTGCTCAGTACAACCTTGCAGCAGGCAGTAAACCAGCGGGCTTCTGACATCCATATTGAACCGACGGAGCACGGCTACCAAATCCGTTTGCGAATCGACGGTGTTCTCTACCCGCAACTGCCGATCTCTGCCACCCTCGGGACGACGCTTGCCGCACGCCTGAAGGTGCTGGGTCAACTGGATATTGCGGAGCGCCGGCTGCCGCAGGACGGCCAGTTTACGGTGGAGCTGGCAAGCGTCCCCGTCTCTTTTCGTATCGCAACCCTTCCCTGTAGCGGTGGAGAAAAAATCGTGCTTCGTCTGCTTCACCAGGTACAGCAGGCACTGGAGCTTGAACAGCTGGGGATGAGCGCAGACCAGCAGGCCCGTTTTGCCGGGGCGCTTAACAGCCCTCAGGGGTTGATTCTGGTCACCGGCCCGACCGGTAGCGGGAAAACAGTGACGCTGTACAGCGCGTTACAGGTGCGAAATACCCCTGACGTCAATATTTGCAGCGTGGAAGATCCCGTTGAAATCCCGCTTGCAGGCTTAAACCAGACGCAGATTAATCCGCGCGCGGGGCTGACCTTCCAGAGCGTGCTGCGTGCCCTGCTCAGGCAGGATCCTGACATCATTATGGTGGGTGAAATTCGTGACGGCGAAACGGCAGAAATTGCCATTAAGGCGGCGCAAACCGGGCATCTGGTGCTGTCCACCCTCCATACTAATTCGACGACTGAAACGCTGGTACGGCTGCAACAGATGGGCGTCGCGCGCTGGATGATCTCTTCGGCGCTCTCGATGGTGATTGCCCAGCGACTGGTGCGCCGTTTATGTCCGTACTGCCGACAGGAAGCCAGCCGCCACACCGAATTACCCCGCACGCTGTGGCCCCGGCCGCTTCCTCGCTGGCAACCCACCGGCTGCGATCGCTGCTACCACGGTTTTTATGGTCGCGTAGCCATTTTTGAAGTGCTCGTCATCGACGACACGCTGCGGCAGGCCATCGCCAGCGGAGCAAGCACGGAGGTGATTGGGTCCAGCGCTCGTCAGGCGGGAATGACCTCTTTGTTTGAGCATGGCTGCATGGCCGTAGAACAAGGGCTGACCACGCTCGAAGAGCTGTTGCGCGTCCTGGGAATGCCCGATGGCTGCTAATTCGCTCTGGCGCTGGCGTGCCCTGAACACCGAGGGGGAGGTGCAAACCGGCACCCTCTGGGCCATCGACCGTGGCGCAGCTTACACGGCTCTGGTGCTTAAACAACTGCACCCGCTGGCGCTAAAACGCTGTCAGCAGCGCCACCGATGGCAGGTGCAGCACTGCTACGATATTTTTCGCCAGCTCGCCACGCTGCTACAGGCTGGACTCACGCTATCCCAAAGCCTGCACATGCTTGCGGAACAGCATCCTTTGCAGCACTGGCAGGCGCTGCTGCACAGTCTTGCTGATGACCTGAGCGAAGGTTGCGCCCTGTCAGAGGCCATGAAGAAATGGCCAGAGGTGTTTAGCCCTCTTTATGTCTCAATGGTGAAGACGGGTGAGCTGACGGGTAAGCTCGAAGCCTGCTGCCGTCAGCTTGCGCAGCAACAAAAATCCCAGCAGCAGCTCAGTGCGAAGGTAAAGAAAGCGCTGCGCTATCCGCTGATCATCCTGACGCTGGCCGTTTTCGTGGTGCTGGCGATGGTCACGCTGGTTTTGCCTGAGTTTGCTGCAATCTACAAAACGTTCAACACCCCGCTCCCTTTGCTCACGCAGGCAGTCATGGGGCTGGCGGCCTTGGTTCAGGCGCATATCCTCACCCTTTTGACCCTGCTCGTGGCAATGGTTGTCATCGCCTGTAAGCTGCGGCGGCATCCACGCTGGCAGTATGTCTTGTTACACGTACCGGTGATGGGCACGCTGACGCGCGGGCAAAAACTGGGGCAGATTTTTACCGTGCTGTCATTAACCCAGCAGGCCGGAATTGCCTTTTTACAAGGACTGGAGAGTGTGGAGGAGACCGTTGAGAGGGGCTACTGGCAGGAGAAACTCCGTGAGATACGCAGCGATATCGAACAGGGGATGCCCGTGTGGTCCTCCTTCCAGAAGGCCTCTGTTTTTACGCCACTGTGTATTCAGCTCATTCGCACCGGAGAAGTGTCGGGTTCACTGGATGTGATGCTGATGAATCTGGCCCGCCACCATACGGAACAGACATTTCAGCAGGCAGACAATCTGGCAGCGCTTCTTGAGCCTTTGCTACTGGTCGTGACGGGTCTGATTATCGGCACGCTGGTGGTGGCAATGTATTTGCCGATTTTCCATCTGGGGGATGCAATGAGCGCGGGGTAACGCTGGCGCACGGACGCGCGCCAGCCGTAGCCGTCAGAGGCTATTAAATACGCGGTTTTCCTGCTCCTGAACGCGGATAAACGTCGTGCGTTTCGTCAGCTCTTTCAGGCGGGAAGCACCAACGTAGGTGCAGGCAGAACGCAGACCGCCGAGGATATCGCGCGCCGTGTTTTCGACCGGACCACGCAGTGGCAGCTTAACGGTTTTGCCTTCCGCCGCACGGTATTTCGCGACACCGCCCACGTGACGGGTCATCGCGGATTCAGAGCTCATTCCGTAGAACAGCATGAATTTCTCGCCGTTCTCTTCCACCACGGTACCGCCGCTCTCTTCGTGGCCTGCCAGCATGCCGCCGAGCATCACGAAATCCGCGCCGCCGCCGAAGGCTTTCGCGACATCGCCTGGCATGGTGCAGCCACCGTCGCTGATGATCTGGCCGCCCAGACCGTGCGCAGCGTCAGCGCATTCAATTACCGCAGACAGCTGCGGATAACCCACACCGGTTTTCACGCGCGTGGTGCAAACGGACCCCGGGCCAATGCCAACTTTTACAATGTCGGCCCCGGAGAGGATCAGCTCTTCACACATTTCACCGGTCACCACGTTGCCCGCGATGATGGTTTTGGTTGGCCAGGCCTCACGTGCCTTGCTGACGAACTGAACGAAATGCTCGGAATAACCATTTGCCACGTCAATGCAGACAAAATTCAGCGCCGGATTGGCGTTCAGGATCTGTTTGGTTTTCTCGAAATCTGCATCAGAGGTACCGGTCGAGACCATCACATGCTTCACCACGTCAGCCGAGGCGGAGGCGACAAACGCATCCCACTCTTCAGCGCTGTAGTGTTTGTGTACCGCAGTAAGGATGTCGAATTGCGCCAGTGCGGTCGCCATCTCGAAGGTCCCGACGGTATCCATGTTGGCCGCGATAATCGGCACGCCAGACCACGTCTGACCGGAATGCTTAAAGGTGAATTGACGTTCGAGTTCAACGTCTGAGCGACTTTTCAGTGTAGAGCGTTTAGGGCGGATAAGAACGTCTTTGAAACCTAACTTCAGATCTTCTTCGATACGCATGTGCGGATTCCTGGGGTTAGAGGCAAATATATTAAAAGCACAACTCCAGTGACGCTATCATACGCACTAATACCTGCTCCGCAAGACTGCGAAATTCTCTTTTTTTACGCTACAATCCTATAAATTTACCTGGTAAAAAGCGGGTAAAGAGAGCTAAACATTGGCTGTTGTAAGTTTGAATTTTAAGCAACTGATTTTAAAACTGAATAATTCCCAGGATCTGATTTAATGGGGTATATCGTCGCATTAACCGGCGGCATCGGTAGTGGTAAAAGCACCGTTGCGCACGCGTTTGCTCGTCTCGGCATCACGATTATCGACGCCGATATCATTGCCCGTCAGGTGGTAGAACCCAATACACCCGCCTTAAACGCCATCGAAGCGCATTTTGGTCGCCCCGTGATACAGGCTGACGGCACCCTGAATCGTCGGCAGCTGCGTGAGTGCATATTTTCCGATCCAGCGGAAAAAGCCTGGCTTAATGCCCTGCTCCACCCCATTATCCACCAGGAAACTCAGCGTCAGATTGCCGCAGCCAGTTCGCCCTATGTGTTATGGGTGGTCCCGTTACTGGTGGAAAATCAGCTTCAAAATAAAGCAGACAGAACGCTGGTGATTGACGTTTCCCGCGAAACGCAAATCCAGAGAACCATGGCGCGTGACCATGTTTCACGCGAGCATGCTGAACAAATTCTTGCCGCACAGGCCACGCGCGAAGCGCGCCTCGCCATTGCGGATGATGTTATTGATAATAACGGCGCACCAGATGCCATTGCATCGGATGTTGCTCGTCTGCACGCGCAGTATCTGACCTTCGCCGCGCAGGCCGTTGCACAGGAAAAACCATAATGTCGACTCATATCCTTTTTGAGCATCCGCTTAACGAAAAAATGCGTACCTGGCTACGCATAGAATTTCTTATTCAACAGCTTTCACAACATCTGCCTGTCAACGATCACGCCACCGCGCTGCATTTTTTCCGCAACGTGGGCGATCTGCTGGATGTGATTGAACGCGGCGACGTCCGCACTGAGCTGTTGAAAGAGCTGGAGCGCCAGCAGCGTAAATTACAGGCCTGGGCCGAAGTACCGGGCGTGGATCAAAGTCGAATTGACGCTTTACGCCAGCAGCTAAAAAACAGCAGCACGACCTTGATGGCCGCGCCGCGCGTTGGCCAGTTTTTACGAGAGGATCGTCTGATTGCGCTGGTGCGCCAGCGCCTGAGCATACCGGGCGGATGCTGTAGCTTTGACCTGCCAACGCTGCATATGTGGCTGCACATGCCGCAGGAACAGCGCGATCGCCAGGTGAACAGCTGGCTGGGCAGCCTGGAGCCGATGAATCAGACGTTATCCCTGATCCTCGATCTTGTGCGTAACTCTGCCCCGTTCCGCAAACAAACCAGTCTCAACGGTTTCTATCAGGATAACGGCGACGACGCCGATCTTCTGCGCCTGAACCTGTCTCTTGGCGAGCAGCTTTACCCGCAAATTTCCGGGCATAAAAGCCGTTTCGCGATCCGCTTTATGCCGCTGGACAGTGAACATGGCACCGTGCCGGAACGCCTCGATTTTGAACTGGCCTGTTGTTAAGGAGTGCCAATGTCTGACGTAACCACCGTAAACTGCCCAACCTGTGGGAAAACTGTCGTCTGGGGAGAAGTGAGTCCATTTCGCCCATTCTGCTGCAAGCGCTGTCAGCTTATAGACCTGGGCGAATGGGCGGCGGAAGAGAAACGCATTCCGAGCGAAGGCGATCTCTCGGATAGCGATGACTGGAGCGAAAACCAGCAGTAACGTTCAAAGCCTGCTGGCGCTTCGCTTAGCAGGCCTACGGTTGTGCGGCCAGCCGGAGGATCACAGGCTCATTGGCAGGCGGAAATTTTTCCGCATCGCTGGCCTGAAGCTCAATCCAGTTACCCGGCTGCCCCTCTTTTCCCCACGGCTCACCTTCCCAGTTTTCAACCAGCCAGAACCACAGCGTGATGTGACGATCCGGAAACTGGTACTCCAGCTTATCGAACAGCGTTGCGCCAAGCGGGGTGATCCCCACCTCTTCCTGAAGCTCACGCACCAGCGCCTGCTCCGGCGTTTCACCTGATTCGATTTTTCCGCCGGGGAATTCCCATTTGTTGGCCATGTGCGCATCGGCGGCACGTTGGGTAATGAAGATCTGATTTTGCGGGTTGCGAATGATCCCGACAGCAATTTGCAGTGTTTTCATCATGTCACTTCCATAAAAAAGGCGCAGATATCTGCGCCTTTTCAGTTTGTTATGTTCTTAACTCAGACGGCCGTGGCACGCCTTGTATTTTTTGCCGGAACCGCATGGGCACGGATCGTTACGACCGACTTTACGATCGCCCGTCTGCGCTGCGATTGCCGCTGCGGCTTCGCTCTCATCGGTCTGATGGCTCAACTGCTGCATCTGTGCCAGACGCTCAGCTTCTTCACGACGCTGCTGCTCCATCGCTTCCACTTCTTCCGGCATACGCACCTGAACTTTGCTCAGGGTGCTGATGACTTCATACTTCAGCGACTCCAGCATGGCAGCAAACATGGAGAAGGATTCACGCTTGTACTCCTGCTTCGGATCTTTCTGCGCATAACCACGCAGATGGATACCCTGACGCAGGTAGTCCATTGCCGCCAGGTGCTCTTTCCACAGGGAGTCCAGGGTCTGCAACATTACGCCTTTCTCGAAGTGACGCATCATCTCTGCGCCAACCACTTCTTCCTTACGCTTGTAGACGTCCAGCGCGGTTTCGTAGATACGCTCGCGAAGGGTCTCTTCGTGCAGCTCAGGCTCTTTGTCCAGCCACTCTTTGATTGGCAGTTCGAGATCGAAGTCGTTTTTCAGACGTTCCTGCAAACCTTCGATATCCCACATCTCTTCCAGAGACTGCGGCGGAATGTGCGCGTCGATAGTGGCTTTGAACACATCTTCGCGAATGCTGTTGATGGTTTCGCTCACGTCGGACACGTCCAGCAGTTCGTTACGCTGGGTGTAGATCGCACGACGCTGGTCGTTGGCAACGTCATCATATTCCAGCAGCTGCTTACGAATATCGAAGTTGCGGCTTTCTACTTTACGCTGGGCGTTGGCAATCGCTTTGGTAACCCACGGGTGCTCGATCGCTTCGCCAGGTTTCATTCCCAGTTTACGCATCATGCCGGACACACGGTCAGAGGCGAAAATACGCATCAGCGCATCTTCCATAGACAGATAGAAGCGGGAAGAACCGGCATCACCCTGACGACCTGCACGACCGCGCAGCTGGTTATCGATACGACGAGATTCATGACGCTCGGTACCAATGATGTGCAGACCACCGGATGCCAGCACCGCGTCGTGACGCACCTGCCAGTCGGCTTTGATCTGCGCGATTTGCTCTGGGGTTGGGTTTTCCAGCTCCGCCACTTCGGCCTGCCAGCTACCGCCGAGCATAATATCGGTACCACGACCCGCCATGTTGGTGGCGATGGTTACGGCAGCCGGGTAACCGGCCTGCGCAACGATATCTGCTTCTTTAGCGTGGAACTTGGCGTTCAGAACGTTGTGTTTGATGCCCGCTTTAGTCAGCTCGTTAGATACCACTTCGGATTTCTCGATGGAGATGGTCCCCACCAGTACCGGCTGGCCCTTCGCGGTACGTTCGCGAATATCTTCAATGATCGCCTGAATTTTTTCCGCTTCAGTCATGTATACCAGGTCCGGCATATCCTTACGGATCATCGGACGGTTGGTAGGTACTACCACGGTATCCAGCTTATAGATGGAGCTGAACTCAAACGCTTCGGTATCTGCGGTACCGGTCATCCCCGCCAGCTTCTCGTACAGACGGAAGTAGTTCTGGAAGGTGATGGATGCCAGCGTCTGGTTTTCGTTTTGAATATCCACGCCTTCTTTCGCTTCCACGGCCTGGTGCAGGCCATCGGACCAGCGACGTCCCTGCATGGTACGGCCGGTGTGTTCATCGACGATGATGACTTCGCCGTCTTTAACGATGTAGTCAACGTCGCGGGTGAACAGGGCGTGCGCGCGCAGTGCGGCCGTTACGTGGTGCATCAGCATGATGTTGCTCGGGGAGTACAGAGACTCGCCCTCTTCCATAATGCCTTCAGCCACCAGCAGCTCTTCGATTTTCACCAGGCCGCGTTCGGTCAGGTTGACCTGACGCGCTTTTTCATCCACGGAGAAGTGACCTTCACCCTGGAAGGTATCGGAGTCTTCTTTCTCCTGACGCAGCAGGTGAGGAATGATTTTGTCGACTTTACGGTACATCTCGGAGCTGTCTTCGGCCGGGCCGGAGATGATCAGCGGGGTACGCGCTTCATCGATCAGAATGGAGTCAACCTCATCCACCAGCGCATAGTGCAGTTTACGCTGGACGCGCTCTTCCGGGCTGAACGCCATGTTGTCACGCAGGTAGTCGAAGCCGTATTCGTTGTTGGTGCCGTAGGTGATGTCCGCGTTGTAGGCTTCACGCTTGGCAGGTGCCGGCAGGCCGGACATGTTAATGCCTACTGTCATGCCGAGGAATTCGAACAGCGGACGGTTGTTTTCGGCGTCGCGCTGCGCCAGATAGTCGTTGACGGTAACAACGTGAACGCCCTTACCCGTCAGCGCATTCAGGTAAGCCGGCAGCGTTGCCGTCAGGGTTTTACCTTCACCGGTACGCATTTCCGCGATGCAGCGCTCGTTGAGCACCATCCCGCCCAGCAGCTGCACGTCGAAGTGACGCATGCCGAACACGCGTTTACTGGCCTCACGTACAACGGCGAAGGCTTCCGGGATCAGGCTTTCTAAGGTTTCACCTTTCTCCAGACGCGCACGGAACTCCGCGGTTTTCGCTTTCAGCTCATCATCAGTGAGCTTCTCCATCGCCGGTTCCATACCGTTGATGACGTTCACAGCTTTGCGCATGCGGCGAAGGGTACGATCGTTACGACTACCAAAAACTTTGGTTAACAATTTGATTAGCATAATAAATTCTCAAACGCCCCAGTCGGGCAGATAAATTAAGGTATTGAAAAAGGTTAATTTAGCTGAGGCGTTGAGGCCCGGCACGGATGCCGTGAACCTGGCTAATCCATGTCGAAACAGAGAAGGATGCAGGGGAAACAAAATCCGTTTGCGCCGTCTGATTTACGGTCACTGGCGGCTGGTTGTCCTGCGTCAGAAGCGCATTAAGCGTATCGAGCAGGGCAAGATGCTGAGCCTGAACCGGCAGCGTTTCTTCCGCAACAGGCATCGTCTGCGGCGCCATCGCGAACGACAGATGGCGGATAACCGTGCGAATCGCGTGCTGCTGCCAGTAATCAACGGAGAAATTGGGACGGCGGCTGGCTTCAAGCCATGCGAGATTAGTGAAGTTAACCCGTGTGGTGAGATCGTGTTTGGTCGTCGTGGAACGTGCTGGCGTGGCCGCGTCTGCGCTGTTGCTGAGCACAGGCAAGCCGAAACTCGCCGCGACCATCCCCAATAAGAGATGCGGCCAGAAGTAACGTCTGCCAAATTGTCGCCAGCGCGTCAGTATTCCGCTCACTTGCTCCACCACGTTCGCCCGCCAGTGCAGGCTGAGTTCAGTTATTCTTTTTTAGCGCCCAGATATTACCACTAAAGCCAATACACGGCAGCAGGAATGACACCTTGCAGCAGGTAAAAACGGTCAATAATGCAGCGAACACACCGTTATTCGGCACCCGACACAGGCCAGGGGTGAGGGGGACAAATTAAAGAAGGGCAGAAATAAAAACGACTGGCTTCCCTGGTCGGAGAGAGTACCAGGTGAACCAGTCGCTTTTCTTACGAAACGGCTTCAACCGTTACGCCAGGACCATAGTCGGGGCTTTGAACGCCAGCGGCAGTTCAGCTTCGTCTTCGAAGGTCACATATTCCCAGGCTTCCTGTTTTGCCAGGACGGCCTGCAACAGTTTGTTGTTCAGTGCATGACCGGATTTAAACGCGGTAAATGCACCAATGATGTTGTGACCACACATGAAGAGGTCGCCGATCGCGTCCAGCATTTTGTGACGAACAAATTCATCTTCAAAACGCAGGCCGTCTTCGTTCAGTACGCGATAATCGTCAACAACGATGGCACAATCGAAGCTGCCGCCCAGGCACAGGCCGCGGGATTGCAGATATTCGATATCACGCATAAAGCCGAAGGTACGTGCTCGGCTGATCTGACGCATGAACGCATCCGCAGAGAAGTTCATCGCATAGCGCTGGGTGCTGGAGTCAATCGCCGGATGGTTAAAATCGATGGTGAAGTCCAACGAGAAACCATTGTACGGTTTGAATTCAGCCCATTTGTCGCCATCTTCGACGCGAACGGTCTCTTTAATGCGCACAAATTTCTTCGCGCAGTTCAGTTCTTCGATGCCGGCATCCAGCAACAAATAAACGAACGGAGCAGCACTCCCGTCCATGATCGGGATTTCTGGCGCATCGACTTCAACCATAATGTTGTCGATACCCAGACCCGCCAGGGCGGCGTTCAGGTGCTCTACGGTAGAAATCCGCACGTCATGCTCGTTCACCAGACAAGTACAGAGCATAGTATCACGCACAGATTTGGCATCGGCCGGAAAATCTACCGGTGGATTCAAGTCGGTGCGACGATAGATGACCCCGGTATTGGCCGGCGCAGGGCGTAACGTCAGGGTGACTTTCTTGCCGGTATGTAAACCGACACCCGTCGCCTGAACGATACGTTTAAGTGTCCTTTGTTTGATCATCGTATAATCTCGCCAAATTAACTATCCAACCGAGAGTGTATATCACTAACGGTGGGCCAGTTTAGCACAAAGAGCGCAAATCCCCAAATTCCAGCCAATTCTTAGTCAGCTTGCTTACGCAGGAACGCCGGGATATCCAGATAATCTGGCTCTTTTGCCGTTTGTGGAGTTGGGTCGTTCACAACTTTCGCAGCGGGTTTTTGCTCCTGAGTCAGAGGCGCCATACCGTGCTGCTGGTAACGATCCATAACCGGCTGCTGAGTCTGTTTGTTGGTCACCAGGGTGATCTCAGGACGCTTGTCCATACCGATACCGGTGGCCACAACGGTCACACGCAGTTCGTCGTTCATTTCCGGATCAAGGGACGTACCGATAACGACGGTCGCGTTGTCAGAGGCGAACGCACGGATGGTGTTACCCACGGTTTCGAACTCATCCAGACGCAGGTCAAAGCCAGCGGTAATGTTGACCAGCACGCCGCGCGCACCAGACAGATCGATATCTTCCAGCAGTGGAGAAGAGATCGCCATTTCAGCGGCTTCTTCCGCACGGTCTTCGCCGCTCGCCACGCCAGAGCCCATCATCGCGTAGCCCATCTCGGACATCACGGTGCGAACGTCTGCAAAGTCAACGTTCATCAGACCAGGACGGGTAATCAGTTCAGCAATACCCTGAACCGCGCCTTTCAGCACGTCGTTTGCCGCGCCAAAGGCGTCCAGCAGAGAGATACCGCGACCCAGCACTTTCAGCAGCTTGTCGTTCGGGATGGTAATCAGAGAGTCCACGTGCTTGGACAGCTCGGTGATACCCTGCTCCGCGAAAGCCATACGCTTCTTACCTTCAAAGTTGAAAGGCTTGGTCACGACAGCAACGGTCAGAATACCTAAATCTTTAGCGACTTCCGCCACAACGGGTGCTGCACCGGTACCTGTACCGCCGCCCATACCCGCTGCGATGAAGACCATGTCTGCACCGTCCAGTGCAGCGCGCAGCGCTTCACGATCTTCTTCAGCCGCGTTGCGGCCCACTTCCGGGTTAGCCCCTGCTCCCAGACCTTTGGTGATGCCACCACCGATCTGAATCGTCTGGCCAACAGCCGTTTTACGCAGCGCCTGCGCATCGGTGTTCACCGCGAAGAATTCAACACCTTCGATGCGCTCGCGCACCATGTGCTCTACGGCGTTACCGCCGCCGCCACCGACGCCGATGACTTTAATCACCGCGTCGTTGGTTAATTCCATAGGTTCAAACATAATCTCTCTCTCCGTTGTGCCTGTCGCCCGAGACCGCTAATTCTCTCCGGTCTCTTAAAAAAATTAAAACTCTTTTCGCAACCAGGTGTTAAGTCGTTTGACCCAAGACCCCACCGAGACGCGTTTTTCCACTTCTGCTTCACCACTCAAATGGGATTCTTTCCCGTAGTGCAGCAGGCCCACGGCCGTTGAGTAATACGGCTCCTGAGCGTAATCCGTTAAACCGGTAATATTCAGCGGCGCACCAATACGCACCTGCGTATGGAACACGCGCTGAGCGCAGGCCGCAAGACCTTCAATTTGCGCTGCCCCGCCGGTTAATACAATCCCCGCCGCGAGATGATGTTTCACACCCTGCTGGCGAAGCTGTTCCTGTAACTGCAAAATCTCTTCGTTGACCAGGTTGAGCAGCTCGGTATAACGCGGCTCAATCACCTCTGCCAGCGTCTGGCGTTGCAGGCTGCGCGGCGGTCGCCCGCCTACGCTCGGCACTTCAACGCTCTCGTCTTTGCCGACGATAGAGCCCAGCGCGCAACCATGGCGCACTTTAATCGCCTCTGCATCGCTCGGTGGCGTACCAAAGGCGTAAGCGATATCGCTGGTCACCACATTCCCGGCGTACGGGATCACTTTGGTGTGGCGTAACGCACCGCCGGTATAGACGGCCATGTCCATTGTACCACCACCAATATCGACCACACAGACGCCCAGTTCACGTTCGTCTTCGGTCAGCACGGAATAGCTCGCGGCAAGACCGGCGAAAATGAGTTGGTCAACTTTCAGGCCACAACGTTCAACGGCTTTTACAATGTTCTTCGCCATATCGTTGTGACATGTGATCAGGTGCACTTTTGCCTGCATACGCACGCCCGAGAGACCGACCGGATTCTTGATACCTTCCTGGTAGTCGATCGCGTATTCCTGCGGGATCACATGCAGCACACGGTGCTCGTCGCGAACACGCACGGATTTCGCCGTGTGGACAACGTTCTCAACGTCTTCCTGCGTCACCTCTTCTTCAGAAATCGGCACCATACCGATTTCATTCTGGCAGCTGATGTGCTTACCAGACAGGGCCAGATAGACAGAGGAAATCTGGCAATCTGCCATCAATTCAGCCTGGTCGATGGCGCGCTGAACGCATTTCACCACCGACTCAAGGTCGTTTACCCCACCTTTATCCATACCACGGGAGGGGCAGCTGCCCACGCCAATGATATTGACCATACCGTCGGGCAGAACTTCCCCTACCAAAGCGGCAACCTTCGCGGTGCCAATCTCCAGTCCTACTACCAATTTTCTGTCCGTCGACTTGATCATTGTTGTTCTGCCTGTACCTGTGCCTGATTTTGTTGCTGATTAGGTTCCTCGACCGGAGCCGGCTCCCAACCGACTGCTGCGCCTGAGTCATAGCGCAAATCAACGTAGCTTATCCGTTTGCCATCCGTCTGCGCCTGCTGCTGTAAAACCGGGTAAAGTTCTACAAAACGCGCCAGACGTTTCATTGTGTCGCCGCGGCCAAGATTGAGCTTAATGCCATTCGTTAGGGTCAACTGCCAGGAACGGCGCGCCGTCATCGCAGCATCTTTTAACGTAAAGCGATCCTTAGCCAGCACCTGCCCCATCTCACGAAAACCCTGCAATACTTCGTTTTCGCTGCCTTCCGGGCCATACAACATCGGTAAATTCTGCTTGTTGACACGATCGCTCGGGACGCTGAACGAATTTCCGTCTACGTCAACCATATGCTGATCATTCCAACGCGCAATCGGCACATATTCAACCAGATGAATCTTCAATTCATCAGGCCATTGTTTTCTGACACTCGCCTGTTTTATCCACGGCAGACGTTCAATCTGACTCTGGATAATGTTGACGTCCTGCGTCATAAAGGTGCCAGGCGACCCAAGCGCCAGAATCGACTGGCGAATGTCATCGTTACGCGTGTAGTGTCGCTCCCCGGTCACCACCAGCTTCGACAGCGGCAACCGCTGCGCGTCTTCCATCCAGCCCAGCACCATCCAGCCGCTGATAAACACGGTGCACAGCACCCCGAGCAGGAAGATGATCCCTGCAAGACGCGTTCCATTACTCCGGCGCGAAGAGGAGTATTCTTCTTCGTCATCGCGGTTGCGCGTGTTCAATGCAGCCTGAGACATATCAGCCCGCCTGGTCCAGAATACGTACGACTAACTGCGAGAAGCTCATTCCCGCCTGACGCGCCGCCATCGGCACAAGGCTATGGCTGGTCATACCCGGAGACGTGTTTGCTTCCAGCAGATAAAATTGCCCGTCACCGTCAAGCATCACGTCAATGCGTCCCCAGCCACGACATCCCAGCACATTCCAGGCTTTAAGCACCAGAGACTGTAATTCGGCCTCACGCTCTGCTTCAAGACCCGCTGGGCAGAAATATTGCGTCTCATCAGAGAGATACTTCGCCTCATAATCATAGAAGACTCCGGCGGGTTGGATGCGAATTGACGGTAAAATTTCTTCGCCAAGCATCGCGACGGTAAATTCCGGCCCGCTAAGCCATTTTTCAATCAGAACTTCTTCATCATGTTGAAATGCCAGTGCTAAAGCGTCAGCCAAATCTACAGCTTTATCGACTTTGGACATTCCCACGCTCGACCCTTCACGGCTCGGCTTCACAATAACCGGTAAGCCCAGTGCCGCAATGCGTGTATTAACGCTGTCCGACAGACCCATTTCATATTCACGACGCGTCAGTGCAACCCATGGCGCAACGGGCAGGTCCGCCCCCTGCCACAGCATTTTGCTGCGCAGTTTATCCATGGAGATGGCGGATGCCATCACGCCGCTGCCGGTGTACGGCATACCGATCAGCTCCAGCAGCCCCTGCAACGTGCCGTCTTCACCGCCGCGACCGTGCAACGCGATAAAGGCTTTATCGAAGCCCATCGCTTTCAGCTGCGTGACGTCCACCTCTTTCGGATCAACCGGATGCGCGTCCACGCCACCTTCACGCAGGCCCGCCAGCACGGCAGCGCCCGAATTCAGAGAAACCTCGCGTTCGGCGGAAGTGCCGCCAAACAGGACAGCAATCTTATCAGCCATGACGCTCGTCCTCCTGAGTTTGCGGCTTCAGTTTGATTTCAGCTAAGGTACGGGCGATTTTGCCGATATTTCCCGCGCCCTGAATCAGGATCAGATCGTTACCCGTCAGGACCGGGGCAAGCATTTCAGCCACCTGAGCCGGGTCGGGAACCAGAATAGGATCCACTTTACCGCGTCCACGGATGGTACGACATAAAGAACGACTGTCCGCACCCGGAATCGGAGTTTCACCCGCTGCATAAACATCCAGCATCAGCAGGGTATCAACCTGCGAAAGGACGTTGGCAAAATCGTCATACAGATCGCGAGTACGCGTGTAACGGTGCGGCTGGAAGATCATGACCAGATTCTTTTCCGGCCAACCCGCGCGTGCCGCTTTGATGGTTGCGTCCACTTCCGTCGGATGGTGACCGTAGTCGTCTACCAGCATCGCAGAACCTGGCTTACCGTTTACCGGCTCCAGCGGGAATTCACCGAGGAAGTCGAAGCGACGGCCCGTCCCCTGGAAGCTCTCCAGTGCGCGCAGGATCGCTTCATCGTCAATGCCTTCTTCTGTCGCAACAGCCACCGCCGCTGCCGCATTCAGGGCGTTGTGACGTCCCGGAGCGTTCAGGGTGACATGCAGCAGGTCTTTATCCTGACGCGCGAGGGTGAAATGCCCCTGCGCACCGATCTGCTTGTAATCTTCTACGCGTACATCCGCGTCTTCGCTGAAGCCGTAGGTCGTAATTTGACGCCCGACGCGCGGCAGCAGCTCGCGAATAACCGGATCGTCCACGCACATCACCGCACGGCCATAGAACGGCAGGTTGTGCAGGAAGTTAATAAAGGTCTGCTTTAAGTTCTCGAAGTCGCCCTGGTAAGTGTCCATATGGTCAGCTTCGATGTTGGTGACGATCGCCACCATCGGCTGTAGATGCAGGAACGACGCATCGCTCTCATCCGCTTCCGCAATCAGATAACGGCTGTGGCCCAGACGCGCATGCACGCCAGCGGCTTTCACCAGACCACCGTTAACGAACGTCGGGTCGAGACCCGCTTCCGCATAAATGCTGGAGACCATCGCTGTTGTGGTGGTTTTACCGTGCGTACCGGCCACCGCAATGCCGTGACGGAAACGCATCAGTTCCGCCAGCATTTCCGCGCGACGGATCACCGGGATGCGCGCCTCATGCGCCGCAACGATTTCCGGGTTATCCGCGGAGATAGCGCTGGACACCACAACCACGCTCGCATCGCTCACGTTTTCCGGGCGATGATTGAAATAGATAGTCGCCCCCAGCGACGCCAGCTGCTGCGTAACAGGGTTTGGCGCCAGGTCAGACCCGCTGATCTGATAGCCTTCGTTAGCTAACACTTCGGCAATACCGCCCATGCCAGCACCACCGATGCCGACAAAGTGAATGTGCCGGACGCGACGCATCTCGGGCACGATAGAACGCAGTTTTGCCAGTTGTTGTGTATTCATTCTCTAAACGCCATCGACTACTTCAAAAAAATCGTGCAGCGCAACACGCACTGCGAGAATTATGCCTGGGCTGCCAGGCTCACTTCTTTTGCCACCCGTTCCGTTGCATCCGGGATAGCGGTCGCGCGTGCGCGTTGCGCCATCTCCAGTAATACATCCCGGTTCCAGCCCGCCAGGGTAGTGGCGACCGCATCAGCGGTAAATTGTGGCTGCTCAAAAATCTTCGCAGCACCCGCTTTCTCAAGCGGCAGCGCATTCCAGTACTGCTGTCGGTCTTTGTGCTGGAACGGCACAAACAGCGCCGGTAAACCGGCGGCGGCGATTTCGCTCACCGTCAGCGCGCCCGAGCGACAGACCACAACATCGGCCCAGGCATAGGCTGCGGCCATATCATCAATAAATTCAGTCACTTTATGCTGCGGCTGACCTTCCTGCGCGTAGGCCTGCTCAACGGTCTGCTGAGCGCCCTTCCCGCTCTGGTGCCAGATGGTCACCGCATCACCCAGTTTTGCCGCAACCTGCGGCATCGTCTGGTTTAAAATACGTGCGCCCTGGGAACCGCCGACGACCAGCACGCGCACCGGCCCTTCGCGACCCGCCAGACGCGTATCTGGCAGCGGCAGCGCCAGCACGTCCACACGTACCGGATTCCCTACGACATCCGCTTTCGGGAATGCCCCGGGGAAGGCCTGCATAACTTTGGTGGCGATTTTTGCCAGCCATTTGTTGGTCAACCCGGCAATACCGTTCTGCTCATGCAGAACAACGGGGATGCCCAGTGACCACGCCGCCAGTCCGCCCGGACCGGAAACGTAACCGCCCATGCCCAGAACGACGTCAGGCTTAAAACGCTTCATAATGGCGCGCGCCTGACGCCAGGCATTGAAAATGCGCACCGGCGCCAGCAGCTGCGCCTTGATCCCTTTGCCACGAAGGCCAGAAATACGAATAAAGTCGATCTCGATACCGTGTTTAGGTACCAGATCGGCTTCCATGCGGTCTGCGGTTCCCAGCCAGCGTACCTGCCAGCCCTGTTCCATTAAATGGTGCGCAACCGCCAGTCCCGGGAACACGTGTCCACCGGTACCGCCTGCCATCACCATTAACCGCTTCGGTTGATTCATCGTGAACCTCGTGTAAACGCCTGAGCTTTCTCCAGACGCGTTTCATAATCTATGCGTAACAAAAACATGATGGCCGTCGACATGATCAACAGACTCGAACCACCATAACTGATCAACGGCAACGTCAGACCTTTGGTCGGCAGCATACCCGCTGCCGCCCCAACGTTTACCAGCGCCTGGAAGCTAAACCAGATACCAATTGAGCAGGCCAGGAAACCGGAGAAGCGGTGATCGATCTCCAGCGCTTTCCGGCCAATCGACATGGCGCGGAAAGCGACGAAGAATACCATTAATAGCGCCAATACCACACCGATATAACCCAGTTCTTCCCCAATAATGGAGAAGATGAAGTCGGTGTGCGCCTCCGGTAAATACTCCAGTTTTTGTACCGAGTTGCCCAGGCCTTGACCCCAGACTTCGCCGCGGCCAAACGCCATCAGCGACTGCGTCAGCTGGTAACCGCTGCCGAACGGATCTTCCCATGGGTTCCAGAACGAGGTCACACGGCGGATACGGTAGGGCTCGGCGAGGATCAGCAGCACCACCGCCGAAATCCCCATCCCGATGATGGCAATGAACTGCCACAGTTTTGCGCCCGCCAGGAACAGCATCGCCAGCGTAGTGACAAACAGTACGACTACCGTACCGAGGTCGGGCTGCGCCAGCAGCAGGATCGCGAGGACCAGAATCACGCCCATCGGTTTTAAGAAGCCACGAAGGTTGTTACGAACTTCGTCAACTTTACGCACCAGGTAGTTAGCCAGGTAGCAGAACAACGACAGTTTGGTGAACTCCGCGGGCTGAATACGCAGTGGCCCAAAGGCAATCCAGCGTGATGCCCCGTTAACGGAGCTCCCGACAACCAGAACGATCAACAGCATGATGATTGAGGCGATGAGCATGGCTGTACTGTGCCGCTGCCAGAACGACATCGGCAGGCGTAAGGTGATCATTGCCAGGCAGAACGCGAGAATGATGTACAGCCCGTCACGCTTGGCAAACAGGAACGGGTCGTTTGCCAGACGCTGTCCGACAGGCATTGACGCCGAGGTGACCATAATAAAGCCGATCGCCGCCAGCCCCAGCGTGAGCCAGAACAGCGTGCGGTCGTACATGATCAGGCTGTCGGAATCTTTATCCCGGGAAGCCATCACCCAGCCTTTCAGCGCCGTAAACAGCCATACCAGGATACCAAATCCTGGCAGGCGCGGCATTTTCAGACGAGGGAGAGATAAACGCATCAGCCTAACTCCTTCGCCAGGCGGGTAAAGACATCACCCCGCTGTTCGAAACTCTTGAATTGATCGAGGCTGGCACAGGCTGGTGAGAGCAGTACCATATCGCCGGGCTTCACGCGTGGGGCGATGAGGCGCATCGCCTGCTCCATGGTCTCGGTTTGCTCGGCGACTTCAGGACGCAACGCTGCCAGCTCGCTGCCATCGCGGCCAAAGCAATACAGGCGCACGTTATCACCGTTGAGGTACTGCTTTAGCGAGGAGAAGTCAGCCGATTTACCGTCGCCGCCCAGCAGCAGGTATAGCGTGCCATCAACGTGCAAACCGTTCAGTGCCGCCTCGGTGCTACCCACGTTGGTCGCTTTGGAATCATTAATCCAGCGTACGCCGTTGTGCTCCAGCGCCAGCTGGAAGCGGTGCGCCAGGCCGGTAAAGGTGGTCAGCGCCTTCAGGCTTGAAGATCGCGGCAGGCCAACAGCATCCGCCAGCGCCAGCGCCGCCAGGGCATTAGTGTAGTTATGCTGGCCGGAGAGCATCATCTCTTTCACGTTCAGCACTTTCTCACCTTTCACACGTAGCCAGGTTTCGCCCTGCTGACGATTAAGGTGATAGTCACCCATGTTAATACCGAAGCTAATGCAGCGTTCGTCTGCGCCGCGCACCGGCATGGTGAGTGCATCATCGGCATTCACTACGCAAACTTTGGCATTTTCATAAACGCGCAGTTTGGCCGCACGGTACTGCTGCAAGCCGAACGGGTATCTGTCCATATGATCTTCGGTGACGTTTAGGATCGTCGCCGCCGCCGCATGCAGGCTTGAAGTGGTTTCCAGCTGGAAGCTGGAAAGCTCAAGGACGAACAGCTCACACCCTTTATCAAGCAGCATCAGAGCGGGCAGACCAATGTTACCGCCCACGCCGACATTTTTGCCCGCCGCCTTCGCCATTTCCCCCACCAGCGTGGTGACGGTGCTTTTACCGTTTGAACCGGTAATGGCGACGATCGGGGCCTGCGCCTCCCGGCAGAACAGTTCGATATCGCCGACAATCTCAACGCCCGCATCCGCGGCGGCGCTCAGGGAAGGATGCGCCAGCGCCATACCGGGGCTGGCAACAATCAGATCGGCGGCCAGCAGCCACTCATCATTCAGACCACCCAGGTGGCGTTCAACCTGCTCCGGCAGCTTGTCCAGACCCGACGGAGAGACGCGCGTATCCATCACGCGCGGCGTCACGCCACGCGCAAGGAAAAAGTCCACGCAGGAGAGGCCGGTGAGGCCTAACCCGATGATAACGACTTTTTTGCCCTGGTAATCTGCCATGATTAACGTACCTTCAGCGTTGCCAGGCCAATCAGCACCAGCATCAGCGAAATAATCCAGAAGCGCACAATGACGCGCGGCTCCGGCCAGCCTTTCAGTTCATAGTGGTGGTGAATCGGTGCCATACGGAAGATGCGCTGACCGCGCAGCTTGAAGGAACCGACCTGCAAAATCACCGACAGCGTCTCAACCACAAACACACCGCCCATGATCACCAGCAGGAACTCCTGACGCAGCAGCACGGCGATAATGCCCAGCGCACCGCCCAGCGCCAGTGAACCGACGTCGCCCATAAAGACCTGCGCCGGATATGTGTTAAACCACAGGAAGCCCAGCCCCGCCCCGACAATCGCCGTACAGACGATCACCAGCTCACCCGCATGTCGCAGGTACGGGATGTGCAGGTAGTTTGCAAAATTCATGTTACCGGTCGCCCACGCCACCAGCGCGAAACCGCCCGCGACAAACACGGTTGGCATGATGGCCAGGCCGTCCAGACCATCGGTCAGGTTGACGGCGTTGCCGGTGCCGACGATCACAAAGTAAGCCAGCAGAATGTAGAACAGCCCCAGCTGCGGCATCACGTCTTTGAAGAACGGCACCACCAGCTCGGTGGCCGGGGTGTCTTTTCCTGCCAGGTAAAGCGCGAAGGCCACGCCCAGCGCAATCACCGACATCCAGAAATACTTCCAGCGGGCGATCAACCCTTTAGTGTCTTTGCGCACGACTTTGCGGTAGTCATCAACAAAACCGATGATCCCGTAGCCAACCAGCACGGTCAGCACGCACCAGACATAGGGGTTAGACGGATAGGCCCACAGCAGAACGGACACCACAATCGCGGTCAGGATCATGATCCCGCCCATGGTCGGCGTACCGCGCTTGCTGAAGTGCGATTCCGGACCATCGTTGCGTACAACCTGGCCGAAAGAGAGTTTTTGCAGACGGGCAATCATGCGCGGGCCCATCCACAGCGAGATGAACAGCGCAGTCAGCAGGCTGACGATGGCGCGAAACGTCAGATAGGAAAAGACGTTAAAGCCTGAGTAATATTTGACCAAATGTTCGGCCAGCCAAACTAACATGTCCCGTTCTCCTGTAATGCGTGCACAACCTCTTCCATGGCGGCACTACGTGAACCTTTAACTAAAACAGTCACAATCTGTTTTTCTGTAATCAATGCCTTCAGGCGTTCGATCAGTGCAGATTTATCGGCAAAATGTTCGCCAACTTCACTGGCATCGGAAATGGCCTTGCTCAGCGTGCCTGCGCTCAATACGCGGTCAAGCCCGGCGGCTTTCGCCGCTTCACCCACCTGAACATGGCAGGCTTCGCTTTCATCACCCAGCTCGGCCATATCGCCCACAACCATCACGCGATAGCCCGGCATCTCAGACAAGACCTGCACGGCCGCCGTCATGGAGCCGACGTTAGCGTTGTAGGAGTCATCCAGCAGAAGTTTGTTTTCAGCCAGCTGGATCGGGAAAAGACGCCCCGGCACGGCTTTTAAATTTGCCAGACCTGCTTTGATCGCCGCGTGTGAGGCACCTACCGCCATTGAGAGCGCTGTCGCAGCAAGCGCATTGGCAATGTTATGACGACCGGGCAGGGGCAGCAGCACCTCGATGTCGCCCGTTGGGGTCGTGAGGGTGAACTCGGTGCCGTGTGACGTCACATGAATGTTGGTCGCCGAAAAATCACTGTTTGCCGCATTCGGTGAGAAGCGCCAGGTTTTGCGTGAACCAATGATGCTCTGCCAGTTCAGCCAGTCGTTGTTATCGGCGTTCATAATGGCGATGCCGTCATCCGGCAGGCCGGTATAAATTTCACCTTTCGCTTTCGCCACACCGGCCAGCGAACCAAAACCTTCAAGATGTGCCGCCGCCAGGTTATTCACCAGCGCCGCTTCCGGACGCGTCAGGCTCACGGTCCAGGCGATTTCGCCCTGATGGTTAGCCCCTAACTCAATCACCGCATATTCATGCTCGTTGGTCAGGCGCAGCAGCGTCATCGGTACACCGATGTCATTATTAAGGTTGCCCGCCGTATAAAGCGTGTTACCGCACTGGCTAAGGATCGCCGCCGTCATCTCTTTAACGGAGGTTTTGCCCGACGAGCCCGTCAGCGCCACGACGCGAGTCGGTACCTGCTGGCGAACCCATGCCGCCAGCTCGCCAAACGCCAGGCGCGTATCTTTCACCACAATCTGCGGCAAATCGATATCGAGCTTACGACTGACCAGCAGCGCGCCCGCGCCGTTATCTTTAGCCTGTTGCGCAAAATCGTGGGCGTCAAAACGCTCGCCCTTCAGCGCCACAAACAGGCAGCCCGCCGTCACCTTACGGGTGTCGGTGGTCACAGCCTCAATGGTCAGATCCTGACCATGCAGCATCCCCTGCAATACCGCAGCGGCCTTGCTTAACGTAATGCTAATCATGCCACCACTCCCAGCAGACGCGCTGCCGTCACGCGGTCGGAGTAATCCAGACGACGATTGCCGACGATCTGATAATCTTCATGACCTTTACCGGCCAGCAGAACCACATCGTTCTCCTGCGCCTGCATAATGGCGTTAGTCACGGCCTCCGCACGGCCTTCGACCACGCGCGCACGACCCGCATCCAGCATGCCCGCCAGAATGTCATTGATAATGGCCCGCGGCTCTTCGGTACGCGGGTTGTCATCGGTTACCACGGGAATATCCGCGAACTGCTCAGCTATGGCGCCCATCAGCGGACGTTTGCCCTTGTCGCGATCGCCACCGCAGCCAAACACGCACCAGAGCTTGCCTGCGCAGTGCAGACGCGCCGCTTCCAGCGCTTTTTCCAGCGCATCCGGCGTGTGTGCGTAATCCACGACCACCGTCGGCTTGCCCGGCGCGCTGAACACTTCCATGCGGCCACAGACCGGTTGCAAACGCTCAGACGTTTTCAGCAGATCCGCCATCGGGTAGCCCAGCGCCAGCAACGTCGCCAGCGCCAGCAGCAGGTTACTGACGTTAAAGGCCCCCATCAGGCGGCTTTCAATTTCACCTTCGCCCCAGGTGGAAGCGAAGCGGATCGTCGCCCCACTATCGTGGTAGTTCACCTCGACCGCCTTCAGCCAGCGGCCGCGGCAGTTCGGATTAATGCGATCTTCCATCGACACCGCCACCGCATCCGGCAGTTTTTCCAGCCAGCGGCGACCGACTTCGTCGTCGGCGTTAATGATCGCCTGCCCGTGGTGGTGAGTGGAATAAAGCAGCCATTTCGCCGCTTCGTAGTGCTCCATATCACCATGATAATCAAGGTGATCGCGGCTCAGGTTAGTAAAGACAGAGGCAGCAAATTTCAGGGCCGCCACGCGATGTTGTACCAGACCATGGGAAGAGACTTCCATCGCAGCGAAGGTCGCCCCCTGCTCAGCGAGGCCCGCCAGCACACGCTGCACGTCAACCGCCGAGCCTGTAGTGTTTTCCGTCGGGCTTACTTTGCCCAGAAGACCGTTCCCCACCGTGCCCATGACGGCACCGGTTTCGCCCAGCAGCTGCGCCCACTGCGCCATCAGCTGAGTGGTGGTGGTTTTTCCGTTGGTTCCTGTCACGCCAACCAGCTTTAACTGGTCGGAAGGTTCGTTGTAAAAACGTCCTGCCAGCGCGGAGAGACGCTCATTCAGCTGGCTGAGATAGATGACCGGCACGCCGTGCATTTCACGGATCTCACCGTCTGTTGCCTCATCTTTGGCCTCAGCAATAATGGCAGCAACACCTTGCGCAATCGCCTGCGGGATATAACGACGCCCGTCCGCCTGATGACCCACTACTGCCACAAAAAGATCGCCAGAAGCCGCTACGCGGCTGTCCAGTACCATCTCTCGCAGTGCTCGCGCAGGTAGCATAGGCACCCACGGAGCAAGAAGGTCGCGCAAATTACGATCTGCCACCTGTTCCCTCGCCTTGATTAATTACAAATTCACTTTTTTCGCCCGTCGCCAGCGCATCCGGTTCAATGTTCATGGTGCGCAACACGCCGCCCATAATAGCCCCGAACACAGGCGCGGAGACGGCGCCGCCGTAGTATTTACCCGCCTGCGGATCGTTGATGACGACCACCAGCGCAAAACGCGGATTGCTTGCAGGCGCTACGCCTGCGGTATAGGCAATGTATTTGTTGATATAGCGGCCGTCCGGCCCCACTTTTTTCGCTGTACCGGTTTTAATGGCGATACGATAGCCCTTAATTGCGGCCTTCACGCCGCCACCGCCAGGTAACGCGACGCTTTCCATCATATGCACGACGGTACGAACGATAGATTCCGGGAAAACACGTTCCCCCGGAACCGGTGGATCAACTTTGGTGATCGACAGCGGACGATAAATGCCATAGCTGCCAATCGTTGCGTAGACTCGCGCTAACTGTAAGGGAGTTACCATTAGCCCGTAGCCGAAAGAGAAGGTGGCCCTCTCTATGTCAGACCACCGTTGTTTTTGAGGATATAAGCCACTGCGTTCTCCGACCAACCCCAAATTGGTCGCCTTTCCCAGCCCAAAACGTGAGTAAGTATCTACTAACGCTGAGGACGGCATCGCTAACGCCAGTTTTGACACACCGACGTTACTCGACTTCTGTAAGACCCCGGTCAGGGTCAGTTCGCTGTAACGTGCCACGTCTTTGATTTCGTGACCGTTAATTCGATAAGGAATCGTATTCAGAACGGTATTTTCGTTGACGATGCCTCGCTGTAGAGCCGTCATCACCACCATAGGTTTTACGGTTGAGCCGGGTTCAAACACATCGGTGATGGAGCGGTTACGCATTGCATCTTTTGCTGTACCGGCAAAATTATTCGGGTTGTATGAGGGGCTACTGGCCATCGCCAGCACTTCACCTGTCGCCACATCCACCAGCACAGCGCTGCCCGATTCCGCCTTGTTAAACGCGACGGCGTTGTTCAGCTCACGATAAACCAGCGCCTGCAAGCGTTCATCAATACTCAGGGCCAGGTTGTGCGCGGCCTGGCTGTCTGTCGAGGAAATGTCTTCAATGACGCGACCATAGCGGTCTTTACGCACGATTCGCTCGCCAGGCTGGCCGGTAAGCCACTTGTCGAAGCTTTTTTCAACGCCCTCAATCCCCTGGCTATCCACGTTGGTAAAGCCAATCAGGTGCGCGGTGACTTCGCCCGAAGGATAGTAACGGCGGGATTCTTCCCGCAGATGAATGCCCGGCAGCTTCAGTTTCTTAATGTAGTCAGCCATGTCAGGGTTCACCTGACGGGCAAGATAGATAAAGCGCCCTTTCGGGTTGGCGTTAACGCGCGACGCCAGCTGATCCAGCGGCATTTTCAACGCGTCTGACAGCGCCTTCCAGCGGTTATCAAGGGTGATCCCGCCTGCATCGTGTAACTCTTTCGGATCGGCCCAGATCGCCTTCACCGGCACGCTCACCGCCAGCGGACGGCCGGAACGATCGGTGATCATCCCACGAGAGGTAGAAACTTCCTGCACGCGCAGAGAACGCATATCACCCTGACGTACCAGCATGTCAGGCGCGATGATTTGTAGCCACGCCACGCGTCCCAGCAGGAAACCCAGCGCCAGTAAAATGCAGCCGCAAAGCAACGCAAAACGCCAACTGACAAAGTTGGCCTGTTCTTCCTGGCGTTTTGGTTTTAGCGTTTTTGCCGCTGCTTTCATGCGTCGCGTTTTCCCTTATTTTTGTACTACGATATTTTCCTGCGAAGGATCAACATGCTGTAATTGCAGTTTTTCCGTTGCGATCCGTTCAACCCGGCTGTGATCGCCGAGCGCGTTTTCTTCAAGGATCAGATTTCGCCATTCAATATCCAGCGCATCGCGTTCCAGTACCATCTGTTCGCGCTGCGCAGTTAATAAACGGGTATGGTGAGCGGTGGTGACCACCATGACTGCCGTCACAATGATGCAAATGAACAAGCAGAGTGGCAGCTTCCCAAACCGCAAAAGATCGTCGCCGATCACGCCAGGCAAGGCATGGCGCTCGTTGCTTCCTAACGATCCCTTAACTTTGCTTAGGGTCTCTGTCACTCTGCTGATCATGCGTTCGTCCTCTCTGCAATACGCAGCACTGAACTACGGGCACGTGGATTCTCTGCCACCTCTTCTTCGCCCGGCATCAACTTGCCTAATGCTCGCAACTGACGGCCTCCCAGCTTTCTGAGTTGTTCTTCCGTCATCGGCAACCCAGCTGGAACCTGCGGACCGCGGCTCTGTTCACGCATAAAGCGTTTTACGATGCGATCTTCCAGCGAATGGAAGCTGATGATGGATAACCGCCCACCCGGGGCCAGCACGTCGAGCGAGCTTTTTAGCGCCAGCTCTATTTCCTCCAGTTCACTGTTTACCCAGATACGAACCGCCTGGAAGGTACGGGTCGCAGGATGTTTGTGCTTGTCCTTCACCGGCGTTGCCGCCGCGATGACTTCTGCCAGCTCTTTGGTACGGGTCATTGGCTCAACGCGGTTGCGCTCCACGATGGCGCGCGCAATACGTTTGCCAAAGCGTTCTTCACCGAAGGTTTTGATTACCCAGGCAATATCCGCTTCGTCAGCAGTTTGTAACCATTCAGCGGCAGACTGGCCGCGAGTGGGGTCCATACGCATATCCAGCGGCCCATCACGCATAAAGGAGAAGCCGCGTTCTGCATCATCAAGCTGTGGTGAAGAGACGCCAAGATCGAGGAGAATCCCGTCGATCTTGCCGGTCAGGCCGCGCTCAGCGACATAATCCGCAAGCGCAGAGAAAGGTCCATGCACGATGGAAAAGCGAGGATCATCGATGGTTTGCGCAACGGCAATCGCCTGCGGATCGCGGTCAATTGCCAGCAGGCGTCCTTCCGCTCCAAGCTGGGAGAGGATCAAACGCGAGTGACCACCGCGACCAAAAGTGCCATCAATATAGATGCCGTCTGGACGAATATTCAGGCCGTTAACGGCCTCATCCAGCAGCACCGTTGTATGTTTATAATTTTCCATCATATTTATAGAGACAAGTCCCGCAGCCGTTCCGATAATGTTGCGGAATCAGACTGCTCAGCGTCGATATCTTCCTTGACCTGTTGATACCAGGTCGTTTCGTCCCACAGTTCAAACTTGTTGAACTGCCCGACCAGCATCACTTCTTTAATCAGACCGGCGTGTTGCCGCAACACAGGCGCAATCAATAATCGCCCGGCGCTATCCATCTGACATTCACTGGCATGTCCCAATAACAACCGCTGCACGCGGCGTTCTTGCGGGTTCATGCTCGACAGTCGCGACAGCTTTTGCTCAATGATTTCCCATTCAGGCAAAGGGTAAAGCAGCAGGCAGGGGGAGTTGATGTCAATGGTGCAAACCAGTTGACCCGAAGCGTTCTCAATCAGCTGGTCGCGGTATCGGGTTGGTACCGATAAACGCCCTTTGCTGTCGAGATTGACTAACGTTGCTCCACGGAACATGCCAGCCTCACCCCTCCTCACCACTTTAACCCACAAATTCCCACCTGAAGGAGTTTACGGAGCGAGGGAAAAGCTTGTCAAGCCAGGACTCTCTCTATACCGGCGCGAAAGCACCGTATTTACAGAGCAAGAGTGACCTGGCTAATAACTACACAACTGGCGAGGCAAAATTAACGTTATGAATATTTGTAAGAAAAAAACCGAATATGCACACGAGCGTTAAGACTCACTCAATATCATCGCAGGGAAATATAAAGTGTCAGTTTGCGACGCGGGCAGCATTTTAAGGCATATCGCCGGGGGATAACAGCACCAGATTAAGCGCAAGGCAATATGGATTCGTTCGTGTACATTGAGGGCTGAAGGGGACAGTAAAAAATGGCTGAATATTCATCGGCTGGCGGCTGTTTGTAACAAAACAATACAAAAGAATGCCCGTTAAAAATTATAATTGCGCTTTTTAACGCCAAAACGGATTCAGAAAAATAGCCGGCTACGAATCTTAGAGATAAATCCTAATTTTTATCCGGGAATTATTTCCCGCAATAAATGCGCCGCAAAAGGGGCAGTTTTACCGCCCCTGTGGAAATATTAATGGCGGCTCAAAATCCCGCGCCGATAGAGATTACGTTTGATACGCGTAAGCCCGGGTTTCGGTTTGCGAGGTTCATCCAGGCTTGCCAGAACAATCTCAAGCACGCGCTCGGCGACGTCGCGGTGACGCTGAGCCACGGCCAGCACCGGACATTGCAGGAAGTCGAGCAGTTCGTTATCGCCGAAGGTCGCAATCGCCAGATCGGATGGCAGCTTGCCATCGCGACGTAACGTCACGTCCATCACCCCCTGCAACAGGGCAAACGAGGTGGTAAACAACGCCTGCGGCATCGGGTGCGTTTCCAGCCATTTCTCGAACAGCTGAGCAGCCGCTTCGCGCTCATAGCTGTTGGCATACAGATAATGAACGTCACGCGGATCGTCTTTCCACGCCGTACGGAACCCTTGTTCACGCAGGAAGCTCACGGATAGTTCAGGCAAAGCGCCAAGATAGAGCACCGTTTCCGCCGGGAAGGTACGCAGCTCGGCAGCCAGCATTTCTGCATCGTCCTGATCGGCACCTACGACGCTGGTGAAATGTTCACGATCCAAAGCACGATCCAGCGCCACAATCGGGAATGGATCGTTCGCCCAGCGCTGATAGAAAGGATGCTCGGGTGGTAAAGAGGTCGACACGATGATGGCGTCAACCTGACGTTGCAGCAGATGCTCAATGCAGCGCATCTCGTTGTCGGGCTGATCCTCGGAGCAGGCAATCAACAGCTGATAGCCCCGCTGACGAGCCTGACGTTCAAGATAGTTGGCGATGCGGGTATAGCTGGTGTTTTCCAGATCCGGGATCACCAGGCCAATCGAGCGGGTGCGTCCGGCACGTAAACCTGCGGCGACAGCATTCGGATGGTAATTATGCTCACGAACGACTGCCATCACTTTCTCAACGGTCTTATCGCTGACACGATACTGCTTTGCTTTACCGTTAATCACATAGCTGGCCGTGGTTCTCGACACGCCGGCGAGCCGGGCGATTTCATCCAGTTTCACAATTGCCCCTCAAAAAAAGAAAAAAGTCCATGGCCCTGTCAAGGTTATGGTTAAATATTTTAACATCTAAACGCAGAATAGCTTTCACGGCAACCGCTTTTGTCCGCGTTGTCGGTGGATTACGCAAAAAAAAGCCCGGCTTTGGCTACCGGGCTGAAAGAGGCGAACCTTTTGCGCAACTAACGCATGATTTTATCGCCGCGCGAGAGGCCAACAACGCCAGAGCGCGCAACTTCAACAATTTTTGCCACATCCCTGACGGAGGCCAGGAACGCATCCAGCTTATCGCTCGTTCCGGCAAGCTGCACAGTATATATAGAAGGCGTGACGTCAATGATCTGCCCACGGAAAATATCCGTGTTACGCTTGACCTCTTCACGGCCATAACCGCTGGCCTGAATTTTCACCAGCATCACTTCACGTTCGACGTAAGCCCCCTGCCCCAGCTCGCTGACGCGCAACACGTCCACCAGCTTGTGCAATTGCTTTTCGATCTGCTCAAGCACTTTCGCATCGCCGACAGTCTGGATCGTCATGCGGGAGAGCGTTGGATCATCGGTCGGCGCAACGGTCAGGCTTTCAATGTTGTATCCGCGCTGCGCAAAAAGCCCAATGACGCGTGACAGTGCGCCCGACTCATTTTCCAGTAATACAGATAATATCCGGCGCATATCAGGTTCTCTCCGTTTTGCTTAACCACATTTCATCCATACCACCGCCACGGATATGCATCGGATAAACGTGCTCTGTGCCGTCTACGATGACGTCCATGAAGACGAGGCGATTGTTTTTAACGTGCTCAAGCGCTTCGCCGAGCTTCGCTTCCAGCTCTGACGGATCGGTTACCCGCATGCCAATATGACCATAGGCTTCAGCCAGACGGACAAAGTCCGGAAGTGACTTCATATAAGACTGAGAGTGACGGCCGGAATAAATCATATCCTGCCACTGCTTCACCATACCGAGGTAACCGTTATTCAGGTTAAGCACCAGCACTGGCAACTCATATTGCAGCGCAGTAGAAAGCTCCTGAATATTCATCTGTATACTGCCATCACCCGTTACGCAGATAACCGTTTCGTTCGGCAACGCCAGCTTCACCCCCAGCGCGGCGGGCAGACCAAAGCCCATCGTGCCAAGCCCGCCTGAGTTGATCCAGCGACGCGGTTTATCAAACGGGTAATACAACGCAGCGAACATCTGATGCTGGCCTACGTCAGAAGTGACATACGCCTCGCCTTTGGTCAGATGCCAGATCGTCTCGATCACCGCCTGCGGCTTGATGTTTTCACTCTGCGTGTCGTATTTAAGGCACTGACGGCCGCGCCATTGTTCGATTTGTTGCCACCAGTCACGGATCTCATCCAGCGGTTGAGAGGCGGTCTCCTGCGCCAGCAGTTCCAACATTTGATCCAGCACCTGTCGTGCGTCCCCCACGATGGGCACATCCGCCGGCACCGTTTTAGAGATAGAAGTAGGATCGATATCAATGTGTAGCACCGTCGCATTCGGACAGTATTTCGCCAGGTTATTGGTGGTGCGATCGTCAAAACGTACGCCGACGGCAAAAATCACATCAGAATGGTGCATCGTCATATTGGCTTCATAGGTGCCATGCATACCCAGCATGCCCAGCGCCTGACGGTGGGTAGCCGGGAATGCCCCCAGCCCCATCAGCGATGACGCGACAGGAAGATTCAGCTTCTCAATCAGTTCGCGTAGTTGCGTTTCACAGGCTGCATTGACGGCGCCGCCCCCCACATAGACTACGGGCTTTTTCGCAGCCAGCAGCGTTTGCAGCGCACGCTTAATCTGGCCTTTGTGCCCTTGCGTCGTCGGATTATACGAACGCATGCTCACCGACTCAGGCCACAGGTAAGGCAGTTTATTCGCGGGATTGAGAATATCTTTTGGCAGATCGACAACCACTGGCCCAGGACGACCGCTGGCGGCCAGCCAGAAGGCTTTTTTCAGCACGCCCGGGATATCTTCCGTTTGCTTAACCAGAAAGCTGTGCTTCACCACGGGGCGTGAGATCCCCACCATGTCGCATTCCTGAAACGCATCATAGCCAATCAGTGACGTCGCCACCTGTCCGGAGAGAATGACCAGTGGAATAGAGTCCATATACGCAGTCGCAATGCCGGTGATGGCATTGGTCGCTCCCGGCCCCGAAGTGACCAGCACTACACCCACTTCTCCCGTGGCGCGGGCCAGGCCGTCAGCCATATGCACAGCAGCCTGTTCATGACGAACCAGAACATGATCAATACCGCCTACCGTGTGCAGCGCGTCATAAATATCGAGAACCGCGCCTCCGGGATAGCCAAACACTTGTTTCACGCCCTGATCGATAAGCGATCGGACGACCATTTCCGCGCCAGACAACATCTCCATGCTTTGCCTCCAGGCTTTTGTTATAGACGGTCAACAGAATTCATTTCCGCGCCGTCTTCTGACAGGGTAAACCCATCTTATAATGTGCAGAGTGAGGGATACCTTAACCGCTCGTTATGAGGCAGGCAATTAGCAAACGGAATGCGGGAATGGGCAATAAAAGCAGAAAAAATAGCTGTCAGACACGAATATGGTGGATTCGTCTGGTATGAGGGGAGACGCTAATAATTCATCTCTTAAAAAGAGGATGGATCAGGAAATCATCTATTTTTAAGCCGCCCTGAGCGTCTGAAAAAATTCGCACAGAACAAAATATTGCCTGCATAAAAAATCACAGAATAAACCGCATGGCACCATGCGGTTTATTCACCCTGACTTATCGACGACAAATATTGATCAGCAACTCTTCCATCCACTGGTGCCCTTTATCCCGCCCCGCCGCTTCATGCCAGGAAAGATAACAGGTACGGCTATTCAGCTTGAGCGGCAGAGGTAAAATTTGCAGGCTCAGCGAATCGGAGAACTCTTCAGCAAGCCAGCGCGGTGCAATAGCGACTAGCTGCGTCTGAGAAACGACATTTAAAACGCTGACCATCGCCATCCCCTGATAGGCCACGCTGGCTTGTTTATCGGCAGTGTCATACCACGGCTGACTGAACGAAGCATATCTGTCCAGAGCAACAACGGCATGCTGCTCGCTGTAAACATCGCTTTCACGCAGCGGCGAATTCATGCGTGGATGTTTTTTGCTGGCGACTAACACCATTTCATCTTTAAACAACGGAACACAGGCAAACTCTGGACGGCGAAACTCTTCGTAGCCCAGAACGAACTCCGTTTCCTGATAACGAAGCTGGTGCTCAGTGTTTTGATTTAAAGATGATTTAAAAACGAGATGAATATTAGGAGCAATCTGTTCAACTTTATTATATATAACAGACGTCAAATAATTGTCTAACGGACTGCAAACACAGAGATGGAAAACCCGCTCACTGCTTAAAGGTTCAAACCCTGAGCCGGGAAGCTCATTTTGAACCAGCTGTAGCGCCTGACGAATCGAACCGAATAGCTGGAATGCACGCGCCGTGGGCTGGATACCTCTTCCATACCGGACGAATAACTCGTCGTTAAACATCACCTTAAGTCTGGCTACGGCATTACTCACGGCAGGTTGAGACATTCCCAGAGATTGCGCTGCTCGCGTAATATTCTGCTCCTGCATAACTGCATCAAATACAGTTAACAGGTTGAGATCCACTGTGCGTAACTGAGGCTTAACCCCATCATAAGGCTGTGGTTGGTTAATATTATTTTCTGGCATTTCTGACTCCACTGTCACGCTAAATTCCCTTTGCCAAAGTACAGTAATAACTTCGAAAAATATGATTTACCATGCATATACAACAAGCGAAAGGAAATTATTTAAAATTCAGAATATATAAAGAACCCTCATTCAAGAGATGGCATTAAGCATTCCCTGAATGAAGAGCTAAAAATCGTTCAAATGATATCTAAAACTTTAATGCAGGCATGAAACCATAAAGCTGGCAAATACACAATCACCGCCTTAGTTAATAATAACTTAAGTATTATTAAACTATGAAGAGCATACACCACGATTTCATTAACAAAATGATATCAATATTGATAACTTTCCCGCCCATGATTCATTCATAGAACTTATAACTCAATGAAATAAAACACATTCCATTTCACAGCACATCGGTAAAAATACTGTGTTCAATTGCTACCAATTATATTCAAATTATTCCAGAGATGAATCTCAAGTCCAATAATAGACAATTAAATCGGTTAACAGCGTAAAAACCAGCACAATTAGCTAATGTGTTTATCCTGCGCTGAGTGGCCGTTTTGCCTGAGAGGGGTTGACATGAGTCGGCGTATCCAGTACCACTAAAAGCATATCGCATTCATCTGGAGCACGATTCATGATTCGCACCCTTCGTTTCACCGGTCTACTACTACTAAACGCATCCACTGTGCGCGGTAGACTGGCGGGCGAAATTCAGCGTTGAATCGTCTTCAGTAAAACTAAAAACCCGCGCCACTGCGCGGGTTTTTTTATGCTCGTAGCAAGGCGCCCTAAGACTGACAAGGACCTAACCCATGAGCCAGCAAGTCGTTATTTTCGATACTACTTTACGTGACGGTGAACAGGCATTACAGGCGAGCCTGAGTGTTAAAGAAAAACTGCAAATTGCGCTGGCCCTCGAACGCATGGGTGTAGACGTAATGGAAGTCGGCTTTCCCGTCTCCTCGCCGGGTGATTTCGAGTCAGTACAGACCATCGCCCGCACCATCAAAAACAGCCGCGTGTGCGGTCTGGCTCGCTGCGTTGAGAAAGATATTGATGTGGCCGCGGAATCCCTGAAAGTTGCAGAAGCCTTCCGTATCCATACATTCATTGCCACCTCCCCCATGCACATTGCAACCAAGTTGCGCAGCACGCTGGATGAAGTGATCGAACGTGCGGTGTATATGGTTAAACGCGCGCGTAACTACACTGATGACGTCGAATTCTCCTGTGAAGATGCAGGCCGCACGCCGATTGACGATTTGGCCCGTGTAGTGGAAGCCGCGATTAATGCCGGAGCCAGAACCATCAACATCCCGGATACCGTCGGCTACACCATGCCGTTTGAGTTCTCTAACATCATCACCGGCCTGTACGACCGCGTACCTAATATTGATAAAGCCATCATCTCTGTTCACACCCACGATGATTTGGGTCTGGCAGTGGGCAATGCCATCGCTGCCGTCCACGCCGGCGCGCGTCAGGTAGAAGGGGCAATGAACGGCATTGGTGAACGCGCCGGCAACTGCTCGCTGGAAGAAGTGATCATGGCGATCAAGGTGCGCAAAGACATTATGAACGTACACACTCGCATCAATCACAACGAAATCTGGCGCACCAGCCAGACCGTGAGCCAGATTTGCAATATGCCGATCCCGGCGAACAAGGCGATTGTTGGTACTGGCGCGTTCGCTCACTCCTCCGGTATTCACCAGGATGGCGTGCTGAAGAACCGTGAAAACTACGAAATCATGACTCCGGAATCCATCGGTCTGAACCAGGTTCAGCTGAACCTGACCTCGCGCTCTGGCCGCGCGGCGGTGAAACACCGTATGGAAGAGATGGGGTATCAGGACAGCGATTACAACATGGATCAGCTGTACGACGCATTCCTGAAGCTGGCTGACAAGAAAGGCCAGGTCTTCGATTACGACCTGGAAGCGCTGGCATTCATCAACAAACAGCAGGAAGAGCCAGAACACTTCCGTCTGGACTACTTCACCGTTCAGTCAGGCTCAAGTGATATCGCTACCGCCTCCGTCAAGCTGGCCTGCGGCGATGAAATTAAAGCGGAAGCCGCCAACGGTAACGGACCTGTGGATGCCATTTACCAGGCGATTAACCGCGTCACCGAGTACGACGTTGAACTGGTGAAATATGACCTGACGGCTAAAGGGCACGGTAAAGACGCGCTGGGCCAGGTTGATATCGTCGTCAACTATAACGGTCGCCGTTTCCACGGTGTGGGTCTGGCGACAGATATCGTTGAATCCTCCGCGAAAGCGATGGTGCATGTCCTGAACAACATCTGGCGCGCCGCCGAAGTCGAAAAAGAGTTGCAACGCAAAGCTCAGAATAAAGAGAACAACAAGGAAACCGTGTAATGTCGAAGAATTACCATATTGCTGTGTTGCCGGGCGACGGTATTGGTCCGGAAGTGATGGCACAGGCGCTGAAAGTACTGGAAGCCGTACGTTCGCGTTTTGCGATGAAAATTACCACCAGCCACTACGACGTGGGCGGTATTGCGATTGATAACCACGGTACGCCACTGCCGAAAGGGACTGTAGAAGGCTGCGAAAATGCCGATGCCGTGCTGTTTGGTTCCGTGGGTGGCCCTAAGTGGGAACATTTGCCTCCAGCAGAGCAGCCAGAGCGCGGCGCGCTGCTGCCGCTGCGTAAACACTTCAAACTGTTCAGCAACCTGCGTCCGGCGAAGCTGTACCCGGGGCTGGAAGAGTTTTGCCCGCTGCGCGCCGATATCGCCGCCAACGGTTTCGACATTCTCTGCGTGCGTGAGCTGACCGGCGGGATCTACTTCGGGCAGCCAAAAGGCCGCGAAGGCAGCGGTCAGCATGAGAAAGCGTTTGATACCGAGGTCTATCACCGTTTTGAAATTGAACGTATCGCGCATATCGCGTTTGAGTCAGCGCGCAAACGCCGCCGTAAAGTGACCTCTATTGATAAAGCGAACGTGCTCCAGTCGTCTATTTTGTGGCGCGAAATCGTCAGTGAAGTTGCCAGGCAGTACCCGGACGTTGAGCTGTCACATATGTATATCGACAACGCAACGATGCAGCTGATCAAAGATCCGTCCCAGTTTGACGTGCTGCTGTGCTCCAACCTGTTCGGCGATATTCTCTCGGATGAGTGCGCCATGATCACCGGCTCCATGGGCATGCTGCCCTCGGCCAGCCTGAACGAAGAAGGCTTTGGCCTGTACGAACCGGCGGGCGGCTCCGCGCCGGATATCGCAGGTAAAAACATCGCCAACCCGATTGCGCAGATCCTCTCCCTGGCTCTGCTGCTGCGCTACAGCCTGGATGCAGGCGATGCAGCAACCGCAATTGAAAACGCCATTAACCGGGCATTAGAAGAAGGCGTCCGTACCGGTGATTTAGCACGCGGCACGGCGGCAGTCAGTACCGATGAAATGGGCGACATCATTGCCCGCTATGTCGCTGAAGGGGTGTAATCATGGCTAAGACGTTATATGAGAAGTTGTTTGATGCGCACGTTGTTTACGAAGCACCAAACGAAACCCCACTGTTGTACATCGACCGTCATCTGGTACACGAAGTGACCTCTCCTCAGGCATTTGACGGCCTGCGCGCGCATAAGCGCCCGGTGCGTCAGCCGGGTAAAACCTTTGCCACGATGGATCACAACGTTTCCACCCAGACCAAAGACATCAATGCATCTGGCGAGATGGCGCGTATCCAGATGCAGGAGCTGATTAAGAACTGTAACGAGTTTGGCGTGGAGCTGTACGATCTGAACCACCCCTATCAGGGTATCGTCCACGTAATGGGGCCTGAGCAGGGTATTACTCTGCCGGGCATGACCATCGTCTGCGGCGACTCCCACACCGCGACGCACGGCGCATTTGGCGCCCTGGCGTTCGGGATTGGGACCTCTGAAGTTGAACACGTTCTGGCGACGCAGACCCTGAAGCAGGGCCGCGCCAAAACCATGAAGATTGAAGTGAAGGGTAAAGCCGCGCCGGGTATCACCGCGAAAGATATCGTGCTGGCGATTATCGGCAAAACCGGCAGCGCAGGCGGCACCGGTCACGTCGTGGAATTCTGCGGCGACGCTATCCAGGCGCTGAGCATGGAAGGTCGTATGACCCTGTGCAACATGGCCATTGAGATGGGCGCCAAAGCAGGCCTGGTGGCCCCAGACGAAACCACTTTCAACTATGTGAAGGGGCGTCTGCATGCGCCGAAAGGTCAGAATTTTGACGACGCGGTAGCGTACTGGAAAACCCTGAAAACGGACGAGGGGGCAATTTTTGATACCGTTGTGACGTTACAGGCGGAAGAGATCGCCCCGCAGGTCACCTGGGGCACCAACCCGGGCCAGGTGATTTCCGTCAACGACAGCATTCCTGACCTGGCCTCCTTTGCCGATCCGGTCGAACGTGCCAGTGCGGAAAAAGCGCTGGCCTATATGGGGCTGAAGCCCGGCGTGCCGTTGACCGACGTGAGCATTGATAAAGTGTTCATCGGCTCCTGTACCAACTCCCGTATTGAAGATTTACGCGCAGCGGCAGAAATTGCTAAAGGCCGCAAAGTGGCGCCGGGCGTGCAGGCGCTGGTTGTGCCGGGCTCCGGGCCGGTGAAAGCCCAGGCGGAAGCGGAGGGTCTGGATAAGATCTTTATTGAAGCAGGCTTCGAGTGGCGCCTGCCCGGCTGCTCCATGTGTCTGGCCATGAACAACGACCGCCTGAATCCGGGCGACCGCTGTGCCTCCACCAGCAACCGTAACTTTGAAGGCCGTCAGGGCCGCGGTGGGCGCACCCACCTGGTCAGCCCGGCAATGGCCGCCGCTGCGGCAGTCACCGGTCATTTCGCCGATATTCGCAGCCTGAAATAAGGAGACAATCATGGCAGAGAAATTTACCCAACATACGGGCCGGGTTGTCCCTCTGGACGCCGCTAACGTCGATACTGACGCGATCATTCCTAAGCAGTTTTTGCAGAAAGTGACGCGCACGGGTTTTGGTGCGCATCTGTTCAACGACTGGCGTTTCCTCGACGATAAAGGCGAAGTGCCGAACCCGGAATTCGTCCTGAACTTTCCGGAATACAAAGGGGCTTCCATTCTGCTGGCGCGGGAAAACTTTGGCTGCGGATCGTCGCGTGAACATGCGCCCTGGGCATTAACCGACTACGGCTTTAAGGTGGTTATCGCCCCGAGCTTCGCGGATATCTTCTACGGCAACAGCTTCAACAACCAGCTGCTGCCGGTGACGCTGAGTGACGAACAGGTCGATGAACTGTTTGCGCTGGTGCAGGCGAATCCGGGGATTTCGTTTGAGGTGGATCTGGAAGCGGAAGTGGTGAAAGCAGGGGATAAGATCTACAGCTTCAGCATTGATGCGTTCCGCCGCCACTGCATGCTGAACGGTCTGGATAGCATTGGCCTGACGCTGCAACACGAAGAGGCTATCTCCGCTTACGAGAAAAAACAGCCTGCGTTTATGGGTTAAAGGCAATGGCCCGCAGGGCGCGGGCCATTGATAAGGGTGCGTTGAGGCTCAACCACTCTGGAGAGGCGGGGAAAACTCCCCGCCAATACTGCTAACGTTTTGCTTCGTAAGCCAACACTGCCGCCAGCTCTGTTTTCTCCTGTCTGAAGTGCAGCTCACACAGCGAGTCGCGCACCATCCAGGTGAAGATCAACAGCGTCGTACAGATCAGAAACAAACCTAACAGCAGAGTACGTTTTGGCATTCCAGCCTCCTTATTGCTTTTCGGCAATGAAGAGACTAACCTCGCAATGATCGTTGTGAAGTTTGTCTCCCCATCAGTTTTTTGATGTGGGACTCTCCACTGTTTGCCTCTTGCGAAAGCCTGAGGCAAACAGCCTCAAGCACCCGCCACGCACTCTATGCGCCTTCTCGGCGCCTGTCAGAAAATCGTTTCATTTCGTGAAGCCGCCTTCCAGAATCAAACGTCTTTTACCCGGCACGTCAGTATCAGCGTGACAAGCGAAATCGCTGCGATCACCCAGTACACGGATGCATGCCCATAGCTTTGCGACAGCGCCCCCTGAATTACCCCTGCCAGAATCACGCCGGTAGAGATACTGTTGGTAAACAGCGTGGTCGCGGAGCCTGCGCGCCCCGGCATTAAATCCTGGAACCAGAGCATGCCTATCCCGGCAACGATGCCGATAAATACCGCGTTAAACAGCTGTAACGCCAGCAAGGCTTCACGCGAATGGAACAGGTTCAGCCCCGCGTAGAACAGTACCCCGGCCGCCACGGCGACGACCATCATCCGACGCTTTCCGAAACGTTTGACGTAGTAACCCGCCAGAATCATCGCCGGGATCTCCAGCCCGGCAGCGGTGCCCATCAGAATACCCGCCAGCTTGTCGGGCAGTCCCAGATCGCTGCTGATCCACAGCGGCATATCAATAATGTACATGGTGTTGCAGGTCCACATCAGCGTGGAGGCGATAAACAACATGCGGACGTTTTTATCCTGCCAGCCGCTCACCTGCGTGATGGGCTTGTCCGTCACCTGCTCTACGCGCGCCACCGATGGCAGCGCAAAGGCTATCAGCGCCAGGCTGATGACAAAAATCCCCGCCGCGATGGAAAACATGGTGGTGAAGCCGTAGTTCAGCGCCAGCATAAACGCCAGCGGCGGACCGATGACCCACGCGAGAGAGAGCTGCGCACGCATCACCGAGCTGAACATCACCACTTCCCTCGCCGAGCTGTCGGCGTACTCCCGGGCCAGGGCGAACAGTTGCGGCATCGCGGTGTTCGCCAGAGAGGCCAGCAGCACGCCGCAGGTAATGAGCGTCAGGTAATGGCGGTTGAAGGCAAACAGCAGCGCGTTGCCCACGGCCATGGCGCAACAAAAGAGGATCAGCTTACGGCGATCGCCCTGGCTGTCGGATCGTTTCGCCAGCCACAGGCTGACGAGGATCCCGGCAATGGCGTTGACGGTGTAGAACAGACCCACCCAAAACGGCTGCGCCCCCACCTCGCGGCTGAGAAACAGGCTCAACGTCGGCGCCTGTAGCGCGCCGGCCACGCCCATCATGAAGGCCACCAGCATAAAAGCGGCGTACACGCCATTCAGGCGTCGCCCCATCGTCATCAACCAGAGCATGCGCAAGTCCTTATGAAAGCGAATCGAAATTGGGTGAAATAGTAAACGAAAAAAGCCAGCAAAAAACATTTTGCTGGCAGGTGATTAGCACCAATACTCAGTCACACATGATCGAGGCGAGTTAGCGAGAAGAGGTCGGTTTCGTAACGTCCCACTGCATCAGATCTTCCAGTATTCTCAGCCGCTGCTCTGCGCACTGGCGGGCCAGCCAGGACACTCCCTTTGTCGCTGAAAAATAGTGCTGATAAAACTGACGTGCGGTAGACCTCTTCATAATTTACCTCCTCGCTTCATCGAAAAGGATTATTGGCTTAATATAGGGATTAATAAATTGCTGATTTTTTGTCAGGAGTTCCCCTTTTATGCCTTCCGGTCGTCTGCAACAACAATTTATCCGCCTCTGGCAGTGCTGCGAGGGGCAATCGCAGGAGACCACGCTGAACGAGCTGGCCGAGCTCCTCAACTGCTCCCGGCGTCATATGCGCACGCTCCTTAATACCATGCAGCAGCAGGGCTGGCTAAACTGGGAGGCCGAAGCCGGACGCGGCAAGCGTTCGCGCCTGACTTTCCTTTATACCGGCCTGGCGTTACAGCAACAGCGAGCGGAGGATCTGCTGGAGCAGGACCGCATCGATCAGCTGGTCCAGCTGGTGGGCGACAAAGCCGCCGTGCGCCAGATGCTGGTCTCGCATCTGGGACGCAGCTTTCGTCAGGGACGCCACATTCTGCGGGTACTTTACTACCGCCCAATGAAAAATCTGTTGCCCGGTACGGCGTTACGTCGCTCTGAAACCCACATGGCCCGGCAGATTTTCAGCGGCCTGACGCGGATAAATGAGGAAAACGGGGAACTGGAAGCGGATATTGCCCATCACTGGCAACAGGTGTCTCCGCTGCACTGGCGCTTCTTTCTACGCCCCGGCATTCATTTCCACCATGGACGCGAGCTGGAGATGCGCGACGTTATCGCCTCTTTAGAGCGCGCCCGCACGCTGCCGCTCTATTCGCATATCACGCGGATCCACTCCCCAACGGCCTGGACGCTGGATATTGAGCTTTCGCAGCCGGACAAATGGCTTCCGTGGCTTCTGGGCTACGTGCCATCAATGATCCTGCCTGCCGAGTGGCGATCCCTGAACAATTTTTCCAGCCAGCCGATTGGTACGGGCCCCTACTCCGTTTCACGGAACAACAGTAATCAACTGAAGATCCGCGCCTTTGATGATTACTTTGGCTATAGGGCGTTGATCGACGAAGTGAACGTCTGGGTGTTACCGGATCTCAACGAAGAGCTGAGCGCAGGCCTGACCCTGGAAGGGCCAACAGCCGGTGAAAAGGCGTTCGAAAGCCGCCTGGAGGAGGGCTGCTACTACCTGCTCTTTGATGGCCGCAGCCATCGCGGGGCAAACCACGACGTCCGCAGGTGGATAAGCCATATTCTGGCGCCCGCTAACCTGATTTATCACGCAGAGGAGCAATACCAGACCTGGTGGTTCCCGGCCTATGGCCTGCTCCCACGCTGGCACCATGCGCAGCCCGTCCGCAGTGAAAAGCCTGCCGGACTGGAGATCATCACCCTCAGCTACTATCGCGATCACATTGAGCACCGTTTTCTGGCGAGGATCATGAGCACGCTGCTGGCAGCCGAAGGCGTGACGCTGGCGATTCAGGAAGTCGATTATGATGAATGGCATCGCGGAGACGTCATCAGCGATATCTGGCTCAACAGCGCAAACTTTACGCTGCCGCTTGATTTCTCGCTCTTTTCTCACCTGTACGAGGTGCCCCTGATTCAGCACTGTATCAACCGGGACTGGCAGCAGGACGCCGCGCGGTGGCGGGCGGGAGAAATGGATCTGGCCGCCTGGTGTCAGGAATTACTGACCGGGCAGACGATCGTACCGCTGATTCACCACTGGCTGCTGATCCAGGGGCAGCGCAGCATGCGCGGCCTGCGGATGAATACCCTCGGCTGGTTTGATTTTAAATCCGCCTGGTTTGCGCCGCCGGAGCCATAACGCTTTCGTAATATTCACCAAATCATTACAATAGCGCCGTTCTCAACGGGGTGCTGCATCACTGATGTGCGCTGAGATAATACCCGTCGAACCTGATCCGGATAACGCCGGCGAAGGGATTTGAGGCTGTCTCTCAAAATCCTTTGCCACTCAACCCTGAGGTGCAAAGTGTTAAAAAACGTTCTTCCTCTGCTGGCGCTGTTTGCGCTGCCTGTTTTTGCTAAGCCCGTTCTGACGGTCTACACCTACGACTCCTTCTCCGCCGACTGGGGCCCCGGCCCGGTGGTAAAAAAAGCCTTTGAAGCCGACTGCAACTGCGAGCTGAAATTCGTGGCGCTGGAAGATGGCGTCTCGCTGCTCAACCGTCTGCGCATGGAAGGCAAAAACAGCAAAGCCGACGTGGTGCTCGGGCTGGATAACAACCTGCTGGAAGCCGCCACCCAAACCAGACTGTTCGCCAAAAGCGGTGTGGCGTCAGATGCCGTCAACGTACCGGGCGGCTGGAAAAACGACACCTTCGTTCCCTTTGATTACGGCTACTTTGCGTTTGTCTACGATAAAAACAAGCTGAAGAATCCGCCCAAAAGCCTGAAAGAGCTGGTCGAAAGTGACCAGAAATGGCGCGTAATTTATGAAGATCCGCGTACCAGCACCCCGGGTCTGGGGCTGCTATTGTGGATGCAGAAAGTCTACGGGGATAAAACGCCGGAAGCGTGGCAGAAGCTGGCCGCGAAAACCGTTACCGTCACCAAAGGCTGGAGCGAAGCCTACGGCCTGTTCCTGAAAGGCGAAAGCGATCTGGTGCTGAGCTACACTACCTCTCCGGCCTACCACATTATCGCCGAGAAGAAGGATAACTACGCCGCCGCGAACTTTGCTGAAGGGCATTATTTGCAGGTGGAAGTGGCCGCCCGCACCGCCGCGAGCAAACAGCCGGAGCTTGCCGAAAAATTCCTGAAATTTATGGTCTCCCCGGCATTCCAGAATGCTATTCCGACAGGAAACTGGATGTACCCGGTCACTGACGTTGCGCTGCCGGCAGGCTTTGAGCAGCTAAACAAGCCGCAAACCTCACTGGAATTTACGCCGCAGCAGGTTGCCGCCCAGCGCGCCGCATGGATTAGTGAATGGCAACGCGCCGTCAGCCGCTGATCCCCGGCTGGTTAGTTCCCGGGCTGCTCGCCGCCATACTGATGGTGGTCGTCAGTCTGGGTGCATTCCTTGCGCTGTGGTTTAACGCGCCAGAGAGCGATCTGCTCGCCCTCTGGCACGACAGCTATCTCTGGCACGTCATCCGTTTCTCCTTCTGGCAGGCGTTTCTCTCCGCGCTGCTGTCGACGATCCCGGCCATTTTCCTTGCACGCGCCCTCTATCGCAGACGTTTCCCCGGCAGGCTTGCCCTGCTGCGGCTGTGCGCGATGACGCTGATCCTGCCCGTGCTGGTGGCGGTGTTCGGTATTCTGAGCGTCTACGGTCGGCAGGGCTGGCTGGCATCCCTCTTCAACCTGCTTGGTCTGGAATGGACCTTCTCCCCTTACGGCCTGAAAGGCATTCTGCTGGCGCATATTTTTTTCAATATGCCGATGGCGACGCGTCTCTTTTTACAGGCGCTGGAAAACATTCCCGGAGAGCAGCGTCAGATTGCCGCCCAGCTTGGCATGCGCGGCTGGTCGTTCTTCCGCTTTGTCGAATGGCCGTGGCTGCGACGCCAGATTGCCCCGGTGGCCGCGCTAATCTTTATGCTCTGCTTCGCCAGCTTCGCGACCGTGCTTTCTCTCGGCGGCGGGCCGCAGGCCACCACCATTGAGCTGGCGATCTATCAGGCCTTAAGTTACGACTACGATCCGGGCCGCGCCGCGCTGCTGGCGATGGTGCAGATGGTCTGCTGCCTGGCGCTGGTGTTACTCAGCCAGCGGCTGAGTAAAGCGATCCCCACAGGCAGCAATCACTTGACAGGCTGGCGCGATCCGCAGGACAGCCTGCACAGCCGCGTCGCGGATTTTATGCTGATCGCGCTGGCCCTCCTGCTTCTGCTGCCCCCGCTGCTGGCCGTTATCGTTGATGGCCTGAATCGCAATGTGTTGTCGGTACTGCAACAGCCTGTCCTGTGGCAGGCGACGTGGATCTCATTGCGCATCGCGCTGGCAGCCGGGCTGCTGTGCGTGATCCTGACCATGATGCTGCTCTGGAGCAGCCGCGAGCTGTACGCGCGTCATGCCCGTAAAGCCGGACACGCGCTGGAACTGACGGGTATGCTGATCCTGGCGATGCCGGGTATTGTGCTGGCGACCGGATTCTTTTTACTGTTCAACAGCACCATCGGCCTGCCGGAAAGCGCCGACGGCATCGTCATTTTTACCAACGCGCTGATGGCTATCCCTTACGCGCTCAAGGTGCTGGAAAACCCGATGCGCGACGTCAACAGCCGCTACAGTTTGCTGTGTCAGTCGCTGGGCATGCAGGGCTGGCAGCGTCTGAAGGTGGTCGAACTGCGCGCGCTAAAGCGTCCGCTGGCTCAGGCGCTGGCGTTTGCCTGCGTGCTGTCGATTGGCGATTTTGGCGTTGTGGCCCTCTTTGGCAACGAGGATTTCCGCACGCTGCCGTTCTGGCTTTATCAGCAAATTGGCTCCTATCGTAGCCAGGACGGCGCCGTCACGGCGCTGCTCCTGTTGCTGCTGTGCTTTGCGTTATTTACCGTTATCGAAAAACTTCCGGGGCGTGATGTTAAAACTGACTGATGTAACCTGGCTTTATGAGCACCTGCCAATGCGTTTTACCCTCTCCGTTCGTCAGGGAGAGCGAATCGCAGTGCTTGGCCCTAGCGGGGCCGGAAAAAGTACTCTGCTCAATCTGATTGCCGGTTTTTTGCAGCCTGCCAGCGGGTCGATCGTCATTGATAATGGCGAATATACCTACGCTCCGCCGGCTACGCGCCCGGTGTCGATGCTGTTCCAGGAAAATAATCTGTTCAATCATCTTACGGTGTGGCAGAACATCGCGCTGGGTATGGATCCGGGGTTAAAACTCAGTGTTGCGCAGCGTCAGACGCTGGAGGCGATCGCCGAACAAATGGGCCTGGCTGCGTTTATCAACAGACTACCGGGTGAGCTTTCCGGCGGCCAGCGCCAGCGCGTGGCGCTGGCACGCTGTCTGGTGCGCAAGCAGCCGCTGCTGCTGCTCGACGAACCCTTTTCGGCGCTCGACCCGGCCCTGCGTCAGGAGATGCTCTCGCTGGTTGAGGAGGTTTGCGAGCGCGAGCAACTGACGATGCTGATGGTTTCGCATAGCATCGAAGATGCCGCACGCATCGCGCCGCGATCGGTGGTGATCGCGGAGGGACGTATTTTGTGGGATGGGGAAACAGAAGAACTTCTGAGTGGTAAGGCGGGGGCATCTTCACTTTTAGGTATTCGTGAGGTCTGATGCCCTCACCCTGGTCCTCTCCCACAGGGAGAGGGATCCCCAGTAATTTGAAAGCAAAAGCGATAACGTTGCCTTCAGAATAACTGAGGGCTTTCAGCGATGCCCTGGTACGGCTGTAAATCGCTGAGGCGTTTCCTGTAGGCCGGGGCGAGGCGCAGGGATGCGCCGAGAGGGCGGGCTTTACAGGGATGTTACCTCCGCCCGTCCCCGATAAGCCGGAAGGAATAAGCCGAAGGTACCGCGAAGCGGCGATTTTCCGCCGGAAGCCCGGGTCGCCAGGGTGGTGGCGACTGAGCCACCCTGGCACGTTCACCGGTCATGTCGTGACAGAGTAGCAAGGAACATAAAGTGAACGGAATGACCACCAGAGCCGTATGTTCCCCCTCACCCCAGCCCTCTCCCTCAAGGGAGAGGTGGCCGTCTGTGCAGGCATTATTTTGTGGGGAACCCTTAGCCCACAGGGAGAGGGAAAACACCTTAACGGCTCACCACCTTCAACAGGATCTCACCGTACACCGGCATCAGCGGGTGGCGAATCAGCGCCACCAGCGCCACGACAGCCACACCCAGCGTCAGCGGGGCCAGCCAGAGCAGGCGCGTGCGCGGAAGATAGCGCGTCAGGCGATCAACACTGGCTTTCGCGCTGCGCCACAGGCGCCAGCAGAGCCAGACCGCCAGCCACAGCAGGACCGCCGTTCCCAGCAGCAGCCACTTGAACTCGCCGCTTTGCATACCGTCAGGAATATCGATGGCCGCGCCCGCCAGGATCCCCGGCAGGAAGTAGAACGGCGGCCAGAAGACGCAGCCGATGATGTTCGGCACCACAAACTTCGCGACGGGCAGATCCAGCATCCCGGCCACCATCGGCACCAGCGGGCGCGTTGGGCCAACAAAGCGCCCCACGAGGATGGTGAACATGCTGTGCTGGTGCAGCGCGTGCTCGGTTTTATCCAGCAGCGCTTTGTTTTTTTTCATGAACGACCAGCGGTGCAGCGGCTTCTTAAAGCGCCAGCCCAGCCAGAAGGAGATCCAGTCCCCCAGCAAACAACCGATGATACCGGCCATCCACGCCTGCCAGAAATTGACCTCGCCGCTGCCGATAAGCGCCCCAAGCCCTGCCATCATCACGGTGCCGGGCAGGATCAGCCCGACCAGCGCCAGCGACTCCAGAAACGCCACCAGCGCCACGGCGATGAGCGAATACATAACGGACTGGGTAATAAAATGTTCCAGCAATGCCTGCATAACTATTCCGGTCAGAAAACGAATCAGCGATTCTGCTTAGCGCCCTGCACCGCGTCAAGGCATCAATTGTCTGAATAGTTTACAAGATGCGCCTGAAGTTCACCTGAATGTTTACCGATTATTCACATCCCGCACGGAATTCGCTCGGGCTGGCACCGGTGCACTTCTTAAACACGCGAGAGAAATAGAGCTGATCTTCAAAGCCGACGTTACGCCCGACGGTGGCGATAGGCATTCGGGTGGTGCTGAGCAGCAGTTTCGCCTGGCTGATGCGCTGATCCTCACGCCAGCTGAGTACACTCACGCCAAGCTGCTGGCGGAACAGATGAGAGAGCCGTGACGGCGACAGACACACATGCTGGGCGACGCTGGCAATATCAAACTGGCTGTCGGCAAGGTGGTCGCTGATGTACTGGCAGGCGTCGCGGACGCGGTTGTCCAGCGGCGGATTAAGCGACTCGTTGATGGCCTCCATGCGGCGCAGCAGCACCTGTTCAAGCAGGTTGATGGCCAGCAGTTCGGCGTAGCGCCCGCCCGCCTGCCCTGCCTCAATAATCTGTGCGAACAGCTCACGGAACTGCGCCAGATGCGCCTCATCCGGGCGATATAAACCGGTATGGGCGAAAATGGCCGGCCACGAGAGCCACTCCTGCCAGTAGGCGCGCGGACGGAAATAGACCCACTGGTGATACCACTCTTTGGCATCCGGATGGCGCCCGTAGTGGTGGATCTCCCCCGGCGGGAACAGCAGCATATCACCGGGGCGGCAGATAAACTGCTGATCCCCGTTTTTGACGACCCCTTCTCCGCGTACGGTCAGGTTGAGGATATATCCCTTCATGCCAAGAGGGCGATCGACGTAAAAATCGAGATATCCCTCGGCCTCAATTGGCGTCAGCCCCGCCACCAGATGGGCGTTAAATGAGTAGCCCGGCAGTAAGGGATCGTTTTGCGGTTCGGCCATAGATTCAGTTCTCCCAAGGGTCCTGAAGGAAACCAATTGTCCATATCGATAAAAGCAGTATAAAAATGGCCCGCGAAAAGATCCAAAAAGCATCACGCCTCTTTTACGTCCGCCATGTTTCAGCCTTTCCCCCTGATTTGTCCGCCAGTACGGGCAGATAAGCAGTAACAAAAGTGTCTATAAGTGCGGCAGAAATGTCCACATAGAATATTTGCACGGCGTCACACTTTGCGTGGCCACAGCAATTTAGTCCATAAGATTAGCGGATCCTGCCTGACGATTTTTGTCCCCAGTCTCTAATGTTCTTCCATACCTGTTTTTTGGATGGAGCAACACCATGGCAATTGCAATTGGCCTCGATTTTGGCAGCGACTCAGTTCGCGCGCTGGCAGTGGACTGTACGACTGGCCTGGAGATAGCAACCAGCGTTGAGTGGTATCCGCGCTGGCAAGAGGGGCGCTACTGCGATGCGCCGAACAACCAGTTCCGCCACCACCCGCGTGATTACATTGAATCAATGGAAGCGGCGATCAAAACCGTGCTGGCGGAGTTGACGGACGCCCAGCGGGCCGATGTCGTGGGGATTGGCGTTGACAGCACCGGCTCAACGCCTGCTCCTGTCGATGCCGAAGGCCGCGTACTGGCGCTGCGACCGGAGTTTGCCGACAACCCGAACGCCATGTTTGTGCTGTGGAAAGACCATACCGCCGTGGAAGAGGCGGAAGCCATCACCCGCTTATGCCATCAGCCGGGCAAAACTGACTACTCCCGCTACATCGGCGGGATTTACTCCAGCGAGTGGTTCTGGGCCAAGATCCTGCACGTTACCCGCGCGGACGCGTCGGTCGCACAGGCAGCGGCATCATGGATTGAGCTATGCGACTGGGTTCCCGCCCTGCTCTCCGGCACCACTCGCCCGCAGGATATCCGCCGTGGCCGTTGCAGCGCCGGGCATAAATCGCTGTGGCATGAAAGCTGGGGGGGGCTGCCTCCGGCAGCGTTCTTCGATGAACTCGACCCGATCATCAACAAAAACCTGACATACCCGCTGTTTACCGACACCTTCACCGCCGATATTCCGGTCGGCACGCTCTGCGAAGAGTGGGCGAAACGCCTAGGTCTGCCGCAAAACGTGACCATTTCCGGCGGCGCGTTCGACTGCCATATGGGTGCCGTGGGCGCGGGTGCGCAGCCCAACACGCTGGTGAAAGTTATCGGCACCTCCACCTGTGACATTCTGACGGCAGATAAAGCCAGCGTCGGCGACCGCGCGGTGAAAGGCATCTGCGGTCAGGTTGACGGCAGCGTGGTACCCGATTTTATCGGCCTCGAAGCGGGTCAGTCCGCCTTCGGCGATATCTACGCCTGGTTTGGCCGCGTGCTCGGCTGGCCGCTGGATCAGCTGGCTGCCGCGCGTCCTGAACTGAAAACGCAGATTGCCGACAGCAAAAAACAGCTCCTGCCGCAGCTCACCGAAGCCTGGGCAAAAAATCCGTCTCTCGACCACCTGCCGGTGGTGCTGGACTGGTTCAACGGGCGTCGTACGCCGTTTGCCAACCAGCGTCTGAAAGGGGTGATTACCGATCTCAACCTCGCGACCGACGCGCCCGCGCTGTTTGGCGGCCTGATCGCCGCCACCGCATTCGGCGCGCGCGCCATTATGGAGTGCTTCACCGGGCAGGGCATTGACGTGAACAACGTGATGGCGCTGGGCGGCATCGCCCGTAAAAACCCGGTGATCATGCAGGCCTGCTGCGACGTGCTGAACCGGCCGCTGCAAATTGTGGCCTCCGATCAGTGCTGTGCGCTGGGCGCGGCGATTTTCGCTGCCGTGGCCGCAGGCGTACATGCGGATATCCCGACCGCGCAACAGCATATGGCGAGCGCCGTCGAAAGTACGCTCCAGCCGCAGACTCAGCAGGCACAACGCTTTGAACAGCTTTATCAGCGCTACCAGCAATGGGCAAAAAGCGCCGAACTTCACTATCTCCCTGTCGCCGCCCCGGCCAAAAGCACCGCGGATACTACGGCAACCCTGACACATTAAGGACACGATAATGACCATTTTTAATAATTATGAAGTGTGGTTTGTGATTGGCAGCCAGCATTTGTACGGACCGGAAGCGTTGCAGCAGGTGACGAAACACGCGGAGCACGTTGTGAATGCGCTGAACGCGGAAGCCAAACTGCCGTGCAAACTGGTGCTGAAGCCGCTGGGTACCACCCCGGACGAAATCACCAACATTTGCCGCGATGCCAATTACGATGACAAATGCGCTGGCCTGGTGGTGTGGCTGCACACCTTCTCGCCAGCCAAAATGTGGATCAACGGCCTGGCTATCCTCAACAAACCGCTGCTGCAATTCCACACGCAGTTCAATGCCTCCCTGCCGTGGGACTGCATCGACATGGACTTCATGAACCTGAACCAGACCGCGCACGGCGGCCGCGAGTTCGGCTTCATCGGCGCGCGCATGCGTCAACAGCATGCCGTGGTGACCGGGCACTGGCAGGACGGTCAGGCACAAAAACGTATTGGCTCCTGGATGCGTCAGGCGGTATCTAAGCAGGATACCCGCCACCTGAAAGTGGTGCGTTTCGGCGACAACATGCGCGAAGTGGCGGTCACCGACGGTGATAAAGTGGCCGCGCAGATTAAATTTGGCTTCTCCGTCAACACCTGGGCGGTGGGCGACCTGGTGCAGGTGGTGAATGACATCAGCGATGGCGACGTTAACGCGCTGGTGGACGAGTACGAAAGCAGCTATCGCCTGACACCTGCGGCACAGGTCAACGGTGACAAGCGCCAGAACGTGCTGGATGCCGCACGTATTGAGCTGGGCATGAAGCGTTTTCTGGAACAGGGCGGCTTCCATGCCTTCACCACCACCTTTGAAGATCTCCACGGCCTGAAACAGCTCCCGGGTCTGGCGGTACAACGTCTGATGCAGCAGGGCTACGGCTTTGCGGGCGAAGGCGACTGGAAAACTGCCGCTCTGCTTCGCATCATGAAGGTGATGTCGACCGGTCTACAGGGCGGCACCTCTTTTATGGAGGACTACACCTACCACTTCGAGAACGGCAACGATCTGGTGCTCGGCTCGCACATGCTGGAAGTGTGTCCATCCATCGCGGTTGAAGAGAAACCGATCCTCGACGTGCAGTACCTCGGCATTGGCGGCAAAGCGGATCCGGCCCGTCTGATCTTCGACACCCGTACCGGCCCGGCCATTAACGCCAGCCTGATTGACCTCGGCGATCGTTTCCGCCTGCTGGTGAACTGCGTCGATGCGGTTGAAACCCCGCATTCTCTGCCGAAGCTGCCGGTCGCCAACGCTTTGTGGAAAGCGCAGCCTGACCTGCCAACCGCCTCGGAAGCCTGGATCCTGGCCGGCGGCGCGCACCACACCGTATTCAGCCACGCGCTGGACCTGAACGATATGCGTCAGTTTGCCGAGCTGCACGACATCGAACTGACCGTAATTGATAACAACACCCGTCTGCCAGCCTTTAAAGACGCGCTGCGCTGGAACGAAGTCTATTACGGTTCAAAACGCTAAGTACGGAGTGCCCGGTGGCACTTCGTTTACCGGGCCTACGGTTCTGTAGGCCGGATAAGCGTAGCGCCATCCGGCAGGAGACGACAATGTTAGAAGATCTCAAACGTCAGGTACTCGAAGCCAACCTGGCGCTGCCAAAACATAACCTCGTAACCCTGACATGGGGCAACGTCAGCGCCGTTGACCGGGAAAAAGGGGTGTTCGTGATCAAGCCTTCCGGCGTGGATTACACGGTAATGACCGCAGAAGACATGGTGGTGGTCAGCATCGAAACGGGTGAAGTGGTTGAAGGCAATAAAAAGCCCTCCTCCGATACGCCCACTCATCGCCTGCTGTATCAGGCCTTCCCGACCATCGGCGGGATTGTGCATACCCATTCGCGTCACGCGACCATCTGGGCGCAGGCGGGCCAGCCTATTCCGGCCACCGGCACCACCCACGCGGACTACTTTTACGGCACCATTCCCTGCACGCGTCTGATGACCGATGCGGAGATCGGCGGTGAGTACGAATGGGAAACGGGGAACGTGATTGTCGAAACCTTCGAAAAACAGGGAATCGACGCGGCGCAAATGCCCGGCGTGCTGGTGCACTCCCACGGCCCGTTTGCCTGGGGTAAAAACGCGGAGGACGCGGTGCACAACGCGATCGTGCTGGAGGAAGTCGCCTATATGGGGATCTTCTGCCGCCAGCTGGCACCGCAGCTGCCGGATATGCAGCAAACCCTGCTGGATAAGCATTACCTGCGTAAGCACGGTGCGAAAGCCTACTACGGGCAGTAAACCCTTGCCCGGTGACGCTGCGCTTACCGGGCCTGCGGAACCTGTAGGCCGGATAAGCGCAGCGCCATCTGGCGGAACGGGCACTGTATAAAACCCCAGCAAACACCCCTCAACCAGGCTATAATCAGGCCTGGTTTGTTTTATGGGATAACGCCGTGACGCAGGCGCAAGAAGGCTTTTTACTGACCAGACACTGGCGGGATACCCCTCAGGGTACTGAGGTTGAATTCTGGCTGGCAACGGACAACGGCCCACGAAACGTTACGCTCCCGCCGCAGGAGTCCGTGGCCTTTATTCCTGAAGCTCACGTCGAGAAAGTGAAACAACTGCTACGCGGCGAAAACAACTGGCGCCTTACGCCGCTTCAGCTGAAAGATTTCCACCGCCAGCCGGTTTACGGCCTCTACTGCCGCGCCCATCGCCAGTTGATGCGCTATGAAAAGCTGCTTCGTGAAGCAGGCGTGACGCTTTACGAGGCCGACATTCGCCCGCCTGAACGCTTTCTGATGGAGCGGTTTATCACCGCCCCCGTCTGGGTAGATGGCGCCGCGCAAAACGGCAGGATCGTTAACGCGCGCCTGAAGCCTAATCCGCACTATCGCCCGCCGCTAAAGTGGGTGTCGCTGGATATTGAAACCACCCGACACGGCGAACTGTACTGCATTGGCCTGGAAGGCTGTGGGCAGCGGGTTGTCTATATGCTCGGGCCGCCGAACGGCGATGCGTCCGCGCTGGATTTTAATCTGGAGTACGTCAACAGCCGCCCGCAACTGCTGGAGAAGCTTAACCAGTGGTTTGCCGAGCACGACCCGGACGTGCTGATCGGCTGGAACGTGGTGCAGTTTGACCTGCGCGTGCTGCAAAAACATGCCGAGCGTTACCGTATCCCGCTGATTCTGGGGCGCGGCAACAGTGAGCTGGAGTGGCGTGAGCACGGTTTTAAGAACGGTGTTTTCTTCGCGCAGGCCAATGGTCGCCTGATTATCGACGGCATCGAGGCGCTGAAATCCGCCTTCTGGAACTTCTCTTCCTTCTCGCTGGAAGCGGTCGCCCAGGAACTGCTCGGCGAAGGTAAATCCATCGACAATCCCTGGGACCGAATGGACGAGATCGACCGGCGCTTTAACGAGGATAAACCGGCGCTCGCTACCTATAACCTGAAAGATTGCGAGCTGGTGACGCAGATCTTCCACAAAACCGAGATCATGCCGTTCCTGCTGGAACGCGCGACGGTGAACGGTCTCGCGGTCGACAGGCACGGCGGCTCGGTAGCGGCCTTCAGCCACCTCTATTTTCCGCGAATGCACCGGGCAGGGTACGTTGCCCCCAACCTCGGGGACGTGCCGCCGCAGGCCAGTCCCGGTGGGTACGTGATGGACTCCCGGCCAGGATTGTATGACTCGGTGCTGGTGCTGGATTACAAAAGCCTCTACCCGTCGATTATCCGCACCTTCCTGATCGATCCCGTCGGGTTGGTTGAGGGCATGGCGCAGCCAGACGATGCGCACAGCACCGAAGGTTTTCTTGGAGCACGCTTCTCGCGGGAAAAACACTGCCTGCCCGAAATTGTGGGAAACATCTGGCACGGCCGCGACGAGGCGAAGCGCCACGGCAACAAGCCGCTCTCACAGGCGCTGAAAATCATTATGAACGCCTTTTACGGCGTGCTGGGTACCAGCGCCTGCCGCTTCTTTGATCCCCGTCTGGCGTCTTCCATCACCATGCGCGGGCACGACATTATGCGCCAGACCAAAGCGCTGATTGAATCCCGGGGCTATGACGTTATTTATGGCGATACCGACTCCACCTTTGTCTGGCTGAAAGCGGTCCATTCAGAAGACGACGCCGCGCAAATCGGCAAAGAACTGGTCGTCTACGTGAACGACTGGTGGCGCGAAAATTTGCAAAAAGAGCGGTTAACCAGCGCGTTAGAGCTGGAGTTTGAAACCCATTTTGCCCGCTTTTTAATGCCGACCATTCGCGGAACCGACCAGGGCAGCAAGAAGCGCTACGCCGGGCTGATTCAGGAAGGTGACACGCAGCGGATGGTGTTTAAAGGGCTGGAGACGGTGCGCACCGACTGGACGCCGCTGGCACAGCAGTTCCAGCAGACGCTCTACCTGCGGGTGTTTCGCAACGAGCCCTATCAGGACTACGTGCGCGACACCATCGCCAGCCTGATGGCGGGTGAGCTGGATGACCAGCTGGTGTATCGCAAGCGCCTGCGCCGCCCGCTGGCGGAATATCAGCGTAACGTTCCTCCCCACGTACGCGCCGCGCGGCTGGCGGATGAAGAGAATGTTCGCCGGGGCCGTGCGCCGCAGTATCAGAACCGGGGAACGATCAAATACGTCTGGACAACTAACGGCCCGGAACCCGTTGATTACCAGCAGTCTCCGCTCGATTACGATCACTACCTGACCCGCCAGCTTCAGCCGGTAGCGGAGGGAATTTTACCGTTCATCAATGACGACTTTGCTACACTAGTGACAGGACAACTTGGGCTATTTTGACGCGTGACGAAACCGTTGCCATCCAGTACCATAGCGCCCTTTCCATTCCCGGACCCATTTTTCGATGACCGTCTTTTTTGACGGGGTCGAACTATTGCCTGCAATTAAAGATTAGAGCCGAACAACTATGCCTTTTACACTTGGTCAACGCTGGATCAGCGATACAGAAAGCGAACTTGGATTAGGAACCGTCGTTGCCGTCGATGCGCGCATGGTTACCCTCCTTTTCCCTGCTACCGGTGAAAACCGCCTGTACGCTCGCAATGACTCCCCTGTTACCCGCGTAATGTTCAATCCGGGCGACACCGTGACCAGCCACGAAGGCTGGCAGCTGAAGGTTGAAGACGTAAAAGAAGAGAATGGACTGCTCGCCTACATTGGAACGCGTCTTGATACCGACGAGACGAATGTTATCCTGCGTGAAGTGCTGCTCGACAGCAAACTGGTTTTCAGCAAGCCGCAGGACCGTCTGTTTGCCGGGCAAATCGACCGAATGGATCGCTTCTCCCTGCGCTACCGCGCGCGTAAGTTCCAGAGTGAACAGTACCGCATGCCGTGGAGCGGCCTGCGCGGCCAGCGTACCAGCCTTATTCCCCATCAGCTGAATATCGCCCATGACGTGGGCCGTCGCCATGCGCCTCGCGTGCTGCTGGCTGACGAAGTGGGCCTGGGTAAAACCATCGAAGCAGGCATGATCCTGCACCAGCAGCTGCTCTCTGGCGCTGCCGAGCGCGTGCTGATTGTGGTGCCGGAAACGCTGCAACACCAGTGGCTGGTCGAGATGCTGCGCCGCTTTAACCTGCGCTTCTCCCTGTTCGACGACGAGCGCTATGCCGAAGCCCAGCACGACGCGGACAACCCGTTTGAAACCGAACAGCTGGTGATCTGCTCCCTGGACTTCGTACGCCGCAGCAAGCAGCGCCTGGAGCACCTGTGCGACGCAGAATGGGATCTGATGGTCGTCGACGAAGCGCACCACCTCGTCTGGAGCGAAGATGCGCCAAGCCGTGAATACATGGCGATTGAGCAGCTTGCCGAGCGCGTACCGGGCGTTCTGCTTCTGACCGCCACCCCGGAGCAGCTGGGTCTTGAGAGCCACTTCGCCCGTCTGCGCCTGCTCGATCCGAACCGATTCCACGATTTTGAGCAGTTTGTTGAAGAGCAGAAAAACTATCGTCCGGTGGCGGACGCCGTTGCGCTGCTGCTGGCCGGTAATCGTCTCTCTAATGATGAACTTAACACCCTCAGCGATCTGATCGGCGAGCAGGATATTGAGCCGCTGCTTCAGGCCGCGAACAGCGACAGCGATAATGCGGGATCTGCGCGTAAAGAGCTGATCGACATGCTGATGGACCGTCACGGCACCAGCCGCGTGCTGTTCCGCAACACCCGTAACGGCGTGAAAGGCTTCCCGAAACGCGAGCTGCACACCATCAAACTGCCGCTGCCGACCCAGTACCAGACGGCGATTAAAGTCTCCGGCATTATGGGCACCCGTAAATCAGCGGAAGATCGCGCGCGCGATATGCTCTACCCGGAGCAAATTTATCAGGAATTTGAAGGCGACACTGGCACCTGGTGGAACTTCGATCCGCGCGTGGAGTGGTTAATGGGTTATCTGACCGCGCACCGTTCCCGGAAGGTGCTGGTGATCTGCGCCAAGGCAGCCACCGCCCTGCAACTTGAACAAGTGCTGCGCGAGCGCGAAGGTATTCGCGCCGCCGTGTTCCATGAAGGCATGTCTATTATCGAGCGCGACCGCGCTGCGGCGTGGTTTAGTGAAGAGGACAGCGGCGCGCAGGTTCTGCTGTGCTCCGAAATCGGTTCTGAAGGCCGTAACTTCCAGTTCGCCAGCAATCTGGTGATGTTCGATCTGCCGTTTAACCCGGATCTGCTGGAGCAGCGTATCGGCCGTCTGGATCGTATCGGTCAGGCGCACGATATTCAGATCCACGTTCCGTATCTGGAGAAAACCGCCCAGTCCGTTCTGGTTCGCTGGTACCACGAAGGCCTGGATGCGTTTGAACATACCTGCCCGACGGGCCGCACCATTTATGACCAGGTGCATAGCGATCTGATCGGTTACCTCGCGGCTCCGGAAAACACCGAGGGCTTTGATGAGCTGATCAAATCCTGTCGAGAGAAGCACGACGCGCTGAAAGCTCAGCTGGAGCAGGGTCGCGATCGCCTGCTGGAGATCCACTCCAACGGCGGTGAAAAAGCGCAGCAGCTGGCCGAAAGTATCGAAGAACAGGACGATGACACCAGCCTGATCAGCTTCTCCATGAACCTGTTCGACATCGTCGGCATTAACCAGGACGATCGCGGCGAGAACATGATCGTGCTGACCCCGTCCGATCATATGCTGGTGCCGGATTTCCCGGGCCTGCCGGAAGACGGCTGCACCATCACCTTTGAGCGTGATGTGGCGCTTTCCCGCGAAGATGCACAGTTCATCACCTGGGAGCACCCGCTGATCCGCAACGGTCTGGATCTGATCCTCTCCGGCGATACCGGCAGCAGCACCATCTCCCTGTTGAAGAACAAAGCCTTGCCTGTGGGCACGCTGCTGGTGGAGCTGATCTACGTTGTGGAAGCGCAGGCGCCGAAACAGCTTCAGCTTAACCGCTTCCTGCCGCCAACTCCGGTGCGTCTGCTGCTGGATAAAAACGGTACGAACCTGGCCGGCCAGGTGGAGTTTGAAAGCTTCAACCGTCAGCTGAGCGCGGTGAACCGCCATACCGGCAGTAAGCTGGTGAATGCGGTGCAGCAGGACGTGCATGCCATTCTGCAACTGGGTGAAGCCCAGGCCGAAAAAGCGGCCAGAGTGCTGATCGATGCGGCGCGTAGCGAAGCCGATGAGAAGCTTTCTGCCGAGCTGTCGCGTCTGGAAGCGTTGAAAGCAGTGAACCCTAACATTCGTGACGATGAGCTGGCCGCCATTGAGAGCAACCGCCAGCAGGTGCTGGAAAGCCTGAATCAGGCGGGATGGCGTCTCGACGCCCTGCGTCTTATCGTTGTGACGCATCAGTAAGCGGAGCGCAAGATGGTAATGGAGCCCTACAATCCCCCGATGGATCCGTGGCTGGTCATTCTGTATCAGGACGAGCACATTATGGTGGTTAACAAGCCGAGCGGCTTGTTATCCGTGCCGGGGCGTCTGGAAGAGCATAAAGACAGCGTGATGACGCGTATCCAGCGTGATTATCCCCAGGCCGAGTCTGTCCATCGTCTGGATATGGCGACCAGCGGCGTGATTGTGGTGGCTCTGAATAAAGCGGCAGAACGCGAGCTGAAGCGTCAGTTCCGCGAGCGCGAGCCGAAGAAACAGTATGTCGCGCGCGTCTGGGGCCATCCGGCGCAGGCGGAAGGGCTGGTGGATTTACCGCTGATTTGCGACTGGCCGAACCGGCCAAAGCAGAAGGTGTGTTACGAAACCGGCAAGGCCGCGCAAACCGAGTATGAAGTGCTGGAGTACGCGCCGGATAACACCGCGCGCGTCCTGCTGAAGCCGATTACCGGGCGCTCCCACCAGCTGCGTGTGCATATGCTTGCGATGGGTCACCCCATTCTGGGGGACAGATTCTATGCGCCGCCGGAAGCGCTGGCGTTAGCGCCGCGCCTGCAACTGCATGCGCAGACGCTCACCATCACCCACCCTGCTTTCGGCAACGCCATGACGTTCAAAGCCCCGGTGGACTTCTGAAAAAATGGCCCGGCACTGTCGGGCCATTTTTTTATTTAAAACCTTTCTGCTCTTTAATTAGCTCGTAGGCTTTCTGGATTTCCTGCGCTTTCTGTTTCGCCATCTCCATCATCTCTGGCGGCAGGCCTTTCGCCACCAGCTTATCCGGATGGTGCTCGCTCATCAGCTTACGATAGGCGCGTTTGATGGTCGTAACATCGTCAGACGGCTTCACGCCGAGGACGTTACAGGCATCTTCAAGCGTAGGGCCACGCTGCGCCTGCTGCCAGCCGCCGCCGGACGATTGCTGCTGATAACCGCCGCCAAAGTGCGCGCCGCCCTGCATCATGCGCAGGAACTGATCGAACTGCATGCGGGAAATGCCCAACTCTTCAGCAATCACATACAGGACGTCCCGTTCATTCGGATGCAGAGAGCCATCCGCGAAGGCGGCCTGGATTTGAATTTCCAGAAACATCCGAATTAAATCAAAACGCCCGAAACAGATGCTACGGAACTGCCGCATTTTTTCACGCAGCGGGTAGTGATCTGATTTACCAATCCGAAACGCATTCTGCGCCGCGATGCGGGATTCGCCGTGCAGATTCATGCGATCCATAAAGACGCTGGCCACCTGAATATCGGCTTCCGTTACGCGTCCTTTTGATTTGGTTAAGTGCCCCATCACCTCGAAGGTGGTGGAGAAAAAGAGTGACTGGCGCTCGCGCTGGTTAGCAAACCAGGCCATTTTGCGGCTGCGTGCTTTATCAAACATATGGCCGATAATGAGGCCAAGAACGACACCCCAGAATCCGGCACCCATAATAATTGCGAACGCAACGCCGATTATTTTACCCCAATACTGCATATACTCCCCGAATGGTCATGTTCCTGGCCGACGCAACGCCATCATTACAGTGGTCGCGCCACGGTCAATTGAGGGACATCGCCTATAATTTGCATTATCATACTCGTCATTCGATAGCGAGCCTAACACTCTGGCGCGCAAACGGGCAGGATTAACGCTGGTACTGCGCTGATGAGTAAGATAGTCTCTGAGCGTTTGTAAGCCGTAGCCACTGATGACGGAACAATAAAATACAACGTATGAAAAAACGTATCCCCACCCTTCTGGCCACAATGATTGGCACCGCCCTGTATAGCCAACAGGGGCTCGCAGCCGATCTCGCCTCGCAGTGTATGCTTGGCGTCCCAAGTTACAATCGCCCACTGGTGAAAGGCGATACGAATGACTTACCCGTCACCATTAATGCCGACAGCGCAAAAGGTAATTATCCTGACAATGCGACCTTTACGGGCAATGTCGATATTAACCAGGGAAACAGTCGCCTGCTTGCTGACGAAGTGCAATTGCACCAGAAGCAACCGGAAGGTGCTCAGGCGCCTGTCCGTACGGTGGATGCGCTGGGTAATGTGCACTATGACGACAATCAGGTCATCCTGAAAGGTCCGAAAGCCTGGTCGAATCTGAATACCAAAGACACCAACGTCTGGGAAGGTGATTACCAGATGGTCGGTCGTCAGGGGCGCGGTACCGCGGACCTGATGAAGCAGCGCGGCGAAAACCGCTACACCATTCTCGAAAACGGCACGTTTACCTCCTGTTTGCCAGGGTCAAATACCTGGAGCGTTGTGGGCAGTGAAGTGATCCACGACCGTGAAGAACAGGTTGCAGAGATCTGGAACGCCCGTTTTAAACTCGGCCCGGTGCCCATTTTCTATAGCCCTTACCTGCAACTGCCTGTGGGTGACAAACGTCGTTCAGGTTTCCTGATCCCGAACGCCAAGTACAGCACGTCGAACTACTTTGAGTTCTACCTGCCGTACTACTGGAACATTGCGCCCAACATGGACGCCACGATCACGCCGCACTATATCCATAAGCGCGGTAACATCATGTGGGAGAACGAATTCCGCTATCTGACCAAGGCGGGCGCGGGTCTGATGGAATTTGATTATCTGCCATCAGATAAGGTGTTCCAGGACGAGCATCCGAGCGAAGGTGATAAGCACCGCTGGATGTACTACTGGAAGCACGCCGGGGTATTGGATCAGGTGTGGCGCTTCAACATCGACTACACCAAAGTCAGCGATCCGTATTACTTCAACGACTTTGATTCTAAATACGGCTCCAGTACCGACGGTTACGCCACGCAGAAATTCAGCGTGGGCTACGCCATTGAGAACTTTGACGCGACGGTGTCGACCAAACAGTTCCAGGTATTTGATACACAATCGCGTAGTACCTATGGTGCCGAGCCGCAGCTGGACGTGAACTGGTATCAGAACGATGTGGGTCCTTTCGACACGCGCGTTTATGCTCAGGCGGTCCATTTCGTCAACACCAACTCGGATATGCCGGAATCAACGCGTCTGCATATCGAGCCGACGATCAATCTGCCGTGGTCAAACGACTGGGCGAGCCTGAATACCGAAGCTAAGCTGATGGCCACCCACTACCAGCAGAAAAATCTGGACTGGTATAACAAACGCTATGGCACCGATCTTGAAGAGTCGGTAAACCGTACGCTTCCGCAATTCAAAATGGACGGGAAGCTGATCTTCGAACGTGATATGGGCCTTCTCGCCGATGGATACACCCAGACGCTTGAGCCGCGTATGCAGTATCTGTATGTGCCTTATCGCGATCAGAGCAAAATTCAAAACTACGACTCTTCCTTCCTGCAATCAGACTACAGCGGCCTGTTCCGTGACCGTACCTACGGCGGGCTTGACCGTATTGCGTCTGCTAACCAGTTAACGACTGGCGTCACAACGCGCGTATATGATGATGCTGCCGTTGAACGTTTTAACGTTTCTGTTGGTCAAATCTACTATTTCACCGAGTCTCGTACCGGTGATGACGACATTAACTGGGAGAAAGACAACAAAACGGGCTCACTGGTATGGGCGGGCGACACCTACTGGCGCATGACGGATCGTTGGGGTCTGCGCGGTGGTGTTCAGTACGATACACGACTGGACAATATCGCGACGGGCAGCGCAGCCATCGAATACCGTCGTGATGAAGACCGCATGTTGCAGTTGACGTACCGTTACGCCAGCCCGGAGTATATCCAGGCGACGCTGCCAAACTATGCGAATACAGACCAATACAAAGACGGTATTTCACAGGTGGGTACCGCCGCGAGCTGGCCGATCGCCGATCGTTGGTCAGTCGTCGGGGCCTACTACTATGACACGAATGCCCAAAAACCTGCTGACCAGATGCTGGGTCTGCAATACAACTCCTGCTGTTACGCAATACGTGTCGGTTACGAACGCAAACTTAACGGCTGGGATACGCAAAACAGTCAGGGCAAATATGATAACGTGATCGGCTTTAATATCGAGTTGCGCGGCCTGAGTTCTAACTACGGTCTGGGCACGCAGCAGATGCTGCGCTCGAACATTCTGCCGTATCGTAGTTCATTGTAATGTGCTTGATTTACAACGTAATCCGCTTTGCGGTTAATTGAAATGGAAAAAGTATGAAGAACTGGAAAACGCTGCTACTCGGTGTCGCTATGGTTGCGAATACCAGCTTCGCGGCCCCACAGGTTGTCGATAAAGTCGCGGCTGTGGTTAACAACGGCGTCGTGCTTGAAAGTGACGTTGACGGTTTGATGAAATCTGTAAAGCTCAACTCGGGCGAAGCAGGTCAACAGCTTCCGGATGACGCTACGCTGCGCCACCAGATCCTGGAGCGTCTGATCATGGATCAGATTGTTCTTCAGATGGGCCAGAAAATGGGCGTGACGATCTCTGACGAGCAGCTCGATCAGGCGATCGCCAACATTGCAAAGCAGAACAACATTACCCCGGATCAGATGCGTAGCCGCCTGGCCTATGACGGCATCAGCTATGCCACCTACCGTAATCAGATCCGTAAAGAGATGCTGATTTCAGAAGTGCGTAACAATGAAGTCCGTCGCCGCGTCACCATCCTGCCTCAGGAAGTGGATGCCCTGGCAAAACAGGTAGGGAATCAGAATGATGCCAGCACCGAGCTTAACCTGAGCCACATCCTGATCCCACTGCCGGAAAACCCAACCTCCGATCAGGCGGCTGAGGCGGAAAGCCAGGCGCGCGCTATCGTTGAGCAGGCGCGTAATGGCGATGACTTCGGCAAGCTGGCGATCACCTATTCCGCTGACCAGCAGGCGCTGAAAGGCGGCCAGATGGGCTGGGGGCGTATTCAGGAGCTGCCATCCCTGTTTGCCCAGGCGCTGAGCACGGCGAAGAAAGGCGACATCGTCGGTCCAATCCGTTCCGGTGTGGGCTTCCACATTCTGAAAGTGAACGACCTGCGCGGCCAGAGCCAGAACATTTCGGTTACAGAAGTGCATGCGCGTCATATCCTGCTTAAGCCGTCTCCGATCATGACTGACGATCAGGCTCGTGCGAAGCTGGAACAGATCGCGGCAGACATCAAGAGCGGTAAAACCACCTTCGATAAAGCGGCAAAAGAGTTCTCTCAGGATCCTGGCTCTGCAAACCAGGGCGGTGACCTGGGTTGGGCGGCAGCGGATATTTACGATCCGGCTTTCCGCGATGCGTTAATGAAGCTGAATAAAGGCCAGATGAGCGCGCCGGTGCACTCCTCCTTCGGCTGGCATCTGATCCAGCTGATGGACACGCGCAACGTGGATAAAACCGACGCGGCGCAGAAAGACCGTGCGTATCGCATGCTGTTTAACCGTAAGTTCTCTGAAGAAGCCGCAACCTGGATGCAGGAACAACGCGCCAGCGCTTACGTGAAAGTGTTGAGCAACTGATGAAACCGCATCGTGTTGTGATCACCCCCGGCGAACCCGCCGGGATTGGGCCTGACCTTGTGGTTCAGCTCGCCCAGCGCAGCTGGCCGGTAGAGTTGGTTGTCTGCGCAGATGCAACACTGTTACAAGACCGGGCAGCTTTGCTCGGTCTGCCTTTAACGCTCCTCCCTTACGTTGAAGGCCAACAGCCCGCACCGCAGCAGGCGGGGACTCTCACCCTGCTTTCTGTTCCGCTCCGTGCGCCTGTTGTCCCCGGTGAGTTACACACCGAAAACGGCCACTACGTTGTCGAGACGCTGGCGCGCGCCTGTGACGGTTGCCTTCAGGGCGAATTTGCCGCCCTGATCACCGGTCCGGTGCATAAAGGCGTGATCAATGACGCGGGCATTCCGTTTACCGGGCATACCGAATTTTTCGAAGAGCGTTCGCACAGCCCGAAAGTGGTGATGATGCTGGCAACCGAAGCAATGCGCGTTGCGCTGGTAACAACGCACCTGCCGATCAAAGCCATTCCGGATGCCATTACGCCTGAACTCCTGCGTGAGATCATTGGCATTTTGCATCACGATCTGCAAACCAAATTCGGCATTCCGCAGCCGCATGTGCTGGTTTGCGGCCTGAATCCGCACGCGGGTGAGGGCGGACATATGGGCACCGAAGAGATCGACACCATCATTCCGGTGCTTGAGGAGATGCGGGCGAAGGGGATGAACCTCAGCGGGCCTCTGCCTGCCGACACCCTTTTCCAGCCCAAATACCTGGATAATGCCGACGCCGTACTCGCGATGTACCACGATCAGGGTCTGCCCGTGCTAAAATACCAGGGCTTTGGCCGCGGGGTGAATATCACCCTCGGTTTACCCTTTATTCGAACGTCCGTTGACCACGGTACTGCGCTGGATCTGGCAGGCCAGGGAAAAGCGGATGTCGGCAGTTTTATTACGGCGCTTAATCTCGCCATCAAAATGATTGTTAATACTCAATGACTAATCGAGTCCATCAGGGCCACTTAGCCCGTAAACGCTTCGGGCAAAACTTCCTCAACGATCAGTTTGTGATCGACAGTATCGTTTCTGCCATTAATCCGCAGAAAGGTCAGGCCATGGTCGAAATCGGCCCGGGTCTTGCCGCACTGACCGAGCCGGTAGGCGAACGCCTCGACGAACTGACCGTTATCGAACTCGACCGCGATCTGGCCGCGCGTCTGCAAACGCACCCGTTCCTCGGGCCGAAGCTGACGATTTATCAGCAGGATGCGATGACCATGAACTTTGGCGAACTGTCAGAAAAAATGGGACAGCCGCTGCGCGTGTTCGGTAACCTGCCGTACAACATCTCCACCCCGCTGATGTTCCATCTGTTTAGCTATACTGATGCCATTGCCGACATGCACTTCATGTTGCAAAAAGAGGTCGTTAACCGTCTGGTTGCAGGGCCGAACAGTAAAGCGTATGGTCGTTTAAGCGTGATGGCGCAATATTACTGCAACGTGATCCCGGTATTAGAAGTACCGCCTTCCGCATTCACGCCACCGCCAAAGGTAGATTCTGCGGTTGTGCGCCTGGTGCCACATAAAACGATGCCGTACCCGGTCAAAGACCTGCGCGTGCTGAGCCGTATCACGACAGAAGCCTTTAACCAGCGCCGTAAAACGATTCGTAACAGCCTTGGCAATCTGTTTACCGTTGACGTATTAGCTGAGTTGGGCATCGACCCGGCAATGCGTGCGGAAAATATTTCCGTAGAGCAGTACTGCAAGCTGGCTAATTACATCAGCGACAATGCGCCGCCGAAGGAGAGCTAAGCCATGATTGATTCGCCCCGCGTCTGTGTTCAGGTTCAAAGCGTCTACATTGAGTCCCAATCCACACCGGATGAAGAACGTTTTGTCTTTGCTTATACCGTAACCATTCGCAATCTGGGGCGGATGCCTGTGCAACTGCTCGGGCGCTACTGGCTTATCACCAACGGCAATGGCCGTGAAATTGAAGTCCAGGGCGAAGGCGTGGTCGGTGAACAACCCCATATCGCCCCTGGCGAAGAGTATCAGTACACCAGCGGCGCGGTCATTGAAACGCCGCTGGGTACCATGCAAGGCCATTATGAAATGGTCGATGCCGACGGCAATGCTTTCCGCATTGCTATTCCCGTATTCCGTCTCGCCGTACCTACACTTATTCATTAATCTAATGTCTACATATCTGATTGGCGACGTTCACGGTTGCTACGATGAACTGATCGCATTATTAAAACAGGTCGACTTCACCCCCGGGCAGGACACGCTCTGGCTGACGGGCGACTTAGTGGCGCGCGGTCCCGGTTCCCTGGACGTCCTCCGCTATGTCAAATCGCTGGGTGACAGCGTGCGCATGGTGCTGGGCAACCACGATCTGCATCTGCTGGCCGTATACGCCGGGATCAGCCGTAATAAGCCGAAAGATCGCATTACCCCCCTGCTGGAAGCACCGGATGCCGATGAGTTGCTCAACTGGCTGCGTCGCCAGCCGCTGCTACAGATTGACGAAGAGAAAAAACTGGTGATGGCGCATGCCGGCATCACGCCTCAGTGGGATCTTGAGACGGCAAAAACCTGCGCGCGCGACGCCGAAGCGGTGCTGGCGAGCGACTCCTACCCGTTCTTCCTTGATGCGATGTACGGCGACATGCCAAATAACTGGAGTGATGACCTCAGCGGCCTGGCACGACTGCGTTTTATCACCAATGCTTTTACGCGGATGCGCTACTGCTTCCCGAACGGGCAACTGGATATGTATTGCAAAGATACGCCTGAAAATGCCCCTGCGCCGCTTAAGCCATGGTTTGCGATTCCGGGCCCCGTGACAAACGAATACAGTGTGGTATTTGGACACTGGGCATCGCTGGAAGGAAAAGGCACCCCGGAAAATATCTATGCGCTGGATACCGGATGCTGCTGGGGCGGGGATTTAACCTGCTTACGCTGGGAAGATAAAACTTACTTTGTGCAGCCATCCAACCGACAGCTGGACTTAGGCGAGGGTGAGGCAGTCGCCTCCTGAAGATGTTTATCCTCTCCCTTCGGGGAGAGGATAAAACCGTTAACGACGTTCCAGAATTTCGAAGCAGTAGCTGTGTGAGTTCTGCGCATCCGCATCGTGAAACTCACTGAATACGGACTCCCACTCGTCCGGATCGTAATCCGGGAAATGGGTATCCCCTTCCACTTCCGCATCAATGTGCGTCAGATACAGTTTCTGCGCTTTAGGCAGGAACTGCTCATACACACGCCCCCCGCCGATCACCATGATCTCTTCGGCATCGCCGCAGGCGGCAATTGCTTCATCAACGGACTTAACCCACTGAACGCGATCGTCAGTGCCCGGCTGGCTACTGATCACAATATTCTTACGACCCGGCAGTGGACGACCAATCGACTCCCAGGTCAGGCGGCCCATCACTACCGGCTTGTTTAACGTAGTACGTTTAAACCATGCGAGATCGGCAGGCAGGTTCCACGGCATGGCGTTTTCCATGCCGATAACGCGGTCTACCGCCAGCGCTGCAATCAGACTGATCATTGAAAATTTCCCGGATGCAAAAAATTGCCGCCACTATACGGAAAGCTTAATCTTTCGTCGACTGGCGGCAGGGTAAAGAATTAGAAATTTTTTAATATTGCTGGCAACTCCACTTCACGCAGAGGGTTTACTCTCCGGTTCATCCGCAGGATCACCAGTATGCTTGCCCTCTTCCGTTCCTTGCCAGCCGTGGCGCTGAACCAGCGACAGATGATTACGATCCTCGTTGATGATCTCCGTCAGCATGGTGCTGGTGCGTTTAAACACCGCAGCGCGTTCGGTTGCCGTACTGCTCGCCATCGCCACCATCTCTTCCACCATCTCATGATTAAAACGGCGGAACAGATCGGCACGCTCACGTGCCTCATACGCGCCAAGCCCCAGGCTTTCCAGCGCCATGCGGCCAGATTTGAGCGCCCCTTCGAAGGTTTCACGTTCAGGGGCTGCCACACCCGCCTGACGCAGCTGGATGTAGTGATCCACATCGCGCGCACGGGAGATAATGGTCAGATGCGGAAAATGCTCTTTAACCAGCTCAACCATCTGCATACTGGTCTCTGGATCGTCAATGGCATTAATCAACACCTCGGCTTTCGCCGCCCCGGCGGATTCCAGCAGATCAACTCGGGTCGCATCACCGTAAAACACTTTCATATCGAATTTACGCAGCGTATCGACATGGTCAGGATCGTGATCGAGGATAACCATTTTGACTCCGCTGGAGAGCAGTAAACGGCCAGTAATCTGCCCGAATCGGCCAAATCCGGCGATGATCACCCGCGGCTGCTCCTCGTCGATCTCATCGGCTTCTCGCTCCTGTTCGCTTCCCGTTTTCTCCAGACGCGTCAGCAGCACCAGCAGGATCGGCGTTGAGGCCATCGACAGCGCAACCGCCAGCGTCAGCGCTTTTGCCCATTCCGGATCAAGTACATTTGCCATCTGCGCTGCGCCAAAGACAACGAAAGCAAACTCACTCCCCTGCCCCAGCAGCACGGCAAACCAGCGGCGTTGCGGTTTTGGCACATTTAACGGGCGGGCAATCAGCCACAGCATCGCCATTTTAATGACCAGGAAACCCACCAGCAGAATGATGATGCGCAGCGGATGGGTTACCAGCGTCCCGAAGTCGATAGACATCCCGACGCCGATGAAAAACAGCCCCAGCAGCAATCCTTTAAACGGCTCGATATCGCTTTCCAGCGCGTGACGGTATTCGGAGCTTGCCAGTAAGACTCCCGCGAGGAAGGCGCCCATTGCCATCGACAGCCCGGCCTCTTCCAGCAGCAATCCAAAACCAAACACCAGGAATAACGCAACGGCGCTGAATACTTCGCGCAGGCCAGAGCGAGCAACAAAGCGCAGCAGCGGACGCGTTACGTAGCGACCAAGCAGAACAACCAGCGCCAGCGCACCGGCAACCTTCAGCGCTGATAAGGCAAATGCTCCCTGCGTCGTTGATGCGCCGCTGGTTGCCAGCAGCGGGATCATCGCCACCAGCGGGATGGCGGCAATATCCTGGAACAACAGTACGGAGAAGGTGCTGCGCCCCATTTGCGACACCGTCAGGTTACGCTCGTTCATTGCCTGCATGGCAATCGCCGTCGAGGAGAGCGCCAGCGTCATGCCGATCAGCTCTGCGACTTTCCACTCCATCCCCAGCAGAATGCAGAACCCGCCCAACAGCAGACCGCAGGCCAGCATTTGCAGGGCGCCTCCGCCAAACACCGAGGCGCGCAGTTTCCACAGCCGCTGCGGATCCAGCTCCAGACCAATCACAAACAGCATCAGCACCACGCCGATCTCCGCAAAATGCAGGATCGACTCGGCATCCGTCACCAGCCGAAAGCCCCAGGGGCCAATCACACACCCGGCAATCAGATAGCCGAGCACCGAGCCCAGCCCCAGACGAACCGCCACGGGCACAATTAATGCCGCCGCGCCGAGGTAAATCAGCGCCTGTATCAGCGTATGGCTATCCATTGTGCGTCTCCTGCCACTCAAGTAAACGTTGTTTGTAGTGACGAGCCTGCGCCTGCAAGGTTTCATCGTCGCAGACAAAGGTACAGTGCATCGCAAAAGGCGGAAGCCAGTTCAGACCGCAGTAAAGGGCAGTAGCCTGGAGCGGCTGCGCCAGCACGTCAAATCCGGGGAAGGCGCCAATCTCAAAGTGGCTTTCCCCCCCGCCGGTGGTAACAGCCCACATCAGGCTTTTGCCCTGAAGCGCGTTGCCGTTGTGTCCATATGCCCAACCGTGGGAGAAAACTTTGTCGATCCACAATTTCAGCAGCGGAGGCGTGCTGTACCACTGCATCGGATGCTGCCAGACGATCAGATCGGCACGGGAGAGCGCCTCCTGTTCGGCGGCGACATCGATATTGAAATCAGGATAGAGTTGATAGAGGGAACGTATCTCTACGTTTTCAAGCGTCCTTGCCTGCTCAAGCATCCGCTTATTCGCATGCGAGTGCTGCGGATAGGGGTGCGCATAAATTATCAGAATCATGTATATGCCCGTCTTTTACTTTTCTTGTAGCAATGAGTGTAGACAGTTACCACCCCGACTTAAAGGGGTCATCTTACGCTTCAAAGTAAATCGCAAGTATTGGCAATCATCACCACCTTAACAGCGATTACGGCGCTAAAGAAAGAAAACGACGCGTACGACAAATTCATGCCGCAAAATAATAGTAACAACTCATATTGCCAACAGATATTTTTAGAGGACCTTAAGTCATTCTTTAATAAAACAGTCTGTACATAACCCATTGAAAAAATAATAATTTTACGCTCTTTGTTTTGAGCTCATTATTTAGGCGGTCGATATACGTTTCACACACGTGTCGAATATTCCTTCTCACTCAAATGGATGTGTACATGAGCAACAAACCCTCCCAATTAAATAATACAACCAAAACTCTGGGAAAGATATTTCCTGCCTTGTTGATATGCACCCCTGCGGTTGCGTTTTCTGCAACGATTGACCAATCAACTTCTGTTCCTCAAGATTTCTCAGCCGATGCTGAATATGTTATTAATAAAGACGTGACGATATCTTCCGCAGATAGTGAAGCGGCGGTATCTGTCACTGGGTTTACTACCACTAACGCCACTAATAATGGGAATATTTCTGGCACGGGAAATGGCCTGAATATAAATACTGGTGTACAGCGCATTGTAATTAATAACGACATAGGCGCAACCATTTCCTCCACCACCGCGAATGCGGTGAATATTCAGTCAGCACTCGGTGATTTTAATAATAGTGGAAACATTACTGGCTCGTAAAATGGCATTTTTGTCAGTGAAAACTCCTCCGCAGTAAATATTACCAATACCAGCACCGGAACGATAAAAGGAAAAACAGGTCTTAGTACTCAGGTTGGTATTGGCATTAATAACAGTGGCGAAATTATTGGTACAAACGGTGATGCCATTACGGCAAATGATGGCAACACTAAGATTTTTAACAGTGCCACTGTGCAGGGAACCCAGTACGGAATCAATGTAAAAGATACAGCAAAATTAGATATCAAAAATAGCGGAACGATTAGTGGTGAAACAAACGCTATTATGTTTGCCAGCGATAAAAATAACACGCTACTGCTCGACACTGGCTCCAACCTCATCGGTGACGTAATATCCACAAATTCCAGAGGAAATACCCTGACGTTGATCGGCACGGGTTCGGAAGACAGTAACTTTGTTGGTCTGAATGAAGACGACGGCTTTGCCAGCGTCACAATGAACGGCGAAAATTGGGCGCTGTCGGGCGATCTCGATATTATTGGCTCTGGCGATTCCTTGCTGATAGACACGGGCGCGTTAACCCTGTCAGGCGCGGTATCGAATACCGGTAATACACGGGTGGCCAAAGATGCTTCGTTGCAACTGGGCGATGGCGAAAAAACCGCGACCCTCAGCGGTGGGCTCACCAACAACGGTACCGTCATTTTTAACCAGGGAAGCGATTTCACTTTCGCCACCGACATGACCGGTAGCGGTAACGTCGAAAAAGTCGATTCCAACACCCTGACCCTGACGGGCAAAAATAGCTATACAGGGGATACGGTTCTGCACGGCGGTACCACGCTGGTCTCCACCGGCGCAACGCTCGGCGTCAAGGGCAGTAACGCCACCGTTACCGTTGAAAATGGCGCGACCTTTGCCACCGCAGGCGAAGTGAACAACAACATCGAGGTTCTTAGCGGCGGTACGCTGGCGGCATGGAATGCAGTCCAGGGTAACTCCACGCTCAGCGCTTCCGGCGTCGATACCATCAACGGCAACGTGACTAATGGCGGCACGCTGTTACTCAGTGCGGCTAATAATAGCGTTGGCAATAATTTTACGATTAATGGCGACTACACCGGCTCTGACGGTAGCCAGATCGTGATGAACAGCACCCTGGGTGAAGATAATTCACCAACTGATCACCTCACTATTACGGGCAGCAGCTTCGGTCAGTCCGGCATCAGCATCACCAACATTGGCGGCGCAGGCGCGCAAACCATTAACGGTATGGAAATTGTCAGCATCGGCGGCAGTTCCGAAGCCCAACTGACGCTGGCAAAACCGGTCGTTGCAGGCGCCTGGGAATATAGCCTCTACCAGCACAGTGACGGCAACTGGTATCTGGAATCAAAGGCGACGCCTTCTGATGAGCCTTCCGATGACACCGATGACGGTGGCAATACCGATGACGGTGGCAATACCGATGACGGTGGCAATACTGATGATGGCGGTAATACCGATGATGGTGGTAATACCGATGATGGTGGCAACACCGACAACGGCGGCAGCACCGACAACGGCGGCAACACCGATGATGGTGGCAACACCGACAACGGCGGCAAAACCGACAACGGCGGCAACACCGATAACGGCGGCAGCACCGATAACGGCGGCAGCACCGATAATGGCAGCAACACTGACAACGGCGGTAATAATACGCCGGAAGTCATGGCACCTGAAGTGGGTGCTTACTTAGGTAACTACCTTGCCGCACAGAGCATGTTCCTGCATAAGCGTGACGATCGCGACCAGATCACCTTCCGCAATGAAGACGACCTGAACACCTGGATGTACGTTAAGGGTCGCTATCACGAGAACGATGCGGGTGGCGATAAAGTCAGCTACGACACCACCACCACCGTACTGCAAGTCGGCAGCGATTTCATGAGCAAGCCAATGGATAACGGTATCCTGCGTGCTGGCGGGATGTTCGGTGCAGGCCAGGCTAAGACCCACTCTGATGCGAAGCACAACGTACGTGACGCACAGAGTAAGGTTGATGGCTTCAATGTTGGGCTGTACGCCACCTGGCAGGAAGATCAGAAATTACGTCTGGGCAGCTACGTTGATACCTGGGCCGCTTACAGCTGGTACAACAACAACGTCACCAGCAATCGCAACGATGAAGACTACGATAGTGAAGGTTTCGCCGCGTCTGTTGAAGTCGGCCACGCGTGGATAATCCAGTCTGAAAATGAACGCACCTGGAAGATCGAGCCGCAGGCGCAGGTGATTTACAGCTATCTCGATCAGGAAAATCATACCGATCGCGACGGCGTACGCGTCACTACCCTGGACAATGACAGCGTCTTTGGTCGTCTCGGCGTTAAAGCAAGCTACTTCCAGCAGAAGGACGTCAAGGCCTGGCAGCCGTACGTTGCGGTTAACTGGTTGAAAGGTGCTGGTCAAAACGATCTGGCATTCAACGACGAGACCGTCAGCAACGATACGCCGGAAGATCGTGGTCAGTTAGAGTTGGGCTTAACCGGCAACCTGAACGAAACCACGACGATCTCCCTGCGTGCCAGCGGCGAGTGGGGTGAAAACAGCTATGCCGCCTACGGCGGTCATATTTTGTTAAACCATCGCTGGTAATCGATCATCCTGAAGCAAAAAAGCAGTGGCATGTGCCACTGCTTTTTTTTAGTTATCCAGCTCGCCCATTGATTTAACCTGGTCACGGTTAATCTGTTCAGTTTGACCGGTTTCGGCGTTTTTGTACGATACCAGACCGGTATCGTCATCCACCTGCGGTTTCCCGTCAGTAACAATCGTTTTGCCATCGGTGGTTTTTACGGCCTGATTGGACGAACAGCCCGCCACGGTGAACATTGCGGTGGCAGCCAGAACGGAAGCGATCAGTAGTTTATTTTGCATGGTGTTTTCCCTTGCTCTCAGTTGAATTTTCGTTATCGACCTAACTATTTTAGGCTAACTGACTGAAAGCGGATGAAAAACCAGAAGGTTCTTAAGATGGGAAAATTGCCCGGTAACCGGATGGCACCGGGCAATGTGTGTTACTTGCTAATCTGAGCGTGCATTTCCTGCACCGAAATCACCTTCTCGGTGGCATCCGCATTCAGCGCCATGGCCGTCGCGAAACCGCCGTTCAGGGTGGTGTCGTAATGCACTTTGTACTGGAGCGCGCTGCGGCGAATCAGCTTGGAGTCTTCAATCGCCTGGCGACCTGCGGTGGTATTAATGATGTAGGTGTACTCGCCATTCTTAATGCGGTCCTGAATGTGCGGACGACCTTCATGCACTTTGTTCACCAGACGCGGGTTGATACCCGCTTCACCCAACACAATCGCCGTACCGTGAGTGGCGTCCAGCTCGAAGCCCTGTTTCATCAGCTTGGCGGCCAGGTCAACCACGCGCTCTTTATCGCCTTCGCGAACGGAGAGCAGCGCACGGCCAGATTTTCTCATGGTGGAGCTACTGCCCAGCTGCGCTTTCGCAAACGCTTCTGCGAAGGTACGGCCAACGCCCATCACTTCCCCGGTAGAGCGCATCTCTGGCCCTAACAGCGGGTCAACGCCCGGGAATTTGTTGAACGGCAGTACCACCTCTTTCACCGAGTAGTAAGGCGGGATAATTTCTTTCGTGACGCCCTGCTGAGCCAGCGTCTGGCCGGCCATCACGCGCGCCGCCACTTTCGCCAGCGGAATACCGGTCGCTTTGGAGACGAACGGTACGGTACGCGCCGCACGCGGGTTGACTTCAATCAGATAGACTTCGTTGTCTTTTACCGCGAACTGAACGTTCATCAGGCCGCGAACCTGAAGCTCGAAGGCCAGCTTCTGCACCTGCTGGCGCATTACGTCCTGAATCTCCTGGCTCAGGGTGTACGCTGGCAGAGAACAGGCGGAGTCACCGGAGTGCACGCCCGCCTGCTCGATGTGCTCCATGATGCCGCCAATCAGCACCCTTTCGCCGTCGCAGATGGCATCCACGTCGACTTCAACCGCGTCGTCGAGGAAGCGGTCGAGCAGCACTGGCGCATCGTTGGAAACGCTCACCGCCGTCTGGAAGTAGCGACGCAGGTCCGCTTCGTCGTAGACGATTTCCATCGCGCGGCCGCCCAGTACGTAGGATGGACGCACCACCAGCGGGTAGCCGATCTCTTTCGCTTTCTCAACGGCCATTTCAATTGCGGTCACGGTGGCGTTCGCCGGCTGTTTCAGTTTGAGACGGTCAACCGCCTGCTGGAAACGCTCGCGGTCTTCCGCACGGTCAATCGCATCCGGGCTGGTGCCGATAACCGGCACACCTGCTGCTTCCAGCGCGCGCGCCAGCTTCAGCGGAGTCTGGCCGCCGTACTGCACGATCACGCCTTTTGGCTTCTCGATGCGCACGATTTCCAGCACGTCTTCCAGGGTGACCGGCTCGAAGTAGAGGCGGTCGGAAGTGTCGTAGTCGGTCGAGACGGTTTCCGGGTTACAGTTGACCATAATGGTCTCGTAACCGTCTTCGCGCAGCGCCAGTGAGGCGTGTACGCAGCAGTAGTCAAACTCGATGCCCTGGCCGATACGGTTTGGACCGCCGCCCAGCACCATAATCTTGTCGCGGTCGACGGACGGGTTCGCTTCGCACTCCTCTTCATAGGTGGAGTACATGTATGCGGTATCGGTCGAGAATTCAGCCGCACAGGTGTCCACGCGCTTGTAGACCGGGTGCAGGTCGTACTGGTCGCGCAGCTTGCGGATTTCCGCTTCACGCACGCCCGCCAGCTTAGCCAGACGCGCATCGGCGAAGCCTTTACGCTTCAACATGCGCAGGAAGTCTGCGTCCAGGCCGTTGATGCCCAGCTCCGCCACTTTCTCTTCCAGACGCACCAGCTCTTCAATTTGCACCAGGAACCAGCGGTCGATGTTAGTCAGGTTAAATACGCCGTCGACGGACAGGCCCGCGCGGAAGGCATCGGCGATGTACCAGATACGCTCTGCGCCCGCGTCTTTCAGCTCGCGGCGGATTTTGGTCAGCGCTTCCGGGTCGTCCAGGCTGACTTTCGGGTCAAAGCCGGTCGCGCCCACTTCCAGGCCGCGCAGTGCTTTTTGCAGGGATTCCTGCTGCGTGCGGCCAATCGCCATGACTTCACCAACGGATTTCATCTGGGTAGTCAGACGGTCGTTGGCACCGACGAATTTCTCGAAGTTAAAGCGTGGAATTTTGGTCACAACGTAGTCGATGGACGGTTCGAAGGACGCTGGCGTGCGGCCACCGGTGATATCGTTCATCAGCTCGTCAAGGGTGTAACCCACCGCCAGTTTCGCCGCCACTTTCGCAATCGGGAAGCCGGTGGCTTTGGAGGCCAGTGCGGAGGAACGGGACACGCGCGGGTTCATTTCGATAACAATCAGACGGCCGGTTTTCGGGTTCACCGAGAACTGCACGTTAGAGCCGCCGGTTTCCACGCCGATTTCACGCAGTACCGCCATCGAGGCGTTACGCATGATTTGGTACTCTTTGTCGGTCAGCGTCTGAGCTGGCGCAACGGTGATGGAGTCACCGGTGTGGATCCCCATCGCGTCGAAGTTTTCGATGGAGCAGACGATGATGCAGTTGTCGTTTTTATCACGCACCACTTCCATCTCGTACTCTTTCCAGCCAATCAGCGATTCATCAATCAGCAACTCTTTGGTTGGGGAGAGATCCAGGCCGCGCTCGCAAATTTCTTCAAACTCTTCGCGGTTGTAGGCAATGCCGCCGCCGGTGCCACCCATGGTGAAGGAAGGGCGGATGATGCACGGATAACCCACTTCAGCCGCAACGGCCAGCGCTTCTTCCATATTGTGCGCGATACCGGAACGTGCGGTATCAAGGCCAATTTTTTTCATTGCCACGTCGAAGCGGCGACGGTCTTCTGCTTTATCAATCGCGTCGGCGGTCGCACCGATCATGGTCACGCCGAACTCTTCCAGCACGCCCTGACGCTCCAGCTCCAGCGCACAGTTCAGCGCCGTCTGGCCGCCCATGGTCGGCAGCACCGCGTCCGGACGCTCTTTCTCGATAATTTTGCGTACCACTTCCCAGTGAATCGGCTCGATGTAGGTCGCATCCGCCATTTCCGGGTCGGTCATGATGGTGGCCGGGTTAGAGTTTACCAGGATGACACGGTAACCCTCTTCACGCAGGGCTTTACACGCCTGCGCACCGGAGTAGTCGAATTCGCAGGCCTGGCCGATGACAATCGGGCCAGCGCCAAGGATCAGGATGCTTTTTATGTCTGTACGTTTTGGCATGGTCTTCTCAGCTCCTGATTATTTAGCGGTCTTACGGTATTGCTCGATAAGTTCGATGAAGTGATCGAACAGCGGCGCGGCATCGTGTGGGCCCGGGCTGGCTTCAGGGTGGCCCTGGAAGCTGAACGCAGGCTTATCGGTGCGATGGATACCCTGCAAGGTACCATCGAACAGTGACTTATGCGTCACGCGCAGGTTAGCTGGCATCGTTGCTTCATCCACAGCGAAGCCGTGGTTCTGCGCGGTGATCATCACCGTGTTGTTGTCGATATCTTTCACCGGGTGGTTACCACCGTGGTGGCCAAACTTCATCTTGACGGTGTTCGCTCCGCTCGCCAGCGCCAGCAGCTGATGGCCGAGACAGATGCCGAATACCGGGATGTCGGTTTCAAGGAAGGACTTGATGGCGTCGATAGCGTAGTCGCACGGCGCCGGGTCGCCAGGACCGTTTGAGAGGAAGATGCCGTCCGGGTTCATCTTCAGAACATCTTCAGCAGAGGTTTTCGCCGGAACCACCGTCAGGCGGCAGCCACGGTCAACCAGCATACGCAGGATGTTGCGCTTGGCGCCAAAATCGTAGGCCACCACGTGGAACGGCAGCTCGCTTTCCGGTTTCGCTTCCGGCAGGTCGCCTTCCAGCGTCCAGCTTCCCTGCGTCCAGCTGTAGGCTTCAGCGGTGGTCACTTCTTTCGCCAGGTCCATACCGTTCAGTCCCGGGAAGGCTTTCGCTTTTTCCAGCGCCAGCGTCGCATCGAGGTTATCCCCTGCGATGATACAACCGTTTTGTGCACCCTTCTCGCGCAGCAGACGCGTCAGCTTACGGGTATCGATATCGGCAATCGCCACAATGTTGTGGCGCTTCAGGTAAGAAGAGAGGTCTTCGGTGTTGCGGAAGTTGCTGGCAATCAGCGGCAGGTCGCGAATGACCAGGCCTTGCGCATGTACCTGAGAGGATTCTTCGTCAGCCGCATTGGTGCCGACATTGCCGATATGAGGATAAGTAAGAGTAACGATTTGGCGAGAATAGGAAGGATCAGTGAGGATTTCTTGATAACCGGTCATTGAAGTATTGAAAACGACTTCCCCAACCGCCGAACCCGTTGCCCCTATGGCCCGACCGATAAACTGGGTTCCGTCTTCCAGAACCAATAGCGCTGACTTAATCAAAACACCCTCCAGAGAATATTCACTCACTTTATTTGCATATTAATTCATAACCATGTCATGGATCAATGCAAATGTGTTGCCAGCGGATTTTTGGCAAACGGCGGCATTCTGGGGATTTGCCATGTAAAAGTCAACTTAAAACGGGAGTTTTGTATATTCTTTTGCAAGCCTGGCGGTCTGAACTCAGATTAAGCGGCAAAAAGATCAACTAAATCACTGTGGAAACCGCTTGCGTATGCTGTTTAATAGAAAGGAACGTCTTGCAGGAATAAAAAGTGGACCAAATGGTCAAAATTTACAGTTCAGCAACAGAAATTATCGACAAAACACTTACTTTAAATCAGTTAGACACAATAAACACCCAAAACAGACAAAATAAAAGGGCAATAAAATATTGCCCTATGCAATCAAGTAATTACGACTGCAATAACCACATCACGAAGGGTAATAATGCTTACAAATTGTTGAGTTCGAGGACATCTCGCATATCAAAAAGACCATTACGCTTACCTTTCAGCCACAATGCCGAACGTACCGCCCCGTTTGCAAATGTCATGCGGCTGGATGCTTTATGAGTGATTTCGATCCTTTCGCCAATATCGGCGAACATAGCGGTATGTTCACCGACGATATCACCTGCGCGAACGGTGGCAAACCCAATGGTGCCAGGCACGCGCTCGCCAGTGTGGCCTTCGCGAGAATAGACCGCGATGTCTTTCAAATCTTTATCCATTGCACACGCAATCGCTTCGCCCATTGCCAGCGCCGTGCCTGACGGAGCATCGACTTTGTGGCGATGGTGCGCTTCGACGATTTCAATGTCGGTGTAGTCGCCCATCACCTTCGCCGCCTTCTCCAGCAGTTTCAGCATGACGTTTACCCCCACGCTAAAGTTTGCCGCAAAGACAATCGCAATCTCAGTGGACGCATCCTGAATGGCTTGCTTACCGGCCTCGTCAAAACCGGTGGTGCCAATCACCATCCCTTTACCGTGCTGACGGCAAAACGCCAGGTGAGCCAACGTGCCTTCAGGGCGGGTAAAATCGATAAACACGTCAAAGTCTTCTTTCACCGCCTCAAGGCTGCTCTGCACGGTAACGCCCGTCTGACCTGCGCCCGCCAGCTCGCCTGCATCGGCTCCCAAAAGCGATGAACCTTCACGCTCCAGCGCCGCGCCAAGCGCCACGCCATCCATCTGTAGTGCCGCCTGAATCAGCTGACGGCCCATACGTCCACCCGCGCCCGCAATGGCGACGCGGATCTGTGCATCATGCATAGTTATTCTCTTACGTTAAAATGATGTAAATCGTTTTCAGATTAACCAGCCTTTGCACAGGCTGCCACAGAAAACGCCGATAATTAGAATTTAATGATAAACAGGGTGAGATATCAGTGAAAGACATGATCGTCAGCGAAAACCACATGATTCCCGCACCACCAGCGCAGGCGGCAGAATGATGCGTTTGGCGGGTTCGTCGTTGCCCTGTATGCGGCTGTAAAGTAACTCCCCTGCCTTACGACCAATCTCTTTCGCCGCCACCGATACGGTGGTCAATGCGGGCTGCACCAGAGCCGCTTCGGTAATATCATCGAAACCGACCAGCGCAAAATCACGTCCCGGCTCACGGCCCATCTTGCGTAAGCTTTGCATCACCCCCAGCGCCACAACATCCTGATAGCAAATTGCCGCACTGATGTGTGGATGCTCGAGAAGTAACGCCTCTGCCACGCGCGCGCCGTCGCTTTGGCTGGCGTGAGAGGTTCTGATCCAGGCAGGATTCGGCGTCACGCCGTACTCCAGCAGCTTGCTGGTAAAGCCCCCGATACGCTGCGCCCGAGAGCCCGAATTCTGGCTCCCTCCAATGAACGCAATGTGCCGATGGCCCATTCTGAGCAGATGCTCCGTCGCCATCTGCGTGCCTAAGAAGTTATCCGTTCCGACAAAATCAAAATCCGGATCGTTCAGCGGTCGCACAACCATGATAGCCGGAATATTGCGCCGCTTCAGACCCTCAAAAAAGGCCTGGGGCGTTTCCCGAGCCGCACACAGCACCATACCGCCGACGTTATTACGCATCAGTGAATCAACAAATTTTTGCTGTCGCTCTGCCGATTCCTCGCTATTCGCCAGAAAAAGCATCAGCTCGTGGCGCTCCATTTCATGACTTAGCCCTGCCGTCATCTCGCTGTAAAAAGGGTTGGTGATATCGTGCAAGAGCAGCCCGACCTGGTTACTGCTGCGGTTACGTAAATTGGCTGCCGTCTGGTTATAGACATAGCCGGATTCATCCAGCGCCTTAAGCACACGTTCGCGCGTGCTTTGCGAAATGCGGCCTTTGTTGCAGAGCACCATCGAGACCGTCGCCGTTGACACGCCGGCGCGTTTCGCGACATCGGCCAGTGTAATTCCCGTCATGTTGTCTCCTTCATCATCACTACAGGTTAATCGAATAACCTGTTTTTTGCATTTTTCCCTGTGAGACTCTTCACATTACCGCTGTTGTTCTGGATTCGATTCGCATTTATGGCGGGTTAATCGCGTTAACCACTCTTCTCAAATACGGTTAATCGAATAACCTTAAATAACGATTACGGAGGATACAATGACAACCTACGACAAATTCCCCACGGTGGCGATACAGGGTTTTGATGACAGCGCCTGGCAAGGCTGGGAAGCAATAACCCGCGTTCTTGAGTCAAAAACCCAACAGCGCAGCCGCACGGTGCTGGTGATTGACTGCTATCCGGGCGTGCGCATGACCGAGCTTGAAGAGAACGTGCTGCCGCGTCTACGCCCGACGCTGGCGATCAATGCTGAACAGGCGCGACGGGATGAGTGTGCCATTCATGAGATGCTGGCACGCAACCTCACAGACGATCGCGTCTTTGGCGTTCTCTCCTGCCACCAGCTTGGAGAGTTTTTCGATCCCGCGCGTCTGGAGGCTTTGCAGGTTCGGGTGAGCCAGTGTTCTGGGGGGCTGATTGTGATCTACGGTCCCGGTGCGACGCTTGTCCATCCGGGTGATGTGCTGGTGTATGCCGATCTGCCGCGCTGGGAGATCCAGCAGCGTATGCGCCGGGGTGAGACTGGGAACTGGGGCGCAGATAATCAGCAGGAAGATATGCTTCGTCGCTACAAGCGCGCCTTTTTTGTCGAATGGCGCGTCTTCGATCGCCACAAAACGCCGCTGCTCAGGCGCACCGATTTTTTACTGGATACAACCCAGACGAACCAGCCCGCGATGGTCAGCGGCGAGGCCCTGCGAGCCGGGCTGAAGCAAACTACCACCCAGCCTTTCCGCGTGGCGCCCTTTTTCGATCCTGGCGTCTGGGGCGGCCAGTGGATGAAACAGCAATTCGATCTCGATCCCTCTGCACCCAATTACGCGTGGTGTTTTGACTGCGTGCCCGAGGAGAACAGCCTGTTACTGCGTTTTGGCGCAGTGCGGATCGAGATCCCCTCTCAGGATCTGGTTTTGCTTGAGCCCCGTGCTCTGCTGGGCGAGAAAGTTCACGCACGTTTCGGCGCGGAATTCCCGATCCGTTTTGACTTCCTCGACACCATGGGTGGCCAGAATCTGAGCTTCCAGGTCCACCCCATTACCGAGTACATCCAGCAGCAGTTTGGGATGCACTATACCCAGGATGAGAGTTATTACATTCTGGAAGCGGAGCCGGGTGCCGTCGTCTATCTGGGGACCAAAACCGGCACAGACCCTGAGGCCATGATGGACGATCTCAGGCGCGCGGGTCGCGGTGAAAAACCGTTTGATGACGACCGCTTCGTTAATCAGATCCCGGCAAAAAAGCACGATCATTTCCTGATCCCGGCTGGGACGGTGCACTGCTCCGGCGCGGGTACCATGGTGCTGGAGATCAGCGCTACGCCGTATATTTTCACCTTCAAACTGTGGGACTGGGGCCGCCTGGGCCTGGACGGGCTGCCGCGCCCGGTACACCTGGAGCACGGTGAAAAGGTGATCGACTGGCAGCGCGACGCGCAGTGGGTTCATCAGCATCTGGTGAATCAGTTCGAACCTGTCGCGGAAGGAAACGGCTGGCGTGAAGAGCGTACTGGCCTGCACGAGCGTGAATTTATCGAAACCCGCCGCCACTGGTTTAGCGAACCCGTTTTGCACCACACCGGCGGCGGTGTGAACGTGCTGAATCTGGTAGAGGGCGACGAAGCAATTGTCGACAGCCCAACCGGTGCATTTGAGCCGTTTACCGTCCATTACGCCGAAACCTTCATCATTCCGGCAAGCGTAGGTGACTATCGCATTTCACCTTCAGCCCGTGCTTCCGGACACCCCCTCGCGACTATCAAAGCCTGGGTAAGGAGCTAACGATGATTCATTTTATTGTCGCCACTCATGGGCCGTTAGCCGCCGCGCTGCTGGAGAGCGGCCGGATGGTATACGGCGAGCTCCCCGGCGTACACGCCATTTGTCTGACCGAACAGGCGGGAATAGAGGGCTTCCGGCAGGATTTCATCTCCACACTGGAAGCGGCAAGCGTCAACGCTGACGGCGTGCTGGTGCTGTGCGACATGCAAAGCGGCACGCCGTGGAACGTGGCCTGTGAGGCCGCGCTTAACCCATATACGCAGCCGCCGGTCGCCGTGGTGGCTGGAGTCAACTTCCCGATGCTGCTGCAAACCGAAGAGGTGATGATGGCTCGCGATGTTCATCAGGCTGCCGGGCAGCTTATCGAACTTACTCTGCCGACGCTGGTACAGGCGAAACCGGCAGATACTGCACAGACAGACGATTTTTAAGGAGCCGCATATGAGTATTTCTTTTGTACGCATTGACGATCGCGTGATCCACGGGCAGCTCATTACACGCTGGGCCAGGGAGCTGCCCTGCGACGGCATCGTTGCCATTGACGATGCCGTTGCGGCCGATCCGCTGTTATCGTCGGTCATGAAAGGGGCCGTATCAGATACCAAAGTGTGGCTGTTCGATACGGCAACCGCGATCGAAAAACTGCCAAAAGTGATTGCCAGCGAAAAGCGCTATTTCGTGATTGGCAAATCTCCACTCACGCTACAGCGCATTGAGCAGGCGGGCATTAGCCTGAAAAACAGCAATGGAAAAATTAACGTGGGCCCGATGAGCGCCCGGGCTAACACGATCACCATCGGCCCGAATCAATCGGTAACCCAGGATGAAGCGGCGGCGTTCGAGTGGCTGACCGGGCAGGGACACGCGATTGAATTCCGCCTGGTTCCTGATGCCAGTTTTTATACCTGGCAGGATGCCAGACAAAAGCTGAAATAAGGAGCAGATCATGATTATCGAAGCGGCTTTAATTGGCCTGCTGTGTTATCTGGGCGCACTCAGTAGTCCGTGGCTTTTAGGGCTGACGGGCGGCTGGTATCTCATCTCCCGACCGCTCATTTCCGGGATGCTGGTTGGCCTGATACTGGGCGATATCAAAACCGGGATTATGATTGGCGTAGCGGTGCAGGCGGTTTATATCGCAATGGTGACACCCGGCGGCTCGATGCCAGCAGATTTAAACTTTGTGGCTTATCCGGCCATTGCACTGGGAATACTTTCCGGCAAAGGACCTGAGGTTGCCGTCGCGCTGGCGGCGACTATTGGGATCGCCGGAACCATTCTCTTCAATGCGATGATGGTGCTGAACTCCTTCTGGAACCATCGTGCGGATGTGGCGCTGGAGAACGGCGACGAGCGCGGGATCTACCTCAACAGCGCCATCTGGCCGCAGGCGATGAATTTTGTGCTGCGCTTTGTGCCTACCTTTATCGCCGTCTTTTTTGGCGCACAGTACATTAGCGGGTTTATGGACAGCCTGCCGCACATCGTCCTCTCCACCATGAATGTGCTGGGCGGCATTTTGCCCGCCGTCGGTATTGCCATCCTGCTTAAGCAGATCATCAAAAGCTATACCATGCTTATCTACTTTCTGGTGGGCTTCGTCTGCATCGTTTTCCTGAAACTCAATATGGTCGCGCTGGTGATCGTGGGCGCCCTGCTGGCACTGATTCATTACAACTATAAACCCGAGGCACCGCAGGCCGTGGCTTCAGCACCTGTCCCTGACGACGAGGATGAATTCTGATGGAAGAACGTAAACTCACCCGCAAGGATCTGCGCCGCTGCTGGCGAGCGTGGATGATGCACAACCTCTCCTCAATGAGCTTTGAACGCCTTGAATCCTTCGGCTTTTGCCTGAGCATGCTGCCGGTCGCAAAAAAGCTCTATCCCGACCCGGTACAACGTACCGAGATGCTGCGCCGTCACGCGTCATTCTACAACACGGAGCCACAGATTGGCGCGATCGTTAACGGTATGGCGCTGGGGCTGGAGGAGAAAAAAGCCAACGGCGAGCCGATTGACGGTGAAACCATAAATACCCTGAAGGTAGGCCTGATGGGGCCAATTGCCGGGATCGGCGATTCGATGATCCCCGGCATGCTGATCCCGATCCTGCTTAGCATTGGGATGGCGCTGGCGGCAGGCGGAAATATCCTCGGTCCACTGTTTTATACCGTTGCCTGGCTGGCCATCATTATCCCTGGCTCCTGGTTCCTGTTTCTCAAAGGCTACCAGATGGGATCAGGCTCCGTGGAGATGCTGGTCAGCAGCAAATCTACCCGGCTACGGGAAGCGCTCTCGCTACTGGGCGTATTTGTCATGGGCGGCGTGGCGGCCAGCTACGTGAAGCTCGGCACCGGGCTGGAGTTCATCACCCGGGACGGGGTAAACATTCACGTTCAGCAGATGCTGGACGGTATTTTCCCGCAGCTGCTTCCGCTGGCGGTGGTGCTGGGGACCTGGTATCTGATGGCAAAACGCGGCGTGTCGCCGGTAAAAGCCATGATATTGCTGCTTATACTGGCAGCGCTTGGCGTGGCGTCCGGTTTGTTTGCAGGATAAGAAAACCGGGGCAATGCCCCGGCTTCTTTATGGATGGAAGTTATTCCACAGTTCTGCGACTTTATCCGGACGCGAAATAAACTGGAACCGTGCGGGGTCATCAATAAACTGCTGATAAACAGGCGCATCAGTAATGCCAAATTCCGGATAACTTCTCGGCGTAATCATCTGCAAGCGCCCTGGTCTGTAGTGACTGTTATGCTGCCAGACAATATGATTACCCTGAACTAAGGGATACCAGGCCAGACCTTTTCGCGCACGAACGGCCTCATACTCAAAGCCATATTCCCGATCGCACCACGCACCAAACGTCAGCGGCTCATTGGGCGAGGCCGAAATCGTCGCATGGCCCCATCCGGGAGGGACCAGTACCTTTTCACCCGGCCCCGCGAGTACCGCAAAACAACGTCCCGGATCGTCGTCCACATACTCCTGCATGTAGATAATCGCTTTACCCTGCCAGATTTCGTACAGCTCAGGGGGCGACCATCCGCTGTGCTGGCTAATACGGTGAACATGTCCCTGGCTGCGGACCGGCTCATCGCCAAGCGTGCCTGCCGCGTAGGTGACCACACCAAAAAGCAGCATGCGTTTTTCGAGCTCCGGCCTGTCCGCCAGACGCGCCACGTCCATCGCGATGGCATATACCTGTTCAGGCCCTTCGCAGTCCGGATTGCGCAGCGACGGGCGGATCTGATCCAGCGTTCTGATCTCCGGCATCGGCCCGGTAACATCCTCTCCGTAGCAAAAACCGAGCGGCTGGCGGGTGATGGTCATATCAAGGCCATAGTTAGCCATGGCGCACCTCGTAACCTTCCCCGGAGGCAAAGATCCGCAGGGTGAAGCCCTCTGCCAGCGCCGCATAGTCGTGTCCCGCAATGCTCGGCCAGACGGCAAGGGAGGATAGCGTCTCGTTGCCAGTGTTAATCAAACGATGCGCTGTAAAAGGAGGAATAATATGCACGGAGCCAGCCGTCACCTGCTCAAGCCGCGCGTCGCCTGCCTCCGTTTGCAGCAGCAACAAGCCACATCCGCGCAGGCCAAAATAGACCTCGCCCTGTTCGCGGCGCTGATGAAAATGACCGCGAGTCATAAAGAACTCATCGCCCACGTTACCCGCACGCAGGTGAGTTACCCCAACGAAGAGTGCCCCTTCCCCTACGGGCGAGCCCAGTACGTCTACGTCATACACACTTTTTTGAGGATTGCCGCACTTCCACGCCTCGCCGTCTGCGAAGATCCCAGGAAGATCCGCAAGACGAGTCGTTTTGCGGATAAGCGGCCCGCCGGCTAGCGCGCCGGTAGCCCACGTCAACTGAGGTGGCAAAAAGATGTCTGAATTCATATCGCTCTCCGGCCCGAGGAGAACAGCAATATCATGATGGCAGATTAAACGATTAACCTAGTGATAAAAGCGTCAATATTGATGGTGAATCACAGTTAACCAGAAACAAAAATGCCGGAGGCTTTCGCCACCGGCATTTTGAAGATTGAGAGGACATTATTCCACTTCGCGGGCGTCGATTCGCAGCTCTTTCGGCACTTCGAAGACAATGTTCTCTTCACGGCCTTCCAGCGGCACCGCTTCGCCACCGCCCAGCTCTTGCAGGCGGGCAATGACGTTTTGAACCAGGATATCCGGCGCTGAAGCGCCTGCGGTAACACCGACGCAGGCCGCGTTTTTCACCCACGCTTCCTGAATGTCCGTTGCGTCGTCGATCAGGAACGCCGCTTTCCCCATACGCTGCGCCAGTTCGGCCAGTCGGTTGGAGTTAGAGGAGTTTTTCGAGCCGACCACCAGCACCACATCCGCCTGTTCAGCCAGGGCGCGTACGGCTTCCTGACGGTTGGTGGTTGCATAGCAGATATCATCTTTGCGCGGCCCGACGATTTTCGGGAAGCGCTGGCGCAGGGCGTCAATCACGTCTGAGGTGTCGTCTACGGAAAGCGTCGTCTGGGTCATAAACGACAGACGGGCTTCGTTTTTCACGTCCAGCGTAAAGACATCTTCCGGTGATTCGACCAGGTACATGCCCCCTTCCGGGTTGCTGTACTGGCCCATGGTGCCTTCAACTTCCGGGTGACCGGCGTGACCAATCAGAATTGACTCTTCACCACGACGGCTGGCGCGCGCCACTTCCATATGCACTTTTGTCACTAACGGACAGGTGGCATCGAATACGGTCAGATCGCGGCTTTTCGCCTCGTTGCGTACCGCCTGAGAGACGCCGTGCGCGGAGAAGATGAGTATTGCGCCGTCCGGCACTTCGCTGATCTGCTCGATAAAAATCGCACCGCGCTCGCGCAGGCTGTCGACCACGTAACGGTTGTGCACCACTTCGTGACGCACGTAAATCGGCGCGCCGTAAATCTCCAGCGCGTTTTCAACAATGCTGATAGCGCGGTCTACACCGGCGCAGAAGCCGCGCGGGTTAGCCAACAGGATCTGCATTTTACTCCTCCAGTGCCGGATCGATCTCCAGCACTTCGACATCAAAATGAACGGTACGCCCGGCAAGCGGATGGTTGAAATCGACGGTGATAGAATCGCCGTTGATTTCTCGGATCACGCCAGGCATTTCGCTGCCGTCCATAGCGGTAAAGAGCATAATCGCCCCGATTTCTGGTTCACCCGCATCCATAAACTCACGGCGCGAGAAATACTGGATCAGGTCCGGGCTTGGCACGCCAAATGCCGCATCCGGCTCCAGCGAAAACGCTTTTTTCTCGCCCTCTTTCAGACCCAGAAGCTGCTGCTCAAGGCCTTCAGACAGGGAGGTGTCACCCAGACGAAACAGCGCCGGTTTGCCATTGTTGCGGGTGGATTCGGCCGTGGAGCCGTCATCCAGCTTCAGCGTGAAATGAACGAGAACCGCGCTGTTGCTCTGTACGGATTTAGACATGCAAATTGCTCGCTTGTTTTGGGTCACCTGTTGCCCGGTGGCGCTACGCTTACCGGGCCTACGGGGGCCACAAATTCTGTAGGCCGGGATCGCTACGCGTCACCCGGCTGGTTTTGTTACGCCTGCTCTTTCGCGGCCGGTTTAGGCAAGAAGCCTTCCAGCACGATTAACGCCGCACCAACGCATATTGCGCTATCGGCGAGGTTAAAGGTCGCGAAGTGCCAGTCGCCAACGTAGAAGTCGATCATATCGACCACAAAGCCGTGCCACAGGCGGTCAAACAGGTTACCCAGCGCGCCGCCAATGATCAGCGCGTAGGCGATATTATTCAGCTTTTGCGTGGCCTTTGAGCGGTACATCAGCACCGCCAGCACGACGCAGATACCGATAGCGATACCCGCGAAGAACCAGCGCTGCCAGCCACCGCTGTCGGCAAGGAAACTAAACGCCGCACCATAGTTGCGGGCATAGTGCAGGTTAAGCGACGGAAACAGCGGGACCGTATCCCCCAGAGCGAAATTCTGGAGGATCAGGAACTTGCTGCCCAAATCAATAATCAGCACCACCACCACCAGCCACAGCCAGCGCAGTCCTGTTGAACAGAGAGTTTTACTCATCAGGCAAACTTACGTTTTTCGCCGTCACCGGCGACGTTGCTTACACAGCGTCCGCAGATGTCTGCGTGTTCCGCCACCTGACCGACATCAGTGGTGTAATGCCAGCAACGCGGGCATTTTTCACCGTCGGCTTTGCTCAGCGCGACCTTCAGTCCTTTGAGCAGTTCACTCTGCTGAGCATCAGCAGTAGCTTCGGCATAATCCGCAACTTTCGCACCAGAGGTCAACAGGACAAATCGTAATTCATCGCCCAGCGCGGTCAGCTTCGCGGCCAGCTCAGGCTCTGCGTACAGGGTCACCGTCGCTTCCAGAGAGCCACCGACTTTCTTGTCAGCGCGCGCCTGCTCGATAACCTTGTTCACTTCGCCACGCACTTTCAGCAGCTCGTCCCAGTAGGCATCGTTCATTGCTTCAGTGCTGGAGAGGTCGAACAGACCTTCGTACCACTCGCCAGTGAAGACATACTTCTCGCGGTCGCCCGGCAGATAACCCCAGATTTCATCCGCGGTGAAGGACATGATCGGCGCCATCCAGCGTACCAGCGCCTCTGCGATGTGGAACAGCGCAGTCTGGCAGCTACGACGCGCCACGCTGTCCGCTTTCGCGGTGTACTGGCGGTCTTTGATGATGTCGAGGTAGAACGAGCCCATCTCGATGGAGCAGAAGCGCATCAGGCGCTGCACCACTTCGTGGAAGTCGTAAGACTCATAGGCTTTAAGAATATCTTCCTGCGCCGCTTTCGCGCAGCCTACCGCCCAGCGATCGAGCACAACCATCTCTTCCGGCTTCACCATGTCTTTCACCGGATCGAACCCGTTCAGGTTCGCCAGCAGGAAGCGCGCGGTGTTACGAATACGACGATAGCTGTCAGCAGCACGTTTCAGGATCTCATCAGAGACCGCCATTTCGCCGGTGTAGTCGGTAGAGGCCACCCACAGACGCAGAATGTCCGCGCCAAGTTTGTTCATCACGTCCTGCGGAGAAACGGTGTTACCGATAGATTTGGACATCTTACGGCCCTGACCATCCACGGTGAAGCCGTGGGTCAATACCTGGCGGTAAGGTGCTTTACCCTTCATGGCGGTGGAGATCATCAGCGATGACATGAACCAGCCGCGGTGTTGGTCAGACCCTTCCAGATACATATCGGCAGCGTGACCAGCAAACTCCGGACGCACGTCAACCACGGAGGAGTGGGTAGACCCGGAGTCGAACCACACGTCCAGGGTATCCGGCACTTTTTCGTAGTTGTCTGCATCAGCGCCCAGGATGTCGCGGGCGTCGAGATCCCACCACGCCTGAATGCCGTCAACTTCGACGCGCTTCGCCACTTCTTCCATCAGTTCCAGCGTGTTCGGGTGCAGCTCCTGCGTCTCTTTATGTACGAACAGAGACATCGGCACGCCCCAGGTGCGCTGACGGGAGATACACCAGTCAGGACGGTTAGCCACCATGGATTCGATTCGCGCCTGGCCCCAGTCAGGGATCCACTGCACGCCTTTGATCTCTTTCAGAGACTGCGCGCGCAGGCCTTTCTGGTCCATGCTGATAAACCACTGCGGGGTTGCACGGAAGATGATCGGGGTCTTGTGACGCCAGCAGCACGGATAGCTGTGCTGCATTTTCTCAACGTGCAGCAGCGCGCCGCTGGTGCGCAGCATATCAACGATGATGTCGTTAGCTTTAAAGACGTTGATGCCGTCCAGCGCCGGGTACGTGCCTGGCAGGTAAGAGCCGTCCGGACCAACCGGGTTAGCGATTTCCAGACCATATTTCAGGCTGATGTTGTAGTCGTCAGGACCGTGGCCACCGGCGGTATGCACCGCACCGGTACCCGCGTCCAGCGTGACGTGGTCGCCCAGAATCGCCGGAACGTCGAAGTCCAGGAACGGGTGTTTGAAGCGCATCAGTTCCAGCGCGTCGCCTTTTACGGTGCCCAGCACGGTGTAATCGGTGATGTTCGCGCGTTTCAGCACGCTTTCGACCAGGTCTTTCGCCAGGATAACCGCACGGCCATCAATCTGCACCAGCGCATACTCAAACTCGCCAGAGAGGGAGATCGCGCGGTTAGCAGGCAGCGTCCACGGGGTGGTGGTCCAGATCACCAGAGAGATCGGGCCGCTTACGCCAGGCAGACCAAATTTAGCTTTGATCGCATCCTGATCGACCGCTTCGAAGGCCACGTCGATAGAAGGCGAGGTTTTGTCGTAATACTCCACTTCCGCTTCTGCCAGCGCAGAGCGGCAGTCGACGCACCAGTGCACCGGCTTCGCGCCTTTGTGCAGGTGACCGTTGCCGATGATTTTACCCAGCGCTCGGATGATGTTGGCTTCGGTTTTGAAGTCCATGGTCAGGTACGGATGCGACCAGTCACCCAGCACGCCCAGACGGATGAAGTCAGCGCGCTGACCGTCAACCTGGGTGGCAGCGTATTCGCGGCATTTCGCGCGGAATTCTGCGGCGGTGAACTTCTCACCCGGCTTACCGTACTCTTGCTCAACTTTCAGCTCGATCGGCAGACCATGGCAGTCCCAGCCCGGAACGTAAGGCGAGTCATATCCCGCGAGTCCTTTGGACTTCACGATAATGTCTTTCAGAATCTTGTTTACAGAGTGACCAATATGAATGCTGCCATTCGCATATGGAGGGCCATCATGCAGAATGAAGGTTTTTTTGCCTTTTTTGGCTGCACGAATGATGCCGTACAGGTCATCATCGGTCCAACGCGCCAGCATTCCCGGTTCACGCTTGGCGAGATCGCCGCGCATCGGGAACCCTGTTTCCGGCAAATTCAGGGTTGATTTATAGTCACTCATCAGATTCTCGGTTCCGTATTTATCACGTAGGCAGTTAAGCCGGTTCTAAAGCCCAAAAAACTCGCGGGCCGTTAATTCATCTCGCGCGATTTGCGCCTTAAGTTCATCCAGCGAAGCGAATCGCTGTTCATTGCGTATTTTTTTACGCAGTATCACATCTATATGGCGACCATACAGGTCCATTACAACGTCCAGCAGGTGTACTTCTAACTGTTGACGCACACCGGCAACCGTTGGACGTGTGCCAATGTTGGCGACGCCGTAGAAAGGCTTCTCGCCCAGTCCTGCCACTTCCACCGCATAGACCCCTTTAACCGGGGAGACCTGACGACGCAGCGGTATATTCGCCGTCGGGAAACCTATCGTGCGGCCCAGCGCATCGCCATGGACCACGCGACCTGAAATTGTGAACGGGTGACCCAGCAGCGTTTCTGCCGTGTCCAGTTCATCATTCGCCAGCGCCTGACGTACCGCCGTGCTGCTTACGCGCACGCCGCCCTCACAGAAGGTCATCGTGCTGGTGACGTCAAACCCGTACTCCAGGCCAGCCTTCTGTAATAACAAGAAATCGCCCTGACGACCAGCGCCAAAGCGGAAATCATCGCCCACGGCGAGAAACTGCACGCCAAGCTGCCTGACCAACAGGTCGCTGACAAAATTTTGTGCGGTCAGCGCGGCAAAACGACGGTCGAACCGTACGCACAGGACGTAGTCCACCCCTGACTCCGCCAGGTAGCGTAACTTCTCGCGCAGACGCGTCAGCCGCGCGGGGGATTTCTCGCCTGCAAACAGCTCCAGCGGCTGAGGCTCGAAAATCATCACCACGACGGGCAGGCCTCGCGCCTCGCCTTCTTTACGCAATCCCTGCAACAGCGCCTGATGCCCACGATGCACGCCGTCGAAATTACCAATGGTCAGCACGCACCCGTGCGGGGCTTGACTGAGATTATGTATGCCGCGTATCAGCTTCATGACTGGCTCAAAACAGTGAAAATCGCCAAAGTATACCTTGTACAGCGGTTAAGGTTAACCGGCGATTGTTCACGCTAAACAGAAAGCCGTATGATTTCATCACGCTGACCTTTCGCAGCAAAAAAATCTGTCCGCGAACTGCGATTTTTACGCCGAAAAGCTGTATTCACGAACGACAAGCTGGTAGAATCCTGCGCCATCACTACGTAACGTAGCGTCGCCACATTAACGGCGCTTATTTGCACAAATCCATTGACAAAAGAAGGTATAGAGGGCATATTCCTCGGCCTTTGAATTGTCCACATAGATCATATTTGGGAGTTGGACCTTGGCTAATATCAAATCAGCTAAGAAACGTGCCGTTCAGTCTGAAAAGGCTCGTAAGCACAATGCAAGCCGTCGCTCTATGATGCGTACTTTCATCAAGAAAGTATACGCAGCTATCGAAGCTGGCGACAAAGCTGCAGCGCAGAACGCATTTAACGAAATGCAACCAATCGTGGATCGTCAGGCTGCTAAAGGTCTGATCCACAAAAACAAAGCAGCGCGTCATAAAGCAAACCTGACCGCGCAGATCAACAAACTGGCTTAATCGCCACTTGTTGTTGCTTGTTTGAAAGAACCCGCTTAACGCGGGTTTTTTTATGTCTTCAGATTGCCGGCGGCGTAAAAAGCGCCGAATAGTCGCGATTGCAGATTCGCTGCACCGCCGGGTGCTGAATCATCCTTTCGGCGAATATGGCGTGATACTCTTCCATCACGTTATCCACCCTGCCGATCTCGGTTATTTTGTCGTCTGAATAGAGATCGTGCGCGTACAGCGTCGGAGCAACGAAGATAGCGTTATGCGCTTCGCCAAAGGCTTTCATCAGCGCCGCATCGTCGAACTCACCGAGAATTTCTACGTTCAGCCCCTGCGAGTTAAACCAGTTCAGCAGCTTCCGTCCGAGCATGGACCTCCGACCCGGCACCAGCAAGCGGCGCTCTTCCAGGCAGGCAGGAAACGGTTTTTCCGGTGGCGGATTGATGCACCAGAAACTGACGCCGCATTCGCCAATTTTCACCGAGAACAAGCCTTCCTGCTGCGTGGAATCGATAGGGCAATCCGAAATAATCATATCCAGCTTATGCTGGCTCAGCTGTTCCAGCAGCATCTCGTGAGTGGACTCAAAGCAGCGTAAATGGATCTGTTCATCTTCCACCACCGCCGCATCCAGCACGCCACTCACCAGCCGTTTGGACAGCGCATCCGCCACCCCCACGTCAAAAAGCAGGTTAGACTCTTTGCGGTAGTTGACGATATCCAGCATCTCCTGGCTCAGGGTGAACATCTTGTCCGCATAGCGGAATACCAGTTCACCCAGCTCGCTCGGCTCAATGCCACGCCCTTTCCGCTTAAAAAGCTTTCCCTGCAAGCGCTCTTCCAGGGCTTTGATTTGCCCGGTGATAGTCTGTGGCGTCAGGTAGAGCGCCTCTGCGGCACCCACGACCGAGCCCTGCTTGTAGACATGCCAGAAGTAATAGAGATGGTTATAGTTCAAATGAGACATCACGTTTTCACTCCCTGATAGTTTATCGGGAGAAGGCTTCCCTTCTCCCGGTTTCCTGTTATGCCTGGACAGCCTGTCCGGACAATTTCACCTTCAACAAGGTATAACCAATGACTGCGGCCAGTAATGACCCGATGAGAATGCCGAGTTTTGCCCAGACGATAAGCTCAGGCGCGTTTGCGCCAAACGCCAGCGTCGAGATAAAGATCGACATGGTGAATCCAATACCGCACAGCACGCCGACGGCCATAATCTGGCTAAAGGTGGTCCCGTTTGGCAATGACGCCAGCTTCAGCTTCAGCGCCAGCCAGCAGAACAGGCTGATACCCAGCGGCTTACCGATAAACAGACCGGCGATGATACCCAGCGGCAGCACGGAGGTGAGTCCGTCCATGGTAACCCCGGCCAGGGAAACTCCCGCGTTGGCAAACGCAAACAGCGGCAGGATCATAAAGCCCACCCACGGATGAAGCACATGCTCCAGCTGTCTGGCTGGCGATTTGCCGTCCTGCTCCTTCAGCGGAATAAAGAAGCCAACGATGACGCCCGCCAGCGTGGCATGCACGCCAGACTTCAGCACCGCCGTCCACAGCACCATGCCCACCAGAATATAAATACCCGTACGTCGGACGTTGAAGACGTTCAGCAAGGCCAGCACCACAATAGCCACGGCCGCCACGCTCAGCGACAGAACCGACAGATCGCTGGTGTAGAACAGCGCGATAATCACGATAGCGCCCAGATCATCGATAATCGCCAGCGCCATCAGGAAAATTTTCAGTGCTACCGGGACGCGGCTACCGAGCAAGGCTAAGACCCCGAGCGCAAACGCGATATCCGTTGCAGCCGGGATCGCCCAGCCGTCACGCGCAACCGGATCCTGCCACGCAAACGCGAGAAAGAGCAACGCCGGAACGATCATCCCGCCAATCGCCGCGATCACCGGAAACGCCGCGCGCTGACGGCTGGCAAGCGAACCGATCACCAGCTCACGTTTAACCTCCAGACCCACCAGCAGGAAGAACACCGCCATCAGCGCATCGTTGATCCACAGCAGCATGTTCTTGTTAATTTCCAGCGCCCCGACTTTCAGCTCGACGGGCGTTTCCAGAAATGCGTGATAGAGATCGCGCGTCATGCCCATATTGGCGAGCAGCATAGCGGCCGCAGCAGCAATAATCAGGATGACGCCGCCGGATGCCTCACTGCTAAAGAAACGGTGTAGTAATTTCACGTTTAAACTCTCTTTTACAACAATACCTCGGTAAAACCATAATATCAGCGCAAACAGATCGGTAAAAACAGATTAATATTGGGTATATATTCAGTTTAACCGAGGAATAACGCTATAAACAAAAAGCCCGGAATTGCTTCCGGGCTTTAAAGGATAGTAACCAGCTAGCGGGTTAGCGGGTTAAATCGTCGAAGAATTTTTTGACGCCATCGAAGAAGCTTTTGGAGCGCGGACTGTTTTTCTCACCCGTCGGGCCACCAAAACTCTCCTGAAGCTCTTTCAGCAGCTGTTTCTGCTTATCGTTCAGGCCGACCGGCGTTTCCACGACCACGCGGCATAACAGGTCACCCTGCGCGCCACCGCGAACGGATTTAACGCCTTTGCCGCGCATGCGGAACAGCTTCCCGGTCTGGGTTTCGCCGGGGATTTTCAGGTTAACGCGACCGTCCAGCGTCGGCACTTCGATTTCGCCACCCAGCGCCGCCATCGCAAAGTTGATCGGCACTTCACAGTACAGGTTGTTACCTTCACGCTCGAAGATGGCGTGCTGCTTCACCTGAACCTGAACGTACAGATCGCCTGCCGGTGCGCCGTGCTCGCCGGCTTCACCCTCACCTGCCAGACGGATGCGGTCGCCCGTATCCACGCCTGCCGGGATCTTAACGGACAGCGTTTTGGTTTTCTCCACGCGACCGTGACCGTGGCATTTGGTGCACGGATCTTTAATCAGCGTACCGCGACCATGACAGTGCGGACAGGCCTGCTGCACCGCGAAGAAGCCCTGGCGCATCTGCACCTGACCGGAACCGTGACAGGTTGGGCAGGTCTGTGGCTGAGTCCCCGCTTTCGCGCCGCTGCCGTGGCAAACGTCACACTCTTCCAGCGTCGGAATACGGATCTCTTTGGTGACGCCGCGAACCGCTTCTTCAAGCGTCAGCTCCATGTTGTAGCGCAGGTCTGCGCCGCGCGCCGCGCGCTGACGACCACGTCCGCCGCCGAAGATATCGCCAAATACATCACCAAAGATATCGCTGAAATCAGCGCCGCCGCCGAAGCCGCCGCCACCAAATCCACCGCCGCCCATGCCGCCTTGTTCAAAGGCCGCGTGACCGTACTGATCATAGGCCGCACGTTTTTGTGCATCGGTCAGGACTTCGTAGGCTTCTTTAATCTCTTTAAATTTGGCTTCAGCCTCTTTGTCACCCTGATTACGGTCAGGGTGGAATTTCATGGCCAGGCGCTTATACGCCTTTTTGATTTCACGCTCTTCCGCAGTTTTCGGAACGCCTAAAATCTCGTAATAGTCTTGCTTTGCCATTGGTTTTTTTAAGCCCCTTAACATGCGAGCACGGGCGTGGAGAATTCTCCTACGCCCGTGCCGATTACTTACCCTGCATCAGGGCGATTATTTTTTGTCTTTCACTTCTTCGAACTCAGCGTCGACAACATCGTCGTCTTTCGCGTTGTTCTGGGAAGCATCAGCGCCCGCCTGCTGCTGTGCGTGCTGCTGCTGAGCGATTTCCATCAGCTTCTGAGAAACCTGTGCCAGCTCCTGCATCTTCGCTTCGATGTCCGCTTTGTCTTCGCCTTTCAGAGACGTTTCCAGCGCGCTCAGTGCAGTTTCGATCGCAGTTTTGTCTTCCGCTGGCAGTTTATCGCCCGCTTCTTCAACCTGCTTACGGGTGCTGTGCAGCAGATGGTCACCCTGGTTACGGGTCTGAACCAGCTCTTCGAACTTACGGTCGGATTCCGCGTTAGCTTCGGCATCACGAACCATTTTTTCGATTTCCGCTTCGTTCAGGCCAGAAGATGCCTTGATGGTAATCTTCTGCTCTTTACCGCTATTTTTGTCTTTCGCAGACACATGCAGGATACCGTCAGCATCGATGTCGAAGGTGACTTCGATCTGTGGCATGCCGCGTGGTGCCGGGTTAATACCGTCCAGGTTGAACTGACCCAGAGATTTGTTATCCGCCGCGCGCTTACGCTCACCCTGAATCACATGGATGGTTACCGCAGACTGGTTGTCTTCAGCGGTAGAGAACACCTGGCTGTGTTTCGTCGGGATAGTGGTGTTTTTGTTGATGAGCGGAGTCATCACGCCACCCATGGTTTCGATACCCAGAGACAGCGGGGTAACGTCCAGCAGCAGTACGTCTTTTACTTCACCCGTCAGAACACCACCCTGAACCGCAGCACCGATAGCAACCGCTTCGTCCGGGTTCACGTCTTTACGTGGCTCTTTACCAAAGAACTCAGCCACTTTCTTCTGAACCATTGGCATACGAGTCTGACCACCTACCAGGATAACGTCCTGAATGTCAGACACGGACAGGCCAGCGTCCTGCAATGCAACTTTCAGTGGCTCAATAGAACGGTTCACCAGGTCTTCTACCAGGCTTTCCAGTTTCGCACGGGTCACTTTGATGTTCATGTGTTTTGGACCGGTCGCGTCTGCGGTGATGTACGGCAGGTTCACGTCGGTCTGCTGAGCGGAAGACAGCTCGATCTTCGCTTTCTCAGCGGCTTCTTTCAGTCGCTGCATGGCCAGCGGGTCGTTACGCAGGTCAATGCCCTGATCTTTCTTGAACTCGTCAACGAGGTAGTTGATCAGACGGGTATCGAAGTCTTCACCACCCAGGTGGGTATCACCATTGGTTGCCAGAACTTCGAAGGTTTTTTCGCCGTCAACGTCGTCGATTTCGATAATAGAGATATCGAAGGTACCACCACCCAGGTCGTAAACCGCGATAGTACGGTTGCCAACTTCTTTATCCAGACCGTAAGCCAGTGCTGCTGCGGTTGGTTCGTTGATGATACGTTTTACTTCCAGACCTGCGATACGGCCAGCATCTTTGGTTGCCTGACGCTGAGCATCGTTGAAGTAAGCAGGTACGGTGATAACAGCTTCAGTTACCGGTTCACCCAGGTAATCTTCCGCGGTTTTCTTCATTTTCTTCAGCACTTCAGCAGAGATCTGCGGAGGTGCCGTTTTGGTGCCTTTCACATCAAGCCATGCATCGCCGTTATCGGCTGCGATGATTTTGTAAGGCATGATGGAAACGTCACGCTGAACTTCTTCGTCCTGGAAGCGGCGGCCAATCAGGCGTTTGATCGCAAACAGGGTGTTTTGCGGGTTTGTCACGGCCTGACGTTTAGCCGGCTGACCAACCAGAGTTTCACCATCCTGGGTATAAGCAATGATAGAAGGCGTGGTGCGATCGCCCTCGGCGTTCTCCAGCACACGTGCAGTAGTGCCATCCATAATCGCTACACAAGAGTTGGTAGTACCCAGGTCGATACCAATAATTTTACCCATCTAAACGTCTCCACTAAAAATTCAGTCAACATGTGGTTGTGTACCTGTAATAAGGGCAGAACGTGCTTTTTCAACTGCCCAGATTTGATTTTTTTCAGGTCCACACACTGCGGTTGCTTACAAGATGGGGTCACAACGGCATCCATCAAGGGGGAACGATAAAAAATTTTTTAATTTCACCCCGGTGAGATCATAGACGGCGTCGATGCCGCCCATTATGATGCCGCGCCCCGTCAGGTAGAACTGGCGCGGGTTTAACCATTTCACCATATTAATGATGATTTTTTTGAGGACTTATGGGCAACACTAAGTTGGCTAATCCGGCTCCGCTGGGCCTGATGGGTTTTGGCATGACCACCATTCTGCTGAACCTGCACAATATCGGGATGTTCCCGATGGACGGCATTATCCTGGCGATGGGCATTTTTTACGGCGGTATCGCACAGATCTTTGCGGGCCTGCTGGAATATAAGAAAGGCAACACCTTCGGCTTAACCGCCTTTACCTCTTACGGTTCCTTCTGGCTGACTCTGGTCGCAATTCTGCTGATGCCTAAAATGGGCCTGGCAGAGGCGGCAAACGCCCATTTCCTGGGCGTGTACCTGGGACTGTGGGGCGTGTTCACCCTGTTCATGTTCTTCGGTACCCTTAAGGCGAACCGCGCACTGCAATTCGTCTTCCTGAGCCTGACCGTACTGTTCGCTCTGCTGGCCATCGGTCACCTGGCGGATAACGAAGGCATCGTTCACGTTGCCGGCTGGGTAGGTCTGGTTTGCGGCGCAAGCGCAATCTACCTGGCCATGGGTGAAGTGCTGAACGAGCAGTTCGACCGCACCATTCTACCGATTGGTGAAAAACACTGATCCCTCTGTCGTGCCCGCGTCGCGGGCACGACGTCCCTCTGACTGGCGAAGCCACCCCCCCAAAACCAGTCCCATCAGCGATAACGCCAGCACGTACCACGCAGGTGCAAGGGGTGACACCCCCATCAACACCGTCACCACAATCGGGGTCAGCCCACCGAAAATGGCATACGAGACATTATAAGAGAAAGAGATCCCAGTGAAGCGTACCTCCGGCGGGAAGGCGCGGACCATTACGTACGGTACGGCGCCAACGACGCCCACGCACAGCCCGACGACACCGTATAGCAGGAACAGCTGTTCAGGATGGGTGCCCGCAAGATGATAAAATGCCCAGCTCGACGCGGCCAGAAGCAAACTGCCGACAATAAAGGTCGCGCTTGCGCCGAAACGATCCGCCGCCAGCCCGGCGGCCAGACAACCAAAGCAGAGCATAATTGTCGCGATACTGTTCGCCTGTAACGTCACGGCAGGCGCAAAACCGTACTGTTTTTGCAGCCAGACCGGTGACATCAAAATGACCACCACGATCCCCGCAGACAGCAGCCAGGTCAGAAGCATCGATACCACTACCGCTTTTTTATGCCGCACTACTACGGTTTTCACCGGCAGTTCTTGCGCCAGCGCCTTCCGCTGCTGCATTTCCAGAAATATTGGCGTCTCCTGCAACCAGCGTCGCAGGTACATTGCCACCAGCCCAAACGCCCCGCCCAGCAGGAACGGTATACGCCAGCCCCAGTCGTGAACGGCCTGTTGCGTCATGCTGGTATTGATGATGGTTGCAACCACGGAGCCAAGCAGGATCCCGATCGTCAGCCCTGCGGTCAGCGTTCCGCACGCAATGCCGATGCGGCGCACCGGGACGTGCTCAGCGACAAACACCCAGGCGCCCGGCACTTCCCCGCCGATGGCCGCGCCCTGGAGAATACGCATCAGCAGCAGCAATAACGGGGCGATAATGCCCATCGACTCATAGGTAGGCAAAAGCCCAATCGCCAGCGTCGGCACGGCCATAAGCAGGATGCTGAGGGTAAACATCTTCTTGCGCCCGACCAGATCGCCAAAGTGCGCCATGACAATGCCGCCCAGCGGGCGCGCCAGATAGCCGGCAGCGAAAATGCCGAAGGTTTGTACCTGACGCAGCCATTCCGGAATATCCGCCGGGAAAAACAGCGCCCCCACAACGGCGGCGAAGAAGACAAAGATGATGAAGTCGTAAAACTCCAGCGCGCCGCCCAGAGCAGCGAGCGTGAGGGTTTTGTAGTCCTGTCGATTCAGAGGTCGGGTGTTATGTGACATAGCGAACCATTGTGCATGTGTTGTGGATTATTTTTTACAGTAATCGTAAAGAAAAAATTACTATATCGTAAATCCATTTACACGCTACAGCGGCTGGCGCTAATGTCACATTTTAAAGAATTTCAGGAGATTGTTTCGCGGCGAGCGCTTTTAGGGCGAAATGCTGCTACCACATTGCCGTCAGTTTCCACGTACGGACCGTCAAGCAGTTGTATACAATACGGTACACTTGCAAAGATACCGTGGACGATAACGCTGCCGTCCTCGGCTTTCACCCCTTCCAGCGTTTCTTTTATCGACTTCGGCTGCCCCGGCAGGTTCAGGATCAGCGCCTGTTTGCGGATCACCCCGACCTGACGGGAAAGAATGGCCGTCGGGACAAAGTGTAGACTGATCTGGCGCATCTGCTCACCGAAGCCCGGCATTTCACGATCGGCGATAGCCAGCGTCGCGTCCGGCGTTACATCGCGGCGCGCGGGGCCGGTTCCGCCCGTCGTCAGCACCAGGTGGCAGCTCATCTCATCCACCAGTTCACACAGGGTTTGCTCGATGATCGGCTGCTCGTCCGGGATCAGGCGAGTCTGGATCTCAAACGGGGTAGTGAGCGCGCTGCCCAGCCACGCTTCCAGAGCAGGGATGCCTTTATCCTGATAAACACCGCTGGAGGCGCGGTCAGAAATCGACACTAAGCCGATGCGTAAGGTATTCATATCCATTCCATTCAAAAAGTACTGATTAAAGGGAATGATACACGCAGAGAGAAAATTCAGACAGAGGCGGGGGAAAGACGCGTGACCGGGAACCCGGTCACGCAGAATGATTACAGCAGGTCGCCGATCATTTTTTCCAGTTTTTCCTGGTCGATAGCAAACTTACGGATACCGTCCGCCAGTTTATCTACGGCCATTGGATCCTGGTTGTGCTGCCACAGGAACTCGGACTCGGTGATGCGCTCAGGGCGTGCTTTCACTTCGCCGGTGTAGGACAGTTTACGCTCAATAGCACCTTCGCTTTCTGCCAGCTCTTTCAGCAGCGCAGGAGCGATGGTCAGGCGGTCACAGCCAGCCAGCTCGATGATTTCGCCGACGTTACGGAAGCTTGCGCCCATAACAACGGTCTCATAGCCGTGCTGTTTGTAGTATTCGTAGATTTCAGTCACTGAAATCACGCCTGGATCTTCAGACGCCGCGTACTCTTTCTTGTCGGTGTTGGCTTTGTACCAGTCCAGAATACGGCCCACGAACGGAGAAATCAGGTATACGCCAGCTTCGGCACATGCACGCGCCTGCGCGAAGGAGAACAGCAGAGTCAGGTTACAGTTGATGCCTTCTTTTTCCAGCTGCTCAGCAGCGCGGATGCCCTGCCAGGTAGACGCCAGTTTGATCAGGATACGGTCATTGCTGATGCCCGCATCGTTGTACAGTTTGATCAGGCGTTTTGCTTTTGCGATAGACGCTTCGGTGTCGTAGGACAGGCGAGCATCAACTTCGGTAGAGATACGGCCAGGAACGAGCTTCAGGATTTCCAGACCGATGTTCACTGCCAGTTTGTCAGTAGCATCCACAACCTGCTGCGCGCGGTCATTGCTCTGTGCTTTTGCCCAGGTCACCGCCTCGTCGATCAGTTTGCGATACTCAGGGATCTGCGCGGCGTTAAGGATCAGAGAAGGGTTGGTTGTGGCATCCTGCGGCTGGTACAGCTTCATTGCCGCGATATCTCCGGTGTCAGCGACGACAGTGGTGAACTGACGAAGGGAGGTCAATTTATCCGTCATGATAGTGTTTCTCTTTTAACGTGCCCTGGATAATTCACACTACCGACAGCTTGCCAGCAGCGGAAAAATGACAGGTTTACTTGTTAGGGGGATGTAACCGGTCTGCCCTGATGATAACACGAGTGAGAGGCAGCGCAACCGCAGACAGTGCGCTTAGGCAGAGTATGATAAACTCAGAATATTAACAGGCTGCTAAGTAACAGCATGCACAATCAGTGGTAGCGCTTACATATTCACTTTGGCATCAACAAGAGGGACGTTAGTGCCTGATTTCTTTTTCTTTATCAACGAAGTCCTCTGGGGTTCGATCATGATATACCTGCTTTCAGGAGCAGGTATCTGGTTTACGTGGCGCAGCGGTCTGATTCAGTTTCGCTATATCCGCAAATTTGGCAGAAGTCTGAAAAACAGCGTCACCCCACAGCCGGGCGGCCTGACCTCGTTTCAGGCGCTCTGTACCAGCCTGGCCGCGCGCGTCGGCAGCGGTAACCTGGCCGGTGTCGCGCTGGCGATCGGCGCGGGCGGTCCGGGCGCGGTATTCTGGATGTGGGTGACGGCGATTATCGGTATGGCCACCTCCTTTGCTGAATGCTCGCTTGCGCAACTCTACAAAGAAAAAGACGGCAAAGGTCAGTTTCGCGGCGGTCCCGCCTGGTATATGGCTCGCGGGCTGGGAATGCGCTGGATGGGCGTTCTGTTCTCGATCTTTTTGCTGATTGCCTATGGCCTTATTTTCAATACCGTTCAGGCAAATTCCGTCGCCCACGCGCTGCGCTTTGCCTTCAATTGTCCGGAGTGGCTGACGGGCGGCGCGCTTGCCCTTCTCACCCTGCTGACCATTGTGACCGGGCTCAAAGGGGTTGCCCGCCTGATGCAGTGGCTGGTTCCGCTGATGGCGCTGCTGTGGGTGTCCACCAGCCTGATGGTATGCGCGATACATATCGACGAGGTGCCGAACGTCATCGTCACCATTTTCCAAAGCGCGTTCGGCTGGCGCGAAGCGGCTTCCGGCGCGCTGGGTTACACCCTTAGCCAGGCACTCACTGCGGGTTTTCAGCGGGGTATGTTCTCCAACGAAGCGGGAATGGGCTCCACGCCGAATGCCGCCGCAGCGGCCGCATCCTGGCCCCCACATCCCGCCGCGCAGGGCATTGTACAGATGATTGGCGTCTTCACAGACACCATTGTTATCTGCTCCGCCAGCGCGATGATAATGCTGCTGGCCGGTGCCGCTGAACAACCGTCCGGTAGTACGGCAGGCATTCATTGGGTACAACAGGCGCTGGTCTCCCTCGTCGGCAGCTGGGGCGCGGGCCTTGTCGCACTTGTCGTGGGACTTTTTGCCTTTAGTTCCATTGCGGTGAACTATATCTATGCCGAAAACAACCTTATCTTCCTGAAAGTTGACTCGCGTCTGGCCCGCAACATCCTTCGCGCGGGCGTGCTGGCGATGGTGTTTGTAGGTTGCCTGCTCAGCATGCCGATGATCTGGCAAATAGCGGACGTCATTATGGCGCTGATGGCCATCACGAACCTGACGGCCATTTTGCTGCTTTCACCGGTTGTGGCGCTGATCGCGCGCGATTATCTGCGTCAGCGCAAGCTCGGCGTACCGCCCGTCTTTGACGCCTCACGCTATCCCGAAATCGAGTCACAAATTGCCCCTGGCACCTGGGATGATTTGCCGCGGCAATAACAGCTATCGATCAATTCAGGGCGATTTTTTGTTAAAGTCGCTCTAAATTTCCTGCAAGGACTGGATATGCTGATTCTGATTTCACCTGCCAAAACGCTCGACTACCAGAGCCCGCTCGCCACTGAGCGTTATACCCAGCCGGAATTGCTGGACTACTCACAACAGCTGATCCACGAGGCGCGTAAGCTTTCGGCTCCGCAAATCGCTTCGCTGATGAGCATCAGCGATAAACTCGCCGACCTGAATGCCACCCGTTTTCATGAGTGGCAGCCTGACTTCACGCCCGCCAACGCCCGTCAGGCGCTGTTGGCCTTCAAAGGTGACGTCTACACTGGCCTGCAAGCAGAAACGTTTAGCGAAGCCGATTTCGATTTTGCCCAGCTGCATCTGCGCATGTTATCCGGCCTGTACGGGGTGCTGCGACCGCTGGATCTGATGCAACCGTATCGTCTGGAGATGGGTATCCGCCTGGAAAACGCTAAAGGTAAAGATCTGTACCAGTTCTGGGGCGATGTCATTACCGACAAGCTTAACGCGGCGCTGCAAGCCCAGGGGGACAACGTGGTGATCAACCTGGCCTCCGATGAGTACTTCAAATCGGTGAAGCCGAAGAAGCTGGATGCGGACATTATCAAGCCGGTATTCCTCGACGAGAAAAACGGCAAATTTAAAGTGATCAGCTTCTACGCCAAAAAAGCGCGCGGTCTGATGAGCCGCTTCATCATTCAAAACCGTCTGACGAAGCCAGGGCAGCTCACTGGCTTTAACAGTGAAGGGTATTTTTTCGACGAGGCATCGTCAGGAAAAAACGAGCTGGTGTTTAAGCGTCACGAGCAATAAAAAGACAACCCCGCCAGCTGGCGGGGTTTGTGTTAATGGTGCTTCCGGTCCGGGCCCGGGCGACGATCGTCATGACGGTGGTGATCGTCACGATCGCGATGTTCATCGTGCGGACGCCAGTGGTTATCGCGCCAGTCATAGTGCGCTTTCCACCAGTCATGGTCGCGCCAGCGGCCGCCATCCCAGTAGTGCCCGTTATTATCCCGATCGCCAATTTGCAGTTTTACCGCTGGCACGAGGGTGATCTCAGCTGCCTGCACCGCCATGGGAGCGACCAGCATCAGTGAAAGCGCGATAAGTGCAGGTTTCAGTGTAGACATAGGTGACTCCTTATTCTTCTTGCCCAACGTGGGCCGATATAAGGAGAGTACGTGATGGGGACGGGGGATGTTATTCTCTGCAATCCTAAACGCTAAGTGACCGCATTTATTGGGAATTTCTGCTTTTTTCCTGCTGTTTTTCTCCTTAATTTCTTCACAAAAAAGCCGGGTGGCGCTGCGCTTACCCGGCCTACGATGAGTTCGCCGTTGTAGGCCCGGTAAGGCGAAGCCGCCACCGGGCAGCACAATCACGCTCGGGCCATCATCAGCTTACGCAGCGCGGCAAAGTCTGCGGGCAGCTCATGAGACAGCAGCGGCAGGTCGGCGCGATCGGCCAGCTCTTTTGGCAGCGGCAGCGTTTCCCCCAGGATCGCTTCCACACTCTCTTTGAACTTGGCCGGATGGGCGGTGCCGAGGAACAGGCCATACTCACCCGGTTGAAGCTGATCGCGCAGGGCACGATAGGCAATCGCCGCGTGCGGCTCAGAGGTATAGCCCACCGCTTTCAGCTCGCGCATGGTGGCTTTCGTGGTTTCGTCCGTCACCGCTGCGTAACCCAGATCGCCCAGACGCCAGACCTTACGGCGGAACAGCTCTTCCACACGCGGCCAGTTGTTAGGCTGTGACACATCCATCGCATTGGAGAGCGTGGCCTGAGTCGCGTTCGGTGCCCATTTTCCGTCCTTCAGGAAACGCGGCACGGTGTCGTTGGCGTTGGTGGCGGCGATAAAGCGCTTTACCGGCAGGCCGAGTGATTTCGCCAGCAGGCCTGCCGTCAGGTCGCCGAAGTTCCCACTTGGCACGGAAACCACCAGCTGATTGCGCGCGTCCTGCGGCAGCTGCGCCACCGCTTCGAAGTAGTAGCAGATCTGCGCCAGCAGACGGCTGATGTTGATGGAGTTGGCAGAGTTCAGCCCCAGCGCCGCCTTCAGCTCTTCGTCATCGAAGGCCTGCTTCACTAGCGCCTGACAGGCATCGAAATCGCCGTCGATCGCCACGGTTTCAATGTTGCCCCCAAGGGTGCAGAACAGTTTTTCCTGAAGCGGGCTGATTTTGCCTTTCGGATAAAGGATCACCACGCGGACGTTTTTCAGGCCGTAGAACGCATGGGCCACCGCCGCTCCGGTATCGCCTGAAGTCGCGGTAAGAATGGACACCGGTTTGTCGCCGCTGATGTGGGTCAGCATCTGCGCCATAAAGCGACCGCCGAAATCTTTGAACGCCAGCGTCGGGCCGTGGAACAGCTCCAGACAACCAACGTCAGGCTCCACCTGCTTCACCGGCGCCGGGAAAGCAAACGCCGCACGCACGCGTTCTTCGAGCAGCTCCTGCGGGATTTCGTCGCCGATAAAGGCAGACAGAATTTTGGTGCTGCGGGTGACAAAGTCCTGCTTCAGCAGCTCATCGATTTCGGTCAGCTGAAATTCCGGCAGGTCGTGGGGGAAGAACAGCCCCTGATTTTTGCCAAGCCCCTGCGTTACCGCCTGCGCGAAGCTGACCTGCTCGTTATGATCTTTAAGGTTGTAGAGTTTCATTCGTTATCCCAGTACTCGTGCGCCAGCCGTGTCCAGACGGCAAATATGAACAAAGCCTTCCTGATTTTGCAGGTAGTGTTTAGAGAGCCAGTCCGCCACGCGCTGCGCGGTGTCTGGCTTGTCGCATAAGGCGAACAGCGTCGGGCCGGAGCCGGAGATGCCGCACGCCTGTGCGCCGATATCCATGGATGCCTGTCGCGCTTCGTTAAAGCCCGGCAGCAGCTTCGTGCGATACGGCTCGGCAATGACGTCTTTCATCAGTTTCGCCGCCAGCTGCGGCTGACGGGTGTAGCAGGCGTGAATAAAGCCCGCCAGATGACGCCCGTGGGCGATACAGTCCTGACGACGATACTGCGCCGGCAGGATCGCACGCGCTTCGGCGGTAGACACTTTAATGCCCGGATAGGCCAGCACCCACAGCCACTCATCAAACCCTGGCACCTGCTGGCTGATGATGCCATTTTCTTCAATCATCAGCTGCATGCCGCCAAGGAAGCACGGCGCCACGTTATCATAATGAATGCTGCCGGAGATGCGCCCTTCCAGCTCGCCCATCAGCGCCAGCAGACGGCTGTTGTTCAGCGGCTTGCCGCAATGCTCATTCATCGCCACCAGCGCGGCGACCACCGAGCAGGCGCTCGAGCCCAGCCCCGAACCAATCGGCATGCTCTTTTCCAGCGTCATGGCGACCGGCACGTTTTTGCCGATCTCCTGACAGAAGCGTTCCCAGCACTGATAAACGATATTCTCGCGCGGTTCAGACGGCAGCTTACTGGCGAAGCGGCCGATGTTATTCAGACTGAAGCGCTCTGCCGCCTCAACCGTAACCGTATCGCCCAGCAGCGAACCGTCCACCGGCGTGACCGCCGCGCCCAGCACGTCAAATCCGACGCTCATATTGGCGCTGGAAGCCGGGGCATATACTTTAACCATCTTAAACTCCTAACTTCCATGACAGGGTACGCAGCAGATCGGCAAACACGCCTGCCGCCGTCACATCATTCCCTGCGCCATAGCCGCGAAGCACCAGCGGCAGTGGCTGATAATAATGGCTGTAGAACGCCAGGGCGTTCTCGCCGTTTTTCACCTTGTACAGCGGATCGTTGCCATCCACTTCGGCAATCTTCACCCGGCAGACGCCGTCTTCTTCAATGTTGCCAACATAGCGCAATACCTTACCTTCATCACGGGCTTTCGCAACGCGTGCGGCAAAGGCGTCGTCAAGCTGCGGCAACCTGGCCATAAAGGCGCTGACGTCACCGCTGTCATCAAATTCTGCTGGCAGCACCGGCTCAATCACGATATCCGAAAGCTCCAGCTCGCGGCCAGTTTCGCGCGCCAGGATCAGCAGCTTACGCGCCACGTCCATGCCGGAGAGGTCGTCGCGCGGATCCGGCTCGGTGTAGCCCAGCTCGCGCGCGGCGCGGGTGGCTTCCGACAAGCTCATCCCTTCGTCCAGCTTGCCGAAGATAAACGACAGGGAGCCGGAGAGGATGCCGGAGAAACGCTGTAGTTCGTCGCCCGCGTTCAGCAGGTTTTGCAGGTTCTCGATGACCGGCAGGCCCGCGCCCACGTTGGTGTCATACAGAAACTTACGGCGCGACTTACTCGCCGCCAGCCGCAGCTGATGATAGTAATCCATCGACGAGGTGTTGGCCTTTTTGTTTGGCGTCACCACGTGGAACCCTTCGCGCAGGAAGTCGGCGTACTGATCGGCCACCGCCTGGCTGGAGGTACAGTCAACAATCACCGGGTTAAGCAGGTGATATTCTTTCACCAGGCGGATCAGGCGGCCCAGGTTAAATGGCTCTTTCGCCTCTTCCAGCTCCGCCTGCCAGTTTTCCAGATTCAGACCGTGGACGTTAGTCAGCAACGCTTTCGAGTTCGCAATGCCGCAAACGCGCAAATCGATATGTTTCTTCTTAAGCCACTCCTGCTGGCGCTTCACCTGCTCCAGCAGCGCGCCACCGACACCACCGACGCCCACCAGGAACAGCTCAATCACCTGGTCGGTGTTGAACAGCATCTGATGCACCACGCGCACGCCGGTAGTGGCGTCATCGTTATCCACGACAACGGAAATGGAACGCTCTGATGAGCCCTGGGCAATCGCCACGATATTGATATTAGCCCGCGCCAGCGCGGCAAAGAATTTGGCGGAGATACCGCGCAGGGTGCGCATGCCGTCGCCGACCACCGAGATAATCGCCAGACGCTCCTGAATCGAGAGCGGCTCCAGCAGCTCTTCTTTCAGCTCCAGATAGAACTCTTCTTCCAGCGCGCGACGGGCACGCAGGCAATCACCCTGCGGAACGCAGAAGCTGATGCTGTATTCGGAAGAAGACTGCGTGATCAGCACCACGGAGATCCCGTTGCGGGACATAGCGGCAAATACGCGTGCCGCCATGCCGACCATGCCCTTCATCCCCGGGCCGGAGACGCTGAACATCGCCATGTTATTGAGGTTAGAAATGCCTTTCACCGGCAGTTCATCTTCATCCGCGCTGGCGCCAATCAGCGTGCCCGGCGCCTGAGGGTTACCGGTATTCTTAATCAGGCAAGGGATTTGGAACTGGGCAATCGGGGAGATGGTACGCGGGTGAAGAACTTTAGCGCCGAAGTAGGAAAGCTCCATCGCTTCCTGGTACGACATCGACTTCAGCAGCCTGGCGTCCGGTACCTGGCGCGGATCGCAGGTATAAACGCCGTCGACGTCAGTCCAGATCTCACAGCAGTCCGCGCGTAAGCAGGCCGCCAGCACGGCGGCGGAGTAGTCAGAGCCGTTACGCCCCAGCACCACCAGTTCGCCCTTCTCGTTACCGGCGGTAAAGCCTGCCATCAGGATCATATGGTCAGACGGGATTTTGCTCGCCGCAATACGGCGTGTCGACTCGGCAATGTCGACGGTGGATTCAAGGTAGTGGCCCACAGCCAGCAGTTTTTCAACCGGATCGATGACCGTCACGTGGTGACCGCGCGCTTCCAGCACGCCTGCCATGATGGCGATAGAGAGTTTTTCACCCCGGCAAATCAGCGCCGCGTTGATGCTGTCCGGGCACTGACCAAGCAGGCTGATACCGTGAAGAACGTGTTTAATCTGGGCAAATTCAAGTTCAACGGTGCTTTTCAGCTGCGCCAGCGGGAAACCAGGCTGGGCGTCGGCCAGCCCCTGAAGCAGATCGGCAAAGATACGCTCGGCGTCGCTGATGTTCGGTAGTGCATCCTGACCACCGATGGTTTTTTCAATCATCGCCACCAGTTGGTTCGTGATTTTGGCCGGGGCAGAGAGCACGGTGGCAACCTGCCCCTGCCTGGCGTTGCTTTCCAGGATATCGGCAACACGCAGAAAACGTTCTGCATTTGCCACTGACGTACCGCCGAACTTCAACACTCGCATGGTTCTACCTCATTTCCTTTAGCCGAAAAAAAAGCCCGCACTGTTCAGGTGCGGGCTTTTTTCTGTTTTTCCTGTACGCGTCAGCCCGCATCGTTACCTGTGGTAATGATGATGGTTGTAGTAATGGTGGTGATGCTGATGCGTTTCATGGATGTTGTGTACTCTGTCATTATTATCTGTCTGTGCTCTATTCTTTTAGGGTTAAAGGATCGAGCCCCTTAAGTCAATGAATTTTTAATTCGATCACAATTCGGGACATTCTCACGTCCCACTGCGGGCAGATTTATTTTCATCGGAATAACCCAGATGCAACCCCAGACATCAGCAGGATCGGCCATAATAAAAACCTATGACACTATTTTACTCGGCTAATTTTTTTTCAATATCATGAAGCAATCGGTGCAGCATTGCCGTGTCGCGCTGCTCAAGACGCCCCAGGCGCTGCTGTAACCAGTCCACCATTTTTTGATCGTCAGCGACGCCCAACTGCTCAAGAAGGTTATCTGCACGAACACGCAGTGCCGCCAGCTGGTTTTCATCCGAAACTGTCACCGGTGGCTGAGAAATTTGTATTAAGGATGCTAATTGATAGCAATAGACCATCACCGCCTGCCCCAGATTGAGTGACGGATAATCCGCCACCATCGGCGCGCCCGTCAGCACGTCAGCCAGCTCCAGCTCTTCGTTAGTCAGCCCGGAATCTTCTCGCCCAAACACCAGCGCGGCTTTCTCCAGCCACTGGCTTTTCTCTTCCAGCATCGGCACCAGTTCAGCAGGCGTGGCGTAATAGTGAAACTTAGCCCGGCTGCGCGCGGTCGTCGCGACGGTAAACGAAATATCGTGGAGTGCGTCGGCGAGCGTAGCGTAAGTGGTTATATTATCGAGAATATCACCCGAACCGTGCGCCACCCAGCGCGCAGCAGGCTCCAGATGCGCCGTGCTGTCCACAATACGCAAATCGGTAAACCCCATAGTCTTCATGGCACGCGCCGCAGCGCCAATATTTTCAGCTCTTGCTGGTGCCACCAGCACAATCGACAGATGCATTTACGCTCTCTTTTTAATCAGTTAGCAGGTAAAAATGTGATTCAGTTCAACATATTACGCAGCACGAATTTACAATTTTGCAACACAAATCACCGAAATAGCGTTTCATAACAATTAAAAAAAGCTAAACTATTTTGTGGCTGAACAATCAGTTAGAATGTTAACAGAAGTCCATTATCCTTATGTTTTGTAATGATAATGACCATATGAATACTCTTTTCTGATTGGATTCGTACCGTTTATCAATCAATGTCCGCAACTAGTTGGTTTATTGAAAAATTGTGACAAAGGCTAGCATTCAGCTACGATGATTTCATCAAACTGTTAACGTGCTACAATTGAACTTGATATATGTCAACGAAGCGTAGTTTTATTGGGTGTCCGGTGTCACTTAGCCTGTTATGTTGCTGTTAAAATGGTTAGGATGACAGCCGTTTTTGACACTGTCGGGTCCAAAGGGAAAGTACCCACGACCAAGCTAATGATGTTGTTGACGTTGATGGAAAGTGCATCAAGAACGCAATTACGTACTTTAGTCACGTTAAGCCGATCATGTTAATTTGCGACATGCATCAGGCAGGTCAGGGACTTTTGTACTTCCTGTTTCGATTTAGTTGGCAATTTAGGTAGCAAACATGCAGACCCCGCACATTCTTATCGTTGAAGACGAGTTGGTAACACGCAACACGTTAAAGAGCATTTTCGAAGCAGAAGGCTACGATGTCTTTGAAGCGACCGATGGCGCAGAGATGCATCAGATCCTTTCTGAAAATGATATCAACCTGGTGATTATGGATATCAACCTGCCGGGCAAAAACGGGCTTCTTCTGGCGCGCGAACTGCGTGAACAGGCGAACGTCGCGTTGATGTTCCTGACGGGCCGTGACAACGAGGTTGATAAAATTCTTGGTCTGGAAATCGGCGCGGATGACTACATCACCAAGCCGTTCAACCCTCGCGAGTTAACCATTCGTGCACGCAACCTGCTGTCCCGCACCATGAATCTGGGTACGGTAAGTGAAGAGCGTCGTAGCGTCGACAGCTACAAATTCAACGGCTGGGAACTTGATATCAATAGCCGTTCGCTGATTAGCCCGAACGGTGAGCAGTACAAACTGCCGCGCAGTGAATTCCGCGCGATGCTGCACTTCTGCGAGAACCCGGGCAAGATTCAGTCCCGTGCAGAACTGCTGAAGAAAATGACCGGTCGTGAGTTGAAGCCACACGATCGTACCGTTGACGTAACCATCCGCCGTATTCGTAAGCACTTCGAATCTACGCCGGATACGCCGGAAATCATCGCCACGATCCATGGTGAAGGCTATCGTTTCTGCGGTGACCTCCAGGAGTAATTCTCCCGTCACGCAGTAAAAAACGGCGCATTTGCGCCGTTTTTTTTATCAATGCCACGGCATAATCGGTACCGCGCTTATTGCGTTTTTCGGTGAGCCGTCCACGACTTTGTCGGAATAAGCCAGATAAGCCAGGGTGTTACGCTTCGCGTCATAAAAACGGACTACCTGTAGCTTTTTGAACACCAGCGAGGTCCGTTTCTGGAATACGACGTCGCCCTGCGCTTTGCCGTTTTTGATTTTATCACTCAATTCCACCGGGCCAACCTGCTGGCAGGAGATGGCCGCGTCAGACGTGTCTTCAGCCAGCCCCAGGCCGCCTTTAATCCCGCCGGTCTTTGCCCGGCTGACATAGCAGGTGACGTTTTTAACGTCCGGATCGTCAAAGGCTTCCACCACAATTTTGTGGTCCGGCCCAAACATTTTAAACACAGTATCCACGGAGCCAATTTGCTCCGCCTGTGCCACGCGCCCTGCCATCAGCGCCAGTGCTGTAAAGACTAAAACCTTGTATTTCATATTGTTACCATTCATAAAAATTACGCTGAGCGATTATTCAACAGGTTAGATAAAAATGTAGCAAGATCACAGGATTAGAATATATCCGCACATAAATCACTACAAAAAGCATTTATGCGCAAAAAAAACACTGAATGCTAAAACGTCAAAAAATGCTATTATCCGCTAACCTGTAAACAGGCACCTGCGGCAGTTTTAAGGATGAGGATAGTATATGGATCAGGCTGGAATTATTCGCGACCTGCTCACCTGGCTGGAAGGTCATCTCGACCAGCCTTTGTCACTGGATAATGTGGCGGCAAAAGCAGGCTATTCCAAGTGGCATCTGCAAAGGATGTTCAAGGATGTCACCGGTCATGCTATCGGTGCCTATATTCGCGCACGTCGTTTATCAAAGTCTGCTGTCGCGTTGCGCCTGACCGCGCGACCAATCCTGGATATTGCCCTGCAATATCGCTTCGATTCACAGCAAACCTTCACCCGCGCCTTTAAAAAACAGTTCTCGTTAACGCCAGCGCTTTATCGCCGCTCGCCGGACTGGAGCTCCTTTGGTATGCGTCCGCCGCTGCGTCTGGGCGAGTTTGCGATGCCAAAATATGAAATCATCACCCTGCCGGAAACGCACCTGGTCGGCACCACGCAGAGCTACTCCTGTTCCCTGGAGCAGATCTCCGAGTTCCGCCATCAGATGCGCGTTCAGTTCTGGCGCGAATTTTTAAGCCATGCTCCGGCGATCCCGCCGATTCTGTATGGCCTGAACGAAACGCATCCCAGCCAGGAAAAAGACGACGAGCAGGAGGTGTTCTATACCACGGCGCTGACGCCTGACATGGCGAACGGTTACATTCATGGCTCGAAGCCTGTCGTGCTGGAAGGCGGCGAGTATGTGATGTTCTCATACGAAGGTTTAGGAACGGGCGTTCAGGAGTTCATCCTGACCGTTTACGGGACCTGCATGCCGATGCTGAATCTGAATCGCCGTAAAGGTCAGGACATTGAGCGCTACTATCCGGCGCAAGATGCTAAACCGGAAGAAGGCCCTATCAATCTGCGTATGGAATTCCTGATTCCGGTACGTCGTTAACGCTGCAACTCATCCAGTGCAGGGGCATCAAGATGCGAAATGTCCCCTGCCATCTCAACTACCCACCCCGATGCCAGCCAGGCACTTTCCTGATAGTCGATACGGGAAATGGAACAGTTGCGCAGACGCAAACGGCGTTCGGCGTAAGCCGGCAGTCCCAGAATGGTGCTCACCAGGCAACCCAGCGCGATACCGTGGCTTACCAGCAGCGGTCGGCTACCTGCCGGGAGTTTCAGGCACTCGGCCAGCGCGGCATGCATGCGCACGCTCAGCTCCTGCATGGATTCCCCTTCAGGGATGCGACCATCTTCAGTGCCGTTCACCAGCGTGCGGCGCCAGCCTTCTTCGGTTTCCGTCAGCGTATCGATAGGACGTTTTTCCAGCACGCCCATATCCAGCTCGCGCAGACGCGGTTCGAGGGTCACGTCGCAGCCACAGGCATCGGCGATGATGCGTGCCGTCTGCTGCGTGCGGCCTAAATCACTGGAGATGACGTGAGTGATACCCAGCGTTCTGGCGCGCTCCGCCACCTGCCACGCTTGCTGCACACCTTTGTCGGTGAGAGGACTGTCTGACTGGCCTTGAATACGTCGCTCGGCGTTCCACTGCGTTTCACCGTGGCGAACAAGGTATACCTGTAACATGCTTTTTTTCCGTTATACTGCGATGAATTTTTTAAATCGAGCTTAATTATGCACCATGTTGTCTCTGCTACCACCAATCCTGCCAAAATTCAGGCAATTCTAAGGGCATTTGAAGAGATCTTCGGCGAAGGATCCTGCCATATTGACGCCGTCGGCGTCGAGAGCGGTGTGCCGGAACAGCCGTTTGGCAGCGAGGAAACACGCGCTGGCGCACGAAATCGCGTGGCGAATGCAAAAGCCGCCGCGCCAGACGCTGACTTCTGGGTCGCGATTGAAGCAGGCATCGACGAAGGGGCGACCTTCAGCTGGGTTGTCATCGAAAGCCGTGAGCAGCGCGGCGAAGCGCGTTCTGCCACGCTGCCGCTGCCGGAAGTCATACTGGAGAAAGTCCGCGCGGGTGAGGCGCTGGGGCCGGTAATGTCGCACTACACCGGCATTGATGAAATTGGTCGTAAAGAGGGGGCGATTGGCGTCTTTACGGGTGGCAAGCTTACGCGTTCAGGCGTTTACCACCAGGCCGTTATTCTGGCGTTAAGTCCGTTCCATAACGCGATTTATCGTTAAGTTTGCAGGCCGGATAAGGCGAAGCCGTCATCCGGCGTTTTTCAGCAATACCGCTTCCAGCCACTGACGCAGTTCAACCGGCGCCGACTTCAGGCTGTTTGAACCACGGGTGATGGTCGCGATGCCCGCGCCCAGCTCGTTTTTCAGCTCGCGCTGGCTCATTTCGCCGCGCAGCAGTTCCTCAATAATGCGTACCCGCGTGCCCAGCGCTTCGCGTTCATCGGGCGTCAGCATCAGCTGTAGCAACGGTAAATGCAGATCTTTGTCGTAAGACTGGCGGAGCAACTCCACAAAACGAAGCCACTCCTGATGACGCTGTTCGGCCATGGCCGAGGAATACGGGGAATGCTGGGTCATGTTATGCTGCCTCTTGTACTCATTAGCGAGTACAGCATAACACAACCCGCGCCGATCAGTAACGTCTCTGCCACTCGGCATCGCTCATCAGGGTATCTTTCTGCCCCATGAAGTAGCGATAGTAGGCGTCATAAGCCAGCACATTCTTCACATAGCCGCGCGTTTCCGAGAACGGAATGCTCTCGACAAACGCCACGGCGTCGATGCGCCCTGCGCTGTTGCCAAGCCATGTCCGCACGCGGCCAGGTCCGGCGTTGTACGCCGCTGACGCGAAAATACGGTTATTACCGAACTGCTGATAGACGTACTGCAAGTAGCTGGTACCGATGTTGATGTTAGTCTCCGGATCCAGCAGCTGGGACGGGCTGCTGTAGCCTGGAATATTAAACATCTTCACCGTGTGCGTCGCGGTACCCGGCATAATCTGCATCAGGCCGCTGGCACCCACCGGAGAACGCACTTTCGGGTTCCAGGCGCTCTCCTGACGGGCAATGGCCATCGCATAGCTTTGCGGAATATCTTTGCCGCTGGTGTAGCGATCGAACAGATCCTTATAAGCCAGCGGGAAACGCTCTTCGAGATGATCCCACAGTTTGCCGGCGATCGTCGCCTGCACGCTCAGATCCCACCAGCGATTATCAAATGCATAGCGGGCAAGCTGCGCTTTCTCATCGGTGGTACGGCTGGTGACCAGATTCGCCCATTCGCTGCGCGCGGTATTATCCAGATTCCAGTACATCAGCTCGCGCACGCGCGCCATCTCCGGCCCCTGCGTCAGCGCCGGGTTCGCGTTGGCTGGCGCTTTGTCGATCTTCAGGGTGTACTCCTCGCCCAGACGCTGCGCCGCCGCCATCGGGTAGAATCCGCGCTGCTGCATCAGGGAGTGGAGGATCTCTTTGGCTTCATCTTCACGACCACGTTCCAGCAGCATGTCCGCCTGCCAGTAACGCCATTCATCTTTCTCTTTGGCATCCATCGGCAGACGCGCCAGCCAGGTATTGAGGCCACGACGATCGCCCGTTCCCAGCGCCATGCGCACGCGACGCTCCACCAGCGAGACAGAGTTTGAACGCATCACCGCATCATCACGCCAGCGCGCCTGTTCGTCGGTGACATCTGTCCCCATCAGTCGCCATGCCACGATATCGCGCAGCTCCTGAGTTTGATCGTCATTAAGCTGCTGGGCCTGCACCAGCTGCGGGATCATCAGCCGGGCGTTTTCCACATCATCACGCGCCACGCTGGCAAAGGCCACCGCCGCCATCTGGCGGGTAAAATCGGTCGCGCCGGTAGTACGCGCAAACGTCAGCACGGTATTGGGATCGTTTGCAAGACTGATAACGGCAGACGCAATGGTCTGATAATCTGCGGGCATCTGGCCCGCCAGCACGGTGACCAGCCGGGTGTTTCCGGCCTTCATCGCCAGGCGAATACGTTCCAGGTAAGAGAGCGGATCCTGCTTGCCCGAGGCGCGCCAGGCGCTGAACAGCGGGTCACAGGCGTTTGGCTGGCTTTTGCCCGTCAGCCACAGCTCTTTCGCGCCGGTCCAGGCTTCCTCCTGCTGACCGGTCGCCCATTTCGCATAATAGTAATTACACTGCGCTTCCGTCGCGCCCGGTTTATCCGGGCTGAAAGCCAGCAGGCCGCGCCAGTCTTCGCGACGGGCCAGCTCGTTCACAAACCGGGACTTCAGGGTGCGCGCAGGCGGCAGGGTCGGGTTCGCCTGAATGAAGTTATTCACGGTGACGGTCGGTTGATTCATGAGATCGTCCGTGATCTGACGATACTCAAGATACGGATACAGCGGATAATCCTTCAGCGTCGGCATCAGCGCCTGCACGGTATCCATCTGCTTGTTGTCCCATGCCTGTTTAATCTGGGCATAGCGGTTACGTTGTTCATCCAGTGAATCGGCATGCACCGCCTGGCTTACCGCCATTACGCATACGCTGGCAGCCAGCAGACGCCAGACCACCCGTTTGGCTTTTTCCACAAGCTCTTCCTCATTGTTTTTCGTCAGTTGCAGCGTCTTGCCACGTCAAAGTTACATCAACTTATGCTAACCAGGCATCCCACAACGCGCCACGTCATGGACACTTTTTTACCTTTCTTGCGCGTTTTAACACTCCCGACGTTCCTGGCTGGGATTAGGGCGTGAAAAAGGCTACACTTCGAGGCTGAAATTCATTCTCATCACGATAAAAGAGGCGAAGTCCAACGTGGCTCAATTCGTTTATACCATGCATCGTGTCGGCAAAGTTGTCCCGCCGAAACGTCATATTCTTAAAAATATCTCGCTGAGCTTCTTCCCGGGCGCAAAAATCGGTGTTCTGGGTCTCAACGGTGCCGGTAAGTCCACCCTGCTGCGCATCATGGCCGGCATCGATACAGACATCGAAGGTGAAGCCCGTCCGCAGCCAGGCATTAAGATCGGCTACCTGCCGCAGGAACCTCAGCTGAACCCGGAACACACCGTTCGCGAATCCGTTGAAGAAGCGGTGTCCGAAGTGGTTAACGCGCTGAAAGGTCTGGATGAAGTGTATGCCAAATACGCCGAACCGGATGCGGACTTCGACAAACTTGCTGCACAACAGGGCAAGTATGAAGAGATTATCCAGGCGCACGACGGTCACAACCTGAACGTGCAGCTGGAGCGCGCGGCCGATGCCCTGCGTCTGCCGGACTGGGATGCGAAAATCGCTAACCTGTCCGGTGGTGAACGCCGCCGCGTGGCGCTGTGCCGCCTGCTGCTGGAAAAACCAGACATGCTGCTGCTCGACGAACCGACTAACCACCTGGATGCGGAATCCGTGGCGTGGCTGGAGCGCTTCCTGCACGACTTCGAAGGCACCGTTGTGGCGATTACCCACGACCGTTACTTCCTCGACAACGTCGCAGGCTGGATCCTGGAGCTGGACCGCGGCGAAGGTATTCCGTGGGAAGGCAACTACTCCTCCTGGCTGGAGCAGAAAGATCAGCGCCTGGCGCAGGAAGCCTCTCAGGAAGCGGCCCGCCGCAAGTCTATTGAGAAAGAGCTGGAGTGGGTGCGTCAGGGCGCGAAAGGCCGTCAGTCTAAGGGCAAAGCCCGTCTGGCACGCTTCGAAGAGCTGAACAACACTGAATACCAGAAACGTAACGAAACCAACGAACTGTTTATTCCACCTGGCGCACGTCTGGGGGATAAAGTGGTTGAAGTGACCAACCTGCGTAAGTCCTACGGCGACCGTCTGCTGATCGACGACCTGACCTTCTCCGTGCCGAAAGGCGCTATCGTTGGCATCATCGGTCCGAACGGCGCAGGTAAATCGACCCTGTTCCGCATGATGTCCGGTCAGGAACAGCCTGACAGCGGCTCTATCACCCTGGGTGAAACCGTGAAGCTGGCTTCCGTGGACCAGTTCCGCGACGCAATGGATAACAGCAAAACCGTGTGGGAAGAGGTTTCCGGCGGTCTGGATATCATGCGTATCGGCAACACCGAGATGCCAAGCCGCGCTTACGTTGGCCGCTTTAACTTTAAGGGCACTGACCAGGGCAAACGCGTGGGCGAGCTGTCCGGCGGTGAGCGCGGTCGTCTGCACCTGGCGAAGCTGCTCCAGGTTGGCGGCAACGTTCTGCTGCTTGATGAACCTACCAACGACCTGGACATCGAAACCCTGCGCGCGCTGGAAAACGCCCTGCTGGAGTTCCCGGGCTGCGCGATGGTTATCTCGCACGACCGCTGGTTCCTGGACCGCATCGCAACCCACATCCTGGACTACCAGGACGAAGGTAAAGTGGAGTTCTTCGAAGGTAACTTCACCGAATACGAAGAGTACAAGAAACGCACGCTGGGCGCAGACGCGCTGGAGCCGAAGCGTATTAAGTACAAGCGTATTGCGAAATAAAAGCAAAACGGCAACTTCGGTTGCCGTTTTTTATGTTTGTACCCTCTCCCCGTGGGAGAGGGCCAGGGTGAGGGCATCAGGCCGCACAGTGTGTAGGCCGGGTAAGGCGAAGCCGCCACCCGGCTTTTTTATTTGCCCACGTAATACCGCTTCACCTCATCAAACTGCATCGCAAAGTCGATATAGCTCATCAGCGCAGGCGAATTGAGCTTACGGCTCGGGTAGGCCAGCCAGAGATCGTTTCCCTCAACGCTCCACGCCGGCAGCACCTTCACCAGCGCGCCCTTTTCGATCTTATCTTCCAGCAGGAATGCGGGTAACAGCGTGATCCCCGCCCCGGCAATGGCGCATTCCCGGGCGTACACCAGGTTATCGGTCATATGGGCGTTATCCGGCAGATACCGATAATCCTCACTCTCGCTTCGCAGAAGCCACTCCGACCATGCCCGGTGCGTAATGCAGCGGTGCTCCACCAGCTGTCGGGGATGGATTAACGGCGCCCGACGCGCCAGGTAGTGGGGCGAGGCCAGCATGTAGCGCGGACAGTGCCCAATCATGCGGCCAATCAGGGAAGAATCCTGCGGTTTGCCGGTGCGCAGCGCCACGTCAAAGCCAGACTCGACCAGATCCACCACGTCGTCTGAGATCGACACATCCAGCGACACGTCCGGATAGCGAAGCTGGAACTCGGCATTCATATGCGCCAGCAGCGTCGCGCCAATTCCCGCCGGACAGGTGATCCGCAGCCGCCCGCTGGGGTTTTCGCGCAGCCGCTGAATGGCATACTCCGCGCGCTCGCTGGCCGCCAGCATCTCGCGACAGTGCACCAGATAGTGCTCGCCTGCAAACGTCAGGCTGATCCTGCGCGTGGTGCGATTCAACAGACGGATCCCCACCTGCTGCTCCAGCTGGCTAATCCGCTGGCTGACGCTGGATTTCGGCAGTTCCGCCTTCTGCGCCGCCGCGGTAAAGCTGCCCATCTCGGCCACCAGCGCAAACAGCGCCATATCCTGAAGCTGTTTAAACATTTGTTCACCCTGTACGAACGCTGAGTTCTGGATTGTCCATCTTATCATGCAGCTGACCACTTAATAGACTAGCCTCAACAAAACGCATGCCATTGAGGAGCACACCATGTCAGTGAAAGCCATTGCCGTTAACCCGGAAAATCCCTCCACCTTCGTTGAAATCACTCCGCCGATGCCGCAGCCCGGTGAACACGATCTGCTGGTGGAGGTAAAAGCCGTCTCCGTAAACCCGGTGGACACCAAGGTACATGCAGGCATTGCCAAAAGCGGACTGAAGGAGCCGCGCATTCTCGGGTGGGATGCCAGCGGTATCGTACAAGCCGTTGGGGCTGGCGTCACCGGATTCAAACCGGGTGACGAAGTGTGGTACGCGGGGGATATCACCCGTCCGGGCAGTAATACCACGCACCAGCTGATCGATGCGCGCATTGTCGGGCACAAGCCTGCAAGCCTTGACTGGGCCGCCGCGGCTGCATTGCCGCTGACGGCGCTCACCGCGTGGGAAGGCCTGTTTGAACGGCTGAAGATTCAGGATGCCGACGCAGATAAAACGCTGCTGATAATTGGCGGCGCGGGTGGAGTCGGATCGCTGGCGATCCCGTTTGCGAAACACAACAGCAAGGTGAAGATCGTCGCAACCGCTTCACGAGAAGATTCCGCCCGGTGGTGTCGCGATCGCGGGGCTGACATTGTTGTAAATTACCACGACCTGAAGGGAGAACTGGCGAAACAGGGGCTCACCTTTGTGGATTACATTTTTATCCTCAACGATACCGACGGGCACTGGGATGCGGTCAGCGATCTGATTGCCCCTCAGGGAGACATTTGTTCCATCGTTGAAAACGCGCATCCGCTGAACCAGGACAAGCTGAAGTCCAAATCTGCCGCCCTGCACTGGGAATTTATGTACACCCGTAGCATGTACCAGACCACGGATATGGCGCGTCAGGGTGAGATTTTAGATGAGGTGGCGAAGCTGGTGGATAACGGCGTGGTGGAAAGCTCGCTCAGCGAAACGCTGCACGGGCTAAGCGTGGAAAGCATTACCGAAGCGCACCGCAGGGTGCTGGAGGGGCATATGCGTGGGAAGGTGGTGGTTGAGTATTGAGTGTGGACTGATTCCCTCACCCCGGCCCTCTCCCAAAGGGAGAGGGCGATTAAAGCCCCCTCTCCTGGTGGGAGAGGGGAAGTTATTAACCCTGCTCCCCCATCATCTCCTTCACCAGCTCGACGCAGCGCAGGAAGCGGGAGTCGTAGTCCGACTCTTCCACATGTACAAACTCAACGTTGTTCTCGTTAAGCATCTCCACCAGCATGGTCTGGAACTCCCGCCTGTCCACCGAGCTGCCCAGGCTGCGCATGCCGTCGGCAACCCATGGGGTGTTGTTTTCCAGCAGGATCACCAGATCAAAGCGGTATTCGTCAATCAGCGCCTGCACAAACGGGTGCTCGCGCCCTTCGTACTTTTTGCAGAACGCCTGCGTGGTGACGAAATCGGTATCAATAAAGGCGACTTTATTGGCGTATTTCACCGCAAAATCAATGTACTGGGCATGACCGAGCGCGATTTTATCGTAGTCGGAATACTGCAACGCCATCTCGTCGCCGCCAAGGTGTGAGAAGACGTAATCGCGGCCATACTCCCACGCACTGGTGGTATTGAAGATGTTAGCCAGCTTATTTACCAGCGTCGATTTCCCGCTCGACTCGCCGCCGAGGATCGCCACCGTACGCACGAAGAACGGCTTCACCTCGGTCGGGATGTAGTCCCAGTAACGGAACGGGTTCTCGCGGATCTGCGCCCCGCTGATGTTCATGAAGGTGCGTTTAGGATCGATCAGCACCGTCTCGATGCCCAGATGCTCGCGGAACTGCGGCGCGTCGGACTCTTCAGAGGTATAGATCCAGTTAGGCGCAATGCCCTTCTCTTCCATAAACGCTTTGATGCCGTTGCTCCACACGTCCCAGCCGTGCGGATACGGCTCCATGCCCTCTTCGTTAAAGGCATGAATACGAATATTTTTCTGATATTTAAAGGTCTGAAGCAGCCAGCGCAGGCGGTCCGGCACGGTGGGCTGCTGCGACATGGCGCTGTCTTCAAACAGCTGGCGATCGCGGGTTTCATCATAACCCATGATGATATGCAGTTCGTCGACCTGGCTACAGGCGCGCTGGATCAGATAGATATGCCCGGTATGCAGCGGGTAGAACTTACCGAACACCACGCCAATGTTCTTTTGCATCCGCGGAAATTCAAGCCCCAGAAAACGGTGCAGCGCTTCCAGCTTCTGCGCGCTGGGGCTTTTGATTTTGGCGTTCAGCAGTTGGCTCAGGTAGCCCTTGGTCATGCCGCTGGCGTCCGCCACCTGCTGCAACGTGCAGCCCTTCTGGCGGATAGCGGTCTTGATGTAGTCAAATGATGACATAAATTACGGTGCCTCCTGCAAAATCGAATACGTAATTATAAGTCGTCAAAGACATTTAACGCATCTGCAAGTTTTTTAACGCCAAAAACCTGCATCCCTTCCGGAATTTTTTTCGGCACGTTGGCGGCCGGAACAATCGCGCGGCGGAAGCCATGTTTTGCCGCTTCGGAGATACGCTCCTGACCGCTCGGCACCGGGCGGATCTCGCCGGCCAACCCTACCTCACCAAATACCACCAGATCCTGCGGCAACGGTCTGTCGCGCAGGCTGGAGACCATTGCCAGCAGCAGCGCCAGGTCCGCGCTGGTTTCCGTAACCTTCACCCCACCAACCACGTTGACGAACACATCCTGATCCGCCATTTGCAGACCGCCGTGACGGTGCAGCACCGCCAGCAGGATCGCCAGGCGGTTCTGTTCCAGACCGACCGCCACGCGCCGCGGGTTGCCCATCATCGATTGATCCACCAGCGCCTGAATTTCAACCAGCAGCGGACGCGTCCCCTCCCACAGCACCATCACCGAACTACCGGACGTGATCTCGTCGCCACGGCTCAGGAAGATGGCCGACGGGTTGCTGACTTCGCGAAGCCCCTGCTCGGTCATGGCAAACACGCCCAGCTCATTCACCGCGCCAAAGCGGTTTTTATGGCTGCGCAGGGTACGAAAACGGGAATCCGCATCGCCATCGAGCATCACCGAGCAGTCGATACAGTGTTCAAGCACTTTCGGTCCCGCCAGCGAGCCGTCTTTGGTCACATGACCAACCATCACAATCGCCACGCCGCGCGTTTTGGCAAAGCGCGTCAGGTAGGCCGCGGTTTCACGCACCTGCGCCACGCTTCCCGGTGACGACTGAATGTCAGCCATATGCATCACCTGAATGGAGTCAATCACCATCAGCTTCGGCTGCTCTTCTTCGGCGATCATGCAGATCTGCTCGATGCTGGTTTCCGAAAGCATATTCAGATTGCCGGTCGGCAGGCCGAGGCGGTGCGCGCGCATCGCCACCTGCTGGAGTGATTCTTCCCCCGTGACGTACAGGGTTTTCATCTGTTCGGCTAGCTTGCAGAGCGTTTGCAGCAGCAGGGTCGATTTACCCGCGCCCGGGTTACCGCCGATCAGAATGGCGCTGCCCGGCACTACGCCACCGCCGAGCACGCGGTCAAATTCTTTGAATCCGGTGGAAAAGCGCGGCAGTGCTTCCAGGCTGATATCCGAAAGTTTTTGTACCTTCGACACGCCTGCATTGCCCGCATAGCCGCTCAGCCGTTCATTGCGGGCCACGCTCGGCGAAGCCGCCACACCACGCACTTCGGTGATGGTGTTCCAGGCATGACAGGCGCTGCATTGCCCCTGCCAGCGCGGATAATCCGCACCACATTCATTACAGACAAATGCGCGTTTTGGAGCTTTCGCCACGGTTTACCTCGTTATTTCTGTGCGGTCTGCGCGCCGGGTGGCGCTGACGCTTACCCGGCCTACAAAAGCAGGCCGCTATTTTTGATTAATGCTGCCGGAGAGAATGCAGAACACCCCCATCAGATCAGCATGACGGATAGTGACTTCCGTCTTTTCATTCACTTTCGGCTTGGCATGGTAGGCAATACCCAGCCCGGCAACTTTGATCATCGGCAGATCGTTCGCGCCATCGCCGATGGCGACGGTCTGCTCGACCGGAATGGCATATTTCTCCGCCAGACGCGTCAGCGTATTGGCTTTGTACTGCGCATCCACGATGTCGCCGATGACCTGTCCGGTGAGTTTGCCGTCCATGATCTCCAGCTCGTTTGCCACCACGGTGGTCAGACGCAGCTTGTCACGCAGGTAGTCGGCAAAGAAGGTGAACCCGCCGGAGGCAATCGCCACTTTCCAGCCGAGCGTCTCCAGCTTGAGCACCAGCTGCGTCAGCCCAGGCATCAGGGGCAGTTCATCGCGCACCTGACGCAAAATGTTAGCATCGGCCCCCTTCAGGGTCGCCACGCGCTGTCTCAGGCTGGCGGTGAAATCCAGCTCGCCGCGCATCGCGCGCTCGGTGACTTCCGCCACCAGCTCGCCGCTGCCCGCCAGTTTAGCAATCTCGTCAATACATTCGATCTGAATGGCGGTGGAGTCCATGTCCATTACCAGCAGGCCGGGCGTTTTCAGGTGCGGAATTTTGCCGAGGGGGGCAACGTCCAGCCCGGCGTCGTGCGCCAGACGCGTGGCGCGCTGCGTCAGGGAACCCGCCAGGCGAATAACCTGATAATCTTCCACGCACCAGGCCGCAACGATGACCATCGCTGCGCCCAGTTTGGTTTGATACTGGGTGAGGCGTTGCTTATCCAGGCCGCGTCCGTACAGCAGCCAGCCGCTACGGCCAGCGTGGTAATCGAGAGGCATCACCTCATCGCCACTTAAAGAGAGCGGCAATCCTGGCCATAAAGAGACATCCGTTGGCAGGTCGCACCAGGTAATGTTCGGCATTGAAGCTCCTGTAATTTCGTTCGCGCCGGAAGGTTCCAGAGGGAAAATAACGCATGAGGCTACCCTGTAACCATCACTTCTGGCAACATTAAGCCGTAAATTTTAAGCAGGTGGAATATGGCTCGCGCAAAACTGAAATTCCGGCTTCATCGCGCCGTGATTGTCCTGATCTGTCTCGCACTATTAGTGGCGCTGATGCAGGGGGCATCCTGGTTTAGCCAGAATCACCAACGACAGCGTAACCCGCAGTTTGAGGAACTGGCCCGGACGCTGGCGCGCCAGGTGACGCTCAACGTTGCGCCGTCTATGCGCACCGAAACGCCGGATGATAAGCGAATAGCCCAGGTATTGCGCCAGCTTACGGAAAACAGCCGCATTCTGGATGCAGGCGTGTACGATGAACAGGGCGACCTGATTGCCCGCGCGGGTGAGCATGTCGACGTGCGCGACAGGCTGGCGCTGGATGGCAAAAAAGCCGGTGGTTATTTCAACCAACAAATCGTCGAACCCATTCAGGGCAAGAATGGTCCGCTCGGCTATTTACGTCTGACACTCGACACCCACACCCTGCCAACCGAAGCCAAACAGGTGGATAACACCACCAATATTTTGCGCCTGATGCTGCTGCTCTCGCTGGCGATTGGCGTGGTACTGGCGCGCACGCTGCTCCAGGGCAAACGCACCCGCTGGCAGCAGTCGCCGTTCCTGTTAACCGCCAGCAAGTCGGTTCCCGAAGAGGAAGAGAGCGAGAAGAAAGAATAGTGATAAAGTAGGCGGATGATTCGGAAAAGGAACTCTGCCATGTCGACGTTACGCCTGCTAATCTCTGACTCTTACGATCCCTGGTTTAACCTGGCGGTGGAAGAGTGCATCTTCCGCCAGATGCCTGCCACCCAGCGCGTCCTGTTTCTCTGGCGCAACGCCGATACGGTCGTTATTGGTCGCGCGCAAAATCCGTGGAAAGAGTGTAACACCCGCCGTATGGAAGAGGACAACGTCCGCCTGGCGCGCCGCAGCAGCGGCGGCGGTGCGGTGTTTCACGATCTGGGCAACACCTGCTTTACCTTTATGGCGGGCAAGCCGGAATACGACAAAACCATCTCGACCTCCATTGTGCTTAACGCGCTCAATTCACTCGGCGTGACGGCTGAAGCCTCGGGACGTAACGATCTGGTCGTGAAAACGCCTGAAGGCGACCGGAAAGTGTCAGGCTCAGCCTACCGCGAAACGATGGATCGCGGATTCCACCACGGCACATTATTGCTGAATGCCGATCTGAGCCGTCTGGCAAACTATCTGAACCCGGACAAGAAAAAGCTCCAGGCCAAAGGCATTACCTCCGTGCGCGGTCGCGTGGCGAATCTGGTGGAGCTCCTGCCGGGGATTACCCATGAACGCATTTGCGATGCGATCCGCGAGGCCTTTTTCAGGCATTACGGTGAACGCGTAGAAGCCGAGGTGATTTCTCCGGATAAAACCCCGGATCTGCCAAACTTCGCGGAAACCTTCGCCCGCCAGAGCAGCTGGGAGTGGAATTTCGGTCAGGCACCGGCGTTTTCACACCTGCTGGATGAGCGATTTTCCTGGGGCGGCGTTGAGCTGCACTTTGACGTCGAGAAAGGCCATATCTCTCGTACCCAGGTATTTACGGATAGTCTTAATCCGGCACCGTTAGAAGCGCTGGCTGCACGTTTGCAGGGCTGTCTCTATCGGGCAGATATGCTGCAACAGGAATGTGACGCGTTACGTGTTGATTTTCCGGAACAGGAACAAGAGTTGCGGGAGTTATCGGCGTGGATTGCGCAGGCAGTACGCTAATAAAAAAGCCCGCTGGCGCTCTGCTTAGCGGGCCTGGAAAACCGCAGGCCGGGTCGAGCGAAGCCGCCACCCGGCACAACAGGTATTACTCTTTATCGCCCAGCAGAACGGATTCCAGCGCGATTTTGATCATGTCGTTGAAGGTGGTCTGACGCTCGGCAGCGGTAGTCTGCTCGTGGGTACGGATGTGGTCAGACACGGTGCAGATGGTCAGCGCTTTCGCACCGAATTCAGCCGCCACGCCGTAGATACCGGCCGCTTCCATTTCCACGCCCAGAATGCCGTATTTTTCCATCACGTCGAACATGTCACCTTCTGGTGAGTAGAACAGATCGGCAGAGAACAGGTTGCCCACGCGCGCGTCAACGCCCAGCGCTTTTGCCGCGTCAACCGCGTTACGCACCATGTCAAAGTCAGCGATGGCTGCAAAATCATGATCTTTAAAGCGAATGCGGTTGACTTTAGAGTCGGTGCACGCGCCCATGCCGATCACCACGTCACGCAGCTTAACGTCCATGCGCACTGCGCCGCAGGAGCCGACACGGATGATTTTCTTCACGCCGAAATCGGTGATCAGCTCTTTGGTGTAGATGGAGCAGGATGGGATACCCATGCCGTGACCCATCACGGAGATTTTGCGGCCTTTATAGGTGCCGGTGAAGCCCAGCATGCCGCGCACGTTGTTCACTTCACGCACGTCTTCGAGGAAGGTTTCTGCAATGTGCTTCGCGCGCAGCGGGTCGCCCGGCATCAATACGACGTCAGCGAAATCACCCATTTCTGCATTAATGTGAGGAGTTGCCATCTTCAGTTCCTTTTACATTGTTGTTTTTGCCGGGTGGCGGCTACGCCTTACCCGGCCTACATTCTGTTTCTCCCTCTCCCGGTGGGAGAGGGCCGGGGTGAGGGCATCAGGCCGCACCCAATCCGTTTAGAACATAGCCTTGCCATATTCCATGTCAGACGTACCAAAGTATTTCGCAATCGTCTGGCCGATGTCCGCGAAGGTCTCACGGTGCCCCAGCGAGCCCGGTTTGACTTTCGGGCCGTACACCAGCACCGGAATGTGCTCACGGGTGTGGTCGGTACCGGTCCAGGTCGGGTCACAGCCATGGTCAGCGGTCAGGATCAGAATGTCATCTTCCCCCACCAGCTCCATCAGCTCTGGCAGACGGCGGTCAAACAGCTCCAGACCCGCAGCATACCCGGCGACATCGCGACGGTGGCCCCAGGAGGAGTCGAAGTCCACGAAGTTGGTGAAGACAATGGTCTTATCGCCCGCTTCTTTCATCTCTTTGATGGTGGCGTCGAACAGCGCATCCAGACCGGTCGCTTTGACCTTTTTGGTAATGCCGCAGTTGGCGTAAATGTCCGCGATTTTACCCACGGAAACCACGTGGCCGTCTTTCTCGTCGACGAGTTTTTGCAGCACGGTCGGCGCCGGTGGCTCCACGGCCAGATCGTGACGGTTGCCGGTACGCTGGAAGTTACCCGCTTTGTCGCCGATAAACGGACGCGCGATAACGCGGCCAATGTTGTAGCCGCCTTCGGTCAGCTCTTCACGGGCGATCTCGCACAGCTCGTACAGTTTATCCAGGCCAAACGTCTCTTCATGGCAGGCGATCTGGAACACGGAGTCAGCAGAGGTATAGAAAATCGGCTTGCCGGTTTTCATATGCTCTTCGCCGAGCTGATCCAGAATCACGGTACCGGAAGAGTGGCAGTTGCCGAGGTAGCCCGGCAGGTTGGCGCGCTTCACCAGCTTATCGAGCAGCTCCTGCGGGAAGCTGTTCTCGTGATCGGAGAAGTAGCCCCAGTCAAACAGCACCGGCACGCCGGCGATTTCCCAGTGGCCGGACGGAGTATCTTTCCCGGAAGAGAGCTCGTGCGCCCACGCGTAGGCGCCCACCACTTCCGCGTTACCGTCCATACCGGCTGCGATCTTACCGGTAGAGCCTTCATGCGCTTTTACCAGCCCCAGACGGGTCAGGTTTGGCAGGTTCAGAGGGCCTTTACGACCGTTGTCCGCTTCGCCTTTTGCACAGGCTTCCGCGATGTGACCCAGGGTATCGGAACCCACGTCACCAAATCGTTCTGCATCTTCGGTTGCGCCGATGCCGAATGAGTCCAGCACCATAATAAATGCACGTTTCATAATTGTTCTCCGTACTTAGTGCTTCATAAAAATGCGATCAGATCAGTATACCGCTATTCAGTGATACGACGATAGACCGTCGGTGTGGTTTCCGGTGCTTTATCGTCAAGAGATATTGCCGCCTTCACCGCTTTCGCCGCGTCCTGCCAGCTGGCTTCATCTTTCGCGTGGATCACCGCCAGCGGACGTTGGCCGTCAACGCTGTCGCCCAGACAGGCCATATCGGTAAAGCCGACGCTGTAATCAATGGTGTCCGATGCCTGACGACGACCGCCGCCCATAGACACAACAGCCATGCCGAGCGCGCGGGTATCCATAGCCGAGACAAAGCCTTCGCTGTCCGCATAGACCGCTTTGCTGAGCATCGCGGTGGGCAGGTATTTCGCGTAGTTTTCCACGAAGTCGGTCGGGCCTTTCTGCGCCGCCACCATCCGACCAAAGATCTCCGCCGCTTTGCCGTTGTCCAGCACCGCCTGAAGCTTCGCGCGGGCTTCCGCGTCGTCTTTGGCCAACTTGCCGGAGATTAACATCTCAACGCACAGCGCCATGGTGACATCGAACAGGCGCGGGTTACGGTATTCGCCTGTGAGGAACTGCACGGCCTCACGGACTTCAACCGCGTTACCGGCGCTGGAGGCCAGCACCTGGTTCATGTCCGTCAGCAGTGCAGTGGTGCGCACGCCCGCGCCGTTGGAGACGCCAACGATCGCTTCGGCCAGCGCCTCAGAGAGTTCATAGGTTGGCATAAACGCGCCGCTGCCCACTTTCACATCCATCACCAGCGCATCCAGACCTTCCGCCAGTTTTTTGGCAAGGATAGAGGCGGTGATCAGCGGGATGGAGTCTACGGTCGCGGTAATGTCACGCGTCGCGTAGAAACGCTTGTCAGCCGGAGCAAGAGAGCTGGTCTGGCCGATAATCGCCACGCCAACGTCTTTAATAATGTCGCGGAAGCGGTTGTCATCCGGGAAGATATCGAAGCCCGGAATGGCTTCCAGTTTGTCGAGCGTACCGCCGGTATGACCCAGGCCGCGCCCGGAAATCATCGGGATGTAACCGCCACAGGCTGCCACCATCGGGCCAAGCATCAGGGAAGTCACGTCGCCCACGCCGCCGGTGGAGTGTTTGTCCACAATTGGGCCGTTAAGGTTGAGGCTTTTCCAGTCCAGAACGGTTCCTGAATCTCGCATCGCCATGGTCAGCGACACGCGCTCAGGCATCGACATATCGTGGAAGAAAATGGTCATCGCCAGAGCCGCAATCTGCCCTTCAGAGATGGTGTTATCACGAATGCCATTGATAAAAAAGCGGATTTCTTCGTCGCTTAATGCATGACCATCACGTTTTTTACGAATAATTTCTTGTGCGAGAAACACGGTAACCTCCATGCGGAATCGGGTGAATGGCGGCGGATATGTTGACCCGCCCTACGATCCTGTAGGCCGGGTTAGCGTAGCGCCACCCGGCAATTCAACTTAGTAGCTGCTTGCGCTCTTACCGTCACCGTGACCCAGCGCTTTCAGCAAGCTGGCCAGCAGGCTGGACGCGCCGAAGCGGTAGTGGCGGGAATCAGCCCAGTCGGCGCCGAACAGCTCGTCGGCAATCGCCAGGAACTGCTGCGCGTCTTCCGCGGTACGCACGCCGCCCGCCGGTTTGAAGCCAACGGTTTTGGACACGCCCATATCACGGATGACTTCCATCATGATGCGTGCGCTTTCCGGAGTAGCGTTGACCGGCACTTTACCGGTAGAGGTTTTAATGAAATCCGCGCCCGCTTTGATGGAGATTTCAGACGCCTTACGAATCAACGCCTCTTCTTTCAGCTCGCCGGTTTCGATGATCACTTTAAGCAGCACGTTTGCCGCCGCACACGCGTCTTTACAGGCTTTCACCAGGTCAAAACCGACCTGCTCGTTGCCGGCGATCAGCGCGCGGTACGGGAATACCACGTCAACTTCGTCCGCGCCGTACGCAATCGCCGCGCGGGTTTCTGCCAGCGCGATCTCGATATCGTCATTGCCGTGCGGGAAGTTAGTTACGGTGGCAATGCGCACGTCCGGCGTGCCCTGCTCTTTCAGCGTTTTGCGGGCAATCGGGATAAAGCGCGGGTAGATACAGACGGCGGCGGTGTTACCCACTGGCGTTTTCGCCTGATGGCACAGGGCGATGACTTTTTCATTGGTGTCGTCATCGTTCAGGGTGGTCAGGTCCATCAGTTTCAACGCGCGCAGGCTGCTTGCAGTTAAATCGGTCATAACATTCTCCAACGGCAGTGCCGTATAAATTTTACCTTGCGGGTCTGTGAGTATTCTAACATTCACCCGCATCCACACTTCGACATTCATCACAGTTAATGAAAACTGTGTGCAAATTTGCATTACTGTAATGAGATCTTCTTCAAATTTTAGTGCGTTAATTGCTGACTAAATCGGCGATATCCCCTGTCTGATCAAAAGCGCCACCAGGCTGGCTTCCTACAATTCGTTCACCATCCGCAGAACAACCAAGGAAGTGAACATGCCCGACGCCCTGCAACAACGTTGCCAGCACATTGTGACCAGCCCGGTGTTAACCCCGGAACAAAAACGTCATTTTCTGGCGCTGGAAGCGGAGAACAATCAGCCCTATCCCGCTCTGCCAGAGGCGGCCCGCGCCGCGCTGGACGAGGGATTCATCTGCGACATGTTCGAAGGCCATGCGCCTTACAAACCGCGCTACGTGCTGCCGGACTACGCTAAATTTCTGGCTAACGGCTCAGAATGGCTGGAGCTGGAAGGGGCGAAAGATCTGGATGATGCCCTCTCGCTGCTCACTATCCTTTATCACCATGTTCCGTCCGTCACATCGATGCCGGTCTATCTGGGCCAGCTCGATGAGATACTCAGCCCCTATGTTAAAATTCTAACACAGGATGAAATCGATAGCCGAATAAAACGTTTCTGGCGTTACCTGGACAGAACCCTGCCCGATGCGTTTATGCATGCCAATATCGGCCCGGCGGATACGCCTGTCACCCGAGCCATCCTTCGCGCGGATGCCGAACTGAAGCAGGTTGCGCCGAACCTGACCTTTATCTACGACCCGGATGTAACCCCCAGCGATCTGCTGCTGAGCGTGGCGGAAAACATTTGTGAATGTAGTAAACCGCATATTTCTAATGGCCCGGTGAATGATAAAATTTTCACAAAAGGTCGCTATGGCGTGGTGAGCTGTTACAACTCCCTGCCGCTGGCGGGCGGCGGCAGCACGCTGGTGCGCCTTAACCTGAAAGCGATCGCGGAACACAGCCGCTCACCGGAAGACTTTTTCACCCGTACCCTTCCCCACTACTGCCAACAACAAATCGCGATCATCAATGCGCGCTGCGATTTTCTATATGAACAATCCGGCTTCTTTGAGAATAGCTTCCTGGTGAAAGAGGGGCTGATTGATGCCGATCGCTTTGTGCCGATGTTTGGCATGTACGGTCTGGCCGAAGCGGTGAATGTGCTGTGCGAGAAAGCAGGCATTACGGGACGTTACGGTAAGAACGAACAGGCCAATGCGCTGGGCTACCGCATCAGTGAACAGCTTGCGGCGTTTGTTGAAAACACGCCGGTGAAACACGGCTGGCAGCACCGCGCGATGCTGCATGCCCAGTCTGGGATCAGTTCCGATTCTGGCACCACGCCGGGCGCGCGTCTGCCGTACGGCGACGAACCGGACCCAGTCAGCCACCTGCTGGCCGTGGCGCCGCATCATAAACACTATCATTCGGGGATCAGCGATATTCTCACCCTGGAGGAAACGGTTAAACGCAATCCTCAGGCTGTGGTGCAGCTGTGCCTGGGGGCGTTCAACGCCGGTATGCGTGAGTTCACCGCGAATGTAGCCGGAAACGACCTGGTGCGCGTCACCGGGTATATGGTGCGGCTCTCCGATCTGGAGAAATACCGGGAGGCCGGCTCGCGCACCAACACCACCTGGCTCGGCGAGGAGGCCGCGCGCAATACCCGTATTCTGGAACGTCAGCCGCGCGTGATAAGCCATGAACAGCAGATGCGCTTTAGTTAGTCAGGTCATACCCTTCTCCTGCGTGGACGGGCCGGGCAGCCGCCTGGCGTTGTTCCTCCAGGGCTGTAACCTGCGCTGCAAAACCTGCCACAACCCGTGGACGATAGGGCGCTGCAACGACTGCGGCGACTGTGTTCCCCACTGTCCTCATGATGCGCTGGCAATTCAGGCCGGGCGCGTCTGGTGGCAGGAGAGTCACTGTCAGCAGTGCGACACCTGTCTGCACCTGTGTCAGCAGCAGGCGACGCCGATGGCGCAGCGCTATAGCGTCGAGGAGATCCTCTCCCGGGTTCGCACGTCCGCGCCGTTTATTGAGGGCGTGACCGTCAGCGGGGGTGAGGCCACCACGCAGCTGCCGTTTTTGGTTGCGCTGTTCACCGCGATCAAAGCCGATCCGTCCCTGCGCCATCTGACGTGCCTGGTGGACAGCAACGGCCTGTTAAGCGAAACCGGCTGGCAAAAGCTGTTACCGGTGTTTGACGGCGCGATGGTGGATCTGAAAGCCTGGGGCAATGAACATCACCGTTTTCTGACCGGGCGCGAAAACACGCAGATCAAGCAGAGCATCCGCTGGCTGGCCGATCGTCATCGCCTGACGGAGCTGCGCCTGCTGGTGATCCCCGCTCGGTGTGATTATCTGCACCATCTGCCATCGCTGACCGCTTTTATCCACGCGTTGGGGAACGTTCCTGTGCGGATCAACGCGTTTCATGCTCATGGGGTTTACGGGGAGGCGGCGCGATGGCGGAGCGCCACGCCGGAGGACATCGAGCCGCTGGCGCAGGCCCTGGAACGGCAGCAAATCACGGTGATCCGCCCGGCTCTTTATCTATAGCGTGATGCCGAAGACCGCGCGGGTGTTTTCCAGCAGCGCGCTGGCAATCACATCTTCAGGCTCCTGACGCAGCTCACACAGCACATCAAAAACGCGCGCCGCCTGCTCCGGGCGGTTGGGCTGGCCCTGAAAACCATTCAGCGGCATGTCAGGCGCATCCGTTTCCAGCAGGAGCGAGGTCAGCGGGAGCTGCGCCATCACATCACGGGTTTTGCTGGCACGCGGATAGGTAATGGTGCCACCGACGCCAATCTTATAGCCCAGCTCAATAAAACGCTGCGCCTGCTGAAGGCTTCCAGCGAAACCATGGACCACGCCCCTGCGCGGCACGTCGATACGCTTCAGGTGCATCGCCAGTTTGTCATGGGTACGTCTGGAGTGGAGGATCACCGGCAGATCGTGGCGCTTTGCCAGCCGGAGCTGCGCATCCAGGATCGTCTGCTGGCGCTCAAACTGCGGATCTTCACGATAGAGATCGAGGCCGATCTCACCGATGGCAACCAGCTTCGTATCCGCATTTTGCAGCGTGGCATCCAGCCTGTCGAGATGGTCATCAAGATGGTGCTCAATAACGATCGGATGCAGACCCAGCGCGGCATACAGCGCATCGTGCTCCCGGGCAAGCGCCAGAACTTTGTCGAATCTCGCCGCTTCAATAGCGGGCACAATAATGGCTCTCACACCGGCCTCAGCCGCGCGCGCAATACTTGATGTTTCCTCCCCGCTAAACGGCGGGAAATCAAAGTGGCAATGGGTATCGATAAAGCAGTGCGTCACGCCAGATCCTCGTTATCGAGTAAGCCATCGTTGGCCTGCGGCGCGTCCACCAGCGGCATCGCCACCGCGTCATTGGCCACAACGGCAGGCGGCAAAATGATGCTTTTATGCCGATGAAGAGGCGGTTGCTCCGCCAGCATTTTCCCGACGGTCGCCAGGAAGTAACGCCCGCACAGCCGCCCCGTTTTGTAATCCATACGCAACGCAGGCAGCCGACTGCCCAGCGCCATGCTCAACAGCGGTTTAGGCGGATAAATTTCAAAGATGCGCAGCTTGCCCGGTGGTTTTTCAATAAAACGCTGCATCGCGCCGTAGGTGGTTTCATGCTGCTTCGCGATATTCACCAGCGGTTGCAGGCTGCTGTCGCCCAGCCAGCGTTCCATCCGCTTAAACCACTGTGGGGTGTAATACATCTGCGAAGGCACCGTGCGGATCACCACAATGGTTTTTGCCCCGCGCCGCGCCGCCTCCTGTACCGGCACCGCGTCGCTGATACCGCCGTCAAGATAGCTTATCCCCTCCAGCAGGGCGCCGGTGCGGTAGAATCCCGGGATCGCGCTGGACGCGCGGATGATATCCAGCCAGTTCTCTTTCTGCGGCGAAAAGTAACCCGGCGAATAGTCATCGCCACGGCTGGCGCACATCCAGAACTCTTTGCCGGTATCGAACAGACGTGACGCGGTATCCATGGCCAGCGGCATCTGGCTGGAGGTGGCATCCAGTAACCAGTCGAGATCGATCAGGTTCCCGCCGCGTACGAAGCGTACCGGATTGAAGAATTCTTTGGAGGTGGTGTAGCGCATAATCACTTTGCGCGCATAGCCGGGCTGGTTGCAGACATAGGCGGAGAGGTTCTGCGCCCCGGCAGAGGTACCGAAATAGAGATCGAACGGGTTGAATTGTGCGCGCATAAATTCGTCAAGCACGCCAGCAGTGAAAATACCGCGCTGCCCTCCCCCTTCACAGACCAGCGCAAGCTGGCCTGCATGAAACGGTTTTAACGTCAGCGGCGCAATATTGCCGAGCGTAACGGGAATTCGTTGCCCCACCTCTGCCTTCCTGTTTTCATTATTTTGATGAGACACAGTAACGCACTTCCCCGGTGGTTCTCAAACGAGAAAAAGCCAGTCACGAGGACTGGCTTGAGTTTGTTTAATAAATATTGCGTTTGCTACGGGCGACGTCGACCCGTAAACAGGCTGACCAGGAACAGAATAATACCGACGACGAAGACAATTTTCGCTGCCCATGCCGCGGTACCCGCCAGTCCACCAAAGCCCAATGCGGCGGCAATTAACGCGATAACCAGAAATATAATGCCCCAACGAAACATAAGCCTCTCCTTTACCATAGTTAATGTCGGCCGCTAAACGTGAGCGCTCAGGTCACTCACCGGCTTTTCCAGAATCGTTTTTATTTCGCCCGCGGTTTTCAGCCTGCGGGCGAATGGTACTGCTTTACTTCGTTTTCAGATCGTTTTTGACGCTTTTCACACCATCAATAGCTTTCGCAATTGACTCGGCACGATCGCTTTGTGCCTGATTCTCTACCGTACCGGACAGCTGGACCACACCATCGGTGGTTTCAACTTTCACCATACGGGATGGCACGATGTCGTCAGCTAACAGTTTAGCTTTGATTTCGCTGGTAGTTGCTGCATCTCCGGCATAGCCCTTCACCGACGATTCTTTGCTGTCACGTACGTGCAATTTGTCGCTGACGGAGCTTACGCCCTCAACGCCTTTTGCCACTTTAACGGCTTCTTCAGCCTGGGTCTGGCTTTCAACGAAACCGCTCAGGGTGACAACCTTGTTGTCGGTTTTAACAGAAATATCGGTGCTCTTGATGGATTCGTGATCCACCAGTGCGGCTTTCACTTTTGCTGTGATTGAGCTGTCATCCATGAAATTACCGACTTTATTCATAGAGCTATCGATTTTTTCCCCTGCGGTATTGGCGGAATTTTGCGCTTTATCCATGGTGCTGGTTTCCGCCAGAGCAGAACCGCTTACAAGGACACTACCCAATGTTACAGCCAGCAGAGTTTTAGAAATCTTCAGTCTTGTCATATTCATCGATTTATTCCTGTGTTTTGCCCATTATTTGGGCGACATACTTCCCTAATCTTGGTTTTATATATTGCGAATTAACACCTGGGCAAAATGGAGAACCAATGGACATGCATTGAACAGTTAATTCATCCACGCCCGGTGCTAAACACTGAGTTAAATATAGATCACAATCAGAGGGGTGCATTCAGAATTGGGGAAAAAACGAACGAATAGCGAAAAATTGCGGTGAATTAAGAACATTCCGCAAGGGTTTAATAACACAGGAATAAAAGAAGAGCACGGCGGCTGCCGTGCTCTGAAAGGAAATTAATGCTCGCGCGTTTTGCGGAACTGAACATCAGGATAACGTTCCTGCGTCAGGTTCAGGTTTACCATGGTTGGGGCGATATAGGTCAGGTTATCGCCACCGTCCAGCGCCAGCTGAACTTCGTTCTTACGTTTAAATTCTTCGAATTTCTTCACGTCAGAACACTCAACCCAGCGCGCCGTCGCCACGTTCACCGATTCGTAAATCGCTTCCACGTTGTACTCGCTCTTAAGACGGGCAACCACCACGTCGAACTGGAGCACACCCACCGCGCCCACGATCAGATCGTTGTTGGCGATTGGGCGGAACACCTGTACCGCGCCCTCTTCGGAAAGCTGGACCAGGCCTTTCAGCAGCTGCTTCTGCTTCAGCGGATCGCGCAGGCGAATGCGGCGGAACAGTTCTGGCGCGAAGTTAGGGATACCGGTGAACTTCATCATTTCGCCTTGCGTGAAGGTATCGCCAATCTGAATGGTACCGTGGTTGTGTAAACCAATGATGTCACCCGGATAGGCTTCTTCTACATGCGAACGGTCACCCGCCATGAAGGTCAGCGCGTCGGATATCACTACGTCTTTACCGATACGGACCTGACGCAGCTTCATGCCCTTTTCGTACTTACCGGAAACCACGCGCATAAAGGCGACGCGGTCGCGGTGTTTCGGGTCCATGTTGGCCTGAATTTTAAAGACGAAGCCGGAGAACTTCTCTTCCTTCGCTTCTACTTCGCGGGTGTCGGTTTTACGCGGCATCGGCTGCGGGGCCCACTCAACCAGACCGTCGAGCATATGGTCAACGCCGAAGTTGCCGAGTGCGGTACCGAAGAAGACCGGGGTAATTTCACCGCTCAGGAACAGCTCTCTGTCGAACTCGTGGGACGCGCCTTTAACCAGCTCCAGCTCATCGCGCAGCTGGGCGGCCAGCTCTTCACCGACAGCGGCGTCCAGCTCCGGGTTGTCCAGACCTTTCACAATGCGGACTTCCTGAATGGTGTGGCCCTTACCGGTCTGGTACAGGTAGGTTTCGTCTTTATAGAGGTGGTAAACCCCTTTGAACAGCTTGCCGCAGCCAATCGGCCAGGTGATTGGCGCGCAGGCAATCTTCAGCTCGTTTTCCACTTCATCCATCAGTTCCATCGGATCACGGATGTCACGGTCGAGTTTGTTCATAAAGGTGAGGATCGGCGTATCGCGCAGACGGGTGACTTCCATCAGCTTGCGGGTACGATCTTCAACACCTTTCGCGGCGTCGATCACCATCAGGCAGCAGTCCACCGCCGTCAGCGTACGGTAGGTATCTTCGGAGAAGTCTTCGTGCCCCGGGGTGTCCAGCAGGTTCACCAGGCAGTCGTGATACGGGAACTGCATCACGGAGGTGGTAATCGAAATACCACGCTGCTTTTCCATCTCCATCCAGTCGGATTTAGCATGCTGGCTGGAGCCACGGCCTTTAACGGTACCCGCGGTCTGGATCGCCTGTCCGAACAGCAACACCTTCTCGGTGATGGTCGTTTTACCGGCATCCGGGTGCGAGATAATGGCAAAAGTGCGGCGTTTGGCCACCTCTTGCAGATAAGGAGACAACGTCATAATCAATTCTTCTTAGGTAAGCGCGGCAGCAGGCCGCGCATCATGGAATACGAAAAATGCGGCTATTTTACCCATCAACAGGGGGCAGGCAATCATTGTTTACACAGGAGCTGCTCCAGTTCGTTCAATGACGTAACGGTCCAGGTCGGCTCGATGCCTTCCGGCAGCGTGCGACCATGCGCATTCAGCCAGACGGTCGACAGGCCCGATCTCATACCTCCCAGAATATCAGATTCTGCCGTATCCCCCACCATCAGCACGCGATCGCGGTCAGGATTGCCCGCTTGCGCCAGCGCATAATCGAAAATACGCGGATCCGGCTTCGGTACGCCCACCTCTTCGGAGATCACCAGCGCGTCGAAATGATCGCGCAGGCCGGTGCGTTCAAGGCGGATCTGCTGAAGCGCGGTAAAGCCGTTGGTAATGATCCCAAGCTTCACCTTCCCTTTCAGCGAATCCAGCAGAGAAACGACGCCGGGCAGCGGCGCGCAGATATCCGCCATCGCATTCAGGAAGGCCTCGTTCAGCGCCCCAGGACTGACGTTTAACCGTTCAGCCCACACGTCAAAACGCTGATGCTGAAGCTGTAACGCGGTGATGGCTCCGTTCTGGTAATCCACCCACAGCGGTTTGTTCACCGCCTGATAGTCCTGAAAATCTTCCGCGGTGAACGTCACGCTATAGTCGAGAAACATCCGCTGTAGGCCGCCGAACGAGTCAAACGTAAACAGCGTTTCGTCGGCATCAAAGAAAATCCAGTCCCATTTCATCGTTACAACCTTATTTTCGTTATCCAATCGGCAGAGCCATGATAATGGCGTCTTCACGTCCCTCTGCGGTGGGGTAGTAGTTACGGCGGATAGTCGCCTCGTTGAAGCCTAAGCTTTCATAGAGCGCGATGGCGGCGACATTGGACGCGCGCACCTCCAGCCACAGGGTGAAAACGTCACGGGTTTCCAGCTCACGAATGAGGTGCTCAAGCAGTTCCCTGCCCAGCCCGCGGCGCTGGTAAGCGGGATCGACCGCAATATTAAACAGCGTCGCCTCGTCCAGAACGACCTGCGTGATGGCGAACGCAGCCATCGCACCGTCAACGTCCAGGCGGAGATTTAAATAGCGTTCGCCCTGATTGCTGGCAAACGTCTTTTCGCTCCACGGAAAGGCATGGGCGCGGGTTTCAATCGCGAACGCGGTGGTCAGGTCAGCCGTCGTGAGGGAAGAAATCGTGTTCATATTCGCAAATTTGTTGCCATAGCGCGCTACGCGCTTTTGGGTTGGCTTTCAGTTCGTCCAGCGCTGGCGAACTGATCTGGCTTCCTTCAAGAGGTAGCTCGTCCACCGCCCCGATTCGCCAGCTGTTACAGCGGCTGTCAGGGGGAAGCATCGCGACGCTTTCGGGCGCCAGCTGTAATACCTGATCGCGGGTCACCTTCAGGGTGCGAAGGACATCCTCAATCAGGGGCTCGTTCAGGGCAGGCGGCGCTTCTGCCACCATCACCAGGCGGACATGCGCAGGTATGGAGATGGCTATTTCGCCCCGCAACGCCGTCGGGCGACGCAAAGCCCACTGGGTAATGCCCAGCTGCTGCAACTGCCAGTCTCGTCGGGATGTCATAGCGAAAACTCCTGTCTCTCAGGCGCGCAAATATAGCAAATGTGTCGAAACTGCGCCATCTACCTACTATAATCCCCGCCTGAGTTTATTGAGGAACAATTCATGTCTGCATTTACCCCGGCAAGTGAAGTCTTGCTGCGTCACAGTGATGATTTCGAAGAAAGCCGTATTCTGTTTGCCGGAGATATGCAGGATGACCTGCCCGCGCGTTTCGACTGTGCTGAAAGCCGTGCCCACACCCAGTACTATCACCACTGGCAGGTGCTGAGCCGCCAGATGGGCGAGCGCGCGCGCTTTAGCCTGGCGGCGGAGCAGAGCGATATTGCTGACTGCGATACGCTCATTTACTACTGGCCGAAAAACAAGCCGGAAGCCCAGTTCCAGCTGATGAACCTGCTTTCTCTGCTGCCGGTCGGCTGCGATATTTTTGTTGTCGGTGAGAACCGCAGCGGGGTGCGTAGCGCAGAGCAGATGCTCGAAGCCTGGGCGCCGCTGACGAAAATCGACAGCGCCCGTCGCTGCGGCCTGTACCATGGTCGTCTGGAAAAACAGACCACCTTCGATGCCGACGCCTTCTGGGATGAGTACCAGCTTGACGGCCTGACCATTAAAACCCTGCCGGGTGTGTTCAGCCGTGACGCGCTCGATACGGGCAGTAAGCTGCTGCTGTCCACCCTGACGCCTCATACCAAGGGCAAGGTGCTGGACGTCGGCTGTGGCGCGGGCGTGCTGTCCACGGTTCTCGCCAGCCACTCACCAAAAGTGCGTTTAACCCTGTGTGACGTCAGCGCGCCGGCGGTAGAAGCCAGCCGCGCCACGCTTGCTGCGAATGGCATTGAAGGCGACGTGTTTGCCAGCAACGTCTTCTCCGACGTGACCGGTCGCTTTGACATGATCATCTCTAACCCGCCGTTCCACGACGGAATGGAGACCAGCCTTGAAGCGGCGCAAACGCTGATCCGTGGCGCAACCCGTCACCTCAACAGCGGCGGTGAGCTGCGTATCGTAGCGAACGCCTTCCTCGCGTACCCGAAAGTGCTGGATGAAACCTTTGGCTTCCACGAAGTGATCGCCCAGACGGGCCGCTTTAAGGTCTATCGCACCGTGATGACGCGCCAGGCGAAAAAGTAAACCCCCGGTCCGGCGATGGCTGACGCTGCCATCGCCCATTTTTGCAGCAATCAAAACAACGTGCGCAATTTTCTGTTGACGTAAAGCTGAAAACATCTAGAATGCGCCTCCGTGGTTACGATACTTTTACAGTGTCGATGGTATGCGAAGGTGGCGGAATTGGTAGACGCGCTAGCTTCAGGTGTTAGTGTCCTTACGGACGTGGGGGTTCAAGTCCCCCCCCTCGCACCATAAATCACGTTGATATTGCTCGCACTGGGCGAAGGTGGCGGAATTGGTAGACGCGCTAGCTTCAGGTGTTAGTGTCCTTAGGATGTGGGGGTTCGAGTCCCCCCCCTCGCACCAACGAGGCGATATCAAACCAGTAAGATGACTGTGCGAAGGTGGCGGAATTGGTAGACGCGCTAGCTTCAGGTGTTAGTGTCCTTACGGACGTGGGGGTTCAAGTCCCCCCCCTCGCACCAATTATCTTACATCCCCTCAGCAGTGCCTCCTGTTTTTCCCTTTTATTTCAAACTCATCAGAATCACCAGCAGTCCACTGATTAGCGCAACGCATGATGGCAGCAGCACGTAATGCCGTAACTGTTTGTGCCAGATCATTGCGGATGTCACCAGCAAGCCTGAAACAATCATTGCTTTCCAGACATCAATGGGGAGATCGGCAAACATTAGCCCACCGATAATGGAACCAGGCAGTAATATTCCCCACCCACTTCCCAGCGCTTTGCTCAACATGGTTTCACCTCTCGCACTGATAATGATAACCAGTATCATATGATAGTAATTATCACTTGTCAGCATGCGACGTAAGAAATTGCGCCAGCAATTGCTTTCCCATAATGACAGAGAATGTGTAAGGTGATAAATTGCCCACCTGTTAACTTCCGATAAAGTTATTCTGATAATAAAAATTCAATTTTGTAGCGCCCAATATTACACAACAACACCTTGCTCATTGTTTTAATTGAGTTTTAATAAAAACGCACGCATATGACATCACAATCCTGGCTGTCTTTAGTCAACAAGAAATATCAGCTATCTTTACGTTTGTTTTTATTTCTGAACGCTGCATCAGCATTGTTCTCGGTAACAAACCCTCTCTATTCCGTGCGTGTGTTATCAGTCCCGCTCTTTGCCGTACTGACTATCAGCACAGGCTTACTTATCTGGCACTGGAAAAACAGCACGCGAAAAATAAATATCCCTGTTGTTTCAGCTATTTTTGGTCTTTTATGGGCCTGGCAGATCGTCTCTAAATTTCTGTTAATCACGCACGATCACGCGACCTATTTAATGATGGCGCTATTAACAGTGCTTTTTATAGGGTCTCTGGCGTTCGCAAGTAATATTAAAGCCTTTACGTTACATTCATTTCCCGCTTTTATATCCTGCCTGTGGCTTAGTCCGTCCGAAAACTGGCTGAGAATGGCCTATTTTTTCGCGCTGCCGGTGGTCGCCATTGGTATCCATCATGTTCTTCAGCGGCGCAATGACCGTTTCGCCCAGGAGCTGCTTTCCGAACTGCTGGAGGAGCGCGAAACCCTGACCGATCTCAGCATGATGGACCCGCTCACCGGCCTATATAACCGTCGCGGGCTGCAAAGCCGGCTGGAGAATCTTCCCAGGCCTGACGCTGGCGAGCACTTCGTGCTGCTGATGGATATCGACCACTTCAAAGCCTACAACGACCATTATGGCCATATGATGGGCGATCAGGCCTTGATCAGGGTCTCGGCTGCGATACGCGACGCCGTGCGCTCACGCGATGTTGTCGCCCGGTTTGGCGGGGAAGAATTTATGGTGCTGTTGAGTAACATCCCGCTGGAGCAAGCGCGACAGACGGCTGAACGCATACGTCAGAAGGTTTACGATCTTAAAATCCCCCATATGTTTAACGAAAGCGTCGCCACTAACGTGACCATCAGCATCGGCATCGCCATGTTCGAGGGTGAAGACGTTGAAGGCGCGCTGGCGAAAGCCGATAAAGCCCTCTATGAAGCCAAGCATATGGGACGCAACAGCATTCTGCTGAGCGACGAGCTTCATACCGCCTGAAACCGCCTTCACAGCGCCAGGATAAAACGCTTGCGCTCGGTTTTATCTATAGTTAGGATTGGCAATCATTATCATTTAGATTTGTAATCCACACTATGGCGACTCGTACCGCACACATCGTTGAGCCCCTGCTCTGGCGAGCTCCACTCTCCGCCGGGGAAACGACGCTTGCGGATGCCATTCGGGAAAAAATTGCCGTAACGCGCGCCCATCTGCTGGATTTCATCAAACTGGATGAAGCACCGCCGCATCATGCTCTGACGCTGACTGAGTGGCAACGCCCTGCGGAGCTGCGGTCACTGCTGGCAACCTATTCCGACCATATTTATCGTAACCAACCTACCCTGACGCGGGAAAACAAACCGCTGTTATCCCTCTGGGCACAGTGGTATATCGGGCTGATGGTGCCGCCTGTCATGCTGGCCCTGTTGACCCAGGAAACGATGCTCGATCTCTCGTCGGAACATTTCCATGTTGAGTTTCATGAAACCGGGCGTGCTGCCTGTTTCTGGATTGATGTACACGAAGATCCGAGCGCGAGACACCTGTCAGCGCAGGCGCGTATGGAACGGCTGATTACAAGAGCGCTGGTTCCGGTCATTGATGCGCTGGAAGCGACGGGAGAGATTAACGGCAAACTGATCTGGAGTAATACCGGGTATCTTATCCACTGGTATTTAACGGAGATGAAGCCGCTGCTCGGCGACGAGAAAGTGGATGCACTGCGTCAGAGCTGTTTCTTTGCCAGACAGCTGTCGGATGGACGGGACAACCCTCTTTACCGCACCGTGGTTCCGCGTGAGGGACTTCTGGTACGTCGTACCTGCTGTCAGCGCTACCGTCTGCCGGACGTGCAGCAGTGTGGCGATTGCACGCTTAAGTAGTCTGGCCCGGCCTGAAACCCGCAGAGAGAGGGAACAAACATTAAAAACGGCAACCTGCGTTGCCGTTTTGCTTTTACCTAAGCGACCTGCTGATTTTCCTCTTCTCCATTACGCCGTGCTTCTTCCGCTTCCTGCTGAAGCAACTGTTTCTCGTACACCTTGAAGAACGGGAAATAGATAATGGCGGAAACGCAGGCCAAAACCAGCACCAGAATGGCTGCACGGAAATCCCAGCCCAGCGCCCAGGCGGCACCAACCGGAGCCGGTGCCGTCCACGGCACAACGGAAATCACGCGGCCAATCAGATCAAACTTCATCGCTGCCCATGCCAGCACGGCATTAACCATCGGCGCCAGCAGGAAAGGAATAAAGAACACCGGGTTCATCACAATCGGCGTACCGAAAATCACCGGTTCATTGATATTGAAAATGCTTGGTACCACGCTCAGACGTCCAATGGAGCGCAGGTGCGCGGAGCGGCTACGCAGATAGCAGAACACCAGCCCCATCGTCGCCCCCGATCCGCCGATAACGATAAAGAACGTCCAGAAGGCTTCCATAAAGATGTGTGGCAAAGGCTGGCTCGCCGCCAGCGCGGTCTGGTTCGCCCCCAGGTTTGTCAGCCAGAACATTTGCAGCATCCCGGAGACAATCGCCGCGCCGTGGATCCCGGCAAACCACAGCAGGTGGCCAATCAGCACCGCCAGCAGGATCGCAGGGAGCGAGTCAGCCGCAGAGACCAGCGGTTTGAATATCGACATGATGGCCTGTGGGATCAGCATACCGAACTGCGACTGGATCAGCAGGCTCAGCGGGTATAGCGTGAGCACCACCACCAGCACCGGGATCAGCAAGTCAAACGAGTTTTTGATCATCGGTGGAACCTGGTCTGGCAGGCGGATCCCGATATTGTGTGCTTTCAGGAAACGCATCATCTCAACGCAATAGATCGCCACCAGAATCGCGGTGAAAATACCGGTCCCTCCCAGGCTATCCACCGGTAAAGCGCCTTTGGTTTTAGGGGCGGCGACCAGCAGGAACGCCATCAGCGACAGCATCGCGCACATGAACGGATCCAGCTGATGCGTTTTAACGTAATGTTTGCCCAGGTTGTAGGCAATAGCCGCACAGATATAAAGGGACATCACCCCCATTGTCATATCAAACGGCGTCAGAATTTGACCTTCAAACTGCTTCGCCATATCCAGCCAGGCGCGAGCAAAACCCCAGGTGGTATCAGGCGAAAAAGGCGGGTAAGCGAACACTAATAAAAACGAGCCTACAATCATAAACGGCATCGCTGAGATAAACCCGTCACGAATAGCCATAACGTGACGCTGGGAAGAGATGCGCCCGGCAATAGGGCTGACATAATTTTCAACGAAGCGGAAAATCAGATTAAATGCAGCGTGGTTGGCAGACATAGCAGATCTCCTGTCAGACGTTCGTTTTGGACGCTCTCACGTCACACGTTGTTCCATACATCAGCGTCACAACCTTGCCGGATCGTGTACCTGCGGTACTGCTCAAACGGAATGGTTTCATAATTAGCTCTTATTATTAGATACAGGGGAAGTTACACACTTAGTATTAATCTCTGCATCACGCTCTGCAACCGGTTACTGTAACCGGTTTCTGTGAATGTGAAGGCGATCCAGAAATCGCCCCTGACGGATATTTGTTACTTAAGGGATATTTACAGCTACTAAATTCTTATGACAGATTACGCAGGATATTTGTCAGGAGGAATCAATGAGTTTGCAGTCTGTACAACAGTTTTTTGCCGAACACGCTCCGGATATAGAGATCATTGAGCTTAACCAAAGCACAGCGACTGTTGCCCTTGCTGCTGCCGCGCACAACGTTGAACCCGGCCAAATTGCCAAAACGCTGTCACTGAAAATTAAAAATGACGTGATTCTGGTGGTTGCAAAAGGCGATGCGCGTCTGGATAACAAAAAGCTTAAAGAGACATTCGGCGCAAAAGCCCGCATGCTCAGCAGCGATGAGGTAGTCACCCTGACGGGTCATCCTGTTGGCGGCGTCTGCCCTTTCGGACTGGAAAATCCGCTCTCTGTTTACTGTGACATCACATTAAAACAGTACGCGGAAGTGTTACCCGCAGCGGGTGCCATCCACAGTGCGGTGCGTATATCGCCCGACAGAATGGCGGAGCTGACCGCAGCAAAATGGGTCGATGTCTGCATTTAAACGTTGCGCCAGAAGAACTCTGGCGCACCACTTAACGCTGAGAGAATGAAGGAACGGTGAGAGCTGAACGACGCACTTCCCGGGCAGGGAGATGCGCCAGGATATCCGCCGCATCCAGTAATCCCACGTCAGAATTGACGCCCAGCTTTACCATTGCGTTAAACTTATGCGCCCGGATGGTTTTAATATTGCGTTCAAGCTGCGCCGCAATTTCAGGGATTGAAAATCCCGATGACATATAACGCAGTATTGCCCTTTCGGTTGGGCTTAACATACGATTCTGGCTAACACACCAGTGATTGTACATGTTGTCATTCACCTGATGCGTTTCGCTGAGTAATGTCTCCAGCCCCTCCATTAACTGCTTTAGCGGAACCGATTTACTGATTATCCCATGCAGGCGAGAAGGCGAAAGATGGCTGACCAGCCTCGCCTCCATTTCGTCAGAGGCCAGCACGATACGCTGGACGTCGCTGTGGGTGAAGGTGAGATCCCGTAAACAGGCCAGACAGTTTCTCCGCTCTTCACGCTCATCAGACAGTGAATAGATAACCGCATAGAATGAGATATCCGAGAGCGCCGCTTTAAAGCTGGCGAATCTGCTAAACAGGTGCACATGGTAATGGCTCAGGGCGGGCATCGCAAAGAGATGCTTCAGCCCTACAGCGCTCATTGAGCAGCTTTCGATGACGGCGATATGTCTTGTTGCAGTGGTCTTTTCCATTCCTCAAACTCTCCATAAGCCGACATTAAACTGAGTTCTCGCATTCCCTGGGTACTGCTTATCCACGCGTACATATCGGCATTACTGCGAAGTGATAAGCGGCGCATTGCACTGTTTTTCTGTGCACTGATCGTTTTATTACTTTTATTCAGCAGCGTGGCTATTTGGTTGATTCCCCAACCTTTACCTAATAAACGCAACACCTTGCGTTCAGAGTGGGTGAGCGCAATCATTTGCTCACTCTCTTCTTCAATATCGGACGTTTCCGGTATTAATAACGTCTGGCTTATTCGCTCGGCACGTTCACTGCCCGCGCGAATAGCGTTAATAACGCCTTCGATCGGTTCCATATCCGAAAGCAGCGTGCTTTCCGGACGCATAAGAAGCTCTACTGCAAGTGGATAAAGGGGACGCGAGACAAGGAATATCCAGTGAATGTCCCGATACTGATTCATTAATCCATAATACTGCTCAAGCGTGCCGCGAGGATTACGATACTCACCTGAAATATCGGCAATAACGACCCCAGCGCGACGCAATTGTAGTAGCGTCAACTCCTGCATCGAACGGCAGTACGTTATTTCAAAATCAGGAAAATGACGCGTCATGACGCCACCTAGCCCATTTTGCATAACCGGCACTCTACTAATCACCACTCCGTGTTTACCATTCAATGGCAACATAGACCCTCCCTGTCATAAATTCATTATTTAAGAACGAACTAACCCTACGAGTTTAAACACGCTTGCATCCCTCAGTACAAAACGGCTTAATACTCGCAAATCAGAAGAAATGTCATATGGGTTAAGAAACGCCCAATACTGGCTTAATATCGCATAAAGACCACAAAACTTTAATTAAGATTGCGTGAAAAGATTGAAAATATGAAATTAGAAATACTTAATATATTGTCTTTATAAATCTCTATTTTTATATTCATTAAATAAATAGAAAGTGCGGTTTTCTCCCCCTGCTCACGCGACTGATTGCACAAATGTTGATCTGGCCCAGCGCAAAGGGCCCTGCCCTTTGTGTTAAAAGTAAGCAATCTCTCTTCTCTTCAGGGCGTTTCATGCAGGCAGATCGGTCTACGCAACGTGCTACCACGCGGCTATGTATTCAGTGCGGGCTTTTTCTCTTACAACACGGGGCAGAAAGCGCCCTCGTGGAAGAACTTTCCACACGCCTTGGGCTGGCGCTGGGGATGGACAGCGTTGAGAGCTCCATCTCGTCAAATGCCATTGTGCTGACCACCATTAAAGACGGACAGTGCCTGACCTCCACCCGTAAAAATCATGACCGCGGCATTAACATGCACGTCGTGACGGAAGTGCAGCACATCGTGATCCTTGCTGAACACAAGCTGCTCGATCTGAGGGAGATAGAGAAACGCTTCAACCAGATCAAACCTCTCCGGTATCCACGCTGGCTGGTTGTGCTGATGGTGGGACTCTCCTGCGCCTGCTTCTGCAAGCTCAACGCGGGCGGCTGGGACGGCGCTGTCGTGACCTTCTTTGCCAGCAGCATCGCAATGTATGTCCGCCAGTTGTTGACGCACAGGCAACTGCATCCGCAAATTAACTTCTGCATCACGGCGTTCGTGGCGACAACCGTATCCGGCCTGCTTTTGCGCCAGCCTTACTTCGCCAGCACGCCTACTGTTGCGATGGCCGCCAGCGTATTGCTGCTGGTGCCGGGTTTTCCCTTAATCAACGCCGTCGCTGATATGTTCAAAGGCCACATCAACACCGGTCTGGCGCGCTGGGCGATAGCCAGCCTGCTGACGCTGGCGACCTGTATCGGGGTGGTAATGGCCATGACACTCTGGGGGTTACGCGGATGGGCGTGATGGATTTTCTGCTCGCACTGGCGCAGGACATGCTCCTGGCAGCCCTTCCCGCCGTTGGCTTTGCGATGGTGTTTAACGTACCACAGCGTGCATTACCCTGGTGTGCGCTGCTGGGTGCCATTGGCCACGGCTCACGTATGATCATGATGACCTCGGGCTTTAATATCGAATGGTCGACGTTTATCGCCTCCATGCTGGTCGGCAGCATCGGTATTCAGTGGTCCCGCTGGTATCTGGCGCACCCGAAAGTGTTCACCGTGGCGGCAGTCATTCCTATGTTCCCGGGCATTTCAGCCTATACGGCGATGATCTCCGCCGTCAAAATCAGCCACTTTGGCTACAGCGAACCGCAGATGATCCTGCTTCTGAGCAATTTCCTTAAAGCCTCGTCGATTGTGGGCGCGCTCTCCATCGGCCTGTCGATCCCCGGATTATGGCTTTACCGCAAACGTCCACGCGTATAATAAAATCGCTTGCAATTGTATCGTGCGCTATCTATATTCATTTCATGGACGCAAAAACGAACGACACTACCAACGCGCTTCTGCTGGATAACCAGCTCTGTTTTGCCCTCTATTCGGCAAATCTGGCGCTTAACAAGCTGTACCGGCAACTGCTGGCGCCGCTTAACCTGACCTACCCGCAATACCTTGTGATGCTGGTGCTGTGGGAGCAGGATGATATCACGGTGTCAGACATTGGCGAGCGGCTGTTCCTGGATTCCGCCACGCTGACTCCCCTGCTGAAACGCCTGGAAAGCGCAGGATTAATCTTCCGCCAGCGTTCCCGTCAGGATGAGCGTCAGGTCGCCGTCACCCTGAGCGACGCGGGTCGGGCGCTGCAACAGCAGGCCGTGACGATACCCCACGCCGTGGGCTGTGCAGCGCAGTGTGATACCGACACCATGCTGGCGCTCAAGCAACAGCTCGAACTTTTGCGCCAACAGCTTCATCGCGCGTAAGGCTATACTTTACGCGTCTGATTCTAACCTAATACATCGCGCGCTATTTAATAGTGCATATAAACGTAAGATGAGGAACCTGCCATGTCTTTAGAAAAAGTTGTCTACACTGCCAAAGCCAAAGCAACCGGAGGCCGTGATGGCCGCGCAACGTCTTCCGATGGCGTTCTGGATGTCAAACTGGGTGTGCCAAAAGAGATGGGCGGCATGGGGGGTGAAGTAACCAACCCTGAACAGCTGTTCGCTGCGGGCTACTCCGCCTGCTTCCTGGGCGCAATGAAGTTCGTTGCGGCACGCGACAAATTCGCTCTGCCAAAAGACGCCTTTATTGAAGGCGAAGTGGGGATTGGCCCGCTGCCAACCGGTTTTGGTATCGAAGCGAAGCTGAACATCCACGTTGAAGGGATGGACGCAGCGGAAGCCAAAAAACTGGTGGAGGCAGCGCATATCGTCTGTCCGTACTCTAACGCGACGCGCGGCAATATCGACGTGACGCTGAACATCATCGCGTAAACTGCCGCCTGTGATTTTAGCCCCGGTAAGCGTAACGCCGCCGGGGAAATCCTCTCCTTTCCTCCCCCTCTCTCTGTGCTACCATAACCCTCAATCACGTCCGTAGTAATCAGTTGAGAAAGTGTTATGTCCTCCAGAATCCTGACCACCAGCATTGCTGGCATTGATGCCTTTATGCGCGATCCTCGCGGTGTGTTGACGCACGCCGAAGGCGGCACGCTCGCGGTATTTGCCGACAACGCCCCGGCGTTTTATGCGGTCACGCCGGAACGTCTGGCGCAGCTTCTGGAAATTGAAGCGAAGCTGTCGCGTCCGGCGAGCGATGTCATGCTGGATAATCAGTTTTTTGACGAACCCGCCAGCGCCCCGGTGGCCGTTCCAATGGGGAAATTTCCCATGTACGCCGGTTGGCAGCCGGACGCCGATTTTCAGCGGCAGGCGGCCTTATGGGGAATAGCCCTCGCGCAGCCCGCGACGCCAGAAGAGCTGGCGGCCTTTACCGCTTACTGGCAGGCTGAAGGAAAAGTCTTCCACCATGTTCAGTGGCAGCAAAAGTTCGCGCGCAGTCTGCAAATCAACCGCGCCAGCAACAATGGCCAGCCAAAACGTGATATCAATGCCTTTTCAGAACCGGACAAAAAAATCCCTGATGGATTCCGAGGTGCGAAATGAAAAACGTCGGCGACCTGATGAAACGTTTGCAGAAGATGATGCCCGCCAACGTGAAGCCCGCATTCACCACCGGTGAAGAGCTGCTGGCATGGCAAAAAGAGCAGGGTAAAATTCGCGCGGCTGCCCTCGCCCGCGAAAACCGCGCGATGAAAATGCAGCGCACCTTTAACCGCTCGGGCATTCGCCCTCTGCACCAGAACTGCTCCTTCGAGAATTATAAGGTCGAGTCACAGGGGCAGATGAACGCCCTCAACCAGGCGCGCCAGTACGTGGATGAATTTGACGGCAACATTGCCAGCTTCATCTTTAGCGGAAAACCCGGCACGGGGAAAAATCACCTTGCGGCCGCAATCTGCAACGAGCTGCTGCTGCGCGGGAAGTCAGTGCTGATTATCACCGTGGCCGATATTATGTCCGCCATGAAGGACACCTTCAGTAACCGCGAAACCAGCGAAGAACAGCTGCTGAATGATTTGAGTAACGTGGATTTGCTGGTCATCGACGAGATCGGCGTCCAGACGGAGTCCCGCTACGAAAAAGTGATCATCAATCAGATTGTCGATCGCCGTTCGTCGTCAAAACGCCCAACCGGTATGCTGACGAACCACAATATCGACGAGATGACCCGACTTCTTGGCGAGCGGGTGATGGATCGCATGAAGCTGGGTAACAGCCTGTACGTCATCTTCGACTGGGACAGCTATCGCAGCCGCGTCACCGGCAAAGAGTATTAAGATATTTCCAGGGAGCACCGGAAGAGCAGAGGTATATACTGAACCCACTTTTGGCCCAAAACGGACCTTGTTGAGTAAATCATTATGAAAAAACAGTTCCTTATCAGCATCCTTACTGGCGCCCTGCTGGTGACTGGCGCAGCGCAGGCCGCATCATGGCAGGAGTCGCTCTCCAGCGCAGCAAGTGAGTTAACCAAAGAGAGCGGCACTTCCCAGGGCGGGCTGTCAGCCTCGTCCCTCACCGGCCTGCTGAGTAACAGCTCCCAAAGCCTGAGCGCCGGAACGATGAACAACGCGGCGGGCATTCTGGAATACTGCGCGAAGCAGAAACTGGCTTCCGTTACCGATACCGAAAACATCAAAAACCAGGTGCTGGGTAAACTGGGTCTGGACACCCAGGAGCAGAAAGCGGACACCAACTATATGGACGGTATTCAGGGTCTGCTGAACGCGCAAAATGGCCAGCAGCTGAACCTCAGCACCCTTGGAAATTCATCTCTGGCGAAACAGGTGAAAACGAAAGCCTGCGATCTGGTGCTGAAACAAGGCGTTAATTTCCTGTCCTGATCGCCTCCCATTTTCTGCCACAACACGCCCGGTTTATTACGTTAGTCTTACACCGCGGCGTGAAGTGCGTTTTTTTACCCCCTGCCACCACCTCAGCCTCCGTGTGCCACGATGCGACTGTATTCAAAAATCCGATTTTATAAACCAAATCCTAACAACAGCACACTTTCGTGACACTAAAATTGCAGCTAAGCGACATCGCAATTACATTGTATTACCCAAAAAATAAGCAATTAGCCGGCTAAGCGTCCGGCATGATGAGGATCTGCTGTTGTCAGAGTTAATGTCCCTTGTCCTTTTCCTGGCTTCCATCGGCGTTTATGCCTGGAAAGCCGGTCGTCACACCTGGTGGTTTGTGGCCACCCTGGTGGTGCTCGGCATTTTTATTGTTTTAAACATTACGTTATATGCCAGCGATTACTTTACCGGCGACGGTATTAACGACGCGGTGCTCTACACGTTGACCAACAGCCTCACCGGCGCTGGTGTGGGTAAGTACATCCTTCCGGGTCTGGGGCTGGTGGTCGCCCTGGTGGGCATCTTCGCCGCGCTGGCCTGGGTTCTGCGCCGTCGCCGTCACCGTCCGCATCATCATGGCTACAGCCTGCTGGCGCTGTGCCTGGCGCTGGCCTCCGTGGATGCCAGCCCGGCATTCCATCAAATTACCGAGCTGGTAAAATCCCAGTCGCGCGATGGCGATCCGGACTTTGCGGCCTATTACAAAGAACCCTCGAAGAAGATCGACAATCCCAGACTCAACCTGGTCTATATCTACGGCGAAAGTCTGGAACGCACCTATTTTGATAACGATGCTTTCCCGAACCTGACGCCAGAGCTTGGCGCGCTGAAAGACCAGGGCCTCGACTTCAGCCACACCATGCAGCTGCCCGGTACGGATTACACCATCGCCGGGATGGTGGCCTCTCAGTGCGGCATTCCGCTGTTCGCCCCGTTTGAAGGCAACGCCTCCGCCTCAATGTCGAGCTTCTTCCCGCAGAACATTTGCCTCGGCGATATCCTGAAAAACTCGGGCTATGAAAACTACTTTATGCAGGGCGCTAACCTGCGCTTTGCCGGGAAAGATGTGTTCCTGAAATCTCACGGTTTCGATCACTTGTATGGTTCCGAAGAGCTGAAAACCACGGTGGCCGATCCGGCCTACCGCAACGACTGGGGCTTTTACGACGATACCGTTCTGGATGAAACCTGGAAGAAATTCGAGGAGCTTTCCCGCGCCGGTAAACGCTTCTCGCTGTTTGCGTTGACCGTTGACACGCATCATCCGGATGGTTTCGTCTCACGCACCTGTAAACGTCAGGGCTATGATATTGACGGTAAAAACAACAAGTCGTTCAGCGCCGTGACCTGTAGCCAGGAGCATATCGCGGCGTTAATCGAGAAAATCAAAGCGTCGCCGTATTTCAAAAATACGGTCATCGTCGTCTCATCTGACCATCTGGCGATGAAAAACAGCGCCTGGGATGAGCTGAATAAGCTGGATCGCAGCAACCTGTTCTTTGTGCTGCGCGGCGATAAACCGCAGCAGGAGATCATTGCCGCTAAACGTAACTCGATGGATAACGGCGCTACCGTGCTGGATATTCTGGGTGGCGATAACTTCATTGGCCTGGGCCGCAGTACGCTGTCGGGCCAGTCCCTGTCGGAAATCTTCCTCAACATGAAGGAAAAAATCCTCGCCTGGAAGCCGGATATCATTCGTCTGTGGAACTTCCCGAAAGAGATAAAAGACTTCACCATCGATCAGGATAAAAAAATGATCGCGTTCTCCGGCAGCCATTTCCGCCTGCCGCTGCTGCTGCGCGTGTCGGATAACCGCGTCGAGCCGCTGCCGGAAAGCGAATACTCCGCGCCACTGCGCTTCCAGCTGGCGGAATTTGCCCCGCGCGATAATTTCGTCTGGGTCGACAAATGCTACAAAATGGGCCAGCTCTGGTCGCAACAGCTGTCGCTGTCCACCGACTGGTGCGTTTCTCAGGGGCAACTCGGCGGCGAGCAGACCGTGCAACACGTTGACAAACCGCAGTGGCAGGGAAAAACCGCGTTTAAAGATACGGTTATTGATACCGCACGCTATCAGCGCAACGTAGACCTGCTGAAAATCGTCGACAACGACATTCGTTATAAAGCAGACAGCTTCATCTTTAATGTTGCCGGCGCACCGGAAGAGGTGAAGCAGTTCAGCGGTATTTCACGGCCGGAATCCTGGGGGCGCTGGTCTAACGCGCAGTTGGGCGATGAGGTGAAAATTGAGTATACCCATCCGCTGCCGGAGAAATTCGATCTGGTGATCACCGCCAGGGCATTTGGTCCCAACGCAAACCGTCCTATACCGGTGCGCGTCGGTGATAAAGAACAGACGCTGACGCTGAGCAATGACGTCACCACCAGCACGCTGCACTTCGATAACCCAACGCGCAGCAATACGCTGGTCATTGTGCCACCCGATCCGCAGTCCACTAACGAAGGGAATATTCTCGGTCACGCTCCGCGCAAGCTGGGGATCGGCATGGTGGAGATTAAAATTGTGAGCAGCGCTGGCTGATGACGGCGTTAACTCTTCGCCCGACGCGCATCGACGACGTCGCTGCCCTGCCCGCCATTGAACGCGCGGCGGGGCAGCGGTTTCGCGACGTTCCTGAGCTGGCCTGGCTGGCAGACAATGAGGTTATTTCTGTTGAAGATCACCTCGGTTACGCCGGACGCGGATTAAGCTGGCTGGCGCTGGCTGACGACAGGCCCGTGGGTTTTATTCTCGCCGAAGCTCATCCATCGTCGCTGTTTATTGTGGAACTGTCGGTTCACCTGGACTGTCAGGGACGAGGTCTTGGACGCCAGTTAATCGCCCGTGCCGCCGCGCATGCCCGCAGTCTGGGGCTGAACTCGCTGACGTTAACGACGTTTCGTGATGTCCCGTGGAATGCGCCCTTCTACAGGCGATTAGGGTTTGAAATGATGACGACGCTGACGCCGGAACTGCGCCAGAAACGCGAGGAAGAGACGGCGCACGGTTTAGCGTATGGTTCCCGCTGCGCCATGCGCCTGCCTCTGTAAGATCGCCCGGTGGCGCTGCGCTTACCGGGCCTACAAAACCCAATTCCGCAGCCGCCACCCGGCGAAACGCACAATCCGTAGGCCGGGTCAGGCGCAGCCGCCACCCGGCAAAACGCACAGCGTCAGAACGTTTCCCAGTTATCGCCCGCATCTGCGGTAGCCGGTTTACGCGCTACTACCGGTGCGGCAACGCTTTTCGCCGAGGCGAACTCGCGCGCCTTCATCTGTTCCTGCTGAATACGGAACACCGCAACGGCCTGCGTCAGACGGCTCGCCTGCTCTTCCAGTGCCGCGGCCGCCGCCGCAGACTCTTCCACCAGCGAGGCGTTCTGCTGCGTCACGCGATCCATCTCAGCCACCGCCAGCCCAACCTGGTCAATACCGCGGCTCTGCTCGTCAGACGCAGACGCGATTTCGCCCATGATATCCGTCACGCGCGTTACCGCATTCACGATCTCACCCATGGTTTCACCCGCGCTTTCAACAAGCGTTGAACCAATTTCCACGCGCCCCACGGAGTCTTCAATCAGGCTCTTGATCTCGCGAGCCGCCTGGGCGCTGCGCTGCGCCAGGTTTCGGACTTCACCTGCAACCACCGCAAAACCACGCCCCTGCTCGCCCGCACGCGCCGCTTCTACCGCCGCGTTCAGCGCCAGAATATTGGTCTGGAAGGCAATCCCGTCGATCACGCTGATGATATCGGCGATTTTCTGCGAACTGCCGGCGATGTCACGCATGGTCTGCACCACGTTATCCACCACCTTGCCGCCTTTCTGCGCGGTTTCAGACGCGCTCAGCGCCAGGTTGCTCGCCTGACGGGCGTTCTCGGCGTTCTGCTTCACGGTGGCAGTCAGCTGTTCCATGCTGGCGGCGGTCTCTTCCAGAGAGGCAGCCTGCTGTTCGGTACGGGATGAGAGATCGTTATTGCCCATCGAGATTTCGCTCGCACCGCTGTAAATAGCGTTGGCGCCGTTACGCACGTCACCCACGGTACGCACCAGCTCGCCCTGCATATGGCGCAGGGAGTCAGCCAGTACCCCCATCTCGTTGGAGCCTTCCACGTCGATGCGCTTCACCAGGTCGCCGCTGGCGATATGACGAATGCTGTCAATCAGACGGTTCAGCGGCGAAATCAGCGCCTGACGAATACCCAGCCAGACGGCAACAATCACCACCAGCACCGCAGCCAGCACGCTAATCAGCACCCAGATAGCCTGGCGGTAAGAGCTGTTGCTGTCTTCAACCGCGGTCTGATACAGCGCGTCGTTCTGTTGCAGATAGTTGACGTACTGCTTCTCAAAGCCATCCTGATAGCTCTGGGTCGGCTGGTCGAAGAACTCATTGATTTTGCCCGCCCCCAGCAGCTGGATCAGCTCAGCCAGCGCGCCATGGTAAATATCGTAATTACGTTTGATTTCCAGTGCCGCAGCGTCGCTCTGACGCGGGTCGCGCGGCAGCGCTTCGTAATCCGCCCAGTTTTTTTCCGCCTGTTTCAGAGACGCAGAGGCAATCTGCATCAGCTCGGCGACGGTTGAGCCGCTGCCGATATTGTTCTGATCCATCATATAGCGGATACCCGCGCGGTTCAGGGTGTTACGGGTTTGCAGCAGCGCCACCCAGCTACCGTTCAGGGTGGATTGTTGCTGGCGAATGGTTTGCAGGATGGTGAAATTCTCTTTGTCATGCTTCAGGGCATTGAAGAAAAGACCACCAGACGTGAGTTGTAAAAGGCCAAATATCCCTAAAACCAGCAGTAAGCTGGTGACAATCTTGATTCGGTTTAACATGTTTTCTCTTTCCTCAGGCAGATACAGAATATTCGGCCTGGCATGAGAAAACTTTACGAAAATCATCCTGGAATTTAGGGTTTTTACGCTTCGTCCCTCGCGGCGATATGTCGGTTTCCAAGTTCAATAAACTCTTCCAGCAGCGCCGTGAGCTGCTTCATCTTCTCAGGCGTATATTCCGCCTCTATCTGCTGGTACGCCTCTTCCACCTGAGCCTGAGCACGCTGGTACAGCGCATTGCCTTCTTTCGTCAGCGACACGTACAGCTTGCGCTGGTCAGTCACCGGTTTTAAGCGCAGCACCAGACCGTCGCGCTCCATCCGCGTCAGAATGCCGGTCAGGCTTGGGCGCAAAATACAGGTGCGGAACGCCAGATCGTGAAAATCCATGGAGGGATGCTCGGCCAGCACGCGGACGATACGCCACTGCTGCTCAGTCAGATTATGCCGCTTCACTATCGGGCGGAAGTAGCCCATCGCCGCTTCACGCGCCTGCAACAGCGCGATGGTTAATGAGTCATGCATCATCTACCCCTTACATCATTAACAAATAAACAATTAAAAACAGATGCTTTTATAGACAACACGTTTTAACCCAAAAAGTCTAACAGAAACAAAGCTATTTTTTTAACTTATTGATTTAAATATATATTAACCCTTTTATGTAAATTTATTGTTATTTGCATCACAAATTATTCACTTCTGATTGCGAAACGAACAGCAAAAGCATAAAACCAGATCATTAACATATTAATGAAATCAAAACCGGACAGCCGGTTTGAGGAGTATGGGAATGAAAGGTACTGTTTTTGCCGTAGCGCTAAACCACCAAAGCCAGCGTGTGGCCTGGGCTGAGGCGTTTGAAAAAGCCCCCTATAACGCGCCGCCAAAAACGGCGGTGTGGTTTATCAAGCCACATAACGCTGTTATCCGCGCAGGCGAACCGATTCCCTTCCCGCAGGGAGAAACCGTGTTAAGCGGCGCGACGGTGGCGCTGGTGGTGGGCAAAACCGCCAGCAAAGTACGCGTTGAAGAGGCAGCGGCGTACATCGCCGGCTACGCGCTGGCTAACGAAATCAGCCTGCCGGAAGAGAGCTTCTACCGTCCGGCGATCAAGGCCAAATGCCGGGATGGATTTTGCCCGCTCGGCGAACCTGTCGCCGTTGATAACGTGGATAATCTGACCATCATCACCGAGATCAACGGCCGCGAAGCGGACCACTGGAACACGGCCGATCTGCACCGCAACGCCGCCGAACTGCTGAGCGCCCTGAGCGAATTTGCCACCCTGAACCCCGGCGATGCGATATTGCTCGGCACTCCGCAAAGCCGCGTCGAAGTTCGCCCGGGCGATCGGGTACGTATTCTGGCAGAAGGATTTCCGCCGCTGGAAAACCCGGTGGTGGAGGAACGCGACGTTGCCATCGCTTCGCGCACGCCGCCGCACGCCACGCTGTTCGCCCTCGGCCTGAACTACGCCGATCACGCCAGCGAGCTGGACTTCAAACCGCCCACCGAGCCGCTGGTGTTTATCAAAGCGCCAAACACCTTTAACGGCGACAACCAGACCTCGGTGCGCCCAAACAACATTGAATACATGCATTACGAAGCCGAGCTGGTGGTGGTCATCGGCAAAACCGCGCGCAAGGTCAGCGAAGCCGAGGCGATGGAGTATGTTGCGGGCTACACGGTGTGCAACGACTACGCCATCCGCGATTATCTCGAAAACTACTATCGCCCGAACCTGCGGGTGAAAAGCCGCGACGGGCTGACCCCCATCAGCCCGAACGTAGTGCCAAAAGAAGCCATTCCTGACCCGCACAACCTTCGTCTTCGCACCTACGTCAACGGTGAACTGCGTCAGGAAGGCACCACGGCAGACCTGATCTTCAGCATCCCCTACTTGATTGCGTATCTGAGTGATTTCATGACCCTGCAACCGGGCGACATGATTGCCACCGGCACGCCGAAGGGGCTGTCCGACGTGGTGCCGGGCGATGAGGTAGTGGTGGAAGTGGAAGGCGTAGGCCGTCTGGTAAACCGAATTGTCAGTGAGGAGACTGCAAAATGAAAAAGATTAACCACTGGATCAACGGTAAAAACGTCGCCGGAAGTGAGTACTTTCAAACCACTAACCCGGCCTCCGGCGAGGTGCTGGCAGAAGTGGCCTCAGGCGGCGAAGCCGAAATCCATCAGGCCGTTGCCGCCGCCAAAGAGGCGTTTCCGAAATGGGCCAACCTGCCGATGAAGGAGCGCGCGCGCCTGATGCGTCGCCTGGGGGATCTGATTGACCAGAACGTACCGGACATTGCCGCGATGGAAACCGCCGACACCGGCCTGCCGATCCACCAGACCAAAAACGTGCTCATTCCGCGCGCCTCGCACAACTTCGAGTTCTTCGCCGAGGTGTGCCAGCAGATGAACGGCAAAACCTACCCGGTCGACGACAAGATGCTCAACTACACCCTGGTGCAGCCGGTGGGTGTCTGCGCGCTGGTGTCGCCGTGGAACGTGCCGTTTATGACCGCCACCTGGAAGGTCGCGCCGTGCCTGGCCTTAGGGAATACCGCGGTGCTGAAGATGTCTGAACTCTCCCCGCTGACCGCTGACCGTCTGGGCGAGCTGGCCCTCGAAGCGGGCATTCCGGCGGGCGTGCTCAACGTGGTGCAGGGCTATGGCGCCACGGCGGGCGACGCGCTGGTGCGTCATCATGACGTGCGCGCCGTCTCCTTCACCGGCGGTACCGCCACCGGGCGCAACATCATGAAAAACGCCGGGCTGAAGAAGTATTCCATGGAGCTGGGCGGCAAATCGCCGGTGCTGATTTTCGAAGACGCAGACATCGAGCGCGCGCTGGACGCCGCCCTGTTTACCATCTTCTCCATCAACGGCGAACGCTGCACCGCCGGCTCGCGCATCTTCATCCAGCAGAGCATCTACCCGGAGTTCGTCAAACGCTTTGCCGAGCGCGCCAACCGCCTGCGCGTGGGCGACCCGACCGATCCGAACACCCAGATTGGCGCGCTCATCAGCCAGCAGCACTGGGAAAAAGTCTCCGGCTACATCCGCCTCGGCATTGAAGAGGGGGCAACCCTGCTGGCGGGCGGCCCGGACAAACCGACCGATCTGCCTGCGCACCTGAAAGGCGGCAACTTCCTGCGCCCGACCGTGCTGGCGGATGTCGATAACCGCATGCGCGTGGCGCAGGAGGAGATCTTCGGGCCAGTGGCCTGCCTGCTGCCGTTTAAGGATGAAGCGGAAGGCCTGCGCCTGGCGAACGACGTGGAGTACGGCCTGGCATCTTACATCTGGACCCAGGACGTCAGCAAAGTGCTGCGTCTGGCGCGCAGCATCGAAGCGGGCATGGTGTTCGTCAACACCCAGAACGTGCGCGACCTGCGCCAGCCGTTTGGCGGCGTGAAGGCCTCCGGCACCGGGCGTGAGGGCGGCGAGTACAGCTTCGAGGTCTTCGCGGAGATGAAGAACGTCTGTATCTCCATGGGTGACCATCCGATTCCAAAGTGGGGGATCTGACCATGGGTAAATTAGCGTTAGCGGCAAAAATCACACACGTTCCGTCAATGTATCTCTCTGAACTGCCGGGCAAAAACCACGGCTGCCGCCAGTCGGCCATCGACGGGCATAAAGAGATCAGCAAGCGCTGCCGCGAGCTGGGCGTGGACACCATTATCGTCTTCGACACCCACTGGCTGGTGAACAGCGCGTATCACATCAACTGCGCGGACCATTTTTCGGGCGTCTACACCAGCAACGAGCTGCCGCATTTTATTCGCGACATGACCTACGACTACGACGGCAACCCGGAACTCGGCCAGCTGATTGCCGACGAAGCGGTGAAGCTTGGCGTTCGCGCCAAGGCGCACAACATCCCGAGCCTGAAGCTGGAGTACGGCACGCTGGTGCCGATGCGCTACATGAACGCGGATAAGCACTTCAAAGTGATCTCCATCTCGGCGTTCTGCACGGTTCACGACTTCGCCGACAGCCGCAGGCTTGGCGAGGCCATCATCAGTGCCATCGAAAAATACGACGGCACCGTGGCGGTGCTTGCCAGCGGCTCGCTCTCGCACCGCTTTATCGACGACCAGCGCGCGGAGGAAGGGATGAACAGCTACACCCGCGAGTTTGACCGCCAGATGGACGAGCGCGTGGTGAAGCTGTGGCGCGAGGGGCAGTTCAAGGAGTTTTGCAGCATGCTGCCGGAGTACGCCGACTACTGCTACGGCGAGGGCAATATGCACGACACGGTGATGCTGCTGGGGATGCTCGGCTGGGACAAATACGACGGTAAGGTGGAGTTTCTCACCGAGCTGTTCGCCAGCTCCGGCACCGGCCAGGTCAACGCCGTTTTCCCGCTGCCCGCGTAAGGAGCCACCATGCCGCACTTTATTGCTGAATGTACCGACAACATCCGCGAAGAGGCCGACCTTCCGGGGCTGTTCGCCAAAGTGAACGAGGCGCTCGCCGCCACGGGCATCTTCCCCATCGGCGGTATCCGCAGCCGCGCCCACTGGCTGGACACCTGGCAGATGGCAGACGGTAAGCACGATTACGCCTTTGTGCATATGACGCTGAAGATTGGCGCGGGGCGCAGCCTGGAAAGCCGGGAAGAGGTCGGTGAAATGCTGTTTGCGCTGATTAAAGATCATTTCGCAGCGCTGATGAACAGCCGGTATCTGGCGCTGTCGTTCGAGCTCGACGAGCTGCACCCGACGCTTAATTACAAGCAGAACAACGTGCACGCGTTGTTTAAGTAGCCGTTTGCTCGCCCGGTGGCGCTGCGCTTACCGGGCCTACAACGGCCCCAAACCGTAGGCCGGGTAAGCGCAGCGCCACCCGGCAACAGCAGCACCGAACCGTAGGCCGGGTAAGCGAAGCGCCACCCGGCAACAGCCGCACAAAGGATACGCCATGCTCGACAAACACACCCATACCCTGATCGCCCACCGCCTGCATCAGGCGGAACAATCCCGGGAGCAGATCCGCGCGATCTCGCTGGAGTACCCGGAGATCACCATTGAAGACGCCTACGCCGTCCAGCGCGAATGGGTGAGCCTGAAAATCGCTGAAGGCCGCGTGCTGAAAGGCCACAAGATCGGCCTCACCTCCAAAGCGATGCAGGCCAGCTCGCAGATCAGCGAGCCGGACTACGGCGCGCTGCTGGACGATATGTTCTTCCACGACGGCAGCGACATCCCCGTGGATCGCTTTATCGTCCCGCGCATTGAAGTGGAGCTGGCCTTCGTGCTGGCAAAACCGCTGCGCGGCCCGAACTGCACGATCTTCGACGTCTACAACGCCACGGATTACGTCATCCCCGCCCTGGAGCTGATCGACGCCCGCTGCCATAACGTTGACCCGGAAACCCAGCGCCCGCGCAAGGTGTTCGACACCATCTCCGATAACGCCGCCAACGCGGGCGTGATCCTCGGCGGCCGCCCGATTAAACCCGACGAGCTGGATCTGCGCTGGATCTCCGCCCTGCTCTACCGCAACGGTGTGATCGAAGAGACCGGGGTCGCCGCAGGCGTGCTTAACCACCCGGCAAACGGCGTGGCGTGGCTGGCGAACAAACTCGCGCCATACGACGTGCAGCTTGAGCCAGGCCAGATCATCCTCGGCGGCTCGTTTACCCGCCCGGTTGCCGCCAGCAGAGGCGACACCTTCCACGTCGACTACGGCAACATGGGCTCCATCAGTTGCCGCTTTGTGTAGGAGTGCACCATGGAAAACGCATTTAAGACCGCGCTGAAAGCCGGAAAGCCGCAAATCGGCCTGTGGCTGGGGCTGACCAGCAGCTACAGCGCTGAGCTACTGGCCGGGGCCGGTTTTGACTGGTTGCTGATCGACGGAGAGCACGCGCCGAACAGCGTGCAAACCATCCTGACTCAGCTACAGGCCATCGCCCCTTATCCCAGCCAGCCGGTGGTGCGCCCGTCGTGGAACGATCCGGTGCAGATCAAGCAGTTGCTGGACGTGGGGGCGCAAACCCTGCTGGTGCCGATGGTGCAAAACGCCGACGAAGCCCGTCTGGCGGTCAGCGCCACCCGCTATCCGCCTGCCGGCATTCGCGGCGTCGGCAGCGCGCTGGCGCGGGCGTCGCGCTGGAACCGCATCCCGGAGTATCTGCATCAGGCTAACGACGCCATGTGCGTGCTGGTGCAAATCGAAACTCGCGAGGCGCTGAAAAACCTGCCGCAGATCCTGGACGTGAAAGGGGTGGACGGCGTGTTTATCGGCCCGGCGGATCTGAGCGCCGACATGGGCTTCGCCGGTAATCCGCAGCACCCGGAGGTGCAGGCCGCCATTGAACAGGCGATCGCGCAGATCCTCAGCGCGGGCAAAGCGCCCGGCATCCTGATGGCGAATGAACAGCTGGCAAAACGCTATCTCAGCCTCGGCGCGTTGTTTGTCGCGGTCGGCGTGGATACCACCCTGCTCGCCCGCAGCGCCGAAGCGCTGGCGGCCCGCTTTACCGACGTCACCACAGCAGTTGATAACAATAAATCCGTCTACTAAACGTACGATGTGGAGCGCAACATGACGACCTCAACCCTGCATAATAAAGCTGTTGAACATCGCGTTATTAATAAGCTGTTCCGTCGTTTGATCGTGTTTCTTTTTATCCTGTTTGTTTTCTCGTTTCTCGATCGCATCAACATCGGCTTTGCCGGGCTGACGATGGGCAAAGATCTGGGCCTCACGTCAACCATGTTTGGCCTGGCCGCGACGCTGTTTTACGTGACCTACGTGCTGTGCGGTATCCCCAGCAACATCATGCTGGCGAAGGTCGGCGCCCGCCGCTGGATCGCCGGGATCATGGTGGTGTGGGGCATCGCCTCTACCTGCACCATGTTCGCCACCAGCCCCGAAACGCTCTACGTCCTGCGCATGCTGGTGGGCATTGCCGAAGCCGGTTTCCTGCCGGGCATTCTGGTCTATCTCACCTGGTGGTTCCCGGCGTATCACCGCGCCCGCGCCAACGCGCTGTTTATGATCGCCATGCCGGTGACCATGATGCTCGGCTCGATCCTCTCCGGGTACATTCTGGCGATGGACGGGCTGTGGAACCTGAAGGGCTGGCAGTGGCTGTTCCTGCTGGAGGGGCTGCCGTCGGTGGTGCTCGGCGTGGTAACCTGGTTCTACCTTAACGACACCCCGGATCAGGCCACCTGGCTGGATGATGACGAAAAGCAGGCACTCGAAACGATGATCGCCCGCGAGCAGGAGCTGGCCATTGCGCACGCCGCCACGCCGCGATCGACGCTGCGCGAGGTGCTGACGCCCGCCGTGCTGCTCTACACGCTGGCCTACTTCTGCCTGACGAATACGCTGAGCGCGATCAACATCTGGACGCCGCAGATCCTGCAAAGCTTCAACACCGGCAGCAGCAATATCGTGATTGGCCTGCTGGCGGCGATCCCGCAGTTTTGCACCATCCTCGGGATGATCTGGTGGAGCCGCCGCTCCGACAGGCTGAAAGAGCGAAAAAAGCACACCATCCTGCCGTATCTGTTTGCAGCGGCGGGATGGATGCTGGCCTCGGCGACCGATCACAGCCTGATCCAGCTGCTTGGCATCATCATGGCCTCAACCGGATCGTTTACCGCCATGGCGATATTCTGGACCACGCCGGATCAGGTTATTAGCCTGCAATCCCGCGCGGTGGCGCTGGCGGTGATCAACGCCATCGGCAACGTCGGGTCTGCCGTCAGCCCATTGCTGATAGGTATTCTGCGCGACGCGACCGGCAGCTTCAGCTCGGGACTGTGGTTCGTGGCGGGTCTGCTGGTGGTGGGCGCGCTGGTGCTGACGCGCATTCCGATGACGCAGCGGGATCAACAGAGGAACGATCATGTGCCAGAGCCCCATCGCCAACATTGATATCAGCAAGGATTACGACGAAAGTCTGGGCACCGACGATGTGCACTACCAGTCGTTTGCCCGCATGGCGGCCTTTTTTGGCCGCGACATGCAGGCGCACCGCCACGACCAGTATTTTCAGATGCATTTTCTCGACACCGGGCAGATTGAGCTCCAGCTCGACGACCACCGTTACTCGGTGCAGGCGCCGCTGTTCGTGCTAACGCCACCGTCGGTGCCGCACGCGTTTATTACCGAATCCGACAGCGACGGCCACGTGCTGACGGTGCGCGAGGATCTCATCTGGCCGCTGTTAGAAGTGCTCTACCCCGGTACGCGGGAAGCGTTCGGCCTGCCGGGGATCTGCCTGTCGCTTGCCGACAGGCCTGACGAGCTGGCGGCGCTGAAGCACTACTGGCAGCTGATTGCCCGGGAATCCACGGAACAACTGCCCGGTCGCGAGCATACGCTGGTCCTGCTGGCCCAGGCCGTTTTTACCCTGCTGCTGCGCAACGCGAAGCTCGACGACCACGCGTCAGGCGGCATGCGCGGTGAGCTGAAGCTTTTTCAGCGCTTTAACCAGCTGACAGATGCTCATTACCACGAGCACTGGACGGTGCCGGAGTATGCCAGCGAATTGCATCTCACCGAATCTCGCCTGACCGATATCTGTCGCCGCTTCGCCAACCGCTCGCCGAAACGGCTGATCTTCGACCGCCAGCTGCGGGAAGCCAGGCGTTTGCTGCTGTTTTCCGACAGCACAGTGAGCGAAATTGCCTGGCAGCTGGGGTTTAAAGATCCGGCCTATTTCGCCCGTTTTTTTAACCGACTGACGGGGTGCTCACCCAGCGCATACCGGGCGCAGAAAGTACCGGTATCGCCTGTTCCCCTCACCCCTGCCCTCTCCCAAAGGGAGAGGGAGTAACCGTCCCCTCTCCCTTTGGGAGAGGGTTAGGGTGAGGGAAATCACACTCTGCGATCTCTCGCGAAAAGTACCTGCCGTTGTCCCAATCGTCCCTTCACGTTCCGCCCCTCTCACGCTTCAATTAAACAACAAAAACAAAACATAAATTTAACAACCATCTTCCGATACGAGGTCCCTATGAAGCCTGAAGATTTCCGCGCTGATGCCAAACGTCCGTTAACCGGTGAAGAGTATTTAAAAAGCCTGCAAGATGGCCGTGAGATTTATATCTACGGCGAGCGCGTTAAGGACGTCACTACCCACCCGGCATTTCGCAATGCGGCGGCGTCCATCGCCCAGATGTACGATGCCCTGCACAAGCCAGACATGCAGGATACCCTCTGCTGGGGTACCGATACCGGCAGCGGCGGCTACACCCATAAATTCTTCCGCGTGGCGAAAAGTGCCGACGATCTTCGCCAGCAGCGTGACGCCATCGCCGAGTGGTCGCGCCTGAGCTACGGCTGGATGGGGCGTACGCCGGACTACAAAGCCGCGTTCGGCTGCGCGCTCGGCGCTAACCCTGCCTTCTACGGTCAGTTCGAGCAGAACGCCCGCAACTGGTACACCCGTATTCAGGAAACCGGCCTGTACTTTAACCACGCCATCGTCAACCCGCCGATCGATCGCCATAAACCGGCGGACGAGGTGAAAGACGTTTACATCAAGCTGGAGAAAGAGACCGACGCCGGGATCATCGTCAGCGGCGCGAAAGTGGTGGCCACCAACTCGGCATTGACCCACTACAACATGATCGGCTTCGGCTCCGCGCAGGTGATGGGGGAAAATCCGGACTTCGCGCTGATGTTCGTCGCGCCGATGGATGCCGAAGGGGTGAAGCTGATCTCCCGCGCCTCATACGAGATGGTGGCAGGGGCGACAGGCTCTCCGTACGACTACCCGCTCTCCAGCCGCTTTGACGAGAACGACGCCATTCTGGTAATGGATCATGTGCTGATCCCGTGGGAAAACGTGCTGATCTACCGCGATTTCGACCGCTGCCGTCGCTGGACGATGGAAGGTGGCTTCGCCCGCATGTACCCGCTTCAGGCCTGCGTGCGTCTGGCAGTGAAGCTCGACTTCATCACCGCTCTGCTGAAGAAGTCGCTGGAGTGTACCGGCACCCTCGAGTTCCGCGGCGTGCAGGCGGATCTCGGCGAAGTGGTGGCGTGGCGCAACATGTTCTGGGCGCTGAGCGACTCCATGTGCTCCGAAGCCACTCCGTGGGTAAACGGCGCGTATCTGCCTGACCACGCGGCGTTACAGACCTACCGCGTGATGGCGCCAATGGCCTATGCGAAGATCAAGAACATCATCGAACGTAACGTGACCTCCGGGCTGATCTACCTGCCGTCCAGCGCGCGGGACCTGAACAACCCGCAGATCGACCAGTACCTGGCGAAGTACGTGCGCGGCTCCAACGGGATGGATCATGTCGAACGCATCAAGATTCTGAAACTGATGTGGGATGCCATCGGCAGCGAGTTTGGCGGACGTCACGAGCTGTACGAAATCAACTACTCCGGTAGCCAGGATGAGATCCGCCTGCAATGCCTGCGTCAGGCGCAAAGCTCCGGCAACATGGACAAGATGATGGCGATGGTTGACCGCTGCATGTCCGAGTACGACCAGCACGGCTGGACCGTACCGCACCTGCACAACAACACTGATATCAATATGCTGGATAAGCTGCTGAAATAACGCAGCGGGAGGTTTCAATGCAATCTGAAGAACGCCTGCGTTTTCGCGACGCGATGGCCAGCCTGTCGGCGGCGGTGAATGTGGTCACCACCGAGGGCGATGCGGGTCGCTGCGGCATTACCGCCACCGCCGTCTGTTCGGTCACGGACACCCCGCCCTCGGTCATGGTCTGCATCAACGCCAACAGCGCCATGAACCCGGTCTTCCAGGGCAACGGCAAACTGTGCGTCAACGTGCTGAACCACGAGCAGGAGATCATGGCCCGCCACTTTGCCGGGATGACCGGCATGGCAATGGAGGAGCGCTTTGCTCTCTCCTGCTGGCAGAAAGGACCGCTGGCGCAGCCGGTGCTGAAAGGCGCTCTGGCAAGCCTGGAAGGTGAGATAACCCAGGTGCAAACCATCGGCACCCATCTGGTCTACCTTGTAGAGATTAAGAACATCATCCTCAGCAGCGAGGGGCACGGCCTGATCTACTTCAAACGCCGTTTCCACCCGGTGATGATGGAGATGGAAGCCGCGATTTGATCCCGTTGCACAAAAAAACGCTAAGGTTTCCGCAAAGGTGCGCCGTTAACTATCCATAAGATAAATTTTCCGGGGCGGCTGGCAACGTCGTCAGCCGCCCCCTTAACGCTGGAAAGTCTTATGGCCCCTTCACCCCGAAGCCGCTCGGCTGAACGTCTGGTTGAAATCATTATTGCCCTGCATCGCAACGGAAGCGTTAATCGCCGCGATCTGATGCAAAAATTTGGCATTACCGAACGCACGGTGTACCGCGATTTACAGGCGCTTTCCCCGATTATTGAACACGACGGCAAAGGGCGCTATCAGCTGCTGCCCGCGTATCAGCCCTGCCGCTGCGTACACTACCCTGAAGCGAACGACAAAAGTCCACAGGGCTAGATTATTCTCAGTGATCTCAATCACATATTTTCTCCCACCGGGGGTGAGCCTTAACCACTCACCCTCGCTTTTGACCGCTCACGCATCGCTTTCAACCACTCACCCATTTACCGTGCTTTACACGCGCGAGGATCTGGCACGATCGCTCCAGCATTAATCAATACCTCCTCACAACGAACCCTGACCCTTTTTTCTTTACATAAAAAACCAGGTCTTATTATGGATACTAAAAAACTACTTAAGCACGTGCCCTGGGCCATCCTCGGGATCATCGGTGCTTTCTGTCTGGCGGTTGTCGCATTACGCCGGGGCGAGCACGTCAGCGCCCTGTGGATCGTGGTCGCGTCGGTTTCCGTCTACCTTGTGGCTTATCGCTACTACAGCTTGTACATCGCGCAGAAGGTTATGAAGCTCGACCCGACGCGCGCCACCCCGGCGGTTATTAACAACGACGGCCTGAACTACGTGCCAACCAACCGTTACGTGCTGTTTGGTCACCACTTCGCCGCCATTGCAGGCGCGGGTCCGCTGGTCGGTCCGGTGCTGGCTGCGCAGATGGGCTACCTGCCGGGTACGCTCTGGCTGCTGGCGGGCGTGGTGCTGGCGGGAGCGGTGCAGGACTTTATGGTGCTGTTTATCTCCTCGCGCCGTAACGGTTCGTCGCTAGGCGAGATGATCAAAGAGGAGATGGGCCGCGTGCCAGGCACGATCGCTCTGTTCGGCTGCTTCCTGATCATGATCATCATCCTGGCGGTGCTGGCCCTGATCGTGGTGAAAGCGCTGGCCGAAAGTCCGTGGGGCGTCTTCACCGTCTGCTCTACCGTACCGATTGCGCTGTTCATGGGCATCTACATGCGCTTCCTGCGCCCTGGCCGCGTTGGCGAGGTGTCGATCATCGGTATCGTGCTGCTGGTCGCCTCCATCTACTTCGGCGGCGTGATTGCGCACGACCCGTACTGGGGTCCGGCGCTGACCTTTAAAGACACCACCATCACCTTCGCGCTGATCGGCTACGCATTCATCTCAGCGCTGCTGCCGGTGTGGCTGATTCTGGCTCCGCGTGACTACCTGGCAACCTTCCTGAAAATCGGCGTTATCGTCGGGCTGGCCATTGGTATTGTGATCATCAACCCGGAGCTGAAAATGCCGGCGGTGACGCAGTACATTGACGGTACCGGTCCGCTGTGGAAAGGCGCCCTGTTCCCGTTCCTGTTTATCACCATTGCCTGCGGTGCCGTGTCTGGCTTCCACGCGCTGATCGCCTCCGGCACCACGCCGAAGCTGATGGCCAACGAAACCGACGCGCGCTTCATCGGTTACGGCGCGATGCTGATGGAATCCTTCGTGGCGATCATGGCGCTGGTTGCGGCGTCGATTATCGAGCCTGGCCTGTACTTTGCGATGAACACCCCGCCGGCGGGTCTCGGCATTACCATGCCAAACCTGCATGAGATGGGCGGCGAAAATACCGCGCTGATCCTGGCACAGCTGAAAGACGCCAGCGCGCACGCGGCGGCGACCGTCAGCTCCTGGGGCTTCGTGATTTCGCCCGAGCAGATCATGCAGACAGCGAAAGACATCGGCGAACCGTCCGTGCTGAACCGCGCAGGTGGCGCGCCAACGCTGGCGGTGGGTATCGCACACGTGTTCCACAAAGTGCTGCCGTGGGCGGACATGGGCTTCTGGTACCACTTCGGCATTCTGTTTGAAGCGCTGTTCATCCTCACCGCGCTGGATGCCGGTACGCGTGCAGGCCGCTTCATGTTGCAGGATCTGCTGGGTAACTTCGTGCCATTCCTGAAGAAAACCGACTCTCTGGTGGCCGGCGTTCTGGGCACTGCGGGCTGCGTAGGCCTGTGGGGTTATCTGCTGTATCAGGGCGTTGTTGACCCGCTGGGCGGCGTGAAGAGCCTGTGGCCGCTGTTCGGTATCTCTAACCAGATGCTGGCGGCTGTGGCCCTGGTGCTGGGTACCGTTGTCCTCGTGAAGATGAAACGCACCAAATACATCTGGGTCACCGTGGTGCCTGCGCTGTGGCTGCTGCTCTGCACTACCTGGGCGCTGGGTCTGAAACTGTTCAGCACCAACCCGCAGCTGGAAGGCTTCTTCTTCATGGCTAACCAGTACAAAGAGAAGATTGCCGCAGGCGGCGCGGATCTGACCGCGCAGCAGATTGCCAACATGAACCATATCGTGGTGAACAACTACACCAACGCGGGTCTGAGCATTCTGTTCCTGGTGGTGGTGTACAGCATTATCTTCTACGGCATCAAAACCTGGATGAAAGTGCGTAACGTTGAGGGCCGTACGGACAAAGAGACCCCGTACGTACCGGTGCCGGAAGGCGGCGTGAAGACCTCCTCACACCATTAATTAAGCATGTTACTGTAGGCCCGGTAAGCGTAGCGTCACCGGGCTTCTTCTATCTGGAACCCTCAATGTTTGGTAACTTAGGCGAAGCAAAAAAATACCTCGGTCAGGCGGCGAAAATGCTGATTGGCATTCCGGACTATGACAACTACGTTGAGCATATGAAGACCAACCATCCGGATAAGCCGTACATGACCTACACTGAATTCTTCCGCGAGCGTCAGGAAGCGCGCTACGGCGGAAGTGGAGAAGGCGGCGTCCGCTGCTGCTAAAGGAGAAACCATGACCCCGATTGCCGTTACCCTGCTGACCGGTTTCCTCGGCGCCGGTAAAACCACCCTGCTGCGCCACATTCTGAACGAGCAGCACGGCTTCAAAATCGCCGTCATCGAAAACGAATTTGGCGAAGTCTCCGTTGACGATCAGCTGATTGGCGACCGCGCCACCCAGATCAAAACCCTGACCAACGGCTGCATCTGCTGCACCCGCTCTAACGAATTAGAAGACGCCCTGCTGGACCTGCTCGACAGCCGCGATCGCGGTGACATCGACTTCGACCGACTGGTGATCGAGTGCACCGGCATGGCCGACCCCGGCCCGATTATTCAGACTTTTTTCTCTCATGAGATCATTTGCCAGCGCTATCTGCTGGACGGCGTCATCGCTCTGGTGGATGCGGTCCATGCCGACGAGCAGATGAACCAGTTCACCATCGCCCAGTCCCAGGTTGGCTACGCCGACCGCATCCTGCTGACCAAAACCGACGTGGCGGGTGAAAGCAAAAAACTGCGCGAGCGCCTGACGCGCATCAACTCGCGTGCGCCCATTTACACGGTGACGCATGGCGATATCGATCTCGCTCAGCTGTTCAACACCAACGGCTTTATGCTGGAAGAGAACGTCACCGCGAAACCGCGCTTCCACTTTATGTCCGACAAGCAAAACGACGTGACGTCGATTGTGGTGGAGCTGGACTACCCGGTGGACATCAGCGAGGTCTCCCGCGTGATGGAGAACCTGCTGCTGTCATTTGCCGACAAGCTGCTGCGCTATAAAGGGATGCTGTGGATCGACGGCGAGCCGAACCGCCTGCTGTTCCAGGGCGTGCAGCGCCTGTACAGCGCCGACTGGGATCGCCCGTGGGACGATGAAGCGCCGCACAGCGTGATGGTGTTTATTGGAATACAGCTGCCGGAAGAAGAAATTCGGGCAGCGTTTGCGGGGCTGAAGAAATAACCTCACCGATCATCCCCTCCCCCTCGCGGGGAGGGGGTTAGGGTGAGGGGGAAACTTATTTCAACGCCTCCGTCAGCGTCACAATCCACAGCTCGCTGTCGGACTCCGGTTTCTTCAACGGCTTCACGCTGAGGGTGGTTTCAACCGGTTTGTCATCCAGCGTCAGCGCCCCCTGCGCGTTCACCCGATAATCCTTGAGCTTCTTGCCTTCGACTGGCTTCTGCATCGCCACCTTCACGCCAAAGTCATTATCGTTCGCCACTGCCAGCGTTTTGCTGTCAATCAGCGCCAGCCCTTCGGCCTTTTCCTGCTGCCAGCCCAGCGCACGCAGATCGACCACCTGCGTTTTTTCCGCAAGCGTGATGCCGCGCTGCGCCAGCGTTTTCTCATCATCAAACTCCGGGTATTCGCCCGGCTTGTCGAAGGCCGCCAGATCGCTCGCCTTGCTCAGATCAACCCTGTAGATGAGGTTACGCATTGCGTCATTTTTATCCTCGCCCTGTTCAATCAGCAGGATGGTGTGGTTATCCAGCGCCACTATGTCGCCGATTTTGGCGTCGCTGTTTTTGCTGTAGGCCGCGCTGTCGACAGGGTAGCCATACATCGCGGTTTTCCCGGTCGCCGGATCGAAGCTCACCAGACGCGTAAACAGCGCCTGTTTTTTGCTCTTCCCGTCGATATCCAGCGTGCTTTGCACGGCGGCGATAATGCGTCCGTCCGGCATGCGGGTCAGCCCTTCAAAGCCCCGGTTTGCCTGACGCCATTTGATAACGTTTGGCAGACCGCCCGCGATGGATTTCTCCCCTTCCGTCGCCTGCGGACCGTGGATCGCGAGGATTTTACCTTTACTGTCGACGTTAATCAGGAACGGGCCATACTCATCGCACAGCCAGTAACCGCCCTTCCCGTCCGGCGTGATGCCTTCCGTATCCAGCCCGCGGTTATCGCCTTTCAGCACTTTTAAGGTGTCGCTTAGCGCGACTTCATTGGTAGATCCAATCACGCCGCTTTGCAGCGGCAGGCCGTTGATCTCGCCTTTATCATCATGCAGCGGTCGCGCGTCCACGGCCTCCGCTTTGCCGTTTAGCACACGGATCGTCATCAGCAGCGGGGCGAAATCCGGGGTAACAAAGATTTTGGCATCGTTTTTCCCCATTTTTGGCGAATCCGCGTTAGGACCGCGATCGGTCACGGTCGCAAACGTCAGCGCATCGCCCTGCTTGCCCGTGAATAACAAACCCGAACCAATCCCCACCGGGAGCCCGTTCGGGAATGCGCTGGCAAACGCACCGCTGTATTTGACATGCGCGCCTTCGGGAAAGCTGACGACGTAGCGCTCCGCGGTTGGCTGTGCCGCCAGGCCAGAGAAAGAGAGCGCACAACCGACTAGCACAGGAATAATTTTTCTTTTCATATTGTTAGCATCCAGTAAGTGAAGCCAACAACGTAATGAAGAAACGTGTCAGAAAAATGACATGTAAAGACCCTGAGGGACGTATATCAATCACCAGAAATGTAAACCTCTGTCTTTATCTGTGTCAGCTGAAATACTTTTGGAAATTATTAGAAACCCAATTAATTCATGGCGAAGGACTATTTGCGCCTCGTTCATTTTACGTTTAGCCAGGAATGTAAACTGTCCCTAAACGCGAATGTATTGGGCATTGACGATTTGCCATATAAACAATTCACCAACATTTACCATTCAAAAACCCAACATAAACAGCATAAAAATGCGAGACATATCACATTTGCAGTCATAAACATCGCTTGTTAAGGTGCCCTCAGATTAATTTAATGACGAGGAAACACTCATGAAAAAACTTAACGTCCTGATCCTTTCTGCTCTGACCGCCGTATCGGGCTCCGCACTGGCCATGGGTGGCAGCATTGAGCAGGGTAAAAACTTTACTAACCTCAATCTGGAAATGGGGAAATCCTCATCTGGCCTGTATGCGGAGAGCAACTGGCTGAAAAACACCGATGACGGCACCCAGACCGGCGGCGTTGGGGCAGGCTACAACCTGGAAGTGGGTCCGGTGATGCTGAACGCTGGCGCGAAAGCCATCTATATTGGCCCGAAAAAAGGCGATAACGGTGTGGCGTTCCCGATTGGCGGCGGTGTTAACGTTGCGCTGACGGACAGCATTCACGTGTTTGGTGAAGGTTATGTGGCGCCAGACGGCCTGAACAACAGCGTGAAGAACTATGTGGAAGCTAACGGCGGCGTAAGCTGGACGCCAGTCAAACCTGTCACGCTGAAAGTGGGCTATCGCCACGTGAGCGTAGACGGTAAAGACGGTCGTCCAAACCACACGCTGATCGACGGCGCATATGTAGGCGGTGGAGTGTCCTTCTAAGCCTGTTTGCGCGTTTCGCCCGGCGGCGCTACGCTTGCACGGGCCTACAATGTAGGGTGCAATGTATTAAAATTATTGCACTTTGTAGGCCGGTTAAGCACAGCGCCACCCGGCAAGAAAAGCGGTGCAACGGTTAATGGCAAACCTGCCGGATGGCAGGTTTTTTATTACCGCGTTACTTGCGAACGACCACCAGCTTCTGGTTCACAAACTCTTTGATCCCCAGGTCCGACAGCTCGCGTCCGTAACCCGAACGTTTTACGCCTCCGAACGGTAGCTCTGCCGCAGTGTCGGTGAGCCAGTTGATGTACACCATCCCGGTCTCAATGCGCGACGCCATTTTCTTCGCGCGCTCGATGTTCTGGCTGAACACCGCTCCGCCCAGTCCGTAGTGGGAGTCGTTCGCCAGGGCAACCGCCTCGTCGTCGTTTTTCACCACATAAATCTGCGCTACCGGGCCAAAGAACTCCTCGAAGTACGCCGGGTTATCACGCGAGATATGCGTCAAGATGGTCGGCTCAAAGAAGCTTCCGTCACGCTGAACCGGCTTGCCGCCATGGTGCAGCTTCGCGCCATTTTTCACCGCCTCGTTAACCTGTTTAGTTAGCGTCTCCAGCGCGTCTTTGGATGACAAAGGCCCCAGCGTGGTGCTTTCGTCCAGCGGATCGCCAATTTTCACCTGCTTAAACGCCTCGGTGAATTTGCTCAGGAAGGCGTCTGCAATCTTTTCATGCAGGATAAAGCGCTTCGCCGCGGTACAGACCTGCCCGGCATTGTTCAGCCGCGCGTTAACGCCGATCTTCACGGCTTTATCCAGGTCGGCATCGTCCAGCACCACGAACACGTCGTTCCCGCCCAGTTCCAGGGTCGATTTTTTGAGGTGCTTCGCAGCCTGTGCCGCAACCACGCTACCCGCTTTTTCTGAACCGGTCAGCGCCGCCCCCTGTACGCGATCGTCGGCGATAATGTTCGCCACCTGTTCGGACGAGATAAACAGGTTGGTCCACGCCCCTTCCGGCGCGCCCGCTTCACGTACCAGCTGTGCAAAGGTCTCTGCACAGTGCGGCACGATGCTGGCGTGCTTGGCGATCACCGGGTTGCCCGCTGCCAGGTTTGGCGCCAGAACGCGCATCAGCTGATAGTACGGGAAGTTCCATGGCTCGACGGCCATCAGCACGCCGATGGGGTGATGTTCAACCCATGCTTCCCCGAGTTCAGAGTCATACTTCACCGGGGCCAGGAACTGCTTCGCGTTGTCCGCATAGTAGCGGGCGATTTGCGCGCACAGCTTCACTTCGCCGCGGCTTTGTTCGATGAGCTTACCCATCTCCTGACTGGCGATTTTCGCCAGATCCTCCACGCGTTCGTCGATCAGGTCCGCCAGCTTATGCAGCACCGGCAGGCGCTGGCTTATGTCGCCTTTCGCCCAGTCGGAGTGATAGAGCGCATCGGCTGCCTTCAGCGCCGCTTCAACGTCTGCGTCAGTGTGAGAGGGATATTCTTTGATGAGCTGGTTCGTGGCAGGATTTACTGTCTGGTAAGCCATATCGAATCTCCTTGTTTTACCGCTTAGGGTATTAAGGGTAGTCAATCTGACTGGCTTTGAAGGTAAAGTTGGGTATATACGGAGGGTTCTTAACAAGACGCTGCCAGGCGATGCGCAGACATGGTATAAAAAATGCTCATCAATGGAGTTCCTATGACCGATACCCGCCACATCCGCCAGACCTTTAACCGCGCAGCAGGCCTTGAGCTGCGCAGTACGTGGCAAAGCACCCGGGCATATAAACGTCATTGCCATCCACAGCTCTCCATCGGCGCGATTGTGGAAGGCCAGACCTGCTGCGTAAGTCATGGCAATGCGTACGTTCTTGATCCCGGTGATCTTATCGTGATCCCGGCTTATGCCCCGCACAGCTGCAACCCCGTTGTCGGGAAGCCGCGCAGTTACCATATGCTCTATATCGACACCGATCTTCCCCTGGCGCTACAGGTTATTCGCGATCCCACGCTCTTTAAGCACTTTCTTGCCGTTGTCGGGACGATGTCCTCCGCATCCGTGGAGACCCTGCTTTCTGCCCTTCCCCGTTGCGCGGGTGAGATGAATGCACCTCGCTCAACCAGTCAGCAGGTTCAGCAGGCGTTACTCTCCGACCTTGCCGCACCGCCTTCCCTTGACGAACTCGCCCAACGATTCTCACTGCGCAAGGAGACGCTGATCCGCACTTTCAGGCAGGATACCGGCCTGACGCCGGGCAGTTTCCTCAACATTTCGCGCGTGGAGTACGCCAAAGCGCGGCTGCGCGCGGGGGATAATATCGCCGACGTGGGCTACCAGAGCGGGTTTGCCGACCAGAGTCATTTTCATAAGACCTTCGTGAATTATACCGCTGCCACGCCGCGCCAGTACGCCACGGGCCGATCAATATCAGACAATAATCAGGATACGTAACGTCGTAAGGTGACCTCAGATTTGTCACTGAGGTCGCTATGGAACTGTTATTTCCCTCCGCCTTTCTTGCCCTGGCGCTGGCGCATTTTGTTGCCCTGTTAAGCCCGGGCCCGGATTTCTTCCTGCTGGTAGGCTACGCCGCCCGCTACCGGCTGCGCGGCAGCGCCGGATTGTGTCTCGGCATCGCAGCAGGTAACGGGTTGTATATCTTACTGGTGATTATCGGCTGGAGCGCGCTGCGCCAGTTTGGGTGGCTGTTTACGCTTATCGAACTGTCCGGCGCGCTGTACCTGCTGTGGATTGGCTCGCATCTTGTGCGCAGCCGCCCGCAGCCGCTGGCGCTGGAAGAACCCCGCCAGCGCTGCCCTTCTCTGCGTAAGCAAATCCTGCTGGGGCTGGGTTCGGCGCTGTTAAATCCCAAAAACGCGTTGTTCTACCTGGCGCTAATGACAGCGTTACTCGGGCCGGACGTCACACTGCTTCAGCAGGCGACCTGCGGCGTCTGGATGGTGATGGTGGTGCTGGTATGGGAGCTGGCGCTGATATCGCTGATGGGGTTACCGGCGGTTCAGCGAAAGCTCAGCCGTTCGCTCTGGCTGATAGAGCGAACGGCGGGGGTGGTATTGATGGGGTTTGGTGGGTGGGTGCTGTGGCGGGTAGTGGCAAATATCCTCTGAGAGAAAAGGCAGCCTGACGCTGCCTGTGTTATTTTTTGTTCTGATCGCGCAGCATCGCCTCGCGCAAAATGGCATTAAGCCGCGTCTGGTAACCTTTCCCTGGCCGTTTAAGCCACTCCATCACGTCGGCGTCAATGCGTACTGATGCCTGAGTTTTGAGCGGTCGATAGAATTTTCCCCGCACGGCACCGGCCCAGCGATCATCCTCCGTGGCCGGTATATCGCTGTAATCAATTTCCCTGTCGGGTTTATCCGCCAGCGCTTTGAGTTCAGCCTCCCGGCGGGCGCTCACTTCCGGTGCACTACCGCGTTTATGTTTAACGATGCTCATAACGCCTCCTCTCTTTACGATCCGCTTTACGCGCACTGATGATACGTATGATTTCATCCCCGCTTTCAAAACGTACCGTGTGCGCGACCAGAATGACAATAACGCCCTGTACAAGACCAATGGTTTGCCAGCGAAACTCCCCGTTTTCATAACGATCCTGAACAGACAAATGGCAGGGATCGTCAAAAACCAGAACTGCATCTTCAAAACGAATGGCGTGTTTTTGCAGATTGCTTTTCGCCTTATTGCTATCCCACTCATACTCTATAGGCATAGTGTACCCTTCCCTGATTGTATATACAAAAAAGCATATACAAACAGAGCAGTATTTGAACGAAAAAGACAATGTTTTGATTTGATTTCTGAAGGAGCATTCCAGAAAGTGAGATGACTGGCCTCGTGCAGCTTTGCACTTTTCCCCCGTATCCCTCTATCCTTAACCCATGGAAAAACATACCGAACTCAAACGCGCCAAGCTTCTCGCGCTGTCGCTGCTGCTGATTGCCGTCGCAGCGTTTATCACCACTCTGTTCCTGCCGCAAACCTTCTGGGTGCGCGGCGTAAAGGCCATTGCCGAAGCGGCGATGGTCGGCGCGCTGGCGGACTGGTTTGCCGTTGTCGCGCTGTTCCGCCGGGTGCCAATTCCCTTTATCTCGCGCCATACGGCGATTATCCCGCGCAATAAAGACCGCATCGGCGACAATCTCGGCCAGTTCGTGCAGGAAAAGTTTCTCGATACGCAATCCCTTGTCGATCTTATCCGTCGCTACGAGCCCGCACAGATGATTGGGATCTGGTTCAGCCAGCCCGATAACGCCCGGCGCGTGGGGCAGCATCTGGTGCAGGTGATGAGCGGTTTTCTGGAACTTACCGACGATGGACGCATTCAGCGCCTGCTCAAACGCGCCGTCCACAAGGCTATCGACAAAGTCGATCTAACCGAGACCAGCGCCGTCATGCTGGAAAGCATGACCAAAAACAACCGTCACCAGGTGCTGCTGGACGCCATCATCAACCGCCTGATTACCCTGATTCAGCGGGAAAGCACGCGGGAATTTATTGCCGACCAGATCGTCCACTGGCTTAAGACCGAGCATCCGCGCAAGGCGATGGTGCTGCCCACCGAGTGGCTGGGCGATCAAAGCGCGGAGATGGTGTCGAACGCGGTGAACACGCTGCTGGACGATATCAGCCACGACCGCACGCACCAGATCCGTCAGGCGTTTGACCGCGCCACGATCAAGTTCATCGACAATCTGAAAAACGATCCGGAGATGACGGCGAAAGCCGAGAATATCAAACACTACCTGAAGAATGACGAGGCCTTTAACCGCTATCTGGGGGAAATGTGGGCTGACCTGCGCCAGTGGCTGAAAAATGACATGCAGAGCGATGATTCCCGCGTGAAGCAGCGTATCGCCAACGCCGGGCTGTGGTTTGGCGAAACGCTGACCAACGACGCCAGCCTGCGGGCGTCGCTGAATGAGCATCTGGAGCAAGCCGCGCACCGCGTGGCGCCGGATTTCGCCGCGTTCCTGACGCGCCATATCAGCGACACGGTGAAAAGCTGGGATGCCAAAGACATGTCACGCCAGATAGAACTCAATATCGGTAAAGATCTTCAGTTCATTCGCGTTAACGGTACCCTGGTGGGCGGAACAATTGGCCTGATCCTGTTTCTGCTCTCGCAGTTGCCCGCCGTGCTGGGGCATTAATCTGCTTTTGGCGGCGCGATAACGTAGCGCGTCGCCTCGAAGCGGTTCAGGATCAGGTGCACCAGAAAGACCATCGTCAGCGTGACCACCAGCGCGAAGGTGACGGAGGTGATGCGGTACAGATCGCTGAACACCAGGTCGCTGTCCGGGTGCATGTTCTGCCCGAACATAATGCCGATGGTGGTGATACTGGCGAAGCCTACCCCGGCGCCGACCTTCTCCATTACGTGCAGACGCGCGCCAAACGCCAGTCCAAGGCCAATCAGCGGCATCATCAGCAGCATATGGCTGCTGTGATCGTAGAGGATAAGCTGGACGACAAGGATATAGAGACACCCCAGCACCACGCCGACTACGCGCCAGATGGAGCTGATAACCGAGCCGCGATAGTGCATCGGGAACAGGATTAGAATGCCCGCCATCAGCGCCGAAAGCGAATCGCTTAAGTCGCTCATCTGGAACACCACGAAAATCAGCGTCGCCACGGTGCCCGAGAGCAGAGACTCGTGGCGCACGCGGGCGTCATCTTTCTCGATCAGCGGCGGCGGCTTACGCGGCTCCACGTCCGGCAGCAGGTAGTTCATCAGCGCGCTCAGGCACACCGCCATTACGCTCGCTTCGATGTTAGAGAATAAAAGCGTGTGCCAGTTGGTGGTGGGGTAGCTCATAAAGTTGAGCATCACGCTCTGGCAAACCACGCCCATCGAGCCGAACAGGAACAGCGGCCCCTTACTCATAAAGCGAAAACGCATCACGTACAGGGCAAACACCACCAGCGTCATAATGACCGGCCACTGGGACAGATAGCCGATGATAAACACCATTTCGATGCAGTTCAGCGAGGCGCTAAAGATAAACTGCTTCGCCACGTGGCGGTTAAACACCGGCACCAGCGAGAGCAGCATGATCGGATAGACCACAAAAAACACGCCGTAGCTGGTGTTGTAGAAACTCGAAATACTGAGCGCAATCATCCCGGCAAAGACGATACGCAGGGTCTGGCGAAAGTCGTTTGCCGTATAGACGATGTTGCCGTGCGGGGTAAATACCCGCGCCAGGGTGCTAATAGACATAGTGAAGCAGGCTCACCAGATGGATTTGCATCCCGGAGAAGAATCGCGCAAACGGCCCTTCGCTATTGTAGAGCTGCACGGTGGCGCGCGCGCCGGTCGGCAGCGACTTCGGTAAGGCTTCGTCCAGCGCCACGTGAATGCGCATACGCTGGGCATCACGCACCCAGCGGTTGGAGGTTTCCGGTTCAGAAAGTTGACCGTTTACGGCCTCCTGTCCGGCGAGGATCCCCGCGTCGCTGCTGGTGACGTGGGCACGGAAAACTTGCCCCGGGAAGGCGTCAAACACCACGGCGGCGTCGGTCCCCTGGTGGGTATGCCGCAGGCTCTTCTCGCGGAAATCCGCCACGATATCGATCCGGGTGTTCACCAGCGCCAGCGCAGCCGAACCGGACGAGGCGTAAAAACCGGGGCTTAATTGCAGGTTACTGACCGTGCCGTCCGCCTCGGCGTAGACCTTCGTCCAGCCAAGATTCAGCTCCGCTTCATCCAGCGCGTTACGGTATTTTTGCAGCGTCACGTTGCGGTGCTCATCCCGCTCGCCGCGCTGAATGCGCAGGTTATGAATATTCGCCTGAATCGAGCTGACGGACTGCTCGCTGCTCTGCCAGGTGGTACGGACCTTATCCAGATCCGCCTGCGACACGCTCTGCAAGGTACTCAGTTTCTGGTAGCGGTCGAAGGTAACTTTGTCATTACGCGCCGTCAGCACCGCGGTTTTCAGGCTGGCCTGCGCCGCGGCAATCTGCGCGTCCAGCTGATCGTTAGACAGACGCGCCTGTTCCAGCGCAATCTGCGCCGCTTCGACCTTATTGCGAAACGGCGTGGCGTCGAGCTCAAACAGCAGATCGCCTCTCTTAACCTGGCTATTGTTGTGGACATGTACCGCCGCCACATACCCGGAGACGCGGGCAGACACCGGGGTCACCACGCGCATCACGGTGGAGTCCGGCGTCAGCGGGATCCAGATATCCGCGACGATAAAGTAGACAAACATCAGCAGGAAAGAGGCAATACTCACCCTTACCCAGCGGGCAAACTTTTGTTCAGGAGTCATTATTTTTCGGTCTTATTATCTTCTTCGCGGATTGTCCGCAAATTGCAGGCGATTTGATTGAGTGTGGCGCTGAAAATATCGATATGTTCCGGCGCGATGTTTTGCGATACGCGCGCCTGATACGTCTCAATCACCTGAGAGAGCCTTTCAAGAATGGCTTTTCCCTCAGGCGTCAGCGTCAGCAGCCGGATACGCTTGTCATACGGCGAGACGGTGCGCAGCAGGTAGCCCTGCTTTTCCAGCTGTGTCAGCGTACGCATTAGCGGAGGCAGTTCAATCCCCTGCACTTCCGCCAGCTCGCTGACCGAGACGTTATCCCCGAGTTGATGAAGCTGCATCATCACCGTCCAGCTCGACTGGGTTAACCCGGTGTCGAGAATGGCGTCGTCGATGACTGCGCGCCACTGACGCACGATCATCGCCATCCGCATGCCCATCGGCCTGCGGTTAAACAGATCTTCTTCACTCATGGGGAATCCTCTCGTAGTACGCCATTACGATAATAGTTATCAGGGTAAGTATCAAGAAACGCGAGGTGAAAGAGCAGGAATTGCGAAACGATGTTCTCCCTCTCCCTGTGGGAGAGGGTCGGGGTGAGGGCATCAGCCCGCAACGGCGTTTAGCGGCTAAAATGCTTCCTGACGGCACTTTTCCCCGAAGCCGTCACCACCACCTCCCTGTACCCCGCCACCCGCTGGATCCAGCCTTTGCTTTCCATGTGGATGAGCAGCGCCGCGCCGGCCTCTCCCCCCAGATGAAACCGCCGCTCGCTCCAGTCCAGGCAGGCGCAGCACGCCTTGCGACGCGTATTGGGATTTAACGGAATACCAAGCTTCAGAAACTGCTCGCGGCCATGTAGCGTGAGCGCTGAACCGTCTGCCTCAAGCCAGCCTTCCGCCTGCATGAATTCATAGATATGCACCGCCACCGTTCCGGCAAAATGGTCGTAGCAGGTTCGTGCTTCGCGCAGGGCTTTTGGCGCGGAGGTTTCCGGCGGCGTGATGCGGCTCCAGGAGAGCCCCATCATCTGCTCGACAAGCGCCGCCACGTCGTGTCCCGCCAGGCGATAGTAGCGATGCCGCCCCTGAGACAGGCAGGTAATCAACTTTCCCTCCACCAGCCGCGCCAGATGCCCACTGGCGGTCGACGGCGCAACGTCTGCCGCCACGCTCAGCTCTGTAGCCGTCCACGCCCGCCCGTCCATCAGAGCACAGAGCATCTTCACGCGCGACGGATCGGCCATTGTAGCCGCTACAGCGGCAATGGCCTGTTCCAGCGCCGCCGCAATTTCACCCTGCTCGCCGGGCCTGTTGTCGAAAATCACATGAATGTCATACATCCGCGTGCCCTCCCGTTTCGGAGCTGTACTCCCGCATCAGCTGCGCCACGCGAATACGGTAGAAAGAAAAAATCGACGCCCGGCCTTCGGCCTGCGCGGCCTGATGGAAGACATTCTGCTTCCAGCGGCGGACGGCCTCTTCATCCCGCCACCAGGAAAGGGACAGGATTTTGCCGTCGGTCGTCAGGCTCTGGAACCGTTCGATATCAATAAAGCCGTCGATATCGGCCAGCAAAGGCTTAAGCTCTGCGGCAAGTTGAAGATAGCGCGCCTGATGCGCCGGTGCAGCTTTAGCTTCGAAAAGGACTGCGATCATGAAGGTCTCTCCGTTGTGATGATATGGAGAGAATGCGGGACTGATGGTGTGGATGCTTCGGTATGGAGCGAAGTGTTTGCCGGATGGCGCTGCGCTTATCCGGCCTACGGTGTTTTGTAGGCCCGGTAAGCGTAGCGCCACCGGGCAGGGTTTAACCCACAATCGACCTCGGCTCCATAAACGCCCGAATCCCCCACTCGCCATCGTCACGTCCCGCCAGGCTTACGGGTGCTGGTGGCGATAATCCGCGAGCGCGGGATTACTCCAGGTTAGCCTTGTTCAGCCCATATGCCGCATCCAGCGAGCCCGGCTCCATGCGGGAGGTAATGCCCAGGCGGTTCCAGGCGTTGATCGCTACGATGGCGAAGTTCAGCTCTGAAATTTCCACGTCCGAGAAATGCTCCGCCACGCTGCGGTACAGCGCGTCGCTCACGCCGTGAACGCCAATCTGGGTCAGCGCTTCGGTGAAGGCCAGCGCGGCTTTCTCGCGGGCGCTGAACAGCGGCGACTCCCGCCATGCCGCCAGATGGTACAGGCGCAGCTCGCGCTCGCCGGCAATTTTGGCCTCTTTCGAATGCATATCCAGGCAGAAGGTACAGCCGTTCAGCTGCGAGACGCGAATGTCGATCAGGTGCTTCAGCGCCGGATCAATGGAGGTTTTCGCCACTTCCATGCTCAGGGCGGAAAGCGCGTTGGCGAGTGCAGGTGTGGCTTTGTGGTGGTTTACGCGGGTGCTCATTGTCTTTCCTCTTTTTTGTGCGGTTTTTATCATGCGATAAGGCAAATCTACGCCGTTAATGACATAGTAAAAAGACACAAAAAACCTGAAATGAGGTAGGACATGAAGCCGGGCTATCACGACATTTATACCCGCTATCGCGATAACATCACGCGCGGCGTACTGAAGCCCGGCGACAAAGTGCCTGCCATCCGCGTGCTGGCTGAAGAGCTGAAGGTGGCGCGAAAAACCGTTGAAACAGCCTATGCCATTCTGACGGGGGAAGGATATCTGGTAAGCCAGGGCGCGCGCGGGACGCGGGTGAATCCGGATCTTCTGCTGCCCGCGCAAAACGCTCCGGCAGAACAAGCGACCGGCACGCTGCCGGCGTCGTTGATTAGCCAGCGCGAACGGGCCGGTTTTCTGCGCCCCGGCATTCCCGCGCTCGACAGCTTCCCCTATAAAAAATGGCTGCTGCTGGCAGGCCAGGCGACGCGCGCCATGCGTCAGGATGAAATGCTCAACCCGCCGGTGCTGGGCTGGTATCCGCTGCGCGAGGCAATTGCCCGCTATCTCAATATCTCGCGCGGGTTGTCCTGCACCGCAGAACAGGTGCTGATCACCAGCGGCTACAGCGGCAGCCTGCGCCTGATCCTCGACACGCTCGCCAGCCGCAGCGATAAGGTGGTATTTGAGGATCCGGGCTACTTTATGGGCCAGCAGTTGCTCAAGCGCATTGTGCCCCGCCTGCACACCGTGCCGGTCGATCGCGCAGGGATGGATACGGACTACCTGCTGCGTAATCACCACGATGCCCGCTTCGCCATCGTTACCCCGTCGCACCAGAGCCCGCTGGCGGTGACGCTCTCCCTGCCGCGCAAGCAGCAGCTGCTCGACTGGGCGTCACAAAACGAGGCGTGGATTATCGAAGATGACTATGACGGCGAATTTCACTACACCCGCAAAGTGCTGCCGTCGTTGAAAAGCCTCGACCAGCATGACAGGGTGATCTTTATGGGCACCTTCAGCAAAACCATCATGCCTTCACTGCGCATGGGCTACGTGGTGATGCCCGCCAGCACCGTCGGCGCGTTTACCGACAGCGCGGACATCCTCACCAGCGGCCAGCCGGTCCTGACGCAAAAGATCCTCACAGCCTTTCTCAACGAGGGGCATTTTTTCCGTCATCTGAAAAAGATGCGCGCGCTCTATCAAACCCGCCGCGACTGGATGATTGCCGCCCTGCGTGAGGTCTATGGTGATCTGTTCTTCACCGAGCAAAACGACGGTGGAATGCATATTGTCGCGTTCCTCGCAAAGGGAAGCGCTGACCGGGAGATCGCCCGCTGCTGGCAGGAACAGCAATTGCAGGTCAATGCGCTTTCGGCGTGGTATCGCGGGTCGGGCAAACGCTACGGGCTGGTGATGGGCTATAACAACGTGCGGTCATATCAGGAGGCGGTTGAGCTGCTGGAAAGGCCGAAACGGCAGACGCTTGCGCTGTTGAGCTGAAAATCGCCCGGTGGCGCTACGCTTACCGGGCCTACGGGCTCGAGTAGGCCGGGTAAGGCGTAGCCGCCACCCGGCGACGTGGCTTACACATCATATCGCGATAACCCGACGTCCTTGAGCTGCTCGTCGCTCATCTGGCTCAGAATACGGCGGGTACGGTTGATGCGATACCAGTTACGCAGCGTTTTCGCTATCCAGACAAACGCGATAAACGGACGTTTTGAACGATTCTCGTAGAATTCCATGATGCTCTCCTCGCTGTGCCAGTGGAGTTATCATCATGGAAAACGGCCAGTACAATACAGATTCAAAAACTGCTTTTGTTTACCATACAGATCCGCTAAAACGGTATCTGCATGGTGGTTTACCCATCAATCTGTACTGGTTTAATGCTCTGTATGGTGAAAAAAAAGGATACAGCATGACGCGCTATCAACATCTGGCCAACCTCCTGGCGGAACGTATCGAACAAGGGCTGTATCGCAGCGGTGAACGTCTGCCGTCGGTACGCACGCTGAGCCAGGAGCACGGCGTGAGCATCAGCACCATACAGCAGGCCTACCAGATCCTCGAAAACCGCCAGCTGATTACGCCTCAGCCGCGCTCCGGCTATTTTGTCTCGAAACGCAAAGCCCAGCCGCCCGTCCCGGCGATGACGCGCCCGGTGCAGCGCCCCGTGGACGTCACCCAGTGGGACGAAGTGATGATGCTGCTGGACGCCCGCGCCGACAAAGAGATGATCTCCTTTGGCGGCGGCTCACCGGACATTAACCAACCGAGCCTGAAGCCGCTGTGGCGTGAGATGAGCCGCATTGCGCAGCATAATCCGGGCGAAATGCTGAGCTATGACGTGCTCGACGGGCGACTGGAGCTACGCGAGCAAATCGCCCGTCTGATGCTGGATGGCGGCTCCACCGTGGCGGCAAACGAGATTGTCATCACCAACGGCTGCCACGGCGCGCTGTCGATCGCTCTGCTCTCGGTGTGCAAGCCGGGTGACATCGTGGCGGTCGAGTCACCATCGTTTCACGGCACCATGCAGATGCTGCGCGGCTTTGACATCAAGGCCATTGAAATTCCCACCGATCCCGAGACCGGGATCAGCATCGAGGCGTTAGAGCTGACGCTGGAGCAATGGCCGATCAAGGCGGTGATCCTGGTGCCGAACTGCAATAACCCGCTCGGGTTTATCATGCCGGAGTCTCGCAAGAAGCAGGTCTTAGCCCTGGCACAGCGGCACGATATCGTGATTGTTGAGGATGACATTTACGGCGAGCTGGCGGCGGAGTACCCGCGTCCGCGCACCATTCATTCTATGGACATAGATGGCCGCGTGCTCTTATGCAGCTCGTTTACCAAAACCGTGGCGCCGGGCCTGCGCGTCGGCTGGATCGTGCCGGGGCGCTATTACGACCGGGTGATGCACATGAAGTACGCCGCGGGCGGGTTTAACGTGCCGGGCACGCAGATGGCGGTGGCGGCGTTTATTCGCGACGGCCATTACCATCGCCACGTGCGCCGTATGCGTCAGATTTATCAGCAGAATATGGAAACCTATACCTGCTGGGTGCGGCAGTATTTTCCGGCAGAGATATGCGTCACCCGCCCGCAAGGAAGCTTCCTGCTGTGGGTTGAGCTGCCGGAGACGGTCGATATGGTGTGCGTCAGCAAGCAGCTGTGCCGTCTGAAGATCCAGGCTGCGGCCGGGTCGCTGTTTTCTGCCTCCGGGAAGTACCGCAACTGCCTGCGGATCAACGTGGCGTTGCCGCCGACGGAGAAGAACCGCGAAGCGCTGAGGAAGATGGGCGAGGCAATTGTGATTGCGATGGAGGAGTAGTGCGGCCGGTTGCCCTCACCCCAACCCTCTCCCAAAGGGAGAGGGTGGAAACCGCCACCGGGCAATGGTCAACGACTCAGAACTTCCACGAAACGCTGCCAACAATGCTGCGTTCTGCACCGAAGTAGCAGTAAGAGAGCGAGTTACACGCCGCGACGTAGCTTTTGTCCGTCAGGTTATTGACGTTCAACTGCGCGCTCACGCCCGTGAGCCCCACTTTCGACAGGTCATACCCCACGGTCATATCCACCAGCGTGTACGACGGAAGCGTATGGGTGTTCTGGCGATCGCTGGCGATCCCGTTGACATAGCGCACGCCGGAGCCGACGGTCAGGCCGTCCAGAGGGCCGGTTTTGACGTCGTAACTCAGCCAGGCGCTGGCCATGTTACGCGGGGCATAAACGGCGCGCTTGCCCTCCTCTTCCGGGCTGCTCTTCTTGTAGCGAATATCCGTGTAGGTGTACGCGGCCTGCATACGCAGGCTGTCGGTCAGCTGACCAATCGCCTCCAGTTCAACGCCTTCGGATTCGATTTCACCGATGGAACGGTACGGATCGGTCGGCTCCTCTTTAGTGGCAATGTTCTTCTGGTTAATGCGGAACACCGAGGCGCTGAACTGGCTGTTCATCCCCTCCGGCTCATACTTCACACCCGCCTCCCACTGCTTGCCCTTCATCGGATCCAAAATGTTGCCCTGCTCGTCGGCAAAGCTGGTCGGCGTAAAGGCGGTAGAGTAGCTGACGTACGGCGCGACGCCGTTATCAAACAGATACAGCAGCGCCGCGCGGCTGCTGAAGTTATTTTTATCCAGATCGCTGCGGGTGTGGTTGAAGTTGTCGACGTTCGACACGCTCACCTGGTCGTAACGCCCGCCCAGCGTGAGGCGCCAGCGGTCAATGGACATCTGATCCTGTAGGTAGTAGCCGGTCTGGCGCAGCTTGTGTTTTTCCCTGCTGTACTGGGTGATGTAGTCCGGCTTCGCGCCGTAAACAGGATGGAAAGCGTCAATCGGCGGGAAGCCGCCGTAGTAGCCAGTGACGTTGTTGGTGCGGTCCTGGTAGTCCATGCCGATCAGCACGCGGTGGTTTACCGCCCCGGTATCGAAGCTGCCGTCGACCTGGTTATCCAGGGTGATGGCGTTCATCTTCTCGTCGGAGCCGGAATAGCCGCGGTTCAGCTCGGTGTCATTCAGCCAGCCTGCGGCATACACCTGGTTCAGCTCGACTTTGGTGTGCAGGTAGCGCAGCTTCTGGCGCACGGACCAGCCGCTGTCAAACAGGTGCTCAATGTTATAGCCGACCATGTTTTCCCGACGATCGTACTTGTCGTAATCGTCCTCGCCCTCGAAGAAGGTGTTGGAGATTTTCTTACCGCTGTGCGGTACAACGGTGCCCTCATATGGCAGGCCGGAGTGGCTGCCGCCTTCCGGATCGCGGTGCAGGTAGGCCATTAGATCCAGACGGGTGTTGTCGGTGATACGCCAGGTCAGGCTCGGCATCAGGGCGTAACGCTCTTCCTTCAGCGGATCGAACTGGGAATCGGCATAGCGGGTCATCCCGCTGAGGCGCACCGCCACGCGGTCGTTATCATCAACCGGGCCAGTGACGTCGAACATCGCCCCACGCTGGTTATTGTTACCGGCGAAGAGCTTGATCTCCCCGCCAGGATCGAACGATGGCTTACGGGAGGTGAGCGCCACAATCCCGCCCGGCGATGAGCGGCCATAGAGCACGGAGGCCGGACCGCGCACGACTTCGATACTGTCCAGGAACCACGGGTCAACCACCAGCGAGCTGTGGGAGTTGGTGTCGCCCATCATCTTCAGGCCGTCGAGGTAGACGTTGTCCAGGCTGCCGTCCGAGAAGCCGCGCAGCACCATGTAGTCAAAGCGGTTTGACGCCCCGATCTGGTTGCTGTAGACACCCGGCGTGTAGCTCACGGCCTGACGCACGCTGGTTGCGCCCTGCTCTTCGAACTGCTCGCGAGTGACGATAGAGACCGACTGCGGGGTTTCAATATCCGGTGTTTCAAGCTTGGTGGCCGCAGACTGCATCTGCGAGGTCACCACCACGGTGTCAGTTTTTTGGGCATCCTGCGCCAGTAAAGGAAAAGCAACGCTACCGGTAACCCATCCCACCAGCAGTGCCAGACGCGATTTAGCAAACATAACCCTCTCCAGAGATATTTCTTATTGTTAATAAGAATTATTACCTTTTTGAGAGTGCAAACGGCTATGCGTGCCGCCAGGTTACGTATGCGCGATGCTAAACCACACGAAATGCATTCGCGCGACAGGAGAAATTACGTTAGCGGAGTTTGCGCACGTCCCCCGGTGAAATCCCGTAATGACGACGAAACGCGGTGGCAAAGTTGGTGGCATGCTGATACCCGCACATCCAAGCCGCCTGCTGCACGCTGTGGCCTTCCAGCAGATAGCGGCGCGCCAGCGCAAGGCGACAGTCGCGAAGGTAATCGAAAAGCGTGCAGCCGTAGCGCTGACAGAACTTGCTGCGCAGGCTGCTTGGGCTCATTGCGGCAAGGGCTGCCAGCTGCGCGAGAGTATGATCCCGTTCAGGAGACTGTTCCAGCAGGCTCCGCACGCGTTCAAGACGCGCATGCTCAGGCCGCCGCGGGCAAGGCTGCTGGCGCTGGTTGAGGCCATGGCCGAGCAGCTGATACATCAGCCCCTCCAGCAACAGCTTGCGTGAGAGCACGCTTCCCCCCTGCCGCTGCGCATGCAGAATACCTGACATCACAAACTCGGGAACCTGCCAGACAAACGCGGGTGCATTCAGGCTTTGCCATTCCAGAAGCAATGACTCAAGCAGGGCTTCACGTCCGGCATCGTGCGGGTAGACGCCAAACGAGAGCGTTTTCAGCGTGCTATCGGCATCGTGACGCGCGCTCATCACCTGATCTTCACTCAGACGTGAGCTGAACGCCATGCCCGGGCGGACGGGATAATTGATACCATTGAGTGTGAGCGTCACGCACCCTTCCAGCACCACCAGCATATAGAGCGGGCTGCTGTGGCGAGAGGTGGTTTCATAGGGCTGTAATACACGTACGTCGGAGTGGGTCAGCGAAATGCCGGACGAGAGCATCATCTCTTCAACATTCCCCTGCAACACGGGGCTACCGCTGACCTGCGCCTCTTTTAACTGGGGGAAACGGTAGTCGATGCCGTAGCGCTCGCCGAATACCTGAAAATCTTCAACAAAAAATATGCGTTTCGCTGATCTATTTTCACTCTGGAGCATCATTCGGGGCCTGCATCGGGGAAAGGACAGGCAAAACAGTATCATCCATTTGTAATGGCAGCAATCACCGGGCGCAGACACTATTACGCTCCGGACGAAGCCGGAGCGAAGGCATATATTTCCTTGCGAGAAATATATTTATGCTTCCTGCCACTCAGCAAAAACCTCTTTATGGTTTTTGGTCAGGACAACTTTATTATCTTCGACCTTATCAACCCAGCCGAGAGGAATAAAGTGGTGTTTGCCGCCCGATTCCGGATCGCTCTTCGCAAGCTTGATACGCTCACCATCAAGATGGTCCACAACCCCGACGTGCGTTCCGCAGCTGGCGACAACCTGAGTGTGATCCTTAATTGCGCTTTTATCTACCATAATTATTCTCCTGTTTCGGTTATTTGCCTGTTGCACGAAATTAACTGTAGCGCATAAATTCAGGCTTAAACGTCCTGTTAGCATTTTGAAACATCATTGACAGAACTGAATATTAAGTCTACTTAATGCCGAAATGGAAAAATAAGAATGAGATGAATTATTACCGACTGATTATTTCCCGTTCATAATTAGATTATCGCAACCAACGAGGAGGTATTTATGACGATTCGCAATAATCGGGCAGAAATTTCACTGGCTCTTGGTGAAGCGGTTTTAGACATCGTGCAAAAAGGCCATGAAGTATCGCGAGAAAATCTCGCCCAGGCGATGAAAATCAAAGCGGAGAAAGAGCGCGACGATGAGCGGCTTCTTAACTACTGGAAGGCCTGTAATATGCTGGTCTGAACCTGGCGGCGTTTAGCCTGACTAAACGCCGCCTGCTGTTACTCGTCGAAGAACCAGTAGCCCTGGTTAATCAAACCGGTCAGCTCTTCCACAAACGCCGGATTATTCAGCGCATCGCCCAGCTCAGCCTGGCCGAGCTCGGTGAAGCGGCACAGCGCATCCGCACCGTTCACATCCGCCGTTTCCAGCTGTTCGCTGTTGATAAATACGCTGCCGTTGATGTTCAGCACGCGCAGCCCGCTCAGGCGGGAGAGCGTTTCGCCCCCTTGCAGCGCGTCGAGCACCTCTTCTGCGGAATACGGCGGCTCGGCGGCGGCAATATCCAGCTCGTGACGCGGCGTGGAGACGAAGCTGCCAAACCATTTCGTAAAATCATCTGGCTTGCTAATCATGTCGATCATCATCTGGCGAATGCGATCGAGCTCGTACTGCTCCACGCGGCCAGGGTGTTCGCGGCAGGTCAGATCCGGATCGCTGTAATGTTCGCCGCCCAGATCGTTCTCCAGCGCGTAGTCGGCAAAGCTGCTGATCAGATCGCGACCGTTCGGCCCGCGGAAACCGACAGAGTAGTTGAGCGCGGTTTCATGGGTGAAGCCGTCATGCGGGAATCCAGGCGGAATGTAAAGGATATCGCCCGGGGCCAGATCTTCGTCGATGATCGGCTCAAACGGATCGACATGCAGCAGGGCCGGATGCGGACAGAACTGACGCATCGGCAGCTTGTCCCCCACGCGCCAGCGGCGGCTGCCCATCCCCTGGATAATAAACACATCGTACTGATCGATATGCGGCCCAACGCCGCCACCCGGGACGGAGAAGGAGATCATCAGGTCATCAAGACGCCAGTCCGGCAGGACGCGGAACGGACGCACCAGCTCTGCTGCGGGCATATGCCAGTGGTTCACCGCCTGCGCCAGCAGGGACCAGCCGGTTTCACCGAGGTTATCGAAATGCTCAAACGGGCCATTGCTCGCCTGCCACTTGCCGTTAGCATGGCTTACCAGGCGGCTATCAACTTCCGGCTCCATCGCCAGACCCGCCAGTTCATCAGGGGTAATGGGGTCGACAAAATTCGGGAAGGCATTTTTCAGCACAACGGGTTGTTTTTGCCAGTATTTTTCAAGAAATTCCGGCCAGTTCAGGTTCAGTTGATACGCCATGGATAGCACCAGTGAGAGGGGAGACAGGCGCGATTATGGAAGAGAGCGCATCAAACTGCATTGTCATGGGTCAATGTCGAAGACTCTTCAGCGGACGGAATGATGAGATCGCATCAAATCTTTTCCCGTATGCGCTTCAACAATACGTAAAAATTCATCCCGATATGGACGTATTATTTTAGGATCCCACGCCACACAAATTTCCCAGTACAGTGATTCCAGGTCAGGTGCAATAAGCCTTACTCCTTCTGGTGAAAAATGCCTTACGCTTTCAGGCAAAAAAGCGACTCCATTTCCTCCCGCGATCAATGCCATCAGAGTTGGCATATCATCTGTCACCGAGACAGGGTCAGCATGTAATTGGTTGGTAAGGAGAAACTGATTAGTTTGTTCTGCAAGACATGGACCAACAGCAGGAGTTAATTGTAATAAAGGATACTGAGATAGCACATCACGGATATGTGTAATATCGTTTTTATGAGTTGATGGTATAGCCAGTATCAACTTTTCTTTGTACAGCACCCTAGAGGTTAACTCATTGCCAGCCGGCATCCGGAAGAATCCGATATCAAGTGTTCCTTCAAGTAGCATTTTACGCTGCACTCCTGAGGGGAGATTGCTTATATTTACCTCACACGCCGAAAATTTATTCCGGAAGGTATTTATCCATAAAGGTACTGTATGAAAAGTTGAAATCCCAAAACCAAGCATAAGTTTTTCATGGCTATCTTTAAATATTTTTTCGGCATAATTCAAAAAATCAGCATGAATCTTCAGTAACTCATTTGCCTTCAAAAAAAGCTGGCAGCCGTGCTCAGTTAATATTGCGCCATATCGACCGCGAGTGAAAAGAGGACCGCCAATAAGCGTCTCTAACATTTTTATCTGCTTTGATAACGCGGGTTGCGTCAAAAACAACAGCCGCGAAGCGCGATGATAACTCCCCTGCTCTGCAAGTGTTACAAACGCCCGTAACAACTTGGTATCGATTCCTTTCATTTATCAAACCCTGAAAAAATGGAATTTTACAAGAACACGTCATAAACACATTATAGAAAATACCAGCCAAAGAAGAAACCGTGTCTGGCAGTAAGATTTATGTAATTCACTATATGAATATAAAGGAATATATAAAAATGCCAAATGTTGCTGTACTGACTAACGATCTGCAGTATGAGTTCACTTATAAAATTACGCATTCTGAAGCAGAACTCGCGCAAAAGTTGACAGCTTTCAATGCCTTTTTAGATGGTGTGAGAAAAAAAAATCAAACGGTCATTCATCTGCAACTCATAAATGACCCCAGCGATCCCGCTGTTCAACGGCGCTATAAAAATCGCGCTGCGGGCATTCCCGCTCTAGCCGGAAGACCTGAAAATCAAATTATCAGTAGTATATGCCATTCATCAGATCTTATCGTTGTAAAAGGTCGAGATAGTGGTTTCTTCAACAATAACCTTGATGAGACGCTACAGGAACTCGGAATCAAAACGGTCATCGTTACGGGTTTGCAAACCCATGTTTGCGTACAGACAACGGCTGCAGATGCATTTTTTCGCGGATACAACGTTTGGGTCCCGGAAGACTGTGTATTTGCCCCTTCTTCAGAAGATACAGCCCGTGCTCTGGAATGGCTTTCAAGTTATTGCGCTACCGTAGCGTCCTCCATTGAGATTCTTTCTTTATTAGAAAAACATGGCGATCTTCCGGAACGTAGTGAAAGGAGAGGATCATGAGCAACGTATTAGAAATTCAAGGTAAAACAACAGAGACCGTCGTGCTGGATCATGGTACTGGCGCTCGCTTAAGTCGTGAATTGGTTGAGTTGATCGCGCATATTCTGGGAGATACCTACCTTGGAACAATGGAAGACAGCGCACTGCTGGAACTTCCTTCCCGAAAGCTCGCATTTACTACGGACTCATTTGTCGTAACACCGATCATCTACGGCAATGGCGACATAGGAAAAATTGCGGTATGTGGTACCGTCAACGATCTCGCTGTGAGCGGAGCAAAACCGCTTTATCTGACGCTCAGTCTGATCATTGAAGCTGGGATGTTAATGTCAGACCTGATCAAGATTATTGAATCAGTGCGTGAAACAGCGAAAGCGGCCGATATTAAAATTGTAGCAGGGGATACAAAAGTTGTAGATAAAGGTGAAGCCGATCAGTTGTTTATTAATACCGCAGGCATTGGTGTCTTCGAAAATCCGTCGGTTTCAATCAAAAATGTACGTCCAGGACAAAAAATCATTCTCAGCGGGTACATTGGAAACCACTCTATTCACCTTTTATCTATCAGAGAAGGTCTGGGATTTGAAAGAAATATTCTGAGCGATTGCGCACCTCTCAACCATATGATTCGATCCCTGCTCAATAATCTTCCTGCTGGGAAAATAGCGTCCATGAGGGACGTTACGCGTGGCGGCTTATCTGCCGTTCTCCACGAGCATGCCCGAGCTTCCGGAAATGAGATTCGTTGCGAGAAGCAATCCTTGCCGATACAGCCTGAAGCAGCAATGGCTGCCAATATGTTAGGAGTGGATGTAATAAACCTTGCTAACGAAGGTTGTCTTTGCCTGTTCGTTGAGCCAGATAGCGCAGATGAGGCGCTTGCCCTTTTAAAGACCCATCCGCTCGGCCAAAATGCGGCTATTGTCGGCGAAGTTCTTCCAACCATTGAGCCAAAAGTTACCATGCTTGAGCCAGATGGAACACTGTCAACAATTGAGGAACTTTATGGTGCTGAACTCCCACGACTCTGTTAATCAATTCGATGACATTTTAATACGGCGTTATCGCGTATGTGGCATCGTCCAGGGGGTCGGATTCAGGCCCTTTGTGCATCGCCTGGCACAGTTATTTGATGCTACAGGCTGGGTTCTTAATGATTCAGAAGGCGTATTAATTGAAATACAAGCAACACAAGACAATATTACCCGTTTCCTTGACGAACTGATATTAAGCCCTCCTCCTATGGCCAAAATTATCAGTGTGCAGGAAGTGCAAAGAGAAAAAAGCGATCTGCTGTATAACAAGTTCACTATTCGAGAAAGTCATCTTCTTAGCAGTATGAATACTATTATTCCTCCAGATTCGAATGTTTGTAGTGACTGTCTGGAAGAAATGAACACACCAGATAATAGGCGCTATAAATACGCCTTTATAAATTGTACGAACTGTGGACCACGATATAGCATCATTAAAGGGATGCCTTATGATCGAGAAAAGACCACAATGCGTGCCTTTTCGATGTGTAGCGCATGTCAGCATGAATATGATGATATTGAAGATCGTCGCTATCATGCCCAACCAAATGCCTGTCCCGAATGTGGTCCACAATTGCAATTAACCCAACGCGACGGCACAACAATCGTTACCGATGATATTATAGATTTCGCCCTCGCACGGTTACAGGAAGGAGCCATTGTTGCCGTGAAAAGCTTAGGTGGGTTTCATCTCGTCACCGATGCAAGTAACGATAAGGCTGTTCAGGAATTAAGAAAACGTAAACGCAGAGACTCAAAACCTTTCGCGGTGATGCTCTTAAACAGTGATAGTGCATCACGTATTGCTTATGTAAATGTGCAGGAGCAAGAAGTTCTTGAAAGTTCACAGCGACCAATCGTATTGCTACGAAAGCGACACAATATGCTCGCAAACTCTGTTGCACCACATAATCCCAGTATTGGAGTAATGCTGCCCTCAACTCCCCTTCAATATCTATTACTGAGCGATCCGAAAATGCCAGCGCTGGTGATGACGAGCGGGAATCGCTCTGGCTACCCTATTGTTTGTGATAATGTTAGCGCAATTGAACAATTAGGTGACATTGCTGATTATTTTATTCTCAACAATCGTGACATACATACGCGCGTTGATGACTCTGTCGTTCGTGTTATGTCGCTACCAGAGGGAAGACATAGTCACCTTTCTTTCATTCGACGCTCGCGCGGGTATGCTCCTTATCCTGTTCATCTGCCGTTTGATGCAGGTAAGGCTATTGCGCTAGGTGCTGAACTAAAGACCACCGTGAGTATCGCTAAGGGTAAAGAGGTTTTTATCAGTCAACACATTGGCGACTTAAAAAATGACCAAACGTTCAATTCCCATATCGAATGTGTAAACCATCTGCAAACATTGCTTGGCGCAAGCGCTGATGCAATAGCCTGCGATCTGCATCCTTCTTTTCGCTCTACACGTAATGCACTAAAACAATCAAAGCTACACGTTGTTCAGGTACAGCATCACCACGCACACATGGTGTCATGCATGGCAGAAAATGGGCTTTCTGGTAAAACTATCGGCGTTATTTTCGATGGTACGGGGTATGGAACAGACGGCACCATATGGGGTGGAGAATTTCTTACCGGTGATGAAAAAAGCTTTGAAAGGGCTGCACACCTTCGTGCCTTCTCTCTTCCGGGCGGAGACAAGGCTGTTAAAGAGCCTGTCAGGGTTGCTATATCGTTGCTAACAGCACTATACGGAGAACATTTAGAGGGCGTTAATCTTCCTGCGCTTGATGTGCTGCCGGCTCAGCAGCTTAGCGTGTACGCTAAAATGGCTGCAAGGCATTTCAACTCCCCCAAAACCAGTAGTATGGGCAGGTTATTTGACGGCATATCAGCGTTAATAGGTATTTGCTCGTATGTCGAATATGAAGCACAAGCGGCTATTGAGCTTGAAGCCTTACTGAATCGCGATCTCTACATGTCACAACCTTTTTCATATTGTGTCCAGGAAAAAAATGGTCACCTGGAAGTGGATTATCGTCCAATGATAAGGGAATTAGTGTCTGAGCTTACTACGACGGCGCCTAATCTCCCCCTATTGAGCAGGCGTTTTCATTCAACAATTGTGGATATGATCATCTCAGTATGTATACGTTTATCAAAAGTATGCGCAACAAGACAGGTCGTATTAAGCGGTGGTGTATTTTTGAATGAATTTATCCTGCTTAATACTGTGGAAGGTTTACATGCCGCTGGCCTGAAGCCTTATTTCCACCATAGTGTCCCCACCAACGATGGCGGTATATCACTAGGACAAATTGTTGTAGCGAGGGGGCAATTACAGGCAAAACATATTGATGTCAGGGAGATCGAGCATGCGTGAATACGTAAATCATTTTTCAGCCGTATTATTTGACATGGATGGCGTGCTTATTGACTCCAACTCAGTCATTGAAAGAGGCTGGCGAGAAGCTGCGGAAACATTTGGCAAGACAATTTCGCAAGACGACATTATCAAGCACATACACGGACAGCCGGGACCTCATACTATCCAGGCACTTTTTAGTGACCTGCCTGTTGAAGCGCAGAGAAAAATTCAGGCACACATTATTTATGTTGAGAATACAGCCGAATATGATCCTATACCGGGCGTTGCTGCGCTAATTACTTCCCTTGATTCAGTAGGAATCCGCGTTGGCATAGTGACTAGCGGATGGAGAGAGAAAATTGATCGTGTAACGGCCATGCTAGGAGTGCAACACTGTATTTCGGTTATCGTTGAGCGTGATGATGTCAAAAAAGGTAAACCCTTTCCAGAACCCTATCTACTTGCAGCAGAACGACTCTCAACGCCACCCGAGAAAATCATTGTTTTTGAAGATTCAAGGAGTGGAGTGACTTCTGCAGTGAGCGCTGGCACCTGTTGCGTTGGAATAGGTGGGATTGAACTGATTGCTAATGGAGCCAGGTGCGTTATCCCTGATTTCACAGAAGTCGAGGTATTAACTCGTCTGGATAGCAACGTCGCAATTTCATTATACCCAGGGCACGTATTAGTTGCAGAAAGATTTATTGAGTCTGACGAGTAGCTACATGCTTTCTTTGGATTGTTCTTGCTCCCCTTAACAGGGAGCAAGAACTTTCAGGCTTATAGATGGATAAAAAACTTAATCCAGGTTCAGCTCGTCATAATGGGTAATCAGTTTACCCACGATGCCGTAGTCCAGCGCTTCCGCCGGTGACATCCAGAAGTTACGGTCGGTGTCTTTCTTCACTTTCTCCAGCGGCTGGCCGGTGGCGTCAGCAATCAGCTTGTTCACGCGCTCCAGCATGCGGATGATCTCGCGCGCTTCGATTTCGATATCCGTTGCCTGACCGCGCACGCCGCCCAGCGGCTGGTGGATCATAAAGCGGGTATTCGGCAGAGCGTAGCGGTGCTCTTTTTTCGCCGCCAGGAAGATGGTGATCCCGGCGCTCGCCACCCAGCCGGTGCCGATCACATGCACTTCCGGACGGATAAACTTAATGAAGTCGTGGATGGTGTCGCCCGCTTCTACGTGGCCGCCCTGACTGTTGATGTACAGCTTGATCGGATCGTTGCTGACGCTTTGCAGCAGGATCATCTGAGTGATGACCTTCTGGGCCAGCTCCTGGTTAATCTCTCCGGAGATGACAATCGAACGGGATTCCAGCAGTTTTTGCTGTAGAGCGCCCGCGCCGTTTGTTCCTTCCGCTTTTTCCTTGTCGCTTTCTTTCAGTGTGTAGTGCATTGTTGTTTCCTCAGCTTGTCGCGCTCAAAACCAGAGTGTAGCCTGTTTTACCGGTGAAAGTCCTCACAGACAAATAACGAGGGATCTTATGAATATTGCACATGTCGCACTCTGGACCCGCAGCCTGGACGCGCAGGTTCAGTTCTGGGAAACGGTGTTTGGCGGCCGCAGTAATGACCGCTACGTCAGCAAAAATAGTCCGGGGTTTAAATCTCACTTTATTACCCTGGATGACGGGCCGACCATCGAGCTGATGACGCTGCCGGGCCTGCCCAGTGCACCTTCGCACCCGGAATTTGTCGGCTGGGCGCATATCGCCATCAACGTCGGCAGCAAAGCGCAGGTGGACAGTATGGCAGCGCAGGCGCAGGCAAGCGGCTCCCTGCTCAGCGCCCCGCGTATGACCGGGGACGGTTTCTATGAAGCGGTGATTGCGGACCCGGACGGCAACCGTATTGAGCTTGTCGGTGCATAAAAACAGCGTTTCGTTCCTTCATCGCCTCCGCTCCAGCTCGCTATACTTCATATGGTTATCATATTGCTAAATGATAATGATATTTAATGTGTTAAGATGAAAGTCAGCATAAACAGTCTCTTACGTAGCCATAGTGACTGTTTACATCCTCGACATTTAAATCAACACCGGGGCGGTGAATGGAACACATTGTTTATGTGGTTGATGACGATGACACAGTCAGGCAGTCCGTTGTCAGGCTGCTGGAATCTGCGGATATACATGCCCTTGGCTTTTCCTCAGCAGAAGCCTTTCTCAGCCATCCCTTTGAAGATCTGCCCTCCTGCGTGATCCTCGATATGCAAATGCCCACGATAACCGGGTTTGATGTCGCAGATGCGCTGAAAGACAGCGGGCGGGAAATACCGATCATCTTTCTCACCGGCCACGGCACCATCCCTATGTCCGTCCGGGCGATCAAAGGCGGGGCCTACGAATTTCTCACTAAGCCCGTTGAATCCAGCGCGCTCATCGACTCTATCGAATCCGCGCTCAGGCTGGCACAGCACAACGCCGCCCGCGTCAAAGAGCACTACGCCCTGAAACAGCGCCATCTGTCCCTCACGCCGCGCGAGCATGAGGTGCTTGAGCTGGCCGTCAGCGGCAAGCTCAACAAGCAGATCGCCGCCGAGCTGGGCGTCAGTGAGATTACGGTGAAAGTGCACCGCCGCCGGGTGATGGAGAAAATGCAGGTCCGCTCCGTGGCTGAACTGGTCAGGGCCGTCGAGCGCCTGACCAAACATCAGCCAGCGGAATAACCGTTACATCTCCTGTCCGGCAAGCGGCAACGCGAAGGTAAACACCGTGCCGTACGGCTCTCTGCGGCGCGCGCTCAGTTTCCCCCGGTGCCGTTCAATAATGCTGGCGCTGATGGTCAGCCCCATGCCCATTCCCTGCGCTTTGGTCGAATAGAACGAGTCAAAGATCCGCTCGGTGAGCTCCGGCTCAATGCCGCTGCCGGTATCGGCGATCTCAAAGATCACCTTCCCTTCAGCGCAGTTCGCGGTGGCGATCGTGATGCTGCACGGGCGATCCGTCACTTCCGCCATCGCTTCCATCGCATTCATCACCAGGTTAAGCAACACCTGCTGGATCTGCACGCTGTCGCCGATGATAAAGCTGTCGTCAGCGTTCAGAAGATAATCAACGCTTATGTGTCGCAGCTCAAGTTCGCTGCGGGAGAGCATAATGATGTGGTGGATCAGGAAGTGCAGATCGATTCGCGTAAACGTGGGGTCCTGTTTGCGCGTCAGAGACTGAATGCTGCGGATGATCTCCCCTGCCCGCTCGCCCTCGGCGGCGATCTCCTCCAGCCCCTCGCGCACTTTTTCCAGCCGCGCCGGATCGCGGTTGAGCCAGCGCAGGCTCGCGCCGGCGTTCGAGACAATCGACATCAGCGGCTGGTTGATCTCGTGCGCGATCGAGGAGGTCAGTTGCCCGACGGTAGTGGCTCGTGAGACCCGCGCCAGATCCGCCTGCGCCACCCGCATCGCATCCTCCGCCGCCCGCTGGCTGGTGATGTCGGTAATGATGCCGTAATACTCATTCACCTCGCTGCCCACCCCCACCGGATCGCCAATCCCGAGGATGTAACGAACGGAGCCGTCGGTGCGGATGATGCGAAACTCCGCGCGCATCGACAGCCCGTCACGCACGCTCTGATTAACGAGGGTGCTGATCCGGCCATAATCATCCTCATGCACGAAGGTCAAAAACTCCGCCATTGAGATCATCTTTTGCTGTTCCGGCAGGCCAAGGATACGGGCGTACTCTTCGGACATAAACATCAGATCCTGCACCAGTTCCCAGCGCCAGCTGCCGGTATGGCTGATCTGCTCGCCCAGCATCAGCGAGGTCTGGCTGGCGCGCAGCTCTTTCTCCACCCGTCGGCGCTGGATGTTTTCCGCCAGCAGCTCGGCGTAGAGCCGCGCCGTCTCCAGCGAAACCGCCGCCTGCGCACCCAGCAGGCTGACCACGCGCGAATGTTCGGCGGTAAACACCTCCGGCATCAGGCGGTTTTCCAGATACAGAATCCCCACCAGCCGCGCCTGTTTGAACATCGGCACGCACATCACGGCGGCGCCGGACGTCACCAGATACGGATCCTGGCTGAACGGGTGGAACTCCTCCGGTTTGCCGGTGCGGATCTCCTGCCCGGTGCGGATCACCGCGGCCAGCACCGACAGCGGCATGTCCGTCGCCATCGGTGACGCTTTCAGGATGCGCACCCGCACGCCGTCGGTACTGGTCCAGGCGCTGGCTTCAATCTCCGGGATGTGATTATCGCTGACGCGCAGCAGCAGGCCACGCTGCGCCCCGGCCCGTTCAAGCAGCAGCGTCATCAGGTTTTCGATTAAACGTTCAAGGTTGATCTCTTCGGATAAGGCGCGTGAGGCTTTGATGACGCTCTGTAAATCGCGGATCACCTCGTTCTGGGCAAACGCCGCCGTGTCATACGCGCGGCTCTGCCCGGAGGCCAGCAGATGGGGGAAATCCTGCTCCAGCTGGCGCACCTTGGCCTGCGCCCCGACGCGCCCCCAGGCGGCAATCGCGCCGCGGAAATGGGCGTCGGAGGCGGTCGGGTAGCCGCAGGCCAGCGAGAAACGCCCGGCCAGCTCGTGCGCCAGGGCATTGATCGGGTTAAACCCGCCCTCCCGCGAGAGTCGCACCGCTTTTTCATACTGCTCCAGCGCGATGCTGTTCATGCCGTCCAGACGGACGATTTCGGCATAAATCAGCGCCTCTTTATCGGCAAATGTGCCCGGATTGATCCGCGCCCAGAGGGCAATTTTGTCGTAATGGTGATGAATACTGCGGCGATAATCCGCCGAAAAGGTTTCCGGCGTGAGCTGGCGGGAGAGCGCCAGCGCGCTGTAAAAATGGTAATCCAGCAGATGAATATGACCCGGCGCGGACCACGCATACCAGCCCGCCATTTCTAAATCCGCCTGTGCGTCGGCGTATTCGCCGCAGGAAAAGTGCGCCATCCCGCGATAGAGCCAGTACCAGAAGAGCATGGTCGAGGTCTGCTCGGGCGCCTGCTCCGGCGGCGCGGGCAGCAGACCGTCAGGCAGCGCCTGGGCGGCGCTCCATGGGCCCGTCACCGGCGTGCGTAAAAACTCCACGTAGCGGCGCTGAATGTGCAGAACGGTTTCAATGTCCTGGTAATCCGTTTTGCGCACAAAGGCCAGACCGCGATCGATGCTGGTCAGCACGCCATCCAGATGATCGCCCCGGGAGAGGAAGTTAATGATCTGATGACAGGCCGCGAAGCAGGCCATCGTCATGTCGCCGTGGGTCACCGCTGAGGTAAAGCAGGCCTTGGCGCACTCGATAGTGTACGACAGCGGCTGGGTCCAGACGCTGAGCTGGTCGAGCGGCAGCAGAGTTTTGGCTTCATAGGCATCATAGCCGTGGCGGTTCACCAGCTCACGAGCCAGCGTGCCGTACTCAAACCCGAGACGGTATTCGGCGTAGCGGTGGCCAATCAGCACGCCAAACCAGGCCATCGCCGTGGTGGAAGCACCGGTTATGCCGTGATCGAGCGTGAGGTGCATCATCCGGCACAGGAGTAAAAAGTGCAGGCGCGGGCAGGTAAAGCTGGCGAAAATACTGGCGCTGTAAAGCAGGTTCATCACCGCTTCGGTCTCTGCGTTCTCCATCAGCTTAAGCTGAGAAAACGGGTTCTGCGGCGCGTCGGCGGTGCGTTGACAGAACTGCTGCCAGGCCCCGTCACATTCGGCATTTTCCGGGTAGCGGCTGATCTGGATCCCGAACACGCCCAGCCAGCATAACGACGCCTCCAGCGCCAGGCGGATCTCCGACTGGCGCATATAAACTTCCGCCAGCAGGTTGGCGGCCAGCGCTTTCTCCGTCAGCCCGCCCGGTGAACCGAGGATCGCATCGCACAGCGCACGCGTGCGCTCCAGGTGTCCGAGCGCAAACTCACAGCCCGCCTCTTCAATATCCAGCATAAAGTCCGAGACCGGGCCCGCATTCCCCAGCGCTCTGGCGGTCTGGATATAGCTTAAGGCGGAAAGGTAATCGCCGGTACGCTTCGCACGCCGCGCGGCCTGAAGGCTCAGCTCCCGGAATCGCTGCCGCTGGGGTGCAGGCTGGATGCAGTCCAGCGCGGCGCTGACGTGGTGAACCGCGCGGAACAGCAGTTCGTTGCCCGCCGTCTGCCGCGCGGCATCCGCCAGCAGGCTGGCGGTGGTCAGGTGCAGATGGCTTTTCTCGCCCTCATCCAGCAGGGCAAAGGCGGCTTCCTGCACCCGATCGTGGGTAAAAGCGTACTCTTTCTCCGTCAGCACAATCAGCTGAGCGGTCACCGCCGGATGAAGCGCGTAGCGGATTTCCGCCGCCGACCGCCCCACCACGCGGCACAGCATCTCCAGCTCGCCCGTGCAGCCGAGGCAGGCGATGCTGCCCAGCAGGCGGCGCGTCTCGTCGGGCATCTCCTTGAGCTGTTCAAGCACCAGCGTCACCACGTTCTCGGTGTAGTGCCGGGCGCGGATGGCCTGGAGATCGTAATGCCATTTCCCCTGATATTTGTTGTGCACCACCAGTCCGTCATCGACGATGCGGCGGAAAAATTCCTGCACGAACAGCGGGTTGCCGCCGGTTTTTTCATGGATCAGCGTGGCAAGATCGGCGGTACCGGTACTGCGGGTATGAAAAATCCCCCCGAGCCAGCGCGCCACGGCCTTCACCGACAGCGGCTGCGGCACGATCGTCGTGGCGTGTTGCGCCGCCTCCGGCAGGCTCGCCAGCGCGGTCTGCAAGGTGGGCTCAGAAAGCGAACTGAGATCGCGGTGCGCCACCACCACCAGCAGCGGGATGGCGCCGCAGGCGCGCAGCAGGTGATCGAGCGTTTGCAGGCTGGCGGCGTCGATCCACTGCACATTATCCAGCAGCAGCACCAGCGGCGCGCCCTGGGTGGCGAAGGTTTTCACCAGCGCCAGCACCATATGGCTGAAGCGCGCCCGCGCGTCGATGGAAAAGGTATCCGCAGAGAAACGCGGTTTGTTCTCAAGGAGTAAATTCAGCTCCGGCACCAGGCTGACGGCCAGCTCCTCGAAGCCTTCCAGCGCGCGCGACAGGCGGATTTTCCACGTCGCTACCTCCCCGGCTGGCAGCCCGAGCAGGTGCAGCGTGAGCGTCCGAAACGCCGAACTCAGCACGCCGTAGGGCAGCGTGGGAGAATATTGATCGACCTTGCCCACCGCCAGCAGCACCTTGCGCTGTTGCAGCGATTTCAGCGTGGTGGCGATCACGGAAGATTTGCCGATCCCCGAAGGCCCCCCAATAGTCACCAGTTCCGGCGCACCGCTCTGGCTGACCCGCTCAAACGCGGCGATGACGTCGCTGGCCTGCGGATGCGCAGAGAAAAGCGAATCGGCAAGATGGATCGCCGGAGAGCGATCCTGCTGGCCGGGAATAAAGTCGACGATCTCACCTTCGGCGGTCAGCGTCGCCTGGCAGCGCCTGAGGTCGGCAATCAGCCCGTCGACGGTCTGATAGCGATTCTCCGGATTCTTCTCCAGCAGCTTAAGGATAATGGTCGACAGCATGCCGGGTACGTCCGGGCGCACCCGCCCCGGCGCAAGCGGCTCAGAGGCAATGTGATAATGCGCCCAGTTGGTCTGGTCATCAGCGCTCAGTTCAAACGGCAATCGCCCGGTCAGAAGTTCATAAAGCACGATACCCAGACTGTAGAGATCGCTCCGGCTGTCGACGGCGCGCCGGGTACGCGTGGTGTGTTCCGGTGACATGTAGGCGGGCGTGCCGCCAGACGCGGCAAGCCGGGACTGGGAGAACGCGTCGGAGGTGCCGCAGGAAAGACCGAAGCTGCAAAGACGGCAGGTGGCGTCGTGATGAACGAAGAACGCCCCGGGTTTGATATCGCCGTGGATCAGGTTGTGCAGATGCATCTGGCGCAGGGGACCGCAGATGCGGATCGCCATTTCGATAAAGCGGGCGATCCCGGAAATCGCCTTACCTGCCCGGCACGCCAGCAGTTCAAAGCAGAACGGCGCGTAGACCAGCGCAAAACGTCCGCGGTACTGGGTTGAAGCGACGGGCCGGATAGCCCAGCCGTCATGAAGCCGGTCGCGCAGGGCAAACTCGTTTTTCAGCAGCCGCGTTGCCCGCTCCTCTTCTTCATCGCTGACCGCGGTGGCAATAATAAACGAACCGCCGGACTGGGGATGTCGCCCGTTCATCCAGGAGATGCCGCCCTCCTGCGCCAGCACGGTAAAAATGACATCCTCTTTCAGAACAAAAGCCCGCCCTTCATGGAGACCTCCCCGGGCGGGCCAAAATGCAGGCGACGTATGTTCGTTCATCCGCGATCCTTATTGTCGGCGGGCCAGCTCCCGCTGAATATGATCCAGCAGAATATCGATGTTAATCGGCTTACGCAAAAATGCAGCGGCGCCCAGACTGAGTGCATACCGCTGCATATTTTCATCAGCATGACCGGAGATAAACAGTATTGGCGGTGGCGGCGTGGCCAGCAACCTCAGCTTCTCAAACAGCTCGATGCCGTTCATGCCGCGTAGCTTGATGTCGGTGATCACCAGCGACGCGCCGGACAGGGCGAGAGGGTGGCTCAAAAACACCTCTGCCGAATCGAAGGTATCGGTAGCATACCCTTCCGATTGCAGCAGGTTACTGAGCCCGCTGCGAACAGAGCGTTCGTCATCAATGATGGCAATGCGCCACGGCAGCGTCATGCTGTCTTTCCTCAAACAAATCGTTACGCGTCGCGGCTTTCCTTCGCGGGCGCTGGGGGCGCGGTACCGCTGATCTTCGGTACGCATTCATGACGAAACCAGGCCAGGGTCAACGGTTCGCGGCTCACCAGACGCCGTCCGATGGGGATCAGCTGTTCACCCACCAGCATGCCGAACAGGCCAAGCAGCGCGACGACCGGCGGCGCCGGGGAATGCACGTCGAGCAGGGCGTAAAGTACCCCAGCCGCGACCCCGCACACCAGCGAAATAATCCAGGCCTTCATGATGACGCTCCGGACAGGTGCTGAACGTGGGGAACCGTCACCTGCACGCCCGCGGGATTGTCGCGGGATAAAAGATGACGCATCGCCTGTTCCCCCGCCAGCATCCCCAGCAGGCCAATCAGCGCCAGCGCGGGCGGCGCGGGAGAACGCACCTTCAGCACGGCATACATCAGGCCAATCAACACGCCTGCCGCGAGGGATATCAACCCTGTACTCATTGTGAACTCCAGAGAAAAAGGCAGCGGCGAGCCGGATGAGGGACCAGCCCGCCAGCGGAACTTAGCGAGCCGGAACCGGCGCTAAGGTGCGGTGCTCGCTCTTCTGACGAGACGGCGCTTTGTGCACCATGGTGTAGGCGTAATCCACACCCATTCCGTAGGCGCCGGAGTGCTCGCGCACGATATCCATCACCGCGGTGTAGGTCTCTTTGCGCGCCCAGTCACGCTGCCACTCCAGCATCACCTGCTGCCAGGTCACCGGGATCACGCCCGCCTGGATCATGCGCTGCATCGCGAAGTCGTGGGCTTCTTTGGAGGTGCCGCCGGAGGCGTCTGCCACCATATAAATTTCGTAGTCGCCTTCCAGCATCGCGCACAGGGCAAAGCTGTTATTGCACACTTCGGTCCACAGGCCCGCGACAACCACCTTCTTCTTGCCGTTGGCCTTCAGCGCGTCGCGCACCTTCTGGTCGTCCCAGGAGTTCATGGAGGTACGCTCCAGAATGTCCTGGCCCGGGAACACGTCCAGCAGCTCCGGATAGGTATTGCCGGAGAAGCTTTCGGTCTCAACGGTGGTGATGATGGTTGGGATGTTGAACACCTTAGCCGCTTTCGCCAGCGCCACGGTGTTGTTTTTCAGCACCTGGCGGTCAATAGACTGCACGCCGAACGCCATCTGTGGCTGGTGATCGATGAAGATGATCTGACAGTTGGCAGGGGTTAAGACTTCGAGCTTAGAAGTGGTCATAAGATTATCCAGTGAGGTTAAAGGTTAAAATCGCCGCGAACAGCACGCCGATAAAATCGCGTTCATCCTATGACCCACAGCGCTGTGGTGTAATTATCTCTTCGTATAGTTAACCTTAGGTATAGTTATACTTTGGTATACCTATCCTATTGTATAACTGGATCTTTGCCGAAACCGGTTCCCATAATCCTGACCATTCCCCTCTTAGTCTGGAGCTATTATGGTTACCCTCGGTAAAGCCGATCTCATTCTGGTTAACGGCCAGTTTCACACCGTCGATCGCGAGAATCCTGTCGCGGAAGCCGTTGCCGTGCGCGACGGAAAATTTCTGGAAGTGGGTACCGTCGCCGAGGTGATGCAACACCACTGCGACGGCACTAAGGTGGTCGACTTAAAAGGCCACACCGCCATCCCCGGCCTGAACGACTCGCACCTGCACCTGATCCGCGGCGGCCTGAACTACAACCTCGAGCTGCGCTGGGAAGGCGTGCCGTCCCTGGCCGACGCCCTGCGGATGCTAAAAGAGCAGGCCCTGCGCACGCCATCGCCCCAGTGGGTGCGCGTGGTGGGCGGCTGGAGCGAGTTCCAGTTCGCCGAGCGCCGCATGCCGACCCTCGACGAAATTAACGACGCCGCGCCTGACACCCCGGTGTTTATCCTCCACCTGTACGACCGCGCCCTGCTCAACCGCGCCGCGCTGAAGGTGGTCGGCTACACCAAAGACACGCCAAACCCGCCGGGCGGGGAGATCCAGCGCGACGCCAACGGCAACCCGACCGGAATGCTGATCGCCCGTCCGAACGCCATGATTTTGTACGCCACGCTGGCGAAAGGGCCGAAGCTGCCGCTGGAGCAGCAGGTCAACTCCACGCGCCAGTTCATGCGCGAGCTGAACCGTCTGGGGCTGACCAGCGCCATCGACGCGGGCGGCGGCTTCCAGAACTACCCGGAAGATTACGAGGTGATTGCCGAGCTGCACGAGAAAAAGCAGATGACCATCCGCATCGCCTACAACCTGTTTACCCAGCGTCCGGGCCACGAGCTGGAAGACTTTGAAAAATGGACCGATATGCTTACGCCGGGCCAGGGCAGCGATTTCTTCCGCCACAACGGCGCGGGCGAGATGCTGGTCTTCTCCGCCGCCGATTTTGAAGACTTCCTCGAGCCGCGCCCGGATCTCGCACCGGGCATGGAGGACGAGCTGGAGCGCGTAGTGCGCCATCTGGTGGAGCACCGCTGGCCGTTCCGCCTGCACGCCACTTACAACGAATCCATCAGCCGCATGCTGGACGTGTTCGAGAAGGTGAACCGTGACATTCCGTTCAACGGGCTGCACTGGTTCTTCGACCACGCCGAAACCGTGTCGCAGGCCAACATTGACCGCATCAAAGCACTCGGCGGCGGCATTGCCGTCCAGCACCGCATGGCCTTCCAGGGCGAGTACTTTGCCGAGCGCTACGGCATCGAAGCCACCCGCCACACGCCGCCGGTGGCGAAAATGCTCGAGACCGGCGTGCCGGTGGGCCTGGGAACGGACGCCACCCGCGTGGCGAGCTATAACCCATGGACCGCGCTCTACTGGCTGGTCTCCGGCCGCACCGTTGGCGGGATGCAGATGTACGATCACAGCGCCCGTCTGGATCGCGATACCGCCCTGATGCTCTGGACCCAGGGCAGCGCGTGGTTCTCCAGCGAACAGAACCAGAAAGGGCAGATCAAAGCGGGCCAGCTCGCGGATCTGGCGGTGCTCAGCAAAGATTACTTCCGCGTGCCGGAGGAGGAGATCAAGGGCATCGAGTCCGTCCTCACCGTAGTGAACGGCGATATCGTCTATGCCGCAGGCGCTTTTGGCCCACTCGCGCCGCCCGCCATTCCGGTCCTGCCCGAGTGGTCCCCGGTGGTGAAGGTGCCGGGCCACTACCGCAGCGCGCCGCCGCAGGCCGCACGCGTGGGTATGAGTGTGGCTCACCACTGTAGCGGCCCGTGCGGGGTTCACAACCACCAGCATGACTTTGCCCGCACGTCAGAGATGCCGGTATCCGACGATAACGCTTTCTGGGGTGCGCTGGGTTGCAGCTGCTTTGCATTCTGATGAAACAAAATGACGCTTCGCCCCGGATCGATCCGGGGCTGTTCTTTCTGCGCCTGACCGGCAGTCTGCTGCTGCTTTACGTGCACGGCCTGCCGAAGGTGCTGCACTTCAGCGAAGAGCTGACGCGCATCGAAGATCCGTTTGGTTTTGGGCCGTATGCCAGTCTGATCCCGGCGATCGTCGCCGAGGTGATCTGCCCGCTGTTTATCATTGCGGGCGTGTACACCCGCCTGGCGTGCCTGCCGATTATCGCCGTGCTGCTGGTGGCGATGCTGGCGGTCCACCCGAACTGGTCGATTGCCGAGGGGCAGTTTGGCTGGCTGCTGCTGATTATCTTCACCACCCTCGCCCTTACCGGTCCGGGCCAGTGGCGAGTGCAGCGTAAAACAACGGAGAGGTTCGCATGACCCAGGTAAACGACGTTCGCGACGCACACGTCGAGACGACGCCCGCCCCCGCGGTTTCACCCTGGCAGCCGCTGAGCCAGCCGGTGTTCCGCATGCTGTGGATCGCCACGGTGGTCTCTAACGTCGGCTCATGGATGAGCGACGTCGGTATCAACTGGAGCATGCTGACGCTCAGCGCCGATCCGCTGGATATCGCGCTGGTGCAGGCGGCGAGCAGCCTGCCGATGTTCCTTTTCGCCCTGCCGTCCGGGGTGATGGCGGACATCGTTGATCGACGTAAATACCTGCTCTTCTCCCAGCTGTGGGTGTTCATTGCCGCCGCCGGGCTGACGCTGCTCTCTTTTACCGGACACGTCACCCCCACCGTTCTGCTGGCGGCGACGTTTCTGCTGAGCGTGGGTGCGGCCATGAGTTCGCCGCCGTTTCAGGCGATTGTCCCTGACCTGGTGAGCAAGCCCGAGCTGGGTTCCGCCGTGGCGCTTAACTCGCTCGGGGTCAATATCAGCCGGGCAATTGGCCCTGCGCTGGGCGGTTTTCTGCTGTCGCTTGCCGGGCCGTGGATGGTGTTTGCCCTGAACGCGCTGTCCGTGATGGGCGTGGCGTGGGTGCTGTGGCGCTGGCGTCCGGCACCGTCCGTGCAGCGTTTGCCACCGGAGCACTTCTTCTCTGCGGTGCGCTCCGGGATTCGCTACGTGCACGCCGCGCCGGTGCTGCGCAACGTGCTGGTGCGCACCGTGGCCTTTTTTGTTTTCGGCAGCGCGGGCTGGGCATTGCTGCCGCTGGTGGCGCGCCGCGAGCTGGGCTTAGGCCCGGCGGGCTACGGCGTGATGCTGGCGTGTATCGGCCTTGGCGCCATTGCCGGGGCCATCCTGCTGCCGCGTCTGCGCCAGCGGCTGAACGCCGATCGGCTGATGGTGGCCGCCAGCCTGACGTTTGCGATCACCATGCTGGCGCTGGCATTTGTACGTCACTTTTGGCTGCTAAACTTGTTTGAGTTCTTTACCGGCTTCGCGTGGATTGCGGTGCTCTCCACCCTCAACCTTGGCGCGCAGCGCAGCGCCGCACGCTGGGTAAAAGCCCGGGCGCTGGCGGTGTATCTGACGGTCTTTTTCGGTTCGATGACCGCAGGCAGCGCCGTCTGGGGCCAGATCGCCTCGCAGTTCGGCACTCCGGCTTCGCTGGTTGTCGCCACGCTGGGGATGGTGCTGGCGAGCATGACGGTGTTCCGCTGGAAGCTGGAGAAAGATCCGGATTTAAATCTCGACCTGAGCGGGCAGCCGCTGGACGGGGTGGAGATTGAACTCCCGAACGAGCGTGGCCCGGTGCTGGTCTCGCATGAGTACATCATCGACCCGCAGAACGCGAAAGCGTTTTTGCAGGCCGTGCACGAGCTACGCCGGGTGCGCCGCCGCGCCGGGGCGATGAGCTGGGCGGTGTACGAAGATATTGAACGTCCGGGTCTGTTTATCGAAACCTTCCTGATGGGTTCCTGGATCGAGCATCTGCGCCAGCAGGAGCGCCACACCATGAATGACCTCCTGTTGCAGAGCCGCGTTCTGGCTTTTCATCAGGGCACAACATCACCGGCAATTCGTTATCTGGTCGCGCCGGTCTGAACATAACAATCACCTGTAGAGGAACACACTATGGCAACGTTTAAGGCAAAAGATGGTACGCAGATTTATTACAAAGACTGCGGCGCGGGCAAACCGGTTCTTTTCAGCCACGGCTGGCCGCTGGATGGGGATATGTGGGACAGCCAGCTGAACCACCTGGCCGAGCGCGGCTACCGCACCATCGCCTTTGACCGTCGCGGGTTTGGACGTTCAGATCAGCCGTGGAACGGCTATGACTACGATACCTTTGCATCCGACATTAACGACCTGATCACCACGCTGGATCTGCGCGACGTGACGCTGGTGGGCTTCTCCATGGGCGGCGGCGACGTGACGCGCTACATCAACAATTACGGCAGCGAACGCGTGGCCGGTCTTGCCCTGCTGGGCGCGGTAACGCCCATTTTCGGCAAATCCGAAAGCTACCCGGAAGGGGTCGATCAGAGCGTTTTCAGCGGGATTCGCGACGGACTGCGTAAAGATCGCGCTCAGTTCATCAGCGATTTCGCCACCCCATTCTACGGCACCAACGCCGGGCAGACCGTTTCTGCCGGTGCCCTGACGCAGACGCTGAACATCGCCCTGCTGGCGTCCCTGAAGGGCACCATCGACTGCGTAACCGCCTTCGCCGAGACCGACTTCCGCCCGGATATGGCGAAAATCGACGTGCCGACGCTGGTGATCCACGGCAGCAACGACCAGGTCGTGCCGTTTGAAACGACCGGCAAGCTGGCGGCAGAGATGATCAAAAACGCCACGCTGAAAGTGTACGACAACGCGCCGCACGGCTTCGCGCTGACCCACCAGGACCAGCTCAACGAAGATCTGCTGGCGTTTGTGCAGTCGCTGTAAGTCATTACGCGAAGCCTGATGGCGCTTCGCTTATCAGGCCTACAAGGGCTGGTCCTGTAGGCCGGGTAAGGCGCAGCCGCCACCTGGCGCTTTCGCAGACGCATTCCGCTCCGCCAGCAGCCGACAAATCTCCGCATGCTTCTCTTCGGTAAAGGTAAAGCGCGACATAAACCCCATTCGGATCAGCGAGCCTATCGCCGGTAACAAACAAATCCCGAAGAACAGTCCCGCCAGTACGCTGTCGCTCTGTGACTGCGCCTGCGGCACATAGTCGATCATCGTCAGAAACACGCCGATGAGCCCGCCGCCCACCGCCACCGACATCTTGCCGGTAAAGGTCTGCCCGGAGAAGGTGATCGCCGCGCAGCGCTTGTTCGTGTGGTACTCCGCGTACTCGATGGTGTCGGCAATCATCGACGAGGTGAGGATGTTGGTCATCATCACGAACAGCGTGCTCAGGCCGAGCAGAATAAACAGCATCGTCACCTGCTGATACCCAACAAACCACATCACCACGCGCACCGCCACGTCCAGCCCGCAGAGGATCATAAACAGCTTCCGCTTCTGCATCCGCCGCGTCAGCATCGGGGCGACCAGGCACAGTACCGCCGCCACGATCCCCATCACGCCAATCGCCATCTGCAGGCTGCCGTCGCCCAGATTGTTGATAAAGAAGTAGATATAGAGACCGCCCGCCACGTTGTGGAACACGCAGAAGAAGAACGACAGCAGGACGATAAACAGCGGCTTGTTCTGGCGCAGGTTGTGGAAGGTGTCGCGGATGGTCACCTTTTCCGGGCTCGGCGGCACGCGCTCTTTGATCTGCATAAAGCCGTTGAGCATCAGCGGCAGGCCCACCAGCATCATAACCAGCGCCGCCATAAAGTAGCCTTTATCGTTGCTGTACTGGGCGAAGAACGCCGCCAGCTTCGGGAAGAAGATATTGGCGCAGGCAATCCCCGCGTTCACCCCGAGCATCGCCGCCGTCACCGCGCGGGTGCGCTGGGCGGAGTCGTTGGTCATCACTGACGACATCGACCAGAACGGGATATCGGAGATGGCGTACAGCGTCCCCCACAGGATGTAGGTCACCCCGGCGTAGAGGATTTTGGTGGTCATGTCCGCTTCGATTTTATAGAACGACAGCAGTGTGACGCCGGTGATCAGCAGCGGGGCGATCAGCAAAAAATGGCGAAACTTGCCAAACCGGCTGTTAATGGTATCCATAATGCTGGCAAACAGCGGATCGTGAACCGCGTCCCACGCGCGGGCAATCAGGAAGATGGTGCTCGCCGCCAGCGCCGAGATCCCCAGCACGTCGGTGTAAAAATAGTTAATAAACGAACCCACTAAACCAAAGCTAAAACACTGACCTAATCCATAACCAAAATAAGACCACAGCTCGCGAGACGGTATTTTCATTGTCGTTGCCATTGATATATGCCTGCCTGGTTGCCCGGCGGTCGGCCGCCGGGTCGATATTATTAGCCTTGTGCCTTCGGGGCGATCTTGCGCAGCTGCTGCATCAGGGCGATTTCACGGCGCGAGAACGGAATGCCGTTCTCCTCGAACACGTCGTGGAACCAGAGGCGGCAGTAGTCCGTGGACTCCTTCATCACCACCGGCCACGGCAGCCACGTCTGGGTTTTGCCGCGCACCAGCCCCCACTGATACGGCGCGACCTTCGCCGCGTACATCAGCGGTAGCTGCTCCTCGATGGTGCTACCCACGTGGCGTGCCAGCCATTCGGTGCAGAACAGCGGGCGACCGAGCGCCTGCAGTTGCTGAATAATCGCCGTCATGCGGCCGGTGTGGGTGTAGGCGTGGAAGCTCACCACGTCCGAGAGCGCCAGTGCGGTCTGGTCCAGCGGATGCTGAAAGAACGTCTCGCCCTCCTCTTCCGGCGGCAGACGCCACGCGCAGACGGTGAGCGGCTGGGTCGGGTCTTCTTCACGCACCCACTGGAATGCGAGCTTCATAAGCTTAAGGGCACAGGTCTCCAGCTTCGCGTCGTACTGCACCTCCTGCGTGCCGGTCGCGAAAATGCCGCGGTTGCCCGGCTCGTTATAGAGATCCCACAGCAGCACGCGCTTATCGTCGCGGAACTGGCGGACAACGTCGCGGATATAGCGTTCAATGTTTGCCCAGCAGTCCGGATCGCACACCTTGTCGCGCCCCGGGCTCGCCGCCGCCTGGCTGTTGTGCTTGCCCGGCACGGGCGGCTTTTGCGGGCCAAGGTACGGCTCGTCGCCGGAGAAACCGCAGTCGTCCATCAGGGTCAGCATGGTGCTGAACCCGCGACCGTCGGCAATCGTCAAAAAGCGGTCGATGCGCGCCATCAGGCCGTCGCGGTCGTGCTCCCAGACGATAAACGGCAGGTTGATGCGCAGGGTGTTATAGCCCGCCTCCGCCGCCCAGCCCAGCTCGCGCTCGATGGTGGCGGCATCGAAGGTCTCTTCCTGCCAGATATCGGTCCAGTTCACCGCCGTCGACGGCAGATAGTTAAACCCGCACAGCCAGCCTTTCTGCTGATACCACGCCTGTGCCTGCTCCCTGCTCCATTGCTCTTTCATTACGCATCCTCTTACTGATAATATTTAGCTAATAAATATTAGTTGCAGAATAAATGCGCAAATCGTGGCGCTCAGAAAAGCGACGCCTCTCACAAAGTTCACGCTTCGATGGATGAGAAACGTGATCGACGGCGCTAAAGCGTGCGGTTAGGGTATGATGCGAAATCGCGAAAGGGAGAGGACGGATGAAGCGAAAAACAAAAGTGACGATGAACGATATTGCGCGGGCGGCAGGGGTGTCGCAGGCGACGGTATCGCTGGTGCTCAACCAGTCCCGCAACATCAAGCTCAGCGACGACACCCGCCAGCGGGTGATCAACGTCGCCACCGAGCTCGGCTACGACCGCCTCCCCGCCGTTCACGCCCCGCGCAACCAGGAAGAGATCGCCCTGCTGGTCAGCTCCATGCAGAGCTTCGACCCGTTTATCGACGCCATCAGCCAGGCGCGGGAAGCGGCGTGGCGCAACGAGACCCTGCTCACCGTCTACGACTACGGCGACGACGTGGAGCTGGCCCTGAACATCATCCGCCAGCTGGACAAGCGCAACTGCATCGGGATTATCCTTGCCTCTCCGGTCACGAACGTCGTCGATATGACGGCCTTCCAGGACTGCACCCGTATCCCGCTGGTGCTGCTCAACCAGCGCGACCCCGGCTCGCCGCTGCTGCCGTCGTTTATTCCGGACGACTACGCCAACGCTTTCCAGGTTACCAGACACCTCATCGCCTGCGGCGCCACACGCATCGCCCACATCACCGGCGAGAGCTGGATGGAGGCCTCGCGCCAGCGTCTGGCGGGCTACCAGGCAGCATTACAGCAGGCCGGACTCGCGTGCGACGACGGACTGGTGCGCCAGACCAACTGGCAGTTCAGCGAGTCCTTTACCGCGACAGCTTCGCTGCTGGAACTGGCCGAGCGCCCGGACGCCATCTTCTGCGCCAGCGACTGGCTGGCGATTGGCTGCTATCAGGCGCTGGCGGTGAACGGCGTGCGCATCCCGCAGGACATGCTGCTGGCGGGCTACGACGACCAGAAGATTTCCGAGCAGCTCACCCCGCCGCTGACCAGCATCCAGTTGCCTTACAGCGAGCTGGGACGGCTGGCGGTGGAGTACCTGTGCAATCAGGAAGATGCCGCCACGCACGTGACGCTGGCGGGCAGGCTGAAGGTGCGCGCCTCAAGCCTTGTCTGAGGTAAACACCATGCCCGCATAGGGCTTCTCGCGACACGCCGCCAGCCGCGCGGCGAGGCTACCCACGTGCAGCTCCAGCTTGTGCCCGTCCGGGTCGAGAAAATAGAACGATGCCCCCTCGCTTTTGTTCTGCTTCCAGACGGTGACGCCCGCCTGCTCGAGCCTTTGCGAGAACGGTTCAAAATCCTCTTCCGCCACGGTAAACGCGTAGTGGGTGTAGTCACTCTCCTGCGACGGCACGTACTGGCGCGCCTCGTCGTACGACAGGCAGACCCACAGATCGCCGCAGGTGAGATAGGCCCCGGTATTCCAGCGGGCGTGCAGGGTCAGGCCCAGCAGCTCGTGCCAGAAGGTGACGCTTTTTTGCAGGTCGCTGACCGCGAGGGTCAGATGGTTGAGTGATTGCAGCATGACGTGCCCTTTTGTTTTTCGCGCCGGACGTGATACGGTAAAAGCATGAACATAAACCACGCCGTGCTCACCGTAAACCGCTGGTGGCTGCCTTCTTAAAGGCGGCACGGAGTAGTTTTCCCCATTTTCAGATAGCCGCCGAAAGGCGGCTTTCACTTTTCTAAGACCCCTTTCGGCTTTACAACGTTAAGGAGTCTTTATGAACCCGCAGACCATCCTCACCGGCGACCGCCCAACCGGCCCGCTGCACCTTGGCCACTTCGTCGGATCGCTGCGCCAGCGCGTGGCGTTGCAGCAGACGCACAACTAGTATGTGCTGATTGCCGACCTGCAGGGGCTGACCGACAACGGCAGCAACCCACAGAAGATCCGCGACAACATCCCCGAAGTGCTGGCCGACTACCTCGCCGCGGGCATAGACCCGAACCTGACCACGATCTGCCTGCAATCCGCCCTGCCCGCCCTCGCCGAGCTGACGATGCTGTATATGAACATCGTCACCGTTGCCCGCGTGGAGCGTAACCCGACGGTGAAAAACGAGATTGCGCAGAAGGGCTTTGCCCGCTCGCTGCCGGTCGGGTTTATGGCCTACCCCATCAGCCAGGCGGCGGACATCACCGCGTTCAAGGCCGAGTGCGTGCCCGTCGGCGACGACCAGTTGCCGATGATTGAGCAGACCAACGAGATTGTGCACAAGATGAACAGCCTGCTGCCCGCCCCGGTGCTGCGCCACTGCAAGGCGATGCTGAGCGACACCAGCCGCCTGCCCGGCATCGACGGCAGCGCCAAGATGTCGAAATCGCTGGGCAACACGCTGCATCTTTCGGCCAGCGAAGAGACCATTCACCGTGCGGTCAGCGCCATGTACACCGACCCGAACCACCTGAAGGTGAGCGACCCGGGGCAGATTGAGGGGAACGTGGTGTTTACGTACCTCGACGCGTTTCATCCGGACAAGGAGAAAGTGGCGGCGATGAAGGCGCACTATCAGGCGGGTGGGCTTGGGGATCGGGTTTGCAAGAACGAGCTGGAGGCGTGCCTGCAGGAGCTGATTGCGCCAATGCGGGAGCGTCGGGCGATGTATATGCGGGATAAGGGGGAGCTGATGGCGATGCTGAAGCGCGGGACGGAACGGGCACAGGGGGTGACGCAAGGGACGTTGAGGGAGGTGAAGATGGGGCTGGGGGTGCCGGTGTTTAGTTAAAGTAGGTTTAGCGGTGGAGTGCGTGGGATAGGCATGAAACCGCTGATTATCTCATTAAAGATGAAATTGATACCTCTAACAATTCTTAATTCCTCATTTAGATAAGATAAATTGCTTCAATCACAATAATATTACATTGATAAATCCTTTATTGCGTATTTAAAGGATTATTATGGCTGATGTAGAAGATATAGCCCGGAGATTATGCAACATTATCGCTTCTCCTGATACTGTTACTGGGCTTATAAATGGAGGGCTATCAGTACCGCTAGATTATGGATATCTGATTTATGGTATCTTTGACACGGATGCCAGGTATGCTCGTGAAACTCAACGTATAAGAATGATGACTGCCATAAAAAACGACATTTTGAATTACGAAAACATTGTCAACTCTGTCAAAATTATACTTAAAGAATTCAACAGATATTTAACAGAAGCGGAGCAGGATAAAATATACAGATCTGTAATGACTTCAATTGCAGGTAGAGTATCAACCAATTTTATTGCATCCACTATCGCGAAGCATGTTATTGAAAGAACATCTTTTACGTTTGTTGTTTTTAAAGGGAAAGGTAACCCAATCACAGCACTGAGCACACTTCTTTTATTTGGGGGAATGGCTGAACGATCAATTAGGACATCTGACAGACTCAAAGCAGAAGCCCCAGAAGTATATCAACTTCTGAGACCCAGAGACTATGACCTACTTTATTTTCTGTTCGCTGATGCCGTCCAGCCTTTCGTAGATGCTATCCATGCAGGTTACTCAGAAGGAAAACCTGTATTTAATCAGATCATGAAGAAAGTTAATGAAAAACTAACTGCACACACTACGGCAGGCGCGTATGAGTAAGTTTATCATCCCAATTATAAACCTGCTTCTTTGCTCATACTTAGTATTAGCCTATATCCTTTGCTGGGTTGAATTCGAAACCTGGCATGATAAAACAATCTCTTTTTGCATCATTACCCTAAGTGCTTACATTATTTCATTAGTAATGAATAAATTACTGCCAGGAAAGATATCCATTTTTGGTGGGATCCTGGATGTGTTATCGGGCCCCTTACTGATCATCGGTGCATTTGCTTGTATAGCTGTCCTTGAACCATGGCCGCTGAAAATTATTGGCTTGTTCATATGGGTCGTGGCGATGTTGCACCTACCTTCTTTTGTAAAAATAGATGAGGAATAATCATGTCAAATCCAGCATATCTTTGGTTAACCGATGCTAATGGCTCACCCGTCGTAGGTGGTTCCATGGTGTCCGGTAGGTTAGGCGCTATTGAATTAAAGGCGGTCGCTCATCACCTCACCATTCCTGTGAGTGGAAATACAGGCCGACTAACAGGTACCCGTGTACATACGCCGATTGCCGTTCAGAAAGAATTTGATAAAACGACACCGATTCTCATCAGAGCACTGTGTGAAAACCAAACGCTAAAATCGGCTACGATCAAAATGTATCAAATTGATGATGCAGGAATCGAGAGAGAATATTTCAACATTATCCTGGAGAACGTAAAAGTCACGGGTATTACGCCCAATCTGTTTCCGGGTTCTGGAACAGGAACTCATACAGAGACGATCGAGCTAAGATATGAAGCAATCACCTGGAAACACTGTGATGGGAATATCGTTTACAGAGATGCCTGGAATCATATGGCGATAGCCTGAACTGACTTTAAAATTTCTCGGGCCGAGGTAACTTTGTGCTTGTCGGTCCGACCAAGGGGAGCACCGCCGGGAAGCGCTAGCGATTATTTCTACCGCTTTAAAGGAGAGCATCATTATGGAACCCACTCTCTCACAAGTCATTGAGGTTATTCGAAACTCCTCAGGTGAGCATCGTAAACCTATCGATAGCAATACGTTGATTGAGGCCGATTTGCATATTTGCGGTATCGACGGCGAAGACCTACTGGAAGACTGCGAAGAAGCGTTTGGCGTTCAGCTTGCCACGGAAGAAGATGGCTATATGAAAACGTTCTCTCTTGCTGAGAACGAGTATCTGTTTACGGGTGAAGGTTTAGACTTTTTTGGCATCTGTCGGTTTATCCGCTGGATACGTGGCATACCCGAACCTGTTATATGTGATTTAACCGTCGGCGAACTTCACGCTGCGCTGGTTAACGCGGTGAAAGAGCAGGTTAAGCACGATTGATTTTTACTTACAACGGGCATGGGATGACATGCCCGTTTTGTTGCTTCAAGGGTTACATTAGGTGGGAAGCAGGTTACTCAGAGATCGCCTGCCCTGTTCCACGCTTAACAACCGGTATATCGCCGGTATCATTCAACGCTCCCGGAAACGTCTTCAACCACTGCGCCACTTTCTTTTTATTTATATTCACCACGCTCATACCTTCCAGGCATCCCCATAATTCTCTTGTATGTTGTGGCGTAATCACAATACAGTCTTTCATGGCGCGGATTTTTACGGGCATGCCGTCGATAAAGCCCGCACGGGCTAACCACTCGCCGCCCAGCAGAAGATATTTCATGTCTATGCGTGCATACAGTTCGCAGCAGGCGGCACTGTCCTGCGGCGTCTCCGCGCGGGGATGGACGGGCGCCGCATTGAGCTGGTTGCCGTGAAGTCGGCGGGCGCTGTTTTTGCGTACCAGCTCGCGGTTTTCAATCATGCCGGTGAAAGCGTCTGATTCTGTTTTGCAAACAGTAAACTCTGGCTTAAAATTCGTCGCAGCCATTTTCAACTCCTGTCTAGTTGGTTGTGGTTAGCGGTATGGGGGTGTTGCAGCACCTTCATATCGCGAATTGCTCGTTAAATTTTCTTTGATACTTCCTTTGCCGTTCGGCGTAATTCCTGGTGCTCATTATACAGGACTGAATATAAATACAGCGGTTTGGTGTGGGGTAAATTTTAAATTTGCGAGGGGGATTCAGGAAATAGTGTTATGTACGGTAATGTCATGTTTTTGTTGATTGTGGGTTGATTGGTCTGTGTTTTGCGAGCATCATCGCAAAACTACTGGCTCCTGTAACCGAACTATGACCATCGCAAAATCTCTTAGTCAAAAAATTGCCGGGATGAAAACAGCCTGGTACAACAAAGCACCAGCGTTGAATAAACCCTTACTTGTTCTGTACGTTCTTTCCCAGTACAAGAAAGGCCATGAGCGACTTTTCCAGTTTCAGGACGAAATACAAGATCAACTACGAGATTTGCTAAAACGCTACGGGCCAAAACGAAGCAACTATGAAGTTCTAATGCCATTCTGGCGGTTAAAGCATGATGGCTTCTGGGCACTGGAAGGAACAGACTCTGCACTCCTTAAAAGCCCTGAGGAACCGAGGCTGCAGAAGGTCTTAGATAACAACGTGCGCGGTGGCTTTGATGTTACCTCCTTTTTTCTATTACAAAATCAGAAACTCTTGATCGATTCGCTCGCAAAACAGGTAGTTGTACAATATTTACCTATAGAATTTCACTCTGCGCTGTTCAAGGAACTGGGGTTTGAAACACATGAGCCATTTGAGGTAAATGAAAACCCGAACGACCGAATCGCTCTCGTTCAACCAGACATTGATATTATCACTCAGGATCTCGCGATAGACGAAACAACCCGAACAGCATTGATTCAGGCCAGAATCGGACAAGGTAATTTCCGGGCAGAATGCCTGAGACTGTATCCCGCCTGTCCTGTAACAGGTATTACATTTCAGCCATTATTGAGAGCGAGCCATATCATGCCCTGGTCCGCATGCCAAACTGCGAAAGAAAGATTAGATCCGTATAACGGTCTCATGCTTGCGGCTCATATTGATACTTTATTTGACTCTGGCTGGATTTCATTCGCTAACGAAGGTGACGTTCTGATAAGCAATCATCTTGATTTTGGTACATGCGACAAACTGAATTTACCAGAGAGGATCATTGCGTTGCCGAAACCCTCATACAATTACATGCAATGGCACCGACAAAATGTTTTTAAGGGTTAATAGACATGATTGTATTAAACATTCTGAGCACCCTGTGATTTATAAGGGTGCTCAGGCACTTCATACCGTTTTATAACTGCCGCTGCTCAAGGCTGGAATAAATCGTTTTGATCTCAGCTTTTAAGCTATCACCGCGATAGACCATCGACGTATCGTATCGCTGGTATCTTTCCTCTCGCGCGGCGCTAAACCAGTTAAAGGAACCGACGCAGAGCAGCCCCTCATCACCAACCACAATCTTACTGTGAACACGGTTGACCAGCTTCGTAGTGATACCCATTTCATTCAACTTTTCCAAGGCTTCATTCAGACGCTGATGTTTCTCTTTCCGCTTTTCAAAATCTGTATGCTCTGTATTAAAGGTTTTATCCGTTACTACAGTGATATCAATGCCACGGGCGCGCGCCTGAGACATCGACGCCAGAAAACCGGTCTGCTCCAGCTTTTGCCAGGTGAGCCACGGAGAAACGATAGTAATACTCTGATTAATAGCGTCAAAAGTCTCGTTCAGAAACGCATCATGTTGCTCCACCCCGTGCAGGGTTGAAATCTGCGTTTGCGAAGTACTTAAATCCTGGCGCTCCTGAAACTCAAACTGCAATGCATTTTCAGTGGACGCAAAAAGATATTTTGCCAGCAGTCCCCGTGGTGACGATCCGGGTTGGATCTCAAACAGATCCATATCGCCAAAGACCAGGAAGCTATCTTTCGCACGCGAAACAGCAACGTTCAGCATGCTGCTGTCGCTGTCGATAAATCCACCATCTTCATGTTTCGAATATACAGGAGAGAACAGCACAATTGCCCGTTCCGCTCCCTGTAAGGAGTGGACAGTACCGACTGTCAGCGAATTTTCATCACCACTACAATTAATATCCAGCTTTCGTAATGACGATTTAATCGTACTGACTTGTGCCGAAAATGGGGTAACAACCCCCACTACTTTATGTAAAGGTTCGCCATAATTACGCTCGATTTCCTCTTTGTGCGCCGCAAGCCACGCAGCTATCGTCTCAGCTTCAAAGGCGTTAAAACGGCTTCCTCCACTGGCCTGCATACCTTTACCATCAATATGCAAATATCCCATTGCAGGAAATATTGTCTCTTTTTCTTCCCCTCGTTTGGGCTGCAACTTACCGTGATAGCAGAGGGTGTTACAGTAGCCAATGATGTTATCGAAACAGCGACGGTGTTCGTACAGATACATCCCCCTCGCAAAGTCCGGATCATATTGATAACGCGAGTTAAACTGGGCGATCTTCATGACACTGCCAGATGCAGCACTCTTTCCTGAGTCACACACCAGGGCATAAGATTCGGCAAGTTCTTCTTGAGTACCACCAGGAAGGATATTCTCTTCAACCATGTTGCCGATATCAATACCGGGCAAGCTATTCCAAATAGGCGCAATCTGCTCTGTGTCACCAATCACCAGGGCTTTCTTCGCCAGTGCGAAGGAGGCTGCGGCAACCTCAGGAAGCACCTGTCCCGCTTCGTCGACAATTAGTAAATCGGCAAAGTTATATAAATAGTTATCGTCGAATTTCTTATTGCCGCCGACAAATTCGCTGGTTTTCATATGGTAAGGAAACATGAAGCACGTCATGACTACACAGGGGGTTAGCTTCATTCTACGCTGCCAGCGGGCCTTTGTACTTTTCGCACCAGTACGACCTTTTTCCTTTTGAATATTATCTATGGCAGCCATATCCATCAGCCACCGACCTTCCCAGTAATGCGTCGCCAGCAAAAACGCCGGGAAACGGAGCCGTGTATCGGCAAGTTCATCGGCTTCGCGCAGACTCAACTCTGGTTCGCCAGGATTTCCCAGTGAGCGAGTAATCTCGCGCCAGCGTATAGCTGCTTCGCTTTCACGTCGGGAGATGTCCTCAGCAAGATCCATTTGCTGCTGATACCCGGCCTGCTCTTTACGCGTTTGCTCAATCAGGCCATTGATAAAGGCATCAATTCCATCGGGCAGAGCGCCCTGGAATGCTGTCATTCTTTCGCCAAACGTAGCCTCTAAAAACAGCTTCATTTGATAGTGACGCTTAGTACGCACGGCGGGAAGCCAGGAGAAGAGAGCGAACATGAACGACTCACCGGCGCGATATTGTTCCCACTGTTTTTTGCCCTGCGTTAATAGCGAGATTTCATTTGTGCTATTAAGCAGTGACGTTCTTTTATCCTCAATATACTGTTCGAGATCGTCGCTGACGGCGCTCCGCTCCTCGCGGATGGCGTTCAGGGCGTCCCACGCAGGCTCGATTTGCTCAAGCTCTGCAGAGAGTTCAACTAAACGCTGATGCAAGAGATCCACAACCTGTTCAGGTGAATGGCATTCCACAGTCGGAAATGCTGCACTTGCCTTTTCAAGGAAAAAGAACCGGGCATCTTCTACATATTCAAGGGATTCAACGCGGTTAAAAAAGTCTTCCGTCTGGTATTTTTTTGCTGCCTCGGCTTTTCGGCTTGAAGACGGGAAGTAAGCGCCAAAGCTTTTTACATCAGGTAACCAACGTCCGGCCATAGGCCCGCTGCCGGTAGCAAAATCTTTTCCGAACGCCTCAATAATGTTGGTAACCGCCTGGTTGTTGGTTGAAGTCGCAATCACCACTGGTGGTTCAGTTTTGTTAAGCGCCGCCCTCGCCCACTCCGTGGCAATGATAGAGAGCACCAGTGTGGTTTTTCCGGTTCCCGGAGGACCGTTGACGGCAAGAATATCGCCCGGCTGCTGAGTGAGATAATGGCTCAGGGCATCGCGCTGTGCGACAGCCAGAGGAAATTTGTCGCCAGAATGGCCCAGACGCTCAGTGAACATGGCATTACTGGCAAGGAGCGGCTCAACAGGAGATTTATCCTTTGAGGCAAAGCGTGCCAGTAATGGCACCTCTTTTTTGCACGACAGTAAATGATCGTACATGGGCAGAATATGAATGCTGGCGCCGCCAGACTGGTTGGCTTTAATCACATAGCCATATCCAGCCGGCTCATATTGCTCTGGTGCATCGAGCCATTTCCCGGCCACACTTTTTAAAAGTTCATTTGTCTCTTTAAGGTACGTTTGCCACAACTGCTTATAGCGAGCATATCGTTCCACCTGCTGTTCGTCTGTTTCCTCGCGCTGTTCATCCTCATCTTCGGGACCAAAAGTGACCGAATCATGTGTGGTTTTGTACCTGTCATATTCTGTCATCTCACCAATAGAAAAGGTGCCTTTAGGGAGAGGTTCAAGCAGGTCACGGGGAATGGTTGCAGGAGATGCGGGGAACAAAAAGCCCTCTCGGTTCAACAGTGCGGAAGTAACCAGAGGCGTAACTATACCTGGTGCGCCTGCCGTCCGTTCCTTGCCATGCTTTAACAGGCGGATCCATACCTGCGGTCGTAACATTACCTCGACGGTCTTAACCTGCTCGTCTTCGCCCTCGAAGAACGCTTGCACGATCTCTTCATCCAACCTGCCCCGATCGACATTCATCCACTGAGTAAATGACTCTTCATCTTTGCGCTCAAATGCCCCTTTTCCAGACTCGGCGTCAGCTAAGGTATTACGCCAGTATGAAGTGAATCCCTGAGTGTTACTGTCCATTCCCCATCCCGTGACTTAAATGAAATTATTGATTTAGTTGATATAAACGCCTCGTATGATTAAGTATTGTCCACGTTGTGAGCACGATCGCAATAAATTGTTAGTAACAAACATGTAGTAAGTTCTTGAACGTGAAGAATACTAATAGTTCGAATTATCCACCTTAATTTTGCCAGTTGTTCCCCAAAACACCTGATCAGCTCATTACCTGATACATTAATCTGTGTAAAATCAGAGCTAATCCTATTTCGTTGAGAGCTCTGCTATGGTTGGCGAAAACAAAACTCATCTGACGGAAACAGACATTATCACCAAATATATCCTGCCTGCCGTCAAGACCGCAGGCTGGGATGTCATGTCACAAGTTCGTCAGGAAGTAAAACTGCGCGATGGCAAAATTGTAGTCCGTGGCAAACTGGCCTCACGTATCAAAGTGAAATCTGCCGATATCGTGCTGTACCACAAGCCGAACTTGCCGTTGGCAGTCATCGAAGCCAAGGCCAATAAGCACGCCATCAGCAAAGGAATGCAGCAGGGCCTGGACTACGCCAGCTTGCTTGATGTGCCTTTTGTGTTTGCCTCCAATGGTGATGGTTTTATCTTCCACGATAAAACCAATCCGCAGCAGCTCGAATCCGAAATTGCCCTCAGCGACTTCCCAACACCTGAGCAGCTCTGGCAAAAATACTGTACCTGGAAAGGGTTCACTCAGGAGCAATTGCCCGTTATTAGTCAGGATTATTACGATGACGGTAGCGGCAAATCTCCTCGTTACTATCAGATGCAGGCGATCAACCGAGCGGTAGATGCCGTGTCGGCAGGAAAGAATCGCATTCTACTGGTGATGGCAACCGGTACAGGCAAAACCTATACCGCGTTCCAGATTATCTGGCGGCTGTGGAAGGCAAAAAATAAAAAACGCATCCTGTTCCTTGCGGACCGCAATATTCTGGTCGATCAAACGAAAAACAACGATTTCCAGCCTTTCGGTACGGCAATGACCAAAGTTACCGGACGTACCATTGATCCGGCGTACGAGGTCCATCTTGCGTTATACCAGGCTATTACCGGACCGGAAGAACATCAGAAAGCCTATAAACAGGTAGATCCAAATTTCTTCGACCTAATTGTGATTGACGAATGCCACCGTGGCAGCGCGTCTGAAGATTCAGCCTGGCGAGAGATTCTGGAATATTTCGGCAGTGCCACACAGGTTGGCCTGACGGCGACGCCAAAAGAAACGGAAGACGTCTCCAATATCGATTACTTCGGTGAGCCGGTTTACACCTATTCTCTCAAAGAGGGTATTGAAGACGGTTTTCTCGCCCCCTATAAAGTCGTGCGCGTTGACATCGATGTTGATGTTCAGGGCTGGCGGCCCGTCAAAGGCCAGCTGGATAAATACGGCGAAGAGATTGAAGACCGCATCTATAACCTGAAAGATTTTGATCGCAAACTGGTCATTGATGAACGCACCATGCTGGTTGCGCAGACCATCACCGATTACCTGAAGCGCACCAATCCGATGGATAAAACCATTGTTTTCTGCAACGACATCGATCACGCCGACCGCATGCGCCACGCGCTGGTGTTACTCAACCCTGAGCAGGTGTTGAAGAATGAAAAGTACGTGATGAAAATCACCGGCGACGATGACATCGGCAAGGCGCAACTCGATAACTTTATTAATCCTAAGAAAGCCTACCCCGTTATCGCGACAACATCAGAGCTGATGACAACCGGCGTTGATGCGCAGACCTGCAAGCTGGTCGTACTGGATCAGAACATCCAGTCGATGACTAAATTTAAACAGATCATCGGGCGCGGCACACGTATCAACGAAAGGCACGGCAAGCTGTGGTTCACCATTCTCGATTTCAAAAAGGCGACCGAGCTGTTTGCCGACCCACGCTTTGACGGTTTGCCGGAAAAAGTACTGGTGGTTAAACCCGACGATATCTCCGATGAAAGTTCCGACTTCAATGAGCGGCTGGAAGAAGAAACCCTTAATGATGATGTCGATAAACCTGCCAGTGAAGTGCGAGAAGACGCTGCTGAGTATCACGTTAACCGCGACAACCATTCCGGAAACGGTGAATTTCATAGCGATGATGCAGACAAAGTCCGCAAATTCTATGTGAATGGCGTGGCGGTGAAAGTCCTGGCGAAGCGCGTTCAGTATTACGATTCTGACGGCAAGTTGGTCACTGAATCCTTCCAGGATTACACCCGCAAAACGATGCTGAAAGACAGCGAGTATGCCTCACTGGATAGCTTCGTGCGCAAATGGCAGGAGGCGCCTCGCAAGCAGGCGATTATTGAAGAACTGGCGCAGCTGGGAATTCTATGGGACGTGCTGGCCGAAGAGGTGGGTAAAGATCTCGACCCGTTTGATTTGCTCTGTCATGTGGTGTACGGTCAGCCGCCGTTAACCCGTCAGGAGCGCGCGGCCAACGTACGTAAGCGTAACTATTTTACGAAATACGCCGAACCGGCTCAGCTGGTTCTCAATACCCTGCTGGACAAATACGCCGATGAAGGCGTGCAGGAAATCGAGGATGTTCAGGTGCTAAAACTGAAGCCGTTCGATGCACTGGGTCGCCCAATTGAGATCATCAGAACCCGCTTTGGCGACAAAAAGGCGTATGAGCAAGCCGTTAACGAACTGGAGAACGAAATCTACCAGCTTCCGCCGCGCTCAGCCTGATAACACGTAAATTTATTGCCACTGACCGCAACTGCGACCGGTGGCATCCTTTTTAAGTATGGAAAGAAAACATGTCGATTAGTTCAGTCATTAAATCTCTTCAGGACATTATGCGTAAAGACGCCGGTGTGGACGGCGATGCCCAGCGTCTGGGGCAGCTTTCATGGCTGCTATTTTTGAAGATTTTTGATACTCAGGAAGAAGAGCTGGAACTGGAGCAGGATGACTACCAGTTCCCTATTCCGCAGCGCTACCTATGGCGTAGCTGGGCGGCGAACAGCGAAGGCATCACCGGTGATGCGTTGCTGGAATTTGTGAACGACGACCTGTTCCCGACGCTGAAAAACCTCACCGCGCCGATCGATAAGAACCCGCGTGGCTTTGTGGTCAAACAGGCGTTCAGCGATGCCTACAACTACATGAAAAACGGTACGCTGCTGCGTCAGGTGATCAACAAGCTCAATGAAATCGACTTCAGCAGCAGCCAGGAGCGCCACCTGTTTGGCGATATCTACGAACAGATTCTGCGCGACCTGCAAAGCGCCGGAAATGCAGGTGAGTTCTATACCCCGCGTGCGGTGACGCGTTTTATGGTCAACCGTATTGATCCGAAACTGGGCGAGTCGATTATGGACCCGGCATGTGGTACCGGCGGCTTTCTTGCCTGCGCGTTCGACCATGTAAAAGACAACTACGTTAAAACCACCGAAGACCATAAAACCCTGCAACAGCAAATTCACGGTGTCGAGAAAAAACAGCTTCCACACCTGCTGTGTACCACAAATATGCTGCTGCACGGCATTGAAGTACCGGTGCAAATCCGTCATGACAACACGCTCAACAAGCCTCTCTCTTCCTGGGATGAGCAGATTGATGTGATTGTTACCAACCCACCGTTTGGCGGCACTGAAGAAGACGGCATTGAGAAGAACTTCCCGGCAGAGATGCAGACCCGTGAAACCGCCGACCTGTTCCTGCAACTGATTATCGAAGTGCTGGCAGACAAAGGCCGCGCGGCGGTGGTATTGCCGGACGGCACGCTGTTTGGTGAAGGCGTGAAAACCAAAATCAAAAAGCTGCTCACCGAAGAGTGCAACCTGCATACCATTGTGCGCTTGCCGAACGGCGTGTTTAACCCGTACACCGGTATCAAAACCAATATTCTGTTCTTCACCAAAGGCCAGCCAACCAAAGAGGTGTGGTTCTACGAGCATCCGTACCCGGACGGCGTGAAGAACTACAGCAAAACCAAACCGATGAAGTTTGAAGAGTTCCAGGCGGAAATCGACTGGTGGGGGAATGAAGCCGACGGTTTTGCCAGCCGTGAAGAGAACAATCAGGCGTGGAAAGTGAGCATCGACGACATCATCGCACGCAACTTCAACCTTGATATCAAGAACCCTTATCAGGGTGAAACCATCAGCCACGATCCGGATGAGCTGCTGGCACAGTACCAGAAGCAGCAGGCGGAAATCAGCGAGCTTCGTAACCAGCTGCGCGATATTCTCGGTGCCGCACTGGCGGGCAACAAGGGGGCGAACTGATGACCGTTGAGAAGCTGATCACCGACCATATCGATATCTGGTCTTCCGCGCTGCAAACCCGCTCTACAGCCGGGCGCGGCAGCAACGGCAAAATCGACCTGTACGGCATTAAGAAACTGCGCGAGCTGATTCTGGAACTGGCGGTGCGCGGCAAACTGGTGCCGCAGGACCCGAATGACGAACCGGCGTCGGAGTTGTTAAAGCGTATTGCTGCGGAGAAAGCGGAACTGGTAAAGCAGGGAAAAATTAAAAAGCAGAAGCCGCTGCCAGAGATTAGTGAAGATGAGAAGCCGTTTGAATTACCAGAGGGGTGGGAGCTCAATAGACTAGGTGATTTAATAAATGTAATTAATGGTCGGGCATATAAAAAACATGAAATGTTACAGGCTGGCACTCCTCTGCTTAGAGTCGGTAATCTGTTTACCTCAAATGAGTGGTATTACTCAGACTTAGAGCTTGAACCTGAAAAATATATTGATAATGGTGATCTGATTTATTCTTGGTCTGCTTCGTTTGGTCCGTTTATCTGGAATGGTGGTAAAGTAATATATCACTACCACATCTGGAAGATGGACATATTTGATACGCAATCATTAGATAAACACTTTATGAAGTTATATCTAGAATCTGTATCTGCGAGTATAAAGGCTTCAGGCAATGGTATTGCCATGATACACATGACAAAAGAAAGGATGGAAAAACTTGTAATCCCCCTTCCTCCGCGAGCAGAACAACTGCGTATCGTTGCAAAAGTTAATGAGTTAATGTCCCTATGCGACCAACTGGAGCAACAATCACTGACCAGCTTGGATGCACATCAGCAACTGGTGGAAACACTGCTATCAACGCTGACCGACTGTCAAAATGCCGAAGAACTCGCCGAAAACTGGGCGCGAATTAGCCAGAATTTCGACACACTCTTTACCACCGAAGCGAGCATCGATGCGCTTAAGCAAACCATTCTGCAACTGGCTGTGATGGGTAAGCTGGTGCCGCAAGATCCTAACGACGAACCGGCTTCTGAGTTGCTTAAACGCATTGAACAGGAAAAAGCGCAACTGGTGAAAGAAGGCAAAATTAAAAAACAAAAACCGTTGCCGCCGATTAGTGATGATGAGAAACCGTTTGAGTTGCCACAGGGGTGGGTGTGGTGTCAGTTTGATCATATTGCTAAAAATGAAGCAAATGCACTTAAGGCAGGTCCTTTTGGCTCAGCATTGAAAAAATCAATGTATGTTCCAACGGGTTATAAGATCTATGGTCAAGAGCAGGTTATTTCTGGTGATGAAAATCTTGGGGACTATTATGTTGACCGAGAAAAATATGAGTCACTCATCTCATGCAAGGTCCAGCCTGGAGATATGCTGATTAGCTTGGTAGGTACTATAGGGAAAGTACTCGTCTTATCAAATAAATGCCAAGAGGGAATAATTAACCCTCGATTGGTAAAAATAAGCTTATTTAAAGATGTTTGTAGGAACTACATTCAAGCTGTTTTAGCAAGTAAATTAATTCAAGATGAATTATTCCAAGAGAGCCATGGCTCAACAATGCATGTTCTGAATTTAGGCTTACTTAAAAAATTGATATTTCCTTTGCCTCCAATGAGCGAGCAATTTCGTATTATTGATAAAATAAATGCATTGGATTTACTATGTGAACACCTCAAATCCCGCCTTCAATCCGCCCAACAAACCCAGCTCCACCTGGCGGATACGCTCACCGACGCAGCATTAAACTAAGGAACAGACGATGCCGGTTCATCATGCAATCTGGCGGATAGGGAAGAATCCCCAGCCGCTAACCATCAGCAAACTCGCCAGCGAGCAACTGTTGGAGAAGATGATTTTAAACGACCCCACTATTCTCTCTGACCAGTGGATGATTATTGGGCATCAGGAAAATACGCTCGATAAAGGGCGTATCGATCTGCTAGCTATCGCGCCGGATGCCTCGCTGATCCTGATTGAGCTTAAACGCGACCGCACGCCGCGTGAAGTGGTCGCTCAGGCGCTGGATTACGCCTCTTGGGTGGATGATTTAACCGCCGAGCGTCTGTCGCAGATTTACGATAGATTTTCAGGTGGGGGAAACTTGGGTGACGCATTCAGACAACGCTTCAACGCCGAGCTGGAAGATGATGCCATCAACAAGTCACATCAAATCATTATTGTCGCAGCGGAGCTGGATCCCTCCACTGAACGCATCGTCGACTATCTGAGCAAGAATGGCATCTCGATTAACGTTCTGTTCTTTAAAGTATTCCAGCACGGTGACGAACAGTTCTTAAGTCGTGCCTGGCTTATCGATCCGAGCGAAACGCAAACCAATGCTGCGCAGGCCACTGCCGGAACAAGTGCCAATGCTAAGGAACCCTGGAATGGCGAGTTTTATGTCTCGTTCGGCGATCCGCAAAGTCGCGTCTGGGAAGAGGCACGTCGATATGGCTTTATCAGTGCGGGTGGTGGAAGCTGGTATAGTCAGACTTTAAAACAGCTTCAGCCGGGCGACCGCGTTTGGGTAAAAATCCCAGCAACGGGTTACGTTGGAGTTGGTATTGTTCAGAGCGCAGTTGAACCAGCCAGCAGCTTTACGATCAAAACGGAACACGGCGAAATGCCTGCAATAGATGTTCTTAAATACAGCGATCTGTATCGCCAGAATGCAGACGATCCCGACAAATCAGAATATTTTGTTCCTGTGAAATGGCTGGAAACCCGATCCGAACTCGAAGCGGTGAATGAGGTAGGTTTCTTTGGCAACCAAAACACGGTCTGTAAGCCAACGACTCCCAAATGGCGTTTTACTGTGGAAAAATTGAAGCGCTATTTCACGCAATGGGATACAGAGAAATAAGTTGTAAAAGAGACGTTAAAAGTCCTTCAAAGTACTGCAATCCCTGCAAAGTAAGGGGTGTTGAGCGCCTTACTTTGCAGGGATTGCAGTGTCAGAAAGCATCAAACATATGCCATAATTACACACTTTTCGTTATATTAACTCTCTAGAGAACCTCAGGGCATCGCATCCGTAACTGGCGTCTTACGGTACGGAGCCTGTCACAGCTCTTACAACCTACGAGATTAATTATTCAGGGCAATAACCCGCCATTTATATTTAAGCCATACACTACTCGGTCGGTATATTCTTGGGGCGCTATATGTCGACCAGGCCACAAGTGAAAAATTCACGCCTCCGCAGAATTTGAATTGCACACGGCAGTGCGCAGAACCGACCGCGCAGTAGACCGCCCAACGAACCCTAAAAATCTCTCCGCTTTTCCTTAAAAATCCATGCATGCATAACTTGCATGGATTTGCATGCGATTTACCGACACAAAATTCATCGTCAGCACCACAATAGGTAGGCCTGAAGGCCATTCCTGCGCCTGCTGAGCAGGCGTGGTGGGGGCATCCAAATAACAATAATTAAAAATAAGTTTTGACTTCGCAATGTTTGTTTAAATGCTGCGTCGATCACACACAATAACCTACTAATCGTGAATATTATCTAAGTAACTACAAAGGAGAGTATATGCGCGATAAATTTATTGATGCGATTCATAGTCGCTCTAAAATCATGTTAACTTTTTATTCAAAAGAAGATAACGCGACAATCACGAGATTAACCGCTCCTATGGACTTCGGCCCTAGCCGTAGAGCACATGATAAAAGTGACAGGTTTCATTTTTGGGATTACGAAAGTGATAAAAAAAATCATGTTCTCAGTTTGAGGCCTGAAGCTATTAAATCTCTAGTAGTAATCGCTCAAAATTTTCACCCGCAAGAGTTTGTTAACTGGACACCCAACTGGTTTATCCCCAGAGATTGGGATCAGTACTCTTAATTATATGAGGCTACTAAGGTAGCCTTTTAAATTTATGCATCATAGTGAGGTAACGCTATTAAGCACCAGATACTTGGTTATCATTTACAAAAGAGATACGCATAAGATTCTGATTTAAATAAACTTTATTACCTTCCTTCAAAAGCCTTCAGATACAAACCATCGCATCAGCCATTTTATAGATTTTGTTTTTTTAGTGTAGATTTAGATCAGGCTACCATTCAGCTTTATTTGGGGGCACAGTTCATATCGAAGTTAAAATGCCCCCTATCTACAGCAACGCCAACCTTACGGAGACAGTGACGATCAGACCGTCCGAACAGTGCAAATACACCATGACATTCAAGGAGGACTAACCCCCTTTACGGGTTGTTACGAAACACAGTTTCGCTTAAGTCTAATACTTGTTGTTTGTGTGGCTACTGTTTGTAAAATAGCCACACCAATTATTTCCATAGCAAGTAGAGGGACCTATGAAGCAGTACACCAACGAACTTACACCAGAGATGCTGGCAGCCTTTGACAAGTCACCATTTACAACCGAACAACTCGCCGGAATGAACGACGAAGCCCGTTCTCTCATCGAAAAACAAAACGCCTACAATCTCGCGCAGCCAGTTACAGCAGCTTATCTGATCGCTACAGAGGGCAGCTTGACACGTAATAGTGGGAAAGTTTTCAGTGAATATAACGGACGGCAAATCAAACTTAATGACGGCACAATACTAAACGTGTCTCGTGTTGGCGATGAAGTGCGTTACCCAGATGGAACGTCCGCGAGGATCTCCAATGGTGCGGGAAACACACCAGGCGTATCTATCGCCCTTGTTGGTAGCTCGCTGGATAACGGCGATGAAATTATTAGCTGCCCACAAAATGCCGGAAGAAGGGTAGTCCGAGCCGGGGAATCGTTGCCAGAAAACTTTCTGAAATAAGGCGGTCACTATGGCATCGGAACACAGAGGTTGCATCATTCACGGTAAGAATGTTGGCCTACATGGAGATAAAACTTCTACAGGCTCAGAATGTATCGCCACCCGCCCTGGCTTTACTGTCATGGGAAAGTTGAAACTCTACATCGGTGACGAAACTACGCCATGCCCTAAATGCGGGGAAGTGGGGGTAATAGTCAGCGGAGATCATCGCGTATCAAACGAAGAAGGCGTGGCAGTTGACGGTTCAGAGATTCATTGTGGATGTCCAAGGGGAACAAACTTCCTCATTGCCCCAGACACTGTTGAGGTTTATACCCCTTCTTGGGCGACAGCGCCCGTAGAGTCAGTGCAACATGCACAGGCAGCGAAGAAGCAAAACACCTTTGCTAACACCTGCAAGCCAGAAGATAACCAGCTATTGAATGGCGTTTACATCTGGACTGAAACCACAGACGCAGGACATGCTTTCGTTTCCGTACATCAAGACAATTCGATTTATCTCTATACCTATGGTCGCTACGGCAGAACAGGCCCAGGGAATTTAACTGGTGACGGAATTTTAAACTTTCTGCAAGGTGAAGATGCGAGGGTTTACTATAGAGCAGAGCTGTACCGGATGGGCGCAAGAGCGTTTCGAATAGATGATGCTGATCCGACAAAAACAAGGCAGTTCTTTGAAGATCTTTGGAATAAGGGTGAACCAGCGATTCGCACATCGGAAATGAAAGAAACAACCCGACGCAGAGGCCGCACAATTGATGAGTACGACGTAACAGGAAACAACTGTACCACTCACTCTGTTGAAGGGATTAAGTTTGCTGGTTCAAGGATATTCGAGCACAACTACACATCTACTACGACGCAGATTCCTATAGAATCCGCAGAAGATTTCACAATCCCTGTCTCATTGCAGCGTTATCTTGAGTCAAAAAGTTCTGACTTCTCATCAATGACAGTTGTTGAAATGACAGGCGAGTTTAAAAAAATGTATCCCAACAAAGACAATTTGCCGCGATACCAAGAGTCACCAAAGGGTAAAGTTCAGCACATTGCAGCCGAAGCAGCGGCTACAGGCGATTCATTATCACAGTATTCCAGCGGTACTTTTGGCGGTGTATTAGGTGGATCTTATGACGTTGACGAATAGGACTAAAACCATTCTCCGATGGGGAGGGATTTGCATTGTCAGCATGGGTTACTTCCTCGGACTGTTTGTAGCCTCGCAAGCATTCGCGGTTTTCTCTGAAAATCAGACTCTTGTCTCAAATCCTGTTCCATTGAGAGAGTATTACCAAGCGGTTGATTCACTTGGTCAAGCTACAAGCGGTGTTTTTGATGCGGCAATTTACGGTTTCGTGATTTGCGTCCCTCTGATCCTGCTCATCTTCAAGAAAGTGAGATGACCATCAAAGGCTGGAGAGATCCAGCCTTTCCCCTCCTCACGGTTTTTAGACAATACAAGCCTAATGCCGTTGGAGGTAAGACAACGCGCGGAGCCGTTAGGCGACTTCACCAGGGAGTGTCAGATAGTGAAGTTTATCAGGATGACCATGTACCCGAAGGAGCGAGGCCGAATCGCTGGCAGAGCCTGCATTTCGTGTGCAGGTACGAACACCACCATAAACCTGTTTATTCCCTGCAACGTCATAGCATTCGAGTTCAGTCAGTGTTCAATCGGTACGTGTTTGACGCCTGGAACTACACGCCGCTATGAGTTAACATCCCAATTACCACTATCAATCACAGCGGCTTTTTCAAGGGACATAACAGAGCATTTCTTACAGGCAAAAGAGACAGATTTTATTGGCTAACTAACTGTACAGTAACGAATTTAGTGACTTGGTGCGAAGGCCGGACTCAAATCATCATTTAACCCTATAAAATATAAATAAAAAATATAAATCACACTTCAAAGTGCCCCCTTTTGTGCCCCCACCATTTATTTTGATAATTTTAAACTCAACTAATTGGTTTAACTGAAAAAAGATTACTAATCCTATCTTCGGTTTGGATCCGTTGTACGGATCCAAACCAGAACAGAAAAACTTTTTTTTGGAAAAACTGTTCACACTGTTCACTACGGTATTTTATTTAATACATTCAAATAGTTAAGTAGTTAACGGTTGGTGAACAGTGAATACTTTACTGTTCACTTTTGCCGTTTTACAGGTAAAAAAAGACCGGCTATTGCCGGTCAGGGTAGGTTATTTCGCTATAGGGTCATCACATTTTGGCAACCAGTCGGCGTTACTTTCCTCTCTGAGTGCCAGATTTGTCTGTATGCCCTGATTTTTTCGGCGCTTCTCATAACTTAGCCCGTACTCTTTCAGCATGGCCGGCAGTCCCTTACCGAACATGGTGAGGCTGAGTGTATTCTTGTAGCCGTGGGCTTCCATATACGCCAGATAGGCATGATACAGATACAGGCGCGGCTGGCGCGGAATGATGTTGGCATTGCCAATATACATACCCTCAGGCTCCGGCAGTGCTTCCAGATAGCCGCAAAAATCAAATGTCGGATCAGCATCGCGTTTAATACTGAGCGCCTCGTCGGAGTTCTGCTGTGACTGGAGCAGAGCACGGGCAGTCATCGGGTCGCTGAACTTCTGCATAAGCTGGCGCACAATTACGGCCAGCTCGCGAGCGATTTTGTTTTTTAGCTGCGGGTCGCGTTCATCCGGGGCAATCTGTTCCGGGAAATGCAGGATCACCCGGCGACGGGAAACACCGCCGCTGCGGTCGGTAAAGCGCATCGGGTTATTGTTCACGGCCAGGATCACCGCCGGAATATGGGTGGAGTATGCATCCTTGTATTTCGGGTCTACCGAGACCGCATCCCCGCCGGTGATGGCCTTTAGTCCTGCCCCGTCACCGCTCCACTTTTCCTGGTCAGGCAGGCGAATCAGCGAGAAGCCAATCAGAGCCGCACGTTCGCGGGGTGATTCCAGCGTTTCGATGGTGGCCGACGTGGCGTTATCTTCCCCGGCAAGCATCGTCGCAATTTCGGCCAGAATACTTTTTCCGCTCCCGCCGGGACCGGTGACTTCGAGAAAGAGCTGCCAGTCGTAACGGTTAGCCAGCACCATAAACAGGGCGGCAAGTATCACGTCGCGCTTTTCCGGTCTGCCACCGGCGGCACGGTCGAGCCAGCGCCAGAAATCCGGGGCGTGGGTTTCGAGTGTTTCACCTTCCACCGGGGGGGTAAAATCGACATCACAGAGCGTGCGCAGCCAGTGTGATTTATGGTGCGGGTTGAATGTGCCGGTGGCGGTATCGAGTACGCCGTTGCGAAAGCCAATCAGACGCCGTGCCGGGGCATCCTGCTGCGGAATAATCAGTTTCAGGGTCTCCACCACCGAGGCAATTTTCCCCGACGAGAACGGGGCGCGCAGACGCTGGAACAACCCGGCCACGTCGCGCGCAAAGTCAGACGGTGGAATGATTTTCCATATCCCGGCCTCATAGCGGGAGAGGAGCTGGCCGTTCGCATCCACGGCCAGCGCTTCGCCGTAATGCTCATGTACTCGCATTGCCTTTTCACTGGTGCTCATGGCGGTAAATTCCGCTTCGCTCATGGTAGTGAAAGGACTGTCAGCCGGTGGCCGGATGGCGTCATAAATCGCTTTCCGCGTTGCCTCTTCGCCGTGCTGCATAAACGCATCATTCCAGTCACCGAATACCGGCGACAGGGCGACAATGCCCTCGCAGGCTCCTGCGGCCACAGCGGCTTTGTTCTGGCCGTCACCGTTAAGGTCACGGTCGGCGGCGAGGACAATCTGACAGGCCGGGTGTTTCTGGCGGACAAGGCTCGCCAGAGAAAGGAGGTTCACGGACGACAACGCCACCATAACGGTTTCACCGGTCAGGTGATGCACGGTGAGCGCGGTCGCATAGCCCTCCGCTATCCACAGGCGTTTTCCGGCCTGTTTTTTTCCTTCGATGGTGTGGCACGCTCCTTTTACCGCCCCGCCTTTCAGGGTGCGTTTGAGACCGTCAGAACTGATAAGCTGAAGGTTAACCAGTGCGCCGGTATCGTCATACAGCGGGACAACCACATCACCGGCGCGAAACGTCACGCCGCCGGTTTTGTGTGTGGCCGACAGTACCGGACATTCCCGGTCGGGGAAGCCCTTGCGGGTCAGGTAGGCGTTGCCGCTGGCCGGTCGGGTTTTCTCCATGAGCCTGACGGCCAGTGCGGCCGCCGCTTTGCGGTCGGTATCGGTTTCAGCCTCTGCGGCCGCAATCACTTCCGGGGCAACCGGCGGCAGGTTGCCGGTCACGGCGTTCACCTTCCCGGCAGCCTCTGATGCGTTCATGCCGAACACTTTCTCTACCAGCTTAAGTCCGTCACCCGCACCGCACTGGTTGCAGTACCACGTCCCGCGCCCCTCTCTATCGTCAAAGCGAAAACGGTCAGAGCCGCCGCACACCGGACAGGCCTGATGCCGGTTTTTTATGACCTTCACACCCAGCGCCGGGAGAATGTGCGGCCAGTGGCCGCACGCCTGTTTTACCGTCTCTGTTACGTTCATTTTCATCGTTATTTTCTCCCTCAGTGCATAACAGGCGATTGCATGTGACGGGCACAGAGTTCATCCATCACTGCGAGCCCGAGAAAGGACAGCGACGGCGCGGCTTTGAGTGGTCCGGCTTCCATTAAGTCTTCCAGTAGTGCACAGGCAATCTGGCGACCTTTCTCCTCGCCATGCTGGCGCAGGTAGAAGCCCTCCAGCTCGTCGGCAATGGCACTTTCCAGCGCGTCGAGAGTGAGGTGCGGGTAGCGGTGCTGACGTTCGCATACTGTCAGCCACGCACAGGCGACAGCGCGGCGATACAGCGCGGCGCGTAATATGGGCGGTAGTGGCTTTTTCATACGTTACCCTCCCCGGTCAGCCAGCGCTGATTGCAGTGTTCGACCACGCTGTCGAGCTGGGCGGTCATGAGGTAAATCACGGAGGTGAGCTGTAACTGCTGCGCAGGGTCACGACGAATGGCCGTGCAGTCCTGCACCTGCATCAGATCGCCGACGAGCTGGCCGACGTTGCGAAGGTGTTCAAGGCATTCAAGGTCTGCCCGGCTGATGGTGGGCTGATTTATATTTTGCGGCCGTTCTGCACTGTTAACAGGCATAATTTCGTCTCCTGAGGTCGTGCGTATCCCTGCGCAGATACGCACATTTAATATTCGTTATCGTTTTGTAATTACAGATAATGGCGGTAGCTGTTATCCGGTTTTATTTCCGTTTCCGGCCTGAAATTATTTCGCCATTTATACGCCACTGGTGCCGGGCGTTTAACCGGGGGAATATCGTCAGGATATTTATCGATATTCCGCACCCGGTATTTCTGTAATTCCGGGTCTGCGGCAAGCTCACTCAGAACAGCATGGCGGTTTTCAGGACTGCGTTTAAATACGTCGGGAGACTCGCAGGTAAATTCACGCAAAAAACGACCGAGTGGAATTTCTGCCATATCACCAGTAGCGATAATACGAATGAGGATGGTGTAGGTGCGCCGGTAGGGATTCCAGACTTGCCCCGGGCAGCGGTACGGCATATCCCATGGAATACCGTCGGCCAGAATGCCTGACACCACCACGTCAGGAAAGCCTGAACAACGGTATGTTTCACCCGGCTGAGGGAAATCAAACATGGTGCTCCCCTCCGTTCCCCGATGTCGTGGCGAGAAAGTCACGGCACAGGCCTTTGGCTTTCAGCTCTTCCAGTACGTAGCTAACGTCCTCATGGATATAACTAAAAATCTGCGGCAGGTATAGCTGGTGTAGACCGTTCAGTTCACGGTGCAGCAAATCTCCACCAATGAACTGTGAGACGGCGCTTGCGCGATTGAGTTTATGATACGCCTCTATGCTGAGGTGTTCCTGCATGGGGTTAAGGTCATCACGACGCGCTGAGACGGTCTGAGGTGTGTTTTTATTAGGCATGTGACACCTCCACAACCGGCAGACGGGCGGCAAGGGAAAGCACGTATTCGCGGACAAGGGTGCGACGGGCGGCCAGCTCGTCACCGGCAATGGTGCGGAGCATACAGATACGGGGCTTACGGTCTGCGCGACGGACGGCGGCAAACACAAAGACAAACTGCGGGTGTGACGGGGTGAGGGTCGTAGCCATAGGGGCAACCTCCTTGAAGTAGCGGTTATTGCTACCACCAGAGTTCCTACACTCATGGGTGGTAGCCCGGACGGGGGTAGGAATACCGGCCTTCAAGGAAACCGGCCAGCCCGAGGGCTGCCCCGCCCGGACCACCATTATCTGATACAGGCTGGTGTGAAACCACCACAGCCCAAAAATAAGGTGTGCCTGAGCAACGACGTAAAAAAAGACGCATGGCGCGTCTGGTGTCGCCTTGAAGTAACACGGGTTCCTACGCCCGGCTGTCGATTTTGCGACAGCGACAAAACTGTACCAGGAAACACACAACAGATGCAAGCCAGAAAAAGGGGCTTTGTGAAAACGGTTCTGATTCATGCGTTGTATTTCCGGTTACGGTGGGCGATACGTTCTTCCATCCACGCCGTGATTTCAGATTGTAGCCAAGCGACATTCTTACCCCCGAGGGAAACCTGAGCCGGGAAAGCATCACGGGCAATTAAATCGTAGAGCGTGGAGCGGGACAGGCCGCACTGATGAATTACTTCCGGAAGACGTAAAAAACGTTCCTGAGCCGGGGATGAAACCGGCATCGGGTGCGTGCCAGTGTGGGTCGATAGTGCTGATGAAACTGTATGCATAACGCTACCTCGTTAATATCCGCAGAGATCCGGACGTTTCCGTCCGGTATCAGGTAGCGCTCTATTTTGTGAATATTTTGGTCTGATGCAACAAGTGAATTTTGTATGAGGCATGGCACAGACTGTCTGAATTTTGAGCAGCAAAATTTCAAATTGCTTTAAATGACTTTAAATGGCTTCAGGCGGAAATAAGAATTTATCTTCGATTAATTACACCTATGGTTATATGTTAATTAATAGAAATTAACGTAATTATGAGGCAATGCTAAATTTCTATAGCGTGAACAGTTGGTGAACAGTTGGTGAACAGTCACAACCTCAACTGTTCACCCCTTATCTTACTGTATTAATTGTCTTTTTTTTTCAGTGAACAGTGGTGAATAGTTATAAGTAAAAAAACAAACGATGAGTAAGGTTTTGCTGAGACCTTTCTCTGGCCAGCCGGGTTTTGAGTGCTGTTTGTGCCAGAACTGCCACAACTGCAATGAATCGAGATGTTGTGTGATGAAGGGCAGAATCATTACAGGTTGAATAAACGGAGAGCCTGAACATGAAACCCGAAACACTCATCACCGCCCTGCAAGATGTAGCCGCTCAGCAGTACGCAGAGAACAGTCCGCACATCACCGACAAGCTGAGCGCATTCACTGCTGCCAGAGACACCCACGCGGCCAGCATGCAGGCGCTGAAAGAGATTGATACGTCCATTGAACGCTGTAAGCAGGAGCGGCAGACAGCCCTCGATGAGAGCGCTGAGGCGGAGCAGGACTGGCGCAGCCGCTTTCGCACCCTGCGCGGCAGTCTCACGCCTGAAATGAAAGCTGAGCACAGCAGGCGTATCGCCAGTCGCGAGCTGGCCGACGAGTTTACCGGCCTGATTGCGGAGCTGGAGACTGACCGGACACGCGCCATGCTGAATGCCTGCTCCACCGGCAATAAATACCTTTCAGCGCATGAAGATGCCTTTACCGCTTACGCCGGTGCGGAATGGGCTCAGGCTGTCAATGCGGTTCCTGTCACCCTCATCCGCGCTTTCCTGCTGCGCATTCGTGCCCTCGAAATGAAGGGAGAAAGCGCCCCGCAGTCCGTGGCCACTGGCGAGCTGCGCGATGCGCTGAGCCGTCAGGGCAGCCTGTATCACTTCGATATGACGCAGGAGCAGGTGTTGTCCGTGACGGACATGCACCGGCCGCAGATTACTGACGTTGATACGGAGCTGTTACGCAGCCCTGCGAAGAGAATGATGCTTGCCAGAAAGCTGGCTGAAAATGGCGAGACAGAAGCGGAGGGGTAAGCATGTTTCACTGCCCGTTCTGCAAAACCAGCGCGCATTCCCGCACCAGTCGCTATCTGTCCGATAACGTCAAACAGCGCTATCACCAGTGCATGAACATCGAGTGCTCGGCCACGTTCCGCACGCTTGAATCCATCGACGGGGTTATTCGTTCACCGGTGACAGAGCCGGTTATCCCGCTACCCGCACCGGCGGCCACCGTTAACCGTGCCGGTGCGTAAGCACGGCCAGTCATCAGGAGAAACATACGTGACCACACTGACGCTACAGAAAGCCTTTGAGGCCTGTCAGGCAAATAAATCCGCCTGGCTGCAACGCAGGGAAGAACTGACGCAGGCCGAACAGGCATACCGCGAACAGCTTGCCGGCAGCGGCCACAGCGGCCGGAGCCTGCAAACCCTGCGCGAGATTATCGACGTGAAAAAATGGGAAATTAATCAGGCTGCCGGTCGCTATATCCGCTCGCATGAGGAGGTGCAGCGCATCAGTATCCGCGACCGTTTAAATGATTTTATGCAGGTGCACGGCGCGGAGCTGGCCGCCGCCCTTGCCCCTGAACTGATGAATTATCCCGGGCAACACCCCGCCGTTCAGCGCTGCGCCATGCAGCACTCACTCAACTATCTGCGCGAGGCGCTACAGCTCTGGCTGGTCGCCGGTGAAAAAATTAATTATTCGGCGCAGGATAATGACATTTTAACGGCCATCGGATTCAGACCTGACGCGGCTTCGTGCGATGATAGTCGTGAAAAATTCACGCCTGCACAGAACCTGAATTACACCCGCCGCCGTGCAGAACTGGCCGTGCAGTAGTCCGCTTAAAAATCCCCGAAAACCCCGCCATTTTTACGTATAAAAGCCATGCATGCATAGGTGCATGGTTTTGCATGCGTTTTAACGACACTGAATTCCCCGCCAGCGCCAGCACTGGCGCACCCTGAGGCCGATCATGCATCTGCATTAAAAGCGCCCCCTTAAGCGGGCAGGCGGGGCGGGGAGAGCATTGCGCGCCAGCGCATACACAAAATACATATAGCCCCGCAACTATTTTCAAAAAAACAGTAACCCCTTCTTGCTAAAGAAGATACTCTTACCTTTATCATTATTTAACTAATACTCTATGAAAAATGCTGTGCGATGAAATAAATCGCACAGCTGATACTAACCTTTGATACTATAGAGCTAGCCTTGTTGATTAATTAAATTGATCTCGCTTGCACTTATTGCTTTTCCATTCTGACGACTGACGCCATCCACAGGTTTAAAAGCAACATTTTGCCCAATACTTAATGAGCACCATTCACTCCAATCTCCATTTTTAAGATGCTCAAAATGCAAGAAGTAATCCTGACCATCTTTGCTACAGAATATATATGGTGAGTTTCTTTCCTTTTTCCTCGGGATATTTGAAATAGGTGCGATAATATACCCCCTCTCACTTAATTCATCTGAGTCAAACTTATCTGATGATGAGTTTCTAAATAAGTAACTAGTGTTTATTTTAGAGAATGGATTATCCCTCGCTGGCATAGTGGATAGTTTATTCAAAAGTTTTGAAATCTCGTCATCACTACTTATATCCACAGACTGTACAACATTACTTAAATGACGTGAAATGAAATCTATAGATTGTGATAGGAATTTTTCATTAGAGATACATTCTTTATTATTTAAAGCATGTGCTATTTCGTTAAATATATTTTTGGTTTGATCGCACGCTGGTTTTATATAACCATCCTCTCTAATAACATCATCCATTATACTCATTGATCTTGATAACAAATCTATAGCACGGGTAGGTTCAGATGTCGCAATGCCCTCGGCTTCTCTTTTATAAGCAGTTGCTCTGAACACTCCTACCAAACCTCTGGACTGCTTAAGCTTTTTCCATTCTTTGCTATTTTCTAAAATTTCTGGGTATTTATGATCATACAATAATGAGAGGTAGTATCCATTAAATATTCTCTGAGTAAATTCTGATGAATATTCGTCCTCATTCACCCACCCACAATCGATGAGTTGTTTATAAATTTTATTAGCTCCAGGGTAATCCTGTTCAGAATGCAAATGCATTGCGAGAAAAATTTGAGCATTCACATCATCAGGATCTTGTTTTATAGCTAGCTCAAACTTATCCTTTGCTAATCCTGGAGCCCCGAGTGCAGAATACAAACGACCATAACTTCTATTAAAAATACTGAACTCTGAATATACATGTTCTGCATCTTTAAACCTCTTCATTAGCTCTATTGCTTTTGAATTAGATAATGTAAAGCCTTTGAAAGAACGATTTAAAGATGTAATCAACACCTTTAATCCTTCATTAAGATTATTAGGTATATAGTTCCAGTGATAAGGAGGGATGCTATTTTTTATTTGATCATGTTCAATTTGTTTTGCAATAGTTTTTCTTTTTTGCAAATCAGATTGAAGCTGTGACCTTAAAATTACATTTCTAGGATTAGTGATAAGTATTTCACGAATGGACTCACTTAAGGAGTAGCTTTCACCATCATGAGTTACATTTCTCACCACTAAACTTGTATTGCTAAGCTGAGCAATACTTTCTGCAACTTCATCCATCGACAAAGTTAAAAACTCGCAAAGGGTAGCTCTGTTTAAATCATTAGAAATGAACAAACACTCAAGTATGTTTATCGAGTTTTCACTCAGAGCATCAATAAGATTACTAAAGGAGAAAGAAGCAATTTCTTTATTTGCAACATTTATTGAATCTGGTATCTCTTTACCAGAGAAATAAAGATCAAGACTAAGTCTTATAGCCAAAGGATTAAAATGACAATTCTTAACTAAATTAGCGAGAACATTATCATCAAGTGTTCTTATATTTTTTCTTGACATATAAATTTTAGAAAGAGTTAGTGCAAATCTTTCCTGCAAGGGCTCAAGAGTAATGATGCTTGCATTGTTTATAGTAATACGACTAGTAATTAACAACCGCCAAGCCGCTGGTAAAGTGTTGCAAAAATCTTGAAACTCAGTTGTTGAATTAGTTATAAGGGTCTCTAAGTTATCTATGAAAAGAAGAATTCTTTCATCCTCTTTCTTTTTCATTAAATCTTCAAAAGATTCTAATGAAACATCGTATATTTTCTCGGCCTCAATAGTAATCAACTTACGCAATTCCATTAATGATTCTATTGAATTGAGCTTCTGAACGCCTTCGTAAGTCAGCTTTTCTGTTTTTAAGGTTGAGAAAATACAACAGTCTATATATTCTTTAGTTTCAGGTTGTTTAACTTTTGAGGACAGTAACTCAAGAGCAAGTGAAGTTTTTCCAATTCCACCCGGTGCTACTAGAGCGATGTTTGCAATCCTTTTGTTTTTTAATAACTCAAGAAGTTTTTTCTCTTCTTGTTTTCTACCAACTAAACCTGTTATGGCATGCTCAAAAACAACGGGTAAGTTATTTGGAATCTCCCAAAGAGTTTTATTCAACCATTCATCAGGCGGATCAAGTAATTCATTTCGCTCTGCAGAAATTAATGATTTCCGCACACTAGTCATTCCAAGAATATCAATTAGCGGGTCTGATGCGATAGCAGCAGTTTTGTACCAAAATGAATCAATAAACTTTCTATTAGGATGTGAAATTACATTACGAACATGATACATGCCGTAGAGAATAAACAATTCTCTAAGATCTAGCAGGTATGAGTTTACCGAAGTATCCTTAGTAATTTCTAGAATTATATTAAACAACTCATCTATATAAGTTGCTTCGATAACATCAGAAGCTTTCTTTAAATTACTAAGTTGGCTTCTTTGATTTTCCCGAGCAGTAATAGCCTTTATCATCTCCTCAGGAAACTCATCCAATGAAACTTCAGTATTTAAGATATAATTCCCCAAAGACTGCTCTAATTCATGAAGCACCATCGCTGTTCTTCGACGGTTAAGACTTGAATCCATATAGACCTCACACCCCAAATAAGAAAATTCTTAAATAACATAACCATATGAAAAATTCAAACGCAATCCATTGAAATGGAGATCGTAGTCTTGAAAAGGGTTGATTATAAACACTCAAATTCTATCTTTTCGCAAATTCATAGGGTGTAATGCTGTTGGATTTATTCGCATCCAGATAGTCAGCCCACCACTGGATCATCAATCGGCGTTCGTCTAAATGTTCTGAGGTATGAATGTAAGCCGCACGTACATTGTTTCGTTCAGAGTGACTTAGCTGGCGCTCAATCGCGTCATCGCTCCACAACCCTGACTCACCCAAAGCACCGCGCGCCATTGTTCTAAATCCATGCCCGCAGACCTCAGTTTTCGTGTCATATCCCATCGCACGCAATGCGCTGTTTACCGTGTTTTCACTCATAACCTTAGTTGCGTCATGATCACCCGGAAAAAGCAGCTCTTTATCACCACTAATCTGCTTTAACTGGTCTAACAAAATCATCGCCTGTCGACTAAGCGGAACGATATGCTCCTCTTTCATTTTCATGCCACGGTACGAGTAACGCACACCCTTAATTTCCTCTCGTTTTGCAGGTACTCGCCAGAGAGATTTATCGAAGTCGAACTCATCCCAACGCGCGAAACGTAACTCACTGGAACGCACAAAAGTTAGTAAGGAAAGCTCGACCGCGATCCGTGTCATTACACGGCCACGATAAGCAGCAAGACGAGCAAGAAACTCAGGGAACCGGCTAGAGGGTAAAGCGGGGTAATGTCGCGCTTTGGTTGTTGATAGCGCACCGGCCATATCACTGGCTGGATTTGAGTCGATGTAATCGTTCTGTACGGCATAACGCATAATAGCCGTAACACGCTGCTGAAGACGCTGCGCAACATCATGCTTACCACTGGCATCAACTTTTTTAATAGGGGCTAACAGGTGGCTAGTTTTGAGCTGGCGAATGTCGGACGAGCCGATATGAGGGAAGATATAAAGCTCAAGATAGCGAAGAACGCGCGCTCTATGGTCTTCACTCCAGCGCTTGTTACTGGCATGCCATTCACGAGCGATGGTTTCGAAAGTATATGCCCCCAAATTCTCGGCCTGAGCTTCTTCCTGTTCGGCTTTAGGATCAATGCCCTGCACTAGCAGCTTTTTAGCTTCGTCGCGCTTTGCTCTAGCCTGAGCAAGCGTCACAGTTGGCCAAACACCAAAAGCGAGGCGATCCTCTTTTTTGTCAGAGGGGCGTCGGTATTTCATGCGCCAGTATTTAGAACCCTTGGCCGAAACCTCGAGATACAAACCGCCGCCATCGGCCATTTTGTAGGTTTTGTCTTTTGGCTTTGCGGTCTCGACCTGTCTGGCGTTGAGCTTCATTTGGGGGCACATTTCTAATCGAAGTTAAGATGCCCCCAATTATGCCCCCAATGACATCCGGATTTCAACGGACAACCTCGGACGACTCAGGACGTAAAAATCGCTGCAAGCATTGATTTTTAAGGGATAATTGGACTTTCTAGGATGGTCTTGGAAGTACTAATGGTGCCGAAGGCCGGACTCGAACCGGCACGTATTTCTACGGTTGATTTTGAATCAACTGCGTCTACCGATTTCGCCACTTCGGCACTGAAGGGGATGCGGAAACGTTGTGGATTATACCTGTCGCGCGCCGCCATGCAAGCGACGACGCGCTAAACCCGCGCTAAGTGCCCAAAAAACCAGCGCTACCGTCACTCCAGCTCAGACACCGCCAGCCGAATCACCCCCGCCGCCTTCTGCTCCGGCAGCGCCAGCACCTTCGCCCACATCTCCTGCACCATATCGCAGGAGAGCTTCTCTTTACCCACCGCCTTCTCCGGCATCTGCAACAGCTGGATATCCTCGCCGTACTTATCGGCTAGTTGTTTCATAATCGGCCGGACATCCTCGACAGCCGCCTCGCGTTCGGCTTGCGTCACGGTGTGGTGGTTTTTACCGTAGGCCGCGCGCATCATGTCGGCGTCGGCCTGCATGCGCCGCGCCATCAGGTCTTTATCCAGCATGCGCATCGGGTTCACGCCGCCCTTCACCATCGGGTAGAGGAAGCGGAAGCAGGCGTCGTCGCTCACCTTCTGGATGGCGGCAGTCTGCTCCATGTTGATGGTCATGTAGTTCACCACGTTGGCGTCCGGCGCGTTTTGCAGGCGCGACATCTGCAAATGCAGGATCTGCGGCTGGATGGTGTCGATAATCTGCTGCTCCGGCTCGCCCGCTTTTTGCAGGGCTGCCATCTGGTCGAGGATGCGCTGATGCAGCGCGGGCTCCTGCTCCTTAATCACCTGCCAGGCAGGCATCGCGTTGAGGGTGGTATCAATCTGCGCTTCCGGAGCGCGTTGCCTGTCAAAGAACACCCAGAACGCCACGGCGGCGGCCGCGACAATAACAACGACCGTACTGATCCACGTTTTTTTCATCTCGCATCCTTATCCTTGAGTTGTGCCGGTTTACACCGGCACGCCGCTGTGGAAGCGAAACTCGTGGTCCGGTGTCGAGATAAGTGTGGCTTCAATTTCGCCAAAAAGCTGTATGCGCGGTGAGATATCGTCGTCGCTCACCTGCTGGGCCAGCGTCAGGTAGTCCTGATAATGGCGCGCTTCCGAGCGCAGCAGCGAGAGATAGAACTTCTGTAAGTCATCGTCGAGGAACGGGGCCAGCGCGGCGAAGCGTTCGCAGGAACGGGCTTCGATGTAGGCCCCGCAGATGAGCTTGTCGATCAGCATCAGCGGTTCGTGGGTGCGCACTTCCTTCAGCATCCCTTTGGCGTAGCGGCTGGCGGTGATTTTGACATACGGAATATCACGGGCCAGCATCGCCTCACGCACCTGCCAGAAATGGTGCAGCTCCTCTTTAATCAGCAGCACCATGCTGTCGATGAGCGCCTGGCCCCACGGGTCGTCGGTTTTGGGCATCACGCTTTTGCCAATCTGCTTGTGCAGGGCGATGAAGTCCGGCTCCGGGCCGTCGCGAAAGGTGAACTGTTCGTAAGGTTTGAGCCAGTCGAGCAGCGCGTCGGCACCACTTTCGTCGGCGACGTATTTACGCACCAGCAGCAGCGCGGTCTGGGCGGCCTTGAGCTCGCACACCATGTGGTCGGTGAGCAGCAGCGGCAGGTTCGCCGGGTCGCGGGCTTTATCAATCCATGCTTGCGGGGTCGGGCACTGGAGGAAGTTAAGTACGGGGGCGAGTATCTGCGGGTAATCCATGGTTCTGCCTTGAAAAAGCGGTGGCACGCGCCACCGCCTGAAACGCTTAGTGACGCACGCCGTCGTCGTCTTCGTCGACGTAATCTTCGTCGTCGCCTTCTTCGCCGTCTTCACCGTTCGGATCTTCGAAGTAGGTTCCCCAGCCGTCGTATTCCACTTCAAACTTCTCGGCCAGGTTCATCAGCTGTTCTACCTGCGCGTCGATCAGCTCCGCCTTCAGCGCGCCTTCGCTCAGGATGTCGCAGCAGATGACGGTGTCGCCCTCTTCCACTTCCAGCTCTTCCGGCTCGGTCACTTCGTAACCCAGCTTGAAGGCTTCCACGGCCATTTTTTCCAGCGCTTCAAAGTCGTCCGCAGAGAAATGGTGTTCGATGGTGTACAGCGCGTCCGGATCGCTACCGTCTTCCAGCAGCTCTTCAATAATCAGACGCGTCTCTTCGCGTTGCTCTTCCAGTAATTCCGGGTTTGCCATGGCTCAATCCTCTTTAAAGTGCGGCAGATACTTCTATTTTCACACACGGACGGGTTTGCCTCCACCTTTGTTGGAAAGATTTGTGAAACAGGGTTGCAAATGAATAATTACACATATAAAGTGAATTTTAATTCAATAAGTGGCGTTCGCCATGCGAGGATAAAATGTCTGATCTGTACAAGAAACACTTTCTGAAATTGCTCGACTTTACCCCTGCACAGTTCACTTCTCTGCTGACCCTTGCCGCACAGCTCAAAGCCGATAAAAAAAATGGCAAGGAAGTACAAAAACTTACCGGTAAAAACATCGCGCTCATCTTCGAAAAAGACTCAACCCGTACACGATGCTCTTTCGAAGTTGCCGCATTTGACCAGGGCGCGCGCGTCACCTATTTAGGGCCGAGCGGCAGCCAGATTGGGCATAAAGAATCAATTAAGGACACCGCGCGCGTGCTCGGGCGGATGTACGACGGCATTCAGTACCGCGGCCACGGCCAGGAAGTGGTCGAGACGCTGGCGCAGTATGCTGGCGTGCCGGTGTGGAACGGGCTGACCAACGAGTTCCACCCGACGCAGCTGCTGGCGGACCTGCTGACCATGCAGGAGCACCTGCCGGGCAAGGCGTTTAACGAGATGACGCTGGTCTACGCGGGCGACGCGCGCAACAACATGGGCAACTCGATGCTGGAAGCGGCGGCGCTGACCGGGCTGGATCTGCGTCTGGTGGCCCCGAAGGCCTGTTGGCCGGAAGAGAGCCTGGTGGCAGAGTGCAGCGCGCTGGCGGAAAAGCACGGCGGGAAAATCACCCTGACGGAAGACGTGGCGGCGGGCGTGAAGGGCGCGGACTTTATCTATACCGACGTGTGGGTGTCGATGGGCGAAGCCAAAGAGAAGTGGGCGGAGCGTATCGCGCTGCTGCGCGGGTATCAGGTGAACGCGCAGATGATGGCGCTCACCGGCAACCCGGACGTGAAGTTCCTGCACTGTCTGCCGGCGTTCCATAACGACCAGACCACGCTCGGCAAGCAGATGGCGAAAGAGTTCGATCTGCACGGCGGGATGGAAGTGACGGACGAGGTGTTTGAGTCGGCGGCGAGCATCGTGTTTGACCAGGCGGAAAACCGGATGCATACGATTAAGGCGGTGATGGTGGCGACGCTTGGGGGTTGAGTCCTCTGCGCGTTGGTGCCCTCACCCCGGCCCTCTCCCACAGGGAGAGGGAGAAAACCCAGCCCGTAGGCCCGTGCAAGCGCAGCGCCGCCGGGCAAATCAGGCGACGATGCGGCTGATGCCCTTTCTCCCACAACCCGCTCTACTCAATTGATTTTTCACCCCGAAAAAGGTACGTTTTCGCCTTAATTCCAGCGTGGACATACCAGCATTATGCCGATTATTCAGTCTGTTGAACGTGCGTTGCAGATCCTCGACCTGTTCAACGAGCAGGCCACCGAACTTAAGATCACCGACATCAGCAAACTGATGGGGCTGAGCAAGAGTACCCTCCACTCGCTGCTGAAAACCCTCCAGCTTCACGGCTATATCGATCAGAACCCGGAGAACGGTAAGTATCGCCTCGGCATGAAGCTGGTCGAACGCGGGCATTTTGTCGTGGGCTCTATCGATATTCGTCAGAAGGCGAAAGGCTGGCTGACGGAGCTGTCCCGGCGAACCGGGCAGACTACCCATCTGGGGATCCTGGACGGGCGTGAAGGGGTCTATATCGAGAAGATTGAAGGCAAGCTGGCCGCCATCGCCTATTCGCGCATCGGCCGCCGCCTGCCGGTTCACGCCACCGCCATCGGCAAGGTGTTGATTGCCTGGCTGGGCGAGCCCGAGCTGAACGCCCTGCTGGAGGGCTATCAGTACACTACCTTTACGCCTTCCACCCTCGCCTCTCGTGAAGCACTAATGAGTGCCCTGGCGCAGACCCGCGAGCAGGGCTATGCCCTGGATAGCGAAGAGAACGAGCAGGGCGTGCGCTGCGTGGCGGTGCCGGTGTGGAACCACGAGTCCCGCGTCATTGCTGCCCTGAGCCTGTCGACGCTGACCTCCCGCGTGGACGACGCAGAGCTGGCTAATTTCCGCGAGCAGCTTCAGCAGGCCGGGCTCCAGCTCTCACGCGCGCTGGGCTACCCGGCCTGAGCCGTCAGACCGGCTCGTAGGTGAAGTAGTCGAAGTCAGCGTGGCAGCCGTCGCCGCTGATGTCCTCGCAGTGCAGTCCCACAAACGCGCCGGTGAAGAAGCCGCGCCCGCCGATATAGTCATCCGACAGCTTCCACGCCTCATACGTCACCGGCACGGTGTGCCACGTCTCGCCGTCGAACGAGTAGCTGTAGCGGTAGACCAGCGCATCCACATCCACCCTTAGCCAGACGCTCTTCGCACTCTCCGGCACGGGAATGGGCTGCTCGTGCAGCGGCCACGACGGCACGTTGTGGTCGAGCTGAATAACCTTAATCGTTCTGCCCTGCCCCTCCTCGTAGTCCACAAAGCAGTAGCTCCAGTTTTTGCTGTTGTAGTAGCAGGTCAGCCCCGCGCTCTGCTGGAAGTGCACCGGCGAGAACTGCATCCGCGTCTCGGCCCGGAAGGTGAAGTGCTGCCAGCGGCGCGCCACGGTCGACTGGGTAAAGGTCGAGTTGAGCGAGTCGTTGCCGTATAACCGTAAATAGCCGGGGCGCGCGGTGAGCGAGCCGAGGGTGTCGTCGAACGGAATGCGCAGAGTCTGCAATTCAGGGTCAAGCGTGCTGCCGTCGAAATCATCCCGCCATCTACCCTGAACGGCGGCGGGCTGCTCCGCCACCTGCGGGCCTTTCACGGTCAGCTGCGCGTGCTTACCGCCCTCCACGTACGGCCAGCCATCGCGCCATTCAATGCGGGCGACGCCGGTCTCGCGCCCCAGCGGACAGTAGCCGCGTCCGCCAGAGGCCAGCAGCGGCACGCCGGGCAGGCGCAGCGGGCGGCTGGTAAGGTAGGCCATATACCACTCCCCGGTGTGGGTTTGCAGCAGCGAGCCGTGGCCGCTCTTTTGCAGCGGGTTCTCCGGCAGGTGCCAGCTGGTCATCATCGTCACGTCCGGGTGAAGCTCGTACGGCCCGTCGATGGTTTTTGCGCGCAGCACCACGACGGCGTGCTCGTAGCTGGTGCCGCCTTCGGCAACCATCAGGTAGTACCATCCCGCGTGGCGATAAAGATGCGCCCCTTCGGTGTAGCAGAGCGGCGTGCCGGTAAACAGCGTTTTGCGCTCGGGCGAGAGCGTGCCGGTCTGCGGGTCAAACTCCTGCATCACGATGGTGTTGTGCGGGTTGCTGTGATGGCGCGGCCCCCACGGGCGGTAGAGGTAGTATTTGCGGCCATCGTCGTCGTGGAACAGGGACGGATCGAACCCGCCGTTGCCCATCGGGACCGGCTCGCTCCATGGCCCCTCAATGGACGGCGCGGTGACGAGGAAGTTGCGGCCATTTTTCCACGGCGAATCGACAATCTTCACGTCGGTATAGAGCAGCCAGAATTTGCCGTCGGCGTAGCTCAGGCACGGCGCCCAGATACCGCCGGAGTCCGGGTTGCCCTTCATGTCCAGCATCGACACGCGGTCCAGCGGCGTGCTGACCAGCGACCAGTTTTTCAGGTCGCGGGAGTGATAGATGCGCACGCCCGGGAACCACTCGAAGGTCGAGGTGGCGATGTAGTAGTCCTCGCCCTGGCGGCACAGGGACGGGTCCGGGTTGAAGCCGGTGAGTATTGGGTTGGTGATTTGCATAGTGCCTCCGGTTAATGGGATGCGGCTGTCGCGGCGTCGGGAATGGCCTCGCCCTGCGCCGCGCGGTGCTTGATCAGCTGCTGGCTGATGGCCTCCACGCGGGCGTCGGTGAGCTTATAAAACGACAGCATGATGAACATGCCCGCATAGAGCACCACGGGCACCACGCAGAAGAGAATTTTGATGGTGGTGAGCACCTCGACCGGCTGCACGCTGCTGCTGGCGGAGTAGTTCACGTACGCCAGGATCCAGCCCACCACTGCCCCGCCAATCGCCAGGCCAATCTTCAGGCTGAACAGGTAGGTGGAGAACACCAGCCCGTCGAGGCGGCGCCCGCTGCGGCTCTCCTCGTAATCCACCACGTCAGAGGCCATCAGCCATTGCAGCGGCGTGGTGGTGTTAAAGACGAACAGGAACAGGATGTTGAGGGCGAAAATCAGGGCAATATGCTCCGCCGGCGTGAAGAAGATCAGCAGGCTAATCAGAGAGTAAGCGACGATGATCCACTTAAAGGCGGTGACGCGGTCGAAGCGGCCCAGCAGGCGGGAGGAGCAGAGCGAGCCGAACATGGTGGCGAGGCTGCCGTAAAGTAAAAACTGCGTCGCCATCTCCGGGTGATCCATCACGTATTTCACGAAGTAGAGCGTCGCCCCGCCGCGCACCACGTTAGAGCAGGTCGCCATCATCTTGAAGGCGCACATGATCCGCCACTGGCCGTTGCCCAGCAGCAGCTTAAGATCTTTCGCCACCGACGAACCAGGCTGCACTTCAAAGGTGTAGCGCTCTTTGGTGGTGAAGAAGCAGACATAAAGCAGGACTACGCCGCTCAGACCCAGCACGCACATGGCGCCGAAATAGCCCACCTGCTCGTTCCCTTTGCCGATGATGCTGACCAGCGGCAACGCGATGCCGCTGATGGCGAGCGACCCCGCGGCGGCGAGGAAGAAACGCCAGGACTGAAGGGCATGACGCTCTTTCGGGTCGGCGGTGATCACCCCCGGCATGGCACAGTACGGGACGTTAACGAAGGTGTAGACCAGAGTCAGCAGAATGTAGGTCACGCAGGCGTAGATGATTTTGCCCTGCGCGGAGAAGTCCGGCGTGTAGAAGGTTAGCATGCAGACGATGCCAAACGGGATGGCGCCCCACAGCAGGAACGGGCGGAACTGGCCGTGCCGCGTGCGGGTGCGGTCTACCAGCAGCCCCATCAGCGGATCGGTCACGGCGTCGAGCACGCGGGAAACTAAAAACAGCGTCCCCATTATGCCCGCGGAGAGACCGAACACGTCGGTGTAGAAATAGGCCAGCAGGAACATCGTGGCCTGCCAGACGAAGCCGCAGGCGGTATCACCCAGCCCGTAGCCAATTTTGTCTTTCATGGTTAATTGCGTCATCAGAATTACACCCTTATGTAGTGTGCTGAATTACAACATCGTGTTAATGGAGTGTAATGAGATGCTCAATTAACCAGCAATGGTCATATCTTATTTCTGAATTACGTTATTTCGCTTTTGTGACGCTATCGATATATCACAAGTCATTGTTTAAATTAGAAAATTAAAGACAAGCAAAAACCGCCCGCGGAATATTTTCCGCAGACGACTTTCTCTCAAAAAATAATTAAAGGCCGAGTGCTTTTTTACCGGCGTTAATTACCTCAATGATTTTATCGGTGTCATAAATACAGCCTTTCCAGGTGCCGCCACTCACGGACTGTAATGCCGCCCACAGCCGGGTATCATCCGGCAAAAAGTCGTGGGCGTGCAGGTCCGGGTGCGTCTGCCGCCGCGCCAGCTCGCGCGCCCCCTCTTCCGGCGTCAGCGGGTTGTCCGCGGTACCGATGAAGTTCACGCTACCGGTCAGAGTCAGGCGGTCCACGGCAATCTCAATGATGTCGTTATCGCGCAGCTTACCAATCGGCCCTCCCGCCAGCGCCTCCGGCGATACGTGGCCGAAGCAGGCGCCCGTCGACACGCCCGAGAAGCGCGCATCGGTGATGAGCGACACCGTCTTGCCCCACGAGATGTGCTTCAGCGCGGAGGTGAGCTGGTAGGTCTCTTCCATGCCAGTGCCGGACGGTCCACCGCCGATCACCACCATGATATCGCCCTGCGCAATCTCTTCCCGCTTTATGGCCTTGATGGCCTGCGCCTCCGAGACAAACACCCGCACCCGGCCGGTGTGGCGGTAAACGCCATCTTCACCCACCACCGACGGGTCGATCGCCGTGGCCTTGATCACCGATCCTTCCGGCGCGATGTTGCCCGTCGGGAAGCAGACCGTCGAGGTCAGCCCTTTCGCTTTTGCCTTCTCCGGCGGCAGGATCACGTCATCCGGCTCCACGCCGTCCTGCTCGCGCAGGCACTGGCGGAAGCGCGCCCGGCGCTCGGAGGCCTGCCACCAGTCAAGGTTCTCGCCGACCGTCTGGCCGGTCACGGTCATGGCATCCAGATGCAGCAGACCGAGATCGCGCAGGTGGAGCATCACCTCCGGCACGCCGCCCGCGAGGAAGGCACGCACGGTCGGATGGTAGTCCGGGCCGTTGGGCAGCACGCTCACCAGGCGCGGCACCCTGCGGTTAACGCGCGTCCAGTGCTCAACGTCCGGGATCGTGCAGCCCGCCGCGTGGGCGATGGCTGGAATGTGCAGCAGTAAATTAGTGGAGCCGCCGAACGCCGCGTGGATCACCATCGCGTTTTCGATGGCTTTGTCGGTGAGGATATCGCGCGTGGTGATGCCACGGTTATCCAGTTCACTGACCGCGCGTGCCGACTGGCGGGCGATCTCCAGCCACACCGCCTGCCCGGACGGCGCCAGTGCAGAGTGCGGCAGCGCCAGACCCAGCGCCTCCGCCACTACCTGCGAGGTGCCCGCCGTACCGAGGAACTGACACCCGCCGCCCGGCGACGCGCAGGCGCGACAGCCCAGCTCGGCGGCCTCCTGCAAGGAGAGCTCATGGTTGGCGAAGCGCGCGCCGATGGTCTGCACTTTGCCCGCATCTTCCCCCACGGTGGGCGGCAGCGTCGCCCCGCCCGGCACCAGAATGGTCGGCAGATCGTGCATGGAAGCCAGCGCAATCATGGTGGCGGGCAGCCCTTTATCGCAGGTTGCCACGCCGATCACCGCCCGGCGCGTCGGCAGGGAGCGGATCAGGCGGCGAAACACGATCGCCGCGTCGTTGCGGTACGGCAGGGAGTCGAACATGCCGTGCGTGCCCTGCGAGCGACCGTCGCACGGATCGCTGACGAAGGCGGCGAACGGGATCCCGCCGTTGCGGGTGATCTCCTTCGCCGCCGCCTGCATCTGCATGCCGATCTCCCAGTGTCCGGTGTGGTAGCCCAGCGCGACCGGGCGTCCGTCTCCGGCGCGGATGCCGCCCTGGGTGCCGATGATCAGCACCTCTTTGCCGGTGAGCTTGTTGGCATCCCAGCCCATCCCGGCGTTCTGCGTCATACCGAACAGGTTGCCGCTGGGGGATTCCATCAGCATCTGCGGGGTCAGCGGCAGCGTGCCCTGCGGCCCCGCCGCGTGGGTGATCACCGCATAAAACGCATCGTCCTGTGGGGTGAAAATTTTCTCAATGGTCATCGTTATCGTCCGGCTCAGCAGAGTTTGAGCTGTTGTAACAGGGTTTTCAGCTGCGCCTTGCGCGGCTCGTCCAGCGGCGAGGCTGGCGGCAGGACGTGCGTAGAAATCGGACGACCGCAGAGCACGATCGCCTCTTTAATGACGTTCACAAACGGCGTATCCAGCTGATACATCTGCGGGATTTGCAGCAGGGTCTGATGATACTCAGCCGCTTTCGCCACGTCGTTATCCCGCCAGGCTTTCAGAAGATTTACCGACACCTGTGGGGCAAAGTTGCCGCTGGCCGAGATCGCCCCGTCGCCGCCGAGCAGCAGGGTATTAAACAGATGATCGTCGTAGCCGCACAGCACCGTGAAATGAGGATGGGCGCCTTTAACGGTGTGGATCATGCTGCGCAGGTGAGCGACGGAGTCGATGGTGTCTTTGATGCCGACGATGTTACTGCGCGAGTCGGCGAGGGTTTTCACCAGCGCCGGGGTCAGATCCTGCCCGGTCAGCGCCGGGAAGTTATAGAGCATCACCGGCAGCGTGACGCTGTCGGCCACCTGCTCGAAATAGCGGATCAGGTTCGCTTCCGATACTTTCCAGTAGTAAGGGTTGATCACCACGATGCCGTCCGCGCCCGCCTGCTGCGCGTGCTGGCTCAGCTCAATGGTTTCGCGGGCGTTGGTGCCGCCGGTGCCGATCAGAACCGGCACGCGATGATCAATATGATCGATCGCAAAGCGGGCAATGGTTTTACGCTCTTCGGCGCTGAGCTGGGAGAACTCGCCGCCGCTGCCCAGGAAGAACAGGCCCTCGACGCCCGCAGCAATCAGATCGTCGATCAGCGCGGCGGTACCCGGTTTATCGAGCTGGCCATCGGCGGTAAAAATGGTGGAGACAGGGGGAATGATACCCGTGAACAACGCGGACTGCGGCATGAGATCTCCTTGCTGAATCATTTTGTTCTACATTATAGAACAGCGTTCATTAATCTAACGATCATACTATGACGCAGAAAAAGCGCAGGTAAATGGGAGATGAGGAGGGAGTGCGGGAAGTTTAAGCTGGATCACATTATGCGTGGGTGCGGTCTGGTTCCCTCACCCTAACCCTCTCCCAAGGGGAGAGGGAACTTTTACACCCTCTCCCCTTGGGAGAGGGCCGGGGTGAGGGGTTACTCTACCAGCATCTTCACCACAACCTTACGCACCTGCGCCGGCGCTCCCGCCGCGCACAGCGGCTTATGCACTTCGCCCGGCCAGAACACTACAAAATCCCCTTCGCTCAGCACCACGGTTTTCTCCTGCTCGCCTTCCGGCAGGAACGCGATGTCTTTGTCCGCCAGCCAGTCGGTGTCCGGCGTACCGTGCGGCAGGGTACTGAAGGTCATCCCTTCCTGACCTTTTAGCACAATCTGAATATCCAGATAGCGTGCATGGTATTCAGCGCGACGCTCGGCGAACGGCTGGGTCATGTCCTCCGAAACCAGATAAAACAGGCTGTTGCCATTGATGTCGTGCTTACCGGTCGGCGTTGCGTCGGTGACGTGGGCCTTAACGTGCTCAATGGCCTGGCGCAGCTCTTCTGGCAGCCAGGACTGGAGATGATGAATATTGCCAATAATCATGATACAACCCTCAGATTAAAACATTGTTTCATTTTTATGTTTTATACGAGAATTGCCTCTTCCATACCAGCCCTTTTTTGACAAGATTTGCGTCAGCGCATGTTTATCGGGAAATGTGTTAATCCACTGTTAATTGCACACAGGCATTTATGCAGTGGTTATGCATAACCTCATTTCATGCACTTTGCACACAGGATCTAACTCACTGAATTTAAAACATAGCTCACAAAACCTGTTGGTGTATCACACTTTACCACTTTGGTTATTTCCTTTAAAAATCCATAATTATTTATTGATTTCTCTTAAGTGAAAAATAGTTAACTGTCATTATTGCATAGCTATTCCCGTGACAACATTTTATCCATTAAAATCAACAACATAACTAAATATTTCAAAGCATGTGATTCTACAAAATAATAACAACTTCAAATATTGCCACCCGTTCCTGCTTAGCTATTCATCCCTTAATAATATGAAATTAATCATTATCTGATACGAATCATGCAATTGAAAATAAACTGCTCAACATCGGTTTTCGCGTGAGCAATGTCACAATAACCATTATTTAAGCGCCTACTATAAATCACGAAATCAATTGAGCTTAGCCGCCATGAAATTAAACACATCACATGGCGCATGCCCTTTTTATTCTGAAAAAAAGTTAAAGGAATAATTATGGAAAAGCATTACGTCGGTTCTGAAATTGGTCAATTGCGTAGCGTTATGCTGCACCGTCCTAATTTAAGTCTGAAACGGTTAACCCCCTCAAACTGTCAGGAGCTGCTATTTGATGACGTGCTCTCGGTTGAACGGGCGGGTGAAGAGCATGACATCTTCGCAAACACGCTGCGCGAGCAGGGTGTGGAAGTCCTGCTGTTGACCGACCTTCTTACGCAAACGCTTGATATTGCTGAAGCAAAAGCCTGGCTTCTTGAAACACAAATCTCCGACTATCGCCTGGGACCAACCTTTGCCGCCGACGTGCGCGGCTGGCTGGCGGATATGCCGCACCGCGAACTGGCGCGCAGATTAAGCGGCGGATTAACCTACGGTGAAATTCCGGCGGCCATTAAAAATATGGTGGTCGATACCCACACGGCGAATGATTTTATTATGAAGCCGCTGCCGAACCACTTATTTACCCGCGATACCTCCTGCTGGATATATAACGGCGTCTCCATTAATCCGATGGCGAAACCCGCCCGCCAGCGTGAAACCAATAACCTGCGGGCAATATATCGCTGGCACCCCGTATTTGCCGACGGCGAGTTTATTAAGTATTTCGGCGACGAGAATATTAATTACGACCACGCCACTCTGGAAGGCGGCGACGTATTAGTGATTGGCCGCGGGGCGGTATTGATCGGCATGTCCGAGCGCACGACGCCGCAGGGCGTGGAGTTCCTCGCCAACAGCCTGTTTAAACATCGCCAGGCCGAGCGCGTGATTGCCGTTGAGCTGCCGAAACACCGCTCCTGCATGCACCTCGACACCGTGATGACCCACATCGACGTGGACACCTTCTCCGTTTACCCGGAAGTGGTGCGCAAGGACGCCCAGTGCTGGACGCTCACCCCGGACGGACGCGGCGGCCTGCTGCGCACCCAGGAAACCGACCTGCTGCACGCCATCGAGAAAGCCCTCGGCATTAACCACGTCCGCCTGATCACCACCGGCGGCGACGCCTTTGAAGCCGAACGCGAGCAGTGGAACGACGCTAACAACGTCCTGACCCTCCGCCCGGGCGTGGTGATCGGCTACGAGCGCAACGTCTGGACCAACGAGAAGTACGACAAAGCAGGCATCACCGTGCTGCCGATCCCGGGCGACGAGCTGGGACGCGGTCGCGGCGGCGCGCGCTGCATGAGCTGCCCACTGGAACGCGACGGAATTTAAAGGAGCCATCATGGAACGAAAACCCACTCTGGTTGTGGCCCTTGGCGGCAACGCGCTGCTCAAGCGCGGCGAGCCGCTGGAAGCGGAGATCCAGCGCCAGAACATCGAGCAGGCCGCCCGCACCATAGCCGGCTTAACGGAGAAGTGGCGCGTGGTGCTGGTGCACGGCAACGGCCCGCAGGTCGGACTGCTGGCGCTGCAAAACAGCGCCTACGACAAAGTCACTCCCTACCCGCTGGACGTTCTTGGCGCCGAAAGCCAGGGAATGATCGGCTACATGCTCCAGCAGGCGCTGAAAAACAATCTGCCCCAGCGCGAGGTCAGCGTCCTGCTCACGCAGGTGGAAGTGGACGCCGCCGACCCGGCGTTCAGCAACCCGACCAAGTACATCGGCCCGGTCTACAGCGAAGCCCAGGCCAAAGCGCTGGCCGCGGAAAAAGGCTGGGTGTTTAAGGCCGACGGCAGCTACTTCCGCCGCGTGGTGCCGTCGCCGCAGCCGAAGCGCATCGTCGAGAGTGACGCCATCACGGCGCTGATTCAGCGCGACCACCTGGTGATCTGCAACGGCGGCGGTGGCGTGCCGGTAGTGGAAAACGCCAACGGCTATCGCGGGATCGAGGCGGTGATCGACAAAGACCTCTCCGCCGCCCTGCTGGCGCGCCAGATCGAGGCCGATGCCCTGCTGATCCTCACCGATGCCGACGCGGTGTACCTCGACTGGGGCAAGCCAACCCAGCGTCCGCTGGCGCAGGTGACGCCGGAGCTGCTCAGAGGCATGCAGTTCGACGCCGGATCGATGGGGCCGAAAGTGGCCGCCTGCCGCGAGTTTGTTGAGGCCTGCAACGGCATTGCCGGGATCGGCGCGCTGGCCGACGGCGCGGAGATCCTGGCGGGCGAGAAAGGCACGTTGATTCGTAACTGAGTCGTTTTCCCCTCACCCTAACCCTCTCCCAAAGGGAGAGGGAATGTACGCCCCCTCTCCCAGCGGGAGAGGGCCGGGGTGAGGGCATCAGACAGCACAAATTTTAAAAAGGATTTCCCCATGACCATTAACCTGAAAAACCGCAACTTCCTGAAACTGCTGGACTACACCCCGGCGGAGATCCAGTACCTAATCGATCTCGCCATCGAGCTGAAGGCCGCCAAAAAAGCCGGACGCGAAAAACAAACCCTGGTCGGGAAAAACATCGCCCTGATCTTTGAAAAAACCTCCACCCGCACCCGCTGCGCCTTCGAAGTGGGGGCGTTCGACCAGGGCGCGCAGGTCACCTACCTCGGCCCAAGCGGTTCGCAGATTGGCCACAAAGAGTCGATGAAGGACACCGCCCGCGTATTAGGCCGTATGTATGACGGCATCGAATACCGCGGCTACGGCCAGGCCATCGTCGAGGAGCTGGGCGAGTACGCGGGCGTGCCGGTGTGGAACGGCCTGACCGACGAGTTCCACCCCACCCAAATTCTCGCCGACCTGATGACCATGCTGGAGCACTCTCCGGGCAAAACCCTGCCGGAGCTGAGCTTTGCTTATCTCGGCGACGCGCGGAACAACATGGGTAATTCGCTAATGGTCGGCGCGGCCAAAATGGGGATGGATATCCGCCTTGTGGCGCCGAAATCCTTCTGGCCGGAGGCGGGCCTGGTTGAGCAGTGCCGCGCCATCGCCAAAGAGACCGGCGCGCGCATCACCCTCACCGACGACGTGGAGGAAGGCGTGCAGGGCACCGATTTCCTCTACACCGACGTGTGGGTTTCCATGGGTGAGCCGAAGGAGGCCTGGGCCGAGCGCGTCAGCCTGATGAAGCCATATCAGATTAACGCGGACGTGATGAAGGCCACCGGTAACCCGAACGTCAAGTTCATGCACTGCCTGCCAGCGTTCCACAACGAGCACACCAAAGTGGGCCGCGAAATCGAAATGGCGTACGGCCTGAAGGGGCTGGAAGTGACGGAAGAGGTCTTCGAATCACCGAACTCCATCGTCTTCGACGAAGCAGAGAACCGCATGCACACCATTAAAGCGGTCATGGTGGCGACACTCGGCGACTAATCACCGCCCGGCGCGCCGCGGGGTGCGCCGGGTTCAGGAGAACATCATGGGCAAGTTCAAGTTTCCCTCCGCTTACACCATTCTCTTTTTTCTGATTGCCGTGGTTGCCGTGCTGACGTGGATTGTTCCGGCCGGGCAGTACCATATGGCAATGAACGAGGCGCTCGGTAAAGAAGTGCCGGTTGCTGGCACCTACGCGCACGTGGCAGCGCACCCGCAGGGGCTGGTTTCGGTGCTGATGGCGCCGATTGCCGGGCTGTACGATCCAGAATCCGGCCAGGCCGGGGCCATCGACGTGGCGCTGTTTATCCTTATCATCGGGGGATTCCTCGGGATCGTCACTAAAACCGGGGCGATAGACGCCGGGATCGAGCGCGTCACTACCCGACTACGCGGCCGCGAAGAGTGGATGATCCCGGTTCTGATGGCGCTGTTTGCCGCAGGCGGCACGATTTACGGCATGGCAGAAGAGTCGCTGCCCTTCTATACCTTACTGGTGCCGGTGATGCTGGCGGCGCGGTTCGATCCGGTGGTTGCTGCGTCCACCGTGCTGCTCGGCGCGGGGATCGGCACCCTCGGCTCCACCATCAACCCGTTCGCCACGGTGATCGCCGCCAACGCCGCCGGGATCCCCTTCACCAACGGCATCATGTTGCGCATCGCGCTGCTGGTGATCGGCTGGATCATCTGCGTGGCGTGGGTAATGCGCTATGCCCGCAAGGTGCGCAAGGATCCGTCGCTGTCGATCGTGGCGGATAAGCAGGAAGAGAACCGCGCCCACTTCCTCGGCAACAAGGGCGAGCAGTCGCTGGAGTTTACCCCGGTGCGCAAACTCATCCTGGTGATCTTCGCCCTCGCCTTCGCGGTGATGATCTACGGCGTGGCGGTGCTGGGCTGGTGGATGGCGGAGATCTCGGCGGTGTTCCTCGCCAGCGCGATTATCGTCGGGCTGATCGCCCGCATGAGCGAAGAGGAGCTGACCTCAACCTTTATCAACGGCGCGCGAGATTTGCTGGGCGTCGCGCTGATTATCGGCATCGCGCGCGGTATCGTAGTGATCATGGATAAGGGCATGATTACCCACACCATTTTGCACAGCGCCGAGGGAATAGTCACCGGATTGTCGACGGTGGCGTTCATCAACGTGATGTACTGGCTGGAAGTGGTGCTGTCGTTTCTTGTGCCTTCTTCGTCCGGCCTGGCCGTTCTGACGATGCCGATCATGGCGCCACTTGCCGATTTCGCTAACGTCAACCGCGACCTGGTGGTTACGGCTTACCAGTCGGCGTCCGGCATCGTTAACCTGATCACTCCCACCTCTGCCGTCGTGATGGGCGGGCTGGCTATCGCCCGCGTGCCCTACGTGCGCTATCTGAAATGGGTCGCGCCGCTGCTGGGGATTTTAACGGTGGTGATTATGGTGGCGTTAAGCCTGGGCGCCCTGTTGTAATTTGCCGGATGGCGCTGCGCTTATCCGGCCTACGGATCGGTGCGGTGCCACCGGTTATTTCGGGAACTGATATGGGAACTATGATGGATTACGAAGAGTACTCTCCCAAAGAGCAACTACAGCTAACGGTCTGCCAGCGTCTGATCGCGGAAAAGAGCTATCTCTCCCAGGAGGAGATCCGCCGCGACTTACAGGAGCGGGGTTTTGAGACCATCAGCCAGTCCACCGTTTCACGTCTGCTCAAGTTGCTCGGTGTCATAAAAATTCGCAATGCCAAAGGGCTAAAGATTTATTCGCTGAATCCCCAGCTGCGCCCGGCCCCCGACGCGGCGCGTACCGTCTCTGAAATGGTGGTGAGCGTGGAGCACAACAGCGAATTTATCCTTATCCATACCGTCGCCGGATATGGCCGCGCGGTGGCGCGTATTCTGGATTATCACCAGTTACCGGAAATTTTAGGCGTGGTGGCCGGAAGCAGTATTGTCTGGGTCGCGCCCCGCGTGGTGAAGCGCACCGCGCTGGTGCATAAGCAAATTAATTATTTACTAAGAACGCATTAATATTCATAAAGAACCGTTTGCATTGAGTAAAGCGTGCATTAAATCGCTTGATCCCAAAAGCGAGCTGCGTATAATGCCCGACAATTTGCCGGGAGGAAGCATGGTCAAGCGTGTACGACATATCGTCTTACCGCGTCTGAAATCAGACGCTGGCCTGCCGTTTTTCTTCCCGTTGCTAAACCTATTCCCAGAGCCCCTCATTTGAGGGGCTTTTTTTTGCCCGGCGTCAGGAGATAAACATGAATCCGCTTTATCAAAAACACATCATTTCCATAAACGACCTCAGCCGCGAAGAGCTGGAACTGGTTCTGGAAACCGCGGCAAAACTGAAGGCCAATCCGCAACCGGAGCTGCTGAAGCACAAGGTGATTGCGAGCTGCTTCTTCGAAGCCTCCACCCGCACCCGCCTCTCCTTTGAAACCTCCATGCACCGCCTCGGGGCGAGCGTGGTGGGCTTCTCGGACAGCAGCAACACGTCGCTGGGCAAAAAAGGCGAGACCCTGGCGGATACCATTTCGGTTATCAGTACCTACGTGGACGCGATTGTGATGCGCCACCCGCAGGAGGGCGCGGCGCGTCTGGCGACCGAGTTTTCCGGCGGCATTCCGGTGCTGAACGCCGGTGACGGTGCCAACCAGCACCCGACGCAGACCCTGCTGGATCTGTTCACCATTCGGGAGACGCAGGGCACGCTTGAGAACCTGAACATCGCCATGGTCGGCGACCTGAAATATGGCCGCACCGTCCATTCCCTGACCCAGGCGCTGGCGAAATTTAACGGCAACCGCTTCTTCTTCATCGCGCCGGACGCGCTGGCGATGCCGCAGTACATTCTCGATATGCTGGACGAAAAAGGCATCGCGTGGAGCCTGCACGCCAGCATAGAAGAAGTGATGGGCAACGTGGATATTCTCTACATGACCCGCGTGCAGAAAGAGCGTCTTGACCCATCCGAGTACGCCAACGTGAAGGCGCAGTTCGTCCTGCGCGCCAGCGACCTCGAGGGCGCGCGCGACAACATGAAGGTGCTGCACCCGCTGCCGCGCATCGATGAGATCACCACAGACGTGGATAAAACGCCGCACGCCTGGTACTTCCAGCAGGCCGGAAACGGCATCTTCGCCCGCCAGGCGTTACTGGCACTGGTTCTGAATCGCGAATTAGCTCTGTAAGGGGAGACGACCATGACACACGATAACAAACTCCAGGTTGAAGCCATCAAGCGTGGCACCGTGATTGACCACATCCCTGCGCAGGTGGGCTTTAAGCTGCTGACGCTGTTCAAACTGACTGAAACCGACCAGCGCATCACCATCGGCCTGAACCTGCCGTCGGGCGAAATGGGCCGTAAAGACCTGATCAAGATCGAGAACACTTTCCTGACCGACGAGCAGGTCAACCAGCTGTCTCTGTACGCGCCGGACGCCACGGTTAACCGCATCGACGATTACGACGTGGTGGGCAAATCCCGCCCAAGCCTGCCGGATCGCATCGAAAGCGTGCTGGTCTGCCCGAACAGCAACTGCATCAGTCATGCTGAGCCGGTTTCCTCCAGTTTCGCAGTGAAAAAGCGCGCCAATGACATCGCACTCAAATGCAAATACTGCGAAAAAGAGTTTTCTCATTATGTGGTGCTGGCCAACTAATTGAGGTTGGTAATGAAATCCCGGCTGTTATAATGGCCGGGAACATTCTTAACGCTGTAATTCTGGAGAAAAAATGAGCAAAGTACTCGCGACGGAAAATGCACCAGCGGCTATCGGCCCATACGTTCAGGGCGTTGATCTGGGCAGCATGATCATCACTTCTGGTCAGATCCCGGTGAACCCAAAAACCGGTGAAGTGCCAGCCGACGTAGCGGCGCAGGCGCGTCAGTCGCTGGAAAACGTGCAGGCGATCGTCGAATCTGCCGGTCTGAAAGTGAGCGATATCGTCAAAACCACCGTGTTCGTGAAAGATCTAAACGATTTCGCCACCGTTAACGCCACTTATGAAGCGTTCTTCACCGAGCACAACGCCACCTTCCCGGCGCGCTCCTGTGTGGAAGTGGCGCGTCTGCCAAAAGACGTAAAAATTGAAATTGAAGCGATTGCCGTACGTCGCTAATTTATTTCAATAAAGAGAAGGCAGCTCAGGCTGCCTTTTTTTATTGCGACCATTTTTACTCTCTCCAGGCAATGACGCATCCCCACTCCATTAATAGACTGACGCTGCCTTGTTATATTCTAATTAATGGATGAAGAATGAAACTCTCTAAGATCGCGCTGGCCGTTGCCACATTAGCGGTTGCGTCTTCCGCACTTGCACACGGATATATAGAATCCCCCGCCAGCCGCGCTTATATGTGTAAGCTCGGCCAGAATATTGACTGTGGCTCTGTACAATATGAACCGCAGAGTGTAGAAAAGACCTCCGGCTTCCCGACGGGCGCAATGCCGCCTGACGGCCAGCTTGCCAGCGCCGGTATTGCCAGCTACTCCCAGCTTGATAAGCAGAGCCTGAACGCCTGGACCAAAAGCCCCATGACGGCAGGCCCGCATGAATTTGTCTGGCACCATACCGCGCCGCATAAAACCGCCAACTGGCGTTATTACATCACCAAACAAAACTGGGACCCCAATAAACCGCTGACCCGTGACCAGTTCGAATTAACGCCGTTCTGTACTATTAACGGGAATGGTCAGGCACCGTCCATGACAAAATCCATGACCTGTAATGTCCCGGAACGTACGGGCTACCAGGTTATTTATGGCGTGTGGGAAATTGCGGATACCGCAAACAGTTTCTATCAGGCCATTGACGTTGATTTCGGTAACGGCGGCAACGTCACGCCGGACGATACCCCAGCGGTAATATCCCAGTGGAGTAAAACCCTGAGCGGACAGATTGCCGGGAATAACCTGAACGTGGGCGATAAAGTGATTGCACGCTTCTTCGACGCCAACGGGGAAGTTGCCGCCCTGCGTACTGAAATGACCATCGGCTCTTCAGAACAAGGCGACGCTAACCAGTGGTCCTACGATCTGGCGCAGAAGATCAACACCGCTCATAGCGATGTCCGCGTCGGTGTGAAAGATGAAGCCGGTGAAATTAGTCCGGTTCACGGCGCCAACAGCGTATTCGTGAAAGACGGCAGCACGCTGAAATCCGTTGCCATCTCTTATGAAGAGCAAAAAGCGCAGGTGAGCGAGACCATCGCCGTTTCCGATCTGCAATACAGCAAAATCGAACATGGCAATGTGATTGTGACCTTCCATGTGAACACGCAGGGTGACGTTAATTTTGAAGCGCACGTGATGAACCACCACGGTGCCGAAAAAGGTTACCTGAAGCAGGATATGAATAACGTCAATCAAAACGTGACCATGACGCTGACTGACGTCACGGCGGGCCACCATATGCTGAAATACTACGCCACCAATAAAGACGGCACGCTGTTCGCGCAGGACGTGCTAAACCTGATGCTGGAAAGCGACGCGGCGGACAGCAGCGGCCCGCATGACTTTATCTTCCCGGACAGCATTGCCTCTTACAAAGCGGGCACCGTGGTGTTACAGCCTAAAAACGGTAAGACCTACGAGTGTAAACCGTTCCCGTATAGCGGCTACTGCGTGCAGTGGAGCAAATACGCGACCCAGTTTGAGCCAGGCGTGGGCGCGCACTGGAGAGAGGCGTGGGTGCTGAAGAACTGAGTTGCCTTCACGCCCGGCGGCACTTCGTTTGCCGGGCCTACACGTCACGTAGGCCCGGTAAGCGTAGCGCCACCGGGCGCATTTGTTACTGATTCCGCGTCGCCCTAAGCAGCGTCTCCAGCGGGTACACCGCCGCAATCACCACCTCGTCCTGGATCGTCGCCGCGTTATCCAGTTCGCTCTGGATCGACGCGATCTCGTTGTCGTCCAGCGTGCCCTGACGCGCCACCAGATCCGTCAGCCTCAGGCCAATCGAGGCCAGTTTATCCACCTCCTGGATCACCGGCTTAATGGCCTTCAGCTGATAGCTGTTTTCACTCAAGGCCAGCGCATCGCTGGTGTTGTTCTGCCAGCGGTTAAAGACGTGGCGCAGCGCGTCGGCGCTTTCCGTGTCTTCCGCGTCGCTCACCAGACGGTCCGCCCATTTATTCATCTGACGCACGGTCGCACTTTCCGCGTTTAGCGCGTCAGCGAGCCGGTTGAGCGGCTCAAACTGATGATAGTTTCCGGCCTGGAACTTAAGATGCTGGCGGGTGTAATACTGCGCCGGTTCAAGCGCCTGGGCGAGAATTTGCAGCGGCAGGGTATCCGCATTGTTGGCGAGGCGCGTGAACTGCACCTGCTGCTGGGTATGCTGCTGTAGTCCAGCCGACACCGTGGACCAACTGTCCATCGCCTGGAGCCGGGTATACATGTTGTCGATGTCGTTGACGTCCTTTGCCGACCATAGCCGCTCCGCCACCGCAAAGGCGCGCGGCCACAGACGGATATCCAGCACCGGCGCGACCACGTTTTCCGCCCACAGCGCGGCTTCACCGCCGAGCAGATTAGCCTCGTTCGCCGGGTCCGGCACCACCGGCGGTATGCCTTTTGGCACCGCGTCCAGACGCGTGCCGTCGATCGGGTAGCGGGCGTTACCCACCAGGAAATAGCCGCTGAGCTTATCGTTCTCAACAGAAACGACCGGACGCGTTTCACCCATCCAGGTATCAACGGTAAACGTTACCTGGTTGTCGTCCCGCCACTGAATGTTATCCACCGCCCGACGCGATTTCCCGGCAAAATCAATAAATCCACGCCACCCGGCATCGCCTTTCACCAGCGTAAAGCTGCCTTCCACCGGCTTGCCTTTCAGACGCGGCATGGAGAAAGCCCAGCTCTGGACGCTGTCGGTGTCCGCTATCACATCCACGCCGTTCAGCCCCTGCGGCACAATTTCATTGCGGTAGTGGTAGGCGGTGGATTGCGGCTGATCGAGGTAGAAACCGGTTGAGAGAATGCCCTTATAACCGTTCTGCGCCACCTGCCCCAGCGCGTCCTGTCCCTGCCAGGACTGGATCAGAATGCTTTTCGGCAGATCGGGATGGTAGATCTCATCCCAGCCAACCATCTGCCGGTGGTGCTTCTCAAGGATCGTCTCCAGCTTGCGGTTGAAATACGCCTGCAACGCGTGGCTGTCCGCCAGTTTGTTGTCGCGCATAAACGTCTGGATCGCAGCGTTCGCTTTCCACTGGCTGTCGTCAACCTCATCGCCGCCAATATGCAGATACGGATCCGGGAAGATCGCCGCCAGTTCGCTGACCATCGCGTCGGCAAAGGTATAAGTTGCCTCTTTGGTTGGATCCAGCACCGGCTTCAGCACGCCCCAGTGGCGCTCCATGGCGTAAGGCCCCGGCGCGCTCATCAGCTCCGGGTAGGCGACGGCAATCGCCGAGGCGTGGCCCGGCATATCAATTTCCGGCACCACGCGTATGCCGCGCTCGGTAGCGTAACGCACAATCTCGCGCATCTGCTCCGGGGTGTAGAACAGCCCATCGCTGGCAAGCTGGGTTAATTTTGGATAACGCTTCGAGGTAAAGCGCCAGCCCTGATCGTCCGTCAAATGCCAGTGCAGGACGTTGAGCTTTGCCGCGGCCATGCCGTCGATCTGGCGTTTAATATCCTGAATCGGGAGGAAGTGGCGCGCCGAATCGAGCAGCAGCCCGCGCCACGGGAAGCGCGGCGAATCTTCAATGGTCACCCACGGGATCGAGGTGTTTTCGGCGCCGTTCTGCATCAGCTGAAGCAAGGTTTCCATGGCGCGCAGCGCGCCGAAGCGGGTGTTGGCAGAGATATTTACGCCGTTGGCGTCCACCGTGAGTTTATAGCTCTCATCGCTGTCCGGCAGCGGCTGCGGCTTCACCTTTTTGGTGATGGCGATGCGGATGGTCGGCTTGTCAGGTTTTTCGGCCTGCGGCTGTAGCGTCCAGCCGGTTTGCAGCGCAATGCGCTGGCGCAGGCGGTTGACCGCATCCCCCAGATCGTCGCCGCTGACGCTCACAGAGAGTTGATTGTTAAGCACCAGCGCGCCCTGAGTGGTCGGACGTTCAACCTTCGCAGGCCAGGGCATTAAGGGAAGGTCACCTGCCGGGGCGGCAAAGGCGGAGGCGCCGAGCATGAGCCCGGCGGTTAAGAGGCTGTACCGTAACATGAATGTTCCTTATCTGACGGGCCAAATACAGGCAAAACATTCTGTTAACATGCGCTCAAATTGTCGTCAAGCGAATGCGCCGACGGAGATCACAGGTTGTTGAATTTGGGAGGAAAGCCAGCTGCCGGGTGGCGGCTTCGCCTTACCCGGCCTACGTTCGGATCGTAGGCCCGGTAAGCGCAGCGCCACCGGGCTTGCCGTTACTGCCATCCATACCGGCGCGCATAGAACCCTTTCACCATCTGCGTCAGCACCATGTAGCCCGCGAGGATCGCCACCAGCCACGGGAAGTAGCTCAGCGGCAGCGCCTGAAGTTGCAGGTAGCTTGCCAGCGGCGAGAACGGCAGCGCGATCCCGAGCGCCATCACAATGCCCGTCATCACAATCAGCGGCCACGCGGCACGGCTCTGGATGAACGGAATACGACGGGTGCGGATCATGTGCACAATCAGCGTCTGAGACAGCAGTCCCACCACGAACCAGCCGGACTGGAACAGCGTCTGGTGTTCTGGCGTATTCGCATGGAACACAAACCACATCAGGCAGAAGGTCAGAATGTCGAAGATAGAGCTGATCGGCCCAAAGAACAGCATAAAGCGCCCCAGATCGGCGGGGTTCCAGCGCTGCGGCTTCTGGATCTGCTCGTCGTCCACGTTATCAAACGGGATCGCTACCTGAGAGACATCGTACATCAGGTTCTGGATCAGCAGGTGCAGCGGCAGCATCGGCAGAAACGGCAGAAACGCGCTCGCTACCAGCACGCTGAAGACGTTGCCGAAGTTGGAGCTGGCGGTCATTTTGATGTATTTGAGCATATTGGCGAAGGTGCGACGCCCTTCGATGACGCCCTCTTCCAGCACCATCAGGCTCTTTTCCAGCAGAATGATATCCGCCGCTTCGCGGGCAATATCCACCGCGCCGTCCACGGAGATACCGATATCCGCCGCACGCAGGGCTGGCGCATCGTTGATGCCGTCGCCCATAAAGCCCACTACGTGCCCTTCGCGACGCAGCAGAGTGACGATGCGCTCTTTATGCATCGGCGTCAGGCGGGCAAACAGCGTGGTGCGTTGGGCAAGCTCGGCCAGCTCATCGTCGGACAGGTGCTCAATGTCGCTCCCCACGACGACGTCGCCCGCGTCCAGGCCGACTTCGTGGCACACTTTGGCCGCCACCAGCTCGCTGTCGCCGGTGAGGATTTTGACGGTGATACCGCTCGCTTTCAGCGCTTTTAGCGCCGGCGCGGTGGTCTCTTTCGGCGGATCGAGGAATGCGATGTAACCTTCGAGGATCAAATCGGATTCATCGATACGCTGGTAGTCACCTTCCCGCGCAGGCAGGAACTTGCTGGCTACTGCCACCACGCGCAGCCCCTGACGGTTCAGGTTATCGGTGACGCGTTTGATGCGGCGCAGCATGGTCTCATCCAGCGGCACGATCTCGCCGTTATGGCGCACCTGCGTGGAAACATTCAGGATCTCCTGCAATGCCCCTTTGCAGATCAGCTGATGTACGTCCGCCTGCTCGCTGACCACCACCGACATGCGGCGGCGCTCGAAGTCGAACGGGATTTCATCCACCTTCTGCCAGCGACCGGAGAGCGTGCGGGCAGACTCCTCGTCCACCCCTTCCAGCACCGCCACGTCGAGCAGGTTTTTCAGCCCGGTCTGATAGTGGCTGTTCAGCCACGCGCTGTACAGCACCCGTTCGCTGGTCTTTCCGGCGATATCGGTGTGGTTCTCCAGCACGATTTTGTCCTGCGTCAGGGTGCCGGTTTTATCGGTGCAAAGGATGTCCATCGCGCCAAAGTTCTGGATGGCGTCGAGGTGTTTAACAATCACCTTTTGTTTAGAGAGTTTGACCGCCCCGCGCGCCAGCGTGGAGGTGACAATCATCGGCAGCATTTCCGGCGTTAAGCCAACGGCCACGGAGAGCGCGAACAGCGCCGCCTCCCACCAGTCGCCTTTGGTGTAGCCGTTGATCAGCAGGACAATCGGCGTCATGACCATCATAAAGCGGATCAGCAGCATGCTGACGCGGCCAATGCCTTTCTGGAACGCATTCGGCTCGCTCTCCTGCTCGCTGACGCGTCCGGCAAGCTGTCCAAACCAGGTATTGCCGCCGGTGGCGGTGACAATCGCCTGCGCGGTGCCGCTAACCACCGTGGTGCCCATAAAGCACAGGGTGTCGCACTCCAGCGGGTTCATCTGCTGCGGATCGCGGGTCCGCGCTACCTTCTCTACGGGCAGGGATTCACCGGTGAGTGACGCCTGCGCGACGAACAGATCCCGCGCCTGGATGAAGCGTAAATCCGCCGGGATCATGTCCCCCGCCGCCAGCTTCACCAGATCGCCCGGCACCAGCTGGTCAATGGGAAGCTCAATCCAGGCGTTCTCGCCGAGGTCGTTAATCACGCGCGACACGGTGGCGGTGTTGCTGACCATCGCTTTCAGGGCGTCCGCCGCTTTGGTGGAGCGCGCTTCCTGAATAAAGTTCAGCAGCGTGGAGATCCCCACCATCAGGGCAATCACGCCTGCGGCAAACAGATCTTCAGTGGCGTAAGAGATAATCCCGAGCACCGTCAGCAGCAGGTTGAACGGATTGCGGTAGCAGAGCCACAGGTGGACCCACCAGGGAGAGGGTTTCTGCGCCGGGATCTGGTTATCGCCATGTTCCGCGCGGATTTTTAACACTTCTTGCGCGTTCAGCCCTTCCGGGTGGCCGCCAAAGGCGCGCCAGACTTCGTTTTCATCCATCGCCGCCACGTTCAGGCAGCGCTCGGTCAGGGAAGCGGGGATTGCCGCTCCCGCCATGGTGTTGGCATTTGGCAGCGGATCGCGCGCAATCAGGCGATGTGGCAGGTGACGGCTCAGCAGCGCTTGCAGCTGCCGGGTGATATTTTTCAGCATAGTCATTCCCCCGCATCCGCAAAGGCGGACGCAGTTTTCCCGCAGGCGTGGCAAAGCCGTACCTGTCAGGCACTTAATTTATCAAGCAGGAACGTATGAACGTTGCTGCCTCACGCCGGTGAGACAGCAAAAGGCTGGCTTACCGGAAAGAAGGTTTTCTCCTGGTCAGGAGAGGTGTGGGATCGGGATCCATGTGGCCTCCGGTAAGTAAAAAGTTGGGTATCGGCACGCAGTATAGTGATTTATCCATACCGTTTGTGACTAATCGGGCGGTATTATAACGCCCTGCAAATAAACCGAACGTAAACCAGACTTTGCCCATAGCGAATTCGCAGGATAGCATTAGGCTCAATTGATTATTTTATCGTTGTTACAGGGAATACAGCATGCAGAACCGCCTTACGATTAAAGATATCGCGCGTTTAAGCGGCGTGGGGAAATCGACTGTCTCACGCGTGCTGAACAACGAAAGCGGTGTCAGCGAGCGCACACGCGAGCGCGTCGAGGCGGTGATGAATCAGCACGGTTTTTCCCCTTCCCGCTCCGCGCGCGCCATGCGCGGGCAGAGCGATAAAGTGGTCGCCATTATTGTCTCGCGTCTGGATTCCCTCTCCGAAAACCTCGCCGTACAGACGATGCTGCCCGCGTTCTACGAGCAAGGCTACGATCCGATCATGATGGAGAGCAAGTTCTCCGCGCAAATGGTGGAGGAGCATCTCGGCATGCTTCAGCGCCGTAATATTGATGGGGTGGTGCTGTTCGGATTTACCGGCCTAAAAGAGGACGTGCTTAAACCCTGGCAGCCGTCACTGGTGCTGCTGGCGCGCGACGCCAGCGGGTTTGCCTCTGTCTGTTACGATGACGAAGGGGCGATCGTGATCCTGATGCAGCGCCTGTATGAACAGGGCCATCGGCATATTAGCTATCTCGGCGTGCCGCATGCCGACATCACCACCGGCAAGCGTCGCCACGAAGCGTACCTGGCGTTTTGTAAAAAACACAATCTCCCCGCCGTGGCCGCGCTGCCCGGTCTGGGTATGAAACAGGGATATGAACAGGTCGCCAGCGTGCTGACGTCACAAACCACCGCCCTGGTATGCGCCACCGATACCCTTGCATTGGGTGCGAGCAAATATTTGCAGGAGCAGCGCATCGGGGAACTGCAATTAGCGAGCGTGGGAAGCACGCCGCTGATGAAGTTCTTACACCCGGAGATTATCAGCGTTGATCCGGGTTACGCCGAGTCTGGCCGGCAGGCTGCCGCGCAGCTGATCGAGCAGATTACCGGGCGTACCGAGCCCCGTCAGATCGTTATTCCAGCCCATCTCTCATAATTCTTTTGAATAGATTATTGTGATCTTCGCCCGATTTCGGGAACGTTCCCATTTTCGCCGTCACGTTGAAGGAGTAGGCTTGCGCACAGGTCATAACCCCTATCACCATCTGTCATGAGGTTTCATGATGAGTAAAGTCAAACAAACAGATATCGATCAGCTGATCGTCCTGGTCGGCGGACGCGATAACATCGCCACCGTCAGCCATTGCATTACCCGCCTGCGCTTCGTGCTGAACGATCCGGCCAAAGCCAACCCGAAGGCCATTGAAGAGCTTTCTATGGTTAAAGGCTGCTTCACCAACGCCGGGCAGTTTCAGGTGGTGATTGGTACCGAAGTGGGCGATTACTATCAGGCTCTGCTGGCGACTACCGGGCACTCTTCCGCCGATAAAGAGCAGGCGAAGAAGGCCGCGCGCCAGAATATGAAATGGCATGAGCAGCTGATTTCCCATTTTGCGGAGATCTTCTTCCCGCTGCTGCCAGCGCTGATCAGCGGGGGCTTAATTCTGGGCTTCCGTAACGTCATCGGCGATGTGCCAATGAGCGACGGCAAAACCCTGGCGCAGATGTACCCGGCGCTGCAAAGCATCTATGACTTCCTGTGGCTGATTGGCGAAGCGATCTTCTTCTATCTGCCGGTCGGGATCTGCTGGTCCGCGGTGCGCAAAATGGGCGGAACGCCAATTCTCGGTATCGTGCTCGGCGTGACGCTGGTCTCTCCGCAGTTAATGAACGCTTACTTACTTGGTCAGCAAACGCCAGAGGTGTGGAACTTTGGCCTGTTTACCATCGCCAAAGTGGGCTATCAGGCGCAGGTGATCCCGGCATTGCTGGCGGGCCTGGCGCTGGGCTTTATTGAGACGCGCCTGAAGCGCATCGTGCCGGATTACCTCTATCTGGTTGTGGTCCCGGTCTGCTCGCTGATCCTGGCGGTGTTCCTGGCGCACGCCTTTATCGGTCCGTTTGGCCGCATGATTGGCGACGGCGTGGCCTTCGCGGTCCGTCACCTGATGACCGGCAGCTTCGCGCCAATCGGTGCCGCGCTGTTTGGCTTCCTCTACGCTCCGCTGGTGATCACCGGCGTGCACCAGACCACGCTGGCGATTGATATGCAGATGATCCAGAGCCTCGGCGGTACGCCTGTCTGGCCGATCATCGCCCTGTCTAACATTGCGCAGGCCTCGGCGGTAACCGGCATCATCATCGTCAGCCGTAAGCACAACGAGCGAGAGATCTCCGTTCCGGCTGCCATCTCCGCTTACCTCGGCGTCACTGAACCGGCGATGTACGGTATCAACCTGAAATACCGCTTCCCGATGCTCTGCGCGATGATCGGCTCCGGTCTGGCGGGCTTGCTGTGCGGCCTGAACAGCGTGATGGCGAACGGGATTGGCGTCGGCGGCCTGCCGGGTATCCTCTCCATTCAGCCCGCGTTCTGGCAGGTATTTGCGCTGGCGATGGCGGTGGCGATTATCATCCCAATGGCGCTGACTACTGTGGTTTACCAGCGTAAGTTCCGTCAGGGCACGTTGCAGATTGTTTAATTCTCTCTTTCGGGGCGCAGTTGCGCCCCTTCGCATTTGCAGGAACGTACTATGAATACCCTTCCTCACTGGTGGCAGAACGGCGTCATCTATCAGATTTACCCAAAGAGTTTCCAGGACACCACCGGCAGCGGCACGGGCGATCTGCGCGGCGTAACGCAGCGCCTGGACTACCTGAAAACCCTCGGCATTGACGCCATCTGGCTGACGCCGTTTTATATCTCCCCGCAGGTGGATAACGGTTACGACGTGGCGAACTACACTGCCATCGATCCGACCTACGGCACGCTGGACGACTTTGACGAGCTGGTTGCCCGGGCGCATGAACGCGGCATCCGCATCGTGCTGGATATGGTCTTTAACCACACGTCCACGCAGCACGCCTGGTTCCGTGAGTCGCTGGATAAAGCGAGTCCGTACCGCCAGTTCTATATCTGGCGCGACGGTACGCCGGATACGCTTCCCAACAACTGGCGCTCCAAATTTGGCGGCAACGCCTGGCGCTGGCACGCCGAAAGCGAGCAGTATTATCTGCACCTGTTCGCACCGGAGCAGGCGGATCTCAACTGGGAAAACCCGGCGGTGCGCGCCGAGCTGAAAAAAGTGTGCGAGTTCTGGGCCGATCGCGGCGTGGACGGCTTGCGTCTGGACGTGATTAACCTGATTTCAAAAGATCAGGATTTCCCGGACGATACCCTCGGCGACGGTCGCCGCTTCTACACTGACGGGCCGCGCATCCACGAATATCTCCAGGAGATGAGCCGCGACGTCTTTACGCCGCGTAATCTGATGACGGTGGGCGAGATGTCCTCCACCTCGCTGGAGAACTGCCAACAGTACGCGTCTCTTGACGGCCGCGAGCTGTCGATGACCTTTAACTTCCACCACCTCAAGGTAGACTACCCCGGCGGCGAAAAATGGACGAAGGCGAAGCCGGACTTTGTGGCGCTAAAAACCCTTTTCCGCCACTGGCAGCAGGGGATGCACAACAAAGCCTGGAACGCGCTGTTCTGGTGTAACCATGACCAGCCGCGCATCGTGTCGCGCTTTGGTGACGAAGGGGAACACCGCGTGGCGGCGGCGAAAATGCTCGGCATGGTGCTGCACGGGATGCAGGGCACGCCGTATATCTACCAGGGTGAAGAACTGGGTATGACCAACCCGCATTTCAGCCGTATCACCGACTACCGCGACGTGGAAAGCCTGAACATGTTCGCCGAACAGCGGGCTAACGGTCGCGATACGGATGAACTACTGGTGATTCTGGCGAGTAAGTCACGCGATAATGGCCGCACGCCGATGCAGTGGGACGCCTCGCATAATGCGGGCTTTACCGAGGCCGAGCCGTGGATTGGCGTCTGCGACAACTACGAAACCGTGAACGCCCGCGCGGCGCTGGACGACCCCGATTCGGTGTTTTACACCTATCAGTCGCTGATTCGCCTGCGCAAAACCTTGTCGGTACTGACGTGGGGAGACTATGAAGATTTGCTTCCGGATCACCCTTCCCTGTGGTGCTACCGCCGCCAGTGGCAAGGACAAACGCTGATGGTGGTGGCGAACCTGAGCCACGCGCGCCAGCAGTGGCAGCCCGCCCCCGTAGAGGGAGCATGGCGGGTGGCACTCAGCAACTATGAAGAGGTTCCCTTCCGACCCGATACGTTGCTATTGCGCCCGTTTGAAGCTATCTGGTGGGTGCAGGAATAAACCTCAGGAGATACAGCATGCTGTATCTCTTTTTTTATGTTTAGCGATACGCTAAATGTACGACGATAACTTTTACAATATGGCGCACTCAAAATAAAAATAGCCTGCCAATTAAATAACCTCGGCAGGATATTATGAAAAAGATAATTATTAAAGCAACGTGTATTAGCGCATTATTATTGAGCACACAGGGATGGTGCGGGAATACGTCCGTCGACCTTCGCTTTGGTCATAATACGCGCTCAGACGTAAATGATTCACGCATTAAGGTCATGCATCAGGCGAATAACGGTTTTTACTTCTCCGTTGAAGCCGCACAAAACCATAATGATACGTTTTTTGGTGATACCGACAGATATAATCCCGACGACAAGGGGTTAACGGAAGCGGCACAGGAAATCGAAACGCGCTGGCGTTTTGATCTGGGAAATGGTTTCGCCGTTGCGCCTGGCATGGTGACGGTTTTCACCGCCAGCAATACGCATTACCGCCCCTTCATTCAGGGCTGGAAAGCCTTCGATAACGGTCTGAATCTCTCCGCCCGTTACCGCTATAACACCGTCAATGACGCGCACAGCGATAAAGAACTCGACGGCAGCGGTTATACTCGCCGCCAGTCACACCAGTTCGACATTTGGTTCGCGTATAACATCGGCAAATTCGGTATGTCCTATAACCCGCGCTTTCGCTGGCAGGATAACGTCGATCAGGGAACCGGGGATGACACCTACTGGGAGCATACCGTCGCGTTCAACTACAAGCTCGACGATGGCTGGACGCCATACGTCGAACTGGTTTCACTGGATAAAACGTACATCAATAATGACGGCAACCATGAAAATGATTATGCCGTACGCCTGGGAATAGTGAAGCAGCTCTGACGGCCTGACTACACCGTATCGTGCTGTAGCAGCCTACAGCCGATACGGTCCACGGCGCTTAACAGTTCAAGCTGCCCTTCCCGCTGATACAGCGAAACCGCGTTAATGTCGATTGGTAACGGCCAGCATAGCGTTGAGATCGACGCCAATGTCGACCCCTGACGGGTAATCGCAATAATCTTCAACCCTTTGCGCAGCGCGTTACGCGCCATTTCAATCAGCGACTGCGTCTCCCCGGATTTACTGATCAACACCAGCGTCCCCTTCGATACGCGTGTCAACTGGTGCATGTCATTCAAAATAAGGTGCGGCAGGCTCGCCAGCGACAAAAAGCGCGACAGGTAGTTGAGGCTGGTGAGCGAGGCTCCCCGTGCGTAAAGATAGATATGGCTGGAATGCGTAAGCAACCTGGACACGTCTGTCACAATATCATCCGGCTGCGGCCCCACGTCGGGTGTAGCAGGTGCAGGTGTAAAATGGTCGCGTAAAAAACGGTACCGAAGCTCGGTATAGCTTTTATAGCCCATTTTTTTACATACACGATTAACGGATGTTGTCGTGGTAAAGGTATCACGGGCAATCTCTTTTGCCGATATATTAGAGATATTACACGCATGATGCTGAATGTATTCAAATATCAAACGTTCACTTCCCTGGAATGAATTCATCTATTACGCCCCGTTTAATCCCGAGATGATATTAACACAACAGAGAAATAGTCTCTGGAAGGCGCTTCACACATTGCATTTACGCGTATCACGATACGTAATTAGTATTAGCAAACATTAAAAACTGTTTTAGGTTCTCTTTATACTTCCCCTGTTTTCATATCCAGGGAATTATGACAATGACGAAACAAAAAGTTGTCGCGGTAACGGCCTGCCCGACAGGTATCGCACACACCTTTATGGCGGCGAATAAAATTATTGCATGGGCTAACGAGCACAATATCGAGGTAAAGGTCGAAACGCAGGGCAGCGACGGCGTTAAAAACCGCTTAACAAAACAGGATATCGCCTCCGCCACGGCCATTATTCTGGCAACCGACGTTCCCATTCAGGATGCCGAGCGTTTTGAAAACATCCCTCACCTTCAAACCCGCACACAAGAGCTGATCAAACATACCGATCGCTATCTGCGTCAGGCGCTGGCAAAGGAAAAAAACGTCACCACTGTCGCACAAGAAGACGATCTTCAGCGTTCGGCTTACCAGATTTTTATTGGCCATATTATGGCGGCCATCAGCTATATGCTGCCGGTGGTGGTGATGGGCGGGCTGATGATGGCGACGGCCAAAATAACCGGGCAGTTTATTAACATCGAACATTCGCCGTTCAGCGTGCTGGATAAAGTGGGCTTTATGACCATTAAGTTCATGTATCCCGTTTTTGCGATGTATCTGGCGTTTTCCATTGCCGGTAAACCGGCACTCATCCCCGGTCTTATTGGCGGCATCATGTCAGACGAAGTCTATAAGCGCTTCTTTGATATCGAAGGCTTTATGCCATCCGGCTTTTTCGGCGCCATTGGTATCGGCTTTTTTGTGGGCTATCTGGTGCGCTGGCTCAATGATTCGATTCACGTCCGCCAGCAGCTCACCACCATTAAAACCATGCTGCTCGTCCCGCTGATCACCGGCATTACGCTGGTGATGGTCATGGAATATTTGATTAACCCGATTTTTGGCTCGCTTAACCAGCTGATGGTGGTCTTTTTTACCTCGGCAGGTGACACCGGGCGCGGGTTCTATTCCGCGATGATTGCCGCGGGCACCGCGTTCGACCTGGGCGGTCCGGTCAACAAGGCGGCAGGCTCGGTCGCGCTCGGCCTGAATGGCATGAGCGAGACGTTTGATTTAACCGCCCGCGAACTCTCCATCGTGATCCCCTCCATTGGCGTCGGCTTTGCTGCGTTCCTCAACGGCCGCTTTGGATTACCGGATGTCTTTAGCCAGGAAGAGAAAACCGTCGGTAGCACCTCGTTGTTGCTGGGCGTGATTGGGATCTCCGAAGGCGCGATCCCGTTCATCCTGAAAAACCCACGTCTGATCCCGGTGTTCATGACCGGTGCCGTCGCCGGCGCGCTGGTCGCCATTACCCTTGGCGTGAAGCAGACGCTGCCTCTGCCAGCCGTCTGGGGCTGGCCGCTGGCAACCAACGTGGCGGGCTACCTGGCGAGCGTCTTTATTGGCGCACTGATTTGCGCCCTGGGCGTGCTCTATGTCAGCCCAAAGAACGCCAGATAAGGGGAACGTCATGAATCAGATCCACGTCATTGCCCATACGCACTGGGATCAGGAGTGGTATTTCACCCGTCAGGACAGCATGGTGCTGGCGTCATATAATTTTGCGGACGTCATCAACACGCTGGAGCAGGACTCCGCTTACACCTGCTATCACCTTGACGGACAGATGGCGGTAGTGGAGGACTTTCTCGCCATCAATCCTGATTATCGCGCCAGGCTGGAAAAGCTGGTCAGAGAAAAAAGGATCTTCGTAGGGCCATGGTATACCCAGACGGACACCTACAACGTGCATGGCGAATCGATTATCCGCAACCTGAAGTACGGCATTTTTTCTGCCCGGACGCTGGGGCATGCGATGCAGGTTGGGTATCTTCCGGATACCTTTGGCCACAATGCGCAAATGCCCACGATCTTGCAGGGCTGCAATATCGACAATATCGTATTCTGGCGCGGTATCGATCACGACAGGCACGCCAAAAGCAGCCAGTTCCTCTGGCGCGCACCGTCAGGTGCGACCGTCATCGCCTGTGTGATGGCGCTCGGTTATGGCGCGGCTAAAAACATGCGTTCGGAAGCCTCCCATCTCCGGGGAAAAATCTACCCGATGACCACACTTTTGCGTTCACGGGCCGGTCTAAACGACCTGCTCCTGCCCTGCGGCGGCGATCAGGTCAGCATCGACCCGGCGCTGCCGAAAATCCTGGAGGTCGCCAGCGCACAGTCCCCGGATCAGGACCGTTACTTCATCAGCTCTCTGGAGCGTTATGTAGAAACCCTTCGCGCGCAGCGTGAACAGTTTGAGCTCCTGGAAGGAGAGCTGAAATCGCCGCGCTACACCCGCATCCATAAAACGATCGGCTCCGTGCGCTACGACATCAAAAAGAAAAACGATGAGGTTGAACAGTTCATCCTGCGACAGCTGGAGCCGACAATCGCAATGGCGCGTCACCAGGGGATTCCGGTCAACCTCGCGGTAGTCGACACCCTCTGGAAAAAGCTGTTGCGAAACCATGCCCACGATTCCATTGGCGGCTGTAATAGCGATGCCACCAACCGCGACATTCTGCATCGTATGGAACAAACCGAACAGCTGTGCCATAGCCTGTGGAATCTGGTGGTGAAAACCCTGGCCGCCGCCTGCGTTCAGGATGGCGACCTGCTGATCTTTAACCCGCTAGCTACCCCAACGCAGCGCGTGGTGATAACCACCCTGTATAGCCGGGCGGATAATATCGCCCTGACGCATCAGGGGCAGCCCATCCCTTTCGACGTCCTGGAAAGAGACATTCTGCCCGGCGGAACGGCGATCTCCCTTACCGCCGAGGGCGAGTGCGAGACGCCCCTTCTCCCTTATTACCGCTGGCACGTTGCGGTAAAGACACCGGTTCTGCCGCCGATCGGCTATCTCACCGTTAACGTTGAAGAAGACCCTGCGCCTTTCCTGGCGTCTGAAAAGATAAAGGGCAGCGAGATTGAGAATGCGCATTATCGACTGTCGCTGTATGCCGGAACGCTTACCCTGCATGACAAACGCAGCGGCAGACGTATCCCCTCTTTCTTTACCTTTGAAGACTGCGCGGACGCGGGCGACAGCTACGATTTCTCACCGCTTGCGGGCGACGCGCCGACGCGCTGTTCGCATTTTACGCTCGTCGACGGCGTAAAAACGCCGCTTGTCGAAAAGCTGACCGTCGAGGCCACAATGCGTCTTCCGCAGGATCTCGCCAGCCGTCAGGATACGGCCCGAACGCCGTTATCCATTCGTCTGGTCTGCGAATTACGCCACGACGATCCGAATCTGTATGTCGAGGCTTCGCTGGAAAACAGCCACTGCGATCACCGGCTACGTTTACTGATCGGCAGCGATGTTCACACCCGTCACGCTATCGCCTCACAGCCCTTCGCAATCATCCAGCGCGAAACGGGATATGACGGTGAACACTGGCAAGAACGCTATCGCGAGAAGCCCGTGGATATCGAAACCAGCGAGGGCATTATCGCTGTCACGGAACCGGGTAAAGCGCTGGTTGTGACTAGCCGTGGCATGAAAGAATTTCAGATTATCGGCAGCGAACCCGCTGCTATTGCCCTGACGATGTTTAAATCGACGGGCGTGCTCGGACGCAGCGATCTCGAATGGCGACCGGGTCGGGCCTCCGGCATCAATAATACGGTGGTTGAGACTCCTGATGCCCAGTTGCTGAAACCGTTGCGCTTTTCATTCACCGTCGCACTGGCCGACAACGCCGACCACCTCACGCTGCGCCAGCTGGAAAATCAGGCGGTTGGACAGCCCTTCACCTACCAACGGCAAACGCTACACACGCTCGATCACCGTCTTGAGCGCTTTTCGTTGCGTCTGCCCGAGCGCAGGCTTCCGGCAGAGTTCTCGCTACTGACCGTGCCGGAGCCGCTCATCCTTTCCGCTCTGCCCCATGCGCAGCTGCTGCATGGCACCGTCTTACGCGTATTTAACGCCGGGACACAACCGGCTCCCGTCCCGGAAAGTCTGGCAGTGTTACGGCAGATCAACTATCTGGAAGAGCCGATGCAACCGGTAACGGCGATCCTCCCCTCCGCAACCTGCGATTTTTTGATTGAGGCTTAATATGAACTTGCTGGCATTGACGCATCCCGATCTGGTGTTTATCAACCCGCCCCAACGTACGCCGGAAGCAGTGATCCGTTGGCTCACCGAGCCGCTCGCCAGGCGGAATGTCATCAACGATCGAGAGGCATTTATCGAAAGCGTTTTACAACGCGAAAGTGAAGGCCCTACCGCGCTGGGTGAAGCGCTCGCCGTCCCGCACGGTAAAACCGAGGCGGTGCAACAGGCGGCATTTTGTCTGGCGCTCTTTGACGATCCGATATGCTGGCCGGGGCTGGAGGGTGATGAAGAGGTGAGGATGGTTTTCCTGCTCGCCATTCCGCCAGCGGAAGCAGGCAGTACGCATATGCTCCTGCTGACGACGCTGACCAGCAGACTCACGGATGAGCGGGTGCGTGAGCAATTGCTGGCGGCGCGTACGCGGGAAGAGGCGATGTCTGCGCTGAGTAATGAAGGTTCTCAAAAACAGGACGATGCCCCCGAAAGCTCTCTTCTCATCCCGTTGGTACTGGGCTGCATCGTTACCGTAGCCTTTTTGCAGGCAGGGTTGAGCTGGGCCTGCGGGGTGAGTTAATCGAGCAGCGCTCAGCACAGGCTCTGCTGAGCGCTTGTTTTTGTTGAATAATTAATCAGATTTTTCCTTCGAGTCTTTACAATTGCCCCAGCGCCCGCCGTTTGTACTCTCGTCTTTTTACTTTGTCCTGCATCAAAAAAATCGCAAACTTGTTTGATGCAAATCACTATATGTAGCACTTAAAATGCACGCCGACCCAACATCTTGTATTTATCGTCTACTATTCCAACAACAAGACGGCGCAAACGCTGGCCGGAATTGTGGATAACACGAGCTGGGCACGCGGGAAGTCTTTGCCGCGGCGAGGAATACGTCCGGTGAATACTTCTCCACCTTTGTGGATAACCTGTTTTTAAAATGGAGTGATCATGACACCGCATGTGATGAAACGTGATGGCTGTAAAGTGCCGTTTAAATCAGAGCGCATCAAAGAAGCCATTCTGCGTGCAGCTAAAGCAGCGGGAGTCGATGACGCAGATTACTGCGCCACCGTCGCAGAAGTCGTTAGCAGCCAGATGCATGAACGCAGCCAGGTGGATATCAACGAGATCCAGACCGCGGTTGAAAACCAGCTGATGTCTGGTCCGTACAAGCAGCTGGCGCGCGCCTACATTGAGTATCGTCACGACCGTGACGTCCAGCGTGAGAAACGCGGTCGCCTGAACCAGGAGATCCGCGGCCTGGTAGAGCAAACCAACTCGTCGCTGCTTAATGAAAATGCCAACAAAGACAGCAAAGTGATCCCAACCCAGCGCGACCTGCTGGCCGGTATCGTCGCCAAGCACTATGCCCGCCAGCACCTGCTGCCGCGCGACGTGGTGTCTGCGCACGAGCGCGGTGAGATCCACTATCACGATCTCGACTACTCGCCGTTCTTCCCGATGTTTAACTGCATGCTGATCGACCTGAAAGGCATGCTGACCCACGGTTTTAAAATGGGTAACGCCGAGATTGAGCCGCCGAAATCCATCTCCACCGCGACGGCGGTCACGGCGCAGATCATCGCCCAGGTGGCGAGCCACATCTATGGCGGCACCACCATTAACCGCATCGATGAAGTGCTGGCCCCGTTCGTGGCCGAGAGCTTCAACAAACACCGTAAAACGGCGGAAGAGTGGCAGATCCCGGATGCCGACGGTTACGCCCGTTCCCGCACCGAGAAAGAGTGCTACGACGCGTTCCAGTCGCTGGAATATGAGGTAAACACGCTGCACACCGCCAACGGCCAGACGCCGTTTGTGACCTTCGGGTTTGGCCTCGGCACCAGCTGGGAATCACGCCTGATCCAGCAGTCTATTCTGCGCAACCGCATCTCCGGCCTCGGTAAAAACCGTAAAACGGCGGTGTTCCCGAAACTGGTGTTCGCCATTCGTGACGGCCTGAACCACAAGTTTGGCGATCCGAACTATGACATCAAGCAGCTGGCGCTGGAGTGCGCGAGCAAGCGTATGTACCCGGACATCCTCAACTACGACCAGGTGGTGAAAGTCACCGGTTCGTTTAAAACGCCAATGGGCTGCCGCAGCTTCCTCGGCGTGTACGAAGATGAGAACGGCGAGCAGATCCACGACGGGCGCAACAACCTGGGCGTCATCAGCCTGAACCTGCCGCGCATCGCGCTGGAAGCTAAAGGGAATGAAGCGGCCTTCTGGACGCTGCTGGATGAACGTTTACAGCTGGCACGTAAGGCGCTGATGACCCGCATCGCCCGTCTTGAAGGGGTGAAAGCCCGCGTCGCGCCAATTCTCTATATGGAAGGAGCCTGCGGCGTTCGCCTGAAGGCGGACGATGATGTGTCGGAGATCTTCAAAAACGGTCGCGCATCGATCTCTCTTGGCTATATCGGCATTCACGAAACGATTAACGCGCTGTTTGGCGACAAGCACATCTATGACAACGACGCCCTGCGTGAGAAAGGTATCGCGATTGTGCAGCGCCTGCGCGATGCGGTAGACCAGTGGAAAGAGGAAACTGGCTACGGTTTCAGCCTGTACAGCACGCCGAGCGAAAACCTCTGCGATCGCTTCTGCCGTCTGGACACCGCTGAGTTCGGCATCGTGGAAGGCGTGACCGACAAAGGTTACTACACCAACAGCTTCCACCTCGATGTGGAGAAGAAGGTGAACCCGTACGACAAGATCGACTTTGAAGCGGCCTATCCGCCCATCGCGAACGGCGGTTTTATCTGCTACGGCGAGTACCCGAACATTCAGCACAACCTGAAGGCGCTGGAAGACGTGTGGGATTACAGCTATCAGCACGTGCCGTACTACGGAACCAACACGCCAATTGACGAGTGCTACGAGTGCGGCTTTACCGGTGAGTTCGAATGCACCAGCAAAGGCTTCACCTGCCCGAAATGCGGTAACCACGACGCAGCCCGCGTCTCCGTGACCCGCCGCGTGTGCGGCTACCTCGGCAGCCCGGATGCCCGTCCGTTTAACGCCGGGAAGCAGGAAGAGGTGAAGCGCAGGGTGAAACATCTGGGGAATGGGCAGATCGGGTAAGTTCTGCGCAGGGTTTCCCCCTCACCCTACCCCTCTCCCTCAAGGGAGAGGGAACCGATCGAGCACATTGTTATTCCGGCCACCGGTTTTCTCCCTCTCCCTGTGGGAGAGGGCCGGGGTGAGGGCATCAGGTTAACGCTATGAATTATCACCAGTACTACCCCGTCGACATCGTCAACGGCCCCGGCACCCGCTGTACCCTGTTTGTATCAGGCTGCGTTCACGAGTGCCCCGGCTGCTACAACAAAAGCACCTGGCGCCTGAACTCGGGTATGCCGTTTACCGCTGAGATGGAAGACCGCATCATCAACGACCTGAACGACACGCGCATCAAACGCCAGGGGATCTCGCTCTCCGGCGGCGACCCGCTCCATCCGCAAAACGTGCCGGCGATCCTGAAGCTGGTAAAACGCATCCGCCGCGAGTGCGCAGGAAAAGACATCTGGGTCTGGACGGGCTATAAGCTGGATGAACTAAATGCGCAGCAGATGGAAGTGGTGGATCTGATTAACGTCCTGGTCGACGGCAAGTTCGTGCAGGATCTAAAAGATCCTATGCTTATCTGGCGCGGCAGCAGCAACCAGGTTGTGCATCATCTGCGTTGAATGAAGGCGGATATCCTCTGTCCGCCTGAACGTCAAAACCGACTCAAACTCTCCATCGCCTCAGCCTTAAACGCCGCAAAATTCTCGCACTGGCACAGGCGCGCCATCGCGCGTTCACGCAGGAAGGTGACAAAGATGTCGTAAATCGCCATTGCCTCTTCGTACTCGCTTTTGCTGATGGCGAGCAGGAAGATGACATGGGCGGTTTCATCTCCCCACTGAATGCCCTGCGGCGCCAGCACGGTGTAGACCACCGTTTTTTGCGCCAGCAGCCCGAGGGAGTGCGGCAGCGCGATGCCGTCGCCGAGCATGGTGCTGACAATGGCTTCACGCTCGATAACCGATTCCAGAAACTCCGCGCCGACAAAACCTTCCCCTTCAAGCTGCCCGCACAGTTCGCGGAACAGCGTTTGCTGGTCGACAGGCTTGTCGAGAATGCGGAAATGGGCCGCGTCGAAGTATTTTTCCAGCATCCACGGGCGGGTGCGATCCACCAGCACCAGCTTGCCGATCTGCTCTAACTGATAATCGGTCGGGAACGGGGCGATCATCACCACCGGTTTGGATTTTTCGCTCACGCGGGCGGTGGAGATCACGAAGTCTTCGCCAATGGCATCGGCAAGCTCGTACTCACGAAGGGTGAGCGTGCGCGTCACCTCAATCTGCGGATATTTACGCTGAAGTACCGCCTCGATCATGCGCACCATCGCGTTACCGGCGTCGCACACCAGCAGCACCCGCGGCTGGCGCTGGTAGCCGATATTGTAATGGCGCTCCAGCCCGACGCCGATATGCAGCACCAGAAAACCAATTTCGTTTTCGCTGATCACATACGGGGTGTATTTGCCCCAGCTCGACACCGCCGCGAGGGTCATATCCCACGCCATCGGGTAGTGCTGCTTGATGTTATCCAGCAGCGGATTGGGGATCATGATTTGATACCGCACGCGGGTAATCATGGTTTTGATGTGCGTGAGCAGATCTGCATGCAGTTGCTCATCGCTCAGCAGGTTGTAGTTATAGTGGGTGTTGATGTAGCGCAGAATGTAGTTGACCAGCGCTTCGTCGTCGTCGGCGTTAATGGCACTGGGGGCGATCTCCTGGATCTGCCGCGCCGCAATGTGCACGCACAGCCAGCTCTCTTCTGACGGCGACAGCGCTTTGCCCGCCAGTTGCTGAATGGTGACGGCGATATCTTTCGCCGCCTCACGCACGTTCTCTTCCACGTCTTCCGCGTGGAATTCCGGCAGCGGATACCCCTCGCTGATGCGCCGCACCGACACCGCGCAGTACAGGCGCAGGAACAGCTCGCCTTCATCGGTCAGGCGAATGTGATGGCGCGTCAGCGCATCGTGCAGCACCGGCACCATCTTTTCCGCCACGCCCGCGTTCAACGCCACGTCGGTCACCAGCGGGTTCAGGCTGTCCTGCTGCGCCAGCTCCCACAGAAGGTCGGTCAGGCAGGCGCGGATCGCCATCTCGCTGCCAAACAGCTTCATCCCGTGGCGCGGGCGGGTTTCCAGCGTCAGGTTGTAACGGTGAAACCACTCGCGCACTTCCACCATGTCGCTCTGCAACGTGGCCCGGCTGACGAACCACTCATCGGCCAGATCCTCCAGCTTGAGGGAAAAGGCTGACGTCAGAAAACGCACCACCAGATAGTGCACGCGCTCCGGTCCGGTTCGCGGAATACGCAGCGCGCGCGGGTGGGACGCCTGCAATTGTTGATAGCGCACCACATCATTAATTTTGAGCTGATAGCCGTTGCCCCGGCTCAAAATGAACTGCGCGCCGTGGCTGGCCAGCAGCGCGTTCAGGGCGGTGATATCCGCCCGGACGGTTCGCGTGGAGACCGACAGCCGCTGCGCCAGCTCGTCCTGTGGCAGCGTCTCGTTTTGCAACAGATCGAAAAGTTGCGCTAAACGTTGGTTCGGAAATCGCACGTCGTTGTCCTCTTACTGCTCAGGGTGAAATGACCATCTGGGATGGGCTGCCGACCGGGGTATAGTCTGGCTCGGCGCTCAGCTTGCCGTCCGGCGCCACGCGGAAACGGGTAATGTTGTCGCTGCGCTGGTTCATGACGTACAGCCAGCGACCCTGCTTATCGAGCGTCAGGGTGCGCGGATAGTCGCCGCGCGTCCAGACATCATCCTGATGCGTCAGCGTACCCTCCGCCGTTACGGTAAAGTGCCCGATGCTGTTATGCAAACGGTTAGCGACATACAGCTGTTTCCCGTCGGCGCTTAGCGCCAGCCCGGCAGCAAAACTGGTGCCTTTATAACCGTCCGGCAAGGCTGAAACCGTTTTACCCTCTTTCAGCCTGCCATTACTGTCCAGCGCATAATGGGTGAGCGTAGACGCCTCTTCGTTAATCAGCCACAGGGCATCGCCTTTCGGCGTAAAGACGAAGTGGCGCGGCCCGGCCCCTTTTGAGGAGGCGCTGATAAATGGCGGATCGTTCGGAGTCAGCTTCCCGGTTTGATCGTCAAAACGGTACTGATAGATGCGATCCAGCCCCAGATCGGTGGAAAAAACGTATTTCCCGCCCGGATCGGCGGCGATCATGTGCGCATGTGGGCCGTTATGATCGCTGATGGCGAAACTGCCCTCGACGGCAGCTTCCGGCTTCGCCGCGCCCGGTTCGCCTTTGTCCTGATGGGTGTCCGTAGCATCGCCCAGGCTGCCGTCTGCGTTAACGGGCAGCACCGCGACAGTTCCGCTGACGTAGTTTGCCACCAGCAGATGTTTGCCGTTCGGCGTCAGGGAAAGATACACCGGCCCCGCGCCGCCGGAGGACACCTGATTCAGCTCGTTCAGCGCGCCGTTATCACCGATGCGCAGCGCCTGCACCACGCCCTGCTCCACTTCGCTTGCCAGATACAGCGTTTTGCCGTCGTGTGAGACGGTTAACTGCGCGGCGTTCGGCAGTTTGCTCACCAGTGTTTTATCGTTCAGCGCACCGGTTTGCGGATCGACGGTAAAGCGGTACAGCCCTTCACCGTTCGGATTATAGGTGCCCACCCAGGCGTACTGGGTTTGAGCGATTGCAGAGGTAGCAAGTAAAGAGAGTGAAGCGACAAGCAGGGTACGGGTGTGCATGGTGGCTCCTTCGGGTGTGTGCGGTTTGTTTCCCCTCACCCCAGCCCTCTCCCAAAGGGAGAGGGGGTAAAGGTTCCCTCTCCCGGTGGGAGAGGGTTAGGGTGAGGGGCAGGTTCTACTTAACCAGCTTCTTCGTCATCGCCAGCAGCGTGCGCACATCTTCCGGACGCGTATCACCGCTGGCTTTATCGATAATCGAGCTGTAGATATGCGGGATGATTTTGCTCACGCCCGCATCCAGGGCGATCTGCAAGATCGCCTCGAAGTTCTCCAGATCGATTCCCCCGGTCGGCTCCAGCCAGAAGTCGTGACGGGCGCAGGCTTCCGCCACCGCCTGGTATTCGTCACGGCATTTCAGGCCGCCCATCGGGAAGTACTTGATGGAGCTGCCGCCGAAATCTTTCAGCAGGGCGATCGCGGTTTCAACCGGTACGATGCCGTCCGGCGAGGTGCTGCTCAGCGGGCCGGTGGAGATTTTAACCATACCCACGGTGCCGGTCGGAGAGACCAGACCGTTGACCACGGACTCATTCTGCCCCAGCAGCGCGCGGCTGGTGGCCACGCCGGTAAAGACCTGGTTAACGTGCTGCGGCTGCACCTGGCGGGAGATTTCACTCACCATCGCTGACTGGTTCGGATCGCCCGCGCCCAGCCCCACGGAGAGCGCATTATCAATCAGGGCTGCGTATTCGCGCATGTCCGCAACCGCGCTCGCCACGTCCGGGTAATTTTTGGAGAGCACGCCCACCAGCACATGACCTTCCGCCGCCTCGTAAATGGCGCTGGCGTTGGCCTTTGAGCCTGCCAGCACGTTCAGGCAGACGCGGTCACGGTAAAAATTGGGGGTCAGTTTCATGCTTTTTTCTCCTGTCCTAATACTTCGCTAATGCGGCGGTACACGATGTTCAGCTGGTCAGCATTCACGCTGCGCACGTCCGCCTCGATAATCCCTTCGTTGGCCTTATAGCCACGGAAGTAAATGGCGTATTCGCCCTGTTTCAGCTTCGCCACCAGATCGCCCGTGCCGACGCCCGTAGCGGCTTCGTCGAACTTAATCTCGGTACGGGCGATATCGCGACCGGCGCTGTCCCAGACCACGCGCGCGGTCACGCCGTTCAGGGTGTTCAACGCGTCGATAAACGGCGTCATCTTCGCCACCATCTCGGCCCCGCTCTCTTTGGTCGCCGTCAGGTAGTGTTCGATGGCGCAGGTCAGGCCCAGGATACCCTCTTTGCCCACTTTCATCGCGCGACCAATGCCCGCCGTCTGGCGCTTCACCCACTCAACGTACTGGGTTTTGCCGATCACCAGCCCGCTGGTTGGCCCTTCGATCGCCTTCGCGCCGCTGTAGATCACCAGATCGGCACCGGAGCGGTAGTAGGCGTGCAGATCTTCTTCCGCCGCCGCATCGACGATCAGCGGGAGATCGTGCTTGCGCGCCACGACCGCCGCCTGCTCGACGCTGAGCATGCTTTTCTGCACGCAGTGGTGCGATTTGATGTAGAGGATCGCCGCCGTGCGCGGAGTGATCGCCGCCGCCAGCTGATCGGCAGAGCATTCGTTGGCGTAGCCCGCCTCCACCAGCTTGCCGCCGCCCAGCGCCACCATGGTGCCCACCGGCGCGCCAAAGTTCACGTTGTGGCCTTTCGGCAGGACGATTTCGTTGTTTTCAATCGGTGTGACGTGCAGGTTTTCCAGCAGCCAGTCGCTGTCTTTCACCAGCACCGCCGCCACGGACTGGGCAATGCCCGCCGACGCGCAGGAGACCACCGTCGCCCCTTCCACCTCCAGCAGCTTCGCGATGTATTCCCCGGTTTTATTGACCAGATCCTTCATCTCGAAATAGTGATTCATGCCGTCCATCGCCGCCTGCACCACTTCCGGGCGCGGCGTGGAGACACCCAGCGCCGTCATGCGGCCAGAGGTGTTGATAACCTGCTTTAAGTTGTACTTCTCATAAATCGAAGGCATGTTCCGTGCTCCCTTGTTCGGTCATGTAGCCCTTGCCCGCGCGGATCGCGGCAAGCGGCATCAGAATGTGTTCAGCCTGTAGGCTGTCGTTTTCGGCATCCGTCAGCACCGTCGGCTGGCGCTTGAGCGTAAACAGCGTCAGATCGGCGTCGAGGCCAGGCTGAATGCGGCCTTTGCGCGTCAGGCGCAGGCCGTCGGCGGCGTTGGCCGTGACACAGTCAATCACCTGCGGCAATGACATGCCGATGGCGAGGAATTTCGACATCACGCTCGCCAGCGAGCCGACCGGGCCGTTGATGCGGTTGCGGCAGTAAATATCCGAGCTGATGGTATGCGGCAGAATGCCCATCGCAATGGCGCGCTTCGCCACTTCAAAGCTGAAGCTCGCCGTGCCGTGGCCGACGTCCAGGCGCACGCCGCGCTTCAGCGCAGACGTAATGGAGGCGCGCAGCTCGCCGGAGGGCGTCAGAATGCGGTTAGGCTTGCCGTTGTAGCAGTGGGTGATGATGTCGCCGGAGCTCAGCAGTTCGGCAATCTCATCGAGGTTCGGCGGGTTGTTGCCGATGTGCACCATCAGCGGCAGGTCGCCGTTCTCTTTCTGAATCGCTTTCGCGCGCTCCAGCGGGGTGATGCCGTTTTCACCGACCACGCTGCTGCTCATGCGCGCCTTCAGGCCAACGATAAAATCCGGGTGGCGCGTCACCGCCTGCTTCACCGCATCGGCGTCAATGTTCGCCATGTTGGCCAGCTCGTTCTGGGCGATCAGCCCCACGCGGGAGATGTTCAGCAGGGCAAACACCTCGGTGGAAGCCTTGCGGGTGATAGCGTAAAAATCGTCCACGTCGTCGGCGCCGGTGCTGCCCGCGTCCACCACGGTGGTGACGCCGGTGGCAATGCCCACGCTGTCCGGCTCGTCGTGGTAAATCGGGGAGTTCGGGTAGCAGTGGACGTGGGAGTCAATCCAGCCCGCGCTGACGAACACGTCGCCGTTCAGCTCAACCGTTTTGCGGGCAGGAGCGTCAATGTCGCCTGTCGCGGCGATCTTCCCGTCCTGGATGGCGATATCGGTCAGGGTATCGTCGGCGAGGCGCGCACGGCGCAGGAGTAAATCAAACATGAGGATCTCCTGATAAAGCGGGCACCGAAGCGCCCGCGGGTATTAAAGGGCGACCGGGAACAGCCAGCCCAAAATCATTGCGCCGAGGATGGCGCCACCGGTAATCGGCTTCTGCCAGATGTAGAACAGCAGCGCGCCTACCAGGGAACCGACGCCGATTGGAATGGAGGCGGTCATGGCGCTGAGGATAATCAACGGCCCGAGGAAGCGGCCGGAGGCGTTACCCGCGCCCATCATCACATCTGCGCCGTAGGTGGAGTTGCTCTGATTGATGGTGAACTTACGCGCCAGGATGATGACGTAGCCAATCGCCAGGCCAATCACCAGGCCGGTAATCAGCGCGGCAATGAAGTTGGTCACCGGGAACATGATCCCCGCGCCCAGCAGCAGCGCCGGAACGCCGAGGCCCACGCCGGTCTGGATCGCACCGCCGATATCGAGAATACCCACCAGCGAGCCTTCGATAATACGGGCGAACAGGAAGCTAGCACCGAACGCCGCCACCGCGCCGTAGACGCCGGTATCGATTCCCGCTTTCAGCATCGCCACGAAGGCCACTTCGTTAAACGCGCCGATGCCGTAGAGGTAGTACATGTGCGTCCCGGCGAAGACGCCGGAGGAGAGCAGGCCAACGAAGATCGGGAACGACCAGTCGGCATACCAAAAACCTTTATTCTGTTCCATTTAGAGGCTCCTGTTATTTACCGCTGAGCGAGTTGTGGATCATGTCGAGCCAGTTCGGCACGGTCAGATGGAAGGATTCGATCATCTTCATGTCGAAGCCGCGGAAGAAGCCGCTCAGCACGAAGAGCAGAACGATCGCCGCCATCATCACTTTGGTGACGTGGTTCCAGCCACTCTCTTCAACACCTTTACCAATCAGAATACCCAGTACCAGACCCGGTACGGCGTTACCCATGATCAGCTGTGCCGCGCCGCCAAAGATGGTGGCCCAGAAGCCCGATTTTTTACCCGCGTCGATGGCCGCCAGCCAGAAGATCACCGGCATCACGGTGTTGACCAGCAGGTTCGCCGCCGGTACCAGCACCTTCACGGCGGTCACCTGAAGCGCTGCCGGAACGGAGGAGGCGGTCAGGTTAAGGAAGGTCACGACAATCATGCCGATGATGCCGCAGGCAATCGCCATTTTGCGCGGGTCATGCAGCGTTTCACCGACGTTACGGTTTTTAATCATCAGTGCAGCAGCACCCCAGTTCGGGATGATGCGGTGGTCAACGTCCTGTGTGAAGGCACCTGCGGCCACGGAAGAGGCCCAGGCGTTAAAGAAGAAACCTAACCCAAAGGAGAAGTGGGACGCCGGATCCCCTTCGCAGGAGTTCAGTTCCCCCAACGTACGAAACGCGCCCATACCCTGAGTGGTAGGCGCATGAAACATGCGTGCAGCCCCGGCGCCAACACCGACGCCAACCAGGCCGCCAATGATGAGCGATTTTATTAATATAATTAAGAACATCAGTCTGCCCTTTTATGAATAATCAGCGTTGCGTGACGAAATCCACCTGGTCGAGATTGATGGCGGTCACGTTGACGGTCACATCCAGCTCCACGCTGTAGGTGCGTCTTTCCCGGCGCAAAAAGAAGAACAGAAACGCTTCTTTTCGCACCGCTTCTTGCGCCTGAACAACCTGCACATCCTGTGGCTCAATACGCAGTAAGATATGCGGTGAGGCTTTCATCACCGCAGCCTGAACGTGGTTGAGGGCGTCGGCAAAGGCGCGCGCTTTGGCGTCGCCCTTCCCCTTCACTCTCACCGTGGTTGTGAACTGTTCTTTCATGCTTACGCGCCGTATTTCTTCTGCCACGCCTGTACCAGACGCTCGCCCAGCTCTTCTTTATCCATAAAGCCAAAGCCCAGCACGTTGCAGCCTTCGTTGATGGCGGTCACCCCCTCATCCACGGAGCGCATGCCGTATTTGGCCTTGTAGCCATATTTGGTCTGAGCGGTGATGGCGCCCGCGCCGCCGCTGCCGCAGAAGGAGATCCCGAAGGTGGCGTTTTCTGCTTTCATCACGTCACCGAGCTTCATATCCGCTGCCATGCCCGGTACGACAACCGCGCGTCCGCCGGCTTTTTCCACACCCGCAGCCACTTTCTGACCTTTACCCAGGCGATCGCCAATCACGACTGTAATCTGTTCCATGTGTTGCTCCTTAAAGGTTGTCTTTCGCGACTTCGAAGTGAACGGAGAGCAGCCAGGCCTCTTCATCAGGAAGGTTGCCGAACTGCGCTACCACTTCACGGGCGAGTTGCATTGAATCTGGTGAAATTTCGTCAAACAGCTCTGCTTCAACCTCTGGCAGCGGCTCGCCGGTCACGGACCGGTGCGCCATTGCGCGAACGTGGGAGGTCAGCATCTGCTCCTGTACCGCGTTGGGAATGATGTTGTGCCGGGCCAGCAGGGCGTAGACCTGCTGAAGCATGGTGTTCGCGAGCTGTTCTGTTTGCACCGCCTGTTCCCCAACGTCGTTCATTACCGCTCCGTTAATCACTCGTCTTACCCCGTTAATGGCTCTGGAATAAAACTAACGTCGAGGGGGAATTGTTTGTAGCGAGTTGTTTTCCACTTCGAAGTGGAAAGGCGAGCAGCGGCAGTGATCTGTGCCACATAAATGCGGTGAATCTGTATAAATCGCTGGATTTACGTGATGAATATCACGCTATTACGCGGCATTAGACTGGTAAGCGAAGTGGAAAAGATTACGAGCAGGCTCGTAGAAATGTGACGTGGATAAGGTTTTCTTATGGGGATCCGCTAGAGTGGCGGCGGGTGCTTGAGACTGACCGTCTCAGGCATGGGACGGAAAGTGGAAAGCCCCGCCTGATAAAAAATCAGGGCGGGGGCTCGAAACGACACGTCACACCGTGGAGTTCGCTACCTCGCCCGCTTAAAAGCAAGGAGGCATCCATGAAACGCAGAAACCCAAGTATCGGGGTTTTGATGATTATTTCTTTGACAATAATCATCTTAACGCTGGTGACGAGGAAAACACTGTGCGAGATCCGTTTTCGTAACGGCTCGCTTGAAGTGACAGCGCGGATGGATTGTCGCTCCGGCAAGTAGGGAGCAACGATGCGGGGGCGCATTATGCGCCTCCGCATACGGGGAGAGGACGTACAGCTCAGGCACCCAATTAACGATACTTTTTGTGGTACGTGTTGCGGGTCGCGACAAACTGATCGGCTGCCGCCTGGGCTTCCTTCACTTTGCCTTCGTTCGCCAGCTTCAGCGCGCCGTCAATCTGGCCGAGCAGCACGTCAAAACCGTGGCGGTAGTCTTTCATCTCGGCGCTGTCTGCCGCTTTGCTTTCCAGCTTCGGCGGCGTCGCTTTTTGCGCATCCAGCGCGGCTTCACGCATTTTAGTCAATGCGTCTTTCATGTCCGCCGCATTGTCCGTTTTCTGCACCACCTTCAGGTTTTCACTGAGGATGTCCATGTTGTCTTCGAGATCGGCAGCAAACGCAGACGAGCCAAGAACCAGCGTTGAAGCCGCGACGATCGCTAACAGGTGTTTACGCATTGCTCACTTCCTTTTTTTATTATTAATCACGCTTTTACGAGGATTATTGCCCGGCGATTTTCATCTCCGGCAGTAATACAGAACCACACTGAATATTGCTGCGTGTTTCAATATCGTTACCGACCGTAACAATATTGCGCCACATGTCCTTCAGGTTGCCGGCGATGGTGATTTCGCTCACCGGATACTGAATTTCACCGTTTTCGACCCAGAAGCCCGCTGCACCGCGAGAGTAGTCGCCGGTGATACCGCTCACGCCCTGCCCCATCAGCTCGGTGACCACCAGGCCGGTGCCCATCTCTTTCAGCATCTGTTCAAAATTCAGGCCCTGTCCGGCAATGCGCCAGTTATGAATGCCGCCCGCGTGCCCGGTGCTTTTCAGCCCCAGCTTACGCGCGGAGTAGTTGGTCAGCAGCCACTGGGTCAGAATGCCGTCTTTCACGATATCACGACGTTCCGTGCGCACGCCTTCGCTGTCGAACGGCGTAGAGGCCAGCCCTTTCAGCAGGTGTGGGTGCTCTTCGATGGTCAGCCATTCCGGCAGGATCTGCTTGCCCAGCGAGTCGAGCAGGAAGGTCGATTTACGGTACACCGAACCGCCCGCAATCGCTCCCACCAGATGACCAAACAGGCCGGTTGCCACTTCGTTGGCAAAAATGACCGGCGCTTTCATGGTGGAGAGTTTACGCGGCGAAAGGCGTGACAGCGTGCGTTCGGCGCACGCTTTTCCCACCCACTCCGGAGACTGCAAATCTCCCAGCGCGCGGCCAATGGTATACGCGTAATCACGCTCCATATCGCCGTTTTCTTCGGCGATGACGCAGCTGGAAAGCGAGTGGCGGGTTGAGCAGTACCCCTGCAACATGCCATGGGAGTTACCAAACACTTTAATGCCGTAGTGGCTGTTAAAGCTGCCGCCTTCGGTATTGGTGATGCGTTTGTCAGCCTGCAAAGAGGCCTGCTCGGCTCGCGCGGCCAGCTCAATGGCTTCATCCGGCGTCACTTCCGCAGGATGGAACAGATCGAGATCCGGCGCGTCAAACGCCAGCAGCTCTTTATCGGCCACGCCAGCGTAAGGGTCCGGGGAGGTGTAACGCGCGATATCCAGCGCCGCCTGCACCGTACGGGCGATGGCATCCGGGCTCAGATCGGTAGACGACGCGCTGCCTTTACGATTCTGGTGATACACCGTGATCCCCAGCGCGCCATCGCTGTTAAATTCTACATTCTCCACTTCGCCATAGCGGGTGCTCACGCTAATGCCGGTGGTTTTGCTGACCGCCACTTCGGCGCCATCTGATTTACCTGAAGCGAGCGTCAGCGCGGTGGAGACGGCTTCTTCCAGGATCTTACGCTGCGCTTCAACTTGTGAGGTTACTTTCATCGCAAATGCCATACTGTAAGAGAGAGTTAAGTGAAGTCTAACAGAGAACCGTTTTTCAGTGCGCGTCTTAACTGGTAACATTAGCCTCTTTTTTTAAGGAGCCTGACATGACTAAGCAGCCCGAAGACTGGCTCGACGACGTTCCCGGTGATGACATCGAAGACGAAGATGATGAGATCATCTGGGTCAGTAAAAGTGAAATTAAACGTGACGCCGAAGAGTTAAAACAGCTTGGCGCAGAAATGGTAGAACTGGGTAAAAACGCGCTGGATAAGATCCCGCTCGACCAGGACCTGCGTGATGCCATTGAACTGGCACAGAAAATCAAGAAAGAAGGACGTCGCCGCCAGCTTCAGCTTATCGGTAAACTGCTGCGTCAGCGCGACGTGGAGCCGATCCGTCAGGCGCTGGACAAACTGAAAAACCGCCACAATCAGCAGGTTGCGCTGTTCCATAAGCTGGAGCAGATCCGCGATCGTTTGATCGACCAAGGTGATGACGCGGTACCTGAAGTGCTGAACCTGTGGCCGAATGCCGACCGCCAGCAGCTGCGATCGCTTATCCGCAACGCGAAGAAAGAGAAAGAAGGGAATAAGCCGCCGAAGTCTGCGCGCCTGATTTTCCAGTATCTGCGCGAGCTGTCTGAGAACGAAGAGTAATCTGTGCGGGTTTGCGCCGGATGGCGGCGTAAACGCCTTATCCGGCCTACAAGGTCGTGCGAAAAAATGTAGGCCCGGTAAGCGCAAGCGCCACCGGGCTTTTTTTTTACTCTGCGGCCGCGGCTTTCTTCGCCAGACCTTCCAGCAGCTTCTGATGGATCCCACCAAACCCACCGTTGCTCATCACCAGAATGTGATCGCCAGGCTGTGCGGCTTTCACCACCATATCCGCTAAGACATCCACGTCCGCACTCCAGTGCGCCGGCTGAATGCAGGCGTCTGCCACTTCGGCCACCTGCCACGGAATATGCTGCGGTTGCAGCAGGAAGACTTCGTCGGCACGTCCTAAGGACGGCGCAAGATCGTCTTTGCAGATGCCCATTTTCATGGTGTTCGAACGCGGTTCCAGCACGGCCAGAATGCGCGCGGTGCCGCCAACTTTGCCACGCAATGCGGCAAGCGTCGCCAGAATGGCCGTTGGGTGGTGCGCGAAATCGTCATACACGGTAACGCCGTGGGCTTCACCGCGTAGCTCCAGACGGCGACGGGCGTTGATAAACGAGCCCAGCGCATTGGCGGCATCCGCAGGCAGTACGCCCACGTGACGCGCCGCGGCGATCGCCATCAGGCCGTTGTGCATGTTGTGCTCGCCCACCAGGCCCCACTTCACCTCGCCCACTTTCTCACCGTCGAGCAGCACTTCCCATTCGGAGGCATCCGCGTTGAGCTTTTTCGCCTGCCAGTGCCCCTGCTCGCCAACCAGCTCCTGCTCGCTCCAGCACCCCATCGCCATAGTCTGCTTCAGGTTGATGTCGTTCTCCGGCAGGATAATGCGGCCCTGACCCGGAACAATGCGCACCAGATGGTGGAACTGTTTCTGAATCGCTTTCAGGTCGTCAAAGATATCCGCGTGATCGAACTCAAGGTTGTTGAGGATCAGCGTGCGTGGGCAGTAATGCACGAACTTGGAGCGCTTGTCGAAGAACGCGCAGTCGTATTCATCCGCTTCAATCACAAAGAACGGGCTGTCGCCCAGACGCGCGGAGACGTCGAAATTCCCCGGTACGCCGCCGATCACGAAGCCCGGCTTGTAGCCGCAGGCTTCGAGGATCCAGGTCGCCATACCGGCGGTGGTGGTTTTGCCGTGCGTCCCGGCAACGGCGACAACCCAGCGGTCGCGCAGGACAAAATCATGCAGCCACTGCGGGCCAGACATGTACGGGATATTGCGTTCCAGCACCGCTTCAACGCATGGATTCCCACGGGTCATGGCGTTACCCACGATCACCAGATCCGGCTGCGGCTCCAGCTGGCTGGCGTCATATCCCTGAATCAGAGAAATTCCCTGCTTCTCGAGCAGCGTGCTCATCGGCGGATACACATTGGCGTCCGAACCTGTCACTTCATGGCCCAGCGAGCGCGCCAGCATTGCCAGTCCGCCCATGAAAGTGCCACAAATCCCCAATATATGAATGCGCATACGTCACTATCCTTCTTCAATGTGGCGCACATTTTACTCACATGTCAGCGGCTGTGAAACGCATTTCAGGTAAATCCGTATTTTGCTGGCGCGATTCACCTCTGCGCTAATATTTGAATGTTTGTTAAGATTGTTGGACATCAACCGCTTTACTCAACATAAGATGCAGGGAAAGTGTTATGAAAACGTTAGGTGAATTTATTGTCGAGAAGCAGCACGAGTTCTCTCATGCTACGGGTGAGCTCACTGCTTTGCTGTCGGCAATAAAGCTGGGCGCTAAGATCATCCACCGCGATATCAACAAGGCCGGTCTGGTCGATATCCTGGGTGCCAGCGGTGCCGAGAACGTTCAGGGTGAGGTTCAGCAGAAACTCGACCTGTTCGCCAATGAAAAACTGAAAGCTGCACTGCGCGCGCGCGACATCGTTGCGGGTATCGCCTCTGAAGAAGAAGATGAGATCGTCGTATTCGAAGGGTGTGAACACGCGAAATACGTTGTTCTGATGGATCCGCTGGACGGCTCCTCCAACATCGACGTTAACGTTTCTGTCGGTACCATTTTCTCCATCTACCGTCGCGTCACGCCGGTTGGCACACCGGTGACGGAAGAAGACTTCCTGCAACCGGGCAGTAAACAGGTTGCTGCCGGTTATGTGGTGTATGGCTCGTCCACCATGCTGGTGTACACCACCGGCTGCGGCGTACACGCCTTTACCTACGATCCGTCCCTGGGCGTGTTCTGCCTGTGCCAGGAGCGTATGCGCTTCCCGGAGAAGGGCAACACCTACTCCATCAACGAAGGCAACTACATCAAATTCCCGAACGGCGTGAAGAAGTACATCAAATTCTGCCAGGAAGAGGATAAAGCCACCCAGCGCCCATACACCTCGCGCTACATCGGCTCGCTGGTGGCGGATTTCCACCGTAACCTGCTGAAGGGCGGTATTTACCTCTACCCAAGCACCGCCAGCCACCCGGACGGAAAACTGCGTCTGCTGTACGAGTGCAACCCAATGGCGTTCCTGGCCGAACAGGCAGGCGGCAAGGCGAGCGACGGTAAAGAGCGTATTCTGGATATCGTGCCGGAAAGCCTGCACCAGCGCCGTTCATTCTTCGTCGGCAACCGCCATATGGTGGATGACGTTGAACGCATGATCCGCGAATTCCCGGACGCGTAACGCACGAAAAGGGGAGCCAGGCAGGCTCCCTTTTTTTCAGGCCGTTTGCATCGTCAGCTTGAAGGAAGCCATCGCTTCCATCAGCTCGCGCGACTGTTCCTCCAGGGAACGAGTTGCCGCAGATGATTGCTGGACCAGCGCCGCATTTTGCTGCGCCGTTTCATCCATCTGATTGACGGCGATATTCACCTGCTCAATACCGCGGCTCTGCTCCTGGGACGCCGTCGCAATTTCACGCATCAGTTTGGTCATACGCAGTACTTCGGTGGCGATCTCGTCCATCGTCTCACCGGCCTGCTGCGCCAGCTCGCTGCCCTCGTTCACGTGGGTTTGCGAATCGCTGATAAGCGAGCGGATCTCTTTCGCCGCATCAGCACTGCGGCTGGCGAGATTACGCACCTCACCCGCCACGACCGCAAAACCTCGCCCCTGCTCACCCGCACGCGCCGCTTCAACGGAGGCGTTCAGCGCCAGAATATTGGTCTGGAAGGCAATGCCGTCGATGACGCTCAGGATATCGGCGATGCGCGCCGAACTGCCGGAGATGTCGCGCATCTTCTCAATGACATAGCAGACCATTTCACTGCCGTGATCGGCGGTATCGGAGACCGACTTCGCCAGCTGGTGCGCCTGCTCGGCGTTATCGGCGTTAAGTTTCACCGTGGCGGTGATCTCTTCCATGCTGGCGGCCGTCTGCTCCAGCGAGGTGGCGGTGGATTCCGTGCGCTGGGCCAGGTTCATATTCCCGGCCGTCAGCTCGCGGCTGCCGGTATCAATCTGCGAGCTGGCGTCACGCACCCGCAGAACCGAGTCCATCAGCGACTGGCGCATCCCTTCGATCGCCGCGTTAAGGCGATTAAATTCCTGGCTCGCCGGCGCGTTCAGGGTATGGGTTAAATCCCCGGCCGCCACATGTTCCAGCTGGGCAATCGAGGCTGAAAGCGGCTTGAGCAGCATATGGCGCAGCACCAGCCAGGCCAGCACGATAATGCCAGCCGTCAGCAGCGCCGCGACGATAATCAGGATCAGCACGCGGGTTTTACTCGCCTGCACGGCGCTCACCTCCGCTTTACCGCGCGCCTCGCTCCATGCCTGGAACGCCTGCATATCGTTATCAAACTGCTTCGCCACCGGGACCAGCTTGTTTTCCAGCAGATCGTAATAGCTGTCCGCGCTTTGCTCGTTCAGGGCTTTCAGCATCGGGCTGATACCCTGCTGGTTGTACACCGCCAGACTCGCGGCAACGTTATCCAGCAGCTTTTGCCCCTGCTCATCCGCCACGCCGCTGCCGATCACGTCCTTCAGCGTTTTCTGTGCCAGCGCCACTTCCTGGTTAATGGTTTTGACCGCCCTGGCCGCATCGTCCAGCAGGCCGACCTCCATCATGCGGACGGCCTGCCCCGCTTCGTTACGCGCGCGCAGGATCAGCGTATAGCCGGCATTCAGCTGCACCATCTGTTCACCCTGAAGATGATTGATGCGCTGGAGAGAAGCGGAACTTTGTGTAAGGGCATAAATGCCGATGCCGCTGACAATCAGCAGCAGAAGGGTCATAACGGCCAGTAAAGAGAGCAAGCCGGTACGAATCGATAGCGTTTTAAGCATGATGTTATTTCCGGTAGCGAGATATTTCTGGGCATAAAAAAAGAATATCGGCCGCTACCGGAAAATGTTTAGAGTTTAAGCAATTTCAGCATGTTATCGCTCTGTTAAAGATGTATTCACCCGGGTAACAGGCGAGCTCTGGCGGTTCTCCCACAGCACCGTCAGGCCGCGCTGGAGCGCGATAAAAATAAACAGCAGAATGCCGATGGCGATTTTGGTCCACCAGGAGCTGAGCGTGCCGTCGAAGTTGATATAGGTCTGAATCAGCCCCTGGATCGCCACGCCAAACAGCGTGCCGAGGACTGTCCCCACTCCGCCGCTGAGCAGCGTACCGCCAATCACTACCGAGGCAATGGCGTCCAGCTCAACGCCCACCCCCGCCAGGGCATAGCCTGCCTGGGTATAAACCGAGAATACAATCCCCGCGAGGGTGGCCAGCCCGGTCGAAAGCATGTAGATGCGAATAGTCGTGCTGCGCGTGGAAATTCCCATCAGGTTCGCGGACGTGGCGCTGCCGCCAATGGCATAAACCTGGTTACCAAACCGGGTACGGTGGGCGAGGAAGATCCCGATCACCACCACGCCCAGCATCAGCAGCCCCATTGCGCTCAGGCGTCCCCCGCCGGGGATTTTCCACGCCAGGCTGGAGAGCGTGTCGTAGATCGGATGGTTTATCGGAATTGACTCTTCCGACACCAGATAGCTCACGCCGCGCAGGAAGAACATCCCGGCGAGGGTGATGATAAAGGCCGGAATTTTCAGCGCATCGATCAAAAGCCCCATAAAGGCGCCGAACGCGCAGCCCATGACCAGCACCAGCGGAAAAGCCAGCAGCGGCGAAATCCCCCAGAAGCCAATCGCCTTGGCAAGGAACACGCCGGTAAAGGCGATCACCGACCCAACGGAGAGGTCGATCCCGCCGGAGAGGATCACAAACGTCATGCCGACGGCGATAATGCCTAAAAAGGCATTGTCGGTCAGGATGTTGCAAATCACCCGCGTGGAGGCGAAGCCCGGGAACTGGGTCAGGCAATAGAGGTACCCCAGCACGAACACGCCCAGCGTGATCATTAACGGCAAATTACGTTTTATCATGACCGCGGTTCCCCTTAATGAGAGTGATAAAGCGCGGCGACTGCACGATAAGTACGATAAGCACCACGACCGCTTTGACGACCTGATTCAGCTCCGGCTGGAACCCGGAGAGCAAAATACCGGTATTCATACCCTGAATAATCAACGCCCCCACCACCGAGAGCAGCAGATTAAAACGTCCGCCCATCAGCGATCCACCGCCGATAACCACCGCGAGGATCGCATCCAGCTCGAGCCAGAGTCCGGCGTTATTGGCATCCGCTCCGCGAATATCGGCGGCCACGATCACCCCGGCAATCGCAGCACAGACGCCGCTCAGCACGTAAGTCAGCATCACCATCAGCCGCGTATTTACCCCGGCGTTTTTCGCGGCCCGAATGTTAATCCCCACCGCTTCGATGAACATCCCGAGCGCCGTTTTGCGGGTGAAAAGCCAGAACACCACCAGCGTCACCAGCGCGACGATCACCGGCGTCGGGAAGAACAGAAAATTACCGCTGCCTATCCACGCCAGGCTCGGGGAGTTAAAGGTGACGATTTGACCGGAGGTGATAAGCTGCGCCACACCGCGCCCGGCCACCATCAAAATCAACGTCGCGACAAACGGCTGGATCTTGAGCACTGCGACCAGAATGCCGTTCCACAGCCCGGCAAGCACGCCGGAACCCAGCGCGGCCAGCAGGACCACCGGCAGGCTGTGCCCGGCGACGGTCATCGAGGCGGCGGTGGCGCCCGCAATCGCCATTACCGCACCGACGGAGAGGTCGATCCCGCCGGTGGCAATGACCAGCGTCATACCAATCGCCAGCAGCGCCACGGGCGCGGCACGGTTTAAGATGTCGATCGGGCTACCAAACAGGCGGCCATCCTGCACGACGATCTGGAAAAAATGCGGAGCCACCAGGCTATCCACCAGCAGCACCAGCAGCAGCGCCACGATTTGCGGCGTGCCGGTCGGCCAGGTGAAGCGGCGCTTCGCTTCGCCAGTTTGCGAAAGAGAACGGGACATCACATTTGACTCCTTACGCCGCGATGGCATTCATGATCGCCGGTACCGACAGTTTATCCAGCGGGATCTCTGCCACCTGCCTGCGATCGCGCATGATGATGACGCGATCGGCATAGCCGACCAGCTCCTCCAGCTCGGACGAGATCACCAGCAGCGCCAGACCGTCGGCGCAGAGCGTTTCGATAAGCCGGATGATTTCGGCGTGCGCGCCCACGTCGATACCGCGTGTGGGCTCGTCGAGGATCAGGAATTGCGGCCTGGTGAGCAGCCAGCGCGAGAGGAGAACCTTCTGCTGGTTACCGCCCGAGAGGAACTCGATGGGCTGTTCCGCGCTCGGGGTACGTATACCGAGCTGGCGGATGAAGCGCTCGGCAATCGCGTTCTGCTCGCGTTTAGGGATCGGACGCAGCCAGCCGCGCTGGGCCTGTAGCGCCAGAATGATGTTTTCCCGCACCGAGGCGGCGGCAATAATCCCGTCCGTTTTCCTGTCCTCCGGGCAGAAGCCCACGCCGAGGCACGACGCCTGATGCGGTGAACGTAGCGTTTGTGGTTTGCCTTTGATCAGCGCCGTTCCGCTGTCGGCAGGTTTGATCCCGAAGATGACTTCGGCGGTTTCGGTGCGCCCGGAGCCTAACAGCCCCGCCAGACCCACAATTTCACCGGGGCGTACCTCGAGGTTAAACGGCGCGATGGTCCCTTTTCTGCCGTAATCGTGAAACGCGGCGATCGGTTTTTCGCTCAGCAGCGTACGGCCCGCGCGCTGAAGCGCGTTGGTCTCGAGCTCGCGGCCCAGCATCATTTTGACCAGCTCTATCTGCGGCAGCTCGCGGGTTTCCCGGCAGCCGACAAAGCTGCCGTTGCGCAGCACCGTTATACGGTCGCTCACCTCGTAAACCTGATCGAGGAAATGCGTCACGAAAATCAGGCTGACGCCCTGATTACGCAGCTGGCGCATCAGGGTAAAAAGCATCTCCACTTCCTGGGTATCGAGGCTGGCGGTGGGTTCATCGAGGATCAGCACTTTCGCCGAGAGATCGATAGCGCGACAGATCGCGACGATTTGCTGCATCGCTACGGAAAAACGGTTCAGCGGTTCGCGCACGTCGAGAGAGAAGCCATACGATTCCATCAGCTTCGCGGCGCGCGCTTCCATCTCTTTGCGGCGCAGCAGGCCAAAACGTCTGGGTTCGCGGCCAATAAACAGGTTATCCGCTACCGACATGTTTGGCAGCAGGTTCACTTCCTGGTAGACCGTGCCGATCCCCAGTTGCTGGGCATGCGCGGTGTTTTTGGGCGAAATGGCGTTACCTTCCAGCCAGATAGCGCCGCGATCGGCGCGATAGACCCCGGTCAGGGTTTTAATCAGCGTCGACTTCCCCGCCCCGTTTTCGCCGAGCAACGCCATGATCTCCCCACGCCGCAGGCTGAAATCAACGTTATCCAGCGCCTTAACGCCAGGGAAAAATTTACTCAGGCCCTCTGTGCGGAGGATTTCCTGGTGTTGTTCGGTGGTCATGGTTTCCCCCTGCATCAGGCCGGATGACGCTACGCTTATCCGGCCTACAAAAGAGCGTATCGTAGGCCGGGTAAGCGCAGCGCCACCCGGCAATTTCACTGGATCAGTAGCCCATATTTTTCTTCTTCTCTAACTCTTCTTTCGCCGTGTCCGGCAGGTAGAGCGTGGATTTGGTGATGGTCAACTTCTCAGGCTGGGTGCCGTCTTTCTTGAATTTCTCCAGCGCATCGAATGCCGGGCCCGCCATATTTGGCGTCAGCTCCACGCTGGCGTTCGCTTCGCCGTCAATCATCGCTTTGTAGATGTCCGGTACGCCGTCGATCGAGCCGGTGAGGATATCTTTGCCCGGCTTCAGGCCCGCTTCTTTGATGGCCTGGATGGCGCCGATCACCATGTCGTCGTTGTGGGCGTAAACCATGCAGATATTTTTGCCGTTATTTTCTGCCTTGATGAAGCTTTCCATGACCTCTTTACCCTTGCTACGGGTGAAGTCGCCGGACTGAGAACGGATGATCTTAATGTTTGGTGCTTTGGCGATGGCCTCCGCGAAACCTTTCTTACGGTCGATAGCCACGCTCGCCCCGACGGTGCCCTGCAACTCAACCACGTTACACGGCTTGCCATCCACCTGCTTCACCAGCCAGTCACCAATCAGTTTGCCTTCCAGCACGTTATCGGCGGTGACGGTGGTCATATAGAGAGATTTGTCTTTTACGTCGATGGAACGGTCGAGCAGGAAGACCGGAATTTCAGCATCTTTGGCTTCCTTCAGCACCGGCTCCCAGCCCGTGGCGACAACCGGGGCAATAAAGATGGCATCCACGCCCTGAGCGATAAACGAGCGCACCGCTTTAATCTGGTTCTCTTGCTTTTGCTGACCATCGGCGATTTTCAGCGTAATACCGCGCTTTTCGGCCTCACTTTTCGCCACATTCGTTTCAGCGGCGCGCCAGCCAGATTCAGATCCGACCTGCGAAAATCCAACGGTTAAGGGTGCGGCCATCGCCATAGACGACATGGCTGCCGAAACTGCTGTAACAAGAAGTAAGCGCTTCCACATATGAACGTCCTCGTAGGGTAGGTTATTGTTGGTTAAAAGATGTTCCGCGGATGAACTATAGCCAATGGAATATGTTACGGATTGCGTTACATCACACTTCAGAAAAGTGAATAAAACGTTAATCACAAGTTTGTAATCGCTTTCATTTCAACATTTAAAATGCGGCTGAGTTTATGGATTATCCTGTCATGGAAACGGTCTGAAAAGTGAAGGCGCGAGGGAGAGAAGACGAAAACAGGCGGAGACTTTCAGCGCCAGTTGGCTATAATACCTGCCACTTGTTTACCATCCATTTTAAAGGACACCGACATGAGCTTACTCAACGTCCCTGCGGGTAAAGAACTGCCAGAAGACATCTACGTTGTGATCGAAATCCCGGCCAACGCAGATCCAATCAAATACGAAATCGACAAAGACACCGGTGCGCTGTTCGTTGACCGTTTCATGTCTACCGCCATGTTCTATCCGTGCAACTACGGCTACATCAACCACACTCTGTCTCTGGACGGTGACCCGGTTGACGTACTGGTCCCAACGCCATATCCATTGCAGCCAGGCTCCGTCATTCGCTGCCGTCCTGTTGGCGTGCTGAAAATGACTGACGAAGCGGGTGAAGATGCGAAACTGGTTGCCGTACCGCACACCAAGCTGAGCAAAGAGTACGATCACATTAAAGATGTGAACGACCTGCCAGAGCTGCTGAAAGCGCAGATCGCCCACTTCTTCGAGCACTACAAAGATCTCGAAAAAGGCAAATGGGTTAAAGTTGAAGGCTGGGATAACGCAGAAGCGGCGAAAGCAGAAATCATCGCCTCTTTCGAACGTGCAGCTAAGAAGTAATTCTTACTGCTGAGACTAAGCCCCGCGCGTCGGGGCTTTTTTGTGCCTGTCGCTCCAGGTAACCCGTGCGATTGGGGAGTATCGCCCGGCGGCGCTACGCTTGCACGGGCCTACGGCGCAAAACGACAACGCCACCTTACGGTGGCGTTGTCGTTTTCAGAACTGGTCTCTGTCTAACCAGTTACCGCTTTCAATCAACGTTAACCCGTCGACCGAACGTTGGTACACGTACATCCATGCACTGCCGTAAGGCGTCTGGATCAACTGGCGAGCGTATTCACCGCCCCTGGTGCGCAAGGCATCAAGTTCGGCCAGCGTGGCATTATCAATACGATAAACCTCACCCTGTACCGTTCCGTTCCCCGGAACCGCGCCTGGATAGTGGCCCAGACTGTACAACTGGTAGTTTTCGATTGTGTAATTTCCCAGCAACTGGGCGTTGGTCATCCAGTGGCTGTTGCCTTGCCTGGTTCGTAAACTGCCGTAAACAAATATTCGCATTGCTAAAACTCAAACTGATAGAGCAGATCAAGTGCCTGGTCTACGCCGGACACTGCTTCCAGATATAGCTTAGGCATCAGGCGATAACGTAACGTGAGTGTAGCCAGTGAGTCAAAGATCCCCACGCCATATTTTACCTGTAGACCCGGCAGTACATAGCCGCTGACCACTACCTGCGAAGAGTCACCCACGCCCTGAGTGTCCAGCGCCAGATTGCTTACGCCAAACGTCTCGCCGATTTTACCCACAACCTGACCACTTTGTGCAACCCCCAGACCGACTAACATTGATGTCATTGCCGCACCATCGCCCTGTTGGCTATCCAGACCCTGGCCGCGCAAGAGGTAAGAGAGCGCTTCCTGTTGCGACATGGCCGGGTCAGAGAAGATCTCTGCCTTAGGTTCATCGGCGGAGCCCGTCACGCGCACGCCTGCAATCACATCATCTTCGGTGGCTTCCGGGTTACGGATCGCTTCGATATTGAGTACCGGCTGATCCGGTGGACCGGAGAACAGCAGCTCGCCTTTACGCACAATCAAATCCTGCCCGTAGGCATGGAAGCGCCCTTCAGGAATATTGATTTGTCCATTGAGGCCAAGTCCCTGTTGATCCTGCGCCACTTTCAGGTCACCCGTGAGTCTCGCCTTCAGCCCAAACGCGTCCAAACGCACGTTATTCCCCACGTGCACGATAAGATTACTATTGATCGGTATGCCAGCGCTCTTCTGTTCAACAGGTTTCAGATTTTCATTGAGCATAACTTCGTCACTGGAGACGCCAACCGCGCTTTCCGGCACCTCGTGAACCACGATGCGCGCCCACGGTACGTCAACACGGCCGTCCAGGGTGAAGAGACTCGGCGTTGCCTCAAAGACCACGTCTGGCGACACGTCCAGGCGCACCATCGGCGGTACCGTGATACGCACCCTGCTGCCCTTGGCCGCAATACGGGCGCGCCAGTTGTCGAGCTGGCTCCAGTCTGCGTCACCGCTCAGGTTGATTTGTCCCTGCTGCGTCAGCACTGAGCCACTGAGGGTTGAGCTTTGGCCGTTAAAGTTCATCGCCAGCTGGCTTGGCTGCATATCGAACGGCATAAAGTTACCGTCAATGTCCACACCGTTTAACCGCATCTGGCCAAACAGCTGCGGGCTTTGCGCGTCCCCCGCCAGACGCAGGTTGGCGCTGAGCATCCCCGCCGCCTTTTCTCCCCGCGAGAAGATCGGATTCACCATCGCCAGGTTGAAGTTGCGAATATTGACGTTGCCGCCGAGATTGCGCCGCCCTTGCGGATCGGTAATTTGCACCTGTCCGTCAAACTGACCGTTGTTGGTCAGGCGGATCAGCCATCCCAGTTCCGCACGATTGTTACGCAGGTCAGCGTTCACATTCAGGGTGTCGAACGCCACCGGCAGCGGCGCGTCATTGACCTCCTGCGTCACCTTCACGTTACGCCCGGAGAGGGTAACGCTGCCCTGCGGCAGTCCCTCTTTGGTGGTGTCCCACGCGACGTCCGCTTTACCGCTGAAGACCCCGCTGGCCTGGGTGGTTTCCGGCATAAACGGTTTCAGCATCGCCAGGTCGAAACGGTTGAGGTTGATCTGCGCGCGTCCTTCCGCGCCTGCATCAATGGTCTGCGGCACGCACAGCTCAGCATTCGGGTTGGTCCAGCAGTGTGGCCCAATGCTGATCTTTTGCTCCGCGTTGCGGTAATCCAGCGCGACAGACCGCGACAGCACCAGCGGGCCGACCGGCGTGCTGAAGCGGGTGTTATCCAGCACGCCTTTCCAGCGCGTCGCCTGGCGGTCAAAACTGCCCGTCAGGTGCAGCTGCCCGGAGACCGGCTCGCCCTGCACGCGTAGCTGGAGATCGTGCTGCTTTTCGTTACCTTTTGCCGCCAGCGTGACCAGACTGATGTTCACGTCCGGCTGAGAGATACGCTCCACGCGCAGATCCAGGTTTCCGCCGATCTGATCGGTGGATTTCACGTCCCCCTCGACGCGTACGCGGGCAATAGAAAGTTCCTGCCAGCGCAGGTTATTGGCGGTGATGTCCGCCAGCAGCTGCGGCGCCTCCACCGTACCGCGAACCTTCACTAACCCCTTCGCCGTGCCGCCAAGACCCGGCAGGGCGTTATCAAGATTTGGCGCGTCGATGGTGGCATCCAGATTGAGGTCTTTCACGCCCAGCTCGCCTTTAATATCCGCCGTGTTGCGACCCAGCGCCACGTGCAGGCCCGGGATCACCCACTGGAGATAGCTGTTGCCCTTAAGCGAGCCCTCTACGTTGACTTTGTTCTGCTTCACGTTGCCGGTGAGCTTGAGTTCCGGCACGTCCATCTGCCAGGTGCCACCGTACAGGCTACCGCGGGTTTTGATCAGGCCATCCAGTTTTGACGGCCAGTCCGGGACCTCTTTAGCGGTGTTGATCCCGGTCAGCTTCAGCTCGCCGCGCCAGCTGATCGCCTGCTGCCAGTCGAGCAGCGCGGTCAGCTCGGTTTTTCCTTCCAGCGCCGCCACGGTCAGCTTGTCGAGGTTAACCTGCAACTCGTTACCCTTCGCATTCAGGGTGATATCGGCGGGCGGTACCCCCTGCCCCTTCACTGCCGTGCGGAACGACAGCGTGTAGTCGGTCATTTTGCCACTCAGCTTCAGCTTCAGATCGTCAGCCTGGAACTGTTTTTCGCCGGTGAACGGCCAGTAAAGCTGCTTGCTGACAACCTCAAGGTTGAGCGGTAAACCGGCCTCTGCCAGCTGGGTTTGTCCGCGCAGCACCATATCCACCGGGCCGGAGAGGTTCACGCCGAACTCCAGCTTCTCGCGCAGCGCGCCGCCGACTTTCACCTTCACCTTTTCGCCTTTCAGCGGATCGATGTTCAGGGCGCTGTTCAGCGTAATATCTACCGGCCAGTTGTCGCGCAGCAGCGCATTGCCTGAGGCGTTGACCGACCCCTGGTTAGTATCAATATCCAGCGCGTCGAGCTTCATGTTGCCGTCGATACTGCTGACTTTAAGCAGCATGTTGAAGACCGTCAGATCGGTATCGCCGGTCAGACGCAACTGCTCGCCCTTAAACTCTTCGATATTGAGGTTCAGCGGCAGATGCACGTCGGTCATCTCCGGCAGAACCGGTTTCGAGAAGAGATCTTTCAGCGTTTCGCCCAGCGGTTTTTCTTCCGGCTGCGGGTTCTGGATCTTCGGCTCGACGATCTCTTCCTGCGCCACGTCGGCCACCTTCGGTAGCGCAATCAGCAGCCCTTGCAGGGAGGTTGGGGTCAGAGTGAGGTTTTTCTCCTGCCAGCGCAGACCAGAGGTGAAATCCATTACGGATACCGTCGTGTCGTCGATTTTGATATTCACGTTATCCAGCGCGACCCGGTAAAGCGCAATCGGGTACGGCGTGGAGAGGTTCAGCGGGCCGCTGTCCTCTTCTTCGACAGGCTCGGACTTCGGCATTTTTTTGGAATCTATCGCCACGTTAACGTCTTTTAGCGACAGATCGTTTACGCATAGCTGGCTGTCCCGCAGGCAGCCGAGCTTGACCGCCAGATGAAACTCGCCCGCGTTCACCGCCACGCCGGGCTGTTCATAACGGATATTTTTCAGGCGCAGATCGCGCCAGCCGCCCGTTACCTGGCCGATTTCCAGCCCCGGCACCCAGCGGTTCGCGGCGTTAAACAGCAAATGCAGGCCCGTGGTGGTGCCCACCAGAAACGCCACCGTACCGAGCAGTAATACGATAAAAATCAGTACCCCGAGGCTTATCTTCTTCCATAAACTCATAATTCAGGCCCCAGACCGATGTAAAACTGTAAACCGTGTTCGTCTTTGTCGCCCACCGGAACGGCGAAATCGAGCTTGATGGGCCCGACCGGTGACTGCCAGCGCACGCCTACGCCCGCGCCGGTTTTGAAATCGCTGCGGCGGATATCGTTCACCGCTTCACCGCCGTCAACGAACATCGCTCCCCACCACTTGCCGCTGACGTTGTACTGGTACTCCAGCGAGCCAGTCGCCAGTTTTGACGCCCCGGTCAACTGGCCTTTGTCGTTTTCAGGTGAGATCGATTTGTACTTATACCCGCGAATGCTGCGGTCGCCCCCGGCGAAGAAGCGCAGATCCGGCGGGACGCGTTCGAAGTCACCGGTTTCGATCCAGCCGAGATTACCGCGCATCACAAAGCGGTGTTTGTCGTACAGCGTGCGGATCCAGACGTTTTGCGCCTGAAAGACGGAGAAGTCTACGTCGGAGCCCCAGGCGGTGTTGGAGTAATCGATGGAGTAGCGCTGAGAATCGCCCCAGGTCGGCATCAGGCCACCGCGCGAGCGGGTACGGCTGATCATCACGCCCGGATAAAGCAGCATGGTGGTGTTGGTGACGTTTGCCTGGGTAAAGTGGTCGAGGCTCCAGCGCAGGTTAATGGCGCGCTGCCAGCCGCTGGAGAGATCCCAGAAGCGTGATACCGCAAGCGTCGTCGAGTCCTGCTCGGTATCGTTCAAATCGGTACGCTTAAAGCCGCCCTGCACGAGGTAGTATTGCTCAAGCGGATTTTTCAGCAGCGGCATTTTATAGCTGAAGTCCAGCTGCTGTTCAGGCGCAGACAGGCTGACGCTGGTGGTCAGGCTGTGGCCGTAGGAGTTCATCCACGGTTTTTTCCACGAGGCTTTCACGCGCGGGCCGACGTCCGTGGAGTAGCCGACACCGGTCTCAATGGTGTTCTCGGTGCGCGGAGAGACCACGCCATGCAGCGGTAACACTTTCGTTTTACGGGATTTATCAAATTCCGGCGCTACCACCACGGAGTTAAACCAGCCCGTCGCGGACAAACGACGGTTCAGCTCGCCCAGGTCGCTGGACTGGTAGTAGTCGCCCTTTTTAAACGGCACCAGATTTTGCAGATACTCGTCACGGATTTGCGATCCTTCGAAGGTCACATCGCCAAACCGGTAGCGCTCGCCGCTGTCGTAATCGATATCCCAGAATGCCTGACGTCGCTCAAGCGCAACGCCCAGCTGGCTTTTGTTGAACCGGCTGTCGAAGTAGCCTTTGCGCAGCGAAACACTGGTTAAGGATTTTTTAAAACGATCGTAATCCCCGTGATTGAGCACGGTGCCCACTTTCGGACGGGTGCTGAGCAGATCCAGGTAGTCCCGATCGGTGCGCGCACCGCCGCGCAACACCACGTTCGTGCCGCCAATCAGGACGGGTTCGCCCGGCGAGACGCGGGCAATCAACACCTGGCGTCCTTTCGCCGGCGGCGGGCGTAAATCGAAATCGATGGTGGGTTCGTAGTACCCCAACGCCTTTAAGCCTTCGCGGATGGCGTCATCCACGCGCGCGCGAAAACGCCGATCCGGCGTGACCTCATCGCTCTGGATGGTAGAAAGCTGCGCACGCACGTTTTTTTCCAGCGCCCCGGATAACCCCTCAACCTGCAAACGGACATTCGCCGCGCTGGCAATCCCGCTGGTCAGCATTAAACTGACTAAACATAACTGGCGGATCTTTGTCACGTTTTCTCCTGAATATCCCTGTTTCCACCCTGGAAGCAAATGCAGTGCCGCTCCGCGGCAAAATACGGCCTGAAAGCCAAAAACCCAAATTACAGGTTGAAAAAGGGTGTAACACCCAAATATTTCTTATGATTAAATCTAGACTCATTCATCGCATTTATTGTGTTCAATTAAACGCTTCGTGACAACCTTAACCGAAACAACGCTACCCGGGAGGCCCCACCGTGAGTTTATTCGATAAAAAGCATCTGGTATCACAAGCCGATGCGTTACCGGGACGCAACACCCCTATGCCAGTGGCAACATTACACGCCGTAAACAACCATTCAATGACAAACGTTCCTGATGGAATGGAGATCGCCCTGTTTGCCATGGGCTGCTTCTGGGGCGTAGAACGCCTGTTCTGGCAACTGCCGGGCGTGTACAGCACCGCTGCGGGCTACACCGGAGGATATACGCCTAACCCAACCTACCGCGAAGTCTGTTCCGGTGAGACCGGTCATGCTGAAGCGGTGCGTGTGGTGTATGACCCGAGCGTCATTAGCTATGAACAGCTGCTCCAGGTGTTCTGGGAAAACCATGACCCGGCGCAGGGCATGCGTCAGGGTAACGATCACGGCACCCAATACCGTTCGGCCATCTACCCGCTCACCCCAGAGCAGGAGGCCGCCGCCCACGCCAGCCTGACACGTTTCCAGGAAGCGATGCAGGCGGCCGGTGATAAACGTCAGGTCACGACGGAAATCGCTACCGCGAAACCGTTCTACTATGCCGAAGACGACCACCAGCAGTACCTGCATAAAAATCCGTACGGCTACTGCGGTATCGGCGGCATTGGCGTTTGCCTGCCTCCCCAGCAGGCCTGATTACTGCATCAGCGCCACGCGAGCCGCGTGGCGCACAGCCTCTCCCTCCCGCCACGTTTTGCCGAAAACGTGACCTCTGGCAGGTTTACACGTCTTTACGCTATACTACCGCTGAAATAATCGGCTCAACGCTACGAGCTGAGTTCAATGTGTCTTCACACGAATGGTATCAACTCCCCTTCTGAGGATCTGGCGAGAAGCCGGATAAACTATGTTAAACAGTATTTTAGTAATACTTTGTCTTATTGCCGTCAGTGCATTTTTCTCGATATCGGAGATCTCGCTGGCTGCCTCCCGTAAAATCAAACTGAAGCTGCTTGCCGACGAGGGCAACATCAACGCATCACGCATTCTGAAAATGCAGGAAAACCCCGGCATGTTCTTTACCGTGGTGCAGATTGGCCTGAACGCGGTCGCCATCCTTGGCGGTATCGTGGGCGATGCAGCGTTTTCTCCGGCGTTTTATAGCCTCTTTGTTAAGTACATGTCCGTAGAGCTGGCCGAGCAGTTGAGCTTCATCCTCTCCTTCTCCCTGGTCACCGGCTTGTTCATTTTATTCGCGGACCTGACCCCGAAACGCATCGGTATGATTGCGCCAGAAGCTGTGGCTTTGCGTATCATCAACCCGATGCGCTTCTGCCTGTATGTCTTCCGTCCGCTGGTGTGGTTCTTTAACGGCCTGGCGAACGTCATTTTCCGCATCTTCAAGCTGCCGATGGTGCGTAAAGACGACATCACCTCCGACGATATTTATGCGGTGGTGGAAGCCGGGGCGCTGGCAGGCGTGCTGCGTAAGCAGGAGCACGAGCTGATTGAGAACGTTTTCGAACTGGAATCCCGTACCGTGCCTTCCTCCATGACCGGCCGTGAAAACATCATCTGGTTCGATCTGCATGAAGACGAGCAGAGCCTGAAGACCAAAGTGGCGCAGCATCCGCACTCCAAGTTCCTGGTCTGTAACGAAGATATCGACCATATCATCGGCTATGTGGACTCCAAAGACCTGCTGAACCGCGTGCTGGCAAACCAGAGTCTGGCGCTGAACAGCGGCGTGCAGATCCGCAACACCCTGATAGTGCCGGACACCCTGACGCTCTCCGAAGCGCTGGAAAGTTTCAAAACCGCCGGGGAAGACTTCGCGGTGATCATGAACGAATACGCGCTGGTGGTGGGCATTATCACCCTCAACGACGTTATGACGACCCTGATGGGCGACCTGGTCGGCCAGGGGCTGGAAGAGCAGATTGTTCAGCGTGACGAAAATTCATGGCTCATCGATGGCGGTACGCCGATTGAAGACGTCATGCGCGTACTCGACATTGACGAGTTCCCGCAGTCCGGCAACTACGAGACCATCGGCGGCTTTATGATGTTTATGCTGCGTAAAATCCCGAAACGTACCGACTCGGTGAAGTTCTCCGGCTTCAAGTTTGAAGTGGTGGATATTGATAACTACCGCATCGACCAGCTGCTGGTAACGCGTATTGATAGCAAACCGACCGTGCTGGTGCCGAAACTGCCGGATGCGGAAGAGAAGGTGTCGGCGTAATTTATGAAGGGCAGCGGTGAGCTGCCCTTTCTTTTACCCTCCGAGATTCACCCTAACTTTTAAAAAGGTGATGAATTCAAATAGATAAACGTCGAGTAAGATATATTGCTAAATTGATAAATTTTTCCACTGACTGTGATATATAAAGCGTTTTCTTTACTCTCTACTTTTGCTTCAGGATCCGTAGTTATCAGAAATGGAGCATACCCGTTCCTGACATCGCCTAAAAAAGCTTCTTCCGATTTTTTTGACGACGCCAGATAATATTTGTATACATTCGAAGTCGTAGCTCCCGCATTGCTTTCTGTAATATACAGTACAGAAACCTTCCCGATATTTTCTTTACGAATAATGTCTTGCTCGATATAGAGAAACTCATCAACAGCACGCCATATGCCATAGGAAGAGATCAGGATTGCGAGTAATATATATATTTTCTTCCTAGAAACCAGCACGCTGAGCATAGTCTATCCCCGCTCTAATCCATGTTTGATCTGTAGGATCATCGCCATGAGGATCTGGTCCTTGATAGTTCTCAAAATCAGGAGAACTCGTTCCCGCCAGAATTTGAGCGATACCTGCACCTCGTAGCAATATCTCAGGTTTTATACCAGCAGCAATACCCACCGCTCCATAATGAAAGTTGCCGAAATTTTCGTATTGCCTGCCTAATTGATTTTTATAATCCCAGGGGCCATGCCCTCGAACCTGCTTGTAAAACCAAAGATATGTTAACGCTGATGGACCACGGTGAAAACGAGCTATCATCATGTTGCTTACAACTGATACTCCTACGGGGGAGAAGGAAGATATATCATAGGGAAGATGAGGATTCACTGCACTTACCGGATATCTCATTGTTTACCCCTTTCATTCCAGCTATCTGAAAAAAGCAGGTTTCCGTCACAATGTTTCCAAGTGATTTTTTCATAACGTACTTCTACACATTCAAGATGGTTATGCTTCTCCTTTAATACATCTTTAGTATCATGCATTATTGGTGAAACCCCAACAATAGTAACGTTCTCCAAAAGCATATTGTTATATTCAACTTCTTGCCCGGCATCATTAATACGATACCATTTAAACTCTGCGCTTATTAATTTTTGGCCTGTACAAACGGCCTTAAATAGATAGGGAGACGAGGAATCAAACTCTTTCAAAAAAATGATGCTTGAATGTTTCCTTGTTCCTGTAATTTTTCCTGTCAATGGATCAGTAGGAATTGATACGTTATGTGAAAAACCATTAACCTCTATACTCGACTCTCTTCCTTTAACATCTACAGCCCCCTTAATTAACGCACCACCATCATCCTTCAGCCATAAATAAGCAGGAATAGCCATCATTAAACTCCTTTTTCAAAGTGAGATAACCATTGTTCCTGCGTAACGAGAAAAGACCAATATACAGTTAATCCTTTATTGTCCTGTATCAACAGTTACACACTAAAAAGTAAATTTAGATTCACTTAATAAAAGGGTGAAATCTATCCGCATCACAGAATGATTACGTGAAATATCCAGTAAATGAATATATTTGAAACTACGGCTACAAACATCAACGGCTCCCATCGGGAGCCGTCTTTTTAACTACTACTGCATAGCACGTTGGTTAAGCCATCTCAGTTTGCAGACGCATAACCTGACGGTTGACTTCGGACATCACAGACAAGTGCTGTTTGTCCTTCACTTTTGGGATAAGGATTTTGCCCTTATCGAACTCAAAAGCGCCAACATCCTTGATGTACAACCGTCCACGGAACAGGATCTTCACGTACTTCGCCACCTGAAGCGGGTTGTAGCGTTGGAAAATTTTCATTCTTGTATCTCCTGCGAATCATACGCTCTTGCGGTGCCACAATCGGCCCGACTGTCCTGAGCGCAAATTTTGATGCCCAATGACTATAGACCAGAACCTCGTACTTACCCAGTGTGCATAAGTTTATTTACCGTTTGATTACAATTATTCAGAATAATCTTTGCAAAGCGTGATACAGCGCAGTATATGCCGTCGTTTTTGCATGGATATGTGCGTTCGCCCGCAAACTGGCATCGGGATTGCGGGAAAAGCCTATTGATCGCACTTATGATTAAAAGCGCATGACCAAGTGGTCGGATCACCTGCTAACAATAAGGAAACACCATGACCCTACGTAACCTCCTGGCAGCAGCTTGCCTGTTGCTGCCGCTGATGGCTTCCGCACACAACATTGAAAAAGGACAACGTGTCCCGCCGGTCGGCATTGCTGACCGGGGAGAATTGATTCTCGACAATGATAAGTTTAGCTATAAAGCCTGGAATAGCGCGCAGCTTGCGGGCAAAGTGAGAGTTGTACAACATATTGCCGGACGTACATCCGCTAAAGAGAAAAATGCCACCCTCGTGGAAGCGATCAAAGCCGCAAAACTCCCGCACGATCGCTACCAGACCACCACCATCGTGAACACCGACGACGCGATTCCCGGCTCCGGGATGTTTGTGCGCTCAAGCCTTGAGAGCAATAAGAAGCTCTATCCCTGGTCGCAGTTTATTGTCGACAGCAACGGCGTGACGCGTAAGGCGTGGCAGCTGGAAGAAGAGAGTTCAGCGATTGTCGTGCTGGACAAAAACGGTCGCGTACAGTGGGTTAAAGACGGCGCGCTGACGCAGGATGAGGTGCAGCAGGTGGTTGCCCTGCTGCATAAGCTACTGACTCAGTAAAGTGATACCCGGAAGCCCGGATTCAGGAATGACTCGCGCGGGGTGTAGTCCAGTGGCTTACCCTGCCAGTCATGCACATGCGCGCCAGCGGCCGCCGCCACCGCATGCCCTGCCGCCGTATCCCAGACGTTCGTCGGCCCGAAACGGGGGTACAGCTGCGCCTGCCCTTCCGCCACCAGACAGAACTTCAGCGACGAGCCAATCGACGTCGTCTGGTGTTCACCCAGCTGTTGCAGATACTCCTCCAGCTCGCTGTCACTGTGCGAGCGGCTGATCACCACCAGCGGAGGACGAGCATCACGCACCTGGATCTGCTTACGCACGCCGCACTCTTCCTTCCAGGCTTTACCTTCCGCCGCGCTGTACATTACTTTCATCACCGGGGCGTAAACCACGCCAAGCACCGCTTTTCCTTTTTCAATCAGGGCGATGTTGACGGTGAATTCACCGTTACGCTTGATAAACTCTTTCGTGCCGTCCAGCGGGTCGACAAGCCAGTAACGCTGCCAGTGCTGACGTTCATCCCAGCTCTGGGGCGCTTCTTCAGAAAGGACCGGAATATCCGGCGTCAGGGCCTGCAAACCTTTCAGGATCACCGCATGCGCCGCGATATCCGCCGCCGTCACCGGGGAGTCATCCGCTTTGCTGACAACATCCATCGGTTTCGCACCGTCGTACACCTGCATAATGGCATCACCCGCATCCCGTGCGAGCTGACAAATTTTATCTAACATTCTCCACCTCTTCGTTAACGCAGTGGGCATAACTTATTGTTTTAGTTATATCGTAATGTGAACAATTCCGCTATCTGTGAAGCAATTCTGGTTTCAGCGCCCTTTTTTCTGGCAGCATTCACACTTCTGTAAGCAACAAATACTACATACATATTCTTTTGTGGCTTGGATCGAAAAAAGGACTCCTCAGATGATTAAGTTTAGCGCAACGCTCCTGGCAACGCTGATTGCGGCAAGCGTTCAGGCAGCGACGGTGGATCTCCGTATTCTGGAAACCACCGATCTGCACAGCAATATGATGGACTTCGATTACTACAAAGATACCCCTACGGAAAAATTCGGACTGGTACGCACGGCAAGTTTGATCAACGCCGCCCGCGGTGAAGTGAAAAACAGCGTGCTGGTCGATAACGGGGACTTAATTCAGGGCAGCCCGCTCGGAGACTACATGGCGGCGAAGGGGCTGAAAAAAGGCGAGATCCATCCTGTTTATAAGGCAATGAATACGCTGGACTATGCCGTCGGCAACCTGGGCAACCACGAATTTAACTACGGCCTGAAATACCTGCACGACGCGCTGGCAGGTGCAAAATTCCCGTACGTTAACGCCAATATCATCGACGTTAAGACGAAGAAGCCGCTCTTCACCCCTTATCTGATTAAAGAGACCGAGGTTGTCGACCAGGACGGTAAAAAACAGACGCTGAAAATCGGCTATATCGGTTTTGTGCCGCCGCAGATCATGACGTGGGATAAAGCCAACCTCGACGGGAAAGTGACCGTCAACGACATTACCGAAACCGCGCGCAAATACGTGCCGGAGATGCGGGCGAAAGGGGCGGATGTGGTCGTCGTCGTGGCGCACTCTGGCCTCTCGGCCGACCCGTATCAGGTGATGGCTGAGAACTCCGTGTACTATCTCAGCCAGGTGCCGGGCGTGGATGCGATCCTGTTTGGTCACGCCCACGCCGTCTTCCCGGGCAAAGATTTCGCTGATATCAAAGGCGCGGACATCGAAAAAGGGACGCTCAACGGTGTGCCATCGGTGATGCCGGGCATGTGGGGCGACCACCTTGGCGTGGTGGATCTGGTGCTGAATAACGACAGCGGAAGCTGGAAAGTCACGCAGTCGAAAGCGGAAGCGCGTCCGATCTACGACGCAGCGGCCAAAAAATCTCTGGCAGGGGAAGATAAAAAGCTGGTCGACATCCTGAAGCATGACCACGATGCGACGCGTGAATTTGTCAGCAAGCCGATCGGTAAATCGGCTGATAACATGTACAGCTTCCTCGCGCTGGTACAGGATGACCCGACCGTGCAGGTAGTCAACATGGCGCAGAAAGCCTATGCGGAGCACTATATTCAGGGCGATCCGGATCTGGCAAATCTGCCGGTACTGTCTGCCGCGGCGCCATTCAAAGTGGGCGGGCGGAAGAACGATCCGGCCAGCTACGTTGAGGTGGAGAAAGGCCAGCTGACCTTCCGTAATGCCGCCGATCTCTACCTCTATCCCAACACCCTCGTGGTGGTGAAAGCCACCGGGAAAGAGGTGAAGGAGTGGCTGGAGTGCTCTGCCGGGCAGTTCAACCAGATCGATCCGCACAGCAGCAAACCGCAGTCGCTGATTAACTGGGACGGTTTCCGTACCTACAACTTCGACGTGATCGACGGCGTGGAATATCAGATTGACGTTACCCAGCCCGCGAAATATGACGGCGAATGTCAGGCCATTAATCCGCAGGCAGAACGCATCAAAAACCTGACCTTCAACGGCAAAGCGATTGATCCGAATGCCACTTTCCTGGTGGTGACCAACAACTACCGCGCCTATGGCGGCAAGTTTGCCGGTACGGGTGACAGCCACATCGCCTTTGCCTCGCCGGATGAGAACCGTTCGGTGCTGGCGGCGTGGATCAGCGCGGAGTCGAAAAAGACGGGTGAAATTCATCCGGCGGTGGATAACAACTGGCGACTTGCGCCGATCCACAGCGACACTAAGCTGGATATTCGCTTTGAGACATCTCCGTCCGATAAAGCAGCCGCGTTTATCAAGGATAAGGCGCAGTATCCGATGCAAAAGGTCGCGACGGATGATATTGGGTTCGAGATTTATCAGGTGGATTTGAGCAGGTAGCGATGATTGTGCCGGGTGGCGGCTTGCGCTTACCCGGCCTACGCGCAATCCTCGATCCCGTAGGCCGGGTAAGCGCAAGCGCCACCCGGCATTTCATGCCGCACGCTCTTCCCGGTTTGCCATCACCTGCGGCGTATTGACCTCAATCCAGTCGGCCAGCGCGGCCACCTTCTCGCTTACCTCCCGCCCCAGCGGCGTCAGGCTATACTCCACATGCGGCGGCACGACCGGATACGACACGCGATCGACAAACCCGTCATGCTCCAGCGCCTGTAAAGACTGAGCCAGCATCTTCTCGCTGACGCCGCCCATCTTGCGGCGCAGATCGCTGAAGCGATGCGTCCCCTGACGTAACGCCACCAGGATCAGCACGCCCCAGCGGCTGGTTACGTGTTTGAGCACCTCCCGTGACGGGCACTGTTCCGCAAAGAGGTTGCCATCGCGCATTTGCTCGCTGAGCGTTGGTATTGTTGTTTTCATACTTACCTTTTTGTACGTACTTACTAAAAGTTAGTTATGGTGATAGTGTGCCACAACACCAGACAAACACGAAGGAGATTCATCATGATCGCGATTACCGGCGCAACCGGCCAGCTTGGCCAACACGTTATTGAAGAACTGCTGAAAACCGTTCCGGCCAGCCAGATCGTGGCTATTGTGCGTAACCCGGCGAAAGCCGAAGCGTTGCGTCAGCAAGGGGTCGTTGTGCGTCAGGCGGATTACACCGATGAAGCCGCATTTACCACCGCGCTGAACGGCGTGGATAAACTGCTGCTCATCTCCTCCAGCGAAGTGGGCCAGCGTGCCGTACAGCACCAGAACGTGATAAACGCCGCCAAAGCCGCTGGGGTGAAATTCATCGCCTATACCAGCCTGCTGCATGCTGACAAATCTCCGCTGGGTCTGCACGTTGAGCACGTCGAAACCGAAAATGCCCTGGCGGCCTCCGGCGTGCCTTACGCTCTGCTGCGCAACGGCTGGTACACCGAAAACTACCTGGCAAGCGCGCCGCCAGCGCTGGAACACGGCGTATTTATGGGTGCCGCAGGCGAAGGCAAAATTGCCTCTGCGACCCGTGCGGATTATGCGGCGGCGGCAGCGAAAGTGATTTCTGAAGAGGGTCATGCCGGCAAGGTGTATGAACTGGCGGGTGATAATGCCTGGACGCTGAGCGAACTGGCTGCGGAACTGAGCAAGCAGAGCGGTAAGCCGGTAACGTATCAGAACCTCAGCGAAGCCGATTTCGCCGCTGCGCTGAAAGGCGTTGGTCTGCCTGCCGGGCTGGCGGAGATGCTGGCGGACTCCGACACCGGCGCGTCCAAAGGCGGCCTGTTCGACGACAGCCGTACCCTGAGCAAACTGATCGGCCGCACAACCACATCACTGGCGGAAAGCGTCAAAGCCATCCTGTAGTTGTTAAAAATTGGTTATTTTTTGTGGCATCCCCTCGGGTCATCTCTGATAATGAAGCGATGACCCACAAGGAGGCTCACCGTGCAAGGCGTACCGGAACAGTTCACTGATGAGAGAGACAGCGCGCGCTTTCGCCATCTGGCGCAGCTGCCGGGCCTGGAGCTTTATCACGCCCATATCTCTGACTACGCCTTTGAGCCTCACACTCATGAAGCCTTCGGTATCGGCACCATCGAAACCGGTGCCGAACGCTTCCGCTATCGCGGTACCCAGCATCTTGCCGCGGAAAAATCCGTCGTGACCATGAACCCGGACGAGATCCACACCGGGGAATCCGCCACCGAAGGCGGCTGGCGCTACCGAATGGTCTACATCGAACCCGACCTGCTGGAAGAGGTCACCGGCCTGCGTCACTGGTGGTTTAATGACGTCACGCGCCACGACCCTTTGCGCTCGCAGCAGATTGGCCGGTTAATTTACGGCCTGTGGCACACCAACGATCCGCTGGCGCAGAAGGGGCTGCTACTGGATTTGATTCAGACTTTTCAGCCACTGGCCCATCATGCGCCGGTGGTGCAGGAGGCCGCGCATCGCTTCGAACGCGTTCGCGACTATCTGCACGACAACTATATGCGCTCGCTGACCCTGGACGAGCTGGCTAACGTTGTCTCGCTCAGCCCGTACCATTTTCAGCGCCAGTTCAAAGCCCATTTCCACGTTACGCCCCACCAGATGCTGATGGCCATCCGGCTGTGGCGCGCAAAAGCATTCCTCACCCACGGCATGCCTGCCGCCGAGGTGGCCGCCGCGACCGGGCTGACCGATCAGTCGCATTTAACCCGCGCCTTCACCCGTCGCTACGGCATCACGCCCGTGCGCTACCAGAAACAGGTTATGCCGCGCTAATGCGCAACCTCATACAATACGCGCGCGTTTTGCCCTCCTACACTGATCGCAAAGTGAATCAAGATGGATGGAAAAATGATTAGCGGCGTGTTGTATGCCCTGCTTGCGGGTTTGATGTGGGGGCTGATTTTTGTCGGCCCGCTGATTGTGCCGGAGTACCCGGCAATTTTGCAGTCGACCGGACGTTACCTGGCGCTGGGGCTGATTGCCGTGCCGCTGGCGTGGCTGGGGCGCGCGCGTCTGCGTCAGCTGGGCCGCCAGGACTGGCTCACCGCGCTGGCGCTGACCATGATGGGTAATCTGATCTACTACGTCTGTCTGGCGAGCGCCATTCAGCGCACCGGTGCGCCGGTGTCCACCATGATTATCGGCACGCTGCCGGTGGTCATCCCGGTTTTCGCGAACCTGCTTTACAGCCAGCGTGACGGCAAACTGGCGTGGTCAAAAATGGCGCCCGCTCTGGTCTGCATCGCCGTGGGGCTGGTGTGCGTGAATATTGCCGAGCTTCGCCACGGCCTCGAAAACTTCAGCTTGTGGCGTTACGGTTCAGGGATCTTTCTGGCGTTTATCTCGGTTGTCTGTTGGGCCTGGTATGCCCTGCGCAACGCACGCTGGCTGCGGGAAAACCCGGATAAACATCCGATGATGTGGGCGACGGCGCAGGCGCTGGTCACCCTCCCTGTCTCGTTGCTAGGCTATGTGGGCGCGTGTGTCTGGCTGGGTAGCCAGCAACCGGCATTTACCCTGCCCTTCGGACCGCGCCCGTGGGTATTCGTCGGGTTAATGGTCGCCATTGCCGTGCTCTGTTCGTGGGTGGGCGCGCTGTGCTGGAACATTGCCAGCCAGAAGCTGCCGACGGTGATACTGGGGCCGCTGATTGTCTTTGAGACGCTGGCAGGGCTGCTCTATACCTTCCTGATGCGTCAGAGCGTGCCGCCGCTGCTAACGGCCTGCGGGATCGCGCTGCTGGTCGTTGGGGTGGTGATTGCGGTGAGAGCGAAGCCGGAAAAACCGATGGTCGTTCCGGCGTCGGAGGGGTGAGCTTTTCGCCCAGCGGCGCTTCGCTTGCAGGGCCTACAAACCGTAGGCCGGGTAAGCGTCAGCGCCACCCGGCACAGTATCAGAACGTTTCCCAGTTCGCTTCAGACGCCGCCGCGACGGGCTGCGCTTTAGGTGCATAGGTCTTTACCGGCGCGGCTTTCACCGCCTGGTTGCGGGTGATCTTAAACACCGCCACCGCGTCGTTCAGGCGTGCAGCCTGATCTTCCAGCGCCGCCGCTGCCGCCGCAGACTCTTCCACCAGCGAGGCGTTCTGCTGGGTGACGCGATCCATCTCCGCCACCGCCTGACCCACCTGGTCGATACCGCGGCTCTGTTCGTCGGAGGCCGACGCAATCTCACCCATGATGTCCGTCACGCGCGTAACCGCATTGACGATCTCCGCCATCGTCGCGCCCGCTTCATTTACCAGCTGAGAACCCGCGTTGACGCGTTCGCCGGAATCATCGATCAGCGCTTTGATCTCTTTCGCCGCCTGCGCGCTGCGCTGGGCAAGGGTACGCACCTCGCCCGCGACAACCGCGAAGCCACGTCCCTGCTCGCCCGCGCGCGCCGCTTCTACCGCCGCGTTCAGCGCCAGAATATTGGTCTGGAAAGCAATGCCGTCGATCACGTTAGTAATTTGCGCGATTTTGCTGGAACTGGTGGCGATTTCGTCCATGGTGCGCACAACGCCCTCGACCACGTTACCGCCCTTCTTCGCGGTGGAGGAGGCGTCCAGCGCCAGACGCGACGCCTGACGTGCGTTATCGGCGTTTTGCTTCACGGTGGCGGTTAACTGTTCCATGCTGGCTGCCGTCTCTTCCAGAGAAGCGGCCTGTTGCTCGGTACGAGAGGAGAGATCGTTGCTGCCCGCCGAGATTTCACCCGCGCCGGTGTAGATGGTATCAGCGCCTTCACGCACCACGCCCACCGTGTTGGCCAGCGCAGTCTGCATCTCCTGAACGTTGCGCGCCAGGATCGCCATTTCATTTTTACCCTCAGCCTGAATCGGCTGGGTTAAATCCCCTGCGGCAATGGCGCGGATATGGTTGATCACCTCTTCCAGCGGCAGCAGCAGCACGCGGCGCATCGCAATCCAGCTGGAAATAATCACCGCGATCACCAGCAGCATCACCGCAGAAAGGATCCACAGAATGCGTTTGTAGTCGCTTTCATTGTCCCGGATCCCTTTGGCGGTCAGCGCGGCCTGCGCCTCACGCCACTCGCGATAAACCTTTTGCATCGCGGTCTGCTTCTGTTCGGCATTTTGTTTGAACATATCTTCCAGATTGCCCTGCCCCAGCAGAACGTTCATTTGCGTCAGCGTGGCGGAGTAGACGCGGTATTGCTCTTCCAGACGATCGGCCAGGTGCTCGTCCATACCCGGCGTTTCCGGCAGCGCGTAGTATTTATCGTAATGGATCTGGGCATCGGCCAGCAGGTTTTTCGCGGTATTGACCAGCTCGTTCAGCTGCCCGCCGTTAATCTGTGACGCCATGCTGCTTTGCAGGCGCAGCATGCCGCGGTTGAGAGTGACGCGCGCCTGGTTCAGGCTGATCCAGGCGTCGGTAAACTCCGCGACGTTCTGGCTGGAAAGCTGAGAAACGGTGAAGTTCTCTTTATCGTTATTGAGTGCGTTAATGAAAATGCCAGCGGAGATCAGCTGCATGATGCCGAGCACAAGCAGCACCGAAATCAAAAGAGTAATGACTTTTATACGTTTAAACATGCGTTGCCTTTTTTATATACAGGTATTGTCTGACCTGTATCTATCGGCACGTTCGGCAGGTTGTTTACTGTTTCTCCACCTTTAAAAACTTTCGAAAGCCCTTTTCTGCATTCAATCAGCAAGTTAAAAGCACGCTTTTTTTGTGATCCCCTTCTCATTTTCACCCTTGCCTCTAAAGGGTTATAGTATCCACCTAAAGATGTATTTAAAATGCACCTTATATTCCTGATGATGAGGTAACTGTTATGGCCTTCCGCGACCAACCCTTAGGCGAGCTGGCGCTCTCCATCCCTCGCGCTTCTGCGCTGTTCCGTAAATACGATATGGATTACTGCTGCGGTGGTAAGCAAACGCTGGCGCGCGCAGCGTCGCGTAAAGAGCTGGATGTGGAGGCTATCGAAGCGGAGCTGGCTCAGCTGGCTGAACAGCCTGTCGACAAAGACTGGCGCACCGCGCCGCTGGCTGAAATCATCGACCATATCATTGTGCGTTACCACGATCGTCACCGCGAGCAGCTGCCGGAGCTGATTTTACAGGCGACCAAAGTTGAACGCGTTCATGCCGATAAACCTTCCGTACCGCGCGGCCTGGCGAAATACCTGACCATGCTGCACGAAGAACTTTCCAGCCACATGATGAAAGAGGAGCAGATCCTCTTCCCGATGATCAAACAGGGCATGGGCAGCCAGGCCATGGGGCCCATCAGCGTGATGGAAAGCGAACATGATGACGCCGGCGAACTGCTGGAAGTGATCAAACACACCACCAACAACGTCACACCGCCGCCAGAAGCGTGCACCACCTGGAAAGCCATGTACAACGGCATTAACGAGATGATCGACGATCTGATGGAACACATCAGTCTTGAGAATAACGTTCTGTTCCCGCGTGCATTATCGGGTAAATAAAAAAGCCCGGTGGCGCTAGCGCTTACCGGGCCTACAACATCCGCGAACGTAGGCCGGGTAAGCGTCAGCGCCACCCGGCAACATGCTTAGCGCATGCCCGCCATACGTTTCTTACCGATAAACAGCCAGCCAAGCCCCAGCGCGATAAACCACAGCGGCGTGACCATCAGCGCCTGTCGGGTATCTTCTTCCAGCGTCAGCAGCACCAGCACGAAGACGAAGAACGCCATGCACACCCAGCACATCATCTTGCCCAGCGGCATCTTGTAGATCGACTTCTCGTGCAGGTGTGGACGCTGCTTGCGGTACACCAGGTACGAGCAGAGGATGATGGTCCAGACGAACATAAACAGGATCGCCGACACCGTGGTGATCATGGTGAACGCGCCGATTACGCTCGGGTTGACGTAGAGCATCACCACACCGCCCAGCAGACAGATGCAGGAGAAGGTCAGCCCTTTCGCTGGTACCGCGCGTTTAGACAGTTTGGCAAACGCGCTCGGAGCAACGCCCTCCTGCGCCAGGCCGAACAGCATACGGCTGGTGGAGAAGACGCCGCTGTTCGCGGAAGAGGCCGCAGAGGTCAGCACCACGAAGTTAATCAGGCTCGCGGCAGCAGGCAGCCCCACCAGCACGAACAGCTCGACGAACGGGCTCTTGGTTGGCACCACCGAGCTCCATGGCGTCACGGACATAATGACGATCAGCGCGAACACGTAGAACATGATGATACGCAGCGGAATGGAGTTAATCGCGCGCGGCAGGGATTTCTCCGGATCTTTGGTTTCCGCCGCCGTGGTACCGACCAGCTCAATCCCGACAAACGCAAACACCGCAATCTGGAAGCCGGCAAAGAAGCCGCTGATACCTTTCGGGAACCAGCCGCCGTCATTCCACAGATGGGCAAACGAGGCCTGTACGCCGGTTGGCGACTGGAAGTGCGTCAGCACCATCACCAGCCCGACGACAATCAGCGCGATGATGGCGACGATTTTGATCATCGCGAACCAGAACTCCATCTCACCGAACATTTTAACGGTGGCGAGGTTCAGGCTCAGCAGCAGAACAATCACCGCCAGCGAAGCCACCCAGTCCGACAGGCCGGGGAACCAGAATTGGGCGTAGGCCGTAATAGCGACAACATCCGCCATGCCGGTAACCACCCAGCAGAACCAGTAGGTCCAGCCGGTAAAATAGCCCGCCCACGGGCCGAGCAGGTCTGACGCGAAGTCGCTGAAGGATTTGTATTCGAGATTCGAGAGCAGCAATTCACCCATTGCACGCATCACGAAAAAGAGCATAAAACCGATGATCATATAAACGAAGATGATCGACGGGCCGGCAAGACTGATGGTTTTGCCCGAGCCCATAAACAGCCCGGTGCCGATGGCTCCACCAATGGCAATAAGCTGAATGTGACGGTTCGTGAGATTTCGCCGTAGCGACTGTTCAGACGTCGCCTCTTCTGCGGCGGCGACTTTGACCTGATCTACCATGTGATATTTTCCTGTTTATGCCTGTCTGTGTTGTTAAGGCTCTTCTGGCCTTTATATACGCCAAATAAATGACGGACCCTGTGTAAGGACTAATCGATAGTAGGTAAGAATCGGCGGGATGAATACTATGATTTGAATATTATGTTAATAATATGTTGAAAGTGAGTGTCATATCACTCATACAGCGCGAAACAGCTCACAAAAATACACGTAACAGTTTCGTTTGCAATACAAAATGTTGATTTCGTCGTAACTCCGGGTTTTATCGCTATTTTCCTCTCCCCGATCGGAGAGAGGAAAATAAGAAAAACCGATTACAGGATTTCCAGCAGCTCGACTTCAAACACCAGGGTGCTGAATGGCGGAATGGACGCGCCAGCGCCACGCTCGCCGTAAGCCAGGTTGTGCGGGATAGTGAGTTCCCATTTGGAACCTACTGGCATCAGGGTCAGGGCTTCGATCCAGCCTGCGATAACGCCGTTGACCGGGAATTCAGCCGGTTCGCCACGCGCGACGGAGCTGTCGAACACGGTACCGTCGATCAGCTTACCGGTGTAGTGTACGCGAACGTGGTCGGTACGCGCCGGGATTGCGCCATCACCCTGATTGATTACGCGGAACTGCAAGCCGGACTCGGTGCTGTTCACGCCTTCACGCTCACGGTTCTCTTCCAGATATTTCACGCCTTCTGCCGCCATCTCTTCGAAACGCGCGCGACGTACGGCGTCAGCACGTTCGTGGATTTCACGCAGCGCACGGTGCACAACGTCAACCGGCACAGCGGGCTGCTTGCCTTCCAGCGCGTCAGCGATACCCGCCACCAGCGCTTCCGGTAACAGACCTTCCAGGCCGGATTCGCTCAGCTGCTGTCCTACCTGCAAGCCGATGCCGTAGCTTGCCTGCGCTTCGATAGTGTCAAAAGTCGGGGTGGTCATGGGTTTTCCTTCCATCACATTTAAAGTAGCGGGCAGCATATCAGCCATGCCCTTATGGGTAAAACTTTGTCTTAAGTAAAGGTGACAAACTGCGACGAAACGGAAACAATAGTAGCCGTCAGGATTTTCCCTAATATATGTCACGAAAGCTGGCTTTGTTACGCCCATCAGGCAGTTAGCAAACTACACTTCTCAGGACAGGATAAAAAGACGCGGAGCAGGAGGAGAGCCATGCCCGGGCGATTTGAACTGAAACCTACCCTGGCGAAAATCTGGCATGCGCCGGATAACTTTCGCATCATGGACCCGCTGCCGCCTTTGCACCGCAGAGGCATTATTATCGGCGCGTTGCTGATCGTCATCGGCTTCCTGCTTCCTTCCGGCAGTGACAACGTTGATACCGCGCCGGTCAGCCGGAATGCTGAGCTGGATATCCAGTCGCAAAGCCAGCCGCAGCCTGATTCACAGCCGATGCAGACGCAGCTGGTCACACCGTCTAACGATCCGGGCCAGGTTGCGCCGGTTGAACCTGAACCGGTTCAGGAAGATCAGGAGCAGGCCGCCGCCCCTTCAGAGCCACAGGCGCAACAGCCCACCGGCATTGAGCAGCAGTGGCGTTCGTATCGCGTAGAGCCTGGGAAAACTCTTGCCCAGCTGTTCCGCGACCACAATCTGCCAGCAACGGATGTGTATGCCATGGCGCAAGTCGAGGGGGCAGGCAAACCGCTCAGCAACCTGCAAAATGGTCAGATGGTGCAGATCCGCCAGAATGCCAGCGGGGTGGTGACCGGGTTAACGATCGATACCGGAAACGGGCAGCAGGTACTGTTTACCCGCCAGCCGGACGGCAGTTTCATCAGAGCACGTTAATGGCCCAGGCCGGGTAAGGCGATGCCGCCACCCGGCACTTTTGTTCTCAGGCACGCCGTTTATTCACCCACCAGATCCCCGAGCAGACCAGCACCAGCGCAATCGCGTATTTGATGTCCAGAATGTTTTCGCCGAGGAAGATGGCGGAGAGCACCGTCCCTGCTACAGGTATGACAAAGTTGAACGGGGCAATCATACTCACGCGGTTTACTTTCAGCAGCGCGCTCCACAGGGCGAACGCCACGGATGAGAGCAGCGTCAGATACCCCAGCACGGCGACGGCTTTCATGCTGTGCACCTCCAGCGTCCCGCCCGTGGCATAGCCTCCCGCAACCAGTGCCGCCCCGCCTATCCCCAGCTGCCAGCCAGTCATCACCGTCGGGTCAACGGTCTGGGAAATGCGTTTCCCGTAAAGCGTGGCCGCAGAGAGAATAAAGGCGGCCAGCACCACAAATCCGTCACCTTTCCAGACAAACTGGAACTCACTTAAGCCGCTGTGGAAGTTCACCAGCATAACCCCGGCAAAGCCCAGAACACATCCCAGCGTTTTGTTATAGCTGAGTTTGTCGTTGTGGTAGATAAAGTGCGCCAGCAGCACGCTGAAGAAGGTCCCGGTGGCATTCATGATGGAGCCGTTCACCCCGGTCGTGTAGGCCAGGCCGATATAAAAGAAGGTGTACTGGAGGGAGGTCTGGGTCAGTCCGAGGATCGTGAGCTGGCCAAACTGCGTGGGCGTGAGCCTGCCAATCGGCTTTCGCTGGGCCATGGCAAAAAGCAGCAGCAACGCGCCGGCAAACAGAAAACGGTATCCGGCAAAGACGACTTTGGAGGGGATATCATCGGTCGCGATCTGAAAGAGTTCGTAGCCACTTTTAATGGCCGGGTACGAGCTTCCCCAAAGCAGACAGCAGAGCGTGGCGCAGGCATAGGCCACATTGCGACGGGCAAAGACGGGCGTGGGCAGAGCAGTATCCATGACAAATCTCATAAATAAAATTGCGTTTCAATTTATTATCAGAGAATGCGTCAGGAATAGCGACCTTACAAGAGCAAAAGATGACGCAGGGTCACGCTAAAAAGCAAAACGCCGGCACAAGGCCGGCGCTTCGACGCGAGCAGAGTAAAAAATTACTCAGCTACTACGTTAACAACCAGTTTAGCGAACACTTCGCTGTGAACCTGGAAGTCAACTTCGTGCTCACCAGTGGTACGCAGAACGCCGTTCGGCATACGAACTTCGCTCTTAGCCACTTTAACGCCTGCCGCAGTAACTGCATCAGCGATATCGCGGGTACCGATGGAACCGAACAGTTTACCTTCGTCGCCAGCTTTAGACGCGATAGTAACGGTGCCCAGTGCGTTGATTGCTTCAGCGCGAGCGTTAGCAGCCGCCAGAACGTCAGCCAGTTTGGCTTCCAGTTCAGCACGACGTGCTTCGAAAAACTCTACGTTTTTCTTAGTAGCTGGAACAGCTTTACCCTGTGGAACCAGGAAGTTACGAGCGTAACCCGCTTTAACGTTTACCTGATCACCCAGGCTGCCCAGGTTTGCTACTTTATCAAGCAGAATAACTTGCATTACCTTATCCTCTTAAAGTCGTATTGATGGACCGTGCCCGATTACTGATGACGATCAGTGTACGGCAGCAGAGACAGGTAGCGAGCGCGTTTGATAGCGCGAGCCAGCTGACGCTGATATTTTGCACGAGTACCGGTGATACGGCTTGGGACAATCTTACCGCTTTCGGTGATGTAGTTTTTCAGCGTTGCGATATCTTTATAGTCGATCTCTTGAACGCCTTCCGCGGTGAAACGGCAGAACTTGCGACGACGGAAATAACGTGCCATATGGCTAGTCTCCAGAATCTATCAAATCAATCTGCTCGGCATGCAGAACCATTTTGCTCAGGCCGTTCTTTGCCTTGTGGCAAGAAATGAACCCCTGAACGATTACTGCACTACCGACCGTTAAACTGTGAGTAATGGCCTGGTTTTCGTGTCCGCTAATAATCACGGGCATTTGGCACCACGCCTGCCGGTGAAACCCGGCTTCCTCTTGCACAGAACGATGCTCAAGCACGAACTGGCAATGCGGAATTCCTGATGGGCTGACCTTTCGAAGGGGGGTCCTGCACACGGTGCCGGACAACACCAGACGGTTGGTCATCAGAAATTACTCTTCAGAATCCCCAGCATCAGAATCATCTGCGGTTTCGTTTGCGAAATCATCGCGACGCTCACGGCGCTCGTCTTTCGCTTTAACCATCGGAGATGCTTCGGTCACTGCGTGTTTGGTACGCATAACCATGCTGCGGATAACGGCATCGTTGAAGCGGAAGGTAGTTTCCAGCTCATCGATCACTTCCTGCGGAGCTTCAACGTTCATCAGAACGTAGTGTGCTTTGTGCAGTTTGTTGATCGGGTAAGCCAGCTGACGGCGGCCCCAGTCTTCCAGACGGTGGATCGTGCCTTCTGCACCAGTGATGGCAGCAGAGTAACGCTCGATCATGCCCGGAACCTGTTCGCTCTGGTCAGGGTGGACCATAAAAACGATTTCGTAATGACGCATCGAATTGCTCCTTACGGATTATTCAGCCTCCTGTCTGGGTCAGCCGAGGCCCGGGGAGGCAAGGAACGTGTTAAAGGTCGGCTGAAAAATTGACGCGTCATAATACTTGCGCCCCCCAGGAAACTCAAGCTGATTGCACAAATAATTCGCACAAAGGGTAAAGCTGTTCTAAGTGGGTGATTTAAAATCGCACTCATCAGAAGCGCTGTTTTTTTGAACAACACCATCAGAAATGGTCACCCATCGCAACCCGGGTAGCGATTACACTTTAATCAGAGACACTGAACAGAGAAGGAGAACATTACCCCGTATCACAGCACGCAGTCGTGGAGCGCATATCATGAAAAGAATCGCAATCGCCATTTTGGCTGCGCTTTTGCTCAGTGCAAACGCGATGGCAGCCATCAGAATAGACAGCCAACAGGCCAGAAACATGGATGATGTGCAGAGCTTAGGCGTTATTTACATCAATCATAACTTCGCCACTGAAAGTGAAGCAGATCAGGCGCTTAATGAAGAAACCGATGCGCAGGGCGCAAAATACTATCACGTCATGCTGACACGTGAGCCCGGCAGCAACGGTAATATGCACGCCAGTGCAGATATTTATCAGTAACGCTTTATCGCTAGCACCAGGAAAGCCAACGAAAATCAAAGCCATATATAATTTGCCCCCTGCCCGGGGGCTTTTTTTATGAATGGCTCCGGAATACCACCGGTTACAACTGTTTCGGTATTCCAGAGCACTTATTCACTTCTGCCCGTAATAAGCATTCGGGCCGTGCTTACGCATGAAATGCTTGTTCATCAGGTAATCATCAATGCCCTGAAGCTGTGGATTAATGCCGCGCGCAATCCACGCCATTCTGGCCACCTCTTCCATCACCACCGCGTTATGCACGGCGTCATGCGCATCTTTACCCCAGGAGAACGGACCATGCTGGTACACCACAATACCCGGCGTATGCAGTGGTTCCGTCTCACCCAGCGTTTCGATAATGACCCTGCCGGTGTTAAGTTCGTACTCGCCTTCGACCTCAGCCTGCGTTAACGCTCGCGTGCAGGGAATATCGCCGAAGAAGTAATCTGCGTGCGTCGTACCCAAAGCAGGGATCGCCAGCCCGGCCTGTGCCCAGGCGGTGGCGTGCGTGGAATGGGTATGCACAACGCCCCCCAGAGACGGGTAACGCTGATACAGCGCCAGGTGGGTTGCCGTATCAGAAGAAGGGCGCCATTTGCCTTCAACGACGTGTCCTTCCAGGTCAACCACCACCATATCGTCCGCTTCCATGGCGTCATAGGCCACGCCGCTCGGCTTAATCACCACTAGCCCCTGCTCGCGATCGATGGCGCTTACGTTGCCCCAGGTAAACGTCACCAGTCCATAGCGCGGCAGATCCATATTGGCTTCAAAGACCTGCTGTTTCAGCTTAAGCATGTTCCGCCTCCATCAGCCCTGCCCGCGCCATGCGCTCGCGCACCCAGTCCCGGGCTTTCGCCACTTCTGCCGCCGGGTCGTCCGCGGTTTCGCTCCACATCTCAATCAGGTAAGGCCCGCAATAACCTGTCTGTTTGAGCGTCTGGAAGCACCGTTCGAAATCCACCAACCCGGTGCCGAACGGTACGTTTTTAAACACGCCAGGACGGGTATCTTTAACGTGCACCGCCACGATATGCCCGATGCCCGCCTGAAGCTCCATCTGTACGTCGTTATCCCATGCCGACAGGTTTCCGATATCCGGATAAAGCTGGAACCAGGGGTTGTTCAGATAGTGCGCATAGCCCAGCGCCTTGCTGATGGAGTTCATCAACGGATAATCCATGATCTCCATCGCCAGCGTCACCTGCGCACGGCTTGCCATCTCAACGCTCTCTTTCAGGCCCTCCCGGAAACGACGGCGCGTTTCATCGTTGGCTTCCTGATAGTAAACATCGTAACCCGCCGGTTGAATCACGCGGATGCCGACATCCTGTGCAAAGCGAATGGCTTTACGCATGATCTCCAGCCCTTCGGCGCGTACAGCATCATCTTCGCTGCCAAGCGGAAAACGACGATGAGCGCTCAGGCACATGGATGGCACGCGCACGCCGGTTTCGGCAATGGCGCTCACCAGCGCCAGACGCTGGTCGCGGCGCCAGTCCAGGCGAGAAAGACGCTCGTCCGTCTCATCCACCGACATTTCGACAAAATCGAAACCCAGCTGCTTCGCCAGCTGCAACCGCTCCAGCCAGCACTCCCCCGCAGGGAGTGCCTTTTCATAGATGCCAAGCGGGACCTGTTTTGACAACATACCCGCTCCTTAACCCCAAAGCTGAGCGATTGAGCGTTTGAACTGACGCGCCGCTTCCACCGGAGACGCAGCATCACGAATGCTACGACCGGCAATAAAGACGTGAATCGGGATACCCTGGAACAGCGGCAGGTCCTCCAGCGCCAGGCCACCGGTGACGGTCACTTTGAAGCCCATATCGGCCAGACGTTTGATCGCGCTGATATCGGCTTCGCCCCACGCCACGCCTGCGGCCTGCGCATCACGGCTACGGTGATAAACCACCTGCTGGATACCCGCTTCGCGCCACTCCTGCGCCTGCTCCCAGGTCCAGAAACCGGTCAGTTCAATCTGCACGTCGCCGTTGAACTCTTTCGCCACGTCCAGCGCGCCTTTCGCGGTGTTGATATCCGCACAGCAGATCACGGTGACCCAGTCGGCGTTGGCTTCAAAGCACATGCGAGAGAGGATTTTGCCCGCGTCGGCGATTTTGGCATCCGCCAGCACGATTTTATGCGGATAGAGCGCCTTCAGGTCACGAACCGCACGAACGCCTTCGCCCACGCACAGAATGGTGCCGACTTCGATGATGTCCACTTCTTCCGCAATCAGACGGGTGGTTTCGTAAGCGTGAGACAGAGTCTGGTTATCCAGCGCGACCTGCAACATTGGTAATGACATTTTCAATTCCTCTTAAATGGCCGCCGCAGTGGCGTTATCAATTAAATCCAGCACGTCCTGCGCGGTACGACAGGCGCGTAAACGGTCAAAATTAGCTTCATCATCAAACAGATTGACGATCTGCATGATCCCCACCTCCTGGTGGGTGTTGGCATCGACAGCCGCCATGGTGATCAGAATGTCGACCGGGTCGTTATCTTCGTGGTTGAACACCAGTGGTTTTTTCAACGTCACCAGCGCAAAACCGGTTTTCTTGACGCCCTCTTCGGGACGGCCATGCGGCATTGCCAGCCCCGGGGCAATCACAAAATAGGGTCCAAACTGCGCCACGCCATCCAGAATGGCCTGGTAATAATGCGGCTCGACAACGTCCGCCTTAACCAGCAGGTCCACGCCCAGCTTCACCGCTTCCTGCCAGGTGCTGGCTTCGGCTTGTAAAAGGATGGAGTTATTCTCTGCCAGCGAATCACGTAGTTTCATGTGGCATCCTTACTTCACGTCTTGTGGGAAGTGTTCTTTGATCACTTCCAGCAGCTTTGGCCCGAAATCCGCAGGCGACAGCATGTTGCGTACGCCTACCACGTATTTGTTGCCCGACACGCTAATCTCGCCGGCAATGTGCGTTGAGGCGATGATGATGTCCGCGCCGTTCAGTTCACTTTTGTATTCACCCACTGCGCAGCTGTTCACCGTGTGGTCAATGTTTGACTGGGTTAAAAACTGGTCCACTTTCATCTTCATGATCATGGAGCTACCTTGCCCATTGCCACACACAGCCAGGATACGTACGGTCATAATCGAAACTCCTTAATGAGCAGACACTTCTGCTGTTTGTTTTTCTGCATCTTCTTCAGCCCGCAGCGAACGGCCAGCGAAGAACATATAAGCCAGGGCAATCAGGATGATGACGGCCATAAAGACCAGCCCGACGGACGCAAAGCCCTGCATCATCGGCGGCGCCAGAATTGACCAGTCCGCCATGCCCATCCAGGCGCTCATGCCGGTGAGCTTGACCGCCCACACGCACCCGAAGATTTCAATCATGCCCATCACCAGGCAGATCTTGAGCGCTGCGCGCCATCCGCCGAAGTGGTTAGCAAATACGCCAATAGTGGCGTTGGAGAAGAACATCGGGATAAAGCCAGGAATAATCAGGATTAAGGAGCCACAGCCCACCAGGATGCCGACCGCAATCAGCTGGCCGATGGTGCCCCACATAAAGCCCCAGACGACGGCGTTTGGCGCAAAGCTATAGATAGCCGCACAGTCAATCGCCAGCACCGCGCCAGGGATCAGGCGCTGGGAGATGCCGTTAAACGCTTCCGACAGTTCGGCGACGAACATACGCACGCCCTGGGTGATGATGAAAATGGCCACCGCGAAGGAGAAACCGGTTTGCAGGATATAGACCGTCCAGTGGGTTTTACCCGCCATCGCCTGCACCACGTCAATGCCAAAGGAGAGCAGGATGGCACCGAAGAAGATGGTCATCACAATTGCCGTGGAGACGATGTTGTCGTGGAAGATATTCAGCCAGCCAGGCAATTTGAGATCTTCAACACTCTCCTCTTTTTTGCCCAGGTACGGCGCGACTTTGTAAGCAATCCAGGAGGCGAACTGCTGCTGGTGACCGATGGAGAAGCCGCAGCCGTCCGTAACGTCCTGCGTTGGCTTATACATCATGTTGGAGGTGATACCCCAGTAAAGCGAGACCAGTATTGCCGTGCAGATGACGGTGGTCCACATTGGGTAGCCGAAGATATAGAGAGAAACCGCAATCAGCCCCGCCTGCTGGAACATGATGTGCCCGGTGAGCATGATGGTGCGAATACCGGTGATGCGGCGCAGGAGCACGTAAATGATGTTCAGCGCCAGCGCGAGCAGTACCGCATACCCAACCCAGCTGTACGCATCCCCCATACGATCGATGGTGGCCATCATGGACGCGTAAGTGTCAGAGATGGCGCCGTTAATGCCGTACACCTCTGACATTTTGGCAACAACCGGCTTAAACGTGCTGGTCAGAATGCCAGACCCCGCCTGCAACAGCATAAAACCAATGATGGTTTTGATGGTGCCTTTGATAATCACGCTGACGCTTTTGCGCAGCAGGATGTACCCCAGGCACGTCACGATACCCAGCAACAGCGGGGCGTTGGTCATTACCTGATTAAAGAACACGGTAAAGACGTTGTAGAGGATCTCCATAACTCTCTCCAGAAAATGAGAACACGAGGGGCAATCCCTGTGTGGTTGGTGTCATCACTCTATTAATCACAAATAATCATCACAAGATTGCATTTGATTATTTGTGACGGATCACGCAATTTATTTCCATGGTATTAGTAATGATTTTCACTACCAATCCAAACAAATAAATAAATTCTTAAATTTCAATATATTAATCATTTATAATGGTTATCTTAACAACGTCATGAAGTTTTTTCTGTGAGGTGGCGAGGGGAATTTTCCGCAAATCAGCCATTGCAAATCGATTAAAACAGTGCCAGTATTAATCACAACAAGTCATATAGTGATTACTTTTGATTAAAACCAGGAGTCAAACGATGAGTAAAGTGAAAACCATCACCCGTGAATCATGGATTCTGAGTACCTTTCCGGAGTGGGGTAGCTGGCTGAACGAAGAGATCGAGCAGGAACAGGTTGCTCCTGGCACATTTGCGATGTGGTGGCTGGGCTGCACCGGGATCTGGCTGAAATCAGAAGGCGGCGCCAACATTTGTGTTGATTTCTGGTGCGGCACCGGCAAACAGAGCCACGGCAATCCACTGATGAAAAAAGGCCACCAGATGCAGCGTATGGCCGGCGTTGAAAAGCTCCAGCCGAACCTGCGCACCACGCCTTTCGTGCTGGATCCTTTTGCCATTCGTCAGATCGACGCCGTACTCTCTACCCACGATCACAACGATCATATCGACGTGAACGTGGCGGCAGCGGTAATACAAAACTGCGCGGACGACGTACCGTTTATTGGGCCGCAGACCTGCGTGGATTTGTGGATTGGCTGGGGCGTGCCAAAAGAGCGCTGCATCGTGATGAAGCCGGGCGACGTAGTGAAAATCAAAGACATTGAAATTCACGCGCTGGATGCCTTTGACCGTACCGCGCTGATCACCCTGCCTGCCGACCAGAAAGCCGCAGGCGTACTGCCAGACGGGATGGATGAGCGCGCGGTGAACTACCTGTTCAAAACGCCTGGCGGTTCCCTGTATCACAGCGGTGACTCCCACTACTCCAACTATTACGCGAAGCACGGTAACGAGCATCAGATTGACGTGGCGCTTGGCTCTTACGGTGAAAACCCGCGCGGGATCACCGACAAAATGACCAGCGCAGACATGCTGCGTATGGCCGAAGCGCTGAACACCAAAGTGGTGATCCCGTTCCACCACGATATCTGGTCAAACTTCCAGGCCGATCCGCAAGAGATCCGCGTCCTGTGGGAGATGAAAAAAGACCGCCTCAAGTATGGCTTCAAGCCGTTCATCTGGCAGGTTGGCGGCAAGTTCACCTGGCCGCTGGATAAAGACAATCTTGAGTACCACTACCCGCGTGGTTTCGATGATTGCTTTACGATTGAACCCGATCTGCCGTTCAAATCCTTCCTCTGATTCTGAGGCCCAATCGCCAGACCTTGCGTCTGGCGATGTCATATTTATCTTAGTAATTTCACGCTATTTCAAATATCATCTTTTCAAATCAATTCTTATCGGAATAGCTCATGACGGAAGCGCAACGGCATCAAATTTTACTGGAACTCCTGGCGCAAACAGGGTTTATCACCGTCGAGAAAGTGATCGAACGTTTAGGGATCTCCCCCGCTACCGCGCGGCGGGACATTAACAAGCTGGATGAGAGCGGCAAGCTGAAAAAAGTCCGCAACGGTGCAGAGGCCATCAGCCAGCAGCGTCCACGCTGGACGCCGATGAACATCCACCAGGCGCAGAATCACGATGAAAAGGTGCGGATTGCCAGAGCGGCATCACAGCTGGTAAATCCTGGAGAAAGCGTGGTGATCAACTGCGGTTCGACGGCGTTTCTGCTGGGCCGTGAGATGTGCGGCAAGCCGGTGCAGATCATCACCAACTATTTGCCGCTGGCCAACTATCTCATTGACCAGGAACATGAAAGCGTGGTGATCATGGGCGGCCAGTATAACAAGAGCCAGTCCATCACCCTTAGCCCGCAGGACAGTGAAAACAGCCTCTACGCCGGGCACTGGATGTTTACCAGCGGCAAAGGTCTGACGGCGGATGGCCTGTATAAAACCGATATGCTCACCGCAATGGCAGAACAGAACATGCTTAACGTAGTGGGCAAACTGGTGGTGCTGGTCGACAGCAGCAAGGTCGGTGAACGCGCCGGCATGCTTTTCAGCCGCGCCGAGCAAATCAGCATGGTGATCACCGGCAAAAACGCCAACCCCGAGATCCTCAGCAAGCTGGAGGATCAGGGTGTCACAGTGCTGCGCGTTTAAAGGTGCTGACGGAAGAATTCCACGGTTGACTCCAGCGCGGCCGGGGTAATACGGTGCCGGACACCTGCTCCCCACAGGCAGGTCAGATTGCTGTCCAGCCCTTCGCGCTGTAGCGCCTGTTGCAGGCGGAACGTTTCACCGGGCGGTACGACGTCATCGGCGTCCCCATGCCACAGAAGCAGCGGACGATCGGCCAGCTGCGAAAGCGCATGGCTGACGTCCCATTCAGACAACAGGGCCTCAATCTCCTGAGGGGCCTGCGGCGGGAACAGCGTCTTTGCCAGTGATGTAAAGTAGCCCGATCCCATCAGGCAAGCGACGGACGTCACCTCCGGATGCCTGGCCATGATCCCCAGCGCCGTCATTCCGCCCATTGATGCGCCTGCGACCGCCAGCCGTTTCCCCTCCACCAGCCCGGCCTGCAAGAGCGCGTCACGCAGCCCGGCGAACTCGGTCAGATTGCCGTGCAGCGTTTGCCAGAACAGCCCCAGCCGCGCCTGCTCATCGCCCGTAAAGCGTGCCCCATGATTCGGAGCATCAGGCATGACCACCCGGAAACCGGCCTGCGCCAGCGCGACGGCAAAATAGCTGTAGACCAGCTTCGAGGAGAGAAAGCCATGATAGAAAACTACCGTCGGCAGCGGCTGTTCACCTTTACCAGCCGGAAAAGCATGGATGATTTCATGCTCACTCAGCTGGCGAGTTTCAATTTCAATCATTGTCGATCCTGTGCTGATGAATGATTCATAATGTTGAGAGCTGGATTACGGTTTCACGATATTTTCATTCGAAATCTACGTCCCAGATAACACTTCGGGAACATTCCCCCAAAACTAAATTCGCAGACAACTACACTATGGCTATCAGGAAAAGAGACAGGTTTATGCGCAGGCTTACGGCTTTTTTGCTGGTCTCACTGCTCAGCGGATGTTCCATATTGCAGGGTACGCCAGAACCGGCGCCGCCGGTTACCAATCATCCTCAGGAAATTCGTCGTAATCAGACGGAAGGATTACAACGCCTGGGTACCGTATCCGCGATGGTTCGTGGTTCCCCGGATGATGCAGAAGACGCAATTGAAGCACAGGCCGTTGCCGCAAAAGCAGATTATTACGTCATCACGATGATTGATGAAACCATTATTACGGGACAGTGGTACGCGCAGGGAATTTTGTACAGTAAGTAAGCATCATCATTTGAACGACCTTTACACTGCTTTGCGTCCGTAGACATTTTCCTGTCCACAATAAACTCCATGCCAGCAACAATGGAAATGAGTTTATTCGCGAAGGATTACCCGGCGGATACCGGAGACACGTGAAAAGGAGCTGACGATGAAACGAACCCTTGCTTTAACGACGCTATTGCTTTCAGCGGGCCTGCTGAGCACCACGGCGCAGTCGGCCGAATTTGCCAGCGCGGATTGCGTCACGGGCCTGAACGAGATTGGTCAGATCTCCGTCAATAATATCACGGGAAGTCCGCAAGACGTTGAACGTGTCGTCGCCCTGAAGGCCGATGAACAGGGCGCATCCTGGTATCGCATCGTCCAGATGCAGGAAGATAACCATGTTAATCACTGGCGCGTGCAGGCCATTCTTTATGCATAATCCCTTCCGATAAAAGCCACTTAATTTTAGTGGCTTTTCACTTTTGCAAATTTTTTATCCCTCCCGAAACTTAATAAAAACAAATAGGTAACATTCAGTTACATTAAACAGATAAACGTTCTCTTCGCTCTGCCGTTGAACAGCCATCACTTTTCAATAATGAGCAATTTATGATCACCTTTTTCCGCCGGGCAGGTCTGGGCACGAAGCTATCGCTGCTAACAGGTGCAAGTGTCGCCACGCTTTTTTTGCTGTTCACTTTTCTGTTGAGCCACAACGCCAGCCAGCAGCTTGAAGATCTTGCGGTTGAAGACCTGCATAACCAGTCCACCGGCATGGTGGATATGGTAGAGATGTTCAACACCAGCCTGAGCGAAGAGGTTGAAAGCTATACCCGTCTGTTCACCACCTTTTTGCCACAGCCGCTGAACAGCGACAGCAGCCAGAGCCGGACCATAAACGGGCTTACCGTTCCTCTGCTGAAAGGCGGCGAAACGGAGTTGCATGAAAACAATACGCTTTCTGATGACTTCCTGAGCCGAACGGGCGCCATCTCGACGCTGTTTGTCCGCAGCGGTAACGATTTTATCCGCGTGGCCACGTCGCTGCGCAAAGAGAATGGCGACCGCGCCATCGGAACCGTTCTTGATACCACCAGCCCGGCATTTGCGGCTGTCACCAAAGGGAAGGTCTATCGTGGCCTCGCGCTTCTGTTCGGCAAGCGCTATATCACGCAGTACCAGCCTGTTAAAAATGCGGAAGGCCAGGTTATCGGGATTATCTTTGTCGGCGTGGACATCACCCATTCGTGGAACGTCATGCGCGAGAAAATCCTTAACCGTCGTCTGGGCGAGAGCGGCCACTTCTTTGTACTGGATCGCAGCAGCGGCAAAACGCGCGGACAGTATCTGTTCCATGCCAGCGATGAGGGCAAACTGCCCAACTGGGACACGGCGACACAGCAGCAGCTTCTGAGTGATAAAGCCGGCACGCTGGAGCGCGTGAGCGCAGATGGCCGTACGCTCAAAGTTGCCTACACGCCGCTGCCGGGCTGGAACTGGACCATCGTGGGTGAAGTGGATAAAGCCGTACTGCTTTCAAGCGTCACCACGCTGCGCGATCGCTTCCTGATGGCGGGCGTGGTGCTATCCGTGCTCTTCGCGGGCCTGTTCGTTATCCTTATTCGCCGGATGCTAACCCGCCCACTGCGCGCAGTGATCGCGCTTGCCCGGCAGTATGCCGCAGGCGATCTGCGCGCCAGCCTGCCGGTAACCCGCCAGGATGAGGTCGGCCAGCTGATTGATGCCATCAACGGGATCGGGGGCGGCCTGCAAAAAATTGTGTTGCAGGTCCGCGAGGCCGCAAGCGAAATCCATCTGGGGACTAACGCGCTGGCTTCAGACACCGGCGAGATCTCTGAACAGATCAACAAACAGGCCAGCAGCGTTGAGGAGACCTCCGCCAGCATGGAGCAATTAGCCGCCACCGTGCAGCAAAATGCCGCCAACATGGAGCAAACTCAGCAGCTGGTGGGGGAAACCTCACGCGCGGTGCATCAGGGTGGAGAGACGGTGACCCACGCAGTTTCCACCATGGATGATATTCGTGATGCATCGAAACGCATTGAAGACATTACCCGCGTGATTGAGTCCATCGCTTTCCAGACCAATATCCTGGCGCTCAATGCGGCGGTTGAAGCGGCGCGGGCGGGCGAGCACGGGAAAGGTTTCGCAGTGGTGGCGCAAGAGGTGCGCGCCCTGGCCGCACGCAGTGCCAACGCGGTAAAAGAGATTGAACAGCTGATTGGCGACACGCTGAACAAGGTGAGCGAAGGCCATGCGCTGTCTGAGCAGACGCGTCTGGCGATGGATGCCATCATTGTTCATATCGATAACATCAGCCAGCTTGTCACCGAAATCAACCACGCCTCCCGCGAGCAGTCTGCGGGGATTGGTCAGGTGAATCTGGCGATGACGCACATCGGTGAGGCATCGCACATCAATGCCGATCGCATCTCGCGCAGCGAGCAGACGGCACAGACGCTGCGCGAGAAGGGTTCACATCTCACCCGGCTGGTGAGCCTGTTCCAGCTGAAGGCTTAACCGACCCGGCCCGTGGCGCGCAGAAGCAGGTCGGTTTGCACCTGTTCGCTCATCAGCGTGCCGCCTCGGGTATCCAGCATCATGCGGCACCACGCCTGCGCCACGGGCGGCGATGCGTGCCGCAGCATCTGGCTTCCGGCCCCGAGTAAAAAGAGCTGCCGCGCGATCTCCCTGCCCTGCGCTTCCTGCGGTTTACGCAGCTTCTGCTGTAGCTGCCGCCAGCTGCGATCGAAGTGCCTGTCCTGACCTTTGACCTGCACGAAATCATCGGCGAGCAGGTCGAGAATGCCCGACTGCTTCGCCAGCACGCGCAGTACATCCAGGCACATAATATTGCCAGAGCCTTCCCAGATGCTGTTGACGGGCATTTCACGGTACAACCGCGGAAGTTCACTCTCTTCGCAATAGCCTGCACCGCCCAGCACCTCCATTGCCTCTGCCACAAACGGTATGCCCGCTTTGCAGACGCTGTATTTTGCCGCCGGAGTGAAAAGCCGCGCCCATGCGGCCTCCTGCGGGTCGGTGCGGTTGTCCCACGCCCGGGCGAGTCGGAACAGCAGTGCCGTGTGTCCCTCCAGCACCAGCGCCATACGGCTTAGCACGTCGCGCATTAGCGGCTGGTCGATCAGATTTTTGCCGAAGGTCTGCCGCTGATGGGCATGATAAAGCGCCACCGAGAGCGCACGGCGCATCAATCCGTGGCTGCCAAGCGCACAGTCAAAGCGCGTCAGCCCGCCCATCTTCAGAATTTGCCGGACACCTTCACCCTCTTCGCCCAGCAGCCAGCCGTAAGCATCAAGGAACTCAGCCTCACTGCTGGCATTTGAACGGTTACCGAGCTTGTCCTTCAGACGCTCAAGGCGCACGGCATTACGTTGCCCGTCGGGTAAAAAACGCGGAACAAAAAAGCAGGAAAGCCCGCCCTTCGCCTGCGCCAGCACCAGATGCGCATCGCTCTGCGGCACGGAGAAAAACCATTTGTGCCCCACCAGCCGGTAACTGCCATCACTGCATTTCTCTGCTTTGGTGGTATTACTGAGTACGTCCGAACCGCCCTGCTTTTCCGTCATCCCCATACCGATCAGCAGGCCGCGCTTTTGCGCCCCCGGCGCGAGATGGGGATCGTAGCGATCGCTCATCAGCGGCGTTAACCAGTTGTCAAACGGTTTGGGCAGTGACTGTAGCAACAGCGGCGTGGCGGCGAAGGTCATGGTCACCGGGCATAGCGTTCCCGCCTCCACCTGAGCATGCAGCACAAAACGCGCGGCCCGGGCGACGAACGATCCTTTCCTCGCCTCCTCCTCCCACGCCAGGTTGTGCACCCGGTTGGCGCAAAGCCCCTGCATCAGAAGATGCCATGCCGGATGAAAGCGGACGTCATCCAGCCTCGCTCCCGTGGCGTCATAACGCAGCAGCTCCGGCGGATTAACGTTCGCCAGCCTGCCCAGCTCCAGCGACTCCGCCGTACCCAACTGCTGTCCGATGCTGGCAAGAAGATCCACATCCCACTCAGCCCCTTCGCGCGCTACCGCATCGCGCAGGGCGCAATCAGAGAGAAAAAGGTTGCTATTCGATAGCGGTGCAGGTTGATTAAAAACGGTATGTGTCTGCCAGTGCATGCTGTCTCCCACCTTTCATTGGCAATAAAGGTAAGTATGGACAGAGGGCATGCACGCTGCATGGGAGGGGGGTCACACGATGACGATCGTGTTGATATCATTCGTGAAATAGCTCACAGAACATAAGAATAAACTATTTCATTACTTCACCAATGCTGAATAATTTATTCTTACCCCGTTTATGTGAGGATCGTTATGCAACAGGATGCGCACAAGCGTGCATTAATTGCAGGCTCCATCGGTAATTTCATCGAGTGGTATGAATTTGCGGTCTACGGTTTTCTGGCAACGGTGATTGCCAGAAACTTCTTCCAGCTTGAGGGGGAAGCGGAGCTCACCAGCCTGATCCTCACCTGGGCCTCGTTCGCCATCGCTTTCTTCTTCCGTCCGCTGGGTGCAGTGGTCTTTGGCCGCATTGGCGACAGGATTGGCCGCAAACCGACGCTGATTATAGTGCTGGTATTGATGACGCTCGCCACCGCTGCCATCGGTATTGTGCCGGTCTACGCCAGTATCGGGATTGCCGCGCCGCTGATCGTTACGCTCCTGCGTATTCTGCAAGGACTGTTCGCGGGCGGTGAGTATGGCGGTGCGGTCTCATTGATGACGGAGTTCGCCCCGCGCGGCAAGCGCGGTCTTTACGGGGCATGGCAGTCCTTTACCGTGGCGCTCGGGCTGTTAGCGGGCGCAGGCATTGTCGCGTTGCTCTCTGCCCTGCTCTCCCCTGAAGCCTTGCACGACTGGGGCTGGCGCATTCCGTTCTTCCTGGCGCTGCCGATGGGTGCGGTCGCGCTATGGCTGCGGGTGAGCATGGAAGAGACGCCGAGCTTTGTGCAGCAACGGGAAAAACCGGTTGTTACTCAGGCCAGCACCGCCGCCACGTTCAAAACCATCCTGATGGGCATTGGCCGCGTGATGGTCTGGTCTGCGGCGGGTTATACCTATCTGGTGATTATGCCGACCTATCTGCAATCTGCGCTGCACACCGGTTTTAACCAGGCGTTACTGATTGCGGTGATTTCTAACATTGGGTTTGCGCTCACGATCATTCCGTCGGGCATGCTGAGCGACAGGATCGGGCGGCGCACGGTGATGATTATCGCCACCGTGCTCCTGCTGATCCTCGCCCTGCCGCTGCTGAAAATTTTGCAGGCGGAATCCAGTACGCTGGCAGTCAAAGCGATTGTGGTGCTGATTGCGGGGGGTCTGGTTGGGATGCTGGCAGGGCCGGGGCCGGCAATGCTGTCTGAGATGTTCCCGACGCGCGTGCGTTATACCGGGCTGGGGCTGGCCTATTCTCTGTCGAATGCGATCTTCTCGGGCTGTGCGGGGCTGATCATTACCGGGCTGATTAAAGAGACGGGCAATCTGGATATTCCGGCGTACTACGTGATGGCAACGGCGGTGGTGAGTATTTTCGCGCTGATGACGCTGAGAAAGGATGACCATTTACGGTCGTTAGAGGAGTGAGATTGTTGCCCGGTGGCGCTACGCTTACCGGGCCTACGGTACCATGCTTTTGTAGGCCGGGTAAGGCGAAGCCGCCACCCGGCACAACAGGCTACCCGCGCTGACGCACCGCTTCAAACAGGCAGATACCCGTCGCAACAGAAACGTTCAGGGACGATACGCTGCCCGCCATCGGGATGCTGATCAGCTCATCGCAGTGCTCGCGCGTCAGACGACGCATACCTTCGCCTTCCGCTCCCATCACCAGTGCCATACGGCCGGTCATTTTGCTCTGGTACAGGGTGTGATCCGCTTCACCGGCTGTTCCTACGATCCAGATATTTTCTTCCTGCAACAGACGCATGGTGCGCGCCAGGTTAGTCACGCGGATTAACGGGACGTTTTCCGCCGCGCCGCAGGCGACTTTTTTAGCGGTAGCGTTAAGCTGCGCGGAGCGATCTTTTGGCACAATCACCGCATGCACGCCTGCTGCATCGGCGCTACGCAGGCACGCGCCCAGGTTATGTGGGTCGGTTACGCCATCGAGGATCAGGAAGAACGGGTTCTCCAGCCCGGCGATCAGATCCGGCAGATCGTTCTCCTGATACTGACGGCCCGGCTTCACGCGCGCGATAATGCCCTGGTGTACAGCACCTTCGCTTTTTTCATCCAGATACTGGCGGTTCGCCAGCTGGATCACTACGCCCTGCGCTTCCAGCGCGTGGATCAGCGGCATCAGACGTTTGTCTTCACGCCCTTTCAGAATAAAAACTTCCTGAAAACGCTCCGGCGCGCGCTCCAGCAGGGCCTGCACCGCGTGGATGCCGTAAATCATTTCACTCATTGATGGTTCTCGTAATAAATATTTTCCCTCTCCCGTTGGGGAGAGGGTCAGGGTGAGGGGAAATTACTCCGCCTGCTGTTTCTTCGCCGCGCGCTTCGCTTTGGTCGCGGCCGCTATTTTTTGGGTCTTGGTCGACGGTTTTTTCGCTTTACGAGCGTCTTTTTTCGCCGCCTTGGGCTTCTGTTTCTTCTCGCCACGGAAAGCACTGTCTGGCTCAAAGTTTACTCTTTTACCTGCCTGACGTCGCTTACCGCCCGCTTTACCGTTACCGCCTTTTTTCGCTTTCTCACGCTCGGTTTTGCCGACGTTACGCGGAGCACGCTCGCTGGAGATGAGGCTGAAGTCGATTTTACGGTCGTCCATATTCACGGCTTCAACCTTCACTTCCACCCGATCGCCCAGACGGTAGGTCTGACCGCCGGATTCGCCGATCAGACGTTGTCCGACCTGGTCGAAGCGGTAGTAATCGTTATCGAGGCTGGAAACGTGCACCAGACCGTCGATAAACAGCTCATCCAGACGCACGAAGAAGCCAAAGCCGGTGACGCTGGCAATCACGCCTTTAAAGACGTTACCCACCTGATCCAGCATAAAGTCACACTTCAGCCAGTCCGCCACGTCGCGCGTCGCTTCATCCGCACGACGCTCGGTCATGGAACAATGCTGGCCCAGTTGCAGCATCTCTTCCATGGAGTAGTGATACCCTCCGGTTTCGGTCGTGTTGCCTTTATGACCCTGCTCGTGCGCCAGCAGATACTTGATCGCACGGTGCAGGGACAGATCCGGATAACGGCGGATCGGCGAGGTAAAGTGCGCGTACGACTGTAACGCCAGACCAAAGTGGCCCCGGTTTTCAGGATCGTAAATCGCCTGCTTCATGGAGCGCAGCAGCATGGTTTGCAGCATTTCCGCGTCAGGACGATCGCTGATGGATTCCAGCAGCTCGGCGTAATCGCGTGGCTCAGGCTTATTACCGCCAGGCAGCTCCAGGCCGAGTTCAGCCAGCACGGAGCGGAACGAGGTTACGGCTTCCGTGGTTGGCTTGTCGTGAATACGGAACAGCGCAGGCTCTTTGGCTTTCTCAACGAAACGTGCCGCCGAGATGTTCGCCAGGATCATACACTCTTCAATCAGCTTGTGCGCATCGTTACGCTGAGTCTGTTCGATACGCTCGATACGACGCTCAGCGTTAAAGATAAACTTCGCCTCTTCACTCTCAAACGAGATCCCACCGCGCTCTTCGCGCGCCTGATCCAGCGTTTTGTAGAGGTTGTGCAGCTCTTCGATGTGTTTGACCAGCGGCGCGTACTGTTCGCGAAGATCCTGATCGCCCTGCAACATATGCCAGACCTTGGTATAGGTCAGGCGCGCATGAGAACTCATCACCGCTTCGTAGAACTTATAGCCCGTCAGACGTCCCTTGCTGGAGATGGTCATTTCGCAGACCATACACAGGCGGTCCACCTGCGGGTTGAGGGAACACAGGCCGTTGGAGAGCACTTCTGGCAGCATCGGTACAACCTGCGACGGGAAGTAGACCGACGTACCGCGGCTGCGCGCTTCGTTATCCAGCGGCGTGTGTGGACGCACGTAATAGCTCACATCCGCGATGGCCACCCACAGACGCCAGCCGCCACCGCGTTTTTTCTCGCAATATACGGCATCATCGAAGTCACGGGCGTCTTCACCATCAATGGTGACCAGCGGCAGATCGCGCAGATCCACGCGGCCTGCTTTGGACTCTTCCGGCACTTCTTCACGCAGGTTTTCAATCTGATCTTCAACCGCTTTCGGCCAGACATACGGAATTTCATGGGTACGCAGCGCCATATCGACGGCCATGCCGGTGCCCATGTTATCGCCCAGCACTTCGACGATTTTACCCACCGCTTTGGTGCGACGGGTTGGGCGCTGGGTGAGTTCCACCACCACCACAAAGCCCATGCGTGCGCCCATCACCTCTTCAGGCGGGATGAGAATGTCGAAGCTCAGACGGCTGTCGTCCGGCACCACAAAGCCTACGCCCGCATCGGTAAAGTAACGGCCAACGATCTGGCTGGTTTTCGGCACCAGCACGCGGACCACGCGCGCTTCGCGGCGGCCTTTACGGTCTGCACCCAGCGGCTGCGCCAGGATCTGGTCGCCGTGAATACACATCTTCATCTGTTCGGATGAGAGGTACAGGTCGTCTTTACGCCCTTCCACGCGCAGGAAGCCGAAGCCATCGCGGTGACCAATAACGGTGCCTTTCAGCAGGTCGAGGCGTTCTGGCAGCGCGTAGCACTGGCGACGAGTAAAGACAAGTTGCCCGTCACGTTCCATGGCGCGCAGGCGGCGGCGAAGGGCTTCAATTTGCTCTTCACCTTCTATGTTTAATTCAACGGCAAGTTCTTCACGATTGGCGGGTTTTTCGCGTTTTGTTAAGTGTTCAATGATGAACTCGCGGCTGGGGATAGGATTCGCGTATTTTTCGGCTTCGCGTTCCTGGAAAGGATCTTGTGACATGTCGGTTCCTCCGTTGTCAGCTCCGGTGGAAATTTTCTTCATTCCACCAGCAATAATTTATAAAGCGGTTGATTCTCTTCAACCAAATCGGCCAGCGTGTAGTTATCCAGTTCCTTGAGAAAACTTTGCACGGCCTTTGAAAGCGCCTGTTTCAGGCGGCAAGCGGGCGTAATGTGGCAGAACGCGCTGCTACAGTTCACCAGAGAGAGCGGCTCCAGTTCACGTACCACATCGCCAATACGGATACTCTGCGCCGGTTTACCGAGACGGATCCCTCCATTCTTCCCGCGGACGGCAGCAACGTATCCGGCACGACTAAGTTGATTGATTATTTTGACCATATGATTACGGGACACACCGTACACCTCTGTGACTTCAGAGATGCTGGTCATCTTCCCATCGGGTAACGACGCCATGTAAATCAGCGCGCGTAAGCCGTAATCGGTGAAACTTGTTAACTGCACATCAACCTCAGGAAAAAGGGAAAACGCGGTCAAACCGCAGAGATATTCATTAATGATGATAAACCAGCCAGATAGTTAGCGGCTAATTTATTTGACAGACGGGGCGAAAAAGCGGAGATCCAGGAGCGGTCGCCGGATGGCGCTGCGCTTATCCGGCCTACGGGTTTCCCCGCAGGCCAGCAGTCACGAAGATTATGCGTCGAACGGGTCGCGCAGGATCATCGTTTCAGTACGATCCGGGCCGGTAGAAATAATATCGATCGGCACTTCGGTCAGTTCTTCAATGCGCTTGATGTAGTCCAGCGCGGCTTTTGGCAGGCCACTACGCTCTTTCACACCAAATGTGGTCTCAGACCAGCCCGGCATAGTTTCGTAGATTGGCTCAATGCCTTCCCAGTCGTCAGCAGCCAGCGGAGTGGTGGTCACTTCGCGGCCATCAGGCATACGGTAGCCTACGCAGATTTTTACTTCTTTCAGGCCGTCCAGTACGTCCAGCTTGGTCAGGCAGAAGCCAGACAGGGAGTTGATCTGCACTGCGCGACGTACGGCAACGGCGTCCAGCCAGCCGGTACGACGACGACGACCGGTGGTCGCGCCAAATTCGTTACCCTGCTTGCAGAGGAACTCGCCGGTCTCATCAAACAGTTCGGTCGGGAATGGACCTGCACCCACGCGAGTGGAGTACGCTTTGATGATGCCCAGAACGTAATCGACATAACGCGGGCCCAGACCGGAGCCGGTTGCCACGCCACCCGCGGTGGTGTTAGAGGACGTTACGTACGGATAGGTACCGTGGTCGATGTCCAGCAGCGTACCCTGCGCACCTTCAAACATGACGAAATCGCCACGCTTGCGCGCCTGGTCCAGCAGATCGGACACATCAACAACCATACCGGTCAGAATATCAGCAATCGCCATGACGTCATCCAGCACTTTCTGGTAGTCAACGGCTTCGGCTTTGTAGAAGTTCACCAGTTGGAAGTTGTGATATTCCATCACTTCTTTCAGTTTTTCAGCGAAGGTCGCTTTGTCGAAGAGGTCACCCACGCGCAGACCGCGACGAGCCACTTTATCTTCGTAAGCCGGGCCGATACCACGACCGGTGGTGCCGATCGCTTTCGCGCCACGCGCTTTTTCACGCGCCACGTCCAGCGCCACATGATAATCCAGGATCAGCGGGCAGGCTTCGGAGAGCAGCAGACGCTCACGAACAGGGATACCACGGTCTTCCAGACCTTTCATCTCTTTCATCAGCGCAGCGGGAGACAGCACAACGCCGTTACCGATGATGCTGGTGACGTTTTCGCGAAGAATGCCTGATGGAATAAGATGGAGGACGGTTTTTTCACCGTTGATTACGAGAGTATGGCCCGCGTTGTGACCGCCCTGGTAGCGTACAACATATTTGGCCCGTTCAGTCAGAAGATCAACAATCTTCCCTTTACCTTCGTCACCCCATTGGGTGCCCAGTACGACGACGTTGTTACCCATTTTTTCAAAATCACCGTTTGCTTAAAAATGGATTCTACCATCGCTTTTTCAGATATACAGCACTTTTTGACCCTAAAATATGCCAATTGCGGTTAGTTTTTGATCAGCCAATCGTTTTCCTCAACATGTAGTAGATAACGATACCGGCAACCACAAGACCACCGCCAAAACGACGCAAAATATTGTCCGGGAGTTGGCTCATTGTCGCGATCATCCGGCGCCATGCGCGCGGATAGAGCATCGGGCCGAGGCCTTCCAGCACCAAAACCAGGGCCAGTGCGAGCCAGATCGTGGAGTTCATTTTTCATCCTTATAAAAGAAAACCACCGCTCCGTGAAGAGCGGTGGTTTGAATACTCAAACGAGCCTGAGTTTATCGCGTTGCGTTGGTCGGCGTCTTCATATAACGGAAGAAATCGCTGTCCGGGCTGAGCACCATCACATCCTGGTTGCTCTTGAAGCTATTCTCGTAAGCGCGAAGGCTACGGATGAAGGCGTAGAAGTCTGGATCCTGGCTGAATGCATCAGCAAACAGTTTAGCCGCTTCGGCATCACCTTCACCGCGCAGGATACGACCCTGGCGCTCAGATTCCGCCAGCGTCTTGGTGACTTCATAGTCCGCTGCCGCGCGCAGTTTTTCCGCTTCTTCCTGACCCTGTGAACGGTGACGACGGGCTACCGCTTCACGCTCGGCGCGCATACGGTTGTAGATCGCCTCGGACACTTCCGCTGGCAGGTTGATCTGCTTGATGCGCACATCAACCACTTCGATGCCCAGCGCCGCCATACTGTTCGGGTTGATCACCGGCACTTTACCGTTGGTTTCAGCCTGAACACGTTCAGCCGCTTTGGCAATCGCATCGTCTGCCGCCGGGGTTTCAACTTCATCCTCGGTGCCCGCAGAGCCGGAGTTCAGCGCATCACGCACTTCCAGCGTCAGACGACCACGGGAGTCGGTCACAATGTCTTTCACATCCAGACGACCAATTTCAGAACGCAGACGGTCAGAGAACTTACGTTTCAGCAGCACTTCTGCCTGAGAAACGTCGCCACCCCCGGTTGCCAGGAAGTAGCGGCTGAAATCGCTGATGCGCCATTTGATATAGGAATCAACGATCAGGTCTTTCTTCTCTTTAGTCACGAAACGATCGGCCTGGTTATCCATGGTCTGGATACGCGCATCGAGCGTTTTCACTGACTGAATGAACGGGATCTTAAAGTGCAGACCTGGCTCATAAATCACCGGACGCTTGTCGCCATCACGCACGACGCTGCTGAACTGGAACTTGATCCCACGCTCGCCCTCTTTCACCACAAAGATGGAGGTGTAGAGCACGACCAGTACGATGATGATGATCGCAATAACTGACTTACGCATCCTTATTCCCCCTGACGCTGGTAGTCGTTACGCTGCGCGTTAGCACGGCGTTGGTCCATAATGTCACCATCGTTCGAAGAAGGCGTTGTGTTCGCGCTGGCGCTGCCAGACGAGGCCGGTGGCAGACGCAGCAGGTTGTTCGCACCGCTGTTGTCTTTTGCTGCCGGTGCAGAACCGCCTTTCAGCATCTGATCCAGCGGCAGGACCATCAGGTTTCCGCCTTTGTTGTCGTTAACCAGCACTTTACGCGTATGGCTCAGCACTTTTTCCATGGTCTCGATATAGAGACGCTCACGGGTAATTTCCGGCGCGGCTTTATATTCCGGCAGGATCTTCGCAAAGCGAGCCACTTCACCCTGTGCTTCCAGGATGGTCTGGGTCTTATACGCACGCGCTTCTTCCAGAATACGCTGCGCCTGACCGTTTGCACGCGGCTGAACTTCGTTGGTGTACGCTTCCGCTTCACGGATGTACTGCTGTTCGTTTTCACGCGCGGCAATCGCATCGTCAAACGCGGCTTTCACCTCTTCCGGCGGACGTGCAGCCTGGAAGTTGACGTCCAGCAGGGTGATACCCATGTTGTACGGACGGATGGTCTCTTCCAGCTCACGCTGGGTATCGCTACGAATAACGGTACGACCTTCGGTCAGGATACGGTCCATGGTGTATTTGCCGATCACGCCACGCAGGGCGCTGTCGGTTGCCTGACGCAGGCTGTCATCGGCGCTGGTCACGCTAAACAGATAACGTTCCGGATCGGTCACGCGGTACTGCACGTTCATCTCAACGCGCACCACGTTCTCGTCAGAGGTCAACATCACGCCAGAGGCGGCCAGTTCACGGACGGACTCCACGTTAACCGCGGTCACGTCATCAATGAAGGTCGGCTTCCAGTTCAGGCCCGGTTCAACCAGATGGCTGAACTTACCGAAACGGGTGACCACGCCGCGTTCTGCTTCTTTAATGGTGTAGAACCCGCTGGCTGCCCAGATGATTACCACCGCAGCGGCGACAATGCCCACCACGCGGCCACCCATTGGCGGGCGCGGACTCTGAGTGGAATTGCCACCCGAGCCAGAACCTTTTCCTCCGCCAAGGCCACCAAGCTTTTTGCTCAGTTTGCGGAAGATATCATCCAGATCCGGCGGCCCCTGCTCGCGACCACCTTTGTTGCCATTTCCCCCAGAGTTGCCGCCTTGATTATTGCTGCTTCCCCACGGGTCGCGGTCTTGTCCGTTATTACCGGGCTGATTCCACGCCATGTATATGCTCCATATTTGTTATGCAAGGGCGAATTTTTCAGGCTTCCCCTTTCTGATCAGACGATATAGTCCGCCAGCGCAGGTTCTTGTTTACAGAGGCGACGCCAGTCAACGATCGGCATACGCACCTGCATCCCCACGCTGCCGTCATCCTCCATCCACTCTTTTTCTATCGCCTGAAGCTGATAAAACCGGCTGCGCAGCCTGCCTTCCTGTGGCGGCAGTCGCAGCGTGTGCTGAGCTACCTCACCGGAAAGACGTTCTGTCAAAGCCTGGAAAAGCAGTGGCACACCAATCCCGGCCTGAGCAGACAGCCAGACCCGAATCGGTTTGTTCTCTTCGTCTCGGTCGATACGCGGTTCGAAATCGTCCAGCATATCGATCTTGTTCATCACCAACAGGGTGGGAATTTCGTGGGCGTCGATCTCTTCGAGCACCACGTTCACCGCGTCGATGTTCTCCTGCACGCGTACGTCTGCCGCATCAATCACATGCAGCAGCAGGGTCGCCTGACGCGTCTCCTGCAACGTCGCTTTAAACGCCGCGACCAGATCGTGCGGCAGATGGCGGATAAACCCTACGGTATCCGCCAGCACCGTTTCACCCACGTCTGCGACGTCAATACGGCGCAGGGTTGGGTCCAGGGTCGCAAACAGCTGGTCTGCGGCATACACCTGGGCCTCGGTTATCTGGTTAAACAGGGTGGATTTACCGGCGTTGGTATAACCCACCAGCGACACCGTTGGGATATCGGCTTTCGTTCGCGCCCGACGCCCCTGTTCGCGCTGTTTCTCTACACGTTCCAGACGTGAAAGGATCTGGGTTATACGCCCACGCAGCAAACGGCGGTCGGTTTCGAGCTGGGTTTCACCCGGGCCGCGCAAACCAATCCCGCCTTTTTGTCTTTCAAGGTGTGTCCAGCCACGCACCAGACGCGTCGCCAGATGGCGCAACTGCGCCAGCTCAACCTGCAACTTACCCTCGTGGGTACGCGCACGCTGAGCAAAAATATCTAAGATCAACCCCGTGCGATCGATTACACGGCATTCGCAGAGAGCTTCCAGGTTACGTTCCTGAGCCGGAGACAGCGCATGATCAAACAGCACAACGGATGCGCCGGTTGCTTTTACGGCATCCGCAATTTCAACTGCTTTACCTTCACCAACAAAGTACTTCGGGTGCGGCGCTTTACGGCTACCGGTAATCACCTGCATTGCTTCGACACCGGCGGAAGAGACCAGAGATTCAAACTCCTGGAGGTCTTCCATATCTTTGTCTTGCGAAAAATAGATGTGTACCAGCACCGCCTGCTCACCGGCGTCATAACGGTCAAACAAGCGTAAACCTCTCTAAAAAGATCAGCGGGGAACGCAGGATCCCTGGCTCCCCGTGTGGATAACAGCCCAAAACCTTATTCGGTTTCTTCGCTGTCCTGCGCTGGTGTTGAAGAACCCTGCGCGTTGCTGCCGTGATGGTAGTTACTGCCAGTGCCGCCGCCAGCGTTATTGCTGTGATGAGATACCGGACGGGACGGAACAACAGTAGAAATCGCGTGCTTATAGACCATCTGGCTGACCGTGTTTTTCAACAGGATCACGAACTGATCGAAAGACTCAATCTGACCTTGCAGCTTAATACCATTCACCAAATAAATAGAAACTGGAACACGCTCCCGACGCAATGCGTTCAGGAACGGATCTTGTAAAGATTGCCCCTTAGCCATTCTATCTTTTCCTTATATGCTTGTTTTGTACTTAGAACCTTGCGATTCTGAAAAATTGCGCACGATACGGCTTAATTGTACACATTCAGTCAGCGATATCACCAATAACCTCAATCACTTCGTTTAACGCCTGTTGTGGTTTTTCACTGTCTAACCAGTGAACACCCTCCCAACCGCGTAACCAGGTGATCTGGCGCTTCGCTAACTGTCTCGTGGCGCAAACACCTCGATAAACCATTTCATCGTATGAAATCTCACCTTCAAGATACGACCACATCTGGCGGTATCCCACACAACGAATGGAAGGCATGTCCGTATGCAAATCTCCACGGGCAAAAAGCGCCCGCACTTCTGCTTCAAAATCTGAAGCCAACATCTGATGAAAACGCTGCTCAATTCGTTGATGGAGCAGTTCACGGCTCGCCGGGGCGATGGCGAACTGATGCACCTGATACGGCAGAGCGTCTCCTGACGTTTGCGTCAGTTCCGTTAAAGTTTTACCCGAAATGAAAAAAACTTCCAGTGCCCGGGAAAGCCTTTGCGGATCGTTTGGGTGGATCCGCGCTGCGGCAACCGGATCAATCTCTTCCAGTTGCCTGTGCAAAGCGTCCCACCCCTGCTCTGCCGCCTGCCGCTCAATCTTCGCTCTCACTTCCGGATCGGCCGATGGCAGAGGCGATAACCCCTCCAGCAGCGCCTTAAAGTAGAGCATCGTGCCGCCAACTAACAGCGGTATGCGTCCCGCGGCGGTAATCTCGGCCATCTCGGCTAAGGCGTCGCGGCGAAAATCTGCCGCGGAGTAAGCCTGTGCCGGGTCGAGAATATCCAGTAAACGGTGCGGTGCCGCACGCAGTTCGTCTGCGTTGGGCTTCGCCGTGCCGATGTCCATCCCTCGGTAGATGAGGGCTGAATCAACGCTAATCAACTCTACTGGCAAAACTTTACGTAACTCAATGGCTAACGCCGTTTTACCGGAGGCCGTTGGCCCCATTAAAAAAATCGCCTTTGGCAGGCTCGCCTTACTTACATCAGTCATGTTTCAGGGCGGTCATCGCCGTTTGTAAATCAACAGGTTGTAACAAACCACCTGGAGGCGCTTTCACCAGCTGTGGACAGAGGCGCTCCACCTCCGCCAGAACGGTAATCGCCTGCGCCATACTCCACGGTGCATGCTCGCTGGCCAAATGGCGGGCGATCCACTGCGCGGTATCGGCGGCATCAAACGTCGTTTGCTGCGCCAGGTAGCCTATCAGTTCAGGAATCAAGTTTTGTAAATTTTGTTGGCGTAAGGGTAAAGGCACTGCGCGAATTGTCACATGCTGCGCGTCCAGTACGATTTCAATCCCCATTTCGGCCAGTTGCGTCTGCACGCGCCGCAAAACCCCTGTTTCTTCAGGGGATATTTTCAGGCGAACGGGGATCAACAGCGGCTGCGCGCAGGCGGCATTCACCCCCGGGGTTAACTGCGCCTGTTTGAGCCAGCGCTCCGCCACGGAAAGCGCCAGCAACAGCAGTTTACCTTCGCGTTCAAGCAACGCCATGTCGGGAGCAATAATGGTCAATACCCGACCAAAACTCTGGCTATGCCCATCCAGAGAGGGGGTTGAAACCGTGATGTGCTCTTTATGCTCCACCGCCGGCGTATCCAGCAGTTTGCGGTACAGCGTCCCCTGCTGTTTGTGGTAGCCCGGCTGGGCGTTGGGATAGTTGGCACCGGTTGGTCGCGGCGCGTTGCCCACCGGGGATAAACGTGGAGCAGCCGGCTCGCGCGCGACCGCCGGTTCGGCAAAATGGTTACGCCCGGCCGCCACGCGGTTTTCCGGCAGTGGGCGCGGCGCGGGCTCTTCTTTTGCCAGCGGCAACTCTGGCTCTGCCTGCTGCTGCAATACAGCGGCAACGCCCTGGTAGATGAAATCATGCACCAGGCGCGACTGGTGGAAACGCACCTCGTGCTTGGCGGGGTGCACGTTAACGTCGACCTGGTGCGGGTCGATCTCCAGATAAAGCACAAAGGCGGGTTGTTGATCGGCGCCGAGCTTATCTTCGCAGGCCTGTCGAATAGCGTGGTTAATCAGGCGGTCGCGCATCATGCGGCCGTTGACGTAGCAATACTGGATTTCTGCGAACGCGGCGCTGCTGGCGTTCGGATCGGCAACCCAGCCGCGCAGGGCCAGATCGCCATGCTGCCACTCAATGGCCAGCGCTTTTTCCAGAAACGGTGTGCCGCAGATGGCGCCCAACCGACGCTCCTTTTGTCCACCCTCCGCCACTGCGCGGTACTGGCGCATCACCTTACCGTTATGGCTGAGGTTGAGGGTGACATCAAAGCGCGCCAGCGCGATGCGGCGGATGATCTCGTCGATATGTCCGAATTCGGTCTTCTCGGTTCGCATAAACTTGCGCCGGGCGGGCGTGTTATAGAAGAGATCCAGCACTTCAAGCGTGGTGCCTACCGGGTGCGCCGCAGGTTTAACCGTGACGTCCATATCACGCCCTTCGGCGTAGGCCTGCCAGGCTTCCTGCTGGTCGGCCGTGCGGGAGGTCAACGTTAAGCGGGAAACGGAGCTGATACTGGCCAGCGCTTCGCCGCGAAAACCCAGGCTGATAATCGCTTCCAGATCGTCAAGTGAGGCAATTTTACTGGTGGCATGACGCGCCAGCGCCAGCGCCAGCTCGTCCTTTTTGATGCCACAGCCGTTATCACGAATGCGGATAAGCTTTGCGCCCCCGCGTTCAATATCAATATCAATGCGGGTCGCCCCTGCATCGAGGCTGTTTTCCACCAGTTCCTTCACCACCGACGCAGGGCGTTCCACCACCTCACCGGCGGCGATTTGGTTCGCGAGCTGCGGCGGTAGAACCTGAATCGGCATGAACTCTCCTTAATTAGTCGCGGTCATCTCACCCGGCAGCGCGGCGCTTGCCGTCTGGGCGGCCCCGCCCTGCGGCGCAGACTGAAGCGGATGCGCGTCAAAGTATTTACGCAGACCGTTATAAATCGCTTCGGCAATTTGCTGCTGATAGCTGTCGCTGCCCAACAGGCGCTCTTCGCCGTTGTTACTGATAAAGCCCGTCTCTACCAGAATCGACGGAATATCCGGCGAACGCAGGACACCGAGGCTTGCATGCTCAGGGCGACGCTTATGCAGCGATCCAATGCTTTGCAGCTGGCTCAGTACGTTAGTGGCGACATCATACCCGACGCGCTGAGAATGACCGAACTGTAAATCCAGCACCGCCTGGCTGAGATACGGATCGGCCTGGCTGTTTGCCAGCACATCGCCTGCCCCGCCTAATAGTTCAGACTGCTTCTCGTGCTCTTCAAGCCAGTTCGCCATTTCACTGTTGGCGCGACGGTTCGACAGCACCCATACCGACGCGCCGGTGGCGTTACGGTTCGGCGCAGCATCCGCGTGAATCGACACCAGGAAGTTGGCGTTTTGCTTACGCGCCACATCCGAGCGTCCCATCACTGAAATAAAGTAATCTCCGTCGCGGGTCATGACCCCTTTAAACATCGGATCGTCATTCAGAAGCGCACGCAGCTTACGGGCAATGGCGATAGTGACGTTTTTCTCCCGCGTGCCGCCCGGGCCAATCGCGCCAGGATCTTGCCCGCCGTGTCCGGCGTCGATGGCGATAATCACTTTGTCGCCACTGACCGGCGTACGCCGCGCGCTGACCGCCGGACGCGTCACCGTGTTGCTGCTGGTCACGGCGGTAAGTCGGTCATTTTGTGATTTAAACGGATTACGGGCTGGCTCAGACGGCCTTGAAGTATAAACCGGCGCTTCCACGCGTTTTGCTACAACAGGTGCAGGCGGTGGCGGCGGCGGAACATCAGCATTAATGGTAAAGACCACCGTATAATTGGCGCCGTTTTGCTGCTTAACCGCCTTCGTTTTGCCCTTTTCGGTGAGATCGACCACCAGACGCAGAGACTGCGCATCCTTCGGCGTTCCCGAACGGATGCTTTTCACCAGATTGTTGCCGCTGAACTGGAGCGGCAGCCCCTGGATCACCCCGGTCTGTTTAATATCGAGCGCCACGCTGCGGCTGTCGATTTGTGAGAAAGCATATTCAGGATCGCCCATAAAGCTGAACGTAATGCGGGCCTGGCTATCGCCATTCGACACCTGAATATCCGAGAGGCTGGCCGCCCCGGCCTGCGCGCACAGCAGGACCGTGGCAGCCAGCACCCAACCTTTAACGCGATTAATCATCCCGTTATCCCTACGCTCAACCGGCTAAACGCGCCAGTAAGGAACAGCCTGATGAGGAAACCGCACTGATGCGCGCCTCACGCCCTTGTGCCTGGTAATCTAAGTGAATTTCGACATCCGGGTCAGGCAGCACACCCGCACCTTGTTGCGGCCACTCCACCAGGCAGATGGCGTCGTTGGCAAAGTAATCGCGGATCCCCATAAATTCCAGCTCCTCAGGATCCGCAAGACGATATAAATCAAAGTGGTACACCATGATATTTTCAAGCGTGTACGGTTCTACCAGCGTGTAGGTCGGGCTTTTTACGTTCCCGTTATGGCCTAACGCCTGCAAAAAGCCACGGCTGAAGGTTGTTTTGCCCGCGCCTAAATCACCATACAGATAAATGACGGTCGCCCCCTGACAGGCCTGCGCCACGCGCTTGCCGAGATCTAAAGTGGCTTGTTCATCAGGTAAAGGAATCGCTCGATTAGTCATTTTCTACGTCAATCACATCCGGGTTAACAACACGCCGCAGCGTGCAAAAAAGATCGGTGGCCAGCATTCCGCGCGTTCCGTAACGAGCAGCCAGCCTGTCAGCCGCCGCACCGTGGGCCACGCAGCCCGCACAGGCTGCATCATAAAGGGGAAGTTTCTGTCCGAGCAATGCGCCAATGATGCCAGAGAGCACATCGCCCATGCCGCCGCTCGCCATGCCTGCATTACCGGCATCAACGATGCCCATCGCATCATCGCTGGCGATAACGGTCCCCGCCCCTTTCAAAACGACAACACCTCCGTAACGTTTTACCAGACGTTGGGCTGAAAGTAAGCGATCGCTTTCAATTTCTGCCACGCTACAGTTAAGCAGCCGTGCGGCTTCGCCGGGGTGCGGCGTCAGAATGCGATTGTGACGCTTATCCGGGTTTATTGCCAGAAGGTTAAGCGCGTCGGCATCCCAGAGCATCGGTTTACGAAAATTCTCGGCCTTTTGCAGGGCCTGTTTACCCCACTCCTGCTGACCCAGGCCCGGACCAATGACCACCACGTCCGCCCACTCAAGACCCTCTTCAATCGCCTGCGGGGTAAGCTCGTGGACCATCAGCTCCGGCCGCGCGGTAATAATGGGCTGGATGTTTTCGCTGCGGGTCAGCACGCGTATTAATCCGGCGCCGCTGCGCAACGCGGCCTCTCCGGTCATACGAATCGCACCTGCCGTGCCGCGATCGCCGCCGATAATCAGCAGTCGGCCATGGTCGCCCTTATGGGACGTGGGACGGCGCGGCGGCAGCCACTGTGCAAGCAGGGAGGCATCAAAGCGGGTGATGTGGGTATCCTGTCCGGCCAGCCAGTTTTCCAGCCCCAGGGCGTTGTGGTGTAACGTGCCCACGACATCCCGCGCTTTACCGGTCAGTAAACCCGGCTTCAGGGCGATAAAGGTCACGGTGCGCGCCGCCTCAATCGACACGCCCGGCGTCACGCCGGTTTGCGCCATCAGGCCGGAGGGAATATCCAGCGCTACCACCGGGGCGGGGTGCGCATTAGCGCGCGTAATCAGCGCGGCGACGTCATCGCGAGGCGCGCGCATCAGTCCCGTCCCCAGCAGACCGTCAACAATCACGTCGACATCCTCGGGCCAGACGATATCAGGCGCATGAATAATGCCCCCCGCATTCAGCCAGGCCTCTCTCGCCATGCCCGCTTCTTCCGGTAACGGCTTGTCGCTCTCCAGCGCCAGCAGGGTGACGCGCAGCCCCGCCGCCACCGCAAGACGAGCCACCACATAACCATCGCCACCGTTATTGCCGTGTCCGCACAGGATCAGATAGTGCGAAGCCTCCGGATAAGCCGTACGCGCCACGTTAAACGCCGCCTCGCCCGCGCGCTGCATCAGTTCGTAAAGGGTAATGCCGAGGCTATCTGCGGCCTCTTTCTCGGCCCGACGGAGGTCATCCGCATGCCAGATGGAATGTGGTATACTTGCGGGGTTTTTCTTCACAGTATGGTCCGTCATGTCACAGCCCCTCGATCTCAATGAATTAGCGCAAAAAATAAAACAGTGGGGTGCTGAACTGGGCTTCCAGAAGGTCGGTATTACTGACACCGACCTCTCTGCCAGCGAGCCTAAGCTCCAGGCATGGCTGGATAAACAATACCACGGCGAGATGGAGTGGATGGCGCGTCACGGTATGATGCGTGCCCGCCCCCACGAGCTGTTGCCGGGTACGCTGCGCGTTATTAGCGTACGCATGAACTATCTGCCTGCTAACGCGGCCTTTGCGCGCACGCTAAAAAATCCTTCGCTGGGTTACGTCAGCCGATACGCTCTGGGACGTGACTACCATAAACTTCTGCGCAACCGTCTAAAAAAGCTCGGGGAAACCATTCAGCAGCACTGTGTTTCGCTGAATTTTAGACCCTTTGTCGATTCTGCGCCTATTCTTGAGCGCCCGATCGCCGAAAAAGCCGGGCTCGGCTGGACAGGTAAGCACTCACTTATCTTAAGCCGCGACGCGGGCTCATTCTTTTTCCTGGGTGAACTGCTGATTGATTTACCCCTGCCGGTAGACGGTCCGGTGGAAGAAGGCTGTGGTCGCTGTGTGGCCTGTATGACCATCTGCCCAACGGGCGCTATTGTCGAACCGTATACCGTTGATGCGCGCCGCTGTATCTCTTATCTCACTATCGAGCTGGAAGGCGCCATTCCAGAGGAATTTCGTCCGCTTATCGGCAACCGCATCTACGGCTGTGATGACTGTCAGCTGATTTGTCCGTGGAACCGTTATTCACAGTTGACGGACGAAGAAGACTTCAGTCCGCGCAAGGCGTTACATGCCCCGCAGTTGATCGAACTGTTCGCCTGGAGCGAAGCCTGGTTCCTGAAGGTGACGGAGGGTTCCGCCATACGTCGTATCGGCCACCTGCGCTGGCTGCGTAATGTGGCCGTTGCGCTGGGGAATGCCCCGTGGGATGAAGCAAATCTTCAGGCGCTCGAAAGCCGTAGAGGTGAGCACCCACTTCTTGATGAGCACATAGAATGGGCGATTGCGCAGCAAATTGAGAAGCGAAATGCCGGCGTGGTTGAAGTGCAGTTACCGAAGAAACAGCGCCTGGTCAGGGTGATTGAAAAAGGGCTGCCGCGGGATGTGTGATATATTCACAGGCTGTGAATAAAAATAAGAATTCAGGCGCCATCAGCTCTGGCAAACAGGTCAAGTGATCTCAATAACATTTTGAAATCAAATTTTCCTCATAAATTACAATGAATTACGAAGATATTATTCACCCTGCTAACATTTCGTACAGACTGGTTTTATCACGGTTTCTGTGGATAACTCTGTTCACAAGAGTATTTCAGACATAATAGAAAACGTCCCCAACGAAGCACTTCGCTGTGGATAATCTGAAGATGAAGAAGAATTTGGAGCGGGAAACGAGACTCGAACTCGCGACCCCGACCTTGGCAAGGTCGTGCTCTACCAACTGAGCTATTCCCGCTTGGGTGTTCTGGTGCTATGCGTATCTTGCGATACTTTCAAATTTTGGAGCGGGAAACGAGACTCGAACTCGCGACCCCGACCTTGGCAAGGTCGTGCTCTACCAACTGAGCTATTCCCGCTTGGGTGTTCTGGTGCTGGCGTACCTTGCGATACTTTTCAAATTTTGGAGCGGGAAACGAGACTCGAACTCGCGACCCCGACCTTGGCAAGGTCGTGCTCTACCAACTGAGCTATTCCCGCAAATCTGTACTGCTTTTGTTGCTGTCGTAACGTGTAATTCTCTGTCGTTACGGGAGGCGCATTATACGAGAAATCCGTTTAGCTGCAACCCCCCTCAAAGCGATTTTTTTGAAATTCAGTTCAAGTGCTTATTTAATCGGCAAGCTGAACAATTTAGCGACAAAAACCCGGCCACGCAAGGCGCCGGATCGCAAAATCAGAGCTTAATAAAGTTTTCGCGATAGTACGCCAGCTCCGCAACAGACTCACGGATGTCGTCCATCGCCTGGTGCGTCCCCTGCTTTGTAAAGCCGTCGAGAATTTCCGGTTTCCAGCGGCGGGCCAGCTCTTTCAGGGTGCTCACATCCAGATAGCGGTAGTGGAAGTAGGACTCCAGCTCCGGCATGTACTTAAACAGGAAACGACGATCCTGACCAATGCTGTTGCCACAGATAGGCGATTTTCCTGCCGGCACCCACTGCTTCAGAAATTCAAGCGTCGCCAGCTCCGCTTCGCGGTCGCCCAGGGAGCTGGCCTTCACGCGTTCTACCAGCCCGCTGCCGGTATGAGTACGCACGTTCCACTCATCCATCAGCGCAAGCTGGTCATCGGACTGGTGCACGGCAATCGTTGGGCCTTCCGCCAGAATATTGAGATTGGCATCGGTGACCAGTGTGGCGATCTCAATAATGCGATCGCGCTCGGGATCCAGGCCGGTCATCTCCAGATCGATCCAAATCAGGTTGTTTTCGTCCGCGCTCATGTTATTTTCCACCCTTCTCGCATAACCGGCAGTAGCAGGTTAACTAGTATTAATTAGAGTGTATCATAGAGGTTTTGCCCGCTACGGGCGACCAGGAGCCAGCGCGATTGAGTAAAAATAAACTCTCCAAAGGGCAGCAGCGCCGCGTGAATGCAAATCACCAGCGCCGTCTTAAAACCACTACGGAGAAGCCCGATTACGACGACAACCTGTTTGGCGAAGCGACAGAAGGCGTTGTGATTAGCCGCTTCGGCATGCACGCCGATGTCGAATCCGCCGACGGGGATATCCACCGTTGCAATATCCGTCGCACCATCCGTTCCCTGGTGACCGGTGACCGCGTGGTCTGGCGTCCAGGTAAAGAGGCGGCGGAAGGGGTAACGGTTAAAGGCATCGTTGAAGCCGTGCACGAACGCACGTCGGTTCTGACCCGTCCGGATTTCTACGACGGCGTGAAGCCCATTGCCGCCAACATTAACCAGATCGTGATCGTTTCGGCGATTTTGCCTGAGCTTTCGCTCAATATTATTGACCGTTATCTGGTGGCCTGCGAAACGCTACAGGTTGAGCCGCTCATCGTGCTGAATAAAATCGATCTGCTGGATGACGAGGCCATGGCCTTTGTAAATGAGCAGATGGATATTTACCGCAACATTGGCTATCGAGTGTTGATGGTTTCCAGCCGCACCAAAGATGGCCTGAAGCCGTTAGAAGATGCGCTGACCGACCGCATCAGCATCTTTGCGGGGCAGTCCGGCGTAGGTAAATCGAGCCTGCTTAACAACCTGCTCGGCCTTCAGCAGGAGATCCTGACCAACGATGTGTCTGACGTCTCGGGCCTGGGCCAGCACACCACCACTGCCTCACGTCTCTATCACTTCCCGCACGGTGGCGATGTGATTGACTCCCCGGGCGTGCGTGAATTTGGTCTCTGGCACCTCGAGCCGGAACAAATCTTTAACGGATTTGTCGAATTCCATGACTATTTAGGCGCTTGCAAATACCGCGACTGTAAACATGACAACGATCCGGGCTGCGCTATCCGCGAAGCGGTAGAGAACGGAGAAATTGCGGAAACCCGTTTCGAAAATTACCACCGTATTCTCGAAAGCATGGACCAGGTAAAAACGCGTAAAAACTTTTCTGATTCTGATAACTGACAACTAAGCTAAGCGTCGCTAAAATCGTCCCCTTTTTTTCAGGTTCCGGCAGCGTAATGCCGGATCAGGAACGACAAAACAATGGCCTGGAGGCTACCTTGTTAAACTCATTTAAACTTTCGCTTCAATACATTCTGCCGAAACTGTGGCTCACTCGCCTGGCGGGCTGGGGCGCGAGCAAACGAGCGGGCTGGCTGACCAAACTGGTCATCGACCTGTTCGTGAAATACTACAAGGTCGACATGAAAGAAGCGCAGAAGCCGGATACGGCAAGCTACCGCACCTTCAACGAATTTTTTGTGCGTCCGCTGCGCGACGAAGTGCGCCCGCTGAATACCGACCCGAACGTGCTGGTGATGCCAGCGGACGGCGTGATCAGCCAGCTGGGTAAAATTGAAGACGACAAAATTTTGCAGGCGAAAGGCCATAACTACAGCCTTGAAGCGCTGCTGGCCGGTAACTACATAATGGCCGATCTGTTCCGTAACGGGACTTTCGCGACCACCTATCTCTCCCCACGCGACTACCACCGCGTGCATATGCCGTGTAATGGTATTCTGCGCGAGATGATCTACGTGCCGGGGGATCTGTTCTCCGTAAACCACCTGACGGCGCAAAACGTTCCTAACCTGTTTGCCCGTAACGAGCGCGTCATCTGCCTGTTTGATACTGAATTTGGCCCAATGGCGCAGATTCTGGTGGGTGCTACCATTGTAGGCAGCATCGAAACCGTCTGGGCGGGCACCATTACGCCGCCGCGCGAAGGCGTGATCAAGCGCTGGACCTGGCCTGCCGGCGAAGAAGAAGGTTCTGTGGCCCTGCTGAAAGGTCAGGAAATGGGTCGCTTCAAGCTGGGCTCAACGGTCATCAACCTGTTCGCACCGGGCAAAGTTAACCTGGTCGACGAGCTGGAAAGCCTGTCCGTGACCAAACTCGGCCAGCCTCTGGCAGTATCGACGGAGGTCTTTGTGACGCCAGAGGTTGCGCCTGCCCCGTTGCCGGAAGAAGAGATCAAAGCCGAGCACGACGCCAGCCCGCTGGTTGACGACAAAAAAGACGAAGGCTAACAACAGAAGGATCGCTGACGTGCGCCCGATTATCGTATTACTGATGGCCTGGTGCCTCAGCATGGGGGCGTACGCAGCGACGGCCCCCGACGCCAAACAGATAACCCAGGAGCTGGAGCAGGCAAAAGCGGCGAAACCCGCTCAGCCGGAGACCGTTGAGTCGCTCCAGTCTGCACTGAACGCGCTTGAGGAACGAAAGGGTTCCCTTGAGCGCGCGCAGCAGTACCAGCAGGTTATCGACAACTTCCCCAAACTCTCTCAGACCCTGCGCTCGCAGCTAAACAACCTGCGCGATGAACCACGCCAGGTCCCCGCGGGGATGACGTCCGAGGCGCTGAATCAGGAGATCCTGCAAGTCAGCAGCCAACTGCTGGAAAAAAGCCGTCTGGCGCAGCAGGAGCAGGAACGGGCGCGTGAAATTGCCGATTCCCTCAGCCAGCTTCCACAGCAGCAAACCGATGCCCGCCGTCAGTTAAATGAGGTGGAACGTCGCATCGGGACGCAGACAGGCAGCACACCGCAGAATCAGGCGCAAAATCTTGGGTTGCAGGCGGAATCCGCCAGACTAAAAGCGCTGGTTGATGAACTGGAGCTGGCGCAGCTTTCCGCTAACAACCGCCAGGAACTGTCGCGGATGCGTTCCGAGCTGGCGCAGAAGCAGAGCCAGCAGCTGGATGCATATCTCCAGGCGCTGAGAAATCAACTCAACAGCCAGCGTCAGCGTGAAGCTGAACGTGCGCTGGAAAGCACCGAGTTACTGGCCGAAAACAGTGCTAACCTGCCCGACAGCATCGTCGCCCAGTTTAAGGTTAACCGCGAGCTTTCTGCCGCGCTGAATCAGCAGGCGCAGCGCATGGATTTGGTGGCCTCGCAGCAGCGTCAGGCCACCAATCAAACCCTCCAGGTTCGTCAGGCGCTCAACACGCTGCGTGAACAGTCCCAGTGGCTTGGCTCGTCTAACCTGTTGGGCGAAGCGTTACGCGCCCAGGTGGCTCGTCTGCCAGAGATGCCAAAACCGCAGCAGCTTGATACGGAGATGGCGCAGCTGCGCGTTCAGCGTCTTCATTATGAAGATCTCCTCAACAAGCAGCCGCAAATCCGCCAGATCCGTCAGGCTGACGGACAGCCGCTCACCGGCGAGCAAAGTCGTATTCTGGAAGCGCAGCTGCGCACCCAACGCGAACTGCTCAATTCCCTGTTGCAGGGAGGCGATACGCTGATCCTTGAGCTGACTAAGCTGAAAGTCTCGAATAGCCAGCTGGAGGATGCGCTGAAAGAGGTCAACGAAGCCACGCACCGTTACCTTTTCTGGACGTCCGACGTGCGGCCGATGACCTTCGCCTGGCCGATTGAGATTGTGCAGGATCTGCGCCGCCTCATTTCGCTGGACACCTTCAGCCAGCTGGGCCTCGCCAGCGTAATGATGATAACCAGCAAGGAGACCATCTTCCCGCTGCTGGGGGCGCTGATTCTGGTGGGCTTCAGTATTTATTCCCGTCGTCACTTCACCCGTTTCCTTGAGCGCTCCAGCGCCCGAGTGGGAAAAGTAACCCAGGATCACTTCTGGCTGACGTTGCGTACTGTGTTCTGGTCAATTCTGGTCGCGTCTCCGCTGCCGGTGCTGTGGATGACGCTCGGATACGGCCTGCGTGAAGCCTGGCCCTACCCGCTTGCCGTCGCGATTGGCGATGGCGTGACCGCCACCGTTCCGCTGCTGTGGGTGGTGATGATTTGCGCCACGTTTGCGCGGCCAAATGGTCTGTTCATCGCTCACTTTGGCTGGCCGCGTAATCGCGTTGCGCGGGCGATGCGTTACTACCTGATGAGTATCGGGCTGATTGTGCCGCTGATTATGGCGTTGATCATGTTCGATAATCTCAATGACCGGGAGTTCTCCGGCTCGCTGGGACGGCTGTGCTTTATGCTGATCTGCGGGGCGTTAGCGGTAGTGACGCTCAGCCTGAAACGCGCCGGGATCCCGCTCTATCTCGACAAGACCGGCAGTGGCGATAACATGTTTAACCGTCTGCTGTGGAACCTGCTGCTCAGCGCGCCGCTGGCGGCGATGCTGGCGGCAGCGGTCGGTTATCTCGCCACGGCGCAGGCGCTGCTCGCCCGACTAGAAACGTCGGTGGCTATCTGGTTCCTGCTGCTGGTGGTCTACCATGTTATTCGCCGCGGCATGCTGATCCAGCGTCGTCGTCTGGCGTTTGACCGTGCCAAACACCGTCGCGCAGAAATTCTGGCCCAGCGCGCGCGGGGTGAAGAAGAGCCGAACCACGTCAACAGCACCGAAGGGACCACAGACGCCGATGACGTCGAACTGGATCTGGATGCGATCAGTACCCAGTCCCTGCGGCTGGTACGCTCAATTCTGATGCTGGTTGCCCTGCTGTCGGTGATCTTCCTGTGGTCGGAAATCCACTCCGCGTTTGGCTTCCTGGAGAACATCTCTTTATGGGATGTGACGTCCACGGTGCAGGGGGTCGAAAGCCTGGAGCCCATCACCTTAGGGGCCGTGCTGATTGCGATTCTGGTGCTGATCATCACCACGCAGCTGATCCGTAACTTCCCTGCCCTGCTGGAGCTGGCGCTGTTGCAGCATCTGGATTTAACCCCCGGCACGGGCTATGCGATCACCACCATCACCAAGTATTTAATCATGCTGTTTGGTGGGCTGGTTGGCTTCTCGATGATTGGTATCGAATGGTCAAAACTGCAATGGCTGGTTGCCGCCCTGACCGTAGGCCTGGGTTTTGGTTTACAGGAGATTTTTGCCAACTTCGTCTCTGGTCTGATCATTCTGTTTGAAAAGCCGATTCGAATTGGCGATACGGTGACCATCCGCGATCTCACCGGCAGCGTCACCAGGATCAACACCCGCGCCACCACCATCAGCGACTGGGACCGTAAAGAGATCATCGTCCCGAACAAGGCGTTTATCACCGAGCAGTTTATCAACTGGTCGCTGTCCGACTCCGTCACGCGTGTGGTGCTGACCGTACCCGCTCCGTCGGATGCCAACAGCGAAGAGGTGACGCAGATCCTGTATACGGCTGCTGAACGCTGTTCGCTGGTAATCGACAACCCGCCGCCGGAAGTGTTCCTGGTTGATTTGCAGCAGGGGATCCAGATTTTCGAGCTGCGTATCTACGCCGCCGAGATGGGACACCGTATGCCGCTGCGCCATGAGATCCACCAGTTGATTCTGGCTGGCTTCCGCGAGCACGGTATTGATATGCCGTTCCCACCGTTCCAGATGCGTCTGGAAACGCTGGACGGACGTAAGACGGGAAGAACGTTGACGTCAGCGGCGCGTACGCGCCCGGCGGGAAGTTTGTAATCCTTTCCCCCTCCCCGTCGGGAGGGGGTCAATCCTTTACGCCACTTCTGCTACACAGGCCGTCGAGCGACGACGGTAATGCTCATAAATCCCCATTGCCAGCAGCGAGAAGAAGATCGGTCCGCCAACCATCCACAGCGTGCTGTTCCAGTCATTTGCCTCAACCACAGGCTGAATGACGGTAAAGATGTTGGCGAACGCGACGACCAGCACCACAACAGTGGTCGCCAGCAGCGTCGCCGCGCGGGTTTTGAAGATCACAAACGGCCGCTCCAGATCCCGCTTCGCCTTAAAGAACGGGAACGCCAGGGTCAGGAACAGATACGGAAGCGTCATCGATACGTTCGCCATCAGGGTCAGCTTGTTATAGAACGCCGACGCGGTATCACCGCCGAAGGACACCAGCAGAATGAACACGCACACCAGCAGGCACTGCATCCACATCGCGTTGGCAGGCATACCGGCAGCGTTCAGCTGCGTCATACGTGCGGGCCACAGCGCCTTTGGCGTCCCCTGAATAATCGCTTTCAGCGGCGAGTAGATCAGCGTGAAGAATGCGCCAGTATAGGCGAGGAACATCGACAAGCCAGTAATCCGCGCAAACCAGATCCCCAGGGTGGCCGACGTTTCCGGCGCGAGATCCATGGCGTTGCCCAGCGTCACCCCCAGGCTTTTCATCAGCACGTAGGTAATGTTGCCGAGGTTGGTGGTGTTATTACTTAACATCTGCTGCCAGTTGGTGCTGACGCCCCAGAGGAAAATCGCCAGTGAGTAGCCAATGGAAATGACGATGGCGGCAAAGATAATGCCTTTAGCGAAGTTCTTTTCCGGATTTTCGGTTTTGTCGACCAGCCCGCCCACGGCTTCAATTCCACCGTAAGCAAAGATGGCAAACACCACGAAGGAGAGCATGGCCAGCCCGGACTGGTAACCCGGATTAGGCGATGAAACGAAGTTGACTTCCTGTGCGAAATGCCCGCCGTTCAGGCACAGAATGGCGATGCTGACCAGCAGCAGCACCAGGTTCAGGCACATCACGGAAATACCGCCAACGGCAGTGATACGGGCAATTTTGTTGATGCCTTTCGAGGCCACCAGGGTGACCACCACCATCCAGCACACTGCCAGAATACCGACCACCTGCGTGGAGCTCAGCCCCGCCAGAGACCAGACCTGCGTTTTATCCGCACCGAAGAGAAACGTTGAGAACGGCACCCAAACCTTGGCCGCCGTGCTGACCATCCAGACGACGTAGGATGAAAACCACATGAACGTACCGATAAACGCGTAACGCGGACCGACGCTGTTGTTCATCCACGAATAGATGCCGCCCTCTTCTTTCCGGTACGCCGAGCCCATCTCCGCCATCATCAGCGCAAACGGGATAAAGAAGAACAGAGCGGAAACGATATAAAACGGCGTCGCGCTGTAGCCCATCAGATAAAACGCGGACGGGCTATTGGCAAAGCCAAAGACTGACGTAAAAATCATCAGAATGAGCCCGGTAAGGGTCATTTTTTTGAGTGAGTGAGACATATAACCATCCGAAACGGAATTAAACTGCGCGGATGGTAGCAGATGACCAGACAAACAATGTGGCTATCCGAGTCAAATTAAGAAAAAGACCCGTATAGAGAGAAATGAGCAGTTTTTAATGTGGCAGAGTTAAATGACCGAGCAGGCCGGGTAAGCGCAGCGCCACCCGGCATTTTTTCAGGCGCGATCGACCGTAAAGGCGATCACATCGCCCAGGTGCTCGGCACCCAGCGCCAGCATGACCAGGCGATCCACACCCAGCGCCACGCCGGAGCAGTCCGGCAGACCGGCTTTAAGCGCTTCCAGCAGATGAGTATCAATCGGCTGCTGCGGCAGACCGCGCGCGTTGCGCTTGCGGTTATCCTGCTCGAAACGCTGCTGCTGTTCGCGCGCGTCGGTCAGCTCGTGGAAACCGTTCGCCAGCTCGATGCCTTTAAAATACACCTCAAAACGCTCCGCCACGCGGTGATCTTCGGTGCTGATCTGCGCCAGTGAGGCCTGGCTGGCCGGGAAGTGATAGACAAACGTCGGACGATCTTTGCCAATCTGCGGTTCAACACCAAAGGTGAACAGCAGTTGCAGCAGCGTGTCGCGATCCTCTTCGTTATCCGCCACGTTGCTCAGATCCAGTTTTGCCGCCACTTCACGCAGCTGTGTTTTATCAGCCGACAGCGGATCGATTTCCAGATGGCGCTGGAAGGCCTGCTGATAGGAGAGCGTTTCAGCTTCCGCGCAATCCAGCACCTGTTGCAGCAGATCGTCAACTTCGTTCATCAGACGATACATGTCGTAGTGCGGGCGGTACCACTCCAGCATGGTGAATTCCGGATTATGGTGTCGGCCCATCTCTTCATTACGGAAGCTACGGCACAGCTGATAGACCGGACCACACCCGGCCGCCAGCAGACGCTTCATATGGTATTCCGGGCTGGTCATCAGATACAGATTCATGCCCTGAGAGTGGCCTGGGCCAACAAAACGGGTTTCAAACGGGACCAGATGAATATCCGTGACCGTCGCCTGACTCATGCACGGCGTTTCCACCTCCAGGACGCCGCGATCGGCAAAGAAACGGCGGATCTCCGCCATAATTGCTGCGCGCTTTAGCAGGTTTGGAATGGATGCGCTCGGCTGCCAGGTGGCCGTTTCGCTCATGAGTTATTTCTCCGTTTTCAGACAAGGGCACGAAGTCTACTCGTAAGCCGGGGCAGAGACAAATTTTGCACAGTAAAAGTCCTTTTTCATTGCACAGAGAAATACTGTGACGCCATTCATTAATCACGATGATAAATCACCGCACAGAACAGCAAAAAAATCGAACACGTCAAATTTCCCTCACTTCTACGCGGTTATACTGTTTTACCCATAAAGGAGCAGTGGAATCGCTTCCGCAATCGCCCGTTCGGGCAGGTGAACGTCCTTTAGTTCATCCCGTTGCGGGAAAACAAAAATCTGGAGGAATGTCGTGCAAACTTTTCAAGCCGATCTTGCCGTAATAGGCGCTGGCGGGGCTGGATTACGCGCTGCAATTGCTGCGGCACAAGCCAATCCGAACGCTAAAATCGCATTGATTTCAAAAGTCTATCCGATGCGCAGCCACACGGTAGCCGCAGAGGGAGGATCCGCCGCCGTCGCGCAGGATCATGACAGCTTCGAATACCATTTCCACGACACGGTTGCAGGGGGCGACTGGCTTTGCGAACAGGATGTCGTTGATTACTTCGTGCACCATTGCCCAACGGAAATGACCCAGCTGGAACAGTGGGGATGCCCGTGGAGCCGCCGTCCGGACGGGAGCGTCAACGTCCGCCGCTTCGGTGGCATGAAGATCGAACGCACCTGGTTTGCCGCCGATAAGACCGGCTTCCACATGCTGCACACCCTGTTCCAGACCTCCCTCCAGTTCCCACAAATCCAGCGCTTTGACGAACATTTCGTTCTCGACATTCTGGTCGACGACGGTCATGCGCGCGGACTGGTGGCGATGAACATGATGGAAGGCACGCTTGTCCAGATCCGCGCGAATGCGGTGGTGATGGCAACGGGCGGTGCGGGTCGCGTATACCGCTACAACACCAACGGCGGCATCGTCACCGGTGACGGTATGGGCATGGCGCTCAGCCACGGCGTCCCGCTGCGTGATATGGAGTTCGTCCAGTATCACCCAACCGGCCTGCCGGGCTCCGGCATACTGATGACGGAAGGCTGCCGCGGTGAAGGCGGTATTCTGGTCAACAAAAACGGCTATCGCTATTTGCAGGATTACGGCATGGGTCCGGAAACCCCGCTTGGCGAGCCGAAAAACAAATACATGGAACTCGGCCCACGCGACAAAGTTTCTCAGGCTTTCTGGCACGAGTGGCGCAAAGGCAACACCATCTCAACGCCGCGCGGCGACGTGGTGCATCTCGACCTGCGTCATCTCGGCGAGAAGAAACTGCTGGAGCGTCTGCCGTTTATCTGCGAGCTGGCGAAAGCCTATGTGGGCGTCGATCCGGTGAAAGAGCCGATCCCGGTGCGTCCAACCGCGCACTACACCATGGGCGGTATCGAAACCGACCAGCAGTGCGAAACCCGCATCAAAGGGCTGTTTGCGGTGGGCGAGTGTTCCTCCGTCGGTCTGCACGGCGCAAACCGTCTGGGCTCGAACTCGCTGGCTGAGCTGGTGGTCTTTGGTCGCATGGCGGGCGAACGTGCGATGGAGCGTGCCGCAACGGCAGGTGAAGCTAACAGCGCGGCGCTGGATGCGCAGGTTGCAGATGTCGAAAAACGCCTGAAAGACCTGGTGAACCAGGAAGGTAACGAAAACTGGTCGAAGATCCGCGACGAAATGGGGCTGTCGATGGAAGAAGGCTGCGGGATCTACCGTACGCCAGAGCTGATGCAGAAAACCGTCGACAAGCTGGCCGAGTTGCAGGAGCGCTTCAAACGCGTGCGCATCACCGACACCTCCAGCGTCTTCAATACCGATCTGCTTTATACCATTGAACTGGGCCACGGCCTGAACGTCGCAGAATGTATGGCCCATTCCGCCCTGGCGCGTAAAGAGTCCCGCGGCGCGCACCAGCGCCTGGATGAGGGCTGCACCGAACGTGACGACGTCAATTTCCTTAAACACACTCTCGCCTGGCGCGATGCGGATGGCACTACGCGACTGGACTACAGCGACGTGAAAATCACCACGCTGCCACCGGCGAAACGCGTGTACGGTGCAGAAGCAGAAGCCGCCGATAAGAAGGAGAAGGCGAATGGCTGAGATGCAAAAACTGAAAATTGAAGTGGTGCGCTACAATCCGGAAGTGGACGCCGCGCCGCACAGCGCTTTCTATGAAGTCCCTTACGACGAGCAAACCTCCCTGCTGGATGCGCTCGGCTATATCAAAGATAACCTGGCCCCAGACCTGAGCTACCGCTGGTCCTGCCGCATGGCAATTTGCGGCTCCTGCGGCATGATGGTCAACAAGGTGCCAAAGCTGGCGTGTAAAACCTTCCTGCGTGATTACACCAAAGGTATCAAGGTTGAAGCGCTGGGCAACTTCCCGATTGAGCGCGATCTGGTGGTCGACATGACCCACTTTATCGAAAGCCTCGAAGCGATTAAGCCGTACATCATCGGCAACCCGCGCACGCCGGATCAGGGGCCAAACACCCAGACGCCCGCGCAGATGGCGAAATACCATCAGTTCTCCGGCTGCATCAACTGCGGCCTGTGCTACGCCGCCTGTCCGCAGTTTGGCCTGAACCCTGAGTTTATCGGCCCGGCCGCCATTACCCTGGCGCACCGCTATAACGAAGACAGCCGCGACCACGGCAAAAAAGAACGTATGGCCCAGCTGAACAGCCAGAACGGGGTCTGGACCTGCACGTTTGTCGGTTACTGCTCCGAAGTCTGTCCGAAGCATGTCGACCCGGCCGCCGCCATTCAGCAGGGAAAGGTGGAAAGCTCGAAAGACTTTCTTATCGCTACCCTGAAACCACGCTAAGGAGTGCATGATGACGACTAAACGCAAAGCCTACGTGCGACCAATGCCGTCCACCTGGTGGAAAAAACTGCCGTTTTATCGCTTCTATATGCTGCGTGAAGGCACGGCTGTTCCCGCGGTCTGGTTCAGCCTCGAACTGCTGTACGGGGTTTATGCCCTCAAGCACGGCCCGGAAGCCTGGGCCAGTTTTGTGGGCTTCCTGCAAAACCCAATCATCGTTGTGCTGAACCTGATTGTGCTCGCCGCCGCGCTGCTTCATACCAAAACCTGGTTTGAACTGGCGCCAAAAGCAGCGAACATCATTGTAAAAGGCGAAAAAATGGGGCCAGAGCCGGTCATTAAAGGGCTCTGGGCAGTGACGGCAGTTGTCTCTGTGGTCATTCTGTTTGTCGCACTGTTCTGGTAAGGAGACTACTGTGATCAATCCAAATCCAAAACGTTCAGACGAGCCGGTCTTCTGGGGGCTGTTTGGCGCAGGCGGCATGTGGAGCGCCATTATTGCCCCGGTCATTATCCTGCTGGTCGGGATCATGCTGCCGCTGGGGCTGTTCCCGGGCGATGCGCTGAGCTATGAGCGCGTACTGGCCTTTGCGAGCAACTTTATTGGCCGCGTGTTCATCTTCCTGATGATCGTCCTGCCGCTGTGGTGTGGTCTGCACCGTATCCACCATGCGATGCACGATCTGAAAATCCATGTGCCAAGCGGTAAATGGGTCTTCTACGGTCTGGCGACCATTCTGACGGTCGTCACGTTGATTGCCGTGGTCACCATCTGACTGAACAGGCCCGCCATCCGGCGGGCTTTTTACTTTTTCATCTTCTCCACCAGCCACCGGGAAAATTCGCGCATGGCTGGCGTTTCTGCCCGGGACTGCAATCGGGTCAGCCAGTAGCTGCCGAGCTCAATCTGCGTCGCAAAGGGCTGCACAATGCGCTCGCTGGCTAACAGATGGGTAAACATATCGACAGGCGCAATAGCAATACCCACCCCTGCCTGAGCGGCCTCCAGCATGGTCACGGACGAATCAAATACCATCACGCGGTGCGTTGGCGAAGGGGGATGCTCGCCGGCCGCCTGCATCCACGCGGTCCACTCGTCGCGTCGGTAGGAGCGCAGCAGCGTAAACCTGAGGATGTCGGCCGGACTGTGCAGACTGGCGGCGATATCAGGCGTACACAGCGGCGCGAGCGGCGCATGACAAAGAAATTCAGCCTCGGTACCGTGCCACGCCCCGCCACCGTAGCGGATCGTATAGTCAAGCCCTTCGGCAGCCGGATCAACGCGGTTGTTATGGGTGGAAAGCTGAAGATCGATGTGTGGGTAGCCACGGCGAAAATCCTCCAGCTGCGAGAATAAGACCCCGGTGGCAAACGTACCCACCACGCCGATTTTCAGCTTCTCCTGCGCACGATGGTTAGCGAAGCGATCCAGCATTCCGGCTATACGATCGAACGAATCATTCAGCACCGGCAGTAAATTTTCGCCCTCGGTAGTCAACATCAGCCCGCGCGACACGCGAACGAACAGCTGACAGTTCAGGTGCTGCTCCAGCGTTTTCACATGCTGGCTAATAGCCGAATGCGTCACGTTCAGTTCAATGGCCGCATGCGTAAAGCTGAGATGTCTTGCGGCGGCCTCAAAAGCCCGAAGCGAATTGAGGGGGAGATAGCTTCGCGTCATGGTCGCTTCCGTTAGAAAAATTAACAGCTAATGCTAAATTTAACCGTTTGTCAGGCACAGTCAAATCCAACAGACTACGCCTGTCTGACGGGCCCGGACATCCCCTTGACTCGCTATTACGGAAGATTACTGATGATGAAAAAATCCCTTTGCTGCGCCCTGCTGCTCGGCATCTCTTGCTCTGCTCTCGCCACGCCAGTGTCAGAAAAACAGCTGGCGGAGGTGGTCGCGAATACGGTTACCCCGCTGATGAAAGCCCAGTCTGTTCCAGGCATGGCGGTGGCCGTTATTTATCAGGGAAAACCGCACTATTACACGTTTGGCAAGGCCGATATCGCGGCGAATAAACCCGTTACGCCTCAGACCCTGTTCGAGCTGGGTTCTATAAGTAAAACCTTCACCGGCGTTTTAGGTGGGGATGCCATTGCTCGCGGTGAAATTTCGCTGGACGATCCGGTGACCAGATACTGGCCACAGCTGACGGGCAAGCAGTGGCAGGGTATTCGTATGCTGGATCTCGCCACCTACACCGCTGGCGGCCTGCCGCTACAGGTACCGGATGAGGTCACGGATAACGCCTCCCTGCTGCGCTTTTATCAAAACTGGCAGCCGCAGTGGAAGCCTGGCACAACGCGTCTTTACGCCAACGCCAGCATCGGTCTTTTTGGTGCGCTGGCGGTCAAACCTTCTGGCATGCCCTATGAGCAGGCCATGACGACGCGGGTCCTTAAGCCGCTCAAGCTGGACCATACCTGGATTAACGTGCCGAAAGCGGAAGAGGCGCATTACGCCTGGGGCTATCGTGACGGTAAAGCGGTGCGCGTTTCGCCGGGTATGCTGGATGCACAAGCCTATGGCGTGAAAACCAACGTGCAGGATATGGCGAACTGGGTCATGGCAAACATGGCGCCGGAGAACGTTGCTGATGCCTCACTTAAGCAGGGCATCGCGCTGGCGCAGTCGCGCTACTGGCGTATCGGGTCAATGTATCAGGGTCTGGGCTGGGAGATGCTCAACTGGCCCGTGGAGGCCAACACGGTGGTCGAGGGCAGCGACAGTAAGGTAGCGCTGGCGCCGTTGCCCGTGGTAGAAGTGAATCCACCGGCTCCCCCGGTCAAAGCGTCCTGGGTCCATAAAACGGGCTCTACTGGCGGGTTTGGCAGCTACGTGGCCTTTATTCCTGAAAAGCAGATCGGTATTGTGATGCTCGCGAATACAAGCTATCCGAACCCGGCACGCGTTGAGGCGGCATACCATATCCTCGAGGCGCTACAGTAAAACATTGCCGGGTGGCGCTGCGCTTACCCGGCCTACACAACGCGTGAACTTTGTAGGCCGGGTAAGGCGAAGCCGTCACCCGGCAAAACACCCTGCACAATCTCCCGCATTTTCCTTGCTGTCATCTACACTTAACAAAAAACAGTAAGGAAACTCCTATGCGCATTCTGCCTGTTATTGCCGCAGTAACAGCCGCGTTTTTAGTGGTTGCTTGCAGTTCCCCTACTCCTCCGCCTGGCGTCACGGTAGTCAGTAATTTCGACGCACAGCGCTTCCTCGGCACCTGGTATGAAATCGCCCGAATGGACCATCAGTTCGAACGGGGCTTAGAAAAAGTCACGGTCAGCTACAGCGCGATGGATGACGGCGGGATCCGGGTCATTAACCGCGGCTATAACCCGGATCGCCAGATGTGGCAGCAGTCAGTTGGTCAGGCCTATTTCACCGGCGCGTCTAACCGCGCGGCCATGAAAGTCTCTTTCATCGGCCCATTCTATGGCGGGTATAACGTCATTGCGCTGGACAGAGAGTACCGCCATGCGCTGGTGTGTGGGCCGGATCGCAACTATCTATGGCTCCTCTCCCGCACGCCAACGATCTCGACGGAAATGAAACAGCAGATGCTGGACATAGCGACCCGGCAAGGGTTTGACGTGACGAAATTAATCTGGGTAAAACAGCTGCATTAGTGCGTACTGAGTTTTAACCCGATGATACCCGCGACGATTAACGCGAGGCTGGCGATGCGCGCCAGACTCGCAGACTCCCCCAGCAGCAGAATGCCGGTAATGGCAGCCCCTACCGCACCAATTCCCGTCCAGACAGCGTAAGCCGTTCCGACTGGCAAGGTTCGCATCGCCCATGACAGCATGACGATACTGACAATCATTGCGGCGATAGTGATGACGCTGGGCGTCAGGCGGGTAAAACCGTGGGTATATTTCAGGCCAATTGCCCATACCACTTCGAGCAAACCGGCAATAACAAGAACGATCCAGGACATATCAGGCTCCTTAACTTAACGACAAGTTGGGGCCGTCCCCGATGAATGAAGCGCTTACGGGTCGTCCCGCAAGGCTGAGGTTGCGCCTTATATTTTGGTTAGCATGGAATTTTTTTTCAAACTTTTTCTGCTGAACACGTTAAGGCAAGAAATAGCCTCAGTAAGGCACGGAGTTCAGGCATTTATGACTCATCCGACTTCTCTATGATGATAGGCTTTCTGATGGCAGGAAGCCAAACCACTAGCCGACTGCGAAAATTATATGTTCAAAATTCTTTTGATTGACCGTTGTCACTTCACCCGCACGGGATTTGAAGCCTGGCTCAATCATTCAGACCTGTTTTCGGGTCATTTCGTCGTAACCGGGGTAAATAATCTTTTCCTCGCCAGAGAGCATATCCTGCAATGGAAACCTGCGCTGGTCATCGCTGATTTATCGGGCTTCCGGCAGGATTTACACCATTTTCAGCAGCTATCTTCCCTGCTTATTGCCAGCGAAACATTGCCTTTTATTATGCTGCAATCGGGGCAGGAGCAGGAGATGACAGATTATCTTGCGCAGTTCCCGATATGGTCTTCACTTTCCAAAAATACCGATCTGGAAAAACTGGCGGCGGTGATAAACGACGCGCTAACGACATGCGCAAGCGCGGAGCTTCCGGAAATGGCGGCACCGTTACTGACGCGTCAGGAAGAGAGAGTACTGACCCTGTGGATGGATGGTGCGAGCAACCAGAAAATTGCCAGCAATCTGCGCATTAACGGAAAAACGGTGTATACGTACAAACGCAATATCCGCATGAAGCTTCATATGGATACGCGTTACTCCCCGTTTTTATCGCTACAGGAAGTGGAGAATTGACGGTACGGTGAAGTTAGCTGCCGTACCGTCGCTTTCATTAGTTCTGAGCTTTAGTTGCTGCGCCAGAAATCGCGTTACCACCGTCGGAGATATCTTCCCCTACGCCACGGGTGGTGTTACATGCAGTCAGTACCGAAGAAAGCACCAGAACAGAAAAGATCGCTGCAATTGTTTTCTTAACCATAATATCTTCCTTTTATAGCCAAAGTTATTTTGTGTATAGCAACTTAAGAATAGACAAGATCTTGTCGTTTGACGGAAAAGGAAGAATTTTTAGGAAAATTAGACGGAATTAGCTGGCCGCATGGGAAATGATATGGCCGAGATCCTGAATATCTTCGCCCACGCCACGCGCGGTGTTGCAACCGGAGAGAATTGCGCTGGAGAACGCTAACAGAAGCAGAATTTTAACGGTACGTTTCATCTTCCCTGCCTGCAAAATCAGGCGCAGCGGGCGCTGCGCCTTTAATCATGACGTAAATTACTTCACGCGGGATACGTATTCGCCGGAGCGGGTATCCACTTTGATCACTTCACCGATCTGTACGAACAGTGGCACTTTAACCACCGCGCCGGTAGACAGGGTGGCAGGCTTGCCGCCAGTACCTGCGGTATCACCTTTCAGACCTGGATCGGTTTCAACGATTTCCAGCTCAACGAAGTTCGGAGGCGTAACCGCGATAGGCTGACCGTTCCACAGAGTAACGATGCACTCAGCCTGATCCAGCAGCCACTTGGCGTTGTCGCCAATCGCTTTCGCGTCCGCAGACAGCTGCTCGAAGGTTTCGTTGTTCATGAAGTGCCAGAACTCACCGTCGTTGTACAGGTAAGTCAGGTTCATATCGACAACATCAGCGCCTTCAGCGGAGTCAGTAGATTTGAAGGTTTTCTCAACACGGGTACCGGTCAGCAGGCGGCGCAGCTTAACGCGTGCGAATGCCTGGCCTTTACCTGGTTTAACGAATTCGCTGGCTTCAACCGCGTACGGTTCGCCGTCCATCATGATTTTAAGACCAGCACGAAAATCGTTGCTATAGTACGTTGCCATAAGGCCCTCTAAATTTGTTAACTGGTAGCTAAGCCACAAAATGGCGCATATTGTAACCCTAAACACCCCGTCCAGAGAAGATTGGTTATCGCAACTTGCCGATGTAATCACCAGTCCTGATGAATTGCTGCGTCTTTTAGACCTCGAACAGCACGAAGCGTTGCGTGCAGGTCGTGAGGCGAAGCGCCTTTTCGCCCTGCGCGTTCCCCGCGCGTTTGTTGCCCGAATGGAAAAGGGTAACCCTGATGATCCATTATTAAAACAAACGCTTACCTCTCAGGATGAGTTTATTACCGCCCCCGGATACAGCACCGATCCGCTGGAAGAGCAAAACAGTGTCGTACCGGGTTTGCTGCATAAATACCGTAATCGCGCCCTGCTGCTGGTTAAGGGTGGTTGCGCGGTAAATTGCCGCTATTGCTTCCGTCGCCACTTCCCGTACGCCGAAAATCAGGGCAATAAACGCAACTGGCAGGTGGCACTGGACTACATCGCGGCGCACCCGGAGCTGGATGAAATCATCTTTTCCGGCGGCGACCCGCTGATGGCAAAAGATCATGAGCTGGACTGGCTGCTGACTCAGCTTGAGACCATCCCGCACATTAAGCGTCTGCGCATTCACAGCCGTTTACCGATCGTCATCCCGGCGCGTATCACCGACGCCCTGGTCACGCGCCTGGAGCAGTCCCGTTTGCAGGTGCTGCTGGTGAACCATATCAACCACGCGAATGAAATTGACGCGGACTTTCGTGCGGCGATGGCGCGTATGCGAAAGGCAGGCGTGACGCTGCTCAACCAGAGCGTATTACTGCGCGGCGTGAACGACAGCGCCCGCGTGCTGGCCGATCTCAGCAATGCCTTATTTGATGCGGGCGTAATGCCCTATTACCTGCATGTTCTGGATCGCGTCCAGGGCGCGGCGCACTTCATGGTGACAGATGAAGAGGCCCGGAAGATTATGCGCGAGCTGTTAACGCTGGTTTCGGGTTATATGGTGCCGAAGCTGGCACGTGAGATTGGCGGAGAGCCGAGTAAGACGCCGCTGGATTTGCAGCTGCGGCAGCAGTAAAAAGGCAGGTGGCGCTACGCTTACCTGCCCTGGAGATAAAGCGGCAGCGCCATCAAAAAGTTATATCAGTTCGGGCACTTATAGACCTGGCCGTTCATCTGGCTGGCGGTTGGCACAAAGCTGGACAGCATCCCCTGCGTCGGGCTGCTCACCCCGTAAATGACGTTGCCGCCCATTGCCGCAGCCTGATTACGCAGGGCATTGGCCGCACCGCGCATAGAGCCGCCCTCTTCGCCGTGCTGCCCCGACATCCAGTTGCTTTGCTCGCCAGTGGCGGTGCCTAACAGCTGGCATTCGCTGCCCGGCTTATCTTCCACAAAGCGAACGCTCTGGCCCGCTGCCGTCAGCTCATTGCTGGTGCTACAACCCGCCAGCAGCAATGCTGCACCTACAATCCCTGCACAGACTTTTATGCGCATGTTATTCCTCGTTTTCAATAAGCTGGACAGTAGTTGTCCGCGTGTAAACCTTATACTAAAAAGATGACCAAAAGAAAAATGCTGAGCATTTCTGCGAGCCAGATTCCGCTCGCACTCCTCCGACATCTTAAATGAATTCTGATAATAACCTTTGGGATATCGTGTTTTAGCCCCCGATCGTTTTTAGTGATGCGACGTACAACTTTTGTACGCGACTCAAAAAAGGGGGTTTCATGAGTGCATCATCCTCAGGAGAGGAAAAAGTAACCTGGGTGGACTATCTGGCGTTCGTGCTCACCATCGTATTTTTCTCAGGTTTTTTCGCCAAAAGTACCGAATGGTGGCGCGTGCTGGATTTCACCGTGCTGAACGGCAGCTTTGGACCGGTGAACGGCGCGCTGACGTTTCGCGGTGAGGGCGGCACAGGAGCGAAAGACGGTTTTTTATTTGCCCTTGAACTGGCCCCCTCGGTCATTTTATCGCTCGGGATCATTGCCGTTACCGAGGGGCTGGGCGGGCTGCGCGCCGCACAACAGCTCATGACGCCCATTCTGCGCCCGCTGCTCGGCGTGCCGGGCATCTGCTCTCTGGCGCTTATCGCCAACCTGCAAAATACCGATGCAGCCGCAGGGATGACCAAAGAGTTGACTGACGAAGGGGCGATTACTGACCATGAACGCGCCATTTTCGCCACCTTCCAGACCAGCGGTAGCGCCATTATTACCAACTATTTTTCTTCCGGTGCCGCACTCTTTACCTTTATTACCGTCCCGGTGATCACGCCGCTTGCCGTCATTCTGGTGTTCAAATTTGTTGGCGCGAACTTCCTGCGACTGTGGATCGCCCACATGGAAGTTCGCCGCGTTCAGGAGGAAAGATGATCGCCCAGCCGCGTAAAAATATCATGGACCTGTTTATTGATGGCGCCCGCCGCGGCTTTACCATCGCCACCACCAGCCTGCTGCCGAACGTGGTCATGGCGTTTGTCATCATTCAGGCGCTCAAGGTAACCGGCCTGCTGGATATTGTCGGCAGGGTATGCGAGCCCATCATGGCCCTGTGGGGGCTTCCGGGTGCGGCGGCAACGGTTCTTCTGGCCTCGGTAATGAGCATGGGCGGCGGTGTGGGGGTCTGCGCCAGTCTGGTCGCTGCCGGCACGCTCAACGGTCACGATGCCACCATCCTGCTGCCCGCCATCTATCTGATGGGCAATCCGGTGCAAAACACGGGCCGTTGCCTTGGCACCGCAGGCGTCAACCCGAAGTATTATCCGCACATCATCACTATCTGCGTCATTAACGCCCTGCTCTCAATGTGGGTGATGCAGCTACTCTTCTGAGGAGATAAAAATGGATTTTTCAGTGCTGGAACCGCACCTTTTCCGCAATGCGCAGCTTTACGCTCCCGAGGATCTTGGGCATTGCGATCTGCTGATTGCCGGAGGAAAAATCGTCGCAGTCGAAAAAGCGGGCCACGCCACAACGAGGCCAGACTGTCCTGAAAGCGATCTCGCCGGAGCGGTGGTTTGTCCGGGGTTTATCGATCAGCATGTACACCTGATTGGCGGCGGCGGTGAAGCCGGTCCCCACACCCGGACGCCAGAGGTGCGATTGTCTGCGCTGGTGGCGGCTGGCATCACCTCCGTTGTTGGCCTGCTGGGCACCGACGGCGTGACCCGCCATCCCGAGTCGCTGCTGGCGAAAACGCGGGCGCTCGAGCATGAAGGGATCAGCACGTGGATGCTGACAGGCGCGTATGGCCTGCCTTCTCCGACGATTACCGGCAGTATCGAAAAGGATGTGGCGCTGATTGATAAAATCATTGGCGTGAAATGCGCGATTTCCGACCATCGCTCTTCCGCGCCGGCAGATGACCAGCTCGCGAATATGGCCGCCCAGTCACGCGTCGGCGGGCTGCTGGGTGCCAAAGCGGGGATATCCGTGTTTCACCTCGGCAACAGCCCGAAACTGCTGGAGCCGCTGCTTAACATCCTGAATAACGCCGACGTGCCCCGCACGAAGCTGCTGCCAACTCACGTCAACCGCGCCCAGGCACTGTTCCACGCCGCACTGGACTATGCCCGCGAAGGGGGGTACATCGACATCACCACCAGCATCAGCGAGCCTGTTGATGCCGCCACCGCTATCGCGACGGCCCGTGAAGCACAGGTGCCGTTTAACCGGCTCACGCTCAGCTCGGATGGCAACGGCAGCCAGCCGAATTTTGACGCAAATGGTAATCTTGTTGGCATTGGCGTGGCGGGATTTGAATCCCTGCTTGAGACGCTACAGCAGCTGGTCGGCCGGTATCACCTGCCGCTGGAGGAGGCGCTTCTGCCGTTTACGCGTAACGTGGCGGAATTTCTCGGCCTGGAGCATAAAGGGCGGATCGCGCCCGGATGCGATGCCGACGTCCTGGTGCTGACCGATGATCTGAAGATCCGCGAGGTCTGGGCGAAAGGCCGCCAGATGGTGAGTGGAGGCGTTGTGTGCGTGAAAGGCACGTTTGAGTAGAAGACAATAAAAAACCCCGGGCATTGCTGCCCGGGGTTAGTTCTGAGAGGTTCAGAACAACATGATTACATCATGCCGCCCATGCCACCCATGCCGCCCATACCACCAGCAGCACCTAAGTCAGGCGCGTCGCCTTTAGGCATGTCGGTCACCATGCACTCGGTCGTGATCATCAGACCAGCTACAGATGCCGCGTATTGCAGTGCAGAACGGGTCACTTTAGTTGGATCCAGGATACCGAAGTCGATCATGTTGCCGTATTCTTCAGTTGCCGCGTTGTAACCGTAGTTACCTTCACCCGCTTTCACGTTGTTCGCAACCACAGACGGCTCTTCACCGGCGTTGGACACGATCTGACGCAGAGGAGCTTCCATCGCGCGCAGCGCAACTTTGATACCCACGTTCTGGTCTTCGTTCTGAGCAGTCAGGCCAGCCAGTTTAGCGGCTACACGCACCAGCGCGACACCACCACCAGCAACCACGCCTTCTTCTACCGCAGCACGGGTCGCGTGCAGGGCGTCGTCAACGCGTGCTTTCTTCTCTTTCATTTCAACTTCGGTAGCCGCACCGACTTTGATTACCGCTACGCCGCCTGCCAGTTTCGCTACGCGCTCCTGGAGTTTTTCACGGTCGTAATCGGAAGTTGCTTCTTCGATCTGCTTACGGATCTGACCAACACGGCCCTGAATAGCAGCTTCTTCACCCACACCGTCGATGATGGTGGTGGTGTCTTTGTTGATCACAACGCGTTTCGCCTGGCCCAGGTCTTCCAGGGTCGCTTTTTCCAGCTCCATACCGATCTCTTCGGAGATCACGGTACCGCCAGTCAGGGTAGCGATATCCTGAAGCATCGCTTTACGACGATCGCCGAAGCCAGGTGCTTTAACCGCTGCCACTTTCACGATGCCACGCATGGTGTTAACCACCAGAGTCGCCAGCGCTTCGCCTTCAACGTCTTCAGCAATGATTACCAGCGGCTTGCCTGCTTTCGCAACGGCTTCCAGCACTGGCAGCATTTCGCGGATGTTGGAGATTTTCTTGTCAGCCAGCAGGATGAACGGGCTTTCCAGCTCAACAGCGCCAGTTTCTGGCTTGTTGATGAAGTATGGAGACAGGTAACCGCGGTCGAACTGCATACCTTCAACCACGTCCAGTTCGTCTTCCAGACCAGTACCGTCTTCAACGGTGATCACGCCTTCTTTACCGACTTTATCCATCGCTTCAGCGATCAGTTTACCTACGGTTTCGTCGGAGTTAGCGGAGATAGTACCAACCTGAGCAATGGCTTTAGAGTCAGAGCACGGTACGGACAGCGCTTTCAGTTCTTCAACAGCAGAGGCGACAGCTTTGTCGATACCACGTTTCAGATCCATTGGGTTCATGCCCGCAGCAACGGCTTTCAGGCCTTCGGTGATGATCGCCTGCGCCAGTACGGTCGCGGTGGTGGTACCGTCACCGGCAGCGTCGTTCGCTTTAGAGGCAACTTCTTTCACCATCTGTGCGCCCATGTTTTCGAACTTGTCTTCCAGCTCGATTTCACGTGCAACAGAAACACCATCTTTGGTGATGGTTGGCGCGCCGAAGGATTTGTCCAGCACTACGTTACGGCCTTTCGGGCCCAGAGTGACTTTCACTGCGTCTGCCAGTACGTTTACGCCGCGGAGCATTTTTACACGAGCGTCGTTACCGAATTTTACGTCTTTAGCTGCCATGTTCTTATTTCCTCAAATTCGTACAGTTTCGTGCGTTAATTACGCTTCAACAATTGCCAGAATGTCGCTCTCGGACATGATCAAAACTTCTTCATTGTCGATCTTCTCGGATTTCACGCCGTAGCCATCGTTGAAAATGACGATGTCACCAACTTTAACGTCCAGTGGCTGCACAGTTCCGTTTTCCAGGATGCGGCCCTTACCGACAGCGATGATTTCGCCACGCGTTGATTTTGCTGCTGCTGAACCGGTCAGAACGATGCCGCCAGCAGACTTGGTTTCAACTTCTTTACGTTTGACGATCACACGATCATGTAACGGACGAATACTCATTGATAGCTCTCCTTTGAGAAAGTCATTATCAGTTATGGATGACGCCGGTCCGCATGCGGTTTTCCGGCTAGTGCCCTGAGAGATGGGGATAGCTTTTTACCCCTTCAAGGGGTAATCGAAAAAAAATTTGCGAAAGTGTTACCATCCACTCTCTTTTGATGGTGGCGGGACGAGGTAAATGAGTGGACTCAGGCAGGAGTTGGGGCTGGCGCAGGGCATTGGCTTACTCTCAACGTCTTTATTAGGCACGGGGGTATTTGCGGTTCCCGCGCTGGCGGCATTGGTTGCCGGCAATAACAGTCTTTGGGCATGGCCGGTGCTGATCGTGCTGGTGTTTCCGGTGGCGATTGTTTTTGCCATACTCGGGCGGCACTTCCCGAGCGCAGGCGGCGTAGCGCATTTTGTCGGCATGGCGTTTGGGCCGCGAATGGAGCGCGTCACCGGCTGGCTATTTTTGTCGGTGATACCCGTTGGCCTTCCGGCAGCCCTGCATATCGCAACCGGCTTCGGACAGGCGCTGTTTGGCTGGCACGATGAACAGCTGCTGCTGGCTGAACTCGGTACGCTGGCGATTGTCTGGTGGGTAGGCTCACGCGGGGCCAGCTCCAGCGCCAATCTGCAAACGCTGGTCGCCGTGTTAATTGTCGCGCTGATCGTCGCCATCTGGTTTGCGGGTGACATTACCGTGGCGGATATTCCTTTCCCCGCGATTAACGACATCGACCACGCACAGCTTTTCGCTGCACTATCCGTTATGTTCTGGTGTTTCGTCGGTCTGGAGGCGTTCGCTCATCTGGCATCCGAGTTTAAACAGCCCGAGCGTGATTTCCCCCGCGCCCTGATGATTGGCCTGCTGCTGGCGGGTACCGTGTACTGGGCCTGTACCGTACTGGTGCTGCACTTCAACGCGTTCGGTGAAGAGAAAGCCGCCGCCGCGTCGCTGCCGGGCATCGTGGTGCAGCTGTTTGGCGTTAAGGCCCTGTGGGTAGCCTGCGTGATTGGCTATCTCGCCTGCTTTGCCAGCCTCAACATCTATATTCAGAGCTTCGCCCGGCTGGTGTGGTCTCAGGCACTTTATAAACCGGATAGCCCCCTCTCACGCCTGTCAAAGCGTCAGCTTCCGGTGAATGCGCTGAATACCGTACTGGGCTGCTGCGTGGTGAGTTCCCTGGCCATTTATCTCCTCGACATCAACCTTGACGCGCTGATTGTCTACGCCAACGGTATTTTCATCATGATTTACCTGCTGTGCATGCTGGCGGGCTGTCGGCTACTGAAAGGACGCTTTAAGGCGCTGGCGGCTGTCGGGTGTGTCCTGTGCCTGATGCTGCTGGCGATGGTGGGATGGAAGAGTGTGTACGCCATCGTCATGCTGGCGGGGCTGTGGGTGTTTTTACCGAAGCGGCAAAAGCCGCAGGCCCGGTGAGCGAGCGCCACCGGGGCACAAACTCACCGATCGTCTTTATGATCTAATCGGTCGCGCTGCTCATCCTTACGCTGATATTCCCCTTCAAAGGTATCCCCCGGGCCGGTGCTGAAACCACCGCCTGGCATACGGCTGAAACGCAGGTGCGGCAGCAGCTTCATGGTCAGATGCTTCTGCACCGGCGGCAACAGCAACAGCAGGCCGAGGAAGTCGGTGAAGAAACCAGGCAGGATCAGCAGCAGGCCAGCAATAATCAGCGACACGCTTTTGATCATCTCGGCTGCCGGGCTTTCGCCTGCGGCCATCTTCTGCTGCATTAACAGGAAATTTTTGAAACCCTGATTGCGCACCAGCGACATGCCGATGACGGAGGTGAAGATCACCAGAATCAGCGTCAGCAGGACGCCCAGCACATGGGCAACCTGAATGAAAATCGAAATCTCAATGTAAACATAAAGAAAGAAAGCAATAAATGGTATCCAGCGCACTGGCATCTCCTGTGTGGCAGGTGCCTTCAGGCCCCTGACTGAATGTATTCGCGAAGCGCGTAGATAAGAAATGGTGACGGTTAGCCAAAATTCAATCGGTTTGCACGGATATTTTTTCTGGAAATATTAAAGCGGTGACATATTTCACAGATTAATAATTATCATGAAATCGGGTCGATAATAAGTGATCCAGCTTACGGCAATTCGCTATCATCAGCATATGATCTCGAACATCTGGCCGATTGAGGGAATAATCGTCGGTCATAAAATATTCAAAACCACATATATACTGTGTGTTTAGTACAATCCATCGGCAGCTTGAAAAGAAGGTTCACATGTTAAACAACATTCGTATCGAAGAAGATTTGTTGGGTACCAGGGAAGTTCCAGCGGATGCCTACTATGGTGTTCACACTCTGAGAGCGATTGAAAACTTCTACATCAGCAACAGCAAAATCAGCGACATCCCTGAATTTGTGCGTGGCATGGTGATGGTAAAAAAAGCCGCGGCTCTGGCGAACAAAGAGCTGCAAACCATTCCTAAAAGCGCTGCAAATGCGATTATCGCCGCGTGCGATGAGGTGCTGAACAACGGCAAATGCATGGATCAGTTCCCGGTCGACGTCTATCAGGGCGGCGCGGGCACCTCCGTCAACATGAACACCAATGAAGTGCTGGCAAACATCGGCCTGGAGCTGATGGGTCATCAGAAAGGTGAATACCAGTACCTGAACCCGAACGATCACGTTAACAAATGTCAGTCCACCAACGACGCCTACCCAACCGGCTTCCGCATCGCGGTGTATGCCTCTATCGTCAAACTGGTCGACGCGATTAATCAGCTGGGCGATGGCTTCCAGCGTAAAGCCGTAGAGTTCCAGGACATCCTGAAAATGGGCCGTACCCAGTTGCAGGACGCGGTGCCAATGACCCTCGGACAGGAATTCCACGCGTTTAACGTGCTGCTGAATGAAGAGACGAAAAACCTGCTGCGCACGTCCGAACTGTTGCTGGAAGTTAACCTGGGCGCAACCGCCATCGGTACACGCCTGAACACGCCAGATGGCTATCAGCAGCTGGCGGTACAGAAGCTGGCTGAAGTGTCCAACCTGCCGGTTGTGCCTGCGGAAGACCTGATTGAAGCTACCTCAGACTGCGGCGCCTATGTGATGGTACACAGCGCCCTGAAACGTCTGGCGGTGAAACTGTCCAAAATCTGTAACGACCTGCGCCTGCTCTCCTCCGGTCCGCGCGCTGGCCTGAATGAAATCAACCTGCCAGAGTTGCAGGCGGGTTCATCCATCATGCCAGCTAAAGTGAACCCGGTGGTGCCAGAAGTGGTGAACCAGGTTTGCTTCAAGGTTATTGGTAACGATACGACCGTCACCATGGCATCCGAAGCCGGTCAGCTCCAGCTGAACGTGATGGAGCCGGTGATTGGCCAGGCAATGTTTGAATCTATCCATATTCTGACCAACGCCTGCTACAACCTGCTGGAAAAATGCATCAACGGCATCACCGCGAATAAAGAAGTGTGTGAAGGCTACGTCTATAACTCCATCGGCATCGTCACCTACCTCAACCCGTTCATCGGCCACCACAACGGCGATATCGTCGGGAAGATTTGTGCCGAAACCGGTAAGAGCGTGCGTGAGGTTGTTCTCGAGCGAGGATTGTTGACCGAAGCCGAACTGGACGATATCTTCTCCGCCCAGAACCTGATGCACCCGGCATATAAAGCGAAACGATATACCGATGAAAGCGAACAGTAACCGTTCAGGCTAAGCTTCCGAAAGGCACGTCACTTGTGACGTGCCTTTTTTCTTTATGGGCGTTACCAAAACACAACAATTCAATATCAACTTGTTAATGAGCAAGGCAGGTCTTTATGTTTGGAGCAGAACTCGTCATCGTCCTGTTGGCGATTTATTTGGGCGCACGACTCGGGGGTATCGGCATCGGTTTTGCCGGCGGTCTCGGGGTGCTTGTACTTACCCTGATCTTTCAGATTAAACCCGGCGCAATCCCTTTTGACGTTATCGAAATCATCATGGCGGTTATTGCTGCTATCGCGGCTATGCAGGTCGCAGGCGGTATGGACTACCTGGTGAGCCTGGCGGAGCGAATGCTGCGTCGCCATCCGAAATACATCACCTTCCTTGCCCCACTGGTGACCTGGTTTATGACCATTCTCGCCGGTACCGGCCACACCGCTTTCTCCACGCTGCCGGTAATCACCGAAGTGGCGAAAGAGCAGGGTATTCGCCCGTCTCGCCCTCTTTCTATTGCCGTGGTCGCCTCCCAGATTGCGATTACCGCCTCGCCTATTTCCGCGGCGGTAGTCTTCTTCGCGGGTATCCTTGAGCCGATGGGCGTAAGCTACCTGACGCTGCTGGCAATCTGTATTCCGGTCACGCTGATTGCGGTAATGATCACTGCCGTACTGTGTAACTTCCTCGGTGCCGAGCTGAAAGACGATCCGGTTTACCAGGAGCGTCTGGCAAAAGGTGAAGTGAGCCTGCGCGGTAGCCAGGTCTTCGAGCTGAAGCCGCATGCAAAACGCTCCGTGCTGCTGTTCCTGATTGGTATCGTCGCCGTGATGTTCTACGCGACCGCCATCAGCGATACGGTAGGTCTGATCCAGAACCCGGTTCTGCCGCGTAACGAAGCCATTGTGGTATTTATGCTGACCATCGCGACGCTGATCAGCATCACCTGTAAAATCGACACCAGCGAAGTGCTGAACGCCAGCACCTTCAAATCCGGCATGAGCGCCTGCGTGTGCGTGCTGGGCGTGGCGTGGCTCGGTGATACCTTTGTGAAAGCGCACATTAGCGATATCCAGACCGTTGCAGGCGACCTGCTGCACAACTATCCGTGGCTGCTGGCGGTAGTGCTGTTCTTTGCCGCGACGTTGCTGTACTCCCAGGCTGCGACCACCAAAGCGCTGATGCCTGCGGCACTAATGCTGGGCGTGACGCCGCTGACGGCGATTGCCTCTTTTGCAGCGGTTTCCGCCCTGTTCGTTCTGCCCACCTACCCAACCCTGCTGGCCGCGGTTGAGATGGATGACACCGGCTCAACCCGTATTGGTAAATACGTGTTTAACCACGCGTTCCTGATCCCGGGCGTGGTGGCGATTACGCTCTGCGTAATCCTCGGCTTTATCATCGGCGGCATTGTGCTGTAAACGATTAGCCGTTGTAAAAATAGTTAAAATCGGGCCGCTCTGCGGCCCGTTTCATTAATGACCAACCGCCTTGCGTGATATAGTGAAGACTTTCGTGATGAGGAGGTCGACTTGTGAACACGCCTGATGCTGTTGTTGTACTGTGCACCGCCCCTGATGAAGCTTCTGCCCAGGATCTGGCCGCCAAAGTGTTGGCCGAAAAACTGGCTGCCTGTGTCACACTTCTTCCCGGCGCCACCTCCCTTTATTACTGGGAAGGTAAGCTGGAGCAAGAGTACGAAGTCCAGATGTTGCTCAAAACCAACCTGACAAACCAGCAGGCGCTCCTCGACTGCCTCAAGTCTCATCATCCATACCAAACCCCGGAGCTGCTGGTTCTGCCAGTGGTCCACGGCGATAACGATTATCTCTCATGGCTCAACGCTTCATTACGCTGATCCTGCTGCTGTGCAGCACGTCAGCTTTTGCCGGATTGTTTGACGCACCCGGCCGTTCGAACTTTATTCCTGCCGACCAGGCGTTCGTTTTCGACTTTCAGCAAAACCAGCACGATCTCAGTCTCACCTGGCAGGTGAAAGAGGGTTACTACCTCTATCGCAAGCAGGTCAGCATCACGCCGGCAAAGGCGAACGTCGGCGCATTGCAGATGCCCGCTGGCGAGTGGCACGAGGACGAGTTCTACGGTAAGAGTGAAATTTATCGCCAGCGCTTAAGCGTGCCCGTCACGGTGAATCAGGCGGATAAAGGCGCCACATTAACGGTCACCTATCAGGGCTGCGCCGATGCGGGCTTCTGCTATCCCCCTGAAACAAAGGTCGTTCCGCTTAGCGAAGTGAAAGCGGCGGCCTCCCCTCTCCCCTCAGGGGAGAGGGCCAGGGTGAGGGGTGAAGGCGAAGCCGCTTCAGACCTTCCGTTCTCAGCGCTTTGGGCGTTATTGATTGGTATCGGCATCGCCTTTACGCCCTGCGTACTGCCCATGTACCCGCTTATCTCTGGCATCGTGCTGGGCGGTAAACAACGCCTTTCCACTACCCGCGCGCTGTTGCTGGCCTTTATCTATGTGCAGGGCATGGCGTTAACCTATACGGCGCTCGGCCTCGTGGTCGCTGCTGCCGGATTGCAGTTCCAGGCCGCCCTTCAGCACCCTTATGTGCTTATCGGTCTGTCAGCGGTGTTTATTCTGCTGGCGCTGTCGATGTTTGGCCTGTTCACCCTGCAACTGCCTTCTTCCCTGCAAACCCGTCTGACGCTGATGAGCAACCGTCAGCAGGGTGGCTCTGCGGGCGGCGTGTTCGCCATGGGTACCATCGCCGGGCTGATTTGCTCCCCCTGCACCACCGCGCCGCTGAGCGCCATCCTGTTATATATTGCCCAGAGCGGCAACCTGTGGCTCGGCGGCGGCACGCTGTACCTCTACGCGCTCGGCATGGGCCTGCCGCTGATCCTGGTGACGGTGTTTGGCAATCGTCTGTTGCCGAAGAGCGGACCGTGGATGGAGACGGTGAAAACCGCGTTTGGTTTTGTCATTCTGGCGCTACCGGTATTCCTGCTGGAGCGCATCACTGGTGATGTGTGGGGTACACGTCTGTGGGCGATGCTCGGCGTGGCCTTCTTCAGTTGGGCGTTTATCGTGAGTCTGGGGGCGAAGAAACCGTGGATGCGCCTGCTACAGATCCTTCTGCTGGCGGCCGCGCTGGTGAGCGTCCGTCCACTCCAGGACTGGGCGTTTGGCACCCCGGCAGGTCAAACGCAGGCTCATCTGAATTTTATACAGATTAAGAACGTGGATGACCTTAACCGCGCCCTGGCGCAGGCGAAAGGCAAACCGGTCATGCTCGATCTCTACGCCGACTGGTGCGTGGCCTGCAAAGAGTTTGAAAAATACACCTTCAGCGATCCGCAGGTACAACATGCGCTGAGCGATACCGTTCTGCTCCAGGCGAACGTTACCGCCAACAGCGCGCAGGATAAGGCTCTACTGAAGCAACTTAATGTGCTCGGGCTGCCTACCATCCTGTTCTTCAATGAACAGGGGGAAGAACAGCCGACGCAGCGTGTAACCGGGTTTATGGACGCGACGACATTCAACGCGCATTTGCGCAATCGCCAACCGTAAACAACACTTTAGACGGGACAAACCGTTGGGAATAGCGGAGGAGATAACCGTGCAACGCGAAGACGTACTGGGACAAGCCCTGCAATTGCTTGAGATTCAAGGGATCGCCAGCACCACGCTTGAGATGGTCGCCGACCGTATCGATTACCCTCTGGATGAACTTAAGCGCTTCTGGCCGGATAAAGAGGCGCTGCTGTACGATGCCCTGCGCTATCTCAGCCAGCAGGTGGATATCTGGCGCAGGCAGCTGATGCTGAATGAAGAGCTGACCACCGAGCAAAAGCTGCTGGCGCGCTATACCGCACTGACGGAGTGTGTAACCAACAACCGTTACCCAGGCTGTCTGTTTATTGCCGCCTGCACCTACTATCCGGATCCCGGGCACCCCATCCATCAACTGGCAGATCAGCAAAAACGTGCCGCGCACGAGTTCACACACGAGCTGCTGACCACGCTTGAAGTGGATGACCCGGCAATGGTCGCGAAGCAGATGGAGCTGGTGCTGGAAGGTTGCCTGAGCCGCATGCTGGTGAACCGTAGCCAGGCGGATGTGGATACAGCGCACCGTCTGGCGGAAGATATTTTGCGGTTTGCGCAGTGTCGTATGGGTGGTGCACTGACCTAAGCCAGCATTCCCGTCCAGGCGGAAATAAACAAGCACAGCGCCATCGCGCGCTGAAATCGCACCATCGCCACGGTGGTGCGGAAAATCCGGTTCACCGCCTTCCCCAGCCACGCCCAGCACAACAAACAAGCCACGGAGATCGCCAGAAACCATAGCGCCATCAGCGCAACATCCCGAAATGCATGGTCGCTTGCCGGAGCAAACAGGCTGACAACTGCCAGCGCCATCATCCACGTTTTTGGGTTTACAACCTGTAATAACGCCGCCGCCCGCGCGGTAAACCGGACATGGCGTCTGGAGGAGAGATTCGCGGCCGGGGCGCTAAACAGCTGCCAGCTCATCCAGGAAAGCCACAGCACGCCCGCCCAGCTCATTACCTGACGTATCAGCGGATACTGGCGTAACACTTCTCCTGCCCCTGCGCCTGAAACCAGAACAATAGCGCTGGCGGCAATACACCCGCCCAGGATCGCAGGAAACGTATTTTTTACGCCAAAGTGCTGACTGTTAGCCAGTACCAGAATATTGGTTGGCCCCGGTGTAATCGAGGCGACAAATGCAAACAGCAGGAAGGGTAATAAATTCACAGGTGACTCCTTTTTTATTAGAGCCACGAATGTGCCGTTATTTTCTGGAAACGTCTGGAAGGTTTGTGCACAACCGACGGTAGTGTGCCGGAGAAATACGGTATGCCCGCTGGAACCAGCGACCAAGATGGCTTTGATCGGCAAAACCCACTACCGCCGCAACATCAACAGGCAGTTCCCCACACGCCAGCATCTGTCGGGCCTTTGCCAGGCGCAGCTGGATAAGCCAGGCGTGCGGTGCCAGGTGAAATTCGCGCTTAAAACAGCGGGTGAGCGTAAAGCGATCTGTACCCGTCTCACGGGCAAGGTCTGACAGCCCCACGTTCTCGCCGATATGCGCATAGAGATAGTCGCGGGCACGATGCGCCACGGCGGAGCTTTGTAGCTGAGACGGGAGTTTCTTCCGCCATTGGCAGTGGGCAGTGATCTGAGAGAGCAGGTTATCCATTGTGCTCTGTTGGACGATCTTCATTTCATCGTTATGCAACGAGGCAAATGTATCACCGATAGCGCGCACCAACTGAGGCTCTCGCGTCAGCGTTTGGGCAAAGTGGAGGGTGTAGCTCCCGGGAGTAGAGTCGTACAGCCCTTGAAGCGTACGGGTGAGCCAGTGTTCATCCAGATAAAAGGTCAGATAAGTAAAGCCCCCCTCTATCGGCGCATCACCGTCATGGATCTCCCCGGGCTCAAGTAAAAAAGCATCGCCCGGCTGGCTACGGTGGCGTTCACGGCGACAGTGGAACTGCTGCGTGCCGGAAAGGGTTATTCCGACCAGATAGCTATCATGCCAGTGGGGATCAAAGGCATGTCCTTCGAAATGCGCCTTAATTGTCTCAATACCTGTTTCTGCATGCTGACGCAGCTCAAGCCAGTCGTTTGCCATACTGCCCTCCTCTTACCGTCAGCATTGTCACATCTTGCCTGAACTGTCTGGAAGATTTGTGCAATTCCAGGGCACAAACGGACAGATTGCCGCAAACTTAAGCAGTTGAACAGCTTTTCCCGAAATAATGTTGACGATCGCGCGCGATTGCGGTTTAATGCGCTCCGTTGCCCGGATAGCTCAGTCGGTAGAGCAGGGGATTGAAAATCCCCGTGTCCTTGGTTCGATTCCGAGTCCGGGCACCACTATTTAAAGAACCCAGCCTATGGCTGGGTTTTTGCTTTTCTGTATCCGCTACGCATTGAATTTTCCCTTCTGTCAGGTAATAGTGATTTTTTCCCCTGACAATGAAAATGATATGACCTTATCTGCTTTAAAAGTCGGGTCACTGCTCCTGCTGATGATCCTGTTTTATACCGGCCTGTTCACGAGCGATCGCGTCACCTGGCTGATGGAGGTGACGCCCGTCATTATCATCATCCCACTTCTGCTTGCCACGCACCGGCGATACCCCCTGACTCCCCTTCTCTATACCCTGGTTTTCTTCCACGCCATCATTCTGATGGTTGGTGGTATGTACACCTATGCAAAGGTTCCGGTTGGTTTTGAGGTTCAGGAGATGCTCGGGCTTAGCCGAAATCCGTATGACAAGCTCGGTCACTTCTTCCAGGGGCTGGTTCCCGCACTGGCAGCGCGAGAAATTCTGCTGCGCGGTGGGTATGTGCGTGGACATAAGATGACGGGATTTCTGGTGTGCTGTGTTGCTCTGGCCATTAGCGCCACCTATGAACTCATTGAGTGGTGGGCAGCTTTGGCAATGGGACAGGGTGCGGATGATTTTCTGGGGACGCAGGGCGATCCATGGGATACCCAGTCAGATATGTTTTGCGCGCTGCTTGGTGCGTTAACGACGGTGCTGATCCTTGGGCGTTTCCATCAGCGGCAATTGCTTCGTTTGAATGTTTGTCAGGGATAGTACGCTCTGAGTTGCCGGGTGGCGGCTTCGCCTTGCCCGGCCTGCCGTTTTTCGACGTACAAACGCAAAAAGGCCATCCTTCCGGATGGCCTCTTCACTTAATTGATGCCTGGCAGTTCCCTACTCTCACATGGGGAGACCCCACACTACCATCGGCGCTACGGCGTTTCACTTCTGAGTTCGGCATGGGGTCAGGTGGGACCACCGCGCTAAAGCCGCCAGGCAAATTCTGTTAAATCTGTATCAAAGCTGAAATTTGATTGTCTGTCTCTTCGCCAAAACACCTTCGGCGTTGTAAGGTTAAGCCTCACGGTTCATTAGTATCGGTTAGCTCAACGCATCGCTGCGCTTACACACCCGACCTATCAACGTCGTCGTCTTCAACGTTCCTTCAGGAGACTTAAAGTCTCAGGGAGAACTCATCTCGGGGCAAGTTTCGTGCTTAGATGCTTTCAGCACTTATCTCTTCCGCATTTAGCTACCGGGCAATGCCATTGGCATGACAACCCGAACACCAGTGATGCGTCCACTCCGGTCCTCTCGTACTAGGAGCAGCCCCCCTCAATTCTCCAGCGCCCACGGCAGATAGGGACCGAACTGTCTCACGACGTTCTAAACCCAGCTCGCGTACCACTTTAAATGGCGAACAGCCATACCCTTGGGACCTACTTCAGCCCCAGGATGTGATGAGCCGACATCGAGGTGCCAAACACCGCCGTCGATATGAACTCTTGGGCGGTATCAGCCTGTTATCCCCGGAGTACCTTTTATCCGTTGAGCGATGGCCCTTCCATTCAGAACCACCGGATCACTATGACCTGCTTTCGCACCTGCTCGCGCCGTCACGCTCGCAGTCAAGCTGGCTTATGCCATTGCACTAACCTCCTGATGTCCGACCAGGATTAGCCAACCTTCGTGCTCCTCCGTTACTCTTTGGGAGGAGACCGCCCCAGTCAAACTACCCACCAGACACTGTCCGCAACCCGGATTACGGGTCTACGTTAGAACACCAGCCATTAAAGGGTGGTATTTCAAGGTTGGCTCCACGCAGACTGGCGTCCACGCTTCAAAGCCTCCCACCTATCCTACACATCAAGGACCAGTGTTCAGTGTCAAGCTATAGTAAAGGTTCACGGGGTCTTTCCGTCTTGCCGCGGGTACACTGCATCTTCACAGCGAGTTCAATTTCACTGAGTCTCGGGTGGAGACAGCCTGGCCATCATTACGCCATTCGTGCAGGTCGGAACTTACCCGACAAGGAATTTCGCTACCTTAGGACCGTTATAGTTACGGCCGCCGTTTACCGGGGCTTCGATCAAGAGCTTCGCGTTGCCGCTAACCCCATCAATTAACCTTCCGGCACCGGGCAGGCGTCACACCGTATACGTCCACTTTCGTGTTTGCACAGTGCTGTGTTTTTAATAAACAGTTGCAGCCAGCTGGTATCTTCGACTGATTTCAGCTCCGCCCGCAGGGGCTTCACCTACACATCAGCGTGCCTTCTCCCGAAGTTACGGCACCATTTTGCCTAGTTCCTTCACCCGAGTTCTCTCAAGCGCCTTGGTATTCTCTACCTGACCACCTGTGTCGGTTTGGGGTACGATTTCGTGTTACCTGATGCTTAGAGGCTTTTCCTGGAAGCAGGGCATTTATCACTTCAGCACCGTAGTGCCTCGTCATCACACCTCAGCGTTAATAAGGTACCGGATTTACCTGGAACCTCCGCCTACATGCTTAAACCGGGACAACCGTCGCCCGGCTGACATAGCCTTCTCCGTCCCCCCTTCGCAGTAACACCAAGTACAGGAATATTAACCTGTTTCCCATCGACTACGCCTTTCGGCCTCGCCTTAGGGGTCGACTCACCCTGCCCCGATTAACGTTGGACAGGAACCCTTGGTCTTCCGGCGAGCGGGCTTTTCACCCGCTTTATCGTTACTTATGTCAGCATTCGCACTTCTGATACCTCCAGCATGCCTCACAGCACACCTTCAACGGCTTACAGAACGCTCCCCTACCCAACAACACATAGTGTCGCTGCCGCAGCTTCGGTGCATGGTTTAGCCCCGTTACATCTTCCGCGCAGGCCGACTCGACCAGTGAGCTATTACGCTTTCTTTAAATGATGGCTGCTTCTAAGCCAACATCCTGGCTGTCTGTGCCTTCCCACATCGTTTCCCACTTAACCATGACTTTGGGACCTTAGCTGGCGGTCTGGGTTGTTTCCCTCTTCACGACGGACGTTAGCACCCGCCGTGTGTCTCCCGTGATAACATTCTTCGGTATTCGTAGTTTGCATCGGGTTGGTAAGCCGGGATGGCCCCCTAGCCGAAACAGTGCTCTACCCCCGAAGATGAGTTCACGAGGCGCTACCTAAATAGCTTTCGGGGAGAACCAGCTATCTCCCGGTTTGATTGGCCTTTCACCCCCAGCCACAGGTCATCCGCTAATTTTTCAACATTAGTCGGTTCGGTCCTCCAGTTAGTGTTACCCAACCTTCAACCTGCCCATGGCTAGATCACCGGGTTTCGGGTCTATACCCTGCAACTTAACGCCCAGTTAAGACTCGGTTTCCCTTCGGCTCCCCTATACGGTTAACCTTGCTACAGAATATAAGTCGCTGACCCATTATACAAAAGGTACGCAGTCACCCCATAAAGAGGCTCCCACTGCTTGTACGTACACGGTTTCAGGTTCTTTTTCACTCCCCTCGCCGGGGTTCTTTTCGCCTTTCCCTCACGGTACTGGTTCACTATCGGTCAGTCAGGAGTATTTAGCCTTGGAGGATGGTCCCCCCATATTCAGACAGGATACCACGTGTCCCGCCCTACTCTTCGAGTTCACAGCATGTGCATTTTCGTGTACGGGACTATCACCCTGTACCGTCGGACTTTCCAGACCGTTCCACTAACACACAAGCTGATTCAGACTCCGGGCTGCTCCCCGTTCGCTCGCCGCTACTGGGGGAATCTCGGTTGATTTCTTTTCCTCGGGGTACTTAGATGTTTCAGTTCCCCCGGTTCGCCTCGTTAACCTATGTATTCAGTTAACGATAGTGCAACGGATTGCACTGGGTTTCCCCATTCGGACATCGCCGGGTCAAAGGTTCATATCACCTCGCCGGCGCTTTTCGCAGATTAGCACGTCCTTCATCGCCTCTGACTGCCAGGGCATCCACCGTGTACGCTTAGTCGCTTAACCTCACAACCCGAAGATGTTTCACTTCTGATTGCGAAAATTTGAGAGACTCGAACACACATGAGCTGTGTGTCGTTTCAATTTTCAGCTTGATCCAGATTTTTAAAGAGCAAATATCTCAAACATGACTCGCAAGTCAGTTTTGAGATATGACGGCAGGTGACTTTCACTCACGAACCAGCAAGTGGCGTCCCCTAGGGGATTCGAACCCCTGTTACCGCCGTGAAAGGGCGGTGTCCTGGGCCTCTAGACGAAGGGGACGTACAGTCTCAATCGCAAGACGCCTTGCTATTTACTTTTCATCAGACAATCTGTGTGAGCACTACAAAGGCAGGTTCTTTAAGGTAAGGAGGTGATCCAACCGCAGGTTCCCCTACGGTTACCTTGTTACGACTTCACCCCAGTCATGAATCACAAAGTGGTAAGCGCCCTCCCGAAGGTTAAGCTACCTACTTCTTTTGCAACCCACTCCCATGGTGTGACGGGCGGTGTGTACAAGGCCCGGGAACGTATTCACCGTGGCATTCTGATCCACGATTACTAGCGATTCCGACTTCATGGAGTCGAGTTGCAGACTCCAATCCGGACTACGACGCACTTTATGAGGTCCGCTTGCTCTCGCGAGGTCGCTTCTCTTTGTATGCGCCATTGTAGCACGTGTGTAGCCCTACTCGTAAGGGCCATGATGACTTGACGTCATCCCCACCTTCCTCCAGTTTATCACTGGCAGTCTCCTTTGAGTTCCCGGCCGGACCGCTGGCAACAAAGGATAAGGGTTGCGCTCGTTGCGGGACTTAACCCAACATTTCACAACACGAGCTGACGACAGCCATGCAGCACCTGTCTCAGAGTTCCCGAAGGCACCAATCCATCTCTGGAAAGTTCTCTGGATGTCAAGAGTAGGTAAGGTTCTTCGCGTTGCATCGAATTAAACCACATGCTCCACCGCTTGTGCGGGCCCCCGTCAATTCATTTGAGTTTTAACCTTGCGGCCGTACTCCCCAGGCGGTCGACTTAACGCGTTAGCTCCGGAAGCCACGCCTCAAGGGCACAACCTCCAAGTCGACATCGTTTACGGCGTGGACTACCAGGGTATCTAATCCTGTTTGCTCCCCACGCTTTCGCACCTGAGCGTCAGTCTTTGTCCAGGGGGCCGCCTTCGCCACCGGTATTCCTCCAGATCTCTACGCATTTCACCGCTACACCTGGAATTCTACCCCCCTCTACAAGACTCTAGCCTGCCAGTTTCGAATGCAGTTCCCAGGTTGAGCCCGGGGATTTCACATCCGACTTGACAGACCGCCTGCGTGCGCTTTACGCCCAGTAATTCCGATTAACGCTTGCACCCTCCGTATTACCGCGGCTGCTGGCACGGAGTTAGCCGGTGCTTCTTCTGCGGGTAACGTCAATTGCTGAGGTTATTAACCTCAACACCTTCCTCCCCGCTGAAAGTACTTTACAACCCGAAGGCCTTCTTCATACACGCGGCATGGCTGCATCAGGCTTGCGCCCATTGTGCAATATTCCCCACTGCTGCCTCCCGTAGGAGTCTGGACCGTGTCTCAGTTCCAGTGTGGCTGGTCATCCTCTCAGACCAGCTAGGGATCGTCGCCTAGGTGAGCCGTTACCCCACCTACTAGCTAATCCCATCTGGGCACATCCGATGGCAAGAGGCCCGAAGGTCCCCCTCTTTGGTCTTGCGACGTTATGCGGTATTAGCTACCGTTTCCAGTAGTTATCCCCCTCCATCAGGCAGTTTCCCAGACATTACTCACCCGTCCGCCACTCGTCAGCAAAGCAGCAAGCTGCTTCCTGTTACCGTTCGACTTGCATGTGTTAGGCCTGCCGCCAGCGTTCAATCTGAGCCATGATCAAACTCTTCAATTTAAAAGTTTGATGCTCAATGAATTAAACTTCGTAATGAATTACGTGTTCACTCGTTGAGACTTGGTATTCATTTAGTGTCCGAGGACATTAAGAATCCATGTCACTTTGAGTGCCCACACAGATTGTCTGATAAATTGTTAAAGAGCAGTTGCGACGCGCTTCAGCGCTCTGTCGCGAGGTGGCGTATATTACGCTTTCCTCTTTCAGAGTCAACCCGTTATTTCAGGATTTTTTCTCTTCAACCGACCGGGTTATCTGTGAAGTGATTCACATCCGCCGTGTCGATGGAGGCGCATTATAGGGAGTTCTCCGCAGGCCGCAACCGCTAAATGACAGAAAAATGACTGACTGCTGCATTCCACAGCAAAACCCCGCCTTATACCTTTTTACGCACAGACTTATCCACAATCTATTGACGATCCCGGTGTGATCCAGCGATTTGAACACTATACTAGCGGCAGATATTTCTCTCGCGGGCCAACCTCATGACGACACAACGACTTCAACGTGACTGGCGTACCCCAACCGCCGGGCTCGCCATGCTGGTGTTACTTATGGCAGGTTTTGCACTGCATACGCACTGGAATGCTTTTATTCAGTGGTGCCTCGCCACCCAGATCACCCTGCACCGATATCTGGTGATGTATCTGCTGCAACTTAATAATCATCAGTACAGCGGTGGGCTATGGTTGTTAACCGGTGCGTTTCTTTATGGTGTACTCCATGCCGTTGGACCTGGGCACGGCAAATTTATCGTTACCACGTATCTCACCACCAATAAAGAGAGCCAGCTCGCGGCGCGCGTCGTACCGTTTATCGGTAGCATGATGCAGGGCGTCAGCGCGATCGTCTTTGTCTTTATCCTGGCGGTTGGATTGAACCTCGCGTCAGGAGATATCAGCACCAGCCGTTGGTACGTCGAAAAAATCAGCGCCGTGCTGATTGCCGTCTTCGGTGCGTTTATCATTTATCAGGCGCTCAGCAGCCTGCGTCCGCGCAAAATGGCGATTAGCGCCATCAAGCCGCTTCACCAGCATAATGAACGCTGTGGCTGCGGCCATCACGGCGTAGGGGTGGATCTGACTAAAAGCGACTGGAAAACCCGTCTGGGCGTGGTGCTGGCCATTGGCGCACGCCCGTGCAGCGGGGCAATTATGATCCTGATGTTCTCGAATGCGCTCGGTATTATTAGCTGGGGGATTGCTGCTGTGATGACAATGTCGCTGGGCACGGCGCTGTCGATTATGGGGCTGTCGCTGGCAGTACGTTACGCTCGTGAACGCACAGTAGCCTGGTTTGGCGGCGGCACGTCCCTGAACTGGGTAATGCCGATGGTCAAAATTGCCGGAGGGATTGTTCTGATACTGTTCGCGACGATCCTGTTCCTGACGGTGATCCCCGTCAGCGCCGGCGGCGACTATATTGCCGCAGGATGCTAATAAAAGAAAACCCGCCAGCGGCGGGTTTTTTTATCACTCGTTAATTCGCGGATGCTGATCGACAAGGCGAGAGCGTTTTGTCTGGAGCGCCTCAATCTCTGCGTCAATATCTTCAATCTTCTGCTCTACATTATCGTAGTGCTCACGCAGGATCTCTTTCGCTTCCTGAATATCAGACGCCGCAGGCGTTGCCCCTTTCAACGGACGATTCGCCGTCTCCTTCATGGTAATACCGGTAATCAGGCCGATCACCGCAATGACCATCAGATAGTAAGCAGGCATCATCAGGTTCTGCGTGCTCTCCACCAGTGAAGCAGCAAGCGTCGGCGTCAGGCCCGCAATCAGAACGGAGATATTAAAGGCTGCCGCCAGCGCACTGTAGCGAATATGCGTCGGGAACATTGCCGGCAGCGTAGAAGCCATCACCCCGATGAAGCAGTTGAGGATCACCGCCAGCATCAGCAGACCGGCGAAAATCAGCCCCAGCACATTGCTGTTAATCAGAATAAAGGCCGGGATTGCCAGTGCGAACAGGGCGACGCTGCCGAGAATAATGAATGGCTTACGGCCAAAGCGGTCGCTCAGCAGACCCATAATCGGCTGCACAAACAGCATACCCACCATGATGGCGATAATAATCAGCACACCGTGGTCTTCCGAGTAGTGCAGGTTATGCGACAGGTAGCTCGGCATGTAGGTCAACAGCATGTAATAGGTCACGTTGGTGGAAATCACCAGACCAATACAGGTCAGCAGGCTGCGCCAGTGTTTGGTCGCAATCTCCTTGAACGACACTTTCGGGCCATCCTGTAACCCTTCACGGTCACCCTGCTCCAGCTTTTCAACGTGCTGCTGGAACGCAGGCGTCTCTTCCAGGGCGTGACGCAGATAAAGCCCAATGATGCCCAGCGGCAGCGCCAGGAAGAACGGAATACGCCAGCCCCAGTCAAGGAAGTTCTCTTCACCCACTACGGTTGAGATCAGAACCACAACCCCCGCGCCCATGACAAAACCGGCAATCGAACCAAAGTCCAGCCAGCTGCCCATAAAGCCACGTTTACGGTCCGGAGAATATTCAGCGACAAAAATCGATGCGCCGGTATATTCGCCACCAACGGAGAAGCCCTGCGCCATCTTACAGATCAACAGCAGAATCGGCGCCCATATACCAATAGTTGCATACGACGGAATAAGGCCGATACAGAATGTACTTATCGACATGATGACAATGGTAATAGCCAGGATCTTCTGGCGACCATATTTATCACCCAGCATGCCGAAGAAAAGGCCACCGAGAGGACGAATCAGGAAGGGAACGGAGAACGTACCCAGCGCAGCAATCATCTGCAAGCTGGGATCGGCACCAGGGAAGAACACTTTACCAAGTGCATAGGCCACAAAGCCGTAAACACCAAAATCGAACCACTCCATCGCATTACCGAGCGAGGCCGCTGTAATCGCTTTGCGCAGTTTCGCGTCATCAATAATGGTGACATCGCGCAGCGTGATGGGTTTTACTTTTTTCCTTCTAAGCATAGCTTTCCTCGTAGACTCAGCCCTGTCCGTTTCACAGCGCATTTTGCAAGCTGTGAACCAGAGACCCGCTCCATGCGAATCTCCTTATTCAAGCGTAGCAGGTTTACTTACATTGACGTTTTACCTCAATACAACCGAACCTGTTGACGCCTGTCTGGGCAGTTAAAGACCTTTTTACCCTACCAGCGTTTATATATGTGATCAACTTCACACATATTTTTCCTGTTCGTAAGCTGCCTTCAGCTTTTGTCAATTCATGATAAATAAGGTCATTCTAAACCCCCTTATCAAACAGATCTTAACGCCCGTTATTATTCCTCCCCAAACAAAATGCAAGCACATTTCTTCACAGCGAATTTACACAAAATTCAATTATTAACAGTGGGCAATCCTGTTTACATTCAATATGTGACGAAGATAACTAAAACATCGTTTTATTTTCGTTGAATCACAATTCCAAAGATCGCATGATAAATCCGAACACGATATCCCAGCAGCTTTCAAATGAAGGAATGCTGAACACCTGAATTTCGCTCTACAGCATAAATAACGAATCGATTGGCCCCAAAAAAGGCAATCGTTTGAATTTGTTGATCTATTTTTTGAGCTTTCCGCCAGCCATGCGGACGAGATGTGAGGGTTAATGATGAAGATTAAAGCAACAATAGAACGCATCCCGGGCGGGATGATGCTGGTCCCGCTGGTACTTGGCGCGATATTAAATACGCTAGCCCCGAATACCGGTGCTTATTTTGGCGGTTTTACAAAAGGTATGATTACCGGAACGGTACCGATTCTGGCAGTCTGGTTCTTTTGCATCGGCGCATCTATTAACTTGCGTGCAACAGGTACGGTATTACGTAAATCAGGGACGCTGGTCATTACTAAAATTGCGGTCGCCTGGGTTGTTGCCATGATCTGTGCAATGTTCATTCCGGAGAATGGAATTCAGACCGGCTTCTTCGCCGGATTATCCGTTCTGGCCATAGTCTCAGCAATGGATATGACCAACGGCGGTCTCTATGCCAGCCTGATGAATCAATATGGCACCAAAGAAGAATCGGGCGCGTTCGTGCTGATGTCCCTGGAGTCGGGTCCGCTGATGACGATGTTGATTCTGGGTTCTGCCGGCCTTGCCTCTTTTGAACCACACCATTTTGTCGGGGCGATCCTGCCGTTCCTGATTGGTTTTGCGCTGGGCAACCTCGATCACGATCTGCGTGATTTCTTCAGCAAAGCCACCCCGGTACTGATCCCGTTCTTCGGCTTCGCGTTGGGCAATACCATCAACCTGAACGTGATTCTGGAAACCGGCCTGCTGGGCATTGTGCTGGGTGTTGCCGTCATCGTCATCACGGGTATTCCACTGATTATTGCAGACCGCGTCATCGGGGGCGGCAACGGAACCGCGGGCGTGGCCGCCTCTTCGGCCGCAGGCGCTGCGGTAGCCAACCCGGTGATTATCGCCCAGATTAACCCGGCCTTTGAACCCGTGGCCGCTTCCGCCACGGCTCTGGTTGCCGCCAGCGTGATTGTGACGGCAATTCTGGTCCCTGTCATCACGGCACTGTATGCCAGACGCTTTGGGCATGTGCCTGAGTCCCGGACAGAACCTGAAGCGGTAGAAATGCACCACTAACCCTTTCGCCCCCTCCTTAAAAAGAGGGGGCAATCACGTACCAAATATCTCTTCCACCATGCCATCCACCAGCCGTTTTGCCGAACAGAGTCTCGGCATCCCCAGCGCGACCGTTTGCCAGCTCTGCGTCACTGACCAGCTCACCGGATGTTTATCCGCCTGACACCAGTCCCCCAGCCAGCCCAGCATATCTTTATAATCAATCAGACCGGGAGAAGCGGGCGTCGTCAGCCACTGATGGTAAAAATGCCGGGTGGTGGGAGAAGCATTAATTCCCTGTGCCAGATAGTTTGCGGCCATGCTGCGCAAATTATCTTTCAGCATGGCCGCCACATCGCTATTCGCCAGACGACAGGCATCGCCAAACGCCCCCCAGCGCAACTCTTCCAGCACGATAAAGCAGCGGCCAGCCAGCGACCAGCCGTCATACTGCCCGGCTCGCCAGCGGGTAAAAATTTGCTCGCTGTGCTCACCCGCCTGTACCGTCAGGCCGCGCTGCGCGAGCGCTTTCTCTTTATAGGCGGCACGCTGGTTGAAATGTGCGGAGAGCTCCTCGTACTGTTGCAACAATCCGGGCGGTTGAGGGAGGCGTGGATTCACCTGCTGGCGCAGGGCTACCAGCCTGTCGGACATACGGGTCAGCGCAAGGTGCCCGGGGTCGAGCATACCGGCCAGTTTCTCCGCCAGACCCAGCCGCAGCGCTGCATTTTCGTTGAGCATTCCCGCCATTGCCCACGGCCGCAGCCGGGTCTGCGTAATGATCTCCTGCGTCAAACGCTCACGAAATTGCAGTTGCTGTGGCCCCAGGAGGGAGTGACGTGCAGCATCCGCCCCCTGGACCAAATCGACCATAAATTTTGGATGAATACACTCCAGCGTCCGCCCGGGACCGTCCAGTAGCTGTGTTGTCATGGTTGCTCTGCCGCGAATAAGATTTGAATATCATCGCGTAACAGTCGGGTATCTTCCTGAATCCACGCCGCAGTAGTCATACTTTGCTTCAACAACTGGCTAAGCGCCCGGGTTGAATGTTCATTCTGCTGCCGCACGGCAAGGCTATCACGCAAGCTTTCCTGTAACCCGGTCAGGCACAACGAAAACTCTGCAAAGAACGTTGCCATACCTGCCGTAACAGAGACATCGACCTGCGCGGCCAAAGCTTTACGTATTTGATCGCAAAACTGATCGATATGTTGCGTAAATTTGCCATGAAGCTGAACGATGTCGATGACATAGCGTGTGCGCGTCACGACATACTCTTCCCAGCCCCAGCCGGGATTATTGAGCCAGCGCGAGACGGTATTACGTACGCTGCCTGCCCCTGCTGGCTGACTGGCGGGAGGGGTGTCCTGCACAATGGCATCATTAAATAAGCCGCGCGTATTGAAATTAAGCTGGTTTGCCTGAAACGCCGGGAAGCTAATCCGCGCCCGAAATCCGGCATGACTGAGCTGCTCCTTAATTCGCGTCTCGATGGGTCGCATCGCCTCATTCAACGATCGGGCGAGCGTAGACTCCAGCTGATCGAAGCGTAACGCCAGCTCCCGGCCAATTCTGCTCTGCGCATTCAGCATAATCTGCTCGCATGACGATCGGATCTTGCTCAGGACAATCTGCGCCTGCCCTTCATCGTCAAGCACCAGCTGCTGGATCGCATCCGCGTCGTCTGCACGCAAACTGGATGGCTCGCGCCCTGCTAAATCAAGAATAGACGGGCGGCTAAAAATGTCGCCCAGCGCCTGGTGAAGTTCCCCTTTCTGGCGAAGCAGGAATGCATCCGTTGCGTTAAGCGCCTCTTCAACTTCATGCTGGACCTCATCGCTCACCACGCTCTGCCGCTGACGCAGCATCGTCATATCCTCTTCCAGGCGCGCAATATTCAGCTCCAGCTCATCAAAAGCGACCGTCAGTCCCTGATGGCGAAAATCCAGGTATTCTCTGGCATTTTGCGCATAGTTCAGCAGCTTATGCGATGCCGACCGCAAAGCGAACAGCGAGGCGTTGGCGTAAGCCGCGTAAATCAGTTTGCGGATGGGCTGTTCGAACAGCGAATCCTCCCACAGCAGATCCGCCGCATGGCGAATATGGTCAATATCGTCCAGGTCGGCCGTTCGCCAGCGGCGGCCCAGCGCGGCCTCGGCAAAATCCTGTACCCAACGCTGATCCTGATGATCGGGAAGGCGCCCATGAACGTTCATCTCATAGCGGGCGCGGTTTGCCAGATAGGCCCACATGGAAGAGACCGGATAAATTTGCCCCGGAGAAATATTTCCTTTCATCAGCGTGCCGGAAATCATCGCCCGCACCTGCTCTTCATCGTCGCTGTTACGATCTTTCTGATCGAATTTGTTGACCAGGGCGTAAAGCGGCACGGATTTGCCGGCAGCCGAAATTGCCTGACGAACCTCCGCATCAGAAATAGATTTAAGCTGTGTATAGTCCATCACCGCCAGCACGGCGGAGGCGCGCGCCAGCTGCTCGCTGAGCATTTTTTGCAGGTGCGGCTGACCGGCCTCGTTCGGCCCCGGCGTGTCGAGCAGCGTCAGTTGCCCCAGGTGCGCATCCAGACCGGCGAGATGCACAAACTCCACCTCAATCACCGGAATATGTTCTATCGCGGCATACTCAGAGAACGGAAACTCCACGCCCAGCGCCTGAGACAGCCGCACCAGATCGTTCAGGCTTTTCAGACAATGAAAGATGGGCTCCGCGCCCAGGTGATGTTTTTCAAACGCCTCACCTCTTTCTATGCGCTCCAGCAGCGTATTCATGTCCTTGTCGATTTCCAGACGCCGCGCCAGCTTGCCGCGATCTTTATCGCACAGTTTTTTCTGCAACTGGGTAATCAGGGTATCGATGGGCGAAACGTGCAAAAAATGCAGCACCGGCTCCTTCTGGCCCGGCGTATGGCGGATCAGCGTGGGAAGTGCCGTCATCGGACGATTGCGGTTCGGCAGCACTTCCGTGCCCACAATCGCATTAATGGTGGTCGATTTTCCCGCTTTCATGGTACCCACAATCGCCAGCACCATTTCGAGGCGGGTTATTTTGCGTAATTCGTTATTCAGCATCGCCTGCTGAGCGTCGACACCCCGTGCGCTAAAATGTAACGGCAAAACGTTGTTATTAACGCCGCTCATCGCAGCGGCTGTGCTATCCAGCTTTGCAATCGGCATAGATTTTAATGAATCAAGATTGTTCAGAGCGAGCTGTAACAATCGTTCAGCTTCCTGGCTTAATTCAAATATGGTCTGTGTGTGCATGATAAAAGCCTTCCCTTAACGCAAATTTATTACTTTTATTAAGCCACGATGTTTTAATTATACTTTTCAGGCTTATATGATCACGTATGGAAAACATGTTCATTTAATACAACTAACTGAAGATAATGAGAATTTAAAAACCACCCTCGTAATACGTGTAAAACATCCCCTGGCCAGAAAGCCAAAAGTGAATAGACAAAACGCATTTTCAGGAAACATCAGGATATATCATCGTTATTTACCCACCAAAAAAGAGAGGTATTCCCTGGCGCCAAAAGATGTATGGCGTCAGAAGAGGATAGATAAATAACGGCTTGTTCCTTCACCTTATCCGAAATGGCACAGCGTAGCAATTTGCTGTAATAAAATATTCGATACATTTAGCATGATTACGATCTCTGCCGTTCAGGGATTAAGCTTCCCTTAATTCACTGACAGTTCGTGTCATCGCTTGCGCATTTATGCGCTATTTTTATAAAACAATATCACCGACAAAAGTGGGGATTTGCGTTATACTCGCTGCCTTTTTCGGCACACTGCCGTCATTTAGCTGGCGTTTTCCAGCGTGTTAACACTTTTGAGGATACCAACATGCAACTTCCACACTGCCCGAAATGCAATTCTGAATACACCTATGAAGACAATGGCATGTTCGTTTGCCCGGAATGCGCCCATGAATGGAACGATGCGGAGCCTGCACAGGACAGCGATGCGCTGATCGTGAAAGACGCAAACGGCAACCTGCTGGCAGACGGCGACAGCGTTACCGTTGTGAAAGATCTGAAGGTAAAAGGCAGTTCCTCCATGCTGAAGATCGGCACTAAAGTCAAAAATATCCGTCTGGTTGAAGGCGATCATAATATCGACTGCAAAATTGACGGCTTCGGTCCGATGAAACTGAAATCTGAGTTCGTGAAAAAGAACTGATTGTCCCGCCCGGTGACGCTTCGCTTACCGGGCGTTCGGGAACTACACTTAACGGGCTTTTCTTACGTGAGGTAAAGATTATGCCGTTAAGTCCCTACATCTCTTTCGCCGGCAACTGTGCGGAGGCGACCGCCTTCTATCAGCAGGCCATCGGCGCAGAACTCCTCTACAAAATCACCTTCGGCGAAATGCCCAAAGACGAAAACAGCGAAGAAGGCTGTCCGTCAGGCATGAACTTCCCGGATACCGCCATCGCCCACTCTAATGTCCGCATTGCCGGCAGCGATATCATGATGAGCGATGGTCTGCCACCCGGTAGCAGCACGCAGTACGCCGGATTTACGCTGGTGCTCGACACGCAGGACGTGGATGAAGGCAAACGCTGGTTCGACAACCTCTCTGATGGTGGCAATGTCGAAATGGCCTGGCAGGAGACTTTCTGGGCGCACGGATTCGGGAAAGTCACCGATAAATACGGCGTGCCGTGGATGATTAACGTCGTTAAATCGTAGGCCACATAAGCGCAGCGCATCCGGCAACAGCGCCCGGAGACGCTGCGCTGACCGGGCCTGCGGTGATTGTCATCAAACTCCCCTCAACTCTTCAAACTCCCGCAACCAACACTTAACCTGAATGTCATATTGATGCGCCAGCATGAGGCCACATTTATCGTGAGGCCCGGCACATGCAAACTGTCATTCGCGTCGAGAAACTGAGCAAAACCTTCCATCACAACAAGGCGCTGCATGCCGTTGATCTGACCGTCCAGCAGGGCGAAATGGTGGCGCTGTTGGGGCCGTCTGGTTCAGGTAAATCAACCCTTCTTCGTCACTTGAGCGGCCTGATTACCTGTGACAAAACGCCGGAAAGCCGCGTCGAACTGTTGGGGAACACCGTGCAACATGCGGGGCGTCTGGCGAGCGATATTCGCAAAAGCCGCGCTCAGACGGGCTATATCTTTCAGCAGTTCAACCTGGTGAACCGCCTGACCGTGCTCGAGAACGTGCTGATAGGCGCGCTCGGCAGCACCCCGTTCTGGCGCACCTGCCTGCGCTGGTTCCCCCCATCCCAGAAGCAAGAAGCCTTACAGGCGCTGACCCGCGTCGGCATGGCGCATTTCGCCCACCAGCGCGTCTCCACGCTCTCCGGCGGACAGCAGCAGCGCGTCGCCATCGCCCGCGCCCTGATGCAGAAAGCCAAAATCATTCTGGCCGATGAACCTATCGCCTCGCTGGACCCGGAATCGGCCCGCATCGTGATGGAAACCCTGCGCGACATCAATCAGAACGACGGCATCACCGTGGTGGTGACGCTGCATCAGGTGGATTACGCCCTGCGCTACTGCGAGCGCATCGTCGCCCTGCGTCAGGGCCATGTGTTCTTCGATGGCGCAAGCCACCAGTTTGATAACGAACGTTTTGATCATCTCTACCGCAGCGTAAACCGCGTCGAAGAGCGCGCGCAGGCTGCTTAACGTCCCCATAACGAGGAATGGACATGAACTACAAAGCCGTTGCCGCGCTGGCCTTCACCAGCATGTTCAGCATCAGCACCCTGCTAAGCCCTGCTTACGCTGAGGAACAGGAAAAAGCGCTGAACTTTGGCATCATTTCAACGGAATCACAGCAAAACCTGAAGCCGCAGTGGGAACCGTTCCTGAAAGATATGGAAACCAAACTGGGGATCAAAGTAAACGCCTTCTTCGCCCCGGACTACGCGGGCATCATTCAGGGAATGCGCTTCAACAAAGTCGACATCGCCTGGTATGGCAACCTCTCTGCTATGGAAGCGGTAGATCGCGCGAACGGCCAGGTCTTCGCCCAGACCGTTGCGGCAGACGGCTCCCCGGGCTACTGGAGCGTGCTGATCGTTAACAAAGACAGCCCAATCAACAATCTCAACGACATGCTCGCCAAACGCAAAGAGCTGACCTTTGGTAACGGCGACCCGAACTCCACCTCCGGCTTCCTCGTCCCTGGCTACTACGTCTTCGCGAAAAACAACGTCTCCGCCAGCGACTTTAAGCGCACGGTCAACGCCAGCCACGAAACCAACGCCCTGGCCGTGGCGAATAAGCAGGTTGACGTCGCCACCAACAACACTGAAAACCTCGACAAGCTGAAGACCTCCGCGCCGGACAAGCTGAAGGAAATCAAGGTTATCTGGAAATCGCCGCTGATCCCGGGCGACCCGATCGTGTGGCGCAAAAACCTCTCCGAGAGCACCAAGGACAAGGTCTACGACTTCTTTATGAACTACGGCAAAACGCCGGAAGAGAAAGCGGTTCTGGCGCGTCTGGGCTGGGCGCCGTTCCGCGCGTCCAGCGATTTGCAGCTGGTGCCGATTCGCCAGCTGGCGCTGTTCAAGCAGATGCAGGGCGTGAAGGACAACAAGGGTCTGAAGGAAGAAGAGAAGACCAGCAAAGTGTCTGAAATTCAGGCGCAGCTGGACGATCTCGACCGCCTGACCGCCGCGCTCGGTGCCATGACCAGCGTGAATAAAGCGGTGCAGTAACTTACGTCCCCTCTCCCTTGAGGGAGAGGGTTAGGGTGAGGGGGAAATGCGCACGCTGATGCCCTCACCCCGGCCCTCTCCCACAGGGAGAGGGGGAACAGATCGTAGGCCGGATAAGCGTAGCGCCATCCGGCACACAAAGACCCGCGGAGTAAAACATGCAAACCATCACCCTCCCGCCGCCAAAGCGCAGCTGGTTCTCGCTCATAAGCTGGGCCGTTCTGCTGGCGGTGCTCGTTATCTCCTGGAAGGGCGCGGAGATGGATCCGCTGCTGCTCTTCAAAGATTCCGGCAACATGGCGACCTTCGCCGCCGACTTCTTCCCGCCGGACTTCAGCCAGTGGCAGGACTACCTCAGTGAAATGGCGATCACCCTGCAAATTGCCGTCTGGGGCACCGCCCTCGCCGTGATCCTCTCCATTCCGTTTGGCCTGATGAGCGCCGAAAACATCGTGCCGTGGTGGATCTACCAGCCGATTCGTCGCCTGATGGACGCCTGTCGCGCCATCAACGAAATGGTCTTTGCGATGCTGTTCGTGGTCGCCGTCGGCCTGGGTCCGTTCGCGGGCGTGATGGCGCTGTTCATCCACACCACCGGCGTGCTCTCCAAGCTGCTCTCCGAAGCGGTTGAAGCCATCGAGCCCGGCCCGGTGGAAGGCATCCGCGCAACCGGAGCGAACAAAATCGAAGAGATCCTGTACGGCGTCCTGCCGCAGGTGATGCCGCTGCTCATCTCCTACTCCCTGTACCGCTTCGAGTCCAACGTTCGCTCCGCCACCGTGGTCGGCATGGTGGGCGCAGGCGGCATTGGCGTCACCCTGTGGGAAGCCATTCGTGGTTTCCAGTTCCAGCAAACCTGCGCCCTGATGGTGCTCATCATCGTCACCGTCAGCCTGCTGGATTTCCTCTCTCAACGTTTGCGTAAGCACTTCATCTGAGAAGCGAGGCTTTGATTTGTATGCACTTATCCAGACATCCGACCAGTTACCCCACCCGCTGGCAAGAGATTGCGGCAAAGCTCGAAGTGGAGCTGCGCACGCACTACCGCTGCGGAGACTACCTGCCCGCCGAGCAGCAGCTTGCCGACCGCTACGAAGTGAATCGCCACACCCTGCGTCGCGCCATCGATCAACTGGTGGAGCGCGGCTGGGTCCAGCGCCGTCAGGGCGTCGGCGTGCTGGTGCTGATGCGTCCGTTCGACTACCCGCTCAATGCCCAGGCGCGTTTTAGCCAGAACCTGCTCGATCAGGGCAGCCACCCCACCAGCGAAAAGCTGCTGTCAGTCCTGCGCCCGGCCTCCCGCCACGTGGCGGACGCGCTGGGGATTCAGGAGGGCGACAACGTCGTTCACCTGCGCACGTTGCGCCGGGTGAACGGCGTGGCGGTCTGTCAGATCGACCACTACTTCGCGGACCTCACCCTCTGGCCCGTGCTGCAACATTTCGCCAGCGGTTCCCTGCATGATTTTCTTCAGGACGCGACGGGTATCGCGCTCAAACGCACCCAGACGCGCATCAGCGCCCGCCGCGCGCAGGCGAAAGAGAGCAAGGTGCTGGAGATCCCCAACATGGCCCCGCTGCTCTGCGTGCGCACCCTCAACCACCGTGACGGCGACGTCAACGCAACGGAATACTCCGTCAGCCTGACCCGCGCCGACATGATTGAATTTACCATGGAGCACTGAATGCACTTCGACACCTCCACTCGTCAGCGCTGGATGCGCGTGCTGGCCCACAGCCAGCCTAATGCGCTGGCTGCCCGCATGAGCACGCTCGGCCTGACGCCGGACTACGACACGATCCGCGCGCCGGAGATCGGCCTGGTGCAGATCCAGGCACGCATGGGCGGCACCGGCGAGCGCTTCTTCGCCGGCGATGCCACCCTCACCCGCGCGGTGATCCGCCTGAAAAGCGGCACGCTGGGCTACGGCTACGTACTTGGGCGCGACAAAACGCACGCCGAGCGCTGCGCAGCGATCGACGCGCTTTTACAGGAACAGCCGCATTTTCAGACGTTAATGGAAACCCTTATTGCCCCGCTGGAAGCCGACCGCGCCGCACGCCTTGCCGCGCGTCAGGCCGAAGTGAATACCAGCCGGGTCGACTTCTTTACGCTCGTTCGCGGAGACAACGCATGACGCTTCAACCTGCTTTTACCCTGGCCGTCCAGGATGCCCAACAGAGTTTCCGTCGCCTGCTGAAAGCCATGAGCGAGCCGGGCGTCATTGTCTCGCTGCACCAGCTCTCCCAGGGCTGGCTGCCGCTGAACCTCGCCTCGACCAGCGTGCTGCTGACCCTGGCGGACAACGACACCCCGGTATGGCTGTCAGGCGCATTGCTGAACGATATCGCCAGCCAGAACCTGCGCTTTCACACCAACGCGCCGCTGGTCGAGCAGCCCCAGCAGGCGGTCTTCGCCGTGGCCGACGAGCAAATCAGCCACGAAGAGCTTAACGCCCTGAGCGAAGGCAGCGCCGTCGCACCAGAAACCAGCGCTACGCTGATTTTGCAGGTCTCCAGCCTGAGCGGTGGCCGCATGCTGCGCCTGACGGGTGCAGGGATTGCCGACGAGCGGATGGTCGCCCCCCAGCTGCCGGAGTGCATCATTCATGAGCTGACCGAGCGCCCGCATCCGTTCCCGCTCGGTATCGACCTGATCCTGACCTGCGGCGAGCGCCTGCTGGCGATCCCGAGAACCACTCACGTGGAGGTGTGCTGATGTACGTTGCCGTCAAAGGGGGCGAGAAGGCGATCGCCGCCGCCCATGCCTTGCAGGCGCACAGACGCCGGGGGGATGACGCCCTTCCCGAGCTGAGCGTCGCCCAGATTGAACAGCAGTTAAACCTGGCCGTCGACCGCGTGATGACCGAAGGCGGCATCGCGGACCGCGAACTGGCGGCGCTGGCGCTGAAACAGGCCAGCGGCGATAACGTGGAAGCCATCTTCCTGCTGCGCGCTTACCGCACTACGCTTGCGAAGCTGGCGGTTAGCGAGCCGGTGAATACGGCGGAAATGCGATTAGAGCGCCGTATTTCTGCGGTGTACAAAGATATTCCTGGCGGCCAGCTGCTTGGTCCGACCTACGACTACACCCATCGCCTGCTGGACTTCACTCTGCTGGCGAACGGTGAAACACCGCAGCTCAGCGTCTCTGACGCTGAACAAGACGCCTCCCCGCACGTCTTTAGCCTGCTGGCAAACCAGGGGCTGGCGAAGGCGGAAGAGGACACCGGCAGCACACCGGATGACATCACCCGCACGCCGCCGGTCTATCCCTGTTCGCGCTCGTCCCGCCTGCAACAGCTGATGCGCGGCGATGAAGGGTATCTGCTGGCGCTGGCCTACTCCACGCAGCGCGGCTATGGGCGCAACCACCCCTTCGCGGCAGAGATCCGCAGCGGTTATATCGACATTGAAATCGTGCCGGAAGAGCTGGGTTTTGCGGTGAACATCGGGGAACTGCTGATGACCGAGTGCGAAATGGTCAACGGTTTTGTCGCGCCAGAGAATGAAGATCCGCACTTTACCCGCGGCTACGGGCTGGTGTATGGCCTGAGCGAGCGCAAGGCGATGGCGATGGCGCTGGTTGACCGTGCGCTCCAGGCGCCGGACTACGGCGAGCATATTGCAGGCCCGGCACAGGACGAAGAGTTCGTGCTGGCCCACGCGGATAACGTTGAGGCCGCCGGCTTTGTCTCGCACCTCAAGCTGCCGCACTACGTCGATTTCCAGGCCGAACTGGAACTGCTGAAACGCCTGCAACGGGAGCGCGCCAATGGCTAACTTAAGCGGCTACAACTTTGCCTATCTGGACGAACAAACTAAACGCATGATCCGCCGCGCCATCCTTAAGGCAGTGGCGATCCCCGGCTACCAGGTGCCATTCGGCGGCCGCGAAATGCCAATGCCCTACGGCTGGGGCACCGGCGGTATTCAGATCACCGCCAGCGTGATCGGCGAAGCGGACGTGCTGAAGGTCATTGACCAGGGTGCAGACGACACCACCAACGCCGTGTCGATCCGCAACTTCTTTAAGCGCGTAACGGGCGTTAATACTACCGAAAAAACCGAAGACGCGACGCTGATCCAGACCCGTCACCGCATTCCGGAGACCCCGCTGACTGAAGATCAGATTTTGATTTTCCAGGTGCCGATCCCGGAGCCGCTGCGTTTTATTGAGCCGCGGGAAACCGAAACCCGCACCATGCACGCCCTGGAAGAGTACGGGATCATGCAGGTTAAACTGTATGAGGACATCGCCCGCTTCGGCCATATCGCCACCACCTACGCCTACCCGGTGAAGGTGAACGGCCGCTACGTGATGGACCCGTCGCCGATCCCGAAATTCGATAACCCGAAGATGGACATGATGCCCGCCCTGCAACTTTTTGGCGCCGGACGTGAAAAACGCATCTACGCCGTACCGCCGTACACCCGTGTGGAGAGCCTGGATTTTGACGATCACCCGTTTACGGTGCAGGAGTGGGACGAGCCGTGCGCCATCTGCGGTTCGAAGCATAGCTATCTGGATGAAGTGGTGCTGGACGACACGGGCAAACGGATGTTTGTCTGCTCCGACACCGATTACTGCCGCCAACAGAGCGAGGCGAACAGCCAATGAAACCGCTGCTTTCGGTTAATAACCTGACTCACCTTTATGCGCCGGGCAAAGGCTTTAGCGACGTGTCGTTTGAGCTGTGGCCGGGCGAAGTGCTGGGCATTGTCGGCGAGTCCGGCTCCGGTAAAACCACCCTGCTGAAGTCCATCTCCGCGCGCCTGACGCCGCAGAATGGCGACATTTTGTATGAGGGCGTGTCGCTGTATGGCATGAGTGAAGCCGATCGCCGCCGCCTGCTGCGCACCGAGTGGGGCGTGGTGCACCAGCACCCGATGGATGGCCTGCGCCGCCAGGTGTCGGCGGGGGGCAACATCGGCGAACGGCTGATGGCCACCGGCGCGCGCCACTACGGCAACATCCGCGCCACGGCGCAGCACTGGCTGGAAGAGGTTGAAATTCCCGCCTCGCGCATCGACGACCTGCCGACCACCTTCTCCGGCGGCATGCAGCAGCGTTTACAGATTGCCCGCAATCTCGTCACCCATCCGAAGCTGGTGTTTATGGATGAACCGACCGGCGGGCTGGACGTCTCTGTGCAGGCTCGCCTGCTCGACCTGCTGCGCGGCCTGGTGGTGGAGCTAAACCTGGCGGTGGTGATTGTCACCCACGATTTAGGCGTCGCGCGCCTGCTGGCGGACCGCTTGCTGGTGATGAAGCAGGGTCAGGTGGTGGAAAGTGGGTTAACCGACCGCGTGCTCGACGATCCCCATCATCCGTATACCCAGCTGCTGGTGTCGTCCGTATTGCAGAACTGAGGGCGCGGTTGCCGGGTGGCGCTGCGCTTACCCGGCCTACGAACACCGCACCTTGTAGGCCGGGTAAGGCGAAGCCGCCACCCGGCAAAACGAACACCGCACCCGTAGGCCGGGTAAGGCGAAGCCGCCACCCGGCAAAACGAACACCGCACCCGTAGGCCGGGTAAGGCGAAGCCGCCACCCGGCAAAACGAACACCGCACCCGTAGGCCGGGTAAGGCGAAGCCGCCACCCGGCAAAACGAACACCGCACCCGTAGGCCGGGTAAGGCGAAGCCGCCACCCGGCAAAACGAACACCGCACCCGTAGGCCGGGTAAGGCGAAGCCGCCACCCGGCAAAACGAACACCGCACCCGTAGGCCGGGTAAGGCGAAGCCGCCACCCGGCAAAACGAACACCGCACCCGTAGGCCGGGTAAGGCGAAGCCGCCACCCGGCAAAACGAATCGCGAGGCCAAAATGATCCACGTTGAAAATGTCAGTAAAACCTTTGTGCTCCACCAGCAAAACGGCGTCCGCCTGCCGGTACTGCAAAATGCCTCGTTAGAGGTCAGCAACGGCGAATGCGTGGTGCTGCATGGCCATTCCGGCAGCGGAAAATCCACCCTGCTGCGCTCCCTGTATGCCAACTACCTGCCGGACGAAGGCCATATTCATATTCGCCATAACAATGAATGGGTCGATCTGGTTCAGGCTCCCGCGCGCAAAGTGCTGGAAGTGCGCCGCTCGACGATCGGCTGGGTCAGCCAGTTCCTGCGAGTGATCCCGCGGATCTCCGCCCTGGACGTGGTCATGCAACCCCTGCTGGATCTCGGCGTGCCGCGCGAAACCTGCGCCGCTAAAGCCGCCAGCCTGCTGACGCGCCTCAACGTACCGGAGCGTCTGTGGCACCTCGCCCCGTCGACCTTTTCCGGCGGCGAGCAGCAGCGCGTCAACATCGCCCGCGGCTTTATCGTCGATTACCCGATTTTACTCCTGGATGAACCCACCGCCTCGCTCGACAGTAAGAACAGCGCAGCGGTGATGGAACTGATCGAACAGGCCAAAGCGCGCGGCGCGGCGATCGTCGGGATCTTCCACGACGACGCCGTACGCCAACGCGTGGCGGACAGACTGCACCCGATGGGGACAAACGTATGATTATTAATAATGTCAGGCTGGTGCTGGAAAATGAGGTCGTGAACGGCTCGGTTGAGGTGCGGGACGGTGTCATCCGCGCCTTTGCCGAAACCCGGAGCCGCACTCCTGAAGCGATGGACGGCGAAGGCGGCTGGCTGCTGCCGGGGCTGATTGAGCTGCATACCGATAATCTCGATAAATTCTTCACCCCGCGCCCAAAGGTGGACTGGCCTGCTCATTCAGCGATGAGCAGCCACGACGCGCTGATGGTCGCCAGCGGCATCACCACGGTGCTGGACGCGGTGGCGATTGGCGACGTGCGCGACGGCGGCGATCGCCTGGAGAATCTGGAGAAGATGATCAACGCCGTGGAGGAGACGCAAAAGCGCGGCCTCAACCGCGCCGAGCACCGCCTGCACCTGCGTTGCGAGTTGCCGCACCACACCACCCTGCCGCTGTTTGAGAAGCTGGTGGGCCGCGAGCCGGTCTCGCTGGTTTCCCTGATGGATCACTCGCCGGGGCAGCGCCAGTTCGCCAACATTGAAAAGTATCGCGAATACTATCAGGGCAAATATTCGCTCAACGACGCGGAGATGGCGCGCTACGAAGAAGAGCAGCTCCAGCTTGCGGCCCAGTGGTCGCAGCCGAATCGCCTCTCCATTGCCGCCATGTGCCGGGACCGGAATATTGCCCTGGCCAGCCATGACGACGCCACGCACGATCACGTGCGCGAATCCCACCAGCTTGGCAGCGTGATAGCTGAATTTCCCACCACGTTTGAAGCGGCAGAGGCATCGCGTAAGCACGGCATGAACGTCCTGATGGGCGCGCCAAATATCGTGCGCGGCGGATCGCACTCCGGCAACGTGGCGGCAAGCAGGCTCGCCTCGCTCGGCCTGCTGGATATCCTCTCCTCTGACTATTACCCCGCCAGCCTGCTGGACGCGGCCTTCCGCGTCGCGGACGACGAGAACAACAGCTTCACGCTGCCACAGGCGATTCGCCTGGTGACGAAAAACCCGGCCAGCGCGCTTAATCTTCACGATCGCGGTGAAATTGCCGAGGGGAAACGGGCCGATCTGGTGCTCGCCCACCGTAAGGGCGAGCACATTCATATCGACCACGTCTGGCGTCAGGGAAAAAGGGTATTCTGATGGGAAGACTCATCTGGTTAATGGGCCCGTCCGGCTCCGGGAAGGACAGCCTGCTGTCGGCGTTACGGCAGCGGGAACATTCACAGCTGCTGGTGGCGCACCGCTATATCACGCGCGATGCCAACGCCGGAAGCGAGAACCATATCGCCCTGAGCGAGCAGGAGTTTTTTACCCGCGCCGGACAAAACCTGCTGGCGCTGAGCTGGCATGCCAACGGTTACTACTATGGCGTCGGTATTGAGATTGACCTCTGGCTGCATGCGGGGTTCGACGTACTGGTTAACGGCTCGCGGGCGCATCTCCCGCAGGCTCGCGCCCGGTACGAAGCGGCGCTGCTCCCGGTCTGTTTGCAGGTTTCCCCGGACGTTCTCCGTAGCCGGCTGCAAAAGCGGGGGCGCGAAAACGCGCGCGAGATCGACCAGCGGCTGGAACGGGCGGCACGCTACACCCCGTCGGGTTGCCATCTCCTCAATAACGACGGAAGTTTGCTACAGTCAGTCGAGACCTTGCTATCGCTTATTCGCCAGAAGGAGAAACAGCATGCCTGACTGCCAGCTTCGCCCCGCCACCGCCGACGATGCGCCGATCGTTTACGCGCTGATCTGTGAACTTAAGCAGGCCGAGTTCGATCATCAGGCGTTTCACGCCGGGTATCTGGCCAACTTGCAGGATCACAATATGCGTTACCAGCTGGCCGAGCTGGACGGGCAGATCATCGGTATGATCGGCCTGCATATGCAGTTTCACCTGCATCACGCCCGCTGGATCGGCGAGATCCAGGAGCTGGTGGTGATGCCGCAGGCGCGCGGATTAAAAGTGGGCAGCCAGCTGCTGGCCTGGGCAGAGGACGTCGCGCGACAGGCAGGCGCCGAGCTGACCGAGCTTTCCACCAGCGTGAAGCGCGTGGACGCGCACCGTTTTTATGTTCGTGAAGGATATACGCAAAGCCATTTCCGCTTCACCAAACCGCTGTAGAGGTGCGTTATGAGTCTGACGATCACGCTGACAGGAACCGGAGGGGCGCAGCTGGTGCCGGTGTTTGGCTGCGACTGCTCGGCGTGCCGACGGGCGCGTTTACAGGAAAATTATCGCCGTCGCCCCTGTAGCGCGGCGGTGAAATTCAACGATGCGGTCACCTTGCTGGACGCGGGTATTCCACACCTGATGGACGACTGGCCCGCGGGGAGTTTCAGGCAGTTTTTGCTTACCCATTATCATATGGATCACGTTCAGGGGCTGTTTCCTCTGCGCTGGGGCGTGGGAGCGACCATTCCGGTTTACGGTCCGCCGGACGACGCAGGCTGTGACGACCTGTTCAGGCATCCGGGCCTTCTCGATTTCAGCCACACGGTGGAGCCGTTTGTGATGTTTGAACTTCAGGGCTTGCGGGTCACGCCGCTGCCGCTCAACCATTCAAAACTCACGTTTGGCTATCTGCTGGAGTCCGCCCACAGCCGCGTGGCGTGGCTTTCTGATACCGCCGGGCTACCGGATAAAACGGTGACGTTTCTGCTAAACAATCAGCCGCAGGCGATGATTATCGACTGTAGCCATGAACCGCGCCCGGAGACGCCGCGCAACCATTGTGACTTGAATACGGTGATTGCGCTGAACGAGGTGATTGGCTGTCCGCAGGTGATCCTGACGCATATCAGCCATCAGTTTGACGTGTGGATGATGAATAACCCGCTGCCGTCCGGCATTGAAGCGGGGTATGACGGGATGGTGCTGGTACTGGATTAGGTTTTGCCGGGTGGCGGCTGCGCCTTACCCGGCCTGTGCGTTGCAATACCGGGGTTACCACCGATCGTAATCATCCTCTAACCGGCGCTCATCCTCTTCTAACCGACGCCGATCGTCATCCAGCTGCCGCTGACGCTCGTCTAAACGCTGGCGTCGATCTTCTAACTGTCGACGACGATCGTCGTACTGGCGGCTGTCGGTTTGACGGCTGCGATCGTAACGATCGTCGTCGTCATCATTACGGCTGCTGCCGGGGTTATAGGCGTCGTTGATCGCCTGCTGAATATTGCCAATGGCATCATCAATCACATCGGCATGCGCCAGTTGGCTGGTTAAAGTCAGCAGACCCAATAACAGAGCGGTAGAGTAACGTTTCATAAGGCCAGACTCGCAGGTGAACTGGCCTTACGGTAATGAATGGCAGGGAACCGGGGTAGCGGAGGAATCTCAATTCCTGGCCTGTTCAATCGCCCCTATCGCATCGACTCGCGCCTGATGTCGTCCCCCTTCAAACGGTGCATTTAGCCAGGCATCGACGATCATTTTTGCCAGCTCCAGTCCGACCACGCGCGAACCAAATGCCAGCACATTCGTGTTGTTATGCTGCCTTGAAAGCTGAGCTGAATAAGGTTCGCTACAGACCACTGCGCGGATGCCCGGGAACTTATTGGCCGTAATGGAGATCCCTACCCCCGTTCCGCAGATCAGGATGCCGCCATCCACCTCCTTATCGATAATAGCCTGTGCAACCGCGCTGGCATAATACGGGTAGTCAGTACGCTCCGGGGAACAGGTGCCTTTATCCACCACGTCGATGCCACGCGCGCGCAGATGGGCCAGAATATCCTCTTTCAGCATAAAACCTACGTGATCGCAGCCAAATGCAATCTTTTTCATAATAAACCTCATCGTGGGTTAACTTTACGAACTCGATGGAGTTGTGATTTAAGACCGGTCAGTTGTGCAATAAAACCTCAAAACCATCGAGTTCTGCGCGTGTTCTACACCCATGACTTTGACATTTCAACTCTCTCATGACGGTATATTTCTTACGGCATGCATTAAAATCCGTTAACGTGTCATAATTATATTATTGATTTTCAAGGGAATCCTAAAGCAACCGCCCATCAAAACTTCACAGAAAATAAAACTTTATGAATTTCCAAACATTGTGAAGTTGCCAGCATATTTTCATGCCAGAGTGTGGTGATATAGTGTCGTCTTCATTTTTAAGGACAAAAGAGAGCGATGAGTCAGTCAGAATTTAAAAAAGAGCTGCCTAACGGCATTGGCCTTGCACCGTACCTGCGCATGAAGCAGGAAGGCATGACCGACAACGAAAGCCGTATCGTCGACTGGCTGCTCCAGCCGGGTAACCTGAGCGGCGCGCCTGCGATTAAAGACGTTGCCGAAACGCTGATGGTGTCGGAAGCGATGATCGTGAAAGTGGCCAAACTGCTCGGCTTTAGCGGTTTCCGTAACCTGCGTGCGGCGCTGGTCGACTACTTCTCGCAATCCGAACAAGTATTACCTGCGGAACTCGCTTTTGATGAAGCACCACAGGATGTGGTTAACAAAGTGTTCAATATTACGCTGCGCACCATTATGGAAGGCCAGTCGATAGTGAACGTGGATGAAATTCACCGCGCGGCACGTTTCTTCGCCCAGGCCAACCAGCGCGATCTGTACGGTGTGGGGGGTTCTAACGCTATTTGTGCCGACATCCAGCATAAGTTTCTACGCATCGGCGTGCGCTGCCAGTCGTATCAGGACGCGCACATTATGATGATGTCGGCATCGCTGCTGAAGGAAGGGGATGTGGTACTGGTGGTCTCCCATTCCGGCCGCACCAGTGATGTGAAAGCAGCAGTTGAGTTAGCAAAAAAGAACGGCGCCAAAATTATCTGTATTACCCATAGCTACCATTCGCCGATTGCTAAACTTGCTGATTATATTATTTGTTCGCCAGCACCAGAGACCCCGTTATTAGGGCGCAACGCCTCCGCGCGTATATTACAGCTTACATTATTAGATGCGTTATTTGTTTCCGTTGCACAACAAAATATCGAACAGGCCACACTTAATATGCAAAAAACCGGCGCTATTGTGGATTTCTTCTCTCCTGGCGCACTGAAGTAAATTAAAAGGTTAATCCTGCTCAGGCGGGATTAACAACAACATACCCTACATTGAGAACACTGCTATGAATAAATATCTGAAATATTTCAGCGGCGCCGCTATGGGCTTAATGTTATCCACCAGCGCGTTTGCTGCTGCGGAATATGCGGTGGTATTAAAAACGCTCTCCAATCCATTCTGGGTGGATATGAAGAAAGGGATTGAAGATGAAGCCAAAACCCTGGGAGTAAGCGTTGATATTTTTGCCTCGCCGTCAGAAGGGGATTTTCAGTCCCAGCTACAGCTGTTCGAAGATCTGAGTAATAAAAAATACAAGGGTATCGCTTTTGCCCCACTCTCCTCCGTGAATCTGGTCATGCCCGTCGCGCGCGCCTGGCAGAAAGGTCTCTATCTGGTGAATCTCGATGAAAAAATCGATATGGATAACCTGAAAAAAGCAGGTGGCAATGTAGAGGGGTTTGTCACAACGGACAACGTGGCCGTCGGCGCAAAAGGGGCCGATTTTATTATCAATAAACTTGGTGCGGAGGGGGGCGAAGTCGCAATCATTGAGGGTAAAGCCGGTAACGCATCGGGCGAGGCGCGCCGCAATGGCGCAACAGAAGCCTTCAAAAAAGCAAACCAAATTAAGCTGGTTGCCAGCCAGCCCGCTGACTGGGATCGCATTAAAGCTCTGGATGTGGCAACCAACGTGCTGCAACGAAACCCGAATCTGAAAGCCTTCTACTGCGCGAACGATACCATGGCGATGGGCGTGGCGCAGGCGGTGGCAAACACCGGTAAAATTGGCAAAGTGCTGGTGGTCGGCACCGATGGTATTCCAGAGGCGCGTAAGATGGTCGAAGCCGGTCAGATGACGGCAACCGTCGCACAAAACCCGGCGGACATCGGGGCGACCGGCCTGAAATTAATGGTGGATGCCGCGAAAACCGGGAAAGTCATCCCGCTGGAAAAAACGCCTGAATTCAAGTTGGTGGATTCGATTCTGGTGACAAAATAACGCAGAACTGTGCGGCTTGATGCCCTCACTCCGGCCCTCTCCCACAGGGAGAGGGTGAACAGAGAAGGAAATAAACATGGTCACGCCATATATCTCGATGGCGGGGATCGGCAAATCCTTTGGTCCGGTTCACGCATTAAAATCGGTTGATTTAACTATATACCCTCATGAGATCCACGCGTTATTAGGGGAGAATGGTGCCGGTAAATCAACCTTAATGAAAGTATTGTCGGGAATTCATGAGCCGACCAAAGGCTCCATTATTATTAATGAAAAGAATTACGACAAATTGGATCATAAACTGGCAGCACAACTGGGCATCGGCATTATATATCAGGAACTCAGCGTTATTGATGAATTAACCGTGCTGGAAAATCTATATATAGGCCGTCACCTGACTAAAAAGGTTTGTGGCATCAGGATTATTGACTGGAAAGAGATGCGCATTCGCGGTGCGATGATGCTCTTACGCGTCGGATTAAAAGTCGATTTAGATGAAAAAGTAGCGAATTTATCCATCAGCCATAAACAGATGCTGGAAATTGCGAAAACCTTAATGCTCGATGCCAAAGTGATCATTATGGATGAACCCACATCTTCATTAACCAATAAAGAGGTGGATTATCTTTTCTTGATCATGAATCAGCTGCGTAAAGAAGGCACCGCCATTGTCTATATCTCGCATAAGCTCGCGGAAATCCGCCGCATCTGCGACCGCTACACGGTAATGAAAGACGGTTCCAGCGTATGCAGTGGCCTGGTGAGTGACGTTTCAAACGACGACATTGTGCGCCTGATGGTCGGCCGCGAACTGCAAAACCGCTTTAACGCCATGAAAGAGAGCACCGGCAACATCGAACGCGACACGGTGTTTGAGGTGAACAACGTCACCAGCCGGGACAAGAAAAAAGTGCGAGATATTTCGTTCAGCGTGAACCGCGGCGAAATACTGGGTTTTGCGGGTCTGGTCGGCTCGGGACGTACCGAACTGATGGACTGTCTCTTCGGCGTGGATAAACGCGCGAGCGGTGAAATTCGCCTCAACGGCAAAACCATCTCCCCGCGTTCGCCTCTGGATGCGTTGAAAAAAGGGATGGCCTACATCACCGAAAGCCGCCGCGAAAATGGCTTTTTCCCTAATTTCTCTATCGCCCAAAACATGGCCGTCAGCCAGAGCCTGAAAAACGGTGGCTATAAAGGGGCCATGGGGCTCTTTCGCGAGCATGAAGAACGCAAGACCGCCGAAGCACAGCGCCAGTTGCTGGCGTTGAAGTGCCATAGCGTAGAGCAAAACATCACCGAACTCTCCGGCGGCAATCAGCAAAAGGTGCTGATTTCTAAATGGCTGTGTTGCAACCCGGACGTCATCATTTTTGATGAACCCACGCGAGGCATCGACGTCGGCGCAAAGGCCGAAATCTACAAGGTGATGCGCCAGCTGGCTGACGAAGGCAAGGTCATCCTGATGGTGTCATCTGAATTACCTGAAATTATCGCCGTCTGCGACCGCATCGCCGTGTTCTGCGAAGGGCGGCTGACGCAAATCCTGACCAATCGCGACGACATGAGCGAAGAGGAGATCATGGCATGGGCATTACCACAAGAGTGAAAGGCGATATGGCGGAGAAAAAGCCATTTAACTTCGCGCTGTTCTGGGACAAGTACGGTACCTTTTTTATCCTCGCGATTATAGTCGCCATCTTTGGCACGCTGTCATCGGAGTACTTCCTCACCACCAACAACATCACGCAGATTTTTGTCCAGAGCTCGGTAACGGTGCTGATCGGGATGGGCGAATTCTTTGCCATCCTTGTCGCGGGTATTGATCTGTCCGTCGGAGCCATTCTGGCACTCTCCGGCATGGTGACTGCCAAACTGATGCTGGCTGGTGTCGACCCGTTTTTTGCAGCACTGATTGGCGGCGTACTGGTCGGCGGCGCGCTGGGGGCGATCAATGGCTGTCTGGTCAACTGGACCGGGCTACATCCGTTCATTATCACTCTCGGTACTAACGCCATTTTTCGCGGCATCACGCTGGTGATTTCCGATGCTAACTCCGTCTATGGCTTCTCGTTCGATTTTGTAAACTTCTTCGCTGCCAGCGTCCTCGGGATACCCGTACCGGTCATCTTCTCGCTGATCGTCGCGGTGATCCTCTGGTTCCTCACCACCCGTATGCGGCTGGGGCGCAATATCTACGCCCTGGGCGGTAACAAAAACTCGGCGTTCTACTCCGGCATCGACGTGAAGTTTCATATTCTGGTGGTGTTCATTATTTCTGGAGTATGCGCCGGGCTGGCGGGCGTGGTGTCGACTGCGCGTCTGGGCGCAGCGGAGCCGCTGGCCGGGATGGGATTTGAAACATACGCCATCGCCAGCGCCATCATCGGCGGAACCAGCTTCTTCGGCGGTAAAGGCCGCATCTTCTCGGTCGTGATTGGTGGTCTCATCATCGGCACCATCAATAACGGACTCAATATCTTACAGGTACAAACCTACTACCAGCTGGTGGTAATGGGCGGGTTGATTATCGCCGCTGTTGCCCTCGACAGATTGATCAGTAAGTAAGGAAATCACTATGAAAATTTCACCCTCCCTGATGTGTATGGATCTGCTGAAATTCAAAGAACAGATCGAATTTATTGACCAGCACGCGGACTACTTCCATATCGACATCATGGACGGCCACTTTGTGCCTAATCTGACGCTGTCTCCGTTCTTTGTCGGCCAGGTGAAGAAGCTCGCCACCAAACCACTGGACTGTCACCTGATGGTGACTCGCCCGCAGGACTACATAAGCCAGCTGGCGCAGGCCGGAGCAGACTTCATCACACTGCACCCGGAGACCATCAACGGTCAGGCTTTCCGCCTGATTGAAGAGATCCGTCGTCACGGTATGAAGGTGGGACTCATCCTCAACCCGGAAACCCCGGTTGAGGCAATGAAATACTATATTCATAAGGCGGACAAAATCACCGTGATGACCGTCGATCCAGGCTTTGCCGGGCAGCCGTTCATTCCGGAAATGCTGGAGAAAATTGCCGAGCTGAAAGCCTGGCGCGAACGCGAAGGGCTGAGCTATGAGATTGAGATCGATGGCTCATGCAATCAGGCCACCTATAAAAAACTGATGGCCGCCGGCGCAGATGTCTTTATCGTCGGAACGTCTGGTCTGTTCAACCATGCAGAGAATATCGGGGATGCATGGCAGCTTATGGCCGGGCAGATCCTGTCGGCACGAAACGAGGTTGTTCCTCATGCAAAAACAGCCTGATGTCGTCGCCGGAGTGGATATGGGGGCCACTCATATCCGTTTTTGCCTGCAAACGGCCGACGGTGCGGTGTTGCATTGTGAAAAACAGCGCACCGCGGAGGTTATCCGCTCTGGTGTGGTGTGCGGCGTGACGGAAATGATCACGGCTCAGCTGCGTCATTTACAGGTTCACTGTCGCGGTCTGGTCATGGGCTTTCCGGCACTGGTCGGCAAAGACAAACGCACCATTATTTCGACGCCAAATCTGCCTTTGCAGGCGAATGAGCTCCGCGATCTGGCGGGCAAACTTGAAGATGCGCTAGGCTGCCCGGTCGAATTTTCCCGCGACGTTAACCTTCAGCTTTCGTTTGACGTGGTGCAACACAATCTCCAGCAGCAAGAGGTTCTGGCGGCCTATCTTGGCACCGGCATGGGATTTGCCATCTGGCTAAACGGTGCTCCATGGACGGGCGCGCACGGCGTAGCGGGCGAGCTCGGGCATATTCCACAGGGGGATATGACGCGGCACTGTGGTTGTGGCAACCCGGGATGTCTGGAAACGGTTTGTTCCGGTATCGCATTGAAACAGTGGTACGAACAGCAGCCCCGCGAGTATGCGATGGGAGATATCTTTTCAGCCGTACCCGATGACCCCTTCGTACAGCAACTCCTGAATCATGCAGCCCGCGCCATTGCCACCAGTGTAAATCTGTTCGATCCGGATGCGGTGATCCTCGGTGGCGGCGTAATGGATATGCCTGGCTTTCCGCGCGAAGCGCTGATTGTCGGGATAAAGCAGCATTTGCGCCGCCCGCTGCCGCATGAGTCCGTGAAATTTATCCCTGCCTCGTCGTCGTCTTTTAACGGCGCTCAGGGGGCCGCTACCCTGGCTCGCTGCCGATTCCTGCCATCACCTTGCGCAGCGCCTGCGCCAGCTGTGCGCGGGTGAACGGTTTTCGCAGTAACTGAACGTCCGGCAGCTGCGGGTTATGCGCCGGGCGCAAATCCTGTCCGCTGATCAGCAGCACCGGCAACTGCGGATAGTGGCTGCGTACATGGCCGATCACCTCCGCACCACTCAGGCCGCCCGGCAACATCAGGTCGCTGATAAACATGCCGATATCCGGGGACGCGTCCAGCATGTTCAGCGCCTGCTCGCCGTTTTCGGCTTCAAGCGTCAGGTAGCCAAGCTGGTGCAGTTGCTCGCACAGGGTCTGCCGCATGCCCGCCTCATCTTCCAGGACCAGCACAAGCAGCTCACTCTCTGCCGGGGCCGTGGTCGCCAGCGCGGCATCATCGGAGAACGCGGGCAGCGTCGAGCGCGGCAGCTGGAGCCGCACGGTGGTTCCCTGCCCCGGCGCGCTTTCGATCTCAACGCGCCCCCCGGACTGACGCACAAAGCCGTACACCATCGACAGCCCTAACCCGCTGCCGCTGCCGGTCTGTTTGGTGGTGAAGAACGGTTCAAAGACCTGCGATTTCACCTCCTGCGACATCCCACAGCCGTGGTCAATCACCTCCAGCGCGACCATATCCTGCCTGCGCCCGTCGCTGCGGGTCACACGCTGGTTCCAGGTGCGGATTTTAATCACACCGTTTTGCCCCTCCATTGCATCACGGGCGTTCATTACCAGGTTGATAATGGCGTTTTCCAGCTGGCTGACGTCAATCCATGCGGGCCAGGCGGGGGTTTGCGCTTCAATATCCAGCGTCAGCGTGGCGGGAAGCGAGTGCCGCATCAGCTCGCTCAGGTTCTCCAGCAGCGGCTTCATCTCTACCGCATGGGGTTGCAGGGATTGCTTGCGCGAGAAGGCCAGCAGACGCTGGGTAAGCATGGCCCCGCGTTCCGCGGCTTTGAGCGCACGAGTGATGCGCGGCGCGTCCGGTGACGCTGAATCGGTCAGCTCCAGACTGCCGATAATCACCGCCAGCAGGTTATTAAAATCATGCGCCAGCCCGCCCGTCAGTTGCCCGACCGCCTTCATTTTCTGGCTGTGCAGCAGCGCCTCCTCCAGCCCCTGACGTTCGATGCGGTCGACCTCCATCTGCGAGGTCTTCTCCTTCAGCAGCCGCGTGGTGTGCTCCAGCGAAGCGGTATTGCGGGCAAAAACGTTAAACGCGCGCGCCAGTTCCCCCAGCTCATCACGCCGCTGTAGCGCGGGCACCGACACATCCTGCTCGCCGTGAGCGAGGCGCGACATTGCCCTTGAGATAGCCGTCAGGTTGGAGCCCAGATTGCGGTAAATATACCAGCAGGCGCAGCCGGTGATGATCAGCGCCAGCACCGCGAAGACGCTGATAAACACGCTGATGGAGCGCAGCTCCTGGTGGCTTTGGGCGGTACGCAGCCGGGAGGCCTGCGCCACCTGTTCAACGTACTGATTGATGTCGCGGTTTAATATCGCCACCAGCGCCTTGATGTGGAACATATACCAGCTGATGGACAGATCGCTCTCCTCCAGCTGCTTTGACAGTGGCGCGAGCTTGCGCAGTTCATCATTAAAATCCGGGAGCACCAGGTTGACCACCGGTTGCAGGGCGCTCGCGGGTAACATCGCGGTTACTGCGTCCAGCTGCTGCACCGTGGCGCGCGGTGAAGGGGTATCAATGGCGGCAACGATCAGCCTGTCCATCTCTGCAAGCTGCCGGGCGTCTGGCACATTGCTCGCGTAACGGCGGTTGATATCCTGCAAATGACGCAGATAGCTTTGGCTTTGATACAGCGCGCTGAGCAGCGCGTTACGCTCCAGATGCCGTTTTTGCCCGCGCTCCAGCATTCCCGTCACGCTCTGCTGTAACTCATTGCTCCTGCGAATAATACGCGCCACCAGCGCCGGCTCCTGCTGCGCCAGCGGCGCATCGGCAAGCTGCTCCAGCGAGTGGCGCAGCGCCGTTTGCATCTGCTTCAGCCGCTCGGCTTCGCCTTTGTACTCCAGCGCACCGACTACCTGCGACAGCCGCACCGCCGCCGTCGCCACATTCGCGGTATCACGCGCGAGGTTCATGCTGCCAGTCATATCATCCAGCGTTTGCTGCTGCACCTGCTCCTGGATCTGGCTGGCATGACGAAAGCCGAGCACCGCCACGCCGCTTACCATCAGCGTTACCGCCACCACCAGCAGGTTAAATATCAGCAGGCGACCGCGGGCGCTGGTGAAGAACGGGGGGCGTGAAGACATGGGTTTGGGCTCCTCTGCGGTTTGGTGCCCTCACCCTGGCCCTCTCCCACAGGGAGAGGGAAAAGGAAAATGTGATGGCGATTAGCTATTCATAACTATGACAAATATGAACAGCTTCTGACATTTTGCATTTACGCACCTGTGATGAAGTGCAGATATCGACATTCACAGGAGATCCGCCATGAGCAGAACCCCGGTTTTAGAGATGCGCCACATTGCCAAGACGTTTGGCAATTTCCACGCGCTCAAGGGTGTGGATTTGACGGTTTTCCCCGGAGAGATCCACGCGCTGATGGGGGAAAACGGCGCCGGAAAAAGCACGCTGATGAAGATCCTCGCAGGCGCTTATACCGCCAGCAGCGGCGACATCCTCATCGACGGTCAGCCGTTTCACATCAAAGGTCCGAAGGATGCGCTGGCCGCAGGCATTACCCTGATTTATCAGGAGATGCAGCTTGCTCCTAACCTGACCGTGGCGGAAAACATTTTTCTCGGCAGCGAGCTGACGCGCGGCGGGCTGGTCCAGCGCAAAGAGATGGCAGCCCAGGCGCAGGCGGTCATTGACCGTCTGGGCGCGCAGTTCAGCGCCACCGACCTGGTCATGAAGCTGACCATCGCTGAGCAACAGCAGGTGGAGATCGCCCGCGCGCTGCACCGCAACAGCCGCATTCTGGTGATGGATGAACCCACCGCCGCCCTCTCTTCGCGCGAAACGCACCGCCTGTTTGAACTGATTTTGCGCCTGCGCGATGAAGGGATGGCGATTATCTACATCAGCCACCGCATGGCGGAAGTGTATGAGCTTTCCGATCGCGTCAGCGTCCTGCGCGACGGGCAGTACGTCGGCAGCCTGACGCGCGACAAGCTGAATGCCTCTGAGTTGGTGCGCATGATGGTGGGCCGCCCGCTCAGCGATCTGTTTAACAAAGAGCGCGATATTCCGCTCGGCAGCCCGCGTCTGAACGTGCACCACCTGACAGATGGCAAAAAAGTGCTGCCGTGCAGTTTGCAGGTTCGCTCCGGTGAAATCGTCGGGCTGGCGGGGCTGGTCGGGGCCGGTCGCTCCGAGCTGGCGCAGCTGATCTTCGGCGTGCGCAAAGCCACCGGCGGCATGATCGAGGTCGACGGCGAACCGGTGGTGATCCACTCCCCGCGCGCGGCCATTGAAAACGGCATCGGTTTTCTTACCGAGAACCGCAAGGAGCAGGGGCTGTTTCTGGAGCTGGCGGCGCAGGAGAACATCACCATGGCGACGCTGGAGCGCGACGCCACCTTCGGCTGGCTGAACCGCAAAAAAGCGCAGTCTATTTCCGATGACGCCATCGCCCTGCTCAATATCCGCGTGCCGCATTCTCAGGTGCGCGCGGGCGGGCTCTCCGGCGGCAACCAGCAAAAGCTGCTGATCTCCCGCTGGGTGGCGATTGGCCCGCGCATTCTGATTCTGGACGAACCTACGCGCGGCGTGGACGTCGGCGCGAAAAGCGAGATCTACCGCATCATGAACCAGATGGCGCGCAAAGGGGTGGCGATTCTGATGATCTCCAGCGAGCTGCCGGAAGTGGTGGGCATGAGCGACCGGGTGTACGTGATGCGGGAAGGCAGCATCGCGGGTGAACTCCACGGACGCGACATCTCTCAGGAAAACATTATGACGCTGGCAACCGGCGTGAACGACACACATCATCAGGCGGTGTAATTATGACAACTCCAACCCATCCGCAGCAGGTAGCGAAATCCGCCTCCGCCAAAAAAATGCTGATGAGCGATCTGATGCAAACGATCGGCATTTTGCCAATTTTAATCCTGATTGTGGCGGTATTTGGCTTCATCGCCCCGAACTTTTTCACCGAGAGCAACCTGCTGAATATTACCCGGCAGGCGTCGATCAACATCGTGCTGGCGGCGGGGATGACCTTCATCATCCTGACCGGCGGGATTGACCTCTCTGTGGGCTCGATTCTGGGCACTACGGCGGTAGCGGCGATGGTGGTCTCGCTTATCCCGGAATTTGCGATGCTCTCCATTCCGGCGGCGCTGATGCTCGGTATGGTGCTGGGGCTGTTCAACGGCGCGCTGGTGGCCTTTGCCGGGCTGCCGCCGTTTATCGTCACCCTCGGCACCTATACGGCACTGCGCGGCGCGGCGTATCTGCTGGCGGACGGCACGACGGTCATTAACTCCAACATTAACTTCGAGTGGATCGGCAACAACTACCTCGGCCCGATTCCGTGGCTGGTGGTGATCGCCCTGGCGGTGATTGTGGTGTGCTGGTTTATTCTGCGTCGCACAACCCTCGGCGTTCACATCTATGCGGTCGGCGGCAATATGCAGGCGGCACGCTTAACCGGCATCAAGGTCTGGCTGGTGCTGCTGTTTGTCTACGGCATGAGCGGCCTGCTCTCGGGATTAGGCGGCGTGATGAGCGCCTCGCGCCTCTACAGCGCCAACGGCAACCTCGGCACGGGGTACGAGCTGGATGCGATTGCGGCGGTGATCCTCGGCGGAACCAGCTTCGTCGGCGGGATCGGCACGATCACCGGCACGCTGGTCGGTGCATTGATCATCGCCACCCTCAATAACGGCATGACGCTGATGGGCGTCTCCTACTTCTGGCAGCTGGTGATCAAAGGGGCGGTGATCATCATAGCGGTGCTGATCGACAAATACCGTACCCGACACCATCAAAGTGCATAACAACAATACCCTACGAGAGGAATACAGCATGAGATTGAAGCCCTTAGTGACCGCGCTCTGTGCTGGCGCGCTGCTGGCCGCAACCCCGTTTGCGCAGGCAAAAGATCTGAAGTCCATCGGCGTGACGGTGGGCGACCTGGCTAACCCGTTCTTCGTGCAGATCACCAAAGGCGCCGAGCTGGAAGCGCGCAAGCTGGCGGGGGATAACGTCAAGGTGACGCTGGTCTCCAGCGGGTACGATCTGGGCCAGCAGGTGTCGCAGATCGACAACTTCATTGCCGCGAAAGTGGACATGATCATCCTCAACGCTGCGGATTCCAAAGGGATCGGCCCGGCGGTAAAACGCGCCAAAGAGGCGGGGATCGTGGTCGTGGCGGTTGACGTGGCGGCGGAAGGGGCTGATGCGACCATCACCTCCGATAACACCCAGGCGGGGGAGATGGCCTGTAAGTACATAACCGACCGCCTGAAAGGTCAAGGCAACGTGGTGATCATCAACGGGCCGCCGGTTTCTGCGGTACAAAACCGCGTGGAAGGCTGCCAGACCGAGTTTAAGCGCCACCCGGATATCAAAGTGCTCTCGGATAATCAGAACGCCAAAGGCAGCCGCGAAGGCGGACTGGAGGTCATGACCTCCCTGCTGGCGGCCAATCCGAAGATCGACGGCGTATTCGCAATTAACGATCCGACGGCGATCGGTGCCGATCTGGCGGCGAAACAGGCTCAACGTAATGAGTTCTTTATCGTTGGCGTGGATGGCAGCCCGGACGGTGAAGAAGCTCTGAAGCGCGAAAACTCCCTGTTTGTGGCGACGCCGGCGCAGGATCCGCAGGTGATGGCGGCGAAGGCGGTGGAGATCGGCTATGACATTCTTCAGGGCAAACCTGCGCCGAAAGAGCCTGTGCTGATCCCGGTGACGATGATCGATAAAAAGAACGTCGGCACGTATAAGGGGTGGACGGTTAAGTAACCCCGGTGCGGCCTGATGCCCTCACCCTAACCCTCTCCCCCTCTCCCTTGAGGGAGAGGGCCGGGGTGAGGGGGTGGCATAAAACGCAAGGAGTCCCCATGAAACGCTCCGACATCAATGAAATCCTCGGCCACACGCGGCAGTTCTTCTCCATGCACAACGTGCATCTCCCACCGTTTGCCAGCTTTCCGCCAACAAAATGGCAGCAGCTTGACCAGGCCGCCTGGCAGGAGGTGTTCGACCTCAGGCTCGGCTGGGACGTGACGGCGTTTGGCTGCAACAGCTTTGCCGCACAGGGGCTGACGCTGTTTACCCTGCGCAACGGCTCCCCCAACGGCGTGCCTTATGAGAAGTGCTATGCCGAAAAAATCATGCACGTCCGCGACGGCCAGGTGACGCCGATGCATTTCCACTGGCGCAAGCGGGAGGACATCATCAACCGCGGCGGCGGGAATCTGATTATTGAGTTATGGAATGCGGGGGCGCATGAGGAGACCGAAAACACCGACGTGATCGTCACGATAGACGGCTGTCGGCAGACGCACGCGCCCGGCAGCCAGCTGCGCCTCACGCCTGGGGAAAGCATCTGCCTGACGCCCGGCCTGTACCACAGTTTCTGGGGTGAACGCGGCTTTGGCGACGTGCTGGTGGGCGAAGTGTCGTCGGTCAATGACGATGAACACGACAACCACTTTTTACAGCCCATCGATCGCTACAACACCATCGAAGAAGACGAACCGGCGGTGCTGGTGCTGTGCAACGAGTACAACCTGTTTCGGATATAAGGAGTGAATGATGCCATTGATTTCTCTTGCCGACGGTCTGGCACACGCCAGAGAACACCGCTACGCCCTGGGCGCGTTCAACGTTCTCGACTCCCATTTTCTGCGCGCGCTGTTTGCCGCCGCGAAGCAGGAACGCTCGCCGTTTATCATCAACATCGCCGAAGTGCATTTTAAGTACGTGTCTCTTGAGTCGCTTGTCGAAGCAGTGAAGTTCGAAGCCGCCCGTCACGATATTCCCGTGGTGCTTAACCTCGACCACGGGCTGCATTTTGAGGCCGTCGTGCGCACCCTGCGCTTAGGGTTCAGCTCGGTGATGTTCGACGGCTCGACGCTGAGCTATGAAGAAAATATCCGCCAGACCCGGGAAGTGGTGAAGATGTGCCACGCGGTGGGCGTCTCGGTGGAGGCGGAGCTGGGCGCAGTCGGCGGAGATGAAGGCGGCGCGCTGTATGGGCATGCGGATGAAGCGTTCTTTACCGACCCGCAGCTGGCGCGCGAATTTGTCGATTCAACCGGCATTGACGCGCTGGCGGTCGCCATTGGCAACGCGCACGGGAAATACAAGGGCGAGCCGAAGCTTGATTTCACGCGTCTGGACGCCATTCGCCAGCAGACGGGGCTGCCGCTGGTTTTACACGGCGGCTCGGGAATTAGCGATGCCGACTTCCGCCGCGCTATCGAGCTGGGCATTCATAAAATCAATTTTTATACCGGCATGTCGCAGGCCGCGCTCGCCGCCGTTGAGCAGCGCATGGCGAACCGCCAGCCGCTGTACGATGAGTTTGCCGAACTGCTGCTGGGCATTGAAGAGGCCATTACCGATACGGTCGCGGAGCAGATGCGCATCTTCGGCAGCGCGGGGCAGGCATAATGGAACGCAAAGGGATTATCGCCGCAGGCAACATGCTGGTGGATCACGTCCACCAGATCGTACAGTGGCCGGAGCGCGGCTGGCTGGCGGAAATCACCCACAGCGAACGCTCAACCGGCGGTGCGCCGCTCAACGTTCTGCTGACGCTGGCGAAAATGCACGTCGGCCTGCCGTTACAGGCGGTGGGGCTGATTGGGGAAGACAGCGACGGAGACTATATTCTGGCGATGCTCGACCAGTATCACGTCAATCGCCAGCGCGTGCAGCGCACGACGTTCGCCCCAACGTCGATGTCGCAGGTGATGACCGACCCCAGCGGACAGCGCACCTTTTTTCACTCGCCGGGCGCCAACCGCCTGCTGGATCTTCCCGCCTTCGATCGTTTAGACGGATCGCTGAAGATCTTCCATCTCGGCTATCTGCTGCTGCTCGACAGCCTGGACATGCCGGACGAGGAGTTTGGCACCCGCAGCGCGCGGTTACTGGCACAGATGCGCGATCAGGGGTATGAAACCTCGCTCGATCTGGTCTCCCGCAAGGGCGATCCGCGCTATCAGCCGCTGGTGCTCCCTGCCCTGCGTCATCTTGATTATCTGGTGATTAACGAGCTGGAAGCCGGTGAGTTTAGCGGGCTTGAGATCCGCGACGGTCATGGTGCGCTGAACATGGTCCATATCGCCGACGCTGCCGCACAGTTGCTGGCGGCAGGCGTGCGGCAGCGGGTAGTGATCCACTGTCCGGAAGGGGCATGGGGTGAAGCGCCGGGTGAAAAAGGGCAATGGGTTCCTTCGTGGAAGCTGACGCAGGACGAGATTATCGGCAGCGTCGGTGCGGGCGACGCGTTTTGCGCAGGCTTTTTATACGGTTGCCATGAATCGCTGTCGCTTACCGAGAGTATTTATCTGGCGCACGCCTGCGCGCGGGCCAGCCTGCTGGCGGCCGATGCGATTGACGGCGCGAAAACGCTGGCCGAGCTTCAGGCGTTTATTCAGGAGAACGGTCAGGCGGCTTTCTCATGATGGGAAACGTCCGTGGCAAAAACATAGCCCAGACCGCGAATGGTTTTGATCAGCAAAGGCTGGTGCGGATTGACCTCAATTTTTCGCCGTAGCCGCATGATCAACACGTCGATAGTGCGGTCAAAGACCTCGGCGCTTTCGCTGTGGGTCAGCTCCAGCAGCTGTTCACGACTCAGTACCCGGCGGGCGTTTTGCGTTAATGCCAGCAGCAGGCCGTATTCGCCCTGGGTTAACGGCACGGTATTACGCTGCGGATCGCTCAGCTCGCAGCGGGTGGTGTCCAGCGTCCAGCCGTTAAAGGTAATACCTTCAACGCGCGGCGCGGCAGGCTCCGCGTCCAGCGCGCCGGTTCGACGCAGCACCGCCTTAACGCGGGCGACCACCACGCGCGGATTGAACGGTTTTCCGATGTAATCATCGGCGCCCATTTCCAGCCCGACGACCACATCTGATTCACTTCCCAGCCCCGTCAGCATCACCACCGGTAGCGATGGTCGCTGCTTTTGCAGTTGCAGCAAAACCTGTAATCCGTTGATATCCGGCAGCATCATGTCCAGCAGAACCAGCGCAATGCCGGGATCCTGCTGGACACGGTTCACCGCGTCCTGACCGGTGTGACACGTCAGCACGGTAAAGACGTGCTCGCTGAGCACATCCTGTAGCAGTTCGCAGACTGCGACATCATCATCAACCACCAGAATCGCCGGTTTCATCGCATGCTTCCGTCAGGGAATTATGTTAAGTCTGAACCATTCTGCCGCCGGCTCCAGCCGAATTGTTTTTTACGTGACGGAATTTCAATCCATGTCACATCCCCTGCCCTTTCGACACGTCAATTTTGACGATTGGCTGTTTTTCGTCAGGGTTTTGCCCCGCAAAGGGCCGTAAAGTCAGGAAATACCCATAGTAAAAACATGGCATAGAAGCTGCATATTGGGCAGGTAAGAACTGTTTAACTGGAGCAAAGTGATGAAAAAAGTCGTCACGGTTTGCCCTTATTGTGCCTCAGGTTGCAAGATCCACCTGGTGGTCGATAACGGCAAAATCGTCCGGGCGGAAGCGGCGCAGGGTAAAACCAATCAGGGCACGCTGTGCCTGAAAGGGTACTACGGCTGGGATTTTATTAACGATACCCAAATCCTCACGCCGCGCCTGAAAACCCCTATGATCCGCCGCGAGCGCGGCGGCAAGCTGGAAGCCGTCTCCTGGAATGAAGCGCTGGATTACGTCGCCACGCGCCTCAGCGCCATCAAGGCCAAGTATGGCCCGGATGCGATTCAGACCACCGGCTCCTCACGCGGAACCGGAAATGAAACCAACTATGTGATGCAAAAATTCGCGCGCGCCGTTATTGGTACCAATAACGTCGACTGCTGCGCTCGCGTCTGACACGGCCCATCGGTTGCAGGTCTGCACCAGTCGGTCGGTAACGGCGCAATGAGTAATGCCATCAATGAGATAGATAACACCGATCTGGTGTTCATCTTCGGCTATAACCCGGCGGATTCTCACCCTATCGTCGCGAATCACGTTATTCGCGCCAAACAGAACGGGGCGAAAATCATCGTCTGCGATCCGCGTAAAATTGAAACCGCGCGCATTGCGGATATGCACATCGCACTGAAAAACGGCTCGAACATCGCGCTGTTGAATGCGATGGGGCACGTCATTATTGAGGAGAACCTCTACGACCAGGCGTTTGTCGCGAGCCGTACGGAAGGGTTTGAAGAGTATCGCAAGATTGTCGAAGGCTATACGCCGGAGTCAGTAGAGGCGATAACCGGCGTCAGCACGCAGGAGATCCGCCAGGCGGCGCGGATGTACGCCGGAGCGAAAACCGCCGCCATCCTGTGGGGCATGGGCGTGACCCAGTTCTACCAGGGTGTGGAAACCGTGCGCTCGCTCACCAGCCTCGCCATGCTGACCGGCAATCTGGGTAAAGCGCATGTGGGCGTGAACCCGGTGCGTGGTCAGAATAACGTGCAGGGTGCGTGTGATATGGGCGCGCTGCCGGACACCTATCCGGGCTACCAGTACGTGAAGTTCCCGGAAAACCGCGAGAAGTTTGCGAAGGCCTGGGGCGTGGAAAGTCTGCCGGCACACACCGGATACCGCATCAGCGAGCTGCCGCACCGCGCGGCTCACGGTGAAGTACGTGCGGCCTACATCATGGGTGAAGATCCGCTCCAGACCGACGCCGAACTTTCCGCAGTGCGCAAAGGCTTTGAGGATCTGGAGCTGGTGATTGTCCAGGATATCTTTATGACCAAAACCGCGGCGGCGGCGGATGTGATTCTGCCGTCGACCTCCTGGGGCGAGCATGAAGGTGTCTATACGGCGGCAGACCGCGGCTTCCAGCGCTTCTTCAAGGCCGTCGAGCCGAAGTGGGATCTGAAAACAGACTGGCAAATCATCAGCGAAATCGCCACCCGCATGGGCTACCCGATGCACTACAACAACACCCAGGAGATCTGGGACGAGTTGCGGCATCTGTGTCCGGACTTTTATGGGGCAACCTATGAAAAAATGGGTGAGCTGGGCTACATCCAGTGGCCGTGCCGGGATGAGTCAGAATCCGATCAGGGGACGTCATACCTCTTTAAAGAGAAGTTCGACACCCCGAACGGGCTGGCGCAGTTCTTCACCTGCGACTGGGTCGCGCCGATCGATAAGCTCACCGACGAGTATCCGATGGTGCTCTCCACCGTGCGTGAAGTGGGCCACTACTCCTGCCGCTCCATGACCGGCAACTGCGCCGCGCTGGCGGCGCTGGCGGATGAACCGGGCTACGCGCAGATCAACACCGCCGATGCCGAACGGCTCGGTATTGAAGATGAAGCGCTGGTGTGGGTGAACTCGCGTAAGGGCCGCATCATTACCCGCGCGCAGGTCAGCGACCGTCCGAACAAAGGGGCAGTCTATATGACCTACCAGTGGTGGATTGGCGCCTGTAACGAGCTGGTGACGGAGAACTTAAGCCCGATAACCAAAACGCCGGAGTATAAATACTGCGCCGTAAACGTGGAGCCAATAGCGGATCAACACGCTGCGGAACAGTATGTGATCGACGAATATAACAAGCTGAAAGCCCGCCTGCGCGAAAGCGCAATGGGATGAAGCCGTTAATTAATCGCTGACTAAATGGGGTGAGATATTCACCCCATTATTATTTCTGGCATCGCTATTAATTACATCTATATATATTTCTGAAGATGTCTCGCAGAAAAAATGTAATTTGCGCGAAAATTAATTACATCTTTGCATTTTAATTCAGAGGGATAAGATATGCGGCGGGTGCTTAAGACTTTCTGTCTTGAGCATTGTTGAGGGACAGAAAGTGGAAAGCCCCGGGAAATTTGCATTTACCCGAGGCTACCCCTCAACCCCCAACAGGTTGAGAGTAGCCTCTTATTCTTTTTTTCACAAGGAGTAAAAGGCATGACGCCATTAAAAACTGCGTTAGGCATCGTCTTTATTATTTGCCTGACGATAGTGATCTTTACCTTTATTACTCGCGGTAACTTATGTGAGTTTTCAATAAAGAGTGAACATCAGGAGGTGGCGGCGAAATTAGCCTGTAACGCAGGCTAACCTCTTCGGGCGGAACGCGTGTTCCGCCCGGCTTGTGGGATGCTGAGGTCTTAACGCACCCGTTTTTTTCTTCTGTCGCCGCGATTATACTGCGCGGCGTGTACCCAGATGATAAGAATCCATGAAAACCCTTTTTCTGATGTTGTTATTTTTAACCGCGTTTGCCCATGCCGATGAGATAGGCAGCCAGTATAAAAAGCAGGCTGAAGCAGGCGATGCGCGCGCGCAGTATTATCTTGCCGATACCTGGTTCAGTTCCGGCGACAGCGCGCAGGCGGCGCTGTGGGCGGAAAAAGCGGCAAAAGGCGGTGATGTCGACGCCATGGCGCTGCTGTCGCAAATCCACTTTTCGCAGGGTGACTATGCGCAGGCCAAAGCCCTGGCCCAGCAGGCAAACATTGCGGGCAGCAAACGCGGCGCGATCATGCTGGCGCGGGTGCTGGTGAACACGCAGGCGGGCAAAACCGACTACCCGCAGGCCATCGCACTGCTGCAATCGGCGACCGAAGACATCGATAGCGACTCGGCGGTAGATGCGCAACAGCTGCTGGGGCTGATCTATGCCAATGGCGTTGATGTTCCTCAGGATGACGTGCAGGCCGCATCGTGGTTCAAGCGGAGTTCGGCTCTGTCCCGGACGGGCTATGCGGAGTACTGGGCAGGAATGCTGTTCAGGCAGGGTGAGAAAGGCTTTATCACACCGAATAAACAGAAAGCGCTTTACTGGTTAAACCTGAGCTGTACCGAAGGGTTTGATACCGGGTGTGAAGAGTTTGATGCGTTGAGCGGGGAATAACGTGCCGGGTGGCGGCTTCGCCTTACCCGGCCTACAAAACCCGTAGGCCCGGTAAGCGCAGCGCCACCGGGCTTAGAATGTTACTGGTCAGCCGTTTTATCAAAACGACCCAGCACCTCGCGTTCATACGCCAGCGCTTTTTTACGGTCGAACTTGTGTTCCCACTTGGAGATTACCAGCACCGCCAGCGCATTACCCACCACGTTCAGCGCAGTACGCGCCATGTCGAGGATACGGTCCACACCGGCAATAAACGCCAGGCCTTCCAGCGGAATACCGACGCTGCCCAGCGTCGCCAGCAGCACCACGAAGGAGACGCCCGGCACGCCTGCGATGCCTTTTGAAGTCACCATCAGCGTCAGAACCAGCACGATCTCCTGCCACAGCGACAGGTCAATGCCGTACAGCTGCGCGATAAAGATTGCCGCAATACTCTGATACAGCGTCGAACCATCCAGGTTAAAGGAGTAGCCCGTTGGCACCACGAAGCTGGTAATGGACGCCGGCGCACCGTAGGCCTCCATCTTCTCAATGATACGCGGCAGCACGCTCTCGGAGCTTGCCGTGGAGTAGGCCAGAATCAGCTCATCCTTCAGGATGCGGATCAGGATCCAGATGCTGAGCCCGCACAGGCGCGCCACAATGCCCAGCACTACCAGCGCGAAGAACAGAATCGCGAAGTGCACCAGAATCACCAGCTTCGCCAGCGGCCACAGGGAGGCAAAGCCGAAGTTCGCTACGGTCACCGCAATCAGCGCGAATACCCCGACCGGCGCATAGCGCATCACCATGTGGGTGACTTTGAACATGGTTTCGGAGACAGATCGGAACACGGTGACCAGCGGTTCACGGTGCGTCGCGGGCAGGGAAGAAAGCCCCAGACCAAAGAGTACCGAGAAGAAGATGATCGGCAGCATCTCGCCCTTCGCCATGGACGCGATAATGTTGGTCGGCACCAGCGAGAGAATAGTCCCCATCAGTCCATGCGAATGGCTCTGCACATCGGCGGTTGTGCTTTGGTATTTCGAAATATCCACCGTCGCCAGCTGCGACATATCGATCCCGGCACCAGGCTGGAACACATTCGCCAGGGTGATGCCAAGAACGATGGCAACCGTGGTGATCACTTCGAAATAGAGAATAGTTTTAACGCCGATGCGGCCTAACTGTTTCGCATCACCGACACCCGCGATACCGACCACCAGCGTCGAGATCACAATCGGCACAACAATCATCTTGATCAGATGAATAAAGATATCGCCCGCAGGGGAGAGAAGGTTCGCAATCAGCCACTCGCGGCTGTCGCTATGATAATGGAGGTAACTGCCCAGCAAGATGCCCAGCACAAGGGCCAGCAGGATCTGCCAGGCCAGGCTGACTTTCAAATTTTTCATAGAAACTGACTTCCTCAATGAAATCTCCGTACCATCAAAACTGCATGAATATGGAGACATACTGAAAGGGTATGAATTGTGTTGCGTTGGTTTATGGGATTTTTTAACGCGCCGTATGAGTATCATTTGCACGGCATGCTGCGCAAGCCTTAAAGAACAAGGCATTTCACTGCAAAAAGTGTCATTGACGGCAATTTATAGCAATTCGCATAAATAACCATTTGTTATACAAAATATTTTCACTTCAAAAAAGTGAATAATTCTTCAGGTGAATTATTTCCCTTCAAAGTTTCATTCGCTCAATTTTCATACTCTTCAGACATTGCGTGATCTGTCGCCCAAATACTAAACAAAGCTTGTAAAGCCCCTACTATTAACGTTTTTGCGACATATTATTAACATCTTACAAGGAGAAAAAAAGCCATGAGCCAAATACACAAACACGACATTCCCGCAAACATTGCGGACCGTTGCCTGATAAGCCCGGAGCAATACCAGGAGAAATACCAGCAGTCCGTTTCCAGCCCTGACGCGTTCTGGGGTGAGCAGGGCCACATCCTCGACTGGATCAAACCTTATCAGAAGGTAAAGAACACCTCTTTCGCGCCGGGCAACGTCTCCATTAAATGGTATGAAGACGGCACGCTGAACCTGGCGGCGAACTGCCTGGACCGCCATCTTGCTGAACGCGGCAACGAAACGGCCATCATCTGGGAAGGCGATGATGCCTCTCAGAGTAAACACATCTCGTATAAAGAACTTCATCGCGACGTGTGCCGCTTTGCCAACGTGCTGCTGGCCCAGGGCATTAAAAAAGGCGATGTGGTGGCGATCTATATGCCAATGGTGCCGGAAGCCGCCGTGGCTATGCTGGCCTGCGCGCGCATCGGTGCGATCCACTCCGTTATCTTCGGCGGTTTCTCGCCGGAGGCGGTTGCCGGGCGTATTGTCGACTCGAATTCGAAGCTGGTGATCACCGCTGACGAGGGCGTGCGCGCCGGGCGCGGTATTCCGCTGAAGAAAAACGTTGATGAAGCGCTGAAAAACCCGAACGTAAAATCCATCAACAACGTCATTGTCTTCAAACGCACGGGCGGCAAAATCGACTGGCACGAGGGGCGCGACCTGTGGTGGAGCGATCTGATTGAAAACGCGAGCGACCAGCATCAGCCTGAAGAGATGAACGCGGAAGATCCGCTGTTTATCCTGTATACCTCCGGCTCCACCGGTAAGCCGAAAGGCGTGCTGCATACCACCGGCGGCTATCTGGTTTACGCGGCCACCACCTTTAAATACGTTTTCGACTACCATCCGGGCGACATCTACTGGTGTACCGCCGACGTGGGCTGGGTGACCGGTCATAGCTACCTGCTGTACGGCCCGCTGGCCTGCGGCGCAACGACGCTGATGTTTGAAGGCGTACCGAACTGGCCGACCCCGGCGCGTATGTGCCAGGTGGTTGATAAGCATCAGGTCAACATTCTCTACACCGCGCCAACGGCGATCCGCGCGCTGATGGCAGAAGGAGATAAAGCTATCGAAGGGACCGACCGCTCTTCCCTGCGTATCCTCGGCTCCGTGGGCGAGCCGATCAACCCCGAAGCCTGGGAGTGGTACTGGAAGAAGATCGGCAACGAGAAGTGCCCGGTGATGGATACCTGGTGGCAGACCGAAACCGGCGGCTTCATGATCACCCCGATGCCGGGCGCCACGCAGCTGAAAGCCGGTTCGGCCACCCGTCCGTTCTTCGGCGTGCAGCCTGCGCTGGTGGACAACGAAGGCAATCCGCAGGAAGGCGCTACCGAGGGCAACCTGGTGATCGTCGATTCCTGGCCTGGCCAGGCGCGTACCCTGTTCGGCGACCATGAGCGCTTCGAGCAAACCTACTTCTCGACCTTCAAAAACATGTACTTCAGCGGCGACGGCGCGCGCCGGGATGAAGACGGTTATTACTGGATCACCGGACGCGTGGACGACGTGCTGAACGTCTCCGGCCACCGTCTGGGCACGGCGGAGATTGAGTCTGCGCTGGTGTCGCATCCGAAAATTGCCGAAGCGGCGGTTGTCGGCATTCCTCACAACATCAAAGGCCAGGCGATCTACGCCTACGTCACTCTGAACCACGGCGAAGAGCCGTCGCCAGAGCTGTATACCGAGGTGCGCAACTGGGTGCGTAAAGAGATCGGCCCGCTTGCCACGCCGGACGTGCTGCACTGGACCGACTCGCTGCCGAAAACCCGTTCCGGCAAGATTATGCGCCGTATCCTGCGCAAAATCGCGGCGGGCGACACCAGTAACCTCGGTGATACCTCAACGCTGGCCGATCCTGGCGTGGTGGACAAACTGCTCGAAGAGAAGCAGGCCATCGCAATGCCTTCCTAGTGTTTTCTCCCTCTCCCCGTGGGAGAGGGCCGGGGTGAGGGCATCAGACCGCACCTTCCTCCCCTCACCCTCTCCCCACAGGGGAGAGGGGATAAAAACAAACCAACCTTACTTCTGGAGACTCTGTGATGAATAACGATATTTGTCAGCAGATAGAGAATAGTGCGCACTACAGGGAGCTCGTCGAAAAACGGCAACGGTTTGCCTTCATCCTTTCCATCATCATGCTGATTATCTACGTCGGCTTTATTCTGCTGATCGCCTTTGCGCCGCACTGGCTGGGCACCCCGCTGCATGAGGGTACCAGCGTCACGCGCGGTATTCCGATTGGGATTGGCGTGATCATCATTTCGTTTGTGCTCACGGGTGTGTACGTCTGGCGTGCGAACGGTGAATTCGATCGTCTTAACAGAGAAGTTCTGCGCGAGGTAAAAGCATCATGAAGCGAGTCCTGACGGCGCTAGCCGCCACACTTCCCTTTGCTGCCCATGCGGCAGATGCCCTTACCGGCGAGGTTCAGCGCCAGCCAACCAACTGGCAGGCGATTATCATGTTCCTGATTTTCGTGGTGCTGACGCTGTATATCACCTACTGGGCGTCGAAACGCGTACGCTCCCGTAACGATTACTACACCGCGGGCGGCAATATTACCGGCTTCCAGAACGGGCTGGCGATCGCGGGGGACTTTATGTCCGCCGCCTCGTTCCTTGGGATCTCCGCGCTGGTGTACACCTCCGGGTATGACGGCCTGATCTACTCCCTCGGGTTCCTGGTGGGCTGGCCAATCATTCTGTTCCTGATTGCCGAGCGCCTGCGCAACCTGGGACGCTATACCTTTGCTGACGTCGCCTCCTATCGCCTGAAGCAGGGGCCGATTCGCTCCCTCTCCGCCTGCGGTTCGCTGGTGGTGGTGGCGCTCTATCTGATCGCCCAGATGGTGGGCGCGGGCAAACTGATCGAGCTGCTGTTCGGCCTGAACTACCACGTCGCGGTGGTGCTGGTAGGCGTGCTGATGGTGATGTACGTCCTGTTCGGCGGCATGCTGGCCACCACCTGGGTACAGATCATCAAAGCGGTACTGCTGCTGTTCGGCGCCAGCTTTATGGCCTTTATGGTGATGAAGCACGTCGGGTTCAGCTTCAATAATCTGTTTACCGAAGCGATGGCGGTCCACCCGAAAGGGGAAGCGATCATGAGCCCGGGCGGGCTGGTGAAAGATCCGATATCCGCGCTCTCGCTCGGTCTCGGCCTGATGTTCGGTACCGCTGGCCTGCCGCATATCCTGATGCGTTTCTTCACGGTGTCAGATGCGCGTGAAGCGCGTAAAAGCGTGTTCTACGCTACCGGGTTTATGGGCTACTTCTACATTCTGACCTTTATCATCGGCTTCGGCGCAATCATGCTGGTGGGGGCAAACCCGGCGTTTAAAGACGCGGCGGGCGCGCTTATCGGCGGTAACAACATGGCGGCGGTGCATCTGGCCGACGCGGTGGGCGGCAACCTGTTCCTCGGCTTTATCTCTGCCGTGGCCTTTGCCACCATCCTCGCGGTGGTTGCAGGGCTGACGCTGGCCGGCGCGTCGGCGGTTTCGCATGACCTCTACGCCAACGTCTTCCGCAAAGGCGCAAGCGAGCGCGATGAGCTGAAGGTCTCCAAAATCACCGTGCTGGTGCTGGGCGTTGTCGCCATCCTGCTGGGGATTTTGTTCGAGAAACAGAACATCGCCTTTATGGTCGGGCTGGCCTTCTCGATTGCGGCAAGCTGTAACTTCCCGATCATTCTGCTCTCCATGTACTGGTCAAAACTGACCACCCGTGGGGCGATGATTGGCGGCTGGCTGGGCCTGCTGACGGCGGTGATTCTGATGATCCTCGGCCCGACCATCTGGGTGCAGATCCTCGGTCACGAAAGCGCTATCTTCCCGTATGAATACCCGGCGCTGTTCTCCATTGCCGTGGCGTTTATCGGGATCTGGATTTTCTCTGCCACCGATAATTCACCGGAGGGTAACCTGGAGCGTGAAAAATTCCGCGCCCAGTTTATCCGCTCGCAAACCGGCCTGGGCGTTGAGCAGGGCCGCGCGCACTAAGCCTTTTCTCCCCGGTCGCTCTGGCCGGGGAGCTTAAAACATCACCCACGCCACCAGCGGCGCAATCAGCACCATCGTGACGCCCGAAAGCATCATCACCAGGCTCGCGACCACGCCCTCCTGCTGTCCCAGCTCATACGAACGTGCCGTCCCCGCCCCGTGCGACGCCGCGCCAAACCCCGCGCCTTTCGCCATCCCTTCGCGAATGGAAAGCCGCAGAAACAGCACATCCCCCACTGCCATGCCGAAGACGCCCGTCACCACCACAAACAGCGCCACCAGATCCGGCTGGCCACCGAGCGGTTTGGCGGCTGCCAGCGCAAACGGCGTGGTCACCGAACGCACCGCCAGGCTGCGCTGGATTTCATCCGACAGGGTAAACAGCCGCGCCAGCCAGACCGAACTGCACACCGCCACCACCGTCGCGGTGACGACACCCGCGCTGAGCGACATCCAGTGGCGTCTGATAATGGCGAGGTTGTCATAAACGGGTACGGCGAAGGCGATGGTCGCCGGGCCGAGCAGCCACAGCAGCCAGTGGGATTCGCCAATGTAGTTCTGCCAGGAGATATGGCCGAAGACCAGCATCAGCACCAGCAGGATCGGCGTAAAGACCAGCGGCATCAGCGGCAGCGCGCGAAAGCGGCGATACAGGCGCTTGTTGGCAAAGTAGATGACGACTGTCGCAATCAGGCACAGCACGCTTATCTGAAAGTTAGTCATGCTTCTGCCTGCTGATTTCAAAGCGATACACTTTATCCACCACCCAGGCAGTGGCGCCCAGCACCATCATCGTGCTCAGGGCGATAACCGCAAAGATGCGCCAGCCGTCGACCATCAGCAGCTGGGCATAGTTCACCACCGCCACCACGGCCGGCACAAAGAACAACAGCATCTCCGCCAGCAGCCAGCGTGCGCCGGCCCGCACCCAGCTAAGGGGCAACGCGCGACAGAGGATCAGCGTCAGCAACAGCACCATCCCCACCAGGTTGGCGGGTAAAGGCAGATGCAGCCAGTCGACAAGATATTCCGCGAAAACAAACAGTCCCGCGTAAAGCAGTACCTGAACCGGTACCTGGAGTCGTTGAACAACGGCAGGCGTAACACGGCTTAACGCCACGGCCATGGGGGTTTTCCTCAGAAATGAGACGAGGCGCCAGTATAGTGAGCGTACGGTATCGACTGAAATGAATTAAAATCATCGAAGGTATAGTTTCGAGGAATAATCATGGACATAAGAACGCTGCGCTATTTTGTCGAGGTGGTTCGCCAGCAAAGTTTTACCCGCGCAGCGGAGAAGTTATTCGTAACCCAGCCAACCATCAGCAAGATGCTGAAAAACCTCGAAGATGAGCTGAACTGTACCCTGCTGATCCGCGACGGACGCAAGCTACTGCTGACCGATACCGGTCGCGTGGTGTTCGAGCGCGGGCTGGCAATTCTGGCGGAGTTCCGCCAGCTGGAGGCCGAGCTTGGGGACATCAACCATCTGACAAAAGGGCTGCTGCGGCTCGGTATTCCGCCGATGGTCGGCATGATGATGGCCGGCCCGATAAGCCTGTTTCGTCAGCGCTATCCCGGCGTTGAGCTAAAAATTGCTGAATTTGGCGGCCTGACCGTGCAGCAGGCGGTGATGAACGGTGAACTGGACGTGGCCATGACGGCCCTTCCCGTGGAGGAGGAAAGCGGCCTGGCGACGCTGCCGCTCTTTAGCCACCCGCTGTGCGTGCTGGTTCCCCGCTCCGGCGACTGGCTGAAGATTGAGTCAGTAAAACCCGAGCTGCTCGGCGAACACCCGCTGCTGATTTACAACGAAGATTTTGCCTTAAGCCGCCAGCTGATGGCGCTGTTTAACCAGCATAACGTGAAGCCGCGCATTGCGGTGCGCAGCGGCCAGTGGGATTTTCTGGCGGCGATGGTACAGGCGGGCGTGGGGATTGCCATTCTGCCGCAGCCGATCTGCGAGCGGCTGGATAAAAATACGCTGCGCTGGATCCCGCTGGAGAGCGACCTGCACTGGCAGCTGGGGATGATCTGGCGTGAAGGGGTCTATCTGTCGCACAGCGCGCAGGCGTGGTTGCAATGTTGTGAGGGGTTTTGGGTACCCTCACCCTAACCCTCTCCCACAGGGAGAGGGAACCGATCGAGCACGTAGGCCCGGTAAGCGCAGCGCCACCGGGCAATTACAGCGCTACTGATTCTCTATCAACAACGCTTCCAGCAGATCCAGATCGTGCAGCAGCTTTTGCAGCGTCTCGTTGCTGATCTGCCGCGTGGCGCGCAGGTGATACAGCTCGGCACGCTCGGAGCGCAGCGCCGCCAGGCGGAAACGGCGTTCGAGGTTCTCTTCCTGCAACGAACTTTCCACGTCGTTACGTCCGTCAGCACGGCGACGCAAATTACCGATCACGCGTGAACTGACTTCCTTCAGCAGCTGGTTATCAATGTTCTCTTCGGCATCGGCGGCCAGACGCTCCTCCATCTTCTCGATGGCGACAATCGCCACTTCCGCCGTCGCCGCACGGGCAATCCGCTCTTCTTTGTGCTGTTGCGAGGAGTCCCCCGCGTCAATATGTTGCAGCAGAATCGGCAGCATAATCACGCCGACAAACAGGGAGAAGAGGATCACCCCCGCCGCCAGGAACACCAGCTCGTAGCGCGCCGGGAAGACGTCACCCGTCGGCAGCAGCAGAGGAATGGAGAGGACACCAGCAAGGGTGATCGCCCCGCGCACGCCCGCGAAAGAGGCAATCAGCAGCTCGCGCGTGGTCCACGAGCCAAACTCCATCGGCTTTTTGGTCAGGAAGCGAACGCTGAATTTCTTCATCGTCCACAGCCAGCCGAAACGCACCAGCATCAGTGCAAGGTAGATGAGCACGATATCGGTAAACAGCATCCAGACTTCAACGTTTGGATCCGCTTCGGCCGCAATCAGCGAGGATTCCATAATGCCCGGCAGTTGCAGGCCCAACAGCAGGAACACCATGCCGTTAAACACAAACTCGAGCATAGCCCAGGTACTGTTCGCGCGCAGGCGCATCGCCAGCGGCGCGCGCCGCATAACGCCGGAGCGGGTGATGGTCATCCCCGCGGCTACCGCCGCCAGAATGCCCGACACGCCAATGTGTTCGGCAATCAGGTAAGAGGCAAACGGCAGCAGGAACAGCAGGACGATCTGCGTCGCCGGTTCATCACCACCCCAGCGGCTAAGGAAGCGCAGCGAGCGTCCGTACAGCCAGCTCACTACGAAGCCCGCGAGGATACCGCCAATCGCCACCTTGAAGAATTCCAGGGTCGCGCCGCCGACGGTAAAGACCATGGTGCCCATGGCAACCGCCACGGCAAACTTGAGGGCGACCAGGCCAGAAGCGTCGTTCATCAGCGCCTCGCCCTGCAAAATGCCCATGATTTTCTTTGGAATGCGCCCTTCGCCCACAATGCCGGACAGCGCCACGGCGTCGGTAGGCGACAGCACGGCGGCCAGCGCAAAGGCGGGTATGAGCGGGATCCCCGGTACGGCCCAGTAGATCAGAAAACCAATCCCGACCACGGTGACCACCACCAGCGCCAGCGCCAGGCCGAAGATCTCTCGCCCGTGCTCCAGAAATTCGCGCGTCGGCGTTTTCCAGCCATCGGCAAACAGCAGCGGCGGGATAAACAGCACGAGGAACAGTTCCGGATCGAACTCCACGTGCAGACCGAACGTCGGCCACGCCAGCAGCGCACCGATAGCTATTTGCATTAAAGGCAGGGGGACCTGGAAGGGCAGTACGCGTGTAACCACCCCGGATAATGAGACCACAAGGGTCATGATGAGTATTGTGAAGAAAATTTCCATGCGTTCCCTGTTTGCTGTGTTTCTTATATGCCAAACCTGAGGCGTCGTGCCTCTTATTCTATCCTCTCCAGAGTAACGTAAAAGGCAACAGGATGAGTCCTGAAAATAAAAACGGGCGGCCTGAGCCACCCGTTTTCGCATAAAAAGTCAATTCAGATGGCCCAGCCGCCCGCGTAAAACGCCACCAGCGCAACGGCGATGACCACGGTACCGATGTTCAGCTTACGCCACTCACCGGAGACCAGACGCCCAATCACCAGCGAGGCGAAGCCGATCATAATGCCGGTCACGATGTTACAGGTCAGCACGATGAATACCGCAGTGATCAGGCCGGACATAGCATCAACAAAATCCGCGAAGTCGATTTTCGCCACGTTGCTCAGCATCAGCAGGCCAACGTACATCAGCGCAGGTGCGGTCGCGTAAGCCGGCACCAGATAAGAGAGCGGAGAGAGGAACAGGATCAGCAGGAACAGCACGCCAACGGTGATGGCCGTCAGGCCGGTTTTACCGCCTGCCGCCGTACCCGCTGCGGACTCAATGTACACCGCCGCAGGCGCCGCACCTACCAGGCCAGAGAAAACGCTGCTCAGGGAGTCGGTGGTCAGCGCTTTGCCGCCGTCAATAATCTGTCCGTCTTTATCCAGCAGGTTAGCCTGACCGGCCACCGCGCGGATGGTGCCCGTGGCATCAAACACCGCGGTCATTACCAGCGCCAGCACGCTTGGCAGGATCACCGGGTTCAGCGCGCCCACAATATCCAGGCTGCCAATCAGGGAGTTGCCTTTGTCATCACTCAGCGACGGCATGGCGAAAATCCCGGAGAAATGAACGGTCGGGTCGAAGATCAGGCCGACGATGGACACGCCGATAATGGTCAGCAGAATGCCGCCCGGCACTTTCAGTTTTTCCAGGCCAATGATCACCGCCAGACCCACCAGCGACATGATCACCGGGAAGCTCGCGAAGTTACCCAGCGCAACCGGCAGGCCGTCCAGCGGGTTCTTGATGACCAGACCCACGCCGTTGGCAGCGATCAGCAGCAGGAACAGGCCAATACCGATGCCGGTGCCGTGCGCCACGCCCTGCGGCAGGTTGCGCAAAATCCAGCTACGAATGCCGGTTGCTGAAATTACGGTGAACAGCACGCCCATCAGGAACACGGCGCCGAGCGCTACCGGGACGCTGATATGCTGGCCCAGCACCAGGCTGAAGGCGGTAAACGCGGTCAGGGAGATGGCGCACCCGATCGCCAGCGGCAGGTTCGCCCACAGGCCCATCACAATCGAACCCACACCCGCAACCAGGCAGGTGGCAACGAAGACCGCCGCTGGCGGGAAGCCCGCTTTGCCGAGCATGCCTGGCACCACGATGACGGAGTACACCATCGCCAGAAACGTGGTCAGACCGGCAACAACTTCCTGGCGCACGGTGCTGCCGCGAGCAGAAATTTTAAACATGGCGTCAAGTGAACCGCCGGTACGCGCAGATGGCGTAGACATAGAAAACATCCCCTGAAAATTTTTATTGAAAGTCCGTAAGCGTGGTGGAGACTCCACTGCCAGCGAAACGTCAAATCCTTGTGCTGCGTTTGCGACGAAAGGGGCGTCACAAAAAAAGCAAACGTTTAGCTCCGCGCTTACAAAACGGGTGGTCAAATGTAGGCAAACGATTATCTAGCCTAATACCCGCCCTTTTCAACTGAACTTTCTCGTTTTTCGCTAAAATTGCCTCATGACGATGAAGAATTAAGCAGAGGATGCGCAAACGTTATCGTCCATGCGCAATTTCGTTACATTTCATCCCTCGCCGGGGATTGTCAGCGGGCCGCCTTTCGCAAGCGTTGTCTGCCAGCCCGGACGTGCCTCCACTCTCTGTTTCCACGCCGCTATGTGGTCGAGATTGTCAATGCCGCCTCTCGCCAGCAGGGCGAAGAGGGGAAAACTCATCTGGATATCAGCCATGGTCAGCGTGTCGCCGGCAAACCAGCTGTTTTCGGCAAGATGATCGTTAATAAAGCGCGCATGCGTTTCCAGCTGGCGGTTGAGATACGCTTTTTGCACCCCCTGCCCCAGCGCCTTACCCAGCGTGCGCAGGCCAAACGGGACGGGTGGTTTGCCGAGGCTGTTAAACACCAGCTTCATTAACAGTAGCGGCATCAAAGACCCTTCGGCGTAATGCAGCCAGAAGCGATACTGCACTTTATGGGCGGGATCTAACGGTTTGAATCGTGACGCCGAATCGTACGTTTCCTGAAGATATTCCAGAATCGCGCCTGATTCGGCCAGCACCAGTCCGTTATCTTCCAGTACCGGGGATTTCCCCAGCGGATGCACTTTTTTGAGCGAATCCGGTGCAAGCATGGATTTCTCGCGCTGGTAGCGCACAATCTCATACGTCAGACCCAGCTCTTCCAGCGCCCAGAGGACGCGATGTGAACGAGACTGATTAAGGTGGTGGACCGTTAGCATGATGTTCTCCGGTGATTCATACTTTTTAACTATAGAAAACTGAACAACTTCACGAAAAAAATTTGGCTAAAATCTCACCGTCTCCGGTGGCAAAAACGGCGGCCGGGCATAGAATTAAAGTGTCAGTACAAACCGGAACCTCCTCCACAAGCTCGACACGAGGGGTACTGATGTCGGGGGAAACCCTCCCGTGAGCCAGCGGGATAGAGAGAAAGACAAAGACCGGAAAAAACTAAAGCGCCCTTAGTGGCGCTTTAGTTCTTTATGCTTGTTGCCGGGTGGCGGCTGCGCCTTACCCGACCTGCAAAACCGAGAGCGTAGGCCGGGTAAGCGAAGCGCCATCCGGCAAACACCTCTCAATCCTCCTCCAGCAACCGCGCCCCTGTTCCCTGCTCGCCCAGCCTGTCACCCGGGTTACGCAGCGGACAATCGCTGCGTGATAAACACCCGCAACCAATGCAGCCGTCCAGCTCATCGCGCAGGGCCACCAGCGTGTGAATACGACGATCCAGCTCTTCTCGCCACTGGGACGACAGCTGCTTCCACTCCTTCGCGCTCAGCGAGTGCCCTTCCGGCAATACGCCGAACGCGTCACCGATGGTGGCCAGAGGAATGCCGATACGTTGCGCAATTTTGATGATCGCCACGTAGCGGAGCACATCGCGGGTGTAGCGCCGTTGGTTTCCGGCGTTACGGATACTTTTTATTAACCCTTTGCTTTCATAGAAGTGGAGTGCCGACACCGCCACACCGCTTCGCTTAGCCACTTCACCGGGGGTTAACAGCGCTTTGATGCGCGGTAATCTCTTTTCCATAAAACCTCTTTACCTCAAGTTAACTTGAGGAATTATACTCCCCCGCAGAGAAAACGACGAATCAACCAGGACAGATGTCTCCACAGAGGGGTAACCTTATGTCGCATCAGCAAATTATTCAGACACTTATTGAATGGATTGATGAACATATCGACCAGCCGTTGAACATTGATGTGGTCGCTAAGAAGTCGGGCTATTCGAAATGGTATTTACAGAGAATGTTCCGCACCGTAATGCATCAAACGCTGGGTGATTACATTCGCCAGCGCAGGCTCCTGCTGGCGGCGCAGGCGTTACGCTCCACGCAGCGGCCCATTTTTGATATCGCAATGGATCTGGGCTATGTGTCGCAGCAGACCTTTTCCCGCGTCTTCCGCCGCGAGTTTGACCGTACGCCGAGCGACTACCGTCATCAGCTCAATTAATGCGTGTTAACGCAAGGGTTGCTGCTGCCAGGCCATAAATGCCTGGGGCGGCATCGCTTTCGCGAAGTGCCATCCCTGACAATACTGCACGCCACGCTTCAGCAACCAGCTCACCTGCTCCCCCGTCTCGACCCCTTCCGCAATGGTTTTCAGCCGCAGGCTTTGCGCCATCTCAATGATGTGCTCGGCAATCAGGTGGCTGGTGCTATTGGTGGTTAAGGTATCGATAAAGGATTTGTCGATTTTCAGGATATCGACGTTCAGCGAATAGAGGTTATGCAGGTTAGAGTAGCCGGTTCCGAAATCATCAATCGCCACTTCATACCCCGCCTGGCGAAACGCCTGAATGACCGGCGTGGTTTTCGGCACGTCAATAAACCCCCGCTCCGTCACCTCAATTTTGATTTGCTGCGCGCGAACCGAGTAAAAGCGGGCTTTGTCGGAGATCAGGGCGATAAGACGCGAAGAGTGAAAATCCGACGCCGACAGGTTAATCGAGACATACAGATCGGGATGAGCGGCAAGAAAATGGCCCAGATCGCTGAACACCTCCTCCACGACGTAATCCGTAATGCGCTCAATCATCCCCTCTTTTTCTGCCAGGGGAATAAATTCCGCCGGGCTCATAACCTGACCGTTGAATCCAGGCCAGCGCAACAACGCCTCTGCCCCCACGCACTGGTTATTTTTAATATCAATAATGGGCTGATAATGGACGCACAGCTGGCGTTTATTCAGCGCCCGGTGCAGAAGTCGGCCAGGCGAATTGAATTCACGGTGGGTACGCGACCACACCAGCAGAATAATAATGCTGCAAATTATCCCCAGCGGTAGCGTCAGGGTAGCCTGATGATAAAGCGTTTTATAAAAACGGGCGCTGGAGGTTGAAACGATGGCCGCAATCGGCCGCTGCCCGGATTTCACGATCGTATAAAAACGGTCACCTTTCTGAAAAGTCGTTTCCTGATGTCGAAGCATCGAATGCAATAAAGAAATATTGGCTTTCTGGCTTACAGAAAAGAATGCATTGCTGACGGTGTCATACACCCCCCACGACAGGGAACGATCGTCTGACATCACCTCACTGTACGAAAGCGGGTTGACCACTGCGACATAATTTCCGCGCTGCATATATATCATTTTATAACCATCAAAAAATGGCGTATTGCGAAAATAATAGATAGCAACGTCGGGTTTACGTGTGTAATTGGCAGCGGGGATGGTGTAAGGATGATCCGGCGTAAAAAGGGTCGAGCAGAGAAACGCCTGGCCTTCAGCATAAATTAAATCGGCAACAAAAAGACGACCGCGGGAAACGTTCAACATATATTGACGATGCTCCGGCGTACACACTTTTCCCTGATATTTTTCCGCGTCTTCCCGGGCCAGATCAACCTGTTGAATAACCCGTTCAGTTTTGTTTAAAGCAAGTTCAGCAAACGTGCGCAGCTGGGCGCTGATTTCCGACACGGCTCTAAGCTGGGCAAACCATAGCGCGAGCATCACCGGCAGCATAACTACCATGATAATCCCGACCACTTTGAGCATGTTGCGCAGCGCGCTACGATTCATTTCCCGCTCTGTATCCCTGCATGTTGTACGCCTGTAGCAATGAAGACCGGCTGCTTTGATAAACAGGTGATTACGTTGCATGAATCATGGGAAGTTAGCAACTGACTTTTGGTATTAAAAATCCTAAAATTCGTGATGCCGATAATATTTTCCCGTAAGCCAAACTAAAAGTATTCATTTCGTTTCTGATAAGGAAAATAATTACCCGCGACAGGTGTGGAAAATTCGCTGGCTGAAATAGCCTGCTCTTTGTTCTTATGCTGATTTATAAATAATCAGACGCCAGGACCGTTTTTCCTCTTCCCGTACGCTTGGCGTCATATAATGCCTTATCGGCACGCATCAGTATGGCAGAAGTATCCCGTTGCCCCTGACAGACTTCAACCACCCCGGCGCTGAAAGAGAGTACCAGCGTTTTATCGCCCACACGCAGCGGTTTTGAGATCAGCGCGGCACGCAGCCGGGAAGAGAGCAACGTAGCGGCCATACCATCCGTGTGCGCCAGCAGAAGAACAAACTCTTCGCCCCCCACCCGTCCCAGCGCCGACCCGGCCGGGCTCACCTCGCGAATACGGTCGCAAAAGTGGATCAATGCCGCATCGCCAACCTGATGTCCCCACCGATCGTTGATCTGCTTGAAATAATCGAGATCGAACATCAGGAGACAGAAGTGGCTACTGACATCCTGCGGCGAACTGGCTGCCAGCGCTATTTTGAGACGCTGTAAGATTGTCGAGCGATTCAGACAGCCCGTCAGATCGTCCGTGGTGGCTTTGACGGTCAGCTGCTGTTCTGCTTTTTTACGTTCGGTGATATCCAGGCCAATGTTGAGAATGGAGTTATCCGGTAAAAGGATGTTTGACCAGAGAATGGTTAACTGCGTCCCGTCTTTACGCACCGGGTGCCATTCGTACATATCCTTAAGCGGTGCGAAACGAACCGACTCCTGCACGCGCTGTCGCTCCTCGGGATCCGGGTAAAACAGGGCCAGCGGATCGGGATGCTCGCCGATTTCAGTCATACTCCAGCCAAAGACTTTTTCGCATTCGGCATTCCACAATACACACCGGTTATGCCTGTCAAAGGCGTTCATTAATACCGGAGCACGCTCAAATAAGGTTTTATATTGCGTGACGACGCGCTGCATTTCCTGCGCCGTTTTTTCCCGCACGATGATGTCATCAAAATAATCTTTTAGCTTCTCAACCAATACCACCACGATATTTTTCAATATCGGCAACGAGGTCAGTTTTTCATTAAAAGCCAAAAAGAAATAACCACTGCACTGTCTGCCATGCGCTGAGAATTTACACAGCACGCCGCTTTGCAGCCGCGCATAGCCTGGGTGCTGAGGGGAAAATACCGCCCGGCCAATATGCTCTTTCCAGTAGATCACCCGCCAGGCACGCTGATGCCGCTGCAACAGGGTGCTGGCAAGAAAATCCGCCACGTTAAAGGCGTGACACGTCACGTCGCCGGCACAAACCACGCGCGGCCCGTCTGCGGATTCGACACTGACCCATGAGAGATTTGCCCCCAGTGCGCTGTTGATAATTTCCAGCATTTCAACTGGCGAACACTGCGCGTTGAGTTGCGGCATCAGCTTCGCCAGGGCATGCAGCGCCTGCATGCTGTCGTTAATAATCTCGCGTCTTTTTTCTTTCATTATCTTTTCGCAGGTCATTAATCGAGAGAGCAACCGCAATAATTCATATCTGAATAAAAGAATAAGACCACGAAATCAAAGAGCATGCTGAGTGTAAAACAAAGAATACAAAATCCAAAAAAGTCAATTAATTCAATGCGATGAATTATTTTTGCGGGTACATTTATTGTTCCACACAAGCATAATCCATAGATATACTGCTGTAAACGCTATACAGCCGATGGCGTTTTGCAAAGGTTTTACTATCTGGATGAAATAAAAATAAAAATTCCGACCAGACGTCGCTCTGAGCGACGACGATATATTTTCCCCGGCAATAATCCCACTTTTACCTCACGCGGATACTGGCGAATAAAACAGCAAATGTGATATAGTTCACACATCTTATGTAACGAGAAACATTGTTTCATTCCAGTTCGTCTGTTTTGTCGAGGATGGGTTTTATGGCAACCATTACCACCAGCATGGTGCTCCTGCGCTGGCCGTTGTTGAGCGCGGTTTTGATGTTCCTGGCCAGCACGTTAAACATTCAGTTTCGAAAGTCCGACTACGCAGGTCTTGCTGTGATTAGCACCCTGTTAGGGTTGGGCGCCGCATGCTGGTTCGCGACAGGTTTGCTTGGCATTACGCTGGTAGACATTGCCGCCGTCTGGGAAAACATTAAAGTGGTGATGGTTGAAGCCATGAGCCACACTCCGCCAGACTGGCCGATGGTGATTACCTGATAGCCTGTTATAAAAAAAACCCAGACATTGTCTGGGTTTTTTGTTTTTCACGCGTCTGGATATCAGAACGGGATATCGTCGTCGAAATCCATTGGCGGTTCGTTAGACGGTGCCGGAGCAGACTGCTGCTGCGGACGGGACTGCGCGCCGCCGCTGAACTGGTTGCCGCCCTGAGGCTGCTGAGGCTGACCCCAACCACCCTGCTGCTGATTCTGACCGCCACCTGCCGGTGCGCCACCGCCCTGACGGCCACCCAGCATTTGCATGGTGCCGCCCACGTTCACCACCACTTCCGTGGTGTACTTCTCAGCGCCGGATTGGTCGGTCCATTTGCGGGTACGCAGCTGGCCTTCGATATAGACCTGAGAACCTTTACGCAGATACTCACCGGCCACTTCGGCCAGTTTGCCAAACAGCACAACGCGGTGCCATTCGGTCTGCTCTTTCATTTCTCCGGTCGCTTTATCACGCCAGGATTCGGAAGTAGCCAGCGTAATGTTGGCAACTGCGCCACCACTCGGCATGTAGCGTACTTCCGGGTCCTGGCCCAGATTACCGACGAGAATCACCTTGTTTACGCCTCTGCTGGCCATGTTCGTGTCTCCTGAATACGTTTCTTAATAGTGTAAACGCGCGAGTGTACCATTTCCATGCTGCACTTTGATAGTTGCGTAGCACGTTCCAGAGTTCTCCCGCGAACTCGACATTGTTACACAGTGAATCAGAAAATGCATTCCAATACTGTATATTCAAACAGGTCATTTTGTGTCATAATTAGCCGTTTCTGACAGCCGTTTGTCCTTCAAACAAATCAGGCAATCCGTGTTCCAACCGGGAAAGGTGAATGGATAAGATCGAAGTTCGGGGCGCCCGCACCCATAATCTCAAGAATATCAACCTCATAATCCCTCGCGACAAACTCATCGTCGTGACCGGGCTTTCGGGGTCTGGCAAATCCTCACTGGCTTTCGACACTTTGTATGCCGAAGGACAGCGTCGTTACGTTGAATCGCTCTCGGCGTACGCGCGTCAGTTCCTGTCGCTGATGGAAAAACCGGATGTCGACCACATTGAAGGGTTGTCCCCTGCTATCTCCATTGAGCAGAAATCCACGTCGCATAACCCGCGCTCCACGGTCGGTACCATTACCGAAATCCATGACTACCTGCGTCTGCTGTATGCGCGCGTGGGCGAGCCGCGCTGCCCGGATCACGACGTCCCGCTGGCGGCCCAGACCGTCAGCCAGATGGTGGATAACGTGCTGTCGCAGCCGGAAGGCAAACGCCTGATGCTGCTGGCGCCAATAATTAAAGAGCGTAAGGGCGAACACACTAAAACGCTGGAAAACCTGGCAAGCCAGGGCTATATCCGCGCCCGTATCGACGGTGAAGTGTGTGACCTGTCGGATCCGCCAAAGCTGGAGCTGCAAAAGAAACACACCATCGAAGTGGTGATTGACCGCTTTAAGGTACGTGAAGATCTGGCGACGCGTCTGGCGGAGTCCTTTGAAACGGCGCTGGAACTGTCGGGCGGCACGGCCGTGGTCTCCGATATGGACGACCCGAAAGCGGAAGAGCTGCTCTTCTCCGCCAACTTCGCCTGTCCGATTTGCGGCTACAGCATGCGCGAGCTGGAACCGCGCCTGTTCTCGTTCAACAACCCGGCGGGCGCGTGCCCGACCTGTGACGGCCTGGGCGTTCAGCAGTATTTCGACCCGGACCGTGTGATCCAAAACCCGGAACTGTCGCTGGCGGGTGGCGCTATTCGCGGCTGGGATAAGCGTAATTTTTACTACTTCCAGATGCTGAAATCGCTGGCTGAGCACTATAAGTTCGACGTTGAAGCCCCGTGGGCCAGCCTGAGCGCGAACGTACATAAAGTGATCCTGTTCGGTTCCGGCAAAGAGAATATTGAGTTCAAGTACATGAACGATCGCGGTGACACTTCCGTGCGTCGCCACCCGTTCGAAGGGGTGTTGCACAACATGGAGCGCCGCTACAAAGAGACCGAATCCAGCGCGGTGCGTGAGGAGCTGGCGAAGTTCATCAGCAACCGCTCCTGCGCCACCTGCGAGGGTACACGTCTGCGTCGCGAAGCGCGTCACGTGTTTGTCGAAAACACGGCGCTGCCGACTATCTCAGACATGAGCATCGGCCACGCGATGGACTTCTTCAACAACCTGAAGCTCTCCGGACAGCGCGCGAAAATCGCTGAAAAAGTGCTGAAAGAGATCGGCGATCGCCTCAAGTTCCTCGTGAACGTCGGTCTGAACTACCTGACGCTTTCCCGCTCGGCTGAAACGCTGTCCGGCGGTGAAGCCCAGCGTATCCGTCTGGCGAGCCAGATTGGCGCGGGCTTAGTCGGCGTGATGTACGTGCTGGATGAGCCGTCTATCGGCCTGCACCAGCGCGACAACGAACGCCTGCTCGGCACGCTGGTTCACCTGCGTAACCTCGGCAACACGGTAATCGTGGTCGAGCACGACGAAGATGCGATCCGCGCCGCGGACCACGTGATCGACATCGGCCCGGGCGCAGGCGTACACGGCGGCCAGGTGGTCGCGGAAGGGACGCTGAAAGACATCATGGCGGTGCCTGAATCGCTGACCGGCCAGTACATGAGCGGCAAGCGCAAAATTGAAGTGCCGAAACAGCGCGTGGCGGCGAACCCGGAAAAAGTGCTGAAGCTGACCGGCGCGCGCGGCAACAACCTGAAGGACGTGACCCTGACGCTGCCTGTCGGGCTGTTTACCTGCATCACCGGCGTGTCCGGTTCCGGTAAATCGACGCTGATCAACGATACGCTGTTCCCGATTGCGCAGACGGCGCTGAACGGCGCGACGCTGGCCGAGCCTGCGCCGTACCGCGACATTCAGGGGCTGGAGCATTTCGACAAGGTTATCGACATCGATCAGAGCCCGATTGGCCGTACGCCGCGTTCCAACCCGGCGACCTATACCGGCGTCTTTACGCCCGTACGTGAACTCTTTGCCGGCGTGCCGGAAGCGCGTTCACGCGGCTATACGCCAGGCCGTTTCAGCTTTAACGTGCGCGGCGGCCGCTGTGAAGCGTGCCAGGGCGACGGCGTAATCAAGGTTGAGATGCACTTCCTGCCGGATATCTACGTGCCGTGCGACCAGTGCAAAGGTAAGCGTTATAACCGTGAAACGCTGGAGATTAAGTACAAAGGCAAGACCATCCACGAAGTGCTGGATATGACCATCGAAGAGGCACGCGAGTTCTTTGACGCCGTCCCTGCGCTGGCGCGTAAGCTGCAAACCCTCATGGATGTGGGTCTGACCTATATTCGTCTGGGGCAGTCAGCGACAACGCTGTCCGGCGGTGAAGCGCAGCGCGTGAAGCTGGCGCGTGAGCTGTCCAAACGCGGTACCGGTCAGACGCTGTATATTCTGGATGAGCCGACCACCGGCCTGCACTTTGCGGATATCCAGCAGCTGCTGGACGTGCTGCACCAGCTGCGCGATCAGGGCAACACCATCGTGGTGATTGAGCACAACCTGGACGTGATTAAAACCGCTGACTGGATTGTCGATCTCGGCCCGGAAGGCGGCAGCGGCGGCGGTGAAATCCTCGTCTCCGGTACGCCAGAGACCGTTGCAGAGTGCGAAGCCTCGCACACCGCGCGCTTCCTCAAACCGTTGCTGTAATCGTCACACGGAGAGCTGCTGTCGGATCGTTTCCGGCAGCAGTTCTACCGCCTGTAGATACGACGCATCCACCAGGTAGTAAATTTGCGAATCTGGCAGCGAGCCGTCGAGAAACACCGTACTCCAGTGCGCTTTATTCAGATGCTTACTTGGCCTGACATCATCGTGCTGCTGGCGCAGTAAGTCCGCCAGTTCCGGACTGGTTTTCAGTGATGCCGCAGGCCGCGCATCCACCTCTTTCACCATCGCGAACAGCACATCCCCCACTTTGATCTGCGTGGCTTTCCAGTCGCTGTGAACGCTTTGTTCCGCACCCGGCTTGCTCATGCAGTACTGAAGTATCTCCGAAATTGTCATCTTTATTCCCCTTGTAGCGTTGCGATAATTTTACGCGAACCACCGTGAATGCGATGTTCTCCCAGCCAGATCCCCTGCCACGTTCCCAGCTGTAGCCGTCCGTTGTGGACCGGCAGCATCAGCGAGACGCCCAGCAAAGAGGATTTGATGTGCGAAGGCATATCGTCCGCCCCCTCATAGTCATGCTCATAAGGCGCGTTGTCCGGGACGCTCTTCAGAAAATGGTGCTCCATGTCGGACCGGACGGTGGGATCGCAATTTTCATTGAGCGTGAGAGAAGCAGACGTGTGCTGAAGCAGCAGATGCAGCAAACCCGTTTTGACGCGCGACAGGTCGCGGATTTGCCCGATGACTTCGTCCGTCACAAGGTGAAATCCGCGTGGTTTTGCGCTTAAGGTCAGGGTCTGTTGATACCACATGTGCTGCTCCATTATGAAAGGTGAATCTTTCTAAGTGTGCAGCAAGAAAGCGAAAGGTAAAACCCGCGCAGCGAGATTTGCTTAAAAAAGCATTCACCCCGCCGTTAATACATCAGTATTCAGAGTTAACGATCACCTCTTCACCAAATTTTCCGGCCATCGGCAGCGGTCGGTAGGTGGAGTTCGAGGCGCGTAGCACCCTGATGCCTCTGGCTCCCACGTCTTGCGCCGCGGTGATGTCGTTATCTGAATCCCCGTAGAACACTTTGATATTTTTCTTTTCCAGCCACTGGGTTTTGGTGTTTTGCCCTTCCTGGTCCCCGGCAAAAATGACCGGGTTCATGCTGGCCGCCGGGATCAGGAAATCATCCTGTAGCGTTTTCGAGACGGTTTCGGTTTTGGTCTGGCTACGTCCGGTCACGAAGTAAATGCTGTCGCCGCGCTTTACGTGCATGGCGATCAGCGCGCGGGCAACCTCTTTCGGGATACTGAACTCATCCCAGCCGTTGTTCATCTTTTCCCAGAATTCCGGGTTTTTCAGATAGGCTTCGCTGTCCGGGGAGTACGTTTTTTTGCCGCGCCAGAAACCGGGGCTGGAGAAGAGAACGGTATCGTCAATATCGAAGCCCACGGCTATCGGCGGGCGACCCGTCAGGCTATTTTCGATTTGTGCCACTGAAACCCAGTGAATGGGGGCCTGTTCGGCAAGAATGGCGGCGGTAGTGCCGGTGTAAAGCGGCGTGGGTGCAGAAGCCCGTGCAACAACGGCGCTATTAAGCGAGAACAATAAGCAGGCGGCGCTGAGCGCCAGTGTGATCTTGCGCATATTTTCCCCTGAATATTCAGTTTGTTATCTTTTTATTTTGAGCGGATGGTCAAAAAACTATCCGACCATAACCCCAGCGGTAGGGGAAGGAAAGGAGTTTTTACTTATGGAGCTGAATAAAAAGAAGACGATCACAAAGCGCAGAAGAAACGTGTAGGTCCGGGAAGCGAAGCGCCACCGGGCAATGACTGGCACCGGCGCGAACAAAAAAGCCGGGTGGCGGCTACGCCTTACCCGGCCTACATACAGTATGCAAGTAAGTGAATGCTTACATTACGGATGCAAACGCCTGCGCCACGCGCTGGACGTTGCTGGCATTCAGACCCGCCACGCACATACGGCCGCTGGCGATCAGGTAGACACCGAACTCTTCGCGCAGGCGATCGACCTGCGCTGCGCTCAGTCCGGTGTAGCTGAACATCCCGCGTTGCTTGAGAAGATAATCAAAGTTATGCCCAGGCACGGCCTCTTTCAGGACGTTAACCAGCTCCTGACGCATCGACAGGATGCGCTTACGCATCGCTTCCACTTCCGCAAGCCAGGACGCTTTCAGCGTTTCGTCACCGAGAACTGTCGCCACCACCTGCGCACCAAAGTTCGGCGGGCTGGAGTAGATCCGGCGGACCGTCGCTTTAAGCTGACCGAGTACGCGTCCCGCGGCTTCGGCGTCTTCACACACCACGGACAGGCCGCCAACGCGCTCGCCGTACAGGGAGAAGATTTTTGAGAACGAGTTGCTGACCAGAGCGGGAAGCCCCGCGCTGGCAATCGCGCGAATGGCATAGGCGTCATCCTCCATGCCCGCGCCAAAGCCCTGATAGGCGATGTCGAGGAACGGGATCAGGTTACGCGCCTTCAGTATCTCGATCACCGCATCCCACTGGGCATTGGTGAGGTCCGCACCGGTCGGGTTATGGCAGCACGGATGCAGCAATACGATACTGCGCTCCGGCAGGGTGTTCAGTTTTTCCAGCAGCGCATCAACGCGCACGCCGTTGGTTTCGCTGTCGAACCACGGATAGGTCGCCACCTTAAAGCCCGCGCCCTCGAAGATCGCAACGTGGTTTTCCCACGTCGGGTCGCTGACCCACACGCCGGAATCCGGGAAGTACTTTTTCAGGAAATCTGCGCCTACCTTCAGCGCACCCGAGCCACCCAGCGTCTGGATAGTCGCCACGCGCTTTTGCGCGAGCACCGCGTGGTCCGCACCAAACAGCAACGGCGCGATAGTGTTGCGGTAGGTGTTTAATCCTTCCATCGGCAGATAAAGCGAAGCACCGTGCGGGGTTGCGTTCAGACGCGCTTCAGCTTCGGCAACGGCTTTCAACTGAGGAATGATGCCGTCTTCGTTGTAGTAAAGACCAATGCTGAGGTTCACTTTGTCGCTGCGAGGATCTTCTTTGAAACGCTCCATCAAGGAGAGGATAGGGTCGCCGGCGTAGGCGTCTACTTTCTGAAACACGCGATGTTCTCCGGATTATTATGAGGCAGGGCATTCAACAATAAACCGGAAGCGGAAGAAGATCGAGGGGATGTTAACAGAAGCGGGATGCATCGCATCCCGCTCATGCTTAGTCGACGTATTTCATTGCGACCCTTGAAGTAAGGCGCGTGATAAGTTCGTAAGCACTCACTTTTGTTATTTCAGCAATACGCTCTACCGGCAGGCCTTCACCCCACATCACCGCATCGTCCCCCGCTTTATCCTGCGCGTCGGGCCCAAGATCAACACAAATCATGTCCATCGCCACGCGACCGACAATCTTGACTTCGCGTCCATTGACCAGCACCGGCGTCCCAGTTGGCGCGGCGCGGGGATAGCCGTCGCCGTAGCCCATCGCCACCACGCCAAGACGCGTGTCGTGCTCGCTGGTCCAGGTGCCGCCGTAACCCACCGGCTCTCCCGCTTTATGCTCACGCACGGCAATCAGCTTTGAAACCAGCGACATAACCGGCTTAAAGCCAAAGTCCGGCCCCCAGGGTTTGTTCTCCAGCGGCGAAACGCCATAAAGAATGATGCCCGGACGCGCCCAGTCGAAGTGCGACTGCGGCCATAGCAGGATCCCGCTGGACGCCGCAATGGAGCGCATCCCCGGTTTGCCTTCGCAGAAGGTGTTGAAGATATCAAGCTGCTGTTCCGTTGCGCCGCATTCAGGCTCATCGGCGCGGGCAAAGTGGCTGACGATGTTCACCGGCTGACGCACATTTTTGCACTGACACAGACGCTGATAAAACGCCTCCGCGCTTTCCGGCCGCACGCCCAGACGGTGCATGCCCGTGTCGAGCTTCATCCAGACGGTGACCGGCTCGCTCAGTTCAGCCGTTTCCAGCGCGGCCAGCTGTTCTTCGTTATGCACCGCCGTGTGCAGGTGCTGATCGGCAATGGTCGGCAGGTCCGAGGCTTCAAAAAAGCCTTCCAGGAGCAGTATCGGTTGCGTAATTCCACCTGCGCGCAGGCGGAGAGCTTCTTCGAGACGGGCGACGCCAAAAGCGTCGGCATCGGGGAGCGTTCGCGCGGTCTCAAGAAGACCGTGTCCGTAAGCGTTCGCTTTCACGACTGCAACGAGCTGACTGGCGGGCGCCAGTTCTCGCAGACGTTGCAGGTTGTGTCGCAGAGCGCGGCGGTTAATAACAACAGTTGCCGCTTGCATTTGAATTCCTTAGAAATTACTCATCATCATATTGAGGACCGGCATAGTTGTCGAAACGCGACCACTGGCCGTTAAAGGTCAGACGTACCGTACCGATGGGGCCGTTACGTTGCTTACCAATAATAATTTCGGCGATCCCTTTCAGATCGCTGTTCTCGTGATAAACCTCATCACGGTAGATGAACATGATTAAGTCGGCATCCTGCTCGATGGAGCCGGATTCACGCAGGTCGGAGTTGACCGGGCGCTTGTCTGCACGTTGTTCCAGAGAGCGGTTAAGCTGCGATAGCGCCACCACCGGCACGTGCAGCTCTTTGGCTAACGCCTTGAGCGAGCGGGAAATCTCGGCAATCTCCAGCGTACGATTGTCGGAAAGCGACGGAACGCGCATCAGCTGAAGGTAGTCGATCATGATGAGGCCGATACCACCGTGTTCACGGGCGATACGGCGCGCGCGGGAGCGCACTTCCGTCGGCGTCAGGCCGGAGGAGTCATCGATATAGATGTTCCGTTTTTCCAGCAAAATCCCCATGGTACCGGAGATCCGCGCCCAGTCCTCATCGTCCAGCTGACCGGTACGGATGCGGGTCTGATCCACACGCGACAGGGACGCCAGAGAACGCATCATGATCTGTTCAGAGGGCATCTCAAGACTGAAGATAAGCACCGGCTTATCCTGCAACATCGCCGCGTTTTCGACGAGGTTCATCGCAAATGTCGTTTTACCCATCGACGGACGCGCCGCGACGATAATCAAATCCGATGGCTGAAGACCTGCCGTTTTCTTGTTGAGATCGTCATAACCGGTGTTCACCCCCGTCACGCCATCGTGCGGCTGCTGGAAAAGCTGCTCAATACGCGCAACCGTGGCGTCGAGCACATCGGCGATATTTTTCGGGCCTTCGTCTTTGTTCGCACGGCTTTCGGCGATTTTAAAGACGCGGGATTCCGCCAGGTCGAGCAGATCTTCGCTGGTGCGCCCCTGGGGATCGAAACCGGCCTCGGCGATCTCATTCGCCACCGAGATCATCTCGCGGACAACGGCACGTTCACGAACGATATCAGCGTAAGCGCTGATGTTCGCGGCACTTGGCGTGTTTTTTGACAGTTCTGCCAGATAGGCAAATCCGCCGACGCTGTCGAGCTGTCCCAGACGCTCCAGCGATTCTGCGAGCGTAATCAGGTCGATAGGGCTGCCCGACTCCTGCAAACGCGCCATTTCCGTAAAGATGTGGCGGTGCGGGCGGGTATAGAAGTCTTCCGCGACAACGCGCTCGGCGACGTCGTCCCAGCGTTCGTTATCCAGCATTAAACCGCCCAACACCGACTGTTCCGCTTCAATCGAGTGCGGCGGGACTTTTAACCCGGCGACCTGATAATCACGCTCACGAGGTTCAGTCTGTTTGTTGAAGGGTTTGTTTCCTGCCATAGTGAATGGAGTTACCGAGATAAAGAGTGGGTCGAAAGATTACCACATTCTGGAGGAAGCATGGCAACACGTATTGAATTTCACAAGCATGGTGGCCCTGACGTACTCAAAGCGGTGGAATTTACCCCCGCTGCGCCTGGCGAGAACGAAATCCAGGTGGAAAACAAAGCGATCGGCATTAACTACATCGATACCTATATTCGCGGCGGCCTCTATCCGCCTCCGTCGATGCCGAGCGGACTGGGCACCGAGGCGGCCGGTATCGTCAGCAAAGTGGGCAGCGCGGTTAAGCACATTAAGGAAGGCGATCGCGTGGTGTACGCGCAGTCGGCGCTGGGCGCTTACAGCTCCATCCATAACGTTCCGGCCGAGAAAGCGGCGCTTCTGCCAAATGCGATCGGCTTCGAGCAGGCTGCCGCCTCATTCCTGAAAGGGCTGACGGTCTATTATCTGCTGCGCAAAACCTACGAAATTAAGCCTGACGAGCAATTCCTTTTTCACGCAGCCGCAGGTGGCGTGGGGCTGATTGCCTGCCAGTGGGCGAAAGCCCTGGGCGCGAAGCTGATCGGCACCACAGGCAGCGCGCAAAAAGCGCAGCGCGCGCTGGACGCGGGCGCATGGCAGGTGATCAACTACCGGGAAGAGAGCATCGTTGAGCGGCTGAAAGAGATCACTGGCGGCAAAAAGGTCCGCGTGGTGTATGACTCGGTGGGGAAAGACACCTGGGAATCTTCGCTGGACTGCCTGCAACGTCGCGGGCTGATGGTGAGCTTCGGTAACGCCTCCGGGGCAGTCACCGGCGTCAACCTGGGCATTCTGAATCAGAAAGGGTCACTGTACGTCACTCGCCCTTCCCTGCAAGGTTACATCACCAACCGGGAAGAACTTGAGGAAGCCAGCAACGAGCTGTTCTCGCTGATCGCCAGTGGGGTAATTAAAGTGGATGTGGCAGAGGCGCAGAAATATCCGCTGACCGATGCGCAGCGCGCGCATGAGGTGCTGGAGAGCCGGGCAACGCAGGGATCAAGTCTGTTAATTCCCTGAGCCATAAAAAGAAATTGGGCTTCCCGTGGGAAGCCCTTTCTTTTTTTAGTTCGGCTGTATGTAGGGTACAGCTCGATGAATTCTTTAGCGGCAGCCATAGTGACAGATTCGATAAGTAAATCCTATTCTGTTCTAAGGATTGCTGCCGGAAAAGTTGCAGGTATGTGACGTACACCTCAATACCTTAGTAACGGAAGCGGTTATTACGCTGATAAGTGGGCAGTTTTGGTGATTTAATCGCCCGTATCGCCCATACCACCGCAATCGCCAGAAGTAACCACGGCAAGAGTTTAATCGTCAGGGCAAATAAACCGCCGACAAACATCACCACCGTGGCCACGACGAGCGCGGCCAGGATACCGAGCAGCGATACGCCCGTGACCATCAGCATGATAAAGAAGCCAATCACAAAAAGTAGTTCCAGCATGGTGCTCTCCCACGAGTTCCCGAATGATACTGCGATCGTTACAAGAAACATGCCAAAAATAAGTCGTTGTTCTGAAAGCAAAACGCCCCGCAATGTCTTGCAGGGCGTGGCGTATTTGACCATCTTTTAGCGAAATTTAACGTTTATCCGCAACCAGACGCAGCGCGTGTTCCAGGACCTCAATATCCGCACCGGCCTTATGCGCGTTCTCGCTGAGATAACGACGCCACTGGCGCGCGCCAGGAATGCCCTGGAACAGGCCAAGCATATGGCGGGTAATGTGGCCCAGATACGTACCATGACTCAGCTCGCGCTCAATGTACGGATACATGGCGCGCACTACTGCCACGGGATCGGTGTCAGCACCGTCAACGCCAAAGATTTCCCGGTCAACCGTCGCCAGAATGCCCGGATTCTGATACGCCTCGCGTCCGACCATCACGCCATCCATATGTTCGAGATGCGCTTTGGCCTCGTCCAGCGACGTAATACCGCCGTTGATCGACATGGTCAGGTGCGGGAAGTCGCGTTTTAGCTGGTACACGCGCGGGTAGTCCAGCGGTGGGATCTCGCGGTTTTCTTTCGGGCTGAGGCCAGAGAGCCAGGCTTTACGGGCGTGGATGATAAACATCTCGCATTCACCCTTCCCTGATACGGTGTTGATGAAATCACACAGGAACTCGTAGCTGTCCTGGTCGTCTATGCCGATACGGGTTTTGACCGTGACCGGGATAGAGACGACGTCGCGCATCGCTTTGATACAGTCCGCCACCAGATGTGCATTACCCATCAGACACGCGCCGAACATACCGTTTTGCACACGGTCGGACGGGCAACCGACGTTGAGGTTAATCTCGTCATAGCCGCGTTCTTCAGCCAGCTTCGCGCACTGCGCCAGCGCAGCCGGATCGCTGCCACCCAGTTGCAGCGCAACCGGATGCTCCTCTTCGCTGTACGCCAGATAATCGCCCTTGCCGTGAATAATTGCGCCGGTAGTGACCATTTCGGTGTACAGCAGCGTATGGCGGGAGAGCTGGCGCAGGAAATAGCGGCAGTGTCTGTCCGTCCAGTCAAGCATTGGCGCAACGGAGAAACGGTGTGCAGGGAAGGCGGTCTGGAATTCTGACGACATGGCGAAGTTTTAAGCATCTGGTGGAAAAGGGGCGCTACTATAGCACAAAGAAAAGCCGGAGGCGCAGCGCCTCCGGTGTACTTTAGAACGTCATGCTCAACTGTGCCCCTGCGCCCCAGGTCTCGTCTTCGCCATAAAGCCCCATCAGGTCAACGTGGACGGAGTTGAACGGCGCGAAACCGACACCGCCGGTAAAGACGTTGCTGTCGTTCCCTTTCATATCCGCACGATAACCGGCGCGTACTGCCAGCCAGCTCAGTGGCGTGACTTCGGCACCAACGCCAACGTACTGGGAGGTGTCTTCGCTTTTAAAGCCCTTGGTTTCGGTCAGATCGCCGTCTGCGGTCAGCGTGACCAGATCGTTGTGCCAGGCGGCCCCGGCAGTGACCAGCGGACGGATCTGATAGGTGTCTTTATAACTCACCACCTCTCCCGTGCGCCCATTGCGAATGCGGATATCTTTGGTATCGATATCGCGCGACATCAGGTTTTGCCCGCTCACGCCGACCGTCCAGTTTTCACCAAAATCAGCAGCAATACCGGCATCGACGTTGAAGCCAGTGTCGTCGGTACGGTAGCGGCTGTCGTTCCACTTATTACTGTCGTAATCGTAGATTGAAGTGGTGTAGTTATAGAGCCAGGTTTTTTGCAGCTTCGGCGTGACGCCAACGGAAACCGGAACGCCGCCAAGATCGAACTGACGGGCCACCGCAATACCGTAGTCGGACACAATCGCCGCCCGACCAGACGCCGTAGAGTTAAGGTTTTTGGTGATCTGATCGGTACCGTTTAGCGCGGCATCCAGCGCCACACCGGCAGCCACCGCATCGCTTCGTTGTATACCGCGCAGATAATCAATGTCCTGCTGATCGATTAAAGAGCTGACCCGGCCATGGGCATAGCCTTTTGCCATAAAGGCCACGGAAAGAATATCGTTAGGGATACTGACGGCAATCCCCGCCCCTGCGGTGGCGTGTGCGGTCTTGCCTTTCAGGTAGTCCAGTTCATCAGCGAGATCTTTCGCTGCGCCCTGGAACTGATTGATCGAACCTAATGGATTGGTGATAACTTCAATGGGGGTCAGACTATCAACCACATCCTTGTAATGATTGATTTTGTCGTTAATGGTATCAATCTCGTCCTGAAGATTGTCTTCATCGGTCACCTGCACGCCAACGGACGGCAAAATGACCGTCACATCATCCTCTGGCTTAGATTTTGCCAGTAACGCGGGGTTGATTAACGCCCCGCTGCCATAGCTCCCTGCCGCGACACCCGTTCCGCCCATTGCGTCGCTACGCGCTTCCGTCCAGGTATTGGCTGCTCCCGCCTGATTTGCCATAAAAAAGGAGACAGCGATGCTAACCATCGAAAATTTAAAATGTTTTTTCACAGTGTGCTCGTAAATAGTTTGTTATTAGTTAACCCTGTCTGTTATCACCCAAACAGGAACGAACTATTGCTGTGAATAAGTGCAAAAAGACCCGCTATTTCCTTAAGTTAAATTCCATCCCGGCCTGTTGTAATATGTGACGACCATCAATATTTATAGAAGAGGAAATTATTTTCGCCCAGGTTTTCCATCGTGCGGCCCAAAAAACTGAGGCGGATGGTCGACCCAGCGGTCTTCGCGCGTCGCGGCATACACCGGATTGAGCGGATAGTAGATGCGGTTATGTTTTTTATTGGCCTCACCCACCACCAGTAAGCGCACCTCTTCATCGGTATTGTTGATAAAGGTGTGACACACGCCCGTCCCGGCTGGAAATCCCACGCTGTCTCCGGGTTCGAGCTTCCATAAATAGCCATTGATCCAGGCCTCAGGGTAACCCTCCAGAACGTAAACAAACTCCTCTTCGTCGCTTTCCGCATGCGGATAAGACGTACGGCGTCCGGGTGGCAGCCGTTCATGGTGAATACCAATGCGGCCGAGACCCAGCCTGCGGGCCAGCGGCGCGCCAACAGAAAAACGTTCGTTACTGTCAGGATACGTTGCGTCATCAGCGCCTTCCACGTCCCGCCAGTGCCGAATACAGTCAGGTCTTTTCATTTTGCGATCTCCTGATTTGCGATGCGTCAGGTATAGCACAGCCTGGCGGATCTCGGTGTTTTTAGCAGAACATGATAAAGTGAATGTTTTCACCCCTTACCATATCCGAGGTGCCCGATGGACAAGTCCACAAAAGAGCTGTTAGCGCAAGCTGAAAAGCTGTGCGCGCAACGCAATGTGCGCCTGACCCCGCAGCGCCTTGAGGTACTGCGTCTGATGAGCCTTCAACAGGGCGCCATCAGCGCCTACGATCTGCTCGATCTGCTGCGTGAAAGCGAGCCGCAGGCAAAACCGCCGACCGTTTATCGGGCGCTGGATTTTCTGCTGGAGCAAGGGTTTGTGCATAAAGTGGAATCAACAAACAGCTATGTGCTGTGCCATCTTTTTGACCAGCCAACTCACACGTCCGCCATGTTTATCTGCGATCGCTGTGGTGTGGTGAAGGAAGAGTGTGCGGAAGGTGTGGAAGATATTATGCATACGCTGGCAGCCAGAATGGGCTTTGCGCTGCGCCATAACGTGATTGAAGCCCACGGCTTATGTTCTGCCTGCGTGGAGGTGGAGTCATGCCGCCATCAGGATGCCTGTCAGCACGATCACTCTATCCTGGTGAAGAAAAAGCCGCGTTAAAGCCAAAGAAAAAGGCGGCTCAGGGCCGCCCTTGGGGATAGTGCCGGTTACCAGCGGTAGTCGTTACGGGTTTCCCAGTCTTTGACTTCGTTTTCCGCCTGATCTTTTTCGTAACCGTAGCGCTCCTGGATTTTACCTACCAGCTGATCGCGCTTACCTTCAATGACGGTCATATCGTCATCTGTCAGCTTACCCCACTGTTCTTTCGCTTTACCTTTGAATTGCTTCCAGTTGCCGCCGATTTCGTCTTTATTCATAATCGTGTCCTCGTGTTAAGCGTCTATGAGTATCGTCCGCTTCGTTCTTTTCTGCTGGACGTGATTATTATTGTAGTTAAGGATTCGGCAGTTGTTTTTATATTCGGAATCTTTAACCGTTACGATATATCGTGCGGGGCTGGAAACCAGGTATTGTTTCGCCAGTGACGATGCCAGATAACGGCCAGCGAAAGGCCACGCAGTGAGAGAAACACCGCCAGCGCCAGCCACAGACCATGATTGCCGAGATACGGCAGGGTTAGCAGCGTCAGGCCGAACCCCGCCGCCGCGACGGCCATGCTGTTGCGCATCTCCGCCCCTCGCGTCGCACCAATAAACATGCCGTCCAGCAAATAGCACCACACGCCCACCACCGGTAATACTACCTGCCAGAAGATGTAGCGATCGGCCAGCTCACGTAGCGCGGGCAACGAGGTGAGTAGTGCGACAATATGCCCACCAAAACAGGCGTACACCAGAGCAAAGACCAGCGCTACCAGGCCCGCCTGACGACAGGCAGCACGCCAGACTTCACGTAACTGGCCGCTTTCACGGGCGCCATAGGCCTGCCCTGAATGCGCCTCCACGGCGTAAGCAAAACCATCCAGCGCGTAAGCGGTAAAGGTCAGTAATGTCATGAGCACTGCGTTGACGGCAACGATCTCAGGCCCAAGACGCGCACCAAAAACGGTTAATGCACCAAAGCAGAGTTGCAGCAGAAGCGAACGGAGCATGATGTCGCGATTAAGCGCCAGCAGCTTACGAATGTTGCCGCGCCAGGCCGATTTCAGCAGATCCAGGGTGATACCGCGCATCGCCAGCACGCGCCAGACCATCCCCAAACCGATCAGCAGCGTACCGTACTCGGCAATCGCCGTGGCCAGCGCCGCGCCCCGGACGTTCATGTGCAGCCCCATCACCAGCCAGAGATCGAGCACAATGTTAAGCAGGTTGCCCACCACCAGCAGGATCACCGGCGCGCGGGCGTACTGCACGCCCAGCAGCCAGCCCAGCAGGACCAGGTTTGCCAGTGAAGCGGGCGCGCTGAGCCAGCGAATTTCGAGGAACCGCCGGGCCTGTTCCAGTACGGCATCGCTGCCGCCTACAATATGGAGCGCAAGATCAATCAGCGGCGTACGCAACAGAATGATTAACGCGCCAGCACCGAATGCCAGAATGAGCGGCTGAACCAGCGCACGCGCCAGACGCAGGGGATCTTTTGCACCATACGCCTGGGCCGTCAGGCCTGTCGTACTCATGCGCAGAAAAAGCAGCAGCATAAAGAGGAAGCTGGTCGCCGTTGCGCCGATCGCGACGCCGCCAAGATAAATCGGCGAATCGAGATGCCCGATAACCGCCGTATCCACCAGCCCCAGCAGAGGAACGGTAATATTGGAAAAAATCATCGGTAGCGCAAGACGCCACAACGCCTTATCGGCAGAAGTTAGCAATGCCATGGAAATTACCGGAATCAGAAAACAGGCCAGGCTGTAGAGGAACTACAGCCTGTCAGGAAGAGATTACAGCCATTCACCGTTGCGGATAACGCCGACCGCCAGTCCTTCAATAGAGAAGCTCTGCTCGCGGAGATCCACCACAATCGGGGAGAATTCATTGTTTTCAGGCAGAAGCTGCACGGTATTGCCTTGTTTCTTAAGGCGCTTAACCGTCACTTCATCATCAATGCGCGCTACCACGACTTGCCCGTTACGCACATCCTGCGTTTTGTGTACCGCCAGCAGATCGCCATCCAGAATACCGATATCTTTCATGGACATTCCGCTAACGCGCAGCAGGAAATCGGCGCTCGGCTTGAACATGCCTGGGTCAACCTGATAGTGCCCTTCGATGTGCTGCTGCGCCAGCAGAGGTTCACCTGCGGCAACGCGGCCCACCAGTGGAATACCGCTCTCTTCTTCCACAAGCAGACGAATGCCGCGTGAGGCGCCGGAAACAATCTCAATCACGCCCTTACGCGCCAGCGCTTTAAGGTGCTCTTCGGCAGCATTAGGAGAACGGAAGCCCAGACGCTGCGCAATTTCTGCACGCGTGGGTGGCATACCCGTCTGGCCGATATGATCCCGAATGAGATCAAACACCTCTTGCTGCCTGGTCGTTAACGCTTTCATACCGCCCCCTGGGTGTATATACAGTTATGCTGTGAGTATATACAGTCAAAGGCGATTTTGGAACCAAAAACTGCACAAAAAACCAGGGACTTAATTATTCCTCGAGGCTCATCGGAAATGCGACCAAAGCAGCGTGACCCAGGTGATCGCCGCAGTGATAATCGCCAGCAGTACGGCAGCAGAACCCATGTCTTTCGCCCGGCCAGACAGTTCATGGAATTCCGACCCGATTCGGTCAACAACGGCCTCAATAGCGCTATTCAGAATTTCCACTATCATCACCAGAAGGACAGATCCGATGAGCAGTACGCGGGTGATAGCATCAACATCAAGGAAGCAGGCGATGACAACGGCAACGATTGCGGCAACCGCTTCCTGGCGGAAAGCGGCTTCATTAACCCATGCCGCGCGGAAACCTTTCCATGAATAACCGGCAGCTTTAATGATTCGAGTTAACCCAGTGGTATTATTGGCCATTAAAAGAACCTTTTATGATAAATAGCGTCTGTAACTAAAGCCGCAGCGCGTTTTGCTGCAACCTGAAGTATGACGGGTAACAACAGAAATTTTGCGCGCTTTCTGTTATCCTTGCGCCGCAATTGCATTATTAACCAGAGGCTTTACATCGTTTATGTCCGGCTGGCCACGAATTTACTACAAATTACTTAATTTACCATTAAGCGTCCTGGTAAAAAGTAAGTCTATCCCAGCAGAACCTGCGCTGGAATTAGGGCTCGATACGTCGCGCCCTATTATGTACGTTTTGCCTTATAACTCGAAGGCAGACCTGCTGACGCTTCGCGCTCAATGTCTGGCGCACGATTTACCTGACCCGCTTGAACCGCTGGAAGTCGACGGTACGCTGCTGCCGCGCTACGTGTTCATCCATGGCGGGCCGCGCGTGTTCACCTATTACACGCCGAAAGAAGAGTCCATTAAGCTGTTCCATGATTACCTCGATCTGCACCGCAGCAACCCCGATCTGGACGTGCAGATGGTGCCGGTGTCGGTGATGTTTGGCCGTCGTCCGGGGCGCGAAAAAGGGGAAGAGAACCCGCCGCTGCGTATGCTCAACGGCATTCAGAAGTTCTTCGCCGTCTCCTGGCTGGGACGCGACAGCTTTGTCCGCTTCTCACCTTCCGTTTCACTGCGCCGCATGGCGGATGAACACGGCACTGACAAAATCATTGCGCAAAAGCTGGCGCGCGTTGCGCGTATGCACTTTGCACGTCAGCGTCTGGCGGCCGTTGGACCACGTCTCCCGGCACGTCAGGATCTGTTCAACAAGCTGCTGGCTTCCAAAGCGATTGCCCGTGCCGTAGAAGACGAAGCGCGCAGCAAGAAAATTTCGCACGAGAAAGCGCAGCAGAACGCGATAGCGCTGATGGAAGAGATCGCCGCGAATTTCTCCTACGAGATGATTCGCCTCTCTGACCGTATCCTTGGCTTCACGTGGAACCGCCTCTATCAGGGGATTAACGTCCACAACGCCGAACGCGTGCGTCAGTTAGCGCACGACGGCCACGAGATTGTCTATGTGCCCTGCCACCGCAGCCACATGGACTACCTGTTGCTCTCTTACGTGCTCTATCACCAGGGGCTGGTGCCGCCGCATATTGCTGCCGGTATCAACCTGAACTTCTGGCCAGCAGGCCCGATTTTCCGCCGTCTGGGTGCGTTCTTTATTCGTCGTACCTTTAAGGGTAACAAGCTTTACTCCACCGTCTTCAGGGAGTATCTGGGCGAGCTGTTCAGCCGCGGTTATTCCGTGGAGTACTTTGTTGAAGGCGGTCGCTCGCGTACCGGTCGTCTGCTCGATCCTAAGACCGGCACGCTGTCGATGACCATTCAGGCCATGCTGCGTGGCGGTACGCGTCCTATCACGCTGGTGCCTATTTACATCGGTTATGAACACGTGATGGAAGTGGGCACCTACGCGAAAGAGCTGCGCGGTGCGACCAAAGAGAAAGAGAGTCTGCCGCAGATGCTGCGTGGGCTGAGTAAACTGCGCAACCTCGGCCAGGGCTACGTGAACTTTGGCGAGCCCCTGCCGTTGATGACATATCTGAACCATCATGTTCCGGAGTGGCGCGAGTCTATCGATCCTATCGAAGCGGTACGTCCGGCCTGGCTGACGCCAACGGTCAACGGCATTGCATCCGAGCTGATGGTACGCATCAACAATGCTGGTGCGGCAAACGCCATGAACCTGTGTTGTACTGCGCTTCTGGCCTCCCGCCAGCGTTCACTGACCCGTGAGCAGCTGACCGAGCAGATTGACTGCTACCTGGATATCATGCGCAACGTGCCGTATTCCGTTGATTCGACCGTGCCGTCTGCCACCGCCAGCGAGCTGATCGATCACGCGTTGCAGATGAACAAGTTCGAAGTCGAGAAAGATACGATTGGTGACATCATCATTCTGCCGCGCGAGCAGGCCGTGCTGATGACCTACTACCGCAATAACATCACGCACATGCTGATGCTGCCGTCGCTGATGGCGGCCATTATTACCCAGCACCGCCGTATTTCGCGTCAGGAGCTGCTGCGCCATATTCAGGCCATCTACCCAATGCTGAAAGCGGAGCTGTTCCTGCGCTGGAGTAAGGATGAACTGGCGGCAGAGCTCGATAAAATGACGGCAGAGATGCATCGGCAGGGGCTGATTACCATCAGTGATGACGAACTGCATATCAATCCGTCACGTTCTCGTACCTTGCAGCTTCTGGCTTCCGGTGCGCGTGAGACGTTGCAGCGCTACGCCATTACCTTCTGGTTGCTGAGTGCAAATCCGTCCATTAACCGCGGTACGCTGGAAAAAGAGAGCCGGACGCTGGCCCAGCGCCTTTCCGTTCTGCATGGCATTAACGCCCCGGAATTCTTCGACAAAGCGGTATTCAGCTCCCTGGTGCTGACGCTGCGCGACGAGGGCTACATTAGCGATACGGGCGATGCCGAGCCGGAAGAGACGATGAAGGTTTACCAGATGCTGGCAGAGCTGATTACCGCGGATGTGCGTTTGACGATTGAGAGTTCGACGCAGGGCGAATGATGCTAAAGCCGGGTGGCGCTAACGCTTACCCGGCCTACATGTTCCGCTAAATCGTAGGCCGGGTAAGGCGAAGCCGCCACCCGGCTTTTTTATCACCAGTAACTCATCGCCAGGCCCAGAAACAGCACCAGCCCGACGTAGTTATTATTCAGAAACGCTTTAAAGCAGGCTTCACGCTCGCGTTTCGCGATCAGCTTCTGCTGATACGCAAACAGCAGCCCCGCCACCAGTACGGACCAGTAAAACTCCCAGTTCAGCCCGTTCAGGCGACCAATCGCCACCATCAGCGCCAGCACCGCCACCTGCAATATGCCGATGATCAGTTTGTCGTGACGACCAAACAGGATCGCCGTCGATTTGATGCCAATCTTGAGATCGTCATCGCGATCGACCATCGCGTATTGGGTATCGTACGCAACGGCCCAGAGAATATTCGCCAGGAACATCAGCCAGCAGCTGAGCGGAACGGACTCGCTGACCGCGGCAAACGCCATGGGAATCGACCAGCCAAATGCCGCACCCAATACCACCTGCGGCAGATGGGTGTATCGCTTCATGAACGGGTAAACCCAGGCCAGCGCCAGAGCAGCAACTGACAGCAGAATGGTCATGGTGTTAAGGGTTAACACCAGCATGAATGAGAGCAGCACCAGCACCACGAACAGAATGCGCGCCTCTTTCCCGGTCACCTGACCGCTCGGCAGAGGACGATTCGCGGTGCGCTTAACATGTCCATCAAATTTCCGGTCAGCATAGTCGTTAACCACACAGCCCGCAGCGCGCATCAGCCAGACGCCCGCCACAAACACCGCCAGGATCCACAGCGGCGGCACGCCCGGCGTGGCAACCCACAGCGCCCATAAGGTCGGCCACAGCAGCAGCAGCGCGCCAATGGGTTTATCAGTACGCATCAGGCGGTGATAGGCCAGCAGCTTATTCTGCGTCAGACTCCACTCCATTTTTTCTCCCTCTTAGTACAACGGCGATGCAGGCAAAAAAAGTTCCGTCAGTATTAACGGCTTGCCACTCAAACGAAGGCGGGAACGGCGCCCCCACAAATCGGCATCGCAACCAATTTCAATAAAATCACGGGTCAGTTCAGACGAGGTGAACAGATAGCGCCCCAGGGGCGTTTTGCCGAGGCGTTGCAATGCCAGCTCCGGCCCGGAAAGTGTAGACTCAGGAACCACCGTCCGCCCGGCAAGCCACGGCTCGCCATCGGCACACAGTAAAATTTCACGCAGCCAGTAGCGTTCTTCTTGCGGCAGCAGCGGCAGCTCGCTGGCAATCTCCGCAGGCGAGACAAACCCTTCCTGAATCATCGTCACCGTGACCGTTTTACCCTGTTGCTCAAAACGTTTTGTCATGGAATCTTCCAGCAACAGCCAGTCCAGTTGCTCCGGGTCAAGCGCGGGTATTTGGTCGAAATAGCGTAGCGCACGCAGCTGCGTTAGCGCGGGGTGTGACATGCCAGACTCTCCGATACATAACGTAAAGGCATTGTATCGCAGATTGGCAAAATGAGGACGGACAAACCAAATTTAGCGATCACTATCGCAACAATGGTGCAACTTAGCCAAAAAAAGTGCGCCCGTGAAGGCGCACTAAACGACTAACAAAATCAGCACTGTGGGGAGACGGTTACCCCTTGCCTTTTACACTGCTGATAAAGGTGGAACGGGCAGTGGTTGAACCTAAACGCTCGGCTTCATCAAGCAGTTTCAGCGCTTTATCGACATCGCCGTTTTTAACCGCCTGCTTGATGGCGTTGTTAAAGTAAGTTTCAGTATCGTTAAGCACGGGCTCGGCTTTTTTCGCCGAGGCCGGGGCTGCGGCCGGTGCTGCGGCTGGCGCAGCGTACACAGGCGCGGCAGTATTACCCACCGTTACCGGACCCGGGCCAGATGAGCCAAACAGCGGGCCTACGAGTACGCTGGAGGCGCTGTTGGTGGAGACTTTCAGCTTGATCAGACCATCGGTGGTATGACGGGCAAGCGGGTCCGGAATATCCGGGACAGAGTTCCCCGTGCCTTTCGCATAGGCTTTTGCCGGGTCAACAAGCTTCGTTGTCTGTTGCAGATCTTTTTCAGTCGTGAACACCAGGACATAAATCTTCTGCTGACCCAGGGCTGGCGTCAGGCGCATAACGCCTTCCAGCCGATCGGCGCTCATGACGCCAGGCTCCTGATAGCTGAAATAGTCACTTGGGAAGAACGCGGATGGCGTCATGTTCTGATCGAGGATCAGCACGTTAGGCGCGAAGACGCTGGTCTGTTTATTGACTTCACTGGTCAACGTCAGGGTCAGCTCGCCGATATTCGCCGGCACGCTGAAAGCCGCGACCGGACCGCTGATACCCGGCACGTTCAGTGACTGGCCCCCCGCTGAAAGCTGGGTAGTTTGTGCTTTCGATTGATCAACTGGCGTCCACACCAGTTGCTGTAGTGCCGCAGCCGGAATAGCTGGCGCAGCGCTGGTATTTTGAGGAACAAAATTCACATCTGCAAAGGTGACCGCAGGCGCACAGGCCAACAGCCCCGCAGAGAGGCACAGCGCGACGAGACTTTTCTTCATTTTCATTGTTATTACCTCTGATAGCGTGAGCACTGCGGTGGCCAGGCAATAGCGCGCAGCACCCTAAGGAGAGAGGGGCTTGCGCCCCTCTTTTCAGGTCATTACGTCAGGCTTGACGAATTACCACCAGATTTCCATCTGGGCGCCGAAGGTCCACTCATCGTTGTCGCCACGGCTGAAGGTTTTCGCGGAGGTGTCGCTATACGCTACGCCAGAGGTGTAGCCCGTATCGCCGTTGTTCGCGTAGCCCCATTTCTCATCCCACTTCGCGTAGGTTGCGAAGACACGGATAGCCGGACGGGACCAGATGCTGTCGCCTGCCTGCCATTGCTGTGCCAGGGTGATTTTGTACTGGCTGTTTTTGTCGTCAGTTTTCTGAGACTTGACGTTGTCGTAGCCCACTTCCAGCAAGGTGCTCATGATCGGCGTCCATTTGAACATTGGACGAACACCCACGGTCCACCACTCGGTACCGTTGTTGTTGTCACGATCGATGTTCTGGTACATACCGACGTACATCAGGTCCCAACGGTCTGCCAGGGTGATTGCACCGTGATCCAGCACGCGCCACATAGAGCCGTCGTTATCGATGCTGCCGCCCTGTGGAATACCTTTACCGTTAGAGGTCATGGAATCCGTACCGTATTGCAGTACGAACTTGTTGAAGCCTTTCATCATGCTCTGGGTGTGTTCAGCGGTGAACAGCCAGCCATCTTTAGAGGCGCCAGGTTGCAGGTAGTAGTCGTCAGGAATGTTGGTATGACCGTAGTCAACGCCCAGCTCCAGCGTACCGCCCGGGTTGGTTTCCAGACCGGCTAAGCGAACGTCGAAGACATCGTTTGGTACAATATTGTCATAAATACGGTCGCCGTCCGCATTACGATCGGCGAAGGTTGCAGAACCGCCGGACTCAGAAGAACGGGTCGCTGCCAGAGAGAGTTTACCAAAGCCCAGATCGATGTTTTCAATACCGGCACCAGGACCAGAGATATCCCAGTAGTAGAAGTCGATCATGTGTACGTCATGACGCTGATAGAAGCGCTTACCGGCCCAGATGGTAGAGCCTGGCAGCCATTCAATCAGGTTTTTACCCTGCACGTTAGCTTCACGGAAGGCCGGGCTGGTGGATTCCCAGTCATTCTGTTGAGAAACGGAGTACGCTACGTTGGTGTCGAAATAGAAGCTTTTGTCGCCTTCTTTCCACACTTCCTGGCCCAGTTTCAGTTCGGCGTAGGTTTCACATTCGTTACCGAGACGGTATTTACTTTGTGCGCCTGTTGCCTGGAAACATTGTTGTTCACCGCCACTTCCGGTCCAGCCAATGCCGGAACGAGCATAACCTTTAAAGTCTACGGCGCCCGCCTGGGCAGACAGGATGCCTGCCGCAATGGCGACAGCCAGAGGGACTTTGCGCAGAGTAATCATTATTCTATCTCCTGAGATCATTGCTTTTCTTTGTAATTGGAATGCTTAAACGCCTGGCTCTTTGTGCAACCGACGACATGCAGTGCCATCCTCACGGAACAGATGGCAGCGCTCTGGCGGCAAACCGATAGCGAATGTGGCACCCTCTTCTACCAACACCACGTCATTCTGGCGGTAGACCAGGTTCTGACGGATGGCGGGGATCTGGATATGAATCTGTGTTTCGTGACCAAGCTGTTCGACGACCTGAACTTCACCTTCCAGCGTCACATCAGCGATGTGGCTCGGCAGTAAATGCTCAGGGCGGATACCGAGGGACATATTGGCCCCCACCTGTACGTTGGCGCTGTCGACCGGCAGCCAGACTTGCTGACGGTTTGGCAGCTCCACCTGTACCTGTTCGATTGCCGTCGCGGTCACTTTTACGGGCAGGAAGTTCATCTTTGGCGAGCCAATGAAGCCCGCAACAAAGCGGTCTGCCGGGTAGTGATACAGCTCCAGCGGTTTGCCCACCTGCGCCACGCGACCGGCGTCCAGCACCACGATTTTGTCGGCCAGCGTCATCGCTTCGACCTGATCGTGGGTGACGTAAATCATCGTGCGTCCAAGGCGTTTGTGCAGACGGGAGATTTCGATACGCATCTGGACGCGCAGGGCGGCATCCAGGTTAGAAAGCGGTTCATCGAGCAGGAACACGCGCGGCTCGGCCACCAGCGTACGGCCGATCGCCACACGCTGACGCTGACCACCGGAGAGCGCCTTCGGTTTACGCTCCAGCAGATGTGCCAGCTGGAGCACTTCCGCCACCTGGGTGACGCGCTGGTTAATGGTCTCTTTTTTCGCGCCGGCCAGCTTCAGGCCAAAGGACATGTTCTCGGCAACGGAAAGATGCGGATAAAGGGCATAAGACTGGAACACCATGCCCACGCCGCGTTCGGCTGGCGGGATGTCGTTCATTCGGGTATCACCAATAAATAAATCGCCACTGGTGATGGTTTCAAGACCGGCAATCATACGCAGCAGAGTCGATTTACCACAGCCTGATGGACCCACGAACACCACAAACTCACCTTCGTGGATGTCCAGATTGATGTCTTTTGACACCACTACGTCGCCCCAGGCTTTCGTTACATTACGCAGCTGTACGCTCGCCATGCCCTTCTCCCTTCGTTACAACCTGTCACCGACAGAAACATTCAAGATAAGTTCACTATGCGTGTTCCATTACTTTCGTGAATCCTCCACCCCCCGGCTTTTTTATGGGGGAGGAGGCGGGAGGATGAGAGAGCAGGCTCTGCGACCGCAGCGGAGGGGCTGAGGCGAAAATCGTGAAGCGGCCTGCAAAAATCAGTGGGTTTTTATGTGCGCCAGCACTCATAACTTAAATTTATGTTACAGGGATCACACAAACAGGGGGTGGGGCGTAGGGACTGGGAGGATGGAAAGAGGATGTCAAATAAGGAGACTGAGTCACGTTGAACCACCTTATGTATCCACGAGCACATCACCAATAAAGGATGGCAGATATGAAGATCAAGACTGGCGCACGCGTTTTCGCATTGTCCGCCCTCGCAGCAATGATGATTTCCGCACCGGCTCTCGCCAAAATTGAAGAAGGTAAGCTGGTTATCTGGATTAACGGCGACAAGGGCTATAACGGTCTGGCCGAAGTGGGCAAAAAATTCGAGAAAGACACCGGTATCAAAGTCACCGTAGAACACCCGGACAAACTGGAAGAGAAGTTCCCGCAGGTTGCGGCAACTGGCGATGGTCCGGACATTATCTTCTGGGCGCATGACCGTTTCGGGGGCTACGCGCAGTCTGGCCTGCTGGCAGAAGTTACGCCAGACAAAGCCTTCCAGGACAAACTGTTCCCGTTCACCTGGGACGCCGTTCGCTATAACGGCAAGCTGATCGCTTACCCAATCGCGGTTGAAGCGCTGTCTCTGATTTACAACAAAGACCTGGTGCCAAACCCGCCGAAGACCTGGGAAGAGATCCCTGCTCTGGATAAAGAGCTGAAGGCGAAAGGTAAATCCGCCCTGATGTTCAACCTGCAAGAGCCGTACTTCACCTGGCCGCTGATTGCTGCCGACGGCGGTTACGCGTTCAAGTTTGAAAACGGCAAATATGACGTGAAAGACGTGGGCGTGGACAACGCAGGTGCGAAAGCGGGTCTGACCTTCCTGGTTGACCTCATCAAGAACAAATACATGAATGCGGATACCGACTACTCCATCGCGGAAGCGGCGTTCAACAAAGGCGAAACCGCGATGACCATCAATGGTCCGTGGGCCTGGACCAACATCGACAAGAGCAAAATCAACTACGGCGTGACCCTGCTGCCAACCTTCAACGGCAAGCCGTCTAAACCGTTCGTGGGCGTGCTGAGCGCAGGCATCAACGCCGCCAGCCCGAACAAAGAGCTGGCGAAAGAATTCCTCGAAAACTACCTGCTGACCGATCAGGGTCTGGATGAAGTGAACAAGGACAAGCCGCTGGGCGCCGTTGCGCTGAAATCCTTCCAGGATCAGCTGGCGAAAGATCCGCGTATTGCGGCCACCATGGATAACGCCCAGAAAGGCGAAATCATGCCGAACATCCCACAGATGGCTGCGTTCTGGTACGCCACCCGTACCGCGGTCATCAACGCTGCAAGCGGTCGCCAGACTGTCGATGCCGCACTGAAAGATGCTCAGGGCCGTATTACTAAGTAAGTCTGAAAAACGGCGGGTGGCGCGTGCGCTTACCCGCCCTACGACTACGGCACGATCCGTAGGTCAGGTAAGCGCAGCGCCACCTGACGATAAGTTTCCACCGTTGTAGAGGAAGAACCCCATGGATGTCATTAAAAAGAAACACTGGTGGCAAAGCGACGCACTGAAGTGGTCAGTGATAGGTCTGCTGTGTCTGCTGGTGGGTTACCTTGTTGTTTTAATGTACGTGCAAGGGGAATACCTGTTTGCCATCATGACGCTGATTTTAAGCTCGGTTGGCCTGTATATTTTCGCCAACCGTAAAGCGTACGCCTGGCGCTATGTCTACCCGGGCGTTGCCGGGATGGGGCTGTTTGTCCTCTTTCCGCTGATCTGCACCATCGCGATTGCCTTTACCAACTACAGCAGCACCAACCAGCTCGCGCAGGAGCGTGCCACCCAGGTGCTTCTGGATCGTTCTTACCAGGCGGGTAAAACCTTTAACTTCGGCCTGTATCCCACGGGTGACGAGTGGAAGTTAGCGCTCACTGACGGTGAGAGCGGCAAAACCTATCTTTCCGACGCGTTCAAATTTGGCGGCGAGCAGAAGCTGGCCTTAAAAGAGGCTGCGGCCCTGCCGGAAGGTGAACGTGCGAACCTGCGTATCATTACCCAGAATCGTCAGGCGCTGACCCAGCTCACCGCCGTGCTGCCAGACGAAAGCAAAGTGACCATGAGCTCGCTGCGCCAGTTCTCCGGCACGCAGCCGCTTTATACTCTGGCGGATGACGGCACGCTGACCAACAACCAGAGCGGCGTGAAGTACCGTCCGAACAACGATATCGGTTTCTATCAGTCGGTGAATGCCGACGGCAGCTGGGGCGACGACAAACTCAGCCCGGGCTATACCGTCACCATCGGCTGGGACAACTTCACCCGCGTATTTACCGACGAAGGCATCCAGAAACCGTTCTTCGCCATCTTCGTCTGGACGGTGGTATTCTCGGTGCTGACCGTGATCCTGACCGTGGCCGTAGGCATGGTGCTGGCCTGCCTCGTGCAGTGGGAGTCCCTGAAAGGCAAAGCGATTTACCGCGTGCTGCTGATTCTGCCCTACGCCGTGCCGTCGTTTATCTCGATTCTGATTTTCAAAGGGCTGTTTAACCAGAGCTTCGGTGAAATCAACATGATGCTGAGCGCGCTGTTCGGTATCAAACCGGCCTGGTTCAGCGACCCAACCACCGCTCGCTCGATGATTATCATCGTGAACACCTGGCTCGGTTATCCGTACATGATGATCCTGTGCATGGGGCTGCTGAAGGCTATCCCGGACGATCTGTACGAAGCCTCGGCGATGGACGGCGCGGGTCCGTTCCAGAACTTCTTCAAAATTACCCTGCCGCTGCTCATTAAGCCGCTGACGCCGCTGATGATCGCCAGCTTCGCCTTTAACTTTAACAACTTCGTGCTGATTCAGCTGTTGACCAACGGTGGCCCGGACCGTCTCGGCACCACCACGCCGGCAGGCTATACCGACCTGCTCGTGAGCTACACCTACCGCATCGCCTTCGAGGGCGGCGGCGGTCAGGACTTCGGCCTGGCGGCGGCGATTGCCACCCTGATCTTCCTGCTGGTGGGCGCCCTGGCGATTGTGAACCTGAAAGCCACACGTATGAAATTTGACTAAGGAGGGCACTGAACATGGCAATGGTACAACCCAAATCTCAGAAACTGCGCCTCCTCGCGACGCACTTAGGCCTGCTGATTTTCATCGCGGCGATCATGTTCCCGCTGCTGATGGTTATCGCCATCTCCCTGCGCTCGGGGAACTTCGCCACCGGGAGCCTGATCCCGGACGAAATCTCCTGGGAGCACTGGAAGCTCGCGCTGGGCTTCAGCGTGGAACATGCGGATGGCCGCGTCACGCCGCCGCCGTTCCCGGTGCTGCTGTGGCTATGGAACTCGGTGAAGGTGGCGACCATCACTGCGATCGGCATCGTGACGCTCTCCACCACCTGCGCTTACGCCTTCGCCCGTATGCGTTTCCCGGGCAAAGCGACGCTGCTGAAAGGGATGCTGATTTTCCAGATGTTCCCGGCCGTGCTGTCGCTGGTGGCGTTGTATGCCCTGTTTGACCGTCTTGGGCAGTACGTGCCGTTCATCGGCCTGAACACTCACGGCGGCGTGATCTTCGCCTATCTTGGCGGCATCGCCCTTCATGTGTGGACTATCAAGGGCTATTTCGAAACCATCGACGGCTCGCTGGAAGAAGCGGCGGCGCTGGATGGGGCGACACCGTGGCAGGCGTTCCGTCTGGTGCTGCTGCCGCTGTCGGTGCCGATTCTGGCGGTGGTGTTTATCCTGTCGTTTATCGCCGCCATCACCGAAGTCCCGGTCGCCTCACTGCTACTGCGCGATGTGAACAGCTACACCCTTGCCGTCGGTATGCAGCAGTACCTCAACCCGCAAAACTACCTGTGGGGCGACTTTGCCGCGGCGGCCGTCCTCTCTGCCATCCCGATTACCGTGGTGTTCCTGCTGGCCCAGCGCTGGCTGGTCAACGGCCTGACGGCGGGCGGTGTGAAAGGTTAAGTTTCATTTGTTATGCCACTGCAACCCTCAACTTTAGACGTATTGTATTGAACCAACTTGTGACTGTTATTCGGCGGCCTCCGGGCCGCCATTTTTTTTTATTCGCGTTTCAGCCGCTTCGAGTTGCACAGCCAGAGGGTGATCACCAGCAGCAGGATCGCCGCCGAGTAGATCAGCACGTCGAGCGGGGATTTATGATCGACGATGATCAGCCGCACAATGGCGGTGATGCCAATGTAGACAAAATAGCGCAGCGGGAAGTGAAAGCCGGACTGAAAGTACTTCACAATCAGGGCGATAAATTCAAAGTAGAGAAAGTAGACCACCAGGCCTTCCACCAGCGCGTATTTGCTGGTTTGCTCAGGGGCGAACAGCACATCCGCCAGATGCACCGTCTCTTTACCCAGAAAAACGACCAGGATCAGGCCAAGGCTCAGCAGACCGAGGTTCAGCACGGTCTGGAGTATCGTTGAGATAAACTCAACGCGCGGACGCGTCAGGGATGTCATACAGCACCTCATTCTCCAGGGCGAGGTTCCTGTATAACGCAAAAATGTGACGGGGATCTATATTTTTTGTTTATGTTTTGTCCAGATGAACATTCTTGCCGGGCGGCACTGCGTTTGCCCGGCCTACAAAAACACTCTCGTAGGCCCGGTAAGCGCAGCGCCACCGGGCAAATAAGCATCAGCGGAAGTTAATGTTCTTATCGCTGGTCATATCATACAGCTGGAATTTACGTCCAAGCTGCTGACCGCCGTCGCGCGTCAGCGGCGTCCAGCCCACTGCCGCACGGCTGCGGGTTGGGCCTGATGAGAACAGATCCAGCGGAATCGACACGTACACCCCTTTGGTGAAGTCCCCTTCCCCGTACTCGTCTGGCGAAACGTTGGTGATGGTGGCATAGCCGCCCACCACCACGCCGCTGTCGAAGTGTTTGGAGATATCCAGCGTACCGCCCTTATCACCCGCCAGATACTGGCCGACGCTGGCTTTCACCAGCACGTCCTGCGCGAACGACGGCGTCCAGTAGGCGGTCAGGTGGCCGGTTTTGACGCTGTAGTCGGTGAACTTCATCATGTCCTGCGCGCTGCGCCAGTCACGCTGTTTCACGTAGTTAGCATCAATCCCAAACGCCCAGTTGCTGTCGACAGGACGATAAAGCACTTCTGCCCCGGCGCCGCCGAACATGGTTTCCAGATAGCCACCGTAAACCTGGCCGTAGAAGCCGTTGCCGAAGTACTGGAAGTAGTTGGCCTGGAGGTTATTCACGTAGATATCGTTCTGCACATATTCGCGAACGCGGGTACGCACGCGCGGCAGTTTTGAATCGTTCGGCGGGTTGGTGTAGTTAAATTTGTCGTAGTTGTTAGCAATGTTGCCGAACAGACTACCGGTGGTCAACAGGTGGTCGGTCACCCACAGATCCGCCGTCGCCATCGCCCCCAGCTGATACATGTAGAAGTTTTCCGGCCCACCCACGGACTGGTTCAGCACCGGATCGATATGGAAATCGAAGCGGGATTTATCGATATACCAGCCCTGCTCGGTGCTCTCTGGCACCACCGGCTCAACGCGTTTTTGTACCAGCTCGGTTTCATGTCCCAGCGGTTCGCCTTCAAGATGACGCTTAAGGCTGGCAACATCGGTTTCGGTTGTGACCTGCGGCAGGTTGAGGCGGTTCTCCGTCACGCGGATCGTGCGGATCCCCTCCGGCAGATCGTTCATGACGATCCGGTTGGCGCGCTCGATCCCTTCGCGGGAGTCTCGGTATTTTACCTGCTCGCCGGTGACGTACAGCGTATCGCCTTTGGTCTGGATCTTTGGATCCGCCAGGCCCGCGTTATATTTCAGCAGCGTCAGCTGATTCGCTACCACGGAGTGCTGAATGATCGCATCCTGCGGCTCCGGCTGATATTTTGGCCGCGGGTTGTCATTGTAGTGCGGCCGCATGTCGTTAAAGTTAGTGCGCAGGGTAAAGCCAAACATTAGGGTATTACCGCGCTCATAGCTGAGGTTAACGTCGGCCCAGTCGGTGACGCGGTAAATGGCGCCGACGTTAAACTTGCTCTTTTGCTCAATTTTCCCGGCGAAGTCCTGCGAGTAGTCGTTTCCTTCGTACTCCAGCTTCAGACGTAACGGCTGCCACGGTGTTTGATACTCCACGCCGCCAAACAGCGAGGCCGGGCCGTGGAACATCTGGTCCCCGTTGATGGAGCCCGCTTTCTGGTAGCTGTTATCGCGGTAGCAGTATTTATCGCTGTAGGTACAGAACGGATTTTTGACGTTGCCGCTGGTGCCGAGATAGCCCCATCCCAGACCGAGTGAGAAATCAAACGGTCCCCAGGCTTTGCTGGCCACGATGTATTCCGCGTCAAACAGGCCGGTCCCGCCGATATCCTTCGCACCAACGGAGACCTGCGGCATCCAGTAGCTCTCTTCCCACAGGCGCAGCTTCACGTCGAAAGCTTTGTCTTTATAAGTCTGGTCGCCGGAGAAGGCATCCACGCTGCTGTACTGTTTTGTACGCACGTCGGTGTAGCGCAGCGTGGTCTCCAGCCAGGGGAACAGCTGCACGGACGCAGAGTAGTAACGGTACTGATCGTTATCGCGATAGTTAAGGCTGATTTCCCCCTCGCGGGCCATACGCGCGGTTGGGGTTTGCAGTAAGCCCACGCCGCCAAAATCGGACTGCGACGGGCCGATGGGTGCCGGATACGTTTCTGCATGACAGGCGGAACTCACGCACAGTGCAAGCATGCTGTAGAGATAGGTTTTTTTCATTATTCCGGTATCCGCTGTATCAGGGAGCGAAGGATATCGGCATTAAGCCCGTCATACGCTTTCGTCCAGAAATGGTCGGCAAAACCGACAAAAATGATGCTGCCTGGCATAGGTTCGATATGGCGTTTATTCCAGTAAGCCACTGGCGCTTTCTGCGTATGCCCGTCCGGATAGACCACCCAGGCATAGCTGTTATCCGCTCCGCTGAGCAGACTTTGCTCGTCGAGATAGCTCGCCACGTCCCGGCCCGGCGTAAACGGCTTTTTGCCAGGGCTGCTGAGAAGCCCCATCATGGTGACGGTGGAAGGCTGAGCCGGAAGCCACAGGGTATAGTCCCCTTCCAGCGACGGATTGCCGTTTTCCGCAACGCGCACCTCATCCGGATCCAGATTCACCTTCTGGCGCCCCGTCACCTTAACCGCCTGAAGCTGCTGACGCAGGCTAGTAATGGCAGCGGCATCGTCGGTATCTTCCTGTTGTGCCAGCCCGCTTAGTCGGGCGAGCAGCGCCTGATGTTTTTGTTCCGCTACGATCGTCGCCTGACGCTCGCTGATCACCGCCCCGGTCCACCAGCTTTTCGCCAGCCTCGGCTGCCCCACCAGATCGAGCAGATGCCCGGCATTGGTTAAGGTTTTAGGTTTTTCGCTGTCCGGGGTGTAGACCTGTACCGTTCCCGCAGACCACGCCAGCGGCGAGGTCAGGCTGGCGAGAAGCGCAATGTGGATGAACATTTTCATGATTTCGCCGCCTTGATCAGGGTGGCCTTCACCGGGAAGAAACCGGCACCGAGATACTGTAAGGACTGGCGGATTTGCCCCTCTTCGTCCACCCAGAAGCGGTTATGCCAGGTGGCCTGATCGGTTGTCACTTCTTCATCCAGCACGCGCACCTGCGTTTCGTCGCTGCCCACTTTGACACTGTCCGTACCGTCCCAGCGGAAGGTGGAGCGGGCCGTGGCGTAGCGCACCTGTTTATGCTCGGTCCAGCCCATCGTGCGCGTCCAGCTTGCGCCATCGACGATCTGATTCGGCTTGATGAGCGGATCTTCAGCCAGGTTGTTCACCTCAAGCAGGTTGTCGCCGCCGAGCAACGTTTTCACGATGCGGGAATGCTGCGTCACGATGGTGGCCTGATCCTGCGTCACCCATTTCTGCTGCCCGTTTTCATCGAAAGCGAGCACCACAAACAGTTGCGGACCATCGTTTAGCTGCATGTACTGGCTGGCATACGGCATGTTCTGAAGTTCGTCATCGGTCAGATGCACGCCCGGCGTGCCGAACATGCTGTCCCACAGTGAGTGGCCCAGCCCTTTGGTGGTAGCTGAGCACGCCTGCAACAGCAGGCAAATCAGGATGATTGCAGGTCGCTTCACGACTCTTCTCCGAAGGGGCGAAATAACCACACCGAAGTGTGGTTATGATTAAAACACCCGTTATTACTGGGTGCTGGTCGTCGTAGTGGTCGTGGTTCCGGTATTGGAGCCATCACCGCCACCGGTTGCCGCCAGCGCGACACCCACGGCTGAACTTACGGCGCTGGTGCTGGCTGCGGTAGAACTCCCCGCAGACGCAGACGTCGCTGCCGACCCTGCTGCTTCCCCGACCTGGACCGGAGCTGCATAGACAGACGTCGCCGCAAGCGCAGATATGGCAAAAATGCCATACAGTACTTTCTTCATAACAATTTCCCTTCAATGAATGAATGGAGATTTGCCCGAAAAGAAATTCAGGCGGATTCGAGTATACACAACTAAAGCAGTGGGTTTACCGTGGGGGTAAATAGGGATGAGGTTTTCAGACTAATGGTTAAAAATGGAAGGAAAAAAGAATCAAGGAAATATATAATCACTATAAATCAACAATTTATAATATAAGAACATTAAAATATCACTCCGTATTTTCTTAAAATAAACCTCAGCAATTAACGGGGTTACCGTCTTTTTCGGATTAAACTCAGATTCAGAATTTGAGATAACTAACAGACATCAGGAATTATCCGATAAAAAAATGCCGGCATATCGCCGGCATTGTTCATGACATATTTATTACGCACGCCAGGCTTTATAACGGTTAATCAGACCATTGGTGGAGCTGTCGTGGCTGTCGATCGCTTTATCGTCACCCAGCTCTGGCAGAATGCGGTTTGCCAGCTGTTTGCCCAGCTCAACGCCCCACTGGTCAAAGGTGAAGATGTTCAGAATAGCGCCCTGAGTGAAGATTTTGTGCTCGTAGAGGGCAATCAGCGCACCCAGGCTGAACGGCGTGATTTCGCGCAGCAGAATGGAGTTAGTTGGACGGTTGCCTTCGAACACTTTAAACGGCACAACGTGCTCCAGCGTAGCCGGATCTTTACCCTGGTCACGGTATTCCTGCTCAACCACCTCGCGGGATTTACCGAACGCCAGCGCTTCGGTCTGGGCGAAGAAGTTAGACAGCAGCTTCGGATGGTGGTCGGACAGCGGGTTGTGCGTGATCGCCGGGGCGATGAAATCGCACGGTACCATTTTGGTGCCCTGGTGGATCAGCTGGTAGAACGCGTGCTGACCGTTGGTGCCCGGCTCGCCCCAGATGATTGGGCCAGTCTGGTAATCCACCGCGTTGCCGTTACGGTCAACGTACTTGCCGTTGGATTCCATGTTGCCCTGCTGGAAGTAGGCCGCAAAGCGGTGCATGTACTGGTCGTACGGCAGAATCGCTTCGGTTTCAGCGCCGAAGAAGTTGTTGTACCAGATCCCGATCAGCGCCAGCAGTACCGGCAGGTTTTTCTCAGGCGCGGTGGTGGAGAAGTGTTTGTCCATCGCGTGCGCGCCGGAGAGCAGTTCAACGAAGTTGTCGAAGCCCACGGACAGGATGATGGACAGACCGATCGCAGACCACAGTGAGTAGCGGCCGCCCACCCAGTCCCAGAACTCAAACATGTTCGCGGTATCAATACCGAACTCACCCACCGCTTTACCGTTGGTGGACAGCGCCGCAAAGTGTTTCGCCACGTGCTTTTCGTCGCCCGCGGTTTTCAGGAACCAGTCGCGCGCGCTGTGGGCGTTGGTCATGGTTTCCTGAGTGGTGAAGGTTTTAGAGGCCACCAGGAATAGCGTGGTTTCCGGGTTCACCTTTTTCAGCACTTCAGCGATGTGAGTCCCATCGACGTTGGACACGAAGTGCATGTTGAGGTGGTTTTTGTACGGGCGCAGCGCCTCGGTCACCATGAACGGGCCGAGGTCAGAGCCGCCGATACCGATGTTTACGACGTCGGTGATCGCTTTGCCGGTGTAGCCTTTCCAGCTACCTGAGATGATCGCTTCAGAGAAGGTTTTCATCTTTTCCAGCACCGCGTTCACTTCCGGCATCACATCTTTGCCGTCTACGATAATTGGCGTATTGCTACGGTTACGCAGGGCCACGTGCAGGACGGCACGGTCTTCGGTGCGGTTGATTTTCTCACCGGAGAACATGGATTTGATGGCATCTGCCAGCTCAGTCTCTTTCGCCAGATCTTGCAGCTTCGCCAGCGTCTCTTCGGTGATACGGTTCTTGGAGAAATCCACCAGCATCAGGTCATCGAAGGTGGCGGAAAACTTGCTGAAACGATCGGCATCTTTCGCGAACAGATCCGCGATAGTGACGTCTTTCATTTCATCAAAATGTTTCTGTAGTGCCTGCCATGCAGCGGTCTGCGTTGGGTTGATGTTTTTCATAGCAATACTCTTCTGATTTGAGAATTGTGACTGCGGTCGATTGTAGCGCCTGCAAATAAAAATTGTGATGGTTTTTATGCCATTGCCCTGGTCTGCATCAAACGCAGGTGAAAAGACCCGAAAAGTATAGCTGCTGTCGCGCCCTTCCGGCGTGGCGAAATGTTGGTCAAAAAGGGGGAAAAAGGAGCATAAAATATGGGCTTGTTATAAGTCCTGTTTCTGAGGGGTACCCCCCCATGAAAAATCCGCATAATCCCAGCATTGACAGGACCTCCCCCGCATTTTATTTATAGGGCCGTATTTTGCGCCTGCACCTGTTCTCGCTTCATTCTTGTGCCAAGGTCGCTCTATTCATTCCCTGACACGAGGTTGTTATGACGAGTTTTGTGGTCGCCAAGTTTGGCGGCACCAGTGTGGCAGACTACGATGCCATGAACCGCAGCGCCGATGTGGTGCTGGCCGATCCGAATACCCGCCTGGTGGTGCTTTCCGCCTCAGCCGGCGTGACGAACCTGCTGGTTTCCCTGTCTGAAGGACTGGAAGCGACCGAGCGTTTCGTGAAGCTGGATGCACTGCGCAAAATTCAGTTCGACATTCTCGAGCGTCTGCAAAACCCGAACGTCATTCGTGAGGAAGTGGAACGCCTGCTGGAAAATATCACCACCCTGGCAGAAGCCGCGTCGCTGGCCACCTCCAGCGCACTGACCGATGAACTGGTCAGCCACGGCGAACTGATGTCCACCCTGCTGTTCGTTGAGATCATGCGCGAGCGCAATATTCAGGCGCAGTGGTTCGACGTGCGTAAAGTGATGCGCACCAGCGACCGCTTTGGCCGCGCCGAGCCGGACGTGGAAGCCCTGGCTGAGCTGACTAACCAGCAGCTTGCCCCGCGCCTGGATGAAGGCATAGTGATCACCCAGGGCTTTATCGGCAGCGAAGCCAAAGGGCGCACAACCACGCTGGGCCGTGGCGGTAGCGACTACACCGCCGCCCTGCTGGGTGAAGCCCTGCACGCCACCCGCGTGGATATCTGGACGGACGTGCCGGGTATCTACACCACCGACCCGCGCGTGGTCTCTGCGGCAAAACGTATTGACGTGATCGCCTTTGAAGAAGCGGCTGAAATGGCGACTTTCGGCGCGAAAGTGCTGCACCCGGCCACCCTGCTGCCCGCCGTGCGCAGCGACATTCCGGTCTTCGTTGGCTCCAGTAAAGATCCAAAGGCGGGCGGGACGCTGGTCTGCAAGAAAACCGAGAACCCACCGCTGTTCCGCGCGCTGGCCCTGCGTCGTAAGCAGACGCTGGTTACCCTGCACAGCCATAATATGCTGCACTCCCGTGGATTTCTGGCGGAAGTGTTTGGCATCCTGGCGCGCCACAATATCTCCGTGGACCTGATCACCACGTCAGAAGTCAGCATCGCGCTGACGCTCGACACCACCGGCTCCACCTCTACCGGCGACACCCTGCTGACGCAGTCGCTGCTGATTGAGCTTTCCGAGTTGTGCCGCGTGGAGGTGGAAGAAGATCTGGCGCTGGTGGCCATCATCGGTAATAAGCTGTCGCGCGCGTGCGGCGTGGGCAAAGAGGTGTTCGGCGTGCTCGACCCGTTCAATATCCGCATGATTTGCTACGGCGCGTCCAGCTACAACCTCTGCTTCCTGGTCCCTGCCGATCAGGCCGAGCAGGTCGTGCAGAAACTTCATCAGAATTTGTTTGAATAAAATTCGTTAGCACGATAAACAATATCAATAAGCCGGGCACAGACCCGGCTTTTTTATAACAAAACAACACGACAATACTGCAAGGAATTCACTATGCTCTCCGCTATCACCCGGCTGTTCCCGTTATGGGCGCTGCTGCTCTCTGTACTCGCGTATTACACTCCTGCCACGTTCACGGGCATTGGTCCGTGGGTCACCACGCTGCTGATGCTGATTATGTTCGGCATGGGCGTGCATCTGAAAATTGACGATTTCAAACGCGTGCTGTCTCGCCCGGCACCGGTTGCCGCAGGGATTTTCCTGCACTACCTGGTGATGCCGCTCGCGGCCTGGCTGCTGGCGATGGCCTTTAAGATGCCGCCCGACCTTTCCGCCGGGATGGTGCTGGTGGGGAGCGTCGCCAGCGGTACGGCATCTAACGTCATGATCTATCTGGCGAAAGGCGACGTGGCGCTCTCCGTCACCATCTCGTCCGTTTCCACGCTGGTGGGCGTGATTGCCACGCCTCTGTTAACCCGCCTGTACGTCGACGCGCATATCCAGGTGGACGTGATGGGCATGCTGCTCAGCATCCTGCAAATCGTGGTGATCCCGATTGCGCTGGGGCTGGTGATCCACCATCTCTTCCCGCGGGTGGTGAAAGCGGTTGAGCCGTATCTGCCCGCGTTTTCGATGGTCTGCATTCTGGCCATTATCAGCGCCGTGGTAGCCGGTTCCGCATCGCACATTGCTTCGGTGGGCTTTGTGGTGATCGTCGCGGTTGTGCTGCATAACACTATTGGTCTGCTGGGCGGTTACTGGGGCGGAAAGCTGTTTGGCTTTGACGAATCCACCTGCCGCACGCTGGCGATCGAAGTGGGGATGCAGAACTCCGGCCTGGCGGCGGCGCTGGGTAAAATTTACTTCTCACCGCTGGCAGCGCTGCCGGGGGCGCTGTTCTCTGTCTGGCACAACCTGTCCGGTTCGCTGTTAGCAGGATACTGGTCCGGTAAGCCGATTGATGACCAACCGAAAAAAGATGCGGTGAAACAGGGTTAATTGACCCGGCTTGCTTTACACTGAAGCCTCCCCATCAGGAGGCTTCAGCAATGGCTACACCACGTTTGACCCAGAAAGACATGACCGAAGCCGAGCAGCGCGAACTGAAAACGCTTCTCGACCGCGCCCGCATCACGCATGGCCGCACGCTGACGAACGCCGAAACCAATCAGGTTAAAAAAGAGTACATCGATAAACTGATGGCGCAACGTGATGCTGCGGCGAAAAAAGCCCGCAAGCTGAAAAAAGAGCAGGCTTATAAACCTGATGCAGAGGCAACCTTCTCCTGGTCCGCCAGCACATCAACCCGTGGAAGGCGCTAATCAGCGCCCTTTCTTTTTGCGCCCCGGCTGGGTAAAGCGTTTTCCGTTGCCCGGCTTGCCTCGCCCTTTCTCTTCCGCCTGCGGCGCCTTCACCACCGGACGCTTAATCGCCTGCGTTTTCGGTTTGGCTTTAGCTTTCGGCTTCGCTTCGGACGAGGAGTTCTCGATAAGTTTGAACAGCTCGATCAGCTCGTCATCCGTTAAGTCACGCCACTCGCCCAGCGGGATCCCGGACAGGCTGACGTTCATGATGCGCGTGCGTTCCAGCTTCGTCACTTCATAACCGAAGTACTCGCACATGCGGCGGATCTGGCGGTTCAGGCCCTGCACCAGCGTGATACGAAACGCAAACGGCGCCTCTTTTCTGACTTTACACTTCTTCGTCACGGTGCCCAGAATCGGCACGCCTGCGCCCATTCCCCGGATGAACTCGTCCGTGACCGGCTTGTTCACCGTAACAATGTACTCTTTCTCATGGTCGTTACCGGCACGCAGAATTTTGTTCACCAGATCGCCGTGATTAGTCAGGAAAATTAACCCCTGAGAGTCCTTATCCAGGCGACCAATCGGGAAGATACGGCTGCTGTGGTTCACGAAATCAACAATGTTGTCCCGCTCGCCATCTTCCGTAGTGCTGACAATCCCAACCGGCTTGTTCAACGCGATAAACACCAGGTCTTCGGCATCACGCGGTTCGATGACCTGACCATTCACTTTCACCACATCGCCAGGCACTACCTGATCGCCAATGGTGGCGCGTTTGCCGTTAAGAAACACGTTACCCTGTTCAATGTAACGGTCAGCCTCGCGACGTGAGCAGATCCCGCTCTCGCTAATGTATTTGTTTAATCGGGTTGATTGAGTTGGCAGCATAGTTTCTCCTGTGAAGGGCGAAATATACCTTACCTTGCGCCTGACAAAAAAGTCCTAGTAACCGCTGATCAGAAAATCGAGTGCATCCCGCAATGAAGCACTGCTGTTAGTAAGATCGGCAACGCGTTCACCTAACTCTTTTGAAGAGATGCCTGACAGCATATGCATCATGACAACGCAGGACTTACCCGCGATTTCAACGACAGGGCACACTTTCGCAGGCGGACGAATGCCGCCCAACTGGCTTAATTCAACGGCGGGAGCAACCAGTACATGTTTCATCACATTAGCAACAGGGTGCTGCATATTAATAAGCCATGGATATGCTTTTTTCCCATTACCTTCATTCGCATAAGCAAAATATTGCTCCATCAGAATGACCTCTGAAAGTCACTAAAGGAGCCGTTTTCATCAACCCACTGGTTAATGGCCTCTATAGACGCTTTATTTTCTGCTAACCACTCTGCGCGCTGATGCGCACGAAACTGCTCCTGTAGAGCGGCCGTGAGTACAGCAGAGAGATTGAGCTTAAGACGTCGCGCTTCTTCAAGAATTTCTGGTGCTAACGAAACATTGACTGATTTTTTAATGCCATTAGTAGTGCGCATGATAACCCCCATTGGAATGCGCATGAATTGGCGAAGTGTAGCGTAATAAACGAGCATTTTCTATTCCCTTAAAAATGTCAGGCCTTAAGAATGAATTGCTCTTTAGAAGGTGTCACGCCTCACAAAAGGGTTTTGCGAGGCGCTTTCAGAGATTAATACTCATCCCGCTCATCGTCTTCATCCGGCTGCTCCATCACGCTGTACGCCACCGCACAGAACAACGAGTTCAGGCGCTTCATATCGCCCAGCAGTCCCAGGTGGAGTGAGCTGGTCTCGATACTCTGCACGTTCTGCTGGTGCAGACGCTCAACGTGGGCGTGTGAGTAGCGGCGATTAAGGATGCGGAAACGATGCTTATTGCGGCGCAGGCGGCGCGCGCTCGGCACGTCGCTGGAGAAGAAGACCGACATCGCCAGCTTCAGGTTGCTGACCAGCTGTTCGTGCAGCGCTTCCAGCTCTTTCAGCCCTTCAACAGAAAACGCCCGGCGTGCGGCCAGGGATTTGTCTGCGATTTCACTGCCCATACGCTCGACAATATCCGAAGCCTGCTCCAGGTTAAGCGACATCTCGATGATTTCCGCCCAGCGGCGCGACTCCTCTTCCGCCAGCTCGTCCTGGGGGATCCTCGCCAGATAGAGCTTGATGGCGGTATAGAGCACGTTGATATCGTCCGCCAGCCTGCGCAGCTCTTTTTCTTCGCGCGGCTCGCCGTGCATCACCTTTTGCAGCCCTTCCAGCATGGTTTCCATCGCGTCGCCCATGCGCAGCGTTTCGCGGGCGGCATTGGCGATTGCCAGCGCAGGAGTATCCAGCACCGAGGTGTCCAGATGCTTCGGTTTAAGGCGCGCGTCCAGCTCCGGTTCATCACGAATAAGCCGCTCGCAGAAGCGGGCCATCGGCGCGGCAAACGGCACCATCGCCAGACAGCGCACCAGGTTGTAGAAGACGTGGAAGTAGATCACCAGCTCCGCTTTCGGCAGAGAGAGATTATCCATCAGGTTCGCCAGCGGGTGCACAAACGGCAGAATGATCAGGCTACCCACCAGCTTAAACAGTAAACTCCCCAGCGCCACCCGGCGGGCGGCAGCGTTGGCGGCGCTGTTGTTGAGCATCGCCAGCAGGCCAGAGCCGAGGTTGGCACCGATCACCAGGCACAGCGCCACCGGGAAGGAAATTACCCCTGCGGCGGTTAAGGTCGCCGTCAGCAGGACCGCTGCCAGGCTGGAGTAGCTGACGATGGCGAATACCGCGCCGATCAGCGCATCCAGCATAATATCGCCGGTTAACGAGGCGAAGATGACCTGCACACCGTTGGCCTGGGTGATCGGCGTGACAGCCTGCACAATCAGCTCCAGTGCCAGCAGGATCAGCCCGAGGCCAATACCGACGCGGCCAAGCTGCCCGGCACGGCTTTGCTTACGGCCGAGGAAAAAAATGACGCCGATAAAAATCAGCAGTGGCGACAGCCAGGAGAGATCGAACGTCAGGATACGCGCCATCAGCGCGGTACCGACGTCGGCGCCAAGGACAATCACCAGCGCCGGGGCGAGCGCCACCAGATCCTGCGCCACGAACGAGGTGACGAGCATGGTGGTGGCGTTGCTGCTTTGCACCAGCGCCGTGACGCCAATACCCGCGCAGAAGGCGAGCGGCTTCTTCTCAACGCTGCCGCTGAGAACGGTACGTAAACGTGCGCCAAACACGCGCATCACGCCGGTACGAACGATATGGGTGCCCCATACCAGCAGTGCGACTGCGGAGAGCAGGTGTAACAACGTCAACACGGTAGGTATTCCTCCTTATCGTTATTCGTTTTCCTGAGGTTCAGTATAAGGGTTTAAACGTAAGAAAGAGACAAGGCACCATAGCGGTGCCCTGTTTGTTGTAAGGAAAAGTGACGTTAGTCTGCGTCGTAGCCCAAATTCGGCGCCAGCCAGCGTTCCACCTCTGACACGCTCATGCCTTTACGCAGGGCGTAATCCTCAATCTGATCGCGCTGAAGCTGTGCCACGGCGAAGTACTTGCTGTCCGGGTGGCTGAAATACCAGCCGGAAACGGACGCGCCCGGCCACATGGCGAACGACTCGGTGAGCTTCATGCCAGTATGCGCTTCGACGTCCAGCAACTTCCAGATAGTGCCCTTTTCTGTGTGTTCCGGGCAGGCCGGATACCCCGGCGCCGGACGAATGCCCTGGTAGTTTTCGCGGATCAGCTCCTCGTTGCTGAGGTTCTCATTCGCCGCGTAGCCCCAGTAAACCTTACGTACGCGTTCATGCAGATATTCAGCGAAGGCTTCCGCCAGACGGTCGGCGATCGCTTTCACCATGATTTTGTTGTAAACATCGTGCTGCGCGTCGTACGCATCCGCCAGCGCGTCTTCTTCCAGACCACCGGTTACGGCAAAGGCGCCGATATAGTCGGCTTTACCGGAGAGTTTCGGTGCGACGAAATCCGCCAGGCAGTAGTTGGCAAAGCCCACTTTCTCGGTTTGCTGGCGCAGGTGGTGGCTCACGGCCAGCACGTGGGTGCGGGTTTCATCGCGGTAGATTTCCACATCGTCGCCCACGCGGTTCGCCGGGAACAGCCCCACCACGCCGCGCGGGTTGAGGGCTTTCTCTGCGCTCAGCCTGTCGAGCATGTCGTTAGCATCTTTAAACAGGCGCTTCGCCTCTTCGCCCACCACCTCATCTTCAAGAATGCGCGGATATTTGCCCGCCAGCGACCAGGTCATGAAGAACGGCGTCCAGTCGATGTAGTTACGCAGCGTTTCGATGCTGGCCGTCACGTCCTGCACGCCCAGACGGTGTGCGACCGGCGGCGTATAGCTGGACCAGTCGAACGCCAGATCGTTATCGCGCGCCGCCTGAAGCGAAACCGGCGGCGTGCGCGGTTTCTTACGTCCATGCTGAATGCGGACGGTTTCATACTCTTTGCGGGTGCGGGCGACAAAGTCATCGCGCTGGGTGTCGGACAGCAGCGCGGAGACCACGCCCACGGTGCGCGAGGCGTTTTGAACATACACCGTCGGCCCACTGTAGTTCTGCTCGATTTTCACCGCCGTGTGGGCTTTCGAGGTGGTTGCCCCGCCAATCAGCAGCGGAATGGTAAAGCCCTGGCGCTCCATCTCTTTTGCCACGTTGACCATTTCGTCAAGCGAAGGCGTAATCAGCCCGGAAAGACCAATCAGATCCGCATTCACTTCGCGCGCGGTCCTGAGGATTTTATCCGCCGGGACCATCACGCCAAGATCGATAATTTCGTAGTTATTACACTGCAACACCACGCCAACGATGTTTTTGCCGATGTCGTGTACGTCGCCCTTCACGGTGGCGATGACCATTTTACCGTTACTGGAGCCCTTCTCTTTGCTGGCTTCGATAAAGGGTTCCAGATACGCCACCGCCTGCTTCATGACGCGGGCGGATTTCACCACCTGCGGCAGGAACATTTTGCCCTCGCCGAACAGATCGCCGACCACGTTCATACCGTCCATCAGCGGCCCTTCGATCACTTCAATCGGACGGGCGGCCTGCTGACGCGCTTCCTCGGTATCCTGCTCGATAAACTCGGTAATGCCTTTTACCAGCGAGTATTCCAGACGCTTATTCACATCCCAGGAGCGCCATTCGGCCTGTTGAACGTTGGCTGATTCGTCAGATTTACTGCCGCGGTATTTTTCCGCCAGATCCAGCATGCGTTCGGTGGCGTCGTCACGACGATTGAGGATCACGTCTTCTACGGCGTCGCGCAGCTCGGCTGGCAGATCGTCGTAAATTGCCAGCTGGCCGGCGTTGACGATCCCCATGTCCATCCCGTTGCGGATGGCGTAGTAGAGGAATACGGCGTGGATCGCCTCACGCACCGGGTCGTTGCCGCGGAACGAGAACGACACGTTTGACACGCCGCCGGAGATCAGCGCATGCGGTAGCTCGCGTTTAATGTCTTCACACGCGCCGATAAAGTCCTGGGCGTAGTTGTTGTGCTCTTCGATGCCGGTCGCGACGGCGAAGATGTTCGGGTCGAAGATGATGTCTTCCGGCGGGAAGCCCACCTCTTCGGTCAAAATTTTGTACGCGCGGCGGCAAATCTCAATCTTGCGCTCGCGGGTATCGGCCTGGCCCACTTCATCGAAGGCCATCACCACCACGGCGGCTCCGTAGCGACGGACCAGCTTCGCGTGGTGGATAAAGGTATCGACGCCCTCTTTCATCGAGATGGAGTTAACGATGCCTTTGCCCTGAATGCACTTCAGCCCTTTTTCGATGACTTCCCATTTGGAAGAGTCAATCATGATCGGCACGCGGGCGATATCCGGCTCACCGGCAATCAGGTTGAGGAAACGCACCATTGCCGCTTCGGCATCAAGCATCCCCTCGTCCATGTTGATATCGATGATCTGCGCGCCGCTTTCTACCTGCTGGCGGGCAACGTCCAGCGCTTCGCTGTACTTCTCTTCTTTGATCAGGCGCTTGAACTTCGCAGAACCGGTAACGTTAGTACGTTCACCCACGTTCACAAACAGGCTGTCGTCGCCGATGGTCAACGGCTCCAGGCCGGACAGACGACAGGCTACCGGAAGCTCGGGTAGCTTGCGCGGTGGAAGCCCGGCGACGGCGCGGCTCATGGCGGCGATATGCTCAGGTGTGGTGCCGCAGCAGCCGCCGACGATGTTGAGGAAACCAGATTCGGCCCATTCGCGGATTTGCGCCGCCATGGTGTCGGCATCCAGATCGTACTCACCAAACGCGTTCGGCAGACCGGCGTTCGGGTGGGCGGTGACGTAGCACTCTGCGATGCGCGAAAGCTCCTGCACGTACTGGCGCAGCTCGTCCGGCCCCAGCGCGCAGTTCAGGCCGAAGGAGAGCGCTTCGGCGTGGCGCAGGGAGTTATAAAACGCTTCGGTTGTCTGGCCGGACAGTGTACGGCCAGAAGCGTCAGTGATGGTGCCGGAAATCATGATCGGCAGGTCAACGCCCAGCGCCTCGAACTCCTCTTTCACCGCGTAAATTGCCGCTTTGGCGTTGAGGGTGTCGAATACGGTTTCAATCAGGATCAGATCGGAACCGCCTTCCACCAGCGCTTTAGTGGACTCACGATACGCGGCCACCAGCTGGTCAAAGGTGATGTTCCGAAACGCCGGGTCGTTGACGTCCGGTGAAATCGACGCGGTGCGGTTGGTTGGGCCCAGCACCCCGGCTACGTAGCGCGGCTTGTCCGGCGTACGGGCCGTCCATTCGTCGGCGCAGGCGCGCGCCAGCTTCGCCGCTTCAAAGTTGATCTCCGCCGACAGGGATTCCATCTGGTAATCCGCCATGGCGATGGTTGTCGAGTTGAAGGTGTTGGTTTCAACAATATCCGCACCCGCTTCGAAGTAAGCGTTGTGGATATCCCTGATAACAGACGGTTTGCTTAACACCAGCAGGTCATTGTTCCCTTTCAGGTCACAAGGCCAGTCGGCAAAGCGCTCGCCGCGGAAATCGTCTTCACTCAGACGATAGCCCTGGATCATGGTGCCCATGCCGCCGTCCAGCACCACAATTCGTTCATTTAACTGCGCACGCAGTTGCTCTACTTTGCTGCTCACACTTGCTCCCGACAACGCTCAACAAGGCCAAAAGGCTGCGTTCCATACTGGCATAATCTCGCAGGGTCGAAAAGTCACACAGCGGTAACATGAGACATGTTCACTATCACTCCTCCGATCAGTCAGGAAAGCGGTTGCAAAACCACCAAATAAAACGAAAATGATTTCCACGATACAGAAAAAGGAGTTCGTCATGGTTACGACCGTTCCCGCTAAACGCGGCAGAAAACCTGCTGCAACCACCGCTGCACAACCTGGCGGACAGGTTCAATCCCTGACGCGCGGCCTGAAGCTGCTGGAATGGATAGCCGAATCGCATGGTAGCGTGGCCCTGACGGAGCTGGCGCAGCAGGCTGGCCTGCCGAACTCCACCACGCACCGTCTGCTGACCACCATGCAGCAGCTGGGCTTCGTGCGTCAGGTGGGCGAGCTGGGACACTGGGCGGTGGGGGCGCATGCATTTATTGTCGGCAGCAGCTTCCTGCAAAGCCGCAACCTGCTGGCGATTGTCCACCCGATTCTGCGCAAGCTAATGGAGGAGTCCGGCGAGACGGTAAACCTGGCCGTGCTGGATCAGAGCGATCACCAGGCGATTATCATCGACCAGGTGCAGTGTACACAGCTGATGCGCATGTCCGCACCGATTGGCGGCAAGCTGCCGATGCACGCCTCTGGCGCAGGGAAAGCGTTTCTCTCGCAGCTGAGCGAAGAGCAGGTAACGGGGCTGCTGCACCGTAAAGGGCTGCACGCCTATACTCACGCCACGCTGGTGTCGCCCGTGCATCTGAAAGAAGATCTAGCCCTGACCCGCAAGCGCGGCTATTCGTTTGATGATGAGGAGCATGCGCTGGGCCTGCGCTGCCTGGCATCCTGTATTTTTGACGAGCACCGCGAGCCGTTTGCCGCCATCTCCATCTCCGGGCCGATTTCACGTATGACCGACGACCGCGTCACCGAGCTGGGCGCGATGGTGATTAAGGCCGCGAAAGAGGTGACGCTGGCGTACGGTGGGATTCGTTAAACGTGCATTGCCGCCTGATGCCCTCACCCCGGCCCTCTCCCACAGGGAGAGGGAGAAAAGCGTGTGCAAAACCGCTGCTTGCGGCGGTAAGCATAGACATCTTCCACGTGCCCATTTTTGATTCGCGTTTGCAGCCCGCGCCAGTAGCTGGCGCGGAACAGATCGGCATGCATCTCTTCGAATAGCGGCCCGATGCGCGGGTCGGCACAAAGCCAGTGGCGAAACTCCTCCGGAAACACATCGCCCGGCGATACGCTGTACCACGGCTCGCTGGACAGTTCATCTTCCGGGTAGCGCGGCGGCGGGATATCGCGGAAGTTCACCTCGGTCATGTAGCAAATTTCATCGTAATCGTAGAACACCACCCGCCCGTGACGGGTGACGCCGAAGTTTTTAAACAGCATGTCGCCGGGGAAAATATTGGCGGCGGCGAGCTGGCGAATCGCATTGCCGTACTCTTCAATGGCGTCTCGTAAAGCCTGGCCTTCGGATTGCTCCAGCCAGATATTTAGCGGCACCATCCGGCGTTCGATGTAGAGATGGCTAATCGCAATCTTATCGCCAAGATCGGTAATTTTCGTCGGCGCTTCCTGCATTAGCAGCGACATCAGCGACGGATCGATCTGCTGCTTATCCAGCACAAAGTTTTCAAACTCCTGGGTATCCGCCATTCGCCCGACGCGATCGTGCTCTTTAACCAGCTGATAGCAGGCGCGGACGTGAGCGGCGGTCATCTCTTTCTGCGGGGCAAATTTATCCTTAATCACCTTAAACACGCGGTCGAAGCCCGGCAGTGTGAAAACCAGCATCACCATGCCGCGGATCCCCGGCGCTTCGATAAACTGCTCATCAGCCGTGGTGACATAACGCAGGTATTCCCGATAACTTTCCGTTTTGGCATGCTTCTGACAGCCAATCGCCATATACAGCTCGGCGGTGGTTTTGCCCGGCAGGATCTCGCGCAGCCACTCCACCAAGGCGGCAGGCAGTGGGGCATAGACCATGAAATAGGAACGGGCGAAGCCAAATACGATACTGGCCTCAGCGCTGGTAGTCAGGCAGGTATCGACAAACAGTTCCCCGTCGTCGGTACGGTGAATGGGTAGCAGAAACGGCACGATAGCTGTCGGCGTAACCAGTTTGCCCACCAGCCAGGCGGCCTTATTCCGGTAGAAAAGCTCGTTGGCAACCTGCAAATGGCTGCGGCTGAGCACCGCCTCGCCGAAGGTTTCACTGAGATATGCGTGGATATAGCCGATATCCCGGGGTTTATTCTCCCACGGCAGGCGCAGCGGCAAATCCGTTAAGACGCGGTGCAGGAGCTTTTCCCAGCCGCGATCGGGAAAGAAATCTTTCGCCAGCGGACGCGGAATGGTACGGAAGCGGCGCTCCGGCTGGGAGCTGAAGATAAATAACCGCTCAGGAGATAATGAGCGATGGTCAAATAACCGGCAATAGACGGAGTTGAAAAAGCTCTCCGCAATCTCGAAGCGCGGGTAGTCGGGTAACAGATGGGTGTAATGCTCTTTCACGCGCAGTAAAAATTCCGCATCCGGGCTTTTACCGTCGGTGATACAGCGCAGTTGCTCCACCACCAGACCTACGTGGTGATCATAAAGATGGATACGCTGCTTCATGGCCTGCTGAACCGCATGCCAGTCGGCGTGCTCAAAACGCTGTTGCGCGCCGGAGGTGACTTCCAGAAAGCGGCCATACTGGGCATCGAAGCCCTGCAAAATAGTTTGGGCAATCAGTAATTCCAGACCACGCGACATAAATTCCCCCTCACCCCAACCCTCTCCCCGAGGGGGGAGAGGGGGAAAAGATTAGAACTGTGCTTCTTCCGTTGAGCCCGTTAATGCCGTGACGGAGGAGGTCCCGCCCTGAATAATCGTGGTCACATTATCGAAGTAGCCGGTCCCCACTTCCTGCTGGTGCGAAACGAAGGTATATCCCTCTTTGCCCGCCGCAAATTCTGGCTGCTGTACCTTCTCAACGTAGTGCTTCATGCCTTCGCCCTGCGCGTAGGCGTGCGCCAGGTCGAACATGTTGAACCACATGCTGTGGATACCCGCCAGGGTGATGAACTGGTACTTGTAGCCCATATCTGACAATTGCTGCTGGAAGCTGGCGATGGTCGTATCGTCCAGATTCTTTTGCCAGTTGAAGGACGGCGAACAGTTATAGGCCAGCAGCTTGCCCGGATACTTCGCATGAATCGCATCGGCAAAGCGCTTCGCCAGCGCCAGATCCGGCGTGGAGGTTTCACACCAGACCAGGTCGGCGTAAGGGGCATACGCCAGGCCGCGGCTGATCGCCTGTTCAATACCGGCATGTGTGCGATAGAACCCTTCGCTGGTACGTTCGCCGGTAATGAATTCGCTGTCATACGGGTCGCAGTCAGAGGTGATCAGGTCCGCCGCGTCAGCATCGGTACGGGCAATCACCAGCGTCGGCACGCCGAGCACGTCAGCAGCCAGACGCGCGGCAACCAGCTTCTGGATCGCTTCCTGGGTTGGCACCAGCACTTTCCCGCCCATATGCCCGCACTTCTTCACCGACGCCAGTTGATCTTCAAAGTGAACGGCCGCTGCACCGGCCTCAATCATGGATTTCATCAGCTCAAAGGCGTTCAGCACGCCGCCGAAACCGGCTTCCGCATCGGCGACGATCGGCAGGAAATAGTCGATAAAACGCGGATCGTGGGGTTCGATACCCGCGGCCCACTGGATCTGATCCGCACGACGGAAGGTATTGTTGATCCGATCCACCACTGACGGCACCGAGTTCGCCGGATAAAGAGATTGATCCGGATACATGCTGGAGGCAAGGTTAGCATCCGCCGCGACCTGCCAGCCGGAAAGATAGATAGCCTCAATGCCGGCCTTCGCCTGCTGCAATGCCTGACCGCCGGTCAGCGCGCCGAGGCTGTTGATATAGCCTTTTTTAGACCCCCCATGCAGCAGATCCCACATTTTCGCCGCGCCGTTCTGCGCCAGCGTACATTCCGGGTTAACCGAGCCGCGTAACTTCACCACTTCCTCTGCGCTGTACGGACGGCGAATGCCTTCCCAGCGCGGTTGGGTCCACTCTTTTTGTAACTCTTCGATCTGTTGGGTACGGGTTTTCATGTGCAGATGCTCCATATTGTTATGTGGTGAATTACGCCAGGAAGCGGTAGCCCGGCAGGGTCAGGAAGTCGATTAAGTCATCAGAGGTGGTGATTTGCTCCATCAGACGTGCGGCATCGTCAAAACGCCCACTGCTGAAGCGGTGCTCGCCCAGTTCGTCCTGGATGACCCGCATCTCTTCGGCCAGCATCTGACGGAACAGGGCTTTGGTTACCGGTTTGCCGTTGCTGAGCGTTTTTTGATGATGGATCCACTGCCAGATGGAGGTACGTGAAATTTCCGCCGTGGCGGCATCTTCCATCAGGCCGTAGATCGGCACGCAGCCGTTGCCTGAGATCCATGCCTCGATGTACTGCACGGCGACGCGAATGTTGGCGCGCATCCCCTCTTCCGTGCGTTCGCCCGCACAAGGCGCCAGCAACTGTTCTTCTGCGATTGGCGCATCGTCTTCACGGGTGACAAACAGCTGGTTTTTGTTGTCGCCGAGTACGCGGTTAAAGACTTCCATCGCCGTATCGGCCAGACCAGGATGGGCAATCCACGTCCCGTCGTGGCCATTACGGGCTTCCAGCTCTTTATCGGCTTTCACCTTGTTGAGCACCTGATTGTTACGCTCTGCGTCTTTGCTCGGGATAAACGCCGCCATACCGCCCATCGCAAAGGCACCGCGTTTGTGGCAGGTCTTAATCAGCAGGCGCGAGTAGGCGCTGAGGAACGGTTTATCCATGGTGACAACCTGACGATCCGGCAATACCCGGTCGGTATGGTTTTTCAGGGTTTTGATGTAGCTGAAGATGTAATCCCAACGGCCGCAGTTCAGGCCCACAATATGGTCACGCAGCGCATGGAGGATCTCATGCATCTGGAATACGGCAGGCAGGGTTTCAATCAGCAGCGTGGCCTTAATGGTGCCGCGCGGCAGGCCAAAGCGGTCTTCTGCGTAGCTGAAGACTTCACTCCACCACGCCGCTTCCTGCCAGGACTGGGTTTTCGGCAGATAGAAATAGGGGCCGCTGCCTTTCGCCAGCAGGTTTTTATAGTTGTGAAAGAAGTACAGCGCAAAGTCGAACAGGCTGCCCGGAATCGCTTCTCCGCGCCAGGTGACGTGTTTTTCTGGCAAATGCAGACCGCGTACGCGGCAGATCAGCACCGCCGGATTCGGTTTGAGCTGGTAAATTTTACCGGCTTCGTTGGTATAGCTGATGGTGCCGTTGACGGCGTCGCGCAGGTTGATCTGCCCGTCGATAACTTTCTGCCAGTCCGGCGCGAGGGAATCTTCGAAGTCCGCCATAAATACTTTGACGTTGGCATTCATGGCGTTGATCACCATTTTGCGCTCTACCGGACCGGTGATCTCTACGCGACGATCCTGTAAATCTTCAGGGATTCCGCGAATTTTCCATTCACCATGACGAATGGAAGCGGTTTCCGAAATAAACCCTGGCAACTTGCCGTTATCGATCTCCTGCTGTTGATGAATGCGCGCCGCCAGCAGTTTATTACGCTGTGGCGTAAAGCGAGTCACCAGTTCAGTCAGAAACTCTACCGCTTCTGCCGTCAAAACTTGCTGTTCTTGTTCACCATTCGGCTGGGTAAAGGTCAGTTCATCGACCGTTGTTGCCTGTTGAGTCATCGTTCTGCTCCTCATCAAAGATCCAAAATCACGCCCCCGACGCGAGCGAAAGATCGTTGTGTAGTTTTCGCTCAGCAGAATTAAGACTATCTATAATTTTTCCAAAATCAAAAACAATTTCCATTTTAATTTATATCTAATCGCAACTGCATGATTAATATGGGATTAAAGTTTTCTTCGATGTTGAGTTGGATTTCGGAAATAAAAAAGGCACCCGAAGGTGCCTGATCTGAATAGCTGAAACGCTTTAGGATCGTTTAATGCAGACGATTACTCCAGCGTCGGATTCATGTGGCGCAGATCGTACGGCGTAATCTGGTAGACGTAATAGTTGAGCCAGTTGGTAAACAGCAAATTTCCGTGGCTACGCCAGGTTGCCCGAGGCGTGTTTTGCGGATCATTTTTCGGGAAATAGTTGTACGGGACATCCGGATTCAGACCCGCTTCAACGTCACGAAAATACTCTGAGGCGAGGGTATGCGGATCGTACTCAGGATGGCCGGTAACGAACGCGATGCGTTTGTCTTTACTGGCGAACAGGTAGGCATCGCCGTCTTCCGTTTCGGCCAGGATTTCCAGGTCGGTGTAATCGCGGATCAGCTGTGCCGGAAAATCGGCGTAGCGAGAATGCGGGGCCAGGAAAGTGTCATCGAAACCACGCGTCAGCAGCGCATGCGGGTGAAGAATGTGGTGTTCGTATACGCCAGAAAGTTTGTCGCTGCGGGTTTGCTTGGGAATGCCATAGAGGATATTCAGCGCGGCCTGTACCGCCCAACAGACAAACAAGGTGGACGTGACGTGATCTTTTGCCCACTCCAGCACCTGCCTGATCTGTGGCCAGTAGGCAACGTCATTAAATTCCACCAGACCCAGCGGTGCGCCGGTGACGATCAGTCCATCGAAATTCTCATCGCGAATATCTTCAAAATTACAGTAGAAGTTATTCAGATGCTCAGCAGGCGTGTTGCGTGACTCACGCGCGTCAATGCGCAGCAGCTGGATATCAACCTGAAGCGGAGAGTTGGAGAGCAAACGCAGGAACTGGTTCTCCGTTTCGATCTTCTTTGGCATCAGATTAAGGATCAGCACCTTCAGCGGGCGAATTTCCTGACCAGAAGCACGCGAAGTTGTCATTACGAAGACATTCTCTTCACGCAAGAAATTGACGGCTGGTAGCTCGTCCTGCACCCGAATCGGCATAACCTTAAATCCTCACAGCATACGTATAAACGTTTAGACATCCAGACAGCTAACGATACCCAGAAACGGGGTTAATGTCGAGTCTGCAAGCGAAAGGTGAGAAAGTTTCAAGGAGGAAAAGCATGTAGGGCGGGTAAGGCTGGGCCACCACCCGACTTTTCAGAACGTGCAAAGCAAAAAACCCCGCACCTTACGGTACGGGGTTCTTCTTAATTGATGCCTGGCAGTTCCCTACTCTCACATGGGGAGACCCCACACTACCATCGGCGCTACGGCGTTTCACTTCTGAGTTCGGCATGGGGTCAGGTGGGACCACCGCGCTAAAGCCGCCAGGCAAATTCCTGTGCTCTGTCCTGTGTCTTTCGCACTGATACTGCGTTGGCTGCTCTCGTAAAGTCAGTCACATACCTCAGTATGCTCCTTCCTTTCCTTCGTTTGCCGCCTTGTCTCAGCGCAAAATCCTTCGGACTCTGAATCTAAGCTGAAAATTTCGTCTCTTCGCCAAAACACCTTCGGCGTTGTAAGGTTAAGCCTCACGGTTCATTAGTATCGGTTAGCTCAACGCATCGCTGCGCTTACACACCCGACCTATCAACGTCATCGTCTTTAACGTTCCTTCAGGAGACTTAAAGTCTCAGGGAGAACTCATCTCGGGGCAAGTTTCGTGCTTAGATGCTTTCAGCACTTATCTCTTCCGCATTTAGCTACCGGGCAGTGCCATTGGCATGACAACCCGAACACCAGTGATGCGTCCACTCCGGTCCTCTCGTACTAGGAGCAGCCCCCCTCAATTCTCCAGCGCCCACGGCAGATAGGGACCGAACTGTCTCACGACGTTCTAAACCCAGCTCGCGTACCACTTTAAATGGCGAACAGCCATACCCTTGGGACCTACTTCAGCCCCAGGATGTGATGAGCCGACATCGAGGTGCCAAACACCGCCGTCGATATGAACTCTTGGGCGGTATCAGCCTGTTATCCCCGGAGTACCTTTTATCCGTTGAGCGATGGCCCTTCCATTCAGAACCACCGGATCACTATGACCTGCTTTCGCACCTGCTCGCGCCGTCACGCTCGCAGTCAAGCTGGCTTATGCCATTGCACTAACCTCCTGATGTCCGACCAGGATTAGCCAACCTTCGTGCTCCTCCGTTACTCTTTGGGAGGAGACCGCCCCAGTCAAACTACCCACCAGACACTGTCCGCAACCCGGATTACGGGTCTACGTTAGAACACCAGCCATTAAAGGGTGGTATTTCAAGGTTGGCTCCACGCAGACTGGCGTCCACGCTTCAAAGCCTCCCACCTATCCTACACATCAAGGACCAGTGTTCAGTGTCAAGCTATAGTAAAGGTTCACGGGGTCTTTCCGTCTTGCCGCGGGTACACTGCATCTTCACAGCGAGTTCAATTTCACTGAGTCTCGGGTGGAGACAGCCTGGCCATCATTACGCCATTCGTGCAGGTCGGAACTTACCCGACAAGGAATTTCGCTACCTTAGGACCGTTATAGTTACGGCCGCCGTTTACCGGGGCTTCGATCAAGAGCTTCGCGTTGCCGCTAACCCCATCAATTAACCTTCCGGCACCGGGCAGGCGTCACACCGTATACGTCCACTTTCGTGTTTGCACAGTGCTGTGTTTTTAATAAACAGTTGCAGCCAGCTGGTATCTTCGACTGATTTCAGCTCCGCCCGCAGGGGCTTCACCTACACATCAGCGTGCCTTCTCCCGAAGTTACGGCACCATTTTGCCTAGTTCCTTCACCCGAGTTCTCTCAAGCGCCTTGGTATTCTCTACCTGACCACCTGTGTCGGTTTGGGGTACGATTTCGTGTTACCTGATGCTTAGAGGCTTTTCCTGGAAGCAGGGCATTTATCACTTCAGCACCGTAGTGCCTCGTCATCACACCTCAGCGTTAATAAGGTACCGGATTTACCTGGAACCTCCGCCTACATGCTTAAACCGGGACAACCGTCGCCCGGCTGACATAGCCTTCTCCGTCCCCCCTTCGCAGTAACACCAAGTACAGGAATATTAACCTGTTTCCCATCGACTACGCCTTTCGGCCTCGCCTTAGGGGTCGACTCACCCTGCCCCGATTAACGTTGGACAGGAACCCTTGGTCTTCCGGCGAGCGGGCTTTTCACCCGCTTTATCGTTACTTATGTCAGCATTCGCACTTCTGATACCTCCAGCATGCCTCACAGCACACCTTCAACGGCTTACAGAACGCTCCCCTACCCAACAACACATAGTGTCGCTGCCGCAGCTTCGGTGCATGGTTTAGCCCCGTTACATCTTCCGCGCAGGCCGACTCGACCAGTGAGCTATTACGCTTTCTTTAAATGATGGCTGCTTCTAAGCCAACATCCTGGCTGTCTGTGCCTTCCCACATCGTTTCCCACTTAACCATGACTTTGGGACCTTAGCTGGCGGTCTGGGTTGTTTCCCTCTTCACGACGGACGTTAGCACCCGCCGTGTGTCTCCCGTGATAACATTCTTCGGTATTCGTAGTTTGCATCGGGTTGGTAAGCCGGGATGGCCCCCTAGCCGAAACAGTGCTCTACCCCCGAAGATGAGTTCACGAGGCGCTACCTAAATAGCTTTCGGGGAGAACCAGCTATCTCCCGGTTTGATTGGCCTTTCACCCCCAGCCACAGGTCATCCGCTAATTTTTCAACATTAGTCGGTTCGGTCCTCCAGTTAGTGTTACCCAACCTTCAACCTGCCCATGGCTAGATCACCGGGTTTCGGGTCTATACCCTGCAACTTAACGCCCAGTTAAGACTCGGTTTCCCTTCGGCTCCCCTATACGGTTAACCTTGCTACAGAATATAAGTCGCTGACCCATTATACAAAAGGTACGCAGTCACCCCATAAAGAGGCTCCCACTGCTTGTACGTACACGGTTTCAGGTTCTTTTTCACTCCCCTCGCCGGGGTTCTTTTCGCCTTTCCCTCACGGTACTGGTTCACTATCGGTCAGTCAGGAGTATTTAGCCTTGGAGGATGGTCCCCCCATATTCAGACAGGATACCACGTGTCCCGCCCTACTCTTCGAGTTCACAGCATGTGCATTTTCGTGTACGGGACTATCACCCTGTACCGTCGGACTTTCCAGACCGTTCCACTAACACACAAGCTGATTCAGACTCCGGGCTGCTCCCCGTTCGCTCGCCGCTACTGGGGGAATCTCGGTTGATTTCTTTTCCTCGGGGTACTTAGATGTTTCAGTTCCCCCGGTTCGCCTCGTTAACCTATGTATTCAGTTAACGATAGTGCAACGAATTGCACTGGGTTTCCCCATTCGGACATCGCCGGGTCAAGGGTTCATATCACCTCGCCGGCGCTTTTCGCAGATTAGCACGTCCTTCATCGCCTCTGACTGCCAGGGCATCCACCGTGTACGCTTAGTCGCTTAACCTCACAACCCGAAGATGTTTCACTTCTGATTGCGAAAATTTGAGAGACTCGAACACACATGAGCTGTGTGTCGTTTCAATTTTCAGCTTGATCCAGATTTTTAAAGAGCAAAACTTCTTAATGCACTCAAAAGTACATTCAGAAGTTCATCATTCATCAGACAATCTGTGTGAGCACTACAAAGGCAGGTTCTTTAAGGTAAGGAGGTGATCCAACCGCAGGTTCCCCTACGGTTACCTTGTTACGACTTCACCCCAGTCATGAATCACAAAGTGGTAAGCGCCCTCCCGAAGGTTAAGCTACCTACTTCTTTTGCAACCCACTCCCATGGTGTGACGGGCGGTGTGTACAAGGCCCGGGAACGTATTCACCGTGGCATTCTGATCCACGATTACTAGCGATTCCGACTTCATGGAGTCGAGTTGCAGACTCCAATCCGGACTACGACGCACTTTATGAGGTCCGCTTGCTCTCGCGAGGTCGCTTCTCTTTGTATGCGCCATTGTAGCACGTGTGTAGCCCTACTCGTAAGGGCCATGATGACTTGACGTCATCCCCACCTTCCTCCAGTTTATCACTGGCAGTCTCCTTTGAGTTCCCGGCCGGACCGCTGGCAACAAAGGATAAGGGTTGCGCTCGTTGCGGGACTTAACCCAACATTTCACAACACGAGCTGACGACAGCCATGCAGCACCTGTCTCAGAGTTCCCGAAGGCACCAATCCATCTCTGGAAAGTTCTCTGGATGTCAAGAGTAGGTAAGGTTCTTCGCGTTGCATCGAATTAAACCACATGCTCCACCGCTTGTGCGGGCCCCCGTCAATTCATTTGAGTTTTAACCTTGCGGCCGTACTCCCCAGGCGGTCGACTTAACGCGTTAGCTCCGGAAGCCACGCCTCAAGGGCACAACCTCCAAGTCGACATCGTTTACGGCGTGGACTACCAGGGTATCTAATCCTGTTTGCTCCCCACGCTTTCGCACCTGAGCGTCAGTCTTTGTCCAGGGGGCCGCCTTCGCCACCGGTATTCCTCCAGATCTCTACGCATTTCACCGCTACACCTGGAATTCTACCCCCCTCTACAAGACTCTAGCCTGCCAGTTTCGAATGCAGTTCCCAGGTTGAGCCCGGGGATTTCACATCCGACTTGACAGACCGCCTGCGTGCGCTTTACGCCCAGTAATTCCGATTAACGCTTGCACCCTCCGTATTACCGCGGCTGCTGGCACGGAGTTAGCCGGTGCTTCTTCTGCGGGTAACGTCAATCGACAAGGTTATTAACCTTATCGCCTTCCTCCCCGCTGAAAGTACTTTACAACCCGAAGGCCTTCTTCATACACGCGGCATGGCTGCATCAGGCTTGCGCCCATTGTGCAATATTCCCCACTGCTGCCTCCCGTAGGAGTCTGGACCGTGTCTCAGTTCCAGTGTGGCTGGTCATCCTCTCAGACCAGCTAGGGATCGTCGCCTAGGTGAGCCGTTACCCCACCTACTAGCTAATCCCATCTGGGCACATCCGATGGCAAGAGGCCCGAAGGTCCCCCTCTTTGGTCTTGCGACGTTATGCGGTATTAGCTACCGTTTCCAGTAGTTATCCCCCTCCATCAGGCAGTTTCCCAGACATTACTCACCCGTCCGCCACTCGTCAGCGAAGCAGCAAGCTGCTTCCTGTTACCGTTCGACTTGCATGTGTTAGGCCTGCCGCCAGCGTTCAATCTGAGCCATGATCAAACTCTTCAATTTAAAAGTTTGATGCTCAATGAATTAAACTTCGTAATGAATTACGTGTTCACTCGTTGAGACTTGGTATTCATTTAGTGTCCGAGGACATTAAGAATCCATGTCACTTTGAGTGCCCACACAGATTGTCTGATAAATTGTTAAAGAGCAGTTGCGACGCGCTTCAGCGCTCTGTCGCGAGGTGGCGTATATTACGCTTTCCTCTTTCAGAGTCAACCCGTTATTTCAGGATTTTTTCTCTTCAACCGACCGGGTTGTTTGTGAAGTGATTCACATCCGCCGTGTCGATGGAGGCGCATTATAGGGAGTTCTCCGCAGGCCGCAACCGCTAAATGACAGAAAAATGACTGACTGCTGCATTCCACAGCAAAACCCCGCCTTATACCTTTTTACACACAGACTTATCCACAATGATACGAAAAAGTAAAAATGTGCGAGCGTTGCGCAAACGTTTTCGTTAAAATGCTCGCGCTTCACAAGGATGCCTCGTCAGGTGTGTTAGATGAGTTTTTCACAGGAAAATTCATCTAACGCTCTCTGTAATCGTGAAATCCAGGGGATTTACCATGCAACAACGTCGTCCAGTCCGCCGCGCTCTGCTCAGTGTTTCTGATAAAGCCGGTATCGTCGAATTCGCTCAGGCACTTTCTGCACGTGGCGTAGAGCTGCTTTCTACAGGCGGTACCGCTCGCCTGTTAGCAGATAAAGGTCTGCCGGTAACCGAAGTGTCCGATTACACCGGTTTCCCGGAAATGATGGATGGACGCGTCAAAACCCTGCACCCGAAAGTGCACGGCGGTATTCTGGGCCGTCGCGGTCAGGACGACGGCATTATGGAGCAGCACAATATTGCCCCCATCGACATGGTGGTTGTTAACCTCTACCCGTTCGCCCAGACCGTTGCCCGCGAAGGCTGTTCTCTGGAAGACGCTGTTGAGAATATCGACATCGGCGGCCCGACCATGGTGCGCTCCGCAGCCAAGAACCATAAAGATGTGGCCATCGTGGTAAAGAGCAGTGACTACAACGCCATTATTAATGAGATGGATGCCAACGAAGGGTCCCTGACGCTTGAAACGCGTTTCGATCTCGCCATCAAAGCCTTCGAGCATACCGCCGCCTACGACAGCATGATCGCCAACTACTTCGGTAGCCTGGTACCTGCCTACCACGGTGAAAGCAAAGATCCATCTGGCCGCTTCCCGCGCACGCTGAACCTGAACTTCATTAAGAAGCAGGATATGCGTTACGGCGAGAACAGCCACCAGCAGGCTGCCTTCTATATAGAAGAAGAGGTAAAAGAAGCCTCTGTAGCGACTGCCCAGCAGGTACAGGGCAAAGCCCTCTCCTATAACAACATTGCCGATACCGACGCCGCGCTGGAATGCGTGAAAGAGTTCAGCGAGCCAGCCTGCGTTATCGTCAAGCACGCCAACCCATGCGGCGTTGCGGTAAGTGCGTCTATTCTGGAAGCTTACGATCGCGCCTACAAAACCGACCCGACCTCCGCGTTCGGCGGCATTATCGCCTTCAACCGCGAGCTGGATGCGGAAACCGCGCAGGCCATCATCTCCCGTCAGTTTGTCGAAGTGATCATCGCGCCATCAGCATCCGAAGAGGCGCTGAAAATCACCGCGGCGAAACAGAACGTGCGCGTACTGGTTTGCGGCCAGTGGGCAGAGCGCGTTCCAGGCCTGGACTTCAAGCGCGTGAACGGCGGGCTGCTGGTTCAGGACCGCGATCTGGGTATGGTGGGCGAAGCCGATCTGCGTGTCGTCACCAAACGTCAGCCAACCGAGCAGGAACTGCGTGACGCGCTGTTCTGCTGGAAAGTGGCGAAGTTTGTGAAATCCAACGCCATCGTCTACGCCAAAGAGAACATGACCATCGGAATAGGCGCAGGCCAGATGAGCCGCGTTTACTCTGCGAAAATCGCGGGTATTAAAGCAGGTGACGAAGGTCTGGAAGTCAAAGGTTCCGCCATGGCCTCTGACGCCTTCTTCCCGTTCCGCGACGGTATCGACGCGGCCGCTGCTGTGGGCATCACCTGTGTGATCCAGCCTGGCGGTTCAATCCGTGATGACGAAGTGATTGCCGCTGCCGACGAGCATGGCATCGCAATGATCTTCACCGACATGCGCCACTTCCGCCATTAATTCCCGGAGCAGAAAATGAAAGTATTAGTGATTGGTAACGGCGGGCGCGAGCACGCCCTGGCGTGGAAAGCAGCGCAGTCTCCGCAGGTTGAAACCGTCTTTGTGGCACCGGGTAACGCCGGGACCGCGCTGGAGCCCGCACTACAGAACGTCGCCATCGGCGTAACCGACATCCCGGCGCTGCTGAGCTTTGCCCAAAACGAGAATATCGATCTGACGATTGTTGGCCCGGAAGCACCGCTGGTGATCGGCGTTGTAGATGCCTTCCGCGCCGCGGGCCTGAAAATTTTCGGCCCAACGGAAGGGGCTGCGCAGCTGGAAGGCTCAAAAGCCTTCACCAAAGATTTTCTCGCGCGTCATAACATCCCGACGGCGGAATATCAGAACTTCACCGAGGTAGAGCCTGCTCTGGCTTACCTGCGTGAAAAAGGCGCGCCGATTGTGATCAAAGCCGACGGCCTGGCTGCCGGGAAAGGCGTTATCGTGGCGATGACCCTCGAAGAAGCGGAAGCCGCCGTGCAGGATATGCTGGCGGGTAACGCCTTTGGCGACGCGGGCCACCGCATCGTAATTGAAGAGTTCCTCGACGGCGAAGAAGCGAGCTTTATCGTGATGGTTGACGGCGAGCACGTTCTGCCGATGGCGACCAGCCAGGATCACAAGCGCGTAGGCAATGCCGACACGGGGCCAAACACCGGCGGGATGGGAGCTTACTCCCCTGCTCCGGTGGTCACTGACGAAGTACACCAGCGCACCATGGACCGCATCATCTGGCCAACCGTGAAGGGGATGGCTGCGGAAGGCAATACCTACACCGGTTTCCTTTACGCAGGCCTGATGATCGACAAGCAGGGTAACCCGAAGGTGATTGAATTCAACTGCCGCTTCGGCGATCCGGAAACCCAGCCGATCATGCTGCGCATGAAGTCCGATCTGGTTGATCTGTGTCTGGCGGCGTGCGAAGGCAAGCTGGACGAGAAAACTTCCGAGTGGGACGAGCGTGCCTCTTTAGGTGTGGTGATTGCTGCGGGTGGCTATCCGGGTAGCTACAACACCGGAGATGAGATCCACGGCCTGCCGCTGGAAGAGATTGACGGTGCGAAGGTGTTCCACGCCGGTACAAAGCTCTCTGACGACGACCGCGTGCTCACCAACGGCGGTCGCGTGCTGTGTGCGACCGCGCTGGGCCAGACCGTGGCAGAGGCGCAGAAGCGCGCCTATGCGCTGATGGCGGATATTCACTGGAATGGCAGCTTCAGCCGCCAGGATATCGGCTATCGTGCCATTGCGCGGGAGCAGGGAGAGTAATTTCACACCCTCACCCTAACCCTCTCCCACAGGGAGAGGGGATTTACGTCAGAAACTCTTCTCTGTCGGCTGCCAGGTGCAGAAATCTTCATTCGCCACCAGCAACAGCTGAGAGCCTTCCGGCGCTTCCAGCCATGCCACACTCACCTCCACAGATGAATGCCGCTGACGACGCTGAATGTGTTCGGTTGCCCAGGATTCAAGCTCAGGCTTCACCGTCTGCCCTTCGCAGGTGGTCACCGTGCCGTCGGCATGCCAGCGCCCCTGGCGCAGCACCACGCGGCCCTGACGCAGCGCATCGCTGGTCTGGCGGAGTTGTTCAGCACGGTAGCGGTAGAGGGCGACCTGATCGCTGGAAAGCTGCTGTTTCAGTCCATTGACCTCATGCTGCATAAAGCTCAGCTCGCCGTGGTCGTCGAAACGCACCTTCACGTGTTCGGGAGTCTTACTGTAGATATTCAGTTCAATGAGCGACAGCGCATCGCCCTGCCAGCGGTATTCTGCGGTCGAGGTGTTGCCGTTATGCCACGGGCTGAATGCGGTGAGCATATGGACTTCATCGCTGGAATCTTTGCGCCAGATCCTGACCGCACCCTGGTTGTCAGCATAGCCGCTGGCGGTAAACGGGGGGAGTGAGGAATCATGGCTACAGGCAGACAGCAACAGTACGCCTGCCAGCGCGAGTGTTCCACGCCAGAATGACAAAAGGGGCGTTGCCGCCCCTTCGTTAAAACTGTTCACTGCCACGCGTCTTACTTAACTGCGTCTTTCAGTGCTTTACCAGAAACAAATGCCGGCACGTTAGCTGCGGCGATTTTGATTTCTTTACCGGTCTGCGGGTTGCGGCCAGTACGCTCAGCGCGGTGGTTCACTTTGAAGGTACCGAAACCAACCAGTTGTACAGCATCGCCTTCTTTCAGAGACTCAGTAATAGCAGCCAGGGTAGATTCCAGAGCAGCTTTAGCCTGCACTTTAGACAGATCAGCCTTGTCCGCAATTACATCAATCAGTTGAGTCTTGTTCATAAGTTATCCTTTCAATGTGTTTATCGCTTGCTAAGCATCGAGTGCGACGAAAATGCCAAAAAAGCACTCTCCTGCATACACGCACCGATAGCCACTTTTTTTCGCCCCCCAAATGTAGACCAGACGGGGGGCGAAAGGGAAGAGTCGAGGAGTGACAAAACAGGCGTTAAATCACGTTTTGTTGTCTCATTGGTTAAAAATTATACCAATATTGCTCTCACCAGCCTCGCGAAGGTCCGCGCGAAGCCCTTTGATCAGCTCAATATCACGTTCTTCACACTCCGCCAGCAGACGGAAAATTTCCCACTGAATATCCCATTCCTGTTCAACCGCCGGGTTAGCACGCAGCTCCTCGTCGGTCATTTCACGGCCTTCCTGGGTCATTTCCAGCATCGCAACGGTGGTAATGGATGCCTTACTGACTTCAATGGCGTGTTCCAGGGTTTCACCGCTCAGACGGGAGTGGATCAGCTCGCTCAACGCCACACAGGCATCAATGGCCGGGTAGACGCCATACAGGTCGAAATCATCCGCAGCCGGAATAGCCTCTTCCAGCTTTTCGAGCTGAGAGTCAAAATTTACCTTCGCATCTTTGACCGTCAGCGTCTCCCAGATTAAATCCAGGATACGACGATAAATCTGGCCTTCGCCAAACGCCGTCTGCTTGCAGAACGCGGCATAGTTGGGATACATGCGCTCGCACAGGCAAGCCATAAACGTCACGTGCTGCCAGCTTTCCAGCTTCTCAAGGCGCAGATGAATCGGGTTTTGTAACATGATGATGTCTCGAATCGAAAATTAGCCGCAGTTTACCTGAATCACGGCTGAATTTCCTGCCAACGAATGAATGCCGGACGTGAAGAGGCCACGGCGTCAGCCCAGCGGGTTGGCTCAGGTAAACGGTAGCCCTTCATACAGCGTTGCACCCACGCCAGTGCGCTATCCATGCTGACCCGATGCCCGGTGGCGATAAACAACGGGTTGCAGCGCGCTTTACTGCGCCAGACCCACGCCAGCTGCTCGCCTTTATGGATAAGCGGCGCCAGTGCGCCCGGTTCGGCAGAGAGCGGCTCAAACGCGCCGCACAGGCGTTTTTTCGCTACGCCGATGGTCGGCACGTCCACCAGCAGACCAAAGTGGCTGGCGACGCCTAAGCGACGCGGATGGGAGATACCATGCCCATCAACAAACAGTAGATCGGGTTTTTGCGAGAGTTGCTCCCACGCGGCCAGCAGCGCGGGATATTCGCGGAAGGAGAGAAAGCCGGGGATATAGGGCATGGTGGTGGCGATACGCGCCACTTTGTACTCCACCAGCTCCAGCGAAGGGTATTTCAGCACCACCATCGCCGCTCGCGTCACTTCACCACCCTGCTCAAATCCGACGTCCGCCCCGCCAATGTACCGCGGAGGGTCCGTATCCAGACGATCCTCGCGGATCACTGATGAAGCCAGTTCGATTTGCTGAGCGCGTAGCGACGCGAGATCCATAACCACTCCTTACTTATGATACTGGGCAGAAAGCCGATGCACCGCCTCCACAAATACGCCAGCGTGTTCTGGCGGTACATCCTGATGAATACCGTGACCGAGGTTGAAGACGTGGCCTTCGCCCTGGCCGAAACCAGACAGTATAGTCGACACTTCTTCTTCGATACGGGCAGGCTGCGCATAGAGCATGGACGGATCCATGTTGCCCTGGAGCGCCACTTTGTCCCCCACGCGACGGCGCGCATCGGCAATATCGGTGGTCCAGTCGAGGCCCAGCGCGTCGCAGCCGGTGGCCGCCATCGCTTCCAGCCACTGACCGCCGCCTTTGGTAAACAGCGTCACCGGCACGCGACGGCCTTCGTTTTCACGCAGCAGGCCATCGACAATTTTGTGCATGTAGTACAGGGAGAACTGCTGATAATCACGTCCGGTCAGCACGCCGCCCCAGGTGTCGAAAATCATCACCGACTGCGCGCCCGCTTTAATCTGCGCGTTGAGATAGAGCGTGACGCTCTTCGCCAGCTTGTCGAGGAGGGCATGCAGGGCCAGCGGCTCGGCGTACATCATCTTTTTGATGACGGTAAAGGCTTTGCTGCTGCCGCCTTCCACCATGTAGGTGGCCAGCGTCCACGGACTACCGGAGAAGCCAATCAGCGGCACGTCGCCTTTCAGTTCGCGGCGAATGGTGCGCACGGCGTTCATCACATAGCCCAGCTCGCCTTCAGGATCGGGGATCGGCAGCTTATCAACGTCGGCTTTGCTTTTGATCGGAGAGGTAAAACGCGGCCCTTCTCCGGTTTCGAAATAGAGCCCAAGGCCCATCGCATCCGGAATGGTGAGAATGTCCGAAAAAAGAATGGCGGCATCGAGCGGGAAGCGGCGCAGCGGCTGGAGCGTCACTTCACAGGCCAGCTCGGCGTTTTTGCACAGCGACATAAAATCGCCTGCCTGCGCGCGCGTGGCTTTGTACTCTGGCAGATAGCGTCCCGCCTGGCGCATCATCCACACCGGGGTGACATCAACGGGCTGGCGCAGCAGCGCACGCAGATAACGATCGTTCTTCAGTTCGGTCATTTTGCAGTTCCTTATTGCGTCAGGCCGTCAGTGTAACACTACTCATACTCGGCCCGACACATTGCCACGGTATCTTCTATCAGGCGACGCGCCACCGTTCCCGGTGGGGGCAGCAGCGGTAAATCGTCGTAGCGATACCAGTTCGCCTCCAGCAGCTCTTTCTGATCGATAACAATCTCGCCGCTGTCGTATTCCGCCATAAACGCGGTCATCAGGGACATCGGGAACGGCCACGGCTGCGACGTCACATAGCGCAGGTTTTTCACCTTAATGCCGCTCTCCTCCATCACCTCGCGCGCCACCGCCTGTTCCAGCGTTTCGCCGACTTCCACGAACCCGGCGAGGACAGTGTGAATGCCGTTGCGATGGCGGGTATGCTGCGCCAGCAGGATGGAATCATCACGGCGGATGGCGACAATGATGCACGGTGCGATTTGCGGGTAGTAGCGTTCACGGCAGTGGCCGCAGAGCATTGCCCACTCGGTTTTGCTCGGGTGCATGGTGTGGCCGCAGTAGCCGCAGTATTTGTGCGAGCGGTAAAACTCCGCCAGCTGCACGCCGCGCCCCGCCAGCTGGAACAGGCCGACATCCCGATCCAACACCTGACGGACGGATCCCATATCCTGACGACGAGCCTGTTGGATCAACCATACCGGATCGCCCTGCCACTCGCCGATCCGCAGCGCCGGTTGGCCGACGAGATCGAAGATGTCTGCCGCACCGTAGGGTATCTCCCCACCGGGCAGCCATAATTTTTGTTCGTGACTGACGATCCACCAACCCAGATCTGATTTTTCAATAATACGATCCATATCTATTGCACTACCTTCGCTTCACTGACATGTTGTTAGCATTATGGTTACATTTTGGATAAGCAGATCCCATTCTAAACCTTATGGAGTCGACCATGTTAAACCAGCTGGAAAGCCTGACTGAGCGCGTTGGAGGAAGTAACACCCTGGTGGATCGCTGGCTACATGTGCGCAAGCATCTACTCGTGGCGTATTACAATCTGGTTGGTCTTAAGCCTGGCAAAGAATCCTTTATGCGGCTGAATGAAAAAGCGCTGGACGACTTCTGTCAGAGCCTGGTCGACTACCTCTCCGACGGCCATTTCAACCTTTATGAACGCATTATCCGCGAAATGGAAGGGACAACGCCGTATTTAGCGGCCAGCAAACTCTGTCCGCTGCTGGAAGCCAACACCCAGCAGATCATGGACTACTACGATTCCACGCTAGAGAACGCTATCGATCACGATAACTATCTTGAGTTTCAGCAGGCGCTTTCCGACCTTGGCGAAGCGCTGGAAGAGCGATTCACGCTGGAAGACAAGCTCATCGCCCTCGTGCTGGACAACAACCTGAATATCAGCACCAGCGATAACGTTGCGCGTCCTGCTTGAGTTCTTAATCGTTAACGAGTAATTTACAACCATTCGCCCCTCTCACGAGGGGGATTTTTCTTGTCGGAGTGCCCAGTGTGAAAGCACGGGCTGAGACCGTTAATTCGGGATCCGCGGAACCTGATCAGGTTAATACCTGCGAAGGGAACAAGAGTCACACTGCTGTTGTATCGCCCCTGAGGCGATCTTCTCTTGCTTCATCCGTCGTCTGACAAGCCATGTCCTTCACATCTGGAATGAGCTATGTCTACTGCAAAACTGACCCGCCGCGAACAGCGCGAACACGCCCAACGCTTCATCGACACCCTGGAAGGCACCGCTTTCCCGAACTCGAAACGCATCTACATTTCCGGCTCACAGGCTGATATCCGCGTGCCGATGCGCGAAATCCAGCTCAGCCCGACGCTTATCGGCGGCAGCAAAGAAAACCCGCAGTTTGAAGACAACGAAGCCGTGCCGGTATACGACACCTCCGGCCCGTACGGCGACCCTTCTGTTGCTATCAACGTACAGCAGGGTCTGGCAAAACTGCGCCAGCCGTGGATTGACGCCCGTAACGACTGCGAAGAACTGAGCGTGCGCAGCTCGGCGTATACCAACGCGCGCCTGGCCGACGACGGTCTGGACGAGCTGCGCTTTACCGGCCTGCTGACGCCGAAACGCGCTAAAGCGGGCAAATGCGTCACCCAGCTGCACTACGCGCGCCAGGGTATCGTCACGCCGGAGATGGAGTTCATCGCCATCCGCGAAAACATGGGCCGCGAGCGCATCCGCAGCGAAGTGCTGCGCCACCAGCATCCTGGTGAAGGGTTTGGCGCTCGCCTGCCGGAAAACATCACGCCGGAATTTGTGCGTGACGAAGTGGCCGCCGGGCGCGCCATTATCCCCGCCAACATCAACCACCCGGAATCCGAGCCGATGATTATCGGCCGCAACTTCCTGGTGAAGGTCAACGCCAACATCGGCAACTCAGCGGTGACGTCATCCATCGAAGAAGAGGTGGAAAAGCTGGTCTGGTCGACGCGCTGGGGCGCGGACACGGTGATGGACCTTTCCACGGGCCGCTATATTCACGAAACCCGCGAGTGGATCCTGCGTAACAGCCCGGTGCCGATTGGCACCGTCCCGATTTATCAGGCGCTGGAGAAGGTCAACGGCATCGCCGAAAACCTCACCTGGGAAGCGTTCCGCGACACGCTGCTGGAGCAGGCCGAGCAGGGCGTGGACTACTTCACCATCCACGCGGGCGTGCTGCTGCGCTACGTGCCGATGACGGCGAAACGTCTGACCGGTATCGTCTCACGCGGCGGTTCGATTATGGCTAAATGGTGCCTTTCCCATCATCAGGAAAACTTCCTCTACGAACACTTCCGCGAAATCTGCGAAATTTGCGCCGCGTACGACGTCTCCCTGTCGCTGGGCGACGGCCTGCGTCCTGGCTCCATCCGCGATGCTAACGACGAGGCGCAGTTTGCCGAGCTGCACACGCTGGGCGAGCTGACCAAAATCGCCTGGGAGTACGACGTGCAGGTGATGATTGAAGGCCCGGGCCATGTGCCGATGCAGATGATCCGTCGCAACATGACCGAAGAGCTGGAGCACTGCCACGAAGCACCGTTCTACACCCTGGGGCCGTTGACCACCGATATTGCGCCGGGCTACGACCACTTCACGTCAGGCATTGGCGCGGCGATGATCGGCTGGTTCGGCTGCGCCATGCTCTGCTACGTGACGCCGAAAGAGCACCTCGGGCTGCCAAACAAAGAGGACGTGAAGCAGGGGCTGATCACCTACAAGATTGCCGCCCACGCAGCGGATCTGGCGAAAGGCCATCCGGGCGCGCAAATTCGCGACAACGCCATGTCCAAAGCACGCTTTGAATTCCGCTGGGAAGACCAGTTTAACCTGGCCCTCGATCCGTTCACCGCCCGCGCCTATCACGACGAAACCCTGCCGCAGGAATCGGGCAAAGTTGCGCACTTCTGCTCCATGTGCGGACCTAAATTCTGCTCGATGAAAATCAGCCAGGAAGTACGCGATTACGCCGCCGCGCAGACCATTGAAGTCGGCATGGCGGACATGTCGGAAACCTTCCGCGCGAAAGGCGGCGAAATCTACCTCAAAAAAGAGGAGGCATAATGTACCAGCCTGATTTCCCCCCTGTCCCCTTCCGCTTAGGGCTTTACCCGGTGGTGGACAGCGTGGCGTGGATCGCCCGCCTGCTGGAAGCTGGCGTTCGCACCCTCCAGCTACGCATCAAGGATAAACGCGATGAAGAGGTGGAGGCCGACGTGATCGCCGCTATCGCGCTGGGACGTCGCTACCACGCCCGCCTGTTTATCAACGACTACTGGCGGCTGGCGGTTAAACACCAGGCGTACGGCGTGCATCTGGGACAGGAAGATCTGGAAACGACCGATCTCAACGCGATCCGTGACGCCGGTCTGCGGCTGGGCGTTTCTACCCACGATGATATGGAGATCGACGTGGCGCTGGCGGCCCGCCCCTCTTATATCGCGCTCGGGCACGTTTTCCCGACGCAAACCAAACAGATGCCGTCCGCTCCACAGGGTTTGACGCAGCTGGCGGCCCACGTTAAGCGCCTTGCCGATTACCCCACCGTCGCCATCGGCGGGATCAGCCTTGAACGTGCGCCCGCGGTGCTGGAGACCGGCGTCGGCAGTATCGCCGTCGTCAGCGCTATCACCCAGGCGGCAGACTGGCAGGCCGCCACCGCGCAGCTTTTACAACTGGCAGGAGCAGGTGATGAAAGATCGTGATTTTATGCGTTACAGCCGCCAGATCCTGCTGGAGGATATCGCCATCGAGGGGCAGCAAAAGCTGCTCGCCAGCCGGGTACTGATTGTCGGTCTGGGCGGATTAGGCACCCCCGCCGCGCTGTATCTGGCCGGCGCGGGCGTGGGCACGCTGGTGCTGGCCGATGACGACGAGGTACATCTCAGCAATCTGCAACGGCAAATTCTCTTTACGACAGAAGATATCAACCAGCCTAAAGCGCACGTTACGCGCCAGCGGCTGAACCAGCTTAACCCCGATATCGAACTGGTCGCACTCCAGACGCGGCTGAGCGGGGAAGATCTGCAACGCGAAGTGGCCCTTGCCGACGTGGTGCTGGACTGTACGGACAATATGGCGACACGTCAGGCCATCAACGCGGCCTGTGTTGCGCAGAACACGCCGCTGATCACCGCCAGCGCGGTCGGTTTCGGTGGGCAAATAATGGTGCTTACGCCGCCGTGGGCACAGGGCTGCTACCGCTGCCTGTGGCCGGACGAGGCTGAACCGGAGCGTAACTGCCGCACGGCAGGCATTCTGGGCCCGGTGGTGGGCGTGATGGGTACTCTTCAGGCGCTGGAGACCATCAAGTTGCTCAGCGGCATGGAGACAGAACGCAACACGCTGCGGCTGTTCGACGCCCGCTCCAGCGGCTGGCGTCATCTGGCGTTAAACCGTGCCAGCCACTGCCCGGTATGCGGAGGCCGCAATGCGCATTCTGTTTAACGATGAGCCGATGACGTGCGACGACGATCTCACCGTTGCCGCCCTGCTCGACACGCTGCGCCAGCTGAAGCCGGGAACGGCGCTGGCGCTCAATCAACAGATCCTGCCGCGCGAGCGGTGGGAACATCAGCAGGTCAATGAAGGCGACCAGATCCTGCTGTTTCAGGTTATCGCAGGGGGCTAAGATGTTACGTATTGCCGACAAAGTCTTTGATTCACATCTGTTTACCGGAACCGGAAAATTCGCCTCCCCGCAGCTGATGGTGGATGCCATTCGTGAAAGCGGCAGCCAGCTGGTGACGCTGGCGATGAAGCGCGTGGATTTGCGTCAGCACAACGATGCCATACTTGCGCCGTTACTGGAGGCAGGCGTGACGCTCTTACCGAATACCTCCGGTGCGAAAACGGCCGAGGAAGCAATTTTCGCTGCGCAACTGGCGCGGGAAGCGCTCGGCACCCGCTGGCTGAAGCTGGAAATTCACCCGGACGCCCGCTGGCTGTTGCCCGATCCGATCGAAACCCTGAAAGCGGCAGAGAAGCTGGTGCAGCAGGGATTCACCGTTCTGCCCTACTGTGGTGCCGACCCCGTGCTCTGTAAGCGTCTGGAAGAGGTCGGCTGCGCGGCCGTAATGCCGCTGGGCGCCCCCATTGGCTCCAACCAGGGGCTGGAGACCCGCGCGATGCTGGAAATCATTATTGAGCAGGCGACCGTGCCGGTGGTGGTGGATGCGGGCATCGGCGTACCCAGTCACGCCGCGCAGGCGCTGGAGATGGGGGCCGATGCGGTGCTGGTCAATACCGCGATTGCGGTGGCCGACGACCCGGTGATGATGGCGCGTGCGTTCCGCCTTGCCGTGGAGTCCGGTCTGCTGGCTCGGCAGTCCGGCCCCGGCTCGCGCAGTGTTCAGGCGCAGGCCACCAGCCCGCTGACCGATTTTCTGGAGGCGCTCTGATGGCTACCTTTACCGATCGCTGGCGTCAGCTTAACTGGGACGATATTGCCTTACGCATCAACAGTAAAACCTCTGCGGACGTAGAGCGGGCATTAACAGCCAAACATTTGACGCGCGAGGATTTGATGGCCCTGCTTTCTCCGGCAGCCTGCGCGTACCTTGAACCGATGGCCCAGCGCGCGCAACGCCTCACCCGCCAGCGCTTTGGCAACACGGTGAGCTTTTACGTGCCGCTCTATCTTTCTAACCTGTGCGCCAACGATTGCACCTACTGTGGTTTCTCCATGAGCAACCGTATTAAGCGTAAAACGCTGGATGAGCATGAGATCGCCCGCGAGTGTGCGGCTATTCGTGAGATGGGTTTTGAACATCTCCTGCTGGTGACGGGTGAACATCAGGGCAAAGTGGGGATGGACTATTTTCGCCAGCATCTTCCGGCCATCCGCCGCGAATTTGCCTCGTTGCAAATGGAAGTGCAGCCTCTGTCGCAGGAGGAATATGCAGAGCTGAAAACCCTCGGGCTGGACGGCGTAATGGTTTATCAGGAAACCTACCATGAGGCGACCTATGCCCGGCATCACCTGAAAGGGAAGAAGCAGGATTTCATCTTCCGGCTGGAAACACCGGACAGGCTGGGGCGCGCCGGTATCGATAAAATTGGGCTGGGCGCGCTTATCGGTCTGTCCGACAGCTGGCGGGTGGACTGCTATATGGTGGCGGAGCATCTGCTGTGGCTACAGCAGCAGTACTGGCAAAGCCGCTATTCCATCTCTTTCCCGCGGCTGCGTCCCTGTACGGGAGGCGTTGAACCCGCCTCGCTGATGGATGAGCGCCAGCTGGTGCAAACCCTGTGTGCATTTCGCCTGTTCGCGCCGGAAGTGGAATTGTCGCTCTCCACGCGTGAATCCCCCGCGTTTCGCGATCGCGCGATCCCGCTGGCGATCAATAACGTCAGCGCCTTTTCCAAAACGCAGCCGGGCGGTTACGCGGACGATCACCCGGAACTGGAACAGTTTGCACCGCACGACGGCCGACGGCCCGAAGCGGTGGCGGAAGCCCTGACTGCACAGGGGCTACAGCCGGTGTGGAAAGACTGGGATAGCTGGCTGGGAAGAGCCTCGCATTAGCGCTGAAACTGTCTGCAAAAATGCGAAAAGGTTACGAGGCGGCTCGTAAGATCATAACCGGGCGATTGAGGCGATCTGCCCGGTTTTCTTATGCTTAACCACGTCAGCAACGGACGCTGACCAGGGTGAAAATGCTTCTTCCTCGTTTCGCCCTGCCCTCCGCCTCTTAAACAAAATTCAATTGATACAATAAATACGTCGTTTCTTATCTACGCTTAAGATAAATCATCTCGTCGGTAATCGCCTTCTGTATAATTTACTACCAGCAACCGGACAGCGACTATGCTGAGGGTATCGACAGACGCAACGCGTCTACCATCTGGATTGATGTACAACTCATGGCACTCCACAGTAAAAAGCTCTCTTTTACCCGGCCAATTATGGTCAGCTTCGCGGGGATACTGTTCAGTTTCGCGCTGATCGCCGTCCTGGTCGTCCTTTCACAGAGAAAGGATTTTCTTGAGGATTATCATAAGATTAATGGTAACTTCACCCATAATCTGGCGGTGAACTATACCGAATCCATCCTGCGAGAAAATGACTATATTCTTGGTCGCGCTGCGATGTACTTCGCCCGTAATGACAGAGTGAATCAGACAATAAATATCGATCCGACACACGGTTTGCAGATGTTGATGCATTTGCAGAACCTGATGCCGACGGTGTCGTCTATCTCTCTGGCGGACACAGAAGGGCGCCATCTGCGCGCGCCGGAAGTGCTGCCAACGGAGAAAAGTAAGTCGTTCGACGCCAGAACCCGCCCATGGTTTGTCGGGCAAGCGGAAGCCAGCAACTTTCCTCACTACACCCGCCCCTATCTGGACTATTTCACCCAACATCCTACTGTCACCCTCTATAAGCCGGTCATTTCACCTGAAGGCCGTCTGAAGGGCACGCTCGCTTTCCATCTTGATTTAACGTCCATGGGGTATACCCTGCGCCAGATGGTGGCGCCTGTTCAGGGTGAGTTTTTTGTCGTGGAGCGTGACGGCGCCGTTGTGCTGCATCCGGACACGGGGGCGCTCTTTAAGCAGTACGTAAGCGAAGCGCTGATGGACAAAATGACCAGCGGCGAAGGCCATCTTTTCGACCCCAAAAGTAAAACCTGGTATTACTACTACTCTTTCACCAATCCGGACTGGTTTGTGATTTATCGGGTCTCCGATGCCACGCTTACCGTCATCACCCGGCATGAAACCACCGTCGTCGGCTGGGGATTTGCGCTCGCGGCAATCATCATCATTTTGTTCGGGCTTTACCTTCGTCATGCCTCGCGTTCTGTGCTGATGAACATTATCAACGCCATCAAAACCGGCGACGTCAACCAGGCGCCACGCCTTGAGGCGATGCTCAGCCATACCATTCGAACCAATAAAGAACGCGAGCTGGCCTATGTCCGTCAGGCCACCCATGATGCGCTGACAGGTTGCAAAAATCGCCGTGCGTTCGATAACGATGTGGATGAGCTGCTGACCGCTCATCAACCCTTCGTTCTGGCGCTGATCGACATCGATAACTTCAAATCCATTAACGACACCTGGGGCCACCTGAGCGGGGATATTGTGCTGCGCAACGTGGCGCGGGAAGGTATTCAGATCATGCAGCCGCACCACGTTTCCGTTTACCGCTACGGTGGAGAAGAGTTCGGCGTGATATTCCCGGCCGAGCTGATGAACTCCGCGCACGCGCTACTGGAAGCCTGGCGCACCGCCGTTGAAAAGCGGACCTGGCGGGAAGAGAACCTGCGAGTGACCTTCAGCGCCGGGATGGGAGAGTGGCACTTCGAACCGCTGGAACAATTTATCGGTAGCGTAGATGAAGCGCTGTATACCGCTAAACAACAGGGTAAAAACCGCATCGTAAGCACGGCCAGCCGATAATACCCTTCCTCAAATTCTGCCCGATCTGACGGGCAGAATGCTCTCCGCTGTAAAATTGTAACCGGTTTCAGGAAAATGCCGATTTCTTTGTGATGCCTGACACACAATCGCGGTAAAGCGGTTGTTGAAGCGGTCTGCACGGGATAATTATCAATAAACACATGTAGATCGAGGCTGACTATGAAGAACATCGTTTTATGCTGTGCAGCGGGAATGTCAACCAGCATGCTGGTTCAACGTATGAAAGATGCCGCGCAGAAAAAAGGAGTCGAAGTAACCATTAAAGCCGTTCCGGTCGCGGAGTTTAAAGATAACATCGCGACGGCTGATATCGTATTACTGGGGCCACAGGTTAAATACGAACAGGCAAAACTCCAGGCGCAGGCCGATCCGCTCGGAAAAAAGGTTGCGGTCATCGACATGATGGATTACGGCATGATGAAAGGTGATGCCGTACTGGAAAAAGCGCTCAAACTTCTGGAGTCATAATGGAAGACTTAGAAACCACGATTATGGAACTGCTGGTCAACGCAGGCGCAGCGCGCAGCGCGGCCCTGACGGCGTTACAGATGGCGCGAAAAGGCGACTTTGATGAAGCCGAGAAAGCGATGGAAGAATCGCGTGAATATGTGAAACATGCGCATACGATCCAGACGCAGCTTATCGGTCTTGATGAAGGGACCGGGAAACTTCCGGTTAACCTGATCACCGTTCACTCTCAGGATCACCTGATGAACGCGATGGTTATTCAGGATCTGGCGGGCGATATGATTGAGCTTTATCGACGTATCCCGTTAGTGAACTGAAGACATACAGATGTAAAAAAACCCGCCGAGGCGGGTTTTTTATTGTCGGGTGGCGCTACGCTTACCCGACCTGTGATTCATATGCCCGGTAATTTTACCTACCGGGCATCAACGATTACTCGTTGTCGGAACCGCCCAGACCTGCGTTCAGCAGTTCTGCAAGGCTCGCGGATGCATCTTCGGCAGTCACCTGCGGTGCAGCTGGCAGTTCGCCCGCTGCGCGACGACGCATACGATCCTGGTGGTACGCATAACCGGTACCGGCCGGGATCAGACGACCCACGATAACGTTCTCTTTCAGACCGCGCAGTTCATCACGTTTACCTGCAACAGCCGCTTCGGTCAGGACACGAGTGGTTTCCTGGAACGATGCAGCAGAGATGAAGGACTCGGTTGCCAGAGACGCTTTGGTGATACCCAGCAGATCGCGTGCGAAGGTCGCACCGATTTTGCCGTTCGCTTCCAGATCGCGGTTAGCGATCTTAACGCGTGAGTATTCAACCTGCTCGCCTTCCAGGAAGTCGGAGCTGCCCGCGTTTTCGATGGTTGCTTTACGCAGCATCTGACGAACGATAACTTCAATGTGTTTATCGTTAATCTTAACGCCTTGCAGACGGTATACGTCCTGTACTTCGTTAACGATGTAACGGGTAACAGCATGCACACCACGCAGACGCAGGATGTCGTGCGGCGCTTCTGGACCATCGGAAACCACGTCACCACGTTCTACGCGTTCACCTTCGAACACGTTGAGCTGACGCCACTTAGGAATCATCTCTTCGTACGGCTCGCTGCCATCTACTGGCGTAATAACCAGGCGGCGCTTACCTTTGGTCTCTTTACCGAAGGAGATGATACCGCTGATTTCAGCCAGGATCGCAGGCTCTTTCGGACGACGTGCTTCGAACAGGTCCGCAACGCGTGGCAGACCACCGGTGATGTCCTTGGTACCGCCGGATTCCTGAGGAATACGCGCCAGGGTGTCACCAGAGCTGATCTGTACGCCATCTTCCAGCTGTACAATCGCTTTACCCGGCAGGAAGTACTGCGCAGGCATATCGGTACCAGGGATCAGAACGTCGTTACCCTGAGCATCAACGATTTTCAGTGCAGGACGCAGATCTTTACCGCCGGTAGTACGTTCAGCAGAATCCAGAACCACCAGAGAAGACAGACCGGTCAGCTCGTCGGTCTGACGAGTAATGGTCTGGCCGTCGATCATGTCAGTGAAGCGGATGAAACCACTTACTTCGGTGATAACCGGCATGGTGTGTGGATCCCAGTTTGCAACGGTTTCACCGCCAGCAACCTGCTCGCCATCACCTTTCGCCATAACCGCACCGTAAGGCACTTTATAGCTCTCTTTGGTACGACCGAATTCGTCGATCAGCTTCAGCTCGGTGTTACGGGAAGTGATAACCAGTTTACCGCTGGAGTTCACAACCGACTTCGCGTTGCTGAGCTTGATGCTACCTTTGTTTTTCACCTGGATGCTGGATTCAGCAGCCGCACGAGATGCCGCACCACCGATGTGGAACGTACGCATCGTCAGCTGTGTACCCGGCTCACCGATGGACTGTGCCGCGATAACGCCGATAGCCTCACCTTTGTTGATGATGTGGCCACGCGCCAGGTCACGACCGTAGCAGTGCGCACACACACCAAAGTCGGTGTCACAGGATACAACGGAACGCACTTTCACGGAGTCAACAGAGTTCGCTTCCAGCAGGTCACACCACTGTTCGTGCAGCAGGGTGTTGCGTGGAACCAGAATGTCTGCGGTGCCCGGCTTCAGAATGTCTTCCGCGGTCACACGACCCAGTACGCGATCGCGCAGCGGCTCTTTAACATCACCACCCTCGATAACCGGGGTCATGGTGATACCTTCGAGGGTGCCACAATCGTCTTCGGTGACGACCAGATCCTGCGCAACGTCAACCAGACGACGCGTCAGATAACCGGAGTTCGCCGTTTTCAGTGCGGTATCCGCCAGACCTTTACGCGCACCGTGCGTGGAGATGAAGTACTGGAGTACGTTCAGACCTTCACGGAAGTTCGCGGTGATTGGCGTTTCGATGATGGAGCCATCTGGCTTCGCCATCAGACCACGCATACCTGCCAGCTGACGAATCTGTGCCGCAGAACCACGCGCACCGGAGTCGGCCATCATGTAGATGCTGTTGAAGGAGACCTGCTGCTCTTCTACGCCGTCACGGTTAATCACGGTTTCGGTTTGCAGGTTATCCATCATCGCTTTAGATACACGATCGTTCGCCGCAGCCCAGATATCGATAACTTTGTTGTAACGTTCGCCTGCGGTTACCAGACCAGACTGGAACTGCTCCTGGATCTCAGCAACTTCAGCTTCCGCTTCAGAGATGATCTCGTGTTTCTTCTCTGGGATGACCATGTCATCGATACCAACAGATGCACCTGAACGCGCTGCATAAGCAAAGCCGGTGTACATTGTCTGGTCAGCGAAGATAACGGTCGGCTTCAGACCCAGAATGCGGTAACAGGTGTTCAGCATTTTGGAGATCGCTTTCTTGCCCAGCGCCTGGTTGACGATGGAGAAAGGCAGACCTTTCGGTACGATCATCCACAGAATGGCACGGCCAACGGTCGTGTCTTTCAGGCTGGTGTGCGCAACGAACTCGCCGTTTTCATCTTTTTCGTATTCGGTGATACGCACTTTAACGCGCGCATGCAGAGAGGCCAGGCCAGCGCGATAAATACGCTCAGCTTCTTTCGGGCCAGTCAGCACCATGCCTTCGCCTTTGGCGTTAACACAGTCACGGGTCATGTAGTACAGACCCAGTACAACGTCCTGAGAAGGAACGATGATAGGTTCACCGTTCGCTGGAGACAGGATGTTGTTGGTAGACATCATCAGCGCACGCGCTTCGAGCTGGGCTTCCAGCGTCAGCGGTACGTGAACAGCCATCTGGTCACCATCGAAGTCGGCGTTATAGGCCGCACAAACCAGCGGGTGCAGCTGGATCGCTTTACCTTCGATCAGGACTGGCTCAAAGGCCTGGATACCCAGACGGTGCAGAGTTGGTGCACGGTTCAGCAGTACCGGGTGTTCGCGGATCACTTCGTCCAGGATATCCCAAACGACAGCTTCTTCACGCTCAACCATTTTCTTCGCGGCTTTGATGGTGGTGGCGAGGCCACGCAGTTCCAGCTTGCCGTAGATGAACGGTTTGAACAGCTCCAGTGCCATTTTCTTCGGCAGACCGCACTGATGCAGACGCAGGTATGGACCTACGGTGATTACAGAACGACCGGAGTAGTCAACACGCTTACCGAGCAGGTTCTGACGGAAACGACCCTGCTTACCTTTGATCATGTCGGCCAAAGATTTCAGAGGACGTTTGTTAGAACCGGTGATCGCACGACCACGACGACCGTTATCCAACAGGGCATCGACTGCTTCCTGAAGCATACGTTTTTCGTTGCGTACGATGATGTCCGGCGCAGCCAGATCCAGCAGACGTTTCAGACGGTTGTTACGGTTGATCACGCGACGGTACAGATCGTTCAGATCCGACGTTGCGAAACGACCGCCATCCAGCGGAACCAGCGGACGCAGATCTGGCGGCAGAACCGGCAGAACGGTCAGGATCATCCACTCTGGTTTGTTACCAGACTGAACGAACGCTTCCAGCAGTTTGATACGCTTGGTCAGCTTTTTACGCTTGGTTTCGGAGTTGGTTTCGTTCAGCTCTTCGCGCAGAGTTTCACACTCTTGCTCCAGATCCATGCTCTTCAGCAGGGCCTGGATAGCTTCCGCACCCATCTTCGCGTCGAATTCGTCACCGAACTCTTCCAGCGCGTCCAGATACTGTTCTTCGGTCAGGATCTGGTTACGTTCCAGATTGGTCATCCCGCCTTCGATAACCACATAAGATTCGAAGTACAGAACACGTTCGATATCGCGCAGCGGCATATCCAGCAGCAGACCGATACGGGACGGCAGAGATTTCAGGAACCAGATGTGAGCGGTCGGAGACGCCAGCTCGATGTGGCCCATACGCTCACGGCGTACTTTGGTCTGGGTCACTTCAACGCCGCACTTCTCACAGATCACACCACGGTGTTTCAGGCGCTTGTACTTACCGCACAGGCACTCGTAATCTTTTACTGGCCCGAAAATACGCGCACAGAAAAGGCCGTCACGCTCAGGTTTGAACGTACGGTAGTTAATGGTTTCCGGCTTTTTAACTTCACCGAAAGACCATGAACGGATCATGTCTGGCGAAGCCAGAGCAATTTTGATCGCATCAAACTCTTCGGTTTTAGTTTGCGCTTTCAGAAACTTTAATAAGTCTTTCACGGATTTGCTCCCGTCGGAGTTAGCACACTCTGCTGTCGGGCGTTAACCCGACAGCAGTGACCTGTTTGAGCGAGAATTACTCGTCTTCCAGTTCGATGTTGATACCCAGCGAACGAATCTCTTTCAACAGTACGTTGAAGGATTCTGGCATGCCCGGTTCCATCTGATGGTTGCCGTCTACGATGTTCTTATACATCTTAGTACGACCGTTCACGTCATCAGACTTAACGGTGAGCATTTCCTGCAAGGTGTATGCTGCGCCGTATGCTTCCAGCGCCCACACTTCCATCTCCCCGAAGCGCTGACCACCGAACTGAGCCTTACCACCCAGCGGCTGCTGAGTAACCAGGCTGTAAGAACCGGTAGAACGAGCGTGCATCTTGTCGTCGACCAGGTGGTTCAGTTTCAGCATGTACATGTAACCTACGGTTACCGGACGCTCGAACTGTTCACCGGTACGGCCGTCAAACAGCGTAATCTGACCAGACGTTGGCAGACCACCCAGTTGCAGCAGCTCTTTAATTTCAGCTTCTTTTGCACCGTCGAATACCGGCGTTGCAATTGGCATACCTTTGCGCAGGTTCTCTGCCAGACGCAGCACTTCTTCATCGCTGAAGGTGTTCAGGTCGACTTTCTGACGAACGTCGGTACCCAGATCGTAGGCACGCTGGATGAACTCGCGCAGTTTCGCGACTTCCTGCTGCTGTTTCAGCATGGCGTTGATCTTATCGCCGATACCTTTCGCAGCCATACCCAGGTGGGTTTCCAGAATCTGACCGATGTTCATACGAGACGGTACGCCCAGTGGGTTCAGTACGATATCTACCGGCGTACCGTTAGCATCGTGCGGCATATCTTCGATCGGGTTGATCTTAGAGATAACACCCTTGTTACCGTGACGACCTGCCATCTTATCACCAGGCTGGATCTGACGTTTAACAGCCAGATACACCTTAACAATCTTCAGCACGCCTGGTGCCAGATCGTCGCCCTGAGTGATTTTGCGGCGTTTCGCTTCGAGTTTTTTCTCGAACTCGTGTTTCAGTTCGTCATACTGCTCAGCCAGCTGTTCCAGCTGATTCTGTTTCTCTTCGTCGGTCAGGCCCAGTTCCAGCCAGCGATCGCGTGGCAGTTTGTCGAGCTTCTCAGCTTCAACGCCACCGGCAACCAGCACCGCATAGATACGGCTGAACAGACCTGCTTCGAGGATTTGCAGTTCTTCAGACAGGTCTTTCTTAGCCTGTTTGAGCTGCATCTCTTCGATTTCCAGCGCACGCTTATCTTTCTCAACGCCGTCACGGGTGAAGACCTGAACGTCGATAACCGTACCGGAAACACCGTTTGGTACGCGCAGAGAAGAGTCTTTAACGTCAGACGCTTTCTCACCGAAGATAGCACGCAGCAGTTTCTCTTCTGGCGTCAGCTGGGTTTCGCCTTTCGGCGTGACCTTACCAACCAGAATGTCACCGCCGGTCACTTCCGCACCGATGTAAACAATACCGGATTCATCCAGTTTAGAGAGCGCAGCTTCACCCACGTTCGGGATGTCAGCGGTGATCTCTTCTGGCCCCAGCTTGGTGTCACGGGACACACATGCCAGTTCCTGAATGTGGATGGTGGTGAAACGATCTTCCTGAACCACACGCTCGGAGACGAGGATGGAGTCTTCGAAGTTGTAACCGTTCCACGGCATGAACGCTACGCGCATGTTCTGACCGAGCGCCAGTTCACCGAGGTCGGTGGACGGACCGTCTGCCAGCACGTCGCCGCGCTCAACTGGCTCACCCAGAGACACACATGGCATCTGGTTGATACAGGTGTTCTGGTTAGAACGGGTGTATTTGGTCAGGTTGTAGATGTCGATACCCGCTTCGCCCGGATACATCTCGTCTTCGTTAACTTTGATAACGATACGGGATGCGTCAACGTACTGAACGGTACCGCCACGCTTAGCAACTGCTGTAACACCAGAGTCAACGGCAACAGCACGTTCCATACCGGTACCAACCAGCGGCTTATCAGCACGCAGAGTTGGAACAGCCTGACGTTGCATGTTCGCACCCATCAATGCACGGTTGGCGTCATCGTGTTCCAGGAACGGGATCAGGGACGCACCGACGGATACCACCTGCTGGGTGGATACGTCCATGTAGTCAACCTGGTCGCGGCTGAACAAGCTGGATTCGCCTTTGCTACGGCAGGTAACCAGATCTTCTACAAAGTGGCCTTCGTCATCCAGGTTGGAGTTCGCCTGAGCGATAACGTAGTTGCCTTCTTCGATAGCAGACAGGTAATGAATTTCGTCAGTAACAACACCGTCGGTCACTTTACGATACGGGGTCTCGAGGAAACCGTATTCGTTCGTCTGTGCGTACACGGACAGGGAGTTGATCAGACCGATGTTTGGACCTTCAGGCGTTTCGATTGGACATACGCGACCGTAGTGAGTCGGGTGTACGTCTCGAACTTCAAAGCCTGCGCGTTCACGGGTCAGACCGCCTGGGCCGAGTGCGGAGATACGACGTTTGTGCGTGATCTCAGACAGCGGGTTGTTCTGGTCCATGAACTGAGACAGCTGGCTGGAACCGAAGAACTCTTTCACTGCCGCAGAAATCGGCTTCGCGTTAATCATATCCTGAGGCATCAGGGTATCCAGATCGCCCAGAGACAGACGCTCTTTCACCGCACGCTCTACACGTACCAGGCCAACGCGGAACTGGTTTTCCGCCATTTCGCCTACGGAACGGATACGACGGTTGCCGAGGTGGTCGATATCGTCCACTTCGCCTTTACCGTTACGGATATCGATGAGCTTCTTCATCACTTCAATGATGTCGTCTTTGCTCAGGATACCGGAACCTTCGATCTCGTCGCGCAGCAGAGAACGGTTGAACTTCATACGACCAACCGCGGACAGATCGTAGCGGTCTTCGGAGAAGAACAGGTTCTCGAACAGGCTTTCAGCCGCTTCGCGAGTTGGTGGCTCACCAGGACGCATCATGCGGTAGATTTCGACCAGCGCGCTCAGACGATCGTTGGTTGGGTCGACGCGTACAGTCTCAGAGATGTACGGACCGTGGTCCAGATCGTTGGTGAACAGCGTTTCGATACGTTTGTGGCCAGACTGGCTCAGCTTAGCCAGCAGATCCAGGCTCAGCTCCATGTTCGCCGGGCAGATCAGCTCGCCAGTTGATTCATCAACGTAATCTTTCGCGGCTACTTTTCCTGCAATGTATTCAACCGGAACTTCGATGTGTTTGATATCATCTTTTTCCAGCTGGCGGATGTGGCGCGCGGTGATACGGCGACCTTTTTCCACATACACTTTGCCGTCGGCTTCGATGTCGAACGACGCGGTCTCACCACGCAGACGTTCCGGCACCAACTCCATCTGCAACTTGTTGTCGCGGATTTCAAAGATCACTTTCTCAAAGAACAGGTCCAGGATCTGCTCAGTGGTATAGTTCAGTGCACGCAGAATGATGGTTGCAGGCAGCTTACGACGACGGTCGATACGGACAAACAGGTTGTCTTTTGGATCGAATTCGAAGTCCAGCCATGAACCACGGTAAGGAATGATGCGTGCGTTATACAGTACTTTACCGGAAGAGTGCGTTTTACCTTTATCGCTGTCGAAGAAGACACCCGGGCTACGGTGCAGCTGGGAAACGATAACACGCTCAGTACCGTTGATAACGAAAGTACCGTTGTCCGTCATGAGTGGAATTTCACCCATGTAGACTTCTTGTTCTTTAATGTCTTTTACGGTGCCTTCCGGCGCTTCGCGCTCGTAGATCACCAGACGCAGTTTTACGCGCAGCGGTGCGGAATAGGTCACGCCACGGATCTGACATTCCTGAACGTCAAACACCGGTTCGCCAAGGCGGTAGCTGACGTACTGCAGCTCGGAATTACCGCTGTAGCTCTGAATCGGGAACACGGAACGGAAGGCTGCTTCCAGGCCGTACTGCCCTTCAGGATCTTGCTCGATAAACTTCTGGAACGAGTCAAGCTGGATAGAAAGGAGATATGGAATGTCCAGAACTTGTGGACGTTTACCAAAATCCTTACGAATACGTTTTTTCTCGGTATAGGAGTAAACCATAGGGTTCCTCAGCTCGCTGACAAGTCGACCCATCTGTCCGACGAAGGGACAGTTTGTGCAACACCATTTTGTGGACCGGAAAATTGAATACTTTCCGCAATACCTGTTGCTATCACGCTTAAACCATTTCATTGCGATTTACACAGAGCGAGCACCCTGTCGCAGTATATTAAGTCGTCGATAGAAACAAGCATTGTCAGGACAACCAGCAGTCAAACAGTGTGAAATGCTGCTGATGCCTTACAGCGCAAAAAGGCTGGTGACTAAAAAGTCACCAGCCATCAGCCTAATTGCTTAGGCTGCAACCAGAAAAGTTGGCTTATTTAACTTCAACTTCAGCGCCAGCTTCTTCCAGAGATTTTTTCAGTGCTTCTGCGTCGTCTTTGCTCACGCCTTCTTTCAGCGCAGCTGGAGCAGATTCTACCAGGTCTTTAGCTTCTTTCAGACCCAGGCCAGTTGCGCCACGTACTGCTTTGATTACAGCAACTTTGTTCGCGCCAGCAGCTTTCAGAATTACGTCGAATTCAGTTTTTTCTTCAGCAGATTCAGCCGGGCCCGCAGCTACAGCTACAGCAGCAGCAGCAGAAACACCGAATTTTTCTTCCATTGCAGAAACCAGCTCTACAACGTCCATTACGGACATAGCTGCTACTGCTTCAATGATTTGATCTTTAGTGATAGACATTTAAATTGTTCCTGAAAATCAGAATAAGTTTATACGTAAGCAAATGCTTTATAAAGATAACTGCGATTAAGCAGCTTCTTTCGCATCGCGTACAGCAGCCAGAGTGCGAACCAGTTTGCCAGCCGCAGCTTCTTTCATGGTTGCCATCAGGCGTGCAATTGCTTCTTCGTAGGTCGGCAGGGTTGCCAGGCGATCGATTTGCGATGCCGGGATCAACTCGCCTTCAAAGGCTGCAGCTTTGACCTCAAATTTTGCATTCGCTTTCGCGAACTCTTTGAACAGACGAGCAGCAGCGCCCGGGTGTTCCATAGAGTATGCAATCAGGGTCGGACCAACAAACGTGTCTTTCAGGCACTCGAACTGAGTACCTTCAACTACGCGACGCAGCAGGGTGTTACGAACAACACGCATGTATACGCCAGCTTCACGACCTGCTTTACGCAGTTCAGTCATTTTGTCTACAGTAACGCCACGGGAATCCGCAACTACTGCAGACAGCGCGCCTTTGGCTACTTCGCTGACTTCAGCAACAATCGCTTGTTTGTCTTGAAGATTTAAAGCCATTAGCTTTGCTCCTGGATGTTTGCCGGAACTCATGTTCCGGAACTCACTTCACTCGACCCAACGGGAAGAGCGTCTTAATACGGTGAGCAGAAACAAGCCAGAGTATTTAAAATAATCTTAGCGTTCTGTCACCGTCTACGCAGGGGATTAAGTTTCTTGCGAAACACCTGCGGTCTTCGACGGAGGCCTGGATAGGCCAGGCTCCAACGAACAATTCTTTTAGCCGCTAACTTTTGTTAGCAAACGTGGGGGTAAGATTGTAGACAAAATCACCGCCCACGTAAAGGCATTAGTTTGCAGCAGCGCTCAGGCCAGCCTGGTCAACTGCAACACCTGCACCCATGGTGGTGGAGATGCTAACTTTCTTGATGTACACGCCTTTCGCCTGAGTTGGTTTTGCTTTTTTCAGCGCAACCAGCAGAGCTTCCAGGTTTTCTTTCAGTTTGTCAGCGTCAAAGTCCACTTTACCGATGGTGGTGTGGATGATGCCGTTTTTGTCGTTACGGTAACGAACCTGACCTGCTTTAGCGTTCTTAACTGCTTCAGCAACGTTAGGCGTTACAGTACCCACTTTCGGGTTTGGCATCAGGCCGCGTGGACCCAGAACCTGGCCCAGCTGGCCAACAACGCGCATTGCATCTGGAGAAGCAATAACAACGTCAAAGTTCATTTCGCCTTTCTTGATCTGATCAGCCAGATCTTCCATACCTACCAGTTCAGCGCCGGCAGCTTTAGCAGCTTCAGCGTTTGCACCCTGAGCAAATACAGCTACGCGTACGGAACGGCCAGTACCGTGTGGCAGTACAGTTGCGCCACGAACGTTCTGATCGGATTTACGAGCGTCGATGCCCAGGTTAACGGCAACGTCAACGCTTTCAACGAACTTAGCAGTTGCCAGTTCTTTCAGCAGAGCGATAGCTTCGTTGATGTCGTACTGTTTGGTCGCATCAACTTTGTCACGGATCACGGACATGCGCTTGGTCAGTTTAGCCATTTCTTAGTCCTCCACTACCAGGCCCATGGAACGTGCAGTACCTTCGATGGAGCGAGTCATCGCTTCAATGTCGGAACCAGTCATGTCGGCAGCTTTGGTCTGCGCGATTTCCTGCAACTGAGCGCGGGAAATTTTACCCACTTTGTCTTTGTTCGGCTTACCGGAACCAGACTTGATGCCCGCTGCTTTCTTCAGCAGAACTGCTGCTGGAGGGGTTTTGGTAACGAAAGTGAAAGAACGGTCAGCGTAAACAGTGATTACAACTGGGATTGGCAGACCTTTTTCCATGGATTCAGTTTTGGCGTTGAACGCTTTACAGAATTCCATGATGTTCACACCCTGCTGACCCAGAGCTGGACCAACTGGTGGACTTGGGTTCGCCATACCTGCTGCAACCTGCAGCTTGACGTAGGCTTGTACTTTCTTAGCCATTCTAAAATCCTCTGATTGGGTAATAACGCCTCGGAGAGGCTCCCCGTGAATAAAATTCGTTTTACGGGTCGGGACCCATAAAAACAAAAGGCGCGAAATTGTATTCCAATCTCGCGCCCTGTGCAACGATTAAATCGTCGCTTTTTTGATCGCTGCTTAGGCTTTTTCTACCTGAGCAAAGTCCAGCTCTACCGGGGTCGCACGACCAAAGATAGAAACGGAAACTTTCAGGCGGGACTTCTCGTAGTCCACTTCTTCGACGACGCCATTGAAGTCAGCAAACGGACCGTCGTTAACACGAACCATCTCACCCGGTTCAAACAGCGTTTTCGGACGCGGTTTATCACCAACCTGCTGGAGGCGGTTCATAATCGCATCAACTTCTTTGTCGCTGATTGGCGCCGGACGGTCAGATGTGCCGCCGATAAAGCCCATCACGCGTGGTACGCTGCGCACCAGGTGCCAGCTCGCGTCGTTCATCACCATCTGAACCAGCACGTAACCCGGGAAGAATTTACGCTCGCTTTTGCGACGTTGGCCGCCACGGATCTCAACCACTTCTTCGGTCGGAACCATAACTTCGCCAAATAACTCTTCCATATTGTGTAATTTGATATGCTCACGCAGCGACGTAGCTACGCGGCCTTCAAAACCGGAAAACGCCTGAACGACGTACCAGCGCTTTTTAGGGGCTTCAGACATCTCAGAACCTCAGGCCAGTGATAAAGGATACCAGGCGAACCAGAATACCATCCAGTCCCCACAGGATCAGTGACATTACAGCGGTTACCGCCGCTACAATCAGCGTGGTGTGCAATGTTTCCTGGCGAGTCGGCCAAATGACCTTGCGGACTTCGGTACGCGCTTCGCGGGCAAACGCAACGGTCGCTTTGCCTTTCGTCGTCAACAGCGCGACACCACCCGCCGCAGCAATCAGAATTACCACTGCAAGCGCGCGTAGCGGCAGCATCATGTCACGATAAAGATAGTTGCCGACAATCGCCACAATCAGCAGCACGGCTACAACTACCCATTTCATCGCTTCCAGGCCGCGCCCGCTCCCTTGAGCTTCGGTATTCGCACTCATAAACCAACCTGTCAGAAGTATTCTACAAACATTTTCACCCCGCGTGTGCGAGGCAAACCAATCGAAATGCTATTCGCTTTTCGTATTATACGCTCTCCGCAGAGCCTGTCTCAGCAATGATTATGACAAAATTAATCACTGATGAGCCAGGTTCTGATGTGAAAGCGTGCAAAAAGGGCATCAAATGATGCCCTTTTATTGCGCATTGCGTCAAATGTTATCAGCGATTAGCCGAGAACTTTAGCAACAACGCCCGCGCCAACGGTACGGCCGCCTTCACGGATTGCGAAACGCAGACCGTCGTCCATCGCGATTGGGTGGATCAGCGTCACAACCATCTTGATGTTGTCGCCTGGCATTACCATCTCTACGCCTTCTGGCAGTTCGATGGTACCGGTCACGTCAGTTGTACGGAAGTAGAACTGTGGACGGTAGCCTTTGAAGAACGGAGTATGACGGCCGCCTTCGTCTTTGGACAGAATGTACACTTCAGATTCGAACTTGGTGTGTGGCTTGATTGAGCCTGGCTTCGCCAGAACCTGACCACGTTCGATTTCTTCACGTTTGATACCACGCAGCAGAACACCAACGTTCTCACCAGCACGGCCTTCGTCCAGCAGTTTGCGGAACATTTCAACGCCAGTACAGGTAGACTTCGCAGTCTCTTTGATACCAACGATTTCAACTTCTTCACCCACTTTGATGATACCGCGCTCTACACGACCGGTAACAACGGTACCACGACCGGAGATGGAGAATACGTCTTCGATTGGCAGCAGGAATGGCTTGTCAATCGCACGCTCTGGTTCTGGGATGTAAGAATCCAGGTAGCCAGCCAGTTCGATGATTTTCGCTTCCCACTCTGCGTCGCCTTCCAGCGCTTTCAGCGCGGAACCACGAACGATTGGAGTGTCGTCGCCTGGGAAATCGTACTGAGACAGCAGTTCACGAACTTCCATCTCTACCAGTTCCAGCAGCTCTTCATCATCAACCATGTCGCATTTGTTCAGGAACACGATGATGTAAGGAACGCCAACCTGACGACCCAGCAGGATGTGCTCACGAGTCTGAGGCATAGGGCCGTCAGTCGCAGCAACAACCAGGATCGCGCCGTCCATCTGCGCAGCACCGGTGATCATGTTTTTAACATAGTCGGCGTGGCCTGGGCAGTCTACGTGTGCGTAGTGGCGAGTCGGGGTGTCATACTCAACGTGAGAGGTGTTGATGGTGATACCACGAGCTTTTTCTTCTGGTGCGTTATCGATCTGGTCGAAAGCACGAGCAGCACCGCCGTAGGTTTTAGCCAGTACGGTAGTGATTGCAGCGGTCAGCGTTGTTTTACCATGGTCAACGTGGCCGATAGTACCGACGTTAACGTGCGGTTTTGTACGTTCAAACTTTTCTTTAGACATCGATTGTCCCTCTAAGACACGGATAAATCGGTGATATCACCACATCAACCAGGCGAAAATGCCTGAACTGTTGAATACATTTACATTGAAACAGAGAGAAAGGGAGGGAGAAGTGAAGTGGTGCTGATACCCAGAGTCGAACTGGGGACCTCACCCTTACCAAGGGTGCGCTCTACCAACTGAGCCATATCAGCACGTATTGGAGCGGGCAGCGGGAATCGAACCCGCATCATCAGCTTGGAAGGCTGAGGTAATAGCCATTATACGATGCCCGCATCCTGAAACTCGGCTACCCAGTTCTTTCTGTAACAAAAAAAGAGATTTCTCTCTTTTCTGTTCGAGCTGGTCAATTTTTCCAACCAGCTCCGGCGGCGTTGTCGCTGCCAGAAAGTGGTGGTGGGGGAAGGATTCGAACCTTCGAAGTCTGTGACGGCAGATTTACAGTCTGCTCCCTTTGGCCGCTCGGGAACCCCACCGGACTTGATGGTGCCGACTACCGGAATCGAACTGGTGACCTACTGATTACAAGTCAGTTGCTCTACCTACTGAGCTAAGTCGGCATCAAGTAGCGCGCATTCTATGGAGACCTGCGCAGTCATGCAACTAAAAAATTGCATAAAACGTTCTTTCGCTCACATTTTATTCGAAACCAGGGCTAACCGCTGTAAATTCATCCGCTCACGGTTAAAAATTCAACATGAACGCCTGATTTCGGCACGCTATAGCCCCAGGTGATGCCTGCCCGGTTAAGCATCGCTTTCCCATATTTTTTCTTATTATTCCTCTCATCTGGTGTTAACCTCCTGCCCATTGTCCAAAATTAACTATGTGATGAGCCCGCACCCGCCGTTTCGTGATGGTTCACAGAAGCATGCTTATGAGCAAAAAAGAGCAAACGTTAATGACGCCCTATCTTCAGTTTAACCGTAGCCAGTGGGCAGCCCTGCGTGACTCCGTCCCTATGACACTGACGGAAGGTGAAATCGCACGGCTAAAAGGGATAAACGAAGATCTCTCCCTGGAAGAGGTGGCAGAAATCTATCTCCCCCTCTCTCGCTTGCTTAACTTCTATATCAGCTCCAATTTGCGTCGTCAGGCCGTACTGGAACAGTTCCTCGGCACGAACGGTCAACGTATTCCTTATATCATCAGTATTGCGGGCAGCGTGGCAGTGGGTAAAAGTACCACCGCGCGCGTGCTACAGGCGCTGCTGAGCCGCTGGCCGGAACACCGCAGCGTGGAGCTGATCACCACCGACGGCTTCCTGCATCCCAACGAGGTGTTGAAAGAACGCGGCCTGATGAAAAAGAAGGGCTTCCCGCTCTCTTATGATATGCACCGCCTGGTAAAGTTTGTTTCAGATCTAAAATCGGGCGTACCTCACGTTACCGCGCCGGTTTACTCGCATCTGATCTACGACCGCATCCCGGATGGCGACAAAACGGTTGTGCAGCCCGACATCCTGATTCTGGAAGGCTTAAACGTCCTGCAAAGCGGGATGGATTATCCTCACGATCCGCATCATGTGTTTGTCTCTGACTTTGTCGATTTCTCAATTTATGTCGATGCGCCGGAAGATTTGCTGCAACGCTGGTATATCAACCGCTTCCTGAAGTTCCGCGAAGGCGCGTTCACCGACCCGGATTCCTACTTCCACAACTACGCCCAGCTCTCTGAAGAAGAGGCTATCAGCGTGGCGACCGGGCTGTGGAATGAGATCAACTACGTCAACCTCAAAGAGAACATCCTGCCGACGCGCGAACGCGCAAGCCTGATCCTCACCAAGAGTGAGAAACACGCCGTCGACCAGATTCGTTTACGGAAATAGATCTCAGACGTAAAAAAACCGGCTTAGCGCCGGTTTTTTTATTTATGCCTGCGGCTTTTCGCCGTTTTCATCCTGATCGACCGCGAAGCAGGCCACCAGCTGTCCGCCATAATCCTTCAGCTGTGGCTGCAACTGCGTGCACGGACCGAAGCGGCGACGGCAGCGGGCGTTGAATGCACATCCCGGCGGTGGGTTAAGCGGGCTTGGCAACTCGCCGGTCAGCTTAATGCGCTCCCGGCGGTCATCCGGGTTCAGTCTCGGCGTTGCAGACAGCAGCGCCTGCGTATACGGATGACGCGGGTTAGTAAAGATCTGATCTTTCGTCCCCTTCTCCACGCAGCGTCCCAGATACATCACCATCACCTCATCGGCAATGTGCTCAACCACGGACAGGTCATGGGAGATGAAGACGTACGACAGTCCCAGATCCTGCTGTAAATCCATCATCAGGTTAAGCACCTGCGCGCGAACGGACACGTCAAGCGCTGAGACCGGCTCATCGGCAATCACCACGTCCGGGTCAAGCATCAGCCCACGTGCGATGGCAATACGCTGACGCTGACCGCCAGAGAACATATGCGGGTAACGATCGTAATGCTCGGTTTTAAGCCCCACCTTCGCCATCATCGCCAGCGCTTTTTCACGACGCTGCTCTTTGCTCAGATTGCTGTTAATCAGCAGCGGCTCTTCCAGAATTTGCCCGACTTTCTTCCGCGGATTCAGAGAGCCGTACGGGTTCTGGAATACGATCTGGATTTTCTGGCGGCGCAGCTTCTGCGCCTGCGGATCGTGCTTGAGCAGATCCTGACCCTGATAGTAAAGCTCGCCGCCGGTTGGCGTTTCGATCATCGTCAGCAGACGGCCCAGCGTGGATTTTCCACAGCCCGACTCCCCGACGACCGCCAGCGTTTTACCGCGTTCAAGGCTGAAGGAGACGCCGTCCAGCGCTTTTACCAGGCGCTCGGGGGCAAAAATCCCCTTCTTCACCGGGTAATGTTTTTTCAGGTCGATAGCCTGCAACAGCGGCTGTTGCGTGGTGGCCTCGTGCGTACTCATAGTGTTGGCCTCCCGGCATCATCGAGTGGGTAGTGGCATTTTGACTGCCGACCATCGTCCAGCAGATTCAGCTCTGGCTCCTCGGCGCGGCATTTATCCGTCGCATACGGGCAGCGCGGATTCAGCAGGCAGCCCTGCGGACGGTCATATTTACCCGGAACCACACCCGGCAGTGACGCCAGACGCGCTTTGTCCTGGGCAAACTCCGGCAGCGCGCGCAGTAACGCCTGCGTATACGGGTGACGCGGCGCGCGGAAGATATCATGCGAACTTCCGGTCTCCACCACCTGACCCGCGTACATCACGATGATTTTGTGTGCCGCTTCCGCCACCAGCGCCAGGTCGTGCGTAATCAGCACCAGCGCCATATTCTCTTTCTGCTGCAACTCCAGCAGCAGCTCGATGATTTGCGCCTGGATGGTTACGTCCAGCGCGGTAGTTGGTTCATCCGCAATCAGCAGTTTTGGTCGACAGGCAATCGCCATGGCGATCATCACGCGCTGGCTCATGCCGCCGGAAAGCTGATGCGGGTAAACGTCCAGACGCGATGCTGGGTCAGGTATCCCCACCAGGTTCAGCAGATCGATAGCACGCTGGCGACGGGTTTTCTTGTTGCCGCCCTGATGCACCTTAATGGCTTCCATAATCTGGAAACCGACGGTGTAGCATGGGTTCAGGCTGGTCATGGGGTCCTGGAAGATCATCGCCACTTCCGCGCCCACCAGCTGGCGGCGCTGTTTTTCGGAAATGCGCTTCAGATCCTGACCGTTGAACTCCAGATTTTCCGCCATCACGCGGCCGGGGTAGTCAATCAGCCCCATAATCGCAAGCGAACTCACTGACTTACCGGAGCCCGACTCTCCTACAATCCCGACCACTTCGCCCTGATTAACGCTGTAGCTGATGCGGTCCACGGCGCGAAACGGTGTGCCTTCGTCGCCAAAGTGCACGGATAATTTATCTACATTTAATAACGCCATCTCGTGCCTCTTACTGCTTCAGTTTGGGATCAAGTGCATCACGCAGACCGTCACCCATCAGGTTAAATGCCAGCACCGTCAGCAGAATCGCCAGACCCGGGAAGGTGACGACCCACCAGGCGCTTTGCGCGAACTGCAACACGTCGGAGAGCATGGTGCCCCACTCCGGTGTTGGCGGCTGCGCACCCATGCCAAGGAAGCCAAGAGCGGCCATATCAAGAATGGCGTTAGAGAAACCGAGCGACGCCTGAACAATCAGCGGAGCAAGGCAGTTTGGGAAGATATTGATAAACATCTGACGCATAGCACCGGCACCCGCCACGCGAGAGGCGGTAACGTAGTCGCGGTTCACTTCCACCAGCACCGCCGCACGGGTCAGACGCACGTAATGCGGTAGCGCAACAAACGTCAGCGCAAGCGCGGCATTACCAATCGACGGACCAAAGATCGCCACCAGCACCAGCGCCAGCAGCAGGCTTGGCAATGCCAGCATAATGTCGACGACGCGCATGATGATGTTATCAACAATGCCGCCGAAGTAGCCTGCCACCAGGCCGAGTACGATCCCCATGATCAGCGACAGTACGACAACGAGGCAGCCAACCAGCAGCGACAGGCGTGCGCCGTACATCAGGCGCGACAGCACATCGCGGCCCACGTCGTCGGTGCCCAGCAGGTGCGTCAGGCTTCCGCCGTCCTGCCATGCAGGAGGTGCCAGCAGCGCATCGCGGAACTGATCAGCCGGGTTATACGGCGCAAGGAAGTTCGCAAACACCGCAATCAGGATCATGATGGAAACATACACCAGCCCGACAACCGCGCCTTTGTTGCGCTTGAAGTAGTGCCAGAACTCCTGCATCGGCGTCATTGGCGCCGGTGCGGTGACCACTTTATTTTGAGTAACTTGTGACATGATGGCCCCTTACTTCTTATGACGAATACGCGGGTTCACCACGCCGTACAGCAAATCGACCAGCAGGTTGACGAGGATAATCATCGTCGCGACCAGCAGTACACCGCCCTGCACAACCGGATAGTCACGGCGTTGCAGCGCATCAATCAGCCAGCGTCCAAGACCCGGCCAGGAGAAGATGGTTTCGGTCAGGATCGCTCCCGCCAGCAGCGTACCGACCTGCAAACCGATAACGGTCACCACCGGCAGCATAGCGTTACGCAGGGCATGAATGATGATGACGCGCATACGGGTCAGGCCTTTAGCGCGGGCAGTACGAATATAATCCTCGCCCAGCACTTCCAGCATGGAGGAACGGGTCATACGCACGATCACCGCCAGAGGGATGGTGCCCAGCACCATTGCAGGCAGGATCATGTGCGCAACCGCATCAATGAAGTTGCCCTCTTCGCCCCAGATCGCCGTATCAATCAGCATAAAGCCGGTTAACGGGTTGGTGTCGTCAAGGAAAACCATGTCGCTGACGCGTCCGGAGACCGGCGTCAGGTTCCACTGCACCGAGACCAGCATGATCAGCATCATGCCCCACCAGAAGATAGGCATGGAGTAGCCGGTCAGTGCCAGGCCAACAGCGGTGTGGTCGAAAATAGAGCCACGCTTAACGGCAGCCAGTACGCCAACGGGGATCCCTACCGCGGTCGCGAAGATCATGGCGCAGATACCGAGTTCCAGCGTCGCTTTAAAGCGCGGCACGAACTCGTCCCACACCGGAAGACGGCTTTTCAGTGAAATCCCTAAATCGCCGTGCAACACACCCCAGATATAGTGGAGATACTGCTGCCACATCGGCTTATCAAGGCCGAGTTCAGCCAGCAGTTGTGCATGACGTTCAGGGGAGATACCACGCTCGCCTGCCATAATCATTACCGGGTCACCCGGGATCATATGGACGAAGGCAAAAGTGAGAAGGGTGATACCGATAAACGTCGGGATAACCAGTCCCAGACGTCGGAGGATGAACTGCAACATAACCCGGATTCTCTCTGATGACGCACGCCCAGTGGCATGACGTCTGTATTGCTCACAAATGTAAATTCCCTCTCCCTGTGGGAGAGGGTTAGGATGAGGGGATGCATGCACGCCCCTCACCCCTGCCCTCTCCCACAGGGAGAGGGAGAACACCCTACTTATTATTCAACAGACACGTTTTCGAAGTGGTGTTTGCCCAGTGGATCAACCACGTAGCCCTTCACTTCTTTACGCACTGGCTCGTACACGGTGGAGTGAGCAACAATCAGAGCCGGAGCCTGATCGTGCATGACAACCTGAGCTTGCTTGTACAGTTCAATACGTTTGTTGTGATCGTCGGTCGCACGCGCCGGCTGGATCAGATCTTCAAATGGCTTGTAGCACCAGCGAGAATAGTTAGAACCGTCTTTCGCTGCCGCACAGCTGAACAGGGTCGCGAAGAAGTTGTCCGGATCCCCGTTGTCGCCGGTCCAGCCCATCATGACCGCCTGGTGTTCGCCCGCTTTAGCGCGCTTCAGGTACTCGCCCCACTCGTAGGTCACAATTTTGGCCTGTACGCCAATCTTCGCCCAGTCAGCCTGAACCATTTCCGCCATACGACGTGCGTTCGGGTTGTAAGGACGCTGTACCGGCATCGCCCACAGCTCGACGGTGAAGCCTTTGTCCTGGCCCGCTTCTTTCAGCAGCGCTTTCGCTTTCTCAGGATCGTAGGTGTAGTCCTTAATGTCGTCGTTATAACCCCACATGGTTGGTGGGATCAGGTTCTTGGCCGCAACGCCCGCGCCCTGGTAAACGGCTTTGATGATCGCTTCTTTGTTCACCGCGTAAGTCAGCGCCTGACGCACTTTCACGTCATCGAACGGTTTCTTCTCGGTGTTGAAGGAGAGATAACCCACGTTCAGGCCCGCCTGCTCCAGCAGGTTGATATTTTTGTCCTGCTTCATGCGCGCGATGTCAGCCGGGTTTGGATACGGCATCACCTGACATTCGTTTTTCTGCAATTTTGCGTAACGCACGGATGCGTCAGGCGTGATGGAGAAGACCAGACGGTCGATCTGCGGCTTGGTACCCCAGTAGCCCGGGAAGGCTTTATACAGAATACGGGAATCTTTCTGGTACTGAAGCAGCTGGAACGGGCCGGTACCGATTGGGTTCAGGTCCACTTTTTCCGGGGTGCCGGCTTTCAGCATGTTGTCCGCGTACTCTTTAGAGAGAATCGAGGCGAAGTCCATCGCCAGGTCAGCCAGGAATGGCGCTTCCGGACGCGTCAGCACAAACTGAACGGTTTTATCGTCCACTTTTTTCACTTCAGCGATCAGGTCTGGCAGACCCATCCCTTCGAAGTATTCATAGCTGCCGCCAGACACTTTATGGTACGGGTTCTGGGCATTTTTCTGACGGTCGAAGGAGAACACAACGTCGTCGGCGTTAAAGTCGCGCGTAGGTTTAAATTCTTTGCTGTCCTGCCACTTCACGCCCTGGCGCAGGTGGAAGGTATAGGTTTTACCGTCTTCGCTGATATCCCACTTTTCAGCCAGGCCAGGAATTACTTCCGTGGTGCCGGTTTTAAATTCAACCAGACGGTTATAGATCGGTACAGAGCTTGCGTCGTAAGTCGTACCAGAGGTAAAGAGCTGTGGGTTAAAGCCTTCCGGAGAGCCTTCAGAACAGTAAACCAGGGTTTTTGCCTGTACGCTTGCTGCAACGGTCATGGCCACCAGGCTCAGACCAAGCTTCAGCATCCCTGACTTCTTCAAGGAAATACTCATTATTGTGCTCCAATGTGATGTTTTGCTTTGTTGTGTTACGCCGCCTGACCTTTATTTATTTTTTACCCGGTCCGGTCGGTGATGCCCGAAGGCGTTAAAAGGGATAGAGAATCCTTTCAGAAGAGCGTTTGAGTTGCAGCGCAGATCCTCCCTGAAATGCCCCTCGTGCCCTACAATCTGTCAACAGAATGTGAAAACGTCAATACAGGTGGCGGGGATTTACGTGGAGTGTGAGAAACCGCAAACAAAGATTAAAAAAACCCTGACCGTGAGTTTTCAGCAGAGAAATTTATGCTACTCGCCATGATGCAGCACAATTATCTTCATATTTCGCAACACTCAGTGATTAAGTTTTATTCAGAATGGGTAAATTTTCTTACAGAATGGTGATTATCTGAGCACTAAATACCGCGAACGTTAAAACGCACAGCGAAAAATGCTGAGGTTATCCATAAGCAACGCGAAAAAAGATCAAACTATATATAAAAAAATACAATGGATTATGTCACAAAACCGCAAGCAGGCAGGGGGAAGCAGGGCTAAGGGGTATTTTGAGGACTCGTGCGGGGTAACGCGTTAATGCAAAAAGGGCTAACCTTGCGGTTAGCCCTTTTTAGAATGTGGTCGGCGAGAGAGGATTCGAACCTCCGACCCACTGGTCCCAAACCAGTTGCGCTACCAAGCTGCGCTACTCGCCGAATGCGGAGCGCATCTTACTGCTGAGGTGCGCCCCCGTCAATCCCTTATTTTCAAAAAGCCATTCAACTGGCGATATTCTCGCCAGACCAGCTACTGCGCGGCTTTTGTGGTGTTATCAGGGAGTTTACACCAGTTGTTGTTTTCGTTAATCCCACCGTTCGGTGAGGTATAGCCGAGACAACCCATAATGGTGTCGTACAGCTCAACGTGACGGCGCGGTACCTTGATCTCTGCCTGCTGTTTCAGATGGGCAAACATTTTGGCTTTGTCCGGGTTTTCCAGGTACTTATCCGACATCCACATGATCATCGGCACGCGGAACTGCTCAGGCGGGGCCAGCTTACGCGGCGTGCCGTGTAAATGCTCTTTCTCGTTGATGGACTCGCCGTGGTCGGCCGCGTAAATCACAATCGCTTTCTTATCGCGAAGCTGGTCGATCACCCGGCTGAGGAAGGTATCCACATACAGAATCGAGTTATCATAGGCATTGATCAGCTCCTGCTTGCTACAGTTCTTGTTAATGCCGACGCACTCAGGCGTCCATTTGGCGAAATCGCGCGTGTAACGCTGATAGTAGCTGTAGTGTGAACCTTTGGTATGCAGAACAATAAGGTGCTTACCCTGCGGATGGTTTTTCAGCGACTGTTCCATCTCAGAGAGCAGCAGCATATCATCAACGTTCTTTCCGCGGTTACGCGGCTCGGCGCCAATCTGCTCGCGGTAGGCGATGTTATCCGCCATGGTGTTGGTGTAGAACCACATCTCACTTTGCATGGCGAACAGATCGGAGCTAAATCCAAGCTGCTTCAGAACAGCAAACACGTTTTGCTCTTTGAGAGTGCGCTGAGGATTATCACTCGCACCGCCCTCACGAACAAACATACAGCGCAACGAAAGCTTCGTGGCGGTATCGCAGGAGTAGCCGCGGTATGCCACCAGGTTCTTTTCCTGCGCCAGTTTCGGGGTGGTATCGCGGTCATAACCGAGAATACCCATATGATCCCAGCGCGTCGTTTCGCCGATAACGAAGACCACGTAAGTATCATCCAGTCCGTCAGCCGGAGCCTGGTAGGTGAACTTTTTGGTCGGGTTAATCAGCGATTTCACATCGCTGGATTCGTCCGCCTGAGCCCAGGCATAGAGACCTAGCGCCGACAGCCAGTTAGACGGCAGATACGAGTTAGCCACCACGCCGCCGTAGCTTGGCATATCTACGCCTGTCGCTTTTTCGATCCGCTTTTGCTGTTTTTCCATCAGGCGAATAGGCGCCCATACCAGCAGACCCGCCAGAAGAACGACGGCGACGTTGCGGATGCGTTGCCCACGGGTACGCAGCTGGCGTAACAGGGTATAGCGACAGGTATTACTCCAGATAAAGAAGAGCGGGATCAGGCAGGTCAAAATCGTCCACATGATGAACCCTTGCCCCACCACCTCTTTCGAGAGGTCGATGTCCGTGGTCATCACCGAGGCCACAATACCGTAGCCAATGACCACATTCATGAATGTCATGTAATAGCTTGCGGCGGCAGAGATAATCACCACCAGCGAGGCCAGAACCTGCCATGTACGTCTGCCAAAAAGCGAGAGCAGACGTAGCAGGAAGAAGGTTGCCAGAATTGAGCCAAACACTTCAATCGCGGCGAAAATCCCGTTTCTTACGGTGAGGTGTTCAAAATAACCTTCCACTCTTCTGAACAGCACCGCGCCATTCAGAAACAAACCGATATAGACAGCCAGCATCAGACACAATCTTTGCTGGGTAAGAGACCTGATATATTTCATGCAAACAACCCTGGGGGAAGGGGTATAAAGACCCGCCGAATCTCATTGAGAAAGCAGACAGAGTAAGTAGGTGCGAGATAAACCGTTATCAGAAACGTCTACAAGCGCGATAAGTAGACCACAGCGAGGAAGAAAAGTGGCAGCAGAGAATGTGAATCGATGAGAATTTTTACAAAATAACAAGTCCGGAAGTGATATTGCGATAAAAAAAGAGGCCCTGCGGCCCCTTTTTATCGAATCATGCATGCGCTTCTTTATAGACCTCGCGTTGCGGCTGACGAATCGTGGTGGACAGCGCCAGTGAAATAATCAACAAGGCAAATATCACGCAGAATGTCACGTAGAAGCCACCAAACAGCGAGGCAATCAGCGACCCGCAAATACTGCCGATACCGAAGCCGAGATAAATCACACCGTAGTTTTTCGCCAGATTGTTCAGGCCGAAGAACTCGCTCACCAGCGACGGGAAGACGGTAATGGTACCGCCAAAGTTAAAGGCTACGCAGGCTATCGCCGCAAAGAATGTCGCTTCGTTCAGCGGTGCAAACAGCAGCGCCGCCATGCCCACCAGAGAGATGACCTGCCCCAGCGTAATCACGCGGATGCGGGCGATTTTGTCAGACAGGATACCGAGCACCAGACGACCCGAGAGGTTAGCAATGGAGATGACCGTTACCGCGTTCGCCGCCGTCGCCGCGTCCAGTTTCACCATTCCCTGCGCGATATCTTTCGCCACGCCGATGACATACAGACCGCTCATGCAGGCCGTCAGGAACATCACCGCCAGCATCCAGTACTGCGGTTTACGCATGGACTGTGCAAGGGTGAAATCATTCTCCACCACACCGTTAACGGTTTTCACTTCCTGCTGCGGCGCGTCTTTCATCAGCGTTGCGCCGAAGAGGATCATCACCAGCACAATCACGCCCCAGATCATAAAGGTTTTCTCAAGCCCCACCGAGGCCAGCAGATGCGCATCGATGAATTTGAAGCCAAGGCTGCCCAGGCCATATGAACCAATGGCAAACGCGGAGATAAGCCCTTTACGCTCCGGGAACCACTTCACGCAGTTAGACAGCGTCAGCAGGTAACCTGCGCCGTCCGCCAGCCCCACCAGCACCCCGGCGCTCAGCCACAGCATCATCAGGTTGTCGGAATATGCCGTCAGGAAGAAGCCCACGCCCAGCAAGATCCCGGAGGCCATGGTTACACGCTTCACGCCGAAGCGCTCCTGAAGTTTGCCCGCCACGGAAGAGGAAATTGCTAACCCAAGACTCAGCAAGCCGAAGGAGAACGCCACCTGGCTTATCGGCGCGCCGATCTTATCAGACAGGGCGCTGTTAAACAGGCTCCAGGTATAGACCGATCCCAGTGCGAACTGGGTAACGATGGTGCCGAATAGCGTCAGCCAACGCGTGCGGTTATAAGTTGATGTGTTCATGGCAGTGTCCTGCAAGATAAATTAAGGAAATTCGCTGAGGACACGATAAACAAAACCCCATAACGCCAGGGGTAAAACGGCATGAAATGCAGGAGAAACGGAATGAAATGCCTGGAAGCGGGAATGAATGACCTTGCCGGAGAAGAAAAAGCTCAAAGGTGAGCGATCACTATCGCTACAGTCCCTGCCGTTATTGTATTAAATATGTTACGGCAGCGTTTAAAAAAGTGACAACCCTTTAAAATTTGGCGCTCAATCCCAGCGTATATAAATATTCTTCTTCAGTTTGCTGGTTATAGCTGATCTTCGCCCAGGGGTGTAAATCACCATACTGCGTATCGACACGCCACCCCAATGAGTTCACGCTGGCATGCCAGAGTGGATCGGTAAGCGACTGCGTGGTGGTTGTATCCTCAAACGCATTCACTGGTGCGGAGGGAGCGCCATCAGTGCGCCACGCCATTACGGGCCCGGTGGTGAAATGTCCCGCCACGGGAAAATTCCAGCCAACGCTCAGAACGGTTTCCGCATCCGAACCGGAGGGATCGTTCAGGGTAAACCCCGCAGCATTCTGCGTGCGGTTAATACGCTCCGCGAGAATATCTTCATAACGAGGTTGGTGATCGGCGTCCCATGTATAGCGTTCCATCGTATTACTTTGAGCATCTGAAACGATATATTCCTGTTGCCACGCAAAAGCGGTGTTACAAAAAAGCAGGCAGACTGAAACACCCACCAGGCCAGAAGCAGCATGGCGACCACTGATTTTTTTTATCATCATCAAAGCGACTCCAGAAAGAGCCGAGTTCGGCGATATATGTCATTGTTCGAAGAGGTATTAGGGCGTATAGCCCTGTATTAACTATTGTCTCTTTAGCAGACACGTCAAGCCGGGCAGATTGAAATTTTTGCGTTTACCGTATCAGGAAGGGAGATGACCTATGCAACGTTGCGGCTGGGTAAGCCAGGATCAGCTTTATATCGATTATCACGACAAGGAATGGGGCGTACCGGAAACCGACGGTAAAAAACTGTTTGAAATGATTTGCCTTGAAGGCCAGCAGGCCGGACTGTCGTGGATCACCGTTCTGAAAAAGCGTGAGAACTACCGTAAAGCCTTCCACCAGTTCGATCCGGTAGCGGTTGCCGCCATGAACGACGAAGACGTGGAAAGGCTGGTTCTGGATACCGGTATCATCCGCCATCGCGGTAAAATTCAGGCCATTATTGGTAACGCGCGTGCTTATCTGGCGATGGAGCAAAACGGCGAACCCTTCTCAGCATTCGTCTGGTCGTTTGTGGATAACGAGCCGAAGGTGACGCAGGCCGCCACGCTTGCAGAGATCCCAACGTCGACCCCCGCCTCAGATGCCCTGTCGAAAGCGCTGAAAAAACGCGGCTTTAAGTTTGTGGGCACCACCATCTGTTACTCCTTTATGCAGGCCTGCGGGCTGGTCAATGACCACATTACGGGCTGCTTCTGCCATCCGGAGGGCCACCATGATCCGCAAATGGCAAAGTGAGGACACTGCTCCGCTTTTGAGTCTGTGGCTGGAGAGCACCACCGAGGCGCATCCGTTTATCGACGCAAGTTACTGGCAAGCGAATGAAGCGGTAGTGCGGGATGAATACCTTCCCGCCGCCGAGACCTGGGTCTGGGAAGAAAACGGTACCCTGTGCGGTTTTATCAGCGTCATGCAGTTCCAGTTCGTGGGGGCGTTGTTTATCGCCCCGGCGTTCATCGGAAAGGGGATCGGGCGTGCGCTGCTGAACCACGTTCAGCAGCACTATCCGTATTTAACTCTGGAGGTGTATCAGAAAAACGTGCGGGCGGTGAATTTCTATCATGCTCAGGGTTTTCGCATCGAAGACAGCGCCTGGCAGGATGATACCCAACACCCGACGTGGATCATGAGCTGGCAGGCGGATCAAACGCCGTAAGGGTAAGCGCCGGCCCCTCATATTTCTCCACCCATGCCAGCGCCGTATTCCCCGCGCAGCCATTCCCCAGCTTCGAGCTGGGGAGATCTTTGGTCAGCACGTTTACGGCGCCGTTCTTACAAATACCGCCCTCGTCCAGCGCCAGATCCGGCCATGCGCCCTGATGAATGCAGAAAACGCCAGGGCGGATCCCGTCACTCACCACGGCGCCTGCCAGCACCTGCCCGCGCGCGTTCCAGACCCGAACGAGGTCGCCGTGGTTAATCCCCCGCGCCTTTGCGTCATCGCTGTTCAGCGCAATCGGCTCACGACCCGCCACCGCATACTGCTCGCGCAAAGCCGAATAGTTGAGCTGGCTGTGCAGACGATGGGCGGGATGGGCAGACAGCAGCTGAAGCTGCCCCGGCTGCGCATTGCCATGCCATTCGTCCGGCTCCAGCCACGCCGGATGTGGCGGACAGTCCGCGTAGCCAAAGCTGGCGATGCGTTCGCTGTAGATCACAATCTTCCCGCTTTCGGTTTTTAGCGGGTGATTCTCCGGATCGCGACGGAAGTCAGCAAAGCGCACAAACCGCGCATTCTGCTCGCTTTCCGGCATTTCGAAGAGTTGATTCGCCTCCCAGAACTCAGCGAATGGCGGCAGCGTCACGCCCTGCGCAGCCCCGCGCTGGCTGGCAATCTGGTAAAACGTTTCCAGCCATTGCAGATCGGTTTTGCCCTCGGTGAAACGCTCCCGACCGCCCGCTTCCCACATTTCACTCAGGTCGGCAAAGACATCAAAATCATCCCGCGCTTCATCCCGGGGAGCCACGACGCGCTTCATCGGCACCATATGCTGATTACTGTAATCCCCCGTCATGGTGAGATCGTTACGCTCGAACGAGGTCGTGGCGGGCAAAACGATATCAGCATGTTTCGCTGACGCGGTCCAGAAGCACTCCGAGATCACCACCAGCTCCGGTTTCTGCCAGGCGCGGATCAGGCGGTTAGTATCCTGGTGATGGGTGAAGTTGGCCCCACCCGCCCACCAGACAAACTTAATATCCGGGAAATGCCGATCCTGGCCGTTGTGCTGATAAAACCCGCCTGGGTTCTCCAGGGCTTCAACAATGCGTGCCACCGGAATTTTATCTACCGCGTCCACGCCACCCTGCACCGAGCCCTGCATGGAGGCCAGCACCGCGGCTTTTCGCGTCGGGTTGCCGCCGTTAGCAAAGTGATAGGAAAGCCCAAAACCGCCGCCGGGTGTGCCAATCTGCCCGAGCATCGCGGCGAGCGTCACCAGCATCCAGTGCTTCTGCTCGCCAAACTGCTGGCGCTGCATCCCCCAGCCGGACATGAGCATCGTGACACGGCTATGGAATAACGTCGCCAGTTCGCGGATTTTAACGGCATCAACGCCGCAAATCGCCGCAGCCCACTCTGCGGTTTTGGCGATACCGTCGGTTTGTCCCGTCAGGTAGTCGGCAAATTTATCGAAACCCGTGGTGCAGCGCGCCAGAAATTCCGTATCGTGCCAGCCGTTCTCCACCAGGGTGTGGGCGATGCCCAGCATCATCGCCACATCGGTGCCCATATGCGGCGCGATCCACTCGGCGCTGTCGCCGAAGAAATCCAGCGTTTCAGAACGCATCGGATCGATACAGATGATGCGCTTGCCACTTTTGCGCAGCGCATCAAAGTAGGAAACGCCCTGCTCGTCGGACGCATTCCAGGCAATTTTCAGGGTATTGAGCGGGTTGGCGCTCCAGAGCACCACTACCTCCGCATGCTCCAGCACCAGCGGCCAGCTGGTCTGCTGCTGATAAACCTCATTCCCGCCCACGACATACGGCATGATTGCCTGCGCCGCGCCGGTCGAGTAATCGCCCAGATGGCCGGTGTATCCTCCGGCCAGGCTCATATAGCGTTGCAGCAGGGTTGCGGCCTTATGCAGCACGCCGTTCGAGCGCCAGCCATAGGAGCCGGCAAAAATGGACGACGGGCCATAGCTGTCGCGAATGCGTTTATGCTGGGTATGGATCAGCGCCAGCGCGTCGTCCCAGCTCACGCGTACGAACTCATCCTGCCCACGAATACCCTGCGGCTTATCCGGTGACGCCAGAAAGCCTTTACGCACCATCGGCCAGCGGACGCGGGTTTTACTGTGTACCTGATCGCGAACGACGGTCTGTAAGGAGTTGAGATGGCGCGAAGGCAAAGCCCCGCGAGACGACAGCACAGTGTCGCCATCGGTTTCGACCAGCATCGGCCCCCAGTGGGCGGCGGTCAGAATGGTTTTTGTTGAGGTGCTCAAAGCGTGCGCTCCTGGTTGCGTGCAGGTGTTTCGGCCTTTCATTGAGGCAGTTTATCGTTTGTGACAAATTTCAGAGTTATACACTGAATTTTCTCCGTATCCGGACGTCATAATCCACTGCCACGTCCATCGTGGCAAAGAATAAAAAGGATTAAGGAAATAAGATGAAAAAACGCGTACTCGTTATTGCCGCTCTGGTGAGCGGCGCACTGGCTGTTTCTGGCTGCACAACCAACCCTTACACCGGTGAACGCGAAGCGGGCAAATCCGGCATTGGCGCGGGTATTGGTTCCCTGGTGGGCGCTGGCGTTGGCGCACTCTCCTCCTCCAAGAAAGATCGCGGCAAAGGTGCGCTGATTGGCGCAGCGGCAGGCGCAGCCCTGGGCGGCGGCGTGGGTTATTACATGGACGTGCAGGAAGCAAAACTGCGTGACAAAATGAAAGGTACGGGCGTGAGCGTGACGCGCAGCGGTGACAACATCATCCTGAACATGCCAAACAACGTGACCTTTGACAGCAGCAGCGCGACGCTGAAACCCGCCGGCGCAAACACCCTGACCGGCGTGGCCGCGGTGCTGAAAGAGTACAATAAAACTGCCGTGAACGTGATTGGCTACACCGACAGCACCGGCAGCCAGGATCTGAACATGCGTCTGTCCCAGCAGCGCGCCGATTCCGTGGCCAGCTCGCTGATCGCCCAGGGCGTAGAAGCGAACCGCATCCGCACCAGCGGCATGGGTCCGGCTAACCCGATCGCCAGCAACAGCACGGCGGAAGGCAAAGCGCAGAACCGCCGCGTTGAGATTACGTTAAGCCCGGTGCAGTAGGTAAAAGCAAAACGGCAACCCCGTTGCCGTTTTTAGTGTTTGCGCCCTCTCCCGTGGGAGAGGGTTGGGGTGAGGGCATCAGACCGCAACCTCCGGTAAGCGCAGCGCCACCCGGCAAATAGCTTGATTCGCCAGATTTTCCCGCTAAGGTATTCTCACTAAATTCAGGGAAATCAGCGATGATCAAACCAACCCGGGCCACCATCAGCGACGTGGCGAAAGCCGCCAAAACCGGTAAAACCAGCATTTCACGCTACCTCAACGGCGAGAAACACCTGCTTTCCGATGCGCTGCTGGCGCGAATCGAACAGGCCATTGCCGATCTCGACTACCGTCCCAGCCTGATGGCGCGCGGCCTCAAGCGGGGCCGCACCCGTCTGATTGGCCTCATCATCGCCGATATCACCAACCCCTACTCCGTAAACGTCCTCAGCGGCATCGAAGCGGCATGCCGTGAGAAAGGCTTTACCCCGCTGGTCTGTAACACCAATAACGAGGTTGATCAGGAGCTGCATTACCTCGATCTGCTGCGCAGCTATCAGGTGGAAGGGATTGTGGTGAATGCCGTCGGGATGCGAGAAGAGGGGCTAAATCGTCTGCAACAATCGTCTCTGCCAATGGTGCTTATTGACCGAAAAATCCCGGAATTTGCCTGCGATGTGGTCGGGCTGGATAACACCCAGGCGGCTACCACCGCCACCGAGCACCTGATTGAACAGGGCTTCGAAGCCATTTTATTCCTGAGCGAACCGCTGGGCATGGTTAACACCCGCCGCGACCGCCTGGCTGCATTTCGTGCCACGCTGGCGCGATATCCCGGCGTGATCGCCGAGAATGCCGAAATCCCCCTGCATGAAGCCGGGCAGCTGGATAATACCCTGCGCCAGTTCCATACCCGCCATCGGGGTATGCGCAAGGCGGTGATCTCCGCGAACGGGGCGCTGACGCTTCAGGTTGCCCGCTCGCTTAAACGCATTGGCCTGCACTGGGGCAGCGACATCGGCTTACTCGGCTTTGATGAACTGGAGTGGGCAGAACTTGCTGGCGTAGGCATCACCACCCTCAAACAACCCACCTGGCAGATCGGCTATGCCGCGGTTGAACAAGTGGTCCGCCGCATTGAAGGCACCCGCGACGCCGTACGCGAGCAGGTTTTTTCCGGCGAACTGATCGTTCGCGGCTCTACTGCCCGTTAATTTCCCCTTCGTGACAGCGATCATAAATTCAGCATCCCGATCTTTTCTTTGGAACCGGTTCCATCTAGCGTAATACTATCGATTACGCTCTGGAGTCAGGAAATGAGCAGGAAAATTATGGTGGTCACCGCCGCGTATGGTGCGGATCAGGTGCGACAGGCAGGCGGTCAACGGGCAATGCTTCCCGTTATTGCCGGCGCGGGAGCTGATGGCGTTGAAATCCGCCGCGAGCTCTTCAGCAACGACGAGTTAATGGCCCTGCCTGCGCTCGGCGAGTCCATTGAACTGCTGGGTTTACTGGCGTGCTACTCCGCCCCGGCCCCCCTGTTTATGCCCGATGGCACCCTCAACACGGATCTCCCGCGCTACCTTAGCGAAGCCAGCGCCCTGAACGCGCTGTGGCTTAAAGTCTCGCTGGGTCATTTCAGCGACAAACAGCCGCTTGAAGCCCTGCGCGCACTGCTGGATGAAAGCGGCATGACGCTGGTGGTGGAAAACGACCAGACCGACTGCGGGCAGCTCGCGCCGATGCAGCGCTTCAAAGCCGCCTGCCGGGTAATGGCGCTGCCGGTCACGCTGACGTTCGATATGGGCAACTGGCTGTGGGTTGGCGACTCTCCGGAAGAGGCTGCACGTCAGCTGGCTCCCGCCGTGAGCTATATTCATGTGAAGTCCGCAGTCCCGCATAAGGCGCAGTTCCGCGCCGTTGCGCCGGATCAGACCGATTCTCGCTGGCGGGATCTGCTTAATCAACTCCCTGCCGATGCGCCACGCGGTATCGAATTTCCGCTGGAAGGGACGGATCTCACCGCCGTCACCCGCCATTACGTCAACCTGCTGCGCGAGGAGTAAACCATGCACAAGACGCTGGATGTCATCACCATTGGCGAGGCCATGGCGATGTTTGTCGCCACCGAAACGGGCGAGCTGAGCGCAGTGGAGTACTTCATTAAACGCGTGGCAGGTGCCGAGCTGAATGTTGCTACCGGCCTTGCGCGGCTGGGGCTGAATGTCGGCTGGGTAAGCCGCGTGGGAAATGACAGCTTTGGCCATTTTGTTCTCGACTCACTGAAAAAAGAGGGCATTGATGCCACCGGCGTGACCCTCGACGGACGCTTTGCGACGGGCTTTCAGCTGAAATCTAAAGTTGAAAATGGAACCGATCCCATCGTGGAGTATTTCCGCAAAGGCTCAGCGGCAAGCCATCTCTCCGTGGATGATTATCACGCCGCGTATTTCTCCTCCGCGCGCCACCTGCACCTGAGCGGCGTGGCGGCGGCGCTCTCGACCAGCTCGTACGATTTACTGGATCACGCGGCTTCGGCAATGAAAGCGCAGGGCAAAACGATCTCCTTTGATCCGAACCTGCGCCCGGTGCTGTGGAAAAGCGAAGCGGAGATGGCTGAGAAACTCAACCGACTGGCGTTTCAGGCGGACTGGGTTCTGCCGGGCATAAAAGAGGGAATGATCCTTACTGGCGAAAGCACGCCCGAAGGCATTGCTGATTTTTACCTCAACAGAGGGGTAAAAGCCGTGGTGCTGAAAACCGGTGCCGACGGCGCATGGTTCAAAACTGCCGACGGCGAGCAAGGCGCCGTCGCTGCGGTAAAAGTCGACAACGTGGTCGATACCGTGGGCGCGGGCGATGGGTTTGCCGTCGGGGTCATCAGCGCTCTGCTGGAGGGCAAACCGCTGTCGCAGGCCGTGGCGCGAGGCAACAAAATTGGTTCGCTGGCGATTCAGGTGCAGGGTGACAGCGAAGGATTACCAACACGAGCAGAGCTCGGCGTCTAAATTCCCTCTCCCTGTGGGAGAGGACCAGGGTGAGGGCAGCAATCCGCACCAGATAATTAAGCCACCGTGTACCCTACAGACAACGGCGGCAACAACCTCAACAACAGAGGCAAGCCTATGAACAGTTCGACCAATGCAGTAAAACGCTGGTGGTACATCATGCCAATCGTGTTTATCACGTACAGCCTGGCGTACCTGGATCGTGCCAACTTCAGTTTCGCATCCGCCGCCGGGATCAACGAAGACCTCGGGATCACCAAAGGGGTCTCCTCCCTGCTGGGTGCCCTCTTCTTCCTGGGTTATTTCTTCTTCCAGATCCCCGGCGCGATTTACGCTGAACGCCGCAGCGTGCGAAAGCTCATTTTCATCTGCCTGATCTTATGGGGTGCCTGTGCGTCGCTTACTGGCGTGGTGAATAATATTCCTGCTCTGGCGGCTATTCGCTTTATTCTCGGCGTGGTTGAGGCGGCCGTCATGCCAGCAATGCTGATTTACATCAGCAACTGGTTCACAAAATCGGAGCGTTCACGTGCTAATACGTTCCTGATACTCGGTAACCCGGTCACCGTGCTGTGGATGTCGGTGGTTTCCGGCTATCTGATCCAGTCCTTCGGCTGGCGCGAGATGTTCATCATCGAAGGGGTTCCCGCGATTATCTGGGCCTTCTGCTGGTGGGTGCTGGTGAAAGATAAACCAGCCCAGGCGAAATGGCTTTCTGAGGACGAAAAAGCCGCGCTCCAGGCACAGCTGGATAAAGAGCAGCAGGGGCTGAAAGCGGTGCGTAACTACGGCGAAGCCTTCCGCTCACGGAACGTTATTCTGCTGTGCGCACAATACTTTACCTGGAGTATTGGCGTGTACGGCTTTGTGCTGTGGCTGCCGTCGATTATCCGCAGCGGCGGTGAAAACCTTGGCATGGTGGAAGTGGGCTGGCTGTCATCGGTGCCTTACCTGGCTGCGACCATCGCGATGATTATCGTCTCCTGGGCATCGGACAAGCTGCAAAACCGTAAGCTGTTCGTCTGGCCACTGCTGCTGATCGCTGCTTTTGCCTTCATTGGCTCCTGGGCCGTGGGCGCAAACCACTTCTGGGCTTCGTATACGCTGCTGGTGATTGCGGGTGCGGCCATGTATGCCCCGTATGGTCCGTTCTTTGCCATCATCCCGGAAATGCTGCCGCGTAACGTCGCAGGGGGCGCGATGGCGTTGATCAACAGTATGGGCGCGCTGGGTTCGTTCTTTGGCTCGTGGTTTGTGGGCTATCTGAACGGCGCCACCGGCAGCCCATCGGCCTCTTACATCTTTATGGGGGTGGCGCTTTTTGCCTCGGTATGGCTTACTCTGATTGTTAAGCCTGCTAATAATCAACAGCTACCCGTCGGCGCACGCCACGCCTGAATCCTTTTAAAATCAACGGAGATTAGCATGAAGCCGTCCGTCATTTTGTACAAAGCACTGCCTGAAGACCTGCAAAAACGCCTGGAAGAACACTTTACCGTTACCCGGGTCAAGAACCTCAGCCCGGAAACCGTGGCACAGCACGCCGACGCGTTTGCCAGCGCCGAGGGCCTGCTGGGTTCGAGCGAAAAGGTGGATGCAGCGCTGCTGGAGAAAATGCCGAAGCTTCGTGCTACCTCAACCGTTTCGGTGGGATACGACAATTTCGACGTGGATGCGCTAAACGCGCGCAGCATCCTGCTGATGCACACGCCGCATGCCCTGACGGAGACCGTCGCCGACACGCTGATGGCGCTGGTACTCAGCACCGCCCGTCGCGTGGTGGAAGTGGCCGAGCGCGTGAAAGCGGGCGAATGGACGAAAAGCATTGGCCCGGACTGGTTCGGCGTGGACGTTCATGACAAAACGCTGGGGATTGTTGGGATGGGCCGCATCGGTCTGGCACTGGCACAGCGCGCCCATTTCGGCTTCAGCATGCCCATTCTGTATAACGCACGCCGTCACCACACTGAAGCTGAAGAACGTTTCAATGCCCGCTACTGCGAGCTTGATACGCTGTTGCGGGAAGCCGACTTTGTCTGCCTGATCCTGCCGCTGACGGATGAAACGCGTCATCTCATCGGCAAAGCGGCGTTTGAAAAGATGAAGAAATCGGCCATTTTCATCAACGCGGGTCGTGGTCCGGTGGTCGATGAGAAGGCGCTGATTGAGGCACTGCAAAACGGTGAGATCCACGCCGCTGGTCTGGACGTGTTTGAACAGGAGCCGCTGCCGGTAGATTCTCCGCTACTGACCATGCCGAACGTCGTCGCCCTGCCCCACATCGGCTCTGCCACTCATGAAACACGCTACAATATGGCGGCGACCGCCGTGGATAACCTGATTGCCGCGCTCGGCGGTAAAGTGGATAAAAACTGCGTTAACCCGCAGATACAGCAGTAGAAACGAAAAAACCCGCCAGAAGGCGGGTTTTTGAATTTTGTGCTACTGGGTTGGAAGCTTACAGGCTTACAACGTTACCAGCTGCTGGGCCTTTAGCGCCGCTTTCGATGGTGAAGGAAACTTTCTGACCTTCATCCAGAGATTTGTAGCCATCGTTCTGGATAGCAGAGAAGTGTACGAACACGTCTTTAGAGCCATCGTCAGGAGTGATGAAGCCGAAACCTTTATCAGCGTTGAACCATTTTACCAGACCAGTCATTTTAGCAGACATAGAAATTACCTTATTAAAAATATATTGTGCCTTCCGGCTTGATGGATTGCGTTACAGATTTTTAAGCGATGAAGGAAGGGTCACTACGAAGGGTATCTATGGATAACAATCTGGACTGCTTTACTAAACTGCTTTAGGTCTGTGTAACAAACCGACGAACATAGTTATACCGATGTGGTAGATGAATGACAAGCGTTATTTTCATCAAGCATAAAAAAAACCCCGCCGAAGCGGGGGTTTTTCTTATTCCGTAGCAGCGACCGCTGCGCTCCAGGCCTGGCTGAAGGCCTGATGCTGGGACGCGAGCGGCCCGATCAGCGCGTTGTACTGGCTCGCCTGCTGGGAGGTCGGGAACTGGATACCGTTAGAGACGAAGCTCACCTGCGTACCTTGTTCACTAATAAAGTCACCCACCTGAACCAGCTGCTGAGTAAAGACCTGCGCCGCCGGTATCAGCGGTTGCAAGGCGTTTGACGGCTTGGTCACGACTTTCTCATACACCTGGTCATAGACCGGTTTGAGATCCTCGCCCTGCTTCAACGCGGAACGCGACGCATCAGCCTGCATTTTGGCATTTTGCAGCTGCTGGCTCAGTACCCCAAGCGCGCCATTTGACTGGCGCAGCGGTTCGCGCTGGGTCATATAATCCTGTGGAACGCGGATGGCATTCACGCTATCCACTACCGGGCGAATACCGGAATCCATCGCCTGGCTTACCTGCTGTGAATAGCCATACAGAATGGCGTAATCCGACACGAATGGACCAAACTGTTTTTTCTGATCCGCAGTCAGCGTTGGTAAACGCTCGCCGCTACGCATCACTGTATTCTGTAGAAAATCGATAAACGCTTTGCGCTGATCGCCTTCTTTATCGAAACACCCACTCAGGCTAACAACCATCAACAACGCCGCAATAGGCGCAAACCAGCGAGAGCAGGACTTTCCTGTCGCCATTTTATTACTCCTTTCACCCAAAAAGCGCACACCGGCACACGCGTGCCCAACGCTGACAAGGATAGTCCAGGTCAGCCTTGCAAGATAGAGTTTTCATGCAAAACGGGTATTCCCGTTTTTGTACTGACTATTTACAAAAAAATACCTGTGCATCCCTACATATGATTAATCAGGTAATTAGCATAACTATCCATATAGCTGAAACGCGTAAAGCGATCGTTATCGCACAATTAATCACAGCCGTGACGATCCTGTGTCTGGTTTAGGGACTATTCTTAACAGGCTCTCTGATGTTCATGATCCCGATGTGTGATTTATGAGGAGTTCTCAATGGAATTAAAAGATCCTGAGTTTGAGCTGCTGAGCAGCCTGGAACAGATTATTTTTAAAGATGTACCGCCGACGGTTACCCTGAATCAAAAGTCCAATCCTTTTAGTGAATTTGAGCGTTTACGCAAAGGATCGGGCCTGAAAACAGATGAATTCGCAAGAGCGATGGGTGTCAGCGTAGCGATGGTGCTGGAGTGGGAGTCAAAACGTGAAAAACCAACCCCAGCCGAGCTAAAGCTGATGCGCCTGATCCAGGCAAACCCTGACCTTCGCAAGCAGTTAGCCTGATAAAGTTTGTTTGCCCCCGCCCTTGCGGGGGCTTGTGTTTACAGGCTTTCACATCGCCATCCCGTCTCTTCCCACACCAGTTCATGCGTCAACTTCAGCCCTGCCAGAAAGGCTTCATCATGCGACACCACCAGCAGCGCGCCGGGGTAATCGGCTAAGGCCGCTTCTATAGCCTGAACAGAGGCCAGATCAAGATGGTTGGTTGGCTCATCCAGAAGCAACAGCTGCGTTGCCGCTTCACGCCACAATACGCAGGCCAGCGCGGCCTTCAGGCGCTCGCCGCCACTCAGTTCGGCCAGTGGTAGTGTTACTTTCTCTGCGCCCAGCTGAAGCTGCGCTAAACGGGTACGCAGCGCCCCTTCTTCGAGCGGCGTATTGCCCAGGCTAAGGTGTGTCATCACCGACTGCGACAGATCCAGCCGGGAAAGATGCTGATCGAGATACGCACACCTGACAGAGACCTTACAGGTTCCCGTGACAGGGGCTGTTTCGCCCAACATCACTTTCAACAGCGTGGATTTTCCACAGCCGTTCGGCCCGCGTAGCGCCACGCGCAACGGGCCATCCATTCGCCAGTTTATCGGGGAGACAGGCACGTGCGGAACCACCAGTTCTTCCAGCACCAGCACCTGTTTTCCTTCCGGGATTTCACTGCCCGGCAGGGTAAACATCACCGCGTTCTCCTCTTCAACCCGCTCGCGTGCCTGGTTGACCGCAGCGTTCAGAGCATGATTTTGATCGCTATGCTGTTTTTTCCAGGAACCAATACGCTCTTTCGCCGCCCCTTTGTATTTGACCCGTTCAAACGAGGCGATGTTAAGGCTGTCGACCGTGCGAAGCGTTTTGGCTGAACGCCGCAGGCTGTCGTCATGCTCTTTATGCATACGGGCGCGGGTACGCTTGCGTTCGGTGGCAGCATGCTCCAGCGCGGCGCGGGCAGCCAGCTGCTCAGCATCACGCTGGGTTCGATAGCCAGCATAATTCCCACCGTAGCTGCGCAGGCCCAATGCGCTCAGTTCAAGGATACGCGATACCTGGGCCAGCAACTCACGGTCGTGGGAGGCCACCAGCACCCCGCCCTGATACCGGGAAAGCTGCTCGTAGAACCACACGCGGCCTTGCCTGTCGAGGTGGTTGGTCGGTTCGTCCAGCAGCAGGTAATCAGCATCTGCGGCGAATGCGCCGCACAGCAAGGCACGAATGCGCTCGCCGCCGCTCAGCTCTGCCGCGCGTTTATTCGGGTCAAAAGGGGGAAGTTTTGCAGTGATAAAAGCCTGGCTCAGCCGTTCAGCCAGATCCCAGTAACCATCGAGCGTGTCGAGATCGTCGGGTTCATAATGACCGCTGTCGATGCGCGTGCGCGCCGCAAAGATCGCGTCGTAACCAAGCAGTCCGGCAAGAGTCGTATCCGCAGAAATATCCTGCTGCTGCGCCACATAGACGTGTGTACCAAAGCGCTCAATATGACCGCTGGCGGGTTCATCAACCCCTGCCAGCAGCCGCAGAAGACGTGTTTTACCGCTGCCGTTGCGGCCAACCAGCGCGCACACTGACGCATCCAGAGAAAGATTCAGCGGACCAAAAAGGATATCGCCCGTCGCAAACTGACAGGTGACCTGATGCAAAATAAAAGAGGGGGACTGCGCAAAATGAGCCATAAGCACTCCTGAATGAAATCAAAACATCCCCTGCCGACGCGGTGCGTTGAGCAAGGATCGAAATTCATCAGTCGTGTTTGTTCATTTTTGGGGGGCGCTCCTGAGGGCGAAATTTAACGGGAACAAGAATAACGGCAATGCGCCGCCCATTTCAAGGTTAAATTTTCACCAGGCTAATGTCCGAGCGTAAAAAACCCGCCGAAGCGGGTCTCTCAATCAGATAAACGCAAACGCATCGCCAAACAGACGATCTTCCCGCGCGTCACGCTCGTTGCAGAACAGGTCGCGGGCAATTTTTGCCATTTCAAAGCGACCGGCAATATAGATATCGTGCCCGGCCAGCGTCCCATGATCCTGCAATACCGCAGTCAGCACCGTACCGCTGCGCCCGCGCCAGCCCTCTTCAGGCTGCTCGACAACCGGCTCGATGCGCAGGTTTGGATGATTTACGCTCAGCGCTTCCAGCTCAGACAGATCGTAAAGATGCTTCTCTTCACGGCCGCCCCAGTAGATGGTGATATCGCGATTCGGGTTGCGCGCCAGCGCGGTCAGCAGAATAGAGCGGACATAAGAGAAGCCCGTGCCACCGGCAATCAGGATCAGCGGACGGTCTTCGTCTTCACGCAGCCAGGCCTCGCCGTGAGGAATATCGACCACGATTTCACGCTCTTTCAGGATGCGGTCCATCACGGCCATCGCGTACAGGTTAAGCTCAGACGCACCAATATGCAGCTCAATAAATTCCTTCTCTGCTGGCGTTGAGGCCATAGAGAAAGGACGCTTATCACGCTCGTCCATCACGACCATCAGGTACTGACCGGCACGGAATGAGAAGGCCGCTTCAGGAACCAAACGGACGCGATATACGGTGTCGGTAATAGCATCTACCGACGTCACTTTACAGCTTAAGGTTGTCATTCGCTCTCTCTGTCGGGAAGTCTATAGGGCTAAACGGTCTTATTCTGCCTTACCGTTATTCATTATGGCCAGCTCGTCCCAGATCGCGTCAATTCGCGCGGTCACGGCAGGATCTTTTTTGATCGGGCGACCCCATTCACGGTCGGTTTCGCCAGGCCATTTGTTCGTGGCATCCAGTCCCATTTTTGAGCCAAGGCCGGAAACCGGCGAGGCAAAGTCCAGGTAATCAATCGGCGTGTTTTCCACTAACACCGTATCACGCGCCGGATCCATACGCGTGGTGATGGCCCAGATGACGTCATTCCAGTCGCGGGCATTGACGTCATCATCGCAGACAATCACAAACTTGGTATACATAAACTGGCGCAGGAAAGACCATACGCCCATCATCACGCGCTTAGCGTGACCGGCATACTGCTTCTTCATCGTCACCACCGCCAGGCGATACGAACACCCTTCCGGCGGCAGATAAAAATCAACAATTTCCGGGAACTGCTTTTGCAGGATCGGCACGAACACTTCGTTCAGCGCCACGCCAAGCACCGCCGGTTCATCCGGTGGACGGCCGGTATAGGTGGAGTGATAGATGGCATCTTCACGCTGGGTAATGTGGGTGACGGTGAACACCGGGAAGTTATCCACTTCGTTGTAATAGCCGGTGTGGTCGCCGTACGGCCCTTCGGGCGCCAGCTCGCCCTGTTCAATGTAACCTTCCAGCACAATCTCTGCGCTGGCCGGTACTTCCAGGTCACTGGAGATGCACTTCACCACTTCGGTTTTGGTGCCGCGCAGCAGCCCTGCAAAGGCATATTCAGACAGCGTATCAGGAACAGGCGTCACCGCGCCCAGAATGGTTGCCGGATCGGCACCCAGCGCGACGGAAACCGGGAAGCGTTCGCCCGGATGGGCCGCGCACCACTCCTGGAAATCCAGCGCCCCACCGCGATGGGACAACCAGCGCATGATGAGCTTGTTCTTGCCAATCAGCTGCTGGCGATAAATGCCGAGGTTTTGACGCTCTTTATGCGGCCCACGCGTCACGGTGAGGCCCCAGGTGATCAGCGGTGCGGCATCGTCAGGCCAGCACTGCATGATGGGAATTTTGGTCAGATCCACCGCATCGCCTTCCAGCACTTTTTGCTGGCACGGCGCACCGCGCAGGCGTTTGGTGGGCATGTTCAGCACCTGCTTAAACTGCGGCAGCTTGTCGAACAGGTCGCGGAACCCTTTTGGCGGCTCCGGCTCTTTAAGAAAGGCCAGCAGTTTGCCCACTTCACGTAACGCCGTGACATCTTCCTGTCCCATCCCCAGCGCAACGCGGCGAGGTGTGCCAAACAGATTGCACAGCACCGGCATGGCGTAGCCTTTTGGGTTTTCAAACAGCAACGCCGGGCCGCCCGCGCGCAGGGTGCGGTCAGCGATTTCTGTCATTTCCAGATACGGATCAACAGGAAGCGTAATGCGTTTGAGTTCGCCCTGCTTTTCCAGCAGCGCCAGGAAGTCGCGTAGATCGTGGTATTTCATGCAGTTAATCATGGCCTCTCTGTAAGCGCTTCATTATACGGCGTAAGACCGCGTGATGCTGTAATTTTGTTAAATTAGCGTGAACTTCCACGACTTACTCTCTTTTTCGCCATTATAATCACCTTAGCGATCCCGCCAGGGTTTTGGTATGCTTGCGCCCCGAACAATGGGAAGAGTGATTATGCAGGCCTGGTATTTACTGTATTGCAAACGCGGGCAACTTCAGCGCGCGCAGGAACATCTTGAACGTCAGTCTGTTAACTGCCTGACACCCGTGATCACGCTTGAAAAAATGCAGCGTGGAAGACGCACGACCGTCAGTGAGCCTCTGTTCCCGAACTATCTGTTCGTCGAGTTCGACCCCGAAGTGATCCACACCACGACGATCAGCGCCACGCGCGGCGTCAGCCATTTTGTGCGTTTTGGCGCCCATCCGGCAAGAGTACCGTCATCGGTTATTCATCAGCTTTCTGTCTACCAGCAGCCTGAAGATATTACCGATCCGGAAACCCCTTATGCCGGCGACAGCGTGGTGATCACCGAAGGCGCCTTTGAAGGGTTACAGGCCATCTTCGCTGAGCCGGACGGTGAAGCGCGCTCCATGCTGCTGCTCAACCTGCTGAACAAAGAGGTGTTGCAGAGCGTTAAAAACACCGATTTCCGCAAAGTTTAGAACTGCACGCCGAACAGACGACGCACGTTATCATCGGTTTGTGCTGCCAGCCACTGGGCATCTTCTCCGCGCCAGTGCGCCACTCGCTCAGCAATATGCCCCAGGTAGGCCGGTTCATTACGTCGTGATGGCGGTTTGGGCTGCATATCCCGGGGCAACAGATACGGCGCATCCGTTTCCAGCAGCAAACGATCGGCCGGGATAACGGGTAACAGCTCACGCAGTTCCAGCCCACGACGCTCATCGCAGACCCAGCCCGTGATACCCAAATACAGCCCGCGGTTCAGGCAATCCAGCGCTTCCTGACGGGAGCCCGTAAAGCAGTGCAACACCGCGCCCGGCAGTTTCTCCAGCCAGGGTTCCAGTAGCGCCATAAAACGTTCATGCGCATCGCGACAGTGCATAAACACCGGCATCTCCAGCTCTGCTGCCAGCGCGAGCTGGGCGGTAAATGCCTTCTCCTGCTCTTCAGGCGTCGAGAAGTTACGGTTGAAATCAAGCCCGCATTCGCCAATGGCAACCACTTCTGGCGTTTGTGCCAGACGATGAAGCGCCTCAGCGCTTTCATGCGTCCACTGGCTGCTGTCATGAGGATGCACGCCTGCGGTGGACCAGCAGTGTTGATAGCGTTGCGCCAGCTGCCGTGCCTGCTCACTCTCATGCAGATTCGTTCCCGTCAGTAGCAGCCCACCCACGCCGGCGGCAAAGGCGCGCGCCACCACCTCATCGTGGTCTTTCGCAAACTGGGCGCTGGTGAGGTTAAGCCCGATATCAAACATACGTATCCCCATATGACAACCGCCCTGACGGGCGGTTGGTTTTATTCTTTAGTAGTCTCTTCAGACGGCTCGTCTTCTTCGTCCCGGGTACGCCCCTTTCCGACGTAGAAACGAGCGAAGAACACGCCGACTTCAAACAGGCAGTACATGGGTATCGCCAGTAAGGTTTGCGAGAAGACGTCCGGTGGCGTTAACAGCATACCTACGACAAATGCCCCCACCAGGATGTACGGGCGCTTCTTACGCAGATCGTCAGGCGTGGTCACCCCCACCCAGCAGAGCAGGACAATTGCTACGGGCACCTCGAAGGCGACACCAAAGGCCATAAACAGCGCCATCACGAAGCTGAGGTAGCTGGCGATGTCCGTCGACACCTGTACCCCTTCCGGCGCGGTATGCGTCAGGAAGCCGAAGGCCAGCGGGAAGACAACGAAGTAGGCGAACGCCATGCCGATATAAAACAGCAGCGAACTGGACACCAGCAGCGGAATAACCAGCTTGCGTTCATGCTTGTACAGCGCGGGCGCCACAAATGCCCAGACCTGATACAGAATGACCGGCGCAGAGGCAATCAACGACACCCAGAAGGTCAGTTTGATCGGGGTAAAGAACGGTGAAGCAACGTCTGTTGCAATCATCGTCGCGCCCAGAGGCATCTGTTTAATCAGCGGCGCGGAAACCACCTGATAGATATCGTTGGCAAAATAGACCAGACATAAAAAAATGAGGAAAACCGCAATAATGCAGTTTAACAGGCGCTTACGCAGCTCAATGAGATGCGTAATAAGCGGTTGAGTATCATCTACTGCCATGTTTACGCTTTATCACTCGACGAGGGGGATGATTCGGAAACGGGCGCGGCGGGTTTTACCTCAGCCGTTTTGACCACGGGCTCTTCCGGCGGCACCTGCTTTTTCACTTCGGGCTCCTGCGGCGATTGCTCTGGCGAAGCAGCCTGATGCTCCGCGCTGGAAGGCGTTACACCCTCGCGCTGCTCTTCGCTACCCTTCACCACCGGATTGTGGATGGTGTTTGCTTCATCGCTCGCCTTCTCAGGATCGTTAATACTGTAAGAACGCTTCATGGATTCAGCCGCTTCGCGCAACTCATCCATTGATGCTTTCAGCTCCGGCGTCAGGTTGTCCATGCTCGCCTTTTCAACCTTTTTCAGACTGTCCTGAAATTCCTGAAGCTTCAGCTCCTGCGCCAGTTCGTTCTGCACGGTAGTTGCCAGCGAGCGAAGCGCCCGCACCCAGCCCACGACGGTTTTCACCGCAACGGGTAAACGCTGCGGCCCCAACACAATCAGACCAATCACAAAGACCAGCAGTAACTCACCAAAACCAATGTCGAACACGAATTACACCTGCTCTTTATCGTGACGTTTAGCCTCTTCCTTTTTGGCTTCGTCCTGCTTATCGGCGATGGATTTAGCGGTAAAATCAGCATCCTGACTGGTTTTTTCCTGCTTATTCTCATCATCGCTCATGGCTTTCTTGAAGCCTTTGATTGACGCGCCCAGGTCGGAACCAATCGATCCGAGTTTTTTCGTGCCAAACAGCAGCACAACGATGACGGCAATGATCACTAACTGCCAGATACTGATACCACCCATGCGTGTTCCCCAGTGATAGATGATTAATTAGTCAGATCGCATTATACGTATGCAATCTCTCGATAGCGACGCTAATTCAGCGCGTTTTTCGCCAGCCAGCAAGCCAGACAACCACACCGGCAGCCATAATCCAGGCTGGCATCATTTCCCAGTCCGGACGATTGATCAACAGCAACGTGCCGCTTATCAGCAGCGTCGCGCCAATTCCGAAGAGATAGCGGGACTGCCCCTGACGCACGCGACTGGATTGAAGCTCGTGCGCGATTTTATCCATGCTGTGCTGAAGGTTCTTGCTCTGACGCAAACTGTCGTAAACCAGTTCAGGAATTTCAGGCATTTTTTCAATCCAGAACGGGCCTTTCTCTTTAAGCGAGCGAACCAGGGCTGGAATACCGACCTGATCCTTAATCCAGGATTCGAGGAACGGTTTCGCGGTTTTCCACAAGTCTAACTGAGGATAGAGCTGGCGGCCTACGCCCTCAACGTAAAGTAATGTTTTCTGAAGTAAAACTAATTGTGGCTGCACTTCCATATTGAAACGGCGTGCGGTGTTGAACAGGTTGAGCAGGACGTGTCCGAAAGAGATCTCCGAGAGCGGCTTTTCAAAAATCGGCTCACAGACGGTGCGGATCGCAAATTCAAACTCTTCCACGTTGGTATCTGGCGGAACCCAGCCTGAATCCACGTGCAGCTCGGCCACCTTACGGTAGTCGCGATTGAAGAAAGCGATAAAGTTCTCGGCGAGATAACGCTTATCCTCTTTATTCAGCGAGCCGACAATACCGCAGTCGATGCCGATGTATTTCGGATCTTCCGGGTGCTCATAGCTGACGAAAATGTTGCCCGGATGCATGTCTGCATGGAAGAAGCTGTCGCGGAAAACCTGAGTAAAGAAGACCTGCACGCCACGCTCGGCCAGCAGCTTCATGTTGGTGCCCTGTTTTTCCAGCGCCACCACGTCCGAGACCGGAATACCGTAGATACGTTCCATCACCATCATGTTCTGACTGCAATAGTCAGAATAGACTTCAGGAACATACAGCATCGGGCTGTCTTCAAAGTTTCGACGCAGCTGAATGGCGTTCGCCGATTCACGCAGCAGGTTAAGCTCGTCAATCAGCGTTTTTTCGTATTCCCGAACCACTTCCAGCGGACGCAGACGGCGACCATCCGGCAACAGACGCGGCACCCAGCGAGCCAGGCGATAAATCAGCTTCATGTCTGCTTTGATAACCGGCAGGATATCCGGACGAATCACTTTGATGACCACCTCTTTGCCATTTTCCTTCAGGCGCGCGGTGTGAACCTGCGCAATAGAGGCAGAGGCCAGGGGCTGAATATCGAAATCATCAAACCAGGTCTCGATGGGGATATTGCCCATCGCTTCTTCGATTTGTTTCTTCGCTCTCTCTCCGTCAAACGGAGCAACGCGGTCCTGCAATAGCGCGAGCTGATCGGCAATCTGCGGTGGGAAAAGGTCGCGACGTGTTGAGAGCATCTGCCCAAACTTGATCCAGACCGGGCCCAGCTCCTGTAACGCAAGACGCAGGCGTGCGCCCAGCTCCTGATCCTTATGGCGATTCGGCATCCAGAACAGCGTGCGACGCCAAAGCCGAAGCGGCAGGGTGATACGCATTCTGGGGATAAGCTCGTCGAGCCCGTAGCTCAAAAAGGTGCGAACGATAAAATAGAGGCGCCGAATTTCACCAGGCGTCATTTGCCCTCCAGTTTTTCCAGCCGTTTGGTTAACGCATCAACTGCGCGCTCAACTGCCGCGGTCTCTTCTGCAAACCAGGCGACTTCTAAAGGCCCCGGCGCCATACGCCACTCTTCGGTCAGCACCTCGGCAGCGTAGCGCTGTTGACGGAGCAGACCTTTACGAAGGAAAGCGGAACCCGTGCGCAGCGTTTTGCTTATACCTTCAGCCGCGATGTCGCCGATATAGGGCGCCAGCAGTTCCGCCGGGTCGAATTCAGCCTGATCGCTGAGTGCAACGAAGTTCTGTACCACCTGAATATCGCCCTCGACCTCCAGCTCACCGCTGCGAATAAGCGCCGTCATCTGCTGACGGTCACGCAGTTTTGGCAATACGCTCATGTGCGTAATCACCGAGCAGTCCGCCTCGCCTTCCCACTCCCCCAGAACGTCAAGCTGGCGTTCGCTGAAGACCAGCACAAGCGGCGTCGAGAACTCCTTTAAAACGATGCGCAGCACCTTTCCGTTAAGCCGCTGACGTGCGGTTTTCAGCGCCGGAGCGCGATACAGAAAGGCATTCAGCACATTCTCGATGCCAGCGGTGACTAAGGGTTTAATGGGCACGGGAAACCTCCACTCAGAACTTGTAACCACGATGCAGCGCGACGACACCCGCCGTCATATTGAAGTATTCCACGTTTTCAAACTCCGCATCCTGCATCATCGCTTTCAGCGTGTCCTGATCCGGGTGCATTCGGATGGACTCGGCCAGATAACGGTAACTTTCTGCATCGTTTGCCACCAGCTCGCCGATGCGCGGCAGAACGTGGAAGGAATAGGCATCGTAAGCTTTGCTCAGCGGGTCGATAATCGGTTTAGAAAACTCGAGTACCAGCAGTCGACCGCCCGGCTTAAGCACGCGGTACATGGAGCGCAGCGCTTTATCTTTATCGGTCACGTTACGCAGACCGAAAGAGATGGTGATGCAGTCGAACGTATTATCCGGGAACGGCAGCGCTTCGGCGTTGGCCTGAACATATTCAACGTTGCCTACCACGCCGATGTTACGCAGCTTTTCGCGTCCCATTTTCAGCATGGAGTCGTTGATATCCGCCAGCACCACGCGGCCGGTTTCGCCAACCAGACGGGAGAATTTAGCGGTCAGATCCCCTGTGCCTCCGGCTAAATCCAGCACCGTTTGTCCACGGCGCACGCCGCTGCAATCAATAGTGAAGCGCTTCCACAAGCGATGAATGCCAAATGACATCAAATCATTCATCACATCGTACTTCGCCGCCACGGAATGAAATACGTGGGCCACCATGTCAGCTTTCTGCGCTTTGGCGACAGTCTGAAAGCCAAAGTGCGTTGTGTCTTGTGAATCGTCAACCATCTCAGAGCCTGCTAATCAGTCAAATGTTCGTGAAGTGTAACAGATTGGGCGCATTTGCCCTACGTTTCAACCACCGTGAAAGAAACGCGCCGGCTGCGCTTCGGGGGATAAACTCGCCGCTAAATCGTTGTCTTCATTGCGGCTATTTTGCTTACCGTCGCCTTCACGCAGACGAAACTCTTCGTCCTGAGCGGTAGCCTGCTCCACCAGTTCCGGATTAATCTCGCGTTTAACTTCCACCCCCAGGCTGCGAAACGCCTCCGCCTGCGCCAGCAAATTGCCACGCCCGGAGGAGAGTTTTTTCATCGCCTGGCGGTAGTTATCCTGCGCGCGATCCAGGCTTTGCCCCACCGAGGACATATCGTCCACAAACAGCCGCATTTTGTCGTACAGCTTGCTGGCGCGATCGGCAATCTGCTGCGCGTTACGGCTTTGGTGCTCATAGCGCCACAGGTTGGCAATGGTACGTAACGCCACCAGTAGCGTGGTGGGGCTGACCAGCATAATGTTATTTTTCAGCGCTTCGGTGATCAGTTCGGGCTGTCTGTCGAGCGCCAGCAGGAACGCAGGCTCGACCGGAATGAACATCAGCACATAATCCAGCGATCGCAGCCCCGGCAACTGCTGATAATCTTTTCTGCCCAACAGACGGATATGGTTACGCACGGAGGCGATGTGCTCCTGCAACGCTGTTTCGCGGGTGTAGTCATCCTCAGCGTTGAAGTAGCGCTCATAGGCCACCAGCGTCATTTTGGCGTCGATAACCACATCTTTGCCCTGTGGCAGACGAACAATGACATCCGGCTGCATCCGCGAGCGCGCATCGTTCTCAATGCTGACCTGCGTTTCGTATTCGTATCCTTCGCGCAGGCCAGAGGCCTCCAGCACGCGCGTCATGACCACTTCGCCCCAGTTTCCCTGCGCTTTGTTATCACCTTTCAGTGCGCGCGTCAGGTTAACCGCCTCCTGCGCCATCTGCGCATTCAGCTGCTGGAGATTACGAATTTCATGCGCCAGCGTGTGGCGTTCGCGGGCTTCCTGACCAAAGCTGTCCTGTACCTGACGGCGAAAGCCATCCAGCTGTTCACGCAGCGGCGTCAGCAGGCTGTTCAGGCTCTGGCGGTTCTGCTCATCCACGCGGCGATTGCTGTGCTCAAAAATGCGGTTCGCGAGGTTCTCAAACTGCTCGCTAAGACGCTGCTCGCTGTTGATCATCTGACGGATTTTGTCTTCGGCGTGCAGTTGGGTGGACTCAAGACGGGTGGTCACTTCACGGAGATCGGCCTCCAGCGAGGTATTGATATCACGCAGATTGCGCAGTTCGTTATTGAGCAGTTCGCATTCGTCGCGCCAGTGGTCACTCAGCGCAAGCTGTTGTTTCGTCGCGCTAAGTTCAGCGACGATCTCTTCGCGCTCTGCCAGTTGTTCGGCTTTCTGCTGCGCATGCTGGTAGCCGGAAATGAGCCAGCCAATCCCCACGCTCACCAGCGCAATCACTGCATAAATCAGGATTGAGATATCCACAATGCCCCCTGCATCAACGTATTACCGCACAAAATAGAATTGTGCTGTATGAACGTCCAGTTTGAAAGGGTTTTCCTGCGAGGCGTTACGCAAAAAGAAAAGGCCGAGCATGTCGGCCTTTCAGCACTGAAGAGAGAATTAGATCAGGCGGCGCGCCGCTTCAACCACGATTTTCACCGCATGGCTTTCAGTCTGCTTCATGGTTTCAGCGTTCGGGATCTCCTGCTGGATACGGTTGACGATAACGCCCGCCACCATACCGGCACGCAGACCCTGGCTTGCGCACATGGTCAGCAGCGTCGCAGATTCCATTTCGTAGTTCATGACGCCCATCGACTGCCACTCTTCCATGGAGCCTTTGAAACGGCTTACCACGCGACCAGAGAAGGTGTCGTAACGCTCCTGGCCCGGGTAGAAGGTATCGGAAGAGGCAGTTACGCCCACGTGGGTGGTGGCGCCCACGGACTTCGCGGCTTCAACCAGCGCGGTGGTGCATTCGAAATCGGCCACTGCCGGGAATTCCATCGGTGCAAAGTGCAGGCTTGCCCCGTCCAGACGCACGGATGCGGTGGTAACCAGCACGTCGCCCACGTTGATGTGCGGCTGAATGGCGCCTGTGGTGCCGATGCGCAGGAAAGTACGAATGCCCAGCTGCGCCAGCTCTTCAACGGCGATAGAGGTAGACGGGCCACCAATACCGGTAGAGCACACGATCACCGCTTTACCGTCCAGCTCTGCGCGCCAGGTGGTGAATTCTCGATGCGCTGCCAGCTTAACCGGCTTATCCATCAGCGCGGCGATCTTTTCCACACGCTCAGGATCGCCAGGGACGATAGCAAGCGTAGCCCCTTGTAAATCGTTTTTAGTGAGGCCGAGATGAAAAACATCAGACTTAGACATAGGTGACTCCTCTGTGGGTCGGTTTGTCAGAAGAAGTAAAACGGTACTTTACAGAAGCAATGTGCATTATTTCGTGACACACCTCACCATGAATGAAAATGATTGCAGTTAATTTCCATAAAATAGTGATTTACATCACATTAACAAGTTATATCGCCGGGTGCTGCACAAAAGATAGACGCTATAGGGCACTGTGGATTGTTAACCTGGTGTCTATATTTATCTTTGCGCTAATCCATTCATTGGTACGGAGAATGCCATGACTGAAAAAACCGGTTTTGCACCTGCTGCGGCCCCGCATGCTTCAACCATCGTCTCAACCCCTGAAGAGGCCATTACCGCAGGCGAGACCTCCATTCCCTCCCAGGGAGAGAACATGCCAGCGTACCACGCGCGGCCAAAATCCGCCGATGGCCCGCTGCCCATCGTGATCGTGGTGCAGGAAATATTTGGCGTTCATGAACATATTCGCGACCTCTGCCGCCGTCTGGCGCTGGAAGGTTACCTGGCCGTTGCGCCGGAACTCTATTTCCGTCAGGGCGATCCGAATGATTACAGCGACATCCCGACGCTGTTCAGCAACCTGGTCAGCAAAGTGCCGGACGCGCAGGTGCTGGCCGATCTCGACCACGTTGCCAGCTGGGCGGCGCGCAACGGTGGCGACCCGCACCGTCTGATGGTGACCGGCTTTTGCTGGGGCGGACGCATTAGCTGGCTGTATGCCGCGCACAATCCGCAGCTGAAAGCCGCTGTGGCCTGGTACGGTAAACTGGTGGGTGAAAAGACCCTGAACTCGCCGAAACATCCAGTTGATATCGCCACCGATTTAAATGCCCCGGTGCTAGGGCTGTATGGCGGCCAGGATACCGGCATTCCGCTTGATACCGTCGAGACCATGCGCCACGCGCTGCGGGCGGCAAACGCGAAGGCCGAAATCGTGGTGTACCCGGATGCGGGACACGCGTTTAATGCCGATTATCGTCCGAGCTATCACGCAGAATCGGCGAAAGATGGCTGGCAGAGAATGCTGGCGTGGTTCAGCCAGTACGGCGGGAAGAAAGCGTAATACAAAAAGCCCGGTGGCGGCTGCGCCAACCGGGCAATCCAGCCCCACTACGCCTGACGCAAATTCTGCGCCGCCTGCACCATGTTCGCCAGCGCCGCGCGGGTTTCAGGCCAGCCGCGAGTTTTCAGGCCGCAGTCCGGGTTTACCCACAGGCGTTCCGCCGGAATGCGCCGGGCGGCTTTTTGCAGCAGCGATTCAATCCACTCCACGCTCGGCACGTTAGGGGAGTGAATGTCATACACGCCCGGCCCGATTTCGTTCGGGTAGTCGAACTCTTCGAACGACTCCAGCAGCTCCATGTCTGAACGCGAGGTCTCGATGGTGATCACATCGGCGTCGAGCGCGGCAATGGAGTCCATGATGTCGTTAAATTCGCAGTAACACATGTGGGTGTGGATCTGCGTGTCGTCCTTCGCGACGGCCGCGTTGAGGCGGAACGCCTCCACGCCCCACGTCAGATAAGCATCCCAGTCGCTGCGACGCAGCGGCAAGCCTTCACGCAGCGCCGGTTCGTCGATCTGAATGATGCCAATCCCCGCCGCTTCCAGATCCGCCACTTCATCACGCAGCGCCAGGGCGATCTGTTTGGCGATGGTTTCCCGGGATACATCTTCACGCGGGAACGACCAGCAGAGAATGGTCACCGGCCCCGTCAGCATGCCTTTTACCGGTTTGTCGGTCAGAGACTGGGCATACTTCGCCCACTCCACGGTGATCGCTTCCGGGCGGCTGACGTCACCGATCACCACCGGCGGCTTCACGCAGCGGGAGCCGTAGCTTTGCACCCAGCCGTTCTGGGTAAAGACAAAGCCGTCCAGGTGTTCACCGAAGTATTCCACCATATCGTTACGCTCGGCCTCGCCGTGCACCAGCACGTCCAGACCCAGACGTTCCTGCTCGACGATCGCCTGTTTGATGTGCTCCGCAATGCCGGTGCGGTAGTGATTCGCATCCAGATTGCCCTTTTTGAAGTCCAGGCGCAGGCCGCGGATCTCGGTAGTCTGCGGGAAGGAGCCGATGGTTGTGGTCGGCCACGCGGGCAGGTTAAAGCGCGCACGCTGGGCTTCGGCGCGCACTTCATACGGGCTCTGGCGCTGGCTGTCCCGGGCAGTGATGGCCGCCAGACGTTTTTCCACCGCCGGGTTATGCACGCGCGTCGAGTGACGGCGCGCCTGGATCGGGGCGCTCCAGTCAGTAATCGCTGCTGTGTCGCCGCTGTTCAACGCGTCGCGCAGCAGAGCCAGCTCCTCACACTTTTGCAGGGCAAAGGCAAACCAGCTTTTCACCTCAGGATCGAGTCGGGTCTCCACGCTCAGGTCGATCGGGCTGTGCAGCAGGGAACAGGAAGAGGCTACCCACAATTCACGTTTACCGACAATGTCCTTGATTTGTGCATATTTCCCGGTGAGATCGGCACGCCAGACGTTACGACCATTCACCAGACCGGCAGAGAGCAGCCACTCCGCAGGCAGACGCTTGTGCAACTCTGCCACATCGTCTTTGCCGTGAACGAGATCAACGTGCAGACCCTGAACCGGCAGCGCGGTAATGGTGTCGAGGTTCGGCGTTACGCCCTCGAAATAGGTGGTCAGCAGCAGCTTCACATGGCCCGTGAGCGCGTCATACGCCGGTTTGAAGGCATCCAGCCACGCCTGCGGCAGCTCAAGCACCAGCGCCGGTTCATCGATTTGCACCCACTGAATACCGCGTTTGCCCAGCTCAATCAGCACCTGCTTATAAACCGGCAGAATATCGTTCAGCAGGCTGAGGCGGTCGAACTGCTCGCCTTTCACTTTGCCCAGCCACAGGTAGGTGACCGGCCCCAGCAGCACGGGTTTCACCTGGTGACCCAGCGCCAGCGCTTCGTCCACTTCATCCAGAAGCTGGGTCCAGGTCAGTTTGAACTGCTGGTCCTTAACGAACTCCGGCACCATATAGTGATAGTTAGTGTTAAACCACTTGGTCATTTCCGCCGCTGCCGCTGGCTCACCCGTTGGCGCGCGGCCACGGCCGATGCGGAACAGGGTATCGATATCCACCGATCCATCGTTGTTCTGATGACGAGCCGGCACGTTGCCAAGCAGCAGGCTGGTGGTCAGAACATGGTCGTACCAGGCGAAATCGCCCACCGGCAGCAGGTCTACGCCCGCCTGTTTTTGCTGATCCCAGTGACGCGCGCGCAGCTCGCGCCCCACCGCCAGCAGTTCTTCGCGGGTGGCGTTACCCGCCCAGTAGCTTTCTTGCGCTTTTTTCAGCTCGCGACGCAGACCAACGCGAGGGAAACCGAGAGTGTGAGTGCGGATTGTCATGGCATACCCCTTGTAGAAATTCGTTATTTAGACGTCCAGATGTTTACACTTCTATAATTGGCAGGTACTGTATATTCCTCAAGCGCAAAATGTTCATGGCGAAGTGAAGGACTTTCATGATCGAGATAAAACACCTGAAAACGCTACAAGCGTTGCGGAACTGCGGTTCTCTTGCGGCGGCAGCGGCCACGCTGCACCAGACTCAGTCTGCCCTTTCTCACCAGTTCAGCGATCTGGAACAACGCCTCGGCTTTCGTCTTTTTGTGCGTAAGAGCCAGCCTTTGCGCTTTACGCCGCAGGGCGAAATTTTGCTTCAGCTGGCGAACCAGGTGTTGCCGCAGATTGCCAGCGCGTTGCAGTCCTGCAACGAGCCGCAGCAGACCACCCTGCGCATCGCCATTGAGTGTCACAGCTGTATTCAGTGGCTGACCCCCGCGCTTGAGAACTTCCGCCAGAAGTGGCCGCAGGTGGAGATGGACTTCAAATCCGGCGTCACGTTTGATCCGCAGCCGTCGCTTCAGCAGGGTGAGCTGGATCTGGTGATGACCTCAGATATTCTGCCGCGCAGCGGTCTGCACTATTCGCCAATGTTTGATTTTGAGGTGCGTCTGGTGCTGGCCCCGGACCATCCGCTGGCCGCTAAAACGCGTATCACGCCGGAAGATCTGGCAACGGAGACGCTGCTGATTTACCCGGTACAGCGCAGTCGTCTGGATATCTGGCGCCATTTCCTGCAACCCGCGGGCATCAGCCCACAGCTGAAAAGCGTGGATAACACGCTGCTGTTAATTCAGATGGTGGCGGCCAGAATGGGGATTGCGGCGCTGCCGCACTGGGTGGTCGAGACGGTTGAACGCCAGGGTCTGGTGGTCACCAAAACCCTGGGTGAAGGACTGTGGAGCCGGCTGTACGCCGCCGTGCGCGACGGCGAGCAGCGTCAGCCGATTACGGAAGCGTTTATTCGCTCAGCGCGGAACCACGCGTGCGACCATCTTCCGTTTGTGCGGAGCGCGGAGCGACCCAGCGGCGATGTACCCACAGCGAAGCCAGGATCACCGTTCCCCCAATAAGGAAACTCGGCCAGTGCGGCTGCTCCTGCCAGATGGCGAGGTTCACCAGTAGCCCCGCCGGCACGTGCACATTGTTCATGATCCCCAGCGTCCCGGCGTCTACCTGCGTAGCGCCGTAGTTCCACATAAAATAGCCCAGCCCCGACGCCACCACGCCCAGCCAGACCAGAACGCTCCACTGCACGGAGGTAGTCGGCAGCTTTTGCGGATTGCCGAGCAGAAACCACGCCGCTACCGCGACAATCGCCGCGCCCATATAGAACCACGCAAACGCGTTATGCTGCGGCATCGGGCGGGTCTCCATCAGACGTTTGTAACCCACCATCCCGATGGCAAAGCTGATATTAGCGAGCTGGACGAACATCAGCCCGGTCCAGAAGTGATCGCTTACCTTGTCATAGCGAATAATCGCCGCGCCAATGACTGCCAGCGCAGCGCTCAGCAGATACCCCCAGCGCAAACGGCGCCTGCTGAGCAAGTCATATATCAGCGTGATGTAGAGCGGCGTCAGCACGGTGAAGAGCAGAAATTCCGAGACGGACAGGTAAACGTAGGCCCGGAAGCTGAACAGGTACATGATGCCGAGCTGCATCGCGCCTACCAGCATGTACAGCAGTATCGTTTTTAGCGACTGCCCGCGGGTACGCAGGAACGGCAGGAACACCAGCGCCGCCAGCCCCACGCGCATCAGTACCGAGAAGTAGCTGTCGACCGATCCGGCAAGGTATTCGCCAATCAGACTAAAGGAGAAGGCCCACAGGATAGTGGTGATAATGAGTAGCGCCACAATGCTTGTCTCTCAGAAAGAAGGAGAGGCATTGTAGCGAACTCTTTAGTTGACATCTGAACAATAAACAATCAATTGAAGATTATTCAAGGAACAGTTTGCGCAGATACTTAGGCACGGCGTTATCGCCGTTGGTGCCGATCACTTCCAGCTCCGGGTGCAGATCTTTCAGGCGCTGGTGCGCGTTCTGCATGATGCAGCCTTTACCCGCCATGGAGAGCATCTCGGCATCGTTCATGCCATCGCCAAAGGCGATACAGTCTTTCAGATCAAAGCCCAGCCGTTTCGCTACCGCTTCCAGCGCGTGACCTTTGGACACCCCGCCCGCCATCACTTCCAGACAGGTCAGCGTGGAGAAGCTCACGTTCACGCGGTCGCCCCAGCGGGCGTTGATCGCCTGCTCCAGCGGCAGTAACTCCTCATGATTTACACAGGTGAAGAATACCTTGCTGATCCCTTCCGGCTCCAGCAGACCCGGCTCGTACAGTGAGTACTGGAATACGGCTTCCTTGAAGAAGCGCATCTCTTCCGGGCGATGGCGGTTCATAAACCACTCGTCGTCGCGGTAAACGTTAGTCACGATATCCGGGTTGTTATGCACAATGCCGAACAAATCGGTGGCGATGTCGCGATCGAGATTGTGGGTAAAAATCAGGTTGCCGTCCGTGTCATGTACGCGCGCACCGTTAGAGGTGATCATGTACGACTTGATCTCCAGGTTATCGCGGATCTGCCCCACGTCCACGTGGTGGCGACCGGTGGCGAACACAAAGTTCACGCCGCGGGCAGTCAGGAGTTTTAGGGTCTCTTTCGCATAAGGCGACAGGGTGTGGTCGGGGGAAAGCAGCGTGCCATCTAAATCAGATGCAACAACCTGGTACATAGGGATTTCAACCTCTGGTGGAAAACAATAATCAGTTATGCCTGTTGAAAAATTCAACAATGGCGTTGAGCGCGACTGAGCGCATAGCGTCCTTTTCAAAAAGGATCTCATGGTACGCACCGTTGATGACCAGCGGTTTACCCCCTTCACAGGGATGGCCCGCAGCGGCGCGAAGTTCACAATAGCGGTCATGCATGCGGTTATCCACCACACGCTCTTCTTCCGCCTGGATCAGGAGCGTCGGCGTGTCATCATCGCCTACGCCCGCCAGCACCTGCTCACCGGCATGAATACCTTCCCGCACCCAGTGCCAGGTGGGGCCGCCGACCCGCAGACGCGGTTCATCGGCATAAAAACGCAGGTTGCGGCGATAACGCTGCCGGCTGTGGGTTAACACGTTGATGGCAAATGGCAATGCCCGCCAGCGTCCTGTTCCGATGGCATAGCCTTCTCGAATGCGCTGATGGCCCTCAGCCCAGTCCAGCAGATGGCGCACCATCCAGTCAGGAAAACGTATCACAATGCCGTACATCGGCGCGGTCAGCGCAATGGCGTCACACTGGTGCTTATGGCGCTGCAAAAACAACGTCGAGATCGCGCCCCCCATGGAGTGGGCAAGAATATAACGCTTGCGCCACGGTCCGGGCTGCACTTCCTGCTGCCAGAACGCGGCCAGATCGTCGACGTAATCGCTGAAGTTATCCACGTGGCCGCGATGGGTATCCGGCAACATCCTGCCAGAAAGCCCCTGCCCGCGATGGTCGATAATTAACACATCAAAGCCCAGATGGAACAGGTCATACGCCAACTCGGCATATTTGATATAGCTTTCGATGCGCCCGGGGCAGACCACAATCACCCGGTCATTTTTTTCATCACGGAAACGAACGAAGCGTACCGGGATTTCCCCGACGCCCATAAACTCATCTTCCTCACGCTGGCGCCAGAAATCGGTCAGCGGCCCCATGGAGAAAGCAGCAAATGCGTTTTCTCGTGTTTCCCAGTCCTTTTTCTGCTGAAACATTGGGTTTCCACCCCCCGTAATTCAGGGAATATCGTTTTTTTCGTCACCGGTCACAAAATGACTCAACAATAGCGTATTGTGGCATAAAAACAGACGATCCGGGAGTTTCAAATGACCTTCGAATGGTGGTTCGCCTACCTGCTGACATCCATCATCCTCAGCCTTTCACCTGGCTCGGGCGCAATCAACACCATGACCACCTCCATTAATCACGGCTATCGCGGCGCGGCGGCGTCAATCGCCGGTTTACAGACCGGGCTTGGCATTCATATTGTGCTGGTGGGGATTGGTCTGGGCACGCTGTTCTCCCGTTCGGTGCTGGCCTTCGAGGTGTTGAAATGGGCTGGCGCAGCGTATCTTATCTGGCTGGGTATTCAGCAGTGGCGCGCCGCAGGCTCGATTGATCTGCATACGCTCTCCCGGACGCAAACACGCGGCCACCTGTTTAAACGCGCGGTGTTCGTTAACCTGACCAACCCGAAAAGCATCGTGTTCCTCGCCGCCCTGTTCCCGCAGTTTATCGTGCCGCATCAGCCACAGGTGATGCAGTACGTGGTGCTGGGCGCGACCACCATTATTGTCGATATCATTGTGATGATTGGTTACGCGACGCTGGCGCAGCGAATTGCGGCGTGGATCAAAGGGCCTAAACAGATGAAGGCCCTGAACAAAGTCTTTGGTTCGCTGTTTATGCTGGTTGGCGCGCTGCTTGCGTCAGCGCGTCATGCTTAGCGAGAAATGATGAGATGAATGCCGAAGCCGGCGAACAGCGCGCCGGCAAAGCCGTCGATCCACTTCGCGATGCGCTGGTAGCCGCGACGCATCGCCGGTAAGGCAAACAGGCTTGCCACAACGGTAAACCAGGCGAACGTCTCAACAACGATCAGCAGGAAGATCCCCCAGCGCGCGCCCGCGCCGACGTTATCCCCTACAAACAGCGAGAACACAGAGCCGAAGTAGATAATCGCTTTCGGGTTCGCCAGGTTGGTCAGCAGCCCTTTCACAAAGCTACGGCCGCCCGTTGCCAGCTCAACCTTTGGCTCTTCCGGCTTTTTCTCTTCTTTCTTCAGCGCCCCGCGCAGCATCTGGTAGCCCATCCAGCACAGGTACAGACCGCCGCCGACCATGATGATGTTATGCAGCCACGCCATTTTCGCCAGGATCAGGTTCAGACCGAGCAGCGCAACCGCCGCCCAGACCATGACGCCCATGGTAATACCGAGCACACCCATCATTGCCTCTTTGCGGGAGCGGCTGACGGCCGTTTGTGACACGAAGAAAAAGTCAGGGCCAGGGCTCATCAGCGCAACGATGTGCACTAACGCCACGGTGAGAAATAGCATTAACATAATTAGCTCGCGGGGAAATAATACAGTGAGTCACCATCCTGGCACTTTTTCGCCCGGCTGACTACTCCTCATCATCACCATCAGCGTGGGAACGGATGAGCGCCATAAACTCTTTACCAAAGCGCTCCAGCTTACGCGTGCCGACGCCGTTGACGCTGAGCATCTCGCTGGCGCTGAGCGGCATTTGCTCGGCCATCTCGATAAGCGTCGCGTCGTTGAACACCACGTATGGCGGGATGTTCTCTTCATCCGCAATGGCTTTACGCAGCTTACGCAGCTTGGCGAACAGCTTGCGATCGTAGTTACCGCCGTAGGATTTCTGCATCACGCGCGGCTTCAGGGCGACAACGCGCGGAACGGCGAGCTTCAGTTCAACCTCGCCACGCAGGACCGGTCGCGCCGCTTCGGTCAGCTGAAGCGCAGAGTGCTGGGCAATGTTCTGCGTGGCAAAGCCGAGATGGATCAGCTGGCGGATGATACTCACCCAGTGCTCGTGGCTCTGGTCTTTCCCGATGCCATAAACCGGCAGTTTGTCGTGACCCATATCGCGGATACGCTGGTTGTTAGCCCCGCGCAGCACTTCAACGACGTAGCCCATCCCGAAGCGCTGGTTCACGCGTCCGATAGTCGAGAGCGCTTTGCGCGCGTCCATCAGGCCATCGTACTGCTTCGGCGGGTCGAGGCAGATATCGCAGTTGCCGCACGGTGCCTGACGCCCTTCACCAAAGTAGTTGAGCAGCACCAGACGGCGGCAGGTTTGCGCTTCGGCGAAGGCCCCCATCGCGTTAAGCTTGTGGCGTTCGATATCCTGCAACTGCCCCTGCGGTTTCTCCTCGAGACAGCGGCGCAGCCACGCCATATCCGCCGGATCGTAAAACAGCATCGCTTCCGCAGGCAGGCCGTCACGCCCGGCGCGGCCGGTTTCCTGATAGTAGGATTCGATATTGCGCGGAATGTCGAAATGCACCACAAAGCGCACGTTGGGCTTGTTGATCCCCATCCCGAACGCCACCGTTGCGACCACGATTTGCAGGTCGTCGCGCTGGAATTTCTCCTGCACGTCGGCGCGGATATGGTTCTCCAGCCCGGCGTGATAGGCCGCGGCGCTAAAGCCACGGTTTTGCAGACGCGCGGCGGTGTCTTCCACCTTCGCCCGGCTGTTGCAGTAGATGATGCCGGACTTTCCGCGCTGCTCCTGCACGTAGCGTAAGAGCTGATCCAGCGGCTTGAACTTCTCCATCAGCATATAGCGGATGTTCGGGCGGTCGAAGCTGCTGACCTGAATATACGGGTCGTTCAGCCCCAGCAGGCGAACGATGTCCTGACGCGTGGTGTCGTCCGCCGTGGCGGTAAGCGCCATAAACGGCAGCTCGGGGAAGCGCTGACGAAGCTGGCCAAGCGCGGCGTATTCCGGGCGGAAATCGTGCCCCCACTGGGAGATACAGTGCGCTTCATCCACTGCCAGCAGCACCGGATTCCAGTGCGCCAGATGATCGAGGAAGTTGTCCAGCATCAGGCGTTCTGGCGCGATATACAGCAGGCGGATCTGCCCGGTGCGGCACCCGGCCATTACCTCTTGCTGTTGCTCGCGGGTCTGCGTCGAGTTCAGGCAGGCCGCCGCCACGCCGTTGGCAAGCAGCTGGTCGACCTGGTCTTTCATCAGGGAAATAAGGGGCGATACCACGACCGTCAGGCCATTAAGCACCAGCGCGGGCACCTGATAGCAGAGCGATTTTCCGCCGCCGGTCGGCATGACCACCAGGCAATCGCGGCCTTCCAGCACGGTTTCAATGATGGTTTCCTGGCCAGGGCGGAACTGCTGGTAGCCAAAGGTTTCCTGCAAAACCTGTTTAGCCAGCGATTCCTGATTCAATACTTCCGCCTGCGCCACGTTAACCCCATATGCCAGAAATGAAACAGGCGCTATTTTCAGCGCCTGAGAGAGAAACTTCAACGTTTAACGCAAAAACATTCGAGCAGCTTAGAAAATATCGTTCAGCATCACGCCCACACCGACGCGGGTCTGATTGAAATTGTAGTCGATCAGCGATTCGCCATACCCGCTATACACCTGAGTATAAAGACGAACGTGTTTCGTTACCGGGTAGCTCAGGCCCAGCTCTGCACCGCCGTAGCCGGTATTCCAGTTGTACTGGCCTTTGGCGCTCAGCACCGCGTCACCCAGCTGATAGCCCACTTTAAGCTGATAGTAGCCCATATATTTGGTGATATCCGGGTTGTCATCGGTGCTGCCCACCACGTACCACGGCTTCACTTCCACCATGAAATTGCCGTTCTGCGCCATCAGACGCGTATAGATGCGGTTCCAGCTGCGTGAGGTTGGGTCGGAACGACCGTTGGAATCGTGGTTATAGCCCACCTCCACGTCTCGCAGCGTCCAGCCTGCAAACTCATAATCGGTGGCGAAACCGAGGAACAGCTGCGGTTCATAGTTGGTTTCGCGGAACGGTGAAGATTCCCCGCTGTTGGAGAGCTGCCACCATGACTTCTGCGTGTAAGACGCGCCAAGCACCGAGTTCGACCCCAGGATGCCGCGCCAGAACGGGAAGGCGAGGCTGAGCTGGAACTTCACCTCATCTTTACGCGCATTATCAGACCAGTTATAGGAGCTTATCGCCTCTTTGTTGAGATCGCTGGTCTGGGTGTAGATCACGTAGTTTGTATCATAAGGGTACAGCGTGAACGGATTGTCATGCTCCTGAAGCATATTGGCGATGATGCTGCCCTTAACGGCAGGTTTATCATGCACCTCTTTGATCGTCGCTTCCTGCGCATATGCTGTGAGGGGCAGCGCAACCGCCGCCAGTAACCAACCCAGATACGTCCGCATCGGTGGTGTTCTCCTGAAATGGTGACATTTAATGAATAGTTTTGTCCGGGCATTCTACAGACTTCTGCGATAACTTCCGCTTCCTCGTTTCTTAAAGTGGCATTCCTTTATCCTGAAGCATAAAATCAACATTTTGTTAACAACAAGGATGCCACGTCAGATGTCAGCCACACTCACCGCCGAAGAAACCTTAAAGCTCGTGGGCGAGATTTTTGTGTACCACATGCCGTTCAACCGTGCACTGGGTCTTGAGCTGGAGCGATACGAAAAAGACTTCGCTCAGCTGAGTTTCAATAATCAGCCAATGATGGTCGGTAACTGGGCGCAAAGCATTTTGCACGGCGGGGTCATTGCCTCCGCGCTGGACGTGGCGGCCGGTCTGGTGTGCGTGGGTAGCACGCTGACGCGCCATGACACCATCAACGAAGATGAGTTACGCCAGCGCCTGTCGCGCATGGGCACCATCGATTTACGCGTCGACTACCTGCGTCCGGGACGCGGAAACCGCTTCACCTGCACCAGCAGCCTGCTGCGCGCCGGGAATAAAGTTGCCGTCGCCCGCGTTGAGCTGCATAACGAGGAGCAGGTTTATATCGCCAGCGCAACCGCCACTTATATGGTGGGTTGAGACGGCAAATTCGGGTAAAATTACTTCACTTTTTTGTAACGGATTTTCCCGATGGATGCTAAACAGACGCGGCAGGGCGTTTTACTCGCCCTTGCCGCTTATTTTATTTGGGGTATCGCACCGGCGTACTTCAAACTTATCGCCTATGTCCCGGCGGACGAGATCCTCACTCACCGCGTCATCTGGTCCTTTTTCTTCATGATTGCGCTGATGAGTATCAGCCGTCAGTGGTCAGGCGTCAAAACGCTGCTGAAAACCCCGAAGAAGGTCTTCCTGCTCGCTCTCTCTGCGGTGCTGATTGGCGGAAACTGGCTGCTGTTTATCTGGGCGGTGAATAACCATCACATGCTCGAAGCCAGCCTGGGCTACTTTATTAACCCGCTGGTCAATATTTTGCTGGGGATGATTTTCCTTGGTGAGCGCTTTCGCCGGATGCAGTGGGTGGCGGTGATTCTGGCCTTCTGCGGCGTGCTGGTACAGCTGTGGACCTTCGGCTCACTGCCGGTTATCGCCCTGGGGCTGGCGTTCAGCTTTGCCTTCTACGGCCTGGTGCGTAAAAAAATTGCCGTGGAAGCGCAGACGGGAATGCTGTTTGAAACCCTGTGGCTGCTGCCTGTCGCCGCGATCTACCTGTTCGGTATTGCCGACAGCGCCACCAGCCACATGGGCAGCAATCCATGGTCGCTGAACCTGATGCTGATGGCCGCGGGCGTGGTCACGACGATCCCCCTGCTGTGCTTTACCGGCGCGGCAACGCGTCTGCGCCTCTCCACGCTGGGCTTCTTCCAGTACATTGGCCCCACGCTGATGTTCCTGCTGGCGGTGGTGTTTTACGGCGAGGTGCCGGGTGCGGATAAGATGGTGACGTTCGCCTTTATCTGGGTGGCGCTGGCCATCTTTGTTGCGGATGCGATTTATACCCAGCGCAGGGTGCGCAAAGGGTTGTGATGTTGCCCTCACCCTAACCCTCTCCCACAGGGGAGAGGGTTCCCCAGTAATTTGAAAGCAAAAGCGATAACGTTGCCTCAGAATAACTGAGGGCTTTACAGGGATGTTACCTCCGCCCGTCCCCGATAAGCCGGAAGGAATAAGCCGAAGGCACCGCGAAGCGGCGATTTTCCACCGGAAGCCCGGGTCGCCAGGGTGGTGGCGACTGAGCCACCCTGGCACGTTCACCGGTCATGTCGTGACAGAGTAGCAAGGAACATAAAGTGAACGGAATGACCACCAGAGCCGTATGTTCCCCCTCACCCCAGCCCTCTCCCTCAAGGGAGAGGGGGCCGTCTGTGCAGGCATTATTTTGTGGGGAACCCTCTCCCACAGGGAGAGGGAATTCGATCGTAGGGCGGGTAAGCGCAGCGCCACCCGCCAGATTTTTACAGCCAGTTCTTCCGCTTAAAGTACAGATACGGCGCCAGCCCGGCGAGGATCATAAAGATAATCGCCCCCGGGTAGCCAAAGCTCCACTTCAGCTCCGGCATAAACTCAAAGTTCATCCCGTAGCTGGACGCCACCAGCGTCGGCGGCAGGAACACCACGGACACCACCGAGAAGATCTTGATGATACGGTTCTGCTCGATGTTGATAAAGCCCATCGCCGCCTGCATCAGGAAGTTGACCTTCTGGAACAGGGATTCGTTGTGCGGCAGCAGGGATTCGATATCGCGTAAGATCTCACGCGCCTGCTCCAGCTGACCGCCCGGCAGACGCGCCTTGCGCACCAGGAAGTTCAGCGCGCGCTGGGTATCCATCAGACACAAACGCACCTTCCAGCCGATATCTTCCAGCTCTGCCAGCGTGGACAACGCTTCGTCGTACTCATCGCCCTGATGGCCTTCCATGATCACGCGGCTCAGCTTTTCCAGGTCGCTGTAGATGTTTTCGATTTCATCCGCCAGCTGTTCGATTTTGGTTTCGAACAGATCCAGCAGCAGCTCATAAGCGTTGCCGTCCATCATCGCCTGGCTGCGGGCACGCATACGGTAGAGACGAAACGCAGGCAGTTCGCGCTCGCGCAGGGTGAACAGGCGGCCATCGCGGATGGTAAACGCCACGGTGGAGTTCCCCGCGTGGTCTTCGGCATCTTCGAAAAAGAAGAAGGAGTGAATGTGCAGGCCGTCTTCGTCTTCAAAAAAACGGGCGGATGCTTCGATGTCTTCCAGTTCCGGGCGTGTCGCCAGGCTTTGCCCCAGTTCAGATTGTACGCGAAGGCGCTCATCGTCGTCCGGCTCGACCAGATCCACCCATACGGCATCAATGAGGGGCTGTGACTCTTCGGCTTCAAGCCGAGTCAGTCGGTTATTTTCGAGTTGAAATGCGCTCAACATGACCGGGACTCCCAATGCAAAAAATATCGGACAGTTCGGTGGGCACACAGAAACAAATTGGGTTTCAGACCATTAAACAGCCTGACTCAGCGCGACGGGAATGATGCAGTCGCTGACAACCACTAAGGCCATCAGCAAGAGGAGATAGCCTTAGGAGTTGTTCCTGGATGACAGGGAATTGAGCCAGTATCTACTGGGTGTGTCCAAGGCGAATGTCCTCTTAGCGTAATCGTGCGCGCATGTTACGCCAGCAATAACTGTGGCGTCAACACGCAACGGAACGCTGAAGGGCATTAATTGACCTTCAACGTATAAGGCTAGCAGATTATTACAAAATAGTGATATTTTTCTGAAAGTTACACACTTTCCAGCTTGGCATAGGCTGCCACCAGCCATTTGATCCCCTGCCCCTGGAACGCTACCTGCAAACGGCTGTGCTCGCCGCTGCCTTCCAGGTTGACGATGGTGCCTTCGCCAAACTTCGAGTGGCGCACGCGCTGGCCCAGCTTGTAACCGGTGTCGGTTTCAGAGATCGGCGAGCCCATACGCTGATGGCTGACCGGACGGCTGATGCTGGCGCGCAGGCGCACCTCTTCCACACACTCTTCCGGCAGTTCGCCGATAAAGCGCGACGGACGGTGATACACCTCTTTCCCGTACAGGCGGCGGGTTTCCGCGTAGGTCAGGGTCAGTTTCTGCATCGCACGGGTCACGCCCACGTAGGCCAGACGACGCTCCTCTTCCAGACGCCCGCCTTCATCCAGCGACATCTGGCTCGGGAACATCCCCTCTTCCATCCCGACGATGAACACCTGCGGGAACTCCAGACCTTTCGCGGAGTGCAGGGTCATCAGCTGAACCGCATCCTGCCAGGTATCGGCCTGCCCCTCACCCGCCTCCAGCGCGGCGTGAGAGAGGAATGCCTGCAACGGCATCAGGTCTTCGTCTTCTTCGTTGTAGCTGAACTGGCGCGTTGCCGTCACCAGTTCCTCTAAGTTCTCAATACGGGTCTGGCCCTTCTCGCCTTTTTCCTGCTCGTACATGGTGCGCAGGCCGGAATCTTTGATCACCCGGTCGGTCTGGACGTGCAGCGGCATGTCGGCCGTTTCCTGCGCCAGCGCGTCGATTAACTCCAGGAAGCGCTGCAATGCGCTGGCGGCGCGCCCGGCAAGGGCTTTTTCCTGTAACAGCTCGCGGCACGCCTGCCACAACGTGAGCTGACGATCGCGCGAGGCCTGACGCACCACGTCCAGCGTACGATCGCCGATGCCGCGCGTCGGCGTGTTCACCACGCGCTCAAACGCCGCATCGTCGTTACGGTTGGCAATCAGACGCAAATACGAGAGCGCATCTTTGATCTCCTGACGTTCGAAGAAGCGCATACCGCCATAAATGCGGTACGGCATGCTCACCTGCAACAGCGCCTCTTCCAGCACGCGCGACTGGGCGTTGCTGCGATAGAGAATGGCACACTGCTCCAGCGCGCCGCCGTTCTCCTGCCAGGTTTTAATGCGGTTCACCACGAAGCGGGCTTCGTCGAGCTCGTTGAAGGCGCAGTAAATCGAAATCGGTTCGCCGTCGACGCCATCGGTCCACAGCTTTTTACCCAGGCGCCCGTTGTTGTTCTCAATCAGGGCGTTGGCCGCGCTCAGAATGTTGCTGGTAGAACGGTAGTTCTGCTCCAGACGGATGGTTTGCGCGCCGGGGAAATCGTTGAGGAAGCGCTGGATGTTCTCCACCTGCGCGCCGCGCCAGCCGTAGATAGACTGATCGTCATCGCCTACGATCATCACCTTGCCGGTATCCCCGGCCAGCAGGCGGATCCAGGCGTACTGGATGTTGTTGGTATCCTGGAATTCGTCCACCAGGATGTTGGTAAAGCGTTCACGGTAGTGTTGCAGGATATGCGGTTTGTTCAGCCACAGCTCGTGGGCGCGCAGCAGCAGCTCGGCGAAATCCACCAGACCGGCGCGATCGCACGCTTCCTGATAGGCCTTGTAGACGTTCTGCCAGGTCTGCTCGACCGGGTTACCGAAGCTCTGAATATGATGCGGACGCAGCCCTTCGTCTTTCTGACCGTTGATGTACCACATCGCCTGACGCGGCGGCCACTGCTTCTCATCGAGGTTCATCGCCTTGATCAGGCGTTTCAGCAAGCGCAGCTGATCTTCGCTGTCGAGGATCTGGAAATCCTGCGGCAGGTTAGCGTCCATATGGTGCGCGCGCAGCAGACGGTGCGCCAGGCCGTGGAAGGTGCCAACCCACATGCCGCCCTGGCTGGTGCCCATCAGCTGCGCGATACGGTGGCGCATCTCCGCCGCCGCCTTGTTGGTGAACGTCACGGCCATAATCGAGTACGGCGAGCAGTTCTCCACGCTCTGTAGCCAGGCGATACGGTGAACCAGCACGCGCGTCTTACCACTGCCCGCTCCAGCCAGTACCAGCAGGTTTGTACGCGAGGCGGCAACCGCGTCACGCTGTTTATCATTAAGGCTGTCGAGCAGGTAAGAAACGTCCATTGGCACCGTCACGTCATGTCGGGCAGGCAAATGTTTCCATTCGCCAAAACCCTGTTAATTTATACAGAACAATTGATGATTATATCAGCGTCGTGAGGGATGCCAACCGTGAAATTTCCACGTGCGGCAGAAGACGGCTATCCGGGGTAGTCATCAGATCGGCATTTTCCGGCTTGATCCAGCAGGCCTGCATGCCGCAGCGGATCGCCCCGGCGACGTCCGTGGTCAGGTCGTCGCCCACGTGCAGGATCTCACCGAGCGGCAAATCCAGTTTTTCCGCTGCCAGATGATACATATCGTTGAACGGCTTCGAGCGTCCGTGCGGGCCCGCGCGCAGCACGAACTGAAAATAGTTCCCCAGACCAAACAGTTCAGGCTGAGCATTGCCGTTGGTGATGGCCACCAGCGGCCACTTTTCGGCGAGCTTCGCCAGCGTGTCGTGGGTCTCCTGCGGCACGTCGATCCGACTGCGCCATTTGGCGAAGTTTTCCATGGCCGCTTCGGCCCCCGTGGCCGCATCCTGCGCGCTCAGGCCGGCGTTGAGCATCGCCTGCTCAACCGCACGGCGGCGCCATTCGGTCACGTCGTGGTAAATCTCCGGTTCGGTTTCCCGCAGGGACTGACGCAGCTTCTGGAAGTCTTTGTTCTGCATCGCTTTCAGCGCAGGATGGTAGTTCTGCACAAACGCCAGCGACTCCTGCTCGGTACGCAGGATCACCGGACGATTGTCGTAAAGGGTGTCATCAAGATCAAACGTCAGGGCTGAGATCTGACCGAGTGGGCGGTAAAAACGCATTATTTCCCCCGTTTGGCGCGTGGATGCGCCGCGTCATACACCGAGGCAAGGTGTTGGAAGTCTAAGTGGGTATAGATTTGGGTGGTCGACAGATTCGCGTGACCAAGCAGCTCCTGTACGCCGCGCAGGTCGCCGCTTGATTCCAGCATGTGCGTCGCAAAGGAGTGGCGCAGCTTGTGGGGGTGAACGTGGCTGTTCAGCCCCTGCTTAATGCCCCACTCCGCAAAGCGCTTCTGCACGTTACGCGCCGAGATCCGCTTGCCGAGTTTCGACAGGAACAGCGCATCTTCGTCGGCGCCAAACAGCCCGCGAAGGTCCAGCCAGTGCTCAATCCAGGAGACCGCATTGCGGCCGATCGGCAGGCGGCGCTCTTTGCTGCCCTTGCCCATTACCCACACCTCGCCGGATTCCAGATCGAGGTGCTTTAAGTCGAGGTTCACCAGCTCAGAGAGACGCAGGCCCGCGCCGTACATCACCTCCAGCATCGCGCGGTCGCGCACGGCCAGCGGATCGTTAAGATCGATATCCAGCAGGCGGTTTACGTCGTCGACGTCGATATTTTTCGGCAGATGACGCGGGGCTTTCGGCGTGGCGATCCCTTTTGCCGGGTTGGCTTTCAGACCGCCCTGACTGACCAGCCAGTCGAAGAAACTGCGCAGGGCAGAGAGCCGGAGCGCCAGGCTCGCCGGGCTGAGATTTTTTTTACGGCTACGCACGACGAACCCGCGTACCGTGGCGGCGTCACATTGTTGCCAGCTTTTCAGGCCGATTTCATCGGCAAGCTGCATGATGGCATCAAGCTGACGCTGATAGTTGAGCAGCGTAATAGGGCTGAGCTGGCGTTCTACGCCCAGATAGCGCAGAAAGCGGTTGACGTCAGTGGCGAGCAATCCGTCCGTCATACGCGCTCAATCCAGCGCTCCAGCAGCTCAGGCAGCATCAGGGCGATCTCCTGCAACAGTTGCGTGCCCTGCCCCTGTTCATAATGATGCGCGTCGCGGCTGGTAAATAACATCACGCCCAGGTCACCATCGCGCCCCATCAGCGACATCGCCACCGAGCCGATAGCTTTGGCTTCCGGCAGCACCACCAGCAGTTCTGGCCCGTTAAGCGGCCCCAGATAGTGGTGCTCATGGCCCAGACGCTGAATGCGCAGCGGCTCAAACGCCTGACGGCTCAGCGCCAGATGGGTAAACCCGGACGGCGCGCCAATGCGCCAGCGGTCAGGGAAGAGACGGATCGTCGCGCCTGCCAGCCCCAGCTCGCGCGCCCAGCGGTGGAAGCGGTTGAGGAACTCTTCTAGACTGTGCGCGGAAGCCAGACGCGCCTGAAGGTGCAGTAGACGGTAGAACAGGCTTTCGTTATTGCTGGCCTGCTCCATCAGCAGCGTCATGTTCTCTTCGAGCTGATTGATGTGGTTGCGCGAGCGCGCCATGTGCCATTCAACCAGCGACACGGTCTCGCGAACCGGATGCGGCACGCGCATCCGTTCGACGACGCGTGCATTGCGGATAAAAAACTCAGGATTGTGCAGCAGGTAATCCACAACAGCGCTGTCGTCCAGCTCTGATACAGGTTCCCGCAGTTCTTCCCCTGGTTGCTTCATAGATGGATAAACCCGTCATAAACATGTGTCGCCGGGCCAGTCATGTACAGTGGATGACCCGCTCCTTTCCAGGCGATATCAAGACGTCCGCCCGGTAATTCCACGCGAACCTCTTCTGCCAGTAACCCCTGTGAGATACCGACGGCCACCGCCGCACAGGCACCGCTTCCGCAGGCCTGGGTTTCGCCCGCGCCGCGCTCGTAAACCCGCAGGCGAATGTGTTCACGCTTCACCACCTGCATGAAACCGATGTTCGCCCGCTCCGGGAAGCGCTCATGGCTTTCCAGCACCGGGCCGAGCGTTTCAACCGCCGCGGTTTGCACATCATCCACCTGAATCACGCAGTGCGGGTTACCCATTGAGACGACGCCGCACAATACTGTCTGCTCGGCGGCACGCATAATATAGGTCTTTTCCGCTTTGTTGGCGCGAAACGGCACGGCAGAGGGGTCGAAGTTCGGCTCGCCCATGTTCACGCGCACCAGTTCGTCGTCGGTGACGCTGAGCACCATCCGGCCGTTGGCGGTGCTGACGCGGATATCGCGCTTGTTGGTCAGCCCTTTCAGCCGAACAAAGCGGGCAAAACAGCGCGCGCCGTTGCCGCACTGGGAAACTTCGCTGCCGTCGGCGTTAAAAATGCGGTAGTGAAAGTCCAGGTCAGGATCGTAAGGCGGCTCCACCACCAGCAGCTGGTCAAACCCCACGCCCATGTGTCGATCCGCCAGGCGACGGATCAATTCCGGGGAGAAAAAGACATTCTGCGTTACCGCGTCGACGACCATAAAGTCGTTGCCAAGGCCATGCATTTTAGAGAACTGCATCATTTGCTCCATTGCGCGGGTACAGAACGTAATTGTCAGAGATTGACCTGAGTCGGGCCGCCGTTATTGCCGCGATCGTTGGTATCCGGCGTAGATGACTCGATACCACTTTGCACCGGTTTTGTCGGCGGTGGTGCGTTTTTATCCTCTGGCGGGAAGTACAGTGGTCCCTTCAGTCCACAGCCGGTCAGGCTAAACAGAGTGACAAGAACGACAAGCGTTCGGAAGACGTTTTTCATGTAGAGGTTGCCCGTAAGTTCAAATCTGTTTCTATCATCGCAGGAGAAGACACAAAAGCAAGAGTTTGCCGCTTTCCTGCAACGGGAATTATTTAGCGTTATACTGCCGCCATCACGAAAAACAGGAATAAAACCATGAACGACAGTGAATTTCATCGCCTTGCCGATACCCTGTGGATGACCATCGAAGAGCGTATCGACGACTGGGACGGCGACAGCGATATCGATTGTGAAATCAACGGCGGGATCCTGACCTTAAGCTTCGAAAACGGCAGCAAGATTATTATTAACCGTCAGGAGCCGCTTCACCAGGTGTGGCTGGCGGCGAAACAGGGCGGCTATCACTTTGATCTGAAAGGTGACGAGTGGGTCTGCGATCGCAGCGGCGAAACGTTCTGGGATCTGCTGGAGCAGGCGGCGACGGCGCAGGCGGGCGAGGACGTGAGTTTCAGGTAGTTGCGTTGCCCGGTGGCGGCTACGCCTTACCGGGCCTACAACGGCTCAAACCGTAGGCCGGGTAAGCGATAGCGCCACCCGGCAACAGCGGCTCAAACGTAGGCCGGGTAAGGGATAGCGCCACCCGGCGAAAAGCCTCAGGAAAAATACTGCTGCAACAGCGGCGCAGTTTCCTGGTTAGCGGGCGCCGCAGGGGTAATCGCCTGCGTACGGAACGGGATCACCTGCGCTCGCCCATCCACATTCACAATCTGGTAGAACTGCGGCAGGTTGAAGTTGATAAAGCTTGAGCCGTAGGTAAAGCGATCGTGCGAGGACGAATAGAAGCGGCTGACGTCGCGCACCAGCTCCTCTTTGCTGCCTTCACAGTGGTGATACACCTCGGCACGGTTGGTTTCATCCAGAATGTAGATGTTAAACCCGGCGTTATCGCCCGACTCTTCGAAGAAGAACTGAATAATCCCTTCACTCGCAAAGCCATCCACCACCTGCGGCAGCTTAACGTGATTGGTTTCCACCTGAACCGACAGGCCATGCAGTTTGTTGTGTGAAATCGCGCCGTAGAATTCAATGGCGTTCTCCAGCTTCTGCACCGACACGTTCAGGCGCTCAAAGAACAGCCCCCAGGTCTGGCCAGAGACGCGCAGCGCTTTAAAGCGCCCGGTTTCCTGTCGGGTGCTGGAGAGACGCAGTTCTATGCACTCAGACACCAGTTGCTGAACGCGGGTACGAATCAGGCCGCGCAGGTGCTGGCTGTAGCAGAACACCTCCACGCTGTCCGGCGGCGCGGCGTCCTGGTGCATCTTGCCGAGGATCGTTTTCAGCGCCTCGATCATCGCCTGCTCGCCGTTAAAGTGCAGGGTACGCACTTCGTTCCACGAGTTGCGGTACAGCAGATCCACGCTGCCCACCAGGCAGTTTTGCTGCTCGCCAAAGCTAAAGACGTCCAGCTTGCGGAAGTCAAAGTGAACCACCTGATTGCGGAAGGCCGCCGTCGGGTCGTATTCCAGGTTGACGATGATCGCCAGATGGCGAATCTCACACGGGCTGTAGAGCGCTTTTGGCGTCGGCGCAGGCAGACGCAGCGGGAAGTGGTGCGAGACATCCGCCACCATCTCCTGCAACTTGGCTAAATCGACCACCTCGTTGCCTTTGATAAACAACCGGGTACGTGAGGTGAGAAGGCCGTTAAACCAGGCCCAGGCCACCAGCTTGTTCAGGTAGCGGTTATATTCCAGCGGCTGATGGCTGATGATCGAATCCATGCTTGGCGCACGGTTGTACAGATACCACCCGGTGCGGTTCGCGCGGCCCGGCGGTACGTAGATAAAGGTCAGATTCGGTTCAGACAGGTCAGGCGAAATCTGTGGGTTAACCAGCGTTACCTTGCCCGGCAACGCTTCAAACGCGGCGTACAGTTTGCGGGTCAGCACCCCGATATCCTGTGGGCTGGCAGAAACGCTAAGGTTGTTACGGCGGGCAAAGCGGATCAGGTTGCGGTAGCTCTGCATCATCGCATCAAGCAGTTCGTTGTGCGCCTCACGCACCTGATCGATCTTCCAGTTGGCGCGGTTGTCGAGCATGGCGAGACGCTCTTCGTCCCATCCCCACTCTTTGACTAACTGGCTGACGACTTCACGACGCCAGCCCACGCAGGCGCGTTCGCGGCTCAGTTTTTCACAGACTTTGAGATAGAAACATCGACGCACCAGGTCAAGACGCGTGGCGTCCTCAATGGCTGTCAGGTATTCGGTGACGCGCTCCAGCATCATGCAGTAGGCATCAAGCCCGTAGGAGACGATCTCCCCGTCGTGCAGACGCTGTTTAATATCTTTCGCCAGCAGGCGCGGCGTGGGGTATTCCCAGGAGTAGGCTTCCAGCAGCAGGGTTTTCAGCACCGCTTTGTACGGTGAATCAATGCTCTTATAAAGCTGCCAGAGGCTTGCGCCAAAGTACTCTTCGGCGGACAGGGAGCTCAGGCCGCCCAGATCCAGCCACTCGTTTGGCGTCAGAACGCCCTGCGAGTAAAGCGACATGACGTAGTCGTCATAATTCTCTTCTTCATCGCACGGCACCATATTCCACAGAATACGTTTCCCGGCCAGGCGAACGGCAGTACGGTAAAACTCATCCAGCAACAGGATGTGCTGAGTCGAGCCGCAGTCTTCACCACCCAGACTGCCGCTTTCGTTATGGCGGAAACGGTTTTCATCAATCAGGAAGAAGCTCACTTCCACGCCGAGCGACGCCGCCCAGCTCTCCAGCAGGCTGCATTTACGCTGCAACAGCTGGCGCTCTTCATTGTCGAGCCAGGACTGATGGCAGACCCAGATATCCAGGTCAGAAGAGCAACTTTGCCCAACCGATGACGTGCTGCCCATGGAGTAAACCCCGGTAATCGGCAGCTCGCCTTTCGGCGAATCCTGCGGCGGCATACCACGGTAGAGTTCAAGTTCAGTCAGGTAATGCTGTTGGGTTTCATCAGGCGTGAAGAGGCAAATGCCCTGGGGAACGTTACCATCAAGGTAACCCGGCATCAGCGGATGGTGATAGTGCAACAATGTTGGCAGTAGACTGTATACCTGCTGGAAAGCAGGGCCCATGGCAGCAAGCGCGCGATCCACACGCAATTGATTGATGGCATCCAGTCTCTGTTTCAGAGTCTCAATATAGAGGTACAAGACGTATCGCCTGATGTTTCCGGGTGTCGCACGCCAGTCAGAACACAAAAAGCAGCGGACCCGCAGTATTTCAAAAAATAACCGTTACCCTTTTTTCGCCTTTTGCTTTTCTGGTGGTACAGACGAAAAAATGGTCTAAAACGTGATCAATTTAACACCTTGCCGGTTGACCGTAAAGAAAGATGCGCTACATACAAGTGTAGCACCGTTCTTGACGTGTAAATTCCTGAATACGGCGATGGCTGACGAGTACGCCGCCCTGTCCCTCTCACTCTTCATCAACCGTAAAACTGCCATCCGAGTGTCAACAATGTTAGGATGGTTAGCGATTGATAATGACGGTAACAAGCATGTTAGACAATGTTTTGAGAATTGCCACACGCCAAAGTCCTCTTGCACTCTGGCAGGCACATTATGTTAAGCAGCGCCTTGAAGCCTGCCACACCGGATTACGCGTTGAGCTGGTGCCAATGGTCACGCGTGGCGATGTCATTCTGGATACGCCGCTGGCCAAAGTGGGCGGAAAAGGTCTGTTTGTCAAAGAGCTGGAGCTGGCATTGCTTGAGAACCGCGCCGATATCGCCGTGCATTCGATGAAGGATGTGCCCGTTGAGTTCCCGGAAGGGCTGGGGCTGGTGACCATCTGCGAGCGCGAGGATCCGCGCGATGCGTTTGTCTCTAATCGCTATGACTCGCTCGATGCGTTGCCGGCAGGCAGCGTGGTCGGCACGTCAAGTTTACGCCGCCAGTGTCAGCTGGCTGAACGTCGCCCGGATCTGGTGATCCGTTCGCTGCGCGGGAACGTCGGCACACGCCTTGGCAAGCTGGATAACGGCGACTACGATGCCATTATTCTTGCGGTTGCGGGCCTGAAACGCCTGGGGCTGGAAGAACGCATTCGCGTCGCGTTGCCGCCGGAGCTGTCGCTGCCCGCCGTCGGCCAGGGTGCCGTCGGCATTGAGTGTCGTCTGGTTGATGCGCGCACTCAGGCACTGCTCGCGCCGCTGAATCATGACGATACCGCCGTTCGCGTAAAAGCCGAGCGCGCGATGAATACTCGCCTCGAAGGAGGCTGTCAGGTGCCAATTGGCAGCTATGCTGAATTAACTGACGGTGAGCTGTGGTTGCGTGCGCTGGTTGGCGCGCCGGACGGCTCACAGATGGTTCGCGGTGAACGTCGCGGCAAGCCGCAAGATGCCGAGGCACTTGGCGTATCGCTGGCGGAAGAGCTGCTGAATAACGGCGCGCGTGAAATTCTGGCTGAGGTCTATAACGGAGAGCCCCCTGCATGAGCATACTTGTCACCCGCCCTTCTCCCGCAGGAGAGCAGTTAGTGAGCCGTCTGCGCGCACTGGGGCAGGTGGCCTGGAGTTTTCCGCTGATTGAATTCTCCCCCGGTCGCGAGCTGCCTGCGCTCGCTGACCAGATGCGTCTCTTGCAGGAAGGCGATCTGCTCTTTGCGCTGTCGCAGCATGCCGTGGAGTTTGCCCATGCGCAGCTGCAACAGCATGCCGTTAGCTGGCCTCACGCCCCCCGCTATTTCGCCATCGGGCGCACCACGGCGCTGGCCTTACATACCGCGAGCGGAATCGATGTTCGTTACCCGTTAGATCGGGAAATCAGCGAAGTCTTGCTACAATTACCTGAATTACAAACCATTGCCGGAAAGCGCGCGCTCATTTTGCGCGGCAACGGTGGCCGCGAACTGCTGGGCGAAACGCTGCGCGAACGCGGCGCAGACGTGACGTTTGTGGAGTGCTATCAGCGCTGTGCGAAACACTATGATGGCGCGGAAGAAGCAATGCGCTGGCACGCCCGCGGTATTAATACGCTGGTGGTCACCAGCGGTGAAATGTTACAACAGCTTTGGTCGCTGATTCCGCTTTGGTATCGCGAAAACTGGTTACTCCGCTGTCGGCTTCTGGTCGTCAGTGAGCGTCTGGCGAACCACGCCCGGGAACTGGGCTGGCAGGATATTCGGATCGCTGAAAACGCCGACAACGATGCGCTGCTGCGCGCATTACAATAACTCTCAAATGGGAAGCCATAATGACGGAACACGAAAAATCCTCCGCCGTGGTTGAAGAGACCAGGGAGACTGTGGACACCACGTCACAGCCAGAGACGACAGACACAACCGTTGAGAAGAAAAACGGCAGCAACAAAACCAGCCTAACGCTGAGCGTGATTGCCATCGCGATTGCGCTGGCCGCAGGCGTGGGACTCTACGGACTGGTGAAGAAACAAGGCACCAACCAGACGGCCACCAGCGACGCGCTGGTTAACCAAATCACTGCCCTACAGAAAGCGCAGGAGACGCAAAAAGCTGAGCTGGAAGGCGTGATCAAACAGCAGGCTGCCGCCCTCGCCGACGCGAACAGCAAACGTGAAGAGTTGACCAAACAGCTGAGCGAAGTGCAGGAAAAAGTCGCCACAATTTCGGGAACCGATGCCAAAACCTGGCTACTTTCACAGGCCGATTTTCTGGTGAAACTGGCCGGGCGCAAGCTCTGGAGCGATCAGGATGTCACCACCGCCGCCGCGCTGCTGAAAAGCGCCGACGCAAGCCTGGCGGACATGAACGATCCGAGCCTCATCAACGCTCGCCGCGCTATTACGGAAGATATCGCCAGCCTGTCCGCGGTTTCTAAGGTCGATTACGATGGTATCATCCTTAAGGTAAATCAGCTCTCCAACCAGATTGATAACCTTCAGCTGGCCGATAACAACGACGATGACTCCCCGATGGATTCTGACGGCACCGAGCTGTCCAGCTCCCTGAGCGAATGGCGTATCAACCTGCAAAAGAGCTGGCAGAACTTTATGGACAGCTTTATTACCATTCGCCGCCGCGATGAAACTGCCGTGCCGCTGCTGGCGCCGAACCAGGACGTCTATCTGCGCGAAAACATTCGTTCCCGCCTGCTGGTGGCTGCCCAGGCCGTACCGCGTCACCAGGAAGAGACCTACAAACAGGCGCTGGATAACGTTTCAACCTGGGTACGTGCTTACTACGATACCAATGACGCAACCACGACCGCGTTCCTTGAGGATATCGACAAGCTGAGCCAGCAAAACATCACCATGAACGTGCCGGACAAGCTGGAAAGCCAGCCGATTCTGGAGAAGCTCATGCAGACGCGCGTGCGTAACCTGCTGGCCCAGCCGGGCGTTCCGGCAGAGCGTCCGGCTGAAGCACCTGCCGCCGCGCCAGCGCCTGAAAGCGCGCCGCAAGGAGAGTAATGATGCTAAAAGTCTTCTTACTCTTCATCCTGCTGATCGCCGGGATTGTACTGGGGCCGATGCTCGCGGGTCACCAGGGTTATGTATTGGTCCAGACCGATAACTACAATATCGAAACCAGCGTAACAGGGCTGGTAATTATTCTGATCCTGGGTGTGGTCGTTCTGCTGGCAGTGGAGTGGCTCCTGCGTCGTATTTTCCGTACCGGCGTACATACGCGCGGCTGGTTCGTTGGCCGTAAGCGCCGTCGCGCCCGCAAGCAGACCGAGCAAGCGTTGCTGAAGCTGGCCGAAGGCGACTATCAGCAGGTTGAGAAGCTGATGTCGAAAAATGCCGACCATGCAGAACAGCCGGTTGTTAACTATCTGCTGGCCGCTGAGGCGGCGCAACAGCGAGGCGATGAGGCCCGCGCCAATCAGCATCTTGAACGCGCGTCTGAGCTCTCTACTAAAGATCCGATTCCGGTTGAGATCACCCGCGTTCGTCTGCAACTGGCGCGCAATGAAAACCATGCCGCTCGTCACGGCGTTGACCGTCTGCTGGAAATTACCCCTCGTCACCCGGAAGTGCTGCGTCTGGCTGAGCAGGCATATATTCGGACCGGTGCCTGGGGCTCGCTGCTGGACATTATCCCTTCCATGGCGAAAGCCGACGTGGGCGATGATGAACATCGTGATGAACTTCAGCGTCTGGCCTGGATTGGCCTGATGGATCAGGCGCGCGCCGATCTCGGCAGCGACGGCCTGAAAACCTGGTGGAAAAACCAGAGCCGTAAAACGCGCCAGCAGGTTCCTCTTCAGGTGGCGATGGCAGAACATCTGATTGAGTGTGACGACCATGACACCGCGCAGGAGATCCTCCTCGACGGTCTCAAGCGACAGTATGATGACCGCCTGGTGATGGTCATCCCGCGTCTGAAAACCAACAATCCGGAACAAATTGAAAAAGCACTGCGCCAGCAGATCAAAACCGTGGGCGATCGTCCACTGCTGTGGAGTACGCTGGGCCAGTCTCTGATGAAACACGGCGAGTGGCAGGAGGCGAGCCTCGCCTTCCGCGCCGCGCTGAAGCAACGTCCGGACGCATTTGATTACGCCTGGCTTGCTGATTCGCTGGACAAGCAGCATAAGCCGGAAGAGGCCGCAGCTATGCGCCGTGATGGGCTGTTATTGACGTTGCAAAATAACGGAACGCAGCAGTAATTAACAGGAGGCCAGATGGCCTCCTTTTTTACGCCCATAAAAAAACGCCTGCTATAAAAGCAGGCGTTAAAACAGGTCTGTAAGACAACATATTTGGTGCTTCACTCAACGTTGTGTCCATGGTGTCTGATGAGGCCGAAGCGACATCTGTCAGTGGACGATAAGCACCGTAAACGGCTCTGCGTCATTCCTGAGTTTATGAGGCCTTAAGGCGAACATAAGAGATGGAATGAGCATCTACACGCATATTATTGCATGTAATGTGCCAGGTTTACACGCAGAACTTTTACATCGCGCAACATTTTAAGATAAAAGGAAATTATGCTGTTAAGAACCGCCTGAAGCCATACAACATCGCGCTGAAGGCGGCGATATGTCGTCACCAGGAGACAGGTTAAGAGGTAAAATAATAAATTCTTTAATATTAACGGGTTATATGTCGCTGAATCGCGACAAGGATATAGAGTGTTGTCGGGGAAAGGCTACAGGATAAAAAACGCAGAAAACAAAAAACCCCGCCGAAGCGGGGTTCAAAATTGGTCGGCGAGAGAGGATTCGAACCTCCGACCCACTGGTCCCAAACCAGTTGCGCTACCAAGCTGCGCTACTCGCCGATGTACTGCTTTTTTGAATTTTTAGTTCAACTCATTAAAAGTCGTGGTGCGAGGGGGGGGACTTGAACCCCCACGTCCGTAAGAACACTAACACCTGAAGCTAGCGCGTCTACCAATTCCGCCACCTTCGCAATTCACAACTCTTTCAATAATGGGGTGGCTAATGGGATTCGAACCCACGACAACTGGAATCACAATCCAGGGCTCTACCAACTGAGCTATAGCCACCACTGTATTCTTTCACGCGGTTCTGACTACTTCTCAGACCACCGCAGCTCTAGCGCCGGGACTAAAATGGCGCGCCCGACAGGATTCGAACCTGAGACCTCTGCCTCCGGAGGGCAGCGCTCTATCCAGCTGAGCTACGGGCGCTTAGCGCCGTTGCGGGGCTGGATATTACGTACCTCCGTCCCCGCTGTCTAGTGCTTTTTTGAAAAAAATGCGCGTTTGGTTATGGTTTGCACATTTTGCCGCTTATTCCTCCACTTTATGGGCGGAGCCACGGCGGCCCAGGCCAAAAAGTTTATATGCAGCTGTGACGGCAGCCAGGAAGATCATCCCGACAAACAGCGACATGCGGGTATCTTCATTAAAGTACATTCCAATTAATACGCAAATCAGGAACGCCATCGTCAAATAGTTCGCATACGGGAACAGAATGGAGCGGAACGGATGGCTGGCGATCGCTTTTTTGTGCGTCTGTCGGAAACGCAGCTGGCTAATCAAAATGACAAACCACGGTACCATTCCCGGCAGCACGCTGGCGCTATAGACGTAAACAAACACGCGCTGCGGATTCGGGATGATGTAGTTCAGGCAAGAGCCAATCAGCAGAATCACAATCGACACCGCTACGCCCGCCACCGGTACACCCACGCGGGAGACTTTACCCATCACCGCCGGCAGCTGTTTGTTTTGCGAGAGCGCGTAAAGCATACGCCCGCAGCTGTACATCCCGCTGTTACAGCCGGAGAGCGCCGCCGTCAGCACCACAAAGTTGATAATGGCGGCCGCCGCCGTGATGCCAATCTTAGCGAAGGTTAAGACAAACGGGCTGCCGGTGGTGCCGATCTCGTTCCATGGGAAAATGGTCACGATAACGAAGATCGCGCCCACATAGAAAATCAGGATACGCCACAGCACCTTGCCTACCGCGCTACGCAGCGTGACCTGCGGGTTTTTCGCCTCACCTGCGGTAATGCCGATCAGCTCAACGCCCTGATAAGAGGCGACAACGATACAGAGTGCGGTCAGGAAGCCTTTCCAGCCGCCGGCAAAGAAGCCGCCGTGTCCGGTCAGGTTACCGAAACCAATCGCGTGCCCGCCGTTACCGAAACCAAAGAAGATGACACCCAGACCCACAACAATCATCACGATAATGGTGGTGACTTTGATCATCGCAAACCAGAACTCGATTTCACCGTAAAGGCGAACGGCGGCAAGGTTCGCCAGCGCCACAAGCCCTACGGCGATGAGCGCGGGTATCCACTGGGCCATCTCCGGGAACCAGAACTGCACGTAGACCCCGATGGCGGTAATCTCCGAAATCCCGACGGCCATCCACATAAACCAGTACGACCAGGCCGTGAGATAGCCAAAGAACGGGCTCATATAACGGTGGGCGTAAACGGCGAAAGAGCCCGTTACCGGCTCCAGAAACAACATTTCGCCCATTGAGCGCATGATGAAGAAGACGAACAGCCCGGCAATAATATACGCCAGCAGGACGGAAGGCCCCGCCCATTTCAGCGTGCTTGCCGAGCCCATAAACAGGCCAACGCCGATAGTCCCGCCCAGCGCGATCAATTCAATATGTCGAGCTTCCAGCCCACGCTGAAGCTCCGGTTTTTTCTCTGCCATAAATCCTCGGTTGTGTTTGCTGTTTCCCGACTTATTGCCGGGTATTGTTTTGAGGGGTACTGAAATACGGAGCGAATGGTTTCTTAAATTCTGGCAAATGGCAAACAATGCATTAAAAAAATGAATGCATTGTACAGAAATCCAGCAGTTTTACAGGGAGGGGTTGCAGCGCGAACAGCAGATCGCGCTGCATATTGATTACATTTTCCCGGTGTAGTGCCAGGCGAGGTAGCGCAGCAGACGAATCTGTCGTTTGATACGCGTCGGTTGAGAGAGCAGGCGGTAGAGCCACTCCAGCCCCAGGTTTTGCCAGACTTTGGGCGCCCGCTTAACGTGGCCAGTAAAGACGTCGTAGGTGCCGCCGACGCCCATATAGAGCGCATCCGGGCTGACCAGACGGCAATCGCGCATCAGAATTTCCTGCCGCGGCGACCCCATGGCGACAGTGACAATTTTCGCCCCGCTGTCGCGCACGCGCTCATATAACGCCTGGCGATCTTCCGGCCTGAAATAGCCATCCTGGCTGCCCACGATGTTAACATTCCACTGGCTACGCAGCTTTTGTTCGGTCTGCGCCAGCACCTCTGGTTTGCCGCCAATCAAAAATACCGGCGTGCCTTCAGCGCCTGCGCGTTCCATAAGCCGCTCCCAAAGGTCAGCACCCGCCACGCGAGACACATTAGCGTCAGGAAACTTTTTACGAATTGAACGCACCACGCTAATACCGTCGGCGTATTTAAACTCCGCGGCTTCAATCAGGCTTTTCACTTCCGCATTATCTTCAACCGCCAGCATTTTTTCTGCGTTGATGGCCACCAGCGTGCCCGATTTCATCTGCCCGTCCGCGAACAGGAAATCCAGCGCGTGTTGCATGTCACGCCAGCCAATAAGCTGTAGCCCACGCAGCGCATAACGCGGGGCTGAAGTTGTATCCGTCATGATAATCCCTACTCAGACTTGCGACAGCGTTGTGCTGCCCTGTGGCTCACGTCTGTGCACAAGCCCTGCACTGTCAAACAACCAGTACAGCAGTTTTGCCAGCAGCAGACAGAGACCGAAAACGACCATAAAAAACACCACGCGTGAGACGAACGAATCCAGTCCCTCGCGCGCCAGAACGATCATATTGAAAATGGCACCGAAACAGAAACTGTGCAAAACAGCGGCTTTGTAGCGGTTGGTCTCTTCATTACCCAGCGTATATAGCCAGTCGAACCATTTTATTATCAGCCCGACCGCGATCGCGCCCGGCAGGATAAACCACGTTCCGCCCATCACTACCAGCGAGCCAATCAGGGTTGGGGAAATCGCCAGGCCCGAATGGTTGTTCAGCACTTCCCAGGTAAAGTAGTTCGCCGTGTTCAGGACAATACCGGGACGGTCAGGCCACAGCCACGTCGGTATAAAGACATAGAAATCGCGAACAATCGGCGCCAGCCCCTGGAATTCGATTTTGTCGTAGTTTTGCAGCAACAATGCCAGGTTTTCCCAGGGCGAGAAGGTGTCGCGCGTCAGATACAGGAAGGTATAAAACGCTTCGTCGCCCGCCACGTTCAGTCCGTAGCGCTTCAGCGCCAGCCAGAACATCCCCACAATGCCAAAGACGCCTGCCGCCGCCAGCATCCACAGCGAGATCCAACCGCGAATAATGCCGATAAACAGGAAAATCGCGAAGGCGATAATGATGTTGGCGCGGGTGCCGCCGACGATCATGTAGGTCAGAATGCCAAATGCGACGGTGCTGACCAGGAAGAACAGCCAGGCTTTGCTGTCCTGACGCAGGAAAAAGACCACCAGCATCGCCGGAATGAAGAAATAGAAGAAACGCTTGAGCGCGACGCCGGAGACTTCGGCGGAGAAAATCTGGCTATAGGACTGCAACTTAAACAGTAAAAAGCCGTTATGCATGAAGAAAATCGCCACGCTGACGAGGGCGATGGTCATCAGCATAACCCACGTCAGATGGGTTTCTACCCGGTTCATGGTAAACAGCGGACGACGGGGTGTGGTGTCTTTCGCCGCGCGCAGGCGCGTTTTATAGGTGACGTAATACACCGCGTAGAAGCAGGTCGCAGAGAGCAGCGTCTGCAACAAGATTTCCGGCGGAGCGACGCCAACATCAAAGCGGAACACGAGGATGCTGGTCAGCGGGAAGCCAAAGAAAAAGGTCAGCAAAAACAGCAGCGAGAAGAATACGTTGAAGTTAAAACGTACGCGCCGGAACTCAAACCAGGTGAGCGTGGCGATAAACAGCGTGCTCAGCAGCCAGACCACCAGCAAGCCGCTAAATTGCAACTGGCTCATGCGTTGTCTCCTGAAGCAATACGCAGCGCGCGGTGCCACGGCGTGAGATAGTTCGGGCTGAAAAAGTCGATGCTATTTTTATCCACCAGCGTGAGCTGACGCTGCGCTTCCCGTACCACCTCGACATTAAGCGTGTCAGAGGTAAACAGCACCGGAATATGCTGTTCGGCCATGTCCTGCCAGAACGGGTTTTCGCGGTTGAGCACGCACGGTACGCCCGCCTGAATCAGCAGACACAGCGTACCAATCCCCTGCTGACGGGCAAAGATGAAATAGCCCAGATCGCATTTTCGCAGCAGCGCGAGATAGTCATCAAATTCCAGCTTATCGCTGAGAATGTGCAGATTTTCCGCGCTAAACAGCGCAAGCCCCTGCTGGCGAACGTCATCGATGTAGGCGTCGTTATTGGCGGGATAGCCCATCGGCACCACGACGTTCACCGTATCGCCAAACTGCTGATGCACCGCCCGCAGCGCCGCGACATGCTCGTTACTGCGATCGCCGGAATTTCCCACCAGAATGGTCAGTTTGCCCTCACGAACCGCGTCATTCGCCATGGTATTCAGTGCCGGATCCATACGGGTCGGAAAATAGAGCAGTTCCCCGCGAACCTTCGGGTGCTGTTTAGCAAAATAGTTGAGGTCGCCACGGGTAGCAAAAACGCAGCCCACGCGCGCCTGCGCCAGACGACGCAGCGGATAGAAAAGACGGAACTTCCAGCCGTGGGAGACTTCGTAGAGATCCGCTCCCCAGATATGCCAGCTGAACTGGGAAGGTTTTATCCCGCCGCTTAACAGCGCCAGCCACAGCCCGGTATTGAATTGTCCGTGGAAGAAGAAACGCTGGCTTCGGTCCGCTTTGGCTTTCGCGACAACGGCTTTGGTCAGGGCCGCTTTGTCTGGCCAGAAGGTGATGTGCAATGCCGGACACGCCGCGCTCAGGCCGTTATCGCGTCCAACGACCATAAACTCGCGCGCATCGGGCGTGCCGGATGCCAGTTCATCGTTGAAGAACCGCAGAACGGTCTGGTTATGATGCGGGATATCCGATCCCAGTATGTGTATCAGTGCAGTCATGCGCGTTTACGCCAAAGTAAAAATACGCCGCAACAGGCAGCGAAATAAACGATATAAGTTGCCATATAGGCCTGAGCCGCCCCCAGCGCACCGTGGGTGGGGATCAGCCAGTGAGAAAATGCCGTCAGCAGCGCAAACTGGCCGATCTCTGCCAGGATATACAACCGCAGCGAAGCCTTCGCAATCACCAGATAGCCGAAAACGTATGCCCCCACTTTCAGCACATCGCCGACCAGTTGCCAGGCAAACAGATCGCGCATGGCGGTAAACTTCGCCGAAAACAGCAGCCAGATGGCGAAATCACGCAGTAACCAGACGGTAAAGCTGGCGATCGCAACCGCCGGCAACACAAAACGCAGGGAGCGAAAAATCTCGCGGGTAATATCCTGCCTGGAAGTCAGGCGCGATAAGGTTGGCAGTAAATAGACGCTAAAGGAAGCCGTAATAAATTGGAGGTAAGCATCTGAAATGCTGCTCACGCCCTGCCAGATCCCCACTTCATCCCAGCTGTAATGCGCTGCCAGCAGGTTTCGCATCATCACGTAGGCAACGGGAAGCGTTACCGAAGTGATGAGCGCCATCAGGGTAAACTTTCCTAGCTGCCCCGCCAGCATCTTGTCCCACTGCGGTTTCAGGTAATTCAGCGGGACATTGCCTCTGCGCATCAGCATAAACGCTGCCGGAATGACAACGAGCGCAGGCACCAGCGCCAGCCCCAGCAGCGCGCCTTCATAGCCGCCCAGCCGATAGCAAAAGTAGTAAGCGACAACGCCGATAATGCTGCCGAGGATCAGCGCCAGCGCATTCCCGGCGGCATCACGGAAGCCTTTCATCAGCGCCAGCAGCAGGTTCGCCCAGGCGATCCCCATCTGAACGAGCGCCACCAGGCGCACCAGCCCCTGATAATGCGTGTGTCCGAACAGCCCCTGGCTGATGGGTGCCGCCGCCAGCAAAAAGACGACGGCCAGCAACGTAGAGAAGCCCAGCACCATAGCAGAGGAGGTGCCCACCACCGTGCGGAGCTTTTCGGCATCGTCATGATGCTGCGCGACGTATTTGGTGACGCCATTGAATATCCCGGCACCCGCCAGCACGCCAAGCACCGTGACCAGCTGGCGGAAGTTCCCTGCCAGCCCAACGCCTGACGGACCAAATGAGACGGCCAGCAGCTTGACGACCAGTAACCCGGCGCCAATTTTTACTAGCGTGGACGCTGCCGTCCACACCGACGCTTTTGCCAGAGACATATCAGGCGAAATAACTCAGAAGCGAATTGATCACCGTACGCTGGTTCACCGGCGCGAGGTTGTAGAACAGGGGCAGACGGAGCAGACGTTCGCTCTCTTTGGTGGTGTAGCGGTCTTCACCGGCAAACATCCCGAAGGCTTCGCCAGCCGGGCTAGAGTGCAGCGGAATATAGTGGAATACCGCCATAATTTCCGCCTCTTTCAGCCAGGCAATCAGCTTGCTGCGATCGTCGTTATCGCGCAGCTTGATGTAGAACATGTGAGCGTTGTGGATGCAGTCTGCCGGAATAGTCGGCAGTTCAATACGTCCGGCTTTTGCCAGCGGCTCCAGCGCGTCGTAGTAGGTTTGCCACAGGGAGAGGCGTTGCAGATTGATTCGCTCTGCCGCTTCCAGCTGCGCCCAGAGATACGCGGCCTGCAAATCCGCCATCAGGTAGCTTGAGCCGATATCGCGCCAGGTGTACTTATCCACCTGACCGCGGAAGAACTGGCTGCGGTTGGTCCCTTTTTCACGGATCACTTCCGCACGCTCCACCAGGGCACGATCGTTAATCAGCGTCGCGCCGCCTTCTCCGCCTGCGGTGTAGTTTTTGGTTTCGTGGAAGCTAAAGCAGCCGATATGACCAATGGTGCCCAGCGCGCGCCCTTTGTAGGTGGACATCACGCCCTGCGCGGCGTCTTCCACCACAAACAGGTTGTGCTTTTTAGCGATGGCCATGATGGTGTCCATCTCACAGGCCACGCCCGCGTAATGCACCGGCACAATCGCCCGCGTTTTATCGGTGACCGCCGCTTCAATCAGCGTTTCGTCGATGTTCATAGTATCCGGACGGATATCCACAAACACAATTTTCGCCCCGCGCAGGACAAACGCGTTCGCCGTGGAGACGAAGGTGTAGCTCGGCATGATCACTTCATCGCCGGGCTGGATATCCAGCAACAGCGCCGCCATCTCAAGCGATGCGGTACAGGACGGCGTCAGCAGTACCTTGGCACTGTGAAAACGTTGCTCCATCCACTGCTGGCAGCGGCGGGTAAAACCGCCATCGCCACAGAGCTTGCCGCTGCCCATAGCAGACTGCATGTAATCAAGTTCAGTGCCCACAACGGGAGGCGCGTTAAATGGAATCATCTTGTCACCTGTATAACCAGTAGGCGGTGGCGTCGATGCTGGCACCACTCGCAATATAACGTTTAAGCGCAGCGGTGTTGCCCATCTGGGTTGCGACCCGCAGCGTCGATACCTGTTGTTGCTCCGCCCAGTGCAGCGCCGCCTGCATGAGTTTCTCGCCCATGCCGCGCCCGGCTAACAATCCGATGCGCGCCTCGTGCTCGTTGAGCCTGCGAAGCGAAACAAAACCCTGAATCTGCCCCCCGGCAGTACGGAACACCAGACAGACGTGGTCAAACGTACCTTTGACCGCATTCTCTATCCACTGGGCATAAAAGCGGCCGCTGTCATCGGGCGCATACCAGGGCGCCCGGAAACGGCTCTGAGCGAAGGCCAGCGCCGCCATCTTGCGCAGCGCGGGGATATCCTGCTCCGTTGCAATTTCCGCGCCCGGTGAGGCGTGGAGAGCCACGGTAACAGAGAGATCAACCTCACCCTCGACCAGCCGGAATCCGTGCTGCTGGAGGGCGTCCAGCAGATCGGCGCGGTCCGCCGGGATCTTAGCCTGTACGCGCTGCCAGGCGCTGAAGTCTGCTTCCTGCAACGCAGGGGCATTGTCGCGCAGACGCACTATCGCTGAGGGACGCGCAAAGAATGCGCTTTCCCACTCAAGGGACTCCAGCACGCCGTTGAGGATACTCAACGCCACACGCCTTTGGTATCAACAACATACTGCTGACGTACGGCATCACCGGAAACCGCTTTGAACGCATTGTGATCCACCAGCAGCACCAGCACATCCGCCGTCGCCAGCGCGTCATCCAGGGCGGTAAGGGTGCAGTGACCGGCAAGTTTTGCCGGCAGCGCATGAATATTCGGCTCAACCACCAGCGTTTCACCGCTGTGCCAGGCAGCGATCATTTCGGCAATTTCCATCGCCGGGCTTTCGCGCAGATCGTCAATATTCGGTTTGAATGCCAGACCAAAGCAGGCAATTTTCAGCTCACTGGCGCGTTTGCCGCTGTCGGCCAGGCAATCCGCGACCGTGGCTTTGACCTGGTTGATGACCCAGTGCGGTTTGTGGTCGTTTACTTCGCGTGCGGTGCGAATCAGGCGTGCCTGTTCCGGGTTCTGCGCCACGATAAACCACGGATCGACCGCGATGCAGTGCCCACCCACGCCCGGCCCCGGCTGAAGGATGTTCACGCGGGGGTGACGGTTGGCAAGGCGAATAAGTTCCCAGACGTTAATCCCCTGATCGGCGCAAATCAATGACAGTTCATTCGCAAACGCGATGTTAACGTCGCGGAAGCTATTTTCGGTCAGTTTGCACATCTCGGCGGTGCGGGAGTTGGTCACCACACATTCGCCTTCAAGGAAAATTTTATACAGCTCGCTGGCGCGCGCGGAGCAGACTGGCGTCATGCCGCCAATCACGCGGTCATTTTTAATCAGTTCCACCATCACCTGGCCTGGCAGTACGCGCTCAGGGCAGTAGGCGATATTGATATCGGCCTCGTCGCCCGCCTGCTGCGGGAAGCTAAGATCGGGACGCGCCTCGGCCAGCCACTGCGCCATCTGCTCGGTAGCCCCAACAGGTGAAGTGGACTCAAGGATAACCAGCGCCCCTTTCTTCAGCACAGGCGCAATGGATTTTGCCGCCGCCTCGACGTAAACCATGTCAGGCTCATGATCGCCTTTAAAGGGCGTTGGAACCGCAATCAGGTACGCATCGGCTTCTACCGGCGTGGTGCTGGCGCGCAGGAAGCCACCGTCCACCGCCTTTTTCACCACACGATCGAGATCGGGCTCCACGATATGAATTTCGCCACGGTTGATGGTTTCCACCGCGTGCGCGTTGATATCTACGCCAACGACCTGCTTTTGACGAGAGGCAAAGGCCGCCGCAGTAGGCAGCCCGATATAGCCAAGACCAACAACAGAGATGGTAGAAAAACTCATAGCGTTACCCGATTGTGTTTAAGTGCGTGCAAAATACGACCACAAGCCTGCCCGTCACCGTACGGATTGTGGGCCCGGCTCATCGCCTGATACTCTTCATCGTCATGCAGTAAGCGCGTGACCTCTTCGACAATACGACGCGGATCCGTTCCCACCAGACGCACGGTACCGGCAGTAACCGCTTCCGGGCGTTCGGTGGTTTCACGCATCACCAGTACCGGCTTACCGAGGGAGGGCGCCTCTTCCTGAATGCCGCCAGAATCGGTCAGGATCAGCCAGGCGTGGTTCATCAGCCAGACAAATGGCAAATAGTCCTGCGGCTCGATCAGGAGCACGTTTTCCACGTGGCCCAGGATACGGTTGACCGGTTCGCTGACGTTCGGGTTGAGGTGCACCGGATAGACAATCTGCACATCCTCGTTCTGCGCGGCGATTTCAGCCAGCGCGTGGCAAATTTGCTCAAAGCCACGGCCAAAGCTTTCGCGGCGGTGGCCCGTCACCAGAATCGTTTTCTTGCCGTTGTTCAGGAACGGATAGCGCGCAGCAAGTTCTGCCTGAAGCTCGCTGTTAGCCAGCACGCGGTCACGCACCCAAATCAGCGCATCAATGACCGTATTGCCGGTGACGAAGATCTTGCTTTCGCTGATATTTTCGCGCAGCAGGTTCTGACGTGAGTTCTCGGTTGGCGCAAAATGGTACATCGCCAGGTGACCGGTGAGCGTACGGTTGGCCTCTTCCGGCCACGGGGAATAGAGATTGCCGGTACGCAGACCCGCTTCAATATGACCAACGGGGATACGCTGATAGAACGCGGCCAGGCTGGTCGCCACGGTGGTGGTGGTGTCGCCGTGCACCAGCACCACATCCGGCTTGAACGACTCCAGAATAGGCTTTAATTCTTGCAGAATACGGCAGGTGATTTCCGTCAGTCCCTGTCCCGGTTTCATTATATTGAGATCGTAATCCGGGACGATAGAAAAGAGGGTTAAGACCTGATCGAGCATCTCACGGTGCTGGGCAGTCACGCACACTTTCGCTTCAATATCAGGATCTCTGGCCAGCGCATGAACCAGAGGCGCCATCTTGATGGCCTCCGGCCTGGTGCCAAATACGGTTAGTACTTTCACATCGATTCTCTTCGATTAGACGATGAAGGCCGCAGCCTTCATCGTAGACGGCGTTCTTAGTTTGTGCGGCGACGCAATAACGCTACGCCAGCGCCAGTCAGTGCGCCCACAATCCCCCACATGATCATCAGGAATGCGCGACGCGGACTATCGCGTTTTACAGGCTCTTCAGGCGTTCTTAAATAACGATAGGTCTGAAAACGCGGGTCCAGCGTTGGACCGACGTTGAGCGTATTGAGCATGGCGCGGTTTTGGTCGTAATCAAGGTCAAAGTCAGGACCAACGGCCTGGATATTTTCCAGACGAGCCTGAAGCATTGGGCGACCAAGAAGGAACATTTCTGAATCCGGGAGTTCGTCAGCCGGAACATCCGTTTCGCTACGGGAAATATTGTGCTGTTCCGCAATCTTCAGCGCCTGCTCAATATTATGTACGCGACGGGCGAAGATAGCCTTAGCGACCTCTTCCTGACGTTTGACCTGCGCTTTCATCTGAATAGTACGCGCAGCCCAGGCGCCTTTCAGCTCGTCATTCAGATGACTGGCCGCGCGCTGGCTGGCAAAAGCAACGTACTGACGCAACAGGTTATTGGCGTCCGGCGCCGTTTCCGCAATCAGCTTCACGCTGTCGCTAACGTTACGGAGCACATCGCCAGGCATAAACTGAATGTTATTAATCAGGTCATCCAGCAGCGCGGCATCCGCTTTGCTGTTACCGACCATGCGCTGCTTGTAGTAGTCCGTCTGGGACCAGAAATCGCGACGTGTATCCCACGACGCCAGCTGCATCACAAACTCTTTGTAGGATTCATCCATCACCGAAGCCTGATCCGGGGTCGCCAGATTGGCCTTGATATCAAGATTACGCAGGAATTGCTGCTGGGAGTAGTAGCCTCCAAGCATATTCACCGTTGGTCGGTCTGTGATCGCCGTGGCGCTCCACTCTTGTTTTGCAAAGAAGGTGTAGGCAAGCGCTAACAGCGCGAACCCCAGGGCAATCCCCACAATCCACAGTTTGCCCTGCCATAACACGCGAAACAAACCACGAATATCCAGCTCGTTCTCAGTGCCCACTGATTTCGCTCCCGCCAACGGTTGAGTCATCATAGTCCCGGTTTTACTTAGTTAATGTTGTGTTTTTGCCACTGTTCCGACGCATCCTGCGTTTTAAACGTTTAATAAAACGCGCGACTTTCCATGCACGCTTGATGCAGTAACCGTACATGAAAAATGCTAGCAAGAATAATACCAACATTACCCATTCAGGAATGAAATGTGCGTATTCCGCGGCTACGCCAATCGCAGCCAGAATAGCAGCCGCAAGCGTAATCAACACAAATGCCTGACGAGACGTGAAGCCGGCGCGCATAATCAGGTGATGAATATGCTGCCGATCGGGAGAAAACGGGCTCATCCCTTTACGCAGACGGCGGTACATTATAGCGACCATGTCCATCAGCGGGATGGCGATAATCCAGAGAGCCGTTACCGGGCTGATAGGGTGCGTTTTACCCTGCGTGGTTTCCAGCAGGACCCAGATAACCGTAAAGCCAATCAGGGTACTGCCCGCATCGCCCATAAAGACTTTATAGCGACGCCCTAACACACCCAGATTCAGGCAGATGTAAGGCAGGATGGCGGCAATCATGGCAAAGCACCACATTGACAGGCTGTACTGGCCGTCAAACCATAAGATGATGCCGATAGCGCCAAACGAAACAGAGGACAGCCCACCGAGCAGACCGTCTATACCGTCTACCATGTTAAAGGCGTTGATAGCCGCCCACACGGCAAACAGCGTCAGGAAGAAGCCGAATGGCCCAAGCACCAGCTCCCAGGGACCAAACACGTAGCCTAGGCTTCTTAGATAGAGGCCGCCTACCACCATCATAATGATGCCAATGGCCGCCTGTACCGTCGCGCGGAACTTCACGCTGATATCAAAACGATCATCAAGGGCGCCGACCAGTACCAGCACACCGGCACATGCCAGGTAGAGTGCGGCATGGGGGATATAGTAATCCGCGATCCCGAATGTGAAACAGATGCCTGCGTATACCGAAATGCCGCCCACCAGCGGAATAAGCCCCTGATGACGTTTACGGAAGTTCGGTTTGTCCACTAACCCAATTCTTTTTGCTACCTTGCGCGCAATGAACAAAAAACAGGTTGTGAATAAAAAAATACTGATCAGCTCAGTTACAGCAGTGAGTAGATTCACAATGGATTGCTCTCAACAAATGTTAGTCCCGGAAGTATAACCATGAAGCCTCTGCCTCAGAAGGATTAAAGATGGCTCATCACAACTCCCTTTGTATGTTTTTCAATCAATTATTTCTTTGACTGTGCAAACCTTCTTATTTTCGCACCGACAGGTCTAAATTGGGAGTGTGTGGTAATAGCGTATAGTCCATAAATAAAAAACGCCACGTAAAAACGTGGCGTTTACTGGGATTATTTGCGTTACGAGCGTTTCATCATGTCGAAGAAATCGTCGTTCGTTTTGGTCATCGCCAGTTTGTTAATGAGGAATTCCATTGCGTCGATTTCGCCCATTGGATGGATGATTTTACGCAGGATCCACATTTTCTGAAGCTCTTCCTGAGTGGTAAGCAGCTCTTCTTTACGGGTACCGGAACGGTTGTAGTCGATCGCCGGGAAGACGCGTTTTTCTGCGATTTTACGAGAAAGGTGCAGTTCCATGTTGCCTGTACCTTTAAACTCTTCGTAGATAACTTCGTCCATTTTGGAGCCGGTATCGATCAGCGCCGTCGCGATAATGGTCAGGCTACCGCCCTCTTCCACGTTACGCGCCGCACCGAAGAAACGCTTCGGACGATGCAGGGCGTTAGCATCCACACCACCGGTCAGTACTTTACCGGAAGCCGGCACCACGGTGTTGTAGGCACGCGCCAGACGGGTAATGGAGTCGAGCAGGATGATCACGTCTTTCTTGTGCTCAACCAGGCGTTTCGCCTTCTCGATGACCATTTCCGCAACCTGAACGTGGCGAGAAGCAGGCTCGTCGAAGGTAGACGCAACCACTTCCCCTTTCACCAGACGCTGCATCTCGGTTACTTCTTCCGGACGTTCGTCAATCAGCAGCACCATCAGCACACAGTCTGGATGGTTGTAAGCAATGCTCTGCGCGATGTTTTGCAGCAGCATGGTTTTACCGGCTTTTGGCGGCGCCACAATCAGACCACGCTGGCCACGACCAATTGGCGATGCCAGATCCAGCACACGAGCGGTTAAGTCTTCAGTAGACCCGTTACCACGCTCCATGCGCAGACGAGAGTTAGCGTGCAGCGGCGTTAAGTTCTCGAACAGGATCTTATTGCGGGAGTTTTCCGGTTTGTCGTAGTTAACTTCGTTAACCTTCAACAGCGCAAAGTAGCGTTCACCCTCTTTTGGAGGACGAATCTTACCTGAAATGGTGTCACCAGTGCGGAGGTTGAAACGGCGGATTTGGCTAGGGGATACGTAGATGTCGTCAGGGCCGGCGAGGTAGGAGCTGTCTGCGGAGCGGAGGAAACCAAATCCGTCTTGCAGTATCTCCAGCACACCGTCGCCAAAGATATCTTCGCCACTCTTAGCGTGCTGCTTCAGGATGGCGAAAATGATGTCCTGCTTGCGCATACGAGCCTGGTTTTCCAGTCCCATATTTTCGCCGAGAGTGATCAGCTCAGAAACCGGCGTATTCTTTAATTCGGTAAGATTCATAATGGTGTGGGTTCTTAAACTCGGGGTGATTCTCGAACTTAATGTTGTGAATGGTATGGCAGGGTCATCCATGCCTGTTTAGCGGCCATCACCTCATGTCTGTTCGCTGTCTGGTCACAGGGAAAGAACGCAGAACTGAAACGACAAGACGGATTGAGTGACAAGCCCGGAATCTAGCAACTTCACGCACTGTTTAAGTTAACAACGGGAAGTATCGGGTAAAACAAGATTCAAACAACAAGATATGTTTAAAACGTAGTCATAGCTAACTTAGCACGACTAAAGCCGGGCGTCCAGAGCTCGCCGTTAATTAGGCGTTCTGGACGCTCGGCTGAGAAACCTTACGCCAGGTTAGCGTCCAGGAACTCTTTCAGTTGACCTTTGGACAGTGCGCCCACTTTGGTCGCCGCCACGTCACCGTTCTTGAACAGCAGCAGGGTCGGGATGCCACGGATACCGTATTTTGGCGCGGTGCCCGGGTTCTGGTCGATGTTCAGCTTGGCAACGGTCAGTTTGCCCTGATATTCGTCAGCGATTTCATCCAGAATCGGAGCGATCATTTTGCAAGGACCACACCATTCAGCCCAGAAATCAACGAGGATCAGCCCGTCAGCTTTAAGTACGTCCGTGTCAAAACTGTCGTCAGTCAGGTGAATAATTTTATCGCTCATATATAACTCCACAGGAATAAGCCTGGTACGTTGGTTTTGTCTCCACCAACGACGTGTTGATGTCGCATTAACCAACTAAAGGTTGACTTTATTTCACCGGATACGCTTTCGTAAAGCAATAGTAAGCTGATATTCTACCACACTATGAGCAAAACACATTTAACAGAACAGAAGTTTTCCGACTTCGCCCTGCACCCAAAGGTGATCGAAGCCCTTGAAACTAAAGGGTTTCATAACTGCACGCCCATTCAGGCTCTCGCCCTGCCGCTGACGCTGGCCGGTCGCGACGTTGCAGGGCAGGCGCAAACCGGTACTGGCAAAACGATGGCGTTTTTAACGTCAACGTTTCATTATTTACTTTCTCACCCGGCGATTGCAGACCGCAAAGTTAACCAGCCGCGCGCGCTAATTATGGCCCCGACGCGAGAACTGGCGGTACAGATCCACGCAGACGCTGAGCCCCTGGCGCAAGCCACCGGCCTGAAACTTGGCCTGGCCTATGGCGGCGACGGCTACGATAAACAGCTGAAAGTGCTGGAAAGCGGCGTCGATATCCTGATTGGGACCACCGGCCGTCTTATCGACTACGCCAAACAGAACCATATCTACCTCGGCGCAATCCAGGTCGTGGTGCTGGATGAAGCAGACCGCATGTACGATCTGGGCTTCATTAAAGACATCCGCTGGCTGTTCCGCCGTATGCCTGCGGCAAACCAGCGTCTGAACATGCTGTTCTCCGCTACCCTGTCATACCGCGTGCGTGAACTCGCATTCGAGCAGATGAACAATGCGGAATATGTGGAAGTAGAACCGGAGCAGAAAACCGGGCACCGCATTAAAGAAGAGCTCTTCTATCCTTCTAATGAAGAGAAAATGCGCCTGCTGCAAACCCTGATCGAAGAAGAGTGGCCGGATCGCGCAATTATCTTCGCGAACACCAAACACCGCTGTGAAGATATCTGGGGTCACCTGGCGGCAGATGGGCACCGTGTGGGCCTGCTGACCGGCGACGTGGCGCAGAAAAAACGCCTGCGCATTCTCGACGAATTTACTCGTGGCGACCTTGATATTCTGGTCGCGACCGACGTGGCGGCCCGTGGCCTGCACATTCCAGCCGTGACGCACGTCTTTAACTATGACCTGCCAGATGACTGTGAAGACTATGTACACCGTATCGGTCGTACCGGTCGTGCCGGCGCAAGCGGTCACTCCATCAGCCTTGCGTGTGAAGAGTATGCGCTGAATCTTCCGGCCATTGAGACCTACATCGGTCACTCTATTCCACAGAGCAAATACAATCCGGACGCGCTGTTGAGCGAACTGCCGCCACCTAAGCGCCTTACCCGTCCACGCTCCGGCAATGGTCCGCGTCGTTCCGGCGGTGCACCGCGTAATCGTCGTCGTTCAGGTTAAAAAATATGCTCAGCTCCACCTCGCTTTATGCGGCAATTGATCTCGGTTCGAATAGTTTTCATATGCTGGTTGTGCGCGAGGTGGCGGGAAGCATACAAACGCTGACGCGCATTAAGCGCAAGGTCCGCCTCGCGGCGGGCCTGAGCAGCGATAATCACCTCTCCCCGGAAGCCATGGAACGTGGCTGGCAGTGTCTGCGTCTGTTTGCAGAACGTTTGCAGGATATCCCGCTCAGTCAAATTCGCGTTGTTGCCACGGCGACCCTTCGTCTGGCGGTTAACGCTGGCGATTTCATTGCCAGAGCACAGGAAATTCTGGGCTGTCCGGTGCAGGTCATCAGCGGTGAAGAAGAAGCGCGTCTGATTTATCAGGGTGTGGCGCATACGACCGGCGGCGACGATCGTCGTCTGGTGGTCGATATCGGTGGCGCCAGTACCGAACTGGTCACGGGCACAGGCGCGCAGGCGACGTCGCTCTTCAGCCTGTCGATGGGCTGTGTGACCTGGCTGGAACGCTACTTTACCGATCGAAACCTTGCCAAAGAGAATTTTGACGAGGCGGAAAACGCGGCGCGTGCGGTCCTGCGCCCGGTTATGGACGAACTGCGCTATCACGGCTGGAAAGTGTGTGTCGGCGCGTCCGGAACCGTTCAGGCGTTGCAGGAAATCATGATGGCACAGGGAATGGACGAGCGGATCACGCTTGCCAAACTCCAGCAGCTTAAACAGCGCGCCATCCAGTGTGGTCGTCTGGAAGAGCTTGAAATAGAAGGGCTGACGCTCGAACGCGCGCTGGTTTTCCCCAGTGGGCTCGCCATTCTGATCGCCATTTTTACTGAACTGAATATCCAGTGTATGACCCTGGCAGGCGGTGCGCTGCGCGAAGGTCTGGTCTACGGAATGCTGCACCAGTCGGTCGATCAGGACATCCGTAGCCGTACGCTGCGTAACGTTCAGCGCCGCTTTATTGTTGATATCGACCAGGCACACAGAGTGAGTCAACTGGCGTCACTGTTTGCCGATCAGGTGAAAAAAAGCTGGGATATTGAACCGTTAAGCCGCGATCTGCTGCTAAGCGCCTGTGCGCTACATGAAATTGGTCTCAGCGTGGAGTACAAGCAGGCACCGCTGCACGCGGCCTGGCTGGTGCGTAATCTCGATTTACCGGGCTATACGCCCGCCCAGAAGAAGCTGCTGGCCACCCTGCTGCTAAATCAGACTAACGCCGTCGATCTCTCTTCCCTTCACCAGCAGAACGCTGTACCGCCGCGCGTGGCGGAGCATCTGTGTCGTCTGCTTCGCCTGGCGATCCTGTTTGCCAGCCGGCGTCGTGATGATTTGCTGCCAGCCATTACGCTGGCGGCAGACGATGAGAAACTGACGCTGACGCTACCGGAAAACTGGCTTGAGGATCATCCGCTTGGGGCGGAACTGATTGAGCAGGAGTACCAGTGGCAGAGCTATGTGCACTGGGCGCTTGATGTGAAGTGACCCTTTGAAGCGTGCCGGGTGGCGGCTTCGCCTTACCCGGCCTGCAAATAGTTATCCCTTCTCTTTGGCTTTTGCCAGCATCGCGCGAATGTTTGCCACGTTTGCCTGCCCTTTGTGCATACGCTCTTCAGCGGTAATGACTTTACGCTCCTGCTCCCAGATAAGATCGTCCTGAGGCAACTCCAGCAGAAAACGGCTCGGCTCCGGGCGCACCAGCTCACCATACTGACGGCGCTCTTTGCACAGCGTAAACGTCAGCTCCTTCTGCGCACGAGTGATCCCCACGTAGGCCAGACGGCGCTCTTCGTCGACGTTATCTTCATCAATGCTGCTCTGGTGCGGCAATAAGCCCTCTTCCATCCCCACCAGATAGACATACGGGAACTCCAGCCCTTTCGAGGCATGTAACGTCATTAGCTGAACCTGATCGGCCTCTTCTTCGCTTTCGCCGCGCTCCATCATATCGCGCAGCGTGAAGCGGGTGACCACCTGCGTCAGGGTCATGGGCTCGTCAATCTCAGATCCTTCAAGCATTTCGGTCATCCAGCTGAAGAGCTGGTTAACGTTTTTCATCCGCATCTCGGCTGCTTTCGGGCTGGCAGAGGTTTCATACAACCAGGATTCGTAATCAATGCCGTGGATCAGATCGCGTACAGCCGCCACAGGCTCGCGCTCTGCCAGACGCTGCACCTCACCCAGCCAGTGGGTAAAGCGGGTTAAGGCGTCATAGCCGCGCCCGGTCAGGGTCTGGCTCAGCCCCATATCGAAGCTGGCGGTGAACAGGCTTTTGTTGCGGGTCATCGCCCATCCACCCAGTTTTTGCAGCGTCGCAGAGCCAATCTCGCGTTTCGGCGTATTCACGATGCGCAGGAAAGCGCTGTCGTCATCCGGGTTGGTCAGCACGCGCAGATAGGCCAGCAGATCCTTGATTTCGGGACGCGAAAAGAACGACGTACCGCCGGAGATTTTGTAGGGGATGCGGTTCTGCATCAGCATCTTTTCAAAGACGCGCGACTGGTGGTTTCCGCGATAGAGGATCGCGTAATCCTTGTATTCAGTTTTGTTGACGAAGTGATGAGCAATCAGCTCGCCCGTTACGCGCTCCGCTTCGTGCTCTTCGTTGTTGGCGCTTAGCACTTTCAGCTCGGTGCCGTAACCCAGTTCGGAGAACAGGCGCTTCTCAAAGACGTGCGGGTTATTGGCAATCAGGATGTTCGCCGCCTTCAGGATACGCCCGGAAGAACGGTAGTTCTGCTCCAGTTTAATCACCTGCAACGCCGGGAAGTCTTTGCTCAGTAGCACCAGGTTTTGCGGACGCGCGCCACGCCATGAGTAAATCGACTGATCGTCATCGCCTACGACGGTAAAGCGTGCACGCTGCCCTACCAGCAGCTTCACCAGCTCGTACTGGCTGGTGTTGGTATCCTGGTATTCATCCACCAGCAGGTAACGAATTTTGTTCTGCCAGCGCTCGCGTACCTCTTCATTCCGCTGAAGCAGCAGCGTCGGCAGCAGGATCAGATCGTCGAAATCCAGGACGTTACAGGCTTTCATATGCGCGTCGTACAGACCGTAGCAGTGGGCAAAGATGCGGTCGCGCTCGCCTTTGGCGCTTGCCGCTGCCTGGGCCGGCGTCATCAGATCGTTTTTCCAGTTCGAGATCGTCGAGATCAGCTGTTGCAACAGAACTTTGTCATCTTCGATCAGCCCTTCCGTCAGCTCTTTAAGCAGCGCCACCTGGTCGGTGTCATCAAAGAGAGAAAAGTTGGACTTCATGCCCAGCGCCGCGTATTCGCGCTTGATAATATCCAGACCCAGCGTGTGGAAGGTGGAGATCATCAGCCCGCGCGCCTCTTTACGGCCCAGCGTCTGGCCGACGCGCTCTTTCATCTCACGCGCCGCTTTGTTGGTAAAGGTGACCGCCGCGATATGGCGCGCCTGGTATCCACAACCCCGAATTAAGTGGGCGATTTTGTTGGTGATCACGCGTGTTTTACCGGATCCCGCTCCCGCCAGCACCAGGCAGGGTCCGGTGACGAATTCGACAGCTTGTTGTTGTCCGGGGTTTAAACGCATAAATGGTCACTCAATGAAAGTCGGGAGAGGAGGAAAAACGCGTGGTAGTATACCGACCGTAAACTAGTCGACTCAAGGCACGATCATGGCAAAAACAGCAGCAGCACTGCATATCCTTGTTAAAGAAGAGAAACTGGCACAGGATCTGCTCGAACAGATTAAAAACGGCGCCGACTTCGGCAAACTGGCGAAGAAACACTCGATTTGCCCGTCAGGCAAACGCGGTGGTGACTTAGGCGAGTTCCGCCAGGGCCAGATGGTCCCGGCGTTTGATAAAGTGGTCTTCTCCTGCCCGGTGCTGGAGCCAACTGGCCCACTGCACACACAATTCGGCTATCACATTATCAAAGTGTTATACCGCAACTAATCAAAAGCCCGGTGCACTGACTCACCGGGCTTTTTTATTTAGGTGTTCCGGCGTTCAGATACCGTCGCCGTATTCGAAGGTGTGATGAATACCGTTGAAGTGCTGATCCATATCCATCGACGGCTTATCGCTGTCTGGCTTACCGACGATGCGCGCCGGGACGCCAGCGGCGGTGGTGTGCGGCGGTACAGGCTGGAGCACAACCGACCCCGCGCCAATCTTCGCGCCGCGTCCGACTTCAATATTGCCGAGGATTTTAGCGCCCGCGCCAATCATCACCCCTTCACGGATTTTCGGATGGCGATCGCCGCTGGTTTTACCGGTACCGCCCAGCGTAACGGATTGCAGGATCGACACGTCATCTTCGATCACCGCCGTTTCCCCGACAACAATGCCGGTGGCGTGATCGAGCATGATCCCGCGGCCAATTTTCGCCGCCGGGTGAATATCGACCTGGAAGGTCACGGAAACCTGGTTTTGCAGGAAGATGGCCAGCGCGCGGCGTCCCTCATTCCATAACCAGTGGCCGATGCGGTACGCCTGTAAGGCGTGGAAGCCTTTGAGATACAGTAGCGGCGTGGAGTATTTATCCACCGCCGGGTCTCGCGTGCGCACAGCCTGGATGTCGCAGGCGGCAGAAGCAATCATCTCCGGATCTGCGGCGTAGGCCTCTTCCACCACCTCGCGAATCGCGATAGCAGGCATGATAGGGGAAGCCAATTTATTGGCGAGCATATAGCTCAGGGCGCTGCCGAGATTTTCGTGCTTAAGTAGCGTCGCGTGATAGAAACTGGCCAGCATGGGCTCACAGTCGGCCAACGCTCGGGCTTCGGCTTTAATATTATTCCAGACGATATCCAGTTCTTCACACGGCATTGCTTGCTCCAGACGATAGTTAATGACCAGCCAGTTCTGCGCTGGCTGGGTCATTCAGGTGACGATACTTCCCGGCTAATTGCTGCTGCGCTCGTCCTTGCGCGCACGACCTAATAAGGTCAATGCTGCCTCGCGCGCATTTTTTCCGCAATACAATACCTGATAAATTTCCTCGGTTATTGGCATTTCAACACCGAAACGGTGCGCCAGTTCGCGAACTTCCTTGGTATTGCGATAGCCTTCAACCACCTGACCAATCTTCTCCTGCGCGCTTTTTACATCGCTGCCCTGTCCGAGCATCATGCCAAAGCGGCGGTTACGCGACTGGTTATCGGTGCAGGTCAGCACCAGGTCGCCCAGCCCTGCCATTCCCATAAAGGTGGCCGGATCGGCACCCAGCGCTTCGCCCAGGCGGGACATTTCGGTCAGACCACGGGTGATCAGCGCAGTACGCGCATTCGCGCCGAAACCGATGCCGTCAGACATCCCGGCCCCGATGGCAATGACGTTCTTCACCGCGCCGCCCAGCTGCACGCCGATAAAATCGGGGTTGCTGTACACGCGGAAGCTTTTGCCGCAGTGCAGCAGTTGCTGAAGATCGTCGGAAAATGCCTGGTCGGTGGACGCCAGCGAAATCGCCGTCGGCAAGCCCGCAGCCAGCTCTTTGGCAAACGTCGGCCCGGAGATCACCGCCAGCGGGATCGCTGTTCCCAGCGCTTCGCGGGCAACGTCCTGCAACAGACGTCCGGTTTCCGCTTCCAGCCCCTTCGTCGCCCACACAATACGCGCATCCGCACGCATCAGCGGCTTAATCTGACGCAGGACTTCGCCAAACACATGGCTTGGCACCACAATCAAAATATTGCGGCTGGCCGCCAGCGCGGTCGCGAGGTCGCTTTCCAGATACAGGGAGTCAGGGAACGGAACGTCCGGGAGAAACGCCACATTGCAGCGGTCGTGTTGCAACGTCGCGATATGTTTTGGATCGTGGCCCCACAGGACCACGTCGTGACCATTTCTTGCCAGGGTGATGGCAAGAGCGGTGCCGTAAGAGCCGGCACCGATCACAGTCATTGACGCATTAACAGTGCTCATCAGGCATCCTGATGTTGTTCGGTACCTTCGCCAGCCTGCTGCTGTAGATAGTTCATGAACAGCGCATCAAAGTTTACTGGCGCAAGGTTCAGTTGCGGGAATGTACCGCGAGAAACCAGGCTGGTGATGCATTCACGGGCATACGGGAACAGGATGTTCGGGCAGTATGCACCCAGGCAATGCGCCATCTGGTTGCCTTCGATGCCGCCGATGGAGAAGATACCGCCCTGCTGAACTTCGCACAGGAATGCGGTTTCTTCGCCCAGAGAGGCGGTCACGGTGACACGCAGTACGACTTCATACACATCATCCGCCAGCTGGGTGGATGCGGTATCCAGATCAAGTTTAACCTCTGGCTGCCAGTCTTTCTGGAAAACGTGCGGCGCATTTGGCGCTTCGAAAGAGACATCCTTGGTGTAGATGCGCTGGATCTGGAAAGTCATCTCGGTGTTGTTTTGTTCTGACATGGAAAAACCCTTTTTAATTGTCCTAAAGTCTCTAGCTCAGCAGCGGATCGAGTCCGCCACGAGCGTCGAGCGCATACAAGTCATCACAGCCGCCAATGTGCTGCGCATCAATAAAAATCTGTGGAACCGTTGTGCGACCACTGCGTTGGATCATCTCTTCGCGTTTAATCGCGTCACCATCGATCGGCAGTTCCTTGAACGTTACGCCTTTGCTGGACAGCAGCGCTTTCGCTCGGTGGCAGAACGGGCACGTTGCTTTGGTGTAGATCTCAATATTGGCCATCACTTAACTCCTTATTTACCGCGCACTAAAGGAAGATTCTCCCCGCTCCAGCCGGAGATGCCTTCTTTCAGCACCATTACGTTTTCAAAGCCTGCTTTATGCAGTGCGCTGGCAGATTCCTGCGCCTGCATGCCAGTGCCGTCAACAACAATAATCGGCTGGGCTTTATGCTTCTCCAGCTCACCAATGTTGTTCGCTTTAATTTCCGCGGGCAGCAGGTTGATAGCACCTGCGATGTGGCCCTTGCGGAAATCGTCGCGCTGACGCAGATCGACAACCACGGCGTCCTCTTTGTTGATCAGACGTGTCGCTTCACCGCGGGTGATCACCTTAATTTTAGACGTCAGTCCCTTAAATGTGGTGAACAGTACAGCGACCAGCAGGCCAATCCACGCGATGCTCAGAACCGGGTGGCGGCTAACGAATTGCATAATTTCTTGCATGGGGGGTAACAACTCCCGACTAAGTGATTAAAAAAACCAGGACAGGAGTATACCTGTGCGCTGTGGCAAATACAGCCAGCGACATAAAGCTAATCTATTTTCTGCGGCATGCCACGTAAAAAAAGCCTCAAAATGGCTTGAGAACAGCATTGCCCCCGCGCTTTCTTTGATCTTCTGCGGCTATTTTATCGATTCAGCTGTAGTAAAATTACGCAAATTTTTTGTCTCTTGAGCATGAGGTTGTCGCAATGTCGGTTTCTAAAAAACCTATGGTACTGGTGATTCTGGATGGCTATGGCTACCGTGAAGATCAACAGGATAACGCCATTTTCAACGCCAAAACCCCGGTTATGGATGCGCTATGGGCAAAACGTCCCCACACCCTGATTGATGCGTCTGGCCTGGAAGTGGGTCTGCCAGATCGTCAGATGGGCAACTCTGAAGTGGGTCACGTTAACCTGGGTGCGGGCCGTATCGTTTATCAGGACCTGACGCGCCTGGACGTTGAAATCAAAGAACGTACATTCTTTGCCAACCCAACGCTCACCGGAGCGGTTGATAAAGCCGTTGCCGCAGGCAAGGCCGTTCACATTATGGGTCTGCTCTCTGCGGGCGGCGTTCACAGCCACGAAGATCACATCATGGCGATGGTAGAACTGGCCGCCGAGCGCGGTGCGGAAAAAATCTATCTGCACGCCTTCCTGGATGGTCGCGATACGCCGCCACGCAGCGCAAAAGGTTCTCTTGAAGCGTTTGAAGATAAATTTGCCGCACTGGGCAAAGGCCGCGTGGCGTCCATCGTTGGCCGTTACTATGCCATGGACCGTGACAACCGCTGGGACCGCGTTGAGCAAGCCTATGATCTGCTGACCCTGGCAAAAGGCGAGTTCCAGTTCCCGACCGCCGTTGAAGGCCTGGAAGCAGCTTACGCGCGTGATGAAAACGACGAATTTGTGAAGGCAACCGTGATCCGCGCTGAAGGCCAGGCCGATGCCGCCATGGAAGATGGCGATGCGCTGATCTTCATGAACTTCCGTGCTGACCGCGCGCGCGAAATCACCCGCGCCTTCGTCAACAGCGATTTCGACGGTTTCGCCCGTAAGAAAGTGGCGAAGATCGATTTCATCCAGTTGACCGAGTATGCAGCGGATATCAAAGCCCCATGCGCGTATCCACCCGCTTCCCTGGAAAATACCTTCGGCGAGTGGATGGCGAAAAACGATAAAACGCAGCTGCGCATCTCCGAAACTGAGAAGTATGCGCACGTGACCTTCTTCTTTAACGGCGGCGTAGAAGAGCCGTTTAAAGGCGAAGACCGCATCCTGATTAACTCGCCGAAAGTCGCCACTTACGATCTCCAGCCAGAAATGAGCTCTGCGGAGCTGACCGAAAAACTGGTGGCCGCGATCGAAAGCGGTAAATACGACACCATCATCTGTAACTATCCGAATGGCGACATGGTGGGCCACACCGGCGTGATGGAAGCAGCCGTTAAAGCGGTTGAAGCGCTGGACCACTGCGTTGAGCAGGTCGCGAAAGCGGTTGAATCCGTGGGCGGCCAGCTGCTGATCACCGCTGACCACGGTAACGCAGAACAGATGCGTGATCCGGCAACCGGTCAGGCGCATACCGCCCATACCAACCTGCCTGTTCCACTGATTTATGTAGGTGATAAATCAGTGAAAGCTGTGGAAGGCGGCAAGCTTTCCGACATCGCGCCAACCATGTTGTCGCTGATGGGTATGGAAATCCCTGAAGAGATGACTGGCAAGCCGCTGTTCATCGTGGAATAATCGCTCCCCATGAGGGGAAAGGCGATTTTTTCAATCACATGGGTCGTGAAGCCGCTTCGGTTATCAGTCAGACCTCTGCTTTGCGCCAGCGCACTCAGCGCTGGCGTATTGCTGTGCGCCGCATCCGCCCACGCGGATGACCGCGATCAGCTTAAATCCATTCAGGCCGATATCGCCGCCAAAGAGCGTGCGGTACGTCAGCAACAGCAGCAGCGCGCCACCCTGCTCGCCCAGCTTAAAAAGCAGGAAGAGGCCATTTCCGCCGCCGCGCGTAAGCTGCGTGAAACACAAAACACCCTTGCCCAGCTCAATAAGCAAATCGATGAAATGAACGCGTCGATTGCGAAACTGGAGCGTCAGCGCGATGCCCAGGAGCGGAACCTTGCTGCACAGCTTGATGCTGCTTTCCGTCAGGGTGAGCACACAGGCCTTCAGCTGATCCTCAGCGGTGAAGAGAGCCAGCGTGGTCAGCGTTTACAGGCCTATTTCGGCTATCTAAACCAGGCGCGTCAGGAGACCATTGCGCAGCTGAAACAGACGCGCGAAGAAGTCACCACGCAAAAAGCCGAGCTGGAAGAGAAGCAGAGCCAGCAGCAAACGCTGCTCTACGATCAGCAGGCGCAGCAGGAGAAGCTTGAGCAGGCGCGCAATGAGCGTAAGAAGACGCTCGCCGGGCTGGAGTCCTCTATCCAGGCAGGACAAAGCCAGCTGAGCGAAATGCGCGCCAACGAATCCAGACTGCGTAACAGCATTGCCCGGGCAGAAGCCGCGGCCAAAGCGCGCGCCGAAAAAGAAGCGCGCGAAGCGCAGGCGGTGCGTAATAAGCAGCAGGAAGCCTCCCGGAAAGGCACCACCTACAAACCGACTGAAAATGAACGTTCCCTGATGTCGCGTACCGGCGGCCTCGGCTCCCCGCGTGGTCAGGCTTACTGGCCCGTTCGCGGTACGATCCTGCATCGCTATGGCGAACAGTTGCAGGGTGAGCTACGTTGGAAGGGGATCGTTATCGGTGCGTCTGAAGGTAGCGAAGTGAAAGCCATCGCCGATGGCCGCGTGATCCTGGCCGACTGGCTACAGGGTTATGGGCTCGTGGTGGTGGTTGAACACGGTAAAGGCGATATGAGTCTTTACGGCTACAACCAGAGCGCGCTGGTCAGCGTTGGCACCCAGGTGCGCGCGGGTCAACCCATTGCCCTTGTGGGCAGCAGTGGCGGTCAGGGCCGCCCGTCACTCTATTTCGAAATTCGTCGTCAGGGTCAGGCGGTCAATCCACAGCCGTGGTTGGGAAGATAGGTTTTGCTTCAATTTCGTCGAATTGTTGTTTCCGTAGTCAGCGCACTGGCGCTGGCTGCACCGGTTTATGCAGGCAAACTCGCGATTGTGATTGATGACTTCGGTTATCGACCACACTATGAAAATCAGGTGCTGGCGATGCCGCCAGCCATCTCTGTCGCCGTCCTGCCTAATGCGCCTCACGCGCATGAAATGGCGACCAAAGCGCACAATGGCGGCCATCAGGTCCTCATCCATCTGCCGATGGCCCCCCTCAGCAAGCAGCCGCTGGAAAAAGATACCCTGCGCCCGGACATGAGCAGCGACGAGATCGATCGCATCATCCGCGATGCGTACAATAAAGTGCCGTATGCCGTGGGTCTGAATAACCATATGGGCAGCGCGATGACCTCCAGCCTGTACGGTATGCTGAAAGTGATGCAGGCGCTGGAGCGTTACAATCTCTATTTCCTCGACAGCATGACCATCGGCAACAGCCAGGCGATGCGTGCCGCTCAGGGGACGGGGGTAAAAGTCATCAAGCGCAAAGTATTCCTGGACGACTCCCAGAACGAAGCGGATATCCGCGTGCAGTTCAACCGCGCGGTACAGCTGGCGCGCCGTAACGGTTCGGCGATTGCCATTGGGCATCCGCATCCGTCTACCGTTCGCGTTTTGCAGCAAATGTTGTCGGGCTTACCCGCCGATATTACGCTGGTGCGTCCGAGCGATCTGCTCAATGAACCTCAGGTGGATACTTCTCGTCCGGGTAGCGCGCAACCACCCGCAACGCAGCCGCGTAATCCATTCCGCGGCGTGAAGAACTGCACGCTGAAACAGCCGCCTGAACCGGTCTATGCAACCCGCTTCTTCTCGGTGATTGGCGAAAGCATCAGCAGCAGTACACTGGTTAAATACGTCCAGCAACAGTGGCAGGGTTGGGGAAAAAAAGCCTGATCGGCTAACGCCTATTCTGCCAGATAAGAGTCCGACTGCTCTTTTGCAACGGACTCTCTCTTTTCCCGATCCTGATACCAGGCCTTGAAATACTTCAAAAAACTGTACGCCGTGGCATAAAACCCTGTCACCACACCTACTTTGCCCTGACGCCACGCACCACTAAACAGATACCATTTGAAAAACGCGCCGATAGCGCTGATCGCGCCGCGACCAAGAGAGGGACGTATCGTCTGATATTGAACCAGGCGAGTGGTATATCCGTTTAATTTATTAAAAAGTTCATGCAGCGAATGAAACGTCTCATGTCTGACATAACCTGGAATACGTTCAGAACGGAGAAAACCTTCAACCTGATCGTCTACTGGCCGGTTATTAAATCGCGACTGCGTACGGTTAAAAAGACGCACCGGATAATCCGGTGATGAGACGGGATAAATCGTTCGGACATTTTCTCCCAAAACAAACCAGTGACGACATATCCGCCACGCCATATCCGGTTCGGGTTCATCGCCCATTTTTAATTTTAAAATAGCATCAACGGTTTCTTGATCGAGTATTTCGTCACTGTCCATGCACAGCACCCAGTCGTTATGCACATGGGATACGGCATGGTTCATCTGCTCGCCGTGCCAGCTATATTTTTTGAATATAGGCGACAATCCATAACTCTGGCAAATATATATCGTCGAGTCTGTACTTCCGGAATCCACTATAACGAATTCATCTGCTATTTTTAAAAGAGGAGGAATAACATCGTGCAACGTTCTTTCGGAGTTAAACGTTAATAAGCAGACCGTTATTTTAAACATATTTTCACTCTCTCAATAACGACATAAAATTTTTCACTCATACTATCGAATTGAGAAGAGGCGATTAAAGTCTTAAATCGCACTTTTAAAATAAGCGCGTTTAAAATGTTTTCTTGTAAAAAGACAAAGAAATACAAAAAATCTATTTTATTTCAGTAAATTCTTTATAATGCGGTCAGATGAAGGGTAGCATACGGATTCAGACATGCCGCAAAAACGTAAAATCCTCCTCCTGGACACGGGCAAAGAATGGGGGGGAGGTACCAACAGTATGCTTGAGCTTCTGAAGCGAATCAACCGCGACAAATTCGACATTACCTGTTGTTTTTACAGTGATTATAGTCGTGCTGAAGGTCAAACGATTGGCCAGGTGCTCAATAGCATTGGGATCCCGCTACTCGTTATCCCTCAACGTAAGCAACCGGCATGGGCAAAACTCCTGAAAGAAGCGGGACGTGGTCTGCTGTTTTTCTCGCGTTCAGCGCGCAAAGCATTTACGCGGCATATCGATACCCTGTGGCGCATTCGCCCCAACGTCAGCAAGATCGAGACCATTTTCAGAGAAGGTGGTTTCGATACGCTGTATATGAACAACCAGCCAGGCTCTAACGAAGAAGGGTATCTGGCGGGCGCAAACCTGCATGCGCGGATAATCCAGCACTGCCGGATTGAACCGGTGCTGACCCCGCCGCTGGTGAAGCTGGTGAATACCCATGCCACAAAAATTATCGCCGTCTCGCATGGCGTTGAACGCGTGCTACTTCAGCATGGCGTCCGGCCCGAGCTGTGTACCACGGTCAACAACGCCATCGACATCCACCAGCCTTTGCCCGACCGACGCGCGATGCGCCAGCGCCTGAACATTGATGACGACACGTTTGTGTTCGGCAGCATTGGCTCGCTAATCCCTCGCAAAGCCAACCACCATACGCTGGAGGCGCTGGCACAGTTCAGCCAGAGGCACCCGCAGGCAAAATGGAAGATGGTGCTGGTCGGTGAAGGGGCGGAGCGCGGCGCACTGGCGGCACAGGCTGACGCGCTGGGTATTGCTGAGCACGTCATTTTTACCGGTTTCCAGAACACGCCTTTTGACTATCTCGCCACCTTTGACGCATTTATTCTGGCCTCGAAGAGCGAAGGTCTGCCGCGCGTCGTGCTGGAGGCAATGCTGCTAAATATTCCCGTGATTGGTTCAAAGGTGACCGGCACGGCAGAATTGATCGATCATGAGTCGACCGGCCTGCTGTTTCCCTGGAGCGACGTGTCGCAACTTGCTCAACATCTGGATAATATCTGGCAGGATCCTGCTCTGCGCGCCCGGCTCGCCGCTGCCGCACACCAGAATGTCTGCAACATGTATGCCATTGAAAGCTATGTTAACGGTGTCGAGGCCGTTCTTGGCGCGCAATAACCAAACGAGAAGAACATGTTTAAATTCCTGAATGCTCGCTACCGCCACATTACCGGGCGTCATAACATTCCTTACGCTTCCCTTCCGGTCACGCGCGATCTCGTTGCGGTGGATTCCATTGTGATCCCGTGTACGGGCGCGGATTTCGTCGAAGAGGCGTTATTGTCAGCGACCTTTGCAGAGCGTTATGCCACCGACGTCAGCGAGATTGTTATCGTCAGCGATCAGCCTGAATCCGCTTTCGGCGAGCTGCCGCCAAAAACCCGCGTTGTTACCCTCACGCTTCCAAAACGTGAAGAAGGTTACCGCTATAAGCAGATCTACCTCAGTCGTCTGGTGAAGCTTAACGCTCCGTTGCAGGCGCGCGGTGAAGGTGTGCTGATGATCGACTCCGATCTCAACCTGCTTAAAATGCCAGAGATCAACATGGCGGATATGCACATCTACTCCAGCTTCCGTCAGGGCAAAATGATTGCCAAGCTGGACGGCGCGCCAGCGGAGAAAGTGCCGGCATATTACAAAGAAACGGTGCGTCCGTATCTGGTCGATCACGTTAACGGCGCGTTTCTTGCCGCCACCAAAAAGACCTGGCGCCGTATCTGCCCGCTGTGGCTGACGCTGTTCCAGGATACCTGGGAGCTGATGGACGACACGCAGCCGCCGACCGATCAGCTGCCGCTCGCTGCGCTGCTGGACATGCTGGATGTTAAAACGGTTAACCTGGGCGACTGGATGAACTGGCCGGTCTCCAAGAAGATCGGCGGACAGGAAGCCGTTGTGCCGAAAGAGGTGATTGGCGCGCACGGTGGTTTCCCGCTTTCCGAATGGCAGAAGTATCTGGAATCGCCGGATAACAAACTGCTGTTCAAAGGCCAGGATTACACCCGCAAGGTGCGCTACCTGACGGACGAAGAGAAAAAGAATCAGTAAAAAAGGGGCCGCTGGCCCCTTTTTAATTACTTATCCCAGCTCAGGATCACTTTCCCTGACTGGCCGGACCGCATTGCGTCAAAGCCCTGCTGGAACTCATCGATGGAGAAACGGTGAGTGATAATCGGGGACAGATCCAGACCGGACTGGATCAGCGCGGCCATCTTGTACCAGGTTTCGAACATCTCACGGCCATAGATGCCCTTAATGAACAGCCCCTTGAAGATGACTTTGTTCCAGTCAATGGACATATCTGACGGCGGAATACCCAGCATCGCGATACGGCCACCGTGGTTCATGGTGTCGAGCATGGTGCGGAACGCCGGTGGCGCGCCGGACATCTCCAGACCCACGTCAAAGCCTTCGGTCATGCCCAGCTCTTCCATCACATCGGTCAGGCTCTCTTTCGAGACATCCACCGCGCGGGTGACGCCCATTTTGCGCGCCAGCGACAGGCGGTATTCGTTCACGTCGGTGATCACCACGTTGCGCGCACCCACATGCTTCGCCACGGCTGCCGCCATAATGCCGATGGGGCCCGCGCCGGAAACCAGCACGTCTTCACCCACCAGGTCGAAGGAGAGCGCCGTGTGTACCGCGTTGCCGAACGGGTCGAAGATGGAGGCCAGATCGTCAGAGATATTGTCCGGGATTTTGAACGCGTTAAACGCCGGGATCACCAGGTATTCCGCGAAGCAGCCCGGACGGTTCACGCCCACGCCGACGGTGTTGCGGCACAGGTGGGTACGCCCACCGCGACAGTTACGGCAGTGACCGCAGGTAATGTGGCCTTCACCGGAGACGCGATCGCCAATGTTGAAGCCTTTTACTTCCTGGCCGATACCCACCACTTCGCCGACATATTCGTGACCGACAACCATCGGTACCGGAATGGTTTTCTGCGACCACTGGTCCCAGTTGTAGATGTGAACGTCAGTACCGCAGATGGCGGTTTTACGAATTTTGATCAGCAGATCGTTATGACCGACTTCCGGCTCCGGCACGTCGGTCATCCAAATCCCTTCTTCCGCTTTCAGTTTGGATAACGCTTTCATCATACGTCCTCAGGCAATGACGCCCAGCTGTTTGCCGATGCGGGTAAAGGCTTCCACCGCACGTTCAATTTGTTCAGGCGAGTGCGCCGCAGACATCTGGGTGCGGATACGCGCCTGACCTTTTGGTACCACCGGGAAGAAGAACCCGGTCACGTAAATCCCTTCTTTCTGAAGCTCACGAGCAAATTTCTGCGCGACAACCGCGTCGCCCAGCATCACCGGAATGATCGCGTGATCGGCACCGGCCAGGGTGAATCCTGCGGCACTCATTTTTTCACGGAACAGGCGGGCGTTAGCCCACAGGCGGTCGCGCAGCTCAGCCCCGGATTCCACCATCTCCAGCACTTTAATGGAGGCAGCCACAATCGCCGGCGCCAGGGAGTTGGAGAACAGATACGGGCGGGAGCGCTGGCGCAGCCACTCGACCACCTCTTTACGCGCGGCGGTGTAGCCGCCAGACGCGCCGCCGAGCGCTTTGCCCAGCGTACCGGTGATGATATCCACGCGGCCCATTACGTCGCAGTATTCGTGGGAGCCACGACCGTTTTCGCCGACAAAACCGACCGCGTGAGAGTCATCCACCATCACCAGCGCGTCGTATTTATCCGCCAGATCGCACACGCCCTTCAGGTTGGCGATCACACCGTCCATGGAGAACACGCCGTCGGTGGCGATCAGGACGTGGCGAGCCCCCGCTTCACGGGCCTCTTTCAGGCGCGCTTCCAGCTCCACCATGTCGTTGTTGGCGTAGCGGAAACGCTTCGCTTTGCACAGGCGTACGCCGTCGATGATGGAGGCGTGGTTCAGGGCGTCGGAGATAATCGCGTCTTCTGCGCCGAGCAGGGTCTCAAACAGACCGCCGTTGGCGTCGAAGCAGGAGGAGTACAGAATCGCGTCTTCCATTCCGAGGAAGTTCGCCAGCTTTTGCTCAAGCTGCTTGTGGCTGTCCTGCGTACCGCAGATAAAGCGAACGGAGGCCATACCGAAACCGTGGGTGTCCATGCCGTTTTTCGCCGCGGCAATTAGCTCAGGGTGATTCGCAAGACCTAAATAGTTGTTCGCGCAAAAGTTGATCACATGGCTGCCGTCGGCAACGGTGATGTCCGCCTGCTGGGCAGACGTGATAATACGCTCTTCTTTGAACAACCCTTCCGCACGTGCGGTGTCGAGGTCGCTGTTTAACTGTTTGTAAAAATCACCACGCATTGCAATTCTCCAGACTCGGCAAATTTTGGCACATATTACCCAAACCAATAGTTCATGACGAGATGACGCAGTATCTCTTCTCGTTTTTGCAGCATAAATCACGCGTACCCCTGCTGCATATCGGTGAATGGCTGAAGCCTAAGCATTGTGATGATATGATAAAGAGATTAGCGTTCGGGATATTCCCCGACTCATACTTCAAAGGTTACAGTTATGATCATCGTTACTGGCGGCGCGGGCTTTATCGGCAGCAATATTGTTAAGGCCCTCAATGACAAAGGCATCACCGACATTCTGGTGGTGGACAACCTGAAAGACGGCACCAAGTTCGTGAACCTGGTGGATCTGAACATCGCTGACTACATGGATAAAGAAGACTTCCTTATCCAGATTATGGCGGGTGAAGAGTTCGGCGAGATCGAAGCCATCTTCCACGAAGGTGCTTGCTCCTCCACCACCGAGTGGGACGGCAAGTACATGATGGATAACAACTATCAGTACTCCAAAGAGCTCCTGCACTACTGCCTGGAGCGTGAAATTCCGTTCCTGTACGCCTCTTCCGCGGCAACTTACGGTGGGCGCACTTCAGATTTCATCGAATCCCGCGAATATGAGCAGCCGCTGAACGTTTACGGTTACTCCAAGTTCCTGTTTGATGAGTACGTACGTCAGATCCTGCCAGAAGCGAACTCGCAGATTGTCGGCTTCCGCTACTTCAACGTCTACGGGCCGCGCGAAGGCCACAAAGGCAGCATGGCGAGCGTGGCGTTCCACCTGAACACCCAATTAAATAACGGCGAAAGCCCGAAACTGTTCGAAGGCAGCGACGGCTTCAAGCGTGACTTCGTCTACGTGGGCGATGTGGCGGCAGTAAACCTGTGGTTCCTGGAAAATGGCGTGTCCGGCATTTTCAACCTGGGCACTGGCCGCGCGGAATCCTTCCAGGCGGTGGCAGACGCGACGCTGGCGTACCATAAGAAAGGCAGCATCGAGTACATTCCGTTCCCGGATAAGCTGAAAGGCCGCTACCAGGCATTCACCCAGGCGGACCTGACTAACCTGCGCGCCGCAGGCTACGACAAGCCGTTCAAGACCGTTGCCGAAGGCGTAACGGAATATATGGCCTGGCTGAACCGCGACGCATAAGCATGAAAATTCTGGTGATCGGCCCGTCATGGGTGGGCGACATGATGATGTCGCAAAGTCTCTATCGCACGCTCAAGGCGCGTTATCCCCAGGCGATAATCGACGTGATGGCACCCGCATGGTGCCGTCCGCTGTTATCGCGTATGCCGGAAGTGAACGAGGCGATCCCGATGCCGCTCGGACACGGCGCGCTGGAAATCGGTGAACGCCGCAAACTCGGCCACAGCCTGCGCGAGAAACGCTATGACCGCGCGTACGTGCTGCCTAACTCCTTCAAATCCGCCCTTGTGCCCTTCTTTGCGGGCATCCCGCACCGTACCGGCTGGCGCGGTGAAATGCGCTACGGCCTGCTGAACGACGCCCGGGTGCTGGATAAAGAGGCCTGGCCGCTGATGGTGGAGCGCTACGTGGCGCTGGCCTACGACAAAGGCGTGATGCGCAGCGCGAAAGATCTGCCGCAGCCGCTGCTGTGGCCGCAGCTCCAGGTAAGCGATGGGGAGAAATCCCACACCTGCAACGCATTTGGCATTTCGTCCGAACGCCCGATGATTGGGTTCTGCCCTGGCGCAGAATTCGGTCCGGCAAAACGCTGGCCGCACTATCACTATGCAGAGCTGGCGAAACAGCTTATCGATGAAGGCTATCAGATTGTGCTGTTTGGCTCGGCGAAAGATCATGAGGCGGGCAATGAAATTCTCGCCACGCTGAGCACCGAGCAACAGGCATGGTGCCGCAACCTGGCCGGGGAAACGCAGCTCGAGCAGGCGGTTATCCTCATTGCCGCCTGTAAGGCCGTGGTCAGTAACGACTCTGGCCTGATGCACGTCGCCGCCGCGCTGGACCGCCCGCTGGTCGCGCTGTATGGCCCAAGCAGCCCGGACTTCACGCCGCCGCTGTCGCACAAGGCGCGCGTGATCCGTTTGATCACCGGCTACCACAAGGTGCGCAAAGGCGATGCCGCAGAAGGTTACCATCAGAGCCTGATCGACATTACCCCGCAGCGTGTTCTCGAAGAACTCAACGCACTGCTGTTGAGCGAAGAAGGATAACGGATGCGGGTATTGATCGTTAAAACCTCCTCAATGGGTGATGTTCTGCATACGCTGCCGTCGCTGACGGACGCCATGCGGGCCATTCCCGGCATCCGTTTTGACTGGGTGGTGGAAGAAGGCTTCGCGCAGATCCCCACCTGGCATGAAGCGGTTGATCGCGTGATCCCGGTGGCCATTCGCCGCTGGCGCAAAGCGTGGTTCTCCGCACAGATTAAAGCCGAACGCAAAGCCTTCCGCGAAGCGGTGCAGGCCCGGCGTTACGACGCGATCGTCGACGCCCAGGGGCTGGTGAAAAGCGCCGCGCTGGTCACGCGTCTGGCGCACGGCGTAAAGCACGGCATGGACTGGCAAACCGCCCGCGAACCGCTGGCGAGCCTGTTCTATAACCGTCGCCACCATATTGCGAAGCAGCAGCACGCCGTGGAACGTACCCGCGAGCTGTTCGCTAAGAGTCTCGGCTATGCAAAACCCGACCTCCAGGGTGACTACGCCATCGCACAGCATTTTCTGCGCGAAACGGACAAGGATAGCGCGCCCTATCTGGTTTTCCTGCATGCCACAACGCGCGACGATAAGCACTGGCCGGAAACGCACTGGAGAAGGCTGATTGAACTAATGCAACCTAGCGGTATCCATATTAAACTCCCGTGGGGCGCTGAACATGAGCGGCAGCGAGCGGAACGTCTGGCAGCAGGTTTTTCCCACGTCGAGGTGTTACCCAAACTCACGCTGGCGCAGGTTGCCGCACAGCTGGCGGGCGCTAACGCCGTCGTTTCTGTGGATACAGGGTTAAGCCATTTAACCGCCGCACTGGATCGTCCTAATATCACGATTTTCGGCCCGACCGATCCGGGGTTGATCGGGGGTTACGGTAAAAACCAGCATCAGATGGTTAGCCCTACGCAACAAACGAAGGATATTAGCGCAGATGCTATTTTTTCATTTTTACAGGGCAGCCATCGGCTTTCCAACAGGGATATTTAACCCATGAGTTATGTATTTCTGCTGATTTTACTCTTTCCGGTGAAACTCATCCGGAAGCTGTTTCGAAAGGACACGGGCAAGAACCTTGTCATTCAGACAGCCAAAATCGGTGACTTTATTAATGCGACGCCTCTTCTGGCATATCTGCAAAAAAGCGATGTGTTGATCAGTCGCAGCGTTGGCGCGCTGGCGAAGCATGATGAGACTATTGAGCAGATCTATTTTATTGAGCAGCATAAGCGCAACCTGTGGCGTAAACTGTGCTTCGCGTGCAGGATCATGAACCGCTACGACAACGTCTACCTGCTACAGCCCAACAGCGTGAACCTCTTTTTTGCCGCCGTCTGCAATGCCAAAAACAAACAATTTTTAAGCATTTACACGCGCAGGTGGTATCACGGGATTTTCTATCTCGCGGCCGACGGTACCGTTGAGCATGGCAAAAAAACGCTTTCGGTGACGAACTACCTGAAACTGGCCGACCGCTCGCTCACGTGGCAAGACTCTCCCAAGCACGCCACAAAGCCACTCTTCAAGCCGACGACCTGGCCGGCCATACTTGATAAACCTGGCGTTATCCGCATCGGCATCAGTATTGCGGCGGGCAATAAAGCCAAAACCGTCCCTCCGGTTATCTGGAAGCGGATTGTTGATCAACTTGCTGATTTACCCTGCGAGTTTTATGTCTTCGGCGCGCCAAACGAACAGTCGTGGATGGACGATATCACCCGTCTTTACGGTGACATCCCCAATTTTATCAATCTTATTGGCAAAATTTCGCTGGAAGAGCTTCCCTGGGCCATTTCTAAGATGGACTGCTATATCGCGTCTGACTCGGGGAATGTCTACATCGCAGACGCCGTCGGCGTGCCGGTGGTCCTGCTGTTTGGACCGTGTTGTCACTATGAACAGCGTCCGCTTGGCAATGTGATGCTGATCGGGAATGACGATAACATTTGTTCTTATGTGTTTGAAACGCGCTATTACTTCCCGCAAGAACGGGAAGCGCTATTCTCTGTCACTGACTCCGCGTTACACGATCTTCAGCAGTTTATCCGTACATTACCAAAAGCCCGCTCACTGGCTAGCGCTACCGACGCTCAAGGAAACTAATTTTTATGGCTTTTTTAAGCGTCATTATTGCTGCGCATAACGCTGAAGCTACGCTGCACGCCACGCTTTCAAGCCTGCTGGCAGCAACCGATCAGGATACTGAAGTCATTATTTTCAATGACAGTTCTGAGGATGCCACGCAGGCAATAATTGAAGAGTGGTCGCCGAAATTTCCTCAGATCATAACGCGCACCGTGAACTTTCGTAACGTCGGCCGGGTACGAAACAGTGCTGTCGCGCTGGCATCGGGTGAGTATATTACGATGCTCGACAGTGACGATTGCTTAAAGCCTGGCAGCCTCAGGGACGCAATGGCCTACCTGAAAGCGCAACGTCCGGATATGTTACTGACACGTTTGCTTGAGATTCGCGATCCCCGGAGAATGACTTCAGACTGGCAGGGATTTAATCCTGTGCCATTGTCACAACATGAAGCAATTGCTCGTTTCTTACGTCATAAAGACTTTCAGGCACATCTCATTGGCCAGTTTATTCATCGTAGTCTTTACGAGAAAAATCCCATACCTCCGATGTTATGTTATGAGGATTTCGCTGTCTTCCCGGGAATGTTGATGCAATCGAGCAAAATAGCCTATCAACGCCAGGGGCATTATTATTACATCAAGCGTCGCGACAGTTTGTCGAGCAGTCTGGACGCCAGCAAAATTTCAACGCTTGTCGAATGCACGTTACAGATGGAAAGAACATTTCCGTCACGCTACAAACATCTCGTCAATTGCCACTGGTTTGATATTTACGGCAACCATCGGTCCTGTCTGACAGACCAACAATTGCAGCTCGTGAAACAACGCGTAAAGACCATGTATACATTGTCTTTTTTCCTGTCCACCGATGTTCGTTTTAGCTACAAAAAAAGGGTTATTGAGGCGTTATGGAAAAAATAAAACCACGGCTATATCAACTGACGATCGCTTTAAGCCTCATCTCCTTGATACTGGCTTTAGTCAGTTCTGGGAAGCAAAGAGAGTTTTTCTATATCGCTATTTACGTCAGTATTATTGGCCTGGCTTTCGAATATAAAAAAATCACTTTGCGACCTTTTACTATAGCGCTGCCCATTCTGCTGATTGGGTTACTTAACCTCGGCTGGTACTTACTCTATGAGTATCATAACGAGGGCCTCAACCTTTACAGCGACTACCTCGGTGCCAGCAAAAAGTTAATTTTAGCGAGTGTCCTGATTTTCTATATCGACCGCTTTAAGTTTTATATCGATAAGGATACCTTCAGGAAATTCTTCTTCTTCGCAACGGCCTTGGGGTTTGTGCTCGCCACAGGGTATGGCTTGTGGCAGGCCTCGCAAGGTATGACTCGCGTTGAGATGGCAATTAACCGTGCCACCGTTTCAGCTTATGTTTATTCTGTCCTGTCACTGGCTTTCGTATACAGTCTTTACCTTCAACAGAACGTGAAGCTGTATGTTGTTGCGGGCTTCACTATATTAATCTCTTACTTCGTCATACTGTTGACGGGGACCCGCGCTGCGATGGGTTTATATCTGCTTCTGGCGATTGTGCTCACGCTTTATCATTTCAGAAAGATTCATCTTAAATCAGCCCTCATCTTTTTATGCATTGTTGCAGGCGTTGTAATCGTTAGCTACAAGCCATTGATTTCGCCAAAAATACAACAAACCCAACGTGAGGTTGAACGTTATCAACAAGGTTTTGACCGCACCTCACTCGGCGCACGTTTTTCGATGTGGACTATCGGGATCGAGAATGGTCTTGCCCATCCGTTAGGGCAATCGCTGGAAGAGCGTGAAGCGTGGACCCGACACTACATTAAAGACGGCCATCCTCACCTTGGCAGTGCACTCGAATACATCAAAGTCCACCTGCATAATGAATTTATTGAGAAATACTCTTTGCAGGGGATCCCCGGCGTAGCGGTAATGCTCTTTTTCTTCGTTTCGATGATTGTGTATGCCCTACGAAACAGAAACGCACTGCTGCTGACGTCGATGCTTCTTTTGCTTTTGTATGGACTGACGGATGTCATACTGCTCAGTTCAGAAGCCTTAATCTTCTTTATGATTTTATTTGCGTTAAGTACACCTTTCTCACAAACAAAACAGCAATAACAAATATGCCCGCCTGGCGGGCATAACTATTTTTTGTACTGGTAAAACTCCGCCAGCGTCATCCCCACGGTCTTATCTGATAACCAGGTAAAGAGCTGCTCCAGATCCTGATACAGCCCCTCAATCGCGACCTCGTCTTTAAAAGTAGGGCTCCCGCCAGGCATAAATTCCGACGAATGCAGCATGAATTCCACGTAGTCATTCCCCTGAGCCAGGCACTGCTGCGCAACCTTAATCATCTCCGCCGCATTTCCTCCGGACGGACGTAACCAGTTAACTGACGGAGAACGGTATTTACCGCGCAGACGATCATAACCCTGCTTCAGGGAATTCAGCCATGCCGGGTGTTTATACTGGATGCTCATCGGCACTTCGAGGAGAGGGCTGTTTCCCGGCCGGGAAATGTCGTCTACGTCCAAAAAGTAGGCACGATCGGGAAAATGCTGGTAATTCGTTCCGCCCTTACCCTGCGGGGCACCTTTCGCGTTGCGCCAGTTCACGCGCGGCGTAACGGAACAATCTACCTGATACCCCAGCTCAATCAGCAACTGGGCGTAACGGCTGTCGAATGCCCAGCGCCCGGCGCGATGGCTGAGCATTTTTGTCTGGAAAGTCTCTTCCAGTAAGCGGGTCATGAAGAGCACTTTCTCACACATGACCTCGTCTGAAAACTCAATCAGATAAGGCTGCCAGCGCCAGTCATCACCGGTCAGATCGTGTTCCGGAGGGCTATTCCAGGCATGGAGATGCATTCCCACCTCACCCTGGCCGCGGGCTATGACCTCTTTCGCGAACTCAATGAATACCGGTTCGACTGCCATCTCGTAGTTGGTCAGCCAGACGGGCTTAAAGCCGAAGCGTTCACAAAGCGCCTGAAACCGCGCCAGGTAGCGCGCGTTTTCCGTTTTGATCACCCGGTGGTTCTGCCAGAGATTATCCCCTTCGGTATCGATCGTGATGATAAACGCTGGTTTTTTCATAATGAGCCCGCAAGACAAAATAGTTAGCGCTATGTTACGCACGCCCGAAAGCAGGAGTAAACCCTTCCAGGGAAATTCCTGACATTATGGAGAAAGAGTGCAAGTCGTTACCAGGTCTATTAGAATTGCCAATAGTACAACGCCGATAAGATGATGATGAATAACTTACCTGACACGCCTGATTTGCGCATTTTACTGATCAAACTTCGCCATCATGGTGACATGTTACTCACCACCCCCGTCATCAATTCATTACGCCAGAAATGGCCTGACGCCCAAATCGACGTGCTTCTCTATGAAGAGACGCGAGACTTGCTCGCCGCGCATCCGGCAATCAGGACGATCTATGGTATCGATCGTAAATGGAAGCAGCTGGGGACGCTGAAGCACCTGCAAAAAGAGTGGCAGTTGCTTCGTGCTTTACGTGCTCAGCATTATCATCTGGTGATCAATCTTGCCGATCAGTGGCGCAGCGCGATTGTTACCCGCTTCACCGGTGCACCGGTTCGGCTCGGGTTCGCTTTTAACAAGCGCAATAATGCCTTCTGGCGTTTTTGTCACAGTGAACTGGTCTCGGTCGCCAGCCATCAGTCGTTGCACACCGTTGAACAAAATCTCTCCATACTGTCAGCGCTGCCGGTAATGGCCAACCCTACCGTGACCATGGCTTACAGCGCGGATGACTGGCGCCATGCTCACCAAAAGCTGTCGCAAAAGGGCGTGGGAGACCGCTACATCGTTATTCAACCCACTTCACGCTGGTTCTTTAAGTGCTGGGATGAAGGCAAAATGGCGCAAACTATCGCCGCGTTGCAGCAGGACGGCCACACTATCGTCCTCACGGCGGGACCGGATAAGAAAGAGCTGGCGATGATTGACCGCATTCTTGCCGCCTCCCCGCAGACGGGTGTTGTATCGCTGGCAGGGCAGTTAACCCTGCGCCAGCTGGCCTCGCTAATCGATCACGCAATCCTGTTCATTGGCGTTGACTCCGTACCCATGCACATGGCCGCCGCCCTTCAGACGCCCTGCGTGGCGCTGTTTGGCCCGTCAAAATTGACGTTCTGGTCGCCATGGCAGGTTAACGGAGAGGTCATCTGGGCAGGTAACTACGGCCCGCTTCCCAACCCTGACGCCATTGATACAAAAACGACGGAACGTTATCTCGACGCCATCCCCGTTGATGCTGTCGTCTCCGCCGCAAGGAGATACCTGCAATGAAGCTTCATCGTCTGGCCATTGTGCGCCAAAAATATCGTCCGGATGGGGGAGCAGAACGTTTTGTCTCCAGGGCACTTACCGCGCTGAGCAATCAAAATCTTGAGCTCAACGTCATCACCCGCGAGTGGCAGGGCGAAAAGCAGGACGACTGGCATATTCATATTTGCGATCCCCGAAAGTGGGGCCGCATCAGCCGTGAGCGCGGCTTTGCACACGCCGCACGCGCGCTGTGGCAGCAACAGCAGTTTGATATTGTCCAGAGCCACGAACGTATTCCGGGCTGCGATATTTACCGCGCCGGGGATGGTGTACATCGACGCTGGCTGCTACAGCGTACGCGTATTCTTCCCGCCTGGCGCGCGAAGCTGCTTATGCACGATCGCTATCACCGCTACGTGATGCACGCAGAACGTGAAATGTACCAGGCTCCCGAGTTGAAAGCCGTTATCTGTAATGCGGAGATGATCAAGCGCGAAATCGTCGAAGACTTTGATATTGACGCAAAAAAGATACATGTGATTTATAATTCAATAGATTCCAGCCGCTTCGTTCCGGCAGAAGAGAGGCAACGCGCTGTACTGCGTCAGCAATTTGGCTTACCCGCTGATGCCGTCATTTTCTGCTTCGTGGGTTCAGGGTTTGAACGCAAGGGGCTGGCAAGCGCTATTCGGGCTATAGCAGGAACCTCGGCGTGGCTGGTTGTGGTCGGTCAGGATAAAGCGGAAAGCCGTTATCGCGACCTCGCCCGTTCATTAGGCTGTGAGGGGCAAATCCGTTTCCTGGGGATGCAAAAAGAGACGCTGCCATTTTATCAGCTTTCTGATGGTTTACTGCTGCCGACGCTGTATGATCCTTTCCCTAACGTCATACTTGAAGCAATGGCCTGTGGATTGCCCGTCATTACGTCAGAGAGTTGCGGTGGTTCAGAATTTATTGAGCAAGGCCAGAACGGGTTTTACTGTGATGCACTTGATATCCACACATTGAAGGAGGCCGTCATGTCCATCCCTTCACTGGAAAAAAATAACAATATGGGGCTTGCGGCGCGTGAACGCGTCAGAGAAGCAACCCCTGAAAAACTATCAAGTCAGCTTATTTCGCTTTATCAAAAATTACTGGATTAATAATGCGCATCCTAATGATTATTGATGGTTTACCCGGTGGAGGAGCCGAAAAAACGGTTCTCACCCTCTCCAGCGGACTGACAGAACTGGGGCATCAGGTCACCCTTTTCTCCTTACGGAAGGTGTGCGACTACGCCATTCCGGAAGGCATCGATTTTCAGGTTGTGCAGGATACCTGTAAAAAACCCTGGCGGAAGCTGACCGAGATCCCGCGTCGCGCCCGTTTGCTGGATCGCGCCATCGAGCAGGCAGAACGCAGCGGTAAATTTGACGTCGTGTTCTCACATCTGCATAAAACCGACCGTATCGTGGCGCACAGCCGCGTGCTGGATCGGGATAAGGTCTGGTTCTGCGTACACGGGATGTTCTCCTTCTCCTATTTGCGCCATCGCAGCGGGCTTTCTCGCTGGTTTAAGCATTATAAAATCCGTCATACCTATGAAAACCGCAACGTGGTGGCGGTATCCGGCGCCGTGCTGCACGATCTGTCTGAAGTCCTCGCGATCCCCCTGCGGCGCAAAGCGGTTATCCATAACCCCTTTGATATCCCTGAAATTCAGCGTCTGGCGGAAGCGCCCTTTGAGATGCAGGGGCAGGATTACATTATCCATGTTGGCCGTTTTCATGAACACAAACGTCACGACAGGCTGCTGCGGGCGTTTGCGCTGAGCAAGATCGACGCATCGCTGGTGTTGATGGGCAAAGGTTCTGACGCGAAAATAAATCAGCTCAAACAGCTTGCCGCTAAGCTGGGAATTGAAAACAAGATCGTCTTCCGCCCGTTCGAAACCAACCCCTACCCGTGGATCAAAGGGACACGCCTTTTAGTGTTAAGTTCCGACTGCGAAGGTTTTGGTAATGTACTGGTAGAGTCCATTATCTGTCAGACCCCACCGGTGAGTACAAACTGCCCTGGCGGCCCTGCTGAGATCCTTACTGGCCCCCTGGCGCGTGGTCTGACAGCGTTAACCGACGAATCACTGGCGAAAACCCTGGCAGAACTGTATGCCTCTCCGCCGGTTGTTGATCGCGAAACGATCGCATCGTTCGGTATCAACGCCATTTGCCAGCAATACATTGCTTTGGTCGACAACCAAAAATAATCAGGTTTCATATGCAAAATTCAGCGCCTTTATTAAGCGTGGTGGTGGCCGTTTATAACGGTGAAGCTTTTCTCGATCAGTTCTTTACCTGCCTTGTAAATCAACACATCGACAGTATGGAAGTCATCATCGTGAATGACGGTTCCACTGACCGCTCGATGCAGATTGTCGAAAAATGGCGCGAAAAGCTGCCACAGATGCAGGTTATTGAACAACCTAATCAGGGCGTGTCCATCGCGCGTAATACTGGCCTGGCCGTTGCGACCGGGCAGTATCTCTCTTTCCCGGATATTGATGATGTCTTCAAACCCGGCATGTACCAGCGTCTGCTGGATATGGCCGTCACGCAGAACCTGGATGTCGCCACCTGCAATGGCAACTACGTCTGGGAAAATAACAAAAAACCGTCTCGCCCTATCTTCCCTGAAGATAAGCTCGCCTCAACGGGCGTCATGAATGGCGCGGCATGGTTAAAAAAGGCGCTGGATTCACGTAAGTTCCTGCATGTGACCTGGCTGAATATCTATCGTCACGATTTTATTCGTCAGCACGGCTTCCGTTTCGAGCCAGGCCTGCGCCATCAGGATATCCCGTGGACGACTGAGGTGCTGCTTGCCGCGGAACGCGTTCAGTACACCAGCGAACGCTTTTACGACTACTACATTCACTCCGCCTCGGTATCGCACACCCCGGATAATGACGACACGCTGATTCGCTCTGCGCGCCATTATATGAAGATCCTGAAGATGCTTGATGCCATTAACCAGCGCTACCCGGATAAAGTGAAAAATATCCCGGCCTGTTACTGGCAAATCGCTAAAGAGGGTCTGGGAATTATTCATACCTTCGACAACATGAAGGATGAGGCGAAGAAATCAATGATAATCAAAGAGTTCTTCGACACCGGGATCTGGAAGCTCATCTGGAAAAGTGCCAAAAGCCCGCGTTTGCGCTGGCGCCTGGGCCGGCGCTACTTCCGTTTAAAACGGTATCTGGCATAAGAGATAGCTTTAGCACGCTTAAATGCTTAGAATTTCCCGGCCGAAACTAAAAAAACGGATAATCGCTTGGAATTGTTGTATACCGCCCTGCTCTACATCATTCAGCCACTGGTGTGGCTGCGACTGTTGCTTCGTAGCCGTAAAGCGCCTGCGTACCGTAAACGCTGGGCCGAACGTTATGGCTACTGCCGCAATAAAGTGGCGCCGGACGGTATTCTGCTGCATTCCGTGTCAGTCGGGGAAACGCTGGCCGCCATTCCACTGGTGCGTGCCCTGCGCCACCGTTATCCGTCACTGCCCATCACCGTCACCACGATGACGCCAACCGGCTCAGAGCGCGTGATGTCTGCCTTCGGTAAAGACGTGCATCACGTCTACCTGCCGTACGATCTCCCCTGCGCCATGAACCGTTTCCTGAATACCGTGCGCCCTAAACTGGTGATCGTCATGGAAACCGAACTGTGGCCGAATATGATTTCCGCCCTGCATGCCCGTAAAATTCCTTTGGTTATCGCCAACGCGCGTCTGTCGGAACGCTCGGCGAAAGGGTACGGCAAGCTGGGTAAATTTATGCGTCGCCTCCTCAGCAAAATCACGCTGATCGCCGCGCAGAACGAAGAAGATGCCGCGCGCTTTATCGCCCTCGGCCTGAAGCGCAACCAGCTTGCGGTCACGGGTAGCCTGAAGTTCGATATTTCCGTCACCCCTGAACTCGCCGCCCGTGCGGTAACACTGCGTCGTCAGTGGGCGCCGCGTCGCCAGGTCTGGATTGCCACCAGCACCCATGACGGCGAAGAAGCCATTATTCTTCAGGCTCACCGCCAGCTGCTGGAAAAATTCCCTGATTTACTTCTGATTCTGGTTCCTCGCCATCCTGAGCGTTTTAAAGATGCCCGCGAGATGGTGCAAAAAGGCGGTTTCAGCTTCACCCTGCGCAGCAGCGGCGAAATCCCCTCTGGCAGCACGCAGGTGGTGATTGGCGATACGATGGGCGAACTGATGCTGCTGTACGGGATCGCCGATCTTGCTTTCGTTGGCGGAAGCCTGGTGGAGCGCGGTGGTCATAACCCGCTGGAGCCAGCAGCCCACGCCATTCCCGTGCTGATGGGGCCACACACGTTTAACTTCAAAGATATCTGCGCGAAATTGCAGCAAGCCGATGGCTTAATCACCGTGACCGACGCGGATTCGGTGGTCAAAGAGGTCTCTACCCTTCTGACTGACGAAGATTACCGCCTGTGGTACGGTCGTCACGCCGTTGAAGTCCTGCATCAGAACCAGGGGGCGCTGACCCGTCTGCTGCAACTTCTGCAACCTTACCTGCCGCAGCGGAGCCACTAATGTCAACGCGTCTGTCGGTCGTGATGATCGCCAAAAACGCCGCCGACCTGCTTCCGGATTGCCTGGCCTCTGTTGCCTGGGCTGACGAAATCGTCATTCTCGACTCCGGAAGTACGGACAACACGGCGGACGTTGCCCGTGCAGCCGGGGCAAAAGTCTTTACCGACACCGACTGGCAGGGCTACGGTATTCAGCGCCAGCGTGCGCAGGGTTACGCCACGGGCGATTACGTGTTGATGATCGATACCGATGAGCGCGTCACCCCGGAACTCCGACAGGCCATTCAAACGGTGCTTGCCGCGCCACAGCCCGGCGCGGTCTACAGTATCGCGCGTCGTAACTATTTCCTGGGCCGCTTTATGCGCCACAGCGGCTGGTACCCCGACCGCGTGATGCGCCTCTATGCGCGCGAGCGTTATCAGTACAACGACAACCTGGTCCATGAATCTCTGGCCTGCGATGGCGCTCAGGTCATCCCCCTGACGGGCGATCTGCTTCATCTGACCTGCCGCGATTTCGCCAGCTTCCAGCGGAAACAGCTGAACTATGCCACCGCCTGGGCACAGGAGCGGCATACGCGCGGCAAGAAGGCCACGCTGACCGGCATCTTCACCCACACGCTGGGCGCGTTTCTGAAAACGCTGCTGCTGCGTGGCGGCGTGCTGGACGGCAAACAGGGCTGGTTACTGGCCGTAGTGAATGCCCAGTATACTTTCAACAAATACACCGAGCTGTGGGCGCTGAACCGCGGCTACTCAGAGAAAACGTGAGCCATGAGCACAAAAGCGATTTATCCGGGTACCTTCGATCCGATCACTAACGGTCATCTTGATATCATCACCCGTGCGGCGTGTATGTTCGACAAGGTGATTCTGGCCATTGCCGCCAGCCCGAGCAAAAAGCCGATGTTCGACCTGAACGAACGCGTGCAGCTTGCCACCGATGCGATTTCGCATCTGTCGAATGTTGAGGTCGTCGGATTCAGCGACTTGATGGCAAACTTTGCCCGTGACCGGCAGGCCAATATCCTGATCCGCGGTCTTCGCGCGGTAGCAGACTTCGAATATGAGATGCAGCTGGCACACATGAACCGCCATTTGATGCCGGAGCTGGAGAGCGTATTCCTGATGCCCTCCAAAGAGTGGTCCTTCATCTCTTCCTCACTGGTGAAAGAGGTGGCGCGCCATCACGGGGACGTTACCCACTTCCTGCCTGTTAACGTCCACCAGGCGTTGATGGAAAAGCTAAAGTAACCCTACTTCTGGCACTGACGGCAGTAAAACGTGGCGCGCTGAGCGTGCTTCGTGGCAATAATCGGCGTCCCGCAGGCTCTGCACGGCTCACCCTTACGGCCATAAACCTGCAACTCCTGCGCAAAATAGCCCGGCTTCCCGTCGCTTTGCAGGAAATCCTTCAGCGTCGTCCCGCCCTGCTCAATTGAGCGCAGCAGTACCGCTTTAATTACTCTGACCAGCAGCTCGCACTCCTGCGCCGACAGCGAGGAGGCCAGCCGATCGGGATGGATCCCGGCGGCAAACAACGATTCGCTGGCATAGATATTTCCCACGCCCACCACCAGCTTGTTATCCATCAGCCAGGGTTTAATCGGGGTTTTCTTTTTCGCGCACTTCTCTTTGAGATAATCCGCGTTAAACGCCTCTGACAGCGGCTCAGGTCCGAGATGCGCCAGCACGTTGTGTCCTTCCAGCTCTTTGGTCCACAGCCATGCGCCAAAGCGACGCGGGTCGGTGTAACGCAGCACTTTGCCGTTACTCATCACCAGATCAACGTGGTCGTGCTTTTCCGCAGGCAACTCTTCGGTGAGGATGCGCAGGCTTCCCGACATGCCCAGATGGATAATGATCCAGCCGTCAGGCAGCTCCAGCAGCAGGTATTTCGCGCGGCGCTGCACGCTCAGGACGGGTTTGTCGCTTAACGCGTGGATCTCATCGGACACCGGCCAGCGCAGACGCCCGTTGCGAACGACAGCATGAAGAATAGTCGCGCCAACCAGATGGGGCTCAATGCCGCGGCGGCTGGTCTCTACCTCAGGTAATTCAGGCATGGTTCCTCCGTTGAGATGCAGAATGCAAAAAACCCCGCAGTTGCGGGGTTTTTCAATACAAGGAGACTAAAATTATTTGATTTTAGCTTCTTTGTACAGTACGTGCTGGCGTACAACTGGATCGAATTTTTTCAGTTCCAGTTTTTCCGGCTTAGTACGTTTGTTCTTCGTGGTGGTGTAGAAGTGACCTGTACCAGCAGAAGAAACCAGCTTGATTTTCTCGCGAATACCTTTAGCCATGATTTATTTCCTCTTTAAGTACTTAGTACTTTTCGCCACGGGCACGCAGTTCGGACAGAACTGTATCGATGCCTTTCTTATCGATTACACGCATACCTTTAGCAGATACGCGCAGGGTGACAAAACGCTTCTCGCTCTCAACCCAGAAACGGTGAGAGTGCAGGTTCGGCAGGAAACGGCGTTTAGTCGCGTTCAGTGCGTGGGAACGGTTGTTACCGGTCACCGGACGCTTGCCAGTAACTTGGCAGACTCGGGACATGTCTATTCTCCAAAAATCAAATTAGCTCGAGCTTCGTATGGGGTATCGGCGCCTCGTCAGGCTTTACAGCCCGGTCATCGCATAGTTCTATTGAACTCTCGATTGCCAGGCCCAAATGCCAAACCCGAGATTCTCAAAGGTGGCGTAGTATACGCTGACTCGGCGGTGTGCTCAAGTCCCGAACAGACAAAGATCCCGATGGATCGCGAGAAAAGGCCTAAATCCAGCCACGTTCGGCAAAAGAAATGTACTCTCCGCGGCCAATTATCAGATGGTCCAGCACACGAATGTCCATGAATTGACAGCATTTGATAATACGTTCGGTAATTGCTTTGTCAGCTCTGCTTGGTTCTGCACAGCCAGAGGGGTGATTATGCGCGAGGATCACGCCGGCTGCATTCACTTTTATCGCTTCCCGCACAATTTCACGCGGATGCACCTCAACGTGGCTCAAGGTTCCCGAAAAAAGGCGGGTATGTTTCAGTACCCGGTTTTTGTTATCGAGAAAGATCACCATAAAGATCTCCCGCTCCAGATCGGAGAGCTGGCTTTGCAGAAATTCGCGGGTCATGTCGGGGGTGAGGATCGGGTCTTCTTCTTCCATACGCACGTTGTAAAATCGCCGGGCCAGCTCGGCAATGCCCCGTAACTGGGCATATTTCGCCACGCCAATGCCCTCAACGTGCGTAAACGCCTCCAGCTCAGCGGTCAGCAATCCATACAGTGAACCGAAATGGTCTATCAGTTCTTTCGCCAGCGTAAATACCGTTTTCCCCGGCGTGCCTGTGCGTAAAAAGAGCGCCAGCAGCTCGTCGTCCTTTAACAACGTGACGCCATGACGCAGCATTTTTTCACGCGGTAGCAGCAGTTCAGTCTCTTCCATGCCCGGCCTCCTTCTGTTTGCCATTATGCTGCCACAGGCAAATTCGGGGTTCGACGCTGGCATTTCGTTCTTGCGTAACGCCTCGCAAAGTGAATTAAGGACATCATCACCCCGTTTTAGGGATTGTGATAAAATGCCCGCTCTCTGGTGAAACCCAACAGGAAAGAATCATGATGAGCCTGGCCGGTAAAAAAATCGTTCTTGGCGTCAGCGGCGGTATTGCTGCCTATAAAACGCCAGACCTGGTGCGCCGTTTGCGCGAGCGCGGGGCCGACGTACGGGTCGCGATCACCGAAGGCGGCAAAGCCTTTATCACCCCGCTGAGCCTTCAAGCCGTCTCGGGATACCCGGTATCCGACAGCCTGCTCGACCCGGCAGCCGAAGCCGCAATGGGCCACATTGAGCTGGGGAAATGGGCCGATCTGGTTATCCTTGCCCCCGCCACGGCAGATTTAATTGCCCGCGTGGCAGCCGGTATGGCGAACGATCTGGTAACGACCATTTGCCTCGCCACGCCTGCGCCCGTCGCGGTTGTGCCCGCAATGAACCAGCAGATGTACCGCAACGCCGCTACCCAGCATAATCTGGACACGCTGGCCTCGCGCGGCCTGCTGATTTGGGGACCGGACAGTGGCAGCCAGGCTGCGGCGACGTTGGGCCAGGGCGTATGCTCGACCCATTGACGATTGTTGATATGGCCGCCGCCCATTTATCGCCTGTCAACGATCTGCAACATCTCAACATCATGATTACCGCGGGCCCCACGCGCGAGCCGCTGGATCCGGTGCGTTACATCACCAACCACAGCTCAGGCAAAATGGGCTTTGCGATTGCTGCCGCGGCAGCCAAACGCGGCGCGAACGTCACGCTGGTGAGCGGCCCGGTGTCGCTTACCACCCCTGCGTTTGTGCAGCGTATTGATGTAACGACCGCGCTGGAAATGGAAGCCGCCGTACAGGCACATGCTCAACAGCAGCATATTTTTATCGGCTGTGCGGCCGTCGCTGATTACCGCGCCGAAACCATTGCCGACGCCAAAATTAAAAAGCAAGGTGATGAATTAACAATAAAAATGGTGAAGAACCCGGATATCGTTGCCGGTGTCGCCGCATTGAAAACTCATCGACCTTACGTTGTTGGGTTTGCCGCAGAAACGAATAATGTGGAAGAATATGCCCGGCAAAAACGTACCCGCAAAAACCTCGATTTGATTTGCGCGAACGACGTATCGCTGTCCACGCAAGGATTTAACAGCGACAGCAACGCATTGCACCTTTTCTGGCAGGATGGAGATAAAGTCTTACCGCTTGAGCGCAAAGAACTCCTGGGCCAACACTTACTGGACGAGATCGTTACCCGTTATGATGAAAAAAATCGACGTTAAGATTCTGGACCCGCGCGTTGGCGAGCAATTTCCGCTGCCAACGTATGCCACCTCCGGCTCTGCCGGTCTTGACCTGCGCGCCTGTCTTGATGACGCCGTAGAACTGGCGCCAGGTGCAACGACCCTGATCCCGACCGGGCTGGCGATTCACATTGCTGACCCGTCACTGGCAGCGGTGATCCTGCCGCGCTCTGGCCTGGGCCACAAGCATGGCGTCGTGCTGGGTAATCTGGTCGGCCTGATCGATTCTGACTATCAGGGTCAGCTGATGGTATCCGTCTGGAACCGTGGCCAGGACAGCTTCACCATTGAGCCGGGCGAGCGTATCGCGCAGATGGTGTTTGTACCGGTGGTGCAGGCAGAATTTAACCTGGTGGCAGACTTCGACGCTACCGACCGTGGCGAAGGCGGCTTCGGCCATTCCGGGCGCAAATAACCGCCCGACAAACACGCATCTCACAGCGCCATAATGCAATAACAAACCGCAAACGTCAGTTTGCGGGTCGCTGTGTGGTTGCCAGCCTGACAAGTGCTTATTTTCAGGGGTATTTTGTAACATGGCAGAAAAACAAACCGCGAAAAGGAATCGTCGCGAAGAAATACTTCAATCTCTGGCTCTGATGCTTGAATCCAGCGACGGCAGTCAACGCATCACCACCGCAAAACTGGCGGCCTCTGTGGGCGTGTCAGAGGCGGCGCTGTATCGTCATTTCCCGAGCAAAACCCGGATGTTTGACAGCCTGATCGAGTTTATCGAAGACAGCCTGATCACGCGCATCAACCTGATTCTGAAGGATGAAAAAGACACCAGCACGCGTCTGCGTCTGATTGTGCTGCTGATTCTGGGGTTTGGTGAACGTAACCCGGGTCTGACCCGTATTCTGACCGGCCACGCGCTGATGTTTGAACAGGATCGTCTGCAAGGCCGTATAAACCAGCTTTTTGAGCGTATCGAAGCCCAGCTGCGTCAGGTTCTGCGCGAGAAGAAAATGCGGGAAGGCGAGGGATATAATACGGATGAGACCCTGCTGGCAAGCCAGATCCTGGCTTTTTGCGAAGGGATGCTCTCCCGGTTTGTGCGCAGCGAGTTTAAATATCGACCAACGGACGATTTTGACGCCCGCTGGCCGTTAGTGGCTGCTCAGTTACAGTAACGCCATCGCCGGATGGCGGCTTCGCCTTATCCGGCCTACGAACGGGTAGGCCCGGTAAGCGTAGCGCCACCGGGCAATTGAATTATACGCCAAACTCTTCGCGGTATTGACGCACCGCCGCCAGATGATCAGCCATCTCAGGCTTCTCTTCCAGATACGCAATCAGGTCTTTCAGCGTGATAATCGACGTGACCTTGCAGCCATAATCGCGCTCCACTTCCTGAATAGCAGAGATGTCGCCGCGCCCGCGCTCCTGACGATCGAGCGAAATCAGCACACCCGCAAGCGTTGCGCCGTTAGCCTGGATAATCTCCATCGATTCACGGATCGCGGTACCTGCGGTGATCACGTCATCCACCAGCATCACACGCCCCTGCAACGCACTGCCTACCAGATTGCCGCCTTCACCGTGGGTTTTGGCCTCTTTACGGTTAAAGCAGTACGGTACGTCGCGGTCATGGTGTTCCGCCAGCGCCACCGCCGTGGTGGTTGCGATTGGAATGCCTTTGTACGCGGGGCCAAACAGCAGGTCGAAATCAATCCCGGAATCCACCAGCGCTTCGGCATAGAAGCGGCCTAACAGTGCCAGGTCGCGCCCGGTATTAAACAGTCCGGCGTTGAAGAAATACGGACTTTTACGCCCGGATTTCAGCGTGAACTCGCCAAACTTAAGTACCTGCTTGTTAAGCGCAAACTCAATAAACTGGCGCTGATACGATTTCATGGATTTGCTCCTTTGTCTTTTCAGTCTTACAGGCAAAAAAAAGGCGACTCATTGGTCGCCTTAAAATCAATTTTCTAACGCCGCTTTCTGCGTCGCTACAATAGATTCGATTCCCCCTCGGGCCAACGCCAGCAAGGTGAGCAGTTCTTCGTGGGTGAATGGCTCGCCTTCTGCCGTACCCTGCACTTCAATGATGCGACCATCTTCGGTCATCACCACGTTCATGTCGGTTTCTGCGGCAGAATCTTCAACGTATTCCAGATCGCAAAGCGCTTCGCCGTTAACGATACCAACGGAGACAGCAGCAACCATCCCTTTCATTGGGTTGGTTTTCAGCTTACCGGCGGCAACCAGTTTGTTCAGGGCATCTGCCAGCGCCACACAGGCACCGGTAATAGAGGCCGTACGCGTGCCACCATCGGCCTGGATCACGTCGCAGTCCAGCGTGATGGTGAACTCACCCAGCGTTTTCAGGTCAACCGCGGCGCGGAGCGCACGCGCGATCAGGCGCTGGATCTCCATAGTACGGCCGCCCTGCTTACCTTTTGCCGCTTCACGGGCATTACGGGTATGGGTTGCGCGCGGCAACATACCGTATTCGGCGGTGATCCACCCCTGGCCCTGACCTTTCAGGAAGCGAGGCACACCCTCTTCAATGGACGCGGTGCAAAGCACCTTGGTGTCACCAAACTCAACCAGCACGGAGCCTTCAGCGTGTTTTGTATAGTTACGGGTCAGGGTGACGGGACGCACCTGGTTGGCGCTACGACCTGCTGGACGCATGATGGATTCTCCGGCTTGAAACGAATGTGGCTGCGCATTATACGGATAAAGGACGCTTATTCCTATCCTGAGAAGCCCCTGAAAGCTATAATCCCCCCATCTCTCCTTTAAAAACGGGAATGTCTATGATCCGCAGTATGACCGCCTACGCCCGGCGTGAAATCAAGGGTAGCTGGGGTAGCGCTACCTGGGAAATGCGCTCGGTAAACCAGCGCTATCTGGAAACGTATTTCCGTATGCCGGAACAGTTCCGCAGCCTGGAGCCTGTGGTGCGTGAGCGTATCCGTACGCGTCTGACCCGCGGGAAAGTGGAATGTAATTTGCGTTTTGAGCCCGATGCCAGTGCACAGGGCGAACTGATCCTGAACGAAAAGCTGGCAAAACAGCTGGTTAATGCGGCGAACTGGGTCAAAATGCAGAGCGATGAAGGCGAGATCAACCCGGTTGATATTCTGCGCTGGCCTGGCGTGATGGCCGCCGGAGAGCAGGATCTGGACGCGATTACCGCTGAAATCCTGGCTGCACTCGACGGCACGCTGGACGACTTTATCGTTGCCCGCGAAACCGAAGGCCAGGCGCTGAAAGCGATGATTGAGCAACGCCTTGAAGGCGTGAGCGCCGAAGTCGCTAAAGTGCGCGCTCATATGCCAGAAGTGCTGCAATGGCAGCGTGAGCGTCTTGTCGCCAAACTGGAAGAGGCGGAAGTTCAGCTGGAAAACAACCGTCTGGAACAAGAGCTGGTGCTAATGGCGCAGCGTGTGGACGTGGCTGAAGAGCTGGATCGTCTGGAAGCGCACGTTAAAGAGACCTACAACATTCTGAAGAAGAAAGAAGCGGTAGGCCGCCGTCTCGACTTTATGATGCAGGAGTTCAACCGCGAGTCGAACACGCTGGCGTCTAAGTCTATCAATGCAGAGGTAACCAATTCAGCGATTGAGCTGAAGGTCCTGATTGAGCAGATGCGCGAGCAGATCCAGAATATCGAGTAATTCCTTTCAGGGTGGTGTTGCCTCGCACACCACCCATTACTTTTTCTAATCCTTATTTAGCCTTACTTTCTTTTCCTCCCGCCTTATCACAAGCCCGCCAGGCATGCGTTGATAAATTTCTGTAGGGCAAACCCCCTCGCCTTAGAAAATCTCAATCGTGATCTTCCGCACAAATCGCTAATCTCCTCCTCTTCATTCCGGAGGGTTTATGCTGCTTCACATTCTCTATCTTATTGGCATTACCGCAGAAGCCATGACCGGCGCGCTCGCCGCCGGACGTCGCCGTATGGACACCTTCGGCGTGATTATCATTGCCACAGCCACTGCGCTCGGCGGCGGGTCCGTGCGCGATATCCTGCTTGGCCATTATCCGCTCGGCTGGGTAAAAAACCCTGAGTACGTCATTATCGTGGCAACGGCAGCCGTGCTAACCACGATTGTGGCCCCGGTGATGCCTCATCTGCGCCGCGTGTTCCTGGTGCTGGATGCGCTTGGGCTGATTGTTTTTTCCATCATTGGCGCACAAATCGCTCTCGATATGGGTGAAGGCCCGGTTATCGCCACCATTGCTGCCGTGATCACGGGCGTGTTTGGCGGGGTGCTGCGGGATATGTTCTGCAAACGTATCCCGCTGGTTTTCCAGAAGGAACTGTATGCCGGCATCTCCTTTGCCGCGGCAGTGCTTTACGTCGCCCTGCAGCACTATGTCACCAGCCACGATGTGGTGGTTATCTCCACCCTGCTGTTTGGCTTCACCGCGCGTATGCTGGCATTGCGCCTTAAGCTGGGCCTTCCCGTTTTTCATTACAAACACAATGCGCATTAATGTCAGAACGGGCAGGCGCCGGATAATCAGTTACTCGAGTAGTTGTAACCGTAGTGATGGTAGCCATAGCCGTAAGCGTTGCTTGCCCGCTTAACGACGCCGTTGAGAATCACCCCTTTGGTGTTGACGCCACTCTGCTCCAGACGCTGTACACAGACCAGCATCTCCTTCACGCTGTTCATCCCGAAGCGGGCGACCAGCAGCGTGGTGCCTGCGCGACGGCCGACAACCGCCGCGTCGGTGACCGCCAGGATCGGTGGCGTATCGATAATCACCAGATCGTAGCGTTCATTCGCCCAGTCCAGCAGCTGCTGGAAACGCGTATGCATCAGAAGCTCCGCCGGATTAGGGGGGATCTGCCCGCGCACGATGGTATCGAACCCGCCTTTATCGAAGGTCTGAACGCCCTGGGTATACTCCGCCTTACCGGACAACATCTCCGATAAGCCGCAGGTATTGTCGAGCTTAAACAGATCATGGGCATACCCGCGACGCATATCCGCATCAATATAGAGCACTTTCTGTCCCGCCTGCGCCACGACGGCCGCCAGGGTACTGCTGACAAAGGTTTTACCGCTGTCAGGCGTGGCGCCAGAGATCATCAGTATATTGTTCGCTGACTCCATCATCGCAAAATGCAGACTGGTGCGCAGGCCGCGAATCGCCTCCACGGAGAGATCGACCGGGTTATCCGCCGCCAGGAAGGGGATATGTTTGGTCTTATGGCGCAGCCCTGAGGACATAAAGTCTTTTTTGCGCAAACGCATCTTTTTAGCCAGCCATTCCGACAGCGGTACGGTGGCATAGACGTTAATCCCGTGCTCCTCCAACTGCTCCGGCGTTTCAATGCCCATACGCAGCATACTGCGCGCCAGGATCCAGCCCACAGAGACGAACAGACCCAGGAGAACCCCCAGAACGACGACCAGCGCTTTTTTCGGCTTGACTGGCTGCGGCCGGGTCACGGCCGGATCGATAATGCGGACGTTACCAATTGCGCTCGACCGGGCGATGCTCAGCTCCTGTTCGCGGTTAAGCAGCTGCTGGTAGATAACGCGTCCCGACTCCACATCACGGCTCAGGCGCAACACCTCCTGCTGGGTTGACGGCATGGACGATACCCGTTTATTCAGGCGGTTTTTTTCCTGCTCCAGCGTCTGGCGTTTCTCAATCAGCGCCCGGTAGGTGGGGTGATCTTTTTTGTAGAGCTGCGAAATTTCCGCTTCCCGGAAGGTCAGTTCATTGAGCTGATTGTCCGCATTTACAATCTGCTCCAGCACCGCTTTTGCCTCCAGGTTCAGGTCAACGGAGTCATTTTGCTGGCGATAGCGGTTGAGCTTCTCCTCGGCCTGGTCCAGCTCGCTGCGCACCTGCGGAAGCTGCTGCTTCAAAAATTGCAGGCTTTTCGCATCCTGCGCCGCCTGGCGAGCCACGTTCTGTTGTAAATAGTTATCGGCGATGCAGTTAAGCACGCGCGCCATCTCATCGGGATCTTCCCCCGTGATGGTCAGGCCAAGCATCCCACTGTCCTTGCTGCGCTCGCTCACGGAAAAACGCAGCTGTAGCGCGTCAATGGCCTCCAGCTCGCTCAGCTGTGTAATCGTAAATTGCGTACCCGGCTTCGCCTGGATAGCGGCAATGGTAATGGCGATATTCGCCGCGCTCAGCGGCTGTCCCACTACGCCCTGTAACGTCACGTTATCGCCTTCCAGCTGATAGTGGCCCTTCTCGCCGACGGTCAGCGTCAGCTTTTGCGCCCGGCCCGCGACAGGGGGAAGATTGAGCATACGGATATCGACGATGCCAGGCTGTTGGCCGGTGAGCCGCGCCCAGCCGCGTCCGACAAGGGGAAAATAGTTTTCACTTACCTGCGTGCGCAGGTTCAGGTCATCAATCGTTTTACCGAGGATCATGCGCGACTGGAGAAGCTGAAGCTCCGGCGCCGACTCTGGCGAGGAGTCAGGGATGAACTCGCTAAGGTTACTGAGTAGCGCGTTGCCCTGCTTCTGTTCCACCTGTATCAGCGCATCGGCCTGATAAACTGGTGTGGCAAAGAGCGCATAAAGCAGTGCCGCCAGCGTGAACAGCGCGGTAAGGATGAGAATAAATTTTCGGTGGTCGAGCAACTCACCCAACAGGCGCACAAGATCGATCTCGTTATTCGCGGCAGACGCATCATGGGCGTGAAGGTTATTTGTTGACATAAAACGTAACTATCCCGTGTGATTAACTGAGCCGTTTCGCCCATTCCAGACTGGCCTGCTCCAGCAGCCCATAAACATATTCAAATGCGTCCCGGTTTTTACGGTAGGGGTCCGGGATCTCTTTTCTGCCCGTCCAGTGACCAAAGAGCATCATTTTGCCGCGCGCCTCCGGTGCAATAGCCGTGACCTGCTCGATATGTTCCAGCTCCATCGCCAGAATCAGATCGTAGTCGCGCACCATGGCGGGGGTGAGCCTGCGCGCCACGTGGCCCTCAAGCAGAGTGCCGCGTTCGGCGGCGATCTCTGTCGCCTGTGAATCGGCGGCGCGCCCTTCCAGGCCACACGTTCCCGCTGAATCGACCCGGGCGGCGGGAAGCAGCCGGCGCAGCAGCCGTTCCCCAATGGGAGAGCGGCAGATATTGCCGGTACAGATCACCAGGATGGCGTTAAACGTTAGTTTGGCCATGTTCTGATATATCTCCCTGTTTCAGTCAGGTCATGTACGCCGGTAATGGTCGGCACAAGCTGAGAGATCACGCGGTTCCAGCGCACCAGCGGCGCGGTGGTGACATAGACGATGTCGTAAGGCTCAAGCTGAAATTCGGTGCTCAACACCATCGCGGTGGCATCCCGGGCGTTAAGCTGGTAGACGTTGGCGATTTTGCCGTTCTGCTTGCCCTGCAACGGACGAATCACAAAGATCCCCGTGGCGTCGGCCATATCCTGATTTACGCCCTGCGCATTACCCAGCGCTTCCGCCAGCGTCATGCCGCTACGGTCCATCTTCAGGGTGCTCTGTTTACCCACCTCGCCCATGACAAACACTTTCAGGTCGTCATTACGGGGAATGAAGAGAATATCGCCCGGATAGAGGAGTTTATTCTGGGTGAGATCGCCGCGCTGCATCAGCGCGTAGAGCGAAATGTGCGTGTCCTGGCCGTTATGGGTCAGCACCACGTGGCGCCAGTCCGCCTCCGACGTCAGGCCGCCTGCCGCATTGATCGCATCCATTATGGTCAGCGGAATGTTAGTGATGGGCTGCTGGCCCGACTTAGCCACTTCGCCCGTCACGTAGGCTTTTTGCGAGCGGAACGCCGCGACGCTGACATCCACCTGCGGGCTCTCAATCACCGAGTCCAGCCGGGCGGCGATCTCATCGCGCACCTGGGCCAGCGTTTTGCCGACGACGCGGATTTTGCCGATATAGGGGTAGAAGATCGTGCCATCGGCATTCACCCAGTTGCCCGTATCGCTGGCGCTACGGTACTGACCTGCGGGGGTGGTCAGCTCCGGGTGGTCCCAGACGGTAACCATCAGCACGTCGCCGACGCCGATGCGATATTGGTAGTTCTGGAGCTGGCGATCCAGTTCAGGATTCGCGCGGGAGTCGACTTTGCCAGGCAGCAACTGCTCCACCAGCCCCGGCGTGAGCGGATAGACGTTGACCATCTTATTCAGATCGTAATTGCTGTCAGGCAGATCGATAATATCTTTGCCCTGGGTGCTAAGTCCCTGGCCCGGTACGATAGTACAACCGCTTAACGCCATCATAGCCAACGCAAGCACGGAAAATTTAACGTTTTTCATTCAGGAAAATCATCTGGTTAAGTAATGCCTGTTTCATCCGGTACTACTGCCCTACCGGGGTTTCGCGTTCTGACGTCATGTCATAGAGCTGATATTTACGGCCTAACATCTGGCCGCCATCACGCGTGAGAGGCGTCCACGAGACCACCGCCCGGTTGCGATTTGGGCCGATCGTCATCAGATCCAGCGGGATCGAGATGTAGAAGCCTTTGCTAAAGCCACCTTCGCCATAATCCTCTTTCGAGACGTTGGTCAGCGCCGCCCAGACGCCTACCGTCACGCCGCTGTCGAATCGCTTCGCGACGTCGAGGGTGGCGCCTTTATCCTTCGCCAGGTACTGCCCGACGCTCAGCTTCATCAGCACGCTGTTGAGCTTCGCCGGGTTCCAGTAGGCGGTGATAAATCCGGTTGGCGCGCTGTAGTCGGTGAAGCGCATCATGTCGTCCCAGTCGCGCTGCTTGACGTAGTTCGCATCCACGCCCAGCGCCCAGTCGCTATCAAGCGGGCGCCAGAGCGCCTCTGCTCCCACACCGCCGTACATGGTTTCGAGGTAGCCGCCATAAATCTGGGCATAGAAGCCGTGCCCCAGCGCATCGACATAGTTGGCCTGTAAGTTGTTGATGTAGACGTCATTGCTGACATAATCGCGAATATGGGTTCTGACGCGCGGCAGGCTGGAGTCAGCGGGAAGCAGCGAGGATTTGAACTTGTCGTAGTTGTTATAGAGGTTGGCGAACACGCCGCCGTCGAGCAGCAGACGATCGGTCAGCCAGTAGCTGGCGCTGGCCATCAACCCCACCTGGAACATATAGAAATCTTCCGGACCGCCCAGCGACTGCGCCAGCGTCGGTTTGACGCTGTAGCTGAAGCGATCGGCGCGAATACGGTAGCCGCGCCCGAACGCTGTAGTATCCACAGGCTCGACGCGCTGCTGCCTGAGCGCCTCCTCCTGGCCGAGCGGCTCTCCCGCCAGCTGTTTGCGCAGGCTGGCGACGTCGGTTTGCGTCGTGACCAGCGGCAAATGGTCACGCCGCTGGGTGATAGCGATCGTGTCGACCCCGTCGGGCAGGTTATTGATCAGAATACGGTTGGCGCGATCCACCGCTTCGCGCGGATCGCGATAGCGATACTGTTCGCCGGTCATGTATAAGGTATTGCCGTGCTGAAGGATCTCCGGCGCATCGAAGCCTGCGTTGTACTTAAGCGCGGTGAGCTGGTTTGCCGCCGAGGTATAGTCCAGCGTCTCGCCTGCCGGTGCCGGTTGCCAGGCCGGTTTCGGGTTATCACGCAGCGCGGGGCGCAGATCGTTAAAATTGGTCCGCAGGGTGAAGCCAAACATCAGCGTATTGCCGCGCTCGTAGCTGAGGTTGAGATCGGCCCAGTCGGCAACGCGATAGACCGCCCCCACGTTAATATGGCTCGACTGCTTAATGGAGCCGGCAAAATCATCGGCATAATTGTTGCCGTCATACTCGAGCTTCAGGCGCAGGGGCTGCCAGGGTGTCTGATACTGGAGTCCGCCAAACAGCGACGCCGGACCACGAAACATATCGCTAAAGCTGATATCCCCGGCATCATGTGATTCGCCGCGGGTGCAATACTTATTGTTGTCGTGGCACAGCGGGTTACCCACGTTGTCGCTATTACCGGGATATCCCCAGGCTATTCCAAAGGTAAAATCGACCGGTCCGGCCATTTTACTGGCAACCAGATATTCACCGTCGAACAGGCCGGTGCCCGCAATATCGCGCTTGCCGAGCGCCACCTGCGGCAGGCTATAGTCCTCTTCCCACAGACGAACCTTAAAATCGAACGACTTATCCTTGTAGCTTTGATCGCCGCTGAAATCCTCGTCGCTGCTGTATTTGCGGGTGCGGACGTCGGTATAACGAATCGTCCCTTCCAGCCACGGAAAGAGCACGACCGAAGAGGAGTAAAAACGATACTGGTTGTTATCGCGGTAGTTGACGCTGAATTCCCCTTCCCGGCCAAAGCGCGCGTCGGGCATTTGCATCAGGCCGGTGCCGCCAAAGTCGGACTGTGAAGGTCCGGTCGGATCGGGCCAGGTACGCAGCTCCGCGTGGCAGGCAGAAGAGATAGCCAGAGCAAGGCCGCTCAGTAAAAAAAGTTTGTTCATCAGTCAGGTATCCGCCGCGTCAGGAGCGCAACGATTTGCTCATTCAGACCGGTAAAATCGTCCGGCACCGCCCGGGGATCAAACCCCACCCACAGAACAGCGCCCGGCTCTGCTTCAATATGGCGTGCGTTCCAGTACGCCACCGGCGCAACAACCGTACTGCCGTCAGGATCGATAACGGTCACGTTATTCCTGTCGGCGCCAGCCAGCCGCAGCTGCCCCTGTAAGTAATCCCTGATGCTTGCGCCCGGTCGCCAGGCCAGTTTCCCCGGTGTGGCGACCGCCCCCATCAGCGTGACGGTGCGGGGCGCAGGCGAGAGCCACAGATCGTAACGGCCCTCAAGGGAACGATCGCCGCGGGCGTCGGTACGCACGGCGTCTGGATCGAGGCTGACAAACTGCCGCCCGACGATCCGCAGGGAGCGGATCTGTGCAGCGACAGCGCGAATGGTCGCGATCTGCTCGTCATCGGCACGATTCTGCCAGGCTGAAAGCGACGCCAGCACCTGCTGTTGCGTCTGTTGCGCTCGCCGCGTGGCGGAAGGGGTTGCGATGACAGCGCCCTGCCACCAGACGTTGTTCAGCTGCGGCTGGGTGACCAGCCGGGAGAGCGTATCGGCCTGTCCAGCAGACCACGTTTTGCCCGGCTGATGCACGGTAACGACACTTGCGCATAAGGCGGGCAGGCTGAAGAGAGATAGCCCTACGCCAGGTAACCATTTTCTGAGTCTGTTCATGGGGCGGGCTTCAACATCGTCATGGCGAGAGGGAATACGCCCGCGCCGAGCATCTGTTCGCTCTGGCGTACCTGGCCGGTGGCGGAATCAATCCAGAAGGTGTTATGCCAGCGACGATCGAGGCCGTCGGCCTGCACCGTCTCCTGCCAGACCTGACAACGTAGCGTGTTTCCGGCAAGGGTCAGGTTTTCCGTCCCGCTCAGGAAGAAGCGCGAGGTCAGGTGTGCGGAGCGATACCGCCCCTCTTCCTGCCAGCGCACATCACGCGACCACTGGCTGCCGTCGCGGAGCTGCGGCGTGTGGCGCAGCGGATCGTACTCAAGGTTGGTTACCTCAAGCAGGTTATAAGGGAGCTTGAGCGTGTGGATAAGGCGACCGTTATGCGTGACGATCATCGCATTATCCTGCGATAACCACTTACTGTTTCCCTGCTCGATGTATCCGAGAACCACCAGGATCCTCGGGCCATTATCCAGACGCAGGTACATGGTTGAGTATGGGAGCACCTGAATCTGCCCGTCCGTTACCGTCACATCCTGGCGCCCGTCCAGGCTGGCGTTAAAGGTCTCAATAATGCTCTGCTGGCTCGGCGTACATCCCTGGATCAGCAGAGTCATGATGAGCAGAATAAACAGTCTCACCAGAAATCCTTGATTAAATAACATTGAAATCAATTAAATACCCGGCTTTGATATCGCCACCGGGTCAAGTCGTTGCGCTGTTCAGCGCAAGGCTATATCGCCTTGCGCACCAGCCTTAGCGGGTAACTGTCGTCGTGGAAGTACCATTGCCTGAGTCATCGCCACTGTCGCTTGCCGCGACAACGGCTAACGTCGCTACGCCGGCAATCGCAGCGGTGGTGACAACAGCGGTTGTCCCAATCGCGCCTGCCGCCAGTCCCCCCGTAGTGCCAGCGGTAGTTCCCACCGTTGCTCCGGTTGTTGTACCGGTTGTTGCTGCGCTGGTGCTACCTGCTTCGGTGGTAGCGCCTATAGCAGGCAGGGCAGTCGCCAGCGTGAGTGCCATCAGCACTGTACAAAGCGTCCTTTTCATTTTTGGTCCTCATTCAAATGAAGGAAAATATGAGCACCTGGAAACCAGGTCCCGGTTAACGGGCATAAAGCCCGGGGCTGAATTCCGGCCCGACAGGGACGGAAAATCATCCATGTAAAAGCCCTGGGCTCTGAACACCAGCGCATATAAACCGCCAGGATATATTTCGGTACCCTTAATTGCTTCAATTGGAGTTCAGATAGTTAACTCCCTCACGGGGTGCAAAAAGAAAGGAAAACGCAGAAGTGATGCGAAATGCACCCCAGCGGTAACTACCTTAAAAATTTTGGATAAGATAATTCTTATAATAATTTGACGCAATGATTTCCGGCAGAATAAATATGACTAATTGTTAACCAGAAAACACTCAACATATTATTAATAAAATAGTTAAACAACTGAAATTAAAAGCAAAAATACGAACAATACTCAGGCTGCATTGCCTATAACTCCTTCATTCCCGGCTATTACTCTCGATTAATAGTGATTGAGATCAATTAAGCCGTTCTCTCAAAGAAAATAAAAACGCAAGCAGAGCAAATTCTGAAATTGGGTTCAGGGATAATATTTCCTAAAAATATATTTACCATGAATAATTCATTTATATTCATAATTATTGCGTATATAAACCGCGTCTCATAAATACGCTATTCACGGCAGCGGAAGTGTGCCCCCTCGCCAGTCTGTTCAGGAGCGCACGCAGATTAAAATCCACCGATGTGCTCTGCGGCCAGCCATTTTGCCAGGGCATCAATCTGAGGCTGATGCAGCCAGTTTACGATCTGGCGGGCCTTCTCCTGCCCGACACCCGGCAGCATCCGCCACTCCGCTTCGCTTCGCTGAATCAGCGCCTGCCAGGTGCGATCCCCTGCCGCCTTGAGCGTCGACCGGGCCAGCGGTATTCCCATCGCGGTGATCCAGCGGATAAAAGGTCGCTCCCGCGCCAGGTTAAACTGATGCCACAGCGCAGCGCCATGCGATGCCGATATCCCCGGCGTCGCGGTGAGCTGCGCCTGCGTGAGCTGTAGCCAGGAGAAGAGGTGCTCAAACCGATGCGCCTGATAGAGGGTCCGCCATCCTGATTCGCCCATTCCTTCGATATCTAACGCCTGCCTGGAACTTAGCCACGTCAGCCGGGCAAAAAATTGCTCCATGCACTCCGGGGAGGCATAGAAACAGGTTAAACCGTTATAGCGCGATGAGGGCGGCTGCGGTTTACGGCGATCCACATTGCGCCACACCACGTTATCCAGCCGGGGAATACCTTGTCCCGCCAGGCTTACCAGCACCTGATCGCCGGGGGCAATATCCAGCCTCTGCCAGCGGTTAACCGACCCTAAGCTGACGCGCTGTACGCGTTTATCGTCGAGCATCAGCGGCTCAAGCTGCGCAATCGCGGTGATCCGCCCGGTACGGCCAACGGTAAAGTGAATCGCTTTGACTTCCGTCACCTGGGCCACAGGAAGGTATTTCCATGCGACGACCCAACTCCCTTCCCCCGGCAGCCATCGCTCGCCCGGCGGCTCTGCCGAGGCGCGAACCACAATGCCATCCGTGGCGAAGGGCAACGAAGCCTTAAACCAGGCCGTCCGCTGCGCCTCCACATCAGCCGCGTTTTTAACCGGCACGGTATAGCGGGCCGTCAGGGTAAAACCTGCCTCCGCCAGCGTGGAAAGGCGTGCTTTCATCGCTTTTGGGCCGTTCGGCCAGGCCCAGATAAAAATGCCTGTCTGCTTCAGCGCTGCGCGATCGGTCGCGCGCATCATCGCTCCCGCTACCTTCGCACGCGCGTTCATCCCTCCCATCCGCTGCTGGATATGCCCCTCGCGCAGCAGAAAAAGTTCACCCTGCAACACGCTGTTGGCAAGCGGCCCGGCCAGCGTTTGCGGAATAGCGGGGATCGTTCGCGCCTGTGCCGTCCACTCTTCCCCCTGTAAGCCGTCGCCCCGGCTAATCGCCTGCACCAGCTTGCCGTTTTTGTAGACCAGGGTGACCGCAACACCATCCACCTTTGGCTGTACCCAGAGATCCTGCTTCGTCGCCATCCAGCGGCTAAGCGCCTGCTTGCTTTCTACTTTATGCACGCCGGTATGGGCGAAGGGATGTTTCACCGTCCCACTGGCGGCTGGAAGATCGTCGTGCAGCGGTTCATCGTGAAAACAGCGCTGCCACTGTTTTAAGCGGGCGTTAAGCCTGTCGTAAACGTCGTCGCTCACCTCGCTGCGGCCCTGCTTCCAGTAATCATCATTCCAGCGGGTCAGCTGCGCCTTCAGGGCCGCGATCTCCTGCCCGGCTTTAGCCGGTGACCAGACCGGGCAGATTGCCATCGCCCCGCTGCTTAAGAAGATCATCAGTATGCTTATCCATTTCACCATTATTACCCCTCCCTGTTTTGCGAAGGGTATACCCTGCCCGGGAGCCGCAGACCAGCTGCAAAATTGCATTTTACGAGCGCGCTTCAGCGCATTGTTTTTATTGCAGCAAAAAGAAGGTAAAAGCTGAAAACGGCACGCAAAATTTAATCATCCAGGGGAAAAAGTGTGACAAAGGCTACGTCACACAGCGGCGACGTGTATAATAAGCCCGTATGTAGGACTTCTTCGTTAACACATACAAAAGACTCTCATGGCTCAAGGCACGCTTTATATTGTTTCTGCCCCTAGTGGCGCGGGTAAATCCAGCCTTATTCAGGCACTGTTAAAAACCCAACCGTTGTACGATACGCAGGTTTCTGTTTCTCACACCACGCGAGCACCGCGTCCGGGTGAAGTGCACGGTGAACACTATTTCTTTGTGAATCACGACGAATTCAGAGCGATGATTGGCAGAGACGCGTTTCTTGAACATGCAGAAGTTTTCGGTAACTACTACGGTACTTCGCGTGAAACCATTGAGCAGGTTCTGGCGACCGGCGTGAACGTGTTCCTGGATATCGACTGGCAGGGCGCGCAGCAAATTCGTAAGAAAATGCCTGATTCGCGCAGTATCTTTATTTTACCGCCATCGAAAGATGAACTGGATCGTCGCCTGCGTGGTCGCGGCCAGGACAGCGAAGAAGTTATCGCGAAGCGTATGGCGCAGGCTGTTGCAGAAATGAGCCATTACGCGGAATATGATTACCTTATTGTGAATGATGATTTTGATGCCGCGCTGAGCGATCTCAAAACTATCCTTCGCGCAGAACGTCTGCGTATGAGCCGCCAGAAGCAGCGACATGACGCATTAATCACCAAACTGTTGGCAGACTGAACCCACTTTCAGTATCATGCCCAGTCATTTCTTCACCTGTGGAGCATTTTAAGTATGGCACGCGTAACTGTTCAGGACGCTGTAGAGAAAATTGGTAACCGTTTTGACCTGGTGCTGGTCGCCGCGCGTCGCGCTCGTCAGATGCAGGTAGGCGGTAAAGATCCGCTGGTACCGGAAGAAAACGATAAAACCACCGTTATTGCACTTCGCGAAATCGAAGAAGGTCTGATCAACAACCAGATCCTCGACGTGCGTGAGCGCCAGGAGCAGCAAGAGCAGGAAGCCGCTGAATTACAAGCTGTTACCGCTATTGCTGAAGGTCGTCGTTAATTAAACCTGCGGGTCGCCCTTGTATCTGTTTGAAAGCCTGAATCAACTGATTCAAACCTACCTGCCTGAAGACCAGATTAAGCGTCTTCAGCAGGCGTATCTCGTTGCACGTGACGCTCACGAGGGCCAGACACGTTCAAGCGGTGAACCCTATATCACGCACCCGGTAGCGGTGGCCTGTATTCTGGCCGAGATGAAACTCGACTACGAAACGCTGATGGCCGCCCTGCTGCATGACGTGATTGAAGATACCCCTGCCACCTACCAGGACATGGAACAGCTGTTTGGCAAAAGCGTTGCCGAGCTGGTGGAAGGGGTCTCTAAGCTTGATAAGCTGAAATTCCGCGACAAGAAAGAGGCGCAGGCCGAAAACTTCCGCAAGATGATCATGGCGATGGTGCAGGATATCCGCGTCATTCTCATCAAACTGGCTGACCGCACCCACAATATGCGCACGCTGGGCTCACTTCGCCCGGATAAACGTCGCCGCATCGCCCGTGAAACCCTCGAAATTTACAGTCCGCTGGCGCACCGTTTAGGTATTCATCACATTAAAACCGAGCTGGAAGAGCTGGGTTTTGAGGCGTTGTACCCGAACCGCTATCGCGTGATTAAAGAGGTGGTGAAAGCCGCTCGCGGTAACCGTAAAGAGATGATTCAAAAGATCCTCTCTGAAATCGAAGGGCGTTTGCAGGAAGCGGGCATTCCGTGCCGCGTGAGCGGTCGCGAAAAGCATTTGTACTCTATCTACTGCAAAATGGTGCTTAAAGAGCAGCGTTTTCACTCGATCATGGATATCTACGCGTTCCGCGTCATCGTCCACGATTCAGACACCTGTTATCGCGTGCTGGGGCAGATGCACAGCCTGTACAAGCCGCGTCCGGGGCGCGTCAAAGATTACATCGCCATTCCAAAAGCGAACGGATACCAGTCTTTGCACACCTCCATGATTGGCCCGCACGGTGTCCCTGTTGAGGTGCAGATTCGTACCGAAGATATGGATCAGATGGCGGAGATGGGTGTCGCGGCGCACTGGGCTTATAAAGAGCACGGCGGCGAAAGCAGTACCACCGCGCAAATCCGCGCCCAGCGCTGGATGCAGAGCCTGCTGGAGCTGCAACAGAGCGCAGGTAGCTCGTTTGAATTTATCGAGAGCGTTAAATCCGATCTCTTCCCGGATGAGATTTACGTTTTCACGCCGGAAGGGCGCATTGTCGAACTGCCTGCGGGCGCGACACCGGTCGACTTCGCTTACGCCGTGCATACCGATATCGGCCATGCCTGCGTAGGTGCCCGCGTCGACAGGCAGCCTTATCCGCTGTCGCAGCCGCTTTTCAGCGGACAGACGGTGGAGATCATTACCGCGCCGGGGGCACGTCCTAACGCCGCCTGGCTGAACTTTGTCGTGAGCTCAAAAGCGCGCGCAAAAATCCGCCAGCTGCTGAAAAACCTCAAGCGCGACGACTCCGTTAGCCTTGGGCGTCGTTTGCTCAATCACGCGCTGGGTGGCAGCCGCAAACTGGCAGAGATCCCACCAGAAAACATTCAGCATGAGCTGGAGCGTATGAAGCTCGCCTCGCTGGATGACCTGCTGGCAGAGATTGGTCTCGGCAACGCCATGAGCGTGGTCGTGGCGAAGAATCTGCAACAAGGCGAAACGACAGCCGTTCCTGCCACCACGCAAACTCATGGTCACCTGCCGATCAAAGGCGCTGACGGGGTGCTCATCACCTTCGCCAAATGCTGCCGTCCTATCCCGGGCGACCCGATTATTGCGCACGTCAGCCCAGGTAAAGGGCTGGTGATCCACCATGAATCCTGCCGTAACATCCGTGGCTATCAGAAAGAGCCAGAGAAGTTCATGGCGGTCGAGTGGGATAAAGAGACGGCGCAGGAATTTATCACTGAAATCAAGGTGGATATGTTCAACCACCAGGGTGCACTGGCGAACCTGACGGCAGCGATCAACACGGCCTCGTCCAACATTCAAAGCCTGAATACGGAAGAAAAAGATGGCCGCGTTTACAGCGCCTTTATTCGCCTGACCGCCCGTGACCGCGTGCATCTGGCCAATATTATGCGCAAGATCCGCGTGATGCCGGATGTCATTAAAGTCACCCGTAACCGAAACTAGCATTATGAATTCAAAACGTTACGAGCGAATCTGCGAAATGCTCGCCAGGCGTCAGCCTGATCTGACGGTCTGCATGGAGCAGGTCCATAAACCTCATAACGTCTCTGCTATCGTCCGCACCGCAGATGCCGTCGGCGTGCATGAAGTCCACGCCGTCTGGCCAGGCGCACGTATGCGTACCATGGCCTCCACCGCCGCAGGCAGCAACAGCTGGGTATCCGTGAAAACTCACCAGACTATTGGTGAAGCGGTCTCGCACCTGAAAGGGCGTGGCATGCAGGTTCTGGCAACCAACCTCTCTGCTAAAGCCGTGGATTTCCGTGAGATCGACTACACCCGTCCGACCTGCATTTTAATGGGCCAGGAGAAAACGGGGATCACGCAGGAAGCACTGGATTTGGCCGATCGGGACATCATCATTCCAATGATCGGCATGGTCCAGTCACTCAACGTGTCGGTCGCCTCAGCGCTGATCCTGTATGAAGCGCAGCGCCAGCGTCAGAATGCCGGAATGTACGAGCGCAGCAACAGCATGCTGCCTGAAGAGGAGCAGCAGCGCCTGCTGTTTGAAGGTGGCTATCCGGTGCTGGCTCGCGTTGCGAAGCAGAAGAAATTGCCTTACCCCCACGTCAACGCGCAGGGCGAAATAGAAGCCGATGCCGAGTGGTGGTCCACCATGCAGTACGCGGGGTAAATCATGAAAGGCCGCCTGCTGGACGCCATACCGCTCAACAGCCTGACGGGCGTGGGCGCGGCACAAAGCAGTAAACTGGCGAAGATAGGCCTGCACACCGTGCAGGATCTCCTGCTCCACCTCCCCCTGCGTTACGAAGACCGTACTCAGCTTTATAAGATTGGCGATCTGCTGCCCGCTATTTACGCCACCGTTGAAGGGGAAGTGCTGAACTGCAACATCACCTTTGGCGGACGCAGGATGATGACCTGCCAGATCAGCGACGGCACCGGCATTCTCACCATGCGCTTTTTCAACTTCAATGCGGCGATGAAAAATAGCCTTGCCACTGGACGACGCGTACTTGCGTACGGTGAAGCCAAACGGGGCAAATACGGCGCGGAGATGATCCACCCGGAATACCGCGTGCAGGGCGATCTCAGCTCACCTGAGCTACAGGAGACGCTCACGCCGGTCTATCCAACCACTGAAGGCATTAAGCAGGCTACGCTGCGCAAGCTCACCGACCAGGCGCTGGAGCTGCTTGATACCTGCGCCATTAACGAGCTGCTGCCGCCGGAGCTGGCGCAGGGCATGATGAGCCTGCCGGAGGCGTTGCGCACCCTGCACCGTCCACCGCCAACGCTTCAGCTTGTTGATTTAGAGAGCGGGAAACACCCCGCCCAACGGCGTCTTATCCTTGAGGAATTACTGGCTCACAACCTGAGCATGCTGGCCCTGCGCGCAGGTGCGCAGCGTTTCCACGCGCAGCCATTAAGCCAGCGTGATGAGCTCAAAGATAAGCTGCTGGCCTCACTGCCGTTTAAACCCACCGGCGCCCAGGCGCGGGTGACTGCCGAGATCGAACGCGATATGGCGCTGGATGTGCCAATGATGCGCCTGGTGCAGGGCGACGTGGGTTCCGGTAAAACGCTGGTCGCCGCGCTGGCCGCTTTGCGCGCCATCGCCCACGGTAAGCAGGTGGCGCTGATGGCGCCGACGGAACTGCTGGCCGAGCAGCACGCCAACAATTTCCGGAACTGGTTTGCCCCGCTGGGAATTGAAGTGGGCTGGCTGGCCGGGAAGCAGAAGGGCAAAGCGCGCCTTGCGCAGCAGGAAGCCATTGCCAGCGGGCAGGTGCAGATGATTGTCGGCACGCACGCCATTTTCCAGGAACAGGTGCAGTTTAACGGCCTGGCGCTGGTGATTATCGACGAACAGCACCGCTTTGGTGTTCATCAGCGTCTGGCGCTGTGGGAGAAAGGTCTGCAACAGGGCTTCCACCCACATCAGCTGATCATGACCGCCACGCCGATTCCGCGCACCCTGGCGATGACGGCCTATGCCGATCTGGATACCTCCACCATCGACGAACTCCCCCCGGGCCGTACGCCGGTGACGACGGTCGCCATTCCGGACACGCGCCGCAACGACATCATTGACCGCGTGCGCAACGCCTGCACCCACGAAGGACGTCAGGCTTACTGGGTCTGTACCCTGATTGAAGAGTCTGAGCTGCTGGAAGCGCAGGCTGCCGAAGCCACGTGGGAAGAGTTAAAGCTCGCCCTGCCGGAGCTGAACGTCGGTCTGGTTCACGGGCGCATGAAGCCTGCCGAGAAGCAGGCGGTGATGCAGTCGTTCAAACAGGGCGAGCTGCATTTGCTGATCGCGACCACGGTCATCGAAGTGGGCGTGGACGTGCCGAACTCCAGCCTGATGATTATTGAGAACCCGGAGCGCCTGGGCCTGGCGCAGCTCCACCAGCTACGAGGCCGCGTGGGCCGTGGCGCGATCGCCTCTCACTGCGTGCTGCTCTACAAAGCCCCTCTGTCGAAAACCGCGCAGATGCGTTTGCAGGTATTACGCGACAGCAATGACGGCTTCGTCATTGCGCAAAAAGATCTGGAGATCCGCGGCCCGGGCGAACTGCTGGGCACGCGTCAGACGGGTAACGCCGAGTTTAAAGTGGCGGATTTATTGCGCGATCAGGCCATGATCCCCGAAGTACAACGCCTTGCGCGTCATATTCATGAACGCTACCCCGAACAGGCGGCAGCGTTAATTGAACGCTGGATGCCGGAAACCGAGCGGTATTCCAACGCCTGACGGTCAGCCAAACATCGGCAGCATCAGGTAGAGCTTAATGACCAGCGCGTTGACGATATCAATGAAGAATGCGCCCACCATCGGCACCACCAGAAACGCCATGTGCGACGGGCCGAACCGTTCGGTGATCGCCTGCATATTCGCGATGGCCGTTGGCGTCGCTCCCAGACCAAACCCACAGTGGCCCGCAGCCAGTACCGCCGCATCATAGTTTTTGCCCATCATGCGCCAGGTAACAAAGATGGCATACAGCGCCATGAACACGGCCTGCACCGCCAGGATCGCCACCATCGGCAGCGCCAGCGAGGCCAGTTCCCACAGCTTGAGGCTCATCAGCGCCATCGCCAGGAACAGCGACAGGCTGACGTTCCCCAGCACGGACACTGCGCGCTCAAAGACGCGGTAGAAGCCCATCTGCGCCAGACCGTTGCTCAGGATCACCCCGATAAACAGCACGCAGACAAAGGTTGGCAGTTCGAAAGCCGTTCCCGCCAGCCATTGCGCAACGATTTTGCCCACGGTAAGGCAGATGGCAATCATGGCGATGGTTTCAATCATTACCAGCGAGGTGATACTACGGCCAACGTCCGGTTTTTCAAATGCGGTCGGCACCATTTCATCGTCTGGCCTGCCTTCCGGCGTGGTGGAGTGTTTCACCAGATAGCGCGCCACCGGGCCGCCAATCAGCCCGCCAAGCACCAGGCCAAAGGTCGCGCAGGCCATTGCCACTTCCGTTGCGTTTTCAAAGCCATAGCGTTCGATGAACAGCTTGCTCCACGCCGCGCCCGTTCCGTGGCCACCTGACAGGGTAATCGACCCCGCCAGCAGACCCATCAGCGGATCCAGCCCCAGCAGCGACGCCATACCGATGCCGATGGCGTTTTGCATCAGCAGCAGGCCCACCACAACAATCAGAAACACGCCCAGCACCTTGCCGCCCGAACGCAGGCTTGCGAGGTTAGCGTTCAGGCCGATAGTGGCAAAGAAGGCCAGCATCAACGGATCTTTCAGGGACATATCAAAATCGATTTCCCAGCCCATGCTTTTTTTCAGCACCAGCAGGGCCAGCGCCACCAGCAATCCACCGGCGACAGGTTCAGGAATGGTGTACTTTTTCAGAAAGGAAACACTGTGTACCAGCTTGCGACCAAGCAGAAGAACCAGCGTTGCGGCAACAAGGGTCGACAACGTATCGAGATGAATCATAAAAGGCTCCTGTTATGCGCGTGTTCCATACACACGCGGCGTTATCCTGGGCCGGGTGATGCTCGTCATGAGCCGCCGGCGCGAAAAGTGTAATTTTTTTTTCCTGTTCGTTGTAGAAAACCTGCTCACACCGGCAGATTTTCTCTCTTTTTTTTGCTGGCAATCGTTTGCTTTTACCAGGTGGTCAGCTAAAATGCCCGCTTTTCCACCGTGGGATTGCCGCCGATGTCTGTTAACACTCTGGAGTCTGCTGATGCGCAAACGATTGCGCAGAAGCAAAACAGCGAACTGATTTACCGCCTTGAAGATCGTCCCCCGCTGCCTCAAACCCTGTTTGCCGCCTGCCAGCACCTGCTGGCGATGTTCGTTGCGGTCATCACGCCGGCTCTGCTGATTTGCCAGGCGCTGGGGTTACCGGCGCAGGATACGCAACACATCATCAGTATGTCTCTGTTCGCTTCCGGCGTGGCCTCCATCATTCAAATTAAAGCCTGGGGTCCGGTGGGCTCGGGTTTGCTGTCGATTCAGGGCACCAGCTTTAACTTTGTGGCGCCGCTGATCATGGGCGGTACGGCACTGAAAACCGGCGGCGCAGATGTCCCGACGATGATGGCGGCGCTTTTCGGCACCCTGATGCTGGCAAGCTGCACAGAGATGATCATTTCCCGCGTTCTGCACCTGGCGCGCCGGGTGATCACCCCGCTGGTCTCCGGCGTGGTGGTGATGATTATCGGCCTGTCACTGATCCAGGTGGGTCTGACCTCCATCGGGGGCGGCTACGCGGCAATGAGCGACCATACCTTCGGCGCGCCGAAAAACCTGCTGCTGGCAGGCGTCGTGCTGGCGATCATTATTCTGCTTAACCGCCAGCGTAACCCGTACCTGCGCGTGGCATCGCTGGTGATCGCCATGGCGGCCGGTTACCTGCTGGCGTGGGCGCTGGGCATGCTGCCGGAAAACACCACCCCAACCAACAGCGCGTTGATTACCGTGCCAACGCCGCTCTACTACGGCCTGGGCATTGACTGGAGTCTGCTCCTGCCGCTGATGCTGGTCTTTATGATCACTTCGCTGGAAACCATTGGCGATATCACCGCCACCTCCGACGTGTCCGAGCAGCCGGTCTCCGGCCCACTGTACATGAAACGTCTGAAAGGCGGCGTGCTGGCGAACGGACTGAACTCGTTTGTCTCGGCGGTGTTCAACACCTTCCCGAACTCCTGCTTTGGCCAGAACAACGGCGTGATCCAGCTGACCGGCGTGGCCAGCCGCTACGTGGGCTTCGTGGTAGCGCTGATGCTGGTGGTCCTCGGCCTGTTCCCGGCGGTGAGCGGGTTTGTGCAGCACATCCCTGAGCCGGTGCTGGGCGGCGCGACGCTGGTCATGTTCGGTACCATCGCGGCCTCTGGCGTGCGTATCGTCTCCCGCGAGCCGCTGAACCGCCGCGCAATCATGATTATTGCGCTGTCTCTCGCCGTAGGGCTTGGCGTCTCCCAGCAGCCGATGATTTTGCAGTTTGCCCCTGACTGGGTGAAAAACCTGCTCTCTTCCGGCATCGCCGCGGGCGGTATTACCGCTATTGTGCTGAATCTCATTTTCCCGCCTGAAAAGAACTGATCCCCACACGGCAGGCTGTCAATGCCTGCCGTGACATCTCTTTACACCATTCCCGCCTTGAGCATTGCGCATAAATCGTGCATAACACCCTTATGTGCGTTTCGCGGGAAGGAAGACCATGAAATTTATTGGAAAGCTGCTTATCTATCTTCTGGTAGCCCTGCTCATTGTAGTGCTCGCCTTTTATTTTCTGCTCCAGACCCGCTGGGGCGCATCGCAGGTCAGCAGCTGGATCACGGTGAATACCGATTACGAGCTCAACTTTGACCTGATGGATCACCGCTTTTCATCCCCTTCTCACATCCTTCTGGAAAACGTTACCTTCGGACGAGATGGCAAACCGGCCACGCTGGTCGCTAAAAAAGTGGATATTGGCTTAAGCAGCCGCCAGATCACCGACCCGCTGCATATGGATGCCATCACCCTGTTCGATGGCACGCTGAATTTATCGCCGCAGACGGCGCCGCTGCCGTTCCAGGCCGACCGTCTGCAACTGAATAACATGGCCTTTAACAGCCCGAATACGGAGTGGGATCTCAGTGCGCAAAAGGTGACCGGCGGCGTCAGCCCGTGGCAGCCCGAGGCGGGGAACGTACTGGGAAAAAATGCGCAAATCCAGATGAGCGCCGGGTCGCTCACGCTCAACGGCATACCGGCCAACAACGTGCTGATTCAGGGACAACTCAACGGCAAAGAGGTGGTGCTGAATACCATCGGTGCCGATATGGCGCGCGGCTCGCTGACGGGCTCGGCTCTGCGTAATGCCGACGGTGGCTGGGTTATCAACACCCTGCGTCTGAATGAGATCCGCCTGCAAAGCGACAAATCGCTGCTGGATTTCTTCGCCCCTCTCTCCACCCTGCCTTCGTTACAGATTGGGCGGCTGGAAGTGACCGATGCCCGTCTACAGGGGCCAGACTGGGCGGTAACCGACCTCGATCTCAGCCTGCGTAACCTCACCCTGAGTAAAGGTGACTGGCAAAGCCAGGAGGGACGGTTATCCATGAACGCCAGCGAATTTATCTACGGCTCGCTGCATCTGTTTGACCCTATCCTGAATGCGGAATTCTCCCCGCAGGGCATTGCGCTGCGTCAGTTCACCTCCCGCTGGGAAGGGGGCATGGTGCGCACCTCCGGCAACTGGCTGCGCGAGGGTCAGGCGCTGGTGCTGGACGACGTTGCCATTGCCGGGCTGGAATATACGCTTCCGGAAAACTGGAAAACGCTGTGGATGGACCCGCTTCCGGCATGGCTGAACAGCGTGACGCTAAAAAAATTCGGCCTGAGCCGCAACCTGGTGATCGACATCGATCCGGCGTTCCCGTGGCAGATCACCTCCCTCGACGGTTATGGCGCTAATCTGCGGCTGGCGCAGGATCACAAGTGGGGCGTGTGGGGCGGTAACGCAACCCTCAACGGGGCGGCAGCAACCTTTAACCGCGTCGACGTGCGTCGCCCGTCGCTGGCGCTGAATGCCAACGCCGCAACGGTAAATATTACCGATCTGAGCGCCTTTACCGAGAAAGGGATCCTGGAAGCGACCGCCACCGTGTCACAGCTGCCACAGCGACAAACCACCGTGAGCCTGAACGGGCGCGGTGTACCACTCAACGTTTTGCAGCAGTGGGGCTGGCCAGCGCTGCCGATTGCAGGCGACGGCAATATTCAGCTCACCGCCAGCGGCAGCGTGCAGGCCAATGCGCCGCTGAAGCCGACGGTGAATGGGAAGCTGAGCGCGGTGAATATGGATAAACGGCAGGTGCAACAGAAGATGACCGGCAGGATGGTGTCGACGGTAGCTCCGGCACAGTAAAAAGCCGGGTGGCGGCTTCGCCTTACCCGGCCTACGAGGTTTTGGTTCCTTCTACCGTGGGTGAGGGCATCAGACCGCATAATTACCGTAGGCCCGGTAAGCGAAGCGCCACCGGGCATTTTTCCAGCTCAGAGGTGAACCACCACCTCATCCCCCTCGGCTTTCACCACCACACCCCATTCGCTGCCCGCATGTGAACCGCCTTTTACGCCGCCGACCTTCTGCACGTTGCGCAAGCACACCGACCAGTTTTGCGCATCTCCCGCGCCGGTAAAGGTCACGACGTCGCCCTGACGTGACGCCTTCAGCGTAAACACCACAGAGCCGTCCGCCGCAGGCACTTCACTCACCGCCGTTGCGCCATCGCTCAGGTTAAAGAGCTGGAAGGCCGTCCCCTCGTGCCACGCATAGTCCGGCTTCTGGTTATTATTGCCGAGCGCCAGCAGTGTGTTGTCGCGCACATAGACCGGCAGGCTCTGGAAATCGTGCTGCTGCTTATGCCAGCGGCTACCCTCGATTTCATCGTTGTGCCACAGGTGCGTCCAGCGCCCTTCCGGCAGGTAGAACTGCACGTCGCCCGCCTCGGAGAACACCGGCGCCACCATCATTGAATCCCCCAACATGTACTGGCGGTCGAGGTAATCGCACGCCGGATCGTCCGGGAACTCCAGCATCATCGCCCGCAGCATCGGCGTGCCGAACTCGCGGGCCAGCGCCGCCTGACGATACAGGTACGGCATCAGCTGGCATTTCAGCTGCGTGAAGTGGCGCACCACATCGCAGGACTCGTCATCGTACGCCCACGGCACGCGGTAGGAGTTGCTGCCGTGCAGGCGGCTGTGGCTGGAGAACAGCCCGAACGCGCACCAGCGTTTGTAGACGTGCGCCGGAGCGGTGTTTTCGAACCCGCCGATATCGTGGCTCCAGAACCCGAAGCCGGACAGGCCAATCGACAGCCCGCCGCGCAGGCTTTCGGCCATCGACTCATAGTTGGCGTAGCAGTCGCCACCCCAGTGTACCGGGAACTGTTGCGCACCCACGGAGGCAGAACGGGCAAACAGCACCGCCTCTTCTTCTCCCACCGTCTCTTTCAGCACGTTCCACACCAGTTCGTTGTAGATGTAGGCGTAATGGTTATGAATCTTCTGCGGATCGGAACCGTCAAACCACTGGACCTCCGTCGGGATACGCTCGCCGAAGTCGGTCTTGAAGCAGTCGACGCCGATCTCCACCAGGCCTTTCAGCTTGTCGGCATACCACCGGCACGCGTCCGGGTTGGTGAAGTCATAGATCGCCAGCCCCGGCTGCCATTTGTCCCACTGCCACAGGGAGCCGTCCGGGCGCTTGAGCAGGTAGCCCTTCTCTTTCAACTCCCGGAAGATCGGCGATTTCTGGCCGATATACGGGTTGATCCACACGCAGACCTTCAGCCCTTTCTCTTTCAGGCGGCGGATCATGCCTTTCGGATTGGGGAAGGTCACCGGGTCCCACTCGAAGTCGCACCACTGGAAGGCCTTCATCCAGAAGCAGTCGAAGTGGAACACGTGCAGCGGCAGGTCGCGCTCGGCCATGCCGTCGATAAAGCTGTTAACCGTCGCTTCGTCGTAGTTGGTGGTGAAGGAGGTGGTCAGCCACAGGCCGAACGACCACGCAGGCGGCAGTGCCGGACGGCCGGTGAAGCGGGTATAGCGGTTCAGCACTTCTTTCGGCGTCGGGCCGTCGATCACAAAGTACTCGAGATACTCCCCTTCCACGCTGAACTGCACTTTGGAGACTTTTTCGGAGCCGACTTCAAACGAGACGTTCTCCGGGTGATTCACCAGCACGCCGTAGCCGCGGTTGGTCAGGTAGAACGGGATGTTTTTGTAGGACTGCTCGGTGCTGGTGCCGCCGTCGCGGTTCCAGGTTTCGACCGTCTGGCCGTTGCGTACCAGCGCGGTAAAGCGCTCGCCCAGGCCGTAGACCGTTTCCCCCACGCCCAGATCCAGACGTTCAAACACATAGTTGCGATCGGTATTGCTGTCCTGCACGTAGCCGTTGTTTTTCAGCTGGCTGCCGGTAATGCGCTGGCCGTTGCGCAGGAAATCCAGCGCCCAGAACTCGCCTTTGGCGACGCGCACGCTGACGCTGCCGCTTTTCAGCTCGGCAAATTCGGCGTTGTTTTCAATCTCAACTTTTACATCCTTCAGAACGTTCAGCGGATAGTGCGGGCCGTTGTTCAGCGCACCCTGGAAGTGCTCAATGCGCACCCCGACAATCCCTTCCTGCGGGGCAAACAGGCGCACCGTGAACATCAACGTGTCGAGCTGCCAGGTGCGTTCGCGCACGTCACGCGGCGCCACATACACCACCAGGTCATTGCCCTGCTGCTCCACGTCGAACACCTGCACCGGATAGGTCACATTCAGGCCCGGTTGAATAAGCCAGTTTCCATCACTGATTTTCATGCTTACGTCCTCTTAGTTCTGCAATTCTTTGCTGACCGGCAGGTTTTCAAACTCCTGCTGATTGCGGCGCGCGCCCTGCGCCAGCTCGCGCAGAATTTTGGTCAGGAAGGGGGTTTTCAGCGTGTAGTAGCGCCTGGCGATAATGGCGCTCAGCACGTAACAGATCGCCGGTGCCAGGGTAAACAGGCCGATGATGATGCTGATGGTCGCGCTGTTCTGGGTTTTGGCTGCCGCGTCGTAGCCGCCGCCTGCCAGCATCCAGCCTATCATCGCCCCGCCCAGCGCCAGGCCGAGTTTCAGCACGAACAGCGTGCCCGCAAAGCTGATGCCGGTCAGACGTTTGCCGTTGGTCCATTCGCCGTAGTCGACGGTATCGGACATCATTACCCACTGAATCGGCGTCACCAGCTGGTGCAGCACGCCGATAACGAAGATGAAGCCGAACATCAGGACGGTGGCATGCATCGGCACGAAGAACATCGCCACGCTGACCACCGCCAGCGCGGCGTTGGTCCACCAGAAGATGCTGACCTTGCACTTCCAGTCGGTGAGCGGTTTCGCCAGCGCGGAGCCGATCAGGTTGCCGACGCAGTAGGTGGTGAGGAACGCGACGAACACTTCCGGCGAACCCATGATCCAGGTGCAGTAGTACATCATCGCGCCCCCGCGCACGCAGACGGCGAGAATGTTGAGGATGGTGAGCACGCCGACGATGCGCCACTGGTCGTTTTGCCAGATATCACGCAGATCTTCACGCATGGAGGTGGTGCTCGGCGGCACCTGGATGCGCTCTTTGGTGGTGAAGAAGCAGAACGCCAGCATCAGGAACGCGACCACCGACAGCACGGCGATCCCGCCCTGAAAGCCGAATGCTTTGTCATCACCGCCAATCAGGTTCACCAGCGGCATCATCAGCACCGTGGAGAGCATGCCGCCCGCCGTCGCCAGCACAAAGCGCCAGGACTGAAGGGAGATACGCTGCGTCGGGTCGTTGGTGATCACGCCGCCCAGCGCGCAGTAAGGGATGTTGACCACGGTATAGAGCAGGGTCAGCAGGGTGTAGGTAACGGCGGCGTAAACCATTTTACCGTTGAGGCTGAGGTCCGGCGTGGTATACGCCAGCACGCAGACGATGCCGAACGGGATCGCGCCGAACAAAATCCACGGACGGAACTTACCCCAGCGGCTGCGGGTGCGGTCGGCAATCAGCCCCATGCACGGGTCGGAGATCGCATCCAGCGCGCGGGCCAGCAGGAACATGGTGCCGACAAACCCGGCGGGAATACCAAAAATATCGGTGTAGAAAAACATCATATAAAGCATGACGTTATCAAAAATGATATGGCTGGCGGCGTCTCCCATGCCGTAGCCAATCTTCTCTTTTACTGACAGGACTTCGCTCATATTTTTATCCTTCACGCTGTAGGGGGCGCTGAGACCGGTTACCGTTTTTTAAACCATTGTTTCAGGGGCGGGTATTGCGTTTTCTGGTTAAGAGATTACGTTTCTTGTTTTTTGTGATCGGGATAAAAGTTGATGAGCACGAAATGCTAACCTGAGGATTTTCTTAAGAATTAGCTGAAACAGGGGGGTTAAGGTCAAAAGAGAGGTGAAAAAAGTGGTGTGGGGTATGTGGTAAATGCCTGAAAGTAGCTATAATGCGCCCCGCCTCCATGTAGCAATGCAGGCGCGGAAGATCGTCATCTCCGGTGAGGTGGCTGGACTTCAAATCCAGTTGGGGGCGCCAGCGTTCCCGGGCAGGTTCGACTCCTGTGATCTTCCGCCAAAATTCCTCCGCCGCTATCCGGGAACGTATAAAAATCCTTTATTTTCAGTATACATAGTAAATCACTCATCCGTAAACGTCCGACAAGTTCTCCCTGAATCCGTGAAAAATATGTATAGTGATGTGTATAGATCTTTTATACACATTTTTGACTTATACACATGCCACTCACAGACATTCAAATTAAACGAGCAAAGCCCCAAGACAAGCCCTACACATTGAACGATGGTCAAGGCCTGTCATTACTCATCAATCCAGACGGCTCAAAGGGCTGGCGCTTCCGCTTTCGTTTTGCCGGTAAAGCACGGCTAATGTCATTTGGCAGCTACGACCTTGTGAGCCTTGCAGAAGCACGTGAGAAACGCGATACAGCTCGTAAGCAGGTAGCAAACGGCATAGACCCAGTAGAAGAACGTAAAGCCCAAAAGCTGGCACAGCAACTCTCAACAGAGAATTCATTCGAAGCCATATGTCGAGAATGGCACACCAACAAAGCTGACCGCTGGACAGTGGCCTATCGCGAAGAAATCATTAAGACATTTGAACAAGATGTGTTCCCGTTCATTGGTAAACGCCCTATCAGTGAAATCAAACCGTTAGAACTGCTTGAAGTATTGAGACGAATAGAGAAGCGTGGAGCACTAGAGAAGACCAGAAAAGTGCGCCAAAGATGCGGCGAGGTCTATCGCTATGCAATCATAACTGGCCGCGCAGAATACAATCCTGCTCCTGATTTGGCTATTGCTTTGACCGTTCCGAAGCAAAAGCATCATCCATTTTTATCCGCTGAAGAGTTACCTCATTTTATTCGTGATCTTGAAGCGTATACCGGCAGCATCATCACTAAGAATGCGACAAAAATAGTTATGCTAACTGGTGTTCGAACACAAGAGATGCGCTTTGCTACGTGGGATGAAGTTGACCTTGAGAAAGGTATTTGGGAAATCCCAGCAGAAAGGATGAAAATGCGCAGGCCTCACATAGTGCCGCTTTCTACTCAGGTAATCGACCTTTTCAAGCAACTCAAGCCTATTACTGGTCACTACCCTTATATTTTTATTGGCAGGAACAACCGTAGTAAACCGATCTCAAAAGAAAGTGTGTCACAGGTAATTGAGTTGCTTGGTTACAAAGGACGTGCTACCGGTCACGGTTTTAGACATACAATGTCGACAATTTTACATGAACAGGGGTTTGATAGTGCATGGATTGAAATGCAGTTAGCACATGCTGATAAAAACAGTATACGAGGCATTTATAATCATGCGCTATATTTTGAAAAACGCAGTGAAATGATGCAATGGTATGCTGACAACTTATATGCATATTATAAATTGCCAGCATGATAAATCATTTTGATTTGAGTATAAAATAGGATGGGTGGTTTTTAATCGCCGCCATTCTATTATTATAATCATAAACTGTTTTTCCTGCTTGCAAAGCTACTGCAAGAAAACTTGCTGGCATTGTAGTTAACCCAACCGCCAGCAACCCAAAATCAAAAGCTGAATTTAAAACAACATTCTTTTTCATATCTTTTATTGCCTTTTTAACTTCAGGCATACCTTCATCTATAATTTTCTCTTTAAGCTCTTGATGTAATCCTATTATCTCGTTTTCACTACTTGCAAATTGAATCCGTCTAGCTATATCTTTAAGGATTAACTTATAAGCATTAAAACTCTCACCATAGTCTTTTTTGACATTTGCGATATAATCAATTGAAAGATTATTCAATATTGGAGAATCAACTTCAACCATTTTTTGAATAACACTTGAACCGTCATTTAGATAAGGAAGTATTTTATTAATAAAAGGACATGTAGTTGTGAATGATGAATTTAGATAATAGGCAAATCCATAATCTATAGAAAAACTATTGTAATGCTGAGAAATTGTTCTGTGAATGGAGGATTTGACCCAGTTCTTGAAAATTTCTTCAGTCTCAGGAGGTGTGTCTTTTTTTATTTGGAATCTCAACAACCCGCTACTTTGATCATAATCAATAACCTCCATTGTAGAGTAGTTATAACAATTCACATAGTCACTAGTACAATCACTCAAATTAATAATAATAAAATCACTTATTTCTTGAGCGTCTAGTATTTTTATATGCCCTTCAGCAGATAGGCGCTTACAACTCCTATAACTTGCAGCATTTAAATATTCGCTGACAATAGCCGGATTGGATATCATTTCATGCAACTTTTCCTCATCGGCATCATTCAGAAGCACAGCTTGCTTTGTAACATAGTGATACGCGCTCGATTTTCTCCCAACAATCTGTATAGAACCTATAGCAATAAGATCTTTGTTTTTTCTTATAAAATTTATAAAATTTGCCACCTGAGACTTTAACTTTGGAATGATGTTTGAATCCTTTTCCCAAAGCATATTACTCATCGTTTCATCGATATCCGTGCGTTTAGCTTGGTAATAGCACTCAATAATTTCATCATTAATTATTATATTATCAATGCTAAGAAGAGCCTTGTAATAAAAACTAGAATCATTTATATCCGTCATATATAAATTCAAAAACCCATCATCCTCCAGAAAATACTTAGCTTGAGCATCCACTTCTGAAGAATAACTGTAATACTCCTCTAACAACCTCACAAAATCTGAATCAGGAACATTCGAATATACCTGTGAGGAATCAATATCGTCATATAATTGACTTTGCAAAAGAAAATCTATTAAATTTTTATCCATATCTTCTCCAAATTCGTTTAAATACTACCTAAATTAGTTCAGAACAACCCCAAGCCCCCATTAGGTAATGCTCTAAACCTCCGACCATTAGAGGGTCATTACAGCATATTACGCTTTAGTCACGTCATCAGAAATCACATCGTCATAGAGATGCGGTTTATAACTCATCTCCAATAACTCAGTGACATTAAACTGCTAAAAACGATTAACATCTGAAGCGCGCAATGCTCTCCCCGCCACGCCTGCCCGCTTAAGGGGGCGCTTTTAATGCAGGTGCATGACCGGCCTCAGGGCGCGCCAGTGCTGGCGCTGGCGGGGGTTCCAGTATCGGTAAAACGCATGCAAAACCATGCACCTTATGCATGCATGGCTTTTTTATTGGAAAAAGGCGGGATTTTCGGGAATTTTTGAAAGGACTACTGCGCGGCCAGCTCTGCGCGTCGGCGGGTGTAATTCAGGTTCTGTGCGGGTGTGAATTTTTCACGATTATCATCGCGCGAAGCCGCGTCAGGCCTGAATCCGATGGCCGTTAAAATGTCATTATCCTGCGCCGAATAATTAATTTTTTCACCGGCGGCCAGCCAGACCTGCAGCGCCTCACGCAGATAGTCGAGTGAATGCTGCATGGCGCAGCGCTGAATGGCGGAATGCTGCCCGGAATAATTCATCAGCTCCGGGGCAAGGGCGGCGGCCAGCTCCGCGCCATGTGCCTGCATAAAATCATTCAGACGGTTACGGATGCTGATTCGCTGCACCTCCTCATGCGAGCGAATATAACGCCCGGCAGCCTGGTTAATTTCCCACTTTTTCACGTCGATAATTTCGCGCAGGGTTTGCAGGCTCCGGCCGCTGCGGCCGTTACCGGCAAGCTGTTCGCGGTATGCCTGTTCGGCCTGCTTCAGTTCATCCCGGCGTTGCAGCCAGGCGGATTTGTTTGCCTGACAGGCCTCAAAGGCTTTCTGTAGCGTCAGTGTGGTCACGTATATCTCTCCTGATGTCTGGCCGTGCTCACGCACCGGCACGGTTAACGGTGGCCGCCGGTGCGGGTACAGGGATAACCGGCTCAGTAACCGGTGAACGGATAATACCGTCAACGGATTCAAGTGTACGGAAGGTTGCCGAGCACTCGACGTTCACGCACTGGTGATAGCGTTGTTTGACGTTCTCAGACAGATAGCGACTGGTGCGGGCGTGCGCACTGGTTTTGCAGAACGGGCAGTGAAACATACTTATGCCTCCGCTTTTGTCTCGCCATTATCAGCCAGTTTTCTGGCGAGCATCATTCTCTTCGCCGGGCTGCGTAACAGCTCCATATCCACACCGTTAATCTGCGGCCGGTGCATGCCCGTCACAGACAATACCGGCTCCTGCTTCATATCGAAGTGATACAGACTGCCCTGACGGCTCAGCGCATCGCGCAGCTCGCCGACGACAACGGACTGGGGTGCACTGTCACCCTGCATTTCGAGGGCGCGAATGCGCAGCAGGAAAGCACGAATGAGCGCGGCGGGGAGCGTGTTGACCGCCTGAGCCCATTCCGCACCGGCATAAGTGGTAAAGGCATCATCATGCGCTGACAGGTATTTACTGGCGGTCGAGCAGGCATTCAGCATGGCGCGTGTCCGGTCAGTTTCCAGCTCCGCAATCAGGCCGGTGAACTCGTCGGCCAGCTCGCGACTGGCGATACGCCTGCTGTGCTCAGCTTTCATTTCAGGGGTGAGATTGCCGCGCAGAGTTCGGAAGCGACTGCGCCAGTCCTGCTCCGCCTCTGCACTCTCACTTAGGGCGGTCTGCCGCTCCTGCTTACAGCGTTCAATGGACGTATCAATCTCTTTCAGTTCCTTCATGCTGGCCGCATGTGTGTTTCTGGCCGCAGTGAATGCGCTCAGCTTGTCTGTGATGCGCTGGCTGCTCTCTGCGGACTGTTGGGCGGCTACATTCTGCAGGGGGGTAATGACTGTTTCGGGTTTCATGTTCAGGCTCTCCGTGTGTTCAACCTGAAATGATTCTGCCCTTCATCACACAACATCTCGATTGATTGCAGTTGTGGCAGTTCTGGCACAAACAGCACTCAAAACCCGGCTTGCCAGAGAAAGGTCTCAGCAAAACCTTGCTCATCGTTTGTTTTTTTACTTAGAACTATTCACCACTGTTCACCTTAAATAAAAATATAAGAAATACAGTAAGATAAAGGGTGAACAGTTGACGGCATGACTGTTCACCGTCTGTTCACCACTGTTCACCCTCCTGTTTTGCTCTGTCTATACCACTTAGACTTTATTTCGATTAAAAATGAAAAATGTATAACTAAAAGCAATAGAAATTGCTGCATTGTAATGCAGTGATTTGCATATGTTTGCCAGCGTTTTCCTTTGTTTGCCATAGCGAAAAGTCAATGTTTGTTTCCCCAAAAATCTCACATGACCTGAGGAAAAATATAGACATAATAAGGAGCTACCCGAAGCCGGACGGACATGACCGGCACTGTATGGACATTATGAGGTAGCCCGATGCACACCGATTTTTCTTCCCCGTCTTCTGCCCCTGTCGCGCCGCTGATGTCGGTCTCTGATGCCGTTCAGGAGCGCTTTATCCGCCTGCCTGAAGTGATGCATCTGTGCGGCCTGTCCCGGTCGACCATTTACGACCTCATCAGCCGGGAGGCTTTCCCGAAACAAATCAGCCTGGGCGGAAAAAACGTGGCGTGGGCGCAGTCTGAAATTACTGCATGGATGGCGGATCGCATTGCCGAACGTAACCGGGGCTATGACGCATGATGATGACCGTTCAGCAAACCCCCCCTTTTTCTGGCTTGCTTCCTGTCGCCGTTTCCAGGTATAGTTTTCCCGCTGTCGCAAAATCGGCAGCCGGAATTGGCGTTCCGTGTAACTTATTGGCGACTTCAGACGCGCCTTGCGTCTTTTTTTACGTCGTAGCTCAGGCACACCCATTTTCCGGGCTGTGGTGTCTATGTGTACACCATTGTTCCAGCAAGATAATGGTAGTCCGGGCGGGGCAGCCTTCGGGCTGGCCGGTTTCCAATAAGGCCGGTTACGCCAACCCCGTTCGGGCTGCCACCAGTGAAATTGGCGTTTCCGGTGGTAGCAGCAACCGCTACTTATTGGAGGCTGCCATCATGGCTACTATCCTCACCCCATCACACCCGCAATTTGTCTTTGTGTTTGCCGCCGTTCGTCGCGCAGACCGTAAACCCCGTATCTGTATGCTCCGCACCGTTGCCGGTGATGAACACGCTGCACGTCGTTCCCTCGTTCGCGATTACGTCCTCTCGTTTGCTGGCCGTCTGCCGGTTGTGGAGGTGCGCGCATGAGACACACCACCATTACCGCCCGTGACCTCGAATGCCTTGAGCATATGCGCAATGTCGGCCAGCTCGTCAACGAACTGATGCAGGTGCAGGACTGCGCCACCGTTCGTCGTGACCCTGCGCAGCAGTTAAAGCTCACCTCCGTGATTTACCTTATGACCGCCCAGCTCGACGGCGTGGTCGAACGCTGCAATCAGCGCTGGCTGACCGGGGAGGGCAACGTATGAAAAAGCCTCTTTCACCCGTATTACGCGCCGCGCTCTATCGCCGCGCCGTGGCCTGTGCATGGCTGACGGTATGCAAGCGTCAGCGCCGCTACCCAAACCTCACCCTCGACGCGCTGGAAAGTGCGATTGCCGACGAGCTGGAGGGCTTCTACCTGCGCCAGCACGGCGAGGAAAAAGGCCGTCAGATTGCCTGTGCACTGCTGGAAGATTTGATGGAAGACGGACCACTCAAGGCCGCGCCCTCACTGTCCTTTCTCGGGCTCGCAGTAATGGATGAACTCTGCGCCCGTCACATTCAATCGCCTGTTGTGCACTGAGGGAGAAAAAAAGATGAAAATGAACGTAACGGAAACCGTAAAACAGGCGTGCGGCCACTGGCCGAACATTCTCCCTGCACTGGGCGTGAAGGTGATTAAAAATCGCCATCAGTCCTGCCCGGTGTGCGGTGGCTCTGACCGTTTCCGCTTTGACGATAAAGAGGGGCGAGGCACATGGTTCTGCAACCAGTGCGGTGCGGGTGATGGGCTTAAGCTGGTCGAGAAAGTGTTCGGCGTGACCGCATCAGAGGCTGCCGGGAAGGTGAACGCCGTGACCGGCAACCTGCCGCCGGTTGCCCCGGAAATGATTGCGGCCGCAGAGGCTGAAACGGAGGCTGAACGCAAGGCGGCGGCCGCACTGGCCGTCAGGCTCATGGGGAAAACCCGCACGGCCAGCGGCAACGCCTATCTGACCCGCAAGGGCTTCCCCGACCGGGAATGTCCGGTACTGTCGGTTATGCAAAAAACCGGCGGCGTGACGTTCCGCGCCGGTGATGTGGTTGTCCCGCTGTATGACGATTCCGGTGCGCTGGTTAACCTTCAGCTTATCAATTCTGAGGGTCTCAAACGCACCCTGAAAGGCGGTCAGGTTAAAGGGGCATGTCATGTCATCGAAGGGAAAAAACAGGCCGGAAAACGCCTGTGGATAGCGGAGGGCTATGCGACCGCGCTCACCGTGCATCACCTGACCGGTGAAACTGTCATGGTGGCGCTGTCGTCCGTGAACCTCCTTTCTCTGGCGAGCCTTGCCCGTCAGAAACACCCGGCCTGTCAGATTGTCCTCGCTGCTGACCGTGACCTTAGCGGCGATGGCCAGACAAAAGCCACCGCGGCCGCAGAAGCCTGTGAGGGCATTGTCGCCCTGCCTCCGGTGTTCGGTGACTGGAATGATGCGTTTATGCAGCACGGCGGGGAGGCCACGCGAAAAGCGATTTATGACGCCATCCGGCCACCGGCACAAAGCCCGTTCGACACCATGAGCGAGGCGGAATTTACCGCCATGAGTGCCAGCGACAAGGCCTGGCGGGTACATGAGCATTACGGCGAAGCGCTGGCGGTGGATGCGAACGGCCAGCTCCTGTCCCGTTATGAAGCAGGGATATGGAAAGTCGTTCAGCCGTCCAGTTTCGAACGCGACGTAGCCGGGCTTTTCCAGCGCCTGCGCGCTCCGTTCTCGTCGGGGAGAATCACCTCAGTGGTAGAGACGCTGAAGCTGATTATTCCTCAGCAGGCCGCACCGGCACGCCGTCTGATTGGTTTTCGCAACGGGGTACTCGATACCCGGAGCGGCCTGTTCAGCCCGCACAGCAAATCGTACTGGCTGCGCACGCTGTGCGACGTGGATTTTACCCCGCCTGTTGAGGGGGAAACACTGGAGACCCATGCCCCGAATTTCTGGCGCTGGCTCGACCGTGCTGCCGGTAGCAGACCAGAAAAACGCGACGTGATTCTGGCCGCGCTGTTTATGGTGCTGGCGAACCGCTACGACTGGCAGCTCTTTCTCGAAGTCACCGGTCCCGGCGGGAGCGGGAAAAGTATTCTGGCCGAAATCGCGACCCTGCTCGCCGGGGAGGATAACGCCACGTCGGCCGACATCGACACGCTGGAAGACCCGCGCAAGCGTGCCTCCCTGATTGGCTTCTCGCTGATCCGTCTGCCAGACCAGGAAAAATGGAGCGGTGACGGCGCAGGACTCAAGGCCATCACCGGCGGTGATGCAGTTTCAGTTGACCCGAAATACCAGAATCCGTACTCAACGCATATTCCGGCGGTGATTCTGGCCGTGAACAATAACCCAATGCGCTTCACTGACCGCAGTGGCGGTGTGTCGCGTCGCCGGGTGATTATTCATTTCCCGGAGCAGATTGCCCCGGAGGAACGCGACCCGCAACTCAGGGATAAAATTGCGCGCGAGCTGGCCGTTATCGTGCGCCAGCTTATGCAGAAATTCAGCGACCCGATGGCAGCGCGCGCACTGCTCCAGTCGCAGCAGAACTCCGACGAGGCGCTCAGCATCAAGCGCGATGCTGACCCGACGTTTGATTTTTGCGGCTATCTGGAAATGCTGCCGCAGACCAACGGGATGTTTATGGGTAATGCCAGCATCGTCCCGCGCAATTATCGTAAATATCTCTATCACGCGTATCTGGCCTATATGGAGGCTAACGGGTACAGGAACGTGCTCAGCCTGAAAATGTTCGGGCTGGGGCTGCCCATGATGCTGAAAGAGTACGGCCTGAATTATGAGAAGCGGCACACAAAGCAGGGGATACAGACTAACCTGTCACTGAAAGAGGAAAGCTACGGCGACTGGCTGCCGAAATGCGACGAACCCGCAGCGACTTAACCAACTCCAGACCGGCAACAGCCGGTCTTTTTCTTTCCGGCAATTGCCACAGGGTGAACACTACACTGTTCACCCTTCACCGTATATTCACCCTGTATCACTATGAAATTATTGATAAAAAAGCAAAGGTGAACAGTGTGAACAGTAAAACCCAAAAAAACTTTTTATCCCCCCCTCATAACCATCGTATTGCGGTGATGGTTGCCGGAAACAGGCCAGAAACGCGCTGAGGTGAAGAGTTGACTGTTCACTCTTCACCAACTGATCACCATCTATCAGCATGATATTAAAAAGAAAAATAATGAGGTGAACAGTGTGAACAGTTAAATGCAAAAAAAGTTTTTTTGCGTATGATGTCGATATGAGGCTTCACAAGAGAATTTGAATAATGGATAAGACTAGAGACTTTATTCTTGGAGGGCTTTCTCGCTTTGGCTTGGCTGATTTGCCCGGCAGACCTTACGATTCTGCTTTTGAATTAATAGCCTCCCCACCTATACGCAAACGCCTCATTGTGATGGGCTTCAATGGTTCGTCAGCTGATTCCCATATGACCAACAGCCAGTCTATTATTCAGGATCATTCAAAGCCTTTTGTCTCGAATGTCCATTTAGGGACGCAGGGGGAATGGGGAATTACTCACCTAGCTAAGCGACTACAACAGATACCTATCAGCCTCGGTTACAGATGGGAAGACGTAGTATTTACTAATGCTATAATGATGTGCTCAACCAATGCCTCAGCACTCAAACAGGAGGCGAGTCGACACAAACTAACTGTAGAACAACTCGTAAAATACTCCGCAAGATTTTTTGAGAATGTCACAATCCCTCTGTGTAAGCCTGAACTGATTATCGCTTATAGCAACAGTCTACAATCCCTTTCAGCAGCAAATATTTTGCTAAAACACTTCGGTGACCCAAGCACTCTCATCTATACGCAGCAGAAGGGTTATTACACAACTTTCGCTTTCTCAGCCGTACTAAATGATGTGAAAATCCCTGTAATATGTGTCCGTCATATGTCTAGATTTAAACCTTCAGAAGAGTTAATTGAAACAGCTCTAGAGATGATGAAGGGACTTTAGCTTTATCCGTCAGATTGAACCATACACTTGGAACAATGTGTATAGCGATGTGTATAACCCAAACATCATCTCAAAACAAAACACAATAAAAACAGAAAGTTACATCCAAATCAGAACTCCTGTGATCTTCCGCCAAAATTCATATAATTAATTTTTTCAAATATCCATTCTTAAAGCATATAATATCTTTATAACTATCACTCAGGAAGTGTTATATGAATATATTATTTGGCATGGAAACAAAAGATATAATTATGACAGCAGCAGTTATTGTTGGCCCTGTTCTTGCTGTTCAAATACAAAAAATATTAGAGCAATTCAGAGAAAGAAAACAAAGCCGCTTATCGATATTCAGAACTTTAATGTCTACTAGAGCTCAAAGATTGCATAGAGAACATGTGCAAGCATTAAATATGATCGATCTAGAGTTTTATGGAAGAAAACTCCCAATAATAAGAATCAGATACCAAACCAAGAAAGAACAAACTGTTACTCATGCCTGGAAAAGTTATAATAGCCATCTAAATAAAATTAATGACTACCCAGATATTAATATTTGGATATCCAAATCCGATGATCTTTTTACTGACTTGCTCTACGCTCTTTCGCAAGCAATGAATTACGATTTTGATAAAGTACAATTACAAAGAGACTGCTATAGGCCAATTGCTCATGGCGATTTAGAAACAACACAAGCAAATATCTTAAAAGGGTTAGAAAAAGTTTTCTCTGGCGATACAGCCTTACCGATGTTCATCACTAATGCTCCCATGAATAATTCAAATCAGAATGATGAAGTCATGCCTGAAACAACAACTGATTTCGATACAGAAACACGCTGACATATTCATGCTTTCGGTGAAATACCCTTAGCTCGTAACGCCTCTCTCGCCAACTCCTTTAACCAGCTAGCGAGGCTCACCCCTTCCTCAGCCGCCACCGCATCCAACTGTTCCTTCAATGCCGGATCAATACGCATCTTAAACTGCGGAGATTGTCCGCCGCCTTTTGGTTTTTTTTCGCGCGATATGATTGACATGAGGCCACCTATCCATCTACTCTGACACATATAGGAGGCCACCTAATCCTCCTGTATTAGCAACGCTCCGAAGTGCGGGAACACAACCGGAGCGTCTAACCTCACCAACTATCAAGGAGTTGATTATGGCTGATTCGCATTCTACCCCAGACACTGACCAATCCGGAACCGAGCGTTCATTAATTGTGGGATACCGCCCGAATGTTTACGACAAATCCACGCCTAAAATCATCCTTTCCGGCAAGTGGCTGCGCGCGGCGGGGTTTGATACCGGGCAGCAGGTCACGGTAAAGGTCATGAAAGGATGCATCGTTCTGGTGGCGTATAACGAGCAGGAGCAGCGTTTGCAGGACGATTATAAACGGACGAAAGCAAAGCTTATTGAGATAGAGGACGCGCTTGCAGCGATCCAAATTCCACATGCTGGAAAGCGCCTCGCAAAATCAAATACAAACCACCTGGCTTAGCGGCTGTTTCTGGCATACTACGAGCTTACAGGCATCAACCTTATGAAGCGGAGGCAGCATGACATATGAGGAATTAATAAATTCTCCAGCCGGTGAGTTTGTCATGTTTGCCAGCAAGGATGGAAAAGTTCGCATTGAATGCCGCTTCGAAAGCGATACGTTGTGGCTCTCACAGGCCACGATCTGTGAGTTATACGGCAAAGCCAAAGCTACGATCAGCGGTCATATCAAGAATATTTTTGATGAGGGTGAACTGGTCGAAAATTCAGTTGTTCGGTTTTACCGAACAACTGCCAGCGATGGTAAAGTATATAACGTTCAATACTTTAGCCTGCCCGTCATTCTCGCCATCGGCTATCGCGTCCGATCCACGCGAGGTACGCAGTTCCGCCAGTGGGCCACCCAAACGCTCCAGGAATACCTGGTTAAAGGCTTCGTTATGGACGACGAGCGCCTGAAAAATCCGCCTGTGGGATCTTCCGCCGTCCCTGACTATTTCGATGAAATGCTGGAACGCATTCGCGATATACGTGCCAGCGAACGCCGGGTCTATCTTCGCGTGAGGGAGATTTTCGCATTAGCTGCTGACTATCAGCCGTCGCTCAAAGAAACCACGCAATTCTTTCAGACCATCCAGAATAAACTGCATTTTGCCTGCACTGGGCACACCGCTGCTGAGTTGATTCACCAACGTGCGGACGCCACTCAACCGCATATGGGGCTGACCAGCTATAAATGCGAAGAAGTCCGTAAAAGCGATGTCACCACCGCAAAAAATTATCTGTCTCAGGATGAGGTGAGCGAGCTTAATCGCGTCGTTAATATGTGGCTCGATTTTGCCGAAGATCAGGCCAAACGCCGCAAGCAGGTATTTTTACGAGACTGGCAAACCAAGCTCGATCAGTTTCTGCAATTTAATGACCGGGACGTTTTAGAAGGAGCAGGCAAAATCAGCAAGAAAACGGCTGATGAAAAGGCGTGCTCAGAATACCTCGAGTTTGAAAAAAAGCAGCGCCTGCTGAAAGAAGCCGAAGGTAAGAAAGATATCGCCGGCTTATTAAAATGGGATAAGCAGGCTAAGCGCTAATCCCGGCATAGGTTCATTATTTAATGATATTCATCATTTCAATATTTGATGCTTTTTTTAGTGACTATTATTCTTGCGATGGAAGAATAGTCATAAATCAACCTTATAAATTTTTAAACGTCAATTGATACCATCCATATCTCGCAACTACAACTTTCTATTAAACCAACCAAAATTCTTTAACATTCCTGTTTTGAAATGAAAGTCACAATTTAAATCCATAATGAAGAGTAGTTTCCCTCAGTCTATAAAAGGAGATTGAGATGGCTATACCTGTTTACTTATGGCTCGAGGATGATTCAGGCCGGAGGATTAATGGTTCTGTCGATATAAAATATCGCGAAGGTTCAATAGAAGTGATTGAATTTATGCATTCTATAGAACAACCTATAGATAAATTCTCCGGTAAAATCACTGCAAAACGCATTTGTAGTACCTATGCATTCATGAAAGAGATTGATTCATCATCCTCTTATCTATACAAAGCCTTATGCACTGGGCAAACACTTAAAAAAGCAGAGTTCATATTTTACAGAATCAACTAAGAGTAGTTCAAATTGAACCACTCATGTTTGACATTAAACTACCGCGAAACGAACGCTATACACATTGTGAATATGTAGATCTAACATATGAAAAAATAACATGGCATTACATAGATGGAAACATCATTCATTCTGATACCTGGAAGGAACGCGCTTAAGGAGAAAGTATGTCCTGGGAATATGATGTAAAAGAGCACAAATTTTATCTTGATGGTGTTTATCAGTTCGATGCAGATTATGCAGGAGCAAGTGGTTACAAAAACGATCCATCTCATGAATGTGTAAAAAACAGTGGGCCTCTACCTCGAGGGAAATACACAATTGGTTCCCCTCATAATTCAGCCCACACCGGGAAATATACTCTCAGCCTCACGCCCTACTCGACAAATGAGATGTGTGGTAGAGACTCATTTAAAATACATGGTAAAAGCAGTTTGCACCCTGACGACTCTTCAGAGGGCTGCATCATTGCTCCTCTGAGTGCGAGAAGAAGCATCTGGAAAAGCAACGATACGGTGTTGATTGTCAAATGAAGCGTTTAATTTGTTCATTGCCATTACTCGTTGCAGTCAGTTCGCACGTCTCAGCAACGGAAATGACCGGCTTCGCGACCGAGTATTACGATGAAGACGGATCATTGACGGAAATTTCTACAACAGTGCCCCTTTCACCGACCATCGCTATAGGCAAGCAAGCCGTACGAATGGAGGTTACTCACCTGTCAGATATCACCAGCACACCAGTTAACAAAGACAGCTCAGCACGCTGGGTCTGCCTTCATGACGACGATGGCACGAATTACTGGTTCATTTCTGATAACGAAATGGGTGCAGGATTGTTAACTGCGCTAGTTATTGCCAAAGATGGCATCCATAAAGAGTGTGCTAAAACAACGGAACCTGTCAGCGTCTCAGTCGCGAATGTTCCATTGTTGAATGCTACTCACAGGAATCTAATTGAAATATTCGGCAAGAAAGGGATCGCCAAAAAGAAAGCGATACTTTTTTATCAGGAGACGCCAGTACAGAATGGATTCATCCAGAGTAATACGGTCTCGTATTACTTTGATGGCGAAAAATTGCGCGGCGTAATTATCGGGCAAATAACCAGTAACTAGCTTGCAGGCTCCCTCTTTTACAGAAGAGGGCGTTAAGCCTGTCCACTCAACCGCATATGCAACAGCGGAAACGGATTCCCCTGCCCGTCCAGCTCCGAGCGCCCGACCGGCTCAAACCCCATATAACGATAAAACGCCACCCCCTGCGGATTCTGCTCGTTCACATCCACTTCATTTACGCCGAATTCTGCGATGGCATATTGCAGCAGCATTTTCCCGATACCCTTCCCCCGGCTCGCATCATCCACAAACAGCATTTCAATGCGATTTTTATCCACGCCCAAAAAGCCGTGAATAATACCCACGTCATCCCGGGCAATCACAACCCTGAGATTAGGCAAATATGCGTTGAGCAATAACGGACGCAGCGCCGCGATATCGCTTTCCTGCAAAAAGCGGTGCGTGGCGCGAACGGACGACTCCCAGACTGCGACGAGGCGTTCAAATTGTGAGGGGTGTGCGGCTTCTATTTTCATGATGATATTCCGGTTGAGTAAAGTTTCAGGGCAGCAATGTAATGATATTCAGCTCTGCGACGTGCGCCACACGCCAGGCGTACAACCATACTCCGTCTGAAAATGACGAATAAAGTGCGCGCAGTCGCTGAACCCCATCCGCTGCGCAATATCCGTCACGCTTTGCTGTGAGTTCTTCAGCAGCCAGCAAGCATAGCGCAGTCTGGCGCTGCGGATAAATTCGCGGGCCGTTTTGCCGAATTCTGCGTGGAACAGACGGTTGAGCTGGCGTTCACTCAATGCCACTTCTCGCGCAAGCCCGGCGGTGGTGAGCGGCCGGGTCAGGAACTGTTCTATCAGCATGACGGCGCGGCGCAACCGCGAGTCAGGGATAAGCGCAAAATTCGCCGGACGCGGGGTGGCAATTTCATGCGGAACGAGCGACAAACGCTGACAGGTGGTGCTGGCGATATCATCCCCGGCATGGGCGCGGATAAGCTCAGTTGCCAGCGTCAGGGTGGAAATACCGCCCGGGCAGGTCAGCACATCGCCATCGTCGATGAAATCATACCCTTGCTCAGCATAAACCAGCGGGAAAGCCTGCCGAAATGCATCAAGGTGGAAAGGATGGATGGACGCTCGTCGTTCATTCAGCAATCCTTCCTGTGCGAGGACAAAACTGCCGGTGCCAATGCCAATGAGCGGAACCCCGGCATGGTGGGCATGTGCCAGATACGCTTTATCCCCCTGATACCCTAAGTCCAGATACTGCAATTCACCGCCGATAACAGCAAGATAGTTAAAACTGTCCGGCGGCGCATGGGGGGAATCCGGTCTCATGATAATCCCCGCATTGCTGATAATCGGGATATCAGGAAATTCACTTATCAGGCTGATTTTAAATGCTAATTTATCCTGAGCTTTCGCTGCATAACGCAGCGCCTCCAGCAACCCGGAGACGGCCAGGAGTGAATAACGGGGCCATAATATCAACCCAATATGCAGACACTTTTCCGGTACTGATTTCCCCCCATCGGAGGAGTCAAATACACTTTTCATTTACTTGCCAAATTTAAAATTAATTACATTATCGCAACATGATCTGTCGCACTTTTTATTTCTAAGGTAATCCTGATATTTTAAATCAAGCATAAATGAGACGGGAGGAAAATATAATGTTTTTCTCGTTTATATCATTCTTTTTTTGAACCACGACACACATATGTCGGTAATGTTCCTAAGGTAAAGATATAGTTACCATTATGTTGTTCATTGATCCGCATATAAATACTCTTGCCCGGATAGACAAAGAATTGCGGTTCATATTTTTCCAGCCAGCTGTCTTCGACATTATCGTCCGGGAACGTCATATTTTTTTCTGACGCCAGCAAATAGAGATGATCTTGTCTCTCCACCCGAAAGGAAATTTTCCTGTCAATGGTTTTACCCGGATCGCTCTTTGCCCGGCCATTCATGCTCAGGGTGCCGAGTTTCCCGTCGAAGGTGTAATTCAGCCAGACCGTCAGCGTCTCATCCGGATGGTGCTGTACCAGATTAGCCTGGCATGAAAAAGGCTGAACGTAAGTTCGGTGCCACAGGTAATAGCCCGTCAGCACGCCTGCGGTGACGAGGCCCGTCACGATGATATACAGCATCTGCCGAAAACGAGTCATGCTAGCTATCCTTCAGGAAATAATCAGATATACAGCGGTTCGGCTCTTTCATTGGCCGGTCGCAGCGAATAACCGACGCACGAGGAAGCAGAGCGTACCAGCTGATGTAAACCCAGGGATATTGCGCGCATTCAGCCTTGAATTGTTCCACATAGGTCAGCGCTGAAGCGCGTTCAGCGTGAGTCTGAATGTCATTCGCAAGATAAACGCGACAGGCTCCGACGGATGCCGCAAAACGGTAATCCTCAACAAAACGGTTTTCTGTGGCGTTCATATATCCCGTCACGCCTGCCCCGGCCAGGACGATCAATAGCCCCATGACGACAGCCAGCCAGCGCGTGGGCTTCCTGGCAACGGGCGTTGCTGGCTCGGAGGATGCAGAGACCTCCTCGATCGCTGGCGCCTCCACACATTGTCCCTCTGCGGGTTGAGGCGCGACGGGTGAAGACTCTCTGACGGTTATTTGCGTGTCGCTTGCCAGCGTCAACCCAATCCGCGGAATGGTAACGATAGGGTCAGTTTCAAAACCAATCTTTTTGAGCCCTTTGCGCAGGATGGAGATGTTCTGGTAATAGGTATTGGAGGAGACAAGCATGCCGCGGCTTTGCCAGACAATATCAAGGAACTCTTGCTGAGTGACAATCGACCCCGCTCTGTCGATTAATAACAACAGGCATCGGCCTGCTGGCGAATTTAACACAACCACACGGTCAGGATTGTTGATATCACGTAACGTGCTGGCCGCAGGATGAAATTCGACGATATTATTTATAATGTAATGCTTATGCATAGGGGCAGTATGAATTCTCCGGTTAACAGATGTTGAACCTGGGTCACCGCATGTATGGGATGACATTCACGTCGGGATTAATGTGACTGATTAACGTCATGCTGTATATCTTCGCCATTGGCGAAAAATCTTAATTTATATTTCATCCCTTAAGCTTCACTGAACCTGCATAAGAACTCAACCCTTGTAGAATGCGGCTTGCAGAGCCGCTTCATCCACGATCATCCTCATTATGATGGGTTTTTGTATGCTTTTAAGCCACCTTTCTATCAGTTTTTATCGATGATAACATTCGTAAATTGTTATTCCCCGTCAGCAACTTCACACCCGCACTGACACCAGACGACAAACTCCTTACAAAACATTTATCAAAGCTAAATTTTCATTAAAAATAGCGGCTATCATAATTTACAGAAAGCGAAGCGGAATAAGACCAATCAGAGGGAAGCGTCGTAACCGGTCTCGATCTTAGTAATTAATACAATTTTAGATTAATTCAGATTACCTCTTTATTGGCCGACGTATAGTAGGCCTACAGTATGCAATACGTCATTGCTTCGAGAATACTGGCGATAACCTTATAAATAATTCGCCTGATTACTATTATAAATCGAGGAATAACATGACGAACAATAGCCAAATAACACAGCATATAACTGTTGCACTGATGGGCGGCGATCATTATGCAAGAAACGGCATTAAAACATTATTAAGCAGCATCCGCGACGACCTTCACATCATTATCATCGAAGGAGGTTATCAGGAACTGGATAAGGCGCTGTCGTCGATTCGTATCGATATCTTATTTATATCCGGCGCAGAGAAATACCATACAGGGTATGACTCACTGAAATATTTAAAAAAAATCAAAGTCACGCAGCCTGAAGTGATTATCTGCCTGTACTCAACCTCTGCCCATTCCCTGTTATGGGTCCGGGAAGATATTGATGCCTATATCTCGCTACAGAACACGGTTTATCAGTGGCGGATAAAGCTAGCAAAAATGGTCGATAGCCATTATCGGCCCCAAAAGCAGCCAGCGGCGTTATCGCTGACGCCTGGAGAAAGGAGGGTATTAAAGGAACTCAGGAACGGACTAGATATACGTTACATCGCAGAACTGGAGAAACTTTCTTATCGCCGCGTGAGCGCCTTAAAAAGCTCAGCGATAAGGAAACTCGGGCTCAGGAATAAGACAGATTTGCTGGTCTTTTTAACCAGTTAGACCTGCCGCTTTCAGAGCAAATCTCGTAATAAAAAAATCAAGGAACTATGAAATGAAAGCACGCCTTACTTGCCATTCTCTGCTGGCATTAAGCATTGCCGCCCTGCTGCCAGCGGGCTCAGCACTGGCCGCCACCACCAGCGGCGGCACGGTTAACTTCAGCGGTAAAGTGGTGACCTCCGCCTGTGCCATCAGCGCCGGTAGCGCCAATATCGACGTCGACATGGGTGAAGTGCGTACCGCCACGCTGGCTGCCGCAGGCAGTGAAGCCAGTACCGCAAAAGCCTTCTCCATCACCCTGGAAGATTGCGAAATCGCCGATACCTCGGCGTCCACGGAAGATAACCCTATTGCCGCAACGACCGTGGCTATCACCTTCACCGGTACACCGGACAGTACCGATGTGAATAGCCTGGCCGCGGGAGTAAACGGCGGCGCGGGCTCGGCGCAGCATGTCGCTATCCGTCTTTATGACGAACAGGGCAACGTCGTCAGGCTGGGTGAGCCGGCAGCAGCGATCCCCCTGCGTGCGGGGGCGAACATCCTGAACTTCAGCGCGAAATATTACTCCCCACTGGGCAACGCCACGGCGGGTGATGCCAGCGCGGTCGCCACCTACACCGTGACCTATTCGTAATCTTCAGGCCCGGTCTGCTGGCCGGGTCTGACTCAGCTTTCAGGAGACGCACTATGCGCGTAAACACATGGATTTGTCTGGCTGGCACGTTATGTTCATCCGCCGTGTACGCAGGCGGCGTGGGGTTAGGCGCAACGCGGCTGATCTACACCGGCGCGGCTACGCAGACGATGATGCAGGTAAGAAATACCCACCCTGATGCCACGTTTCTGATCCAGTCCTGGATGGAAGACGAGAAAGGGAGCCGTACCAACGACTTCGTCATCACGCCGCCGCTGTACGTCATGAAGCCCGCCAGCGAAAGCGCGGTGAAAATCATGTTCAGCGGCGACGCCCTGCCAGCCGATCGCGAGACGCTGTACTGGATGACGGTCAAAGCTATCCCACAGCAGGTTAAAAACGGTTCCGGCAATTCGCTGCAATTCGCCTCTGCCAACCGCATCAAGGTCTTTTATCGCCCGGAGCGGCTCAGGGAAGGTGCAGGGGAGGCATGGAAAAACCTTGCCGGCGCCTACCGCGCGGGCAAGGTCACGCTGACCAACCCAACGCCGTATTACCTCACCACCATTAACGTGAAAATTGATGGCAGGCCGGTGTCGCCCGTCATGGTGCCGCCGAAATCCAGCGTGACGCTGGCAGACACCTTCAGCCATGCGAGCAGCATGAGCTACCAGACGATTAACGATTATGGGGCCTGGACGCCCGTTACCCGCACGTCATTGTCCCAATAATAAAAACAGTAAGGCGTGACCACATGAAAATTAAAATCCTGTGCGCCACGGCGATCGCCCTGGTGATTCGGCAAGCCGTGGCTGCCGAAAGCGAGCTGCAATTTAATCCTGCTTTTCTCAACGGCGAGCGCGCCAACAGCGCCGATCTCGCCTGGGTCAACGCCGGGAGCGCGTTGCCGCCGGGCGAGTACAATCTTAACGTGTATATCAACACCCAGTTCGCGTTCACAGGTAACGTCACGTTTCGCGTCGCTGAAAACACCGCCGGTGAAGCCCTGCCGTGCCTTACGCCTGCGCAATTCGCCGCACTTGGCATCGACAGCCGTCAGGCTAAAGGGGGTGAGCTGCCGCCTGCGCAGCGGTGCATTTTTTTAACCCGGTCATTCGCCGATACCCGGTTTGATTTTGACCAGAGGACGCTTACCCTCAACTTCACCGTACCGCAAAGCGCGATGCGCGCTCTGCCGCGCGGGTACGTCAGCCCGGAGAGCTGGGAGTCCGGCATCCCTGCCGCGTGGCTGAACTATGTGGTCAATGGCGCGAATAATGACTACCGGGGCGAGACGCGCACGCGGGAACAACAGCTGTTTGTGAGCCTCAACAGCGGCGCCAACCTGGGCGCATGGCGGCTGCGTGATTTCACCACGTGGACCAAAGAGAGTAACGAGCTCACCCACGTCCAGACCTGGCTACAGCGGGATATCCGCGCCCTGCGTGCCCAGGTTTATGCCGGTGAAACGTTCACCTCATCGCAGGTGTTTGACGCCGTTGGCCTGCGTGGGGTTGCCCTGAAGACCGATGACAATATGTTGCCCGCCAGCCTGAGCGGTTACGCGCCCGAAGTGCGTGGCATCGCGCGCGGCAATGCCACGGTGACGGTTCGCCAGAACGGTAACGTCATCTATCAAACCTCCGTTCCGCCGGGGGCGTTTGTGCTGAAAGATCTCTATCCGACCTCTTCCGGCGGCGATCTCGCGGTCACCATTCAGGAGAGCGACGGTAGCCAGACGCAATACACCCTGCCCTTTGCCAGCGTGCCGAATCTGGTGCGTAACGGTCAGGTCAAATATGCTCTGGGGGCGGGGAAATACCGCCCTGCGGGCAATCAGATCTCGCCCTCCTTCGCGCAGGGCGAGCTGTTCCTGGGCTGGAGATACGGCCTCACGTTTTATGGCGGGGCGCAGTTTTCCGATCGCTACAACGGCCTGGCCTTCGGTATCGGGCAGAATCTCGGCCGCTTTGGCGCCTACTCCCTCGACCTCACCCATGCCCGCAGCCAGCTGGCTGATAACCAGCACTACATCGGTGATTCGGTGCGCCTGCGGTACAGCAAGCTGCTGAACGATATCGGTACGCGAGTCAATTTCTTCTCGCTGCGTTACTCAACGGCAGGGTTTTATACCCTCAGCGATACCACTTACAAAGGCATGGCGGGCGGAGCGCCAAAACAGACCGTGGAAGACGATGGCACCGTCACCACTCACTACGACACGGTTTACAACCTGCATATGTCGCGTAAGGCAAAAAATCAGCTGCTGTTGTCGCAGCCGATGGGCGAATACGGCTCGCTGTCGCTGTCCTGGGATCAACAAACCTACTGGAATACGTCAAAAACCACGCAAAGTTTGCAGTTCGCGTGGAACGCGACGTTTCGTAACCTGTCGCTTGGCATCAGCGCCCAGCGTAGCTCTGGCCTGTACGACAACAAGAAAGACAATATCCTCGCGTTGTCCCTGTCGGTGCCGCTGGGTAACCCGGCGCTGTCGACCCGTCTCCGTTTTACCGCTACCCATGCGGATCCCGCTGGCACCACCGCCAGTACCGGTGTCAGTGGTTATCTGCCGGGGCAGGAGAATCTTTTCTATAGCGTCAACCAGCGCTACAGCGCGCAGCAGCACTACGGCGGCGATGCCGCGCTGCAATACGAGGGCGCGTGGGGAGACTATAACCTGGGCTACAGCTACGCCGGTGACTCCCGCAACCTCAGTTACGGGATGAGCGGCGGTGCGGTGCTGCATGAGGATGGTCTGACGCTGAGCCAGCCGCTCGGGAACACCAATATTCTGGTGAAAGCCCCGGGCGCCAGCCATGTCGCCGTGCTCAACCACAAGGGCATCAAAACCGACAGCCGGGGCTATGCGGTGATCCCGTACGCCACGCCGTATCGCGTTAATCAGGTTGCGCTGGATGTCACCACCGTGGGCAATGACGTGGAACTTGAGAACGCCATCGCCAATAAAATCCCCACCGACGGGGCACTGGTTCGCGCCACCCTCACCACGCGTCAGGGGGCAAAAGCGATGTTTATCGTACGTCACGCTAAAGACGTGCTCCCCTTCGGCACGCTGGTCTCGTCAGAGGATGACAAAGCCAGCGGTATCGTCGGCGACGGCGGCAGCGTGTATCTGACCGGCCTGTCAGCGGAGGGAACATTGCATGCCGTATGGGGGCGCAACAGCGCCCAGCGCTGCACGATCCGCTATGCGTTGAACCCGCAGAATTATCACGCCCGCACCGGGCTTTATTCCCAGGAGGTCATATGTCAGTAACCATCCGGTTCCTCCCCCTGATCCTGCTGATGTTCATCACCGTTCCCGCGCGCGGCTATGACGTGCTGGTTTCCGTGACCGGCAACGTGATCGGCAATACCTGCATTGTCTCGGAAGATTCGAAGGAGCAAAACGTGCCGCTGGGCACCCTCGGCGTGAAGCAATTTAGCGAGGCGGGCGCGGTCAGCAATATCAAAACGCCCTTCACGCTCACCCTTGAAGCGTGCGGCCCCACCTTTGCTGGCGTGAAAATCCGCTTCAGCGGTACGCCGGATGACGAGAACCCGCAGCTTCTGAAAGTCGCTGACGGCGGCGCGACCGGCGTGGCGGTGCAGATTCTGGATAAAGACAGCGTACTTATCCCGCTGGACACCCAAACCGCTGCTTACGGCGCGGCGGGGGATGACAGCGTAAAAATGACCTTCTATGCGCGACTGGCCGCCACGGGTGCGCCGGTCAATGCCGGAGACGTTTCGGCAGTGGCAACCTGGACGACGGAGTATCAATAATGCGTTTACTGTTTTTAGCCCTGTTTTTCATGTCCTCTCAGGCACTTGCCCTCTCCTGGACATCGGATATCACCCTTTCGCCAACGCCTATGTCGTGGTCCGGCCCGGCAGACTCCATCGTGCCTGGAAAGACGATCGGCTCTGAATGGAGCGCCTCTGCGAGCGTCTCGGAAGTGTTCTGGTGCGGCCTGGTATTTACCTGCTCCAAAGGGACGCTGGAGCCGAGCAGCAGTATAACCGCCACCGGCATCACGGTTATTCTTGATGGCGCAAATTACATGGTATTTGAAACGGGCGTGCCCGGCATCGGCTTCATTCTTGGGCTTAAAGATTATAACGGCACCACCTATGTCCCGATGCAGACGGGCATTACGCAGAGCTATCCGGCCGATGGGACTAACGGTTACGCCACCGCACTGGGCTGGTCGGCAAAAGTGACGTTTATCAAGACCGGCGTTCCGCTGAAATCCGGCGTATACCAGACCCCGACCATTAACGCGGCGATCCTGACGGCCTATAACAACGAAGTGAAAACCGCGCAGGTGATCATCAACCCCACCACCATCACGGTGACGGCAAGCGGCTGCACGGTAGGCACAAAAAGCGCCAACGTCGACCTGGGCACCATTGATGTTCACACGCTGCCCAGCGTAGGCAGCACCTCGCCGTCGGGGGAGTTTAACGTCAGCCTGACCTGCGATGAGAACGTGGCGGTTAACGCAGTGATGACCGATCAGACCACACCGTCAAATACCTCGTCGGTCGTGACGCTGACCGGGGACTCCACGGCCTCCGGCATTGGCGTACAGTTTTTCTATAACGGTACCGGGCCGCTGATGATGGGACCGGACAGCTCGTCCGCAGGTACGACGGGACAGTTTTTCATCCAGACCACCAGCTCGGCACAAACGCTGTCCCTGCCGTTCCAGGCGCAGTACATCCGAACCGGTGAACTGGTCCCCGGCTCGGCCAACGCCCTGGCAAGCATCACCTTTTCGTATCAGTAGGTTAGTGCTTCACCCACACCAGCTGATCGACCCGGAAGCCCAGCTCGCGTGCGGTGTTCAGGTAGTCCTGTTTTACCGCATCCGGAATGGTCGGGGTGCGCGATAAAATCCACAGATAGTCGCGGTTCGGGCCGCTGACCAGCGCGTACTGGTACTTATCATCCAGCTTGATCACGTTATAGCCGCCGTAGAACGGGCCGAAGAACGATACCTTCAGCGCAGCCGTGGTCGGTTCGCCGGTAAAGTACGCCTTTCCTTCGCTCTCATTCCATTTTTTCTTCACCGGATCGTAGCCGCGGTTCAGTACGCTGATACCGCCATCGCTGCGATTGCCGTACGTCGCGGTGACCTGTTCCAGACCGCGCTCGAAGCGATTTTCCAGTCGGGCGACTTCATACCATTTGCCGAGATAGCGGCTGGCATCAAAGCCGGTAATGGGCTGCACGCCTTTCGGCGGCGTGGGAGATTTACAGGCAACCAGCGTCAGCGCAATGGCGACACCGGTAACGACAGGCCATAGCCTCATGAGAACTCCTTTCATTTACGCGGTTGGACGTTAAGTGTAGCGCACCCGTGCGGCGCTTCATCCCGTCGGGGAATATTCGTAGTATATTGAGACAACTCCTTCTCTTCGGATGCAGACATGGCTTACTCCATCGGCGAATTCGCCAGACTCAGCGGCATCACCGCCACCACGCTGCGGGCGTGGCAGCGACGCTATGGCTTGCTCAAACCCGAGCGTACGGACGGCGGTCACCGCCTGTACAGCGATGAGGACGTTCAGCAGGCGCTGAAAATCCTCGACTGGGTAAAAAAAGGCGTACCCATCGGTCAGGTAAAATCACTGCTGGAACGCCCTGCGCCGCGCCGCGCCAATAACTGGCAAACCCTGCAACAGGCCATGCTGCAAAAGTTGCAGGAGGGGAAAATTGAGTCCCTGCGTCAGATAATTTACGACGCCGGACGCGAATACCCAAGGCCAGAGCTGGTCACTAACGTGCTGCGTCCGTTGCGCAGCCAGATATCGGCCAACGTCGCCGCCGCCATGACGCTGCGTGAGATCCTCGACGGCATCCTCATCGCCTATACCTCGTTTTGCCTTGAGGGCGATAAAAAAGCGCCGGGCGATAACATCCTCATCAGCGGCTGGCATCTGAACGACCCCTGTGAGATCTGGCTTGAAGCTCTGACGCGCACCGGCCAGGGCCACCGCATCGACATACTGCCGGTTCCCCCTGCCGCGCTGGCCCCGGAAATTTTCCCGGACCGCAAATGGCTGCTGGTCACCAGCGGTAAACTTACCGCCGTGCGGAAAAAGCAGGTTGCGCAGTGGCAGCAGCAGGTTTCCCTTGAGGTGATTATCCTCTGATTATTTTCTGCTGAGGCAATCTTCACGAAAAGTTGAATATTTTTTCGCACAGCGAGTGCTAACGTTTTCCTGTCACCGACAACTCAACAGGAAAACACGATGAAAAAGACACTCCCTCTGATGATGCTGGCTACAATGGCTTTCGCGCCTGCCGCGTTCAGCGCCCCGGCAGGCACCCTGAGCGTCCACGTTCTGGACCAGCAAACCGGTATGCCGCCAGCGGATGTGGCCGTCACGCTGGAGAAGCAGGAGCAGGACAAGTGGACCCCGATTGCCAGCGGTAAAACCGACCACGACGGGCGCATCAAATCGCTCTATCCGCAGGATCAGGATATGGCGCCTGGCGTGTATAAAGTGACCTTCAAAACTGCCGATTACTTCCACGGTAAAAAGCTGGACTCCTTCTTCCCGGAAGTGCCGGTGCTGTTCACCGTCACCCGCACCAATGAAAAACTGCACATCCCGCTTCTGCTCAGCCAGTACGGTTACTCAACCTACAAGGGCAGCTGATTGCTCTTGATTTTAAAGACGATTTAAAAATAATCCCGCCAGTACTTGGACAAATACGCATTGTTGTGTAACTTTTAGGTATGAGATCGGGAGGTGCACACCATGACAACAAAACCTGTGCTGGGTATTAGCGGATGTTTGACCGGTTCCGCCGTTCGCTTTGACGGCGGGCATAAGCGTATGGGCTTTGTGATGGATGAGCTGGCGCAGTGGGTCGCTTTCCGTCCGGTATGCCCTGAAATGGCTATCGGCCTGCCCACGCCTCGTCCGGCGCTGCGTCTGGTGATGACCACCGGCGGCGAGACAGAAATGCGGTTCAGCAAAGCGCCGCACGATGACGTCACGCAGAAGATGGCCGCATTTACGGCAGATTATCTGCCGAAAATCGGCGATCTGGCGGGTTTTATCGTCTGTGCAAAATCCCCCAGCTGCGGCATGGAGCGCGTGCGGCTGTACGACGAAAACGGCAACCGGGGCCGCAAGGAGGGTGTCGGGCTGTTCACCGCCGCCCTCCTTGAAACTTTCCCCTGGCTGCCCGTCGAAGAAGACGGTCGCCTGCACGATCCGGTACTACGGGAAAACTTTGTTGAGCGCGTTTTCGCTCTCCACGAACTGAACGTAATGCGTAAAAATGGCCTGACGCGCCGTGCCCTGCTGGACTTTCACAGCCGCTATAAGCTTCAGCTTCTGGCGCACCATCAGGCAGGCTACCGTGAAATTGGCCCGTTCGTGGCATCACTGCACGAGTGGGACGATCTGGACGCGTTTTTCGTGGCCTATCGCGACAAGCTGATGACCATTCTGAAAAAACCCGCTTCGCGGAAGAATCACACTAACGTGCTGATGCACATTCAGGGCTATTTCCGTAACCAGCTGAACAGCCGCCAGCGTGGAGAACTGCGTGATGTGATCCTGCATTACCGGGACGGGCTGCTGCCGATCCTCGCGCCGCTGACGCTGCTGAAGCATTATCTGGCTGAATACCCTGACCGGTATCTGATGACGCAAAACTACTTTGATCCCTATCCTGATGATTTGGGTCTGCGTCTGGCCGTTACCTGATAAGAAAGAAGCGAAGGCCCTGTTGACCCACAGAGGCCCAAAGCAGTACCCCGTTTAGACGACACCCTCACTGTCGTCTTTTTTTTGCGCTCAGCGTAAAATACTGTAATTCTGTACAGGTTAAGCGTGCACAGCGGAGTACCCCGATGATCAAAAATTTGCATATTCAGAACTACCGCTCAATTCGCGATATGTCGCTTGAGCTGGAACAGCTCAATATCGTGTTCGGCCCCAACGGCACCGGAAAATCCAATATTTATAAAGCGATTTACCTGATGCACAGCGCGGCGCAGGGGCAATTCTCCCAGGCGCTGGCGAACGAGGGGGGAATTTTGAAAGTGTTCTGGGCGGGCAAAACCCGCAGCGACCAGCTACGACGCATGAACCTGGCGGTGGAAACGGAAACCTATGAATATGAGCTTCAGGTCGGGTTCGTGGAAAAGCTGCCCTACCCCTCACAGTTTCAGCTCGATCCGGTGATCAAGGAGGAATCTATCTGGCTCGGCGGACAGCACCGTCGCCCGTCGTCACAGCTGATGAAGCGTAAGAATCAGGCGGTATTCCTGAACAACGTGCATCACGAAAAAGTGACCCACAGCGGCACGCTGTATGAGAACGAGTCGGTGTTCGGTCAGCTCGGTGAACCGCACCTCTACCCCGAAGTGTCGCAGATGCGCGAGTCCCTGCGTAACTGGCGATTCTATCACGAGTTTTCCGTCTCATCCGGCTCGGCGATCCGTGCCCCGCAGGTGGGCTTTCGTTCCCCGGTGCTGGCCAGCGACGGCGCGAACCTGGCCGCCGCGTTTCAGACCATTGTCGAAATTGGCGACGAGCTGCTGCTGATGCGCATTCTCGACCAGGCCTTCCCCGGCTGCGTGTTTTACAGCGACAACACCGGCGGGCGCTTCCGCATGATGATGCAGCGCGAGGGGCTGAGCAGACCGCTGGAACCGGCAGAGTTCTCCGACGGCACGCTGCGTTTTTTGTGCCTGGCGGTGGCGCTGTTAAGCCCGCGCCCTCCCGCATTCATCGCCCTCAACGAACCGGAAAACAGCCTGCATCCGCAGATGCTGCCCGCTCTGGCAAGCCTCATTGCCGAGGCCAGCCGCTACTCGCAGATCTGGCTCACCAGCCACTCGCCGGAGCTGGCGCAGTTGATTGAGAAGCACCGATCGTTTTCGCTGTATCAGCTGTCGATGGCGGAGGGGGAGACGAGGATGGAGAGGCTGGGGTAAGTCTATGTTTCTTACATCCATTTTAGCCAATCACCATCTCATGGTCGCCATCAACGACGAAGATGATTTCCGTCGGTATATACCTTTGGCGAATTCTGCGCTCGCGACAGATTATCCAATTTATTATTGCCAGTTTCTGATGCCAGGATAATCTGTAAACGTTGGTTATCAGATGAGAAAATTAAAATGGATATTGCACTTTTCCCTGGTCAGAACGTCCGTGCATGGGCTGAAACAATGATAAATCTTGAAGCCCGCAAGCTAATCAATACTGCGAATATTGTCGGAGGGCAACATCTCAGCGACGGACTCGCACGGATTAAATTTATGGATGATATTCGGCAGTTTGTGATGCAACAATTTAGTGCTACCCGGGCGGCCAGAAGTGATGAGGAGTGCATGAAATGCCTGAAAAACATTCGGGCTGAGAACGAAAGTCTTCTTGAGCAAAGCAGAATGCTTCGCTCCCGTACAGCTCAGCTTTTTGCTCAGATTGAACTGGTTAGAGAAAATAACAAAGTCGTCGGTTACGTTATCTCATCGATTAAGGTTGTGCTTTCAGGGTTACAGATTGTTGCAGGTGTTGGTGCAATGATGACAATGAATCCAGTGGGTGCGCTTGCAGGAGCGATTCTGGTTATTGATGGTGCAAATGCCATTTCAAAAGAAATTAACAGAACGCTTCAACATCAACCAAACTCCGAAGGTATGCTGGCAGATGGCGTCATGGATATCGCTCAGTTTATGGGATTTAAACGTGAATCAGCACTGGGAGTATTCAACAGCGTAAGCCTGGCAGCAAGCGTCTATACGGTATTTGGCGCCATCCGGAAACCCGAATCATGGCGTCTGTTTCGCTATCTCCCGCTGGATTTCTACCGCAAGGTCGACGGAATGAATCGCGCAGCGCTCACTATGAAAATTGTCGGCTGGGGTGTCTCTGCAAAAGTCTCGTTTGATTTAATTTCTAATGCGTCTGGACAGAACTAATATATTTCTTTCTGAAGCGCCAGGCTTTGTAGGTAATGATCGGGGGTTGAAAAAACCAGGCAATAATCAATACGATGACAAGAGAAATGCCTCCGGAAACAATATTATAATGTTCAGCGAAAAAAAGAAGCGCCAGGAAAATCAGGGCCACAGCCGCAGTAATACACAGAACCATGATAAATCGCTTACCTAACTCAAGCACCACCTCGAGCAGGGATGAACCATAACGGCTAATGTTTCGGTTCAGGTACGCTAATTCTTTTACGGTGAAACCTGATTCAAGTAACTGCGTTTCAATATTGCTCATGCCACTACCTTTTCTTCTGGAAAGTAACGTGGATTATCTTAACCGGAAGAGAAGTGCTTGTAACCCGTCTGATGCATACCCATTGCCGCCAGCTTTAAAGGCAAAGAAGCCGCCCACGTCTTTTATTCCATCGCGCCAGCATTATTTTTCGCTGCAAACGGCTTAATGCGAAACGTCTTGCGCCACTCCGCCGGGCTGACGCCAAAGCGCGCCTTAAACTGCTGCCGATACGTCACCGCTGATAAAAACCCCACCTGCCCGGCGACGTTTTCGATTGGCAGGTTGCCGGACTCCAGCAGGATCTGGCTGCGCCGCAGGCGCTCGGCGGTAAGCCAGTCGGCAACGCTCATGCCCGTCGCCTTGATAAAATGGCGGGTCAGCGTGCGCCGGCTCATCGACACCACTTCCGCAAGAGAGTCCAGGTTATGCGGTTCGGAAATATGCTGCTGAAGGTAGTCAATCAGACAGTTAATCCGCCCATCACGGGTATCTTTCGGCACAGGTTGCGCAATAAACTGCGCCTGCCCGCCCTCTCGGTGCGGCGGGACGATCATCCGGCGGGCAATCTGATTGGCGACGACGCTGCCAAAGCGCTGGCGGATGATATACAAACAGCAGTCGAGCGCGGCGGCGGTACCCGCCGAGGTAATCATATTGCCGTCATCCACGTAGAGGGCGTTGATATCCAGTCGGACGTCCGGAAATAGCGACTGGAACTGGCGTTCAAACTCCCAGTGAGTGGCGGCCCGTTTGCCGCTGAGTATGCCCGCATAGCCCAGCACAAACGATCCCAGACACAGCCCAACAATTTCCGCCCCGTTGTCTCTGGCCTGAACCAGGCTGTCGAGCAGCGTCTGAGGCGGGCGCTCCAGAACGTGCTGCCAGTAGGGTACAACCACAATTTCAGCCGATGCGATCGCGGAAAAATCCTGCGTCGCATGCAGGGCAAAACCGTCTTTCGAGTTCAGGAATCCCGGTTTTTCAGCGCAGATCGTGACGTTAAAGCGCTTTTCCCCGGATACCGTGTCGCCAAACAGGATGCAGGGGACGGAGTAGTGGAACGGGCTAAACCCGTCCACCGCGACAATGGCAACGTTAATAAGCGGCATCTGTCTCTCCTGTCCCCTTTAACAGTCAGAATATAACGGTTTCGCCGTCCTGGGGAATGCTCACCGCGTCACCTGCCTCGTTGGCATCAACATACTCGCGCAGCGCGCGGCGGGTCAGCAGGCAGTGGTTGAGAGCTTCCATATGGGTCGCCACGATTTTCGCCTGCGGCAGCAGGAAATGCACGTTAAGCAGATCTTCTTCCCCCATGATAATCGGCCCAAACCCAATGACATGAGCGTAACCGGCGTTGAGCACTACGATATCCGGCTGGTGCTTTTGCAGATCGGCCGCCACCGCATCGCGCCAGATGGTATCCCCTGCGATATAAAGCGTCTTCTCATCGGGATGACGGAACACCACGCCGCAGGCTTCCCCCAGAAACTCTGCCAGCTCCGGCACGGCGTAAGCGCGGTCAGTACCGTGCTGGCCGCCGTGGGTTTTCACTATCCGGATATCGCCGTACGTTGTTTCCCCGGTCATGATCGTCAGGTTGGTAAATCCCTGGCTGCGCAGCAGCGCGGCATCACTATCATTTTGCACGTAGATCGGCTTGCCTTTGGCGATCAGCTCAACGGCGTACTGATCCCAGTGATCGGCATGGGTATGGGTGACGATCACCGCGTCAGCATCCAGAAGCGTTTGAACGTCAACGGGAAGATCGACCATCGGGTTGCGAATATCAGCCCGCGCCGTGCCGGGAAAACCCGGATAAGTGCCTTTTGGCGCCAGCATTGGGTCGATTAAAAAGCGTTTTCCCGCGTAAGTGATCAGCTGGGTGGCATTGCGAATTTGCGTAATGTTCATGGGCTATCCTCCGGTTGGTATGAGAAGGAGAATAGCCCCAGGGTGCCGTTAAGAATGTGGGCTAAAGGGCGATGATCGATGAAATCGGGTCAATCGATAAACCGCTTGCGTACCCTTTCTAGCGGCGCAATCAGCAGATTGATAAGCGGCTTACGATCGATAACGATATCGGCGTTCACCGTCATTCCGCCCATCAGCATGCGCTTTTTCTTGTCCGGGTCGGTAAACCAGGAGGGGACGCGCACTTTAGCCAGGTAGTAGTTCTGCCCCTCCTGGAGCGGGATCAGCGCCGAATGGGCATCAATGTTTACCTCATAGAAATCGGACAGCGTCGCCTCCACGGAACCGTATTTGTCCACGGGCCACGAGTCGAAGCGCAGCTTGACCTTATCGCCTTTCGCCACGCGCCCCACCCCCGTTGCCGGAACATACAGGTACCCCTCCATCGTCGCCGCGGTATTTTTACGGATCACCACCACCACCTCGCTATTTTGCGTAATGGCCCGGCCAGGCGGGAAGTTAATCGCCACCACGTAACCGTCGGAAGGGGCCAGCATCGCCATGGTGGAACTTCCCCGGCTGGACAGGTTGCGGTCAATTTCGCTGATGCGGTTTTTCACATACAGCTGCTCTTCGCTCAGAGAGTCAATTTGCGACTGGGTGCTGTCGGTCAGGCTGGTTTTTCGTGCCTCAAGCTCAAGAATAGTGCTCTCCTCCAGCGTCAGGTTGAGCTGCGCATTGAGCACATCGTTGTGGCTTTTATCGAGATCCACTTTGGAGACATAGCCCTTCCCGGAGACGGATTTCCACGCCTCGTAGGTGTCGGTGCTGTTTTTTAACAACGCGCGCAGCTTCTTCACCTTATCGCGGGAAACGGCGATCTGCTTGTCAGTGAGAGCCAGCTGCTGCGCCAGATTTTTGCGATACGACGCAATCGAGTCCTCAATGGCCTGGATGCGCTGCTCGCTGCGCTTCTTCTCCGCTTCCATCTGCTGGCGGTCAAACTGCACCACCGAGCCCTGCTTGCCGCCATAGTCCTGTGACACGGTGAACAGCGGATCGTTTTCCTTCACGTACTGACCTGGCCGTACGGCAAAATCCACAAGCGTACCGGACTCCCGGGCGCGGACTTCCACATCGCCCTGCGCCGGGATCAGCACCCCGCGCGCCAGGGTGGTTTCCGAAAAGTTAAAGACAATCGCAAAGACCAGCAGGCAGAGAAAAAAGGTGATGAACAAGGTCAGCACGGCTTTCAGCCGTGGCGCGTTGATGTGATAGCTTTTTGAGAAATGATGCGGGATCAGCGCCCGCCGCTGTCGGCTTCGGTTTTTTAATTTCACGATATGTCATCCATGATAAATCACTGAAAGATCGTCCCATGCACTCCAGAGCGTGGGGGTTTTGCGCAGCGCGTTCAGCGTGTCGGCGGCGGCCTGACGGTAATCCTCTGGCGCATACGCCTGACTCTCCAGCCCAAACTCCGCCGCGTGCAGCGAACAGATCGGCAGCAGCGTTCGGACGCTGTAGCCATAGCGCGATAAAAACCGCGTTGAGACATCCGTTAACCACGCCTTTTGATCCCCTGCCTGGGTGGAGAACAGCGGCGCATCCGGCAGGCGTTCGTCCATCAGCAGCACCGTCACCAGGCGGTGAGGGGCGAAAAACGAGCTGGCGCGTCGGCCTTCGTGCGCGGCCATTAGCTTATGCAGCGCAGGGTGACGGGTAATAAACTGAAAGCGCACATCGGCTGGCGCGGTGGCGAGCAGCGCATCCACGATCAGACCAAAGCCCGCCCAGCGCATTCCCAGAAGCAGGGTGCGAGATGAACTGTAAAACGCCTGCTCCTGCGTCCACTGCGCCACGTACGCGTGCAGATCGAAGCGGACGTTGCGCGCCCAAAGCGCGGGCGGGAAGATCTGCTCCACGAAGTTAAACCCGCTAAGCTCATGGGCGTTCTGATGCAGAAAATCAGCCGGGACATCGGCCTCCGGGCAGCGCATAAACTGGCTGTAGTTTTGCGTGATCCGGTTTGCCAGCAGCGTGCGCCCGGCCTGGCGCGCGCAGAGGCGCGCATAGAGACGCGGCAGAAACATCATTGCTCATTCTCCCGCAGGGTGCCATTTTCCATGGTATAGAGACGCCCCTGACAGCCCACCACGTCCGGCGAGTGGGTAACAAACACCAGGCCAATCCCCAGGCTACGCAGGTTCGCCAGCACTTTCTGCGCGGTCGTTTTATCCAGGTTCGCCGTCACTTCGTCACAGAGCAGAAGCTTAGGCTGGCTGTACAGGGCGCGCGCCAGAACCAGACGCTGCATCTCCCCGGCAGAGAAAAAGGTGTTCCCCGGCAGCATCTCCGTTTCGTAGCCGTGCGGCAGCCTGGCGACGACGTGGTCCACCTCCGCCAGCCGACACGCGGCAATGACCTGCTCTTTATCCGGTGCGCTGTCAAAGCAGGCGATGTTGTCCAGAATCGAGCCGGTGAAGAGAATATCGTCCGCATGGACGATGCGGATGTGCTGACGCAGCGAGGAAAGATCGCACTCCTCAATGGGGATCTTATTGATCCGCAGCGTGCCAGACGATGACAGCAACATGCCGGAGATCAGACGCAGCAGCGTGGTTTTTCCCGACCCGCTCTGGCCCACAATCACCGCTTCTTCGCCCTGCTTCAGGGTCATATTGATATGCTGTAGCGTGGCCTCCCGGCCAGGATAGGCAAATGAGACATCCTCAAATTGCAGACAGACCGGCGAGGTGACAATCCGCTTCCCAAACTGGCTGGTTTCAGAGGGGGCAAACAGCAGGTCGCCCACGCGATCCAGCGGCCCCTTGAGGGCATTTTTGTCCAGCAGCTTCTGCGCCACCTGCACCATGGCATCGGAAAAATAGCGCTTATAGCTGATATAGGCGTAAAGCATCCCGATGCTCATCTGCCCTTCCAGGATCAGCCACGCGCCAAAGCAGACCACCAGCAGCTGCTCGGCATTGATCACCAGCAGCGAAGCCACGTCAAAGCGGGCCAGCAGCCGCTCTTTACGCATCAGCCCGGCGATGTGTTCGCGCTGGGATTTATCCATCACCGCATCCCGGGCCTGCTCCATATTGTTCGCTTTGAGCGTAATGATCCCTTTCTGCGTCTCCACCAGCAGGGATTCATACTGGGCGGTGCGCTCGATGGAGTCATCCACCGCGCGTTGATAGGGGCCGATCAGCGAAAAGCGGATCAGGAAAAACACGCCCATCAGCAGCATCGTCAGCAGCGCAATTTTGACGTTATACAGCAGCATAAACAGCAGGCTGGTGACGGCGATCAGGCTGGAAAAGAGAATTTGCACGTAACCATTGCTGATGAACTCCGCGCAGGCGTGGAGCGATTTTTCAATGGCCAGCACGATGCCCGGCGGGCGCGAGCGGAACCAGCTGGTCTGGGTGCGCAGCATGTAGTGGCGCACGGACTGGCTTAAATCGTCATAGGCAATGTTACGCATCAGGATCTCAAGCAACTGCTTGAGGAATTTACCGATGACTTCAAAGATAAAGACGATAGCGAAGATCGCGGTGAGCAGGATCACCAGATCGCTGTCGCTGCGGGAAATGGCCTCATCCATAATCAGCTGCACGTAGGTGGGGCTTGCCAGCATGGTGATGAGGGTAAAAATACAGAGCACAAACAGCAGCAGCTGGCGCTGGAACAGGCTCGGGGATTTATTGGCTAACCGGCCAAGCGTGAGCTTTTCATCCGGGGATTTCTTTTTGAAGCACGGCGTGGGCTTAAGCTCAAGAACATAGCCGGAAAAGAGTTTTTCCGCCTCTTTCAGACGGTAACGACGCACGCCGCTGGCGGGGTCGTGAACGGTCACGCTGCGGCTGTCGATCTTCACGATGACCACGAAATGGTTGCCGCGCCAGAAGGCGATGAGCGGCAGCTCAGACGTTTCTATTTCAGTGATTTCGCCTTTAAGCACCCGGCCAGACATATTTTTATCACTGGCAAGGGTCATCAATTCCGCCATTGAGGTTCCCGCATCGGCGGAAACGGAAATCTCCCGGCGCAGCTGGCTGACGGAGACATGGTGGTCGTAGTGCCCCAACACCATCGCCAGGCAGGCCAGTCCACATTCGGTAAATTCATGCTGGCGAATAACAGGGGTCTTACCCTGTTTTTTATACTGAAAGAGCGAAAACATAATGATCCGTGGCTGAAATAAAAAAATGGCCCGGCAATGCGGGCCATGCGTACAACGTGCTTCTCGCTTAGGCGCTGAAGAAACCGCCGATGAAGCCGCCCACCAGGCCGAACACGCCGCCGATGGTGCCGCCCAGCGCGCCTAACATCTGGCTGCCCGCGTTATAGCCCGCGCTTGCGCCCTGAATAGCGGCAGCAAACGGATCCCAACCACCGATGATGGCCTGTGCTTTTTTGAAATCGATAACTTGCATGAGTCTTTTCCTGTTAACGTGAATTAGTTGTAGCTACCAACCAGCGCACCCAGGAAGCCCATTGCGCCACCCAGAATTCCGCCAACCACACCGCCAACCATGCCCATGATGCTTGCGCCGGTGTCGTAACCCAGCTGTGCACCTTTAACCAGACCAGCGAACGGGTTTAACGCGCCACCGATAATGTCTTTCGCTTCTACGAATGAAATCGCTTTCATTTTTATCTCCTGTAGTGATGGATCTTTAGCATGATGCTAAAGGCTAATTTCCTTTTATGAAGGAAAGCGGTTGCTACGGGCAGGTGGTAAGCGGAATGATTTTATTGCCATAAATAATCATCCGCCTTGCAGCCTGCCCGGCATTATCTATTTCCAGCCGTTGCCCCGGCGGAATATATTTTGAATTGTTGTATTGCGTACTGCACCCGACCGAGGAAACATATTTAAAATAGGTATTCCCGGTATTACTCACCACCCCGTTGCTAAACGCATAATCAAAATGTCGTGTCCATGGACGGACAATCAAAATAGCCTCAAGCGAGACCACCACATCCGACTGGATGCGCTGGCCTTTGCGCGTGATAACCTTTGCCTGGAGCGGCGTCTCGGTGAATTTTACGCGATAGTATCGCTCTTTGTTGTCATGCGGGCCGGTATAATAAAATTTAAAACCCGCGCGTTCACCGCTCCCCAGCGTTAATTGCTTAGGCGAATACATGACTTCGCCATCTTTTATTTCGGTTTCTTTTCCCTTCTCTTTAGGAACGTCTACCTGAATAAGCGAAACGGTATAATTCTGACGCTCGCTGGTATCGTTTTTTATCGGCTGAAAAACAACTTCTCTTTCGGGAAGAAAATCAATATTCAGACTTTCGATAATTAAAGCATTTGCCCCTGTGGAAATGAAGCAATTTATTGCAAAAATAGCCAGGAATTTTCCAGTCATGGTTGATTAATTCCAGGATGCGCTAACATCTATTCTTCCCTGCGCGGTCACTTCGCCAAACCAGCTATTTCCGTCATAGGTGGTTTTCGATACCGGATTATCCATAACGAACTGGAGGACCAGCGGTGTTTTCCAGAGCCACATATCGGTCACGCCGGAACTCATTTTGTCCCACTCTTCCGCATGGGTGGCCGGTGCCGGGATCGACAGTACTTCGCCTTTACAGTTGTGCGCCATCAGCGTCTGGCTTTTCCCCACCAGCACGTTGCCCGGAATGGGAACCGTGAAGCCGTTGCCGCTAAAGGCGCAGTAGTCCACCCCATCAAGGCTTTGGGTAGGCCCGGTTACTTTTACCGTGACCGCAATCGCCGCATCTTTTTGCGCCCCGCTGTAGGTGATGGTGTAGGGGATCTCAATGGGCGCTTCGCCGATAATGCCTTTCCCGGAGCCGCCCAGACCGTCAGGATCGAGGGTGTAATCCGGGTTGTCTGGCACAATCTCCAGCCCGGGCTCGATAGGGTTAATCACCAGGCCGCCCCCCGGCTGGAAGCAGAAATCCGCCGCCAGCGAGCTGTTGCCGGGCGTCAGACACAGGCTGACGATATTGCCAATGTTGCTGCCGTCCCCCGCCTGCGCCACGCTCAGAATTAACGCTTTCGGCAAAAAGATTTTAAGGGACGCTTTGCCGCCGTTTTTCTGCGGCGCTGCAAGGAAGGTGTTCGCCAGGACACGCGTATCGCTCAGGATACCGCCGGAGATACTGTACCAGGTGTTTTCATCGAAGGTCAGCTCGGCGGCAAGCCCGGTGCCGCCGCTCATGTGCGATTGCAGCACGCTGTTGACGCGGGAAGAGGTGAGCGCCAGCCCCCCGTTGTAACCGGAGATGTCCTCCCCAACAAACGTGTATTCGAGCAGGTCGCACAGGACGCCAGAGACCGTGTTGCGGGTGTATTTGGTGCAGGTGGCCCCCGTTGATCCATCGACAATCGTCACCTCACCGCTGATCGGATCAATCCCCAGGTTAAGCGCCCTGGCGTTGGTCATGGTCAGCGTGCCCACCTTGTGAAGCGTATTGGTGGTGGTCACTTTGTTGATGGAGCTGATTTGCGGCGTGGAGGTGATGGTCACTTCATCCCCTGGCGCGGCGTTGAGCAGATAGTTAAAGAACGGATCGCCCAGTACCCAGCGCCCGTATGACGTGCCGGGCTCCATCACCGGCGGCTTAACCACCATCGACGTGTCGGTATAGCTGGTCGTCGGGGTGTACCCCGTGTTGCCGCAGGACGAGGAACACGCCGTCCCTTTGAAGAACGGAGAGGCGCTGGAACCGGTCACCGAAAAGTCGATGGTCAGCGCGCTGCCTGCCGGACCGCTGTAGCTGTTGTCCGGGATGTAAGTGGCGATACCGTTATTCGTTTTCGCACTCAGGGTCGGCCACTCGCGCGAACCGTGTAAAAACGCGGTCGACGTGCTGTTCAGACTAAACAGCCCCGCGCTGTTTCCCGTACCGTTATTGTCCGGGTTATTAATGGCGAAATAGGGCAGCTCCTGCGCCTGGGCCGCCGCGCTCATCAGCAGTAAATTAAGAGCGAATATCTTTTTCATCGTCACGTTCCTGCGTTCCTTTTGCTTCCTGCCAGACGAAATCGCCTTTGTCGCAGGAGATGTCCCCGAGCCACAGCGCACCGCGGTTAGACTCGATGTCCAGGCGCACTTCGCAGACGCTGTCGTCCGGCGTGGCGATACTCAGGACAGGGTTGTTCTTATCAACGTCGATCACGAAGCGTCCGTCGTTTTCCGTCCGGGTCAGCCCGACATGGTTTTTGATCTGCATGGCGCCAACCGGGGCCCCGTTTGCATCCACGAGACGACCAAACAGGGTGACGATTTTCTTCACCTGCGGCTTCATCACCACGGTATTACCCGGATAAACCGTGATATGGCGACGCGCATTCGCGCCAATCTCATAGCTTTCCGTACCGGTTTCACTGTTCATCACTTCCAGGTCATAAGCCTGGTATGCCGGCAGCGACAGCCAGGTCTTATCCCCTTTGATGCGTTCTGCCCGGCCGTTAAGCTTCAGGGTCAGCGCTTCATCAGATTTGAGACCGGTACTGACAATCACCCCTGCGCTTTCGGTGCCTTTCCCGGCGGCGATGGCCTCTTTGGACCAGCCCACGCTGCCGTCACTGGTCAGCGTGGAGTTCCAGCCTTTACTCATGCCGCTCTGGACGCTGAGGATGTTGCTGTTCCACGGCGTGTCGAAGTTCACGCTGCCGCCGCCGCTTACGCTGCGATCCTGGCGGCTGTTAAAGGCTTTCGAGACGTTGGCGGTAGCCGATTTCAGGTAATCGCCCTCAAACTGGCGGCTGGCGCTGACGTTCAACGCCGTGCCGGTATCGCGATTGTGGGAAACGCCAACCGACACGGTATTGCCGAGCGGTATGGCGAAATCGAGCATTACGTAACGATCTTTCTCTTCGTAATACCCGTCGTATTTGTTGCGCGACATCCCCACCCGCAGGCGCGCCGTACCGTAGCGACCGGCGTATAACCCCTGGGAGTAGTCCAGCTGATAGCGTTTATAGCGATAGAGGTCGTCTTCCTGACGCATCAGGCTCAGGTTGCCTGCCGAGGGCAGGCCGAATGACGGCAGGCTAAAGGAGGCGCCCCAGGTGTTGCCCTTGCTCTCATAGATATCCAGGAACTTGCCGCTGGAGAGCTGTTCATGGGAGTACCACACCGAGCCGATCTGCCACGGCAGGCTGAGATTCGCCCCATAGTTGGCGCGATACGTTCCGTCGGAGGCGGCCATGGTCTGGGTATTCACCGAGAAATAGCCCGTCAGGTTCAGGGAGGCCCACAGCTCGCTGACGATGTGTTCCCGCATCATGTAGGTAGAGGCGTTCCAGTCGACCATCCCGCTGCGCTTGCTGAACGAGGCTCCCACCAGCGACATGGTGTCTTTATGTTTGGTGTCGTAATCGTAGTAGTAGGTGTTATCCTGCTCGTTTTTGCGTTTCGCGTATTTTTTATAATTGACGACGGATTTATCGCGGCTATACATCCCGCCCCACATCTGCCAGCGCAGCGTTTCCGACACGTTGCTGGAGAACGGTTTATTTACGGTGTACATGCTGCGCGACACGGTGCGGCTTCCGCTCACCACTTCAACTTCGACGCTGTAGATCCCGTAGGGCAGGCTGCTGGTGTCAATTTCATGGTTGCCGACGTCAAAGCGCTGAATGCCGATAAGCTGCCCGTCACGACGAATACGGGCCTCGCCCGCCGTGGGAAAATAGACCACCACCGGCGTCAGAGAGAGCGTGTTATCGCGCTTGCGGGAGTTGGCCTGGTTGCCCATGGAAACGCCGTAGACTTCACCGCCGGAAATCCCGCTGACGCTCGCCAGAGACTGCATCGCCCAGCCGTTCAGCATGCCCGCGGCGTAGCGCATCCCCTGATAGTCGCGCTCCCACATAACCGCGTTCATCTGGGTATCGCTGCTGTTCTCGTTGACGTAGCCAGAGCCGTCGATCAGGACATGATCGACGCCCATTGAGATCCAGTTTCTCGCGTTCAGATAGCCCGACGACCAGCTGTCACCGTAGCCGCTCTCGGTGTGATACGCTCCGAGGTTGTAGGAGAACGTGCCGCTCAGGTCGTCAGACTCCGGCGCATCAATGTCCACCTCACGCGGGCGAATATTCACCCCGTAGTCGCTCTGCGACAGATTCAGCAACAGGCGCATTTTTTTCTGATCCAGTTCGAACGCCGAACCCGCGCTAACCGGAATACGCATCTGGTCATCAAACTGCTTATCGTTAATGCTTTGCAGTAACGCCCGCATCTCTTTTGACAGACGAATGCCGTTATCAGACTCCTGGACCTGAACATCCCTCAGCCCCAGCTTCAGATCTTTTGCAAAGAGCGTCACGTCACCGATACGAACATATTCGTTCGCCGTGCCTTCGTGGTTCCCTTGTTGTGCTGAGTGTGGACGCGTATTCACCAGATAGACGGGAATTTTGATCCCCTGCTCCAGCAGTGCATAAAGCGAGTCGGGAAAACGGTAATTAGCGATAACCACGGAGCTTGAGGCTGCATGCGCAAGCGCGGGCAGCGTGCCGGATGCGCAAGCCATCATCACCGGCAACACTAATTTATTTTTCACCATGCATCCTTACTTAACAGGAATGAACTGTTTCAGGTCCCATATTCCGAGATGAAAATGGTTATCCGTAACGTTGATATCCTCGATAGCGCGCGAGGTCTCTGGCATCAGGTAGAAGTTTTTGCTACACGGCGTGCCGGGGGATTCCGGATTCGGCTTCAGGCAGGTCCCGGTCGCATTGACGCGAAACGAGGTGTTCCCTTTATTGGTTATTTTTCCCGCCACATAGACGAAATCAATCTTCTTATTCCGGGGCTGAACCACCAGAATGGTGCTCACCACCGCACGCGTCATCCCGGTGCCGTTTTTTGGCGAACCGCTGTCCACCTCTTCGCTTACCCCTTCATCCGTGAAGGTAATGCGGTAGTAACGCTCTTTGTTATCGGCGTTCCCGTGATAGTAAAATTTGACGATATTGCTGGTACCGGCGGGCATTACCATGCGCGTGGGCGTCAGCAACAGTTCGTCCACTTTCTCCGGATTAATGACGATCCCTTCATCCATTGGGCTGCTGATCCGCTGTGCGCGAACAGAAACAATACGCACGCTGTCTGCTTCGTTTTTTATTTCCTTGGCGGTGGAGTCAGCATCCGCAGAAATAATGGTGGTGACTTTTCCCACATTAATGGCCAGCGCGGAGGAAGAGATAAATAATAAAAATAAGAAGGTGGATTTGAGGTTAAACATGCTATTTCCCTAAACAGGGGCTTGCGCCCCTGGATCGATCAGGCCTTAGCCCCAGGTTGCGCGGAACGCAACAGACACGGTCCCTTCCCACAGGCTGTTGGTCAGGTCTTTGAACTCTTTCGCAGTACCCGCGTTGTCCTGAGCGGAGTCAACGTAGAAGACGAATTTGTCCTGGCCGGTAATTTCGGTATCTGCCGCCGCGCCTGCGCTGGTGGTCAGGTTCCACAGGCCAGAAGAGACGCCGGTGTTAGAAGAAGAATCAACCAGCGTGGTCCATGCGGTCGATTTCGCCCCCACGGTGCCACCGATAGAGCCCAGGTCGTTACCGCCCCAACGCGCACCCACTTTCAGCTTGGTCGCTTCACCACCCACGCTGAACAGCGTGTTGTTTGAATCGTCGAGGATAGCTTCGAGTTTGAAGCTGGTCGCCGTAGAGTGATCGCCACGGATAGCCACATCAAACAGACCGGTATCGGTGTTGAAAGATTTGGTATTGGCGCTGTAAACGAAGTTCAAAGCACGCGTTGGCGTAACAACCAGATCGGATTCGCTGTCTTTGGTCGCGGTTGCCTGCCAGGTGGCAGAAGCCGTCGTTTCAGCTGCATTAACTGCGCTCAGGGCAGAAACAGACAGCAGGGAGCCCAGAACGATAGCGTTCAGTTTGTTCATTTATTTAGTCCTTCAAAAAAGAATCCACGTGTATAAAAAGGGGAGCCCCTTTTTCGAGGCGGAGTATAGACAGCCGCAAAATAACGAGGCAATACAGAAAAATTCACTCGACGGAGAGTAACAATAAAAATATAAATAAATTTCTCGTATCTTATTGTTACGTATTGAGTAAATTACTCAATTTCCCGAGTAATAGATAAATATCGATTTTTCAATAAAGAGAAATATCAGGACGTCGGGACAGCCACACACATCATTACAGGCAACACCAGCCCCTTAATTAACCACGCATGTTTTTTTACGCTGGTAATATAGAAGAAGTTGATATTATCAAGTAACATTTCGTTTACAACGCCATCCGGCGCCGCATCATCTTCAGATTTATTCAGCTTTTTATCCTTAATATAAAAGATATTGCTGCCGTCGACTTTTTCCACGCTGAGCGTGTAATTTCTGTCAATCAGGTAGCTTTTGCCCTCTTTCTTGAGTACGCCTTTATGAATAACCGTCACAACATCTTTGTTGTTAAACAGGAAAAGCGTGGTTAGCGACATATCGGTTGACTCACCCGTGGAATAGGTTTTCCAGGAAATGGTATCTGACTGGCAGCCAAACCCCTCATCCTGCGTTCTGGTAAAATAGACCCATAACAACGCGATGACAGACAGCGCCAGTACGATACTGAACAGTACACTCATTTTAGTCCTTGACATATTTTAACTCCCGGTCAGGCTTCTGTAAGAAATGCAGTTCTTATAATCGTCGATACTGTCCTGCTGATAACAGATGGCCAGGAAATAATTTTCTATCTGCGACTTTTTAAACCTGGAATAGTAAGCATCTGCAACCTGATGCTGACAGTCGATATGTTGACTGGCGATGACCTCTTTTACGTGATTAAAGTAGTGCTGTCGCGGCTGATACATATTCTTATCGATCAGGTATATCGTACACCTGTCCACTTTACCGAGCAGATGCATATCAGAATCTTTCAGGCTCTCGGCATAGGAATCCCGTTGGTGCAACAGTAAAACAGCGGTGCCGGTAACAATAATCAGTAATAACGTGCAGAGAGAAATAAAGAGTCTGTGCAGCGATATTATTTGTTTAGGCGGATCGGCATCTTTCTTATGCGCTAGCGTATCGAATGCTTCAGAGGCAGATTCTTCACTAAGCGTTGAAATAACCGGCGGCCTGACCGTGTGGTGTTCAATATGCGCGGCAAGGCTAAATCCCTTGCCACGTATCGTTTTTATCAGTAAAGGGTCGCATCCTAATGTACGAAATGCTTTTCTGATTTCACTTATGGCAACATTCAGACTCACCGAAGAACCAGAGAAACCATGATCCTCCCAGACCTTCTTTATCAGGTCGTCTCTGTCGAGTGTTTTACCATTATTGATGATAAGTTCATAAAGCAGACGACCCGCCTGGTTAGATAACTTAATGGATGACTCTTCCTCTCCATTAATCATGATCATACCGGTGTCGACTTCATAAAGCATTGTAAGATCAATGAGATACTTCATATTATTATTACGCCATTGTTAAATTTTTGTGCATTTGCCAGGCAATAATAAGTCTAAAGTTTGTGTGGTCAAGTCGCGTGATATTAATTGAGAGATGAATTCATAAAGCTTCATTAATTAACGATTATTAAAGCATTAATAAAAATCTTCGAACCAACGTATTTAGGTTAAAACATTAAAAAAAACATACTGACAAGATTATAATCTTAAACTTTAGAAGTTATTGGAATAATGTTTTGTTATGTACTTTTTTAGTGCAACATAATATCGTCAAAGCATTCTCCCGAGTCGCCATGCGTCTAGCCGGTACATCAGGGACATGTGTAGCCGATTAACATTCATTTTAAATAACACAAATCTTCATGGAGTTTATCATGTTCAAATCGATCATGACCGTATCACTGCTGGCCGCCGCTATTGCCTCTACCAGCGCAGTGGCCGCAGACAATTCGGCGGGTGGTATCATTAACTTTACCGGCGCTATTACCGATACAACCTGTACCATTAACGGTGGTAAAAGCGCGGACTTTACCGTTGCGCTTTCCCCTATTTCGGTAAAAGATGCGGGCACAACGGTTGGCCTGATCACCCGAAATAAAAAATCTATTGCGCTGACATTCTCTGGTTGCTCACCAGCAGCCGGAACGACCGGTACCCCGCTGAAAGTTTATTTCTCCAGCGCGGATAATATTTCCACTGACGGTAAATACCTGCTGAATAACAGCGTGAACGAAAGCGATGCCAGCGTGGCACGTAATGTCGGCTTTGCGTTAGTGGAGCCAGGTTCGTCTACGCCTATTACCCTGAACCAGCCTTACACGACAAATATTATGGGTACAGCGACCGCGCCAGATTCCGAAACGCTGACGCTGGACGTTTATTACTATAAAACAAACGCCGCTGCCGCCACCGTGGGCGAGTTAAGCTCCAACGTAACGTATACCATTTCCTACCTGTAATAGTGATTATTCAGGCTCTGTTTTCGCAGAGCCTGTATTTAAGGTTGCAATCATGCGCAAGGCAATTTTGCTGGCAGGCTTACTGCTAAGCACGGGTCACTCATGGGCCAATATTGTCATTAATGGCACCCGTGTCCTTTATCCTGAAAATAACAAAGAGGTGATCGTCCAGTTAATGAATACGGGCGATGCGCCGGCTCTGGTACAATCCTGGATAGATGACGGTGATATTAATTCCACGCCGGAAACAGCCAATGTGCCGTTTCTGTTGTCGCCGCCGGTGATAAAGGTTAACGAACATAATGGTCAACAGCTTCGTATTAAAAAGCTGCCGTCCAGCTTGCCTGCGGATCGCGAATCCGTCTTTTTCCTGAATGTCCTCGACATTCCGCCCAGACCTGAAAATCTGCAAAACCAGAATACCGTTCAGCTGGCGATTAAATCCCGTATCAAACTTTTTTATCGGCCCGCTGCGCTGAAAGGCACGCTGGATGACGCGGTGGCGAAACTGACGCTCGCCGCCGACGGCGATCGCTTTCGCATTACAAATAACAGTCCGTTCCATATTACGGTCGCCAATATTTCGCTGGGTAAAACGAAATTGCTCCAGGAGTCCCCGATGGTTTCCCCGTTTGGGCAGCTGACGGTCGCCGCCAAAAATACGGTTAAGCGCGGACAGACCTTCCAGCTGATGTATGTGGACGATCTTGGCGCGTATAAAACCCGGACTTTCACCAGTCAGTGATCGGAAAGACTCACCATGAAAATGAAACAAAACAGACTCTGTCTGCTGGCAGTCTGCACGCTTCTGCTTTCGCATAAATCAGGGGCCGTCTCGTTTGATCCCTCCCTGCTTGCTGGCGCATCCGGTGAGTCCGATCTGTCTCGCTTTTCCGAAAACAACGCCATGCCTGCCGGCAGTCAGGAGATGGATATCTACGTAAACGGCAGCTGGAAGGGACGTTATACCGTCATCTACGGCGAGCAGCGTGACGACATCCGCCTTGCCTGGAAAGATGCCCGGTCGCTTGGCATCAACACCACGTCCGTGCCTGCGCCCGCCATTGCGCACGGGCAGGTCCAGCTGCGCGATCTGGTTCAGGGCGGTGAAGTCAAAACCGATACCAGCACCCTGAGTCTGGCGCTTACCGTTCCGCAGGCGGCCGTGCAGCGTACTGAAGAAGGTTACATTGCCCCCCAGTTCTGGGACGAGGGGATCCCGGCGCTGATGCTCTCGTGGAACACGACCTGGTACAACACCCGCGCGAAAGGCACTGCGAATGACACAAATGATGATTTTTATGCCGGGCTGGATTCCGGCGCCAACCTGTTCGGCTGGCAGTTTCGCGACAGCAGCGCCTGGCGGAAAACCGCCAGCGGAGAGAGTAGCTGGCAGAATAATACCCGCTACCTGCGCCGTCCCCTGGCCTCGCTGAAATCCAACCTGACGCTGGGTGACTTTTATATTCCTGGCGATCTGTTTGATTCCCTGCGCGTGCGCGGCGTGTCGCTGGCGTCGGATATGAAGATGCGCCCAAATTCACAGCAGGGTTTTTCACCGGTGGTTCACGGCGTGGCACGGACGAACGCCCTGGTGAAAGTTATCCAGAATGGCAACGTGATCTATCAGGAGAACGTGCCGCCGGGCCAGTTTACCCTCGACAGCATTCAGCCTACCGGCTCCGCGGGCGATTTGCTGGTGGTGGTGCGTGAAGCGGACGGTTCACAGCAGTCCTTCACGGTGCCGTTTTCCGCCGTGCCCGGGATGCTAAAAGAAGGGGTGAGCCAGTACAGCGTAGTGGCGGGTAAAGTGCATCAGAACACGCTCGATGCCGAACCCGCATTCATGCAGGCCACGCTGCGCTACGGGTTTAATAACCTCATCACCGGGTATACCGGGACGATTATTAGCGATAACTACCAGGCCGGGCTTGTCGGTACCGGGTGGAACCTTCCGTTTGGCGCGGTTTCGTTTGATGTCACCCACGCCAAAACCACCCTACAGGATCGCACCAGCAGCGGTCAGAGTTATCGCGTGTCGTACAGCAAATTTATCGATACCACCGCCACCAACTTCACCCTGGCGGCCTATCGCTATTCCACTAAAGGCTATTACAGCTTCAGCGACGCGCTCTATTCGCGCGAAGGGTATCAGCGCCTGAGAGCGCAGTACGACGACTATGAAGATCGGTTTGGCGTTGCGCCCGACATGTCGCTAAGCACCTGGGACGCCCTGCGCGCGGCGCAGCCCAAGAAAACCTTTACGCTTAACCTTAATCAGCGCCTGCTCAATAACTGGGGCACGGTGTTTGTCTCCGGCACACAGCGCGATTACTGGAACTCACAGCAAACCACGCGCGAATATCAGATGGGCTATTCCAACGCCATCGGTCGCGCCAGCTATACCCTGTCGGCCAGCCGGGTACGGAACAGGGACAGTGAAGAAGAGACGCGCCTTTACCTCTCCCTCAGCCTGCCGTTCTCGCTGTTTGATAATAATGCGTGGATCACCTCCAGCCTGACGGCCAGCGATTCGCATTACGAACAGAGCAATATCAGCATGAGCGGGAACGCGCTGGCGTCGAACCGCCTGAGCTATACCCTCTCCGGCAGTAATGCGCGTGGGGGTAAAAATGCGGCAAGCGTTAACGCCGCGTACCGTTCGAACTTCGCGACACTCGGTGGCTCTTACAGCGAATCCTCCGACTACCGCCAGACCGGGCTCAGCGGGCGCGGAAGCCTGGTGGCCTACCCGTGGCACGTTCTCGCCTCAAACGAAACCGGCACAACCATGACTATCGTCGATGCGCCAAAGGCGGAGGGACTGATGGTGAACGGCGATGAAAGCATTATGACGAACCGCGATGGCGTGGCGCTGGTCCCTTACGCCACCCCGTATCGCAAAAACGCCATTACGTTAACTGAAACGGAAAACAGCGCTGGCGCGGAGGTGATCGGCAATATGGCTAACGTGGCTCCTTACGACGGGGCGGTGAGTTATATCCGCTTCGACACCGATAAGCGCCAGTCATGGGTACTTCATGCGACGCGCACCGACGGCAAACCGCTGCCCTTTGGCACTGAAGTGCTGGATGAACACGGTGGATCTGTCGGGTATGTCGGCCAGGCCAGCGTACTGTATATCCGTGCTGAACAGCCGCCACGCGCGCTCAACGTGCATCTCCGCAGCGGAAAGTGCGAAATCTCCTCCCCGGCCTGGGGGCTGAACAGCCCCTCATCGGTTTGCCATTAATTACGGATTATCAAAATGTTACGATCATTCATGTTCCTGCTCCTCACCAGCATTAGCGGAATGAGCTATGCCACCTGCTCCGGCAGCAGCATCGTTTATGGCACACCGATTACCATTGATTTATCGGATAAGCTGAGCCCGGCCACGCCCACATGGACCGGTAGCTTCAGCACCCAGTACAGCGGCTCGTTCAACTGTACGACGGGTAACAGTGAATTTTCTTACACGCCGATCCTCTCGACCGACAGCAAATACGCGACCATCCTCGGGTTCAGCAATAACAAGTATATGGTGCGGGCGGAGATCACCAATCCCCCGGCCAATAAAACCCTGTCTGCCAGCGGTAGCCATACGGCGTCTGAGCTGAACACACCGTTTACGGTTCGCTTCACCCTCGTTAACCAGAGCGGTACCACCCTGACGGGGGATACGGCGAACATGAGCGACGTTCTGTTCGTCAGCGATATGAGCGGGTTATCCATCTGGGAAATCATCACCTGGCCAATCAATCAGGTCATCAAGATAGCGCAGTGGTTATTCAGCGGGTTCAAGTGGCCTTACGACAACCGAGATATGTTTGGTCAACCGATGATCATCAAATACGCGCCGAAACTGACTACCTGTTCCTTTGATAATGCGGGGCTGACCGTGGCGCTGCCGACGCTCGGCATTCCCCAGCTCAGTGCATCCTCACAGCCGGGGCTGACGCCTTTTTCACTGAACATGAGCTGTCAGAACGTCGGGGTTAATGGCAATTCCGATCGGGCAATTGAGATGTTTCTGTCCAGCACGCAGCTGCTCTCAACCGACAGCTCGGTGCTGATCGACAGCAGCAGTAGCGCGGCGCAGGGCGTGGGGCTCCGCCTGATAAAACGTGACGCCCCGCAAACGCCGGTGACCTTCTCTACCTCAACCACCAGCCGTGGCAACGCCACGATGATTTTCAGCGTGGCGGCTGGCGCGGCGCTGGACGAACATTTCACCCTTCCGATGGCGGCGTACTATTACGTGTGGGCGCCCGCCCAGGTGAGCCAGGGTAAGATCAATACATCGGCTACGCTGAATATTATCTATCCCTGATGTGAACTATTCCTCCATCTTTCCAACCGCTTGCACATACTTAATCAGTTCGCTGTGGTTGGAAAGATTCAGCTTTTTCATTGCATTGTGTTTCTGTGTCGCAATGGTACTGACCGAACGGTTTCGATGACGGGCAATCTCCGTCGTTGAAAATCCTTCCACGATAAGATGAAGCACCTCCCACTCTCTGGCCGAGAGGATGGAACGCGCCCGGGAGCCGGACCGCATTACCCGCCTGAGCCACGAAGAGATCGACGGTTTTTGCCCGTCCGCCATGAGCAACGCGGGTAATTCCTTTTTCAGTTCAGTCAATTCATCCTGCTGACTGATGGTTAATTCAAATTTCATCTCCAGAACTTTTTTTAACAGCCCGTAAGGCAGCTCGGGCACCAACAGAACACGCCTGACGTGATGGGTTTTACATAAAGATGTAAAACGGCTGCTGACCTCCGCACTCCACTCTTTATGATTAAGCAGATAATTAAATTCAGTGAAGAAAACATCCACGTTATTATCCGCCACCGCCGCCAGCGCCTGTTCTGTGGAATCGACCTGAGTAATGTTCAGTACGTAATCGGGTAAAAGATCCTGGAGCGCCCGGAATATTATCTCTTTAAATATATTTATTTTGTAAAACACCATTACCCTTACGATACGTTCAGTATTATTCATGTCTTTTCTAAATTCTCGTGACCGAAGGAAAATGATAATAGTTTATGTACTCACCACTCACAACCTCTTCGCGCCAGGATTTTATCCTTCTCAGGCTTAAAAATCTGAACAAGGACATTAAATTCATAGAAAAAATTCTATTTTATTCTGCACGCCGTTTCCCCTCGCAGATAAAGCCCTGTCGATAACCCTGCCACGATCACAACTTTTCTTACAGAAACAGCAGTAAATCACTGAAAAGGCGGTGGATTAACCCCATTAATCAATCTTCTGATGCTTATTAACCGCCCATTTACAGAATAAAAATCTGGTATCAATATTATTAGAAGATTAAAACAATTGCATATACCATTAAAACCATTTTTCAATTTTATCTTCCGCTAATAATTGGCATCAGCTTTACTCGACGGTTTGTATTGGCTTACATTGATGCCATCGCATCGCGTTATTTAAAAAAGTGCTCGCTATTCTTTTAATAAGAGAGTGCGAACCGCCATTTTCTCTTATATGGACTGTTTACTCAGCGAAAGGAGAATGCCAATGCAAAATAAAAAAACAATTCACGTTGCCGTTGTTGACAGCTGCGAATTCACGATGATTGGCCTGCAATCGCTTGGAAAGCGTGAGCCTGATGAAAAACACGACGTTATTTTCCATGGATTTACCCATATCGAAGAACTTGCTATGAGTGAACAACTCTTTGATATCATCATTTATGATCCGTTGAATACGCGTCATTTCCGGGTGACGACGAATGACGACATTCTCTGTATTAAACAGAAACAAGTGACGGCGAAGATCTATATCTATTCGTTATCCGCCGGCTATTTGAAATTCAAACATGTTGATGGAGTCATCAGCAAAAGAGTCTCCCTGGGGGATATCAAAGCGCTGTGGCAAATACTGATGAGCCAGACGCCGCAAGAGTCTGGCCGTTACAACGTAGGCATGACGACCCGCTTACGCACCCCGGCGAGGTTGTCCAGCGAAGAGGCCAGCGTATTGCGCGGCTATTCCTGTAATCTCAAAACCAAGCAAATCGCCCGTCAGCTGGGGTGTAACGTCAGGCTGGTTTACTTTTATAAGAACAACGCCATGAACAAGCTTAAGGCCGTGCGTGGTCCCTCGTTTTACCAGAGCATTCGCTGGATCCTGAATTAAAAATTTGACCGTGTGTCGTTTGCCTTTTGTTCCCGTGTCCGCGGGAACCTTTTTTCATTTCCTGAAGGCTGTTCCATGTATACCGTTCTTCCCTCTCCCCTGTTGCAACGTATCTCAGGGCTGCGATTCCAGCCGCTTGTCGATCTTCATTCGGGCCAGGTGTTCGCGCATGAAGTTCTCGTGGAGATCCATAACGTCAATCTTGAGGTGCTGTTTGCCTCGCTGCCCTCGCGCAGCGCGCTGCAAATCTTCTTCTGGCAGGCCAACACCCTGTTACAGATACCCGCCCGGGACGCTTACTGGCTAAACCTTCCGGCAGAACACCTTCTCAACGAACGCGCTATCCGGTTGTTGCTGGCGTTACGCCATCAGCAGCGGTTAACGATTGAAATTCAGGATCCACTCACCATCACACGGCTGAGCGAGGCTGAGCAACGTCGTCTTCATGCCACGCTTGTTCGGTTAAAAGAGGCGGGATGGCAAATCTGGCTGGACGATTTAACCCGGGAGTTGGCGGAGGCGTTCGCGCGGCTTGCGCTGCCGCTGGATGGGGTAAAAATTGACCGCTCAGCGCTGCGCGAGCGCGCGCCGCTTGCCCCGTTTGTGCAGCAGGTCAGGGCAGGTATCGCGCAATCGATTCTTATCGAAGGCATCGAAAACTCGCGGGATCTGGCGCGCGCCCGCGCGTCCGGCGCACAGTCTGGTCAGGGTTTTCTGTGGCCCGAAAGCCGAACCGATGCCCGCGTAACGCTTTGACGGCCAGCGGAGCGCTGGCCTTTTTACCGGGGCTTACCAGCCCGGCACCGCACCACCGTTAAAAATGGTCTCCGCCGCTTTCGCCACTTCCGGCGACTGATAGGACTGGATAAATTCCTTCACGTTTTCGGCGTCTTTGTTCTCTTCACGCGTGACCACAATATTCACGTAGGGTGAGTTTTTGTCTTCGATAAAGACGCTGTCGTGTACCGGAGAAAGCCCCGTTTGCTGGAGATAGGTGGTACTGATGATGGCCACATCCACTTTCGGATCGTCCAGCACGCGCGGCAGTTGCGCCCCTTCCAGCTCCATAATCTGTAAGTTTTTCGGGTTCGCGGTAATATCCAGCGCCGTTGGCAGCAGGCCAACATCCGGTTTAAGGGTAATCAGCTTCTCTTTTTGCAGCAGCAACAGCGCGCGGCCAAGGTTGGTGGGATCGTTTGGAATCGCAATGGTTGCGCCGTCCTTCAGCTCAGAGACCGATTTAATCTTTCGGGAGTAACCCGCCATCGGGAAGACGAAGGTATTGGCCACGGCGACCAGCTTGTAATTGTGCGCCTTGTTATCTTCTGCGAGGAACGGGCGATGCTGGAAGACGTTGGCGTCCAGTTCGCCCTGGTTGGTGGCATCGTTGGGCAGCAGCGAGCCGCTAAAGCCCACCAGCTCAACATCCAGACCGTATTTCTCCTTTGCCACCTTTTTGGCGACTTCCGCCACGTCCTGCTCAGCGCCATTGATCACGCCGACTTTAATGTGTCTGGCATCATTGCCGCCCTGATCACAGCCCGCGAGCAGCAGGCCAGTCAGGAGAAGCGCACCCAATCGAAGTTTCACGAGACAGTTCCTTTTGATAGACGTTTTGAAGACTATATCGACAACGAGACGGCAGGCTAAAAAACGAAAAGGAATCAGTAAGACGGTTAAGTTATATGCGGCCTGTTGCCGGGTGGCGCTGCGCTTACCCGGCCTACGTGACGGGGGAAGTGTAGGCCCGGTAAGCGTAGCGCCACCGGGCGATGGGCATCAGGCTACGGTAGTCCAGGCGCAAGCAGAACCGCTTCCCCCACGCCTGCCGACGCAGCGGCGCTTCGCGCAAAAACCACGACAGCACAAACGCCAGCACCATAATCCCCGCCGCCAGCATGAATACCGCATGGATCGCCGAGCCGAACGCATCCAGATAGTCCAGACGCAGGGCATCAGGCAGATGGTGTATGGCAACGGGATTAAGTTCGCGCGGCAGTTCCGCCCCTTCCGGCAGCCTGTCGATCAGGCCTGATTGCAGAATATGGGTGAACACCGCGCCAAACAGCGCAACGCCAATCGCCCCGCCAATGGAACGGAACAGCGTCACCCCAGACGTCGCGACGCCGTATTGATCGGCTGACACGCTGTTCTGCACCGCCAGCACCAGCACCTGCATCACCAGTCCCAGCCCCATGCCCAGCACGCCGGTAAACAGGTACAGCTGCCAGGTTGGGGAGGTGATTGAAATGCGCGTTAGTAACACCATCCCCACCACGCCGAGCAGCGTGCCGAGGATCGGGAACAGACGATATTTCCCGGTACGGCTGATGATGCGCCCGCTGATGATGGAGGTGAGCAACAGCCCCCCCATCAGGGGGATCAGCTGCAAACCGGCCTGCGTCGGCGTGGCGTCTTTTACCACCTGTAAATAGAGCGGCAGGAAAGTGACGGAGCCAAACAGCGACATGCCGATAATAAAACCGATCAGGCTACAGAGCAGGAAGCTGCGGTCGCGGAAGAGCGACAGCGGGATAATCGGCTCCCACGCCAGCCGCTCTTCGTAGATAAACCCGGCGATCCCCGTCAGGCCGAAGGCCAGAATGCACCACAGCTGCGGGTCGCTCCATTGGCGGATCGTCCCGCCCTCGGTGGTAAACAGAATGATGCACAGCAACGCCATGCTGAGGTAAATCGCCCCCAGGTAGTCAATCTCATGCTTGCTGCGCCGCGCGCTGCCGTGGAAAACCGCGCCAATCACCAGCAGGGCAAACAGCCCCAGCGGCAGGTTGATGTAGAAAATCCAGCGCCAGGATGCGTGCTGAACGATAAACCCGCCGATCAGCGGCCCTATCACCGTCGCCAGGCCAAACACGCCGCCAAACAACCCCTGATAGCGACCCCGATCGGCTGGCGGGATCACGTCCGCCACGGCAGCCATGCTGATCACCATCAGACCGCCGCCCCCCAGCCCTTGCAGGGCGCGCATCAGCACCAGCTGGGTCATGTTCTGCGCCAGACCGCACAGCGCGGACCCTACAAGAAACAGCACAATCGCGATTTGCAGAACGATTTTTCGGCCAAACAGATCGCCGAATTTGCCGTACAGCGGCACCACGATGGTCGAACTGAGGATATAGGCCGTTACCACCCACGAGAGCTTATCCAGCCCGCCCAGCTCACCGACGATGGTCGGCAGCGCGGTGGAGACAATGGTCTGATCCAGCGCCGAGAGCAGCATCACCAGCAGGAGTGCGCTGAACAGCAGCTTAATCGACGGCGCCTTTTTCGCAGGTTGAGTCATTACGTCGGACTCCATAAGACATCACTTGAAATTAATTAATCGTATAATTAATATTTGTGGAAGTGATGAATAAGATCAAGAGATACGGTGACCATGCCAGCACAAAAGGACAATTCTGAACCCCGCCGCCCCGGTCGGCCACGCGGCGGCAAGCGCGTTACCGCCAGCCGTGAACAGCTGCTGGACATCGCCCTGAACCTCTTTTCCCGCCAGGGGATCGCCAATACGTCGTTGAACGCCATCGCCCGCGAAGCAGGCGTGACGCCCGCCATGCTGCACTACTACTTCAACTCCAGAGAACAGTTGCTGGATGCGATGATTGAGGAGCGCTTCCTGCCGTTACGCGAGCGGATCGGGGCGATTTTCGCCGACAACCGGGATTCGCCGGTGGATGCCCTGACGGAAATGGTCAGGGTGCTGGCCGAACTGGCGGAAAAGTATCGCTGGTTTGCCCCGCTGTGGATGCAGGAGGTGATTGGCGAGATGCCGGTACTGCGCACCCATTTGCAGGCACGCTTTGGCGATGAGAAATATCACACCACGCTGGCAACCATCAAAAGCTGGCAGCAGGAAGGAAAGCTGAATCCGGCGCTGGCCCCCGAACTGCTGTTCACTACGCTGCTGAGCCTGGTGCTTGTGCCGTTCTCCCGCATGCGCAATGACGAGAGGCTTAGCGCCCTCTCGCCGGAGATCGTGGTGCGCCACGTGTTAGCCGTGATAGGCACCGGGATAGGCGGTTAAAGATTTTTGGACAGATAATGTCTCTGCATTCCCTGATAAGGGTAGTCCTGCAAGGACATCTGCACCTGATAACCCTGTTTTTCATAGAACGGACGCGCCTGGAAGCTGACCGTATCCACCAGCGCGTGACGACAGCCTTTGCGACGGGCCTCCTCTTCAGCCGTTTTGATAAGCTGGCTTCCCACGCCCGTTCCCCGCACGCTGTCGCTGACCCACAGATAGTCGATGTTCAGCCAGTCGCCTTTCCGTACGCCGATTAACCCGCCCAGCATGACGCCATTGTCGTCTCGCATATATACGCCAATATCGCCGCCAAACGTCGACAGATCTAAAAACTGCGCGTTATAGGCTCTTAGCCCCGTTAATAATTCTTCTTTTTCTTCGGCTGTGACATTATCTGTAATGCTCAGATGCATAATTCTCTCCTTATTTTCAGCGCAATCTGAATATCTCACAGCTTAACCTTCATAAAAACTCCTTATTTTCTCCATTGTTTATACCTGGAAATATTCATTCAATATGTAAATAAAAAAAGCCTTTCCAATAGTCTCCGAAAACGTATAATGAGAACGATCATTCTCACTTTTTACGGTAGCCGACAATGAGTACAAAGCTGGAAGAACGACAAAAACTGCGGCAGGACGAAATCATTACCGCCGCGCGCCGCTGCTTTCGCGCCAGTGGATTTCACGCTGCCAGCATGTCGCAGATCGCCAGCGAAGCCAGGCTCAGCGTCGGACAAATCTATCGCTATTTCAGTAACAAAGACGCGATTATTGAAGAGATGATCCGGCGCATTATCGACTCACGTATTGAAGAGATGCAGGGCAAAACCCTGGTTGAAGGGATGCCGCAGGCGCTTGCCTGGCGCCAGACGCTTAACGAAGACGATGACGCGCTGATGCTCGAAATGTCCGCAGAGGCCACGCGCAATCCGCTGGTGGCAAACATGCTGATCGAAGCCGAAGCTCGCATGTTCGCCAACGCCTGTGAGCACCTGAAAAAGCAGTTCCCTCACCTGAGCGATGAGCATATTCGCTGCTGCGTGGAGATTACCGCCGTGATGATCGAAGGCACGATTTACCGTCGACTCACGCCTTTAAAAGTACCATCAGAACAATTAGAGCCTATATACCAGAATATTTTAAATATGATTTTCTCTGCGAAGTAATCGCATGTGAATAATTAGCGGAAATAAGTAATTTCCCTTTTTTCATTTCTGGCTCAGCCAGAGATGCGGGATCGCTGTGCTTTTAATTAGCCCTCCTCCCTGTTAAGCGATTAACAGGGCAGGCTTCGTTCACCCTGGAAAAAGATTATGAAAACCATAACAACCTCCATCGCGGCATTACTCCTCCTGACAGGGTGCGATAATGCGCAAACATCTGCTCCTCAACGTCCTCTTCCGGAAGTGGGGATTGTCACCCTCATGAGCCAGCCGGTGTCCGTCGTCAGCGAGCTGACCGGCCGCACCGCCGCCGCAATGAGCGCCGAAGTGCGCCCCCAGGTAGGTGGCATTATCCAGAAGCGCCTGTTCACCGAAGGCGATACGGTCAAGGCCGGGCAGGCGCTGTATCAGATCGATCCTTCCAGCTACCGCGCCGCGTATGATGAAGCCGCCGCCGCACTGAAACAGGCGCAGGCGCTGGTGCAGGCCGACTGCCAGAAAGCCCGGCGTTATGCGCAGCTGGTGAAGGACGACGGCGTATCACGTCAGGATGCGGAAGACGCGAAGTCCACCTGCGCGCAGGACAAGGCCAGCGTCGAGTCAAAGAAAGCCGCGCTGGAAAGCGCCCGCATTAACCTCAACTGGACCACCGTCACCGCGCCGATTGCCGGACGTATCGGCATCTCCTCTGTGACCCCCGGCGCGCTGGTGACCGCCCAGCAGGATACCGCGCTGGCCACCATTCGCGGGCTGGACAGTATGTACGTCGATTTAACCCGTTCCAGCGCCGATCTGCTGCGTTTACGCAAGCAAACCCTCGCCAGCAACAGCGATACGCTGAACGTGTCGTTGATTCTCGAAGACGGCAGCAGCTACAGCGAAAAAGGCCGCCTGGCGCTGACCGAAGTGGCGGTGGATGAGTCTACCGGCTCAGTCACCCTGCGCGCCGTCTTCCCGAACCCGCAGCATCAGCTTCTGCCGGGCATGTTCGTCCGCGCCAGAGTGGATGAAGGCATCATGAATGACGCGATCCTCGCCCCGCAGCAGGGCATCACCCGCGACGCCAAAGGCACCGCCACCGCGCTGGTGGTGAACGCCAGCAACAAGGTCGAACAGCGTCAGCTGGAGACGGGCGACACCTACGGCGACAAATGGCTGGTGCTGAGCGGTTTGAAGGCGGGCGATAAGCTGATTGTGGAAGGCACCGATAAAGTCACCGCCGGGCAGGAAGTGAAAGCTGAAGAGATGAAAACCAACGGAGGAAACGCCTGATGTTTTCCCGTTTCTTCGTGCGTCGCCCGGTCTTTGCCTGGGTTATCGCCATTCTCATCATGCTCGCCGGAATGCTGGCGATCCGCACGCTGCCCGTTGCGCAGTACCCGGACGTGGCTCCGCCGTCGATCAAAATCTCCGCCACCTATACCGGTGCCTCCGCACAGACGCTGGAAAACAGCGTGACGCAGGTGATCGAGCAGCAGCTCACCGGGCTGGATAACCTGCTCTACTTCACCTCCACCAGCAGCTCGGACGGGTCGGTGAGTATTAACGTCACGTTTGAACAGGGAACCGATCCGGACACCGCTCAGGTACAGGTGCAGAACAAAGTCCAGCAGGCGGAATCGCGCCTGCCGACCGAGGTGCAGCAGTCCGGGATCACCGTCGAAAAATCCCAGAGCAACTTCCTGCTGATCATGGGCGTATATGACAAAACCGACACCGCCAGCAGCTCGGATATCGCCGACTGGCTGGTGAGTAATATGCAGGATCCGCTGGCGCGCGTGGATGGCGTCGGTAGCCTACAGGTGTTCGGTGCAGAATACGCGATGCGCATCTGGCTCGACCCGGCGAAGCTGGCGTCGTACTCGCTGATGCCCTCCGACGTGCAGAGCGCGATTGAAGCGCAGAACGTGCAGGTTTCCGCCGGTAAAATCGGCGCGCTGCCCTCGTCGAACGCCCAACAGCTGACCGCCACCGTCCGCGCTCAGTCGCGTCTGCAAACGGTCGATGAGTTCAAAAAGATCATCGTCAAGAGCCAGTCCAACGGTGCGGTGGTGCGCATCAGCGATGTCGCGCGCGTGGAGATGGGCAGCGAAGATTACACCGCCACCGCGAAGCTGAACGGCCACCCGGCGGCGGGTATGGCGGTGATGCTCTCGCCGGGCGCCAACGCGCTTAACACCGCCACGGCGGTAAAAGATAAGATCGCCGAGTTCAAAAAGTCGATGCCGGAAGGCTACGACGTGGCCTATCCGAAAGACAGCACCGAGTTCATCAAAATCTCCGTTGAGGACGTGATTCAGACGCTGTTCGAAGCCATTATCCTCGTGGTGGTGGTGATGTACCTGTTCCTGCAAAACATCCGTGCGACGCTGATCCCGGCGCTGGCGGTGCCGGTGGTGCTGCTGGGCACCTTCGGCGTGCTGGCGCTGTTCGGTTACTCCATCAACACCCTGACGCTGTTTGCGATGGTGCTGGCGATAGGGCTTTTGGTGGATGACGCCATCGTGGTGGTGGAAAACGTCGAGCGTATTATGCGCGACGAAGGGCTGCCCGCCCGGGAAGCGACCGAAAAATCGATGGGCGAAATTTCCGGCGCGCTGATCGCCATTGCGCTGGTGCTCTCTGCGGTATTCCTGCCGATGGCCTTCTTCGGCGGCTCTACCGGGGTCATTTACCGCCAGTTCTCGGTCACCATTATTTCGGCGATGTTCCTCTCCGTGGTGGTGGCGCTGACCCTGACGCCCGCGCTGTGCGGCTCGATCCTGAATCACACCGCTCCGCACAAAAAGGGCTTCTTCGGCGCGTTTAACCGCTTCTACAGTAAGACCGAGCACGGCTATCAGAACAAGGTGCTGCGCGCCCTGCGCCGTTCCGGTGGCATGCTGGTGATCTACGCCCTGCTCTGCGGCGCGATGGGGTTCGCCATGCTAAAACTGCCGGGCAGCTTCCTGCCAACCGAAGACCAGGGTGAAATCATGGTGCAGTACACCCTGCCCGCCGGCGCAACCGCGGTGCGTACCGCCGAGGTAAGCCGCCAGGTACGCGAGTGGTTCCTCACCAAAGAGAAAGCCAATACCGACGTGATCTTCACCATTGAAGGCTTCAGCTTCAGCGGCAGTGGCCAGAACGCCGGGATGGCGTTCGTCTCCCTGAAAAACTGGTCAGAGCGCAAAGGCGATGAGAATACCGCCCAGGCCATTGCCCTGCGCGCCACGCAGGAGCTGAGCACCATTCGGGATGCCACAATTTTCGCCATGACGCCCCCGGCGGTGGATGGTTTAGGCCAGAGCAACGGCTTTACCTTTGAGCTGATGGCCAGCGGCGGCACCGACCGCGACGCGCTGCTGAAACTGCGTAACCAGCTGATTGGCGAAGCCAACCAGGACAACTCGCTGCACGCCGTGCGCGCCAACGATCTGCCGCAGATGCCGCAGCTTCAGGTGGATATTGATAACAACAAAGCCGTGTCGCTGGGGCTCTCCCTGAGCGATGTTACCGACACCCTCTCCAGCGCCTGGGGCGGCACCTACGTGAACGACTTCATTGACCGTGGCCGCGTGAAAAAGGTCTACATCCAGGGCGACAGCGACTATCGCGCGGTGCCATCGGATCTTAACAAATGGTATGTGCGCGGCAGCGACAGCACCATGACCCCGTTCTCCGCCTTCGCCACCACCCGCTGGGAGTATGGCCCGGAAAGCCTGGTGCGCTACAACGGCTCGGCGGCGTATGAGATTCAGGGCGAAAACGCCAGCGGCGCCAGCTCCGGTACGGCGATGAGCAAAATGGAGCAGCTGGCGAATAACCTGCCGTCCGGCAGCACCTGGGCATGGAGCGGTTTGTCGTTGCAGGAAAAACTGGCGAGCGGTCAGGCAATGAGCCTCTATGCCCTCTCGATCCTGGTGGTGTTCCTGTGCCTGGCGGCGCTGTATGAGAGCTGGTCGGTGCCGATTTCGGTCATCATGGTGATCCCGCTAGGGGTGCTGGGCGCGGCGGTTGCCGCCTCCCTGCGCGGCCTGAACAACGACGTCTATTTCCAGGTGGCGCTGCTGACCACCATCGGTCTGTCGTCGAAGAACGCCATTCTGATTGTCGAGTTTGCCGAAGCCAAAGTGGCCGAAGGCTACTCCCTGACGCGCGCCGCCCTGCGGGCCGCCCAGACGCGTCTGCGTCCGATCATCATGACCTCGCTGGCGTTTATCGCAGGCGTGACGCCGCTGGCGATTGCCACCGGCGCCGGGGCCAACAGCCGCGTGGCGATCGGTACCGGTATTATCGGCGGGACGCTGGCCGCGACGCTGCTGGCCATCTTCTTTGTTCCTTTATTCTTTGTACTGGTGAAACGTCTGTTCTCCGGTAAGCACGCAAACCGGAGGTCATAATGTTTCGTGTAACCGTATTAACGTTAGCGCTGCTGAGCGCGGGCTGTGTGTCATTAGATCCCACGTATCAGCGCCCGGACGCCCCCGTCCCGGCGACGTTGCCGGGCGCCCATGGCGAAGCCAACGCCGTGGTGAGCCAGTGGCAGCAGGTGATGAATGATGCGCGGTTGAAAAGCGTGGTGACGATGGCGCTCAACAGCAACCGCGACGTGCAAAAAGCGATTGCGGATATCGACGCCGCCCGTGCCCAGTATGGCGAAACGCGCTCATCCCTGTTCCCGACGGTGGACGCGGAACTGAGCCACACCCGCAGCCGCACGCTGGCGAGCGGCGTCGCGACAAGTGACGAAGCCAACGGCGCGGTCTCCAGCTTCGAACTGGATCTGTTTGGCCGCAACCAGAGCCTGTCGCGTGCCGCGCGTGAAACCTGGCTTGCCAGCGAATTCACCGCGCAGAACACGCGCCTGACGATGGTCAGCGAGCTGACCACGGCCTGGGTGACGCTGGCGGCGGATAACAGCAATCTGGCGCTGGCGAAGTCCACCCTGGAGAGCGCCGCAAACTCACTCAAGATTGTGAAGCGCCAGCAGGAAGTGGGTGTGGCAGCGGCAACGGACGTCAGTGAAGCGATGGCGGTTTACCAGCAGGCGCGCGCCAGCGTGGCGAGCTACCAGACGCTGGTGATGCAGGACAAAAACGCTCTCAACCTGCTGGCGGGCGATACGGTGCCCGAGAACCTGCTGCCCGGCACGCTGGAGAGCCTGAGCGACAACGCCATCACGCTGATCCCGGCGGGCGTCAGCTCCAGCGCGCTGCTGCGTCGTCCGGACATTCAGGAGGCCGAGCATAACCTGCTGAGCGCCAACGCCAACATCGGCGCGGCGCGCGCCAACTTCTTCCCGACCATCTCGCTCACCGCCAGCGCGGGCGTCGGCAGCGATTCGCTGTCGTCCCTGTTCAGCCACGGGATGAAGGTCTGGTCGTTTGCACCTTCCATCACCCTGCCGCTGTTCAGCGGCGGCAACAATATGGCGCAGCTGCGCTATGCGGAAGCCGAGAAAAAAGGGTTAATTGCGACCTATGAGAAAACCATCCAGAGCGCGTTCAAGGACGTGGCCGACGCGCTGGCCCGGCGCGAAACGTTGAGTGAACAGCTTGATGCCCAGCGTGAATACGTGGCGGCGGAGCAAAAAACGCTGGATGTAGCGACGCGCAGTTACAAGGCTGGCGCGGGCGATTATCTGACGGTGCTCACCGCGCAGCGGTCGCTGTGGTCGGCGCAGGAATCACTGATTGCCTTGCAGCAAACCGACCTGGAAAACCGCATCACGCTGTGGCAGTCGCTGGGCGGCGGGATTCAGTAACATCACTGCCGGGCGGCGCAACGTTGCCCGGCCATCAGAGTAAATACCTATGGCAAAACTCTCTTTTTCTTTCGCGGCCATCCTTGGCCTGCTGACGGCGATCGGGCCGCTGTGTTCCGATTTTTATCTTCCGGCGCTGCCGGAGATCGCCACCCAGCTCAACACCTCCACAACGCTGACGCAGCTTTCTCTTACCTCGGCGCTGATTGGCCTGGGGCTGGGACAACTCTTTTTCGGCCCGCTAAGCGATCGCATCGGACGTAAAACGCCGCTGCTGTTCTCACTTTTGCTGTTTGTACTGGCTTCAGTGCTTTGTGCCAGCACGCAGAATATTTACGCCCTGATCGGCTGGCGATTTGTGCAGGGCGTTGCCGGGGCGGGCGGCTCCGTACTTGCCCGCTCTATCGCCCGTGATAACTATCATGGCACGATGCTAACGCAGTTTTTTGCCCTACTGATGACGGTCAACGGCATCGCGCCCGTGGTGTCCCCGGTACTCGGTGGCTATATCGCGTCGCATTTCGACTGGCGGATGCTGTTCTGGGTAATGGCAGGGGCGGGTCTGGCGCTGCTGATCGCCAGCCAGCTTTTTATCCGCGAGTCCCTCACAGAGAAACAGGGCGGGGGATCGCTGACGCAAACCGCCAGGACGGTACTTAAAAATCGTCGCTTTATGCGCTACTGCCTGATCCAGGCCTTCATGCTGGCGGGGCTGTTCGCCTATATCGGGGCATCCTCCTTTGTGATGCAAAACGAGTATGGCCTGAGCGCCATGCAGTTCAGCCTGCTGTTCGGTGTGAACGGTATCGGCCTGATCGTCTCAGCGCTGATTTTCTCCCGTCTGGCACGCCGACACCCGGCGGAAGGGTTAATGCAAATAGGTCTGGTTTTGGCCGTAACCTGCGCGGGGCTGACGTTGCTCTTTGCGTGGATGCAGCTTTCCGTTCCGGCACTGATTGCACTCTTTTTCACCGTCGCATTTAACAGCGGGATCAGCACCATTGCGGGTTCAGAAGCGATGAGCGCAGTCGACGCGAAGGAGTCCGGCACAGCGTCAGCCATTCTGGGCATGCTGATGTTTTTATTCGGCGGGATCGCAGCGCCTCTCGCCGGTATCGGCGGAGAAACGATGCTGAAAATGAGTCTCGCGGTGTTAGTAAGCTATGGCATTGCACTGGCGATCGGATCCCGCACGCAGAAAGCGTAAATTCATACTTTTGGCTTGAATCGCGTTGATGAATGTAACGATATATTTCAGGGGAAGCATGTGACTTTCAAAGGAGGTTTCGATGAAATCTGCACACCTGGTTTGCCTGCTCGTTTGCCTGATTTTCGCTGCGTTTGTTCACGCGCAGGAGAAGAGCGCTCCGGAGAAAGAGGCCCAGATAAAACAGCAGGTCCTGAAAGATGTGAAGAAAACCTGTACCCCGCAGAAAAAGCAGAGCGATAAGGCCTGGCAGGCGATGATTTTGTCGTCTGAGGCCAATCAGCTGCTGATCAAAAACGCCATCACCGCCGTGAAGCGTGACAACCTGGACGCCTATTGGGATGCAGTAAGTCAGGTGGATTGCATGGAAGATTACTGAGGGTTGAGCGCCGGGTGGCGCTGCGCTTACCCGGCCTACATCACACGTTTAACGCTTCCGCACATCCGGAATAATCAAATCACCGCGCAGAACGTAGGACCCGAGCATCTGCGTTTTCTCTGTCAGCCAGCTCACGATGCGCGCCGCCATGGCGTCCATGGAATACTCAATGGCCGGGATCACCGGAATACCCGGCAGATGCAGCGAACCGCCGAGGCTGAAAACCATGATGTCTTCCGGTACCGATTTATTAAACGCCTGTAACTGCGGGATCACCCGCTGGGCTTCCTGCTCATCCGCCACCAGCAGCGCGTTGAAGTTCAGCGTGGACGCGTTGTTGAGTAATTCCTGAAGCGCAACGGACGATGAAGTCGCGTCCATAAACACGAGGTTGCGATTAAAGGGCAGGAAGTTTTTCTCCAGCGCGTGTTTGTAGCCCAGCAGCACCTGATCGGCAAAGCCGCTGCCGTGCGGGTGGATCAGCGCTATCTGGCGACGCCCCTGGCTGGTGAGATAGTTACAGGCCGTTTCAGCCGCGAACGCGTGATCGAACTGAATGCTGTTGGCGTTATCGGCTTCCATACAGTCGACCAGAATCACGTTGTCCATGTCCACGTCCAGCGGGAAACGCGCGCCAATCACCAGAATGTCATCACATAAGCCGCAGGAGAGTTCTTCAAGGGCGTTCATCACTTCTGTTTTTGTGTGTGCGAAACGCAGCAGCAGATGTTTTTGATGCTGGCTGAGGTGTTTTTCCAGCGCGTACAGGTAACCGGTGGTCTGGTTAATGTTTTCCTGCGCGCAAATCACCCCAATGCAGCCCGTCGACTGGCTGAGCAGCGACTGGGCGATCACGTTGGGACGATAGTTCAGCTCATCCACCGCTTTCAGAACAGCCTGGCGGCTGGCTTCCTTCACGCCACGCGACCCGCTCAACACCCGTGATACCGTGGCTTTGGACACCCCGGCCAGACGCGATACATCGTTGATTGTAGACATCTCTCTCCCCTGTCAGACGCAACTGGCGTCTGTAATTTCCATCACCGCTACGGCTCACATTATAGCCAGAACGGAGTATATCCGTTTCCGTTTTCCATGGAAACCGATTTTCCGTTTCCACTCAATTTGATGCCAAAACAGCCAAATTATGTGACCCACATCCGGTTAATTAGCCTCATAAGTAAGGGATCTTGATGGTTGTCACACTTCTGTCTTTTATAAATGGAAACCGGTTTCCGTATCATGTCCAATCATCCTCGCAATAACTTTTTACATTTTGAGGATGGTTGTCGATGTTCAAGATTATGCTGTGCTGCTCTGCCGGGATGTCCACCAGCCTGCTGGTCAGCAAAATGATCGATGTTGCAAAAGAACGGGGCTTGCCCGTGAAGATAGATGCGTATGGCGTATCCGAATTTGATACGCAGTTTCCGCACTATCAGGTGGTGCTTCTCGGACCGCAAGTGAAATACATGTTAAAGACGCTCTCAGACAAGGCAGCGACGCAAGGCATTCCGGTACAGCCCATCGACATGATGGATTACGGCATGCAGCGTGGCGATAAAGTACTGGACTATGCTCTGTCGCTCATCGAAGCGGCACACTAAAAGGTGTTCACATGAGTTCGTTATATCAATCCATGGTCGCGGTGATTGAGCAGTCAATTACGCCGCTGGCCGCGAAGCTCGGTCAGCAAAAGTATGTGATTGCCATCCGCGACGGCTTTACCGCTGCGCTGCCGTTTATGATCATCGGCTCGTTTATGCTGGTGTTTATCTTCCCGCCGTTTTCGGCGGATACCACCAACAGCTTCGCCCGCGGCTGGCTGGATTTCTCCGAGACCTACCGCGAACAGCTGATGCTGCCGTTTAACCTCAGCATGGGCGTGATGACCTTCTTCATCTCGGTGGGGATTGGGGCGAGCCTGGGGCGTCAGTTTAACCTCGATCCGGTGATGTCCGGCCTGCTGGCCTTTATGGCCTTCCTGCTGGTCGCCGCGCCCTATGCCGATGGCAAAATTTCGACCCAGTATCTCTCCGGTCAGGGGATCTTCACTGCGCTTATCACCGCGATCTACTCCACTCGCGTCTATGCGTGGCTGAAACAGAACAACGTCACCATCCGCCTGCCGAAGGAAGTGCCGACCGGCGTGGCGCGTTCGTTTGAGATCCTGATCCCGGTGATGGTGGTGATCGGAACGCTGCACCCGCTGAACCTGTTCATTGAAGCGCAGACCGGGATGATCATCCCACAGGCGATTATGCACCTGCTGGAGCCGCTGGTGTCGGCGTCTGACTCGCTGCCCGCCATTCTGCTCTCCGTGCTGCTGTGCCAGATCTTCTGGTTCGCTGGTATCCACGGGTCGCTGATTGTCACCGGCATCATGAACCCGTTCTGGATGGCGAACCTCTCTGCAAACCAGGCGGCGCTGGCGGCGGGCGCGGCGCTGCCGCACGTTTATCTGCAAGGTTTCTGGGATCACTACCTGCTGATTGGCGGCGTAGGCTCCACCCTGCCGCTGGCGTTCCTGCTGCTGCGTAGCCGCGTTACGCACCTGCGCACCATCGGCAAAATGGGCGTGGTGCCAAGCTTCTTTAACATCAACGAACCGATTCTGTTCGGCGCACCGATCATCATGAACCCGATGCTGTTTATCCCGTTCGTGTTTGTTCCGCTGGTCAACGCCTGCCTGGCGTACGGCGCAACCAAACTCGGCTGGCTGGCTCAGGTGGTTTCGTTAACCCCGTGGACCACGCCCGCGCCGATTGGCGCCTCGTGGGCGGCGAACTGGGCGCTGAGCCCGGTGGTGATGTGCCTGGTCTGCATGGTGATGTCCGCCCTGATGTACCTGCCGTTCCTGCGCGCCTATGAGCGTACGCTCATCAAAAATGAAGAGCAGAAAGCCCAGGCAACCGTCGGCACCGCTGAAACAGTCAGTAATTAAGTCAAAGAGGAAGGGTCATGAAATACGCATTTCCCGATAACTTCTGGTGGGGCAGCGCAAGCTCCGCTCTCCAGACGGAAGGGGCAAGAGAGGGCGAAACCACGTGGGATTACTGGTTTGCCCGCGAGCCGAACCGTTTTCACAACGGCGTGGGGCCGCAGCACACCTCCACGTTTTATCAGCACTGGAAAACGGACATTCAGCTGTTAAAGCAGCTGAACCACAACAGCTTTCGCACCTCGATTAGCTGGGCGCGCCTGATCCCCGACGGTATCGGTGAAGTGAGCCCGGACGCGGTCGATTTTTACAATCAGGTCATTGATGAGCTAAACGAGCAGGGTATCACGCCGTTTATCACCCTGTTCCATTTCGACATGCCGATGGCGATGCAGGAGATTGGCGGCTGGGAAAACCGTGACGTGGTGGACGCGTACGCCCGCTATGCGCAGATTTGCTTCGAGCTGTTCGGCGACCGCGTGCTGCACTGGTTTACCTTCAACGAGCCGATTGTTCCGGTGGAAGGCGGTTATCTGTACGACTTCCACTACCCGAACGTGGTGGATTTTCGTCGGGCAGCCACCGTGGCGTATCACACCGTGCTGGCCCACGCGAAGGCCGTTCAGGCTTACCGCGCCGGACACTACGCGGGTGAGATCGGCATCGTGCTCAACCTGACGCCGTCGTACCCGCGCTCCCGGAACCCGGCGGACGTGAAGGCGGCGCACATAGCGGATCTGATGTTTAACCGCAGCTTCCTCGACCCGGTGCTGCGCGGGGAGTATCCGGCGGACCTGGTGGCATTGCTGAAATCTTACGATCAGCTGCCCGCCTGCAAGCCGGAAGACGGTTTCCTGATTGCGGAAGGGAAAATCGACCTGCTCGGCGTTAACTACTATCAGCCGCGTCGCGTGAAGTGTCGCGACAGCGCGGTGAACCCGCAGGCGCCGTTTATGCCGGAGTGGTTCTTTGATAATTACGAGATGCCGGGCCGTAAGATGAACCCGTACCGCGGCTGGGAAATCTACGCGCCGGGTATTTACGATATTCTGGTTAACCTGCGCGATAATTACGGCAACCCTCGCTGCTTTATTTCGGAAAACGGCATGGGCGTCGAAAACGAGCAGCGCTTTATTGAAAATGGCCAGATTAACGATCAATACCGCATCGATTTTATTTCTGAGCATTTATCGTGGCTGCACAAAGGTATTAGCGAAGGCTGCAATTGCCTTGGCTATCATATGTGGACGTTTATTGATAACTGGTCGTGGTGTAATGCGTATAAAAACCGCTACGGTTTTATTCAGCTCGATGTAGAGACGCAGCAGCGCACCATTAAAAAAAGCGGAGAGTGGTTTGCCGCCACCGCCTTAAATAATAGTTTTGATAAAGAGTAATGATGATGATCGCACTAGAAGAAGCCGTAATGGAAATTATCGTCAACGCCGGCCAGTCCCGCAGCCTGTGCTTTGAAGCCCTGCACGCGGCGCGTCAGGGCAACCTTGACGAGGCCAAAAGCCTGCTGCGCGAAGCCGACGGCTACGCGCGCCAGGCGCACAAGATGCAGACCAAACTGATCGAGCAGGATGCGGGCGAAGCCCGCCAGCCGATGACCTTAATTATGGTGCACGCCCAGGATCATTTAATGAATTCCTTATTAGCGCGCGAGTTATCCGAAGAAATTATTCATTTATATCAGAGATAGTCTATGGCGAAATAATTACTGTAATACCTCTGTACCCTAAATAGAGATCCACTTGTTCTGATGATAGCGACATACTCTGTCAGATCGGAGCGGGATGGTTATTGTCTGAATAAAATTAAACTATATTGAGATAACCATGAATACGATTAAAAAACTTCCAGTAACCATGGCGGTTATCGCCGCGCTTTGCCCAATTTCCGTCCTCGCTCAGGAATTCACTCAGGAGCAAATCGACGCCATTGTGGCGAAAGCGGTGGATAAAGCCCTGGCCGAGCGTCAGGCCAAAATGGATGCTGCGGTCGCGAAAAAAGCGGACGTGGTGACCGAGCCGCAGAGCGCGGCGCAATCTCCGGATATGGCGATCCCGTTCGGGGTTAAATTTACCGGCTACGCCCGCTACGGCGCGCACTTCCAGGCCGCCGATCAGAAATACGTGGCGGTGGACGGCTCCTACAACGGCGCGTCCGCCATTGGTCGTCTGGGTAACGAAGGCAACGGCGGCGAGTTCCAGCTCTCTAAAGCCTTCAAGGGCGAAAACGGCGCCATCTGGGACATCAACGTGATGATCGACCACTGGGGCGACGAAGTTAACCTCAAGAAAGCCTACGCCGGCGTGACCAACATTATGGCCTCCAACCCGAACGCCTACTTCTGGGCGGGTCGCGACTTCCACCAGCGTCCGCAGCAGGGCATCAACGATTACTTCTGGATGAACCACGACGGTCAGGGCGCCGGGGTGAAGAACTTCGACATCGGCGGCGTGCAGTTTGACGTGGCCACCGTGGCGGCAGTGGAATCCTGTAGCCCGGAAGTGATGGAAGACGAAGCGAACCCGTCGCGCATCACCTGTACCGGCGGGTCCGGCACGGGCGACAAAGGCAACTACGCCGCGACGTCTAAAATCCACGGTATGAAGCTCGGTCCGCTGGATCTGGAGCTGTACGCCAACTACGGCTTTGACTCGAAAGCGGTGGAGAGCGACGAACGTCTGAACGCCTGGCAGGGCGGCGTGGTGCTGAGCCACACCAACGACAGCGGCGTGAACAAGGTGATTGCCCGCTACTCCGATAACGCGGACAACAGCGTGTTCAACAAAACCGAGGATCTGACCACGGTCTACGCCAGCTTCGAAGGGCTGTACAAATTCACCCAGGCGACGCAGGTGGAGTACCTCCTCGCCTTCCATGACTACGACAACAGCCGCGATAAGACCGACAACCGCAAGAACTACAACGCCATCGTGCGCCCGATGCACTGGTGGAACGACGTTCACTCCACCTGGCTGGAAGCGGGCTGGCAGCACGTGGATTACGACAACGGCGGCGACAACAAGGGCTGGAAGCTGACCCTGTCGCAGAACATGTCTATCGCCATGGGGCCGGAGTTCCGTCCGATGCTGCGCTTCTACGTGACCGGCGGCAAGGTGGATAACGAACGTACCGCGCGCGTGAACAACACCAAAGATGAAACGCTGGACGACTTCAACGTCGGCGCGATGTGGGAGGCGTGGTTCTAGTAGAGCGTCGTTTGTTTCGCCCGGCGGCGCTGCGCTTGCACGGGCCTACAAGGTTTTGTAGGCCGGGTAAGCGTAGCGCCACCCGGCAAGATCCCATGTTATGCTACAAAAAAACCAACATAACAGGGGAGAACATGGGTTCCACACGCAAAGGGATGCTCAACGTCCTGATCGCTGCCGTTTTATGGGGCAGTTCCGGGGTTTGCGCGCAGTACATCATGGAGAAAAGCCACATCTCTTCGCCTTACCTGACCATGGTTCGTCTGCTGTTTACCGGCGTGATCCTGCTGACGCTCTCCTTCGTTCACGGCGACAAGATTTTCTCGGTCGTCAAAAACCGCAAAGACGCCCTCAGCCTGCTGTTTTTCTCGCTGGCTGGCGCGCTTACCGTGCAGCTCACCTTCCTGCTGACAATTGAAAAATCCAACGCCGCGACGGCCACCGTGCTCCAGTTTCTGTCGCCGACCATTATCGTGGCATGGTTTGCGCTGGCGCGGAAAACGCGTCCCGGCATATTTGTCTTATCCGCGATTTTCACGTCGCTTGTGGGTACCTTCCTGCTGGTAACCCACGGCGACCCGACGTCGCTCTCCATCTCGCCGGCCGCGCTGTTCTTCGGTATCGCCTCGGCGTTTGCCGCGGCGTTTTATACGACGTACCCGTCGACGCTTATCGCCCGCTACGGCACGCTGCCGATTGTCGGCTGGAGTATGTTGATTGCGGGACTAATGCTGACGCCGTTCTACGCCGGACGCGGCACCACCTTCGTGATCGACGGCGGCCTGCTGCTGGCGTTTTTCTACCTGGTGGTGATAGGTACCGCGCTGACGTTCAGCCTGTATCTGAAAGGCGCACAGATGATCGGCGGGCCGAAGGCGAGCATTCTGAGCTGCGCCGAGCCGCTGAGCAGCGCGCTGCTGTCGGTGGTGTTGCTGGGGGTGGCATTCACCCTGCCGGACTGGCTGGGGACGCTGCTGATTGTGTCGTCGGTGGTGCTGATTTCGATGGATTCGAGAAGACGGGTTCAGACATCGGCGTAGCCTGATGCCCTCACCCCAACCCTCTCCCACGGGAGAGGGAGAAAAGCACTACTTCGCCTTAACCTTCCCCGCCACCAGCAGCGCGGTCAGCAGCATCAGCGTGCCGGAAATTACCAGCGGCGAGGTCAGCCCCAGGTGGTCGAGCGCTACGCCGCCCACCGCCGCGCCGCAGGTATTCGCCAGCTGGATCACCGCCACCTGAATCGACCCGGCTTTTTCCGCCTGATCGGCAAGCGAGCGGGTGATCCACGTCGACCAGCCCACCGGCACCAGCGCAAAGGCAAAGCCCCAGATAATCGCGATCGCCGAAGCCACCCACTTATCGCTGCCCCACAACACCAGCACCGCGGCGCTGATCGCCAGCACCAGCGGGGCACCCGCCAGCGCCACCTTCAGGGAGCGCTTCAGGAACTGGGACGACAGCGAGGTGCCGACAAAACTGGCGATCCCGAAGCTCAGGAGCACCAGCGTCAGGCCGTCCACGTCAAAGCCCGCCATGGTCATATACACCGGGCGGATATAGGTGAAGAAAGCAAACTGCCCGGCAAAGGCCATGAAGATGGCGGTCATCCCCGCCAGCACGCCCGGGCGCTTCAGCAGCGCGAACATGTTCTGTTTGTGGTGCGCCGCTTCCCCCGGAAGGGACGGCAGCGCCTTCCACACCCAGATAATGCACAGCACGCCCATCACCGCCGCCGCGTTGAACACGTTACGCCAGCCGATAATTCCACCGAGGAAACTGCCCAGCGGCGCGGCAATCACCAGCGCGATCGAGACCGCACCGAAGATGACGGACAAGGCTTTTGGCACCGTACGCGCGGGCACCAGGCGCATGGTCAGCGAGGCGGACATCGCCCAGAAGCCGCCTAATCCCAGCCCCAGGCAGGCACGGCCGAGCAGCAGCAGGGTGAAGCTTTCAGCGAAAGAGACCAGCAGGCAGGAGAGCGTCAGCAGCACGCTGAACAGAATAACCACCTTGCGACGGTCAATGGTGCCGATCGCCTGCGTGATAAACAGGCTGGCGAACATCGCCACAAACGCGGTGACGGTCACGGACTGCCCCGCCACGCCCTCGGAAATGCCCAGATCCTGCGCCATCGGCGTCAGCAGGCTGACCGGCAGGAACTCGACGGTGATCAGGCAGGCGACGCAAAATGCCACGGAGAAAACCGCCGACCAGTTGGGGCGTGAAACCTCTTTGGCCTGCGGTGTAGTCGTGGGCTGGGTATGTTCTGTCATGGCATCACCTGAAGATAAAAACGTGCGGAAAAGTCGCGCAGTTTATCATCAAAAGTGTGACGAATTTAACGTTTCGACAACTTTTGTCGTTTTTTAATGCCGGGCGGCGCTGCGCTTGCGCCGGCCTACGGGCTTGTAGGCCCGGTAAGCAAAGCGCCACCGGGCAAAATTACCCGCGAGCCTTAAGAGCGGCATTCGCCAACCCGACAATCCACTCCTGATGCCCGTTAATCATTGGGTTCGGCACCGTGCGCGCTAATTCCTGCGCCGGCACGCCTTTCTGCGACTCCTGAGTCAGAATGCGCACGCGGTTTCCCGGCAGGTCTTCAAACAGCCAGGCGTGGATCACGTCCAGAGGCGAATTTGCATCCCCTTCTACCCAGCCGTGCCACGCGATACGCGCGGCTTCGCCCTCCACGGGCGGAACATACTCCGTCACCTGCGCCTCAACCGGAAAGCCAAAGGTGGTGAAGCGGAAGCGGGCGTTGGCGCTCAGCGCCGGGCCGCTGCCGTCGTGAAAACGGATATCTTCGGCGTTGCTGTAGTAGTTCGGCCACAGGGTGGTGTCGTTGAGCTGCGCCCAAATCTCTTTTGCGCTCAGCCCGGCGACGATGATTTCGTTGGAGGCAAAGTTATCGGTGGTGCCGGGCAGGTAGTCGTTCGGCCAGATAACGGCGGATTGTTTCATGGTTCACCTCATCGGTTAGTTGATAAGGTGATGGTGCGCCTGCGGGTGATATAAATCTAATGGCGATGCTTTATACTCTTCATCACGTTTTGTGATATCAGTGCAGGTAAAACACGCCCTCTTCCGGCAGGAAAAGCTGGTTGTAGCGCAGCTGGAAGGCGTTGAACTCCTGCGGGTCTGGCTCTATCTCGCGCATAAAGCCGAGCGCGAGGCGGATTTGCGCGTCGGTGATCGGCGCGGCCAGACGGGCTTTACGCAGCATGCGGTGCCAGGTATGCAGATTCTCTTCGCTGGCGTCGACGATGCAGACCTGCCAGATCAGCAGCACCTGGGCGGCATTTTGCAGATGCGCCTCGTCGGGGCGTTCAAGATAGCGGATAAACTCATTGCCCGGCGTTTTACCGAACTGGTCAATCATCGACTCGACCGGCATCGGAGTGATCCCCAGCCGCTCGCTTAAACGTTTGATGGCGCGGCGGGAGTCTGAGGTCAGGACACGAAATCCAACCACAAACACCACGGCAAGCGTTGCCAGCATTATCCAGACCATGCGTTCTCCTTAGACTAGCCGCCCATCATAGCGGGAAACGCAGCGCGTCAACAGCGGGCAGCGCCATAATAGTAAACGGAAAAGAGGTGGAAAAACGTCATGAAAGCGGATCTGCGCACGCTGGATCTTAACCTGCTGAAAACGCTGGATGCCCTGCTGGACGAACGCAGCGTCACCCGCGCGGCGGCGCGTCTTGCCCTGACCCAGCCAGCGGTAAGCGGCATGCTTAACCGCCTGCGGGATTACTTTGAAGACCCGCTGTTTATCCGCGCGCCGCACGGCATCGTGCCTACCACCCGGGCGGAAGCAATGGCGGCTCCCGTCAAACGCATTCTGGCAGATATCGACGAGCTGCTTCAGCCGATCGCCTTTGATCCGCTCACCGCAACGTTCACCTTCACGCTTGCCGCGACCGACTACGCCCTGCGCGCGGTCGTCGTGCCGTTTATCGCTGCGCTTAAGGTGCAGGCGCCGGGTATTCGCGTGCGCGTGGTGCCTGTGGAATCTGACCGTCTGGTCAGCCAACTCGAACAAGGCTCTGTCGACGTGGCGCTGATCACCCCGCATACCACGCCTGACGAGCTTCACAGCCGGGCGCTTTATGATGAACGGTACGTTTGCATGATGCGTGCTGACCATCCGGATGCCGGACAGCCCATGACGTTAGACCGGTTTTGCGCCCTGGAGCATGTGCTGGTCTCTTACGAGGGCGACGGTTTTCGCGGCGTAACGGATGGCGCGCTGGAGAAGACTGGCCGAACGCGGCATGTTGGCTTATCGGTGAGTAACTTTTTAGTCCTGCCGGACGTGCTGGCCCTCAGCGATATGATTGCCGTTGTGCCATCACGCATAGCGGAAAAGCAGACGGGGATGTTCGTCTGCGAGACGCCGGTTCCCGTGCCCGGCTTTACCAAAAGCATGGCCTGGCACGGCAGAACGCACCGCAACCTCGCGCAGGCGTGGCTGCGCGGGCTGTTGCTGGAGACCAGTCAGCGCGCCTGAAGCCCTTTCAGCAGCGCCTCGTGGAAGCGGGCAGGATCCTGCATCTGCGGCGCGTGGCCCATGTCGTTGAATTCAATCAGCGTCGCGTGCGGAATGCGCTTCGCCGTCTCTTTACCCAGCACCGCGTAATTGCCGAGCGTCTTGCGGATCTCCGGTGGGGCGAGATCCTTCCCGATGGCGGTGTTGTCCTTCGTGCCGATCATCAATAATACTGGCATCTTCAGCTCGCTAAATTCATAGACGACCGGCTGGGTATAAATCATGTCGTAGAGCAGCGCCGAGTTCCACGCCACGCGCGCTTTGCCCGGCCCGTTGTTTAACCCGGCAAGCATGGTGACCCAGCGCTCGTACTCCGGCTTCCACTCCCCGGCGTAGTAGGTGTTTTTCTCGTACTGACGAACACCGTCGGCATTGACCTTCAGCTCACGCTGGTACCACTGGTCGACCGTAATATGCGGCACGCCGCGCGCTTTCCAGTCTTCAAGCCCTATTGGGTTCACCATCACCAGCTGCTCCACCTGCTGCGGCCACATCAGCGCGTAGCGGGTCGCCAGCATGCCGCCGGTCGAATGGCCGATAACCGTCACGCGATCAACGCCGAGCGTTTTCAGCAGCGCGTGGGTGTTATCCGCCAGCTGCTGGAAGGTGTACTGATAATGCTCCGGCTTGGTGGATTTGCAGAAGCCGATCTGGTCGGGTGCGATCACGCGATACCCGCTGGCTGAAAGCGCGCGGATCGTGCCGTCCCAGGTGCCAGCGCAGAAGTTTTTGCCGTGCATCAGCACCACGGTGCGGCCGTTGGGTTTTTCCGGCTTCACGTCCAGGTAAGCCATATCCAGAGGCTGGTTCTGCGAGGTAAAGGTAAAGTGTTTTACCGGCCAGCCGTAGTCAAAACCTTCCAGCTTCTCGCCGTAGGTGGGGGCATTCGCGGCCATTGCGGGGGAGGCCAGCGCCATCAGCAGCGCCAGGCAGGATAATCGTCGGGTCAACATGCAAGCTCTCCGTTAGCAAAAGGGGCTAAGGCTGCACGAAAGGCGGCAGCAAAAAAAACTGTAGAGCATACGGGGGAGCGGGTGTGTAAAGCGGGGTAAAGGTAAAAGGCAGGCCGTGAAAAATAAAAAAGCCCGGCATCACACACCGGGCAAAGAAGTTACCTGCACACTCAGGCTACTTTTAATTTCTGCGCACGATTCTCGCGGCGGATCTTACGCTCTTCCAGCACCGCAACCATCGCCATCAGGACGATACAGCCAATCGCTGCCGCATCCAGCGCGGCAAAGGTGCCCGCCCAGCCGGTGAGGCCGAAAATTGGCGTGCCGTCGGCGATCATGCCCAGACCGAGCTTGGCGAAGCTGTCGCCGATCAGGTAGGCGAAGGTGCCCTTAATCCCATCGGCTGCGCCGATCGCTTTTTTCGGCACAAAGCCAACCGCCGCCACGCCGATCAGCAGCTGCGGACCGAACACCAGGAAGCCGAGCGCAAACAGCGACGCCAGGTAAACGTACTGGTTGCTGGCGTGCTGGTAAACGCCGAGCGTGGCGATAATCAGCGCCAGCGCGACGCAGGCCACCAGCGCGCGACGACCGTTGGCGAGGTCCGAGAGCCAGCCCCACAGCAGGGTACCGACCAGCGCGCCTACTTCGAACAGGGTGAAGCCCTGAATCGCCACCTCTTTCGAGAGCTTCAGCTCCTGGAAGGCATACACGGTAGACCACTGGTCGATACCGATACGCACCACGTACAGGAAGATGTTCGAGAAGCAGAGCAGCCAGATCACTTTGTTTTTCAGCACGTACTCAACAAAGATCTGCCATTTGGACATCTCGTTTTCTTCGGTCTCTTTGTCCTCCTCGCTGATCTCCTCCCCGAACAGCTCTTCAGCTTTGCCGAGGCCGTAGGATTCCGGGGAATCGCTGCCGTAGCGCAGGCCGATAAAGCCGACAATCAGGGCGATAATCGACGGGAAGATAAACATGCCAATCACGTGGCCGTCGAACAGGTAGTTCGCACCGAACAGCGCCACGCCGGCCGCGCCCGCTCCGCCGAGGTTGTGTGAGATGTTCCACATGCCGAGGTAGGAACCCCGCTTGCGGCGCGGCGTCCATTTGGTGATGGTGGAATAGCTGCACGACCCGCCGGTGCTCTGGAAGAAACCGCTCAGGGCGTAGAAGGCGATCATCAGGAACAGGCTGACGGAGCCCGCGCCCATGCTGGCGCTGAAGCCGAGCATACAGATGGCGGAGAGGATCAGCATAAACGGCAGGAACTGCTTGGTATTTTTGCCGTCCGCGTAGTAGGACACAACCGTTTTCCCCACGCCGTAGGTGATGGAAAAGCCCAGGCCAATCATCCCCAGCTGCGTCATGCTCAGCCCGTAGGTGGAGATCATGTCGTTCTGCGCGATGTTAAAGTTTTTGCGGATCAGGTACATGGTCAGGTAGCCGATGAAGACCACCAGATAGGACTGCATGAACGGTTTGAACCACATCTTGCGCCGCACGTCGAGCGGCAGATCCAGGGTCGGCTTGCGCACCTGATTTAAGAAGGCCAGCATGACTGAGTTACTCCTGAGCTGATTTTTGCAGCATTGTAAAAACCAGCCAGGAGAGATGCCTGAGACAGCGTCCAGGTGAAACCGGGAAAATTTCTTAGTTTTGCGCGTCTCGGCAGCAAAAGGTGAGGCGCGTCACGCTTCGCGCGGTGCCTGCGCGTGCAAAAACGGCAGTAGCAGCAGGGCGGAGATGCCCGCCGCGATGGCGATCACCGCGAAGAACCCGCTCCAGTGCCAGATGTCGATCACCCGCGCCAGCGGCCAGCCGGAGAGCGATGCGCCGAGGTAGGCAAACAGCCCGACAAAGCCCGTCGCCGCACCTGCCGCCTCTTTGTGGGAACACTCCGCCGCCGCCATGCCGATCAGCATCTGCGGGCCAAAGACGAAGAAGCCGATGGTGAAGAAGCACGCCGCCTGCATCACGTAGCTGGCGAACGGCATCAGCCACAGCGACCCGACGGAGAGCAAAATCCCGGCGGCAAAAATCAGGTTCATCGGACCGCGGTTGCCGTTGAACAGCTTGTCCGAGCCCCAGCCCGCCACCAGCGCGCCGATAAACCCGCCCAGCTCGAACATCGTCACCGCCGAGTTGGCGGTCACCAGGTCCACGCCGAGCGTTTCGGACATGTACAGGTTGCTCCAGTCGTTGATGGCCGCGCGCACCACGTAGACCAGCACGTAGCAGAGCGACAGCAGCCAGATGTAGGGGTTTTTCAGCACGTATTTGGTGAGGATCTCCTGGCGGGACAGCCCCGCGCCTTCCTGCTGCTGGGCGATCTCCATCTCGTCGTGCCGCCAGTCGCCCACCGGTGGAAGGCCGACGGTTTGCGGCCTGTCGCGCAGGCGCCAGCAGAGGAACAGCCCGGCGACAATCGCGAGGCCACCGGCAATCATCATCCCCGCGCGCCAGCCGTAGTGCAGCGCCGCCGCGCCGACCACCATCGGGATCAGCGCCCCGCCGACGTTATGCGCGGTATTCCATATCGCCCACCAGCCGCCGCGCTCGTTGCGTGAGTACCAGGCGGTGAGCAGGCGGGCGCAGACCGGCGCGCCCCAGCCCTGGAAAAAGGCGTTCAGCGCCCACAGCAGGGCGAAGGCCCACAGCGAGGTGGAGAAGCCAAACAGGATGTTCACCACGCCGGTGGCTATCAGCCCAACGCCCATAAAATAGCGCGCGTTGGAACGGTCGCTGACGATGCCGGAGAAGAACTTCGACAGGCCGTAGGTGATGTAAAACAGCGTCGCCAGCAGGCCGATATCGGTGCGCGTCATCACGCCGCTGGCGAGGATTTCCGGTGCGGCGGCGTTGAAGCTTTTGCGGGTGAAATAGAACAGCGCATAGCCGAGCCAGATGGTAATCAGGATATGGCGACGCCAGTAGCGGTAGCGGGCATCGATTTCCGCTTTGTTGCTTAATGGGGCTGCGCTGGCGGGGGTTTTAAACATGGTGCGTCCTTAACGGCAAACTAACGCTGACGCGCGTCCCGTGGGTGCAGGAGATGCTCAGCGTGCCGCCCAGCGCCTTTACGCGCTCGCGCATGCCCGCCAGGCCAAACCCCTGCTGGCCGGAGCCCGGCGGCAGGCCGCAGCCGTCGTCTTCAATCACCAGCATCAGGCGCTCGTCCTGCTGCCAGCCCTGGATCGTTACCGCGCTGGCGCTGGCGTGTTTGACGATGTTGTTCAGCCCTTCCTGGCAGACGCGGAAAAGGGTCACGCGCTGGCCTTCGCTCAGCGCAGGTTCGTTAATGCGCCAGTCGAGATGGCTGACAATTCCGCGGCTCTCCAGCTCCATCTCGCGCATCAGAGAGCGTATTGCCTGCTCGAGCGAGAGATCGTCAAGCTGGCGCGGGCGCAGCCGCCCTAACAGGCGACGAACGGAATCATAGACGCCCAGCGAAAGCTGTTCGATATGCGCCCCGCCCTGCTTCACGCCCGCATTTTCTGCCGCCAGGCGCTGGACAATGCCCGCCTGGGTGCGGATGGCGGTGATCGTCTGGCCGATATCATCGTGCAGCTCGCGGGCGACCTCCTGCCGCACGCTCTCTTCCGTCTCCAGCAGACGCTCCGCCAGACGGCGGTTGCGCGCCAGCTCGGCTTGCAGGGACTGATTCAGCTCGCGCAGGCGCTGTATGCCCGCGCCGAGCAGCAGCCCGGTCAGGCTCTGAGCCAGCAGCGAGAGCAGCAGATCTACCGGGTGATCGTGCCAGGTCTGGCTGGCAATCAGCGCGATGGCGTTCATCAGCGTGGCGATCAATGCGCCCTGCCAGCCGTAATGCCAGGCCAGGGCGATGATCGGCAGCGCCAGACAAAACGGCGTGAAGCGTGATAATTCAGCGGGCAGACCAAGCTGCAACCACAGGCTCACCACAAACAGCAGCAGATACCAGATGAGGTGCCGGGCGCGCCAGTTCACCGGCTGGGAGACCAGCGCCGGGCCGAGCGGCTGCCAGACGGTGCTGGTAAGGTAATGCCAGAAAACCAGGCAGGTCGGGGCCAGCGTCAGGCCGCCGGTGAGGGTCAGCAGCAGGGCGTTGAGCCCCTCCTTTTCACCCACCCACGGCAGGGACTGCAACAGCGCGGCGGCAATCAGCGCCGCACCCTGACGCAGCAGCGTGCGCCAGTCGCGCTGGTGACGGTAGCGGGAAATCAGGGCGACCGGGATAAGCGTGAGCAGGCTTCCGGTCATCAATAAAGGCAGATGCGCCAACGCCACTTCCTGCGCCAGCCAGATCAGCATCAGCCACTCTGCGCCCAGCAGCACCGGCCAGTAGCCGCGCGGGCATTGCAGCATTAGCCCCAGCCGCAGGCCAAAGGGGAACAGCAGCACCGCCAGCTCCGGGCGCTCGACAAGATGCAGGCTGATACTCCACAGACAGAACCACGCGGCGGAGAAGATGAAAAAGCTGGCAACAACGGCGATCAGCCGCGAAAACAGGGAGTTCATTGCCAGCTGTCAAACATACGGCGCGCCAGCTCGACATCGTTACTGACGTTGAGTTTTTCCATCAGGTTGGCGCGATGAACGTGAACGGTCTTTGGCGACAGCCCCAGCTCTACGGCAATCTCTTTCACCGACATGCCCTGGGCAAGTTTCTCTGCCACCTGGCGCTCGCGTCTGGTGAGCGGATCCTGCCGTCCCGCCGCCAGCTTGATGGCAATATCCGGCGTCAGGTAGCAGCCGCCGGTGGAGACGGTACGCACGGCGGCAATCAGCTCGTCCGGGCTACAGCGTTTAGAGAGAAACCCGCGCGCCCCCGCGTTGAGCGCCTGCTCGACCAGCGCCGGGCTGTCGTGGACCGAGAGCATAATCGTCGCCATCCCTTTCGGCAGCTGGCTTAACAGCTCCAGCCCGGAGAGGTCCGGCATTGAGATATCGCAGATACAGACCTGCACCCCGCGTCCCGGCAGGCCCGCCAGCGCCTCGCGTCCTGAGCCAAACTCGGCCACAACCTGAAAATCCGGTTCGAGGTTTAAAAGCTGGGCAAAGCCGGAGCGAACGATAAGGTGGTCGTCGATAAGGGCGATGGTGGTCATGGTTTGATCCTGATGCGTGAACGCGCCGGATGGCGGCGCAAACGCCTTATCCGGCCTACGTGTAACGTCCTTGCAGGCCGGATAAGCGCAGCGCCATCCGGCAAAAGCCTCTTACCTTAAGTGATTTACTCAAAAAACACCGCAATTTTGTTAAACATGGTGGGATCGGACTGGTTGCGTGCCACTTTGATGACGTCCTCCAGCTTGTCGATCTGCGCCATCATCTGCTCCAGACGCTGGTCGTCGTTCACCAGTAGCCAGATGCGGCTGTGCTCGCTGCCCTGAATCGGCAGGCACAGAATGCCTTCCACGTTAAACGCCCGACGGGCAAAGAGCCCACAGACGTGGGTCATGACGCCTGGGTGGTTGCGGACGGTGAGTTCCAGAATGACGTTATCACATTGTTTCTGCATGGCTTATTCCCCCACCATCTCAGTATTTGCCGCACCCGGCGGCACCATCGGATACACTTTTTGTTCAGGGTCGATACGCACGTGGATCAGCGCCGGGCCAGGGCGAGAAATCGCATCCTGCAACGCCGCGTGGGCATCTTCTTCGGCGTTCAGATCGCAGGTGTGCAGGCCAAAACCAGCGGCAATCTGCATGAAGTTGATCATCCCCGGATAGGTCGCCGCAAACACGCCCTGCTTGTAGAACAAGCTCTGCTGCTGGTGCACCAGACCCAGCGCCTCGTTGTTCATCAGAATGATTTTAACGTCTAACTGGTTTTCGGCCGCCGTCGCCATCTCCTGAATATTCATCATCAGGCTGCCGTCACCGGAGAAGCAGATCACCTTGCGGTCCGGGTTGGCGAGCGCCGCGCCAACCGCTGCTGGCAGGCCGAAGCCCATGGTGCCAAGGCCGCCGGAGGTCAGCCACTGGCGCGGACGGTTCAGCGGATACGCCTGAGCGGTCCACATCTGATGCTGGCCGACGTCGGTGGTGATAATCGCGCTGTCATCCACGCAGGCGGCGACGGCGTTGATAAGACCATAGTGGCTCAGCGGGTCGCCCTCGGTTGGGATAGCGCCCGGGAACTCCCGTTGCAGATCGGCTACCAGCTGGCGCCAGTCGGCGCGGTCGGTTGCCTCCGTCTGCGGGATCAGCTGCGCCAGCACCTCGGCCACGTCGCCCTGGATCGCCACGTGCGGCTGCTTGATTTTACCCAGCTCGGCGCGGTCGATATCCACGTGAATGATTTTGGCGTTCGGGCAGAACTGCTCGGTTTTGCCAATCGCCCGGTCATCAAAACGCGCCCCCATAACTATCAGCAAATCCGCCTCTTGCAGGATGTAGTTGGTGCTGCGCGCGCCGTGCATGCCCAGCATGCCGAGAGAGAGCGGGTGCGCTTTTGGCAGCATACCCAGCGCCATCAGGGTCATGGTGGTGGGCAAATTAGCTTTTTCAGCGAACTGGCGGATTTCATCCGCGGCGTTGATCGTCCCGCCGCCCAGATAGAGCACCGGGCGTTTGGCGGCGTTGATCATCGCCGCCGCATCGCGCACGCTCTCAGCGCTGAATTCTGGCGCGGGGGCACGGTCACCCGGCTCCGGCAGAACGTCGATCTCAATTTCTGCGGTCTGGACATCCTTAGGAATGTCTATCCACACCGGGCCCGGGCGGCCAGACTGCGCAATGCGGAACGCATCGCTGATAACCTGAGGCAGCTCGCTGATATCGCGAACTAAATAGTTATGTTTGGTGATGGGGATAGAGATGCCGTAGGTGTCGACTTCCTGGAACGCATCGGTGCCGATCATCGAGGACGGCACCTGGCCGGTAATGCAGATCAGCGGAATGGAGTCGAGACGCGCGTCGGCGATGGCGGTCACCAGGTTAGTGGCGCCCGGCCCGCTACAGGCCATACAGACCGCCGGTTTACCCTGGGTACGCGCCATGCCCTGGGCGATAAAGCCTGCGCCCTGCTCGTGGCGCGCCAGCACGTGGCGGATCTGTGTGCTTTGGCTTAACGCATCATACAGCGGCAGTACGGTCCCACCCGGGATGCCCGCAACGGTGGTGATGCCCTGTCGTTCCAGTAAATGAACAATCAGCTGCGCGCCTGTAAAACGCGTCTTGGTGGATGTTGTGCCCGAACTTGCCATGCTCCAGTCCTTTTCTTCTGAGCCAGCCTTCCGGGGAGGGTCCTAAACGAAAAACCCCGCCCGGTTTGCGCCGGCGGGGTTTTGGATTCGTGTGTTGATCCAGTCCCTACGGCGCATTGCCGACGACCACCACCACACGCACGACGACCACTGCGGCAGGTTGCGCAGTTTTTAGTAGGGTCGAAGTGAAGATGGATGAAGTCATTGGGGACCTGTGTTTGGAATCATTGATTGAATTTATACAAACACAGGTTTTCGGATGTGACAATGGAAATATTTTCATCTGCGCAAAAATGCGTCAGGGATCACGTTTCAGTACGTTGCTCGCTCATTCCAGGTGTCACTATAGATGACATTGCCGTCGCAATGCTTCCAGGTGATTTTCTCGTAGCGTATGAGAACCGTTCCAAGGTGGGTTCCGGTGTTTGCGCCGGGATACAGGTCTGGTGTGATTGAGGTTATTTTCACATTCTCCAGGAAGATATTAAAATACTCCTGTTCAAAACCCGCCTCATTAATCTGATACATCTTAATAGTGGCTGACTTGAGCGTTCTTCCCGTACTCAATGCGCGAAAGAGAAGCGGGGTTACACGATCAAATTCTTTTTGAAACATGATGGGCATGTGTATACGCGTACCCGTCAATTTCCCGGTATTCCCGTCGACCGGGACGTTGACATTATGAGTGAACGTTTTAAGTTCAATTGCACCTTCACGCCCTGACACAAGGCAAGGGCCAACCATGGGAGAACCATTTTCATCTTTTAAAAACAAATAAGCTGGGTTTGACATAAAAATCCTTTTAATAACATTTAATCGTATTTATCAAAGTGGCCAAAAATCATCGGGTGAACAATAATAAACACAACGATAGCAATGAATGTTAGTAAGACCCAGTGGTCAGGTACCAACCACAGGAACAAAGAGGCGCACGCAAAAATATAAACAGGGAATAAAATATCCGTAAATAGAATTGATAACAGACTTTTAAACATGCTCCTTGCCCTTTAAGTCTTTATAAATTGCATCGAAATCCTTATAGAATCCCAACTGCACCTTCTTAATGAGTTCAGACAGGAAAGGCTCAAAAAAGTAGTAAAGCATCTCCAGTTGTGCGGCATAGAGGGTGGCGTAATACTTAGGGTCCAATGTTTTCAGGCGACGAGCAGCAAGAGCGCACTTCTGTTCCGTTCCAATCAATTGAAGCGCCATGACTACGTTAGGTACGCGGCGTGCAAGCCGTTCGACGACGATTTCAGACAGCAGGCCAGATTCGGAAAGGGATTTGGCCAGACCCCATGCTATCGCTAAACGCGCGGCCTTGCTGGTCGGTATGTTATTAACAAGCCCGGTTACTTTTGAATCCATCTTACGAACGCGATTGTTTTCATTTCCATTTTCAGAATCGGAAATAACACTTTCAAAATAAAGATATAGCATGTGTGCTATTACATCGCGATAACGGTAAAGCGAGAGAATTGAGAGGTACATTCTCTTTTCTTCTGAGAGAAGCTCGTCACACACATCGTGATAGCTGGGGATTAAGCATGATGAGTACCAACTTACACGCTCAATTCCTGAGTAAATATCAGAGCCGATCCCCTGTAATGCTTTCCACGTCCCTGCAACGCCCTGCTGCCCATAAATAGCCAACTGCCTGTCGCTTTGGAACTTCATCTTTAAATAATCAGATGCCTGCATAATGTATCCATACTATACGTGTGGTTATAGATAGCACAATGAAAAATCGAATAATTCAAATTAAGGAGGGTTAACCCCGCAAATATTTAAGAAAAATATAAATTAGTTCATTATTATTTACTGCAATTATAGTCGATACCATTTTTTCACTTTCAGAAGAGTATTGATGTCTGGAATGAGTTTATGTATTGAGAGACGTAAACTTGTATAAGTGGCCTAGAACCAGAACCACTGCTTATTAGAACTTATTAAATTAATCATTGAATCATACTGCATGCCAGCCGCACCCATTGCCAATAAGTCAACAAGCACCTTTTCTGGGCTGCCCTGAAAACAAAAAACCCCGCCTAAGCGAGGTTTTTATCAGGGTTTTGCGGTTGGTTGCCGCAGAACACACTGTGTTACGTCAACGCGAAAAGTATACGCGATCGAAGACGAACGCGCAATTCCGGCACGGATTTTGACGTTTTTGAGTATGGATCGCCTTCCAAATTTTGTCCATAAAATACTGTTCATGCATACAGTATTTATCTATACTGAGGGTGTTCGCAGTGAGCGAGGGGGCCGCAGTTTACCGGCGCAACAAAGTCCTGGCTGAAACGGGTGGTGCCGTCAGTGCCTTAACCCCTGAAGTGAGCACACTGTGTTACGTCAATCCAGGTGCTGGCCACAGGCGGCGGAAAGGTACGCCAGCATCGTGCTCCTTTTAACCAAAAGGAGACGCGTATGAGCGTCGTGGATATGGTCATACTTGTCCTCAAACTCATTGTTGCTGTATTGCAACTGCTTGATGCTGTCCTGAAATACGTTCGGTGATTCAGGTTCAAGTCGCACCTGAGAGGGGCGGGCAACCGCCCCTCTTTAATAACGAGGGAATGCTATGTCGCGTCTGTTAATTGAGCCCGTCACGCCCGATGAACCCGGGTATATCGCCCTGAAGGCGGAGAGTATCGCGTTGAATTTCAATATGCTGCGCAGGCTGGAAGAGAACTGGCTGCGGGGTGAAAACCGCTTTAACGCGCCGGGTGAAAAACTGCTGGGGGCGTTTCTTAACGGCAGGCTGGTGGGCGTGTGCGGCCTTAATCGCGATCCGTTCAGCCAGCAGCCGCGCGCCGGACGTATTCGTCATCTCTACGTCAGCGAGAAGTGCCGTGGGCAGGGCATAGGCAAACAGCTTTTGACCGTGGTGATGGCGGATGCCAGCATCTGGTTTGATTTTCTTAATACCCATGCGCCGGAAACCGCGTACGGATTTTACCATCGGGCGGGCTTCAGGCTGGTGTCAGACGAACCCCGGGTGACGCACCGCCTTTTTTGCGCAGTGTAAGCGGCTGGCAGCATCGACGGGTGAATGTTACAGTTGGATGACATTTCACCAACCGATACGCCATGACCATCACCGTTTTCTGCATTTTACTGTTCGCCGCACTGCTGCATGCCAGCTGGAACGCCATCGTTAAAGCCGGAACGGATAAACTCTACTCGGCGATCGGAGTCAGCGGTTCAGCCGCGCTTATTGCCCTGATTTTACTGCCCTTCTCTCCTCAGCCAACTGCCGCAAGCTGGCCATATTTGTTCGTCTCCTGTGCGTTACAGGTGGTGTACACCGTGCTGGTAGCGAAGACCTATCAGGTCTCCGACATGAGCCAGACCTACCCCCTTATGCGCGGGACGGCCCCTCTGCTGGTGGCGCTGATCAGCGTATTGGTGCTCGGGGATCATCTCTCCTGGCTTGCCTGGTCCGGCATTGGGGTCATTTGTCTGTCGATTCTGGCCATGGCGATGAACGGCCGCATGCAGTCACGCAAGGGAATCTGGCTGGCGCTGCTGAACGCCTGTTTTATCGCCGGGTATACCCTGGTGGACGGCACCGGTGTGCGACTCTCGGACACTGCGCTGGGCTATACGCTCTGGACCTTCTTTATGAACGGTTTCTGCCTGCTGAGCTGGGCAATGGTGGAACGGCGTCGCGAAGCGTCCAGCTACCTGCGCCTGCACTGGAAAAAAGGGCTGCTCGGCGGCGTCGGGACGATGGGATCTTACGGTCTGGCACTCTGGGCGATGACCCAGGCACCGCTGGCTGTGGTCGCGGCACTGCGTGAAACCTCTATTCTCTTCGGCGCATTAATCGCATTTGTGCTTTTAAAAGAGAAGGTTGCCGGCCTGCGCATCGCGGCGGCACTGGGTATTGCTGCCGGTGCGGTCCTGCTGCGCCTGGCGTAATTCGCTGGCAACATTAGTTGCCGATCTTGTTTACAAATCCTGCCTTCACGCCTTCTGTCATTCATCACAGTAATGCTTAAATTGTCATCTCTCTGTGGTAGATTCCTCGCGCATTTATGGGAATGCGTAGTCACTTATTCTTTATTTATCTCTTTTGGCAAAAGTATTCAGCGACATGAAAAAGCAACGGAACGTGAACTTATTGTTGATGCTGGTGTTACTGGTGGCCGTCGGGCAGATGGCACAAACCATCTACATTCCGGCGATTGCCGATATGGCAAAAGATCTGAGCGTCCGCGAAGGTGCAGTCCAGAGCGTGATGGCAGCCTATCTGCTGACCTATGGCGTTTCACAGCTGGTTTATGGTCCCCTGTCCGATCGCGTCGGGCGTCGTCCGGTTATTCTGGTAGGCATGAGCATTTTCATGGTAGCGACGGTGATTGCCATTACCACTCACAGCCTGACCGTCCTGATTGCCGCCAGCGCCCTTCAGGGCGTGGGCACCGGCGTTGGCGGGGTTATGGCGCGTACCCTGCCGCGTGATATGTACCAGGGCACACAGCTTCGTCACGCCAACAGTCTGTTAAATATGGGTATTCTGGTCAGCCCGCTGCTGGCCCCGCTGATTGGGGGTCTGCTGGACACCGTCTGGTCCTGGCGCGCCTGTTACACCTTCCTGCTGGTGCTATGCATTATTGTCACCTTCAGCATGGCGCGCTGGATGCCGGAAACCCGCCCAAAAGACGCGCCGCGCACGAAGCTCATCGCCAGCTACAAAACGCTGTTCGGTAATGGGTCCTTTACCTGTTATCTGTTGATGCTAATCGGCGGCCTGGCGGGCATTGCGGTGTTTGAAGCGTGTTCCGGCGTGCTGCTGGGCGCAGGCCTTGGCCTGAGCAGCATGGTGGTGAGTATTCTGTTTATACTGCCGATCCCGGCGGCGTTCTTCGGCGCATGGTTCGCCGGACGTCCGAACAAGCGTTTCTCCACGCTGATGTGGCAGTCGGTGATCAGCTGTCTGCTGGCCGGGCTGATGATGTGGATCCCGGGGCTGTTTGACGTGATGTCGGTCTGGACGTTGCTCATCCCGGCGGCGCTGTTCTTCTTCGGCGCGGGCATGCTGTTTCCCCTCGCCACCAGCGGCGCGATGGAGCCGTTCCCGTTCCTCGCAGGCACGGCAGGCGCGCTGGTGGGCGGTTTGCAGAACATCGGTTCCGGCGCGCTGGCCTGGCTTTCGGCTATGATGCCGCAGACCGGGCAGGCGAGTTTAGGCTTACTGATGACCCTGATGGGGCTGCTGATTTTGCTGTGCTGGCTGCCGCTGGCGTCGCGTGTCTCGCATCACGAACAGCCGGTTTAACCGCATGATGGCCCGGCTTCTCGCCGGGCTTTTCACAGACGGGCGCAATCATCGCCTGCAATAGCCGCTCTGGGGCAGGCCGCCACGCCCCCTCTTCCCCGTCATAAAACTGAACATCGGCGTTTATTGCATACGGGATGTTGGCCTGTTTCAGCTCGCACGCCATAAACGTGGTAAACGCCATCTGCGAGGCGGTTGGCATCAGGCTTTTCGATTCGCCCACCCCCCAGCCGCCAACCCAGCTCACATGCCCGGTTTTTTGTTGCCAGTGCAGCGCGGCGTTGATTCGGTTACGGATAGCCGCTTTCTCAGCCGCAGTTCCGGACGTCCACGGGTATTTACCGTTCGTTTTCAGCGGGCCCCAGGGAAAAATATGCCACTCCGCCAGCAGGTAATTCTGGCTGTGCGCGGGCAGCTTCAGGCTGGATAAATCCTCCGGCGCGGCGCGCAGACGAGGGGCGATAAAAATCATGCGGCTGGCATCAATGGCGTGAATGTCTTTGATCGCTTTCTCATACACCCGGTTGAGCGAAGCAACGTTGTGGTTGAGCTTGTCCGCCGGTTCGTAGATCAGGTCAAAGCCCAGCAACGGCGAGCGCTGACCAAAATAGTGCGCCACGGCAATCCACCAGTTAATCACCTCTTTTTCGGTATCCGCTTTCGGGTCGTTTTTATATTCATCGGCCTGATAAGCGATGATGGGGATGACGCCGTATTGCTCGCAGGCCTCCACCAGCTTACGCAGGTGAATCAGCCGCGCTTCCGTCGGTTCGCCCGCCACCCGAATACGGACATGGTGTATGCCTTTCGCCTGAAAATCACGGACCACCAGCGGGTCGAACTCGCGGATACCGCGCTCGGTGCGTGCCCAGTCGACATCCATTCCGACGCCCAGCATCTGCGCGTAACGGGCAGCCGTCAGCGGCGGCTCAGCGGCAATCGCCCAGCCGGAAGAGAGTAAGATCGCAGTGGCAATAAAAGGCTTTAACACGGTTTACCCTGGATAAATCAAAAGCATTACCTGTATTTAGCACGCTTTTTCACATTTGGTGTAGAGCGAAAGCGTAATAATTCTTCAACCCGCCAGCTCTCTTAGCCAGCCGATAAAGGCGTCAATTTTCGGCCACTGACGGCCGGGAAGCGTTGAGACGTAATAATGCTGATGGCACTTGAGAGTTTTCCCATCAAAGGGTGCGATCAACTCCCCTCGTTCGAGACGTTTTTGCACCAGCCGCTTTCTCCCCATCGCCACCCCCACATTATTCATGGCCGCGATAATGGCTAAATCAGAGCGATCGAAGCCAATACCCGATGACAACGGCATATTCGCCGCGTAATGCTGCGCCCAGCTCAGCCACTCATCCGTACCGGAATCATTGCTCCAGGCCTGACGGTCGTGCAGTAACGTGCAGTGGCTGAGGTTATGGGGGTTTTTCAGCAGTTCATGCTCCCGGGCATACGCCGGCGAGCAGACGGGCAAAATCTCTTCATCCATCAAAAAGTGATGAGAAAGGTAGTTTGGCGGCGTATCGTCGAAATAGAGCGCCAGATCGATGCCGGTTCGCTGCATGTTGACGTAATCATTACCAGTCAGAATAGTAAGTGAAATCGACGGGTAGCGGCGGGTAAAATCCCCCATCATCGGCACCAGCCAGCACTGGGCGATCGACGGCCGGGAGTACACCGTTAGCGTACCTGACAGCGCCTGGTTTTTAATATCCAGGATCTCCTGATTCAGGGTGTCGAGGGACGATTTCAGCGTCCAGTAAACGCGCTTGCCTTCCTGCGTCAGCTCCACTTTACGGTGTGAGCGGACAAACAGCTGAATGCCCAGCTCCTCTTCCAGCAGATTTATGCGGTGGCTCACCGCGCTGGGGCTGAGCGACAGCTCCGCCGCCGCCAGCGCGAAGGACTCATGCCGGGCGGCCACTTCAAAGGTGTACATTTTCGACAGTTGCCAGCCGTTTAACAGCCGGTTTCTGCCTTCATTCGCATCGGTCATCACAATTCCCACACGTAATTTCTGCGTTCAGCATATCGCTCAAGAATGAATTTATGTGAACCTAATACGAGTTAAGTGCGCTTTTTAGAGTCCAGTCACTCAGTTGATCCAATCTGGCTCATCTGAACGCCAATTTATATCGTTTGTCAGCCCACGCCGTTTTTTCGTCCAATACCCCCAGATGACATAAGGGTGAGGTGAGATATGGGATCTCAGGTCTGGGTTGTGGCAACGCTGCTTGTCAGCATCGTATTGATTGTTTTAACCATCGTAAAACTGAAGTTTCACCCGTTCCTCGCGCTGCTGCTGGCAAGCTTTTTCGTCGGCGCGATGATGGGGATGAGCCCGCTGGATATGGTGAACGCCATTGAGAGCGGGATTGGCGGTACGCTGGGCTTCCTGGCGGCGGTTATCGGTCTTGGCACTATTCTCGGCAAAATGATGGAAGTCTCCGGCGCGGCAGAGCGCATCGGGATTACGTTGCAGCGCTGCCGCTGGTTGTCCGCGGACGTGATTATGGTCCTGGTCGGCCTGATCTGCGGCATTACGCTGTTTGTGGAAGTGGGCGTGGTACTGCTGATCCCGCTGGCGTTTTCCATCGCCAAAAAGACCAACACGTCGCTGCTCAAGCTGGCCATTCCGCTCTGTACCGCACTAATGGCAGTGCACTGCGTGGTGCCTCCGCATCCGGCCGCGCTGTTTGTCACCAATAAATTAGGGGCGGACGTCGGGACGGTGATTGTCTACGGTCTGATGGTGGGCCTGATGGCGTCTCTGGTTGGCGGCCCGCTGTTCATGAAGCTGCTCGGCGATCGTCTGCCCTATAAGCCGGTTCCGGCGGAATTTTCAGACCTGAAGGTGCGGGAAGAACACACCCTGCCGTCGCTGGGCGCCACGCTGTTCACCGTGCTGCTGCCGATTGCCCTGATGCTGGTGAAAACCATTGCCGAGCTGAACATGGCAAAAGAAGGCACGCTTTATACCCTGCTGGAGTTTATCGGCAACCCTATCACCGCGATGTTTATCGCCGTGTTTGTCGCCTACTACCTGCTGGGGATCCGCCAGCACATGGGCATGGGCGCAATGCTGACCCATACGGAGCACGGCTTTGGCTCTATCGCCAACATTTTGCTGATTATCGGTGCGGGCGGCGCGTTCAACGCCATCCTTAAAACCAGCGGTCTGGCGGAGACGCTGGCGCATATTCTCTCGAACCTGCATATGCACCCTATCCTTCTCGCCTGGCTGGTGGCACTGGTGCTGCACGCCGCCGTGGGTTCGGCAACGGTAGCGATGATGGGTGCCACGGCGATAGTGGCGCCGATGCTGCCGCTCTACCCGAACGTAAGCCCGGAGATCATCACCATTGCCATCGGGTCCGGCGCTATTGGCTGCACGATCGTGACCGATTCTCTCTTCTGGCTGGTGAAGCAGTATTGCGGCGCGACCCTGAACGAGACCTTCAAATACTATACGACGGCGACGTTTATCGCCTCGGTGCTTGCACTTGGCGGCACATTCCTGCTTTCCTTCATTATCTGAGCGCGAAGAGACGTACTATGGAAAACGCAACTATCACTACTTTAACCGCACAGTTTCCTCTGGTTGAGGATCTGATTGCCCTGAAAGAAACCACCTGGCTTAACCCGCGCACCACGACGCTGGCGGAAGGATTGCCGTATGTCGGGCTGACCAAAGCCGACGTGGACGACGCGCACGCGCGCCTGAAACGCTTCGCGCCGTATCTGGCGAAAGCGTTCCCGGAAACGGCGGCAACGGGCGGGATTATCGAATCCGACCTGGTCGCGATCCCGGCGATGCAGGCGCGGCTGGAGAAAGAGTCCGGTAAGGCCATTCCAGGCACGCTGCTGCTAAAAAAAGACAGCCATCTGCCGATCTCCGGCTCGATCAAAGCGCGCGGCGGCATCTATGAGGTGCTGACCCACGCGGAGAAACTGGCGCTGGACGCCGGACTGCTGAGCGTCGAAGACGACTACAGCATCCTGCTGGAGCCGCGCTTTAAGGATTTCTTCAGCCAGTACAGCATCGCGGTGGGCTCAACCGGCAACCTGGGGATGTCCATCGGCATTATGAGCGCCCGCATTGGCTTTAAGGTGACGGTGCATATGTCCGCCGACGCCCGCGAGTGGAAGAAAGCCAAACTGCGCAGCCACGGCGTGATGGTCGTGGAATATGAGCAGGATTACGGCGTGGCGGTGGAGCAGGGACGCAAAGCGGCGGAAAGCGATCCGAACTGTTTCTTCATTGACGATGAAAACTCCCGTACGCTGTTCCTGGGCTATGCGGTTGCTGGCGAGCGCCTGAAGGCGCAGTTTGCCGAGCAGGGCCGCGTGGTGGATGCCGATCATCCCCTGTACGTCTACCTGCCGTGCGGCGTCGGCGGTGGCCCCGGCGGCGTGGCGTTTGGCCTGAAGCTGGCCTTTGGCGATAACGTCCACTGCTTCTTCGCGGAGCCAACGCACTCCCCGTGCATGCTGCTGGGCGTTTATACCGGGCTGCACGATGAGATTGCGGTGCAGGATCTGGGCATTGATAACGTGACGGCGGCGGACGGTCTGGCGGTAGGACGTGCCTCCGGCTTCGTGGGCCGCGCGATGGAGCGCCTGCTCGACGGATTCTATACCCTCTCCGATCAAAGCATGTACGACATGCTCGGCTGGCTGGCGCAGGAGGAAGGGATTCGCCTGGAGCCGTCGGCGCTGGCGGGGATGGCCGGGCCGCTGCGCGTCGATGCCGATGAGAACGTTACCCACCTGGTGTGGGCGACCGGCGGCGGCATGGTGCCGGAGGATGAGATGGCGAAGTACCTGGCGAAGGGAAACGCCTGATCGTCAGCCGCTCTGCCGCAGCTGTTTCATCAGTTCAGCGGGCGAACGTTGATGCCTGATGAGGTCGCGCATGGCCCGCATGTACGGCGCGCTGTGAAAAAAGAAATCACGGTAGCCCTCGCACAGCACGCTTTTACCGTTCAGGCGATGGCGGGGGCAGTCGCCATTGCACAGGGGAAGAACAGAACACTGCCTACACTCATCCGTGAGCGAATCGTGCTTAATTTCGCCAAATGCACGCGCCGCGGCGGTTTGGTTAAGAACAGATATCGGCATTTGATGAATATTTCCCAGACAGTATTCAGGATAAACATAGTGGTCACATTGATAGAGATCGCCATTGGCCTCTAGTGCAAAGGCATGCCCGCAGCGTTCGGCCAGTGAGCACATCTGTGCGGGATAGCCACTCCAGACGCCCAGCATTGAGTCAAAGAGCTGCACAAAAACGCGCCCCACATCTTCTCTTACCCAGAGGTCGAAGATTGCCTTCAGGAATGTCCCCCACTCCCTGTCACTCACTGATGACGGATTACCCTGCTCTACCAACGGAATAAACTGCAAAAATGGGGTGCCGAGCGCGCGAAGAAAACGGTACACCCGCTCCGGCTGTTGGCTGTTTTGTTGATTGACCACCGTCAGAAGATTGAAAGAAACCTGATGAATACATAGCTTTTCAATGGCTGCGAGAACTTTTTGGTGAGTCGAATTGCCGCGACGGTTAACGCGATAGGCATCGTGCAATTCGGCAGGACCATCGACAGAGATACCTACCAGCCAGTCGTTTTCGCGAAAAAAACGGCACCATTCATCGTTGAGCAGTACGCCGTTAGTCTGAAAAGCGTTCATGATGCGCTTTCCTTTCCCGTGGCGTTGCTGCAACGCCACCACGTTACGAAAAAAATTGATGCCGCACAGCGTGGGTTCACCTCCCTGCCAGGCAAAGTGAACGTCATCATCCGGCTGGGCAGCAATCTGTTGGCAAATAAACGCCTCCAGAGTGGCCTCGCTCATTTGGGGTTGTTCGGGTTTATCGATATAAAAACAGTAACGGCAGTTCAGGTTACAGCGAGAGCTGGCCGGTTTGGCCATCACATGACATCCTGTCATTATTTTTCCTCTATAAAAGAAATAATCTGATGTAAGTGCGTAATAGCAAACAATATAGAGAGGGAGAGAACAGCGACAGCGATCAAAAATTTGTCACGTACGGCTTTAGGTTGTGCGAAATCACCATGCTCAACGTCCATCAGATTACGACTGCGCGTGTAGCGCCAGAGGATAACCGCCACCAGCGCAAGTACCACAAGTGAAATCCAGAATGGAAGCCCCGTGTGGTGCCAGTTGTGTTTAATCGCCAGCGCGATAAGCGCACCGTAGCCCAGTAACGTGCGCAGCCAGGCCAGCGACGTTCGCTCCGGCTGTAGACCTGGGTCGGCCTCACGGCGGGCTTTGCGGCTACCCGACATAGAGCACCAACCCCATCACCACTACGGCTACCACCAGTAGTATAGTGCTAATCACAAGCAGGCCGCGGGTGTAGGGTAAATCCTCTTTAAGTCGCATCGCTTTTTCGTTTCGCAGCCAGCGCAGGTAGCCGTAAACCGCCAGCACCCCTGCGAAAAGGCACAGCAGTAATGCCAGCAATTCACGGATCAGTGGCGTAGCGAAATCGGGTGCAAGCTGATCAAGACCCACGCCTGCGGCCAGAAAACCTAGCGCGGTGCGGATCCACGCCAGATATGTGCGTTCATTGGCCAGCGAGAAGCGGTAATCCGGCGCTTCACCGACGCGGGAAATTTTCATCTTGTCTCCTTAAAACTTCTGCTTTTTCTCTTCCACTTTTACCCCCTGCGTGGGCAGTCCGGTGTCGTAATCACGCACCACCGGAGAATAGCCATCTCCCGGCCGCGGACGGAAAGCCCCCATCCAACGAGGGATAGCGTCCGCTCTCCACGGTCGACACGCCCATTGATAGGTACGGAACGGGTCGCGGATTTTATCCATATAATCCAGCAGCGCATCATGCAGCTGATTGCGCTGCTCAGCATAGCGCGGCGAGTCAATCAGATTATGCATCTCGTTTGGATCGTTGCGGCGGTCGTAGAGTTCATCAGTTGTGAACAAGTTCAGCACCAACTTGAATGCATCCGTTACCCAACAGCGTACCGGAATAAATCCGCCAAAGCTGTCATGTTCTATCTCGTAGCGGTTAAATTCCACCATCACTCCGCGCTCTGGCTCTGTCGCCAGAATATTGTCACCCGGCAGGATGTCAGGTTTAGGTATCCCCGCCAGCGCCATCATGGTCGGCAGTAAATCGATATGGCTGACCGGCGTGTCGACTTGCTTCGGTGCGCCCTGTGGGGGGCGTATAATCAACGGGATGCGGGTAATATCGTCGTACATAGCCGCACCTTTGCTGATAAGCCGATGTGCTCCCATCATCTCGCCATGGTCAGAGGTATATATGACCCATGTGTTCTCGCATTGTTCGGGGGTGAGTGCGTTAACCACACGACCAATCTGATCGTCCACAAAGTCATTACAGGCGAAATAAAGCGGGTGATGGTAATACCGGCTGCCATCTTCAACTGGTGACGGCATGGCCTGCGACCAGAGGCGATGATGTACGGGCTTATCCACCAGCGTATCCTGAGCCTTTTCCCCTAAATCGTAGTAAAAGTCCTGATATTTCTCGAGATACTGAACCGGGCATGTGAAGGGATGATGAGGTTCGTCGTAAGAGACCACCATCAAAAAGGGTTCGTCCTCCGGGTGAGGGCGCTGTAAAAAATCGATCGCGCGATTGCTGATGCGGTACGCCCAGGTAAAGGTCTCATCGATATTATTAGCCTGCAATTCCTCTACGCTATTAAGGCCGTTGCGCCACAGATTAATCTGCTCTTCGGTAAGTTCTGCCAGATAGTTAGCGCCGTCAAACCAAAACTCGTCATTCCATTCGGGAGGACAAACGCCGGTGCCAAAATAGTCATGACCATCAAGATGCCATTTGCCGATGTAGCAGGTTTGATAGCCCGCATCCTTGAAGTAGCGCCCCATCGTTGAGATGTTCTTGCCTGGTGCAACATTGTTGGTCCACGGTCCGGACTGATTAGCGTAGATCCCAGTGAACAGCCCCGCACGCGCGGGGGTGCAAACAGGGGAGCAGGTATAAGCAGCATTGAAGCGAATCCCCTCTTCCGCAAGCTGATCAATATGGTGGGTGTTCAGGGGTTTACCACTATAACAGCCCACCATATTCGTGGCCTGAGTGTCGGTCATGATGAACAGAAAATTCGGGCGTTTCATGGCTTTTCCTTAACGTCGGAAACATAAACAAGCGAAGGGTTACGGCGCTGACGGATGGCATCGATAATGAGATAAATCACGACCCCTGCGGTGATGGAGTAGCTGACGATGGCAAGCCATTGAGTGGAATACCCCCCAAATTGGGCCAGCCCGGCGTAGACGCCAATCATGGCGAAGAGAATACCCACCGAGGCAATTTTCGCGTTACGCCAGGGTGACATGTCCACGGCAAACGCGTCATGGAAGGTAAACGGCGTGTCGCGCGGTTTGAGCCAGCCGATAATCAACATTACCGCCACGTTGATGCAGAACGTGCAGGCCAGAACATAGAGAAAGTGAAAATCGAATTTCACCAGATAATTAATTACGATGTAGCTGCAAATGCCGATAAACAGCGCCACTTTCGCGGCGAGGGCTGGAATGCGCGGGAAGAAAAAGCCCATAATGATGATAGTCACCAGTGGAACGTTATAGATGCCGTTTAGCTGTTTCATCCATGAATAAAGCCCCTCCGGCGCATTGGCAATCCACGGCGCAACTATTACAGATACCACTGCGATAAACAGGCCAAACCGGCGTCCTACCTGCACCAGTCCGTCCGGCGTCGCATCAGGCTTCAGGATGCGACGATAAATTCCCATACTAAAGAGCGTACTGGCACTATTCAGGAACCCGTTGAACGTACTGATAACTGCACCAAATAAAACGGCACCAAAAAAACCCACCAACGGTGTCGGCAGGACTTTGTTGACCAGAGCAGGATAGGCCATGTCCGCACTCGGCAGATCGCTGTACAGGTGGAACGCAATCAGGCCAGGAAGCACCAGAATTAGCGGGTCGAGCATTTTTAACACGGCGGTTAACAAGGCCCCTTTTTGTCCCTCAGCGAGACTTTTCGAGGCCAGCGTTCGCTGCACAATTCCCTGATTCGTACACCAGTAAAAGGTATTCACCAGGATCAGGCCCGTAAACGCCGCGCCGATAGGCAACGGATCGGTGCTTACGCCAATGGAATTTAACTTCTCGGCGTGTACGGTGGTCAGACGCTCAACTCCCTGTAAAAAACTGCCATCCCCCATCACAATCAGACCAAACACGGGTACCAGCAGACCACCGATCACCAGACCAATGCCGTTAATGGAGTCCGCAATCGCCATGGCGCGCATTCCGCCTATAACGGCATACACAATTCCGGCCAGCCCCAGCAGAATGACCAGCAACCAGATGGCTGCGGCCTGCGAAAGTCCAAGCGCATCGCCGACGTGAAACAGGCTATTCAACGCCAGCGCGCCGGAGTAGAGCACAATCGGCAGGAAGCAGACGCCCGTCGCGATAAGAAAACAGAAATCAATAATGATGCGTGTCGTTTTGTCGTAACGCTCTTCCAGAAAATCGGGAATAGTGGCAATACCGCGTTGCAGATACTTCGGCAGGAAGATCAGCGCCAGAAAAATCAACGTAACCGCTGACGTGACCTCCCAGCCCATCACCGACATGCCGCTTTTATAGGCCTGGCCAGACAGACCCACCAGTTGCTCTGTGGACAGGTTGGTCAGCATCAGTGAAGCAGCAATCACTGGCGCTTTCAGCGACCGGCCCGCCAGAAAGTATCCCTGCTGCGAAGCGGTATCCACTTTACGTATCTTCCACCAGGTGATAAACGCCACCAGCAGCGTAAAGGCAATAAAGCTCACAATTTGCTGAATATTCATCTTGTTGCCCTTAATTATGATTATGACCCGGTAGTTCGCTGTACAGAGGAATTTAACGCACCGGACCCAGGCTATTCGATATCTTAAAATACAAGACTGGTTTCCCCATCACGGTAATTTTCTGATAAATTCCGCTACAGGTTGTGGGCATAATTTGCTGACGGGAAATTAAAATGAATGGAAAAATTCAAATTTCGCATGTAAAAAACGAAACAACGTACAATATTCCCTTAGTTCTTGATGAAAGTGTGATCTCAAGCGGAATTTCACTGATCTCACTCTGGCATACGCTAGCCGACGAGAGCTACCGCGTTATCTGGCCTCAGGATAAGAAAAAACCGCTGATTGCTAACTCCTGGGTGGCGGTTTATACCGTGCAAGGGTGCGGGAAAATCAGGCTCAAAGATAATTCTGAAATTATGCTTAATGGAAATAACGTTATATTCTTAAAACCTACCGATATAACGTCGTACTACTGCGACGGTCTTATCTGGGAACAATACTGGATGGAATTCATCCCCACAAACATGATGGAAATCCCTATATTACAAACTGGCATAATTTATAATGGCGACGAGTTTAATAAAGAACTTTCAGAAGTTGCTGAATTACTCGCTTTGCGGTCCAACATAAAAAATAATTTAGCCGTCGCGTTTCTCACAAAAATTATCTATCAGTGGATTTGTCTTATTTCCGAAAATGGTAGAAAAGATCGGGAACTGCTGCGTCTGGAAAATCTGTTGGCCGAGTTGCACGCCAGTGTGCAAAAGCGCTGGAGCGTCACAGAAATGGCACAGCGGATGCAGTGCAGCGAGCCCTGGCTGCGGCGGATCTTTTTACGATACACGGGTAAAACGCCGAAAGAATATTATCTTGACGCACGCCTCGAACTGGCGCAATCGCTGCTGCGCCAGGAGGGAAATACGGTAAACAAGGTGGCTGACATGCTCAACTTTTTTGATTCGTTTCACTTCAGCAAAGCGTTTAAGAATAAGTTTGGCTATGCGCCGTCGGCGGTCAGCAAGTTTAAGGACCGGCACCTCAATGATGCCGGTCAGGAAAATTAATGCAGTTCCGGCCAGTACTCTTTGTTGGCTTCAATCAGATCGTCCAGAATCGCCTTCGCCACCGACGCGCTCGGTACGGTTTTCGACAGGGTAATCGCCTGCCAGAGTTTCTGATACGAGCGCTGCTCCCAGGCGTCCACCACCAGTTTTTCCACTGCCACCTGCTGGCTCATGAGCCCTTTCTGGAAGTGCGGAATATCACCAACGGTCAGCGGCTCCGGTCCGTTGTGGCCGACCAGACAAGGGATTTCTACCATCGCGTCGGCGTCAAAATTATGGATAGCCCCATTGTTAGGCACAATCAGCAGCATGCGTTCCTGGGTATTAAAGGCGATCGCGGTCGCCAGATCGACGATGTACGACGCATGTTCGTCGATTTCCAGTTCACCGGCAGAAGAATGACCGGCTTCGATAATCGCCCGGCATGAACTGAATACATGCTTCTCACGGTGATCCATCACTTCATTGGCGCGGGTACGCTCCGGGTTGGAATGGGCGACCACATAGTCCGGGAACAGGTAATACTTCAGGTAGGTGTTCGGCATGGTGTCCGGATCCAGCGCCTGTACGTCTTTAGCCTTGGCGAAAGTATCATTCCAGCTCGCTTCAGTATGCGCATCTTCCGAAGGCGGAACATAACCGTTTTTCGCCACGTATTCGCGCAGTTTCGGCATCAGATCGTTGCCGTTCAGATCTTCAATCGACGTCCACCAGCCGAAGTGGTTCAGACCGTAGTAGCGCACGCGCATCTCTTTGCGGTCTTTCAGACCGACGATTTGCGCCATACGTCCTTCAATGCCGATCGGCATGTCGCAGATGTTGAGAATTTTCGCGTTCGGACGCAGGCGGCGCGTGGCTTCCGCGACAATCGCCGCCGGGTTGGAGTAGTTCAGCATCCACGCGTTCGGGGAGTACTGCTCCATGTAATCCACCAGCTCCAGCACGCCGCCGATGGAGCGCATGCCGTAGGAGATGCCGCCCGGCCCGCACGTTTCCTGGCCCAACACGCCGTGGCGCAGCGGGATTTTTTCATCTTTTTCACGCATGGGGTATTTGCCCACGCGAATATGCGCCATCACGAAATCCACATCGGTAAAGGCCGCTTCAGGATCGGTGGTGTAACTAAATTCAATCTCCGGCGCCTGCTCCTTAAGGATGATTTTGCACGCCTCGGCGATGATCTCCTGACGTGCTCCGTCATTGTCATAGAACTTCAGCGCACGCAGCGGGAAACGGTCACGGTTGGCTAACAGCATCAGGACGATACCAGGCGTGAATGTACTGCCGCCGCCTGCAATAACAACTGAGAATTTTTTCATGATATAGCCTCTGTCAGAGTGGTTTGTTCGTTTGTTAAAGGGGTTTTCATCAGCGATTCCAGCTGGTCGCGCACCTGAGGAACGTGCAGACCGACAATCACCTGTATGCCGTTGCCGCGCCGCACCACACCGTGTGCGCCCAGGGCTTTGAAGACGTCGTCGCTTTGGGTTTTCGTCATATCCACCAGGGCGATACGCAAGCGGGTGGCGCAGTTATTGATACTTTCGATGTTTGCTGCGCCGCCGAGCGCCTGTAAGAACCCAGCAGCCTGCCCGACCTGCTGGCTGGCTGCCGCCGGGGCGGTGGTTTGCCCGCGCGCGGCCTTATAGTCGGCTTTGTTGTAGAGTTTGATTTCGCTCTCTTCCCGGCCCGGCGTTTTGAGATTCAGACGTTCGATAAGCGTCCTGAAAACCACGAAATAGAGAGCGGTGAAGCAGAGGCCGATGCCAATCTGGGTGAATACCGTCGAGGCGTGGTTATGGAACATCGGGATCCAGTTTTGCGGCAGGAACTGGTCCAGCAGACCGCCCCCCATGTTCCCCACCACCCCGAAGGTATACATCACCGTCGCCATCGTTGCGGCCAGCACGGCGTGGATGGCAAACAGCAACGGCGAGATAAACAGGAAGGTGAACTCCAGCGGTTCGGTAATGCCCACCAGCACGGCGGTAAGCGTGGCCGGGATCAGCAGACCTGCCACTTTGACGCGGTTCTCCGGCGACGCGGTATACCAGATAGCCAGCGCAATACCGACTGAGCCAAACACCTTAGAGTTGCCGTGCAGCGCGAATCCGCCCTCCGGAAACAGCGTTTTCAGCGGCACAGTGCTCTGGCTGAATTCCTGAAGGTGCTGTGCCCAGTAGACCTGAATGCCGCCTTCTACCGCAGCCGGGCCGAAGATAAACGGGCCGTAGACAAAGTGGTGTAATCCGGTTGGGATCAGAATGCGTTCCAGGAAGGTATAAACCCATACGCCCAGCGCGCCAGCGGTACGTAGAAAGGCCTGCAACGACTCAATGCCCATCTGCACTTTCGGCCATCCCAGCAGCGTCAGCCAGGCGCAAGGGATCATGACGAAGAACGCGAGGATAACGACAAACGAGGTGCCCTGGAAAATCCCCAGAAAGACCGGCAACGGCTTGTCGAAAAATCGGTTGTGGATGGCGGTGACGAGCCCGGAAATGATAATCGCCCCGATGATGCTGGTATCAAGCGTTTTGATTCCGGCAATCATCGCCAGCCCGCTGCCGGCAGTGGGTTCAGCAGAGAAGTCGACGCCAAAGAAGTGACCCCAGGTCATCCCCATCGCGTTGATAAAGTAGTTCCAGGTCAGGAAGCTAATCAGCACCGCCAGACAGGCGCGGCCCTGCGCCTGCTTTGCCAGGCCAATCGGTAAGCCGACAGCAAAAATCAGCGGCATATTTCGGAACACCGCCCAGCCGCCCTCTTCGATGATGTGAACAATTTGCGCGAACAGATTATCCGGCGCGGTTAAGGCCTCACCGACAAACAGCGGATTGCGAAGCATGATGGCGATCCCAACCACGATCCCGGCAAAGGGAAACAGCAAAACCGGGGTGAACATGGCGCCGCCAAAACGTTGTATTTGACTGAGCATTTTTAAATCCTCATGAAACAACCTGTAGGGGATAGAGGCCTTTATGGTTTTTTACTGGCCTGAGGTGAGCATAAGAACTTACTGATGCGGCAACATGGTATGCCGCTGCGATTCGTGATCGCATTCATGGTTTTAATTTGACCAATCAGGTCTACTTTTTAAACTAAACATAGACAAGTTAAGACGTAATCCACGCCATGATGTGCGCAGAGAGGTCTACTGGTGATCTACAAATCAATTGCCGATCGGCTGCGGCTGCGGCTGAATTCCTCGGACTACAACATTGGCAGTCCGTTACCCGGAGAAAAAGCGCTGGCAAAGGAGTTTGGCGTAGCCCGGATGACCATCCGCAAGGCGCTGGATCTGCTGGTAAGCTGGGGGCTGGTTGAACGTCGACACGGCAGCGGGACGTTCGTGGCGCGCAAAGACGTTCATCATGAAACGACTAACCTGACCGGGCTGGTGGAGGTGCTGCGCCAGCAGGGGAAAGAAGTGCAGAGCAAGGTGTTGCAGTTTGAAGTGATGCCCGCGCCGCCCGCCATCGCCAGCCAGCTGCGGATTCAGGTTGATGAGCGGATCTATTTTTCAAGGCGGGTGCGTTACGTGGACGGAAAACCGCTGATGCTGGAGGACAGCTTTATGCCGGTGAAGCTGTTCCGCAATCTTTCCCTGGCGCATCTCGAAGGATCTAAGTTTGATTACATCGAGAAGGAATGCGGGATCACCATCAGCGGCAATTACGAGAGCCTGACGCCGGTGCTGGCAGATAAACAGCTGGCCGGTTATATGAATGTGCCGGAACAGACGCCGCTGCTGCGCATCACCTCCCTTTCCTACAGCGACAGCGGCGAGTTCCTCAATTATTCCGTGATGTTCCGGAACACCAGCGATTACCAGGTGGACTACCATCTGCGGCGCATCCACCCGGAAGACTTGTTAGCCCATCCCCCAGAACAGCACCGATAAAGACTGACAGCAACGGGAACGCGCCAGAGCAGATTTATATCAGCGTGCGCAGTTCATCGAAGGAAAAAATACGGCCACGATAGCCCAACCCGGAATCAATATTGTATATCGACACCCCAATATTATTGTTGGTATCGAAGACGAAGAAGGACTGCTCGGCGCCAAAATAGACGTTGAAATTATCATCTCCCACGTCAAATACCGATGAAGTAAGCTCGCTTCGCTGACCAGGAATGTGGAACTGATCCAGCCGCTGAACCGTCCTGGCGGTTAAATCAACGGCCAGCACGGTGGGTAAAGAATCCAGTGCCGCCGCAGTATAAGCGACTGGCGGCGATTCAATAACACGCACCAGTTCATTCCCCTTTTCATCGGCACAGGAATTGTTGTTAAACAGAGAAATGACGATTTTATTATCACCTCGCCAGGCATCATATTGACTATTTTTGGTAATAAACACGGCGTGCTCACCGTTGGGATAGGTGAAATTATCGGCATCGACCACGCTCAGATTGAGCGCGCTATTGAGGGTGGGGAAAGCGGGATTATCAATAATCCACTCCGGATCGCCCGAGTCAATATTGAGGCCAATAATGGTACAGCTTGAGCGGGAATTGATCATGAGCTGATTGGTTTCCGCTATATACTCCAGGCTGTTGAAATGCACGTCATTGGTATCGGTATTATCCAGCACCGTGGCCCCCATAAACTCGGCGGTGTAGTCACGCTGCCAGAGCAGGGTTCCGCTGGCGATATCGTACCGGTAGAGCATGCACTCCAGCTTCTGCTGGTCGCTCCAGCCGTCTAGTAGCGAGCCTAATACCCACACGTTGCCCTTGCCGTCGGTTGTCAGGTCGTGGTGAAAGCCATAGCCCGCCGGTGCGGCGAGGGTTTGCGTTACCTTTCCGGCAAGGTTAAAGCGGTAGAGCGTGGGGGCAAAGGCATGTTTATCGGGATCGTAGGTTTCACTGGCCAGTGCTGACCACAGCGAATTGTCGATAATTTTTAAATTACCGTACATCCACGGGAACAGACCCGTAATGCGTAAATCGCCGTTAATATCGTAGCCATTCCACTCGCTGGTCACAAACCAGCCCTGACCCAGCGTATTATCCGCCATGTCCCGATCGTCAATATTGATGGCTAACGTTAAGGCCACATCGCCATAATCCTGGCCCTCAGTGGAGATCGTAAAAATAGAGGTTTGTACCTCTCCTTGTTCCGTGTAAAGCGTCAGCGTCACGGTATTGGCATAATTCGCATAGAGGCCGACAATGGTGACTTCGGGATTAACAGCGTAACGATCGTTGGCATAATAAAAATCCACATTATTAGACTTACCATGAACGGTATAATTAAATCTTACCGGCTGATAATAATCTATTTTAATAAGCGCACTGAGCTTATTCTTATCATAAGGGTTAACAATTACCGTAGAGGTTGCTTTCATTACAGAGTCCTTAGTTTGTGCTTAACATCGCTGGTGTATTGACGCTTTCACCCACAAACCTATACCTCGTTTTAATTGTATTTTGTGGAATAGCACACAAATAAACCGATTTTTGCAAATTCATACTAATTAATCAGCAGTGAAAACACCAAAATAAATCATTACACATCAATATATTCATCAATGAAATATAACCCTGGTAAATACACATTGCGCCTGTCATTCACATCCATAGATTATATATAAATAATTAATTAAAAAATCACAAAAATCACTGGGATTTATAGCTTGCTATTTTTGCAAAGACACTCACAAAAAATCATTTTTAATCTTCTAATGACTAATTTTGATTACTAGTATTCATCCCGTCATCAACAGCAGTGAACGGGATGTAATTATCTGGATAAAAATATCACGGAGGTTAAGTCAAACATGTTTTCTGAATTTATCGCCATAATACAGTCTTTTTTGACCGAGCCTGCAATCTTAATAGGCTTGCTGGTCGGTCTGGGGTACGCACTCGATAAAAAATCACCGATAAAAATTATTACCGGCATGGTAAGCGCCATGGTGGGATTAATGATGGTGTTATTCGGTGGTTTTCAATTCTCGGCAACGTTTAAACCTGTGGCTGATGCTGTTAGCCAGTCTTACGGTATTCATGGCTACCTGATGGATTCCTATGCCATGAAAGCGGCGACCCAAATTGCGCTCGGCGATAATTTCGGTTTTGTCGGCTATGTGTTTGTACTGGCCTTTTTTACCAACCTGCTGCTGGTGCTGTTGGGCCGCTATACGCGGGTCAAAGGCATCTTCCTGACCGGTAATACCGGCGTATCCCACTCTCAGGCTGTGCTGTGGCTAATTGTCTTCTGGCTGGGCTTAGGCTGGGTCCCCTCAATTATTATCGCCGGGATATTAACCGGGTTGTTCTGGGCTTTCGCCACGACGCTGATCGCGAAACCCGTCGCCAAAATTACCAATAATGCGGGCTTTACCATCGCCCATAATCAGATGCTGGGGATCTGGTTTTTTTCTAAATTCGCCCATTTGTTTGGCGATGCGGAAAAACAGGATGCCGAGAATATGAAACTGCCCGGATGGCTGGCAATTTTTAACCATAACGTCACCTCTATCGCAATCGTGATGACGCTGTTTGTCGGCGGTTTTTTACTGACAACCGGGATTGATAACGTCCAGGCGATGGCGAAAGGAAAGCCCTGGTATATCTATATTATTAACCTCGGACTGCAATTCTCCATGTATATGGTGATTTTGCTTCAGGGCGTGCGCATGATGGTCGGCGAAATTAATGCCTCTTTTAAAGGCTGGCAAGACCGTCTTATTCCTGACGCCATTCCGGCTGTTGACGTCGCGGCGCTGCTCCCCTTCTCACCAAATGCCGCTACGCTGGGATTTATCTTCTGTACCTTCGGCACCATATTTTCGATGGGTATTCTGCTTATCACCAAAAGTCCCATTATGGTGTTGCCGGGTTTTGTGCCGCTCTTTTTCTCCGGCGGTCCTATTGGCGTATTAGCCAACCGATTAGGCGGTTACCGCTCCGTTATTATTTGCACCTTTCTGCTGGGAATGATTCAAACCTTCGGCACGATCTGGGCCATTCCGCTTACCGGCCTTGCTGCCGAGGGAGTGGGCTGGACCGGTATTTTTGACTGGGCGACATTATGGCCCGCCATTTGTGAAATCCTTAAGTTTATTGCAGCCACATTCCACCTTGGGCCTTACACGGGCTAAATCCCTTCACCTTTAAAAGGAACGTGTGATGAAAGAAAAAATTAATATTCTGTTTGTTTGCGGCTATGGCGTTGGTAGTAGCGTAATGTTACAGACGGTCGTGAAAAAAGCGTTAGCAAAATACAATATTGCTTTTGAGATGGAGCATACCGCCGCGGGCGAGGTGGGCGGGTTTACCGACTGGGCCGATATCTATGCAATTTCTAAAAAACTCATTGATGTGGTCAGTCTCGATCCGCGTCACGGGCAATATCTCATCCCGATCGAAAATATTATGGACGGCGAAACGATCGGTAAACAGATCTACGCGGTGGTAGAAGAACATTTTCCGCATCTGATCCCGTCTCGCTAAGGAGCGCAGATGAAAGCCATTATTCTGCTCTTTGATAGTCTGAATAAACATTATCTGCCGCCCTACGGAGACGTTATTACCCAGGCACCAAATTTCCAGCGTCTGGCGGCGCACGCGGTAACGTTTAATAACAGCTATGTCGGCAGTATGCCGTGTATGCCCGCCCGCCGTGAATTACACACCGGGCGGTACAACTTCCTCCATCGCGAATGGGGGCCGCTGGAGCCGTTTGACGACTCCATGCCGGAGTTGCTGAAAAAAGCGGGCGTGTATACGCACCTTATCAGCGATCATCTGCATTACTGGGAGGATGGCGGAGGTAATTACCACAATCGTTACAACTCGTGGGAGATCGTGCGCGGTCAGGAGGGCGATAGCTGGAAAGGGAGCGTTGCCGATCCGGTTATCCCGGAGGTGCTGCGCGTACCACAGAAACAGACCGGCGGCGGCGTATCCGGGCTCTGGCGTCAGGACTGGGTAAATCGCGATTATATCCGTGAGGAGGCCGATTTTCCGCAAACTCGCGTCTTTGCTGCCGGTTGCGAGTTTATCGAAAAAAACCATTCGCAAGATAACTGGCTGTTGCAGGTCGAAACCTTCGATCCGCACGAACCGTTTTACACCACCGAAGAATACCTCTCGCTGTATGAAGATCCGTGGGACGGGCCTCACTACGACTGGCCGCGCGGCAAGGTGGAGGAGAGCGCGGAGGCGGTAGAACATATTCGCTGCCGCTATCGTGCCCTGGTGTCCATGTGCGATCGCAATCTGGGCCGCATCCTTGACCTGATGGACATTCTCGATCTCTGGCGCGATACGATGCTGATCGTCGGTACCGACCATGGTTTTCTGCTGGGAGAACATGGCTGGTGGGCGAAAAATCAAATGCCGTACTACAACGAAGTGGCGAATAACCCGTTATTTATCTGGGATCCGCGCCACGCCAGGCGCGCAGAGCAGCGTGATTCGCTGGTGCAGATGATTGACTGGGCGCCGACTCTGCTGGAGTTCTTCAGGCAGCCCATTCCCGCAGACGTACAGGGGCAACCGCTAACGCCGGTTCTGCAAGATGACACGCCGGTGCGTGACGCCGCGCTGTTCGGCGTTTTCAGCGGCCACGTCAACGTCACGGACGGTCGCTACGTCTATATGCGCGCCGCGCTTCCCGGGCGTGAAAATGACATCGCGAATTACACCCTGATGCCGATTAAGATGAACACCCGCTTTGATGTGGCCGAGCTGCACGCCTTAACGCTGGCGCCTCCCTTCCGTTTTACCAAGGGCGTCAGTACATTGCGCATTCCGGCCAAAGAGAAATATCAGGGGATTAATCGCACTGGCCATCTGCTGTTTGATTTATACACCGATCCGCAGCAGCTGAGCCCGATAAAGGATGACGCGATCGAAACGCGTATGATTGCCCTGCTGGTGCGCCTGTTGCACGAGAGTGACGCGCCGGCAGAGCAGTTTGTCAGGCTGGGTTTAACCGGCTAGCCCATCCCCCAGAACAGCACCGCCAGTAGCTGCGGGGTGATGATGCGCAGAAACATCACCAGCGGATAAACCGTGGCGTAGGACAACGCCGCCGCGCCGCTGGTGGCGTGCAGGTTGTTGGCGAACGCCAGCGCGGGCGGATCGGTCATGGAACCGGCCAGCATGCCGCACAGCGTGAGATAGTTCATTTTAGCGAAGATACGTGCCAGTAATCCGACCGTTATCAGTGGGATAGCGGTAATAAATATGCCGTATCCTACCCAGCTCATCCCTTCGCCGTTGACCAGAGTATCGACAAAATCGCCGCCGGATTTCAGCCCCACCACCGCCAGAAACAGCACGATGCCTAACTCCCGCAGCGCCAGGTTAGCACTCGGCGGCATAAACCAGTAGAGCTTACCGATGGAGCCGATACGCCCGAGGATCAGCGCCATAATGAGCGGCCCGCCTGCCAGACCCAGCTTCAGTGCTACCGGGAAGCCGGGCACGTACAGGGGGATGGAGCCAAGCATGACGCCAAGCCCGACGCCGATAAAGACCGGCAGCATCTGCACCTGCTGGAGTTTTTGCTGGGCGTTGCCTACCATGTCCGCTACGGCATCAATGGATGAGGGACGCCCGACGAGGTTGAGAATATCACCGAATTGCAGGCTGGCATCCTGGCTGGCCACCAGCTCGACACCGGCGCGGTTAAGCCGGGAGATCACCACGTCATAACGCTCTTTAACCTGCAAATCGCGTATTTTCTTGCCCAAAACCTTCTCATTGGTCACTACCACCCGCTCCACGCGCATGTCCGTTCCACGGGTTGAGAGTGAGGTATCCACCTCCTGACCAATCACCAGCCGGGCATTGTTTAAATCCGCCGGTTGCCCTACCAGATGCAGGAGATCGCCGTGCTGAATAAGGGTATCCGGTGAAGGCACCATCAGCGTTTCATCACGTTTCAGGCGGGAACAGATAATGGTCGCGCTGTTCAGAATGGGAACATCCTGAATCGCCATATTGTTCAGATTAGGGTTTTCGACGCGAATATTGATAGTTTTAATGAGCGCATGGCCGTTGGTCAGCGTGCTTTCATGCTCTTTTGCCTCCTGCTCGACGTTAACGCGGAACAGCACGCGCACCAGCCACATCGAGAGCAAAATACCGCAAATGCCAAACGGATAGGCCATGGCGTAGCTCATCCCCATCTGATCGACGACATCAGCAGGGATACCCAGATCGCGCAGAATTTGCTGGCCCGCCCCGAGCGCGGGCGTATTCGTGACGGCGCCGGAGAAGATGCCCAGCACGACGGGCAGCGGAATCGCGAAGAGTTTATGCAGAATGGCGGTAACCAGCCCCCCCATCACGACGATGCCGAAGGCAAAGAGATTAAGGCGTAAACCGGAGACGCGCAGGGAAGCGAAGAAGCCCGGCCCCACCTGAATACCGATGGTATACACAAAGAGGATCAGGCCGAACTCCTGGATGAAATGCAGCATATCGGCGCTGAGCACCCACCCAAGCTGGTCGGCAAAATGGCCGACAAAAATCCCGCCGAACAGCACCCCACCGATGCCAAATCCGACGCCGCGGATTTTGATATTCCCCAGCCATAGCCCCACTACCGCGACAAGGGCCAACACGCTAACGGTTAACGCGATATCACTCATGATCCACATCCTGTGTATAACCATAGTTATGCTAAGGATTCTCTCAGAGCTGACGGCGGTTGTATGGGCGATGGCGCACAAAAAAGCCCTGCCGGGGCAGGGCTTCATGGCATCTGTGAGCGAGTCGGGTGGCGGCTGCGCCTTACCCGACCTACAGGATCGGCAGGTTTGCCACCCGGCAAAAACGTGGTTTAGCTGTTCAACGCCGGGCGTTCGCTAATGGCGATGCGCTGAGGCGCAATGGCTTCCGGCACGTTACGGGTGAGGTCAATGTTCAGCAGCCCGTTAGTGAACGTCGCGCCAGAAACTTCCATATGGTCTGCCAGGGTAAAGCTCAGGCTAAACGGCTGAGTGACAAGCCCCTGATGCAGCCATTTGGTCTCGGTGTCTGGTTTTTCCGGTGACCCTTTCACGGTCAGGCGCGTACCCTCAAGCTGGATGTCGAGATCTTCCTGGCGGAACCCGGCCAGCGCAAGCGTGATGCGGTAGTGGTTATCATCGCTTTTTTCGATGTTGTACGGCGGAAAGGTCTGCTGTTCGGTTGCGCTTTGCAGCGCGTTAGCCAGTTTGTCAAAACCGATCCACTGACGCAGCAGGGGGGATAAATCGTAGTTACGCATACTAAATCTCCTTCTGAGAAGCGAGTTCGGCACAGTTTAATTTTGTGCACAGTTGTACCTGCAAACCCTTGCGGATTCGCATATGCTCCCGTTACGGCAAGCAAGTTCGGGTGGGCCGCTCACGCGACCCGCGTAATTAGTTGATTTCGATACGACGCGGTTTTTTCTCTTCCGGAATCACACGTTCCAGTTCGATAAACAGCAGGCCGTTCACCAGGTTCGCGCCCTTGACGTGGATGTTCTCAGCCAGCTGGAACTTGCGCTCAAAGTTGCGCTCTGCGATGCCCTGGTAGAGGTAGGTTCGTTCTTTCTGCTCGGCCGTATGGGAGCCTTTCACCACCAGCAGATTGTCCTGCGCGGTGATCTCCAGTTCGCTCTCTGCGAAACCGGCAACAGCAATCGCAATGCGATAGTGGTTTTCGTCAACCAGTTCAACGTTGTAAGGAGGATAGCCGTTGCTCTGGCTCTGGTTGTTTTCTAAGTGGTTGAACAGACGATCGAAACCAATGGCAGAACGGTATAGCGGAGAGAGATCGAAATTACGCATGGATAAATGCTCCTGAAATCAGCGAGAAAATGTAGCCTTCCACCATGGACAGGCTTCTGCTTCCCCGAACACCCATCAGGCGTGTCCGTTATCGGGTTACATTCTTAAAATGGGTCTGGATACGGCGTTTTCAAGACTGTTGATGTGAGATTTTTTTGCACTTTGCTGGTTGTCGCATAGACTCAGGGGCACAGCACAAAGGGTTAAATTGCGATGACGACCACAGTGCGGGAGTTTTGAGCTATCCATTTTGGACGCGCCTCGCTATAACCCTGAGTTGCAGGTCAATGCCGTGCTACTAAAGATGACTGAGTGATGATGAGAAATGTTCTGATTAAGCTGGCGTCGTTCAGCGGGGTTGTTTTACTTTGCGGGTGTTCGAGCGTGATGTCGCACACCGGCGGTAAAGAAGGAACATATCCGGGGACGCGCGCCAGTGCCGCAATGATCTCTGATGATGAGACAAACTGGGGTACCAAATCTCTGGCGATTCTTGATATGCCGTTTACGGCGGTTGCCGATACGCTTCTGCTGCCGTGGGATATGTTCCGCACCGACAGCTCAGTGCGTTCGCGCGTTGAGAAAAGCGAGCAGGAAAAGCTGGCGACCAATTCCGTCATCCCGCCCGCAGAGATGCCTCCACGCTAATTCTGTGCGGTTTCCGTTAGCCACAGCTGGCGGAAACCGTCCTTCTCTTCCATCCATGCAATAAATCGTCCGTCCGGGGAAAACACCACAGCGTCAGCAGACGGCGGATTGCCGTGATCGGACGTCAAAAACGTCACCTCTCCGGTCTGCGCATCGCAGCAGGCAATACGGCCTGCAAGCACAAATCCCAGCCCGTTGCCGGAAGGATGCCAGTTAAAGGCCGACTGAATATCACGCTCAGTGTGGGTTAGCTGACGCGGCTCGCCGCCCTCAGGGGAGATAAGCCACAGCTGCACAACGCCGTTATCGTCCCGCATTAAAAACGCAATCTGCGTCCCCTGCGGATTGCTGCGCACCCAGTGGCGCGGTACGTTCACCAGCCCCGGATACGCCTTCTGATGGGTGAAGGTTAAGCGACGTTGCGTTACGCCCGCAGGCGGCGCGGGCATTGTTTCAGGCGTTCCCTGCAACGGCGCATCGCCCGCCCGTTTCCAGCCCTGCTCGTCTTTGGGGAGGTCCACAATAAACAGTTCGGGCACTTTCTCGCCTTTCGCAGACACCGTATCGCCGATAAACGCCAGCCTGTCGTTGCCCACCCAGCCCTCTTCATAGGCGCGGTTTACCTCATTGCTGCCCGGTTTCGGGTTCGGCGTTGTACGGCTTACCAGTACGCTCCAGAAGGTGCCGGCATATTCCCGCGGATGGTTCCCCTGTGGGTTTACTGGGCCAAAAGGCGCCGCCACCCCGACGTTACGCAAATCCAGCTGCGGATCGCGCGCGTGCAGCACATGGTCGTTGTAGGTAAAGCTGACGAACTGCCCGTTCGGGCTAAAAACGTGGACGTGGCTGCCGCCACGCAGCGCGCCTGCGGTGTAAGGCGCGGTGATATCCATCGCATCAAGATTGCTCACCTGACCATTGTGCGCAATCACCCCCTGACGATGGTGAAAATCATACTGCCAGTCTGCATCCGGGTTTTTCGGGCCGTGGATAAAAACATATTTGTCCTGCGCCGGATGAACGGTTACCACGCCGACATGCGCGCCGTCAGTCGCACGGTAGATCGCCTCAACCTCGCCCGTACTGACATTGACCCGCTCAATGGTTTCACCGGTAAACGACGCGCCGGACGGGCGGACATCATAGACAAGCCACTGGCTGTCTGGCGTCCAGGTGTTGATGTTGGTGAGCTGGTGGTTGCGGGAAGCGAAGGTGATTTGTTTCATGAAAATACCCTGATGCGCGGTTATCGCATCAGGGTAAAACATCCGAAGGGATTAGCCTACTCGTTTAACGTCGCCGACCAGCAGGATGTAGGAGAGCGCCCCGATCAGCGCCACGGCAGAGATATACACCAGAGCCGGACCAAAGCCGTAGTCCTGCGCCAGGTAACCGATGACCAGCGGTACGGTGATCCCGCCCAGGCCGCCAACGAAGTTAAACACACCACCAGTCAGGCCGATCAGACGCATCGGCGCCAGGGACGACACCAGCGACCAGGTGATGGAGGCAAAACCGTTTCCGAAGAACGCTACCGCCATCAGGGTCATGATCCACACCGGATCGTTGGTGTAGTTCGCTCCCATGATGCAGGTAGAGATCAGCAGTCCGCAGATAATCGGCGTTTTACGCGCAACGCCCAGCGAGAAGCCTTTTTTCACCAGCTTATCCGCCAGCCAGCCCGAGAGCAGGACGCCGAAAAACGCCGCAAGGAAGGGTACGGTGGTCATAAAGCCTGCCTTCAGCGCGGTAATACCTTTTTCCTGGGTCAGATAGTTCGGGAACCAGGTGAGGAAGAACCACAGCGTGGAGGTCACCGCGAACTGTCCCAGATACACGCCCACCAGCTTACGGTGGAAGACCAGCTTCCAGTCCGCTCTGGTCAGCGGCTGGCGCGCCTCTTTTTTCACGGGCGCATCGCCATCCACCAGGCCACCGCCGTCGCGGATGTAGTCCAGTTCGGCTTTGGTGATGCTTTTGGTCAGGCGCGGCGGCTGATAAACCTTAAACCAGATGAGCGACCAGATAATGCCGATCCCGCCGGTGACGATAAACACCCAGTGCCAGCTCAGCAGCTCCTGGATCCAGATTAACAGCGGCGTCAGAAACGCCAGACCAACAAACTGCCCGGAGGTGTAAAAACCAACAGCGGAAGCGCGTTCGTGTTCAGGGAACCAGCTGGTCACCATGCGGTTGTTGGTCGGAAACGCCGGCGCTTCAAACACCCCGGTGATGGCGCGCAGGCCAATCAGCGACATCAGCCCGGTCGCGAAGCCCTGGAACAGGGTCGCCACGGACCAGCCAAAAATAGTGATAAAGTAGGTCAGACGTGAACCCACGCGGTCAAGGAACCAGCCACCGGGGATCTGACAGAGCGTATACAGCCAGGCAAACGCCGAGAAGACGTAGCCCATTTCCGCTTTGGTGATGCCAAACTCTTCCTGAATATGAGCCGATGCCACGGCAAGGTTGGCGCGGTCGACATAACAGATGACCACGGTAATAAAGATCATGATCAGCGTCAGGTAACGACGACGCCCGGTTTTTGCAGCAGTAACTGGAATATCCATCGCAATCTGTCTCCAGATTTTGGGCATAGCGAAGCCGCTCACCATGCCCTGTAATTTACAGAGGGTTATATTTTTTCTATGTACGTTTTTTTTTGCCCGGTGGCGCTTCGCTTACCGGGCCTACGAGAGAGTAGGCCGGATAAGCGTAGCGCCATCCGGCGATTTACCACTCGGCTACGGAACCGTCTTCATGACGCCACAGTGGGTTACGCCAGTCCGGCGCACTTTTACTCAGCTCAATGACTTTAGCTTCGTCGATCTCCACGCCAAGGCCCGGCTTCGTTAACGGTTTAAAGAAACCACCTTCCATGCTGAAGTCTTCTTTGTTTTTCACAAAGTCGAGCAGCTCCGCGCCCTTGTTATAGTGAATGCCCATGCTTTGTTCCTGGAACACCGCATTGCGGGAGACGAAGTCGACGTGCAGGCAGGCCGCCAGCGCAATCGGCCCAAGCGGACAGTGCGGCGCCAGCGCCACATCGTAGGCTTCTGCCATTCCGGCAATTTTGTAGCATTCGGTGATGCCGCCCGCGTGGGAGAGGTCCGGTTGCAGGATCGCAATGCCGCCCGCTTCCAGCACGCGTTTAAACTCGAAGCGCGAGAACATGCGTTCCCCCGCCGCGATGGGAATGTGCGTCTGTTCAGCCAGTTTCGGATAGTATTCCGCCTGCTCGGCCAGCACCGGCTCTTCGATAAACAGCGGGCGATACGGCTCCAGCTCTTTAATCAGCACTTTGGCCATTGGCGCGCTGACGCGGCCGTGGAAATCCAGACCAAACTCAATCTCGTTGCCGAAGGCTTCACGGATTTGCGCCACGGTATTCACCGCCCGGTCTACCGCGCGCGAGTTGTCGATAACGCCCATTTCTTCGCAGCCGTTGAGTTTGAAGGTGTCAAAACCGATGTTGCGCAGTTGCCGGATACCGTCGATCACTTCCGCAGGGCGGTCACCGCCCACCCAGCTGTAGGCTTTGATTTTGTCGCGCACCAGGCCGCCCATTAATTGCCAGACCGGGGCATTGAGCACTTTGCCTTTGATATCCCACAGCGCCTGATCAATACCGGCGATGGCGCTCATCAGAATCGGCCCCCCGCGGTAGAAGCCCGCGCGGTACATCACCTGCCACAGGTCGTTGATGCGTGCCGGATCCTGGCCAATCAGGTATTCGCCCAGCTCGTGCACCGCGGCTTCAACGGTGCGCGCACGGCCTTCAATCACCGGCTCGCCCCAGCCAACCACGCCTTCGTCGGTTTCGATTTTCAGGAACATCCAACGCGGGGGTAAACGGTACGTGGTGAGTTTGGTTATTTTCATTGCACTGCCTCTCGATACGCTTTCACAAATGCTGCCGCCTGCTGTGCGGTACGCTCAACGGGCTGACCGGCACGATAGAGATCGCTGCCCAGCCCCGCGCCCACACAGCCCGCGCTCATCCACTGGCCCAGGTTTTCCGGCGTGACGCCGCCCACGGCAAAGACCGGCACGCTGGCGGGTAAGACCGCTTTCAGCGCTTTGATGTAATCCGGACCAAAGGCCGACGACGGGAAAATTTTGAGAGACTGTGCGCCCGCATCGAGGGCGGCAAAGGCTTCTGTGGCCGTGGCGCAACCCGGGCAGACGGTCATGCCGTAATCCACCGCCCGGCGGATCACCTCGGGGTTGATATTCGGTGTGACGATAAGCTTGCAGCCCATCTTCGCCAGTTCATCCACCTGCTCCGGCTGTAATACGGTGCCAGCGCCAATCAGCGCCTTATCACCAAACGCCTTCACAATTGCCGGAATGCTTTTTTCCCACTCCGGGGAGTTGAGCGGGATTTCCACCGCGTCGAACCCGGCGTCGATCACCGCGCCAACGTGCGCTAAGGCCTCACCGGGCGTGATACCGCGCAAAATCGCGATCAGGGGAAGTTCAGTTTGCCACTGCATGAGCGATGCTCCTTATGCCTGCCTGAAATGCCGTGTCGCCTTCCACCGCAGCAACATCCCGTCCGATAGCGTGGAACGCCTGGCGGTAACGAGACGTCAGCGATGAACCCGCGACGAGCGTGATGGCCTGCTGCCCGGCGAACGCGTCGCTCAGAGTGGCGACTTCTGCGCCAATCAGCAGGCCGGACAGAAATTCGCTGACCTGTTCGCGCGGAAGATTTCCCAGCACGTGCGAGGCGCGAACCTCAAAAAGTTGCGGCAAAACGGCAGGGGATGCGATCCCGCGCTCAAGCCCGGCGGCAAACGCTTCCGGCGAAGGGGTCTGCTCCGGCAAACCGGCCCCCACCAGCGAATGCTTAAGCAGCAAGTGGTGCAGTTCGCCGGTCATCACGGTGCGGAAATCATGAATTTGCTCAGCATCCGCCTGGACCCATTTGCAGTGCGTCCCGGGCATGACGTAGACAGAAGAAGGAGAAAGGGTGCGCGCCCCGAGCAGCTGCGTCTCTTCGCCGCGCATCACATTATGGTTATCGTCGCGAGAGACGCATAAACCGGGAATAATCCAGACATTGTCGACAACGGACGTTAACTGCTCGCCAACGGCGGTGAAATGCACCGGAACTGACAGGTAAGGCGCGACCTTCCACCCCACGTTACTGCCGACCATTCCGGCCATCACCACTGGCGTAGTACCGTCGCGCCAGTTTTGTGTCACTTCTGCTAACACCGCTGCGGGGGATTTACCGTTCAGGCGCGTCACACCTGCTTCTGATTGCCTGCTTTCCAGGCACTGCTCACCCTGGTAGAGCCAGGCGCGCAGATTGGTCGATCCCCAGTCAATTGCGATGTAGCGTGATGTCATGTGATTTCCTTCAACCTTCGTGTCGAGCTGGCGATCATGGTCAGCGCCGCCTGCTCTGCCGCATCGCCGTCCTGATGCCGTATCGCATCGAACAGCGCTTTATGTTCCTGAAGCGTTTTCGGCATGTTGGCCTCATCGCCCATCCAGGTACGTTCAAATACTGCTCGCTGTAGCGAGCTGATCGCCACGCTAAGCTGCTGTAAAACCGGGTTATGCACCGACTGCAATACCGCTTCGTGGTAACGAATGTCCGCTTCGTTGAACGCCTCCCGATTCTGGTTATTGGCGATCATGTCGTTTAAAGCCGACTCAATCTGTGCCAGGTCACCTGACGTTGCGCGCTCTGCCGCCCAGCGGGCGATGGCCGGTTCCACCAGATTTCGAACTTCGCTCATCGCGCCGATGAGCCGTGGGTCGTAGTCGTTTTCCAGCACCCATTGCAGAACATCGGTATCGAGGTAGTTCCACTGGTTACGCGGCGCCACAAACGCGCCGCGATAGCGCTTCATTTCAATCAGCCGCTTCGCCATCAGCGAGCGGAACACTTCCCGAATGATGTTGCGCGAGGTTTCAAACTCCTCGCACAGTTCCGCCTCTGCTGGCAGCGGCGAACCGGGAACGTATTTGCCACCCACAATCTGAGTGCCCAGCGTGATGACAATGCGATCGGTTTTATTGAGTGTCATGGAGAGTCCTTGTGCTCTGTAAGTCCATCACTACTTTACCGCGACCGCTGAATTTCGCCTCACTTTTGCAGTACAAACGTGAGGCCTTTCGTCTTTGCCGTGGTGACAATGTAGTACAATCAGTTAATGTTGTACTACAATACAGATCACAAAAAGAACAATTTGATAAATTCAGGGCCAAAAAAAGCCCCGGTTAATAACCGGGGCTAATCTTTCAAATCACTTGTTACGACAGAACGAATTTCTCGATCGCCCAGGCAACGCCGTCTTCCAGGTTAGATTTAGTCACGAAGTTCGCCACTTCTTTTACCGACGGGATGGCGTTATCCATCGCCACGCCCATGCCCGCATATTCGATCATCGCAATATCGTTTTCCTGGTCGCCCAGCGCCATGATCTCCTCAGGCTTGATGCCCAGCGCATCGGCAAGCGATTTGACGCCCGTGCCTTTATTGACGCGTTTATCGAGGATTTCGAGGAAGTACGGCGCACTTTTCAGCACGGTGTATTTCTCTTTTACCTCAGCCGGAATGCGTGAGATGGCTTTGTCGAGAACCGCAGGTTCATCAATCATCATCACTTTCAGGAACTGGGTCGCCGGGTCCATTTTCTCCGCTTCGCAGAACACCAGTGGAATGGTTGCAACGTAGGACTCGTGCACCGTGTAGTAGCTGATATCGCGGTTGGCGGTGTAAAGCGTATTGCGATCGAGCGCGTGGAAGTGAGAGCCCACGTCGCGGGAGAGTTTTTCCAGGAAACGGTAGTCATCATAGCTCAGTGCAGTTTGCGCCACCGTGCTGCCATCGGCTGCCTTTTGCACCAGCGCGCCGTTATAGGTGATGCAGTAATCGCCAGGCTGGTTCATGTGCAGCTCTTTCAGGTAACTGTGCACCCCGGCATACGGGCGTCCGGTGGTGAGCACCACGTTCACGCCTTTTTCGCGTGCGGCGGCGATCGCATTTTTAACGGCAGGAGAGATAGTGTGGTCTGGCAGCAGCAGCGTGCCGTCCATATCGATTGCAATGAGTTTGATAGCCATGAGGTCCCCGGGATAAATGAGTGCTACCTCATGCTAACGCGATTAAGCACACAAAAATAGAGCTACCTTGCGCAACAAAAAGCCCCTTTTACGTTTATCCCGGGAACGGGAACTCACTCGCGGGTGAGAACGATTTTGCCAAACGCACCGCGATCCAGATGTTCAAGCGCCTGTTCCAGCTCGTCAAAGCGGTAGCGATGCTCAATCACCGGTTTTAACTCCGTGACATCAACAGCACGGACAAAATCTTCCAGCGCCCGGCGGTGTCCAACCCCAATCCCCTGAATGACGGGAGATTTCAGCAACAGCTCGCTTGCAGGCAGAGAAATTTCTGTTCCGGCCAGCACGCCAATGACCGATATCCGCCCATGAACGGCAACGGCGCGCAGGGAATGTCTCAGGTTCTCCCCACCCACCGTTTCGATAATATGGTCGATGCCGCGATCCTGCGTCAGTGCCAGCGTATTTTCAGCCCAGTCGCCTTTCAGTCGGTTGATGCCCTGGCTGGCCCCCAGCTTTTTGGCCCGCGCCAGTTTTTCATTACTCCCCGACGTAACAATAACTTCTGCGCCGTGCGCTTTTGCTATCTGCAAAGCGTATAGCGCCACACCGCCCGTCCCTTGTACCAGCACCGATTGCCCGGCGCGTAAATGACCGCGCTCCACCAGCGCGAACCATGCGGTAAGCCCCGCGCAAGGAAGCGTGCTGGCCTCAGCGTCATCCAGGCTTTCCGGGGACGCCACCAGCGCGTTTTCACTCACAATCACATATTCGGCCAGCATGCCCTGGAAGTATCCACCGGACGTTTTATAGGGCAAATCGCGCGCGTCTGCCTGCGGCTTGCCGTCGATCCATTCCGGGAAGAAGGTTGAGATGACGCGTGCGCCGGGCTTGAAACGCGTAACGCCTTCGCCGATGCTGTCCACCACGCCTGCCATGTCAGATGCTGGAGTAAACGGGAAGGAAAGCGGAATCGGCATCGTGCCTTCAATCACCATTTTATCCCGGTAGTTGAGCGCAACGGCATTAACCCTTACGCGAACCTCCCCCGGGCCTGGCTGTGGAACAGGCTCCTGAACGAGCCTGAGGCTTTCACGACCAAGGGCATCCATTGACCAGCGTTGCATTGTTTCAGTCATTTTTTTCTCCTGTCATCAGATGATTTTCAGTTCTGACAGTCTACCGTTGACTCAGCGTCGCCAGTGGCGATAAGTTTTCCCTTCATTGATGACCAAATTGACACAATCCGTCCATGACCGATACGCTGAAAGATATTCCCGTTTTCGTTGCCTCCGTTGAGGCAGGAAGTTTTGCCCAGGCCGCCGTCCGTCTGCATTTGTCGCGCTCGGCGGTAGGAAAAAGCATTGCTCGTCTTGAAGAGAGGCTGGGGGTTCGTCTGTTTCATCGGACCACCCGCAGTCAGAGGCTGACCGATAACGGCGCGCTTTTTTATGAACGCTGCCTGCGCGCGCTGGAGGAGATCCGTGGCGCTGAATCGCAGCTTGAAACCGGAAAACATCAGGTCAGCGGTCGGCTGCGTGTTGCCGTGCCGGTGCTGTTTGGTCGCCAGTGTATCGCCCCGCTGCTAATAGAGCTGGCGCAGGAGCATCCAGGGCTTGAGCTTGAAATGTCCTTCAGCGACCGCGTCGTGGATCTCGTGGAAGAAGGGTTTGATATGGCGGTGCGCAATGGCGCTCTGGCTGACAGCAGCGTGCTGGTCGCCAGAAGGCTGGGGGAGCACCGGATGGTGCTGTGCGCCGCGCCGGATTATCTGCTTAAGAATGGCCAGCCGCAAACCGTTGATGATTTACGCCAGCATACGGCCATTAACTACACGCGTGCGGGCAGAGTCCTACCCTGGCAGCTGATGGATTACGATGGCACGTCGCGCACGTTTATTCCCCGCTCATCGCTCAATATGGATGATTTGCAGGCGATCTGCGACGCGGCGCTGGCCGGCCACGGCCTTGCATGGTTACCCTGCTGGATGGTCATTAAAGAAATTCAGCAGGGAGATCTTGTCCCGCTCTTAAAGCAGGCCCCGGATGTACGCTTCGACGTTCATGCCGTCTGGCAGCAGACGCCACACCTGCCGCTAAGGGTAAGAATTGCCATAGATATGCTGGTCAAACGTTTACCGGCAGTGATGTCGCTGGAGTTTCCTGCGTCCATAAAAAAGCCGCGCTGAAGCGCGGCCAGTTAGGCTGTCGTAAAGCGACGATTAAATATCGATATTCGCCGCCTTCAGGGCGTTCTCTTCGATGAAGGCGCGACGTGGTTCAACCGCATCGCCCATCAGGGTCGTGAACAGCTGATCCGCTGCGATTGCGTCTTTAACGGTGACGCGCAACATGCGACGGCTTTCCGGATCCATGGTGGTTTCCCACAGCTGATCCGGGTTCATTTCGCCCAGGCCTTTATAACGCTGAATAGAGAGACCACGACGGGACTCTTTTACCAGCCACTCCAGCGCCTGTTCGAAGCTGGCTACCGGCTGACGACGTTCGCCACGTTCGATAAACGCATCGTCTTCGATCAGACCGCGCAGCTTCTCGCCGAGGGTGCAGATACGGCGGTATTCCGGACCGGCCACAAATTCGTGCTCCAGCGGGTAGTCGGTATCGACGCCGTGGGTACGCACGCGGACGATCGGCTCGAACTGCTGCTCAGCGTTCTGCTGGACGTCGAACTTCCACTGGCTGCCATGCTGCTCTTTCTCGTTCAGCTCGCTCACCAGGGTGTTCACCCAGCGGGTGACGGTCTGCTCGTTGCTCAGATCGGCTTCGGTCAGGGTCGGCTGGTAAATCAGCTCTTTCAGCAGCGCTTTCGGATAGCGACGCTCCATACGGCCAATCATTTTCTGCGTGGCGTTGAACTCGGAGACCAGACGCTCCAGCGGCTCACCGGCCAGCGCTGGCGCGCTGGAATTTGCGTGCAGGGTCGCACCATCAAGGGCGATCGCGATTTGGTACTGATCCATCGCGTCGTCATCTTTAATGTACTGTTCCTGCTTGCCTTTCTTCACTTTGTACAGCGGCGGCTGGGCAATGTAGACGTGGCCGCGCTCAACGATTTCCGGCATCTGACGATAGAAGAAGGTCAACAGCAGCGTACGAATGTGCGAGCCGTCGACGTCCGCATCGGTCATGATGATGATGCTGTGATAGCGCAGTTTGTCCGGGTTGTACTCGTCGCGACCAATGCCGCAGCCGAGCGCGGTGATGAGCGTCGCCACTTCCTGAGAAGAGAGCATCTTGTCGAAGCGCGCTTTCTCAACGTTAAGGATTTTACCCTTCAGCGGCAGAATCGCCTGGTTCTTGCGGTTACGGCCCTGCTTCGCAGAACCGCCCGCGGAGTCCCCTTCCACAAGGTACAGTTCAGACAGCGCCGGGTCGCGTTCCTGACAGTCAGCCAGTTTGCCCGGCAGGCCTGCCAGGTCCAGCGCGCCTTTACGACGGGTCATTTCACGCGCTTTACGCGCCGCTTCACGGGCACGCGCCGCATCGATAATTTTACCCACCACGATTTTCGCGTCGGACGGGTTTTCCAGCAGGTATTCGCTCAGCAGTTCGTTCATCTGCTGTTCAACCGCCGATTTCACCTCAGAAGAGACCAGCTTGTCTTTGGTCTGTGAGGAGAACTTCGGATCCGGCACCTTCACGGAGACCACGGCAATCAGGCCTTCACGGGCATCGTCACCGGTGGCGCTGACTTTCGCTTTTTTGCTGTAGCCTTCTTTGTCCATGTAGGCGTTCAGGGTTCGGGTCATCGCCGCGCGGAAGCCCGCCAGGTGCGTACCGCCATCGCGTTGTGGAATGTTGTTGGTGAAGCAGTAGATGTTTTCCTGGAAACCGTCGTTCCACTGCAAGGCCACTTCCACACCGATACCGTCTTTTTCAGTAGAGAAGTAGAAGATATTCGGGTGAATTGGCGTTTTGTTCTTGTTCAGATACTCAACGAACGCCTTGATACCACCTTCGTAATGGAAGTGGTCTTCTTTGTTGTCGCGTTTGTCGCGCAGACGAATCGACACGCCGGAGTTCAGGAACGACAGTTCACGCAGGCGTTTCGCCAGAATGTCGTACTCGAATTCGGTGACGTTGGTGAAGGTTTCGAGGCTCGGCCAGAAACGCACCATGGTACCGGTTTTATCGGTATCACCTGTGACGGCCAGCGGAGCGTCAGGCACGCCGTGCTGGTAGATCTGACGGTGAATTTTGCCTTCGCGCTGGATAACCAGCTCCAGCTTCTGCGACAGGGCATTTACTACGGATACGCCTACGCCGTGCAGACCGCCGGAAACTTTATAGGAGTTATCATCGAACTTACCGCCTGCGTGCAGAACGGTCATGATGACTTCCGCAGCAGATACGCCCTCTTCCGGGTGAATACCAGTTGGGATACCACGACCGTCATCGGTAACGGACACGGAGTTGTCCGCATGGATCGTGACCACGATGTCTTTACAGTGACCCGCGAGCGCTTCGTCGATAGCGTTATCTACCACCTCGAATACCATGTGGTGCAGACCGGTGCCGTCATCCGTGTCGCCGATATACATACCCGGGCGCTTACGCACCGCATCCAGCCCTTTCAGGACTTTGATACTGGAGGAGTCATAAGAATTCGACATCAACGTTTCTCGCTCATTTCAACTTGGGTTAATCCGTTATTTTACCCTTTTCCACGGTAAACATCTTCGAATTTTCATCCGACATGTCTATAACGTGTTCAGCGCTAATGGCGCTGACGAAAACCTGCGACTGCGTGGCTTTTAAGCGGCTGGCAAGCAGCCCGCGCCGCGCGTCGTCAAGTTCCGAGGCAAAATCATCTATCAGGTACAGGCAGCGTCGCCCGCTCTCTCGAGTGAGGAACTCCCCCTGCGCCAGGCGCAGCGCGCACATCAGGAGCTTCAGCTGCCCGCGCGACAGCGTGTCTTCCACCGGCGCACCGTCGGCACGAATGCGGAAATCCGCCTTGTGCGGGCCGTGCGCGGTGTAGGTCAACATGCGATCGCGCTCGAAGCTTCTCTCTAACACCTCGGCATAATCCGTCTCTTTTTCCCAGCCACGCTGGAAAGAGAAGGTGAGAGAGAACTCGGGTAAAAACTGTTTGCAGGTGTCGGCCATGTCTTCGGCGATACCTGCGCTGTATTCGGCACGCCAGCGGCTGATTTGTTCCGCAAGAGGGATGAGTTCCATGTCCCACGGACGCAGCTGAGCGTAGCGCGTGACCTGGCGCAATGCGGCGTTACGCTGTTTAAGCAGACGCTTGAGGTTGCTCCAGGCGTTAAAGAAACCGGCTTCATTGTGAAAGCATCCCCAGTCGAGGAACGCTCTTCTGTATTTGGGGCCGCCGTTGAGTAAAGTAAACCCCTCGGGCGTAATCAGCTGCATCGGCATCAGCAGCGCCAGCTCCGCCACCTTGTGGCCATCGGTGCCGTCGATGCGCACCTTGCTGTCGCCCTGCTTGTCTTTGGTCAGGCCGATGGCGGTTTCCCGCTCTGCGCCCTGCAAACGCCCGTGCAGAACAAAAGATTCCTGCTCGTGGCGAATCACGCGACCAATCTGCAAACTGCGAAACGCCCGGCCGTGGCCGAGCGTATAGATGGCTTCCAGCACGCTGGTTTTGCCGCTGCCGTTCGCGCCAACCAGGAAGTTAAAGCCAGGGGATAAAGCGAGATCCGCGCTTTCGATATTGCGAAAGTCGCGGATCAACAGACGGGTGAGCGACATTACAGTCTCATTGGCATGACAACATAAGCAGCCGACTGTGATGCGGCATCTTCAATCTGTACGCTCGAAACGGAGTCAGTCAGCAGGATGCGAACGTTCTCGCATTTCAGTGCATTCAGCACATCCAGCACATAGCTGACGTTGAAGCCGATTTCCATCTCAGCCCCGGCGTAGGTGACGTCCAGAATCTCTTCTGCCTCTTCCTGCTCCGGGTTGTTGGCGGTGATTTTGATCTGGTTTTCACTCACGTACAGACGTACGCCGCGGAATTTCTCGTTGGAGAGAATAGCGGCACGCGCGAACGCCTGCTTGAGGATGTCGCAACCCGCCTCCAGCGTTTTATCCGGGTTCTTCGGCAATACGCGGCGATAATCCGGGAAACGACCGTCTACCAGCTTCGATGTGAAGACAAAATCGCCCACGTGGGCACGAATATTGTTGCTGCCGATCTGCACGCGCAGCGGCGTTTCACCGCCGTCGAGCATACGCATCAGTTCAATTACGCCTTTACGCGGTACGATCACCGAATGGTTTGGCAGTGAATCGCCAATCGGCATGGAACAAACCGCCAGACGGTGACCGTCGGTCGCCACGGTACGCAGCTCTTCACCTTCGGTTTCGAACAGCATGCCGTTTAAGTAGTAACGAACGTCCTGATGCGCCATGGAGAACTGCGTGGCTTCAATCAGACGCTTCATCGTCGCCTGCGGCAGGGTAAATTCAACTTCGCTCTGCCAGTCATCCAGGTTCGGGAAGTCCGCAGCGGGCAACGTGGAGAGGGAGAAACGGCTGCGGCCAGAGCGCACCAGCATGCGGTCGCCCTCCAGCTGCACTGCGATTTCAGCGCCTTCCGGCAGCCCACGGCAAATATCAAAGAATTTACGTGCCGGAACCGTGGTCGCGCCCGCGTCGTGCGGCTGAGTCAGCGTAACGCGCGCGATCATTTCCATTTCCAGATCTGTGCCGGTCAGCGACAGCGTACCGTCCGCGACCTGAAGCAGCAGGTTTCCAAGAATAGGCAGCGTAGGGCGGCCGCCTAATGGGCCACTCACCTGTTGCAGCGGTTTTAATAAATGTTCACGTTCAACGGTAAATTTCATAGCGTCACGATGATAATGTTCTGATTAAATTGGAAAAATCTTCTTTTATGTCGTGGCTTTCTTCGCGTAACTGCTCGATCTTGCGACAAGCGTGCAGCACGGTCGTATGGTCACGGCCACCAAACGCATCACCGATTTCCGGCAGGCTGTGGTTGGTTAGCTCTTTTGCCAGCGCCATCGCCATCTGACGCGGACGCGCCACCGAGCGGGAACGACGTTTAGACAGTAAATCTGCCACTTTGATCTTGTAGTACTCAGCCACCGTCTTCTGAATATTGTCGATAGTGACCAGTTTTTCCTGCAAAGCCAATAAATCGCGCAGCGCTTCACGCACAAAATCGATGGTGATCGCCCGACCGGTGAAGTTGGCGTTGGCGATAACGCGATTCAGCGCCCCTTCCAGTTCACGCACGTTGGAACGCAGACGCTTGGCAATGAAGAACGCCACTTCACCCGGCAGGCGAATGTCGTTCTCGTCGGCTTTTTTCATCAGGATCGCGACGCGGGTTTCCAGCTCCGGCGGCTCGATCGCCACGGTCAGGCCCCAGCCGAAGCGGGATTTGAGACGATCTTCAACGCCGTTGATCTCTTTTGGATAACGATCCGAGGTCAGAATGATCTGCTGATTGCCTTCCAGCAGGGCGTTAAAGGTATGGAAAAACTCTTCCTGCGATCGTTCTTTATTGGCAAAGAACTGAATGTCATCGATCAGCAGCGCATCAACGGAACGGTAGTAGCGTTTAAACTCTTCGATCGCATTGTTTTGCAGGGCTTTTACCATGTCCTGAACGAAGCGTTCGGAGTGCATATACACCACTTTCGCATTGGGCTTACGCGCCATAATGCCGTTACCCACCGCATGCAGCAGGTGCGTTTTACCGAGACCCGTGCCGCCATACAGAAACAGCGGGTTGTAAGCGCCACCGGGGTTATCGGCTACCTGGCGAGCCGCCGCGCGCGCCAGCTGGTTCGACTTACCTTCAACGAAGTTATCGAACGTGTGTTTCACGTTAACGTTAGAGCGGTAGGTAGGCTCAGCGGGGGCCGGAACGTTATCCCAGCCCTGACGAGCCGGTGCAACGCGAGGCGCTGGCGCGGGCGCCGCCTGTGCAGGGGCTGCCACATTGACAACTTCACGAACGGTTTGGGTGACCGGCTTTGTGCCCACTTCAAAACGCAGCTGTGGGGCATCTGACCCGCAGAAATCGTTCAGCAGTCCATTGATGTTATTAAGGTATTTATCCCTTACCCAATCGAGCACGAAACGGTTTGGCGCATACAAAGCCAGCGTGTTATCGCTCAGTTCCGCCTGCAACGGGCGGATCCACATACTGAATTCTGTGGCTGGTAACTCATCCTGCAATCGGGCAAGACACTGCTGCCAAAGCGAAAGTGACACGGCGGACTCCACTCGAACAATAAAAGAAAACTATTGAATATTCATGATTGTTGGCGCACATCGACATGACCCTGTGCAAAAGGGTGATGTGCGAACCGCTATCTGCGGTTATACCCGGCCTGGATCGCTGGATCCCGATCGGGACCGCGGATCATAGCCTAAACTGAGCCAGAGATCTTCTGTTTCTCACAGATTCTTCCCGATTTATCCACAGGAAGATCCGGAATCGGGTAAGTGTAAACGATCCTGACGCGAGTGCCTCGCGATTTAGGCCGCATATTGGAAAATTTAATGAGCACAGACAATTTTTGGCTTAAATGATCTAACGAAGATCCGGGACGATCCTTGCGCTTTATCGTTGAGCCCGTATAATCCTCGACCCGGCGCGTGATGCTCATCTTCCTGCGTCGTCCGCTGCTCATTTTCCACGCGAAAACGTGCGGAAATACACAGGGATTTAAGGAAAGAGAATTGACTCCGGAGTGTACAATTATTACAATCCGGCCTCTTTAATCACCCACGGCTTCGGCGTCCGTCATTCGAAACTCGGTCGGGCATCCGCAAAAGTCATGAATTTTTTCAAGTTTAGGTAGAAATCGCCATGAAACGCACTTTTCAACCGTCTGTACTGAAGCGCAACCGTTCTCACGGCTTCCGTGCTCGTATGGCTACTAAAAATGGTCGTCAGGTTCTGGCACGTCGTCGTGCTAAAGGCCGCGCTCGTCTGACCGTTTCCAAGTAATAAAGCTAACCCCTGAGTGGTTAAGCTCGCATTTCCCAGGGAGTTACGTTTGTTAACTCCCACTCATTTCACTTTCGTCTTCCAGCAGCCATTACGGGCTGGCACGCCGCAAATCACCATCCTCGGCCGCCAAAATTCGCTGGGGCATCCCCGCATCGGTCTCACAGTCGCCAAGAAAAACGTTAAGCGTGCGCATGAACGCAACCGGATTAAACGTCTGACGCGTGAAAGCTTCCGTTTACGTCAGCACGAACTGCCTTCAATGGATTTCGTGGTGGTGGCTAAAAAAGGGGTTGCCGACCTCGATAACCGTGCTCTCTCGGAAGCGTTGGAAAAATTATGGCGCCGCCACTGTCGCCTGGCTCGCGGGTCCTGATAGCCCTCATTCGGGTCTATCAACGCCTGATTAGTCCGCTACTCGGGCCACACTGCCGTTTCACGCCAACATGCTCAAGCTACGGAATTGAGGCATTGCGCAGGTTTGGAGTGATAAAAGGCAGTTGGTTGACGGTGAAACGCGTATTAAAATGCCACCCTTTACACCCAGGTGGAGACGACCCCGTCCCTCCAGGACCTTTTGATACCAGAGAACACTAACGATGGATTCGCAACGCAATCTTCTTATCATCGCTTTGTTGTTCGTGTCTTTCATGATCTGGCAGGCATGGGAGCAGGATAAAAATCCTCAACCCCAGCAGCAGACCACGCAGACCACGACCACCGCAGCGGGTAGCGCCGCCGACCAGGGCGTACCGGCCAGTGGCCAGGGGAAACAGATTACGGTTAAGACCGATGTGCTTGAGCTGACTATCAACACCCGTGGTGGTGATGTTGAGCAGGCGCTGCTGTTGACCTACCCGAAAGAGCTGAAGTCTACCGAACCGTTCCAGTTACTGGAAACCACGCCTGAATTTATCTACCAGGCGCAGAGCGGCCTGACCGGTCGTGATGGCCCGGATAACCCGGCTAACGGTGCGCGTCCACTGTATAACGTCGAGAATGACACGTTTGTGCTGGCTGATGGTCAGAACGAACTGGTTATCCCGATGACCTACACCGACGCGGCAGGCAACACCTTCACCAAAACCTTCACCCTGAAACGCGGTGAGTATGCGGTGAACGTGGGCTACAGCGTACAGAACGCCGGTGCGAAACCGCTGGAAATCTCTACCTTTGGTCAGCTGAAGCAGTCCATCAATCTGCCGTCTCACCGTGACACCGGAAGCAGCAACTTTGCGCTGCATACCTTCCGTGGCGCGGCTTACTCCACGCCAGATACCAAGTACGAGAAATACAAATTCGACACCATTGCCGATAATGAAAACCTGAACGTCAGCTCTAAAGGCGGTTGGGTCGCAATGCTGCAACAGTATTTCGCGACGGCGTGGGTACCGAATAACGACGGTACGAACAACTTCTACACCGCGAACCTCGGCAACGGTATTGCAGCCATCGGCTACAAATCTCAGCCGGTTCTGGTGCAGCCGGGTCAAACCGGTAAACTGGCAAGCACCCTGTGGGTCGGCCCGGAAATCCAGGACAAAATGGCTGCCGTTGCGCCGCACCTGGATCTGACCGTCGATTACGGTTGGTTGTGGTTCATCTCTCAGCCGCTGTTTAAGCTGCTGAAGTTCATCCACAGCTTCCTGGGTAACTGGGGCTTCTCCATCATCGTTATCACCTTTATCGTTCGTGGCATCATGTACCCGCTGACTAAAGCGCAGTACACCTCCATGGCGAAGATGCGTATGCTACAGCCGAAGATTCAGGCTATGCGTGAGCGTCTGGGCGATGACAAACAGCGTCAGAGCCAGGAGATGATGGCCCTGTATAAAGCAGAGAAAGTGAACCCACTGGGTGGTTGCTTCCCGCTGCTGATTCAGATGCCAATCTTCCTTGCGCTGTACTACATGCTGATGGGTTCCGTTGAGCTGCGCCACGCGCCGTTCGCCCTGTGGATCCATGACCTGTCCGCACAGGACCCGTACTACATCCTGCCGATCCTGATGGGCGTGACGATGTTCTTCATTCAGAAGATGTCTCCGACCACCGTGACCGACCCGATGCAGCAGAAGATCATGACCTTTATGCCGGTCATCTTCACCGTGTTCTTCCTGTGGTTCCCGTCAGGTCTGGTGCTGTACTATATCGTCAGCAACCTGGTGACCATCATCCAGCAGCAGCTGATTTACCGTGGTCTGGAAAAACGTGGCCTGCATAGCCGCGAAAAGAAAAAGTCCTGATTCGGTAACTTAACGCTAAAATAAGGGCGGTCGATTGACCGCCTTTTTTATTTGTATTGAACGAGAGCAACCATGAGCCATAACGACACTATCGTCGCCCAGGCAACCCCACCGGGACGCGGTGGTGTAGGCATTCTGCGCATCTCCGGCCTGAAGGCGCGTGAGGTGGCCGAAGCGGTGCTGGGTAAACTGCCAAAGCCGCGCTACGCTGATTATCTGCCGTTTAAGGATGCCGACGGCACACCGCTGGACCAGGGCATCGCGCTGTGGTTCCCCGGCCCAAACTCCTTCACCGGCGAAGACGTGCTGGAGCTTCAGGGTCACGGCGGCCCGGTGATCCTCGACCTGCTGTTAAAACGTATTCTGACCCTGCCTGGCCTGCGCATTGCAAAGCCGGGTGAGTTCTCCGAGCGTGCTTTCCTCAACGATAAGCTCGACCTGGCGCAGGCCGAGGCGATTGCCGACCTGATCGACGCCAGTTCCGAACAGGCAGCCCGCTCCGCGCTGAACTCGTTGCAGGGGGCATTTTCCGCACGCGTGAATCACCTTGTGGAAGCACTTACTCACCTGCGAATCTATGTCGAAGCGGCTATCGACTTCCCGGACGAGGAGATCGACTTCCTCTCAGACGGTAAAATTGAAGCTCAGCTCAACCAGGTGATGAACGATCTCGATGCCGTTCGCGCCGAAGCGCGCCAGGGCAGCCTGCTACGTGAAGGAATGAAGGTGGTGATTGCTGGTCGCCCCAATGCCGGAAAATCGAGCCTGCTGAACGCCCTGGCGGGCCGTGAAGCGGCGATCGTGACCGACATAGCCGGCACCACCCGCGATGTCCTGCGCGAGCATATCCATATCGACGGCATGCCGCTGCACATCATCGACACCGCTGGCCTGCGCGATGCGAGCGATGAAGTCGAGCGTATCGGTATCGAACGCGCCTGGCAGGAGATCGAGCAGGCCGACCGCGTGCTGTTTATGGTGGACGGCACGACAACCGACGCCGTTGACCCGGCTGAAATCTGGCCAGACTTTATCGCCCGTCTCCCGGCTAAACTGCCGATCACCGTGGTGCGCAACAAGGCCGACATTACCGGCGAAACGCTGGGCATCAGCGATGTGAATGGTCACTCACTTATTCGCCTGTCGGCCCGTACCGGTGAAGGCGTGGAAGCCCTGCGTAGCCATCTCAAACAGAGCATGGGCTTCGACACCAGTATGGAGGGCGGCTTCCTGGCACGTCGTCGTCACTTGCAGGCGCTGGAAGAGGCGGCTCGCCACCTTGAGCAGGGTAAAGCCCAGCTGATCGGCGCGTGGGCCGGTGAACTGCTGGCGGAAGAGCTGCGTCTGGCGCAGCAGAACCTGAGCGAGATCACCGGGGAGTTTACATCGGACGATCTGCTGGGACGGATTTTCTCGAGCTTCTGCATTGGTAAGTAATTCCCGTTAATACAGGGTGATTTCCTCCAGGGAAATCACCATTGTCCAAATGGCAACTCGCTTAATCCCTCCACGCCCCCTATCCTGCTTGCCTGCATCTATGGGGGATTTATGGCTCGTTTTCTGTTCTGTAGTTTTGCGCTGGTTCTGCTGTATCCGTCCGGCATTGATATGTATCTGGTGGGGCTACCGCATATTGCCCGCGATCTGGGCGCCAGCGAGGCGCAACTGCACATCGCGTTTTCGGCCTACCTCGCGGGAATGGCGTCGTCGATGGTATTTGCCGGGAAAATCGCGGATAAAGCAGGCCGTCAGCCCGTCGCCATTACGGGTGCAGTTATCTTTGCGCTGGCATCAGTACTGTCTTCAGTAGCTCAGGAAAGCACAATGTTCCTGTCAGGCCGTTTTATCCAGGGCATTGGCGCGGGTGGCTGTTACGTGGTGGCGTTTGCTATTCTTCGCGATACCTTAAGCGCCCAGCGCCGCGCTAAAGTGCTGTCGATGCTGAACGGCATTACCTGCATCATCCCGGTGCTGGCACCGGTTGTTGGCTACCTGATTATGCTTAAATTTCCGTGGCAGAGTCTTTTCTGGACCATGGCCGCAATGGGCGCCATCGTCTTTATCCTGTCCGTGACGGTGCTGAAAGAGACCCATCCCGGTTCGCAACAGCCATATCACACCGCAACCCTCCATCCGGCTGAAAAGCTGATGAATCGCTTTTTCCTGAGTCGGCTGACAATCACAACGCTTAGCGTGGCGGTGATCCTCACCTATGTAAACGTTTCCCCGGTGTTGCTGATGGAGACGATGGGCTTCGATCGCGGTGAGTATTCGACGGTGATGGCGCTAACCGCGATGGTGAGCATGGCGGTTTCATTCTCCACGCCCTTTGCGCTCAACATCTTCCGCCAGCGCACGCTGATGCTCACCTCACAGACGCTGTTCCTCGCCGCAGGCGTGATCCTGGCGACCGCCACCTCACACGCTGTAATGCTGGTGGGCATTACTCTGATCTGCGCCGGATTCTCCGTCGGCTTTGGTGTGGCGATGAGTCAGGCGCTTGGCCCGTTTTCGCTGCGGGCTGGCGTGGCAAGCTCGGTGCTGGGCATTGCGCAGGTCTGCGGTTCGTCACTGTGGATTTGGCTGGCGGCGGTGATCGGCCTTAACGCGCTGAATATGCTGATCGGGGTTCTGATTGGCTGTAGCATACTCTGCATTACCTTACTTATGGTCATCCAGCCCGCGGCGCACTATGAAGAAGCCCATCAGCAGTCTCGATCTTAATCTTTTACTTTGCCTGCAACTTTTGTTGCAGGAGCGCAGCGTCACCAAAGCCGCGAAGCGGATGAACGTGACGCCGTCCGCGGTGAGTAAATCGCTGGCGAAGCTGCGCGACTGGTTCGACGATCCGCTGTTTGTGAAAACGCCTTTAGGGCTATTGCCCACACCGCTGACGGTGAGTCTGGAACAGGATTTGGCCGACTGGATGCAGATTGGCAACCAGATCCTCGATAAATTCCACCATAGCTCTCCTGGCGGGCTTAAGTTTGTGCTCGCCGCCGAAACACCGCTGATGCTGATCCGCTTTAATACCCTGCTGGAGCAGGTGAATGAACGCTACCCACAGGCGACGGTGAAGCTGCGCCAATGGGATTACGATTCGCTGGACGCCATTACGCGCGGAGAAGTGGATCTGGGCTTCACCGGGCGTGAAACGCACCCTCGCTCGCGCGAACTGCTAAAGCTGATGCCGTGGTTTATCGACTACGAAATCCTGTTCAGTGACCGTCCGTGCGTGTATTTGCGCGAGGATCATCCCGCGCTCCAGGAAGCATGGGATCTGGAGACGTTTCTGCGCTACCCGCATATCAGCATCTTCTGGGAACGCAGCGACACCTGGGCGCTCGATGAGGTGCTAAGAGAGATGGGTCGGGAGCGTAACATCGCCATGAGTTTGCCCGGTTTTGAACAGTCGATGTTTATGGCGGCCCAGCCGGATCACAACTACATTGCCACTGCGCCGCACTACTGCCATCACTACAATCAACTCCACCAGCGTAATCTGGTCTGTCTGCCCATTCCCATCGATGAGGCGCAGGCAGAAAAGCTCACCGTCCCCTTCACGCTGATCTGGCATAAACGGAACAGCCATAATCCGAAAATCCTCTGGCTACGCGAGACGATCAAAGCGCTGTATACCGCACCAGGTCAGGTTTTTGCCTAAGATAATGTAAAGTTCGGTGCTCAGGCTTCTCTTATTTCCATTTACTGATTAAAACAGAAGCTGAGTTAAGCGATAATCATGTAACCGTTTAACCGACTACGACCATTATCAAGGAGCGAAAAATGGCTACGCACTTTGCACGAGGAACATTAACGGAAGGGCATCTCGTATCGGCCAGACTTTCTTCAGCCTGTCACAATGAGGCGCTCAAACTACCTGAACACCGCAGGACGCGGTTTTTAGCTTCCAGAGCGCTCCTCGCAGAACTGCTTTTTATGCTCTACGGCACCAGCGAATTACCGGACATACTCACCCAGCCAGAAGGTCGCCCGGTTTTTGCGGACCCGGCACTCCCCCATTTTTCCATTGCGTACACCGGCAACATTGTTGGCGTCGCGCTGACGACGGAAGGTGATTGCGGCCTGGATATGGAGCTACAACGCGTCACGCGCAGCTTCCATGGTGCTAACGCGCTCGATGAATACCCGCTCTCCAGCAATGAAAAGCTGTGGATACGTAACCAGAACGACCCCGTTGAAGCCAGAGCGCAGCTCATTACCCTTCGCCAGAGCATCCGCAAACTGAGCGGCGCGGCGTCAGACGACGCCAGCCTGTTGCAGCTGCTCCCCGGCTCCGGACGCCTGCGCGCGACAAAAGCCTCGCTGGTAGAGGCGCTCTGCGACGCTGAGGACGTACTGATCTGGTCCGTTGCGGTGACCCCCGCCATCGAACGGCTGAAAATCTGGGAGTTTGACAGCACTCGCGGTTGGCGTAGTCTTCCGGATGTACCTGAGCGCGCCAACGAGCCCGCCGCGCGCCTGATGCGATTAACCAGTTTACCGGCAGAAAAAGCATACACCCATAGCTGATCCGTCCAGGATCATCATGATGAAACAGGAGTAATCATGTCTGATACGTTGAAAGTTGTTACGTTACTGGGAAGCCTGCGCAAAGGTTCTTTTAACGGGATGGTTGCCCGTACGCTGCCGCAGCTGGCGCCTGCGGGAATGGAGATCAGTGCCCTGCCGTCCATTGGCGACATCCCGCTTTATGATGCTGACGTTCAGCAGGAAGAAGGGTTCCCGCAGAGTGTGGAAGCGATAGCCGAGCAAATCCGTCAGGCTGACGGCGTGGTGATTGTGACGCCTGAGTATAACTACTCGGTGCCGGGTGGTTTGAAGAACGCCATTGACTGGCTGTCCCGTTTACCGGAGCAGCCGCTGTCTGGTAAACCTGTGCTGATCCAGACCAGCTCAATGGGCGCCATCGGCGGCGCGCGCTGCCAGTATCACCTGCGTCAGATCCTGGTGTTCCTGGATGCGATGGTGATGAACAAGCCGGAATTTATGGGCGGCGTGATTCAGAACAAGGTCGACCCGCAGACGGGTGAAGTGGTGGATCAGAGTACGCGTGACCATCTCTCTGGCCAGCTGACCGCGTTTGGGGATTATATTAAGCGGGTGAAGGCCTGATAAAAAAGCCCGGTGGCGCTAGCGCTTACCGGGCCTACACTCGTCAGTAGGTCAGGTAAGCGAAGCGCCACCTGACACCACCAGCATCTTAGTGTGCATCAATAAACACAATCTTCAGCACAAACAGCAGCGCCACAATAATCACGCACGGGCTAAGTTCGCGGAAGCGGCCGGTACCGATCTTCATCACGCAGTAAGAGATAAAGCCCAGCGCGATACCTTCGGTGATCGAGAAGCTGAACGGCATCATCACCGCGGTAATAAATGCCGGAACGGCTTCCGTCAGATCTTCCCACTTCACGCGCGCCAGGCTTGAGGTCATCAGCACGCCGACGTAGATCAGCGCGCCGGCTGCCGCGTATGGTGGCACCATCCCCGCCAGCGGAGAGAGGAAGATCACCAGCAGGAATAGCAGACCCACAACTACCGCCGTCAGGCCGGTACGACCACCCACGGACACACCGGAAGAGGATTCAATGTAAGCGGTAACAGACGAGGTACCGATGAAAGAGCCAGCAACGGAAGAGATGCTATCCACATACAGCGCCTGCTTCATGCGCGGGAATTTGCCTTTTTCATCTGCCAGACCCGCTTTGTCGGTCACGCCAATCAGCGTACCGGAGGAGTCAAACAGGTTGACCAGCATGAAGGAGAAAATCACCCCGGCCAGTCCCAGGTTCAGCGAGCCCGCCAGATCAACGTGGCCAATCACGGTAGAGACGCTCGGTGGCGCAGAGACGATACCGCTGTAATGCACGTCACCCAGCATCCAGCCCAGCAGCGTGGTCACAATGATAGAGACCAGCACCGCAGCATGGATGTTGCGCGATGCCAGGATCGCGATGATAAAGAAGCCCAGCACGCCCAGCAGCACGCTGTGAGAGGTCAGGTTACCAATGCTCACCAGCGTTTCCGGGTTCGCCACGATAACGCCAGCGTTTTTCAGCCCCATCATGCCGATGAACAGACCGATACCGCTGGTGATGCCCACGCGCAGGCTCACGGGAATGTTCGCAATCATCCAGTAGCGCACGCGGAAGATGGTCAGCAGCAGCAGGCCGACCGCGCCCCAGAAAATAGCGCCCATCCCAACCTGCCACGGCAGGCCCATCGCCTGAACCACCACGAACGCAAAGAACGCATTCAGGCCCATTGCCGGGGCCAGCGCCACGGGCAGATTAGCGAAAACGCCCATCAGGATGCTGCCAAGGGCCGCGATCAGACAGGTGGTTACAAAGACGGCGCTGGTGTCCATGCCAGCCACGCCCAGAATTTGCGGGTTAACGAAAACGATATAGACCATCGTCAGGAAGGTAGTAAAACCGGCGATCACTTCGGTGCGTGCCGTTGTGCCGTGCTCGCGCAGTTTGAACACGCGCTCAAGCAGCCCCTGACCAGATGTCTGGGTAGTGTGTTGTTGACTCATCATCAATTTCCGAACAAGGAGGGAAAATTCGTCGCTATCCTATACCAAAATGCGACAATAGTGGCGGTTACGGGATACTTTTTTCATTGATTTTGCTTATACGGCAACGATTGCGTCCCGGTGAACTGCCGTACGAAAACGTTAAACTTGTTAAAAGGGAAAGGCATGTCCGGAATTGAAGCGGTATTTTTCGACTGTGACGGTACGCTGGTCGACAGTGAGGTCATTTGTTCCCGCGCGTATGTCGCCATGTTCCATGAATTTGGTATTACGCTCGATCTCGAAGAGGTGTTCAAACGCTTTAAGGGCGTGAAGCTGTACGAGATCATCGACATCATTAACGAAGAGCACGGGGTGGATCTGGTGAAAGCGGATCTGGAACCGGTGTACCGCGCCGAGGTCGCACGCCTCTTCGACGCCGAGCTGGAAGTTATCGCCGGCGCTAACGCGCTGCTGGATGCGATGACGGTGCCGATCTGCGTGGTCTCTAACGGACCGGTCAGCAAAATGCAGCACTCGCTCGGCAAGCTGGAGATGTTGCACCACTTCCCGGAAAAACTGTTCAGCGGCTACGATATCCAGCGCTGGAAGCCCGATCCGGCGCTGATGTTCCACGCGGCGAAGGCGATGAACGTCAACGTGGAGAACTGCATTCTGGTGGATGACTCATCTGCCGGCGCGCAGTCAGGGATTGATGCGGGGATGGAGGTATTTTACTTCTGCGCCGATCCGCACAACAAGCCGATCGACCATCCAAAAGTGACAACCTTTACCGATCTGGCGCAACTGCCAGCGTTGTGGAAGGCGCGCGGGTGGGATATTACGCGTTGAATTAACGTAGGGCGGGTAAGCGTTAGCGCCACCCGCCACACATATCACTCTTTCGGATCTTTACCCGCCAGCAGCTTGTCCAGCTCGTCGCCGCCCACGTGTCGGAAATCCTGCCCCTTCACGAAATAGAAAATGTATTCGCAAATGTTCTGGCAACGGTCACCGATACGCTCGATGGAGCGCGCACAGAACAGCGCGGTCAGTACGCTTGGAATGGTACGAGAATCTTCCATCATGTAGGTCATCAGCTGACGCACAATGCCTTCGTATTCCTGGTCAACTTTCTTGTCTTCACGGTAGATACGGACCGCTTCGTCCAGATCCATGCGCGCGAAAGCGTCCAGCACGTCGTGCAGCATCTGCACGGTGTGGCGCCCGAGAGACTCCAGGCTCACCAGCAGCGGCTGGTGCTGCTGGGAGAATTTCTCCAGCGCGGTACGGCAGATTTTATCCGCCACGTCACCGATACGCTCCAGCTCGGCGATGGTTTTGATGATCGCCATCACCAGACGCAGGTCGCTCGCCGTCGGCTGACGCTTCGCAATGATGCGCACGCAGGCTTCGTCGATGGCGACTTCCATCATATTGACGTTGTGGTCGCCTTCAATAACGCGCTTCGCCAGCTCGCTGTCCTGGTTGTGCATCGCCGTGATCGCGTCAGAAAGCTGCTGCTCGACCATGCCGCCCATGGTCATCACCTGGGTGCGAATGCTTTCCAGCTCTGCGTTAAACTGGCCGGAAATGTGTTTATTAAGATTGAGGTTGTCCATGGTTTCTCCACATGCACTAAGGCAAATCAACCGTAGCGGCCAGTAATATAATCTTCGGTTTGTTTCTTCGCCGGACGAGTGAACAGCGCGTCCGTATCGCTGAACTCAATCAACTCGCCCAGATACATAAACGCCGTGTGGTCAGAACAACGTGCAGCCTGCTGCATGTTGTGGGTCACGATCACCACGGTGTAATCCTGCTTCAGCTCGGTGATCAGCTCTTCGATACGCCCGGTTGAGATCGGGTCCAGGGCTGAGCACGGCTCATCCAGCAGCAAGACTTCCGGGCGAATGGCGATACCGCGCGCAATGCACAGACGCTGCTGCTGACCACCGGAGAGAGAGTACCCACTCTGGTGAAGTTTATCTTTGGTTTCGTTCCATAATGCGGCCTTGGTCAATGCCCACTGCACGCGCTCGTCCATATCCGCACGGGAGAGCTTCTCAAACAGACGCACACCAAAGGCGATGTTGTCATAGATCGACATCGGGAACGGCGTGGGTTTCTGGAATACCATCCCCACTTTCGCACGCAGCAGGGCGATATCCTGGGTATTGGTCAGGATGTTGTCACCGTCCAGCAGAATTTCACCTTCTGCGCGCTGCTCCGGATAGAGCGAATACATTTTGTTAAAGGTGCGCAGCAGCGTGGATTTGCCACAGCCGGACGGACCGATGAATGCCGTTACCTGGTTCTTTGCGATATCCAGGTTGATATTCTTCAGGGCATGGAATTTGCCGTAGTAGAAGTTCAAATCACGAACCTGAATCTTACCCGGGGCAGTATCAACCATACTCATTGACTCATTTCCTCATTCGGCGCCACGGTGTGCCGCGCCGTAAAAATTTAACCGTGTTTCTTCTTCGCGAAAATGACGCGCGCCAGAATGTTCAGCAACAGTACGCAAAGGGTGATGATCAGCACCCCGGCCCAGGCCAGCTGCTGCCATTCCGCGAATGGGCTCATCGCAAATTTAAAGATCGTCACCGGCAGGTTGGCGATCGGCTGCATCATGTCCGTGCTCCAGAACTGATTGGAGAGGGCGGTAAACAGCAGCGGTGCGGTTTCACCGGCGATACGGGCGATAGCCAGCAGGATACCGGTCATGATCCCCGAGACGGACGCTTTCAGGGTGATAGCCGAAATCATCTTCCATTTAGGCGTACCCAGCGCGTAAGCCGCTTCACGCAGGCTGTCCGGCACCAGTTTCAGCATGTTTTCAGTGGTACGAATAACGATAGGCACCTGCAACAGCGCCAGCGCAATCACACCCGCCCAGCCGGAGAAGTGTTCCATTTGCGCCACCACGATGGTGTAAACAAACAGACCCACGACAATCGACGGGGCAGAAAGCAGAATGTCGTTAATGAAGCGGATGACTTCAGCGATCCAGGACTTGCGGCCATATTCCGCCAGATAGATACCCGCCATGATGCCCAACGGCGTACCGAAAACAGTCGCCCACAGGATCAACAGGCCGCTGCCCGCCAGAGCGTTTGCCAGACCACCACCCGCCGTGTTCGGCGGCGGCGTCATCTCGGTGAACAGCGCCAGGGACATTCCATCAATACCCCGGGTGATGGTGGACATCAGGATCCAGATCAGCCAGAACAGGCCGAACGCCATCGTCGCCATGGAAAGCGTCAACGCAATGCGGTTTTTAATCCGGCGCTTTGACTGCATTTTGCGACGGGATTCCGCAAGCTGAGCGGTGTTTTGCATGTCGAGAGTTGCCATTAGCGTGCCCCCTCGTTTTTAGCCAGACGCATAATCATCAGCTTGGAGATAGCCAGCACAATAAAGGTGATAACAAACAGGATCAGACCCAGTTCCATCAGCGCGGCGACGTGCAGCCCGGATTCCGCTTCGGCAAATTCGTTCGCCAGCGCAGAGGTAATACTGTTCCCCGGCATATAAAGCGAGGCGCTGTCGAGCTGGTAGGTGTTGCCGATGATAAAGGTGACCGCCATGGTTTCACCCAGCGCGCGGCCTAAGCCCAGCATAATGCCGCCAATCACCCCGTTTTTGGTGAACGGAAGAACGATGCGCCAGATAACTTCCCAGGTGGTGCAGCCGATGCCGTAGGCGGACTCTTTCATCATCACCGGGGTTTGTTCGAAGACATCGCGCATGACCGCCGCAATGTACGGAATAATCATGATGGCGAGGATCACACCTGCCGCCAGAATGCCGATACCGAATGCCGGGCCGGAGAACAGCGCCCCCACAAACGGAATGGCAGAGAGAACGTTACCGACCGGCTCCTGGAAGTACGTCGCAAACAGCGGCGCGAAGATAAACAGGCCCCACATGCCGTAAACGATACTTGGGATGGCCGCCAGCAGTTCAATGGCGATACCCAGCGGACGTCGCAGCCAGCCTGGCGCCAGTTCCGTCAGGAACAGGGCAATACCAAAGCTCACCGGAACCGCAATCAGCAGGGCGATAAAAGAGGTCACCAGCGTGCCGTAAATCGGCACCAGCGCACCGTAAATATCGTTCGGCGCATCCCACTCTTTGGTCCACAGGAAGGCGAAACCAAATTTTTGAATGCTCGGCCAGGAGGAGAAAATCAGGGACACGATAATGCCGCCCAGCAGCAATAGCACAATCAGCGCAGCCAGTTTCACCAGCGCGCTGAAAATCATGTCACCTTTTTTACCCGGAGGGTTAAATGCAGGCTTGGTTGCAGCCATAAATTACTCTTCTGTTTGAGACGTTTTTACGAATATGCCCGGCGGCGCTGACGCTTACCGGGCCTACAGAGTAACCGTAGGGCGGGTAAGCGCAGCGCCACCCGCCATCTTCGTTAAATATATCCTGTTAGTACAGCGCTTTACCGCTGCTGTCTTTCACGTTGGTTTTCCATGCAGCACGGATCTGCTCAACCACGCTGTCTGGCAGGCTGGCGTAATCCAGATCGTTAGCCTGTTTGCCGCCATTTTTATATGCCCAGTCGAAGAACTTCAGCACTTCAGCACCCTGCTCAGGCTTCTTCTGCTCTTTGTGGACCAGAATGAAGGTGGTAGACGTGATAGGCCATGCATCGTCGCCTTTCTGGTTGGTCAGGTCCTGCGCGAAGGATTTGCTCCAGTCAGCGCCTTTCGCGGCGTTGGCGAAGTTCTCTTCGGTCGGGCTAACCGGTTTGCCGTCGGCAGAAACCAGTTTGGTGTAAGCCAGGTTGTTCTGCTTAGCGTAAGCGTATTCTACGTAACCGATGGAGCCTGGCAGACGCTGTACAAAGGCTGCGATACCGTCGTTGCCTTTACCGCCCAGACCGGTTGGCCAGTTAACGGTAGAGCCGGAACCGACTTTAGATTTCCACTCTTCGTTCACTTTCGCCAGGTAGCTGGTGAACACGAAAGAGGTACCAGAGCCGTCAGCACGACGAACCACCGCGATATTCTGCGAAGGCAGCTTAACGCCCGGGTTCAGCTTAGTGATGGCTTCGTCATCCCATTTTTTGATTTTGCCCAGGTAGATGTCACCCAGGGTTTTGCCGTCCAGCACCAGCTCGCCTGATTTCAGGCCAGGGATGTTAACAGCCAGCACAACGCCGCCGATCACGGTCGGGAACTGGAACAGGCCTTCCTGATTCAGTTTCTCATCAGACAGCGGAGCGTCGGATGCGCCGAAATCAACGGTATTCGCGGTAATTTGTTTTACGCCACCGGAGGAGCCGATACCCTGATAGTTGACCTTGTTACCGGTCTCTTTCTGGTAGGTATCCGCCCATTTGGCATACACCGGCGCAGGGAAGGTTGCACCAGCGCCAGTCAGGCTTGCTGCTGCAAAGGCAGAGAAAGCGCTCATTGATAAGGTCGCGGCGACAACAGTTGCGACAGTGGTACGCATAACTTTCATAATGTCTCCTGCAAGGATTTCGTAAATCATTGTTTAAGTGGCTACGATGAGCAAAATAGGACAAACAGGTGACAGATAAATGTACGAAATATGACAGTTTTATGACAAAGCCAGCGATGGATGTAACCACATGAAAAATAAAGCCATTAATTCACAGCATGGTCATATTTTTGTCATCTTTTTTGCAATGAATCAGTTTTAGCGTAGCTGATATGACAACGGCTGTCATAAACAGCCGTTGTCATTTTAATGAGCGATTTCAATCGTCAGAGTTGCCGTTGCATTGAACTGGCCTGGTTTGGGCCTCGCTCCTGTCGCGCTGGCAGGCGCGCTTGAAAATGTCAGCGTGCCCAGCGTATCCCCCATGATGTCGGGAATTTTAGTCGTTTCCGCTTCAAGGGCACCGCCATTCGTATTCACTTCCCGATTATATTTATCGTAGACTTTAATTCCTACGTCTTCGTTGTCCGTCGCAATCATCGAATTATCAGAAGCCACGGCTGAGGCATGCAGGGTTGCGTCGAGCTTGTCGTAGAACATCATATTGGTGCATTTGATGTTCACGGTACGAGTGATTTTGCGATCGGTCAGCGCTTTCCCTTTCGTCGACGAAAACTCTGACGCCAGGATTTTATTGAAATCAAAAACAATGGCCTGCCCCTCGTCAATCTCACAAGATTGAGGAACCGTCACTGTTCCCTGAACAATCACATCAGAAATAATCTCATTCGAAACAGTACGCGGGTCGATCGTGGCATAGATATTCGCCACCAGCGTCGCCGGGATCGTCATCACCCCGGTAAAGGCTTTTTTGACGTACAAATAGACCAGCCCCGAGCCGCCACTATAAAACGAGGTGGCAGAACTCACGCCGTTATGACATTGATAGGGAGTACCGGTTTTATTCGGCAGATGATCAAAAGGCACGGCCGTATAACCGACACCGAGTATGTAAACAAGCAAGCCAATATCAACGTTTTCATTCAGGTTAAAATAGGCGACATTGTTCCTGCTTCCCGCTGGCTCCAGCGCCGGATTAACGACGCTGGTTATATAGGTGTGATCGTAACTCTGATTCGGCCCGGTCAGACAATAGCAAGTACCTTTAAACGAGGTATTGTTGTTATTCACATCAATAAGCGTTGTCGTCCCGGCTATATTGTCCGTAATGGAAAACTGCTCTGTAAAATTGAGGTAGTTATGATATTTGCCATTGTCTGGCACACAATAACCGGTTGGGGCCGCATGCGCATAAAAGACGCAGGTCAGTAAGGCTAAAAGCCAGTATTGCAGTTTCATTTTAATCCTTTATCGACACGTGACGGGCATCTGCACCAGTCCAGCGTCAGGCTGTTGTTGAAGCGTGTATTCCGCCCGACAGGTTGCGCCGTCGTTTAGCGTCAACGTAAATTGCCCCTTTTCCGGCAGGCCTGAGAGATAGAGTTCGCCCTCTTCTCCGACAATGCCCGTAACGCTTCCGGTGTCCAGCGTTGCCGATCCCGTTGCCCCAAAAGGCGCAGGTTTGCCATTGCTGAGATGAACGTTGAAAAGGATGCGGTAGCCGATATGCGTAACGAATTCCGCTTTTACTACCGCTCCACGGGTGGGAACCAGATTCTGGACGCTTTTTTCCAGTTCAACATTGCCAGAGGCAAAGTCGCTGTCGCCAATTGCGATACGATTTTCATCATAGGGTGACAGCTGCGTTTTTACGGTGTAGCCGCGCCAGTCCGTCGCGACACCGCTGCTGTTTTCCACCGCCAGGCCCGCCGCTCCTGGAGCTTTCACCAGCGCGACGGTTTCTCCCATTTCCTGTGAGAAGGTGACACCTTCTGAATGCAGTAGAATGCCGCCGCTGACGCCATAATTGAGACTTCGGGTTTCGTTGCTCCAGGCATAGTTACCTTTCATGGAGCCATAAGCCGCGTCCCATGCCAGTCCCGCATTCCCCCCCGTACTGCCGCCACTTTCATCAACGGATTGCTGTATGTTCCAGTTCAAGTTGTTGTTCTGAAGCAGCCTTCCGTTCAGGCCTACCTGATGGGAGACGCTGTTTTTATTGTTGCCAGTAACGTTATAGTTGGCGTAGGTGTTCGGTAACCACTGGGAGAGCGGAAGCGAGAGTGACAGCATGAAAACGTGTTCGTTTTCGCCATCCTTTTCCCAGTCCCCATCGTGATGATTCGCAGTATCGGTATAGTTCCATGACGCATTCCACGTCATCTGTTTCCAGCTGTTGCTGTAACCAATCTGGATCAGCCGTTCAACGTTATCCGTTCGCCAGTACTGTTCACGGCTCAGCGTCAGGTAAATATTTCCATACCCCTGCGCAAAAGGTTGTGTCCACGTTCCCTCCAGACGGCTTCTGCGGTTACCCGTTTGCCAGAACGTCTCGCTATCGCTCCTGCGGGAAGCCCACTCATCCAGGGTATAAAATCCTTCCGTTGAATAGCGATAGCCTACTATTCGCAGGCTGGTATTACTTACATCGAACGTCTTGGAATAGAGAAAACGCCAGGATTGCCCCTGCTCCGTATCATCGACAAAACGAGACGCCGCATGGGTGACATCCATCGATATCGCCCCGATCTCGCCGAGATCCTGACCAATACCAGCCGCTATGGCAGTGTAATTCTCAGCTAACTGTGTGCCGCCATACAGCGTCATTCCCCCTTGCATGCCGCGTAAAAGCTGAGCCTGCAATAAATCAGGTGAATAGCGATCGCTGTTGTTCAGTTCGCCAATGCTGATATCAAAGTCCGTCTGGCCTTCCCGTCGCAATATCGCCAGGGAAGCATAAGGCTGCGTAAAATGCTGCTCACTACCATCTTCTTCTTTGATCGTAACGTCGAGATCGCCCCCACTGCTGGTGGTGTTGAGATCGGTCAGGGCAAACGGCCCCTGAGGAACAGCAGATTGATAGATAATGTAGCCATTCTGACGAATGGTGACGACGGCATTACTTTTAGCAATGCCCCGGACGACGGGTGCGAAGCCGTTCAGACTATCCGGCAGCATGTCATTATCGGTATACAGGCGCACGCCGCGCACCTGGCTGCTATCGAATAGATCATTTGCCGTCCAGGTATCCCCCATCATTATCTGGCTTCGCAGGCTGGCAATATCACGTTGTAAATACGTACTCGCAGAATGATAACTGCCGTTGCTGTTTACCGCATTGAGGGTGCTGTAGTTGCGAAGTCGCCAGCTGCCAAGGTTAATACCGCTACGCATGTTCAGATAATACAGATCGTCACTGTCATAGTCTGATTTCAACGTCTGGGTGGTTGAAAAATCATAATTCACCATCAGGGCATTAATACCCTGATCCCAGCGTGAAGGCGGAATGGCGTCACGCGCTGAAGAATCCATATAAATCTGCGGGATAGAGACCCGTAACGCGAGCTTTTCGTCATCCAGAACCCATGTAGCTCCCGTAAGCGGGGGAACGGGCTCGCAGCGGCTGGTGTTAATCGTAGCCAGTGCTTTTATGGCATCCACTTTTATGCCAAACGTAGCCAGCGTATTTTTTAAGTCGCGGAAACAGGGCTGGAGTGCGCTCTCGTTGTTTGTTCGAAAAAAATGGATTTCACGGCGCTCAAAAAAGCGCTCGTTGATATAAATATCAACCTGATAATCCCCTTCAGGGAGATTATCGGGCCGGCTAAACTGACTGATATCAATGTCGACCGGATGTTCAAGTTCTAACAATCGTGAGTTAAAGGTTTCACCAGCAGCGTGCCCGGAATACGTGCCGCTGACCCACAGCGACACCAGGGATAACATAAAATAGATGCGCTTCAACGTTAACCATCTCGCCTGAGTCAAAGGGGGTGTTTGATGGCGTCGCTTATCGCGCCATAATCATTGATGCTATGCCAGATGAGTGTCTTACTCGCGACACCAGCGGGTAAGGGAATGTTGAGCGTCTCAAAGGGCTTAATCATCGCCAAATCCAGCGGTTTGCCGTCTACAGCAACATCAATAACGTTGATATGGATAGCCGTAGGATTATTAACCACCAGGGTATTGCCTTGTTTGCGCCAGATGACTTTTAGGCTGGCGGTTTCAGGCTTTTCAGTAATGCTGGCAGGGCGCCAGAATAACTTAATGCGTGTTTTAATCGCGATTTCCAGCTTGCTGTTCTGTTTGTCCGGCGTTGGAGGGATATTCTTAACATTCAGCCAAAAGACAGATTCCCGCTCGGTGGGTAAATCGCCTTTTGTTTTAATAATGCGCAATACGCGCTCCTGTTTTGGCTCCAGCCTTGAAACAGGAGGAATAACGGTAAACGGTGGTTTCGTTTTCTCTGTGGCTAAAAAAGGATCAATCCATGCCTGAATCAGATAGGGTAAGGAAGTATCATTATTTATTACAGAAATAGTGGTATCTGTTTTATTGCTGGGGAAAATAATCCGCGTACCACCGATAATAATCCCACCCCATGAGGGAGAGGCACACACGACTAAAAAGAGAATAATAAAAATATCGATAAAACGCCTGCGCATATCATATCCTGTGACAGGCCTGCGAGGTTTCGCTGTCCATTAGACGTAAAGAAACCTGCCTTGCCAGGCCTGATTTTATTTCGGAAAGCTAGAGGTTAATTACTGTAAGTGATAGTAAATTCAGAATCCGCATTTGCCACACCTGGCGTTACGGTTGCGGAGGTAGCCATATAGCGAGCCATGAACGGCAGTGTCGCCTTGCCATCAGCGTCGATATCTGCACTGACTGACTGGTTGTAAAGCTTCAGCAAGCTGTTGTCAGCACGGTTGTAGATGGCAACGGCAACCCCTGTAGCTCCACCAGCGTTCAGTTTAAGGTAACCGTCTCCATCTTCTGTACCATCAAAGCGAGCGGTGGCTTTTTTATATGTATCAGGGCAATTTTCAAGATCGATCTGGAAAGCCTGTACGGAAGCCGTCGAGCCTGCACCAGAAAAGGCGGATTTATTGACTTTACCAAGGTCAACGGTTTGAGTTTGTGTTGGCGCAGTAACCTCACAGGTGCTGTCAATAATTTCGCCTGTAAAGTGTACAGTACCATTGCCGTTCCCCGCGTGCGCCTGCCAACCTAAAATCAAAGATGAGCAAACTAATGCGCTTTTAAAAAGTTTTCCATTCATTATGACATTATCCTGAAGTTATGAATAATCATGTTTCATTATTAAAACAAATATTGCCGAACCATCCCGGCCAGGAAATAGTAAACTGAAAAATGAAAATAACAAGGAGAAATAATATTGTATTAATTATTACTGATGGAATAAGAGAATAAATATAAGCGTTTTATTACTTAATATAATTTTATATCACACAGAAAAGTCGACACACTGTAATTAGTTTTTATTTAATAAGAAGTGGGAAACTTTATTTTTCAGAAAATATTTATGTTTTGATATAAAAATAACCCCGTAATCATAAATTAACGGGGTTATTCCTAAGTGATATATAATATTATTCTACGGTAACAGACTTCGCCAGATTTCGCGGCTGATCAACGTCGGTGCCTTTGATCAGCGCGACGTGATAAGCCAGCAGTTGCAGCGGAACGGTATAGAAGATCGGCGCAATCACCTCTTCCACATGCGGCATCTCGATGATGTGCATGTTGTCGCTGCTGGCGAAACCGGCATCTTTATCCGCAAAGACGTACAGAACACCACCACGGGCGCGCACTTCTTCGATGTTAGATTTCAGTTTTTCCAGCAGTTCGTTGTTCGGTGCCACCACGATAACCGGCATATCCGCGTCGATCAGCGCCAGCGGGCCATGTTTCAGTTCACCTGCCGCGTAAGCTTCAGCGTGAATGTAAGAGATCTCTTTCAGCTTCAGTGCGCCTTCCAGCGCAATCGGATACTGATCGCCACGCCCCAGGAACAGGGAGTGATGTTTGTCAGAGAAATCTTCCGCCAGCGCCTCAATGCGTTTGTCCTGAGACAGCATCTGCTCGATACGGCTCGGCAGCGCCTGAAGGCCATGCACAATGTCGTGTTCAACGGAGGCATCCAGACCTTTCAGACGCGCCAGTTTCGCCACCAGCATCAGCAGAACGGTTAACTGGGTGGTAAACGCCTTGGTGGAAGCCACGCCAATTTCAGTACCGGCTTTGGTCATCAGCGCCAGATCGGATTCACGTACCAGCGAAGAGCCCGGCACGTTACAGATGGCCAGCGAGCCCAGGTAACCCAACTCTTTAGACAGACGCAGCGCCGCCAGGGTATCAGCCGTTTCGCCAGACTGAGAAAGGGTGATCATCAGGCTGTTACGACGCACCGCAGATTTGCGGTAGCGGAACTCAGACGCGATTTCCACATCACACGGCACGCCCGCCAGGGATTCAAACCAGTAGCGCGAGACCATACCGGAGTTATAAGAGGTACCGCAGGCCACGATCTGAATGTGCTCGACTTTGCCCAGCAGTTCGTTGGCATTGGCGCCCAGCTCACTCAGATCCACTTCGCCGTGGCTGATGCGCCCGGTCAGGGTGTTTTTAATGGCGTTTGGCTGTTCGTAGATCTCTTTCTGCATGTAGTGACGGTAAGCACCTTTGTCGCCCGCGTCGTATTGCAGGTTTGATTCGATCTCCTGACGCTTAACCTGCTCGCCTTTCGTGTCGAATACGGTCACACTGCGACGTGTCACCTCGGCAATGTCTCCCTCTTCCAGGAAGATAAAGCGACGGGTAACTGGCAGCAGCGCCAGCTGGTCGGAAGCGATAAAGTTTTCACCCATGCCCAGACCAATCACCATCGGACTACCGGAACGCGCGGCCAGCAGCGTGGACGGGTCGCGGGAATCCATGATCACCGTACCGTAAGCACCACGCAGCTGAGGGATAGCGCGCAGCACCGCATCACGCAGTGTACCGCCCTTTGCCAGCTCCCAGTGCACCAGGTGAGCAATCACTTCGGTGTCGGTTTCAGAGACGAAGGTATAGCCGCGCGCTTTCAGTTCTTCACGCAGCGGTTCGTGGTTTTCGATAATGCCGTTATGCACCACCACAATGTGTTCAGACACATGCGGGTGTGCGTTGCCTTCAGATGGCTCACCGTGGGTCGCCCAGCGGGTATGTGCAATACCGGTGCCACCGTGCAGCGGATGTTCTTCCGCAGCCTGGGCCAGCATCTGCACTTTACCGAGACGACGCAAACGGGTCATATGACCTTCTGCATCGACCACAGCCAGACCGGCTGAGTCGTAACCACGGTATTCCAGACGACGTAAACCTTCGAGAAGGATTTCAGCAATATCACGCTGCGCAACTGCGCCAACAATTCCACACATAGTTAGATTTCCTGATTATGGCGTTATGCCATGCGTTGTCGCTGACCTGTATTTGCCCTTTCCGGGCGCCCCGAGCCTTGTAGAGAGTGGGGTTATTTTTATGGGTACTGCTTGTGGGGGGAGATATATATTTATCTCCTCTCCCGGGTTTGCCTGATGTCGGCTACGCCTTATCAGGCCTACTCAATCGTAGGGCGGGTAAGCATAGCGCCACCCGCCTTGTTGTTACTTCTGCTTCACCGGGCGTTTCCAGCCCTGCTTGCTGACCTGCGGCACACGGCTTAACACCAGCTCGTTCTCGGCCACATCGCGCGTAACGGTTGTCCCGGCGGCAATGGTCACGCCTTTGCCCACGGTGACAGGCGCCACCAGCTGGGTATCGGAGCCTACAAACACATCATCACCGATGATGGTTTTAAACTTATTGGCACCGTCATAGTTACAGGTGATGGTTCCAGCACCGATGTTTACGTTGTCGCCAATTTCCGCATCGCCCAGATAGGTCAGATGACCGGCTTTCGAGCCCTTACCCAGACGCGCTTTTTTCATTTCCACAAAGTTACCTACGTGAGCGCCTTCCAGCAGCTCAGCGCCCGGGCGCAGACGCGCAAACGGGCCGATGGTACATGCCGCCTCAAGATGGGCATCTTCCACCACGCTGTACGGGCTGATTTCGCAGTCGTCACCGATCACGCTGTTTTTAATCACGCAGCCAGTGCCGATTTTGACGCGGTTGCCCAGCGTGACGTTACCTTCCAGGATAACGTTAGTATCTATTTCAACGTCGCGCCCGTGGGTCAGCGTGCCACGCAGATCGAAACGCGCCGGATCGCGCAGCATAACGCCCGCGAGCAACAGCTTTTCTGCCTGCTCGGACTGGTAAATACGCTCCAGGCGAGAAAGCTGGAGACGGTTGTTTACCCCGTCCGTTTCGCTGATGCGAGCCGGGTGAACGGCGGCAATCTCACGCCCTTCCTGGTACGCCATCGCAATGATGTCGGTGATGTAGTATTCACCCTGCGCGTTGTTATTGTTGAGTCTGGACAGCCAGCGCTTCATATCCACACCGTTCGCAATCAGGATGCCGGTGTTGATCTCCTGAATCTGGCGCTGTTCGTCAGTGGCATCTTTATGCTCAACAATCCCGGTTACCTTGCCGTTTTCACGCGTAATGCGGCCATAGCCGGTTGGATCGTCCAGCACGACGGTCAACAAACCGATGCCGCCCTGCGGTTTGGCTTCACGCAGGCGAGTGAGGGTTTCAACGGAGATCAGCGGGACGTCGCCGTAGAGCATCAGGATATCTTCATCATCAGCGAAGAAGGGTGCAGCCTGCTGCATCGCATGGCCTGTACCCAACTGTTCTGCCTGTAGCACCCAGTTGAGATTGTCGTCATGCAGCGTTTTTTTCAGCAGATCGCCGCCATGTCCATAAACCAGATGCACCTGGCTGGCGCCTAATTCATTCGCTGCATCAATAACATGCTGAACCATTGGCTTTCCTGCCAGCGTGTGGAGCACCTTAGGCAGATCGGAATACATGCGGGTACCTTTGCCTGCGGCAAGGATCACCACGCTCATCGCACTGTTTAACATACGCATCCTGACGGTAGTTTGTGTGAGAAGTAAAAACGTTTGATGCTTAAAATTCTACATCTTTTTCATCATGAATTAAGGCCGAAAAAAAAAGCCAGCCTGGGATCCAGACTGGCTTTTGTGCTTTTCAAGCCGGTGTTACATCGCTTTTTTGGTCAACTCGATAACGCGCAGTTTCGCGATCGCTTTGGCCAGCTCCGCAGACGCCTGAGCGTAATCCACGTCACCATGAGAGCTGCTAATGTGCTCTTCAGCCTTACGCTTCGATTCCAGGGCTCGCGCTTCGTCGAGATCCTGGCCACGAATAGCGGTATCGGCCAGAACGGTCACACTGCCTGGCTGCACTTCAAGAATGCCGCCGGACAGATAGATAAACTCTTCATGACCGAACTGTTTAACGATGCGGATCATACCAGGCTTAATGGCGGTGAGCAGCGGTGCGTGACCCGGGAAAATACCCAGTTCACCTTCACTACCCGTTACCTGGATTTTCTCGACCAGACCAGAGAACATTTGTTGCTCTGCGCTGACGACGTCCAGGTGGTAAGTCATTGCCATATCACCCTCCGATTAAGGCGTTAAAGTTTTTTGGCTTTTTCCACGGCTTCTTCGATGGAACCAACCATGTAGAACGCCTGCTCTGGCAGGTGATCGTATTCGCCTTCCATGATGCCTTTAAAGCCACGGATGGTGTCTTTCAGGGAAACGTATTTACCCGGAGCACCGGTGAATACTTCCGCAACGAAGAACGGCTGGGAGAGGAAGCGCTGGATCTTACGCGCACGTGCTACCACCAGTTTGTCTTCTTCAGACAGTTCATCCATACCCAGGATGGCGATGATGTCTTTCAGTTCCTGATAACGTTGCAGCAGGGACTGTACGCCACGCGCGGTGTCGTAGTGCTCCTGGCCAACAACCAGTGGATCCAGCTGACGGCTGGTGGAGTCCAGCGGGTCAACGGCCGGGTAGATACCCAGAGACGCGATCTGACGGCTCAGTACCACGGTTGCATCTAAGTGAGCAAAGGTGGTGGCTGGGGATGGGTCAGTCAAGTCATCCGCAGGTACGTATACCGCCTGAACGGAGGTGATAGAACCGGTTTTGGTAGAGGTGATACGTTCCTGAAGAACACCCATCTCTTCCGCAAGCGTAGGCTGATAACCTACCGCTGAAGGCATACGACCCAGCAGTGCAGATACTTCAGTACCGGCCAGGGTATAACGGTAGATGTTATCAACGAACAGCAGAACGTCACGACCTTCGTCACGGAACTTCTCAGCCATGGTCAGGCCGGTCAGCGCAACGCGCAGACGGTTTCCTGGTGGCTCGTTCATCTGGCCGTAAACCAGGGATACTTTATCCAGAACGTTGGAGTCGGTCATTTCGTGGTAGAAGTCGTTACCCTCACGAGTACGTTCACCCACGCCCGCAAACACGGAGTAACCGGAGTGCTCGATCGCGATGTTACGGATCAGCTCCATCATGTTTACGGTTTTACCTACACCCGCACCACCGAACAGACCGACTTTACCGCCCTTCGCGAACGGACACATCAGGTCGATAACTTTGATGCCGGTTTCCAGCAGTTCCTGAGAGCTGGACAGCTCTTCGTAGGAAGGTGCTGCGCGGTGGATAGCCCAACGCTCTTCTTCACCGATGTCGCCTTTCATGTCGATTGGCTGACCCAATACGTTCATGATACGACCCAGTGTTGCTTTACCTACCGGGACTTCGATCGGGTGCTCAAGGTCTTTTACTTCCAGACCACGACGCAGACCGTCGGAAGAACCCATGGCGATGGTACGCACGATACCGCCGCCGAGCTGCTGCTGAACTTCCAGCACCAGGCTCTCGTTACCATTCTGTACCTCAAGCGCGTCGTACACGCGTGGTACGGCGTCCTGAGGGAACTCGACGTCCACCACGGCGCCGATTACCTGGACAATCTTTCCAGTAGCCATCTTGAATCCTCTACGTAATTCGTAAACCTGGTTAAACCGCGGCGGCCCCCGAGACGATCTCGGTGAGTTCCTGAGTAATGCTGGCCTGACGAGCTTTGTTGTAAACCAACTGCAGCTCTTTAATCAGGCTGCCGCCATTATCGGTCGCGGCTTTCATCGCCACCATTCGTGCGGCCTGCTCGCTGGCCAGGTTTTCTACAACGCCCTGATAAACCTGAGATTCAACGTAACGACGCAGCAGGGTATCCAGCAGCGGTTTCGGATCGGGTTCATACAGGTAATCCCAGGCTTTCTGTTTCAGCTCGTCATCTTCTGATGCCGGTAACGGCAGCATCTGAGTGAGCGTAGGCACCTGAGACATGGTGTTAATAAATTTGTTGCTGACAACGTACAGTCTGTCCAGACGGCCTTCATCGTAGGCCTGCAACATCACTTTAACCGGGCCGATCAGTTCGGACAGGGACGGGTTATCACCCATACCGGTCACCTGAGCGACAATGTTGCCGCCAACGGAGTTAAAGAAAGAGACGCCTTTAGAGCCAATCAGTGCCAGATCGCACTGAACGCCTTTATCGGACCAGCCTTTCATATCCGCCAGCAGTTTTTTGAACAGGTTAATGTTCAAGCCGCCACACAGACCACGGTCAGTCGACACCACCAGGTAGCCCACGCGCTTAACGTCGCGTTCTTCCAGGTAAGGGTGCTTATATTCCAGATTACCGTTCGCAAGGTGACCAATCACTTTGCGCATGGTCTCTGCATAAGGACGGCTGGCCGCCATGCGATCCTGCGATTTACGCATTTTGGAAGCGGCGACCATCTCCATCGCTTTAGTGATCTTTTGCGTGTTCTGGACGCTTGCGATCTTACTACGTATCTCTTTTGCGCCGGCCATGAGCTTCTCCTCAATGCCAGACGGCTTGTCCTGAGACAAGCCGCCGGACGATTACCAGGATTGGGTTGCTTTGAAGGAATCGAGGATAGCTTTCAGCTTGCCTTCGATTTCGTCGTTATAGCCACCGGTCTGGTTGATCTCTTGCATCAGCGGAGCGTGATCACGGTCGACGTAAGCCAGCAGAGCGGCTTCGAAGCTACCGATTTTCGCCAGTTCCACATCTTCGAGGTAACCGCGTTCAGCCGCGAACAGTACCAGGCCCTGCTGAGCAACAGACATTGGCGCGTACTGTTTCTGCTTCAGCAGCTCGGTCACTTTCTGACCGTGGCTCAGCTGTTTACGGGTTGCTTCGTCCAGATCGGATGCGAACTGAGAGAACGCAGCCAGTTCACGATACTGTGCCAGCGCGGTACGGATACCACCGGACAGTTTCTTGATGATCTTGGTCTGAGCAGCACCACCCACACGGGATACGGAGATACCCGGGTTAACCGCCGGACGAATACCGGAGTTAAACAGGTTGGTTTCCAGGAAGATCTGACCATCGGTAATAGAGATTACGTTGGTCGGAACGAACGCAGAAACGTCACCCGCCTGGGTTTCAATGATCGGCAGAGCGGTCAGAGAACCTGTTTTACCCTTCACTTCACCTTTGGTGAAGTTCTCGACGTATTCCGCGTTAACGCGGGAAGCACGCTCCAGCAGACGAGAGTGGAGGTAAAATACGTCGCCCGGGAATGCTTCACGTCCTGGTGGACGACGGAGCAGCAGGGAAACCTGACGATAAGCAACGGCCTGTTTAGACAGGTCATCGTATACGATTAGCGCATCTTCACCGCGGTCACGGAAGTATTCGCCCATTGCGCAACCGGCGTATGGCGCCAGGTATTGCAGTGCAGCAGATTCAGACGCGGTTGCTACCACAACGATGGTGTTAGACAGTGCGCCGTGCTCTTCCAGTTTACGAACCACGTTGGAAATGGTGGACGCTTTCTGGCCGATAGCCACGTATACACATTTGATGCCGGAATCACGCTGGTTGATGATGGCGTCGATTGCCATCGCGGTTTTACCGGTCTGACGGTCACCGATGATCAGTTCACGCTGACCACGACCGATTGGGATCATGGCGTCAACGGACTTATAACCCGTCTGCACTGGCTGATCAACGGACTGACGGTCGATAACGCCTGGTGCGATAACTTCGATTGGGGAGAAGCCATCGTGCTCAACCGGACCTTTACCGTCGATTGGCGCACCCAGGGTGTTAACAACGCGACCCAGCAGGCCACGGCCAACCGGTACTTCCAGAATACGGCCAGTACACTTAACCTTCATGCCTTCGGCAAGGTCAGCGTATGGACCCATCACAACGGCACCTACGGAGTCGCGCTCCAGGTTCAGTGCGATAGCGTAACGGTTACCCGGCAGGGAAATCATCTCACCCTGCATACAATCGGCCAGGCCGTGGATGCGGATAACACCGTCACTTACAGAAACAATAGTACCTTCGTTGTGAGCTTCACTCACAACATTGAACTGAGCAATGCGCTGCTTGATCAGTTCGCTGATTTCGGTGGAATTCAGTTGCATGCTCCAGTCCCCTTAAGACTGCAAGACGTCTGCAAGGCGCTCAAGACGGCCGCGTACGCTGCCATCAATGACCATATCACCCGAGCGGATGATTACGCCTGCCATTACAGACTTATCGATTTTGCAATTCAGCTTAACTTTGCGTGACAGACGTTTTTCCATCGCGGCGGTGATTTTCGCAAGCTGTTCGTTACTCAGTTCAGTCGCAGAAGTTACTTCAACTTCAGCGGTAGCTTCACTAAGGGCACGTAAGTGCTCAAACTGCTCGAGAACATCCGGGAGCACACGGAGACGACCATTTTCCGCCATCACCTTAATCAGGTTCTGGCCGTTGGCATCCAGTTGCTCTCCGCACACGGCGATAAACGACGCGGCGAGGGTTTCAGGCGCTAACGCACCAGAAAGCAACTCGGCCATTTGTTCGTTTTTCGTCACCTCAGCGGCAAACGCCAGCATATTCTGCCAGCGATCGACATTTTGGTGTTCGACAGCAAAGTCAAAAGCTGCTTTGGCGTAGGGGCGAGCTACCGTAACAAATTCAGACATCAGCCCCTCCCTCCTTACAGTTCAGCGACAAGTTTGTCCACGATGTCGCTGTTAGCAGCTTCATCCACGGAACGTTCGATGATCTTCTCGGCGCCAGCAACAGCCAGAATCGCAACCTGCTTACGCAGTTCTTCACGAGCACGTTTACGCTCAGCTTCAATTTCAGCCTGAGCCTGTGTCACGATCTTAGTACGTTCCTGTTCTGCTTCAGCTTTGGCTTCGTCCAGGATCTGAGAACGGCGTTTGTTAGCCTGTTCAATGATTACCTGAGCTTCAGCTTTCGCTTTTTTCAGCTGGTCTGTCGCGTTGGCCTGTGCAAGGTCCAAATCTTTCTTAGCGCGTTCTGCGGAAGCCAGACCGTCAGCAATTTCTTTCTGACGTTTTTCGATGGCAGCCATTAAAGGCGGCCATACATACTTCATGCAGAACCAGACAAAGAGAATAAACGCGATGGCCTGGCCGAGGATTGTTGCGTTCATGTTCACAGCACAATACCTCTTAAATTTCTGTGGCTTGGGGTTTTAAAACAACTACTACGCGACAGCAAACATCACGTACAGACCCAGACCTACAGCGATCATTGGGATTGCATCCACCAGACCCATAACGATAAAGAACTGAGTACGCAGCAGAGGAATCAGATCAGGTTGACGCGCTGCGCCTTCCAGGAATTTGCCCCCGAGGATGCCGATACCGATCGCAGCACCGATAGCCGCCAGACCCATCATCACAGCGGCAGCCATGTACAGCAGATCCATATTCAGGTTTTCCATGACAGTCTCCAGTTTGTTTCAATTAAAACGTAGTAGTGTTGGTAAAAAATCAGTGCTCTTCAGACGCCATCGACAGATAGACGATCGTCAGAACCATGAAGATAAAGGCTTGCAGCGTAATGATCAGGATGTGGAAAATGGCCCATGGCACATTCAGAATCCACTGTGACCACCACGGCAGAAGACCCGCGATCAGAATGAAAATCAGCTCACCCGCATACATGTTGCCGAACAGTCGCAGACCCAGTGAAACAGGTTTGGACAGCAGGCTAACGCCTTCCAGGATCAGGTTGACCGGAATAAACGCCCAGTGGTTGAACGGCTGCAAGGTAAGCTCTTTCACAAAGCCGCTTACGCCTTTCATTTTGATGCTGTAGAACAGAATGAGGATAAATACACCCAGCGCCATCGACAGGGTGATGTTCACGTCGGCAGACGGAACCACGCGCAGTGCAGGCAGGCCGAGTACGTGCTCACCGATCCAAGGTAAGAAATCGATAGGCAGGAGGTCCATCAGGTTCATCAGGAAGACCCAAACGAACACGGTCAGGGCCAGCGGAGCAATCAGTTTGCTCTTACCATGGTACATATCTTTCACGCTGCCATGGACGAAGCCGATGATCATCTCGATGAACGTCTGGAATTTCCCTGGAACACCGCTGGTCGCCTTTTTAGCAACGCTGCGGAACATGGCCAGGAACAGAAGACCCAAAACCACCGAGAAGAACATGGAGTCGATGTTGATCGTCCAGAAGGTGGCCGGGGGGTTATGTGGATCCACCAGCGAGAATGTACGCAGGTCCAGCTGAAGGTTATTCAGATGGTGACCTATGTAATCCTGCGGCGTCATATTTTCTGAAGCCATGATGCCTTTTACCCTTTGTTATTGATTACAGCTGGAGCCAGAACTTGTACCACCAGCACCAAAACCCACGTTGCTATCAGCGGCATGAATACCACTTTCAAAACCGCCAGCGCCATCACCAGTAGAGCAAAGGTCAGCAACACCTTACACACTTCGCCGAGAGCGAAGGACCAGGCCACGCGGCCTTTGGCGGGTGTATGCGCCTGATGACGCCAGGCAAAAATCATAAACAACACGTTTGGCAGAACCACTGCCAAACCTCCGCACGCGGCGGAGATGCCCCAGAAGGGGTCTTTGAGGCTAAACAGCAGTCCACTTGCTATCACAGCCAGAAACTGAATGAACAGAAGCTTACGAGCAACGTTTCTACTCAAGAGCGACACAGACATCACGTTTTTACTCCTGCTCCCTTCGAGGTATGCCGCGTGTCGTATAAAACGTCCTTTAAGGCTCAGAGTCAAGCATCAAAAAGCGGTCAAATTATACGGTGCGTACCCGTGATTTCAAACATTAAGTAGCGAAAAGGTGAATAAATGTTTAAATATTTTTCCCCAGTCCTATTTTTCAACTTTTGACCTAAGTGCCGACTTTCAGGCAAAACTGCAAACAGCGCGGAAACGTTGGTGATAAAGCGTGCACGAGATCACAAAATACACATTTGCGATAAAGTGGTATTTATCAAAGACGTAAAACGATTTATTTCATCTGTATGAAATTAAAGCAAAAAAATCGCAACTATTTTTAAAACAGAGCCGTATACAACAAAAACCTTTTATTGACATTCTTAATAAATATTTAACATTCCATTCTTGTTGCCTTTACCCACTTTTAGCAGGCTGATATTTTCATGGTTGATTATCCTCAGAGTGAACAACTCACTTCAGGTTAACCATAAGAAAACCCATGGTAACAACAAGGTTAAATTAACAACGGCCAAAACAGACGGGATGTGCTGCTTTTTAACACGATCAGAACAGCACAAATTCCACATTTTTTATTAATTTTTAAAAAGTGTTTGGCTTAATTATCACCAGATGACGCTCACCTTCGAGCTGAGGGATCTGAAGTTTCTCAATGGATTCGACAGCAAAACCGTCCGGAAGCTGCTCGATTTCGTCCCCCGGAAGTTGCCCTTTCAGCGCATAAAAACGCCCCTTCTCCGCCGGCAGGTGTTTGCACCAGCTCACCATGTCATTGAGTGACGCAAATGCGCGGCTGATAACGCCGTCAAACGGTGGCTCAGCCGGGAACTCCTCTACCCTGCTCTGCACGGGCGTGATGTTTTCCAGCTTCAGCTCATGCTGGACCTGGCGTAAAAAGCGTACGCGCTTACCCAGGCTGTCCAGCAGCGTGAATTGACTCTCCGGTCGAACAATAGACAACGGAACGCCCGGCAAGCCCGGGCCGGTGCCCACGTCGATAAAACGTTCCCCGTTCAGATATGGCGCCACGACGATGCTATCGAGAATATGACGAATCAGCATCTCGTTGGGATCGCGTACGGAGGTGAGGTTGTACGCTTTATTCCATTTGTTCAGCATATCGACATAGGCCACCAGCTGATTTTTCTGGTGATCGGTGAGCGAAATACCTGCCTGTTCCAGCAGACGAGAGAGTTTATTGAGCACGGTGGATACCTGTTGAGAAACTTAAGTGGCGGGTGGCGCTTCGCTAACCCGCCCTACGGGTTCAGTAGGCCCGGTAAGCGCAGCGCCACCGGGCAATTTTCAGAGCATTACGCGCTGCGGCGCAGCATACCCTGCTTTTTCAGCCACACCAGCAGAATCGAAATCGCGGCAGGTGTGACGCCGGAGATACGTGAGGCCTGGCCAATCGACACAGGTTTGTGATCGTTCAGCTTAGCGATCACTTCGTTGGAAAGGCCCGTCACCTGACGATAGTCCAGCATTTCCGGCAGCAGCGTGTTTTCGTTGCGCTGCTGTTTTTCGATCTCATCCTGCTGACGCGCGATGTAGCCTTCGTATTTCACCTGGATCTCGACCTGTTCAGCCGCTTCCGCGTCTTCAAGGCCCGGCGCGAACGCGGTCAGTTTGACCAGATTCTCGTAAGTGACTTCAGGACGACGCAGCAGATCTTCCCCGCTGGCTTCGCGCGACAGCGGTGCTGTTAAGTGAGCGTTTACTTCGGCAGCGGTTTCCGCCTGCGGATTCACCCAGGTGGTTTTCAGGCGCTGACGTTCCTGTTCGATACGCTCCAGCTTCTCGTTGAAGCGCGCCCAGCGTTCGTCATCCACCAGACCCAATTCACGGCCCACCTCAGTCAGACGCAGATCGGCATTGTCTTCGCGCAGCATCAGGCGATATTCCGCACGAGAAGTAAACATGCGGTACGGTTCTTTGGTCCCCAGCGTGCAGAGATCGTCGACCAGAACGCCCAGGTAAGCCTGAGAACGCGCCGGTGCCCAGCCCTCTTTCTCGGCAGAGAAGCGAGCGGCGTTCAGACCGGCCAGCAACCCTTGTGCGGCAGCTTCTTCGTACCCGGTGGTACCGTTAATCTGGCCTGCGAAGAACAGACCCTGGATGAATTTGCTTTCCAGCGTCGGCTTCAGGTCGCGCGGATCGAAGAAATCGTACTCAATAGCGTAGCCAGGACGAACGATCTTCGCGTTTTCCATGCCCTGCATTGAACGCACAATCTGCATCTGCACGTCGAACGGCAGGCTGGTGGAGATGCCGTTTGGATAAATTTCGTTAGAGGTCAGCCCTTCAGGTTCGAGGAAGATCTGGTGCTGGTTACGATCGGCAAATCGCATCACCTTGTCTTCGATCGACGGGCAATAACGTGGGCCGATCCCTTCGATCACACCGGCGTACATTGGGCTGCGATCGAGGTTATTGCGGATCACGTCATGGGTTTTTTCATTGGTGTGCGTGATGTAGCACGGCACCTGCTGCGGATGTTGCGCCGCATTGCCCATGAACGAGAACACCGGCATCGGGTTATCGCCGTGCTGCTGTGCCAGCACGCTGAAATCAATGGTGCGCGCATCAATACGCGGCGGCGTACCGGTTTTCAGGCGGCTTACGCGCAGCGGCAGTTCACGCAGACGACGAGATAACGGAATCGACGGCGGATCGCCAGCACGGCCACCGCTGTAGTTGTCCAGACCAATATGGATTTTACCGTCCAGGAATGTCCCGACCGTCAGCACCACCGCTTTTGCGCGGAACTTAAGACCCATCTGGGTCACGGCGCCAACAACACGATCGTTCTCCACGATAAGATCTTCTACCGCCTGCTGGAAGATCATCAGGTTCGGTTGGTTTTCCAGCGCGGTGCGCACAGCCTGACGGTAAAGCACGCGGTCTGCCTGTGCACGGGTGGCGCGAACAGCCGGACCTTTACTCGCGTTTAGTATCCTAAACTGAATGCCCGCATGATCGATCGCTTTCGCCATCAGGCCGCCAAGTGCATCCACTTCTTTTACCAGGTGTCCTTTCCCAATGCCGCCAATCGCCGGATTACAGGACATTTGTCCCAGCGTGTCGATATTGTGTGTCAAAAGCAGGGTCTGCTGACCCATTCGCGCTGCGGCCATTGCGGCCTCAGTGCCTGCGTGACCCCCGCCAATGATGATGACGTCAAAAGGATCCTGATAAAACATGGTGGTCTGCCTCGCGTAAAGCGGTATGAAAATGGATTGAAGCCCGGGCCGTGGATTCTACTCAACTTTAGTCTTTCGAGAAAGCATTGGGATCCTGGGCTATTAAAAAGAAGATCTTTTTATTTAGAGATCTGTTCTATTGTGATCTCTTATTAGGATCGCAGACCTCTGTGGATAAGTCCGATCCCATAAATAAGATCATGCAGTTAGGAAGGATCGTTTGCTGTGAATGATCGGTGATCCTGGACCGTATAAGCTGGGATCAGATCGCCACTTTATACACAGGTCAAA